>NZ_JASZYK010000001.1 GCF_030317035.1 Variovorax sp. J22G73
CCTTCTGGATGCGCCGAGGAGCGGAGCGTTTCGCGGATCAGGGCTCGCCCTTGTTTGAGCGAAGCGAGTTTGGGCGAGACCCCGCGAAACGTGAGCACCGCAGGTTGCCCGGAGCGAAGCGCAGGGACGCAGCCAGCAGGGGTCGCCTTTCTTTGCTTACTTTCTTTGGCGAAGCAAAGAAAGTAAGTCGCCCGCTGGGGCGAGACCCGGCCCCGGCAGTAAAAACGGCCAACAAACCCAAAAAGCCAAAGTCATAAGCTAGCAACTAAGAGTTCGTTGGGGAACCGCAGTCCCGCCCCTACATTCCCGGCATGACAGCCGTTCTTCCCCACGAGCCAGAGGCCAAAGCCGCATCCCAGCACTTCGAAGTGCGCCCCTTCGACGCCCCCGTTGGCGCCGAAATCGTCGGCCTCGACATTTCGAAACCCATCAACGCCGAAGACTTCCAGCGCATCCACAAGGCGCACCTCGACCACCACGTCGTCGTCTTCCGCAACCAGCAGGTCAGCCCCCAGGCCCACATCGATTTCAGCCGCCGCTTCGGCCCGCTCGAGATCCACGTGCTGCACCAGTTCCAGCTGAAGAACCACCCCGAGATCCTGATCGTCTCCAACATCAAGGAGAACGGCGAACCCATCGGCCTGGGCGACGCGGGCGTCTACTGGCACTCCGACATCTCGTACAAGCCCAAGCCCAGCCTCGGCTCGCTGCTGCATGCGCAAGAGCTGCCCAGCGAAGGCGGCGACACGCTGTTCGCCGACCAGCACCTGGCCTGGGACGCGCTGAGCCCGGAGCTGCAGCAGCGCGTGCTGCCGTTGAAGGCCGAGCACAGCTACCTGGCCAAGTACGAGGAGCTGCGCGCGAAGAACCCGTGGCGACCCAAGCTCTCGCAGGCGCAGATCGACCAGGTCGCGCCCGCGGTGCAGCCCGTGGTGCGCACGCACCCCGAAACGGGCCGCAAGGCGCTGTTCGTCAGCGAGCACTTCACCACCCGCATCGTCGGCCTGCCGCAGGACGAAAGCGATGCGCTGCTGGCCGAGCTGTTCGCGCACAGCGTGAAGCCCGAGTTCGTGTACCGCCACACGTGGGCACCGCACGACCTGGTGTTCTGGGACAACCGCTCGCTCATGCACCTGGCGGCCGGCACGCCCGACCACCTGCGCCGCCGGCTCAACCGCACCACCATCGTCGGCGACACGCCTTTCTGATCTTTCTTCCGGACCCCTCATGAACCGTTTCACCCGCAAAGCCGCCGCCCTCGTCACCGGCCTCGGCCTTCTCGCCGGCAGCCTTTCCTTCTCGGCTTCCGCGCATGCCGAAGGCCAGATCCGCATCGCCGAGCAGTTCGGCATCGTCTACCTGCTGCTCAACGTGGCGCAGGAGCAGAAGCTCATCGAGAAGCACGCGAAGGCCGCGGGCGTGGACGCCAAGGTCGAGTGGGTCAAGCTCTCGGGCGGCTCGGCGGTGAACGACGCGCTGCTGTCCGGCAACATCGAGATCGCGGGCGCCGGCGTGGGCCCGCTGCTCACGCTGTGGGACCGCACCAAGGGCAAGCAGAACGTGAAGGGCGTGGCCTCGCTGGGCAACTTTCCGTACTACCTGGTGAGCAACAATCCGAACGTGAAGACCATTGCGGACTTCACCGACAAGGACCGCATCGCGCTGCCCGCGGTGGGCGTGTCGGTGCAGTCGCGCGTGCTGCAGTTCGCCTCGGCCAAGCTGTGGGGCGACAAGGAGTTCAACCGCCTCGACAAGATCAGTGTGGCGGTGCCGCACCCCGACGCGGCGGCGGCCATCATCAAGGGCGGCACAGAGATCACCGGCCACTTTGGCAACCCGCCGTTCCAGGAGCAGGAGCTCGCGGGCAATCCGAACGCGCACATCGTGCTCAACTCGTACCAAGTGCTGGGCGGACCGTCGTCGGCCACGGTGCTCTACGCCACCGAGAAATTCCGCAGCGAGAACCCGAAGACGTACAAGGCCTTCGTCGACGCGCTCGACGAAGCAGCCAAGTTCGTCACGGCCAACCCCGAGAAGGCCGCGGACATCTACCTGAAGGTGAGCAACGCCAAGCTCGACCGCGAGCTGCTGCTGAAGATCATCAAGAACCCCGAGGTGCAGTTCAAGACCACGCCGCAGAACACCTACCCGCTGGCCGAGTTCATGCACCGGGTGGGCGCGATCAAGAACAAGCCGGCTTCGGTGAAGGACTACTTCTTCGACGACGCGCAGAACGTTTCGGGGAACTGATGGGCACCGCAGCGGCCTTGCCATCCCGGGGTGACTCCCTCTCCCATCGGGAGAGGGCGGGGGTGAGGGGGGAGCCTTCGGCATCGTCACCAGCCCTCACCCCAACCCTCTCCCGCGAGCGGGAGAGGGGGCAAGCACAGGGGCAACACACCGCGCCGCTGCTGCAAGTGGAAGGCGTCAGCCTCGAATACCGCACCCCCGAGCGCGTCGTGCGCGCCACGCACCGCGTGAGCTTCGACGTGCACGCCGCCGACCGCTTCGTGCTGCTCGGCCCTTCGGGCTGCGGCAAGTCGACGTTGCTGAAGGCGGTGGCCGGCTTCATTCCCCCGGTCGAAGGCGAGATCCGCCTCGACGGCCGGCGCGTGACGCAGCCCGGCCCCGACCGCATCGTCGTGTTCCAGGAGTTCGACCAGTTGCCGCCGTGGAAGACGGTCAAGCAGAACGTCATGTTCCCGCTGCTGGCCTCGCGCACGCTGGGAAGGAAAGAGGCCGACGAACGTGCGCTGCACTACCTCGACAAGGTCGGCCTGGCCAAGTTCGCCGACGTGCACCCGCACCAGCTCTCGGGCGGCATGAAGCAGCGCGTGGCCATCGCGCGTGCCCTCGCCATGCAGCCGCGCGTGCTGCTGATGGACGAGCCCTTCGCCGCGCTCGACGCGCTCACGCGCCGCAAGATGCAGCAGGAGCTGCTCGAGCTGTGGGACGAGGTTCGCTTCACGCTGCTGTTCGTTACGCACTCCATCGAAGAGGCGCTGGTGGTGGGCAACCGCATCGCGCTGCTGTCGCCGCACCCGGGGCGCATGCGCGCGGAGATCAACAGCCACGGCTTCTCGATGGCGAGCATCGGCGGCGTCGAGTTCCAGGGCACGGCGCAGCGCATCCACGACATGCTGTTCGAGGAAGAGCACGAGCCGGCCGCATGACCCCGGTCTTTCTCCCTCCCCCGCCGGGGGAGGGCAGGGGTGGGGGCACGCGGCCTTCATTCCAACGCCACGCCTGATCGAAGGGCCGCCCCCATCCCAACCTTCCCCCAAAGGGGGAAGGAGCAACACACGATGAGCACTCTCACCCCACCCATCCGCCCCGAATACGAACGCACGCTCCAGCCCTTCACCGAGCTGCCCGTCGAACGCACCTTGCCGCTGGGCACGCGCATCTGGTCGCAGGCCTGGCTGCGCAAGGGCCTGATCCTGGTCGTCATCGCCGTGCTGTGGGAGCTGGCCGCGCGCTGGCAGGACAACGACCTGCTGCTGCCCACCTTCACTGCCACCGCCCGCGCGCTGGTCGAGGGACTGGCCAGCGGCGAGCTGATCGAGAAGGTGCGCATCTCGCTGGCCGTGCTGCTGCAGGGCTACCTGGCGGGCGTGCTGCTGGCCTTTGCGCTCACCACGCTCGCGGTGTCCACGCAGATCGGGCGCGACCTGCTGGACACGCTTACTTCCATGTTCAACCCGCTGCCCGCCATTGCGCTGCTGCCGCTGGCGCTGCTGTGGTTCGGCCTGGGCCGCGGCAGCCTGGTGTTCGTGCTGATCCACTCGGTGTTGTGGCCGCTGGCGCTCAACACCTACGCGGGCTTCCAGGGCGTGCCCGAAACGCTGCGCATGGCGGGGCGCAACTATGGGCTCAAGGGCCTGCGCTACGTGTTGCAGATCCTGGTGCCGGCCGCGCTGCCGTCGATCCTGTCGGGGTTGAAGATCGGCTGGGCCTTCGCGTGGCGCACGCTGATCGCGGCCGAGCTGGTGTTCGGTGCCTCGTCGGGCAAGGGCGGGCTGGGCTGGTACATCTTCCAGAACCGCAACGAGCTCTACACCGACCGCGTGTTCGCGGGGCTGGCCATGGTGGTGCTCATCGGCCTGCTGGTCGAGAGCCTGGGCTTCAAGACGCTGGAGCGGCTCACGGTGCGCCGCTGGGGCCAGCAGCGCTGAAGCGACGAACGCCGGGGCTACAGCGTGTTCGTATTCACCCGCTGGATTTCTTCGCGCCCTGGCGCAGGGCGCGCAGCTCGCCGTTGAGGAACTCGCCGGCGTCGTGCACCGCGCCGTCCTGCAGCTTCACCTTGTAGGCCTGCCCCGTCATTTCCGAGCGCGACGCGCAGCGCTGGATGAAGTCTTCGGCCGTGACCAGTTCCTTTTTGAAGTAGTCGTACTTCGCCTGCATGTGCTTGGCGGCGTCGGCGGCCCGGTACTCGCTGCCGTTGCGCAGGAAGATCATCGAAGACATCTTCCCAACGCGCTGGATCAGCGAGTCGATCAGCTGCTCCTCTGTGGCGGAAGGCGTGGCGTGCGCCATCAGGGCCGATGCACCGAGCAGCAGCGTGAGCAGCACGGCGCGCAGGCGTTTGAAGTGCGCGAAAGGTTCGGAATGGGCCATGGGTCGTGTTCGCCGGCAATTTCCGGGCCATGCTAGGCCCGGGGCGGCCCCCGTGTCAAACGCGCGCCGGCTCGGGTCTAATCGCAGGTTTTGGCACGCGTTCTCCCCCGTCTCATGAGCTCTTCCACTTCCGCGAACCCAGTGAATCCAGTGACTCCAGCGACCCCCGACCTCTCCTCGATTGCCCAGGCCCTCGCCGACGCCGCCGCCGCGCAGTCGATGCACTACTTCCGCACGCCGCTGGACATCATCACCAAGGCCGACGAAAGCCCGGTCACGCTGGCCGACCGCGCCGCCGAGACCGCCATGCGCGAGATCCTGGGCGCCCGCGTGCCCACCGACGGCATCTACGGCGAAGAGCACGGCCCCGAGCGGCTGGAAGCCGAGCGCGTGTGGGTGCTCGACCCCATCGACGGCACGCGCAGCTTCATCACCGGCTCGCCGCTGTGGGGCACGCTCATCGGCGTGCTGCAGGGCGGGCGCGTGGTGCTGGGCATGGTCGACATGCCGGTGCTCAAGGAGCGCTGGATCGGCCTGGCCGGCCACGGCGCCACCCGCGACGGCCAGCCCGTGCGCGTGAGCAACTGCACCGAGGTGGCCAAGGCCCGCATCGTCACCACCTCGCCCGACATCTTCTCGCCCGCCGACTGGCAGGCCTTCGACACGCTGAGCCGCCAGTGCGCCATGCGCCGCTTCGGCGGCGACTGCTACGGCTACGCGCAGCTCGCCGGCGGCACCATCGACCTGGTGGTGGAAACCGGCCTGCAGCCCTACGACTACCTGGGCCCGGCCGGGCTGATCGAGGCGGCCGGCGGCGTGGTCACCGACTGGCAGGGCCGGCCGCTGGGCCTGAAATCCGACGGCAGGGTCATCGCGGCCGCAACGCCCGAACTTCACCGACAAGCGATGGGTATTCTGTCGGCCTAGACTGTCGTTCATGTTCCGCTGGCTGATCGTCGTTGTCCTTGCCCTGGTGCTCATGAGCGGCCTGACCGCCTGGCTGCGCCGCTTCGGCTTCGGACGGCTGCCCGGCGATTTCGAGTTCCGCGCCTTCGGCCGCGAGTGGCAGCTGCCGATCGCCAGCACCGTGGTGCTGAGCATGATCGCGGCGCTGGTCGCGCGCCTGCTTTGAAGAGAAGAGACAAACCGCAATGAGAGCCTGCGTAGACATCGGTGGCACCAAGGTGGCCGTGAGCCTTTCCGCCTCGAGCGACGCGCCGCTCATCGGCCGCCGCAGCGAGCCGACCGCCAAGACCGGCGACAACGACGCCGTGGCGGTGCAGATCATCCGCATGATCGACGAGGTCTGCGCGGAGCAGGGCGTCGACCCGGCCACCATCGACCGCGTGGGCGTGTCGTCCACCGGCCCGTTCGAGCTGCGCGACGGCAAGGTCGAGCTGGCCACGCCCAACATCTGCGGCGGCATCGCCGGCCCCTCGCGCGGCCTGCCCAACACATGGATGACCGCCATCATCGAAGCCCCGCTGGCCGAGCGCTTCGGCAGCGTGCGCGTCGAGAACGACGCCGTGGCCGCGCTGGAGGCCGAGCGCCACTGGGGCGCGCTCAAGGGCATCGACGATTGCGCCTACGTCACCTGGAGCACCGGCGTGGGCGTGGGCCTGTGCGTGGGCGGCCGGGCGTTGCGCGGCAAGAACGGCAACGCCGGCCATGCGGGCCACAGCTTCGTGGTGGACGACGACAGCCACGCGCTGTGCGGCTGCGGCAACGTGGGCGACGTCGAAGGGCTCATCGCCGGCAACTCGATTGCGCGGCGCTTCGACCAGGACGCGGCCGAACTTTTCACCGCGGCGGCGGCCGGCGAGCCGAAGGCGCTCGAAACCGTCGACGCGCTGTGCCGCGTGATGGGCCGCATGCTCTACAACCTGGTCATCACGCTCGACCTGCAATGCATCAGCCTGGGCGGCAGCGTGTTCTGGCACCACCGCGACTTCGTGCTGCCGCGCCTGCAGGCGCAGATCGACGGCAAGCTGGTGCCGCTCACGCGCGGCGTGCGGCTGGTGCCCGCCGGCCTTGGCGACAAGGTCGGCGACTACGCGGCGCTTGCGCTGCTCGACTGAGCGGCTCACCCGAACCGGCGCACCATGACCGCGTCGCCTCGCCGCCCCGGTCTTGCCTACCTGCTGCTGGCCGTGGGCGGCTTCCTGGGCGCGCACCGCTTCTACCTGCGCAGCTACGTGGGCGGCGCGGCGCAACTGGCGCTGCTGCTGTTCGGCGTGGGCGGCATCGGCAAGGTCGTCGGGGCGGTCGATGTGCGCATCCCCCGGCTCGCCCTGGCCGTGCTGCTGGCGTGGCTGCTGTTCGACATCTACTGGGTGCACCGGCGCGTGCGCCAGGGCGGCGGCCTGCGTGCGAGCGGCGCCGAACCCCGGCGCTACGGCCCCGCCGACCTCGCCGATCTTGCCGAGGCCAACCGGCTGCAGGCGCAGTTCGTCGCCGCCGCCGAGGCGCAGGACTGGGCCCGTGCCGTGGCCATCGGCGAGCAGATCGTGGCCACCGCGCGCCGCGTCTTCAAGGGGCCGCACCCCAACCTCGCGATGTCGCTGTGCATGCTCGGGCAGGCCTGCTGCCAGCTCAAGGCCTTCGACAAGGCCAAGGCCGCCATCGAGGAAAGCCTGGCCATCGGCCGCAAGGTCGGCATGTCCGCCGAAGACATGGACATCGCGCGCAAGGCGCTGTCCCTCACGCAGGCCGGCATCGACGAGCGTGAGAGCGCACGCCTTGCGCGCGGTGCCGCGTCAGACCAGGCCGCCCAGCTGACCAACCTGCTCGAAGACCGCGAAATGCGCTGCCACGAGGCGCTGACCCAGGGCGACCTGCTGCGCGCCGAGCGCTTCGGCGCCGAGGCCGTGGCCGCCAGCCGCGAACTGTGCGGCGGGCCGGGCAAGGCCGTGGTGCGGCAGCTGGCCGGCTATGCGGAGCTGTGCCGCCGGCTGCAGTGGAACGACAAGGCCGAGGCCTCGGCCCACGAGGCGCTCGCGATGATCGGCCAGCTCGGCCTGGACGACGGCTGGCGCCGCGGGCCGACCAACACGCTGGCCCTGCTGCACGCCGCGGCCGGTCGCGCCGACGAGGCGGAGGCGCTCTACAAGAAGACCATCGCCATGGCCATCGCGGAAGCCAAGGGTGGCTCCAGCGACAGCGTGCTGCGGGCCTTCAACAACCTGGCCTTCCTGTATGCCGAGTCGGGCCAGGAGGACAAGGCCGAGCTTTGCTACGCGCGCGCGCTGGTGCACCTCGACAAGCTGGACGGTGCGGCAAGCACGGCGAATGAAGCAGCCGAGGCCGGCGCGGCATCGGGCGACGGCGACGCCGAGCTGCACTCGCACATGCTGAACAACTTCGCCAGCCTGCTCATGGGCCGCCGCGACTTCGCGCGCGCCCGGCCGCTGTACGAGCGCTCGCTGGCCATCCAGCAGCGCAGCTGCCGCGGCATTTCCATCGCCGCCGCCAACGCCCACAACGACCTGGGCCTGATCGCGCAGGACGAGGGCGACCTGCGCCAGGCGCTGATGCACTTCAAGCGCACGCTGCTGCTCAACCAGATCTGCACGCCCGACCACTTCAAGAACATCGACAGCGCGCAGCGCAACATCGACAGCGTGAGCATGGTGCTGGCCGCCGTCGCGCATGCCGCGCGCATGGAGCCCAGCACATGAGCATCGGCGCGGGCTTCTACGCGCTCGACCGGTACCGGCTGCGCGCGCTGGTGATCGACCCGTCGACGGTGTCGGGCTTCCTGCACTCGCCCGCCGAACTGGGCGGGCCGCACGACAGCCAGACGGTGGAGCAGGCCTGGGACGTGGTGCGCGCGCTGCTGCCGGAGGCCGTGGACGGCGAGATGCTGGAAGGCACCGACGGGCTGGGCTGCATCTACTTCACGGCCGCGCACGTGGAGCGCGCCGCGGCGCGGCTCGCCGCCTGCGAGGTGCGCGGGCTGGTGGCGAAGTTCACCGGCGAGCCGGCGAAGTTCGCCGAGCTCTACCGGGCGACGTTGTGGCAGGGCGCGACGACCGAGCTCGCGGCGTTCCTGGAAGGCGTGAAGCGCTTCTTCGCCGAGGCGGCCGGGCGGCGCGACGCGGTCGTGTTCTACATCGCGTAGCCGGCGAGCACGCGGCACGCAGCAAGCCGACAGGCCGACAGGCCGACAGCTTCAGCCCGGCGGCCGCACCGCCGCGACGATCTGCCCCAGCCGCTGCAGCCCCGCGTCCACCGCCTTCGAATACGGCCAGCCGCAGTTCAGCCGCAGGTAGTTGTCGAAGCGCCCCGAGTTCGAGAACTGCGCGCCCGGCGCCACCAGCATGTGCTCGCGCAGCGCCGTCTCGAACACGGTCACCGACGAGCGCTGCTCCGGCAGCTCCACCCACAGCTGCAGCCCGCCGCGCGGCAGGTTGAGCCGCGTGCCCGGCGGAAAGTACTTCGCGATGGCGTCCGCCGTCTGGTCGCGCTGCACGTGCAGCCGCTCGCGCAGCCGTCGCAGGTGGCGGTCGTAGGCGCCGCTGGCAATGAACTCGCCGGCGGCGATCTGCGCCAGCGCCTCGTTGTTGCGGGTCTGCGCGTACTTGAGCATTTCCACCTGCGCGTGCCAGCGCCCGGCCGTGATCCAGCCCAGCCGCAGCCCGGGTGCGAGCACCTTGTGCAGCGACGCGCAATAGATCACGTTGCCCGTGCGGTCCCACGACTTCATGGCGCGCAGCGGCGTGTCGCTTTCCACCAGGTCGCTGTAGGTGTCGTCCTCGACGAGCGCGATGCCGTGGCTTTCGCACAGGTGCACCAGCCGCTGCTTGTGGCTGTCGGGCATCACGCTGCCGATGGGGTTCTGCAGGTGCGGCACCACCACCACGGCCTTGATGTCGTCGTAGGTGTGGATGGCCAGGTCCAGCGCCTCCAGCGAGATGCCGGTCTGCGGGCTGGTGGGAATCTCCAGCGCGCGCAGCCCCAGGCTCTCGAGCACCTGCAGCAGCCCGTAGAAGGTGGGCGACTCCACGGCCACGGTGTCGCCGGGCTTGGCGATGGCGCGCAGCGCGAGGTTGAGCGCCTCGATGCAGCCGTTGGTCACCAGCACCTCGTCGGGCGCGACCGTCATGCCGATGCGCAGGTTGCGCTGCGCCAGGGCCTCGCGAAACTGCTCGTGGCCGCGTTGCGACGACGAGGTGGTCAGCAGCTCGGGCCGCTGGCGCAGCGCGCGGGTCATCGAATTGCGCAGCGCCTCGGCGGGGTACAGCTCGGGCGCGGCGCGGGCAATCGCAAAGTTGAGCTTCACGCCCGTGTGCCGGCCGCGCGCCATGAAGTTGGCCATGCGCGCGCGCATGCTGACGAACTGCGCCGGGTCGGGCGGCACGTCGGCCACGGGTTCTTCCATGGGCGCGATGGCCATGCGCTGGGGGCGGCGCACGAAGTAGCCTGAGCGGTCGCGCGCCTCGACCCAGCCGTCGCTTTCCATCGCGCGGCAGACCTGCAGCGCGGTCGACAGGCTGATGTCGTGCAGCCGCATGAGGCTGCGCAGCGAAGGCATCTTGTCGCCCTGCTTGAGCGAGCCGGTGTGGATCGCATCCACGTAGTGCGCGGAGAGCTGGCGGTAGAGCGGTAGCGAGTCCATGGGTTCGATGTTCCCCGCATCGGGCGTCGGAAAACAGATGCAGTTGCCCGGGAAAAAGACCATAACAGATGGCTTTTGACGGCGGCTGTTCCGGTCGCAATAGCCATGGCGTGTGCCTGTTTTTACAGCGGTGCAATTCCTACGATGGAGCCTCGATTCACCCGAGGTCCGCCATGATCACCACCCTTTCCCAAGCGCCAGATTCCATCGTTCTCGCACCCGGCCAGTCCCTGCGCACGTCGGTCGACGCGGGCGCCTGGCTTCAGCTGGCCGAAGGCCGCGCCCGCGTGGTGTCGCCGCCGGGCTGGTTCGGCGAAACGGTGTTCATGACCGAGACGCTGCTCGCCGAGGGCGATGTGCACCGGATGCCGCAGGGGGGCTGGATCGAGGTGACGGCGCTCACAGCCGTGCACCTGCGGGTGCATGCGCCGGTGGCTTTGCCGTCCCGGGCCGTGGTTGCCGAAGAGACGCGGCCTGTGATGCGGTTCGTGCGGTTGCTCACTGGATGGTGAGCTTGTCTGTTCAAGGGGACAGAGAAAAGGGATGCCCCGCCGGCGTGATCGCGCCCGGAACAACAGCCCCCACCCGACAACAGCTCAGCGCTCGCTCGCAGCCTCGCGCAAGGCATCCAGGAAGCTGGTCCGCCACCAATGAATGTCCTGCTCGCGAATGCGTGACAGCAGCTTCTGGTGACGCTCGCGCCGCTCTTCCAGTGGCATGTGCAGCGCTTGCTGAACGGTTTCGGCGGTGCCGTGGGTGTCGTACGGGTTCACCAGCAGCGCTTCCTTCAACTGCTCGGCCGCACCCGCGAAGCGCGACAGCACCAGCACGCCCGGGTCGGCCGGGTCCTGGGCCGCGATGTATTCCTTGGCCACCAGGTTCATGCCGTCGCGCAGTGGCGTCACCAACCCCACGGCCGCCGCGCGGCACAGCCCCGGCACGCGCTTGCGGGCGACCATGCGGTGGATGTAGCGCACCGGCATCCAGTCGAGCTCGCCGTAGTCGCCGTTGATGGCGCCGCACAGCGACTCGAGCTCGCGCCGGATGTCGCCGTAGGCGTCCACCGTCTCGCGCGTGGGCGAGGCGATCTGTATCAGCGTGGCGCTGCGCCGGTTCTCCGGGTAGTTGGCCAGCAGCTCGCGAAAGGCGCGCACCCGCTGCGGAATGCCCTTGGAGTAGTCGAGCCGGTCGATGCCCAGCAGCAGCCTGCGGCTGGAGTATTCGCGCTTCATGGTCTCGTACATGTCGCGCGCTTCCTTGGCGTGCGTGAGCGCCAGGAACTCGTCCACGTCGATGCCGATGGGAAACGCGCTGCAGCGCACCGTCTGCCCGTAGGCGCGGTACATGTCGTTGCCCAGGTATTCGCCGCGCGCCTCGTTGCGCACGTAGTGCTCGAAGTGCTGCACGTCCTGCTGTGCCTGGAAGCCGATCAGGTCGTAGGAGAACAACGAGCGCATCAGCCACTCGTGCTGCGGAATGGCCGCGGTGATGATCTGCGGCGGCAGCGGAATGTGCAGGAAGAAGCCGATGCGCTGCTTGCAGCCCATCGCGCGAAGCTCGGCCGCCAGCGGAATCAGGTGGTAGTCGTGGATCCAGATGATGTCGTCGTCCTGCAGCATCGGCAGCACCTTGCGCGCGAACAGCTGGTTCACGCGCCGGTAGCCGCCGATGAAGCCGGCGTCGAAGTGCGCCAGGTCGAGCCGGTTGTGGAACACCGGCCACAGCACGTCGTTGCTGTAGCCCAGGTAGTAGCTGTCGTGGTCCTCGCGGCTCAGGTCGATGGTGGCCAGCGTGACCTTGCCGGCCTGGTGCTTGTGCAGCTCGCCTTCGCCGGTCGGGCCGCCCTCGACGATCTGGCCGCTCCAGCCGAACCACAGGCCGCCGCTTTGCTGCAGGCTCTCGCCCAGGGCCACGGCCAGGCCGCCGGCCGCGGGCTTGCGTGGATCGGCCACGCGGTTGGAAATGACGACGAGACGGCTCATATGCACGAATCCCAGGGAGCGGACAGGCGCACGGCCGCGTTGATGATGCCGACCATCGAATAGGTCTGCGGAAAGTTGCCCCACATCTCGCCCGTGACCGGGTGGGTGTCTTCGGACAGCAGGCCCAGCGGGTTGCGCGCCGCGAGCATGGTCTCGAAGATCTGGCGCGCCTCGGCCTTGCGACCGATCTTGGCGAGCGCGTCGATGCGCCAGAAGGTGCAGATGTTGAAGGCGGTCTCGGGCTTGCCGAAATCGTCGGCCGCTTCATAGCGGCGCATGTAGGGGCCGTCGCAGAGCGACTTTTCCATGGCGTCGACCGTGGAGATGAAGCGCGGGTCGCGCGCGTCGATCAGGCCCACCTCCACCATCAGCAGGATGCTCGCGTCGAGCTCATGCCCGCCGAAGCTTTCCGCGAAGGCCTGTCGCTCCTCGCACCACGACTTCTCGAGAATTTCTTCCTTCATGCGCGCGGCGTGGTCGCCCCAGTACGCGGCGCGCTCGGGCAGCGCCAGCGCGTGCGCGATCTTGGCGAGCCGGTCGCAGGCGGCCCAGCTCATCAGCGCCGAGCTGGTGTGCACGCGTGCGCGCGTGCGCAGCTCCCACATGCCGGCGTCGGGCGTGCCGTAGACGCGCACCGCCTGCTCGCCCACGGCCTCCAGGTGCGGAAACTCCGCCAGGCCCGCGCGGCTCAGGAGCCGGTGGTCGTGAAAGGCCTGCGCCGCGCCGAGCACGATGTTGCCGTACACGTCGTGCTGGAAATGCTCCTGCGCCTGGTTGCCCACGCGCACCGGCCCCATGCCGCGGTAGCCCGGCAGCCCGTCGACAAAAGACTCGGGCAGCTCGCGCTCCAGCCCGATGCCGTACAGCGGCTGGATGTGCTCGCCGTGCGAGCCGATCACCACGTTGCCGAGCCAGCGCAGATAGTCTTCCATGGTGCCCACCTCGCTCAGCGAGTTGAGCGCGCGCACCACGAAGAAGGCGTCGCGCAGCCAGCAGTAGCGGTAGTCCCAGTTGCGCTGGCTGCCCGGCGCCTCGGGAATGCTGGTGGTCATGGCCGCGACGATGGCGCCGGTGTCTTCGTACAGCGAGAGCTTCAGCGTGATGGCCGCGCGGATCACCGCCTCCTGGTACTCGAAGGGAATGGCCAGCCGCTTGGTCCAGGTGCGCCAGTAGGCGATGGTTTCCTGCTCGAACTTGCGCGCGGTGTCGGCAATGCCGTCGGTCAGCGTCTCGTCCACGCCGAACATGAAGTTGTACTCGCGCGAGAGCACGAAGGGCTGGCGCGAGAGGATGTGCGAGATCGATGCGTCGGTGTTCAGCCGCAGCGTCACGTCGGGGCCCACGTAGCGAATGTGATTGCTGCCGCGCGTGACCTCCACCGGCGCGGTGGCGCCCCACTGGAAGCGCGGGTCCAGCGACACGCGGATGCGCGGCGCGCCGGCAATGGGGCGCACGCGGCGCACCATCATCAGCGGGCGAAAGTAGCGCGAGCGGCTGTAGAAGCGTGGCGCGAAGTCGGTGATCTCGATGCCCTGGCCCGCGCTGTCGAACAGCTGCGTGCGCAGCACGGCCGTGTTCGGCTCGTACCACTGCCTGGCCTGCGCGAAGTCTTCGATCTCGATGGCCCAGGCGCCGGCGCCTTCATCGGGCGTGCCGGGGTGCAGCAGCGCGTTGAAGACCGGGTCGCCGTCGAAGCGCGGCAGGCAGCACCACACGGCGCGGCCGCGCGAATCGATGAGCGCGCTGTAGGCGCAGTTGCCGATCACGCCGACATTGAGCGAGGGCTCGGCCGGCGGCCCGAAGCCGCGCGGCCCCGGGGCCGCGGCGGCGTGTGCGTCGACGGGGGCGCGATCGTCGGGGCCGGCGGCGCCCGCCAGCGCCTGGCCGGCGCGCTCCTCGGGGGGCGTTGCCAGTTGGGGTTCGCTCATTCGGGGCTCCTCGGTGATTCCTGGGTCTCCGGGCTATCCGTGGCCTCCGGGGTCGGCGCCTTCTTCGGCCCCGCGAGCTGGTCGCGCGCCTGCACCAGCCATTCATAGACGGCGCGCGGCGATTCGAGGCGGTGCAGCGCCAGGCTGGGGCCCGAGCCCACCTTCACGGCGATGCCGCCGCGCGGCTGCACCACGGCAAAGCCGCTCTCGTCGGTGGTGTCGTCGCCCAGGAAGACCGGTGTGCGGCCCGCGAACGGGGCCTCGGTCATGAAGGCGTCGATGGCGATGCCCTTGTTGATGCCCGCGGGCTTCACCTCGAACACGAACTTGCCGTGCATCAGCTCGAACTGCGGGTCGTGGGCGATGGCGCGCGACATGGCGTCGCGGCACACGGCTTCCAGCTGCGGCGCGAGCCGGTAGTGCAGGGCGATGGCGGCGTGCTTGCGCTCCACCAGCAGGCCTTCGTGCACGCGCGCGAGTTCGTTGGCCACCTCGAGGATGGGCACGAGGTCGGGCGCGCGCTGCTCTTGCATGTGGCCCTTGGCGTCGCGCCGCTGCACGCCGTGCTCGCCGGCGGCGGGCAGGCGAAGCGGTGCCAGGAAGCGGTCGATGGAATCGATCTGGCGGCCCGACACGACGGCGAGCGCGCCGCCGAGCTGGTCGCTCAGGTCGCCGAGCAGGGAGACGAGTGCAGGGGGAATCTCGATGGCTTCGGGCGTGGGCGCAAGGCCGACGAGCGTTCCGTCGAAGTCGAGAAAAAGGGCTGCATCACGGCCCAACGGAGGAGGCAACTGTTCGTTGCTGCTGGAGGACTTTGGCATTGGGAAAAACCATAACACGCGAGTTCGGCGGCGCGTGTCGGCCAAAGCCGGAAGGTGAGTGGCGGGCGGTATTGGCTCCTCCCCCTCTGGGGGAGGGTTGGGGTGGGGGCACGACGGCTTTCGAGTAAGCGCTGCGCCTCATCGAAGTCCTGCCCCCATCCCAGCCTTCCCCCAGAGGGGGAAGGAGCAAGACCCGGAACTCCTGCGGATCAGGCCAGCGACGCGGCCACCGCCTCGACGCGTGCCCGGTGGATCGCCTCGCCGATCTTCGGCCCGGTCGCGCCGGCCTGCTGCGCGGCGCGCGCCACCACGTCGGTGGGCACGGCGGCGGCCGTCGCCAGCACCGCGAGCAGCCGCTGCCCTGGCGTGTACGCGGCTTCTTCCGCCAGCCCCAGTCGGCCGCGCGCGTCGCATTCGCAGGCCAGCAGCGCCTCGGTGAAGCGCGCGGGCTTGCGGAAGGCGTCGCAGCGCTCCAGCAGGCGCATCAGGCCCGTGGCGTCCAGTGCGTCGCTGTCGTGCAGGTGGCCCCGTTCGCGCGCCACCACCTCGGCCAGCTCGCGGATGTCCACGGGCACGCGCCAGCGGTCGCAGAGCGCGTGCAGCGGCGCAAGGTCGGGCGTGGCGGGTGCGGTGGCCTTGCCGAAGTCGTTCACCAGGCACGCGAAGCGCACGGCCAGCGACGCGCGCAGCCGTGCGCTGGTGTCCACGACGTTCATCAACCGGCCCGCCAGATCGACCTCGGGCAGCAGCACGGCCAGCGCGCCGCAGTCGCGCAGCACCTCGAACATGCGCGAGGGGCGCTCCTCCATCAGCCCGCGCGACAGCTCCTGCCACACGCGCTCGGCCACCAGCGCGTCGGCCTCGCCGGCGGCGACCATCTCGCGCATCAGCGCCATCGTCTCGGGCGCGACGGAAAAGTCGTCGAAGCGCGCCGCGAAACGCGCCACGCGCAGGATGCGCACCGGGTCTTCGCGAAACGCGTCGGTCACGTGGCGCAGCACCTTGTCGCGCAGGTCGCGCTGGCCGTGGAAGGGGTCGGCCAGGTGATCGGGCGTGGGGTCGAAGCGGCCGTCGGCGCTCACGTGTCCGGCCGGCAGCGCGATGGCGTTGACGGTGAGGTCGCGGCGGGCCAGGTCCTGCTCGAGCGTGACGTCGGGCGCGGCGTGCACCGTGAAGCCGCGGTAGCCGGGCGCGCTCTTGCGCTCGGTGCGGGCCAGCGCGTACTCCTCGCGCGTGCGCGGATGCAGGAACACCGGAAAGTCGCGCCCCACCGGCAGGTAGCCGCGGGCCGTCATTTCTTCGGGCGTGGCGCCCACCACCAGCCAGTCGTGGTCGGACACGGGGCGCCCGAGCAGGCGGTCGCGCAGGGCGCCGCCGACGAGAAAAATATGCATCGGCGCAGTGTAGGGATTCTCCTCACTCGTAAAAAAGAACGGTCGTTCGATAATCGCCCCGCGGACCGGGCAATCATTCGTCGAACGAGCGGTTTCAAGCGGCAATCACAAGCCGTCGCCCGAATCCGCAGAGGGATCTTTCAACCAAAGGAGCAATTCACATCATGAAGAAAACAATGATTGCGCTGGCGGCTCTGGGCGCGCTCGCGTCCGGGAGCGCCATGGCGCAACAGGCCGGCGACTGGGTCGTGGGCGCAGGCTGGTTCCATCTGTCACCGCAGGATTCCAGCAAGCCGCTGACCGTGACCTCGCCGTTCCCGGCGGTGCTGGCCGGCTCCGGCGCGAGCGTGAGCGACTCCGACACCCTGGGCCTGAACGCCACGTACTTCCTGGACAGCCACTGGGCCGTGGAAGGCGTGTTCGGCGTGCCGCCCAAGTTCAAGCTCAACGGCACCGGCACGCTGGGCCGCGTGGGCGAGCTGGGCCAGGCGCGCCAGTGGAGCCCGACCATCCTGGGCAAGTATTTCTTCAACGAGGGCACCGACGCCTTCCGTCCCTTCGTCGGGCTGGGCGCGACCTATGTCTGGTACAGCGACGTCAAGCTGACCTCCAACCTGCAGGGCGCGCTGGCCAGCCAGTTCCGCCAGTCGCCGCTGGCGGTGAACACCACGGCCAAGCTCGACAGCTCGTTCGCACCGGTCATCAACGTGGGCGCGGCCTACCAGTTCGACAAGCACTGGGGCGTGTCGTTCTCGGTGTCCTACATTCCGCTGAAGACCAAGGCCAAGCTGACGACCACCTCGATCTACGGCACGCCCGTGGCCACGAGCGAAGCCAGCCTGAAGCTGAACCCGATCGTCACGTACGTGGCGGCCACCTACAGGTTCTGACCGCCTCGTTCCCTCTCTCTGTTCGAAAGCCTTACCGCCCCGTGCGGTAGGGCTCTTCGAACTGCAGGAAATCCTTTTCCGCCAGTGCGTCGTCGATCCAGGCCTTGATGCCCGGCAACGCCTGCACGCGCTCGATGTAGTCAGAGATCTGCGCCGGCACCGGCAGCCCGTAGGTCTTGATGCGCGTGCCGATGGGCGCGAAGTAGGCGTCGGCAATGCCGAAGCCGCCGAACAGCATCGGCCCGCCGTGCGCGTCGAGCAGGCCGCTCCACATCTGCACGATGCGCGCAAGGTCGCTGGCGACCTCGGGCTGTTCCTTCAGCAGCCGCGCGCCCACCTCGGGCAGCGAGGCCTCGATGTTCATGCCGCAGTGGCCGCGCAGGCCGCCGAAGCCCGAATGCATCTCGGCGCACACGCTGCGCGCGCGTGCGCGGTCGGCCGCGGCGGCGGGCCACAGCTGCTTCTCGGGGAAGGTCTCGGCCAGGTACTCGGCGATGGCCAGCGTGTCCCACACCACCAGGTCACCGTCGACCAGCACCGGCACCTTGGCCACGGGGTTGAGGGCGGCCATGGCGTTCTTGAAGGCCGAGTCGGCGTCGAAGGAGTCGAAGCGCACCATGACCTCGTCGAACGCGATGCCGGCCTGCTTCATCAGCACCCAGGGACGCATGGACCACGACGAGTAGTTCTTGTTGCCGATATAGAGCTTGCGCATGAGGGGCCTCCGGTATGTTGCGATGCGAGAACAAAGCCTTCGATGCTAGCGGCGCGCCGCCGCGGCATTGATGCCGAACGCGGCGCGAATTGATGCCCGGGCCCGGGCCCGGGCCTCGGCGTGCGCCAGCGCTCAGCGGCGCGGCGTGTCTTCCGGCGAGGCGATCACCCGCGCCTGCGCGCCGGCTTCGTTCGCGTTGCCGAAGGCGCGCTCCAGCAGGCCCACCAGGCGCGGCACCAGCGACAGCACGGCCAGCGCCAGCAGCGCGCTCAGCACGGCGGTGGCCTCGCGCCCCAGCCCGCAGGCCATGCCGATGGCTGCGGTCATCCACAGGCCGGCGGCGGTGGTCAGGCCCTGCACATGCGATTCGTCCTTGCCCTGCTTCAGGATGGTGCCCGCGCACAGGAAGCCCACGCCCGCCACCAGCCCCTGGATCACGCGGCTCATGTCGGCCGGCACGATGCCGGTCTGCTGCGGAATCAGCACGAACATCGCCGAGCCGATGGCCACCAGCATGTGCGTGCGCACGCCGGCCGCCTTGCCCTGCTGCTCGCGCTCGAAGCCGAGCACGAAGCCCAGCACCGCCGCCAGCGTCAGGCGCAGCACGATGCGCGTGAGCTGCGCCACATCGGTCACGTCCGAGAACTCGGACGCGATGGTGGCCAGCACTTCGTCGTGCCAGCTCATGGCGCGGACCTCATGTCGCGGACCTCATGTCGCGACCTCAGGGCAGGTCCTTGTTCGGTTCGGGCTCGGCCGCGTCGCGCGGCCCCACGCGGCCCAGGCGCTCCTTGAGCGACTGCGGGCGGCCGCTGATGATGGCGGCGTAGTTGGTGGTGTTGGCCAGCACCTTCTTCACGTAGTCGCGCGTCTCGTTGAAGGGCACGTTCTCGGCCCAGATGGCGGCCTCGACGACCGGGCCGTTGCGCCAGCTGCGCGGGCGGCCCGGACCGGCGTTGTACGCGGCGGCGGCCAGCGCCATGGAGCCGTCGAAGTCGTCCAGCGCCAGCTTCAGGTAGTTGGTGCCGATGGTGATGTTGGTCTCGCGGTCGTTGATCTGGCCGGGCGAGAAGTCGGTCAGGCCGATCTTGCGGGCCGTCCAGCGCGCGGTGGCGGGCATGACCTGCATCAGGCCCGAGGCACCCACGCCGGAGCGGGCGTCCATGATGAAGCGGCTTTCCTGGCGGATCAGGCCGTACACGTAGGCCGGGTCCAGGCCGATGTCCTGCGCCTTGCGCAGCACCGTGTCGTGGAAGGGCATGGGAAAGCGCTGCTCGACGTCGACCACGCCCTTGGTGCGCTCGCTGGTGTTGATGCAGCGGTCCCACACCTCGCGCTGGCAGGCGAAGTCGGCCGCGGCCAGCAGCGCGCGGTCGTCCATGCCGCCCTTGTCGTGCAGGTTGGTGGCGTAGTTCCATTCGCGCGTGCCTTCGGGGCGCAGGCCGATGGCGATGGCGTAGAGGCCGCGGGCCAGCGCCGGGTTGGCGCGCGCGGCGGCTTTTTCTTCGGGCGTGAGCGGGGCGGGGCGGGTGGCGGCCACGGTGCGCTGGCCCAGCTCCTCGAGCGCCAGCATTTCATAGAAGCCGCGCGAGCCGGCAATGCTCTGGTAGAGCTCGCGGGCCTGGGCGCGGCGCTCTTCGCTGCGCTCGGTGGCCAGTGCGCGGGCCTTCCAGTAGACCCAGGTCGGGTCGAGCTGGGCGGTTTCGCTCATGGCGTTGATGGCGGGCGCCACCTCTTTCCACTGGCCCGCGCGCAGGGCGGCGCGCACGCGCCAGCCCAGCATGTCGTCGGACAGGTCGGCGTTTTTCGTGACGTTGGCGAAGTAGGTGCCGGCCTGCGGCCAGAGCTTCAGCGCCGCGGCGCGGCCGATGGTGCCCCAGAGCCAGTTGCGCTCCTCGGCCGAAAGCATGGGGCCCCACTTGCTGTCGAGCTGCGTGGCGGCCTGCTCGGGGTCGGCGATGGCGACCTTGACGAGCGCCAGCACCACCAGCTCCTTGCGCGACTTGGCGGCCACGAAGGCGCGGCCGGTCAGGAACTTGGCCGCGCTGGCGTTCAGCTCCTCGAACAGCGGCAGCGCATCGGGTGCCGCCATGGTGACGGCGGCGCGCGCGGCCTGGGGCCGGTTGGCTTCCATGGCCAGGCGCGCCTTCTTCCACACGTCGTTGGGCGCGAGCAGGCGGGCGGCGAACATGCGGTCGGCCGCGGTGAGGCAGCCGTCGTCGGCTTCCTTCTGGCTGAACCAGTTGCGGCGCACCTCGTCGGCCTGGGCCTGCGTGGCGGTGCCGCTGCGCAGCGCGTCGACCAGCACGGCGTAGCAGCGCACCTGCGGGTCGTCGCCCATGCGGAAGCCGGCGACGGCGGCGGAGAAGTTGTCCCAGTCGCGGCGCTGGCCCGTGAGCAGCAGCCAGTCGTTGCGCAGGCGGTCTTCCTGGTAGGTGCCGGGGTAGCGCGCGAAGAAGTCCTGCACCTCGTTGGGGGCGGCTTCCTGCAGCCGCGCCTTGAGTTCCCAGTAGGCAGCCCAAGGTTCCAGGGCATGGCCGCGTGCCTGCGGCAGCAGGCCGGTCAGGCGGGCCTTGTCGCCGCGCTGGAAGGCCTGCTTCATCTGCACCAGCACGTCGTCGTTGGTGTTGACCTGGGCCGCGGCGGGTTGATGGGAAAGCAACGCCGCGAGGGCCAGGACAGCGGAAAAGACCAGTGCCGGTGCCGTGCTGCGCAATGAGGGGCGCGGGCGGTAGCGCTGGGGTGCCAAAATGCTTGGGAACTGCATCGGGGGATTATGGACAAGTCAAAGGATGCCGACACCTCGGCGACGGCGAGTTTTCTGAAGGATCAACTGCGCAAGGCATTGATCGAACAACGCCTGGCCATGCCGGACCGGCTGACACGCGCGGACCTGCTGCAGCGCGTGATGCGCATCTGGCTGGTCGGGCGGCCCGACACCGTCATCGGCGCTTACTGGCCGATCAAGGGCGAGTTCGATCCGTTGCCTGCGTTGCATCGTTGGAAGGAAGACGGCGAGCTCATGGAAGAGTCCCAGCGCCGCCGCATCGGACTGCCGGTGATCGACAAAGTTCACAAGACGCTGACCTTCCATGCCTGGTACCCGGGCTGCCAGATGGAAGAAGACGCCTACGGCATTCCCAAGCCCAAGGACACCGAACTCATCGTGCCGACGTTGCTGTTCGTGCCCTGCGTGGGCTACAGCGCGGGCGGCTACCGGCTGGGCTACGGCGGCGGTTTCTACGACCGCACGCTGGCGGCGCTGGAGCCCCGGCCGTTCACCGTGGGGCTGGGTTTCACGCACGGCTTTCTCGAAGACTTCGAGCCCGAGGCGCACGACCTGCCGCTGGACGCCATCCTGAACGACAACGGGGTCGTCTGGCCGATGAGCTGAGCTGAGCTGAGCTGAACCGGCTCAGCTCAGTCCATGTTGTCGACGGTGTCTGGGTCGGGCACCTCGCCGATCGTTTCGCGCGTGGTCGCGGCCTGCAGCTGCAGCCAGTCCCAGAAGGCGCGAATTTCGGGCCGCAGCGCGTTGCGCGGACCGGCGATCAGCCAATACGCCATCGGTGAATCCATGCGGTGCTGCGGCAGCACCTCGACCAGGTCGCCGTTGGCCAGGCTCTCGGCAATCAGCGAGCTGCGCGCCAGCGTGATGCCCTGGCCCGTGAGCGCGGCCTGCACCATCTGGTAGGCGTAGTTGAAGTAGAGCCAGCGCTTGGGGCTCGCGCGCTCCAGCCCGTTCACCTCGAACCAGCGCCGCCAGGTCAGCCATTCCAGGTGCGTGCGGTGCGCGTCACCCGCCTCGATGAGCGTGAAGCGCGTGATGTCGGCCGGCGTCTTGATGGGCGGGTTGCTCTTCAGCAGCCAGGGGCTGGCCACCGGCGTCAGCGTTTCGCCGAACAGGCGCACGGCCGTGGCCGGCATGGTCTCGCGCGGGCCGTAGCGCAGGGCGATGTCCACGTCGGCCACCTCGAGGTCGACCGCCACGTCGCTGGCGTCGATGCGGATGTCGATCTCGGGGTTGTCGCGCTGGAAGGCCTCCAGCCGCGGAATGAGCCACATCGACGCGAACGACGCGAAGGTGGTCAGCGACACGCTCTGGCGCCCCGCGCTCTGGCGAATCTGGCGCACGGCCGTGTCGATGCGCGGCAGCGACTGCTGCACCGCCAGCAGCAACAGCGCCCCGGCGCTGGTGAGCTCCACGGCCCGCGTGTGGCGCAGGAACAGGGCCACGCCCACCTCTTCTTCCAGCGACTGGATCTGTCGGCTCACGGCCGACTGGGTCAGGGCCATTTCCTCGGCGGCGGCGCGAAAGTTCAGGTGCCGGGCCACGGCCTCGAAGGCGCGCAGGTGGCCGGCGGAAATCGGGCGGGAGCGCAGGTGGGTTTGCGAATGCTGCATGAATGTAAGTTCAGGAGTGCGGGGGATGTCCAAACCGATTGATGCGAAACCCGCATCAGTAGCCTACCTCGTTTTCATTGGACCATTCGCGCGCCGGAAACGATCATTCACTTCCGAACTGCGCCATTGCCCTTCTCTGTCTGACCGGCCGGCGCCTCGGAAGCCCCAAGGAGTTTCAACATGTCCACCGCCGTCTGCACCACCGAATCGCTCTCGCCCCTGTCCGCCACCCGCACCACCGCCGCCGTTCCGCCGGCCGTTCGCCGCGGTGCCTGGCAAATCGCCCCTGGCGAGGCAATGAGCCTGAAGGCGCGCACGGCCAGCGTGTTGCGGGTGAAGCAGGGCCGGGTGTGGATCACGCCCGACGCCACCCTGGCCAGCCCCAGCGAAGACCTGGTGCTCGCACCGGGCGAATCGCTGACGGTGGCCGCGGGCCAGCGCATCGTGATGGAGGCGTGGGACGGCTACGGCGCGACCTACAGCTGGGACAACGCCTGATTGTTCGGCCTCCAGGAGCTCGAAAGGCGGCCTCGGCCGCCTTTTTCTTTTTGAAGCGTCTTTCGACCCCGGACCTTGGCCGGGCTTCAGCCGTTGATGTCGAAGCTCGGCAGCAGCGCCAGAAAGTGCCGCAGCGCCACCTCCCCATTCAGCACATGCACCCCCGCCATCAGGTCGGGCCCCTCGCTTTCGGCCAGGCCCATGCCGAAGCCCGTGTAGCGGCGCACCGCGAGCGGCGCGGCGTGAACCACGCGGATGTCCGTGTGGCGCGGGTCCTTCTCGATCTGCGCCATCAGTTCGTCGACCGCGTCGCGAGGACCTTCCAGGTGCTGGCAGAAGCGCTGGCCGTCGAACACCAGCAGGCCGGTGATGCCGCGTTCCAGGTTGCGCGCGCGGGCCCTTGAAGTGATCGAGCCCACGGTGGTCGGGGGCAGGTCGGGTGCGAGCGTGCTGCAGTAAAGGACTTCGAAGAGCGGCTGTCGGGCGTCTGTTCTGGCGTCTGGTCTTGCGTCTGTCATGGGGCGTGGGAGCGAAGGGCGAGCGCAGTGTAGGTACCCACCGGACGTCGCGAAATGTCAAAAGACACAGCCCGAGCGCCTATAGTGAAGCGTGAAATTCGAGGACTACCCCGCCGCCGCGCCTCCCCCCCAAGGCGTCAACCCGTGTGACGACTGCGCGCTGCGCAGGCTGGAGGCTTTTCTTCCGGCTTCCGAGGAAGAACTCAAGACCATCCAGTCGTTTCGCGTCGGTGCCCGGCGCATCGCCCCGGGTGGCGCGATCATCGAGGAGCACCGCCGCAGCCCGCAGCTTTTCACCCTCTACTCGGGCTGGGCCTTTCGCTACAAGACGCTGAGCGACGGCCGCCGGCAAATACTGAGCTTTCTGCTGCCCGGCGACTTCGTCGGCCTGCAAGACGAATTTGCGGACGGCCAGAGCCACGGCGTGGAGGCGGTCACCGACGTCACGCTGTGCGCTTTTTCGCGCGACCGGCTCTGGGGCCTGTTCCATGCCCAGCCCAAGCTGGGCTACGACATCACCTGGCTGGCCGCGCGCGAGGAAAAGATGGTCGACGACAACCTCGTCACCGCCGGCCGACGCAACGCCAGCGAGCGCGTGGCCATGCTGCTGATGCACCTGTACCGCCGCGCCGAGCGCGTGGGCCTGGTGCGCGACGGCTGGGTCGAGTTTCCGTTCAACCAGCAGCACATCGCCGACGCGCTGGGGCTGTCGCTGGTGCACACCAACAAGACCTTGCGGCGCCTGCAGCGCCTGGGGCTCTACAAGATCGACGCCGGCTGGCTGCGCATCCTGGAGCCGCACGCGCTGGAAACGCTGGGCGACTACTTCGAGCGCCCGATGCGCCCCACGCCGTTGATCTAGTGCCGTCGGTCTGAGCGCCGCCGGCTCGCTGCCCGCGGCGGCTCAGCGCGCGGCCACCAGCTGCCGCAGGTCGTCCTGGTAGGCCTGCAACCGGCGCACCGCCTGGGCGCGCTGGCTCGCGGTGGTGTTGTTGTGCAGCGCCGCCGTGTTGCGGCACCCTTCCTGCAAAAGCGCCTGCTGCTGGTCGTGCCAGGGACCGGGCGGCGGCTCGGCGATGCGCTGGATGTAGCCATGCAGCGCCGCGCGCGCCTCGGCCGGCGAAGGCTTGCCGGCGACGAAGCCGCGCAGCAGCACCAGCGCCTCTTGCTGGCGCTTGCGGCGCTCGGCGTCGGCCAGCCGCGGATCGAACACCGACTGCGCGACCTGCTGCTTCAGCAGGTCGCGCTGTTCCGTGCCCAGCCGCCCGTAGAAATCTTCCGCGCGGTCCAGGAACTGGTCGTAGCGCTTTTCCTGCACCTGCGCCAGCGTGCGGTCCAGCCAGTCCTTGCGGTAGGTGGCGTTGTTCTTGGCGTACTTGCGCTCCAGCTGCTGCAGCTGCGCGTCGGTGAGGCTCAGCGCCAGCTCGGTGCCGGCGGGCTCGGCGCGCTCGCTCACGGCCAGCAGGCGCTCGCGGATGCGGTCGGCCATGGCGCAGACCTGCTCGGGCGTCACTTCGGCGGGGGCCAGTGCCTGCGCGTCCTGCAGCATCGCGCTCAGCCGGGGCAGCTCGTTCTGGCGGTGCCAGGCCAGCAGCTGCGCCAGTTCGTCGCGCACCTTGGGCCTTTGCTCGCTGTCGAAGTCGAGGTAGCCGTCCAGCCACCAGTAGCTCACCGTGGGCAGGTTGTTGTAGGCGAGCTTGATCGCGCTGCAAGCCCCCAGGGCGGCCGCGAGGCACAGCACGCCGATAATCCGCGCCACCGCAGCGCAACGAATTCGGGAAGAAAAACGCATGAACCAGACTCCGCAACAACACAACCAGGGGCCGATCGACGTCGTCATCATGGCGGCCGGCAAGGGCACGCGCATGAAGAGCAAGCTGCCCAAAGTGTTGCATCGATTGGGCGGCCGCGCATTGCTGGCCCATGTGGCCGGCACGGCCGCGCGCATCGGCGCGCGCAATGTGGTGTTCGTCACGGGGCACGGCGCGGCGCAGGTCGAGGCTGCGATGACGGCCATGGCCGCGTCGTCGGCCACCACGCCCGGCGCCACGCAGCGCTTCGCGCGCCAGGAGCCGCAGCTGGGCACCGGCCACGCCGTGCAGCAGGCCGCGCCGCTGCTGGCGGACGACGGCACGGTGGTGGTGCTGTCGGGCGACGTGCCGCTGATCGGCGAGGACACGCTGCGCGCGCTCATCGCGGCCAGCGCCGGCGAGCGCCTGGCGCTGCTGACCATCGAATTCGACGACCCGAGCGGCTACGGCCGCGTGATTCGCTCCAGCGCGGGCGGCGAGGTGACGGCCATCGTCGAGCACAAGGACGCCAGCGAGGCGCAGCGCGCGGTCCAGGAGATCTACAGCGGCGTGATGGCGGTGCCGGCGCGCCTGCTCAAGGGCTGGCTGGCGCGGCTGGACAACCAGAACGCGCAGGGCGAGTACTACCTGACGGACGTGGTGAAGTTCGCGGCGGCCGACGGTGTGCCGGTGGTGGCGCACATCACCACCGATGCGCTGCAGGTGGCCGGCATCAACAGCCCGGCGCAGCTGGCGGCGCTGGAGCGGGCCTGGCAGCTGCGCCAGGCCGATGCGCTGATGACGCAGGGCGTGCGCCTGGCCGACCCGGCGCGCTTCGACCTGCGGGGCACGCTGGAATGCGAGGCGGACGTGGAAATCGACGTCAACTGCGTGTTCGAGGGCGCGGTATGGCTGGGCGAGGGCGTGCGCATCGGCGCGAACTGCGTGATTGCCAACGCGCGCATCGAGGCGGGCGCGGTGATTCACCCGTTCACGCACATCGACGGCGAGAAGGCCGGGGTGCGCGTGGGGGCGGGGGCGCTGGTGGGCCCGTTCGCGCGGCTGCGCCCGGGGGCGCAACTGGGGGCGGAGGTGCACATCGGCAATTTCGTCGAGGTGAAGAATTCGACGCTGGCCGCGGGCGCCAAGGCCAACCACCTGGCCTACCTGGGCGACGCGACGGTCGGCGAGCGGGTGAACTACGGCGCGGGCAGCATCACGGCCAACTACGACGGCGCCAACAAGCACCGCACGGTGATCGGCGACGACGTGCACGTGGGCAGCAATTGCGTGCTGGTGGCGCCGATCACCATCGGGGCGGGGGGGACCATCGGCGGCGGGTCGACGCTCAACAAGTCGACGGAGCCGGGCGCGCTGACGGTGGCGCGGGGCAAGCAGGTGAGCTTCGCCAACTGGAAGCGGCCTCAGAAGGCGCCCAAGGCTTGAATCTTGTTCGGGGCCGTACAGGCTTCAGCCCAACGGAATCCCGGGCTCGAACTTCGCGCGCTTCAGGCTGAAGAAAGCCTTCACGTTGCGCACGTTCGCATCGGCGGTGAACAGCCGCTGCGTGAGGGCGCCGTAGTCCGGCATGTCGCGCGCGGCCACCACCAGCACGAAGTCCGGCCCCGGGGAGACGCGCCAGCACTGCTGCACCGCGTCGTCCGCAATCACGCGCGCCTCGAAGGCGTCCAGCGAGGCCGCGTCCTGCCGGTCCAGCGAAATCTCCACCACCGCCTGAAGACCATGGCCGAGCACCGCGGCGAGCCGGTCGGGGGACAGCAACGCCACCTGCCGCTCGATCAGGCCGACCTCGCGCAGCCGCTGCACACGGCGCAGGCAGGTGGGGGGCGAGATGCCGATGTCGGCGGCCAGGCGCTGGTTGGTCTGCGACGCGTCGCGTTGCAAGGCGTCGAGCAAGCGAAGGTCGGTTGAATCCAGCGATATTGATTCCATATTGGTTGAAATTATGGAATAAAAATCCAAACGGATGATGTGAAGAAATAAAAGTCCGAAATCATAAGAAATTGGAAAACATATTTCTTCCCCGTCTCCCTACCATCGAGGCCTTCCCTCCATCCTCTTCTTCATCAAAGGCAGCTCACCATGTGCGGCATCGTCGGGGCAGCGTCCCATCGCAACATCGTTCCGGTCCTGGTCCAGGGCCTTCAGCGGCTCGAATACCGCGGCTATGACTCGTGCGGCGTGGCGGTGCACGCGGGCGGGCTGACACGCGCGCGCACCACCTCGCGCGTGGCGGACCTGATGACGCAGGTGCACGACGACAAGGTCGAAGGCCTCACCGGCATCGCCCACACGCGCTGGGCCACGCACGGCGCGCCGGTGGTGCACAACGCGCACCCGCACTTCAGCCACGGCCCCGGTGCCGGCGCGCAAGGCGCGCGGCCCGGGCGCATCGCGCTCGTGCACAACGGCATCATCGAAAACCACGAACCCCTGCGCGCCGCGCTCGAGGCCAAGGGCTACGTGTTCGAGAGCCAGACCGACACCGAGGTCATCGCCCACCTGGTCGACAGCCTCTACGACGGCGACCTGTTCGAGGCCGTGAAGGCCGCCGTGCTGCAGCTGCACGGCGCCTACGCCATTGCCGTGATCTGCCGCGACGAGCCGCAGCGCGTGGTCGGTGCGCGGGCCGGCTCGCCGCTGATCCTGGGCGCGGGCAAGGACGGCACCGAGAACTTCCTGGCCAGCGACGCCATGGCCCTGGCCGGTGTGACCGACCAGATCGTGTACCTCGAAGAGGGCGACGTGGTCGACCTGCAGCCGGGCAAGTACTGGATCGTCGACAAGAACCACAAGCCCCTGTCCGCCGAGCAGCGCCCGGTGCGCACCGTGCACGCGCACAGCGGCGCGGCCGAGCTGGGCCCGTACCGCCACTACATGCAGAAGGAAATCTTCGAGCAGCCGCGCGCCATCGGCGACACGCTCGAGGGCGTGGAAGGCATCGTGCCCGAGCTGTTCGACGGCATCGGGCAAAACGGCGGCACCGGGGCCAGCGCGCACCGCGTGTTCCAGGAGATCGACAAGGTCCTCATCCTCGCCTGCGGCACCAGCTACTACAGCGGCTGCGCGGCCAAGTACTGGCTAGAAGGCATCGCGAAGATTTCCACGCAGGTCGAGATCGCCAGCGAGTACCGCTACCGCGACTCCGTGCCCGACCCGCGTACGCTGGTCGTCACCATCAGCCAGTCGGGCGAAACGGCCGACACGCTGGCCGCCCTGAAGCACGCGCGCTCGCTCGGCATGGAGCAGACGCTGACCATCTGCAACGTGGCCACCAGCGCGATGGTGCGCGAGTGCAAGCTGGCGTACATCACGCGCGCGGGCGTGGAGATCGGCGTGGCGTCGACCAAGGCCTTCACCACGCAGCTGGCGGGCCTGTTCCTGCTCACGCTGGCGCTCGCGCAGGCCAAGGGCCGCCTGAGCGACGAGGACGAGGCGCGCTACCTGAAGGAGATGCGCCACCTGCCCGTCGCGCTGCAGTCGGTGCTGGCGCTGGAGCCGCAGATCATCGGCTGGGCCGAAGACTTCGCGCGCAAGGACAACGCGCTTTTCCTGGGCCGCGGGCTGCACTACCCGATCGCGCTGGAAGGCGCGCTCAAGCTCAAGGAAGTGACCTACATCCACGCCGAGGCCTACGCCGCCGGCGAGCTCAAGCACGGTCCGCTCGCGCTGGTGACCAGCGAAATGCCGGTGGTGGCCGTGGCCCCCAACGACACGCTGCTCGAAAAGCTCAAGAGCAACCTGCAGGAAGTGCGCGCGCGCGGCGGCGTGCTCTACGTGCTGGCCGACGGCGACACCCAGATCAAGAGCGGCGAAGGCCTGCACGTGATCCGCATGCCCGAGCACTACGGTGCGCTGTCGCCCATCCTGCACGTGGTGCCGCTGCAGCTGCTGGCGTATCACACGGCGTGCGCGCGCGGAACCGATGTGGACAAGCCGCGCAATTTGGCGAAGAGCGTGACGGTGGAGTGAGGGTGGCGGCTCGCTCAACGCGGGCCGAAACACTCGTCGTAGAGCTGGGTCACCCAGTCGATGAACACACGCACCCGCGGAGACAGTTGCCGGTGGTGCGGATAGAGCACCGAATACACCATCGGCGGGCAGGGCGTGTGGGCGAGGATCTCCACCAGCGTTCCCGCGCGCAGCTGCCGCTCGACATGGAAGCGCGGCACCTGGATGATTCCGCACCCCTGCTCCGCGCAGGTCTTGTAGCTGTCGGCGCTGTTCACGCTGATCCAGCTGCGCAGCATGTGCGTCTCCGCACGGCCGTCGACTTCGAAGTCGAACGGAAAGAAGTCCGTGCGCGATGCCGAGAAGAAATTGACCGCCCAGTGCCGCGCCAGGTCCGCCGGCTGCAACGGGGTGCCGTTCGCGGCGAGGTACGCGGGGCTCGCCACCGTCACCTGGGGAATGAGCGCCAGCCGCCGCGTGACCAGTGAAGAGTCTTTGGGCTCGCCCGCGCGCACCACGCAGTCCACTCCCTCGCGCACGAGGTCGACCAGCCGGTCGCCGCTGCCGACGGCCAGCTCGATGTGCGGGTAGCGCGCATGGAACTCACCGATGCGCGGCAGCACCAGCTCGTTGGCCGGCGCGCCGTGGATGTCGATGCGCAGCCGTCCGCGCGGGTTGATGGACAGCTCGGCCAGCGACGATTCGGCGTCCTCCAGCTCGCGCAGCAGGTGGCGGCAACGTTCGTAGTAAGCCTGTCCGTCGACGGTGGTGCGCACCTGGCGCGTGGTGCGGACCAGCAGGCGCACGTGCAACCGCGCCTCGAGCTCCTTGATGGCGTGGGTGGCCGTGGCACGCGGCATGTCGAGCGCGGCGGCAGCCTGCGTGAAGCTGCCCAGCTCGACGATGCGGGTGAACAGCCGCATCGCGTCGAAGCGGTCCATGGGGGTCGTTCCGTCGGTGATTGTTGAGGTCGGTTGAATTATGTTGGCAGTTCTGCCGTCTTTATTCAACGCGGGGGAATAGACAAACTCGCCCTTGCACTCCAAGGACGCAACCATGTCACTCATCTTTCCCGGCCTGCGAGGCTTGTACGACCGCCTCGAACCCATCGGCTACCTGCTGCTTCGAGTCGCTTTCGGGCTGATGCTCATGACCCACGGCCTGCCGAAACTGCTGGGCCGCAGCCACGGCAGCATGGCCGATCCGATGGCGGGCTCGGTCAACCTCATCGCCAACGTGCTGCACCTGCCGGCCGCGCCGTTGATCGGCGTGTTCATCGCACTGCTCGAAGGCGTGGGCGGACTGCTGATTGCGCTGGGCTTGTTCACGCGCATCGTGGCGGCGATGGTGACCGTGCAGATGCTGGTCATCAGCTGGATCCTGGGGCCGACGTTTCCCTGGATCGACCGCGGCTTCGAGTACCCGCTGATGCTCGCCTTCGTCGCCTTCTTCCTCGGCGCACACGGCAGCGGGCGGGGCTCGCTGGACGCCTGGCGCGGCCGCGAGGTCTGAAGCGCACCTTCCGCCAGAAAGACTCCACGATGAACAACACACCCACACGGCCGGCGGCGAACGCCGGGGCCGCGCTCAACCGGCGCACCTTCATGATGAGCACGGCCGCCGCCACCGCCGCCACTGCCGCCACCGCCACGGTCGCAGCCGCCCCCGCGGCCGCTGCCGCAACCGACGCAACCGCGGCGGCCTCTGCCGTCGCCAACCCCTACGAAGGCACCAGCGACACGCGCGTGACCGTCAACGGCACGCTTCACGCGCTGAAGCTGGAGCCGCGTGCCTCCCTGCTCGACGTGCTGCGCGAACAGCTGGGCCTCACCGGCGCAAAGAAGGGCTGCGACCACGGCCAGTGCGGCGCCTGCACGGTGCACGTCGACGGGCGCCGGGTGGCGTCGTGCCTCACGCTGGCCGTGAAGACCGACGGCTGCGCGGTCACGACCATCGAGGGCGTCGAGGCACCCGACGGCACGCTGCACCCGATGCAGCAGTCCTTCATCGACCACGACGCGCTGCAATGCGGCTACTGCACGCCGGGCCAGGTGATGGCGGCCATTGCCTGCGTGCGCGAGGGCCACGCCACCAGCGACGCGCAGATCCGCGAGTACATGAGCGGCAACCTCTGCCGCTGCGGCGCCTACGCGGGCATCCTCGAAGCCATTCGCGACGCCGCACCGAAGATGGCGGCGGAACCACGTTCGCGAGGAGGCCGCCATGCGTGACTTCGCCTACCTGCGTCCCTTCGGCATCGACGAGGCCGTGCAACTGATGTCGAAGCACCAGCCCGGCGCGCGCTACATCGCTGGCGGCACCACGCTGTTCGACCTGATGAAGCTCGGCGTGGAGGCGCCGTCGACGGTGATCGACATCACGCGCATCGAGGGCTTGCGCGACATCGACGCCAGCGCGCGTGGCGAGCTTCGCATCGGCGCGCTCGCGCTCATGAGCGACGTCGCCGAAGACCCGGTGGTGCTGCGCGAGTTTCCGGCCCTGTCGGAATCGCTGTGGAAGGCCGCCTCGCAGCAGCTGCGCAACATGGCGACGGTGGGCGGCAACCTGCTGCAGCGCACGCGCTGCGCCTACTTTCGCGGCAGCCCCGAGTTCGCGTGCAACAAGCGCGTGCCCGGCAGCGGTTGCGCGGCGCTGGGCGGGCAAAACCGCGGCCATGCCGTGCTGGGCGGCAGCGATGCCTGCGTGGCGGTCTATCCGGGGGACATGGCCGTCGCGCTGGCGGCGTTCGACGCCATGGTCGACACGGTGAGCCCGCGCGGAGCACGCAGCCTGCCGGTGCGCGAACTGCACCGCGCCCCCGGCGCCACGCCGCACCTGGAGACGGTGCTGGCGTCGGACGAACTCATCGTGCGCATCCGCGTACCGCGCAGCGGCGTGGGGCGCGCGTCGTCGTACCACAAGGTCCGGGACCGCGAGTCGTATGCCTTCGCGCTCACGTCGGCCGCCGTCGCGGTGCACCTGCAGGGCCAGGGCCACCGGGTGACCGACGCACGCATCGCGCTCGGCGGCGTCGCCACGCGCCCGTGGCGCGCCCTGCAGGCCGAACGCAGCCTGCTGGGCAAGCCGCTGACGCGGGCGGCGGCGCGGCAAGCGGCCGAGCTGGCGTTCGAGGGCGCCGTGCCGCTCGAACACAACGGCTTCAAGGTGGCGCTGGGCATCGAGACCGTGACAGACGCACTCATGCTGGCCAAGGAAAGGAGCTGAACACCATGGCAACCCGAACCACAACCCGAACCACAACCCGAAGCACCCCGCGCGCCGGCGCCGAGCGCGTCGACGCGCGCGAGAAGGTGCGCGGTGCCACCCGCTATGCCGCGGACGACGCACGCCCGCGCATGCTGCATGCCGCGCTGGTGCCGTCGCGCATCGCGCGCGGTTCCATCACGCGCATCGACAGCACCGCGGCGCTGCGGCTGCGCGGCGTGCGCGCCGTGCTCACGCACGAGAACATCGGCGCTTTCGATACCGGTGGCTTCCTGATGGGTGGAGGCTTCGGGTTCCAGAGCTTCTATCCGCTGCGTTCCGCGCAGATCGCCTACCGCGGCCAGAGCGTGGCGATGGTGGTGGCCGACACGCTCGAAGCCGCGCGCGAGGCCGCCTCCCTGGTGGCCGTGACGTACAACGCCATTCCCTTCGTGGCTACGCTGGATGCGCCCGATGCCGAGCCGTTGCTGCAGTCCGCGGCGCTGCCGCAACCCATGTTCGCGGACCGCCGCGTGGGCGATCCCGAGACCGCGCTAAAGACCGCCGAAGTCACGGTGGACATGCGCTTCGAGCTGCCGGCGCAGCACCAGAACCCGATGGAGATCATCGCGACCGTGGCCGAATGGCAAGGCGACATGCTCACCGTGCGCGAGCCCACGCAAAACGCGGAGGGCGTGCGCCATGGGCTGGCAAAGCAGCTCGGCATCGCGCCCGCCAAGGTGCGCGTGCTGTCGCCCACGCTGGGCGGCGGCTTCGGCCAGAAGAACTCGTTGCAGTCGCACACCGCACTGGTGGCGCTGGCGTCGCGGTCGCTCGGGCAGCCGGTGAAGCTCGTGATGTCGCGCGCGCAGCTCTTTCACAACGCCAGCTTTCGCCCGGCCAGCCGCCATCGCGTGCGCCTGGGCGCCGGGCGCGACGGCAAGTTGCTTGCCGCCGTCCACGAGATCGACCAGCAGACCTCGCGCCATGACCTGTTTCCGTCGCTGGGCACTGAAGTGACGTCGCGCCTGTACGGCATGGGCCACTTTCTCGGGCGCGAACGGCTGGTGCGAACCGACGTGCAGACGCCCGGCTACATGCGCGCGCCCTTCGAGCACCCGGCGGCCTTCGCCTTCGAGAGCGCCATCGACCAGATGGCGCATGAACTGGGCCGCGATCCGGTGGCCTTCCGGCTCGCGAACGACACCATGGCCGACCCGCTGACCGGCAAGCCTTTCTCTTCGCGCCATGTGGCAGAGTGCCTGGTCAGGGGCAGCGAGCTGTTCGGCTGGGCGCGGCGGTCGGCCGCGCCGCGCTCCATGAAGGCCTCCGACGGCAGCCTGGTCGGCTGGGGCGTGGCGCTGGGCATCTACAAGGCGGCGATGGCGCCCGCCATTGCCACGGTGCGATTGAACGCGGACGGCACCGTGCGCGTGGCGGTGGGCGGCCATGAAATGGGCCAGGGCATGCGCACGGCCATCGCGGTGACGGCGGCACGCGCGCTGGGCGCCCCGGTGGCGGCGATCGAGGTGCTGGTGGGCGACACCGACGCCGCGCCCCAGCACGTCACCGCGGGATCGTGGGGCACGGCGACCGTGCTGCCGCCGGTGCTGGAAGCCGCGCAACGGCTGATGGACGACCTGCAGCGCAACGCGGCGGCGACAACGGGCGCGACCGCGACCGAGAACGGAGATACCTCGACGGCGCTGTCGATGCTGCGCGCCTCGGGCCGCCCGTTCGCGCAGGCTGAAAGCCGCAAGCGCGCGCCCGGCCAGCCCGAGCAGGTCTTCGGCCGGCTCACCGGCGGGCTGCCCGCGGCGGCCGGGCCGGAATACCCGGACTTCGTCAGCTTCAGCACCATCGCGCACTTCGTGGAAGTGCGCATCGAGCCGACGACGCGGCGCATTCGCGTGCCGCGCGTGGTCAGCGTGGCCGATTGCGGCGCCGTGGCGAGCCCGCGCACCGCCCGCAGCCAGGTGGAAGGCGGCGTGGTCTGGGGCATTGGCGCGGCCCTGCGCGAAGTGAGCGAGGTCGACGCGCGCTATGGCGGCTTCCTCAATGCCGACCTCGCCGAATACGTGGTGCCCGTCGCGGCCGACATCGGGCGTATCGAGGTCGATTTCGTCGGCAAGCCCGACACCCGCTTCAATGCGCTGGGCGTGAAGGGCCTCGGCGAGGTCGCGATGGTGGGCGTGGCGCCCGCCATCGTGAATGCGGTGTTTCATGCGACGGGCAAACGGTTGCATCGCTTGCCGGTGCTGCTCGAGGATTTGCTCGGGGCCTAGATCGGGACGCGTGGCGGAAAGCGAAAGCGGAAATCGAAAAGCGGAAAGCGCGGAATTCTCTCGAAGTCTCTTCTTTCGCCCGCACCCCGCCGCCACCCCAAGGATCATGGCGAACATCCCCCCGATGGAGTCCGCCGTGAACCTGAATGAATATGTCGCCGTCTCCGACCCGACGCCGCATTCGCGCACCCTCATCCGGCATGTGCTGTCGGGGCTGGAGGTTCCATCGATCTTTTTCGAATCCACCGAGGCCCTGGTCCAGGCGCTGAACGAGGGCGAGACCTTCTCGATGGTGATCGTGTCGTTCGCCTCCGAGCTGAGAACGGCGCGCCGCGACCTTGCCGACCTGTGCCGGCATCTCGATCCGAGGGCTTCGATGCTGGTGATTGCCACCATGGCGCAGATCGAGCTGAGCGTGGAGGTGCTCGGCAACGAGCGCGGCGACATCCTGTTGATGCCCGCCACCGAGGCCGAACTGCGCGAGCGCATCGAGTGTTCGCGCTGCCTGTCGGAGGTCGGCCCGTCCCGTGGCGTGCGCATGAACGGCGGCGGGAGCGGGCGTGTGAGTGCGAGTGCCGGCGTGGGCCTTGGCTTGGGAAGCCGCCTGACCCGTGTCGGCCATTCGCTCGACCGGCAGCTCGCGGCCTTGAGATGACTTCGGTGAAGACACGGTTGTGCAAGCCCGCCTGCCTGCGTACGATGCCTTCAGCGCTGAACGGCTACGGGGTATCTGCAAGTGCTTTCGCACCTGTTTGAATATTGCCGGGACCCGACGCCGCACAAGATTGCAGGGGACCGACAGAGCATGAGCCAGGCGGCAACAACCGATCATGCGCATCGCCCTTCTCGAAGACGAAGCCGTTCAGATGGAGCTGCTCGTCGCCACCATCGAGGCGCATCTGATGATGGGCTCCGACATAGTGAGCTGCACCCGCTTCGCCGACGGTGAGCACCTTCGCGCCGAGCTGCGCACCGACTCCTTCGACCTGCTGATCCTCGACTGGAACGTGCCCGGCTTCGACGGGATCGACCTGCTGAAGTGGCTTCGCAACTTCAAGCGCTCGACGGTCCCGGTGGTCATGCTGAGCGCCCGCGGCTCCGAGGCGGACGTGGTGGCGGCGTTTCGCGCCGGGGCCAACGACTACATCGTGAAGCCGTTCCGCCCGGCCGAGCTCACGGTGCGAATCAAGCGCTTCGCGCAGCCGCAGGCGTCCAGCAACGGATGGGTCGAGGCCATCGACGGCTGGACCTTCTTTCACGACAGCGCGGTGGTCGAGTTCGGCGAGGGTGTGTCGGCGCAGCACTTCGCCCTGAGCGAGCGCGAGTTCGGCCTGGCCATCGCGCTGTTTCGCAACCTCGGGCGCGTGGTGTCCCGCACGCACCTGCTGGAGGCCGCCCACCAGGATCCGCGAACGACCAGCGTGCGCATCCTCGACAACCAGATCTTCAAGCTCCGGGTCAAGCTGGCGCTGGCGGCCAACGGGCTGGTGCTGCAGTCGGTGTACGGGCAGGGCTACCGCCTCGCCTGCGAAGCGCCCATGCTCACGTCGGTCGCGCCTGTCACGCCGATCACGCCGATCACGCCGATCACGCAGCGATGAACGCGCGCGACGACTCGAAGTTTCCCGGCTACATCGGCCCCGAAGCGCTTGCCGCGGAGCGCTCCCGCAAGCGGCAACGCATCGGCCTGCAGGCGGCGCTTGCCGTCCTGCTGCCGCTGCTGCTGCTGTGGTGGCTGGGCCCCTTGCCGCCGCTGCTGTGGGACATGAAGCTCTACGACAGGCTGCTGGCGTACCGGCCCGCCGCCGCGCAAGACCGCACGCTCATCGTGTCGATCGATGAGCAGAGCCTGCGAACGCTGGGGCCGTGGCCCTGGTCCAGGGACGTGCATGCGCGGCTGCTGCGGCAGCTCGCCGCCGCCTCCCCGCAGGCGGTGGTGCTGGGCGTGAACCTCGAGACCCCGACCAACGGCATCGACGACGCGCAGCTGGTGGCCGCGCTCCGGCTCGTGCCGACCTTCCTGGCGGTGCGCTCCTACGGCGCCGCCGCGCAGCCGGGCGCCGCCGTGTCGTACCGCTTGCCCGCGCGCCTGTTCGTGGACGCGGCAAAAGGCGTGGGCCATGCGGACCTGGAGCCCAGCACCGACGGGCTGGCGCGCTTCATCAGCCTGTACAGCGAGCACGCGGGGCCGCTGCCGTACGTGGGTGCGTTGATTGCGCCTTCGGGCGACATCTCTCTCGCGCTCGGGCGCAGGCAGAGCCTGAAGATCGGCGCGCGCAACGCGGGCGACGAGCTGGTGCATTCGAGCGTGTCGTACCTGAGCGTGCTGCAGGGCGGCGTGCCCGCCGAGTCGATCAGGGGGCGCATCGTCGTCGTCGGTTCGTCGTCCGTCACGGGGCTCGACGAAGAAGTCTGGGTGCCGGTGGCCGACGGCGTCGCCCGCGTCACGGAGGCGGACGTGCACGCCGACGCCATCGACTCGCTGGCCAGCGGCCGCGTGATCGCCGTCGCCGGTCCGCTGACGGCCTATGTGTGCATGGTGGCGGTGATGTCGGTGGCGTTCATCGCCTTCTCGATGTCTGCGCGATGGGCGCTGCTGGTGGGGCTGGGCGGCGCGGTGCTCGCGCTGGCCGGCAGCGCGGTGCTGCTGCTCGCGTTCCGCATCTGGGTGCCGCCGTCGCTGTCGGTGCTCGGCATCTTCGGGGCGTACGTGCTGTGGAGCTGGCTGCGGCTGCAGGCGGTGGTCGAGTTCCTGCGCGTGCGCATCGTGTCGCTGAGCCGCCTGCCCACGGGCGAGTTCGAGGTCGACATGCCGACCCTGCCTTCACGTCGCCATTCGGTCGACTGGCATGTGGGCGCGCTCGATCAGGCCATCTCCCGCATGGCCCGGCTGCAGACGCTGCTGGGCGAAAGCCTGCAGCAGATGCCCATCGCGGTGCTGATGTGCCGCGCCGACGGCGTGATCGTGCGGGCGAACTCGCACGCCGCCTCGCTGCTGCAGCCGTCGATGCCCGATGCGCAGGCGCTCACGGGCGCGCGCCTGCAGCGCATCGTTGCAAGGCTGTCGCCTCAGCCCGACGACGCCCACCCCAGGCCCGAAGCCCGGCACCGGAAGGGCCGGCACTGGGCGCAGGCGCTCGACCAGGAATACCTGACGCCGGAGGGGCGCCTGTTCAAGGTGGACGCCACCTTGCTCGAAGACGGCGATTCGCTGGTCACCGAGGTGTGGATCGTGGTGCTCAACGAGCTGACGCAGGAGCGCAAGGCCGAGCGCGACCGCTCGGCGTGGCTTCGTTTTTTGTCGCACGACCTGCGAAGTCCGCAGATCAACCTGCTGTGCATGGTCGACCTGTACGGCATGAACCGGCTGTCGATCGGCGAGGTGCTGGCGGGCGTGAACCGCGAAGCGCAAAGAACGCTGCAGCTCAGCGAAGGCTTCATCGACGCGGCGGAGGGCCGGGTGCGCGAGTCGGAGTTCGGCGTGGCGAGCATTTCCACCATCCTGGCGGAGGCCGTCGAGCAGACCTTCGCCTACGCGGCCACGCGCCGCGTGGTGCTGTCGCTGCGCTACACCGAGGAGCGCCACGCGCTGATCTGGACCGACCGGCTCATGCTGGTGCGCGCCATGGTGAACCTGCTGGAAAACGCCGCGCGCCACTCCGACCCGGTGTCCACCGTGCACCTGTGCGTGTCGGTCGACGCGGGCAGCGAGGTGGTGGTGATGATTCGCGACGAAGGCCACGGCATGACGCCGGTGCAGTTCGCCGGCCTGCTCGACGCGGCGCCCATCGCTGCATGGCATGCCGAAACCGAGCACGAGCACGAGCAGGAGCACGAGCAAGAGCAAGAGCAAGATGAGGACGAGCGCGCCGCGCTCGGCGTCGCTCCCGACGCCCACCGCCACGGCCTGGGCTTTCCGGGCGTGCGGCGCGCGGTGGACGCGCACGAAGGCTGGATCACCGGGTGGAGCGCCCCGCAGGCCGGCACCACCTTCCTCATCGGCCTGCCGCTACACGTTTGATTTCTGGCGCCTGGAGGCACGCGGCGGTTCGTCGGTCGTGCCCTTCGCCGAACTGGCGGGTTGCACGCGGGTCTGGGCCGACGCGGCGCCCACGTTGCCCGCCGCGTCCATGGCGCGCATCTCGATGTTGGCGTACGCGGCCGCCATGGGCCGCCAGGCGCAGGTGTAGGGCATCGCGCTCACGATGCACAGCGTGCGGCCGTCGATGAGAAACCTCAGCTCGACCACGCCCACGTTGTCCGACGCGGTGCCGCTCAGCGTCACCAGCATGCCGATGTTGGCACGGGCCGGCGCCAGCACGGCGACGGTGGGCGCCGTGGTGTCGTCGGGCGGGCGCACGACGACCTCGGCGCTGGCGGTCGATGCGTTGCCCGCGGCGTCGATGCCGATCAGCTGCAGCTTCTGCAGGCCCGGTGCCGTCGGTGTCCAGTTGCAGCTTTCCTTCGCCGCGGTGAAGGTGCAGATCGGCACGCCGTTCTTCTCCACCAGCTTCGCGCTCCAGACGCCGATGTTGTCCGCCACCGAAGCGGCCAGCGCCGTGGGGCGGCCTTCGACGGCGGCGGCCGGCGCGGTGAGCGACACGCTCGGCGGCTGGCTGTCGGGCGGGCCGGCGGCCAGCGCCAGGTCGATGGTGAAGGCCGGCAGGTGCTGCACCGCCTTCTGCTCGAAGGCGTCGTAGACCGTGAACCACGTGGCGCCCGTGGGCCGCCCCGCCGCCGACGCCTTGACCAGCAGCGTCGAGCGGGCGCTGCTGAAGCAGGAGAGCTCGCATTTCCAGTCGAAGCTGAAGCGGCCCGCGCCGTCCGCGGCGCCCTGCGCGAGCAGCACCAGCGGCTTGCGCGGCACGCCGGGGTTGCGCCACACCACGACGCGCGCCGCGGGCAGCGGCGCGCCGGTGTCGCGGTCGGTCACGCGCACCTGCGTGGCCGAGGTGGCCGCCATGTAGTTCGAGGTGCGAAGGCGCGGCCAGTCGCTCCAGTCGGTGTTGATGGCGGCGCGCGTGCCGGCGGTGAAGCGGATGAGCCCCAGCGTCAGCACGCGGTTGGCGGACGGCGTGCGGCGCTCGGTGTAGACCGAGCTGAACAGCGGGTCGAGCCGCCAGCGCTGGCGCGTCCACCAGTAGCGGTCGGCCTCGTTCTGCAGCGACAGGTCGGTCAGGGGCGGCACGCCGGAGGTGTCGAGCACGGGGGCGGTGTCGCTGTAGTCGCCGAAGCCCGCGCCGGCGCCGAACACGCACTCCAGCTCGCGCACCAGCGCATGGAGCTGGCGCCCCAGGTAGTCTTTTTCGGTCGACTCCTTTGCGCCGGCGGCCACCGTGCGCGACAGGCGCAGCGGATCGTGGATGGCGGTCCAGTCGAGGTTCCAGGCCACGCCTTTCTGCGGGTGCGGCCAGCCCATGGCGAGCCCGCCGTGGCTGTAGCCGACGAGCGAGCGCGAGATGCAGACCACCACCTCGCCGTCGACCGGGTCGTCGTAGCCGCAGCGCGGCGCCGCGGCCGGGTTGACCAGTTGCAGGTCGGTGGCCGGATCGAACACGAAGCGCCGGACCGTCTCGCGGCGGAACACCGTGTTCACGTCGGCGATGTACTGCGCCAGGCGCCGGCCGGCTTCGGCGGTGCCCATGTCGCCGACCACCGCCGGGTCGACGAAGAGCTTGATTCGATGGACGCTGGGCGCCGCCTGGCCCACGTCGTTCAATGCGGCGCCCGCGAGCGCGGGGGACAGGAGTGCGCAGGTGGTGAGGGCGAGCGTGGCGACGGCACGCTGGCCCGACGTTCGCAAGCTCGTGCACTGCGGGTCTTGCCGCGGCGCGAACCTGCCTGGATGCAGCCGATGGCGCATGGGGGGCCGATCAAACCGTTGGCGCTGCCTGGGAACCGCGTGGCCGACGGTGGCCCACCATAGGCCGCGCGAAAGTGCGTTGCAACGATAGAAATGAAGCCGGCGTCGCCGCCAATGGGGAGGGGGGCGCGGGCCCTCGGAAACTATCGGCGATTCAATTTCTATCGTGCCGGAAACAGGGTGTCGACCCCACCCGCGGACAGCACGCGCACGGGGCCCGTTCAGCCCAAACCTGCGACGATGGCTGCCGCCCGCGCTTCGGCGATGCATCGAACTTTCACGGCAACACGCAGCCCCTTTCAGGAGACCTTCAATGAAACCCCAACCCATCGACTACGCCGACGCCTCCGACGAGGTCAAGGCCGTCTTCGACGACATCAAGACCTCGCGCAACGTGCCCGACGTCAACAACTTCTGGAAGTACCTGGCCAACGACCCGGCCACGCTCAAGCGCACCTGGGCCAGCCTGAAGGAAGTGATGGCGCCCGGCGCGCTCGACCCGGTGGTGAAGGAAATGGTCTACCTCGCGGTGAGCGTCACCAACAGCTGTGGCTACTGCATCGCCAGCCACCACGCAGGCGCCGAGAAGGCCGGCATGACGCCGGCCATGTTCGCCGAGCTGATGGGCGTGGTCGGCATGGCCAACGAAACCAACCGGCTGGTGAACGGCTACCGCGTGCCCATCGACCCGGCGTTCGACAAGTAGCGCGCCACGGCGGCGTTGCCTGGTGGTCGAGCGTGTTCAGCCGATCGTCATCAGGCTCGCGTTGCCGCCCGCGGCCGCCGTGTTGACGCTCAACGCGCGTTCGACCACCAGGCTTTCGAGCGGGATGCCGGTGTCACCGGGTGCGAAGGCGCGCACCCCGACGATGGGCCCCGGCCGCGCGGCCAGGCGCCGCATCACCTCCGACAGGCCTTGCGCGTCGCCGTGGTGCAGCGCGGCGTCGAACACCACCGTGGCGGCCGTCCAGTCGTTGGCGATGGCCACGTGCTGGCGCACCTCGGCCGGCAGCGCGGCCAGCAGCGCCTGCGTGCGCGCGTCGGCGGGCCAGATGGCGCTGCTGCCCACCGACAGCACGGCCGCCAGCTGCACCAGACGGTCTGCGTCGTCCACGTTGTCCACGTCGTCCGGGGCCAGGCACAGCACGGCCTCGCGCGGCACCAGCGTGTAGACGTTGCGCTCGCCGGTCGGGCCGGCCAGCGTGCGTGAAACGCCCGCGCGCGATTCGCCGGCGAAGCGCGCGCATTGCGCGGCCAGCGCGGTGCGGCCGTTGGCCTGGGCCCAGCGCGACAGCGCCGCGAGGCCGGCTTGCTGTGCAGGCACTTCGTTCGCCACCGCGCCTGCCATGGCACGCGCCATCGCATCGTCCGGCCGCTTCGACAGCATGCGCAGCATGTACAGCGGCCCGCCCGCCTTCGGCCCCGTGCCCGACAACCCTTCGCCGCCGAAGGGCTGGACGCCCACCACCGCGCCGACGATGTTGCGGTTCACGTAGACGTTGCCCGCCTTCGCCTGCGCCACCACCTGCGCGATGGTCTCGTCGATGCGCGTGTGCACGCCCAGCGTGAGCCCGTAGCCCGTGGCGTTGATCTGCGCCACCAGCGCGCCGAGGTCGCGGCGGCGGTAGCGCACCAGGTGCAGCACGGGGCCGAACACCTCGCGCTGCAGTTCGGCAATGCCGTCGAGCTCGATCAGCGTGGGCATCACGAAGGTGCCGTGGCGCATGTCGCTCGCATGCTCGCGGCCCTGGCGAAAGACCTTGCGGCCCTTGGCGCGCAGCGCGGCGATGTGGCGCTCGATGCCGTCGCGCGCCTGCGCGTCGATGACCGGCCCCACGTCCACCGCCAACCGCGCGGGGTTGCCGATGCAGGCCTCGGCCATGGCGCCCTGCAGCATCCGGACCAGCCGGTCGGCCGCTTCTTCCTGCACGCACAGCACGCGCAGCGCCGAGCAGCGCTGGCCCGCGCTGTCGAAGGCGGAGGCCATCACGTCGGCCACCACCTGCTCCACCAGCGCGGAAGAGTCCACGATCATCGCGTTCTGCCCGCCGGTTTCCGCGATGAGCGGCACCGGCGCGCCGTGCGCGCCCAGGCGCTGCGCGAGCGTGTGCTGCAGCAGCCGCGCCACCTCGGTCGAGCCGGTGAACATCACGCCCTGCACGCGCGCGTCGGCCACCAGCGCGGCACCCACGGTCTCGCCCTGGCCGGGCAGCAGCTGCACGGCGGCACGCGGCACGCCGGCCTGCCACAGCACGCGCACCGCCTCGGCGGCCACCAGCGGCGTCTGCTCGGCGGGCTTGGCCAGCACCGGGTTGCCGGCGGCCAGCGCGGCGGCCACCTGGCCCATGAAGATCGCGAGCGGAAAGTTCCACGGGCTGATGCACACCATCGGCCCGAGCGCGCGGTGCGTGTCGTTGGAGAAATCGTCGCGCGCCTGCGCCGCGTAGAAGCGCAGGAAGTCCACCGCCTCGCGCACTTCGGCGATGGCGTTGGCGCAGGTTTTTCCGGCTTCGCGCGCCAGCAGGCCGAGCAGGCGCGGCATGCGTTCCTCCAGAAGTTCGGCCGCGCGTTCGAGCAGGGCGGCGCGCTCTGCCGGCGGTGTGGCGGCCCAGGGGGCGGCGATGGCTTGCGCCTGCGCGACGGCCTGTTCGACTTCGGCCAGCGTCGCCTCGCGCACGCGGCCCACCACGTCGCGATGGTCGGCGGGGTTCAGCACGTCAACGCTGTCGAGTGCGCCGTGCGGGCCCGTGTCCGCCTCGGCGAGCAGGGGCGATGCATGCCACTCGGCATGCGCGCTGTCCTGCAACGCGTGGCCCAGCGCGCGCAGGCTGTCGTCGTTGGCCAGGTCGAGCCCGCGCGAGTTGGCACGCTGCGCGCCGTACAGCGCGGCGGGCAACGCGATGGCCGGGTGCGGCAGGCCCACGGTGCCTTCCTGCGCGCCCATGCGCTCCACGGTGGCGACCGGGTCTTCCACCAGCACGTCGAGCGAAATGCCCGGGTCGGCGATGCGGTTCACGAACGAGGTGTTGGCGCCGTTCTCGAGCAGCCGGCGCACCAGGTAGGCCAGCAGCGTCTCGTGCGTGCCCACGGGCGCGTAGATGCGGCAAGGCCTGCCCAGCGGCCCCACCACCTGCTCGTACAGCGGCTCGCCCATGCCGTGCAGGCACTGGAACTCGTACTGCCCGGGCGTGTAGCGCGACGGGTCGGCCAGGGTGTGGATGGCGGCCAGCGTGTGCGCGTTGTGCGTGGCGAACTGCGGGTACACCTGCGCCGGCGCGGCGAGCAGCCGGCGCGCGCACGCCAGGTACGACACGTCGGTGTAGGCCTTGCGCGTGTACACGGGGTAGCCGTCGAGCCCGTCGATTTGCGCGCGCTTGATCTCGCTGTCCCAGTAGGCGCCCTTCACCAGCCGCACCATCAGCCGGTGTTCGCTGCGCCGCGCCAGGTCGACCACGAAGTCGATCACCTGCGCGCAGCGCTTCTGGTACGCCTGGATGACGAAGCCGATGCCGTTCCAGCCCGCCAGCGCGGGTTCGAAGCACAGGCGCTCCAGCAGGTCGAGCGAGAGCTCGAGCCGGTCGGCTTCTTCCGCGTCGATGTTCAGGCCGATGTCGTACTGCCGCGCCAGCAGCGTGAGCGCGCGCAGCACCGGGTACAGCTCGGACATCACGCGCGCGTGCTGCGCGCGGCTGTAGCGCGGGTGCAGCGCCGAGAGCTTGATGGAAATGCCCGGCCCCTCGTACACGCCGCGCCCGGCCGATGCCTTGCCGATGGCGTGGATGGCGTCTTCGTACGCCGCGCGGTAGCGCTGCGCGTCGTCGGCCGAGAGCGCCGCTTCGCCCAGCATGTCGTACGAATAGCGAAAGCCCTGCGCCTCGAGTTCGCGCGCATGCACCAGCGCCTGCGCGATGGTTTCCCCGGTGACGAACTGCTCGCCCATCATGCGCATCGCCATGTCCACACCCTTGCGGATCAGCGGCTCGCCGCCCTTGCCGATGAGCCGCGTGAGCACGCTCGACAGCCCCGTTTCGCTGTGCGTGGCCACCAGCTTGCCGGTCAGCAGCAGGCCCCAGGTGGCGGCGTTGACGAACACCGAAGGGCTGCGCCCCGCGTGCTGCTGCCACTGGCCGTGCGCGATCTTGTCGCGGATGAGCGCGTTGCGCGTGTCGGCATCGGGAATGCGCAGCAGCGCCTCGGCCAGGCACATGAGCGCCACCCCCTCTTGCGACGACAGCGCGTACTCCTGCAGCAGCCCCTGCACGAGGCCGGCGCGGCCGCTCGCGTTCTTGCGGTGGCGCAGCTGCTGCGCGATGCGGTGGGCGAGGGCGTGCGCCTGGCTGACCTGGTCGGCGGGCAGGCGGGCCTCTTCGAGCAGCGGAGGCAGCGCCTCGGGCTCGGGGCGCCGGTACGCGGCGGTGACTGCCGCGCGCAATGCCGATGGCTCGGCCAGGCCGTCGGCGAAAGCCGTGAACCCGGTGGAGTAAGAGGGCAGGGGGGCGGCGCTGGATTTGTTCATGAACGGGCTCAATGCTGGTGAGATGCTGAATGATCCGGCGCCTGTCGATGAATATGTGTTCGAAGAATCGGCTCATCACAGAATAAAAAACCAGTGCGCAAGGCGCGGGAGAATCCAGCTTCCACCGCGCTAGCGGGACTGCAACGGAGTCACTTGATGAAAAGATGGCAATGCCTGGCGGCTGCGTCCGTGGCGCTGGCGGCGATGACGGTGCTGTGGACGGCGAACGCCGCCGCCCAGCCTGCCGGTTGCACGGCGGCCGCAGGCCCCGGCTGCTACCGCGCCTTCCAGCCGCCCGGCGCCGAGGGCACGCTGAACTACTACGCGTCGATGGCCCCGGGGGATGCATCGGCAGGTACATCAGCCGCCGCATCGGCGCCGACGAAAGCGCTCATCGCCATGCACGGCCATCCGCGCGATGCCGACAAGACCTTCAACGCCGCGCTGCTGGCCGTGCGCAATGCCGACGCGCTTGCCGACACGCTGGTCGTCGCGCCCGTGTTCCAGGTCGCCGCGGACAAGGCCGCCAGGTGCAGCGCGCCCGGCGTGCCCCAGGCGCAAGCCGGCGACCTGCTGTGGACCTGCGGCTCGTGGCTCGAAGGCGGCCGCGCGGAGAACGGCGCGCGCATCACCTCGTTCGCGGCCATGGACGCGCTGGTGGCCGAGCTCGCGCGGCGCTGGCCCAGCCTGCGCACGGTGACCATCGCGGGCTTCTCCGCGGGGGCGCAGATGGTGCAGCACTACATCGGCTTCGCGGACTCCGAGCATGCCGGTGCGGCCTCCGTCGCGGTGCGCTACGTGGTGGCCGACCCCGGCACCTGGCTCTACTTCGACGCCTGGCGCCCGCAGCCCGCGGTAGAAGCCGCGTGCCCGGGCGTGAACCGCTGGAAGTACGGCACCGACGGCCTGCCGGCCAGCCTGGGGCGCAGCGCCGCGCAAGCGCGCCAGCGCTACGCCGCCGCCGACATCAGCTACCTGGAGGGCGCGCTCGACAGCAGCGATGCCAAGGGCACGTACTACGGCATCCTCGACAAGTCGTGCGCGGCCATGGCGCAGGGACCGTACCGCATGCAGCGCGGCCTGGCCTACGCGCAGTACGACCGCACCCTGCTCGCGCCCGACAAGCGGCGCGAGGTCATGGTGGTGCCGGGCTGCGCGCACGACGTGGCGTGCGTGTTTCCGTCGGAGGCGGCGCGCGCGGCACTGCTCGGGCGCTGATGGATGGATTGGTGGATGAATTGATGGACGGTCGAAGGGGTTGACCTTGTTTCTGTTTTATTGGATATTTAATCCAATATGACGGAAACAGAAGCAGCCCCTTCCCTGAACGACCGCATCGCCCAGCGCGTGCGCGAGCTGCGCGCCACGCGCGGCCTGTCGCTCGACGCGCTGGCCACGCACTGCGGCGTGAGCCGCTCGATGATCTCGCTGATCGAGCGCGGCGAAAGCAGCCCCACCGCCGTGCTGCTCGAAAAGCTCGCCACCGGCCTGGGCGTGTCGCTGGCCTCGCTGTTCGATGCGCCGGCGCCCGTGGCCGAGCCGGTCGCCCGCGCGGCCGACCAGCCGCAATGGCGCGACCCGCATTCGGGCTACGTGCGGCGCAACGTGTCGCCGGGCGGTTTTCCGTCGCCGATCCAGGTGGTCGAGGTGCTGTTTCCGCCCAAGGCCCGCGTGGCCTACGAGAGCGCCGCGCGCGAGCCCGTGGTGCACCAGCAGGTGTGGGTGCTCGACGGCGTCATCGACATCACCTTGGGCGACGAGCACCACCACCTGGAGACCGGCGACTGCCTCGCGATGGTGCTCGACCGCCCCATGAGCTACCACAACCCCACCCGCAAGACCACGCGCTACGCCGTCGTGATCGCGACCGGGCTTTCTTCTTCAGCGAGATGACCATGACGACATCCGCCCGGACTTCTGCCATTCCCTCCATCCCCACCATCCCCTCCATTCGTGTGCTCCACGACGTCACCGACGCCCAGCTGCAAGGCCTGGCCGATGTGCTTAAGGACTGCGTCGAAGGCGGCGCCTCGGTGAGCTTCATGCTGCCGCTGGCGCCGGAGCGCGCGCTCGCGTTCTGGCGCCAGGTGGCCGAGGGCGTGGCGCGCGGCGAGCGCGCGCTGCTGGTGGCGGAAGACGACGAAGGCATCGTCGGCACCGTGCAGCTGGTGCTCTCGCAACCCGAGAACCAGCCGCACCGCGCCGACCTGTCCAAGATGCTGGTGCACCGCCGCGCGCGGCGCCGGGGCATCGGCGCGCTGCTGATGCAGGCGGCCGAGGCGGCCGCGCGTGACCATGGCAAGACGCTGCTGGTGCTCGACACCTCCAGCGCGGAGGCCGAGCGGCTCTACGAGCGCAGCGGGTGGACGCGCGTGGGCACGGTGCCGGGCTTCGCGCTGCTGCCCGAAGGCGCGCCCTGCGCCACCACCTACTTCTATCGCGAGCTGGCCGTGGCCGGCTGAACCGTCGAACCGTCGAACTGCCAGGCCGTGGGGCCACCGGGCGGCCGAGCCATGCGCCAGGGTCAGCGCGCCCCGAAGCTCGCGTGCGCGAACAGGTCCTTGAACTCGCGCGGCTGCGAGCGCCAGTACTGCGGCGGGGCCGTCACGTGCGCGCCCAGTTCGGCCGCGGCGTGCCACGGCCAGCGCGGGTCGTACAGCATCGCGCGGGCCAGCGACACCGCGTCGGCCTGGCCGTTGGCAAGAATGGCTTCGGCATGCGCGGCCTCGGTGATGAGCCCGACCGCGATGGTCGGCAGCCCCACCTCGGCCTTCACGCGTTCGGCGAACGGCACCTGGTAGCCCGCGCCCAGCGGAATGGCCTGCTGCGGCGACACGCCGCCGCTGGACACATGAATGGCCGCGCAGCCGCGCGCCTTGAGCGCCAGCCCGAACGCCACCGTGCCGTCGAGGTCCCAGCCGCCCGGCACCCAGTCGCTGGCCGACACGCGCACCCACACCGGCTTGTCGGCCGGGAACACCGCGCGCACCGCGTCGAACACCTCCAGCGGAAAGCGCATGCGGTTTTCCAGGCTGCCGCCGTAGTCGTCGGTGCGCTTGTTGGCGATGGGCGAGAGGAACTGGTGCAGCAGGTAGCCGTGCGCCGCATGGATCTCCAGGCCGTCCAGGCCCAGGCGCTGTGCGCGCCTGGCGGCCGCCACGAAGGCGTCGCGCACGCGGGCGAGGCCGGCCGCGTCGAGCGCGGTGGGCGGGTCTTCGCCGGGCGCGTGCGGCACGGCGGAGGGCGCGAACGACTGCCAGCTGCCCGCCTCGGTCAGCGGAATCTGCTTGCCGCCGTCCCACGGCGCGCGGCTGGAGGCCTTGCGCCCCGCGTGGCCCAGCTGCATGGCGATCTTGATGGGCGAATGCGCGCGCATGGCGTGCAGCACGCGCGCCAGGCCCTGCTCGTTCTCGTCGGAATACAGGCCCAGGTCGCCGGGCGAGATGCGCCCTTCGGCCTCCACCGCCGTCGCCTCGATGATCAGCAGCCCCGCGCCCGAGAGCGCCAGCGAACCGAGGTGGATCATGTGCCAGTCGCCCGGCGTGCCGTCGGTGGCGGAGTACTGGCACATCGGCGCGATGACGATGCGGTTGTCGGCCTGCAGGTTGCCGAGCACCAGCGGCTCGAAAAGCAGGGGGCTGGAACCGGGCTGGGGGGTGGTGTCGTTGTGGCTCATGACGATGCGGCTGTGCAGGTGCTGTAGTTGCGCGAATTCTGCGGGCTGGGCGCGATCCGTGCCGGCGCCGGCGCGGAAGCCTTGCGGCTCAGGGCGGTATGAACGAGCAGCGCGCCCACCACCATCGCCATGCCCACCGCCTCGTTCACCGTGGGCAGCCGGCCCATGGCCGCGCTCATCAGCAGCGCCGACACCGGCACGAAGTTGATGAAGGCCGTGCCCGTGACGGCGCCCAGCGTGCGCACCCCGAAGTTGAAAGCCAGCACCGCGATGGCCGAAGACACCAGCCCCACGTACAGCAGCGCCTGCCACGACAGGCGCAGGCCCTCCAGGCTGGGCGCGTGCGTCCAGCCCAGCAGCGTGCCGGCCACCGCCACGGCCAGCAGCAGCGGCCACGAGGCCAGCACCGTGAGCGCGGTGTATTCGATCACGTCGAGCTCGGGAAACTTCGTGGTGCCGCGCGTGTACCAGACCCAGCCCAGCGTGCCGACGAAGGCCACCGCGTCTCCCACCAGCGTCGACTCGCCGGCCTGCGCCGTGCCGAACAGCAGCCCCGACACGATGGCCACGCCCAGCAGCGACAGGGCCGTGACCAGCAGCGTGGCGCGCGTCGGCCGCACGCCGTCGAGCGCCCAGCGCAACAGCTGCGTGGTCATGGGCGTGGTGGCCATGATGACCGCACCGTGCGAGGGCACCGAGTGCGCCAGCCCGGCCAGCAGCATGATGCTGAAGATGCCGAAGCCCGCGAACCCGCGCAGCGCCAGCGGCCCGGCATGCTGGCGCAGCTTGCGCCAGGGCGCGGCGCCGCGCGGAACGATGAGCAGCGCGAACAGCACGGCGGACATGCTGTAGCGAATGAGCGTGAACCACGCCGGCTCGACGTGGTGCAGCACGCCCTTGCTGACCAGGAACATGCCACCCCACCCGGAGGTGGCGAGCAGCAGCGCGGCGATGCCGAGCAGGCGTTGGCGATGGGATACAGCTGAAATGGCTGACATGGGGAAAACCTCTTGCGGTGATTCGATGCCCCAAGAATCGGCGCGCAAGGCCCCGAATGCCATTCGCATCTTTGGACGGGGGCCTCCAAAAAAGCGAACAGACCGAACGGGCCAGGGCGCTCACAATCCGCCCCATGGAGCTCTACCAACTCAAGACCTTCGTCGCCATCGCCCGCGAAGGCAGCCTCACGCGCGCGGCGGAGCGCGTGTTCACCAGCGCGCCCGCGGTCAGCGCGCAGCTCAAGGCGCTGGAAGACGAGCTGGGCGTGAAGCTGTTCGAGCGCACCCCGCGCGGCATGTCGCCCACCGAGGCCGGCGTGAGCCTGCTGGAGGAGGCCGAGCGCACGCTGGCCTCGGCGATGCGCATGCGCTCGGCGGCCGAGCAGCTGCGTGGCGCGGCGCAGGGCGTGGTGCGTTTCGGCACGGTGGTCGACCCGGTGGCGCTGCGCCTGGGCGAGGTGCTGGTGAAGCTGGCCGAACGCCATCCGCAGGTGACGCTGCAGCTGAAGCAGGGGCTGTCGTACGAGACGCTCGCGGGCGTGCAGCGCGGCGAGCTCGATTGCGCCTACGTGCTCAGCGACAGCCCGCAGATCGAGGGGCTGGAGGTGGTACGCCTGGGCGCGGTCGACCTGGTGGTGACCGTGCCGCAGGCGGTGGCCGATGCGCAACCCGAGCTGTCGCTGGCGCAGATCACCGACATGCCGTGGGTCGGCACGCCGCCTTCGTGCATCCTGCGCGTGCACCTGGAAAAGCTGTTCGCCGGCGCGGGCCGCGAGTACCGCCCCGGCCGCACGGCCGACGGCGAGAGCGCCATCCGCAGCATGGTCGCCAGCGGCATGGGCGCGGGCCTGCTGCGCAGCGACTATGCGGAGCAGGGCGAGCGCAATGGGGAGCTGGCCATCTGGAAGGGTTGGCGCTCGCACACGTGGCTGTGCTGGGTCGCGCCTGCTGAAGGCAGGGCCCGGCCTGTGGCGGTGGAGGCTGTGCGCAGTGCGGTGATGGAGGCTTGGGCGTAGGGCGGCCTGTTCACACGCCCCGAACAGCAGCCTCAGCAAAGAACCAAAAAACTGACCCGGTCCTGACTTGTCCAGACGCCGCAAGACACCCGTTGCAGATCACGGACATCGAGCCCCGAGCCCCGCGAACCCTGGGTTTCCGGGGTGACAGGGCCCTGTGTGCGCTGTCATCATTCGCGGCTGCATGAACCTCGACCCTCGCCCTTCCTCTCTCGACGACCTGTTGAACCGCGCCAGGCAAGCCCTGGCCGAACCGGGCGGGGCGCTGCCCGCGATGCCGCGCGCCACCGAGGCGGCCGGCTGCGTGGTGTTGCTGGCGCTGGGCGAAGACGGCAGCCGCGCGCGCGTGGTGTCGGGGCGCGGGGCCGACATCAACATCGCCTGGCGCAACGCCGCCGAGGCCGCCGCGGCGCTGGTCAAGCGCGCGTTGCTGCGCCCGCAGCGGCTGCGCGCGGAGCTGGTCGACCAGGTCGTGCCGCTGACATGGGGCGCGCTGAAGGCGCAGCTGGCCGACTGCCGGCGCAACTACTTCAACCTCGGCATCGCGCTGGACGCGACGTTCGAGGTGGCGCTGCTCGCGCAGGAAATGCATGGCGGCGCGATTCTGTACAACGGCGACATCGACCACGCCGAGCCCAACACCGGCAACCTGCGCCTGCACAGCAAGCGCCGCTTCGGCCGCGAGATCGACTTTCCGACGAGCGACGCGACGCCGGTGTGGACCTTCACCACGCGCGCCGTGTATGTAGAGGGGGTCGACGCCAGGCGCGCCTGGCCGATCACCGCCGAAGGGCAGGCCGCGGGATACCGCGAACTGCACGAACTGCGCGACTGGCACGCGCCGCAGATCCATGCGCTGGTGGACCACGCCAGCGCCTACCTGGCCGCGCAGGTGCAGGCCAACGGCGAGTTCCACTACGGCTGGTTTCCCTGCTTCGACCGCGCCATTCCGACCTACAACACGCTGCGGCACGCGAGCTCGACCTACGCGATGCTGGAAGCGTGGGAGCTCATGCGGGGCAACGCGGCGCAGGGTGGTGGCGATGAGGCTGGCGACACGCTCAAGGCCGCCATCGACCGCTCGCTGGCGCTGCTCACGCGCAGCCTCATCCGCCCCGCCAACCTGCCCGACGGCACCCGCGCCGCGTACCTGCTGGACGTGGGCAGCGAGATCAAGCTCGGCGGCAACGCCGTGTGCCTGCTGGCGCTGGTGAAGTACACCGAGCTCACGGGCGACCGGCAGCACCTGCCGCTCATGGAGCAGCTGGCGCTGGGCATGCGCCACATGCAGGACGCGCAGACCGGCAGCTTCGTGCACGTGCTGAACGCGCCCGCGCTCGACGTGAAGGACGCGTTTCGCGTCATCTACTACGACGGCGAGGCCGCGTTCGGGCTGATGCGGCTGTACGGCCTCACGCGCGACCCGCGCTGGCTCGCGATGGTGGAAAAGGCCTTCGAGCACTTCATCGCCGCCGAGCACTGGCGCGCGCACGACCACTGGCTGAGCTACTGCGTGAACGAGCTCACGCGCTACCGGCCCGAAACGCGCTACTACGCGTTCGGCCTGCAGAACGTGGCGGGCTACCTCGACTTCGTGCTCGAGCGCGTCACCACCTTTCCCACGCTGCTGGAGCTGATGATGGCCGCGCGCGAGATGGTGCTGCGCATGGAGGCCGACCCGGCGCTGCTGCCGCTGCTGGCCGGGCTGGACCGCGACAAGTTCGACCGCGCGCTGGAGTTCCGTGCGCGCTACCTCGCCAACGGCCACTTCTGGCCCGAGCTGGCGATGTTCTTTCGCAACCCGGCGCGCATCGTGGGCTCGTTCTTCATCAAGCACCACGGGTTTCGCGTGCGCATCGACGACGTGGAGCACTACCTGTCGGGCTACGTGGCGTACCACCGCATGCTGAAGGAGCAAGAGGAAAGCCGGGAGGCCCAGGCGGCCCGGGAAGCCCAGGGAGTCGATAGCGCGCACGCGAGCGACCCCGCCCGCACCACCGGCCTGGTCGCCTGGGGCGGCGACGTCAACCTCTCGCGCCGCCAGCACTACCGGCTGCACGAGCTGGGCGGCGCCGACAGGATGCTCTGCGACATTCCCGCGCTGCGCGAGGCCGACCTGCGCATCGCCAACCTCGAATGCGTGGTCGCCACCACCGGCGAGCAGGGCGTGGACAAGGACGAGACCGCGCCGTACTACTACCGCGCGCGGCCCGAGATGCTGGCCGTGCTCACCGCGGCCGGCATCGGCATGGTGGCCACCGCCAACAACCACAGCGGCGACTACGGCCCCGGCGCGCTCATGGAGCAGCAGGGCCTGCTCGACGCGGCGGGCATCGCGCACGCTGGCAGCGGCGCCACGCGGGAGGCCGCGCTGCGCCCGGCCTTCGCTCGCGCAGGCGGCGTGCGCGTGGCGCTGTTCTCGCTCGACGCCACGCAGCCGCGCTTCGCGGCCACCGCCGAGCGCGCGGGCACGGCCTGGCTGCCGCTGGACGACCCGGCCGCATGGCGCGCCACGCTGGCGCCGCGCATCGAGGCCGCGCGCCGCGAGGCCGACGTGGTGCTGGTGGCGGTGCACTGGGGCGACAACCTGGAAACGGAACCCTCGCCGGCCAAAATCGCGGTCGGCCACGCCATCGTCGATGCGGGCGCCGATGCGGTGCTCGGCACCTCGGCGCACGTGCTGCAGGGCATCGAGGTCTACCGCGACCGGCCCATCCTGCACGACGCGGGCGACCTGCTGTTCGACGCGGTGCGCGACGACCTCGGCGACTCGGGCGTGTTCACGCTCACGCTGGGTGCGCGCGGCGTGCAAGAGGTGCTGTTCACGCCCATCGGCGTGGGCTTCGGCTTTTCTCGGCAGCGCGAAGGTGACGACGCGACGGCGCTCAGCGGGCGCTTTGCCGCGCAATGCCGCGCGCTAGGCACCGAGATGACGCCGCTGCAGGACGGGCGCTGCGTGCTGAAGCTCTCACCGCCCGAGCTGCCGCAGGGCCTTCCGACGGGGCGTGTCGCGCCTCGCGTGCAAGGTGCGCGTGCCATGCGAGCTGCGCCGGCCGCGCGCGCTGCTGCCGCCATCGGCCCGGTGCTGGCGCCCCGGCCGGAGTGGATGGTCGATGCGGTGCCCGAAGACGCGCGCATCGCGCCGCTGCAACTGGGCTCGCTGCGGCTGGTGGGCCTGCGCTGCGCGCCCCAGCAGATCGTCGGGCGCCAGCTGCTGTGGGTCGAGTCGTTCTGGACCGCCGACGAACCCGTCGCGCACGACCTGCGCGTGCAGTTCCGCGCGCTGCCGATGCGCAGCACCCGCATGCCGGCCTGGGGCGCGAGCATGGACCACGACCCCTGCGACTGGATGTGGCCCACCACGCGCTGGGCGCCGGGCCGCATCTACCGCGACCGCTACGGCCTGCGTCCGCCGCGCGCCGGCCTGATGACCAGCGACGTGCTGCAGCTCGAAGTGCGCGTGCGCGGTGGTGCGCCGGACACGGCCGAGCCACCCGCGCGCCGCCTCGCGCTGTGGTGCGGCCTGCGCGTGCCGGCGCTGCCTACGCCCTTGCCGCAGCGCGGCGCGCCCGTGCTGGCCGTCGACCGGCCCGGTGCGGGCGCGGCGCCCGAACCGGTGTGGACCGCGGCGCAGCTGCAGCAGGTCACCGGTGGCAAATGGCTGGTGGCGCCGCCGCCGGGCTGGTTCGCCAACGCCGTGGTGCGTGGGCCGACGCACATGGGCCTGCTGCCGAAGCCGGCGCTGTTCATCGCCTCGGACTTCCGCACGCTGGCCGCGCACGAGAACTACAGCAAGCCGCGCCCCGACAACTGGGACCGCCACCGGGAACTGCCCGCGCTGCAGGGCGCGCTGGCCGGCGCGGTGGTCGCGCACCCGGTCGAGGGGCTGGACGCGGGCTTTCCGCTGCTGCAGGTGGCCGACCCCATCGCCGCGATGCTGGCGCTGGGCGCCGCCGCGCGCGAGCGCTACCGGGGCTTCGTGGTGGGCGTGACGGGCACGGTGGGCAAGTCGTCCACCATCGCCATGCTGCGCGACCTGCTGCCCGAGCGTGCGCGCGTGCACACCACCATCGACAACTACAACTCGCGCGTGGGCGTGCCGGCCATGCTGGCCAACCTCGCGCCCGACGCCGACGTGTGCATCCTCGAGATGGCGCAAAGCGGTCTGTGGATGGACCGCGGGCCCATCTCGCTGGTGGCGCGCCCGCACGTGGCGCTCATCACCGAGATCGGGCTGTCGCAGACCCGGCAGGCCTCCACGCTGGAACTCACGGCCGAGTACAAGTCGCGCATCTTCCTGGGGCTGGAGCCCGGCGGCGTGGCCATCGTGCCCGAGCACATCGCCTGCCTGCCGCAGGTGCTGCGCGCCGCCGCCCGCACGGCCGGCGCCATCTGGGTGGTGGGCTCCGGGCCGGGCGCGGACGTGCGCGTGGTCGACACCGCCAGCGAGCCCGGCGGCGGCTGCCGCGTGCGCATCGCGGTGGCGGGGCACACGCACACGTACCTGTTTCCGGTCGACAGCGCGGGTCTGGTGCGCAACTCGACGCTGGCCTTCGCCGCGCTGGTGGCCATGGGCTTCGACGCCGAGGCCGCCTGCGCGCGCATGCCGCGGGTGCGCCTGCCGGCGTCGGTGATGCAGGTGCACGCGCTGCGCACGCAGGCCGGCGTGGAGGCCACGCTGATCGACGACAGCTGGAACGCCGAGGTCATGTCCATGCGCAACGCCATGGAGTTCGTGCGCACCTGCGAGCGCGCGCAGCACGGTCCCGTGGTGCGCAAGATCGGCGTGCTGGGGCGCATCGTCAACCTCGACGACGACGCCGAGGCCATGCACCGCAGCCTGGCCGCGCCGCTGCTGGCCTCGGGCATCGCGCACCTGGTCACGCACGGCCCCGAGATGCGCTGGCTGCGCGAAGAGGTGCCCAGCGCGCTGCTGGGCCCGCACTTCGACGACGCTGCGCAGCTTGCGCACTACCTCGGCGGCTTCCTGCGCAGCGGCGACCTGGTGCTGGTGAAGGGCGACCGCGACCGCTCCGACTTCGGCCACATTCCCGGCCTGCTGCAGCGGCTATGAGGGCCCGCCTGTGAGCGCGGTGGCATTGATGCGGCGGCATGCGCGCGGCGCGCTCGTGCTGCTGGCGCTGGCGCAGGCCGCCTGCGCGCAGCGCACCGGCCCCGACGTGCCGCGCGCGCTCGCCGCCGGCAACGAGCAGGTGCTGCACTGGAACCAGCCCGCCGACCGCGCGAGCTGCCCCGACCGCCCCGGCTTCCTGTGGGTGCAGCCGGTGGAAGGGCCGGCCTGCATCCGCTACTTCGCGAGCGCCGACCTCGACGGCGCGCGCCTGGCCATCGTGCAGTTCTCGGGCGACCGTGACGGCGTGATGGACCAGGCGCCCGAGCGCATTCCCGGCAACACCGAGGCGCTGCGCACGCTGGACGCGCAACGCAGCCGCGACCGCGCCGGCGTGCCCTGGGTGTTCGTGGCGCGCCCGGGCACCTACGGCTCGTCGGGCGACCACCGCAAGCGCCGGCAGCTGGTGGAGTTCCATGCGCTGGACGCCGCGCTCGACGCGCTCATGCAGCGCCACCGGCTGCAGCGCCTGGTCATCGTCGGCCACAGCGGCGGCGCCACCGCGGGCGCCGCATTGCTCACGCTGGGGCGCACGCGCGTGGCCTGCGCGGTGCTCACCTCGGGCGCCTACGGGCTGCTGGAGCGCGCGAAGCTGCTGGGCCGCTCCAACGGCGGGCGCACCGACACCACCGGCAGCACCCAGTTCTACGACCCGCTGGACCATGTGGGCGGCGTGGTGCGCGACCCGGCGCGGCGCATCGTGCTGATCGGCAACCGCGAAGACCACAACACGCCTTTCGCGCTGCAGCAGCGCTTCGCCGATGCGCTGGCCAAGGCCGGCCACCGGGCCGAGCTGCGCACGCACGCGGCCGAGCCGCCCGAGTACCACGACCTCACGGACCGCGTGGCGCTGCTCACGGCCTCGCAGTGCGCGCGCGAGGCGATGTCGCAGTAGCAGCAGCGCTTTTCACAGGCGCGCTTTTCACATTCCAGGCAGCCCCAGCAGCCGCAGACCTCTTTCACAGGAACCCCATGAGCAGCAGCATCACTTCGCGCGAGCTCGGCCACATGCCCGACGGCCGCGCCGTCACCGAGTACACCCTGGACAACGGCCGCGGCCTGAGCCTGAGCGCCATGAACCTCGGCGGCATCGTCACCGCGCTGCGCGTGCCCGACCGCCACGGGCAGGCCGCGAACGTGGTGCTGGGCCTGCCGACGCTGGCCGAGTACCTCGCGCCGCATCCGCACCTGGGCAGCATCGTGGGGCGCCACGCCAACCGCATCGCCGCGGGGCGCTTCACGCTCGACGGCACCACGCACCAGCTGGGGTTGAACAACGGGCCGAACTCGCTGCATGGCGGCGCGACCGGTTTCGGCAAGCGCTACTGGGACATCAGGGAAATCGCCCCGTCGTCAGCGCAGGCGTCGCGCGGCGACGTGGCCATCGAGCTGCGCTACACCAGCGCCGACGGCGAAGAGGGCTACCCCGGCGAGCTGCAGCTCACCGTGCGCTACACGCTGGCTGCGCAAGCCGACACCTGGCGCATCGACTACAGCGCCGTCACCGACAAGCCCACGGTGCTCAACCTCAGCCACCACGACTACTTCAACCTGGCCGGCGGCGGCTCGGTCATGGACCACCGGCTCACGCTGCCGGCCAGCCGCTACTGCCCGGTGGACGACACGCTCATTCCGCTCGGGCTGGCCGACGTGGCGGGCACGCCCTTCGACTTTCGCGAGCCGACGCGCATCGGCGAGCGCGTGCGCCAGGGGCATGCGCAGCTGCTGCGCGCGCACGGCTACGACCACAACTGGGTGCTCGACCGCGCGCAAGAGCACGAGGGCCTCGCGCTGGCGGCGCGGCTCGAGCACGAGGCCACCGGCCGCGTGATGGAGGTGCACACCAGCGAGCCCGGCGTGCAGTTCTATTCGGGCAACTTCCTCGACGGCAGCCTGTTCGGCAGCGCGGGCGCCAGCCTGCGGCAGGGCGACGGGCTGTGCCTGGAAACGCAGCACTTCCCCGATTCGCCCAACCAGCCGGCCTTTCCGTCGACGGTGCTGCGGCCGGGGGAGCGCTTTCACAGCGCGACGGAGCACCGCTTCGGCATCCTCGGCTGAGGCTTGAAAGCCGCGCGGCCGGCTAGCCCGCGAACAGCGGCGCCGGCACGCCCGGGCTGTCGATGCGCACCTTGAAGAGCCCACCGGCCAGCGGCTCTTCCTGCAGTTGCGCGTCGGTGCGGCCGTTGCGCGCGGTCGTGATGTACAGCGTGCGCAGGTCGGCGTCGCCGAAGGCGCAGTCGGTCACGTTGCTGGCCGGCAGGTCGATGCGGCACAGCTCCTGCGCGCTCACGGGGTCGTGGCAGGTGACGCAGGCGCCGTCCCAGTGCGCGATCCACAGGCGGCCGGCGGCGTCGGTGGTCATGCCGTCGGGCAGGCCGTCGCCCTTGGGAAGGCGGTGCCACGTGCGGCGGTTGGCGACCGTGCCCGCGTCCATGTCGAAGTCGTAGGCGTAGAGCCTGTTGAGCACCGTGTTGTTGAAGTACATGGTGCGGCCGTCGCCCGACCACGTCGGCCCGTTGGTCACCTCGAAACCGTCGTCGTGCCTCGTGCAGCGGCCGTCGGCGTCGTAGCGGTACAGCGCGCCGGTGGGCGCCTTGCAGTCGAAGTCCATGCTGCCGGCCCAGAAGCGGCCGCGGCTGTCGCACTTGCCGTCGTTGAAGCGGTTGCCGGTGCGCTCGGTCTCGGGCTGGTGCAGGTAGCGCGGCTTCGCTTCGTCGCCCGGCGCCGTGGTGTCGAACAGCGCGAAGCCGCGGCGCAGCGTGATGAACAGGCCCGGTGCCGAGGCGCGCTCGGCGATGGCGGTGATTTCTTCGTCGAAGTGCCAGCTGCGCTGCGCGCCGGTGGCGGGGTCGTGGCGGAACAGGCGCGGCGTGAGGATGTCGATCCAGTACAGCGCCTGCTCGCGCACCGACCACAGCGTGCCCTCGCCGAGGTTGGCTGCCGCGGGCCAGATGCATTCGGGCGCGCCGAGCACGGTGGGGGTGTTCGTCTCTTGCTTGTTCATTTGTTCTTCCTTTGTCTCCTTGACGCGGCGGATCGTATCAAGGCATATTGATAACCGAAATCAAAAATACTGGCATCGATTGATATGCGTTTTGCAATGTCATGAGATGCGCACCTGGAGACTTTTTCTTGAACTCCCCACAGCTTTCCACTCCTCAGCTTTCCGTCTACCCCAGCTTGAAGGGCCGCACCGTGTTCGTCACCGGCGGCGGCAGCGGCATCGGCGCGGCCATCGTCGGCGCCTTCGCCGCGCAAGGCGCGCGCGTGGCCTTCGTCGACATCGCCGAAGCGGCCAGCGCGGCGCTGTCGAAGCAGATCACCGAGGCCGGCCATGCCGCGCCCTGGTGGCGCGCCTGCGACGTGCGCGACATCGCCGCGCTGCAGCAGGCCGTGGCCGACGCCGCGGCCGAACTCGGCGACTTCGCGGTGCTGGTCAACAACGTGGCGAGCGACGACCGCCATACGCTCGAGTCGGTCACGCCCGCGTACTACGACAACCGCATGGCCATCAACGAGCGGCCGGCGCTGTTCGCCATCCAGTCGGTGGTGCCGGGCATGAAGCGCCTGGGCTTTGGCTCGGTGGTCAACCTGGGCTCCACGGGCTGGCAGACCAAGGGCTCGGGCTACCCCTGCTATGCGATCGCCAAGTCGTCGGTCAACGGGCTCACGCGCGGGCTGGCGGTAGAGCTGGGCCGCGACCGCATCCGCATCAACACCGTGTCACCCGGCTGGGTGATGACCGAGCGGCAGGTCGCGCTCTGGCTCGACGAGGAAGGCGAGAAGTCGCTGCAGCGCAACCAGTGCCTGCCCGACAAGCTGATGCCGGAAGACATCGCGCGCATGGTGCTGTTCCTGGCGTCGGACGACGCGAAGATGTGCACAGCGCAGGAGTTCACGGTGGATGCCGGGTGGACGTGATGGCGTTGCCCCCTGCAAGGGGGTAAGCGAAGCGACACAAAGTGCGCAAGGTGCGCAAAGACAGGGTCAGTCCAGCTCCAGCTTGCGCCCGTACACGCTCACGCTCGCCGTCTTCAACGCCTTCATCATCACCTTCGCCGCCGGCGACAGCAGCCGGTCCGTGCGCGTGATGATGCCGAAGGCGTCCATGTGGCAGGGCATGTCCAGCGGCAGCAGCGACACGATGCCGTGCGATGCGTAGTAGCGCGCCACGTCGGTCGCCAGCACGGCCACCATGTCGCTCTGCTGCAGCATGCGCGTGATGAAGAGCAGGGCCGAACTCTCGATGGTGTTGGTCGGCGGCGCCAACCCTTCTTCCTGGAACATCAGCTCGAAGCGGTGGCGCAGCACGCTGCCCGCGGGCGGCACGATCCAGCCGGCGCTCACCACGTCGCGCAGGGTGAGCCCGCTCACGCCCAGCAGCGGATGGCCGGGGCGCACCAGCGCGCACACGGGCTCCTCGGTGAGCGCCTCGTAGCGCAGCTGCGACTTGTCGTGCTCGGCGAACAGCCGCGCCACCAGGATGTCGAGCTTGCCCTGCTCGAGCCGCTCGATGAGCACGGGGCTGGTCTCTATCTCCAGCGACACGCGCAGGTCGGGCTGTTCGCGCTTGACCATGGCCACGGCCGGCGGCATCAGCGTGAGGCCGGGCGCGGTGATGGCGCCCACGCTCACATGGCCGAAGCGCCCGGCCTTCAGCGCGGTGAGCTCGTCGTGCGCCTGGTTGAGGCTGGCGAGCGCCACGCGGGCGTGGCGGATCATGGTCTCGCCGTACCAGGTGGGGCGCATGCCGCGCGGCAGGCGCTCGAACAGCGGCACCTCCAGCACGTCTTCCAGGTCCTTCAGCAGCTTGGAGGCCGCGGGCTGGGTCATGTTGAGCACCTGGGCGGCGCGGTGGATGTTGCCTTCCTCGGCGAGCGCCACCAGCAGGAGCAGTTGCCGGGTCTTCAGCCGGGCGCGGATGAACCAGTGGTTGTAGTTGGTCATTTCTGTGGAAACCAAGGACTGACCGGGTTTTCCAGAATCCGGCGATTGATATGCATTTTGCGTAAAAAACGATTGGATCGATATCAATTCTGTTCCTAGACTGGCCGCACATCCAGAACAACAGAGACAAGGTCCACGCCACGGTGATTCACGGCGAGATCCATCAGAACGTGCGGCAGTACATCAACGGCCGCTGGGAAACCAGCGCGACCACGGGGATGAGCGCCAACCCCTCGGACACCACCGAAGTGGTGGCCGAGTACGCACGTGCGGACCGCCGCCAGGCCGAACTCGCCATTCGCGCGGCCACCGAGGCCTTTCCCCACTGGAGCCACAGCACGCCGCAGCGCCGCGCCGACGTGCTCGACCGCATCGGCGCCGAGCTGCTCGCCCGCAAGGACGACCTGGGCCTGCTGCTGGCGCGCGAGGAGGGCAAGACGCTGCCCGAGGCGGTGGCCGAGGTGGCGCGTGCGGGCCAGGTCTTCAAGTTTTTCGCGGGTGAAGCCCTGCGCGGGGGCGGCGGCGAGAACGTGGCCTCGGTGCGCGCGGGCGTGCAGGTCGATGTCACGCGCGAGCCGGTGGGCGTGGTCGGGCTCATCACGCCGTGGAACTCGCCCTTCGTCATTCCGGCCTGGAAGATCGCGCCCGCGCTGGCGCACGGCAACAGCGTGGTGTTCAAGCCCGCGGAACTGGTGCCGGCCTGCGGCTGGGCGCTGGCCGAGATCATCAGCCGCGCGGCCTTGCCGGCCGGCGCCTTCAACCTCGTGATGGGCAGCGGCCGCGAAGTGGGGCAGGCGCTGGTCGACAGCCCGCTGGTCGATGCGCTGAGCTTCACCGGCTCGGCCGCCAACGGCGAGCGCGTGCTGCAGGCGGCGGCCACGCGGCGCGCCAAGGTGCAGCTGGAAACCGGCGGCAAGAACGCGCTGGTGGTGCTGGCCGATGCCGACCTCGACCGCGCGGTCGACTGCGCGGTGCAGGGCGCGTATTTTTCCGCGGGCCAGCGCTGCACGGCGTCGAGCCGGCTGATCGTGGAGGCGCCGGTGCACGACGCCTTCGTCGCGAAGCTGCGCCAGCGCCTGAAAGACCTGAAGATCGGCCACGCGCTGGAGCGCGGCGTCGACATCGGCCCGGTGGCCGACGAGGAGCGCCTGGCGCAGAACCTGGCCTGGGTGGGCATTGCGCGCGAAGAGGGCGCCGAGCACGTGTGGGGCGGCGAGGCGCTGCAGCGCGCCACCGCCGGCCACTACATGAGCCCCGCGCTGTTCCTGGCCAGGCCCGCGCACCGCATCGCGCGCGAGGAAATCTTCGGGCCGCTGGCCTGCGTGCTGCGCGCCGCCGACTACGACGAGGCGCTGGCCCTGTGCAACGACACGCCCTTCGGCCTGTGCGCGGGCATCTGCACCAACTCGCTGAAGCACGCCATGCATTTCAGGCGCCATGCCGTGGTCGGCATGACGATGGTCAATCTGCCGACCGCGGGGGTGGACTTTCACGTGCCCTTCGGCGGCCGCAAGGGGTCGGGCTACGGGCCGCGCGAACAAGGGCGCCACGCCGCGGAGTTCTACACGACGGTGAAGACCGGCTACATGCTGGCCTGACCGGACGGGGTTTCGTTCACCACACCAACAGCCAACAGCAAAGTCCTCGAGACATCAAGAAGGAGACATCCCATGACCATGAATCGCCGCACCCTGAACACCGCGCTCGCCGCCGCAGCCCTGGGCAGCATGCTGCCCGTGTCCGTCTTCGCGCAGAAGAAGCTCGTGCTGGGCTTCGCGCAGGTGGGCGCCGAGAGCGAATGGCGCACCGCCAACACCGAGTCGATCAAGTCGTCCGCGAAGGACGCCGGCATCGAGCTGAAGTTCTCCGACGCGCAGCAGAAGCAGGAAAACCAGATCAAGGCCATTCGCTCGTACATCGCGCAGAAGGTGGACGTGATCGCGTTCTCGCCGGTGGTCGAGTCGGGCTGGGAAACCGTGCTGCGCGAGGCCAAGGCCGCGAAGATCCCGGTGGTGCTGACCGACCGTTCCGTCAACACCAAGGACGACACGCTCTACGTGACCTTCATGGGCTCCGACTTCATCGAAGAGGGCCGCAAGGCCGGCCGCTGGCTGGTGGAGAAGATGAAGGACCAGAAGGGCGACGTGAACATCGTCGAGCTGCAGGGCACCGTGGGCTCGGCGCCGGCCATCGACCGCAAGAAGGGCTTCGAGGAAATCATCAAGGCCGACCCCAAGTTCAAGATCATCCGTTCGCAGACCGGCGATTTCACGCGCGCCAAGGGCAAGGAGGTGATGGAAGCCTTCCTGAAGGCCGACGGCAAGAAGATCAACGTGCTCTACGCGCACAACGACGACATGGCCATCGGCGCGATCCAGGCCATCGAGGAAGCGGGCCTGAAGCCGGCCAAGGACATCACCATCATCTCCATCGATGGGGTGAAGGGCGCCTTCGAGGCCATGATCGCCGGCAAGCTGAACGTGTCGGTCGAATGCAGCCCGCTGCTCGGGCCGCAGCTGATGCAGGCGGTGAAGGACATCAAGGACGGCAAGACGCTGCCCAAGCGCATCGTGACCGTGGAAAGCATCTTCCCGATGGAAGTGGCGGCCAAAGAGTTTCCGAACCGCAAGTACTGAGGAAGCACGGACATGAAACGCCACTTTCTCAAGGCCACGCTCGCGGGCGTGGCGCTGGCCGTCGTCGGCTTCACGCCGATGGCCAACGCCCAGGACAAGGGCCTGATCGCCATCTCGATGCCCACCAAGTCGTCGGCGCGCTGGATCGCCGACGGCGCCAACATGCAGAAGTACTTCAAGGACAAGGGCTACAAGACCGACCTGCAGTACGCGGACGACGACATTCCCAACCAGCTCGCGCAGATCGAGAACATGGTGACCAAGGGCTCGAAGGTGCTGGTCATCGCGGCCATCGACGGCACCACCTTGTCCGACGTGCTGCAGAAGGCCGCCGACAAGGGCGTGAAGGTGATCGCGTACGACCGGCTCATCAAGGGCTCGAAGAACGTCGACTACTACGCCACCTTCGACAACTTCCAGGTGGGCGTGCTGCAGGCGCAGTCGATAGAGAAGGCGCTCGACCTGAAGGGCGGCAAGGGGCCGTTCAACATCGAGCTGTTCGGCGGCTCGCCCGACGACAACAACGCCTTCTTCTTCTACAACGGCGCGCTCTCGGTGCTCAAGCCCTACATCGACAGCGGCAAGCTGGTGGTGCGCAGCAAGCAGATGGGCATGGACAAGGTCGGCACGCTGCGCTGGGACGGCGCGGTGGCGCAGGCACGCATGGACAACCTGCTGTCGGCCTACTACACCAAGGACCGCGTGGACGCGGTGCTGTCGCCGTACGACGGGCTTTCCATCGGCATTCTCTCGTCGCTGAAGGGCGTGGGCTACGGCTCGGGTTCGCAGCCGATGCCCATCGTGTCGGGGCAGGACGCGGAGGTTCCTTCGGTGAAGTCCATCCTGCGCAAGGAACAGACCTCGACCGTGTTCAAGGACACGCGCGAGCTCGCCAAGGTGACGGTGGCCATGGTCGACGCGATGCTCTCGGGCAAGACGCCCGAGGTGAACGACACCAAGACCTACAACAACGGCATCAAGGTGGTGCCCTCTTACCTGCTGAAGCCGGTGAGCGTGGACGCGTCGAACTGGAAGACGGTGCTGGTCGACAGCGGCTACTACAAGGAAAGCCAGATCAAGTGAGCCACGAAGGCGAACGCACCACCCTCGAGATGCGCGGCACCATCCTCGAGATGCGCGGCACCATCCTTGAGATGCGCGGCATCACCAAGACGTTTCCCGGCGTGAAGGCGCTGAGCAACGTCAACCTGGCGGTGCGCGCGGGCGAGATCCACGCGGTGGTGGGCGAGAACGGCGCGGGCAAGTCGACGCTCATGAAGGTGCTGAGCGGCGTGTACCCGTGCGACTCGTACACCGGCGCCGTGCATTTCGAGGGCGAGGAGCGCCGCTTCAAGGGCGTTGCCGACAGCGAGAAGCTGGGCATCATCATCATCCACCAGGAGCTGGCGCTGGTGCCGCTGCTGTCGATTGCAGAGAACATCTTCCTGGGCAACGAGATGGCCCGCGGCGGCGTGATCGACTGGTTTGCCGCGTACGCGAAAACGCGCGAGCTGCTGGCCAAGGTGGGCCTGAAGGAGCCGCCCACCACGCTGGTGACCGACCTGGGCGTGGGCAAGCAGCAGCTGGTCGAAATTGCCAAGGCGCTGGCGAAGGAGGTGAAGCTGCTGATCCTCGACGAGCCCACCGCCAGCCTGAACGAAAAGGACAGCGACGCGCTGCTGGAGCTGCTGCTGGCGCTCAAGCGCCAGGGCATCGCGTCGATCCTCATCTCGCACAAGCTCAACGAGATCGCCAAGGTGGCCGACGCGGTGACGGTGCTGCGCGACGGCGCGACCGTGGAAACCATCGACTGCCGCACGCAGCCCATCAGCGAGGACCGCATCATCCGCGGCATGGTGGGCCGCGACATGGAACACCGCTACCCGCAGCGCACGCCGAAGATCGGAGCAACGGTGCTCGAGGTGCGCGACTGGCGCGTGCACCACGCGCTGCACGCCGACCGCGAGCAGATCAAGGGCGTGAGCCTGCACGTGCGCCAGGGCGAGATCGTGGGCATTGCCGGGCTCATGGGCGCGGGCCGCACCGAGCTGGCGATGAGCGTGTTCGGCAGGTCGTACGGCCAGCGCATCAGCGGCCAGGTGCTGATGCACGGCAAGCCGGTGGACGTGGGCACCGTGCGCAAGGCCATCGACCACGGCATCGCCTACGTCACCGAAGACCGCAAGGGCCTGGGGCTGGTGCTGGAGGAAGACATCCGCAAGAACATCAGCCTGGCGAACCTCGACGCGGTTTCGCAGGGCGCGGTGATCGACACCGGGCGCGAATTCAAGGTGGCCAACGACTACCGCAAGGCGCTGAACATCCGCTGCTCGGGCGTCGAGCAGCTGGTGGTGAACCTGTCGGGCGGCAACCAGCAGAAGGTGGTGCTGAGCAAGTGGCTCTTCACGAAGCCCGAGCTGCTGATGCTCGACGAGCCCACGCGCGGCATCGACGTGGGCGCCAAGTACGAGATCTACACCATCATCGACCAGCTCGCGAGCGAGGGCAAAGGCATTCTCATGATCTCTTCGGAACTGCCGGAACTGCTCGGCATGTGCGACCGCATCTACGTGATGAACGAGGGGCGCTTCGTGGCCGAGTTCACGGCGGCCGAGGCCTCGCAGGAACGCATCATGCACGCCATCGTGAGCGCGGGGAGCTCGGTCCATGTCGCAGCCTGAAGTGAATGCCGTGAAGCCCGCCATGCCCCTGGCCGAGGGGCCGAAGCTGCATGCCGGCTTCCTGAAGAACAACCTGCGCGAGTACGGCATGCTGATCTCGCTGGTCGCGATCATGGTGCTGTTCCAGGTGCTGACCGACGGCACCTTGCTGCGCCCGCTCAACCTCACCAACCTGCTGCTGCAGAACAGCTACGTGGTCATCATGGCGCTGGGCATGCTGCTGGTGATCGTGGCGGGGCACATCGACCTGTCGGTGGGCTCGGTGTGCGGCTTCATCGGCGCGCTGGCGGCGGTGCTGATGGTGGAGTACGAGTGGCACTTCGTGCCCACCGCCATCGTGAGCATCGCGGCGGGCGCGCTCATCGGCGCGGCGCAGGGCTGGTTCGTGGCGTTTCGCAAGATCCCGTCGTTCATCGTCACGCTGGCGGGCATGCTGGTGTTCAAGGGGCTCACGCTGGCGCTGCTCGCGGGGCAGTCGGTCGGGCCGTTTCCCGAGGCGTTCCAGCGGCTGAGCTCGGGCTTCATTCCCGATCCACTGGGGGGTGGCGCCTTGCGCACCACATCGCTGGTGGTCGGCGCGCTGGCGGCCTTCGCGCTGGTGTTCTTCAAGCTGCGCGGGCGCGCCCGGCTGGCGGCGCACGGCATGGAGCAGGAGCCCTACGCCTTCTTCCTGGTGAAGAACCTGTGCTTCGCGGCCATCATCCTGTTCTTCAGCTACCTGCTGTCGACCTACAAGGGCCTGCCCAACGTGCTCATCGTGATGGCGGTGCTGATCGTGGTGTACGACTTCGTCACCAACCGCACCACGCTGGGCCGGCGCATCTACGCGCTGGGCGGCAACGAGAAGGCGGCCCGGCTGTCGGGCGTGAAGACGCAGCGCCTGGCCTTCCTCACCTTCGTGAACATGGGCGCGCTCGCGGCGCTGGCCGGGCTGGTGTTCGCGGCGCGGCTGAACACGGCCACGCCCAAGGCGGGCCTGGGTTTCGAGCTCGACGTGATCGCGGCCTGCTTCATCGGCGGCGCCTCGGCCTCGGGCGGCGTGGGCCGCGTGATGGGCGCGGTCATCGGCGCCTTCATCATGGGCGTGATGAACAACGGCATGTCGATACTGGGCATCGGCATCGACTACCAGCAGGTCATCAAGGGCCTTGTGCTGCTGGCGGCGGTGTTCATCGACGTCTACAACAAGAACAAGTGAGCGCGCATGGCTGACAGCACTCCATCGCCCGTGCTCGAACTGAAGGGCATCCACAAGCAGTTCGGCGGCATCCACGTGCTGCGCGACGTGCGGCTGAACCTGTACCCCGGCGAGATCCATGCGCTGATGGGGCAGAACGGCGCGGGCAAGTCCACGCTCATCAAGGTGCTGACGGGCGTGCTGCCGTCCAGCGGCGGCGAGATGTTCCTGGACGGCCGGCCGATTCGCCCCGCGTCGCCGCTGGACGCGCAGAAGCTGGGCATCAGCACGGTCTACCAGGAGGTGAACCTGTGCCCCAACCTGTCGGTGGCCGAGAACGTGTTCGCGAGCCGGTATCCGCGCTGCGGCATGGCGCAGGGCTTTCGCATCGACTGGGCGTCGGTGAACCGGCGCGCCGAGGAGCTGCTCGCGCGCATCGGGCTGGACATCGACGTGACGCGGCTGCTGTCGAGCTACTCGGTGGCGGTGCAGCAGATGGTGGCCATCGCGCGGGCGCTGGGCGTGTCGTCGAAGGTGCTGATCCTCGACGAGCCGACATCGAGCCTGGACGACGACGAGGTGGAAAAGCTGTTCGAGGTGCTGCGGCGTTTGCGCGGCGAGGGGCTGGCCATCGTGTTCGTCACGCACTTTCTCAACCAGATGTACGCGGTGTCGGACCGCATCACCGTGCTGCGCAACGGCGCGTGGATCGGCGAGTGGCGCGCGGCGGACCTGGGGCCGCAGGCCCTGATCGCTGCGATGCTGGGGCGCGAGCTGGCGGCGCAGTCGGCACGGCCGGCGGCGCTGCCAGCGTTCGACGAGGCGGCGCCTGCGCTGCTGCAGGCTGAAGGGCTGGGGCAGGCGGGGCAGCTGCAGGCGACGGATTTGCGCGTGCGCGCGGGCGAGGTGGTCGGCATTGCCGGGCTGCTGGGCGCGGGGCGCACGGAGCTGGCGCGGCTGCTGTTCGGGCTGGAGATGCCGGACCGCGGGGTGCTGAAGGTCGATGGGCGCTCCGTCAGCTTTTCGAATCCCGCGGATGCGATTCGCGAAGGGTTGGCGCTGTGCCCTGAAGAACGCAAGACCGACGGCATCGTCGCGGAGCTGTCGGTGCGGGAGAACATCGCGCTGGCCTTGCAGGCGCGTCTGGGCACCCGGCGCTTTCTGCCGCATGCCGAGCAGACGGAGATGGCCGAGCGCTTCGTGAAGTCGCTGGGCATCAAGACCGCGAGCGTGGAGACGCCCATCGGCTTGCTGTCGGGCGGCAACCAGCAGAAGGCCATGATCGCGCGCTGGCTCGCGACCGAGCCGCGCCTGCTGATCCTGGACGAGCCGACGCGCGGCATCGACGTGGCGGCGAAGCAGGAAATCATGGAAGAGATCTTGCGGTTGGCGCGCGCGGGCATGGCGGTGGTGTTCATCTCGTCGGAGATGAGCGAGGTGGTGCGCGTGGCGCATCGCATCGTGGTGCTGCGGGACAGGAAGAAGGTGGGGGAGCTGCCGGGTGGGGCTTCGGAGGATGAGGTTTACGAAATGATTGCCGCTGCATGATGAAAGCTCCGTCCTCGTGTTGTCCCCTCTCCCGCTCGCGGGAGAGGGCCAGGGTGAGGGCCGCGGCCTTCGGCAACCAGCAGGCCTCGGTACAAGCCGTACCCTCACCCCAACCCTCTCCCGCAAGCGGGAGAGGGGGCAAGACCGGCCGACGCAGCAGCGGTCTCTCGTGTTGTCCCCTCTCCCGCTCGCGGGAGAGGGCTAGGGTGAGGGCCGCGGCCTTCGGCAACCAGCAGGCCTCGGTACAAGCCGCACCCTCACCCCAACCCTCTCCCGCAAGCGGGAGAGGGGGCAAGACCGGCCGATAGAGCACCTGAGATGACCAACTCACAAAACAATCGGCTGGCGAACGTCATGAGCCACCGCCTCGCCTGGCCCCTCGTCACGCTCGTGCTCCTGCTCGCGGTGAACACCGCCTTCAACGCCAGCTTCCTCCACCTCGAATGGCGCGACGGCCATCTCTACGGCAGCCTCATCGACATCCTCAACCGCGCCGCCCCCCTGGTGCTGGTGTCCCTCGGCATGACCCTGGTGATCGCCACGCGCGGCATCGACATCTCGGTCGGCGCGGTGGTGGCCATTGCCGCGTCGCTCGCGGCCTGGATGATCGGCGGCTCGGTCGCCAGCGACGTGAGCCGCTTTCCGATGTCGCTCGCCATCCTCGCGGCCATCGGCATCGCCTTGCTCTGCGGCCTGTGGAACGGCCTGCTGGTCGCCAAGGTCGGCATGCAGCCGATCATCGCCACGCTGATCCTCATGGTGGCAGGCCGCGGCATCGCGCAGCTGATTGCCGACGGCCAGATCATCACCATCTACTACAAGCCCTTCTTCTTCCTGGGCAGCGGCTACCTGCTGGGCCTGCCGTTCTCGCTGTTCATCGTGGCGGCGGTGTTCGTGCTGCTGTACCTGGCCATCACGCGCACGGCGCTGGGGCTGTTCATCCAGGCGGTGGGCATCAACCCGACGGCGGCGCGCGTGGCGGGCATCCAGGCGCGGCGGCTCGTCGTGGGGGCCTATGCCTTCTGCGGCGCCTGCGCCGGCGTGGCGGGCCTGCTGATCAGCTCCAACGTGAAGAGCGCAGACGGCAACAACGCGGGCCAGCTTATCGAGCTCGACGCGATCCTGGCGGTGACGCTGGGCGGCACGGCGCTCACCGGCGGGCGCTTCAGCCTGGTGGGCAGCGTGATCGGCGCGCTCATCATCCAGACGCTGACCTACGCGATCTATTCGCTGGGGGTGCCGCCGGAAATCAACCTGGTGGTGAAGGCGGGGGTGGTGTTCGCGGTGATGCTGCTGCAGTCGCCGGAGTTCAGGGCGCAGGTGCGGGTGCTGGTGCAACGGCCCGTGCAACGGCCTGTGCAGGAAGGGGACGCGGCATGAGCGCGGTGATCGATACAACAACCTCACCCCAGCCCTCTACGCTCAGCGGCAAAGGGGGCGGGAGAGGGGGCCATGCGGGGAACAAAAAGAAAGGGCTCAACCCGAAGTACCTGCCGCTGACCGCGACCATCTCGCTGTTCCTGCTGGTGGCCACGCTGGGCTCGGTGTTCTACGACGGCTTCTTCTCGGCGCAGGTGTTCCTCAACCTGCTGATCGACAACGCCTTCCTTATCGTCGTCGCCGTGGGCATGACCTTCGTCATTCTTTCGGGCGGCATCGACCTGTCGGTCGGCTCTGTCATCGCGCTCACCACCATGGTCTCGGCCTCGCTGGTGGAAAAGCACGGCTGGAGCCCGGGCATCGTCATTCCGCTGGTGCTCGCGATGGGCACGGCCTTCGGTGCGTTCATGGGGCTGCTCATCGAGCGTTTCAGGCTGCAGCCCTTCATCGTCACGCTGGCGGGCATGTTCCTGGCGCGCGGGCTGTGCTACCTCATCAGCATCGACTCGATCAGCATCACCAACGCGTTCTATTCCGAGGTGTCGCAGGTCCGCATTCCGATCTGGGGCGAGGCCTCGGTGTCGATCAGCGCGGTCATCGCCATCGTGGTGCTGCTGGCGGCGGTGTTCATCGCGCACTGCACGCCCTTCGGCCGCGCGGTGTACGCCATTGGCGGCAGCGAGCATTCGGCCATGCTCATGGGCCTGCCGGTGCGGCGCACGCTCATCGGCGTGTACACGCTGTCGGGCTTCTGCTCGGCGCTGGCGGGCGTGATCTTCACCTTCTACATGCTCTCGGGTTACGGGCTGCACGCGGTGGGGCTGGAGCTGGACGCCATCGCGGCGGTGGTCATCGGCGGCACGCTGCTCACGGGCGGCGTGGGCTACGTGGCGGGCACGCTGTTCGGCGTGCTGATGCTCGGGATCATCCAGACGCTGATCTCCTTCGACGGCACGCTCAGCTCGTGGTGGACGCGCATCGTGGTCGGCGCGCTGCTGTTCGTGTTCTGCCTGCTGCAGCGCTTCTTCACCTCGCGCGCACCCCGGCGCTGACCCTTCACCTCTCTCCCTCAGGACACCTCGCATGCCGGACACCCCTCCGAAGAAACTGCGCTCGACCGAATGGTTCGGCTCGGCCGACAAGAACGGCTTCATGTACCGCAGCTGGATGAAGAACCAGGGCATTCCCGACCACGAGTTCGACGGCCGCCCCATCGTCGGCATCTGCAACACCTGGTCGGAGCTCACGCCGTGCAACGCGCACTTCCGCAAGATCGCCGAGCACGTGAAGCGCGGCATCTCCGAGGCAGGCGGCTTCCCGGTGGAGTTCCCGGTGTTCTCCAACGGCGAGTCGAACCTGCGGCCCACGGCCATGCTCACGCGCAACCTCGCGAGCATGGACGTGGAAGAGGCCATTCGCGGCAACCCGGTCGATGCGGTGGTGCTGCTCACGGGCTGCGACAAGACCACGCCCGCGCTGCTGATGGGCGCTGCCAGCTGCGACATTCCGGCCATCGTGGTCACTGGCGGGCCCATGCTCAACGGCAAGCTCGATGGCAAGAACATCGGCTCGGGCACGGCGGTGTGGCAGCTGCACGAATCGCTGAAGGCGGGTGAAATCGACCTGCACCAGTTCCTCTCGGCCGAAGGCGGCATGTCGCGCTCGGCGGGCACCTGCAACACCATGGGCACGGCCTCGACCATGGCCTGCATGGCCGAGGCGCTGGGCACCTCGCTGCCGCACAACGCGGCCATTCCGGCGGTCGACGCGCGGCGCTACGTGCTGGCGCAGATGTCGGGCATGCGCGCGGTGCAGATGGCCAAGGAGGGGCTCACGCTGTCGAAGATCCTCACGCGCGAGGCCTTCGAGAACGCCATCCGTGTGAACGCGGCCATCGGCGGCTCGACCAACGCGGTGATCCACCTGAAGGCGATCGCGGGGCGCATCGGCGTCGAGCTGGAGCTGGAAGACTGGACGCGCATCGGCAGCCACACGCCCACCATCGTCGACCTGATGCCCTCGGGCCGCTTCCTGATGGAGGAGTTCTATTACGCCGGCGGCCTGCCCGCCGTGCTGCGGCGCCTCGGCGAGAACGGGCTGCTGCCGCACCCCGGCGCGCTCACCGTGAACGGCCGCTCGCTCTGGGACAACGTGCGCGAGGCGCCCAGCCTGGACGACGAGGTGATCCGCCCGCTGAGCAACCCGCTGATCGCCGACGGCGGCATCCGCATCCTGCGCGGCAACCTGTCGCCGCGCGGCGCGGTGCTGAAGCCCTCGGCCGCCACGCCGGAGCTGCTGAAGCACCGCGGCCGGGCGGTGGTGTTCGAGAACCTGGAGCACTACAAGGAGCGCATCGTCGACGAAGACCTCGACATCGACGCCAGCTCGGTGATGGTGCTGAAGAACTGCGGCCCCAAGGGCTACCCCGGCATGGCCGAGGTCGGCAACATGGGCCTGCCGCCCAAGCTGCTGCGCCAGGGCGTGAAGGACATGGTGCGCATCTCGGACGCGCGCATGAGCGGCACCGCCTACGGCACGGTGGTGTTGCACGTGGCGCCCGAAGCCGCCGATGGCGGGCCGCTGGCGGCGGTGCGCGACGGCGACTGGATCGAACTCGACTGCGACGCGGGCCGGCTGCACTTGGACATTAGCGACGAGGAACTCGCCGCGCGGCTGGCCTCGCTGTCGGGCACCGACGCGCAGCCGATGAGCACGCGCGGCGGCGGTTACCAGAAGCTCTACGTCAACCACGTGCTGCAGGCCGACGAAGGCTGCGACTTCGACTTTCTCGTCGGCTGCCGCGGCGCGGCCGTTCCCCGCCATTCGCATTGACCACACGAACACCCATGACCCCCAGATACCGCGGCATCTTCCCGGTGGTGCCGACCACCTTCACCGAACAGGGCGCGCTCGACCTCGAGAGCCAGAAGCGTTGCGTCGACTTCATGATCGACGCGGGCTCCGACGGGCTGTGCATCCTGGCGAACTTCTCCGAGCAGTTCGTGTTGTCCGACGACGAACGCGAAGTGCTCACGCGCACGATCCTCGAGCTCGTGAAGGGGCGCGTGCCGGTCATCGTGACCACCACGCACTACAGCACCAAGGTCTGCGCCGAGCGCAGCCGCCGCGCGCAGGACATGGGCGCGGCCATGCTGATGGTGATGCCGCCGTACCACGGCGCCACCTTCCGCGTGCCGGAGCCGCAGATCTTCGAGTTCTACGCGCGGCTGTCGGACGCGGTGGGCATTCCCGTCATGGTGCAGGACGCGCCGGCCAGCGGCACCGTGCTGTCGGCGCCCTTCCTCGCGCGCATGGCGAAGGAGATCGAGCACGTGGCGTACTTCAAGATCGAGACGCCGGGCGCGGCGGCCAAGCTGCGCGAGCTGATCCGCCTGGGCGGCGACGCCATCGAGGGCCCGTGGGACGGCGAGGAAGCCATCACGCTGATGCCCGACCTCGACGCCGGCGCCACCGGCTCGATGACCGGCGGTGGCTACCCCGACGGCATTCGCCCCATCATCGAGGCGCACCGCGCGGGCGACCGCGACACGGCATTCGCGCTGTACCAGCAGTGGCTGCCGCTCATCAACTACGAGAACCGGCAGGCCGGCCTGCTGGCCTGCAAGTCGCTCATGAAGGAGGGCGGCGTGATCGCTTGCGAGGCGCCGCGGCATCCGCTGCCGGCGATGCACCCTGAGACCCGTGCCGGCCTGATCGAGACGGCGAAGCGGCTCGATCCGCTGGTGCTGCGCTGGGGGCGCTAGGGGCACTAGGGTCACGCGCCGCTGCCGCGGCGGTGAACGCCACGTCGCTCCCCTCGGCGAAGTAGGGCGCGAGCAGCTCGGTCAGCCAGGTCATCACCGCGAGCACGCGCGGCGCGAGCTGGCGGCGGTTGACGTACACCAGCGACACCGGCATCGGGCGCGCGGCAAAGCCCGGCATCACCTGCACCAGCGAGCCGGAATCGAAGCAGGGCTGCAGGCCGCCGACCGGCGCCTGGATGAGCCCCAGGCCCGCCACCGCCGCGGCGTTGTACGCGTCGGTGCCGTTCACCGTGACCAGGGAGCGCACAGGCTGCATGCGGTAGCGGCCCTGTACCGCGTCGAAGTACTCCCAGCCCGCGTCGTTCGGCGACAGCGTCTGCGCGAAATGCACGATGCGGTGGTGCGCCAGGTCGGCCAGGGTGCGCGGCGTGCCGTGCGCCTGCAGGTAGGCCGGGCTCGCGGCGTTGGCCATGCGCATGAAACCGAGCGGCCGCGCGACCAGCTCGGAGTCGCCCAGCACGCCCACGCGCAGCACGCAGTCGAAGCCTTCGTTCACCAGGTCGACGCGGCGGTCGGTGGTGCTGATGCCGATTTCCAGCGCGGGATGCAGCGCGAGAAATTCGGGCAGGCGCGGAATGACGAGGTCGCGCGCCACGGTGGCCGGCAGGTCGATGCGCAGGCGCCCGGTGAGGCCGCTGGCGTCCGAGCGGAACATGCCGGCCAGCTGCTCGCCTTCGGCCAGGTAGTCCTTGCAGCGCTCCAGGAAGCGCTCGCCGTCCTCGGTGAGGCGCACGCTGCGCGTGGTGCGCTGCAACAGCCGCGTGCCCAGCCGCTCTTCGAGCTGCTGCACGGCCACCGAGGTGCGCGCGCGGGTCAGCCCGAGCTGGTCGGCGGCGCGGCTGAAGCTGGCGAGCTCGGCAACCCGCGAGAAGATGCGCAATTCGTCGGTGTTCATGGCGTCGGATTGTCCTGTCGGCTGATAACAGTGTGCTCCGATGCGCGGGATTTATCTTGTGGGCGGTAATTTTTAAAGTCAGTTCATCAAGCACCCCCATCAACCACCCGAGGACTTTGAAATGACCGGTTCCACTCTCTCCCGCACCGCACTCATCACCGGCGGCGGCCGCGGCCTGGGCCGCAGCGCCGCGCTGGCGCTGGCCGCCGACGGCGTCGATGTGATCCTGACCTATGTGTCGAACGAAACCAGCGCGCGGGCGGTGGTGTCCGAGATCGAGGCGAAGGGCCGCCGCGCCGTGGCGCTGCCGCTCGACGTGGGCGACAGCAAGACCTTCGCGGCCTTCGCCGATGCGGTGAAGGCCGCGCTGGCCGCCACATGGCAGCGCGAGCGCTTCGACTTCCTCGTGAACAACGCCGGCGTCGGCCTGCACGCGAGCTTCGAGGAAACGACCGAAGCGCAGTTCGACATGCTCTTCAACATCCACTTCAAGGGCACGTACTTCCTCACGCAGAAGCTGCTGCCGCTGCTCAACGACGGCGGGCGCATCGTGAACCTGTCGTCGGGGCTCACGCGCTTCTCGATGCCCGGTGCCTCGGCCTACGCGGCGATGAAGGGCGGGGTGGAAACGCTGACGCGCTACCTCGCCAAGGAGCTGGGCGCGCGCGGCATCTCGGTGAACACCATTGCGCCGGGCGCTATCGCCACCGACTTCAGCGGTGGCATGGTGCGCGACAACCCGCAGGTGAACGCGATGGTCGCCGGCTTCACCGCGCTGGGACGCGCGGGCCTGCCCGACGACGTGGGCGGCGCCATCGCGAGCTTGCTGAGGGAGGGGAACGGCTGGGTCAACGCCCAACGCATCGAGGTGTCGGGCGGGATGCTGGTCTGAGCACGCGGCGTGCCCGGACGCTCAGGACAGAACGATCAGCTCTTCTCGAGCTCGGTGAGCTGCAGCGACAGGTCGAACAGCTTCGACTTGCTGGCGTAGTAGCGGTCCAGGCGCCACTCTTTCAGGATGTCCATGGCGAGCTCGAAGCTCTTGTAGTCGAGGTTGTACAGCGTGATCAGCTCGAAGCTGCGTTCGGACTCCAGGGCCAACACGAGCTGGGCCAGGATCTTGGCCGATTCGTTGGCCGGGTCCGTTTCGATGAATCGGCGAGCGACCTTGATGGCATTCATGGGAAGGGATTCCTCGGGTGGCAGGGAGCTAGAACTATAGCTAGCGTGCGCCGGCCCTTTATGACGGTTTTGTGACAACCAAGGACATAGCCCGCGGGCCGGAAACACCGGGCCGCGGGCTATGGCAGGCAGGTCGAAAAAGCGTCGGGAACGCTCAGCGCATCGGCATCGGCGCGGGGCGGGGCGCCATCACCGGCTCGGGCGCGCGGTCCATCGGCATCGGGCGCATGCCCGGCGCGGGCACGGTGCGCACGGTGGTCGTGACCGATTCGCGGATCACGCCGCCCCCCATCACGCTGCCTTCCACGGCGGCGCTGGTGTTGCCGGCACCGCCCAGCACGCGGGCCTCGCAGTCGGCGCGGTCGGCCGGCTGCTGCAGGCCGCAGCGTGCGAGCGCATTGGCGCGGTAGTCGGGCGCGCTGGTCAGGCCGCCGCGGGCCGCGGCCTGGCGCGCGGCGCCGGCTTCGCGGATGCAGGCGGCACGGTCCTGCTGGTTGTGGCCGCACACCGCCAGCTCGCGCTGGTAGGTGCTGTCGGATTCGCCGCGGCGCGGGCCGGCGGCCGAAGCCACGGTGGCGCTGGCCACGCCGCCCAGGGCGAGCAGCGCGAAGATCATCGAACGCGAGGTCTTGCTTTGCATGAGGTGCTCCTTGGTTTTCAGGGAATTGCTGCGGGGACTCGACGCGGCGATTCAGCGCGACGGCACGGTCTGCGCGGGCAGGGGGGTGACGGTTTCGCGGATCACGCCGCCGCCCATCACGCTGCCTTCGGTGGTGGTGCGGGCACCGCCCTTGATGCGCGCTTCGCACTCGGGCTGGTCGGGGCCCGGCTGCTCGCTGCAGCGCGCCAGCGAATTCACCTCGCCGCGCGCGGGGCTGGGCGTGGTCAGGCCGGCGCGGCCGGCTTCCTGGCGGGCGGCACCGGCTTCGCGCAGGCAGGCGGCGCGGTCTTGCTGCACGCCGTCGCAGGTGGCGCGTTCCTTCTGCATGCGGGCTTCGGTACCGGGCGCCTGTGCGCCGGCGGTCTGCGCGCCGAAGACCATGAAGCCACTGGCGGCGAAGAGTGCCGTGGCGGAAAGGATGGAACGTACTGTTGTTGTCATGCGGGCTCCTTGGTTGGGGCACGCACCTGCTTTCAGTTGCGTGACCGGAGCCACAGTGTGGTGTCGGCGAAGGCGGCGGGTCTGTGGGACAGCCGCACCGTTCGACCGGGCCGGACGCGCCCCTGCATGTGGGACACGTCCGTCAGCAAAGCCTTCAGCCGGCCGCGATGCGGCTCGCGAGGTGAGCCAGCGCTTCTTCCACCTGGTCGACCAGGATCAGCGACAGGTCCCCGGGCTGCAGGCGCGCCAGCGCGGTGTCGATGGCGACGAACTCGCCGCGGATCTCGTCGATGTAGCGCGTGCGCGCCGCGCCCTGCAGGCCCTGGCGCAGCAGCGCCATCACCTCGCCGTCGGCGCGGCCGCGCTGCGCCGCGTCCTGGTACAGGATCACGTCGTCGAAGGCCTGGCCCAGGATGGCGGTCTGGTCGCGAATGTCGGAGTCGCGCCGGTCGCCCGCGCCGCTGATGACCACCGAGCGCTTCTTCGCCGGCATGGTGTCCACCGCCGACACCAGCGCGCGCATGGCGTCGGTGTTGTGGCCGTAGTCGGCGATCACGGTGGCGCCGCGGTAGTCCATGACGTTGAAGCGCCCTGGCACGCCGGCCGCGTCGTTCATGAAGCTGGCCAGGCCGCTGCGGATGGTGTCCCAGTCCAGCCCCACGGCCCAGGCCGCGGCCACCGAGGCCATCACGTTGTCGACCTGGAAGCCGATGGTGCCGCCGCGCGTGATGGGCACGTCGCGCAGCGCGATGCGTTCGCGCCACGAGCCTTCGGCGGCCACCAGCGTGTCCTGGTCGACATATACGGTGCGCTTGCCCTGCGCGCGGTGCGTGGCCATCACCGGGTGCATGCGGTCGGCGGTGAAGAAGATCACGTGGCCGGGGCAGCCCGCGGCCATGGCCGCGACGTTCGGGTCGGCGGCGTTGAGCACCGCGTAGCCGTCGGCGGACACGTTGCGCACGATCACGCGCTTGAGCACCGCCAGGTCTTCCACGGTGGTGATGTAGTTCAGCCCCAGGTGGTCGCCGCTGCCGATGTTGGTGACCACCGCCACCTGGCAGCGGTCGAAGCCCAGGCCCTCGCGCAGCACGCCGCCGCGGGCCACCTCGAACACGGCCGCGTCCACGTCGGGGTGCATCAGCACGTTGCGCGCGCTCTTGGGGCCGCTGCAGTCGCCGCTGTCGGTCTGGCGACCGTCGACGTACACGCCGTCGGTGTTGGTCATGCCGGTGCGCAGGCCGCTGGAGGCGAGCAGGTGGTTGATCAGCCGCGCGGTGGTGGTCTTGCCGTTGGTGCCGGTGACGGCCACCACCGGAATGCGGCCGTCGTCGCCGTGCGCGTACAGCGTGTCCATCACCGCCTCGCCGACCGCGCGGCCGCGGCCGAACGAGGGCGAGATGTGCATGCGCAGGCCGGGCGCGGCATTGACCTCGACCACGCCGCCGTGCTGCTCCTCGAGCGGGCGCAGCACGTTCTCGCAGACCATGTCCACGCCGCAGATGTGCAGGCCGACCATTTGCGCGGCGTCCACCGCGCGCGCCGCCACTTCGGGGTGCACGGTGTCGGTCACGTCCGTGGCGGTGCCGCCGGTCGACAGGTTGGCGTTGTTGCGCAGCACCACGCGCTGGCCGCGCGCGGGCACGCTGTCGGGCGTGAGGCCCTGCGATTCGAGCCGGCCGATGGCGATGTCGTCCAGCCGGATCTTGGTGAGCGAGGTGGCGTGGCCCTCGCCGCGGCGCGGGTCGAGGTTCACGGTGTCCACCAGCTGGCGCACGGTGAGGGCGCCGTCGCCGATCACCTGCGGCGGGTCGCGGCGCGCCGCGGCCACCAGCCGGTCGCCCACCACCAGCAGGCGGAAGTCGAAGCCGGGCAGGAACTTCTCCACCATCACCTCGCCGTACACGGCGGCCGAGGCGTAGGCCGAGAACAGTTCCTCGCGCGTGGTGATGTTCACCGTCACGCCCTTGCCCTGGTTGCCGTCCTGCGGTTTCACCACCACCGGCAGGCCGATTTCGTGGGCCGCGGCCCAGCCGTCTTCGGCGCTGCTCACGGGGCGGCCCAGCGGCACCGGCACGCCGGCGGCGTTGAGCAGCTGCTTGGTCAGTTCCTTGTCCTGCGCGATCGATTCGGCCACGCCGCTGGTGCTGTCGACCTCGGCGGCCTGGATGCGGCGCTGCTTGGAGCCCCAGCCGAACTGCACCAGGCTGCCGCTGGTGAGGCGGCGATACGGAATGCCGCGCGCCACGGCCGCATCGACGATGGAGCCGGTGCTCGGGCCCAGGCGCTCCGATTCGTCGAGGTCGCGCAGCTCGGTGATGGCGGCGTCGGCGTCGAAGGGGGTGTCGGCCTGCGCGGCCGCGATGAGCTGGTCGGCCAGCTCGATGGCGCGGCGGCCCACGGCCTCTTCGCTGTACTGGAATACGACCTGGTAGACGCCTTCTTCCAGCGTGGGCGAGGTGTGGCCGAAGTTGACGGCGCAGCCGGCCTGCGACTGCAGCGCGACGGCGGCGTTTTCCAGCACATGGGCCAGGGCCAGCGGCTGGCCCAGCACCATCGGGTGCAGCTCGCCGATGGTCGGGAAGCGCGCGCGCAGGCGGTCTTCGAAACCGGCCAGGCGGGTGATGGCGTTCTCATCGCCTTCGCAGGCCACGACCGCCTCGATGGCGGTGTGGCGGCTCCAGAGATTGGGCCCGCGAAGGGCTCGGATGCGGGTGACTTTCATGGGGCGGCGAGAGCGTAGGAGCTTGCGGGCTTGAGTTGGCGGCGCGCGAACGCGTCAGATGAACTGGGGGTGCAGCGGCTGGGGATGCATCTGCGGTTGCGGTTGCGGCTGCGTTTGCGACAGCTGCAGCGAGGCCAGCGCGGCCTGCAGGTCGGCCTCGAAGGCTTCCACGCCGGCGCCGATCAGGTTCAGCGGAATGCCCAGCGCCCACGCTGCGGCCACGGCGGCCAGCAGGCTTTCGAGGCTCACGCCGGCATGGGTGGCGCGCCACACGGTGAGGCGGCCCAGGCCGGGCAGGAACGATTCGCTGCTTCCGTTGGCCAGCACCACGCGGTCTTGCCGCACCAGCACGGCCTTGCCGCCGGCGCTCTGGTGCGCGGTGAGGGCGGCGGCCTGCGGGTCGGCCGCATACAGGATGACGGCGCCGTCGCACAGCGGGGCCAGGCCGGCCACGCGCGCGTCGGCCGCGTTCAGCACGGCGGTGCCTTCGGAGAGCACCACGTCGACCTGCGTGCGCAGCACCTTGACCATCTGGTCGCTCTCGGTCACGTCGTAGTCGGCCAGGGCTTCGAAGCCTTCCAGGTCGGTGACGATGCCGACTTCGCAGCGGTCGTAGGAGAGGCCGTCGCGCAGGATGGTCTCGGCGCCGTTCTCGATCACCACGGCCTGCACGGCGCGGTTGACCAGCAGGCGGTGGCCGGCGTCCCAGTTGGCGCTGTCGCGCGCGTCGACGCGGCGGCGTTCCAGGAACAGCCCGTCGCGGCAGGCCAGGCCGGTGTGGCGCCCGCCCAGGTTGATGAGCCAGGCCACCAGCCGCGCCAGCACGGCGGTGTCGCGCGAGCCGGCCACGCCGATCACGGGAATGCGGCCGGGCGCGTCGTTGGGGAACAGGTGGTCGCAAATGGCGCGGCCCACCGGGCGCGGCGAACCGACGGCCGGCTTCAGGTGCATCAGCAGGCCGGGGCCGGCGTTGACTTCGACGATGGCGCCACGTTGCGGGCCCAGCGGCTTGGAGATGTCTTGCGCCACCAGGTCGATGCCCGCGATGTCGAGGCCCACCACGCGCGCGGCCAGCACGGCGGCGTGCGCCACTTCGGGGTGGACCTGGTCGGTGCAGTCGTTGGCCATGTTGCCGTTGCGCTGGATGGTCACCACGCGGCCGGCGGCCGGCACGGCGTTGCCGTCCAGCTCCTGGCGCTTGAGCTCGAGCTGCAGCTTGGCGTCGGTGTCCAGCACGATCACGTCGAGCGGAAACTCTTCTTCGGCGCCGCGGCGCGGGTCGCTGTTGAGCTGCTTTTCGATCAGCTCGCGCACCGTGGCCTGGCCGTCGCCTGTCACGGTGATGATCTCGCCGCGCGCGGCCGCCACCACCTCGCCGCCCACCACCAGCAGGCGGTGCTCGTGGCCGCGGATGAAGCGCTCGACCATCACGTCGCTGCCTTCGGGCTCGGCCACGGCATAGGCGGCCATCACTTCTTCGCGCGTGGTGAGCTCGAGCGACACGCCGCGGCCGTGGTTGGCGTCCGAGGGCTTCACCACCACCGGCAGGCCGATGTCCTCGGCGGCTTCCCAGGCTTCTTCGGCGCTGTCGACCACCTGGCCTTCGGGCACGGGCACGCCGCAGCTCGCCAGCAGGGACTTGGTGAGTTCCTTGTCGCTGGCGATCGATTCGCCGATGGCGCTGGTGTAGTCGGTCTCGGCCGTCCAGATGCGTTGCTGGTTGGCGCCGTAGCCCAGCTGCACCAGGTTGCCGCTGTTCAGGCGCATGTGCGGAATGCCGCGGTCGGTGGCGGCGGACACGATGGCCGCGGTGCTCGGGCCGAGGTAGCAGTCTTCCACCTTGGCCTTGACCGCGTCGACCGCCTTTTGCACGTCGGCGGCGCTGAACGGGTCGTTGTTGATGGCCGCCATCAGCAGGCGGTGGCCCTCGGCCAGCGCCACGCGGGCCACCTGCTCGTCGCGCGCGCGGAACACCATGCGGTACACGCCGTGCTCCGAGGTGCTGCGCGTCTGGCCGAAGCCCGTGGGCATGCCGGCCAGGTTCAGCAGCTCGATCACCACATGCTCGAGCACGTGGCCCGACCAGGTGCCTTCGGTCAGGCGCTGGATGAAGCCGCCGCGCTCGCCCACGCCGCAGTGGTGCTCGATGAGCGCCGGCAGCAGCCCGGTCAGGCGGTCGGTGAAGCCGTCGATCTTGTTGGAGGGAAAGTCCTCCAGCGAGCCCAGGTCGAGCCAGACTTCGAGCACCGGACGGTAGGTCCAGAGGTTGGGACCGCGCAAATAGTTGATGCGCAGCAATTGGATGTCGTCGAAACGGGTCATGCAAACGTTCGATGTGCTTTGGCCGAGCACCGCGGCGCCTTCAAGCGCGCCCATGGTGATCAGTCAGAATCGGCGCCCGACCAAGGGCGCCATGACGCGGTCCATGCGGTCCGCGACGGGCAAGAGTCAAAGAAACACAATGCAACATCACGATCCAGTCGGCACCCGGGAGGGCGAAACAGAGGCGGCTTCAGCGGCGCTGAAAAACCGTCTCGCAGTCGCGGAAAACGTTCTGGTAACACTGACGGTTGACCTCGACGACCAACTTCGCTTCGCCAGCGGCATAGTCGCGCTGACTGACCGCAGGCTGATTGCGCTCGAACCGGACACCCAGGGCGGCGAAAAGTGGCGTGAGTGGCCACTGACCGACGCGGCGCTGGAGCTGCGCCTTTCCGACCATTCGGGCGTCGGAACCCTTGATTTGACGGGGCCCGCGGGCCGTCTGGGCCGCTGGCGCTACACGCTGGGCCACCAGGTCGCGGCGCTGCGGCTGCTCAAGTTGTTCGGACAGCGAACGCAAGGTGTCGCCAAGGAGACGCCTTCGGCCGCGGACGCCATCGACGGCGCCGACGCTGAAGAAGGCGCCATCGACACCGAGATACAAACGCCCCCTTCGACCTGGGTGCTGTTACGTTTGGGCCGTTTTGCCGGGCCGTACCGCAAGCAGTTGATCCTCGGTTTTATCCTGACCCTGATTTCGACCGCCGCCACGCTGGTCCCGCCGTACCTGACCATCCCGCTGATGGACGACATCCTGATCCCGTTCCAGAACGGCCAGAAGATCGACACCCTGCGCGTGGGCCTGTACCTGGGCGGGCTGCTGATCGCGGCGCTGGTCGGCTGGGGCCTGGGCTGGGCGCGCACCTACCTGCTGGCGCTGGTGTCGGAGCGCATCGGCGCCGACCTGCGCACCACCACCTACGAGCACCTGCTGACCCTGCCGCTGGACTATTTCGGCGGCAAGCGCACCGGCGACCTGATGTCGCGCATCGGCTCGGAAACCGACCGCATCAACGTCTTCCTGTCGCTGCACGCGCTCGATTTCGCCAACGACGTGCTGATGATCGTGATGACCGCGGTCATCCTGTTCTCCATCAACCCGCTGCTGGCCGTGGTCACGCTGGTGCCGCTGCCGTTCATCGCGTGGATGATCCACGTGGTGCGCGACCGCCTGCGCACCGGCTTCGAGAAGATCGACCGCGTCTGGTCCGAGGTGACCAACGTGCTGGCCGACACCATTCCCGGCATCCGCGTGGTCAAGGCCTTTGCGCAGGAACGCCGCGAGGCCGAGCGCTTTCGCGTGGCCAACGCCTACAACCTGCAGGTGAACGACAAGCTCAACCGCACCTGGTCGCTGTTCACGCCGACCGTGTCGCTGCTCACCGAAATCGGCCTGCTGGTGGTCTGGGCCTTCGGCATCTGGCAGGTGGCGCGCGGCAGCATCACGGTGGGCGTGCTGACGGCGTTCATCGCGTACATCGGGCGCTTCTACACGCGGCTCGACTCCATGAGCCGCATCGTCTCGGTCACGCAGAAGGCGGCGGCGGGCGCCAAGCGCATCTTCGACATCCTCGACCACGTGAGCAACGTGCCCGAGCCGGCCAACCCGGTGAAGGTGGAGCGCGTGCAGGGCCGCATCGAGATGAGCGGGCTGGGCTTTCGCTACGGCTCGCGCGCGGTCATCCACGACCTGGACCTGGTGATCGAGCCCGGCGAAATGATCGGCCTGGTCGGCCACAGCGGCTCGGGCAAGAGCACGCTGGTCAATTTGATCTGCCGCTTCTACGACGTGACCGACGGCGCCATCAAGGTCGACGGCACCGACATCCGCCGCTTCGCCGTGGCCGACTACCGCCGCCACGTGGGGCTGGTGCTGCAGGAGCCGTTCCTGTTCTTCGGCACCATCGCGCAGAACATCGCCTACGGCAAGCCCGACGCCACGCGCGAAGAGGTGGTGGCCGCCGCCCGCGCGGCGCACGCGCACGACTTCATCCTGCGCCTGCCGCACGGCTACGACTCGCTGGTGGGCGAGCGCGGGCAGGGCCTGTCGGGCGGCGAGCGCCAGCGCATCAGCATCGCGCGGGCGCTGCTGATCGACCCGCGCATCCTGATCCTGGACGAAGCCACCTCGGCGGTGGACACCGAGACCGAGAAAGAAATCCAGAAGGCGCTCGACAACCTCGTGCAGGGCCGCACCACCATCGCCATTGCGCACCGCTTGTCGACGCTGCGCAAGGCCGACCGCCTCGTGGTGATGGACCGCGGCGAGGTGGTGGAGGTCGGGCCGCACGACGAGCTGATGGCCCGGCAGGGCGCCTACTGGCGGCTGTACCAGGCGCAGCTGCGCCAGGCCGACGACGACGCCAGCGAAGGCGCGGCCAACGAGCGCGCCGGCGCGCAGGCACCGCTGCCCGTCACCCACGCAGCCCATCCAGCGGGGGACGCATGAACACCAACGCCACCAACCCCACCACCAACGCCACCAATTCCAACGACACCCGACCCGGCTTCGAACTCGCGCGCGACAGCTTCGGCCGCCTCGTGCTGACCGACGCCCAGGGCGAGCGCCACGTGGGCATCACGCCCGTGCGCGCCTTTCCGCTGAGCGCGCCCGACCATGGCGTGTCGCTGGTCGGCGCCGAGGGCCGCGAGCTGGTGTGGATCGACGAGGTCGCCCTGCTGCCCGCGCCGGCCAGGGCGCTGCTGCAGGAAGAACTCGCGGTGCGCGACTTCGCGCCCACGCTGCGGCAGCTTCACAAGGTGTCCAGCTTCGGCGTGCCCAGCACCTGGACCGTGAGCACCGACCGCGGCGACACCACGTTCGTGCTCAAGGCCGAGGAAGACATTCGCCGGCTCGAAGGCGGCGCGCTGCTCATTGCCAGCGCGCACGGCGTGCAGTTCAGGATTCCCGACGTGAAGGACCTGGACCGCGCGTCGCGCAAGCTGCTCGAACGCTTTCTTTGAGCCGCTGCGGTTTGGGCTGGCCGGGCTGAACGGTCGAGGCCGGCTCAATCGCTCAGTCGCTCAATCGAGCAGGTCGGAATACTCGCCGCGCTCGTACGCGTCGGCCGTCTGCCAGGGCAACGTCTTCGGCGCCGCGATGGCCGAGGCGGTCATGGTGTTGACCGAGGTGCCGTTGGCATTGCGCTGCTCGATCTTGCGGGCGTAGCGGCCCGCCACGTCCCAGTCGATGCGCAGCGTGCTGTCGCCCTGCGGGAGCTCGTAGCGCTGCACGCCCTTGGCGCCGGCGCCCAGCGCCTTCATGCGCGGAAGGCTCGCCGGGTCGACCAGCCAGTACGCATTGGCCCACGAGCCGCCGTAGCCCACGTTGCCGTAGTTGGCCTTGTCGACCTCGATCACCTTGCGCTGCTCGCGCAGCACCATGCCCACCTGCACCACGCCGGCCGCATCGCGGCGCAGCCACAGCGGCGCGGCCGTGTTGTCGGCGTGCGAGTGGCCGATGTGCACCTTGCCTTCGCGCGCCTCGTGGTCGTGGTCGGCGCGCAGCACCGGCGGCAGCTCGCGCTCGATCCACACCGTGCCGGCGCGGCGGAACATCAGGTCGGCGTAGCGGCTCTCGCGCTGCACGCCGTCCTTGCCGAGGGTCAGCACGTGGTGGCTGATGCGCAGGTTCTGGTCGGGAGCGGCAGCGTCGCTCGCCGCACCCGCCGCACCCGCCGCGCCGGCCGCCATGGAAAACGCCGCGAGGGCCGTGGCGGTCAGCAGCGCCTTGAGGGTCGGGGAGGCGGTCACAGGCCGGCCGCTTCCTTGACCTTGTTGAACACCTTGATGTTCTCCATGGTGCCCTTGAAGATCTTCGAGCCCGCGCCGCCCGCGAACAGCATCACGTCGCCGCCGCCGTGCGTTTCCGTGCCGGGGGCGCCCAGGTTGATGCCGACTTCCTGCAGGAAGTTGTCGTCGGTGGTGTCCATCGCGCTCTGGTCGTCGCGGCTTGCGGCGCGGGCCGGGGCGATCCATTTCTTGTTGCCGTCTTCGGCGTTGACGTCGCTGCCGGCGGTCGCGTTGGGCCGGCCGCCGTTGCCGAACACCAGCGTGGTGTACGGCTTGCCGTCGGCCGCCTTCGTGGGCTTGCCGTCGGCATAGCCGTTGACCAGCTCCAGGATCGGGTTGCCGATCTTCGGATAGCCGTTGAAGGCCACCGCGTGGTCGTGGTCGGCCGTGACCACCACCAGCGTGTTCTTCAGGCCCGGGTCCTTCTTGTTCATGTAGTCCAGCGCGGTCTGGATGGCCGCGTCGAAGGCCAGCGTGTCTTCCAGCGCGCGCTTGGCGTTGGTGCCGTGCAGCGCGTGGTCGATGCGCCCGCCCTCCACCATCAGAAAGAAGCCCTTGTCGTTCTTGCTGAGCACGCCGAGCGCCTTCTCGGTCATGTCCGACAGGCTGGGCTGGTCGAGATTCTGCTTCACGCGGTCCAGCTCGTAGGCCATCTCGCTCGAAGAGAACAGGCCCAGCAGCTTGCCCGTGGCGGCGGTGTCCACGGCCTTGAGCCTGGTGCCGTTGTCCACGTAGGTGTAGCCCTTGGCCGTCATCGCGGCCACCAGGTCGACGCCGTCGGTGCGCTTGGTGCCGGCGCCGGCCAGGTAGTTGCGCTGGCCGCCGCCCATCAGCACGTCGATGCCGTCGAGCAGCTTCGGGTTGTAGTTGGCATGGCCCGGCACGCTCTGCTCGGCGATGGTGTTGTAGCCGTTGCGGTTGCAGATGTGCGCGTAGGTGGTGGCCGGCGTGGCGTGGCCCACGCGCGTGGTCGACACCGCGCCCACCGCGCGGCCCTTGGCCTTGGCCAGCTCCAGCAGCGTGTCGGCGGCCTTGCCGTTGGTCGGTTGGCAGGTGGTGTTCTCGCCGTTGATGTATTGCTTGCCGGTGCTGTCGACGGCCACGGTGTCGCTGGACATCGAAATCACCTCGTTGCGCATCTTCACGCCGGTCATGTAGGCGGCCATGGAGGGCGCGCTGTCGGTGGTCTGGCCGTCGAGCGAGAAGGTCTTCACGCGCGCCGCGAAGGGCAGCGACTGCATCACGAGGTTGGCGCGCTCCGGGCTCACCAGCGAGCCGGGCTTGGCGGCCAGCTGCTTCTCGCCCTTGTAGATGCGCGCGGCGGTGACGGTGACAGGGCCCATGCCGTCGCCGAGGAAGAAGATGACGTTCTTGGCCTCGCCGGCGGCGTGGGCGCCCGTGGCCAGCGTGGCGGCGGCGGCGCAGACGAGCGCGGCGGCCAGGCGGACCGCACGCGCGTTGCGGGCATTGCGGACGTTTCCGGCATCGAGGTTGCGGATGGTGCGGTTCATGGTCGTGTTCATGGTTGTGTTCGTCCGTGGGTGCTCGCCGCCCCTCACAGGCCGACCGCCTTCCTGATCAGCCCGAACACGTCGGTGTTGGTGATGACGCCCGAGAAGTTCTCCGCGCCCATGCCCTGCGCGCCCAGGAACACGTCGGCGCCGCCGTGGGTCTCGGAGTCGCTCGCGGCGTCCGTCGGCACCACGGCCTCCTGCCGGTAGTCCTTGCTTTCCAGCTCTGTGCTGTCGATGGCGCCGCGCGTGGCCAGGCGCCGCGGGCCGTTGCCGAAGCCGATGATGGTGTACGGGTTGCCGTCGACGTCCTTGCTGGTCTTGCTGGTGTCCACGTAGTCCTTCACCAGGCCCAGCACGCCGGGCTTGCCGGCTTCGGTCTTGCCGGTGCGCGCGGCATAGCCGTTGAGCTGCAGCGTGTGGTCGTGGTCGGCCGTGACCACCACCAGCGTGTTCTTCAGGCCGGGGTCGATGGCCTGCATCTTCTCCAGCGCCAGCTTGATGGCGTCGTCGAAGGCGCCGGTGTCCTGCAGCGCGCGGCGTGCGTTGGTGGCGTGCAGCGCGTGGTCGATGCGCCCGCCTTCCACCATCAGGAAGAAGCCTTTCTTGCGCGCGGCCAGCGCGTCGATGGCCTTGCCGGTCATCTCGGCCAGGCTGGGCTCCTTGGCGGCATCGCGGTCCAGGTCGTAGGCCATGTGGCTCTTGGTGAAGAGGCCGGCGATCTTGGTGGTGCCGTCCACCGGCAGCTTGTCGAACTCGCCGCGGGTGGCGGCGTAGCTGTACTTGGCCGTCTTCAGCTCGGCTGTCAGGTCACGGCCGTCGTTGCGTTTGCCGATCTTTTCCTTGTCGATCGGGTTGACCTTGGGCAGGAAGTAATCCGTACCACCGCCGAAGAACACGTCCACGCCGTCACCCAGCTTGGCGTTGTAGCCCGCGCCGCCCGGCACCAGCGCCGCGGCGATGGTGTTCTCTGCGTCGCGGTGGCACACGTGCGAGTAGGTGGCCGCGGGCGTGGCGTGCGTGATGCGCGTGGTGGTCACCACGCCGGTGGCGTAGCCCTTGGCCTTGCTCTGCTCCAGCAGCGTTTCCACGGCCTGGCCGTTGCCGGAGGGGCAGGTGCTGTCGAAGGCGACGTGGTAGGCCTTGCCCGACGCGTCGGTGGCCTTGGTGTCTGCGCTCATGGAGATGACTTCGTTGTTCATCTTCACGCCGGTCATGTAGGCCGACATCGAGGGGGCGCTGTCGGTCACCTGGGCGTCGTTCGAATAGGTGTGCACGAAGGCGGTCTCGGGCAGCGTGTCCATCGTGAGGTCGCCGTCTTCGCCGACCTTGTAGATGCGCGCCGCCGTCATGGTGGTGATGCCCATGCCGTCGCCCAGGAAGAACAGCACGTTCTTCTGCGCCTGCGGCTGTGTGGCCGGCGGCGTGGTCGTGGGCGGAATGAACGGCAGGCCGGGGGCGGTGTTGTTGCTGCCGCCGCAGCCGGTCAGCACCAATGAAGCGCCCAGCAGCGCGGGGGCGATAAAGCGTCGAGTCATGCAACTCCCTCGGATGGTTGTTCGTGCGGCGCGCCTGGTGCGCGCTGCGTCCGGGGTGCAATCTAAAGATTGCAAATGACTCGGCCGTGACGTCTCTCTATATCAGAGAACCATCTGTCATTTCTTAGTAGGGAATGATGAGATGAAGGCGGCGCTCAGCGCCCCTCGAACCACCGCAGCGTGGCCGCGCCCGCCGCCGCCGCCACGCCGCTCACCACCGTGCCCCACGCGATGTCGATGAACGACAGCGCCAGCGGCCAGTTGCGGATCACCGCCAGGTTGGTCAGGTCGTAGGTGGCGTAGCAGAACAGGCCGAAGAGCCCGCCCATCAGCGCGGCGCGCATCACGCCCTGCGCCGCCAGGCCCGGCACGATCGCGAACACCAGCAGCCCGATCGGGTAGGCCAGGTAGAACACCGCGGCGAAGGCCAGGCGCGGGTTCGGCGACATCAGGTCGCCCATGGCCTCCTGGTACATGCCCTTGGCGATCACGCCGAGCCAGATCATGTCGATGACCAGCAGCACCACGAAGGTGACCGCCCATGCAACCAGGTGTTTAGTGCTCATTCGCGGGATCGTATCCGTGGCCCGCACGCAGCCTGCGAAAATTGCGCCTTTGGACTACAGCGGCCCCGCCGCTCGCGGATATGCCCCTGCACACCACCGCCCTCGTTCTGTTCTCCGGCGGCCAGGACTCCACCACCTGCCTGGCCGACGCGCTCTCGAAGTACCAGCGCGTCGAAACCCTGGGCTTCGACTACGGGCAGCGCCACCGGGTGGAGCTCGACGTGCGCGGCACCATCCTCTCGAAGATGCGCGAGCGCTTTCCCGACTGGGCGCCGCGCCTGGGCGAAGACCACGTGCTCACGCTGGCCGCGCTGGCGCAGCTGGGCGGCTCCTCGCTCACTGAAGAAGTGGCCTTCGCCATGCAGGCCGACGGCCTGCCCAACACCTTCGTGCCGGGGCGCAACCTGCTGTTTCTCACGCTGGCCGGCGCGCTGGCGTACCGGCGCGGGCTGCAGGTGATCGTCACCGGCGTGTGCGAGACCGACTTCTCGGGCTACCCCGACTGCCGCGACGACACCATGAAGGCCATGCAGCTCGCGCTGTCGCTCGGGCTGGAGCGCCGCCTGGTCATCGAGACACCGCTGATGTGGATCGACAAGGCCGAAACCTGGCAGATGGCGCATCGCCTGGGCGGCGAGCCGCTGGTCGAGCTGATCGTGGAAGAAACCCACACCTGCTACCTGGGCGACCGCGAGCACCGCCAGGCCTGGGGCTACGGCTGCGGCACCTGCCCCGCCTGCGACCTGCGCAAGCGGGGATGGGAGCGCTACGTGGGTGAGGCCGCGGCAGCCTAGGTTGCCGAGGTGACGGGCAGGGCGACCGCGGCGGTATTGAGCCGGTAGCGCGCGCCGCCGGCCGCGCCCTTGCCCGTGCCTTCCGCGCTTGCCGTGCCTTCTTCCTGCGGCACCAGCGTCCACCGCTGGTTGTGAAAGTCGCCCACCGCCGCGCGGTGCGCAATCGACACCATCGCCCCGCCCGCGGCCTGTACCGTGTCCGCCAGGCGCTTGTAGAGCACGCTCTCGGCCTGCGCGTCGAGCGCGCTGGTGATCTCGTCCGCGAACAGCCATGCCGGCTTCTTCAGCAGCACCCGCGCGATGGCCAGGCGCTGCTGCTCGCCGCCCGAAAGCTTCTGGCTCCAGGCGTCGCTGTCGTCCAGCCGGCCGGCCAGGTCGGGCAGCAGGGCGTCGGCAAGGGCCTTGCGCAGCTGCTCGTCGCTGAAGCTGCTGGCCGGGTTGGGGTAGGTCAGCGCGTCGCGCAGCTTGCCGTCGGGCACATAGGGGCGCTGCGGCATGAAGGCGACGTTGTCGGGCACGTCCATGCGCCCCTTGGAGAACGGCCAGATGCCCGCGAACGAGCGGAACAGCGTCGACTTGCCGCTGCCCGAGGGGCCCTGCAGCAGCACGCTGTCGCCGGGCTTCACCGCCAGCGCGGCACCCGCGAGCAACGGCGTGCCGTTGGGCAGCGCCACCGCGAGGTCGTCGGTGCGCAGCACGGTCGCCGGGGTGCGCTGCAGGCCGTCTTCGCGCTCGGCATGGGCGCGCATGCCGTCGTCGAAGCTGGTCAGCCGGTCGGTGGTGGCGCGCCACACGGCCACGCTGTCGTAGTTGTCGACGAACCAGCTCAGCGACTCCTGCACCTTGCCGAAGGCCGAGCCGATCTGCATCAGGTGGCCCAGCTGGAAGGCGCCGCCGAAATACTGCTGCCCCGCCACCAGGAACGGAAAGATCACCGCCGCCTGGCCGAAGAACGAGGTGAAGGTGACCAGGTTCTTCTGCTGCTTGATCAGCTGCAGGTAGTTGCGCAGCACGTCGCCGAAGCGCAGGTCGAGCTGCTCGCGCTCCACCTTCTCGCCCTTGTCCAGCGCAATGGCCTCGCTGTATTCGCGCACCCGCACCAGGTGGTGGCGAAAGTCGGCCTCGAAGCGCTGCTGCGTGAAGTTCAGCTTGATCAGCGGGCGGCCGATGAAGTGCGTGATGACCGTGCCGAGAATCGAATAGCCCAGCGCCACCCACACCATCGCGCCCACTACCTGGTACGTGGTGCCGTGGAAGCTGAACGAGAAGTTGCCCGACAGCGCCCACAGCAGCCCGATGAAGCTCATCAGCGTGACCACCGCGTTCAGCAGGCCCATCGACAGCGTCATCGTGGCGCTGGTGAAGATCTGCATGTCTTCCTGCAGGCGCTGGTCGGGGTTGTCGGGCGTGTTGCCCTCCTTGCCCGCCTTGCCTGCATAGCGCGCCAGCTCCAGGTGATAGAAGGTGCGGTCGCTCATCCAGCGCGTGAGGTAGCTGCGCGTCATCCACGAGCGCCAGCGCAGCTGCAGCAGCTGCGTCACGTAGAACTTCAGCACCTGCACCGCGATGTTGGCGAAGGCGATCCAGCCGAACACGCCCACCTCGTGCCAGAAGACCACCGCATTCTTGTTCTGCAGCGCGTCGTAGAAGCGCCCGTACCACTCGTTGCCCAGCACCGCCACGTACACGTAGAACAGGTTCAGCGCGACGATGGTCAGCAGCATGGCGCGGGCGCGCCATTTCTCCTCGGACTGGAAGTAGGGCGCCGCGAGCCTGAAGACGCGGCGCAGCACCTGCAAGAGGGAGCCCGCGCGCGCTGTGACGGATGAAGACATTCGGTTTTTCCTCGCAGGCGCTCGCGCGCCGATCATCGTGAGGAAAACATAGTAGACAAATGTTTCTTAAACCGGCCTGAAATCTGAGGATCGATATGCGGCGCCCACGTTCACGTGGGTATTCCACAGACCGCGCTCAGCGAAGCATCACCCTCGCCGCCGTGGTGAGGAAGTGCGCCAGCGGCGGCGTCTTCAGCCCCTCGACCTTCGCTTCCTCGTCCCACAGCCGCAGGCGCACCGCGTCCGCGGCCCATTCGAGCGCGGCGAAGCGCCGGGCCGCCTCGTCGTCCATCGGGCCGCCCTGCAGGGCCAGGCTGCGCACCGAGTCGGGCGAAAGCCTGGAGAAGTAGTCGGCCCGCGTGGCGCACAGGTAGCGCTTGGCGTCCACGTGCAGGCGAATCGGCTCGCGCACGTCGGTGTCGAAGGCGCCGCGCAGCAGGGGCAGGGCGATGTACTGGTGGCGGTCGTCGATGCCCAGTTCGGTGGGCGACCGGGTCAGCGTCTGGTGCTCGGCGATCAGCAGGTGGCCCAGGTCGTGCAGCAGCGCGGCCGTGACCAGCGCGTCGCTCGCGCCGGCCTGCTCGGCCAGCCAGGCGCATTGCAGCGCGTGCTCGGTCTGCGACACCGCTTCGCCCGCGTAGGCCACATCGCCCCGTTCGGCGAACAGGCGGGCAATCTCGGCAAGGTCGAGTTTCATGAAAAGAGGAACAGGCAGGCGAGGCGGGAGCACGTGCGACAGCCTGCGCAGTCTGCGACGAAGCGGTGACAGGCGCATGACGAAGGCGGCCGCGGCCTGCCTGCAAATCGCCGACCCACCCCCCCGTTTCAAGCGCCGTTTTGGGTATTTGGGGATTTTTGAGGCATCTGACAAATCCCTGTCACATGCCGCTGCCAGCATCGCCCGCATTCGCCGCACCGGACTGCTTGCGTACTTTGGCTTGACTGTTCGTGTGCCTTCGCACCGTGTTCTTTTTTCGCTTTCCCTCGACTCCCCAAGGAACCCTCACCATGCTGCACCGTCAACTCCGCTGGGCCTTCGTGCCGGCCGCCCTGTTCTCGCTGGCTTTCGCCGCATCGGCCCAGGGCCGCACCGAACTGCTGGTGTACACCGCGCTCGAAGCCGACCAGGTGCAGGCCTACAAGGCCGCCTTCGAAAAGGAAAACCCGAGCATCGAGCTGAAGTTCGTGCGCGACTCCACCGGCATCGTCACCGCCAAGCTGCTGGCCGAAAAGGCCAACCCGCAGGCCGACGTGGTGTGGGGCCTGGCCGCCACCTCGCTGATGCTGCTGGACAAGGAAGGCATGCTCCAGCCGTACGCGCCCAAGGGCCTGGACGCCATCAAGCCCACCATGCGCGACCCGGCCAGCCCGCCCAAGTGGGTCGGCATGGACGTGTGGTCGTCGGCCATCTGCTTCAACACCGCCGAAGCGACCAAGAAGAACCTGCCCAAGCCCACCAGCTGGGCCGACCTGACCAACCCGGTCTACAAGGGCCAGATCACCATGCCCAACCCGGCCGCCTCGGGCACCGGCTACCTGATGGTGTCGGGCTGGATCCAGATGATGGGCGAGGAGAACGCCTGGAAGTACATGGACGCGCTGCACCAGAACATCGGCATCTACAGCCAGTCGGGCAGCAAGCCCTGCCGCCAGGCCGGCGCCGGCGAGTTCGCGCTCGGCATGTCCTTCGAATACCGCGCCAACAAGACCAAGCGCGACGGCGCGCCCATCGACATCGTGCTGCCAAAGGAAGGCCTGGGCTGGGACATGGAAGCCACCGGCATCATCAAGACCAGCAAGAAGCAGGACGCCGCCAAGGCCCTGGCCGACTGGGCCGTCACCAGGCAGGCCAACGAGCTGTACGCGAAGAACTTCGCCGTGCTCGCGCTGCCGGGCATTCAGGAAAAGCTGGAGTTCGTGCCGGGCGACGTCGAGAAGCTGCTCGCCAAGAACGACTTCACCTGGGCTGCCGCCAACCGCGACCGCATCCTGACGGAGTGGTCCAAGCGCTACGAGTCGAAGTCGGAAAAGAAGCCGCTCTGAGCTCTCCCAGAACGACGAGAACGACACTCACACGAAGCGGTACCTGGCCATGACGAGCAGTAGCAGCAGCTTTCTTTCCCTTCGCGGCATCGGCAAGTCCTTTGGCGCCACCCGCGTGCTCGACGGCATCGACCTGGACATCGAGCCCGGCGAGTTCGTGTGCCTGCTCGGCCCTTCGGGCTGCGGCAAGACCACGTTGCTGCGCATCGTGTGCGGCATCGAGCGCGCCGACAGCGGCCAGATCCTGCTGGGCGGCCAGGACATCGCGGGCCTGCCGCCGGCGGCGCGCGGCTTCGGGGTGGTGTTCCAGTCGTACGCGCTGTTTCCCAACCTCACGGCGGCGCAGAACATCGCTTACGGCCTGCACCCCACCGGGGCGCTGGCCCGCGAAATGGCCAAGCGCTCGCGCGAGATGCTCGACCTGGTCGGCCTCACCGCGCATGCCGACAAGTACCCCGTGCAGCTCTCGGGCGGCCAGCAGCAGCGCATCGCACTCGCGCGCGCATTGGCGCCCAACCCGCGCCTGCTGCTGCTCGACGAGCCGCTCTCCGCGCTCGACGCGCAGGTGCGCGCCAGCTTGCGCAGCGAGATCCGCGCGCTGCAGAAGCGCCTGGGCATCGTCACCATCATGGTCACGCACGACCAGGAAGAAGCCCTGTCGATGGCCGACCGCGTGGTGCTGATGCACAACGGCCGCATCGAGCAGGCCGGCACCCCCGACGAGCTGTACCGCCAGCCGCGCACCCGTTTCGTGGCCGGCTTTGTCGGCCGCATGAACATGCTGCCCGCGACCGTGCTCGCCGACGGCAAGGTGCGCGTGCGCGACAGCGAGCTGTTCTGCGCGCCCGGCAATCTCAGCGTGGGTTCGCAGGCCACCGTGGGCATTCGGCCCGAGCACGTGGTGGTGTCGCGCTTCGGCTCCGAGCTGGGCGCCAACAGCTTCGCGGCGCGCCTGCTCGACACCGAGTTCTTCGGCAACCGAACCTCGGCCCGCCTGGCTTGCGAACCGTTGGGCATCGAGATCGAAGCCGAACTGCCGGCCGATGCGCGTGGCGGTGGCGGGGAGCCTTTGGTGCCCAGCAGCATGGTGCATATCCAGTTGCCCTTGAATGCGCTGTCTGTGTTGGCGCATTGAGATGGGACGCTGCCTCTTGATTTTTTCCGCTGGTCCAGGGCAGTCGTTGGTCGGCCTGTTCACCCGTCCCGAACAAAAGCAGCCGGAATCCAGATGACCAGCTCTCAACAAACAGCCGTCGTGCCGCTGGCGTTCACGCGCACCAGCGCGTTCGACCGCGAACGCTGGCTCACCGGCGCCGCGGTCTTGCTGATGGTGCTGCTACTGGTCGTGATCGTCGCGCTGCCGGTCGGTGCGCTGGTCGGCCAGAGCTTCTTCGACAAGGCGGGCGCGTTCGTCGGCCTGGCCAACTTCGCGCGCTACCTCGACAACCCCGCGCTCGTGCAGTCGGCCTTCAACAGCCTGGGGCTCGCGGCGCTCAGTGCCGTCATCTGCACCGCCATCGCTTACGTGTACGCCTACGGCCTCACGCTGTCCTGCATGCCCGCCAAGGGCCTGCTGCGCGCCGTGGCGCTGGTGCCGCTGCTCGCGCCTTCGCTGCTGCCGGCCATCAGCCTCGTGTACCTCTTCGGCAACCAGGGCCTGTTCAAGGGCCTGCTGGGCGACGTGTCGATCTACGGGCCGCTGGGCATCGTGCTGGGCTCGGTGTTCTGGACGCTGCCGCATGCGCTGCTCATTCTCACCACCGCCATGGCGACCTCCGACGGCCGGCTGTACGAGGCCGCGCAGACGCTGGGTGCCTCGCGCTGGCGCATCTTTCGCACCGTGACGCTGCCCGCGTCGCGATACGGCCTCATCGTGGCCGCGATGGTGGTGTTCGTGCTCGTCATCACCGACTTCGGCGTGCCCAAGGTGGTGGGCGGGCAGACCGGCGTGCTCGCCACCGACATCTACAAGCAGGTGGTGGGGCAGCAGAACTTTCAGATGGGCGCCGTGGTCGGGCTGGTGCTGCTCATTCCCGCGGTGCTGTCGTTCCTGGTCGAGCGGCGCGTGCGCAGCAAGCAGGCCGCCGCGCTGTCGGCGCGCGCCACGCCGTACCAGCCCGAGCCGGTGCGCGTGCGCGACCGCGCGCTGCTCGCGTTCTGCGTGCTCACGGCCTGCGCCATCCTCGTGATGATCGGCATGGCCGTGTTCGCATCGCTGGCGACCTACTGGCCCTACAAGCTCACGCCCTCGCTGAAGAACTACGACTTCAGCAACATGGACGGCGGCGGCTGGGGCAGCTACTTCAACTCGCTGCGCCTGGCGGTGTGCGCCGCGGTGGCCGGCGCGTTCGCCACCTTCGTGTCGGCCTACCTGGTGGAAAAGCCGCGCCACTTCGGCCTGCTGCGCGAGCTGCTCAACCTGCTGGCCAACCTGCCGCTGGCGGTGCCGGGGCTGGTGCTGGGCGTGGGCTACATCTTCTTCTTCATCTCGCCGGCGAACCCGCTGCGCGCCATCTACGGCAGCATGACCATCCTGGTGGTGTGCACCGTGGCGCACTTCTTCTCGGTGGCCCACCTCACCTCGCTCACCGCGCTGCGCCAGCTCGACCGCGAGTACGAGCTGGTGTCCGAGTCGATGGGCGTGCCCTTCTGGCGCACGCTGTGGCGCGTGCACCTGCCGGTGGCGCTGCCCACCGTGCTCAACGTGGGCGGCTACTTTTTCGTCAACGCCATGACCACCGTGTCGGCCGTCGTGTTCCTCTATTCGCCGCAGACCTCGCTGGCCGCCGTTGCCGTGCTGAACATGGACGACGCCGGCGACGTCGCGCCCGCCGCGGCCATGGCCTCGCTCATCATGCTCACGGCCGCCGCCGGCCGCGGCGTGTTCGCGCTGGCGGGGCACTGGACGCTGGCGCGCACCCAGGCCTGGAGACACCGGTAATGCCCGCAACCCCTCACAGCAACCACGGCTTCGACCTCATCGTCGTCGGCGCCGGCATCGTCGGCCTCGCCCACGCCTACACCGCCGCGCTGCGCGGCCTGAAGGTGTGCGTGGTCGAGCGCGACGCGGCCGCCATCGGCGCGTCGATCCGCAACTTCGGCTTCATCACCATCACCGGCCAGGCGCCGGGCGACACCTGGCGCCGCGCCATGCATGCGCGCGAGGTGTGGCAGCAGATTGCGCCGTACGCGGGCATCGACATCGTGCACCGCAACCTCTGGCTCGCGGCCTACCGGCCCGAGGCGCACGACGTGCTCGAGGCCTTCATGCGCACGCCCATGGGCGAGGCCTGCGAGCTGCTCGACGCGGCCGACGCGCAGGCCAAGGCGCCCGCGCTGAGCCTGGCCGATGCATGCTCGGTGCTGTACAGCCCGCACGAGCTGCGCGTGGAATCGCGCACCGCCATCGGCCTGCTTTCGAAGTGGCTGGCCGAGGCGCACGGCGTGACTTTCCGCTACGGCGAGGCCGTGCTCGAGGTGCAGGCGCCGCGCGTGCGCACCTCGCGCGGCACCCTGCATGCCGAGCGCGTGGTGGTGTGCACCAACACCGACCTGAACGGCCTGTTCGCCGAGCGCATTGCCGCGCACGAGCTCACGCTGTGCCGCCTGCAGATGCTGCGCGTGAAGCCCGAGGCCGGCTTTCGCCTGCCGGGCTCGGTGATGATGGACCTGAGCCTGGTGCGCTACGAGGGCTACAGCACCTTGCCCGAGGCCGCCGCCCTGCGCGCGCGGCTGCAGCAGGAAGAGGCCGCCTCGCTGGCGCACGGCATCCACCTCATCGTGGTGCAGAGCGCCGACGGCTCGCTGGTGGTGGGCGATTCGCACCACTACGCCGACGCGCCCGAGCCCTTCGCCATGGAAGAGGTCGACCAGCTCATCCTGCGCCACCTGCGCAGCACGCTCAACCTGGAGACCGCGCAGATCACCGAGCGCTGGACCGGCGTGTACCCCTCGTCGAAGACCACGCCCTGCGTGATCGACGCGCCCGACGACGCCACGCGCGTGGTGCTGGTCACCAGCGGCAGCGGCGCGAGCACCGGCTTCGGCATTGCGCACGACGTGCTCGACGCCTGGTGAATTGAACTTAGGGGCGCGGGTGTTGCACGCCGCGACGGCGCGGCGTCCGACTTGACGCGGGCCTGCACCGGCATAGATTCACGTCATGCGAAGCACTGCCTTTGTCCTCCTGTTCTGCCTCGGCCTTGTCACCGCGGGCTGCGACAACAAGCCCAAGCCCGGCGTGCCTGTGCCCAAAGCGCTGGCGGCGGGTGCCGTTGCCGCGCCGCAGCACTGACCTTCGGGCACTGACCCCCGGCGCGAGCGTGATGGCTACTCCAGCGTCATGTGCGACGCGGTGACGATCTGCGCCATGCGCGCGCGCTCTTCCACCAGGAATTTCTCGAACTCCGCGCGCGCCAGCAGCATGGGTTGCGCGCCGCCGCGTTCGGTGGTCGCGATCAGGTCGGCGTCTTCCTTGTAAGCGCGCACGGTCACGTCCGCGATGCGGTCGAGCACGGCCGCCGGCGTGCCCTTGGGCGCGAAGATGCCGCCCCAGTGCTGCATGAGGATGGTCGGAAAACCTTGCTCCACCGTTGTCGGCACCTGCTTCATGGGGCCGGTGCGTTCGCGCGCGGTGAGCGCCAGCGCATGCAACCTGCCCGACTGCACGAACGCGGAGACCCCGATGGGCGCTTCGGACGCCAGGTCGACCTCGCCGCCGACGATGGCGTTCACCGTCTGCGAGCCGCTCTTGTAGTGCACCAGCGTCACCGGCACGCCGAGCGCGGCCTCCACCATTTCCGCCACGAAGTGCCCCGTGCTGCCGCTGCCCGCGGTGCCGAAGTTCAGCCGCCCCTTGGTGCGCGCCCAGGCCTGCAGCTCCTTCAGGTTCCTGGCCGGCACGCTCGCGTTGGTGACCAGCACCGAAGGCGCGCTGCTGGTGCCCACCACCGGCACCAGGTCGGTCTCGGCATAGGGCATCTTCGGGCGCAGCAGCGCATTGGCGATGGCGCCGTTGCCGGCCGACAGCCAGGTGTAGCCGTCGGGCGCGGCCTTGGCCACGTACTCGCTGCCGATGATGCCGCCGGCGCCGGGCCGGTTGTCCACGATGAGGCTCTGGTTCAGCCGCTTGCCCAGCGCCTGCGCCATCGCACGCACGTTGGTGTCGCCGGGGCCGCCGGCGGAAAACGGCAGCACCAGCCGGATGGGCTTGGCCGCGGGCCAGGGGTCTTGCGCGCGGGCGGGCAGGGCGGTGGCGCCGGCGAGCGCGAGCAGGCCCAGCGAGAAGGCGCGGCGGTCGAGCAATGCGGATGCGGATACGGATGCGTGAGTTGATGCGTGCGCTGATGTGTGCGTCATGGTGTCTTGTCTCCTTCGTTCGTTGCGAGGTCGGCGTCAGTCGAAGGCCGCGGCCACGGGCGGCGCCAGCAGAGCGAGCAACTCGCGCACGTCGGGCAGGTCTTCGATGCCGCGCACCATGTCCTCGATGGCTTGCTGCCGGCCGCGCTCAATCAATCCGTCGGTCAGCGTGCGGTACTTGGCCGCGACCTCGTCGTTGTCTTGCGGCGACTCGATGGCGCGCGAGGTGTCGCGGTCGACCTGGATGCGCTGCCCGTCGGTGAACGTGACCACCAACCGCACGCGCCCGCGCTTGAGCGGCCCGCCCGCGTCGAACTCGGGCTGGTGGCGCACCTCGATGCGCGGAATCAGCGCCCACACGTCGTCGGCGTCGATGCGCGCGGGCGCGAACTGCTTCACCATCGCCTCGCCGTCGAGCACCGCCACGGCCAGCGCGTAGCCGATGTTCATCTGCGCGCCGATGGGCGTCAGCGGCCGCTCGGGCACCCACCAGCCGTGGTGGTACACCGCGTGGCTCACCTCGACCTCGATGCGCGCGATCTCGCCGGGCACCAGCTTGCGCTGCGCGCCCGCGTCGAAGAGCGCATCGAGCGGCGAGTGGATGCCGCCCATGGCCGCGTAGGGCTTGATGACGATGCGCTCCACCTCCCAGCGGTCGCCCAGCGCCTCGGTGATCTTCGAGGCGTCGGGGTCGTGGCCCTCGCCGAAGGTGGAAAGAAAGCCGCCGTACTCGCGCTCGAACACCCGCTTGATGCCCGTGTAGCCGCCTTCGGCCAGCACCGCCGCGTAGAGCCCGTTGCGCGCCGAGAAGCCGTGGTGCATGCGCTTGCACATGGCCTCGTACTGCGCGGCCATGAGCCCGGCCGACTGCGTGCCCGCGAGGCCCAGCGCGTCTTCGAAGCGCGCCGGGTCCAGCCCCAGCAGCTTGCCGACCGCCGCGGCCGCCGCGTGCGTGCCGAACACGGAGCCCGAGTGCCAGCCGCGCGACAGCATCTGCGCGCCGTGCAGCGCCATGCCCACGCGCGGGCCGACTTCGTAGCCCGCGAGCGCGGCCTCGAGAAACTGCCGGCCGCTGACCTTCAGGTCGCCCTCCGAGGCGGCCCACAGCGCGGGCAGCACGATCGACGCGCTGTGCAGCGGGCCCAGCGGGTGGTAGTCGTCCAGCTCGAAGCCCTGGATGAAGGTGCCGTTGAGCAGCGCCGCGCCCGGCGCGCTGGTGCGCGCGCCCCAGCCGACGATGGTGCGGTCGCCGCGGCCTTCGAACTTCTGCACGATCTGCGCCGCCGTGCGCGACCACGGCAGCTGCGCGCCGACGATGGCGCAGGCAATGCCGTCGAGCGTGAGCGCCTTGGCGCGTTCGCGCGCGGAGGCGGGCGCGGTGTCGAGGTGGAAGTCGGCGAGCCAGTGGGCGAGGCGGCCGGTGGGGCCTTTGGGGTCAGTGGCGTCGGTGGCGTCGGTTGCGTGGGCGCCGTCGGACGTGTTCGTGCCGTTCTTGGCCAGGGCCGGGGATTTGCTTTGCATGAGATGGCTCCGTTCAGTCAATCGATCTGGACATGGCCGTCCGTCACGGCCTTGCCCCACTTCGTCACTTCGGTCCGCAGGAAGGCCGCGAAGTGGGCGGACGAGTCCACCGACACCTCGGAGCCGATGGCGCGCGTGGCCTCCTGCAGTTCGGGGCTGGCCGCGGCGCGGTGGATGGCCGCGTTCAGCGCCTCCACCGTGGCCGGCGGCGTGCCGGCCGGCGCCAGAAAGCCGACCCATGAATTCACATCGAAGCCCTTGAGGCCCTGCTCGTCCAGTGTCGGCAGCGCGGGCAACTGCGGGTTGCGCTTCAGCCCCGAGATGGCCAGTGCCTTCAGCTTGCCCGACTTGACGTGCGGCAGCACCGAGGGCACCGCGTCGAACATGAGTGACACCTGGCCGCCCATCAGGTCGTTCAGCGCCGCGGGCGAACCCTTGTAGGGAATGTGGTTGAGCCGGATGCCGGCCTGCGCCTGGAACATTTCCATCGCCAGGTGCGCGGTGATGCCGTTGCCGCCCGAGCCGAAGTCGACCTTGCCGGGCCGCGCCTTGGCGTAGGCGACCAGTTCCTTCACGTCGTTCGCGGGGAATGACGGATTGGCCACCAGCAGCAGCGGGCCCATGCTGACCATCGACACCGGCGCGAAGTCCTTCAGCGTGTCGTAGGGCAGCTTCTTGTACAGCGTGGGGTTGATGGCCATCTGCCCCAGCGTGCCGAGCAGCAGGGTGCTGCCGTCGGGCGCGCTGCGTTTCACCTCCTGCGCGCCGAGGCTGCCGTTGGCGCCCGCGCGGTTGTCGACGTACACCGGCCGGCCCAGCTCCCTGGTGAGCGCGGCGGCGTAGTTGCGCGCGATGATGTCCACCGTCTGGCCGGCGGGGTAGCCGACCACGATGCGGAGTGGCTTGTCGGGCTTGTCGGAAAGGGCGCCCTGTGCAAAGGCCGGGGTGGTGGCAGCCGCCGAGGCTGCCGCGAGGCAGAACGCGGCGAGCGTGCGCCGCGAGAACGTCGTGTTCATGCGTGTTCCTCCACGGGCACGTAGACCTCGCCCGCCATCAGCCGGCGTGCGGTGCGTGTGAGGCCCAGCGCCGAGAAGCGGGTGTGCGCCGGGTCGCCGGACGCTTCGGCCACCACTTTCACTTCCATCACGCCCAGTGGATGGCCGATGCGCAGCGTGTCGGTGGCCGCGCGCGCCGCGCCGACGGCCTGGTGCACGGTGGAGCCCGGCACGCGCGAGGCGGCGGCCGTGCACATCGAGCCGGTGCCGGCCATGCTGTCGTGGCACTTGCCCAGGAACACGAGGCGCGCGCGCAGGTCCATGTCGGCCGCTGCCTGCATCTCGCCGTTGACGTCCACGTAGTCGGCCGGCGGCGCGACGATCACCGCCAGCGGCAGGCCAGGCAGGTGCACCTCGCGCCAGTCGGCGTACAGGCCGATGCGCTCGCCCATCTTCGACTGGATCTCGCCCAGTGTCTCGATGAGTGCGCGGTCGGCGCTGATGGCATCGGGCAGCTCGCTCCCGCTCATGCCGAGCGATGGCGCCGCGATGAACACGCAGGGGTTGGCCGTGTCGCACAGCGAGACCTCGATGCGGCGGCCGTCCTCGAGCACCACCGTGTCCACCGCCTGGCCGGTGGGCAGCAGCCGGCCGGTCTTGGCGCCCACGGTGCCCGCGTAGTCCATGAGGATCTCCGCGCCCGTGCCCGGCACGCCGGGAATGGCGCAGTCGCCGTGCACGCGGGCCTTGCCGTGCTTCACCTGCACCTTCGAGACCAGCAGCTTGCCGGTGTTGGTGTTGAAGATGCGCACGGTGGTCATGGGCTCGACCGCCTCGACCAACCCTTCGTCGATGGCGAAAGGCGCCACGGCCGAGGAGATGTTGCCGCAGTTGGCGTCGTAGCCGACGCCGTCGCGCTCCACGTCGACCTGCGCGAAGGTGTAGTCGATGTCGGCGTCGTCGCGCGCGGAGCGCTGGATGATCGCGACCTTCGAGGTCACGAGCCGCGAGCCGCCCATGCCGTCGATCTGCAGCACATCGGGCGTGCCCATCGCGCGCTTGAGCAGGCGGTCGCGCGCGGGGCCCGCGGGCGGCACGTCGCGCTCGTGGAAGAACAGTGCCTTGCTGGTACCGCCGCGCATCAGCACGCAGCGAACGCCGACCTGTTCGGTCTCGGAAATGGAAGCCATGGTCTTGCTCCTTGGGCATGAAAGGCCGGCGGGCGCGGCGGGTGCAGCGGGTGTGCGGGTGTTCGGGGCCCGGGCCAGGAAACAGAGAGGGAAAGAGGGGGAAAAGAGCAGCGAGGAAAGCGGGCGGCTTGCCCTATTCGAGCGGATAGAGCTTCACGAGCGCCGCCATGCGCTCGCTTTCCTCGCGCACCTGCGCGGCGAAGGCGGCGGGCGAGTTCACCACCGGTTCGGCGCCGGCAGAGGCGATGGTCTTGCGCACGTCGGCGTCCTTCACCGCCTCGTGCAGCGCCGCGACGATGCCTTGCGTGACGTTGGGCGGCGTGCCCTTGGGCGCGAACAGGCCGAACCACGTCACCGACTGGAACTGCGGGTAGCCGGCCTCGGCGGTGGTCGGCACCTCGGGCAGCGCGGCGGCGCGCCTGGGCCCCTGCGTGGCCAGGATCTTCAGCGTGCCGGCCTTGTAGTGCGGCAGCGCGGCGGTGATGCCGGTGAACGCCATGTTGACGTTGTTGGCGATCATGTCCGTCACGATGGCGCCGGTGCCGCGGTAGTTCACGACGATCAGGTTCGGCAGCCCCGCCTCCGCAGCCAGCTGCTTGGCCGACACGCGCGCCAGCGATTCGCCGGTGGCCAGCGAGCAGGGCTGCGCGGCGGTCTTGCAGTACTGCACGAACTCGCCGAAGGTCTTCACCGGCAGCTTGGCGCTCACCACCACCGCCGCGGGCGACATCGACACGGCCGTCACCGGCTCCAGCCGCGCGAGCGGGTCGATGCCCTTCAGGCCCGGCGTGTACTTGGTGATGACGATGGACGGCACCTGCAGCACGAGCGTGTAGCCGTCGGGCTTGGCCTCCATCACGCGCCGCGTGCCGATGAGGCCGTCGGCGCCGGGCATGTTCTCCACGATCACGGGCTGGCCCCAGATCACGCCGAGCTGCTTGGACACCGCGCGCGCCGTGGCGTCGGTGCCGCCGCCGGCGGCGTAGGGCACGACGAGCGTCACGGGGCGGTCGGGGTGCCAGGCGGCCTGCGCGAACGCGGGCGGCGCGAGTGCGCAGAGCGCGACTGCGGCAAGGGCGCAAAGGACGGGTGGTGGCTTGTGCTTCTTGAAGCGTTCGAGGGGCATGTCGTCTCCGTTTTTTTGAATGAAATGAAAGCGGTGTCGCGCGCGTCAGGGCAGCGGCGCGACCGGGCGGCCGCGCCAGTCGCGGCGATACAGCCCGTCGCAACGCCCGCGCGCCAGCGCGTGCGCGCGCAGCCAGGGCAGCAGCGTGGTATCGCGCAGCAGGCCGGCCGGTGGCGGCGCATCGAGCGCCCAGAGCTGGAACACGTAGCGGTGCGGCCCGTGGCCGGGCAGCGGGCGCGGCCCGTCGTAGCCTTCGCGGCCGAGGCCGTTGGGTGCCAGCGTCACGCCGGCGGGCGCGTGGCCGGCGTTCAGCGCGCCTTCTGGCAGGGCATCGACCGAGCGCGGCCCCGATGCGAGCAGGTGCGTGATGGCGCGTGCCATCGGCACATCGGGGTCTTCGCACAGCAGCAGCCAGTGCGTGGCTTCGGGCGGCAGCGCATTCCATGCGAGCGCGGGCGAGCGGTTGTCGCCGACGCCTTCGCCGGCATGCCGCAGCGCCATCGCGCCGCCGTGCGCGAAGTCCGCGCTGCGCAGCGCGAGCGTGAGCGGCAGGCGCGCGAGCACCTCGTCGCTGCACGCCAGGCTCGCGTTGCCCGCGTGCCGGCCGCGCGTGAGCAGGCCGGCCCACCGCAGCACCCACGGGTGGCGCTGCAGCGAGGTGGTTGCGGTGGTCGCGTTGGCCGCGTTGGCCCCGGTGGTGTTCACGCGAGCGCTCCTTGCGCCGCGGTGGGCCAGGCCCACGGGCGGCGTGCGCGGTCGGCCTGTTGCCATTCGCGAATGAGCGCGTCGTCCTTCAGCGTGAGGCCGATGTCGTCCAGGCCGTGCAGCAGCGCTTCGCGGCGCAGCGGATCGATGTCGAAGGCCGACACGCCGCCGTCGGGCGCGGTGATGGTGCAGGCGTGCAGGTCGACCGTGACCGGCGCGCCGCCCGCGCACTGCGCGGCCAGCGCCTCGACCTGCGCGAGGGGCCAGCGCACCGGCAGCACGCCGTTCTGGAAGCAGTTGTTGAAGAAGATGTCGCCGAAGCTGGGCGCGATCACGCAGCGAATGCCCAGCCCCATCAGCGCCCACACCGCGCCTTCGCGCGATGAGCCGCAGCCGAAGTTCTCCGCCGCCAGCAGCACCGGCGCGCGCTGGAAGGCCGGCTGGTTGAGCACGCATTGCGGGTCTTCGCTGCCGTCCGGCCGCAGGCGCAGGGCTTCGAATGCATAGGGGCCGAGCTGGTCGCGCTGGAACGCGGTGAGGCGCTCGATGCGCACGATGACGTCGGTGTCGACGTTGGCGCGCATCAGCGGCGCGGCGGCGCCGGTGACGGTGGTGAAGGGAGTCATGGTCATGCCAGGGTCCTCACGTCGGTGATGCGGCCGGTGACCGCGGCGGCGGCGGCCATGGCGGGGCTCGCCAGGTGCGTGCGCGCGCCCGGCCCCTGCCGCCCGACGAAGTTGCGGTTGGAGGTGGACACGCAGCGCGCCTGCGGCGGCACCTGCTCGCCGTTGGCGGCCACGCACATGCTGCAACCCGGCTCGCGCCACTGGAAGCCCGCGGCCTCGAACACCTCGCGCAGGCCCTCGGCCTCGGCCGCGCGCTTCACGTTCTCCGAGCCGGGCACCACCCATGCGGTCACGCCCTGCGCCACGTGCCGGCCGCGCGCCACGTCGGCGGCGGCGCGCAGGTCGGGCAGGCGCGAGTTGGCGCACGAGCCGATGAAGACCCAGTCGACCGGCGTGCCCGCGATGGCCGCGCGCGGCGCGAGGCTCATGTAGGCCAGCGCGGCCTCGATGGCGCCGCGCGCCGCGTCGTCGGGCGCATCGAGCGGGTCGGCCGGGTCGGGCAAGTGGCCGTCGATGGCAATGGCGTCTTCCGGGCTGGTGCCCCAGGTGACGGTGGGCGCCACGGCGGCGGCGTCGATGGCTTCCTCGTGGTCGTACACCGCGCCGTCGTCGGATGCGAGCGACAGCCAGTGCGCGGCGGCCTCGTCGAAGGCCTCGCCGATCGGCGCGAAGGGGCGCCCGCGCACCCAGTCGACGGTGCGCTGGTCGGGCGCGATCAGCCCGAAGCGCGCGCCTAGCTCGACCGTGAGGTTGCACAGCGTGAGCCGCGCATCGACATCGAGCGCGCGCACCGCCTCGCCCGCGAATTCGATCGCATAGCCCACGCCCGCTGCCGCGCCGAGCCGGCCGATGATGTGCAGCGCCAGGTCTTTCGCGGTGACGCCCGCGCCGAGCACGCCGTCGCAGCGGATGCGCATGCGCCGTGGCTTTTGCTGCCGCAGGGTTTGCGTGGCCAGCGCGTGCGTGCTTTCCGACGAGCCCACGCCGAAGGCCAGTGCACCGAGGCCGCCGTTGGTGCAGGTGTGGCTGTCGCCGCAGATCACCGTGAGGCCGGGCAGCACGATGCCCAGCTCGGGCCCCATCACGTGCACGATGCCCTGGCCCGGCTGGCCGAGGTCGTAGAAGCGCACGCCCGATTTCGCGCTGAGGTCGCGCAGCGCGCCGTGCAGCCGGCCACCGAGTGGAAAGGTGCCGGGCGTGCGCCCGGGCTGGCTCGATGCGGCGTGGTCGGGCGTGGCGAAGTCCAGTTCGGGGTTGTGCAGCGGCAGGCCGCGCGCGGCCACCTCGGCCATCGCGGGCGGGCCGGAGAGGTCGTGCAGCAGGTGGCGGTCGATGTGCAGCAGCGCCCAGCCGTCGCCCAGCGTGCGCACCACGTGGGCGTCCCAGAGCTTGTCGAACAGGGTGCGGGGCATGTCAGCGGCTTTCCATCGCGGCACCGGCGTTGAAGCGAGTCCGCAGGGCGTCCCACTCGTCGGCACCGAAGCGGCGGAAGGTCTGCGCCACGCTAGCGTTCACGGTGGGGGCCTTGAAGGTCGCCTTGAGTTCGGCCAGCGCCGCATCGCCCGCCTCGATGGCGGCCTTGAGCATCAGCCCCGGCAGGATCGCGAGCCGGTAGCCCATGGCTTCGGCCTCGCGCAGGTCGAACACCGGCGTGCGCCCGCCGGGCACCACGTTCAGCAGGCAGGGGCCGTGCACGCGCCGGGGCACGGCGGCGGCCTCCTCGGGTGTTTGCGTGGCCTCGACGAAGGCCAGGTCGGCGCCGGCCTGCAGCGCGGCGTTGGCGCGGTCTATGGCCTCGTCCAGGCCCAGCATGGCGCGCGCGTCGGTGCGCGCGATGACCACGAAGTCCTTGGTGCGGCGCGCCTCCACCGCGGCGCGGACCTTGGACACGAACTCCTCGCGCGACACCACTTCCTTGCCGTCGAGGTGGCCGCAGCGCTTGGGCGAGACCTGGTCCTCGATGTGGATGGCGGCCACCCCGCGCGCCTCGTACTCGCGCACGGTGCGCGTCACGTTCAGTTCGTTGCCGTAGCCGGTGTCGGCATCGGCGATGAGCGGGATGGCCACCGAGCGCGCCATGACCGCCGCGTTGTCGACCATCTCGCTCATCGTCAACAGGCCGAAGTCGGGAAAGCCGCGCGCGGCCGAGGTGCCGGCGCCGGTCATGTACACGGCGGCGAAGCCCGCCTGCTCGATCAGGCGCGCGCCGATGGCGTCGTAGGCGCCGGGGGCGATGACCATGCCGGGCGCGTCGAGCAGCTGGCGAAGCGTGGGCCGTGGGATCGGCGTGGAGCTGGGCGTGGAGGTCGGCGTCGAGGTGGGGTTCATGGCGTGGCCTTGTCCGGCGGCGTTTGAGTTGATGTGTTTATATTCTAAATACAACTGGCGGAAATCCGCAAGCGCGTACGCTCTCGGTGTTCGGTCGGCGTTCGGCCAGCGCCCGGGTGTCTTGCTATGCTCGACCTTCGCTTTTCCTTCTGTCATGGCACGTCCTCCCGCATCTGCTCCCTCGCTCGAACGCGGTCCCGGTACCTCGCTGCACCGGCAGCTCTTCGTCGTGCTGCGCGACGAAATCACGCGCGGCGTGTACGCCTCCGGCGCACTGCCGAAGGAAGAAGCGCTGGGCGAGCGCTTCGGGGTGTCGCGCATCACGGTGCGCCGCGCGCTGGCCGACCTGGCGTCGCTGGGGCTGGTCGAACGTCGCCACGGCCTGGGCACCTTCGTGCGCGCCGACCTGCCGCAGGTGCGCGCGCGGCCCAGCCTCGGCCTGATCGACGGGCTGCGCAAGGCGGCGCTGGAAACCGATGTCGAGGTGCTCGAGGTGGCGCAGTCGGTGCCGCCGCCCGACGTGGCCGCGCTGCTGCAGCTGGCGCCTGAAGAAAAAGCCGTGCATGCGCTGCGCCTGCGCAGCATCGACGGCGTGCCGGTCATGCTGACCGATGCCTGGGTGCCCGCGCAGCTCGGCAAGCGCGTGTCGGCCACTGCGTTGCGCAAGCACGCGCTCTACGAAATATTGCTCGCGCAGGGCGTGAAGTTCGGCCGCGTGGTGCAGGAGATCACGGCCGAGGTGGCCGACCCGGGGCGCGCGCGGCTGCTGCAGGTGGAAACCGGCGCGCCGCTGCTGAAGATGGTGCGCCTGCTGCACGACCTGGACGCCCAGCCGGTGCAGCACCTCACCGTGTCGCTGACGGCGGAGCGCAGCCGCATCCTGATGGACATTGCCGGCGCGACCATCAACACGCTCACCGCGGGGCAGGTGGTGCACGACGTGCATCCGCCGCCTTCTTCACCTTCTTCACCCCGGCGCCGCACCTGACGCCCTGGCCCGAAAAGAAGAAAAAAGAGAGACAACAACAATGAACCGCGCGGAGACAACGCCTGCACCCTCTCTCCACCAGCCGGACTCGCGCTACGCGATGCTGCGCCTGGCCCTCACGCTGCTGATCATGACGGTCGGCAGCAGCGGCATGTACGTGGTGTCGGTGATGCTGCCCGCGGTGCAGGCCGAGTTCGGCGTGGCGCGCGCCGATGCCTCGCTGCCCTACACGCTGCTGATGCTGGGCTTCGGCTTCGGCGGCGTGCTCATGGGCAAGCTGGCCGACCGCGTCGGCGTGATGTGGCCGCTGCTGATGGGCTCGGTGTTCCTGGGCGTGGGCTATGTGGCCACGGGGCTGTCGGGCGGCATCGTGTCGTTCACCGTCGCGCAGGCGTTGCTGGTGGGGCTGCTCGGCAGCTCGGTGGCCTTCGCGCCGCTGGTGGCCGACACCTCGCTGTGGTTCGTCAAGCGGCGCGGCATCGCGGTGGCGGTGTGCGCGAGCGGCAACTACCTGGCCGGCGCGGTGTGGCCGCCCATTGCGCAGCACTTCGTGGAAACGGTGGGCTGGCGCCAGACCTACATCGGCATGGGCATCTTCTGCGGCGTGACGATGGCGCTGCTGGCGCTGTTGTTTCGCGCACGGCCGCCGGCGGTGGCCGAGGCCGTGCCCGCGAACGCAGCCGGCACCGGCGCGGCACGCGACCTGGCGCGCCCCTTCGGGCTGAACCCGGGCACGGCGCAGGGCCTGCTGTGCGTGGCCGGCGTGGCCTGCTGCGTGGCCATGGCGATGCCGCAGGTGCACATCGTGGCGTACTGCGGCGACCTGGGCTACGGCCCGGCGCAGGGCGCGCTGATGCTGTCGCTGATGCTGGGCTTCGGCATCGTGAGCCGGCTGGTGTCGGGCGCCATCTGCGACCGCATCGGCGGGCTGCGCACGCTGATGCTCGGCGGCATGCTGCAGTGCGTGGCGCTGCTGCTGTTCCTGCCGTTCGACGGGCTGGTGTCGCTCTACGTGATCTCGGCGCTGTTCGGGTTGTTCCAGGGCGGCATCGTGCCCTCTTACGCGATCATCATCCGCGAGCACTTTCCGCCGAAGGAGGCGGGTGCGCGCGTGGGCACGGTGCTGATGTTCACGCTGTTCGGCATGGCGCTGGGCGGGTGGATGTCGGGCAAGGTGTTCGACGTCACGGGCAGTTACCACGCGGCCTTTGTCAACGGCATTGCGTGGAACCTGCTCAACATGAGCATCGTGGCCTTCCTGCTGTTCAGGACGCTTCGGCGACCAGGCGGCCGAGTGTCTGCATCGCCTGTTCGCTGAGCGCGTCCCACGCGTGGCCGTAGTTCAGCCGAAGGCAGTGGGTGAAGGCGCGCGTGGCCGAGAAGATGGGCCCCGGCGCCACGCTGATGCCGAGCTCCAGCGCCTTGCGGTGGATGTCCAGCGCGTTCACGTGTGACGGCAGCTCCACCCACAGGAAGTACCCGCCCAGCGGCCGCGTGGCCCGCGTGCCCGCCGGAAAGTAGTGCCCCACGGCCTGCGCGAAGGTGGCCTGCTGCAGCGCCAGCGTCTGGCGCAGCTTGCGCAGGTGCTTGTCGAGCCCGCCCTTTTCCAGGTAGCCGGCCAGCGCCAGCTGCGCCGGCGCCGAGGTGCTGAGCGTGGTCGTGAGCTTCTGGCGCGCAACCTGCCGCGCGAAGCGCCCGGCCGAGGCCCAGCCGATGCGGTAGCCCGGCGCCAGGCACTTGGAGAACGACGCGCAGTGCAGCACCAGCCCCTGCGTGTCGAAGGCCTTGGCCGGCGCGGGGCGGCGCTCGCCGAAGTAGAGCTCGGCGTACACGTCGTCCTCGATCAGCGGCAGCCGGTGGCTGGCCAGCAGGGCCACCAGCGCCTTCTTCTTGGCATCGGGCATCAGGCTGCCCAGCGGGTTCTGGAAGGTGGTCATGAGCCAGCAGGCGCTGGGCCTGTGCGCGGCGATGGCCAGCTCCAGCGCGCCCAGGTCGATGCCCTCGCCGGGGTGCGTGGGCACCTCGATGGCGCGCAGCCCCATGCGCTGCAGCGCCTGCAGCGCGGCATAGAAGGTGGGCGATTCGACGATCACCGCGTCCCCCGGCCGCGTCACGGCCGCCAGGCAGAGGTTGAGCGCCTCCAGCGCGCCGTTCGTCACCACGATCTCGTCGGCCGCCACCGGCATGCCGTCGCCCAGGTAGCGCAGCGCGATCTGCCGGCGCAGCGCGGCACTGCCGGGCGTGAGGTCGTCGACCGTGCTCCACGGGTCCAGCGACTTGGCGCTGGCCGCCATGAACTGCCCCAGCCGCGCCAGCGGAAACAGCAGCGGGCTCGGAAACGCCGAGCCGAACGGCACCACCTTGCGCGACATGCTGGCCTCGAGGATGTCGAACACCTGGTCGCTCACGTCGAGCGAGAGCGGGCCGTCGGCGGGGCGCGAGGTGTGGGTGGATTCGGGCGGCGCGTCGCGCAGGCCGCCGCCGCTCACGTAGTAGCCAGAGCGGTCGCGCGCGCGCACCAGCCCGCGCGCCTCCAGCAGGTAGTACGCCTGGAACACGGTGGAGGCGCTCACCCCGCGGCTGGCGCCGGTGTGGCGCACCGAGGGCAGGCGGTCGCCGGTCTTCAGCGTGCCGTTGCGGATGGAGGCCTCGATGTCGGCGGCCAGGGCTTCATATCGCTTCATGGTGGGGTGCCCGTCATTCGGCAGCACTTTATCTGCGCCGGTCAATTGAGGGGAATCTGCATCTGTTTTTTTGCCGCAGCCTGGGCCACACTCGGCCCATGTCGAATCTGATGCGCGCGCTGCGTGCCGTTCTCTGGAGTTTCATCGGCCTGGGCGGGCGCCGCGCCGACGCCGACAAGCGCACTGCGCAGGTCGGCATCCTGCCGCTGATCGCCGTGGCGCTGGTGGTGGTGCTGCTGCTGATCGCGGGGCTCATCGCGCTGGCGCGCTTCGCCGCCGGCACATGAAGCGCGGCCTGCGCTTTTTCGGGCTCGGGCTGCTGCTCGCCCTGCAGGGCATGGCGGGCGCCGTCGCTGCCACCACCGTTCCCGACACCATCGAGCAGCGCGTGGCCGCCTGCATCGCCTGCCACGGCCGCGAGGGCGCGACCACCAACGCGGGCTACTTTCCGCGCCTGGCGGGCAAGCCGGCGGGCTACCTGTTCAACCAGCTCGTGAGCTTCAGGGACGGGCGCCGCTTCAACACCGACATGGCGTACATGGTGCAGCACATGTCCGACGACTATCTGCGCGAGATTGCCGACTACTTCGCCGGGCTCGACCTGCCGTACCCGCCCGTCTCGCCCACGAGCGACGCCACGCCCGAAGTGCTCGCGCGCGGCCGCATGCTGGCGCTGCAGGGCGACGCCGAGCGCCGGCTGCCGGCGTGCGTGCAATGCCATGGCGCGGCGCTCACGGGCGTGCAGCCCGCCACGCCGGGGCTGCTGGGCCTGCCGCGGCTGTACCTCGCGTCGCAGCTGGGCGCGTGGCTCACCAACGAGCGGCATGCGCAGGCGCCCGACTGCATGGCCGAGGTGGGCCGGCGCATGTGGACCTCCGACGTGAACGCCGTGGCCAGCTGGCTCGCCACGCAGCCCGTGCCGGCCAACGCCAAGCCGGCGGCCTCGCTGCCCGCGCCGATGCCGATCGCCTGCGGCGGGGTGCCCAAGTGACGGAGCCGCGCGCATGAAGCTGCGACACCTGGGCTGGACGCTGCTCACCCTGTTCGTGCTGCTGGCCGTGGCCGCCGGTACCGTCGTGGCGCTGAACCTGCGCGGCGAAGACCCCTTGCCCGACACCGCCGAGACCTTCCAGTCCACGCCGCAACTGGTCGAGCGCGGCCGTTACCTCGCGCTGGCCGGCAACTGCGCGGGTTGCCACACCACGCGCGGCGGCCGGCCCTATGCGGGCGGCCTGCCCATCGACACGCCCTTCGGCACCATCTACGCGAGCAACCTCACGCCCGACGTCGGCACCGGCATCGGCAGCTGGAGCAGCGCGCACTTCTGGCGCGCCATGCACAACGGGCGAAGCAAGGACGGGCGGCTGCTGTACCCGGCGTTCCCGTACCCCAACTTCACGCAGGTGACGCGCGACGACGCCGACGCCCTCTACGCCTTCCTGCGCAGCGTGCCCGCCGCGGTGGAGCCCAACAAGGCGCACCGCCTGCGCTTTCCGTACGACACCCAGCCCGCGCTGGCCGTGTGGCGCGCGCTGTCGTTCAAGCCCGAGCCCTTCGTGGCCAACGCGGGCAAGCCGGCCGAATGGAACCGCGGCGCCTATCTGGTCAACGGGCTGGGGCATTGCATCGCCTGCCACGGCCCGCGTAACTCGCTGGGCGCGACGGACACCCGGCTCGGCCTCTCGGGCGGACTCATCGCGGTGGAGAACTGGTATGCGCCTTCGCTCACCGACCCACACCAGGCCAGCGTGGCCGACTGGCCGCAGGCCGACGTGGTCGCGCTGCTGAAGACCGGCGTGGCGCCGCGCGCCTCCGTCATGGGCCCGATGGCCGACGTGGTGTTCCGCAGCACGCAGTACCTGAGCGAGGCCGACCTGGGCGCCATGGCGAGCTACCTGAAGGACCTGCCCGAAGCCTCCGCGTCCAAAGCCTCGGCGTTCGAGGCCCCGGCGAGCAGCAAGGCCCCCGTGCGCCGCGACGCCGGCACCATGGCGCGCGGCGCGAAGATCTACGACCAGCGCTGCGCCTACTGCCACGGCGACCAGGGGCAGGGCGCGGTGGGCGCGTATCCGCCGCTGGCGGGCAACCGCGCGGTGAACATGACGCCGCCCACCAACCTGGTCCAGGTGATCTCGCACGGCGGCTTCCTGCCCACCACCGCCGGCAACCCGCGCCCCTACGGCATGCCGCCGTTCGGCCAGGTGCTGGACGCCGCCGACGTGGCGGCCGTGCTCACCTACGTGCGCGGCTCGTGGGGCAACGACAGCGCGCCGGTCACGCAGCTGGACACGATGCGGCGCTGAGCGCGGCCTGGGCTGCGCCGGCAGCCACGGCCGTGCCGGTGCCGGTGCGGTCAGGCCGTGTGCGGATGCCGCGCCCCCTCGTACAGCGAGCGCGCCAGCGCCCGGTGCCTTGCCAGCAATGGCGCCAGCTCCAACCCCGTGAACTGCCCGTCGCGAATGCGCACTTCGCCATCGATCACGCTCAGCGAGGCCGACGCGGGCGTGCAGAACACCAGCGCCGCCACCGGGTCGTGCCCGGCGCCCGCGTGCGACACGCCGCGCAGGTCGAAGCCCACGAGGTCGGCCGACATGCCGGGCGCGAGCGCGCCGATGTCGTCGCGGCCCAGCACGCGCGCGCCGCCCAGCGTGGCGATCTCCAGCGCCTCGCGCGCCGTCATCGCGGCGGGCCCGTAGCCCACGCGCTGCAGCAGCATCGCCTGGCGCGCTTCGCCCAGCATGTGCGCGCCGTCGTTCGACGCGCTGCCGTCCACGCCCAGCCCCACGGCCACGCCCGCGCGGCGCATGGCGCCGATGGGCGCGATGCCCGAGGCCAGCCGCATGTTGGAGCAGGGGCAGTGCGCCACGCCGGTGCCGGTGCGCCCGAACAGCGCGATGCCGGCCTCGTCGAGCTTCACGCAGTGCGCGTGCCACACGTCGCGCCCGACCCAGCCCAGGTCTTCGGCGTACTCGGCCGGCGTCATGCCGAACTTCTCGCGCGAATAGGCCACGTCGTTGTCGTTCTCCGCCAGGTGCGTGTGCAGCGACACGCCGCGCTCGCGCGCCAGCTCGGCCGACAGCCGCATCAGGTCGCGCGACACCGAGAACGGCGAGCAGGGCGCCAGCACGATGCGGCGCATCGAATGGCGGGACGCGTCGTGCCAGCGGCCGATGAGGCGCTCGCTGTCGCGCAGGATGGCCGCTTCGCTCTCGACCACTTCGTCGGGCGGCAGCCCGCCCGCGCTGCGGCCCACGCTCATGCTGCCGCGCGCCGCGTGAAAGCGCATGCCCATGGCGTCGGCCGCCTCGATGGAGTCGTCGAGCCGCGAGCCGTTGGGAAACAGGTAGAGATGGTCGCTGCTGGTGGTGCAGCCCGAAAGCATCAGCTCGGCCATCGCGGTCTGCGTGGACACGCGGATCATCTCGGGCGTGAGCCGCGCCCACAGCAGGTACAGGTTGGTGAGCCAGCTGAACAGCTCCGCGTTCTGCGCCTCGGGCACGGCGCGCGTGAGGCTCTGGTACATGTGGTGGTGCGTGTTCACCAGGCCGGGCATCACCACGTGGCCGTGCATGTCGATGGCCTCGGCCTGGCCGTTGCGCAGGGCGTCGAGGTACGGCGTCGGCAGCTCGGCCGTGGCGCCGACCCAGGCGATGGCCGGCCCCTGCATCACCACCGCGCCGTCGGCGATCTCGCGCCGCGCGGCGTCCATGGTGACCAGCACGTCGGCGTGCCGGACGATGCGCAGCGGCGCGGCGGGGGTGGCGTGGTGTGTGTTCATGGCGTCATTCGGTTCCGTGCGAGGTGCGCGCCGCCAGTGTGAAGGAACGCTCCTTCGACAGCACGCCGTTGTAGAAAAGATTGAGCAGCACCGCCGCGCAGGTGCCCAGCACGATGCCGCTGTGCGTCAGCGGATGGGTCCATGCCGGAAAGTGCTGGAAGAACTGGGGCGACAGCGTGGGAACGAGCCCCAGGCCGATGGAAATCGCGATCACGTACAGCGCGTGGCGGTCGCGTGAATGGTCGACGGTGCCCAGGATGCGCACGCCCGTGGCCGCCACCATGCCGAACATCACGATGCCCGCGCCCCCCAGCACGAACTGCGGCACCGACGCCACGATGTGCGCGACCTTGGGGAACAGCGCCAGCGCGACCAGCAGCAGCCCGCCGCCCGCGGCCACGTAGCGCGAGCGCACGCCCGTTACCGTGACCAGCCCCACGTTCTGCGAGAACGAGGTGTACGGAAAGGTGTTGAACATGCCGCCGATCACCGTGCCCAGCCCGTCGGCGCGCAGGCCGCGCGTGAGCGCCTCGGTGCCCACCTTGCGCCCGGTGATCTCGCCCAGCGCCAGGAACATGCCGGTCGACTCGACCAGCGTGATCAGCATCACGATGCACATCGAGGCGATGGCCGTGAGTTCGAAGCGTGGCATGCCGAAGTGAAAGGGCGTGGTCACGGCCACCCAGCTGGCCTCGGCCAGCCCGTCGAAGTGAATGCGCCCGAGCGCCAGCGACAGGCCCACGCCGAACACGATGCCCAGCAGCACCGCGATGTTGGCGATGAGCCCCTTGCCGAAGCGCGTGATCGCGATGATCACCGCCAGCACCGCCGCCGCGATCGCCAGGTTCACCGGCTCGCCGTAGGCCGGGTTGGCCACCGCGTGCGCCACGCCGCCGACCATGCGGGTGGTGGTCGGTTGCCCGCCCGCGGCCCAGTGGATGGCCACGCCCATGAGCGACACGCCGATCAGCGTGATGACCGTGCCCGTGACCAGCGGCGGGAACACGCCCAGCACGCGGCCCATCAGCGGCGCGACCAGCATGCCGAACACGCCCGCCACGATGGTGGCGCCGTAGATCGCGGGCAGCCCCAGCGCAGGGTCGATGCCGATGGCGATCATCGGGCCCACCGCGGCAAAGGTCACGCCCATCATCACCGGCATGCGGATGCCGAAGCGCCAGAAGCCGATGGCCTGCACCAGCGTGGCGATGCCCGCGGCGAACAGGTCGGCGTTGATGAGGAAGGCGATGTCGGCCTTGGAAAGCCCCAGCGCGCCGCCCACGATGAGCGGCACCGCCACCGTGCCCGCGTACATCACCAGCACGTGCTGCAGGCTGAGCGCGCCGCAGCGGCCCAGGGGAAGCTTCCGGTCGACCCCTTCGCCGTCTCCTGCGGGGGCCGTCTTGTCGTTCGAAGTCATCGGGACCTTTCCTGCCGGTGAGCCGGCGCGACGGGAGTCTAGGAGCGGGTCCGGGGGCGGCGCAAAGTCAATAAATGGCGCACCGTGTGCACAAAAAGTGCACGGGTTGTTGCAAGGCGCATGGCCTGGTCACGGCGCCAGCAATTCGTCGAGGCAGGCCACCACGTGGTTCGCGAACAGCTCGGCCGCGGGGCTGGGCGGCTGCGCGGCGCGGGTCTCGAGCGTGAGCGTCTGCGCGCGCAGCGTGGCGTCGCGCAGCGGCACGAAGACCAGCGAGCCGTCTTGTCGCTCCTCGTCCACGTCGAGCCGGTTGAGCAGCGTGATGCCGCCGCCCTCGCGCACCAGCCGGCGCATGAGCGCGGTGGAGGTGGTTTCCACCACCGGCGACACGCTGATGGCCGAGCGCCCGAAGGCCGCGTCGAGAATGGGCCGGATCGACAGCGACGGCGCCGGCAGGATCAGCGGGTAGCCCACGCACTCCGCCAGCACCGCGCTGGCGTGCGCGGTGAGCGGATGGCCCGGCGGCACCACCGCGCCGATCGGCCACTCGCTGGCGAACAGCGTGCGAAAGCCCGCGGTGGCGGGAACGTCATAGGCCAGCGCCAGGTCGGCGTCGCCCTCGCTCACGCTGCGCAGCACTGCCGCGATGGGCAGGCCCAGCAGCTTGAGCTGGATGCCCGGGTGCGCCGCGCGAAAGCGCTGCACCACGCCCGGCAGGAAGGCGTCGGCCAGCCCGGCGGTGGTGGCCAGCGTGACCTCGCCCTGGCGCAGGCCGCGCACGGCCTCGATGCGCTGGCGCACCAGGTCGAACTCGCGCAGCGTGCCGCGCGCGTGCGCCAGCACGATCTCGCCCACGGGCGTGAGCTTGAGCGTGTTGTGGATGCGCTCGAACAGCGGCGCGCCCAGCTCTTCCTCGAGCTTGAGGATCTGCCGGTTGACCGCCGTGGGCACCACGTGCAGCTGCTCGGCCGCCTTGCGGATCGAGCCCGCGCGAACCACCTCGACGAAATAGCGAATGACCTTGGCGTGCATGGATTCCCCCGCGCCGCCGCAGCGTGCGGAGCGCGGGGGGATCATGCATGCGGGCTCAGGGCGCGGGCAAGCCCATGGCCGGGTCGCTGACCGTGTGCCTGCCGGTCTCCACGCGGCCGGCGAAGCGGCGGTAGTAGGCCGGGTCGGCGTCGCAGGTAACGGCAAAGTCGTACCACTGGCCGCTGTCGGCCAGCACCCAGTGCTGGTCGACGCTGGCGCCGCCGCTCACGCTGGCGGTCCACGGGCCGTCGGTGCGGTAGGCCTGGGCCGAGATGGTGAACTTGCACGCCGCCTTGCCGTCGTTGCGCATGCTCAGGTACACGTTGCCGTTGGCAATGTCGTAGCACACGCGCACTTCCGGCCTGGCGGCGTCGCCGGCGCGCAGCGTGTCGAGGTTGCCCTTGAAGTGGCGATGAAAGCCGTTGGGCCCGAGCACCCACAGGTCGTACAGGCCGTTGTCGCCGGCCGCCGGGGTCCACGTGTCGTCCAGCCCCTTGCCTGCTTCCACCATGTAGCGACGCGGCTTGAGCTCCAGGTGCAGCCGGTCGTACACATGGAACACGGCCGCGGCCTTGCCTGTGTTGGAGAACAGCAGCTGCACCGTGCGGCCGACGGCGTCGGCCCTGGCGCTGGTGTGCAGCTCGTAGGGCAGCGCGCGCGAAGGCCGCGTGCCGGTGCCCTGGCGCGGCAGCTGCGGGTCGAGCGGCAGCGGCACGGCCGTCAAGGCCTCCTGGTCCTTGCGCAGCTGGTCGGCCTGGCCGCGGTTCTGGCGGCCGGCGAGCGAAGGCAGGGCCTCGCCGTTGGGCGTGGCGAAGTTGAAGGCGCTGGTCAGGTCGCCGGCCACCGCGCGGCGGAACGGCGAGATGTTCGTTTCCTTCACGCCGAAGCGCGCCTCGATGAAGCGCAGCACCGAGGTGTGGTCGAACACCTGCGAATTGACCCAGCCGCCGCGGCTCCACGGCGAGATGACGTACATCGGCACGCGCGGGCCCGGGCCGAACACGCGGCCGTCGGGCTTGGGCTGCTTGCTGCTGCCGGCGGGCGGCGGCTGCGTGAAGTACTCGTGCGCCAGGTCGGCGTCGGCCAGCGTGGTCTTGCCCGCGGGCTTGCCGTCGGCGCCGAGCGAGGGCGCGGAGGGCGAGGGCACGTGGTCGAAGTAGCCGTCGTTCTCGTCGAAGTTGACCAGCAGCACGGTCTTGCTCCACACCTCGGGAACGGCGGTGAGCGCGTCCAGGATTTCCTGCAGGAACCACGCGCCCTGCACGGGGCTGGAGGGGTCCGGGTGCTCGCAGTAGATGGAAGGCGCGTTGATCCAGCTCACCTGCGGCAGGCGGCCCTCGCGAATGTCCTTGCGGAACGCGTCGAGGTACTCCTCGGGCTTGCTGCCTGGCAGGGTGTTGGCGATGCCCTTGTACAGCGGGTTGCCGGGGTTGTCGCTGGCAGCGTCGTAGGCGTGATAGGGCACCGCCTGGCCGCTGTTGGAGTACGGCTTGTTCATGTTCCCGCTGGACACGGGGAACGGCGACGCGCGGTTGGCGGCCCTGAACTGTCGGAACGCGCCGAGCATGTTGTCGCCCCATTCGTCGGGCATGTTCTGGTAGCAGATCCAGCGTACGCCGGCGTCTTCGAGCCGCTCGGCGTAGGTCTTCCACGTGTAGCCGGTGTTCACCGCGGCGGCGGTGCCGTCGAGCCAGTCCCACTCGTTGTTGACGTAGGCCACGCCCTGGGCGGTGGCGCCGTTGGTGCCGGTGAGGTGGAAGGAGCGGTTGGCGTCGGTGCCCGTGTGCATGGCGCAGTGGTAGCTGTCGCACAGCGTGAAGGCGTTGGCCAGCGAGAACTGGAACGGCAGCTCCGCCTCCATGAAGTAGCCCATGGCCGCGTCGGTCTTGTAGCGCGGCCATTGCGAGATGCGCCCGCCGTCCCACGCGTCCTGGCTGTCGTTCCAGGTGTGGGGCGTGCCGCTCACGCGTTGCGCGTTGCCCTTGGACTGGTCGAGGTGGTAGGGCATGACGAGCCTGCCGGCGTCGTCGGCTTGCTGCCACACGTTGCGCCCGCCCGGCAGCGGAATGGTGAAGCGGTCGCCGAAGCCGCGCACGCCGGGCAGCGTGCCGAAGTAGTGGTCGAAGCTGCGGTTCTCCTGCATCAGGATGACGATGTGCTCCACGTCGTTGATGGTGCCGGTCTTGTTGTTGGCGGGAATGGCGAGCGCGCGGCGGATGCTGGGCGGAAACGCGGTCAGCGCGAGCGCGGCGGCGCCCGTGGTGGCGGTGCCGGTGAGGAATTTGCGGCGGGAGTTCATGGCGGGGCTCCTGGTCATGGCGCGCAGCTCTTGACGGGGGCCGCGCCGGTGTCGGGCGGCGTGGCGGGTGCGGCAGGCGCCGCGGGCGCGGCGGGCGTGCCACCGAAGAAGTCGCCGCCCGAGCCGCCGCCGCAGGCGGACAGCGCACAGGCCAGCAGGAGCGTGGGCACGCTGCGCGCGCCCGTGAATGGAATATGCATGGGGTCTGATCCTCTCGAGTCGTTGTTTTCTTCGAAGAGCGCGGGTACCCGCCGCGCCGCGTCGATGCCGCCGGGCGGGTGGTCGCTCCCAGGGCATGCACGGAAATTCGCGCGCGCCGAGGCCGTCCGGCGCGATGTCGTTCAGTGCGGGACCAGGCGATCCGCACCCACGACCCACGGCGCCGCAAGGGGCACCGCGCACCGGACAGAAGGCAAGACTAGGGAGAGCGCATGACGTTGCGATGAAGCAGCGATGACATGCAAGGGAACGGTCACATGCGCTTGCACATGAACGGGCGCATGAACGGGTGCATGAACAGGCGCATGCACAGGCGCATGAGCGAGCGCGTGCATGGGCGCCCGGTCAGGTGCGGCGTGGCACCGCGCCGCGAACTCAGGGCTCGTTGCTGATGCCGCTGCTGACGTGCCCCGCGGGCACATGCCGCGAGGCCGCGTCGACGTGGCCGGTCTGGTCGTCGAAGAAGAAGTCGGGCTCGAACTCGCGCAGGAACTCGCCCTTGGGCAGGCCGCCGAGGAACATGGCCTCGTCGACGCGGATGTTCCACTTCATCAGCGTGCGAATGGCGCGCTCGTGCGCCGGCGCGCTGCGCGCGGTGACCAGCGCGGTGCGGATGCGCATCTGCGCGTTGCCGGCCATCTGCAGGCGGTGCAGCGCCGTGAGCAGCGGCTTGAACGGGCCTTCGGGCAGGGGCAGGTCGGCCTTGCTGAGCTCGTGCGCCTGGAAGGCGTCGAGCCCCTCGGCCTGGAACACGCGCTCGGCCTCGTCGCTGAAGAGCACGGCGTCGCCGTCGAAGGCAATGCGCACTTCGTTGGGCCATGCGTCGCTGGCCTTCTCCGATTCGACCAGCACGCGCGCGGCCGGAAAGCCCGCGCCCAGCGCCTCGCGCACGTCCTGCGCGTTGGCCGACAGGAACAGGTGCGCGCGCAGCGGGCGCAGGTAGCCGAACGGCGGGCGGCCCTGCGTGAACACGCCGCGCTGCAGCTTGATGTCGGCCGCCGTGCTGGAGCGGAAGATGCGCATGCCCGAGACCGGGTCGTTGCGCGACAGGATCACCACCTCCACGCGCTGCACGCCGTCGTCGTTGAAGCGCAGCAGCTTGCGGATCAGCGAGTAGGCGATGCCCGGTGCCGCAGGCACGTCGATGCGGTCGAGCTGCAGCTTCATGTAGCCCTCGTTGTCGCCGGCGTCGAAGACCTTGTTTTCTTCTTCGAGGTTGAACAGGGCGCGCGAGGAGATCGCGACCACCAGCTTGTCTTCGAGCGTCACGGGCATGTCGCGTGCTCCAGGGTGCGTGAAGCGAGGCCGTGCCTCACTTGACGAATTGATTCAGTTGAATGATGGGCAGCATCACCGCCAGCACGATGAGCATCACCACGCCGCCCATCGCCACGATCAGCAGCGGTTCGAGGATGGTGGCCAGGTGCATGGCGCGGCGCTGCACTTCGGCGCCCAGCTGGTTGGCCGCGCGCTGCAGCATCAGCGGCAGCGTGCCGGTCTGCTCGCCCAGGCGCGCGAACATCGACACCAGCCCCGGAAAGCGCTTTTTCTGCGCCAGCGCCGAGGCCAGCGGCGCGCCTTCGCGCACCAGCACCAGCGCGTCGAGCGCGTCGGCGCGCATGGCGCGGTTGCTGAGCGTTTCGGCCGCCGCCTGCAGCGCGCGAAGAATGGGAACGCCGGCCGTGGCCAGCATGGCCAGCGTGCTGGCGAAGCGCGCCGCGTTGTAGCCGCGCGCCAGCTTGCCCACCAGCGGGAGCTTGAGCCAGGCGGCGTCGAACTTCAGGCGGAAGGCCTCCTGCGCCAGCGCGAGCCGCACGCCGGCGGCGGCGAGCACCACCGCGCCCAGCATCCACCAGCCGTAGTTGCGCACGCCCGCGCTCAGCGACAGCATCACCGTGGTGAGGAAGGGCAGCGAGCGCTTGGTGCCCGCGAACACCTGCGCCACCTGCGGCACCACGTAGCTCACGAGAAAGATCACGATCACAATCGCCACCAGCGTGACGATGGCCGGGTACAGCGCCGCGCCGACCAGCTTCTGCTGCAGCGCCTGGCGCTCCTCGAGGTCGTCGGCCAGGCGGTCGAGCACCAGGCCCAGGTTGCCGCTTTGCTCGCCGGCGCCGATCACGGCGGTGTAGATCGGCGAGAACTCGCGCGAGTGCGCCGACAGCGCGCGCGCAAAGGGCGAGCCCGCGTTGACCTCGGCGCGCAGCGAGGCGACGAGGTTGCGCTGGGGCTCGGACTCGGCTTCGTCGGTGAGCGCGGTGAGCGCGCGTTCCAGCGGCAGGCCCGAAGACACGAGGCCCGCGAGCTGGCGCGTCCACACGGCCAGGCCGGTGGAGTTGAAGACGCGCTTGCCGCCGCCCAGCCAGCGGCTCAGGCTGCTGCGCTGGCCGGTGCCGTTGACGTGGTCGCTGCCGACCGGCTTGACCGACAGCGGAATGAGCGCCTGCGCACGCAGCAGGCTGCGTGCGCTGCGCGCGGTGTCGGCCTCGAGCACGCCTTCGCGCGACTGGCCGGTGGCATCGATGGCTTCGAAGGAATAGGCGGGCATGGCGGTCTTGCGCGGGGGGCGCTAGTCACGCGTGACGCGCAGCAGCTCGGCGCGCGAGGTGACGCCGGCCTGCACCAGCCGCTCGCCGTCTTCGCGCATCAGCCGCAGGCCGCCGCGTGCGCCGGCCTGCAGCAGTTCGCTCTCGGCCGCCTTGCCGTGGATGAGGCCCTGCACGGTCTCGTCGGCCACCAGCAGCTCGAAGATGCCGGTGCGGCCCTGGTAGCCGGTTTGCCCGCACACCTCGCAGCCCGCGCCGGCGCACACCGTGCACACTTTGCGCACGAGGCGCTGCGCGAGCACGCCCAGCAGCGACGAGCTCAGCAGGAAGGGCTCCACGCCCATGTCGGTCAGGCGCGTGACGGCGCTGACCGAGTCGTTGGTGTGCAGCGTGGCCAGCACCAGGTGGCCGGTGAGCGAGGCCTGGATGGCGATCTGCGCGGTTTCGAAGTCGCGGATCTCGCCGATCATGATCACGTCCGGGTCCTGCCGCAGGATGGCGCGCAGGGCTTTGGCGAAAGTGAGCTCGATCTTGGCGTTGATCTGCGTCTGGCCCACGCCGGGCAGCTCGTACTCGATGGGGTCTTCCACCGTCATGATGTTGCTGCGGCTGGCGTCCAGCCGGGCCAGCGCGGCGTACAGCGTGGTGGTCTTGCCCGAGCCCGTGGGCCCGGTCACCAGGATGATGCCGTGCGGCTGCGAGATGAGCTTCTCGAACCGGTCCAGCGTGTCGCCCTGCATGCCCACCGACTCGAGCGTGAGCTTGGATTCGCTCTTGTCCAGCAGGCGCAGCACCGCGCGTTCGCCGTGCGCGCTGGGCAGTGTTGACACCCGCACGTCGACCGCGCGCGTGCCGATGCGCAGGCTGATGCGCCCGTCCTGCGGCAGCCGCTTCTCGGAGATGTCGAGGTCGGCCATGATCTTCAGCCGCGAGATCAGCGCGGCGTGCAGCGCCCGGTTGGGCTGCACCACCTCGCGCAGCGTGCCGTCGATGCGAAAGCGCACGGACGAGGTGCGCTCGTAGGGCTCGATGTGGATGTCGCTGGCGCCGTCGCGCGCGGCCTGCGTGAGCAGCGCGTTCAGCATGCGGATGATGGGCGCGTCGCCCGCGCTGGCCAGCAGGTCTTCGACCGCCGGCAGCTCCTGCATCATGCGCGAGAGGTCGGCGTCGTTCTGCACCTCGCTCACCACCGCGGCGGCGCTGGATTCGCCCTGCGAGTACGCCGCGCTGATGCGCTGCGCGAGCGCGGCGTCGGCCAGCACCTCGAAGGCCTGCACGCCGTACTTGCGCGCCACCTCGCCCACGGCGCTGCGCGCGGGGTGCGAGGACATCCACAGCGTGTAGCGGCCGTCGTCGGTCTCCTCGAGCAGCAGTTGCTGGCTGCGTGCGAACGCGTAGGGCAGAGGGTAGCGGCTGGACATCAGGGCAGTATCAAGGCAATTCGCGGGGTCAGGGCAGTTCGCGTGCGCTCACGGGGTCGGCCGTGGGCGGCAGGGCGCCGCGCAGGGGGCTGGGGGCCAGCTTGCGGTTGTCGGCGGGCAGCGCGGGCGGCGGGATCAGCTGGGTGCCTTCCTCGCGCAGGCCGCCGGTGCGGTTGCTGGCGGCGCCCAGCGGCGGCGTGGCGGGCAGCACCGGCGCGGCGCTCACGTTGCGCAGCATCACGTTGTCGGTGTTGGGCTGGGTTGCCTGCTGCAGGCCGCGGATCTGGTCGTAGCGGTCGTAGGCGAAGGCTTCGGTGGAGTTCGCGTCGCGCATGACCACCGGGCGCAGGAACATCATCAGGTTGTTCTTCTCGCGCTTGCGGGTCTCGTTCTTGAACAGGTTGCCCACCACCGGGATGTCGCCGGCCAGCGGCACCTTCTCGATGGAGTTGCCATAGGTGTCCGACAGCAGCCCGCCCAGCATGACGAGCCCGCCGTCTTCCACCAGCACGCTGGACTCGAGCGAGCGCTTGTTGGTGGTGGGGCCGTTCGGGTCGGTGGTGGTGCCGGCGGCCACGTTGGAGATCTCCTGGAAGATCTGCATCTTCACGGTGCCGTTCTCGTTGATGGTGGGTCGCACGCGCAGGGTGAGGCCCACGTCCTTGCGCTCCACGGTGGTGAAGGGGTTGATGCCCACCGAACCCGAGGTGCTGGCGTAGGAGCCCGTGGGGAAGGGCACGTTCTGGCCGATGACGATCTTGGCCTCTTCGTTGTCCAGCGTCAGCAGGTTGGGCGTCGAGAGCACGTTGGCGTCGTTGTCGCTGCTGAAGAAGTTGGCGATGGCGCCCAGGATGTACTGGCCGCCGACCTTGCCCGCGATGCCGAGGTTCAGGCCCGTGGGAAGGTTGATGCCGGCCGCGTTGCGGGTGGCGATGGCCTGCGTGAGCGCCAGGATGTTGGCGCCCGTGAGGCTGGAGTTGGTGCCGATCACCGCGTTGTTGCCCAGCGCGCTTTGCCACTGCACGCCGAAGTTCGCCGCCTTGGTGGCGTTCACCTCGACGATCAGCGCCTCGATCATCACCTGCGCGCGGCGTCCGTCGAGCCGGTCGATCACGGCGCGCATCTGGCGGTATTGCGGCTCGGGCGCGGTGATGATCAGCGAATTGGTGCTCGGGTCGGCCTGGATCTGGCCGCCGGTGGAGGGCTGGTTGGCGTTGTTCAGCGGCGCCGAGGCCTGCGGCGAGCCGCTGTTCTGGCCGCCACCGAAGGCCGTTTGCTGCGCCTGCTGGGCGAAGGCGTTCTGTGCCTGCGGCTGTGCCGCGCCACCGGCCCCGGCCGCACCGCCCTGGGTGGTGTTGATCTGGTTGGCCGCCATGGCGGCGCGCAGCGTGGCCGCCAGGCGCACGGCGTCGGCGTTCTTCAGGTAGACCACGTAGATGTTGCCGGCCGCGCCGTTGCTGCTCTCGGCGGCGGGGCGGTCGAGCTTGTCGACCAGCGAGCGCACCAGGCTCACCCGCGCCGGGTTGGCCGCGCGAAGAATGAGCGAGTTGCTGCGCGGGTCGGCCATCAGCGTAGTGCGGAACGATGCGTCGCTGGCGCCCGGAGCGGCCGCCGCACCGGGCGCGCCCGCGCCGCCGCCGTCGATGAGCCGCTGCACCAGCGGCACCATGTCGGTGGCGATGGAATGCTTGAGCTGGATGACCTCGATGTCGGACGCGTTGGGCACGTCGAGCGACGCGATGATGCGCGCCAGCCGGCGCATGTTGTCGGCGTAGTCGGTGATCACGAGCGAGTTGTTGCCCGGGTTCACGTTGATGGTGTTGTTCGGCGGAATCAGCGGGCGCAGCACCGGCAGCAGGCTGTTGGGCGACTCGTAGTTCAGCCTGAAGATCTGCGTGACGATCTGGTTGCTGCCGCTGGACGACACGGCGCCGATGGAGGTGTTGACGGTGCTGCTCTGCAGCTTGGCGTCGGCCTCGGGCACCACCTTGTACAGGCCGTCGGCCTCCACCACCGCGAAGCCCTGCAGCCGCAGCGCCGAGGCGAACTGGTTGAACGCTGCCGCCGGCTGGATGGCGCGGTCGGTCACCAGGTTCATGGTGCCCTTCACGCGCGGGTCGACCACCACGTCGCGCCCCGTCACCACCGCCATGGTGCGCGCCACGGCCTCGATGTCGGCATTGGCGAAGTTCAGCGTGATGGGCTCGCCGCGGCGCGGCGCGTCGCCGGTCTGCGCGAACACCGCGGGCGCGGCCTGCAGGAAGGTGGCGGCGATCAGCACGCGCACGGCGAGTGCGACGGTGCCGGTCGAAAACAGTGGCTTCATCATGAGGATCAACCCAGGGTGATGATCGAGCGCGCGTTGTCGCGCCGCCCGATGATGTTCAACAAATTGGAAAGTGCGTCTTCGCGGCCGGGCGCGGCGCTGGCCTCGCCGTTGAAGCGGAACGAGGTGCCGTTCCAGCTGCCGCTGCCGTTGAGCTCGAGGCTGCCCTCGCGCGTGCTCAGCAGCAGCGTGGGCCGGGGACCGCCGTCGAGCGTGAGGCGGTAGCTGCCCATCGGCCGCAGGGTCGACAGGCTGGAAGAAACATCGGTGGCGTCGAGCGTGGCTTGCCCGGCGATGCGCAGCGCGGGGCCGTCCCACTGCATGGCGAAGGCCTTGGTGCTGAGGTCGAGCGCGCCTTCGAGCTTGAGCGTGTTCCAGGGCGCGCCCAGGCCGGTGAGCATCGTGGCGGGCCAGCGCGAGCGGCTGTCCTGCCAGGTGAGCAGCAGGCCGCCGGCGCGCGGGCTGGCGCGCAACTCGATAGGTTGCGCGGCGCAGCAGGCAAGGTCGAGGCTGGCGGAGATGCCGCCCCAGCCCGGACGCATGCGCCAGTGCAGCACGCCGGGCAGCGACACCGCCTGCGCGCCGTTCACGCCTGCGGAACTACCGGAACCGTTGGCGAACACCACGGCGGCGGTGCCGTTCCACACGGTGCCGCGCGGGTTGGCCAGCACGAGGCGGCCCTGCGTCCAGCCCGACAGCGCGGCCGACAGCCAGCGCGCCGGCGCGAACAGCACCACGGCCGCGAGCACGCCGATGGCCAGGCCGAGCAGCGCCCAGCGCCAGCCGCGCCGCGGCCTGGGCTCGGAGAGGGGGGCGCGTGTCACCATGGGGTGGCGTTCATCGCGATGGCGTTCATCGCGCGGCGGGAAGCGCCATGACGACGGTGCCGTCCCAGCGCACCACCGGGGGCTTCGACGCGTCCTTGCCGGGGACGGTCGGCGACGTCGGTGCGGCGGTGGGCGCGCGGGTCAGGTGCACCTCGCGCGGCACCGCGTGCGCGTTGCCGCGGGCCTGCGCCAGCCACTGGGCGACCGAGGGCGCGGGCGCGGCGCGCAGCGACACCGTGGCGGCACCGTCGCCGCCAGACGTCATGAGCTGGGCGTTGCTGGCGCCGAGGCCGTCGCGCACCGAGGCTTCCAGGGCGCGCAGCGCGTCGTCGCGGTTCAGCCGCGGCTGCGACTGGAGCGCCTTCGCGCGGTTCTGCAAGGTGGCCATCTGCTGCAGCTGCGCGTCGAGCTGCGCGTGCTCGGCCGGCGCCGCGCTCAGCGTGCGCAGCGCGGGCGCAAGCGCAATCCACCAGAGCAGCGCGAGCGCCACCAGCGTGGCGGCGGCGATGACCAGGCGGCGCTCGCGCGCCTCGAGGGCGGCCCAGCGGGCCTTGAGTTGTTCGCTGAAGTTCATCGGGCGGCCTCTGCCTGTGCCTGCACCAGGAGCAGGTCGCCTTCGGTGCGCACGCTGTAGCCGCGCGGCGCCATGGCACCGGTGATCTGCGACACCTCGGAAGGCTGCAGCCCCAGGCCGCGCAAACGCAGCTGGCCGGCGCTGTAGTCGACGGCGCTGGGCACCTTGCCCGGCGGCAGGTTGGTGGCGAGCGCGCCGACCATGGGTTCGAAATCGCTGCCGGCCACGTCGCCCACGGCCTGCTGCAGCGCCGCGACCTCGCGCTGCATCTGCAGCGGCGCGTCGATGACGATCTTCACCGCCGGAAAGGTCTGGGTCAGCACGGCCTTGGCGGCCTGGCGCTTGGCCTCGAGCGCATTGCGCTCCTTCCAGGCCCACGCGTTCAGGCCGACGAGCTGGGTCAGCAGCAGCACCACCACGCCCCAGCGCGCGGCGCGCCACTCGGGGGCGTAGCGCAGCGTCTGCAACACGGACGCGAACTTCTTGCCGGCGCGCGCGCGGCCCGTGGCGGCCAGGTCGAACTGCGCCAGCTCCCACGGCGTGCGCGCGGCGTTGAGCCAGCGCTGCGGCGCCTGCACGATGGGCACGCGGCGCTCCAGCAGGTGCTCGGCAGCCTCGGCCACGGCGGGCTCGGTGGTGATGACGGCGGTGTCCAGCGGCAGGCCGCCCGACAGCGCCAGGCCCGCGCCGGCCAGCGGCAGCGAGACCACGCCATCGGCGTCGCACACCGTGAGCACCGGCAGTTCGGGCTCGCCCGTGACCAGCAGCAGCGGGGGCGCGTCGGCCGGTTGCGGCGCGAACTCGGGAACGATGCGCACCACCCGGCGGCCCGCGGCCTCCAGCCCCTGCACCACGCTGCGCAGCCAGATGCGGTTGCAGGCCGCGACCCACACCGGCACGCCGGCCTTGGCGTCGGGCTCGAGCGCGAAGTGCAGGCTCTCGGGCTCGTCGAGCAGGTGTTCTTCGAGCAGGCCGTCGAGCACCGCGCGCAGCTTCGAGGCGCTGCCCATGCTGCCCTTGGGCAGCGTGACGCGGTGCCACGAGAGCGCCGCCGAGGGAATGCCGAGCATGACTTCGGTGCTCGATGGCAGGAGCGCCAGCAGCGCGCGGCCTTGGTTGCGCAACGCAATGCCGTCGTCGCCTGCCTGGGCCCAGTCGTACTCGCCCGCGGCATCGGCCGGGGGGAGGGGGGCAAGGAGCAGCAGGGGGGTCATGTCGATCTGGGAAAAGCCGGTGATTGTAGGTGGGCGTCTTACAGGCGGGCGCTCTTCTTTCGATAGCGTACAGCGCAGATGTGACGGGCGTTGGAAGGCTTTTTGTTTACAAACAGTGCACCGAAATCAGGGTTTGACCGTAGAGTTCGTTGCGCCGGCGCCGCGGGTGCGCCAGATCGTCGTCACGGTGACACCGTTGCGTTGTAGGAGCGAGTGTTCTTCCACGTACGTGCGGTCCAGCCGCAGGCGGCCGTACACCTCGAAGTAGTTGGTTCCCACGCCGTGCTGCGCCGCGTTGAAGGGCGCGCTGCCGCTGGGCAGCGCGGCGTTGGCGGCGGCGATGTCCTTGAAGAAGGTGCTGGTGCGTCGCGCCACCAGCTGGCGCGCGCTGGCGATGTTGAGCGATTCCATGCTGGCGCTGATGGCCTCGGCGCTCGCGGTGTTCAGGTTGAGCGTGGTGCGCACCGGCAGGATCGTCACGTAGGGCTCCAGCGCCGCGGCGGTTGAGGGCGACAGGCCCAGCCACACCAGCTGTGAGACTTCCTGCGGCATCAGCGGCGCGGCACCAGAGTCGCCGTCGCCACCGCCGTCGGTGCCGCTGCCCGTGGCGAGCGCGCTGGCCAGGCCGGCGGTCATGCGGGTGAGTTCGGCCACCGGCAGGCCCAGCGTGTTGAACAGGCGGGTGAAGGTCGCCACGCTGGCGGGTATCGGCTTGCCCGCGTCGACCAGCGACAGCACGTTGAGCTTGGACTGCGCATCGATGATGCGGCCCGACAGGAACGCGTCGGGCAGGCCCTCGACGCTGTCGCTGGCCACGTTCTTCTCGGCCGACAGGAAGGTGGTGAGGCGGGCCTCCTCGAGCGGCACGGCCCAGGGTTCGGTCAGGTTGTCGGAGCCGCCGGCGCGGCCGTCTTCCCCGAGGATGAGGCGCGACCAGTCGAGCGCGCCCACCAGCACCCAGGCGGCCTGCACGCGCGCGCGCTCGGCGCTTTCGATCTCGGCGGCGCGCCACTGCTGCCAGAGCGCGGCGGCGGAGAAGGTGGCGACCAGCATCACCGTCAGCATGGCGGCGAGCAGGGCGGCGCCGGACTGGCGCTTGCTTGTCTTCGTCATGAGGTTCGGGGCGCGCCGACGGTCGGGCGGACCCAGTCGCGCGTGAGGGCGCCCGACAGCCCGTCGCCGGGCGGCAGCGTGATCACGAGGCGCACGCCGTCGGGCATGGCCACGACCGGGCCGGAGGGGTTGTTGGGCGTGGCCGCGACAGTGGGCAATTGGCTCGCCGGCACCCAGGTGTTCTCGCGAAAGAAGTAGAGCTGCCAGCTGCTGGCAGGCACCAGCGTGACGTCGCTGTAGCCGCCGGCCGGGCCTGCGCCGCCGTCCTGCGACCATGCGGCGGCCATGTTCCAGGCCTGCTGCCACTCGCCGCGCGTCGTGAAGGGCAGCGACTGCCAGCGCCGCCAGTACACGCCGTCGGGGCCTTGCTTCAACGTCCAGGCCACCACCAGAACCGAGGGCGCGCTGGCGTCGCTGCCGCGCCGCGTGAGCCGCAGCACGCGGCCGTCCCAGTCGATCGGGCGGGTCTGCGCCAGCGTCGTCACGGCGTCGAGGTCGGCGCCCCATTGCGCGAGCGTGGTCTGCAGCGTCAGCACGGCGTCGGCGCGCTGCTGGTTCTGCGTGGTGGCGCGCGACATGGCCTCCAGCCCGCGCCAGCTCACGAGCGACAGCAGCGCCATCACCGAGATGGCGACCAGCAACTCGATGAGCGTGAAGCCGCGCGACGCGGCTGGCGTGGCGCGCGGCATCAGTAGCGCCCCACCACGGTCGAGATGCGCAGGATGGGCGCATCGGTCTCGTCGCGCACCTGCACGTCGACACGGCGGAAGTTCGGGTTCAGCGTGGGAAAGGTCGAAGTGGTCACGTTGAACGAGGCGCCGGCCTGCGGGCAGATCGAACCCGAGTCGCCCACCGCCGGCATCTGCCGCGAGAGCCGGGCCTTGGCGAGTTCGTTTTCGGCGCACAGCTCGGCCAGCACCAGGTCGGACTGGCGCTGCGCATTGCGCGTGAGCGACATGGTGGCCTGCGAGCCGGCCGCCAGCGCCAGCGCGACGATGCCGAGCGCGATCAGCACCTCGATGAGCGTGAAGCCGCGGCTGCGGGCCGCACGCGACGACGCAGCGACAGTAAAAGCAAAACCAGAAGTGCGCCGCGTGGTCATTGCACGGCGGACACGGTGAAAGGGCGCAGCCCGTCGGTGGCCACGCGCAGCACGCGCGCGGGCGGGCCGGCGGAATACAGCAGCACCTGTTGCGGCGCGATGATCGGGTCGGGCCCGAGCTGCAGCCCCGGAACCTGCGCGCCGCTGGCGAGCAGCGCCTGCGCGGTGATGCCCTCTGCGGCCCAGCCGGTGGGCAGTGCGTCGGCCGGCAGGCCGTCGAACACGAAGCCGCCTTCCACCAGGCGCCATCGCACCACGACGCCGCTGGCGCGCGACTGCGCACGCGCCGATTCGAGCAGCGCCGCCAGGCGGTCGCCTTCGCGGTCGAGCTTGGCGGCGTTGGTGTCGCGCATGGCGAAGCTCACCGCGGCGGTGGCGACCGCGATGATGGCGATCACCACGATCAGCTCCAGCAGCGTGAAGCCGCGCGCTTGAAGAAGATGCCGGGGGTGTGGGTTCTGGCGCGACGCGCCCGGGCCGCTACTGCCAGCTGCCGATGTCGGCATTCTTGCCCTCGCCGCCGCTCTGGCCGTCGGCGCCGAAGGAGAGCACGTCGATCTCGCCCTTGATGCCCGGGTTCATGTACTGGTAGGGATGGCCCCACGGGTCGTTGGGCAGCTTCTCGACGTAGGGCTTCCAGTTGGGGGCGGCGGGGCCGGCGCTCGGGCGCGTGAGCAGCGCCTGCAGGCCCTGCTCGGCGGTGGGGTAGCGCTGGTTGTCCAGGCGGTACAGCTTGAGCGCCTGCATGAGGTTGTTGATGTCGGTGCGCGCGGCCGTCACGCGGGCATCGTCGGCGCGTTCGATCACGTTCGGCACGATCAGCGCCGCCAGCACGCCGATGATGACGAGCACCACCATCAGTTCGATCAGCGTGAAGCCGCGTTGGGCGGTGCGGGTGGCGGCACGAAGGAATTTGTTCATAGGTTCGACGGACATGATTCGGAAAGCGCGCTGCATGATAATCCGCGCCCATGACAAGTCCTTACTCCGCCGCCCGCTGGCATGCCCCACTTGCAACGACGGGGCTTTGGGCGCTGGCCGCCGGTGCCGCGGTGTTCTGGGCGCTGCGCCTGGCGTCTCCGGCGGACATGGTCGCGGCCGCCGCCACCATGCCGGCGCCGTCGGTGTCGGCCGATTCGGACGCGGTGGCGCGGTTGCTGGGCGTGCTGCCTGCCTCCAGCACGGCGCCGCTGACGCCCGAGGCCGCCAGCCGCTTCGCGCTGTCGGGCGTGGTGGCGGACCCGTCGAAGCAGGGTGCCGCGCTGATCGCCATCGACGGCAAGGCGCCGCGCCCTTTCCGCGTCGGCTCCAGGGTGGGCGACAACTACGTGCTGCAGTCGGTGGGGCTGCGCTCCGCGACGCTGGGCGCGCAGGTCGACGGGCCCGCGGCCTTCACGCTGCAGTTGCCGGTGCGTGCGCCAATCAGCGTGACGAGCGTGCCGTCGGCGTTGCCGACCGTGGCGTCGCCGCCGCCCGTGTCGATGAGCGCGCCGCAGCCTGCAGGCTTGCCTCCGGCGATGATGCCGGCGGTGGTGGCACCGCCGCCGCAGGGGACTTCGGGTCCTGCGCAGTAAGCGAAAAGAACCATCACAGAAGCCGGCCTTGCGCCGGCTTCTGTTTTTTTCAGGCCTGCAGGAACAGCCGGTACGCGGGGTTGGCGGTTTCCTCGACGTAGGGGTAGCCCAGCGTTTCGAGGAAAGCGTCGAAGGCCGCCGACTCGCCCGTCGGCACCTGCAAGCCGACCAGGATGCGGCCGTAGTCGGCGCCCTGGTTGCGGTAGTGGAACAGGCTGATGTTCCAGTTGGGCTTCATCAGGCTGAGGAACTTGAGCAGCGCGCCCGGACGCTCGGGGAACACGAAGCGCAGCAGGCGCTCGTCGTGCGCGAGGCCGGTGCGTCCGCCGACGAGGTGGCGCAGATGCTCCTTGGCGAGCTCGTCGTGCGTGAGGTCGAGCGCGTCGAAGCCGTGCGCGTTGAAGGTCTGCGCAATGGTGGCCGACTCGCCGCGCTGCGAGGTCGTCAGGCCGACGAACACATGCGCCTTGGCGGCGTCGCTGATGCGGTAGTTGAATTCGGTCACGTTGCGCAGCGCGCCGCCAATGACGCCGGTCGCACCGCTGGTGGCAGCGGCTTCGGCATCGCGCGTGGGCATCTCGCTGACCAGTTCGCAGAAGCGGCGAAAGCTGCCGCGCTCTTCGGGAATGGTGACGGCGAACAGCGCCTCGCGTTCCTCGCCGACCTCGGCGCGCTCCGCCACGAAGCGCAGCCGGTCGAAGTTCATGTTCGCGCCGCACAGGATGGCCGCGTAGGTCTCGCCCTGGCGGCCGTGCTGCGCCACGTACTGCTTGATGGCCGCGACCGCCAGCGCGCCGGCTGGCTCGACGATGCTGCGTGTGTCCACGAACACGTCCTTGATGGCGGCGCACACGGCATCGGTGTCGACGGCGATGTAGTCGTCCACCAGCTCGCTGGCGATGCGGAAGGTTTCCTCGCCCACCAGCTTCACCGCGGTGCCGTCCGAGAACAGGCCGACGTCGTTGAGGTTCACGCGCTGGTGCGCCGCGACCGATTGCATCATCGCGTCGGAGTCGTTCATCTGCACGCCGATAACCTTGATCTCGGGACGCACGGCCTTGATGTAGTTGGCCACGCCGGAGATGAGCCCGCCGCCGCCGATCGCGACGAACACGGCATCGAGCGGGCCCTGGTGCTGGCGCAGGATTTCCATCGCGATCGTGCCCTGGCCCGCAATGACGTCGGGGTCGTCGAAGGGATGCACGAAGGTCAGGTTCTGCTGCGCCTGCAATTCGAGCGCATGCACATAAGCGTCTGAATAGCTGTCGCCGTGCAGCACGATTTCGCCGCCAAAACCGCGCACTGCATCGATCTTCAATCGCGGCGTGGTCACCGGCATCACGATGACGGCGCGCGTGCCGAGTTTGCGCGCACCCAATGCAACGCCTTGCGCGTGATTGCCGGCCGAAGCGCAAATCACACCGCACGCCAATTGCTCCGCACTGAGATGCGCCATCTTGTTATAGGCACCACGCAGCTTGAAGCTGAACACCGGTTGCTGGTCTTCGCGCTTGAGCAAAACGGTGTTGCCGAGCCTGGTGCTGAGTGCGCGCGCCTTCTCCAGCGCGGACTCGACAGCGACGTCGTACACCCGGGCGTTGAGAATTTTTCTGAGATAGTCGGCGGGCGTCAGCGCCGGAGTAACAGGTGCATTGCGCACGATTTTTTCCAAGGGAGTTTTCAGTTGCTAACCATCGATGATAAGAGGCATCGGGATTGCATGCGGGTATGACATGGACACAAATGTCATAAACCTATTTAAAAGTACCCCGGCTGCAAATGATTCGGGATTTTTGGAACGTGTCTATCCCGCAGTTCTTCACCCTGCCAATCAAATTACGATTGAGCAAAAACTGTTATCAATTTCTGTCAGTGATCTTTCCAAAGGCCTGATGCAGGCGGAGGCCGCGCGCGTTCAGAGAAAAGAAATTGGGCGGCCGACGTGGCAAGTGATGGGCAACAGACTGCGTGCGCACATCGTTCCGTTGCTCGGCGATGTGCAGGCGCAGTTGTTCGCGACGACCGATGCGCAGCGCCTCATCGATCACCTCGGCGACCAAGGATTCACCAGCACGACGATCGCGCAGTACCTGGTGCTGTTGCGCAAGGTGGTGATGCATGGCGTGCACACCGGCGTGCTGCTCGTTGCGCCGACATTTCCCAAGGTGAAGGTGCGCAGCCAACCGCGCGGCAGCTTCAGCGTGGCGGAGTACCGAACGATCATCGGAACCGCGCGCAGCTTGCGTGGGCACGCGCATCCGGTGCTCGATCGCCTGAGCGCCGGCGAGCGCTTCTGGATCGCACGGGAACTGCTCGTGATGCCCGACGAGTTGCCGTGGCTGATTCGCTGGATGGTCAACACCTTCGTGCGGCCTAGCGACATCAAGCTCATGAAGCACAAGCACATCGAGGTGGTGCGCAGCAAGCACGTCTACCTGCGCATGAACCTGCCGGAGACCAAGCGCCACAGCCAGCCCATCGTGAGCCTTCGTCCTGCCGTGCGCGTGTATGAATGTCTGCTCGACTACCGCCGCGAGCACGGGCATGGCGCGCCGGACGACTACATCTTCATGCCGCACCTGAAGAACCGAGAGCACGCACTGGCCGTGCTCAACTTCTTCTTTCATTGGGTGCTCGAGAAGACGGGGCTCGCCAAGGGACCGTTGGGCCAGGCGAGGACGCTCTATTGCCTGCGGCACACCGCGATCACGCTGCGGCTGCTGTACGGGCAGGGCATCGACATGCTGACCTTGGCGCGCAACGCACGCACGAGCGTCAACATGGTCGAACGTTTCTACGCATCGGTGTTGAGCGGAGAAATGAATGTGGGGTTGCTGCAGAGCCGGCGCGGCCGGTTGAGCTGAACGCAACGGACAAAAAGCCGCCCGGCTTGCACCGGGCGACTTGGGTCTTTGCAGATTCGAACTGGCGCGAGCCAGCATCGGGGTCAAGCGAAGATCAGAACGCGTGACGGATACCGAAGTCGTAGCCCGTCGAGGTCTTCGGAGTGAAGCCGCCGGTGATCGTGAAGGCCGGGCCGCCCACGGTCAGTGCAGCGCCATTCTTGTTGCTCACGCGAGCCACCGTGGTGTACAGGGCGGTGCGCTTCGACAGGTTGTGCACGTAGCCGAGCGCCAGCTTGTTGGCCTTCGGGTCGCGCTGGGTGGAGCCGACCGGCAGGTTGTAGTCGTACTTGACGCTCGAGAACGAAGCACGGATGAGGCCCGCGCCGACCGGCACCGTCACGCCGAGCAGGTAGCCTTTCAGATCGACATCGGGGCGGCCGCCGAGGATGGGCGTGACTTCGTAGTCGCGCGAGTTCTTGGCACGGGACAGTTCGCCGAACAGCTTTGCCGGACCGAAGTCGTAGGAAGCGCCCAGGTTGAAGGTCTTCACGGCGTCGGTGGTGCCGGGGTAGTACTGGTCGCCGACCGTGCTGTTGCCGTAGGCGAGAGCGACGTCCAGCGGGCCGTTGGCGTAGCCGAAGCGACCACCGACGTAGCGGCCTGTGCGGCTCTTGGCTGCGGAAGCCTGTTCGATGGCGCCCGTCTTCGCGTTGAGCACGAAGCCGCTTCCCGTTGCGGGGGTGAAATCGCCATTCTTGTACTTGTCGTTCTCGTGGAACGCGTACATCACCTGGCCATAGAAACCGCCCAGGTTCGGTGGCAGGAAATAGCCGATCGAATTGCTGGCGCGCACGTAGTTCTGATTGCCCGCGAAGCCGCCCGAGCTGTTGGTCGCGACGTTGAAGCCGTTGGCCGAGCTGATCAAGTTGGTGCCGACGCCGTTCGTGCCGAACGGATCGAACACGGTGTCGTTCCAGAAGGTGGGCGTGTAGTCGCGGCCGAGGCGGATTTCACCGAAACCGCCGGACAGGCTCACAGTGGAGCGGCGAGCGAAAGTCGAAATGCCGGTGGCGCCGTCGTCGTTGGTGATCGGGGCTTCGAGCCAGAAGCTCGCCGCCAGGCCGCCGCCAAGGTCTTCGGTGCCGCGGAAACCCAGGCGGCTAGAGTTGTACGCGGAGCTGGCCAGGGCCGTGCGGCTGACCTTGACGCTGCCTTGGTTCGTATAGGTAGGAACGCGGAAGTCGTTGCGCAGTACGGTGGGCTTCAGGTCTTGCGACTTGGACGAGTAGCCGCTGATCGATGCGTCGACCACACCAAACAGGGTGACGGACGACTGAGCCGAGGCAACACCGGCAACAGCCAGGGCAGCCAGAGCAGCTGCCCTTTTCGGCACGCGCACTAGAGTGGCCGAGGGCTTTTGCTCGCGTTCAGGCAAGAAAAAAGCCCCGAGCTTTGCAGCTCGGGGCTAAATCCACCAATTGGAAGGGTGGAGGAGACAACTGGGTGCGCACAACAGGGCGCGCAATGAAATAAAGTATATCGACTGTTTGTTGCGATGCAACAAGCGAGTGACGCTTTTCCCACACATAAACGGATCTCGGCGTGCATTTTTGCCCGATATCCCTCACTGGAACCCTGAAGAACCATGGAATGCACAGTAAGTTGGACCGGTGACGCCGGCACGCGATCGGCCATGGGCTTCGTTGCCGAGACCGGCAGTGGCCATGTCTTGATGATGGACGGCGCCCCCGACGCCGCGAAGCCCGAGAACGGCGGTCAGAACCTGGCGGCGCGGCCAATGGAGACGGTGCTGGCAGGCACCGGTGGCTGCACGGCGTACGACGTCGTGCTCATTTTGAAGCGCGGGCGCCATCGCGTGGAGCGCTGCAGCGTCAAGCTGACCAGCGAGCGCGCCGAGAAGGACCCCAAGGTGTTCACCAAGATCCACATGCACTTCACCGTGGCAGGCAAGGGCATTCCGGCCTCCGCCGTGGAGCGCGCGGTTGCGCTGAGCCACGAAACCTATTGCTCCGCCAGCATCATGCTGGCGAAGACGGCCGAGATCACCACCAGTTTCGAGTTGATCGAAACCTGAGGGGCCGGCCGACGCCGGCTAGATGCGGTGCGCCAGCGTTGTCATGACGCGGGATGCCACGCGCATCAGGGCCTTGGCGGGGGCGGGCAGCTCTGCCGCGCCGGCGTCCACGGCTTGCGCCGCGTGGCGGGCCTCGTCGGCTTTCATTTGTTCTACAACGGCTCTGGAAGCGGTGTCCGCGGTCGGAAGGCGGTCCAGATGGCTGTCCAAATGGGCTTCTACCTGCCGTTCTGTTTCGGCCACAAACCCCAAGCTCAATGGATCGCCCAGGCGCCCGGCAATCAGGCCGAGGCCGAAAGCACCGGCATACCAGAGCGGATTCAGCAGTGAAGGACGCGCTTCCAGGTCTTCCAGGCGCTGGCGAGTCCAGGCCAGATGGTCGGTTTCTTCATGGGAAGCTTCGATGAACTGGGCGCGCAGGGCGGGATCGCGCGCCACCGCCGCCTGCGCCGTGTAAAGCGCTTGCGCGCAGACCTCTCCAACGTGATTCACCCGCATCAGCGCGCCCGCTTCGCGGCGTTCTGCCTCCGTCATTTCGCCGGGCATCTGGCTTGGGGTGGGCATGGCCCGGGTGGCATGCGGCCGGGCGAAAAGGGTGCGCAACGCGGCGTCCGCCGCAGTCAAAACAGGGTCGAGCAGAAGCGTCATGGGTCTATTTGAACCCACGCCGGAAATGACCTGCTTGCGCTGCGTCATATTTCACATGGTGGTGCAAAGAAGGGTCTAAGTCTGTTGTTGCAGGCGTGCAACGAAACGCGCGGACCAGCCCACTTTTCGGGCGAATTGTTTTGCCCTGCCGCAGCGGCTCTGGTGCAATAGCATCAACTTCCCAAAAGGAGGTTGGCCCGGGGTCCGGTGGGAGCACTAAGTGCCAGTCACAGTGAGCCCTTCGCACCGGAGCCCTATGTTTAACCTTGGAGAAACTTGCAATGAAAAAATCTCTAGTTGCTCTGGCTGCCCTGGCTGTTGCCGGTGTTGCCTCGGCTCAGTCGTCCGTCACCCTGTTTGGTGTGGTCGACGCTTCGGTAACGGGCTACTCGAACACCGCACGTGACAACCGTGCGACCGTTTTCCCGAACCAATTCGGCATCCCCGTTTACCTGAACCAAGGTTCGGTCAAGACCAGCCGTCGTGAACTGGCTAACTCGGCTTACAACTCCAGCCGTCTGGGCTTCCGTGGTACGGAAGACCTGGGTGGCGGTCTGGCAGCCAGCTTCTGGCTCGAAGCCCCGATCTCCAACGACGACGGCAGCCAAGGTGTCGCAACCTTCGCACGTCGCTCGACCGTGAGCCTGTCGGGTGGTTTCGGTGAAATCCGCCTGGGTCGTGACTACACCCCGACGTTCTGGAACGACACCGTGTTCGATCCGTTCGGCACCAACGGCGTTGGCACCAACCTGATCTCGACGGCTAACACGCCTTTCGGCGCTTTCGGTTCGCCGGCAGCTACCGTTGGTTCGTTCGCTAACGTCGGTTCGAGCAACTACGTTCGCGCCAGCAACACCGTCGGCTACTTCCTGCCGCCGAACCTGGGCGGCTTCTACGGCCAGCTGCAGTACGGCTTCGCTGAGAAGACCAAGTACGACTCGGGCATCTTCACGCCTGACGTTGCTAACAGCCAACGCCAAGGCCGTTACGTCGGTGGCCGTTTCGGCTACGCGAACGGTCCTCTGGACGTTGCACTGGCTTACGGCAGCAGCACGGTTGGCGACAACTACTACGCTGGCACGACCACCAAGGTCAACACCCTGAACCTGGGCGCTTCGTATGACTTCGGTCCCGTGAAGCTGTTCGGTGAACTGTCGAAGGCCAAGAACAAGATCGACTACGAAGTGACGCCGTTCGCTGGTGGCCGTCCTGACATCGACCTGACCGGTTACCTGCTCGGCGCTACCGTGCCGGTCGGTGCTGGCCTGATCCGCGCTTCGTGGTCGCACGTCAAGTACGACTTCAACACGGTCAACACCAACCCGTTCGCTCTGAACACGCCGGATCCCAAGGCTAACAAGCTGGCTCTGGGCTACGTGCACAACCTGTCGAAGCGCACGGCTCTGTACGCAACGATCGCTCGCATCAGCAACAAGAACGGTGCTGCTCTGACCGTTGGCGGCCCTGGCTTCTACAACAACGCAGCTGGCGCCTTCACCCCGAAGACCTCCACCGGCTACGACTTCGGTATCCGTCACGCTTTCTAATTTGACGCTGGCGTAAGCCAGCTTCGAATTCAAAAGCTCAAGAAGCCACTCGACGAAAGTCGAGTGGCTTTTTTCGTTCTGGCGCAGGCACGCGAAGCAGTGTTGGCAAACAGCACCAAGTGCGTGCACCCCCGGGGAACCCCCGTGCGGGCACGCACCTTGCACTGCTAGCATGCCCGTTCACTTTTGTTGCTGAATGATTGCCTTTGTACTGCGCCGCCTGATCCAGGCCGTGATCGTGATGGTCGCGGTCGCGTTCATCGCCTTCCTCCTTTTCCAATACGTGGGCGACCCCGTCGTGTTCCTGCTGGGACAAGACGCCAAGCCTGACCAGATCCGCGAATTGCGCGCCTCATTGGGGCTCGACCAGCCCTTCTTCGTGCAGTTCTGGCATTTCCTGGTGAATGCCGCACAAGGAGAGTTCGGTCTCAGCCTGCGCCAGGGCGCGAAGGTGTCGCGCCTGATCGGCGAGCGCTTTCCCGCCACGCTCGAGCTCGCGCTCGTGGCCGCCGCGCTGGCGCTGTTCATCGGCATCCCGATGGGCGTGTACACGGCGCTGCGCCGCGGCACCTTCATGAGCCAGGTGTTCATGACCGTGTCGCTGCTGGGCGTGTCGCTGCCCACCTTCCTAATCGGCATCCTGCTGATCCTGGTGTTCGCGGTCACGCTGGGCTGGTTCCCGAGCTTCGGGCGCGGCGAGACGGTGAACTTCGGCTGGTGGACCAGCGGCCTGTTCCGCGTCGACGGCTGGCACCACATCGTGTTGCCCGCGGTGACGCTGGCGATCTTCCAGCTCACGCTCATCATGCGGCTGGTGCGCGCCGAGATGCTCGAGGTGCTGCGCACCGACTACATCAAGTTCGCGCGCGCGCGGGGCCTGTCGAACCGCGCCATCCATTTCGGCCACGCGCTCAAGAACACGCTGGTGCCGGTCATGACGATCACCGGCCTGCAGCTCGGCGGGTTGATTGCCTTCGCCATCATCACGGAGTCGGTGTTCCAGTGGCCGGGCATGGGGCTGCTGTTCATCCAGGCCGTGACCTTCGCCGACATCCCGGTGATGGCGGCCTACCTCTGTCTCATTGCCTTGATCTTCGTGGTGATCAACCTGGTGGTCGACCTGCTGTATTTCGTGGTCGATCCGCGGTTGCGCGTTGGCAAGGCGGGAGGGCACTGACATGACGACGGCAACCACAGCCGAGGCGCCGCGCCTGCAGGCATCGGGACGCGCGTTTGCGCATATCGCCAGCTTCTACCCCGAGATCGCGGCGTTTCGCCGCGACCTGCATGCGCACCCGGAGCTCGGCTTCGAAGAGGTCTACACCTCGGGCCGCGTGCGCGAAGCCTTGCGCGCCTGCGGCGTCGACGAGATCCACGAGGGCATCGGCAAGACCGGCGTGGTGGGCATCATCCGCGGTCGCTCGACGGCCAGCGGCCGCATGATCGGCCTGCGCGCCGACATGGACGCGCTGCCCATGCGCGAGGACAACGACTTCGGCTGGCGCTCCGCCAACGACGGCCTCATGCACGGCTGCGGCCACGACGGCCACACCACCATGCTGGTCGGCGCCGCGCGCTACCTGGCCGAGACGCGCGACTTCGACGGCACCGCCGTATTGATCTTCCAGCCCGGCGAGGAAGGCTTCGCCGGCGCGCGCGTGATGATCGAGGACGGCCTGTTCGACCGCTTTCCGGTGAACGCCGTCTACGCCATGCACAACTGGCCCGCCATGCCGGCCGGCACCGTGGGCATCAACCGCGGCGCCATGATGGCCGCGGCCGACCGCATCACCATCCACATCAAGGGCAAGGGCGGCCACGGGGCGCACGCGTACCAGACGGTCGACCCGGTCATCGTCGCCGCGCACATCATCACCGCGGCCCAGAGCATCGTCTCGCGCAACGTGCGTCCCATCGACGCGGCCGTGCTGAGCATCTGCGCGATGCAGGCCGGCGACCTGGGCGCCATGAGCGTGATTCCGGGCGAGGCCACGCTGGTGGGCACGGTGCGCACCTTCAGCGCGCGCGTGCAGGCGCAGGTCGAGCAGCGCCTGGGCGAGCTGTGCACGGCCATTGCCGCGGGCTTCGGCGCCACCGCCCGCATCGAGTACGAGCGTATCTACCCCGCCACCATCAACACCGCGCCCGAGGCCATGTTCGCGGCCGACGTGGCCGAGTCGCTGGTGGGCGCCAAGAACGTGGACCGCAACATGGAGCCCAGCATGGGCGCCGAAGACTTCTCCTTCATGCTGCAGAAAAAAGCCGGCGCCTACCTGCGCATCGGCCAGAACGTGCACAACGGCGCGTACCTGCACAACAGCCGCTACGACTTCAACGACGAGATCCTGCCGCTCGGCGCCGCGCTGCATGCCGGCCTGATCGAGCAGGGCATGCCGCTTGCCGCTACCCGCGGTGCGCAGCCAGGAAAAGCAGCCGCCACCGCGGCGACGTGATGTGTTCGATTTCAACCCGAGGAGTGTCCCCATGAGTTTCAAGAAGAGTGTGGCTGCGGCCGCCGTTTTGTGCGCCCTGGGCGCCGTCAGCATGGTCGCCGGCGCGCAGACCATCCGCGTTTCCAACCAGGGCGACGCGCTGTCGCTCGACCCGCACTCGCTCAACGAGTCGCTGCAGCTGAGCACCACCGCCAACGTGTATGAAACCCTGGTCGGGCGCAACAAGGACCTGAGCGTGGCGCCGCTGCTGGCCACCAGCTGGAAGCAGACCTCGCCCACGGTGTGGCGCTTCGAGCTGCGCAAGAACGTGCAGTTCCACGACGGCACGCCGTTCAACGCCGACGACGTCATCTTCAGCTTCGCCCGCGCCTCCGGCGACGGTTCGGACATGAAGTCGAACACCACCGACATCAAGGAAGTGCGCAAGGTCGATCCGTACACCATCGAGATCGAGACCAAGGGTCCGTTCCCGATCCTGCCCGACGTCATCACGCAGCTCATGATCATGAGCAAGAAGTGGTGCGAAGAGAACAAGGCCGTCACGCCGGTGGACCGCCGCAAGGGCATCGAGAACACCGCCTCGTTCAAGGCCAACGGCACCGGCCCGTACCGCGTGCGCGAGCGCCAGCCCAACGTGCGCACCGTGTTCACGCGCAACCCCACCTACTGGGGCAAGATCGAAGGCAACGCGCAAGAGGTCATCTTCACGCCCATCGCCAATCCCGCCACGCGCGTGGCCGCGCTCATCTCCGGCGAAGTCGACGTGATGGAGCCGGTGCCGGTGCAGGACATTGCCCGCGTCAACGCCAGCCCCACGGCCCGCGTGATCTCCGGCCCCGAGCTGCGCACCATCTTCCTGGGCATGGACCAGAAGCGCGACGAGCTGCTCTACTCCAGCGTGAAGGGCAAGAACCCGTTCAAGGACAAGCGCGTGCGCCAGGCCTTCTACCAGGCCATCGACATCGTCGGCATCCAGCGCACCGTGATGCGCGGCGCCTCGCGCCCGACCGGCCTGATGGTCGGCCCCGGCATCAACGGGTGGACCGAAGCGCAGGACAAGCGCCTGCCGCTGGACGTCGAAGGCGCCAAGAAGCTGCTGGCCGACGCCGGCTACCCCAACGGCTTCGAGGTGTCGCTGAACTGCCCGAACGACCGCTACGTGAACGACGGCCAGATCTGCCAGAGCGTGGCCTCCAACCTGGCGAAGATCGGCGTCAAGATCAACCTCGTGGCCGAGACCAAGGGCACCTACTTCCCGAAGGTGCTGCGCCGCGACACCAGCTTCTACATGCTGGGCTGGACCCCGACCACCTACGACTCGCACAACGCGCTGACCGCGCTGATGGCCTGCCCCGACGACAAGACCGGCGCCGGCCAGTTCAACCTGGGCGCGTACTGCAACCCGAAGGTCGACGAGCTGACCAAGAAGATCCAGTCCGAGACCGACAAGCCCAAGCGCGACGCGATGATCAAGGAAGCCTTCGACCTGCACACCGCCGACATCGGCCACCTGCCGCTGCACCAGCAGACGCTGGCCTGGGGCGTGAGCAAGAAGGTGTCGCTCACGCAGATGGCCGACAACTACATGCCGTTCAAGTGGATGAGCATCAAGCCGTGATCCCCAGGGCCGCTCTGTGAGCGGCCCGACCATGGGCCCGCTTCTTGCGGGCCCATTCCTTTTTGCCTCACGATGAAAAAAACACTAGCCCGCTGGCTCGACAGCGATGTCGGCTACAGCTTTCGCACCTCGCCGGTGGCGATCGTGGCAGCGCTCATTGCGCTGGTCTGCGTCATCTGCGCGTTGTTCGCCGGATGGGTCTCCCCGCACAACCCGTTCGACCTCGCGGTGCTCGAACTCGGCGACGCCCGGCTGCCGCCCGCGTGGAGCGCCGAAGGCACTTCCAAGTACCTGCTGGGCACCGACGACCAGGGCCGCGACATTCTCTCGGCCGTGATCTACGGCGCGCGCATTTCGCTCATCGTCGGCCTGGTGTCGGTGGTGCTGTCGGTGGCGGTCGGCGTGGTGCTGGGCCTGCTGGCCGGCTTCTTCGGCGGCTGGCTCGACTCCTTCCTCATGCGCGTGTGCGACGTGATGCTGTCGTTTCCGCCCATCCTGGTGGCGCTGCTCATCTCGGGCGTCGGCCGCGCGCTGTTTCCCGGCGCGAACGAGTCGCTGGCCTTCGGCGTGCTGATCATTTCCATCTCGCTCACGGGCTGGGTGCAGTACGCGCGCACGGTGCGCGGCTCCACGCTGGTGGAGCGCAACAAGGAATACGTGCAGGCCGCGCGCGTCACCGGCGTGGCGCCCATGCGCATCATGCTGCGCCACGTGCTGCCCAACGTGATGGGGCCGGTGATGGTGCTGGCCACCATCCAGGTCGCGACCGCGATCATCACCGAGGCCACGCTGTCGTTCCTTGGCGTCGGCGTGCCGCCCACCTCGCCCTCGCTGGGCACGCTCATCAGCATCGGCAACCAGTATCTGTTCTCGGGCGAATGGTGGATCACGGTGTTCCCGGGTCTGATGCTGGTGCTGATTGCGCTGAGCGTGAACCTGCTGGGCGACTGGCTGCGCGACGCGCTCAACCCGCGCCTGCGCTGAACAGAAAAGGACAACGCCACCATGACGCTGCTCCAGGTCAAAGACCTCGTCGTCGAGTTTCCGCACCGCCGCGGCACGCTGCGTGCCATCGACCGCATTTCCTTCGACATCGCGCCCGGTGAAATCCTGGGCGTGGTGGGCGAGTCGGGTGCCGGCAAGTCGCTCACGGGCGCGGCCATCATCGGGCTGCTGGAGCCGCCGGGCCGCGTGGCCGGCGGCGAGATCGTGCTGGACGGCCAGCGCATCGACAACCTCGGCTTCGACGCGATGCGGCCCATTCGCGGCCGCAAGATCGGCGCGATCTTCCAGGACCCGCTGACCTCGCTGAACCCGCTGTACACGGTCGGCCGGCAACTGGTCGAGACCATTCGCGCGCACCTGCCCGTGACCGAGTCCGAGGCCCGCAAGCGCGCCATCGGTCTGCTGCAGGACACCGGCATTCCGGCGGCCGAGCAGCGCATCGACCACTTTCCGCACCAGTTCTCCGGCGGCATGCGCCAGCGCGTGGTGATTGCGCTGGCGCTGGCGGCGGAGCCCAAGCTCATCGTGGCCGACGAGCCGACCACCGCGCTCGACGTGTCGATCCAGGCGCAGATCATCCAGCTGCTCAAGCGCATCTGCAAGGACCGCGGCGCCGCGGTGATGCTCATCACGCACGACATGGGCGTGATCGCCGAGACCTGCGACCGCGTGGCCGTGATGTACGCGGGCCGCATCGCGGAAATCGGGCCGGTGCACGAGGTGATCCACCAACCCGCGCACCCCTACACCTCGGGCCTGATGGCCTCGATTCCCGACATGACGAGCGACCGCGAGCGGCTCAACCAGATCGACGGCGCCATGCCGCGGCTCAACGCCATTCCGACCGGCTGCGCGTACAACCCGCGCTGCCCGCGCACCTTCGCGCGCTGCCTCACCGATCGGCCCGAGCTGATGCATGCCGGCGCCACGCGCGCAGCCTGCTGGCTGCACGACGGCGCCGACCCGCATGCGGGGCAGGCGCAGATAGCGGCGCAGCACCATGACGCGCTCGCGGCCGGCGAACGCGCCGCGCCCGAGGCGTCCGAACCCCTGGCGGAGGTGACGCGATGAGCGCCGTGATCGAACCCCGTGACAACGCAGGCACGGCCGCGGCCGCTTCCACCGGCGAACCGCTGGTGGTCGCGCACGACCTCGCGCGCACCTTCGACGTGTCGCCACCCTGGCTCAACCGCGTGCTCGAGCGCAAGCCGCGCGTGCTGCTGCATGCGGTGGACGGCGTGAGCTTTTCCATCGAGCGCGGCAAGACGCTGGCGCTGGTGGGCGAGTCGGGCTGCGGCAAGAGCACCGTGGCGCGCCTGCTGGTGGGCCTGTACGCGCCCACGCGCGGCGGCCTGCAGTTCGACGGGCAGGACGCGCACGCCGCCTTCAAGACGCCAGAGGGCCGCAAGCTGCGCCGGCGCATCCAGATGATCTTCCAGGACCCGTACGCGAGCCTGAACCCGCGCTGGATCGTGGAAGACATCATCGGCGAGCCGCTGCGCGAGCACGACATCCTGACCGACAAGGCCGCGCTGCGCGAGCGCGTGGGCGAGCTGCTGAAATCGGTCGGCCTGTCGCCGCTGGACATGAGCAAGTACCCGCACCAGTTCTCGGGCGGGCAGCGCCAGCGCATTTCCATTGCGCGCGCGCTGGCCACGCAGCCCGAGTTCCTGGTGTGCGACGAGCCCACCTCGGCGCTGGACGTGAGCGTGCAGGCGCAGGTGCTCAACATCATGAAGGACCTGCAGCGCGAGCAGGGCCTGACGTACCTCTTCATCTCGCACAACCTCGCGGTGGTGCGCCACGTGGCCGACCAGGTCGGCGTGATGTACCTGGGCCGGCTGGTCGAGGTGGCCGACAAGCACACGCTGTTCGCGGCGCCGCAGCACCCGTACACGCGCATGCTGCTGGACGCCATTCCGCAGATGAAGCACACCGGCCGCCAGCGCACGCCGGTGCAGGGCGAGGTGCCCAACCCGCTGAACCCGCCCACGGGGTGCGCCTTTCATCCGCGCTGCCCGCACGCCAATGCGCGCTGCTCGTCGGAGCGGCCGAAGCTGCTGAGCATCCGGGGCGTGCAGGTGGCGTGCCACGCGGCCGAAGAAGGGCGCATCTAGCGGGTGTGTTCGGGGGCGCGCCCTGCGCCTCGTCTAGCACCGACCCGTATTTCCGGGTCGGCGCCGCGTGATCGGCGGAAGGTCTATAACTCCTCGGTGCTTTCGTATAAACACACCAAGGAGAACAGCACATGTGGGCCTTGCTCTTGTTGCCCTTCATCGGGCTTCTGTGGCTGCCGTTCTACAACAGCCCCTTGCCCGAGCTGTTCGGCTTTCCCTTCTTCTACTGGTACCAGCTGCTGTGGGTGCCCATTACCGCGCTGCTGATCTGGGTCGTGTACCGCAGCGGGTATGAAGAGGGAGACGAATGATGGACGGCCACGTCAACTGGACCGCGCTCGCGGTCTTCGTCTTCTTCTTCCTGCTGGTCACCGTGATGGGCTTCTGGGCCTCGCGCTGGCAGAGCGGCGGCGCCAGCAGCAAGGGCGCGCATCTCGACGAATGGGGACTGGGCGGGCGCAACTTCGGCACCTGGATCACCTGGTTCCTGGTGGGCGGCGATTTCTACACCGCCTACACCGTGATCGCCGTGCCCGCGCTGGTGTACGCCGTGGGCGCCTACGGTTTCTTCGCGCTGCCGTACACCATCCTCGTGTACCCCATCGTCTTCGTCATCATGCCCAAGCTGTGGCACGCGGCGCACAAGGCCGGCCACGTCACGGCCGCCGACGTGGTGTACGGGCGCTACGGCTCGCGCGCGCTGGAGCTGGCCATCGCGGTGACGGGCGTGGTCGCGACCATGCCGTACATCGCGCTGCAGCTGGTGGGCATGGAGGTGGTCATCAAGGCGCTGGGGCTCACGGGCGAGCTGCCGCTGGCGGCGGCCTTCGTGATCCTGGCGCTGTACACCTACTCGGCGGGCCTGCGCGCGCCGGCGCTCATCGCCTTCGTGAAGGACCTGATGATCTACATCGTGGTGCTGGTCGCGGTGGTGCTGGTGCCCATGAAGCTGGGCGGCTACGCCAGCGTGTTCCATGCGGCCGGCGACGCCTTCGCGGCCAAGGGCGGCGCCACCGGGCTCACGCTGAAGCCCGCGCAGTACCTGCCGTACGCCAGCCTGGCGCTGGGCTCGGCGCTGGCGGCCTTCATGTACCCGCACACGCTCACCGGCATCTTCGCGGCCAGGAGCGCCAACACCATCCGCAAGAACGCCGTGTTCCTGCCGGCGTACACGGTGCTGCTGGGGCTCATCGCGCTGCTGGGCTACATGGCCTACGCGGCCAAGCTCACGGTGAAGAGCAACAACGACGTGGTGCCCGCGCTGTTCAACGCGCTGTTCCCGTCGTGGTTCGCGGGCTTCGCGTTCGCGGCCATCGCCATCGGCGCGCTGGTGCCGGCGGCGGTGATGTCGATCGGCGCGGCCAACCTGTTCACGCGCAACTTCTGGAAGGCCTACGTGAAGCCCGACGTCACACCCGCGGGCGAGGCCAAGGTCGCGAAGATCGTCTCGCTGGTGGTGAAGCTGGGGGCGCTGGTGTTCATCCTGTTCCTGCCTACGCAGTTCGCGCTGGACCTGCAGCTGCTGGGCGGCCTGTGGATATTGCAGACCTTTCCATCTGTGGTGTTCGGCCTGTTCTTCGGCTGGTTCCGCGCACCGGCCCTGCTTGCCGGCTGGGCGGTGGGGCTGGTGGGCGGCAGCTGGCTGGCGTTTTCGGACGGCATCAAGCCGGTGCACACCTTCGTCATCGGCGATGGCAGCTACACGCTGTACACCGGGCTGACCGCGCTGGTGCTCAACATCGTGGTGGCGGTGCTGGTGCAACTGGTGGTGAAGGGCGGGCCGCTGCGCGAGCCGGTGCTCGCGAGAAAGTGAACCTGCTGCCGGGCGCGCACTGAAAAAAGTGTGCGCAAAGGCACCGCCTCGCGCCGGAATCTGTTGCAGAGTGCCGCCATGCCAATGACGACGACACTCGCCACCTCCGAACTGGGCCGCCGCGGCTTCCTGATGGGCACCGCCCTGGGCGCGACCGCGGTGCTGGCCTCGCTGGCCTGCCGCGTGCAGGCCGCCGTGCCGGCCCGGCGCATGCCGGTCGTGTTCATCGGCCACGGCACGCCCATGAACGCCATTGCCGACAACGCCTTCACGCGGCGGCTGTCGGCCTGGGGCCGCGAGCTGCCGCGGCCCACCGCCATCCTCAGCGTGTCGGCGCACTGGTTGAGCCGTGGCGCCACCGGCGTGGGCGTGCAGGCCAACCCGAAGACGATCCACGACTTCGGCGGCTTTCCGCAGGCGCTGTTCGACGTCGAATACCCGGCGCCGGGCCATCCCGCGCTGGCCCGCGAAGCAGCCGGCGTGGTGAAGCAATCTGCGGTGATCGCGACCGACCAGTGGGGCCTGGACCACGGCACCTGGTCGGTGCTGAAGCACCTCTACCCCAAGGCCGACGTGCCCGTGTTCCAGCTGAGCATCGACTACGACAAGCCCGCCGCCTTCCACTACGCCGTGGGCCGCGACCTGGCCGCGTTGCGCGACAGGGGCGTGCTGGTGATGGGCAGCGGCAACGTGGTGCACAACCTGCGCGCCACCGACCGCGGCACGCCCGACGGGCCCAGCGCGAGCAGGCCCTGGGCGCAGTCCTTCGACGATGCGGTGAAGTCCGCCTTGGCGGGGCGCGACGACCGCGCGCTGGTCGACTACGAGAAGCTGGCGGGCGCGGGCACCGCGGTGGCGACGCCCGACCACTACTACCCCTTCCTCTACGCCCTTGGTGCCGCAGGAAGCGGTGAGCGCGCGAAGACGGTCTACGAGGGATTCCAGTCGGGCACGCTCAGCATGCGGTGCCTGCAGTTCGGCTGAGCGCACGGCCTTCCGTCAGGTCGGCCGAAAGGGCTGGCTACTGCTCTTCGCCCCAGGAGAAGCCGTCGCGCGCAATCATCGCGCTCGACGCGCTCGGGCCCCAGGTGCCGGCCGCATAGGGGCGCGGGCCGCCGTCGGATTCCCAGCTCTCGATCAGCGGCTCCACCCAGCGCCAGGCCTCTTCCTGCTCGTCGCTGCGCACGAACAGGTTCAGCCGTCCGTCGATCACGTCGAGCAGCAGCCGCTCGTAGGCGCCCACGCGCTCGGAGCCGAAGCGCTTGTCGAAGTCCAGGTCGAGCTGCACCGGCGCCAGCTGGGTGGCGGCGCTGTTGGCGCCGTTGTTGCGCTGGCGGTTGTCCTGCGCCTGCGCGAGCATGTGCAGCTCGAGCCCGTCCTTGGGCTGCAGGTTGATCACCAGCTTGTTCACGTTGCCGGCCGGCGCGCGGTAGATGGCGTGCGGCGTGGGGCGGAAGTTGACCTCGATGCGCGCGTCGCGCGAGCCCAGGCGCTTGCCGGTCCGAATGTAGAAGGGCACGCCGGCCCAGCGCCAGTTGGCGATTTCGGTGCGCAGCGCCACGAAGGTCTCGGTGCGGCTGTCGGGCGGCACGCCGGGTTCGTCGCGGTAGCCCTGCACCCGCTCGCCGTAGGCCGTGCCGGCCGTGTACTGGCCGCGCACCGCGTGCAGGTTCAGGCTCTCGGGCGTCCAGGGCTTCAGCGCGCGGAGCACCTTGAGCTTTTCGTCGCGAATGGCGTCCGCGTGCGCGTTGATCGGCGGCTCCATGGCCACCGCGCACAGCAGTTGCAGCGCATGGTTCTGCACCATGTCGCGCAGCGCGCCGGTCTGGTCGTAGAAGGCGCCGCGCTTTTCCACGCCCAGGTCTTCGGCGATGGTGATCTGGATGTTGGCGATGTGCTCGCGGCGCCAGATGGGTTCGAACAGCGCGTTGCCGAAGCGCATCGCGAACAGGTTCTGCACCGAGGGCTTGCCCAGGTAGTGGTCGATGCGAAAGACCTGCTTTTCCTCGAGCACCTTGCTCACCGCCGCGTTGATGGCGCGGTTGGAGGCCAGGTCGTGGCCCAGCGGCTTTTCCAGCACGATGCGCGTGCTCGGCCCGTTCAGGCCGGCCGCGGCAATCTGCTCGACCACCTGCGTGAAGAGGGCGGGCGCGGTGGCCACGTACATCACGACCGTGTCGGCGTTGCGCTGCTTGAGCAGCTCGGACAGCCGCGCGTAGTCGTCGGGCTTGGACAGGTCCATGCGCAGGTAGTGCAGCATCGACGCGAACTTCTTGAACTCTTCCGGCGAGGGGCGCTTGGAGCCCTCGACCGCGCTGAAGCGCGACTGGATGAGCTCGCGGTACTGGTCGTCGGAATGGTCGTCGCGCGCCACGCCGATGATGCGGCCATCTTGCGGAAGGCTGCCGTGCCTGAATGCCTGGAACAGCGCGGGCATCAGCTTGCGCCATGCAAGGTCGCCGGTGCCGCCGAACAGAACGAGATCGAAGCTCATGAAAAACTTTCCTTTGTCTGGATGCCCGGCAGGCCGCGGGCCGGGTGCAGTCGCGATGGTACTTGTACCGATTTTCGAAACCTGTACTAAAGCTATGCTGACCCGTGGCCGCAAGGCCTTTTTTTGTTGATGAGGCGGAGATTCCCAATGAAGAGCAAGATTTTTACCGCAGCCGCGCTGCTCGGCCTGTCGGCCATGGCCTCGGCCCAGACCGTGAATGTGATCTGTTCGGTGCAGGCCGAATGGTGCAACGTGATCTCCACCGTGTACGCGCGCACCACGGGTGTTCGCATCAACATGGCGCTCAAGGGTTCGGGCGAGGCGCTGGCCCAGCTGATCGCCGAGAAGGACAACCCCAAGACCGACGTGTGGTTCGGCGGCACCGGCGACCCGCACCTGCAGGCGGCCGAGCAGGGCCTTACGCTCGAATACAAGTCGCCCTCGCTGTCGCAGCTGCATCCGTGGGCGCAGCAGCAGGCCAGGCAGTCGGGCTACAAGACGGTGGGCATCTACTCGGGCCCGCTGGGCTTCGGCTACAACCCCGAGCTGCTCGCCAAGAAGAAGCTGCCCGTGCCCAAGACCTGGGCCGACCTGCTCAAGCCCGAGTACAAGGGCGACATCCAGGTGGCCAACCCCGCCTCCAGCGGCACGGCCTACACCATGATCGCCACGCTGGTGCAGATGATGGGCGAGGACAAGGCCTTCGACTACCTGAAGGCGCTGCACAGGAACGTGGGCCAGTACACCCGCTCGGGCACCGGCCCCATCAAGGCGGTGGCGCGCGGCGAGACCGCGATTTCCATCAGCTTCGTGCATGACGGCCCGGGCGAGAAGATGCAGGGCTTTCCGGTGGAAACCATCACGCCGAGCGACGGCACCGGCGCCGAGATCGGCTCCATGAGCATCGTGAAGGGCGCGCGCAACCTCGACGCGGCCAAGAAGTTCTACGAATGGGCGCTCACGCCCGGCGCGCAGGAACTGGGCGCGGCCAACAAGCAGTTCCAGCTGCCGAGCAACGTCGCCGCCAAGCTCGACCCGCGCATTCCCGATTTCAAGAAGATCAAGTTCATCGACTACGACTACGCCAAGTACGGCGCCAGCGCCGAGCGCCGCCGCCTGATCGCGCGCTGGGAAAAAGACGTCAATTCGCTTCCCCGCTAAGTGAGCGCGCGTTCCAACGAGGGCGCGCCGGTCAACCCGGCGTCGCTGGCCGCGGCACGGCGCTCGCAGCGCTGGATCCGGGCGTGGGTACTGCTGGGTTTTGCGGCGTACCTGCTGCTGCCCTGGTATGCCATCCAGGATGCGACCTGGTACGAAGCCGTTCCCCAGGTGTTCGGCCAAGCCGAGGGCGCCAACGGCCTGATGCAGGCGGCCACGCAGGGGCGCGGCTGGCTCTTCATCGGGCTGGCGGGGCTCGCGCTGTGCGCCATCGGTGCCTGGCTGCCGGCCGGCAAGGCGCAGGGGCGCTGGCTGCTGGCCGGGGGCGCCGCGGGCGCCATCGGGCTGACCGTCGCGGGCTTCACCATCGGCGCCAAGGGCTGGAGCCTTGCCGCGCTGAACACGCAGTTCGGCGAGCTGGCCATCAACCAATTCGGCATCGGCGCGGGCGGCTTCGTGGCGCTCACGGCGCTGGTGCTGCTGGCGGCGTTCGGCTTGGCGCGGCTCGGCCTGTTCAAGGGCGACCTGTTCGTGTCCGCCGCCGTCATCGGCTGCGGGGTGCTGATGGCGCTGTTCATCGCGTACCCGGTGAGCAAGGCGCTGGCGGGTGCGTTCTTCAACGAAGACGGGCAGTGGTCCGCCAGTGCCTTCATCGCGCGCGTGTTCACCGAGCGCATCTGGGGCGTGGGCTGCCTGGCCGGCGGCGTGCGCTGCGGCGTGGCCTGGAACACGCTGGTGCTGGCGTTGCTCACGGCCGCGGGCACTACCTTTCTCGGCACGCTCATGGCGCTGATGGCCGAGCGCGGCAGCAAGCGCGGGCAGGGCGCCCTGCGCGTGCTGGCGCTGCTGCCCATCATCACGCCGCCTTTCGTGGTGGGGCTGGGGCTGATCCTGTTGTTCGGGCGTGCAGGCGTGGTCAACCAGGTGCTGGAGAGCGTGTTCGGCATCGAGCCCACGCGCTGGTTCTACGGCATGCCGGGCGTGCTGGTGGCGCAGCTGTTCGCGTTCACGCCCATCGCCTTCATGATCATGCGCGGCGTGGTGCAGGGCATTGCGCCCAGCCTGGAAGAGGCCGCGCAGATGCTGCGCGCCGACCGGCGCCGCACCTTCTTCACCGTGACATTGCCGCTGCTGAAGCCGGGGCTGGCCAATGCCTTCCTGGTGGGCTTCATCGAGAGCATTGCCGACTTCGGCAACCCGGTGGTCGTGGGCGGGCAGTTCTCGGTGCTGTCGACCGACATCTTCTTCGCCATCGTCGGCGCGCAGTACGACCAGGGCCGCGCGGCCTCGCTGGCCTGGGTGCTCACGCTGTTCGCGCTCGGCGTGTTCGCGCTGCAGCGCGGCCTGCTCGGCAAGCAGAACTACACCACCGTGAGCGGCAAGGGCGACGCCGGCATCGCCATGGCGCTGCCCGACGGCGTGCGCCGCACCATCTACTGCGTGGCGCTGCCATGGATCGCCTTCACCGCCGTGGTCTACCTGTTCGCCTTCGCGGGCGGCTTCGTGCAGACCTGGGGGCGCGACTACACCTTCACGCTGAACCACTTCAAGAGCGCCTTCGCGCTCGAGTGGGGGCAGTTCGGGCTGGTGTGGGCGGGCACGGCGTGGAACTCGCTGATCACCACGCTCAAGCTGGCGGGCATTTCGGCGCCCATCACCGCGGCGCTGGGCCTGCTCATCGCGTGGCTGCTGGCGCGCAACGAGTTCAAGGGGCAGGGCTTCTTCGAGTTCGGCGCGCTGCTGGCCTTCGCCATCCCGGGCACGGTGCTGGGCGTGAGCTACATCCTGGCGTTCAACGTGCCGCCGTTCGAGCTCACGGGCACGGGGCTGATCATCGTGCTGTGCTTCATGTTCCGCAACCTGCCGGTGGGCGTGCGGGCGGGCACGGCGGCCTTCAAGCAGCTGGACCGCTCGCTCGACGAGGCCTCGCTGATGCTGCGCGCATCGACCTCGCAGACGCTCTTCAAGGTGGTGCTGCCGCTGTTGAAGCCGGCGCTGGTGGCCGCGCTGGTCTACAGCTTCGTGCGCGCCATGACGACGGTGAGCGCGGTGATCTTCCTGGTCACGGCCGAGAACGAGCTGGCCACTACCTACATCATCGGGCGCGTGGGCAACGGCGACTACGGCATCGCGCTGGCGTACTGCACGGTGCTCATGGTGCTGATGTCGCTGGCCATCGCGCTGGTGCAGTTCGTGGTGGGCGAGCGCAAGCTGGGGCGGCGCAAGGCGGGGGCACCCGTGGTGGCCGCGCCGGTGCATTGAAACGAGAGAACAAGACATGAGCAACGGCATCGAATTCCGCAACGTCACCAAGCGCTACGGCACCGACAGGAACGCGCCCCTTGCCGTCAAGGGCATCAGCTTCGAGGTGCCCGTGGGCACGCTCACCACCATCCTCGGCCCCTCGGGCTGCGGCAAGACGACCACGCTGCGCATGATCGCGGGGCTGGAGTCGCCGACCTCGGGTTCCATCTTCATGGGCGGGCGCGACGTGACCACGCTGGGGCCGGCCGAGCGCAACGTGAGCATGATGTTCCAGAGCTACGCGCTGTTCCCGCACATGAACGTGATCGAGAACGTGGGCTACGGCCTGCGCATGAGCGGCGCGAAGAAGGAAGAGGCCACGGCGCGCGCCCGCGAGGCGCTGCGCGGCGTGGGCCTGGTCGGCTTCGACGAGCGGCTGCCCAGCGAGCTATCCGGCGGCCAGCAGCAGCGCGTGGCTCTGGCGCGCGCGCTGGTGCTGGAGCCCGCGGTGCTGCTGTTCGACGAGCCGCTGTCCAACCTCGACGCCCGGCTGCGCCGCGAGATGCGGGAAGAAATCCGCACGCTGCAGCAGCGGCTGAAGCTCACGGTGGCCTACGTGACGCACGACCAGAGCGAGGCGCTGGCCGTGAGCGACCAGATCATCGTGATGGACCACGGCGTGATCGCCCAGCGCGGCACGCCCGAGCAGCTCTACGGGCGGCCCGAGAGCGAGTTCGTCGCGGGCTTCATGGGCGAGGCGATGGTGTTCCCCGCCACGGCGCAGGCCGACGGCAGCGTGTCGCTGGGCCCGCTGCGCGTGCAGCCGCGCTACGCGGTGGCGCCCGGCAGCGTGAAGGTGGCGGTGCGCCCCGAGGCCTGGCAGATCGGCGCCATCGACGGCTTGCCGGCCACGCTGCGCAAGGCGGCGTACCTGGGCAGCTTCTACGAATACGGCTTCGACACCACCCTGGGGCCGGTCTTCGTGGTGTCCACCGACCTGTCGCGGCCACTGGCCGCCGGCACGCGGACCACGCTGTCGCTGGGAGCCCATGGCGTGAGCGTGGTGCCCGGCGCATGAAACAATGGCGCCATGAACGTGGTTTTCGATCTTGGCGCCGTGCTGTTCGCATGGGAGCCCACCCGCCTGGTACAGACGCATCTCGCGCCACACGCCCCCACTGAAGCCGCCGCGGCCGCCTTGGGACGGGCCCTGTTCCATCACGACGACTGGACCAGCTTCGATTGCGGCACCCGCACGCTGAACGACGCCATCGCCCGCATGTCGGCCCGGCTGGCCCTGCCGGCCGAGGCGCTGCATACCATGCTCGAAGGGCTGGGCGAGCGGCTGGAGCCGATCGGCGTGACGGTCGGCATGCTCGAGGAACTGATTTCGCACCGAGACGCCGGCCAGCCGCTGCGGCTGTACTACCTGTCGAACATGCCCGCGCCGTACGCCCGCGCCATCGAGCGCCGGCATGCGTTCATGCGGCGCTTCGACGGCGGCGTGTTCTCGGGGGACGTCAAGTTCCTGAAGCCCGAGCGCGAGATCTACGAGGTGCTGGCCATGCGCCACGGCCTGGACCCCGAGCAGACCGTGTTCATCGACGACTCCGCCGCCAACGTGGAAATGGCCCGTGCCTTCGGCTGGCACGCCATTCATTGCACCGCGCCGGCCACGCTGCCGTCGCAGCTGCAGCGTTACCTGCCGGTCAACACCACCTTGTCGGTGTCGAACCCCAGGCTGCGGGCGTAGTCCAGTTCGGCTTCCAGTACCGCAGCGTCCACCCGCGGCGCGCGCGACAGCACCCAGAGGTACTCGCGGTTAGGCGTGCCCACCAGCGACACCTGGTACTCGCGGTCCAGCTTCAGGATCCAGTAGTCGCCCCACACCATCGGCAGCCAGCTGAGCCACGACGGCGCAAAGCGCACCTCGAGCCGGCCGGCACCCGGCTGGCCCGCCACCGGCACCACGCGCGCGCTGCCGATGGCCTCGTCGAAATTGCCGTCGGGCCGCACGCAGCGGTTCAGCACCTGCACGGTGCCGTCGGGCTGGGGCGTGTACTCGGCGGTCACGGGGCCGCCGCAGTTCTTCTGGAAGCGGTTGGGCAGGCGCGCCTGCTCGTGCCAGATGCCCGCATAGCGCTGAAGGTCGACCGGCGCCACCACCTGCAGCGGCGCGCGCATCAGCGGTGCGCCGTCGGCCGGGCCGGCGGGCTGGGCGCGCGCGGTGCGTGCCGCGCCCAGCGCCAGCCAGGTGGCCACGCCGCCGACCACGAAGGCCGTGGCCATGACACCGATCGCCTGGCTGGTGCGGCGGTCGTCGAAGGGCGGGGGCCGGACGGCGGGCGCGGCGCGGGCGCCGATGCGGCGGGGGCGTTGGGTCATGGGGGCACTCCTGAAAGGGGATGGAAACGTTCGGCTTGCCTGCAGCCTAGCCCCGGCGCAGGCCCTTTGGCCGTCAGTCGCGGACCACAGCCCCTGTAGGGCGGAAAGGCTGGAACACACCGACAACCCCACGGGCATCAGGCTGATGGAGCAGTGCGAAAACACGTGCTACGGTGCGCATGAAAACATCGGCCGACGCGCAACTGCGTGCAGGACTTGTCACCACCCGCACAGGATAATGATTTCATGAACCAACTCGATGCCCTCCGCCAGTGGACCACCGTCGTCGCAGACACCGGTGACTTCAAGCAGCTCAGCGTTTCCAAGCCGCAGGACGCGACCACCAACCCGTCGCTGATCCTGAAGGCCGTTCAAAAGCCCGAGTACCGGCCCCTGCTCGACGACACCGTGAAGAAGCACGCGGGCAAGCCGCTGGACGAGGTCATCGACCGCCTGCTGGTCAATTTCGGCACCGAGATCCTTGAGATCATTCCGGGCCGCGTGTCCACCGAAGTCGATGCGCGCCTGTCGTTCGACACGGCCGCCACCATCGCCCGCGGCGAGCGCATCGTGGCGCTGTACAAGGCCGAAGGCATCGACACCGAGAAGCGCCTGCTCATCAAGGTCGCCTCCACCTGGGAAGGCATCGAGGCCGCGCGCGAACTGCAGAAGCGCGGCATCCACACCAACCTCACGCTGCTGTTCTCGTTCGCGCAGGCCGTGGCCTGCGGCGACGCGGGCGTGCAGCTCATCTCGCCCTTCGTGGGCCGCATCTACGACTGGTACAAGAAGTCGGCCGGCGCCAAATGGGACGAGGCCGCCAGCGCCGGCGCCAACGACCCGGGCGTGAAGTCGGTGCGCCAGATCTTCGAGTACTACAAGCAGCACGGCATCAAGACCGAGGTGATGGGCGCGAGCTTTCGCAACGTGGGCCAGATCAAGGCGCTGGCCGGCTGCGACCTGCTGACCATCAGCCCCGAGCTGCTGGCCGAGCTGGCCGCGAGCAACGAGCCGCTCGAGCACGCGCTCGACGCCAAGGCTGCCGCGAAGCAGAACGATGCGAAGAAGGTGAGCTACGACGAGGCCGGCTTCCGCTTCGCGCTCAACGAAGACGCCATGGCCACCGAGAAGCTCGCCGAGGGCATCCGCGCCTTCGCGGCCGACGCCGTGAAGCTCGAGAAGCTCATGCAGGAAAGCGGCAAGTAACCATGGTCATGACCCAACGCTGCGACCGCGCACCGGCCTGGGCGCAGCTGCAGTCCAGCTTCGACATCGCCGGGCGCCAGTTCGATGTGCGCCACGCCTTCGTCGACGACGCCGGCCGCTTCGCGCGCTTCAGCCAGGAGGCTCCCTATGTCTTCGCCGACCTGTCGAAGAACCTGATCGACGCGCGCACCGAAGAGCTGCTGCTCACGCTGGCGCGCGAATGCGGCCTGGAAGCGCACCGCGACGCCATGTTCGCGGGCGAGCACATCAACAACACCGAAGACCGCGCCGTGCTGCACACGCTGCTGCGCGCCCCGGCCGATGCGCCCACCGGCCCGAAGACCACCAACGAACTGCGCGAGGTGCACGCCACGCTCGACGCCATGCTGGCCTATGCCGAGCAGGTGCGCGGCGACCACACCATCACCGACGTGGTCAACATCGGCATCGGCGGCTCCGACCTGGGCCCGCAGATGGCGGTGCTGGCGCTGGCCGAGTTCGCGGCGCCGGGCAAGCGCTTTCACTTCGTCTCCAACGTCGACGGGCACGAGCTGGCCGGCGTGCTGAAGGGGCTGGCGCCGGAGCACACGCTGTTCCTCATCGCCTCCAAGACCTTCACCACCACCGAGACGATGACCAACGCGCTCTCGGCCAAGCGCTGGTACGAGCAGTCGGGCGGCACCGACATCGCGGGCCACTTCGCGGCGCTCACCACCAACGTGGAAGCGGCGAAGAAGTTCGGCATCACCACCACCTTCGGCTTCTGGGACTGGGTGGGCGGCCGCTATTCGCTGTGGTCGGCCATCGGCCTGCCGATTGCGCTGGCCATCGGGCCCGAGGGCTTTCGCCGGCTGCTGGCGGGCGCGCACGCGATGGACGAGCACTTTCGCACCGCGCCGCTCGCGCAGAACCTGCCGGTGCGGCTCGGGCTGCTCGACGTCTGGTACCGCAACTTCCACAAGTTCACCAGCCGCGGCATCGCGCCGTACCACAGCGCGCTGAAGCGGCTGCCGGCCTACCTCCAGCAGCTGGAAATGGAAAGCAACGGCAAGCAGGTGGACGCGAGCGGCAAGCCCGTGGCGTTCGGCACGTCGCCGGTGCTGTGGGGCGAGCCCGGCACCAACGGCCAGCACGCCTACTTCCAGATGCTGCACCAGGGCACCGACGTGATCCCGCTCGAGTTCGTGGCGGTGCGCGACGCGGCGCACGACCTCGAAGGCCACCACCCCAAGCTGCTGGCCAACGCGCTCGCGCAGGCGCAGGCGCTCATGGTGGGCAAGCTCGACGAGGGCGGCCACAAGAACTTTCCGGGCAACCGGCCGAGCACCTTCTTCGTGTTCGAGAAGCTCACGCCCGAGACGCTGGGCGCCTTCCTGGCGCTGTACGAGCACCGCGTGTTCACCAGCGGCGCGCTGTGGGGCATCAACAGCTTCGACCAGTGGGGCGTGGAACTGGGCAAGGTGCTGGCCAAGGACATCGAGCCGCGCCTCGCCTCGGGAGACGTGATGGGCCTGGACGCCTCGACGGCCGGCCTGCTGCAGCGCCTCAGCCCGCAGCAGCCGTAACTGCTTCGCCGGCGCCCTGCGCCGTTGCCGTTGCCGCCGGCGCGCCGCTGGCCATGCGCACGCACAGGTCGAAGGCCTGCTGCAGCCCTTCGATCTGCGCGATGCCCTGGCCGGCAATGTCGAAGGCGCTGCCGCTGGCCGACGTGGCCACCGGCACCGGCAGCCCCCCGTGCAAGGTCACGCCTTGCTCGAAGCCCATGAGCTTCATCGCGATCTGGCCCTGGTCGTGGTACATCGACACCACCGCATCGACATCGCCGCGCCGCGCGCCGATGAACACCGTGTCCGGCGAGAACGGGCCGCGCGCGTCGTGGCCTTCGGCACGCAGCTGCGCGATGGCCGGCGCGATGATCTCGATTTCTTCCATGCCGATGGAGCCACCGTCGCCCGCGTGCGGGTTGAGCCCCGTCACCGCGATGCGCGGGTGCGCCACGCCGGCGCGGCGCAGGGCGGAGGCGATGATCTTCACCGCGTCCTGCACGCCTTCCAGCGTGATGTGGCTCGCCACGTCTTTCAGCGGAATGTGCGAGGTCACGCGCGAGGTCCACAGCGAGCCCGTGAGGTTGAACTCGCACACGAAGCCCTTCACCGCGAAGCGCTCCTGCATGTAGCGCAGCTCGTCTTCGTGCACCAGCCCGCCCAGGCGCAGCGAATGCTTGTTGAGCGGCGCGAACACGATGGCATCCGCCTGGCCGCGGCGCACCACCAGCGTGGCCAGCTCCAGCGCCTCGAAAGAGGCGCGGCCCGAGGCTTCGTTCGATTCGCCGAGCACCGCTTCGCTGCCCGCCATCCAGTCGCAGGCGAGCAGGCTGGGCCGGCCGTCTTCGAAGCGCAGGTTGTCCAGGGTGTCGATGCGAAGCGCGTCGAGCTTCACGCCCGCCACGCGCTCGCCGGCGGCCAGCACGAGCGGGTCGGCAATGAGCAGCACGCGCGCGGCGTCCAGGTTGCGCTGGCGCGCGAGCAGCTTCACGGCCATCTCGGGGCCGACGCCGCCGGGGTCGCCGAGCAGCACGACGAGGCGGGGCTTGGCGGAGATCACGCTCGGGGTCTTGGATGGGGTGGACATGACGATGTGGGCGATGTGGACGATGGGGAAACTGGTTGAATTCGGGGGAGGGCGCGCGCCTTCAATCGGCCTTGATGTTGGCGTCGCGCACCAGCTGGCCGTAGTGGTCGAACTCCTGCCGGTTCATGGCCGCGAAGGGCTCGCCGGTCAGCGCGCCGGGCTCGCCGCCCAGGGCCTTGATGCGCGCCTGCACGTCGGCCATCTTCAGCGTGCGCGTGAGCTCGGCGTTCAGCCGTTCGACCGCGGGGCGCGGCGTGCCGGCCGTCACGTACAGGCCGTACCAGGTGGACACGTCAGCGCCCTTGATGCCCTGCTCGGCCAGCGTGGGCACGTCGGGCAGCTCGGGCGAGCGCTGCGGCGCGCTCACGGCCAGCGCGCGGAACTTGCCGGCCTTGATCTGGCCCATGGCCGAGGAGGTGCTGTCGAACATCATGTCGACCTCGCCGGACATGATGTCCACGTGGGCCTGCGCGCTGCCCTTGTAGGGCACGTGGATCGACTTCATGCCCGTGGCCAGGTTGAAGGCCTCGCCACCCACGTGCTGCGTGCTGCCGATGCCCGACGAGGCGTACTTGAAGCCGCCCGGCCGCGCCGCCATGGCCGCCACCAGGTCCTTCACCGAGCGGTAGGGCGAGCTGGCCGACACCACCAGCACGTTGGGCATGACGGCCACCAGGCCCACCGGCTGCAGGTCTTTCAGCGGGTCGTACTTGAGCTTGAGGATGTGCGGCGCCACCGCCTGCGCCGTGTTGGTGGCCAGCAGCAGCGTGGCGCCGTCGGCCGGCGCGCGGGCGGTGAGCTCGCCGGCGATGGTGTTGGACGCGCCGGGCCGGTTCTCGACCACCACCGTCTGCTTGAGCGAGGGCGCGAACTTGTCGGCCAGCACGCGCGCCAGGATGTCGGTGCCGCCGCCGGGCGAAGCCCCCACCATGATGCGCATCGGCTTGTCGGGGTAGGCGGGCTCGGCGCTGACCAGGGGCGCTGACAGCGCCATCGCGGCCAGCCACCCCACGCGGACCAGGAAGAAAGGCTTCATCGGGTTTGTCTCCAGCTTGTGTCTTGCGACTTGTTGTGAGCCCGAGCGTACGGAGCAACGGCCGGCCGATCCAATCGAAAAAAGCCGGCACTCCATATACTTTTGTGCATGACACACGAGCCCGCCGACACCTCCCTGATGCTCCATGTGCGCCCGCGCCAGCTGCTGTTGCTGGCCCGGCTGCATGCGCACCGGCACCTGGGCCGCGCGGCCGAGGCCATGAACATCAGCCAGCCCGCGGCCACCAAGCTGCTGCAGCAGCTGGAAGACTCGCTGGGCGAGAAGCTCTTCGAGCGGCTGGCGCGCGGCATGGAGCCCACGCCCTACGGCGAGATCCTGATCCGCTACGCCCGCCGCGTGCTCAGCGACTTCGGCACCGCGCGCGAGGAAATGCTGGCGCTGCGCTCGGGCCTGAGCGGCGCGTTGCGCGTGGGCAGCGTGCCCGGCGCCGTGGCCGAGCTGCTGGCGCCGGCGCTGGTCGAGTACCACCGGCGCCATCCGCGGGTGGCGGTGTCGGTGGTGGTCGAGACCAGCGACGTGATGCAGGCGCAGCTGGAGCAGGGCGACGTCGACCTGGTGCTGGGCCGCCTCACCGACGGCCACGACGAGGCGAAGTACGCCAGCGTGCCGCTGCTGGGCGAGTCGCAGGTGGTCGTGGTGCGCACCGCGCACCCGGTGTTCGAGCGCGCGGCCGTCACGCTGGCCGACATGGCGGGCTGGTCGTGGGTGCTGCAGCCGCCGGGCTCGCCGCAGCGCGGGCGATTCGAGGCGGCCATGCGCGAGGCCGGCATCCAGGCGCGGCTGGACATCATCGAAACGGCATCGCCCATTGCCATCACCGCGCTGCTGGAGAACTCCGACATGGCGGCCGTCATGCCCGCCTCGCAGGCCAACCACTACGCCCGGCTGGGCGTGCTGCGCACCGTGGCGCTCGAGCTGCCGGTGCGGGTGCCGCCCATTTGCCTGATCACGCGCGAAGACCGGGCGCTGTCGCCGGCGGCGGCGCAATTCCGCCGGCAGCTGCTGGGCGACACCGCCTGAACCGCTCGAAACCCGCTGGAACTCGCCGAGCCTTCACGTAGCGCTTTGGATTGCGCAGAATCCATGCTGTATTGCGTTAACTAGGGAATCCACCAGTCAGGTGGTGCATGAAAGTACCATCGTCGACATCCGAAGTACCAAAGCCGCAAGCGCGTTTCTTCAGAATCCCGGCACGGCGACCCGACAAGAGGGCGTCGCTCACCTCTAGGAGACAACATGAAGCGTTTTCTGAAAGCGGGCCTCGTCCTCGCACTCATCGGTACGGGCGTCGTGTCCCAGGCCGCCACCGAACTCGTGATTGCGACCGTGAACAACGGCCACATGATCGAGATGCAGAAGCTCACCCCCTTCTTCGAAAAAGCCAACCCCGACATCAAGCTGAAGTGGGTCACGCTCGAGGAAGGCACGCTGCGCCAGCGCGTGACCACCGACATCGCCACCAAGGGCGGCCAGTTCGACGTGATGACCATCGGCCTGTACGAAGCGCCCATCTGGTCGAAGAAGGGCTGGCTCAAGCCCATTGCCACCGACGCCGCCTACGACATCGACGACCTGCTGCCCGCCATTCGCAACGGCCTGTCGACCGACGGCAAGCTGTACGCCGCGCCGTTCTACGGCGAGAGCTCGATGCTCATGTACCGCAAGGACCTGGCCGACAAGGTGGGCGTGAAGTTTTCCGACCAGCCCACCTGGGCCCAGGTGAAGGAGTTCGCCGACAAGGCCAACGACCCCAAGGCCGGCGTGTACGGCATGTGCCTGCGCGGCAAGCCGGGCTGGGGCGACAACATGGCCTTCCTGACCACGCTGGTCAACACCAACGGCGGCCAGTGGTTCGACATGCAGTGGAAGCCGCAGATCGACACCAAGGCCTGGAAGGACGCCATCACCTTCTACGTCGACATGATGAAGAAGGACGGCCCCCCGGGCGCCTCGGCCAACAGCTTCAACGAGAACCTGGCGCTGTTCAACGAAGGCAAGTGCGCCGCCTGGGTGGACGCGACCATCGCCGCCTCGTTCATCAGCGACCCGAAGCAGTCGAAGGTGGCCGACAAGGTCGCCTTCGCGCAGGCACCGACGGCCAGCACGCCCAAGGGCGCCAACTGGCTGTGGTCGTGGAATCTGGCCATCCCGGCCAGCTCGACCAAGGACGAGGCCGCGCAGAAGTTCATCAAGTGGGCCACGTCCAAGGACTACATCAACCTGGTGGCCAAGGAAACCGGCTGGGCCTCGGTGCCCACCGGCACGCGCAAGTCGACCTACGCGAACCCCGAGTTCCAGAAGGTCGCCAAGTTCGCCGAAGCCGAGAAGAAGGCCATCGACAGCGCCAACCTCACGGACAGCACGCTGCCCAAGTCGCCTTACGTGGGCGTGCAGTACGCGGCCATTCCGGAGTTCCAGGCCATCGGCGTGGCGGTGGGCCAGCAGATGAGCGCGGCGCTGTCGGGCAAGGTCACGGTCGACCAGGCGCTGAAGACCTCGCAGACGGCGGCGGAGCGTGAGATGAAAAAGGGCGGGTACTACAAGTAACCCGGTCCCTTCCCCTCTCCCCTCGGGGAGAGGGCCAGGGTGAGGGGGCAGCAGCGCGCCCACCGCCGGCGTCGCTTGCCCTCACCCCAACCCTCTCCCGCCACGCGGGAGAGGGGGCAACAGCCCCAGAGAGGAACACACAATGAAAAGACTCCTGCCCCGCGCCCTCATGGCGCCCGCGGTGCTCACGCTCTTCCTGTGGATGATCGTGCCGCTGCTGATGACGTTGTACTTCTCGTTCGTCAACTACAACCTCATGCAGCCCGGCGAGCGCACCTTCGCGGGCCTCGAGAACTTTCACTACTTCGTCACCGATCCCGACTTCTGGCCGGCCACCTGGAACACGCTGCTGCTCATCGGCAGCGTGATCGTCATCACGGTGGTGTTCGGCGTGCTGCTCGCGCTGCTGGTGAACGAGCCGTTTCCGGGGCGCGGCATCGTGCGGGTGCTGCTCATCTCGCCGTTCTTCGTCATGCCCGCGGTGAACGCGCTGCTGTGGAAGCACATGATGATGAACCCCATCTACGGCGTGCTGGCCGACCTGTGGCGCTTCTTCGGCGCGCAGCCGGTGGACTGGCTCACCGACGTGCCGCTGCTGTCGGTGATCATCATGGTGGCCTGGCAGTGGCTGCCCTTCGCCTGCCTGATCTTCATCACCTCGCTGCAGTCGCTGGACCGCGAGCAGATGGAGGCCGCGCGCATGGACGGCGCCAGCGCGTTCCAGCGCTTCTTCTATCTCACCATTCCGCACCTGGGCCGCCCGATGGCCGTGGTGATCATGATCGAGATGATCTTCCTGCTCAGCGTGTTCGCCGAGATCGCCATCACCACCAACGGCGGCCCGGGCAACGAGAGCACGAACATGACCTACATGATCTTCAAGCAGTCGCTCATGAACTTCGACGTGGGCGTGGCTTCTGCCGGTGCGCTCTTCGCGGTGGTGCTGGCCAACATCGTGGCCGTGTTCCTCATCCGAATCATCGGCAAGAACCTCGACTGAGGCGCACACGTCATGCAACAACAAGCTCCCAGCAACTTCCTGCCGCAGGCCATTCGCACCGTGGGTGCGTGGGCCGTCACGCTCGTGCTGTTCTTTCCGCTCGGCTGGCTGTTCCTCACGGCCTTCAAGACCGAGCTGCAGGCCATCCACGTGCCGCCGCTGTTCATCTTCGAGCCCACGCTCGACAACTTCGGCGAGGTGCAGCGCCGCAGCGACTACCTGCTTTACGCGCGCAACTCGCTCATCACCAGCCTGGGCTCGACCATCCTGGGCCTGCTGATCGCGGCGCCCGCGGCGTACTCGATGGCCTTCTTCCGCACGAAGAAAACGCGCGACATCCTGATGTGGATGCTCTCCACCAAGATGATGCCGGCCGTGGGCGCGCTGGTGCCCATCTACGTCATCGCGCAGACCGCGGGCATGCTCGACTCGCTCACCGCGCTCACCATCGTGTTCACGCTGTCGAACCTGCCGATCATGGTGTGGATGCTGTACAGCGCCTACAAGGACATTCCGAACGAGATCCTGGAGGCCGCGCGCATGGACGGCGCCAACCTGTGGACCGAGTTCCGCCACGTGGTGCTGCCGCTGTCGGTGGGCGGGCTCGCATCGACCGGCCTGCTGTGCCTGGTGCTGAGCTGGAACGAGGCCTTCTGGGCGCTCAACCTCACCTCGGCCAAGGCCGGCACGCTGGCCACGCTCATCGCCTCGTATTCCAGCCCCGAGGGCCTGTTCTGGGCCAAGTTGTCGGCCGCGTCGCTGATGGCCATCGCGCCCATCGTCGTGTTCGGCTGGTTCAGCCAGAAGCAGCTCGTGCAGGGCCTGACCTTCGGCGCCGTCAAGTAAAGAAAGGGAGACATCTCATGGCCTACCTCGAACTCAAGAACATCAAGAAAAGCTTCGGCGACGTCGACATCATCAAGGGCGTCGACCTGCAGATCGCCAAGGGCGAGTTCATCGTCTTCGTCGGGCCCTCGGGCTGCGGCAAGTCGACGTTGCTGCGGCTCATTGCCGGGCTGGAGCCCATCACCAGCGGCAACCTGCTGCTGGACAGCAAGGACATCACCTGGACCCCGTCGGGCAAGCGCGACCTGGCCATGGTGTTCCAGAGCTACGCGCTCTACCCGCACATGAGCGTGTACGACAACATGTCGTTCGCGCTGAAGCTGGCGGGCGTGCCCAAGGACGAGATCAAGACCAAGGTCGAGTACGCGGCCAAGACGCTCAACCTCACGCAGTACCTTGACCGCACGCCCAAGGACCTGTCGGGCGGCCAGCGCCAGCGCGTGGCCATCGGGCGCGCCATCGTGCGCGCGCCCAAGGTGTTCTTGTTCGACGAGCCGCTGTCGAACCTCGACGCGGCGCTGCGTGGCAACACGCGCGTGGAAATCCACAAGCTGCACCGCGCGCTGGGCGCCACCACCATCTACGTGACGCACGACCAGGTGGAGGCCATGACGCTGGCCGACCGCGTGGTGGTGCTGAAGGACGGGCTCATCGAACAGGTGGGAACGCCGCTGGAGCTGTACGACCACCCGGCCAACCAGTTCGTCGCGCAGTTCATCGGCATGCCGTCGATGAACATGGTGGCGGCCGCCGCCATTCCCAGCTTCTCGGCGGCCACGGGCGGCAAGCTGCCCGCCGACGGCTTCCTGGGCGTGCGCCCCGAAGGGCTGCGCGTGCATCCGAAGCAGGGCGCGCCGGTGAGCGACGTGCAGGGCCGCGTGGAGCTCATCGAGGCGCTGGGCGCCGACACGCTCATTCACGTCGACGTGGGCGGCGTGCCGCTCATCGCGCGCCAGAACGACCGCACGCCGCTGCAGGCGGGCGATGACGTGGCGGTGGAGCTCGACCCCTCGGTGCTCCACCTGTTCAACCGCGAAGGCCGCTCGGTCGGTGCGTGACTCCGAATCTTTCAACGCCATTTCAACGGACATTGCCGTGACCATCGCGCACATTCCACCGGCTCCCTCGGAGTTCACGGTGCTTCATCTCGGCCTGGGCTCGTTCCATCGCGCGCACCAGGCGGTGTACCTGCAGCGGCTGATCGACGCGGGCGACACCCGCTGGTCGCTGTCGGGCGCCAACATCCGCCCGGACATGGCCGACGTCGTCGCGGCGCTGCAGGCGCAGGGCGGGCGCTATACGCTGGAAACCGTGTCGCCCGCGGGCGAGTACCGCTACGAGGAAATCACGGCCATCCGCGAGGTGCTGGCCTGGGAGTCCTCGCTGGCCAGCGTGGTCGCGCGCGGCGCGGCACCCGGCACGCGCATCGTGTCGTTCACCGTGACCGAAGCGGGCTACTACCTCGACAACAAGGACAAGCTGGACCTGTCGTTCGCCGAGCTGGCGGCCGACGTGGAGCGCGCGCGCAAGGGCGAGTCCGGCGGCGACAACGTGACCGTCTACGGCGCGGTGTGCGCCATTCTTCGCGCGCGCAAGGCGGCCGACGCCGGCGCCATCACGCTGCTGAACTGCGACAACCTGCGCCACAACGGCGACCGCTTTCGCGCCGGGCTGCTGGAGTTCATCGCGCTCGCGGGCGACACCGACCTGCTGGCCTGGGTGAACGCGAACACGCGCTGCCCCAACGCCATGGTCGACCGCATCACGCCGCGCCCGCCGCCCGAACTGCGCGCGCGCGTGCAGGCCGCCACCGGCCGCGACGATGCCGCCGCCATCACCGGCGAGAGCTTCATCCAGTGGGTGGTCGAAGACAACTTCGCGGCCGGCCGGCCAGAGTGGGAGCGCGTGGGCGCGGAGCTGGTCGCGTCGGTGCAGCCGTACGAAGAGGCCAAGATCCGCATCCTCAACGCCACGCACAGCTGCATTGCCTGGGCGGGCACGCTGGTGGGGCTGAACTTCATCCACGAGGGCACGCACGACGCGGCCATCCGGAAGATGGCCTTCGACTATGTCACCGACGATGTCATTCCGTGCCTGACGCCGAGCCCGATCGACCTGGCGGGCTACCGCGACGTGGTGCTCGACCGATTCGGCAACCCCGCCATCCGCGACACCAACCAGCGCGTGGCGGCGGACGGCTTCTCGAAGATTCCGGGCTTCATCGCGCCCACGGTGCGCGAGCGTCTCGCAGCGGGCGCGGGCATCGACAGCGTGGCGATGTTGCCCGCGCTGTTCCTCGCCTTCCTGCAGCGCTGGCACCGGGGTGCGCTGCCGTATACGTACCAGGACCAGGGCATGGACGAAGCGGTGGCGCATGCGATCTGCGATGCGGCCGACCCGGTGCTGGCCCTGTGCGCGGACGCGGGCCTGTGGGGCCACACCGCGGGCGACGCGCGCCTGGTCGATGCGGTGCGCCGCGCGAGCGAACGCGTGGCGCGCTTTGTCGACACCCAGGGCACGCCATGAGCGGCCGCCTGCAAGACAAGCATGTGCTGCTGACCGGCGCGGGCGGCGGCATCGGCCTGGCCGTGGCCGAGGCCTGCATGGCCGAGGGCGCGCGCTGCACGGTGATCGACCGCGCCACCGCCGCGCCGGAGGCCGTGCGCGTGCTGCAGCAGAGCCACCCCGACACGCTCGCCTACATCGCCGCCGACGTGACCGACACGCAGGCCATCACGCACATGCTGGCCGAGGCGCAGGTCGCCTTCGGGCCGGTGCACACACTGTTCAACAACGCGGCCGTGTTCGACCTGGCGCCGCTGCTCGACAGCGACGAGGCCTCGTTCGACCGGCTGTTCGCGGTCAACGTGAAGGGCATGTTCTTCGTGATGCAGGCGGTGTTGCGCCACATGGTCGAGGCCGGCACGCAGGGCGCATCGGTCATCAACATGGCCTCGCAGGCGGGGCGCCGCGGCGAGGCGCTGGTGTCGCACTACTGCGCGACCAAGGCGGCCGTCATCAGCTACACGCAGAGCGCCGCGCTGGCCATGGCGCCGCACGGCATACGGGTGAACGGCATCTCGCCGGGCGTGGTCGACACGCCGATGTGGGACCACGTCGACAGCCTGTTCGCCAAGGCCGAGGGACTGCAGCCCGGGGAGAAGAAGCGGCAGGTCGGGCTGGCGGTGCCGCTCGGGCGCATGGGGCTTCCTGGCGACATCGCGGGGGCCGCGGTGTTTCTTGCGAGCGACGAGGCGCGCTACATCACTGCGCAGACTTTGAATGTGGATGGCGGCAACGTCATGAGTTGATGAGGTGCCTTTTGTTTCTTCGCGATGTTTCTTGCGCGCGTGGTTCGGGGCGGCCTGTTCACCCGTCCCCGAACGCACTGGCACTTTCGGCACAACAAAAGCCATGACAGAAGACTTCCACCTGTACCTGGACAGCGCCGACCTGCAAGAACTGCAGGCCTGCCTGCCGCACCCCGTGGTGCACGGCGTGACCACCAACCCGACGCTGCTGCTGCGCGCAGGCATCGGGCGTGCGGCCTTGCCGGGGCTGCTGAAACGCTGCATCGAACTCGGGGCACGGCAAGTGCAGGCCCAGGTGCATTCGAGCGAGGTCGACGGCATGCTCGACGACGCGCATGCGCTGCTGCCGCAGTTCGACCGCGGCCAACTGGTGGTCAAGATTCCCGCCACGCGCCAGGGCCTCGATGCCGGCGCACAGCTCATCGCGCAGGGCGTGCCCGTGACGTTCACGGCGGTGTACGCGCCCGAGCAGGCGCACTTCTCGGCGCAGCTGGGCGCAGCCTATGCGGCGCCGTATCTCGGGCGGCTCGAGGACTCGGGCGTGAACGGGCTGGCGCTGATCGCGCAGATGCAATCGCTGGTCGCGCAACGGCCTTCGTCGGGCACACGGCTGCTGGTGGCGAGCATTCGTTCGCGCGAGGCGTATCTTTCGCTGCTGGGCCTCGGCGTGGGTGCCATCACCATTCCGCCGCGGCTGTTCGCGGAGCTGCTCGACCACCCGGCCACGCTGGCCGCCGAGCGCGGCTTCCTGGCCGACGCGGGCAGCTTGCCTTGAGCCCATGACACAGTGACCCAGAATCCAGACACCATGCGCATAGCACTCACGGGCGAAGCCCTCATCGATTTCACCGCCAGCGAGGCCGGCACCCTGGCCTTCCTGGGGCACGAGGGCGGCTCGCCGCTCAACACGGCAGTGGCTTGTGCCCGGCTCGGGCAGCCTACCGGCTTTTTCACGCAGCTGTCGACCGACCTGTTCGGCGAGCGGCTGATGGGTTTTCTTCAACGCAACGGCGTGGACACGAGCTTCGTCCTGCGCAGCAACGCGCCCTCGACGCTGGCCTTCGTCGAACGCACGCCGCAGACCAACCGCTACGCGTTCTACACAAGCGGCAGCGCCGACGCCACCTGGGCGCCCGAGCCGCTGCCGCAGCTGCCGGCGGACTGCCGCTTCCTGCACTTCGGCTCGATCTCGCTGCTGCAGCAGCCGGCCGCCACGCGCATCGCCGACCTGATCGCGGCGAGCAGGGGCCGCTGCGTGATCGTGTTCGACCCCAACGTGCGGCCCAGCCTGATTCCGGACATGGCCTCCTACCGCGAGCGCGTGTCCGGCTGGTTCGCGCTGGCCGACCTGGTGAAGCTCAGCGACGAAGACGCGGAACTGCTGGCGCCGGGGCAACCGGTCGATGCGCTGGCCGCGCAGATCCTGCAGGCCGGCGCGCGCGCCGTGATCGTCACGCGGGGCGGCGACGGCGCGACGCTGTGGCGCACGGGGCATGAAGCCATTGCCGTGGCCGCGCCGCGCGTGCAGGTGGTGGACACCATCGGCGCGGGCGACACCTTCACGGCCGGGCTGTCGGTGTCGCTGCTGGCGCACGGCGTGGAGCAGCCTGCGCAGCTCGCCGGGCTGAGCGACGAGACCTGGCGCGAGGTGATGGGCTTTGCCGCCACCGCCGCCGCCCTGAACTGCACCCGCGAGGGTGCGGACCCACCGACGCTGGTCGCGGTTCACGCCGCGCTCGCGCAGGCACAGAATTCCGCTGCCGAACCTGCCTCCCGGCCCTGAGCCGTGCGGCCTGAACCGTTGCTGCCATGACGACGTCCACACGCAAGCGTTCGATTCCCCGCCAACGCCAGCCCGAGCTGGAGCGCGACTTTGCGCGCTCCCCTTCGCTGGGCTACGAGGCGCCCGAAGAAACCGGCCTGGTGCGCTGCCTGGCGCACGGCTTTCCCAGCCCGCTGGTGCGATGGCACTTCCATGAAGACTACGAGCTGCACCTGATCACCGAGACCTCGGGCAAGGCCTTCATCGGCGACTGGATCGGCCCGTTCCAGCCCGGGCACCTGGTGCTGTGCGGCCCGCGGCTGCCGCACAACTGGATCTCGCTCGACGTGCCCGAAGGCGGCGCCGCCGGGCGCGACCGGGTGATCCAGTTTCGCCATGAACCCATCGAGCGCGCCGCCGCCGAGATTCCGGAGCTGCGCGAGGTGATGCAGCTGCTGGAGCGCGCGCGCCACGGCATCGAGTTCTTCGGCATGTCGCAGCAGGCGCAGAGCCACTGGGACCACATCAAGGCCGCGCGCGGCGTGCGCCGGCTGGGCCTGTTCTGCGAGTTCCTGGCGGACCTGGCCGACTGCACCGACTACCGACTGCTGTCGAGCGTGCAGATGCAAGGTGCACAGGGCGCGGACGGCGACGCGCAGGTCGACCAGATCAACGGCATCGTCAACCGCATCACCAACAACATGGCGGAGTCGATCTCCATGTCGGACGTGGCCGCCGAGCTGGGCATGAGCGAGAGCCGCTTCAGCCGCTTCTTCAGGCGTTCCACGGGCAACAGCTTCACCGACTTCGTCAACCGCGTGCGCATCAACAGCGCCTGCCACCTGCTGATGCAGACCGATCACTACGTGACGGACATCTGCTACCAGGTGGGCTTCAACAACGTGGCCAATTTCAACCGGCGCTTTCTCGAGATCAAGGGAATGACGCCGAGCGAGTTCAGGAAGCAGGCCGACACGCGCTTCGGCAGCGGCCTGCCGTCCTGAGCATTCCTGTTTTCCAGGAGGTTCATCTTGTATCTGGGACTCGACCTCGGCACGTCCGAGCTGAAGGCGCTGCTGCTCGCCGACGATCACCGCATCGTGGGCGTGGCGCGCGCGCCGCTCACGGTCGAGCGGCCGCAACCGCTGTGGTCCGAGCAGGCGCCGCAGCAGTGGTGGCAGGCGCTGGAAGAGGTGATGCGCGCGCTCGGCAAGTCGCACCCCGAAGAACTCGCCGCGGTGCGCGCCATCGGCCTGTCGGGCCAGATGCACGGCGCCACGCTGCTCGATGCGGCAGGCGAAGTGCTGCGTCCCGCCATCCTGTGGAACGACGGCCGCAGCGCCGCCCAGTGCGAGGCGCTCACGCGCGCCGTGCCGCGGCTCGGCGATATCGCGGGCAACCTTGCGATGCCGGGCTTCACCGCGCCCAAGCTGATGTGGGTGCGCGAGCACGAGCCGCAGGTGTTCGCGCGCACGGCACGCGTGCTGCTGCCGAAGGACTGGCTGCGCTTCATGCTCAGCGGCGAGGCGGTCAGCGAGATGTCGGACGCGGCCGGCACGCTGTGGCTCGACGTGGGCGCGCGCGACTGGTCCGATGAGCTGCTGGCCGCGACTGGCCTCACGCGCGCGCACATGCCGCGGCTGGTCGAGGGCAGCCAGGTGTCTGCGCGGCTCAAGCCCGAGCTGGCCGCGCGCTGGGGCCTCGGGACGGGCCAAGGCCAGAGCGAGGTGCTGATTGCCGGCGGCGCGGGCGACAACGCCGCCAGCGCGGTCGGCATGGGGCTGGTGGAGCCGGGGCAGGGCTTTGTCTCGCTGGGTACCTCGGGCGTGGTGTTCGTGTCGACCGACCGCTTCCTGCCGAACCCCGCGCAGGCCATGCATGCGTTTTGCCACGCGCTGCCCGGGCGCTGGCACCAGATGTCGGTGATGCTCTCGGCCGCCAGCGCCGTGAGCTGGGCCGCGAAGACGTTCAGGTTCGCCGACGAATCCGCGCTGCTCGAGGCGGCGGCTTCCGTCGGGGCCGACCAGCGTGCGCGTTGCCCGTTGTTCCTGCCGTACCTGTCGGGCGAGCGCTCGCCGCACAACAACGCGAATGCGCAGGGCGTGCTGTTCGGCCTGACGCATGCGCACGGCCCCGCGGAAATTGCCTACGCGGTGGTCGAGGGCGTGAGCTTCGGCTTGCGCGACGGCTTCAACACCCTGCGCCTGCCGGCTGACATGCCGCTGCGCGAAGTCGCGCTGGTGGGCGGCGGTGCGCGCAGCGTGTGGTGGGGACAGTTGCTGGCCGACATCTTCGGGGTGCCGCTCACGCTGTACGCAGGCAGCGAGACCGGCGGTGCGCTGGGCGCGGCGCGCCTGGCGTGGCTGGCCGATGGTGGCGCCGTGGCGGAGGTGTGCACGCTGCCGCCGGTGAAGCAGGCGTTGGTGCCGTCGAGGGACGGGGCCGAGGGCCACAAGGCGCGCCATGCGCGGTTCCAGGCGCTCTACGCCGCGCTGAAAGACCAGTTCTATTAGCCGACGGGCTCCAGCAACATTCCGAGCGCCCATAAAAAAACCCGTCGCAAGACGGGTTTTTTTAATTCGCGAAACACCGCGGAACCGGCTTTGCCGGGCCGCAGGTGTTGCCCCCGGTAGGGGGTTGGCGTAGCGGACACGAAGTGCCGCGCAGCCTGGGGGCGAGCCAACTCCCCCTGGGGGCGAGCGAAATTACATGCCCATGCCGCCCATGCCGCCCATGCCACCCATGTCGGGCATGCCGCCGCCGCCAGCACCCGACTCGTCCTTGGGTGCGTCAGCAACCATGGCTTCGGTCGTCAGCAGCAGCGAGGACACCGAAGCGGCGTTCTGCAGTGCGGTGCGGGTGACCTTCGTCGGGTCCAGGATGCCCAGTTCGAGCATGTCGCCGTACGTGTCGTTCGCAGCGTTGAAGCCGTAGTTGCCCGAACCGGCCAACACAGCGTTCACCACCACCGAGGCTTCGCCGCCGGCGTTGTTCACGATTTCGCGCAGGGGCGCTTCGATGGCCTTCAGCACGAGCTTGATGCCGGCTTCCTGGTCGGCGTTGTCGCCCTTGACCGAGGTGCCCACAGCTTGCTTGGCACGCAGCAGAGCCACGCCGCCGCCAGCCACGACGCCTTCTTCCACTGCAGCGCGGGTAGCGTGCAGGGCGTCTTCCACGCGAGCCTTCTTTTCCTTCATTTCGACTTCGGTGGCAGCGCCGACCTTGATCACTGCCACGCCGCCGGCCAGCTTGGCCACGCGCTCTTGCAGCTTTTCACGGTCGTAGTCGCTGGTCGCTTCTTCGATCTGAACGCGCACTTGCTTCACGCGGGCTTCGATGTCACCAGCAGCGCCGGCGCCGTCGATGATGATCGTGTTTTCCTTGCCCACTTCGATGCGCTTGGCTTGGCCCAGGTCGGCCAGCGTCACCTTTTCGAGCGTCAGGCCCACTTCTTCAGCGATGACCTTGCCGCCCGTCAGGATGGCGATGTCTTCCAGCATGGCCTTGCGGCGGTCGCCGAAGCCAGGAGCCTTCACGGCCACGACCTTCAGGATGCCGCGGATCGTGTTCACGACCAGCGTAGCCAGGGCTTCGCCTTCGACTTCTTCGGCAATGATCAGCAGCGGACGGCCAGCCTTGGCGACTTGCTCCAGCACCGGCAGCAGGTCACGGATGTTGCTGATCTTCTTGTCGAACAGCAGCACGAAGGGGTTGTCCAACAGCGCCGATTGCTTCTCGGGGTTGTTGATGAAGTAGGGCGACAGGTAGCCGCGGTCGAACTGCATGCCTTCGACGACGTCGAGTTCGCTGTCCAGCGACTTGCCGTCTTCCACGGTGATCACGCCTTCCTTGCCGACCTTGTCCATCGCGTCAGCGATGAGCTTGCCGATGGTTTCGTCGCTGTTGGCCGAGATGGAGCCGACTTGCGCGATTTCCTTGGAGGTGGTGGTGGGCTTGGAAGCCTTCTTCAGCTCGGCGACCAGGGCCGTGACAGCCTTGTCGATGCCGCGCTTCAGGTCCATCGGGTTCATGCCGGCAGCCACCAGCTTGAAACCTTCGCGAACGATGGCTTGTGCCAGCACGGTCGCGGTGGTGGTGCCGTCACCGGCGTTGTCCGAAGTCTTGGAGGCCACTTCCTTCACGAGCTGGGCGCCCATGTTCTGCAGCTTGTCCTTGAGTTCGATTTCCTTGGCGACCGACACGCCGTCCTTGGTCACGGTGGGGGCGCCGAACGAGCGTTCGAGCACCACGTTGCGGCCCTTGGGGCCCAAGGTGACCTTGACTGCGTTGGCCAGGATGTTCACACCCTCGACCATGCGTGCGCGGGCTTCTCCGCCGAAGACTACGTCTTTTGCTGCCATGATGAATTAACTCCGAAAGGATTGGATTTGAATGAATCGGAAGGGAGAAGGCTTACTTCTCGACGACTGCGAACAGGTCGTCTTCCTTCATCACGAGCAGTTCGTCGCCATCGACCTTGACGGTCTGGCCGCTGTACTTGCCGAACAGGACGCGGTCGCCGACCTTGACGGTCAGTGCGGCCAGTTCGCCCTTGTCGTTGCGCTTGCCCGGGCCCACGGCCAGGACTTCGCCCTGATCGGGCTTTTCGGCGGCTGCGTCGGGGATGACGATGCCGGAGGCGGTCTTGGTTTCGCTGTCAACACGCTTGACGATCACGCGATCGGCCAAAGGACGAAGTTTCATTGCATCTCCTGGATATGGATAAGAAACGGGTTTGTGGTCGGGCACCGGACAAGGCCGGGGCGCCCATTCGACTGGAAGCGAGTGGCTGTTAGCACTCATCAACAGCGAGTGCTAATCATAAGGGCAATCGATGACGTTTCAAGGGCAGGGAAATGCCCCGGCGGCTTCAACGGCTTCGGCCAAGGCGTCTGAAAGAGTGCTTTATGGCTTGCATTACCCGTCCCCGCTTCAAAGAAAGCGCTGGCCCGTCCACCATACGGGGATGCCTCCAATCCTCTCCATCCAGCCCGAGCGCCTTTGGCATCGGCTCGAAACCCTCGCTTCCTTCACCCGCCCCGACGTTCCCTGGACCCGACGCGCCTTCTCGCCCGAATTCGAGCGCGCCCGGCAGTGGCTGCGCGGCCAGTGCGAGGAAGCCGGGCTCGCCGTGCACCTCGACGCCGCCGGCAACCTGACCGGCCGGCGCGAAGGCAGCCAACCCGGGCTGGCGCCGCTGGTGACCGGCTCGCACTGCGACACCGTGGTGGGCGGCGGTCGTTTCGACGGCATCCTGGGCGTGCTCGCGGGGCTCGAGGTGGCGCAGTCGCTGCACGAATCGGGCGTGGTGCTGCGCCATCCGCTCGAAGTGGTCGACTTCCTGTCCGAGGAGCCCAGCGACTACGGCATCTCGTGCGTGGGCAGCCGCGCCTTCGCCGGCACGCTGGACGACGCCATGCTCGCCGCCTGCAACGAGGCCGGCGAAAGCCTCGCCCAGGCCATGCAGCGCATCGGCGCCCGGCCCGACGCGCTGGCCGGCGCCGCCAGGGGCCCAGGCGGGGTCGCCGCCTTCGTCGAGTTGCACATCGAGCAAGGCCCCGTGCTCGAGCGTGAGGGGCTGCCCATCGGCGTGGTCACCGACATCGTGGGCATCCGCCGCGTGGCCCTCACCGTGACCGGCCAGCCCGACCACGCCGGCACCACGCCGATGGACATCCGCCGCGATGCGCTGGTGGGCGCGGCCCGGCTGATCGACGCGGTGCACCGCGAAGCCAGCGCCATGGACGGCCAGCCGCACTACGTGGTGGCGACCATCGGGCGCATTTCGATGAGCCCCAACGTGCCCAACGCCGTGCCCGGCCGGGTCGACATGGTGCTCGAGGTGCGCAGCAACGCGCAGGCGGTGCTCGACGAGTTTCCGGAGCGTGCCATCGCGCTGTGCAGCGACGACCTGCGGCAGTTGCGGGTCAGCTGCAGCGCCGCGCCGCTGACCCGCACGCCGCCCACGAAGTGCAGCGACCTCGTCATGCAGGCCGTGGCCCGCGCGGCCGACCGCCTCGCGCTGCCGCACAGGGCGCTCCCCAGCGGCGCCGGCCACGACGCCATGCACGTGGCGGCGACCGGGCCCATGGGCATGATCTTCATCCCCTGCCTCGACGGGCGCAGCCACTGCCAGGAAGAGTGGGCGAGCAAGGAGCAGGTGGCCGCCGGCACCCGCGTGCTGGCCGAAACGCTCAGGGTGCTCGACGCGTCGGCACCGTAGCGTCTTTCGCCGGTTCGCCGTTGGCGGCTTCCACGGCGCGCCCCGCGGCGACCACCGCGTCGATCACCTGCCGCAGGCCCTTGCTCACGGGCTTGTCGTTGCGCGTGACCAGCGCCAGCGTGCGGTGCAGCGGCGGCTGGAGCGGCCGCAGGTCGAGCTCGGCGTGATGGCCGCGCCCCGTGACCGCCATCTTCGGCAGGATGGCGACGCCCAGCCCGGCCGCCACCATTTCCTTGATGGCTTCGACGCTGTCGAACTCCATCACCGGCGGCGACGCGTGCCCGCCGCGGCGAAGCCAGTCGTCCACGAGGCCCCGCGCGCTGGCGCCGGGCACGAACTTCACGAGCGGGAGCGCGCCCAGCGTGGCCGCCGACACCTCGGCCGGCCAGTCGGCGCTGCCGCGCTGGCAGATGGCCACGAACTCGTCCCGCAGGATGGGCGTGACCGCCAGCGCACGTGAAGCGACGGGCAGCGTGACCAGCGCGATGTCGACCGTGTTGTCCTCCACGCGCCGCACGTAGCCCTCGGTGTTGCCCGTGCTGACGATGATGTCCAGCAGCGGGTATCGCGCGCGCAGGTCCCGCAGCACCGGCGGCAGCAGGTAGAGGCAGCCGGTGCCGCCCGTGCCCAGCCTCACGCGGCCCGCCACGCCGGCCGAATGGAAGGTGGCGGCGTTGATCGCGTTCGTCAGCGCCGTCGCCACGTTCGGCAATTCGGCCAGCAGGTCCGCGCCTGCAGGCGTCGGCCCCACGCGCCGGCCAACCCGTTCGATCAGGCGCACGCCAAGACGCCGCTCCAGTTGCTTGACCTGCACGCTCACCGCCGGCTGCGTCACGCCGAGCCGTTCGGCCGCCGCCGAAAAACTACCCAATTCGAGAACAAGTGAAAAAGTGCGCAGTTGTTCGAAATTAATTGACAGAGCCAAATCGTTTTTTATGGATTGCATAACGGCGCACGAAATTTTTTAAGCATGAACGAATACAGAATCACTTGCAGGGGGCGAAGAGCAAAACACCAGTCGAAAAAATAGATGGCCGGTTTATATGCTAGGACCCCCAAGAACGCGTTTTCAAACAAAAGAACTGCTCAGGGGGATTGGCATGCAGGACCTTATTTCCATCGATGATCTTTCCAGGACCGAAATAGAAACATTGTTTTCTAACATTGACCATATACGGCGCGCGCCCGAAGACTTCCGGCGCGCGCTGACCGGCAAGGTCGTGTGCACGCTCTTCTTCGAGCCCAGCATGCGGACCCGGTTGAGCTTCGAGGCGGCGGCCTACCGGCTCGGGGCGCGCGTGCTGAGCGTTTCCGACGTGCGCAACACCCGCGTCGAACTGGGCGAAAGCCTGCTCGACACCACGCGCATGGCCGGCTTCTACTGCGACGCCGTGGTCGCCCGCCATGCGGAGGACAACGTCATGCGCCGCATCAAGGGCACGGTGGGCGTGCCGCTCATCAACGCGGGCGAGGGCCGGGTGCAGCATCCGACGCAGACCCTGATCGACCTCTACACGCTGCACGACCATTTCGGCGGCGTCGACAACCTGCACATCGGCATTGCGGGCGGCATCCGGTATTCGCGCGCGGCAAGGTCGCTGATTGCGGGGTTGCGCAAATTCAGCAACGTCCATCTGCATATCGTCGATTCGGCCCTCGACGGCGACGAAGGCAGCGAATTTCCGCCGCAACTGGGCAAATTGCACGGCGTGGCGCCGCAGGTGTATTCATCCATGAAGGAAATGATCGGCCATGTCGACCTGGTGTACATGGTGCGCGTGCAGCAGGAGCAATTCACCGACCCGGCCGTGTACCTGCGCCAATTGCAGAAATGCCGCTTGCACCGCGCGCTGCTGTCGCGCGCGTCGCCGGGGCTGGTCGTCATGCATTGCCTGCCCCGCACCGACGAGCTCGACGTGGACATCGACGAAACCCCGCAGAACAAATACTTCCAGCAGGCCCGCCATGGCGTGGCCGTGCGAAGCGCCACGCTGCTGCGTTGCATGACCGATTGGAAAGGCCGGAGCTTCGGCGGCTCTGCGGCCGGCAACTCTGCGGCGGGCAGGTCGTGCTGACGGCGCTGGTGCTGGCCGGCCTGGGCCTTTTCATCGGCGTGGTGGCGGTCACCATCGGCGGGGGAGCGACCGCCGGGGTGCCGCTGTTGCTGCTCATGGGACACCCGGCGGCGCAGAGCATTGCCACGGTCAAGTTCGCGCTGCTTGGTTCGTTCGCGACCGGTTCGCTCGCGCGCCGTGGCGATGCCTCCGAGCGCACGAAGATGCCGTGGGTGGTCTGGCCGCTGGCTGTCGTCGGGTCGGTGTCGGGCTCGCTGCTGGTGGTGGGCATTGCCGACCGGGTGCTGAAGATCGTGGTGGCGCTGCTGATGGTCGTCATTCTGTGGGTCACGCACCGCACCGACTTCTCGCGGCGCCCGCGCGATGCACAGGCGCGGCTGCCGCCCGCGCCGGTGGGTGTCGCGGTGATCTTCGGGCTGTGCGTGTACTCGGGCTTCTTCGGGGCGGGCTTCGGCAGCTTCCTGATCTTTGCGCTGATGCATTGCTACGGCCTGAGCTTCAGCGAAAGCGCGGCGGTCATGACGCGCATCAACCTGCTGGTGGTCGGGGCCTCGGTGACCACCTTCATCTCAAGCGGCACGGTCGACTTCGGGCTGGGCATTCCGTTGCTGGTCGGTTGCGCGGTGGGCGGCTGGCTCGGCGCATGGGTGGGTCGGGTGGCGAGCCCGAAGCGCATGAAGGCCGCGTTCCTGGCCTTCACCTTGTTGCTGGGAGGCAAGCTGCTGTGGGAGGCAGCGGTGGCCGGATAGCAGCCGGACGGCTGCAGTGCTCGCGCAGCAGCCGGCCCGTTGCTACAGCTGGTCCGTCGGCACGAACCACGAGAACAGCAGCAGCTGCAGCCGCGTGAGCATGCTCGAGTCGGGTTCGCTGTCGAGCACCTCGTTCTGCACGTCGCCGGTGCCCACCCATTGCACGTTCTGGCCGTCGGGCTTCAGGGTCACGCGGTACACGCCCTCGATGTCGTCGAGCTGGTAGGCGAACAGCAGGGCCTGCGTCAGGTCGAAGCTGCGCACGCGCACGCCGAACTCGGTGTTCAGCCGGGCGGAGCGCGGGTCGAGGTTCATCGAGCCCAGCAGCACCCACTGCCGGTCGACCAGCGCCAGCTTGGCGTGCAGCCGGCCGCGCGCCTTCTTCAGCAGGTCGCGAAACTGCCCGGCGCGGCGCAGCTGCTGCGTGCTCACCTCGTACAGGTTCACGCCCAGCTTGAGCATGTCGACGCGGTAGCGGTTGTAGTTGATGTTCACCAGCGGCTCGTCGCTGTCGGCCAGCGAGTTGGTGATGACGGTGATGTTCACGCCGTGCGCGCGGCCCATGCGGATGCGCTCCATGCCCTCGTCGCCTGGAATGAAGTACGGCGAGATCACCACCACGTTCGACTGCGCGGTGGCCACCATTTCATGAAAGCGCTGCGCCAGCGGTTCGGTGGGGTGCGCCATGACGCCCAGCGCCTTATTGGGGCTGTCGGCCGTGGCGTTGGCCTCGGCGCGCATCCACTTCAGCTCGCCGACGTTGGCCAGCTGCGCACCCAGCGGCAGGTCGCCCAGCAGGTCGGTAATGGGCAGCGGGTCGGGCGGCGGGGCGTGCGCGGGGGAGGTGGCCTCCTCGAAATCGGCCTTGAGCTCGGCCGCCGTGCGGCTGGTGCTGGCCACCCGCTGCAGCGGGTAGACCACGTCGCTGTTCCAGTAGGTGTCGAAGATGGCGGCCGACTCCGGCACCACCGGGCCGGCCAGCAGCAGCTCGAAGTCGATGAAGTTCGCGCTCTCGCTGCGCAGGAAGTATTCGTCGGCCAGGTTGCGCCCACCCGCGATGACCATGGCGCCGTCGGCCACGAACAGCTTGTTGTGCATGCGGTGGTTGAGCCGCCGGAAGTCGGTGAAGAACTCCAGCCAGCGGCCCGACGAATGGTCGCGCGCGTTCACGAACGGGTTGAACAGCCGCACCTCGGCGTTGGGCTCGGCGGCCAGGCCGAGCAACAGGCGGTCCATGCCGGCGGTGTAGAAGTCGTCGAGCAGCAGCCGCACGCGCACGCCCCGGCGCGCAGCGTTGCGCATTTCGCGCAGCAGCAGGCGGCCGGTCTTGTCGTTGCCGAGCTGGTAGGTCTGGATGTCGAGCGACGACGTGGCGCGGCGCATGAGCTCCAGCCGCGCGTCGAGCGCGAAAGAAGCCTCGATCAGCGGGCGCATGCTGGAGAGCCCGTCGGGCGGGGAATTCAGGCTCGTGGCCGCGCGGCCGAGTTCGGTGGCGGCGGAGGCCGGAATCGCGAGCGTCGGCGCCTCGGCGGTGAGGCCGCGCGGCGGCAGGCCGGCGCAGCCGACCAGCGCGAAGGCCATCAAAAAGACTGCTGCCAGGGCCATCGGGCGCAGAGCCGGACCGCGCAACGCGGGAAACAGGAAGGCAATGAGCTTGAGCATGAGGGCGGCCAGCGCACGGGGCGTGCGGGCGGCATGGTAGCTGCTCCGCCTCCAAACCAAAGACGCAATTTCACAACGCAACGCCCTTCGCCCAGGTTGGAAATTGCCAAACCGCTAACTTTCGGCTAATAAAATGAGAATAGTTCTTAATAGTATTTGGAGAGATGTCGGGTATGAGCAAGTTGGTCGCGCGGCGCAAGGCCGCATCGGTGCTGGTCGGATGCCTGGCAATCTACGCACAGCACCAAGTGCTGGCGCAAACGGCGAATTCCGGGTCGTTGCCTGAAGTGCGGGTCGACGCCAATGCCGAAGCCGAGACCGCCACTTCCGCCGTCATCGGGTACCGCGCGAAGAACGCGGTCACCGCCACCAAGACCGACACGCCGCTGGCGGAAACGCCCCAGTCCGTCACCGTGGTCACGCGCGACCAGATGGTCGACCAGGGCGCCACCAACCTGCAGGACGCGCTCACCTACGCCGCGGGCGTGCGCTCCGACGCCTACGGCCTGGACTCGCGTTCGGACAGCTTCTCGGTGCGCGGCAGCGATCCCTCGGTCTACCTCGACGGCCTGCAGACCTTTTCTTCCGGCTGGTACACGGCCACGGCACGCCCCGACCCCTACACGCTGGAGCGCCTCGAGGTGCTGCGCGGGCCGGCCGGCATGCTGTTCGGCGCCGGCACGGCCGGCGGCGTGGTCAACATGGTCAGCAAGCGGCCGCAGCAGCAGGCGTACCGCGAAGTGGGCGTGCAGCTCGGCTCCTTCGGTCGCAAGCAGGTGCAGGCCGACTTCACCGGCCCGCTGACGGCCGACGGCGACTGGTCGTACCGCCTGGTTGCGCTGCAGCGCAAGTCCGATACGCAGGTCGACTATGTGCCGGACGACCGCTCGCTCGTCATGCCGTCGCTCACCTGGCGGCCCAGCGCCGCCACCTCGTTGACATTGCAGGCCCTGTGGCAGAAGGACAAGACCGGCAGCACCTCGCAGTTCTTTCCATGGCAGGGCACCATCCTGCCGAACGTCAACGGACCGCTGTCGTCCAGCCGGTTCATCGGCGAGCCGGGCGACGGCTACGACACCGAACGCAAGACCTTCGGCTGGATGTTCGAGCACAAGTTCAACGACGACTGGACGTTCCGGCAGAACTTCCGCATGTCGCGCACGTTCAACGACTCGCACTACCACTACGGCGACTTCTTCTCGCTGCCCGGCGGCTGGGGCCTCGACCCCGTCGGCCAGCGCCTGCTGGGCCGTGTCAACGACAAGTCGCTGACCTGGACGCGCATGACCGGCGTCGACAACCACGTCGAGGGTCACTTCAACACCGGCGCGCTGCGCCACACCTTCCTGGTGGGCGCCGAATACTCGCGCCAGCGGCAGGACAAGATCGAAGGCTCCACGTTCAGCAGCATCGACGCCTATGCCCCCGTCTACGGCATTGGCTACGTGCCCGTCACCGAGCTGGCCGCCCGGCCCCGCACCACGCAGCGCAACGCAGGCGTCTACGTGCAGGACCAGATGAAGCTGGACAACTGGATCTTCGTGGCCGGGCTGCGCCATGACCGCAGCACCTCCGGCACAGCGGGCAGCGACTCGGAGACGACCAGCGCCACCTCGAAGCGACTGGGCGTGATGTACACGCTGCCCTCGGGCTGGTCGCCCTACCTGAGCTACACCGAGTCGTTCACCCCGCAGGCGGGCACGAACGTCGAGGGCAACCTGTTCAAGCCGCTGCGCGGCGAGCAGGTGGAGGCCGGCGTCAAGTACCAGCCCGCGGGTTCGGCCACGAGCTTCACTGCCTCGGCCTTCTCGCTGAAGGAAAAGAACCGCGTCGTCTCCGACAGCACCAACCCCAACTACGGCCGCCAGGTCGACTCGACGAAGAACAAGGGCGTTGAGCTCGAGCTCAAGACCACGCTGGCGCGCGACCTGGACCTGATTGCCAACTACACCTACATCGACGTCGACCACAAGCTCACCGAGCAGCCGCGCAACCAGGTCTCGGTATGGGGCAAGTACCGCTTCGCCATTGCGGGCGTGCCGGGCTTCTCGGCCGGCGCCGGCGTGCGCTACATGAGCAACTTCACCGACCTGGACGGCACCAGCGCGGGCCCGCGCGTGCCGTCGGTGACGCTGGTGGACCTGATGCTGGCCTACGAGTCGGCCAAGTGGCGCTATGCGCTGAACATCAACAACGCCACCGACAAGACCTACTTCAGCACCTGCCTGTCGCGTGGCGACTGCTGGTACGGCGCGCGCCGCAGCGTGGTCGCCAGCGCCACGTACCGTTTCTAGAATAAGCCTTACCCAACAGCCACCACGACATGAACAGCCGAAAGATCAAGACCTGGGCCTGGGTGCACAAATGGAGCAGCCTGGTGTGCACGGTGTTCATGCTGCTACTGTGCCTCACCGGCCTGCCGCTCATCTTCCACCACGAGATCGGCCACCTGCTGGGCACCGAGGTCGAGGCGCCGAAGATGCCGGCCGGCACGCCGCGCATCAGCCTGGACCGCGTGCTCGACATCGCCAAGGCGCAGCACCCCGACCGCGTGGTGCAGTTCGCCTCGCAGCCCGAGGACGACGACGGCCTGTGGTTCGTCACGCTCACGCCCACGCCGGCGCCCACGGACGACTTCAAGTCGATCGCGGTCGATGCGCGCACCGGCCAGATCCTGGCGCAGCCCAAGTTCGACGAGGGCTTCATGTACGTCATGTTCAAGCTGCACGTCGACCTGTTCGCGGGCCTGCCGGGCAAGCTCTTCCTGGGCTTCATGGGGCTGCTGCTGCTGGTGGCCATCGTCTCGGGCGTGGTGCTGTACTCGCCCTTCATGCGCAAGCTCGACTTCGGCACGGTGCGCCGCGAGAAGCGCTCGCGCCTGAAGTGGCTCGACCTGCACAACCTGCTGGGCGTGGTCACGCTGGTGTGGCTGTTCGTGGTGGGCTCCACCGGCATGATCAACACCTGGGCCGACCTGCTCATCAAGTACTGGCAGTACGACCAGCTCAGCGCGCTGCTCACGCCCTACAAGAACGAACCGGTGGTGGCGGTCAACGAGCGCGCCTCGGTGCAGCGCTCGATGGACGCCGCGCTGCAGCAGGCGCCCGGCATGAAGCTGTCGTTCATCGCCTTCCCGGGCACCTCGTTCTCCAGCCCGCACCACACCACCTTCTTCGTGCGCGGCAGCGAGCCCTTCACCTCGAAGCTCTTCCAGCCGGTGCTGGTGGACGCCAAGACCGCGCAGGTCACCGCGTCGCCGAAGTTGCCGTGGTACCTCACGGCGCTGCTGGTGTCGCAGCCGCTGCACTTCGGCGACTACGGCGGCATGCCGATGCAGATCATCTGGGCGCTGCTCGACATCGCGACCATCATCGTGCTGGGCAGCGGCCTGTACCTGTGGCTCAAGCGCGGCAACACGGTGCCCGCGGCCAAGAAAAACCCGGCGCATGAACCGCCCCAGGTTCCCGACACCGCGCAACCCACGCCGGCCGCCGCAAAGGCACAGGCACAGGCATGAAGCAACAACACCACAGCCACCAACATCCTCAGCACCAAGGCTTCTGGCGCATGTGGGGCTGGCCGATCGTGCTGGGCCTGCTGACGATCGTCGGGCTGGTTTCCGCGCTCTTCAGCGACGGCGGGCTGGGCGACATCCTGGCGTGGATCACGCTGGGCATCCCGGTGATCGTCTGCGCGTGGTTCGGCTGGCGAAAGTCGCCCGCTCGCTAGCCGCCGCAGGCATTCATTTCTTTCGAGCGGCCCGTGCAGTGCCCGGGCCGTTTTGCTTGTGCACGAAGGTGAAGGTGCAAAGGCAAGTGCGCAAAGGTGTAAAGCCTTCGCATGGTCAGTCGCAGGTCAGCCTGCCGTGTCATGCGTTCGCCATGGGGAGGTCACACAGCCCCCGCATGATTCGGCCGCGCTGCGCCACCCCTGGGAAGGGGAGGCGAGGCGCTTCGCCCTCATTCGCGGACTCTCTTTTCCCCTTTTATGACCTTCTCCATTTTTCGCACGTCGCGTGCGCCGTCGGCGCTCGCCACGGTGGCCGTGCTGTCGGTGCTCGCGGCCTGCGGCGGCAGCGACAACCAGCCTGGCGCCATCGTTCTTCCGCCCGCGGCGTCCACGCCCGCGCCGGCCCCTGGCGAGGCACCGCCCGTCGTCGACGCCGGCAAGCCGGTGCAGGTGGCGTTCATGCCCGACATCCACTTCCACGACGTCTACGCCAACTTCCAGGACGGCTCGTTCCCCGGCGTGTTCAACCCGAAGTCGGGCCGCAACGCGACCATTCGCCTGATGCATGCGCAGATGACCTCGACGCGCCTGTTCAACGAAAACTACTTCGCCTTCATGACCGCGCTCGACGACGCGGTGGCGCGCGGCGTGAAGCTCATCGCGCTGCCGGGCGACTTCTCGGACGACGGCCAGCCCGTGCACATGCGCGGCCTGAAGAAGGTGCTGGACGACTACGCGGCCAAGCACGGCATCCAGTTCTTCGCCGCGCCCGGCAACCATGACCCGAACCGTCCGCTGGAGCGCGCGGGCGGCAAGAACGACTACCTGGGCCTGGACCCCAACTCGGGCCGCGTCGGCTTTCCGCAGCCCATCTACAGCAAGGGCGGCAACGGCGACTGCGCGGCCGGCAACTACAGCGGCGCGTGGGCCAAGGTCAACTTCTCGTACTGCACCGAGGAAGTGAAGGAGCTGGGCTACGCCGGCATCACCCAGGCCCTCGACCAGCACGGCTTCATGCCCAAGGACGGCTACCGCTACTTCGAGACGCCCTACAGCACCTACACCTACCAGGACTACACCGCGGCCAAGGCGAAGGAGCAGGCCGTGTGGAGCAAGCGCGAGTTCGAGATCTGCGCGCAGGGCGCCGGCGGCACCTACAAGAAAGACGGCTACACCTTCTGCCGCAACGTGCCCGACACCAGCTACCTGGTCGAGCCCGTGGAGGGCCTGTGGCTGGTGGGCATCGACGCCAACGTCTATGTTCCGACGGGCGCCGGCGCCAACGACTTCAACGGCTCGGGCGACGCCGGCTACAACAAGATGCTGACCCACAAGCCGCACGTGATCGCGTGGCTGAAAGACGTGGTCGCGCGCGGCAAGAAGCAGGGCAAGCAGGTCGTGGCCTTCAGCCATTTCCCGATGAGCGAGTTCTTTAACGGCGCGTCCGACGACATCATCGCGCTGCTGGGCGCCGGCAAGATGCAGATGGTGCGCCGCCCCACCGAGGACGTCACCAAGGCGCTGGCCGACACCGGCCTGCAGGTGCACGTGGGCGGCCACATGCACTTCAACGACACGGCGGTGCGCACCTACGACGACGGCCACGGGCTGGTGAACATCCAGGCCCCGTCGATGGCGGCCTACGTGCCGGCCTACAAGCTGCTGACCTTCAACGACGCCTCGCACATCGACGTGCAGACCGTGCGGCTGGACAACGTGGCGCGCTTCGACGAGTTGTTCGACCTGTACCGCGAGGAGCACCGCTACTTCAGCGACTTCGGCTTCATGCTGCCCGGCGGCAGCAACGGCGTGCTCTGGGACAAGAGCATCCTGGACGCCAAGACCTACGGCGACTTCAGCACGCGCTACATGTCCGAGCTGGTGCGCCTGCGCCTGCTGAACGACGACTGGCGCTGCGAGATGCGCGAGCTGGTGAAGAGCCCGCTGTACGGCTCCGACCTGCTGGTGCTGTCGCAGCTGCAGACCAAGGTCACGCTCAAGCAGCTGGGCAACACCGGCAACCATGGCCTGCTGAGCAACGCCTTCTTCGCCTGCCTAGGCGAAGCGGGCGGCGACGGCAGCGCACAGGCGGCCTACGGCCTCGACTACGCCGCCGCCGAGGGCAAGGCCCGCGCGCTGGCGGCCGCCAACGGCATGCGCCTGGAAGACTTCAACCAGTGGAAGGCCATCGACCTGGCCGGCGACTTCGTGCGCCTGGCCAATGCCGGCGACCTGGCGTTCGCGGACATTCCGGCCGACCGCGCCAGGCAGTACAAGCTGATCGCCCAGGCGCTGGCCGGCACCAACGCCACGCTGGCCCTGAACGGCAGCCAGCAGGTAATGAACGACAACGTGGTGAACGCCGTGTTCCAGGCGCGCTTCAAGCCGCTCATGGACATCCTGCTCAAGCTCGCCAAGGGCGCGCCCACGCAGCACTTCGTCATCGACCTGAAGACCAACAAGCTGACCGACCTGAGCTCGGCACCCACGCCTTTCTGAGCCTCCATTTCATGAACTCGAATTCCAAGATCAAGCGCCGCGGCCTCCTGCTCGGCGCGGGCAGCGCCGTGCTCGCCGGCTGCGGCGGTGGCGGCAATGGCGGCGGCCTGCCGTTCCTGCCGGTACCCGCACCGGTGCCCGCCGCGCCGCCGCCGCCCCCCGCGCCGGCCCCGGCCCCCGTCGAACCCGAGGTGACTGCGCCCACGCTCACCGGCCGCGCGGTGCTGCCGGCCGACAGCTACGTCGCCGGCCCCACCTCGGGCCAGTTCATTTCCGGCGGCGACCTCGCGCGCGCCAGGGACACCTACGGCTATACGCTGCCGTTCCAGGGCAAGCAGCCCATGCAGGGCTTCTCCGCCATGATCCCCAGCCCGATGGCGGGCGTGTTCTACGTGATGCAGGACAACGGCTTCGGCGGTCGCGGCGCCTCGCCCGATGCCTTGCTGCACATCTACGCGGTGCGCTTCGACTGGGCGCAGGGCAAGGTGATTCCGGCGAACTTCCAGACCGGCGAGGCGCTCGCGTCCTTCACGCCCGACAGCTACATCCGCCTGAGCGACCCGAACCGCAACCTGGGCTACCCGGCGGTGGCCGACATGGCCAGCTACCCCGGCACCTCGGTGTCGCCGGCCGGCCAGACGCTGCCGGTGGACCCGGCCATCGTCAGCGGGCGCCTGCTCACGGGCTACGACATCGACCCCGAGTCGCTGCAGCTCGACGCGCAGGGCAACTTCTGGATCGGCGACGAGTTCGGCCCCTTCCTTTTGAAGTTCGACGCGAAGGGGCGCCTGGCCTCGCGCGAGGTGCAGATGCCCAACCTGGCCAGGCTGGGCAGCAACCCGCTGGTGCAGACGCCCAACAACCCGTACATCCAGTCGAACACCTCGGTGGCCAACCTGGGCGGCTCGGGCGGGCTGGAGAGCATGGCCATCAACGCCAGCCGCACCAAGCTCTATGCCATGTACGAGAAGGAGCTGAACGGCGACAACCCGCAGCGGCGCATCGTCAGCGTGTTCGACCTGGGCTCGCAGAACTTCGAGCCCGCCACCTTCGCCTACAAGGTGAGCACGGGCCAGCGCATCAACGGCGACGGCAACCTGGAGACCGAGGTCTACAGCGTGAACGACATGGTCGCCATCAACGACAAGGAGTTCCTGGTCGTGGAGAAGGACAGCGGCGCCGGCGACGTGCGCACCGGCAAGTTCGCGGCCTCGGGCACCTCGCGCAATGCCGCGCGCTTCAAGCGCGTGTTCAAGATCGACCTCACGCAGGTCGACAGCAGCGGCTATCTGAAGAAGGAAGAAATCGTCGACCTGATGAACCTGAGCGACCCGAAGGCGCTCGGCGGCGACGCGACCATCGACGGCGTGTTCACCTTTCCGATGGAGTGCGTGGAGGTGGTGACCATCGTCGACGCGCAGACGCTGATGCTGGTGAACGACAACAACTACCCCGGGGGCTCGCCGTCGCGCCTGCCTTCGAAGGTGGACGGCAACGAGTTCATCCGCATCCGGCTGCCCAAGCCGCTGGCGCTGCCCCCGGTGAAAGCCTGAGGCCGCGCGCGGGCGGCGGGGCCGCAGAATCGGCGGGATGAAATCTTCACCCGCCGCGCCTGCCGCCATCGCCGCCTGCCTGTTGCTGCCTGCCGCGCTGCCCGTCAGCGCGCAGGAACTGAAGCAGGAGCAGGCACAGGCCCAGGCCCAGCCCGCCGGCGCGCTGCGCGAAATCACAGTCACCACGCCGCGCGGCGAGGTCACGCCCTTCAACGTGCCCGGCTCGGTCGACCGCGTCGACGGCAGCGAGATGCGCGACAGCCGCCTGCAGGTGAACCTTTCCGAAAGCCTGGGCGCGGTGCCCGGGCTGCAGGTGCAGAACCGGCTGAACTACGCGCAAGACCTGCAGCTGTCGATCCGCGGCTTCGGCGCGCGCTCGACCTTCGGCGTGCGCGGCGTGCGGCTGTACGTCGACGGCATTCCCGCCACCTTGCCCGACGGGCAGGGCCAGACCTCGAACATCGACATCGGCTCGCTGGACCGTGTCGAGGTGCTGCGCGGGCCTTTCTCGGCGCTCTACGGCAATTCGTCGGGCGGCGTGGTGCAGGCCTTCACCGCCTCGGGCGAGGGCGCGCCCCGGCTGTCTTACGCGCTCGCGGGCGGCAGCTTCGGCACCTGGCGGCAGTCGCTGCAACTGAGCGGCTCGCAGGGCGCGGTCGACTACCTGCTGGACGCGAGCCGCTTCCACACCGACGGCTGGCGCGAGCACAGCGCCGCGCGGCGCGACATCGCCAACGGCAAGCTGGGCATTGCGCTGGACAACGGCGACAAGCTCACGCTGCTCATGAACAGCGTGCGCATCGACGCGCAAGACCCGCTGGGCCTCACCGCCGACCAGTACGCGCTGGCCCCGCGCCTCGCGCCGCTGGCCACGCAGTACGACACGCGCAAGACGGTCGAGCAGACGCAGGTCGGCCTGCTCTACGAGCGGCGCATCAACGCCGAGCAGGGCCTGCGCCTGATGCTCTACAGCGGCGAGCGCAAGACCACGCAGTACCAGTCCATTCCACCCTCGGCCCAGCAGAACCCGCTGCACGCCGGCGGCGTGATCGACCTGACGCGGCAGTACGGCGGCGTGGACCTGCGCTGGACCGCCGCGCTCACCCTGGCCGACCGGCCCTTCGACGTGGTGGCCGGCCTGGGCTACGACAGCCTGCGCGAGAAGCGCAAGGGCTACGAGAACTACGTCGGCGCCGTCTCCAACCCGGTGCTCGGCGTGCAGGGGCGGTTGCGGCGCAACGAGCTCAACGAGGTGTGGAACCTCGACCCCTACGCGCAGGCCAGCTGGCGCTTCACCGACCGCTGGACGCTGGAGGCCGGCGTGCGCCGCAGCAGCGTGCACTTCAACTCGCAGGACCGCTACATCGTGGGCACCAACCGCGACGACAGCGGCAGCGCGCGCTACAGCAAGACGCTGCCCGTGGCCTCGCTGCGCTACCAGGCCACGCCCGACCTGGCGCTGTACGGCTCCATCGGCCGCGGCTTCGAGACGCCGACGCTCAACGAGCTGTCGTACCGCGCGAACGGCGCCAGCGGCCTGAACTTCGCGCTGCGGCCTTCGGTGAACGACAGCATGGAGCTCGGCGCCAAGGCCCGGCTCGCGGGTGGGCTGTTGACGGCGGCGTTATTCCAGACCCGCACGCGCGACGAGATCGTGACGGACACCAACGTCGGCGGCCGTGCCACGTTCCAGAACGCGGGCCGCACGAAGCGCAACGGTTTCGAGCTGGGTTGGCAGCACGAAACGGCCGACCACTGGCGCACCCAACTGGCCTACACATGGCTGGACGCAACCTACCGCGACGCGTTCTGTTCGCCGTCGCCTTGCGCGTCCGCGAACACGGTGGCGGCGGGCAACCGCATTCCGGGCATCGCGCGGCAGTCGCTGTTCGCGTCGCTGGGCTGGGTGCCACCCGAGGGTTTTCGGGCTGGCGTGGAGATGCGCGCGCTGGGCCGCATCCAGGCCAACGACGTCAACACCGCGGTGGCCTCGGGCTATGCGGTGGCCGCCGTGTATGCGGGCTATCTGAAGAAGTGGGAGCGCTGGGAGTTCAACGCGTTCGCGCGCATCGACAACCTGTTCGACCGGCGCTATGTGGGGTCGGTGATCGTCAATGAAGGCAACGGCCGTTACTACGAGCCCGCGGCGGGGCGCAACTGGACCGTGGGGTTGAGCGGCGCTTATCGGTTCTGATTCGAGGCGCTCATGAGCCACGGCGTGCCCGGGTGAACAGGGCGGCCTGTGCACCGCCCCGAACAGCGAAAAGAAAAACGGCGGGGAGATCCCCGCCGTTCAGGTGTGAAGCAAGAGGTCGTCAGAACGCAGCAGGCCGCCACTTCAACAGCCGCTTCTCAAGAGAACTGAGAAGGAAGTCCGCAGCCAACGCCACCACGGCCAGCACGATCATTGCCGCGAACACGCCGCTTGCATTGAAGGCGCCCTGGGCCGTGGAAATCAGCAGGCCGATGCCTTCCTTGGCGCCCAGAAACTCGCCCACCACCGCACCGACCAGCGCAAAGCCGAAGCTCACGTGCAGGCTCGCGAGGATCCACGACATGGCCGAGGGAATGACCACCGACATCGTCACCTGCCGCGGCGAGGCACCGAGGATCTGCGCGTTGGCGATCATGTACTTGTCGGCCTCGCGCACACCCTGGAAGGCGTTGCCGAAGACCACGAAGAACACCATCACCACCGCCAGCGCCACCTTCGAGGCCATGCCCAGGCCCAGCGCAATCACGAAGATCGAGCCGAGCACCACGCGCGGAATGGAGTTGGCGATCTGGATGTACAGGCTGAACACGTCCGACAGCAGCTTGTTGCGCCCGAGCAGGATGCCGCACAGCACGCCTGCGATCGAGCCGATGAGAAAGCCGATGACGGTTTCTTCCAGCGTGACCGCCACCTGCATCCACAGCGAGCCCTGCGAGGTGCCGTCGCGCATCCACTCCACGAGCTGGTCGTAGATCATCGAGGGCATCGAATAGAAGAACGGGTCGATCCACTTCAGGCGCGCCGCGATCTCCCAGCCGCCGAGCGCCACCACCAGCACCACCAGCCGCAGCGCGATGATCATGCGGCGGCGCCCGCGAATGGCCGCCTGCGCGACCTCGGACTCGCGCGCCAGCGCGGCGTCGCTGAGCGACGAGGGCAGCACGGCGGCCGCGGGGGTGGTGGAGGGCGTCATGGTCTTCGCTGCCGATGTGGTTGTCGCTGTAGTTGTCGTGGCGGTGTTCATTGGATGACCACCTCTTCGCGCAGGTCGTCCCAGATGTGCTTCGACAGCTCGATGAACTTCTTGTCGTAGCGCACTTCGGACATCACGCGCGGGCGCGGCAGGTCGATCTCGTACACGCGCTTGAGCGTGGCCGGGCGCGCCGACAGCACGAACACGCGGTCGGCCAGGGCAATGGCTTCTTCCAGGTCGTGCGTGACGAACACCACGCAGCCGCCGTTGCCCGACCACAGCTGCAGCAGCTCGTCCTGCATCAGCGTGCGCGTCTGCATGTCGAGCGCGGAGAAAGGCTCGTCCATCAGCAGGATCTCGGGGTTGTTGATGAAGGTCTGCGCCAGCGCCACGCGCTTGCGCATGCCGCCGGAGAGCTGGTGCGGGTAGTGCTTGCCGAACTTGGACAGGCCCACGCGGTGGATCCACTCCTGCGCGAGCGCCATCGCCTCTTTCTTCGGCTTGCCGCGGAACACCGGGCCGGCGGCCACGTTGTCTTCCACGCTGCGCCACGGGAACACCGCGTCGGCCTGGAACACGAAGCCGATGCGCGGGTCCACGCCCGTCACGGGCTGGCCCATGACCTTCACGTCGCCCACCGTGGGCTTGAGCAGGCCGGTGATCATGTTCAGCGTGGTCGACTTGCCGCAGCCCGTGGGCCCGACGATGGCGACGAACTCGCCGCGCGCCACCGACATGCTGAAGTTGCGCAGCGCCACCGTCGCGTTGCCGTCCTGCGAGATGAAGCGCAGCGAGACGTCGTCGAAGTCGATGGCCGAGGTCGCGGCGCTGCTGCTGGTGTTGCTGCCGCCGGTGCTGCTGGAGGGAATGCCGTCGCGCATGGTCACTTCGCCGCCACTGCAGCGCTCGCCAGGTAGGCGTTGCTGTACGTCTTCGACAGGTCGATGTTCTTGCTCTTCACCAGCGGCTTGTAGGTGGCGAGCACCTTCAGCACGGTCTCGGGGCCGCCGGCGGGCATCTTCGCGTCGGTGGTGAACATGGGCAGCGACGCCTTCAGGGCGGTGATGTACAGCTCCTTGTCGTTGCCGTAGTAGTCGCGCGGCACCTTCTCGGCGATGTCTTCGGCGCTGTGGGTGTGGATGTAGGCCATGGTGCGCGCGAAGGCGTGGGCCAGCTTGCCGGCCTCGGCCTTGTGCGACTCGGCCCAGGTGTTCTGCACGTAGAGGCTGGCCGCGGGGTACAGGCCGCCCAGGGCCTTGACGGTGTCGGCCTCGGTGCGCAGGTCGACCAGCACCTTGGCGTCGCCGGTCTTCAGCATCTGCGACACGGTGGGCTCGGTGGTCATGCCGGCCTGGATGCGGTCCTGCTTCATGGCGGCGATGAAGGTATTGCCTGCGCCCACGGGCAGCAGCGAATAGTCCTTCGAAGCCACGCCGGCGCGGTCGGCCAGGTAGCGCGTGAGGAAGTCGGTGGACGAGCCCAGGCCGGTCACGCCCAGCGTCTTGCCGCCCTTGGCGTCGGCCATGCTCTTGAAGCCGGCGGCGTCGGCCTTGGTCGACACCAGTTCCACTTCGCCCGGCACCTTGCAGAACACGGCGATGGCCTGGATCTCCTTGCCCTTGCTCTGCAGGTCGATGGTGTGGTCGTAGAACCCGACCACGCCCTGCACGGCGCCGGCGATGAGCTGGTTCTCGGCATCGACGCCGGCGGGCTGCGACTGCAGCTCCACGTTCAGCCCCTCGTCCTTGAAGTAGCCCAGCGCCTCGGTGAGCTTGGCGGGCAGGTAGATGATCTTGTTGATGCCGCCCACCATGATGGTGATGGGCGCGTCGGCGGCCTGGGCCAGCGGGGCCGCGGCGGCGAAGGCGGTGCAAAGGGCGGCTGCGAGCAGGGTGCGGCGGGTGGCGGACATGGCTTGTTGTGTCTCCGGTAGGGTTGTGCGACGAGGGTGTGCGACCGGGCCAGTCTAGGAATCGGCATCCTTCGGCCAGCTTTCAGCGGGCGCCGCGATTCCTCATGGTTATCCCTAGGCCGGCGCAGATGCCGTCATGCTTCCTAGAATCCACCGCCATCCCCGCGACCCATGAAGCTCCTGCTGATCGAAGACAACCCGCAACTCGCGCACTGGCTCGCAAGCCTGCTGCGCGCGCAGGACTTCGTGGTCGACCATGTCGAGAACGGCGAGGCGGCCGACCTGCTGCTGGCCCAGGCCGCCTACGACGTGGTGCTGCTGGACCTCAACATCCCCGGCCTGCCGGGCAAGGCCGTGCTGCGCCGCTTGCGCGAGCGCGGCGACACGGTGCCGGTGATCATCCTCACGGCCACCGCGTCGCTCGACCAGAAGGTGCTGTGCCTGGAGATCGGCGCCGACGACTACCTGGTGAAGCCCTTCGAGATCCGCGAGCTGGTGGCGCGCATCAAGGTGCTGGTGCGCCGGCAAATGCCGGGCAAGGCCAACGACATCGCCTGCGGCGACCTGCGCTACGACCTGCGCACGCGCCAGTTCACGCTGGCCGGCGACGAGCTGGCGCTGCCGCCGCGCGAACGCACGCTGCTGGAAACACTGGTGCTGAAGGCCGGCAGCACGGTGTCGAAACAGGCGCTGATCGACGCGATCTTCGGGCTGGACGACGAGCCCAGCGCGGACGCGGTCGACATCTACATCCACCGGCTGCGCAAGAAGCTAGAGGCGAGCCAGGCGACCATCATCACGTTGCGCGGCGTGGGCTACCTGCTGCGCACGCGCCAGGAAGACTAGGGTGCCCGGGCGCGCCAGCCTTCGCCTGCGGCTCGCGCTGTGGCTGCTGCTGCCGCTGTCGGTGTTCGTGGCGCTGTGCGGCTACCTGAACTGGCGCAACGCCGCGGAGGTGGCCGACTACGTGCAGGACCACGACCTGCTGTCGTCGGCCAAGGTGCTGTCCGACCGGCTGATCTGGGAGGGCGACGACGTGCAGGCCAGCGTGCCGCCTTCGGCGCTGAGCCTGTTCGTGTCGCCCGAGCGCGACCGCGTGTTCCTCAGCGTGACAGGCGCCAACGGCGAGCTGCTGGCCGGCTCGCCCGACTTTCCGCTGCCCGCCGTGCGCAAGCCCGAAGGCGTGGACCGCGCGCAGTGGTACGACACGCACTTTGCCGGCCAGCCGCTGCGTGCGGTGGTCACCACGCGCGCGATGTACGAGTCCGCGGGGTCGCGCGACATCACCATCGCCGTCGGCAAGACCGAGGGCAGCCGCGACCACATGCTGCGCACGCTGTGGTGGCCCTCGATGGAGTACCTGCTGATTGCGCTGGTGCTGGCCATCGTGCTGGCCGTGGCGGCGCTGACGCTGGAGCTGCGCCCCATCGTGCGGCTGCGCCAGCAGCTCGCGCAGCGCGATCCGCTGCACCTCGACCTGGTGGTGGACCCGGCCGCGCTGCACAGCGAGCTGCGCCCGGTGGCCGACACCATCAACCGCTTCGTCGGCCAGTTGAAGGCGCATTCGGAGGCGCAGCGCCGCTTCATCGCCGACGCGGCGCACCAGCTGCGCACCCCGCTGGCCATGCAGGCCTCGCAGATCGAGTTCGCGCGCTACACGCGCCAGCACCGCGGCGAATGGGACACGCGCCGCGCCGACATGGACGCGATGTGGGTCGCCATGCAGACCAGCAACCGCCGGCTGGTCGACGTGACCAACAAGCTGCTGCTGCTCGCGCAGGCCGAGCACGGCGACGCGCACACGCGGCTGGAGCGGGTCGACCTGGCGGCGGTGGCGCTTCGCTGCGTCGAGCAGCTGGCCGCGCTGGCAGACCGGCGGCGCATCGACCTGGGGCTCGAAGCCGCGCAGGAGGCCGTCGTGCTGGCGCAGCCCGCGCTGCTCGACGCGCTGGCGGGCAACCTGCTGGACAACGCGCTGCGCTACACGCAGGAAGGCGGCCGCGTGACCGTGGGCGTGAGGCGTGTGGGAGCGGAAGGCGCGGTCGAATTGACCGTGGAAGACAACGGCCCGGGCATTGCGCCCGAGGTGCGCGAACGGGTGTTCGAGCGCTTCTACCGCGTGGCCCAGGACACCGAGGGAACCGGGCTGGGCCTGGCCATCGTGCGCGAGATTGCGCGGGCCTTCGAGGCGAATGTGGACCTGGCAGCCAACCCGCGCGAAGCGAGCGGGCTGCTGGTCACGGTGCGCTTTCCGCCGGCGGGGCCGGCGAGCGAAGCGCAAGCGCCTGGCTGAGCCTTACGGCTTCACAGGCTCATGGACTTACAGGCCGGCGGCTGCGCGCAGCGCGGCGGCCTGGTTGGTGGCTTCCCAGGTGAACTCGGGCTCTTCGCGGCCGAAGTGGCCGTAGGCGGCGGTCTTCTGGTAGATCGGGCGCAGCAGGTCGAGCATCTGGATGATGCCCTTCGGCCGCAGGTCGAAGTGCTCGCGCACCAGCTCTGCAATCTTCTCGTCCGAGATCACGCCGGTGCCTTCGGTGTAGACCGTGATGTTCATCGGCTGTGCCACGCCGATGGCGTATGCCACCTGGATCTGGCACTGGCGCGCCAGGCCCGCGGCCACGATGTTCTTGGCCACGTAGCGCGCGGCGTAGGCGGCCGAGCGGTCGACCTTCGACGGGTCCTTGCCCGAGAACGCGCCGCCGCCGTGCGGGCAGGCGCCGCCGTAGGTGTCCACGATGATCTTGCGGCCGGTGAGGCCGCAGTCGCCCTGCGGGCCGCCGATGACGAAGCGCCCGGTCGGGTTGATCAGGTAGCGCGTGTTCTGCAGCCATTCCTTGGGCAGCACGGGCTTGATGATTTCTTCGATGATGGCTTCGTTGAACGAGGCCTTCATCTTGGTCGGCGTTTCGCTCTGGTCGGGGTGGTGCTGCGTGGAGAGCACCACGGTGTCGATGCTGTGGGGCTTGCCGTCCACGTAGCGCATCGTGACCTGGCTCTTGGCGTCGGGGCGAAGGAAGGGCAGGCGGCCGTCCTTGCGCAGCTGGGCCTGGCGCTCCACGAGGCGGTGCGCGTAGTAGATGGGCGCGGGCATCAGCTCGGGCGTTTCGTCGCAGGCGTAGCCGAACATCAGGCCCTGGTCGCCGGCGCCGGTGTTCAGGTGGTCGTCGGAGGCGTGGTCGACGCCCTGGGCGATGTCGTTGGACTGCTTGTCGTAGCAGACCATCACCGCGCAGCCCTTGTAGTCGATGCCGTAGTCGGTGTTGTCGTAGCCGATGCGCTTGATGGTGTCGCGCGCCACCTGGATGTAGTCGACGTGCGCGTTGGTGGTGATTTCACCCGCCAGCACCACGAGGCCGGTGTTGGTCAGCGTTTCGGCGGCCACGCGGCTGCGGGGGTCCTGCTCGAAGATCGCGTCCAGGATGGCATCCGAGATCTGGTCGGCGACCTTGTCGGGGTGGCCTTCGGAGACGGATTCGGAAGTGAAGAGGAAGTCGTTCGCCATTTGTTCAAAGCTCCTTGAAGTGATTTGGCGCGTTGCCAACTCTGCGGAGCCCTGGCGAACGCTTTAGCAGATGTCGACGAATCGACGGGGCACAATCGCCTTTGCGCTTGTGTGTGTCGCCCTGCAAGTTGTTCCGTAACTCGGCGACAATTTGGATTCTATTCGAGCCGCGCATACCATGCGCGCGCGTCCGTTTTTTGACCCCCCCACCCGTTTTCAATGATCACCCTGTTCCGCCTGCTTGCCCGCGTGCCGATGCCGTTGATGCATCGGCTCGGCGCGTTGCTGGGCTGGCTGGTCTGGTGGAGCGCGCCGGGCTATCGCCGCCGCTTCAGGGCCAACGCCGAAAGCGCGGGTTTCGCGCCCGACCAATACCGTCCCGCCATCGCCGCCGCCGGCAAGATGGCCTCCGAGCTGCCATGGCTGTGGCTGCGCCCGCACGGGCAGACCGTGCTGGACCGCGTGGTGCGCTGGGAAGGCGTCGAGGCCTTCGAGGCCGCCATGCAGGCGAAGAAGGGCGTGATCCTTGTGGCGCCGCACCTGGGCAGCTGGGAAATGTGCGGCCAGGCCATCGGCGAGCGCTTCCTGGCGGCCTACGGGCCCATCACCGCGCTGTTTCGCCCGGCGCGCAAGAAGTGGATGGCCGACCTGATTGCCGCCGGCTCGCGCGACCGCCCCGGCCTGCAGACCCTGCCCACCAACAACAGCGGCGTGCGCGGCCTGATCCGTACGCTGCGCGGCGGCGGCTACACCGGCATCCTGCCTGACCAGGTGCCGCCGCTGGGGCAGGGCGTGTGGGCCCCGTTTCTCGGCCGGCCCGCGTACACCATGACCTTGCTTCCCCGTCTCGCGCAACAAACCGGCGCGGCCTGCTTCCTGAGCGTGTGCGAGCGCCTGCCGCGCGGCGCGGGCTACGTGATTCGCTTCGAGCCCATCGTGGGCACCGCGCTGACCGACCCTTCGGCGTCCATCGAGGATGCCGCCGCCGCCATGAACGACGGCATCGGCCGGCTGATCCACAGCCTGCCGGGCCAGTACGTGTGGGACTACGCCCGCTACAAGGAGCCGCGCGCCGAGCGCGTCACCGCGGCCACCGGGGAGGCAGCATGAGCTTCGGTTCCCGGCTCGGCATCGGCTTCATGCGCGCGATTGCGCCGCTGCCCTTGCCGCTCGTGCGTGGCTTCGGCCGCGTCCTGGGCCGCATCCTGCACACCGTGGCCGTGCCGCGGCGGCGCGTGGTCGACACCAACCTCGCGGTGTGCTTTCCGCAGAAATCCGAAGCCGAGCGCCGCGCCATGGCGCGTGAAACCTTCGTGTACGTGGCGCAGTCGTGGCTGGACCGCGGCTGGCTCTGGCATGCGCCCGAGAAGGTGGTCGCGAGCCGGCTGAAGGTGGTGGGCGCGGCCTCTGAAATTCGCGAGATCGCCGATGGCCACGCGCCCATGATCCTGTTCGCGCCGCACTTCTACGGGCTCGATGCCGCGGCCACTGCGCTCACCATGCACACGGCGCGCCCCTCGGCCACCATCTACACGACCCAGCGCGATCCGATGGTCGACGCCTGGATCCGCGAAGGCCGCACGCGCTTCGGCGACGTGGCCGCGCTGAACCGGGTGGACGGCATCAAGCCGGTGCTGCAGGGCCTGCGCAAGGGCGGCCTGCTGTACCTGCTGCCCGACATGGACTTCGGGCGCGACCAGACCATCTTCGTGCCGTTCTACGGCGTGCAGGCGGCCACCGTGCCCTCGCTCTCGCGCTTCGCGCGGCTGGGCAAGGCGAAGGTGGTGCCGGTGGTGTCCAGGCTCACGCCGGGTGGCTACGAGATCCAGGTGCTGCCGACGTGGCAGAACTTTCCGACTGACGATGTCGAGGCCGACACGGCGCTCATGAACGAGCGCCTGCAGGGCTACATCGATACGATGCCGGCCCAGTACTACTGGGTGCACCGCCGCTTCAAGACGCGGCCTGAAGGCGACCCGCCCATCTACTGAGCACCGGGCACTCCCGGTGCTTCGGTGCCTTGGTGCCTTGGTGTTTTATGGGGCGCGCTGAAGAAACGCCTCGATCTCGCGCGCCACCAGCTGCGGCTGCTCGTGCACGATCCAGTGGGTCGCGTTCGGCACCTTCTTGATCTCGAGGCTGGGCACGTAGTCGTCCAGCCCTTCGAGCAGGCCGGGCAGCAGCGCCGCGTCGTCGAGCGCCCAGAACACGAAGGTTGGTACGTTCACCGTGAGCCGCTCTCGCGGCAGCACGGGAATGCCGTCGATGGTCTGGCCGGGCAGCGGCGGCTTCATCGGCGTCACGCGGTAGAGGTTGCACGCGCCAGTGAGGCCCGCGCCCCACACCTCGCGGTACTTCTGCTTCACTTCTTCCGTCAGCCAGCCGAAGCCGTCGGGGCCGGCCTTCATCAGCGTGAAGAAGGGCCACATGCGCTTGAAGTCGTCGGCTGCGAGCAAGGCCTCGGCGTCGGGGCGCGCGAGAAAGTTCATGTACGCGCTGGCCTGCTGCTGCGCCGGGTTGTTGCGCAGCTCGCGGGTGAAGGTGCCCGGGTGCGGCGAATTGATGATGACCAGCTTGCCCAGCTGCGCCGGGAACGCATTGGCGTAGCCCCAGCCGAAGGCGCCGCCCCAGTCGTGCGCCACCAGCGCGGCCATGGTGCCGTCGGCGCTTTCGGTGGCGACGAGCTGCTGGATGTCCTGGATCAGCAGGTGCGGCTTGTACGCAGCCACATCGGTGGGTGCGCTCGATTGCTCGAAGCCGCGCAGGTTGGGCGCCACGCAGCGGTAGCCGCCATGGGCCGGGTCCGAGAAGTAGTCGAGCAGCTCGTCCCAGATGAACGCGGCTTCGGGGAAGCCGTGGAGGAACACCATCAGCGGCTGCCCCGGCTTGCCGGCGGCGCGGCAGCTCAGGGTGGTGCCGTTGGGCAGGCTGCGTTGGAAGGTCTCGGTCATGCTTCTTGTCTCCTTGGGTTGACTGTCGCTATTCTTTTGATAGTGAACTTCGCACGCTGGACGGCCGCTGCAGCCTAGCCGGGGTCAGGTTTCTTCGGGCGGCTCCGGCGTGTCCGGCGTGTCCGGCGTGTCTGATGCTTCGGCTGAAGCTCCGGATGGTGCGGGTGCCGCAGCCCCTTCCGGATGCACCCAGCGCCACAACAGTTCAGCGGCCTCGCCGACGCCCTGCTTCTTCAGGGCGGAGAACAGTTTCACCTCGCCGCCGCCGGCGTTCAGTCGCGTAATCGACAACACCTTGGCGGCCTCGGTGCGCGTGAGCTTGTCGGACTTGGTCAGCAGCACGAGGAACTTCAGGCCTTGTTCCACGCGCGGACGGATCACGTCGAGCAGGATCTCGTCGAGCTCGGTGAGGCCGTGGCGCGGGTCGCACATGAGCACCACGCCGCGCAGGCTTTCGCGCGTCATCAGGTAGTTGCCCATCACGCGCTGCCAGCGCAGCTTGGCTTCCCTGGGCACGGCCGCGTAGCCGTAGCCGGGCAGGTCGGCCAGCACGGCGTCGTCGACCTTCTGCTTGCCGATGCCGAACAGGTTGATGTGCTGCGTGCGGCCCGGCGTCTTCGAGGCGAAGGCCAGGCGCGTCTGCTGCGTCAGCGTGTTGATGGCGGTCGACTTGCCCGCGTTGGAGCGGCCTACGAAGGCGATCTCGGGAAGGTCGACCGGGGGCAGATGCTCGAGCTGTGGAGCGCTGGTGAGGAAGTGGGCGGTGTGCAACCAGCCCAGGGCCACGCGTTCGCGTTCGGCGACCTGGGGGTCCGCGGCGGGCGCCGCGCGGGGAGGATAGGCAGCGGGCTTGGCGCGCGGGGAGGGCATCTACGGACTTTCGAAACTAGACCCACATTGTAGAATCGTGAGGTTTTGCGCCAATAAATTCGAAGCGAAGCCCCCCGATATGAAGTTGTTTGCCAATATTCTGCTTGCAGCCCTCGTGGGTCTTGCAGCCAGCGCGAGTCTTGCAGCCGATGAACATGCGGCAGCGCCCAGTGCGGCAGCGGCGCCCGCGAAGCCCCCCAAGCCCGACCCGGCCAAGGGCGACACGGTGTTCAACGCAACGCCGGCCAACAGCCAGAGCTGCGCTTCATGCCACAACGCCGACGGCAACTCCGCCATTGCGGCCAACCCCAAGCTGGCGCAACAGCACCCCGAGTACATCCTCAAGCAGCTGGAAGACTTCAAGTCCGGCAAGCGCAAGAGCGCGATCATGAAGCCGCTGGCTTCGGCGCTGTCTGAAGAAGATATGCGCAACATCGCCTGGTTCGTGGGCTCGAAGAAGGTCAAGCCGGGCTTCTCGAAAGACAAGGACACCATCGCCATGGGCGAGAAGATCTACCGCGGCGGCATCGGCGACCGGCAGATCCCGGCCTGCGCCGGCTGCCACAGCCCCAACGGCGCCGGCATTCCCGCCCAGTACCCGCGCCTGGGTGGCCAGAACGCCGAGTACACCGTGGCCCAGCTCACTGCGTTTCGCGACAACGTGCGCCTGAACAGCGCCCCCATGACCGGCGTGGCCGCCAAGCTCAACGACCGCGAGATCAGGGCCGTGGCCGACTACATTGCCGGCCTGCGCTGATGAACACGCGTTGTCGGGTCCGTCAGGTCTGATGCGCGTGAAGCGCTTGAACTAACCGCCGATAACAACACCCCAACAAAGGGCGGGCCGATCCAGCAGGATGGCCCGCCCTTTTGTTTTTCCTTCTCTTTCTTTCCTCATTTCTCTCGCCCGATGTCCGTCTCCACACATGGCCTTCGCGTTCATCGCGGCCCGCAGGTGCTTCGCGCGGCGGTGGAGCTGTTTTCGTCGATGCGCTTCGCGATCGCGCTGCTCACCGTCATCTGCATCGCGTCGATCATCGGCACCGTGCTCAAGCAGCACGAGCCCATCAACAACTACATCAACCAGTTCGGGCCGTTCTGGGCCGAGCTGTTTCGCGCGGCCAGGCTCGACGCGGTCTACAGCGCCTGGTGGTTCCTGCTGATCCTGCTGTTCCTGGTGATCAGCACCTCGCTGTGCATCGCGCGCAACACTCCGCGCATCCTCGTCGACCTGAAGACCTTCAAGGAAGACATTCGCGCGCAGAGCCTGAAGGCCTTCGGCCAGCGCGCTGAAAACCGCCTGGGCGAAACGCCCGAGGCCGCGGCCAACCGCATCGGCCAGCTGCTGGTGAGCGGCGGCTGGAAGGTCAAGCTGCAGCAGCGCGAAGCCACCGGCGGCAGCCGCTCGACGGCCGCGGGCTGGATGGTCGCGGCGCGCGCGGGCGGCGCGCACAAGCTGGGCTACATCGCGGCGCACAGCGCCATCGTGCTGGTGTGCATCGGCGGCCTGCTCGACGGCGACCTCATGGTGCGCGCGCAGACCTGGTTCAACGGCAAGAGCGTGTTCACCGGCGGCGGCATGATCGCCGACGTGCCGCCGCAGTACCGGCTGTCCGCCAGCAACCCGACCTTCCGCGGCAACATCCTCGTGCCCGAGGGCGGGCAGGGCAGCGTGGCCATCCTGAACCAGGCCGACGGCGTGCTGCTGCAGGAGCTGCCGTTCTCCATCGAGCTGAAGAAGTTCATCGTCGACTACTACTCCACCGGCATGCCCAAGCTGTTCGCCAGCGAGGTGGTGCTGCACGACCGCGAGACCGGCGAGTCGGTGCCCGCGCGCATCGAGGTGAACCACCCGGCCAGCTACAAGGGCGTGGAGATCTACCAGTCGAGCTTCGACGACGGCGGCTCCAAGGTGAAGCTCAAGGCGGTGCCGATGGCGGCCGCGGCCAAGCCCTTCGAGGTGGAAGGCGTCATCGGCGGCCCGAGCACCGAGATCACTAACGGCAAGGACAAGCTCACGCTCGAGTACGCCGCGCTGCGGGTGATCAACGTCGAGAACTTCGCCGATGCCGGCGCCCTTACGAGCGGTGCCGACGTGCGCAAGGTCGACCTGCGCCACGACATCGAGTCGCGCCTGGGCGCGGCCAACAAGGTCAACAAGCCGAAGGTGCTGCGCAACATCGGGCCGAGCATCGGCTACAAGCTGCGCGACGCCTCCGGCCAGGCGCGCGAGTACCAGAACTACATGGTGCCGGTGGACACCGGCGACGGCCAGCCCGTGTTCCTGCTGGGCATGCGCGAGAAGCCCGAGGACCCGTTCCGCTACCTGCGCGTGCCGGCCGACGACCAGGGCTCCATGGACGGCTTCGTGCGCATGCGCACCGCGCTGGGCGACGCCGACACCCGCGCGCGCGCCATCGAACGCTACATCGCCAAGGCGAGCGATCCGCAGCGCCCCGAGATGGCCGGGCAGCTGCGCGTGTCGGCCACGCGCGCGCTGGCGCTGTTCGCGGGCAGCGAGCGTGCCAAGGCCGACGCCACCACCGTGGGCGGCTGGCAGGCGATTGCCGAGTTCATGGAGGTCAACGTGCCCGAGGCCGAGCGCGAGCGCGCCGGCGGCGTGCTGGTGCGCATATTGAACGACGTGCTGTTCGAGGTGCTCAACCTCAGCCGCGAAGGCGCCGGCCTGGCCGCGCTGCCCAACGACGAGAAGTCGCAGGCCTACCTGACGCAGGCCGTGCTTGCCATCAGCGACGCGCACTTCTATCCGGCCCCGGTCGCGATGATGATGACCGACTTCACCCAGGTGCAGGCCAGCGTGTTCCAGGTGGCGCGCGCGCCCGGCAAGAATGTGGTGTATCTGGGCTGCCTGTTGCTGATCGTCGGTATTTTTGCCATGCTGTACGTTCGCGAGCGCCGCCTGTGGGTGTGGCTCACGCCCGACGGCACGAGCCCCGCAGACGCGCACACGGCCGCCACGATGGCCTTTTCGGTCAATCGCAAGACCATCGACAGCGACCGCGAATTCGAGCATCTCAAGCACAAGCTGCTCGCAATGGACAAAGAACCAACGGCGACACCATGAACACCACGACCCTCACGCTCAATGAAAGCTGGCTCTCGCGCCGCAACCTGTTCGACTGGGTGTTCGCGGCGCTGGTGCTGGCCGGCGGCCTGTTCGCGTTCACGCGCTACGCGGGATCGATGGACTACTACGAGAAGCCGATCCTCGCCGCCGCGGTGATCGCCATGATCTCCATCGGCTGGTTCTGGCGGCCGTTGCGCGTGCTGGCCTTGGTGGTCGCGGCCGCCTCGCTGCTGGCCATCAGCTCGTACCAGGGCGACCTGGCGCGCGCCGACACGGTGTTCTGGCTGAAGTACGTCCTGTCGAGCCAGTCGGCCATCCTGTGGATGAGCGTGCTGTTCTTCATGAGCACGATCTTCTACTGGCTCGGCTTCTTCGGCGGCAAGCAGGCCGACACCTTCGACGCCATCGGCTCGCGCCTGGCCTGGGCCGCGGTGACCATGGCGCTCATCGGCACCATGGTGCGCTGGTACGAAAGCCACCAGCTCGGCCCGGACATCGGCCACATCCCGGTGAGCAACCTGTACGAGGTGTTCGTGCTGTTCTGCTGGCTCACGGCAGCGTTCTACCTGTACTTCGAAGAGCGCTACAACACGCGCGCGCTCGGTGCCTTCGTGATGTTGGTGGTGAGCGCGGCGGTGGGCTTTCTGCTCTGGTACACGATCGTGCGCGAGGCGCATGAAATCCAGCCGCTGGTGCCTGCGCTGCAGAGCTGGTGGATGAAGCTGCACGTGCCCGCCAACTTCATCGGCTACGGCACCTTCTCGCTCGCTGCCATGGTGGCCTTCGCCTACCTCATCAAGGAGCAGGCCGAGGAAAAGCGCTGGTACAAGCTCACGCCGATCTGGCTGCTGGGCGTGGCGCTGTGCTTCGTGCCGGTGGCCTTCCGCCAGCGCGTGCAGGAGGCCGGCGGCAGCTACTGGGTGGTGTACGCCGGCATCTCGGCGCTGATCGCGGCCGGCATCCTGCTGGGGCGCAAGCGCATCGCGGCGCGGCTGCCGGCCAACGAGGTGCTGGACGACGTGATGTACAAGTCGATCACCGTCGGCTTCGCCTTCTTCACCATCGCTACCGTGCTGGGCGCGCTGTGGGCGGCCGACGCCTGGGGCGGCTACTGGAGCTGGGACCCGAAGGAAACCTGGGCGCTGATCGTCTGGCTCAACTACGCGGCCTGGCTGCACATGCGGCTCGTGAAGGGCCTGCGCGGCACCGTGGCGGCCTGGTGGGCGCTGGGCGGGCTGGCGGTCACGACCTTCGCCTTTCTCGGCGTGAACATGTTCCTGAGTGGATTGCACAGCTACGGCACGCTGTAGCCACAAGCTCGCGGGCTTTCGCGAAGAATTGAAACCACGCGCCGCGATGGCGCGTAACCAAACCAGGGCACGTCACGAACTACCCTGAGTACAACGATTCACGCGAAAGGCCTGTCATGTCGTTCCATTCCCGCCCGGTCCGCAAGAGCATCAGCAGCGACAACGGCTTCGTCCATCCGCTGTCGAGCGAGATCACCCCGCGCGCCGACTACGAAGGCCGCCGCGACCTGCTGAAGCTCATGGCCGGCGGCGCCGCCGGAGCCGCGCTGGCGGGCTTCGCCTCTCGCGAGGCGGTGGCGCAGACCGTGCGCCCGAACAAGCTCGAGGCGCTGGCGGGCGCCAAGTCGGCGGTGCCCGGCGCCATGTCGATGGACAAGCTCACCGACTACAAGGACGCCTCCACCTACAACAACTACTACGAGTTCGGCACCGACAAGGCAGACCCGGCCAAGAACGCCGGCACGCTGAAGACGCGGCCCTGGACCGTGGAGATCGAAGGGCTGGTCAAGAAGCCGGGCAAGTACGGCATCGAAGACCTGCTGAAGCTCAGTGCGCAGGAAGAGCGCATCTACCGCCTGCGCTGCGTCGAGGGCTGGTCGATGGTGATTCCGTGGGTCGGCTACTCGCTGGCGGAACTGATCAAGAAGGTCGAGCCGCAAAGCGGCGCCAAGTTCGTCGAGTTCGTGACGCTGGCCGACCCCAAGACCATGCCCTTCGTCGGCTCGCGCGTGCTCGACTGGCCCTACACCGAAGGCCTGCGCATGGACGAGGCCATGCACCCGCTCACGCTGCTGGCCTTCGGCATGTACGGCGAGGTGCTGCCCAACCAGAATGGCGCGCCGGTGCGCCTGGTGGTGCCATGGAAGTACGGCTTCAAGTCGGCCAAGTCGATCGTGAAGATCCGCTTCGTCGACAAGGAGCCGAGCACCGCGTGGAACAAGGCGGCGGCCAACGAGTACGGCTTCTATTCGAACGTGAATCCCAACGTCGACCATCCGCGCTGGAGCCAGGCCACCGAGCGGCGCATCGGCGACGGCGGCGGGCTGTTCGCCAAGCGGCGCAAGACCGAGATGTTCAACGGCTACGAAGCCCAGGTCGGCCAGCTGTATGCGGGCATGGACCTGAAGAAGAACTTCTGAGCACGCGCGCCGCGCACTCGCCGCTCCCATGAACAAGCTGCTCATGCACCCGGCCAGCAAGCCGGTGGTGTTCCTGCTGTGCCTGCTGCCGTTCGCGTGGCTCGCCTACGGCGCGTTCACCGACGGGCTCGGCGCCAACCCGGCCGAGTACCTGATTCGCGCCACCGGCGACTGGACGCTGCGCTTCATCTGCATCGTGCTGGCAGTGACGCCGCTGCGGGTCATGACGAAGTGGAACGCGCTCGCGCGCTACCGCCGCATGCTGGGCCTGTTCGCGTACTTCTACGTGGTGGTACACCTGCTGTGCTACAGCTGGTTCGACATGGGCTTCGAGTGGGGCGACATCGCGAAGGACATCGCGAAGCGGCCGTTCATCCTCGTGGGGTTCTCGGCCTTCGTGCTGCTCACGCCGCTGGCGGCCACGTCGTTCAACCGCGCGATCAAGGCGATGGGCGCCAGGCGTTGGCAGATGCTGCACAAGCTCGTCTACGTGATCGCGGGGCTCGGGCTGCTGCACTTCTTCTGGATGCGCGCGGGCAAGAACAACTTCGCCGAGGTGTTCATCTACGTCGCGATCATCGGGGTGCTGCTGGCGTGGCGCGTGTGGAACTTCGCGAGCAAGCGCAACAAGGCCAGGCAGCCTGCAGCGGGTGTGACGCGCGGCGGCGAGAAGCCGCTGCGCACCCGCTGACCTTGCTTCAGGGTATTGGGACGGCGCTCAGCCGTCGATCTCTGCGCGCAGCTGGTCTTCCATCGTCTCGCGACGGCGGATCAGCTTGGCAGTGGCACCGCTCACCAGCACCTCGGCGGCACGGCCGCGCGTGTTGTAGTTGCTGGACATGCTCATGCAGTACGCGCCGGCCGACAGCACGGCCAGCATGTCGCCGGCCACCACGTTGAGCGCGCGGTCGCGTCCGATCCAGTCGCCGCTTTCGCAGACCGGGCCCACCACGTCGTAGGTCGGGGCGTCTCCGGCGCGCGTGCGCAGCGACACGATGCGCTGGAAGGCCTGGTACATGGCCGGGCGCGGCAGGTCGTTCATGGCCGCGTCGACGATGCAGAAATTCTTGTCTTCGCCGGGCTTGGTGTACAGCACCTCGGTCACGCACACGCCGGCATTGCCCACCAGCGAGCGGCCAGGCTCGATCACCAGCTTGCGCTGGCCGAAGCCGCGCGCGTCGAGCTTGGCGAGCAGCTGCTGCCAGAGGTCGTCTGCTTTGGGCGGCACTTCGCCGTTGTAGTCGATGCCCAGGCCGCCGCCGAAGTCCAGGTGATGAATGGGCACGCCGGCCGCCTCGATGGCCTCCACCAGGTCCAGCACGCGGTCGCAGGCGTCGAGGTAGGGCGAGGCTTCGGTGATCTGCGAGCCGATGTGGCAGTCGATGCCCACCACTTCCAGCCCGGGCAACTTCGCGGCGTGGCGATAGGCCTCGACCGCGCGGTCGTGCGCGATGCCGAACTTGTTGCCCTTCAGGCCCGTGGAGATGTACGGGTGCGTCTTCGGGTCGACGTTCGGATTGATGCGGATGCTGATCGGGGCGCGGCCGCCTTCGGCCAGCGCCACTTCGTTGAGCACGTCGAGCTCGGCTTCGCTTTCCACGTTGAAGCAGGCGATGCCGGCAGCGAGGGCCTGGCGCATTTCGGCGCGGGTCTTGCCGACGCCCGAGAAGATGATCTTCTTCGGGTCGGCGCCCACGGCCAGCACGCGCGACAGCTCACCGCCTGAGACGATGTCGAAGCCGCAGCCGGCTTCCGCAAACACCCGCAGCACGCCGAGCGACGAATTGGCTTTCATCGCGTAGCAGATGAGCGCGTCGCGGCCTTCGAAGCCGCGCTGGTAGGCGGCGAGGGCGTCGAGCATCCATTGCTTCGAGTACACGAACAGGGGGGTGCCATGCTCGCGGGCCAGCGCCTCGAGCGCGACGCCTTCGACGTGCAGGGCGCCGTCGCGTTGGGCGATGTGCGGCTGGCCGGGGAGGGGGGAGGAAGCTGAAGCGGCTGTCACTTGCGCGGTTCCGTGGTGGTGCCGGCGGGGGCGCTGGCAGCTGAGGCCGGTGCGCTGGCCGCAGCAGCAGGTGCGGGGGCTGCCTCGCTGGACGAAGAGGGAGAGGAAGAGGGTCTCAGGCTGTCGGGGGTGATCAGCTGCGGCAAGGTGGCGCGTCCGGCGGCAGCGGGGTCGGTCGGCAGGTACAGCGGACCACGCTGTCCACAGGCGACCAGCCCGGCGGCGCCTGCGACGAGGCAGACCATGAGCGCAGCGCGGGGGCGGGTGCTCACTAGAATTTGGCGAACATTCAACATAGCGAAATTGTAATGACCGACATTGAGTACATGAACCGCGCCGAAGCAGCGCTCTCTGCCATCGAGCAGGGTTGCGACCGCATCAACGACGCGAGCGACGCCGACCTCGACAACCAGCGGGTGGGCGGGATGATCACGATTTCATTCCAGAACGGCAGCCAGCTGATCGTGAACCTGCAGAAGCCCCTGCAGGAAATCTGGCTCGCCGCGCGCTCCGGCGGCTACCACTACCGCCACGACGGCAAGGCCTGGGTGGACACCAAGACCGGCGAGGAATTCTTCGGCAACCTGTCGCGCGAAGCGACCCTGCAGGCAGGCCAGCCGCTGGTGTTCGCGGCCGCCTGATTCACTGATTCACCCGCGTCAGTTCCTGAACATGTCGAGGATGCGATTGCGCTCCTCGGGCGGTGCCGGCGGGCTCACCGGCGCACCGGTGAGCGCCTCAGCAGGCGCCACCGGCGCCGCCTCCACGCCCAGGCTCGCCACGCCGCGGCCCGGTGCGTAGTCGTCGTAATACCACTCGCCCCCCACGCTCACGATGCCCGGCGGCGGGTTGGCCGACAGCTCGGTCACCGGCACGCCCTTGATGGCGGTTTCCATGAAGGTGATCCAGATCGGCAGGCTCAGGCCGCCACCGGTCTCACGGTCGCCCAGGTTGCGCGGCGTGTCGTAGCCGATCCACGAGATGGCCGTCATCGTCGGCTGGAAGCCGGCGAACCAGGCGTCGAGCGAGTCGTTGGTGGTGCCGGTCTTGCCGTAGAGGTCGGGGCGCTTGAGCATGGCCTGCGCCTTGGCCGCGGTGCCGGCGCGCGCCACCGAGTTCAGCAGCGTGTCCATGATGAAGGCGTTGCGCTGCGGAATGGCGCGGTTGGCCTCGTTGAGCAGCGAGGGCTGCTTGTCGACCAGCACCTTGTCCTTGTGGTCGGTGATGCGGGTCACGAGGTACGGGTTGACGCGGTAACCGCCGTTGGCGAACACCGAGTAGCCCACTGCCATCTGCATCGGCGTGACCGAGCCCGCGCCCAGCGCCATCGGCAGGTAGGCCGGGTGCTTGTCCTTGTCGAAGCCGAAGTTGGTGATCCAGTCTTGCGCGTAGCGCGTGCCGATGGACTGCAGGATGCGGATCGACACGAGGTTCTTCGACTTCATCAGCGCGGTGCGCATCGTCATCGGGCCGTCGTAGCCGCCGCCGTAGTTCTTCGGCTCCCAGGGCTGGCCGCCGGTGGTGCCGGCATCGAAGAAAAGCGGACCGTCGTTGATGACGGTGGCGGGCGTGAAGCCCTTCTCGAGCGCCGCCGAATAGATGAAGGGCTTGAAGCTGGACCCCGGCTGGCGCCAGGCCTGCGTGACGTGGTTGAACTTGTTCTTGCCGAAGTCGAAACCACCGACCAGCGCCTTGATGGCACCGTCACGCGGGTCCATGGCGACGAAGGCGCCTTCCACCTCGGGCAGCTGCGTGATTTCCCAGGTGTTCTTGGGTGTCTTCACCACGCGGATCACCGCGCCGCGGCGGATCTTGATGTTGGGCGGTGCCTTGTCCGAGAGGCCCGACTGCGCGGGCTTGAGTCCGTCGCCGGTGATCTGCACCGCATCGCCGTTGGCGCGCACGGCGTCGATCTGCTTGGCCGTGGCCTTGAGCACCACGGCCGCCATGACGTCGCCGTTGTCGGGGTGGTCGCTGAGCGCATCGTCCACGGCCTCGTCGACGTCCTTGGGGTCCGCCGGCAGGTCGACGAACTTCTCGGGGCCGCGATAAACCTGGCGGCGCTCGTAATCCATGATGCCCTTGCGCAGCGACTTGTACGCGGCTGCCTGGTCGGCCGCCACCAGCGAGGTGTAGACCTTCAGGCCGCGCGTGTAGGTGCTGTCGCCGTACTGCGCGTACATGAGCTGGCGCACGGTTTCGGCGACGTACTCGGCGTGCAGGCGGGTCGGGTCGGCGGCATCGCGCAGGTGCAGCTCTTCCTTCTTCGCTTCGGCCGCCTGCTCGGCGGTGATGAAGCCGGCGTCCTGCATGCGATCGATCACGTAGAACTGGCGCCCGCGCGCGCGCTGCGGGTTGTTCACCGGGTTGTTCGCGCCGGGGGCCTTGGGCAGGCCGGCGAGCATGGCCGCCTGCGCGATCGTGAGCTCCTGCAGCGGCTTGCCGAAATACGCCTCGGAGGCGGCGGCAAAGCCGTAGGCACGGTTGCCCAGGTAGATCTGGTTCAGGTAGATCTCGAAGATCTGGTCCTTGCTGAGCAGGTGCTCCAGCTTGAAGGTCAGCAGCACCTCGTAGATCTTGCGCGTCAGCGTCTTCTCGGAGCTGAGGTAGACGTTGCGCGCCACCTGCATCGTGATGGTCGACGCGCCTTGGCTCTTCACGCGGTTCATGTTGGCCAGGCCCGCGCGGACCATGCCCTTGTAGTCGACGCCGCCATGATCGTAGAAGCGGGTGTCTTCAGCGGCGAGCACCGCGTCTTTCACCACCTTCGGAATGGCGGAGATGGGCGTGAGGTTGCGACGCTCCTCGCCGAATTCGCCGATCAGGATGCCCTCGGCCGAGAACACCCGCAGCGGCAGCTTGGGCCGGTAGTCAGAGAGCTCGGTGATGTCGGGCAGGTTCGGATACGCGACCGCCAGCGCCACCGCCACCACGCACAGCACCGACAGCACGCCGGCAGCGGCGATGCCGAAGCCCCAGAAGAAAAGGCGCAAAAGCCATCTCAGCCAGGTCGGGCGTCGGGGGGGAGGGGTCTTGGCTGGCCCTTTGGGGCTTGATGTTTCTTGCATGGAGGGCCGGAGAGTCACCGGACATTATAAAAAGCCGCTCCCTTCCCACGATCCGATCTTTGTTGCCCTTGCATTGCCCTAATTCAAAAGTTACAAAATGCGGATTTGACGTCAGGTTTTGACAACGGATGTGTGTTTTGCGCCCCGGCGTTGCTTGGTAGGTGCTACGCCTGCTGCTAGCATGCAACCGAACGCAAATTTTTCTATTGGTTACAAATACAGGGGATAGAGGAACCTACCTTGGCTGCTCTTGGATCATTGTTTCGTCGTCAGAACGCTCCCCTGCTCGGGCTGGACGTCAGTTCGTCCAGCGTCAAGCTGGTCGAGCTCGGCCGTGAGGCCAGCGGCAAGCTGGTCCTGGAACGCTGCGCCATCGAACCCCTGGAACGTGGCTGGATCACCGACGGCAACGTCGAGAAGTTCGACGAGGTGGCGGAAGCCGTTCGCCGCGTCATTCGCAAGAGCGGCACCCGCACCCGCAATGTCGCGCTCGCGCTGCCGCCTTCGGCGGTGATCACCAAGAAGATCATTCTTCCCGGTGGCATGAGCGAGCAGGAACTCGAGATCCAGGTCGAGTCCGAAGCCAACCAGTACATCCCGTTCTCGCTGGACGAAGTGAGCCTCGACTTCTGCGTGACGGGTCCGAGCACCTCGTCGCCCGGCGACGTCGAAGTGCTGATCGCCGCGTCCCGCAAGGAAAAGGTCCAGGACCGCGAAGGCTTGGCCGAAGCCGCTGGCTTGAAGGCGATGATTCTCGACGTCGAGTCATACGCCTCGCGCCTGGCCACAGCCCGCCTGATCGAGCAGTTGCCCGGCAAGGGCACCGACGCCATCGTCGCGCTGTTCGAAGTGGGCGCGTTCACCACCAGCATGCAGGTGCTGCGCAACCAGGAAGTGCTGTATGACCGCGACCAGGCCTTCGGCGGCGCGCAGCTCACCCAGCTGATCGTTCGCCAGTACGGGTTCTCCGGCGAAGAGGCCGAAGCCAAGAAGCGCAACGGCGACCTCCCCGACGACTACGGCTCGGGCGTACTCAAGCCCTTCGTGGAAAGCATCGCGCAGGAAATTGCGCGCGCGCTGCAGTTCTTCTTCACCAGCACGCCGCACAACCGGGTGGACTACGTGCTGCTCGCGGGCGGCTCCGCATCGCTGCCGGGCTTGACCAATGCGGTGACCCGGCAGACCTCGTTCGCCTGCTCGCTGCTGAACCCCTTCGACGGCATGGAACTCAGCTCGAACATCCGCGAGAAGAAGGTTCGGCGCGAGGCGCCTTCCTATCTGACCTCATGCGGTCTGGCCATGCGGAGGTTCCTGCAGTGATCCTCATCAACCTGCTTCCCCACCGCGAAGCTGCACGCAAGAAGCGTCGCGAGGCGTTCTACGGCACCCTGGGCGGCGCGGCCGTTCTCGGCCTGCTGATTGCCGGACTGGGCTACCTGTGGTTCGAAGCCCAGATCGCGGCTCAGCAATCCAAGAACGGCTTCCTGCAGGCCGAAATCAAGAAGCTCGAAGTCGAGATCAAGGAAATCTCGACGTTGCAGGAAGAAATCGCCGGCTTGCGCGCGCGCCAGCTGGCAGTCGAAGACCTGCAGGGCGACCGCAACCTGCCGGTGCATTTGCTCAACGAGCTGGTGCGGCAGTTGCCCGACGGTGTCTACCTGACCAACATGAAGCAGGAGAACCAGACCGTCACCCTGCAAGGCATGGCGCAATCGAACGAGCGCGTCTCTGAGCTGCTGCGCAACCTGGGCAACAACAGCCCCTGGCTCGTTAAGCCTGAACTGGTCGAAATCACCTCGGCCAACGTCAACCTGAGCCAGCGCGACCAGCGCCGCGTCGCGAACTTCACGATGCGCATCGGCCTGAAGCGGCCCACCGACGCGCAGAAGGCCGCCGCCGACAAGGCCTTGGCCGCAGCGGCGCAGACCAAGGGGTAATCGATCATGGCAAGCAATCGCCCCTCCCAGAAAGTAGATGTCGCCGCGGCGCTTCGCCGTTTCGGCGAGCAGTTCCGCGGACTCAATCCGAACGATCCGTCGATGTGGCCGACGGTGCCTCGCTACGCGCTGTGCCTGGCCGTGACCGCGCTGGTGCTGGTCGCCCTGTGGTTCGTCTGGCTGACCAATTCGAACGACGAACTCGAAAGCGAACGCAGCAAGGAAGTCGCGCTCAAGGCCGACTACTCGAAGAAGGTGGCGCAGGCCGCCAACCTCGAGCTGCTGAAGAAGCAGCGCGAGCAGGTGCAGCAATACGTGACCTTGCTCGAGAAGCAATTGCCCAGCAAAGCGGAAATGGACGCGCTGCTCTCGGACATCAACCAGGCGGGCCTTGGTCGCAGCCTGCAGTTCGAGCTGTTCCGCCCGGGCCAGGTGTCGGTGAAGGACTATTACGCCGAGCTGCCGATCGCTGTGCGCGTCACCGGTCGCTATCACGACATGGGGGCCTTCGTGGCCGACGTGGCGGCGCTGTCGCGCATCGTGACGCTGAACAACATCACGGTCACGCCGCAGAAGGACAAGGACATGCTGACGATGGACACCACGGCGCGCACCTTCCGCTACCTTGACGACGACGAGCGGGCCGCACAGAAACGGGCCGCCACGCAGAAGGTGAAAAAGTGAAGGCCGTAGCCAAGATTCTCTGGCTGACGCTGGCCGCGTTGGGGCTGAGCGCCTGCGAATCCGATCAGGGTGAGACGCAGCGCTGGATGGCCGAGCAGCGCGCACAGGTCAAGCCTTCGGTGCCGCCGATCACCGCCCCGAAGAAGTTCACGCCGCAGGCCTACACCGAAGCAACTTCGTTCGAGCCCTTCAACATATTGAAGCTGACGCAGGCGCTGCGCCGCGAGTCGAACCAGCCCACCACGTCGGAGCTGATCGCGCCGGAACTTGCACGCCGCAAAGAGGCGCTCGAAGCCTTCCCGCTCGACGCCATTGCCATGGTGGGCAGCATGAACCGCAACAGCCAGCCGGTGGCGCTGGTGCGCGTCGACAAGCTCCTCTACAAGGTGCGCGTCGGCGAGTACCTGGGACTCAACTACGGGCGCATCACCCGTATCAACGAAACCGAAGTCGGCCTGCGCGAGATCGTGCAGGACGCGGCCGGTGAATGGATCGAGCGCGTCGCAACGCTGCAGCTGCAAGAGAGTGGAAAGAAATGAACCCCAAAAATTCCAAAATGGCACAGTGGCTGCGCGCGGCAGGACTGGGTCTGCTGGCCTTCGGTGCACTGGCCGCAGCCCATGCGCAAAACGCCATCGAGGCGGTGACCAGTTCCACGCAATCCGGTGCGGAGGTGGTTCGCATCGATCTCGCGCAACCGCTCACGGCCGTACCAGCTGGGTTTGCCGTTCAGACGCCTGCGCGCATCGCGCTCGACTTCCCGGGCGTCACGAACGGCATCGGCCGTTCCGCCATTGAAGTGAACCAGGGCAACCTTCGTTCCGTCAACGTGGTGCAGGTGGGCGAGCGCAGCCGCGTGGTGCTGAACCTGAAGCAGGCCACGGCCTACAAGGCAGAGATTCAGGGCAAATCGCTGCTGGTCGTTCTCGAGCCTGCCGCGGGCGCGGCGCTCGCCACGTCCGCGGCAACGGCATTCGCCGAGAACCGCAACCGCGACACGCTGCCGCTGCGGGACGTCGACTTCCGGCTCGGCAGCGACAGCACCGGCCGCGTGATCGTCGACCTTCCGAACAACCAGGTCGGCGTGGACGTCAAGCAACAGGGCAAGAACCTGGTCGTCGAGTTCACCAAGTCGACGCTGCCCGAAGGCCTGCGTCGCCGCCTCGACGTTGCCGATTTCGGCACGCCCGTGCAGCTCATCACCTCGCAGCAGTCGGGCGACCGCGTCCGCATGACGATCGAAGGCAAGGGCGACTGGGAGCACAGCGCCTACCAGAGCGAAAACCAGTTTGTGGTCGAAATGCGCGCCCGCAAGGTCGACCCGACGAAGCTGACCCAAGGCGTGGGCTACAACGGCGAGAAGCTGTCGCTCAACTTCCAGAACATCGAGATCCGCTCGCTGTTGCAGGTGATCGCCGACTTCACGAACTTCAACATCGTGACCTCGGACTCCGTGACTGGCGCGCTGACGCTGCGGCTGAAGGATGTGCCGTGGGACCAGGCGCTCGACATCATCATGCAGGCCAAGAACCTGGGTATGCGTAAGAACGGCAGCGTGCTGTGGATCGCGCCCAAGGACGAACTGAACGCCAAGGAAAAGCTCGAGTTCGAGGCGAAGGCCGCGATTGAAAACCTGGAGCCGCTGCGCACGCAGTCATTTCAGCTCAACTACACCAAGGCACTTGTCATTGCGCAAGGCCTGACCGGGACGGGAGCCTCCGCAGGCGGTTCCGGTGGCGGTGGTGCAAGCGGCACGGCGACCCGTATCCTGAGCCCTCGCGGCAGCGTGATTGCCGAGTCGCGCACGAACCAGCTCTTCGTGTCCGACATTCCATCTCGCCTTGCGCAGGTTTCCGAGTTGATCCAGAAGCTCGACATTCCCGTTCGCCAGGTGCTGATCGAGGCCCGGATCGTCGAGGCGTCCGACACCTTCGGCAAGTCGCTGGGCGTCAAGCTCGGGGGCGGCATCGCCGGTGAGCGTTTTGCTTCCTCGGCCGGCAACCGTGCCTTTGCCAACGTCGGGACGATCCCGACGTCGAACAGCACCGGAGGCTCTTCCAGTACCTTCACGAACTCCAACTTCGTCAACCTCCCCGCAGGCGACGCAGGCGGTACCGGCAACGCGGCAGGCACCTTCGCGATCTCGCTGTTCAACTCGAGCTTCTCGCGCATGCTGAACCTGGAAATCTCCGCGCTCGAAGCCGACGGCAAGGGCAAGCTGGTGTCCAGCCCCCGCGTCATCACGGCCGACCAGACCAAAGCGCTGATCGAGCAGGGTGAAGAAATTCCGTACCAGCAAGCCACGTCCAGCGGCGCGACCTCGATCTCGTTCCGCAAGGCGGTGCTGAAGCTCGAAGTGACGCCGCAGATCACGCCCGAAGGCAACATCATCCTCACGCTGGACGTGAGCAAGGACGCCCGCGGCGTGAATACCTCGGCGGGCCCGGCCATCAACACCAAGCACGTGCAGACCGAGGTGCTGGTGGAGAATGGCGGCACGGTCGTCATCGGTGGTATCTTCGAGCTCACCGAAACCAATGACGAATCGCGCGTGCCGGTGCTGGGTGAAGTGCCCTACCTGGGTGCACTGTTCCGCAAGCGCGAACGCGTTGCCAACAAGACCGAAATGCTCGTCTTTATCACCCCGAAGATGATTACCGACCGCAACGCCGCGCGCTGACGCGCGGGCGTAGCAGCCACCGCGTGGCGGTCGCACTCGTCGGTTTGCCCGGCGCCGGAAAATCCGCAGTGGGCCGGCGCCTGGGAATGCGGCTGGACCTTCCCTTCATCGACACCGATCACGTGATCGAGCAGCGCATCGGCTGCTCGATCCGCGACTACTTCGACCGCGAGGGCGAAGCCTCCTTCCGCGACCTCGAGCAGAGCGTGATCGCCGACCTGGCCGCCAGCGCCGAGGGCGTGCTGGCCACCGGCGGGGGCGCGGTGCTCAGGGAGGCCAACCGCAACCAGTTGCGCGATCACTTCCACGTGATCTACCTGCGCTCCTCCCCCGAAGACCTGTTCCGGCGACTGCGCCACGACGTCAAGCGGCCCTTGCTCCAGGTGGCCGATCCGCTGGGTCGGCTGCGGGAGCTGCACGACGCGCGCGACCCGTTCTACCGAGAAACCGCCCACGACGTGGTCGACACCGGTCGGCCTTCCATCGCCATGTTGGTGAACATCATCGTGATGCAGCTGGAGCTGGCCGGCATCGTCGAGCCCGGCGCCCATCCCGAAGAGCCTGGCGCCGGAACCTGAGGCCGCAGCCGGCGCGGCTCGGTCGGTCGGTGCGGGTCAGCCGGCCCCGGCCGCAGCGCCTAAACTCGCTGCCATGTCTTTGCCTGTACTTTCCGTTTCGCCAGAACGCGTCGACATCCAGCTCGGCGACCGCAGCTACCCGATCCTCATCGGCGCCGGCCTGCTCGACGACCCCCGGAATTTCGCCGCCGCGCCGGCCGCCGCTTCCGCCCTGATCGTCAGCAACACCACGGTGGCGCCGCTCTACGCCAAGGCGCTGAAGGCCGCGCTGGCGGGCCGCTATCGCACGGTTCATCTGCTCGAGCTGCCCGACGGCGAAGTGCACAAGAACCTGCAGACGCTGAACCTGATCTTCGACGCCCTGCTGGGCCACGGCAGCGACCGCAAGACGGTGCTGTTCGCCCTGGGTGGCGGCGTGGTGGGCGACATGACCGGCTTTGCCGCCGCCAGCTACATGCGCGGCGTGCCCTTCATCCAGGTGCCGACCACCCTGCTGGCGCAGGTCGATTCGTCGGTCGGCGGCAAGACGGCCATCAACCATCCGCTGGGCAAGAACATGATCGGCGCGTTCTACCAGCCGCAGCTGGTGGTGTGCGACCTGTCCACGCTGCAGACGCTGCCCCCGCGCGAGTTGAGCGCGGGGCTGGCCGAGGTCATCAAGTACGGGCCGATCCACGACATGGCCTTTTTCGACTGGATCGAGGCCAACGTCGATGCGCTGGTGGCGCGCGATCCTGCCGCGCTGGCCTACGCCGTGAAGCGCAGCTGCGAGATCAAGGCGCTGGTGGTCGGGCAGGACGAGCGCGAGACCGGCCTGCGCGCCATTCTGAATTTCGGCCACACCTTCGGCCACGCGATCGAGTCGGGACTGGGCTACGGCGAGTGGCTGCACGGCGAGGGCGTCGGCTGCGGCATGGTCATGGCGGCGCACCTGTCGCAACGGCTGGGCGGCGTGGATGCGGCCTTTGTCGAGCGGCTCACGCGGCTGATCCAGCGCGCCGGGCTGCCGACCGTCGGCCCGGCACTCGGCGCGGAGCGCTACCTGGAGCTGATGCGCGTCGACAAGAAATCGGAAGCCGGCGAGACCCGCTTCGTGGTGATCGACAAGCCCGGCTCGGCCGTGGTCCGCAGTGCGCCCGACGCGCTGGTGCGCGAAGTGCTCGCGCAGTGCTGCGAGGGATGAGCCTCGCGGCCTATGCCTGCCAGCCCGCGCGCTCGCGCGGCCGTCGGCATGCCGAGCCGCCCGCGCCCACGCGCGATGTGTTCCAGCGCGACCGCGACCGCATCGTGCACTCCACCGCGTTCCGCCGGCTGGTCTACAAGACCCAGGTGTTCCTGAACCACGAGGGCGACCTGTTTCGCACGCGGCTCACGCATTCGCTCGAAGTGGCGCAACTGGGCCGCTCCATCGCCCGGGCCCTGCGCATCAACGAAGACCTGGTCGAGGCGATTGCCCTGGCGCACGACCTGGGCCACACGCCCTTCGGCCATGCCGGGCAGGACGCGCTGAACGCCTGCATGGCCGGCCACGGCGGCTTCGAGCACAACCTGCAGAGCCTGCGGGTGGTCGACGCGCTGGAGCACCGCTATCCGCAGTACGACGGCCTGAACCTCAGCTTCGAGACCCGCGAAGGCATCCTGAAGCACTGCTCGCGCGCGAACGCCGAGCGCATCGAGGCGGGCGAGCCCGGCGGCGTGGCGCGGCGCTTTCTGGACCGCACGCAGCCCGGCCTCGAGGCGCAGCTGTGCAACCTGGCCGACGCTATCGCCTACAACGCGCACGACATCGACGACGGCGTGCGTTCGGGCCTCATCAGCGTCGAGCAGCTGGGTGACGTGGAGCTGTTCGAACGCTACCGCCGCGAAGCGCTCGCCGAATACCCGCAGCTGCACGGCCGTCGCGTGCTCTACGAGACCATCCGGCGCATGCTGAGCGCGCAGGTCTACGACGTGATCGACGCCACGCGTGCCGCCCTGGAAGCCCTGGCGCCCGCCGATGCCGACGCGGTGCGCCAGGCGCCGCCCGTCGTGGCCTTCAGCGAGGGCATGCAGGCGCAATCGGAAGACCTGAAGCGTTTTCTGTTCCGCAACCTCTACCGGCATCCGCAGGTCACGCAGACCACCGACCAGGCGCAGCAGGTGGTGCGCGAGCTGTTCGACGCCTACCTCGCGCGCAGCGCGGAAATGCCCGATTCGTATGCCGAGCGCGACGACAGGCACCGCGCGGTCGCCGACTACATCGCCGGCATGACCGACCGTTTCGCCATGCGCGAGCACGAGCGGCTCACCGGCCGCCGGGGCATCGCGTGAGCCAGGCCGACACTGCGCCACCGCGCGTGCCGGTCGCCGTCTTCGCCGTGCTGCTGGGCGGCGTCAGCGGCGCCTTGCACCTGGGCAAGCTGCCGCCCGCGGTGCCGGCGTTGCAGGCCTCGCTGGGCATCGGCCTGGTGGAAGCCGGCTTCCTGCTGTCGCTGGTGCAGGTCGCGAGCATGACGCTGGGCCTGGTCGCCGGCCTGGCCGCCGACACCATCGGCCTGCGCCGCAGCATGCTGACCGGGCTCGGTGTGTTGACGGTCGCCAGCCTGTTGGGCGGGCTGGTCGGCCAGGGTGCAGCGGGTGCGTTGGGCGGCGCGCACGCCGTCGAATGGCTGCTGGTGTTGCGCGCCATTGAAGGTATCGGTTTCCTGTTGGCCGTGATGCCTGGGCCGGGGCTGATCCGCGCCCTGACGCCGCCGGGCGCCGACAAGGCTGCCTTGGGGTTGTGGGGCGCCTACATGCCGCTGGGCGTGGCATTGGCGCTGCTACTGGGGCCGGCATTGATCGCCTGGGGTGGGTGGGCCGACTGGTGGTGGGCGTTGTCGCTCGTCTCGGCGCTCGCCGCGGTCTGGGTGTGGCTGGCGGTGCCGGCCGACCGGCTTCGCGCGGCGGCACCCGGAAGCGCGTCGACCGGCTGGACTTCGCGCCTGCGCGCCACCGTCGGCGCCCGCGCTCCCTGGCTGGTCGGCCTGACCTTCGCGGTGTACTCCTCGCAATGGATGGCGGTGATCGGCTTCCTGCCGGCCATCTACGCCGGCGCCGGCGTTCCTCCCGCCTGGAACGCGGTGCTGACCGCGCTGGCGGCGGCCATGAACATTGTCGGCAACATCGCGGGCGGGCGCTGGCTTCAGCGCGGCGTGGCGCCGCAGCGCCTGCTGCAGTTCGGTTTCCTGACCATGGCGCTGGGCGGCGTGGCCGCCTTCGCGCAGCTGGGGCAGGGCGCGGACGCGCTGGGCCTGCCGCCCGCGCTGCGCTACATCGCGGTCTGCGCGTTCTCGCTGGGTGGCGGCATGGTGCCGGCCACGCTGTTCTTTCTCGGTGTGCGCCTGGCGCCCGGGCCGTCCACCGTGTCCACGACCATCGGCCTGATGCAGCAGGCGTCCTCGCTGGGCCAGTTCCTGGCGCCGCCCGCCGTGGCCTGGCTGGCCCACCGCGTCGGCGGCTGGCACTGGACGTGGGCGGCCACGCTGGCCTGCTCGCTGGTCGGCATGGCGGTCGCGCGGCGCCTGGGGCGGATTCGCCCTGCCGCGGAGATGGCATGAACGGCATGGCGACAATAGCCCCCCTCCAGGCCGAAGCCGACATGCGGCGCTGGCTGGAGCGCGCCGTGATCGGCCTCAACCTGTGCCCGTTCGCGAAGGCCGTGCACGTGAAAGGCCAGATCCACTACGCCGTGTACGAGAGCGCCGACCCGGCCGACCTGATGGACGCGTTGCTGTCCCAGGCCGAAGCGCTCGCGGCGCTGGACGCCTCCGTGCGCGACACCACCCTCTTGATTGCACCGAACACCTTGGCCGACTTCCTGGACTTCAACGACTTCACGGCGCGCGCCGAGCGCCGGCTCGCGCGCGCTGGCTACGAGGGCGTGTTCCAGCTGGCCAGCTTTCATCCGCGGTTCCAGTTCGCCGGCACCGAGGCCGACGACATCGGCAACGCCACCAACCGCGCGCCGTACCCCACGCTGCACCTGCTGCGCGAAGACAGCGTCGGCCGCGCGGTCGATGCCTTTCCAGACGCCGAAGCGATCTTCGAGCGCAACATAGACACCCTCGAGGCGCTGGGCCCCCAAGGCTGGGCGGCGCTGGACATCGGCCCCGGGAGTGCCAAGCCATGAACATGAAGACCGCCACCAAAGAAGCAAAGACGAACAAGGCCGCCAAGGCGGACGCCGAACTGGCCGAGGTGCTCAAGCCCGGCCAGTCGGTCGAGCTGCTGAAGGAGCTGCACATCCTCACCCGCGAGGGCCGGCTCAACCAGGACTCGCGCCGCAAGCTCAAGCAGGTCTACCACCTGTTCCAGTTCATCGAGCAATTGCTGCGCGAGCTGCCCGAAGAGGGCGCGGGCGCCACGCTGGCCGACCATGGGGCGGGCAAGTCGTACCTCGGCTTCATCATCTACGACCTGTTCTTCCGCGCGCGGCAGGGCGGCGGCCACGTCTACGGCATCGAGACGCGCGGCGAGCTGGTCGAGCGCTCGCGCGCGCTGGCGCAGCGCCTGGGCTTCGAGCGCATGTCGTTCCTGAACCTCACGGTGGCCGAGTCGGCGCAGGCGAGCGAGTTGCCCGCGCAGATCGACGTGGTCACCGCGCTGCACGCCTGCGACACCGCCACCGACGACGCCATCGCCTTCGGCCTGGCCAAGAAGGCGCGCTGCATGGTGCTGGTGCCGTGCTGCCAGGCCGAGGTGGCCGCCTGCCTGCGCGAGACCAAGGCGCTGGCGCTGTCGCGCACGCCGCTGGCCGAGCTGTGGCGCCATCCGCTGCACACCCGCGAGATCGGCAGCCAGCTGACCAACGTGCTGCGCTGCCTGTACCTGGAGGCCAACGGCTACAGCGTTACCGTCACCGAGCTGGTGGGCTGGGAGCACAGCATGAAGAACGAGCTGATCCTGGCGCGCTACACCGGCCAGCGAAAGGCCAGCGCGGCGACCCGGCTGCGCGAGCTGCTGGCGCAGTTCGGGCTCGACGCGCTGGGCGACACGCGCTTTCGCCTGGCCTGAGCGGCGGCGCAGCCCGCACACACAGCGCTCACACACAGCCCGCAGGTCGGTTCGCAGACACACGCCCATGGCCCGTCTTCCCCGTCTCACCCTGGCCGGCATGCCGCACCACGTGATCCAGCGCGGCAACAACCGCCAGCCGATCTTCGTGGACCGCGCCGACCACGAGAAGCTGCTTTCGCTGCTGGCCGAAAACGCCGTGCGCTTTCGCGTCGCGCTGCACGCCTACGTGCTGATGGACAACCACTTCCACCTGCTGGCCACGCCCGACAGCACCACCGGCCTGCCGCAGCTCATGCAGTCGGTGGGGCGCAGCTACGTGCGCTATTTCAACGACCGGCACGGCCGCAGCGGCACGCTGTGGGAAGGGCGCTACCGCTCGACGCTGATCCAGACCGACCGCTACCTGCTGACCTGCATGGCCTACATCGACCTGAACCCGGTGCGCGCGGGCATGGTGGCCGATGCGCGCGACTTTCCGTGGTCCAGCCACGGCCACTACGCCGGGCTGCGGCACGACCGGCTGCTGACGCCGCACCCGCTGTACTGGGAGCTCGGCAACACGCCGTTCGCGCGTGAGGCCGCCTATGTCGAGTTGGTGCGCGGCGGCGTGCGCGGCGCCGACCAGACGGCGCTGACCGAGGCCACCTTGCGCGGCTGGGCGGCGGGCGACGAGGATTTTCTGGACTCGCTGCAGAAGTCCACCGAGCGCCGGGTGGTGAAGGCCAAGGCGGGTCGGCCGCCTTCCAACCCCCAATCCTGAGCGCCTGAACCGCCGCTGCGCCTCGGCAGCAATAGGTCATTCGCTCCTGTTTTTGATGTGTCCCCGATTTAATTCCGATCAGAAAACTCAAGATTTAATAGGAATCTGACCCCTATTAAAGTGTTTGGCATTCTTTGTGCATCGCAATATGCTCCCTTTCCCTGCGAAAACTGAAGGAGCGCGCCCATGACGACGGCTGCCGAGATTCAACATCTCCAAGAACACGGTCTGTATTCCGGTGCCGACGAGCACGATGCCTGCGGCGTCGGCTTTGTTGCACACATCAAGGGCGAGAAGAGCCATGCCATCGTGCTGCAGGGCCTCAAGATCCTTGAAAACCTCGACCACCGCGGCGCCGTCGGCGCCGACAAGCTCATGGGCGACGGCGCGGGCATCCTGATCCAGCTACCCGACCACCTCTACCGCGAGGAAATGGCCAGCCAGGGCGTCACGCTGCCCCCGCCGGGCGAATACGGCGTCGGCATGATTTTCCTGCCCAAGGAACACGCCTCGCGCGAAGCCTGCGAGCAGGAAATGGAACGCGCCATCAAGGCCGAGGGCCAGGTGCTGCTGGGCTGGCGCGACGTGCCGGTCAACCGCGACATGCCCATGTCGCCCACCGTGCGCGCCAAGGAACCGCTGCTGCGCCAGGTGTTCATCGGCCGCGGCAACGACGTGATCGTGCAGGACGCGCTGGAACGCAAGCTCTACGTGATCCGCAAGACCGCCAGCGCCAACATCCAGCGCCTGAAGCTCAAGCACAGCAAGGAATACTACGTTCCCAGCATGTCGAGCCGCACGGTGGTCTACAAGGGCCTGCTGCTGGCCGACCAGGTCGGCACCTACTTCCTCGACCTGCAGGACAAGCGTTGCGTGTCGGCCCTGGGCCTGGTGCACCAGCGCTTCTCGACCAACACCTTCCCCGAATGGCCGCTGGCGCACCCGTACCGCTATGTGGCGCACAACGGCGAAATCAACACCGTCAAGGGCAACTACAACTGGATGAAGGCGCGCGAAGGCGTGATGTCTTCGCCGGTGCTGGGCGCCGACCTGCAGAAGCTGTACCCCATCAGCTTCGCCGGCCAGTCCGACACCGCCACCTTCGACAACTGCCTGGAGCTGTTGACGATGTCCGGCTACCCCATCAGCCAGGCCGTGATGATGATGATTCCCGAGCCCTGGGAACAGCACGCCACCATGGACCCGCGCCGCCGCGCGTTCTATGAATACCACGCCGCCATGCTCGAGCCGTGGGACGGCCCGGCTTCCATCGTGTTCACAGACGGCCGCCAGATCGGCGCCACGCTCGACCGCAACGGCCTGCGCCCCTCGCGCTACTGCGTGACCGACGACGACCTGGTCATCATGGCGTCGGAGTCGGGCGTGCTGCCCGTGCCCGAGCAGAAGATCGTGCGCAAGTGGCGCCTGCAGCCCGGCAAGATGTTCCTGATCGACCTGGAACAGGGCCGCATGATCGACGACGAGGAGGTCAAGTCCACCCTCGCCAACAGCAAGCCCTACAAGCAGTGGATCGAGAACCTGCGCATCAAGCTCGACAGCGTCAAGGCCGAGCCGGTCTCCGCACCGTTGAGCCAGGTCGCGCTGCTCGACCGCCAGCAGGCCTTCGGCTACACCCAGGAAGACATCAAGTTCCTGATGAGCCCGATGGCGCAGGCCGGTGAAGAAGGCATTGGCTCCATGGGCAACGACAGCCCGCTGGCCGTGCTCTCCAGCAAGAACAAGCCGCTGTACAACTACTTCAAGCAGCTGTTCGCGCAGGTGACCAACCCGCCGATCGACCCGATCCGCGAAGCCATCGTGATGTCGCTGGTGTCCTTCATCGGCCCCAAGCCCAACCTGCTGGACATCAACCAGGTCAACCCGCCGATGCGGCTCGAGGTGAGCCAGCCGATCCTCGACTTCTCCGACATGGCGAAGCTGCGCGACATCGGCAAGTACACCCAGGGCAAGTTCAAGAGCTACGTGCTCGACATCACCTACCCGCTGGCCTGGGGCGACGAAGGCGTGGAAGCCAAGCTGGCCTCGCTGTGCGCAGAAGCCGTGGACGCCATCAAGGGCGGCCACAACATCCTCATCGTGAGCGACCGCGGCGTGAGCCCCACGCAGGTGGCCATTCCCGCGGTGCTGGCGCTGTCGGCGGTGCACCAGTACCTGGTGCGCGAGGGCCTGCGCACCACCGCCGGCCTGGTGGTGGAAACCGGCTCGGCGCGCGAAGTGCATCACTTCGGCGTGCTGGCGGGCTACGGCGCGGAAGCCGTGCACCCGTACCTGGCCATGGAAACGCTGACGGCCATGCACGCCGACCTGCCGGGCGACCTGAGCGCCGACAAGGCGGTCTACAACTACGTGAAGGCCATCGGCAAGGGCCTGTCGAAGATCATGTCGAAGATGGGTGTCAGCACCTACATGAGCTACTGCGGCGCGCAGCTGTTCGAGGCCATCGGCCTGAACACCGCCACCGTCAACAAGTACTTCACCGGCACCGCCAGCCGCGTGGAAGGCATCGGCGTCTTCGAGATCGCCGAGGAAGCCATCCGCATGCACAAGGCCGCCTTCAGCGACGACCCGGTGCTGGCCACCATGCTGGACGCCGGCGGCGAATACGCCTGGCGCACCCGCGGCGAAGAGCACATGTGGACGCCCGACGCCATCGCCAAGCTGCAGCACAGCACGCGCTCCAACAACTGGAACACGTACAAGGAATACGCGCAGCTCATCAACGACCAGAACCGCCGCCACCTCACGCTGCGCGGTTTGTTCGAGTTCAAGATCGACCCGGCCAAGGCCGTGCCGGTCGACGAGGTCGAGTCGGCCGTCGAGATCGTCAAGCGCTTCGCCACCGGCGCCATGTCGCTGGGCTCCATCAGCACCGAGGCGCACGCCACGCTCGCCGTGGCCATGAACCGCATCGGCGGCAAGAGCAACACCGGCGAAGGCGGCGAAGACCCCGCGCGCTACCGCAACGAGCTCAAGGGCATCCCGATCAAGCAGGGTGACACGCTCAAGAGCGTGATCGGCGCTGCCAACGTCGAGGTCGACCTCCCGCTGAAGGACGGCGACTCGCTGCGTTCGCGCATCAAGCAGGTCGCCTCGGGCCGCTTCGGCGTCACCGCCGAGTACCTGCATTCGGCCGACCAGATCCAGATCAAGATGGCGCAGGGCGCCAAGCCGGGCGAGGGCGGCCAGCTGCCCGGCGGCAAGGTCACCGAGTACATCGGCAAGCAGCGTTATGCGGTGCCGGGCGTGGGCCTCATCTCGCCGCCGCCGCACCACGACATCTACTCGATCGAAGACCTGGCGCAGCTCATTCACGACCTGAAGAACACCGCGCCGCACGCCAGCATCAGCGTGAAGCTGGTGAGCGAGATCGGCGTGGGCACCATCGCGGCGGGCGTGGCCAAGTGCAAGAGCGACCACGTCGTGATCGCCGGGCATGACGGCGGCACGGGCGCCTCGCCCTGGTCGTCGATCAAGCACGCGGGCAGCCCGTGGGAAATCGGCCTGGCCGAGACGCAGCAGACGCTGGTGCTCAACCGCCTGCGCAGCCGCATCCGCGTGCAGGCCGACGGCCAGATGAAGACCGGCCGCGACGTCGCCATCGGCGCGCTGCTGGGCGCCGACGAGTTCGGCTTCGCGACCGCGCCGCTGGTGGTCGAGGGCTGCATCATGATGCGCAAGTGCCACCTGAACACCTGCCCGGTGGGCGTGGCCACGCAGGACCCGATCCTGCGCAAGAAGTTCTCGGGCAAGCCCGAGCACGTCGTCAACTACTTCTTCTTCGTGGCCGAAGAAGTGCGCCAGATCATGGCCCAGCTGGGCATTCGCAAGTTCGACGACCTGATCGGCCGCGCCGACCTGCTCGACATGCGCAAGGGCATCGAGCACTGGAAGGCCTCGGGCCTCGACTTCAGCCGCCTGTTCGCGTTGCCGAGCGTGCCGGCCGACGTGCCGCGCTTCCATGTGGAGAACCAGGAGCACGGCCTGGAGCGCGCGCTCGACGTCAAGCTCATCGAGAAGTCGCGTCCCGCCATCGACAAGGGCGAGAAGGTGCAGTTCATCGAGGTGGTGCGCAACGTCAACCGCTCGGTGGGCGCGATGCTCTCGGGCGCGCTGACCAAGGTGCATCCGCAAGGGCTGCCCGACGACTCGATCCGTATCCAGCTCGAAGGCACGGGCGGCCAGTCGTTCGGTGCCTTCCTGGCGCGCGGCATCACGCTGTACCTGATCGGCGACGCCAACGACTACACCGGCAAGGGCCTTTCGGGCGGCCGCGTGGTGGTGCGCCCCAGCCTGGACTTCCGCGGCGAAGCGGTGCGCAACACCATCGTCGGCAACACCGCGCTGTACGGCGCGACCACCGGCGAGGCCTACCTGTGCGGCGTGGCCGGCGAGCGTTTCGCGGTGCGCCTGTCGGGCGCCACGGCGGTCATCGAGGGCACCGGCGACCACGGTTGCGAGTACATGACCGGCGGCACGGTGGCCGTGCTCGGCAAGACCGGCCGCAACTTCGCGGCCGGCATGAGCGGCGGCGTGGCCTTCGTGTACGACGAAGACGGCCAGTTCGCCTCGCGCTGCAACCTCGCCATGGTGTCGCTGGACAAGGTGCTCACCTCGGCCGAGCAGACGGCGAGCGTGCACCGCAAGATCTGGCACGGCGGCGAGACCGACGAAGCGCAGCTGAAGAAGCTGCTCGAAGACCACCACCGCTGGACCGGCAGCAAGCGCGCGCGCGAACTGCTCGACACCTGGGCCGTGTCGCGCACCAAGTTCGTGAAGGTGTTCCCGAACGAATACAAGCGCGCGCTGGCCGAGTTGCACGACCGCAAGGTCGAGCTCACGAGCAGCGGCAACAACGCGCACGTCGGCCTCGAGCCGCATGCGCTGGTGGCCCCGTCCGCAACCGCCGCGGTCTGAGCGGCACCGAACACGAAGAACAGAGGAAAGCACGATGGGAAAGATCACCGGCTTCATGGAGCATGAACGCGTCGAAGAGGGCTACAAGCCCATCGAGGAACGCGTCAAGCACTACAAGGAATTCGTCGTCGGCCTGGACACCGACCAGGCCAAGGTGCAGGGCGCGCGCTGCATGGACTGCGGCACGCCGTTCTGCAACAGCGGCTGCCCGGTCAACAACATCATTCCGGACTTCAACGACCTGGTGTACCGCAACGACTGGCAGAACGCCTTCGCGGTGCTCGACTCGACCAACAACTTCCCCGAGTTCACCGGCCGCATCTGCCCCGCGCCCTGCGAGGCGGCGTGCGTGCTCAACGTGAACGACGACGCGGTCGGCATCAAGTCGCTGGAGCACGCGATCATCGACCGCGCCTGGGACGAAGGCTGGGTGGCGCCGCGCCTCGCCAAGCACAAGACCGGCAAGAAGGTGGCCGTGGTCGGTGCCGGCCCCGCCGGCATGGCCGCCGCGCAGCAGCTGGCGCGCGTGGGCCACGACGTGACCCTGTTCGAGAAGAACGACCGCATCGGCGGCCTGCTGCGCTACGGCATTCCCGACTTCAAGATGGAAAAGACGCACATCGACCGCCGCGTCGAGCAGATGAAGGCCGAGGGCGTCACCTTCCGCACGGGCGTGATGGTCGGCGCCGCGAAAGACCCGCTGGGCAAGGGCTCGAAGGTGACGAACCTGGCCAAGGAAACCGTCACGCCCGAACAGCTGCAAAAGGAGTTCGACGCCGTGCTGCTCACCGGCGGCGCCGAGCAGTCGCGCGACCTTCCGGTGCCCGGGCGCGACCTCGACGGCATTCACTTCGCCATGGAGTTCCTGCCGCAGCAGAACCGCGTCAACGCGGGCGACAAGGTCAAGGGCCAGCTGCGCGCCGACGGCAAGCATGTGATCGTCATCGGCGGTGGCGACACCGGCTCCGACTGCGTGGGCACCAGCAACCGGCATGGCGCGGTCAGCGTCACGCAGTTCGAACTGATGCCGCAGCCGCCCGAGGAAGAAAACCGCCCCATGACCTGGCCGTACTGGCCGGTGAAGCTGCGCACCAGCTCCAGCCATGAAGAAGGCTGCGAGCGCGAGTTCGCGATTTCCACCAAGGAATTCATCGGCGAAAAGGGCAAGGTCACCGGCCTGAAGACGGTTCGCGTCGAATGGAAGGACGGCAAGATGCAGGAAGTGGCCGGCAGCGAGCAGGTGCTCAAGGCTGACCTCGTGCTGCTCGCGATGGGCTTCATCAGCCCCGTGGTCACCGTGCTCGATGCCTTCGGCGTGGAGAAGGACGCCCGCGGCAACGCGCGTGCCACGGTCGACTTCATCGGCGGCTACGCCACCAACGTTCCCAAGGTGTTTGCCGCGGGCGACATCCGCCGCGGCCAGTCGCTGGTGGTGTGGGCGATTCGCGAAGGCCGTCAAGCGGCACGTTCGGTGGATGAATTTCTGATGGGATTCAGCGACTTGCCGCGCTGAATTTTGTTTCAATTTCGCGGGTCCGGTCACGGCCCCGTTATCATCCGCGTGAAACCGCATGCCGGGATGCTTGTGAAAGCGCCCCGGCTTTTTTATTGAGATGGACCCAGCCGCACCCCTGCCACATCCCTTCGTAGAGTTCCGCGACGTCACGTTCGGCTACGGCGCGCGCGCCATTCTCGACGGCGTTTCCTTCACCGTGCCGCGTGGCAAGGTGACGGCCCTGATGGGTGCATCCGGCGGTGGCAAGACCACCGTGCTGCGCCTCATCGGCGGACAGCAGAAGGCCCAGCGCGGCGAGGTTCTTTTCGATGGTCAGGACGTCGTCAGGTTCGACGCCAAGGCGCTCTACGCGGCACGTCGCCGCATGGGCATGCTCTTTCAGTTCGGCGCCTTGTTCACCGACATGAGCGTGTTCGACAACGTGGCGTTTCCGCTGCGCGAGCACACGCAACTCTCCGAAGCGCTGGTGCGCGACGTGGTGCTCATGAAGCTCGATGCCGTGGGCCTGCGCGGTGCGCGCGACCTGATGCCCAGCGAGGTGTCGGGCGGCATGGCGCGGCGCGTGGCGCTGGCGCGTGCCATCGCGCTCGACCCCGACCTCGTGATGTACGACGAGCCTTTCGCCGGCCTCGACCCCATATCGCTGGGCACGGCGGCGCGGCTCATTCGCCAGCTCAACGACACGCTCGGGCTCACCAGCATCATCGTGTCGCACGACCTGGAAGAAACCTTCCGCATCGCCGACCACGTGATCATCCTGGCCAACGGCGGCATCGCCGCGCAGGGCGCGCCCGACGATGTGCGCAACAGCGCCGACCCGCTGGTCCACCAGTTCGTGAACGCGCTGCCCGACGGGCCGGTGCGTTTCCACTACCCGGGCGTCAGCATCGAAGACGACTTCGGCAATGGCGAAGGAGGCCGCTCATGAGCTGGTGGAAGCCTGCCGACATCGGCTACGGCGTACGCAGCCACCTGGCCAACCTGGGCTACGGCGCGAAGCTCTTCCTGCGCCTGCTGGGGCCGGGCGCGCAGATCATGCGGCGCTTCAGCCTGGTGCGCGACCAGATCCATTTCCTGGGCAACTACTCGCTGGCCATCATCGGCGTGTCGGGCCTGTTCGTGGGTTTCGTGCTGGGGCTGCAGATGTACTACGCGCTGCAGCGCTACGGTTCTTCCGAAGCGCTGGGCCTGCTGGTCACGCTGAGCCTGGTGCGCGAGCTCGGGCCGGTGGTGGCCGCGTTGCTCTTCACCGGCCGCGCCGGCACGTCGCTGACGGCCGAGATCGGCCTCATGAAGGCCGACGAGCAGCTGAGCGCCATGGAAATGATGGCGGTCGACCCGGTGCAGCGCATCCTGGCGCCGCGCTTCTGGGCCGGCGTGATCACCATGCCGCTGCTGGCGGCCGTGTTCAGCGCGGTCGGCATCATGGGCGGCTACGTGGTGGGCGTGCTGATGCTGGGCGTGGACCCGGGCGCTTTCTGGGGCCAGATGCAGGGCGGCGTCGATGTGTGGCGCGACGTGGGCAACGGCGTCATCAAGAGCATCGTGTTCGGCTTCACCGTGACCTTCATCGCGCTGCTGCAGGGCTACGAGGCCCAGCCCACGCCCGAAGGCGTGTCGCGCGCGACCACGCGCACGGTGGTGACGGCGTCGCTGGCGGTGCTGGGGCTGGACTTTCTGCTCACCGCCATGATGTTCAGTATCTAAAGGGGCCCGCCCCCAATCGTTTCTAGAGAGTGCAAACCATGCAACGTTCCAACAATGACATCTGGGTCGGCCTGTTCGTGCTGATCGGCGCGGCCGCATTGCTGTTCCTGGCGCTGCAGTCGGCCAACCTGCTGAGCCTGAACTTCCAGAAGACCTATTCAGTCACCGCGCGCTTCGACAACATCGGCGGGCTCAAGCCGCAAACCGCGATCAAGAGCGCGGGCGTGGTGGTCGGCCGGGTGGAGTCCATCTCCTTCAACGACAAGACCTTTCAGGCCGACGTCACACTGGCTTTGCAAAACCGCTACAGTTTTCCCAAGGACAGCTCGCTCAAGATCCTGACCAGTGGCCTGCTCGGCGAGCAGTACATCGGGATCGAGGCGGGCGCCGAGGAGAAGAACCTGCAGGCCGGCGACACCATCACTGCCACGCAATCCGCGGTGGTGCTGGAAAACCTGATCAGCCAGTTCCTCTACAGCAAGGCCGCCGACGGGAGCTCGAACTCCGGTTCGGCGCAGGGAACCCCCAATAAAAAATGAAAACACGATCCTTTTTGCAAGTCGCCCCGACTGCCATGAAAAAACTCGCCAAATACGCGCGCTGGACCAGTGCCGCCGCCGTATTTGCCCTTGTCGCCGGTTGTGCCACCGGCCCCAACGCGAACCCGGCCGACCCGTTCGAGCCCTTCAATCGCGGGGTGTTCACCTTCAACGACAAGCTCGACGAAGCCGTGCTGGTGCCTGTGTCCACGGCGTACGTCAACGTGCTGCCCTCGATGGTGCGCACCGGCGTGAACAACTTCTTCGGCAACCTGGGCGACGTCTGGAGCTTTGCCAACAGCGTGGCCCAGCTGAAGCTGCAGAACAGCGCCGAGACCTTCATGCGGGTCAACGTCAACACCTTCTTCGGCCTGGGCGGCCTGCTCGACGTGGCCACCGAGGCGGGCATCGACCGCCATGACGAAGACTTCGGTCAGACGCTCGGCCGCTGGGGCGTGGCTGCCGGCCCGTACATCGTGCTGCCGGTGCTGGGCCCGTCCACGCTGCGCGACACGATCGCCAAGCCGGTCGATTTCTACGGCGACGGCCTCAACGCGCTGAACGACGTGGCATGGCGCAATTCGCTGACCGTGCTGCGCGTGGTCGACAAGCGCTCGCAGTATCTGCGCGCCGGCCGGTTGATCGACGACGCCGCGCTCGACAAGTATTCGTTCACGCGCGATGCCTTCCTGCAGCGCCGCCGCAGCCTGATCCAGGACGGCAAGTCGCCGGACGAGGACGCCGGCAAGTAAGACCGAGTCGACGGGCCGCGACAGCGCACAGGCCGCCTGCTTGCATTCCGTTGCAAGGCTTCACCTGTGCTTCAGGAACCCGGTAGGCCGGGGCCTTGTCGAACCCGTTCTATGCGTGGCACGCCATTCCTGTGCGTGCTGCGTGAAACCAGAAACCAGAGGGACCTGTCAATGAACAACAAGATGATCCTGCAACGACGCGGCTTCGGCCACCTGGTGCTCGCCGGCGCGATGCTGTTCAGCGCCGCCGCCACCTTCGTGAGCCCCGCGCGCGCCGCCGACGAAACCCCCGATGCGCTGGTCAAGCGCATCTCGACCGATGTGCTCGAGACCATCAAGTCGGACAAGTCCATCAAGTCGGGCGACGTCAACAAGATCATGGTGCTGGTCGACAGCAAGATCATGCCCAACGTCAACTTCCAGCGCATGACGGCCTCCGCCGTCGGCCCGGCCTGGCGCACCGCCACGCCCGAGCAGCAGAAGCGGCTGCAGGAAGAGTTCAAGACGCTGCTGGTGCGCACCTACGCGGGCGCCCTCGACCAGGTGAGCGACCAGACCGTCAGCGTGCGTCCGTTCCGCGGCTCGGCCGACGACACCGACGTGCTGGTGCGCACCGAGGTCAAGGGCCGCGGCGACCCGGTGCAGCTCGACTACCGCCTCGAGAAGACCCCCGGCCAGGGCGCCGGCTGGAAGGTCTACAACCTGAATGTGCTGGGCGTGTGGCTGGTCGACACCTACCGCACCCAGTTCTCGCAGGAAATCAACAAGAGCGGCGTCGACGGCCTCATTTCCGCCCTGGCCGCGCGCAACAAGGGCAACAGCAAGGGCTGACCGATGCTGGTTTTGCCCACGCGCCTGACCCACGACGAGGCCCCCGCCTGCATGCGCATGCTGCAGCAGGGGCTCAAAGGCCAGACCGATTCGTCCTCCACCGTGGTGGACGCCACCGCGCTGGCCCAGTTCGATTCGTCCGCGCTCGCCGTGCTGCTCGAATGCCGGCGCGAATCCAGCGCGCTGGGCCGCGGTTTCTCGGTGAAGGGCTTGTCGCCGCGCCTGCGCGAGTTGGCCGCGCTGTACGGAATCGCAGGCCTTTTGCCCGCTGCGCCCTGAAAAAGTAACGGCCCCGTAAAATCGCGGGCTCCCATGCCCGCGATCTCATTCCAATCGGTCTCCAAGACCTACCCCCCCTCCAGACAGCAAAAAGCCCAAGGCAAGCAAGGGCTCAAGGCGGTCGACGAGGTCACATTCCAGATAGAGCCAGGCGAATTCTTCGGCCTGCTCGGGCCGAACGGGGCGGGCAAGACCTCTCTGATCAGCATGCTCGCGGGCCTGTCGAGGCCCACGTCCGGCGCCATCAGCGTGCACGGTTTCGACGTGCAGCGCGACTTCGCCGAGGCGCGCCGCCAGTTGGGCATCGTGCCGCAGGAGCTGGTGTTCGACCCCTTCTTCAACGTGCGCGAGTCGCTGCGCATCCAGTCGGGCTACTTCGGCATCAAGAACAACGAAGCCTGGATCGACGAGCTGCTGCAGAGCCTGGGCCTCGCCGACAAAGCCACGGCCAACATGCGCCAGCTCTCGGGCGGCATGAAGCGCCGGGTGCTGGTGGCGCAGGCACTGGTGCACAAGCCGCCGGTGATCGTGCTGGACGAACCCACGGCCGGTGTCGACGTCGAGCTGCGCCAGACGCTCTGGCAGTTCGTCGCCAGGCTGAACAAGCAGGGCAGCACCGTGCTGCTGACCACGCACTACCTGGAAGAGGCCGAGGCGCTGTGCAACCGCATCGCGATGCTCAAGCAGGGCCGCGTGATTGCGCTGGACCGCACCAGCGAGCTGCTGAAGTCGGCCGCCAGCAATGTGCTGCGCTTCAAGACCGACGCGATGCTGCCCTGGGCCATTGCCCAGCATGCGCGCATCACCGGGCGCATCGTGCAGTTGCCGGCGCAGAACGCCCATGAAGTCGAACAACTGCTGGCCGCGATCCGCGAAGCCGGCGTCGCGGTGGAAGATGTGGAAATGCGCAAGGCCGACCTGGAAGACGTGTTCATCGACCTGATGGCGGGCGAGCAGACGCCGCTGGAGGTCGCGAGATGATGGCTGTTACTGGTTGGCGCGCGCTTCTCTATAAAGAGACATTGCGCTTCTGGAAGGTCGGTTTCCAGACCGTCGGGGCGCCGGTGCTCACCGCGCTGCTGTACCTCATGGTGTTCGGCCATGTGCTCGAAGGCCGCGTCACGGTCTACGGCACGGTCGGCTACACCGCCTTCCTGGTGCCCGGCCTGGTGATGATGAGCGTGCTGCAGAACGCGTTCGCCAACAGCTCGTCGTCCATCATTCAGAGCAAGATCATGGGCAACCTGGTGTTCGTGCTGCTCACGCCGCTGTCGCACTGGGGCTGGTTCCTTGCGTACGTCGGCTCGTCGATCATCCGCGGGCTGGCCGTGGGGCTGGGCGTGTTCGTGGTCACCATGTTCTTCGCCATGCCGGACTTCGTGGCGCCGCTGTGGATCATCGTGTTCGCGCTGCTGGGCGCCGCAATGCTTGGCACGCTGGGCCTCATTGCCGGCCTGTGGGCCGAGAAGTTCGACCAGATGGCTGTGTTCCAGAACTTCTTGATCATGCCCATGACCTTCCTGTCGGGCGTGTTCTATTCCATCGGGTCGCTGCCGCCGTTCTGGCAGAAGGTGAGCCACCTGAACCCGTTCTTCTACATGATCGACGGCTTCCGCTACGGTTTCTTCGGCGTGAGCGACGCCTCGCCCTGGCTGAGCTTCGGCATCGTCGGCACCGCCTGGCTGGTGGTGAGCGCGGTGGCCGTCCATTTGCTGCGCATCGGCTACAAGATCCGCGGCTGAACGTTTTTTCCCCACATCCCATGACCGCCGAACAACTCCAGGCCCTGATCCAGTCCCATCTCCCGTGCGAGCACATCACGCTCGAGGGCGATGGTCGACATTGGTACGCCACCATCGTCTCGGCCGAATTCGAGGGCAAGCGCTCGATCCAGCGCCATCAGCGGGTCTACGCCACCCTCGGTGCGAAAATGCACACGGACGAGGTGCACGCGCTTTCGATGAAGACCTACACGCCGGCCGAATGGGCCGCAGTGGAAAAATAACGTTCCGGCCCCCGTGGGGCCCCTGATTTCGCTGGAATTTCGATGGACAAACTTCTGATTCGCGGCGGGCGAGAGCTCCGCGGCGAAGTACTCATTTCCGGCGCCAAGAACGCCGCGCTGCCCGAGCTGTGCGCGGCGCTGCTGACCGAGCAGCCCGTGACCCTGCACAATGTGCCGCGCCTGCAGGACGTGTCGACCATGCTCAAGCTGGTGCGCAACATGGGCGTGACCGCCGAGCGCGACGACAACGGCACCGTGCGCCTGAACGCCGGCGACCTGGGCAACCCCGAGGCTCCCTACGAGCTCGTGAAGACCATGCGCGCCTCGGTGCTGGCCCTGGGCCCGCTGCTGGCGCGCTTCGGCCACGCCAAGGTGTCGCTGCCCGGAGGCTGCGCCATCGGCTCGCGGCCGGTCGACCAGCACATCAAGGGCCTGCAGGCCATGGGCGCGGAGATCGTGGTCGAGCACGGCTACATGGTCGCGCGCCTGCCCGAGGGCCGCACCCGCCTGAAGGGCGCGCGCATTTTGACCGACATGGTCACCGTCACCGGCACCGAGAACTTCCTGATGGCCGCTGCGCTGGCCGAGGGCGAGACGCTGCTGGAAAACGCCGCGCAGGAGCCCGAGATCGTCGACCTGGCCGAGATGCTGATCCGCATGGGCGCGAAGATCGAAGGCCACGGCACCAGCCACATCCGCATCCAGGGCGTGGAAAAGCTGCACGGCTGCGAACACGCGGTGGTGGCCGACCGCATCGAGGCCGGCACCTTCCTGTGCGCCGTGGCGGCGACCGGCGGCGAGGCCTTTTTGCGCCATGCGCGCGGCGACCACCTCGACGCCGTGATCGACAAGCTGCGCGATGCCGGCTGCACGATCGCCTGCGAGAAAGACGGCGTGCGCATTGCCTCGAAGGGCCCGGCCCACGCGCACCTGAAGGCGCAGAGCTTCAGCACCACCGAGTACCCCGGCTTTCCGACCGACATGCAGGCGCAGTTCATGGCGCTGAACGTCATTGCGCGCGGCGCCTCGATGGTCACCGAGACCATCTTCGAGAACCGCTTCATGCACGTGAACGAGATGGTGCGCCTGGGCGCGCGCATCCACGTCGAGGGCAAGGTGGCGATGGTCGAGGGCGTGCAGCAGCTCTCGGGCGCCACCGTGATGGCCACCGACCTGCGCGCCTCGGCCAGTCTTGTCATCGCCGGCCTCGTGGCCGAGGGCGAGACGCTGGTCGACCGCATCTACCACCTGGACCGGGGCTACGACCGCATGGAAGCAAAGCTTCGCGGGCTCGGTGCCGACATCGAACGACTGACCGGAGCGGCCGCCGCATGATCACCCTTGCCCTTTCCAAAGGCCGCATCTTCGAAGAGACGATGCCTTTGCTGGCCGCCGCCGGCATCGAGGTCACCGAAGACCCCGAGAAATCGCGCAAGCTGATCCTCGAGACCACCCGCCCCGACGTGCGCGTGGTGCTGGTGCGCGCGTCCGACGTGCCCACCTACGTGCAGTACGGCGGCGCCGATCTCGGCGTGACCGGGCTCGACGTGCTGCTGGAGAACGGCAACCAGGGCATGTACCAGCCGCTGGACCTGCGCATCGCGGCCTGCCGCCTGAGCGTGGCCGTGCGCAACGACTACGACTACGCCTCGGCCGTGAAGCAGGGCTCGCGCCTGCGCGTGGCGACCAAGTACGTGGGCCTGTCGCGCGACTTCTTCGCCAGCAAGGGGGTGCACGTCGACCTGATCAAGCTCTACGGCAGCATGGAGCTGGCGCCGCTCACGGGCCTGGCCGATGCCATCGTCGACCTGGTGTCGACCGGCAACACGCTCAAGGCCAACCACCTGGTCGAGGTGGAACGCATCATGGACATCAGCGCCCGCCTGGTGGTGAACCAGGCCGCGCTCAAGCTCAAGCGCGAGCCCATCCGCCGCATCATCGACGCGTTCGCGTCGGCCATTCCCTCCGCCTGAACCTTTCCGCCTGGACCCCATGACTCTGAAAGCAGCCCCCGCCCGACTCTCCACGACTTCAGCCAGCTTCGACGCTGAATTCAAGGCGCGGCTGCATTGGTCCGCGGACGCCGACGCGGCCATCGAGAAGGTGGTGGCGGACATCCTGGCCGACGTGCAGAAGCGGGGCGACGAGGCGGTGCTGGAGTACACGCGCCGCTTCGACGGCCTCGGCGCCGCCGCCGTGGCGGAACTCGAACTGACGCAAGGCGACTTCAAGGAAGCCTTCGACTCGCTGCCCGAAGACCAGCGCGCCGCATTGCAGGCCGCGGCCGACCGCGTGCGCAGCTACCACGAGGCGCAGAAGAAGGCCAGCGGCGAAAGCTGGAGCTACCGCGACGCCGACGGAACGCTGCTGGGCCAGAAGGTCACGCCGCTGGACCGCGTCGGCATCTACGTGCCCGGCGGCAAGGCGGCCTATCCGTCGAGCCTGCTGATGAACGCCATTCCGGCCCACGTGGCCGGCGTGGGCGAAATCATCATGGTGGTCCCCACGCCCGTGAAGGGCAGCGTGGCCACCGGCGGCGCGGGCGGGCAGTCGTCCACCAAGGGCGAGCGCAACGTGCTCGTGCTGGCGGCCGCCTACGTGGCCGGCGTCACGCGCGCCTTCACCATCGGCGGCGCGCAGGCCGTGGCCGCGCTGGCCTACGGCACCGCGACCATTCCCGCCGTCGACAAGATCACCGGCCCCGGCAACGCCTACGTGGCCGCCGCCAAGCGCCGCGTGTTCGGCACCGTGGGCATCGACATGATCGCGGGCCCCAGCGAAATCCTGGTGCTGGCCGACGGCAGCACGCCGCCCGAGTGGGTGGCCATGGACCTGTTCAGCCAGGCCGAGCACGACGAGCTGGCCCAGAGCATCCTGCTGTGCCCCGACGCGGCCTACATCGACCGCGTGCAGGCCGAGATCGACCGCCTGCTGCCGGCCATGCCGCGCGCGGAAATCATCGCCGCCTCGCTCAACGGCCGCGGCGCGCTGATCCACACGAAGAGCATGGAAGAGGCCTGCGAGATCAGCAACCGCATCGCCCCCGAACACCTCGAAGTGAGCAGCAACGAGCCCGGCCGCTGGGAGCCGCTGCTGCGCCACGCGGGCGCGATCTTCCTGGGCGCCTTCACCAGCGAAAGCCTGGGCGACTACTGCGCCGGCCCGAACCACGTGCTGCCCACCAGCGGCACCGCGCGCTTCTCGAGCCCGCTGGGCGTGTACGACTTCCAGAAGCGCTCCAGCCTCATCGAGGTCAGCGAGGCCGGCGCCCAGGTGCTGGGCCCCATCGCCGTGACGCTGGCCGAGGGCGAGGGCCTGCAGGCGCACGCGGACGCCGCGCGCATGCGGCTGCGCAAATCCGCTGCGTAAGATCCGGGCTTCCACAACAAGCCTCCGGGGGGAGCAAGCAAGATGATTGATCGTCTGTACCGTTCGCGTCTTTTCCGATTCGCAACCGGCCTTGCCGCGGGGGCCGCGTTGCTGGCCGCCTGCACCCAGATGCCGCAGGCGCCGCGCGACCTGTCTTCCGTGGGCGCCACCTCCAGCGTGGCCGCTGCACCCGCTGCACCTGCCGCCCCCGCGCCGCAGCTCGGCACGCAATGGGGCGAAGGCCTCGAGTCGAAGACCCGCAGCGTCGTCACCAAGCGCCTGTCGGCCCAGCCCGACGACGTGGCCTCGCTCGGCTACAACGAAGCTTCCGCCGTGCGCCGCGCCGTGGGCAACAACCCCGAGCGCCGCCTCAGCATGCTGCTGGCCGACGGCGACGTCGAATGGTCGGTGCTCGACGAAGAGGGCCGCGCGTTGCCGCTGCAGCGCGCGCGCCGCGGTGCCGGCCCCGGTGCCGACGACACCTTCCGCTTGGCCGGCGTCGAAGGCGCGCGCTACACGCTGCGCTTTCGCAACCTCAGCGAGCGCAGCTACGAGGTGATCGCCACGGTCGACGGCCTCGACGTGCTCAACGGCAAGCCCGGCAGCCTGCGCAACGGCGGCTACGTGCTGCGCCCGCTGCAGGCGCTCACCATCGAGGGCTTCCGCAAGAGCCAGAACGAGGTCGCGGCCTTCCGCTTCGCCGCCCCGGGCCGTGCCTATGCCGCCAACACCGAAGCCGGCGACGTGCGCAACATCGGCGTGATCGGTGCCGCGCTGTTCGAGCTCGAGGAGCCCGACGCGCCCCGCCGCCAGCGCCGCGACGCCGCTCCCTCGCAGCCCAGCGCCTTCCCGGCCGACGGCGCCTACGCGCCGCCGCCGCGCTACCGCAAATGAAGAGGCGCGCCGCCTTCTTGCTGGCCGTGGCCGTGGCCGCGCTGGCGTCCGCTGCGGGCGCGCAGGCCATGAGCATCCGTGAGCTGCGCACGCTCGAGGCCGGCGAAAAAGACGGCAAGGCCTACGCCAGCTACTACCTGGTCGGCGTGCTCGAGGGCCTGCGCGAAGGCGTCGAGGCCTCGCAGCGCAACGGGCAGAAGCCCGTGTTCTGCGTGGAGGGCCGCCGCCTCGAACCCGCCATGGCGCGCTCGCTCTACCAGACCGAGCTGAGCCGCAACGCCGACAGTTATGAAGCCGACATGCCTGTGCAACTGGTCATGGCCGGCGCCCTGAAGAACAGCTACCGCTGCACCCGATGACCGCTCCTGAATCTGCCCGTTCCCCGATCGACCGCATCCGCAACGACGTGCGCGCCATGCATGCCTACGCGGTGCAGGACGCGAGCGGCTTCATCAAGCTCGACGCCATGGAAAACCCCTTCGGCCTGCCGCCCGCGCTGCAGGCCGAACTGGGCGCGCGGCTGGGCGCGCTGGCGTTGAACCGGTATCCGGGTGAGCGCGGCGCCGAGCTGCAGCGTGCGCTCGCCGCGCATGCGCAGATGCCCGAGGGTTTCTCGCTGATGCTGGGCAACGGCTCCGACGAACTCATTTCGCTGCTTGACATTGCCTGCGACCAGCCCGGCGCCACCGTGCTTGCGCCGCTGCCGGGCTTCGTCATGTACGCCATGAGCGCGCAGCTGCAGGGCCTGAAGTTCGTCGGCGTGCCGCTCACGGCCGACTTCGAGCTCGACGAGGCCGCCATGCTGGCCGCCATCGCGCGCGAGAAGCCGGCCATCGTCTACCTGGCCTACCCGAACAACCCCACCGCCAACCTCTGGGACGACGCCGTCATCGAGAAGATCGTCGAAGCCCAGGGCGCGCAGGGCGGCCTGGTGGTGATGGACGAGGCCTACCAGCCCTTCGCCGCCAAAAGTTACATCGACCGGCTGGCGAAGCACGGCCATGTGCTCTTGATGCGCACGCTCAGCAAGTTCGGCCTGGCCGGCATCCGCCTGGGCTACCTGATGGGCCCGGCCGCGCTGGTGGCCGAGATCGACAAGGTGCGCCCGCCGTACAACATCAGCGTGCTCAACTGCGAGTGCGCGCTGTTCGCGCTGGAGCACGCCGAGGTGTTCGAGGCCCAGGCCCGGCAGATCCGCGAGGAGCGCGAGCGCCTGATGACGGGGCTCGGCCGCCTGCCCGGCGTGAAGACCTGGCCAAGCGACGCCAACATGATCCTGCTGCGGGTGCCCGATGCCACCAGGACCTTCGAGGGCATGAAGGCGCGCGGGGTGCTGGTGAAGAACGTTTCTAAAATGCACGAACTGCTCGCAAATTGCCTGCGCCTCACCGTCGGAACGGCCGACGAGAATGCGCGGATGCTGGCGGCACTCGAAGCCTCACTATGACCACCCCCTCCCCCCAGGACAGCGGCGACCGCATCGCGTCCGTCACCCGCAACACCGCGGAAACCCAGATCACCGTCAGCGTCAACCTCGACGGCACCGGCCGCGCCAAGCTCGCGACCGGCATCGGCTTCTTCGACCACATGCTCGACCAGATCGCCCGCCACGGGCTGATCGACCTCGACATCGACTGCCAGGGCGACCTTCACATCGACGGCCACCACACGGTGGAAGACGTGGGCATCACGCTCGGCCAGGCCGTGGCGAAGGCCATCGGCGACAAGAAGGGCATTCGCCGCTACGGCCATGCCTACGTGCCGCTGGACGAAGCACTGAGCCGCGTGGTCATCGACTTCTCGGGCCGCCCCGGCCTCGTCATGCACGTGCCCTTCACCAGCGGAATGATCGGCACCTTCGACAGCCAGCTCACCTACGAGTTCTTCCAGGGCTTCGTCAACCACGCCTTCGTCACGCTGCACATCGACAACCTGAAGGGCGTCAACGCCCACCACCAGTGCGAAACGGTGTTCAAGGCCTTCGCGCGCGCGATGCGCGGCGCGCTGGAGCTCGACCCGCGCTCCGTCGGGGTCATTCCGTCGACCAAGGGCTCGCTCTGAAGCGCGCCGGCGAACAGCTATGAAATCTGTAGCAAATACCGTCGCGGTCGTCGACTACGGCATGGGCAACCTGCATTCCGTGTCGCAGGCCGTGCGCCATGCGGCCGACCAGGTGGGCGTGGAGGTGTTCGTCACCTCCGACCCCGACGTGGTGCGCAAGGCCACCCGCGTGGTGCTGCCGGGGCAGGGCGCCATGCCCGACTGCATGCGCGAGCTGCGCGAGTCGGGCCTGCAGGAATCGGTGCTCGAGGCGGCGGCCAGCAAGCCGCTGTTCGGCGTGTGCGTGGGCATGCAGATGATGCTGTCGCGCAGCCACGAAGGCCCGACCGATGGCCTGGGCCTCATTCCGGGCGAGGTCGTCAAGTTCGACCTGGCTGGGCGCCTGCAGCCCGACGGCAGCCGCTTCAAGGTGCCGCAGATGGGCTGGAACCAGGTGCGCCAGGCCCAGCCGCACGCCGTGTGGGCGGGCGTGCCGGACGACAGCTACTTCTATTTCGTGCACAGCTTCTACGCCCGCCCGGTCGACGCCAAACACAGCGTGGGCGAGGCAGATTACGGCGCGAGCTTTACCGCGGCCATTGCACGCGATAACATTTTTGCCACCCAGTTCCACCCGGAGAAGAGTGCGGACCACGGGCTGCAGCTGTATCGCAACTTCCTCCACTGGAATCCCTGAACCTTTTTTCCCGTCCGGGCCGAACCCTCCACAGCCCGGACTCTGCTCACTCGCGTCACTTCCATGCTCCTCATTCCCGCCATTGACCTCAAAGACGGCCACTGCGTTCGCCTCAAGCAGGGCGACATGGACCAGTCCACCATCTTCAGCGAAGACCCCGCCGCCATGGCCCGCAAGTGGGTCACGGCCGGTGCGCGCCGGCTGCACCTGGTCGACCTGAACGGCGCCTTCGCCGGCAAGCCGCAGAACCACGCGGCGATCAAGGCGATCCTGAAGGAAGTCGGCGACGACATTCCCGTGCAGCTCGGCGGCGGCATCCGCGACCTCGACACCATCGAGCGCTACATCGACGACGGCCTGCGCTACGTGATCATCGGCACCGCCGCGGTCAAGAACCCCGGCTTCCTGAAGGACGCCTGCAGCGCCTTCGGGGGCCACATCATCGTGGGCCTGGACGCCAAGGACGGCAAGGTCGCCACCGACGGCTGGAGCAAGCTCACGGGCCACGAGGTGGCCGACCTGGGCAAGAAGTTCGAGGACTACGGCGTCGAGTCGATCATCTACACCGACATCGGCCGCGACGGCATGCTGTCGGGCATCAACATCGAGGCCACCGTCAAGCTGGCCCAGGCGCTGACCATTCCGGTGATCGCCTCGGGCGGCCTGTCGAACATGCTGGACATCGACAACCTCTGCGCCGTGGAGTCCGACGGTGTCGAAGGCGTGATCTGCGGACGCGCCATCTATTCGGGCGACCTCGACTTCGCCGCCGCGCAGGCCCGCGCGGACGAACTGGCCGGCGCCTGACCGTTTCCGTCCCCAGCGCGTGCTCTCCGCGCTCGCCATTGCCAACTACCGCTCGCTGCGCCAGCTGACGGTGCCGCTGGGTCGGCTCACGCTGGTGACCGGCACCAACGGCAGCGGCAAGTCGAGCGTGTACCGGGCGATGCGGCTGCTGGCCGACATCGCCAACGGCGGGGTGATCCGCTCGCTGGTGCGCGAAGGCGGCTTGTCTTCCACCCTCTGGGCGGGCCCTGAACGCTTCTCTGCGGCCATGCTGCGCGGCGACGTGCCGGTGCAGGGCACCACGCGCAGCGAGCCGGTCGCGCTGAAGCTCGGCTTCGCCGGCGTGGACATGGAAGATTTCGGCTACGCCATCGACATCGGCCTGCCGCCACCCATTCCACCGACTGCCTTTTCGCGCGACCCGCAGATCAAGCACGAGGCCATCTGGAGCGGCCCGCTGCTGCGCCCGTCCACCCAGCTGGTCGACCGCAAGGGCGCCGCGCTGCGCCTGCGCGACGGCAGGGGCTGGCAGGCGACGGGCCGGCCGATTCCGGCCTTCGCCAGCATGATGACCGAGCACGCCGACCCGCGCGACGCGCCCGAGATGCTCACGCTGCGCGAGCAGATGCGCTCCTGGCGCTTCTACGACCACTTCCGCTCCGACGCCGAGGCGCCCGCGCGCCAGCCGCAACTGGGCACCTACACGCCCGTGCTGGCCAACGACGGCGCCGACCTGGCCGCGGCGCTGCAGACCATCCGCGAGATCGGCGACGGCGAGGCGCTCGACCGTGCCGTGGACGACGCCTTTCCGGGAGCGCGCGTCGAGGTGCAGGCTACGGCCGACCGCTTCGAGACGCTCATGCACCAGCACGGCCTGCTGCGCCCGCTGACGGCCGCAGAGCTGTCCGACGGCACGCTGCGCTACCTGCTGTGGATTGCGGCGCTGCTTACGCCCCGGCCGCCCGCGCTGCTGGTGCTCAACGAACCCGAGACCAGCCTGCACCCCGACCTGCTGCCGGCGCTCGGGCGCCTCATCGCGCAGGCGGCGCGGCAGTCGCAGGTGATCGTGGTGTCGCATGCCGCGCGGCTGATCGCCGCGCTGGAAGACTTCGACGGTCTGCAGCCCGTGGTGCTCGACAAGCAGTTCGGCGAAACCCGCATCGCGAACCTCGACATGAGCGAGATCCCGCGCTGGGAGTGGCCCGCGCGCTAAGGGGCTTCGGCCGCCACGCGATCGCGCGCCAGCGCCCGGAAGGCCGCGCTGGCGATCACGCCCTCGGTCTTGCGGTGCGAGGCCGCAAGGCGTGTGCGGTGCGGCATGGTGGGCGGCACGGCGCGCCAGTCGGCCAGGCCGGGGTGCTCGCTCCATGCCAGGTTCAGCACCAGGGTGCGGTGCAGCGCCGGCAGGTCGTTGCCGTGGTCGTCGCACACCGACTGCATCTTCATGCGGTGCAGCACCGGCAGCAGCTCGGGCTCGGCGACCAGAAAGTCCAGCAGCCCGCCGCCGCGCGCCAGCGCAAAGCCGGCGAAGGCCTGGAAGAACCAGTTCACGCCCGGGTTGTAGTTGTCGTACACGTGCAGCTCGTAGCGCACCAGCACCGTGGCCAGCAGTTGGCGAAAGCGCGGATGCCGCGCGCCGAAGTCGATCAACCGGCAAACGTCGGCCGGGCTCTTGCGCGCGTACGGCGTGAGCGCCAGCCCGAACAGCGCCGGCAGCTCGGGCAGCCCCAGGTGGGCGGCGGCGCGGTGGCGGATGTCGGGCGCGTCGAAGCACATCAGCAGCAGCGCCATGTGCGCCGGCAACGCGGGCAGGCGCTGCACGATGGCGTCGAGGTGGCCGCATTGCACCAGCGGATGCAGCAGGTTGACGAACTCGCCGCCGGTGCCCCGGTGCAATTCGTGCAGCGGCGGCTCGGCGATCAGCGCCAGCGTGGCGTCGAGGTCGAAGCCGTCGAGCGTGCGCCAGAAGGCATGCACCCGCGGATGCGCATAGCCGACCTTGAACGCATGGGCCTGCAGCGTGCAGCTGCGGTCTTGGTAGTTCAGGCGGTTGGCCGTGGCGGCCGGGTCGCTGTCGAAGGCCGCGGTGTCGGCCACGCCGAACTCGGTGGGAATGTCGAAGGAGCCGTTGAAGAACCTGAACCTGTAGACCGGCGCGCCCTTGTGCAGCAGCTTGTCGCTGATGGCGCAGCGCGCTTTCGTCAGCGTGAGTTCGCCCTGTTCGAACCAGCAGAAGGGCGTGCGCCGCGGGTCCATGCCCCAGTCGCCCACGGTGCCGTCGAACACGCTGTCGACCCAGGCCTGTACCTCGGCATTGGCGTGCAGCGGGCGCTGGAGGGCGCTGCTGTCGTCTTGCGGCACGCGACGGGCCGCAAAGTCCCAGAACGCGCGGTAGCCGTGGCGGTACGCGCTCTGCACGTGGGCGAGTGCCGCGGCGGTGTCGCCCGCCGTGGCCTCGGCGACCGCGGCCCAGAGCAGGAACTTGTGGTCCCGGCAGGCGAGGGCTGCGTCGTCGGGCGGCATGGCGCGCGCCAGCGCAAGGGCTGCGTCGAGGCGGCCGGCGGCAAGGTGGTGTTCGAGCGCGTCGCTCAGCGCCTGCCAGGTGGCATCGGACCGGCGGTCCAGGGCGAGCAGTTCGGTGAGCGAATTGGGCAAGGGAGGCGTGTCGGGGCTGGCTGGCATCGGGCCGCAGTGTTGCACACGACCCGCGCCGCCCCGGGCGCCGCCGCGCGCGCTCGAACGCTACTCGGCCTTCACCGACATCGTCTGGATGATCGTTTCCAGTTGCGCGCTCATCGGCAGGTTGATGCTCTCGCCGGTGGGCAGCTTGCGCAGGAACCAGCGCTTGTACTGCCGCTCGATCTCGCCGTCTTCCGCCAGCACCTGGAACGCATCGACGATCAGCTTGTTGAGCTGCGGGTCGTCCTTGCGGTACATGATGCCGTAGGGGTCGTAGGAGAGAAAGTCGCCGACCACCTCGTAGTTCGCCTTGGCGGCGTCCTGCGCGATCAGGCCGTAGAGCAGCACGTCGTCGGTGGCGAAGGCGTCGGCCTGGCCGCTCTTCACAAGGCCGAACGATTCCGCGTGGTCGGGCGTTACCAGCAGGTTGATGCCCAGCTTGAATTTGTCCGACAGCTCGCGCAGCGTCTTCTCGTTGGTGGTGCCGGCGGTAACGGCCACCTTCTTGCCGGCCAGGTCGCGGAAGGACTTGATGGGCGAGCCCTTCTTCACCAGCACCTTGGTGCCCGAGACGAACATGGTGGGCGAGAAGCTCACGCGCTTCTGCCGCTCGAGGTTGCTGGTGGTGGAGCCGCATTCGAGGTCGACCTTGCCGCTCACGACCGCGTCGATGCGCGAGTCGGAGGTAACCGGCACCCACTTGATGGCGAGGCTCTTGTTCACCGCGTCCTCGATGGAGCTCACCAGCGAGCGGCACAGCTCGATCGAATAGCCGATGGGCTCCTTGCGCGCATTGAGGTACGAGAACGGGACCGACGACTCGCGGTAGCCGATGGTGATGGCGCCCGTGGAACGCGCCTTGGCCAGCGTGCCGGTGAGTTCCTGCGCCTGCACGGGAAGCGCCAGCGCCGCCAGCCCGGTGAGCACCGCGGCCGCCAGCCACGCGGCGCCGGCGGATGCGGAAGCCAAGGCAGAGGCTGGGGCGAGCATGCCGATGCGCTTCATGGCGTTTCGCCTCACGCGTGCGCCGGGTGGGCGAGGGTGGCGTTGGCCTCCTCGTCGATGGCCCGGGCGTTGACCTCGGCGTCGCTCTCGGAGAGCAGCTCGCCCTCCCACTTGGCAACCACAGCGGTCGCAATCGAATTGCCCACCGCGTTGGTGGCCGAGCGGCCCATGTCGAGGAAGGTGTCCACGCCCAAAATCAGCAGCAGGCCCGCCTCGGGAATGTCGAAGTGGTTCAGCGTGGCGGCAATCACCACCAGCGAGGCGCGCGGCACGCCGGCCATGCCCTTGGAGGTGAGCATCAGGATGAGCAGCATCGTGACTTGCGTGCTGATCGGCATGTGGATGTTGTAGGCCTGCGCGATGAACAGCACGGCGAAGGTGCAGTACATCATCGAGCCGTCCAGGTTGAACGAGTAGCCCATGGGCATCACGAAGCTGGAGATCTTGCGCTTCACGCCGAACCGGTCGAGCGCCTGCAGGATCTTCGGGTACGCGGCCTCCGAACTGGCGGTGGCAAAGGACAGCAGGAAGGCTTCCTTGATGAGCACCAGCAGCTTGAATACGCGCGGCCCCAGGAACAGGAAGCCCGCCAGCACCAGCACGCTCCACAGCACGAACAGGCCGAGGTAGAAGTCGCCCATGAACACCGCGAACTTCAGAAGGATGCCCAGGCCGTTCACGGCCACGGTGGCAGCCATGGCGGCCAGCACGGCCAGCGGCGCGAGCTTCATCACGTAGCCGGTGATCTTCAGCATGGCGTGCGACAGCTCCTCGATGGCCGCCACCAGCGTCTTGGCCTTGTCGCCCAGCGAGGCCAGCGCCACGCCGAAGAACATCGAGAACACCACGATCTGCAGGATCTCGTTGTTGGCCATGGCCTCCACGAACGACTTGGGCACCGTGTGGCTGACGAAGTCCTTCAGCGTGAACTTGGAGGTGGCGAGGTTGGCCGAGGCGCCGATGTCGGGCAGCGGCAGGCCCAGGTTCTCGCCGGGCTTGAGCAGGTTGGCCATGATGAGCCCGATGACCAGCGAGATCAGCGAGGCCGTCAGGAACCAGCCGATGGCCTTGCCGAACACGCGGCCCACCGACTTGGCGTCGCCCATGTGCGCGATGCCCACCACCAGCGTGGAGAACACCAGCGGGCCGATCAGCATCTTGATCAGGCGCAGGAACACGTCGGACACGATGGAGACGTAGTCGGCGATCTCCTTGGCGGCCTTCTTGTCCGGAAAGCTGGAGAAGATCATGTAGCCCACGATGATGCCGAGCACCATGGCGATCAGGATCCAGGCGGCCATCGGCAGCTTTTTTTTCATGCGTATCCCCTTGTGTCGTGTGAGAGTGATTTTTGGAGTGCACGGGACCGAAGCGGTCACAGGGTATCCAAGAAGGCCCCGGGCACGCAATGGCCCCGATGCCAATTCCGTGCCACGCCGCGGGCGCTGCCTACAATTCTCGCCATGGAAATCACCCCGATCGAGTTTCGCGGCCAGCCCGCGCTGCGCGCCACAGGCGCCGATGGCAGCACCCTGACGGTGGCCTTGCACGGTGCGCAAGTGCTCTCCTGGACAGCGGCCGACGGGCTGGAAAGGCTTTACCTGAGCCCTTCGGCGGTGTTCGACGGCCACACGGCCATCCGCGGCGGCGTGCCCGTTTGCTGCCCCCAATTCAACCAGCGAGGCATGTTGCCCAAGCATGGCTTCATGCGCAATTTGCCTTGGGTGCACACGCCCTCGGACACGCCCGAAACGCTTCGGCTCACGCTGCGCGACGGCGACGCCACCCGCAAGCTGTGGCCGCACGCTTTTGAGGCGCGGCTCGAGGCCACGCTGTCACGTGGCCAGTTGCGCATCGCGCTCACGCTGCGCAACCTCGACAGCGCCCCCTGGACCTTTGCCGCCGCGCTGCACACCTACCTGCGCGTGGACAACATCTCCAATGTGCGGCTCGAAGGCCTCCAGGGTGCCAACCGCTGGGATTCGCTGCGCGACGACCGCCATGTGGAAACCGCGGCGGCGTTGCATTTCGATGCGGAGTTCGACAGCGTGTACACCGCCCCCGCCGAGCCGCTGCGGCTGGTGCAGCCGGGCGGCAAGCTCGAAATCTCGCAGAGCGCCAGCTGCAGCGAAACCGTGGTGTGGAACCCGGGCGCGGTGCTCGGTGCGAAACTCGCCGACATGCCGGCCGACGGTTTTCGCCACATGCTGTGCGTGGAGGCGGCCCGCATCGACGAGCCCGTGCTGCTGGCGCCCGGCGCCGAGTGGCAGGGCTGGCAGCAGCTGCGCGTGCTCTGACATTCCTTCCCCCGATTTGCTCCAGATCCCTTCCTGATTCCTTCCCTGGTTCTCCCCATGCTTGCCAAACGCATCATTCCCTGCCTCGACGTCACCGGCGGCCGCGTCGTCAAGGGCGTCAACTTTCTCGAACTGCGCGACGCGGGCGATCCGGTCGAGATTGCCGCGCGCTACAACGCGCAGGGCGCCGACGAGCTGACCTTTCTCGACATCACCGCCACCAGCGACGGGCGCGACCTGATCCTGCCGATCATCGAGGCCGTGGCGTCGCAGGTCTTCATTCCGTTGACCGTGGGCGGCGGCGTGCGCACCGTGGCCGACGTGCGCCGGCTGCTCAACGCGGGCGCCGACAAGACCAGCTTCAACTCCGCCGCCATCGCCGACCCGCAGGTGATCAGCGACGCCTCGCAGAAGTACGGCTCGCAGTGCATCGTGGTCGCCATCGATGCCAAGCGCCGCAGCCCCGAAGAAGCCGCCACGCGCGGCGCCGGCTGGGACGTGTACAGCCACGGCGGGCGCAAGAACACCGGCCTGGACGTGGTCGAGTGGGCGACCGAGATGGCGCGCCGCGGCGCCGGCGAAATCCTGCTGACCAGCATGGACCGCGACGGCACCAAGAGCGGCTTCGACCTGGAGCTGACCCGCGCGGTGAGCAACGCCGTCAACGTGCCGGTCATCGCATCGGGCGGCGTCGGCAGCCTGGACGACCTGGCCGACGGCATCCAGACCGGCGGCGCCGACGCGGTGCTGGCGGCCAGCATCTTCCACTACGGCGAGCACACGGTCGGCGAGGCCAAGGCCCGCATGGCCGCGCGGGGCATTCCTGTGCGCATCGACCGCTGAGAGTGGCCTCCTGATCTCCCCCTTGGACGGCGCTCGAACGCCTCTCAAGGGTCTTTTTCTATCCCCGACAATAGCGCGATGAATTGGCTCGATGAAGTGAAGTGGGACGCGAACGGCCTGGTGCCGGTCATCGCGCAAGAGCAGGGCAGCAACGACGTGCTCATGTTTGCCTGGATGAACCGCGAGGCGCTCGAAAAGACCGCCGAGCTCGGCCGGGCGGTGTATTTCAGCCGCTCGCGCAACAAGCTGTGGTTCAAGGGCGAGGAGTCGGGCCACGTGCAGACCGTGCACGAGATCCGCCTCGACTGCGACAACGACGTGGTGCTGCTCAAGGTCACGCAGCTGGGTCACGAGCCCGGCATTGCCTGCCACACCGGGCGCCACAGCTGCTTCTTCAGCAAGTACGAAAAGGGCCAGTGGACGGTGGTCGAACCCGTCCTGAAAGACCCGGAGTCGATCTACAAATGACCGCCCCAGTGAACCCCGGCAACACCACCGACGCCCTGGCCCGCCTGGCCGCGGTGATCGAAAGCCGCCTGCCCGCGCGCGGCGGCGACCCCGACAAGAGCTACGTGGCGCGCCTGCTGCACAAGGGCCCCGACGCCTTCCTCAAGAAGATCGGCGAGGAAGCCACCGAGGTCGTCATGGCCGCCAAGGACGCCGACCACGGCGGCGACCGCTCGAAAATAGTGAACGAAGTGGCCGACCTGTGGTTCCACACCATGGTGGCGCTGGCGCACTACGGTTTTTCGCCCGCCGACGTCACCGCGGAGCTCGAGCGCCGCGAGGGCACCAGCGGCATCGAGGAAAAGGCGCTGCGCAAGGTGCAGGCGCGCGAAGCGGGCGAGGCTGGATCTTCCAACGATTGAAAGGACACCGACCATGGCCAACGACATCGTGAACGTGGAACCCGACGACTCCCTGAAGACCTGGGGCTGGGTCAGCTACGTGCTGCACCTGATCGTGGCCATCGGCGCGGTCGTGCCGGGGGCGCAGGCCTCGGTGCTGCTCCTGCTGATCGCGCTGGTGATCGACTTCGTCAAGCGCGACGACGCGGCCGGTACGTGGCAGGCCTCGCACTTCAGCTGGCGCATCCGCTCGGTGCTCTGGGCCGGGCTGCTGTACATCGTTACGTCGTGGCTCTGGCTGCTCTTCTTCATTCCGGGCTGGATCGCCTGGAGCCTGATTTCGCTGTGGTTCCTGTACCGGATCGTGAAAGGCATGATCCGCATGAACGACGGCCGCCCCATGGAACCCAAAGATGTCATCTGACCCGAACTGCGTCTTCTGCAAGATCGTCGAAGGCAAGATCCCCTCGCGCAAGGTCTACGAAGACGAAGACCTGTTTGCATTTCACGACATCGCGCCCTGGGCGCCGGTGCATTTCATGGTGGTGCCAAAGAAGCACATCCCGTCCATGGCGCAGCTCACGCCCGACGACGCCGCGCTCATGGGCAAGATCATGACGCTGGCGCCCAAGCTGGCGCTGGAGCAGGGCTGCAGGCCCTACCCGGAGGGCGGCTTCCGGGTCGTCGTCAACACCGGCAACGAGGGCGGGCAGGAGGTTCACCATCTCCATGTCCATGTCATGGGCGGTCCCCGGCCATGGCTTCGCGGCTGAGCAGGGTTAAGCCAAACTGTCACATTCGTCCCGACTAAAATCGGACACATTCTTAGGAGTTCTCCATGGGTTCTTTTTCCATCTGGCACTGGCTGATCGTGCTGCTCGTCGTGGTCATGATCTTCGGCACCAAGAAGCTGCGGAACATGGGTTCTGATCTCGGTGGCGCCGTCAAGGGCTTCAAGGACGGCATGAAGGACGGCAGCGCCGACGCGCCCGCCGGCACCTCGGCCCCCGCCCAGCAAGTGACCGGCCAGCCGGTCAACGACAAGTCGACCATCGACGTCGAAGCACGTCAGAAGTCCTGAGCGCGGACCGCACGTGCTCGACCTCGGCATTGAGAAGCTGGCGCTGATCGGCGTCGTGGCGCTGATCGTCATCGGCCCTGAAAAGCTGCCCCGCGTGGCCCGCACCGTGGGCACCTTGCTCGGCAAGGCGCAGCGCTACGTGAACGACGTCAAGGCCGAAGTCAACCGCTCCATGGAGCTCGACGAGCTCCGCAAGATGAAGACCACGGTGGAAGATGCGGCGCGCGACGTCGAGCACAGCATCCACACCGGCGCGAGCGACTTCGAGAAGCAGTTCAGCGGCACCTCCGGCGAAACGCTGTCGGCCCTGGCCGAACCCGAAGCGCCGCCGCCGCCCGAATACAGGCATCCGCGCAAGAACTGGCGCCTGAAGCAGGGCGCCACGCCGCAGTGGTACAAGGCGCGCAACGGCGTGCGCACCAAGGCGCTGTCGGGTGCGGCGCGGGTGGCCCGCTTCCGCCCCCACACGATCAACAAGATCACCTAGCGCACTCCCACCACCGCGTTCCCCGAGCGCCGCACGCCGGCCGACGTCACGCTATCTTCTTTTCCAATGGCCGATTCCGACAACAAGAACAACGACAAAGAAGACGAGCTTGCGGGCACCGAACAGCCGTTCGTGGCTCACCTGGTCGAGCTGCGCGACCGCCTGCTGTATTGCGTGTATGGCCTGGTGCTCGCGGGCATCCTGCTGGCCATCTGGCCCGGCCCCGGCGGGCTGATCGACATCATCGCGATGCCGATCAAGGCCCACATGCCGCACGACGCCAAGCTCATTGCCATCGGCGTGTTCTCGCCGTTCTTCGTGCCGCTGAAGGTGCTGATGATGGCGGCCGTGCTGCTGGCGCTGCCCTGGCTCATGTACCAGGCGTGGATGTTCGTGGCGCCCGGCCTGTACAGCCATGAAAAGAAGTTCGCGCTGCCGCTGATCTTCTTCGGCAGCCTGCTGGCCTATGCCGGCATTGCCTTCGTGCAGCTGTTCGTGCTGGACAAGATGTTCAGCTTCATCCAGCGCTTCGCGCCCGCGGCGGTGCAGGCGACACCCGACATCTCGTCGTACGTCGAGGCCATCCTGTCGCTGTACATCGCCTTCGGCGTGGCGTTCCAGGTGCCCATCGTGGTGATGCTGCTGGTGCGCTTCGAGATGGTCACCATCGAGAAGCTGAAGTCCTTTCGCGGCTACTTCATCGTGGTCGCGTTCGTGGTGGCCGCCGTGCTCACGCCGCCCGACGTGGTGTCGCAGCTGGCGCTGGCGGTGCCCATGTGCCTGCTGTACGAGGTGGGCATCATCGGTGCCAAGTACTTCGCCAGCTCCGGCCGCAAGCCTGAAGAAGACGAGAAAGAGGAAAGCGCGGATTCCGCGCAGTCCTGATTTCCTGAGCCTTCCGACCTGACCGGCCCCTTATTCAGGCTGGTTGGGCACCTGCCTCACGGGGCTCTTCGGCCGCAGCCCCGGCATCACGTCCAGTTCCATCTTGTCGCTGCCGCGCTGCAGCGCGAACCGCGCCGTGCTGCCCGGCTTCAGGCCGGCCACCGCGGTCAGCAGGGCCTGAACGTTGTCGGTCTTCTTCTCGCCCACCGAGGTGATCACGTCGCCGGGGCGAATGCCGGCCTTGGCGGCGGGGCCGTTCTGCAGCACGCCGGTGATGATCACGCCCGCGTCCGCCTTCACGCCGAAGGTCTCGGCCAGTTCGGGCGACAGCTCGTTCGGCTCCACGCCGATCCAGCCACGGCGCACCTGGCCTTCCTTGACGATGCCTTCCAGCACGATCTTGGCCATCGACACCGGAATGGCGAACCCGATGCCCATGCTGCCGCCCGAGCGCGAGTAGATGGCCGTGTTGATGCCCTGCAGGTTGCCGTTCACGTCGATCAGCGCGCCGCCCGAGTTGCCGGGGTTGATGGCCGCGTCGGTCTGGATGAAGTTCTCGAAGTTGTTGATGCCCAGCTGGTTGCGCCCCAGTGCCGAGACGATGCCGCTCGTCACCGTCTGGCCCACGCCGAAGGGGTTGCCGATGGCCAGCACCTGGTCGCCCACCTGCAGCGCGTCGGAGTCGCCCAGCACGATCACCGGCAGCTTGTCGAGCTCGATCTTCAGCACCGCCAGGTCGGTGTCGGGGTCGGTGCCGATCACCTTGCCGCGCGCATGGCGGCTGTCGTTGAGCGTCACCTCGATCTCGTCGGCGCCTTCCACCACGTGGTTGTTGGTAAGGATGTAGCCGTCGGGGCTGACGATCACGCCGCTGCCCAGGCCCACCTGGGGCTGGTCGTCCTGGTCGCCGAAAAAGAAGCGAAACCACGGGTCGTTGCTGCGCGGATGGCGCTGCGCCGCCTTGCTGGTGTTGATGCTCACCACTGCGGGCGAGGCCTTCTTGGCCGGCACGCTCAGACTGCCGGGCGTGCCCAGCGCGGACGTGGCGGGCGTGCCGGCCGGCGCCTCCACGATCGACACCACGCCACCCAGCGACGTCGAGCGCTTGTTGAGCCATTCGGGCTTGAGCGTCGCAACGACGAAATAGGCCGCCAGCAGGACGGTCACGGCTTGGGCAAAGAGCAGCCAGGTGCGTTTCATGAAAGATTGGTGAAAAAGACGGTGGAAGGCTGCACGACGGCGCAGCAATGTTGTCAATTGTCTATCAACCCCGCGCGCCAGAAACCGCGCCGCACGGTCGAGATTGGCCTCGCCCGGCTGCGTAAACAAGGGTTAACCCGTAGCATCCCGGGGCGGTCCCATCCGGCCCGCCCTTCCAGGCCTCCCGTGCCGCCCACCCGGCGTGCCCGGCCAGGCATTTCGCCCACGCGCCGTTCTTCCGCTTCCTCCGTTTTTCACCCCGGTCCTGCGGGCTGGCGCGCGGCCACGACCTTCCTGCCAGCCATGACTTCCAAGACCACCATCCCCGGCGGCGCGCAGCCGGCACCGGCGCGCTTCCCGCCCACCGAGTCCATCCAGTCCGCCCCTCGCACCCTCGGCTCCAGCGACTACAAGACCCTGGCCCTGTCCGCCCTGGGCGGCACGCTGGAGTTCTACGACTTCGTCATCTACGTGTTCTTCGCCACGGTGCTGGGCGCGCTGTTCTTCCCGGTGGACATGCCCGACTGGCTGCGCCAGCTGCAGACCTTCGGCATCTTCGCGGCCGGCTACCTGGCGCGGCCGGTGGGCGGCATCGTCATCGCGCACTTCGGCGACGTGCTCGGGCGCAAGCGCATGTTCACGCTGTCGATCTTCCTGATGGCCGCGCCCACGCTCGTCATCGGCCTGCTGCCGACCTACGCCAGCATCGGCGTCGCGGCGCCGCTGCTGCTGCTCGCCATGCGCGTGCTGCAGGGCGCGGCCATCGGCGGCGAAATGCCCGGCGCGTGGGTGTTCGTGGGCGAGCACGTGCCCGAGAAGCGCTACGGCTTCGGCATCGGCATGCTCACCTCGGGCATCACGGGCGGCATCCTGCTGGGCTCGCTGGTTGCCGTGGCCATCAACCGCCACTACTCGAGCGAGCAGGTGAGCGACTTCGCCTGGCGCATTCCCTTCGTGCTGGGTGGCGTGTTCGGGCTGGTGTCGGTGTACCTGCGCCGGTTTCTGCACGAGACGCCGGTGTTCAAGGAGCTGGCCGGCCGCAAGACGGTGGCGCGCGAGCTGCCGTTGCGCACCGTGCTGCGCGAGCACCGCCTGGCGTGCGTTTACGTCGCGCTGCTGACCTGGGTGCTGTCGGCTGCCATCGTGGTGGTGGTGCTGTACACGCCCACCTACCTGCAGAAGGTGCACCACATTCCGGCCGCGCTGGCGCTGGAGGCCAACGCGCTGGCCACGCTCACCCTCACGCTGGGCTGCATGCTGGCCGGCTGGGCCAGCGACCGCGTCGGCTCGCGCACCGTGATGCTGGTCGGCTGGGGCGGACTCTTTGCCACGGCATACATGTTCTACAGCGGGCTGCCCGGCACGCCGGCCACGCTGTTCTGGCACTACGGGCTGGTGGGCCTGTTCGTGGGCACCATCGCCACCGTGCCGATTGCCGGGGTGCGGGCGTTTCCGGCGCCGGTGCGCTTCTCGGGGCTTTCGTTTGCCTACAACATGTCTTACGCGGTGTTCGGCGGGCTCACCCCGGTGATCCTCACGCTCTGGCTGCAGCACGACCCCATGGCGCCCGCGCATTACGTGGCGGTGCTGGCGGGACTGGGCTTTGTGCTGGCCTTCCTGCCGCTGGCCGCGCGCGGCCATGCGATGCGCGACGGCGCGGCCAAGGCCTGAAGCGCAGAGCGGTACAGCGGTAGGCGGCAAGGCGCAAGGCCAGCGCGACAATGTCGGCATGACCACCACCCGCCACGAACTGCTCCAGGCATTCGACCAGCTGCTGGCCCCCGGCCGCTTCAAGGACTACGGACCCAACGGCCTGCAGGTCGAGGGCCGCGCCACCGTCCGCAAGATCGTGTCGGGCGTGACCGCCAGCCGCGCGCTGATCGAGGCCGCCATCCACGCCGAGGCCGATGCCCTCTTCGTTCACCACGGCCTGTTCTGGCGCGGCCAGGACGGCCGCGTCACCGGCTGGATGAAGCAGCGCCTGGGCCTGCTGCTCGGCGCCGACCTGAACCTGTTCGCCTACCACCTGCCGCTGGACGCGCACCCTGAACTCGGCAACAACGCACAGCTCGGCCTGCAGCTGGGGCTCGTCGCCCACGCGGGCCCGGCCGGCCGCTTCGGCGAGCAGGAGCTGGGCTTTTTGGGCGCGCAGGCGAACGGCGAGGCTTTTGCCGATGCGCAGGCGCTGGCCAGCCACGCCGAAGCGGTGCTCCGCAGGCCGGTGACGCTGGTTGACGCGGCGCGTCGCCCCGTGAGAAACATCGCCTGGTGCACCGGCGGCGCGCAGGGCTACTTCGAGGCCGCCATCGCCGCCGGCGCCGACGCCTTCATCACCGGCGAAATTTCCGAGCCGCAGGCCCACTACGCGCGCGAGATGGGCGTGGCCTACCTGGCTTGCGGGCATCACGCCACCGAGCGCTACGGCGCGCAGGCCGTGGCCGGGCAGGTGGCGGCGCAGCTCGGGCTGGTGCACGAATTCATCGACATCGACAACCCCGCATGACCGAAGCCATTGCCATCACATTGGGCGACCCCGCGGGCATCGGCCCCGAGATCATCGCCAAGGCCTTCCGCGACGCGCCCGATGCCACGCGCGGCGCCTTCGTCGCGGGCGATGTCGCCACCATGCGCCAGGCCTCGCAGGCGCTGGCCGCGCCGGGGCAACCGGGCTGGCCGGTGCTGCAGATCGGCTCGGCGGCCGAGGCCGCCACCGTGCCGGCGCGCTGCATTCCCGTGCTGCAGGTGATTGCGCCGCCGTCGCACATCGCGCTGGGCCAGGTCAGCGCCGAGGCCGGCCGCGTGGCGGGCGAGTGCGTGGTGTGGGCGGCGCGCGCGGCGTTGCGCGGCGAGATCGGCGCCATCGTCACCGCGCCGCTGCACAAGGAGGCGCTGTCCGCCGCCGGCTTTCCGTACCCCGGCCACACCGAGCTGCTGCAGGCCGAGGCCGCCGCCCACCTGGGCCGCGACGTGGCCGACGTGCCGGTGCGCATGATGCTGGCCAACGACGAGCTGCGCACCGTGCTCGTCAGCATCCACATGTCGCTGCGCCACGCCATCGAGGCCGTGCGCTTCGAGGGCGTGCTCCAGACCCTGCGCATCACCCACCGCGCGCTCACCCAGGCGCTGGGCCGCGTGCCGCGCATCGGCGTGGCGGGGCTGAACCCGCATGCGGGGGAGGGGGGCCTCTTCGGTTTGGAAGAGCGCGAGATCATCGCGCCGGCCATCGAGGCCGCGCGCGCCGAGGGCATCGACGTCAGCGGGCCCTACGCGCCCGACACCGTCTTCATGCGCGCGCGCGCCAAGCAGGGCGTGGCGTCCAGCGGCGAGTTCGACGTGGTGGTGGCCATGTACCACGACCAGGGGCTGATCCCGGTCAAGTACCTGGGCGTGGAAAAGGGCGTGAACGTCACGCTGGGGCTGCCGCTGGTGCGCACCAGCCCCGACCATGGCACCGCGTTCGACATCGTGGGAACGGGGCGGGCCGATGCGTCCAGCCTCGTGGAGGCGCTGCGCATGGCCCGGGTGCTCAAGGGCGGTTGAACTGTCGCTGGAGGGCGCCCGAACGAGCGCCCCGGAAACTCAGACTCAGACGCGCTGCTTCAGGCTGTCGCGAATCTCGCGCAGCAGCACCACGTCTTCCGGCGTGGCGGGGGCGGCGGCGGGCGCCGGCTCGTCCTTGCGCTTCAGGCGGTTGATCTGCTTGACCATCATGAAGATGATGAAAGCCAGGATCACGAAGTTGACCGCGATGGTGATGAAGTTGCCATACGCCAGCACCGGCACCCCGGCCTTCTTCAGGTCGGCCAGCGTGTTCGCCACGCCGGGTGGCGCCGTGCCCAGCACCACGTAGAGGTTCGAGAAGTCGAGCCTGCCGAACACCAGGCCGACCACCGGCATGATGATGTCGGCCACGAGCGAGTCGACGATCTTGCCGAACGCCGCGCCAATGATCACGCCCACCGCGAGGTCGATCACATTGCCCTTGACGGCAAATTCCTTGAATTCACTGAGGATGCTCATGATTCGAACGGCTGCTTGAGCGCCGGTGGTTGTAGGAGCGGCAAGTATGCCTGCGGATCGCGTGCGCGAAATGCGCGGCGGCCACCCTAGCCAAGCGTCCGGGCCACTGCGCTCGCGATTGCCGCCTGCAACACATTCAGCCCGGTTTTGTCCATTTCCGTAACCAGTTCCGGTGGTTTTGGTTACAGAGAGATACCTACAGCAACCGTTACCTCAGAGAAACGCTTGTGCGCTGGTAGGATCACGCCCCGGCAAGTTACAAAAGTTGACTTCTGACGGCTTCCTCGCACCGGGGTTGTCTTCACCGGGAGTTTCAGCGCTGGCGGTGCCCTTCGGACCAGCTTTTCTCCCATCGAGACGCAGGCCAAGTGTCTCTTTGGCACAAGAGAAAAGTACGGTTTTCTTACAAAAACGACGGGCATCGCGGTAACCACAATTGTGTGAAAAAGAATTGCGCCGCAACAAATGCGAGGAGGCATTTGTTGGCTGCGCAATTTTTGCTAATGAATAACGAATTTCCTGGGGATCAGAATTGAGAAGAAATGCGAACGTCCTGAAGTGGACTTCGGCACTCGCTTGTGCCGCGGTGCTTCAAGGTTGCGCGATCGTGCCCGGTATGGGCAACGTGGAGCCCTACGACGGCGGTGAGCTGGCGACCCAGTTCCGCTACCTGCCCGACGAGGCGCCCGAAGGCCAGGTCACCCCCATTTCGCTCGCGCTCGTGCGCACGCTGGCCCAGGCCGCGCCGAAGGGCGTGCCGCCCGAGGTGCAAGCCCTGTTCGGCAAGGGCGATCGCTACACCATCGGGCCGGGCGACGTGGTGGGCGTCATCGTCTATGACCACCCCGAGCTGTTGCCCAATGCGGGCGCCGTCATTTCGCAAGCCGCCGACCCGACGGGCGTGCAGGTGGCACCCGGCTTCATCGTCGACGCCGACGGCGAAGTCGCCTTTCCGTACATCGGCCGCGTGCGTGTCGGTGGGCTGAGCGAAGGCGATGCTTCCGACCTCATCGGCAAGCTGCTCACGCCGCACATTCGCGACCCGCAGGTCACCGTGCGCATCCAGTCGTTCCGTAGCCGCCGCGCGTATGTCGAAGGCGAAGTGCGCACCCCCGGCTCGCAGATCTTCACCGACGTGCCGATGACGCTGAACGAAGCCATCAACCGGGCCGGCGGCATCACCGCCGCGGGCAACCGCTCGGCCATCACGCTCATTCGCAACGGCCAGTCGATTGCCATCGACATGACCCGGCTGCGCGAGGCCGGCTACGACGGCAACAGCATTCCGCTGAAAAACGGCGACACCGTGCGCGTGGCGAATCGCGAAGACGCCAAGGTCTTCCTCATGGGCGAAGTCGTCGCCCCGCTGGCACTGCCCATGCGCAGCAACGGCCGCCTCAGCCTGAGCGAAGCGCTGGGCGAAGCCGGCGGCACCTTGAACTCCACCGCCAACGCCGGCCAGATCTACGTGATTCGCCAAGGCGCGACAGGCGCGCCCGCCATCTTCAACCTGAATGCGCGAAACCCAGCGGCCTTGGCCATTGCGAGCCAGTTCCGGCTGCAGTCGCAGGACGTGGTCTACATCGACCCCGTGCCTCTCGTGAAGTGGAACCGCGTGGTCAGCTTGATATTGCCGTCGGCGACGGTGGCCAATGCCGCGAGCGAGATTTACGTCAGGCACGCCAACTGAAGCTCCCGCAGCCCATTCCTTCCATTCCTTGCATGAAGCGGCGCGAGAAGTGGAGGGGCGTTTGAAGGCGACGGTTCAGGTGCGATAGGGCGACGGCTTCCATCGAGAGGGCGCTGTCGGAAGTTTTTGTTTCCAGTGTTCTCATCATGCAAGCCATCCATCCAGATCAACCCATTGCAATCATCGGCCTGGGCTACGTGGGCCTTCCTCTTGCGGTGGAGTTCGGCAAGAAGCGCTCGGTGGTCGGTTTCGACATCAACGCCAAGCGCATCGCCGAACTGCAGGGCGGACACGACCACACCCTGGAAACCACGCCGGAGGAACTGAAGGCCGCCGCGCAGCTGGCCTTCACCTCGCACATCGATGACCTGCGCGACTGCGCCGTCTTCATCGTGACCGTGCCCACGCCCATCGACAACGCCAACCGCCCCGACCTGACGCCCCTGGTGAAGGCCAGCGAAACCGTCGGCAAGGTGATGCGCCAGGGCGCCATCGTGATCTTCGAGTCGACCGTGTACCCCGGCGCCACCGAAGAAGTCTGCGTGCCCGTGCTGGAAAAGTTCAGCGGCAAGAAGTTCAACGTCGACTTCTTCTGTGGGTACAGCCCGGAGCGCATCAACCCGGGCGACAAGGTCAACACGCTCACCAAGATCAAGAAGATCACCAGCGGCAGCACCCCCGAGGTGGCCGACACGGTCGATGCGCTCTACAACCAGATCATCACTGCCGGTACGCACAAGGCCGCGAGCATCAAGGTGGCCGAGGCCGCCAAGGTGATCGAGAACACGCAGCGCGACCTGAACATCGCACTGGTCAACGAGCTCTCGGTGATCTTCGAGCGCCTGGGCATCGACACGCTCGACGTGCTCGAGGCGGCCGGCAGCAAATGGAACTTCCTGCCCTTCCGCCCAGGCCTGGTGGGCGGGCACTGCATTGGCGTGGACCCGTACTACCTGACGCACAAGGCGGAGCAGGTCGGCTACCACCCGCAGGTGATCCTGGCTGGGCGGCGCATCAACGACAACATGGCGCGCTACGTGGCGCGCAACACCATCAAGCTGATGCTGAAGAATGGCATGGACGTGCCGCGTTGCCGCATCGGCATTCTGGGCATCACCTTCAAGGAGAACTGCCCCGACATCCGCAACAGCAAGATCGTGGACATGGTGCGCGAGTTCGAGGCATGGGGCGCATCCGTGGAAGTGGTGGACCCTTGGGCTGAAGCCGAAGAGGTGGCGCACGAGTACGGCATTCGGCTGGGCCGGGTCGATGCGCAGCACCCTGTCGACGCGCTCGTCGTTGCCGTGGGCCACAACGAGTACCGAGCCGCGACCATTGCCGAATTGCGCGCCCTGTGCCGTGGCGAGCAGCCCGTGCTGGTCGACGTCAAGAGCCTGTTCAGCCCGAAAGAGGCCCGCGACAGCGGCTTCTCCGTGTTCCGCCTGTAAGCCATTTCCCGTTTCTTTCTCGACATGAAAAACTTTGCACTGATCGGCGCCGCCGGCTACATCGCACCGCGCCACATGCGCGCCATCAAGGACACGGCCAACCACCTGGCCGTGGCGTACGACATCAACGATTCGGTCGGCATCATCGACAGCATCTCGCCGCAGAGCGAGTTCTTCACCGAGTTCGAGCGCTTCTACGAGCATGCGCAGCAACTCAAGCGCAACCCCGCCACAGCTTTGGACTACGTGGCCATCTGCAGCCCCAACTACCTGCACCACCCCCACATTGCCGCGGGCCTGCGCCTGGGCTGCGACGTGATCTGCGAGAAGCCCCTGGTGCCCACGCCGGACCTGGTCGACGAGCTGGAGCGCGTCGAAAAGGAAACCGGCAAGCGCGTCTTCAACATCCTGCAACTGCGCCACCACGACGCCATCCTGAAGCTGCGGGACAAGGTGGCTGCCGCGCCCGCGGACACCAAGTTCGACGTGGAGCTGACCTACATCACCTCGCGCGGCAAGTGGTACATGGAAAGCTGGAAGGGCGACAACCGCAAGTCGTTCGGCGTGGCGACCAACATCGGCGTGCACTTCTACGACATGCTGCACTTCATCTTCGGCAAGCTGCAGCGCAACGTGGTGCACTACAGCGGCACCGCCAAGGCGGCGGGCTACCTGGAATACGAACGCGCGCGCGTGCGCTGGTTCTTGTCCATCGACGCCAACGACCTGCCGGCCGACGTGAAGGGCAAGAAGACCACCTTCCGCAACATCGACATCAGTGGCGAGAAGCTCGAATTCTCCGAAGGCTTCACCGACCTGCACACCGTGAGCTACCAGGAGATCCTGGCGGGCCGAGGCTATGGGCTGGAAGATGCGCGCCATTGCATCGAGACAGTCAACGTCATTCGCAGCGCCAAGCCCGTCACGGGTGAGCAAGGCGAAGTGCACCCCTTCGTGCGCCAGTTGGCCTGAAGCACCGGGAGCTCGGCATGGCATACAAAGCCCACCCCACTGCGATCATCGATGACGGGGCCCGCATCGGCGATGGCACGCGCATCTGGCATTGGGTGCACGTCAGCGCCCAGGCTTCGATAGGCGAGGGTTGCTCGCTGGGCCAGAACGTCTACGTCGGCAACGACGTGACGATCGGCAACAACGTCAAGATCCAGAACAACGTCAGCGTGTACGACGCGGTAACGCTGGAAGACGACGTGTTCTGCGGGCCGAGCATGGTCTTCACCAACGTCTACAACCCTCGCTCGGCCGTCACGCGCAAGGACGAATACCGCCGCACGCTCGTGAAGCGCGGCGCCACGTTGGGCGCCAACTGCACCATCGTGTGCGGCAACACCGTGGGCGAATACGCGTTCGTGGGTGCCGGCGCCGTGATCAACAAGAACGTGCCGGCCTATGCGCTCATGGTCGGCGTGCCCGCCAGGCAGATCGGCTGGATGAGCGAGTTCGGCGAGCAACTCGCCTTGCCATTGCAAGGCACGGCCGAAGCCGTGTGCGCACAAACCGGCGCGCGCTATGTACTCGACGGCAATGTCGTGACCAAGTTGGAAGCCCAGAAGCAATGATCGAATTCATCGACCTCAAGACCCAGCAAGCGCGCATCAAGGACCAGATCGACGCGGCCATTCAGCGCGTGCTGGCGCACGGTCAATACATCCTTGGTCCTGAAGTGGCCGAACTGGAAGAAAAGCTGGCCGCCTATACAGGTGCGAAGCATTGCATCACCGTGGCCAATGGCACCGATGCATTGCAGATCGCGCAAATGGCGCTGGGCATCGGGCCGGGCGATGAAGTGATCACACCTGGTTTTACGTACATCGCGACTGCCGAGACGGTGGCGTTGCTGGGCGCCAAGCCGGTGTATGTGGACATCGACGCACGCACCTACAACCTTGACCCGGCACTGCTGGAAGCTGCCATCACGCCGCGGACCAAAGCGATCGTTCCGGTGAGCTTGTACGGGCAGTGCGCGGATTTTGACGCCATCAACGCAATTGCCGCGCGTCACGGAATTCCGGTAATCGAAGATGCGGCGCAAAGCTTTGGCGCTACCTATAAGGGGCGCAAGAGTTGCAACCTCAGCACCATCGCATGTGCGAGCTTCTTTCCTAGCAAGCCGTTGGGTTGCTACGGAGACGGTGGCGCGATCTTTACCAATGACGATGAATTGGCGAAGGTGATGCGGCAGATTGCTCGGCATGGGCAGGATCGGCGGTATCACCATGTTCGAGTAGGGGTGAATAGCAGATTGGATACCTTGCAAGCGGCTGTTTTGTTAGCCAAGCTTGATATTTTCGATGAAGAAATCGCAAGCCGACAGCGTGTTGCCGACGACTATCGTCGTGTGCTGAAGAATGCTGGCACTACCAAATTTCCCATCATCGAGTCTTATAACCAAAGCGTCTGGGCGCAATATACCGTGCGCGTTGACGACCGAGATGCGTTACAGGCAAGGATGAGGCTTGCCGGAATTCCAACGGTTGTTCACTATCCAATTCCCTTGAATCAGCAGCCTGCAGTAGCGGATGATCAGGTCAGTTTACCTATCGGCAATGCGGCAGCCCGAGAGGTTTTAAGCCTCCCAATGCATCCGTACATGACACTGTCTCACACTTTAGAAGTTGTCCGCGCGTTTGCATAAGTTCGACCGGCTGATGCAAATAAAATCATTTATTTTTGCGGCCCGCTCCAGATTTAGATCTGCCAAGCGCCACGGATTTATGCGCTCGGTTGGTGTGTTGGTAGGTGGAACGGCCCTCGCTCAGGCTATTACGGTCTTAGCACTCCCATTGCTTTCAAGGCTATATACACCTTTGGATTTTAGTTTGATCGCGGTATTTTCGTCAGTTCTAGCGATTCTTTCGGTGGCAGCCTGTTTTCGGCTTGAGATCGCAATTCCAATGCCTGAGCTTGACGAAGATGCCGCTAATCTTTTAGTGCTGGCCCTGTGTGCCTGTTGCATGGTTGCAACTACGGTTGGACTATGCGTATGGTGGTTTCCGACGCAAATCGTTGATCTTCTAAAACAGCCGGCCCTTCTCCCATACCTGTGGTTGTTACCACTGGGGATATGGATGGCCAGCTCCTATACAGCTCTCCAATTTTGGGCTACACGTAAAAAGCGATTTTCCACGATTGCCAAAACTCGTATGACGCAAGCCATTGGTGGCGTCGGAACGCAAGCCGGTATGGGATGGGCGGGCTTTACACCTTTCGGGCTATTGCTGGGGCAAGTTGTAAGCAGTGGCGCAGGTCTGTTTGGCCTCGGACGTGATGCGCTCCACGATACAGCTTTTCGCCGTATCAATTGCGGCACCATGTGTCGCATGCTCAGGCGGTACGATCGCTTCCCTAAGTACTCCACCGTAGAGGCACTAGCAAACAGCGCTGGGATCCAGCTGCCGATTCTAGTGATTGCGGCGCTAGCGGTCGGACCTGAAGCTGGTTATTTGATGCTGGCAACTCGTACTATGGCCTCGCCCATGGGGTTAATAGGGGGAGCGGTTTCTCAAGTGTATTTGTCACGGGCACCTGAGGAAATGCGTGCCGGGCGCCTTGGTGCCTTTACTTCGCATGTCATCAGCGGCTTGGCTAAAACTGGTGTGGGTCCTTTAGTTTTTGTCGGACTAATAGCACCAGTTGTTTTCCCAATAGTATTTGGAGAAAAATGGCAGCGCGCTGGTGATTTAGTTGCATGGATGACGCCCTGGTTTGTGATGCAGTTTTTAGCATCCCCTGTTTCGATGGCGTTGCATGTGACCGGAAGTCAGCGCGCGGCATTGATTCTTCAAATATTTGGACTTTTTTTTCGGATAGGCGCCGTTGTAGTCGCCGCATGGTTGATGCCCGCGCGCATCGTGGAAGTTTATGCGATTTCTGGTTTTGTTTTCTATTTCATATATCTGTATGTCGTGATGCAGCTTTCTAGACTTGAGATTTCTGAATTTCTAAGCGAGTTGAGGTCGAGCGCTATTGTCGTTTGCGCATGGATTTCCTTTGGCGCCTTGCTGGCGCTGTGTTTGCCGGCGTTGCTGAATAAATGAGTGCAAGTTTATTGCAATTATTTTTTGAAAAACTGATTGGTATTTTCAATATACTAAATTTTGCGCATTTCAAAAAAAGCGGGAATCGCGCAGGACAGTTTTATGTGGCTGCTTTAAATGGTGGTGTTCTCGGTTAAATCATTTATGCGGTTCACCCTAATAATTTTATGTGCGACAGCATTGCTGTTTTTTATGCTCACGGGACTTCGCGGCACCATTTTTGAAGTGTCTTTGGCGCGACGTACTTTGGGAGGATTTCTCATGCTCCGAGAGCTATTTCTCTTGATAGTCTTGGGCGTCCTCATTTTTGAAGCCATTGGATATGAGAGTTTCGTTACTTTTTATATCACAAAGGAATCCTTAGAGGAGACGTCGATAGTCATTTTGGTTTGCTTAGGGTTGCTTATTGCGACAATTGCCTTCATGTCAAAGACTATATTTCGCCGGAAGTTGATGTGGAGTCGTTCTGATCGCCAGCACACGAGCACTTCAGATGCCGGACGCTCGCTGATTTTTGCATCAACGCTCATGCTGCTATTCTTAATAGTAGCGGGCCACGCCGCCGGGATGAAACCGGCATTTCTGCAGTCTATTAGCTCTGGAACAGATCTGATGCAGCTGCGGTTGGCAAATAAAAACGAAATCACTGGGCCGCCTCACATACTTGCCTACATTCGCTATCTGTTCCAGCTCACGGCATTGCTTGTAGGTCTCTACTCTGTGTCGATGTCGAGAGCGAGGGTCCTATTGACCATGGCTATTGTTGTTTATGCCGCAGCTCTTCCAGGTGATAAGGCGCCAATAATCCAAGTCCTAGTACTTTATTTTTTGGGAAGATTAAGAAATATTCGTTCTTCCCCTTATTTGATAATTCAGCGCGCCTTAATGCTAGGAGCTCTCAGTTTTTTTGCTATTTATTTCGTGACTCTTGTGCAATACCCTGAGATGCAGTTCTCCGAATTCATCAGATTCGTATTTGAACGCTTAGGGATAGGTCAAATTCAAGGCGTATACGAGCAATTTTCCGTCAAACTTCAAGATCCTGCATATGTTTTAAGCGAAATACCTCTTTCCGGGTTATTTGGTGAATCTAGGGCGTTCTCCAAAGATTTGATGGGTATTACGTATGGGTTTTATTTGGACTCAACCGAATTCGGCGTAATGAATTCATTTTTTATTGGAGAGGCATTTGCTATTGGAGGGTGGGTTTTAGTATGGCTGTCACCGGTATTTGTTGGATTTAATTTCTGCGTTATCGTATATATGACGGTCAGGGTGTTAAACGAAAAATTCAAACTGCCGGTCGCCGAAGCAAAATACGTCGCCGCACTATTTATTTCTGCATCTGTTACGTTCACGGGTGACCTGGGAGGGTTGCTTTTTGGAAAACGGGTCTTGGTAGTCGCTATTTTATTTTTTGCGCTCTATATTTTTTATAAAGCCGGAAAAATAAAATTTTGAGAAATCGCGACTGTTTTATGCGCTATCGCGCTTAGAGGGTTTTCAAGCAATGAAGATACTTACCGTTGTCGGCGCGCGACCACAGTTTATAAAAGCTGCGGTTGTTTCGCGCGAACTAAAAAGTTTCGTTGGAGATATCAATGAAGTCATAGTGCACACAGGCCAGCATTACGACGCAAATATGTCCGAAGTATTTTTTAAGGATCTTGATATCCCCATCCCCAATTACAATCTTGCAATTGGAGGGGGGACGCATGGCCAAAATACGGGACGTATGCTTGAGGCTATCGAAGGTGTAATTTCCAAAGAGCACCCACAGATTGTTTTGATTTATGGCGATACCGATAGCACTTTAGCCGGTGCGCTCGCCGCGGCAAAATTACATGTCCCTGTGGTACATGTAGAAGCTGGACTCCGCTCGTTTAACCGTGCAATGCCGGAAGAGGTAAACCGAGTCTTGACCGACCATATCTCGGAAATTCTCTTTGCGCCCACGATTATCGCAAAGATCAATCTCGAGCGAGAAGGAATCTCCAGCGCGAAAATTTCAGTGGTTGGAGATGTAATGCTTGACGCATCAAATTTTTATGCGGATAGAGCAGTGAAGCCAGTTTGGTTTGAGTCGCTTAATAATAAGTTTTCTGAATTTGTTCTCTGCACAATTCATCGTGCGGAAAATACAGATAAAGAGCAATATTTGCGGCAAATTCTCGATGGTTTGCATCGATGTGGGCATCATGTGATATTGCCGCTCCACCCACGTACGCGTTCCAAAATTCAAACTTACGGTATCAAGCTGCCGAACACTATTTTAGTGACAGAACCAGTTGGATATTTGGAGATGGTATGGCTGGAGGCTAACTGCATGGCAATTGCTACAGATTCAGGCGGAGTTCAGAAAGAAGCGTATTTTCATAGAAAGCCGTGTGTGACTTTGCGTTCCGAAACTGAGTGGACCGAGTTGGTTGATGTGGGGGCTAATGTCTTGGCTGGTGCCGATCCGGTATTGATTGCCAGTGCATTGCGAGCGGCCCAGTTTGACGTGAAAGAGCATGATGTCTTATATGGGGACGGGCGAGCAGGTAAAAAAATTGTTTCGTTAATTGCGAAGGCTTTTAAATGAGTGGTCGGGCTAAAGCGACAGAAATTTCGAACAATGGCCCGGGCAAGAACGGTCGAATATTTATCTTCACTCGGTCGGGTTGGGACGAGCAACCTCGATTGAGGCATCAGGTCGCTAAATTACTTGTTGAAGCCGGCGAGGAAGTACATTTCTTCCAGGGTTCGCGTTATCTCTGGCAGAAAGTTTCTTCGTCAGACGATATTAAGATTTCGAATAAATTTTATATTCATCGTTCTGCGCAACTGCTCCATTTGCAGTTGAGATTGACCTCGCTATTAGGTTGGATCAACGGAATTGTGGAAGCGAGATCTATAAAAAAGTCTATTTCGGGGGGGGTAAGATTGGATGATGTAGTTATTAATTTCAACTACGACTTCAGTTTCCTTCGAAAATTATTTGTAAAGAATAAAATCGTCACGATAATAAATGACGATTTCATCGCACAAGCAAAATTTTTCAAAGGCGGCCATGTTCGCGAAAGTTTAAAGAAAACGTGCGCAATTAGCAACGAGGTGCTTGCCGTTTCTTATCCGTTAATTGAGCAACTTAAGAACTGGTGCAAGCCAAAATTATTTCTTCCTTGGGCGGATGTACCTTACACAGCCCCAATGCCGCCATCTTCACCCAGGAATGCGGTGTTGTTGTGGGCATACATTGATGTAAGAATAGATTTCACACTACTATGTGAAGTTGCAAAATCCCTGCCGAATTCCGATTTCCATATATATGGAGATCATTTTTGGAGAATTGAGCCAGAAATTAAGAAAGCAATGGCTTTTCCAAACATTTTTTTTAAATCTTCGGCTCGCCTAGATAATATTGACTTGCGGGCTTATTACGCTGCGATAATACCCTACAAATCGGGGGTTGCCGATATAGAGGCTGTCACGCTTTCTAATAAGTCATTTCAACTCTTGGCGAGAGGGCTCCCGCTTGTCACGTCAGGCATGCCTAATTTTTTTAAACACCCCTCAATCCATAATACTTCCACTACCGAATCTTTTATTGACGCATTAAACCAATGTAGTGAAGAGTTTTCTGTTATTCAGCCGTCGATAGAAGAGTTTGTGCAAGAAAATCAGCCTTCGGCTCGCTATGAGCAACTAGTAAAAATATGGACGTCAATTTAGCTGAGTGTTCGTGGGTTTTTTAATTCATGAAAATTCTAATTCTTACCACAAAGTTCACTCACGTTGATGGATCGCCTTGGTTGATCAGTGAGTTGGCTGATGAACTTTGTGCCCAAGGGCATCAGGTAACTGTTTTGAATATTGATTGGGAAAAATCTTCGTCGGATTTGGGTAAGAAGATTTTGTTGTCGCCGGGGTTGAATTTAATTTCGATTGGGGCTTTTCAAATTTGCGGTGGCGCAATAGGCCGCTTGCTAAAGTGGTTGGTGTCATCACTACTTGCGATGCCTTTCCTTTTTAAAGAATTCATATCCGGTCGAAGATATGATTTGCTGATTGGATTATCTCCTTGTTCCGCACTTTGGGCGGCGTTGCCTTTTGCTGCTCTGATATCTCGTTTTAGATTTTTGATCTATTGGGATTTCTTTCCTGTTCACAATTTGGAAATTTTTTCAGCCGTTCCTGTTGCCGTTAAAAATATTGCTAAAGTCTTGGAGCGCTGGCTAATTGGCAGGTTTGGCCATGTGGGTCTAATGAGCGAGAGAGGGGTTGGATTTTTTAAAACTTATTTCAATTTTTTGCCACAGAAGTCTGGTGAGGCGCTTCCTTGTCCGTTAATTTTGCCAATATGGACTTCTGTGTTGTCTGTACAGCCATGCCGAGAGTCGATGCGGTCATTTTTTTCTTTTGAATCTGATCGGATCTTATTTGTTTTTGGAGGTCAAATCACTTACGGCAGGGGTGTTCGAGAGCTTTGCGAGGCTGCTGTTGCAGCCTATCAAATTGATAATAGGGTTGCCTTGATAATATGCGGCGGCGGGAGTATGTCTGGAGCGGTGGCTGAATATGCTTTAAAAAATCCAGAATGCATCAAATACCTTGGGAGCTTGCCTAGGGAGAAATATTTAAAGGTCTTGGCCGCGGCAAATGTGGGTGTGGTAGCGACCGTTCCAGGCGTAAGTGCCCCAGCCTATCCTTCAAAAAGTCTAGACTATATGGCATGTGGCATTCCAATAATGGCTGCAGTTGAGGATGCTACTGATTTTGGTGAAATCGTTGAGCGCAATGGATTTGGTGTTGCTTGCAGAGCTGGAGATACAGAATCGATGAAAAATTGCATTTTGTCGCTATCCGCTAATCTTGATGACCACCATTTAATGGGGTGCCGAGGAAAGAAATTCTTGGCTTTTCACCATTCCGTATTTCATGCTAGTTCGATCATTACTGGAGTTGTTCGTGATTAAAGATGGTGTTCTTTTGATTACTGGCGGGACTGGGTCATTCGGTAACGCGGTTTTAGAAAGATTTTTGCATTCGAACCTTTCAGATATCCGTATCTTTAGCCGAGACGAAAAAAAGCAGGATGACATGCGCAAGCGCTACAACCATCCCAAGCTAAAGTTCTACATAGGCGACGTACGCGACTCCCGCAGCGTCAGCACTGCAATGCGCGGCGTCGACTACGTATTTCACGCCGCCGCCTTAAAGCAGGTCCCCTCCTGCGAATTTCATCCTATGCAAGCCGTCCGCACCAATGTGCTCGGCACCGAAAACGTCTTGGAAGCCGCAATTGCCGCTGGCGTGAAGCGAGTGGTGTGCCTTAGCACTGACAAAGCCGTTTATCCCATCAACGCGATGGGCATCAGCAAAGCAATGATGGAAAAGGTCATGGTCGCGGCTAGCCGCAACCTGGAGAGCACGAACACCGTCATTTGCGGCACTCGCTATGGCAACGTTATGGCGTCGCGAGGTTCGGTGATTCCGCTGTTCGTCGAACAGGTGCTGGCCGGCAAGCCCATCACCGTGACCGATCCATCGATGACGCGCTTCATGATGACGCTTGAGGACGCAGTCGAACTGGTACTGCACGCCTTCGAACACGGCAACAACGGCGACATCTTTGTGCAGAAAGCACCAGCCGCGACGGTGCAGGTCTTGACGCAAGCAATCCTGCAAGTGATGGGCAAGCCCGACCACGAAGTGCGTGAGATCGGCACACGCCATGGAGAGAAGCTCTACGAGGCATTGTTGAGCCGCGAGGAGATGGCCTGCGCCGAAGACCAAGGCGACTACTACCGCGTGCCACCCGACGGCCGTGACCTGAACTACGCCAAGTTCGTGGAAGAGGGCGAGCAACGCATCACGCGCAGCACGCACGGCGAGGACTACAACTCGCACAACACCACCCGCCTTGACGTGGAAGGAATGAAGACGCTGCTGCTCAAGCTCGATTTCATGCAACGCATCGCGCGCGGCGAGACCGCCGAACTGCAGGACTAAAACCATGAAGGTGTTGATCACCGGTGCCAACGGTTTCGTGGGCAAGAACTTGCAACTGCACCTGGCCGAGCGCAAAGAAGTGCAGGTGGTCTGCTTCACCCGCGAACACAGCGCGGAGCAACTGCCCACCTTGTTGCAAGGCGTTGACCTCGTATTCCACCTCGCAGGCGTCAACCGGCCGCAAGACCCGCAAGAATTCACGACCGGCAACGCGGAGCTGACGCAGCGCCTGTGCGAGTCCGTGAGTGCCGCGGCCGCTTCGAGCGGCAAGAAGGTGCCCATCGTCTACACCTCGTCCACGCAGGCGGGCCGCGACAACCCTTACGGTCACAGCAAGCGCGGCGCCGAAGAGGCATTGCAGGCAATCGCGCGCAGCCACGGCATTCCGGTTCACGTCTTCCGGCTGCCCAACGTGTTCGGCAAGTGGTGCAAGCCCAACTACAACTCGGCGGTGGCGACCTTCTGCCACAACATCGCGCGCGACTTGCCCATTCAGGTCAACGACCCTGCTGCACTGGTCACGCTGGTGTACGTGGACGACGTGATCGAGCGCTTCCTCCAACTCATGGGCGGCGCCGATGCCGCGGTGGACACCGGCGGCTTCGCCGTCGTTGCGCCGCAGTACACCATTACGGTGGGCGAACTTGCCCGGCAGATCCAGTCCTTCAAGGACAGCCGCAACACGCTCATGACCGACCGTGTCGGCACGGGGCTGGTGCGCGCGCTTTACTCGACGTATGTGAGCTACCTGCCGCCCGAGTCATTCGCCTACCCGGTGCAGCAACATGGCGACGCGCGCGGCGTGTTCGTCGAGATGCTCAAGACGCCGGACGCAGGCCAGTTCTCGTTCTTCACCGCGCATCCTGGCATCACGCGAGGTGGTCATTACCACCACAGCAAGACAGAGAAGTTCCTTGTCATCAAGGGGCAGGCTCGCTTCAAGTTCCGGCACATGCAGACCGGCGAGACCCACGAGTTGGTCACGGCGGGCGACAAGTCTGAAATCGTCGAGACCGTGCCCGGCTGGACGCACGACATCACCAACATCGGCACCGAAGAAATGGTCGTCATGCTCTGGGCCAACGAGGTGTTCGACCGTGCGCGGCCCGACACCTTCGCTTGCCCGCTGTAGCCCATTGAATCTTTGATCTCTCCCATGAAAAAACTCAAGGTCATGACCGTGGTCGGCACGCGGCCCGAAATCATCCGGTTGTCGCGTGTGCTGGCCCGGCTCGACGAGCATTGCGATCACGTGCTGGTGCACACCGGCCAGAACTACGACTACGAGCTCAACCAGGTCTTCTTCGATGACCTGGGCGTGCGCAAGCCCGACCATTTTCTGAACAGCGCGGCCAACGCCAGCAGTGCGGCGCACACCATCGGCAACCTGATCATCGCGGTGGACCAGGTGCTGGGCGAGGTGCAGCCCGAGGCGATGCTGGTGCTGGGCGACACCAACAGCTGCCTCTCGGTGATTCCCGCCAAGCGCCGCAAGATTCCGATCTTTCACATGGAGGCGGGCAACCGTTGTTTCGACCAGCGCGTGCCCGAAGAGACCAATCGGCGCATCGTGGACCACACGGCGGATGTGAACCTGACCTACAGCACGATCGCCCGCGACTACCTTCTGCGCGAGGGGTTGCCGCCCGACCTGGTCATCAAGACCGGCAGCCCTATGTTCGAGGTGCTGACGCACTATCGTCCCCGCATCGAAGCGTCTGACGTGCTTCAGCGCTTGGGTTTGCAGTCGGAGCAGTACTTCGTTGTCAGCGCACACCGTGAAGAGAACATCGAGTTGCCGCAGTCCTTCGCCAAGCTGGTGGCTGTGTTGAATGCCGTGGCCGAAGACCACGGCATGCCGGTCATCGTCTCGACGCACCCGCGCACGCAAAAGCGCATCGATGCAACGGGCGCTCGCTTTCATCCGCAGGTGCGGCTGTTGAAGCCGCTGGGTTTTCATGACTACGTGAAGCTCCAACTCTCGGCGCGCGCCACGCTGTCCGACAGCGGCACGATCAACGAGGAGTCTTCGATCCTCAACTTTCCAGCGCTCAACCTGCGTGAGGCGCACGAGCGGCCCGAAGGCATGGAAGAGGCGGCCGTGATGATGGTGGGCCTGGAGGTAGACCGCGTGCGCCAGGGGCTGGCCATTCTGCAGAGCCAGCCGCGAGGAGATGCGCGCGGCCTGCGCCAGGTGGCGGACTACAGCATGCCCAACGTATCGGACAAGGTGCTGCGCATCGTCCACAGCTACACCGACTACGTGAATCGCGTGGTGTGGAAAAAGTACTGAGGCATGGCAACCCGCGTATTGCTGCTGACGCAATGGTTTGACCCTGAGCCCACCTTCAAGGGGATGGTGTTCGCACGCGAACTCGTGCGCCAAGGCTTCGAGGTCGAGGTGTTGACGGGCTTTCCCAATTACCCGGGTGGCAGGGTGTATCCCGGCTACCGCATCAAGCTGCTGCAGCGTGAGGTGGTCGACGGCGTGCAGGTGACCCGTGTGCCGCTGTATCCCAACCATGACCAATCGGCGATCAAGCGGGTGGTGAACTACGCCAGCTTTGCCGCGTCGTCATTGTTCTACGGCTTGTTCATCGCGCGGCGGCCCGATGTTGTCTACGCCTACCATCCACCGCTCACAGTCGGCATCACGGCCAGCCTGCTGCGCTTGCTGCGCCGCGTTCCGGTGGTCTACGACATCCAGGACATGTGGCCCGACACCTTACGCGCCACGGGCATGGTCAACAACGCGCGGGCCTTGGGCGTTGTGGCTGCCGTGTGCCAATGGGTGTACCGCCGCGTGGATCACATCGCGGTGCTCTCGCCGGGCTTCAAGCGCCTGCTGTCGCAGCGTGGCGTGCCCGATGCCAAGGTGGAAGTGATCTACAACTGGGCCGATGAAATGGCGCTGGCGTCGCCGCAAGGCCAGGCGCCGGCCAGCTTTCCGGGTCCGGAAAAATTCCGCATTCTCTTTGCGGGCAACATGGGCAAGGCCCAGGCTCTCGATGCGGTGCTCGACGCGGCAGCGCTTTTGCAGACCCGCGACTCGCGGGTGTGTTTGGTGCTGTTAGGTGGTGGCGTCGAAGTGCCCAGGCTCCAGCAGCGCGCGGCTGACTTGCAACTGCGCAACGTGGTGTTTCTTCCGCCGGTGCCCATGTCCGAGGTGGGCGCATTGCTGAACGCCGCTGATGCCTTGTTGGTCCATTTGCGCAAAGACCCGCTGTTCGAGATCACGATTCCCTCCAAGACACAGGCTTATATGGCTGTTGGAAAGCCGCTGCTGATGGCGGTCAATGGTGATGCGGCAGCACTGGTGGCTCAGTCGGGTGGAGGCGTCGTCGTCGAATCCGAAAATGCGGCCGCACTGGCCGATGCCGCTGAATCGCTCGGAACCATGTCGCCTGAGGCGCTTGCTGAAATGGGACGTCGGGCACAACGCTACTACCGGGAGCAATTGGCTTTGAAAGTCGGCGTCGCCAAATTCGGCGCAATCTTCACGCGGCTGGTCAGCGGAGCGAAATCGAAATGAAGCGTCTATTCGACATCGTGGTCGCCAGCTTCGCTTTGCTCCTTTTAGGGCTACCGCTGCTGTTCCTGACTTGGCAAGTACGCCGCAAGCTCGGCAGCCCCGCGTTCTTTCGTCAGACGCGCCCAGGCTTGAAGGGGCGGCCCTTCAACATGGTCAAGTTCCGCACGATGACGGACGCGCGCGGCGTCGATGGCCAGTTGTTGCCCGATGCTGATCGGTTGACCCCCTTCGGTCGTTTCCTGCGCGCCAGCAGCCTCGACGAGTTGCCCGAACTCTGGAACGTGCTCAAGGGAGACATGAGCCTGGTCGGCCCGCGCCCGTTGCTGATGGACTACCTGCCTCTGTACTCCCATGAGCAAGCGCGTCGCCACGAAGTGCGCCCGGGTATCACGGGTTGGGCGCAGATCAACGGGCGCAACGCGCTGAGCTGGGAAGAGAAGTTCAAGCTAGACGTCTGGTACGTGGACAACCGCTCGATGTGGCTTGACATCAAGATCCTTTGGCTCACTGTTCGCAAGGTGCTAGTGCGCGATGGCATCAGTGCGGCGGGTGAGGCGACGATGCCGCGATTCACCGGTTCGTTGACGGAGCCAAGGCAATGACGTTGCCGCTTTTTGCAGTGTTCGGCGCCAGTGGCTGCGGCCGCGGCATCATGCCGCTCGCTCGCGCGCACTTGGAGCACGAGGGCATTGCGGCGGCACGGCTGGTTTTCGTGGATGACCAGCCAGGTGCTGCGTTGGTCAACGGGCATCCGGTCTTGCGGTACGAGCAATTTCTGCAAACCCCGGCGAGCACACGGCACGTTGTCGTGGCCATCGCCAATAGCGCCGTACGCGAAAAGCTCGCCGACCGCTGCGCGTCCGATGGCGTGCAGCCGTGGACAGTAGCGGCTGCCAATGTGGTCGTCATGGACGACGTGGTGATCGGGCATGGCGCCGCGCTGAGCCCGTTCGTGACGCTCACCTCCAACATTCGCATCGGCAAGTGCTTCCATGCCAACCTGTACAGCTACGTCGAGCACGACTGCGTCATTGGCGACTTCGTCACTTTCGCTCCGGGCGTGAAGTGCAACGGAAATGTGGTCATCGAAAACCATGCTTACATCGGCGCCGGTGCCGTCATCAAGCAGGGCAGGCCGGGTCAGCCCCTTGTCATCGGCCGAGGCGCAGTGGTCGGCATGGGGGCTGTCGTCACTCGCAATGTGCCGGCTGGCGTCACGGTTGTCGGCAATCCCGCAAAACCACTTCTCAGAGGTTGATCTGTTGTGTTGAATACCGCTTTTTCCCCTTGGCCCAGCTTCACAGCCGAAGAGGCTGCTGCCGTGCAGCGCGTGCTGCTGTCCAACAAGGTCAACTACTGGACCGGTCAGGAATGCCGCGAGTTCGAAAAGGAATTCGCCGCGTGGACCGGCACGGCGCACGCCTTGGCGTTGGCCAACGGCACGCTGGCACTGGACGTGATCCTCAAGGGAATGAACATCGGCCCGGGTGACGAGATCATCGTCACGCCGCGCACTTTCATCGCCAGCGTGTCGTGTGTCGTGAACGCGGGCGCAACGCCAGTGTTCGCGGATGTCGATCTCCAAAGTGGCAACCTCTCGGCCGAGACTATTTCACGTGTGATCACGCCGCGTACCAAGGCTGTCATCTGCGTGCACCTGGGCGGCTGGCCTTGCGACATGGACCCGATCATGGCGTTGGCCGATGAGCACGGCTTCAAGGTGATCGAAGACTGCGCACAGGCGCATGGCGCGCGCTACAAGGGGCGCGCCGTCGGGTCCATCGGGCATGCGGGCGCATGGTCGTTCTGCCAGGACAAGATCATGACCACGGGCGGCGAGGGCGGCATGGTCACGACGAACGACGAGGCCCTGTGGCGCACCATGTGGCAGTACAAGGACCACGGCAAGAGTTACGAAGCCGTGTACGAGCGCAAGCATCCGCCGGGTTTCCGCTGGGTGCATGAGAGCTTCGGCACCAACTGGCGCATGCTCGAGATGCAGGCCGTTATCGGTCGCATCCAGCTGCAGCGCATGGCCGAGTGGACCGTGGTTCGCACGCGGTACGCAGAGGCTTTGTGGTCGGCCGCGCGTCCGCATGCCGCCGTGCGTGTGCCCGAGTTCTCGAGCCACACCGGACTCGACAGTGCTCACGCGCACTACAAATGCTATGTGTATGCGCAGCCCGAGAGGCTGGCACAGGGCTGGAGCCGTGATCGTATCGCTGAAGCCATCCAGGCGAACGGGGTGCCTTGCTATCAGGGCTCGTGCTCGGAGGTGTACCTGGAGCGGGCATTCGACGGCACGGGCTGGCGTCCATCCGAGCCGCTGCCAGTGGCACACGCGCTCGGTGAAACGAGCCTGATGTTCCTCGTTCATCCCACCTTGACGCTTGCAGAAGTCGACAAGAGCTGCACGGTCATCGCGCAGGTCCTGGCCGAGGCGTCGGCTTGAAACTGCTGGCGCAACTGTCGGCCATGGCAGCGCTCTGGCGCTGGCTGCTCTTCATCGCCATGCTCGTGCTGCTGGTGCTGTGCCTGGTCCCCGTGCCACCCCAGTTGCCGAGCACGGGGTGGGACAAGAGCAACCACGCGTTGGCATTTGCGGTGCTCGCCTTTTTGGGCAACCGGGCCTGGCCGGGGCGCACGGCAACGGTCCTGCTGGGCTTGCTGGCTTATGGCGGCCTGATCGAGGTCTTGCAATCGTTCACACCAGACAGATTCGCCGAATGGGGTGACTTGCTGGCGGATGGCATCGGCCTTGTGCTCGGTGAGGCAGTAGCCCAACTGTTGTGGCGGCATGTGCCTCGGCGGGCCTGAGACCAAATGCCACCGGTTGCCGGAGTGAGTTTGTGACAGCCAGCAACTAAAATGTGATGAGAAGAGGGAGTTTCTTTACTGTGATTAATCGTCTAACGCGGCCTGTGGCTGTCGCTGACCTGCTCGGGCGCTCTGAGCCATGAAGTCCGTATTGGTCGTATGCATCGGCAATATCTGCCGCAGCCCTATGGGGGAGGCACTGATTGCCGCAGCCATGCCGCACCTGAGGGTGTCGTCCGCCGGCATCGGCGCGCTCGTGGGGCAGCCCGCCGATGCGGTGGCGCGTGAGCTCATGGCCGAGCGCGGGCTCAACATCGAGTCGCACCGTGCGCGGCAGCTCACCAACCTGATGTGCCAGGAGGCCGACCTGATCCTGGCGATGGACGAAGAGCAGCGCCTGCACATCAATCAGCGCCACCCGCTCACGCGGGGCAAGTTGTTCCGTCTGGGCGAGGTCGCACGCGTGGACATTCCTGACCCTTACCGCATGGGCCGACCGGCCTTCGAGCAGGCCCTGCAACTCATCGATGCCGGCGCCGCTGCGTGGGTCGAACGCATCAAGAAGCTTTCATGAACGCCCTTGTTTCTCCATCTGCTACGTCGCCCTCTGTTGCGGGGGCCTTGCGCGACGATGACGACGATGCAATCAACCTGTCCGAGTACCTGGACATCTTGATCGACCGGAAGTGGCTGGTTGCGGGGGTTACTTGCATTGCTGTGGCGCTGGGTGTCGCTTATGCATTGCTGTCGACGCCGGTCTATCAGTCCAACTTGCTGGTGCAGGTCGAAGACTCAGCACCGGACGCAAAGAACTTTCTGGGTGACACGGCGAATCTGTTTGATGTGAAGACGCCGGCCTCGGGCGAAATTCAGATCATTCGGTCGCGCATGATCATGGGAGGCGCGGTGGAGGCAACACGCCTTTACATCGACGCCAAACCCCGTTATGTGCCTGTGATAGGCGAATGGCTTGCACGTCGCGCCAAGGGGTTGTCGGAGCCAGGTTTCCTGGGTATGAGCGGCTACGTTTCTGGCAAGGAAGCCGTCAACATCGCGAAGTTCGATGTGCCCTCGGTGTTCGAAGATCAAGCGCCTTTCACCATCACCGTGCAGCCTGGAGACCAGTACACGCTGACGCACCCCGACTTGGATGAGCCGCTCACCGGCACGATCGGCAAGGTGTTGAGCGAGCAGGTACCCGGCGGCAACATCGTGTTGATTGTTTCGCAGGTGCATGGCAAGCCTGGCGCGCAATTCATCGTCTCGCGCGCCTCTGTACTTGCTACGACCGAAGACCTGCAAAAGCGCGTACAGCTCAGCGAACAGGGTAAGCAATCGAACGTGATCAGTGCAACGCTCGAGGACAGTGACCGAGACCGTTTGCGGCGCACTCTCGACGAAATCGGCGCGCAGTATGTGCGCCAGAACGTCGAGCGCAAGGCGGCCGAAGCGGAAAAAACGCTCGAGTTTCTCGACAAGCAACTGCCGGAGTTCAAGAGGCAGCTTGAAAGTTCCGAAGACGTTTATGCGAGCTTCCGCAACAAGAACGGAACCATCTCTTTTGACGAAGAGGCGAAGGCTGTGCTGGGCCAGGCTGTTCAGTTGCAGACCAAGCTGCTTGAATCCGAGCAACTGCGCCGTGATCTGCTCTCGCGCTTCACCGAAAGCAACCCGAAGGTACGCGTGATCGACGGGCAGATCTCCGCCTTCCGTCACGAACTCGATGGCATCGACCGCCGCGTGAGTGCGATGCCTGTACTTCAGCGCGACGCGCTGCGGCTCGAGAGAGACGTTCGCGTCAACGGTGAGCTCTACAAGTCGCTGCTGAACAGCTCGTTGCAGCTGCGTCTCGTCAAAGAGGGCAAGGTCGGCAATGTGCGCTTGCTGGACAAGGCGACAGAGCCGAAGAGGCCGGTAAAGCCTCAGAAACCGCTGATTGTTGCGCTGTCGCTGGTGCTGGGTTTGCTGGCAGGCGTCGCTCTGGCCATCTTGCGCAGCAAGATGGCCAGCGGCATCCGCAACCCGCAAGAAATCGAAGACCGCCTCGGCCTGAACGTCTACTCTGTCGTTCCGCTGGCGCTGGAGCAGGACAGGATCCTGCAACGCATCGCAGGCGGTGCAGGCGGCGTCCAGGTGCTGGCCATTACCGAACCGGAAAGCCTCGCCATCGAAAGCCTGCGCAATTTGCGCATCTCCTTGCAGCTGACCTTGATGGAGTCGGGCAACAACCGCGTGCTGATCACCGGCGCTACGCCGGGCGTGGGCAAGAGCTTCGTGTCAGGCAACTTCGCGGTCATCATGGCGCAGGCCGGCAAGCGCGTGCTGTTGATCGACGCCGACTTGCGCAAGGGCCACATCCAGAAAGCCTTTGGCCTCCCGCGGCGTGGTGGTCTGGCTGACGTGCTCATCGGCGACATGCCGGCCGAGCAAGCCATCCACGGCGCAGTGGTCCCCAACCTCGACATCCTGACGACCGGCAACTACCCGGCCAACCCGGCCAACCTGATGTTGTCGGCGCGGCTCGGCGAGTTCCTGAATGCCATGTCCGAGCAATACGACCTGGTCGTCATCGACAGCCCGCCGGTGTTGGTTGCCGCCGATGCAGCGGCAGTTGCCGCGCACGCAGGCGCAATCCTGCTGGTCGCGCGGGACACGCTGACGCAGCTCGGGGAACTCAACGAGAGCGTGAAGCGGCTGGCGCACGCAGGCCGGCAGGTCAGCGGCGTGGTCTTCAACGGCATGGACCTCTCGCGTCGCCACTACGGAAGCTATGGATACAAGTACGGTGGCTACCGCTACACCGAATACAAGTACAAGGAAGCGACCTGATTTTTGGGGTGAGGGTGCAGGCTGCCAAGCAGCCTGCACAGGGTCGCCGAGACCACCAGCAAAACCGCGACGCGACGAAGGGCCGAGCATGTCTCGGCCTTTTCATTGGCCGGTGTAGCCGCCTCTAGAAATGCAGCGAACTCGCTCGCCTGAATGGCTGGGTGCAGGTCCCGGGTACCGCGCTGACAGCAAACCTTCAGATGTCAGCGCCAAGATTGCTCGCCATTTCAAGTACAAATTACACAAAAACTCACATATCTTGATGACGAATACCCAGAACCGGTAGTGTGCGTCAGCATTTGTTCACAGAAAATGCAGCTATGACACAAAGCGCAGGCTAGAGGAGAGGGGCAAGTGATGAATCGAATGGCGGCGCCGCTGCTCGCCCTACCGCGCCCTGCCAAGCGAATGCTGGCGTTGACGGTAGATGCTGCCTTTTGCCTGCTTTGCGTATGGCTCGCACTGAGTTTTCGTTACGAACAGTGGGTAACCCCTAAGGATGTGCATTGGTTTGCGGCCATCGCGGCCGTGGTCCTCGCGTTGCCTCTGTTCATCTTCTTTGGTCTGTACCGGGCCATCTTCCGTTACGCGGGAAGCGCCGCGCTCATGGCGATCGTGCGCGCCTGTGCCTTGTTCGGCCTGGCCTATGCGGTGATGTTCGCAGTGGTCGGTGTGAAGGGCGTGCCGCGCACGGTTGGCATCCTGGCCCCGCTGCTGCTGTTCCTCTCGGTCGCAGGCTGCCGCATGCTGGCCCGCTACTGGCTCGGCGGCCTCTACATGAGCGCCCTCGACCGCAAGGCGCTCCCTCAGGTCGTGATCTACGGCGCCGGCGGTGCCGGCCTGCAATTGGCAGCCGCATTGGCGCAGAGCCGCGAAATGATGGTCCGCGGTTTCGTCGACGACGCTGCCCACCTGCAGGGCAACACGCTCAACGGCCTGCGCATCTACTCGCCAGACTGGCTAGAGCACAACGCCGCCAAGCTCGGTATTACCGACGTGCTGCTGGCCATGCCCTCGGCAAGCCACCTGCGCCGCGTCGAGATCCTGAATCACCTCCTGCCGCTGCACCTGCACGTGCGCACCTTGCCCGCCATGGCCGACCTGGCCAACGGCAGGGTGCAGGTCAACGACCTGCTCGAGGTCGACATCGAAGACCTGCTGGGCCGCGACCCCGTGGCCCCCGTGGCCGACCTGCTGCACAAGCACATCCGCAACCAGGTGGTACTGGTGACCGGTGCGGGCGGCTCCATCGGCAGCGAGCTTTGCAGGCAGATCGTGCAGCTCGCGCCGACGACCCTGCTGCTGGCGGAAATCAGCGAGTACGCGCTCTACGCGATCCACCAAGAGCTCGAGGCACTGGCACCCGACGTTCGTGTCATCCCGCTGCTGGCCTCGGTGTGCGACGCCCGTCGGCTGCGCGAGATCATGCACGCATGGCGCCCCGACACGGTCTACCACGCGGCTGCCTACAAGCATGTGCCGCTGGTCGAGCACAACCCCGTCGAGGGCGTGCGCAACAACGCGGTCGGCACGCTCACCGCGGCGCGCGTGGCCATGGAGTGCAAGGTCCGGCGTTTCGTGCTCATCAGCACAGACAAGGCGGTCCGGCCCACCAACATCATGGGCGCCAGCAAGCGGCTCGCCGAGATGGCGCTGCAAGGCCTCGCACAGCAAAGCGCCGACACCTGCTTCTCGATGGTTCGTTTCGGCAACGTGCTGGGCTCCAGCGGCTCGGTGGTGCCGTTGTTTCGCCGGCAGATCGAGTCGGGCGGGCCCATCACGCTGACGCATGCGGACATCACCCGCTACTTCATGACCATTCCCGAGGCCGCCCAGCTGGTGATCCAGGCGGGCGCCATGGCGCAGGGCGGCGATGTGTTCGTGCTCGACATGGGCAACCCGGTGCGCATCATCGATCTGGCGCGCCGGCTGGTAGAACTCTCGGGGCGCACGGTGCGTGACGAGATCACGCCCGATGGCGACATCGAGCTGCAGATCACCGGCCTGCGCCCGGGCGAGAAGCTCTACGAAGAGCTGCTCATCGGCAACAACGCCATGCCCACCGTGCACCCGCGCGTGATGAAGGCCAACGAAGATTGCCCGCAGTGGGAAGAGCTCTGGCGCCAGTTCGGCGTGCTGGGCGCCGCGCTGGAAAGCAGCGACGTGCCGGCCCTGAAGCTGGTGCTGAAGCAGATGCTGGCTGGCTACCAGCCGCACATGGAAGTGGTCGACTGGGTGCACATGGAGCAGCACCGCGTGCGGCCCCTGGGCGCATCGCCCTTCGCTTCCGCGATCGCCGGGCCTCGCCCCGATGGCGCCGGCAAGCCCGCATCGCCGGTGGCGATCGCCATCTGATTCTCTTTTCTGCTCGCTAAGGGGTTGAAGCCTCGCGCCTGCTGGCGCCAGATTCGACAGTTACTGGCTGGGGCTTCGATGACCGAGATCAGAAACGCTTTTTGGCGATCGAGATCGCGCGCGAGGACTTCGTGTGGGTGCTTGGCTCACAGCTGTCCGAGCCATCCGGGCAGGGATGAGCGCGGAAGAGTGGACTCAACAGAAAATCCATCTCGCCCGTGCATATTTGGCTGGATCCACGATGCGACCAGCGAGGGGATTCTTCGGGCGCGGAAAACTTTGCCACCGCTGCAGTTCGCGCAGTGCCGCAGGTGCGAACTTGACCTGAAGTATGTATGCGCTGGGTCACTCGCGCAGCGTGAAGACCACCGAGAGGTAAGACACGGGTTCGTCCCCGATTGCCTCAATGCCGTGCAGCGCCGCGGCATCAAACAGCAGCGAGTCGCCAGGCGTGAGCGAGAGCGTCTTGTCGCAATAGCGGTAGGTCACTCGCCCCGTAAGCAAGTACAGGAACTTCAGACCGGGGTGTTGGAAGGTAACGTAAGGTTCGGCGCCCGGCAGCAACGTGACTAAGTAAGGTTCCACGAACAGGTTGCCCGAGAGGAGATGTCCTAGCAACTCGTAGTGATAGTGAGCCACGGCGCCCATGCGCTGCACGTGGATGCCGCGCCCGGCAGGTACATACGAAAAGTCGGTGCGGCTGGGCTGATCCCCAAAGAAGCGCGCGATCGGTACGTTCAGTCCGCCGGCGAGGCCGTCGAGTTTTTCGACCGATGGAGAAACCAGCCCATGCTCAATGCGCGAAAGCATGGAGCGCGAAATGCCAGAACGCTGGGCAAGTTCGCCGGCTGAGATACCCGCAGCCATGCGCAGGGCGCGTACCTGAGCGCCGATGCGCAAGGCCGAGGCACTCCGCGCTTCACGTGGAGGTTGCACGACACGTGTGTGCGTCACCGTTGGCAGTCGTAACGGACGCGCTGTCGGAAAGGGTGAGGCGACCTGTCGGTGTCTCATGCGAAGTGCTCGTTCGGGCGCATGACAGGGGCAACGCACCGCGGGAGGCGTTGAGTGAAGCGGCTGACGTTCCAGTTCGACATGGCTTGCTATGGCGTGCTGTTTAAGACATGCATGGCGAGATTATGTGTCGTTTAAGACGTTTCTTCCACAAGCACATTCGGCGAGCCTGCATGCACATGACATCAGGTACGCGAACCAAGAAGCCGACGGGCGGCGTGCGAGGCATGCTGCCGAACGCGGTGACCTTGGCCCTCGGTCAGAACCTCAGGCATTTCCGCGAGGAGGCGGGACTCACGCAGGTCGAACTCGCGTTTGATGCGGAGGTGGAGCGGTCGCGTATCTCCAAGATCGAGCGTGGGCACATCAACCCGTCGCTGCTGACGCTGGCCACGCTCTGTTACTGCCTCAAAATCACCTTGCCAACGCTTTTCGACGGCGTGAAGGACACTTTGGCGCCGTCGTGGAAGGGAGGGGCGCTGCGTCGTACGAACCAGGCCGTACTAGGCGTACCGCCGAATAGGGCGCGCGCTCATCGGTAGCGAACGCTGGACCTCACTTCAAAAGAGGCGAGGTCTTGTCATATGGCGAAGGCTTGTGCCGCTGTTAGTGCAGCATGCGTTTGCACCGCATGAGCTATCGCGCCGGCCCGAAATCCAGGATGTTGTCGCCCGCCTTGGGCTTGTTGTCGTCCGGCGGTGCGAAGTTGAACGCCCTCGGGTCGCGCGCGGTCGTCATCTCGTACAGCGGATTGATGCGGCCCAGCTTCGCTCCGCCGTCGCGCACCAGCGGCGCCCAGGTGAAGTTTGCCGAGAACTTGCTCGAGCGCGGCAGCAGCGCGTCGAACGGCACCGAGATGAAGATGCCCTTGTCGAAGCTGCCTTCGCCGAACTGCGCGGCCGACACATTGGTCTTGGTGGCGTAGGCGCCGATCGTCACGCCGTTGTCGAAAGTGCGGCTGATGTCGATGGACACGCCGCGGTCGCCCGCCAGGTACTGGCCCACGCTGATGCGCGCCTGCACGCCGTTCCAGCCGGTGTCCCAGTAGAGCGTGGCGTGGCCGGTGTTGACCTTGTAGTCGCGCAGCTTGAAGTCCTGCGCGAAGTCGCGTTGCTGCACGTGGTTGATGTCCACGCCCAGCGCGAACCTGCTGCGCCACGGCCGGTACAGCCATTCGGCGCCGAAGCCGGCGAACATCGGTTCGAGCGCGCCGCCGTACACGCTGTAGTACTGGTCTTCGTTCAGCCTGCCGACATGGGTCAGCTGAAACACCGGCATGGTCAGGCGCTTGGTCGTGACGTACTCGCGCTGGAAGGTGCGCACGCGCGGCAGGTTGCTGGGCGCGGTGTAGGTGAACTTGTCGAAGTTGTCGATCAGTCGCCAGTTGAGCGCGGCGTTGACCCAGGTGCTTTGCGTGATGCGGTATTCGGCCGTGGCGGCAACGCCGAGCTGGTAGAGCGCGAAGGCGTCCGGGCCGCCCAGGATCTGCGAGAAGCTGGGCGTCACCCCGAAGGTGAACTTCTCGGGGCGATGTTCCCAAGTGGACATCGTTGCTTCGGCGGGCTGCAGGGGGCTTGCCGTGTTGGCTGAGGCCGAGGCCGCGTTCCTCGACGCCATGTCGAGGAGCCGGTCTTCGCTGTTGTCCTGCGGCGGTGCGTAGTCGCGCTGGCTGACCGCGCGTCGCTCGGCGGGCGTTTGCGCCTGGTAGTGCGCGGCCACCCATTCGGCCCGCTCGACGACCTGCGCATGCATGGCCAGGCCGCGCTCGTTGTAATGCAGGATGAAGGTCTGGGCCGACGCCGGCGCATCGCGGTGCAGCACGGCAATGATCTGCTGCACGCGCGCTTCGCGGTAGACGGTGTTGCTCTCGGTGATCCACACGTGCAGGTTGCTGCCCTGCGGCGCGATGCGCTGCACGGTCCACTCGGTGCGCGACTGGATCTCTTCGGCGGTCGATGCCCAGCCGGGCGGGTTCACCGGTGCTGTCGGGATGAACTTGGGTTGCGGCGGGTCCGCAGCCTTGGGCGCGCTCAGCGACGCGACGTTGGTCGACAGCGTGATGCCGATCATGGCCCTGTTGCCACGCTCGAAGCCGGCGCTGAACGCGATGTTCTTCGAGTAGCGGTACTCCAGGCCGATGTTGAAGGGAGAGCGCTGCGGCAGGTTGTTGTTCTGCGGCTCGTGCTGGTAGTCGTTGCCTTCGTACTCGAGCTTGATGGTGAGCGGCTCCCAGGGCGTACGCCACGCCACGCCGCCGAACATGGCTGCGGGGCCGCGGAAGAACGAGCCGAAGCTGACTTCGCCGCCGTTGGCGGAACTGCCTGAACGGGTTCTGAAACGGTTGCTCAACGCGAGGAACGGATTGCGGATGTTGCCGCTGCTGCCCATGTAGCCCCAACCGATGCCGAGGCTGAAGTCGAAGTCGCCGTAGCGCTTGTTCGCCACGAGGTACTCGGACGAGTAAAGACCCGTACCGCCCAGATCCCGAAAGCCCAGCGCCATCTCGGGCACGTAGGCGGATTCGCTGAGCAGGCGCACCTTCAGGTCGATGCTCTTGTCCTTGTTGCTTTGCCCGGTGGTGCTGGCTGCGTAGACCTGGTTGCTGATCGACGTATATCGAAAACCGGCCTCTAGCCAATCGAGCGGCTGGAACATGAAGTTGAACCGCGAGTAGGGCGCAACGTTGGTGAGCGACGTGCGGAAATCGCCGGCCTGGCCCATGCGGGCGGACGGTGTCTGCAGCAAGCCGGTTTCGCCCCAGTCGTTGCCGCTGCTGCGGTAGGCTTGGTACTGCGGCACGGGCTCTGGGCGCACGGACACTGTGGTCGACGGTACTGCCGCGGGCGCAGGTGCTTGCGTTTCGAGCGGCAGGGACGCCACGACGGGCGCCGTGCTGGCCGCGGTGGCGGTGTCCGTGCCTTGCGGCGCCGGTCCCTGCGTCGCGAGGAACTTGGCGATGCCCTCGGAGGCGGCAACCAGGTCGGTCATGTCGCGTGGCGCTGCCCAGATCCACGCGCCGGGTGCGGGCTCGTCGGAGGGCTGGCTGTTCCACGGCGCCACGCCTACGCGGGCGGTGCGGCCGTCGGGCTGCGCGACCCATGCCCAGTCGTAGGAGCCCACGGGGCCGCATGCCGTCACATAGTCCCAGGCGGAACGTCCGGGCTCGTGCGCGACGTTGCAAAGCTCGCCGTTGGGGCGCACGACGGCAATGGTCTTCAGCGCGGGCGGCGGTGCGACCAGTTGCTGGCCGGCACTGAGGATGGGGTCTTCTTCCGGGTGGGCCTGCAGCCACCGTGGATCGACGACGCCGAGCGCGACGCGGCCAGTAACAGGCATGCCCTGCAGCCAGGTGATCAGCTTCAGGCGCTCGACCTGGTCGGCGCGGGGTGCCTGCCGGTTCGCCGCCTCGATGCGAACCAGCAGCGTGTTCTTGAGGAATTGCTGGGCCAGCCGCTCCTGCGGAACGCGCCATGCAAGGCCGGGTGCCGCGGTGCCCTCGGGTTGGCGCAGCAGCCAGGTGCTCAGGCGTTCGCCGGCGCGCACGTCGGCGTCGGTGGCCGGCGCGTTGCTTGTCGTCCTGGCCGCGGGCTGCGCCACGGCGCCCAGGCTGGCCGCCAACGCGCAGGCGACAGCCACCTGACGGGGCCAATGGGGGTTGCTGCGTGTGCGAAGCAGGGGGCTCATGTGCCAGCGCTCGCCGGTGCGCCGGCTGCTGGCGTGGGGGGCGCCCACCGTTCGAAGCTCATGCAGAGATCACTGGAAATACATTGCTCCGAATACACGACCTGGGGCGTGCCGGAAGCAGCCGAGACCGCGAAGCGCGCGGCCGGCAATGAAAGGTTTGCGGGGCGCGACACGCTGCGCTCTTCGTACCACTGCAGCGGGCCTGCGGCAGTTGCCGAGAGGGCGCTGTTCTTGGGCGGTGCGATGGGGGTGCGGACCACGTCGTCGCGAACGCCGAAACGGTAGCCCGGCATCAGGTCGCGCTCGCGTGAGTAGCTGGTCGACTTGGCCGCGTCGCCTTGCCATGAAGGCAGCGAAGAAAAGCGGACTTCGCGCCAGTCGACGCTGAGACCGGTGGTCCCTGCCAGATGGCCGTTCAATAGCTTGATGACTTCGCCGGCACTGCTGTACCAGACCTCGACCTGGCCGTCGGCGCGCTTGTCGACGTAGCCCAGCACCATGTAGATGGCGCGTCCGTTGACGGTCGTCTTCAGGTAGCGGAAGTCGGGATTGAACTTGGGCTCTGCAGCTTCGGGCACGCCGCCGCGATAGATCAGGCGGGCCGTGTCCAGCATGGCAGAAGATCCGGAGGAGCAACCGCCAACGCCCAAACAAAACGTTGCCCAAAGGCAACGTTTCAAGAATCGCGTGGCAGGGCCGACGCTCGGACTTTTCAGCGAATGCCCTCCCAGTGGGAGGGCATGCAGCATCAACGCGTGCCGGTGGTACCGGTGGTGCCGGTCGTGCCGGTGGTGCCGCCAGGGCCGATGCCGAAGCCGCCGCCGGAATTGCCACCGTTACTGCTGCCAGCCGCAACGCCAAGGGCCACGCCAGCTGCGATACCGGCGATGACGGTGGGGGTCAGCACGCCAGCTGCGGCGCCGGTGGCACCGGTTGCGCCAGCGGTGCCGGCTGCGGGTGCTTCGCTGGCCGGAGCCGCGTCGGCAGCAGGCGCTGCGGGAGCATTGGTTTGTGCGAACACGGAAGAAGTTGCCAGGGCGGCGACGGCCACGGCTGCGACGAGCTTTGAAATTGTCATGCTGATCCCTCGAATATTTCGATATGTACCCTGGTGAGGGTAACAGCATCGCAAACCTTTCTCAACAGTTTCTCCCTCTGAAGAGCCCCCGTTTCGCGGTCCTGTTTAACTCGGGCGGGCGGTGTTTCGCGGTGCTACGTAACGTGTTTCGCCGCATCGCTCGTAACAGTGACGCGAAAGCCCGCGCCAGGCACCCCTTTCCGAAGTCTGCGATTGCGCTCGGAAGTGCCGTATTCCCCAATGAAATCAACACTTTCGACCTGACTGCCGAGCGCCCGCATCAAAGTGTTTCTGCCCGGGCACTGTTCCTGCAAACGTCTGATACGAAAGTGAACATTTCTAGTTCGGGAGTTGTCGCCATGAGTGTTGTTTGCCATCCTTCGACTTCGGTGCCCATGCCGGCACCCGGAGTCTACAAAGCCTCCTACGGCGGTGCCTTCCATGGCGCGCTGATTGTGGAACAGGACATCGCCATGGGCGAGCGCATGCGCCGCATCCTGAGCGAGCTCGCGCCGGGTCGCCGCGTGGTGATCGCGTCCACGCTCGCCGAGGCGCGCAACCTGCTGGCGGCGCTGCCCTACGACCTGGTGCTGGTCGACATGCGCCTGCCGCAAGACGACGGTGTCGCGCTAATCAGGCATGTGCGCCAGGCTTATCCGTGGATCGAAAGCGTCGCGATGTCGGCGGCCGACGATCACCAGTTGGTAGATGCAGCCATTGCCGCGGGCGCCGTGGGTTACTTGCTGACCGAGGCGGACGATGCCGAGCTGGCCTTCCTGCTGCGTTCGATCGAGCGTGGCGGCGCGCCGATGGATTCGCGCGTCGCGCGTCGCCTGCTGGGCATGATCGCGGCCTCGGCCAAGCCCAGGAGCATCGCGCCGGTGGTGACGCGGCCGTCCTTGGAGCGTCCCGCGCCCGGACCGCTGTCGCCGCGCGAGCTGAAGGTGCTGCGCCTCATCGCGCAAGGCTGGAGCAACCGCGAGATCGCGGAAGCGGTGTTTCTTTCGATCAACACGGTCGAGTTCCACGCGAAGAGCATCTACCGCAAGCTCTCGGTGAAGTCGCGGACCCAGGCGGTCCATGAGGCGACGCAGCACGGCCTGCTGAACTGAGGCGCGTGCGTTCGTGCCTGCCCCGGCATGGCGGGCGGCACGTGTTGCGGAAATGTGGATTGCAAGCGATCGGGCCACGGCTCGGGCAGCGCTTGGGCACGGGCGCGCACGCCCGCAAAGCGCTGCTGCGCGCCGCTTCAGCGGGTTTTCGCCTGTTGAAAGTCCTTGAAGCGCCCCGCTACAATCCTTGGTTGACCTTGCTACGGTTAAGGTTGGCCCTGCTCCAGCGAAGAAGACAAGAGGATCCCCATGAGTGACATGACCTCCGGCTCGCCCCGGATCGACACCAGCAAGCGGACGTGGTTGATCGCATCCGGTTGTGCCGGCGTAGCAGGTGGCGTGGCCACCGCCATTCCCTTTGTGAGCACTTTCCAGCCTTCCGAGAAGGCCAAGGCCGCGGGTGCCGCCGTCGAAGTCGACATCGGCGGCCTCAAGGTCGGCGAGAAGCTCACCGTCGAATGGCGCGGCAAGCCGGTCTGGATCCTCAAGCGCACCCCCGAGCAGATCGCAGAACTCCCCAAGCTCGACGGCCAGCTGGCCGACCCGCTCTCCAAGCGGCATCCCGACGAATTCACCCCCAAGTACGCGCAGAACGAACACCGCTCGATCAAGCCCGAAGTGCTGGTCGTGGTCGGTATCTGCACCCACCTGGGTTGCTCGCCCAGCGACCGCTTCCAGGCCGGCCCGCAGCCCTCGCTGCCCGCCGACTGGGAAGGCGGCTTCCTCTGCCCATGCCACGGTTCCACGTTCGACCTGGCCGGCCGGGTCTTCAAGAACAAGCCCGCCCCCGACAACCTGCCTGTGCCCCCGCACATGTACCTGTCGGACACCAAGCTCCTGATCGGTGAAGACTCCAAGAAGGCCTGAGGCAGAAGAAGAACATGGCTGAATACCACGACATCTCCCCCAATGCGCCCGCGGGCGCGAAGCTGCTCAACTGGGTCGACAACCGCTTCCCGCTGACCAAGCTCTGGAACGACCAGTGGGGCAAGTACTACGCGCCGAAGAACTTCAACTTCTGGTACATCTTCGGCTCGCTGGCCATGCTGGTGCTGGTGATCCAGATCGTCACCGGCATCTTCCTGGTGATGCACTACAAGCCCGACGCGGCGCAGGCCTTCGCGTCGGTCGAGTACATCATGCGCGACGTGCCCTGGGGCTGGCTCATTCGCTACATCCACTCGACGGGCGCCTCGGCGTTCTTCATCGTGGTGTACCTGCACATGTTCCGCGGCCTCATGTACGGCAGCTACCGCAAGCCGCGCGAGCTGATCTGGGTGTTCGGCTGCGCGATCTTCCTGTGCCTGATGGCCGAGGCCTTCATGGGCTACCTCCTGCCCTGGGGGCAAATGAGCTACTGGGGTGCCCAGGTGATCGTGAACCTGTTCGCGGCCATTCCGTTCATCGGCCCCGACCTGGCCCTGCTGATCCGCGGCGACTACGTGGTGAGCGACGCCACGCTGAACCGCTTCTTCAGCTTCCACGTGATCGCCGTGCCGCTGGTGCTGCTCGGCCTAGTGGTGGCCCACCTGATCGCGCTGCACGAAGTGGGTTCCAACAACCCCGACGGCATCGAGATCAAGGCCAACCGCGGCCCCGACGGCCATCCGGTCGACGGCATTCCGTCGCACCCGTACTACACGGTGCACGACATCTTCGGCGTGGTGGTGTTCCTCACGATCTTCTCGGCCGTGATCTTCTTCGCGCCCGAAGCCGGTGGGTACTTCCTGGAGTACAACAACTTCATTCCGGCCGACTCGCTGAAAACGCCCAACCACATCGCCCCGGTGTGGTACTTCACGCCGTTCTATTCGATGCTGCGCGCAACCACCGACGACATGGTGAACGTGTTCTCGCTGATCATCGCGGCCGCCGCCATCTGGAACTTCGTCAAGGGCAAGTCGGGCACCGGCCTGAAGGTCGCGGCTGTGGTCGTGGCCGCCGTGGTCATCTTCCTGCTCAAGTCCTTCGACGCCAAGTTCTGGGGCGTGGTCGTGATGGGTGGCTCGGTCATCATCCTGTTCTTCCTGCCGTGGCTCGACCACAGCGAAGTCAAGTCGATCCGGTACCGCCCGAGCTGGCACAAGTATGTGTACGGCGTGTTCGTGTTCTTCTTCCTGATCCTGGGCTACCTGGGCATCCAGCCGCCGGGCGTCTGGGGCAACCTGGTCATCGGCTCCTTCGCCCTGGACATCGCGCAGACCATCTCGCAGATCGGCACGCTGTTCTACTTCGGCTTCTTCCTGCTGATGCCGTGGTGGAGCCGCAAGGGCGAGTTCAAGACCGTGCCCGAGCGCGTGGTCTTCGCCGCGCATTGAGACAAGTCAGACAAGTGCCAAAGAGCTGAGAGAACACACGATGAAGAAAAGCATTTCCGGCTGGCTCGCGGTCCTGGGTCTCGCGCTGGGCCTGACCTTCTCCGCGGCGGCCTCTGCCGAGTCCGAAGGCATCGCCTGGGACAAGGCGCCCAACAAGACCACCGACGTGGCCGCGCTGCAGAACGGCGCCAAGCTGTTCGTCAACTACTGCCTGAACTGCCACTCGGCCGCGTTCATGCGCTACAACCGCCTGCAGGACATCGGCATCACCGAGCAGCAGATCAAGGACAACCTTCTGTTCACGACCGACAAGGTCGGCGAGACCATGAAGGCCAACATCGATGCGCGCCAGGCCAAGGAATGGTTCGGCACCACGCCGCCCGACCTCACGCTGGTGGCACGTTCGCGCGCCGGCCACGGCGGCACGGGTGCCGACTACCTGTACACCTACCTGCGCACGTACTATCGCGACGACACCAAAGCCACCGGCTGGAACAATCTCGTGTTCCCGAGCGTCGCCATGCCGAACCCCCTGTGGGAACTGCAAGGCGACCGCCGCCCGGTCTACACCAAGGTCGAACAGCACGGCCACGAAACCGAAGTGTTCAAGGGTTGGGAGCAAGTCACTCCCGGCACCCTGACATCCGTGCAATACGACAATGCCGTCGGCGACCTGGTGAGCTACCTGCAATGGATGGCCGAACCGGCACAGAACACCCGTATTCGCATCGGCGTCTGGGTGCTGCTGTTCCTGGCCATGTCGGTGGTTTTTGTGTGGCGACTGAACGCCTCGTACTGGAAAGACGTCAAGTAGTTCCGTCCACGCCGACCGGGCGCCCGCTGGGGGCAACCGGTCCCACAGAGTGGGTTGCCAACGCAACCCACTCTTTTTGATTTTTAGGAGTCTCTCGCCATGATGGTCTTGTATTCAGGAACGACCTGCCCCTTTTCCCACCGTTGCCGTTTCGTGTTGTTCGAAAAGGGCATGGACTTCGAGATTCGCGACGTCGATCTCTACAACAAGCCCGAAGACATCAGCGTGATGAATCCGTACGGCCAGGTGCCGATCCTGGTCGAGCGCGACCTGATCCTGTACGAGTCGAACATCATCAACGAGTACATCGACGAGCGCTTCCCGCATCCGCAGCTGATGCCCGGCGACCCGGTCGACCGCGCCCGCGTGCGCCTGTTCCTGCTCAACTTCGAGAAGGAACTGTTCGTGCACGTGGCCACGCTCGAGAACCGCACCACCAAGGGCAACGAGAAGGCCATTGAAAAGGCCCGCTCGCACATCCGCGACCGCCTCACGCAGCTGGCACCCGTGTTCCTCAAGAACAAGTACATGCTGGGCGACAACTTCTCGATGCTCGACGTGGCCATCGCGCCGCTGCTGTGGCGCCTGGACTACTACGGCATCGACCTGAGCAAGAACGCGGCACCGCTGCTGAAGTACGCGGAGCGCATCTTCTCGCGCCCGGCCTACATCGAAGCACTGACCCCGTCCGAAAAGGTCATGCGAAAGTAAGTAAGCTGCAATGCTTGCTTCCATCGTTTCTCGCAGTTTTTCATGATCAACGCGCTCGAGTCGTCCTCCACCCGCCCGTACCTCATTCGGGCGCTGTATGAATGGTGCACCGACAACGGGTTCACGCCCTATGTCGCGGTGCAGGTCGACGACACCGTCCAGGTGCCGCGCGAGTACGTGAAGAACGGCGAGATCGTGCTCAACATCAGCTTCGACGCGACCAGCTCGCTCAAGCTGGGCAACGATTTCATCGAGTTCAAGGCCCGTTTCGCGGGCACGGCGCGTGAAATCAGCGTGCCCGTGGGGCGCGTGATTGCGATCTATGCGCGCGAGAACGGGCAGGGCATGGCGTTTCCGGCGCCGGCCCCTTCCGTTCCCGCCGATCAACAGGGCGGCGACGCCCCGGCTGCCGCGCCGTCGCCCCAGGGCCCGGCGCGCATGCCCTTGCGTGACGCCTCGCGCGGCACCGAAGGCGATGCCGGCAAGATCGTGCACCTGGTGACGGGCGAAGACGGCGACGAAAGCGTCGTCGACGCCGGCGCGGGCAGCGATCCGGTCGACGAGCCGCCGCGCCCGCCGGTCGGCGGCGGCGCGCGGCCTTCGCTCAAGCGGGTCAAGTAAGCGCGCGCAGGCACGGCCGGACACCCCGGCCGACGCCACTAGAATCACGCCTTGGAATTTCCGCCGCTTTAGCTCAATTGGTAGAGCACCCGCCTTGTAAGCGGAAGGTCGTCAGTTCGATTCCGACAAGCGGCACCAACTTAGTGTTTCCTGGGTACTCTCAGAACACCGAACCCGCTGTCCCTCATAGGGGCAGCGGGTTTTTCTTTGTCTTCGAATAGGTCAGCTTGTAGCATTCCATATCAGCACTTTGTCGGTACTTCTGCAGGTACTTCGCAAAGGGCGACATTCGAGGTACCGACAAGGGGTTCATCCATGGCACTGACGGACACGTTCGTGAAGCAGGTGAAGCACAAAGGCTCTGCGATTGGAGAGCGCTACGCTGATGGCGGCGGCATGTATCTGAGGGTCAAGGCGGCTGGCAAATACTGGCGCTTGGACTATCGAATCGATGGGAAGGCCCAGACGCTGGCGCTGGGGATCTACCCAGAGGTGTCGCTCGCGAAGGCACGCCAGCGTCGAGAGAAAGCCCGCGAGCAGTTGGCAGATGGCATCAACCCGAGCAAGGCCAACCGCGAAGAGAAGCAGGCGCGCGCGGATGCCGCAAAGAACGATTTCGCCAGTGTCGCATCCGCATGGCTGACGAAGACAGACGACCAACGCATGGCTGTCACGACGGACAAGCTCACCACCTGGCTCACCAAGGACATCAATCCGTACATCGGCAAGATGCCGGTTTCCGCAATCTCACCTCGGGATGTGCTGGAGCGCGTGCTGCGACGAATGGAAAGGCGAGGTGCGCTCGACAGTGCGGCGCGCGTCCGCACGCTGATCGGCCAAGTCTTTCGTTATGCCGTGGCAGCAGGCTTGGCAGAGCGGGACGTGACTGCGGACTTGAAGGGCGCCATCGCAGTCAAAAAGAAAGTGCACCACGCGGCGATCATCGAGCCGAAGGCTTTTGGCGGGCTGCTACGTGCGATCCATGGCTGGCCGGCTCACCCGACTGTGAGTGCCGCGCTCAAGTTGGCGCCCCTTGTGTTTGTTCGGCCCGGGGAGCTTCGTACTGCGGAGTGGGTTGAGGTCGATCTCGATGGCGGGCTGTGGACCATCCCAGGGGGCAAGACCAAGATGAAGCGCGATCTGCTGGTACCGCTTCCCACCCAGGCTACGCAGATCCTGCGCGAGCAGCACGCGCTGAGTGGGCATGGCCGTTATGTCTTCCCCTCGATCCGCGCCGGCGGCTTGCCGATGTCGGATGGCACCATCAACGCGGCGCTGCGAGCGATGGGGTATGACTCTTCGACGCATGTTGCGCACGGTTTCCGCGCCACTGCACGGACCCTCTTGGACGAGGTCCTGGGAGAGAGGCCGGATCTGATCGAGGCCCAGCTGGGTCACGCAGTGCATGGACCGCTTGGTCGTGCCTACAACCGCGCTACGCACCTTGCTGCACGCATTGAGATGATGCAGCGCTGGGCGGACTATCTTGATCGCCTGCGCAGCTCTTCGGCCCAAATCGCGGACTGAATCGGCCACCGCGGAGGGATTAGGGCCCGTGGCGCGCCCGATGCTGGCGCGCTGGCCTGCGACGGCTCTAAGGCCGAGCGATCACAGATCCAGGATTGCAACATTCCGCTTCTCGGTCATATCAACCTAGTTAAACCCGAAAGTTAGCTGCGGTGGTGGGTGAAGAGAGCGTTGGCACCGTAGCTGTGCTTACCTTTGTTGCAATGTGCAGCGGTGATGCTTGGCCACACACGAAATGCAAGCATTTGTGTCGCAACTGACGGTGGGAGAACCGTCGCGGAAGGGAGGGGCCGTGCTGTCGTGTTGACGCAACGAAACCGGTCAACAGCGGCACTTTTCCGCTGATTTGCTTTGCCCTGCCGGAGTGGCTCTGGTGCAATAGCTACAACTTCCCAAAAGGAGGTTGGCCCGGGGTCCGGTGGGAGCACAAAGTGCCAGTCACAGTGAGCCCTTCGCACCGGAGCCCTATGTTTAACCTTGGAGAAACTTGCAATGAAAAAATCTCTTGTTGCTCTGGCTGCCCTGGCTGTTGCCGGCGTTGCCTCGGCTCAGTCGTCGGTCACCCTGTTCGGTGTCGTTGACGCTTCGGTCACTGGCTACTCGAACACCGCCCGCGATGAGCGTGCAACGGTTTTCCCGAACCAATTCGGCATCCCTGTTTACCTGAACCAAGGTTCGGTCAAGACCAGCCGTCGTGAACTGGCTAACTCGGCTTACAACTCCAGCCGTCTGGGCTTCCGTGGTACGGAAGACCTGGGTGGCGGTCTGGCAGCCAGCTTCTGGCTCGAAGCCCCGATCTCCAACGACGACGGCAGCCAAGGTGTCGCAACCTTCGCACGTCGCTCGACCGTGAGCCTGTCGGGTGGTTTCGGTGAAATCCGCCTGGGTCGTGACTACACCCCGACGTTCTGGAACGACACCGTGTTCGATCCGTTCGGCACCAACGGCGTTGGCACCAACCTGATCTCGACGGCTAACACCGCTTTCGGCGGCTTCGGTACCCCCGCAGCATCCGTTGGCTCCTTGGCTAACGTCGGTTCGAGCAACTATGTTCGCGCCAGCAACACCGTCGGCTACTTCCTGCCGCCGAACCTGGGCGGCTTCTACGGCCAGCTGCAGTACGGCTTCGCTGAGAAGACCAAGTACGACTCGGGCATCTTCACGCCTGACGTTGCTAACAGCCAACGCCAAGGTCGTTACGTCGGTGGCCGTTTCGGCTACGCAAACGGTCCTCTGGACGTTGCACTGGCTTACGGCAGCAGCACGGTTGGCGACAACTACTACGCCGGCACCACCACCAGCGTGAACACCGTGAACCTGGGCGCTTCGTATGACTTCGGTCCCGTGAAGCTGTTCGGTGAACTGTCGAAGGCCCGCAACAAGGTCGACTACGAAGTGACGCCTTTCCTGGGCGGCCGTCCTGACGTCGACCTGACCGGTTACCTGCTCGGCGCTACCGTGCCGGTCGGTGCTGGCCTGATCCGCGCTTCGTGGTCGCACGTCAAGTACGACTTCAACACGGTGAACAACAACCCGTTCGCAGTGAACACGCCGGATCCCAAGGCTAACAAGCTGGCTCTGGGCTACGTGCACAACCTGTCGAAGCGCACGGCTCTGTACGCAACGATCGCTCGCGTGTCGAACAAGAACGGTGCTGCTCTGACGGTTGGCGGCCCCGCCTTCTACAACAACACCGCTGGCGCCTTCACCCCGAAGAGCTCCACCGGCTACGACTTCGGTATCCGTCACGCTTTCTAATTTGACGCTGGCGTAAGCCAGCTTTGAATTCAAGAAGCTCAAGAAGCCACTCGACGAAAGTCGAGTGGCTTTTTTCATTTCCATCACACCAAACGGGTATGTCCTCTCATCAGTCGGAAAAGTCAGATGCAGGTCAAGGCGTTGAAACTGTTTCTGAGCAATTGCTCGATCTGAATGACCTTCGCATCTTCACGTACGTTGCTGTCCTGTGCAGCTTTTCGGCAGCTGCCGAAGAGCTTCGGACAAGCAAATCGAGTGTCAGTCGAAGCATTTCGCGCCTTGAGCGGCTCCTGAAAACAGATCTGCTCCAGCGCACTACACGCAAGGTGAAATTGACCCGCGCAGGAAGCGCCCTCCGGGATCGAGGCACTGAAATTCTTCAACGCGTCAGCGACTCGATTTTTCATGTGAAGGAGTTGAAGGCTGCTCCGACGGGACCGCTTGTTGTTCACGTATCCAGTGATGCAGGTTTGGCGGATCATCTGTACAAGATCGTCCTGCCGCAGCTCCTCGAGCGCTACGACTCCGCGCAATTTGTTGTTCGCGTTGCGAGCGAACGGTCAGTTCTCTTGGGTGCAGAGGTCGATGTGGCCCTGTTCCCGGGTCCGACACCGCCGCCTGGAGCGGCGCGCATCGCACAACTGACTCGTGGCCTTGTGGCCAGATCAGACTACGATTCGGCGCGAGCACCAGCGGCTTTCATCAACCGGCTGGAAGTTGAGCCGCTTAGCCTTGAAGCCAACGGTTTGACGGGTTATGAAGGCGTCGTTCGTGTTGCCGGCAACGATGACCACGGCATCAGAGAACTGGTGCTGGCGGGTCTCGGAGTTGGCGTTCTCCCGTTGCATTTCTGCACTGCTCACTTTGCCGCTGGAACTTTGAGACACGTACACACGGAAATTAAATTTCCCCCATTGGCGCTGTATCTAACTTACCCGAGCCGTCGCCAACTTGCTCCCATAGTTAGAGCATTTGTTGAAGCGCTGCAGACAAGTTTGAAGGGAGATGGAGGCGCTACGTTTGAAGAGAATCATGACGGGGATGAAGGCCAAGACTTAGATGACGACGAGGGCCACAGAGAGGGTCAGGACATTCTTGACTAAGCCGAGCCCAACAACCAACGTAATCATCGCTGTGGTGGACCCTTGATACCGCGGGTATCGCGCGGACCTCGAACAATCCCAACTGCGCCGACATAGTTTTCGATTTCGATGGTTACGCTTCCGATGACCGGCGGCGTTGCATAGAGATCGCGCTGGGCAGGGTCATATCAAAATGCTTTAGCCTTGGCACAGAGGAGGTCGAATGTCAGGCCGGACGTCCGATGAATACTCGGTGTCCGATAAAGAATCATTCGATATACCGAAACAAACAGCGGGCATTCATGCACTCACGGTCGAAGCTACGATGCCGCAAGTCTTAAATGCCTTTAAGCCTTTAGGTGAGGACGAGACGACCGCCGTGCGGCGGTACATAAGCCACCACGAACGTCTGCGCACGAGTAGTTTCAAGTTTGCTGCGGCTTGTGTGAAGCTCGGCGACAGATGATCAGCGGGTCAAGCGGGTATGTGTACATCTAGGACGCAGATCGGACGCAGATCGGACGCAGATCGGACGCAGATCGGACGCAGATCGGACGCAGATCGGACCCAGATCGGACGCAACTCGGACGCAACTCGGACGCAAGTCGGACGCAACTCAGACGCCTGCGGCGTCGCGCTATGACGCTCTCGATCGCTCGTGTCGAGCGCTCGATGTGGACTGCCAGCGAACAATGGATAGGGGCGTTCGGACTAGGTGCCTATTTTTTATGCAAGCCAAGCCTATACACCATACGCACCCACAGGATGCTTGCAAACCCGCATGAATTCGAGAAAGTCGTGTGTTACTCAGATGTCGTCGGTATCACACCATCCTTGCACCCCGCATGGATGTTGGGTTGAACGGTGTTACTTACACATTCGGGGTAGTTCGACCGTTGCAAGGAATGTCGGCTCTGATGAACGGTGCGGTGTCGCGTCTCATTGCGACAACGTCGAACGGCTGGCGATTTCGATCAACGTGGATGTGGCCGAGCTTCTTTTAAATAAGCCGCGATATCGCGTGAGCGCTTAGCGTTCGAATTGCTTTTTCGCTGAGTTGACTGCTATTTTTAGTAGTAGCCATTGTCAATTTTTCGAAGTAGTCTGAATTCATGGCGGCTTGGCTGGTCGTCTGCTAGGGGTGTGTGTTCACGCCGAGCCACGCAGCCCACGACTTTACCTGCTCAACGCATTAAGCTCGGCGGAGGAGACGATGGTGAAAAGAGACAGTTCAATTAAATTGCCTGAGGACCATGACCCGCTAAGCCCTGCGATAGCTGAGCTTCCGGCTTACGTTCGAATGAATGCTGTGCTTCGAATCACCGGATTAAGTCGTGCAACGATTTATCGGCGCATTGCGTGCGGCCTCTTCCCCGCGCCCGTGCACCTAGGTGGGAGAGCATGCGGCTGGCGCACCACATCGCTTCGCGCATGGGTCGAGAACCCGGAGAAATATCGGTCGACCCAACTCAAAACGGGTGAATGCGCTGGCTCAAATGACGCGTAGTCCGAAAGTCGGCAGGGCGAGCTCCGGTACCGGAGTGTTCCTGCCCCCGATCGAGACGAATGCGCACAGCAGGGTTGCGGTTCAAGGCTCATAGTCGATGGTCAACGAAGTGTGCGACGCAGTTGAGCAACAGGTCGAAAGCTGTCGGTACTGCTGCCGGTACTTTTCAGAGCCCCGCGCCGAGTCTCAAGCATCCGTGCGGGCTGTGGACCTTTTTAAGATTCCGACAAGCGGCACCAAGCAAAGAGCCCCCAGGTCAGCAATGGCCTGGGGGCTTTTTCATGCCTGCGCGGGGTCCGGAGCGTGCGCTGAAGCCGCCTGCACCACCCCCTGCATCAGCAACCCCAGCATCGCCAATTGCGCCACCAGCGCGGGCCGTTGCGCCGAGCGCAGGTTCTCCAGCACGGCACCCAGCAGCGCGGCGCCCCGCGCCAGGCCGGCCTGCTTCAGCCGCAGCACCTGCGCCTCGGCCCGCGACAGCGCGCCGCCGCCCTGGTGCCGCAGCCCTTGGCGCAGCCACTGCGCGAGCAGCTCCAGCGTGTCACCGGCCAGCGCATTCAGCGCGGGCACTTCGTCGACGTCGCTCTCCAGCCCCAGCGGTTGCGGCGCCACCGCTTCCACCTGCAGCACGACCGCGCGCTGCGCCGTGAGCAGGCTCAGCGGCTGCATGACCGCCACGCCGCCTTGCAGGTGCACCGTGCCCGCCACCGCGCGCAGCGGGCCGTGGTCGCCGGCCAGCGTGCGGGCCAGCGCATCGACCGCGCCCGGCGCCACCGCGCGGTGCGGCAGCGCCAGCCGCAGCCGTTCTGAGGGCGGCGCCACCACGGACTCGCCGGCGTCGTCCGCATCCGCCGCACCCACTGCATCCCCCGGCGCCTGCCCCAACTCCGCATGCAGCACCTGCGCCGCCGCGTCCCAGTGGCACGACACCACCTCCATGCGGTCGAACGCCACCACATGCAGCTGCCCCGACGTGCCCGCCGACGCGCCGCTCGCCGCCTGCCTGGGCCGAACGAAATCCGGCGCCGCTTCGCCCAGGTGGGCGACCAGCGCGGCCACGCTGTCCTGCCGCAGCGGTGCGACGAGGTCGTTCCACGAGGTGGGCGACAGCGGCAGCACGCCCGTCTGCCGCGCGCCGGCCGTGATGTCGACCAGCCCGTTGGCGCGCCGCGTCGCGGTCTTGGTGATGACCTGGCCGCTCGCGAGCTGGCGCAGCGGAAAGCCCGCCACGCGCCGGTTCATCAGCGCCTGCGCCGCGCCGCCGGCCGCGGCGTCGGCCGCGCGCGACCACTGGCGCTGCAGCACTGTCACGTTCTGCGTGTCGGGGTCCGCGAAGAGGATGCTCGCGCCTTCCGATCCACCCTCCGACCCACCCGTCGCGCTGCCGTCCGCGGACAGGTCGGACCAGAGCTCCGCCCCCAGCGACACCAGCCGCAGGTGGTCGAGCGCCACTTCGCCCTTCACCCCCACGCCCAGGATCTGGCTCGCCAGCAGCGCGGGCCTCTGCGTTCGCGGCTGTTCCGCGTGCGCCGCGGCCTGCAGCCGCGCCCACAGCTCGGCCAGCACGCGCACCAACCGCAGCGGCTCGAAGCGGCTGCTGCGCGCCTGTTGCGCCTGCAGCAGCTGCCAGAGCTCGTCGAGCGCGTCGTCGATCCAGTTCCAGCCCAGCGCGCGGGCCTGTTCGCGCACGGCCTCGAAGCGCGCCGCCAGCGCCATCAGCGGCTGGCTCGAACCGTCGAGCCAGAGCGACAGCAGCAGGGCGTCGATGTTCGCGCGCAGCGTGCGCGCCGCGTCGCCCTGCATCAGCGGCTGCCGCGCGCCGGCATCGTCCACCGCGCCTGCCTCCGGGCCTGAATGGGCGGCGGTGGGCGAGCGCACCTCGACCATCGCTTCCGCCGAGCCCGGCGCCAGCTCGCCGGCCTGGCGGAACGCCCACACCGCGATCACCACGTGCGCGCAGCCGCTGCCCTGCTTGCAGTCGCAGCGCGCGTGCACGAGCGAGCTGCGCGAGAAGAAGCGCACGCTGCACATCGGCAGCCGCGCCACCGGCGGCGCGCTGGCGCTGCGCCACGCCTGCACGCCGACCACCGGACGCGCCGCGGCGAGCTTGTTCGCCTGCTCGAGCACCGAGGGCGCGACGCTCGCGGCCAGCGCGTCGTCGTCGAACTGCGCGGGGCTCCAGGCGCCGTCGGCCTCACTCGGCTTCTCGCCCGACTTCTCGCCCGGCTTCCCGGACGCTTCTTGCGCGGAAGCGGAGGCAGGCGCCTCCGCCTTCGACGACGCAGCCAGTGCCTGGTACGCCAGCACCAGCATCACGCGGTGCCTGCACATGCCGCTCGCGGGACAGCTGCACTGCGCGTCGCGCAGCGTGCGCCCCGGCGGCAGGCTGGTGCGCACGCCGTCGTCGAAGTGTGCTACCACCACGCCATCTGCGTCACCCGAACCGTTCTCGAGCCTGGGCAGCAGGCCGGCCGCCACGTCCTTCTGCGCGCGCTTCACGAAGCCCGCGTTCGCAAGCGCCGTGAGCGCCTCGGGCGTCAGCTCCAGCAGGTCGGCGCGCCATGCGGTGCCGGTGCTCATGCCTGCACCTTCTCGGCCAGCCAGCCGGCGAGCTGCCCCGGCGTCATCGCGCCGATCTGCGCGCCTTCGCGCACCAGCCGCGCGGCCATCTCGCGGTCGTAGTTGGGTTCGGCGGTCGAATCGAGCGCGGCCAGGCCCAGCACCTTGGCGCCCGACTCCACCAGCGCCTTCACGCGCCGCACCAGCTCGTGCGGGCTGCCGCCTTCGTAGAAGTCGCTCACCAGCACCACGATGCTCCGGGCCGGATTGGCGATGAGCGACTGCGCATATCCCACCGCCTTGGCAATGTCGGTGCCACCGCCCAGCTGCACCTTCATCAGCAGCTCGACAGGGTCGGACACATCGTCCGTCAGGTCGACCACCGCGGTGTCGAAGGCCACCAGCCGCGTGCGCATGCCGGGCAGCTGCCACAGGCAGGCGGCCATCACCGCGCTGTGGATCACCGAGTCGACCATCGAGCCGCTCTGGTCGATCAGCAGCACGATGTCCCACGGCTCGGCATGCCGCCGCGTGCGGCTGATGAACACCGGCCGCTCCACGTAGAGCTTGCGGCGCTCGGGGTCGTAGCGGTGCAGGTTGGCCGCCAGCGTCTGCTTGAAGTCGAAGTTGCGCGCCACCTTCATGCGCGAGCGCCGGCGCCGGTCGCGGCTGCCGCTGAAGGCCTGGCGCACCTCGGTCGAGAGCTTCTCCATGATGCGGCGCACCACCTCGGCCACCAGCTTGCGCGCGGCCGTGAGCACCTCGGGGTTCATCAGGTGCTTGGTGTGCAGCACGGCGCGCAGCAGCGACTCCGAGGGCTCGATGCGCTCCAGCACCTCCAGGTTGGTCACCACCTCGTCGATGCCGTAGCGCTCGACCGCGTCCTGCTCCAGCCGCTCGATCACTTCCTTGGGAAAGAGCGTGTGGATGGTGTTGATCCAGTCGGGCGTGCTCAGCGCAGAAGGGCCGAGGCCCGCGCTGCGTTCGCCGCGGCTCGCGCGGTCGCTGTCGCGGCCGTAGAGCCAGTCGAGCGCGGCGTCGGCGGCCTTCGCCTCGGCGCTGAGGCTGCCGCAGGCCTTCTCGGCCGGATCGCCCAGCAGCAGGCGCCAGCGTTGCAGCGGATCGGGAATGTCGAGGCTCATGACGGGGCGGCTTCCTCTGTGTCTTGTCCCGGCAGCGTCACGCCCCAGGCCGCGAGGCGCGCGAGCACCTCGTCTTCCACGCGGCGCGCCTCGCCCAGCTGCTCGGGCGCGGCATCGCCGGCCAGGGGCGCGGTGAGCGTGCGGCGCGACAGGTGCGTGGCGCCGTGCAGCGCCAGCACCTGGTCGGCCAGCAGGCCGCGCTCCTGCGGCGGCAGCCAGGCGAAGGCGGCGCGCAGGCTGGGCATGGCGCGCACGAAGTCGGCGTTGTCCAGTGCCTGCACGGTGCGGTCCATGCCGGCGATGAAGGCGGGTTCGGCGGCCAGCGTTTCGCGCGCCAGCGCGAGCAGGCCGGTGAGCGCGTCGCCGAGCACGGGGGCAGGCAACGAGTGCAGCAGCTGCATCGCTTCGTTCACGCCGTCGGCATGCGATGGCACCTGCGACTTCACTTGTGACTGCGCTTGAGATTGCACTTGCGCGCCGACCGTGCGGCCGGCCAGGCTCAGCGTCGCGCCCAACGCAGCGCCCCGGCTCACGGGCGCTGCGGCCATATCTGCGGCCTTGCGTTGCCACACGGCGAGCGCGCGCGCGGGCTCGATGTCGAGCAGAGACCCAGTGTTCGCGGCGTTCGCAGCGTTCGCGCTGCTCGCGTCATGCGCACGGTCCTGCGCATCGGCCAACATGTCAGCGACGATCCGGCGCAGCGCAAGGTGGCCTTCCAGGTGCGGCTGCATGTCCGCCGGCGCCACCTCGGCCGGCGGCTCCAGCAGCCACAGCGCGCGGTCGAAGCCCGCGGCGATCACCACGCGCAGCACCGGCGCGTCGGCCATGCCCAGCATCTGGCCGTGGCGCAGCAGCGTGTGCAGCACCGACAGGGCCGGGCCCAGCGCCTCGAACCGCGCTTCGTTGGCGATGGCGCCCTGCAGCTCGCGCAGCAGCGAATCGCTGAGTGCCGACAGCCCCGCCCACGCGGCCTGGTTGAGGCCCTCAGCCAGCGGGCCGATCCGGCCTTGTGCCTGTCGCAGGTCGTCTTCGAGCCGGGCCCGCGCCGCGTCGTGCAGGCTCGCGCCCCAGGCGCCGGCCTCGATCAGCGCGGCCTGCTGTTCCAGCGGTTCGCCCAGCGACCAGAGCTCGGTGCGCTCGCCCGACATCGCCAGCTTCGGCCCCTGGGTGCGGCGCACGCCGGGCAGCCGAAGAATCGACAGCCGGTGCAGCACGCGGCTCTTGGCGCGGTCGGCCTCGCCCAGCAGGTCGAGCTTGAGCTGCCCGCGCAGCACGATGCCGTGCGCCGCCAGCTCGGCCTGCACCGCGGCCACCAGCGGCGGCTGCGGCGTGCCGGGCGCGAGGCGGCCGACGGTGTCGCCGGCCAGCACGTCCATCGCCTGCACCAGCACGGGGTCGGTGCCGGGGCGCATGGCGCCGCGGTAGGTCCAGGGCAGGGGGGCGTCGAGCGCGTCTTTCACGAGCGCGCCGGCCAGCGCGTCGAGCCAGTCGGAGCGCAGCGGCTTCTCGTGCCCGCGCAGCCGCGCGAGGCCCTGGGCACGCAGGTGCATGGCCATCAGGTCGGCGGTGGAGGCGGGCAGCTTCTTCTCGCGCAGGCGCTGCATCACCTGCTGCAGCGCGCGGTGCGCGGCACCCTCGGGGCCCAGCTCCCACATCCACTGGTAGTAGGCCGGGGAAGGCATGCCCGAGGCATAGCCCGCGAAGGCGTCCAGGCGCTTGAAGGTGTAGGGCACGAGGTAGGAGCCGAAGCGCAGCGGGGCGCCCGCAGGCGCCGCGGCCGTCGTTCGGGCCGCCATCTCAGGTGTGCTTTCGGCGGACGGTTTGACCGACGGCTGCGGCGTGCCGGGCAGGTCCGCCGGCATCCCCCGCCACAGCCGCGCGAGCGCGGGTGCGTGGTAGCCGCCGCACACCACCAGCGCCTGCGCGCGGCCGGCTTGCGCCGGCTGCGCCATGGCCCAGGCGATCCAGCGCGCCATCATGTCTTCGCGAGCTTGGTTGCCCTGCGAGCCGCGGTCTTCGCCGCGCAGGTGGTCGAAGTAGGTCGAGAGCCGCCGCGCCAGTTCGCCCGCGTCGCAGCCGTCTTCGAACAGGTGGTCCCACAGCGCGTCGCGGCCCTGCACCGAGAGCGTCTCGGTCAGCGCGCGCTCGTAGGCCTCGGCGCGCTCCTCGTGCGCGTGGTCGGCCACGTCGGCGTAGCGGTTCTCCATGTGCGAGAAGGCCTCGTGCCACGCGGGCAGGTCGATGAAGCGCACCGCCGCGCCCACCTCGCGCGCCACCATCAGCGCCTGCCATTCCGGGGAATGCTCCGCGAAGGGCGACCACGAGCCGTGGTGCCGCTCGTCGCCCGACAGGTAGCTGTAGATCGCCACCGGCAGCCGGTGCGGCAGGTACAGCTCGTCGAGCCGCTCGTTGAAATCGGCGGGGCCTTCGATCAGCACCAACGCCGGGCGCAGCGTGCGGATGCGCTCGGCCACCAGCCGCGCGCAGGCGGGGCTGTGGTGGCGCACGCCGACGATGTGGGGTTGCGTCATCGGCAGAGTCAAGGCAGCCGGTGGCGCGCTTCGTAGTACGCGCGCCAGTGCGCGCCGTTGCGCTTGGCCGCCTTCTGCTCGAAGTAGCGGCGCAGCTTGGCGCGGTCGTCGGCGTTGTCCTTCACCACCGTGCCGGCGATGCAGTCGACCAGGTCGGCCGGCGAGCCTTCGCGCTGCTCGAGGAACCACGCGCGCACGCCCACCGCGTGCGCCACGTTCACCGCCTCGGCGGTGGACATGACGGCGGTGAGCTTGTCCATCGCGCCGTCGTTGCCACCGTTGCCGCTGCCATTGCCGCTGCCTTTCTCGGCCTTGCCCGGCGCGCCGCGCAGGTCGCGAAAGGTCGACACCAGCAGCTCCAGCACGGGCGCGGGCACGGTCTTCGGGATGCCGCTCTGCGCCAGCAGCCGCGCGGACGACTCCTGCACCAGCGCCAGCTCGCGGTCGAAATCGAGAATGGGGAACACCGTCTCGAAGTCGAAGCGCCGCTTCAGCGCCGCGCTCATCTCGTTCACGCCGCGGTCGCGCGTGTTGGCGGTGGCGATGATGTTGAAGCCCTCGCGCGCATAGAGCATGCCGTGCTCGCCCGCGAGCTCGGGCACCGACATCACGCGGTCCGACAGCATGCCCAGCAGGCAGTCCTGCACCTCCAGCGGCGCGCGCGTGATTTCCTCGAAGCGCACCACCTGGCCGCGCTGCATGCCCAGGTACAGCGGCGCGGGCACCATGGCGCGCGGGCTCGGGCCTTCGTTGATGAGCAGCGCATAGTTCCAGCCGTACTTGATCTGGTCTTCCGTGATCGACGCGCCGCCCTGGATGGTGAGCGTCGAGATGCCCGAGATGGCCGTGGCCAGCAGCTCCGACAGCATCGACTTCGCCGTGCCCGGCTCGCCCACCAGCATCAGCCCGCGGCCGGTGGCCAGCGTGACGAGCATGCGCTCGATGCTGGCCACGGGCGCGACGATCTTCGGCGCGATGTCCAGCGCCGCGTCGCCGAGGATGAACGAGCGCGCGGCCTTCAGGCCCAGCGCCCAGCCGGGCGGGCGCGGGTCTTTGTCTTGCGCCTGCAGGCGCGCGAGCTGCGCGGCGTACTGGATTTCCGCCGGCGGGCGCTGCAGCTGTTGCGCCGCCGTGCCGGTGTCCTGGGTCTTGCGGGTGGTTGCCATCTTTGATTCGGTCAGGTCATTGTTCGGGAAACAACACGGCACCGGCTTTGCCGGGCCGCAGGCGTTGCCCCCGGCAGGGGGCTGGCGTAGCGACACGAAGTGCGCGAAGCCTGGGGGCGAGCCTCATGCTGCCCGGAGGCCTTCCATGTCGCGGATCAGTTCGCTGGCGGAAATCGCGTCGAGCTGGTGCAGCGCCTCCGCATCCTGCATGTCGCCCCAGCCCGACGGCTTGCCGACCTGCACCTGGCCCAGCGTCTGCTCGGGGTACTCGTCGACCATGCCGACGATGATGCCGGGGTCCAGGCTCAGCTCGATCACGCGGGCCGTGCCCAGCGGCTTGCTGAAGTACCAGATGCAGCCGGCGTCCTGCGCCTGGCCGCGGCGCCAGCCCTTGTTGGCCAGCCCCAGCACGCGGCCGGTGGGCACCTTCACGTCTTTCCAGCGTTCGAGCTTCAGGCTCTTCTTCTCGTCGTCGGTCAGCGTGTAGATGTCGCGGCCGATCTGCGCGAAGGGCTGCAGCAGCTCGTAGTCGGCGAACACCTGGCCGAAGGCGGCCGCGTCGGCGGCGGAGAGCTCCAGCGCATGCGGCACGCCGATGCGGATGTTCGCGCCGTCGCCTGCTTCGGGCAGTTCGAACGGGTCGTCTTCGGCCGTGGTGTAGCTGCCGTCCTCGGCCACGCGGAAGCACGCCTTCAGCGCGCCGCCATAGCTCGTTTCGCCTTCCACTTCGTACACGCCCCAGATCAGCCGCTGCACGATGTGGCGCACCAGCGGGTGTTCGACCAGGAACATGCGGAACACCTCGGGCGTCCAGCGCCGGCGGGCGCACATGGCCACTTCCAGGCGCAGCAGCTGCTGGCTGGCGATGGTGCGCGCGTCTTTCTTCAGCAGCTTGAAGCGCTCGACGGCCTCCTTGCTCAGCTCGGCGTCGTCGGTCTTCTTCGGCTTGGGCAGGTCGGGCAGGCGCGCGCCATCCACGCCGTTCACACCGCCCGCGCCGCCCGCACCACCCGTCGTCTCGCGCACATAGGGCTTGAGCGTTTCGTCGAACCCCACCTTGAAGGCGCGCGGCCCGAAGTCCAGCCGCATCGTGCCCTGCTCGTCCAGCCCGAGGTCGGGTGCGAGCCGGTCTTCGAGCTCCTCGGTGCTCAGGCCGCGGGCCTCGGCAATGGCGGCGATCTTCTCGCGCGCCTTGTCCTGCAGGCCCTTGAACTTCACCTTCTGCGCAATGCCGTTGAGCAGCATGAGCGCGACGTCGCTGCCGATGGTGGCCAGCACGTCCAGCCCGGTGACGGCGCGCGCATGCGCGGCCTCGCCGGGCCAGGCGCGAATGAAGGGCGTGAGCTTGCGCGCGGTGTCGTCGTTGCCGAACTGGCCCAGCATGGTGAGCGCCCAGCCTTCCTTGCTGGGGCCGCCGGCATCGAGCCAGGCGGTGAAGGCGTCCCACGCGAACTCGGCGAGCGAGCCGGCGTCGCAGGCCTCTTTCACCACGGCGATGCCGCCGTAGATTTCCTCGTTGGTGGGAAAGGTCAGCATCTGCCCGAGGTGCTCCAGCGCCTCGTCGGGCAGGGCCTTGCCATTCTTCAGCGTGGGCCGGCGCCAGCCGCGCGGCTGCCAGAACTCGGGCAGCTTCGCGCGCTTGGTGGGAAAGCGGTCGAGCGGGCTTTCGTCGAGCACGGCGCGCAGCGCCTCGACCACTTCGGGCTTGCCGTAGCGGCCCGCCACCTCGAGCAGCACCGCCTCGTGGCCGTTGGCCTGCAGCAGGCGCAGCGCGGCGCCCGCGCAGTCGCGCGCCTCGCCGGCCTTGCCCAGCGCGGGCGCGATCAGGCCGCAGGCGGTGTGCTCCGGGTACTTCAGCAGCCAGGCGCGGCCTTCGGCGCGCAGCGTCTTCAGCTTGGCGAAGGCGCGCGCGGCGGGCATGGCGAGTTCGGCCGCGCCGTAGTTCTGCGCGTACGAGAGGTTCTCGGTCGGCTTGCTGCGCACCATGGCCACCAGCCCCGGCAGCACGGCGAGGCCGTGGGTGGCCAGGATCACGCCGATGTCGTCGCTTTCCGATTCGCCGGCAATCGCGTTCCAGAACGGCACGCCGATCGAGGCCGGAAGCACCGCCGCCACATACGAGTCGAAGCGAAACCACCAGTAGCGGCCCGACTTGCGCTCCGCGAGCATGGCGCGCCACTGCGTGACCAGCGCATCGGTGTCGCCGGCCTTGATGGCGGCCTCCGCGGCCTTGCCGAGCGGACCGTGCTCCTTCTTGTCCTTGCGCTCGAAGCCGAGTTGGTCGAGCAGCACGCCGATGTCCTTGCGGGCCAGGTCCTGGCGGGTCTGCTGCCAGGAGGCCAGGCGCAGCGCGCTCTCCCTCGCGCCTTCGCCCCATTGCTCGACGGGCGCGAGCGCCAGCGGCTCCAGGGCCAGCGCGCCGGCCGCCTTCTTCTGCACCTTCGCCAGCCACGGCGGCGCCACCAGCACGCCGGGCAGCTCGCCGGCCTCGGCCACCTCGGTGGGGCCGGCCAGCAGCGCCAGTTGCTGGTCGATGACGGCCTGCGCGCCGGCGTCCAGCCAGGGCCGCAGCGCGGGCAGCGCGGCGCCGTGCGCGCGCAGCAGGCGGGTGAGGCTGGGCTTGATGAGGTTGGCGTCCTTGCCGCCGGCGGCCACCAGCCGCGACAGCGCCGCCATCGCCGCCATCGGCCAGCGGTCGACCGCCAGCGCCAGGCGCGACAGCGCGCCCTTCGACGTGCTTGCCACGCGGGCCAGCGCCAGCACCGCATCGGGCGTGCCGATGCAGGCGAGGGCGTCGCCCGCGTCGTCGCTCGCGGCGCCGCGCTCCAGCACGGGCACGGCCTCCGTGCCGCGCTCCTGCACCAGCGTGCTGGTCATGGGGCCGTGGCCCCAGAAGCCACTTGAATAGCTCAGCCGCACCTTCGCGGCCAGTGCGACGGCGTCGGGGTCGGTGGCCGTCAGTTGCAGCCAGTGCATGGTCTCGGTCGCGCTCTTGTCGGCGGCCAGCGCATGCACCAGCGCGTTCGAGATCTCGGGTGCGTCGGGCAGCAGCATGGCCAGCGCGGGGCGGCGGCTTTCGTGCACCTTGGGCAGGCCGGCTTCGATGCGGTCGCGGCAGTCTTGCCACACCTCGGGCGCGGCCAGGGCCAGGTGCGTGCGGAAGGCCAGCTCGCCTTCGCCCACGGGGCCGTAGTAGGCGCTGCCCATCGGCTTGGCGACCGTGGCGCCGAAGCTGTACTGGTGCTTCTTGGCCGCCCGGTCGTAGGCGGACTGCACCTCGATCTGCTGCGCGGCCAGCAGGATGTCGATGGCGCCCGGCAGGCCGTACTGCGCCGCCAGGTAGGGCACCAGCTCGGCGCCCATCGGGCTGTTGCCGTGGTTGCCGCTGCTCAGCGCGAGCGCCAGCAGCACGGTGTCGGCCTCGGCGTCGGCCGCGGGAATGGGCTGCGTGCTGCGGTCGATCATGCGTTGCGCGGCGTCGCGCAGCGAGGCGTCGGTGCCGGCCAGGTTCACGTTCAGGTCCAGCTTGCGGCGCACCGGCAACCAGGCCGCGGCCACGCTCGCCGGCGTTTCGACCGGCTTGGGCGGAAAGCGGCGCGACGGGTAGGCCTCGCGCAGCATGTCGGGCGACAGCCGCACGGGCGTGCCGGCGGCGAGCCAGGGCGGCGTGTCCGCGTCGGCAGCGGGTTGCCCGGCCGGGGGGACCGATGCGGCGGCCTGCGTGGGGGATGCCATGGAGGCGGAGGCGCCCAGTTCCTTCGCGATGGCCTGCGCGTCCTTGCTCGGCGAACAGCTGGTGCCCCAGCCTTCGATCAGGCCCGTGGACTGCAGCCGCTTGAAGGCGAGCGTGGCGCCTTGCTCGCTCACGCCGTGCTGGCGCTTGAGGACGGCGGGCGAGAGCGTGTCCTTGTGGGTGAGAGTGCCCGCCTCGATTTGCGCGCGCACGTTTTCGAAGGCGCGCTCGGCCTGGCCATCGATGCTTTCGGTGGGCGCGTCGCTGGCGGGTGCGTTGCTTGCGGCTGCATTGCTTGCGGGCGCGGTCTTCGCCGTCGAAGGAGCGGCGGCTTTCTCTGGCACGGTGTCTGCCGCCGGCGAGGCTTCTGCCTTCGGCTTCGCCTCGGTCTTGCCGATGGCCGCACCGGCGGCCACGCCCACTTCGCTGTAGCCCTTGCCGGCCTTTTCCGCCACCAGCTTGGTCAGCGCGGTGGCGGCCTTGGCGGCATCGGCGAACGACTTGGTCTGGCTCTGGCCGGCGGTGCCGATGCGGCCCCAGCGGATGTTGAGCTCGGTGTCCGACTGCTCCACCTCCCAGAATTTGCTGGCGGTTCCTTCGATCAGTTCAAAACGGCGCATGGAAAAAACGTCCTCCCTGTGAATCTGTGAATGAATGGCGCGACCGCGGGCGAGGCGCCGCGCGGCACTGCATGGGCTGCTGCATGAGCGATTGCATGGCGCGATGGCATGCCGTGGCCTGTCGGGCCAAACCGGTCAGCCACGCGGCGTTCTCTGCCTCGGCAGTGCTGAAAAAACAGGCAGTGAAAAAGCATGAAATCTCATGCCTGAATCATGCACTGCGACGCGCGCAATACGAGGTAAGAAGAAGGTTCGAAGGCCGGTGCGCCGAGGTGCCGGCGCCGTGTTTCAACGGCGTGTCAGCCGCATGTCACGCGCATGTCGACGTGCACGCCGGCTCGTGCCTCAGCCGTTCGCGGCGCTGCCCGATTGCTCGCCCGCGAACGCGTAGGACGGCCCCATGCGCTGCCGCTTGCAGTGGCGCAGCGCGCGCTCTGCGGACTCCATCAGCCGCGCCAGCGTGTCGCCGTCGGCCGGGTGGCACGCGATGCCCATGCTGATCTCGCCGCCCGCGAGCAGGCGGCCCTCGAAGGCCACCGGCGTCGCGCCGGCGGTCTCGATGCGGATCGCCATTTCAGCGAGCTTCTGCCGCGCCGGGTTGCCGGCCAGCAGGATCGCGAACTCGTCGTCGCCCAGCCGCGCCACCATGTCGTCGGCGCGCACCTGCTGGCGCAGGCGCTGCGCAATGGCCGCGAGCACCGCGTCGCCGCCCGCGCGGCCGTGGCGTTCGTTCACGCGATGAAAGCCGTTCAGGTCGACCATCATCAGGGAGAAGGGCCGGCCGTCGCGCAGCCATTCGGCGCCGCGGCTTTCCAGGCCCGCGCGGCTGGTGGCGCCGGTGAGCGCGTCGGTGCCCATGGCGCCCATGAGCGCTTGCGTGCGTTGCTCCAGCGCCTTCTCGGCGCGCAGCACCTGGCGGATGCGCGCGGCCACGGCCACGGCCAGCGTGAGCAGCTCGGCGATCACGCCGGCCTGCGCGAGGTTGAACGATGCGGGGCCCGCGGGTGGCTCGCCCCAGACCGGCAGGTGCGCGGCCGAGATGCCGGCCAGCAGCAGCACGCCGCCGGCGCAGAAGAGCACGGCCGTCCACGGCAGCGCGCGCCGCGCCAGCAGCGCACCGACCGCCAGCAGCACCGTGGAGGCCACCACCAGCGCCTGCAGCACGCGCAGCGTCCACGTCAGCCGGGGCTCGACCGTGGCGTACAGCGCGGTGAGCGCCAGCGCCACCAGCAGCCCGAGCAAGGCCTGGTCCAGCCGTGGGGCAAAGTGCCGCACGCGCAGCAGCAGCCGCGCGAACTGCAGCCGGCACGCGGCCCACAGCACCAGCGCCGCCGCCGCCCAGTGCGCGAGCGGGTCGCCCGGTGCGAGGTTGTCCAGCCCGGCGAAGGCGGCCAGCGCGAAGCCGCAGGCCAGCACGTACCAGGCGTGGATGACGGTGCCGAACACCAGCAGCAGCACCAGGCCGCAGACCATCAGGCCCGCCAGCAGGCCATGGCTCGCGACGTCGATCATGGGCGCGTGCCCCAGGCGGCAAGACAAGGACGGCAGGAACTGAAGCGGGACGGCATCCGGGGTGGCTCGAGAAACGGTAACGGTGAGAGGCGCCGGTCGGCGCACGCTGCGCAGGTGAAAAGCGCGGTAACTGATCGTATCGCCGAAGCGCGGCCGGCCTATGCCATGCGTCTCATAAACGCGTCAGGCCGCGCCCACGCTGCCCGTCACGGGCAACACGATGCCGGTGATGTAGCTGGCGCAGCTCGGCGCGGCCAGGAACACGTAGGCCGGCGACAGCTCCTCGGGCTGCGCGGGGCGCTTCATGTCGGTGTCCTTGCCGAAGTTTTTCACCTTCTCGGGCGGCTTGTCGGCCGGGTTCAGCGGCGTCCACACCGGCCCCGGCGCCACGGCGTTCACGCGGATGCCCTTGGGCAGCAGGTTGCTGGCCAGCGCCTTGGTGAAAGCGTGGATGGCGCCTTTGGTGGTCGAGTAGTCGAGCAGCTGCGCGCTGCCTTCCAGCCCGGTGACCGAGCCGGTGTTGATGATGGAGCCGCCTTTGCGCAGGTGCGGCACCGCCGCGCGCGCCATCTGGAAGTAGCCGAACACGTTGGTGCGCAGCGTGAGCTCGAAGCGCTCGTCGCTGATGTCCTCGATGCCGGCCGCATGCAGCTGGAAGGCGGCGTTGTTGACCAGGATGTCGAGCTTGCCGAAGGTCTTCACCGTCTTGCCCACCGCCTTGTCGCAGAAGGCCGGCTTGCGCACGTCGCCCTTCACGAGCAGGCAGCGTGCGCCTTCGGCCTCGACATGGCGCCGGGTTTCTTCGGCGTCGGTGTCTTCGCCCAGGTAGACGATGGCCACGTCGGCGCCTTCGCGCGCATACAGCACGGCCACCGCGCGGCCGATGCCGGAATCGCCGCCGGTGATGAGCGCGGTCATGCCCTGCAGCTTGCCGCTGCCCTTGTAGTCGGGCGCCTCGAAGCGCGGGCGCAGGGCCATGTCGGCTTCGTGGCCGGGCTTGTCGAGGTGCTGCGCGGGGAGGGTGGGAGCGGGTTGGGGGCGGGGGCCGGCCTGGACGGCGGCATTCTTTTCCTTCTTCTGCTTCTTGGCCGCGGCGGTGGCGGCGGTGGCGGCGGATTTGGCGCGGGCGTCTTTCGCGTCCTGCTTTCGCTGGGCTGAGCGGGCGGTGGCGCTGGCTGATTTCATGGGCGGTCGGCTCTTCGGTCTGTGTGCGAAGGTCTCACCGTAGAGCGCCGGGTGGGCGCCGGCGTAGGAATGCAGCGACACATCGCGACCGTCTTGCACCGGAGGTGCCGGACCGCGGGCGCTTCTTGCAACGAATCCCGACGCCAGCCTACGCGGCGCCTGGCGGCATCCGGGCGATAAACATGCTGCCATTGCCCATCCGAACTCCACCCGAACAGCCTGTGCAGCCCGAACAACCCAAAGAGCACCCCTCCATCGGCGAGCTGACCCACCGCAACATCGAGGCCATTCTTTGCCTCGAGGAGGGCAACCGCCGTTCCAAGCCTGCGCTCTACAAGCTGGTGGCGCGCATGTCGCGCTTCTGCGGCACGGTGGCCTTCCTGTGGTGGAACCTGGGCTTCTTCGCGCTGTGGATCGCGGTGAACCAGTGGGTGTGGAAGATCGACCCCTACCCGTTCACCTTCCTGCTCTTCCTGGTGTCCATCGAGGCGATCGTGCTGGCCATCATGATCCTCATCAGCCAGAACATGTCCGACGAGGAAAACGAGCGCCGGCACCACCTGGACCTGCAGATCAACCTGCTCAACGAGCGCGAGATGACGGCCATGCTGCGCCTGGTGACGCGCATGGCCGAGAAGATGGAGCTGCCGCCCGAGGCCGACGACGAGGTGAAGGCGCTGACCGAGAAGACCGACCCCGGCAAGGTGCTGCACCAGATCGTCTCGGCCGAGGCCGCGCATGGCAAGGGCGGCTGAGCTGGAACCGTCTTCGGCTTGGTCTTCGGATTAGTTTTCGGCTTAGAACTCCGCGCCTTCCACCAGGAAGCGCAGGCGGCGCACGCCCTGCCACTCGTCCGCGTCGAGCCTGAAGGCCAGCTTCACCTTCGGCGGCAGGGGCTCGGTGTGGCTGAACCAGATCGCGTCGATCGGCTGGCCCTGGTGCCGGAGCTTGAGCGACAGGTGCTTCTCGCCCACCAGCCGCTGCGACACCACCTCCACCTCTTCGCTGAAGGTTGGCGGCGCAAAGCCCTGGCCCCACACCTCCTTGTGCAGCGTGTCGACCAGGTCGATGCGCATGTACTCGCGTGCGATGGGCCCGTCGGTCTCGATCTGCCGGGTGAGCGCGGCCTCGGCCAGCAGCTCGCGCGCGACCTGGGCAAAGCCCTTCTCGAAGGTCTCGAAGTGCTCGCGCGCCACCGTGCAGCCGGCCGCCATCGCGTGGCCGCCGAAGCGCAGCAGCACGCCCGGGTGGCGCTTGGCCACGAGGTCGAGCGCGTCGCGCAGGTGAAAGCCCGGAATGGAGCGGCCCGAGCCCTTGAGCTCGTGCGCCTTGCCCGGCGCGCCGCTGGCGGCGAAGACGAAGGTGGGGCGGTGGAAGCGGTCCTTGATGCGCGAGGCCACGATGCCGACCACGCCTTCATGAAAGCCCTGGTCGAACACGCTGATGGCGGGCGGCGGCGCCGCGATGCCGTCGCTGCCATCGCTGTCGATCGCGAACAGCGACTCGGCCAGCAGCAGCGCCTGGTCGCGCATGCCGCCCTCGATGTCGCGCCGTTCGCGGTTGATGCCGTCGAGCATGCGCGCCAGCTCTTCGGCGCGGCCCGCGTCGTCGGTCAGCAGGCACTCGATGCCCAGCGTCATGTCGGCCAGCCGCCCCGCCGCGTTGATGCGCGGGCCCAGCGCAAAGCCGAAGTCGAAGGTGGTGGCCACCGCCGCCGTGCGGCCCGCGGCCTTGAACAGCGCCGCCACGCCCGCGGGCATGGCCCCGGCGCGGATGCGGCGCAGGCCCTGCGCCACCAGGCGGCGGTTGTTGGCGTCGAGCTTGACCACGTCGGCCACCGTGCCGAGCGCGACCAGCGGCAAGAGCGCGTCGAGCTTGGGCTGCGTCGCCACGTCGAACACGCCGCGCCGGCGCAGCTCGGAGCGCAGCGCCAGCAGCACGTAGAACATCACGCCGACGCCGGCGATGCTCTTGCTCTCGAACTCGCAGCCGGGCTGGTTGGGGTTGACCAGCACGTCGGCCACCGGCAGTTCGGGGCCGGGCAGATGGTGGTCGGTGACCAGCACCTGCAACCCGCGCGCCTTGGCCGCGGCCACGCCCTCGACGCTGGCGATGCCGTTGTCGACGGTGATGAGCATGTCGGCGCCGCTGTCGGCCACGCGCTCGGCAATGGGCGGCGTGAGGCCGTAGCCGTCGACCACGCGGTCGGGCACCAGGTAGCTGACCTGCTTGGCGCCCAGCAGGCGCAGGCCGCGCACGCCGACCGCGCAGGCGGTGGCGCCGTCGCAGTCGTAGTCGGCCACGATGCACAGGCGCTTGTCCTGCGCGATGGCGTCGGCCAGCAGCACGGCCGCGGCCTGCGTGCCGCGCAGGGTGTCGGGCAGCAGCAGGCGCGCAAGGCCGTCGTCGAGCTCGTCCTTGGCGCGCACGCCGCGCGCTGCGAACAGGCGCGCCAGCAGCGGGTGCACGCCGGCCTGTTCCAGCGCCCAGACGGTGCGCGGCGGAATGTCGCGGGCGACGATCTTCACAGCGACTCCAGCACGGCCGACGCGCGCTTGCGGTCGAACAGGCTCCTGGCCCAGCGCGCCAGGCCGCGCGGCTGCACGGTGTAGCGCTGCGCGGCGCGGTCGCCGCACAGCGTGAGCGCCACGTCGGCGCCGCGCGTGTAGTCGGACAGCAGCGAGGCAATGGGGCCGGCGTCCAGTGCCTGCCAGGCAGCGGCCCAGCCGGCGCCGTCGTCACGCAGCGAGGCCACGCGCAAGGCGTCGCTCACTTCGGGGGCGGGGCCCGTCGCCTCGGGCGTCGTCTTGAGCGCGCCGGTGCCGCTGAGCCAGAACGAGTTGATGGGCGGCACGCCGCGCGCGGCGCGGTCGTCGTTCACGCGCTCGGTGTACAGCAGCATCTGCATCTCGTTCTGCAGCCGGCGCAACGGGCGCGCGGCATCGGCCAGCGGCGACCACTGCGAGATCGGGTAGCCCACGGCGCGGTCGATGGAGGCGGTGGCCAGCCCGTCGAAGATGCGCGCGCGCGCCAGCCAGCGGCCGGGCACGGGCGAGGGGTGCAGCGCGATGCCGTCTTCCTCGAAGAAAGGGCGGGCCACGGCCAGCAGCGCGGCCGACTCGGCCGCGTCGATCTCGATGGCGGCGGGATCGCCCAGCGCCACGTCGTCGATGCCGACCTGCCAGTTGCACAGCGTGACCACGCCCCAGCCTTCGGTGTCGTCCGGCGTGGCGATGCCGAGCTGGCGCGCTTCCAGCGCGGCCCAGGGGATGCAGCCGTCGGCCGCGGCAATGCCCAGGGCCTGCGCCAGCGCGCGTTCGTGGGGGGGCGAGCGTGTGCTTTCGTCCTGCTTGTCGGTGTCCGCGAGGGTCAGGCGAAGCAGCAGGGTTTCGAGGTTGGGGAGCCGCAGGGTGGGCAGTGCCGCGCGGCAAGCCGGGGAACCGCGGCCGGCGAAAGGGATCAACAAGTGACGTGGGAGGTGTTCGGCCATCTCTCTATTGTCCGGGAAGCCCTTGTTTATTTCGGGATGCCACAATTCCGCCGTATGACGTACCCCCTTGCTCCTCACTTCGTGTATTCGCTGCCCCCCGAGGGCGGGCAAATTTCCCTTGAGGCGGCTCGGCAGGAAATTTGATGCGACTTCCATATGAACTGCAGCTCGGCTGGCGCTACACGCGCGCAGGCCGGGCGACGCGGCGCAACGGCTTCATCTCCTTCATCTCCGGTGTCTCGATGCTCGGCATCGCCCTGGGCGTGGCGGCGCTGATCATTGTGCTCAGTGTGATGAACGGCTTCCAGAAAGAGGTGCGCGACCGCATGCTCGGCGTGGTGTCGCACATCGAGATCTTCTCGCGCGACGGGCAGGCGCTGCCGCAGCTCGACGAGATCATGGCCGCCGCGCGCAAGCACCCCGAGGTGATCGGCGCGGCCCCCTTCATCAACACGCAGGCGCTCATCGCGCGCGGCGAGGACATGAAGGGCACCATCGTGCGCGGCATCGACCCCAAGCTCGAACCCGAGGTGACCGACACCGGCGGCATCGCCAGCAAGGGCACCTTCGACAAGCTGGTGCCGGGCGAGTTCGGCATCGTGCTGGGCGCCGAGCTGGCGCGCTCGCTGTTCGTGCAGCCGGGCGACCAGGTCACGCTGGTGGCCCCGGGCGGGCAGGTCACGCCGGCCGGCGTGGTGCCGCGGCTGAAGCAGTTCACTGTGGTCGGCACCTTCGACTCGGGCCACTACGAGTACGACTCCGCCCTGGCCATGGTGCACGAGCAGGACGCGGCCAAGGTGTTCCGCCTCGAAGGCCCTACGGGCATCCGCCTGAAGCTGAAGGACCTGAACGAGGCGCGCGACGTGGCCGACCAGCTGGCCGTGAGCCTGCCGGGCGAGTTCCTCATCCGCGACTGGACGCGCCAGAACAAGACCTGGTTCGCGGCCGTGCAGGTCGAGAAACGCATGATGTTCATCATCCTCACGCTCATCGTGGCGGTGGCGGCGTTCAACCTGGTGTCCACGCTGGTGATGACGGTGACCGACAAGCGCGCCGACATCGCCATCCTGCGCACGCTGGGCAGCTCGCCGCGCAGCATCATGGGCATCTTCGTGGTGCAGGGCGCGATGGTGGGCGTGATCGGCACGCTGGCCGGGCTGCTGCTGGGCCTGGGCATTGCCTACAACATCGACGTGATCGTGCCCTTCCTGGAGCAGCTGTTCCATGCGAGCTTCCTGCCGAAGGACATCTACCTGATCAGCAAGATGCCGAGCGATCCGCAGCAGAGCGACATCGTTCCGATCGCGATCATTTCCCTGGTGCTGGCTTTCGTCGCCACGCTGTACCCGAGCTGGCGCGCCAGCCGCGTGAACCCGGCCGAGGCCTTGCGCTATGAGTGAACTGTCCCCTACGCTCGGCACTGACGTGTCTTCGCTGCCCCCCGAGGGGGCCGCCATCGGCTTGGGGCGGCCCGGCGCCGACAAAGTTGTTCTGAAAGCCCGTGGACTGACCAAGCGTTTCCACGAAGGGCGCCTCGACCTGACCGTGCTGCACGGCGTCGATCTCGACGTGCACGCCGGCGAAACGCTGGCCATCGTCGGTGCCTCGGGCTCGGGCAAGAGCACGCTGCTGCACCTGATGGGCGGGCTCGACGCGCCCACGGGTGGCAAGGTCGAGTTGCTGGGCAAGGACATCGCGCACGCCGACGCGGCGGAGCAGGGGCGGCTGCGCAACCGGCACCTGGGCTTCGTCTACCAGTTCCATCACTTGCTGCCCGAATTCAGCGCGCTGGACAACGTGGCGATGCCGTTGAAGATCCGGCGCGTGGAGCCATCGGTCGCCGCGCAATCGGCCACGAAGATCCTCGAGAGCGTGGGTCTGGGGCAGCGCCTGCACCACCGGCCGGCGGAGCTGTCGGGTGGCGAGCGCCAGCGCGTGGCGATCGCGCGCGCGCTGGTCACGCAGCCGGCCTGCGTGCTGGCCGACGAGCCGACGGGCAACCTCGACCGCAGCACGGCGGACAACGTGTTCGCGCTGATGCTGGACCTGGCAAGGCGGCACGGCACGGCGTTCGTGATGGTCACGCATGACCAGGACCTGGCGAAGCGGTGTGATCGGGTGCTGCAGCTGGTGGCGGGGCGGCTGGCAGGCTGAGGCTCTTGTCTTTCTCCCTCCCCTTACGGGGGAGGGCAGGGGTGGGGGCTCGCGGCTTTCGACGCCGCGCAGACTTCGAGGCCGCGCGTGCCCCCATCCCAGCCTTCCCCCAGAGGGGGAAGGAGCCAATAGCAGAGCCGAGGCAACGCGATTCGTCGGCCGTGCCTTCAGTCTTTCTCCCTCCCCCGCTGGGGGAGGGCAGGGGTGGGGGCTCGCGTCCTTCAACGCCGCGCAGCCTCGAAGGCCGCGCGTGCCCCCATCCCAACCTTCCCCCAGAGGAGGAAGGAGCCGATTCAAAACACGGCCAGCGCGTCTTCCTCGGGCTGCCTTGCATCCAGCGGCAGCACGCACAGCACCTTGCCGCCCAGCGTCAGCACCAGCCCGAGCCGTCCGCCGATCTGCATCACCTGGCACACCACGCGGGGCGAACCTGAACCCGGCGCAGTCGCAACAGACACCCCGATCGCACGCGCAGGCGGCTGCCGCAGCATCGCGAACAAGGTCCGCGCATCGCAGTCGCTCAGTGCCTGCCGGTACACATGGAAGACGGCTTCCGACCCGCCGTCTTCCCCTTCCTTGCCCTCCCGCAGTCGCAGCAACGCCCGATGCAACTGCTGCCTGCAGGCGGCCTCGGTCTTCCCGCTGGCCTGCGCGATCTCCTTGAAGCTGGCTTCGAACACCTCGCGCAGCAGCACCGCGGCACCGTCCGAGGGCGATAGCCGGCAAGCGACCAGCCGCAGCGCCTGCGCGATGGATTCGGCCTGCCCCGCTTCGGCTTCCGCGGAAGGCGCCGACAGCGAATGCAGCGCATGCAGCGAATTCACGGCGGCCTCTTTCAGCCATCTCTGCATCCAGCCTTCCCGCCGCAGCCTGTCCACCGCCAGGTTCTGCATCACCGTGGTGAGCCAGGCCTGCGCCGAATCGGGTGGCGGCGTGTTGCCGGCTTCCAGCGCGCGCAGGTAGGTGTCCTGCACCACGTCTTCCGCTTCGGCCTGGCCGCCCAGCAGGCGCGCCGCCGCGCGAACCAGCCGGTTTCGCAAGGCCGGAAATTGCGAGAGATAGCGTTCGTCGAGCATCGCGCCAGCTTGCCACATCCGACATTCAGCTGCCAATGTCACGAAACTGTGGGCTTGTTCGTCAAGACAGTCCAACCACAGGAGCCTTCCTCATGCACCCCATGTTCTCCATGGAATCCGACGACGACACCAAGCCCGCGGCCACCGCCGAGCCGCGCAACTCCTACCTGGAAGAAAAGGCGTTCAAGTCGCGCACGCTGCTCATCTTCGGCAGCATCACCGACGCGGTGGCCGCCGACGTCACGCGCCGGCTCATCGCGCTGGACGCCGACAGCGCCGACAAGCCCATCGACATCCTCGTGAGCTCGCCAGGCGGCCACCTGGAGTCGGGCGACGCCATCCACGACATCGTGCGCTTCATCAGCGCGCCGGTGAACATGATCGGCACCGGCTGGGTCGGCAGCGCGGCCACGCACCTGTTCCTGGCCGCGCCGCGCGAGCGCCGCGTGTGCCTGCCCAACACCCGCTTCCTGATTCACCAGCCCAGCGGCGGCGCGGGCGGGCAGGCGACCGACATCGCGATCCAGGCGCAGGAAATCATCAAGGCCCGCTTGCGCATCGCGCACGAGATCGCGCGCGAAACCGGCAAGCCGCTGGACGTGGTGCTGGCCGACATCGAGCGCGACCGCTGGCTGTCGGCCGAAGAGGCGGTCGAGTACGGACTGGTCTCGCGCATCATCCAGCGCAAGACCGAACTGGCCGGCTGAAGCCCACGGCCAGGCCAGGCGCCAGGCTCGCACCCGGGCTTGGGCCCAGGCTTGAGCCTCAGGCCTTCGGCTTGTAGGCGACCACGTCGATCTCGACCTTGGCGTCGACCATCAGGCGCGCCTCGGTGGTCGAGCGCGCGGGCTTGTTCTCGCCGAAGTAGCTCATGTAGATGCGGTTGAAGGCACCAAAGTCGCGCGCGTCCTGCAACCAGACGGTGCTCTTGCACACGTCGTCGAGCGTGGCGCCGGCCAGCGCGAGCACGGTCTTCAGGTTTTCCATGACCTGGCGCGTCTGCGCCTCGATGCCGCCCACCACGATCTCGCCTTCCTTGTTCACGGGCACCTGGCCCGACACGTAGACGAAGTCGCCGGCGCGCACGGCCGGGGAGAAGGGGCGCACCTGGCGGTCGGAGGCGAGGGGCGGGGCACCGAGGTATTCGAGAGGCATGGGGACTCCTTGGAATGAAAAAGAGGGCAGGGGAAAGTCGAAGAAAACGCGCCGCGAGTATCTCTCCAATCTGAAAATCTATTTCAGAATAACCCCTGATCGAGGGTTAACACGGATGATTTGGCATGGATAGTGCTTCAAAGTGCAGGCCGGAAAGAAAATTTCTTTCACTTTCGCCAACCTGAGCGCCCGCCCCAAGAAGGAGTCCCCCATGCCCCACGTCGGTCCAGTCCAGCGCATCGCCCTGCCTCTGCTGTCCAAGCGCACCTTGCTGGGCGCTTCCTTGCTCGCGATGCTGTGCGCCGCGCTGCCGCACCAGCAAGCGCATGCCCAGGGCCCGCGCAATTTCGCCACGCTGGCGATGGTGGCCGAGCCGCAGACGCTCGACCCGATGGCCTCCACCGCCGACCTGGTCGGAACCATCATGCAGCACGTGTACGAGACGCTCTACACCTTCGACGCCAAGTGGAACGTGGTGCCGATGCTGGCCGAAGGCATGCCGAAGATCTCGGCCGACGGCAAGACCTACGCCATCACCCTGCGCAAGGGCGTGATGCTGCACAACGGCCGCGAGCTCACGGCCGACGACGTGGTCGCCAGCCTGCAGCGCTGGATGGAACAGTCGCCGCGCGGCAAGGCCGTGGGCAAGGAAATCGACAGCCTCAAGGCCAAGGGCCCGCTGGGTGTCGACATCGTGCTGAAGGAACCGTACGCGCCGCTGCTCTCGCAACTGGCGCTGCCCAGCGGCATGGCCGCCATCATGGCCAAGGACTCGATCGCCTCGCCGCTGAAGGACTTCGTCGGCACCGGCCCCTACAAGTTCAAGGAACGCCGCCCCGACCAGTTCGTGCTGCTCACGCGCTTCGACAAGTACGCCGCGCGAAAGGAGCCCGCGAGCGGCTACGGCGGCAAGCGCGAGGCGGCCATCGAAGAGCTGCGCTTCGTGCCCGTGCCCAACGCCAGCACCCGCGTCGAGGGCGCGCTGGCCGGCCAGTACGACTTTGCCGACCTGCTGCCGGTGGAAGCGCTGCCGCGCCTGGAGAAGTCGGGCGGCAAGACGGTGCCGATCATGACGCCCTCGTTCGGCTTCCCGTACCTGGTGCTCAACACCAAGGAAGGCGTGGCCGCCAGCCAGCCGGTGCGCCAGGCGATCCAGGCCGCGCTGGGCGAGGGCGAGATGCTCGCGGCCGGCTTCGGCGACACGCGCTTCTTCGTGGCCGAGGCCAACCACTTCCCCAAGGGCTCGCCGTTCTACTCGACCGCCGGCGCCGACCAGTACAACCAGCGCAACGCCGCCAAGGCCAAGGAAGCCGCGGCCAAGGCCGGCTACAAGGGCGAGCCCATTCGCGTGCTCACCAGCCGCCAGTACGACTTTCACTACAACATGGCCCTGCTGATGGCCGAGCAGCTGAAGCGCGCGGGCTTCAAGGTCGACCTGAACGTGGTCGACTGGGCCACGCTGGTGCAGCGGCGCAACGACTCCAAGCTGTGGGACATCTACGTGACCCACTCGGGCCAGTTCCCCGAGCCCATGCTCTCGCCGCCGCAGCTCGGCGACGGCGCGCCCGGCTGGTGGGAAACGCCCACCAAGAAGGCCGCGCTGCAGGCCTTCAACGTCGAGAGCGACCCGGCCAAGCGCGGCGCGCTGTGGGGCAAGGTGCAGCAGGTGGTGTACGACGAGGTGCCCTACATCAACGTCGGCAAGTTCAACGGCCTCTCTGCCAAGAGCCCGGCGCTGGACAACTACACGCCCGCGACCTGGCCGTTCTTCTGGAACGCGAAGATCAAGTAAGCGCGCAAGGACCCTCGCCATGCCATCGCGTCGCCAACTCCTGCAAGCCAGCGCACTGGCCTCCGGCCTCGGGGCCCTGGGCCTCGACTCGTCCATCGCCTCCGCGGCGCCGGCCGCAAGGCCCGGTCCGGTGTACGCCTACGTCGGCACCTACAGCGACGGCGGCAAGCCGTGGCGCGGCGGGCGCGGGCTGGGCGTGCACCAGTTCGTGCTCGACGGCGAGACCGGCGCGCTCAAGCCCATCGCCGGCGCGCCGCCGGCGGTGGCCAGCACGGGCGAGGGCGCGAAACTGCGCAACCCCGCGTCGCTGGCCCGCCACCCGAAGCTGCCGATGCTGTACGCGGCCAACGAGTTCGAGGCCGGTTCGGTGTCGGCCTTTCGCATCGGCGCCGACGGCGCGCTGTCGTTCGTGTCCGAGACGCCCTGCGGCGGCAAGGACCCGGCCTACATCAGCGTGCACCCCGAGGGCCGCTTCCTGTTCACCGCCAACTACGCGAGCGGCGACGTCAGCGTGATCGCGCTGCGCGCCGACGGCACGCCCGACGCGGGCACCGCCGCCGCGGTCTACAAGGACGTGGACGCCTGCGGCCCAGGCACACCCTGCAAGCCCGGCGCCGACGTGGTGCCGGCCGCCGCCCGCGCGCACGAGGGCTTTGCCACCAGCGACCACGACGGCCCGCACGCGCACATGGTGCATGCCGACCCGAAGGGCAACTTCGTGCTCGTGGCCGACCTGGGGCTGGACCGCGTCATCTCTTACCGCTTCGACCGCATCACCGGCGTGCTGAGCCAGCCGAGCACGGTGGCCGTGTCCGAGAGCTCGGGCGCGCGGCACTTCGTGTTCCACCCGAACGGCAAGTGGCTGTACCTGGTGAACGAGGAGGCCTCGACCATCGCCTTCATGCGCTACGACAGCGCCACCGGCGTGCTGGCCCTGGTGAGCGAAACCTCGGCGCTGCCGCGGGGCTTCAAGGGCACCAGCTACGCCTCGGGCATTCGCATGCTGCCCGACGGCCAGCACTTCGTGTCGCTCAACCGGCTGCACGATTCCATCTCGCTGTTCAAGGTCGACGCGCGCACCGGCGCGCCCACGCTGGTGCGCGAGGAGTGGACGCGCGGCAACTACCCGCGCAGCTGCGCGCTCGACCCGAGCGGGCGCTTTCTCTACGTGTGCCACAACAAGCAGGGCGACAACGTCACCGTGTTCCGCGTGCACAAGGGCGACATCCGTTTCACCGGCCAGTACGTGGCCGTGGGCAGCGCCGCCGCCATCGAGTTTTCCGCGTGATGAAGAAATCCATGTTCCGCTACATCGCCTCGCGCGCCTTCGGCATGCTGGTGGTGCTCGCCATCGTGGCGGTGCTCGTGTTCGTGCTCACGCGCGCGGCCTCGGGCGACCCGGTGTCGGTGCTGCTGGGCGACCAGGCCACCGCGGCCGACATCGCACGCGTGCAGAAGGAGTACGGGCTGGACAAGCCGCTGCCCGTGCAGTTCGGCTACTGGCTGCGCGAGGTGCTGCAGGGCAACCTCGGCACGTCCATCTTTCTGCAGCGCCCGGTGACGCAGGCGCTGTGGGAGCGCTCCGAACCCACCACGCTGCTCGCGCTGATGGCGGTGGCCATCGCGGCGCTCATCGGCGTGCCGTGCGGCATCGTGTCGGCGGTGTTTCGCGGGCGCGTGGTCGACCAGCTGTTCACCGGCATCGCGATGCTGGGCGCGAGCATTCCGAGCTTCTGGCTCGGCATCGTGCTGATCCAGGTCTTCGCGGTGTCTTTCGGCTGGTTCCCGGTGTCGGGCTACGGCGCGCCCGACGCGGCACTGGGCGAGCGGCTGCACGCGCTGGTGCTGCCCGCGGCCGTGCTGGGCCTGCTGAACTCGGCGCTCATCATCCGCTTCACGCGCGCCTCCATGCTCGACGTGCTGGGCGAAGACTACGTGCGCACCGCGCGCTCCAAGGGCCTGAGCGAGAGCACGGTGGTGCTCAAGCATGCGCTGCGCAATGCGCTGGTGCCCATCGTCACGGTGATCGGCCTGACGGTGGCGCTCATGATCGGCGGCGCCGTCATCACCGAGACCGTGTTCGGCCTGCCCGGCGTGGGCAACCTGGTGGTGAGCGCCGTGCTGCGGCGCGACTACCCGGTCATTCAGGGGGCGCTGCTCGTGATTGCCGCGATCTACGTGCTGATCAATTTCTCCATCGACCTGCTGTACGCCGTTGTCGATCCGCGCGTGAAGGTCTGAAGAATGCAAATGCCAAGAATGCTCCGCCAGCTGATGCACCGCCGCATCGTGATGGTTTCCGCCCTGGTGCTGCTGGTGATCGCCATCCTGGCGATCGGCGCGCCGATCTTCGCCTCCGCCGACCCCAACGACACGGCCGTGCTCGAGCGCCTGAAGGCCCCCAGCGCCGAGCACCTGCTGGGCACCGACGAGCTGGGGCGCGACATGTATTCGCGCATCGTGCACGGCGCGCGCTACTCGCTGGCCATCGCCGCGCTCACGGCGCTCGGCGCCGTCGTCGCCGGCACGGTGCTGGGCCTGATGGCGGGCTTTTTCCGCCGGCTCGACACGCCGCTGATGCGCGTGGTCGACGCGATGATGTCCTTCCCCGACATCCTGCTGGCCATTGCGCTGGTGGCCATCCTCGGGCCTTCGCTGCTGAACACGGTGCTGGCGCTGGTGCTGGTGTACACGCCGCGCGTGGCGCGGGTGGTGCGGGCGTCGACGCTGGTGGTGCGCGAGCTGCTGTTCGTCGAAGCCGTGCGCGCGCTGGGCGTGCGCACCTCGCGCATCCTGTGGCGGCACATCTTGCCGAACCTGATGTCGCCGATCCTGGTGCAGGTGTCGTTCATCTTCGCGTACGCCATCCTGGCCGAGGCGGGGCTGTCGTTTCTCGGGGTCGGCGTGCCGCCCGAGATCCCGACCTGGGGCACCATGGTCGCGGGCAGCCAGCAGTACGCGCACCAGGCCTTCTGGGTGGTGCTGTTCCCGGGGCTGGCGATCATCTTCACGGCGCTGTCGCTGCAACTGCTGGGCGACGGCGTGCGAGACCTGCTCGACCCCAAGCTCAAGAAGACATCGTGATGACGAACAGCACCTCCACCCCGCGCCTGGCCGTCAGCAACCTGAGCACCAGCTTTCCGACCGAGGACGGCCTCGTGCGCTCGGTGGCCGACGTGAGCTTCTCGATCCAGCCCGGCAAGACGACCGCGCTGGTGGGCGAGTCGGGCTCGGGCAAGTCGGTGACCAGCCTCACGCTGATGCGCCTGCTGCCCAAGACCGCGAACGCGCAGGTCAGCGGCACCGCGTCGTTCGTCACGCGCGAGGGCAAGACGCTCGACCTGCTGCAGATCGGCGAGCGCGAGATGCGCTCGCTGCGCGGCAACCAGCTGTCGATGATCTTTCAGGAACCGATGACCAGCCTGAACCCCGTGTTCACCATCGGCGAGCAAATCGCGGAGAGCGTGCGCCTGCACAAGGGGCTGGACCGCAAGGCCGCCATGGCGCATGCGCTGCGCATGCTGGAGCTGGTGGAGATTCCGGCGGCGGCGCAGCGCATTCACGAGTACCCGCACCAGCTCTCGGGCGGCATGCGCCAGCGCGTGATGATCGCGCTGGCCATGGCCTGCGACCCGACGCTGCTGATCGCGGACGAGCCCACCACCGCGCTGGACGTGACCATCCAGGCGCAGATCCTGGAGCTGATGCGCCGGCTGCAGGCCGAGACGGGCATGAGCATCCTGTTCATCACGCACAACCTGGGCGTGGTCGCGCACCATGCGGACGACGTGGTGGTGCTGTACGCGGGCCGCGTGGTCGAGAGCGCGCCGGTGCGGCCACTGTTCGCGCAGCCGGAGCATCCGTACACGCAGGGGCTGCTGGCCTGCCTGCCGGGCAAGGCGCGCGTGCCGGGGCAGCCCAAGCCGAAGCGGCTCTTCGCGATCCGCGGGCAGGTGTCGAGCCCGCTGGCGCCGCCGCCGGGCTGCGCCTTCGAGCCGCGCTGCGACCTGGCGCTGCCGGAATGCAGCGCGGCGATGCCGCCGTTGATCGAAACGCACCATGGCCGCGAGGCGCGGTGTGTGCGCGTGCAGCCGGGGCAGGCGCTGCCGAGAGCCGCATGACCCGCGCCGTGTTCCGGTCTTGCTCCCTGCCCCGCTGGGGGAGGGGGCCAATATCAATACCCCATAGCCAACACCCACGATGACCACCGCAGCGCCCCTCATCGAAGTCCGCGGACTCAAGAAATACTTCGGCAGCAGCGACCGCCCCGTGCGCGCGGTCGACGACGTGTCCTTCGCCATCCAGCCCGGCGAAACCCTGGGCCTGGTCGGTGAATCGGGTTCGGGCAAGAGCACCATCGGGCGCACCGTGCTGCGCCTGCTCGAACGCACCAGCGGCCAGGTGCTGTACCGCGGCGACGACATCGGCGCGCTCTCCGGCGAGCGCATGCGCAAGCTGCGCAGCAAGCTGCAGATCATCTTCCAGGACCCGTACGCCAGCCTGAACCCGAAGATGCGCATCAGCGCCATCCTCGGCGAGGCGCTGTCCACCCACGGCCTGCACAAGGGCGCCGCCGCGCGCGACAAGCGCATCGCCGAGCTGCTCGAGACCGTGGGCCTGCGCGCCGAGCACGCCAGCCGCTTTCCGCACGAGTTCTCGGGCGGGCAGCGCCAGCGCATCGGCGTGGCGCGCGCACTGGCGGTGGAGCCCGAGTTCATCGTGGCGGACGAACCGCTGTCGGCGCTCGATGTGTCCATCCAGTCGCAGGTCATCAACCTGCTGGCCGACCTGCGCGAGCGGCTCGGGCTGACGATGCTCTTCATCTCGCACGACCTCGACGTGGTCGAGTATTTGTGCGACCGCGTGGTGGTGCTGTACCTGGGCAAGGTGATGGAGGTGGCCACCACCGATGCGCTGTTCGCGCGCCCCTCGCACCCTTACACGCAGGCCCTGCTGGCCGCCAGCCCCAAGCCCGACCCCGAGCTGGCGACCGAGCGCATCGCGCTTAAGGGCGACATTCCCAGCCCCATCTCGCCGCCCTCGGGCTGCGTGTTTCGCACGCGCTGCCCGCACGCCATCGAGGCCTGCGCGCAGACCGTGCCGCCGCTCGACGAAATTTCCACCGGACACTACAGCGCCTGCATCCGCAAGGAACTGCTCTCCAACATCGCCGCATGACCATGACCGACCAAGCCGCATCCGCATCCGCACCCGCCAAAGCTTCCGCCAACGACTTCAACGACCCGCTGCTCAGCGACCGCTTCAAGGGCTACCCGCGCACGCAGGCGCCGCGCCGCCGCAGCGAAGTGGGCGCCGCCGGGTGGAACGTGCTCGCCGGCGACCTGCCGCTGCCGCTGGCCGTGCTCAAGCGCGAGGCGCTGGAGCACAACCTGGCGTGGATGCAGGCGCGCGTGCGCGAGTGGGGCATCGACCTGGCGCCGCACGGCAAGACGACCATGTCGCCGCAGCTCTTCCAGCGCCAGCTCGACGCGGGCGCCTGGGGCCTGACCTTCGCGACCGTCACGCAGCTGGCCGTGGGCGTGGCCGCCGGCGCGCGCCGCACGCTCATCGCCAACCAGGTGGTGAGCGACGAAGACCTGGGCGGCATCCAGATGCTGCTGAAGGCCAACGCGGGCCTGCGCATCGTGTTCCTGGTCGATTCGCTGGCGCAGCTCGCGCTGATCGAAGACTGGACGAAACGCCACCCCGGCGGCGTGCCCTTCGAGGTGATGCTGGAGATTGGCGTCGAAGGCGCGCGCACAGGCTGCCGCACGCACGAAGAGGCCGTCGCGCTGGCCACGCGGCTGCGCGCCAGCGACGCGGTGAAGCTGGTGGGCATCGAGACCTACGAAGGGCAGGGCGCCACCGGCGCCAGCGAGCCCGACACCGCCTACGCGAAGACTTTGATGGACCGCGTCGAGGCCGTGGCCCGCCACTGCGACACGCAGCAGCTTTTCGAGACCGACGAGGTGCTGGTCTCCGCCGGCGGCTCGGCCATCTTCGACCTGGTGGCGGGGCGGCTGAAGCCCGCGCTGGGTTCGCCCGTGCGCGGCCTGCTGCGCTCGGGCTGCTACGTCACGCACGACCACGGCTTCTACAAGCGCATGGTGAACGCGGTGGACGAGCGCCTGGGCTGCGGCTGCGGCGAAAGCCTGGAGCCTGCGATGGAGGTGTGGGCCACGGTGCAGTCGCGCCCCGAGCCGGGCCTGGCGATCCTGGCGGTGGGCAAGCGCGACATCTCCTTCGACCTGTCGCTGCCCGTGCCCATCGCGCGCGCGGCGCGTGGCGTGCGCACGCCGCAGGACGTGCCCGCGGGCTGGAAGATCACCGCGCTGAACGACCAGCACGCCTACCTGCGCTGGGACGCGAGCGAGGAAGCGCAGGCGCCGGTCGTTGGCGACCGCGTCGGCCTGGGCATTTCGCACCCCTGCACCACCTTCGACAAATGGCACTGGATGCCGGTGGTCGAACAGGACTACCGCGTCAGCGACGCGGTGGCCATGCACTTCTGAACGCGCGCCGATGACCCCCTCCCTGCTCCAGAAAATCGCGCAGATCCGCAGCGACGCCCCGGCGACGCGGCGCGCGATTCTCGACCTGATCCTCGAAGACCCCGACCGCGTGCTCGAAGAGAGCTTCGAGCAGCTGGCCGAGCGCTCGCGCAGCTCGGTGCCCACCATCATGCGCACCTGCCGCGACCTGGGCTTTGCCGGGCTGCGCGAGTTCAAGCTCGCGCTCGCGCAGGAGCTGGCGCTGGGCGGCTCGCCGCTGCACCGCCGCGTGAACATCGAGGACGCGGCCGACGAGGTGGTAGGCAAGATCGCGCGCAGCGCGGCGGCCTCGGTCTCGGGCGTGCGCGGGCAGCTGGACATGCAGGTGCTCGACGGCGCCGTGGCGGCCATTGCGGCGGCGCCGCACGTCGACCTGTATGGGGCGGGTGCCACCTCGTGGTTCATGGCCAACGACCTGCAGGCGCGGCTCTTTCGCCTGGGCCTGTCGGCCAACGCCTGGGCCGACTACCACCTGCAGCAGGTGGCGGGTGCCGCGCAGCGACCGGGCGGCGTGGTCATCGCCATTTCGCACGTGGGCGGCATGCCGTCGCTGCTCGACGCGGTGGACATCGCGCGCGGGCAGGGCGCCAAGGTGATCGCGCTCACGCGGCCCGGCACGGCGCTGGCGGCCAAGGCCGACTTCCTGCTCGGGCTCTCGGTGCCCGACGACGCGGTGATGCACGTGGGCATCGACGCCTACCTGACGCACCTCACCGCCATCGAGATACTGACCGTGCTGGTGGCCCAGCGCCGCGGCGAGCCCGCGGTGCAGCGCCTGCAGCGCGCGCGCGAAGCGTTCCAGCGCCACGGCATCGACGCCACCACCCACCCGCTGCAGAGCTGGGACGGGGGCGGCATCAACAACACCGCCAGCGACAACAACAACATCCGCAAGAAAGGCGCATCGTGAGTGCGAACTCAAGCAAAGCCATCCTGCTCGAAGCGGGCCTCGTGGTCGACGGCTCGGGCGGCCCTTCGTGGCCCGGCGACGTGCTGCTGCAGGGCGACCGCATCGTCGCGCTCGGCGAGGGCCTGCGCGAGCGGCTGCCCGAAGGCCTGGCGCTGGCCGACATCGACGTGGTCGACTGCCGCGCCAAGGTCATCGCGCCCGGCTTCATCGACGCGCACACGCACGACGACGCCATCGTGCTGCGCGACCCGCTGTGCCTGCCCAAGGTGTCGCAGGGCATCACCACGGTGGTGACGGGCAATTGCGGCATTTCGCTCGCGCCGTACCGCACGCCGCAGTCGAAGCCGCCGCTCACGCTGCTGGGGGCCGAGTCGTTCCAGCACGCCACCATGGCGGCGTACCGCGCCGCGGTCGACGCCACGCAGCCCGCGCTCAACGTGGCGGCGCTCATCGGCCACACCACGCTGCGCTTCGCGACCATGCAGGCGCTCGACCGCCCGGCCAGCGCCGACGAGCTCGCGCGCATGGAGGCACTGCTCGACAGCTGCATGGCCGACGGCGCGCACGGCATGTCTTCGGGCCTGTTCTACGAAGAGGCCTTTGCCGCGCCCGCCGAAGAGGTGACGGCACTGGCGCGCGTGGTGGCCCGCCACGGCGGCGTGTACGCCACGCACCTGCGCAGCGAGATGCAGCAGATCATCGAGGCGCTGCACGAGGCCGGCGACTCGGCCTTTGCCGCGGGCGTGCCGCTGGTCATCTCGCACCACAAGTGCGCCGGCCCCGCCAACTGGGGCCGCACGAAAGAGACGCTGCCGCTGATCGAGGCGATGGCGCAGCGCCAGAAGATCGCGATGGACGTGTACCCCTACGTGGCCGGCTCCACCGTGCTGCGCGAGGACCTGGTCGACGGCGTGATCGACGTGTTGCTCACCTGGTCCGACCCGCACCCGGAGATGACGGGGCGGCTCCTTTCCGACATCGCGCGCGAGTGGGGCACCACCGAGCAGGAGGCCTGCCTGCGGCTGAAGCCGGGCGGCGCCTGCTACTTCCAGATGCAGGAGGAAGACGTGGAGCGCGTCATTGCGCACCCGCTCACCATGATCGGCAGCGACGGCCTGCCGCACGACCGGCATCCGCATCCGCGGCTGTGGGGGGCGTTTCCGCGCGTGTTCGCGCGCTACTGGCGCCAGCGCCGCCTCTTCACGCTGGAGCAGGCGGTGCACAAGATGACCGGCATGACCGCGCGCAACCTGCGCATCGCCGACCGCGGGCTGCTGCGCGCGGGCGCCATGGCCGACGTGGTGGTGTTCGACCCCGAGACCATCGCCGACACCGCCACCTACGACCAGCCGCACGGCGTGAGCCTGGGCGTGGAGCGCGTGTTCGTCAACGGCGTGCTGGCCTACCGCGGCGGCGAGCCGCAGGCGCGGGTGCTCGCGCGGGCGGGCCGGATGCTGACGCGCGGGGCCTGAAGAACCTGCGCTGAAGCCCATCACCACGAATGGGTTGTTCCTCATTCCAGTGGGAGCCTCGGATTAAGCTTCCAAAAGTTCTAACACTGGGACAGAAAAAACGTCACACTCGGACCATTGACGGATTGGACGGGTGTCAAGACAGGAGCAACCCATGGACAAGGACGCCGACAACCTGGGCGCCGACTTCGCATTGTGGAAGCAGCTCACCGACGACTACGAGCAGGCGCTGGACGCCATGTCGCGCGGTGAACCGGGCGCGCGCGACCTTGCGATCCAGCTGTCCCAGGCATTGCGTCAGCTCCACCCCGTGTCGGGTGTCGGCGTCGCCGATTGACGCCTTTTCTCATCGCATTCCCCGGCTTCCCTTCGCTGCCAGAATTGCTATCATCGATTAGTTTTCTATCTCGACGAAGGCATAGCCTCCCCGGCTGTGAGCATTCATCAACTTATTCGCGAAGGTCGCAAGCGTCTCGGCATGAGCGAGCAGCAGTTTGCTGACGCCGTCGGGGTGAGTCGTGGTGCCGTACAACAATGGGAAAAACCGGGCGGTACTGCTCCCAAGCGAACCAACCAGCCGCGCGTGGCCGAGCTGCTCGGCGTGTCGGTGGCGGAGCTGGTTTCCGGCGGCACCAACGTCAGCCCGGGTTTCGACATGCGCGCTGAGGTGCCCCTGGTGTCCGAGGTCGAGGCGGGCAACTACACCGTCATCGACAACTTCAAGCCCAAGGGAAAGTTCGACACCGTGCCCGTCACGGTGCCCGTCAAGCAGCACACCTACGCGCTGCGCGTGCACGGCGACAGCATGGTCGGCGAAACGGGCGACTCGTTTCCCGATGGCTCGCTGATCATCGTCGAGCCCGAGATGGCGGCCGTGCCTGGCGACTACGTCATCGCCCTGAACGATTCGAATGAAACCACGTTCAAGCAGCTCATTCGCGACGGCGGCGACCTGTACCTGAAGCCGCTGAACACGCGCTACCCGATCAAGCTGCTCGGCGCCGCGACCGTGATCGGCGTGGTCCGCGAGTTCACCAAGCGCTTTCGCTGAGCGGTTCACGGGTTGCACGCAGGTCGCCTGCGGTTTTTTGAAGATAGATTTGCCTTTCGGCCGATGCATTTGCTATCAGCGCTGAAAACGCTCCAGACACACATCGTCACGTGTCTGTCACCTTAAGTTCACAGAATCGGGCCGCTTTCGGCCATGGCAGCTTTGCCTGCGCCGGCGTGCTCCAGCCCTTTCCTGTGGACCCTCATGAACAAGAATTTTCAATGGACCCGCGCGCGCGCCGCGGGCTTGGCCGGCCTTGCGGCCCTGTCGCTGGCGGCCTGTGGCGGTGGCGGTGGGGGCGGCAGCAGCTTCGTGCCCTTCAGCGGCCCCGCGGCCGCCAACCCCGGCAACAACAACACTGACACGCCCGCCGTCGCGCTGCAGCCGCTTGCCGGCGGCGCGCAGTACGCGGGCACCGCCAGCTTCGGCGACACGGTGTCCATCACGCTCGACCAGCCCGCGGCGGGCAAGCTCACGCTGCGCTTCGTCGACTCGCGCTTCGGCCTGGCCGGCGCCCTGACCGCCAGTTACACCACCCAGCCCGACGGCTCGCTGCTGGCCGGCAACTTCGCCGTGCTCGCCGGCAGCGGCGTGCCCGACGCGCTCGCCGCCGCGCTGCCCAAGCTGGCGCTGCGCTTCCAGCTCGACGGCAGCCTGCTCAGCGGTTCGCTCGCGCAGGTGCCCAACCTCAAGGCGGCCGACGGCTCGGTGCTGCAGGGCGAGATCGCCGCGTCGAACCAGGGCGTGGCCGATGTCGCCACGCTGGCCGGCGTGTACAGCTTCATCAAGCTCACGGCCGGCTACAACGCCAAGGGCGTGCAGCAGGGCGCGCCCGCGTCCGCGTTCGGCCAGCTGAACCTGAAGGCCGACGGCACCGTGCGCGCCTGCCTGGGCGGCGCCTACGCCGACAACTGCGCCGACGCCCACACCGGCAAGCTCGCCGCCGAAGCCGACCAGAAGACCTACCCCGGCGCACTCGCCCTGACGCTGGACGGCCAGCGCATCGGCCGCGTCATGGTCAACGCGCAATCGGGCGCGGCCACGCTGCTGGCCGACGAGTTCAGCACCGCCGCCGACGGCAGCTTCCGCACCGGCACCTGGGTGCTGCAGAACGCGGCGCTGGCGCTGCCCGCCACCGCGCTCGACGGCGAATGGCTGTGCAGCCAGCCCGAGCTCGGCGCCACCACCGGCACGGCCACCGGCCGCACCCAGCGCAACTTCGTCTCGGTGGGCGCCAGCCTGCTGCAGACCGACACCATCGACACCGACGTGGCGCTCAGCGCCAACGCGGCCATCGGCGGCGCCGCCACCTCGGCCACCGCCGGCGTGAACGGCCTGGTCGCCGGCCAGTGGGCCGACACCCGGAAGGCCGCGCGCCTGCTGCTGCCCGTGGGCAAGCAGACCGCGTACTTCATCGGCACCGGCGCCAGCACGGGCGCCGCCGCGGCCAGCAACATCTCGGGCGTGTGCCGTGCGCTGCCGGTGCAGCCGGTGCTCACCGCCTATGCGGCCGCGCCCGCCAAGGACACGGCCGTCATGACCATCCGCATCGGCGACGCGCACCCCACGCAGCCCGCCATCGGCTACGACCAGGTCTATTACAAGCAGGCGCGCTACCGCAACACCGCCAACGCCTCGACCGAGTGGAAGAAGGAGTTCGGCGACTACTGCGAAGCCGCGGGCCTGACCGATTCCAAGAACGGCAGCGTCATCGCAGGCACCTCGAAGCTCACCGACCGAGCACCTTCACCTGCTCGGGCAAGACCATCGACTCGACGGCGCTCAAGTCGGCCGTGGTCGGCCCGCGCGGCGTGCTGTACCTCACGGACGGCCACCACACGCTCACCAGCTTCTGGGACGCGCCGGACGGCGGCGGTGCCGAGGTCAAGGTGCCGGTGGTCATGAAGGGCAACTTCATGGACCAGAACAACGCCACGTTCTGGCGCGGCATGCGCGCGCGCAAGACCACCTGGCTCAAGCTGCCCGACGGCCGCGCCATCACGCCGGCCGACCTGCCGCAGCAGCTGGGCCTGAACAACGGCCTGCAGGACGACCCCTACCGCGCGCTGCTGTACTTCACGCGCGACCTCGGCTACGCGCAACCTGCCAACAGCACCGAGTTCCTGGAGTTCTACTGGTCCGAGTGGCTGAAGGCCGCACCGCAGAACGTCGACCTGTCGGCCTACACGCTGACCGACGCGGCCAGCTACCTGCAGGCCATCGGCACGGCTTCCGGCCTGATGAACCGCGCGGACCCGAACACCATCATCGGTTCGTCGGGCCTGACCGCCACGCTCATGGGCCAGCTCACCAAGGCCTACGACCCCGTTGCGCTGGCCGCGCTGAACACGGGCGTGGACCAGCCCAAGCCCGGCAAGCTGGCGTACGCGCTGAGCTACCGCGCCTCGCTGGCGAAGAAGTAGGGCGACAGGCCAGGCGCCCGCCGCTCGCGGCGTGGCGCCCGTGGCCGCGCGAGCAGGTCAATCGCGCGCGGCCCTTTCGCCTGCCTGCCCGGGCGGCCCATCCAACTCGGCCAGCTCTCCCGGCTCCCCCAGTTCCCCCTGCGCCTGGAACATCCGCGTGAAGTCGCAGCACGCCTGCGCCAGCATCACGATCGAAGAAGTCAGCGCGCTGCGGTGCTCGCCTTTGTGCATTGCCACATAGCGCACAACCGGCAGCGCGGGCGTCACGTCGATCACCGCGAGCATGCCCGCGGCCACCAGCGGCTCCAGGCACTGGCGCGGCAGGTAGCTCACGCCCAGGCCCGACACGGTGAGCCCGGTCAGCGCCACCAGGTTGCTCACCACGATCACGTTGGCGGGCTGCACGCCTTGCTCCTTCATCCATGCGTCGTACGCGCGGCCAGTGCCCGAGTTGTTGCCCTGCACCAGCATGCGGTGGCGCGCCAGCTCGTGCAGCCGCACGGTGCCGCCCGACGCGCCCACGTTCACGACCCCGGGCTTGCACATCCACGCGCTGCGCACCTGGCCGATGAGCTTGTGCGGCAGGCGCGAGTCGGCGAAAGTGTCGGGCACGATGACCAGGTCGAGTTCGTCGGCCATCAGCTTGTCGCGCAGCTGCAGGCTGTCGTCCACGTCGGGCTCCAGGATCACCTTGGGGTAGTGCTGCTGGATGAGCCCGACCAGCCGCGGCAGCCAGGTCATGGCGGTGAGCTCGGTCACGCCGATGCGAATGCGCCGCTCCACCACGCCGGGCTTGCCGAACTGCTCGACCGCCGCGTCGCGCTGCGCCAGCAGCTTCTGCGCGAGCACGAACATCTCCTCGCCCTTCTCGGTGAGCCGCGCGGTGCGCTGGCTGCGGTCGAACAGCTCGGTGTCGAACAGCAGCTCCAGCTCGTGCACCCGCTTGGAAATGGCCGACTGCGAGGCGTTGAGCTGGCTGGCGGCCTGCGCGAAGCCGCCGAGCCGGCCGATCCAGTACAGGGCTTCGAGTTGCTTGAAGGTCATCACGGTGCGAGGCTCCTGCTGAAAGGCACGAAAGGGCGAGAAGCGCGTTGAAAGAACGCTTTTATTCATGCGATTCGATCACAAAAAATCGCTTTTAGAAATTCGTTGGCGGGCAGAAGATGCGGCCCAGGCCACGCCCCGAGGCCCTCTCACTCTTCTCGACTTTTCAAGGAACCTCCAATGAACTTCAAGAAACTGCCCCTCGCGCTCGGCATCGGCTTCGTGCTCGCTATCGCCGGCGGCGCCGCCAGCGCCCAGGACGGCGGCACGCTGCAGAAGATCAAGGAGAGCGGCACGATCCAGATCGGCGCGCGCGACAGCCAGATCCCGTTCTCGTACAAGCTCAGCGCCGACAGCGCGCCCATCGGCTTCACCAACGACATCTGCCTGAAGATCGTCGACGCGGTGAAGGCCAAGCTCGGCCTCGCCAAGATCGACGTGCGCTACACCATGCTCAACTCGACCAACCGCATTCCGCTGCTGCAGAACGGCACCGTCGACCTCGACTGCGCCACCACCACCAACACCACGCAGCGCCAGGCGCAGGTCGACTTCGCGCCCAGCCACTTCGTGACCAACATCACCGCCGCGGTGAAGAAGGCCTCGGGCATCAACTCGCTGGGCGACCTGAACGGCAAGAACGTGGCCACGGTGTCGGGCAGCACCTCGATCCAGCTGCTGCGCGGCGCGCGCAAGAGCGGCGCCATCGAAGTGAACGAAATCGCCGGCAAGGACACCTCCGACGGCTTCCTGCTGCTGTCCACCGGCCGCGCCGACGCCTATGTGCTCGACGACGTGCAGCTCGCCGGCATGGTCGCCAGCGCCACCAACCCCGGCGACTACAAGCTGCTGAAGGAGTCGCTGCGCCAGGAGCCCTACGGGATCATGCTGCGCAAGGACGACCCGCAGTTCAAGGCGCTGGTGGACGAGACCGTCACCGGCCTCATGAAGTCGGGCGCCATCGAGCAGCTGTACACCAAATGGTTCCTCTCGCCGATTCCGCCGAAGAACGCGAACCTGAACTTCCCGATGTCGGACGCGGTGCGCGAGATCTACAAGAACCCGAACAACAAGGGCGTCTGAGCGATGGCTTCCGAACACCCACAGCATCCCCACGGACTCGCTTTTTCCGACGCGCTCATGCGCGAGGTGCAGCAGCGCTTTCTCAACGTGGGGCACGACCACCACGGCAAGGAGCGCCTGTACTTCGATAACGCCGGCGGCTCGTTCCGCCTGAAGGCCGCGGTCGAGCGCCTCGCGCAGGTCGATGCCATTCCCGACAACGCCGAGCGCATCCACGCCACGGCCGTGGAGCTGCAGGACATCCAGGCGCGCGGCTGCGACGACCTGCGCACCATCCTGAACGCCACGGGCGGCAGCGTGTACGCCTCGCTCACGGCCTCGGGCGCCATGTTCGACATGGTGCGCGCCATTGCCGAGAACGTGCCGGGCACGAACATGGTCACCACCGTGCTGGAGCACCCCTCGGCCTTCGACGCGATGAGCCTCTACGCCCAGCGCCTGGGCCGCGAGCTGCGCGTGGCGCCGAGCAACCCGGTCACCGGCGGCATCGACGTGGAAGAGATCGTGCGGCTGGTCGACAAGGACACCTGCCTGCTCAACGTGATCTACGCGTCGAACATCTCGGGCGCCAAGCTCGACATGGAAGCCATCGTGCGCCGCGCGCGCGAGATCAAGCCCGACCTGTACATCGTGGTGGACGCCGTGCAGCACGCGCCGCACGGCCTCATCGACCTGCAGAAGACGCCGGTGGACGGCATCAACCTCGCGCCCTACAAGTTCTTCGGCTGCCGGGGCTCGGGGCTGTCGTGGGTGTCCGAGCGCGCGGCCGTGCTGCCGCACCACAAGCTGGCCGCCAAGAAGCCCGACTACTGGGACCTGGGCAGCTCGGCGCCGTGGCAGTTCGCGGTGCTGAGCGAAATCGTCGACTACGTGTGCTGGCTGGGCGGCAAGTTCACGCAGGCCACCGACCGCCGCGCACTGTTCGTCGCGGGCATCACGCACATCGAGCTGCACGAGCGCGCGCTGCTCGCCGTGCTGCTCGACGGCAACCAGAACGCGACGGGCATGCGCGAGATGCGCGGCGTGGAGGTGTTCCTCGACCACGAAGACCTGACCAAGCGCGACCTAATCCTGGGCATCGGCTTCGAGCACATCGACTGCACGCAGGCGGTGGTCGAGTACGGCAAGCGCGGCGTCACCGTGTACGAGCGCGTGGCGACCAGCCTGTATTCGAAGCGCATGCTCGAATCGTTCGGCCTCGCGGGCACGGTGCGGGTGTCGCCGCTGCATTGCAACTCGGTGGCGGACATGGAGAAGTTCCTGCGCATCACGCAGGACATCGCACGCGAAAGCGCCCCGGCGGGCCGCTGACACGGGCCTGTCACGAACCGTCATATTCGGTCGGTAGGATGTTTCTCGACCCCCTGCGCACAGGGGGCGAGGAGCATGAGATTTGGAAATTCGCAAGCTGATCGCGCCGGTTCTGGCGGTGGTCCTGCTGGCCGCGGTGGGGGGCGGTGTCTGGTACTCGAACACCCGCCTGCACGATGACTCGGCCACCGCCGCGGCGGCACGCGTCGAGCAGCAGAGGCAGGTCACGCTGCGCGGGCTGATCGGCTCCGAGAAAGAAACCTTCTTCGCCGACCCGCGCGTGCAGCAGGCGCTGGCCGCGCAGGGCATCACCGTCACGGTCGAGAAGGCCGGCTCGCGCGCCATTGCCGGGCGCTACGACGCGAGCAAGTTCGACTTCGGTTTTCCCTCGGGCGCGCCCGCCGCGGCGCAGCTCAAGTCGCTGGCCAAGGCGCCCAGCGTCTTCAACCCGTTCTACACGCCGATCGTGCTGGCCAGCTGGCGGCCCATCGCCGAGATCCTGGTGGCCAACGGCATCGCCGCGAAGCAGGGCGACTTCTACTACGTGGTCGACCTGCCGGGCCTGATGGCCATGATCGAGAAGGGCACGCGCTGGAAGGAGCTCAAGGCCAGCGGCGCGTTTTCCACCAGCAAGTCGCTGCTCATCAACTCGACCGACGTGCGCACCTCCAACTCGGCCGCCATGTACCTGGCGCTGGCGAGCTACCTCGCCAACAGCCAGCAGATCGTGCAGAGCCAGGAGGACGTGGACCGCGTCATGCCCGTGGTGGCGCCGCTGTTCCTGCGCCAGGGCTTCCAGGAGCAGTCGTCGGCCGGCCCGTTCGAGGACTACCTCGCGCTCGGCATGGGCAAGGCCCCGCTGCTGGTGGCCTACGAGTCGCAGATGGTGGAGTTCTGGCTGAAGAACCCCGAGCGCCTGAAGAGCGACATGGTGCTGCTCTACCCCAAGCCCACCGTGTACTCGAAGCACGTGCTGGTGCCCTACACGCCCGGCGGCGCGCGGCTCGGCGCCGCGCTGGAAAACGACCCCGCCCTGCGCGAGCTCGCGCACGAGTACGGCTACCGCACCGGCGGCGACACCAAGGGCCCCGAGACCTGGGCCGCGCGCGGCGTGAAGGTGCCCGAGGTGCTGGTCGACGTGATCGACCCGCCGAGCTTCGAGTGGCTCGAACGAATGACCGCGGGCATCGAGGCCCGCTTCAAGTGAACAACCAAGGAACCTCCGAATGAACGCGCCTGTCACCGCGACGCCCACCACCACGGCGCCCGCCGCACCCATCGACCTGCAGCCGCCGCAGGCCTTCACGCTGGAGCCGCCCGCGCCCGTCGCGGCCGTGCCCGTGGAGTCTGCCAGCGGCAAGGTGCGCCTGAAGCCCGAGGACGTGGCCGAGCTCGACGCGCAGGTGGCGCGCTTCATCGACGACATCACCGTGCACGACAGCCAGCACCCGCAGTTCAAGGAGGCAGTGGAGCGCATCCACTCGATGGGCACCAAGGACATCGAGGCCTCGGCGTCGGTTTCCAACCGCATGCTGGAGCGCCCGGTGGGCTCGCTGCGCAACGGCCTGTTCGACAAGGGCGCGCAGATCGGCCAGTCGCTGGTCGACCTGCGCCGCCAGGTGGAAGCGCTCGACCCCTCGCGCCAGGGCGACCTGTTTTCCGCGCGCAAGCTGCTGGGCCTCATTCCGCTGGGCAACAAGCTGGCGGCCTACTTCGAGCGCTACCAGTCGTCGCAGTCGCACCTGAACGCGATCATCGAGGCGCTCAAGCGCGGCAAGGACGAACTGCTGCGCGACAACACCGCCATCGAGCAGGAGAAGGTCAACCTCTGGACGCTGATGGAGCGGCTCGAGAAGTACGTGCACATCGGCAAGGCGCTGGACGGCCAGCTCGACGCCAGGGCGCGTGCGCTGGAAACCACCGACCCCGAGAAGGCCCGCGTGATCCGCGAAGAGATGCTGTTCTATTCGCGCCAGAAGGTCACCGACCTGCTCACGCAGCTGGCGGTGAACATCCAGGGCTACCTGGCGCTGGACATGATCCGCAAGAACAACCTGGAGCTCATGAAGGGCGTGGACCGTGCCACCACCACCACCGTGGCCGCGCTGCGCACCGCGGTGATCGTGGCGCAGGCGCTCGCCAACCAGAAGCTGGTGCTCGACCAGATCAGCGCGCTCAACGCCACCACCGGCAACCTCATCGCCAGCACCAGCGAGATGCTGCGCGAGCAGAGCGGCGCCATCCACCAGCAGGCGGCCTCCAGCACCATCGAGATCGCCAAGCTGCAGCAGGCCTTCGCCAACATCTACCAGACGATGGACACGATCGCCGACTTCAAGACGAAGGCGCTCGATTCGATGCAGACCACGGTCGACACGCTGAGCGGCGAGGTGGCGAAGAGCCGCACCTACCTGGACCGCGTGCGCCGCCAGGAAACGACCGAGGCGCTGCAGCAGCCGCGCGGCGAGGTCGCGCTGTGAGCCTGCTGCCGGGCTGGTGGGTGCGATGGCTTGTGCGATGGGTGGCGCTGGGTGCGTTGTCCTTGGCGTCGCTGGGCCTTGCCGCCTGCGGGCAGCAAGAAGCACCGCAGGCCACGAACGCCGCGCCCGTGGCCTCCGACGCCACCTTCACCATCCTCGCGGGCTCGGAGCTGAAGGACATCGAGGGCCCCATCGTCGATGCCGCGAAGGCGGCCGGCGTGGACGTGAAGTTCACGTATGCCGGCACGCTCGACATCGTGGAGCGCATCAACGCGGGCGAGCGCTTCGACGCCATCCTGCCGCCCAACGGCGCCTACCCCGCGCTGGCGCTGCAGGCCAAGCCGGTGGCGCGCGACAAGCTCTTCTATTCGCGCATCGCGCTCGGCGTGAAGCGCGCCAAGGCCGAGCAGCTGGGCTGGACGAAGCGCCCGCCCGGCTGGGCCGAGATCGCCAAGGCCGCGGGTGACGGTCAACTGCGCTACGGCATGACCAACGCCACCAGCTCCAACACCGGCATGAGCGCGCTGTTCGCGGTGGCCTCCGCGCTGGCCGGCAAGACCGAAGACCTGGCGGTGCAGGACGTGGACGAGAAGACGCTCAAGGCCTTTCTCTCGGGCCAGAAGCTCACCGCCGGCAGCTCGGGCTGGCTGGCCGACGCCTACGTGAAAGACCCGTCGGCCATCGACGCGATGGTCAACTACGAGGCCGTGATCCTGCGCGCCAACGACAGGCTCGCCAAGGCCGACCAGCTCATGCTGGTGTACCCGCGCGACGGCATGATCTCGGCCGACTACCCGCTGATGCTGCTCAACGCCGGCAAGCGCGAGGCCTACACCCAGCTCGTCACCACGCTGAAGGCCGCGCCGTTCCAGCGCGACGCGCTCGCTGCAGCCTTCCTGCGGCCCGCCAACCCCGAGGTGGCCGCCGCCAGCGCGCTGCCGACCGCGGCCGCGGTGGAGCTGGGCTTTCCCAACCGGCTGGAGGTGATCGACGCGGTGCTGGGCACCTACCAGTCGCAATGGCGCAAGCCCGCCACCTCGATCTTCGTGCTCGACCTCAGCGGCTCCATGTCGGGCCAGCGGCTGGCCTCGATGCGCGAGGCGCTCAAGCTGCTGTCGGGCGCGGACACCGGCACCGCCACCACCGGCACCACCGCCAGCACGCGCTACAGCGCCTTTCAAAGCCGCGAGCGCGTGGTGCTCATCACCTTCGCCACGCAGGTGCAGGCGCCGGTGTGGGTGCGCTTCGACGCCGACCAGCTCGACACCGCGCGCGCCGAGCTGCGCCGCCAGGCCGACGCGATGAAGGCCGACGGCGGCACCGCCATCTACTCCGCGCTGGCCGCGGCCGAAGACCTTGCGCGCAAGGAGCAGCAGCTCGACCCGGGCCGCCTCGTGAGCATCGTGCTGCTGACCGATGGCGAGAACAACTCGGGCCTGAAGCCGCGCGAGTTCAGCGAGCGCTTCGCGGGCGGGCTGCCCGCGCGCATCTTCCCCATCTTGTTCGGCGAGGCCAACGTGGCCGAGATGCAGCAGATCGCGCAGGCCTCGGGCGGGCGCGAGTTCGACGGGCGCAAGCTGCAGCTGGGCCAGGTGTTCAAGGAAATCCGGGGCTACCAGTGATGCCGGGGCGTTCGCTGAAGCTGCGCGCGCTGCTGTTCCTCTATGGCAACGGCAACATCCTCGGCTGTGCGCTTGCGCTGTTGGGGCCCGCGCTGCTGTTCGCGAACGTGATCGACCGCGGTTGGCTGCTGATCACCGCGGCGCTGTACGTCGCGGGTTGGCTGCTGGGCCGCAAGGCGCCCGAGCTGGAGCGCCGCATCGAGGACAGCCTGAGCGTGGAGCAGACGCTGGAGCGCCTGGACCGCGTGGTGGCGCAGGCGCAGCCGCACCTCACCGAAGACATGCGCAAGAGCCTGGACAACGTGCGCGGCTCCGTCGGCGAGGTGCTGCCGCGGCTGGTGGGCGCGCGCACGGGCGGCGACGACCTGTTCACCGTGCGCGAGACCGTGCTGCGCTACCTGCCCGAGACGCTGGCCAACTACGTCGCGCTGCCGCCGGCCTTCCGCCTCACGCACACGGTGAAAGACGGCAAGACCGCGCGCCAGCTGCTGGGCGAACAGCTCGGCCTGCTCGACGACAAGCTGCGCGAGATCGTCGCGAACGTGGCCTCCAGCGACGCCGCCGCGCTGGTGGCGAACGGGCAGTTCCTGGAGAAGAAGTTTCGGCAGCCCGACTTTCTTGCGGGCTGAGCCATCGTGCTCACAACGGCACGATTGCGCGGCAGCCCGAGCGAGTTCAGGCGGCAGGCGGTGGTGCCGCGCTGAGCGTCTTCGCGGGCTGCGGCTGCACAGCATCGTCCACGCTCCACGGCGCATACACCTCCGCGTGGAGGTCGGGCGAGTTCACCTTGGCCAGCAGGTCGCGCACGTCGTCCTTCACGCGCGCCAGCAACAGCCGCGCGCCGCGCACGCGCACGTAGGCCGCGAAGTCGCACAGCGCCTCGATGCTGGTGGCGTCGAGGTCGGGCGACTCTTCCAGGCTCAGCACCATCCGCTGCAGGCCCGGCGTCGCGTCGATGCGCGTGCGGATCGATGCGAACACCGCGTCGGCATTGCCGAAGAACAGCGGCACCTCGGGCCGCGCGATCAGCGTGCGTGGCGGCACCACGGCCTCGGGGTGGCGCGCGGTGTCGACGTAGTCGTGGCTCTGGCCCAGCCGGCCGAGCCAGCTCACGGTGGTGCGCGAGAAGCCGCGCAGCAGCAACAGCAGGCTCACGCCGATGGCCGCGAGCAAACCGTTGAGCACGCCCAGCAGAAGCACCGCGGCCACGGCCACCAGCGCCACCAGCCGGTCGCGCCGCCACTGGAAGTAGGGCCGCAGCGCGGCCGGGTTGAGCGTGTGGCTCACCGCGTGGATCACGATGGCGGCCAGCAGCGGCTGCGGCGTGTGCGCGATCCACGGCAGCAGCGTGAGCACCGCCACCAGCACCACCAGCCCCGCGACGATGCCCGCCGCGCGGCTCTGCGCGCCGGCCGATTCGTTGGCCGAGGTGGCCGAGTAGCCCGCGCCCACCGGCATGCCCTGGAACAGCGCCGACAGCAGGTTCGCGCCGCCCAGCGCCAGCAGGTCGCGGTTGGCCGACACGTTGTCGCCGTGGCGCAGCGCGAAGGTGCGGATCGAGCCGTACGACTCCGCATACAGGATGAGCGCCATCGCGAACGCCAGCCCACCCAGGTTCTGCCACTGCGTGCGGTCGAGCGAGGGCACGCCCGGGTGCGAGAAGTCCAGCGAAATGGGCCCCACCGCCGCCACGCCCCACGCATGGCACAGGCCGTTCACGTCGAGCACGATGCCCGCCACGATCACCAGCAGCGCGGCCGGAACCGCACGCCAGCGCGCAAAGCCGCGCAGCAGCGCCAGCGCCACCAGCGCCATGGCGCCGCCGGCCAGGTTCCAGTGCCGCCAGTCGGTGGCGAGCCCGGCCACGAGCCTGAAGAAATCGCTGTGCGCGGGCTGCACCGCGAGCACCGTGGGCAGTTGCTTGACCACGATGGTCAGCGCCAGCCCGAGCGCGAAGCCGCGCAGCACCGGCTTGGCGATCAGGCTGGACACCGCGCCGAGCTTGGCCACGCCCGCGATCACGAAGAACACGCCCGCCAGCAGCACGATGCCCGCGCCCATCGCAAGCCGCGTCGCCGCGTCCACGCCGGTGACCGACATGGTGGCCGCGAACAGCACTGCGGCCGAAGACGACGTGGCCGAGACGATCGCGAAGCGGCTGCTGCCGAACACGCCGTAGACCAGCAGGCCCGCGAACAGCGCGATGACGCCGGCCTGCGGCGGCAGGCCCGCGATGCTGGCGTACGCCACGGCCTCGGGCAGCAGCAGGCCCGCGATGGACACGCCGGCGACGAGGTCGGCGAAGCCTGGGCGGCGAGGGGCTGTGCGAATGTTCGGCGGGGTGGATGCCATGATGCTTGTGCGTCGGGTCTGCCGCACGCTAGCAGCTTTCGACGGACCACAGGCTGACGAGGTGTCGCGGGCCGCGTTGCCCGCACTGTCCGCGTGCGATCGCCGCGCGCGATGACCGCTGCGTGCGATGACCACGCCATGCCACCGACGACCTCGTGCGATGCCCGATGAATGCTTTAGAACAGGTCGTCCCGCAGCCCGCGAAGAACTTAAATCTTCCAGGCTAAGCCCTTCGTACGAAGCCCCTTTTTCACTCGAAAAAAGAGGCCTTCGCTGACACGCGCAGCCTCATGAAAGTCGCATCGCGCTGGTATGGTGCGCGGATAGTTTTTCTCGCCCGTGTCGTTGCATTGGGCTCGCCACATGCCCATTCGCCACGACAAGATTTTTCCGCGCTACTCGTTCTATTGCGTCCTCGGCGGGCTCGCCGCCATCTATGTGTTCTGCGCCATGATGCTGGTGCCGATCAAGGTCTACATCCTTCCGTACCTGATCACGCCGGACTTCATTCGCCACCGCGGCGCGATCATCGTGCTGTTCCTGGCCATCCCCTCCGCGATCTACCTGATCTGCTGGAAGGGCAGCGACTTCTTCGCTTGGCTTCGCGCTCCTGGCCAGCTCACCGTGGGCGAGCGCGGACTGCAACTCGGCGAACGCACGCTGGCCTTCGCGGACATCACGCGCTTTCGCCATCTCCACAACCGCAACCATGTGCTGCTCTCAACGCGCGACGGCAAGACGTTGCGCCTGCGGCTCGACCTGTGGGACGAACCCGATGCGCTGCTCGCCGAAGTGGAAGAGGCGGTGGGCGATGTGATGACCCACGACGTCGAGCGCCGCGTGCATGCGGGCGAGACGGTGAAGTTCGGCGTGCTCGGCCTGCAGGCCGAAGGGCTGGTGCACAAGGGCCAGCTCATCGCGTGGTCGAGCATCGACACCATCCGCACGCAGGCCGACGAAGAAGGCATGGACGTGGACGAGCACCTCGTCATCGTCGCCGACGGCAAGGCCCGGAAGATCGACCGCTCGAAGATCGACAACGAGCCCGTGCTGCTGGCCTGCCTGATGCAGCGCCTGCCCGCGGCCTGAAGTTTTCCCGCTCCTTTCCCAACCACTCCAACGCGCTTTCAGCGACACAGAAAAAATGGAAATCTACAGCTCCGCCGCACAGCAAGAAAAGACCCGCCAGGACCGCCCCGTGTTCTATTCCCGCTCGCGCCTGGTCAGCGGCACCGTGCTCTGGGCGGTGGTGACGGTGGTGCTGGCGGTGCTGTGCATCCGCGCGCAGGACAAGAACGTCGGCATCCTCATCGCGGCCTGCTTCGCGCTGCTCACGGCATGGCTGACCTTCAAGTGCTTCAACACGCTGCGCAACATCGGCACGCCGGCGTTCGTGGTGGGCCACCAGGGCCTGACCTTCGAGAACGGCATGCTGCTGCCGTGGAGCAACATCCTGGAGAACACCTGGGTGAACCAGAGCTACATGGGCATCCCGATCAGCAAGCAGATCCAGATCAGGACCGACCTGCCCAAGCCGCAGGCGCGCGTGCTGCGCCGCGCCACCGCGCTCGAGATCTCGGGCGACGAGTACCTCGCGCTCTGCGACGCGTACCGCTGAAGACATTGCAAAGAGTCCCCAGGCCCTCTGGCAATTTGAGGGCCTTGGGTAGACTGCCCGGGTGAAATCTTCTTCCGAGCCCCCCAGTAGGCCCCGCGCCTCTTCCAGTTCCCTTCCGCGCCGCCGCGCTGCGAAAACACCTGTCGCAGCATGATCGAACTGCTCACCGACCCCGCCGCCTGGATCGGTCTTCTCACGCTCGTCGTGCTGGAGATCGTGCTGGGCATCGACAACCTCATCTTCATCGCGATCCTGGCGGAAAAGCTGCCGCCGAGCCAGCGCGACCGCGCGCGCGTCATCGGCCTGAGCCTGGCGCTGTTCATGCGGCTGGCGCTGCTGTCGATCGTGTCCTGGCTGGTCACGCTGACCACGCCGCTGTTCTCGCTGTTCGGGCAGGGCTTTTCGGGGCGCGACCTGATCCTGCTGCTGGGCGGCTTCTTCCTGCTGTTCAAGGCCACGTCGGAGCTGCACGAGCGGCTCGAAGGCGTGACGCACACGGCCACCGGTTCCGCGGCGTATGCGAGCTTCACGCTGGTGGTCACGCAGATCGTGGTGCTCGACGCCGTGTTCTCGCTCGACGCGGTGATCACCGCTGTGGGCATGGTCGACCACCTGCCGGTGATGATGGCCGCGGTGGTGATCTCCATCGGCATCATGCTGTGGGCCTCCAAGCCGCTCACGCGCTTCGTCAACGCGCACCCCACGGTGGTGGTGCTGTGCCTGAGCTTCCTGCTGATGATCGGCCTGAGCCTGGTGGCCGAGGGCCTGGGCTTTCACATTCCCAAGGGCTACCTGTACGGCGCCATCGGCTTCTCCGTGATGATCGAGACGCTGAACCAGTGGGCCAAGCGCAACGCGCTGAAGCACGAGGCCCGCCGGCCGCTGCGCGACCGCACGGCCGAGTCGATCATTCGCCTGCTCGGCGGCCGCGCGCCCGGCGAGCCGGCGCTGGCCGGTGCCATGCCCGATGCCGCCACGGCCGTGCAGCCCGCCTTCGCGGTGGAAGAGCGCAACATGGTCAGCGGCGTGCTGTCGCTGGCCGAGCGCACGGTGCGCTCGGTGATGACGCCGCGCACCGACATCTCGTGGGTGGACCTGAACGACGACCCCGAGGCCGTGCGCGAGCAGCTGCTGGACACGCCGCACGGCATCTTCCCGGTGTGCCGCGGCTCGCTCGACGAGGTGGTGGGCGTGGCGCGCGCCAAGGACCTGCTGGGCCACCTGCTGCGCCACGGCAGGATCGACGAGGGCCACGGCCTGCGTGCGCCCATCTACGTGCCCGAGTCGACCACGGTGATCCGGCTCATCGACACGCTGCGCGGCGCGCGCGGCCAGCTCGCGCTGGTGAGCGACGAGCACGGCACGCTCACCGGCGTGGTCACGCCCATCGACGTGCTGGAGGCCATCGCGGGCGAGTTCCCCGACGAGGACGAGACGCTCGACGTGCTGCAGACCGCGCCCGACGCCTGGACCGTGTCGGGCGGCGCCGACCTGCACCTGCTGGAGCAGGCGCTGCAGACGCACGGCCTGGTGAGCGACGACGACAGCTACACCTCGGTGGCGGGCTTTCTGCTGGCGCGCTTCGGCGGCTTGCCCCCACGCGACGCGCACTGGGTGCACGACGGGTACGATTTCGCGGTGACCGAGGTCGATGCCCAGCGCATCCGCACGGTCGCCGTGCGCCGGCTTCCGGCGGACGACCCTGAAACCTGAAGCGCAACCGCCCCCGATGAACAACGCATCGCACCGCCAGAGCGTTCCGCTCGACAAGGCCTACCGCCTCATGAACCACGGCCCGACCGTGCTGGTGAGCGCCGCGCACGGGGGCCAGCGCAACATCATGGCCGCGGCCTGGGCCATGCCGCTGGACTTCGCGCCGCCCAAGGTGGCCGTGGTGCTCGACAAGAGCACCTGGACGCGCGTGCTGCTCGAAGGCGCCGGCAGCTTCGCGCTGCAGGTGCCCACGCGCGCGCAGCTCGACCTGACCGAGGCGCTGGGCAACAGCTCGGGCCGCGAGATCGTCGATGCAACGGGCCACGATAAGTTCGCCGCCTACGGGCTTCAGACCTTCGAGGGCACGGCCACGGGCGCGCCGCTGCTCGAAGGCTGCGCGGCCTGGCTCGAATGCCGGCTGCTGCCGGAGGCGCACATCCAGGACCGCTACGACCTGTTCCTGGGCGAGGTGATCGCGGCGCAGGCCGATGCGCGCGTGTTCGCCAACGGGCGCTGGAACTTCGACGGCCACGACGAACTGCGCACGCTGCACCACGTGGCGGGCGGGCACTTCATCGTCGATGGCGAGGCGGTCGACGCGCGGCCGCTGGCGCGCAAGGCGTAGCCGGTCCCGGGCAAGCCTGGCGCAGGGGCCGGTTCAAGCCGGTTCAAGCCGGTTCAAGCCGAGTTGCGCGCCCCGCGCGGCACCAGCATCGCGCGCAGCACCACCACGCCGCACACCGCCGCCGCCAGCGCCAGCAGCACGGCCCACAGCAGGCGCGAGGGCGACGCGGCCTCCAGCCAGTCGGCCAGCAGCAAGGTCGTGGTGTTGTAGGTGGCGTGCAGCGCAATGCAGGGAATGAGCGAGCGCGTGCGCTCGTACAGCCATGCGAGCACGGTGCCCATCACGAAGCCGACCACGAACTGGTAGATGTTCATGTGCGCCGCGCCGAACAGCAGCGCCGACAGCAAGATGGCCTGCCACCGCGGATAGCGCCGCAGGAAGCCGCGCAGCACGATGCCGCGGAACAGCATCTCTTCGAGCAGCGGCGCCATCACGCACACCGCCAGCACCGCGGCCACGCTGCCGTCGGCCATGCGGCTGAAAAACGATTCTTCCCAGCGCGACAGCGGCACCAGGGCCGTGAGCAGCTGCAGTGCCGACGTGATGGCCAGCAGCAGCGCCGGCACCAGCAGCAAAACCGGCGGCACCACCAGCATCAGCATGGCGCCGGGCGACGACGGCGAGTGGTGGAACAGCTCGCGGTAGGTGAGCTTCTGGAAGTGCATGACCACCGCGAACACGCAGCCGTTGCCCAGCACGGCCGAGAGCACGCCGATCTGCATGGTGTTGAGCCCCAGCCAGCCGTTGGCGTCGCGCAGCGCCGCGCCCATGACGAACTCGCACAGGAACAGCGCCACGAACAGGAGTGCGGCTTGCGCCAGCGACGGGAAGGCCGCGCTTTTCGGGGAGGGCATGGAGCGGGGCGCCGGAGGCGCTGACGGAAGGTGGCGCGGATGTTACGCGACCGGCCGCGTGGCGCCTGCCGCTGCCGGGCTGCGCTGGCGCAGCAGCTGGGACAGCGGCTGCAGCCAGATGCCGCCGGACTGAGGCTGTTGGCCTGGTTGCCCTGAGCGGTCCGCTTGCCCCGGCACGGGCAGCACCAGCTCGCGCAGCACCGCGTACTCGCGCAGCCGCGCCGCGCCGTGCGGGTCGCTCGGCAGGATGCCCGCGGCCGGGTGGCACATGAGCACGTCGCCGTCGCCGCTGGCCGCGAGCCATTCGCCCAACCGCTTCGCATAGGCGCTGGCATCGCCCTCGAAGTCGTACACGCCCAGCAGGTGCCGGCTCGTTGGAATGCCGTGCCGCGCCGCCAGCGCGTTCAGGCGCGCGCCGCCCAGCGCATGGATCACGCGCGCCTTCCAGCGCTCGCTTCCCTGCAGCCAGCCCGGCGCTGTGCTGCGCAGCCAGGGCGGCGAGGCCGTGTAGCGCCGCGCGATTTCTTCCACCAGCAGCTGGCGCACCACCGGGAACTGGTGCACATGGCGATGGCCGTCGATGAAGGCGGGCGCGCGGCCCATGGCGTCCTCGAAGCGGGTCATCTGGTCGCGGATGTCGGCCTTCAGCCCGGCCGCGAACACGGTGCGCGAGTAGGTCTGCGCGAGCAGGCCGGCCAGGCCGGGCTCGGGCCCGTCGACGCGCGCGGGGCGGGTCAGGTCCAGGTGCAGGCCGACGTCGAGCCGCGCGGGCGCGAAGCGGCGCAGCGCCTGCGCGCCGGCCAGCCAGGCGCTGCGCCGCACCATGCCGCCGGTGGCGGAAATCTTGCCGCGCTCGGCCAGGTCGACCACGGCCGCGTTCACGCCGCTGCTCAGGCCGAAGTCGTCCGCGCAGATGCAGATGCGGCGTGATGCGGTGGGGGGCTTGTCTTGCATGGAGGTCAGGTCAGTCGTTGCCGCCGGTCCCGTGGACTGGTGGTGCTGGTGTTGCTGGTGTTGCTGGTGTGGAAGAGGCGGCCGGTGCGCCGTCCAGGCAGTGCGCGTCGGCGGTCGTGCTGCCCGCGAAGCGCCATGCGGCCAGGCCCTGGTTCACCGCCGCAAGCTGCGCGCGGCCGAGCCAGGGGTCGGCCGGTGGCGCGCTGGCCGGCGCGACGATCCAGGTGGCACGCGGCACGCACAGCGTGGACGCGAGCCGCTCGCGCTGCACCAGCGTGGCGGCGGCGCGCGCGGGCTCGAAGCGGCCGGCGTCGTACAGCTCCTTGCGCCAGTTGTCGCGCGGGTCGTGCGCCACCGCCTGCCAGTCGTCTGACACCAGCACCGGCTCGCGCAGGTTCCAGTAGAAGGGAATCTCGTAGCTGTAGCTGTCGAGCATCAGCACCTGTTCGCCCGGCGCCACCTGCTGGCCGGCGGGCAAGCGCAGCCGCGTGTCCGGCGGCACCGCGTACAGCGTTACCGCCACCACGCAACCCACGCACAGCGCGGCAGAGGCCAGCGTGGTGGCGCGCACCTTGGGCAGCAGCCGTTGCGGCGCGCGCCCCGCGAGCACGCGCTGCGCGATCAGGCAGGCCAGCGGCGGCAGCGCCGGCAGCACATAGCCCACCAGCTTGGAGCGCGGCAGCGAGAAGAACACCACGATCACCGCGAACCAGATCCACATGAGCACGTCGACGTCGGAGCGCTTCGCGCTCGCTCGCTCGTCCGCACCGCGCGGCACCAGCACCCATGCGAACCACGGCAGCGTGAGCCCGGCCAGCACCGGCAGGTAGAACCAGAAGCCGTGCTCGTTGTTGAAGCCCGACGACGCGAAGCGGCGAAAGTGCTGCGTGACGACGAAGTAGTCGAAGAACTCCGGGTACTTCAACTGCATCTCGACGAACCATGGGCCGGCCACCGCCAGCAGCACGGCCCAGCCGGGCAGCCACAGCGCGAGCTTCAGCGCCGCGAGCCTGCGTGTTGCCGCGCACCACAGCGCGATCACCATCGCCGGCAGCACCAGCCCGATGAGCCCCTTGGCCAGCAGCCCGGCCGCGGCGAACAGGTAGGCGCCGGCCAGCAGGCCGCGCCACGGCTCGTCGCGCTCCCTGGCCATGAAGGCGCCGGCCGCCAGCAGCACGGTGCAGGCGATGCAGCCGGCCACCAGCATGTCGAGGTTGGCGAACTGCGCCCCCAGGAAGAAGAAGGGCGTGGTCACCAGCACCACGGTGGACAGCAGCGCCACGCGCACGGTCGACCAGCGGCGCAGGAACAGGAAGAGCGCCGACGCCGCCGCGCCCGCGCCCAGCACCGAAGGCAGGCGCGCGGCCCATTCGACCGGGCCGGTCAGCGCCATCGCGGCCGCGCCGATCCAGTAGAACAGCGGCGGCTTGTGGAAGAAGGGCAGCCCGTCGAGCCGCGGCACCAGCCAGTCGCCGGAGTGCAGCATGGCCAGCGCGACGCTCGCGTAGCGGCCTTCGTCGGGCGCCATCAGCGGGCGCACCCAGGCCGTGGCCAGCAGCCAGGCGAAAAGACCCGCAATGAGCCAGACGGGCTGCGGAGCGGTCCACCAGGCGGTGGCCTGGCGCCTCATGGCTGGCCGGTCTCCGCCCCCGCGGCCAGGCCCTTGCCTTCCTGGCGGCGCACCACGTACAGCGGCCGGCCCTTCACCTCTTCGTAGATGCGCGCGATGTACTCGCCCACGATGCCGGTGGAAATCATCTGCACGCCGATGAAGAACATCAGGCTCACCACGATGGTGGTCCAGCCCGAGACCTCGTTGCCGAACAGCAGGTGGTCGACCGTCACGAAGATGCCGTAGGCAAAGGCCGGCAGCGCGAACAGCAGCCCGACCACGCTCACCATGCGCAGCGGCCAGGTGGTGAAGGCGGTGAGCCCGTCGATGGCCAGGCGCACCAGCCGCCGCGCGTTGAAGCTGCTGACGCCTTCGGCGCGCGGCGCGGGCGTGTAAGGCATGGCCACCGCGCGAAACCCCACCCACGCGTACAGCCCCTTCATGAAGCGGCTGCGCTCGGGCAGGCTCATGAGCGCGTCCACCACCTTGCGGTCCATCAGCCTGAAGTCGCCCGCGTCCTTGGGCACCACGAAGCGGTCGGAGGTGTCGAGCAGGCGGTAGAAGAGCTTGCTTCCCCACTGCTTGAAGCGGCTTTCGTCGTTGCGCTGCTCGCGCACGGCGTACACCACCTCGGCGCCGGCCAGCCACTGCGCGATCATCTTGTGGATGAGGTCGGGCGAGTGCTGGAGGTCGCCGTCGAGCAGCACCACGGCGTCTCCGGTGGCCGCGGCCAGGCCCGCGGTGAGCGCGGCCTCCTTGCCGAAATTGCGCGACAGCGAGATGCAGCGAAAGCCCGGCAGCTCGCACCAGGCCTGCGCGACGGCGGCGGTGTCGTCGGTGCTGCCGTCGTCCACCACGATGATTTCCCAGCGCAGCTGCGTGGCCCAGAGGATGTCCTCGAGCCGGGGCAGCAGGTGGCGAAGGTTGGCGCCTTCGTTGAAGCAGGGCACCACGCAGGAGATGCTGCGCGCGTTCGCCGCGGGTGTGTCGGGCAGGTCGGTGCGCGGTGCGTTCACAGGTGATGCCGGCGACGCTGTAGCCGTGGACGTGGTCGCGGTCTTGTGATCGGCCAGCGCATCGGCGCCCAGGCCGGCGCGTGCGTGCAGGGTGGTCTTCGAAGAGATCATGGTTGCCTCCGCGGAGGAATGGGTGTGGAAGTGGGTGTCGACGTGCGTGTCGTGACTGCCGTGGCCGCGTTCTCCATGTCGCGCGAGCGGCCGGCTTGCGACGTCGGAAAAGAAAGGAAGCGGTGCGCGAGCCATTGCGCGCTGCGCAGCGCGCCCGCCACCAGCCCGCCGAGCAGCAGACCGGCGACGATGTCGAGCGGAAAATGCACGCCCACGTACACGCGCGCCCAGCCCGTCACCGCCGCCAGCACCAGCAGCGGCGCGCACAGCCAGCGCAGGCTGGGCCGCAGCGCGAAGGCCAGCGCCACCATGAACATGACCGACGCATGCGTGCTCGGCAGCGAGCCGCGGCCCGCGTGCGCGATGTAGGCGGGCGCCAGGCCCAGCACGAAGGGGCGCGGCACGTCGAGCGACATGGCGATGCTGTGCGCCAGCAGCGACGTGAGGCCCGCGGCCGCCGCCACCACGAACAGCCAGGCACGGTCGTCCGGCTGGCGCCACAGCGCCAGCGTGACGACGCCCGCGCTCAGCCAGCTGCCCCACAGCGCGAAGTCCGACGCCACGGACAGCACCCACGGCGTGGGATAGCTGCCGGCGGTAAGCCATTGGAAGAGGGCGACGTTCAGCATGTTCATGGGGTGACCCCCGGCAGGCAAGTGAAGAAAACGGGCGCGCGACGGCACCCGGCGCGGCGCGCGCACCAGACAAAGCGGGACATGGTCGAACCTTCAGTCGAAGAGAGGAGGGGCCTCGCTGCGCGCGATCACCCAGCCGTCATGCCGCCGTCACACAGCCTGCGCGATACGGTGCAGGCGGGGCGGCAAGGCGCGGGTTGGCGCGGAAGGCGCAGGCGCTGTCGACGCACGGCGGCGTCGAAATCGCTTCTCAGGCGGCCGAAGGTGGGGCCGCGGTGGGCGGCAGGCGCCGCCAGGGCGCCGAGGGGGGCGGTGCGCCGCCGAGGAACGGCACCCGCTCGGGCGCCTCGCGCACGATGGGCACCGCAAGCCGCGCCACCGCCAGCACCAGCGGCAGCATCGCCAGCACCATGGCCAGCAGCCCGCCGAGGGCGAAGTCGAAGGCGTCGGGGTGGTCGATGCTCGCGGGTGCCTGCGCGAAGACGGTGGTTTCGTGGTCGGCCGGATGGTCGGCGCGGTCGTCGGCCTCGAACTGCACGGTGTCGCTCAGGCTGCGCACGCGCAGCATGGGCTCGTCTTCCAGGCCGTCGCAGCGAAAGTGCACCGCGATGAAGGGCTGCAGAAGAATCAGCAGCATGCCCAGCACGCACCACAGGGTGTGGTGGCTGGCGGCGAACCGTCGAACGCGTGCGAGGAGCATGCGCGGATGCTAGGAGCATCGACTGAACGCAACCTGATCGGCCGGGTCAGCATCCCGCAAGGTTGTGCGCAAGGCCCGTGCTACGCGTGCGGCACGCGCCGCGCTTGCTAGAGCACGAAAGGAATGAAGCGCCGCGTGCCGCGCATGTACGCGCGGTAGTCGTCGCCGAAGTGCGCGATGCACTCCTGCTCGTCGCGCAGCGCCGTCAAGAAGAGCAGCACCGTGGCCGCCAGCACCAGCGCCAGCGTGAGCCAGGTGAACTGCTTCAGGAAGGCGCCCCACGCCAGCAGCAGCAGCGCCGTGTACATGGGGTGGCGAATGTAGCGGAAGGCGCCGGTCTTCACGATCGACGAGGTCTTCTCGAAGCCGTAGAGCGCAGGGTCGTCGTCGCGCGCCTCGGTGGGCTTGCCCACGGCCTTGAGCAGGCGCACCGCATGGATGGGCAGCCAGATCGACAGCACGAAGAACACCGACGAGACGATCTGCTTCGGCGAGAACGGGTCGTCGTGCCACGTCGGCAGGTTCAGCACGATCAGCACCAGCATGCACTCCCACGCGAAGAAGCGGTAGAAGCCATGCGAGCCGGGCTGGCTCAGCGGGCCGCGCGACACATACAGCAGCGCGGCCGTGCCGGCGACGAACAGGAAGAGCTGGAACCAGAAGAGCATGGCGGCCGAATTTACACGGCCTTGCCAGCCCTGCGGCCCATCAGGCGCTCGGCGCGTCGGGTTTCTTCGACACCAGCGTCAGGATGTCGTAGCTGGCGACCAGCTCGCCGTCCTGGTTGGTCACTTCCACGTCCCAGGCCACCACGCCCTGGCCCTGGCCGCTGGCGTCCTTCTTGTTGCGGTCGATCTTGCGCTTGCAGGTCAGCCGCGCGCGAATGGTGTCGCCGATGCCCACCGGCTTGGTGAAGCGCAGCGTGTCCAGCCCGTAGTTGGCCAGCACCGGGCCGGGCGCCGGCGACACGAACAGCCCCGCCGCCGCCGACAGCACGAAGTAGCCGTGCGCGATGCGCTTGCCGAAGGGCGACGCTTTCGCGGCGATCTCGTCGAAGTGCATGTAGAAGTAGTCGCCCGACAGCCCGCCGAAGGCGACGATGTCGGCCTCGCCCACGGTGCGGCGGTGCGTGAGCAGCGAATCGCCCACGCGCAGGTCTTCGAAGTAGCGGCGGAAGGGGTGCACCTCGCTCTCGCGCACGGCCGCGCCGCGCACGTGCTCGCCGGTCACGGCGGCCAGCATGGTGGGCGAGCCTTGCACCGCGGCGCGCTGCAGGTAGTGCTTCACCGCGCGCAGGCCGCCCAGCTCTTCGCCGCCGCCCGCGCGGCCGGGGCCGCCGTGCTTCAGCTGCGGCAGCGGCGAGCCGTGGCCGGTCGATTCGGCGGCGGCCTCGCGGTCGAGCACCAGCAGGCGGCCGTGCCATGCGGCGGCCACCGGAATGGCCTTGGCCGCGATGGCGGGGTCGCGCGTGACCAGCGTGCCCACGAGGCTGCCGCGGCCGCGGGCGGCGAGCGCCAGCGCTTCGTCGATACCGTCGTAGGGCATCAAGGTGCTGACAGGGCCGAAGGCCTCCACGTCGTGCGCCGCGTCATGTTCGAGCGGCTTGCGGCTCAGCAGCAGCGTGGGCGCGAAGAACGCGCCTTCGGCCACGCCGTCGCCCACGGGCGAGAAGCCGTCGCGCTCGCCGTACACCAGCTCGGCTCCCTGCAGCAGCGTGGCGACACGCTCGGCCACGTCGGCCTGCTGGTCGCGCGAGGCCAGGGCGCCCATGCGCACGTCTTCGCGCGACGGGTCGCCGGTGACGATCTTGGCCAGCCGCGCGCGCAGCCGCTCGGCCACCGCGTCCAGGTGCTGGCGCGGCACGATCGCGCGGCGAATGGCGGTGCACTTCTGGCCGGCCTTGATGGTCATCTCGCGCGCCACTTCCTTCACGAAGAGGTCGAACTCCTCGTCGTCGGGCGTGACGTCGGGCGCCAGGATGGCGCAGTTCAGCGAGTCGGCCTCGGCGTTGAACGGAATCGACTGGCGCACCAGGTTCGGGTTCACGCGCAGCCGGGCGGCGGTGTCGGCTGAGCCGGTGAAGGTGACCACGTCGGGCCCTTCGAGCCGGTCGAGCAGGTCGCCCGTGCTGCCGATGACCAGCTGCAGGCTGCCCGCGGGCAGGATGTTCGATTGCACGATGAGCCGCACCAGCGCCTCGGTGAGGTAGCTGGTGGCCGTGGCCGGCTTGCCGATGCAGGGCATGCCCGCGAGGAAGCTGGGCGCGAACTTCTCGAGCAGGCCCCACACCGGAAAGTTGAACGCGTCGATGTGCACCGCCACGCCGCCGCGCGGCACCAGGATGTGCGTGCCCGCGAAGCCGCCCTTCTTGCCGAGCGGAAAGGCCGGGCCTTCGTGCACCAGGTTGCCCGAGGGCAGCTCGTTGGTGCCGATGCCGGCGTAGGCGCTCAGCGTGCCCGCGCCGCCTTCGATGTCGATCCAGCTGTCGGCGCGCGTGGCGCCGGTGTGAGCCGAGATGGCGTAGAGCGTTTCCTTGTTCGCGGCCAGGTACTTGGCCAGCGCCTTCAGGCGCTCGGCGCGCTGCTGGAAGTCGAGTGCCATGAGCGCGGGGATGCCGGTGCGGCGCGCGTACTGCAGCGCCTCGGCGAAGTCGATGGCCTCGGCATGCGTGCTGGCCACGGGCTGGCCGTTGACGGCGCTGCGCAGCTGCTGGGCCGCCTGCTGGCCGATCCAGCGGCCGGCGATGTAGCTTTGGAGGGTGGTGGTCATGGTGCGTGTGTCCTTTGACGGTGTGTTGCCTTGCTCCTTCCCCCTCTGGGGGAAGGCGGGGATGGGGGCAAGCGGCACTGGTTCGGCGCGGTGCGTTGTCGGGCGCCGCGTGCCCCCACCCCAACCCTCCCCCGGAAGGGGAGGGAGAAAAACCGGGTCACTCTTTCTTGCCGATGCCCAGGTACGTATCGATGATCCGCTGGTCGTGCAGCAGGTCGCGTGCCTTGCCTTCGAGCGCCACGGCGCCCATTTCGAGCACGTAGGCGCGGTCGGCCACCTGCAGCGCGGCGCGCGCGTTCTGCTCCACCAGCAGCACCGACACGCCGTGCGTGCGCAGTTGCGACACCACGCGCAGCACTTCGCGCACCACCAGCGGCGCCAGGCCCAGCGAGGGTTCGTCGAGCATCAGCAGGCGCGGGCGCGCCATCAGCGCGCGGCCGATGGCCAGCATCTGGCGCTCGCCGCCCGAGAGCGTGGAGGCCATCTGCGGGCGGCGCTCCTTCAGGCGCGGAAAGATCTCGAAGATCTCGTCCATGCGCGCGCGCTGGTCGCGCTTGCCCTTGCGCCATTGGTAGAAGCCGCCGAGCAGCAGGTTGTCTTCGACCGACATCTCGCCGAACAGCTCGCGCCGCTCGGGCACCAGGGCCACGCCACGCGCCACCATGGTCTCCACGCCGGGCCGCGCGATGCGCTCGCCGTTCAGCGAAAGCTGGCCGGTGGAAGGCAGCAGGCCCATGGCCGCGCACAGCAGCGTGGTCTTGCCCGCGCCGTTGGGGCCGATGACGGTGACGATCTCGCCTTCGTTCACCTGCAGGCGCACGCTGTGCACCGCTTCGACGGTGCGGTAGGCGACGCAGAACGCGTCGAGTTGAAGCAGGGGGTGGCTCATCGTGCGTCTTCCAGCAGTTCGTCGTCGGCGCCGCCCAGGTAGGCCTCGAGCACGCGCGGGTTGGCCTGCACTTCGGCCGGCGTGCCGGTGGCGATGACGGTGCCGAACTCGAGCACCGTGATGCGGTCGGCCAGGTTCATCACGAACTCCATGTCGTGCTCCACCACCAGGATGCCCAGGCCTTCGGCGCGCAGCTGGCTCAGCAGCACCGAGAGGGCGCGTTTTTCAAGATGGCGCAGGCCGGCGGCGGGTTCGTCCAGCAGCAGCACCGAAGGCTGGCCGGCCAGCGCGCGGGCGATCTCGACCACGCGTTGCTGCCCCAGCGAGAGCGACGCGGCGGGCGTGTCGGCATGCGCGCCGAGGCCGCAGCGTTCGATCTGCTTGCGGGCCTCGGCCATCAGCGCGGCTTCTTCCGGGCGGTCGAGCCGCAGGGCGGCCGCGAGCCAGCCGCGCCTGGCGCGCAGGTGGGCGCCCAGCGCCACGTTCTCGAGCACGCTGCGCTGCCCCAGCAGGCGCACGTGCTGGAAGGTGCGGCCCAGGCCGCGCGCGGCGAAGGCACGCGAGGGCTTGCCCGACATGGCCTCGCCCACCAGGCGCACTTCGCCCGAGCTCGGGTCGTCCACGCCGGAGATCATGTTGAAGAAGGTGCTCTTGCCGGCGCCGTTCGGGCCGATGAGCGCGTGGATCTCCCCGGCCTTCAGCGTCATGGAGATTTCATTGTTCGCCACCAGGCCGCCGAAGCGCTTGCTCACGGTGTCGGCCTGCAGCAGCAGCGTGCCGGTGGCGGGCAGCGTGCGCTGCGCCAGCTGTGCCTGCGTGGACACCACGGGCCCGGCGCCCGCCGGCTTGGGCACGGCGCGCACCCAGCGTCTCGCCAGCCGCGCCACCGTGGGCCACAGGCCGTCGGAGAAGCGCTGCAGCACGAACAGCATCAGCAGGCCGAACACGATCACCTCGAAGTTGCCGCTGGTGCCCAGCAGCGCGGGCAGCAGGTCTTGCAGCTTCTCTTTCAGCAGCGTGATCAGCGTGGCGCCCAGCACCGCGCCCCACAGGTGGCCCGCGCCGCCGACCACTGCCATGAACAGCAGCTCGATGCCGATGTTCAGGTTGAAGGGCGTCGGGTTCACGAAGCGCTGCATGTGCGCGTAGAGCCAGCCCGACACCGCCGCCAGCAGCGCGGCCAGCACGAAGAGCTTGATGCGGTGGCGTGCCGTGTCGACGCCCATCGACTCGGCCATGAGCCGCCCGCCCTTGAGCGCGCGGATGGCGCGGCCTTCGCGCGAGTCGAGCAGGTTGTGCAGCGCCCACAGCGCCAGCAGCAGCACCGCCCAGATCACCACGCCCAGCATGCGCGGCGTGGCCAGCGACACGCCCGCGATGACCAGCGGCGGCACGCCGGTGATGCCGGTCTGCCCGCCCAGGAAGTCCATGTTGCCCAGCAGGTAGTACAGGCTCAGGCCCCAGGCGATGGTGCACAGCGGCAGGTAGTGGCCCTGCAGCTTGAGCGTGACCGCGCCCAGCATCCAGGCCAGCGCGAAGGTGAAGACCAGGCCCAGCAGCAGGCCGGCCCATGGCAGCAGCGCGGGGCTCGCCGCCGCGCCGAGCCAGCCCGCGGCCACGGGCGAGGTGCAGATCCACGCGGTGGCATACGCGCCCATGCCGACGAAGGCGGCCTGGCCGAAGGAGGTCATGCCGCCCACGCCGGTCAGCATGACCAGGCCCGCGGCCACCAGCGCGTACAGGCCGATGTTGGCGAGCACCGACACGGTGAACTCGGGCAGGAAGCCCCAGGCCAATGCCAGCAGCACCACGCACGCCAGCGTGAGCTGGCGCGGCGTGACCAGCGGCTTGCCTTCGGGCGGGGTGTTCACGGCAACGGGGTTCGAAGACGCGCTCATTCCTCGTCCTCCACATGATGGCTGTTGAGCGAACGCCACCACAGCACGGGAATGATCAGGGTGAAGACCAGCACCTCCTTGAAGGGGCTGGCCCAGAAAGAGGCGAAGGCCTCGAGCTGGCCGACCAGCAGCGCGCCGGCCAATGCCAGCGGGTAGCTGGCGAGGCCGCCGACGATGGCCGCCACGAAGCCCTTCAGGCCGATGAGAAAGCCGGTGTCGTAATACACCGTGGTGATGGGCGCGATCAGCAGGCCCGAGATGGCGCCGATGAGCGCCGCCAGCGCAAAGCTCAGGTCGCCCGACAGTTCCGTCGGAATGCCCGAGAGCCGCGCGCCCACGCGGTTGATGGCGGTGGCGCGCAGCGCCTTGCCGACCATGGAGCGCCCGAAGAACAGGAACATGGCAATCACCAGCAGCAGCGTGACGCCCACCACCACCAGCGACTGCCCGCTGACCGGGATGCCGCCGATGTCGAAGCGCGCGTCCGAAAACGCCGCGGTGCGCGAACCTTCGGCACCGAAGAACAGCAGGCCCAGGCCGACCAGCACGCCGTGCAGCGCGACCGAGACGATGAGCAGCATCAGCACGTTGGCATCCGCCAGCGGCCGGTAGGCCAGGCGATAGAGCAGCGGGCCCAGCGGCATGATGAGAACGAGCGTGGTCAGCGTCTGCCCCGTCATGGACGTGGGCTTGAGCAGCAGCACCAGCGCGGCGGCCGCCGCCGGCAGCACCACGCACCATGCGAGCGCGGAGGCCCAGTCGACCACCGCGCCGCGCTTCCAGCGCCAGAACTCCACCACCAGCACCGCCGCGGCCAGCGCCAGCAGCAGCCACAGCGTGGCCGGCACGCGGCCGGTCTGCAGCATGGCCATGGACAGTGCGCCGAAGGCGACGAACTCGCCCTGCGGGATGAAGATCACGCGCGTGACCGAAAACACCAGCACCAGTGCCAGCGCCATCAGTCCGTAGACCGCGCCGTTCACGATGCCGTCCTGCCCCAGCAACAGGGCAATCTGCGAATCCATATAAAACCTTCGGGCTCGGCCCTTGTAGCGAGTCAGTGGGAGCTGCAGGCGCAATCAACCGGTGTTGCTGCCTGGCTCCTTCCCCTTCTGGGGGAAGGTTGGAATGGGGGCACGCGCGGCCTTCAGGGCTGCGCGGCGTCGAGTGCCGTCGGCCCCCACCCCGGCCCTCCCCCAGCGGGGGAGGGAGAGAGGACGGGAACTCAGGGCTGGTATTTCCAGGCGCCGTTCTCGATCTTCACCATCACGCGGGCGCGCTGGTCCAGGCCCAGGTGGTCGGCCGCGGTCATGTTGAACACGCCGTGCGCGCCGGCCACGTCCTTGGTCTGCTCGAGCGCGTCGCGCAGCGCGGCGCGGAACTCGGGCGTGCCCGGCTGGGCCTTCTTCAGCGCGACCGGCACGGCCGCCGTCATCAGCAGGCCGGCGTCCCAGGCGTGGCCGCCGAAGGTCGAGGTCGAGCCCTTGCCGTAGGCCGCTTCATAGGCCGCCACGTAGGCGAGCGCGGACTTCTTCACCGGGTTGGCGGCGGGCAGCTGGTCGGCCACCAGCACGGGGCCGGCGGGCAGGAAGGTGCCTTCCACGTCCTTGCCGCCCACGCGCAGGAAGTCGGCGTTGGCCACGCCGTGGGTCTGGTACATCTTGCCGGTGAAGCCGCGTTCCTTCAGCGTCTTCTGCGGCAGCGCGGCGGGCGTGCCCGAGCCGGCGACCAGCACCGCGTCGGGCTTGGCGGACATGATCTTCAGTGCCTGGCCCGTCACCGAGGTGTCGGTGCGCGCATAGCGCTCGTTGGCCACGATCTTGATCTTCTTCAGCTCGGCGGCCTTGGCGAATTCCTGCGACCAGCCTTCGCCGTAGGCGTCGGAGAAGCCGATGAAGGCCACGGTCTTCACGCCGTTGCCGGCCATGTGCTCGGCGATGGCCAGCGACATCATGATGTCGTTCTGCGGCGTCTTGAACACCCACTTCTTCTTGGCGTCCATCGGCTCGATGATGCGGGCCGACGCGGCCACCGAGATCATGGGCGTCTGCGCTTCGCTGGCCACGTCGATCATGGCGAGCGAGGCCGGCGTGGTGGTCGAGCCCAGGATCACGTCGACCTTGTTTTCCGCGATGAGCTTGCGCGTGTTGTTCACGGCCGCGGTGGTGTCCGACGCGTCGTCGAGCACGATGTAGTTGATCTTCTGCCCGCCGATCGTCTTGGGCATCAGCGAGATGGTGTTCTTCTCGGGGATGCCCAGCGAAGCTGCCGGGCCGGTGGCCGAGATGGTCACGCCGACGTTGACGTCGGCCCAGGCCGACAGGGCCGTGGCGCACAGGGCGGCAATCAGCAGGGGCTTGAAGAATTTCATGGTTGGTTTGTCTCCGGGTTGAAATGAAGGTTGAGGCCTGAAGTATCTCAGCGCTCGTCGAACGACAGCGTGACGCGTTCAGTGATCGGATGTGCCTGGCAGGTCAGTACGAAACCCGCGGCCACCTCATTCTTGTCGAGCGCGAAGTTTCTTTCCATGCGGACTTCCCCGTCAACGCACTTGGCGCGGCAGGTGCCGCACACGCCCGAGGTGCACGAGAAAGGCACCTCGAGCCCGGCCGCCGAGGCCGCGTCGAGGATGCTGGGCTGGCCTTCGGTGAAAGTGATTTCGCGCTGCAGGCCGTCGCGCACGATGGTGATGCGCGCCTGCTTGGCGTCGCCGGGCAAGGCTTCGTGCACCACGGCGCCGACCTGGGCCGCCGAGGTTGCCGAAGGCAGCGCCACGCCGAAGCGCTCGATGTGAATGCGCTCCTCGGGCACGCCCGCGGCAAGCAGCGCGGCCTCGGCCTCGTCGTTCATCTGGAACGGGCCGCACACGTACACGTGGTCGATCTGCGCGGCGGGCACCACGCTGCGCAGGAACTCGCCGATCTTCTCGCGGTTCATCACGCCGAAGCCCAGCGGCGAGTCGGTGTGCTCGTCGGAGAACACGTGCTGCAGCACCAGGCGCGTCATGTAGCGGTTCTTCAGGTCCTCGATTTCTTCCTTGAACATCGTGGACTGCAGCTGGCGGTTGCCGTAGATCAGCGTGAAGCGGCTTTGCGGCTCGCGCGCCAGCACGGTCTTCATGATCGACAGGATGGGCGTGATGCCGCTGCCGCCGGCAATACCGACATGGTGGCGCGCGGCCTGCGCCTCGATGGGCACGAAGAAGCGGCCCTGCGGCGCCATCACCTGTACCTCGTCGCCGGGTTGCAGGTGCGCGTTGATCCAGTTGGAGAACACGCCGCCGCGCACCTTGCGCACGCCCACGCGCAGCTCGCCGTCGTCGATGCCTGCGCAGATGGAATACGAGCGGCGCAGGTCCTGCCCGTCGATGTCCTTGCGCAGCGTGAGGTACTGGCCCTGCGTGAAGCCGAAGACCTGCTGCAGCTCGCCGGGCACGTCGAAGGAGACGATGACGGCCTCGGCCGTGTCGGGCTCTACGGCCTTCACGCGCAGGGGATGGAAAAGGGTGCTCATCGTGGACATCGTGAAACTCAGATCGGCTTGAAGTGTTCGAAAGGCTCGCGGCAGGCCATGCAGCGGTACAGCGCCTTGCAGGCCGTGGAGCCGAAGGCCGACAGCCGCTCGGTGCGCTCGCTGGCGCAGCGCGGGCAGGCGATGCGCTCGCCGGCGATGCGCCCGAACAGCTTGATCGGCATGGGCGTGCCGGCGGCGGCCTCGGGCGTCAGGTGGGCCGGCGGCGCGATGCCGTAGGCCTTGAGCTTGGCGCGGCCCGCCTCGCTGATCCAGTCGCTCGACCAGGCGGGCGCGCGGCGCAGCGTGGCGCGCGCGCGGCCCAGGCCGGCCTGCTCGATGGCGGCCAGCACGTCGTGCTCGATGGCCTCGGTCGCGGGGCAGCCCGAGTAGGTGGGCGTGAGCACGACCTCGAGGCCGTCGTCGTGCTCGATCACCTCGCGCACGATGCCCAGGTCGCACACCGACACGGCCGGCACCTCGGGGTCGAGCACCGTGTGCAGCACCGCCCATGCGGCATCGACGCGCGACGCGGTCATGGTGTGGTCGTTCACCACACGCCTCCGGGGAAGCTGCGCTGCAGGTGCTGCATCTCGGCCAATATGAAGCCCATGTGCTCGCTGTGCACACCTTGCTTGCCGGTGCTGCGGAACGCGGCTTCCTTGGGCGCGGCGAGGCCGGCGGCGTCGAGCACCTGCTGCATTTCGGCGAGCCACGGCGCGCGCAGTTCGCTCCAGGCCGGGCCCAGGCCGCTGGCGCTGGCTTCGGTTTCCACCGCGTCGCTCTCGAACAGCTCGGGCATGTAGAGCCACAGCTGCTTCAGTGCCTTTTCGGTGCGGCGGCGCGACTCTTCGGTGCCGTCGCCCAGTCGCACCACCCAGTCGGCGGAGTGCTGCTGGTGGTAGCGCGCCTCCTTCACGGCCTTGCCGGCAATGGCGGCCACCTCGGCGTCGCTCGACGTGGCCAGGCGCTGCCACAGCAGCTTGAGCAGGGTGGACACCATGGTGTTGCGCACCACGGCGAAGGCGAAGTCGCCGCGCGGCAGCTCGGCGATGGTGAGGTTGAAGTAGTCGCGCTCGTTGCGCAGGTAGGCGAGCTGGTCTTCGTCGTGTTCCCGGCCCGCGCCTTCGAGCTTGCCCGCGTGCGTGAGCAGCGCGCGCGCCTGGCCCACGAGGTCCAGCGCGATGTTGGCCATGGCGATGTCTTCCTCGAGCACGGGCGCATGGCCGCACCATTCACCCAGGCGCTGCGCGAGCACGAGGCAGGTGTCGCCGATGCGCAGCAGGTACTGCACGGCGGGCGTGCGGTTCAGTTCGATCGATGCTTGCATGATGTTCCCGTCAACGGCCGCTCACATGTGGTCCACGGACTTGGGCAGCGCGTAGAAGGTCGGGTGGCGGTAGACCTTGTCTTCGGCCGGGTCGAAGTACATGTCCTTCTCGCCCGGGTCGCTGGCCACGATCTGCTCGGAGCGCACCACCCAGATGCTGCTGCCTTCCTGGCGGCGCGTGTACACGTCGCGCGCCATCTGGATGGCCATCTTCGAATCAGCCGCGTGCAGGCTGCCGCAATGCTTGTGGTCCAGGCCGGCCTTGCTGCGCACGAACACTTCCCACAGGGGCCATTCTTGTTTTGCTTCGGTGCTCATGCTGCTTCCTTCATCGGTTGTTTGTTGGCGTGGGCCATGGCGGCTTCGCGCACCCAGGCGCCGTCGTCCCAGGCATCGACGCGGGCCTGCAGGCGCTCGCGGTTGCACGGGCCGTCGCCGCCAATCACGCGCCAGAACTCGCTCCAGTCGATGGTGCCGAAGTCGTGCGCCTGGCGCTCCTCGTTCCATTTCAGGTCGGGGTCGGGCAGCGTCACGCCGAGGATGGCTGCCTGCTCGACGGTGGCGTCGATGAACTTCTGGCGCAGCTCGTCGTTGCTGAAGCGCTTGATGCCCCAGCGCATCGACTGCGCGCTGTTGGGCGACTGGTCGTCCGGCGGGCCGAACATCATGATCGAGGGCCACCACCAGCGGTTGACCGCGTCCTGCACCATCGCCTTCTGCGCCTCGGTGCCCTGCTTCATCATCGTCAGCAGCGCTTCATAGCCCTGGCGCTGGTGAAAGCTTTCCTCGCGGCAGATGCGGATCATGGCGCGCGCGTACGGCGCGTACGAGCAGCGGCAGATCGGCACCTGGTTCATGATGGCCGCGCCGTCGACCAGCCAGCCGATGGTGCCCATGTCGGCCCAGGTGAGCGTGGGGTAGTTGAAGATCGAGCTGTACTTGGCCTTGCCGGTGTGCAGCGCGTCGAACATCTGGTCGCGCGAGGTGCCCAGCGTCTCGGCGGCGGCGTACAGGTAGAGGCCGTGGCCGCCCTCGTCCTGCACCTTGGCCAGCAGGATGGCCTTGCGCTTGAGCGTGGGCGCGCGGCTGATCCAGTTGCCCTCGGGCAGCATGCCCACGATTTCGGAGTGCGCGTGCTGGCTGATCTGGCGCACCAGCGTCTTGCGGTAGTGCTCGGGCATCCAGTCTTTCGCCTCGATGAAGTCGCCCGCGTCGATGTGCGCGTCGAAGCGCTGCTCGAGCTGCATTTCCTCGGCCGAACGCACGGCTTTCTGCTTGCCGTCGCCTGCGTCCTTGCCCATGGTGTCCATGGCCTGGGTGTACATGTGCGTGTCCTTTGGGTGAGTGTTGGGGGGGCGCGTTCAGCGCGGGCGCGTATCGATCACGCGGCGCGCCTTGCCGGTCTGGGTACGTTCCATCTCGTTGGGCGCGTGCACCACCACGCGCGTGGAGATGCCGATGAGCGTCTTCACGCGGTGCTGCACCCATTCGCCGATGGCGGCGCGGTCGGCCGCGGCGGCGTCGGCCGCATTGAGCTCGCAGTGCACCTCGACCTGGTCGAGCTTGTCCGCGCGGCTCACGTGCACCTGGTAGAGGCCCGAGAGCGCCTGGTGCGCGAGCACGATCTCTTCGACCTGCGTGGGGAACACGTTGACGCCGCGGATGATCATCATGTCGTCGCTGCGCCCGACGATCTTGCCCATGCGGCGGAACGCGCGCGAGGTGGGCGGCAACAGCCGCGTGAGGTCGCGCGTGCGGTAGCGCACGATGGGCATGGCCTCCTTGCTCAGCGAGGTGAAGACGAGCTCTCCCTCTTCGCCGTCGGCCTTCAGTTCGCCCGTCTCGGGGTCGATGATCTCGGGGTAGAAGTGGTCTTCCCAGATGACGGGGCCGTCCTTGCTCTCCACGCATTCGCTGGCCACGCCCGGGCCCATCACTTCGGAGAGGCCGTAGATGTCGACCGCGTCCAGCCCGGCCTTGGCCTCGATGTCGCGGCGCATGGCCTCGGTCCAGGGCTCGGCGCCGAAGATGCCGACCTGCAGCGAGCTGTCCTTGGCGTCCAGGCCCTGGCGCTCGAACTGCTCGATGATCACCTGCATGTAGCTGGGCGTGACCATGATGATGTTCGGCTTGAAGTCCTGGATGAGCTGCACCTGCTTCTCGGTCTGCCCGCCCGACATCGGGATGACGGTGCAGCCCGCGCGCTCGGCGCCGTAGTGCGCGCCCAGGCCGCCGGTGAACAGGCCGTAGCCGTAAGACACATGGATCATGTCGCCCGGCCGCCCGCCCGCCGCGCGGATGGAGCGCGCCACCAGGTCGGCCCAGGTGTCGATGTCCTTCAGCGTGTAGCCGACCACGGTCGGCTTGCCGGTGGTGCCCGAGGAGGCGTGGATGCGCGCGACCTTCTCGCGCGGCACGGCGAACATGCCGAAGGGGTAGTTGTCGCGCAGGTCGCTCTTCACCGTGAACGGGAACTTCGACAGGTCGGCCAGCGACTTCAGGTCGCCGGGTTGCACGCCCTTGGCATCGAAGGCCTGGCGGTAGTGGGGCACGTTGTCGTAGGCGTTCTGCAGCGTGGCGCGCAGGCGCGTGAGCTGCAGCGCGGCGATCTCGTCGCGGCTGGCGGTTTCGATGGGGTCGAGGTCGCCGGGGGCGGGGCGTTTCACGGTCATGGCTTTGTCTCCTCAGGCTGCGACAGCGGGACGGCCCTTGGCCGTGTACGAGCGGCCGCGGAACATCGCGATGCGCTCGCCGCGCTGGTTGGTGATTTCGGTGTCGTACACGCCGGTGCGCCCGGCCTTGGACACCTCGTGGCAGCGCGCGGTGAGCACGTCGCCCTCGCGCGCCGGGGCGATGAAGTCGATGGAAAAGCCCGAGGCCACCGTCAGCTCGTTGTACGAGTTGCAGGCAAAGGCGAAGGTCGAGTCGGCCAGCGTGGCCATGAAGCCGCCGTGGCAGGTGGCGTGGCCGTTGAGCATGTCGGGGCGCACGCGCATTTCCAGCGTGGCCTGGCCGGGTCCGACCTCGACGATGCGCATGCCCAGGCCCTGGGTGGCGTTGTCGTTGGCGAACATGCCGTCGCGCACGTACTCGGCGGTCTGCTGCGGGGTGCGGGTGATGGGAGACGTGTCGGTCATCAACGGTCCTTGAAAACGGGGGCGCGCTTGGCGCGGAAGGCTTCCACGCCTTCGCGGTAGTCGGCGGCACTGCCCATGTCGCGCTGCAGGCGGGCTTCTTCGGCCAGCGCCGTGTCCAGGTCCATGTGCTGCGCGGCGGCCATCGCCTGGCGCGTGGCGACCAGGGCGCGGGTGGGCATGCCGGCCAGCCTGGTGGCGAGGGCGGCGGCCGTTTCGGCCAGGGCCGCGTCGTCCACGCACTGCCAGATGAGGCCGATGCGCGCCGCTTCTTCGGCGGGCAGCTTGTCGCCCAGCAACGCGATGCCCAGCGCGCGCGCCGAGCCCACCAGGCGCGGCAGCAGCCAGGTGCCGCCGGTGTCGGGCACCAGGCCGATCTTGGTGAAGGCCTGGATGAAGCTGGCCGAGCGGCCCGCCACCACCAGGTCGCAGCACAGCGCCAGGTTGGCGCCCGCGCCGGCGGCCACGCCGTTCACGGCCGCGACCACGGGCACCGGCATGGAGCGCAGGCGCGCGACCAGCGGGGCGTAGTAGGTGGAGATGACGTGGCCCAGGTCCTTGGGGGCGGCACCGGGCGTGGGGTCGGGCGCGACCGAAGGGTCGGCGAGGTCCTGGCCCGCGCAGAAGGCGCGGCCGGCGCCGGTGAGCACCACGCAGCGCACGTCGTCGTCGGCGGCGGCCGACTCGAGCGCGGCCAGCAGCTCGGCATGCAGCCCGGTGGTGAAGCTGTTGAGCGCCGCGGGGCGGTTCAGGCTCAGCGTGCGCACCGCGCCGGCGTTGCTGATGAGTACCAAAGGCTCAGTCATGCGTGTCTCTTTCATCCTTCGTGGGAGGCGTGGCCAACGTGCAAACACTATTGACCGACCGTTCGGTTGATTTTAGGATCGACCTCGATGCCGGCACAAGCGGGAGCGGTTTAGGGCAAACCCTAGGCCGTGGGCCAATCGCCAGCCGCCGACCCCGCGCGCCCACGAACAAAAGGAGACCGAATGCCCAGCTATGCCATCGACGGCGTGATTCCCGTCGTCCACCCCAGCGCCTACGTGCACCCCACGGCCGTGCTCATCGGCGACGTGATCGTCGGCCCGCACTGCTATGTGGGCCCCTGCGCCAGCCTGCGCGGCGACTTCGGTCGCATCGTGCTGGAGGAGGGCTCCAACGTGCAGGACCACTGCTGCATCCACGGCTTTCCCGAGAACGACACGGTGGTGGAGGTCAACGGCCACATCGGGCACGGCGCCATCCTGCACAGCTGCATCGTGCGGCGCGACGCGCTGGTGGGCATGAACGCGGTGGTGATGGACGAGGCCGAGATCGGCGAGAAGGCCATCGTGGCGGCCTGCGCCTTCGTGCCCGCGGGCATGAAGGTGCCGGCGCGCTCGCTGGTGGCGGGCATTCCGGCGAAGGTGAAGCGCGCGCTGACCGACGACGAGATCGCCTGGAAGCTCGAAGGCACGCAGACCTACCAGGCGCTCACCGTGCGCAGCCTGGCGAGCCTGCGCGAGGTGGCGCCGCTCGCGCAGGTGGAGGCCGACCGGCCGAGCCTGCCGCGCACGGACGTGCGCTCGCTCATCGCGACGAAGCGCGGCGAAGCTGAAGGTGAAGCTGAAGGCGTGGGTGTGAGCGAAGGCGTGGGCGCGAAAGGCTGAAGCCGCCCGCGCTTCGTGCAAGATCGCGCGCCGCCCTCGGCAACCGAACCACCCGACCACCCAACCACCGAACCCAGGAAACCGACCCGATGCCGCGTGGAAGATCCGCCACCTACGACGACCAGCGTGAACTGATCCTGGCGCAGGCCGCGCAGCTGTTCGCGCGCAGCGGCTACCCGGCCACTTCCATGAACCAGGTGGCCGAGGCCTGCGGGCTCTCGAAGGCCACGCTGTATCACTACTACAAGGACAAGAGCAGCCTGCTGATCAGCATCGCCGAGACGCACGTGTCCAAGCTGGCGGCGCTGGTGGCCGAGGAAGAGGCCTCGACGCAGACCGACGAGGAGCGCCTGCGCCGCTTCATCTACCGCATCGTGGAGGAATACGCCGGCGCGCAGGACGCGCACCGCGTGCTGACCGACGACGTGCGCTTTCTGGAAGAAGCCGACCGCGAGCGCGTGCTCGACAAGGAGCGCGAGGTGGTCGCGGGCTTTGCGCGCGCGGTGTCGGCGCTGCGCCCCGGCGCGCCCAGCGACGACCTGGCCAAGCCGCTGACCATGCTGCTGTTCGGCATGATCAACTGGATGTTCACCTGGATGAAGCCCAACGGCCGGCTCGACCACGCGGCCATCGCGCCCATCGTGGCCGACCTGTTCCTGGGCGGCATCGGCGCGGTGAAGTCGCCGGACTACGCGGCCATCGCGGCGGTGAAGGCCGCGATGGAAGCGCAGGCGACCTAGGGATCCAGCGACTCAGTGATTCAGTGACTCAGTGACTCAGGACGTCACCGAATAGCGCGCCGCCGGCTTGCCGTTCTGCGACGCGCCGAACAGCTTGGCGCCGGCATCCACGAAGGTGGCGAGCAGCGCGGCGTCGTTCACCGACGGCAGCGTGATCTGCTCGCCCAGGTCCAGCCCGGCCAGCGCCGCGTCCACGCAGTGTTCGGCGGCCATGATGGTGCCTTCGGCCAGGTTCGACATCGGCACGCCCGAGAGCTCCCAGATGTCGGTGGCGGTGGCCGCAGGCAGCACCAGCTGCACCTTCACGCCGGTGCCGGCCACTTCGTCCTGCAGCCCACGCGTGAACGCGACCACGAAGGCCTTGGTGCCGCTGTAGATGCTGCTGATGGGCAGCGTGTGAAAGCCCAGCACCGAGCCGATGTTCACCAGCGTGCCCCGGTTGCGCGCCTTGAAGGCGGGCAGCACGGCGTGGCTCAGGCGGGCCAGCGCCACGATGTTCACGTCGAGCATCTGCTGCATCTGCGCGTTCGAGGTTTGCGCCACGGGCGCCAGCGTGGAGGTGCCGGCGTTGTTCACCAGCAGGGTGACGGCGGGGTCGGTGGCCACCACCTGCGCCACGCGTTCCAGGTCGGCGGCGGCGCCCAGGTCGGCCACCAGCGTCTGCACCTTCACGCCGTGTTCGGCGCGCAGCGAGGCGGCCACTTCGTCGAGCCGGTCGCCGCGGCGGGCCACCAGCAGCAGGTCGTACCCGCGGCGGGCCAGGCGGTCCGCGTAGATCTTGCCCAGGCCGGCCGAGGCGCCGGTGACGACGGCGGTGCCGAGGGTTGCTTGTTCGCTCATTTCGATTCCATTCAGAGGTGGGTTCAGGAAGACATTCGGGTCGTTGCCGGGTCATTGCCAGGTCACTGCCGGTTTAAGCATGATGACCATCATGTTTGGCAGGTCGAAGCATGATGGCTATCATGCTTAGCGTCAAGCCAGTGTTCGAAGTACCCGGGAACGGAAAGAGGTCACATGCGATACCCCGCAGCGGAAACCGCCGAAAAGCACCAGAATATCCTGTCCGAGGCCTCGCGCCTGTTCAAGGAGCGCGGCTTCGGCGTGAGCGTGAGCGAAATCATGAAGGCCACCGGCCTCACGCACGGGCCCTTCTACAACCACTTCGACTCGAAGGAGGCGCTGATGGCCGAGTGCATCACGCACTCCGCCGCCGGCGCGCTGGTGGAGCTCGACGAGGCCGGCGAATCGCCCGAGCGCATGCGTGCCTACGTGCGCGACTACCTGAGCCACGAGCACCGCGACGCGCGCGCCGAAGGCTGCCTGGTGGCGGCTTTCGCGGGCCAGGCGGAGGGCACCGCGGGCGTCGGCGCGTCGTTGACGGCGTACCTGAAGTCCGTCATCGACCGCTTCACGCGCAACTTTCCGTGGCGCACGAAGAAGAATGCGCGCGGCGACGCGATCCGCATGCTCGCGGCGATGTACGGCGGCGTGGTGCTCGCGCGCGCGGTGGACGACGAGGTGCTGTCCGAGGAAATACTGCGCGAGGTGCTCGAGGGCCTCCAGGCCATGCAAAAAGCCTGAAGGCCTGAAGCCCCGAGCCCGGCCGGGCGGGCGCCTCTACGAGGTCACAGGATCCGGTTGAACCACAGCAGCGACAGCCCCGCCGACAGCAGCGTCAGCACCGCCGCGCCCAGCGCGAACAGCGCGGAGATCTCGGTTTCCTTCTTCTCCACGGTGAGCTTGGAGCTCAGCGTTTCGTAGACCTTCTTCAGGTCGCTCGCGGTGCCGGCGTAGAAGTACTCGGCGTTGGTCTTGTTGGCGATGGCCTTGAGCGTGTCTTCGTCGAGCCGCACGCGCATCGACCAGCCCTCGAAGCCGATCGTCTCGCCGTCGACCGTGCCCACACCCACCGTGTAGATGCGCACGCCGCGGTCGGCCGCGGCCTTGGCCGCGTCCAGCGGGTCCACGCCCGTGGTGCGCTGGCCGTCGGTCAGCATGATGACGGCGGCCGAGGTGAACGAGCCGGGCGCCACGGGCGTGAAGTCCTTGAGCTTCTTCTCCGACGAGTCGATGGCCGCGCCGCGCTGGCGGCTGGGCGCGCTGAACTGCTCCACGTCCAGCCCCGCGTCGGGGAACAGCGTGGCCAGCGACACCACGATGGCGTTGCCCGTGGCCGTGGCGCGCTGCAGCTGGAAGCTGTCGATGGCGGTCACCAGGTCTTCGTGGTTGGTGGTGGGCAGCTGCGCCACCTGCGCGCTGCCCGCGAAGGCGACGATGCCCACCTTCACGCTGCGCGGCAGGTCCTTGATGAAGCTCTTGGCCGCCTCCTGCGCGGCCACCAGCCGGTTGGGCAGCACGTCGGCCGCGCGCATGCTGCCCGACACGTCCATCGCCAGGATGATGGTCTGCTGGTTCGACGGCAGCACCACCACCGCCATGGGCCGCGAGGCCGCCACCAGCATCGCGGCCATGGCCAGCAGGAACAGCAGCGGCGGAATATGTCGCCGCAGGCTCTGCCCGGTGCCCATGGCCTCGCGCACGATCGACAGGCTGGCGTAGCGCACCGCCATCTTCTTCTTGCGGCGAATCAGCCAGATGTAGAGCAACACCAGCAGCGGCAACGCCGCCAGCAGCCAGAGGAATTGAGGCCAGAGAAAGGTCATGCTGCCACCGCCTTCACACCTGCGGAGCCGATGCGCGTGCGGCGCTTGCGCAGATCGGCAAAACGAACGATGGCCTCGACCAGGTCGTCGCTGGTCGACAGCTCCAGCGCATCGACGCCGGCCTTGGCCAGCGAGGCGCGCAGCGTGCTCTCGCGTTCGGCCGCCAGTTTGGCGAAGCGCTTGCGAAAGCCGCTGTCATGCGTGTCGACCCACAGCTGCTCGCCGGTCTCGGCGTCGCGCAGCGGCACCAGGCCGAGGTCGGGCAGCTCGAGCTCGAGCGGGTCGAACAAGCGCACCGCGATCACTTCGTGGCGCTGCACCAACTGCCCCAGCGGGCGTTCCCAGCCGGGCTCGCTCAGGAAGTCGGACACCACGAACACCGTGGAGCGCCGCGGCATCAGGTTGGCGGCCGATTTCAGCAGGTCGTCCAGCCGCGTCATGCCTTTTTGCGTGGGCGCCGCCTCGGCTTTTTCGGCGCGCTTTTCCATGGCGTGCAGCAGGTGCAGCACATGGCGGCGACCGCTGCGCGGCGGAATCACCGCCTCGAGGTCCTTGCCGTACACCAGCGCGCCGACCCGGTTGCCGTGCCGCGTGAGCAGCCGCGCGAGCACGCCGACGAAGCCGGCCGAAATCTCGCGCTTGGCCTTCAGGCCCGAGCCGAAGTCGACCGAGCGGCTCAGGTCGAGCACGAACCAGGCGGCCATCTCGCGGTCTTCGGTGAACACGCGCACATAGGGCGTCTGCAGCCGCGCGGTGACGTTCCAGTCGATGTGGCGCACGTCGTCGTGGTGCTGGTATTCGCGCAGGTCGGCCAGGTCGAGGCCGGCGCCGCGCATCAGCGTGCGGTAGTCGCCCTGCAGCAGGCCGTCGAGGCGGCGAATGACGGTCCATTCGAGCCTGCGCAGCGCGCGCTCGGCGCCGCCGGCCACGGCCGCTTCCGCAGCGAGCCGTTCGTCGTTCGCGGCCGCGGGGGCCTTACGCCCCCAGCTTTTCATGTTCGAGTGGCTTGGGAGGGGCGGGAACCGCACGCATGATCTTCTCGACCAGGCCGTCGGGCGTGAGCCCTTCGGACAGGCCTTCGTAAGACAGCGTCACGCGGTGGCGCAGCACGTCGGGCACCAGCGCGGTCATGTCTTCGGGCAGCGCGTAGCTGCGTCCGCGCAGCAGGGCCAGCGCGCGCGCGCCCTCGGTCAGGCTGATGCTCGCGCGCGGGCTGGCGCCGAAGGTGATGAAGCGGCGCAGGTCCTTCAAGCCGTGCTTCTCGGGCGTGCGCGTGGCCGACACCAGCTTCACCGCGTACTGGATGAGCGAAGGGTCGACGTACACGCGGCGGGCCTCGGCCTGCAGCGCGGCAAGCTGCTCGGTGGTCGCGACCGCGGTGGCTTCCACCGGCGGGCCGATCACGCGCTGCACGATCACGAACTCTTCCTCGTCGGTGGGGTAGTCGACCAGCACCTTCATCATGAAGCGGTCGACCTGCGCCTCGGGCAGCGGGTAGGTGCCTTCGGTCTCGATGGGGTTCTGCGTGGCCATCACCAGGAAGGGGCGCGGCACCTTGTGCGTTTCGCCCGCGATGGTGACCTGGCGTTCCTGCATCACTTCGAGCAGCGCGCTCTGCACCTTGGCCGGCGCGCGGTTGATTTCGTCGGCCAGCAGCAGGTTGGCGAACACCGGGCCCAGCGAGGTGCTGAACTCGCCCGTCTTCTGGTTGTAGATGCGCGTGCCCACCAGGTCGGCCGGCACCAGGTCGGGCGTGAACTGGATGCGCTTGAAATGCCCGCGCACGGTGTCCGCCAGCGTCTTGATGGTGAGCGTCTTCGCCAGCCCCGGCACGCCTTCGACCAGCAGGTGGCCGCCCGCGAGCATGGCGACCATCACGCGTTCCAGGAAGCGGTCTTGCCCGACCACCACGCGCTTGACCTCGTAGAGGATCTGCTCCATCAACTCCGCGGTGGCGACGGGCGTGGCGAAGGTGCTGCTGGGGGTCTCTGTGCTCATGCGAAGGGCTTTCGTAGAGGAAAGGAGTGCGGGAAAGAAAGATCAGAAAGGTGGCGAACCCGCCGCCGAAGCCGCGTTCTCGATGGGCACCGCGAAGCCGATGCCGATGAAGGTGCGCTGCTGCGTGGGGTTGAGGATGGCGGTGACGATGCCCAGCACCTCGCCGTCCATGTTGATGAGCGGCCCGCCCGAATTGCCGGGGTTGGCCGCCGCGTCGAACTGGATCAGGTTGCCCAGCTCCTGCTTGCCCTCGGGCGAGCGGAACGAGCGCTTCAGCCCCGACACCACGCCGGCCGACACCGACGGCCCGATGCCGAACGGAAAGCCCACCGCCGCCACCTGGTCGCCCGGGCGCAGGTCGGCGGTGGAGCGCATGGTGGCCGGAATGAGGTCGTCGGGCACCTTCTGCGCCTGCAGCACCGCCAGGTCGTTCTCGGGCTGCACGCCGGTGATGGTGGCCACGGCCTCCAGGCCGTCGTAGAAAGTGACCCTGATCTTGTCCGCGCCCGCGACCACGTGCAGGTTGGTGAGGATCACGCCCTTGTCGACGATCACCACGCCCGTGCCCACGCCGCGCTCCACCTCGCCGGTGGGGCCGCCGTCGTTGGGTGCTTCGGGCGGCTTGCCCTTGGCCACGTTGCGCCCGCGCTTCTGCGTCTTGGCCTCGGGGGTGTTCTTTTCCTCGCCGTAGCTCACCACGCGCACCACCGAGGGCCGGATGATGTCGGCCGCCTTGGCCGCGGGCGAGGGCAGGGTGTTGGTCTGCAGCGTGCGCAGCACCGCCGCGTCGATGTCTTTCTGGGTGAGGGCTTTGGCACCGGGGCGCGGCGCCCAGATGGCACCGCCGACCAGCGCGGCCGACAGCACGACGAGCAAGGCGAAGCTGCGGCGCCCGGGTTGCCAGCCGGCTTTTTTCACCGGCGCGGCCTGCAGGGCGCTGCCGGCATCGGCCGCCTGCGCTGCGTCAGGCGATGCCGGCGCGTCCGCCTGATCGGCCGCATCCGTTGCGGCCGGTGGCGGCGTGCGGGGCGAACGGCTGTAGAAAGCGGGCCTGCGCATCGGAGCACCTCCGGCAAAGAAATATCGCGTGAAGGAGTTCACAGTAGCACGCTTTCTTCTGCTGTGCATCCCTTCGGGCATCATGGTGCGATGGCTACCTTCGTCGATACCCACTGCCACCTGGACGCGCCCGAATTCGGTGCGCAGATGCCCGTCATCCGCGCCCGCGCGGCGCAGCAAGGGGTGGCGATGTGCGTCATTCCCGCGGTGGCCGCGTTCAATTTCGCCACCGTGCGCGAGCTGGCCCACACGCAGGGCGACGCCTATGCGCTGGGCATTCATCCACTGTGCACCGGGCAGGCGAAGGACGAGGACCTCGACGCGCTCGACGCCGAGCTCGGCGCCCGCCGCGACGATCCGCGCCTGGTCGCGGTCGGCGAGATCGGGCTCGATTACTTCGTGGAAGGCCTCGACGGCCCCCGACAGGAGCGTTTCTTTCACACTCAGTTGCAACTGGCACGCAAGCACGGGTTACCCGTGCTGATTCATGTGCGGCGTTCGGTCGACAAGGTGCTCAAGCATCTGCGCCAGACGGCGGGCGGCAGGCCGTGGCAGGGCATTGCCCATGCCTTCAACGGCAGCGAGCAGCAGGCCCAGGCCTGCATCGCGCTCGGTCTGAAGCTGGGCTTCGGCGGCGCCGTGACCTTCGAGCGCGCGCTGCAGCTGCGCCGCCTGGCCAGCACCTTGCCGCTGGCGTCGATCGTCATGGAAACCGACGCACCCGACATCCAGCCGCACTGGCTCTACCGCACCCAGGCCCAGCGCGACGCCGGCGAGGCGCAGGGCCGCAACGAGCCCGGGGAGCTGCCGCGCATCGCGCAGGTGGTGGCCGGGCTGCGGTGCATCGGCATCGACGAACTGGCCGAAGCCACCACCCGCAATGCGCTCGAAACGCTGCCGCGGCTGAAAAGTCTGATGCCCGTGTCGGAACGCCCGCCGCACCCCGCGTAGGCCAATGTCCCGACCTGCAACCGAGTGTGCAGATGCCATGCATTTGCTGTCATCCTTGAGGTTCGGAAGTTCGTTGCATAGACCAGTGGCACGTCAGTCACTTCAAAACTTCATCCAACAAGGAGCCTTTTCATGACCACGTCTTTTGTTCGCACCATGCCCGTCGTCCTCGCGCTGGCGCTCGCCTCCATCGGCGTGTCGGCAGTGGCACAGACCACGGCTCCCGCCACCACCGCAGCCCCGGCCACGGCCGAACCCACTACCGGCGAAAAGGTGAAGGAAGCCGGCAGCAACGCCGTCGACGCCACCAAGCGCACGACCAAGAAGGCCGTGAACGCCACCGAGAACGGCGCTGAAAAGGCATGGGACGCCACCAAGCGCACCACCAAGAAGGCCGCCAACGCCACCGAAAACGGCAGCAAGAAGGCATGGAACGCCACCAAGCGCACCACCAAGAAGGCCACCACCGCCACCAAGAACGTGGCAGCGAAGACCGGCGACGCGGTTGAAAACACCGGCCACAAGGCCGCCGACGGCATGCGCAGCACCGGCGCCGCCATTGGCGAGAAGATTCCCGGCACGGCCGAGAACGCAGCCGCCAAGAAGCAATAAGCTTTCCGGCCTCTCTCCGAAGAACCCCCAAAGAACCCCCAAAGAACCCGCTTCGGCGGGTTTTTTCATGGGCCGCGACAGTGGCACGATGCCGCCCATGACGCTTTCCACTGCATCCGCCGCCGTGCTCACGGGCCTCGCGCCCATCGTCTCGCCGAACACCGCCGTGCTCGTGCTCGGCAGCTTTCCCGGTGTGAAGTCGCTCGAACGGCAGCAGTACTATGCACACCCCCAAAACCAGTTCTGGAAGATCCTGCAAGCCGTGTGGCCCGACATTCCCCTGCCTTCGGGCGCCGACAGCTACGCCCAACGCTGCCAGTGGCTGCTCGACCGCGGCCTGGGCGTGTGGGACGTGTACGGCGCCTGCGAGCGCGAAGGCAGCCTCGACTCGGCCATTCGCTCGCCGGTGGTGAACGACATTGCCGGCCTGCACCTGCCCAGGCTCGCCGCCATCGCGCACAACGGCGGCGAGAGCTTCAAGCACGCACGCCACACGCGCGCGCTCGGCGTGCCGGTTCATTCGCTGCCATCCACCAGCCCCGCCAACGCGTCGTGGAGCTTCGAGCGCAAGCTCGCGGCCTGGCGCGAGGTCTTCGCAGCCCACCACCTTGTCGTCTGATGGCATCGAGCAAAACACCCGCCCAATCCCTCGTCCTTCCCGAAGTCAATTTCTCCGACTGGGGCGACATCCGCTACCTGCACCTGGGCACCGAATGGGTCCAGGGCTCGATGAAGATCGACGCGCCCTTCGAGATCGAGCTTGAGTACGTGCAGCGCATGATGGCCTGGCTGCTGTTCGCCGACGGCAAGACCGTGGCCAGCCGCCATGCCATGCAGCTCGGCCTGGGCGCGGCCACGCTCACCAAGTTCAGCCGCAAGGTCTTGCGCATGCGCACCACCGCCATCGAGCTCAACCCGCAGGTGGTGTCGGCCTGTCGCGGCTGGTTCAAGCTGCCGCCGGACGACCCGAAGCTGCGCGTGGTCATCGCCGATGCCGCGGCCGAGATCCGCAAGCCCGAGTGGCACGGCACCGTCGATGCCTTGCAGGTCGACCTGTACGACCACGAGGCCGCCGCGCCCGTGCTCGACAGCGAAGACTTCTATGCCGACTGCCGCGCGCTGCTCACCGAAGACGGCTGCATGACGGTGAACCTGTTCGGCCGCTCGTCGAGCTACGAACGCAGCCTCGAGAAGATCGCCGCCGCGTTCGGTGCCAACGCGGTGTGGGCCTTCAAGCCGACGCGCGAAGGCAACACCGTGGTGCTCGCGCAGCGCACGCCGAGCCGGCCCAAGCGCGAGCTGCTGGCCGAGCGCGCGCAGACCATCCAGACGCGCTGGAGCTTGCCCGCGCCGAAGTGGCTGCGCGTGTTCAAGCCGATGCAGGTTTCGTTGTGAAACATCTCCGTGCCCCGGCAAGAGGCCTTTACGTTTAACTTCCTACGGAAAACGGTAGTACGTAAGGCCTGCCTTCACTAATGGAATATTGACCGGGGAGGGACCTCCGGCTCACGATGGCCCGCCAGTCGATTACCGCGTCATCCACCTTCCGGGTCATTGCGTGTTCCAAGCCTGCTTTCTATCGCCCTTGCCGAGCGAGCTGCACACCGGCCACGGCGTCGATGTGTCGGGCCAGCCCCTCGTCGGCGCCTCGCCCCGCTTCGTCGGCATGCTCGGCCAGTTGCGCCGCGTGGCGGCAAGCGACGCGCCGGTGCTGGTCGAAGGCGAGACCGGCTGCGGCAAGGAACTGGCGGCGCGCGCGGTGCATGCATGGGGCGCGCGCAGCAAGGGCCCGTTCGTGCCCGTCAACTGCGGTGCCTTGCCCGACCACCTGCTGGAGGCCGAGCTCTTCGGCCACGAGCGCGGCGCCTTCACCGACGCCAAGGCCGCGCGCCGCGGCCTGGTGGCCGAGGCCAACGGCGGCACGCTGTTTCTCGACGAGGTCGATGCGCTGAGCGCCAAGGCGCAGGTGGTGCTGCTGCGCTTCGCGCAAGACCAGCGCTACCGGCCGCTGGGCAGCGCGCGCGAACTGCGCACCGACGTGCGACTGGTCACCGCCACCAACCGCCCGTTGGACATCGCGGTGGAGGCCGGCGACTTTCGCGCCGACCTCATGTACCGGCTGAAGATCCTTCAGGTGCGCCTGCCCGCGCTGCGCGAGCGACCCGGCGATGCGGTGCTGCTCGCGCGCTATTTCCTCGAAGCCTTCTGCGCGAAGTACGGCCTGCCGGGGCGCCGCTTCGACGAGGCCACGCTCGACTGGCTGCACCGCCAGCCCTGGCCCGGCAACGTGCGCGAGCTGGAAAACTGGGTGCATCGCGAACTGCTGATGGCCGACGGCAACACCGTGGGCCACGCCGCCGCGCCTTCGCAACCGTCTCAAGCTTTCCAGGGTGCCGACAGCATGCGCTGGCGCACGCAGGACCACGCCAACTTCCAGGACGCCAAGGCCGAGGCCGTGCGCAGCTTCGAGCGCGACTACGTGGTCAACGTGCTGCGCCAGTCCGGCGGCAACGTGACGCAGGCCGCGCGCATCGCGGGCAAGGAGCGACGCGCCTTCGGGAAGCTGCTGAAGAAGTACGGCATCGACCGACGCGGCGTGGCAGAGGCGAACTGAGCCACCGTTTCAATACCGCTTCAACATCGCTGTACAGGGTGCCTCAGGGCCGCCCGAGAAAGATCTCCTGGATCACGTCGCGGTAGCTCGCCAGTTCGGCGCTGCGTGCCGTGGCCGCCGCGCCGCGCAGGTCGGTGCTGCGCGTGTTGGTCGCCACCTCCACCGTGATGACGCTCATCGACGGGCGGTCGGTCGCGCGGCCTTCGGTGATGTCCTGCGGCCCCCAGCCGCCCAGCGAGGTGCCGCCCGGAATCGCGCCGCTCCAGCCCGTGGTCGGCGTGCCGCCCAGGTGGTTGCCCTGCACACCGCGGCCGAAACCGCGCCGCGCCATGTCGCCGGCCATCGCGAGCGCCAGCGCCTGGTCGCTCGCGGTGCGCGCCGACGCGGCCGCCTGCAGCGCGGCGGCCGCGGCGGGGTCGGCCGCCCGTGCCAGCGCGCCGGCCGACACCGTGTGCGCGTCGCTGAAGATGCCCGCCGCATCGCGCGTGGTCGAGCCGTGCACGCTGGCGATGCGGCTGGGCCGGAAGCGCTCGATGAGCCGCATCAGCGCGATGTTTTCCGGCAGCACCGCACGCGCCGGCGAGCCCGCGTCCATCGGCGTCGCACTGCCCCCGGGGGTGGCCGCGTCCAGCCCCTGGCCGGGGCTCGGAAAGTTGCGGTTGGTCGGCGTGGCGCGTTCGCGCGTGCGCGTGGCCGCGTTGTCCGGGAAGAGCACGGGCACGACGATCACCGTGTAGTAGGGCCGCAGCAGCGCGTTCTGCAGCGTCTGGATGAGCATCTGCGCCACCTCGATGCCGCCTTGCTCCGAACCGTGCACGCCCGCGATGACCAGCGCGCGTTCGTCGCTGGTGCCGGGAAAAAAGAAGGCATCGACCGAGCGCCCGCCCGACGTGGTGAGCAACGACGCCGCGATGCCGCCGCGCTCCTCGGCCCAGCCGTGGTCGCGCTGCCGGCGCCGCCGCTCGTCGAGGTCGGCGGTGGGCCACAGGGGCTCGGGGCCGTTGCGCGCGATGGCCTGCGCGAGCCACAGGTCGTCGGAGCCGGCGGGGAAGATGCGCGCGAGCACCGCGTCGAGGTCCGGGTCGGTCACCGGCCGGCCCTGCGCGCGCAAGGCATCGAACACCCGGCCCTTGTCGGCGGCGGACAGCCAGATGGCGTCCACGCTGTCGGAGAGCGGGCTGGCCAGCAGCGCATCGGGCGCGGGGCGGTGCGTGATGCGCGCCGGGCCGAGGCCGAAGGCCAGTTGCACGGCGGCGCGGTCGGCTTCCTTTTCGGCTGCGAAGTCGTTGCTGTGACGGGCCATGCGGTCGGGGGTGTGACCGGCCGCATCGTCCGGGCGCTCGCCCGCGCCGCGCATCTGCGCCACGTGCGCGACTTCGTGCGCCAGCAGAAAGCGTTCGCCGATGCGCCGCGCGGACGGCATGGGCCCGCCGAGCACGATGGCGTCGGCCGTCGCGAAGGCGCGCGCGCCCACGTCATGCGCGGTTTGCGCGGCTTCGTTCGATGCATGCACGCGCACGGTGTCCAGCGGTTGTCCGAGTCCGCGTTCGAACGCCGTGCGAAGCGAAGACGCCAGCGGTGCGCCTGCGGTGGCCGCGCAGCGTGGGCACGAGCCGCCGCATGCGCACGCATTCGCCGCCGTCTCAGGGTGCGCTTGCGTGTCGTTGCTCGACGCGGCAGGGCGCGAGCGCGACAGCGCCTTTCCGGCCTTCGCGGCTTTTGCGCCCTGCCGCTTCGGCACCGGCGCTGTGCGCCCCTTAGCGGAACTCAAGCTGAAAGCTCTCCGCTGCGGGACGCGGCGCGCCGTCGGCGTGCGGCGCCGCTTGCCCGTCGGCCCACAGCCAGCGCGCCGGAAAGTGCAGCCGCAGCGTGTGCGGCGCGCGCTGGTCGGTGCGCAGGCCCAGCAGCACCCACAGGTCGCAGGGCGCGGCCGTGCCGTTGGGGTTTTCGACGTGCGCGATGTGCAGGTCGATCGACCACGCCTCGCCGACCGCGTCCACCCGCACCGGCGTGGCCGTGTCGGTGGTGAAGAATTCGCCCGGCACGCGCGCCACCAGCCAGCCGCCGTGCAGCGAGGCGGCCGACATCGGCACCGACGGCGTGAGCCCGACGAAGCTGCTGCCGGCCAGCGTGGCGGGCAGTTGCGCTCCCGACACCACGCGCACGCGGGTCTCGTGCGCGCCGGAGGCCGGGCGCAGCAGCGCGAGCAGGTCCACCGCCAGCCGCGCGGCCGGCGGCTGCACGCGCCCGTGGCTGTCGATGACTTGCAGCGCGTCCAGCGGAGAGGTGAAGGTGATGTCCGTCATGCTGCGCGCCCTCGTCAAGCCACCCGCGTGTCGCCGCCCGGCACCGGGAAGTCGCCCACCGGGCAATCGGGAAAGTCGGGCCCGGCCACGAAGTCGTAGCCGGCGGTCGTGCGGTCGGTGCGCAGCGTGCGCGCGAACGCCTGCGACGGAAAGGAGCGGCAGTCGGGCGCCACCGCCACCATCGGGTCGAAGGCGTGCGTGGTGCCGTTGTAGGCCCGCGTGAAGCCGTAGGTGACGCAGCCCAGCACCCGGTCGGGCGCGTTGTCCTTCACGCACGACACGCAGGTCTCGGCCGTCCAGCTCAGGCTGGTGGTGCCCAGCATGGCGGGCGTGCGGTACGGAATGTCGTAGATCGACTCCGTGCTGCTCACGCGCTCGCCCGCGTCGGGCAGCGGAAAGCCCCGCGGTATCTCGTGCTCGCCCTGGCCCGCCAGGTAGGGGCCCGAGGGCGTGCCGTAGAAGGGCTGCGCGCTGTTCGGGTCGTTGTCGACGAAGTCGTTGCGCCCGCGCGCGTCGTACGGGTGCGTGCTGTTGATGATCTGGATCATGTGGAAGCCGTCGCAGTGGCAGCCGTCGGCGGCGGCCGGCTGGTTCGTGTCGGCCATGAAATGCAGCTCCGCCGCGATGCCCGAGGCCAGGTCGCTGCCGGCCGCCGCGAAGCCGCGGCGCACATCGGTGAAGGCCAGCGGCATCGCGTGCAGCGTGCCCAGGTGCTGGAAGCAGCAAGAGATGGGGCACGACACGGCCGCGCGCCGCTGCGTGGGCGAGGGCGGGCCGATGAAGTCGGCGGGCAGCACCTGGATGGTCGGCGCGCGCTGCAGCGCCGACGTGCCGAAGCCCCCCGCGCCGCGCGATTGCTGCACCACGTGCGCCAGCTCGTGCGCCAGCAGGCGCCGGCCTTCGGCGCGGCCCGGTGCGTACTCGCCGGGGCCGAACACGATGTGCTCGCCCACCGTGTACGCGCGCGCATCGACGCCGGCCGCGCTGCGTGCCGCGTCGGCGCCGGTGTGCACGCGCACCGCGCCGAAGTCGTGCCCGAAGCCCGCTTCCATGAAGCGGCGCGTGGCGGCGTCGAGCGGGCGCGAGGCGGAGCGCAGGCCGCCGGTGTCGAGGCCCGCGGGGGCGCGCGGCGCTGATGTGCCACGCGGCGCGCGCTGCAGGCCGGTGCCGCGTTCGGCGGCACTCGTCGCACGGGTCGCACCGGTCGCGTGGCCGCCCGCGACGATGCGCGCGGCGATGGCATCGGCCTCGCGCTCGTGCGCGTCGCCGGGCTGGCTCAGCGCCGGACCCTGGGGCGCGGCCTTCGCGCGGCAGCGTGGGCAACCGCCGCCGCAGGCGCAGGCACTTGCGGTGCGCGACGGTGCGGCCCCGTGCGCGGATGCCTGCACGGACGCCGATGCATGCGGCCGACCCGCCGGCAGACGGTACTCGCGGCGTTCCACCTGCGTGCGCACAGGCGCGGCGCGATGCCTTGCCGAGGGCCGGGTGGCCGGCTTCGCGCGGGGCTGGAGGTCTGGCATGGCGAGGCTCCTTCATCCGTCATCGATCGTTGCGCGGCCCGCTGTCGCGGCGCGCCCTCAGGGCTTGGACGCATCCCAGGCAAAGTGCGCATACGAGTCGGCGTTGTTCATCGCGTCGCTCACCGACATCTTTGCGTACTTGGCGCTCTCCCATTCGTAGGCGTTGTCGTCGCAGCCCACCACGTCGTGCGCCAGTTCGTGGATCACCGTGCTGGCCTGCAGGTCGGGCGCAGAGCCGAACCAGTAGGGGCACACGTGCAGGTCGCTCCACACCGAGTACACATAGGCCAGCACGTTCTTGTCGCACGAACTCTCGCACTGGAAGTCGATGGACTGCTTGATCGCGGTGTTCAGCTTCTTGAACCGTTCGAGGATTTTCGCGATGTCCTTGTCGTAGGTTGTGTGGAAGTGTGTGGTGAGCAGCGCCGACACCCGCGCCGGCAGCGGGCTCGGCAGCGCGCCCAGCCCGGTCACCACGTTGCCCAGCCAGCTGGCGCCCAGCGTCTGCGCCGCGTTGGCCACCGGCTTCCAGTTGGCGGGGCAGTCGTCGAAGCGGTTGGCCGTGCCGGCGGGGCCGTGCACCACGCCGTTCTTTCGCTCGCCGGCTTCCTTCTTCGCGCCGCAGCGCGGGCAGCTGCCGCCGCATGCGCAGGAGGTCGGCGGCGAGGAAGAAGGGGCAGGGCCCGCGCGCGCTTCGCTGCGCGCGGCCTGCGGCGCATGCCGGCGTGCATGCCGCTCGTTGCCGAAGCGCGAGACCGACTGGAAGACCGACATGGCGTGCTCCTTGTGCGGTTCGCCCGAGACGAGTTAAGGGGTGCAGGCGTCCAGGGTTTCACGGGTTCTTTTTCGGCGCCCGCTTGCGCGCCGTCTTCACCGGCCCGGGCTGCGAGGCCAGCAGCCGCTTGGCGCGCTCGATGAGCGTGGTGGCGAGCTGCTTGTCGCCCAGCGCATCGGCCAGCTTGGCCGGCGCGATCTCCAGCACGCCCTCGACATCGCGCACGCCTGCTTCGTTGAGCCGCTTGCGGGTGGCCGCGTCGATGTCGAGCTTGTCGAGCGGGGTGCGCACGGTGTCGGAGGGTGGCGCCGGCGGTTGCGGCGCAGGCGGTGTCGGGGCCGGAGGCGTGGGCGCTGGCGGTGCCGGTGGCGTGGCTGGCGTGGCCGGCGTGGTGCGCGTCCCGAAGATCACCGTGCCGTCCAGCGCCACCGACTTCGGCACGATGCGCACCGGCCCGGTCAGCGTCACCTGCACGTTCGCACCCGGCGCGAGCCGCACCGGCTCCTTGCTGCGCACGATCTCCTGCTTGCCGGCCGCGTCGGTCACGCGCAGGAACAGGTCGCCTTCCTTCTGCAGCACGGCCGTCTGCTTCGGGTCGTACACGGCCGAGAAGGCGCCCGCCTCGTCGGTGGTGCCGACCACTTCGATCTGCGTGCCGTTGCCGCGCAGCAGCCCGACCACGTAGCCCTGCTGGCCCTGGCCGCGCGCGTTCACGAAGCGCCCGCCCAGCGCGGAGCCGCCCTCCACCGGGGCGGCCACCTGCACCGTCGCCACCTCGGCGCTGCTGGCGATGAGCTGCGCGGTCTGCGCGCCCGCATCGGCCTGCGAGCGCAGCGCCTGCGCCATCGGGTGGTCGGCGCCCAGCTTCACCGCGAGGCGCTGCGCCTCGTAGCTGTAGGCCTGCGTGGTCGCCACGTGCGTCTCGTTGGCCACGGCCATGGAGCGCGCCGCGTACTGTCGCGAGAGCCCGGCCATCTCGGCCGTGGTGAAGGCGTTGTCGGGCAGCGCGCCGCCCAGCTCGCGCGCATTGGCCGAGAGCGACTGCGTGGCGAACTGCGACAGCCCCGCCGCGTTGCCGAAGGTGCGGTCGCAGAAGGCCGCGTCCAGCACCTGGTTGGCCGTGTCGATGGTCGGCAGCGGGTTGGCGCCCACGCGCGCGGGCCGTGCCACGATGCAGTGGTCGGCCTGGTTGAGCGTGGTGATGTTGGTGCGAAAGCCCTGCGTGAGCGCCGAGATGGTGTGGTTCGCGTCCTCGCGAAAACGCGAGCCCGTGACGCGCACCGTGTCGCCCATCAGCACCGCATTGGCCAGGAAGGGCTCGCGCCTGAACACCGACGCGGTGTTGGCCGAATAGCCCAGGTCGTCGAAGCACAGCAGCGCCTGCGACACCAGCGAGCGGTTCACGCTGCCCAGGCGCACGTAGTTGTCGTCGAACAGCGTCTCGCCGCCCGGCAGCACCGCCTCGGCGCGCGCCGCGTAGGCATTGGCGTTGTCGAAGTACTTGCCCAGCGTGCGCGCCAGCAGCCGGTGGATGCCGCCCAGGTTGAACAGCAGCACGCCGCCCACCACCGTGTCGAGCAGGCCGAAGCGCCCGCTGAACTCGCTGTTCAGGTGGTTGTTGGCGACGGACACCGGCCCGAAGGCATAGGCCGTGAGCGCGCGACCCGCCGGCTGGTCCACCCGGTTGTCGTGCACGCGCAAGGCCGGCTTGCGCCCGGTGGCGGTCGAGGCCTGCGAGGTCAGCGCGCCCGCGAAGCGAACGTAGAAGCCGCCGCGCAGCCCGGCGCGCCGGTTGTCGTCGGCCGCGGTGCCCACGGGGCCGTTCGCGGCCAGCACGTTGTCGGTCATTTCGAGGTCGTTGCCGTAGCCGACGAACACGCCGCACACCGGGTCGATCAGGCTGGCCCCGTTTTCGTACACGTGGTTGCCGCTGAGCACCGCCGATTCCACGATGGCCAGCGACACGCCGCCGCGGCCGATGCTCTGCGCGTCTTTCACCATCGGGTCGGTGAACGGGTTGCGCAGGTTGTGGTGCAGCCGGTTGGCCAGCACCACCAGGTCGCGCACCGGGTCGGTGGCGCGCAGCAGCGGCGTGAGCCCCAGGTTGAGGATGGCCGCGTCGATGTACGCCAGCAGCGCGCCCTTGGGGTCGTTGGCCGGAATGGCCGGCGTCTTGGCGGCCAGCGTGGCGCCGTCGCGCAGCGCGAAGCCGATGCCCGACAGGCCCATCATCGACACGTCGTTGCCCTCGATGCCGATCTCGTGCAGGAAGCCGCGCTTGGCCGCGGCCACGTCCACCGCGCGCGGCGCGACCGTGACCGCGTTCACCAGCACCCCGTCGGCGTCGCGCGCCTCGGCCACGCGCAGCACGCGGTACTGCGGCGACACGTCCAGCGTGTAGGCGCCGGCGGCGGTCTTCACGCTGGCCATGCCCTGGGCGTCGCTGCGGTCGGTGGCGGTGGTGTCGGCCTCGAGGTACACGTCGACATCGGGCACGGGCTTGCCCTTCTCGTCCTGCACCAGCGCGAGGAACTGGCCGTTGGCCGTCACGTTCACGGCGGCGCCCGGCGCATCGGGGGCGGCTGCCGCTGCAGCGGTCGCGAAGGACGCCGTGGAGAGCGACGCGCTCAGGCTCCCACCGGTCACATTGCCCGGGTTCGCGCGCTCGATGATCACCGGCGGCGGCGGGTCGATGTCGCCCCCCAGCGTGATGCCGTTGCCGCCGCCGCCCACGATGCGGTTCTGCACGATGCGCACGCGCTCCGAGCCCTGGCGCACATGGATGCCGCCGAAGGCGCGGTACGGCTGCCGGGGCACCAGCTTCACCAGCGCGAAGGCCCACACCTTGAACGCATAGAGCAGCACCAGCTTCGGAAACCTGTAGATCACCTGCGGCCGCGCGCAGGGGTCGGCAGGGTCGCGCGTGGGGTCGTCGTCGGGCGTGTCGGGGTCGTCGGGCGTGTCGTCCACAAAGGGCAGCAGCACCAGCGTGTTGCGCTCGATGAGCACGTCGTCGGCGTTGATGGAAATGGTGGCGCGCCCGTCCACCGTGTCGAGCAGGTGCAGCCGGTTGTCGTCGATCTTCAGCTCGGCCGCCTGCGTGGCGCGAATGGCGTTGGTGCGCGCGATGACGCGGCAGCCGTGCACCCGCAGGTCGCGGCAGCTGCCCTCGGCCGTGCCTTCGATGGCGATGGCGATGCCGTCGTAGGTGACCAGGTCGAGCTCGCGCACCTCGATGCCGTCGCAATCGGTGAACGACAGGATGGGCTGGGTGCGCGTGTCGGTGCGCGGCAGCACGATGGAGCGGCGCGCGCAGCCGTGGACCACCACGTTGCGCCGGCCCGTGAGCGCGAGGTTGGCGCGGTGCAGCCCGGGCAGCAGGCACAGCTCGCCGCCGGCCAGCGGCAGGTGGCGCGCGGCTTCTTCCAGCGCGTTGAAGTCGCCGAAGCTGGACACGCCGTCGCCCACCAGGAAGGTGCAGCAGATCTTCTGGTTGGTGAGGGGGCGAAAGCGCTTGCGGCAGTCTTCGATGGCGCCCGAGATGTCGGTGTTGCGCCGGCCCGTCCAGTCGATTTCGGCGAGCGCCACGCGGTGGTAGACGATGCCCGTGGGCGGCGCGTCGTCCACCAGCACGGCGGGGTTGGCGATTTCGCCCGCGCGCACGGCAAAGGTCCAGTAGTCGCCGGGGCGATAGTTGCCCGCGCCCGGTGCGTCGAACTGCAGGCGGATGCCGTCGCGCAGCTCGACCGGGTCGACCGCGTTGGTGAAGGCGGCCACATCGGCGATGCCGTTCCACAGCCGGAAGAACACCGAATCGGTGGTCGAGGGCAAGGCGCCGAACACCGGTGGCACGGCCAGCTCCAGGTCGTGGTCGGTGGTGAGCGTGGCCATGGCGCCATAGCTCGGCTGCCACGCGCCGATGGCCTCGTCGTACTGCAGCGCCTCCAGGTAGAAGGCATTCAGGCCCGAGTGGATGACCGCCGCGCGGCCCGCGTCCAGCGTCACGCGCGGCGGGTTCACCGTGGCGTCGAAGCGCCCGCGCGCGGCGAGCCCGCCGTTCCACTGCGACCACTTGAAGCGCGCCGTGCCCTGGCTGGTTTCGGCGATCTCGATGCGGTACAGGTTGTGCTCGAAGCCCGTGTACCCGCCGCCGCCCACCACCGGGCAGTCGCCCGCGATGGCGATCACCGGCGCCAGCGACGCGGTGAGCCGGCCCTTGGCCGACAGGTCGTCGCGCAGCTTGGCGCGAATGGTGTCGCAGTCTTCGTCCGCGCCCAGCCGCAGCAGGCGGATGCGGTAGTTGACGTAGGCGCGCTCGGTGGTGTCGGGCCCGCCGAGCGCGGGCTCGATCAGGCGCTCCGGGTACTGGAAGCCGTGCAGCGACTCTTCGGACACCTCGAGGATCACCGCGTCGCGCACGCCGTCGTCGATGCTGTCGGGCGTGGGCAACGGGCTGGAGGGCAGCGGGCTGGAAAGTGGCGGGCCGAAGTAGGTGGCCGTGCGCTCGACCAGCGCCGCCGGGTCGGCCGCCGCGCCGGCCAGCCGCGCGAGGATGCCGTCGGCCCACGCGCGCCCGGGGTGCAGCTGCACATGCACCTGCCCGTTCACCACCGCGGCCGACTGCACCTTGAAGCCGTCGGCCTCGTCGGCCGGCACCGCGCACACGCCCGCGCCGATGACGTCGCGCCCGGCCTGCGCCTGCCAGCCCAGCTCGAGCAGCTGGCCGTCGGTGAAGTCGGTGTCCAGCGACACGCGGCCCTGCTGGTGCAGCACCCCGTTGACGTTGCGCAGCACGCCGTTGGCGGCGGGCGCCACGCCGCGCTCGTGCGCATGCGGATCGAAGTCGAGGTTGGAGAAATCGCCTTGCATCACAGCCCCCTCTTTGTCATGTCACAGGCACGACGAGCGGCCGCACGCCGACCGGCATGAACTCGCGCAACCGCACCTGCAGGTTGGTCCACTTGTGCGCCTCCAGCAGAAAGCCGAAGGCGCCCATCGCGTCGTCGTCGGGGCCGCGCGTGCGAATGCGCACGTCGCTGCCGCGCGCCAGCTGCGCATAGCCCGGGTCGCCGAAGCGCTCGGCGGTGAAGGCCAGGCGCGCATCGCCCGCGTGCAGGCAGAAGTGGTTGGGCGGCAGGCGGTTCGCGCCTGCGCTGAACCAGCTCCACTTGATGCAGCCGTGCTGGTTGTCGAGCACCTCGAAGCGCTGCGCGAACAGGCCACCCGCGCCGCCCACCGCGCTGGTGCGCACGGGGCCGAACACCGTGACGCCCTGGAACTGCAGCGGCGCGGCCCAGGCGTTGCCAGGGTCGGTGGCGGCGCCGATGGCGAAGGTGCCGTTCGGTACATCGTCCACGCCAAGCCCTGCGTCTACAACGCTGTCGGCGATGTCCAGCCGGTAGCGGTCGTCCACCGCGATGGCCCCCACGACCGAACGCTGCACCACGATGTCGGGCGTCGGCACGAAGGCGTCGCGGTCGGCGGCCTGCGCGAAGCCGTAGCCGTTTTCCAGATGCAGCGCGGGCGTCATCGGCGCGCGGCTGTCGTCGCGCAGCGCGTGGCCGCCGGGGTCCAGCGTGCAGCCGATGATTTCCAGCCGCGCGAGGGCGGCACGCGCGATGAGCGCGCTGCCCGCCGCAAAGCCTGCGCCGGGCGCGAGGTGCAGGCCTTCGAGCCGCACGGCGGGCGCGTCCAGCGTCGCGTCCACCGCGTCGACGGGCCTGAAACCCAGCGGTCGCGCGAGCAGCACCACGGGCCGCTGCCCGTCGGCAGCGCGCACGGTGAGCGAATGCGCGAGCCGCACCGACACGCCGCCGTCGATGGCCGTGCCTGCGAGCGCGCCGATGTCCAGCGTGTGCACGCCGCTGTCCTGCAGCTCGATGACGACCGGCTGCGTGGCGGTGGCCAGGTTGTCCATCTGCGCCTGCAGCGGCGTGCCGCCGGGCAATGCGCTGGCTTCGCGCACCTCGACGCCGTCGCGCTCGAACGGGCGGCGCACCACCGGCTGTGCGCCCACCGGGCCGGGGCTCGCGTAGGTGAAGCTGGCGTACAAGCGCGCCTCCGTGCCCGTGACCAGCGCATCGCGCTGCGCCGCGGTGCCCACGCCGACCAGCACGCGGCCGATGTCGGGGTCGATGACGACCTCGCCGTCGGCGACCGGCTGGCGCAGGCCGGTTTCCCAGGCACAGAGGTTGTCGCCGCGAAAGCGCCACGCGGTCGCGGCGAACAGTGCCTGCGATGACTGCGGCAGGAACAGGTTCAGCCCGACGTTCGCCAGGTCGAGCCCGGTGGGCGGGGCGGCGGTGTCGTCGAAGAAGTCGATGTGCACATAGGCCTCGGGGTGGCCGGCCTGCGCGCCGGTGGTACTGGTGGCCCCGGTCGTGATGCGCGCGTCGAGCATGGGGCCGGGCACGGCGTCGGGCTGCGTGAGGGGCGCGACCACGCCGCCGGAGGCGCTCAGGTCGAGGTCGGCGGGCCGCGCGATGTTGAAGAGCCGCACCGGCCGGTCCAGCGGGTGCAGGTCCAGCCGTATCGCGAAGCGCGCGAGCGGCGCGGGCTGCGCGCCCAGGTCGCTCGTGCCCTTCACCAGCGGCGGCAGCGCAGGCCACTGCCAGGCGGAGAGCCGCCACAGGAAGATCGCGAGGTTCGGCAGGTTGACGTGGCGCACGTCGTCCACCGCCGGCTTCACGTCGGCGCTGTACGCGAAGGTGTCGAAGGGCGTGCCCAGCAGGGCGAGCGAGGCCGGGTCGCGAACGGGGGCGGTGCCGCCGCGCGGGACCATGAAGCGCGTGATGCCGTCTCCGCCCCACGGCGGCAGTCCGCCGGCGTCGGGGCGCTGGTGGTTCAGGTGCTGGCGCCAGCCCAGGTTCTCGCGCAGTTCCACGCCGCGGCAGGCCCAGCCCGTGAGGTCGGCCGCGAGCCGCTCGATGGCGCCCAGCGTGCCCTTGCGGCGGCGCAGCGCGATGGTGTCGGCCACGTCGGCGCGCAGCGTGCGCGGCTCGCCCTTCAGGTGCGTGGTGCCCAGCAGGTCGCCCAGGTAGGGCACGACCCAGTCTTCGCAGGTGTCGATGAAGAGGTTGTCGTAGAGCCGGCCGATGTCGTCGTGCAGCGCGCCGAAGGCCTCCTCGATGGCGCCGAGGTAGGCGCGCAGCGGGTAGGCGGGAGACTGCTCCGAGTCGCGCGTGCGGTAGATCTCGGGGAGGCGGTCGAAGAGGGGGACGGTGGGGGTGCTCATGCGGGCGCTCCCAGTTGTTTTCTTTCTCGCTCGCCTTTTGGGGGAGGGTTGGGGTGGGGGCACGCGGCGTGTCCATCGGGCGCTCTGGCTGCCCCCATCCCGGCCTTCCCCCAAAGGGGGAAGGAGCAATGCGAGACCGTCGTGGGTTTCGTGTTCATGCGCATTCCCCTGCCGACGGCTCGACCGCCGGTGTCAGCGTGAGGTGCGCCGGCAGCAGCTGCAGCAGCTCGCGCGGCGTGCAGGGCAGCAGCGCGGCCATCGGGCGCGGCGGGTTCGGCAGCGCCAGCGTCGCCGTGTCCGTCACCCCCGCGGCAAAGCGCCCCATCGCGCTCACGCGGCACCACAGCACGCCGGGCACGTTCTGCAGCCGGCCCTCGATGCGGCTCGCGTACTCGCGCTCGCCCAGCCGGCGCGCGCGCAGGCCGAAGAGCCCGGTGCGCTCGTGGTCCGCATCGCCGGCCAGGCCCATGGCCGCGCGCAATGCCGCGGCCACGTCCTCCGCCCGGTACGTCGGGTCGCGCGCGTAGCTCACGTCGACGAACACGTAGCGCAGCAAGGCCTGCTGCACGATCACCGGAAAGCGGTCGGGGCCGCGGCAGCGCTGCGCGTGCGCGAGCGTGGCGCGCACGTCCGCGAACTCGGCCTCGCGCCCGGCCTCCAGCAGCACCCGGAGAATCACCGCGGGCACGCCCTGGTACAGGTCCCACGCCGCGGTGGCGGTCGTCACGCCGGGCACCGACAGCGTCTCGGTCTCGAAGTCGCGCAGGCTCACGAGGCGGCCCAGGCTCTGCACCTTGCCGGGTGCGGCCTCGCGCGCCTTCTCCAGGTCTTCGGGGTCGGCGCCGCCCGACACGATGCCCGCCAGCGACACTTTGTCGAAGCCCTCGGGCCGCTCGCTCGACGAAGGCGTGGCTCCGGGCTTGACCGGCCCGCGCGCACCGGTGCCGCTGCGGTAGCGCGCCACCACGTTCTTCATGCCCGAAGGCAGGCGCGCGCCCGTCTCGCCGTCGCCGAACTGCACGAAGCTGCGGCCCTCGGCGTCTTCGCGCACGATGTAGATCTCTTCCTGCGGGCCGCGGCCGAAGAAGGCATCGACCCGCGTCCACAGGCGCCCGCCCACCCACACGTCGAGGAACGGCGTTTGCGGCGGCACCGCGCCGTTCGACAGCCAGTAGGTCAGCGGCGACTTGGGCAGCACGAAGGTCTGCAGCGCCTGGCGCGCGTCGCCGTTGCCCAGCACCGCGTCGGCCTCCTGCTTGCCCTGCGTGGCATCGGCCAGGTTGCCGAACACGGTGACGGCCGGCGTGGCCTCGTCGAAGTCGGCGCGCGTGAAGGGCGCAGGCGCGCGGTCGAAAGACAGCGGCCACATGCGCGCAACGTTTTGTGCAGGTGGCACCGGTGCGGAGAAGTCCGCGGGCACGTTCGTGCAGGTCAGCTCCACGCTGCGCCCGTCGGCATGCGACAGGTACAGCTTGCGCCCCGCCAGCGCGCCGGCCTGCGCGGCGCTGCCGTAGAAACTCAACGCTTGCGTGCCGTTGGCGAAGGCCGAACCGTCGAAGGTGGCCAGCGGGCGCAGCTGCAGCATCGGCCCCCTGGTTTCGTGCAGCCGCAAGGTGCGCAGGTCGGCCAGCGCCTGGAAGGTGGGGAAGGCCGATGTCCAGTCGGGCGCGAAGGCGCGGTCCAGCCGCACGAAACTGGCGGGCATGTTCAGGTTGCCCCAGCGCGCGGGCTGCGAGCGCACGGTGGCGATGGTGCGCGTCACCGCGATGGGGAAGCCCACCGTGCCGGTGACGAGCGCGGTGCCGCCGGCGGCCAGGTCGTGCACCTCCTGCTCCAGCGGAAAGGTCTGCGCATCGAGCGCCATGTAGGGGCTCGCGTAGGCCACGGTCGACTTGCTGCCGCGCGTGAAGGGCGTGTTGCTCACCGTGGTGACGGGCGCGCTGCCGCCGCTGCTCTCCACGAACTGCGGCGGCGCGCTCGCGCCGAAGTGCCTGAAGCTGCGCCCCAGCAGGAAGGCCCGGCAGTGCGTGAACCAGCCGTGCGTGAAGTTGCCGGCCAGCGTGAGCACCACGCGCCCGAGCTGGCGCTCGACCTTCTCCACCACCACGATTTCTTCGTAGCTCTGGTTCAGCGTCCACCCCAGCGCCAGCTGGAACTGCAGGCCCAGCAGGTTCTCCTCGGGTACCAACACCAGCCGGTCGCCCTTCTTCAGTTCCACCGCCTCGAGCGAGGCCGAGTCGCCCGCGCCGCCCACCGTGGCCAGCTCCACGCGCGCCTGCCCCGCGCCGATGACCCAGCCGTACTGCCGCTGCCGGTACAGGTTGAAGCGCCCCAGGTGCGGCCACGCGACCAGCTCGTCCACCGTCTGAAAGTCCGCCGGCGCGCTCACGTCGCGCAGGTCGGCCTTCACCGGAAAACCCGCGCGAACCGTCACCGGCTGCGTGCCGCGCACCTCGAAGGCGAAGGTCGCGCGCCCGCCGATGCCGGGCGCGAGCCGGTAGCCGGTGAGCCGCACCAGGTCGCTCACGCTGGTGCGCCATGCGGCGGTGCGCAGGAAGGCCTCGTTGGCGTAGTGCTCCTGGTAGAAGCTCAGGATGTCGCCGAGCACGGCCGCGCCCTGCATGAGCGCGATGGCCGGGTCGTCGGGGTCGCGGTGCGTCCATTCGGCGAGCTCGGGCGCGGCGTCGATGCGGCGCGTCATGGCCTCGACGAAGTCGGGGTAGCGGCCGATGCGCCACGCCATGCGCGGCAGGCCCGGCCGGTTGAAGGGCAGCCGCGGAAAGCGGAAGCCGTCAGTAATGAGCGCATCGCAGGCCATCGCTATTGCCTCCCGCCCTGCACGTCGATGCGCACCAGGCCGCGTTCGAGGTGGTCGGGGTCGTTGGCGCACAGCACCACCTCGTCGAACCCCATCTCCAGCACCTCGGTGCCGGGCAGCCCCGGCGTGGGCGCGTCGAAGCGCTTCATCACGATGGACACCAGGTGCGCCACGCCCGCCACGCCGTGCACCCGCCCTTCGATGGCGCTGCGGTGCAGGTCCTGCCCGAAGGTCCAGGCGTCGGGGTGGAAGAAGCCGGGCCGGCCGGCGGCGGTGTAGCCGTCGGAGAACGCCTGCTCCAGCACGAAGCGCAGGTCTTCGACCCACTGGTCGGGCTGCGCGCACACCACGATGCGCAGCTCGATGGGGATGTAGTGCGGCGGGCGCAGCTCCAGGTCTTCGCCGATGAGGCGCACGGCCTCCAGGTGCGCGGCCACGTCGGCGCGCAGGGCCTCGTCGAGCGTGGTGCTGCCGGCGGGGTCGATCACCACGCGCACGGTCCGCCAGCTGCCGGTCCAGGCGTAGCGGGCCACGGCGCGGGACACGCGCGGCACCTCTTCGGCGCGGCGCACGTAGTCGGCCAGCGTCACCGCGCGCAACTGGCGCGCGCGGTAGGCCTCGGGCGCGTTGCGGCGGATGCGCTCGGGTGTCTCGGGGTCGCGGCCGTCGGTCACGTCGAAAGGGTTCCAGGCGTCGGTGAAGGCGCCTTCGAGCGCGCCGGAAAGCTTGGCGACGTTCACCAGCTGGTCGGCGCCGACGTTGCCCTGGTGCCCGCCGCCGATCTGGTACTGCGTGCGCAGCACCGCGCCGAAGGGCAGCAGCTGGCCGTTGATGCCGTTGCCCAGGCGCAGCGTGCTGCGTTGCCGCTCGTCGGTCTCGACCATGAAGCGGCGCCCGAACGAGGCCGAGTCGTCGCTGTGCACCAGGCTCTCGGTCTCGCTCCATGCCTGGGTCTCGATGCCGGTGAGCACGCTGACCTGCAGCGTGGAGCGCGCGGGTACTTCGCCATCCAAGGCGCCATCCACGGCGCCATCCACGGCACCGTCCATCGGCTTGGGCAGGTACGCCAGCGGCCCTTCGGGCAGCGCGGCCAGCACCCAGTCGTTCGGGTCGCCCTGGCGCTCCAGCCGCTGGTGGTAGCGGTGCTTGTGGTCGGGTGTGTCGGTGGGCAGCACCGCGCCTGCCTCGAAGAAATCGACCGCCATCGGCAGGCCTTCGTGCACCGGCACCAGGTTGCCGAAGAACAGCGAGATGTCTTCCTTCGGCACGCCGGCGCAGAAGGTGGTGAAGCTGTAGTCGAAGCGCAGCCGGTCTTCTTCGCGCCACTGCAGGCGCACCAGCCAGGTGTCGGTGACGGGGTCGTGCAGCGTCTGCGCCGCGTGGTTGCCCGCCAGCAGCCGCAGCAGCTGGCGCTTGTTGCGGTTGCGCCCCGGCGGCAGCGCGGTGAGCGGGTTGAGCTGCTCGGCGATGAGCAGCTGCGGCAGCGCGCCCGCGCGCACCAGGTCGCGCAGCGCATCGGCCTCGGCCTGGCCCGCGCCGGGCACCAGCGGCACCACGTCGGCCACGGTGCTGCCCGCGCGCAACGCAGGGTGCGCGTTGCGCCAGGTGTGCATGCGCAGCCGGTTGACCAGCGGGTCGAAGCGCTGGCGTTGCGCGCTCGGCAGGAAGCGCTCGCGGCTTGCGAAGAACACCGCGTCGTCTTCAGCGGGCGACACGCCGGTCCACACCAGCACGTCCTGGTCGTCGAGGCGAAACGGCGCCTGCCCGGCCACCACTTCGAGCGCCAGCCAGGTGCTGGCCTGGTTGCCCTCGTGCAGGTGGTAGTCCATGAGCCGCGCCTGCCGCGCCAGTGTCACGCGCTTGCGCGCCGTGGCCAGGTAGGCCTCGGCCATCACGCGGTCCTGGTAGTCGGCCAGCTCGTCGGCGGCGGCGGCGAACAGGTCGATCAGCACCTGGTCGTGGTCGGCCTCGCTGGTGCTCTTCCAGCCCGGCACGCGCTCGGCCATGGCGGTCATGAGCGTGTGGCGGAAGGAGTCGTAGTCGCGCGCCAGGTAGTCGATCTTCGGGCCGGGCGACAACGGCGGGCCGTCTTGCGGCGGCGCGCAGTCGTTGGTGAAGCAGCCGGGGCGGAACTTGAAGCCGATGGCGGAAAAGAAGGGGTCGATGCGGCTGCCGTCCCACACCAGCTCGAGCGTGTAGGTCGAGTAGTCGCCCACCGGTGCCACGCGCAGCGAAAGCCGCGTGGCGTCCACCCCCGCCACCGCCGTGACCTTGACCTGCCCGGCCGCCGCGCCCGCCGGCACGCGCGTGCCGCCCCGCACGCGAAAGATCTGCCCCGCGCGCGCGGGCGTGGCCGTGATCTCGGCCAGGATCGCGGCCACGTGCAGTTCGTTGAAGAAGCGCAGGTCCAGGTCGGCGTGGTCGGGGTCGGCACCCGGCGGCAGCGCGACCAGCACCAGCTTCATGCCGTTGAGGTTCTTGCCTGCGAGCACGTCGGCGCGGTCGTCGACCAGTTCCTGGAACACGACTTCGCTCATGACCCGGCCCTCTGGAACTTGACGATCCGCGAATCGGGACTGCCCGCAGGCCGGTACTTGATGGTGACCGACAGCATGGCGAGCCCGTCGTCCCAGTCGACCTCGATCAGCTCCACCGTGAGCCGCTGCCCGAGCCAGCGCGACAGCGCCTGCGTGATGCGCGCCTTGACCACGCCGCGCAGCACATCGGACGCGGGCTCGAACACCAGCTTGCGCAGGCCGGCGCCGAATTCGGGAAGAAAAAGCCGTTCCGCGGGGGCCGTGAGCAGCAGCTGCAGAAGCTCGTCGCGCACCTGGTCCGCATCGGACACCGGCGCGGCCGTGCGACCGTCGCGGCCGATGCGGAAGGGAAAGGCGAGATGGCGTCCGTTGGGGAGGGTGGCCATGTCAGGGACTCCCTTTTGTGTTGCTGTTCACCTGGGCACGTTGTGGGTGAACCGCGATCGACGACCGCTGCGCCCAACGACCACGACGGCGGCAAGCAGAAGAACGGATGTTCATCTCAGACCCCCGTCGCCCGCGTCTGCGTCTGCACCACGATCGCGACGCCTTGCGGTGCCTGCAGCGCGTTGTAGCAAACACCGACGCTCGACTGCAGGAGAAAACCGACGCCGTGCAGCTTGGTCTGCACCGCGCCGCAGGTCCAGCGGATGAGCAGGCACGGCATCGGGTTGGGGCCCGAGAAGAACGTGCAGCCGACCACGGGGTGCACATCGGTTTCGAGCAGCGCCGGCGCACCGTCGATCACCGCCTCGGTGTTGGTGGTGAAGAGCTGCGCCATGCCCGCGTGCGGACACATCACCGTGCTGGCCGTGGTGAGCAGCGGGATCATGGCGGCACCCCGAACGCCATCGCGCCGTTCACAAGGCTCACGCCCGCCAGGCCGACCTTGATCAACCCGTTGTTCAGCGAGATGTTCGTGCCGCTGATCTCCAGCTTGCAGGCCTGAAAGCTCAACGCGATGCCGTCGCCGCTCAGCACGATTTCCGCGCCGCCGCTGTGCACGATCTTCACCTCGTCGCTCTCGTCGTCGAGCACGATCCTGTGGCCGTTCTCCGAGACGATCACGCGCACCTTCTCGCCCTGCGGGTCGGGCCGCTGCCCGTCGGCGAACCAGCAGCCCGACCACAGCGGCAGGTCGAGGTTGCCGGCCTCGAACTCGATCCACACGCCCGAGCCCACGGCCGGCAGCATGACCATGCCGTGGCCGTCGCCCGCGAAGGGCAGCACCGGCATGGCCCAGCCGCACTCCTCGCCGTCGAGCAGGCCCGGCAGCGTGGCCTTGATGCGGCACCGGTTCTCGGGGTCGGACACATCGCTCACCAGGCCGCGGTACTTGCCGTAGTAGGTGGAACCGATACGCTCGACAACGCGCTCCAGGGTGAGTTCGGCAAGGTCGATCATGGTCAGAAGATTCCCACGCTGGCGGAGACCGAAACGCCTAGCCCACCGCCCAGTGCCTCCGCCACGGCGGCACCGGGCACCGTGCTGGTCGAGTCGGTCTGCGCTTCGAACTCCTGGGTGTAGAGCGATGGCGTGATGCGGTGCACCACGCGGGTGATGAGGTAGTCGCCGCTGTACGGCGTGGCGCCTGCGTCGACGCGCACCTTCTTGTAGGGCTTGAGCACCGCGCCGTAGCAGCCCGGCACCACGCGGCTGCGCAGGTGGTACACGTAGCCGCGCCGGCGGGCCTGGCCGCTCACCGCGGCGCTCGGGTCTTCGCGGTGGTTGTCGGCGGGGTGCAGCAGGCGCCGCGGCGTCAGGTCGGCGGGCGTGGCGGGCAGGTCGCGCATCAGGCCGAGGTCTTGCGCGCTGGTCTCGAAGGTGGTCACGCCCTGGTCGTTCACGCGCAGCACGCGCGAGCGGGTGCGCTCGGGGCCGCGCGGGTCTTCGGTGATCTCGGCGTCGGCCAGGTTGCGCTCGATGCCGATCATCACCAGCGCGGGCAGGTCGGGCGCGCCGTCCGCGGCGCCGGGGTCGGGCAGGAAGCAGCCGATGCTCTTGCCGCCTTGCTGCTCGGCGGGCAGCACATAGGCGTGCCGGCCGTTCAGCCGCGCCAGGCGGCGCAGAAAGGTCAGCACCGTGCCGCGCCGGGTGGTGGTGGCGGGCGTGCCCTGCGTCGCGGGAATGCGCGTTTCGCCGATGACCTGCGAGAAGCGCTCGAACAGGATTCGCGCCACCTCGCTGTCGCTCTTGTTCTCGAAAGGCCTCTCGGCCTCTTCGTCGCGGTCGAGGAAGGCGCTGTCGTCGCGCACCACCATGGTCGCGGTGCTGCGGCCCGGTTGCGCGTCGAGGCCCGCGTCGACGCTGGCCAGCGGCCCGTCGATCAGCGGCACGAAGCGCCCGCTGCCCAGGTCGAGCTCGATGCGCACGCGCGAAAAGGGCGTGGCCGTGTCGCCCGGCCAGTGCTGCCAGGTGCCGTTGGCGTCCAGGCACAGCGCCATGCGCACATGCGCTTCCCAGAAGGCGTCCATCTCCTGCGTGACCTCGATCTGCTCCACGCGCGCGAGTTCGTCCGCGCTCGCGGCGCGGTCACCGAACCAGAGGCGAAAGCGCATGTCGGCCATCAGCTTTTCGGCACGGCCAGCGTGTCGCCCGGAACGTCGACCAGGGTGCGCCCGTCGAGCGCGGTGTTGGCGTCGGCCACGTGCCAGAACTGGGTGGCATCGCCCTGGTTGGCCTGCGCGAACAGGTCGAGCCGGTCGTGCGCCTGCACGGTCTGCGTGTCACCCGTGACGGGCGTGAGCTTGCGCAGGCGCAGCGCGGTCACGCGCTCGCCGGTGGACGCAACGGTTTCGACGGTGGCGACGTTGGCGTAGCGGGAGTTGGCGAGGAACATGAAGGCTCCTTCTCTTTTTTCACAGCGGAATGAGGTCGGCCACCTGGTCGACGGTGTTGGCCAGGTTGGCGATGGCCTGTGCTTCCTTGGCCAGGGTGGTGAACTCCAGCGCGCCCTTGGCGAGCACGTCGTCGGAGCAGCCATCTACGGCGATCACGCTGAGCGAGATGTCGACTTCGGCGCGCAGCGGGTTGAGCACGGCGTCGTACTCCAGCTCGCCGATGGTCATGCTGTCGATGGTCACGGGCAGCACGCGCGTGAGGCCCCAGATGAAAAGAATGCGCGGGTATTTCTCGCGCGGAATGGGCTGCGCCGCGGGTGTTGCACCACCGCCCGAGATGGCACTGCCGATGGCGTCGATGGCCGCGCCCACCAAGCCCGCGAGCTTGCTGCTGGGCAGCACCATCTTCTCGAGCGCGCTGAGCTGCGGCCCGATGCCGAAGGTGCGCGCGAGCGTCTTGTCGTCGGCCAGCAGGTTGGCGGCGCTGAAGTGGGCCTTGAAGCTGATCTTCTCGAAGGTGTGCTCGCCGGCCTGGGTGGTTTCGCGCTGGGTGGCGCCGGTGGGGCGCGGCGGTATCTGCAGCACGCGCGAGAGCGACTCGGGGTTGTACTGGAAGATGACGACGTTCGGAATCGGCCCGATCAGGTCGGTGCCGTATTCGATGAGGGCGCCGCGCAGCATGGTCATGGCGTGTGCTTCCGGGTGTTGTTCTGCGGGGTGTGCGGAGTGCGTGGGGTGCTGGTGTGTCGCGCGATCTGCCGCGCGATGCGAGTGGCCAGCTCGGCGGGTTGCGGCGAGGCGGGTGTGTCGATGTGGCCTGCGTCGAGGGTGTCGATGGCGCGTGCCGTGAAATTTCTCTGTTGCAGTGCTCGTGACAGGGCAGGGCCCAGAAGCCTGGCCGCCGCGTGTGCCGTGGCCTGGTCGATGCCGCGCAAGTTCAGGTCGAGGCGGTCGATGACGATGCGCTTGGTCATGTTGTTTCCTCCGGCTGTTGTTCGGGGCGTGTGAACAGGCCGCCGGGTGTTTCCCTCCGCGAATGTCCCCCGCTTCGCTCCTCCTTTATTTCGCTGCGGGAAGCACCCGACGCCCTGTTCACCTGGGCACGCTGCCGGTGCACCGCGTCGGCGTGATCGCGCCCTGAACAGCAAAGTCCAAACCCAACGCGACAAGTAAAAGAACAAGAGTTCATGACGCGTTCCTGGGCGCAGCAACAAGCGACGCATAAGGTCCGAACTGGTCCAGGCTGTGCGCCCGCTCCAGCTTCGCGTACTCGCGGTGCACGGCGCGGATGACGGCCGGCATGCCCAACGAACGCGGAGCGCCTTCGCTCGCGCTTTGAAGGCATGCCTGGAACACGATGCCGCGGATGTGGCCGCCGGCCAATGCGAAGTTCTGGGCGAGAAAGGGCAGGTCGAGCGCGCTCGCGTCCACATCCGGTGGCATGGCGCCTTGCCAGATGCGCAGGCGCTCCGCGGGGCCGGGCAACGGCAGTTCGAGCACGAAACGCAGGCGGCGCAGGAAGGCTTCGTCCAGGTCCTTCTTGCGGTTGGTGGCCAGGATGGCCAGCCCTTTGAAACGTTCCATGCGTTCCAGCAGGTAGCTGACCTCGAGGTTGGCGTAGCGGTCGTGCGCGTCCTTTACCTCGGTGCGCTTGCCGAAGAGGGCATCGGCCTCGTCGAAGAACAGGATCACGTCGGCGGCATCGGCCGCGTCGAACAGGCGGCGCAGGTTCTTTTCTGTCTCGCCGATGTACTTGTTGACCACCTGCGACAGGTCGATGCGGTACATCGGCAGGGCGAGCTCGTGGGCGATGGCCTCGGCCGCCATCGTCTTGCCGGTGCCGGGCGGGCCGGCGAACAAGGCCGCCAGGCCGCCTTCGTTCCACGCGCGGGCCGTGCCCCACTCGTAGTGCACGCGCGTGAGGTTGCGCATGGCGGTGATGATCTCTTGCAGTTGGCGGGTCTGCTCGGCGGGCAGCATGAGTTCGTCGAGCCTGAAGCGTGGCGCGACCGGCTGCGCGAGCGCGCCCAGGTCGAGGTCGGCGCGGGCGGCTTCGTACACGGCGTGGGCGGTGGGGGTGGTGGGCACGGTGGACATGGTGGACATGGTGGGCACCCCGCCCGCGGCAGCAAGGTCGGCGCCGATGCGGCGGATGGCTTCGCGCTCGTAGCGAAAGCGCCGCGCCATCTCGGCCAGCAGGTTCGCATCGTGCACGCCGGGCAACGCGTCGCGCCAGCAGGCCAGGCGCTCGGCGTGCGTCATCGGCGGTATTTCCGTCGGCGGCATCGCGTTCGGGCCCAGGCCGCGCAGCGGCTCGCGATCGTGCAGGCCGACGAAGACGGTGAGCGGCAACGCGGGCAAGGGCGGGGGTTCGACATTCGCGTCGTGTGCGCAACCGTCCGCGAGCAGCTCGACCGGCAGGTACACCGCGCAACCGCGCAGCCAGGCGGTGACAAGAAAGGCCGGCAGGTGCTCGCGCGTGAGCGCGGGGCTGGGCTGCACGAGCTGCACATGGGCGGGGGCGCAAGCCGCCGCTGCGACTTCCGCCAACGGGGCGCCCACCGGGCCGACCAGCGGAACGACGCGCATGTGCGCGTGCGTGCCTGTCGCGAACAGGCCGTGCGGCGCGGTGACGCCGCTGCCGGGTTGCACGCGGTGCAGCGAAGACGGCGCCTCGCGGCCTGCGAACAGCAGCTCGCGCGCGACCGGTGCCGCGACCGACAGCGGCGCATGCCAGCCGGCGCCGTCGGCCGACAGCACGCCATGGCGCAGCAACGGGTGCGCCGCGTCGAAGCTGCGCAGCAGCGCGTCGGGCTCGTCCCACAGGCGCTGCGCGAGCGCGAGCGTGGGCTCGGTGCGGGCGGGGTCGCTCAGGCAGGTGGCGATCACCGGGGCGGCGGCGCTGTCGATGGCCGGCAGCAGCGCCATCGCGAGCACGAAGCGGTCGAGCGGGCTCAGCGCCAGGGCCTGCGCCAGCCAGGCGAAGGAGCCGCGCGGCGCGCCGCTGGCCATCGATGGTGCCGGTGATGGCACCGACGGCGGTGGTGCGTCGATCAGCTCGCCCAGGTGGCGCGCCGTGGCGTCTTCGGCGAAGAAGCGGCGCTTGTCGTCGGCATAGCGCAGCAGGTCGAGCGAGCCCAGCGCGCGGTCGGCAAAAGGCGGCAGCAGGCCGTCGGCGTGCACCTCGTTGTTCGCCATGCCCTGCGCCGCGCGCTCGCGCCACAGCCAGCACACCTCGCGCCGCAGCCGCAGCGTGACCTGCCGCAGCCAGTGCTGAGCGAGCCTGTCTTCGCCGCGCGCGCCGGGCAGGAAGGCCACGGCCTCGGCGTGGCGTTGCAGCGGTGTGTGGGTGGTCATCACGGCACCGTCACGTCCGGGCTGGAGCGCGCCTGCTGGCCGTTCACGCGCAGCACCACGCGGTACACGCCCGCGCCGACGGCGGCGGCCACGCCGGGCACGGTCAGGGTCTGCTGCCAGGGCGGCACGGCGGGCGCGCCGGAGGCGACGACGGTGTCGAACTGCCGCACCGCCACGCCGTTGCGCAGCAGCGCGACGATCACGTCGTCGGCGTCGGTGCCCAGCAGGTTGCCGCTGAGCGTGAGGTCGCCGCCGGCCATGGCCGCGCCGGTCAACGTGGGCAGCAGCCGCGCGGCCACGAGGTTGCTGGAGCGCGTGCGCGTGGGCGAGATGCGCCGCCGCACGGTCAGCGGGTGCTCGCCGGCCGAGATGACGGTGCCGTCGGCCACCGGCGTGACGGCGGGCGAGCCCTCGGCCTTCACCTGCAGGCGATCGGGCCGGCGCCCGGTGACGGTGAGCACCACGCCGTCGAGCACGGCCTCGAGGTCGCCGCCGTTCAGGTCGTCGCCGAACAGGGTGAGGGTGTCGCCGGCCTCGAAGGCCTCGGGCTCGACGCGCTCCAGCGTGGGGCCGAGCGTGGGCTGCACGTCGACCTGCACGCCCTCGCCGCCGATGACGGTATTCGGCGTGGTCTCGTAGTCGACACCCACCAGCAGCGAGGAGGCCGGGTCGGTGCCGGGCACGATCATCACGGGGCGCATCTCGAACGCGACCGACAGGCGGTAGCGCTCGTCGGTGCCCTGCATGATCTTCGACAGCAGCTCCACGCCCGAGTCGTCGAAGCTGAGCTTGAGCGGCTCGGGGTTGTTCTCCAGCGCCTGCGCCACGGCGGGCGCGACGGCGGCATCGAGCGCCAGGAAGTTCAGCTCGTGCAGCGCGCCCAGGCCGCGCCCGAGCAGCTCGTGCGCGTCGGCGCTGTCGCTGTCCTCGCCGCGGTCGAAGGCGGTCAGCAGGTACTTGAGCACCAGCCACAGCGGCGCGGGCTGGCCGCTGTGCAGCGAGTGGTTGCGCAGGTGCGGGTCGAAGCCGGTCTCGTAGAGAAAGAGGTTGAGCTTGGCGTTGGCGTTGTTGCCGGCCGCGTCCTCGGGCTTGCCGATGCTCACGTCGAAGCCGCGCCGGATCAGGTGGTCTTGCAGCAGCCGCGTGACCGCGCCGATGGCCCTGCCGGAGTCGACGAGTGCCATGGCGCGTCAGAGCCGGTAGAGGGCGCGGCGCGAGAGCGCCGAGCGCGGGGCAGGGGAGCGCAGCGAAGGGGCTGCGGGCGGTGGGGCCGGTGCGGCTGCGGGCACGACGCCGGTGGCCTGCGGCGCCTCGACGTGCAGGTGGATGGCGCCGATGGTGATTTCGATGGCTTCCTCGCGCGGCGCGGCGGCAGGTGATGCGCGCATGTGCCGTTCCGCGCGGGGCGCTGGCGCGCGGCGGTGAACGAGGGCGGGGGACGAGGGATAGGGCATGCCTTCGTCGTCGATGTCGCTTTGCATCGGCATGTCGGGATCGATGCCTTGCGCTTCCTGCGTCTCTTCTTCTATCTCGCTGATGTCGGCCTGCGTTTGCACGACCGTGCTTTCGGCTATCAGCATCTGGGCAGCAGAGACATCGGCGCGGCCCTGCGGGTCCGATGCGACCCAGGACACCGCGGCCTGCACGGCGGCGTGCAAAGGTGGTGGAGCGACGGCATGCGCCTCGGGTGCGGCGGGTTGGGCATCGCGCTGTTTGGGCAGGGCTTTAGCAGCAGCGGCGGCGCGTGTTCGCGGCGCTTCGGCTTCTGGCTCGGCGTGTGCGATCGCCCTGCTGGATGGCGATGGCGACACTGGCTGCTGCGGCTGCGCAACCGGGCTGCGCGACGCGGGCGACGCGGGCGCTCGCACCTCGCGCTCCGCATCGATCTCCGTCAGGTCCGCACCGTGCGAGGCATTCGCGCGCGGTGGCGCGGCAACGCCTGCCTGCCAGCCTGCCGCCCGCAGCAACGCGCCGAAGTAGGGGGTGCTCATGGCAGCGCGTCCCCGGCGTCGTTGTCGATCAGCGCGAGGTAGCGCTCGCGGCGCCGCGGCGGCACGGCCAGCGCCTGCTGTTCGGTCCAGCCGTAGCGCGAGGCCAGCCGGTGCACGTCCATCACCAGCCGTTGCTGGTGTTGCGCGAGCTTCTGCAGCGCCAGGCCTTCGAGGTCGACCGGCAGCTCGTCTTCCGCGCCGCAAGCCGGGCAGGTGCTGGCCACGCTGAAGGCCACCAGCGGGTCGTGCGCGGCAATGCCCTCGGCCAGCGCGGCGGCGTCGCCCGGTTGCAGGTCGCCGTCGATGCGCAGCGAGGCGATGACGGCGGCGATGGCGTCCGCGGAGCCGGCGTGCGGCAGCGTGGCCCAGTCGCGCAGGTCGTTGCCGGTCGGCAGGCGCAGGCTGGCCGAGCGGCCGCCGGGCAGCGCGAGGCGCAGCGGCACGTTGCTGGTGGTCGAGTTCGATGAGCCCGGTGAGTCCGGTGCCTCCGGGGCGTCTGGCGCACGTGCCGCCAGTTCGCCCAGCGGTAGCTCGATCTCGAAGCGCTCGCCGCAGTCGGGCTGCACGCAGCGCAGCACCACGCCCAGGCTGTCGGTGGCTTCGGTCAGCGCCACCAGCCGCAGCAGCGCGCCGATGCGCATGCCGACCGGGCGCGACCACCAGAAGGCCTCGCGGTCGCCAGCACGGCCCCGGTCGTCGCAGCGCTCGAGCAGCTGCGTCACCAGCGCCGGGCGGTCGGCCCGCGCGGTGGTGTCCAGCGAGGCGTCCAGCGCGATGTCCAGGGGAATGTCCAGGTCTTCGGCACGGCCGAACGCCCGCAGCGTGATCGACGGTGTCGGCATGGCGTGGCGTCCATGGGCGGTGGCGGGCAAGCTCAGCCCGCCGGTTGCGGCACCGCGCCGGTCTCGTCGGGCTCGGGCGAATCGATGTCGCGCTCCCAGCCCTCGGTTTCCAGCTTCAGGTGCTCGATGGCGATGGCGTTGGCGTTCGAGTCGAGGTCGGGCACGGCGGTGTACTCGCTGACCCAGGCGCGGTAGATCTTGTAGCGCTTCACGGTCTGGCCGCGCTCGTTGTTCATCAGCAGCACCACGTCCTTGCGGAAGTTCTTCAGGTCCATGCCCGCGTCGGTGATGGGGTGGACCAGGTTGGCCCACTTCTCGAACTCCAGGTCGTGCGTAATGCCGCGCTCCAGCGTGATGGCGTCGTAGGTGGTGCGCCCGGGCGACTTGCGGTCGGTGCTGTTGTCGCCGCCCTCGCGGTGCTTGACGACGTCGGTGGTGCGCTTGAGCGCGCCCACCTTGCTGATGCCCAGCACCACGCGGCCGTCCCACATGAGCTGGAACTTGAAGTTCTTGTAGGGGTCGACGCGGTGCGCGTTGACGATGAAACCCTTGGGCATGTGCAGCTCCCTTCTATGGGGTCAGGACAGGTCGCCGACCATTTGCTGGATCGTGATGACCACGAACTCCGCCGGCTTCAGCGGCGCGAAGCCGACCTCGATGTTCACGATGCCGAGGTTGCGGTCGGCCTGCGTGGTGGTCTCCTTGTCGCACTTCACGAAGTAGGCCTCCTGCGGGGTCGAGCCCTGGAAGGCCCCCTGGCGGAACAGGCCGTTCATGAACACGCCCAGGTTCAGCCGTATCTGCGCCCACAGCGGCTCGTCGTTGGGCTCGAACACCACCCACTGCGTGCCGCGGTACAGGCTTTCTTCCAGGAACAGGGCCAGGCGGCGGATGGGCACGTACTTGTAGTCGTCGGCCTGCGCGTCGGAGCCGCGCGTGGTGCGCGCGCCCCACACGACGCGGCCGTACGCCGGAAAGCTGCGCAGCACGTTGATGCCGTGCGGGTTGAGGTTGCCGTTTTCCAGGTCGCTGATGGGCAGGCCGAGGTCGATCACGCCGTTCAGCGTGGCGTCGGTGCCGGCCGGCGCCTTCCACACGCCGCGCGTGGCGTCGGTGCGCGCGTACACGCCAGCCAGCGTGCCCGAGGGCGGCATGGCGCGCGGGCGCAGGCCGTCCAGCGGGTCGACGATGCGCACCGGCGGAAAGTACACGGCGGCATTGCGCGTCTGCGTGACGCCGTTGGCCCAGGCGGCGATGTTGGACAGCGTCTTGCCCGAGGGTGCGTCCAGGATGTAAAAGGCGCGCCGGCTCTCGCACAGGTCGGCCGCCGAGGCGATGACGGCCGCGGCCTGCGCGTCGGTCATGTCGAAGGTTTCGGGAATGACCAGCAGGTTGAACAGGTCCGTGTCCAGCAGCGCCTGCATGCCTGTCTTGGCGAGCGGGCTGCCGACCAGCTCGACCGCGCCGGCGCGCACGCCGTCGACGCCCGGCGTGGACGGCGCGGGCAGCGGCGCGGCCACCACGGCGGGGCGGTGCTCGGCGCTGCCGGTGAACTCGCGCCCGCCGTTGGCCAGGCCCAGCCCGAGCAGCGCGGCCAGCCCGCCGAAGGCACCGCCGCCGATGCTCACGCCCGACGACTCGCCCGCGGTGGCCGAGGCCAGCCTCAGGTGGTCGGTGCCGGCTGTGCCGTCGGCGCCGGTTTCCGAGGCGGTGAGCCCGACCACGCCCGCGGCCGTGATGGCGGCGGTGACGGCGGTGATGACGGCGGCCAGGTCGGCGAAGGGGCCGGCGCCCACGGCCAGCGTGAAGGGCGTGGTGCCGTCGAGCACGCCGGCGATGGTGCGCTGCGCCGGGTTGATGGGCCAGGCCAGCGTCGAGCTGTCGGTGCCCACAGCGAAGCCGGCGTTGGCGAACACCAGCGCCCGCCGCGCGAGGGTGATGGCGGCCGAGGCCCCGTTGACCACCGACACCGCGTACTGCGGCGAGTTCGAATCGAGGTTGAGGTTGCGGTGGGTTTCCAGCGTCTGCAGGGTCACGCCGTCGCTGCCGAGCTGCTGCACCACGAGGTTGAACTCGGCGTCGGGGTTGCGCACGGCGGTGCGGTCGACGGCGATGCGCAGGCTGTTGGCCCAGCTGCCTGGGCTTGCTGCGCTCACGTCGAGCACGGGGGCGGGCGTGTCGTCGTTCAGCACGAAGGCCGCGGTGGCAAAGCCGCTGGCCACGCGCACGACGAGCGCCTGGCTGCCGCCGTTGGCATAGAACTGCCGCACGGCATACGACAGCGGGCTGTCGTGGTCGAGCCCGCCGTAGCCGCGCTCGAAGTCCGAGAAGCTCGTGATCGCCACGGCCGTGTCGGGCGTGCCCTTGCGGGTGTAGCCCACGAAGGCGGCGATGGAGGTCGCGACCCCCGTGACGGTGTGCACGCCGCTGGCGCGCTCCTGGATGTAGACGCCGGGGTATGTCACCTGGACCATAGCGTTCCCTTCGCTCGTGTGGACTGGCGGTTGCACCGGGTGGGCCGGTGCGCATCCCTGCCAAGGGTGCAATCGCTGTGCCACGCCGCGTTGCGATGCGCGCGAGCGCTAAGTGCTTGTCGTGCATGAGAAAGCACGGCGCGCCACCTGTGGCGGGCGTGTCACGGCCGACCCGGTTCCGGCGGCAAAGCGGGTCGAATGACACCCGGCGGGCTTGCCGAGCGCGTGCAAACCATCCAGACTCGCTGGGCCTCGCCCGCCTGCGCGCGCACCCCTGTGCCGTGGTGGCGGTCGAGCCCCGCTTTTCTTAATTCTTTCCGGTTCATGAGCGCTGTTCCTGCTGCTTCCATCTCCACGTCGGTCACCTCCGCCACGCCGCGCCATGAAGGCCCGCTCGAACTGCGCCGCCTGATCGAGTGGCTCGCCACCGACGGCGTGATCTCCCCCGCCGAGGCCAAGCGCACCATGGCGCGCTGCGCCCAGGCCGAAAGCCGGCAGGCCCCGCTGGTGCGGCTGGCCAACGTGGCCATGACCCGGGAAAGCGACGGCAAGCCGCTCGACCTCGAGATGCTCACGCAATGGCTGGCGGGCCGCGCCGGCCTTGCTTACCTGCGCATCGACCCGCTGAAGGTCGACGTGGGCAAGGTCGCCGACACCATGAGCGCGGGCTATGCCGAGCGCCACAAGGTGCTGCCGGTGCAGGTGCTGGCGCACGAGGTGGTGGTGGCCACGGCCGAGCCCTTTCTCACCGACTGGATCTCCGAGGTGGAGCGCCAGGCGAAGCGCGCGGTGCGCCGCGTGGTGGCCAACCCGGCCGACATCCAGCGCTACACGGCGGAGTTCTTCGCGCTGGCGAAGTCGGTGCGCGCGGCGCAGAAGGCCGGCGGCAACACCGGCGGCGCGAGCTTCGAGCAGCTGGTGGAGCTGGGCAAGAGCAACAAGCTGCTCGACGCCAACGACCAGAGCGTGGTGCAGGTGGTCGACTGGCTGTGGCAGTACGCCTTCGACCAGCGCGCGAGCGACATCCACCTGGAGCCGCGCCGCGAGCAGGGCGTGGTGCGCTTTCGCATCGACGGCATCCTGCATCCGGCGTACCAGATGCCCATGGGCGTGATGAACGCAATGGTGGCGCGCATCAAGCTGCTGGGCCGCATGGACGTGGTGGAAAAGCGCCGCCCGCTCGACGGCCGCATCAAGACGCGCAACATGCGCGGCGACGAAGTCGAAATGCGGCTGTCGACCCTGCCCACCGCCTTCGGCGAGAAGATGGTGATGCGGATCTTCGACCCTGACACCGCGGTGAAAGACCTCGACGCGCTCGGCTTCGCGCAGCACGACGCGCAGCGCTGGGAACAGCTGGTGACGCGGCCCAACGGCATCATCCTGGTGACCGGGCCCACGGGCTCGGGCAAGACCACCACGCTGTACTCCACGCTGAAGCGCGTGGCGACCGAAGAGGTGAACGTGAGCACGGTGGAAGACCCGATCGAAATGATCGAGCCCGCGTTCAACCAGACGCAGGTGCAGCCGCAGCTGGACTTCGGCTTCACCGAGGGCCTGCGCGCGCTGATGCGGCAGGACCCGGACATCATCATGGTCGGCGAAATCCGCGACCTGGCCACGGCCGAGATGGCGGTGCAGGCTGCGCTCACGGGCCACCTGGTGTTCAGCACGCTGCACACCAACGACGCGCCCAGCGCGATCACCCGGCTGATGGAGCTGGGCGTGCCTTCGTACCTGGTCAACGCGGTGATGCTGGGCGTGCTCGCGCAGCGGCTGGTGCGCACGCTGTGCCCCAGCTGCAAGCAGCCCGACGACACCATCACGCGCGAGAAGCTGGAAACCATCGTCAAGCCCTGGCAGATCACGGGTTCGGTGCGTGCCTACAAACCGGTGGGCTGCGTCGATTGCCGCATGACCGGCTTCATGGGCCGCATGGGGCTGTACGAGCTGCTGAGCATCAGCGAGCCGTTCAAGAACCAGGTGACCAAGGAGCCCAACCTGTCGGGGCTGCGCAGGCAGGCCGTGATCGACGGCATGCGGCCGCTGCGGCTGGCCGGCGCGCTGCGCGTGGCCGAGGGTGTGACGACCATCGAAGAGGTGCTGAGCGCGACCCCGCCGCTCGAATGACCTGACAGATGACCTGACATCGGCGGCGCTTCGCGCGGCCGCGCGGGGCTGAGGTATTTCGGGTTATCCCTAGGCCTTTCGTTAGTGGAATCCACATCAACCTGACCGGATGCTGACCGGACAATCCCGCATCGAAATTGTTCGAGGAGACTGTTCGTGAAGATCAAAAGTCAGAAAGACTTTTTCTCGGGTCTGATGTTCACCGTGGTCGGTGTGGCGTTCGCATGGGGCGCCACCACCTACACGGTGGGCTCGGGTGCCCGAATGGGTCCGGGTTATTTCCCGTTGATGCTCGGCATCCTGATGGCCGTCATCGGCCTCGGGATCATGTTTACCGGCTTGACCGTTGAAACGACCGACGGCGAAAAAATCGGCAAGTGGGCCTGGAAGCAGGTCGTGTTCATCCTGGGTGCCAACCTTGCGTTCGGCGTCCTGCTCGGCGGCCTGCCGAGCCTGGGTGTACCGGCCATGGGAATGATCATCGCCATCTACGCGCTGGTGATCATCTCGAGCCTCGCGGGCAACGAGTTCGACCTGAAGAAGGTCATTGCCCTCGCGACCGTCCTGGCCGTGGGCAGCTACGTTGCATTCATCTGGGCGCTGAAGCTCCAGATCCAGGTCTGGCCGACCTTCATCACCGGCTGAGAAGAAAGCTGCTCACATCATGGAATTGGTTGAACACCTCTCGATGGGTTTTGGCGTTGCCTTTACCTTCACCAACCTGCTGTACTGCCTGGTCGGCTGCATCCTGGGCACGCTGATTGGCGTGCTCCCGGGCATCGGCCCGGTCGCGACCATCGCGATGCTGCTGCCCGCCACGTACGCGCTGCCACCCGTGTCGGCGCTGATCATGCTGGCCGGCATCTACTACGGCGCCCAGTACGGCGGCTCCACCACCGCCATCCTGGTCAACCTGCCTGGCGAGTCTTCGTCGGTGGTGACCGTGATCGACGGCTACCAGATGGCACGCAAGGGCCGTGCGGGTCCCGCGCTGGCTGCCGCCGGCCTGGGCTCGTTCTTTGCCGGTTGCGTGGGCACGCTCATCCTGGCTGCCTTCGCGCCGCCGCTGACCGAGCTGGCCTTCAAGTTCGGCCCCGCCGAATACTTCTCGCTGATGATCCTGGGCCTGATCGGCGCCGTGGTGCTGGCTTCGGGCTCGCTGCTCAAGGCCATCGCGATGATCGTGCTGGGCCTGCTGATGGGCCTGGTCGGTACCGACGTGAACTCGGGTGTCGCTCGCTACAGCTTCGACATCCCTGAGCTGACCGACGGCATCGGCTTCGTGGCCATCGCCATGGGCGTGTTCGGCTACGGCGAAATCATTGCCAACCTCTCGCGTCCGGACGACGAGCGCGAAGTGTTCACCGCCAAGGTGTCCGGCCTGTTCCCGACCAAGGAAGACTTCAAGCGCATGGTGCCTGCGGTCTTGCGCGGCACGGCACTGGGTTCGGCCCTGGGCATCCTGCCCGGCGGCGGCGCGCTGCTGGCGGCTTTCGCGGCCTACACGATCGAGAAGAAGACCAAGCTGAAGCCGGGCGAAGTGCCCTTCGGCAAGGGCAACATCCGCGGCGTGGCGGCACCTGAGTCGGCCAACAACGCCGGTGCGCAAACCTCCTTCATCCCGCTGCTGACGCTGGGCATTCCGCCCAACGCGGTGATGGCGCTGATGGTGGGCGCGATGACGATCCACAACATCCAGCCCGGCCCGCAGGTGATGACCAGCAACCCGGAACTGTTCTGGGGCCTGATCGCCTCGATGTGGATCGGCAACGCGATGCTGATCATCCTGAACCTGCCGCTGATCGGCATGTGGATCAAGCTGCTGTCGGTGCCGTACAAGTACCTGTTCCCGGCGATCGTGCTGTTCTGCGCGATTGGCGTGTACTCGACCAACAACAACACCTTCGACATCTGGATGGTGGGCATCTTCGGCCTGGTGGGCTACACCTTCTTCAAGCTGGGATGCGAACCCGCGCCCTTGCTGCTGGGCTTCATCCTGGGCCCGATGATGGAAGAGAACCTGCGCCGCTCGCTGCTGCTGTCGCGTGGCGACTGGAGCGTGTTCGTGACGCGTCCGATCTCGGCGAGCCTGTTGGCCGCGGCTGCATTGCTGCTGATCATCGTGCTCTTGCCTGCGGTGAAGTCGAAGCGCGAAGAGGCGTTTGTCGAGGAGTGATCCTTCGGGTTTCTTACGCTTGAAAAACGGCGCCCTCGGGCGCCGTTTTTGTTTGTTGTTGTCGCTGTTGTTCAGGGCGTGTGAACAGGCCGTCGGGTACTTCCCTCCGCGAATGTCCTCCGCCCTTCGGGCTCCTCCTTTATTTCGCTGCGGGAAGCACCCGACGCCCTGTTCACTTGGGCACGCTCCTGGTGAACCGCTGATCGACGACCGATGCGAACAACGATCACGACGGCGCGGTACCCCTTTCCGAGAAATAAAGGAGGAGGGGCGAAGCCCCGGGGGACATTCGAGGAAAGGGGTACCGCGTCGGCGTGATCGCGCCCTGAACAACAGTCCTGGAAAAAACCCAAAAACTAAGACTTGCTCGAGCGAGGCGGCTTCATGTGTTGCCGCGCCATGGCCAGGAAGGCCAGCGCCGCCGGGCTCAGCGGATGCTTGGCCAGCCGCACGGCGACCACGGGGTATTCCAGTATCGGGCGCGTGACCGCCACCGCGCGCAGGTTGGCCGGCATCAGCACCTCCACATAGCGCGGCAACAACGCCACGCCCGCACCCGCCTGGATCAGGCCGAACGCCGTCGAGAGCATCGACACATGGTGCACCACCTGCGGGTACACATTGGCCGTGCTCGACAGCTGGCGGCTCACCGCGCGCCATACGTTGGCGTCGGGGTTCACGTGGATGAAGGGAAGCGACTCCAGGTGCCGGGCGTCGACCACCACGCGCTGCGCCAACGGATGGTCGTCGCGCACGAACAAGGCCATGCGCTCCGAGAACAAGGGCTCGGTCGCCAGTTCCGAATGCTTCTGGCCGATGTCCGAGCCGAAGCCCAGGTCGGCCTCCTGCGACAGCACGCGTGAAATCATCTGCTCGGCCGTGCTGTCGAGCAGCGTGGTCGCCAGCGTCGGATGCTGCTGCGAAAAGCGGCCCAGCAACGGCGGCAGCAGGGCGCCCGCCGTCAGGTGGCCCACCGCGAGCACCACGCGGCCTTCGCGCAGCTGCGACTGCGACCGGCAGGCGCCCACCGATTCATCGATGAGCCGCAGCGCGCGCACCGCCGTGTCGACCATCATCTCGCCCGCATTCGTCATGCGGATGCGGCGCCCGCGCACCACCAGCGGCTGCGCCAGTTCTTCCTCCATGCGCTTGATGAGGTGGCTGATGGCCGGCTGGGTGAGCTGCAGGGCCTCTGCCGCGAGCGTGAAGCTGCCGGTTTCGGCCACCGCCGCCAGGGCGCGCAACTGCTGCAGCGAGATGGCTTCCGTGGCGGGCTTTGACATAAGCGGCATTGATAGTTGAATAAGCTGAATTATCTGGCTTGATGCGCCGGTGCTGAATAGCATCCGTTTTTCCCCTCAGACGCTCAGAATCCTGCACATGAAAAGAAACCAGTTCCTCCAGGTGCTCGCCCTTGCGCTTGGCGTGGCAGCGTCGTCCGCCAGCCTGGCCCAGGGCTACCCGAACAAGCCCATTCGCCTGATCGTGCCGTTTCCGGCGGCGGGCGCCACCGACCTCTTCGCCCGCACGCTGGGCCAGAAGATGGGCGAGAAGCTGGGCACCACGCTGGTGGTCGACAACAAGCCCGGCGCCGGCGGCGCCATCGGCTCCGACCAGGCCGCCAAGGCCGCGCCCGACGGCTACACCATCCTGCTGGCCACCACCAGCACGCATTCCATCGGCCCGGCCATCAGCAAGCTGCCCTATGACACGGTGCGCGACTTCACGCCCATCGCCCACGTGGGCGACGCGGCCAGCATCATGCTGGTGCCGGTCAATTCGCCGGCCAAGACCGTGCGCGAGTGGATCGACTACGCCAAGAAGAACCCCGGCAAGCTCAACTACGCCTCCAGCGGCAACGGCACCATCGTGCAGCTGACGGCGGAGCTGTTCAAGGCGCAGGCCGGCGTGTTCGTCACGCACATTCCGTACAAGGGCACGGCGCTGGCCATTCCCGACCTGATCAGCGGCAAGGTCGACGTGCTGTTCGACTCGCTGCCCACCGGCATGCCGCACGTGCGCGACGGGCGCCTGCGCGCGCTCGGCGTCACCTCGCTCAAGCGCAGCCCGCTCGCGCCCGAGCTGCCGCCCATCGCCGACACGCTGCCGGGCTACGAGTCGAACACCTGGTTCGGCTTCTACGGCCCGAAGAACCTGCCGGCGGACATCGTCGCCAAGGTCAACAAGGCCGCCAACGAAGCGCTGGCCGACCCCGAGGTGAAGGAGAAGCTCGCGCGCCTGGGCATCGAGCCCGCGACGCCGGGCACGCCCGACCAGTTCGCGAAGATGGTGTCGGTCGACGCCGCCAAGTGGAAAAAGATCGTGGTCGACCGCAAGATCACCAACGAATAAGCAAGAGCACGCCGACATGAACTTCGACTTCAACAACCCCTACCTCTCCACCCGCATTCCGATCTTCGCGCGCAACGTGGTGTCGACCTCGCACCCGCTGGCCTCGCAGGCCGGGCTGCGCATCCTGCAGCAGGGCGGCAATGCGGTGGACGCGGCAATCGCCACGGCCGCGGTCATGACGCTGGTGGAACCGGTGAGCAACGGCCTGGGCAGCGATGCCTTCTGCATTCTGTGGGACGGCAAGGAACTGCACGGCCTGAACGCCTCGGGCCCGGCGCCCAAGGCCTGGACGCCCGAGTACTTCAAGGCCAAGTACGGCGCCGACGCCACCACGCCGCCCATGCGCGGCATCGACTCGGTCACGGTGCCGGGCGCGGTGCGCGGCTGGGTGGCCATGAGCGATCGCTTCGGCAAGCTGCCGTTCGCCGACCTGCTGGCACCGGCCATCGACATCGCCGAACGCGGCTACCTGGTGCCGCCGGTGGTGCAGGGCAAGTGGGCCGCGGCCACACCGGTGCTGCAGTCGCAGCCGGGTTTTGCGCAGACCTTCCTGCCCTGGGGCCGCGCGCCCGAGGTGGGCGAGCTGTTCCGCTTCACCGCAGCTGCACGCGCGCTCAAGGCCATTGCCCGCACCAAGGGCGAGGCCTACTACAACGGCGAGATCGCCGAGGCGCTGGCCAGGTTCTCGGCCGAGCAGGGCGGCGCGCTCACCGTGGCCGACCTGGCCGCCTACCAGCCCGAGTGGGTCAAGCCGATTTCGCGCGACTACCGCGGCCACACGCTGCACGAGATTCCTCCCAACGGCCAGGGCATCGCGGCGCTGATCGCGCTGGGCATCCTCGAGAAGTTCGACATCGCCTCGCTGCCGGTCGACTCGGTGCAGTCGCAGCATCTGCAGATCGAAGCCATGAAGCTGGCCTTTGCCGACGTGTACCGCTACGTGTCGGAGCGCGGCACCATGGAAGTGACGACCGAGCAGATGCTCGACGACGCCTACCTGGCCTCGCGCGCACGCCTCATCGATGTGAAGAAGGCGCAGGACTTCAAGGCCGGCAACCCGGTGAAGGGCGGCACCATCTACCTCACGGCCGCGGACGAGAGCGGCATGATGGTGAGCTTCATCCAGAGCAACTTCATGGGCTTCGGCTCGGGCTGCGTGGAGCCCGAGTTCGGCATCAGCCTGCAGAACCGCGGCCACGGCTTCAGCCTGAAGGCCGAGAGCCCGAACGTGGTGGCACCTGGCAAGCGCCCGTTCCACACCATCATTCCGGCCTTCCTCACCAAGGACGGCCAGCCGGTGATGAGCTTCGGCGTGATGGGCGGCAACATGCAGCCGCAGGGCCACATGCAGACGTTGGTGCGCATGCTCGACTACAAGCAGAACCCGCAGGCCGCCTGCGACGCGCCGCGCTGGCGCTTCAACGCGGGCCTGGAGATCAACGTCGAGGCCGCGATGAACCCGGCGGCGCTGCAAGGCCTGCGCGACCTGGGCCACCACCTGGAAGTGATCAACGATTCGTACCAGGACTTCGGCGCGGGCCAGTTCATCTGGCGCGCGGGCGAGCCTTCGGTGGAAGGCTACGTGGCCGCGAGCGACCCGCGCCGCGACGGCGTGGCCGCGGGCTACTGAACGAAAGCCTGAACGAAAGCCTGAACGCGCGTGGCCACGCGTTGCTGAACGCGAGCGGCGGCACGGGGTTTGCGCTTGCCGCGATGATCGGGGGATGAACAAGACAGCCGCATCGGCCGGCATTCCCCCTCTCGAAGCACCGCGCAAGGGCTACGCCACAGGCCTGGTGCTGGCCACGCTGGGCGCCATCGCGTTCAGCGGCAAGGCCATCATCGTCAAGCTGGCGTACCGCCACGGCGTGGACGCCATCACACTCATCATGCTGCGCATGCTCTTCGCGCTGCCGCTGTTCGCGGTGATGGCGTGGTGGGCGGGGCGCGGCAAGCCCAGGCTCACCTCGCGCGACTGGCTCGGTGTGTTCGGCCTGGGCTTTTCGGGCTACTACCTCGCGAGCTTTCTCGACTTTGCCGGGCTGGCGTACATCTCGGCCAGCTTCGAGCGGCTCATTCTGTATCTCAACCCGACGCTGGTGCTGCTGTTCGGCTGGCTCATGTACCGGCGCCGCGCCACGCGACCGCAGGTGCTGGGCATGGTCGTGAGCTATGCCGGCGTGCTGCTGGTGTTCGGCCACGAACTGTGGACCGGCGGGGGCGGCAAGGGCGGCGGGGCGGCGGCGTGGGGTGCGTTCCTGGTGTTCCTGAGCGCGGTGAGCTACGCGGGCTACCTCGTGTACAGCGGCGAGTTCGTCAAGCGGCTGGGGTCGCTGCGTCTCGTGGGGCTGGCGACCACGGTGGCGTGCGTGCTGTGCATCCTGCAGTTCGTGCTCACGCGGCCGCTGGGTGCGGCCTTCGAGGTGGCGCCCGAGGTGGTGTGGCTGTCGGTGCTGAACGCCACGCTGTGCACGGCGGTGCCGGTGCTGATGGTGATGATGGCCATCGAGCGCATCGGCCCGGCGGTGGCGGCGCAAACCGGCATGATCGGGCCGCTGTCGACCATCCTCATGGGGGTGGTGATACTCGGCGAGCCGTTCACGCCGTGGATCGCCGCCGGCACGGTGCTCGTCATCGCGGGCATCTTCGTTTTCACGCGCAAGGGGCGCTGAGGCCCCTTCGAACTTTCTCGAAATCAACAAGACCGACTGGAGCAACGACATGGATCTGGGTATCGCAGGCAAGACCGCACTGGTGTGCGGCGCAAGCAAGGGGCTGGGCTACGGCTGCGCCGAGGCGCTGGTGCGCGAGGGCGTGAACGTGGTGATCGTGGCGCGCGGCGCCGAGGCGCTGGACGCCGCCGCGAAGACGCTGGCGCAAGCCGCGGGCGCGGCGGGTACAGCGAGCGCGTTCGTGAAGCACGTGGCCGCCGACATCACCACCGAGGCAGGCCGCGCGGCGGTGTTCGCGCTGGGCCACGACTTCGACATCGTGGTCACCAACGCCGGCGGCCCGCCGCCCGGCGACTTTCGTACCTGGGACCGCGAGGCGTGGATCAAGGCGGTCGACGCCAACATGCTCACGCCCATCGAGCTCATCAAGGCCACGGTCGACGGCATGGCCCAGCGCGGGTTCGGCCGCATCGTGAACATCACGTCGAGCTCGGTGAAGTCGCCCATCGACATCCTGGGCCTGTCGAACGGCGCGCGCAGCGGCCTCACCGGCTTCGTGGCCGGCGTGGCACGCACGCCCATCGCGGCGCAGGGCGTGACCATCAACAACCTGCTGCCGGGCTCCTTCGACACCGACCGCCTGAAGGGCACGATGGCCGGCACCGCGCAGAAGACAGGGCAGGACTTCGACACCGTGTGGGAAGCGCGCAAGAAGAACATTCCGGCCAAGCGCTTCGGCACGCCGGCGGAGTTCGGCGCCATCTGCGCGTTCCTGTGCAGCGTGCAGGCGGGCTACATGACGGGCCAGAACGTGCTGGCCGACGGTGGCGCCTACCCGGGCACCTACTGAGCGACTTCAAGCGCACGACGAAAGGCGCATCGTGAACAGGGCGTCTTTCGAAAAAATAACACTGGTCTCGGTCACCGGGCTGCCCGACGCGGGCGGCGCCGCGATGGCCCTGCAGCACAGCCTGGCGCAGATGCCCGGCGCACGCGCCTTGCTGTGCAGCCCGCGCGCGCCGGAGCAGCTGGCGCCCGGCATCGAACACCGCGCGATCGCGCCGCTGAACTACCACGAGTACAGCTGGTTCATGATGTTCGCGCTCTGGCGCGTGGTGTCCACCGAGTTCGCGCTGGTCGTGCAGGAAGACGGCTGGGTCGTCAACGCCGGCAACTGGCGCGACGAGTTCCTGGGCTGCGACTACATCGGCGCGCCCATTCATCTCGCGAAGATCGACACGCCGCAAGGCACGTACTGGCGCAACCGCTTCGCGTGGGCGGACGAGCTGGGCAAGCCCGGCCACGTGGTCACGCCCATCCAGAACGGCGGCTTCAGCCTGCGCAGCCAGCGCTTCATGCGCGCGCTGGTCGACCACCCGCACATCCGTGTCGAAGTGCCGCCACCCGATGCGGTGGAGGGCGAGCCGCTGAAGATGCACTGGCAGCACAACGCGCTTCTCGAAGACGTGCAGCTCAGCGGCGTGCTGCGGCCGGCGCTCGAAGCGGTGGGCCTGCGCTTTGCGCCGCTGGAGCTGGCGCGCGGTTTCGCCATCGAGCATGCGGGGCCGCAGCTGCACCACGGCTACGACGCGAGCCTTCTGTTCGGGCATCACGCCAGGGTGCGGCAGCTGGTGAGCCTGTCGCCGCTGACGCTGCGCTCGCTGATTCCGCTGTCGCAGCTGGACGCGTGGTACGGCGAGCGGGAGATCCTGCAGATGTTCGAGCGCAACGGCTACCGCATCGAGTTCGCGCCGGAGCCCGCTGCCGGGTGAACACGCGGGGTGAACCCGCCGGGTTGGCGCCGCGGCGCAACTTCAGCGCCGAGCCGCCACGACGATGCCGCCCACGATCAGCAAGAACGCCACCCCGTGGTACCAGTGCGGCGGCTCGCGCAGGAAGGCGGCCGACAGCACCGCCGCGAACAGCGGCGTGAGGTTCATGAAGACGCTCGCCGCCTGCGGGCCCGCGCGCTGCACGCCCGTGCCCCAGCAGCGGTAGGCCACCAGCGCCGGGCCGATGCCGATGAACAGCATGGCCGCCAGCAGCGGCCAGCCCAGGTCGATGTGCGCGTCGGTCAGCGTCCATTCGCCGGCGGCCAGCGCGCCCGACCATGCCAGGCCGAACACCAGTTGCGCCATCAGGAACGCCGCCCAGTCCTGGCGCACCGCCTTCGGCTCGTGCGTGCGCGCCAGCAGCCAGCTGTAGAAGGCCCAGGCGATGGTGCCCACGATCATGTAGAGGTCGCCCGGCACCAGCCGCAGCCCGAGCAGCTGTTGCCATTCGCCGCGGCTGAGCACCAGCAGCACGCCCACCATCGACAGCAGCGCGCCGCCTATTTCGCGCGCGTTCACGCGCGCGCCGAAGAACACGCTGCCCACCGCGAGCATCCACAGCGGCAGGCTGGAGCCCACCAGCGTGGTGTTGATGGGCGTGGAGGTCTGCAGCGCCAGGTACTGGAAGGCGTTGTACAGGCCGATGCCCAGCAACCCGAGCAGCGCGTAGCGCTTCCAGTGCGTCCACAGCGGGCTGTGGCGGCGCAGCACCGGCGCGGCGAACGGCAGCAGCAGCACGAAGGCGATCACCCAGCGCACGAAGTTCAGCGTGAGGGGCGACACCAGCTCGCGCACCATGCGCCCGACCACGGCGTTGCTGGCCCACAGCAGCGGCGGAATGAGCAGCAGGACAACGGTAAGGGCCGTGAGCGGCGCGTGGCGGGGAAGGTGCTGCGGCGGTGTCGACATGGCCGCCGACTCTACCGGGCAATGATGCCCTGCGCCGCCACGGGACACCCGGGCGTGGCAGGATGCGTGCTCCGTTTTTCCCCTGCGCATGGAGACTGAAAACATGATGAGCAAAGCCGTCCGAATCGACCGCCACGGCGGTCCCGAAGAACTGAAGATCGTCGACGTGGAAGTCGGCGAGCCCGGCCCCGGCGAGATCCGCATCCGCCACAAGGCGGTGGGCTTGAACTTCATCGACACGTACCAGCGCAGCGGGCTCTACCCGTTCGCGATGCCGCTGCAGCTCGGCATGGAAGCCTCGGGCGTCGTCGAGGCGGTGGGTGCGGGCGTGACGCACCTGAAGGCCGGCGACCGCGCCGCCTACGCCAGCCCGCCGCCTGGCGCCTACTGCGAGCTGCGCGTGATGCCGGCCAAAAACGTGTGCAAGCTGCCCGACGACATCTCCTTCGACACCGGCGCGGCCATGATGCTCAAGGGCCTGACCACGCAGTACCTGCTGAAGAAGACACTGCCGGCCGAAGGCCTGGTGGCGGGCGACTTCGTGCTGTTCCACGCGGCCGCGGGCGGCGTGGGCCTCATCGCCTGCCAATGGGCCAAGGCGCTGGGCCTGCAGCTGATCGGCACGGCAGGCAGCGACGCCAAGTGCGAACTTGCGCTCGCACACGGCGCGGCGCACGCCATCAACTACAGCACCGAGAACTTCGCGGCCCGCGTGAAGGAGATCACCGGCGGCAAGGGCGTGAAGGTGGTGTACGACTCGGTGGGCAAGGACACCTACGAGGGCTCCATCGACTGCCTGCGCCCCTTCGGCCTGCTGGCGGTGTTCGGCAACGGCTCGGGCCCGGTGCCGCCCATCAACCTGGGCACGCTGGCGTCGAAGGGTTCGCTGTACGTGACGCGGCCCACGCTGTTCACGCACATGCATTCGCGCGAGAGCACGCAGGCCATGGCCGACGACCTGTTCGCGGTGGTGCGCAGCGGCGCGGTGAAGATCCCCATCGCGCAGCGCTACCCGCTGGCCGACGTGCAGCAGGCGCACCGCGACCTGGAAGCGCGCAAGACCACGGGCTGCACGATCCTGACGCTTTGACGGAGCTCAGGCACACCTCCAGCACGTATTCGGCGCACCTTTGGTGCGGGCAAGCCAGTCTTGTCCTACCCGCGCTGGGGTGTCATGCCTTCGACTTGTGCGGAATGCACTTTGTAGCCTTGGACCCAAGCGCAAAGCGCACCAATTTCAAGCTCAGGCAGTGATGACCACCATTCGTACCTTCATCGTCGAAGACAACCCCACCATCCGGGAGAACCTGGTCGGCACCCTGCGCGAGGTCGCTCGCATCGAGCCCATCGGGCAGGCTGAATCCGAAGCCGAAGGCACGCGCTGGCTTGCAACCAACCTGGCGCAGTGGGACTTGGCCATCGTCGACCTGTTCCTGAAGGACGGCACGGGTTTTCGCGTGCTCGAGGCCTGCCGCGACCGCAATCCGGCGCAGAAGATGGTGGTGCTGAGCAACTACGCCACCCCCGAGATGCGCCGCAAGTGCGCGTTGCTGGGCGCCGATGCGGTGTTCGACAAGGCCACCGAGGTGGAAGACCTGATCGACTACTGCGTGCGCCAGCGCCAGCTGTACTTCAACCTTCAGCCGTCGTCGCGCCAGAACCCGCTGCCGCACTGAGCGCGGCCGTGTCGCGCACCATGCCCCACACGCGCTGCGCGAGGGGAGACAGGGCGCGGTTGCCACGCCGGATGAGCATGATGGCGCGCTGAACGCGCGGCACCAGCGGGCGTACCGCCAGTTGCGCCAACCCTTCCGGTGGTAATGACATGCCCGGCATCACGCTGATGCCGATGCCCGCCTCGACCATGCGGAACACCGTGGTCGGGTGGCCCAACTGCTGCTTCACTTCGCATTGCGCGCCATGGCGCTCCAGCGCCTGGTCGATCAGGCGCCGGCTGCCGGACGCATGGTCGAGCAGCACCAGCGGCTGGCCGTCGAGCGCGCTCCAGCGTACCGAGGGCTTCTGCGCCAGCTTGTGCGAGGGCGGCAGCACCAGCACGAAGGGGTCGTTCAGGATGGCCTCGCAGTGCAGGTCGTCGGCCTCCGAGGGCTCGATGACCACCCCGAAATCGACCTCGCCGCTGCGCACGCTGTCGAGCACGTCCTGCTGGATGCGGTCGAGCAACAGGAACTGGATGCCCGGCGCCTGCTCGGCGCAGGTGGCGATGCAGGCCGGCATCAGGTTGGCCGAGAGCGTGGGGCTGCTCGCCACCCGCACCTTGCCGCCGCGCGCGCTGGCCAGGCCGGCCACGTCCTGCAGCGTCTGGTCGAGGTCGTCGAGCACGCGCTCCAGCCGGGCCGCCAGCCACTGGCCGGCCTCGGTCAGCACCACTTCGCGCGTGGTGCGGTCGAGCAGCTTCAGGCCGAGCTGCGATTCAAGCTCCAGGATCGAGCGGCTCACCGCCGGCTGGCTCAACCCGACCTGGTCGCCCGCGCGGCTGAAGTTGCGGCCCTCGGCCACCGAACGGAACACGCGGAGTTGGCGCAGGGTGACATTCATGCGCTGAAATCATATATCCATCCGATAAATCCATTTCTCTTTTGAATGGCGCGGGCGTCCAATTCGGGCCATGTCACGTTCACGCTATCTCCCCGACAACTTCACGCTCGCGCTCGTCTCGGTCGTGACCCTTGCCAGCCTGCTGCCCGCCAGCGGGCGAGTTGCCCATTTCTTCGAGGGGCTGACGACCGTCGCCATCGGGCTGCTGTTCTTCCTGCACGGGGCCAAGCTCTCGCGCGAGGCGATCATGGCCGGCATCACGCACTGGCGGCTGCACCTGCTGGTGTTCGCGAGCACCTTCGTGCTGTTCCCGGCGCTGGGGCTGGCGCTGAAGCCGGTGCTGTCGCCGCTGGTGACGCCCGACCTGTACACCGGCGTGCTGTTTCTCTGCGTGCTGCCTGCGACGGTGCAATCGGCCATTGCGTTCACCGCCATGGCGCGCGGCAACATGCCGGCGGCCATCTGCAGCGCGTCGGCTTCCACGCTGCTGGGGGTGTTCATTACGCCGGTGCTGGTGAACCTGGTGGTGCTGCCGCACGGGGGCAACGCGACGTCTTCCTTCGATTCGATCGGGCGCATCCTGCTGCAGCTGATGGTGCCGTTCCTGGCGGGGCACCTGCTGCGGCCGTTGATCGGCAAGTGGGTGCAGAAGCGGGCTGCCGTGCTGAAGTTCGTCGACCAGGGGTCGATCCTGCTGGTGGTCTACACGGCGTTCAGCGCTGCGGTGATCGAGGGGCTCTGGAAGCAGATTCCCGTGAGTGCGCTGCTGGGGTTGCTGCTGGTTTGCGCCGTGTTGCTGGCGCTGGCGTTGACGCTCACTACCTTCATGGCGCGCAAGTTCGGCTTTGATGTGGCCGATGAGATCACCATTGTTTTTTGCGGCTCGAAGAAGAGCCTGGCCAGTGGGATTCCGATGGCGAAGGTCTTGTTTGCCTCGCATGCGGTGGGGGCGATTGTTTTGCCGCTGATGTTGTTTCATCAGATGCAGTTGATGGTTTGTGCTGTGTTGGCGCAGCGGTATGCGCGCAGGGCTGTTGAGCCTGCTGCTCCTGCCTCTGCCTCTGGCGGGTTGAAGGCTGCTGAGTAGGTTTTTTCCCGGGGCCGGGTCTCGCCCCGGCGGGCGACTTACTTTCTTTGCTTCGCCAAAGAAAGTAAGCAAAGAAAGGCGACCCCTGCTGGCTGCGTCCCTGCGCTTCGCTTCGGGCAACCTGCGGTGCTCACGTTTCGCGGGGTCTCGCCCAAACTCGCTTCGCTCAAACAAGGGCGAGCCCTGATCCGCGAAACGCTCCGCTCCTCGGCGCATCCAGAAGGGGTAAGACCAACAAGCCGTCGCTTCGCTCGGCCTGTAAATAGCCAACAGTCAATGCATTCCAGCCGCCGCAGGCGCGAAGCGCCGCGGCGGCCTGGGGCCGAGCGCAGCGATGGCCCGCCTGGTTTCCAAGCCCCTCTGGCTGCGCCGAGGAGCGCAGAGGTAGAGGGGATCAGGGCCGCAGCTGTTTGAGCGAAGCGAGTTCTGCGGACCCCCCTCTACCTCGAGCACCGCAGGTTGCCCGCAGCGAAGCGGAGGGACGCAGACAGTGGGGTCGCCTTTTCTTTGTCTACTTTCTTTTGGCGAAGCAAAAGAAAGTAGATCGCCCGCCGGGGCGAGACCCGACCCCGGAACCCAAACCAGTCACAAAAACAACCTACCCCTCAATCTTCCCAAGCCGAGACTCCCTCAACCGACTAGGCGCCAACGCCCCAGCCGATTCCAGAATCGGATAAGCAATAGAGCAAATGTGCGAATTGATTCGTTTCAGATCGCTGATCAGGTCGATGTGCAGCGAACTGGTCTCGATGCTCAGCGTCGTCCGGTCCGACAACCGGTCCAGGTGGGTCGTCGCATACGCACGCTCCAGGTCGCGGAACCGCGCCTTCTCTTCCAGCAGCTTCTGCGCGTCCCGCACATTGCCGTTCAGGAACACGCTCATGCTCAGCCGCAGGTTGGCCACCAGCCGCCCGTGCAGCTCGACGATCTCCGCCATGCCGGCTTCGGAGAAATTGCGCTGCGGTTTGATCTTCTTGTCTTCCACATCGATGATCACGCGCTCGATGATGTCGCCGATCTGCTCCATGTTGATCGTGAAGCTGATGATGTCGGTCCAGCGCCGGCTCTCTTCCTCGCCCAGCGCCTCGCGCGAGATGCGCGTCATGTAGTACTTGATGGCCGAGTACAGCTCGTCCACCGTGTCGTCGAGCTGCCGCAGCTCCTGCGACAGGCGGGTGTCGTTGTTGCGGATCACGTCGAGCACGCCGATGAGCATGGTCTCCACGATGTCGGCCTGGTGCAGCGCCTCGCGCGCGGCGTTGGAAATGGCCAGCGAGGGCGTGGACAGCGCCGACGGGTCCAGGTGGTGCGGCCGGCTGGTGCCGGTGGCCTGCTGCGGCATGGGGAGCATGCGCGTCACCAGCTTGGCGACCCACTGCGTGAGGCCGATGAAGCCCACGCTGATCACGACGTTGAACGCCAGGTGGAACAGCACCACGCCGTGCGTCTGGTTGGGCAGCTCGGGCTGCACGTAGCGGATCCACAGGCCGATGAAGGGCGCGACCAGCGCCACGCCCAGCGCCTTGAACAGCAGGTTCCCGATGGTCACCTGGCGCACCGGCACGCTGGCCTTGGCGGTGGTGAGCACGGCCAGCAGGCCGCTGCCCAGGTTGGCGCCCAGCACCAGGCCCAGCGCCACGTCCAGCGGCACCACGTTCGAGGTGGCCATGGCCGCGACCAGCAACACCACCGCCAGGCTCGAATAGGCCACGATGGCCAGCACCGAGCCGATGGTGATCTCCAGCAGCACGTCGCTGTTGATCGAGGCGAGCAGCGCGCGCACGGCCGGGGAGGAGAACAGGGGCTCGGTGGCCTCCACCACCAGCTGCAGGGCCAGCAGCATCAGGCCCAGGCCGATCAGCACCCGGCCGACGCGCCCGGCCACCGTGTCCGCGCGGGTGATGAACAGCACCACGCCCACGAAGATGAACATGGGCGACAGCCACGAGAGGTCGGCCGAGAACAGCACCGAGATCAGCGCCGTGCCCACGTCGGCCCCGCGCATCACCGCCAGCGCCGCGGGCAAGGTGACCAGGCCCTGCCCGACGAAGGACGAGGTCATGAGCGAGGTGGCGGTGCTGGACTGCACCAGCGCGGTCACGCCGATGCCCGACAGGGCGGCCGTGAACCGGTTGCGCATGCTCTGCACCAGGATCTTGCGCAGGTTGGCGCCGAACACGCGCAGCACGCCGGTTCGGACAAGTTGCGTACCCCACACCAGCAAGGCAATGGCCGCGAGCAGATTCAGAAGATGCTTCATGGGTGTCGGGTTCTATCCTTTTCGTTTTGGTTCGTTTTCGACCCCATTTTCCACAGATACGCGTTTCAGTCGATCAGCGCTCCGTTGTCGTGGAAAGGATAAGGCCCTTCGAAGTGCCCGCAAGCGGCCAGATGGGTCACCAGCCGCCCTCCGGCGGGGGACCAGGCATGCACCCTGAAAGCGGGCGGCTCCAGCGTCCAGGCCGAGGGAGCGTCGCTTGCCAGGTCGAGGCAGACCTGGTGCGCCTGCGCCGGCGAGGTCGAGGCGATGGTGCCGCCGAAGCGCACGTCGATGGCGCGGTGCAGGTGGCCGCAGATCACGCGTTCGACATTCGTGTAGCGGCGAAGCAGCGCCTCGAGCGCCTCGGCGCCCTCCAGCAGGCCGATTTCGTCCATGTGGCCGATCAGCGTCTGGAACGGCGGATGGTGCATGGCGACCACCACCGGCTCGTCGCGGCAGGCGTCGAGCTGGGCTTCGAGCCAGGCCAGGCGCTTTTCGCACAGCGAGCCGTGGCTGGCGCCGGGCACGCAGGTGTCCAGCGTGAGCAGGCGAAGCGGGCCGACGCGCACCGAATACTGGATGAAGCCGTCCGTGTCTGCGCCCGTGCCCAGGTAGGCGTGGCCCGGAAAGCTGCGGCGCAGCTGGTCGCGGTCGTCGTGGTTGCCGGGCAGCAGGTAGACCGGCATCGTCAGCGGCGCGAGCAGGCGCGCCAAGTGCTCGTACTCGGCGGCGCGGCCGAAGTCGGTCAGGTCGCCGGTGACGACCACGGCATCGGGCTGCTGGCGCAGCGCCAGCACCGACTGCACGGCGCGCTCGAGGTAGGGCGCCGTGTCGATGCGGCCATAGGCCAGGCGGCCGGGCTCGCGGATGTGCAGGTCGGTCAGCTGGACCAGCACGGTGAGCGGGTTGTTCGTGGGGGTCGTCATGGGTTGCTCTCCTGCGACGTCATCAGGCGCTCGGGGTGAATGCGCAGGCCCACCGCGTCGCCGGGGCCGAAGGGGTTGTCGCGGCCTACGTCGGCCACGAGCACGGGTTGGTCCGCCGTGCGCAGGTGCAACTGCACCCGGTCGCCCAGGAAGGTGCGGCGTTCGACGGTGGCGGCGCCCCATCCGGGCTGGGGCGTGTCGACCTCGATGTCTTCGGGCCGGACCAGCAGGCTCGCATGGGCCAGCCACACGGTCGGGCAGGGCACGGCCGAGCCGCCGAGTCGGACAACGCCCTGCGTGATGGCGTCGGCCTCGCGCGCCAGCCGGTTGACCCGGCCGAGGAACTCGGCGACGAAAGGGTGCGCTGGCGCGCGGTACAGGTCTTCGCCACGGCCTACCTGCACGATGCGCCCGGCGCGCATTACCGCCAGCCGGTCGGCGATGGCCAGCGCCTCTTGCTGGTCGTGCGTGACGTGGATGGCCGTGATGTGCAGCCGGCGCAGCAGTTCGGCCAGCTCGTCGCGCAGCGATTCCTTCAACTTGGCGTCCAGTGCGGCCAGCGGCTCGTCGAGCAGCAGCACGCGCGGCCGCACGGCCACGGCGCGCGCCAGGGCCACGCGCTGGCGCTGGCCGCCGGAGAGTTCGGCGGGGCGCTTGTTTTCCAGGCCGCCCAGGCGCACCAGGTCGACCAGCTCGCCCACGCTGCGCTTCTCCTCGTCGGGCGACACACCGCGAATGCGCAGCCCGTAGCCGATGTTGGCCGCCACGGTCATCTGCGGAAAGAGCGCGTAGCTCTGGAACACCATGCCCACGCCGCGGTGCTCGACCGGACGCTGCGTGACGTCCTGGTCGCCGAAGACGATGCGGGTGCCCGCGTCGGGGGATTCGAGCCCGGCAATCAGCCGCAGCAGCGTGGTCTTGCCGCAGCCCGAGGGGCCGAGCAGGGCCAGCACTTCGCCGGCCTCCACGCGCAGGTCGGTCGGCTGCAGGCCGCGCGTGCCGTCGGCGTAGGTTTTCGCGCAGTTGGCGATGTCGATGGGGATGCGTTCAAGTTCCATGGCGTTTCTGCATCAGGTTGGCAAGGTACTGCAGGCCCCACAGCACCGGAAGAATGACGGCGAAGAAGACCAGCGTGTAGGCCGATCCGATCTCGATGCGCATCGAGGCGTAGCTGTCGGCCAGCCCCACGGGCAGGGTGCGCGTGAGCGGCGTGTGCAGCATCCAGGTGAGGTTGAACTCCCCCACCGACAGCGTGAACACCATCAGGCTGCCGGCCACGATGGCGGGGAACACGGCCGGCACCAGGATGCCCATGAAGCGCTGGCGAAAGTTGGCGCCCAGCGAGCGCGCGGCCTCTTCGAGCGCGAGCAGGTCGTCGCGCTGGAAGGCCGAGCTCACGGTGCGCACCATGAAGGGCAGCGTGAAGATCATGTGGCCCACCAAGATGAAGGCGAAGCTCTGGCGAAAGGCGGTGAGCTGGCCGTAGGCGAGGATGAGCGCCAGCGCCGTGGCAAGGCCCGGCACCGCGACCGGCAGCGTCAGCAGCTCTTCGAAGACGCGCGCCGCGCGCGAGCGGCTGCGCGCCAGCGCGTAGGCACAGGGCACGCCCAGCAGCACGGTGCCCACGACGCAGGCAATGGCCAGCGCAATCGACCAGCCCACGGTGCCGCCGTAGTTCTCCCAGACCTCGCCGAGCCAGCGCAGGGTGAGGCCGCTCTTCAGGCCGGCGCTGTAGTTGTTGACGAGCCCGGCCATGACCGACAGCAGCATCGGCGAGACCATGAACAGGCTCACGATGACGGTCACGGCGAGCAGGAAGGGCGCCTTGGCGTGTGTGTTGGTTCGCATGGTGCGGGCCCTCAGCGTGCGACGGGGTTCGCGCCGAAGCGCCGTGCCACGAACAGCACGAGCCAGGTGACGATGCCCAGCGAGATCGACAGCGACGCGGCGAGCGCGAAGTTGGCGTAGTTGGTGAACTCGTTGTAGATGGTGATGGGGATCACCTCGAACTTGCTGGCCAGCGTGAAGGCGGTGCCGAAGGCGCCCATGGAGGTGGCGAACAGGATGGCGCCGCAGGCGAGCGTGGTGGGCGCGAGCTCGGGCATCCACACGTCGCGGGCCACGCGAAGGCGCGAGGCGCCGAGCGAGCGGGCGGCCTCTTCGAGCTGGCTGTTCATCGATTCGGCGGCGGCGGTGTAGGTCGCGATGGCGCGCGGTAATGAAAAGTACAGGTACGCCAGGAACAGTCCGAGCAGGCCGTAGGCGAAGGTGATGCGTTCGCCGAACAGGCTGTCGCTCAGGTCGGCCACCACCCCTTGCCTGCCGCCCAGCAGGATCACGAAGAAACCGATGATCACGCCCGGGAACGACAGCGGCAGCGTGAGCAGCGACAGCAGCATGCGCTTGCCGACGAAGTCGTGGCGCGCGAGGTAGATGCCTACCGCGGCGCCCAGCACCAGGGTGGCCAGGGTCACGGCCACGGAGAGCACGACGGTGTTGGCCATGCTCGCGAGGTAGCGCGAGTCCGTGAGCACGGCGAAGTAGGTGGCCCAGCCTTTGTCGGCGGGCAGCGTCAGCAGGCGCACCACCGGCAGCAGCCAGAAGGCCGCGAAGAAGGCGGCCGCGGGTGCCACGCAGGCCAGCAGGCGCCAGCTTGGGTTCCAGGCGTTGTCGGACTTCATTTCGGGTTTTGGCTCGTGTTGTTCGTGTTTGTTGTTGCTGCTGTTCAGGGCGTGTGAACAGGCCGCCGGGTACTTCCCTCCGCGAATGTCCTCCGCCCTTCGGGCTCCCCCTTTATTTCGCTGCGGGAAGCACCCGACGCCCTGTTCACCTGGGCACGCTGTCGGTTCACGGCGATCAACGACCGCTGCTGACAACGATCACGACGGTGGGGCGCCCCTTTTCGAGAAATAAAGGAGGAGGGGCGAAGCCCCGGGGGACATTCGAGAAAAGGGGTGCCCCGCCGGCGTGATCGCGACCTGAACGCGAAGGAACAAATAGATCTAGCGCACTTCCTTCAAATACTCGTCAGAGAAGGCACGCTGGGCAGCAGCCATGCGCCCATAGTCCACGCTCTTCGCCCGTGCGTACTCGGCAGCAGGCAGGAACTGCGCCTCGATGTCCTTGGGCATCGCGCTGGCGCGCACCGGCCGCAGGTAGGCCTTGGCCCAGATGGCCTGGCCTTCGTCGGACAAGGTGAAGTCGAGCACCTTCTTCGCGTCGGCCGCGTGCGGGGCCTTGGCGACCAGGCTCATCACGTAGGGAACGGCCAGGGTGCCTTCGCTCGGAATGACGAAGGCGACGTTGGCCTTGTCTTTGTACTTCGCGCGGTAGGCGTTGAAGTCGTAGTCGAGCAGGATCGCGATCTCGCCCGACAACACGCGCGCGTAAGAGGTTTGCTTCGGCACGATGGGCTCGTTCTTCTGCAGGGCCTTGAAGTAGTCGATGGCCGGCTTGAAGTTGTCGAGCGTGCCGCCGCGCGCCTCGTTCACCGCGACCGCGCCCACGTAGCCCACGAAGGCGGAGGCCGGGTCGAGGTAGCCGATGAGGCCCTTGTATTCGGGCTTGAGCAGGTCGGCCCACGACTTGGGAACCGGCTTGCCCTTGAGCGCGTCGACGTTGACCATGAAGCCGAGCGTGCCCGAATGGATGGTGAACCAGTTGCCCGCCGGGTCCTTCAGGCCGTCGGGAATGTCTTTCCACGCGGCGGGCTTGTAGGGCTCGACCAGGCCGTCTTTCGCGGCCTGCACCGCGAAGGTCACGCCGAGGTAGGTCACGTCGGCCACGGGGCTGGCCTTTTCGGCCGACATCTGCGCGAGCGACTGGCCCGAGTTCTTGTTGTCGGGCGGCACGGTCACGCCGGTCTTGGCCTTGATGGCCTTGATCTGCGTGCCCCAGTCGGCCCATTCGGTCGGGCAGTTGTAGCAAATGGCGGTCTGCGCCATGGCGCCGCTGGCGGCGAACACGGCGGCCAGCACGCCGAGGCGGGCGAATCGTTGGAAGCGGAGAGACATCGAGGAGCTCCTTGGAGGATGAGTTCGAAGAACGGGAGGTAGCGGGGGAAGAGAGAAGGGACGAGGGAGGCGAAAGGTCAGGACACTGCGGCGTTGTTGTCTTCGCGCGCGCTTGCGCACGACTCGCCGTCTCTGAAGGCATGGGGCAGCAGCAGGCTGGCGTCGGCACGCAGCGCGGTGCCGCCGGCCATGGCCTGCATCAGCAACTCGACGCTGTGGCGGCCGATGTCGCTGTTGGGTTGCGCGATGGTGGTGAGCGCAGGCGTCAGGTCTTCGCCCAGCGCAATGCCGTCGAAGCCGACCACGCTCAGGTCGTCGGGCACCGCCAGGCCGCTGAGGTGCGCGGCGCGAATGCTGCGAATGGCCAGCAGGTCGTTCGAGCAGACCAGCGCGGTGGGGCGCTGGCGCACCTGGAGTTGGGCGCACAGCGCATCGACGGCGGTCTCGACGAAGGGCACCTCGATCAGCGCGGGTGCGTCGAGCCCGGCCTCGGCCATGCCGCGCTGGTAGCCGCGGTAGCGCTGCTGCGCGCGATCGGAGGCAGCCAGCGTGCCGCTGACCATGGCGATGCGGCGGTGGCCCAGCAGCACCAGGCGCGTGACCGCATCGGCCACGGCGCCTTCGCTGTCGACCGACACGCACGGGTGGTCGGGGTGGCGGTTGTAGGCCAGCACATAGGGCACGCCCGCGGCCTGCAGGCGGGGCAAGGTGGCCGACGTGGACGGGTTCGACACCACCAGGATCAGCCCGTCAACATTGCCGGCCAGCAGCAGGTGCACGGCGCGCTCTTCCTCGTCGAGCCGGTAGCCGGTCGTGACGGGAATGATGGCGTAGCCACCCGCGACCGCCGCGCGCGCGATGCCTTGCAGGCACTCGGCGAAGGTCGGGTTCAGCAGCGTGGGCAGCACCACGCCGAGCACGCGGCTGCGCTGGGTGCGCAAGGTGCGCGCGCTGGCGTTGGGCAGGTAGTTGAGCTCGCGCGCCACGCGCTCCACCAGCTCGCGCGTGGCGGGCGTGACCTTGTCGGGGAAGTTGAAGGCCCGCGACACGGTGGCCACGGAGACCCCGGCTTTGGCGGCTACGGCTTGGATGCTCATCGCGTGGAAGTCAGTGATCGGCGTTCATGTAATCGATTACATTGGACCGCGGCAGTATGACTTTGCGATGACAGGGTTTGAAGCCGGGAGAAACCCTCGGCGCCCCGCGGCGCCAAAGAAAAAGGGCCCGAAGGCCCTTGCTGGTGAACGCAGGGCCCTAAAGCCCTTGCGAGAAACGCCGCCTACTTGCCCCGGCGCACCCGCCGGATCTCGTCCACGATGAGGCAGATGGCCCCGAGCGTGATGGTGCTGTCCGCCGCGTTGAACGCCGGAAAGTACCAGTTGCCCGCGTGAAAGCTCAGAAAGTCGACCACGTAGCCATGCATCATCCGGTCGACCACGTTGCCGATGGCGCCGCCCAGGATGCAGGCCATGGAAAACGAGAACAGCTTCTGCCCCGCGTGCGAGCGCAGCATCCACACGATGAAGATGGCCGCGCCCACGCCGATGGCCGTGAACAGCCAGCGCTGCCAGCCCGAGTGGTCGGCCAGGAACGAGAAGGCCGCGCCCGTGTTGTGCGCGCGCACGACGTTGAAGAAGCTCGTCACGTAGGTCGCGTCGCCGAGCTTGTAGTAGCCCAGGATCAGCGTCTTGGTGAACTGGTCGATGATCACGATGATCACCGCCAGCCCCAGCCAGGGCCAGATGCCCAGGCTGCCACCGCGCGAACGCGACGCCGATGCGGAGCGTGTGGAACGTGTCGTGGCCATCAGGCAAAGCTCCGCGATTCACCGGCGCCGAACAGGTTGCTGGTGCAGCGACCGCAGATCGTCGGGTGCGCGGCGTCCACGCCCACGTCGTCGCGGTAATGCCAGCAGCGCTCGCACTTCTGCGCGGTGCTGGGCGTGACCACCGTGGCCAGCGCGTCGCCGGCCGCCAGCGCGATGGCCGAGGTGATGAAGACGAACTTCAGGTCGTCGCCCAGCGAACCGAGCAGCGCGAAGTCGTCGGCCGGCGCGGTCACCTGCAGGTTGGCCTGCAGCGACGAGCCCACCTTGCCGTCGGCGCGCACGGCCTCGATGTCCTTGTTCACCGCGTCGCGGATCTCGCGGATGCGCTGCCACTTGGCCAGCAGCGCCTCGTCGGGTGCGTCGAACTGGCTGTACGTCTGCGTGAAGATCGACTCGCCCGGCTTGCCGGTGCCCACGAACTTCCAGGCCTCCTCGGCCGTGAAGCTCAGGAAGGGCGCCATCCAGCGCAGCATGGCTTGCGAGATGTGCCACAGCGCCGTTTGTGCGCTGCGGCGCGCCAGCGAGCCGGGGGCCGTGGTGTAGAGCCGGTCCTTCAGGATGTCGAGGTAGAAGCCGCCCAGGTCTTCCGAGCAGTAGATCTGCAGCTTGGCCACCACCGGGTGGAACTCGTACACCTTGTAGTGCGCGAGGATCTCGGCCTGGAACTGCGCGGCGCGCGCCAGCGCGTAGCGGTCGATCTCGAACAGCTGGTCGAGCGGCACGGCGTCTTTCGCGATGTCGAAGTCGCTGGTGTTCGCCATGAGGAAGCGCAGCGTGTTGCGGATGCGGCGGTAGGCATCGACCACGCGCGCCAGGATCTTGTCGTCGCCCGCGATGTCGCCCGAGTAGTCGCTCGCGGCCACCCACAGGCGGATGATTTCAGAGCCCAGCTTGGTGCTGATTTCTTGCGGGTCGATGCCGTTCTTGAGCGACTTGCTCATCTTGATTCCCTTGGAATCGACCGTGAAGCCGTGCGTGAGCAGGCCGCGGTACGGCGCGCGGTCTTCCAGCATGCAGGCGATGAGCAGCGACGAATGGAACCAGCCGCGGTGTTGGTCGTGGCCTTCGAGGTACAGGTCGGCCTCGGGGCCTGCGTCGTGGTGCACCTTGGGGTGCGTGCCGCGCAGCACGTGATAGAAGGTCGAGCCCGAGTCGAACCACACCTCCAGGATGTCGGTGCTCTTGGTGTAGCTGGGGGCGTCTTCGGCGCCGAGGATTTCCTCGGTCGTCACGCGGCTCCAGGCCTCGATGCCGCCCTTCTCGACGATGTCGGCGGCCTGGTCGAGGATTTCCATGGTGCGCGGATGCAGCTCGCCCGAGTCCTTGTGCAGGAAGAACGGAATCGGCACGCCCCAGCTGCGCTGGCGGCTGATGCACCAGTCGGGCCGCCCGGCGATCATGTCGTGCAGGCGGGCCTTGCCGTTCTCGGGGTAGAAGCTGGTCTTCTCGATGGCGTCGAGCGCGGTCTGGCGCAGCGTCTTGGGCGCCTTGTCCTTCGTGAACACGCCTTCGCCCTCGTCCATGCGCACGAACCACTGGGCCGCGGCGCGGTAGATCACCGGCGTCTTGTGGCGCCAGCAATGCGGGTAGCTGTGCGTGATGGTCTCGGTGGTCAGCAGGCGGCCGGCGTCGCGCAGCGCGGCGATGACGACCGGCACGGCCTTCCAGATGTTCTGGCCGCCGAACAGCGGAAAGTCGGGCGCGTAGCTGCCGTTGCCCTGCACCGGGTTCAGGATGTCGTCGTACGCCACGCCATGGGCGATGCAGGAGTTGAAGTCGTCCACGCCGTAGGCGGGCGAGGAGTGCACGAGGCCGGTGCCGTCGGTGGCGGTGGCGTAGTCGGCCAGGTACACGGGCGACAGGCGCTTGTAGCCAGCGTCCACGTCGTACAGCGGGTGCTCGAACTCGAGCCCGCCGAGCGCCTCGCCCTTCACCGTGGCCAGCACCTTGCCGTCCAGCGCGTAGCGCGTCATGCACATCTCGACCAGCGAGTTGGCAAGGATGAGCAGGCCGCGCTCGGTGTCGACCAGCGAGTACTCCAGCTCGGGGTTCAGGTTGATCGCCTGGTTGGCCGGGATGGTCCACGCGGTGGTGGTCCAGATGACCGCGAAGATGTCGCCCAGGATCGTGTGGTCGGTGCCGAAGGCCTTGAGCACCTTCTCGCGCTCGTGCGCCTTGAAGGCCACGTCGATGGTCTGGCTCTTCTTGTCGGCGTATTCGATTTCGAACTCGGCCAGCGAGGAGCCGCAGTCGAAGCACCAGTACACGGGCTTCAGGCCGCGGTACACGAAGCCGCGCTCGATCACGCGCTTGAACGCGCGCAGCTCGCCGGCTTCATTGGCGAAGTCCATCGTCTTGTAGGGGTGGTCCCATTCGCCGAGCACGCCCAGGCGCTGGAAGTCGGCCATCTGCTGGGCGATCTGCTCGGTGGCGTAGGCGCGGCTCTTGGCCTGCATCTCGTCGCGGCTCAGGTTGCGGCCGAACTGCTTTTCGATCGCGTTCTCAATGGGCAGGCCGTGGCAGTCCCAGCCGGGCACGTAGAGCGCGTCGAAGCCTTCGAGCTGGCGCGCCTTGGTGATCATGTCCTTCAGGATCTTGTTCACCGCGTGGCCCATGTGGATCTGGCCGTTGGCGTAGGGCGGGCCGTCGTGCAGGATGAACTTGGGCGCGCCGTGGCGGGCGTCGCGCAGGCGGTGGTAGCGGCCTTCGTCGTTCCATTCCTTCACCCAGCCCGGCTCGCGCTTGGGCAGGTCGCCGCGCATCGGGAAGGGGGTGTCGGGCAGGTTCAGCGTGGAACGGTAATCTTTGGGGGAAGCGGCGTCAGACATGGTGGGGTGCGGCGAAACAGGAGGGCTCCGACAGGCTCAGCCCGAAGCGCGGGAAGCGTGTCGGTGCGGAAGATAAAGCCGTTCGCCCTGAGCTTGTCGAAGGGCGGCAGCACGGTGCGTGCAGGGCTAAATTCGATCGCGCGTGGTCTGGCGATGGGTTTCTGCGTGGGTCGATGCAAAGAACGCACGTGCGTCGCGCCCATCCTTCGCGATGCCCGCTGTGAGGGCCTCGAGGCTGGTGTAGCGCAATTCGTCGTGCAGTTTGTGCAGCAGTTCCACGCGCACGATTTTACCGTAGGCCCCTTCGGTCCCGAGATGGGAGGGCCACTCCAGGCAATGGGTTTCCAGCAGCACGCGCCCGCCGTTGACGTCGTTGGCGTCCAGCGAAGGGCGCACGCCCAGGTTGGCCACGCCCGGCAGCGGCCGGTCGGACAGGCCGTGCACCAGCACCGCGAAGATGCCGCTGGCGGCCGGCTTCCAGTGCTTGAAGCGCAGGTTCAGCGTGCGAAAGCCGTCGTCCTGGCCCGGCGCCGAGGCGCCCAGCGCGCGGCCCAGCTTGCGGCCGTGGACCACGTGGCCAGAGATGGTGTACGGCCGCCCCAGCAGCGTGTGGGCGTCGGCCATGCGGCCTTCGGCCAGCGCCTCGCGCACGGCGGAGCTGGAAACCCGCAGGCCGTGCACCTCGTAGCTGTTCATGCGCGCCACGTCGAAGCCGCGGGCGTCGCCGGCCGCGTCGAGCATGGCGTAGTCGCCCGCTCGCCTGGCGCCGAAGCGAAAGTCGTCGCCCACCAGCACGTAGCGCGCGCGCAGGCCATCGACCAGCACGTTCTGGATGAACTCTTCCGGCGATTGCGAGGCCAGGCGCCCGTCGAACGGCAGCACGATGGTCTGCGCCACGCCGCAGGCGGCCAGCTCGCTGAGCTTGTCGCGCAGCGTGCCGATGCGCGCCGGCGCCAGGTCGGGTTTCTTGGTGAGCGCGGCGAAATAGTCGCGCGGATGGGGCTCGAAGGTGAGCACGCAGCTCGGCAGCCCGCGCTGGCGGGCCTCGGTCTGCAACAGCGCGAGCATGGCCTGGTGGCCACGGTGCACGCCGTCGAAATTGCCAATGGTGAGAGCGCAGGCAGGGGCCACGCCCGGGTGCCGAAAGCCGCGAAAAACCTGCATCGGTGAGTATCTTTTTGATAGCGCCTTTTGCCCGCCAAATGGGCGAATCAGGCCGATTTGTCACAAAGCCGGTATATTGTGACGCAGTGCGTTGATTGGCGTGGGTTTCCGGCGCACTCCGTGTCCCTGGTCTTTCCGTGTTCTCTCCCTTTTTTGAGGAGGCGTGTGTGAAGGTCTTGAAGCTGTCGGCCCAAGGGCTGCCCCAGTCATGGATTTCGCTCGAACAAGCGGTGATCCACTATGCGGCGGACGAAGTTCGCTGGGAGGTGGGCGCGCAAGTGGCGGTCTTCCGTGGCGGCCACAACGCGGTTACCGGCGAGCAGTCGCAGATTGCCATCAACAGCATCATCGGCACCAAGGGCGTGCCGCGCATCAACCCCTTCACCCAGCGCCCCGGCCTCACCAACAGCAAGCTGTTCTCGCGCGACCGCAACGTGTGCGCGTACTGCGGCGGGCATTTTCATGAAGACGAGCTCACGCGCGAGCACATCATCCCGTTCGCCCAGAAGGGCATCGACACCTGGATGAACGTGGTCACGGCCTGCAAGCCCTGCAACCACCGCAAGAGCAGCCGCACGCCCGAGCAGGCGAACATGCCGCTGCTGTACGCGCCGTACGTGCCCAGCCTCTGGGAAGACTTCATCCTGCGCAACCGCCGCATCCTGGCCGACCAGATGGAGTTCCTGATGGCGCACCTGCCGCAAAGCTCGCGGCTGCACGACAGCTAGCTTCGGCGCAGGCGACCTGCGGACCGCTGGCGCGTTCTTGGGCCGGCCTAGCCGGCGCCGCCATCCCTGGTTTCAGTACGTCAGCTCGAGCACGGTCGTGTGCTCGCTCGCGGCCGGCCACGTCAGCCCCGTGACGCGCTCGCGGTTGAACTCGCCCGTAACCGCCCGCGGGGCTCCGCCGCCTTCCAGCCGCAGCCGGGAGGTCGCCACGCCCGCGCCCTGCGGCGGCACGCCGGGCGGCGGGCTCTTGCCGTCGAAGCGCATGGTGTCGCGCTGCGCGTCGAAATACCCGCGCGGACGCGTGAACACGACCACCGAACTGGCGCCGTTGTCTGCAGCCACGATGCGCTCGGGCTTCAGGTGCACGAAGTTGCCGCTGCGCGGAAACGGGCTGCGGTAGATGTGCGTGGTGCCGAAGCCGGGCGCGGCCAGCACGAACTCATAGCTCGTCGTGATGTTGTACGCGTTGAACGGGCCCCAGCGGCCGTCGGCGCCGATGACCTTGCTGTGCACGGCCTCGCCCAGGCGCGCCCCGGTGGCCGGGTCGACGGCATACACCGTCACCGTCGCGCCGTTCAGCGACTGGTTTTCCGCCCCGATGGCGCGGCCGTCGAGCACCGGGCCTCCCTGCGACACGAAGCTGGTCGTGCGCGGTGCCTGGCCGGTCAGGAATTGCCATGCCGCCGCGAAGGCGGCCGGCGAGAACGAAGTCTCGCGGTGGTCGACCCGTGGCAGCACCACGTTGGTCGCGCCCTTCAGCGCCGGTCCGTCGAAGCCGATGTTCGTCGGCTTGCCGGGCGCGCCGATCCACACGCCGTCGGGCTGGGCGTACTTGTCGTTGTTGTCGGAGCGCAGGGTCAGCCACTTCACGCCGGGCGTGACCTCGTCGCCGTTCGGCCCCTTGGGCGCATTGAGCTGCTGCATGAAGCCCGACAGCCCCGAGAACTCGTTGTTTTCGCGAAACGCCTTCACCGCCCAGATGCCGTGCGCCGGGTTGCCGCCCAGCACCACCTGGCTCACCACGGCCGCGCCGCCGCCGTTCTGCACGTAGTTGCGGATGGTGTTGCCGCCGCGCGAATTGCCGATGAGCACCACCTTGCTCGCGCCCGTGGCCTTCAGCACCTGCTCGACATTCGCCTTGAGGAACGCCGCCGACTCGCTCGTCGAGCTGCGTCCGGGCTGGGCCACGGCGTCGTCGTCGCGCGCGAGCGGGTTCGGCTGGTCGAAGGCGAAGAGCCGTTCGGCGGGCCAGCCGTTCGACTCGAAGCGCCAGATCGTGGTTTGCCACAGCGCGGCCGAATCGCCGTTGCCGTGCACGAACACGATGGGCGGCCGCTCCGCCAGCGTCGGCGGGGCGTCGGGGGCGGGGGCGATGGCGCAGGCGGTCAGCATGGCGGTGGCGACGGTCGCACAGGTGGTGGTGGCGGCCATGGCAATGAAGGTACGGCGGGATTGCATGTTTCGTTCCTGGGGTGGCGTTCCACGTAAAAACGCCCGCCGGCGCAAGGCGGGCGGGCGTTGGATGCTAGGGCAGAAAAATGTCAGGCGAACACGCCGGCCGTGTCCTGCATGCGCGCGGAGACTTCGCCCAGGTGGTGCAGCGTGTCGCCGAATGTCAGTTCCATCTGCGTGAGCTTGCGGAAGTAGTGGCTGCCGATGTATTCGTCGGTCACCCCGATGCCGCCGTGCAGCTGCACCGAGTTGGCGGCCACGTAGCGCATCGACGTGCCCAGCTGGTACTTGGCGCGGGCCAGCGCCTGGCGGCGCTCGTCGGCCGGGGCGTTGAGCTTGAGCGTGGCGTAGTAGCTCATGGAGCGTGCGAGCTCCAGCTGCATCTTCATGTCGGCCACGCGATGGCGCAGCGCCTGGAAGCTGGAGATGACCACGCCGAACTGCTTGCGCTGGTTCAGGTACTCGACGGTCAGTGCCACGGTCTTGTCCATGACGCCGACCGCTTCGGCGCAGGTGGCGGCAATGCCCACGTCCACCGCGTATTCCAGCGCGGCCAGGCCGTCGGCCGTGACCAGCGTGGCGTCGGCCTTGTCGAACACCACCTCGGCGGCGCGGCTGCCGTCCTGCGTGCCGTAGCCGCGGGCCTCGACGCCGCTGGCGCTGCGCTCGACCAGGAAGAGGGCGATCTTGCCGTCGAGCTTGGCGGGGACGATGAAGGCATCGGCCTCGTCGCCCACGGGCACCACGCTCTTGGCGCCGGTCAGCGCGTACACGTCGCCCGACTTCACGGCCGTGGCCTCGCACACGTCCAGGCGGTAGCGCGCCTTGCGCTCCTGGTAGGCCAGCACCACGATGGCCTGGCCGCCGGCGATGCGCGGCAGCCAGCTTTCCTTCGTGCCGCCGTCGGCATAGCCGCTGAGCACGGCGCCGGCGATCAACGTCTGCGCGAAGGGCTCCAGCACGATGCCGCGGCCCAGTTCTTCCATGACGACCATGCCGGCCACCGGGCCCATGCCCAGGCCGCCGTCGTCCTCGCCGATGTACAGGCCACCCAGGCCGAGCTCGGCCAGTTCGTCCCACGCTTCGCGCGAGAAGCCGCCCTTGGCCTCGATGCCGCGGCGGCGCTCGAAGTCATAGCCCTTGTCGACCCACTTGCGAACGGCGTCGCGCAGCTGTTCCTGGTCGTCGGTGAAATTGAAATCCATGTTCGTGTCTCCTCAGCCCAGGACCGTCTGCGCGACGATGTTGCGTTGCACTTCGTTCGAACCGCCGTAGATGGTGGTCTTGCGCATGTTGAAGAAGGTGGACGTGAGCGGCGCGAGCGCCGGGTTGCCGCCCGGGAAGTTGCCTTGCCAGCCGGCCTCCATGGCCTCGCGGATCAGCGGCAGCGAGTACGGGCCGCCGGCCAGCATCATCAGTTCGCTGTAGCGCTGCTGGATCTCGCTGCCGCGGATCTTCAGCAGGCCCGCCACGTCGAGCGAGTTCTTGCCCGAGGTGGCCGCCGACAGCACGCGCAGCACCATCATCTCGAGCGCGACGACGTCGACTTCGAGCTTGGCGATCTCGTCGCGGAAGCGCGCGTCTTCATAGACGCCTTCGGTCTTGGCGATGCGCTTCAGGCGCTCGAGCTCGCGCTTGGCGCGGTTCACGTCGGCGATGTTGGTGCGCTCGTGGCTGAGCAGGTGCTTGGCGTAGGTCCAGCCCTTGTTTTCTTCGCCGATCAGGTTCTCGGCCGGCACTTCGACGTTGTCGAAGAACACCTCGTTCACCTCGTGGCCGCCGTCGAGCAGCTTGATCGGGCGCACGGTGACGCCGGGCGACTTCATGTCCAGCAGCAGGAAGCTGATGCCGGTCTGGGGCTTGCCTTCGTTGCTGGTGCGCACGAGGTTGAACATCCAGTCGCCGTACTGGCCGAGCGTGGTCCAGGTCTTCTGGCCGTTGACGATGTACTTGTCGCCCTTGCGTTCGGCCTTGGTCTTGACCGAGGCCAGGTCGGAGCCCGAGCCCGGCTCGCTGTAGCCCTGGCTCCACCACACCTCGCCGCTGGCGATGCCGGGCAGGAAGCGCTTTTGCTGCTCGGCGTTGCCGAAGGCCATGATCACCGGGGCCACCATGACGGGGCCGAAGGGGATGATGCGCGGCGCGCCGGCCAGCGCGGTTTCTTCCTCGAACAGGTGGCGCTGCACGGCGGTCCAGCCCGGGCCGCCGAATTCCTTCGGCCAGCCGTAGCCCAGCCAGCCCTTCTTGCCGAGGATCTTGGCCCAGCCTTGCAGATCGTCGCGCGTCAGTTCGAGCGCGTTGTGCACCTTGTGCGAAATCTCCTTGGGAAGGTTTTCTTTGACCCAGGCGCGAACCTCTTCGCGGAACTTCTGTTCTTCGGGTGTGAAGCTCAAATCCATGCGTGCCTCGCTGTGTTGATCGGTTCACCGCAGACGCGGTGTGTCTCCGGAACCCGGAGTTTTAGCACGGTCGTGCTGCGATCCGGTGTCCGCGCCGCGACATGGGAGGCGGGCACGGATAATCCCGCCTCCCATGAAGAACATCGTGATCTTGATTTCCGGCGGCGGCTCGAACATGGCCGCCATCGTGCGTGCCGCCGAGCACGAGCGCTGGGCCGAACGCTTCGGCGCGCGCATTGCCGCGGTGGTGAGCAACAAGCCCGACGCGGGCGGCCTGGCGATCGCCGGCGCGCACGGCATCGACACCGCCGTCGTCCCGCACAAGGACTTCGCGACCCGCGAGGTCTTCGACGAGGCACTGGCCCGGGTGGTCGACGCCCATTCCCCGGCACTGGTGGTGCTGGCCGGCTTCATGCGGATCCTGACGCCGGGTTTCGTGGGTCGCTATGCGGGGCGGCTGGTGAACATCCATCCTTCGCTGCTGCCGGCGTTTCCGGGGCTGCACACGCACCAGCGGGCCATCGAGGCGGGCTGCAAGGTGGCCGGAGTGACGGTGCACCAGGTCACCACCGAACTCGACCACGGGCCGATCCTGGCGCAGGCCGTGGTGCCCGTTCTGCCCGACGACACCGCCGCCACGCTGGCCGGCCGGGTGCTGGCGCAAGAGCATCTGTTGTATCCGCGTGCCATCGCGGGATGGCTTGCAGATACATTGAGTCACATTCGTTAAAGTTGTTTATATTCGCGGGTTTTCCGGGAGTGTTGACGTGAAAACCCAATCGTTGCTGTTGACCGCCTTTGGTGCCGCTCTCCTGCTGGTGGGCTGTGCCGCTCCGGCACCGGCGCCTGCCCCCGCCGCTGCGGCGGCCCCCGCGCCGCCGCCGGAACCGGTCTACCAGTGCAGCGCCGACGGCGCGCGTTTTGCCGTCGGACAGCCCCTGACGCCCCAGCTGGAAGCCGCCGCCCGCGTGCGTGCCGGCGCCGGCACGGTGCGCGTGCTGAAGCCGAACGAAGCGGCAACGACCGAATTGAATGGCGGGCGGCTCAACCTCGACGTGGACGCGCGCAACCGCGTGACGGACGTTCGCTGCGGTTGATCGGCTCGACGAGGGTGATCTAGGCGCAGGGCGGGCCCTGCCCAGGGTGCTAGATCTTGGTGAATCTTTGCCGCGGGGTGCCGTCGATGACGACGGTCTCGCCGAACATGGCGGCCGGCCGGACCCAGAGTCCGTGGGCGCCATAGAGGGCGCGGTACAGCGTCATCGGCTCCAGCGTCTCGCTGTGGCGCACGGTGCCGATCACCTCGTACTCGCCGCCTTTGTAGTGACGGTAGCGGCCGGGGGGTGTTTCGATGAGGGGAGGGAGGTCTTCGTCGTTCAACGGGGCTTCTTTCAAAAACTGTCTTGGCTTGATGTGACGGGAGTCGGATGGATCGCGCTGATTTTGTTCACCTGGTTCGACTGAGCGAGCATGCCAGTGCGGACGACAGTGCGCGCTATCGACGCAGCGTGGCAGCCTTTGCCGCGCTCGGTTATGTGTGGGTGCTGGGTTGCCTGGCGCTCGCGGTGGGCCTCATTGTGTGGGCGCTGTGGTCGATCCGCGAGGAGCGCTTCAGCTTCACGCGCGGCTGGGTGCTGCTGTTTGCCGGCGGCCTGCTCTGGACCACGCTGCGCGCGCTGTGGGTGCGCCTGGAGGAGCCCGAGGGCGTCGAGCTCCATCGCGACGACGCGCCCGCGCTGTTCGAGGCGCTGGACCGCATTCGCGCGAAGATCAAGGGGCCGCAGGTCCATCACGTCTACCTGGATGACGAATTCAACGCCAGCATCCGCCAGGTGCCGCGCTTCGGGCTGTTCGGCGGTGCCGTCAATTCGCTGAGCATCGGCCTGCCGCTCCTGATGATGCTCGACCGGCGCCGGCTGCTGTCGGTGCTGGCGCACGAGTACGGTCACCTGCGCGGCAACCACGGCAAGCTCAGCGCGTGGATCTACCGCACGCGGATCTCGTGGCTCAAGCTCGACGCCAACCTGCAACGCAACGAGAGCGTGATGGCGCTGTTTTCGGGGGCGTTCTTTCGCTGGTACTTCCCGCGCTTCGCGGCCAAGACCTTCGCGCTGGCGCGGCAGGACGAATACGAGGCCGACCGTATTTCGGGGCGCCTGCTGGGCACGTCGGTGGCGGCCGCGGCCCTGACCGAGATCGCCATCAAGGGCAACTGGTATGCCAACGAGTTCTGGCCCTGGCACTGGTCGCGCGCCGAGCACGACCCGCAGCCGCCCGGCCCTTTCGCCGCGTTGCGCAAGCGCGTGCGCACGCCCCCCGGCGACGACTTCGCGCGGCAGGCGCTGCGCGAGGCGATGCGCCGTGTGAGCGACATGGACGACACCCACCCGGTGCTGCGCGACCGCCTCGAGGCGCTGGGCCAGAAGGCGGCCTTGCCCGAATGGTCGCAGCGCTCGGCGCTCGAGTTGCTGGAAGATCGCAAGAAGTGGATCGAGCACTTCGACAACCGCTGGCGCCGCGCCCACGCCGCCGACTGGAAGCAGCACCACGCGCACCGCTCGCGCATTCGCGAACGCATCTCGGTGCTGGCGGCGCGTGGCGAGCACAACACGCCGGACGAGATGGTCGAGTGGGCCGATTCGGAGCGCCGGCTCGACCCGGCCGCGCCGGTGCGCCCGCGCTATGAAAGCGCCCTGCGCATCGCGCCGGAGCACCCGGGCGCGCTGCGCGGGCTGGCCCAGATGCTGCCCGCGAACGACAGGGGTGGACGCCTCGCCGTGCTCGAAAGGCTGCACGGCGCCGGCGCTGCCAGCCGCTGGTGGGCCGCCAAGAGCGCCGTGGCCTCGCTGGAAGACCCCGATGCAGGCGCGCACGACGAAGAAGCGCTGAAGCTGTGGCGCGGCCGCCTCAAGGAGGCTGAGGAGGCCGAGACGCGCGCGTGGGAAGAAATTACCGGCACGCCTTTTTTCAGCCAGATCTCGCGGCACGACCTGAGCGACTACGAGTTGGGCGAGCTTCGGGCCGACCTGGTGCGCTGCCTGCCCGCGTCGCGGGCGTGGCTGGTGCGCAAGAACCTGCGCGAGTTTCCGTGGCGCCGCGCCTACATCGTCTTCGTCGACCTGCCAGGGCTGGACGACGAGGACCGCTGGCAGATGTGCCGCCAGCTGGAGCAGACGCTGACGCTGCCGGGGGCGGCGCTGGTGCTGTGGGCGGGCCATTCGCCCACGGTGGAAGACATCGAACGGCAGGCTTTCGGCGAACTCTGGGCCCGTGCCGCATAGCCTGTTTGGCGCCCCTTGGGACCAAGGGGTCGGCTGGCTGAGACAATCGGGGGATGCACCCCAAAGCCCTGTTGGAGGCCACCGCCGATCTGGTCGGCCTTGTCCTGAAATTCGATCACCCGGCCGACCAGGTCGTTTCGCGGTTTTTCCGTGACCACCGCGAGTTCGGTCCGCGCGAGCGCGCGACGCTCGCCGAAACTGTCTACACCGTGCTTCGCAAGAAGCTGCTGTTCGACCATCTCTCGCCTTCGGGCTCCGGCTCTAAGGAGCGCCGCATGGCGATCCTGGGCTTTCACGGCCCGCGCGATTTCCTGAAGAGCGCGCTGAACGACACCGAAAAGCGCTGGCTCGACAACTGCGACGCCGTCAAGCCCGACGACCTGCTCGAGCGCCATCGCCACAACCTGCCCGAGTGGCTGGTCGCGCCGCTGAAAGCGCAGCTCGGCGACGGCTTCTGGCCGCTGGTCGAGAGCCTGCAGCAGCCTGCACCGCTCGATCTGCGCGTCAATGCGCTGACCGACAAGCGGGCGGAAGTGAAGGCCGAGCTTGCCAAGGCTGCTATCAAATCTGAAGTAACGCCGTTTTCGCCCTGGGGCTTGCGTATCGAAGGCAAGCCGGCGCTGACCAAGCTCGACGCTTTCGTTCGCGGCGCCATCGAGGTGCAGGACGAAGGCTCGCAGCTGCTGGCACTGCTGCTGGACGCCAAGCGCGGCGAAATGGTGGTCGACTTCTGCGCCGGCGCGGGCGGCAAGACGCTCGCCATCGGCGCGACGATGCGCAACACCGGTCGCCTGTACGCCTTCGACACCTCGGCGCACCGGCTGGACGCGCTCAAGCCGCGGCTGGCGCGCAGCAAGCTGTCGAACGTGCATCCGGCCGCGATCGCGCACGAGCGCGACGACCGGGTCAAGCGCCTGGCGGGCAAGATCGACCGCGTGCTGGTTGATGCGCCGTGCTCGGGCCTGGGCACGCTGCGGCGCAATCCGGACCTGAAATGGCGCCAGTCGGCCAAGTCGGTCGAGGAATTGACGGTCAAGCAGACCGCCATCCTGCAAAGCGCTTCCCGGCTTGTGAAATCGGGCGGGCGTTTGGTTTACGCCACGTGCAGCGTGTTGCCAGAGGAAAACGAGGCCATCGCCGAAGCGTTCAGTGCCGCCAACCCCGATTTCGTGCCTGTGGACGCCGCGGAACTGCTGCAAGGCCTGAAAGTGGAGGGTTTCGAGGCGCTTTGCGCAGGCGGGGAGGGCGCCAGGCGCTACCTGCGTCTCTGGCCGCATCGCCATTCGACGGACGGTTTCTTTGCGGCGGTGTGGAACCGCAAATAGGGGCGGTACTCCAAACGAGGGTTAATCTGCGGTTTTCTTGAAGGTTTAAAGGGTCTGTGTCAGGCCCGCCCCTTTAAAATCGCTGGTTATCTGAAGGCTGCACCTTCGTGTGGCCATGGAGTACCTGACTCAATGTTGCTTCCTGACTCCGCCGTTCTCGACGCGGCCATCCAATGGCTCGGACACGGCCTGTGGGACCTCGCTTGGTGGCAAGTCGTGTTGTACACGCTCGTCACCACGCACATCACGATCGCCGCGGTCACCATCTTCCTGCACCGGACGCAAACGCACCGGGCCATGGACCTGGGCCCGATCCCGTCGCATTTCTTCCGCTTCTGGCTGTGGCTGGGCACCGGCATGGTGACCAAGGAATGGGTCGCCATTCACCGCAAGCACCACGCGAAGTGCGAAACCGTCGACGATCCGCACAGCCCGCAGGTCAAGGGCATCGACGAAGTGCTTTGGCGCGGCGCCGAGCTCTATCGCGCCGAGTCGAAGAACAAGGAAACGATGGAGCGCTACGGTCATGGCACGCCCGATGACTGGATCGAACGCAACCTGTACACCCGCTACAGCTGGCAAGGCGTCGGCTTGATGCTGGTCATCAACCTCGCGCTGTTCGGCACGCTCGGCATGGCCGTGTGGGCCGTGCAGATGCTGTGGATTCCCATCACCGCCGCCGGCATCATCAACGGCATTGGCCACTACTGGGGCTACCGCAACTTCGAGGCGCAGGACGCCAGCCGCAACATCATGCCCTGGGGCCTGATCATTGGCGGCGAAGAGCTGCACAACAACCACCACACCTACCCGACCTCGGCCAAGTTCTCGGTCAAGAAGTACGAGTTCGACATCGGCTGGGTCTACATCCAGGCGTTCCAGAAGCTGGGTTGGGCCAAGGTCAAGAAGGTGCCGCCGAAGATGCAGATGGGCGACATCCAGCCCGTGGCTAACGAGAAGACGCTCGAGGCCGTCATCGCCAACCGTTATGAAGTCATGGCTGGCTATGCGCGCGAAATGCGCCATGCCACCAGCCTGGAACTGGAAGCGCTGAAGACGAAGGGTGCCGACCTGTCGGTGCTCAAGGCTGCGAAGCGTTGGCTTCACCGTGACGACGACAAAGTGCCGGCCTCGGCCCGTACGCACGTCGTGCAAGCGCGCGCTGCCCACCCGGTGCTCGACAAGATGGTGACGATGCGCGAAGAGCTGCGCCAGCTCTGGCTGAACACCTCGCAGTCCCGCGAGCAATTGGCGGCCGATCTGGCGGCTTGGTGCCATCGCGCGGAAGCCAGCGGCATTGCTGGCCTGCGCGACTTCTCGACCCGCTTGCGTGCAGCACGCGCCTGACGAGAAAGTTTTGCTCATCAAAAAGCCGGCCTGAGGGTCGGCTTTTTTGTGCCTGTCATTTCCCATTTCCTTCCCTCAGCCATTTCCGCGGGGTGCAGGAGGGCGTGATGGAAAACTGCAGACAACAAAAAACCCGCTGGGTGAGCAGCGGGTTTCTTGTTTGGGAAAACCAGAACTGAATTACTTCAGCTTGATTTCCTTGTATTCGACGTGCTTGCGTGCCTTGGGGTCGAACTTCATGATCGACATCTTTTCAGGCATCGTCTTCTTGTTCTTGCTCGTCGTGTAGAAATGGCCGGTACCCGCGGTGGATTCCAGCTTGATCTTTTCGCGTCCGCCTTTGCTCGTTGCCATGATTCAGCTCCTTAAGCTTGGCCGCGTGCACGCAGGTCTGCGAGCACGGCGTCGATACCGTTCTTGTCGATCAGGCGCAGGGCAGCGCTCGAAACACGCAGGCGAACCCAGCGGTTTTCAGTTTCGACCCAGAAACGGCGGTATTGCAGGTTCGGCAGGAACCGGCGCTTGGTTTTGTTGTTGGCGTGGGAAACGTTGTTTCCGACCATCGGGCCTTTGCCCGTTACGTCGCATACGCGTGCCATGAGGACACTCTTTCTTGAACAGCTGGCACCGCTCGCAACCGGAAAGTCGCAGGGTGTTTTGCAGCTTGACCTCGCCAGAAACGGGTGGCGGTACCCCGACTTTGCCGTGACCCTGCCCCTCGTTGAAGGGTGGCCCTATTTCGGCAAAGCCTCGGATTATAGCCCTTTCGGGCGCCGCTGGGTCAGAGCGTGCCGTCTTGCTCCAGGAAGCGCTGGGCGTCCAGGGCGGCCATGCAGCCCGTGCCGGCGCTGGTGATGGCCTGGCGGTACACGTTGTCCTGCACGTCGCCGGCGGCGAAAACGCCCGGAATGCTGGTCATCGTCGCAAAGCCCTGCAGGCCGGAGCGCGTCAGGATGTAGTTGTCCTTCATCTCCACCTGGCCCTGGAAGATGTCGGTGTTCGGGTGGTGCCCGATGGCGATGAAGCAGCCCTTGAGGTCGATCTGCTCGGTGGCGCCGGTCTGCGTGTTCTTGATGCGGATGCCCGTCACGCCGGTGTCGTCGCCCAGCACCTGGTCGAGTTCGTTGTGCAGCTTCAGCACGATCTTGCCTTCGGCCACTTTCTCCATCACCTTGTCGATCAGGATGGGCTCGGCGCGGAACTTGTCGCGGCGGTGCACCAGCGTGACCTTGTTGGCGATGTTGGCGAGGTACAGCGCTTCTTCGACGGCTGTGTTGCCGCCGCCGATCACGCAGACTTCCTGCTCACGGTAGAAGAAGCCGTCGCAGGTGGCGCAGGCGGAAACGCCGCGGCCCATGAACTTCTCTTCCGAGTCGAGGCCCAGGTACTTGGCCGATGCGCCCGTCGCGATGATCAGCGAGTCGCAGGTGTAGGTGCCGCTGTCGCCGGTGAGGGTGAAGGGGCGCTTGCCCAGGTCGACCTTGTTGATGTGGTCGAACACGATCTGCGTATTGAAGCGCTCGGCGTGTTCCAGAAAGCGTTGCATCAGGTCGGGGCCCTGCACGCCGTGGACGTCGGCGGGCCAGTTGTCGACCTCGGTGGTGGTCATCAACTGGCCGCCTTGGGCGATGCCGGTGATGAGCAGGGGCTTGAGGTTTGCACGGGCTGCATAGACCGCGGCGGTATAGCCGGCGGGGCCGGAGCCGAGAATCAAAACCTTGGCGTGTTGGGGTGCGGACATGAGTAGAAAACCTAGGATGGACGCTGCGTCAGCGTGTACATTTTCAGGGTGGTAGCGATATATATGGAGTATCACTGCCCGGTTCAACACCGGGTAAACGGTGTTTTCAATGCGCGCGATTGTAGTAATCCATGGACTCGTCTTTCGGGCTGCTCCGCGCGCTGTCTCAGGGATTGATAAATGTCGATGCTGTCCAACCTCGAATTGCTTCGGCGCGTTCCGCTGTTCGCGTCGCTGACGGCCACGCAGTCCGCCAGCATCGCGGATGCGATCATCAAGAAGCGCTTCAAGCGGGGGGAAGTCGTTGTGGAGCAGGGCAAGAAATCCGACGCGCTCTACATCATCCTGACCGGACGCGCACGCGTCACCAGCGCCGACAGCCGCGGACGCGAGGTCATCCTGGCCACGCTGCATCCCGGTGACTACCTGGGCGAAATGAGTCTGATCGACGACGAGCCGCATTCGGCCACCGTGCGCACCGAAATCCAGTGCGATGTGCTCATGCTGGGCCGCGACGCCTTCGCGCGTTGCCTGCCCGAGAACTCCTCCATGGCCTACAACATCATGCGCGGCCTGGTTCAGCGCCTGCGCCATGCCGACCGCAAGATCGAGTCGCTGGCGCTGATGGACGTGTATGGTCGCGTGGCCCGCTCGCTGCTCGAATTCGCCATCGAAGACGGCGCTGGCAACCTGAAGGTGCGCGACAAGATTTCCCGCCAGGACCTGGCCAAGATGGTGGGCGCTTCGCGCGAAATGGTGAGCCGCGTCATGAAGGACCTCGAGGAGCGCGGCTTCGTGCAGACCCTGGAAGACGGGTCGATGATCGTCAAGGAACGGCTCCTGTCCCTGGCCTGAGCCCGCGGGCCGGAGCTCCCGCCGCAGGCGGCCCCGGCCTTTTGTTGTAGTGTTCGTGCCGCCGGCCCCCGTTTTTCCTGGGCCGGTTGCCGTGTTTTTCATGACCTATTCGCTCAATACGCTTCAATCTTCTTCTGCTGCCGAGGGCCAACCCGTGCGCGCGCGCGCCATGCGTTTCGCCCATGAAATCACGCTGATCGCAGGATTCGCAGCGCTGTTGTTCTGGTTGCTCGCCATGCTGAGCTTCACGCCCTCCGACGCGGCCTGGTCCACATCGGGCACCGGAGGCGACATCAAGAACTGGGGCGGCCGCATCGGCGCCTGGCTGGCCGATGGCAGCTACTTTCTTGCTGGTTATTCCGTGTGGTGGTGCCTGGCGGCCGGGCTGCGCGCCTGGCTTTCGTCGCTGGCCGGCTGGCTGCGTGGCGGCGAGCCCGCACCCGCGGTCGAGCAACCCCCACGCGGGCGCTTCAATCGCAGCCGCCTCGCATTCTGGTTCGGCTTGGTTCTGCTGCTGTGCGCAAGCACCGTGCTGGAATGGTCGCGCCTGTACCGCCTCGAGGCGCACCTTCCGGGCTCCGGCGGTGGCGCGCTGGGCTACCTCGTCGGCCCGGCCAGCGTGCGCTGGATGGGCTTCACCGGTTCTGCACTGATGGCCATTGCCGGCGGCGTGATCGGCTCGGCGCTGGTGTTCCGCTTTTCGTGGAGCCTGATTGCCGAGCGCATCGGTGCACGCGCCTACTCGCTGTTCGAGTCGCGCCGCGAAAAACGCGAGATGGCCGCCGACATCGCCATGGGCAAGCAGGCCGCCCGCGAGCGCGCCGGTGACGAAGAGCCCGTTCCGGCGCCGCGGCCCAAGAAAGCACGCCCCGCCAAGGAGGCCGCGTTCGGCGAGCCGGGCCCGCAGGAGCCGAGCTTCGACAGCGACGACGAGGACGACATCCGCATCGATCCGGCGCCCAAGCGCCGCCCGGTGTCGCCGCCGGTGCAGATCGAACCCGCGATGACCGAGGTGCCCCGCAGCGACCGCGTCGTCAAGGAGCGCCAGAAGCCGCTTTTCAAGGAACTGCCCGACAGCAAGCTGCCGCAGGTCGACCTGCTCGACGCCGCGCAGGTGCGCCAGGAAACGGTGTCTTCCGACACGCTCGAGATGACCTCGCGCATGATCGAGAAGAAGCTCAAGGACTTCGGCGTCGAGGTGCGCGTGGTGCTCGCGTCGCCCGGCCCCGTCATTACGCGTTACGAAATCGAGCCCGCCACCGGCGTCAAGGGCTCGCAGATCCTGGGCCTCGCCAAGGACCTGGCGCGTTCGCTCTCGCTGGTGTCGATCCGCGTGGTCGAGACCATTCCGGGCAAGAACTACATGGCGCTCGAGCTTCCGAACGCCAAGCGCCAGTCGATCAAGCTCAGCGAGATCCTGGGCTCGCAGATCTACAACGAAGGCAAGTCGATGCTCACCATGGGCCTCGGCAAGGACATCATCGGCAACCCCGTGGTGGCCGACCTCGCGAAGATGCCACACGTTCTCGTCGCCGGTACCACCGGCTCGGGCAAGTCGGTGGGCATCAACGCGATGATCCTGTCGCTGCTCTACAAGGCCGAGGCACGCGATGTTCGCCTGCTGATGATCGACCCGAAGATGCTCGAAATGTCGGTCTACGAAGGCATTCCGCACCTGCTGGCGCCCGTGGTCACCGACATGCGCCAGGCCGCGCACGGCCTGAACTGGTGCGTGGCCGAGATGGAGCGCCGCTACAAGCTCATGAGCAAGCTCGGCGTGCGCAACCTGGCCGGCTACAACACCAAGATCGACGAGGCCAAGGCGCGCGAGGAGTTCATCTACAACCCCTTCAGCCTCACGCCGGACGACCCCGAGCCGCTGAAGCGCGAGCCGCACATCGTGGTGGTCATCGACGAGCTGGCCGACCTGATGATGGTCGTCGGCAAGAAGATCGAAGAGCTCATCGCGCGCCTCGCGCAGAAGGCGCGCGCGGCCGGCATCCACCTGATTCTTGCCACGCAGCGGCCCAGCGTCGACGTGATCACCGGCCTGATCAAGGCGAACATTCCGACGCGCATCGCGTTCCAGGTGTCCAGCAAGATCGACAGCCGCACCATCCTCGACCAGATGGGCGCCGAAGCGCTGCTGGGCATGGGCGACATGCTCTACATGCCCAGCGGCACCGGCCTTCCAATTCGCGTGCATGGCGCCTTCGTGAGCGACGAGGAGGTGCACCGCGTGGTGGCCTACCTGAAGAGCCAGGGCGAGCCCGACTACATCGAGGGCGTGCTCGAAGGCGGCACGGTCGATGGCGACGGTGACGGCGACCTGCTGGGCGGCGGCGACGCCGAGAAGGACCCGATGTACGACCAGGCGGTCGAGGTCGTGCTGAAGAACCGCAAGGCCAGCATCTCGCTGGTGCAGCGTCACCTGAAGATCGGCTACAACCGCGCTGCGCGCCTGGTCGAGGACATGGAAAAGGCCGGCCTGGTCAGTGCCATGAGCGGCAGCGGGCAGCGCGAAATCCTGGTGCCGGCGCGCGCAGCGGAATAATTCGCCCAGGTTCGCCAGAAGTTTGCCCTGTGGTGGCCCCGGCGATATCCGTAATCCGGTTACCTGCCGACAGGCAATTTGCAAAAGCGTCATGCAGCATTGCAAATCTTCATCCAGACCTACACCCGCCGCAATTCGCGGCGGTTAAGGTCGAAGCCAATTGCCACGTTAAAGCGGCAAAGCTATTGCAGCGTTGCAAAGAATCGCGAGGAATCCAAATTGAAATTGCGTCATTGGCTATTGATCGGCCTCCTGTGTTCCGCCAACGCGTGGGCCGGCGGGCTTGAAAGCCTCGAAACCTTCGTCAAGACCGTGAAGTCCGGCCGCGCCGACTTCACCCAGATCGTGACGGCCCCGCCGCGCGAGGGGCAGCCGGGCCGCACGAAGACTTCGACCGGCACCTTCGAATTCCAGCGCCCGGGCAAGTTCAAGTTCGACTACCAGAAGCCTTTCGCACAGAGCATCGTGGCCGACGGCAAGACGCTGTGGCTGTACGACGCCGACCTGAACCAGGTCACGCAGCGCGCGCAGGCGCAGGCCCTGGGCTCCACGCCCGCGGCACTGATTGCCGCTGCCCCCGACCTGCGCGCCCTGCAGGCCGACTTCACCCTAGATGCTGCGCCCGAGCGCGACGGCCTGCAGTGGGTCAAGGCCACGCCGAAGAACAAGGACGGCCAGCTGCAGAGCGTGCAGGTCGGCTTCCAGGGCGACGCACTGGCGGCGCTCGAGATTCTCGACAGCTTCGGCCAGCGTTCGGTGCTCAAGTTCAGCAAGGTGGAAGTGAACCCGTCGTTGCCCGCGAGCGTGTTCGACTTCAAGGCACCGGCCGGCGCCGACGTCGTCAAGCAGTAAGCGAAGCAAGCACACCCACCGCCCACCCGCTTGGCCACCACCGCCCACCAACCCCTTGCCGAACGCCTGCGTCCCAAGACGCTCAGCGAAGTGATCGGCCAGCAGCACCTGCTCGGCCCGGGCATGCCGCTGCGCATCGCCTTCGAATCGGGCCAGCCGCATTCCTGCATCCTGTGGGGGCCGCCGGGCACCGGCAAGACGACCATCGCGCGGCTCATGGCCGATTCGTTCGATGCGCAGTTCCTCAGCATCAGCGCGGTGCTCGGGGGCGTGAAGGACATCCGCGAAGCGGTCGACCGAGCCACTTCGGCACGTGACGGGCTCGAGCAGCGGCGCACCATCGTCTTCGTCGACGAGGTGCACCGCTTCAACAAGAGCCAGCAGGACGCCTTCCTGCCGCATGTGGAGTCGGGGCTCTTCACCTTCATCGGCGCGACCACCGAGAACCCTTCGTTCGAAGTCAACTCCGCGTTGCTCTCGCGGGCCGCCGTGTACGTGCTGCAGTCGCTCAACGAGGAAGACCTCAAGCAGATCGTGGCGCGCGCCCAGGCCATCCAGGCCGTGCCGGGCATCGAGGCCGTCGCGGTCAACCGCCTGGTCGCCTACGCCGACGGCGATGCGCGCCGCCTGCTCAACACGCTGGAGACGCTCGCCGTCGCCGCGCGCGCCGAGAAGCTGGCCGACATCACCGACGAGTGGCTGCTGCGTGTGCTCGGCGAGCGCATGCGCCGCTACGACAAGGGCGGCGAGCAGTTCTACGACACCATCAGCGCGCTGCACAAGTCGGTGCGCGGCAGCGACCCCGACGCGGCCCTCTACTGGTTCGTGCGCATGCTCGATGGCGGTGCCGACCCGCGCTACATGGCGCGCCGCCTGGTGCGCATGGCCAGCGAGGACATCGGCCTGGCCGACCCGCGCGCGCTGCGCCTGGCGCTGGACGCGGCCGAGGTCTACGAACGGCTGGGTACCCCGGAAGGGGAGTTGGCGCTGGCCGAGTGCGTGGTGTACCTGGCGATCGCGCCCAAGTCGAACGCGGTCTACAAGGCCTACAACGCGGTGCGTGCCCTGATCAAGAAAGACAGCACGCGCCCCGTGCCCATGCATCTGCGCAATGCGCCGACCAAGCTCATGAAGGAGCTCGACTACGGCAAGGGCTACCGCTACGCGCATGACGAAGAGGGCGGTTTTGCCGCCGGCGAACGTTACCTTCCCGACGGGCTGGAAGGCCAGGTTTTCTACGAACCGGTGGACCGCGGACTCGAAATCCGCATCGGCGAAAAGCTGCGCGAACTGCGCCGCCTGAACGCTGAAGGCAACGACTGATACGGTCTTGCAACATGCCCGCAAAGCGTGCATGACCCCACGCGCATACAGCATGAGGTGAGCGGGTAAACCCCGGTCAACACGCACCAATTCGGCGCTGGTGCGTGCTTACAATCCCGCCCACAAATCCGCCGGCGACACATGTTGGCTGGTTTTTTGCTTGTCATGCCAAGGGCGCCAAACCGGTGCCTCGGTGGGTGAATGGCACCCCGCAAACGGTGCAACACATAGGGAAACGCGATATGGACATTTTGCTGCAGCAGATCATCAACGGTCTGGTACTCGGCAGCATGTACGCCTTGATAGCCTTGGGCTACACCATGGTGTACGGCATCATCAATCTGATCAACTTTGCGCACGGAGAGGTATTGATGGTGGGGGCTCTGACGAGCTGGACCATCATCGGGCTGATGCAGGAATCGATGCCCGGAACGCCCGGCTGGTTGATCCTCCTCATTTCCCTGGTCATTGCCTGCATCGTCGCGGCAACCCTCAATTTCGTGATCGAGAAGGTGGCCTACCGGCCGCTGCGCAACAGCCCCAAGCTCGCTCCGCTGATCACCGCCATCGGCATGTCGATCCTGCTGCAGACGCTGGCCATGATCATCTGGAAGCCGACCAACAAGGCCTACCCCAACCTGCTGCCCACCGACCCCATCCACGTGGCCGGCGCAGTGATCTCTCCCACGCAGGTCATGATCCTGAGCGTTACCGCGTTCTCGCTGGTGGTGCTGATGTGGCTGGTCAACTACACCAAGCTCGGCCGCGCGATGCGCGCCACCGCGGAGAACCCGCGCGTGGCCGCCCTCATGGGCATTCGGCCCGACATGGTCATCTCGGCCACCTTCATCATCGGCGCCGTGCTCGCGGCCATTGCCGGCGTGATGTACGCGTCCAACTACGGCATCGCGCAACACGCGATGGGCTTCCTGCCCGGCCTGAAGGCCTTCACCGCGGCGGTGTTCGGCGGCATCGGCAACCTGGCGGGCGCGGTGGTCGGCGGCATCCTGCTGGGGCTCATCGAAGCCATCGGCTCGGGCTACATCGGCACCCTTACGGGCGGTGTGCTGGGCAGCAACTACAGCGACATCTTCGCGTTCATCGTGCTGATCGTCATGCTCACCCTGCGACCGTCGGGCCTGCTCGGCGAACGCGTGGCGGACCGTGCGTAAGGAGCAGCAACCATGAAGAACAGCAAGAACCTCGCGCTCTACATCGTCGGCATCATCGCCGTGCTCGCGCTGCCCCTGCTGCTGCAGATGCAGGGCAACGCATGGGTGCGCATCGCCGACATCGCACTGCTCTACGTGCTGCTGGCACTGGGCCTGAACATCGTGGTCGGCTATGCCGGCCTGCTCGACCTGGGCTACGTGGCCTTCTTCGCGGTGGGGGCGTACCTCTTCGCGCTGATGGGCTCCTCGCACCTGACCGAGACCTTCCCGTGGTTCAAGGCCATGTTCCCGAACGGCATGCACACCTCGCTGCTGATCGTGATTCCTCTCGCTCTCGTTGTCGCGGGTTGCCTTGGCGTGCTGCTGGGCGCGCCCACGCTGAAGCTGCGCGGCGACTACCTCGCCATCGTGACGCTGGGCTTCGGTGAAATCATCCGCGTGTTCCTGAACAACCTCGACCAGCCGGTGAACATCACCAACGGTCCGAAGGGCATCACGGCCATCGATTCCATCAAGTTCTGGGGCCTCGACCTGGGCAAGGCATGGAAGTTCGACGGCTTCACCATCTCCTCGGTGTCGCTGTACTACTACCTGTTCCTGGCGCTGGTGATCGCCACGGTGATCATCTCGCACCGCCTGCAGGTCTCGCGCATCGGCCGCGCCTGGATGGCCATCCGCGAAGACGAGATCGCCGCCAAGGCCATGGGCATCAACACCCGCAACATGAAGCTGCTGGCTTTCGGCATGGGCGCGAGCTTCGGTGGCGTGTCGGGCGCGATGTTCGCGGCCTTCCAGGGCTTCGTGTCGCCCGAGTCCTTCAGCCTGATGGAGTCGGTGATGATCGTCGCGATGGTCGTGCTCGGCGGCATCGGCCACCTGCCTGGCGTCATCCTCGGTGCCGTGCTGCTGGCGGCGCTGCCCGAGGTGCTGCGCTACGTGGCCGGTCCGCTGCAGTCGCTCACCGGCGGCCGCCTCGACGCTTCCATCCTGCGCCAGCTGTTCATCGCGCTGGCCATGATCGTCATCATGCTGGTGCGCCCGCGCGGCCTGTGGCCCTCGCCCGAGCACGGCAAGACGCTGACCAAGAAGGGCGGCGTGCCCGTCGACCCGGCCCACGCGGCCGTGGCCCCGGGTTCGTTGCAGACGCATGCGCCGGGCATCGATACGCCCGCCGACCAGTTGCCCGGCGGTGCCGAGCGTCCCATGTCGATCAATCCGTGAGCCGAGGAGACACAGACATGACGACAAACACCGACACCATCCTCGACGTTCGCGGCATCTCCAAGCGCTTCGGCGGCTTGCAGGCGCTCTCGGACGTGGGCATCACCATCAAGCGCGGCCAGGTCTACGGCCTGATCGGCCCCAACGGCGCGGGCAAGACCACGTTCTTCAACGTGATCACCGGGCTGTACACGCCCGACAGCGGCAGCTTCGAACTCGCGGGCAAGCCTTACCAGCCGACGGCCGTGCACGAAGTGGCCAAGGCCGGCATCGCGCGCACCTTCCAGAACATTCGCCTGTTCGCCGAAATGACGGCGCTGGAGAACGTGATGGTCGGGCGCCACATCCGCACGAATTCGGGCGTGTTCGGCGCCATGCTGCGCACCCGCAGCTTCAAGGCCGAAGAAAAAGCCATTGCCGATCGCGCGCACGAACTGCTCGACTACGTGGGCATCGGCAAGTTCGCCGACTACAAGGCACGCACGCTGAGCTACGGCGACCAGCGCCGCCTCGAAATCGCGCGTGCCCTGGCCACCGACCCGCAGCTCATCGCGCTGGACGAACCGGCCGCCGGCATGAACTCCACCGAGAAGGTGGCGCTGCGCGAACTCATCGACCGCATCCGGCGGGACAACCGCACCATCCTGATCATCGAACACGACGTCAAGCTCATCATGGGCCTGTGCGACCGCGTCACCGTGCTGGACTACGGCAAGCAGATTGCCGAGGGAACACCGGTGGACGTGCAGAAGAACGAGAAGGTGATCGAGGCCTACCTCGGCACCGGAGGCCACTGAAATGAGCGCAGCAACCATGAGCGAACAAGAAACCGTGTCGAATGCCGCGCAAGCCAAGGCGGCCGGCAAGACGCTGTTGAAGGTCAGCGGCCTGAAGGTGGGCTACGGCGGCATCCAGGCCGTGAAGGGCGTGGACTTCGAGGTGCGCGAGGGCGAGCTGGTCTCGCTCATCGGCTCCAACGGCGCCGGCAAGACCACCACCATGAAGGCGATCACCGGCACGCTGCCCGCGGGCGCGGGCCACATCGAGTTCCTGGGCCGCAGCATCAAGGGCCGCGGCGCCTGGGACCTGGTGGGCGAAGGGCTGGTGATGGTGCCGGAAGGCCGCGGCGTGTTTACGCGCATGACCATCACCGAGAACCTGCAGATCGGCGCCTACATCCGCAAGGACAAGGCCGAGATCGCCAGCGACATGGAGCGTGTGTTCGTGACCTTCCCGCGCCTGCGCGAGCGCAAGGACCAGCTGGCAGGCACGATGTCGGGCGGCGAGCAGCAGATGCTGGCCATGGGCCGCGCGCTGATGGCGCGCCCCAAGGTGCTGCTGCTGGACGAGCCCACCATGGGCCTGTCGCCCATCATGTGCGACAAGATCTTCGAGGTGGTGCAGACCGTGGCCTCGCAGGGCGTGACCATCCTGCTGGTGGAGCAGAACGCCAACCGCGCGCTGCAGCTGGCCGACCGGGGCTATGTGATGGAGTCGGGGCTCATCACGATGAATGGTGAAGCCAAGGCGCTGTTGAGCGACCCGCGTGTGCGGGCCGCGTACCTCGGCGAATAAGTTCGGCGATTAATCCCGGCGATTGACCTCGGCGCATATCCCGCCGAAGTCTCACCCAGACATACCGCGGAACCGGCATCGCCGGGCCGCTGGTATTGCCGCCCGAACGGGCGGCCAGGTGCGCGACGAGCTGGAGGTCAGTCGACCTTTGCGCCGGTCGCCTTCACGACCGCTTCGTACTTCGAGAGCTCGCTCTTCATGAACGCGCCGAACTGCTCCGGCGAGCTGGCCACCGGCTCGGCCAGCAGGCCGGCGAAGCGGGTCTTGGTTTCCGGCGCGTTCAGCGCCGCGACGAAGGCCTGGTTCAGTTTCACGACCACGTCGTGCGGCGTGCCGGCCGGCGCGACCAGCCCCCACCACGTGTCGATGGAAAAGCCCTTGAGCGTGTCCGCGATGGGCGGCACCTCGGGCAGCGAGTTGCTGCGCTGCAGCGTGGTCACGGCAATGGCCTTGAGCTTGCCCGAGCGGATGTTGGGCGCGGCGGTGGCGAGGTTGTCGAAGTTGAAGTCGACCTGCCCCGAGATCAGCGCCAGCTGCGCCGGGCTGCCGCCGTTGTACGGGATGTGCAGCGCGAAGATGCCCGCTTCCTTCTTGAACAGCTCGCCCGCCAGGTGCCCGGCGCTGCCGTTGCCGCCGCTGCCGTAGTTGAGCTTGGCGGGGTTGGCCTTGGCGTAGCGGATCAGGTCGGCCACGGTGTTGATGTTCAGGCGCTTGGCGGTGTCGGCGTTCATCACCAGCACGTTGGGCACGCGGACCATCTGCGTGATGGGCGCGAAGTCGGTCGCGGCGTTGAACGGAATCTTGTTGTAGAGCCAGGGGTTCACCGCGTTGGTGGCGGTGGCCGCAATGCCGATGGTGAGGCCGTCGGCCGGCGCCTTGGCCACGATGTCGGCACCGATGTTGCCGCCCGCGCCGGGCTTGTTGTCGATGATGACCGGGCCCAGCGTGTCCTTCACGCGTTCGGCCAGGATGCGCGCCGTGTTGTCGATGGGGCCGCCGGCCGCGTACGGAACCACGAGGCGAATGGGGCGCTGTTGCTGGGCCATGGCCTGGCCGGTGCCCATCAGGGCGGTGGCGCTGGCGAGCAGCGTGAGGAGGAAGTGTCTCGTCTTCATTGTTTTGCGGGTTTTTCTCAGGGAAATCAGGGGAACCAGGGGAATCAAGGGAATCAGGAGCGTCAGGGCAGGGCCTTGTCGGCCTCCGTGGTGAACGCGTCGGCGAAGAACTCTTCTTCGGGCAGGCCGGCCAGCGCCACGTAGTCGCGCTTGGCCGAGTCGACCACGATGGGCGCGCCGCAGGCGTACACCTGGTGGCCCGAGAGGTCGGCAAAGTCTTGCAGCACGGCCTGGTGGACGAATCCGGTACGCCCGGTCCAGTTGTCGTCGGGCGTGGCGTTGGACACGACGGGCACGTAGCGCAGGTGGGGCATCTGCGCCATCTGCTCGCGCAGCCATGCGTCCATGTACAGGTCTTCGGGGCGGCGGCCGCCCCAGTAGAGCGTGGCGGGCCGCTCGATGGCCTTGTGCTTCATGTGCTCCAGCAGCGCCTTGATCGGCGCGAAGCCCGTGCCGGAGGCCAGCAGCACCATCGGCTTGTCGGAGTCCTCGCGCAGGAAGAAGCTGCCGAAAGGGCCTTCGATGCGCAGGATTTCCTTCTCTTTCATCGTGCCGAACACATGGTCGGTGAACTTGCCGCCGGGCAGGTGCCGCAGGTGCAGCTCGATGCCCGTGCCGGGCTCGCCCAGCGTGTGCGGCGCGTTGGCCATCGAGTAGCTGCGGCGGGCGCCGTCGCGCAGGATGAACTCCACGTACTGGCCCGCATGGAACTGCAGCGGTTCGCCGGCCGGCAGCTGCAGGCGCACCATCATCACGTCGTGCGACAGCCGCGTGAGGCCCTGCACGCGCACCGGCATCTTGCGGATCGGCATGGCGCCGGCCTCGGTGACCTGGCGCGACTCGAGCACCACGTCGCTCGTGGCGTGGGCGCAGCAGGTCAGCACGAAGCCGGCGAGCTGTTCCTCGGCGCTCAGGGCCTTGCTCTGGTGCGGGCCAAGCGTGACCTCGCCGGAGAGCTTGCGGCACTTGCAGGAGCCGCAGGCGCCGTCCTTGCAGCCGTAGGGGAGGCCGATGCCCTGGCGGATGCCGGCCGCCAGGATGGTTTCGTCGCCGTGGACCACGAAGTGGCGCCCGCTGGGTTCGACGGTGATGGAAAAGCCCGCCTCGTGCGGCGCGGTAGCAGTCATCGGTATTCTTCGAGGGGTAAATATCTCCCGGCTTGCGGGCAGGCTCGGGAGCAACTGAATTCGGACAGGAACCAAGATTTTGCCTTCAATCAATAGCCCCTCCGGCGCCCTGCCGGCGCGGTTCCGGCGCGAGCGCCTCCTGATCGTCGGTTGCGGCGATGTCGGCCAACGCGTGGCGCGCGAGCTCAGAGGCCGCATGCAACTCGTCGCGCTCACGTCCTCGGCCGACCGCGTGGGCGGCCTGCGCGCGGCCGGCATCCGACCGCTGCTTGGCAACCTGGACGACGCGGCCACCCTGCGCCGGCTCGCGGGCATCGCCACCCGTGTGCTGCACCTGGCCCCGCCCGCGCGCGACGGCGGCGCCGCCTGGTGGCGCGACCAGCGCACCACGGCGCTGGCGCGCGCGCTGCGGTTGCGCTCGGTGCCTTCGACCATCGTCTATGGCTCGACCAGCGGCGTGTATGGCAACTGCGAAGGCGCCCACGTGAGCGAAACCCGCGCCGTGCGGCCCGACACCCCGCGCGCCCATCGCCGCGTGGACGCCGAGCGCGCCGTGCGATGGCTGGGCCGCAGCGCCGGCGTGCGCGCCAGCATCCTGCGCATTCCGGGCATCTACGCGCCCGACCGCGAGAACGGCACGCCCCGCGCCCGCCTGGAGCGCGGCACACCTGTGCTGCGGCGCGAAGACGACGTGTACACCAACCACATCCACGCCGACGACCTGGCGCGCGCGTGCGTGGCGGCGCTGTTCCGCGGCAAGCCGCAGCGCATCGTGCATGCGTCGGACGACACCGAGCTGCGCATGGGCGACTACATCGACCTGGCGGCCGACCTGTACGGCATGCCCCGCCCGCCGCGCGTCGCGCGCGGCGAGGCCGAGCGGCAATTGTCGGTGCAGCTGCTGAGTTTCATGGGGGAGTCGCGCCTGCTGGACAACACGCGGCTGAAGCGCGAATTGCGGGTGCGGTTGGCTTATCCAACGGTGCACACCGGTTTGCAGGAAGCGGCCTGCGGGTCAGACCGCCAAAGTGTGGTGCCCGGGGCCGGAATCGAACCGGCACACCTTTCGGTGGGGGATTTTGAGTCCCCTGCGTCTACCAATTTCACCACCCGGGCAGGGTTCTGAAGCAAGCCCAAAATTATGGCACAGTGGCTGCCATGAATTATCCGACGATCGAAGATGCCATCGGCAAGACCCCCCTGGTCGCACTGCAACGCATCCATGCAGCAGAAAACGCGAAGCGCGGCAACGTGATTCTCGGCAAGCTCGAAGGCAACAACCCCGCGGGTTCGGTCAAAGACCGGCCGGCCCTCTCGATGATCAAGCGCGCCGAAGAGCGCGGCGAGATCAAGCCCGGCGACACGCTGATCGAAGCCACCTCCGGCAACACCGGCATCGCCCTGGCCATGGCCGCGGCCATCAAGGGCTACCGCATGGTGCTCATCATGCCGGAGGACCTCTCCGTGGAGCGCGCCCAGACCATGAAGGCCTTCGGCGCCGAGCTCGTGCTCACGCCCAAGAGCGGCGGCATGGAATATGCCCGCGACCTGGCCGAGCAGATGGTCGGCCAGGGCAAGGGCCGCGTGCTCGACCAGTTCGCCAACCCCGACAACCCGCGCATCCATTACGAGACCACCGGCCCCGAGATCTGGGCCGACACCAAGGGCAAGGTGACGCACTTCGTGAGCGCGATGGGCACCACCGGCACCATCACCGGCGTGTCGCGCTTCCTGAAAGAGAAGAACCCCGCGGTGCGCATCATCGGCGCGCAGCCGGCCGAGGGCTCCCGCATTCCGGGCATCCGCAAGTGGCCGGCCGAGTACATGCCCAAGATCTTCGACCCGAGCCGTGTCGACCAGGAAATCAGCGTGACCCAGGACGACGCCGAGGAAATGTGCCGGCGCCTGGCGCGCGAAGAGGGCATCTTCGGAGGCATTTCGGCGGCCGGTGCCCTGTGGGCCGCGCTCGAGGTGTCGAAGACGGTCGAGAACGCGACCATCGTGTTCGTGGTCTGCGACCGCGGCGACCGCTACCTCTCCACCGGCGTGTTCCCCGCCTGACCCAAAGCGCCAGCACCCCGCAGTACCCGTCAACCCGCCATCCGCCCGCTCGCTCGCCAGCAGGCGCGGCCATAAAATGAAAAGAGACTTCCATGCCCCATCCCAAGTTCTGCCAGGTCTGCGCCACGCCGCTCGAGTGGATCGCGCTGATGGAAGACGGCGGCCCCAAGGAGCGGCTGCGCTGCCCCAACTGCGGCCACACGCACTGGAACAACCCCACGCCCGTGCTCGCCGCCATCGTCGAGTACCGCGGCCAGGTGCTGCTGGCGCGCAATGCGGCATGGCCGGGCAAGATGTTCGCGCTGATCACCGGCTTCATGGAAGCCGGCGAAACGCCCGAGGAAGGCATCGCGCGCGAGGTGAAGGAAGAAACCAACCTCGACGTCAGCGCCACCAAGCTGGTGGGGGCCTACGACTTCCAGCGCATGAACCAGATCATCATCGCGTACCACGTCGTGGCCGACGGCGAGGTCAAGCTCTCGCCCGAACTGGTCGACTACCGCCTGTACGACCTGCCGGACCTGAAGTGCTGGCCCGCCGGCACCGGCTACGCGCTGGCCGACTGGCTGCGCACGCGCGGGCACGAGCCGGTGTTCTTCACCGCGGCGGAAAACGAAGAGCGCCGCCGCGGCCTGAACCTGCCGCCGGAGCCAGGCAATGCCAGCTGAAGTCGACCGCGAACTCGACACGCGGGGCCTGAACTGCCCGCTGCCCATCCTCAAGGCGAAGAAATCGCTCAACGACATGGCGAGCGGCCAGCTGCTCAAGGTGGTGTCCACCGACCCCGGATCGATCCGCGACTTCCAGGCCTTCGCGCGCCAGACGGGCAACGAACTGGTGGAGCAGCAGACGGTGGGGAGCGACTTCATCCACGTCCTGAAGCGCCGCTGATCCGGCAGCAGAAAAGCAAAAGGGCCGCAGCAGCGGCCCTTTTCACAAGCGTGTTCAGCGCAACCGCGCGCTGACGCGCACGCTTACAGCTTCAGGCTCTTGAGGTACTCGCGAAACTCCGCGCCCACCTCGGGGTGCGCCAGCGCCAGCTCCACGGAGGCCTGCAGGAAGCCTTCCTTGCTGCCGCAGTCGTAGCGGATGCCCTTGTACGAATAGGCGTAGACCGATTCCTTCTTCATCAGCGCAGCGATGCCGTCGGTCAGCTGGATCTCGCCGCCCGCGCCCTTGGGCTGGTTGCGAATCTCGGCGAACACGCCCGGCGTGAGGATGTAGCGGCCGGCCACGCCCAGGCGCGACGGTGCGTCTTCGGGCTTGGGCTTTTCCACCATGTGGCTGACCTTGACCAGGCCGTCCTCGATGGCGTCGCCGGCCACGATGCCGTAGCGCTTCACGTGTTCCAGCGGCACTTCCTGCACCGCCAGCAGCGAGCTGCCCAGGCGGTCGAAGGTGGCCGTCATTTGCGCCAGCACCGGCTGGCCGCCGACGGGGCCGACCATCAGGTCGTCCGCCAGCAGCACGGCGAAGGGCTCGTTGCCCACCAGGTGCTCGGCGCACAGCACGGCATGGCCCAGGCCCAGCATGCGCGGCTGGCGCACGTACGAGCAGGTCATGTCGTCGGGCATCACCGAGCGCGCGATGTTCAGCAGGGCGGTCTTGCCGCTGGCCTCGAGCTGGCTTTCGAGCTCGTAGGCGGTGTCGTAATGGTCTTCGATGGCGCGCTTGTTGCGGCCCGTGACGAAGATCATGTCGCGAATGCCCGCGGCATACGCTTCTTCCACGGCGTACTGGATCAGCGGCTTGTCCACCACCGGCAGCATTTCCTTGGGCTGTGCCTTGGTGGCGGGCAGAAAGCGGGTGCCAAAGCCCGCCACGGGAAATACAGCCTTGCGGATACGTGTCGATGGTGTGGACATGGGCAGGTTCTGCTTCAGTTTTGTTGGAAGAAGGTAAGTAAGTGCGCCGGGCGCGCTGGAACAGCAAGCAATTGCTGAACCAGCATCCTAAACGCCCCCGATTTCACACGTCTGTCAGCCGAGGCGCACAAGCTGGTCGCGCAGGCGCTCCAGCGTGGCGCTGAAGTCGGCCAGGCGCTTGCGCTCCTGGTCGATCACCGCAGGCGGCGCCTTGGCCACGAAGGCCTCGTTGCCCAGCTTGCCGTGCACCTTGGCAATTTCGCCTTCGATGCGCGCAATTTCCTTGCCGATGCGCAGCTTCTCCGCAGCCTTGTCGATCTCCATGTGCAGGCACAGGCGCACCGCGCCCACCACCGCCACGGGCGCCGCCTCGGCCGCGGCCTGCCAGGAGGCCTCGTCGTCGAAGACCTTCACTTCCTTGAGCTTGGCCAGCGCCTGCAGCACCGGCGCCGATTCGCGCAGGAAGGCCGCGCCCTCGGCATCGTCGGCCACCGCGTACAGCGGCAGGCGCATGGCGGGCGACACGTTCATCTCGCCGCGCAGCGTGCGGCAGGCGTCGACCAGGCCCTTCAGCCGTGCCACGTGCGCCTCGGCGGCTTCGTCGATCTTCTCGGGCTGGCTCTTCGGATACGCCGCCACCATGATCGACGCGCCCTCGCGGCCCGCGACCGTCGACACCTTCTGCCACAGCTCTTCGGTGATGAACGGAATCACCGGGTGCGCCAGGCGCAGCAGCGTTTCCAGCGTGCGGATGAGCGTGCGGCGCGTGGCGCGCTTTTGCGAATCGTCGCCGGTCTGGATCTGCACCTTGGCAATTTCCAGGTACCAGTCGCAGAACTCGTCCCAGGCGAACTGGTAGATGGCGTTGGCCACGTTGTCCAGGCGATATTCCTCGAAGCCCTTGGCCACCTCGGCTTCCACGCGCTGCAGCTGCGACACGATCCAGTAGTCGGCGCGGCTGAACTTCAGGTAGCCGTGGGCCGGGCCGCCGACCTTGCAGTCTTCCTTGGTGTGCTCCAGCAGGCCGCAGTCCTGGCCTTCGCAGTTCATCAGCACGAAGCGCGTGGCGTTCCAGAGCTTGTTGCAGAAGTTGCGGTAGCCCTCGCAGCGCTTCGAGTCAAAGTTGATGCTGCGGCCCAGGGATGCCAGCGAGGCGAAAGTGAAGCGCAGCGCATCGGCGCCGAAGGCCGGAATGCCCTCCGGGAATTCCTTCTGCGTGTTCTTGCGCACCGCGGGCGCGGTCTCGGGCTTGCGCAGGCCCTGCGTGCGCTTGTCGAGCAGCTCGGGCAGCTGGATGCCGTCGATCAGGTCCACCGGGTCGAGCACGTTGCCTTCGGACTTGCTCATCTTCTTGCCCTGCGCGTCGCGCACCAGGCCGTGGATGTACACGTGCTTGAACGGCACCTTGCCGATGAAGTGCTTGGTCATCATGATCATCCGGGCGACCCAGAAGAAGATGATGTCGTAGCCCGTCACCAGCACGGTGGAGGGCAGGTACAGCTCGAGGTCCTGCGTCTTCCCGGGCCAGCCCAGCGAAGAGAAGGGCACCAGGGCCGACGAGTACCAGGTGTCGAGCACGTCCTCGTCGCGCACCAGCGTCTTGCCCGGCGCCTTGGCTTGCGCGTCGGCCTCGTTCTCGGCCACGTACACGTTGCCGTCCTCGTCGTACCAGGCCGGAATCTGGTGGCCCCACCAGAGTTGGCGCGAGATGGTCCAGTCCTGGATGTTCTCCATCCAGTGGTTGTAGGTGTTGACCCAGTTCTCGGGCACGAAGCGCACCTCGCCCGACTTCACCACGTCGATGGCTTTCTGCGCGATCGACTGGCCGTCGGCGCCGGGGCGCGTCATGGCCACGTACCATTGGTCGGTGAGCATCGGCTCCACGATGGCGCCTGAGCGCGCGCAGCGCGGCACCATCAGCTTGTGCTTCTTCACCTCGACCAGCAGGCCCAGCGCGTCCAGGTCGGCCACGATGGCCTTGCGCGCCACGAAGCGGTCCAGCCCGCGGTACTTCTCGGGCGCGTTGTCGTTGATGGTCGCGTCCAGCGTGAGGATGCCGATCACCTCCAGCTTGTGGCGCTGGCCGACGGCGTAGTCGTTGTAGTCGTGCGCCGGCGTGACCTTGACCACGCCCGTGCCGAAGGCCTTGTCGACGTAGTCGTCGGCAATGATCGGAATCAGCCGGTCCACCAGCGGCAGCTTCACGCGCTGGCCGATCAGGTGCTTGTAGCGGTCGTCTTCCGGGTGCACCATGACGGCGGTGTCGCCCAGCATGGTCTCGGGGCGGGTGGTGGCCACGGTCAGCGTGCCGCTGCCGTCTTCCAGCGGGTAGGCGATGTGCCAGAGCGAGCCGTCTTCCTCTTCGCTTTCCACCTCGAGGTCGCTCACCGAGGTCTTGAGCACCGGGTCCCAGTTGCCCAGGCGCTTGCCGCGGTAGATCAGGCCTTCTTCGTACAGCTTCACGAAGGTGTGGGTCACCACCTTCGAGAGGTCGTCGTCCATGGTGAAGTATTCGCGGCTCCAGTCGACCGTGTCGCCCATGCGGCGCATCTGCTCGGTGATGGTGTTGCCCGACTTTTCCTTCCATTCCCACACGCGCGCCACGAAGTTCTTGCGGCCCAGGTCATGGCGGCTGACCTTCTGCTCCTGCAGCTGGCGCTCCACCACGATCTGCGTGGCGATGCCCGCGTGATCGGTGCCCGGCACCCACACGGTGTTGTCGCCCTTCATGCGGTGGTAGCGCGTGAGGCTGTCCATGATCGTCTGGTTGAACGCATGGCCCATGTGCAGCGTGCCCGTCACGTTGGGGGGCGGCAGCTGGATGGCGAATGCGTCGGCGCCGTCCTTGGGTTGCTGCGTGCCGCGGAAGCCCGCCTTGGCGTAGCCGCGCTTTTCCCATTCCGGGCCCCAGTGCGCCTCGATGGCGGCGGGTTCGAAGGATTTCGACAGGCTGTCGAGGCCGGGTTGGGCAGGGGGGGTGATGGGTTCGCTCATGGGGAATGCAAAACGGCACCCTCGGGTGCCGTTGGTGACAGGGTGGGATTGCCGGGGATTTTACCGGCGCCGTTCCGCGTCACGGCAGCCACTCATAATTCCGGGATGCTCTTCCTGCTCTCCCCTGCAAAGTCGCTCGACTACGACACCCCGGTCCCCTCCGAAATCCCCGCCACCCAACCCCATTTCGAATCCGCCCGCGGCCCCTCGGTCGAGCTGATCAAGCTGCTGCGCGAGAAGTCGCCCCAGCAGGTCTCCGAGCTCATGCACCTGTCGGACAAGCTCTCCGCGCTGAACGTGGCCCGCTACGAGGCCTGGGCCAGCAAGAGCACCCTGAAGAACGCGCGCCAGGCGGCCTTCGCCTTCGACGGCGATGTGTATGGAGGCCTCGACGCCCGCACGCTCACCCCGGCGCAGCTGGCCTGGGCGCAGGACCACATCGGCATCCTGAGCGGCCTGTACGGCCTGCTGCGCCCGCTCGACCTGCTGCAGCCCTACCGCCTCGAAATGGGCACCCAGCTGGCCAACCGCCACGGCAAGGACCTGTACGCCTTCTGGGGCTCGCGCATCGCCGAGCACCTGAACGAGCGCCTGGCGGCCGACCGCACGCCGGTGGTGGTGAACGTCGCTTCGCAGGAATACTTCAAGTCGGTCGACCGGAAGGTGCTCAAGGCCCGCGTGGTCGAATGCGTGTTCGAGGAGTGGAAGGGCGACAAGTACAAGATCGTGAGCTTCTTCGCCAAGCGCGCCCGCGGCCTGCTGGCCCGCTGGGCCGTGCAGCACAAGGCCGCCACGCCCAAGGCACTGGAAAAGTTCGACCTCGAAGGTTATGGTTTCGCCGCAGAGGTATCCACGGCCGAAAGGCTGGTGTTCAGGAGGAAAGTCTGATGTCCCAACCGATCAGCCCGGAGCTGCGCGAATGGCTGGTGGCCCAGCTCGCGGCCGGGCACTCGGTGCCAGCGTTGCGCGCTTCGATGCGCGCGGCCGGCTGGCACGACGCTGCCGCCGACGTGGCGCTGGCACAGCTCGAAGCCGGTTTCCCCAACGTCGAGGTGGCGCTGGCGCCCGCGCGCACAGAAATGCCCGGGCCCGACCTGGACGGCGCGCCGCTGTACATCGACGCCGGCGACCGCCGCGTGCAGGTGCTGCAGACCATGCGCCACCCGCGCGTGGTGGTGTTCGGCAATCTGCTGTCCGACGAGGAGTGCGACAGCCTGATCGCCGCGGCGCGCGTGCGCCTGGCGCGCTCGCTCACCGTGGAGACCCGCACCGGCGGCGAGGTGCTCAACGTCGACCGCACCAGCGACGGCATGTTTTTCGAGCGCGGCGAGAACGAGACCGTCGCTCGCCTGGAGCAGCGCCTCGCCACGCTGCTGCGCTGGCCGCTCGAGTTCGGCGAGGGCCTGCAGATATTGCGCTACGCCCCCGGCGCGCAGTACCGCCCGCACTACGACTACTTCGACCCCGGCGAGAGCGGCACGCCCACCATCCTGAAGCGCGGCGGCCAGCGCGTGGCCACGCTTGTCATGTACCTGCAGGAGCCCGAGGGCGGCGGTGCCACCACCTTCCCCGACGTGGGCCTCGAGGTGGCGCCCGTGCGCGGCACCGGCGTGTTCTTCAGCTACGACCGGCCCGACCCCGTCACCCGCACGCTGCACGGCGGCGCGCCGGTGCTGGCGGGCGAGAAGTGGGTCGCCACCAAGTGGCTGCGCGAGCGCGAGTTCAAGTAGACAGCCAGTAGACCCCCTCACACCAAGGACCCAAGGACCGGATGAAAGTCACCGCCAACGGACTGCAGATCGAAGTCGACGACACCGGGGGCGAGGGCCGCCCCGTCATCCTGCTCATCATGGGCCTGGGCATGCAGCTGGTGGCCTGGCCCACCGCCTTCGTGCAGCAGCTGGTGGACGCGGGCTTTCGCGTGGTGCGCCACGACAACCGCGACATCGGCCTGAGCCAGGGCTTCGACCATGCGGGCACCGGCAACGTGGTGTGGCAAACGATTCGCCATCGGCTCGGGCTGAAGGTGCACTCGGCCTACACGCTGCAGGACATGACGCTCGACTCGATCGGAGTGCTCGACGCGCTGGGCATCGAAAAGGCCCACATCGTGGGCGCGTCGATGGGCGGCATGATCGCCCAGCGCCTGGCCGCCACCGCGCCGCAGCGCACGGCCAGCCTCGTGAGCATCATGAGTTCCAGCGGCGCGCGCGGCCTGCCCGGCCCGCGCCGCGAAGTGGCCGCCATGCTCATGCGCCGGCCGCGCGGGCGCAGCGAGAGCGATCTGGTGGCGCACAGCATCCGGCTGCTGCGGCTCATCCAGAGCCCGGCCTATCCGCAGACCGACGAAGCGCTGGCCGAGCGCCTCACCTTCGGCCTGCGCCGCTCGTACCATCCGGCCGGCCTGATGCGCCAGATGCTCGCCATTGGCGCCGACGCCGAACGCCCGCAGGTGCTGCCGCGCATCCACGTGCCCACGCTGGTGCTGCACGGCGACGCCGATGCGCTGGTGCCCATCGCCTGCGGCCAGGACACGGCGAAGCGCATTCCGGGCGCCAGGTTCGTCGCCGTTCCCGGCATGGGCCACGACCTGCCGCCCGAGGTGTGCACCATCCTCGCCAACCACATCGCCCCGTTCGCCCACGCCGCGGACACCGCGGACACGGCGCACCCCGCGGACACCGCGTTCGCCAAGGACACAGCCCCATGAGCCACGACAACCCCCACAACCCCGAAACGCTCCACAACACCAACACCCCCGAGCAATCGCAGCTCGGCCGCGCCTCCGCCTACGCCGACCGCTACGACCCCACGCTGCTGTTCCCCATCGCGCGCGCCACGCAGCGCGAGGCCATGGGCATCAAGCCCGACGCCTTGCCCTTCTTCGGCGCCGACCTGTGGACCGCCTTCGAGGTCAGCTGGCTCAACGCCCGCGGCAAGCCGCAGCTGGCCATCGCGCACTTCACCATTCCGTGCGAGACGCCCAACATCATCGAGAGCAAGAGCTTCAAGCTCTACCTCAACAGCTTCAACAACAGCACCTTCGCCAGCGTCGACGAAGTGCGCGAGCACCTGCGCACCGACCTGGCCGAGGCCGCCTGGCGCGGCAGCGACCGCTCGGGCGGCATCGGCGTGACGCTGCTGGCGCCCGACCTGTTCGACCGCGAGCCGGTGCACGAGCTCGACGGGCTCGACCTCGACCGCCTGGACATCGAGTGCACCCACTACCAGCCCGCGCCCGAGCTGCTCAGCAGTGACACCACGCAGGTGCACGTGAACGAAACCTTGACCAGCCGGCTGCTGAAGAGCAACTGCCTGGTCACCGGCCAGCCCGACTGGGGCAGCGTGCAGATCCGCTACAGCGGCCCGCCCATCGACCAGGCCGGGCTGCTCGCGTACATCGTGAGCTTTCGCAACCACAACGAGTTCCACGAGCCCTGTGCCGAGCGCATGTTCACGGACATCTGGAGCCGCTGCAAGCCGGTCAAGCTCGCGGTGTACGCGCGCTACACGCGCCGCGGCGGGCTGGACATCAACCCCTTCCGCACCAGCTGGCCGCAGGCGTTGCCGGCGAACATCCGCACCGCGCGGCAGTAGGCCGGGGCGTGCGCAGCGCCTTCAGCCGGGTGATGGGCGGCTCTGTGCGCGGCGCCATGCGCGGCTGTGTATGCGGCTGTATATGTGGCTCGATGCGCCGGACAATGCGCGTTCCTCCCGCTTTCCTGTGGCCCCTCCGGTGAACCTGCACTTCGACCTGTTCGACCTGAAACTGTTCGTCTACGTGGCGGAGGCGCGCAGCCTCACGCGCGGCGCCGAGAAGGCCTGCATTTCCCTGGCCGCCGCCTCCACCCGCATCAAGCAGATGGAAGAAGCCGTAGGCGGCAAGCTGCTGCACCGCAGCGCGCAGGGCGTGAGCCTCACGGCCGCGGGGCAGGCCGTGCTGTACCACGCCAAGCGCGTGATGCAGCAGATGGAGCACCTGCGCTGCGACATGCAGGACTTCGGCAAGGGCATCAAGGGCCACGTGCGGGTGTTCGCCAACACCACCTCCATCACCGAATACCTGCCCCAGAAGCTCGCGGGCTTTCTCACGCAGCACCCGGCGGTGCAGGTGGACCTGCGCGAATACCTGAGCGAGGAAATCGTGCGCGCCGTGGCCGACGGCGAGGCCGACATCGGCATCCTGGCCGGCGACGTGCACACCGGCGACTTCGACGCGCGCGCCTTCGGCAGCAACCAGCTGGTGCTGGTGGTGCCCGTGGCGCATCACCTGGCCGGCGCGGCTTCGGTGGCCTTCGCCGACACGCTCGACGAGCAGCACGTGGGCCTGCACCACGGCAGCGCCATCCACCGCTTTCTGCAGCGCCGCGCCGAGCTGGCGGGCCGCGGCTTCAACCCGCGCATCCAGGTCAGCAGCTTCGAGGCCATCTGCCTGATGATCGAAGCGGGCGTGGGCGTCGGCGTGCTGCCGGCGTCTTCGGCGCAGCGGCTGTCGATGGCCATGCGCATCGCCACCGTGGCGCTCAGCGACGCCTGGGCCGAGCGCGAGCTCAAGCTCATCGCGCGCAACCGCGAGCAGCTGCCGGCCTCCGCGCGCGAGCTGTTCGACCACCTCGTCGCACCCTGAAGGCACCCAAGCCATGTCCGCCGACCTGAAGTCGCTGCGCCTGTTCGTCACCGTGGCCGACCACGGCAGCATCAGCGAAGGCGCCAAGCGCTGCCACATCGCGCTGGCCGCCGCCAGCAAGCGCATTTCCGACCTCGAGGCCCGCGCGCGGCTGCCGCTGCTGGTGCGCCATGCGCGCGGCGTCACGCTCACGTCGGCGGGCCACGGCCTGCTGCTGCACGCGCGCTCGGTGCTCTCGGCCATGGACCGGCTGGGCGCCGAGCTGGACGACTTCCAGAACGGCGTGGCCGGCGTGGTGAGCATCACGGCCAATGCCTCGGCCATCGCGCAGTTCCTGCCCGCGCAGATCGGCTCCTTCTTGCGGTTGCACCCTGTGCTGAAGATCGACCTGCAGGAGCGCGCCAGCACCGAGGTGGTGAAGGCCGTGCAGGCGGGGCTGGCCGACATCGGCGTGATCGAGGGCCACACCCAGGCCGACGGCCTGGAGTGCCTGCCGTACCGCACCGACGAGCTGGCCGTGGTCATCGCGCGCGACCATCCGCTGGCGCGGCGCAAGCGCATCGGCGTGGCCGAGGTGCTGGTGTACGACCACATCGTGGTGCGCGAAGGCACGGCGCTGCACCGCGTGCTGCTGGCCGCAGCGCTGGAAGCGCAGGTGCCGCTGAAGGTGCGCATGCAGGTGGGCAGCTTCGACATGGTGTGCCGCATGGTGGAGCAGGGCATCGGCATCGGCGTGCTGCCCTATGCGGCCATCCTGCCGCAGCTGCAGAACATGAAGCTGCGCTGCCTGAAGCTGGACGCCCCCTGGGCGATGCGCCGCCACCTGCTGTGCGTGCGCCGACAGCAGGAGCTGACCGTGGCCGCGCGCTCGGTGCTGGAGCACCTCGGCCGGCCTGATTGAGCTCCTGAGACCCTGAGCCCTTTAAGACCCTGAGCCTTCGCGCCGCGCGAAGGCTCGAAGTCGCCAAAAACGAATTGTTCTCCCGCGGCCCGCGCGCAAAGATGCGTGCAAACCAAAGGAGACAACCTTGAAGATCGTTCGCGTCAGCGCCACGCCGCTGAACATTCCCGTGACCGTCGACGTGGTCGGCCTGAACAAGCAGACCTCGCTCTCGCTGTGCCTGACCGAGATCGAGACCGACACCGGCCTCGTGGGCCATGGCATGACGGCCATCACCGAGGAAGAAATCATTGCCGCCGCCGTGCGCGAGGTGGCCGGCCCCGCGCTCATCGGCGAAGACCCGATGGCCACCGAGCGCCTGTGGGACAAGCTCTACTGGCTGCTGTCGCCGCGCGGGCAGACCGGCTACGCGAGCCACACCATCGCCGCGCTCGACATCGCCCTGTGGGACCTGAAGGCCAAGGCGCTCGGCCAGCCGCTGTGGCGCCTGCTGGGCGGCGCGCGCGCCAAGGTGCCGGTGTACGCCACCTTCGGCTTCGGCTTCTTCGAGCGCGACCAGCTCGCCGCCGCCGCCAGGCTGTGGGTGTCGCAAGGTTTCCAGCGCCTGAAGATGACGGTGGGCAACCACGCGCTGGCGCGCCGCGACGAGCCGCGCCCGCTCGACGAGGTCATAGCCGAAGACGTGCGCCGCGTGGCCGCCGTGCGCGAGGCCGTGGGCCCCGACGTGAAGCTGTACGTCGACGCCAACTGCGGGCTGGACCTGTTCCACGCCACCGAGCTGGCGCAGCGCATCGAGCCCTACGGCATCACCTTCTTCGAGGAGCCGCTCACGCAGAACGACGTGCGCCAGATGGCGCAGCTGCGCGCGCGCACCCGCATCCCGCTGGCCTGTGGCCAGAACGAGGGCCTGGCCTTCCGCTTTCGCGACCTGCTGGTGAACCAGGCGGCCGACGTGCTGCAGCCCAACGTGACCATCTCGGGTGGCTATTCGCAGTGCCTGAAGATCGCAGGCATGGCGCAGGCCTTCAACGTGCCCATCGACAACGGCGGCGCCTGGCCCTTCCACAACATGCACCTGCATGCGGGCGTGTCGAACGGCGGGCTGGTCGAGTACCACTACGTGGCGGTGCAGATGCTCAAGCAGATCTTCGACGGCCTGCCGGTGCCCGACCAGGGCTGGCTCACGCTGCCCGAGACGCCGGGCCTGGGCTTCGTGCCCAATGCCGAACGCGTGCGCGAGCTGGCGAAGCTGCCGACCTCGCACGGCAAGGGCAAGGCCTGAGCGGCAAGCTCTTTTTCTCGAACGACTTTTCTTCACGACCAGGCCGCGCAGACGGCCGGCGAACCCGACCACAACGGAGACATGATGAAAGACAGACAAGCAATCCGCCCGCCACGCCGGCAGGGCCTGCGCACGGCGATGGCACTGGCCCTGGCCTCGGGCGCCGCCACGCTCGCGACGCTCGCCGCCCCGGCGGCGTGGGCCCAGAAGTACCCCGACAAACCCATTCGCCTCGTGGTCGGTTATTCGGCCGGCGGCGGTGTCGACGCGGTGGCGCGCCTGCTCGGCGTGCGCCTGTCGGCCGCCCTGGGCCAGCAGGTGCTGGTGGAGAACCGCACCGGCGCCACCGGCCTTATCGCGGCCGAGTTCGTCGCCAAGGCCCCCGCCGACGGCTACACGCTGATGATGGGCGACAGCGCCTTGCTGATCGCCAAGCTGCTGCAACCGAAGATCGGCATCGATCCGCTCACCAGCTTCAAGCCGGTGGCCGGCGCCTTCGTGTCGCCGCTGATGATCGTCACGGGCAACGACTTTCCGGCGAAGACGCCGGCCGAGCTGGTCAAGGAAATCAAGGCCAATCCGTCGCGCTACTCGTACGCCACCTCGGGCGTGGGCACCGTGCAGCACCTGGGGTTCGAAATGCTCAAGCAGGCCACCGGCAGCACGGTGGTGCACGTGCCGTACCGCGGCGCCGCGCAGATCGTGCCCGACGTGATCGGGGGCCAGATTCCCATCGGCGTGGTGAGCGCCACGGCCGGCATGGCGCAGGCCAAGGCGGGCAAGCTGCGCGCGCTGGCGTTGATGAACACGGCCAAGCTCGACGGCGTGGAAGGCGTGCCGCCGCTGGCCGACGCGCTGCCTGGCTTCGACGTGGCGCCGCGCATCTTCGTGCTTGCGCCTGCGGGCACACCCAACGACGTGGTCGACAAGCTGTCGGCCGCGGTGAAGTCCGTGCTCGACACGCCGGATGCCGGCACCGCCGCGGCCACGCTGGGCACGCTGCGTGCCTACGCGACGCCGGCCCAGCTGGGCAAGGACATGGCTGCTGAAACCACGCGGTGGAAAAAGATCATTGCTGATCAACACATCGTGGCCGAGGGGAACTGACGTCCGCGGTTCACCCGCCCCGAAAAGGAGCACGCGTGCAAAGCAACCCAATCTGGAGCCAATGAAATGACCACACCGCTTCTAGGCCTCATCGTTCCCCCCGCAGCCGGCGCAGTGCCGGTAGACGGCCCGCTCCTGTACGGCGACCGCATCCGCTTCACGGCAAAAGGCCTGGGTCTCGGAGAGATTTCCACGCGCGGTTACCTCGACGTGATCGACTCGGTGGTCGAGAAAGCGGTCGCGCTCAAGCAAGAGGGTGTGAGTGCGGTCTCGCTCATGGGCACCTCGCTGAGCTTCTTTCGGGGGGCGGCATTCAACCGGCAACTCGAAGTCGAGATGGCGCGCGCCACCGGGCTTCCCTGCACCACGATGAGCAACGCCATCGTCGGCGCGCTGCGGCACCTGAACGTGCGGCGCGTGGCAGTGGCCACGGCGTACATCGACGAGGTCAACGTGCACCTGCGCAAGTACCTGGAGCAGAGCGACTTCGAACCGCTCGCGCTCGAAGGCCTGTCGATTTCCGATGTGCAGGCCGTGGGCGAGGTGCCCACGCAGGTGCTGGTGGACCTGTGCGTGAAGGTGTTCGAGGCGCAACCCGGCGCCGACGGCATCCTGATCTCCTGCGGTGGACTGGTCACGCTCGACGCGGTGCGCGAGGTGGAAGCGCAGCTCGGCGTGCCCGTGGTGTCCAGCTCGCCCGCGGGCTTCTGGGACCTGGTGGGCAGCGCGGGGCTCGATGCGCGCTCGCCTGGGCAGGGGCGACTCTTTGCCTGATTTCGCCTGATCTGGCCTGACCAGGCCCAGGGCTCAGCCCAGCCAGCGCCCCACGCGCGGCGCGGCTTCCAGTTGCCACACCCGCTCGCACAGCGCCTTCGCCTCTTCGGCCGTGGCGCCCTCGCCGTAGTGCGCAAGGCGCTGCATCTTGTCTTCGATCTCGGCGCGGCTCAGGCTGTTGCCCGGGTCGCCCTTGGGTTCGTCGACGCGGCCGTGCAGCGTGCGGCCGTCGGCGGTCTGCACGCTCACCTTGCCGATCCAGCGCGCGGGGTAGGCGGCGTCGACCTCGTCGTCGAGCTGCATGCTCACCTTCTCGCGGAAGGCCGAGACCTCGGGCGACACGAAGTCGCGGTCGAACTCGCCCAGGCCCGCGCGGCCGTGCACCGCGATCAACCCCAGCACCGTGCCCATCGAGAACTTGCCCTGGTGCACGGTGGTCGGCACCGTCACGCGGCCCAGCACGTCGATGGCGCCCTGGTGCACGTGCGTGGTCACGCGCGACACGTCGGCGGGTGCGAGCCTGTGCTGCGTCATCACCTGCAGCAACGCGTCGGCGGCGGGGTGGGTGTGGCGGCACGAGGCGTGGTACTTGAACGATGTTTCGGCCAGCGTCCAGCGCGTGCCCAGGCCGTCGGTGAGCTTCGCTGGGTCGGCATCGCTCGACATGCCCACGCCCAGGCCCTGCGCGCCTTCGAGGACCTTCGCCGCGCCGGTGAATCCGTCTTGCGCCAGGTAGGCCGACATCAGGCCGCTGGAGGCCGCGTGCGCGCAGTGCAGCTGCTTGGAGTCGGCCGCGTCGCGCAAGAACTCCCACACGCCGGCCGACTGCGTGCCCGCCGAGCCGAAGGCATGCAGCATCTGCTGCGGCGTGAGGTCCAGCAGCCGGCCCACCGCAGCGGCCGCGGCCAGCGTGCCGGCCGTTGCCGTCGTGTGAAAGGTCTTGTAGTGCGAGCGGCCCAGGAACTCGCCCACGCGAATGCCGACCTCGTAGCCCGCGACCACGGCCGCGAGCAGTTGCGCGCCGCTGGCGCCGATGCTCTGCGCCACGGCCAGCGCGGGCGCGATGACCACGGCGGCGGGGTGGAACACCGAGCCGTTGTGCACGTCGTCCTGCTCCACGAAGTGCGAGGCCGCGGCGTTCACCATGGCCGCGAACAACGGCGAACTGGTGCGGCGCGAGGTGAGTATTTCGCTCGGCCCCTCGGCCGGCCCCATCGCCTGCGCGAAGCGCTCGATGCTGCGGATGGGCCGCGCCGTGCGCGCCGCGAGCACCGAGCCCAGCCAGTCGAGCATCAGGTCTTCGGCGCGGCGCAGCACCGGGGCGGGAATGTCGGCGAATTGCAGTTCGGCGGCGAAGGTCGCAAGCGTCTTGCTGGGATGGTCGGTGGCAGAAGAAGTCATGAAGGGTCCTTTTCGTGGAACACCGAGGAACCGGCTTGGCTGGCCCTCAGGTGTGGCCCCCGGCAGGGGGCTGGCGAAGCCTGGGGGGCGAATCAAAACGACCGGGGCAGGCCGAGCATGTGTTCGGCCACGTAGCTCAGGATGAGGTTGGTCGAAATCGGCGCCACCTGGTACAGCCGCGTCTCGCGGAACTTGCGCTCGATGTCGTATTCGCACGCAAAGCCGAAGCCGCCGTGGAACTGCAGGCAGGCATTGGCCGCCTCCCAGCTCGCCTTGGCCGCGAGGTACTTCGCCATGTTGGCCTGCGCGCCGCAGGGCTGGCGCGCGTCGAACAGCCGGCAGGCCTCGTAGCGCATGAGGTTGGCCGCCTCGATCTCGATGAACGCCTCGGCAATCGGAAACTGCACGCCCTGGTTCTGGCCGATGGGCCGGCCAAACACCACGCGCTCCTTGGTGTAGGCCGTGACGCGGTCGATGAACCAGTAGCCGTCGCCGATGCATTCGGCCGCGATCAGCGTGCGCTCGGCGTTCAGGCCGTCGAGGATGTACCTGAAGCCCTGGCCTTCCTCGCCGATGAGGTTCTCGGCAGGAATCTCGAGGTTCTCGAAGAACAGCTCGTTGGTCTCGTGGTTGACCATGTTGAGAATGGGCTGCACCGTGAGCCCCTTGCCGATGGCCTCGCGCAGGTCGACGATGAAGATCGACATGCCTTCGGACTTCTTCTTCACGTCCGCCAGCGGCGTGGTGCGCGCCAGCAGGATCATCAGGTCCGAATGCTGGATGCGCGAGATCCACACTTTCTGCCCGTTGACGACGTAGCGGTCGCCCTTCTTCACGGCCGTGGTCTTGATCTTGGTGGTGTCGGTGCCGGTGGTGGGCTCGGTGACGCCCATCGATTGCAGGCGCAGTTCGCCGCTGGCGATGCGGGGCAGGTACTCGCGCTTTTGCGCCTCGCTGCCGTGGCGCAGCAGCGTGCCCATGTTGTACATCTGGCCGTGGCAGGCGCCGGAGTTGCCGCCGCAGCGGTTGATTTCTTCCATGATCACCGAGGCCTCGGTCAGGCCCAGGCCCGAGCCGCCGTACTCTTGCGGAATCAAGGCGGCCATCCAGCCGGCCTTGGTGAGCGCGTCGACGAACTCGGCGGGGTAGCCGCGCGCCTCGTCGACCTTGCGGAAGTAGGCGTCGGGAAACTGCGCGCACAGGTCGCGCACGGCATCGCGGATGTCGGGGTAGCTCTTGTCGTTGGCGTTGTTCATGGCGACGAATCTAGCCCTCCCTCGGGGGCAGTGGCTCTCTGATTGCGAAACCCTCCCTTCGGAAAATGCAGATGCTCACGAAAGGGCGAAGGAGGGCGCAGGAGGGCGCAGGAGGGCGCAGGAGGGCGCGGGAGCTCGCCCGCGGCGGGCGGGGTACCGCTCGGACTTCTCCTGCACGCGGCTGCGCCGGCGTCCTCCACCCCGCGGGTGCGGACCGCCGCATCGTGGTGCCTTCTACAAAAGGAAAACACCATGGCCGATGACCTGAGCAAACGCGGGCCGCAGGATGCGCGCCGCATCAACGTGAACGAACTGCACGAAGTGCGCTACTGGACCCAGACGCTGGGCGTGACCGAGGCGCAGCTGCGCTCGGCCATTGCCGCGGCCGGCGTCGAGGTGAAGGACGTCAGCGTCTACCTCGGCAAGCCCGAGCGCGCTTGAGGGCGCCGCTTTCGCGGCCCGGGCCGAAGGGGCTTCGTAGGCTCGCTCCTACAGCCTTTGCCGGGGGGCGGCACCATACTCGTATTTCCCCTCTCGTTTCAGGAAGTACCCCGTGACCGTGACCGTGCCCTTCAACCCGACGCCCGTGGCCGCCGCGCGATGAAGTCTTCTCCCAGCGCGCGCAGCTGGATCGCCGCCGGCGTGCGCCACGAATTGCTCACCCGGGCGCTGCCCGCCCTCCGGCACGACATGGCGGCACCGGTGTCGGTGATTCGCATGGCGCTGCTGATGCTCAAGCGCCAGGTGGCCGCCGCCACCATCGACCCCGCCGCCTGCGAAGAGCGCGTGGCCCTCATCGACAACCAGGTGGGTGAACTGGTCGAGGCCATCCGCTCGCTGCGCGACTGGGAGCTGGCCACCACCGACGACGGCATCACCCGCAGCGCGCTGGTCGCGCAGTGCGTGATGCTGATGCGCTCTGCCTTCGACCTGCACGGCGTGTCGCTGGACACCGACGCCGCGCTGGACCCGCAGGAGCCGCAAGACGAGCAGCACAAGGAGCACAAGGAGCGCGAAGAACAGGAAGAGCACCGCTGGCCTTCGGCCGCTGCCTTGCGCTACCTGTTCCTCGGTGCCTTGGGCTACCTGCACGATTCCGCCGCCGAGGCCGGTTCGATCCGCATCGAGGCCGACGGCGCCAACGCCCTGCGCCTGCAGGCCGTGCCGCGCGAGCCCGGCACCACGCACGCGGTGCTCGACGCGCACCGCGCGCCGCGCGCACTGGCCATCGACGCCGTGGCGATGCAGAACCTGGCCGAAGACCTCGGCTACGCCGTGACCCTGGACGGCGGCAGCGTGCGCCTGGTGCTCGCCACCGGCAACTGAGCTTTCCTGGCCCCCGTGCCTCGGGGGCCTGGCTTGCTCGTGCCGCCCTTCGTCACCTTCGCAACCTTCGTCACGGCGCGCCGCGCGCGCCCCTGGCCCTGGCGGTGCGCCTTCAGAAAGGCCAGCATGCGCCGCTCCGCCGCATGCAGCCCGCGCGAAGGCCGCGCCTGGCTGCTGCCGCCGATCTTCTCGAACAATGCGCCCGTGGCCTCGTCGCCATCGGACAGCGCGCTGCCCAGCGCCAGCACGGCGGGGTGCACATAGGCCTTCTTGCAGACCGCCGGCGTGTTGCCCAGCTGCTTGGCCACGGCCGCCAGGATGTCCTTGGCGGTGTAGCGGCTGCCGTCGGCCGCGGTGCGTCCCGGTTCGCAGGCCAGCCGCGTGAGCTCCAGCGCCTGCACCGTGCCGTGCCAGGTGCGGAAGTCTTTCGCGGTAAAGCGCTCGCCGCGCGCAGCTTCGGCCAGGTAGTCGTTCACGTCGGTGGACGACACGCTGTGCGGTTCGCCGTCTTCGTCCGCGTACTGGAACAGGGCCTGCCCCGGCAGCTGCTGGCACTGGCGCACCACCTTGGCGACGCGCGGGTCGTCCAGCCTGGCTTCGTGCATCACGCCGCTCTTGCCCTTGAAGCGCAGCCGCAGCGCCTGGCCCTGCACCGCCGCATGGCGGTTGCGCAGCGTGGTGAGGCCGTAGGAGCCATTGCTGCTCGCGTACTCCTCGTTGCCCACGCGCATGAGCGTGGTGTCCAGCAGGCGCACCAGCGCCGCCAGCACCTGGTCGCGCCCGGGCGTCTTCTGGCCGCGCGGCAGCTTCAGGTCGCGTGCCACGCGGGCGCGGATGCGGGGCAGCGCCAGGGCGAAGGCCTCGAGGCGGTCGAACTTGGTCTCGTCCTTCATCGAGCGCCAGTCGGCGTGGTAGCGGTACTGCTTGCGCCCGCGCGCGTCGATGCCCGTGGCCTGCAGGTGGCCGTTGGGCAGCGGGCAGATCCACACCTGCGTGTAGGCCGGCGGAATAGCGAGCATGCGGATGCGCGAGATCTCGTCGACGTCGCGCAGCCAGCGCCCCTTGGCGTCCCGGTAGCGAAAGCGCTCGCCGTGCTTCAGGCGCTGGATGCCCGGCATCTCGGGGGTCACGTAGACCAGTCCGTTGGCGATGGGCGTGGGCTTCGACGGTGGGGTGGAGGCGGCCGGCATGGGGTGGGGTGCGTGAGATGAAGCGAATGACACACCGCTTTTGCCAGCGCCGACAATCGAGGGTTGTAGGACGCCGCAAGAGCAGGCCGTGCGCTGGGCGCGCTTGTTGCTCTGGTGACGGCGTCTCTTTTTTCTTCGCCATCGAGTGCCCCCATGACTTCTTTCTCGTTTTTCGCCTTCAACGCCCGCTGGCTGGCCGTGCCCGCCGCGGCGCTGCTCTTCACCGCGTGCGCGTCCACGTCCACCCCTACGTCCACGCCGGTGGCTTCGGCACCTGCGGCATCGCCCGCATCGGCCGCGCCGGCCGCGCCGGTGAAGGTCAAGGTCTTCGTCGCCGCCATGTTCGAAATCGGCCAGAACACCGGCGACCGTGCCGGCGAGTTCCAGCACTGGTACGAGCGCTACTGGAAGGGCGCCAGGCCCATCGCCGTGCCCGGCGCGCTGCAGCCCGTGTACTGCAACGCAGACGGCGTGTGCGGCGCGGTGCTGGGCATGGGCAAGGTCAACTCGTCGTCGTCGATGCAGGCCATCCTGCTGAACCCGCAGCTCGATTTCTCGCAGGCCTACTACGTCATCTCCGGCGTGGCCGGCACCCCGCCTTCGCGCGGCACCATCGGCGAGGTGAGCTGGGCCACTTGGCTGGTCGACTACGACCTCGGCCACCGCTGGGCCCCTGAAGAGAATAAGCCCGGCGAGCCCACCTTCATGCCGCGCAAGGGCTACGAGGAATACCGCCGGTTCAGGCTCAACCCCGACCTCGTCAGCTGGGCCATGAAGCTCTCGGGCAACACACCGCTCAAGGACTCCGAGTCGGCCCGCAAGTACCGCCTGCGCTACCCCGACGCCGCCGCGCGCCGCGCCCCCTTCGTGGGCACCGGCACGCACATGACCGGCGACACCTTCTTCCACGGCCCGGGCATGTCGAAGCAGGCGCAGTACATCGCCAAGCTCTACGGCGCGGACGACTACGTCATCACCGAGATGGAAGCCGCCGCCATCACCCTGGTCATCAAGCGCACCCACGGCACCGACCGCGTGATGAGCCTGCGCGGCGCGGTCAACTTCGACCAGGGCAGCCCGAAGGAAACCACGCTGCAGCACCTGGACCCTGCGCCGGGCGAGACGGCGGGCGGGTTTGCCGAGACGGTGGAGAACATCGAGCTTGTTGGCAGCCGGGTGGTGGACCACATCGTTTCGAATTGGCCGGTCTGGTCGGCGGGCGTGCCGAAGCCTTGAGCGTGTCTGGGGCGTTTGTTCAGGGCGTGTGAACAGGCCGCCGGGTACTTCCCTCCGCGAATGTCCCCCGGGGCTGCGCCCCTCCTCCTTGATTTCGCTGCGGGAAGCACCCGACGCCCTGTTCACCTGGGCACGCTGTGGGTGAACCGCGCCATCGTGATCGCGCCCTGAAAGCGCACCCCGAAAACGCCAACGAATCTCAAGGCGCAGCAGCGCGCAAGTGCCAGGTCACCGTGAAATCGAACGGCGTCCATCGGCCGACCGTGACACCCGACTGCCGCAACCCGCGCCCGGTCCACGTGTTGCAGGTCTCGAACAGGTTGTAGCCGCCGTTGGCTTCGTAGAAGGCGTCCTGGTTGTCGTAGTGCGCCCCAGCGATGGGCGTGGCCTGGCCCTGGGGCAGGGCGGCACGCACGTAGCCGACGAGTTGTGCGTACTGCGCCTGCGTCAGCGGCAGGGCGTATGCACCACGCGCCAACTGGCCGCGTTGCAGGTAGCTCACATGCATCAGCGCCCGGTTGCCGCCCGACAGCGCCCCGAAGGCGCGCGACGCCGTCAGGTCGCCCCAGGTGGGCGTGTTCAGGTAGAACTCGCGGTCGCCCCAGCCGATGGCGACGAACTCGGCATCGGGCGGTGGCGCGCGAAAGTCCTTCAGCGGGAACACCTGCAACCAGTCGACCGTGGCCGAGCGGATGGGGAACACGTAATCGGTGTGCACGCCATTGCTGAGCACCCAGGCCTGAATTTCGGCGGGTGCTTCGGCGCTCGGCTTCGCATTCGCAGGCCACAGCACCAATGCGAAGGCCGTGGCCACGTAGAGCCCGAGCAGCGCCACCAAACCCAGCAGAGTGAAGACGATGCGGCGCAGCCAGCGTTTGAACATGCAGTGACAGGTCAGCCCGGATCAGAACAGCGAAGCCGTGGTGGCCTGAACCTGCGACGCCGCACGCGGCGCGCCCGCCGGTGCCAGCGCCTCCGGGCTGTCCGCCTTGGCCAGCGCGCCCACGCGCACGCCCAGCAACCGCAGCGGGCGCTCCAGCGGCACGCGCTTCAGGCACTGGCCGCCGGTCTGGCGGATCGTCTTCGCGTCGGCCGTGAAGCGGTCGATGGTCTGGTCGCGCGTGGCGATCCTGAAGTCGTCGTAACGCAGCTTGATGCCGATGGTCTTGCCCACATAGCCCTTGCGCCGCAGGTCTTCGGCCACCTTCTCGCACAGCTGCGTGAAGATCGCGCCCAGCTCCGCGCGGTCGCGCACCGCGTGCAGGTCGCGCTCGAAGGTGGTCTCGCGGCTCATGGACACGGGCTCGCTCTCGGTCACCACGGGCCGGTCGTCGCGGCCCCAGGCCACCTCGTGCATCCATGCGCCGGTGGCCTTGCCGAAGTTGGCGATGAGCCAGTCGCGCTCGTGCGCCGCCAACTGGCCCACGGTTTCGATGCCGAAGCGCTTGAGCTTCTCGTCGGCCTTGGGGCCGATGCCGTTCACCTTGCGGCAGGGCAGCGGCCAGATGCGGCTTTGCAGGTCGTGCTCGTACACCACCGAGATGCCGTTGGGCTTCTCGAACTCGCTCGCCATCTTGGCAATGAGCTTGTTGGGCGCCACGCCGATGGAGCAGGTGAGGCCCGTGGCGTCGAGGATGGCCTTCTGCAGCAGCCGCGCCAGCGAGCGGCCGCCGTCGCGCTGGCCGCCGGGCACGTGGGTGAAGTCGATGTAGACCTCGTCCACGCCGCGGTCTTCCATGAGCGGCGCCACCTCGAGGATCACCTGCTTGAAGGCGCGCGAATAGCGCCGGTATTCGTCGAAGTCCACCGGCAGGATGATGGCCTGCGGACACAGCTTGGCCGCCTTCATGAGCCCCATGGCCGAGCCCACGCCGAACTGGCGCGCGGGGTAGGTGGCGGTGGTGATCACGCCGCGGCCGGTGTAGTCCTTCAGCCGGGGAAAGGCGTCGACGGGAATGTCGGCCAGCGTGCCGCCTTCGGGCAGGTCGCGAATGGCCTCGTCCACCCGCCGGCGGCCGCCGCCGATGACCACCGGCTCGCCCTTGAGCTGCGGGTAGCGCAGCAGTTCGACGGAGCCGTAGAAGGCGTCCATGTCGAGGTGCGCGATGCGGCGGATGGGGGGTGACGGCGTCGGGGAACTCACGGAAACAATTGTCTCCCGGCGCGGGCCGTTCTGCCCACGCGGGGGAATGCGCGGGGGCGCTGGTTTCAGCGTGTTTCCACGGTCTTCAGCAGCGGCGAGTCGAACATGGCGACGGGCGAGATCACGGGCTCGTCCATGGGCACCTTGTCGCCGTAGCGCTCGCGCATCTTGGCGCGCACGGCCGGGTCGGCCAGGTTGAACTCGCGGATCTTCTGCAGCTCGCCGATGCGCACGCCCAGCGCGCGCTGGTAGAGCTTCCACACCAGCTCGGAGCAGTAGATGCGCCCGTCCGACCACTCGAAGGTGAGGTCGTAGGGGCGGCCTTCGAAGTCGCTGGTCTTCGCATGCAGGCGCGCGACGGCGCCGGGTGTCAGCAGCGTGTCGGCATTGCGCAGCCGCTTCGCGACGTAGTGCCCGCCGTTGCCGCGCGCCGTCCATTGCGCCAGCGGCGTGTAGCGCACGGTCTGCACCGCCTCGAACACATAGGGCTTGCCGCCGCGCATCAGCACGATGCCCATGTGGCTGTAGCGCGAGCCGGTGGCGCGCTGCACGGCCACGCTCTGGGCGGAGCGCGAGGTGTGGAAGACGATGTCGCCGTCCTGCAGGGCGGCGGCGTGGGCGGTGTCGAGGTGCAAGGCGCACAGGAGCAGCGCGAACGTTGGAGGCAAGAGCAGCGCACACGCCGCGGGGAGCTTGAAGGTCATGTGGCGCGCATTGTGCGGCACGCCCCCGGGGCTATTTTTCGTCGGGCGGCGCGTTGCCGTCGGCCGCGTCCGGCGGTGCCATCTCGCGCATCAGCTTGTCCACCGCTTCGTCGCTCATCGGCTGGTCGGGCGCCAGCGCGGTGGGCGCGCCGCGCAGCCAGTGCGTGGTCGCGGGCACGGCCATCACCAGCGCCGTGACGCCGGCGAGCACCCCCAGGTAGGGCGCGAGCGCCCGCGCGATGGCGGCCAGCGGCGGGCGCGGTGCCACCTGCCCGCGCGCCAGCACCAGCGCGTAGCCGAAGGGCGGTAGCAGGAAGCCGGCCTGCAGCACCAGCAGCGTGAGCGTGGCGATCCAGGCCGCGTCGCCCAGCTGCGCGAGCACCGGCGGCATCACGATGGGCACGACCAGGAAGATCAGCTCGAAGGCATCGAGCACGAAGGCGCAGGCCAGCAACACGGCCAGCACCGCCGCCAGGCCGAGCATCGGATGGCCCTGCAGCGACAGCATGAGCCGCGCCACGAGCCCGTCGGTGCCGAAGCCGCGCAGCAGCAGCGAGAAGGTGGTGGCCGCCGCCAGCAGCGCGTAGAGCGCGCCGGTGAGCGCCATGGCGTCGTCCAGCACCTGCCACAGCACGGGGCGCGTGAGCTGGCGCGACACCGCGCCCCAGCCCAGCAGCAGCACGCAGGCGGTGGCCGCGCCCTCGACCGCGCGCACCCGGCCCAGCGTGACCAGCACCAGCAACGCGCCGATCAGCAGGGGCACCAGCAGCACCGTCCAGCCCTCCTGGCGGGACAGCGGCTCCCGTGCCTCGGCCGGCACGCGCGGCCGGGGCTTGCGCCGCGCGCCCCACCACGCCACCGCGAGCCAGCCGAGCAGCAGCGCCGCGGCCGGCACCAGCGCGGCCTGCAGGATGTCTTGCGTGTCGACGATGCGCTGGGCGGCGCCGGCGGAGGGGAGCGAGAGCGCGCGGGCCATGTTCACGCCCTCGGTGTGCGCGCGCAGCATGGCATCGCCCAGCAGCAGCAACACCAGCGAGGGCGGCACGATCACGCCCAGCGTGCTGGTCACGGCCACGAGCGCGGTGCGTTGCGCCGCGGGCAGGCCTTCGCGTGCCCAGCCCGTGCCGGCGGTGCGCGCCAGCGTCAGCAGGCTGGCGCCGACCGAGCCGTTCATGGGCGCCAGCATCAGCCCCAGCACCATGCCGGCCAGCTCGGGCGCGGCCCGCGGCGCCACCCGGGCCAGCAGCTTGCGCAGGCCCTGGTACAGGTGCCCGGCCAGCGCCAGCCGGTTGAGCAGCGCGCCCACCAGCGCATAGAGCGCCAGCGCCTGCAGCAGGTCGTGCTCCAGCAGGCCGACGATGCGCCACGGCAGGTTCTGCAGCAGCGCGACATCGAAGGCGCCCAGCGCGAGCCCGGCCAGCGCGCCCAGCGTGCACACGCCCAGCAGCACGGCGTAGGTGGGCCAGCCGGTGGTCATCATCAGCGCCAGGGCCAGCGCGAGCAGGGCGAGTCCGGTCCAGGCCATCTACGGCCCGGGGCGTTCCGGCGGCTCGGGTTGCGCGGCGGGGCGCAGTTCCTGCCACAGGTCGAGCATGCCCTGCACCGCCAGCAGGCCGGCCAGCAGGAGCAGCGCGACCTTGATCATGAAATAGCCCGGGTCGAAGGTGTCGGGAAACAGCTCCAGCGCCATCACCGCGCGCACCACCGGCACGGTGGCTGTCTCGACCAGGAACAGCGCCCACGGCAGCACGCACAACGCCGCGCCGATGCGGCGCAGCCGCGCATGGCGCCCGTCGGTGTCCTCGGCCAGGTCCGGCCGCGCCACCAGGTGCTCGCCGCGGCGCCCGGCATGGCGCACCGCCACGGCCACGTACAGCGCGAACAGCCACTGCGCCAGGTCGTTGGCCTGCGTGGGCCCGCTGCCGGAATCGGCCAGGTCGCGCAGCGGCCACTGCGCGAACAGCAGCAGCGCGACGACGACGGCCAGCGGCATCGCCGCGCGGTCGATCCAGCCGAGCCAGCGTGGTGCCGGCTCCGGCGGCGCAAGCTCGGTCGGCTGCGCGGTTGCGGGGTTGTCTTCGGGAGGCGTCATTCGGCGCTGATCGTGTTCCGCGAACCTGACTCCCACCTGCGAAGGCGGCGGGTCATTGCTTGCGCACCGCCGCGTGCCGGTGCCATCATCCGCGCCATGCAAACCGTCGCCTCCATCCTCTGGCGCAGGCTCGACGCACCGGGTCACGACGCCTGCCGTCTCGAACGCAATGCCTCGGCCTGGCAGCTCGACGGCGCGGCCGTGTTCCGCCTGGAGGGCGGGCGCATCGGCCAGCTGCATTACCGCGTGCGCTGCGACCTGCACTGGCACACGCAATGGGGCACGGTGCGCGGCTGGCTGGGCGACGCGGCCATCGACCTGTCGATTGCCCGAGATGCGCGCGGCCACTGGAAGCTCAACGACGAGGCCGTGCCCGACCTGTCGCACTGCGTGGACCTCGACCTGGGCTTCACGCCCGCCACCAACCTGCTGCAGCTGCGCCGCCTCAACCTGGCACAGGGCGAGGCTGCTGACGCGCCGGCGGCCTGGGTCGACATCGAAGGCGGCGGCGTGCTCAGCGAGCTGTCGCAGCGCTACCGGCGAACGGGCGAGGGCGAGTACGCCTACGAGGCGAAGCGCTTCGACTACGCGGCCACGCTGGGCGTGAGCGAAGACGGCTTCGTGCGAGACTATCCGCGGCTGTGGGTGGCCGAGGCGTAGCCGCCAGCCGCTGTTGTTCAGCCCCTCAATCGAACTGCGACCGGTCCCCCGCCACCAGCTCGCGGTTGCGCCGCCGGTCGACGGCGATCTCGTGCGCGAAGTCGTCCGTGCTGCCGCCGGCCGGCAGGTTGTACGCACCGCGCAGCCGCTCCAGCACTGCATCGCTTCGCAACACGCGGTTGATCTCCGCATTCAGCCGCTGCACCACCGCCGCCGGCGTGCGGGCCGGCGCGAAGATGCCGAAGAGCGAGTCGCGGTTGGCCTTCTCGAAGCCCAGCTCGGCCAGCGTGGGCACCGCCGGCAGTGCCTCGATGCGCGCGGGCGAGCCCACGGCCAGGGCCTGGAAGCGCCCGCCCTCGATGTACTGCAGCTGCTGCGCCGCCACGTTGGTCGACAGCACCTCGAACTGCCCGCTGAGCGCATCGTTGAGCTGCGGCCCGCCGCCCTGGTACGGAATGTGGGTGATGTCGGTGCGGCTTTGCATGCGCACCTGCGCCAGCACCATGTGGCCGATGGTGGCCACGCCCGAGCTGGCCCAGCGCACCGCGCCCGGATGCTGGCGCGCCTGCGCGATGAGCTCGCCGAAGCCGCGCCCGGTGAACGCCGGCGTGCCCACCACCAGCACCGGCGTGCGCATCACGCTGGCCACGGGCAGCACGCCGCGCAGCGGGTCGTAGGGCACGCGCGCCAGCAGCGGATGCAGCGTGAGCGGGCTGATGGCCGAGAACGCCAGCGTGCGGCCGTCGGGCGCGGCGCGCGAGAGGGCGTCCATGCCCAGGCTGCCGCCGGCGCCGGGCCGGTTCTCGATGAGCACCGGCGCGCCCAGCGCCTGCGCCAGCGGCTCGGCCAGCACGCGCGCCATGCCGTCGCTCACGCCGCCGGGCGGGTACACCACGATCAGCCGCACCGAGCGGTTCGCGCCCAGGGCGGGCGCGGCGCGCAACAGCAGCGGCACGGCGCAGGCCGCCGCTGCTGTGGCTGCAGGTGCGGCGAGTTGAATGAAACGGCGACGCCGAAACAGGCTCATGACCCCGGATTCTCGATCGCAAGCCGGCGCAGCAGTGCAGCGAAGTGCTGCGCGGGCAGGTTGTCTTCCTCGGCGCGCGACACCAGCGTGAGCGGCGCGTCGAGCTGTCCGCCGTCGGCCAGCCGCGCATAGGCGATGGCATGCGCGTGCACGCCGGTCATCGAGGCCGGCACCACCGACAGGCCCACGCCGGCGGCCACAAGGTTCAGGTTGGTCATCATGCGGTCGACTTCGGCCACCACGCGCGGGCGCAGGCCCTTGGCGTGGCACAGCGCGAGCAGGTCGGCGTACAGGCCGGGCGCGCCGGGGCGGCGCACGAGGATGATGCCTTCCTCGCACAGCTTCGCCAGCGCGAGCGGGCGGGACGCCTTGCCCCGCGCGCCATTGCCCGGCGCAAAACGGTGGTCGCTGGGCATGGCCACCCACACCGGCTCGCGCAGCAGCGTCTCGAACACCAGCCCCTCGGGCCGCGCCACCGGCACGCGCAGCAGGCCGCAATGCAGGCGGCCGGCGGCCAGCGCCTCGGTGAGCTCGGCGGCGTTGTCCTCGCGCAGCTGCAGTTCCACCGACGGGTAGTCGCGGCGAAAGGCGCGCAGCGCCTGGGGCATGAAGCGGTGCGCCGCGGCCGAGCTGGTGAAGCCCACGGCCAGCGTGCCCGACTGGCCGGTGGCCACGCGCGCCATGCGCTGCTTCATGGCGTCCATGTCCTGCAGCATGCGCAGCGCCTCGGCCTGGAACAGGCGGCCCGCGTCGGTGAGCGCCACGCCGCGCGGATGCCGGCGAAACAACAGCACGCCCAGCTCGCGTTCCAGCGCCTTGACCTGCTGGCTCAGCGGCGGCTGCTGGATGCCCAGCTGCTCGGCCGCGCGCGTCATGTGGCCGGTTTCGGCGACGGCGGCGAAGTACCTCAGTGCACGGATGTCCATGTGTCTCTCATATTTTTTTCGTATCGGAAGTGCCTTGTTATTTTATTTGACCCTAAGTCACTCGTGAATCTATCGTCCGGCCGCCCATTCAAAAAAGCAGCCCGCCGAGGCTGCCTGCCGGAGACAAATTCATGCGCATACAGCGCCCCGCACCCAGGTTTCGTGTCGTTCTTGGCGCCATCGGCGTCTCGCTGGTCCTTGCCGCCTGTGGCGGCGGCGGTGGGGGAGGGGGAGGCGGTGCCGGCTTCTTCCTGCCGACCTCGCCAGCCACGGGCGGCAACACGCCCCCCGACGTGAATCCGCCTGCCGACGATCCGCCGGACAACGTGTCGCCCCCGCCTGTGCTGCCGGTGCTGCCCGTCGTGTCCTGCGCCGACCTCGCCGGCAAGAGCCTGCCCGCCTCGGCCATCAGCCTGCCCACGCAGGGCGCCACCGTCACCAGCGCCACGCCCGTGGCCGCGGGCGACGTGGGCAACACGCTGGGCGACTACTGCCGCGTGCGCGGCACCATCCAGCCGGTGGACCCCGCGTCGCAGTCCATCAACTTCGCGGTGAACCTGCCCGAGCAGTGGAACCAGAAGACCATTCACTTCGGCGGCGGCGGCTTCGACGGCGTGCTCATCGACGGCACCGAGGTCATCCGCTTCGGCCCCGCCGGCAAGCCCGCGCCGCTGGCGCTGGGCTACGCCACCTACGGCGACGACTCGGGCCACCAGTCGGGCAGCATCACCGACGGCCGGTTCGCGGCCAACGACGAGCAGCTGGCCAACTACGGCGGCCAGTCGCTCAAGAAGACGCGCGACGTGGCGCAGGCGCTGGTGTTCGCGCGCTACGCGGTCAAGCCGAAGCACGCCTACTTCCTGGGCACCTCCACCGGCGGGCGCGACGCGCTCAGCTACATCCAGCGCTGGCCGCTGGACTACGACGGCGTGATCGCCAACGAGCCCGCGCTCAACTACACCGGCACGCGGCTGTCGAACGTGGCGGTGGGACGCGCGCTGTACGGCAACGGCGCCGTGGGCTGGTTGAGCCTGGCCAAGACGCTGCTGGTGCAGAAGACCGCCATGGACGCCTGCGACAAGCTCGACGGCGCGGCAGACCGCATCGTGAGCAACGTGGAAAGCTGCCGCCAGCTGAACACGAAGATCCTGGCCTCGCTGGCCTGCCCCGGCGGGCTGGACACGGGCCCCACCTGCCTGTCGAAGGAGCAGCTGGACACCGTGCGCGCCATCGAGAACCCGCTGGACTTCACGAACTACGCGCTGGCCAACGGCGTGAAGCGCGCGGGCGGCTACAACATCCTCGAAGGCACGCTGGTGGCCGGCCCGTTCACCACGCGCGACCTCGGCACCAAGGCCACCACGCGGGACGCCAACGTGTACGTCACCGGCGAGCAGTGGGTGAAGTACTTCGTGACCCGCGACGCCGCGTTCGACCCGGTCGCCTTCGACCCGCTCGACCCGGGCGCCTTCACCGCGCGCGTGACCGCGGTGTCGAACCTCACCGACGCCACCAACCCCGACCTGGCGCCGTTCTTCGACCATGGCGGCCGGCTCATCATGCTGCACGGCCTGGCCGACGAGGTGATCAGCAACAACTCGACCATCGACTACTACAAGCAGGTGGTCGCCACGCTGGGCCAGCCCGCGGTGGACAAGGGCATGCGCTTCTACACCGTGCCCGGCATGGGCCACGGCACCGGCAGCTTCATTCCCAACTGGGACTCGCTGGCCGCGCTCGAAGGCTGGGTCGAAGGCGGGCTCGCGCCGGCCACCGGCATCGCGGTCGACGCGGTGGCCGGCACCTACGGCCGCACGCGCCCGCTGTGCCGCTTTCCGGCATGGCCCAAGTACCGCGGCAGCGGCAGCCTGGACGCGGCCGTCAACTACAGCTGCGTGACCGAGGTCGGCAACCCGCTGGCCTGCCCGAACCTGCCCGCGTCGCTCACCAGCTACAAGGGTGGCGACAGCTTCGGCGAAGAGCTGCGCGTGCAGATCGACCCGGCCACCATGGCCTACACCGTGACCATCGACGCGAGCCTGCAGCGCGCGGCCGGCACGCAACGCACCGGCACGCTGATTGCCGAGGGCAACTGCAGCTACACGAGCGCCGAGAGCGGCGCGGTGTTCAGCTTCGGGGCCGGCGGCGTGCTGTCGGGCGGCGTGAATGCACCCAGCGGCGGCGGCTTCGCGCCCCTGGTGGCGTTCCAGAACACCTTCTCGGCGGCTCCGGTGTCGGGCGATTTCAAGTCGATCGCCAACATCTTCAACGCCGTGGGCGTGCAGCAGGGCACGGGCGGCACCAGCGCGCAGAGGCTGGCGGTGCGGCTGCGCAACGCAGGCACCTTCCAGTACTGCCGCGACCCGGTGTCGGGCGGCTTCATGGTGTACGACGCGAACTGCACGCAGACCGAGAAGGGCTACGCCGCCTACAACACCGTGCGCGCATCGTTCGACGTGTTCACCACCTCGCCCACGGGCACCGCCGTGACCACCGGCGGCACGCTGAGCGGCTCGATGGTGATCGGCATGGTCAACGGCGTGGCCGTGCCGGTGCACCTGGTGCGTGAGTCGGCCACCAACGCAGGGCTGCGCGTGTTCGGCCTGCAGCAGGGCCTGGTGCCGGGCGTGGCGGACGGCAGCTACGCGCTGGCCAGTGTCAAGGGCGAGAACCACGATGCGACCGTGAGCGGCAACGGTTTCAATCTGGGCGGCGCGGCCGCGACGCTGAGCTACGACACGCCGGTGCCGGGCGTGGCGCAGGCCGACGCCGGCCGCCCGGGCAGCTTCATCTTCAACAGCGGCGTTCTCGCCTTCGTCTCCTCCGATGGAACGAACGCAGCGCTGGAACTCGGAGTACGACATTGAAAAAAACACTCTGCGGCCTCGCGGCCTTCGCCGCGCTGGGCATGGCGCCATTGCTGTCCGCGCACGCGGCGCCCGGCGCGCCGAAGCCGGCGGCCTGCCCCTCGCCCGTGCCGGACACCGCACGCTGCTACACCGGTGAAGACGGCACCGGCGCGCTCTACTGGATCGCGATTCCGAAGGACTGGAACCGCGGAGTGCTCGTCATGCACGCGCACGGCGGCCCCGAGACAGGGCCGCCCAAGCTCGAGCGCAGCGAGGAAGACCTCAAGCGCTGGGCCGTCACCGTGAAGGCCGGCTACGCCTGGGCCGCCTCCACCTACCGGCGCGGCGGCTACGGCGTGACGATGGCGGCCGAAGACACCGAGCGGCTGCGCCAGCTCTTCGTGCGCCACTTCGGCCAGCCGCAGCGCACGCTGCTGCACGGGCAGAGCTACGGCGCGGGCGTGGCGGCCAAGGCGGCGGAGCTGTATGCGCCGGCCGGCGGCGCGGACAAGCCCAGGAGCCCCTACGACGGGTTGATGCTCACCAGCGGCGTGCTCGGCGGCGGCAACAGCGCCTACGACTTCCGGCTCGACCTGCGCGTGGTGTACCAGTACGTGTGCCGCAACCATCCGCGTGCCGACGAACCGCAATACCCGCTGTGGATGGGCTTGCCGCTGGACGCCACGCTCACGCGCGCCGACCTTGCCGCGCGCGTGAAGGAGTGCACCGGCGTCGGCCTGCCCGCCGTGCAGCGCACGCCCGAGCAGGCCGCGCACCTGAAGACGATTCTTTCGGTCGTGAAGATCCAGGAGCGCTCTTTGCTCGGCCACCTCACCTGGGCCACCTGGCTGTTCCAGGACCTGGTGCAGAAGCGGCTCGGCGGGCGCAACCCCTTCGGCAACATCGGCGTGGTGTACAGCGGCTCGGCCGACGACGTGGCGCTGAACGCCGGCGTGCTGCGCTACGCGGCCGACCCGCAGGCCAAGGGCGCGCTCGCGGCCGACAGCCAGCCCACCGGGCGCACCGCGCTGCCCACCGTGGGCCTGCACGCCATCGACGACCCGACCGCCTTCGTGGAGCTGGAGCATTCGTACCGCCGCATCCGCGACGCGGCAGGCACCGGCGACCTGCTGGTGCAGAGCTTCAGCAATGAGCGCGAGCACAGCTACCTGAGCGACTCCGAATACCCCGCGCTCTTCGCCGCGCTGCTCGACTGGATCGACAAGGGCGACAAGCCCACGCCCGAAGGCCTCGCGCAGCGTTGCAAGGCGCTGGCGCCGCGCTACGACACCGACGGCAAGAACGGCTGCCACATCCAGCCCGCGTGGCAACCGCCCGCGCTGGAAAGCCGCGTGCCGGCGCGCGCACCTTGAGGGCGTGCTCGCGCGCCTAGCTGACCTTCCTCTTTTTTCCTTTTCAAGACCTACGGAGACTTCATGAAAAAACTGTTCGCCCTCGCAGCCATCGCTGCTGCCTCGCTGGGCGCCATGCACGCGCAGGCCCAGGACTTTCCGGGCAGCAAGTCGATCACCATCATCGTGCCCTTCGCGGCCGGCGGCCCCACCGACCGCGTGGCGCGCGACCTGGCCGAGGCGCTGCGCAAGCCGCTGGGCGGCGGCACCGTCATCATCGACAACGTGCCCGGCGCGGGCAGCTCCATCGGCGCGGCCAAGGTGGCGCGCGCCACGCCCGACGGCTACACCCTGCTGCTGAACCACATCGCCATGGCGACCGTGCCCAGCCTGGTGCGCAACGTGCCGTTCAAGGTCGAGACAGATTTCGAATACCTGGGCATCGTCAACGACGTGCCGATGACGCTCATCGCCAAGCCCAGCATTCCGGCCACCAACTACAAGGAGCTGAGCAGCTGGATCGCGGCCAACAAGGGCAAGATCAACATCGGCAACGCGGGCGTGGGCTCGGCGTCGCACCTGTGCGGCCTGCTGTACCAGAGCGCCACCAAGACCGAGATGACGCCCGTGCCCTACAAGGGCACGGCGCCCGCCATCACCGACCTGATCGGCGGGCAGATCGACCTGCTGTGCGACCAGACCACCAACACCACGCCGCAGATCCAGGGCGGCAAGGTGAAGGCCTATGCGGTGACCACGCCGCACCGCCTGACGCTGCCGCTGCTGAAAGACCTGCCCACGCTCGACGAGGCCGGCCTGAAGAACTTCCAGGTCACCATCTGGCACGGCCTGTACGCGCCCAAGGGCACGCCCGCGCCGGTGCTGAAGAAGCTCAACGACGCGCTGAAGGTGGCGCTGAAAGACCCGGACTTCATCCGCCGCGAAGAGCTGCTGGGCGCCGTGGTGGCGACCGACGGGCGCATCGAGCCCGCGGGGCACAAGAAGTTCGTGATCGACGAGATTGCGAAGTGGACGCCGATCATCAAGGCGGCCGGCGTGTATGCGGATTGATGGCTCGATAGGTTGATTGCCTGATCGGTTGACCCTGGCGGGCCAGAAGCGAATTGCGTCCTGGGCAAAAGAGATGCTCGCGCAATTCGCGTTCACGTAATCAAAAGATTCAAGTTTGAATTCCTTTGAATTCAACAATCTTTTCTTGTGTTCACAATTGCTGGGCACAATGCCCGCATGCCAAACATCGCATCGATCCTTAAATCCGAGATTTCACGTGTCGCCCGCAAGGAAGTGCGCGTGGAAATCGAGACTCTCAAGAAGGCATCTGTACAGCATCGCGCGGCCATTGCCGCGTTGCGCCGGCAGGTGAGTGCGTTGGAAAAGGAACTGCGCAACGTGGCCAAGGGGGCCACGCGCAGTGCCCGCGCTAGCGAGGCGAGCGGTGCGGGCGATGAAGCGCATGAAGGCGACGGCGCCACCAAGCGGCGCTTCAGCGCGGGGCGGCTGGCCTCGCACCGCACCAAGCTGGGTATTTCAGCGGCGTCCTACGGAAAGCTGGTGGGCGTGTCGGGCCAGACGATCTATCACTGGGAGCAGGGCAAGGCCAGGCCCCGGGCGGCGCAGCTGGAAAGCCTGGCCGCGGTGCGGGGGCTCGGCAAGCACGAAGTCGCCGAACGCCTCGGCGCCGAATAAACAAACCAGACAAGTCGCGGAAAAGATTCAGGCAGGCACCGAAGCCTGCTGCGCCTGCGCCAGTTCGTTGCGGAAGGCTTCCATCGGCGGCTTGACCGCTTCGCTCGCCTGCTCGGCGAATTCCTTCACCGGCGCCCATTTGTGGCCGCGCCCGTCCAGCGACAGGTCGTACGCGCGCTGCAGGTGCGCCAGCAATTTGCGTGAAGCCGCTTGCGCCATCAGCAGCGCGTCGATGGCGCGCGGCATGTCGAAGCGCAGCGGGTCCACCGCCGCCAGGGCCGAGGTCACGCCTTCGAGTTCGAGCGACAGATGCAGCAGGTCGAGCGCGGTTTCGTCCTGGTGCGACTTGACCTTTTCGGCCACCGCGTAGACCGCGCCGATCAGCTGCAGCGCGCCCTGGTGCAGCGCGAGCCGCGCCGCGGCGGCCATGGCCGCGTCACGCCGGGCCTCGAGCCAGCGCTGGCGCTGCACCGCCCACAGACCCAGTCCGATGGCCGCGACCGAGCCGAAGGCCTGCGCCCACTCGGCCCAGTCCCCGGGCGTGAGCGGCGGGTAGGCCGCGAACACGCCGATCAACGCGCCGCCGATGAGTACGGCGGTGCCATACACCGCCGCGGTTTCCAACTTTGACTTCATGCCTCTTCACGCCTCTTCGCGCGCCTAGCCCTCGGAGGCCCGAAGTATGTCCCCCGGTGCGGCGATTGAATTGGCCGAACAGAGGGGCTTAACCGGTTCAATGGTCGTGATGCAGGTAGCTCGCCTGGCGCGGCAGGCGCAGGCTCACCACGAAGGCCAGCACCATCATGGCGCTCACGTACCAGAAGAACGCCGACTCGTGGCCCAGCGACTTGAGCCCCAGCGCCACGTACTCCGCCGAGCCGCCGAAGATGGCATTGGCCACCGCGTAGGCCAGGCCCACGCCCAGCGCGCGCACCTCGGGCGGGAACATCTCGGCCTTCACGATGCCGCTGATCGACGTGTAGAAGCTCACGATGGCCAGCGCCACGATGATCAGCACGAAGGCCAGCACCGGGCTCGTGGTGTGCTGCAGCGCCGTCAGGATGGGCACCGTGGTCAGCGCGCCCAGGCCGCCGAACAGCAGCATGTTGTTGCGCCGCCCGATGCGGTCGGACAGCGCGCCGAACACCGGCTGCATGCACATGTAGACGAACAGCGCGCCCGTCATCACGTAGCTGGCGGTCTTGATCGGCAGGTGCACCGTGTTCACCAGGTACTTCTGCATGTAGGTGGTGAAGGTGTAGAAGATGAGCGAGCCGCCCGCCGTGTAGCCCAGCACCGTGAGAAAGGCCGGCGTGTGGTGCTTGAACAGCGCGGCCATGCTGCCGGCCTCCTTGTTGGCCTTGGCCTCCGCGCTCTGCGTTTCGTGCAGCGTGCGGCGCAGCAGCAGCGCCACCACCGCGGCAATGGCGCCGATGACGAAGGGAATGCGCCAGCCGAAGGACTTCAGCTCGGCCTCGGTCAGCAGCTGCTCGAGCACCACGATGACCAGCACCGCGAGCAGCTGCCCGCCGATGAGCGTGACGTACTGGAACGACGAGAAGAAGCCGCGCTGGCCCTTCAGCGCCACCTCGCTCATGTAGGTGGCGGTGGTGCCGTATTCGCCGCCCACCGACAGGCCCTGGAACAGCCGGCACACCAGCAGCAGGAAGGGCGCCCACGCGCCGATCTGCGCATAGGTGGGCAGGGCCGCGATGACCAGCGAGCCGCCGCACATCATGGTGACGGAGATCAGCATCGAGGTCTTGCGCCCGAGCCGGTCGGCCACGCGGCCGAAGAGCCAGCCGCCGATGGGCCGCATGAGGAAGCCGGCCGCGAACACGCCGGCGGTGTTCAGCAGCTGCGCGGTGGGGTCCGACTTGGGGAAGAAGGCCGGCGCGAAGTACAGCGCCGAGAACGCGTACACGTAGAAGTCGAACCACTCGACCAAGTTGCCCGACGAGGCCGCCATGATGGCGAAGACGCGGTGGCGTTTTTCTTCGGCCGAGTAGTGGGGCGGGGAGGTGCTAGACGATGCAAGCGATGAGGAGGCCGCTGGGCCTCCCGGGGTAGGCGTGACTGCGCTCATGGTGCCTTCTTGTGCCGTGCGGGCAATGTTGTTGTTGCCAAAACATTCTGCGCCGCCATGGGGGTGGGGCGTGTCAGCCGGCACCGCATCGGCCTACCCCCGAAGTGGCCTTCGGGGCCCCGGACGTGCCTTCAGGCGCCTGTCACGGCGGCGCCCTAGAACGTGCCCGGCAGCAGGATGCTCGAATCCACGTCGTCGATGTTCGTACGCCCGCAGAAGGCCATGGTGATGTCCAGTTCCTTGCGGATGATTTCGAGCGCGCGCGTCACGCCTTCCTCGCCGTGGGCGCCCAGCCCGTAAAGAAAGCTGCGGCCGATGAGCGTGCCGCGCGCGCCCAGCGCGCGGGCCTTGAGCACGTCTTGCCCGCTGCGGATGCCGCCGTCCATCCACACCTCGATCTCGGTGCCCACCGCGTCGACGATGGCCGGCAGCGCTGCGATGGAAGAGGGTGCGCCGTCGAGCTGGCGCCCGCCGTGGTTCGACACGATGAGCGCGTCGGCGCCGCTGGAGGCAGCCAGGCGCGCGTCTTCCACGTCCATCACGCCCTTCAGGATCAGCTTGCCGCCCCAGAGCTTCTTGATCCACTCCACGTCGGCCCAGCTCAGCGCGGGGTCGAACTGCTCGGCCGTCCACGACGACAGCGACGACAGGTCTTTCACGCCCTTGGCATGGCCCGCGATGTTGCCGAAGGTGCGGCGCTTGGTGCCCAGCATGCCCATGCACCAGCGCGGCTTGGTCGCGAGGTTGATCAGGTTCTTGATCGTCGGCTTGGGCGGCGCGGTGAGGCCGTTCTTGATGTCCTTGTGGCGCTGCCCCAGGATCTGCAGGTCCAGCGTGAGCTGCAGCGCGGTCACGTTGGCGGCCTTGGCGCGCTCGATCAGGCGCTCGATGAAGTCGCGGTCCTTCATGACGTAGAGCTGGAACCAGAACGGGTGGCGGCCGGTGTGCTCGGCGATGTCTTCGAGCGCGCAGATGCTCATGGTCGACAGCGTGAACGGAATGCCGAAGGCCTTGGCCGCGCGCGCGCCCAGGATCTCGCCGTCGGCGTGCTGCATGCCGGTGAGGCCGGTGGGCGCGATGGCCACGGGCATGGCGGTTTCCTGGCCGGCCATGGTGGTACGCAGCGAGCGGCCTTCCATGTTCACGGCCACGCGCTGGCGCAGCTTGATCTTCTGGAAGTCGCTTTCGTTGGCGCGGTAGGTGCCTTCGGTCCACGCGCCGGAGTCGGCGTAGTCGTAGAACATCTTGGGCACGCGGCGCTTGGCAATCACCCGCAGGTCTTCGATGCTGGTGATCTTGGAAAGGTCGGACACGGCTGTCTCCTGGCTGGTCTTTGTTGGAAAGGCGGGGGCGAACCGGCCATTATCGGCAGGGCCCTTCGGGGGCCATCTGAAAAAAGCCTGCGGGGCAACTGAAATAAATTCAGCTCCCCGGGTGCGCGTCGCCTGTCCGTCGGGGGGCGCAAGTTCAGTCGCGCAGTGCCTCGCGCAGCCACTCCACGAAGGTCGCGCACTCCCAGCGCTCCATCGCGCCCGGCCGCCAGCACAGGAAGTAGGCGTTGGGCGAGGGCACGCTGCGCGCCGACAGGCGCACGAGCCGCCCGTTGTCCAGCCAGGCACTGCCCAGGCGCAGGTGCATCAGCACCACGCCGAAGTCTTCGGCCGCTGCGTCGAGCGCCAGCCCCAGGTCGTTGAACTGGTGGCCCGTGGCCGGCTCGGGCAGGCCGATGCCGCAGGCCTTGAACCAGGTGCGCCACGACTCCAGCGGCGTGCGCAGCAGCTGCGCGCGCGACACCTCGGCATCGGTCGCGAAGCCGTCGAAGGGGCCGTGGCGCTTCAGGTAGGCCGGGCTGCACACCGGCGAGACCTCGTCGGCCAGCAGCTGGAAGAACTCGCGGTCGTGGAACGGCCCGGTGCCGAAGCGCAGCTCGATGTCGGCCTCTTCCACCGTGGTGTTGCGCACCGGCGCGGTCACCTGCAGCATCAGCTCGATGTTCGGGTACGCATCGCGAAAGCGCGCCAGCCGCGGCAGCAGCATCTGGCGCGAGAAGGTGGGCGTGACCGCCACGCGCAGCCGCCGCACCTGCGAAGCGGGCTCGCGCCCCGGCACCTGCTGCAGTGCCGCGATGGCCTCGCGCACCCGCGCCAGGTAGGCCATGCCGTCGGCGCTCAGGCTGAAGTCGCTGCCTGCGAAGAACTTCAGGCCCAGCAGCAGCTCGAGCTGGCGAATGCGGTGGCTCACCGCGCTGGGCGTCACGCTGAGTTCCTCGGCCGCCAGGTTCACGCTGCGCAGCCGCGCGACGGCCTCGAAGGCCTGCAGGCCCTGGGTCGAGGGGAGACGCGGAGAAACCATCGGTCGTGGTGGGAGGAAAGTGGCGGCGCTCGATGGTAGCGAAGGCGCCGGCTGCTACCGCTCAGGCAGCCTCACGCCGTGGCCGGCGCGGCGGGCACCAGCGACGCACCCAGCGCCTGCAGCAGCCGGCGCAGGTCGTCCACCGCCTCGCGCGCCTGTGCCGCGCCGCCCATCTGCGCCTTGACGATGGCTCCGTCGATGCCCAGCGCGGCCGCCTGCGCGATGGCCGTGCGCTGCGGGCCCGCGAGCGCCTCCGGCAGCAGGCCGGCGATGACCTCGACCATCTCGCGCTTGTGCTCGCGCGCGATGTCGCTCGCGCCCGTCACGCTGCTGCCGACCTCGACCACCGAGTTGATGAACGCGCAGCCGCGGAATGCCGGGTCGGCGAACCACTCGGCCATGGCGTCGGCCAGCACCGGCAGCGCGTGCTGTGGCTGTCCGTTGCCGATGCGCTCCTGCGCGCCGCGCCGGCCCAGCGCATCGACGAACCACGCCATCCACAGGCCGTGGCGGTGGTCGAGAAAGGCGCACACCAGGTCGTCCTTCGAGGGAAAGTGCCGGTAGAACGTGACCTTGGTGACGCCCGAGGCCGCAATGACGCGGTCGATGCCGGTGGCGCGGATGCCGTCGGCATAGAACAGGTCGTGCGCCGTCAGCAGGATGCGTTCGCGCGCGGGGAGCGAGGCGAGGGTGGAGAAGTCCATGCCGCGATTGTAGGCATGTAGACAGGTCTGTCTACATGTGGCACATTGCGCCGCATTCGCTTGTCGATTTCTTCACCCCGCTCCGGTTCACCTCCTTCCCTTCACCGAAAGACCGCCATGGAATCCCGCCCGCCGCTGCCGCCCTTCACCCTCGAGACCGCCACCAGGAAAGTCCAGGCCGCCGAAGACGCCTGGAACACGCGCGACCCGGTGCGCGTGAGCCTGGCCTATACGCCCGACACCGAGTGGCGCAACCGCGCCGACTTCGTCGACGGGCGCGAGCAGGTGGTCGAGTTCCTCACGCGCAAGTGGGAGCGCGAGCACGACTACCGGCTGAAGAAGCAGCTCTGGGCCTTCATGGACAACCGCATCGCGGTGCGCTTCGAGTACGAATGGCACGACGCGGCCGGGCAATGGTTTCGCAGCCATGGCAACGAGAACTGGGAGTTCGCGGAGAACGGGTTGATGCAACGGCGTTACGCGAGCATCAACGACCAGGCAATCGCCGAGTCGGAGCGCAAGTTCCATTGGGAGCGCTGACTCGCGTTGTTTCCTCTTCCGCTTGCGCAAGAGGGAGCAAGACCCCCGGCACAGCAGTTGCTTGACTGCCCCCATTTCAAACAGGAGACCGCATGAACCGCAACGACGTCACCGAGAAGATCATCACCGTCAAGGTGAGCAAGGGCATCCAGTGGGCCGACGTGGCCCGCAAGGTCGGCCAGTCGAAGGAGTGGACGACCGCGGCCTGCCTCGGCCAGATGACGCTCGACGACAAGCAGGCCAGGACGGTCGGCAAGATCTTCGGCCTGACCGCCGAGGAACAGAAGTGGCTCCAGGTGGTGCCGTACAAGGGTTCGCTGCCCACGCCGGTGCCGACCGACCCGCTCATCTACCGCTGGTACGAGATCGTGAGCGTGTACGGCACCACCATCAAGGAGCTGATCCATGAAGAGTTCGGCGACGGCATCATGAGCGCCATCGACTTCAGCATGGACATCCAGCGCCAGCCCGACCCCAAGGGCGACCGCGTCAACGTGGTGCTGTCGGGCAAGTTCCTGCCCTACAAGACCTACTGAACGCTACTGGACGTACTCCGCCGGATGCGGCCGGTGCCGCGGCGCGGGGCGCAGCGTGCCGGCAGTGATGCCGTAGCCCTCGATGGCCCCGGCAATCGAGCGGGCCACGCCGTCCACCGGCACCGCGATGCGCCGGTGGGTGCGCATGCGCTCGCGGCAGTAGCTGGCCGCGATGCGCTCGGCCAGCGGATCGCCCGGGCCGTTGACGTCGGGGCTCACCACCGTCACATGCAGGCGGCCCGCGTGCTCCTGGCGCAGCCCTTCCGAAATGGCGTTCACCGCGTACTGCGTGCCGTGGTACACGGCCGAGCTGGGCGACACGCCCTGCATGGCCACGGGCGCCACGTTCACGATGTGGCCCCAGCCTTGCAGCTGCATGGTCGGCAGCACGGCCGCGATGCCGAGCAGCACGCCGCGCAGGTTCACGTCGATCATGAGTTCCCACTCCTCGATCTTGCGGTTCCACAGCGGCGACATCGGCATCACGCCCGCGGCGTTGACCAGCACGTCGATCTGCTCGTGCGTCTCGAGGGCGAACTCGGCAAAGGCTTCCATGTCGGGCCGGTGCGTGACGTCGAGCCGCTGGAAGCTCGCGGTGCCGCCCGTGGCCTCGATTTCGGCCACGAGCGCCGCAAGGCGGTCGGTGCGCCGCGCACCGAGCACCACCTTGGCACCGCGCCGCGCAAGCAGCCGCGCGGTCGCTTCGCCGATGCCGCTGCTCGCGCCGGTGATGAGAACGACTTTTTCCTGGATTGCGCTCATGATGAAAACTCCTCTTGCGGTTCGTTTGCCGTGCGGCGCACACAGAAGCGGGTGCACCGGGCAGGGGAAGAAGTTTCGCGCGGCAGGGGCGCAAGGCGGTATCCGAATCGAACTTGGTTTTTGCCTGATCCTGCAAAACGCAATAGCGCCGCGCGCGGCCGCCGCTGCCGCCTGAGTGCTTTCGGCCTCGCGGCGGCGCACCCGCGCGGCGGCACGGGCTGCGCGCGCCTCGAGCGAACTTCTTGCCCGATTCGCTGGAGAAATTGCACGCTCCTCGCCTCGCGCCGACGCGTTCGTGTTGAGCGCAGACCCGAAATCGAAGATGCTCTGGCGGATGGACGAAACCCTTCACGCACCCCAGCGCCCGCGCATCTACCTGGCCGGCCCCGACGTCTTTCGTCCCGATGCAAGGGAGCACTTCGTGCGGCTCGCGGCGGCCTGCGATGCGCTCGGCCTCGCGGCCCTGCTGCCCGCCGACGGCAACCAGCCGCAAAGCTCGGAAGCCCCCGAAAAGCAGATCTACGAAGCCAACATGCAGCGCCTGCGTGGGGCCGACGGCGTGGTGGCCAACCTGGCGTCGTTCAGGGGCCTGGAGCCCGATTCGGGCACGGTGTTCGAGGTGGGGGCCGCCGTGGCCCTGGGCATTCCCGTCGCGGCCTACGGCGTGCCCGAAGGCAGCTACGCGGACCGCGCGCAGGCCGCGCTGCCGTGCGGCAAGGACGCGGGCGGCGTGCTGCGCGAAAGCGCGACCGGCATCGCCGTCGAAGACTTCGGCCAGCAGCTGAACCTGATGCTGGCCTGCTCGATCCACATCGAGCCGACGCCGGAGGCGGCGCTGCGCAAGATGGTCGCGCTACTCACGGAATTGCGGGCCGAACCGCAGGTCAGGCGATGACGGCGTCGCGCTGTTCGCGCGCCGATGCGGCCAGCGCTTCGTCGAGCACCGAGAACACATCGCGTCCGCTGCTCGACACGAAGTAGTTTGCCAGGCTGGTGATGCTCGGCGCGATGTTCGTGCCCCATGGCGGGCGGGCCGCGCGGTCTTCGATGTCCCACACCACCTGCGAGGGCGCGATGGGCGCCAGCGTGGCTTTCGCGTCGCGCAATTCCGCCAGGGCCGCGGGTGCATCCGCGAAGGCGAGTCGACCGCCGTAGAGCCCGTTCATCAGGTGCAGAAGCCGCGTGCCCCAGCCCTCGGGCTCGCAATGGGCGCTCAGGGTCGAGAAGAAGGCGTGCACGAAGCTGGGCGCGCCCAGCTCGGCGGTGGTTGAACCTGCGGTGATGCCGATGGCCATGGGCTTGTCGTCCTTCGTGGAGTGGCTGTCTGTTGGGGCGACTGTAGCGACGAGCGCGCCCCCAAGCTGGAAACCCCTGATGCCCGCGCCCGCCACCGCGGCCTACGATGGCAACCCCTCTTTCAACCCGACCACCGGAGCACCGAATGCCGATCACCGAGACCCACTTCGACCTGCGCGCCAACGACGGCGTCACGGTGGAGGCCCACCGCTGGCAAGGCGCCACGCAGCGCGCCGTGGTGCAGCTGGCGCACGGCATGGGCGAGCATTCGCTGCGCTACCGGCACCTGGCCGAATCGCTGGTGCAGGCCGGCTACGTTGTGTATTCGAACGAGCACCGCGGCCACGGCAAGGGCGCGTCCGAACGCGGCGAGCTGGGCGAGTTCGGCCCGCGCGGTTTCGCCGGGCTGGTGGACGACATGGCGCTGCTGAGCCGCCACGTGCGCGGCGTGCACCCGGGGCTGCCGCTGATCCTGCTGGGCCACAGCATGGGCTCCTTCGCCACGCAGTACTACCTGGTGAAGCACAGCGAGCTGCTCTCCGGCGCGGTGCTCTCGGGCACCTCGGCGCTCGACCTGCTGGGCGCCGCCTTGCAGTCGGGCTTCAGGCTCGAGGACATGAACGCCGCCTTGCCCGAGGTGCGCACGCCCTTCGACTGGCTCAGCCGCGACCCGGCCCAGGTCGACGCCTACATCGCCGATCCGCTGTGCGGCTTCACGGTGTCGGCCGAAGGCATGGGCTCGATGTTCGCGAACCTGGCCGAGCTGACGCCCGAGGCGATGCGCGCGCGCATCCGGCCCGAACTGCCGCTGTACCTGTTCGTGGGCGACGAGGACCCGGTGAGCAACAAGGCCGAGTGGTTCTATCCGCTGGTGCAGCGCTACCGGGCGGCGGGGCTGCGCGACGTGTCGTGCCACGTGTTCGGCGGCGCGCGTCACGAGACGCTGAACGAGACCAACCGCGACGAGGTCGAGGCGGTGCTGCTGGCCTGGATCGCGCGGGTGGTGGGGCAACGCGGCTGACGCGCAAGGCGCCGCTCTCTCGCCGCCGCTGTTCTTCTACCCTCTATGTAGCCCTGGCCGAACTCGCCCTGAACTCCTGCGGCGACATGTCGTACGCGCGGCGAAAGGCCCGCGTGAAATCCGACGGGCTCTTGAAGCCGACGCCATAGGCCACGTCGGTCACCATCAGGTGCGGGTAGCGCGCCAGGTCGTCGGCCGCGTGCTGCAGCCGCAGGTGGCGGATGTACGCGCCCAGCCCGCCTTCGTGCTGGAACATCCGGTACAGCGTGGGCCGCGGCAGGTGCAGCGCCGCCAGCACCAGCTCGGGCGTGAGTTCGGCGCGGTGCAGGTTGGCCTGCACGTAGCGGCGCACCTGGCCGAACATGGCCGCGCGCGCCGCGGCGCGGGCACCGCCGCTCAGGCGCGCTTCCTTGCCGAAGCCGGCCAGCAGCAGCTCGGCGCTGGCGCGCACGGCGCTCTGCGCCGCGGGGGCGCTCAGGTGCGCAATGTCGCGGCCCAGCGCCTCGACCTGGGCCAGGGCCAGGCGCGCCAGCGGCGTGTCGGGCTGCATCGCGCGCGCGTGGATGGCCATCGGGTCCGGAAAGACTTCTTCCACCAGCGAGCCGGGCACGAAGAAGGTCAGCACGCGGCAGTCGTTGCGCTGCATGCGCACAGGCTGGCCCATGTCGAGCGCCAGCACTTTCGCCGACGACGGTTCATCTTTGCCGCGCGGCGATGAACGCACGCTCACGTCCTGCACATCTCCTTCCAGGAACACATGGAAGGCGAAGTTGCGCACGCTGTCGGTGGAAATGCGCGCCAGCGAGCGCTCCAGCCGCATGGCGTCGGAGCGGCAGTCGGTGAAGACGATGTCGCCGACCTGGTAGCGGTCGATAGCCGCTTGAAAGGGCTGGCCGGTGTCGTCGCCGGCCGGCTGCACGTCCATGACATGCCCCACGCGCTCGCGCCAGGCCTGCAGCCGCTGGGCCGGCGGCTGGGCCGACACGTCGAAATGGCTGCAGGGGAGGCCGTTGGCGAACGGGGTTCGCAGGCCGGTTCCGAGGTCGAGTTGGCCCATCAAAAAGTGCGTGGAAACGGCTTTGGGCCTGTCATTGAACGGACAAATAAGACAAAAGTGCCAATAAATCCCGCAAAACGACCGGATTCTCTCAAGAACTGAGACGCACGGTCAAGCCCGCCCGGCGCCCGAAAGCACGCTTGCGGCTGAGGTGGTTGCAAGGCCACGACCAAGGGATCTGCGCCCCGAAGGGCGCAATGCAGTCACTGACCGTTTTCGAGCGAATGAAGGCGTCCATGTCCAGAGCAAGAATCCAGCGGGTTGCCACGCAGCTGGGAAGCAGCAATCGCACCGTTTCGACCGTTCGCCTCGTGCTGGAGGCAAAGCCCTTGTTCACGCCCGCGCGCCGGCCGGCGAGTTACACGGCGGCCCGCGGCACCATTTCCCGGCGCAGCCTGGTCGTGAAGCGCCGGGGCGCGCAGGCGCGTGTCGCCGCGCTGCGGGAGCGGTCGCGGCGGATCGACCAGTTGTGCGTGCTGGCCTCGCCTGTGCAGGCGCTGCCGAACCCTTCGGTGCAGGAGGCCGCGCCCCTGTGCGGCAGCGCCATGCGCGACAGCGGCGAGGCGCTGGTGCGCTCGATCGGCGACGACGTGCAGCCTGTCAACTCGGCCGTCGCCGCCGCGGCGGTGGGCGCGCTTTTTTCCGATTCGAACGAGGTGGAGCTCGCCTTCCTGATGCGACTGATCGCCGAGGGCGACACGGCCACCGCGTCGCGCATCGCGCACCGCATCGTGGAGGCCAAGAGGGATGGGCACGACCTGCCTGGCGGCATGCAAGCGGTGCATGCCGAGGCTGGCACCGACGCCGCACCGCCGAAGATGCGCTGGGCCGAGCCGACGCAGAAGAAGACGCCGGCCGTCCCCGCCAAGCCACGGCGCACGCCTTCGCCCGCGGGGTCGGACCATGCACGGGGCGCGCTGTCGCCGCGCGAGCTCAACGTGCTGCGGCTGATTTCACAGGGGCTCAGCAACCGCGAGATTGCCGAGTCGAGCTACCGCTCGCTGCACACGGTGGACGCGCAGGTGAAGAACATCTACCGCAAGCTGGCCGTGAACTCGCGCGCGCAGGCGGTGCGCGAGGCCATGCAGAAGGGGCTGATCAACCTGGAAGCCTGCGGCTAGCGCACTGCGGGCTTGAACTCGGGCTCGGGCTTGGGCCCGGGCTACTTCTTGCAGTTGCCGCCGCGGGAGACGGTGCCGTCCTTGCATTCGGTGAGCATGGCGCCGTCGGATGAAGGCGACGGTGACGGCGGCACGGTGGCCGTGCCCCGGTCGGGCCCGGCGTCTTTCTCGTAGACGATCTTCTTGCTGCCGAGCTCGCAGCTGCCCACCACCTGTCCGTTGGCCGATGCGCTGGCATCGATCACGGTGACGGTGAAGCGCGCCACGCCAGCGGCGGCGATCTTCGATTCGATCTGGGTGCGCAGCGCGTCGCAGCTTTCGGCGCCATGGGCCGGCGCGGCCACGGTCGCCGCAATGCCGGCCAGGGCCAGCGCGAGGGGAAGCAAGCGGTGTTTCATGGAGGGCCTGCCTTGCATGGCGTTGGAGGGGGAAACAGTCTAGTCCCGCTCCGGCCCGCCGTGCACCCCTTGCGCAAGGGGTGCACGGGGAGGCGAGGGGGCAAGCCCCGCGCCTCCGGGTGGTATCGACCCTGTATCAGGCCGATGCCAGCGTCGCGTTGAGCGTTGCGCTCGGACGCATCACGGCCGCGAACTTCTCCGGGTCGGCCAGGTAGTAGCCGCCGATGTCCACGGCCTTGCCTTGCACGGCCGCGAGCTCGTCGACGATCTTCTTCTCGTTGGCCGTGAGCGTCTCGGCCAGCTTCTTGAACTTGGCCTGCAGCTCGGTGTCGTCGGTCTGCGCGGCCAGTTCCTGGGCCCAGTACATGGCCAGGTAGAACTGGCTGCCGCGGTTGTCCAGCTGACCCGTCTTGGGGGACGGGTTCTTGTTGTTGTCCAGCAGCTTGCCGGTGGCGGTGTCCAGCGTCTTGGCCAGGATGGCGGCCTGCTTGTTGCCGGTCTTCAGGCCCAGGTCTTCCAGGCTCACGGCCAGCGCCAGGAATTCGCCCAGCGAGTCCCAGCGCAGGTGGTTTTCTTCCACCAGCTGCTGCACGTGCTTGGGGGCCGAGCCGCCCGCGCCGGTCTCGTACAGGCCGCCGCCGGCCATCAGCGGCACGATCGACAGCATCTTGGCCGAGGTGCCCAGTTCCATGATGGGGAACAGGTCGGTCAGGTAGTCGCGCAGGATGTTGCCGGTGGCGCTGATGGTGTCCAGCCCGCGGACCACGCGTTCCAGCGTGTAGCGCATGGCGCGCACCTGGCTCATGATCTGGATGTCCAGGCCCGAGGTGTTGTGCTCGTGCAGGTACATCTTGACCTTGGTGATCAGCTGCGCTTCGTGCGGGCGGTAGGCGTCCAGCCAGAACACCACCGGCATGCCCGAGTTGCGCGCACGCGTGACGGCCAGCTTGACCCAGTCGCGAATGGCGGCGTCCTTCACCTGGCACATGCGCCAGATGTCGCCTTGCTCCACGTTCTCGCTCATCAGCACTTCGCCGGTGTCCAGGTCGGTGATGTTGGCGACGCCGTCTTCGGCAATCTCGAAGGTCTTGTCGTGCGAACCGTATTCCTCGGCCTTCTGGGCCATGAGGCCGACGTTGGGCACCGTGCCCATGGTCTTGGGATCGAAGGCGCCGTGCCACTTGCAGAAGTTGATGATCTCCTGGTAGATGCGGGCGAAGGTCGATTCGGGCATCACGGCCTTCACGTCCTTCAGGCGGCCGTCGGCGCCCCACATCTTGCCGCCGTTGCGGATCATGGCGGGCATCGAGGCGTCCACGATCACGTCGTTGGGCGAATGGAAGTTAGTGATGCCCTTGGCCGAGTCGACCATGGCCAGCTCGGGGCGGTTCTCGTGGCAGGCGTGCAGGTCGCGCTTGATCTCGTCCTGCGTGCTCTGCGGCAGCGCGGCGATCTTGGTGTACAGGTCGACCATGCCGTTGTTGACGTTGATGCCCAGCTCGTCGAACAGCTTGCCGTGCTTCTCGAAGGCTTCCTTGTAGAAGATCTTCACGCAGTGGCCGAACACGATGGGGTGCGACACCTTCATCATGGTCGCCTTGACGTGCAGCGAGAACATCACGCCGGTCTTGTGCGCGTCCTCGATCTCCTTTTCATAGAAGGCCAGCAGCGCCTTCTTGCTCATGAACATGGAGTCGATGACCTCGCGGTCGAGCAGCGCGACCTTGGGCTTGAGCACGATGGTCTTGCCGCTCTTGGTGATCAGCTCCATCTTCACGTTGCGCGCGCGGTCCAGCGTCATGGACTTTTCGCCGTGGTAGAAGTCGCCGCCGTGCATGTGCGAGACGTGCGAGCGCGAGGCCTGGCTCCAGTCGGCCATGCTGTGCGGGTTCTTGCGGGCGTATTCCTTGACGGCCTTGGGCGCGCGGCGGTCGGAGTTGCCTTCGCGCAGCACCGGGTTCACCGCGCTGCCGGTGCACTTGTTGTAGCGCACGCGAATGTCCTTGTCTTCGTCGCTGGTCGGGTTCTCGGGGTAGTCGGGAATCTTGTAGCCCTTGCCCTGCAGTTCCTTGATGGCCGACTTCAGCTGCGACACCGAGGCGCTGATGTTCGGCAGCTTGATGATGTTGGCGTCGGCCTGCAGCGTGAGCTTGCCGAGTTCGGTGAGGTTGTCGGGCACTTTCTGCGCGTCGCTCAGGAATTCGGGGAATTCGCCCAGGATGCGGGCGGCCACGGAGATGTCGCTCGTGGTGACGTTGATGCCGGCCGGGTTGGTGAAGGCGCGGATGATGGGCAAAAACGCGTAGGTCGCCAGCAGGGGCGCCTCGTCGGTGAGGGTGTAGACGATGGTGGGTTGCTTCGAGCTCATGCGCTTGCTTCCGTAGATGCTGGTTGTCGGGTTGGCTGGAAATCTTCAGGCGGGATCAAACCGCCGGAATCCGTGATTGTCACCCGTCGGGGCCCGGTTCGGCCCGCCATGGGTGCGATCACCCCCACGAGGGGGCTTGTCAATGGGGGTTGCGAAGGGATTGCGCAGGGCCGCAGGGGTGCGGGGTCTGGCGCTTCAGCGCAGCGGCAGGCTGATGGTGGCTGCCAGCGGCACGGCGTCGATGTGCTCGGCGCTGGCCACCACGAAGGCCCGCCCGGTGGCCGGCCCCGCGAGTTCGCCCAGCGAACGCCACAGGCAGCGCACCGAGCCCGCATCCAGCGCCGCGGTGGGCTCGTCCAACAGCACCAGCGGGCGGCTCGAGGCCAGCGCCGCGGCCAGCCACACCTTGCGCTTGGAGCCGGTCGACAGCATGAACATCGACTTTTCCAGGTGCGGCGTGAGCGAAAAGCCCTCGACCAGCGCCTGCCACCGTGCCTCCTCGAAGCCCGCGTCGCCCTCGCGCAGCGCGGCGGTGCAGGCGTGCACCGTGCCCTGGTCGAAGCGGTCGGTGGACGGGTCGACGAAGAACACGTTGCGCCGGTATGCCTCGGGCGCGGCGGCGAGGCTGGCGCCGGCCACCGTCAGGCCGCCCCTGGCCGGGAGCGCGCCCGCGATGACCTGGAGCAGCGCCGTCTTGCCGGCCCCCGTGTCGCCGTACAGCAGCGTGACGCCGGGGCCGACGCGGGCGCTCCAGTTCGAGGCGATGGCCGGCTGGTCGGGGTAGGCGAAGCCGAGCGCGTCGATCTGCAGGACGGGGGAAGAGGGAGCGGAGCTGGATGGGTTCATGGTCGCGGGCGACTTTATCAAGCGCTCGCGCGGCGTGGGCATGCAAACCTCCGACGCGAATTGCGATGCGTGGCTACCATTCGGCTCCATGAAAAAACTGCTCACCGCCGGTTTCCTCGCGTCGCTCACCTTGGCGCTCATGGCGGGCCCCGCGCTCGCCGCACCGGCCGCGCCCACCGCGCAGGTGTTCGATGCCGTGAACAAGCCCGAGGCGCTCGACCCGCAATGGCGCGTCCGGTTGTGCGCCTTGCTGCCGCAGCCCTGCGACGTGCAGCAGATCGGCCTGTACCTCCCGCGCGGCGCCACGCCCGGCGACTACGTGGTGCTCTCCGCCGAGCCGCTGGTCATGGCGCGCGTGAAGCGAAGCACCGACGCCAAGGGATGGCAGCTCACCACGCTGAACGATTTTTCCGCCTATGCCGACGCGCTGAAGAAAGACGGCGCCGAAGGCTCCGGCCCGCGCGACATGCGCCTGTCGCTCGCGCCCGCGCTCTACCCGACGGCCGAGGGCAAGTGGGCGGTGGCCGTGCTGCAGACCGTGTCGGAGATGTACTCGGGCGGCGGCGCGTCGTTCGACACGGCGGACTTCGTGCCGCTCGAACGCGAACGTGAAGGCGAGGGCGAAGGCAAGGCGGGGAGTGCCGTGCAGCGCGGCATTCCCTTCTCGTGCTTCAAGATGATCCGCGCCTGCTTCAGCGAGAAGGACTACAAGACCTCCAAGCATTGCCACGACGAAAGCAACGGCAGCCTGCGCATCGCGTACGGCCAGGCGGCCAAGCCCGGCGCGCCGTACGACTGGCAGTACACGTGGCTGCAGAGCGAGTGGCCGCAGGGCGAGCCGCAGCGCGCCACCACCACCTCGCGCATCCGCTTCACCGCGAAGACGACCGAACGCGCGGACTTCTGCGGCGGCCCGCAGTAGACGTTGACTGCGGCGCAGCTTTCTCGCGGATTGCTGCTTTTGGCACGCAATCTGCTTTGAGAAGTTGATCCAGGAGAAATGCCGGCCCGATGCGTCGAGTTAGTGCATTACCGAAGGCGACAGCCCATAACGCTCAGGTCCCAAGACTGGATTTTTACTGACGCTGGAGAGCGCTGACCGGCCCCGTTGCACGGGCCGAGGGCAGCCGCCGAAGGGGCAAGCCCTGTGCGATGTGCGCGCAGGGTGAATCTCTCAGGCAAAAGGACAGCAGGGGCACACCGCGCATTGCGTGCGGCGTGTCCTTGTTCGCTTCCGGAGCCGCTTTTTTCCATGACCTGTTTTCCGCAACGCCGCCAGGCAGCCACGCTGCCACGCCGCATGCAGTACGTGTGCCGCGGCGTTGCGCGTGTTCGCGCCTTTCTTTTTCAACCGGAGAACTGATCCATGCTGACGAAACGACAACTGAAAGCCATGTTCGCGGGCGCGTTGCTGGCCACGGCCGCCGCCGCCGCCTTCGCGCAGGACGCAGGCAAGGTGCTGCGCCTGGTGCCGCAGTCCGACCTGAAGATCCTCGACCCGATCTGGACCACCGCCTTCGTCACGCGCAACCACGGCTACATGGTGTACGACACGCTGTTCGGCGTGGACGAGCAGGGCAAGGTGCATCCGCAGATGGTCGACAAGTACACCACCAGCCCCGACGGAAAAACCTGGACCTTCACGCTGCGCAAGAGCCTGGTCTTTCATGACGGCAAGCCCGTCACGTCCGAGGACGTCATCGCCTCGCTGAAGCGCTGGGGCCAGCGCGACGGCCTGGGCCAGAAGATGTTCACCGCGCTGGACAAGGCCGAGGCGGTGGACGCCAACACCTTCAGGCTGGTGTTCAAGGACAGCTTCGGCATGGTGCTCGACGCGCTGAGCAAGCCCTCTTCGAACCCGCCTTTCATCATGCCCGCGCGCGTGGCCGCCACGCCCGCCGACAAGCAGATCGACGACGCCACCGGCTCCGGCCCCTACATCTTCAAGAAGGACGAGTACCGCCCCGGCGAGAAGATCGTCTACCTGAAGAACACCAAGTACGTGCCGCGCACCGAGGCCCCCTCGGGCACCGCCGGCGGCAAGAACGTGTACGTCGACCGCATGGAATGGATCGTGCTGAAAGACGCGCAAACCCAGGCCAACGCGCTGGCCAACGGCGAGGTCGACATGATCGAGTGGGTGCCCTCCGAGCAGTACACGGCGCTGAAGAACAACCCCGCCATCACCATCGACAGCCCGGTCCCCAAGGGCTCGTTCGCGCTGCACCTGAACCACTTCATTCCGCCCTTCGACAACCCGAAGATCGCGCAGGCCGCGTTCATGGCCATCAACCAGGAAGCGCTGATGCGCGCGCAACTGGTGCACAAGGAGCTCTACAACAGCTGCGCTTCCATCTACCCGTGCGGCTCGGCCTATGCCTCCGACAAGGCGAGCTACTTCACCGGCAAGCCGCAGTTCGAAAAGGCCAAGGCGCTGCTGAAGGAGGCTGGCTACGACGGCAAGCCCGTGGTGCTCATGTACCCGGCCGACTTCGCGGTGCTCAACAAGTTTCCACCGGTGATGGCGCAGCTGCTCAAGCAGGCCGGCTTCAACGTCGACATGCAGTCGATGGACTGGCCCACGCTGGTCACGCGGCGCGCCAAGAAAGACCCGGTGGCCAACGGCGGCTGGAACCTGTTCATCACCGGCTGGGGCATCGCCGACAACATGAACCCGATGTTCTTCGCACCGCTGACCGGCAACGGCGAGAAGGGCTGGTTCGGCTGGGCCACCGACGACAAGCTGGAGCAGCTGAAGTCGGAGCTTCTCGCCACGGCCGACGAGCCCAAGAGGAAGGAACTGGCCACGGCCATCCAGCAGCGCGTGTACGACACCGGCATCTACGCGCCCATTGGTGAATACAAGCCGCTCACGGCCTACCGCAAGGGCGTGGTGAGCGGGCTGGTGCGCTCGCCGGTGGGTGTGTTCTGGAACCTGAAGAAGAACTGATCGCGCACGCCACTCACGGAACCGCCCCATGCTGCTTTTTCTCGCACGCCGCATTCTGTCGACCGTGCCGGTGCTCGTCATCGTCGCGCTCATCGTGTTCCTGATGCTGCGGCTCGCGCCCGGCGACCCCGCGGCCGCCATCGTGGGCGACAGCGGCACCAGCGAGAACATCGCCAAGGTGCGCGAGCAGCTGGGGCTCAACCAGTCGCTGCCGGTGCAGTTCTTCCACTGGAGCGCGCAGCTGCTGCAGGGCAACCTGGGCGAGTCGTACTTCATGAAGAAGACGGTGGCCGAGCTGATCGGCCAGCGCATCGAGGCCACGGTGTCGCTGGCGGCGGTGACGCTGGTGGTCACCATCCTCATCGCGGTGCCGCTGGGGGTGATCGCTGCGTGGCGGCATGGCGGCTGGCTGGACCGCATGCTGATGGGTTTCTCGGTGATGGGTTTTTCCATTCCGGCCTTCGTCATCGGCTACGTGCTCATCTGGATCTTCGCGCTGCATCTTCAGTGGCTGCCGGTGCAGGGCTACGCGCGCCTGAGCCAGGGGCCGCTGCTGTGGCTCAAGCACCTGGTATTGCCGTCGATCACGCTGTCGGTCATCTACGTGGCGCTGATCGCGCGCGTCACCCGCGCCGCGGTGGCCGAGGCCATGACCGAGGACTACATCCGCACCGCGCGCGCCAAGGGCATTTCGGAAAAGCGCCTGCTCATGCGCCATGCGCTGGCCAACGCGGCGATTCCCATCGTCACGGTGATCGGCATCGGCATCGCGCTGCTCATCGGCGGCGTGGTGGTCACCGAAACGGTGTTCGCCATCCCGGGGCTCGGGCAGCTCACGGTCGATGCGGTGCTGTCGCGCGACTTTCCGCTCATCCAGGGCATCACGCTGTTCTTCTCGGTCATCTACGTGCTCATCAATCTGCTGATCGATGTGAGCTACCTGGTGTTCGACCCACGCATCCGGTACTGAAGTCACCGAACCATGGAACCACGGAACCGCCCCGAACAAACGCCATGACAGATTCATCTCTTTCCCTTTCACCCGATGCACCCGATGCACCCGATGCCGCCGCGGAAACATTGCCGCCGCCCCGGCGCCGCTCGCTGCCCAAGCGCATCCTGGCCAACTGGTCGGTGCGCGCGGGCGGCAGCGTGCTGGTGCTGCTGGTGCTCATGTCGCTGGCCGCGCCCTGGCTGGGCACCATCGACCCCACGGCCATCGACCCCGGCAGCTCGAACATCCTGCCGGGCACGCGCGGCGAGTTCAACAGCCTGGCCGGCGACACCTTCGAGCATCTGTTCGTCATGGGCACCGACAGCCTGGGGCGCGACATCTGGAGCCGCACGCTGTACGGCGCGCGCGTGTCGCTCACCGTGGGCATCGCGGTGGCCGCGCTGGCCATGGTGTTCGGCATGCTCGTGGGGCTGCTGGGCGGCTACTTCAGGCGCATCGACAGCGTGCTCATGCGGCTGATGGACGGCGTCATGGCCATTCCCGGCATCCTGTTCGCGATCAGCCTGGTGGCGCTGTTCGGCGGCAAGCTGCTCACGGTGGTGGTGGCCATTGCGGTGCCCGAGATTCCGCGCGTGGCGCGGCTGGTGCGCTCGGTGGTGCTCACGGTGCGCGAGGAGCCGTACGTGGAGGCGGCCATTGCGCTGGACACGCCCGCCTGGAAAATCTTGGTGCGCCACATTCTGCCGAACGCGATTGCGCCGCTCATCATCCAGGCGACCTATGTGTGCGCCTCGGCGATATTGGTCGAGGCCATTCTGTCGTTTCTGGGCGTGGGCCTGCCGGCGGACATGGCGACCTGGGGAAACATCATGGCCGAGGGCCGCGCGCAGTTCAACCAGTTCCCGCACAACGTGCTGTTCCCGGGCATCTTCCTGGCGCTCACGGTGCTGGCGGTCAACATCCTGGGCGACGGGCTGCGCGACACGCTCGACCCCAAGTTCAACAAGCGCGGAGGCTGAGGCATGACGAACAACGCCGCAGTTCTTTCCGTGCGCGATCTCGCCATCGCCTTGCCCCCGGGCGCCGACCGCACGCACGCGGTCGAGCACATTTCCTTCGACGTGCCGCCCGGCAAGATCGTCTGCCTGCTCGGCGAGTCGGGCTCGGGCAAGTCGGTGATCGCCAACGCGGTGATGGGCCTGCTGCCCCCGGGGCTCACGCCGGTGCGCGGCACCATCGAACTGCAGGGCGAGAACCTGCTGGCCGCGCCGCAAGCGCGGTTGCGCGCGCTGCGCGGCCCGTCGATGGCCATGGTGTTCCAGGAGCCCATGACCGCGCTCAACCCCGTGATGACCTGCGGCGCGCAGGTCGACGAAATGCTCGCCCAGCATGTGCACATGGGCGCGGCCGAGCGGCGGCAGAAGATCCTGGCCATCATGGCGCGCGTGCGGCTGCCCGAGCCCGAGCGCATCTACGCCTCGTACCCGCACCAGCTCTCGGGCGGGCAGCGCCAGCGCATCGTGATCGCGATGGCGCTCATCCTGAAGCCCGCGCTGCTGATCTGCGACGAGCCCACCACCGCGCTCGACGTGACCACGCAGGCCGAGATCCTCAAGCTCATCCTCAAGCTGCAGACCGAGAACGGCACCGCCGTGCTTTTCATCACGCACGACTTCGGCGTGGTGGCCGAGATTGCCGACGAGGTGGTGGTGCTGCAGCTGGGCGCCATGATCGAGAAGGGCGACAAGACCGCGGTGCTCACCGCGCCGCGCGAGCCCTACACGCGCATGCTGCTCGACGCGGTGCCCGAACTCTCCGCGCCCAGGCGCCCGCCCGTGGCCGACGCCTACCCGCTGCTGAACGCGGTGAAGATCTGCAAGACCTACGTCACCGGCAGCTGGCCCGGCAAGCGCCGCACGGTGAACGCGGCGCGCGACGTGACGCTGGCGGTGCGGCCAGGCGAAACCGTGGGCATCGTCGGTGAGTCGGGTTCGGGCAAGTCGACGGTGGCGCGCTGCATCGCGCGGCTGATCGACCCGAGCTCGGGCGACATCTTTGCCGACGGCCGCTCGGTGGCGCATGCCACGGGGCGCGCGCTGTCGCCGTTTCGCCGCACGGTGCAGGTGATTTTCCAGGACCCGTACCGCTCGCTGAACCCACGCCAGACCGTGGGCGCCTCCATCGTCGAAGGGCCGGTGAATTTCGGCACGCCGCACGACCAGGCCTGGGCGCGCGCCGAGGAGCTGATGCACCTGGTGCGCCTGTCGCCCGACGCGCTGCGCCGCTACCCCAGCGAGTTCTCGGGCGGGCAGCGCCAGCGCATCTCGATTGCGCGCGCGCTGGCCTGCGACCCCAAGGTGCTGATCGCCGACGAGGCGGTGTCGGCGCTGGACGTGTCGGTGCAGGCCCAGATACTGCGGCTGCTCGACGAGATCCAGCAGCGGCTGAAGATCGGCATTCTCTTCATCACCCACGACCTGCGCGTGGCCAGCCAGATCTGCGACAGCGTGCTCGTCATGAGCCAGGGTGAAATCGTGGAGCGTGGCGCGGTGAAGGACGTGTTCTTCGCACCGCAGCACGCCTACACGCGCAAACTGCTGGCTGCCGCGCCGGGGCGCGACTTCGCCTTTGCACGCAGCTAGAAATACGCAGCCAGAAATATCTTCGTTCCCACGTCCAGGAAAAAAAGGAATCCATGAAAGTCTTCATCGCCGGTTTCCAGCACGAAACCAACACCTTCGCGCCCAGCAAGGCCGACTGGGCTGCGTTCAACGCGGGCTCCAGCTTTCCGCCGTACCGGCGCGGCGCGGCCATCGTCGAGGCCTATGCGGGGCGCAACATTCCGGTGGGCGGCTTCATCGACGCGGCGCGCGAGAAGGGCTGGTCGCTGGTGCCCTCGGCCTGGGCCGGCGCCACGCCGTCCGCGCACGTGACCGAAGACGCCTTCGAGCGCATCGCCGGCGCGATCACCGAAGACCTGGCCACCGCGCTGGCCGATGGCGGCATCGACGCGGTGTACCTCGACCTGCACGGCGCGGCCGTGACCGAGCACCTGGAAGACCCCGAGGGCGAGCTCATCGCGCGCATCCGCACGCTGGTGGGGCCCGACGTGCCCATCGTCGCGAGCCTGGACCTGCACGGCAACATCACCGCGCAGATGCTGGCCGAAGCCGACGCGCTGGCCACCTACCGCACCTACCCGCACATCGACATGGCCGACACCGGCCGGCTGGCCGCCACGCTGCTGGAGCGCCGCATGGCGCGCGGCACGCGCGAGCCGCTGCATGCGCGGCGTTTCAGCTTTCTGCTGCCGCTGAACGTGCAGTCGACCATGATCGAGCCCGCCGCCTCGGTGTACGGGCTGCTGAAGGAACTCGACGCGCAGCACGATGCGGTGCTGAGCTTTGCCACCGGCTTTCCGGCGGCCGACATTGCCGAGTGCGGCCCGGTGGTGTGGGGCTACGGCGACGACGCTGGTGCGGCCGTGGCCACGCTGTACGAGCGCATCGACCAGCCGCGCTCGCAGTGGCGGCTCGACGTGCTGGAACCCCGCGTGGCGGTGGCGCGCGCGCTCGAACTGGCCGAGGGCGCAAGCCAGCCTGTGGTCATCGCCGACACGCAGGACAACCCCGGCGCGGGCGCCGACAGCAACACCACCGGCATGCTGCACGCGCTGCTGGCCGAGGGCGCGGGCAAGCGCTACCCGGGCCAGGTCGCGCTGGGGCTCATGTTCGACCCGGCGGCCGCCGCAGCGGCCCACGCGGCGGGCGTGGGCGCGCAGATCCGCATCGCGCTGGGCACCTCGGTGCCCACCTGGGGCGGGCAGTTCAGCGACGCGCCGGTGGAAGGCGTGTACACCGTCACCGCGCTCAGCGACGGGCAGGTGCAGGGCAAGGGGCCGATGTCGCGCGGCGGCACGGTGTCGCTGGGTGCCAGTGCCTGCCTGGAGATCGACGGCGTGCGCATCGCCGTGGCCAGCGGCAAGAGCCAGATGCTCGACCGCGAGTTCTTCCGCTACGTGGGCATCGAGCCCGAGGCGATGAAGGTGCTGGTGAACAAGAGCTCGGTGCACTTTCGCGCCGACTTCGCGCCCATAGCCAGCACCATCCTCGTGGCCAAGGCGCCGGGGCCGATGGCCGCCGACCCGGCCGACCTGCCGTGGACCCGGCTGCCCGCCACGATGGCGCTGCAGCCCTGAACACCGCTTCGTTCATTCCTCGGATCATTCACTTCATCCACATCACTCACTTCACTCACTTCACACAGGGCCGACGATGCCGCAGAACGCACAGCATTACCTTGAGTACATGAGAAAGCACGCCGCCGAATTCATGACGGTGCGCCAGCAGATCCACCAGAACCCCGAGCTCGGCTTCGAGGAGTTCGGCACCAGCGACCTGGTCGCCGAGCGCCTCACGGCCTGGGGCTACGAGGTGGAGCGCGGCCTGGGCGTGACCGGCCTCGTCGGGCGCCTGAAGCGCGGCGGCGGCACGCGCGCCGTCGGCCTGCGCGCCGACATGGACGCGCTGCCCATCGAGGAGAAGACCGGCCTGGCCTACCGCAGCGGACGGCCCGGCATCATGCATGCCTGCGGGCACGACGGCCACACGGCCATGCTGCTGGGCGCGGCCAAGTACCTGGCGCAGCACGGCGAGTTCTCGGGCACGCTCAACCTGATCTTCCAGCCGGCCGAAGAGGGCATGGGCGGCGCCGCGAAGATGATGGAAGACGGCCTGTTCGACAAGTACCCCTGCGACGCCGTCTACGCCATGCACAACATGCCGGGCCGCCCGCAGGGCAGCCTCGCGTTCCGCGAAGGCGCGGCCATGGCCAGCTCGGACTACGCCACCGTCACGCTCACCGGCGTGGGCGGCCACGGCGCCATGCCGCACCGCACGGCCGACCCGATCGTGGCGGCGTCCAGCATCGTGATGGCGCTGCAGACCATCGTGTCGCGCAACGCCGATCCGCAGCAGATGGCCATCGTCACCGTGGGCGCCATCCACGCGGGCAAGGCCAACAACGTGATCCCCGAGACCTGCACGCTGGAGATCAGCGTGCGCTCGCTCGACCGCGAAGTGCGCGTGCTGCTGGAAAAGCGGCTGAAGGCCATCGTCAACGCGCAGGCCGAGAGCTTCGGCGTGAAGGCGCAGGTGGACTATCGCCGGGGCTACGCGGTGCTGGTGAACACGCCGGAAGAAACCGAGTTCGCGCGCCGCATCGGCTACGAACTGGTGGGCGAGGCGCATGTGGAGGCGCAGGCCGCCGCCGTCACGGGCAGCGAAGACTTCGCCTTCATGCTCGAGAAGAAGCCCGGCTGCTACCTGTTCATCGGCAACGGCGCCGCGGGCCAGCATGGCGGCTGCATGGTGCACAACCCGGGCTACGACTTCAACGACAGCAACCTGCCGATCGGCGCGGCCTACTGGGCGCTGCTGGCGGAGACGTACCTGCAGTAGAGAGAAAAACCGTACCCCGGCTCACCGCCGGAAAAAAACCAGGCCCCGGCTCACCGCCGGGGCACGGTCGTCGTGCCCACATGCATCGTGCGGCCCGCGCCCAGCCCGGCGACGACCAGCGCGATGCCCAGCCCGATGAACAGCCACGACGAAGCTTTGAAGCTCCCCGTCCAGCCGTGCAGCAGCCCGGCCAGCAGCGGGCCGAAGGCCGCCACCATGTAGCCCACGCCTTGCGCCATGCCCGAGAGGTGGGCGGCCACGTGCGAGTCGGGCGAGCGCAGCACGATCATCGTCAGCGCCAGCGCGAAGGTGCCGCCCTGTGCAATGCCCAGCAGCACGGCCCAGGCCCACACACCGCCCAGCGGCGCGAACAGCATCGCCAGCATGGCGGCCACCGTCATCGCGGCCAGCACCACCGCCAGCCCGCGCTGGTTGCGCAGCTTGACGGCCACCGCCGGCACCACCAGGCAGGTGACCACCTGCGTCATGACCGACAGCGACACCACGTAGCCCGCGGTCTCGCTGCCCAGCCCGCGCTCTCGCAGGATGGGCGCGAGCCAGCCCATCACGATGTAGGCGAGGGCGGACTGCAGCCCCATGAAGAAGGTGACCTGCCAGGCCAGCCTGTCGCGCCACAGCCCGCGCACGGTGAAGCCCGATTCGCTGGCCACCGGCTTGCGCGGCAGCGCCTGCGGCGCCCAGACGAGCGTGACCAGCGCGGCGGGCAGCGCCCACATGGCCAGCGCCGTGGTCCAGCCGCCGGCGAGCGCGTGCTCGATGGGCACCGTGAGCCCGGCGGCGCTGGCGGCGCCGCCGCACACGGCCATGGTGTACAGGCCCATCATCAGCGCGGCCTGCTTCGCGAAGTCGCGCTTCACCAGGCCCGACAGCAGCACGTTCGACACCGCGATGCCGCTGCCCGCGATGGCGGAGGCCAGGAACAACAGCGGAATGTTGCCGGTGCCACGCAGCAGCGTGCCCAGCAATATCAGCACCATGCAGCCCAGCAGCGTGCGCTCGGTGCCGAAGCGCCGGCCCAGGCCCGGCGCCAGCGGCGCGAACACGCCCAGGCACACGATGGGCAGCGTGGTCAGCAGGCTGGCCGCGGTGGCCGAGAGGCCGGTGGCCTGGATGATCTCGGGCAGCACCACCGAGAGGCTGGCGAACACCGGACGCAGGTTGAAGGCGATGAGCACCACGCTGGCCCCCAGCAGGATGCGGCGCGCAAGGCTTTGTGGGCCAGCGTGTGCGGCGGCGCTGGAAGTGCCGGATGCAAGGGTGGCCGAATTCATGACGGCGTGCCCAGCGACAACGCGTTGATCATCGGCGCCATGAAGTCGCGCACCGCCGCGGCGGCCACGTCGGGGTCGCGGCTGGCAATGCCTTCGACGATGGCGCGGTGCGCGGCCTCGTCGGGCTCGGGCAGCACCGTGCCCATGGTGCTGGCGATGGTTTCCTTGATGTAGCCGGTGATGAAGCGGCAGGTTTCGGCCAGCGCGAGGTTGCCCGACACGTCGACGATGGCCAGGTGAAAGGCCAGGTCGCGCTCGATGAACGCCGCGCCGCCATCGCCGCCTTCACCGGCATCGGGCACGCCGCGCTTGTCGAGCAGGGTGTGCAGCCGGCGCAGGTCGCGCGCGGTGTGGCGCACGGCGGCCAGCCGGGCGGCCTCGACCTCGAGCGCGCGGCGCACCTCGAACTGGTCGCGCAGGCTGGCCAGGCGCATCTTCTGCAGACTGGAAGAGGGGTCGAAGCCCGAGCGCACATAGGTGCCCGAGCCCTGGCGCACTTCGAGCAGGCCGCGCGACACCAGCGTTTTCACCGCCTCGCGCACCGTGCCGCGGCTCACGCCCAGCAACTGCGCGAGCTGCGGCTCGATGGGAATGCGCGAGCCCACGGCCCAGCGTCCGGCGGAGATCTCGGCCCGGATGCTGTCGGCGGCGGTGTCCGCCAAGGAGGTACGAGGAGCTTGGGCAAGCATCTGGGAGGGCCTGGTCATTCAATGATTGGACGAATTCTGCCGCCATTCAGAAGCCCGGACCAGGGGTGCGGTTGGCTGCCCGTGGTTTGGCTGCGCATCGGTGATACAGAAGGCGCGACAGAAGTGAAGAGCCTTGTTCGCACGATTGCGCAAGTCGGTTTCAAAGATAAGTGATGAAAAAGTGAACTTCTTCCGAAATACGAAAAACGTTCACTAATTGTTACTAATTATTGCCTCATTCAATGAAAATGAAACCAAAGGTCACTGATCGACGTGCAATTTGCCCGTCCGTCAACCCCCATCGCGCAAAAAACGGAGCCCCGCAGAACTTGAAATGAAGGACTTTTCTTTGTCGGACGTGCGGCTGTTCACCAAGGCCGCCCAGCTTGGCGGACTGACGCCGGCGGCCGATGTGTTGAACGTGCCCAAGGCCTCCGCGTCGCGCCAGCTGCAGCGGCTGGAAGCCACGGTGGGCCACCAGCTGCTGCACCGCGGCGCGGCCCGCTTCGCGCTCACCGACGAGGGGCGCGAGTTTCTGGTGGCGGCCCAGCATGTGCTCACGATCCTGGACGACGTGATGCTCAACCTGTCTTCCGGCGGCAACGCCGTCAGCGGCCGGCTGCGCATCGCCGTGCCGCACTACTACGGGCGGGCGCTGCTCACGAGCCACCTGTCGGGCTTCATGAGCGCCTGCCCGCAGCTCGACGTGGTGGTCGAGACCGGCAAGGACCGCGTCGACCTGTTCCGCGACGAGACCGACGTGGCCATCCGCCGCGGCCGCGAAGGCTGCGACGACCTGGTGGCGCGCCACCTGAAGAACGAGCCGCTGATGCTGTGCGCCGCGCCGGCCTACCTGGCGCCGCACGCGCCGCTCGACAGCCTGGCCGACCTGGCGCCGCACACCTTCCTCACGGCGGATGCCGAGGGCCGCAAGCGCGAGATCCACCTGGCCACCACCGAGAAGACGCACCGCGTGCGCGTGGACAGCGTGTGCCAGTCGGACGACCTGGAGCTCATCCTTCAGCTCACGCTGTCGGGCCGCGGCATCGCGCTGCTGCCCGCGTCGCTGGCCATGCCGCAGGTCGAGGCCGGCCTGCTGGTACCGGTGCTGCCGGCGCTTGCGCTCAAGCCGCAGGAGATCAACCTGGTCTACCTGCCCGCGCGGCGCAATTCGCCCAAGATCAAGACCTTCGTCGACTACATGCTGGGCGTGTTCAGGGCGTCCTGAGGGCGTCCTGAAATCGCGGCGCCGGCTTCGGCCCTACCAGCTTCCGGACGCGCCGCCGCCGCTGCTGGAGCCCCCGCCGCTGTCGGAGGATGAAGACGACGAAGACGAACTGCTGCTGCTCGACGAGCTGCTCCACCCGCTGTCGTCGCTGTCGCCGCCGCCGCTTTCCATGCTGTCCCAGGGAATAAAGGCGAACAGCAGCGACACGAAGGCGGCGATCACCACCGGCAGCCAGTCGAGGCCGGGCACCGGGCCGGGCTCGCTGACGTGGAACACGTAGCCGACCACGCCCAGCACGATCAGCAGGCGCACCGTGAAACCCGGCAGGCCCCGATGCCACGCCCGGCGCATGCACAGCACGATGACCGTCGCGAACAGCGCGACGCCGCCGATGCCCAGCGCCCACAGAAAGCCCCACCAGAAGCGCTCCGCGCCGAGCGTGAACGCCAGCGCGACCAGCCCCGCGACAACCAGCACGATGCCGCCCAGGATGTAGCGCATCGTGGGCGACCGGCCGCAGCCGTAGCCCAGGCCGTAGAAGAACGCGCCCGGCATGGCCAGGCCCAGCACCATGACCGGGTTCGCCAGCGCCACCGCGCCGCCGACCAGGCCGGCGCCCGCCAGGCCGAGCGCCACGCGCCAGTCGGGCTTGCGCGGGGGCGCGCCGGGTGACTGAGCGGACTGGCCGGACTGACCGGGCGGGGGCGTGATGGCCGCGACCGCGTCGCTCCAGGGTTCGGGCCCGCGGCGGACCTTGCCCTTGCCCGCGAGCTTGCCGACGCCCTTGTTCTTGCGCGGCTTCTGCTGCGCCGCCGCGCGGCCGCGTGCATTGGCGGACACGCCGCGCCCATACCAGGCGCCCACGGCCAGGCTCCACGACAGCACGCCGAACAGCGCCCAGCCCTCGGGCGTGACATGGCTGCCCAGCGAGACCGGTTCGGGCGTGGTCTCGACCACGGCGTCGGAGGGCTGGTTGCCCGGGTCGATGGGCGGCACGAGCAGGGCGGGCGGGTCGATCAGCTGCGACAGCGCCTGCACCGCCGCCTGGATGCCGCCCGCGAAGTCGCCGCCACGAAAGCGTGGCGTCATCTCGCGGTCGATGATGCGGGCCGCCTGGATGTCGGTGACCGTGCCCTCCAGCCCCGTGCCCACCTCGATGCGCATCTTGCGGTCCTTCAGCGCCACCAGCAGCAGCAGGCCGTCGTCCGCGTCCGCCCGCCCGAGCTTCCATTGCGCGAACACGCGCGTGGCGTACTGCTCGATGCTGTCGCTGCCGGTGGTGGGAACGATGAGCACCGCGAGCTGGGCGCGCGTGGCCTCCTGCAGCGTGGCGATGTCGCCGCGCAGCGCCTCGGCCTCGTCCGCCTTCAAGGTGCCGGTGAGGTCGACCACGCGCGACTTCATGGCGGGCACGGCCACCTGTTTCGCCTGCGCCGCAAGCGCGGGGAGTGCGCTCCACGTGAGCATTGCAAGGCACAGCCACACCAGCGCCAGTGCCAGCGCCTTGGCCGGCCATCGACGAGCATTCATTCGGGTCTCCCTCCCGCTGGGTTGTCCAGCTGTCTGTCTTGTTTTCAGCGTTTCGCGCTCTTCGTCACCACGCCCGCGCCGCGCACCTCGATGCGCCGCTGGTCGACCACCTTGCCGGCGCCGTCCACCAGTTCGATCACGTGCCGGCCCGGCCACGGCAGCCACTGCGCCCTGTTGCCGCGCGCGAAGAACTTGCCGTCGATGCGCCACTGCACGCCGCGCCCTTCGGACTCGAAGCGCACGCGCTGGCGCAGCGGCGGAATGTCGGGGTCGACCGCGATGATGGTGCCGTCCGACGGCGAGGTGATGCGCGCGAAGTTGGCGTCGTTCGCCATGCCGGTGTCCAGCGCGAACAGCGGCTGCTCGGTGCCCTGCAGAAACCATTCGCTGCGCGCGGCCTCCAGCGGGCTGCCGTCGGGGCCGGCGCCGAACTCGACGCGCGCCTCCACCAGCCCCGGCGGCGGCGCGGGCGCGCGGCTGGGTTCGCGCGCGTGCAGGAAGCGCATCACCTCGGCCCAGACCGGCGCGGCGCCGCTGGTGCCGCTCACGTCCCACATCGACTCGCCGCTGGCGTTGCCCACCCACACGCCCACCGTGTAGCGCTGCGACCAGCCGACGGCCCAGTTGTCGCGCATGTCCTTGCTGGTGCCGGTCTTCACGGCCGTCCAGAAGCGGGTCGAGAGGATGCTGTCGAGCCCGAAGGTGCGCGTGCGCGCGTTCGGGTCGGAGAGGATGTCGCCGACGATGAAGGCGGCGCGCGGGTCCATGAGGGGCGCGGCGCCGGGGGTGGCGGTGGCGGTGGCCTTCGCCGTTTTCGCGGCTGGGGCCGCCTTCGCCTTGTCGGCCGTCGTGGCCGGCCGCGCCGTCATCGTCGTGGTGCCGTAGCGCCCGCCGTTGGCCAGCATGCGGTAGGCGTTGGTGAGCGACAGCAGCGACACCTCGGCGCTGCCCAGGGCCAGGCTGTAGCCGTAGTAGTCGCCGCTTTCGCGCAGCGGCAGGCCCGCGGCGCGCAGCTCGCGCGCGAACGACTCGGGCGACACCATCACCAGCGTGCGCACCGCCGGCACGTTGAGCGAGGCCGCCAGCGCCGTGCGCGCCGACACCGGCCCCTTGAAGCGCCGGTCGTAGTTCTGCGGAATGTAGAGGCCGCTGGCGGTGCTGATCTGCGCCGACGAGTCCTCGATGAGCGAGGCCGCGGTGATGCGCCGCTCGGCAATCGCCTGGCCGTAGAGCAGCGGCTTGAGCGTGGAGCCGGGCTGGCGCAGCGCGGTGACGCCGTCGACTTCCGCCGCCTGGCTCAGCGGGCCCGAGGAGCCGACCCAGGCGAGCACCTCGCCGGTGGCGTTGTCGAGCACCACCAGCGCGCCGTCTTCCACGTGGCGCTCGCGCAGTTCGCGCAGGTGGCGGTGCAGCGTGTCGAGCGCGAAGCGCTGCAGCGGCGCGCGCAGCGTGGTGCGCACGCCCGCGTCCTTCCCGTTGTCTTTCTCCCTCCCCCCCTGGGGGAGGGCAGGGGTGGGGGCTGCCCCCGCACCCGCATCGCCAGTCGCACTGGCACTTGCATTCGCATCCCTGATCTCCCGCAGCACCCGCCGCGCCGCATGCGGCGCGATGCCTTCGTTCGCATCGAAGGCGCGCCGCTGCACGGCCGCGCTGGTGAACATGTCCAGCGCCTCGCAGTCGACCTTCTGCTGCGGCTCCATGGCGCGCAGCACCTCGCAGGCGCGTTGCGCCACCACCGCCGGCTTGGCGTTGGGCGCGCGCACCAGCGCCGAGGCCACCGCCGCCTCGCGTGCGTCGAGCCCGCTGGGCGCCTTGCCGAACAGCGTGCGCGAGAGCGCGTCGATGCCCACGATCTCGCCGCGAAAGGGCACCGTGTTCAGGTAGGCCTCGAGGATCTGGTCCTTGCGCCAGTTGCGCTCCAGCTGCGCCGCGGCCACCGTCTGGCCGATCTTCTGCGTGAAGCTGCGTCCGCCTGAATTGCGCCGCAGGTCTTCGTCGACCAGGCCGGCCAGCTGCATGGTGATGGTCGAGGCGCCGCGCGTGCGCGTGTTCCACAGGTTGCCCCACGCCGCGGCCGACACGGCGCGCCAGTCGATGCCGCTGTGTTCGAAGAAGCGCCGGTCCTCGCTCAGCACCATCGCCGTGCGCAGCGCGGGCGACACGTCGGCCAGCGCCGTCCACTGGCCGCGTCGCACCGTGGGGTCGGTGCGCACGCGCTGCAGCAGTTCGCCGTTGCGGTCGAGCACGGCGGTGTCGGAGGAGCGAAAGTCGCGCTTCACGTCCTCGAAGCTCGTGAAGGCCCAGGCCGGATGCGCGCAGGCCGCGGCCAGCAGCGCCGTGGCCAGGGTCTTGCGGGGAAAGGAAATGAAGAGCGCGAACTGCATCGAGAGGATCGGCAAGAGGCTTCGTATCCGGAAGTGTGAGGCGGTGACATTCTCCGCGATGCACCACGGGAAGCGCGCCTACTCGCAGACGGGCCGGGGACCGCCCCTGCGAGCGAAAACAGCACGCCAAAGTTCACAACGTGCTCCACATCCGGTAACCAACTTCACGCAAGCGCTTCCATTCGGAAACCCGTTGCGTACCGGCGTGGCCTTCAATGCAGTACCGGTTCGCAGGAGGCGATTCACCGGTTAGACAACCACTCCAAGGAGAACTCACATGACGAAGACATTGGCACTCTTGCTGGCCGCCTCGGCCATCCTTGCAGGCTGCGTGGTGGCCCCCTACGACCGCCCGCCACCGCCGCGCGCCGGCTACGGCGACCGGGACCGCGACGGCGTGCCGAACCGCTATGACCGCGACCGCGACAACGACGGCGTGCCCAACCGCTACGACCGCAGCCCCAACAACCCGAACCGCAACTGAGTGAACGGTTGAGCACGCCGCGCCGGCGTGCGAATGCAGTCAGGCACGCCGCGCCGGCGTGCGAATGCAGTCAGGCGCGCCGAACCGGCGCGCGAATGCAAAAGGCCGCGAAGCCATGTGCTTCGCGGCCTTTTGCTTTTGTTGCCGGTAATTGCGGATACCGGCGGCGCGAACTCAGCCCGGCCGGCGCGCCATCAGCGCCCACACCCCGGCCGCGGTCAGCAGCGAGCCGCCCGCCAGGTTGAAACGCTTCTGCGCGCGCGGCGATGCCAGCAGCCTGCGCGCCGAGCCCGCGAACACCGCGTACAGCGTGGCGTTGGTGGCAGCCAGCACCACGAAGGTCACTGCCAGCACCCACAGCTGGCGCGTGACGTCGGCCGCGGGGCTGATGAACTGCGGCAGGAAGGCGACGAAGAACACGATGCCCTTCGGGTTCAGCGCCGTCACCAGGTAGGTGTTGGCGAACAGGCGCAGCCGCGACACCGGCGCGGCGGGCTTGGCGACCTCGTCGGTCGGCGACACGCCCGCGCGCAGCAGCTTGATGCCCAGGTAGATCAGGTACAGCCCGCCCACCCACTTCACCACCGTGAACCAGAAGGCCGAGGTGGCCAGCAGCGCGCCCAGCCCCAGCAGCGAGACCACCAGCGCGGTCGAGTCGCCCAGCGCCACCGCGGCCACCAGCGGCACGTTGGCGCGGCGGCCGTGCGACATCGAATAGCTGATGACCGTGAGGATGGTCGGTCCGGGAATGACCAGCATCACGGCGGAGGCTGCGACGAAGGCGAGCCAGAGTTCGAAGGGCATGGCGGTTGTGCTCCTGGTTTGTCGTTCAAAGATGCCGGGTCTCGGCCGGTGGAAGGTGCCAGCTGTTGTTGCGCCCGTCAACATAGGTGATGGGGGAGTTGATGAGCTCCTCGGGCTCGGCGTCGTCCAGGCAGGTGACGTTCACCCCGTAGATCGCGCCGCCGTCCTCGGGCTTGTTGCCCAGCCCGAACGACCGCACGCCGCAGTGCTTGCAGAAGAAGTGCTTGTTCTGACGCGTGTGAAAGAGGTATTCGGTCAGCTCTTGCTGTCCGGCCAGCAGCCGGAACGCATCGGGCTCCACGGCCGCGGGCCAGAAGCGGGTCTTGGTGCAGATGGAGCAGTTGCAGCGCAGCGTGCCCAGGCTCAGGTCGATGTCGGCTTCGAAACGAACGGCGCCGCAGTGGCAGCCGCCGGTATAGGTCTTTTTCATAACGCTTGCGTGCTCGGCAATGTGCGCGATGTGGCGCTGCGAAGCACCATAGCAAAGGCTTGGGTCGGGCGCTTGCGCTGGGTCTTTGGGGGCCCGTCGTGACCGCTCCCCGAACAGCAACCTGAAAAACCTCAACCCGCAGAACCGAACCGCACCGCACTGCGAGCCTTCGCGCGCTCCGCTTCGATCTCCCGGTCGCGCGGCTCAGCCGTCGTCACCAGCGATTCGAGAAGTCGCGCCGCCGTGGCGCTCACCTCGTCGATCGCGCGTTCGAATGCTTCTTCGTTGGCGCGCGACGGCACGCTGAAGCCGCTGAGCTTTCGAACGAACTGCAGGGCCGCCGCGCGAATTTCCTGCTCGGTGGCCGGGGGCTCGAAGTTGTAGAGGGTCTTGATGCTGCGGCACATGGGCGCTCTCCGTTCGACAAGGGGCGCAGCACGCGAAGGCTGCGCCGCCCAGTCTAGCGAAGCAGGGCCATGGCGTGGGCATCGTGGTAGATGCCGCCGACCAGCGACGCCCGGCGCTGCAGGCCCTCGTGCACGAAACCGAAGCGCTCGTACAGCGCCTTGGCGTTCAGGTTGTCGGCACGCACGCTGAGCTCGATGCGCGTCAGCCCGCGCGCCCATGACTTGTCGATGGCCGCCTGCAGCAGCTGCGCGCCCAGCCCGCGGTGCCGCGCCTCGGGCAGCAGCGCGATGCCCAGCAGGCCGATGTGCGCGCGCGAATGGCCGAACACCGGCGACACGTCGCACCAGCCGACCACCTTCTCGCCATCGAGCGCGACGAAGTGCGGAAAACCGCTGTCGATCACGCCGCGGTAGAACGCCAGCGATTTTTCCAGCGGCGGCGCCTGCATCAGCGCCAGGAACCGGTGCTCGCGCGCCACCACGTCGAGCGCGCGGTGCAGGCTTTCGAAATGGGCCTCGGTGGTGGCGACGACCGCGCAGCTCATGCGCTGCGCTCCGTCGCGGCGAGCAGCCGCGCCTCGAGTTGTGCCTTCACCTGCGGCCACTCGTCGTCGATGATGCTGAAGCGCACCGAGTTGCGCTTGCGCCCGTCCGGCATGATCCGCTCGTGCCGCACGATGCCCTCCTGCTTCGCGCCCAGCCGCAGGATGGCGGCGCGCGACTTCGCGTTGATCTCGTCGGTGGTGAGCTGCACGCGCACGCACTGCATCGCTTCGAAGGCGTGGCGCAGCATCAGGTACTTGGCTTCGGTGTTCACGAAGGTCTTCTGCCACCAGGCCGCGATCCAGGTGCTGCCGATTTCCAGCTTGCGGTTGATGCGGTCGATTTTCCAGAAGCGCGTGGAACCGATGACCCGGCCCGTGTCGGGCAGCACCGTGGCAAAGGGCATCACGGTGCCCGCCGCCTGGCCCGCGAGGGCGTTGCCGATCCAGGCGTCGACGGTGTCGGCCGAGGGCACGACGGTGAACGGCAGGTTCCAGAGCGCGCCGTCGGCGGCGGCTTCGACCAGAGCCGCCGCGTCGGACGCCAGCAGCGGGCGCAGGAGCAGCCTGGCGCTGGAGAGTGAAGGTTGCGGTTCGGTGAGAGACATGAACCGGAAGATAGCCGATGACGGCATGGCGCCGTCACCGGATACCCCCGGCTCCATCTCGCTTCAGGCGGGCCGCACCACCCGTTCCGCGGCCAGCGCCACCGCGGCCAGGCGCGCGTCGTCGCCGCGCACCGAAGACAGCATCAGCCCCACCGGCAGTTCGCCCGGCGCATGGCACGGCAGGCTGAAGGCGCAGCCGTCGAGCAGGTTGATGGCGAAGGTGTTGCGCAGCAGCAGGCCGTTGGTCTTGAAAAAGGCGGCGTCCTCCGCCAGCGCCGCGATGGGCGGCGCGACGATGGGCACGGTCGGGCACACGAGCGCGTCGAAGCCTTCGATGGCGCGCTCCATGCGCCCGATCCAGTCGCGCCGGCGGTCCTGCATGGCGATGTAGTCGGCGGCGCGCACCTCGGTGCCCAGCGCGATGCGCGCGGCCACGCGCGAGTCAAAACCGTCGCGCTTCGTGGCGAAGCGCTCGCGGTGCACGCCCGAGGCCTCGACCGGCGAGAAGCCGCCCGGTGCGTTGACGGTCGCGATCTCGGCGAGCTCGGCCAGCGCGATGTCCACGATGTTCGCGCCCGCGGCCGACAGCGCCTGCAGCGCGCGCTCGAAGGCCTGCGCCACCGCGGGCTCGATGTCGTCGAACATCAGCGTGCGCGGCACGGCCAGCCGCATGCCCTGCAGCGGGCGGCGGCGCACGGCAAGCGGCGTGTCGGCAATGGCGGCGTCGGCGGCCAGGCAGTCTTCCACGATGCGCGCCATGGCGCACACCGTGTCCAGCGAGCGGGCCAGCTCGAAGGCGCCGGTGCGCGGCACGCGCGACTGCGTGCTCTTGAAGCCGACCAGCCCGCACAGCGCGGCCGGAATGCGGATGGAGCCGCCCGTGTCCGAGCCCAGCCCCGCCACCGCGAGGCCCAGCGCCACCGACACCGCCGCGCCGGACGACGAGCCGCCCGGAATGCGCGGCGTGACGGCGTCCGCCGGGTTGGCCGGCGTGCCGTAGTGCGGGTTGATGCCCACGCCCGAGAACGCGAACTCGGTCATGTTGGTCTTGCCGACGATGGCCGCGCCCTGCGTGCGCAGCCGCGCCACGGCCACCGCGTCGTGTGCGGCCGGCGGCTCGCCGGCGCACACGGCGGAGCCCGCCATGGTGGTCTCGCCGGCCACGTCGTACAGGTCCTTGACCGTCACGGGCAGGCCGGCGAGCGGCCCGAGCTCGATGCCGGCCTTGCGGGCCGCGTCGGCATGGCGCGCCGCGGCGCGGGCGCCGTCGGCGTACAGGCGCGTGAACACGTGCGCCGCCGCGGGCTGCGCCGCGGCCTCGAGCACCTGGTCGACCAGGGCTTCGTGCGACAGCTCGCCGCGGGCGATGCGCGCGCGCAGGGCGGCGATGGTGGCGATGGTGAAGTCGGTCCTCATCACGCCACCACCGGCAGTGCCTGCACCGCGTAGCGATGCACGATGCGCCGCTGCAGCCGGGGGTCGTGCAGTTCGATTTCCATCTGCGCCGCCGGGCGAATGCCTTCGCCCTTGGCATTGGGCAGTGCGCCCAGCGTGCCGCAGGTCATGAACAGGCCCTCGGGGACGGCGTCCACGCCGGGCATGCCGTCGCGCAAGGCGGCCAGCGGGCGGATCGAGGCGAGCGTGCCGCGCTGGTAGTCGACCCAGCGGCCATCCTCCAGGATGCGCGAGTGCAGCTCGATGCCGTCCTGGTGCGCCTGCACGTCGGCCCAGCGCCAGGCGGTCTCGGCCACGGGCTTGGCGCACATCTGCTTGGAGACGGCCACCGAGTAGCTCTCGACCTGCCGGTCGGTGTGGTCCGAGGCCACGCTCAGCCACCACTCGCCCTGCGAGAAGAAGAACACCGGCTCGGCCTCGCCGGAGCTCTGCTCGCCCAGCGCCTCGATGTCGGGCGACTGCGTGAGCAGCTGCGCGGCCACGCGGTAGTACAGCGGCACGCTCGAAGGGCGCGGCACGCCGATGGCCGCCAGCTCCTCGATGTGGTGCTCGATGGCCGCGGTGTCGCGGCCGGTCCAGCCCGCCACCACCAGCGCGCGCGGCGCGAAGCTGTGCACGGCGGTGGAGCGCGTGCCGCTGGCGGAAACGCTCTCGCAGGCGAAGCTCAGTCGTTGGGTGCTCATTTTTTTCAGATCTCCAGCGGACGCTTGGCGGTCTCGCGTGCCACGGCCAGGGCAACCAGCGTCAGGCCCAGCGCACCCACCACGTACAGCGACACGGCGGTGGTGCTGCCCCACGACTTGAACAGGCTCGCGATGATCAGCGGCGCAAAGCCGCCGCCCAGGATGCCGGCCAGCGTGTAGGCCAGCGAGGCGCCCGCGTAGCGCACGCGTCCGGGGAACTGCTCGGTCACGAAGGCGGCCTGGGGGCCGTACATCATGGCGTGGATCAGCAGGCCGACCACCACCGCCGCGCAGATGGCGACCGGGTGCGCGCTGTCCATCAGCACGAAGAACACGAAGGCCCACACCATGCCCAGCAGCGCGCCGGCCATGTAGACCGGGCGGCGGCCGATGCGGTCCGACAGCCCGCCGAACCACGGCACCGCAATCGCGTTGCAGGCCGCGCCGATCATCGTGGCGGTGAGCGCCAGCGGACGCGACAGGTGCAGCACCGTGGTCACGTAGGTCAGCGTGAACACCACCACCAGCGCGTACAGCACGTCGGAGCCGATGCGCGAGCCGCCGGCCACCAGCAGGCTGCGCCAGTGCTGGGTGAACACTTCCTTGATCGGCGTCTTGGCGGTGGCCTTCTTCTGTTCCATCTCGAGGAACACGGGCGTCTCGTCCACGCCGCGGCGCAGCCACAGGCCGAACAGCACCAGCGCGACGCTGGAGATCAGCGGCAGCCGCCAGCCCCAGGCCTGGAATTCCTCCGGACTCAGCCAGGCCGACACGATGGCGATGAAGCCGGTGCCAATCAGCGTGCCGCACGACGGTCCCACCTGCGTGAACGAGGCGTTGCGCCCGCGCTCGTCGGGCTTGCCGTGTTCCATCGACAGCAGCACCGCGCCGGCCCATTCGCCGCCGAGCGCCACGCCCTGCACGAAGCGCAGCGCCACCAGCGCCACCGGCGCCCAGATGCCCCAGGTGGCATAGGTGGGCAGCAGGCCCATCAGGCCGGTGGAGATGCCCATGATGACCAGCGTGGCCACCAGCACGAAGCGCCGGCCCAGCCGGTCGCCCAGGTGGCCGAACACCACGCCGCCCAGCGGGCGCGAGATGTAGCCGACCGCGTAGGTCGAGAAGGCCAGGATGGTGCCGGTCAGCGGGTCGAACGAGGGGAAGAACACCGCGTTGAAGACCAGCGCGGCCATGATGTTGTAGACGGTGAAGTCGTACCACTCGAGCGTGGTGCCGATGGAGCTGGCCATGGCCAAGCGGCCCATCCTGGGCGCGGCGGCTGCACCAGGCGCACCGGCGGCACCGGCGGCACCGGTCGCGGCGGCCGGCGTGGCGGGAAGAACATGTTCGGTCATCGGAGTACCTTGGTTCGGTGAAGACATGGGGGTCGGGTCAGCGCAGCTCGGCCGCGCTCAGCTTCCAGCCGAGCGCGAGCAGCCAGCCGGTGGCGGGGTCGGTGTCGAAGGCGGCGGCGGCCGAGGCACGCGCGGTGCGCGCCGCGGCGACGTGGCTGGTTTCGACGACCAGCATCGGCTGCAGCACGCGGCCTTCGGTGGATTCGCGCGGCAGCGGCGTGCTCAGCGCGGTGTCGGGCACGAGCAGGTACGACTGCACGAAGCCTGCCTGCTCGGCCAGCGCGCGGCCCACGCGCGTGGCGTGGGCGGCCAGCGCCTCGGTGTCCGCCGCGGCGGCCAGGGGCAGCACGACCGCATGGCTGCCGCTGCCGAAGCCGGTCACGGCGCGCACGGCGCACACGCGGCGAATCGGCTGGCGCATGCGATCGAGGTTGGCGACGGACCACGGCGTCTGCTTCTCGAACGCGGCGCGGTAGCCCGGCGAGCCGAACACGGCCAGCGATTCGGTGCGGTACAGCCCGAGGTATTTGCGACCGCCTTCGAGCGACGAATACCGTGCGCCCGACAGGAAGCCGGGAATGCGCACGCGCTCTTCCACGTGCTCGCGGTCGTACCAGCGGTTGAAGTCGGCATCGTCGGCGGCGTCGACGTCGGAGGCGACGAACAGCAGGCCGTTCACGGCCGCGGCGTCGGTGTCAGGAAGGGCGGAAGAAGCGGGAGTGGTCATGGCGGCGGAGGGGCGGGCGGGCCTTCGAAATTTGAAGGCGCGATCTTCCGTCGCAGGGTGCCGCTGTCACAAACGAGTTTTTCTGGGCGACAGCCACAAGAATTACTGGCCCCTTCCTGGGGCGGAAATGCTCGTTTTCGAGGGTTAACCCTCTGAAGCCCCGCTCCAGGTTGGTGCGATTGCAGAGGCCGTGAACTGGTCCGACGCGCGGCACGCCAGCTCGGCCACCAGGCGGATGGCGTCGGAGTCGGCGGCCTCCAGGTGGCTCACCACCAGCCGCTGCGGCGAGATGAGCGCATCGCATTCGATGATGCGCACGTCGCCGATGGCCACGTACTCGTACACCGGCGGCAGCGGCACCAGCGCGTTGCCGAAGCCCGCCTTCACCAGCCGCGCGAGCGCGGAAATCGAGCTCACGCAGTGCACCTTGCCCAGCGGGATGCCCACCGCGCGGTACAGGTTCTTCAGCGCCTCGTGCGGCTGCGAGCCCGGGCTCATGGTGAGCACCGGCTGGCGCAGCAGCTGCTCGACGGTCTGCGTGCCCTCGGCGCTCATCTGGCCGACCCAGCCCATCGGCATCGGCAGGCAGGGCGTGCTCACGATGCCCGCGCCCGCGATGTGGTCGGTCTGCAGCGCGATGTCCAGCGCGCCCTCGCGCAGGCCGCGGTGCAGCGCCAGCGTGGTCTCGGAGGTCAGCTGCACCTCGATGCCGGGGTAGGTGGAGCGCAGGTTGGTCAGGAAGCCCAGCAGCCAGGTGTGCACGACCGTCTCGATGGCGCCGATGCGCACCAGCCCCAGCAGGTCTTCGCGCGGGCGGCCGAGCGAGACGATTTCGCGGCGCAGCTCCAGCAGCCGCTCGCCGTAGTCCATGAGCCGCACGCCCACCGGCGTGAGCCGCAGCTCGCGCGCGTCGCGCTCGAACAGGCGCGCGCCGATGTCTTCTTCGAGCGAGGCCACGCGGTTGGACACCGCCGCCTGCGTGATGTGCAGCCGGTCGCTGGCCGCGCGGAAGCTGCCTAGCCTTGCGGCCCAGAGAAAGGCTTCGACAAATCTTGTATTCATGAGGGCACCTGCGGGGCATTTTGCCGGGATTCGGGCCGGCGTCGTGCAGGTGCGGGTGCGGTGCGGTGCGGTGCAGTGCCTTGCGTGCCCCGCTGCCTCAGCCGCCCATCGAATAGAAGAACTCCTCGCGCACGATGGCGCCGTCCTTCACCGTGTAGAGCCCGGCTTCTTCCATGGTGAAGCGCTGGCCCGTGGCCTTCATGGTCACGTCGAACTCGAAGCCGACGATGAAGCGGTCGTCGTGCGGCCAGGGCCCGGTGATCTTGGCCGAATGCACCTCGTGGTTGTCGCTCCACCACTTGCCCTTGGCCTCGATGGCGGCCAGGCCGACGGCCTCGCGCTGCCCACCGGGTGGCGCGCCCGCCTCGACGCTCACGGCGTCGTCGGCGTAGAGCGCCCTCGCTTCGTCGAACTTTCCTTCCCGGCACAGCGCGACGAGCCGGGTCGCGATTTCCATCGTGGTCATGGCGTTCTCCTGAAAAAAGAGGGGAAGGCAGTTTAGGCCGATGGATGTGACGCCGGGCTTTCAACACTGCCCGTGTCGCGGTCAGCCGTTCGGCGATGCCGGTGCCTTGTCCTTGCGCACCCAGCCCAGCGAGAACACATAGCGGCTGCCGCCCACCACGCGCGTCACGCTGTGCTCGCAGGCGTCGGGCCTGAAGAGCTTGATGCGGCGCGTGGCGAAGATCGGCGCCGCGCACACGAAGTCGCCGCCCGCGCGCGGCGACTTCAGCACGATGTTGAGCCGGTAGTGCCGCCCGAGCTGCACCGGGTCGGTGTGCGGCGGGATCTCGGCGCCTTCGGGGTAGCGGATGAGGTAGCTGTCGAAGGGCAGCGGCCAGCGCGCGGTGGCCAGCAGCATCTTGTCGTAGCCCGTGCCCTGGCGCCCGCGCTGCCAGCGGAAGGCCAGCGAGAGGTAGCTGCGCAGCGATGCGGGGAAGAACATGGCCATGGCCGGGGTCAGCCCACGGTGGGCGCGGCAACGCCGAACAGCGTGGCGGTGAAGGCGCGGTCGTAGTCGGGGTCGCCGCCGAAGCTCAGCGCGATGTGGCCGCGCCAGGTGATGTCGAACCGGTCGGTGCCCGCGACGCGCTCGAACCGGATGCGGTGGCGGGCGACTGCGCCATGGCTGAAGAGGTAGATGTGGAAGGCGTTCGCAGCCTGGTCGGCGGGCGGCGGGTCGTCCACGGTGGCTTCGAAGCCGTCGAGGCCCTGCAAGCTGTAGCCCGCCACCGGCCCCACCTTGAAGCCGGGAAACCCTGGCCACTTCGTGGACGAGAGGGTGCAGCGGTGGTAATTGGTCCAGACGCCGGGGGCTTCCCAGTCGGAGGCGAAATCCTCGCCATCCTCGCCATCCTCTTCGTCATCGTCTTCTTCATCGGCCTGCTCGATCTCACGCTCCGCGTCGTAGGCCGCCGTCTGCAGGTGCAGGTCGAACCACACGCTGCCGTCGCGCACGCTGGCCGTCCACTGGAAGCTTTCCACCGGGTGGCCTTCGGGCCAGGGGTTGCCGGGGAAGAAGATGCGGTCCTGGGTCATCGGGTCATGCGTCGTTCGGCTGGATCAGGTCCCAGCGGTTGCCGCACAGGTCCTGGAAGACCGCCACGGTGCCGTGCGGCTCGTGGCGCGGCGCTTCGAGAAAGCGCACGCCGTGCGACACCATGTGGGCATGGTCGGCCGCGAAGTCGGGGGTGTGAAGAAACAGGAAGACCCGGCCGCCGGCCTGCTTGCCGACGCTGGCCTCCTGCTCGTCGGTCACGGCCTTGGCCAGCAGCAGCGCGGCACCGCCGTCGCGTGCGGGCGCCACCACCACCCAGCGCTTGCCGGGGCCGCGCGGCGTGTCTTCGAGCAGCTCGAAGCGCAGGGCCTGGGTGAAGAAGCGAATGGCTTCGTCGTAGTCGCGCACCAGCAGGGTGACGGTCGCCAGGCGGCGTGGGAGCGGATGTGCAGCGGGGGCAGGGCTCATGGGGCGCCGCCCGCGTTCAGGCAAAGACGATGGCCGTCTTGTGCGCAATGCTCAGCCGCGCCATTTCATACAGCAGCAACCACGACGCGTACTCGCGGTACAGCCCTTCGTCCGTCTCGCCCAGTGCGTCGATGCGCGCGGCTTCCTCGTCCGACAGCTGCCCGTCGACCAAGGTGATGCCGAGCGCGGGCGCGACCTGCACCAGTTCGTCGCGCAGCCGGTACGACGAACCTAGCATGCCGCCGGTCAGCGCCTCGTCTTCCGATTCGGCGTCGGAGAACAGCACCTCGTCGAACTCGACCGGCACGTAGAAGCCTTCCGCGTCCGAGTGGCAGATGAGGTGGCTCTCGGCGATGTCGAGCGCGGCCTGCACCGCCGGGTCTTCCGACGGGTCGGCGCCTTCTTCCACCGGCGTTGCCGTCCAGCCCGGCGACACCACGCTGTGCGCGTAGGCGCGGCGCAGGTAGTGGATGAACGAGTACGGAAACCCGTCGAGCGACGCGCGCGAATCCAGTGCGGGCAGCTCGCGCGGCTCGTCGTGTGGCGGCAGGCCCGCCGACGCGAGCACGCCGTTCACGATCTCGAAGTCGCCCTCGAACCATTCGGCGCCTTCGGGGTCGTTCTGCAAAAAGTCGGCAAGCGTGCCGACGCTGATGGCCAGTCCCATGGGGGTCGTCCTTGTGTCGTGTCTGTCGTGTCTGTCGTTCGTGGACGGCGGCTTACTTCGCCGCCTCCACCTTCACGCGCGCATTGGGCGCCTCGCCGAACATCTCCGGCGCGTACATCGCCTCGACGCGGCTCGGCGGCAGCGCGAAGTCGCCGACGTTGTTCAGGCGCACGGTGTATTCCATCTTCACCACGCCCTTGGGCAGGTACTCGTAGTAGCTGCGGAAGGCCTCGAAGCTGCGTTCCTCGAAAGCCGGCCAGCCGGCGCCGCTCTTCTTCTCGCCCTGCGTGGCGATCTGCGAGTCGCGGCCCAGGCCGCTGCCCAGGATGGTGGCGCCGCCCGGCACCGGGTCGCTGATGACCACCCAGGTCATGTCGGCGCTGGCGTTCACCTCCAGCGTCACGCGCAGCACGTCGCCGCGCGTGTACTTGCCGGCGGTGGCCTGCTCGACCGGGGTGATGGTCTTCTTGATGGCGTAGCCCGCCGCGAAAGGCGCCTTCAGCTGCACCGCGGCAATGGACTGCAACGTGAGCCACGGCTTGCCGGTGCCTTGCTGCGTGACCAGCAGCGTGTCGCGCACCGGGGCGCCCGACGAAGACGCCGCCCACGGCAGGAACATCGTGTTGTTCTTCAGGTTGCCCGGCGAGGCGGGCGCGCCGAAGAAGGTGGTCTGGTTGGGCGCGCCGGCGGCGTCGCTGGTCTTCACGCGCTCCACCTTGCTCCAGTCGACCTGCGCCTTCACCGCGCCCAGCGTGGCGGCGGTGATGCCGGTGACCGGCGTGCTCTCGAACACCTTGCTGAATTTCTCCAGCGCCAGCCCGCCCCACAGGTTGGCGGTGGTGGTGTGCCAGGCGCCGTTCTGCTGGCGGCCGATGAAGCCGTTGGCGAGCTTGCCGATGTCGTCCTTCCAGGCAGGGTCGTCCATCACGCTGAGCAGCAGGCGGGCGGTGTTGACGTCGCCGTTGGTCATCAGCCACCACCAGTAGTCGTTTTGCTCGGTGCTGAAGATGAGCTTGGTGCCCTGGTACGACAGGCGCGCCTTGAGCACGTTGTTGGCCTCGTCCAGGCGCTGCTGGCGCTGCGGCACGTCGTTCACGCGCTTCAAAATGTTCAGCCAGTCGATCACCGCGCTGGTGGGCCACTGGTTGGGCGCGATGGTGATGCTGCCCAGCATGCTGCCCCTGGCCTTGCCGTAGCGCGACAGCGCTTCCAGCGCGGCGAGCTTGCGCACGTCCAGGTCCTTGCGCGGGCTCCAGAACTCGCGCGTGATGCGCCCTTCGACGAAGGCGATCAGGCCCGACTCCATGGGCGCGCGCACGTCGTCGGCCAGCGCGAAGGCGGGGTCGAGGGCGCTGGCTTCGCTGGTGGCCGCGAGCAGGTACGAGGTGAGGATGTCGCTGCCGCGGTTGGCCTCGCCGTCGCGCGGCGGGAAGTAGTTGGCCAGGCCGTCGCTGTCCAGGTAGGTGGGCAGCGTGGCCAGCACGCCTTGCCACATCTTGGCGTCGCGCAGGCCGACCGACTTGCTGGTCTTCTGCTCGAGGCAGATGAACGGGTAGTTGGCGAACCAGTCGCGCACGCCCGGCAGGCCTTCGCCCAGCTTGGGTTGCAGCGACATCTTCAGGCCGCCGCGGCCGGGGAGGGCGTCGGCCGGAGGTGCCACGTCGAGCGTGAACGGCCCGTCGACCTGCACCAGCGTGGCCTGCTGCACCGTGAGCGGCACCGACGGCACGATGCGCTGGCGCACCTTGAGCGCGTCGCGTGCGCCGCCCACGGTGTCCTTGGCCTCGATTTCCCACAGGATGGCCTCGGCGCGCGTCTGCGCGAGCTGCGCGGGCGCGGTCACGGTCCATGCCACTTCACGCGCCTCGCCGGCGGGGATGTCCACCGTCTGCGGCTCCAGCGTGAGCAGGGTGGCGCGCGGCGTGGCCTCGACCTTCATCGGCTTCTGCGTGGTGTTGCGCAGCGTGATCTGGGCGCGGAACTGGTCGTCCTCGCGCACCAGCGGCGGCAGGCCGCTGATGATCTGCAGATCTTGCGTGGCCTGGATGCTGGTCTGCCCGGTGCCGAACAGGTTGGCGCCCGAATCGGCCACGGCCACGATCTTGAAGGTGGTGAGCGCGTCGTTCAGCGGCACCGTCACCACGGCCTGGCCGTTGGCGTCGAGCACCACCTTCGGGTTCCACAGCAGCAAGGTGTCGAGCAGCTCGCGCGTCTGGCCCTTGCCGCCGCCGCCGCCCGCGGGCACGGCCTTGCGCCCGTAGTGGCGCCGGCCGACGATTTCCATCTGCGCGGTCGAGGTGCTCACGCCCCAGCTGCGGCGTTGCAGCATGGCGTTCAGCAGCGCCCAGCTGTCGTTGGGCATCAGCTCCAGCAGGGCCTGGTCGACCGCGGCCAGCGCCACTTCGGCGCCGGCGGCGGGCTTGCCGTCGGGCAGCTTGGCGGTGATGGTCACCTGCGCCTTGCTGCGGATCGGGTAGCTGGGCTTGTCGCTGGTGACGCTCACGTCGAGCTGGTGCGCCTGCGTGCCGACGCGGATCTCGGCCATGCCGAGGCGATAGGCGGGCTTGCTCAGGTCGACCATGGCGGTCGGCGCCACGTATTCCTTGCCTTCGTACCAGAAGGCCGTCCACCACTCGCGCGGCGACTTGAAGCCCCAGGTGAAGAAGCTGTACCACGGCACCTCGCGCAGCCGGCCGCGCAGCGCGAGCACGCTCACGTAGGCGTTGGGGCCCCACTCGGGCTTGACCTGCAGGGTGACGGTCGGGTCCTTGCCGTCGAGCTGCACCACGTGCGTCTCGATGATGCCTTCGCGTTCCACCGCCACCAGCGCGGTGGCGAAGCGGAAGGGGCTGCGCACCTGGAACTTGGCGACCTCGCCGGGCTGGTAGCTCTTTTTCTCGGGCAGCACGTCGATGCGGTCGTTGTCCTCGCCGCCGAACCACAGCTCGCCCTGCTTGGTGACGTACACCGAGCTCACGGCCTTGGCGTCGCGCCCGTCGCTGTCGGTGGCGCTGGCGATGAGTTCGACCTCGCCGGCCTCCTTCAGCTCCGACTCGCACAGCAGCAGCCCGCGCGCGTCGCTCTTGCCGCTGCACACGGTGCCGATGTCCTTGGTCTCGGTCTTGTTGTCGTAGGTGTAGAAGCCGCCCACCATGCGCTTGCGGCTGCTGGTGGTGATGCGCGCCACGGCGCGCACGTTGAGCGTCACGTTGGCCTGGGGCTTGCCCGAGAGGTCGAGCGCCAGCGCCTGGAACTTGAGCTTCTGGCTGGTGGAGACCCAGCCTTCGGTCTTGATGCCCGCGATGACCGATGCCGGCCACAGCGTCTGCGTGCTGCGAATGGTCTGCACCTCGCCGTTCGGGTCGGCGTAGGTGGCCTCCAGCAGCAGCTCGCGCGCCGACTTGACCTTGGGCACCTTGTCGATGGTGAGCTTGCCGGCGCCGTCCTTGTTCAGCGTGACGGGCAGCTTGTCGGCGATCACGCGGGTGTCGTTCACGCTGTTGAGGTCTTCCTCGCCGGCGTTGGAGTCGGACGCGGGGGAGGCGGCTTCGCTGCCGTCGCCCTGCGTGGCGCGCGGCGGGTTGAAGCTGAAGGCGTCGTAGTCGGAAAAGCTCAGCGCCTTGCCACGCACCATGGCCGACACGCGCACCGGCAGGTTGGCGGCGCCGCCGCCGGCCACGTAGTTGATCTGCACGTCGGTCGGCACGCTCGTGGCGGCGACCAGCGGCTTCTTGTCGGTGGGCGCGATGCGGCCTTCGAGCACGGGCAGGCGGAATTCCTCGACGCGGAACATGCCGGTGCTGAAGCTGCGGCTGTAGCCGCCTTCTTCACCGTCGCTGTCGTTGTCGCCGTCGCCGTTGGCGTCCTTGCCGGCGCCGGTGCGCAGCATCACCTCGTACACGCCGAGCTTGGCGGCCGGCGGAATGGCAAAGCTGTTCTCCGCGCTCAGGCCGCCGGTGGCGGTCTTGCGCCAGGTGAGCGGCTGCGTGAAGCGCTGGCCGCTGCCGGTGTGGGTGATGACGAGCGTGTCGGGGCGCTTCTCGGGCAGGCCGAAACCCTTGCTGGTCTGCGTGCGGATCAGGCTCTTCATCGACACCGTTTCACCGGCGCGCAGCAGCGTGCGGTCGAAGATGGTGTGGGCGATGCGGTCGGGCTCGGGCTGCAGGTTGGTGGGCACGTTGAAGCGCCAGGGCTCGATGCCGCGCTGCCAGTCGCTCCAGGTGAAGGCGAGGTCTTCCACGCCCTTTTCGTCCTTGGCGCGGGCGCTGACGAACCAGGCGCCCTGCTCGTATTCGTTCGGGCCGTTGCACGTGGGCGCCTGCGGCGAAATGCCGTTGAGCATCACGATGCCGTTGGCGTCGGTGGTGCCGGTGGCCACGGCCTTGCCGTCGCAGCCGGACACGCGCACTTCGGCGCCGGCCACGACCTTGCCCTTGTCGAGCGAGGTGACCCAGGCCATCGAGTTCTCGCGGCCCAGCTTGAAGTGCACGGCCAGGTTGGTGGCCAGCGCGGTGGTGCGCACGTACATCGTGCGGCCGGCGTTGTAGCGCTCGTCGAGCAGCGCCTCGCCCAGCTTCTGCGAGGCGATTTCGAGCACATGGAAGCCCGGCGTCAGCGGGATGCCGATGACTTCGAAGGGGCGCGGATCGCCCGCGTCCGACTTGGGCATGTCCAGCGCCTTCACGCCCGGCTGGCCGGCCAGCAGCGACAGCATGCGGGTCTGCACGTTGTTGCGGTCGTCCTTGTCGATGACCGGGGGCAGCGGGCCCTTCACGTCCTTGCGCGCCTGCTCGCGCAAGATGGTGTAGCTGTCGTAGCGGCGCACCTTGCGGAACCACGCGATGATTTCCGCGTCGGTCTTCGGGTTCATGTCGCTCACCTTGCCGGGCGTGAGCGCGTTCACCATCAGCTGCGGCTCCACGCGTCGCACGGTGACCGGCATCATGGCCGGGGTGTCGGGCTCGGCCAGGCGCTCGACCACGCCGAAGGGCGAGGCGGCGAACTTGGCCAGCGGCGGCATCATGCCCGTGGCCACCTTCAGCGGAAAGCTGCCGGGCGAGGCCAGCGGGCGGCCCGAGGCGTCTTCGAATTTGGAGGGCAGCTCGATGCTGAACTGCGTGCTCTCGGCCAGCGGCGGGCCGAAGTACACGTCGTTGACCACGTCGTCGTCGCTCTGCGTGCCGCCGCCGTCGGACAGCTGGGCCTTGACGGTCTTGTCCCCGCCCTTGAGCTCGATCTGCGCGGCCAGCTTGCGCGTGACCGGCGCGTTGAAGTTCAGCTGCATCGGGCGCAGCGGCAGGCAGGCGGCCTGAGCGTTCTCGCGCTCGCAGGTGAACGACACGGCAAACGGTTCGCGCACCTGGAATTCGAGACGGCGTTCCACGTTGTTGGCCACGCCCGAGGGTGTTGCGACGCCCTTGCCGTACACCACCTGCACCTTGGCGCCCGGCGTGAGCGTGCGGTTGCACTGCAGCGTGACGAAGCGCAGCGGGTCTTTCTCGGCGGCCTTGTCGCGGCCGAAGGCCTTGAGCAGCCCCGCGCGCTGGTCGCCGTCGAGCAGCTTCACCGGAATGCGTTCGCCCACGCCGTCGGCCGCGCACCACACGTTCTGGCGCACGCTGTCGAGCGTGGCCGCGCCGTTGAGCTCGAGCATGAACATCTGCTGCTCGTCGATGCGGCTGTAGCTGCCCGGCATGTAGTTGCGCACGAAGGGGCCGCCGGTGTTGAACTGGTAGCGCTCGGGCCCGGTCAGCTCGCCGCCGGCGCTGGGCTTGAAGGTGGGAACGCGCGTGACCGTGCAGCGCACGCCGGGCGGCAGGTCGTTCTCGAAGTCGTAGACCCAGGCCTTGGCGTCGGTCCAGCGGCCGGTGCCCTTGCCGGCCTGCGCGTCGGAGCAGCTCACCGTGAGCGGGGCGGGCGCCTTGGGGTCGCCGAAGTTGACGGCGGCCTGGTCGAACTTGGCGACGATCTGGCGCACCCGCGCCACCTCGCCCTGCGGGCTCAAACTGGTGATCTGAAGGGCAAAGCTCGGGCCGGCCAGCAGCACGCCGGCGGCAAAGAGCCATGTGGGAACGAAACGGGTCACGGGAACTCCTCCTTGGGGCAGCGCGCAGCGTAGCCGATTTGCACGTCAATTCGACAGTGCCAAGGGTCATATGTCGCCGTGCGGCGAGCCGGGCGTACGCCACTCTTCTTACAATCGGGGGCTGTCTTGCGTGTGCCGCGCGGACCGCCACCAAGACCTCGCCGCCACCGATGAAACGCTACTGGGAAATAGACGCCTTGCGCGGGCTGATGCTCGTGCTGATGACCGTCACCCACCTGCCCACGCGGCTGACCGACCCGCTGGGCCAGCCCTTCGGTTTTGTCTCCGCCGCCGAAGGCTTCGTGCTGCTGTCGGCCTTCGTGGCGGGGCTGGTGTACAGCCGCATCGGCTTCGCGCGCGGGGTCGACTCGATGCGCCAGGCCTTCTGGCGGCGCGTGGTGAAGGTGTACCTCTGCCAGGCGGCCATCCTGCTGTTCCTGTTCACGGTGATCGCGGCGGTGGGCCTGCACATCGACCAGCCGGCGGTGAAGAACCTGGTGTCCTACTACCTGGCCGAGCCGCGCGACGGCTTCCTGTTCGGGCTGCTGCTGGTCTACGAGCCCGCGCTGCTGGACATCTTGCCGATGTACATCTTTTTCATGCTGTTGAGCCCCTGGGTGCTGGCCTTTGCCATGCGCCACGGCTGGACCTGGGTGATGGTGGCGAGCGCCGTCGTGTGGGGAGCGGCGCAGTTCGGCCTGAGCGAGTGGGTCTACGGGCTGGCCGTGCACTACCTGGGCGTGCCGGTGCCGTTCCACGAGATGGGCGCGTTCAACACCTACGCCTGGCAGTTTTTATGGTTCTCGGGGCTGTGCATCGGCGCGACGCGCAGCGGGCCCGACGCGAAGCCGCTGCGCTTTCCGCCATGGCTGCTGGCGCTGGCCGCGGGCATTGCGCTGTACGGCCTGTACTGGCGCCACCACGGCATCAACGGGCAGGCGCCTTTCGGTGGCGACGTGGAACTGAACCTGCTTTTCGACAAGTGGCAGCTCGGCCCGTTGCGGCTGGTGAACCTGGTGGCGCTGGGCATCGTGGCGGTGCGCTTCGGCCCGTGGCTGATGCGCCGCATTCCGCGGCTGCGCTGGCTGGAGGCGATGGGCTCGGCCTCGTTGCCGGTGTTCTGCGCGCACCTGGTGGCGGTGCTGCTGGTACTGGCCTTCTATGGCGACAGCCAGACGGCGCGGCCCTGGTGGGGCGACGCGCTGCTGCTGGTGGCGGTGTTCGCGGGGATGTACTTCGTGGCGCGGTTCACGCGCGGGGCCGATGTGCCGCCGCCGGCGGACGACGTGCCGACGGAACCTGCAAGAGCTTGAGCTTGAGCTTGAGCCTGAACGCAGGCTCGAGCTCGGCCCGGCCCGGCCCCGTCAGGGCAGCGAGGCCGTCGGTGCCGGCGCGATGCTCGGCAGGTGCGGCGCGATCACCGCGTGCCACAGCCGGTAGCCTTCGTCGGTCATGTGCAGCTTGTCGCCACGGAACAGCTCCATGCGCGGGCGGCCGTCGGCACCGAGCATGGGCGTGTAGATGTCGATGTACTCGCTGTTGGGCAGCAGGTTGAGGTAGGCCGACACCACGTGGTTGGTCTCGCGGATCTGCGGCAGCAGCTGCTCGCGCGAGGGGCTCGGCTTGACCGACACGAAGCTGATGCGCGTGTCGGGCAGCTCGGCGCGCACCGCGTTGGCAAAGCGCGCGAAGCTGTCGAGCACCTGCAGCGGCGTGCGGCCTTCGGCCAGGTCGTTGTCGCCCGCGTACACCACCACTTGGCGCGGCTTGTAGCGCACCACGAGGTCGCGCGCGAACAGGCTGCAGTCGTTCAGCGTGGAGCCGCCGAAGCCGCGGTTGACCACGCCGCCGGGCACGCGTGGAAAGTCTTGCTGCAGGCGCGTCCACATGCGCACCGTGGAGCTGCCGACGAACACCACGCCGCCGGGCGATGGAAAGCGCTCCTGGTCGGCGCGCGCGAAGGCGGCCAGCTCGTTGTGCCAGCGCTCCTTGGCGGCGAGGTAGTCGCGGGCGAGGGCGGCCTCGGCGGCGGCCGTCTCGGCTTCCTGCGGAAAAAAGGAGGAAGACTGCGCGTGCGCGCCGAGCGCTGCGGTGAGCAGCGCGAGGGCAGCGACCTTGGAGAGCGCGGCGAACGCGGTTTTCATCGAAGGCATCGAGCGGATCGACCGGATCGAAAGTGGCGAAAAGGCGAAGGACAAGGCGGGTTTCTCTCACGGCGCCTCGCGGCGCCGTGGCGGCATGAAAGCCTAGATTGTCTTCTCGATGAGGGCGCCCTTGAACACGACCGGGCCTTTGGGCCCGCTGCCCGGCGGCACGCCGCCCTTGGCTTCGAGCGTGACGGCCAGGGTCGGCACGGCCTGCACGTCGGATTGCGAGGCGGCCAGGCGCAGCGCCGGGGCCTTGTCCATCACGCCGAGCGAGCGCGGCGCGGCGCCGGGCGCCAGGGCCCACAGCTGCAGCGACTTGTCGTCGCCTTCGCTGTAGCTGCCCACGCGCTGCAGCGACAGCTGCTTCTTCTTCGGGTCGAAGGTCACCAGCATCGAGGCGGCCGACTGATCGTCGGACAGCACGGCCACGTACTGCACCACCGGTGCGTTCTGCAGCTGGTCGCGCAGGTTGAGGCCGACCACCACGGCCAGCACGGTGGCCAGCGCGCCGGCGGCCGTGGCGCCGCGCCACAACGCCAGGCTGCGCAGCCAGCCGCCGGGTTGCGGCTTGGCGGCATCGCGGGCGTTGGCGGCGTCGCGCTGGCGCTCGATGGCGACCTTCGCCTGCTCGGCGTCGATCATGTTGCGGATGCGCGTCCACACGGCGGGGTCGGGCACCACCGAGGGTTGCAGCTCGGTCATGCTCGCGAGCCGGCCTTGCCAGACCAGCGCCGCGGCGCGCACCGGCGCCTGTTCGCGCGCCATGGATTCGAAGCGGCGGCGGGCGCCGCCGCGCAGGGTGCCGAGCGCGTGGCTGGCGGCAAGTATTTCTAGCAGTTCGGGGTGGGCAGTGAGTTTCATGGCAGGCCTGTCTTCTTCGTCACCCTCAAGCGAAGCGTCCCATGCAGACGCGAAGTTTTTCCAGCCCGCGCCGGATCCATGTCTTGACGGTGCCCAGCGGCAGCTTCAGCTGCTCGGCCAGTTCGCCGTGGCTCATCTCGCGCAGGTAGGCCAGGCTCACCACTTCGCGTTGCCGGCCCTCGAGCTGGGCCAGGCACTGGTGCAGCGCCCAGGCCTGCTCGCTGGCATCGGCCGTGTCGATCGGGTTGGGGGCGTCCGACTCCATCTGGTCGGCCATGAGCTCGTCGAATTCCTGGGTCAGCTGCGCCCGGTCGGCGGTGCGCCGGCGCAACAGGTCGAGCGCCCGGCTGCGCACGATCAGCCCCAGCCACGCCAGTGGCGGGCTGAGCGAGGAGCGATAGTCGCCGGCGACTCGCCAGACCGTCAAAAAGGCTTCCTGGAGTACGTCCTCGGCCCACTCGCGCTGCCGCACGACACGCATCGCCAGGCCCATGAGCTTGGGTGAGGTGCGGTCGTAGAGCTGGCGCAGGGCGGCTTCGTCGCGATGGCCGATCCGGTCGATCAGCGCCATCAGTTCGGCGTCGGGGCTGGGTGCAGTCATCCGCGGATTGTCGGGCATCGGTGCGCATGCCAGATATACGGGCTGTCCCGCCGCCCGGATTCAAGCCGCCGGAAGCTCACCTTCAGAAACATTCGCAAACACAAGTTGTAAACGTATACTGCGCCGCAAAACGAGGGGCGCACCAGCGCGGGTGAGAAGGAATGAAGCAAATTGCGATCGTCTTGGCGCTCTGCGTGGGCGCCTGGTATTTCTTCGTGGGCGGCCGCAAGCTCGACGAGCCCATGGTGCGCGACTACTACCAGAACGAGGCCCGCGCCATTGCCGCGCGCGACGCCGACCGGCTGTGCAAGCAGCTCAGCCGCAAGGTGGTGATAGAGAGCAGCACCACCGTCATGGGCCGCACCGAGTCGACCACCCACGACCGCGACAGCGCCTGCCGCGGCGTGCACAAGACCTTCGAGAACCTGCAGCAGGTGACCGAGCGCACCGGCAGCATCCTGGCAGTGGAGTACGACTACCACATCGATTCCGTCGAGGTCGCTCCCGACCGCAGGAGCGCCGTCGTCAAGGGCACCAACGTGCTGAAGATGGGCGAGTCGGCGCTGCAGCTGAAGACCAGCTTTCACCAGCGCCTGGAGCGCGAGCTCGGCCAGATGCGCCTGGTGCACGCCGAGGACAGCACCGTGGTGCGCCTGGGCGGGCGCGGCGCGATGAGCCAGAGCGACTTCTTCCGCAAGTAGTCCCGCCGATCCCGCCTCCCTCCACACCCCTTCGCACTCCAAAGAGAAAGCAGGCGCCGCCATGCTCGCCATCCGGGATTCGTTGCCGCCCCCACCGCCGTTCTGGCACCGCCTGAACAGCTTCTTCGCCTTTCCGTTCCAGCTGCGGCCGCTGGCGTACGGGCTCATCCTGTCGTTCTGCAGCCTGCTGTTCGAGGGCATCTTCTTCCTGCCCGACGCGCTGGCGCTGGTGCTGATCGAGATCGGCATCATGCTGGCGGCCAGCCGCTACGGCTTCAAGGTCATCGCGCTGGGCGCGCGCGGCATCCGCGACTCGGCCGACTTCGGGCGCGAGTCCAGCGACGAGTGGACCTACCTGCCGTGGAAGCTGTTCGCCATTTCGCTGGCGCAGGCCTTCCTCATCGGGTGGCTGGCGTACTACGCGCCCATCCTGGGCACGGTGGGCCTGTTCGTCATGTCGTTCACTTTCCCGGCGGCGGTGATCGTGCTGGTGCAGTCGGGCAGCTTCTTCCAGGCGATGAACCCGGGCTACGTGATGGAGACGATGCGCACCATCGGCTGGCCGTACGCGCTGCTGTGCTTCTTCCTGTTCCTGCTGAGCACGGGCGCGCAGGTGGCGCTGTCGCTGGTGCTGCCGATGTTCGACGGTCGCATCGTGCTGCCCATCGTCAACTTCGCCTTCATCTACTTCGGCTGGGTCATGGCCAGCCTGCTGGGCTATGTGATGTTCCAGCACCACGAGGCCTTCGGCTTCGACGCGGTGGCGGGCAGCGAGATCGACGGCGCAGGCCCGGTGGAGCGCCGCACGCCCGAGCAGATCGCGGCGCAGCGCACCGACGCCGAGGTGGCGCAGCTGGTGACCGAGGGCGACCTGCCCGCCGCGCTGGGCATCGCCTACGAGGCGCAGCGCACCGCCGCCTCGGACGACCTGGCCGCGCAGCGCCGCTACCACCGCGTGCTGGCGCTCATGCCCGACAAGAAGGACACGCTGCTCGACCACGCGCGGCGCTTCGTTCCGCTGCTGATGCGGCGCGACCTGACTTCCGAGGCGCTGAAGGTCTTCAAGGCCTGCAAGGAAAAGGACAAGGCCTTCTCGCTCGACGACGCGGCCATGGTCATCGCCATGGCGCGCGCCGAGTGGCGCGGCGGCGACGCCCACGCCACGCTGGCGCTGCTGTCGGGCTTCGACAAGCGCTTTCGCGGCCACGAGACGATTCCGCAGGCCTACGAGCTGGCCGCCCGCGCGCTGGTGCAGGGCCTGGGCCGCGCCGACATGGCGCAGCCCATCCTGAGCACGATGGAAGCGCGCTACCCGAACAGCGAGCAGACGCAGGAAGTGCGCTGGCTGCTGCGGCCCATGCCCGCGAGCCCGGCGGCCGACGCCGCTGCCAGCGCGCCCCCTGCGCCTGCCGCGCCTACCTCGTCCACAGCCCCCTAGCTTTCCTTCCAGCCGCCGCCCAGCGCCTTGTAGATCGCCAGCCGGTTGGTCTGCTCGGTGAGCTGCAGGCTGATGAGGCTCTGCTGCGCCGCGTAGTACGCGCGCTGCGCGTCGAGCACGTCGAGGTAGTTGCTGGCGCCGCTGCGAAACAGCGACTGCGACAGCTCGAAGCTGCGCGAGGTGGCGCCCAGCAGCGAGCGCTGCGCGGCCAGCCGCTCGGCCAGCGTGCGCCGCTCGGCCAGTGCGTCGGCCACTTCGCGGAAGGCCGTCTGCACCGCCTTTTCATAGGTGGCGACCTGGATCTTCTGCTGCGCCTGCGCCACGCCGAGGTTCGCGCGGTTGGCGCCGCCGTCGAAGATCGGCACGCTGACCGAAGGCGCGAAGCTCCACGCCTTGCTGCCGCTGGTGAACAGGCCCGACAGCGTGCTGCTCGCCGTGCCCGCCGAGGCCGTCAGCGCAATGCGCGGAAAGAACGCCGCGCGCGCCGCGCCGATGTCGGCATTGCTCGCGCGCAGCGCGTGCTCGGCGGCCAGCACGTCGGGGCGCTGCTGCAGCACGCTGGAGGGCAGGTCGGGCGGGGGCACCAGCAACTGTGCAGTGATGGCCGGTTCGTCGGTGCTTGCTGCGCCGGCCGCAGGCACCACCGGCAGCAGCTCCGCCGGCGGCGTGGCGCCGACCAGCAGCGCCAGCGCGTTGCGGTCCTGCTCGACCTGGCTGTCGAAGGCCGCGGCGTCGGCGCGTGCCGCATCGACCGTGCTCTGCGCCTGCGCCAGCGCCAGGCCCGACTGCGCGCCGAGCCTGTGGCTGCGCTCGATGAGTTCGAAGGACTTGCGCTGGCTGTCGAGCGTGCCGCGCGCGAGCTGCAGGCGCTGCTCGTCGGCGGCCAGCTGCAGCCAGGCGGTGGCCACGGCCGCGACCAGGCTGATCTGCGTGCTGCGCTGCGTGGCTTCGGTCTGGAAGTAGCTTTGCAGCGCCGCTTCGTTCAGGTTGCGCACGCGGCCGAACAGGTCGAGCTCGTAGCTCGTCAGGCCCAGGTCGGCGCTGTACTGCGAGGCGATGCGGGGCTCGCCGCTGTTCGACAGGCTGCCCGGCGTGCGCGAGCGGCTGCCGCCCGCGCTGGCGTCCACCGTGGGGAACAGGCCGGCGCGCGCAATGCCGTACTGGGCGCGCGCACGCTCGATGTTCAACGCCGCCACGCGCAGGTCGCGGTTGTTGGCGAGCGCGAGTTCGATGGTGCCCTGCAGCCTGGTGTCGACGAAGAAGCTGCGCCAGCCGACATCGACCGGCGCGGCTGGAGTACTTGCCTGCACGCCCGAAGCGGGCAGCGCCTGCGGCACGGGCGAAGCCGGCGCCACGTAGTCGGGCGCGAGGTTCACGCAGCCCGCGAGCACGGCCGATGCAAAGGCCGCGAGCGCGACCGAGCGAAGCGGCAGGCGGGGAAGCAGGGACGAGGGAAGTGCGCGCTTCATCAATGGCCTCCCTGTTCCGCCGCGCGGTCTGCCGCGTGTTCGGTGACGGCCTCCGTTTTCGCGGGCTTTTGCCGCCCGGCCAGCCATCCGCGAATCAACGCGAAGAACAGCGGCACGAAGAAGATGCCCAGCGCCGTGCCCACCACCATGCCGCCCAGCACCGCGGTGCCGATCGACTGGCGTCCGCCCGCGCCCGCGCCGGTGCCGATGGCCAGCGGCAGCACGCCGAAGCCGAAGGCCAGCGAGGTCATCAAGATGGGCCGCAGCCGCAGGCGCACCGCCTGCAGCGTGGCCTCGACCACGCCCTTGCCCTGCTCCTGCAGCTGCTTGGCGAACTCGACGATGAGAATCGCGTTCTTCGACGACAGCCCCACTGTGGTCAGCAGCCCGACCTGGAAATACACGTCGTTGCTCAACCCCCGGAAGCTCGTGAACAGCAGCGCCCCCACGATGCCCAGCGGCACCACCAGGATCACAGAGAACGGCACCGACCAGCTCTCGTACAGCGCGGCCAGGCACAGGAACACGAACAGGATCGAAATGGCGTACAGCATCGGCGCCTGCGCACCCGACAGCCGCTCCTGGTAGGAGGCACCGGTCCATTCGTAGCCGATGCCCGGCGGCATCTGCTTCATTACCTCGTCCACCGCGGCCATGGCGTCGCCCGAGCTCACGCCCGGCGCCGCGTCGCCCACGAACTCGTAGCTCGGGCTGCCGTTGTAGCGCTGCAGCTGCGGCGAGCCGTAGCTCCAGCGCGAGCTGGAGAACGCGGGGAAGGGCACCATCTGCCCCAGGCTGTTGCGCACGCTCCAGCGGTCGATGTCCGCCGGCAGCATGCGGAAGTCGGTGTCGCCCTGCATGTACACGCGCTTCACGCGGCCCTTGTCCAGGAAGTCGTTGATGTAGGTGCCGCCCATGGCGCTCGACAGCGTGCTGTCGATGTCCGACGTGGCCAGGCTCAGCGCCCCGGCGCGCGCGTCGTCGATGTCCACCGCGAACTCGGGCGTGTCGTCCAGGTTGTTGCTGCGCACATTGACCACTTCGGGCCGCTTGCCCAGCAGCTCGATGGCCTGGTCGCGCGCCTTCACCAGCGCGTCGTGGCCCAGGCCGTTGATGTCCTTCAAGTGAAAGTTGAAGCCCGCGTTGGCGCCCAGCCCGCGCACCGCCGGCGGCAGCAGCACGAAGATGCGCGCGTCGCGGATGGTCGACAGGTCCTTGTTTGCGCGCCGCGTCAGCTCGGCGGCCGACTGGCCCTTGCCCGTGCGCTCGGCCCAGTCCTTCAGCTTGACGAAGGCGCGCGCCGAGCTCTGGTCGCCGTTCTGCCCGGTGATGACGTTCACGCTCAGCACCTCGTCCTGCTTGCCGAAGTACTGCTGCACCTGCTCGACCACGGGCTGCAGCCGCGCGTTCGACGCGCCCGGCGGCAGCGTTACCTGCACCTGCAGGAAGGCCTGGTCTTCGTCGGGCAGGAAGGAGGTGGGCAGCCGCATGAACAGCAGCGCCATCACGCCCGCGATCAGCAGGTACACCACCATGCTGCGCTTGCCGCGCCGCACGATGCCGCCGACGATGCCTTCGTAGCGGTCGGCGCTTCGGTCGAAGCCGCGGTTGAAGGCCGCGAAGAAGCGGTCGACCCGCCCCAGCAGGCCGCGGCGCGGCGCGGCGTTTTCGCCATGCGCGCCCTCGCGCACCGGCTTGAGCAGCGTGGCGCACAGCGCCGGCGTGAGCGTGAGCGCCACGAACACCGACAGCGCCATCGCCGAGACGATGGTGATCGAAAACTGCCGGTAGATCACGCCCGTGGAGCCGCCGAAGAAGGCCATGGGAATGAACACCGCCGACAGCACCAGCGCAATGCCGACCAGCGCGGGCGTGATCTCGGCCATCGACTTGCGCGTGGCCTCCTTGGGCGACAGGCCCTCCTCGTGCATCACGCGCTCGACGTTCTCCACCACCACGATGGCGTCGTCCACCAGCAGGCCGATGGCCAGCACCATGCCGAACATGGTCAACGTGTTGATGGAGTAGCCCGCCATCGACAGCACGCCGAAGGTGCCCAGCAGCACCACCGGCACCGCGATGGCCGGGATGAGCGTGGCGCGCAGGTTCTGCAGAAACACGTACATCACCAGCACCACCAGCAGCATGGCTTCCACCAGCGCCTTGACCACCTCGTCGATGGAGGCGCTCACGAAGGGCGTGGTGTCGTAGCTCACGAAGGTCTGCAGCTGGTTAGGGAACAGCGGCTTCAGTTCCTCGACCTTGGCCTTCACGGCCTCGGCCACCTGCACCGCGTTGGCGCCGTCGGCCAGCACCACGCCCAGGCCCGCGCCGGGGCGGCCGTCGAGCTGCGAGCGCACCGTGAGGTTCTCGGCGCCCAGCTCCACGCGCGCCACGTCCTTCAGGCGCACCACGGCACCGTCGGGCGTCACGCGCAGCACCACGTTCTCGAACTGCTCCACCGTCTTCAGCTTGCTGCGCGCGGTGATGGTGGCGGTGAGCTGCTGCTGCGCGCTGGCCGGCAGCGCGCCCAGCTGGCCGGCCGACACCTGCGCGTTCTGCGCGGTGATGGCGCTGTTCACGTCCGAAGGCATCAGCGCGTACTTGCGCAGCTTGTCGGGGTCCAGCCACAGGCGCATGGCGTAGCCGGTGCCCAGCGTCTGCACCTCGCCCACGCCGTCGATGCGGCTGATGATGTCCACCAGGTTGCTGGAGATGTAGTCGCCCACGTCCACCGCCGAGGCGCTGCCGTCGCCGGAGTACATCGACACGATCATCAGGAAGTCGTTGCCGCCCTTGGTCACGGTGACGCCGCGGCTTTGCACCTGCTGCGGCAGGCGCGACATGGCCTGCTGCAGCTTGTTCTGCACCTGCATCTGCGCCACGTCGATGCTGGTGCCCGCGTTGAAGGTGAGCGACAGCCGCGCCACGCCCGACGAGTTGCTGGTCGACTGCATGTACAGCAGGTTGTCCAGGCCCTTGAGCTGCTGTTCGATGACCTGGGTGACCGAGTCTTCCACCGTCTTGGCGGAAGCGCCCGTGTAGGTGGCGTTGATGGACACGCGCGGCGGCGCGATGTCGGGGTATTGCTCCAGCGGCAGCGTGCGGATGGCCATGAGCCCCGCCAGCATGACGACGATGGAGAGCACCCACGCGAAGATGGGTCGGTCGATGAAGAACTGCGCCATGTCGCTCGGTCCTCAGCGCGCCACGGGGGCGGGGGCGGCGCCGGCCGCATCGGCCGGATCGGCTGGATCGGCCGTATCGAGCTTTGCGCTGGCCACGGGACCAGTGGCAGCCTTGTCGGCGTTGTCAGCCTTGGCGCCCAGGTCGACCACCTTCACCTTGTCGCCCACCTTCGCGCGCTGCGAGCCCTCGGTCATCACGCGGTCGCCCGCGGCCAGGCCGTCGAGCACCTGCCAGCGCGTGCCGACCGCGCGGCCCACATGGATGGCGCGCTTGGCGACCTTGCTCTCGCCGTCGATCACCAGCGCCGAGGCGCTGCCGTCGGGCGCGCGCGTCACGGCCTGCTGCGGCACCAGCAGCGCGGTGGCGTTCACGCCTTCCTGCAGCACGGCGCGCACGTACATGCCGGGCATGAGCAGCCTGTCGGGGTTGGGAACCACGGCGCGCAGCGTGACGCTGCCGGTGCCGGCATCGACCGTGACGCCGCTGAAGGTGAGGCGCCCGGCGTGCGGGTACTTGCTGCCGTCTTCCAGCACCAGCTGGATGCGGGCCTCGGCGTCGCTGGCGCGCTGCAGCCGGCCGCTGGCGAGCTCGCGCTTCAGGCGCAGCAGCTCGCTGCTCGACTGCGTGACGTGCACATGAATCGGGTCGAGCTGCTGCACGGTGGTCATCACCGCCGCCTGATTGGCTGTAACCAATGCGCCGGGCGTGACGTTCGACAGCTCCGCCCAGCCCGTGATCGGCGAGGTGATGCGCGTGTAGCCCAGCTGGATGCGCGCGGTCTGCTCGGCCGCGCGCGCCACGGCGAGGTCGGCCTCGGCCTGCTGCTCGCTGGCCTGCGACTCGTCGAACACCTGGCGGCTGATGGCGTCGATCTTCACCAGCTCGGCGTTGCGCCGGGCCACGGTGCGCGAGGTGGCCAGGGCCGACTCGGCCTTGCGCACGCTGGCCTGCGCGCTGGCATGCGCGGCCTGCAGCGGCGCCGGGTCGAGCTGGTAGAGCACCTGGCCGGCCTTGACCTGCGAGCCCTCGGTGAACAGGCGCTCCTTCAGGATGCCGCCGACCTGCGGGCGGATCTCGGCGATGACTGGCGCCATGGTGCGCCCGGGCAGCTCGGTGCTGAGCGCCAGCGTCTCGTGCTTCAGGGTGACGGTGCCGACTTCCTTTTCTGGTGCGGCGGCTGCTTTCGACGTGCCGGGCGTCTCCACGCTGGTGCGCGAGCAACCTGCGAGCGCGGCGATGGCCAGGGCCGTGAACAGCAGGGCGAAGCGGGAGGGGGTGTGGTCAGGCATCAGACAGGTTATGGAAGTAGGGAAATGGGGGCGAGGCCCCCGGATGGAGCAGGTGAGCGGCCTCAAGTTCAACGAGGCGGCGGGGGCTGGGGGCGGCTTTACACGCGGTTTACTGCAATTGCGGTGCCACGACGAAAAGGTGGCGTGAAGGTGGCACGAGGCAGCGCGAAGGTTGGCACCGGGTTGGCGTGACAGCCCCGTGACAGGGTGCGGGTCGACGGCCGCCGCCGTGCCGCCGTGCCGTCGTCAGGCGCGCTGCAGCGCGCGCGTGACCATGTCGTTGGGCGCGAGCCGCAGCAGGTGCGGCAGCAGCCCGATGGCTTTCTCGCGCTGGCCCGCATGCAGCAGGCCGTTGGCGCACACCGAAAGCGTGTCGGCCAGCTCGGGGTGCTCGGGCGCGGTCTTCAGCAGGATGGCGCAGAGCCGGTCGGCGTCGTCGAACTGGCGAATGCGCGCGAAGCGGCGCGCCAGCCGGGCCATGTCGTCGGGCTTCAGCCGCGCGCCGGGCTTGGCCTGGTCGAGGTAGGTCTTGTAGCTGGCGTGCTGCAGCGCCAGCGTGTTCGGCTCGGTGGCGGGCAGGCGGAAGATGCGGCGCGCGGCGTGGTGGAAGTCGTCGCTCGCGGGCTGCAGGCGCGCGGTGTTGAACCAGGCGCGCAGGGTGTCGGTGTCGCCGGGGCGCAGCGCGGCGGCGGCGCGCCACTCGGCGCAGGCCTTGTCGAAGCGCATGGCCGCGCCGTGCTTCTGCGCCGCGGCCACATGCTCGTCGAAGCGGTCGGGCTCGGGGCCCGCCACCGCCTCGGGCGCCTGCACGCGGCGCAGCAGCAGGGCGGCGGTCATCAGCGCCGCGCCGGTCAGCAGGCCGCCCAGGTGGGCCATGTAGGCGATGCCCTGGCCGCCCAGCCAGTGCTGCATCAGCTCGTTGACGATCCACGCCGGCAGCAGCAGAAGGGCCGGCGCGGTGACGTAGTTGAAATAGAAGAACAGCTGGTAGAAGAAGCGGATGCGCTTGAGCCGGTACATCACTGCGTACATGCCCATCAGCGCCGAGATGGCGCCCGAGGCGCCCAGGCCGTAGCCGTCCTTGCCGGCATAGGCCCAGCCCGCCAGCATCGAGGCACCCACCGCGCCCAGCAGGTAGAACGCCAGGTAGGTGCCGCGGCCCAGTGCCAGTTCCACCGAAAAGCCGAACAGGAACAGGAACAGCATGTTGCCCAGCAGGTGGCCGGTGCTGCCGTGCAGGAAGGCGTTGGTGATCCAGGTCCAGGGCTTGAACTCGGCGTCCTTCGTGTAGTCCTGCGACCAGCGCGCGGTGAACGGCGCGGGCAGCATCGCCTCGTACTGCTGGCGGTCGCGCTTCCACTCGCCGTACTGCGGATTCGCGGGCGTAACGACCTGCTCGGCCTGCAGCCGCGCCAGGAACTTCTTGTCGTTCTGCAGCCCTTCGAGCAGTTGCGGGTAGGCCTCGTCGTGCGGCAGCATGCGCCGCGCGATCTTGCCGCGCTTCGGGTCGCTCTTTTCGAGCCATTCCACGAAGGGCGGCAGTTCCAGCTGGGGCAGCACGCTGGTCACGTAGTACTGGGCGGCGCGCTCGCGCGCGTTGTCCTCGCTGCGCTGCGGCCCCCAGAACACGACCATGTTCAGCAGGATGAGCAGCACCGTCATCCACGGCGGGTTGCGCCAGCTCGGCCTGTTCTCGAGCGGGATGGCGTAGAACACGGCGCGGCTTCGGTCGCTGTCGGTCGGTCAGTCAGGGGTTCAGCTGCGCAGCTGATCAGCCGAGGCGGGCGCGGTGGCGCGCCACTTGCGCCTTCACCTGCGCCGGCGCGGTGCCGCCCAGGATGTTGCGCGCGTTCAGCGAGCCGCGCAGGCTCAGCACGTCGTACACGTCCTTCTCGATGCTGGGGTTGAACTGCTGCAGCACGGCCAGCGGCAGCTCGGCCAGGTCGACCTTGTGCGAGGTGGCGGCCTTCACGGCGTGGGCCACGGTTTCGTGCGCGTCGCGGAAGGGCAGGCCCTTCTTCACCAGGTAGTCGGCCAGGTCGGTGGCGGTGGCGTAGCCGCGCAGCGCGGCGGCCTCCATGGCCTCGGGCTTCACGGTGATGCCGCCGATCATCTCGGCAAAGATGCGCAGGGTGTCCTTGAGCGTGTCGACGGTGTCGAACAGCGGCTCCTTGTCTTCCTGGTTGTCCTTGTTGTAGGCCAGCGGCTGGCCCTTCATGAGCGTGATGAGCGCCATCAGGTGGCCGACCACGCGGCCGGTCTTGCCGCGCGCCAGCTCGGGCACGTCGGGGTTCTTCTTCTGCGGCATGATCGACGAGCCCGTGGTGAAGCGGTCGGCAATCTGGATGAAGCTGAAGTTCTGGCTCATCCACAGGATGAGCTCTTCGCTCATGCGGCTGATGTGCACCATGCACAGGCTGGCCGCGGCGGTGAACTCGATGGCGAAGTCGCGGTCGCTCACGGCGTCCAGGCTGTTCTGGCACACGCCGTCCATGCCCAGGGTCCTGGCGACCAGCTCGCGGTCGAGCGGGTAGCTGGTGCCGGCCAGCGCGGCGGCGCCCAGCGGCAGGCGGTTGACGCGGCGGCGCACTTCGCCCATGCGCTCGGCGTCACGGCTGAACATTTCCACGTAGGCCAGCATGTGGTGGCCGAAGCTCACCGGCTGCGCCACCTGCAGGTGGGTGAAGCCGGGCAGGATCACGTCGACGTTCTTCTCGGCGATGTCCACCAGCGCCTTCTGCAGCTCGACCAGCAGGTCGCCGATGAGGTCGATTTCGCCGCGCAGCCACAGGCGCACGTCGGTGGCCACCTGGTCGTTGCGGCTGCGCCCGGTGTGCAGGCGCTTTCCGGCGTCGCCGACCAGCTGGGTCAGGCGGGCCTCGATGTTCAGGTGCACGTCTTCGAGGTCGAGCTTCCACTCGAAGGCGCCGGAGTCGATTTCGGCGCGAATCTGCGCCATCCCGCGTTCGATCGCGGCGTGGTCCTGCACGCCGATGATTCCCTGCGCGGCGAGCATGCCGGCATGGGCCAGCGAGCCCTGGATGTCGGCCTGCCACAGGCGCTTGTCGAAGAACACGCTGGACGTGTAGCGCTTCACGAGGTCGCTCATGGGTTCGGAGAACAGGGCCGACCAGGCTTCGGATTTCTTGTCGAGTTGGTTTTGGGTCATGGGAGCCGTCCAGGAGGCAATAATGGGTTGGTCACCCGATGGATCAGATGTCTGCGATGCGCAACCCGCCGATTTTATCGGCCAACGCCACCCCCAACCCCACGTCCGTGTCGTCGTCCACGCCGGTTCAGGAAAAGACGCGCGCCCCCCTGCGCGCCGAACCCTCGATCTTCGATGCGTGCCAGATCGGCGTGGTGCTGCGCACGGTGGTGTTCGTCGAGGCGGTGGTCGCCATTGCCACGCTGTTCGTGGTGTCCACGCCCGGCGAATGGCTGGTGCAGGCCGCCACCGTCACGGGCGGTGCGCTTCCTGCCACGCTGATGTGGCTGGTGGCCGCCTGCGGCTTGAAGAAGCCCCTGCGGCGCCTGCCCAAGCAATGGCAGTACGCGGCCGGCGCCGTGCTCGGTGCGCTGGCCGCCCTGTATGGCTGCGGCCTGCTGCGGCTGACCGGCGTGCTGGCCCATGCGCCCTGGCTGGCCAGCGGCCTCACCGGCGCGCTGTTCGCCGGGCTGGTGATGGCGGCGATGGTGCTGCGCGCGCGCGGCCAGACGCCCGCGGCCACCACGGCGCGGCTCGAGGAACTGCAGTCGCGCATCCGCCCGCACTTCCTGTTCAACACGCTCAACAGCGCCATCGCGCTGGTGCGCGAGGAGCCGGCCAAGGCCGAGACCATGCTGGAAGACCTGGCCGAGCTGTTTCGCCAGGCGCTGGCCGACCCGGGCGAATCGGGCACGCTGGCCGACGAAATTGCGCTGGCCGAGCGCTACCTGGCCATCGAGCAGGTGCGCTTCGGCGACCGCCTGCGCATCCGCTGGGACCTGGACGCCGCCGCCAGCAGCGCCCGCCTGCCGCCGCTGCTGCTGCAGCCGCTGGTCGAGAATGCCATCAAGCACGGCGTGGAGCCCAGCCCCGAGGGCGCCAAGCTGCGCATCCGCACCGAGCGGCGCGGCGCCATGGTGGTGATCGAGGTGGTCAACAGCCTGCCGCCGCTGCGCTGGGCCGACCAGCCGCTGCCGCGCGGCCACGGCATCGCGCTGGCCAACGTGCGAGACCGCCTGCGGCTGCTGCACGACATGCAGATGCAGTTCAGCGCCGGCATGGACCAGAAAAACTACCGGGTGCGCATCGCCATCCCCGCTGAATCATGACCCTCAAGACATTGATCGTTGACGACGAAGCCCTGGCGCGCTCCCGCCTGCGCACGCTGCTGCGCGACTGCGCCTCGCCCGCCGCCGAGGTGGTGGCCGAGGCCTCGCAGGGCGCCGAGGCGCAGCAGCACCTGGCCACCATGGCCATCGACCTGGTGCTGCTCGACGTGCACATGCCCGGCGTCGACGGCATCGAGGTGGCGCGCGCGCTGCGCAGCCGCGCCGACGCGCCGGCGGTGGTGTTCGTGACCGCGCACGCGACGCATGCGGTCACGGCCTTCGAGCTCGACGCGGTCGACTACCTCACCAAGCCCGTGCGCGCCGAGCGGCTGCAGCAGGCGCTGCAGAAGGCCGAGCGCTTCCTGAAGGAGCGCCGCGCGCTGCAGGCCGGCGCACCGGCCGCGCCCGTCGCGCCCACCGCCCCCGAAACCGTGTTGATCCAGGACCGCGGCCGCGCCGAGCGCGTGCCGCTGTCCGAGGTGCTCTACCTCAAGTCCGAATTCAAGTACCTCACCGTGCGAACCGCCACGCGCAGCCACATCCTCGACGGCTCGCTCAACGAGTTCGAGGAGCGCTACCCCCACCGCTTCCTGCGCGTGCACCGCAACGCGCTGGTGGCGCGCTCGGCCATTCGCGCGCTCGAGAAGTACGACGACGGCGAAGACGCCGAGGGCTGGGCGCTGCGCCTGGACGCCATTCCCGAACCCGTGGCCGTGTCGCGCCGGCAGCTTGCCGCGGTGCGCGAAGTGTTGAAGGAAGCGCGATGAACGACGTCATTCCCCAGCCCGCGCCCGCACGCGCGCCTGACGCTCCGGTGCCCCAGTCTCCTGCGCCGGATGCGCCGGCGGCCGAGCCTCCGCAGGCGGCTGCCGCGCAGCCCGCGCCCGAAGCGCCGTCGCAAGATGGTGTGTCCCGCGAATTGCAGGCAGAGCCCGCGCGCGAGCGTGAGCGCAAACGCCTGCTGCTGCACATGCCCGTCGACGTGCGCAGCGCCTCGCTCGTGGTGCTCGCCGTGCTGGCCAGCGTGTTCGCGCTGCAGTGGGGCCAGGCCGTGTTCATTCCGCTGATGCTGAGCCTGCTGCTCACCTACGCGCTGTCGCCGCTGGTCGACATGCTGCACCGCTGGCGGCTGCCGCGCTGGGTCGGCGCGGCGCTCATCCTGATGGGCCTGTTCGGCGGGCTGGGCTGGACCGGCTATTCGCTGTCGGGCAGCGCCTCGCAGCTGCTGGATTCGCTGCCCGTGGCCGCGCAGAAGCTGGGGCAGGCCATGCGCCGCGACAAGGGCGCCAGCGCCACGCCGCTGGAAAGCGTGCAGCAGGCCGCCGCGCAGCTCGAGAAGGCGGCCGAAGAAAACTCCGCGCGCGTGGCCTCGCGCCGCGGCGTGGCGCGCGTGATCATCGAGCGGCCCGGCTTCAACGTGCGCGACTACCTGCTCAGCGGCACCGTCGGCCTGCTCAGCGCCATGGGGCAGCTCACGCTGGTGGCCTTTCTCACGTACTTCGCGCTGTGCTCGGGCGACACCTTCAGGCGCAAGCTCATCAAGATCACCGGCTCCAGCCTGCAGAAGAAGAAGGTCACGGTGCATGTGCTGGACGACATCACGCGCAACATCGAGCGCTACCTGCTGGTGCAGATCCTGGTGAGCGTCATCGTCGGCGTGGCGACCGGGCTGGCGTTCTGGGTCATCGGGGTGGAGAACGCGGCCGTGTGGGGAATCATCGCGGCGGTGACCAACCTCATTCCGTACATCGGCTCGGTCATCGTGCTGGTGGCCGCGGGACTGGTGGCATTCCTGCAGTTCAACAGCCTGCAGATGGGCATCGTGGTGGGCGGCGTGTCGCTGGCCATCCACACGCTCATCGGCAACCTGCTGATGCCCTGGCTCACCAGCCGCACCAGCCGCATGAACCCGGTGGCGGTGTTCGTGGGCGTGATCTTCTGGGGCTGGCTGTGGGGCATCTGGGGCCTGCTGCTGGGCATTCCGATCACGATGGTGATCAAGGCGATCTGCGACCGGGTGGAAGACCTGCAGCCGATCGGGGAGCTGCTGGGGGAGTAGGGCGGGCGCCAACCCGGCAACGGGTTCACCCCACCAGCGGCTTCAGCCCAGCAACGCCTTCAGCTCGTCCCCCGCGCCCTTCAGGATCTCGCGCGACAGCGCCTCGTCGTTCACCGCACGGGCCAGCGACACCGCGCCCACCAGCGACGACAGCGCTGCAATGGCCTTGGCCCGCTTGACGGTCGACTTTTCCGCCGCCGCCAGCCTGGCCAGCAGTTCGAGGTAGGTGTTCACCTGGCGCGTGTATGCCGCGCGCGTGCGCTCGTTGCTGCGCGCCACGTCGCCGGCCAGCGTGGTCACGGCGCAGCTGGTGGCCAGGCCGTCGCGGTGCGCGGTGCTCAGGTACGCGTCGACCAGCCGGCCCGCCACCACCTCGCGGCTTTCCTTCGATGCCGCCACCGCTTCCACGGCCCGGCCGCCGTCGCTCAGCGCGCACTCGACCGCCTCGGCCACCAGCTCGTCGCGCGACGCGAAGTGCCGGTAGAAGCCGCCGTGCGTGAGCCCGGCTTCCTTCATGAGGTCGGCCACGCCGAGGCCGTCCACGCCTTCTTCCCTGAAACGCGCGGCGGCGGTCTGCACGATGCGCTCGTGGCTTTGTTCCTTGTTGGCTTTGGAATGGCCCATGTGGCTTGAAACGTCCTCGGTGCGGCGTGAATGCAAATGCTTGACGCTGAGGATTATGTTCATCATCATCCTGCGTTTGGATGATGACCATCATTCAGAAAGGACCATCCAGGCCGTTCCGTTCCTGACCCGTCCTGCCTTTTCTTTTTCGCTTTCACTTTTGTTCTCCGAGGAGCCTCCCATGCCCATGATCGACGTCTACGCCGCCGCAGACATGTTCCCCGCCGATGCCGACCGCCAGCTCGGCGAGGCCCTCACCCTGGCCGTGCTGCGTGCCGAGGGCGTGGCCAACCCCGGCCCGTTCCACCTGGACAACACCGCCGCCTACATCCACCGCATGCCCGCCTCGGCGGTGCAGACCGCCACCACGGCGCAGGCGCGCACGGTGCGCGTGCAGATCGTCACGCCGCCCGGCTCGCTGAACCGCGAAGGGCAGAAGCAGATCACCAAGGAGGCGACCGAGATCGTCGCCAAGCTCTCGGGCGATCCGGGCCAGGCGGCGCGCACCTGGGTGATCCTCACCGAGGCGGCGGAAGGCGGCTGGGGCCTGTTCGGCACCGCCTTCGGCAAGGAGGAGTTCGCCGGGCTGGCCGCCAAGGCCAAGGCGGCTGCTGCTGCGGCAGCAAAGTAAGCGAAGCAGGCAAAGCAAGCAAAGCAAGCAAAGCAAGCAAAGCAAGCGAAGCAAGCGAACCGATGCCGGCCGCCCGGATGTTCACGCGCTGGTTGGCGCTGCTCGCGGCGGCGGGCGCGCTGGCGCTGCTGCAGGCCTGCGCGTCGCTGCCGCCCTCGGTGCAGCGCACGCCCAGCGCGGCGGTGCCGGCGTCGGCCGACGAGCTGCTCAGCCGCATCGCCGCGCAAAGCGCGCCGCCCGGCACGCAGTCGGGCTTTCGCCCGCTGCCGCTGAGCGCCTGGTCGATGGACGCGCGGCTCACGCTGGTGCGCCATGCGCAGAAGACGCTCGACCTGCAGTACTACCTGCTGCAGAACGATGTCACCGGCCACACGCTGCTGCGGGCCGTGCGCGACGCCGCCGGGCGCGGCGTGCGCGTGCGCCTGCTGGTGGACGACCTCTACACCGCCGACAGCGACCGCATGCTGCTGGCCTTTGCCGCCCACCCGAACGTGGAGGTGCGGCTCTTCAACCCCTTTCCCTCGGGGCGCTCGTTCGCGCTCACGCGCTGGGTCATGGCGCTGGGCGACTTCTCGCGCGTGAACCACCGCATGCACAACAAGATGCTGGTGGCCGACGGCGCCTTCGCCGTGGCCGGCGGGCGCAACATCGCCGACGAGTATTTCTTCGGCAGCAAGGGCGGCAACTTCGTCGACTTCGACCTGCTCGTGGCGGGCGATGCCGTGCCACGCATGGCCGCCATCTTCGACATCTACTGGAACAGCCCGCGCATCTACCCGCTGCACGCGCTGGAAACCAGCCGCAAGGCCCCCGCCGAACTGCAGGCCGAGTTCGAGGCGCTCACGGTCGACGCCATCGACGCCTACCCCTCGCCCGCGGCCGACAAGACCGACATCCTGGGCTACCTGCCGTTGAGCGCCGACCTGCAGCACCCGCCGCTCAAGCTGCTGCACGGCGCCATCGACGTGTTTTCCGACGACCCCGAAAAGGTCAGCGGCCGCGCCGAGAGCGGCGTGGACGACACCACCGTCACCGCCCGCGCGGGCAGGGCCATGGCCAACGCCACGTCCGAAGTGGTGGTCGGTTCGCCGTACTTCATTCCGGGCCAGCCCGGCATGGCGGGGCTGCGCCAGGCGCGCGCGAACGGCGTGCGCGTCGAGGTGGTCACCAACTCGCTGGCCTCCAACGACGAGCCCTTCGCCAGCGCCGCCTACGGTCGCTACCGCGTCGAGATGCTCAAGCTGGGCGCCGAGCTGTACGAGACCGATTCGAGCCAGCTGAAGAACGACTCGCTCATTGCCGCCGCGCTGCACGCGTCCATCGGGCGCTCGCATTCGAAGCTGATCGTCATCGACCGGCGCACCACCTTCGTCGGCTCCATGAACATGGACTTCCGCTCGTCGCGCGTGAACACCGAGCTGGGCATGCTGGTCGATTCGCCCGAGCTCGCGCGCAACGTGCTGAGCCTGGCCGAGCGGGTACGCGCCGTGGGCAGCTTCAGGCTGCGGCTCGCGCAACCCGGCGACCGGCTGCAATGGGTGGGCAGCGTGAACGGCGCCGAGACGGTGTACGAGAGCGACCCGGGCGTGGACTTCGGCACGCGGCTGCAGCTGTGGCTGCTGTTTCCGTTCATCAGCGAGAGCCTGCTCTAGTTGAATGTGGCCGACTGTGGCCGACTGTGGCCGACTGTGGCCGACTGTGGCCGGTTGGGAGGCGTCCGGGTGACCTGGTGATCCGGGCGTCGGGGCTCAGGCTTTCACAGGCAGCTTCTTCACATACGTGAGGTCCGGGTGCAGCGGCTTGCCGTCGCGCGTGCGCAGCTCGATCTTCGGCACCGGCTTGCCGCTGTCGCGCTCCACCAGCACCGAATGCGGCTCGCCCTTGGCGTACAGGTGCGCCTCGCCCCAGTGGCGCAGGCCGACCACCACCGGGAACAGGCCCTTGCCCTTGGCCGACAGCACGTACTCGTGGTAGAGCGAGCCGTCGGAGGCGGGCACCAGGTCGAGCACGCCTTCCTGCACCAGGTACTTCAGCCGGTCGGCCAGGATGTTCTTCGCCACGCCCAGGCTTTGCTGGAACTCGCCGAAGCGCTTCATGCCGTCGAACGCATCGCGAATGATGAGCAGCGACCACTGGTCGCCGACGATTTCGAGCGCGCGGGCCATCGGGCACGCGTCGTTCTTCAGGCTTTTTCTCTGGGCCATGGCTTTTTCCTTCGGTGGGCGAGTGTAGATCGCATTGCCATTCAGGTTGCAAAGTAAAACTGGAATGGCTAGCATCCATCTGGTTTTAATTTGAAACCTGAAAGAGCAATCTCATGACACCATCCGTTCCTTCACAAGCCGCCGTCGCCGCCATCGACGCCAGTGCCGACGCCACCCCGGGCCTGCGCGCCAGCCCCGTGCGCGTGGCCGTGGTGCAGTTCGATCCGCAGGTCGGCGTGGACAACCTGGCGCGCAACGCGCAGGCCGTGCACGAGCGCTTGACGGCCGCCGTGCAGCACGGGGCCACGCTCATCGTGCTGCCCGAGCTCGCGACCACCGGCTACTGCTTCAGCAGCCGCGAGGAGGCCTATGCGCATGCGCAGCCCGTGCCCGGCGGCGAGAGCGTGCAGGGCTGGGCCGATTTCGCCGCGCAGCACGGCGTGTACATCGTCGGGTGCCTGGTCGAGCAGGACGGCCTGCAGCTCTTCGACACGGCCGTGCTCGTCGGCCCCGAGGGCTACATCGGCCGCTACCGCAAAACGCACCTGTGGAACAACGAGAAGCTGTGGTTCACGCCGGGCAACGAGGGCTACCCGGTGTTCGAGACCCGGATCGGCCGCATCGGCCTGCTCGTGTGCTGGGACATCTGGTTTCCCGAGGCGCCGCGCATCCTCGCGCAGCTGGGCGCGGACATCATCTGCATACCGACCAACTGGGTGTGGACGCCGCCGCCGCTGTACGACGCCAGCGGCACCTGCATGGCGGCATACCTGACCATCGCGGCCGCGCACCAGAACAACGTGTTCATCGCCACGGCCGACCGCGTGGGGCAGGAGCGCGGCGCGGGCTTCATGGGCAACTCGCTGATCGCGGGCACCAACGGCTGGCCCGTGGGCCGCATCGCCGGGCCCGACGAAGAGACCATCCTCTACGCCGACGTGGACCTCGGCGCCGCGCGCAGCGCGCCCATCTGGAACCAGTTCAACGACCTGCACCGCGACCGGCGCACCGATCTGTACGACCCGCTGCTGGGCTACAAGGGCGCGCCGGCGCTGCCGCGATGACACAAACCAACTCGCAAGGCAGCTTGCGCGACGGTTTCTTCGCCACGCAGTCGATCGCCGGCCTCGCGCGCGACCTGCGCTCAGGCCGGCGAACGTCGGCGCAGCTGGTCGACGCCTCGCTCGCCGCCATCGAGCGGCTCGGCGCGCCGCTCAACGCCTTCACGCACGTCGATGCCGAGGGTGCACGCGCCGCCGCCGCGCGCGCCGATGCCGCGCTGCGCCAGGGCATCGACCGCGGGCCGCTGCACGGCATGCCGGTGGCCGTGAAAGACATCGTCGATGTCGCGGGCTGGCCCACCACGCGGGGCTCTTCGCTGTACCTGGGGCATGTCGCGCGAAAAGACGCGGCCTGCGTCGCGCAACTGCGCGAGGCCGGCGCGGTCGTCGTCGGCAAGACCACGCTGCACGAGTTCGCCTACGGCGCGACCGGCGACCGCTCGGTGCACGGCGCCGCGCGCAACCCGTGGGATCCGGCGCGCATGTCCGGCGGCAGCAGCGGCGGCAGCGCCGTGGCGGTGGCCGCGGGCATGGTGCCGCTCGCGCTGGGCACCGACACCGCCGGCTCGGTGCGCGTGCCGGCCGCGCTGTGCGGGGTGGTGGGCTTCAAGCCGGCGTACGGCGCCATCTCTGCCGAAGGCGTGTTCCCGCTGGCGGCCTCGCTGGACCATGTGGGCCTGTTCACGCGCATGAGCGAAGACGCCGCGCTCGCGTACGGCTGCCTGGCCCCGCTGGCGAACGCGCCTGGGGCGCGCCGCATCGGCTGGCTGCTGCCGTCCGTGCTGGGGGCGACCGACCGCCGCCTCACCGAGTCGGTACGCGCCCGCCTCGGTGCATCGGGCCTGCCGGTCGAAGAGGTGGACCTGGCCGCGCACTTGCCGCACGCACACGACCTGTTCGATGTCTTCTCCACGCTGCAAGGCAGCGAGGCCTTCGAGGCCCACGCCGACGACGTGGCGCCCGGCGCCGCGTCGATCGACCCCGAGGTGCTTGCGCGCCTGCGCCGCGGCGAGGCCATTCCCGCATGGCGCTACCTGCGCGCGCAGGCGCGGCGCGCGGCGTGGGCGCCCGCCATCGGCGCGTTGCTCGACGAGTACGACGTGCTCGCATTGCCCACCGTGCCCCTGACGGCGCCGCGCATCGGCGAGCGCGCGCCGCACATCGACGGCGCGCCGGTGGAAGTGCGCGCCGCGCTCTTGTCCCTGACGAGCCCATGGAACCTCTTCGGCCTGCCCGCGCTCAGCGTGCCCGTCGGTACCATCGACGGCCTGCCCGTCGCCCTGCAGCTGGTGACGGCCGCAGGCCGCGAAGCCGCGCTGTTCAAGCTTGCCCACACCCTGGAAGGCCTCGACTGACATGCCCTACCTTCAACTCGACGTGAACGGCCAGCACCCGGTGGCCGACAAGAAGCGCCTCGCGAGGCAGCTCAGCGAAACCTACGCACGCATGATGAGCGTGGACATCCGCCGCATCAGCATCGCGATCCGCGAAGCAGGCGAGGGGGCCGTATGGCGCATGGTCGACGGCGAGCCCGAGCAGGTGTCGGTGCTGATGTGCGACATCCGCCGCGGCCGCTCGGCCGAGCTGCGGCTCGAGGTGGCCAAGGCGTTGTGCCGCGACTGCATCGACATCCTCGGCCTGCGTGAAGACCGGCTCAACGTCGAGTTCACGCAGCACTCGGGCGACGAGATGTACCACCCGACGCTGGGCGGCTACAGCCCCGAGTGGACCGAGGGCGAGGATCAGTGAGCGACTCAGTGAGCGGCTCGGTGAGCGACCGTGGTGCGCTGCAGCCTTGAGAAGCGCGCGATCATCCACGGCCCCATCAGCGCGCCCAGGCCGACCGAGCTCCACGCGGCCACCCAGCCGTGCGTGCTGCCGAAGCCGAAGCGCCTTTGCCCCCAGTCCAGCGCCAGGCCGAACACCCAGGGGCTGAGCGCGCCCGCGCCGAAGCCCATCACCGAGCGCACCGAGTACGCCACGCCGAGCCGGTGCGGCGCCACCACGTCGGCCAGCGCGGTCGAGTAGACCGACGAGTCGGCGATGGCGCACAGGTTGTACACGGCGGCCGCGGCCGCCAGCAGCCACAGCGGCCAGCTCCACAGCCAGCCGAACGCGAAAGACATGCACAGGCTGGCGACGCTCGACATCATCATCACCCGCGCGCGGCCCAGCCGGTCGGAGGCCGCGCCGCCCGCCACGCTGCCGAACACGCTCACGAGGTGCGCCAGCGCGGCCAGCGCGACGCCTGCGCATTGCCACTCTGCCTTGCCACCCATCGATGCCACCAGGTACGCCGGCAGCCACGCCCACAGCGCCATCAGTTCCCAGCAGTGGAAGGCATAGGCCCAGTTGCCGGCCATGGCGGGCTTGTCGCGCACCGTGGCCGCCAACGCGTGCCACGTGCCTTCGCGCACCGCGCCTGGCACCGGTGGCTCGGGCGCTCGCATGCGGCGCAGCGCCAGCACCGTGAGCAACGCGCCCGCCGCCGTGCCCGCGGCGGCCAGCAGCAGCCCCAGCCGCCAATGCTGCAGGTGGCTGCACGCCGCCACCACCGCCAGCGAGAGCGCATAGCCCATCGACGCCGAGCCGATGAACAGCCCCATCGCCCGCCCGCGCACCGCCGGTTCGGTGTTGCGCGCCAGCAGCTGCAGGCCCGGCGTGTACGAGGCGCCCGCGCACAGGCCGGTCAGGCCGTACAGCAGCATGGCGGAAAGCGGGCCGCGAGCGAAGAGCGCGAAGGCCATCGCCGCCACCGCGCTCAAGGCGCTGCCGAAGAGAACGATGCGGTGCGGCCCATAACGGTCGGCCAGCAGGCCCACCGCGAACAGCGAGCTCATGTAGCCCACGTGCCAGGCGCTCTGGATGGCGCCGGCCTGCGCGGCGCCCAGTTGCCAGTCGGCCATCACGAAGGGCAGCACGCCGGAATAGGCCGTGACGATCATGGCCTGCAGCAGGCGGCTCATGCACAGCAGCGCGAGCCAGCCGCGCACGGGCAGTTTCGCGACCGCGATGTCAATGTCGACACCGATGGCGGGCGTGACCATGGCTCAGCGCAGCGTGCGCTGCATGAGCACCGTGTCCACCCACTGGCCGAACTTGAAGCCCACGTTGCGCAGCACGCCGACGCGCTCGAAGCCCAGCTTCTGGTGCAGGCCCAGCGAGCCCGCGTTGGCGCTGTTGCCGATGCACGCGACCATCTGCGTGAAGCCGCTGTCGGTACAGCGCTGGATCACGCCCTGCAGCAGCGCCCGGCCGATGCCGTGGCCGTGCATGCCGTGCGCGACGTAGATCGAGTCTTCCACCGTGTGCCGGTAGGCGGAGCGCGCGCGGTAGGCCGTGGCGTAGGCGTAGCCGACCACCGCGCCGTTCATCGTCGCCACCAGGTAGGGCAGGCCGCGCGCCACGGCGTCGTCGCGGCGCGCCTGCATCTGCTCGACGCCGGGCACCTGCTCCTCGAAGGAGCACAGGTCGTGCAGCACGTAGTGGCTGTAGATGGCGTGCACGGCGGTCATGTGGCGGGGCTCGGCATCGGTGATGTTGAGGTTCGTGTCGACAGCGGTGTCGACGGCGATGCGGGTGTCGGGGTGAGGGCTTTGCGATGGCATGGCGCCGATCTTGACGAGGCCCCTGCCATAAGTGAAGCTTCGCCCTGCTATTCGCTGCATAAGAAATACTTTGGACAAGACGCTCAACCTCGACCAGCTCCGCTCCTTCGGCCTGGTCATCGAAACCGGCAGCTTCTCGGCGGCGGCCGACCGGCTCGGCCTGTCGCAGCCGGCCGTGAGCCTGCAGGTGCGCCAACTGGAGCGGCGGCTCGCGGTGCGGCTCATCGAGCGGGTCGGCAAGCGCGCCAGGGCCACGCCGGCGGGCTTGGAACTGCTGCGGCATGTGCCCCACATCGACAGCGCGGTGGAAAACGCCATCGACGCGCTGGCCGACCACGCGAGCGGCGTCACCGGCCGCGTGCGGCTGGGCACGGGCGCCACGGCCTGCCTGCACTTTCTGCCGGCGGTGCTGCGCACGCTGCGCGAGCAGTTCCCGGGGCTGGGCGTGGTGGTCAGCACCGGCAACACCGAAGACCAGGCGCGCAAGGTGGAAGAAAACAGCCTCGACCTCGCGCTGGTCACGCTGCCGGCGGCGGGGCGCTCGCTGGCGGCGATGCCGGTGCTCGACGACGAGTTCGTCGCCATCAGCCCGGTGGAGCGCGCACCGTTGAAGGCGAGGGTGGCGCCGGGCGACCTGGCCGGCCTGCCGCTGGTGCTGTTCGAGCCCGCGGCCAACACGCGCAAGCTGGTCGACCGCTGGTTCGCCGCCGAGGGCCTTCAGCCGCAGCCCGTGATGGAGCTGGGCAGCGTGGAGGCAATGAAGGAGATGGTGGCCGCGGGGCTGGGGTGCGCCATCGTGCCCGGCATGTCGATGACGGGGCGCGGCGCCCACCCGGGGCTGAAGGCCAGCCGCCTGAACCCGCGCATGCACCGCACGCTGGCGGTGGTGATGCGGCGCGACAAGCCCGTGAACAAGGCGCTGCGCGTGGTGCTCGACGCGATCCTGGCGGCCGGCAAGCCCGGCCGCCGCTAGCTGGCGGGCCGCCAGCCGCCGGCCAGGGGCTTGGCTTTGAAGGCTGGGGCTCTGCCGGGTGTCACTCGGGAATCACGCCCGCCGCCGCCGGCATGCCGCCGCGTGCGCGGCCCAGCGTGCCGACGATGAGCGCGGCGATCAGCACCAGCACGCCGCTGAGCACCATGGTGCTGGAGATGCCGAAGCCGTCGACCGTGACGCCGCCGATCAGCGCGCCCGAGGCAATGGCCACCTGGAAGCCGCTGACCAGCAGGGCCTGGCCGGCTTCGGGGGCGTCGGGCACGGCTTCCATCATCCAGCCGGTGAGCGCCACCGGAATCAGGCCGAAGGCCACGCCCCAGATCACGACCACCACCGCGCCCGGCACGAAGCCGGTGCCGATGAGCGTGGACAGCAGCAGCGCCGTCGCCAGCATCAGCGCCGCCAGCAGGGTGGTGCCGCGCACGCTGCGCGCCACCAGGCTGCCGCCCAGGAAGGTGCCCACGAAACCCACCGCGCCGTACACCAGCAGCAGCGTCGACACCGCGTTCGGCGCCAGGCCGAACACCTGTTGCAGCAGCGGCTTCAGGTAGGTGTACGCCGCGAAGTGGCCGGCAATGAAGAACAGCACCGCCAGCAGCCCGACCTGCGCCATGCGGCGCGTGAGCGGCGTGAGCAGGTCGCGCGCGCCGATGGCGCGTGCCGGCGGCATGGCGGGCAGCAGCCACAGCTGCACCAGCAGCACCACCGCGGCCAGCGCGCCGGTCACGGCGAACGAGGCGCGCCAGCCGAACATCGTGCCCAGGAAGGAGCCGGCCGGCACCCCGAGCACGGTGGCGGCGGACACGCCGGCCAGCACATAGGACATGGCGCGCGCCTGCGCGGCATGCGGCACCAGTTGCGTGGCCGCGGCCGGCGCGAAGGTCCAGAAGCCGCCCACGCACAGGCCCAGCAGCAGGCGCGCGACCAGCATGGTGGCGAAGTTGGGCGCGAACGCGGCGAGCACGTTCGAGGCGATGAGCAAGGTGGTGAGCGCGATCAGCACCGTGCGCCGGTCGAGCCGGCCCGAGGCCACGATGAGCGCGGGGCCCGCGAAGGCGGCCAGCACGCCGGGCATGGTGACCATCAGCCCGGCCGTGCCGTCGGACACGTTGAGCCCGCGCGCGATGTCGGTCAGCAGGCCGATGGGCATGAACTCGGTGGAGACCATCGCGAAGGTGCCGACGGCGATGGAGCCGACGGCGAGCCAGGCGGAGCGCGTGGCCGGCACCGGCGCGGCGGACGAGGTGGCCGGGGCCACCGCCAGGTCGTCGGCGCAGGGGTTGCTGCTGGGTGAATTCATCATGGGACTGGTCCTGAAGCGCATCGGCGGTGCACGCACGCCGATGCCGGTGAAAGGGCATTGGAGTGTGCGAGCGGTCGCCTTCGCGACAAAGGGGTCGCCAAGCAGTAGTCAGTTTCCCTGGGGCGAACAATCGCCCCTTTTTGTTATCTCGGGTGGCGATGGCCGCTATGCCGCCGGCAGCACCCGCCCGTCGGCGATGAAGGCCTCGCCGACCAGCACGCGGAAGCTCGCGCCCGGCGCCAGCCTGGGCCGGGCGACGGCCGGGGAGAGGAACTCGACGTCGAGCACCGCCGGCTTGCCGCGCTCCAGCGGCAAGCCCGCCGGCACCACCCAGCGCGCCGAGAAGCCTTCCTTGTCGACCACCAGCGCGCAGCGGTACTCGCCGGGCGCGATGGGCACGTCCTGCGAGGGCAGCCCGGGCTTGCGAAAGACCAGCTCCACGCGCGCGTGCGGCGTGAACGCACCCGCGGTGTCGAAGCTCGGCGGCGCCGTCACCGCAGCCCGAGGCGCGCGGCGCGGCCGCTTGCTGACCAGCCAGGCGATCACGTTGCCGATGATGGGCACCCACAGCACCATCAGCAGCGTCGCGATGTCGCGCGTGGTGGTGCCGGGCGTGGCGTAGTGGCGCACGACGGCGCCGCCGACGGCCACGCACAGCAGCACGATGACGATGACCTTGCGGCGGAACTGGATCTTGGTGCTCATGTCTTCGGCAGTGCCGCTTCGGTCGCGCGATGTGGATGGGGTTGCGAGTCTAGGGCCATCGCCGGGGCCGCCCCGGCCTGAGCGGACCCGAGCCGTGCGGACCCGAGCCGTGCGGACCCGACCCGAGCGGCCCCGGCCCCTTCAGGTCACACGCAGCACCGCGTCGGCCGGCAGCGCCTGCCAGTCGATCCATTCGCCCGCCGCCACGTGGTGCGTCGGCGCGGCCGCGCCATCCACGCCGTGCACCTCGCCCCATTGGAGCGTGAGCTGCCGCCCCCCGAGCCGCAGCGCGATCTCGAAGCCCGGCCAGTGCGCCGGCACGTGCGGCGTCAGCGCGAGCTGGCGGCCCTTCACGCTCAGGCCCAGCAGCGTCTCCACGGCCGCGCGGTGCAGCCATGCGGCCGAGCCGGTGTACCAGCTCCAGCCGCCGCGGCCCACGTAGGGCGCCGCGCCGTACACGTCGCCCGCCATCACGTAGGGCTCCAGCTCGTACACCGGCCCGCGCTCGGGGTGCCGCGCGCGGTGCGCCGGGCTCAGGCCCTCGAAGCTCTGCCACGCCGCCTCGTGGTCGCCCTGCAGCGCCTGCGCCATCAGCGCCCACACGGCGCCGTGCGAATACTGGCCGCCGTTCTCGCGCACGCCGGGCGGGTAGGCCTGGATGTAGCCGGGGTTGTTGGTCGAGTTGGCGAAGGGCGGCGTCAGCAGGCGCAGCAGGCCGGCCGGCTCGTCGTGCAGCAGCTTCTTCACCGAGGCCATGGCCGGGCCGGTGTGGGCGTCGTCCGAGGCGCCCGACAGCACCGACCACGCCTGCGCGATCAGGTCGATGCGGCATTCGTCGTTGGTCGACGAGCCCAGCGGCGCGCCGTTGTCGAAGAAGGCACGGCGGAACCACGCGCCGTCCCAGCCGGCGCCGTGCAGCGCGGCGATCCAGCCGGTGCGCGCGGCGTTCCAGCGGGCGGCGCGCTCGTGCTCGCCGCGTGCCTGCGCCAGCGGCGCGAACTGCGCGACCACGCTGCACAGGAACCACGCGAGCCACACCGATTCGCCGCGGCCTTCGTTGCCCACGCGGTTCATGCCGTCGTTCCAGTCGCCGGTGCCCATCAGCGGCAGGCCGTGCGCGCCGGTCTTCAGGCTGCGGTCGATGGCGCGCGCGCCGTGCTCGAACACGCTGGCCATCTGGCCGCTGCGCTGCGGCGCGTAGTAGGCGTCTTCGGCGCCCTCGGGAATGGCCGGGCCTTCGATGAAGCCGGCCATGGCGTCGAGCAGCGATGCATCGCCCGTCACCTCCACGTAGTGCGCCGCCGCGTACGGCAGCCACAGCAGGTCGTCCGAGAAATGCGTGCGCACGCCGGCACCGCCGGGCATGTGCCACCAGTGCTGCACGTCGCCCTCGGAGAACTGGCGCGCCGCGTTGAGCAATATCTGCTCGCGCAGCCGCGCGGGGTCGGTCAGTGCGAAGGCCATGGCGTCCTGCAGCTGGTCCCTAAAGCCGAAGGCGCCGCCCGCCTGGTAGAAGCCGGCCTTCGACCACAGCCTGCAGGCCAGGGTCTGGTAGACCAGCCAGCGGTTGACCAGCGCGTCGAACAGCGGGTCGGGCGTGCGCACCTGCAGCCGGCCCAGCAGCTCGTTCCAGAAGCCCTGCACCTGGGCCAGCGCGGCCGGCACGTCGCGCTGGCGCCAGCGGTGCGCCAGGTCGAGCGCGGCATCGGCGCTGGCGGCGTGGCCCAGCACGAAGCTGAAGCTGGCCGTTTCGCCGGCCGCCACCACGAACTCGCCGCCGATGGCCGCGCAGGCGTCGAGCCCGCTGCCGGCGCGCCGCGCGAGCGTGTCGGGCACCTCGACCACGCCGTGGCCGCCGAAGAACTCGTTGCGGTCGCAGGTCCATTGCGTGGCGCCCATGGCCGAACTGGTGCCGCTGCCCTGCAGCCCCGCGAGCATCAGGAAGGCCGTGCTGCCGCCGAAGCCCGCGCCCGATTCGCGCTGCTCGCCGAACACGGCCGGCTGGTCTTCGGGCTTCCAGCCATGCACGGTGCGCCGCGTGCCGCGCGCGTCGCCGAGCTGCCACTCGGCCATGGCCAGGGCGCGCAGGCGCCGCGCGCCGCTGCCCTGGTTGTGCACGCGCACGTGCACCAGCTTCACGGCCTCGTCGCGGTCGGCGAAGAAGGTGGTTTGCAGCGCGAGGCCGCCCGCGTCGTGCTCGAACACGGTGTAGCCCTGGCCGTGGCGCACGCGGTGGCGCGCCTTGCCTGCGTGGCCGCCGGCGGGGGTCAGCGGCAGCATGTCGCGCGAGGCCAGGTCCTGCAGCAGGTAGTGCTCGAAGGCCGGGTCCTGCACCGGGTCGTTCGACCACGGCGTGACCTGGTGCATGCGGCTGTTCACGGCCCAGGTGAAGCCGGTGCCCCACTCGGACACCTGGAAGCCGAAGGCCTCGTTGGCGATCACGTTGATCCATGGGCGCGGCGTGCGCCGGTCGGCACCGACCTCGAAGCGGAACTCGCCGCTGTCGGCGTCGAACTCGCCAGTGGGCGGCGTTGCCGTGGGCAGCGCTTCGAGGCGTGGCACCAGCGGCACGGCCGGGGGCGTGGCGACGGCTTCGGTGGCCGATGGCGCGTCGCCGCGCGCCTCGTGCAAGGCCGCCACCTGCACCTCGAGCGGGCGCCCGTCGGCCGTGAACACCGCGCGCGCCAGGCTGGAGAGCGCGGCCTTTTCCGAAGGCACCACGTCCTGGTCGCGCAGCAGGTAGAAGCCGGCCGTGTCGTTGCGCGGAAAGCTGTTCTGCGTTTGCTGGGTGACGCGTGAGCGCAGCATTTCTATCTCGCGCTGCAATGGCATCAGGTACGAGTTGGGTTCGCTGTTGAGCACCACCAGGTCGCAGGCCACGCCGCCGAAGCCCCACCACGGCTGCGCGCGCAGCAGCGTGTTGATGAGGCCCATGCCGTTCATCGAGTGGATGTACACCAGCACGATGGGCTTGTCCCCCGAGATGCCGAAGCGCCAGATCTGCCGCAGGTCGATCAGCCCGCGGTCGCTCATGACGCGCGGCGTGGTGTACGTGAGGATGGTCGTCAGGTCTTGCAGCGCCAGGTTCTGCGCGGGCGCGATGCTCAGGTCGCGCAGGCGCACCTGCGCCAGCGTGGCGGCCATGCGGGTGGCGCGCTCCACGTGCATGGGCTGCATGTAGCGGTCGATGCCGGGCATCAGCGCCTCGATGGTCTCGTCGGCCGCCGTGGCAAAGCTCAGGCGCGCGGTGGCGCCCGGCGCGATCGACAGCCGCACGCGCAGGCAGGCGATGGGGTCCAGCCCGTTCACCTGCTTGCCCTTGGCGGTGAGCGGTTGCGCGTCGAGCGCGGGGTTGGCCAGCGTGCGGTTGCGCCCGATGAAGGCACGCCGGTCGGTCATGCAGTCGATGGACAGCACGTTGGCGTCCGCCGAGGCCAGGAAGTGGGCGGCGGCCACCACCGCGTCGCCGTGCAGGCGCGGCTTGCGCGACAGCAGCAGCGCGCGCCACGAGGGCTCCCAGCGCGACTCCACGAACAGGTTGGCGAAGGCCGGGTGCGCCTCGTCCGCCTTGGGATTCGACAGCACCGGCTCGAAGTACGACACCAGCTCCAGCGTGCGCGTGTGCTCGCCCGAGTTGTGCAGGGTGATGTTGCGCAGCTCGGTGTCGTCCTCGGGGCTGATGAGCACGGTGGTGCGCACCTGCAGGCCGGGGCCGGTGGCGTCGAACTGCACCTGGTCGGCCAGGAAGCGGGTGCGGTAGCGCCAGTCGGCGCCGGGCGCAGGCAGGGCGGTGAGCGAGGTGAGCGCTTCGGCGCCGTCGTCGCGAATGAAGAAGAAGGTGCCGTAGCTGTCGCGCAGCGGGTCGTCGCGCCAGCGCGTCACGTTGAACGAATGCCAGCGGCTCACGCCCGCGCCGTTGGCGCGCAGGGCCACGGTGTAGCGGCCGTTCGACAGCAGGTGCGTGGGCTGGAAGCCCGGCGCCATCGGGTCGACCAGGCGCGGCTGGAACAGCGGCGCCAGCTCGGCCTGGCTGGGCTCGGGCGGCGTGCGCGGATCGGCGCTGCCGATGATCTGGCGCGGCGTGCGTTCGTGCAGCAGCGTTTCGTGCGCCTGCACCAGCGCGGCGCTGCTGAACCAGCGGCGCGGCGCGTCGGCGCACAGCAGGTTGCACAGCGCCACCAGCGACATGCCCTGGTGGTGCGCCATGAAGTTGCGCACCACTGTGAAATCTTGCCCCTCGCTCTGGCGCGAAGCGGTGAAGTCGACCGCGTCATGAAAGCCGAACTCGCCGCGCGCGCCCAGCGATTCGAGCAGCTCCAGGTTCTGCACCGCCGCCACCGGGGCGAAGGGCGCGGCCATGGCGCTGGCGTAGGGCGCCACCACGCGGTCGGTGGGCGGCGTGCGCCGCAGCGCCAGCCGCGGCACGCCGAAGGGCGAGTACTGGTAGGCCAGCGAGTGGTCCTGCGCGAAGTACGCCGACTCGGACACGCCCCATGGCAGGTTCTGCGCGCGGCCGAAGGCCTGCTGCTCGGCAATGGCGGCGGTGTTGGCCACCTGCAGCAGGCCGTCGGTGGGCTCGGACATCACCAGCGCGGGCATCACGTACTCGAACATCGAGCCCGACCACGACTTCAGGCTGGGCTGGAAGCCCACCAGCAGGAAGGGGCGGCCGAGCGCCATCCAGTGGCGGCGCGGCACGTCCCCCTTGGCGATGGCCAGGAAGCTCAGCAGGCGCGACTCGGAGGCCAGCAGGTCGTAGTAGCTGGCGTCGAGCACGTTTTCTTCCACGCGCAGGCCGATGTGGAACAGGTGGCGCTTGGCGTCGTAGAGGCCGCTGAAGTCCATGTCGGCGTGCAGCGCGTCGCAGCGCCGTGCCAGGGCTTCGAGCGCGGGCGCCTCGTGCGCTTCGCATCCTTCGGCCGCGAAGGCGCGGCAGGCCTGCGCCACGGCCACCAGGTGGCCCGCGAAGTTGCCACTGTCCACGCTGGACACGTAGTCGGGCGGCAGCGGTTTCAGCGTTTGCGTGTCGTACCAGTTGAACAGGTGGCCGTGGTGCTTCTGCATGCGGTCCACGCTGTCGAGCGTGGCCGTGATGCGTGCGAGCAGCGCGGCGGTGTCGATCCAGCGGAACTCGCGCGCGCAGCAGGCGGCCAGCAGGTACATGCCGATGTTGGTCGGCGAGGTGCGGTGCGCAATGGTGGGTTGCGGCTCCAGCTGCAGGTTGTCGGGCGGCAGATGGTTGTCGTCGGGGCCCACCACGTGCTCGAAGAAGCGCCAGGTGTCGTGCGCCACCTTGCGCAGGTAGCTGCGCTGTTCGGTGCTGAGCGGGTCTTGCACTTCGGCATCGGCGCGGCTGCCCCACCACGCCGCCACCGGCGCCAGCGCCCACAGCACGAACAGCAGCGGGCCGATGACCGGGTAGGCGCTCCAGTGCGCCGCCACGGCGAGTGCAAGGCACAGCACGCTGCTGGCCGCGGCGTTGCGCAGGAAGGGGCCCAGCCGTTCGCTCGCCTGGGCCTGGGTTTGCGCCGCCGTGGTCCATTCGAGCAGGTGCCGGCGGCTGACCACCAGGCGCCAGGTGGCGCGAAACCACGCGTCCAGCAGCAGCCGCGTCTGCGCCGCGAGCTGCACGAACTGCCACGCCGCGCCGGCCATGGCGCGCAGCAGCTCGACCGCGCCCACGTCGAAGAAGTGGCGCAGCTCGATGGCGCGGCGCGTGGGCACCAGCCCGGCGAGCGCGCCCAGCAGCGGCCCCAGCACCAGCGCCGAGGCCACGGCCGCCAGCGCCCAGCCCAGCGGCATGGCCTGCGTGAACACCACCAGCACCAGCAGCGCGAAAGACGCCGGCACCACCAGCGAGCGGCGCAGGTTGTCGCCCATCTTCCACAGGCCCAGCGCGTCGAGGCCGAAGCGGCGCGCGCGCCACATCAGCGGCAGCAGCTGCCAGTCGCCGCGCACCCAGCGGTGCACGCGCGAGGCGGCCACGCCGGCGTGGTGCGGATGGTCTTCCACCAGCACCACGTCGCTCACCATCGCGCAGCGCGCGACCGTGCCTTCGAGCAGATCGTGGCTGAGCACCGCGCCGTCGGGCAGGCGCCGGTCGAGCGTGGCGTGCAGCGCGCGCACGTTCAGCAGGCCCTTGCCGGTGAAGGAGCCGCTGCCGAACACGTCCTGGTAGATGTCGGAGGCGCCGCTGCCGTAGGGGTCCAGCCCGCACTGGCCGGCAAACACCCAGTGGAAGAACGAGCGCTCGTTCTGCATCGGAAAAGGCGTGACGATGCGCGGCTGCAGGATGCCGAAGCCGGCCACCACGCGCCGGCTCTGCACGTCGATTTCGGGCGCGTTCAGCGGGTGCGCGGCAATCGACACCAGGTCGCGCAGCGCGCCGGGCGGCAGGCCGGTGTCGCTGTCGAGCGTGAGCACGTAGGGCGTGCGGCCGGCGGCCAGGCGCAGGCCGGGCGCGAGCGGCAGGAAGCCGCTGGCGTCGCCGGTGGCCAGCAGGCGCACCAGCATCTCGAGCTTGCCGCGCTTGCGCTCCCAGCCCATCCAGCGCCGCTCGGTGTCGCTCCAGCTGCGCGGGCGGTGCAGCAGCAGGAAGCGCGGCGCGGCGTCGGGTGCCACGGGGTATTTCGCGTTGAGCGCGGCGATGCGCTGCAGCGCGTCGTCGAGCAGCGCGCCGTCTTCGGGCAGCGAGGCCTGGGGCGCGTCGGCCCAGTCGGTCAGCAGCGCGAACTGCGCGTGGTCTTCGCGGTTGGCCAGCCAGTGCAGCTCCAGCCGGTGCGCCAGCTGCGCGTTGTTCGCTGCCGACGACAGCAGCGTGGGCATGACGACCAGCGCGCGGTGCCGCTCGGGAATGCCGTTGGCAAAGTCCAGCCGCGGCAGGGACTGCACGCGCACCGACTCGGCCATGATGCGCTGCGCCAGCGCCAGCAGCGCCTCGGACAACGGCCACGCAAGCAGCACCAGCGCCAGCACGGTGGTCCAGTCTTCGCGGTGCGGCAGGCCGTGCACCACGGCGGCCAGCAGCAGCGCCGTGCCCAGCGCCACCGAGCCGATGTACACCGGCAGGCGCCAGGCGCGATGGTCGCGCGGCGGCTGTGCAGCAGGGGCGACGACGGCGCGACCCGCTTGCCTGGCGTCGACGTCGGCCTGCAACGCCGCGACCAGCGCCGGCCGGCCCTGGCCGAAAAGATAGAAGCCGGCGGTGCCGTCGGCACGGTCGGTCTCGGCGCCGGCGTCGTCGGCCGGCGCGGACGCGGCCAGCTGCACCACGGCCTGCGCCACCACGCGCTCGGGCTGCTCGCTGGTGCGCGCCACCTGCTCCATGGCGTGGGTGATCTGCTGGCGCGTGAGCTCGCTTTCGTTGGCGAAGCTGGGCAGCTCGCGAAGCACGCGCAGCGAGCGGCTCACGGGCTCGATCAGGTCGCTCCACTCGACCTGGCCGATCATGCGCAGCGTGGTGATGATGTTGCCGACCGTGAGGTTGGCCGCGGCCTGCGCGTTCTGCGCCTCGCCGATCAGCGCCGGGCCGTTGGGGCAGTGCTGCTCGGTCCAGCGCACCAGCGCGGGCATGTCTTCGCCGCGCTCCACGGGCAGGCGCTGCCACAGCTGCGTGAGGTAGTTGTCCTGCAGGCCGTGGCTTTGCAGCGCGCGGTACAGCACGTCGAGGTCCTGCGCCGAGAGGTGCGGCGCGGCGTCCCAGGCGGCGTGCGCGATTTCGCGCGCGACCTTGTTCTCGGCGATGGTCTCGGCCACGCGGCGCAGGTTCTCGAGCAGCACCACGCGCAAGGTGGTGGGCAGCGCCCACAGCTCGCCGAGCGTGAGTTCGTCCACCTCCTGGTAGGCGTTCAGAAAAGCCGTGAACAGCGCCTGGTTGAGCACGCTGTCGGTGTGGGCCACATAGGCCCACGCAATGCCGTACACGCGCGGCAGGCCGGCCAGCGGCGGTGCCGCCAGCTTGGGCAGGCGCGCGTAGTAGCTGCGCGGCACGCCGTCGTGAATCTGCTGGAGCTGCGCCTCGACCAGGTGAAAGTTGTCGAGCAGCCATTCGGCCGCAGGCGACACGTAGCGCCCGCTGAGCGAAATGAGCGCGATGTAGTCGAAGGCGTTGCGCAGCGAGGCGAGGTTCTCGTCCACGCGCGGAAAGAACGGGGCGGCTTCGCGCGAGGCGTGGTCTTCTTCGACCACCTGTGCGCGCGCGAGGCTGCGCCCGTGCTGTTCGAAGCGCTGGACGCCGAAGAGTTCGGCGCGAATCGGAAGGGCTACCGGGTCATGCGGACCCAGAAGCAGCGCCCGGGCGTAGTGACTGAGCCCCTGGAGGCGGTCGACGGCGGCTGCGGCGCTCAAGCGACGGCGAAAAGGCCGATGCCCAACACCACGGCCACGCAGGCCATCGTGACGATGCGGCCCGCAGCGAGCGCGCGCACGCGTTGCATGTGGCTTCGCAGCGAGAACCAGCGCCCGTGGGCGCGCGCGCAATGGCGCATGTGGGAAGCGAGCGCCTCGACGTCGTTACCGACGAAATCGATGGGCGAATGGGTCAAAGACTGCGGGACTGGCATGGCTACGGGCTCCTTGTAACGACTTCGAGCTGCCGCGCAATTGCGAGAACTGTGGCGAGAACTGTGAACGAGTCCGACCGTACCCTTTTAAATGACCTTACGGGTTCCTCATTGCGGACAGACGACGTAGGAGAGGGCGCACAAGGCGCCCTCCGTTCCCCGCGAATCAGCCGCGGTTGATATGAATCAACCCGTGTTGCGCAGCCCCGCCGCCACCCCGTTGATGGAGATGTGGATGCCGCGCTGCAGCCGCTCGCCGCCGTCGCCCGCGCGGTAGCGCCGCATCAGCTCCACCTGCAGGTGGTGCAGCGGATCGATGTACGGGAAGCGGTGGCGCACCGAGCGCTGCATTTCGGCGTTGCCTTCGAGCCGCTGCTTGGCGCCCGTGATGAGTGTGAGCGCGTCCGACGTGCGATGCCATTCGGCGTCGATCATCGAGAACACCTTCTGGCGCAGCTTGCGGTCGGTGACCAGTTCGGCGTAGCGCGAGGCCAGCGCCAGGTCGCTCTTGGCCAGCACCATGTCCATGTTCGACAGCAGCGTGCGAAAGAAGGGCCACTGCTCGTACATGCGCTGCAGCAGCGCCACGCGCTCCTTCTTGCCCGCGGCGGTGCCTGCGGCGGCCAGGAACTGCTCCACGCCCGAGCCGAAGCCGAACCAGCCCGGAATGGTCAGGCGGCACTGGCCCCAGCTGAAGCTCCACGGCACCGCGCGCAGGTCGTCGATCTTGTGGCTGGGGTTGCGCGACGCGGGGCGCGAGCCGATGTTGAGCTCGGCGATCTCGCGGATCGGCGTGGAGCCGAAGAAGTAGTCGCCGAAGCCCGGGGTCTCGTACACCAGCTTGCGGTACGCGCCCATGCTCGCGGTCGACAGCTCGCCGGCGGCCGACAGGAAGGTGGCGGGCGCCGACTTGCCTTGCGGCAGCAGCGTGGCTTCGAGCGTGGCGGCCACCAGCGTCTCGAGGTTGCGCCGGCCGATCTCGCGGTTGGCGTACTTGGAGCCGATGACCTCGCCCTGCTCGGTGAGGCGGATCTGCCCGCGCACCGTGCCCGGCGGCTGCGCCAGGATGGCCTGGTAGCTCGGGCCGCCGCCGCGCCCCACGGTGCCGCCGCGGCCGTGGAACATGCGCAGGCGAATCGGGTTGGCCTTTTTCTTGTTGAGCTCGTCGAACAGCGCCACCAGCGCGATGCCCGCGCGGTACAGCTCCCAGTTGCTAGTGAAGATGCCGCCGTCCTTGTTGCTGTCGCTGTAGCCCAGCATCACGTCCTGCTCGGCGCCCGAGCGTTCGATGAGCGCCTGGATGTTCGGCAGCGCATAGAAGGCGCGCACGATGGGCGCCGCGTTGCGCAGGTCTTCGATGGTCTCGAACAGCGGCACCACGATCAGGTCGCAGGTGGCGTTGCCGTCCATGGCGCCGCGCAGCAGGCCCACTTCCTTCTGCAGCAGCAGCGCCTCGAGCAGGTCGCTCACGGTCTCGGTGTGGCTGATGATGTAGTGGCGGATGGCCGCCGCGCCGTAGCGCGCACGCGAGGCGCGCGCGGCCGCGAAGATGGCCAGCTCGCTGCGCGCGAGCGGCGAGTAGTCGGCGTCGGGCACGCGCAGCGGGCGGGCGTCGTCCAGCAGGCGCAGCAGCAGCGTCTGCTTGGCGTCCTCGGCCAGCGACGCGTACGAGGGCTCGATGCGCGCGGTGGCCAGCAGCTCGGCAATCACGGCCTCGTGCTTGTCGGAGCTCTGGCGCAGGTCGACCGTGGCCAGGTGAAAGCCGAACACTTCCACCGCGCGAATCAGCGGCAGCAGGCGCGGCGCGGCCAGCACGGTGCCGTGCTTTTCCTCGAGCGACTCGGCCACGGTGCGCAGGTCGGCCAGGAACTCCTCGGCGGTGGCGTACGGGTTCTGCGGCGCGACGGCGTGGCGCGCGGCCTCGCCGCCGGTGAGCTCGCGCAGCGTGGCGGCCAGGCGCGCGTACACGCCGGTGAGCGCGCGGCGGTAGGGCTCGTCCTTGCGGTGCTCGCTGGTGTCGGGCGAGCGCTCGGCCAGCGCCTGCATCTCGACCGACACGTCGACCAGCGTGGCCGACAGCGACAGCTCGCCGCCCAGGTAGTGCACCTCGGTGAGGTAGTGGCGCAGCGCCAGTTCGCACTGGCGGCGCAGCGCGTACTCCAGCGTTTCGGCCGTGACGTTGGGGTTGCCGTCGCGGTCGCCGCCAATCCACTGGCCCATGCGCAGGAAGGGCGCCACCGACGGCGTGTGGCCGCCCTGGGCCAGGGCCTTTTCCAGGTCGGCGTACACGCGCGGAATCTCGCGCAGGAAGGTGGCCTCGTAGTAGCTCAGCGCGTTCTCGATCTCGTCGGCCACGGTGAGCTTGGAAAAGCGCAGCAGCCGCGTCTGCCAGATCTGCGTGACGCGCGTGCGCATCTGCGTTTCGTTGTCGGCGAATTCGAGCGGCGTGAGCGCGTCTTTTCCGCCGGCATAGGCGCCCTGGCGCAGGCGGATCTCGTCGCGCACGGTGAGCAGTTGCGCAATGGCGCGCTCGGCGTCGAGGATGCTCTTGCGCTGCACTTCGGTCGGGTGCGCGGTGAGCACGGGCGACACGTAGCTGTGGGCCAGCGAGGCAACGATGTCGTCGGGCTTCACGCCGGCCTTGCGGATGCGCGCGAGCGCGGTCTGCAGGTCGCCGTCGGCGCTGTCGCCGGCGCGTTCGGCCTCGGTGCGGCGGCGGATCTGGTGGCGGTCCTCGGCCAGGTTGGCCAGGTGGCTGAAATAGGTGAAGGCGCGAATCACGCGCACCGTTTCCGCGGCGCTCAGGCCCTTGAGCAGGTTTTTCAGCGCGCGGTCGGCGGCCTGGTCGGCATCGCGGCGGAAGGCCACCGACAGCGTGCGGATCTTCTCCACCAGCGCATAGGTCTCGTCTCCTTCCTGCTCCCGGATCACGTCGCCGAGGATCCGGCCCAACAGCCGGATGTCTTCGATGAGTGGCTGGTCTTCGGCCTGTCGGCGCCTGGAGGGGGCAAGGGGAGCAGGGGTCTTGCTGGCTTTCATTCGGTGTGTGTCCTGGACTTCTTGAATGGATGCGCCGACTGCGTTGCTGCGGCGCAACATGCTAGCATTCCCGCGGTTTGGAAACATGTACTTTTCGGGAACGGTCTTGAGCAATATCGTGATCGCCACGCGCGAAAGCCGGCTGGCACTTTGGCAGGCTGAACACGTGCAGGCGCTTCTGCAAGAACGAGGCCACACGGTCAGCCTGCTGGGCCTCACGACCACGGGCGACCAGATCCTGGACCGCTCGCTCAGCAAGGTGGGCGGCAAGGGCCTGTTCGTGAAGGAACTCGAGCTCGCGCTGGAAGAAGGGCGCGCCGACATCGCGGTCCATTCGCTGAAGGACGTACCGATGGACCTGCCCGAAGGCTTCGCGCTGGCCTGCGTGCTGGAACGCGAAGACCCGCGCGACGCGCTGGTCTCCAACCTCTACGCGAGCATCGACGAACTGCCGCTGGGCGCGGTGGTCGGCACCTCGAGCCTGCGCCGCGTGGTGCTGCTGCGCGCGCTGCGGCCCGACGTGCGCATCGAACCGCTGCGCGGCAACCTCGACACCCGACTGCGCAAGCTCGACGAAGGTCAGTACGACGCCATCGTGCTGGCCGCGGCCGGGCTGAAGCGGCTGGGCCTGGAAAGCCGCATTCGCGTGGCCTTCGAGCCCGACACCATGCTGCCCGCCGCGGGGCAGGGCGCGCTGGGCATCGAGGTGCGCGCCGACCGCACCGAACTCATCGCGCTGCTCAAGTCGCTGGCCCACCAGGGCGACTGGCTGTCCACCTCGGCCGAACGCGCGGTGAGCCGGGCCATGGGCGGCAGCTGCTCCATGCCGCTGGCCGCGCACGCGCGCTGGCAGGCCGATGGCGCATTGCGCATCGACGCGGCCTGGGGAGACCCCGAAGGCAACGCGCCGCTCGTGAAGGTGCACGCGCTGGCACCGGCCGGCGACTTCGCACAGGCCGACGCGCTCGGCGAGCACGCCGCCACGCTGCTGCGCGACGCCGGGGCGCGTTGACGGCCGGGGTCATCGCATGACCACCCGCCCCGTCATCGTCACGCGGCCGGCGCGCGAAGCGCGGCAATGGGTGGACGACCTGCGCGCCGCGGGCCTGGACGCGGTGGCGTTGCCGCTGATCGCGATCGAACCGGTCGCCGACGCCGAGCCATTGCGCAAGGCCTGGTCCCGCCTTGCCGGCTATGCGGCGCTGATGTTCGTGAGCGCCACGGCCGTCGAGCATTTCTTCGCGCACAGGGACAACGCTGTGTCATTGGCGGGCCGCCGTTTCTGGGCGACAGGGCCGGGCACCACGCGCGCCTTGCTGCGTGCCGGTGTGCCGCCCGAGGCCATCGACGCACCGCCGCCCGAGGCCACGCGCTTCGACTCCGAAGCATTGTGGGAGCGCGCGCATGCACAGGTGACGCCGGGGGTGCGCGTGCTGATCGTGCGCGGCGGCGACGAAGCCGGCCACCCCACGGGCCGCGACTGGCTCGCCAACGAGATCGACGCCGCGCGCGGCCTGCGCGACACCGTGGTCGCGTACCGCCGCTTGCCGCCGTCGTTCGATGTCGTACAACGCCAGCTCGCGCTCGACGGTGCCGAAGGCCGCGCGATCTGGCTCTTCAGCAGCTCCGAAGCCATCGGCAACCTGCAACGCGCGATGCCCGGCACGCAGTGGCATGCGGCCAGCGCCGTCGCCACCCACGCACGCATCGGCGAAGCCGCGCGGGCCGCGGGTTTCGGGGCGTTGCGTGTATGCACACCGCTGCGGGAAGCACTGGTCGCGTCGATAGAATCCCTCGCATGAGCGCCGCGTCCCCGTCAGACGATCTTCCTTCTTCCCCCGCCGTCGCCACCACGCCGGTACCGGTCACCGTGGCACCGCACCAGACCCCCGCCGCCAAGGCCGCCGGTGCCTTGCTGCTGTCGCGCCTCGGGCTCGGCCTGATCGCGCTGGTGGCCGTGGTGGCGCTGCTGATGGCCATTGCGCTGTGGCAGAAGGTCAGCGGCATGAAGGAGCAGCTCGCGCGGCAAAGCGCCGATGCCATCGCGCAGTCGATGGAAGCGCGCACGCTGGCCCGCCAGGCCAGCGACACGGTGCGCGATGCGTCGGCCCGCGTGGCGCTGGTCGAGACGCGGGTGGCCGAGGTGGCGCTGCAGCGCTCGCAGCTCGAGGAACTCATTCAAAGCCTCTCGCGTTCGCGCGACGAGAACCTGGTGGTCGACATCGAGTCGGCTTTGCGCCTGGCCTTGCAGCAGGCGCAGGTCACGGGCAGCGTTGAGCCGTTGCTGGCGGCGCTGAAGGCCGGCGACGTGCGCATCGCGCGCGCGGCCCAGCCCCGGCTGGCACCGCTGCAGCGCGCCATGCAGCGCGACGCCGACCGCCTGCGCAGCAGTGCCAGCACCGACAACGCCGAGGCGCTGCAGAAGCTCGACGAACTCATGCGCGGCGTGGACGACCTGCCCACGCTCAACGCGGTGGCGGTGCGCGGCACCGGCACCAACGCCTGGCAGGCCGAGCCCATTCCCGCCGATGCGCCGTGGTGGAGCCGCGTGCTGCTGACCATTCGCGGCGAGATGCGCTCGCTGGTGCGCGTCGGCCGCATCCAGAGCCCCGAGGCCATCCTGCTGGCGCCCGAGCAGTCATATTTCTTGCGTGAGAACCTGAAGCTCAAGCTGCTCAATGCGCGGCTGTCGCTGCTGTCGCGGCAGATGGAGGCCACGCGCAGCGAACTGGCGCAGGTGACCGCGTCGCTCAACCGCTATTTCGATCCCGCGTCGCGCCGCACGCAGGCCGCCGCCACGCTGCTGCAGCAACTGCAGACGCAGGTGAAGACCACCGAGCCGGTGCGCATCGACGACACGCTCACCGCCTTGACCACCGCGGCCGCAGGACGCTAGAACCGATGACCCCCCGGCTTTTCACTCGCTGCGCTCCGTGCAATTCGCCACCCCCCGAGCGGGCGGCGCGACCCGCCCTGGGGCGGCCCGGCGGCGGTCGCTGAATGCGCGCGGCAATCTGGCTCCTCGCGCTGTTCGCCGTCGCCGCGGCGGTCGCGCTGTTCGCAGGCAACAACCAGGGCACGATCACCGTGTTCTGGCCGCCCTGGCGTGTCGACCTGTCGCTCAACCTCGTGCTGGTGATCCTGCTGGTGGCCTTCGTGCTGCTGCACGCGGCGCTGCGCGCGCTGTCGGCATTGTTCTCGCTGCCCAAGCAGGCGCGCCAATGGCGGCTGCAGCAAAAGGAGCGCACGCTGCACGCGGCCTTGCTCGATGCCATGGTGCAGCTCATTTCGGGCCGCTTCTCGCGCGCGCGCAAGGCCGCCCAGGCGGCGCTCACACAAGAAAAGACGCTGTCCGCGCTCGGCGCCAGCCTGCCGCAGGCGCAGCAGGTGCGCGTGCTGTCGCACCTGCTGGCCGCCGAAAGCGCTCAGGCCCTGCAAGACAAGCCGGCCCGCGATGCCCACCTGCAGCAGGCCCTGAACGAAAGCGCCGACCGCGCCGTGCTTGCGAGCCCGGAGACGCGCGAAGGCGTGCAGCTGCGCGCGGCCCGCTGGGCGCTGGAAGACCGCGATGCGGCCGCGGCGCTGGCGCGGCTCGAAGAACTGCCGCAAGGTGCGCAACGCCGCACGCTGGCCCTGCGCCTGCGACTGAAGGCGGCGCGGCAAGACCGCCGCACGCTCGAAGCGCTGGAAACCGCGCGGCTGCTGGCCAAGCACCGCGCGTTCTCTGAAGCTGCCGCGCAAAGCATCGTGCGCGGTCTGGCGACCGAGCTGCTGTCGGGCGCGCACGACCCGGCGCAACTGCTGCGGGCCTGGACCGAACTCGACGCCAACGAGCGCGGCATGCCCGAGGTGGCCATTCACGCGGCGCAACGCATGGTCGCGCTGCGTGGCGACCTCGCGCTGGCACGCGGCTGGCTGCTGCCGGCCTGGGAGCGCATGGTCGCCAACCCGCGCGGCCTGGGCGATGCCCTGCGGGTGAAGCTGGCGCGCGCGCTCGAGGCGGGGCTCGATTCGGTCGATGCCGACTGGCTGGCCCGCATCGAAAGCGCGCAACGCAACAACCCGCGCGACGCCAACCTGCAGTACCTCGCGGGCATGGCGTGCATGAAGCGGCAGCTGTGGGGCAAGGCGCAGCAACTGCTGACGCAGGCCGGCCTGGGCCTGCAGGACACCGAGCTGTACCGCCGCGCCTGGCTCGCCCTGGCGCAGCTGGCCGAAGACCGCGACGACGCCGCGCAAGCGGCCGAGGCGTGGAAGCGCGCGGCGCAGGTTGAGCACTCCTGAGCCGGCCGGCTCCTGCGGCGTTCAGAGGCAGGCCGGCCTTTGCGCTCTTGCGCCCGTAGGCGCGATCCCTGTTCCTGCTGCACCGACGGCTTGTCCCTGCCGACGATCAGCCTGCGGATGCCGGCCAGCACCCAGACCCCCACGCCGCAGTAGAGCATCACCCCGCCGAAGCCGTGCACCAGCGCCGCATGCACGATGGCGCCCGAAGGGGCAGCCTGCGACAGCGCCGGAAAGCTCTCGGCGAGCAAACCGAAGTTGCCTGCCGCGATCTTCTCGGCCAGCTGATCCTGGAAATGCCAAAGCTTCCGGCGCACGACCGGGCATAAAAAAACGGCGCCGAGTGGCGCCGTTTTTCATTTGCTGCAAGCGTGCGCGGTTCAGGGCGCGCGTTGCTGCTCCGTACCGCTGGCGGCTTGCTCGAAGGGCAGCGACATCGCACCGAGGTCGCGGCGGGTTTCCACCAGCACCAGCGGGCCTTCGTCGACCACCACCACCGGCGGACGTTCGCGCGGCACGTGCACGGGCTTGGGCTCGGCGGCGATCGCGGCGCGAACTTGCGCAATGCGTTCGGCGTCGGAGTTGACCCATTGCAGGCCTGAGCTCTCGGCGATCTGCGCGAGTTCGTTCAGCGGCAGTTCGAAGGCCTGGACCTTGGGCAGTGCGCGGCCGTTGGCAGCGGGGGCTGCGGCGGGTGCGGCGACAGGTGCCTTGGCGGCTTCGACCACGATGGGCGCTGCCGCCGGTGCCGGGGCTTGCACCGGCGCGGGACGCTCGGCACGGGCCTGCTGGGGTGCAGCTTCGCGCACCTCACGGGCCTCGGGTGCCGCGGCGGCAACCGCTTCGGCGCGTTCCGACACTTGCTGCGACGGCTCCTGGCGCTCTTGCCGTTCCTGGCGCTCTTGACGGGCGACCGGGGCTTCCTGCGCTTCGACCGCTTCCGCGGCGATGACGCCGAGCACACCTTCGGTGGCCGGTGCATTGGCCGTGCCGGCTTCGTTCTCGTCGCGCGGGCCGCGTTCGCGGCGGTCGCGGCCGTAACGGTCACGCGAACGGCCGCGGCGCGCTTCGCCTTCGCCCTCGCGGCGCGGTGCCTGCTCGTTGTTGCCGTTGAGGTCGCCGCCCTGGCCGTCCTGGCCGGCTTCGGTGGCGGCTGCCACTTCGGCTTCGCCGTTCAGCTGTTCGGGCGCATCGTTGCGGCGCTCGCGGCGGCCGTCGGTGCGTTCGCCGCGGCCATCGTTGCGCTCGCCGCGCGGTGCGCGCTGCTCGTCGCGGCCGTTGCGCGGCTGGCGTTCGCCCTGGGGCGCGCCTTCGCCGGCTTCGGCATTGCGTTCGCGCGGGGCGACGTTGTCGCCATTGCGTTCACCACCGCGCTCGCCGCCGCGCTCTGCGCGGTCACCGCCACGTTCCGAACGCTCGCCGCGCTCGCCACGTTCACGGCGTGCACGCGGTGCGCGCTCGGCCGTGTTGCCTTCTTCGCCTGCAACCGCGCCGGGCGCGAGTTGCTGGGCTTCGAGGTTCACGTTGCCGTCGAGTGCTTCCGCCGGCTGGTTGCGGCCGTCGCGGCCTTCGCCTTCGCGGCGTTCGCCACGTCCGTTGCGGCGGGGTTCGCCTTCGCGCGGTGCGCGCGCTTCACGCGGCTCGCGGGGTTCGCGCTGTTCACGCGGTGCGTTGGTGCCGTCGGCGCGCAGTTCGCCCGTGCGGGGTTCGCGGCCTTCACGGCCCTCGCGCCCTTCACGGCCTTCGCGGCGTTCGCCGCCGCGGCCGCCACGGCGTTCGCCGTCACGGCCCGAGCGGGCGCCGTTCTCGCCACGGCCTTCGCCGCGACCTTGGCCATCACGGCCCTCACGGCCCTCACGGCCTTCACCGCCGCGTCCGCCACGGCGTTGTTCGCCGTCGCGTCCACCGCGTGCATCGCCACGCGCTTCGCCGTCGCGGCCAGGGCGGCCGTCGCGGCGGGGCTTCGGCGGCTCGACCGGAATCACGGCCGGCGCAGGCGCTGCCACGGGTTCCGGCGTGGCGCCGAACAGGCTCTTGATCCAGCCGAAGAAGCCGGTCTGGGCCGGCACGGGCGCGGCCACCACGGGCGGTGCGACCACGGGTGCCGGTGCAGCGGCGACAGGCGCGCGCACGGCTTCGGGCTTGGGCGGCACCACCGGCGCGGGCGCGTCGGGCAGCACGCCCTTGATGACCGGCGTCTGCTTGTTGGTGGGCTCCTGCGAGCGGCGGGTGACCGCCGTCGGGTCCTCGATTTCGTCGGCCATCTTGTAGCTGGCTTCGATGTGGTCGAGACGCGGATCGTCGTGCTTCAGGCGCTCGAGCTTGTAGTTCGGCGTTTCGAGCGTCTTGTTGGGCACCATCAGCACGGTGACGCGCTGCTTGAGCTCGATCTTGGCGATTTCGGGGCGCTTTTCGTTCAGCAGGAACGACGCCACTTCGACCGGCACCTGGACGTGCACGGCGGCCGTGTTGTCCTTCAGGCACTCTTCCTGAATGATGCGCAGGATCTGCAGCGCGCTCGATTCGGTGTCGCGGATGTGGCCCGAGCCGCCGCAGCGGGGGCAGGGGATCGACGAGCCTTCGCTCAGCGCCGGCTTCAGGCGCTGGCGGCTCATTTCCATCAGGCCGAACTTGCTGATCGAGCCGAACTGCACGCGGGCGCGGTCCTGGCGCAGCGCGTCGCGCAGGCGGCTTTCAACTTCGCGGCGGTTCTTCGACTCGTCCATGTCGATGAAGTCGATGACGATCAGGCCGCCCAGGTCGCGCAGGCGCATCTGGCGGGCTACTTCGTCGGCGGCTTCGAGGTTGGTGCGGGTGGCGGTTTCTTCGATGTCGCCGCCCTTGATGGCGCGGGCCGAGTTCACGTCGACCGACACCAGTGCTTCGGTGTGGTCGATGACGATGGCGCCGCCCGAGGGCAGTTGCACGGTGCGGGCGTAGGCCGACTCGATCTGGTGTTCGATCTGGAAACGGCTGAACAGCGCGGCGTCGTCGCGGTAGCGCTTCACGCGGGCGGCATGCTCGGGCATGACGTGCGCCATGAACTGCTGCGCCTGGTCGTAGATGTCGTCGGTGTCGATCAGGATGTCGCCGATGTCGTGATTGAAATAGTCACGAATGGCGCGGATGACGAGCGACGATTCCTGGTAGATCAGGAAGGCGCCCTTGCCGCCCTTGGCCGCGCCGTCGATGGCGCTCCAGAGCTTGAGCAGGTAGTTCAGGTCCCACTGGAGTTCGGGCGCCGAGCGGCCGATGCCGGCGGTGCGCGCGATGATGCTCATGCCCTTGGGGTATTCGAGCTGGTCCATCGCCTCCTTGAGGTCGGCCCGGTCTTCGCCCTCGATGCGGCGCGAAACGCCACCGCCGCGCGGGTTGTTGGGCATCAGCACGACATAGCGGCCGGCCAGGGAGATGAAGGTGGTCAGGGCCGCGCCCTTGTTGCCGCGCTCTTCCTTTTCGACCTGGACGGTGAGTTCCTGGCCTTCGCGGATCGCGTCCTGGATGCGGGCCTGGCTGGCCGACACGCCTTCGGCGAAGTACTGCTTGGAGATTTCCTTGAACGGCAGGAAGCCGTGGCGGTCTTCGCCGTAGTCGACGAAGCAGGCTTCGAGCGAAGGCTCGACGCGCGTCACGACCGCTTTGTAGATGTTGCCCTTGCGCTGTTCGCGCCCTTCGATTTCGATTTCGTAGTCGAGCAGTTTCTGCCCGTCGACGATGGCCAGGCGCCGTTCTTCGGCTTGCGTGGCATTGATCAGCATCCGCTTCATGATGCGTTGTCCTTATATGTATCGTTCTACCGGCCCTTGAAGGGCCAACGATGCACGGACGACGCCCGCGAAACCAGGGAATTGCCGCTTGGGCCCCGGATGCTGTCACTGCCGCGCCAGGCGCGAGCAGGCCTCCTGAGAATTAACTCAAGAAGACAGCCGGGGTGGGGGCGCGTGGATGGGCGCGAGCCAGATTCGGTGTTGAGTGGCTATCTTTTTGATAACCGGTTGCGCAAGGGTGGCGCGCGCTACCGATAGTTCAATGCCTGAGGCCGCTGGTCGAAACCAGGTGGGCCAGCGCAGGCAAAGTTGAATCAGCAGCATCAACACAACAAGGGACTCGCTTCGATCCGCCTGCAGCTTGATCAGCTGCAGGCTGGGTATTCCGTATCGGTGTTTCGTGGGTGTCGGCTTGACTTGGGCGCCTGCTCTGCCACTTTGCGCAATTGCGCGGGGTTTGCAGCTGGGCGCCAAAGCGGCATCGACCTCACAGCGTGGTCCTGGGTATTTGATGGCAGTGGACTAAACTTCTGTCTAATCAAGCACTTACATGACCGCGCTGGTGAAAAACATTATAGGTGCGAAGCAAGCCCCCGCGGCTGCTCCAAATCCCTCAGGCCCAAAAGCCGCGGACGACACCGGGGCGCCGCCTTCGACCATCAAATTCCTGACGGTCGACGCCGAATCCGCCGGACAGCGGCTCGACAACTTCCTGTTCCGCCACCTGAAGGGCGTGCCGAAGACGCACGTCTACCGGATCATCCGGTCGGGCGAGGTGCGCATCAACAAGGGGCGCGTGCAGGCCGAAACCCGCATCGAGGCCGGCGACGTGCTGCGGCTGCCGCCGATTCGCATCTCGGCGCGCGCGGAAGAGGGCGCCACCCCACCCGCGCCCGCGCGTGAATTTCCTGTGCTGCTCGAAGACGACGCCGTGCTGGCCATCGACAAGCCGGCCGGCGTGGCCGTCCACGGCGGCAGCGGCGTGAGCTTCGGCGTGATCGAGCAGCTGCGCACGGCGCGCCCGGGCGCCAAGTTTCTGGAGCTGGTGCACCGGCTGGACCGCGAAACCTCCGGCATCCTGCTGGTCGCCAAGAAACGCGGCGCGCTGGTTGCGCTGCAAGACCAGTTCCGCGAGCGCGAGACCGGCAAGACCTACCTGGCGCTGGTCGAGGGCGCCTGGCCCGCCAACAAGAAGGTGCTCGACGCGCCGCTCGCCAAGTTCCTGCTGCCCGACGGCTCGGCCGGCGCCGGCGAGCGCCGCGTGCGCGTGGTCCCCAAGGACCATCCGGACGCCATGCGGGCCGTCACGCTGGTGCGGGTGCTGGCCAAGCTGACGCTGCCGGGCGATGCCGCGCCGCTGTCCTTGCTGGCGGTGACCATCAAGACCGGCCGCACGCACCAGATCCGCGTTCACCTGGCTTCGGCCGGCCATCCGATTGCCGGCGACGACAAATACGGCGAGTCCGATCGCCAGCGCGCGCTGCAGAAACTCGGCCTCAAGCGCATGTTCCTGCACGCGTGGCGGCTGCAATTCAACCATCCGGCCAGCGGCGAGCGCGTGGCGTTGCAGGCCGAACTGCCGCCCGAACTCCACGTGCTGATGCCGAGCGCGGCCCTCGAGGCCATGGCCCAACACCCCACTCCGACGTCCCATGACTGACTCTTCCAGACCCCTCAATTTCGACCTGATCGCCTTCGACTGGGACGGCACGCTCTACGACTCCACGCGCCTGATCGTGCGCTGCATCCAGGCCGCGGTGGTCGACGTCGGCGGCGCCAAGCCGAGCGAGAACGACGCCGCCTGGGTCATCGGCCTGGGCCTGGCCGAGGCGCTGGCCCGCGCGGCGCCCGACGTGCCGAAGGAAAAATACCCCGAGCTCGGCGCGCGCTACCGGTATCACTACCTGCAGCACCAGGACGACCTGGTGCTGTTCGACGGCGTGCTGCAGATGCTCGATGCCTTGCGCGCGCGCGGCCACAAGCTGGCCGTGGCCACGGGCAAGTCGCGCCGCGGGCTCAACGAAGCGCTGAAGTCGGTGGCCCTGCGCGAGCGCTTCGACGGCTCGCGCACCGCCGACGAAACCTTCGGCAAGCCGCATCCGCGCATGCTGCTGGAGCTGATGGAAGAGCTGGACGTGCCGGCGGAACGCACGCTGATGATCGGCGACACCACGCACGACCTGCAGCTTGCGCAGAACGCCGGCGCCGCCAGCGTGGGCGTGAGCTACGGCGCGCACGAGCCCGAGAGCTTCGACGAATTCAAGCCGTTGCACGTGGCGCATTCCATTGCCGATCTCGAGGCCTGGCTGCTCGCCAACGCCTGAACGGCGTTTCAAGACAACGCGTCGACGCCTTAACGCCTAACCCCCGGAGAGAGCTCTGCCATGAGCGAAGAACGCATCCCGCTGTGCAATGCCGCGGACCTGGTCGAAGGCGGCCTGGCCGTGCCCTTCGACGTGGTCCACGGCGGTGAAACCTGCCGCGCCTTCGCGATACGGTTCGAGGGCCTGCCCCATGCGTTCCTCAACCGCTGCAGCCATGTCGCGATGGAAATGGACTTCCAGCCCGACCGCTTCTTCGACGACACCGGGCAATGGCTGCTGTGCGCGACGCACGGCGCGGTCTACAGGCCCGACACCGGCGAATGCGCGGGCGGCCCCTGCCGCGGCGGGCTCGTGAAGATCGCCTTGAGCGAGCATGGCGGCGTGGTGCACTGGCATACTGACTGGAACCTTCACCCCCTGAGCTTCTGACATGACCGACCCGAACCGAACCGAACCCGCAGGGTTCGAACCCTTTGAGCCGGTACCCCCTAAAAACATGGCCCAAGACCCCACGCAACGCCCCGGATGGGAGCGCGCCACGCTCGAAAAGCTGGCTTTCGCCGCACTGAACGAACAGAAGGCCACGCGCCGCTGGAAGACCTTCGTGCGCATTTCCTGGCTCGCGTTCTTCGTCTTTCTCGTCTGGTTCGCGCTGTCGCGCAGCGCACCGAGCACGGCCAAGACCACGGCCCACACGGCGGTGGTCGAGATCAAGGGCGAAATCGCCAACGGCGGCGACGCCAGCGCCGAGTTCGTGGTGGCCGCCATGAAGACGGCCTTCGAGGACGAAGGCGCCAAGGGTGTCATCTTGCTGATCAACTCGCCCGGCGGCAGCCCGGTGCAGGCCGGCATCATCAACGACGAGATCAAGCGCCTGAAGGCCAAGTACAAGAAGCCGGTGTACGCGGTGGTTGAAGAAACCTGCGCCTCGGCGGCCTACTACATCGCCGCTTCCGCGGACAAGATCTACGTCGACAAGGCCAGCATCGTGGGCAGCATCGGCGTGCTGATGGACGGCTTCGGCTTCACCGGCGTGATGGAAAAGGTGGGCGTGGAGCGCCGCCTGCTGACGGCCGGCGAGAACAAGGGTTTTCTCGACCCGTTCAGCCCGATGAGCGACGCCCAGCGCGCCCATGCGCAAACCATGCTGAACCAGATCCACGCGCAGTTCATCAACGTGGTGAAAACCGGCCGCGGCGATCGCCTGAAGCTGGACACCCCGGGCCTGTTCAGCGGCCTGTTCTGGAGCGGTGAGCAGGCCGTGGAATACGGCCTGGCAGACCAGCTGGGCAATGTCGACTACGTGGCCCGCGAGGTCATCAAGGCCGAAGAGGTCATCGACTACACGCGGCGCGACAACGTGGCCGAGAAGCTGGCCAAGAAGTTCGGCGCCGCCATGGCCGAGACCACGGTGCGCCTGATGCACACCGCGCCGGCCCTGCGCTGATCGCTTATTTGTTGTCGCCGCTGGCGGTGTAGCGCGCGGAGGCCGCCAGCGCCGCGGCGAAGACCACGACCACATAGAGCGCGGCGGTCAGCGAGGTCGCCCGCGCCAGCAGCCCGATGACCGCCGGGCCTGCCATGAACCCCAGATAGGCCAAGGCCGACACCGACGCGATGCCGCGTGCCGGCTCCACGCCCGGTACCTTGGCCGATGCCGAGAACAGGATCGGCACCACGTTCGCAAACCCCACGCCCACGCCCGCGAAGCCGACCAGCGCCAGCCAGGGCAGGTCGGTGATCAACACCAGCGTCATGGCGGCCGCCGCCAGCAGGCCGCTGCCGAGCAGCAACGAAGTGGGGGCGAAGCGCGAGCGCATCGCGTCGCCGCCGAAGCGCGCGGCCGCCATGGCCGCCGAGAAACTGGCGTAGGCCAGCGCAGCTTGCTGCTGGGGGCTGCCGATTTCCTGCTGCATATAGAGCACGCTCCAGTCGTAGATCGCGCCTTCGGCGATCAGGCCTAGCGCGGCCAGCACGCCCAATACCGCGAGCGTGCCGCGCGGCAGCAGGAAGCCGTGGTCGGCCCCGCTCGCGCCGCTGCTGGCGGGCCGGGGCAGCATGCGTGTCGAGGCGAGCGCCACGACCAGCACCATGGCGGCCGCAACGATCAGCAGATGGGTTTGAGCGCCGAGGCCGGCCGCCAGCGCGGCGCTGCCGCTCGCGGCACCGGCCATGCCGCCCAGGCTGAACATGCCGTGCATGCCGCTCATCAACGGGGTGCCGCCGTGCAGTTCGAGCTGCGCGGCCTCGGTGTTGATCGACACGTCGAACACGCTGGTCACCAGGCCGAAGGCGGCCAGCAAACCGAGCAGCGCCGCATAGCCAGGCATGGCGATCAGGCCTGCCAGCAGCAAGGCGTAGATGCAGCCGCACAACCCGGCCACGCGGCGCGGGCCGTGTCGGCCGATCCAGCGGCCTGCGCTGGTCAGGCCGATCATTGCACCCGCGCCGGCCGCGAGCATGGCCAGCCCGAGCTGGGCTTCATCGATGCCGTAGTGCGCCTTGACGGTGGGCACGTGCACGCCCCAGGTCGCGAAGATGAAGCCGGCGGAAAAGAACTGGGCGCGCGACGCCCAGCGCGTGCTTGCGGTTACGGCCAGCATCTCAGCGGCCGATCGCGAACACGGCGGGCAGGCGTTCGTCCGTGGCGGCCTGCGGCTTGGCGCGCCAGGACTTCACGGTTTCGCTGCGGACCTGGGCGCTGGAAAGCGTCAGGCCCCGGGCCACGGCGAGGCGGGTGTTGTGCTGCAGGGTCTGCACCAGCGCCTGCAGCAGGGCTGCGTTGCGGTAGGGCGTTTCGATGAACAGCTGCGTTTGTCCCGACTTGAGCGCGAGCGCCTCGAGTTCGCGAATGCGCGTCTGGCGCTCCACGGCGTCCTGCGGCAGATAGCCGACGAAGGCGAAGTTCTGGCCGTTCAGGCCGCTGGCGGCCAGCGCCAGCAGCAGCGAAACCGGGCCCGTCAGCGGCACCACTTCGATGCCCAGGTCGTGCGCGGCACGCGCGACCGACGAACCCGGGTCGGCCACCGCCGGCATGCCGGCTTCGCTCAGCAGCCCGATGTCGTGGCCTTCCAGTGCCGCGGCCAGCAGCGGCCGGGCGTCGAACTGGCCGGCGTGGTCGCCTTTCTTGTGCACTTCGCGCGGCAGTTCCTGGATGGCCTGCGCCTGCAGGGGCGCGGCCAGCGGCGCGACCGCGTCGATGCGCTTCAGGTAGGCGCGTGCGGATTTCGCGTTCTCGCAGATCCAGTGCGTGATGCCGGCGGCGGTCTGCAGTGTGCCCAGGGGCAGGGCGTCTTGCAGCGGGGCTTGCACGTCGCAGCCGAAATCGAGCGGCGCGGGAACGAGGTAGAGCTTGCCTTTGGCTTGTGTCACAGCAGGTTCACCCCCGCGGCGCGCAGCATCTGGCAGGTGCGGATCAGCGGCAGGCCGACCAGTGCGGTCGGGTCGTCGCTGTCGATGGCGCTCAGCAGCGCGATGCCGAGGCCTTCGCTCTTGGCGCTGCCGGCGCAGTCGTAGGGCTGCTCGGCTTGCAGGTAGTGCTCGATGGCTTCGTCCGTCAGGTCGCGGAACACCACGCGCACGGGCGCGATGTCGCGCTGCACGAAGCCCGTAGCGCGGCACACGACGGCCACGGCTGTCTGGAAGATCAGCGTCTGGCCACGCATGCGGCGCAGCTGGGCGGTGGCGCGCGCATGGTCGCCGGGCTTGCCGAGCGCCTCGCCGGCCAGGTCGGCCACCTGGTCGGAGCCAATGACGACGGCTTCAGGAAAGCGGGCAGCCACGGCATTGGCCTTTTCCAGCGCGAGGCGCACGGCCAGGTCGTGCGGCGTTTCGCCGGGAAGCGGGGTTTCATCGACTTCCGGCGACTGCACGTCGAAGGGCAGTCGCAGGCGGGTGAGCAGTTCGCGCCTGTAGCGCGAGGTGGAGGCGAGGATCACGGTGCGTTGCATGAGGACGATTGTGCGTGAGCCGCCCAAGCGCCGAAGCTTGTTGCAGGCTGTGTCCTTGGGCTTGTCCCAGGGTGCTCGATCGGGCAGTCGCGATAGACTGGCGCGGATGAAGAGAGAATTTGCCCCCGAACGGCTCAATGTGCCCGGCTTTACCGCCGCTGCCGCCACCCTGGAAGCCGCCGATCCGGTTCCAAATTACGCCCGCCTGGTCGCCGAACTGGCCACGCCGGCGACCGATGCCATCGTCAGCTGGGAGGCCAGCGGCGAAGAACGCCCTGGTGCCGACGGCAAGCCCGTGCCCTGGATGCACCTGGAAGCCGAAACCACCGTGCCTCTGGTCTGCCAGCGCTGCCTGTCGCCCGTCGACACCGAGCTTTTCGTGGACCGCTGGTTCCGTTTCGTGGCCGACGAGGCCACCGCCGAGGCGCAGGACGACGAGTCCGAAGAAGACCTGCTCGTGCTGAGCCGCGATTTCGACCTGCATACATTGATAGAAGACGAGCTGCTGATGGAGATTCCCGTCACGCCCGTTCACGACGTTTGCCCGACGCCGGTGCAGCTGTCGTCCAGCGACGAAGACTTCAAGGCCGCCGAACAGGCCAAGCCGAACCCGTTTGCAGTGCTCCAGGCGTTGCGCGGGCGCAAGCCTGGAGATGGCTCGAAAGAGGGCGAGTAGCTCTTTCTCCGAGTCTGGGCTATAATCATGGGCTTCGCGCGCGCCGCCGTGAGCAGCAATGCAGGCAAGGGCATTCCATACATGTCCCTGCATTGCCACCGCGTGAGCCCGCATCCTTTCACTCACCTCACAGTCCAGGAGCCATCATGGCCGTCCAGCAAAACAAGAAGTCGCCTTCCAAGCGCGGCATGCACCGTTCCCACAATGCGCTGGTCGTGCCCGGCATCGCCGTGGAACCGACCACCGGCGAAACGCATCTGCGTCACCACATCAGCCCCAACGGTTTCTACCGTGGCCGTCAGGTGCTCAAGAACAAGTCTGAAGCCTGATCTCGCACCCCAAGGCCAAGGCCCGAAGCTACTTCTGCTGTAGCGTCGGGCCTTTGTTTTGATGGCTACGCCTTCTTCCCCCGAAATCACTGCTGCGCCTTCCGCAATCACGCTCGCCGTGGATTGCATGGGGGGTGACCATGGGCCGCGTGTTACGCTCGCGGCCTGCCGCGCGTTTCTCGAGCGGCACAGCGAAGCCTCGTTGTTGTTGGTCGGTGCGCCGGCCGCGCTGGCGGGGTTTGCCGCGCATCCACGTGCCCGCATCGTCGCCGCGAGCGAGGTGGTGGGCATGGACGATCCGATTGAAATCGCCTTGCGCAAGAAGAAGGATTCTTCGATGCGCGTGGCGATACAGCAGGTGAAAGATGGTGCTGCGCAAGCCGCTATCTCGGCCGGCAACACCGGCGCCCTGATGGCGATCGCGCGCTACCTGCTCAAGACGCTCGACGGCATCGATCGTCCTGCGATTGCGCCGCAACTTCCGAATGCCAAAGGCGGTGCCACGACCGTGCTCGACCTCGGTGCGAATGTCGATTGCGACGCGGAAGACCTGCTCCAGTTCGCCGTGCTCGGGTCCGCTTTGGTTTCCGCGCTCACCGGCAACGAAGCGCCTTCGGTCGGCCTGCTCAATATTGGCGAAGAGGCCATCAAGGGCAGCGAAACAATCAAGAAGGCCAGTCAACTGCTGCGTACAGCTGCCAACTCCAAGGATCTGAACTTCTACGGCAACGTGGAAGGCAACGATATCTTCAAGGGCACGACCGACATCGTCGTTTGTGACGGTTTCGTCGGCAATGTGGCGTTGAAGGCCAGCGAAGGTGTGGCCTCGATGATTGGCGAATTCATTCGCGTCGAATTCTCGAGAAACATTTTCACCAAAGCGGCGGCAATTGTTGCTTATCCGGTGCTAAAAGCTTTCAAAAGCCGCTTGGATCATCGCCGGTACAACGGCGCGGCGCTTTTGGGTTTGCGCGGCCTGGTGTTCAAGAGCCATGGCTCGGCTGACGAAGTGGCTTTCGGCCATGCGTTGGATCGCGCTTATGATGCCGCTCGCAACAACCTGCTCGATCGCGTGCGGGCCCGCATCGCCCACGCCGCGCCATTGCTCGCGCGGCAGGAACCGGCGGCGCCGGTCGACGCGACGGCCCTTCACGTTTGATGACTCCTTATTCACGCATTACCGGCACCGGCAGCTACCTGCCCCCACGCCGCGTGACCAACGACGACCTCGCCAAGGAATTGGCGACGCGCGGCATCGAGACCTCCGATCAATGGATCGTCGAGCGCACCGGCATCCACGCCCGGCATTTCGCCGCGCCGGAAGTCACCAGCAGCGATCTCGGGCTCGAGGCTGCCAGGCATGCCCTCGAATCCGCCGGCCGCAAGGCCAGCGACGTCGACCTGATCATCGTCGCGACCTCGACGCCCGACATGGTGTTTCCGTCGTCCGCAGCCATTCTCCAGCACAAGCTCGGCATCGCCGGCTGCCCGGCGTTCGACGTCCAGGCGGTTTGCAGCGGCTTCGTCTATGCGCTGACCGTGGCCGACGCCATGATCCGCACCGGCACCGCGCGCTGCGCGCTGGTGATCGGCGCCGAAGTGTTCTCCCGCATCCTCGATTTCAGCGACCGCACCACCTGCGTGCTGTTCGGTGACGGCGCAGGCGCGGTGGTGCTCGAGGCCAGTGAAGAGCCCGGCATCCTGGCGAGCGATCTGCATGCGGACGGCAAGCACGTCGGCATTCTTTGTGTGCCCGGTCATGTCTCCGGCGGCAATGTGCTCGGCACGCCGCTGCTGCACATGGACGGCCAGGCTGTCTTCAAGCTCGCGGTTCGCGTGCTCGAAGAAGCTGCCCGCGCCACGCTGGCCAAGGCCGGCAAGACCGAGGCCGACATCAACTGGCTCATTCCCCACCAGGCGAACATCCGCATCATGGAAGGCACCGCGAAGAAGCTGAAGCTTCCGCGCGAGAAGCTGATCGTCACGGTGAACGAACACGGCAACACGTCTGCCGCGTCGATTCCGTTGGCGCTGGACGAGGCCGTGCGCTCCGGCAAGGTGAAGAAAGGCGAAACGCTCATGCTCGAAGGCGTGGGCGGCGGCTTTACCTGGGGCGCGGTGCTCCTGAACCTGTAGTGTGTTGCGGCGGCCCGAAGAGGGCGGCCGCATTCGAGACGACACATCAAAAAATGAAATCCTTTGCTTTTGTCTTTCCGGGCCAGGGCTCGCAAGCGGTCGGCATGCTCGACGCCTGGGGGGATCACCCCGCCGTGGTCGAAACCTTGCGTGAAGCGTCGGATGCGCTGGACGAAGACGTCGGCGCGCTGATCAAGAACGGCCCCAAGGAAGAACTGGCCCTGACCACCAACACCCAGCCCGTGATGCTGGTGGCGGGCGTGGCCGCATGGCGCGCCTGGCTCGCCGAAGGCGGCGCCACACCCTCTGTGGTGGCCGGTCATTCGCTCGGCGAGTACTCGGCGTTGGTTGCTTCCGGCGTGCTGACGCTTGCCCAGGCGGCGCCGCTCGTGCGTTTCCGTGCGCAAGCGATGCAACAGGCGGTGCCCGTGGGCGTCGGCGCCATGGCCGCGGTGCTCGGCATGGAGTCGGGCAAGGTCGTCGCTGGCTGCGCGGAAGCCACAGCCAGTTTTGGTGAGGGCAGTACCGAGATCGTCGAGGCGGTGAATTTCAACGACCCGATGCAGACCGTGATTGCCGGCAGCAAGGCTGCCGTCGACAAGGCCTGCGAGCTGCTCAAGGCCAATGGCGCCAAGCGCGCGCTGCTGCTGCCGGTGTCGGCGCCGTTCCACTCGAGCCTCATGAAGCCCGCTGCACAAGCGCTGCGCGAAAAGCTGGCGTCGATCACGCTCGGCACCCCGCAGATTCCGGTGCTGAACAACATCGATGTGGCGGTGGAAACCGATGCCGACCGCATCCGCGATGCCCTGGTGCGCCAGGCAGCCGGCCCGGTTCGCTGGGTCGAGAGCGTGCAGGCCTTGAAACTGCGCGGTGTCGCCGCCATCATCGAGTGCGGCCCCGGCAAGGTGCTGGCCGGCATGGTGAAGCGCATCGCCCCCGATCTGGAAGCCGCGTCGGTGTACGACCCGGCCACGCTCGCGGACACCCGACAATTGCTCGCCGGCTGACCGGCAAGGCCTCGATACTTTTTCTTATGAGCATTCCCAAATTCGAAGGGCAAGTTGCCCTGGTCACCGGCGCGACGCGCGGCATCGGCGCAGCCATTGCGCTGGAGCTGGCGCAGCGCGGCCTGAAGGTCGTGGGCACCGGGACCACCGATGACGGTGCGGCCAAGATCACCTCGGCGCTCAGCGCCTTCGACGGTCGCGGCCGCGCGCTGGACGTGAACGACGGCGCCGCCGTCGAGGCCCTGATCGACGAGATCGTGAAGGCCTACGGCGCGATCCACGTGCTGGTCAACAACGCCGGCATCACGCGCGACACGCTCGCCATGCGCATGAAGGACAGCGACTGGGACGCGGTGCTCGACACCAACCTCAAGGCCGTCTTCACGCTCTCGCGCGCCGTGATCCGCCCCATGATGAAGCAGCGCTACGGCCGCATCATCAGCATCACCAGCGTGGTTGGTGCCTCCGGCAATGCCGGGCAGGCCAACTACGCGGCCGCCAAGGCCGGCGTCGCGGGCATGACCCGCGCGCTCGCCCGCGAACTCGGCAGCCGCAACATCACGGTCAACTGCGTCGCACCCGGTTTCATCGAGACCGACATGACGGCCAGCCTCCCGGAAGCCCAGCAACAGGCGCTGCTCCAGCAGATCCCGCTGGGCCACCTGGGCAAGCCGGCCGACATTGCGCATGCGGTGGCCTACCTCGCATCGCCCCAGGCGTCCTACGTCACGGGGCAGGAGCTGCACGTCAACGGCGGCATGCACATGTAGCCGCAAGGCGCAATCTTTCCCGTACCGGGTGCACGGCAAATGCCACAATGCGCCCGGCTAAAATCCACCGATTACCTACAACCCTCAGAGGGAACCAAATGAGCGATATCGAAGCACGTGTCAAGAAAATCATCGCCGAGCAACTCGGCGTGGAAGAGTCTCAAGTGACGAATGAAAAGGCCTTCGTGGCCGACCTCGGCGCTGACTCGCTCGACACGGTCGAACTCGTGATGGCACTCGAAGACGAATTCGGCATCGAAATTCCCGACGAAGATGCCGAGAAGATCACCACGGTGCAAAACGCCGTCGACTACGCCACCAAGAATCAAAAGGCCTGAAAAGGCCAGCTGACAACACTGCAACTGCGGCCGGCGGCTTTTAATTGAACCGCACGCGCCGACAGGCAACTGTTCAGCGCTTCCAGAAAGGTTTGCCGGCATGACCAAACGCCGCGTCGTCGTGACCGGACTCGGTTGCATCGCTCCTGTCGGAAACACCGCAACCGAATCCTGGGCCAACCTGTTGGCCGGGAAGTCGGGTATTGCGAACATCACCGCGTTCGATGCAAGCGCCTTCGCCTGCAAGTTCGCCGGTGAGGTCAAGGGTTTCGACATCACCCAATACATCTCGGAGAAAGAAGCGCGTCACATGGACCGCTTCATTCATCTGGGGCTCGCCGCCGCCATCCAGGCGGTGCAGGACAGCGGACTGCCGACCGGCGAAGCGCTGTCCTATGAAAAGGCCGTGCGCATCGGCTGCAACATCGGCTCCGGCATCGGCGGTCTTCCGATGATCGAACAGACGCATGGTGAACTGGTTGCGCGCGGCCCCCGTCGCGTGTCGCCGTTCTTCGTACCGGCGTCGATCATCAACATGATCTCCGGCCACGTCTCGATCAAGTACGGCTTCAAGGGCCCGAACATCGCGGTCGTCACGGCCTGCACCACCGGCCTGCACGCCATCGGCACGTCTGCTCGCATGATCGAGTACGGCGACGCCGATGTCATGATCGCCGGCGGCGCCGAATCGACCATCTCCCCGCTCGGCATCGGCGGCTTCACCGCGCCTCGCGCGTTGAGCACCCGTAACGACGATCCCGCCACGGCTTCGCGTCCCTGGGACAAGGACCGCGACGGTTTCGTGCTGGGTGAGGGTGCCGGCGTGCTGGTACTCGAGGAGTACGAACACGCCAAGGCGCGCGGCGCCAAGATCTACGCGGAAGTCGCGGGCTTTGGCCTGACGGGCGACGCGTACCACATGACCGCGCCCGACGTCGACGGCCCCCGCCGCTCGATGGCCATGGCGCTGGCCAATGCCGGCGTCAATGCCGACCAGGTCCAGTACCTCAACGCGCATGGCACTTCGACGCAGATCGGCGACCTCAACGAGACCAATGCGGTCAAGTTGGCGTTCGGCGATCACGCGAAGAAGCTGGTCGTGAATTCGACGAAGTCCATGACCGGCCACTTGCTGGGCGGCGCGGGCGGCATCGAGTCCGTGTTCACGGTCATGGCGCTGCACGAGCAGAAGAGCCCGCCGACCATCAACATCTTCAACCAGGATCCGGAGTGCGATCTCGACTACTGCGCCAACGAGGCGCGCGATCTGAAGATCGATGTCGCGGTCAAGAACAACTTCGGCTTCGGCGGCACCAACGGCACGCTGGTGTTCAAGCGCGCTTGAGCATTGCTCTTTCATGCACAGCGCGCCGTCGGTGACCTATCCGGTGGGGCGCTCGCGCAGTGCCACCCGGATTCTCGTTGTCCTTTGGGCCCTGGGCGCTTGCTGCGCAGGCGCGTCCTGCTATCTGATCGATAGCGTGGGATGGCGCCAGCTGCTGCTGGTGCTCAGCGTCGTGTTTTCCGGCGTCGCCGCGGGCTTCGGCTTGCGGCGCGATGGCGCCGGTGTTCTTCATTTCGACGGCCTCCACTGGTCGCTGGGTGGCGCCGACGCATCGCGTTCGGTGCACACCGCGCGGGCCTTGGTGGCGCTCGATTTCCAGTCGCTGATGCTGCTTCGCCTGAGCGAACCGGGCCGCGCGCGGCGCTGGGTCTGGGTCGAGCAGCGGGCCATGCCCGAACGCTGGCGCGACGTGCGCCGTGCGGTATATTCGCGCCCCCCGTCCGCAGCCCCTGCGGGCGACACCTGGCGTGCGACGGCTCCGGCCGACGCACCCTGAACGTTCGTCGATGACCACTTCTCCGCCGCCCGTGCCGCCGGATTCCGGCCTGACCGAGGCGCCCGCAGGGCCGCCGCGTCCGGGCGAGGTCGACTTCCAGCTGGTCCAGCGCACCGTCGCGGGCGACCAGAAGGCCTTCGAGCTGCTGGTCATCAAGTACCAGCGCCGCATCGAACGCCTGATCGGGCGCATGGTGCGCGACGTCGACCTGGTCGAGGACATCGCGCAGGAAACCTTCATTCGCGCCTACCGCGCGCTGCACCAGTTCCGCGGCGAGGCGCAGTTCTACACCTGGCTCTACCGGATCGCCGTCAACACCGCCAAGAAGGCGTTGGTGGACATGAAGCGCGATCCGACTGTCTCCGAAGCGGCACTGAGGCCGTCTTCTGAAGACGACGATGAAACTTACCGTCCTGGAAACGAACCAACCACCGACGAAACCCCCGAATCCGTCATGGCGGCGAATGAAATCGCCAGCGCTGTCGAAGCGGCCATGGAAGCGCTCCCTGCCGAACTGCGGCAGGCCGTGACGTTGCGCGAGATCGAGGGCATGAGTTACGAAGAGATTGCCGAGGTCATGAATTGCCCGATCGGCACTGTGCGTTCGCGTATTTTCCGGGCGCGCGAGGCCATTTCGGCCAGGGTCAAGCCACTGCTGGACAACCAGTCCGGCAAGCGTTGGTAAGTAAGCAGGTGAATGAAATGAATCAGACGATGACGGTTCGGGAACAGGTGTCCGCACTTGCGGATGGTCATTTGCACGGCGAGGCGTTCGCGCAGGCGATCGAGGCGGTCTGCGCCGACGGCGAGGCGCGCGAGGCTTGGCAGGCAATCCATGTGGCCGGCGACGTGCTGCGTTCGGGCTCGCACGCGCAATGTACCGACACCTCGGCGTTTTTGTCGCGCTTCCAGCAGCGGCTGGCGGCCGAGCCCGTGGTGTTCGCGCCGGTCGCGATCCCTGTCGCCGCTCCGGTGGCGCTGCCCGCGCAGCGCCGGGCGGAGGCAGCCAACGAGCCTGTGTTCCGCTGGAAGCTGGTGGCTGGCGCCGCGTCGCTGATGGCCGTGGCCGCCATCAGCTGGACGCTGGTCGGCAATGGCGCGGCGGTGCAGCAGGCCGGTCCCCAGGTGGCGTCGGTGCAGCAGCAACAGCAGCCGGCGGTGAATTCGGTGCTGGCTGCGGCCGCCGTCAACAGCGACCTGCCCGCCACCAACACGCTCACCCCGACCCGTGTGATCGTCGGCAACGGCAATCCGCAGGTGATGCTGCGCGATCCGCGCCTCGACCAGTTGCTCGAAGCGCACCAGCAGGCTGGCGGTGCTTCGCAAATGCCTTCCGGTTTCCTGCGCAACGCCACCTTCGAGGGCCCGACGCGCTGACCGCGCGCGCCCGCAGCCGCCCCTGATGACCGTTCAGATGCCGATCTCCGCACGCGCCTGCGTGCTTGTGTTTGCTGCTTTTTGCCTCGCGCAGGCTGCGACCGCGCAAACCCGTTCGGGTGCCGCGAACGCGAAGAGCGCCACCGCGACGGCCCAGACCGACGAACCGCCAGCGATGAGCGTGACCGAGTGGCTGCAGCGCATGCACGCCGGCGCCCGCCAGCGCAACTACATCGGGACCTTCGTGGTGTCGGCGCCGGGCGGCGACCTGTCGAGCGCGCGCATCTGGCATGTGCGCGACGGTGAGCACCAGATAGAGCGCATCGAGGCGCTGTCGGGGCCGCAGCGCTCCACCTTCCGGCGCAACCGCAGCGTCATGACCTTCCTGCCGGAGGCGAAGGTCGTGAAGGTCGAGAAGCGCGAGAACCTCGACCTCTTTCCGAACCTGCCGGACAAGCCCGACGGATCGATCGGCGACTTCTACGACGTACGCGCCATCGGCAAGGACCGCGTGGCGGGCTTCGACGCCGACGTGGTGCAACTGGTGCCGCACGACACCCTGCGCTTCGGCTACCGCATCTGGAGCGAGCGCCGCTCGGGCCTGGTGGTGAAGCTGCAGACCATCGACAGCGATTCGCGCGTGGTGGAGCAGTCGGCGTTCTCCGAACTGCAGCTCGACGCGCCCGTGAAGGCGCAGGCGCTGTCGCAGATGATGTCGAACACCGCCGGCTACCGCGTCGAGAAGCTCGAGCTAGAGCGCAGCAACGCACAGGACGAGGGCTGGACGCTCAACGCGCCCGTGGCCGGGTTCAAGCCGCGGAGCTTCTTCCGTCGGCCCACGGCGACCACCGCAACTGCGGCAACTGGCGACAGCAGCGGTAAGCCTAAGCAGGACGCCGCCACGGTCCAGTGGACCTTCTCCGACGGCCTGGCCTCGGTGTCGCTGTTCATCGAACGCTACGACGCCGCGCGCGCGCCGCGAGACGGTGTGCTGACCATCGGCGCCACCAATGCCATCCGCCGCCGCCTGCCCGAGCCGAACAGCGACTGGTGGCTGACGGCCGTTGGCGAGGTGCCGCAGCAAACGCTCAACGCATTCGCCCAGAGTCTCGCGCGCACGCGCTGATGCACGTGCTGATTTGTGGCACGGGCGCGCCCGGCGCCTATTGCGCTGAACCAAGCACGCAGCGCAGACTCATACCCATCGTTTCTAGCCGCTCTGTTCTTTTGAAAGAAAACCGATGATCTTCAAAGTCGAGGGACACAAGCTTCGTTCCGGTCTGCTGGCTTTCGCACTCGCGCTGACCGCGAGCGCCACTTTCGTGCCGGTGCAATCGGCCCATGCGCAGACGCGCACGCTGCCCGATTTCACCGACCTGGTCGACCAGGTCGGCCCCTCCGTCGTCAACATCCGCACCGTCGAGAAGGTCACGCCGCGCGCCGGCAATGGCGAGATGGACGAGGAGATGCAGGAGTTCTTCCGCCGCTTCTTCGGCCAGCCCATTCCGGGGCAACCGGGCCAGCCGCGCCAGGGTCCCACCCCGAAGCGCCCGCAGCAACCGCAGGAAGAAGAGCGTCCGCGCGGCGTGGGCTCCGGCTTCATCCTGACGGCCGACGGCTACGTGATGACCAACGCGCACGTGGTGGAAGACGCCTCCGAGGTGCTGGTCACGCTGCCCGACAAGCGCGAGTTCAAGGCCAAGATCGTCGGCGCCGACAAGCGCACCGATGTGGCCGTGGTGAAGATCGAGGCCTCGGGCCTGCCCGCGGTGAAGGTGGGCGACATTTCGAAACTGCGCGTGGGCGAGTGGGTGATGGCCATCGGCTCGCCGTTCGGCCTCGAGAACACCGTGACCGCCGGCATCGTGAGCGCGAAGCAGCGCGACACCGGCGAGTACCTGCCGTTCATCCAGACCGACGTGGCCATCAACCCTGGCAACTCGGGCGGCCCGCTGATCAACATGCGCGGTGAAGTGGTGGGCATCAACAGCCAGATCTACTCGCGCTCGGGCGGCTTCATGGGCATCTCGTTCTCGATCCCGATCGACGAGGCGATCCGCGTGAGCGACCAGCTGCGCACCTCCGGCCGCGTTTCTCGCGGGCGCATCGGCGTGCAGATCGACCAGGTGACGAAGGACGTGGCCGAGGCCATCGGCCTGGGCAAGGCGCAGGGCGCGCTGGTGCGCGGCGTGGAGGCCGGTTCGCCGGGCGAGAAGGCCGGTGTGGAGCCGGGCGACGTCATCACCAAGTTCGACGGCAAGGCCATCGAGAAGCCGAGCGACCTGCCGCGCCTCGTGGGCAACACCAAGCCAGGCACCAAGAGCACGCTCACGGTGTTCCGCCGCGGCGCGTCGCGCGACCTGAGCGTGACCATTGCCGAGATCGAGCCCGACAAGCCCGCCAAGCGCGCGGCTGATCGCGACGAACCGGCACCTAAGCCGCCGGCATCCGCCGCCGCGAAGTCGCTGGGCCTCGCGGTGAGCGACCTGACCGACGCGCAGAAGAAAGAGCTGAAGATCAAGGGCGGCGTGAAGGTCGATGCCGCCAACGAGGGCGCTGCCCGTGCCGGCCTGCGAGAGGGCGACATCATCTTGGCCGTGGGCAACGCAGAGGTGGCCAACACGAAGGAATTCGAGTCCGCCGTCGGCAAGGCCGACAAGAGCAAGGCGCTCAGCGTGCTGTTCCGCCGGGGCGACTGGGCGCAGTACGCCCTGATCCGGCCCGCACGCTGATACGGCGCTGGCGTCAAGTGGCCCCACCCGGCAGTCGGGTTTGGGGTCGTTTTTTTGAGGTGTTTACGACGTTCCGGCGCTGCCCATCAAAAAAATCTTGGGCGTCGAAAGCATCGTTTTTTGTTAGTGAAAACTAACTTTAAAGAAGGCTAAGGACGGATTTCGGTAGAATAGAGCACCCTCGGTGGTCGGTCAGCGCATAAGGAGTGCCTCGGCCTTCACGATGCGAGATGTTAGACAGCAGTCCACCGGTGCTCCACAGATCGCCCACAAGTTGTTCAGCAAGTGCTCCACCGATCCTGTTGATAACCTGTTTATATCTTTGATGTTGTGGACCTGCAACGACCCCTTTGGACCCTGTTCCCGGATGTACGTGCCTCCCTTTTTGCCTACAATGAAGTTCCAACTACTGCAGTTGCCATTGCTTGTTGGTTCAGGGCGCGTCTCCAGAAGACGCGCCCTTTTTTCTTGCCCGTCGCACTCTGCGGCCGAGCCAATTCAAGTACTTAAGCGTTCCCGTTGATGAATCACATCAGAAATTTCTCGATCATTGCGCACATCGACCACGGCAAGTCGACGCTCGCAGACCGTTTGATCCAACGCTGCGGCGGCCTCGCGGAACGCGAGATGGAAGCGCAGGTGCTCGATTCGATGGACATCGAAAAAGAGCGTGGGATAACCATCAAGGCACAGACCGCCGCGCTGCACTACAAGGCACGCGATGGACAGGTCTACAACCTCAATCTGATCGACACACCGGGCCATGTCGACTTCTCTTATGAAGTGAGCCGCTCGTTGTCCGCATGCGAAGGCGCGCTGCTCGTGGTCGACGCATCGCAAGGCGTCGAAGCGCAGACGGTGGCCAACTGCTACACCGCGCTCGACCTCGGTGTCGAAGTGGTGCCGGTGCTCAACAAGATCGATCTGCCGAACGCGGACCTCGACAACGCGCGCACCGAGATCGAAGACGTGATCGGCATCGACGCGACCGACGCGATTCCGTGCTCGGCGAAAACCGGCGTCGGCATCGACGAGATCCTCGAAGCCATCATCGCGCGCATGCCCGCGCCGCGCGGCAACCCCGATGGTCCGCTGCGCGCGATGATCGTCGACAGCTGGTTCGACGCCTACGTCGGCGTGGTGATGCTGGTGCGCGTGGTCGACGGTCGCCTGGTGAAGGGCGAGCGCATCAAGATGATGGCCTCGGGCGCGATGTACAACGCCGACAGCATCGGCGTGTTCACGCCGGCCAACGAAGCGCGCGCCACGCTCGAAGCGGGCGAGGTGGGCTACATCATCGCGGGCATCAAGGAGCTGCAGGCCGCCAAGGTGGGCGACACGGTCACGCTCATCAGGCCCGGCACCGGCGGTGCCGCCGCCACGGCCACCGAGGCGCTGCCCGGCTTCAAGGAAATCCAGCCGCAGGTGTTCGCGGGCCTGTACCCCACCGAGGCGAGCGAGTACGACTCGCTGCGCGACGCGCTGGAAAAGCTCAAGCTCAACGATTCGTCGCTTCGCTACGAGCCCGAGGTGAGCCAGGCGCTCGGCTTCGGTTTTCGCTGCGGCTTTCTCGGGCTGCTGCACATGGAGATCGTGCAGGAGCGCCTGGAGCGCGAGTTCGACCAGGACCTGATCACGACCGCGCCCAGCGTGGTGTACCAGGTGGTCAAGAACGACGGCGAAGTCATCATGGTCGAGAACCCGTCCAAGATGCCCGACGTCGGGCGCATGTCCGAAATTCGAGAACCCATCGTCACCGTGCACCTGTACATGCCGCAGGAATACGTGGGCTCGGTCATGACGCTGGCCAACCAGAAGCGCGGCGTGCAGCTGAACATGGCCTACCACGGCCGCCAGGTCATGCTGACCTACGAGATGCCGCTCGGCGAGATCGTGCTCGACTTCTTCGACAAGCTGAAGTCGGTGAGCCGCGGCTACGCGTCCATGGACTACGAGTTCAAGGAGTACCGCGCCTCCGACGTGGTGAAGGTCGACATCCTGCTCAACGGCGACAAGGTCGACGCGCTGTCCATCATCGTGCACCGCAGCCAGTCGCAGTACCGCGGCCGGGCGGTGGTTTCGAAGATGCGCGAGATCATTTCTCGCCAGATGTACGACGTGGCGATCCAGGCGGCCATCGGGGTCACCATCATTGCGCGTGAGACAATCAAGGCCCTTCGCAAGAACGTGCTGGCCAAGTGCTACGGCGGCGACATTTCCCGCAAGAAGAAGCTGCTCGAGAAGCAGAAGGCCGGCAAGAAAAGAATGAAGCAGATCGGCTCCGTCGAAGTCCCGCAAGAGGCCTTCCTCGCGATTCTGCAAGTCGAAGACTGATCACAAAAATGGCACTCATCACCTCCCTGGTCCTCGCGGCTTTCGCTGCCTATGTCGGCTCGTGGTATTTCGGCGCGATCGAAGGCAACTTCGCATTGCTGCTGTTCCTGGCCACGGTGATCACCGGCCTGTACTGGCTGGGCGAGCGCTTCTACTTCCTGCCGAAGCGCGAGCGCGCGGCCGCCAAGCTGGAAGCCTCGCTGGCCGAGCGCAATGCGCGCCTGGCCGAGCAGGGCATCAAGCAGGTCGACACCGCCGACGCGAAGTCGAGCGAGCGTCTGCTGATGCAGCCCTGGTGGCTGGACTGGACCGCCGGGCTGTTCCCGGTGATCCTGGTGGTGTTCCTGCTGCGCTCGTTCCTGTACGAGCCCTTCAAGATTCCTTCGGGCTCGATGATGCCCACCCTGCTGACCGGCGACCTGATCCTGGTCAACAAGTTCACCTACGGCCTGCGCCTGCCGGTGATCAACACCAAGGTCACCAGCGGCACGCCGCTGGCGCGCGGCGACGTGGTGGTGTTCCGCTACCCGCCCAAGCCGAGCATGGACTACATCAAGCGCGTGGTCGGCATTCCCGGCGACGAAGTGGCCTACCTGAACAAGAAGCTCACGATCAACGGCCAGCCGGTGTCCAAGCAGCCCGATGCCGACTACCTCGACAACGAGTCGATGCGCCTGCTCAAGCAGTACGACGAGAAGCTCGGCGAGAAGCAGCACAAGATCCTGAACGACGAAGCCGCGCCGTCCTTCGTGCCCGGCGCCAGCGACTTCCCGGGCCGCGAGAACTGCCGCTATTCGGTCGAAGGCGTGGTCTGCAAGGTGCCTGCCGGCAGCTATTTCATGATGGGCGACAACCGCGATAATTCCGCCGACTCGCGTTTCTGGGGCTTCGTGCCAGACAACAACATCGTGGGCAGGGCGTTCTTTGTCTGGATGAACTTCGGCGATCTGGGTCGCATCGGTCCGTTTCAATAAGCAGAGCTATCTGCATCGTTCGAGGGGTAAGAGGGCATGAGAACACATCGGTCAGTCCGCAGCAGGGCTGCGCAGCAGCGCGGCATTTCGTTCGTCGGCTTGGTGTTCGTCGCGGTGGTGCTGGGCTGCCTGGGCGTGGTCGTCGCGCAGGTCATTCCGACGCTGATCGAATGGCAGGCGATCGACAAGGCCGCCAACAAGGCCAAGGAAGGCTCCACGGTGCCGGAAGTGCGCGCCATCTTCGATCGGGCCCAGGCCATCGACGACTTCAAGTCGGTCAGCGGCAAGGACCTCGACATCAAGAAGGTCGGCGACAAGGTGGTGGTCTCGTACGCGTACGAGCGCGAGATCCCGTTGTTCGGCCCGGCCTACCTGACCCTCAAGTACAAGGGCGAGTCCCGCTGAACGCGGCGCTCAAAAAGGTGGACGGCAGCCTCGTCGCGCTGCAAGCGCGTCTCCAGCACACCTTCTCCGACCCGCGGCTGCTCCAGCTCGCGCTCACGCACCGCAGCTTTTCGTCCGACCACAACGAGCGCCTGGAGTTTCTCGGCGACTCGGTGCTGAACCTGGCGGTTTCTCACCTGCTGTACATCCGCCTGTCGGCCTTGCCCGAGGGCGACCTGTCGCGCGTGCGGGCCAACCTGGTCAAGCAAGACACCCTGCACCGCCTGGCGGTGGGGCTGGCGCTCTCGCCGCTGCTCAAGCTGGGCGAGGGCGAGGCCCGCTCCGGCGGCCCGAACCGGCCGTCGATCCTGGCCGATGCGCTCGAGGCGCTGATCGGTGCGGTCTACCTCGACGCCGGCTTTGCCGCCGCCCAGTCGCTGGTGCACAGGCTGTACGAGGCGGTGGAAATCAACCCGCGCATGGAAGCCGCGGCCAAGGATCCGAAGACCGAATTGCAGGAATGGCTGCAGGGTCACAAAATGAAGCTGCCGGTGTACCGCGTGGCCGCCACACTGGGCGCCGCGCACAAGCAGACTTTCGATGTCGAGTGCGAGGTGCCCGAGTTGGGCCTTCGCGAACGCGGCATCGGCGGCTCGCGCCGCGCTGGCGAGCAGGCGGCGGCCGCCGCCATGTTGATCCGGCTCAAGGCACGCGGCGCCGCGTGAAATCAGAATGAACGATGCTATCAATCCCGTAGCGGGACCCGAAGACACCGCAGGCGATGCGCCTGCCACCGGGCCGCAGCACTGCGGCCTTATCGCCATCGTCGGCAAGCCCAACGTGGGCAAGTCGACGCTGCTGAACGCGCTGGTCGGCCAGAAGATCAGCATCACCTCGCGCAAGGCGCAGACCACGCGCCACCGCATCACCGGCATGCGCACGATGGGTGCCACGCAGTACGTGTTCGTCGACACGCCGGGTTTCCAGACCCTGCATGCCAACGCGCTGAACAAGTCGCTCAACAAGACCGTGCAGGGCGCGGTCGGCGACGTGGACCTGATTCTTTTCGTGGTCGAGGCCGGCAGCTTCACGCCCGCCGACGAGCGCGTGCTCAAGCTGCTGGGCAAGGGCATTCCGACGGTGCTGCTGGCCAACAAGCTCGACAACGTGCACCGCCGCGGCGACATCGCGCCCTGGCTGCAGACCATGCAGGCCAAGCACGCCTTCGCCGAGTTCGTGCCGATGTCGGCCAAGAACGCCAAGGACGTCGAGCGCCTGTTCGGCATCTGCGAAAAATACCTGCCCGAGCAACCCTGGTTCTACGCCGAGGACGAGCTCACCGACCGCAGCGAGAAGTTCCTGGCCGGCGAGCTGGTGCGCGAGAAGCTGTTCCGCCTGACCGGCGACGAGCTGCCCTACACCTCGACCGTGATCATCGACAAGTTCGAGGAAGAGCCGCCGCAGAAAAAGGGCCAGAAGCGCCTGCTGCGCATTGCCGCCACCATCGTGGTCGAGCGCGACGGCCACAAGGCCATGGTGATCGGCGACAAGGGCGAGCGCATCAAGCGCATCGGCATGGAAACCCGCGTCGAGCTCGAGAAGCTGGCCGACGCCAAAGTGTTCCTCGAACTGTGGGTGAAGGTGCGCTCCGGCTGGGCGGACGACGAAGCCCGCGTGCGCTCCTTCGGCTACGAATGAAGTGGCCGCCGCCCACCGCGTTTCGCACGAACCGGCCTATGTGCTCCATCGCTACGACTGGAGCGAGTCGAGCCTGATCCTCGAGGTCTTCACCAGGCACCACGGGCGCATCGCGCTGGTGGCCAAGGGGGCGAAGCGGCCGAGCTCCAACTTTCGCCCGGTGCTGCTGCCGCTGCAGCCGCTGCAGCTCAACTACGGCGGCGATGCCGAGATCCGCACGCTCAAGGGCGCCGAATGGATGGGCGGGCACGTCATGCCGACCGGCGAGGCGCTGCTATCGGGCTACTACGTCAACGAACTGCTGTTGCGCCTGCTGGCGCGAGACGATGCGCACGAGGCGCTGTTCGACGCCTACGCGGGCGTGGTGCAGGTGCTGGCGAGCGAGCACGCCGGCGCCCAGGCCGCCACGCAGGCGGCGGCGCTGCGGGCCTTCGAGCTGATCCTGCTGCGCGAGGTGGGCCTGCTGCCGTCGCTCGAGGTGCAGACCCTCACGCTGGAGCCGCTGGACGACGCCGTGCGCTACAGCCTCGTGCCCGAGGCCGGCCTGCGCCAAGCCGCCGCTGGCGAGGCCGCGCTGGCCGGTATCGACTGGCGGGCGCTGCAACAGGTGCTGGACGATCGCGCACCTTTTTCCGCCACGCTGCGCGAAATTGCCGTCATGAACACCGGCAGCAACAGCGCCCTGCGAAACCAGCTGCGCGCCTTGCTCAACTACCATTGCGGCGTGTCCACGCTGCGCACGCGGCAAATGATGAGAGATCTGCAAGCACTATGAGCACTTCAGGCCACGCCCCCACGTCCACCGGCACCGCGCTGTCGGTCAACCTCAACAAGGTCGCGCTGGTGCGCAACACGCGCCACCTGGGCATTCCGAGCGTCGTGAAGGCCGCGCAGGCCTGCCTGGCCGCCGGCGCCCACGGCATCACCGTGCACCCGCGGCCCGACGCGCGCCACATCCGCGCGCACGACGTGAGTGACCTGTCCGAACTGCTCGCCAGCGGCTGGCCGGCCGTCGAATTCAACATCGAAGGCAACCCCTTCCAGAACCTGATGGACTTCGTGCGCGCGCTCAAGCCGCACCAGGCCACCTTCGTGCCCGACAGCGAAACCCAGTCGACCAGCGACCACGGCTGGACCTTTCCCGACGACGCCGAGCGCCTGCGCCCGCTGATCGCCGAGGCCCGCGCGCTGGGCGTGCGCGTCAGCCTGTTCATGGACCCGATTCCCGAGATGATGGCCGCGGTGAAGGCCGTGGGCGCCGACCGCGTCGAGCTCTACACCGAGGGCTATGCCGCCTCGCGCGGCACGCCTGAAGAAGAAGCCGTGCTCGCGCGCTATGCCGACACCGCGCGCGCCGCGCTGGCCGCGGGCCTGGGCGTGAACGCCGGGCACGACCTGAGCCGCGACAACCTCACGGCGTTCCTGCGCGCCGTGCCCGGTGTGCAGGAGGTGTCCATCGGGCACGCCTTCGTGGCCGATGCGCTCGAGCTCGGCTACGCCGCCGCCACGCGCGACTACCTGCGTTGCATCAGCGAGGCGCAGTGAACGTCGCCGCCGCATGATCTACGGCATTGGCACCGACATCTGCGACCTGCGTCGCATTGCCGCGACCTTCGAGCGACAGGGCGAGCGCTTTGCTCGCAAGGTGCTCAGCGACGCCGAATTCGCGGTCTGGCAGGCGCGCAGCGCGCGCTGGCCCAAGCGCGGCCTGAGCTACCTGGCGACCCGCTTTTCCGCCAAGGAGGCCTTCAGCAAGGCCGTCGGCATGGGCATGCGCATGCCCATGAGCTGGCGGCTGTGCGAGATCGCCAACCTGCGCAGTGGCAAGCCCGTCATCGTGCTGCATGGCGAGCTGAAGGAATGGTTCGAGGCGCAGGGCCTCACGGCCCATGTGACCGTGACCGACGAAACCGAATACGCCGCGAGCTTCGTGGTGGTGGAGAAGCTATGACCCCCGGGCTCGAACGCCCCCGCGCCGTGCACGCGCCGCTGATCGTCGACGTGGCCGGCACCGCGCTCACCGACGCCGACCGCCGGCGCCTGGCGAACCCGCTGGTGGGCGGCGTGATTCATTTCGCCCGCAACTGGCAAGACCGCGCGCAGATGACCGCGCTCAACGCCGAGATCAAGTCGATCCGGCCCGACCTGCTGATTTGCGTCGACCACGAGGGTGGCCGGGTGCAGCGCTTTCGCACCGACGGCTTCACCCACCTGCCGTCGATGCGCGCGCTGGGCGAGCTGTGGATGCGCGACGCCCTGCGCGCCACCCAGGCCGCGACGGCCGTCGGCCAGGTGCTGGCCGGCGAGCTGCGCGCGTGCGGCGTCGACTTCAGCTTCGCGCCCGTGCTCGACCTCGACTACGGCGGCAGCAGCGTCATCGGCAGCCGCAGCTTCCACCGCGATCCGCGCGTGGTGGCGCTGCTGGCCAAGAGCGTCATGCACGGCATGCTGCAGATGGGCATGCGCAACTGCGGCAAGCACTTTCCGGGGCACGGCTTTGTCGCGGCCGACTCGCACGTCGAGATTCCGGTCGACCAGCGCGCGCTCAAGGACATCCTGAGCGACGACGCGCAGCCCTACGACTGGCTCGCGGGCACGCTCAGCGCCGTGATGCCCGCGCACGTGATCTACCCGAAGGTCGACAAGCGGCCCGCGGGCTTTTCGTCGAAGTGGCTCAAGGCGGTGCTGCGGCAGCGGCTGGGTTTCGAGGGCGTGATTTTCAGCGACGACCTCAGCATGGAGGCGGGGCGCTACATCGACGGCCAGTTGCTCAGCTACGCCGATGCGGCGCTGGCGGCCATCGACGCGGGCTGCGACCTCGCCATGCTGTGCAACCAGAGCATCGGCGACGGCGCGCCGCTCGACAGCCTGCTGGACGGCTTCGGCGCGGCACGCGACACGGGCCGCTGGGTGGGCGATGCCGCCAGCGAGGCGCGCCGCCGGGCGTTGCTGCCGCCATCGGCAGCGCTGTCGTGGACCGATCTCGCGGGCTCGGCGCCCTACCAGGGTGCGCGGCGCATCCTGTCGCGCGGTGACCTGACGGCCTAAGCGCCTGCGCTAACCGGCGTCGCCCTGGAGCGGGGCTGGCGATGCAGCCGAAGCGTCCTGCGCGTGCCTGAACACCCGCACCGGCAACTCGTTGGACGCCGGTGCCAGGAACTGAGCGACCTCGAGGGCCATGAACTGGCGTTCCAGCCAGTCCCTGTCCGCCAGCCCCGCGTCGAAAAAGATCCGCAGCAGGCGCAACGCCTCGTGGCGAAGCGCGCGCGTCAAGGTCTCGTGCTCGACCCATTGCTGCTCCGGCGGCGCGGCCGGCTTGAAGCAGGCGTGCGCCAGGGCGTGCAGCAGGTCTTGCGCGAAATCCAGCGTCGGTGGCCAGTACAGCGCATAGAGCTGCGCGATCTGTTGCAAGGCTTCGCCCGTCGATTTCGGCAACAGGCAGGCCAGCACCAGCGCACGCGCCCGGGCGGCGAGTGCTGCTGAAGCATCGGCACCCAGGGGCGAAGGCAGCGTCGCCGGCCGGTGCAGCAGCTGCGGCAGTACCGCGAAACGCGCACCCGCGGCGGCGCTCTTGCACAGCATGTGAAGGTCGTCGTGCACCGCGAATTCCGGGTCGTGGCGCACGCCGCTGCGCGCCAGGAAGCTGCGGCGCACCATGCACGCCGACAGCTGCAGCGGGCGGGGCCCGAGAAATTCCACGAGGATGTCCTGGTGCCGCTCGGCGAACTCGAATGCGCCGTCTAGCGTGTCGCACCAGCACCCGACGATGTCGATGGCCGCGCACGCCTGCAGCAGCGCCGCCTGGCGCTGCAGGCGCTCGGGCGAGGGAATGTCTCCGGCGTCGGAGAACACGATGCAGCCGCCCTGCGCCTGTGCCAACGCGAGGTTGCGGGCGGTGGCGCGGTCGCAAGCGACCGGCAGCGAGATCAGTTGCGCATCGACGATGCCCGCTTCAGCGAGCAGGGCGGGCAGGCAGTCCACTTCCGCCGGAGCCACCAGCACCACGTGCAGCGACACGCCTCGCTGCGCCGACCAGGCCCGCAAGCTTTGCGACAGCGCACCGCGCGCATCGGGTGCATCCAGAGAGTCCCCGGCGGTCAGGCACACCGTCACGCGCGGCATGGCCGTGGCCCCGAAGCGGTCGGGCTGCTGTGCGCGCCAGTCCAGGAAGCGCTCGATGGCCGGCCCCACCAGCGGCGGCGCGAACGCGTGGCTGAACACGTCCAGCGCGTCGCGCTCGAGCGCCTCGCGCCGGGGCGGGTCGGCCAGCAGCTGTTCGATGGTTTCAATGAGCCGCTCGTACGGCGCGCCGACCACCGCATCGCGCACCGGCGCCTCGACCTCGCTGTCGGGATAGAGCTCGCAGACCACCGCCTTGCGATGGCGCAGCAGGATCGACAGGCGCGGCACTTCGACCACGCGCGACGCCTCCCAGTTGTGCAGGTTCAGCACGATCTTGGCGCGCCGCAGGAAGCCGTTGCGCTCCTCCAGCGTCCAGGCGCGCCCGCGATTGACTTCGACGCGCCATCCGCGCGCCATCAGCCCTTCGAGGATGTCGATGCGCCGCCGCGTCAGCGAACCGAAGAAGACCACGTCGATGTCCTGCTTCGCGTCGGGCAGCACGTCGGCCAGCGGCAAGATCTCGGCCGCGCCGGGCTCCCAGCCGAGCGCGACGTAGTCGGCGTTCCGGTAGCCCAGCTGGCGGTGCCGCTGGAAGTTCGACTTGCTGTACTCCCAGAGATAGCAGCGCTTCAGCACGTCCAGATAGCGCTCGTTCCATGCATGGGTGCCGTGCACCATCGGTTCGAAATTGACGACGATGCAATCGGGGTGGTGCTGCTCGATGTGCTCCCACGGCACATCCCAGAAGAAGAAAAGGATGTTGATTTCCCCCGGCACGATGTAGCAGGGCGTGAAGCGGGTCGGGTAGCCCAGGCTCTGCGCCGCCAGCCTGAAGGCCTCCACGATATCGCCGCAGGTCTCGTGCGAAGACAGCGAGGTGAAGTTGAGCCGGGGCAGGGTGGACATGGGGGCTCACGTTTCCGGGTTTCTGGTCTCGGGCCCTGCTGCTTGCTTCCTGCGCCTCAGTACCGGCCCAACACGTTCACCTGGTGATAGTGCTCCTTCAACGCCGCGTGCAGCGCGAGCGCCTGCGCGCGGGTCGGTTCGTCGGCCTCCGGGCCGACGCCGAAGAAGTACAGGTCGTGGCTGCTGCGGTCTTCGAAGAAGCCCCACACCGAGAACCAGGCGTCGTGCTGCAGCAGGGCCGTGAAGTCGGTGGCGGCCAGGTTGCGGTAGTGGTTCTGGTGCTGGCCGACCGTCAACGGCGAATCGGAGGGGTTGAACTCCACGGTGCCGTGCTGGCGCCGCCCCGGGGTGGCGCAGGTCATGACGACGAGGCCGTCGTCCTTCACCAGGCGAAGGGTGTTGAGCCAGGTCTTCTTCCACTGCGGGTTGTGTTCCATCGCCTCGCAGGAGATCACCACGTCCGTGCCGCTCGCGGCGCCGCCGTAGTTCTCGCCATGGCAGACCAGGTCGACATCGGGGCCTTCGTCCACGTCCATGCCCAGGTAGCTGCAGCCTTCGAAGAGTTCGCGCACCGAGCCGTTGAGGTTGAGGCTGCCGATTTCGACGACTGAGCGGTCCCTGAAGTAGGACGGCAGGAACTGCTTCACACCGGCGACGAAGAATCGTTGTTGAGGATGTGACATGGCGGTACCCCGTGGCGTTGAAAGAGCGGGGGGCGCGTGGCCGGCGGGGTGAACGCCGACCGGCGTCCGAGGCGGACTAGCCGTTGTCCGGTATCGAGCCCGGCGCCGGACCAGGTGCTTCGGGGGCCCCGCCCCAGAGGCGCTTTCCACCCGTGTTCAGGTGCTCCAGATACAGGCGAAGGTCGAACTCCAGGCGATGATAGTCCGGCTCCATGTGCCTGCACAGGGCGTAGAACGCCTTGTCGTGCTCGCGCTCCTTCATGTGCGCCAGCTCGTGCACGACGATCATGCGCAGCCATTCGAGCGGCACTTCCCTGAACAGGCTGGCCACCCGGATCTCGCGCTTGGCCTTCAGCTTGCCGCCCTGCACGCGCGACACCGTGGTGTGCGTGCCCAGCGCGTTCTTGATCACGTGGAGCTTGCTGTCGTACATCACCTTGGACAGCGGCTCGGCCTTGCGCATGAAATCGCTCTTGAGCTCGCTCACGTAGTCGTACAGCGCGCGGTCGGTCTGCACGGCATGGGCGCCGTCCGGGTAGCGGCTGCTCAGCAGCGCGCCCAGCTTGTCCTCTGCCATCAGCTGGCGGACCTGGTCCAGCAGGGTCGCTGGATAGCCCGCCAGGTACTTCATGCGCGGCGCTCGGTGCGGGCCGCGCAGGCCAGGCCGGTGGCCACGCCGCCGAAGAGGTCGCCTTCCACCAGCGTCACGCCCGCGAAGCTCTTGCGCAGGGCGTGCTGGAACGGCCGCAGCGCTGACGAGCCGCCGGTGAGGTAGATGGCGTCGAGGTCGCCGCTGCGCAGGCCCGCGCGCTTGACGCAGGCGTGCGCGCAGGCAATCACGTTTTGCAGCGGCGTGGCCAGCTGCTGCGCCATGTCGGCGGGCGACAGCGAGGCCACGAGCCCGGCTTCGGCGCAGGACAGGTCGATGGACGTTTCGGCGTCGCTCACCGAGGCGTCGATCTTGGCCGCCTCCACCGCGCTGGCGATCCGGTGGCCGTGCCGCTCCTCGAGCACGGTCATGAGCCGGTCGTGCAGGCGCAGGTCGCTGTAGCTGGTGCGCAGGTCCTTGGCCTGGCGCACCGCCTTGGCGGCGTAGAGCCAGTTGATCAGGTGCCAGGACGACAGCTCGAAGAACACCTTGCTCGGCACCTCGCGCCCCTGCGGACCATGGTGGCGAAAGCCGAACTGCGGCATCACGCGCTCCAGGTTCAGGCGCTGGTCGAAGTCGGTGCCGCCGATGTGCACGCCGCTGGTGGCCAGCACGTCGTCGCTGCGGTCGTCGCGCGTGGCGCGCTCGGGACCCACGCGCACCACGGTGAAGTCGGAGGTGCCGCCGCCGATGTCGACGATGAGCACGATCGATTCCCTGGTGATGCGCTGCTCGTAGTCGAAGGCCGCGGCAATGGGCTCGAGCTGGAAGGCGATCTCGCGAAAGCCCGCCGCGCGCGCCGCGACGCGCAGGCTGTCTTCGGCGCGTTCGTCGCGCTTGGCATCGTCGTCCACGAAGTGCACCGGGCGCCCGATGACCACGCGTTCGGGCAGCTGGCCGAGTTCGCGGCTGGCGCGCACGGCCAGCTCGCGCAGGAAGCGCGCGATGATGTCCTCGAAGCTCACGAGGCCGTCGTAGATGGCCGTCTTCTCCTGCATCAGCGCGCTGCCGAGCAGGCTCTTCAGCGAACGCATCAGCCGGCCTTCGGTGCCCGAGAGGTACTGCGCGACGGCGTCGCGGCCGAAATGGGTGCTGCGGTCTTCGGCGTTGAAGAAGATCGCGGTGGGCAGGGTGGTGGCCGCGCCCTCGATGGGCAGCAGGCGGGCCACGCCGTCGACCCGGCAGGCCACGGCGGAGTTGGAGGTGCCGAAGTCGATGCCGATCGTCGGCAACGACGACGGTGACGCCATGCTCAAGATTCCCTGCGCAGCGCGGGGAACAGGATCACGTCGCGGATGCTCGGCGAGTCGGTCAGCAGCATCATCAGTCGGTCGATGCCGATGCCGCAGCCGCCGGTGGGCGGCATGCCGTATTCGAGCGCGCGCACGAAGTCGTGGTCGTAGAACATCGCTTCGTCGTCGCCGCTGTCCTTTGCGGCCACCTGCGCGTTGAAGCGCGCGGCCTGGTCCTCGGCGTCGTTCAGCTCGCTGAAGCCGTTGCCGAACTCACGGCCGGTGATGTAGAGCTCGAAGCGCTCGGTGACCTCGGGGCGCTCGTCGTTGGCGCGCGCCAGCGGCGAGATCTCGGTCGGGTGTTCCATGATGAAGGTCGGCTGCCAGAGCTTCTCTTCCACGGTTTCCTCGAAGTACATCACCTGGAGGCTGGCCAGGCTGCGCTGCGAGAGCTTGTCCTTTTCTTCGCTCAGGCCGATCTTGCGCAGGGCGTTGACGAGCCAGGCGCTGTCGTCCACGCCCTGGGCCACGCCCTCGGCCTCGGTGTACTTCAGGATGGCTTCGCGGATCGTCAGGCGCTGGAAGGGCTGGGTCAGGTCGACCGGCTTGCCGCCGTAGCTGAGCTGCTGGGTGCCCACGGCCTTGTCGGCGATGGTGCGGATCAGCGTCTCGGTGAAGTCCATCAGGTCGCGGTAGTTCCAGTAGGCCGCGTAGAACTCCATCATCGTGAACTCGGGGTTGTGCCGCACCGAGATGCCTTCGTTGCGGTAGCTCCGGTTGATTTCGAACACGCGCTCGAAGCCGCCGACGATCAGGCGCTTGAGGTACAGCTCGGGCGCGATGCGCAGGAACATTTCCTGGTCGAGCGCGTTGTGGTGCGTCTTGAACGGCTTGGCGTTCGCACCGCCCGGAATGGGGTGCAGCATGGGCGTCTCGACCTCGAGGAAGTCGTTGGCCACCATGAACTCGCGCAGCGCGCTCACGGCCTTGCTGCGCGCGGTGAAGCGCACGCGGGCCGACTCGTCGGTGATCAGGTCGACGTAGCGCTGGCGGTACTTCTGCTCCTGGTCGGCCATGCCGTAGAAGTCGCCGGGCAGGGGGCGCAGGCTCTTGGTGAGCAGGCGCAGCCGGGTGACCTTGATCGACAGCTCGCCGGTCTTGGTCTTCATCAGCGTGCCTTCGGCACCGAGGATGTCGCCCAGGTCCCAGCGCTTGAACTCGGCGTAGGCCTCTTCGCCCACGGCGTCGCGCGTGACGTACAGCTGGATGCGGCCGGTGGCGTCCTGCAGGGTCGCGAAGCTGGCCTTGCCCATCACGCGCTTGAGCATCATGCGGCCCGCCACGCTGACGGCCACGGCCTGCGCCTCGAGCGCCTCGGGCTCGGTGGCACCGTGCGCCTCGGCGAGCGCCGTCGCGCGGTGGCCCGGCTTGAAGTCGTTGGGGAACGCGACGCCCTTGCCCTCGGCCTGCGCGGCGCGCAGCAGCTTGAGCTTTTCGCGGCGTTCAGCGATGAGCTTGTTGTCGTCGACGGCGGCCACGGTGGCTGCCGGTGCCGCTGCGGGCGTGGGAATGTGGGGGGTCAGGTGATCGGACATGGGAGGCGGGTGGCGCGCATCCGGGAGCGTGCGCGGGGCTGGCATTTTAGCCCATGGCTTTTCGAATAAAAGCTGGCGCCAGCGCCCGCCGATCCTGCGGCGTGCGCTACAAAAAACAGAGCAAGCTATTCAGTGATGCCCGTGCGTGCGAGCAGATCGCTGACCAGCTCCAGGCGCATCAGCGGGCTGTCGAGCGTCATGAGGCGCTGGCGCAGCTCGAGCTGCATCGGCACCAGCTCGCACCAGCGGTTGGCCACCCAGCCGCAATCGTCCAGGCGGTAGGGCTCGCCGATGGGCAGGCGGGCCGTCGCGTCCTGCGCGCGGCGCCGCTCTTCGAGCGTGTCGATCAGCCGCCGCAGCGCGGTGCTGGTGTGCTTCAGGTCGTCGGGAATGTCGAGCGCGACGTCGTCGGGCACGGCCTCCACTTCGGCGACCCACAGGCCGTGCTTCTGCAACTCGGTCTGGCGGATGCGAAAGCGCTGCGTGCCCACGCACTCAATCTGCAGCAGGCCGCTCTGCGGCGAATCGAACTCGCGGATTTCGGCCAGCGTGCCGATGCTGGAAAAGCGCTCGGCGTCGGAGCCGGGCTTGCGGACCTCGCTGCCGCTGGTGAGGCTCACCACGCCGAAAGGCACGCCAGCCTTGCGGCACTTGCCGATCATGTCGAGGTAGCGCACCTCGAAGATGCGCAAGGGCAGCAGGCCGCCGGGGAACAGGACGGTTCCGAGCGGGAACAATGGCAGTGAATGCAAAAGGGGTTGTGTCGTCATCGAAGAACCTTGCGTGGCTATCATCGCATTCCGCTCACGGCTGCGCCCTCATGCTCTATCAGATCCCCTCTTTCCTCCTCGACGTGATCGTCGGCCTGCTCGGCGGCGCCTGCCTGCTGCGGCTCTACATGCAGTACCACCGGGTGCCGTTCGGCAACCCGCTCGGGCGCTTCATCTTCGCCATCACCGACTGGATCGTGCTGCCGCTGCGGCGCATCGTGCCCTCGGTGAAGCGCTGGGACCTGGCGAGCCTGATCGCGGCGTGGCTGCTGGTGATGCTGAAGTTCCTGCTGCTGTGGCTGCTCATCGGCAACCTGGGACACATCGTGACCTTGCCGCTGGTGTCGCTGGTCGGGCTGATGCAGCTGGCGGTCTCGGGGCTCACCGCGCTGCTGGTGGTGTACGCGGTGCTGTCGTGGATTCCGGGCGCGTCGCCGATGCTGCTCGACCTGATCTCGCGGCTGGCCGAACCGCTGGTGCGGCCGTTTCGCCGCTTCATTCCGCTGATCGGCGGGGTCGACCTGTCGCCGCTGGCGGCCATCGTGGTGCTGCAGATCGTGGCGATCGTGCTGAGCAACCTGCTGGTGTTTGCCTACCAGCTGACGTTCTGACGGTCTGACCTTCCGCCAGGCGGCAAGCAAAAAGGGCCCGGGTGCGATGCACCCGGGCCCTTTTTTCGTCGTGCCGTACTTGCTTCAGCTGACCGCGTCGGCCGGCTGGCGCAGCAGCATGGCCAGCGTGCTGGCGATGGTCTTGCGCAGTTCGCGGCGGTCGCTGATGAAGTCGATGGCGCCTTTGGTCTGCAGGAACTCGGCGCGCTGGAAGCCTTCGGGCAGCGTCACGCGCACGGTCGACTCGATCACGCGCGGGCCGGCAAAGCCGATCAGCGCCTTGGGCTCGGCAATGACGACGTCGCCCACGAAGGCAAAGCCGGCGCTCACGCCGCCCATGGTCGGGTCGGTCAGCACGCTGATATACGGCAGGCCCTTCTTCGCCAGGCGGGTGAGCGCGGCGTTGGTCTTGGCCATCTGCATCAGCGAGAGCAGGCCCTCTTGCATGCGCGCGCCGCCGGTGGCGGTGAAGCAGATGAAGGGCACCTTCTGCTCGATGGCGGTTTCCACGCCGCGCACGAAGCGCTCGCCGACCACGCTGCCCATGCTGCCGCCCATGAATTCGAACTCGAAGCAGGCCACGACCACGCTGATGCTGTGGACCGAGCCGCCGAGCACCACCAGGGCGTCGGTCTCGCCGGTGTTCTCCAGGGCTTCCTTCAGGCGCTCGGGGTACTTGCGGCTGTCCTTGAACTTCAGGGCGTCGACCGGCAGCACTTCCTGGCCGAGTTCGTAGCGGCCTTCGGCGTCGAGGAACGCGTCGAGCCGGGCGCGCGCGCCGATGCGGTGGTGATGGCTGCAGCTGGGGCAGACATTCTGGTTGTGCTCGAGGTCGGTCTTGTACAGAACGGTCTCGCAGGCGGGGCACTTGATCCACAGGCCCTCGGGCACCTGGCGGCGCTCCGACGGGTCGGTTTGTGCGATCTTGGCGGGTAGCAGTTTTTCAAGCCAGCTCATGGGCAATCCTTGGTTCTCGCGACAGGCAGGCCTTCGCGACGATTAGCTCCCCTGGGCCGCGTGCGGAACACAGCCCAGGGGACGGAGGCAACCGCGATTATCGGCCAGCCGCGTTCTTGGGGGTAGCCGCCGGCAGCGCGTCGAGCGCTTCGCGAATGCCCGCCAGGAATTCGCGCACCGCCGGCACTACGCGTTCGCGCGGCTGGTCTTCGATGAGCTGGATGATCCTGGTGCCGATCACCACCGCATCGGCGGCCGAGCCGACCGCCTGCGCCGTGCGCGCGTCGCGAATGCCGAAGCCCACGCCCACGGGGATGCTCACGTGCTGGCGAATGCGCGGAATCATCAGGCCGACCGCCTCGGTGTCGAGGTGGCCGGCGCCGGTCACGCCCTTGAGCGACACGTAGTACACGTAGCCGCTGGCAATGCGCGCCACCTGGGCCATGCGCTCGTCGGTGCTGGTGGGCGCCAGCAAAAAGATCAGGTCGATGCCGGCTTCCTTCAGCTCGGCGGCGAAGGCCTCGCATTCCTCGGGCGGGTAGTCGACCACGAGCAGGCCATCGACGCCGGCCGCGGCCGCGTCGCGAATGAAGGCCTTCTTGCCGTGCACCAGGTCGTAGCGCTCGACCGGGTTGGCGTAGCCCATCAGCACCACGGGCGTGGTCGTGTCCTTCTGGCGGAAGGCGGCCACGATGGCCAGCACCTGCTTCATGCCGATGCCCAGCGCCAGCGCCGCTTCGCCGGCCTTCTGGATCACGGGGCCGTCGGCCATCGGGTCGGAGAAGGGCACGCCGAGCTCGATCACGTCGGCACCGGCCTCGACCATGCCGTGCATCAGCTCGGGCGTGATGTCGGCAAAGGGGAAGCCCGCGGTGACGTACGGAATGAGGGCGCGGCGGCCGTCATTTTTCAGCGCGTCGAAGGTGCTTGCAATGCGGCTCATCACTTGCCTCCCTTCACGCTCAGGCCGCGCATGGACGGGCGGTCGTAGAAGTCGACGCCCGACAGGTCGGCCACGGTGCCGATGTCCTTGTCGCCGCGGCCCGAGAGGTTCACCAATATCGACTGGTCGGGGCGCATGGTCTTCGCGAGTTTCATGGCATAGGCCACGGCGTGGCTGGATTCGAGCGCGGGAATGATGCCCTCGGTGCGGCACAGGTAGTGGAAGGCCTCGAGCGCCTCCATGTCGGTGATGCCGACGTACTCGGCACGGCCGATGTCGGCAAGGTAGGCGTGCTCGGGGCCCACGCCCGGGTAGTCGAGGCCGGCGCTGATGCTGTGCGTCTCGGTGATCTGGCCGTCTTCGTTCTGCAGCAGGTAGGTGCGGTTGCCGTGCAGCACGCCCGGGCTGCCGCGCAGGATCGATGCCGAGTGCTTGCCGCTGTCGAGCCCTTCGCCCGCCGCCTCCACGCCGACCAGGCGCGTGCCGGTGAACGGAATGTAGGGGTGGAAGATGCCCATCGCGTTGCTGCCGCCGCCCACGCAGGCCACGACCACGTCGGGCTGCTTGCCCTCGGCTTCGCCGGGGATGCCCGCGGCGCGTTGCTGTGCCGCGAGCATGGCCGGCATCTGGTCGATGCACTCGGTGCCGATCACGCTCTGGAAGTCGCGCACCATCGTCGGGTAGGGGTGCGGGCCGGCCACGGTGCCGATGATGTAGAAGGTGTTTTCCACGTTGGTGACCCAGTCGCGCATGGCCTCGTTGAGCGCGTCCTTCAGCGTCTTGCTGCCCGACTCCACCGGCACCACGGTGGCGCCCAGCAGGTTCATTCGGTAGACGTTGGGGCTCTGGCGCTTCACGTCCTGGCTGCCCATGTAGACCACGCATTCGAGGCCGTAGCGCGCGCAGATGGTGGCGGTGGCCACGCCATGCTGGCCGGCGCCGGTCTCGGCAATGATGCGGGGCTTGCCCATGCGGCGCGCGAGCATCGCCTGGCCGATCACGTTGTTGATCTTGTGCGCGCCGGTGTGGTTCAGGTCTTCGCGCTTCAGGTAGATCTGCGCGCCGCCCATTTCGCGGCTGGTGCGCGCGGCGTGGTAGATCGGCGAGGGGCGCCCGACGAAGTGCTTCAGCTCGTAGTGGAATTCGGCCAGAAAGGCCGGGTCGTCCTTGAACCGGGCGTACGCGTCGCGCAGTTCGTTGATCGCGTGGGTGAGCGTTTCGCTCGCGAAGGTGCCGCCGTAGTTGCCGAAATGGCCGGTGGCATCGGGTTGCTGGTAGTCCTGAAATTGGCTTTGCATGATTTCCGATCGATGGGCCGCAGCCCGAATCGATCGGCTGCGGCGGCTAACTGGAGAAGGACGCGTCGGCGGCTCTGACCGCTGCGACGAATTGCCGGATTTTTCCGGCGTCCTTGAGGCCCTTGTTCCCGGGGCCGTCGATTTCGACGCCCGAGCTCACATCAACGGACAGCGACTTGCAGCGCGTCCGCAGGATGCGAATGCCATCGCTCACGTTTGCAGGTGTGAGCCCACCACTCAAGACGAGGTGAGCGTCGACGGCGGGTGGAAGAAGTGACCAATCGAAAGCCTTGCCGCCACCGCCATAACCTTCGACGTGCGCGTCGAGCAGGATGGCCTGGGCGTGGGAGTAATCGGACGCGTATTTTACGAGGTCGAAGCCGATCCCGGCAGCCCCCAGCGGAATGCGGGCGGCGCGCATGTAACGAAAACGCCCCGGGCCGCTGGATTCTTCGCACTGCGCGGGGGTCTCGTCGCCATGGAATTGCGCGATGGCGCCCTTCACGAGCGAGAGCGCGGCCATGACCTCCTCCGGTGGCTGGTTCACGAACAGCAGCACCGGCGTGATGAAAGGTGGCAGGCGCGAGGCCAACTCGGCGGCGCGCGCTGGCGTCACGGCGCGGGGGCTCTTCGGGTATAGCACGAAGCCGATGGCGTCGGCGCCGGCTTCCACCGCCGCATCGACATCGGCCTCACGCGTGAGGCCACAGATCTTGATGCGGGTGCGGGACAGGGTGCTGGGCAGGGGCGCGGTCATGGCGGGGGATCATAAGGAGCCCCGCCCGCCTGCAGCGTGGCCTCGGCCGGCAGACCCCACTTGGCGTCGTACAACGGGCCCACGAAGTACAGGCCGTCCGCGGAGAAGGTCGGGGCCGCGACCTTGCGGCTGCGCGCCTCGAGCACCTCGGAGATCCATTCGACCCGCTCGTCGCCGCGGCCGATGCGCACCAGGCAGCCCATCAGGTTGCGGATCATGTGGTGCAGGAAGGCGTCGGCCTCGAACTCGAAATGCCAGCGGCAGCGCTCGCCTTCGCCCACGCGCGTGATCTCGATGCGCCGCAGGTTCTTCACAGGCGACTTGGCCTGGCAGGCCGAAGCACGGAACGAGCTGAAGTCGTGCGTCCCGATGAGCACGGCGGCGGCCTGGCGCATGGCATCGCCGTCCAGCGCGTGCATCGACCAGCCGACCCGGCCGGCATCAAGGCTGGGCCGCACCGGCGATTGCGAGAGCACGTAGAGGTAGCGGCGGGCCAGGGCGCTGGCGCGGCAATGGAATTCGTCGGGCACCGGGTGCGCCCACTGCACCGCGATGTCGTCGGGCAGGAAGCGGTTGGTGCCGCGCATCCAGGAGAAGGGGTCGCGCTCGATGAGGGTGTCGAAGTGCACCACCTGCATCAGCCCGTGCACACCGGCGTCGGTGCGCCCGGCGCACAACGTGCCGATGCTGCCGGGGGGCTGCGCGGTGAATTTGGCGAGGGCCGCCTCGAGCTTGTCCTGAACCGTGCGGCCCGAGCGCTGGCTCTGCCAGCCCTCGTAAGCCTGGCCGTTGTAACGGATACCGAGCGCCAGCCTCAAGACGCCCGCCTCACGAAATCAGGAACCGGAACAACCAATCGCTCAGCGCAGCTCGGCGAGCAGTTGGCGGGCTTGCGACTTGAGGTCGCCGGCGCTTTCGGCTTCGACTTCCTCGACCAGCGAGCGGGCGCCTTCGACGTCGCCGATGGCCTGCAGCTCGCGTGCGAGCGACAGCTTGACCGCATGCGGGCTTTCGTCGTCGCCCTCGTCGTCATGCGAGAGACCGTTAGGCCGCGTGATGACCTCGGCCTCCGGGGTGCGGGCCGGCAGGCCGGCCAGCGCGCTCATGTCGAACTCGATGAAGCCCGAGTCGGCCGGCAACGCATTGCGCAGCATGGCGGGGCGGGTGTTGTCCACGTCGCTCAGCGAGCCGGGCAGCGTGTTGGCGGTCAGCGCGCCGGGGGCGGTGTCGAAGTCGTTTTCGAGATCGACAGGCAGCGAAGCGTGGCCGTTCGACAGCGGCGCGGCGGGGCGTGCGGCGGTCGGAGCGGGCGCGTAGGCGGACTTCGGCAGGCTGGCGCCGACCGGCGCGTGGGTTTGCACAGGGGCGGGCGCCGGCACCGGAGGAGCGGGAGGTGGCGGCGGCGGTGCGGTCAGGTCGAGGTCGAAGTCCAGCGGAGCGACCGAGGGCACGAAAGCCGGCGGTGCGGATGCCGCGGGTGCCGCTGGGGGCGGCGGTGCCACCGGCTTGGCGGCTGCGGCCAGGGCGCCTGCGAAGGCAGCCGTTTCGGCGGCGCTGGCGCCACCGCTGCGGGGCGCGCCCGATTCGTACAGCGGGTTGCCCGGGTCGAGGTCCTTGCCCATGTCGACCACGCGGTTCCAGTCGGAACCGGCGCCGTTCGTCAGCTTGTGCACTTCGGTGGCCAGGCTTTCGTAGGCGCGCACGTCGCGGCGCTTGGCGTGGATTTCGAGCAGCTTCAGGTGAATGGCGGTGCGGTCCGGGTTCAGGCGCAGCGCTTCACGCAGGATTTCCTCGGCTTGCAGGTCTCGGCCATAGGCCAAGTACACGTCGGCTTCGGCCACGGGGTCCACATCGCCCGCGTCGAGCTGGCTCGGCGAGTACGACAGCGACGAAACGGTGGAGTCCCCGCGGTTCTTGGTGTCGACCGATTCGCCGCCGCTGGCGCCGAAGAACGAGTCCTTGGGAATGCGGCTCTCGAGGAACACGCTTTCGCTCATTTCCTCGCGGCGACGGCCCAGCACGCGGTACAGCAGGAAGCCGATCAGCAGCGCGATCAGCGCGCCGCCGGCGAGCATCAGCGGGTTGTCGAGCAGTTCCTCGAGGAAGGTCGGCTCGGGCGGCGGCGGCGGTGCGACGACCTTCTTGGCAGCGGGCTTCGGGGCTGCGGCCGCGGTGGCTGCGGCGCTCGCTGCGCCTGCGGCGGGGGTGGCAGCGGCATCAGTGGCCGATGGCGTGGTGGCAGCAGCAACGGCAGCGGCTGGTGCCGTTGCTGGTGCGGCAGTCGCTGCGGTGGCTTCGGGTGTGGGGGTTGCAGGTGCGGGTGTCGGCGCCGCAACAGGTGCTGCCGTCGCCGGAGCAGGAGAAGCAGCCGGTGCCGGCATGGGCGCTGCGGCCACGGGTGCCGGCGTAGCGGGTGCTGGCGTTGCAGGCGTTGGAGTCGTCGTCGCGGCGGTGGACGGTGCCGGCACCGGGATGCCGGGCGCCGCTGCGGCGGGCGCTGCAGCGGCAGGTGCCGATGCGCCGGTGCCCGTAGCGGCTTTGAGCTTGTTCAGCTCGTTGATGTTCTTCGACAGTTCCGCCACGCGGTTGTTGCTGTCCTGCGCCTGGCGCGCCTGCGCCACTTTCTCGTCGGCGGCGCGGGTGGAGGCGCTGCCTTGCGAGATGGTGAGCTTGTCGGGTGCGCTGGTCGCGGCGTTCCGGTCTTCGACGTTGGCTTGCAGCTTGCCCGAGGCATTGCGGCTCGCCGCGGCGACGTTGGCGGTGGGTGCGTTCTCGGCCAGGCGCTGGCGGTAGGAGCCGAAGTCGCGGCTTTGCGCGGTGACGGTGCGACGTGCTTCCGCGGGCGTTACCGCGGCCGCTTCGGCGGCGCTGGGCAGGTCGAGCACGGCGCCCGCGCGCATGCGGTTGACGTTGCCGCCGACGAACGCGTCGGGGTTGGCCAGCAGCAGCGCGACCAGCATCTGGTCGAGCGACACGTCGGCGGGCTTGTGGGCGCCTGCGATCTTGCTGGCGGTGTCGCCGCGCTGCACGGTGACCTGTTCACCGCTGCCGCCGCCACTGGAGCGAGCCGGTGCAGCTGCCGTGACGGGCGCCGGGGCTGGCGCTGCGACGGGTGCCGACGGCGGCGGTGCCACCGCAACGGGGGGGGCGGCGCGCTCGCGGCGTGCGCGTGCTGCCGGGGCAGGGCGCTCGACGGGCGTGGTGATCTGGGGGGCGATGGGCGCAAGCGCGGCGGCCGATGCGCTCGAAGCCGCCTGGCGCGTGGCCGGCGGATCAAGCAGCACGGTGTAGTCGCGCACGATGCGGCCCGAGGCGCCGTTGGCTTCGAGCAGCAGGTCGATGAACGGGTCGTTCAGCGGGCGGTTGCCGCTCAGGCGCACTACATACTGGCCGCCTGCACGGCGTTGCAGCGTCGCCTTGACGTCGCTGAGCGCCGAGTTGTAGGGAACGCCGGCGCTCTTGAAGGCTTCGGCGGTGGCGATGTTGATCTTCAGACCGTCCGCCTCGCTGGCGGCCATTTCGGTCACGTCGATCTCGGCGCGCAAGGGTTCGCCCAGCGCCGACTGCACCTTCAGCTGACCCAGCGTGAAGGCGCTAGCGTCGGTGCTGGCGATGCCCAGGGCGACAGCTGCCGCTGCGCCCAGGATGGAGAGGCGCCAGCCGTTCGATGGCAGAAGCGGGCGAACGGCCGATGGGCTGGCCGCGGGCAACAGATGTCTTGTCATGCTGATAGGGGCGGCTCAGGCCCAGAATTTGTAAGAGGACGTTAGCACCATCGCTGCACACTGACAAGGCAGTGCGCCTGTTCTACCCAGTGCGCGCATACTTACGATGACATTCAGCGTCGCCATTTAGCAACAAATCATGTTTCAAAAGGCGCCGAGCGGACCATATCAGGCTTCAAGCAAGATTCGCAGCATGCGGCGCAGCGGTTCGGCGGCGCCCCACAGCAGCTGGTCGCCGATGGTGAAGGCGCCCACGTATTCCGGCCCCATGGCCAGCTTGCGGATACGGCCGACCGGAATGTCCATGGTGCCCGTCACCGCCACCGGCGTCAGGTCCTTCACGGTGGCTTCGCGCGTGTTCGGCACCACCTTGGCCCACGGGTTGTCGGCGGCGATCAGCGCTTCGATGTCGGCCAGCGGCACGTTCTTCTTGAGCTTGAAGGTCAGGGCCTGGCTGTGGCAACGCATGGCGCCGATGCGCACGCAGAAACCGTCGACCGGCGTGGCGGCGGTGCCGAAGCCCGCGCCCTGGCCGAGGATCTTGTTGGTCTCGGCGCCGCCCTTCCACTCTTCCTTGGACATGCCCCACTCGGCGTCGTCCTGGCTCTTGCCCAGGCCCAGGTCCTTGTCGATCCAGGGGATCAGCGAGCCGCCCAGGGGGGCACCGAAGTTGGCCGTTTCGGTGGCGCTCAAAGTCTGCTGCTTGTGCAGCACCTTGCGGTCGATTTCGAGGATGGCCGACTTCGGGTCGTCCAGCAGCGCACGCACCTCGGCGTTCAGCGTGCCGAACTGGGTCAGCAGTTCGCGCATGTGCTGCGCGCCGCCGCCCGAGGCTGCCTGGTAGGTCATGCTGGTCATCCACTCGACCAGGCCGGCCTTGTAGAGGGCGCCCACGCCCATGAGCATGCAACTCACGGTGCAGTTGCCGCCGATCCAGTTCTTGCCGCCCTTGGCGAGCGCGTTCTCGATGACCGGCAGGTTGACGGGGTCGAGCACGATGATCGCGTCGTCCTTCATGCGCAGGGTCGACGCGGCATCGATCCAGTGGCCGTTCCAGCCGGCGGCGCGCAGCTTGGGAAACACCTCGCTGGTGTAGTCGCCGCCCTGGCAGGTGATGACGATGTCGCACTTCTTCAGTGCATCGATGTCGTTCGCATCCTTCAGCGCGGTTTCGTTCTTGGCCATCGCCGGGGCCTTGCCGCCGGCGTTGGAGGTCGAGAAGAAGATCGGCTCGACGAGCCCGAAGTCGCCTTCGGCCTGCATGCGGTCCATCAGGACCGAGCCGACCATGCCGCGCCAGCCCACGAGGCCGACCAGAGGTTGAGATGCGTTCGCCATTTCCATTTGCCCTTTAAAAAAAGAAAAAATCTGTCTTTTCTTGCCCCCGACTCGTCGAGCCGGGGAGGGGCGTGACGAAGCGGGCTGCGGTTAGCCGGTAATCGTCTTTTTGGTGATTGCTGCTACCACCGCGTCGCCCATTTCGCGGGTGCCGACGCGCTTCGTGCCTTCCGACCAGATGTCGCCCGTGCGCAGCCCGGAGGCAAGCACGTGCTTCACCGCCGACTCGATACGGTCGGCAGCCTCGGGTTGGTTGAGTGAGAAGCGGAGCATCATGGCAGCGGACAGGATTGTAGCCAAAGGATTGGCAACCCCTTTGCCTGCAATGTCGGGCGCGCTGCCATGGCTGGGCTCGTACAGGCCCTGGTTGCTCGAATTGAGCGACGCCGACGGCAGCATGCCGATCGAGCCGGTGAGCATCGCGGCCTCGTCCGAAAGAATGTCGCCGAACATGTTGCCCGTGACCACCACGTCGAACTTCTTGGGTGCCTTCACGAGTTGCATGGCCGCGTTGTCGACGTACATGTGGTCGAGCTCGACGTCCGGATATTCCTTGCCCACCTCGGTGACGATGTCCTTCCAGAACTGGAAGGTCTCCAGCACGTTGGCCTTGTCCACGCTGGTCACGCGCTTGCTGCGCTTGCGGGCGGCCTCGAAGGCCACGCGCGCGATGCGCTCGACCTCGGGGCGCGAGTAGCGCATCGTGTCGAAGGCTTCCTCGGCGCCCGGAAAGTGCCCGTCCGTCGCGGTGCGGCGGCCGCGCGGCTGGCCGAAGTAGATGTCGCCGGTCAGCTCGCGAATGATCAGGATGTCCAAGCCCGCGATCAGCTCCGGCTTCAGGCTCGACGCGTCCACCAGCTGCTCGTAGCAGATGGCGGGGCGGAAGTTGGCGAACAGGCCCAGGTTCTTGCGCAGCCCCAGGATGGCCTGCTCGGGGCGCAGCGGCCGGTCGAGCTTGTCGTACTTCCAGTCGCCGACGGCGCCGAACAGCACCGCGTCCGATTCCTTGGCGAGCTTGAGCGTGGCCTCGGGCAGCGGATGGCCGTGCGCCTCGTAGGCCGCGCCGCCGACCAGCGCCGACTCCAGCTCGAACTTCAGGTCGAGCACGTCGAGCACCTTGACGGCTTCCGCCACGATTTCGGTGCCGATGCCGTCACCCGGGAGAACTGCGATTTTCATTTTTGTCGTGTGTTGAAGAGATGAAAGAGGGGCGTGCTCAGGCGTTGGCGAGCATCGTATGCGCGAGCCAGGGCTTTTGCGCCAGGCGCTCGGCCTCGAAGGCCTTGATCTTGTCCTTGTGGCGCAGCGTGAGGCCGATGTCGTCCAGCCCGTTGATCAGGCAGTACTTGCGAAACGCCTGCACGTCGAAAGCCAGCTCGCCGCCGTCGGGCTTCACCACCACCTGGCGCTCCAGGTCGATGGTCAGCGAATAGCCCGGGAAGGCGAAGGCCTCGTCGAACAGCTGCGCCACCTGCGCCTCGCTCAGCACGATCGGCAGCAGGCCGTTCTTGAAGCTGTTGTTGAAGAAGATGTCGGCGTAGCTCGGCGCGATGATCGCGCGAAAGCCGTACTGGTCAAGCGCCCACGGCGCGTGTTCGCGCGACGAGCCGCAGCCGAAGTTCTTGCGCGCCAGCAGCACCGAGGCGCCCGCGTAGCGCGGCTGGTTCAGCACGAAGTCGGGGTTGGGCTTGCGGCTCTTCGGGTCCTGGCCGGGGAAGCCGGCGTCCAGGTAGCGCCACTCGTCGAACAGGTTCACGCCGAAGCCGGTCTTCTTGATCGACTTGAGGAATTGCTTCGGAATGATCGCGTCGGTGTCGACGTTTTCGCGGTCCATGGGAGCCACGAGGCCCTTGTGCACGGTGAATTTCTGCATGTGATGTCTCCAGTTCAGGCCAGATCAGGCAAAGGTACGAACGTCGACGAAGTGGCCGTGCACCGCGGCGGCGGCGGCCATGGCCGGGCTCACGAGGTGGGTGCGGCCACCCGCGCCCTGGCGGCCTTCGAAGTTGCGGTTGCTGGTGGATGCGCAGCGCTCGCCGGGCTCCAGCCGGTCGGCGTTCATGGCCAGGCACATCGAGCAGCCGGGTTCGCGCCATTCGAAGCCCGCGGCCTTGAAGATCACGTCCAGGCCTTCGCGCTCGGCCTGTTCCTTCACCACGCCCGAGCCGGGCACCACCATCGCGAGCTTCACGTTCTTGGCCACCTTCTGGCCGAGCTTCTTCACCACGGCGGCGGCTTCGCGCATGTCCTCGATGCGGCTGTTGGTGCACGAGCCGATGAACACCTTGTCGATGAAGATGTCGTTCATGGCCTTGTTGGGCTCCAGGCCCATGTAGACCAGCGCGCGCTCGATGGCGCCGCGCTTGCTCGCGTCCTTTTCCTTGTCGGGGTCGGGCACGCGGCCGTTGATGTCGACCACCATCTCGGGCGAGGTGCCCCAGGTCACCTGCGGGGGGATTTGCGTAGCGTCGAGCTCGACCACGGCGTCGAAGGTCGCGCCCGGGTCCGACTGCAGCGTGCGCCAGTAGGCGGCCGCCTGCTCCCACTCGACGCCGGTGGGCGCCAGCGGGCGGCCCTTGACGTACGCGATGGTCTTCTCGTCGACCGCCACCAGCCCGGCGCGCGCACCGGCCTCGATGGCCATGTTGCACACCGTCATGCGGCCTTCCATGCTCAGCTCGCGAATGGCCGCGCCCGCGAATTCGATGGTGTAGCCCGTGCCGCCCGCAGTGCCGATCTTGCCGATGATGGCCAGCACGATGTCCTTGGCCGTGCAGCCCAGGGGCAGCTTGCCTTCGACCTTCACGAGCATGTTCTTCGCCTTCTTGCCCAGCAGCGTCTGCGTGGCCATCACGTGCTCGACCTCGCTGGTGCCGATGCCGTGCGCCAGCGCGCCGAACGCGCCGTGCGTGGAGGTGTGCGAGTCGCCGCACACCACCGTCATGCCCGGCAGCGTCGCGCCGCTCTCGGGGCCGATCACGTGCACGATGCCCTGGCGCTTGCTCAGGAACGGAAAGAACGCGGCGGCGCCGAACTCGGCGATGTTGTGGTCCAGCGTGGTGACCTGCTCCTTGCTGGTCGGGTCGGCAATGCCTTCGTAGCCGCGCTCCCAGCCGGTGGTGGGCGTGTTGTGGTCGGCCGTGGCCACCACCGAGCTGATGCGCCACAGCTTGCGGCCGGCCTCGCGCAGGCCTTCGAAGGCTTGCGGGCTGGTCACCTCGTGCACCAGGTGGCGGTCGATGTAGAGGATCGCGGTGCCGTCTTCCTCGGTGTGGACGACGTGTTCGTCCCAGATCTTGTCGTAGAGCGTGCGTGCCATGTCGGTCTCTTGTCTTTCGTGGGGAAATGGATTGTCTTGTCTGTGCGGCTTCGGATCGGTCGAATTCGTTTCAGGCCGCAAGTTGTTCGGTGCCGTCCGCTGCGGCGTGCAGGTGGTTCACCAGCGAGCGCGCGGCCACCGGCAGCGTCGAGAAGTCGCGCGCCACCAGGCGGATTTCGCGTGCCGCCCAGGCGTCGTTCAGCGCCACGCTCACCAGGCCGCGGCCGATGCCGTTGCGCATGAGCTCGAAGGCGCGCTGCGGCATCACGCCGATGCCCAGGCCGTTCTCGATCATCCGGCACATGGCGTCCAGGCCGGTCACGTGGATGCGCAGCTTCACGCTGCGGCCCGCGCTCAGCGCGGCCTCGTGCATCGCGACGTAGATGGAGCTGTTGGTGTGCAGGCCGACGTGGTCGAAGGCGAGCGAGTCGATGAAGTCGATGGCGCCCTGCGCGGCCAGCGCATGGCCCGTGGGCACGATCAGCGCCAGGCGGTCGTGCCGGTAAGACAGGCTCTGCAACTCGCCCGCGCCGCCGGCCACGTGGCACACGCCGAGGTCGGCCGCGCCTTCCTGCACCGCGCGGATCACCTCGCTGCTCAGGTGCTCTTCCAGGTCGATCTTGATGGCCTCATGGGCCCGGGTGAACACGCCCAGGTCTTCCGGCAGGAACTGCACGATGGCCGAGATGTTCGCGTGCACCCGCACATGGCCGCGCACGCCGTCGGCGTATTCGCTGAGCTCGCCCTGCATCTTCTCCAGGCTGTAGAGCACCGAGCGGGCATGGTGCAGCAGGCTTTCGCCGGCGGGCGTGAGGTCGACGCCGCGCGCATGGCGGTAGAGCAGGGTGGTGCCGAGCGTGGCCTCCAGGTCCGACAGCCGCTTGCTGATGGCCGACGCCGCGATGAACTCGCGCTCCGCCGCGCGGCCGATGCTGCCCAGCTCGCACACGGCCACGAACAGCTGCAGCGACGTGAGGTCGATGCGGCGTGCAAAGTTGCGTTCGGACGTGCTCATGGGGGTGGGCTTTGGAAGGCTTGGGCATCGCGTCTGGCGATGAGTTGGCTATTTTCTTCCTGTTTTCCTGCCGCTGCCATCGTGATGCGAGATGGCATTGCTGCCCGCTCGCGAAGAGGGGCATGCCGAACGGGCAATAAAAAAGCTGCCCGAAGGCAGCTTTTGGGGGACGGTTCGTGAACCGGTCGTCGACCGGTCCATCAGTCCACCAGCCGATCAGCGCGCGGTGATCGGCTTCACGTCACGCTTGGGCGAGCCTTCGAACAGCTGGCGCGGGCGGCCGATCTTGTACTCGGGGTCGCCGATCATTTCGTTCAGCTGGGCGATCCAGCCGACCGTGCGGGCCAGCGCGAAGATCGCGGTGAACAGCGGCACCGGGATGCCGATGGCGCGCTGCACGATGCCCGAGTAGAAGTCGACGTTCGGGTACAGCTTGCGCGACACGAAGTATTCGTCTTCCAGGGCGATCTTTTCGAGTTCCTTGGCCAGCTTGAACAGCGGGTCGTTTTCCAGGCCCAGCTCGGTCAGCACTTCGTTGCAGGTTTCCTGCATCAGCTTGGCGCGCGGATCGTAGTTCTTGTACACGCGGTGGCCGAAGCCCATGAGCTTGACGTTCGAGTTCTTGTCCTTGACCTTCTTGATGAACTCGCCGATCTTCTCCACGCCGCCTTCCTTCTGGATGTCGTAGAGCATGTTCAGCGCCGCTTCGTTGGCGCCGCCGTGGGCAGGGCCCCACAGGCAGGCCACGCCGGCCGCGATGGCAGCGAAGGGGTTCGTGCCCGACGAGCCGCACAGGCGCACGGTCGAGGTCGAGGCGTTCTGCTCGTGGTCCGCGTGCAGGATGAAGATGCGGTCCAGCGCGCGTTCGAGCACCGGGTTCACCTTGTACTCTTCGCACGGCGTGGCGAACATCATGTGCAAGAAGTTGCCTGCGTAGCTCAGGTCGTTCTTCGGGTACATGTACGGCTGGCCGATCGTGTACTTGTACGCCATGGCCACCAGCGTGGGCATCTTCGCGATCAGGCGGATCGCGGCGATCTCGCGGTGCTCCGGATTGTTGATGTCCGTGCTGTCGTGATAGAAGGCCGACAGGGCGCCCACGAGGCCGGTCATGATGGCCATCGGGTGGGCATCGCGGCGGAAGCCACGCAGGAAGAACTGCATCTGCTCGTTCACCATGGTGTGGTTCGTCACGACCTTGGTGAAGTCTTCCTTCTTGGCCTGGTCCGGCAGTTCACCGTACAGCAGCAGGTGGCAGGTCTCGAGGAAGTCGCAGTTGGTCGCGAGCTGCTCGATGGGGTAGCCGCGGTACAGCAGCTCGCCCTTGTCGCCGTCGATGTACGTGATGGCCGACTGGCAGGCGGCGGTCGACATGAAGCCCGGGTCGTACGTGAACATGCCGGTCTGTGCGTACAGCTTGCGGATGTCGATCACGTCGGGGCCCACGGTGCCCTTGTAGATCGGCAGGTCGACGCTGTCGCCGCCGTTGCTGAACGACAGCGTGGCCTTGGTATCGGATGCTTTCATTTCGGTTTACTTTCAGAGGTGGATTCAGGACGACGAAGGAGAGATGGCGGGGCGCTGCGCGCCGTCGGTGCGCATCAGCTGCAGCAATGCGACCACCTCGGCCCCGGCCCATTCGGGCTCAGGCTCCTTTCTTCGCAGAAGGAGGTCGAGGAGGTCGTTGTCCGACAGGTCCATCAGTGTCTCCATCGCTCCCGCTTGACCCACGGTCATGCGGAATTCGTGCCGCTCGAAGAAGCGGGCGATGAACAGGTCGTTCTCGAGCAGTCCGCGCCGGCAGCGCCATTTCAGCTTGCTCAGCGCACGTTCGCTGAGCGGCTGGGTGGAGTCGGCGGCGGTTTGCATGGTGGCGTCTCTTGGCAATGACTCGGAATCAGATGGCGCGACGCACCATCAGTTCCTTGATCTTGCCGATGGCCTTGGTCGGGTTCAGGCTCTTCGGGCACACGTCCACGCAGTTCATGATCGTGTGGCAGCGGAACAGGCGGTACGGGTCTTCCAGGTTGTCCAGGCGCTCGGCGGTGGCTTCGTCGCGGCTGTCGGCGATGAAGCGGTAGGCCTGCAGCAGGCCGGCCGGGCCCACGAACTTGTCGGGGTTCCACCAGAAGCTGGGGCAGCTCGTGGAGCAGCTCGCGCAAAGAATGCACTCGTACAGGCCGTCGAGCTCTTCGCGCTCTTCGGGCGACTGCAGGCGTTCCTTCTCGGGCGGCACGCTGTCGTTCTGCAAGTACGGCTTGATGGAGTTGTACTGCTTGAAGAACTGCGTCATGTCCACGATCAGGTCGCGAATGACCGGCAGGCCCGGCAGCGGCTTCAACACGATCGTGCCCTTGAGCGTGAGCATGTTGGTCAGGCAGGCGAGGCCGTTCTTGCCGTTGATGTTCATCGCGTCGGAACCGCAGACGCCTTCGCGGCACGAGCGGCGGAACGACAGCGTCGGGTCTTGCGCCTTGAGTTTCATCAGGGCGTCGAGCAGCATGCGTTCGTGGCCGTCGAGTTCGACCTCGACCGTCTGCATGTAGGGCTTGGCGTCCTTGTCCGGGTCGTAGCGGTAGATCTGGAATGTGCGCTTCATCGTAGTGACCTTGTGAATGCTTTTACTTGGCTGACGTTAGCCGTTGCTTAGAACGTGCGGACCTTCGGCGGAACCGAGGCCACGGTGAGCGGCTGCAGCTTGACCGGCTTGTACGAGAGGCGGTTGTCCTGGCTGTACCAGAGCGTGTGCTTCATCCAGTTGGCGTCGTCGCGGCCCAGCGGTGCGACCGGGTCGTCTGCGGGACGCTCGTAGTCTTCCACCGTGTGGGCGCCGCGGCATTCCTTGCGTGCGGCGGCCGAGACCATGGTGGCCTGCGCCACTTCGATCAGATTGTCGACTTCCAGCGCCTCGATGCGCGCGGTGTTGAACACCTTGGACTTGTCCTTCAGGCCGATGGCCTTGACGCGCTCGCGCACGGCGGCGATCTTGACCACGCCTTCGTCCATCGAAGCCTGCTTGCGGAACACGGCGGCGTGCTGCTGCATGACGGCGCGGATCTCGCCGGCCACGTCCTGCGCGTACTCGCCGGCGGTGCTGTCTTCGAGTTCGTTCAGGCGTTGCAGCGTGCGGTCGGCGGCGTTGGCCGGCAGCGGCTTGTGTTCCTTGAGCTTGTCGTTGAACTGCACGATGTGGTTGCCGGCCGCGCGGCCGAACACCAGCAGGTCGAGCAGCGAGTTGGTGCCCAGGCGGTTGGCGCCGTGCACGCTCACGCAGGAGCATTCGCCCACGGCATAGAGGCCGTTCACCACGGCGCTGTTGTCTTCACCCTTCTGGATGACGACCTGGCCGTTGATGTTGGTGGGAATGCCGCCCATCTGGTAGTGGATGGTCGGCACCACCGGAATGGGTTCCTTGGTGACGTCGACGTTGGCGAAGTTGATGCCGATCTCGTACACCGACGGCAGCCGCTTGTGGATGGTGTCGGCGCCCAGGTGGTCCAGCTTCATGTGGATGTAGTCCTTGTTGGGACCACAGCCACGGCCTTCCTTGATTTCCTGGTCCATCGAGCGCGAGACGAAGTCGCGCGGTGCCAGGTCCTTCAGGGTGGGCGCATAGCGCTCCATGAAGCGTTCGCCGTTGCTGTTCAGCAGGATGGCGCCTTCGCCGCGGCAGCCTTCGGTCAGCAGCACGCCCGCGCCGGCCACGCCGGTGGGGTGGAACTGCCAGAACTCCATGTCCTGCAGCGGAATGCCCGAGCGTGCGGCCATGCCCAGGCCGTCGCCGGTGTTGATGAACGCGTTGGTCGACGCGCCGAAGATGCGGCCCGCGCCGCCTGTGGCCAGCAGCACGGTCTTGGCCTGCAGGATGTGCAGGTCGCCGGTTTCCATTTCGAGCGCGGTCACGCCGACCACGTCGCCTTCGTCGTCACGGATGAGGTCGAGCGCCATCCATTCGACGAAGAACTGGGTGCGGGCCTCGACGTTCTTCTGGTACAGCGTGTGCAGCATCGCGTGGCCGGTGCGGTCGGCCGCGGCGCAGGCGCGTTGCACGGCCTTTTCGCCGTAGTTGGCGGTGTGACCGCCGAAGGGGCGCTGGTAGATGGTGCCGTCGGGGTTGCGGTCGAACGGCATGCCGAAGTGCTCTAGCTCGTACACGACCTTCGGTGCTTCGCGGCACATGAACTCGATCGCGTCCTGGTCGCCGAGCCAGTCGGAGCCCTTGATCGTGTCGTAGAAGTGGTAGTGCCAGTTGTCTTCGCTCATGTTGCCCAGCGATGCACCGACGCCGCCCTGGGCAGCCACGGTGTGCGAACGCGTGGGGAACACCTTCGAGAGCACGGCCACGTTGAGGCCGGCGCGAGCGAGTTGCAGCGAGGCGCGCATGCCGGAGCCGCCGGCACCGACGATCACGACGTCGAATCTGCGCTTGGTGATTTGTTCTTTTGTGTAGGTCATGGTGGGGTCAGATCTTCCAAAGCACTTGAATGGCCCAACCCGCACAACCGACAAGCCAGACGATGGTGAAAATTTGCAGCACGAGACGGATGCCGACAGGTTGGACGTAGTCCATCCACACGTCGCGCATGCCGACCCACACGTGATAGAGCAGGGCGACGATGACGGAGAACGTCAGCACCTTCATCCACTGCGCGGCAAAGATGCCGGCCCACAGGTCGTAGCCGATGGGGCCGCGGGAGAAGATCAGCTGTGCGAGCAGGATGATCGTGAAGAGCGCCATCAGGCCGCCCGTGATGCGCTGGCTGAGCCAGTCGCGCAAACCGTAGTGGGCGCCGACGACGACGCGCTTGGAGCCGTAATTCACAGACATGGTTGGCTCCTTCTCAGTACAGGCCGAACAGCTTGGCGCCGAGCACCAGGGTGAGCAGGATGCTCAGGGACAGCGTGACCAGGGCGGAGCTGTGTCCGAACTCCTTGGTGACCGCTGCGTGGCTCACGTCCATCCAGAGATGGCGCAGGCCGGCGATGAAGTGGTGCAGGTAGGCCCAGATCAGCGCGAGCGCGACGAGCTTGAAGAACCAGCCGGGCGCAAAGCCGATGCCGACGTTGAAGGCACCCTTGAATCTGGCGAAGGAGTATTCAGATGACAGCGATGTGTCGAACATCCAGATGATGAACGGCAGCAGCAGGAACATGATCACGCCGCTGACGCGATGCAGGATCGACACGATGCCGGCCGGCGGCAGCCGATAGGTCGTGAGGTCGGTGAATGCGTTGATGTTGCGGAATTCGCGACGCGGCGGCCGGGGGGGAGTTGCAAGCTCTGTCATTGGGGGAAGTGCTTTCGTGGCGTGGAGACTTGTTGGCTTGTTCTGAGAGCGAACGCTTTTGTTTCTTATGCGGAAATGCAAACAACGCAAAATTCTATTGCAATGCACCATCGGGCAGCGGACGCGCACGAGTCAGCGCACCATTGCAGTCGGATGCTCTTGACCCGGTAGCGCCCTGCACGGGTTGTGTGCGCACGCTGGCGCACCGGTATTCGGCCTTTTTCGTCTGCATCATCGGGGTCAGCCCAGCTGGTTTCTGTAGTGGTGCGTGTCGGTGCGATAGAGCCCGCGGCGCAACTCCATCGGCATGTCATGGTAGGTGTGCGCGACGCGTTCCACACTCAGCAGGGGCATCTGCAGCGGCACCTCGAGCAACTGGGCCTGTTCGGCATCGGGCAGCACGGCCCGGATCTTTTCTTCGGCGCGCACCATGCGCACCCCGAATTCCGTTTCGAACAGCGCGTACATCGGGCCGGGCCAGGCGCGCAGCCGCTCGGCGGTCAGGCCCTTGAAGGGCGTGCCGGGCAGCCACAGGTCTTCGAGGATGGTGGGAACGCCTGCGTAGGCGAGCACGCGGCGCACTTGCAGCACGGCGTCGCCGGTGCGCAGGCCGAGCGCGCGCGCCACGTCGGCGGAGGCGCGCAGGCGCTTGCAGTCGACGATGGTGCGTACCGCGGGGCCTTCGGTGCTCGGGTCGCCGGCGTCGGGCACGAGCTTGAGAAAGCGGTACTGCACGTGCTGCTCGGCATGCGTGGCGACGAAGGTGCCCTTGCCCTGGCGGCGCACCACCAGGTTTTCGGCCGACAGCTCGTCGATGGCCTTGCGCACCGTGCCCTGGCTCACCCGGTAGCGCACCGCCAGGTCCATCTCGCTGGGGATGGGTTCGCCCGGCTTCCACTCGCCCGCCTGCAGGCTCTGCAGGATCAAGGTCTTGATCTGCTGGTAGAGCGGACTGAAGGACGGCGTCGTGGGCTCGTCGAGGGTGGAGGGCGTGTTCATGGCAGCGGTGGGTGCGCCTTGGCGGACCCCGAGAGGATATCTTATATAAGACATAAGACGACCCTCATTGAATCGGCTTAAAATATTGCGGGTCTCGCACTGCGGGAAGGTATTTCGTCCCGCAGGACCCCCTGGCGCCCCACGAGAGCGCCTACACCGTTTTCACTACCTTCTGGAGTCTTCCCATGAGCAAAAAGCCCGTCCGCGTTGCCGTCACCGGTGCCGCCGGTCAAATCGGTTACGCCCTGTTGTTCCGTATCGCCTCCGGTGAAATGCTCGGCAAAGACCAGCCGGTCATCCTGCAACTGCTCGAAATCCCCGACGAGAAGGCCCAGAAGGCGCTCAAGGGCGTGATGATGGAGCTCGACGACTGCGCCTTCCCGCTGCTGGCCGGCATGGAAGCCCACGGCGACCCGATGACCGCCTTCAAGGACGCCGACTACGCACTGCTGGTCGGCTCGCGTCCCCGCGGCCCCGGCATGGAACGTGCCGAACTGCTGGCCGTGAACGGCGCCATCTTCACCGCGCAAGGCAAGGCCCTGAACGCCGTCGCCAGCCGCAACGTGAAGGTGCTGGTGGTCGGCAACCCCGCCAACACCAACGCCTACATCGCCATGAAGAGCGCGCCCGACCTGCCGCGCAAGAACTTCACCGCCATGCTGCGCCTGGACCACAACCGCGCCGCCAGCCAGATCGCCGCCAAGACCGGCAAGGCCGTGGCCGACATCGAGAAGCTCACCGTGTGGGGCAACCACTCGCCCACGATGTACGCCGACTACCGTTTCGCCACCATCAACGGCGAAAGCGTGGCCAAGCTGATCAACGACCAGGAATGGAACGCCAACACCTTCCTGCCGACCGTGGGCAAGCGCGGCGCCGCCATCATCGAGGCACGTGGCCTGTCGTCGGCAGCCTCGGCTGCCAACGCCGCCATCGACCACATGCGCGACTGGGCCCTGGGCACCAACGGCAAGTGGGTCACCATGGGCATTCCGTCGGACGGCCAGTACGGCATTCCGAAGGACGTGATGTTCGGCTTCCCTGTCACCTGCGAAAACGGTGAGTACAAGCTGGTCGAAGGCCTCGAGATCGACGCATTCAGCCAGGAACGCATCAACAAGACGCTCGAAGAGCTCGAAGGCGAACGCGCCGGCGTCGCCCACCTGCTCTAAGCCACGCAAGGCAAGCCCGGCATGCTCGACTGGAACCCCGCGCTCTACCGTCGCTACGAGGACGAGCGCACCCGCCCCGCACAGGAACTCCTGGCGCGGGTGCCCCTGGCGGAGGCGGCCCGCGTGGTCGACCTCGGTTGCGGGCCGGGCAATTCCACCGAGCTGCTGGTGCAACGGTTTCCGAAGGCGCAAGTCACCGGAACCGACAACTCCGAGGCCATGCTGGTCAGCGCTCGCGAGCGCCTGCCCCAGGCGGCCTTCGAGTTGAGCGACATCGCGACCTGGGCGCCACGTTCTTCGGAAGAAGCGCCCGACCTCATCTATGCCAACGCGTCCCTGCAATGGGTGCCCGATCACCAGAAGCTGATCCCGCGCCTGTTCGACGCGCTGGCCCCGGGTGGCGTGCTCGCCATCCAGATGCCCGACAACCGCCAGGAGCCCACGCACCGGCTGATGCGCGCCGTGGCCGCCGAAGCCCCCTGGGCCGAGGCCATCGGCGACGCCGACAGGCTGCGCACGCTGCTGCTCGACCTGGGCGGCTACTACGACCTGCTGGCGCCGCGCGCCGCGCACATCGACGTCTGGCACACCATCTACCAGCACCGCATGGCGGATGCCGCTTCCATCGTCGAATGGGTGCGCGGCACGGGGCTCAAGCCCTTCGTCGACCGCCTGGGCGCCGACCTGCAGGCCAGCTATCTTGGCGAGTACCTGCGCCGCGTGGACGCCGCCTACCCGGCGCGCGCCGACGGCAAGCGGCTGCTCGCGTTTCCGCGCATGTTCATCGTGGCGCAAAAGAGCAAGGCATGACCCATTCGGCCCATCCCGGTGAAGTGCTGCTCGGCGCGCAGGCCGGCGCCGTGACGCTGCCCGTGTGCGACCACTACAGCGGCGTCGAAGCGCGCATGAAGAAGAGCCTCGCGCTCCAGGCTGAGATGGCCGAGGAGTTCGGCGCCTGCGTGTTCGACGTCACCCTCGACTGCGAAGACGGCGCCCCCGTGGGCGGGGAGGCCGAGCACGCGGCGCTCGTGACCGAGCTGGCGCTGGCCGCTCGGCCGGGCATGCGCATCGGCGTGCGCGTGCACCCGGTCGACCATCCGGCGTTCGCCGGCGACGTGATCACCATCGCCGGCCGCGCCGCCGACCGCCTGAGCCACCTGATGGTGCCCAAGGTCGAGTCGCTCGCCGACGTGCTGCAGGCCGTGGCCGCGCTCGACGCGGCCGATGCCGCGGCGCTGCCGCTGCACGTGCTCATCGAATCGCCGCTGGCCGTGCACAACGCCTTCGATATCGCCGCGCATCCGCGCGTGCAGTCGCTGAGCTTCGGCCTGATGGACTTCGTCTCGGCCCACGCCGGCGCCATTCCGGCCGACGGCATGGGCGCGGCGGGGCAGTTCAGCCACCCGCTGGTGGTGCGCGCCAAGCTGGCCATCGCGTCGGCTGCGCATGCCTACGGCAAGGTGCCCTCGCATTGCGTGGTCACCGAGTTCAACGACACCGATGCCATGCGCACGGCGGCCCGCAGGGCGGCCACCGAATTCGGCTACACGCGCATGTGGAGCATCCACCCGAACCAGATCCGGCCCATCCTCGAGGCCTTCGCGCCCGACGAGGCCCAGATTCAAATTGCCACAAAAATCCTTGTAAAGGCGGCAACCGCGAATTGGGCGCCGACACAAATTGATGGCACATTGCACGACCGCGCGAGCTACCGCCACTTCTGGCAGGTTCTGACGCGCGCCCACGCAACAGGGCGCGCGTTGCCCCCCGAGGCGAAAGCCTGGTTTGCATTCGCGGCCTCCTGAAACCACCTGTACCCAGCCTCAAGGAAACCCACACATGAAGAAAATTGCCCTGATCGCCGCTGTTGCCCTGGCACTCCCGCTGGCCGCCCTGGCCCAGGACGCTGCCAAGCCGGCGGCCAAGCCCGCCGCCAAGTCCACCACGGCCAAGGCACCCGCCAAGAAGCACCAGGTCACGCGCAAGGCCGCCAAGGCCGTCGAAGAAGTCACGCCCATCAACACCGACACCGACGTGACGCTCAGCGACACCGACCTGGCCGTGGCCCAGCGCGTGTCCGTCGGCAAGGCCCAGTGCGAACTCGGTGCCGACGTGACCGTCACGCCCGACGAGAAGAAGCCCGGCTTCTTCACCGTGACCACCAAGGGCCTGAAGTACCGCATGCACCCGGTCGAAAGCCGCACCGGCGCCATCCGCCTCGAAGACCCGCGTGCCGGCGCCATGTGGCTCCAGCTCGGCAACAAGTCGATGCTGATGAACCAGAAGGCCGGCCTGCGCATTGCCGACGAATGCCAGACCGACGCGCAAGTCGCGTTCGCCGCCGAGATGAAGAAGAACCCGCCCAAGGCCCTGTTCGAGGGTGCCGACGGCGCCAAGTAAGCGTACCGACCACGGGGTGCGGCGCGGCTCTTGCTTGACCGCGGGGGCCGCCTCGCACGCCCGACAGCCCAGTTTCCGGAGAAAAGAAGATGTTGCAAGCCTACGTTGATCATGTTGCCGAACGCGCCGCGCTCGGTATCCCGCCGCTGCCCTTGAGCGCGAAGCAGACCTCTGAAGCCATCGAGCTCCTGAAGAGCGCGAACGCCAAGGACGGTGCCTTCCTGCTCGAGCTGCTCACCTACCGCGTGCCCGCCGGCGTCGACGACGCCGCCAAGGTCAAGGCCAGCTACCTCGCTGCCGTGGCCCACGGCACCGAGAAGAGCGAGTTCATTTCGCGCGCCCGCGCCACCGAACTGCTCGGCACCATGCTCGGCGGCTACAACATCAGCCCCATGATCGACCTGCTGGACGACGCCGAAGTCGGCGCCGTGGCAGCAGAAGGCCTGAAAAAGACCCTGCTGATGTTCGACCAGTTCCACGACGTCAAGGAAAAGGCCGACAAGGGCAACGCCAACGCCAAGGGCGTGCTGCAGAGCTGGGCCGATGCCGAGTGGTTCACCAGCCGCCCCGAAGTGCCCGAGAGCATCACCGTCAGCATCTTCAAGGTGGCTGGCGAAATCAACACCGACGACCTGTCGCCCGCGCCCGACGCCACGACCCGTCCCGACATTCCGATGCACGCCCTGGCGATGCACAAGAACGCCCGCCCCGGCATCGTCCCTGAAGAAGACGGCAAGCGCGGCCCGGTGAAGTTCATCGAAGACCTGCGCGCGCGCGGCCACCTCGTGGCCTACGCCGGCGACGTGGTCGGCACGGGTTCGTCGCGCAAGAGCGCCACCAACTCGGTGCTGTGGTTCACCGGCGAAGACATTCCCTTCGTTCCGAACAAGCGTTTCGGCGGCGTGTGCCTCGGCGGCAAGATCGCTCCCATCTTCTACAACACGATGGAAGACTCGGGCGCTCTGCCCATCGAGCTCGACGTCACGCAGATGAACATGGGCGACGTGGTCGAGCTGCGTCCCTACGAAGGCAAGGCGCTGAAGGACGGCAAGGTCATCGCCGAATTCACCGTCAAGAGCGACGTGCTGTTCGACGAAGTGCGCGCCGGCGGCCGCATTCCGCTGATCATCGGCCGCGGCCTCACCACCAAGGCGCGCGAAGCACTGGGCCTGCCCGTGTCCACGCTGTTCCGCCTGCCGAGCAGCCCGGTCGATACCAAGAAGGGCTTCTCGCTCGCGCAGAAGATGGTCGGGCGTGCCTGCGGCCTGCCCGAAGGCCAGGGCGTTCGCCCGGGCACGTACTGCGAACCCAAGATGACCTCGGTCGGCTCGCAGGACACCACCGGCCCGATGACCCGCGACGAGCTGAAGGACCTGGCCTGCCTGGGCTTCTCGGCCGACCTCGTGATGCAGTCGTTCTGCCACACGGCGGCGTACCCCAAGAAGGTCGACGTCAAGATGCACCACGAACTCCCCGAGTTCATGGCCAACCGCGGCGGCGTCTCGCTGCGTCCGGGCGATGGCGTGATCCACAGCTGGCTCAACCGCCTGCTGACGCCCGACACCGTGGGCACCGGCGGCGACAGCCACACGCGTTTCCCCATCGGCATCAGCTTCCCGGCGGGCTCCGGCCTCGTGGCCTTCGCGGCCGCCACCGGCGTGATGCCGCTGGACATGCCCGAATCGGTGCTGGTGCGCTTCAAGGGCAAGATGCAGCCCGGCGTCACGCTGCGTGACCTGGTCAACGCCATTCCGCTGTACGCCATCAAGGCTGGCCTGCTGACCGTGGCCAAGCAAGGCAAGAAGAACATCTTCTCGGGCCGCATCCTGGAAATCGAAGGCCTGCCCGACCTGAAGGTGGAACAAGCCTTCGAGCTGAGCGACGCCTCGGCCGAACGCTCGGCCGCCGGCTGCACGGTGCACCTGAGCAAGGAACCGATCGCCGAGTACATCAACAGCAACATCACGCTGATGAAGTGGATGATTGCCGAAGGCTACGCCGACGCCCGCACGCTGCAACGCCGTATCGCCGCCCAGGAAGCCTGGCTGGCCGACCAGCAACTGCTCAAGGGCGACGACGACGCCGAGTACGCCGCCGTCATCGAGATCGACCTGGCCGAGATCCACGAACCCATCGTGGCCTGCCCGAACGACCCCGACGACGTGAAGACGCTGAGCGACGTGGCCGGTGCCGTGATCGACGAAGTGTTCATCGGTTCGTGCATGACCAACATCGGCCACTTCCGCGCGGCTTCCAAGCTGCTCGAAGGCAAGCGCGACATCCCGGTCAAGCTGTGGATCGCGCCGCCGACCAAGATGGACGCGCAGCAACTCACCGAGGAAGGCCACTACGGCGTGTTCGGCAATGCCGGTGCGCGCACCGAAATGCCGGGCTGCTCGCTGTGCATGGGCAACCAGGCGCAGGTGCGCGAAGGCGCGACGGTCATGTCGACCAGCACGCGCAACTTCCCGAACCGCCTGGGCAAGAACACCAACGTGTACCTCGGCTCGGCCGAGCTGGCCGCCATCTGCTCGCGCCTGGGCCGCATCCCGACGCGCGAGGAGTACATGGCCGCCACGGGCGTGCTCGATGCTTCCAGCACGCAGATCTACCAGTACCTGAACTTCGACAAGATCGACGACTACAAGGTCGCCGAGACCGCAGCGGCCTGCTGACAGGCCCGGCAACCTTGCCAATGAAAAAGCCCCGCACCGCGGGGCTTTTTTCTTGGGCGCTGCAGGCTCAGGCCGGCGGCATGTTGGGCTTCAGGTGCTCCCTGCCGCTGAGCACCATGGCCGCGCCCGCCGGGCCACCGACCGCATGCGGCAGCGAGGTGAGCAGCGAGTTCGCGAAATCGCCGCGGTAGAGCTTGGCGCCCTGGTGCGTGAGGTTGGAGTTGGCGTCGATGTAGATCGACTCGCCCAGGCCCGACCACAGGCGGCAGAAGCCGTAGTCCTCCGACAGATAGCGGCGCGTCTGCGGGTCGACCATCACGTCGAAGAAGCGGTAGTGCAGGCCCAGGTCGGGCTCGCCGATGCTGTCGGGCACGTAGTTGAGGTCGGGGTAGCTCGCCATGAGCCGCTCGAACACGCCGCGCGCGATGACCATGAAGCCTGTGGGCGCCTCGGTCATCTTCATGAAACCGTCGGGCTGGACCTCGAGCTCGACCTGCGCGCTGCGCTCGGACGCCTTGGCGTTGACCGTGTAGCGCGTGAACGTGGCCTCGAACTGCTGGCGCGTGGTGCCCTCGGCCACGCCTTCGGCGGGCCAGTCTTCGCGCTTCAGCGGATACACGCCGGCCGCGATGTCGTAGCCGGACAGCAGCAGCCGGAACGCCGCCTGCGCCGAGAAGCCGATGTCGGCGTCGATCCAGAACAGGTGCGTCCAGTGCGGATTGGCCAGGAACTGCGCCACGCAGTTGTTGCGCGCCCGCGTGACCAGGCTTTCGCCCTGGTGGAACAGCACCTGCAGCCGCATGCCGGCGCGCTCGGCTTCCACGGTGAAGTTCATCATCGACATGACGTAGTTCTGGAAGAACTTGCCGTCGTGGCTGGGCGTGACGATCACGGGGAAGAACTGTCGGAGTTCAGAGGGGTCGAGCACTAGAAGGGTCCTGTCAGGTCCTGAGGGGCCTTGTTATCTGGCGGGGCGCTGCATCAGTGCGAGCAGCAGGGTGTTGTAGGCGTCGGTGGCCACGGCGTTGCCGGGCAGGTAGCGACCGATGAGCGTGCGTTGCCGCTCGCGGTAGGCGAGGGCCTGCGCATCGTGCGTGTCGACGGCCTCGAGCACGCGCGCGCAGCCCGCGGCCACATCGTTGCCTTCATAGAAGTAGCCCAGGTCGGCGCACAGGTGCGCGTTGTGCACCAGCGGGTAGCCCTGCCAGCAGGTCTCCAGGTAGAAGTAGTTGAGCGGGTTCTCCCACTGGTGCGAGACCACGATGTCGGTGTGCTGCGCCAGGAACGCGGGCGTCTCGTGCCGCCCGAGGAACACGGCCTTGTGCTCGCGCACCAAGTCGAGCTGGTTCATGAGCGTGATGAATTCCATGTTGTCCCTGGCCAGCCGCTCGGCGTTCGTGACCTGCAGCAGCGCGATGGCGTCGGGCCGCGCGCGGTACGCCAGCTCGGCGATGAGCACGGGGTACAGGCAGAACTTGACCACGTCGATGTTGGGCTCCATCACGCTGAGCCGGCGCGCGCCGGCGTGCGTACGGGGCTGGTACATGCCGCCTTCGGGCAGTTCGCGGGCGCGCTCGGCCAGAAACACCGGGCTCCACACGAAGGGCACCGCGCGGGCCTCGGTGCGCCGCAGCACCTCGAAGTACGGCTGGCTGATGTTCGCCACCTGCGGCACCATCCAGATGTCGTCGTAGCGCTGGTTCACGAACAGGTTCTGGCCCCACAGCGGCTTGTTGAACAGCATGGCCTCCATGGCGTGCACGTACTCAAAGCCGCAGCAGTAGGACACCAGCCGCGCGCCGCGTTGCTTCAGGTAGTCGGTCTGCGCCGCATCGATCTGCCCGCCGAGTTCGACCAGCACGTCCACGCTGTCCTTCGCGGCCTCGAAGCTCACCGTGGGCCAGCGCGCCAGGTCCCACGGCAGCGCCGCGGTGATGGCGACGGCCGTGGTGTTCACCAGCACCACCGAGCCGACCGCGGGGCAATGCCCGAGCGCTTCGGCGAGGAACACGGCGTTCTGCTTGATGCCGTTGTTCCACAGCGTTTCGGCCTCGTGGTGGAGGCCGATGGTGATGCCGATGCGCAGGCGTGGTGTGGAATTCATGTCATGTGGTTCAAGATCGATCCGGGCGCATGCCTGTTCGAATGGAACGGGATCGGCTGGCGAACTTCATTGTCTGCCGATGCCTGCGAAAGGGAAGTCTCCGGAAGCGGCAGGAAGCCCGCTCATCGAGTGAAAATTGACGGGCGGGCCGATTTTTTCGGTTCACACTTCGCCCCCATGCGAATCGGTATTTCAGTGCTGACCCACGCCGGCCAGAACATCTGGGAAAACGGCATCGGCCAGAACGTGCTGTTCCTGGCGCGCTTGCTCCAGCGCATCGGCTTCGTCGAATCGGTCACGCTGGTCGATGCAGGCGACCAGCAGCAGATGCCGCCCCAGGTCGACCTGGCCGCCATGGGACTGGGCTTCGGCCGCGCGCGCGAGCTGGGCGATGCGCTCGACGTGGTCATCGAAATGGCCGGTGCGCTCGACGTGCAATGGCTCTCGTATTTCAGAGCCTGCGGCGGCCGCGTGGTGTTCCATTGCGTGGGCCAGCCCTTCGTGTCCCTGGCCGAGCCCATCGTGTTCACCGACAAGGGCCACTTCAGCCCGCCCGAGCGTTGCGACGAGGTGTGGCTGCTGCCCAAGGACGAGGTGTTCGCGCCGCTGATGCGCACGCTGCACCGCTGCCCGGTGTTCGAGGTGCCCTACCTGTGGGCGCCGCAGTTCCTGGCGCAGCGCGTGGCCGAGGTCGAGGCCGCGGGCTGGCGCTTCGGCTACACGCCGCGCACGGCCGCGCAGCCGGGCTTCCGGGTGGCGATCTTCGAGCCCAACATCTCGGTGGTGAAGTCCAGCAGCGTGCCCATGCTGGTGTGCGACGGCGCCTACCGCGCGCAGCCCGCGGCGGTGGCGTCGATGCAGGTGCTCAACACCCTGCACATCAAGGACCACCCGACCATGCTCTACCTGGCGAACTCGCTGGACCTCGTGCGCGAGCACAAGGCGGTCTTTCATGGGCGCAACGACTTCGCGGGCTTCATGGTGCAGTTCGCCGACGCGGTGGTCTCGCACCAGTGGCAGAACGACCAGAACTACAGCTACCTCGACGCGCTGCACGGCGACTATCCGCTGGTGCACAACTCGCCCTGGCTGCGCGACGCCGGCTACTACTACCCCGACTTCGACATCGCCGAGGGCACGCGGCAGCTGCTGCAGGCCGTGCACACGCACGATGCGCAACTCGACGACTACCGCGCGCGTTCGCGGCGCGTGTTCGAGTCGGTCGACCCGCTGCTGCCCGCGAATGTCGACGCCTATGCGAAGCGACTGCTGCACCTGGTGGGCGGCGATGCCGGCTTTCGCGCCGATGCAACAGACGCCGCGAGACCCGCATGAGCGAAGCGCAACGCACCGCCATGCCCGCCACGCTCAAGGTCGGCGTGTCGATCTTCATCCGCAAGGGCGAGCAGAGCCTGTGGGAGAACGGCGTCTACCAGAACTGCCTGTTCCTGGTGATGCTGCTGCTGCGCTCGCCGCGCGTGCACAGCGCCGTGCTGGTGGCCGGCGGCGGCGACGGCGGCCCCGCGGACGCCACCGGCTTCCTGGCCGATTCGCCGGTGCCCGTCATCGACATGGCCGCCGCCGCGCAGGAACTCGACCTGATGATCGAGATGAGCGCGCAGCTGGCGCGTGAGTGGTCGGTGGCGTTTCGCGAGAAGGGCGGCAAGATCGTTTCGATGCGCGTGGGCAACGACTACGTGATCGACATCGAACGCATGATCTTCGACAAGCCGCACGGCCTGCTGATTTCCGGCGCGCCGTACGACGAGGTCTGGACCATTCCCGAGTACGCCTCGTCGTGCAAGCCGTACTTCGAGAGCACCTTCCGCGCGCCCGTCAGGCTCATGCCGCACCTGTGGAGCCCGATGGTGCTGGAGCGCGCGCTGGCCCGCACGCCCGACAGCCCGCCCTTCGCCTATGTGCCAGGGCGCAGGCAGTGGCGCGTCGCCATCTTCGAGCCCAACATCTGCCTGGTGAAGACCAGCTTCATTCCCATGCTCGGCTGCGAGGCGGCGCACCGCGCGCAGCCGCGGCTGATCGAGAAGATGTGGGTCTACAACAGCTTCCACCTGAAGGACAAGCCGCTGTTCGTCGGCTTCGCGCAGAGCCTGGACATCGTGCGCCACGGGCTGGCCACCTTCGAGGGGCGCTTTCCGGTGTACCAGGTGATGCCCGGCAAGATCGACGCGGTGTTCGCGCACCACTGGGAGAACGCGCAGAACTACGTCTACTACGAGGCGCTGTACGGCGGTTATCCGCTGATCCACAACTCGCACCTTGTCGGCGACTGCGGCTACCGCTACCACGGCTTCGACTGCGAGGAGGGCGGGCGCGCGCTGCAGCGCGCCTTCGCCGGGCACGACGCCAATTTGCAGGCCTACCGCGACGAGGCGCGCCGCTTCATCGCCACGCTCGACCCCGAGGGCGAAGAGAACGTGCGTGTGTACACGGCGGCGATCGACAACCTTTACCTGTGAGGCCCGCCATGAAACCCATTGCCGCATCGCCCAGGACACCGGTCGCCGCGCTGCTCGTGTTCGCCGCGTTCGCATGCACCGCCGGCACCGCGTTCGCGCAGGGCGTGCTCGTGCCCCCGGCACCGCCTGCCGCGCCGCAGGACAGCCTCACGCGCGCGGCCACCAGCGTGGGCATCCAGCGCTGCCTGCCGGCCATCTCTCGGTTGTCGTCGCTCACGGTGCAGGGCAGCCGCAGCCACGACGTGCTGCTCGACTGGGACCGCAAGCGCCCCGACACGGGGCCGATGTTCTCGCTCATCGGCATCCAGTACCCGAACGCCGGCGTGGCGGCGTCGATCACGGCCATTCCCGAGGACAGCGGCGGCTGCACCGTGTCGGCCGAGCGCATCTCGGTGGCGCCCTTCACCTGCGAGAGCGTCGCGCAGCAGGAGCTGGCCGGCTACCGGGTGACCCGGCTGCTGCCCATCTACGCCGTGTACACCGACGACAAGGAGCCCAGCTCGTCGGTGTCGCTGATCGATTCGCCGCCCGGCTGCCTGGTGATTCGGCGGTATGTGGAATACGGCTGGAAAGCCGCTGCATCGGCGGCTGCCTCGGCTGCCGCAGCCGCTCCCGGGCTGCCTTCAGCCCCCTTGACCGGGCAGATGCCGAAGAAGCGCTGATCGCGCCTGTCCGACACGCAAGGTGGCGCTTGACCGGCCCGCGCCGGGGGCTGCGGGCCGCAAGAATGGCGTCGAGCCGCGATCACCCTCGCGGTAGGAGACAACCATGCCTCTGGCGAAACTCATCGGTCGATGGGCCATGCATCCGTTTTCCAAGGCGCTGCCGCCGCTGGGAGACACCGAGCGCGCCGCGCTCGAGGCCGGCACCGTCGGCTTCGAAGGGCAGCTCTTTGCGGGCAACCCCGACTTCGACGTGCTGTCCGGCGTCGGCCCCAACCGGCTCAGCGAGAGCGAGCAGGCGTTCCTGGAGCGCGAGGTGCGCGAGCTGTGCCGCCTGCTCGACGACCACGCCATCGACCAGGCGCGCGACCTGCCGCCCGAGGTGTGGCGCTACCTCCGCGAGAACCGCTTCTTCGGGATGATCATTCCCGAGGAATTCGGCGGCCTGGGCTTCAGCCACTTCGCGCACGCCACCGTGGTGACGCGCATTGCCACCGTCAACGTGGCCACCGCCGTCACGGTGATGGTGCCCAACTCGCTGGGGCCGGCCGAACTGCTGCTGCGCTACGGCACCGACAGCCAGAAAGACCACTACCTGCCGCGCCTGGCCGACGGCCGCGAGCTGCCGTGCTTCGGCCTGACCTCGCCCTACGCCGGCTCCGACGCGGCATCGATCCCCGACCGCGGGGTGGTGGTGGAGCGCGAGTTCAACGGTCGCATGACGCGCGGCTTCCTGGTCGACTTCGACAAGCGCTACATCACGCTGGCGCCAGTGGCCACCGTGGTGGGCCTGGCCTTTCATGCGGTGGACGAGAGCAGGCCCGAGGGCGAGCGCGAGCTCGGCATTACCTGCGCGCTCATTCCCGTGCCGCACGAGGGCATGGACATCGGCCGGCGCCACCTCCCGATGGACAGCGCCTTCATGAACGGCCCGATCCACGGGCGCCAGGTGTTCGTGCCGATGGACTGGATCATCGGGGGCGAGAAGCAGGTGGGCCAGGGCTGGCGCATGCTGATGGAATGCCTGGCCGCGGGCCGCGCCATTTCGCTGCCGGCGCTGGGCTCGGCCATGCAGCAGACCGCGCTGTACGTGAGCAACGGCTACGGCCAGATCCGCGAGCAGTTCGGCATGCCGGTGGGCAAGTTCCACGCCATTGCGGGGCTGGTGGCGCAGATGTCGGCCGAGCTCTATGCCAGCGACGCCGCCCGGCGCTTCACCGCTGCCGCGCTCGACAAGGGCGAGCGGCCCAGCGTGGCCAGCGCCATCCTCAAGGTGCAGCTGACCGAGGCGGGCCGCCGCGCGGTGAACCACGGCATGGACATCCTCGGGGGCAAGGGCATCATCTCGGGCCCGTCGAATCTGCTGGGCGTGTCGTACCGGCAGGCGCCCATCGCCATCACGGTGGAGGGCGCCAACATCCTCACGCGCGCGCTCATCGTGTTCGGCCAGGGGGCGGTGCGCTGCCACCCGCACGTGCTCGACGAAATGGCCGCGGTGCAGGCGCATGACGAAACCGCGCTGGGCAAGGCGCTCATCGCGCATGGCAAGCACGTGGCGGCCAACCTGTGGCACAGCGTGTTCGGCGCGCCGGTGCTGGGCGAGCCGCCCGAAGACCTGATGCACGAGGCCCGGCTGCTGGCGCGCATGAGCGCCAAGTACGCCCTCACGGCCGACCTGGCCATGGGCATGCTGGGCGGCAAGCTCAAGCGCATGGAACTGCTCTCGGCGCGCCTGGGCGACGTGCTGGCCCACCTGTACCTGGCCAGCGCGTGCATCTGGCGCTACCGCGTCGATGCGGCGCCCGAACTGCTGCCTTTCGCGCGCGCGGCCATCCGGCTGCAGCTGGACGAGGCCGGCCGCATCCTGCGCGACCTGTATGCCAACCTGCCGACCTCCGGGCGCCGCCTGATCGGCGCGCTGGTGCTGCGCCGCACCGCGCACCTGGCGCCGCTGCGCGATGTGCAGCTGCTGGAACTGGCCGAGCTGCTGCGCAGCAACCCGCGCATCGTCGAGCGGCTGGCGCCCGACCTGAGCGAGCCCGCCGCCGGCGGCCTGCGCGACCTGATGCATGCGATGGAACTGGGCGCGCAGCTCGGCGACACCGCCGCGCTCAACAAGGTGCTGCGTCGCACGAATTCGCTGGAGGAAGCGGCGCGTTCGTCGCCCCACCCGGAACTGGCGCTGGCCTACCTGAAGGCGGCCGACAAGGTGATCCAGGTGGACGACTTCGACGGGCCGCCACGAACACCGGCCGCCGGCACCGGCCCGGGCGGCGACCTTAGCCGGCCGAGCGCGACATTTGCGCCGCCAGTGCCACCAGCGCCGCCGCTGTCTGCTCGTCGGCCGGAAAGAACGACTCCACCGCCAGTTCCTGCAATGTGACGTCCACCGGCGTGCCGAAGATGGTGATGGTGCTGATGAAGCTCAGCACGCCGCTCGGCATCACTACCTGGAAGGGCACGGCCACGGCGGACAGCGCGGTGTCGAGCGCGGGCGCGTCGTGGCTCACTTTGGGCGCGGGGTAGCCCGCCAGTTCGTCGTGCAGGGCCTGCAGCGTGGCGTCGCCGGTGGCGGCGATCTGCTGCTGCAGCCTTTCGAGCAGGTGGGTGCGCCATTGCGCCAGGTTGGCGATGCGCGGGGCCACGCCCTCGGGGTGCAGGCTCAGGCGCAGCACGTTGATGGGCGGCTTCAGCAGCTCGGGCGCGGCGCCTTCCATGAGCAGGGGCACCAGCGCGTTGTGCGCCACCAGGTTCCAGTGGCGGTCCACGGCCAGCGCGGGAAAGGGTTCGTGGCCCTTGAGCACCAGGTCGACGGCGCGCCGTGCCGCGGCCATGGCCGGGTCGTCGAGCGAGCGCTGGCGGTACATGGGCGCGAAGCCGGCCGCCACCAGCAGCGCGTTGCGTTCGCGCAGCGGCACCTCCAGCCGCTCGGCCAGGCGCAGCACCATCTCGCGGCTGGGCGCGGCGCGGCCGGTTTCCACGTAGCTCAGGTGGCGGGTCGACACCTCGGCCTCCTGCGCCAGGTCGAGCTGGCTCAGCCGGCGGTGGGTGCGCCAGTGGCGCAGGTGCGCGCCGAAGGGATCGCGCGCGCCGGGCTGGCCGGGTTTGCCAGTTTTGCCAGGCTTGGTGGGGTGGGCGGCTTGGGCGGTAGGGGTGTCCATGGAGCCGCATTCTGGCGCGGCGGCGGCGCGGCGCCATGACCTGCGAGGTCATCGACGCCATGCCCGGCGGGCGGAACCATTGGCTCCAACGCGGCGGGACAGGCCTGCCGCGCCGACCCATCCACCCCGACCCTGAAGGAGTACCCCATGTCCGTCTTCGCATCCCCCCGTTTCCTGCCCCGCGTGATGTGGGCCGACGCCGCCTCCTGCGCCGCCACCGGCGCGCTGCAGGTGGCCTTCACCGGCGCGCTCGCCGCGCTCACCGGGCTGCCGGCGCCGCTGCTCATGGGCACTGGCCTCTTCCTGCTGGCGTACGCGGCCGTCGCCGCGCTGGTGGCCATGCGCCGCACGCCGCCGCGCATGCTGATCGGGCTGGTCGTGCTCGGCAACTTCGGCTGGGCCGTCGCCTGCGTTGCGCTGCTGGTGAGCGGCATGTTCCCGGTCACCGCGGTGGGCATCGCCTGGGTGCTGGCGCAGGCGGTGTGCGTCGTGGTGCTGGCCGAGCTGCAATGGACCGGCTTGCGCCGCACGCGCGGGGCCGGCCGGATGGCGATGGCCTGACAGCCCAGGCGGACGGGCGCCCCTGTTCCCGTCATTTTTCGCCATGAGGAACCAGGCGCCCGAAAGAGGGCACGCAAGAGAAGGCCGACTACAACGGTTGACATTGTTCCCAGATATCCTTGAGAGGCTTCCACGAACACACAGGAGTCTCTCTATGGCCAAAGCACCGGCACACGCCTTTGCGTCCACCCTCAAGACCTTCAAGACCGCATCGGGCAAGTCCGGCAAGTACTGGTCCCTGAAAGAGCTGGCCAAGCAATACCCGACCATCGAACGCCTGCCGGTTTCCATCCGCATCGTGCTCGAATCGGTGCTGCGCAACTGCGACGGCCAGAAGGTTTCGGCCAAGCACGTCGAAGAGCTGGCCCACTGGGCGCCCAACGCCGAGCGCGTCGACGAAATTCCGTTCGTCGTCACCCGCGTGGTGCTGCAGGACTTCACCGGCGTGCCGCTGCTGGCCGACCTGGCCGCCATGCGCAGCGTGGCCGAAAAGCTGGGCAAGTCGCCCAAGACCATCGAGCCGCTGGTGCCCGTCGACCTGGTGGTCGACCACTCGGTGATGGTCGACTACTACGGCACGCCCAAGGCGCTCGACCTGAACATGAAGCTGGAGTTCCAGCGCAACAACGAGCGCTACCAGTTCATGAAGTGGGGCATGCAGGCCTTCGACACCTTCCGCGTGGTGCCCCCGGGCTTCGGCATCGTGCACCAGGTGAACCTCGAGTACTTTGCGCGCGGCGTGTACACCAGCCCGAACGACAAGGCCGACGTGCCCACCTACTACCCCGACTCGCTGGTGGGCACCGACAGCCACACCACCATGATCAACGGCGTGGGCGTGGTCGGCTGGGGCGTGGGCGGCATCGAGGCCGAGGCCGCCATGCTGGGCCAGCCCGTGTACATGCTGACGCCTGACGTGGTCGGCTTCGAGCTCACCGGCAAGCTGCGCGAAGGCGTCACGGCCACCGACCTGGTGCTGTACGTCACGGCCATCCTGCGCGCCGAGAAGGTGGTGGGCAAGTTCGTCGAGTTCTTCGGCCCGGGCGCCGCGTCCATCGCCGTGCCCGACCGCGCGACCATCGGCAACATGGCGCCCGAGTACGGCGCGACCATGGGCTTCTTCCCGGTCGATGACATGACGGTGGCCTACTTCGAAGGCACCGGCCGCACCAAGGAAGAGGTCGAGCGTTTTGCCGCCTACTACAAGGCGCAGGGCCTGTACGGCATGCCCGCGCCCGGCGACATCGACTACACCAAGATCGTGCGCCTCGACCTGGGCACCGTGTCGCCCAGCCTGGCCGGCCCGAAGCGCCCGCAGGACCGCATCGACCTGGGCCACCTGTCGACCAAGTTCTCGGAGCTGTACAGCAAGCCCAACGACGCCAACGGTTTCAACCAGCCTGCCGACAGGCTCAAGCTGCGCTACCCGCTGGTCACGGCCGCGCAGGGCAGCGACGACGAAGCCGCCGCGCCGCCCGCCGGCTCGCCGCGCGACGTGGTCGAGATGGTGGCCAACCGCTCGACCAAGGCCGCCGCGCACACCAGCGCCACCGCACCCACCGCGCCCAAGGGCGAAGTCACCATCGGCAACGGCGACGTGCTCATCGCGGCCATCACCTCGTGCACCAACACTTCCAACCCCAGCGTGATGCTGGCGGCCGGCCTGCTGGCCAAGAAGGCGGTGGAGGCGGGGCTCACGGTCAAGCCGCACATCAAGACCTCGCTGGCGCCGGGCTCGCGCATCGTCACCGAATACCTCGAGAAGGCCGGCCTGCTGCCCTACCTGGAAAAGCTGGGCTTCTACCTGGCCGGCTACGGCTGCACCACCTGCATCGGCAACGCCGGCGACCTGACGCCCGAGATCAACGAAGCCATCACCAAGAACGACCTGATCGGCGCGGCCGTGCTCTCGGGCAACCGCAACTTCGAGGCGCGCATCCACCCGAACCTGAAGGCCAACTTCCTGGCCTCGCCGCCGCTGGTGGTGGCCTTTGCCATTGCCGGCAACGTCATGACCGACCTGATGACCCAGCCCGTGGGCAAGGGCAAGGGCGGCAAGGACGTGTACCTGGGCGACATCTGGCCCACGCCGAAAGAGATTGACGACAACCTGCGCTATGCCATGAACGCCAAGTCGTTCCGCGCGAACTACGACAAGGTCAAGACCGACCCGGGCAAGTTCTGGAGCAGCATCAAGGGCACCAACGGGCAGGTCTACGACTGGCCGAAGTCGACCTACATCGCCGAGCCGCCGTTCTTCGAGGGCTTCAAGATGAAGCCGCACGCGGCCGACGCGGGCTTCAAGAGCGCGCGCATCATGGCGCTGTTCGGCGACTCGATCACCACCGACCACATCTCGCCGGCCGGCTCCATCAAGGAAAGCTCGCCCGCGGGCATCTGGCTGAAGGCGCACGGCGTGCCCAAGGCCGACTTCAACAGCTACGGCTCGCGCCGCGGCAACCATGACGTGATGATGCGCGGCACCTTCGCCAACGTGCGCATCAAGAACCTCATGATTCCGCCGGACGCCAACGGCACGCAGGAAGAGGGCGGCGTCACGCTGTTCCAGCCCGGCAACCAGAAGATGTTCATCTACGACGCCGCCATGAAGTACATGGAAGAGGGCACCCCCACGGTGGTGTTCGGCGGCGAGGAATACGGCACCGGCTCGTCGCGCGACTGGGCGGCCAAGGGCACGCAGCTGCTGGGCATCAAGGCCGTGGTGGCGCGCAGCTTCGAGCGCATCCACCGCGCCAACCTGGTGGGCATGGGCGTGCTGCCGCTGCAGTTCCGCGGCGCCGATTCGTGGCAGACGCTGGGCCTCACGGGCGACGAGAAGATCGACGTGGTCATCGGCAGCGAGCTGAAGCCGCAGATGGACGTGAAGCTGGTGGTGCACCGCCCCGACGGCACGCACCAGGAGGTGACGGTGCGCCTGCGCATCGACACGCCGATCGAGGTCGACTACTACAAGCACGGCGGCATCCTGCCGTTCGTGCTGCGGCAGCTGCTGGCGGCGTGACGCCGTCGATGCCTTGATCCGCGTCGGGCTCATCTCCGACACCCACGGCCTGCTGCGCCCGCAGGCCGTGGAAGCCCTGCGGGGCAGCGACTTCATCGTGCACGGCGGGGACATCGGCAACGCCGGCATCCTCGAAGCGCTGCGCGCGATGGCGCCGCTGACGGTGGTTCGCGGCAACAACGACCGCGAGCCCTGGGCGGCGGGCATCGCCGAGACCGAACGCGTGGTGTTCGGCGGCATTGGCCTTTACGCCATCCACGATCTCTCGCAGCTCGACATCGCCCCGCGCGCCGCCGGCGTGCGCGTGGTGGTCTCGGGCCATTCGCACAAACCGAAGGTGGAAGAGCGCGACGGCGTGCTCTACGTGAACCCGGGCAGCGCGGGGCCGCGGCGCTTCAGCCTGCCCATCGCGGTGGCCGAGCTGACGATCGACGGCGACGCCGTCAGCGCGCGCATCGTCGAACTCGCCGTGTGAGCGATCAGCGCCCAGCGGCCTGGTCGGGAGCAATCATTACCATTCGGTAAGTTAAAGCCCCTAGATGAGAATGTCTCTTATTTGATGGGTTATGCTCGTTCGCTCCTCCGAGGGGCCAACGCCAAGCGCTGCTGACCGTGCCGGCTCCGGGGACTCCTCCTGCCCTGAATTGCGATGCCGATGCTCATCCCCTTTCTCATCATGCTGCGCGAAGGCATCGAAGCCGCGCTGATCGTCGGCATCGTCGCCAGCTACCTCAAGCAAAGCGGACGCGGCGCGCTGATGCCCGCGGTGTGGGTCGGCGTGCTGCTGGCCACCGCGCTGTCGCTGTTCGCGGGGGCCGGCCTGCAACTGCTGGCGGCGGAGTTTCCGCAGAAGCAGCAGGAGCTGTTCGAAGGCGTGGTCGGGCTCATCGCCGTGGTCATGCTGACCTCGATGGTGTTCTGGATGCGCAAGGCCGCGCGCTCCATCAAGGGCGAGTTGCAGGCCTCCATCGACAAGGCGCTGACCCGGGGCGCGGACGGCCAGGGCTGGGCGCTCATCGGCATGGTGTTTCTCGCCGTGGCGCGCGAAGGGCTGGAGTCGGTGTTCTTCCTGCTGGCGGTGTTCCAGCAGAGCAGCGGCTGGGAAGCGCCCGTGGGCGCGCTGGCCGGCATCGCGGTGTCGGTGGCGATCGGCTGGGGCCTGTACTCGGGCGGCGTGCGGCTCGACCTACGCCGCTTCTTCCGCTACACGGGCCTGTTCATTCTCCTGGTGGCCGCGGGCCTGCTGGCCGGCGTGCTGCGCAAGCTGCACGAAGGCGGCGTGTGGAACCACCTGCAGACGGTGGTGTTCGACATGAGCGACACGCTGCCCATGGACAGCCCCGTGGGCGCCGTGCTCTCGGGCCTGCTGGGCTACCAGGCCGCGCCCGTGGTGGGCGAGGTGGTCGTGTACCTGGCCTTCCTGGCCGTGGCCCTGTTCTTCTTCCTGCGCTCGGCCTCCACGCCGCCGGCGCCACGCGCGGCCGCGGCCGGCTGAAAACCTTCGATGTCTTCCTCTCCTTCTTCTTCCCCGTCCCCCGACTCCAAAGCCGTCTCGTCCACCCTGATGCGCGTGGCGGTGGCCGCGTCGGCGCTGCTGGTGGTCGCCGGGCTCGCGGCCTTCTGGTACGCCTCCAAAGAGGCCCAGAAGGCGCCAGCCAAGGCGGCCGACAACGCCGTGACCGTCACCATCCAGGGCAACGCCTGCGAGCCCAACGAGATCACCGTGCCCGCGGGGCGCACCACCTTCACCATCGTCAACAAGTCGAATCGCGCGCTGGAGTGGGAAATTCTCGACGGCGTCATGGTGGTGGAAGAGCGCGAGAACATCGCGCCGGGCTTCTCGCAGACCATGACCGTGAAGCTGCAGCCGGGTGAATTCGCCATCACCTGCGGCCTGCTGAGCAACCCGCGCGGCACGCTGCGCGTGACGCCCTCGGCCGCTTCCGACGCCGAGGCGGCGCGGCCGTCGCTGGTCAACTACGTGGGCGCGCTGGCCGAGTACCAGGTGTTCCTGCGGCTGGAGGCCGGCTCGCTCGACGACGCGGTGCACGCGCTGGCCGACGCCGTGAAGGCCGGCGACCTGCAGCAGGCTAGGGCGCTCTACGCCCCCGCGCACCAGGCCTACAAGCGCATCGAGCCGATGGCCGAGCTGTTCGCCGACCTGGACACCCGCATCAACGCGCGTGCCGACTACTTCGAGAAGCGCGAGGCCGACGCCGGCTTCACCGGCTTCCACCGCATCGAGTACGCGCTGTACAGCCAGAACGACGTGAAGTCGCTCGGGCCGGTGGTCGCGCAGCTCACGGCCGACATCGGCGTGCTCAAGGAGCGCCTGCGCGCGCTGAACATGCCGCCGGAGCGCCTGGCCGGCTCGGCCTCGAAGCTGCTGCGCCGCGTGGCCGACAACCTGCCCGCGGGCGGCGAAGACCACTACGGGCATGCCGAACTGGTGAACCTGCAGGGCACCTACGAAGGCACGAAGAAGATCGCGGAGCTGCTGCAGCCGCTGCTGGTGAAGGCCGCGCCCGCGCTGCAGCAGCGCGTGGACGAACGCTTCGCCGCCTTCGACGCCGCGCTGGCGCCGTACCGCGACAGCAAAGGCGACGGCGAGGGCTTCAAGCTGGCGCCGCTGGACGAAGCACAGCGCAAGGCGCTGGCCGAGCCGGTGCGCGCGCTGGCGGAAGCGCTGGGCCAGGTGAACGCCGCGCTCGGCCTGGAATGAGCCGAGCGCACAGCAAGAGCGAGAACATCTCCATGGACAAGCCGAAGAACGACACCGCCGTCCCCGCCGAAGGGCAACCCGCATCCCCGCACCGCCGCCGCATGCTCGGCGCCGCGGGCGTGGCATTCGCCGGGCTCGCGGCCGCCGCGCATGCCGCCGCACCTTCGGGCGCACCCAAGGCCCCCGACAGCGGCGCCCAGGTCACCGACGCCCCCGAGAGCACCCACACGCAAGACCGCGTGCCCTTCCGCGGCAAGCACCAGGCGGGCATCGTCACGCCGCGCCCGACGGCCGGCATGATCGCCTCGTTCTTCGTGCTGGCCGAGAACCGCGCCGACCTGGAGCGGCTTTTCAAGACGCTCACCGAGCGCATCGCCTTTCTCACGCAGGGCGGCCCGCAGACCGACCCCGACCCCAAGCTGCCACCCGCGGGCTCCGGCATCCTCGGGCCGGTGGTGCAGCCCGACGGGCTCACGGTGACGGTGTCGGTCGGCACCTCGCTGTTCGACGAGCGCTTCGGCCTGGCCAAAAGGAAGCCGGTGCGCCTGAACCAGATGCAGCGCCACCCGAACGACGCGTTGGACGCCGCGCTGTGCCATGGCGACCTGTCGATCCAGTTCTGCGCCAACACGCCCGACACCAACATCCACGCGCTGCGCGACATCATCAAGAACACGCCCGACCTGCTGGTGCTGCACTGGAAGCAGGAAGGCACCGTGCCGCCGATTGCGGCGGTGCCCGGCAAGCCTTCGGAAAGCGCGCGCAACTTCCTCGGTTTCAGGGACGGTTCGGCCAACCCCGACTCGGCCGACAACACGCTCATGGACACCATCGTGTGGGTGCAGCCCGCCAGCGACGAGCCGGCCTGGGCCGTGGGCGGCAGCTACCAGGCGGTGCGCATCATCCGCAACTTCGTGGAGCGCTGGGACCGCACGCCGCTGCAGGAGCAGGAGGCCATCATGGGCCGGCTGAAGCCCACCGGCGCGCCCATGGACGGCGGCAAGACCGAGCACGACGTGCCCGACTACGCGAAAGACCCCGAAGGCAAGCGCACGCCGATGGACGCGCACATCCGCCTGGCCAATCCGCGCACCCGGGCCTCCGACAAGAACCTGATGCTGCGCCGGCCCTTCAACTACTCCAACGGCGTCACCAAATCGGGCCAACTGGAGATGGGGCTGCTGTTCATCTGCTACCAGGCCAACCTGGAGAACGGCTTCATCGCCGTGCAGACGCGCCTGGACGGGGAGCCGCTCGAGGAGTACATCAAGCCCATCGGCGGCGGCTTCTTCTTCACGCTGCCGGGCGTGCAGGACGAGCGCGACTGGCTGGGGCGCAGCCTGATGGCCGGCTGATCGCGGCCTGAATCACGGCCTGAATCACGGCTTTGTCGCGGTCTGAATCCGCGTCGCCAGCACACAAGTTTTTTTCACCACCGCCAGAACCAGGAGTTCCATGACCGTGCAGTTCCGCCGCCACTTCCTCGCCACCTTCGTCGCAGGCTTCGCCGGGCTCTATGCCGTGGGCGCGCAGGCCGCCGTGTCGCCGCTCGAGCTGGTCGGACCGATTTCCGACTACAAGATCTACGTCGCCGAGAACGTGCGCAAGCTGGCCGCAGACACGCGCACCTTCACCGCCGCGGTGAAGGCCGGCGACATCGAGAAGGCGAAGAAGCTGTACGCGCCCACGCGCACGAGCTACGAGCGCATCGAGCCCGTGGCCGAACTGTTCAACGACCTGGACAAGGCCATCGACTCGCGCGCCGACGACCACGAGAAGGCCGAGAAGGACCCGGCCTTCGGCGGCTTCCACCGTATCGAGTACGGCCTGTGGACGCAAAAGAGCACCAAGGACCTGAACCCCGTGGCCGACAAGCTGCTGGCCGACGTGCTCGAGCTGCAGAAGCGCCTGGTCGCGCTGACCTTCCCGCCCGAGAAGGTGGTGGGCGGCGCCGCCGTGCTGATGGAAGAGGTGGCCGCCACCAAGATCTCGGGCGAGGAAAACCGCTACAGCCACACCGACCTGTGGGACTTCCAGTCGAACTTCGAGGGCGCCTTCAAGATCGTGGAGCTGCTGCGCCCGCTGGTGGTGAAGGAGAACAAGGCCTTCTCGGACAAGACCGACGCCAACTTCAAGGTGGTGTTCGACACGCTGGCCAAGTACAAGACGGCCGACGGCGGCTTCGAAACCTATTCGAAACTCACCGAACGCGACCGCAAGCTGCTGGCCGGGCGGGTGAACACGCTGGCCGAAGATCTGTCGAAACTGCGCGGCATGCTCGGGCTGAACTGATCGAAAACCCCGATTCGTCGGGGCTCGGACGCCTTTGAAGGGGTTTGGTCAGGCTTTCGCGAGTGAGAATTGCTAGCATCCGGGTATTGCTTACTGGCGCGCCCGATATTCCTGGCGCCCCCTCACCGTGCACACCAAAGACAACGGCGCAGCGCCGGCACCCGCCGTCCTGCACCTCGACCAGCTTCCGAACAACCAATGGGCCACCGTGCTCGACGTGGCCCGCCCCGAGAGCGCGGACGACCGCGAGCTCGTGCTGCGACTGACCGAGATCGGCTTCGTGCCCGGCGAGGCGGTGCGCATCGTGGCCAGCGGGCTGCCGGGCCGCGAGCCGCTGGCGGTTCGCCTGGGCCACACCACCTTCGCATTGCGCCGCCACGAGGCCGCGCTGATCCACGTCGTGCCGGGAGCCGCCCACCATGGTTGAAGCCGTCATCCAGGGCCCGGGGCGCCTCGCCGCCACCGCGCAGCCGGGCCGCATCGCCTTGCTGGGCAACCCCAACTGCGGCAAGACCGCGCTGTTCAACCTGCTGACCGGCAGCCGCCAGAAGGTGGCCAACTACGCCGGCGTGACCGTCGAGCGCAAGGAGGGCACGCTGCGCACCGCCTCGGGCCGCCGCGTGTTCGTGCTCGACCTGCCGGGCGCCTACAGCCTGAACGCGCTGAGCGCCGACGAGGCCGTCACGCGCGACATCGTCACCGGCCAGAGCAAGGAAGCCTTGCCCGACCTGCTGGTGTGCGTCACCGACGCCACCAACCTTCGGCTGAACCTGCGCCTGGTGCTCGAGGCCAGGCGGCTCGGCCTGCCGATGGTGATGGCGCTGAACATGACCGACATGGCCAAGAAGCAGGGCATCGTGGTCGACACGGCCGTGCTCTCGCGCGAGCTCGGCCTGCCGGTCATCGAGACCGTCGGCGTGCACACCGGCGGCGCGCAGGGCCTGCTCGAAGCGCTGGATACGCCCGTGGCCGCCGCCGCGCCTCAGCCGTGGCAGGCGCCCGGACTCGACGACGTGCTGGCCACGCAGCGCGAGGTGCGCCGCATTCTGGGGCTGGCGGTGAAGGAGCCCGTGGGCAGCCTGGCCACCAGCGACCGCATCGACCGCGTCGTGCTGCACCCCGTGTGGGGCATGCTGGTGCTGGCCGTGACCATGTTCCTGATGTTCCAGGCCGTTTTCAGCTGGGCCAACGTGCCCATGGACGCCATCAAGGCCGGCACCGAGGCGCTGGGCGGGCTGCTGAAGACGGCCATGCCCGAGGGCATGCTGCAGAGCCTGCTGGTCGACGGCGTGATCGCGGGCGTGGGCGGCGTCATCGTCTTCCTGCCGCAGATCCTGATTCTTTTCCTCTTCATCCTCGCGCTGGAAGACTCGGGCTACCTGCCGCGCGCGGCCTTCCTGCTCGACCGCGTGATGGGCACCGTCGGGCTGTCGGGGCGCTCGTTCATTCCGCTGCTGTCGAGCTTTGCCTGCGCCATTCCGGGCGTGATGGCCACGCGCACCATCAGCAACTGGCGCGACCGCATCACGACCATCATGATCGCGCCGCTCATGACGTGTTCGGCGCGGCTGCCGGTGTATGCGCTGCTGATCGCGGCCTTCATTCCGGCGCGCACGGTGGGCGGCGTGTTCAACCTGCAGGGCGTGGTGCTGTTCGCGCTGTATGTGTTCGGCATCGTCTCGGCCATGGCCGTGGCCTGGGTGATGAAGCGCTTTCGCGACAACACCGCGCATTCGCCGCTCTTGATGGAGCTGCCGGCCTACCGCTGGCCCAATCCGCGCAACCTGGCGCTGGGCCTGTACGAGCGGGCGTGGATCTTCATCCAGCGCGTGGGCACCATCATCCTCACGCTGACCATCCTGCTGTGGTTCCTGTCGACCTTTCCGTCGCCGCCCGAAGGCGCGACGGGCCCCGCCATCCAGTACAGCCTGGCCGGCATGATCGGCCGCGGGCTGGAGCACATCTTCGCGCCCATCGGCTTCAACTGGCAGATCTCCATCGCGCTGGTGCCGGGCATGGCCGCGCGCGAGGTGGCGGTGGGCGCGCTGGGCACGGTGTATGCGCTCTCGTCCACCGGCGACGACGTGGCGGGCGCGCTGGAGCCGCTGATTGCGGGCAGCTGGTCGCTGGCCACTGCGCTGTCGCTGCTGGTCTGGTACGTGTTCGCGCCGCAGTGCATCTCGACGCTCGCGGCCGTCAAGCGCGAGACCGGTTCGTGGAAGTACGTGTGGATCATGGCGGGCTACCTGTTCGCGCTGGCCTATGCCGCCTGCTTCATCACCTACCGCGTTGCAGTGGCACTCGGAGCAGGTTAAAACCGACCTCGACGCTGAAAGGTTTGAAGAAGAAATGGCACAGCAACTGATCGTCGGATTGATCGTCGCGGCGGCCGCGTTCTACGCGGTGTGGCGCTGGATGCCCGCGGGGTGGCGCCGCGGCGCTGCGCAGAAACTCGCGGCCGGCACGCACCGCGCGGGCTGGGTCGACGAAGCGCGCGCGAAGGAGCTGGCCGCCTCGCTGGCCAAGACCTCGGGCTGCGGCTCGTGCGACACCTGCGGCAGCTGCGCGCCCAAGGCCCAGGCGCCGCTGAAGCAACCCGAAGCCGACCAGGCCATCCTTCACAAGTCCAGCACGCCCAGCACGCTGTCCTCCACGCACAGCCGCTGAGCCCGATGCCCGCGCACATCCTCGTCGCCGGCGGCGGCATCGGGGGGCTTGCCGCCGCGCTGGCGCTGTCCCGCCGAGGCCACCGCGCCGACGTGCTCGAGCAGGCCGCGGCCTTCGCGGAAATCGGTGCCGGCGTGCAGCTGGGCCCCAACGTCACGCGGCGTCTTCGACAGCTCGACCTGGACACGGGGCTCGCGGCCATCGCCGCGCGGCCCGATGCGCTGGTGGTGCACAGCGCCGAGAGCGGTGCCGAACTGGCCCGCATGCCGCTCGGCGACACCATGCAGCAGCGCTACGGCGCTCCCTACGTCTGCGTGCACCGCGCCGACCTGCACGGCCTGCTGCTCGACGCCGTGCGCGCGCGCGGCAACGGCACGCTGGTCACGGCCGCGCGCATCCAGCAGGTGGAGACCAGCGACGACCTGGTCTGCCTGTCGAGCACCGACGCGCGCGCCTGGGAGGGCGAGGCCATCGTCGGGGCCGACGGCCTGTGGAGCATCGTGCGCCGCCAACTCGATACCCCACTGGCCGACGAGCCGCCCCGCGTGACCGGCCACACGGCCTGGCGCGCCATGGCCGAGCAGGCCAGCCTGCCTGCCGCCTTGCGCCGCACGCAGGTGCACGTGTGGCTGGGCCCGAGGCTGCATGCGGTGGCGTACCCGGTGCGCGGCGGCGACTGGCTCAACGTGGTGGTGATCGCTGAATCGGCTCCGGCAGGCGATGCGCGAGATTGGGACCAGTCCGGCAGCATCGCCGCATTGAAGCAGGCCATGGGCCGCAGTTGCGCGGGCCTGCAGGCGCTGCTGGACGCGATGCCCGCCTGGCGCGCATGGTCGCTGGGCGACCGCGCGCCCATGACCTCCGCCGCAGACATGGCCCACGAGCGCGTGGCGCTGGTGGGCGACGCCGCGCACCCGATGGTCCCGTACCTGGCGCAGGGCGCGGGCATGGCGATAGAAGACGCCGTGGCGTTGGCCGATGCCCTCGGCGACGGCAGCGCGGTCGATGTGCCCGCCGCCTTCGCGCGCTACGCCGAAGCGCGCTGGGCGCGCAATGCGCAGGTGCAGGCGAGGGCGCGGCGCAACGGCGAGATCTTTCATGCGACGGGCGCGGTGCGCTTGGGGCGCGACATGGCGATGCGCGTGCTGGGCGCCAGGTTGCTCGACCAGCCCTGGCTTTACGGCGGTTGAGTTCCAGGCCTTCGAGTACCTTCCGGGGCGGGTGAACAGCGCACTCGACGCAAACCGCAACGCCTCAGAGCCGAAACGCCTGCAGGTGCTCGATGCGCTCCGCGATGCCTTCCTGCCCGAGGTAGTGGCCGTAGGCACCGCCTTGCATCCGGGCCAAGGTGTCTTCCAGATCCAGCAACATCGCATCGCGCTCGTCGATGAACGCGGGCGGCACGTCGATGCCCGCCTTGGCGCAGGCTTCCGCGATCAGGTGCGCGCTCGCGGGCGCGCCGCAGGCCGCGCATTTCACGATGGCCGACACGTTGGGCTCCGCGCCGTTGTCCAGCAATGCCTGCGTGAGCTCGGGCGAGATCTGTCCGTCGATGTTGCGCAGCGCATCAGCCGCCACGGGCGCGCCCGCGCGCACCAGCGCAGCGGCCGCGGCAAAGGCGCCGTGGCTCACCGCGACATCGGTGGCGAGCGCGCTGCCCTGCATCGGCCCGTCGAAGCCCACGCCCGCGGCGGCGAGCGATGCGACCAGCTCGGCGTCGTCCGCGCCCGTTGCGTGGAGCAGCGCCGCGCGTGCGAGCGACGGATGGTGGCGCAGCGTGCCTTCGGCCAGCGGCGTGCGCCAGTCGACCACCGCGCGGCTGTAGAAGGCCACCAGCTTGTCCATCAGGTCGAGGTCGAGCCCGTGGTCTTCGTGGCGGTCGTCGAGGTATTCGATCAGCGTCTGGCCCGAGAAATAGTCGCTCGTGGGCGCCAGCGGATCTTCGTCGAGGTGCAGGGCCGCGAACGCGCCGTGCAGGTCGGTGGCGACGGTGTTCACGCTGTCTTCGTGCAACGCGTGCGTCCAGGCCGGCGGCAGGCCCTTCTTCCAAGCCACGACCTGGCCTTGCTCGGCGCCGGGCTCCACCACGGCGTAAATGCGGTCGGTGTACTCGAAGCCGCCGATGGGCAGGTGCGTGAGCTTGCCGCTCCAGGGCGTGCCGCTTTCTTGCGCGGCTTCCTGTGCGGCTTCTTGCGCCAGTTCGAGCTCGTGTGCGATCCAGCCCTGCAGGTCGTGGTAGCCGTCGCTGCCGTTCCAGAACAGCTCGCTCCAGCTGATGGCCTCGAGGTTGCCGTTCATGTCGAGCGACAGGTCGTAGTCGAGCCGCCCGCCCGCCGTGGTTTGCCACAGCGTGCGCAGCGCCTCGGGGAGCGCGCCTGCGCACTGCGCCTGCACGGCGTCGATCTGCTCCTGCGGCATGGGCGGCTGCGCATCGAAGATCACGCGGTCCGCGAACAGCACGATGCCATGTTCGCGCAGGGTGGAGAGCTCGTCGGGAGTGAGCCGGATGTCGTTCATGGCAGGGTCTCCGTTGTTTGCAAAACTGTAGCGTGTTGCGTCAACGGGGCAATCGGTGCCACCCCAGCTTCATGAGGGGGTTGGGGTTGCGCGCGGCCCCCACAGCCCCCTCAAAGATCCGTACGAATCTTCCAGATTTCCGGAAACAGCACCACGTCGAGCATCTTGCGCAGATAGCTCACCCCGCCGGTGCCACCGGTTCCGCGCTTGAAGCCGATCACGCGTTCCACCGTCGTCACATGGCGAAAGCGCCAGAGGCGGAAGGCGTCTTCCAGGTCGGTGAGCTTCTCGCCGAGCTGGTACAGGTCCCAGTGCGCGTGCGGGTCGCGGTACACGGCGAGCCACGCGGCCTCCACGCCTTCGCTCGACTCGTAGGGTTGCGTCCAGTCGCGCTCCAGGCGGTCGGCCGGCACCGGCACGCCGTGGCGTGCGAGCAGGCGCAGCGACTCGTCGTACAGCGACGGCGCGCGGTAGGCCTCCTCGACCTGCGCGAGCAGGTCGGCGCGGTGCTGGTGCGGCTTGAGCATGGCGGCGTTCTTGTTGCCCAGCGCGAACTCGATGCAGCGGTACTGCGCGCTCTGGAAACCGCTGGAGCTGGCAAGGTAGGGGCGCATGGCCGTGTACTCGGGCGGCGTCATGGTCGACAGCACGGTCCATGCGCTCACGAGCTGTTCCATGATGCGGCTCACGCGCGCGAGCATCTTGAAGGCGTCGGCCAGTTTCTCTTCGGCGATGCACCGGGTGGCGGCGCGCAGCTCGTGCAGCATGAGCTTCATCCAGAGCTCGCTGGTCTGGTGCTGCACGATGAACAGCAGCTCGTCGTGCGCGGGCGACAGCGGATGCTGCGCGCTGAGGATCTGGTCGAGGTGCAGGTAGTCGCCGTAGCTCATGGACTTGCTGAAGTCCAGCTGCGCCTTCTCTTCGTGGACGATGTGCTCGGGTGTCTTGTCGGTGGTCATGATGTTGGCTGGCGGGTCATCGCCAGACCACGGCGGTGTAGGAAGGCAGGCCCATGCCGGCGTCTTTCTTCGGGTACACGAAGCGCACGGCCTCGCTCTTGCGCTTGAACTGCTGGTAGGTCTCGCCGCCCGGGATGCGGCCCTTTTCTGCCGGCACGTAGCCGGTGTCGCGCGCTTCCTTCACGAGCTTGTCGAAGGCGGCCTTGTCGGTGGTCGAGAGCTGCACGCTGTTCTCGTCGGCGCGGCTTTCCACGTAGGTGGACTTCATCAGGTTGGTGGTCTGGCCGTCGACGAATTTCTCGTACTCGAGCATGCTGATTTCCTCGGTCACGGTCTTGTCGCGGTACGAGAAGCCCTGGCGCTTGATTTCCTGGCGGAAGGCGTCGGGCGTGAGGGCCGCGAAGGCCTTCAGCTGCGGCAGGGTGAAGGTCGGCTGCTGCTGCGCGAACGCGAGCGCAGGCGCGCTCAGCAGCAGCAACGGGGCCAGGGCGGCGAACAGCCGGCGTGTGATGTGCGTCATGAAAAAGGGTGAAGAAAAGGGGAGCGCGCGGCTCAGGTGACTGCGTTCTTGCGGTTGAACTCTTCGCGCTTCCACTCGCCTGACTCGAGCACCTGCACCAGGTGCTCGACCGAGTTCCACACGTCCTCGAAGCCGATGTACAGCGGCGTGAAGCCGAAGCGCAGGATGTCGGGCATCTGCGAATCGCCGGCGCGGTAGTCGCCGATGACGCCGCGTGCAATCAGCGCCTGCACGATGGCGTAGGCGCCCGAGCCGCCTTGCGGATCGTCAGGGTTCTCGCGGCTGAGGCACACCTGCGAACCACGCTGTGCGTGCTCGCGCGGCGTGACGAGCGACAGGCCTTGTCCGGCGCAGCGTTCTTCGACCAGCTCGATGAACAGGTCGGTCAGCGCGAGCGACTTGGTGCGCAGCGCGGCCATGGCACCGTTCGTGCCGTTGAAGGCTTCGGCGGCCAGCACGGTGTCGAGCCCGCACTCCAGGCCGGCCAGCGCGATGATGGGTTGCGTGCCGCACAGGTAGCGGCCCACGCCCGGAGCAGGGCGGTAGTGCGGTGTGAACTCGAAGGGCGCGGCGTGGCCCCACCAGCCGGACAGCGGTTGCTCGAACTGGCCCGCGTGCCGGGTGTTGACCCAGGCGAAAGCCGGCGCGCCGGGGCCGCCGTTCAGGTACTTGTAGCCGCAGCCGATGGCGTAGTCGGCATTGCTGTCGTTCAAGGCAACCGGCACGGCGCCGGCGCTGTGCGCCAGGTCCCACACCGTGAGCGCGCCCACCGCGTGCGCCGCGGCGGTGATGGCCTTCATGTCGTGCATGGCGCCGGTGCGGTAGTTGACGTGCGTCAGCATGAGCACGGCGACTTCGTCGGTCAGCACCGAACCCGGGCCTTGCAGCTCGGCCGCGTCGATCAGCTTGAGCGAGAAGCCGCGCTCGCGGCACAGCGATTCGGCGATGTAGAGATCGGTCGGGAAGTTGCTGCGTTCGCTCACCACCAGCTTGCGGCCGCTGTCCTTCTGCTGCGACAGCGCCGCGAACAGCACCTTGTAGAGATTGACCGAGGTGCTGTCGGTGCACACCACTTCGCCGGGCGCGGCGCCGATCACGCGGGCCACCTTGTCGCCCAGGCGCTGCGGCAGGTCGAACCAGCTGGCGGTGTTCCACGAGCGGATCAGGCCTTCGCCCCATTCCTTGGTGACGACTTCGGCGATGCGCGCGGGCGCGGCCTTGGGCATCACGCCGAGCGAGTTGCCGTCGAGGTAGAGCACGCCCTCGGGCACGGTGAATTGGTCACGCAGGGCGCGCAGCGGGTCTTGCGCGTCGAGTGCGCGGCAGTCTGCAAGTGTCGTCATAGGGCAGGTTTCAGCGATGGAGTTCGCGCAGCACGGCGCGAACGGGGGAGGCATCGGCGCTGACCAGCTTCAGCGGCAGCGCGATGAGTTCGTAGTCGCCCTCGGGCACGTCGTCGAGCACGAGGTTCTCGAGCACGCGCAGGTCGAGGCGGCGAATGCGTTGGTGGCTTTCCAGCGTCTTGCTGTCGGCCGGGTCGATGCTGGCGGTGTCGATGCCGATGAGCTTCACGCCCATGGCGGCCAGGCGCTCGACCGTTTGCGGTGCGTAGGCCGCCAGCTGCGGGTCCCAGCGGTCGATCGGCATGGTGGTGTAGGTGCGCACCAGCACGCGCGGCGGCAGCCGGCTGTCGACGGCGTGGGCAATGTGCTCCCACTCGATGAGCGGGCCCTTCTCGATCGCATGGATCACGCGGCAGGGGCCGAGGAAGGGCGCGAGATCGACATGGCCGATGGCCTGGCCTTCGGGGTCGTAGTGCAGCGGCGCGTCGGCGTGCGCGCCGACGTGGGGCGAGAGCCTGATCTCGCTGACGTTCACCGGGCAGCCCGGCGAAATGGTCGCGGCCCAGCGCTGCTGGTAGGGCGTGTCGCCGGGAAACACCGGCGTGCCTTCATGCACGGGCGGCGAAATGTCCCAGATGCGTTGCGGGTGTGAGGAAGCCATGGCGCGAAGTTAGCGCCGGCCGAGGGGTCGTGGTGTCGGTTATTTCCAACACAGCACGTGACGAGTTGATCGGGTCAGTGCAGCGAGGACGGCAAGGACACCGAAGAAAACGGAGGCAACCCGTGGCGCGCGCGGGCGCGTTCGCAGGCGTCGCTGCCGGACTGCAGCTCGTGGCAGGGGTTGGGGCGCCATTCGTAGATGCCGCAGCCCACGGACTGGCCGATCTTGCCGGTGAGGGCGGCGCAGCGCATGGGCGTGTGGTCGGTGCCGCGCATGCGGCAGATGGCGTCGTTCACCTCGACGGCCAGGCCCGACGGCACCCTGCCGCCGTTGTCGTCGAGCTCGTGCACGCTGAAGTCGACACGGTAGCTGGCGCAGCAGGCGCCGCATTGCTGGCAATCGGACATGCGGCGGCCGGCTGTGTGTTGCTCGTGACGTTCGGTCTGACGCTCAGAGCCTGCCGAGCAGCAGGAACTCCATCAGCGCCTTTTGGGCATGCAGCCGGTTTTCGGCCTCGTCCCACACCACCGACTGCGGGCCGTCGATGACCTCGGCCTGCACCTCTTCGCCGCGGTGGGCGGGCAGGCAGTGCATGAAGAGGGCGTCGGGCTGGGCCGCGCGCATCATGTCCTCGTCGACGCACCAGTCGGCGAAGGCCTTGCGGCGGGCCTCGTTCTCGGCTTCGTAGCCCATGCTGGTCCACACGTCGGTGGTGACCAGGTCGGCGCCGCGGCAGGCTTCCATCGGGTCCTTGAAGACCTTGTAGCTGTCGCCCGAGCGGATGCCTGCGATCGACTGGTCGACCTCGTAGCCGCTGGGCGTGCTCACGTGCACCGTAAAGCCCAGGATCTCTGCCGCCTGCAGCCAGGTGTTGGCCATGTTGTTGCCGTCGCCCACCCACGCCACGGTCTTGCCCTGGATGGAACCGCGGTGCTCGATGTACGTGAAGATGTCCGCCAATATCTGGCAGGGATGGAACTCGTTGGTCAGGCCGTTGATGACGGGCACGCGCGAGTGCGCGGCGAAGGTGTCGATCTTGGTCTGCTCGTAGGTGCGGATCATCACCAGGTCAACCATGCGGCTGATGACCTTGGCGCTGTCCTCGATGGGCTCGGCACGCCCGAGCTGGCTGTCGCCCGTGGTCAGGTGCACCACGCTGCCGCCGAGCTGGTACATGCCGGCCTCGAAGCTCACGCGGGTGCGCGTGCTGGCCTTCTCGAAGATCATGGCCATCGTGCGGTCGGTCAGCGGCTGGTGCTTCTCGTAGGTCTTGAACTTCTTCTTGATGACCGCCATGCGGTCGAACAAATAGACGTACTCGTCGGCCGTGAGGTCCGAGAACTGCAGGTAGTGCCGGATGGCGTGCGGCGACGTGGTGGCGGCGGTTGTCGAGGCGGTCGTCATTGGGCGGCAGGCTCCGACAGGAAGTTTTTGACGATGGGCGCCAGGATGGCGACGATTTCGTCGGCCTCGGCAATGCTCAGGATGAGCGGGGGCACGAGGCGAATGACCTTGTCGGCCGTCACGCTCAGCAGCAGGCCGGCGTCGCAGGCGCGGTTCAGGATCGCGCCGCAGGGGCGGTCGAGCTCGATGCCCAGCATCAGGCCCTGGCCGCGGATGTCGCTCACGCCCGGCAGCTCGCCGATCTCGCGCTCCAGCGCCGCCTTCAGGTGGGCGCCGACGGTGGCGGCGTTCTCGAGCAGCTTGTGCTCTTCCATGATGCGGATGGTTTCCACACCGGCGCGCATGGCCAGCGGATTGCCGCCGAACGTGGTGCCGTGGTTGCCCGGCCCGAAGATGTTGGCGGCCTTGGGGCCGGCCACCACGGCGCCGATGGGCACGCCCGAGCCCAGGCCCTTGGCCAGCGGCATCACGTCGGGCTTGATGCCCGCCCACTGGTGGGCGAACCACTTGCCGGTGCGGCCCATGCCGCACTGCACTTCGTCGATCATCATGAGCCAGTCGCGCTCGTCGCACAGGGCGCGCACCTGCTTGAGGTATTCGACGCGCATCGGGTGGATGCCGCCTTCGCCCTGGATGGTCTCGAAGAACACGGCGACCACGTTGGGGTTGCCTTCGGTGGCCTTCTTCAGCGCTTCGATGTCGTTCAGCGGCACGCGGATGAAGCCCTCGACCAGCGGGCCGAAGCCGGCCTGCACCTTGGGGTTGCCAGTGGCCGACAGGGTGGCGATGCTCCGGCCGTGGAAGGCGGCTTCGTACACGACGATCTCGGGGCGCTCGATGCCCTTGTCGTGGCCGAACTTGCGCGCCAGCTTCAGGGCGGCTTCGTTGGCTTCGAGGCCGGTGGAGCAGAAGAAGGCGTTGGTGAGGCCGGACAGCTCGGTCAGCTTGGCGGCCAGTTGCTCCTGGCCGGGCACGTGGTAGTAGTTGGAGCTGTGGATCAGCTTGGTCAGCTGGTCGTGCAGGGCGGGCACCAGCTCGGGGTGGTTGTGGCCCAGCGTGTTCACGGCGATGCCGCCGAGGCCGTCGATGTAGGCCTTGCCCGTGGTGTCCCACACTCGGCAGCCCTGGCCGTGCGACAGCGCGATCGGCAGGCGACCGTAGGTGTTCATGACGTGGGGCGAGGTGGGCTGGGCAGTGGCGCTCATTCGGTATCTCCAGTAAGGGAGCACGAATTCTAGGCGCGCGATTTGACGGCTTCGTTGAGGATTGCGCATCACAGCAATGCCCGATGTTCAGGATGCAAAAAGTGGCGCGGATACAATCGCTTGCTGCACCGCAGCACCTGTTCCGGTCGCCTCAATCAACGATGATTTCCCCCACAGCCAAAGAAATCTTCATCCAGGGCATCACCCGCGATGGCCGGACCTTTCGCCCGAGCGATTGGGCCGAGCGCCTTGCCGGCGTCATGAGCTCCTTTCGCCCCGGTGGCGCCTTTCCGGGCAGCTACCTGAGCTATTCCCCCTGGTGCGTGCCCACGTCCATCAACGGCGTGAAGTGCGTGATCGTCAACCGCGACCTGCGCGACGCCGAGCCCATGGCCTGGGACTTCTGCGTGAACTTCGCCAAGGACAACGACCTGCAGGTGTCCGAGGTGTCGCCGGCTCCGCCCGCGCCCGCCATGCCCAAGGCCGCGCAAACGCCGGTGGCCGCCACAGTGCGTTCGGACCCGGTCGCCCCCGTGATCCCGGTCGAGCCGCCCAAGCCCTGAAAACCGAGCGCCCATGAAAAAACCGCCCGAAGGCGGTTTTTTACACTTTGCTGCAGCGCACCCCGATCAAACGGCGGACCGGAGAATTCCGGTCCGGGCTTGCCTGACAGGTGTCAGGCGGCTGCCTTTTCAGGCGCGAGGGCGAGGGCCTTGACCTTGGCCGACAGGCGGCTCTTGTCGCGGGCTGCCTTGTTCTTGTGGAAGATGCCCTTGTCGGCGACGGTGTCGACGATGCTCTGGGCCTTCGCGAACAGTTCGCTTGCCTTGGTCTTGTCGCCAGCCAGAACAGCCTTTTCGACGTTCTTGACAGCGGTACGGTATTTGGAGCGCAGCGAGGTGTTCGCAGCGTTGAGCTTGGTGTCCTGGCGGACGCGCTTACGGCCGGAGGCGAGGCGCGGGTTCTTTTTCTTGGGCTTGGCGGATGCCATGATTTATTCCTTAGGTGTCTGAGGATGATGCAGCAAAGCCTTCCATTATAGGCCGGGTTGGCGGTTTTGCCCAATCCGGCGGCGAATCGGGCCGTTTCGGGGCCGTCTCTCCTGGCGTCGGGCCCTACACTCGGCCCCCGTGTCACTGCTCAAATCCGCTTCCACCGTCTCCCTGCTGACCCTCGCTTCGCGGATCACGGGCCTCGTGCGCGACGTGCTCTTCGCCTCGGTCTTCGGCGTCAGCGCGCTGACCGACGCCTTCAACGTCGCGTTTCGCATTCCCAACCTGTTTCGCCGGGTGTTCGGCGAAGGCGCCTTCAGCCAAGCCTTCGTGCCGGTGCTGGCCGCGCGCAAGACCGAAGCCGGGCAGGAGGGCGCCCAGCAGCTCATCGACCACGTCGCCACGCTGCTGACCTGGACCCTGGTGATCGTGTGCGTGGCCGGCGTGGCCGGCGCGCCGCTCCTGGTCTGGGCCATGGCCAGCGGGCTGCCGGGGTTCGACGCGGCCGTGGTCATGACGCGCTGGATGTTCCCCTACATCGGCTTCATGTCGCTGGTGGCGCTGGCGGGCGGCATCCTGAACACCTGGCGCAAGTTCGCCGTGCCGGCGGCGTCGCCGGTGTTGCTCAACATCGCGTTGATCCTGTCGATTTCGCTCGGCGCGCCGCTGTTTCGCCGCTGGGGCATCGAGCCCATCTATGCGCAGTGCATGGGCGTGCTGGTGGGCGGCGTGCTGCAGCTGGGCCTGCAGATTCCGGCGCTGCGCAAGCTCGGGCTGATGCCGCGCGTGGGCGCGAGCTTCAAGGCGCTGCGCACCGCGTGGGCCGACCCAACCACCCGCAAGGTGCTCAAGCTGATGCTGCCGGCGCTGCTGGGCGTGAGCGTGGCGCAGATATCGCTGCTCATCAACACGCAGATTGCCTCGCACCTGGCCGAGGGCAGCGTCACCTGGATCACCAATGCCGACCGGCTGATGGAGTTCCCCACCGCCATGCTCGGCGTGGCGCTGGGCGTCATCCTGATGCCGCAGCTGGCCATGGCCCGCGCCGCGAAGGACGACGCGCGCTATTCGTCGCTGCTCGACTGGGGCCTGCGGCTGGTGGTGCTGCTGTCGGCGCCCTGCGCCGTCGCGTTGCTGCTGTTCGCCAAGCCGCTGGTGGCGGTGCTGTTCCACAACGGCGCGTACAAGGCGGTCGACGTCGACCACACCACGCTGGCGCTGATGGGCTACGGCGTGGGGCTCGTCGGCATCGTGGCGGTGAAGGTGCTGGCGCCGGGCTACTACGCCAAGCACGACACCCGCACGCCCATGCTCATCGCCGTGGGCGTGCTGGTGCTCACGCAGGTGCTCAATTTCTTCCTGGTGCCGGTGTTCCAGCACGCTGCGCTGACGCTGACCATCGCCATCGGCGCGCTGGTCAACTCGACCTGGCTGCTGGTCGGCCTGAAGCGCCGCGGCAGCTACAAGCCCGAGCCGGGCTGGGGCAAGTTCGCGCTGCAGGTGCTCACGGGCACGCTGGTGCTGGCCGCGCTGCTGGCTTGGGGCTCGCAGCATTTCGACTGGATCGGCCTGCGCGAGCACCGCCTGGCGCGCATCGGCCTGCTCGCCGCGCTGGTCGCCGGCGCCGCGCTGCTGTATTTCGCCGTGCTCGCGGCGGTGGGCGTGCGGCTGCGCAGCTTCATGCGGCGCTGAGGCCGCATCCCCCGCCAATCCTTGACGCTCCGGGCGGGCTCCTCTACAAAGACACATGACGTTCAGCTTTCAGCTTCCCACCGCACTGGAGTATTTCGAATCGCTGGTACGCAGCGACGATCACTTTCCGCTGCTCGAGGCCGCCGCCAGCCTGGCGCAAGACGAGTACCCCGAACTCGACGTGCAGCAGGTGCTCGGCGACGTCGACCAGCTGCTGGCGCGCCTGAAGCGCCGCCTGCCCAGCGACGCCGCACCGCTGGCGCGCCTGCGGGCGCTGAACCAGTTCTTCTTCAGCGACCTGAGCTTCGGCGGCAATGTCAACGACTACTACGACCCCGACAACAGCTACCTGAACGCCGTGCTGCGCACCCGCCGCGGCATTCCGATCTCGCTGGCCGTGCTCTGGATGGAGCTGGCGCAGGGCCTGGGCCTGCAGGCGCGGGGCGTCGGTTTCCCGGGCCACTTCATGTTGAAGGTGACGCTGCCCAAGGGGCAGGTGGTGATCGACCCGTTCACCGGCAAGTCGCTCTCGCGCGAGGAACTCGGCGAGCGGCTGGAGCCCTACAAGCGCAGCAACGGCCTGGTCGGCGACTTCGACGTGCCGCTGGGCCTGTACCTGCAGCCGGCCAGCTCGCGCGAGATCATCGCCCGCATGCTGCGCAACCTGAAGGAAGTGCACCAGGCGCAGGAAGACTGGCAACGCGTCATCGCCGTGCAAGACCGCCTGGTGGTGCTGCTGCCCAGCGCCTGGGGCGAATACCGCGACCGCGGTATCGCGCATGCCGAGCAGGGCAACACCGCCCAGGCCGTGCGCGACCTGGAAACCTACCTGGCCAAGGCGGAAGACGCGCTGGACATCGACCTGATCGCCGAGCGCGTCGCCACCCTGCGCCGACTGGCCAGCTGATGAGCGCCAAGGCCGGTGTGATCCCGGCGCCCGACCTGGGCACCCTGCACGGGTTCCATGGCGTGCAGCCGGTGCTGCCGGTGTCGGACGTGTCGCGTGCGGCGCGCTGGTTTTGCGAGGTGCTGGGCTTCGAGCTCGACTTCATCGCCGGGGAGCCGCCCAGCTACGCCCGTGTGAAAAAAGGCGATCCGAAGGGCGACCGCAGCCATGGCGACCCGGTCTTCCTGCGGCTGTGGCAATGCAATGCACGCGACGCGAAACCCTGGCGCGGCGAAATCGTGATCCAGGTGGCCCGGGACATCGACGGCCTGCACGCGGCCTATGTGAAGCGCGGCGTGACGGTCATCGAGCCGCCGGCGTCCCAGCCCTGGGGGCTGCGCGAGTTCGCGATCCGCGAGCCCGACGGGCACGTGCTGCGGTTCTGCAGCGATTCGACCTGAGTTCGGGCCCGAGCCCGAACGTGGCCTGAGTCCGGAAACAAGAATTTACAGGCAGATCGATGCCACCGTGTCGATCCGCCTCTTGCTCGTTCGACGTGTGAACAGGGAGCGCGCTAATTCCAGTGTTCAGCGTGCAGCGCCTCCCCCCGCTCATCAACCTCAGGAGAAACGACATGCGATTCATGATTCTGGTCAAGGCCAACAAGGATTCCGAAGCCGGCGTGATGCCCAGCACCGAGATCCTCACCGCCATGGGCAAGTTCAACGAGGAACTGGTCAAGGCCGGCGTGCTGCTGGCCGGCGAGGGCCTGCACCCGAGTTCCAAGGGCGCGCGCGTGCGCTGCGAGGGGCCCGCCAAGCGCACCGTCATCGACGGCCCCTTCGCCGAAACCAAGGAGCTGCTGGCCGGCTTCTGGCTGTTCCAGGTCAAGTCGAAGGAAGAAGCCATCGAATGGATCAAGCGCAGCCCGTTCCAGGAAGGCGAGATCGAGATCCGCCAGGTCTTCGAGGCCACCGACTTCGGCGACGCGATGACGCCCGAGCTGCTCGCGCAGGAAGACCGCCTGCGCGCGGAGACCGCGGGGCACACCCAGGCCGGCCGCTGAAGCCGCGCCGCAACGCAAGGAGACCGCCATGCGATTCATGCTGCTGATGATTCCCCAGGGCTACGAAACCGCCGCCCCCGGCACTATTCCCGACGACGTGGATGCGGTGTCGGCCATGATGGCCTACAACGAGTCGATGCAGAAGGCCGGCGTGCTGATCAGCTGCGACGGCCTGCATCCGCCGTCGATGGGCGCGCGCGTGAGCTTCAAGGGGCGCAAGCCCAAGGTCGTCGACGGGCCCTTTGCCGAGGCCAAGGAAGTGCTCGGCGGCTTCTGGGTGATCGACGTGCCCTCGCGCGCCGACGCCATCGAATGGGCCACGCGCTGCCCCGGCGGCGACAACGAGGTCATCGAGGTGCGCCAGGTCCAGGAGTTCGAAGACTTTCCGCCCGAGGTGCAGGCGGTGACCGCCGAGATGGCCTCGATGCAGACGGTCAGGAAGACCGGGGGCTGAGCCGAGGTGGGCCGCGCGGGCACGGGTGCGGACGCTGGAATGGACGTGGCTGCAGGCACGGGCGCCGATGGGCCCGCCTTGCACCGCACCCTCGAGGCGGTGTGGCGCATGGAGTCCGCGAAGATCATCGCCACCGTCGCGCGCATGGTGCGCGACGTGGGCCTGGCCGAAGAACTGGCGCAGGACGCGCTGGTCTCGGCCCTGGAGCAATGGCGCGAAGCCGGCGTGCCCGACAACCCCGCCGCCTGGCTCACCGCCGTGGCCAAGCGCCGCGCGCTCGACCGGCTGCGCCACCTGCAACTGGCCGAGCACAAGGCCGGCGAGATCGGTCGCGAACTCGACGCGCGGCACGAGATGGCGCAGCACGAGTTCTCGGAAGCCGTCGATGCGGCCATCGGCGACGACATCGGCGACGACCTGCTGCGCCTGGTGTTCACCGCCTGCCACCCCGTGCTGTCGACCGAGGCGCGCGTGGCGCTCACGCTGCGGGTGATGGGCGGCCTGGGCACCGACGAGATCGCCCGCGCGTTCCTGGTGCCCGAGGCCACGGTGGCGCAGCGCATCGTGCGCGCCAAGCGCACGCTGGCCGAGGCGCGCGTGCCCTTCGAGGTGCCGCGCCGTCACGAGCTCGAAGCCCGGCTCGCGTCGGTGCTCGAGGTGATCTACCTGGTCTTCAACGAGGGCTACTCGGCCACCGCCGGCGACCACTGGATGCGCCCCGCGCTGTGCGAGGAGGCCCTGCGGCTGGGCCGCATCGTGGCCGAGCTGGTGCCGAAGGAGGCGGAGGTGCACGGGCTGGTCGCGCTGATGGAAATCCAGGCCTCGCGCACCGCGGCGCGCATGGGCCCGTCGGGCGAGCCGGTGCTGCTGCTGGCGCAGAACCGCGCGCGCTGGGACCACATGCTGATCGGCCGCGGCCTTGCGGCGCTGGCCCGCGCGGAGGCGCTCGGCGGCGCCCTGGGGCCTTATGCGCTGCAGGCCGCCATTGCCGCGTGCCACGCCCGCGCGCGCACCGCCGAGGAAACCGACTGGCACCGCATCGCCGCGCTGTACGACGCGCTGGCCCAGCTGTCGCCGTCGCCCATCGTCGAGCTGAACCGCGCGGTGGCGCTGTCGATGGCCTTCGGGCCGGCGGCGGGGCTGGAGGTGGTCGATGCGCTGGTGCACGAGCCCGCGCTGCAGGGCTACCACCTGCTGCCGACCGTGCGCGGTGACCTGCTCTTCAAGCTGGGGCGCCACGACGAGGCGCGCAAGGAGTTCGACCGCGCCGCCGCGCTCACGCGCAACACGCGCGAGCGGGCGCTGCTGCTGGCGCGGGCGCGCGCCTACGTTGCTTCATGAAGTGAACGAGGCGAACCAGCCGAATCAGACCCCGGACGCCGACTGCGCCTCCGAAGGCGAGCCCGGCAGCCCGAACTGGTGCCACGCGCGGCGCAGTTGCGTATCGGAGCCGAAGCCCGACTGCTCCGCCGCCCGCGTGACGCTGGCGCCCGAGGCCAGCGCCAGTTGCGCCGTGGCCAGCCGCAGCCGGCGCAGGTAGGCCAGCGGCGCCACGCCCGCGTGCTCGACGAAAAGGCGCGTGAGGTGCCGCGACGATGTGTGCCCCACCTCGGCCATGCGCGGCACGCTCCATTCGGCCTGCGGCTGCTCGCTGACGGCGTCCTGCACGCGGTGCAGCGCGGCATGCAGGTGGTTGCGGTAGGCGAGAAAGGGCGACAGCTCGGGGTCGTTGGGGCCGCGGCGCAGCGCCACCACCATGGTCTGCGCGACCTGCGCCGCCAGCGCCTCGCCGCAGAGCTCGGCGATGCGGTGCAGCACCAGGTCGATGCCGGTCGTCACGCCCGCGCTGCTGTACAGCGGCGGGTCGATCACGAACACGCGGTTGCTCACCACGTCGCAGCGCGGCTCCACGGCGCTCAGCTCGCCCAGGTGATGGTGGTGCGTGGTGGCGCGGCGGCCCGCCAGCGCGCCGGCATGGGCGGCCAGCACGGCGCCGGCGCAGATCGTCACCAGCTCCAGCCGCCCGCGCTCGAAGCGCTGGCCGCGCAGCCAGTGCAGCATGTCCTGCGCCTCGGGCGTGTCGATGTCGATGCGGTCGCCGGGCTGGCCGACCAGCACCACCCAGCCCGGGCCGTTCCACTGCGCGGGCAATTCGGCAAGGCCCGACATCGCCACGCCGACCGAGCCGATGGCGGTGGGCCGCGGGCTCGCGAACTCGATGGCGAAGCGCTCGGGCTGCCCCATGGCGCGCAGCCGCTGGTTGGCGATGCGCAATGCCTCGGCCGGCCCGGCCCAGTCGAGCACCAGGCTGCCGGGCAGCAGCACGAAGACTACGCGGATGGGCTGGTGCGCGGGTCGCGAATCCATGCGTAGTCCATCTGGCGCGCGGTGCGCTCGGCCAGCTCGGCGCCGGCCAGCCGCGCCACGAGGTGCAGGCTCATGTCGATGCCGGCGCTGATGCCCGCCGAGCTGACGATGCGGCCGTTGTCGACCCAGCGCACGTCGTCGCGCACGTCGAGCGCGGGGAACTGGCCGCGCAGGTCGGCAATGTCTTCCCAGTGCGTGGTCACCGCGTCGTCGGTCACCACGCCGCTCGCGGCGAGCAGGAAGGCGCCGGTGCACACCGAGGCAGTGACCTGCGCCTTGGCGGCCTGCGCGGCGATCCAGCGCAGCGTGTCGGGGCTGGCCATTGCCGCATCGACCACGCCACCCGGCACGACGAGCACGTCGGCCTGCGGGCTGTTCGCCAGCGTGTGGTTGGCCAGCAGCTGCAGGCCGGCGCGGGCCTGCACGGGCTGGCCCGGCGCGGCGTGCGCGACCGAGGCGACGTCGAACACGGCGGCGCTGGCGGCACCGGTGGCATCGACGGGGCGCATGCGCTGCGCGACCCGGCTCGCAGTGGTGAACACCTCGAAGGGGCCGGCGAAGTCGAGCGCTTCGACGCCGTCGAAGGCCAGGATGAGCACGCGCAGCGTCGGGTCGCTCATGCCACGGCCCGTTCCAGCGCCTGCGCCACGGTGCACACGGTGGCGAAGCGGCCCTGCAGCACAGTGGCGGTGCGCGCCTTGATGTCGGCGGCCGACAGCGGTTGGCCGTCGGGCTGCACCATGTCGAAGGTCAGCGTGGCGTCGACCACGTAGTCGACCTCCCAGCCCAGGTCCGAGGCGTGGCGCGTGGTGGTTTCGCAGCACTGCTCGGTGCGGATGCCGCTCACGATGAGCCGCCCGATGCCGTTCTGCGTGAGCCACACGTCCAGCCCGCTGTTGACCAGCGCGCTGTGGCGGTGCTTGGTGAAGGTGGCCGCGGCTTCGAAGTCGGCCAAGCCTGCCAGGGGGCGCACATGGCCCGATTCGACGGCGAAGGGGTTGCTGGCGTCCGACGGCGCATCGGTGTGGAACACCCGCACGATGGGCATGCCGGAGGCGGCGCAACCCTCGACCAGCGCGTTCTGCTGCGCCAGGTAGGCGTCGGCCAGGGCTTGGTTCCAGTAGGAACGCTGGCGGAACGACTCCTGGGCGTCGATCACAATCAGACAGATTTTCATGGCGGCGAACTCACTGGGGCGGAGTAGATGATGCCGTGTATTCTCTGGCGATGGCAGGGGTGCGGTCCGCTCCGCGTCGGACCAGAATCGATCAGATCCGGACATGGCCGCCTGAAGGCGGCAACAGCCCCGGACCCCGTCAGACCAGCGCCGCCGCCTGTAGCTCTTTCTTCAGGTACGCGTAGTACAGCGGCGCAGCCACCAGTCCGGCCGGCCCGAAGATCGCCTCGGCCACGAACATCACGGCCAGCAGCTCCCACACGCTCATCTGCGTGCGCGCCCCCACCACCTTGGCGTTGATGACGTATTCGGCCTTGTGGATGACGATCAGGAAGATCAGGCAGGCCGCGGCCGTCACCGGCGACACCGACAGCCCCACCAGCGTGATGACCGAGTTGCACACCAGGTTGCCCACGATGGGAACCAGGCCGGCCAGGAAGGTGAGGGTGATCAGCGCCGGCGTGTACGGCAGGTGCGCGCCCCACATCGGCATGATGAACAGCAGGAAGATGGCGGTCAGCAGCGTGTTGAAGGCCGCGATCCAGAACTGGGCGGCCACGATCTGCCCGAAGGCCTCGCCGAAGGTCTGCACGCGCTGGTGCAGCTGCTCGGCCAGTGGCTTGCGGCGCAGCGCCGCATGCGACACCGCCGCCAGCGCGCCGACGATCAGCCCCACGTACGAAAAGAGCAGCCCGTGCAGCCAGGCACGCCCGGCCATGGCCAGCGAGCCGGCCTGCGCGCGCAGGTAGTTGGCGATGACGCGCTGGATTTCAGCCGCGCCCTCGGGCAGGTAGGCCGCGATCTCGACCGGGAGCTTGGAGCGCAGCTCGAGCACGGTGCGCGCCGTGTAGTCGAGCAGCTCGCGGTACTGGTCGGGCGCGTCGACGATGTATTCCCGGGCTTGCGACAGCGCCAGCGTGAGCAGCGCGATGGGGCCCAGCAGCACCAGGATGACGGCCAGCACGTTGGCCCAGCCCAGCGCCCGCTCAGGGCGCTTGCCCAGCGCCGGAATGCGCGCCAGGCCCGTGGTGAGGATGCGCGCGAACCAGCGCGTGGCCAGAAAGCCGATGCACACGCACAGCAACCCCGGCAGCAGGTGCTCCCACATCACCAGCAGCAGCGCCGCCAGCATCAGCAGGTAGCTGGCGACCATCACGCCGCGCGAGGCGGTCGGGCGGTAGGCGGGGCCCGAGGAACCCGCAGAACCTTGAGGGCCCGGGATCGCGGAAGGGGTGATGGGTTGCGGCTTCTTGGCCATCCGGGGGGTGTCGCTTGCTCTGCTCTGGAAGGGGACGGAGCAGCCGGCGCTCAGCCGACGATCACCGCGGCGCCTTCGCCGCGCGCGGCGATCACGCCGATCTCGTGCACCGATTCGCCGGCGGCGCGCAGCGTGGCGGCGCAGGCCGCGGCTTCGGCCGCGTCGATGACCACCACCATGCCGATGCCGTTGTTGAAGGTGCGGTTCATCTCGATGTCGTCGATGCCGGCCACCTTCTGCAGCCAGGCGAACAGCTCGGTCTGGGGCCAGCTGCCCTTCTTCAGGTGGGCGGCCGTGCCTTCGGGCAGCACGCGCGGAATGTTCTCGAGCAGGCCGCCGCCGGTGATGTGGGCCAGCGCCTTGATCGGGTGCTTAGCCAGCGCCTCGAGCACGGGCTTCACGTAGAGGCGGGTGGGCGCCATCACGGCGTCGCGCAGGGGCTTGCCGTCGAGCATGGCGGGCAGGCCGCCCTCCTGTTGCTCGGCGCGTTCGAGCACCTTGCGCACCAGGCTGAACCCGTTGGAATGCACGCCGGCCGAGGCCAGGCCGAGCACCACGTCGCCGGGCTTGACGTTCTGGCCCGTGAGGATCTTCGACTTTTCGACCGCGCCGACCGCGAAGCCCGCCAGGTCGTACTCGCCAGCGGGGTACATGCCGGGCATTTCAGCGGTTTCGCCGCCGATGAGCGCGCAGCCCGAGAGTTCGCAACCGCGGGCAATGCCGCCGATCACGGCCGCGGCGGTGTCGACGTCCAGCTTGCCGCAGGCGAAATAGTCCAGGAAGAAGAGGGGCTCGGCGCCTTGTACCAGCACGTCGTTCACGCTCATGGCGACCAGGTCGATGCCGACGGTGTCGTGCATGTTCCATTCGAAAGCCAGCTTGAGCTTGGTGCCCACGCCATCGGTGCCGCTCACCAGCACCGGCTCCTTGTAGCGCTTGGGCACCTCGAACAGGGCGCCGAAACCGCCGATGCCGGCCAGCACGCCTTCGCGCATGGTCTTCTTCGCCAGCGGCTTGATGCGGTCGATCAGGGCGTCGCCGGCATCGATATCGACACCGGCATCCTTGTAGCTGAGCGGGGTGGGCGTAGGGGAGGTCATAGGGGTCGAGGTCGGGAAGAGAGGTCGGGAAGAGCAGCGAAAGACGCGAAAGGGTGCGAAGCGCAGGAACTGAAGGGGGCGCCGGCAACCGGGGTGGCCGGGCCGATAGAATTCCTCACGATTTTAAGGGCCCTCGCGGCCCCCTCCATGAACCTTCCCGGGATGAAACAGCTCGCGCTCGATATCGGCATTGCGACGGGCCCCAGCTTCGACGCCTTTTTTGCCGGCCCCAACGAGGCGGCGCTGCGCCACCTGCAAGTGTGGGTGGGCGCCGCCGGCAGCCCTGCGCTGCACTCGCCGGTGCCGACCTACCTGTGGGGCGAAGGCGGCAGTGGCAAGACCCATCTGCTCGAATCGGTGCGTGTCGCACTGAAAGAGCAGGGCGCCAGCGTGGGCTGGCTCCACGCCGGCCTGCTGGAGCCGCCCGAGTTCGACGAGCGCTGGGGCGCCGTCTTGCTCGACGACGTGCACCTCTACACCGCCGTGCAGCAGCACGCGGCATTCAACTGGTTCGTCAACGCCCAGACCCTGCAGCGCGGCGTGGTGGCCGCCGGTGCCTTGCCGCCGGCCGACCTGACGCTGCGCGAGGACCTGCGCACCCGCCTGGGCTGGGGCCATGTGTTCCACCTGCAGGTGCTCAGCGAGAGCGAACGCCGCGCGGTGCTGCGCCAGGCGGCCGATGCGCGCGGCGTGATGCTGTCCGACGACGTGCTCGACTACATGCTGCACCGCTTCAGCCGCGACCTGGGCAGCCTGATGGAGCTGCTCACGCAGCTCGACGGCTACGCCCTGCAGACGCAACGCGCGATCACCATCCCGCTGATCCGCTCCATGCTCGAGAACGAATAAAAGAGCGAACAAGGCTTCCAACCAACAATGATCAAGAAATTCATCGACAAGCTGCTCGGCAAATCCGCCGACAGCACGCAGGGCAAGAGCCGCTTCGGCAAGCGCCAGGAGGTGCCGGCCGAGGTGCACAAGATCGATCCGGCCCTGGTCGACGAACGCGCGAAGAACGTGGTCACCACGTTGCAGCAGGCGGGGTACGAGGCCTACGTGGTGGGCGGCGCGGTGCGCGACCTGCTGCTGGGGCTGCGCCCCAAGGACTTCGACGTGGCCACCAACGCCACGCCCGAGCAGGTCAAGTCGCTGTTTCGCCGCGCCTTCATCATCGGGCGGCGCTTTCGCATCGTGCACGTGGTGTACGGCCGCGGGCGCGAGCACGAGGTGATCGAGGTGTCCACCTTCCGCGCCTACATGGACAACACCGCCGCCGAGCAGGTGTCGGGCAACGAGCGCACCAGCAAGGGCGAGCTCGCGAGCATGAAGCACGCCGTGGACGCCAGCGGCCGCGTGCTGCGCGACAACGTCTGGGGCCCGCAGGAAGAAGACGCGGCGCGCCGCGACTTCACCGTGAACGCCATGTACTACGACCCGGCCAACCAGGTGGTGGTGGACTATCACAACGGCATCAAGGACGCGCAGAAGCTCACGCTGCGCATGATCGGCGACCCGGCCACGCGCTACCGCGAAGACCCGGTGCGCATCATTCGCGCCATTCGCTTCTCGGCCAAGCTCGCGGCCCTGGGCTTCAAGATGGAAGCCAAGACAGCCGCCCCGCTCATCGAGTCGAGCAAGCTGCTGGCCGACGTGCCGCAGAGTCGCCTGTTCGACGAAATGCTCAAGTTGTTGCAGACCGGCCATGCCATCGCCACCATCGAGCAGCTCAACAAGCTCGGCCTGGCGCGCGGCATCTACCCGCTGCTCGACGTGGTGGTGGAGCGCGCCGACCAGCCCTTCGTGCGTGCGGCCCTGCAGGACACCGACCGCCGCGTGGGCGAAGGCAAGCCCGTGGCGCCCAGCTTCCTGCTGGCCTGCGTGCTGTGGGCCGACGTGCGCGACGGCTGGGCCCAGCGCCAGGAAGGCCGCCACGGCCAGCGCGCGCAACCGCCGTTCCCGGCACTGCAGGACGCCATCGACGACGTGTTCAATTCGCGCATCGGCGATGTGTCGGGCCGCGGCAAGCTGGCCGCCGACATGCGCGAGATCTGGATGATGCAGCCGCGTTTCGACAAGCGCACCGGCTCCACGCCCTACAGCCTGGTCGAGCAGGCGCGTTTTCGCGCTGCCTTCGACTTCATGCGCCTGCGCGCCGACGTGGGCGAGGTGAGCGAGGCCATCGCCGAGTGGTGGCAGGAGTTCAGCACCGCCGACGACCTGCGCCGCCAGGACCTGCTGGAGCAGGTGCGCGAAGAACAGAAGGTGCGCCAGCGCGTGCGGGTGCGTGAAACGCCGCCGCCGCCGAAGCCGCGTGGCGAACTGGTCGGACAAGAAAGCCGCGATTCGGACTCCGAAGACGAGCCCGAAATCGAGGCCGGTGCCGTGCCGCCCGATGGCGAGGCCGTGCCGCGCAAGCGCCGGCGCCGCCGCAAGCCGCGCCCCGCAGGTGGCGGTGGTGAGGGCGGCGGCAGCGCCGCAGGCGAATGAGCGCGTTCGACCGGCCGAAGGACGGCAAGAAAGACGCGAAGAATCCGCCCGCGAAGGCCGCGGCAAAAAAGGTGGCCACAGGGGTGACCAAAGCGCCGGCAAAAGATGCGGTAAAGCCCGCCGCCAGGCCCAGGACTGCACCGCCGCGCGCAGGCGGCAAGCCGCCGCCGGCCGGCGCCAGGAGCGGCCCGCCCGCCCGCCGTGCCCCGCGCGGCCTGCGCGAGGACTACCCCACCGTGCAGGCCTTCGTCGCCATCGGCGCCAACCTGGGCGACGCCGAGGCGTCCGTGAAGGCGGCCATGGCGGCCATCGGCGCGCTGCAGCGCACCCAGGTGACGGCCCGCTCGTCGCTCTACCGCAGCGATCCGGTGGACGCGGAAGGCCCCGATTTCGTCAATGCCGTGGTCGCCGTGCGCACCGGGCTGGACGCCGAGCAGTTCCTGGTGGCGTTGCAGCGCCTGGAAACGCAGGCCGGCCGCGAGCGCCCCTTTCCCAACGCGCCGCGCACGCTCGACCTCGACCTGCTGATGCACGGCAATTCGGTGATGGACACCCCCACGCTCACGTTGCCGCACCCGCGCATGCGCGAGCGCGCCTTCGTGCTGAAGCCGCTGGCCGAAATTGCGCCCGACAAGGTGCCGCGCGCCGCGCTGGCACGCGTCACGGGCCAGGTGGTCAAGCGCATCACCTGACGCGGCCGCCCGCGCTGCCGCAGTGCTTCTGCTCTACGTCCTCGATCTCGCCGGCGTGGCGGTGTTCGCGGTCAGCGGGGCACTGGCGGCCGGGCACGCGGGGCTCGACTGGCTGGGCGTGGTGGTGATCGCCTCGGTCACGGCGGTCGGCGGCGGCACGCTGCGCGACCTGCTGCTCGACCGCCATCCGGTGTTCTGGATCAAGGACACGCGCTACGTCTACGTGATCCTGGCCGCCTGCGCGTTCACCATCGCCTGGGTCCATTTGCTGCCGGTGCCCGAGCACGCACTGGCCGTGGCCGACGCGCTGGGGCTCGGGCTTTTCGCCATCACCGGCGCACAGGTGGCTGAGGAGCGGCGCCTGCCGGCCGTCATCGTGTTGTTGGTCGGCACCATGACCGGCGCGGCCGGCGGCCTGCTGCGCGACGTGTTCACCGCGCACGTGCCGCTGCTGCTCAGCAGCGGCATCTACGGTGCCGCCATCGCGGGCATTGCTGCTTACCTGCTGCTGCAGGCGGGCGGCGTGCCGCGGCGCTGGGCCTTTCATGCCGGGGTGCTACTGATCGTGGCGCTGCGCCTGGGCGGCATCTTCGGCGGCTGGCACCTGCCGGTGCTGCGCCTGCAGGGCTGAATCGCGGCTGTTCCTGGGTCTGAAAAAAGCCGGTGCTGCGGGTTTGTGCCGCTGCGCCCGTTAAACTTCGCCGGTTTTTCATGAAGGCGTCATGAAATTGTGATTGGCGCGTCCCAGGAGTTGTCATGTTCGGCAAGCTGTTGCCCCGCGAGGGGAATTTTTTTGAGATGTTCAACCAGCATGCCGAGCGCATCGTCGAGGCGGCACGCGCCTTCGAACAGCTGGTGGCCAACTACAACGACGTGCACCTGCGCGAGCAGTACAACCGCGACGTCGACAACGCCGAGCGCGCGGCCGACCGCGTGACTCACGACGTCAACCGGCTCATTCACAAGACTTTCATCACGCCCATCGACCGCGAGCAGATCCACAAGCTCATCAACACGATGGACGACGTGGCCGACCTGATCCAGGACTCGGCCGAGACCATGGCGCTGTACGACGTGCGCCACATGACCGACGAGATCGTGCGCCTCACCGCGCTGAGCGTGAAGTGCTGCGACCGCCTGAAGGACGCCGTCAAGTTCCTGGGCAAGATCGCCGACCCCGCCGTGGCCGAGGCCACGCTGAAGACCTGCGAGGAAATCGACCGCCTCGAGTCGGACGCCGACCGCGTGATGCGCAGCGCCATGAGCAAGCTCTTCCGCGAAGAGCCCGACGTGCGCGAAGTGATCAAGCTGAAGGCGATCTACGAGCTGCTCGAGACGATCACCGACAAGTGCGAGGACGTGGCCAACGTGATCGAGGGCATCGTCCTCGAGAATTCCTGAGCGGGTAGCAACCGATGGCAACGGTTCAGGTCGCCCTTTGGGTGGTGATAGTGCTGGTCGCGCTGGCGATCCTGTTCGACTTCATGAACGGCTTCCACGACGCCGCGAACTCGATCGCGACGGTGGTCTCCACCGGCGTGCTCAAGCCCGGTCAGGCCGTGGTGTTCGCGGCCTTCTTCAACCTGATCGCGATCTTCATCTTTCATCTGAGCGTGGCGGCCACGGTGGGCAAGGGCATTGCCCAGCCGGGCGTGGTCGACGTGCACGTGGTGTTCGGCGCGCTGGTGGGCGCCATCAGCTGGAACCTCGTCACCTGGTACTACGGCATTCCGAGCAGCTCGTCGCACGCGCTCATCGGCGGCATCGTGGGCGCGGTGATCTCCAAGACCGGCACCGCCGGCCTGGTGGCCTCGGGCATCTGGAAGACGGTGGCCTTCATCTTCGTGTCGCCGCTGCTGGGCTTCCTGCTGGGCTCGCTGATGATGATCGCGGTGGCCTGGGGCTTTCGCCGGGCCACGCCTTCGCGCGTGGACCGCTGGTTCCGCCGGCTGCAGCTGGTGTCCGCGGGCGCGTACAGCCTGGGCCACGGCGGCAACGACGCGCAGAAGACCATCGGCATCATCTGGATGCTGCTGATTGCCACCGGCTACGCCTCGGCCAGCGACGCGGCGCCGCCGCTGTGGACCATCGTGAGCTGCTACACGGCGATTGCGCTGGGCACCATGTTCGGCGGTTGGCGCATCGTGAAGACGATGGGCCAGAAGATCACCAAGCTCAAGCCCGTGGGCGGCTTCTGTGCCGAGACGGGCGGGGCGCTGACGCTGTTCCTGGCCACCGCGCTGGGCATACCGGTGTCGACCACGCACACCATCACCGGCGCCATCGTCGGTGTTGGCTCGACGCAGCGCGCGAGCGCGGTGCGCTGGGGCGTGGCGGGGAACATCGTGTGGGCGTGGATCTTCACGATCCCGGCGTCGGCCTTCGTCGCCGCGATCGCCTACTGGATCAGCATCCAGTTGTTCTGAGCGCCTGAGCGGTCACTGGGAAATCTTGCGGCCTTCCTCGATCTGGTGCTCGAAGTAGCGCTGGAAGCTGAACACGATGCTGGCCATCAGGATCGTGCTGCCGAAGAAGAGGGCCAGCACCACCGCGCCGATGGTGAACCAGTTGGTCTGGCCGGGAGCGGCATCGGTCGGCGCGCTGGTGTTGAAGCGTGCATTCCACTTCTCCGGCGTCATCAGGCCATAGACGATGGCCATCAGCGCGCAGCCGGCGATGGTGAAGCCCAGCAAGGGAATCAGTGCCCAGCTGAGACCGTCGTCCACCCCGTACATCCGCACGCGCTCGATGCCGTAAACGCCCAGCGCGGTGGGAATGGGCAGCAGCCAGCCGAGCCAGTCGCCGACGCCCCGCAGGTAGAAGCGGTGCAGGCCGAGCGGGCCGCCCAGGAAGGTGAGCCAGGCGGCGGTGGTCTTGTTTTTCATTCGGGGGTCATTCGGGGGTCATTCGGGTTTTGTGGTGCTGCCTTCGCCGAGCACCTTCTCCATCAGCACCACGTCGCGCCATTCGCCGAACTTCCAGCCGCAGTCTTTCAGCACGCCGACATGCGTGAAACCCTGGCTGCGGTGCACGCCGACGGAGCCGGCGTTGGCGGAGTCGCCGATCACCGCGATCAGCTTGCGCACGCCGGCCGCTTCGGCCGCTTGCGACAGCGCCGCCAGCAGCTTCGCGCCCAGGCCTTTGCCGCGTGCTGACTCGGACATGTAGATCGAGTCTTCGGCTGAAAAACGGTAGGCCGGGCGCGGTTTGAACCAGTTGCAGTAGGCAAAACCCAACACTTCCGAATTTTCTTCGGCGATCAGGTAAGGCAGGTTCCTGCCCAGAACGTCCGCGCGGCGGGCGGCCATGTCGGCAGGGGAGGGAGGCTCTGTTTCGAAGGTGCCGGTGCCGTGCAGCACGTGGTGGGCGTAGATGGCCGTGATGGCTGCAACGTCTTCGTCGCGGCTGGGGCGGATGGTGAGGGGCATGCGGATGGAAACAGAAGGCGCGAGGCCGGAATTCGGAGAAAACGCGTGTCGGGCTATAATCGCAGGCTTTTCAGCGTGTCGCTGGCCGGGTGGCCATGTCGCGTGTCTCGACGCTGGAAGAACATTGTGAGCGGGCCTCTTCTTCATCCATAAGGCCTGCTGACCACCCAAGGATAAATCATGGTCGTCATTCGACTCTCCCGCGGCGGCTCCAAAGGCCGTCCGTTCTTCAACATCGTCGTGTCGGACAAGCGCGTTCGCCGCGATGGCCGTTTCATCGAGCGCCTGGGTTTCTACAACCCGACCGCCAAGGAAAACGAAGAAAGCATCCGTATTGCCCAGGACCGCCTGGCGTACTGGAAGAGCGTTGGCGCACAAGCTTCGCCCACGGTCCTGCGCATCATCAAGCAAGCTGCTTCGGCAGCTCCCAAGGCGGCGGCCTAAGCCGTCCCGCTAGGCGATGTTGCCCGCACTCGAAACCGCCGAATTGCCGGCGGACGCGATTGAAGTAGGGCGCATCGCCGACGCATGGGGCATCAAGGGCTGGTTCAAGGTCCTGCCCCACAGCGCTCAACCCGAGGCGCTTTTCTCTTCCAAGCGCTGGTTCCTGCAGGCTCCCGGAGCCTCGGCCAGCAGCGCTTTCCGGCTCGCGATCCGCGAGGCCAAAGAACATTCCGACTGCATCGTCGCCACGTCCGACGACGTGCCCGATCGCAACGCGGCCGAAGCGCTGCGCGGGGCGCGCGTGTTCGTGCCACGCTCCAGCTTTCCCACTGCCGGCGACGACGAGTACTACTGGGTCGACCTGATCGGCCTGTCGGTGGTCAATCGCGAAGGCGTCGTGCTCGGCGCGGTGCGCGAGCTGCTCGCCACCGGCCCTCAGACCACGCTGGTGCTGACCGCCGAAGAAGACGGCAAGCCCGTCGAACGGATGGTGCCCTTCGTCTCGGTTTTCGTCGACAAGGTCGACCTGCCCGGTCGCCTGATCACGGTCGACTGGCAACCCGAATACTGACCGGCGCCCGCGCGGCATGCGCTTCGACGTCCTCACGCTGTTTCCCGAACTGTTCGCGCCTTTCATGGCCAGCGGCGTGACGCGCCGCGCCTACGAATCGAAGCAGGTCGAGGTCGTGTTGTGGAATCCGCGCGATTTCGCGTTGGGCAACTACAAGCGCGTGGACGACCGCCCGTTCGGCGGCGGCCCAGGCATGGTGATGATGGCGGAGCCGCTTTCGGCCTGCCTCGATGCGGTGCTCGCGGCGCGTGGCGCGCAAGCGCCGGTCGTGCTGTTCTCGCCGATCGGCGAGGCACTGCGGCACGAGTCGGTCGAGCGCTGGTCGGCCAGCGAGGGGGCGGTGCTGGTCTGCGGCCGCTACGAAGGCATCGACCAGCGCTTCATCGATACGCGTGTCACGCACCAGATCAGCCTCGGCGATTTCGTTCTCTCCGGAGGAGAAATCGCTGCCATGGCGCTGCTCGACGCGGTGGCGCGGCTGCAGCCCGGCGTGCTCGGCGACGAAGCCAGCCATGTGCAGGACAGCTTCAACCCTGCGCTCGACGGCCTGCTCGATTGCCCGCACTACACGCGGCCCGAGCAATGGAACGGACAGGGCGTGCCGGCGGCTTTGCTCTCGGGCCACCACGCGCAGATCGAGCGCTGGCGGCGCGACCAGCGCCTGGCCATCACGGCCGCCCGGCGCCCGGAACTCATCGACTCGGCCCGCGCTGCAGGCCGCCTCGGCAAGGCCGATGAAGCCGCGCTGAAAAAAAAGCTATAATCTCGGGCTCCGCGATCCTCTGCCCGGCCGCGCCGGTCCTTTCAACGGTTCACCGTCGAAAGCCCAAGGCGCCCTTTGTGTAGCCCGACACGATCGACTTTCAGGAAATCATGAACCTCATCCAGACCCTCGAGCAGGAAGAAATTTCCCGCCTCGGCAAAACCATTCCCGATTTCATGCCTGGTGACACCGTCATCGTGAGCGTGAGCGTCGTCGAAGGCACCCGCAAGCGCGTGCAGGCCTACGAAGGCGTCGTGATCGCCAAGCGCAACCGTGGCCTCAACAGCGGCTTCACCGTGCGCAAGATCTCCAGTGGCGAAGGCGTGGAACGTACGTTCCAGACCTACAGCCCGCTGATCGCCGGCATCGAAGTCAAGCGCCGCGGCGATGTGCGCCGCGCCAAGCTGTACTACCTGCGCGAACGCAGCGGTCGTTCGGCACGCATCAAGGAAAAGCTGCCGAGCAAGTCGACGGCCGCTGCCAAATAAGCAGCCCTGTCGTGCAAGAAAAGCCGCCGCTCTGGCGGCTTTTTGCATTGGTGCTTCGCACAAAAAGACAGCTTTGCCTTTTTACGCTCTACTCAACGCCTCTTGACCACTTCTACCTCCGCCGCCTCCATGCAATCCGCTCCCGTCGAACCCATCAATGCCGTGGTACCGCCCACGCTGCTGCAGTTCGACCCGCGCGAGGCGCCGTTCGTGGATGGCAGCGATGGCTTGCCGGCGGTGGCCGTCGACCAGTTGGCGGCACAGGCATTGCGCGCGCGCTTCGCCTCCCCGCCCGCGTGGGAACCTGAGCTGCGCCGGGAGCCGCGCATGATCGACCGCGCGCCCGCGCAGGCTGCGGTGCTCGTGCCCATCGTCCAGCGTCCGCAAGGCGCGACCGTGCTGCTCACCGAGCGCACCACCCACCTGTCGAACCATTCGGGCCAGGTGGCGTTTCCAGGCGGTCGTGTCGACCCCGAAGACGCGAACATCGCCGCTGCCGCGTTGCGCGAAGCATGGGAAGAGGTCGGCCTGTCGGCGCAGTTCATCGAGGTGCTCGGCAGCTTGCCGACCTACACCACGGTGACATCGTTCATCGTGACGCCGGTGGTCGCGCTGGTGCAGCCCGATTTCGAACTCACCATCAACCCCTACGAAGTGGCGCACGCCTTCGAGGTGCCGCTGGCCTGGTTGATGGACCCCGCCAACCATCGCCGCCATACCGTGAGCGCGGTGGACGGCAGCCGGCGCCAGTGGTACTCGATGCCCTACCAGGACGGCCCCGACGAGCGCTTCGTGTGGGGCGCGACCGCGGGCATGCTGCGCAATCTCTACCGCTTTCTCGCGGCCTGAGACCCGTGCCCGGAAGGCCTGAACCGTCAGGCGCTCTCGCTATCATCGAAGGATGAGCTTTTTTGCCATCCTGTGCGCGCTGCTGATCGAGCAGGTGCGGCCCCTGGGCCCGCACAACCCCGTGTACGGCGGTGTCCTGGCGTGGACGCGCTGGACCAGCCGCAACTTCGACGCGGGCAAGCCGCATCACGGATGGATCGCATGGGGCCTCGCGGTGTTCGTGCCCACGCTCATCGCGCTGGGCGTTCACTGGCTGCTGGTGCTCACGCTCGGCCTGCCGTTCGCGGTGCTCTGGAGCATCGCGGTGCTCTACGTCACGCTGGGCTTCCGACAGTTCAGCCACCACTTCACAGACATCCGCGATGCCCTCGACGAAGGCGACGAGCCGCTCGCGCGCTCGCTGCTTGCACACTGGCAAGGCGTCGATGCGGCCGACCTGCCGCGCAGCGAAATCGTGCGCCACGTCATCGAGCATTCGGTGATTGCCGCACACCGCCACGTGTTCGGCGTGCTGGCGTGGTTCTCGATCATCGCGGCCATCGGCCTCGGACCGGCGGGCGCCGTGTTCTATCGCATGAGCGAATTTGTCTCGCGCTACTGGGCCCACAAGAACGGCGCCGCGGTGCAGCCGTCGAGTGTCGCGGTGCAGGAGGCCGGCGCGCGCGCCTGGCATGCCATCGACTGGCTCCCTGCGCGCATCACCGCGCTGGGTTTCGCCGTGGTCGGCAGCTTCGAGGAAGCCATCGACTGCTGGCGCAACGACGCGCAGCGCTTCCCCAACGAGAACGACGGCGTGATCCTCGCCGCGACGTCCGGCGCGGTGAACGTGCGCCTGGGCGGCGGCTCGCTGAGCCCCATTCCCGTGACCGATCCGCTGTCGCGCGCGCAGGCCGGCGAGTCGATGGTCGACGGGCGCCGCATCGACAGCGGCAGCACCCCGGGGCGCGAGCCCGAGCCCGGCCATCTGCGCAGCGTCGTGGGCCTGGTATGGCGTTCGGTCGTCATGTGGATGGTGCTGTTGGCCTTGCTGACCCTTGCTCGCCTGCTGGGCTGAGCCGCAGGAGAATTTCATGACAGATCCCGTGCCGGCTTTCTGGAGCCCGCGCATCGGCGCGCTCGAGCCGTACGTGCCCGGCGAGCAGCCGCGCATCGCGAACCTCGTGAAGCTGAACACCAACGAGAACCCGTACCCGCCGTCGCCGATGGCCGTCGAGGCGATCCGGCGTGCGGCGGAAGAGGGGCTGGAGCGCTATCCCGACCCGACATCGCTCGCCTTGCGCGAAGCCGTTGCGCGTCGCCATGCGCTGAAGCCCGAGCAGGTGTTCGCCGGCAACGGCTCAGATGAAGTGCTGGCGCACGCGTTCTTCGCCTTCTTCCAGCAGGCCGAGCCGCTGTTGATGCCGGACGTGAGCTACAGCTTCTACAAGGTCTATGCGCAGCTGTACGGCATCGACTGCGAGCTGCAGCCGGTGGACGACGGCCTGCGCATCGACATCGACGCCATGGCCGCGCGCGCGAGCCGAGGCTGCGCGGGCGTCGTCATTGCGAACCCCAACGCCCCCACCGGCATCGGCCAGCCGCTGGCGCGCATCGAGCAGCTGCTCCAGGCCTGCGCCAACCGCGTGGTGCTGGTCGATGAAGCGTATGTCGATTTCGGCGGCGAAAGCGCGCTGCCGCTGATCGATAAATACCCCAACCTGCTGGTCGTGCAGACACTTTCCAAGGCGCGCTCGCTGGCCGGCCTGCGGGTGGGTTTTGCGTGCGGGCAGGCGCAGCTGATCGACGCGCTGGTGCGCGTCAAGGACAGCTTCAACTCCTACCCGATCGACCGCCTGGCCTCAGCGGGCGCGTTGGCCGCCCTCGACGACGAAGACTGGTTCCGCGGCACGCGCGACAAGATCGTCGACACCCGCGAAGGCCTGTGCCTCCAGCTGGAAGACCTGGGCTTCGAGGTGCTGCCGTCGCAGGCCAATTTCGTTTTCGCTCGCCATCCGCAGCGCGACGCCGCCGAACTGGCTGCGGCGTTGCGCGAGCGCGCTGTGCTGGTGCGGCATTTCAAGCAGCAGCGCGTCGCGCAATACCTGCGCATCAGCATCGGCACGCGCGAGCAATGCAGCACGCTTGTGCAATGCCTGCAAGACATTCTTGGGCCCACCGCCTGAACACACCAAAGGACCTTCCGGCAATGTCGACCCTCGACTCCGACCCGCGCGCAGCGGCCTGCGCAGGCTTCTGGAAAACCTTGAGCGCCGAGCTCGACAGTTTGCGGGCCCTCCCGGCCCACGAGCTGGTGCAGGCGCTGAACGCCCTGCTCGAGCCCTTCTTTCCGCGGCTGGCTGCCGAGGTGGCCGGCGAGCCACCCAGCTTCAAGCTGGTGTTGACGGCACATGGCTCCGTCGACGACTTCGACGATGTGATGGCGCTCGCACACAGCAGCCCCGTGTTGCCGCAGGTCGAGGTGGAGGCATTTCGCCAGCGCACCGGCGAGGGCTTTGGCATTCGCATGAGCGACTTCGAACTGGCAAGCGCCGACATCCTGGTCAAGCACGAACCCTACGACGGCCTGGTAGCGCTGGAAATCGGTTTCGCCAAGCCCATTCCGATGGACATGCAGGACCACGCGCGCCACATGAGCCTCATCATGCTCGACCACATCCTGGGCGAGTACGACACGGCGGTGAAGGTCGGCCCGGTCGACTATGTCGACGCGCAAGACAGCGCGGACTTCGAGGGCGTGTCGCTCGATGCCTTCGTGCCGGTGTTCGATGCCTGCTGGCGCGACGAGCTCGGCCATACCGGCGTGTTCCCGGTGGGCGAGCACGCGTGGTCAGGCCTGACGGCCACGCGCGAAGCCGAGGACGGCAGCGAGATCGAACTGGTCGTCATGCGCAACGACTCCGCCACCTCACTGCTGGGGCGCGCCGACCTCGGCCATCGGCTGTCGGCCGCGATGCCGGTGACTTCGGGCGAAGAGCTGGAAGACGCCCGCGCCTACGAAGACCGGCTGACCGCGCTGCTGCAGACGCATGAGGCCGGTTGCTGCACGCACGTGGTGCTGGAGGAGGGCGTGCGCACGGTCAACTTTCAGGTGGCCGACGCGGCGGCGGCGATCACGCATGCGCAAGCGCTGCAGGAAGACATGGACGTGCCCGTGACGCTGGACCTGGTTTTCGACCCGACCTGGAAGTCGTACCGGGTCTGGCTCGGCTGAGCCGGCCGCTGGGGATCGCGGCTGCTCAGTACCGCTTCTGGCTCAGTTCGGCGAAGAGTTCGCCGTAGATCCTGTAGCGGCTCGCGCTGATGGCGCCGGGCTTGCCCGCCGTCTCCACGTTCGCGATCACGCCACAGCCGGGTTCGTGCAGGTGGGTGCAGTTGTAGAACTTGCAGTCGCCCATGTGCTCGGCAATGTCGGGCATCAGGCCGGCGAGTTGCGTGGGCTCGATGTGGTTGAGCCCGAATTCCTGGAAGCCCGGCGAGTCGATCAGCCCGGTGCTGCGGGCTTCGTCGATCCAGTACCAGGTGGTGCTGGTGGTGGTGTGCTTGCCCGAGTTCAGCGCCTGAGAAATCTCCTGCGTCAGCACGGTGGCGCCCGGCACCAGCAGGTTGGTCAGCGTGCTCTTGCCCGAGCCCGAGGGGCCCAGCACCAGCGTGGACTTGCCTGCCAGCAGCTTCATCAGCGAGGCGTAGTCGGCTTCGCCCGACGCCTTCAGCGACAGCGGCAGCACGCCGTGGTGCATGCGCCGGTAGGGCGCCAGCTTGGTCCAGGCGCGCTCGAAGGGCTCGACCAGGTCGCTCTTGTTGAGCGCGATGATCGGCGTGATGCGTTCGGCCTGCGCCGCTATCAAGGCGCGCGCGAGTTGGTGCTCTGAAAACTCCGGCTCCGCCGCGATCAGGATCAGCACATGGTCGAGGTTGGCCGCGAACGACTTGGTGCGGATCTCGTCCTGCCGATAGAACAGGTTGCGCCGCGGCAGCACTTGTTCGATGGTGCCTTCGTCCTCGGTGGCTTGCCAGAGCACGCGGTCGCCGACCACGGCTTGGCTTTTCTTGCCGCGCGGGTGGCAGATCAGCCGCTCGCCCGTGGGTGTCTCGACCAGGCAGTGGCGCCCGTGGCTGGCGACGACGAGGCCGTCGTTCAGCGCCTTCGCGGCAGGGGCCGCGGGCGTGGCGCGGCGGGCCGGCTTAGCCAAAAGCGAGTTCCGTCATGCGGCGGGACCCGGGCTGGCGACCAGCGCATCGGCCTGGCGCGCGCAGTCGAAGTCGGTGACCGACAGGCCACCCACATCGTGCGTGTTGAAGCGCACCACGCAGCGGTTGTAGTGCACCGACAGGTCGGGGTGGTGGTCTTGCGTGTGCGCGACGAAAGCCAGCGCGTTCACGAAGGCGATGGTCTCGAAGTAATTGGCGAAGCTGAAGGTCTTCTCGATGGCGACGTCCGCGCCGTCGCCGGTGAGCTTCCAGCCGTCGAGTCGCGCGAGGCCGGCCACGATCTCGGTGGCGCTCAGGGCTTTGCGGGCAGGAAGGTTTTTCCAGTCTTTGGGCTTGAACATGCTGCTCATGAAAGGCTTCGCGAAGAAATTGAAAGTGAACGGGTCACGCCGCCGCCGTCATGCGCGCGAGGCGTTCGGAAGCGGGCGGATGGGAGTAGTAGAAGCTGACGAACAGCGGGTCTGGCGTGAGCGTCGAGGCGTTGTCCTGGTAGAGCTTGAGCAGGGCGGCCGACAGGTCGGCGCCGCTCGTTTGGGCGATGGCGTAGGCATCGGCCTCGAACTCGTGCTTGCGCGACAGCCGTGCGGGCAGAGGCGCGACGAAGAAGCCGAACACCGGCACGGCGAGCATGAAAAGCAACAGGGCGAGGGCGCTGTTGGGCGCGCTCATGTTGGGCTGTACGCCCAGGCCTGTGTAGAACCAGACTTGTGTGGACACCCAGCCCAGCAGGGCGAAGCCGGCCAGGCTCAACGCGAACATGGCAATAAGCCGCTTCACGATGTGACGATGCTTGAAATGGCCGAGCTCGTGCGCGAGAACCGCTTCTACCTCGCGGGCATTCAGCTGGCGCAGCAACGTGTCATAGAACACCACGCGCTTGCTGGCGCCGAAACCGGTGAAGTAGGCATTGGCGTGCGCGCTGCGCGTGCTGCCGTCCATCACGAACAGGCCCTTGGCAGCGAAGCCGCAGCGCTTCATCAACGCCGTGACGCGTGCCTTGAGCGTGGGATCGTCCAGCGGCTTGAACTTGTTGAACAGCGGGGCGATGAAGGTCGGGTAGATCAGCATCAGCAGCAGGTTGAAACCCATCCACGCGCCCCATGCCCAAAGCCACCACAGCTGGCCGGCGGCGCCCATGAGCCAGAGGATCAGCGCGGCGATCGGCAGGCCGATGATGGCGCCCAGCGCAGTCGACTTGAGGGTGTCGGCCAGCCAGAGCTTCCAGGTCATCTTGTTGAAGCCGAAGCGCTCCTCGAGCCTGAAGGTCTGCCAGAGTGTGAACGGCAACTCGAGCAGCCCGCCGATCAGCGCGAAGGCGCCCAGGAGCACCAGCTGCTGCACCATGCCGCCGCCCAGCCATGTCAAAAGCAGCTTGTTGAGCACGTCGAGCCCGCCGAGCAGCGTCCAGGCCAGCAGCAGTGCCGCGCTCCAGGCCAGCTCGATCAGGCCGAAGCGTGCCTTCGCGATGGTGTAGTCGGCAGCTTTCTGGTGCGCTGTGAGGGTGATGGTCTGGGCGAATGCGGCCGGAACCGCGCCCCGGTGTTGCGCCACATGACGCACCTGGCGCGACGCCAGCCAGAACTTCACGAGCAGGCCCGCAACCAGCGCGATTGCGAAAGCAATGGTGAAAATGAGGGAATAGGACATAGATATGGACCGGCGAGTTTAGTCCCCGGCATCTGGGGCCGCAGGCCTTCGACGACAATCCTGCGATGCCCGAATCCCTAGACCCGACATCCCCGGCCGCCGTGCCCACCCTGAAGAGAAGCGACCAGAACCTGGTCTGGCTGGACTGCGAAATGAGCGGCCTGGACCCTGAAAAGGAGTTCTTGCTCGAAATCGCCGTGGTGGTCACCGGCCCCGACCTGACGCCGCGCATCGACGGCCCCGTGCTCGTCATTCACCAGAGCGACGCCGTGCTCGACGCCATGGACGCCTGGAACAAGGGCACGCATGGCCGCAGCGGCCTGATCGACAAGGTAAAGGCCTCCACGCTCGACGAAGCCGCCGCCGAGAAGCTGTTGCTCGAATTCATCGCCAAGTACATCCCGCGCAGCGGCTCGCCCATGTGCGGCAACACCATCGGGCAGGACCGGCGCTTCCTGGTCAAGTTCATGCCCAAGCTGGAGGCGTACTTTCATTACCGCAACCTCGACGTCAGCACCCTCAAGGAGCTGGCGAAGCGCTGGAAGCCCACGGCCTACAACAGTTTCAAGAAGCAGCAGGCACACACCGCGCTGGCCGACGTGCACGAATCCATCGAAGAGCTGGCGCACTACCGCGATACCTTCCTGCGCCTGACCGACTGAGCAGGGGCGGTATAAGAAGGATTAGGTAAAAACCCGAATCCGTGCCATAATCGCAGGCTTCGCTGATCAGGTAGGTGTTCCAAGCCCGGTCAGCGTCTCTTGCATCTCCCTATCTTGCACACCGCGCCCGATCGCATTCGCTGATCAAAAAGGGCCGCAACCTCAGGCGTCAGCCCGAAGTTGAATGTCGTTGGATGGTTGATGTTTTTAACCACCAACGGGGCGCCGCCTACGGCAGCGCTCGCGTTTGAGATTGATATTCATGACCGACGCTTTTGAAGCGCAGGGCGAGTTCGCGCCTGTGCAATCCGCTACCCATAACGAATTCACCGCTGCTGTGGACACCGTGTCCGAAGCACCCATCCTCGAGGCGCTCGATGCAGCCGCCCCTGAAGTGGCCGCGGTGGAAGAACCCAGCCTGCCCAACGGCTTCATCCGTCTCGGCCTCGCTCCCGAACTGATCGCCGCCGTGGCCGACCTGGGTTTCACCCAGCCGACCACCGTGCAAGACAAGGTGATTCCGCTCGCCATGGGCGGTGAAGCCGGCCAGGACGGCAAGGCCCGCTTTGTCGACCTGATGGTGTCCAGCCAGACCGGTTCGGGCAAGACCGCGGCCTTCCTGCTGCCCGTGCTGCACACACTCCTGAAGCGCCAGGCCGAAGCCGAAGCCGAAGCCAAGGCCGAATTCCAGCGCCTGGCCGCCGAAGCCGCCGCCCGCGGCGAAGCCGTGCCGAAGAAGCCGAAGCGCAAGGACCCGACCAACGCCCGCCACTTCAAGGCCGCCACCCCCGGCGCCCTGATCCTGTGCCCGACGCGTGAACTCGCGCAACAAGTGGCGCACGACGCCATCGAACTGGTTCGCCATTGCCGCGGCCTGCGCGTCGCCAATGTGGTGGGCGGCATGCCCTACCAGCTGCAGATCGCCAAGCTGCAGAACGCCGACCTCGTGGTTGCCACGCCCGGCCGCCTGCTCGACCTGCAACGCTCGTCGCAGCTCAAGCTCGACCAGGTCAAGTTCCTGGTGGTCGACGAAGCCGACCGCATGCTCGACCTCGGTTTCTCCGACGACCTGGCCGAAGTCAACCAGCTCACCATCGAGCGCCAGCAGACCATGATGTTCAGCGCCACGTTCGCGCCGCGCATCCAGCAGCTGGCCCAGCGCGTCATGCGCGAGCCGCAACGCATCACGATCGACAGCCCGCAAGAAAAGCACGCCAACATCAAGCAGTCGCTGTACTGGGCCGACAACAGCCAGCACAAGCGCAAGCTGCTCGACCACTGGCTGCGTGACACCACCATCAACCAGGCCATCGTGTTCGCGAGCACGCAGGTCGAGTGCGACGGCCTCGCCGCCGACCTGCAGCAAGACGGTTTCAGCGCCGTGGCACTGCACGGTGCCCTGAGCCAGGGCCTGCGCAATCGTCGCCTGATGGCGCTGCGCCAAGGCCAGGTGCAGATCCTGGTGGCCACCGACGTTGCCGCCCGCGGTATCGACGTTCCCACCATCACGCACGTCTTCAACTTCGGCCTGCCGATGAAGGCCGAGGACTACACCCACCGCATCGGCCGCACCGGCCGTGCTGGCCGCGATGGCCTGGCCATCACGTTCGCCGAGTTCCGCGATCGCCGCAAGATCATGGACATCGAGCAATACAGCCGCCAGCAGTTCAAGGCGGAAGTGGTGCCCGGCATGGAACCGCAACAGCGCATGCCGCAATCGCGTCCGCCGCAAGGTGAATACCGCGGCGGCCGCGGCGACAACCAGTCGCGTGACCGCAAGTTCGGCGGCGGTGGTGGTCATCGCGGCGGCAACGCCGGTGGTTTCGGTGGCGGCAACAGCAACTACGCTGGCGCCAGCGGCTTCAACGACCGCGGCTCGCGTCCCCCGGCACCGCGTGGCGGTGGCTTCGGCGGCCAGGGTGGTGGCGGTCACAACGCTGGTTTCGGCGGTGGCCGTGACGAAGGCGGTGGTGGCTACGGTCGCAAGCCGGGTTGGGGCGACAACGCACCGCGCGGCGGCAACGGCGGCGGCCGCGGCGACTTCGCTCCCCGCGAAGGTTTCGCACCGCGTGAAGGTTTTGCACCCCGTGAGGGCTTCGCTCCCCGCGGCAATGGCGCAGGCCACGGCGGTCCGGGCAAGGTCTTCGTGCCCCGCGACGCGCAAAAGCGCTCGTTCAAGCCCAGCCGCTGATCCTTTGCGGGCGGCTTGACAGCCGCTTCGCCCCGAAAAGCCCACGTTCCTTGCGAACGTGGGCTTTTCTCATTGGGGCTCCAGATTCGAGATTGACCCGCTCAGAGTTTTCTTAGACAGGCCTGTTCAGCGTCCAAATTCCCGCAGCATTTCAGCCCGTCACGCCGCAGCGTGACGGGCTGCTCTTTTTTGGTTGACCTGCTTTTCTTGGGCTCTGGCAGACCGCTGTCGACTCGAACGAGGTGCGCGCGCCCGTGCGCAACACCGCGCTATTGCGGCTTTTTCCACAGACTCCTAGACCAGTTTTATTTATAGGACCAGTCTTATGGGCCGGCGAGAGGGCCTTCTCTAAATTGCGGTCTGCGTTATCGCGCAGACGCTTACCTGAAAAGAGAACGTCAATAAACAGCAACCATCTCCCCGGAGTTTTCTTCAATGATTTCCAAGTCCCGCATTTTTTCCATCCTGATCGCTGCCACCGCCGCCCAATCCGCATTCGCCGCAGACGGCACGATCAACTTCGCTGGTGAAGTCAAAGACCAGACCTGCACCGTGACCGTCAACGGCCAGGTGAGCCCCGCCGTCTCGACGGTCACGCTGCCGACGGTTTCCAGCGCACTCCTGGACACCGCCGGCAAGACGACCGGCCAGACCGGCTTCAAGATCGGGTTGAGCGCTTGCTCCGGTCCTGCGACCACCGCCTCGGCGTTCTTCGAGTCCGGCGCAACCGTCGACGCGATCACCAACAACCTGCGCAACACGACCGGCACCGCCAGGTTGGTTCAGCTTCAGCTCGTGGATGGCGCGAACGGCAATGTCATCAAGGCTGGCGACACCTCGCAAGTCACGGCAACCACCGCCACGGCCATCACCGCCAATTCGGCCACGCTGCCGTACGCGGTTCAGTACTTCGCTACCGGCAAGGCCACGGCAGGCACCGTCCTCAGCTCGGTGACCTACTCCATCAACTACAAGTAAAGCGGCCGACTGGGCGCACGTTCCCTGGGATGTGCGCCCATGCCACCGTGGAGTTCGTCATGTCTCTCAAGTCTTTCGTCCAGCGCCTGGCGCTGGCCGCCTCCGTCTTGCTGGTTGGCTCGCAAGCGGTGGCTGGCGTGGTGATCACCGGCACTCGCGTGATCTACCCCGCCGCTCAAAAAGAAGTCACCGTGAAGCTGAACAACAACGGGTCGCTGCCCGCGCTGGTTCAAGCATGGATCGATACGGGTGACATGACCTCCAGTCCCAGCAGTTCGAGCGCACCGTTCATTCTTTCGCCGCCGGTCTTTCGCATCGATCCTTCCAAGGGCCAAAGCCTGCGCATGATCTTCACGGGCGCCCCGTTGCAGCAGGCCAAAGAGGCCGTGTTCTGGCTCAACGTCCTGGAAATTCCGCCTGCCCCGGAAGCGCAGCCGGACGCCAATGTCCTGCAAATGGCATTTCGCTCGCGCATCAAGATTTTTTTCCGTCCCGTAGGTCTTTCCGGCAATCCAATCGAAGCCATGGAGCAAATTCAATGGAAAGTCGTCCGTGCTGCAAATGGGCCGGGCTATGCATTGCAGGCATTCAACCCCTCGGCATTCCACGTCTCGCTGGCCGATCTGAATGTGGTCGCGAATTCGCAGCACATCGCAAGTGAAGACGGCATGGTGGGCCCCGGCGAGACCGAGACCTTCGACCTGAAAGAGCCTAGCGCCGTTCCGCCGGCGGGCGCCACGGTCGAGTTCAACGCCATCAACGACTACGGCGCCCTGGTTCCCGTCAAGCAGCCGCTCAGGCCCTTTGGGTCCGGGCAGTAGTCCTCGTCGACCCATGAGCAATTCGTCATTTTGCGGGCGCGCGCCTTTGCAGCGCCGCGTCCTCGTCAGCGAGCCGGTGGCGTTCCGAGCAATGCGCGGCCTGGCCTTCTGTTCGGTTGCGCTGACCGCATCGGCGGCGAACGCCGAGAACGTTCAGTTCAACAGCGCTTTCTTGCCGGAGGACTCCCGGCATCTCGACCTGAGCGCTTACCAGAGCGGCAACCCGGTGTTGCCCGGCAGATACCGCGCCGACGTGATGCTGAACGGCCAGTTGACCACGCGGCAAGACGTTCGCATCGATGCGAACAGCGACGGCAGCAACCCTGTGGTGTGTGTCACCCGGGAATTGCTCGAGTTGCTGGGCGTCGATGTCGGCCGCTTGTCGACCCTGCCGAAAGGCGAGCAGGCAGGCCGATGCCCATCGCTGGGAACGTTGATCGAAAGCGCCTCCGCGACCTTCACGCCGGAGAGCCAACTCCTTGAAATCAGCATTCCGCAAGCAGCGATGCGGCACAACGCCCGCGGCCATGTCAGCCCCGAGCTCTGGAACCGTGGCGTGACGGCAGGAATGCTCAGCTACAACTTGAACACGAGCCACAACACCACCCGCAGTGGCAATTTTTCTTCTGCGTACCTCGGCTTGGACGGTGGCTTCAACCTAGGAGGCTGGCGCCTTCGCCACAGCGGCGCGATGAGCTGGCAGCCCCGGGCCGGCAGCCAATATCACGCGCTCAACACCTATGTGCAGCGTGACGTGACTTCGCTGAAGAGCCAGCTCACCTTGGGCCAGGCCAATACGAGCGGCGAAATCTTCGACACCTTGGCCTACAACGGCGTGCAGTTGGCCAGCGACGACCGCATGCTGCCCGACTCGATGCGTGGCTATGCGCCGGTCATTCGGGGCATCGCCCGGACCAACGCGCGCGTGACCATCCGGCAGTCGGGCAATGTGCTGCTCGAAACCACGGTGGCGCCGGGCGCGTTCGTCATCAACGACCTGTACCCGACCGGCTACGGTGGACACCTCAACGTGACCGTCTCGGAAGCGGACGGCTCTCAGCAGATCTTCGTGGTTCCGTACGCCTCGGTCAGCCAGTTGCTGCGCCCGGGCACCATGCGCTTCAGTCTCACCGGCGGGCGGACCCGCAGCAACTTTGTCGACAAGCAGTCGAGCCTGCTGCAGGGCACCTTTCAATACGGGCTGAACAACAACTTCACCGCGTACGGCGGCGTCCAGGCGAGCGACGCCTACAGATCATTTCTTGCGGGACTTGCATTCGGCACGCCGATCGGCGCAGTGGCGCTCGACCTGACGCATGCCCAGACTGACCTGTTGACGGGTCCGTCCAAGGGCCAGAGCATGCGCGTTTCTTACAGTAAGAACATTCTTAGTACGGGCAGCAATTTCGCGCTCGCGGCCTACCGGTACTCAACCAAGGGCTTCCTGGATTTCAGCAATGCCATGCAGCAGCTGGATGCAGCCAAGCGGGGCTACGACGTGAACCAACTCTCGCGTCCGCGCAGCCGCCTCTCTCTTTCCGTCGACCAGAGCCTCGGCACGTGGGGCCAGATTGCGATCAGCGGCTACACGCAGGACTACTGGAACAGGTCGGGCACCGACGTGCAGTACCAGGCCAGCTACAGCAAGCAGGTCGGCCGCCTGAGCTTCGGCATCAGCGCCAATCGCAGTCGCAGCGGACATGGAGACATGATGAATCGCGTGCTGCTCACCATGAGCATTCCGCTGGGTGCGCTTGGTGAAGGACCGCAACTGACCGCGCAAGCCGGCCGCGACCCCTACGGAAAAACCAACCAGCAAGCAACGCTCAGCGGAACCGCCGGTGAAGACCGCCAGTACGGCTACGGCGCGACCTTCGGGCGCGACAGCGCGGGCAAGCTGTCGACGGCACTCAACGGGCAGTACACGGGCCCCAGTGCGATGCTGACTGGCTCGCTGGGGCGCGGGGATGGCTATCGCAGCGCATCGTTCGGCATGAGCGGCACGGTGGTCGCCCATCCGGGCGGTGTGACCCTGACGCCTTACCGCGGTGAGACCATCGCCGTTATCAAGGCGCAGGGCGCGCAAGGCGCGAAGGTCGTCGGCTACCCGGGGCTGAGGCTCGACGCCAGCGGTCACGCGGTCGTGCCTTACCTGCGGCCTTACGAGCTGAACGAAGTGGCCATCGACCCTGTCGGCACGTCCATGAATGTGGAGCTTGGGGAAACCAGCCAGCAAGTGGCGCCGCGTGCCGGCGCTGTGGTGTACCTCAAGTACGGCACCCGCAGCGGGCGCGCGCTGTTGCTCAACGTGCGCCTGGACGATGGCAGCCCGCTGCCGTTCGGTGCGAATGTGGTGGGCGAAGACGGCAGTTCCGTCGGTGTGGCGGGACAGGGCGGTCAGTTGTATGTGCGGGTCAAGGAAGACACGCGCCAGTTGGTTGTGAGCTGGGGGAACCAGGCGCGACAACGCTGTACCTTGGCGCTTCCGGCGCTGGCCGAACAAGCCGAACACAGCGCCCAAAACAACCACAACGACCAAAGCGCCCGGAGCGGCCAGAGCGGCCTTCTGAAACTGGACAGCGTGTGCTCCGCCAGCCAGCGCTTTGCGAACGCCACGGCCGTCACTCCTGACAAGAAGTAGGGAACCATGAAGATCTGGACCGCGATACGAACCGTGCTGCTGCTGTGCGGAATCTGGGGCATGGCCGGCGCGGCCATGGCGACAAGTTGCATCTTCAACGATGGCAGCCGACCGTCGAGCGGCTACATGCCGCTGCAGGTCGCCAATATCACAGTGGGCCGTGATGTGCCCGTGGGAACGGTGGTGTACCGGCAGCAATACAGGTCTGCCAAGCCCATCAATGTTCTTTGTGAGTCAGGCCCCTTCACAGTCAAGATCAACTATTTCTATACGAGCGCTCCCAGGCCCTTGAGCAGCTGGTCAACGGGGCCCTATGCGGGCAAGGTCTATCTGACCGATGTCGCCGGCATCGGCGTGGTCTACCAAAACAACCAAGGCGTGGCACCTGTCACGACGGGCCCGTTTCCGTTCTGCACAACCACTCCGAACTGCACGGTCTACTTCGACAACGTCTCCAACTTCGAACTGCTGTTGATCAAGATCGGTGACGTTTCCCCAGGCACCATTCAGGGCTCGAACCTGCCGACCGTCGAAAACTCCATGAACATCGGCAACACGTCGGTGCGCGGTTTCTGGATGAGTGTCAGCGGAACGATCAATATCGTTGCCCAAACGTGCACCACCCCGGACCAGACGGTTGCCATGGGGTCGCAGAGGGTGAGCGACTTCAAAGGCGTGAACACGTCGACACCCTGGAAGAACTTTGTCGTGTCCCTGAGGAACTGCCCTGCGTTCTGGGGTTCGTTCGTCAATGCCGGGCCTTCCTGGATAGCGGACAGCGGCGACAACCCATCAGGCACGACCAAGGATGGTGCGAAGGTCAGCAATTCGCTGGCGGTGCGCATCGATCCGGTAAGGCGGGCGGTGGACTTGACCAACGGCATCCTGAGCATCGACCCTGCCGGGGCGGGCAAGCTCGCCGCCGCGACGGGAGTGGGCATACAGATCGGCAGCAGGGCAGGTGAACCCGTGCAGCTGTCGAGTGAGCGCGCCACTGGTCTTGGTTTGCTGCCCACCTCTGCCAGCTACGACATTCCTTTCAGTGCCAGGTACATCCAGACCGCGGCGAAGGTGACGCCTGGGCCGGCCAACGCGTCCGCCACTTTCACCATCATCTACAACTGAACTGTATGGGGTGAGGGCGCGGCTTCGGCGTCCGCCGCGTCCATGGCGCGCTTCTTCAGCCAGCCGCCAAGTTCTTTCTTGCCCTTTGCATTGGCCGTGCGCCAAGCTTCGCGCGCTGCCGCGATGAAGCGCTCTTCCGCTGCGTCGGGGACTTCGGAGGCGCGCTCCTGTTCATCGAGCCAGCCTGGCACCACGCTGCAGTGCTTTTCGATCTGCCTCGCCAGGTTGTCGCCGATGGGGCGGGAGTTCTTGATCTGGCTCCACATGCTCGGGGATATTTCGATCTTCCTGGCAAATGCCTGGTCGAGGCCTTTGGCAGGAAGGCCAGCGGCAACGGCCTCTTCGAGAAAGCGACGATGCAACGCGAGGGCATTGCGACGACGCGCGACGGTGGTATTGGGCACTGTTCAAAAACAACAACAAGACGACAAAGATTGTCCCGGTTGTTGACGGTCGCGTAAACACTATTTACAGTCGTCTTCAGTCGCGGTCCAGCCGCAAACCTTTCCAGCCCTTACAGCCGACATCGGCAATTCTTTATTCAGGAACCATCGTGAACACCGCATTGAACCTCACCAGCATTCGACCCGCCTCGGGCCGATCGCTCGTGCACGTCCAAGCATGTGGTGGTTTCGACAGCATGCCGTCGGTCCGAACGAACAAGCACCAGAGCCACGTGTATTCCGCGAACCCCGCAGCCAGTCTGCGCATTGGAAAACTCGAGGATCAGGTGCTACCGGGTGGAGGTTGCGCATAGGCGCAAGCCTTCCAAGCTCTCTCATGCAGAGGCCCGGACACCGAAAGGTTCCGGGCCTTTTTGTTTTTTGCTTTGCACTCGTGCCTTGTTTGCCATTTCGGGTGTGCCTTCACCACACCGCCAGGGCCCACCGCGTAGACGGTCTGGCGGGATGTGCAGGAACTGATCACTCCTGTGCAGCGACGTCTTGCGGGGCAGCGCCCAGCGCGCTGCCCGTCGCGTGAGGACACAACCGAAATGGAAGAGGGCACTGCTTTTTTAGACCCGCGTTAGCTCAATGGATCAGAGCACTTGCCTACGAAGCAAGGGGTTGCACGTTCGAGTCGTGCACGTGGGGCCACGTTTTACTGTTTGCTGTCACACACAAAGGAGAGTCACCATGCGCAAGCGCAACAACCCGGTCCGGATGATCACCGTGCGCCCGGCACTGCCACGCAGGCGCCTGGTGGTCGCCCTGGCCCAATGCTTCGGCATCGTTGCCGATGCGCGGCGCGCAGCGGAAGCCGCGCCGAATTTCCCTGGCGGCGAACCGCCATTCGACGGTGTAGACCTCGATCAACGCGTGCGTGCGTCGGGCGAGTGGTAGCTCGATTCGTTCGTTAACTCCGCTCTATTCACTTTTCATTTCCAAGACCATCGCCACGAAAGGAGGCGAGACATGCAACCACACGTCCTGCAACTCGACATTCAGGGCACGCCGCAGGCCTGGATCTCGCTGGAGCAGGCGGTGTTGCACTACGCCACCGGCTCCGTGGCCTGGGAAGACGGCGACCTGCCGCTGGCCACGCTGCGCGGCGGTTTCAACGTGGCGCGCGGTGTGCAGTCGCGCATCGACGTGGCGCCCATCATCGCGTTGAGCGGTGCATCGAAGATCAACCTCTTCGACGTGGTTCCGAGCGTCACCAAGGCCAAGTTGCTGCGGCGCGATCGCCACACCTGCGCGTACTGCGCGGAGGTGTTCCATGACCGCGATCTGCAATGTGAACACGTAGTGCCCGAGTCACGTGGCGGACCTTGGGCCTGGACCAACCTCGTGAGCGCGTGCGCTGTCTGCAACAACCGCAAGGCCGCGCGCACGCCGGAAGAGGCGGACATGCCGCTGGTCTACCTGCCGTACGTGCCGAGTCGCTTCGAGAACTTCTTGCTCGAAGGCCGCAACATCCGTGCGGACGTGCACGAGTGGCTGTCGAGGCGCCTGCCCAAGGGCTCGCGGCTTCAATGAGGGCGTGGCTTTGATGTCGGCCTGCGCCCATGAAAAAAGCCCGCTGTCTTTCGGACGGCGGGCTTTCTCGTCGGTGAGAGATGCCGGGTTGTCAGCGTCCCACGCCGAAGAAGCGGTAGGCGATGACGCCTGCGGCAGCAATGCCGCCGACGACGACAAGGAGCACCCTGGTTGCACGGCCGCCGCCTCGCTTCGAGCGGGGCCAGTGGTCGGGCCCGATCAGGTCGATGGGTACCGTGGGTTTGCCTATGTCGGACGCCTTTTGCATGGGAGGAAATATAGCTCACGCGTGTATGCATATCGCCAGGCCCGTTGACTCCGTGGTCTTTGAACATCAGCGCTCTGCGCCGGGCGCGGTTGAGCCAAAGTCCGCACCAGAACTGTGAAAGATTTCCATATGAACAAGCAAGACATCCTCGAGAGTTTGATTCGCGCCCTCGATAGCTGGGTTCGCAACGCGTCCGCCGCGCAGCTTTGGCAAGTGCATGAGTCGGGCGGCCTTGGTGCGCTCATCGATGTGGATGAAGAGGTCGTGAGGGTGCGCATTGCGCTCGATGGTCCGCGTGATTCGTTGTCGACCTTGGGCAAGACCGATGGGCGCTTGCCGGTGACCGAAGCGTTTCTCGGGGCGAGCGCTGCCGCATGGGGCACGCCGCCTGCACAGGGAAGCGCGGAGCGGGCGCAGTGGTTCATGTCCAACGCGTTGGCGCAAGCGCACGCAAGGCAATATCTGATGGCGGAAGTGAAAGAGCGTCAGGATCTGCTGGCGCGGTGTGTCGACGACTGGATCGCGCGGTCGGTCGAAGCACAATGAAAAAAGCCCGCTACCGGTAAGGTAGCGGGCTTTTCAGCGTTTCCGCAATGTTGGTTGGTGGGCCCTGAGTGACTCGAACACTCGACCTACGGATTAAGAGTCCGCTGCTCTACCAACTGAGCTAAGAGCCCTTGCTTAGAAAGCGTTTAGTGCTATCTGGCAAGACCACGAGTATATCCCAGTTTTTGAGCTTGTCCAAAAAATTTGTAGTCGGACCGTTAGGATTCGTCATCAACGCAGGGCACCGCCCTTCAACCAGGAGAATTTCGATGAGCGACGCAAGCACCACGCCCCATGTCTTGATCACCGGCGCCGCAGGCGCATTGGGCCGCGCCGTAGCCCAGCACTTTCTCGACCAAGGCGCGCGCCTTGCGTTGGTCGATCACCATGCAGGCCGGCTCGCCGAAGTCTTTCCCGGTCTCGACAACTCGCAGCACTTGTTGATGGCCGGCGACGTGACGTCGGCATCGGAGATGGCAGGCCTCGCGCAGCAGGCGCTCAAGTCTTTCGGCCGCATCGATGCGCTCGTCCACATCGCGGGTGGCTTCGAGATGGGCGAGGCCACGCATGCGCTCACGCGCGAGAGCTGGGACCGCATGATGAACCTGAATGCGTGGTCGTTCGTGGCGGTAACGCAAGCGGTGCTGCCCGCGATGATCGAACGGGGCGCGGGCAGCGTCATCGCCGTCACGGCGAAGGTGGCGGCGCGCGGCATGCCGGCCATGGCGGCGTACATCGCGTCGAAGAGCGCGCTGCAGCGCCTGGTCGAAGCCATGGCGGCCGAAGCGGCGCCGCATGGTGTGAACGTGAACAGCGTGGCGCCCAGCGTGCTCGACACGCCTGCCAATAGGCAGGCGATGCCCGATGCCAATCCGGCCGAGTGGGTCTCGACCTCGGTCGCGGCGCAGACCATCGGCTTTCTCGCGTCGCCGGCAGCCGCCGCGCTGCACGGCCAGCACCTCACGCTGGACAGCTGAGCCCCCAGAAAAAAAGGCCCTGGCAGAAGCCAAGGCCTTTTTCGTATCGGTTGGTGGAGAGGATGAGGATCGAACTCACGACCTCCGCATTGCGAACGCGGCGCTCTCCCAGCTGAGCTACCCCCCCAACGCAGGGCGGATTCTACTCAGAACTCCTGTTTTGGCGCATGCCGGCGTGCCAAGATGCGCGGCTCGCGAAACACGGAGAAAAATCGCATGGCTTCGTTCGATCCCGCCTGGCTGGAAGGCATGTACAACAACCTCGCCCGGGTAAAAGACCACCCCGCGTACTTCGCGCGCTGGGCGAGCGAGTCAGCCGCCGCGCGCGACGTGCTGGACGCCCGCATCGACCTTCCCTACGGCGATGGCATCAACGAAACCCTCGACGTGTTCCTGGCGCCGGTGCCCGACGCGCCGGTGCTGGTCTTCATCCACGGCGGCTACTGGCGCGCGATGGACAAGAAAGACCATTCCTTCATCGCACCCACCTTCAATGACCGCGGCATCTGCGTGGTGCAGCCCAACTACGCGCTGTGCCCGGGCACGCCCGACACGCCGGTGACGGTGCCCGGCATCATGTTGCAGATGGTGCGCGCGCTCGCGTGGACCTGGCGCCACATTGCCGAGTACGGTGGCGATCCGTCGCGCATCACCGTGGCGGGCCATTCAGCCGGCGGCCACATGGCGGCGGCGTTGCTGGCCTGCGACTGGAAAGCGGTCGCGCCCGACCTGCCCGCGCAGCTCGTGCGCAACGCGCTTTCCGTCTCGGGCCTCTACGACCTGCGCCCGCTGCAACGCACGCCTTTCCTGGAGCGCACGCTGAACCTGAGCGACGCCGATGCCCTGCGAGCGAGCCCGGCGTTGTGGCCGGCGCCCCAACGCGGCCAGCTCTATGCGGCCGCCGGTGGCGAGGAGAGCGAGGAATTCATTCGCCACAACGCCCTGATCCGCGACGCCTGGGGCCGCAACACCGTGCCGGTGTGCGAGGTGCTGCCGGGGCTCGACCACTTCGGCGTGGTCGAAGCACTCGCCGATCCGGCGCACGCGCTGCACCGCCACGCGGTGCAACTGCTCGAAGCCTGACGACGAGCGCCCGGCGAACCCGCGCCGGGCGGGCTTACATCAACAGGTGTTCGCCCGCGTTGTCACCGCCCAGGGTCACGTAGTTGACCTTGCGGATGTCCATCAGCGCGCGGCCACCGGCATAGCTGATGGAGCTCTGCACGTCCTGCTCCATCTCGACCAGCGTGTCCGCCAGCTTGCCCTTCACGGGTTCGAGAATGCGCTTGCCCTCGACGTGCTTGTACTCGCCCTTGTTGAAGTCGCTGGCCGAGCCGTAGTACTCCTTGAAGAGCGCGCCGTCGACTTCCACCGTCTTGCCTGGTGACTCTTCATGGCCCGCGAACAGCGAGCCGATCATGACCATCGACGCGCCGAAGCGCACGCTCTTGGCAATGTCGCCGTGGTCGCGAATGCCGCCGTCGGCAATGATCGGCTTGGTCGCCACGCGCGCGCACCACTTGAGCGCCGACAGCTGCCAGCCGCCGGTGCCGAACCCGGTCTTGAGCTTGGTGATGCAGACCTTGCCCGGGCCGATGCCGACCTTGGTTGCGTCCGCGCCCCAGTTCTCCAGGTCGATCACCGCTTCGGGCGTGCCGACGTTGCCGGCAATCACGAAGGTCTTCGGCAGCTTCTGCTTGAGGTAGCCGATCATGTTCTTCACGCTGTCGGCATGGCCGTGCGCGATGTCGATGGTCACGTACTCGGGCACCAGGCCTTCGGCCACCAGCGTGTCGACGGTGTCGTAGTCGGCCTTCTTCACGCCCAGCGAGATCGACGCGAACACGCCCTTGCCCTGCATGTCCTTCACGAACTGCACGTTGTCGAGGTCGAAGCGGTGCATCACGTAGAAGTAGCCGTTCTGCGCGAGCCACAGGCAGATCGACTCGTCGACCACCGTCTTCATGTTGGCCGGCACCACCGGCAGGCGAAAGCTGCGCTCGCCCAGCGTAACGCTGGTGTCGCACTCGGAGCGGCTCTCCACGCGGCACTTGCGCGGGAGCAAAAGGATGTTGTCGTAGTCGAAAATTTGCATGACCAGGCTCCAGTAAATATGGCCCCCCGGCTTGCCACTGCGTGTGCTTCGCCCCCCCGAGGGGGGAGGCTCGAGCCGCCTTGGGGCGGCCCGGCGGCGGCCGGGATCGTTGAAAGAAACGAATGAGCGCTTGGTCCGGCCGGTTTCCGCGGTGCGCCTTGCAAAAAAAGACGCCCACAAAAAACCGGGCGCAAGAAACTTGGGCCCGGTGATTGAGTCTACGCGGTCTCGCGACGGCGGGTCTTCCGATTCTTCATATAACCCGCATACGCAGTGGTTTCTACAATCGCAGGATGTTGTTTAACGATCCCGCGGCTGACGCCCCCCTCCCGAATCCTTCGGACATGCCGCTGCTGCACAACCTGAACGCGGAGCAACTCGCCGCGGTCACGCTGCCCGAAGGCAACGCGCTCATCCTCGCAGGCGCGGGCTCCGGCAAGACCCGCGTGCTCACCACGCGCATCGCATGGCTGCTGCAGACGGGGCAGGTCTCCGCCGGCGGCCTGCTGGCCGTGACCTTCACCAACAAGGCCGCCAAGGAAATGATGACGCGGCTGACGGCCATCCTGCCCGTCAACGTGCGCGGCATGTGGATCGGCACCTTCCACGGTCTGTGCAACCGCCTGCTGCGCGCCCACTGGAAGCTGGCCAACCTGCCGTCGACCTTCCAGATCCTCGACACGCAAGACCAGCTCTCGGCCATCAAGCGCCTGATGAAGCAGTTCAACGTCGACGACGAGCGCTTTCCCGCCAAGCAGACCCAGTGGTTCATCGCCGGCGCCAAGGAAGACGGCCTGCGCCCCGACGCCGTGGAAACGCGCAACGAGGACGACCGCAAGAAGGTCGAGCTCTACCGCCTGTACGAAGAGCAGTGCCAGCGCGAAGGCGTGGTCGATTTCGGCGAGCTCATGCTGCGCAGCTACGAGCTGCTGCGCGACAACGACCCGGTGCGCGAGCACTACCAGCGGCGCTTTCGCCACATCCTGATCGACGAGTTCCAGGACACCAACCGCCTGCAGTACGCGTGGATCAAGATGCTCGCCGGCAACACCGTCGCGGGCCATTTCACGCCGGGCAACAACAGCGTGATCGCCGTGGGCGACGACGACCAGAGCATCTACGCCTTTCGCGGTGCGCGCGTGGGCAACATGACCGACTTCGTGCGCGAGTTCGACGTGCGCCACCAGATCAAGCTGGAGCAGAACTACCGCAGCTACAGCAACATCCTCGACTCCGCCAACGAACTCATCAGCCACAACAAGAAGCGCCTGGGCAAGAACCTGCGCACCGACCAGGGCCCCGGCGAACCCGTGCGCGTGTACGAGTCGCCGACCGACCTGGCCGAGGCGCAGTGGATGGTCGAGGAAATGCGCCAGCTCGCGCGCGACGGCTTCGACCGCAAGGAAATGGCCGTGCTCTACCGCAGCAATGCGCAGAGCCGGGTGATTGAAACCGCGCTTTTCAACGCCTCGGTGCCGTACCGCGTGTACGGCGGCTTGCGCTTCTTCGAGCGCGCCGAAATCAAGCACGCGCTGGCCTACCTGCGCCTGCTGGAGAACAAGGACGACGACACCAGCTTCCTGCGCGTCGTCAACTTTCCGCCGCGCGGCATCGGCGCGCGCACCCTCGAAACCCTGCAGGACGCCGCGCGCGCGGCCAACCGCTCGCTGCACGACGCGGTGAGCGCGGTCGGCGGCAAGGCCGGCGCCAACCTGACGGGCTTCGTCGCCAAGATCGACGTGCTGCGCGAGCAGACGCAGGGCGTGAGCCTGCGCGAGATCATCGAGCTGGTGCTCGACCACAGCGGCCTCGTGGAGCACTACAAGGCCGACCGCGAAGGCGCCGACCGCATCGAGAATCTGGAAGAACTGGTGAACGCGGCCGAAAGCTTCGTCACGCAGGAGGGCTTCGGGCGCGACGCCGTGGCGCTGCCGGTCGACGAACTACGCCAGTCGCCCGCGAGCCAGGGCATCGACCTGACCCGCCCGGTGATCGACGAGCCGCTCGCGCCCGATGCCGAAACCGGCGAAACGCTGAGCCCGCTGGCCGCCTTCCTGACGCACGCCGCGCTCGAGTCGGGCGACAACCAGGCGCAGGCCGGCCAGGACGCTGTGCAGCTCATGACGGTGCACGCCGCCAAGGGCCTGGAGTTCGACTGCGTGTTCATCACCGGCATGGAAGAGGGCCTGTTCCCGCACGAGAACTCGATGAGCGACTTCGAGAGCCTCGAGGAAGAGCGCCGCCTGATGTACGTGGCCATCACGCGCGCCCGCAAGCGCCTGTACCTGAGCCACTCGCAGACACGCATGCTGCACGGCCAGACCCGCTACAACGTGAAGAGCCGCTTCTTCGAAGAGCTGCCCGAAGGCGCGCTGAAGTGGCTCACGCCCAAGAACCAGGGCTTCACGCCCTCGGCCTTCGGCTACGGCGGCGGCTACGGCAGCACGCGCGGCGGGGCAGGGGGCTACGGCGGCGGCAACGCCTACAGCGGTGGCAGCAGCCGCGACAAGGACACCTTCGCCAGCCCGCCGGTGCCGCCGCAGAAGACCGCGCCTTCGCACGGCCTGCGCTCGGGCATGCAGGTGTTCCACAACAAGTTCGGCGAAGGCACGGTCACCGCGCTGGAAGGCTCGGGCGACGACGCACGCGCGCAGGTCAAGTTCGCGCGGCATGGCGTGAAGTGGCTGGCGCTGTCGGTGGCCAAGCTCACGCCGATCTGAGGTTGCTACTAAAGCTATAGCTAACAATGCAGGCAGGGCGCGTGCAAAGGGCGCTTTTGACCTGAACCGCCGTACACTCCGCACTCGCCAAACAAGGGGAGTCAGGGATGTGGTTCATTGGCATCATTGCCGGCCTGTTCATCGGTGCGCTGTTCGAGTCGGTGCCCGTGGCGCTGGTGCTTGCGGTGGTCGGCGCGTTCGCGTTGCCGAAGCTGTTCGGCAAGAAGAAAAAGTCCGAGCCGCATCGCACCGAGGCTGAGCGCGCGACCGGCTCGCTCGACGCCAACACCCAGGCCATCGCCGCCACGCCGGCCCCGCAGGGCGGCATGCTGAAGCTGCAGCAGCGCGTGTCGGAGCTCGAGCAGCGGGTTGCCTCGCTCGAACGCCGACTGGCGCAGGGCGCGCAGGCCGAGGCCGCCGAAGTCGAGCCTTCCGCGATCCCCGAACTGATTCCCGGCGAACTGGCCACGTCGATGGCCGGCAAGCCATTGACCGACGCCCCCTCGCTCCCCGTCGCGACCCTCGAAGGCCGTGCCGAAGAAATTGCCCAGGCCCGCCTGTCGCGCATGCAGTCGACGGTGGCCGCGGCACAGGAGCCGGCTGCCGCTCAACCAACGACGGCTCCGCAGCCTCAACCTGTCGCCGTCGCAGCCACGCCGCCAGTTGCCATACCCGCAGCCACCCCGACGCCCACGCCCGCGGCCGCGGCCGTACCCGCACCGGTTCGTCGCCCGCCTGCGCCACCTCCGCCGCCGCCAGTGCCGCTGCGCGACCGCCTGCCCGCGCCCCTCGCCAACCTGATCTTCGGCGGCAACACGCTGGTCAAGCTCGGCGTGCTCATCCTGTTCCTCGGGCTGGCCTTTCTGCTGCGCTACACGGCCGAACGCGTCACCGTGCCGATCGAGCTGCGCTACGCGGCGGTGGCGCTGGTGGGCGCGGGCCTGCTGGTGCTGGGCTGGCTGCTGCGCCACAAGCGCGCGGGCTATGCGCTGATTCTTCAGGGCGCCGGCATCGGCGTGTTCTACCTGACGACGCTGGCCGCCATGAAGCTCAGCGGCCTGCTGCCGGCGAGCATCGGCTTCGCCTTCCTGTTCGGCGTGGCCGTGCTGAGCGCGGCGCTGGCCGTGCTGCAGAACGCGCCGCTGCTGGCCATCGTGGCCGCGCTCGAAGGCTTCGCGGCGCCGGTGCTCGCATCGACCGGTTCCAACCAGCCGGTGGGCCTCTTCACCTACCTGCTGGTGCTGGATGTGGGCATCGTGCTCATCGCCTGGTTCAAGGCGTGGCGCGTGCTGAACCTGATCGGCTTCGTCGGCACCTTCACGCTGGCCGCGGGCTGGGCGCACAAGTACTACACCGACGACCAGTACGCGACGGTGCAGCCGTTTCTGGTGGTGTTCTTCCTGCTGTTCACCGTCATCGGACTGCTGTTCGCGCGCCGCACGCTGTTCGACGCGCCGGTGCAGCCCGCGCAGCCGCTGGCCAGCCGCGCGCTGGACACGCTGCGCCGCGCCGGCCGGGTCGACAGCTCGCTGGTGTTCGGCACCCCGATGGTCGCGTTCGGCATGCAGGTGCTGCTGATGCGTCCGTGGGAATACGGTGCCGCGTTCTCGGCGATGGCGCTGTCGGCCTTCTACCTGGTGCTCGGGCGGCTGGTGTTCGCCACGCAGCCCAAGGGGCTGGCGCTGCTGGCGGAGGCCTATGCCATCGTCGGCGTGATCTTCGGCACGCTGGCCATTCCGCTGGGCCTCGAAGGGCAGTGGACCGGCGCGGCCTGGGCCGTCGAGGCGGCGGGCATGTACTGGCTGGGCGCGCGGCAGGGCCGCGTCTATGCGCGGGCCTTCGCGTTCGTGGTGTTCGCCGGCGCGGTGGTCAAGCTGCTCGAAGCCACGGGGCTCGACGCGGCGCCGGGCCATCCGCTGCTCGAAGGCTCTTTCATCGGCCCCGTGCTGGTGGCCGTGAGCGCCTTCGCGATGTGGGCCATCCATCGCCGCGCCAAGCTTGACGAGGGCAGGGGCGTGGAGGCCCTGGCCGGCATCGCCTTGCCCTGGCTGGCCATGGCCGCGCTCACGCTGCTGCCGTGGCAGTGGCTGGTGCCGCCCTGGGCCGCCGCGGCCACCGCGGTGCTGGCGTCGCTCACCTTCGCCGTGGCGATCCGCTTCTCCCTGCTGCCGTTGACGCATGTGAGCTTCGGCATGCAGGCGCTATCGGTGGCGGGCTTCGTCGCCACGCTGCACGGCACCGGCGAGGTGGTCGACGGCCAGGTGCTGCAAAGCGGCTGGCAGGGCGCGGCCGTGGCCTGCGTGATTGCGCTGAGCGTGCTCGGCAGCGCCGCCTGGTCGATGCTGCAGGCGCACCGCGCGGCGCTGGCGCGCGGCGTGCAGCCGGTGTGGTCGCTGGGCAATGTGGTCGGCGTGATCGCGGGCGTGAGCCTGCTGCACCTGGCGATGCTGTTCCAGCTGAGCCTCGCGCAGGCCGCGCTGCTGTGGCCGCTCACGGCGACCGTGGTGCTGTGGGTCGGGCTGCGCATGGCGCACTTTCCGCTGGCGGCGCTGGCCGGTGTGCTGCAGGTGATCGCCGCCGTGGCCTTCGGCATTTCCGCCGCCGATGGCGCTGGCGGTGGGAACGTCGTGCGGCCGGCTTTCGCCCACCTCGGCTTCTGGACGCCGGTGGTGCTCGGCCTGGCCGCCCTGCTGGCGGGCGACTGGCTGCGCGACGAGGCCCGTGCGGCTTTTTCCGGTGCGAGCGTGCCGGCGGGCAGCGCGCGCAAGCGCTGGGCCAACGCCTGGTGCGCCGTGCCCCCGGTGCTGTGGGCGCCGATGGTCTGGGGGCTCGGCTGGTGGCTGTTCGGCACGCTCGACGAAACCGTTCGCGTGCTGAACCGCCATGGTCTGGCAAGCCACATTCCCGCGGGCGCGATGGCCGTGGTGCTGGTCACCTCGGTGCTGGCCGCCGTGGTGGCGCACCGGCGCGACTGGGCGCAGCTCGGCAAGGCGACGCTCGCCACGCTGCCGGCTTTCGGACTGATCGCCGCCTATGGCATCGCGGGCGGCGCCACGCTGTTCTATGTGCCGTCGAGCGCGCTCGGCTGGCTCGCGTGGCCGCTGGCGCTGGCGTGGCACCTGCGGCTGCTGCACGCGCAGAAGCGGTGGTTCGGCGCCGCGGCGCTGACGCCGTTCCACGTCGCCGGTTTCTGGCTGTTCCTGGTGCTGGCCGCGCGCGAATGCCAATGGCAGCTGGGCCGCGTGGGTGCAGAGTGGTCGAGCTGGCAGTTGCTGGGCTGGGCGATCGTGCCGGCGCTGGTGCTGTGGGCCTTGCGCTCGCGCGCGCTGCTGCGGCGCTGGCCGCTCACCGAGTTCCGCAGCGCCTACCTGGAGTTCGCCGCCACGCCGGTGGCGGTCTATGTGCTCGCCTGGGTGTGGGTGACCAACGCGGTGAGCCCCGGCGATGCGTCGCCGCTGCCCTATGTGCCGTTGCTGAACCCGCTCGAGCTGGCGCAATGGCTGGTGCTGTTCGCGCTGGTGCTCTGGTGGCGCGCGCTGCCGGCCGGCTCGTTCGCGCGCGTGGAACCGATGGTCGCCAAGGGCGCCGCCGGCCTCACCGGGCTGGCGCTGCTGACCGGCATGGTGCTGCGCACCTGCCATCACTACGCAGGCGTCGAGTGGCGCTTCGACGCGCTGTACGCCTCGTGGCTCACGCAGGCGGCGCTGTCGATCACCTGGGCGGTGTGCGGCGTCGTCGCCATGGTGCTCGGCCATTCGCGCGGGGTGCGCACGCTGTGGGTTGCCGGCGCGGCGCTGCTGGGCGTGGTGGTGCTGAAGCTGTTCTTCGTCGAGCTGGCGGACCGGGGCGGGCTGTTCCGCATCGTGTCGTTCATCGGGGTGGGGGCCTTGCTGCTGCTGGTGGGCTACTTCGCGCCCGTGCCGCCGAAGAAGGAGGGCGAAAAGAAAGACGACAAAGAGATGCCCGAAGTGCCGGAGCCGAAGGCGCCGGCGGAAGGCGGTGCGGCATGAACACGCAGGCGATGTGGACCCTTCGCGCAGGCGTCGCGCTGGTGGCCGTGGCCAGCGGACTCGCGAGCGCACAACCCGCGGCGACCGCCCTGACCGCGCTGACCGCGCCGATCACGCTGCAGGGCGCCGGCCCCTACCACCGGCTCACGCTGCCGCTGGCCCTCTACGGCCGCGCTGCGTACACCGACTTGCGCGACCTGCGCGTGCACAACGCCGCCGGGCATGCCGTGCCCTACGCCTGGCTGCGCAACGAGGCCGCCGCGCCGCGCACGGCCTCGCGCGACGTGCCGATCTTTGCCTTGCCCGGCAGCAGCGCCGCATCGGGCGACGCCGCGCTCGCGTTCTCGCTGCGCGCCGACGGCTCGCTGGTGCTCGAAACAAAAAATGCCGCGGCCAGGACCGACGACGCGGCGCAGTGGCTCATCGACGTGAGCCAGGTCAAGGGCAGCCTGTTGCAGGCCCGCTTCGACATCGCGCCCGATGCGCGCGGCCTGTTTGCCTTTCGCCTGGAAGCCAGCGACGACCTGCGCCAGTGGCGCCCCGTGGGCGGCGAAGAGCAATTAGTGCGGCTGGCCCATGGCGGCCAGACCATCGAGCGGCTCGCGGTCGACCTGAACAACCTGCGCACGCGCTTCCTGCGCCTGCGCTGGAGCGACCCGAAGCAGGGCGCCACGCTCACCGCCGTGGGCATCGACAGCGTGCAAGAGGTGGAGCCCGTGGCGCCGCTCGAATGGTCCGCCGCGCTCCGGCCCGAACGCTGTGTTACCGACTATTGCGACTATGTGCTGCCGCGCGGCTTGCCGGTGCAGAGCCTGCGCATCGACCTGGCCGACATCAACACGCTGGCGCAGGTGGGCGTCTCGGGCCTGTCCGACTCCGTGGCGGCGCCTGCAGCGGCGCAGCAGTCGGTGCCGCGCAACCCGCTGTACGCCCTGCGCCACCAGCAGCGCAGGCCGGTGGTGCGCAACGCGGGGCCGGACGAGGCGCCGCTGGTCGATGCCGTGGCGTACCGGCTGGCGCAGGCCGGCGGCGAGGCGCGCTCGCCGCTGCTGGCGCTCGACGGGGCGGTGTACGCGCGGTTGCGACTGCGCACCGCGGGGCCGATCAGTGTTCTGGGCGCGACGCCGCCGAGCATCGCCGTGGGCGCGGTGCCGCGCACGCTGGTGTTCCTGGCGCAGGGCGCGGCGCCTTTCTCGCTGGCGTGGAGTGCCACGCCGCAGGCGAATGCCGCAAGTCCCGTGGAAGGCAGCGTACCGGGGGCGCCACTGGCGCTGTCCACGCTGATTCCGGGCTATGCCGCGGACAAGCCGGTGGTGGCGGACGGTGCGTCGGTGGCGTTGCCCGTGGCTGCAGTCAATGCGGCCGCTGCTGCCGTTGCCGCCGCGGTGCAGGCGCCGGTTCCCACCCAGGTGGCCTCGCGCAAGTGGTGGCTGTGGGGGGCTTTGGGCGTCGGCCTGCTGCTGCTGGCCGGAATGGCGTGGTCGCTGTTCGCGAGCCTGCGCAAGGACGGGGCACCGCCGGCGGGCTGAGGCAAAGCCCGATCCTGGCGGCCCCGGCCAGGATCAGTTCGGCTCGAAGGTGTCGCGGAAGGTGAACCAGGTCGAGCTCAGCGACATGGCCGCCAGCACCAGCGCCGTGCCCACGATCAGCACGTTGCCCACCGCCAGCGCGGCGCCGCCCGAGCCCAGCGCGCCCACGCCGATCAGCAGCGTGGCGACCAGTCCCATGCCGATGCCGGCGATCAGGAACACGCCGAACCACGCGATGCCGAACAGCGCATAGGCGCCGAAGTTGCGAAACAGCGCCACGATGCTGAAGAAGATGCTCTTCACCGGCTCCACCCGGTGCCAGTGCACCAGCGCCGGAGCGTGCCACATGGCCAGCGACAGCGGCAGGTTCAGGCACATCAGCAGCATGCGGGCGAGCTGGAAGTCGCTGCTGGCGATGACCTCGGGCGTGAGCGGGTCGTCCAGCAGGTAGGCGCGGGCGAGCTGGCCGCCGTCGACCAGCGTGGTCACCATCACGGCCAGCACGAAGTACACGGCGGAAATTACGCCCAGCACCACCAGCGAGCGCCATTCGGTGCGCATGGCGCTGAACACGGCCACGAACATCGCCGAGCCGGTGGGGCGCTGCGTGTCGCCCGCGCGGCCGACGCCTTCGGCGTTGTCCGTGTACGCCACCGACGTGGCGACCATGAGCCCCAGCGTCATGAATGGCACCAGGCCGGGCGCCAGCAGGCTGCCGAGGATGGGCACGATCGACATCGTCGAGATGACCGCCATCAGCAGGAAGAACAGCGAGATGAAGGCCAGCGGTTGACGCCAGAAGGTCTTGAGTCCGAGGCGGACCCAGGCGGCGCCGGTTCGCGCCGGCACGAGGTTGAGTTTCATGTGTTGCGGTCAGGCCGCCATGGCCGGCTCTAGCGCCTGGGCCATGGCATGCGGGTGGGAGGCGCGGTCGCGCAGCACGCGCTCGAAGTGCGCGGGGTCGTGGGGCTTGAGCATGCTTGCCTCGCGCGGCAGGTGGAAGTCCCACAGGCGCGAGATCCAGAAGCGCAGCGCCGCGGCGCGCAGCATGGCGGGCAGCAGGGCACGCTCGGCGGCGTTCAGGGGGCGCACGGTTTCGTAGGCCGAGAGCAATGCGTCGGCGCGCTCGGCGTCGTGCCGGCCGCTCGGCAGGTCGATGGCCCAGTCGTTCAGGCACACGGCCAGGTCGAACAGCCAGGTGTCGGTGCCGGCGAAGTAGAAGTCGAACACGCCGGTCAGGCGGGGGGCGTGGCCGTCGGCGTCATCCGTGCCGTGGCCGGTGGCGAACATCACGTTGTCGCGGAACATGTCGGCATGCACCGGGCCGCGTGGCAGCGCCGCGTAGGCCGACGACTCGGCCACGTGGTTCTGGTAGGCCAGCTCCGCGCGCAGCAGGTCGGCCTGCGCTTCCTCGATGTAGGGCAGCACCACGGGCACCGTGTCGTTCCACCAGGGCAGGCCGCGCAGGTTGGGCTGGGTGCGCGGAAAGTCGCGCCCCGCCAGGTGCATGCGCGCCAGCATGGCGCCCAGCTCGGCGCAGTGCGCGGCGCCGGGGGCGAGCTCGCTGCGGCCTGAGAGCTTCAGCACCACGGCGGCCGGCTTGCCGGCCACGGTGTGCAGCAGGTCGCAGTCGGCCTCGGCGGACTGCAGGGGCAGCTGGCCCTTTTTCGCCTTCTCGACCACGGGAGGCCCGGCCACGGGCGCGGGCACCGGCAGGCCGGCGCCGGCCAGGTGCTTCATCAGGCAAAGGTAGTAGGGCAGCTGCTCGGCGCTCAGGCGCTCGAACAGCGTCAGCACGAACTCGCCCGACTCGGTGGTGGCGAAGTAGTTGGTGTTCTCGATGCCGCCCTCGATGCCGCGCAGCTCGCGCAGCGGGCCCAGGCCCAGGCGTTGGACGAGCGCGTCTGCCTCGCCGAAACCGACTTCGGTAAAAACTGCCATGGGGGTGTTCAGCGGGGCGTTGCCGCGGCGGGCGCGGCAGGAACGCAAAGGGAAGCGAAAGCGAAGACGAGGGAGCGCACGGCCATCAGAACTTCATCACGTTCCACACGCGCGGGCCGTTGGCGCCGGTTTCCGAGGAGCCCTGGCGGCCGGTGGCCTGGTCGGCCGGCAGCACTTCGTAGCCCGGCACGTTCGATTTGGGCTTGACGTTGATGCTCTGCGTGCGGCCGCCGTAGCGGACTTCGTCGACCGAGGCGCCGCTGTCTTCGGTGTGGAGGTTCTCGACCTTCTGGTTGCGTCGGCCGTCGGCGGCGGACTGCTCCTGATTTGGTAGCGCCTGGGCGGGGGCTGCCGAAGCAGGTGCTGCAGCGGGTGCGGGCTGCTGCGCGTGCACGACGCTCACGGCGGCAAGGGGGGCTGTGAAAGCCAGCGCCAGCAGGATGCGGCGGGCGACCAGGAGTGTGGAGCTAGGCATGGCCTGATTGTAGGCGTGCGCCTGCATTTGGCGCGTCGGTTGCCACCTCATGGCGTCGTGGTTCCGGGCGCCGCTTCGGGCACGGCAAAATGCCCCGATGACCGACAAGAAAACGCTGCTGCTCGTCGATGGCTCGAGCTATCTCTACCGCGCCTTCCACGCCATGCCCGACCTGCGCGCCGTGCCCGGCGACCCCAAGAGCCCGGCGACCGGCGCGATCCGGGGAATGATCAACATGATGACCGCGCTGCGCCGCGAGGTGCGCGCCGACTACGCGGCCTGCATCTTCGACGCCCCCGGCAAGACCTTTCGCGACGACTGGTACCCCGAGTACAAGGCCAACCGCTCGCCCATGCCCGACGACCTGCGCAGCCAGATCGACCCCATCCACGACGTGGTCAGGCTGCTCGGCTGGCCGGTGCTCAGCGTGCCCGACGTGGAGGCCGACGACGTCATCGGCACGCTCGCCAAGATCGCCGCCGCGCAGGGCGTGGAAGTGATCGTCTCCAGCGGCGACAAGGACCTGAGCCAGCTGGTGGACGAGCACATCACCATCATCGACACCATGAACGGCAAGCGGCGCGACGTGGCCGGCGTTACCTCCGAGTTCGGCGTGCCGCCCGCGCTCATGATCGACTACCAGACGCTGGTGGGCGACACGGTCGACAACGTGCCCGGCGTGCCCAAGGTGGGCCCCAAGACGGCGGCCAAGTGGCTGCTCGAATACGGCTCGCTCGACGCGCTGGTCGCGCGTGCCGCCGAGGTGAAGGGCGCCGCCGGCGAAAACCTGCGCAACGCGCTCGACAAGCTCCCGCTCAGCAGGCGCCTGGTCACCATTCGCACCGACTGCGATCTTGAGGGCCACGTTGCCGGCCTGCCGTCGCTCGAAGGCCTGCCGGTGGGCGCGCCGCAGACCGTCGAGCTGAAGCCCTTCTACGAGAAGTACGGCTTCAAGAGCCTGGTGAAGGGGCTCGAGGCGCAGGAAGTGCCGCCCGAGCTCATCGAGGAAAACCTGAAGAAGAAATCGGCCGCCAAGGCCGACAGCGACCAGGGTGGCCTGTTCGACGAGCCCTCTGAAATCGACGCGCTCGAAGCCGCCGCGCCCGCCAGCAACCTGAAGTACGACACCATCACCACCTGGGAACAGTTCGACGCCTGGCTCGCCCGGCTCGAGGCGGCCGAGCTCGCAGCGGTGGACACCGAGACCACCTCGCTCGACGAGATGGTCGCGCAGATCGTCGGCGTGAGCTTCAGCGTGGTGCCCGGCGAAGCGGCCTACATTCCGCTGGCGCACAACTACCCCGACGCGCCCGAGCAGCTGCCCATCGACGAGGTGCTCGCCAGGCTCAAGCCCTGGCTGGAAAACGGCGAGAAGAAAAAGCTCGGCCAGCACATCAAGTACGACCGCCACGTGTTCGCCAACCACGGCATCGAGGTGCAGGGCTACGCGCACGACACCATGCTGCAGAGCTATGTGCTCGAAGTGCACAAGCCGCACGGCCTCTCCAGCCTGGCCGAGCGCCACCTGGGCCGCAGCGGCATCTCGTACGAAGACCTGTGCGGCAAGGGCGCGCACCAGATCCCGTTCAGCCAGGTCGACATCGCCAAGGCGGCCGAATACTCGTGCGAGGACAGCGACCAGACGCTCGACGTGCACGACACCCTGTGGCCCCAGCTGCAGAAGGACGAAAAGCTGCTGTTCGTCTACCAGCTCGAAATGGATTCGAGCGAGGCGCTCTACCGCATCGAGCGCAACGGCGTGCTGATCGACGCGCCCACGCTGGCCGCGCAGAGCCACGAGCTCGGCACGCGCATCATGGCGCTGGAGCAGGAGGCCTACGACATCGCCGGCCAGCCCTTCAACCTCGGTTCGCCCAAGCAGATCGCCGAGATCTTCTTCACCAAGCTGGGCCTGCCCGTGGTCAAGAAGACGCCGAGCGGCGCGCCCAGCACCGACGAGGAAGTGCTCGAGAAACTGGCCGAAGACTATCCGCTGCCGGCCAAGATCCTGGAGCACCGCGGCCTGTCGAAGCTCAAGGGCACCTACACCGACAAGCTGGGGCAGCTCGCCAACCCGCGCAGCGGGCGCGTGCACACGCACTACGCGCAGGCCGTGGCCGTGACCGGCCGGCTGAGCAGCAACGACCCGAACCTGCAGAACATTCCGATCCGCACGCCCGAAGGCCGCCGCGTGCGCGAGGCCTTCGTGGCGCCGGCGGGCCGCGTGATCGCCAGTGCCGACTACTCGCAAATCGAGCTGCGCATCATGGCCCACATCAGCGGCGACGAGTCGCTGCTGCGCGCGTTCACCGAAGGCATCGACGTGCACCGGGCCACCGCCGCCGAGGTGTTCGGCTCCACGCCCGACCAGGTCTCGAGCGAGCAGCGCCGCTACGCCAAGGTGATCAACTTCGGGCTGATCTACGGCATGAGCAGCTTCGGCCTGGCGAAGAACCTGGGCATCGAGACCAAGGCCGCGGCCTCGTACATCGAGCGCTACTTCGCGCGCTACCCGGGCGTGAAGGCCTACATGGACGAGACCAAGGCGCTCGCCAAGGAGCAGGGCTACGTGGAAACGGTGTTCGGCCGTCGCCTGTACCTGCCGGAGATCAACTCGCCCAACGGCCCGCGCCGCGGCGGCGCCGAGCGCGCGGCCATCAACGCGCCCATGCAGGGCACCGCGGCCGACCTGATCAAGCTGAGCATGGTCAAGGTACAGAACGTGCTCGACGAAGAAAAGCGCGGCACCCGGATGATCATGCAGGTGCACGACGAACTGGTGTTCGAAGTGCCCGAGGCCGAGGTCGAATGGGTGCGCACCGAGATCCCCCGCCTCATGGCCGGCGTTGCCGCGCTGAAGGTGCCGCTGCTGGCCGAGATCGGCGTGGGTCCCAACTGGGACAAGGCGCACTGACCGCACGCCAAGACGAGACAACCCATACAACCCGCACGCACATGAAATTTCCGCATCGCCAACTCCTCATTGCCGCTGTCTGCGCCGCCCTGGCGGGCACCGCCTTCGCCGCGCCCGACGCCGGCATCGCCTCGCTCGCCGCCAAGGAAAAGCCCGCGCTGCTCGACACGCTCAAGGAGCTGGTCTCCATCGAATCGGGCAGCCGCGACCTCGACGGGCTCGAGAAAATCTCCGACCTCATCGCCGGCAAGTTCAAGGCGCTGGGCGGCGAGGTCGAGTTGATCGACCCGAGCGCCGAGGCCTACCGCATGGAAGACACGCCCGAGAAGATGGGCCGCGTGGTGCGCGCCACCTTCAAGGGCACGGGCAAGAAGAAGATCCTGCTCATCGCGCACATGGACACGGTCTACACCATCGGCATGCTCAACAAGCAGCCGTTCCGCATCGAGGGCGACAAGGCCTACGGCCTGGGCATCGCCGACGACAAGCAGGGCATTGCCGTCATCACGCACATCGTGTCGATGCTGCAGCAGATGAAGTTCAAGGAGTACGGCACGCTCACCGTGCTGATCAACGGCGACGAGGAAATCAGCTCGCCCGGCGCGCGCGCGCTCATCACGCGCATGGGCGCCGAGCACGACGCCGTCATGTCCTTCGAAGGCGCCTACGTGAAGGACGACAAGCTCTCGCTGGCCACCGCCGGCATCGCCTCCGTCACGCTGCATGTGGCGGGCAAGGCCTCGCACGCGGGCTCGGCGCCCGAGCTGGGCGTGAACGCGCTGTACGAGCTGTCGCACCAGATCCTGCAGATGCGCGACCTGTCGGACCCGGCCACGGGCCTGAAGATGAACTGGACCATCTCCAAGTCGGGCAGCAACCGCAACGTGATCCCGGCCAGCGCCACCGCCGGCGCCGACGTGCGCGTGCTCAAGGTAAGCGACTACGACCGCATCGAGCAGCAGGTGAACGAGCGCGTGAAGAAGCAGCTGATTCCCGAGGCCAAGGTCGAGCTCAAGTTCGAGCGCCGCCGCCCGCCGCTGGAAGCCACCGACGCCTCGCGCGCCATGGCCGCGCATGCGCAGCAGATCTACAAGGAAGAACTCGGCCGCCCGCTGGGTGCCGACGACAAGGCCGCCGGCGGCGGCACCGACGCGGCCTTCGCGGCGCTCAAGACCAAGGCGCCCGTCATCGAGCGCTTCGGGCTGCAGGGCTTCGGCGCGCACTCGGCCGATGCCGAGTACGTGCTGGTCGACTCCATCGAGCCGCGCCTCTACCTGGGCACCCGCATGGTGATGGACATCGCCCGCGGCAAGACCGCCCGCTGACCCGGCGCCCGCGATGCGCCTGCGCCACATCGAGGTCTTCAACGCGATCATGCTCACGGGCAGCGTGAGCGCGGCGGCGCGGCTCATCAACATCACGCAGCCGGCGGTGAGCCGCACGCTGCAGCACGCCGAAATGCAGCTGGGTTTTCCGCTGTTCCAGCGCGCCAAGGGCCGGCTCACGCCGACCACCGAGGCGCTCACGCTGTACCCGCACATCGAGCGGCTGTTCGCGCAGCTCGACGAGGTGCAGCGCCTGGCGGGCAACCTGCGCACCGCGGGCGACACCGGCGAGCTGCGCATCCTGAGCGTGCTGGCGCTGAGCTACGACATCCTGCCGCGCGCGCTGAAGGCCTTTCGCGAGAAGCACCCGGGCTACAAGATCACGGTCGAGTCGCTGCACTCGCCGCAGATCATGTCGGCGCTGCTGGTGCAGGAGGCCGACGTGGGCTTCGCGTTCAGCCCCGCGGTGCACCCTTCGCTCACGCAGGAGACGCTGGCCGACAGCCGCATGGTGTGCATCGCGCCCAAGGGCATGCTGCCGCGCGCGCTGGTGCGCAACGGCTCGGTGGCGCTGCACGACCTGGTGAAGCGCCCGGTGATCGGGCTGGACAGCCGCGACCCCGTCGGCACCAGCCTGAGCCAGGCCTGCCGGCAGGCGGGCGTGGGCTTCCAGCAGGCGGTGGTGACGGTGCAGACCTACCACGCCGCGCTGGCCATGGCGCACCACGGCATCGGCGTGGCGCTGGTCGACGGCTGCACCGCGCGCTCGGCCGACCGCGACAAGGTCGACGTGCTCACGCTGGAGCCGCACATTCCGGTGCCGATCCGCGCGCTGCGCTTCGCCGCCAAGCCCGACTCGGTGGCGGTGCGCGGCATCACGCGGTGCATGCAGCAGGCGATCGAGGAAACGATCTAGGCCGCCCGATGCAAACGGGCAAGACCGGGCCCATCGCGCCTCCTTCACAGCTTTCGCAACTTTCACAGCTTCCAGCGCTTTCCCCGCTCGACCCCGCGGCCGGCGAGCCCTACTACCGCCAGATCTACGACCGCTTTCGCAACGCCATCGCCCAGGGCCTGCTGAAGCCCGGCGACCGCATTCCGTCGGTGCGCGCGCTGACCCGCGAGCTGGGGCTGGCACGGGGCACGGTGGACGCGGCCTATTCGCTGCTGGCCGCCGAGGGCTACATCCAGGCTCGCGGACAGGCGGGCACCATCGTGTCGCCGGACCTGCAGCCGCGCAGGCCGGTGCAGAGCAGGGCGCCGCGGCCCGACCACGACGTGCCCGCGGCCAGCTACCGCCCCGACTCCGTGCTGCCGTTCCAGATGGGCCTGCCCGCGCTCGATGCGTTCCCGCGAAAGATCTGGGCCCGGCTGGGCGCGCGCTGCATCCGCGCGACGCAGCCTTCGGACATGGTGCATCCGGCCGTCTTCGGGTCGGCGCCGTTGCGCGCCGAGATTGCCGCCTACCTGCAGGTGGCACGTGGCATCGACTGCGCGCCGTCGCAGGTGTTCGTGACCTCCGGCTACCGCCACACGGTGCAGCTGGTGGGCCAGGCGCTGCTGAAGGCGGGCGACCGCGTCTGGCTCGAAGACCCGGGCTACCCGCCCACGCGCGAGCTGCTGGCCGGCATGCAGGTCGCGGCCGTGCCGGTGCCGGTGGACCGCGACGGCATGGTGGTGGCCGAGGGCATCCGCCGGGCGCCCCGCGCGCGCGCCGCCGTGGTCACGCCCGCGCACCAGAGCCCGCTGTGCGTGTCGCTTTCGCTGCCCCGGCGCCTCGCGCTGCTGGACTGGGCCGCGCGCACCGGCGCCTGGATCGTCGAGGACGACTACGACGGCGAATACCGCTACGTGAGCCGGCCGCTGCCCGCGCTGAAGAGCCTGGACCGCGAGGGCCGCGTGCTCTACGCGGGCACCTTCAGCAAGGTGCTGTTCCCCAGCATCCGGCTGGCCTACCTGGTCGTGCCCGAAGCGCAGGTCGAGCGCTTCGAGCAGGTCATGCAGGTCTTCGCCGGCGGGAGCCCCGCGCTGACGCAGGCCATCGTCACCGCCTTCATCAAGGAGGGCCACTTCGCGCGCCACATCCAGCGCACGCGCACGCTCTACGCCGAGCGCCGCGCCGCCGCCATCGCGGGGCTGGAGAGCGTGCTGGCGCCCCATGTGCGCATCGATGCGCAGCCCGGGGGCATGCACCTGATCCTGCGGCTGAAGGACGAGCGCTCCGACCGGCGGCTGGTCGCGCGCATGCGGCAAGAAGGCCTTTACGCCGAGGCGCTGAGGGACTGGGCATTGACGCCCGAGGAAGGCGACCCGGCGCTGCTGCTGGGCTTCACGAACCTCGATTCGATGCAGACGGCGCAGACGCTGGGCAAGCGCATCCTGCGCCTGCTGGAGCCCGGCAGCCACAGCGCGGCGTGAGCGCTTCGTGAGCGAGCCATGAGCGAGTCATGAGCGAGAGGGCCACCGATCATGGCCCAGTAGCTAAAGCCGATCTTGGCCCTTCTTGCCTGGGCCAAGAAATCGGACGATAGCGTCCTTTCCAACCTGCATACAAAGGACTCGCCATGAGCAACCGCATCGACTACACCCAGGCCGCCCCCGAGGGCTACAAGGCATTCGGAGGCGTCTACGCCGCCCTGCAGAAAGGCAGCCTGCCCAAGGCGCTGGTCGACCTCGTCTACCTGCGCGTGTCGCAGGTCAACGGCTGCGCCTACTGCATCGACATGCATTCGCGCGACCTGCTCAAGGCGGGCCTGCCCGTCGACAAGCTCGTGCTGGTGCAGGCATGGCGCGAGTCGGGCGCCGTGTTCGACCCGCGCGAGCGCGTGGCGCTGGCCTGGGCGGAGAGCGTGACGCGCGTGGCCGACACCGGCGTGCCCGATGCCGACTACGAGGCCGCCGCCGCCGAGTTCAGCGACAAGGAACTGTCCGAGCTCACCTATGCCATCGGCCTGATGAACGCCTTCAACCGCCTGGGCGTGTCGTTCCGCGTGCCGCCCGCGGCCGCCAAGGCCTGAGCGCGCGGCACCCCATGGAGCCGTCGCGCATGGCATGGGCACTGGTCGGCTTGGCTGGCCTTCTGGAAATCGCGTTCGCCTTCGCCATGAAGGCGTCCGACGGTTTCACGCGCTGGGTTCCCTCGCTGTTCACGCTCGCGGCGGGCGTGTCGAGCGTGGTGCTGCTGTCGCTGGCGATGCGCACGCTGCCGATGGGAACCGGCTACGCGGTGTGGACCGGCATCGGCGCGGCCGGCAGCGCCATCGTCGGCATCGTGGTGCTGGGCGACTCGGCGGCGCCGCTGCGCGTGCTGTGCATCGCGCTGATCCTGGCGGGCGTGATCGGGCTGAAGCTGGTGTCGGGCGACTGAGCCGGGGCAGGGCGGGCAGGGCAGCCGGGGGCAAGTGGGGCGTGCTTCAGGCCGCCAATGCCTGCGCGACGCGCTGCGCCGAGCCGAAGGCCAGCGTGAACCCCAGCGCGCCGTGGCCCGTGTTGAACAGCATGTTCGGCGGCGCGCTCCGCAGCCGTCCGATGATCGGCAGCCCCTTGGGCGTGGCCGGGCGCATGCCCGTCCAGGGGTGCAGCTGCTCCAGCTTCGATGCGTGCGGAAACACCGCGCGCGTGGCCGCGGCCAGCGTCTCGATGCGCGTCGCCGGAATGCTGGCGTCGTGCCCCACCAGTTCCGCCATGCCCGCCACGCGCAGGCGCGAGCCGATGCGCGCGAACACCACCTTGCGGGCGCTGTCGGTCACGTTCACTGTTGGTGCGGCGCCCGGCGAAGGATCGACCTCCACCGTGATGCTGTAGCCCTTGAGCGGGTACACCGGCAGGTAAGCGCCCAGCGCGCGCCCGAGCGTGTGAGACGCCGAGCCCAGCGCCATGACGAACGCGTCGGCCTCTACGTCGCCGTCGCCGTTGCCGTTGCCGTCACCGTCGCTGGTGCGCACCGCCGCAATGCGGTTCCCGCTGCGCGCAAAGCCTTGCACGTCGGTGCCCAGCATGAAGCGCACGCCGCGCGCGCGCAGCGCCCGCAGCAGCTCGCCGCACACCTTCAGGCAATCTGCCGCGCACTCGCTCGGCGTGTACACCGCGCCCGCCATCTGGCCGCGGTAGCTGGCCAGCGCGGGTTCGATGGCGATGCATTCGTCGGGTGTCACCAGCCGCTGCTCGCTGCCCATGGCGCGCTGCAGCTCCAGCTGCGCGCGCGCGCCTTCGAGCGACGCCGCGCTGGCGTACAGCACCAGCTTGCCGGTGGCGGAAAAGTCGCAGTCGGGCGCGATGTCGGCCTGCATCGCCTCGAAGCCGGCGCGGCTCTCGGCGGCCAGCGCCAGCAGCCGGGCCGTGGTGTCGCGCGAGGTCTGCGCGTTGCAGGCCGCGAGAAATTCCATGCCCCAGCGCCACTGCAGCGGATCGAGCTGCGGCCGCAGCTTGAGCGGCGAGGTGGGCGAGAACAGCAGCTTGGGCAGCTGCTTCCAGATCGACGGGTCGGCGAGCGGCTGCACGTACGAGTAGCTCAGCTGCGCGCCGTTGCCGCCGCTGGCGCCCGCGCCGGGCGCGGCGCGGTCGATCACCGTGACCTGGTGGCCCTGGCGTTCGAGCTGCCAGGCGGTGGCCAGGCCCACGATGCCGGCACCGAGCACACACACATGCATGGGGCAACTTTCAGAAGGGAAGAGAAGGAAAGAGGGGGAGGCAAGAAGACGGGGGACAGCCGTGACTGTAGGTTTGTGCCGCGCCCGGCGGAAATGCCAAAAGAAAGCCAGCCCATAACTTTTGGGTATGGGTCGGCGTTCTATTGGAATTGCCGGTTTGTGTCACTCCTTCTTACACTGGCCTTCCTGTTCAACGCAACCGACTGAAGGCTCGAATGAAACTCTCCGTCCTGATGGCATCCCTGGCTGCCGCGGTGCTCTTCACCGCTCCGGCGGCCCAAGCGGCCGACACGCTGGCCAAGATCGCCGAGACCGGCAAGATCACGCTGGCCTACCGCGAATCGTCGGTCCCCTTCAGCTACCTGGACGGCCCCAACAAGCCGATCGGGTTCTCGGTGGAACTCTCCAACGCCGTGGTCGAGGCGGTGAAGAAGAAGTTGAACAAGCCCAACCTGCAGGTCGCGCTGATGCCCGTCACCTCGCAGAACCGCATTCCGCTGATCACCAACGGCACCGTCGACCTCGAGTGCGGTTCCACCACCAACAACAGCGCGCGCGGCAAGGACGTGGCCTTCGCCATCAACCATTTCTACACGGGCACGCGCCTGCTGGTGAAGAAGTCCTCGAAGATCAAGGACTACGCCGACCTCGCCAAGAAGACCGTGGCCAGCACCACCGGCACCACCAACGCGCTGGTCATGCGCAAGTACAACACCGAGAAGAACCTCGGCATGGACATCGTGCTCGGCAAGGACCACGCCGACTCCTTCCTGCTGGTGGAAAGCGACCGCGCGGTGGCCTTCGCCATGGACGACATCCTGCTGTTCGGCCTGATCGCCAATTCGAAGGCGCCGGCCGACTACGAGGTGGTGGGCGAGTCGCTGCAGGTCGAGCCCTACGCCTGCATGCTGCCCAAGGACGACCCGGCCTTCAAGAAGCTGGTGGACGACACCTTCAGCGCCATGATGAAGAGCGGCGAGTTCGAGAAGCTCTACACCAAGTGGTTCATGCAGCCGATTCCGCCGAAGGGCGTGCCGCTGAACCTGCCCATGAGCGAGCAGCTGAAAGAAAACCTCAAGGCGCTGAGCGACAAGCCCGCGACCTGATACCGAAGTGACGCAAAGGACATCGCAGTGACGCACACCGTCGGCATCTTGGGGGGCATGGGCCCCGCGGCGGGCGCCGACTTCGTCCGGCTCTTCGTGCAGGCCTGCGCGCAGCAGATGCGCGCGCGCGGCGAGCCGGTGCGCGACCAGTCCTTTCCGGAGCACTGGCTGGCGCAGGTGCCGGTGCCCGACCGCACCGACGCGCTGGCCTCCACCGAGCAGGGCGCGCACCAGCCGCTGGAGCCCATGCTGCAGGCGCTGGGCCGGCTGGCCGCGCTGGGCAGCCGGGCCGTGGCCATCGCCTGCAACACGGCGCACGCCTGGCATGGCAGCCTGCAGGCGCGCTTTCCGCAGGTCGAGCTGCTGCACATGGCGCGCGAAACCGCGCGGCAGCTGGCCGAGCAGGGCGCGCGCGACGTGGCATTGATGGCCACCGAAGGCACCTACCGCGTGCGCCTCTATGAACAGGCGCTGGCCGAGGCCGGGCTGGGCTGCCACATTCCCTCCGTGGACGAGCGCCGCATCATCACGCGCGGCATCTTCGAGGGCGTGAAGGCCGGCAACATGCCGCTGGCCGCGCAATGCTTTTCCGACGTGGCGCTGCGGCTCGCCGAGCGCCACGGGCCGGTGACCATCATCATGGGCTGCACCGAGGTGCCGCTGGGGCTGCAGGGCTTGCCCGCTGTGGCGGGGCTGGACCTGGTCGACCCGGCGCAGGTGCTGGCGGCGGCGCTGGCGCGCCGGGCCTACGGCTGAATCCGCCGATACCCGCCTGCGACCCCACCGAATTTCGGGACATGCGGCCTCCAGCCGATTTGGCCTACATTGCGGCGTGCGTTTTTCGCGCCACGCCCCTTGTGTCCTTTTCGATGCACCCACTGGAGCCTTTTCAATGTCCCTCGACGACCGCCGTTCCGATTTCGACTCGCTTCGCCCCGGCGACAGCACCGCGCAGGGCGCCACGCGCCGCACCGCGCTGAAGGCCGCCATCGGCGTGGGCTACGCGGCGGCCGTGATGCCCGTGGTGGCGCAGACCGCCATCGCCACCTCTTCCGAAGGCCTGACGGCCGGCCCCGTCAAGTACAGCGTGAACGGCTTCGACGTGCCCGCCTACGCGGCGGCGCCCGCGGGCAAGACCGGCCTGCCGGTCATCCTGGTGGTGCAGGAGATTTTCGGCGTGCACGAATACATCGCCGACACCTGCCGCCGCTTCGCCAGGCTCGGCTACCTGGCCATCGCGCCCGAGCTCTACGCGCGCCAGGGCGACCCGCGCGGCTACACCGACATTCCCAAGCTGCAGGCCGACATCGTCACCAAGGTGCCCGACGCCCAGGTGCTGGCCGACCTCGACGGCGCGCTGGCCTATGCCAAGGCCCACGGCGGCGACATCACCCGGGCCGGCATCACCGGCTTCTGCTGGGGCGGGCGCATCACGTGGCTGTACGCGGCCACCGGCAAGGTGAAGGCGGGCGTGGCCTGGTACGGCCGGCTGGTCGGCCAGCCCGGCGAATTGCAGCCCCGGCACCCGGTCGACGTGGCCGCCAGCCTGCAGGCGCCGGTGCTCGGCCTGTACGGCGGAAAAGACCAGGGGATCCCCCTTGACACGGTTGATAAGATGAAAGCTGCTCTGGCCAATGGGACTCCGGCGGCCAAGGCATCGAGCTTCGTCGTGTACCCCGAAGCAGGCCACGCGTTCCATGCCGACTACCGCCCCAGCTACCTGAAGAGCGCTGCGGAAGACGGTTGGCAACGCGCCACGGCCTGGTTCAAAGCCAATGGCGTCGCCTGAACCCGGCGCTCTGTAGCCACCCCCGCCGAAGGCCGTCGAATGACGGCCTTTTCTCTTTTTATGAACGGACCACGGCTTCTGGAACAGTTCCAGCGGCCGTCCCTCTTGCGCAAGCAGCTATGAATTTGATAGTCATCATCGCGGCGACCCTGGTCTCCGGCATCGGCAGCGTCTGGCTCGCGGCCTTTCTCTTGAAGGTGGGCGTACGCAACGGCTCGGGCGGCGTGAACCCGCAGCACCTGCTGAGCCTGGCGGCCGGCGCGCTGCTCGCCACCGCCTTCATGCACCTCTTGCCCGAGGCCTTCGAAAGCCGCATCGAACCGGCGCTGCTGTTCGGCGTGCTGCTGTTCGGGCTGGTGTTCTTCTTCCTGCTCGACAAGGCCGAGCTGTGGCACCACGGGCACGAGCACCACCATGGCGACGAGAAGCCCGCGGCGGGACACGAAGGCCACGATCACGGCCACGACCACGACCATGGCCATGCGCACCACGGACATTCCCACGACCACGGACCCCGCACCGGCGGCTGGGCCGTGCTCACCGGCGACAGCGTGCACTGCTTCGGCGACGGCATCCTGATCGCCTCGGCCTTCACCGCCGACTGGCGCCTGGGCCTAGTGGCCGCGCTGGCGGTGCTGGCGCACGAGATTCCCCACCACATCGGCGACCTCGTGGTGCTGCGCCAGAGCTCGGCCAACCAGCGCGCGGCGCTGGTGAAGGTGTCGCTGGCGGGCACCATGACCGCGCTGGGCGGCATCGCGGGCTGGTGGCTGGTCGACCAGCTGCACAGCTGGCTGCCTTACTTCCTGGTGCTGGCCGGCAGCAGCTTCGTGTACGTGGCGCTGGCCGACCTGATTCCGCAACTGCAAAAGCGCCTGCCGGCACGCCAGACCGCCGCGCAGATCCTGTGGCTGGTCGCGGGCATCGTGCTGGTCACGGCCGTGAGCCGGCTGGCGCACGGCGAGCATGGGCACGAGCACGGCCACGACGACCCGGGCCACGGCGAACACGGGCACGTGCACAAGGACTGATCCAGCACAGGCGCCGCTCGACGCCGCACTGAGACAAAAGCATCAGGTTCGGCCCACGGGCGCGCGGCGGGAAACTTTCCGACACCGACGCTGCGCCCCGGATGAGCCGCTGCGGCCCAAACAGGCGCACCATAGGGGGCCTGTCAGTCATCAGCCGAGGAACCCGATCATGAACAACATCGACGCCACCGCGCGCTCCGCCGCATCGTTGGAAGACGAGGACGACACCACGGACACCACGGACAACGCGCCCGCCGATGATTTCGAAGAACCCGAGAGCGAAGCGTCCGACGACCTGTCGGAAGAAACAGGCATCGACCTGACGGACGCGAGCGAGCTCGACGCCGACAACGTGCCGGCCGACGAGGAGTTCGACCGCGTCATGAACGCACCGGACTGACTGCGCTCAGCTCGCGTCCCGCCGCGTGATCACCTGCCCGTTGCGCGCACCGCTGTGCACGCCGTGGCGCCAGGTGAGCGCACCGTTCACGATCACCGCATCGATGCCTTCCGCCGGCTGCGTCGGCGTTTCGTAGTTGGCCGTGTCGCGCACCGTTGCGGCGTTGAAGATCACCACGTCCGCGTGGTGGCCCGGCTTCAGCGTGCCGCGTTCGTGCAGGCCGAAGTTGCGCGCGGTGAGGCCCGTCATCTTCCACACCGCCGTCTCCAGAGGGAACAGGCCGACGTCGCGGCTGTAGTGGCCCAGCACGCGCGGAAAGGTGCCCCACAGCCGCGGATGCGGCTTGTCGCCCAGCGGAATGCCGTCGGAGCCGATCATGGTCTCGTCGAACGCGAGGATGCGCTGCACGTCTTCCTCGTCCATCATGAAATAGATCGCGCTGCCGGGCTGCAGCCGCTGCGCGGCTTCTTCGCCCGACACGCCCCATTCGGCCGCGATGTCCTTCAGGTCGCGGCCCGCGCACTCGGGGTGCGGCTCGCTCGACGCGATAAGCACGCGGCCTTCCATCATTCCGCGGTCGGTGCGGATCATGGTGGAGCCGGCGGTGTAGGGGTAGCAATCGAGCCCGATGCACTGGTGCTGCATGGCCTCCTTGATGAAGGGCAGCGTGACCTTGGTCTTGCCGAAGTTCTGCGTGTTCTGCACCTTGTGGTGCGACACCACCACCGGAATGTCGAGCGCGCGGCCGATGTGGAAGGTTTCTTCCAGCGACTCCATCACGCGGTCGCTCTCGTCGCGCATGTGCGTCACGTACAGCGCCTTGCGTGAACTGAGCGGGCGGCCGACCTCGATGATTTCCTCGGTCGTCGCCTTCACCGCCGGCGGATAGAAGGTGCCGGTCGACAGCCCGATGGCGCCGGCCTGCATCGCCTCTTCGACCAGCGCCTGCATGGCGGCGATCTCGGTGTCGGTGGCGGGCCGGTCGAGGTCGGCCATGACCACCGCGCGCAGCGTCGAATGCCCGACCATCGCGGCCACGTTCACCGAAGAAGGCGTGGCGCGCAGTGCGTCGAGGTAGGCGGCAAAGGTCGTGAAGCGGCCTTCCACCGGCGAGTCGAGCAGGCTCAGCGGCATCGGCAGGTCCATGTCCATGCGCAGCGGCGCGGCGCTGATGCCGCAGTTGCCGGCCACCACCGTGGTCACGCCCTGCGACACCTTGAACGGCATCTGCGCCTGCGACAGCACGGCCTGGTCGTCGTGCGTGTGCGAGTCGATGAAGCCGGGCGCGACGATGCGGCCGGTGGCGTCGATCGTCTGCTCGGCCGTGTGGCCCGCGAGCTTGCCGATGGCGGCGATTCGCCCGCCCGTGATGCCGATGTCCGCATCGAAGCGGGGTGCCTTGGTGCCGTCGATGACGGTGCCGCCGCGGATGAGCAGGTCGTAGTGGGTGATGGGTTCGGTCATGTCGATCCTTTCTGGTGTTGTGTCTGCGGGTGTTCCTGGCGCTGTTGTTCAGGGCGGGTGAACCGGCCGCCGGCGTGATCTCGCCCTGAACGAATGCGAGCGCAACGCACAAAGCAACAGCTCGTCATCAGCGAAAGTGACAAGCCACCCAATGGCCGCCCTGGGAAGAAGACGCACGCTCGCTCAGCTCTGGCACCTTCTCCTTGCACACCGCCTGTGCCATCGGGCAGCGTGTGTGAAAGCGGCATCCCGAGGGTGGGTTCGCGGGGCTGGGCGGGTCGCCCTGCAGCAACAAGCGGCGCGCGGGCGTGCGTGGGTTGGGCACGGGCACGGCCGACAGCAGGATCTCGGTGTACGGGTGCAGCGGCTTGGAGAACAGGGTGTCGCGGTCGGCAATCTCCACGATATGGCCGAGATACATCACCGCCACGCGATGGCTGATGTGCCGCACCACCGCCAGGTCGTGCGCCACGAACAGGTAGGCGATGCCGAACTCGGCCTGCAGGTCCATCAGCAGGTTGACCACCTGCGCCTGCACCGACACGTCGAGCGCGGACACCGGCTCGTCGCACACGATGAGCTTGGGGTTCAACGCCAGCGCGCGCGCGATGCCCAGCCGCTGGCGCTGGCCGCCAGAGAACTCGTGCGGGTACTTCTTCGCGGCCTCGGGCCGCAGGCCCACGCGTGAGAACAACCACTGCACGCGCTCGCGGCGCTCGGCCGCGGCGCTCCCGCCGAAGTTGCCGAAATTTCGCATCGGCTCCGCCACGATGTCGCCGGCCGTCAGCCGCGGGTTCAGCGAAGCGTAGGGGTCCTGGAAGATGATCTGCAGGTCGCGCCGGCGCTGGCGCATGTCCTCGGGCGACAGCGACAGCAGCTCCTGGCCTTCCAGCTCCACCGAGCCCGAGGTCGGCTCCACCAGCCGCATCACCGACTTGGCCGTCGTCGTCTTGCCGCAGCCCGACTCGCCCACCAGCGACAGCGTTTCGCCGCGCGCCACCGAGAAAGACACGCCGTCGACCGCCTGTATCGCCGGCTTGGCCGGCTGCAGCCAGCGCTTGGGTGATGTGTAGTGCTTGCGCAGGTTGCGCACCCGCAGCAGCGGCGCCTCGGTGGTCGTCATGCCGATACCTCTGTGACTTCGGGCGCGTCCGCCCAGTGTTCTTCCACCGCGAAGCAGGCCACCACGTGGTCGCCGCCTTGCTGCGCGAGCCGCGGCGTTTCGGCGCGGCAGCGTTCGCGCGCATGGCTGCAGCGCGCGGCAAAGGCGCAGCCGCGGCCCAGTTCATGCGCGGCCGGCACCAGGCCGGGAATCTCGGTGAGCCGCGTGCTCGCGGTGTTCATCGCGGGCATGGAGGCCATCAGCGCGCGCGTGTAGGGGTGCAGCGGGCGGTCGAAGAGGTCGATGACGTCGGCTTCTTCCACCTTCTTGCCCGCGTACATCACCACCACGCGGTCGCAGCTCTCGGCCACCACGCCCAGGTCGTGCGTGATCATCACCACGCCCATGCCCAGCTCCTTCTGCAGCCGCTTGATGAGCTCCAGGATCTGCGCCTGGATGGTCACGTCCAGCGCGGTGGTCGGCTCGTCGGCGATCAGCACCTCGGGGTTGCAGGCCAGGGCCAGCGCAATCATCACGCGCTGGCGCATGCCGCCGGAGAGCTGGTGCGGGTACTCGTTCACGCGGCGCTCGGGCTCGGGAATCTGCACCACGCGCAGCATCTCGACCGCGCGCTTCATCGCGTCGGCGCGGCTGGCCTTCTGGTGCAGCTGCACCGTCTCGGCAATCTGCCGGCCCACGGTGAGCACCGGGTTCAGCGAGGTCATCGGCTCCTGGAAGATCATGGAGATGCGGTTGCCGCGAATCTGCCGCATCTCGCGCTCGCTGAGCTGCATCAGGTCGGTGCCGCGCAGCCGCACGGCGCCCATGTGGCGCCCGGGCGGGGTGGGCACCAGCCGCAATATCGACAGCGCGGTCACGCTCTTGCCGCAACCCGACTCGCCGACCACGCCCAGCGTGCGGCCCGCGCGCACGGTGTACGACACCCCGTCGACCGAGCGCACGACACCGGCCAGCGTGTGGAAGTGGGTGCGCAGGTTGTCGACTTCGAGCAGCGGCTCGCCGGGGGCGAGGGCGGTGTGGGACATGGGGGTGGTCATGGGCTGTGCCTCGTTCGCTCGTTCACTGGTTCGCTCGTTCGCACGTTCAGTCGACCGGTCACAGTTGCCGCGCCAGCCGCGGGTCGAGCGCGTCGCGCAGGCCGTCGCCCAGCAGGTTGATGGCCAGCACCGTGGCCGCCAGCAGCAGCCCGGGGTACAGGATGATGTGGAACGCCACGGTCACGAAGTTGCGGCCCTCGGCCATCATGTTTCCCCAGCTCGGCGTTTGCGACGGCACGCCCACGCCCAGGAACGACAGCGCCGCCTCGGTCAGTACCGCGGCCGCCGCCACGAAGGTGGCCTGCACCACCAGCGGCGCCACGATGTTCGGCAGCACGTGGCGCACCAGGATGACCGGCAGCCGCGTGCCCACCGCGTGCGCGGCCTCCACGTAGAGCTGCTCGCGCAGGGTGAGCGCCAGCGAGCGCACCAGCCGCACCACGCGCGGGATCTCGGGCACGGTGATGGCCACGATCACCGTCGTGAGGCTGGCGCGCGTGACCGCCATCAGCGCAATGGCCAGCAGGATGCCGGGAATGGCCATGAGGCCGTCCATCACCCGCATGATGGGTCCGTCGGCCCAGCGCACGAAGCCCGACACCAACCCCAGCACCACGCCGAAGAAAGTGGCCAGCACCGCCACCGCGGCGCCCACGATCATCGACACCTGGCCGCCCCACACGGCGCGGCTGAACACGTCGCGGCCCAGCGCGTCGGTGCCGAACCAGTGCTCGGCCGACGCCGGCTGCATGCGCGCGAGCGGGTCGATGTCCTGCGGGTCGTGCGTGGCGATCCACGGCGCGGCGATGGACAGCGCGGCCACCGCGATGAGCAGCAGCGCCCCGACGATCAGCGTCGGGTGCTTGCGCACCCAGCGCCAGCGCGGCGGCACGAAGGGGGCTTCGTCGGCCGGGGTCTCGGCGACGGAGGAAACAGGGGAGGTGTTCAAGGGAAGTACCGTGGACATGACGTGGGCTTCTTCAGTACTGGATGCGCGGATCGAACAGCCGGTAGCTCAGGTCGATCAGCAGGTTGATCAGCACGTACACGCCCGCCGACAGCAGCAGCACGCTCTGGATCACCGGGTAGTCGTGGCGCTGCACCGAATCGATCACCAGCCGGCCCACGCCCGGAATGGCGAACACCGTCTCGGTGACGACCACGCCGCCGATGAGCAGCGCGATGCCCGCGCCGATGGTGGTGGCGATGGGAATGGCCGCGTTGCGCAGCGCATGGCCCAGCACCGGCAACACGCCCAGGCCCTTGGCGCGCGCGGTGCGGATGTAGTCCTCGTGCAGCACCTCGAGCACGGTGGCGCGCGTCATGCGCGTCACCAGCGCGATGTACACCAGCGCCAGGTTCACGCAGGGCAGCACCAGCGAATGCAGCCACTGCAGCGCGCCGTCGGCGAAGCGCGCGTAGCCCTGCACCGGAAACCACGGCAGCTGCACCGCGAAGCTGTAGACCAGCAGGTAGCCCACCAGGAACACCGGCACCGAGAAGGCCAGCACCGCGAACAGCATCACCAGCCGGTCGACCCAGCTGCCCGCGCGATAGGCGGCCAGCGTGCCCAGCGGCACCGCCACCACCAGCGTGATGAGCATGGTGAGCGCGGCGATCGATACGGTCGGCTCCAGCCGCTGCCCGAGTAGCTGCGTGACCGGCATCTGCGTGAAGATCGAGGTGCCCAGGTCGCCCGTGAAGAGCTTGCCCAGCCACAGCCCGAACTGCTGCCACAGCGGCAGGTTCAGCCCGAGCGCGGCGCGCAGCTTCTCGATGTCTTCGGTGGTGGCCAGGTCGCCGGCGATGAGCGCGGCCGGGTCGCCCGGCGACAGGTGGATCAGCAGGAACACCACCACGGCCACCACCGCCATGACCGGGAGCGTCGAGAGAAAGCGTCGAAGGATGTAGCCCATGGCGATGCCCTTGAACTGGGTTGGCTGGCGTTGTGCTGGCGGGGGGCGCTGGTGTTGGCGTAGGCGTCAGGGGTGGCGCTCGGACTACTTGTCGAGCATCCACACCGTCGGCATGCCGGCCCAGAGCTTGTCCAGCCCCTTGAGGTTGGCGCGCGCGGCGAACGCGGCCGAGTACTGGCCCGCATTGATGTACGGCACCGCCTCGTAGGCCCGGGCCTGGAAGGCGTCGAGCAACTCCTTGCGCTTGGCGGGCACGGTTTCTTTCAGCCAGGCGGTGCGCAGCTCGTCCAGCGGCTTGTCGCAGGGCCAGCCGGGCAGGGTGTTGCCGCAGGCCGCGCCCAGGTAGGCGTTGGCAATGGGGGAGTTGGCGTCGAACTCGCCGGCCACGGTGACGTACATGTTCCAGCCGCCCGCGTCGGCCGCGTCGCGCTTGGCGCGGCGCGCGCCGATGGAGGCCCAGTCCATGCTCTGCGCGTCGACGTTCATGCCGATGCTCTTCATGGTCTGCGCGGCCATCAGCGCCTCGGCGTTCAGGTAGGGCACGTCGCTGGGCACCATCAGCACCACCTTCTCGCCCTTGTAGCCGGAGGCCGCGAGCATCTGCTTGGCCTTGGCCACGTCGGCTTTGCGGTAGGGCTCGGCGCCGGCGGCCGTGTCGTTCGGGCTGCCGCAGATGAAGTAGGTGGCGCAGTACGCCATGCGCATGTCCAGCGGGAAGCCCATGGCCGCCACGAAGCGCTCCTGGCTCACGGCCTGCAGCAGCGCCTGGCGCACCTTGGGGTTGTCGAAGGGCGGGTGCAGCTGGTTCATGACCAGGAAGCCCTGGTACGCGCCGCCGGAGCCGATCTTGATGCTGCTGTCGGTGCGCAGCGGCGCGATGTAGTCGGGCGGCAGCTGCTCGATGATGTCGACCTCGCCGCGCTTGAGCGCCGACACGGCGCTGTTGGCGTCAGGCAGGTAGAGCCACTCGACGCGGTCGAAGCTGGTCTTCTTGCTGCCGGCCAGGCCGCTGGGCGGCTCGCTGCGCGCCACGTAGTTGGGGTTGCGCACGAACACCGTCTTGTTGCCCGGCACCCATTCGTCGCGCTTGAACATGAAGGGCCCGGAGCCGATCACCTCGGTCAGTGGCGCGGTGGCCGGCAGCTTGGCGATGCGCTCGGGCAATATCACCGGCGGAAAGCCCGAGGGCTTGGCCAGCGCGTCGAGCACCATGCCGAAGGGTTCGTTGAGCGTGAGCGTGAAGCTGCGCGCGTCGGTGGCCTTCCACTCGGCGCCCACCGCCGTCATGGCGCGGCCCAGGCTGTCGCGCGCGGCCCAGCGCTGCAGCGAGGCCACGGCGTCGGCCGAGGTCACGGCGGCGCCGTCGGAAAACTTCAGCCCCGGGCGCAGCGTGAAGCTCCACTGCTTGCCGTCTTTCGAGGTCGTGTACTTCTCGACCATCTGCGGCTGCGGCTTGCCGGTGGCGTCCTGCGCGAACAGGGTGTCGTACACCATGTGGCCGAAGTTGCGCGAGATGTAGGCCGTGGTGAAGGTCGGGTCGAGGATCTTCAGGTCGGCATGCGCCACCACCTTCAGCGTCTTGGGCGGTGTCTGGGCGAGCGCGGGCAGGCTCACGGCAGCGGCTGCCGAAAGGGCCAGGGCAACCATGGCGGCATGGGCGGCAAGCGTTCGTCGTTTCATCGTCGGTTCTCCGGTGGGGTGGGGCGAAAAAGAAGAGAAAAAAGATTTCAGGCCGCAACGCCGATCGGCCACTTCGGCAGGCGCGCCTTGCGGTAGGGCAGGGTGGTGAGGTCGAGCGTCACGGCGCCCGGGGCGCCCGCGTAGATCACGTGCTTCGCCACCTTCGAGTACGACGCGTAGAAGTGCTGCGACGACTTGACGACCACGATCTTCTTCGCGGCCAGGTCGCAGCCCAGCTGCGTGAACAGGTCGGTGCCCATGGCCTGGTTGCGCCGCGTGATCAGCACGACCTCGATGCCCGCGACCTCCACCAGCGCGCAGTCGCCCATGGCGGTGGGCGTGTTCGACAGGCCCGTCATCACCAGGTCGTGCTGCAGCGCCTTCACGGTGCAGTCCAGGTCCAGCGGGTCGCCCGAGAGCGGGCTGATCTTGCCGCCGATGCGCATCTGCAGCCGCGCGCCCACGCCCGCGTCGAACGCGATGCGCACCGCGATCGGGTCCCACATCGGGCCCAGCGCCGCGTTGGTGATGCCGCGCTCCAGCATGCGGCGCAGGATGAAGGTGGAATCGCTCGCCGCGCCGCCGCCGGGGTTGTCGGCGCCGTCGGCCAGCACCACGGGGCCGCCGTCGAAGGCCATCGCCTCGTCGAGCGAGGCGTCGATGCTCGGGTAGTTCACCGTGAGGCCATCGCGCATGGCGACGACCTCGTCGGCCAGCTGGCGCGCGAGGGCATCGGCCTGGGCCTGGTCGCCGTCGGTGTACACCAGCACCTTGGTGCCCATCTCTGGCACGTCGCCCCACGAGAAGCCGTGCGTGAGCGACACGGACAGCACGCCGTCCTTCCCCTCCAGCGCCTGCATGCGCTGCACGAAGCTGCGCGCCGGTTCGCGCGAGGTGTGCACGGTGACGATGATGTCGCAGTCGACCATCGCGGCCACCGGCCTGACCTTGCCTTCGACCGCGGCCGCGCAGATGTCGACCAGTTCCAGCCCGCGTTCGAGCACGTCGGTGTGCGGGTACTCCTTGAACGAGACCATCACGTTCGCGTTGTCGACCATCGCGGCCGTGAGGTGGTTGTGCGGGTCGAGCTCGGCGCCGACGACCACGTCGGGGCCGACGATCTGCCGCACGCGCTGCAGCATGTCGCCTTCGCAGTCGTCGTAGCCGTCGGCCACCATGGCGCCGTGCAGGCCCAGCAGCACCATGTCGACCGGTAGCGCGGCGCGCAGGTCGTTGAGCATCTCGTCGCGCAGCGTCTCGTAGGCGTGGCGCGTGGTGATGCCGCTGGGCTGCGCGCCCGCGACCATGCCTTCGAGCAGCGTCCAGCCCTTTTCCTTGCCGCGGATGCGCGCGGCCCACAGCGGGCCCGAGTAGATCGTGAGCGCATCGGGGTGCTGGCCGGCGGGAAAGTAGCCGCGGTCCTTGAAGGAGGCGATGCCGGTGGGCATCGGGCCGAAGGTGTTGGTTTCGGTGGCGAGGGAGGCACTGAAGACACGCATGGTGGTTTTTCTCGTGAGGTGAGGTTCTTGTCTCGGAAGAAGCGAAGCACTTGGCCGGTATTAGCCGGTGTCAGCCGGTGTCAGCCCGGGTTGGCCGCGCGCAGCCGCTGCGGGCCGAGCATCTCGGCCGTGAGCCCGAAGCCCGCGATGCGCTCCGGCAGCGGCAGCCCACGTGCCAGCGCGGCGCAGGCCTCGCCCATGGCGGCCGAGGTCTGGATGCCGTAGCCGCCCTGCGCGGCCACCCAGAAGAAGCCGGGCGCCTCGGGCTCGAAGCCGCCCACCAGGTCGCCGTCGGGCACGAAGGAGCGCAGGCCGGCCCAGGTGCGCGTGGGGCGGCGGATGGTGAGCGTGGTCGCCTCCTCGATGCGGTGCATGGCGATGGCGATGTCCATCTCTTCGGGCTGGATGTCCTGCGGCTCCACCGGGTCGGCGTTGGCCGGCGAGCCGAGCAGCATGCCGGCGTCGGGCTTGATGTACCAGCCCTCGTCGGCGCCGAACACCATGGGCCATTGCGCGGCGTTGGCGCCGCTGGCGCCTTCGGGCGGCGCGAAGATGAAGGCCGAGCGCCGGCGCGGCTCGATGCCCAGCGGCGGCACGCCCGCCAGCTGCGCCACCGTGTCGACCCACGCGCCGGCCGCGTTGAGCACCACGGGCGCCTCGTACACGCGGCCGCCGGCCGTCACGCGCCAGCGCCCGCCCACGCGCTCGATGGCGGTCACCTCGGCGTCGCACACCAGCTGGCCGCCGGCGCGACGCATGCCGCGCAGGTAGCCCTGGTGGATGGCGTGCACGTCCATGTCGGCCGCGTCGGGCTCGTACACCGCGCCCAGCACCTGGTCGGGGCGCAGCACCGGCACCAGCTCGCGGGCCTGCTCGCCGCTCAGGCGCGAGGCGCCGGTGTCCATGGCGCGCAGCACCTCCCAGTGCGCTTCGAGCTCGGCCATGTGCTCGGCGCCCGCGACCATCATGGCGCCGCGCGGCGTGAGCAGCGGGTGTTCGGCGAAGCCCTCGGGCGGGTGCTCGAGGAAGGCGCGGCTGGCCATGGTGAGGGCGCGCACCTGCGCCGTGCCGTAGCTTTCCATGAAGAGCGCGGCCGAGCGGCCGGTGGAGTGGTAGCCGGGTTGCGATTCGCGCTCGAGCAGGATCACGCGCGCATGCGGTGCCAGCCAGTGCGCCGCCGAAGCCCCGGCAATGCCGCCGCCGATCACGAGGAAGTCGGTGGCGGTGGGAGTGGGTGTGGAAGAAGTCATCGGCGAAAAGTGTAGGAACAATTTTGCGGATACGCAAATTAAATGAAGGCCACCAAGGGGAAACCATGGTGCACCGCAACGGTGAAATTTGCGTTCCCGCAATTTGCGTATACGCAACTTCCGGGCCCGCGTCACGCGGGTTGGCATGGATGGCGCGCCCCCGGGCTGGCAGAATCCGGCTGCACCACAAGAGAAAGACGCGCGTGAATCCACACACAGGGACCAAGCCGGCAGCCAGGGCCAGGGAACAGCCGCCCACCCTGGACCGCACCACTTTCGGTCACCGCCTGCGCACCGCGCGCAAGCGCTTCGGCTGGACGCTGGCCGAGCTGGCCGAGCGCTCGGGCGTGTCGATCACCACCATCTCGCGCGCCGAGCGAGGCCAGCTCGCGCTGGGCTACGAGAACTTCACCGCGCTGGGCCGCGCGCTGGACATGGACATGAACGCGATGTTCGCGGGCGCCGGCGTGAAGCCCGCGCAGCTCGACGGGCCGGTGGTCACGCGCGCGGGCAAGGGCGTGGTGTACCGAGGGCTGGCCATTGCCTACGAGTTCCTGGGCACCACGGCCGCGGGCAAGCAGATGAGCCCCATCGTCGGCACCGTGCACGCGCGCCAGGTGCACGGGCCGGAAGACTTCGTGCGCCACGCGGGCGAGGAGTTCGCCTATGTGCTGTCGGGCGAGATCGACGTGCACTTCGACAACGGCGAGGTCGTGCGCCTGGGGCGCGGCGACTCGCTGTACTTCGACAGCCGGCTGGGCCATGCGTACGTGAGCGTGAGCCGGCAGCTGGCGCGCATCATCGGCATGACCATCGGCGAGAGCGAGCACATGACGTCGGCGCGCGAGGCGCCGGTGTTCGCGCCGGTGGTGGAGACAGCGGCCGCAGCAAGGCCGGCGCGCAAGACCAGGGCGGCGGCGAAGGCGCCTGCGGCCGCTCCCGCTCCTGCGCCTGTGCCCGCGAAGAAGCGCGCGGCGCGCGGCAAGCGCTAGTCGCTTTTTCGCCGGCACCGCTCCCGCTGCCGCTGTCGCCGATTTGCTGGGAATTTCTGCTCGCATGGCTATGCTCGTCGCCGCCATTCACTTCGAGTCGAGAACCACCATGACCCAGCGCGCTTCCATCTTCTCCCTGCGTTCCATCGCCCTGGCCTGCGGCCTCGCGCTCGGCGCCGTCGCCACCGTGCAGGCCGCGCCCGACGCCAGGCTGCTTGCCGCCGCCGAGCGCGCGCAGCCCGCGGTGATCGACAACCTGAAGGAAATGGTGCTGATCGAGTCGGGCAGCCTGAACGTCGACGGCCTGCTGAAGATGGCCGACCTGGTCGAAGGCCGGCTGAAGGCCGCGGGCTTCAAGACCGAGCGTCGCAAGGCCACGGCCGGCGCGGGCGCGGACATCGTCATTGCCACGCTCAAGGGCACGGGCAAGCGCAAGATCATGCTGCAGGGCCACATGGACACCGTGTACCCCGCGGGCATCCTGAGCGGCCAGCCGTACAAGGTCGACGGCAACCGCATCTACGGCCCCGGCATCGCCGACGACAAGGGCGGCCTCGCGGTGATCATGGCGTCGCTGAAGATCCTGGCCGACGCCGGCTGGCGCGACTACGACACGCTCACCGTGGTGATGAACCCCGACGAGGAAGTGGGCTCGGTCGGCTCGGGCGAACTGATCGCCACGCTGGCCGACCAGCACGACACAGTGCTGTCGTTCGAGCCCACGGCGGCCAAGTCGGTGGCCAAGGGCGAATCGCTGCTGCTGGGCGCGGCCGGCATCGCCACCGCCACGCTGGACGTGAAGGGCCGTGCATCGCACGCCGGCGCCGCACCCGAGCTGGGCCGCAACGCGCTGTACGAGCTGTCGTACCAGATGCTGCAGACCAAGGATCTCGCCAAGGACATCCCCGGCGTGGCGTTGAACTGGACCGTGGCGCGCGCCGTCGGTCCGCTCAACCAGATCACCGAGAAGGCCCAGGCGCTGGGCGACGTGCGCATCACGCAACCCGGCGCAGAGAAGAAGCTGGAGGCCGCGCTGCAGGCCAAGGTGGCCGCCGGCAAGCTGGTGCCCGACACCGAGACCACGGTGAAGCTCGAGGTGGGCCGCCCGGCCTTCGTCGCCGGCGAGAAGGGCCGCGCGCTGGCGGAGCGGGCGCAGGCCATCTACAAGGAACTCGACCGCGAACTGGCGCTGACGCCCATGACCGGCGGCGGCACCGACGCGGGCTTCGCGGGCCGCTCGGGCAAGGCCACGGTCGTCGAGAGCTTCGGCCTCGCGGGCTTCGGCTACCACGCACGCGACGAGTACATCGAAGTCGACTCGATCGTGCCGCGCATCTACCTCGTGACGCGGCTGCTGACCGAACTCGGCAAGAACTGAGGCGGGTGCGCTGAGCGCCTTGTGCGGCGCTCAAGCGGGCCTTGCTTGCCCTTGCACAGCCTTTGTCGAGGCCTGCCTAGGCTTGCTTACTGAGGCTGCTGCCCCGGCTCGCCCGGACGACCGGGCGGACGCCGTTGCTGCGCAGCCGCTGCCGCGGCAGCCATGCGCTGTTGCTGCTGGGCCTGCTGTTGCTGGGCCTGCTGCTGGTGCTGCTGGGCTTGCTGCTGTTGGCGCTGCATCTGCTGTTGCTGCTGTTGGGCCTGCTGCTGTGCGCGCTGCTGGGCTTGCGCCTGTTGCTGCGCCATCGCGGCTTGCTGTTGCTGGCGTTGCTGCTGCATCGCCTGTTGTTGCTGCTGCTGTTGCGCGCGTGCGGCCTGCTGCTGGGCTTGTTGAGCCTGCTGCGCCTGTTGCGCTTGCTGCTGCTGTTGTTGTTGCTGGCGGCGCATCTGTTCCTGTTGCGCTTGTTGCTGCTGGCGGGCCTGGTTCTGGGCCTGTTGTTGCTGCGCCTGTTGTGCCTGCTGCGCTTGCTGTTGTTGCTGCTGCTGGCGCTGGATCTGCTGTTGCTGCTGTTGAGCCTGCTGCTGCGCGCGCTGCTGGGCTTGCTGCTGCTGTTGCTCACGCGCCTGTTGCTGGCCTTGTTGCTGCTGAGCCTGGGCCTGTGCTTGCTGACGGCGTGACTGTTCGGCCTGCGCCTGCTGTTGCTGGCGTTGCTGCTCCTGGGCGGCCTGCTGCTGCTGACGTTGCTGTTGTTGCTGCAGGGCCTGTTGTGGCGGCTGCCCGGGCGCATTGCCGCCTCGCTGCTGTTGTTGCGCCTGCTGCTGCGCCAGTTGGGCTTGCTGCGCTTGCTGAGCTTGCTGGCGGCGCTGTTGTTCTTGCTGCTGACCCTGCTGCATCTGCGCCTGGCGTGCTTGCTGTTGCTGCTCGCGCGCCTGCTGCTGCTGCATCGCCTGCTGTTGCTGTTGTTGCCGGGCTTGCTGGGCTTGTTGCTGCTGCGCTTGCTGCAGTTGGGCCTGCTGTTGTGCGCGCTGCTGGGCCTGTTCTTGCGCGCGCTGCTGGCCCTGCGCCTGCTGCTGCGCCATCACCGCTTGCTGCTGCTGGCGCTGCGCGTTCTGCTGTTGCTGTTGCGCGAGCAGTGCCTGCTGCTGGGCCTGCTGTTGTTGCGCCTGCTGTTGCTGCGCGAACGCCGGCCCCGCCGAGAAGTTGGGCGGCAAGCCACCGCGTGCGCCACCGCCGTTGTTGTTGTAGACGTTGCGCTCGTTCACGTTGTTGATCACGGTGGTCGAGCGCGACACGTAGGTGCTGTTGTTGTAGACCACGGCCGGCCGTGCGAAGGCGGGCGGCGGTGCGCCACGGTCGCGATCGCGGTCACGTCCGCGCGGGCCGCCCCAGTTCACGTTCCAGGAGTTCCAGCCCCAGCCGTGCCGCTCGAAGGCGCTGCCCACCACCACGCCGGCGCCGAAGGCCAGCACGCCCGCCGCGGCCAGCTGGCCACCGCTGTAGCCCTGCGGCGCCACCTGCACCGGTGGCGCGTAGGCGTAGCCGGGGTACACGGGCTCGGGCGAGCCGTAGATCACCTGCGGGTCGTACGCGGGCACGTACACCACGTCGGGCTGCACCGGCTCGATGGTGATGTATTGCGGCGGCGCCTCGATCACGGCGGGGCCGCCGTACACCGGCTGCATGTCGGGCGACGGCGCATAGCCTCGGGGCGTGGCGGCGCTGGCCACGCGCAGCTTGTCGTTGTTCTTCAGCCGGCCCGCCTTGGCCGCGCGCTGGCGCATGACTTGGATGGCGTTCATCACGTCGGCCGGGTCGTTGTAGTAGGCCTGCCCCAGCGCCGTGGTCCACGGGATGTTGCCGGCCAGCTGGTCGACCACCGGGCGGAACGCGGTGAGCGACTTCACGCTCGGGTCCCACGGTTGCTGGTTGGCCGCATCGGCGAGCGGACCGGCCTTGAGGTTGCGGTTCTGGCCCAGCCAGTCGTGCGCGGCGGTGATCTGCTCGGGGTAGGTGGCGCCGGCCAGCACTTGCGCCACCAGCTTGTCGGGGTACAGCGCGATGGGGGCGACCAGTTGGTAGAGCTGCTCGGCGGAAGGCGGCGTGTAGGCCGCAGGGGTTGCCACCGCAGGCGCGGCAGATGTCTGAGGCACCGAGGGCGCGGGCATGGTGGTCGCCGGGTCTGCAGCCGCTGCGGGTGCACTGGGTGTCTTGTCGCAGCCTGCGAGAACGAGGGCGCTGATGCACAGCGAGATCGTCAGCAGGCGGGGGGCGAAGTTGTTGTTTGTCATCGGAGTTCCATGAGGACGCCGGCGTCGTGCCCGGAACTCTTTCAACGGCGCGCGGCAGCAGGCGATGACAAAGCCTGCGCCCCGGATGCAACCGACTGTGTCGGTGGTGCGCCGTCAACCCTGTCGGCGCACAGCCACACGGCCGGGAGGCCGCGGGCTACAGCTGACCCGCCGGGGGGTCTTTTCTTACTTCGCGCCGCCGGTGTACTTGGTGACGTTGGCCGCGCTCACGTGGTAGCCGCTCACGCCCATCATCGAATCGTTGCGCAGCGTCTGCAGCTTGCCGGTGACCCACACGGTGTCCATGGCGCGGAACTTGGCGCCCTTTTGCGGCACCACGTGCAGGATCTGGTTGGCCGGCGGCGGCGGCGTGTGGATGCAGGCGCCGAAGTAGGGCACCAGCAGGAACTCGGTGACCTCGCCCTTGGCTTCCTCGAGCGGCACGATGAAGCCCGGTATCTTCACTTCGACGCCGTTCATCGTCGGGTTGGTCGGTGCGTTGTTCGACACCTCCTGCATCTTCATGAGCAGCTCGTTGGCGCGCGGGTCGCCGTCGTCGAGCGCGCTCAGGTCCATGCCCTTGAATTCCTTGGCCGGGTCCCAGTCTTTGGGCACCAGCTCTTCCCAGGTGATCTGGCGCGCCTGGCCTGGCTGGCCCGGCTGGCTTAAAGCGGGCTTGGCCGCGGCCGGCGCCGCCGCCTTGCCGCCGAGCGGGTTGGTGGCGGTGGTGTCCTTGGGGGCGGGCTCGGCGGCCCAGGCGGCGGCCGCGAGGCCGGCGCCGGCAATCAGCATTGAAAGCCGCGTGAAAGCCTTGGAAGAGTTCGATGCGGGTGCTTGAGAACGGGCGTGGACAGTGGGCATGGTTCAGATCCTCGGCGAGAGGCCGTCGGCAAGGGAAAGGCGGTAGGCGCGAATGCCGGGCAGCAGGCTTGCCAGCCATCCGGCGACCAGCAGGCTTGCCATCAGCAGCCATTCGTTCAGTGTAGGTTCTGAAAGGCTCAGTGTCAGCCCGAACTGCGCCTGCAGCCATGGCGAGAGCAGGGCGATGCCCAGCAGCGCCATCACCACGCCCAGCAGCACGCCCAGCACGGTGACCATGGCGCCTTCGAGCGCCAGCAGCGCCAGCACGTGGCGCAGGCCGGCGCCCACGGCGCGCAGCACGGCAAGCTCGCGCCGGCGTTCGTTCAGCCCCGCCATCACCACCGACACCAGCCCCGCGAGGCTCACCAGCGCCACCAGCGCCGACATCAGCAGCAGCGCGTTCTCGCCGATGCCGATCACGCTCCACAGCTCGTCGAGCGCCACGCCGGGCAGGATGGCCATGAGCGGCTCGCCGGTGTAGGTCGATATCCAGCGCTGCACCCCGAACACCGCCGCGCGGTTCTTCAGGCCCACCAGCGCGGCCGTCACGTTCTTGGGCGTGAGGTCGAACTTGCGCACCTGCTCCGCGGGAATGTGCACGCCGGGCATCGGCGCGCCGCCCACCCACTCGAGGTGAATCGCTTCCATGGCCGCCAGCCCGATGTGCACCGTGCGGTCGACCGGCGTGCCGGTGCGCGCGAGCACGCCGACCACGGTGAAGGGCTTGTCGGCATGCTCGGCCACGTTGAGCTCGCCGCTGCCGTGCGCCAGCGTGATCTTCTGGCCCACGTGGTAGCCAAGCTTGTCGGCCACCTCGGCACCCACCACCGCGTCGAACAGCTCGTTGAAGGGCTTGCCTTCGCGCAGCTTCAGCAGCTGCTTGTCGCCGTAGCGAAAGCGCGTGAAGTAGTCGGTGGACGTGGCCAGTACCGCAAAGCCGCGGTGCGAGTCGCCCAGCGACAGCGGCACCACCCAGTCGACACCGGGGTGCGCCTGCAGCGCCTGCACGCTCTTCCAAGAGATGTTGTTGGTGGCCGCGCCGATGCGGAACACCGAGTACAGCAGCAGCTGCGTGGAGCCGGTGCGCGCGCCCACGATCAGGTCGGTGCCCGAGACCGAAGACGCGAAGTTCTCGCGCAGCTCGGTGCGGATGCGCTCCACGCCCAGCAGCAGGAAGGTCGACAGCGCAATGGAGAACACCGTGAGCGCGAGCGTGAAGCGGCGGTTCCAGGCGCTGCGCCATGCGATGGAGAAAAGAGCCTTCATGCGAGCGCCTTCATGCGTCCACCGCCATCGCGCTGCTCGCCGCGCGGTTGATCTCGGGCAGCAGCACGTGCCGCGCGAAGCGCTGCGCAATGCGCTGGTCGTGGCTCACGAAGACCAGCGCGCTGTGGTTCTCCACGCAGGCCGTGAGCAGCACGTCGAGGAAGGCCTCGCGCCGGTCTTCGTCGAGCGCGGAGGTGGGCTCGTCGGCAATCACCACCTCGGGCTGGCCGATGAGCGCGCGCGCCGCGGCCACGCGCTGCTGCTGGCCCACCGACAGCTGCAGCGCCTGGCGCTTCCAGAGGTTGCGGTCCAGCCCCATCTGGTCGAGCAGGTGCTCGGCCTCCTCGCGCGCGGGGCGGTGCTTCGAGGCCTGTATTTCTCGCCGTGCCGAGAAGCGGCAGGGCAGCAGCACGTTGTCGAGCACGCTCAGGTACGGCAGCAGGTTGAACTGCTGGAAGATGTAGCCCACGTGCGCCACGCGGCTGCGGTCGCGCGCCGCGCCCGAGAGCTGCGACCAGTCGTGGCCCAGCAGCATGACGCGGCCTTCGTCGGCCACCAGCACGCCGGCCAGCAGCGACAGCAGCGTGCTCTTGCCGCAGCCGCTGGGGCCGTGCAGGAACACCGATTCGCCGGCCGAGATGCGGAACGCCTCGATGTCGATGCACGGCGTCTTCACGCCGGGCCAGGAGAAGCGCAGCGCTTCGGCGGAAAGCACCACGCGCAGTGGCGAAGTGTCGGCGTTGTCGGTCGCGGCGTTGTCCGTATTCGCGTTGGCTGCCGTGCGGGCCTCGGGGGCGACGCTCACGGTGTCACTTGCCCCAGCCCAGGCGGGCGGGCTGCGCGGCCTGCGCGCCGGCCGGGCGCTTCAGCTGGCGCTTGAACTGGCCCTGTGCGGTGGCGATTTGCGAGTCGATCTGGCGCAGGCCCTTGAACACGGCGAACAGGTTCACGTCGATGAACTTCGCGGCGGCCGCGTTGGTGCAGTTGAAGGAGAAGGTGGCGTCCAGGTCGGCATGGCCCACGGGCTCGCTCGGGTCGGGGTTGCCCAGGCCCAGCGCGCCGGAACGCAGGTCGACCGGGCCGAGCTTGCAGTTGGCGGCGGGGTCGACGATGAAGAGCTTGTCCGCGGCGCGCAACTGGGCCACGGCTTCTTCGACGGTCTTTTTCTCGGCCTCGGTCTTCGGTGCGCGCTCGAAGCCCACGATGTTGTCCAGCGGGGACTCCATGTCGATCACCACCGTGGGGCCGTCGACGGCCACGTCGAGCTTGAGCTGGCCGTGCACATGGGCGTGCTGCTCCTGCGCCTGTGCGGCGAGGAACGGGGCGGCCGCAAGAAATGCGGCGGCCAGTGCGAGTGCCGAGCCGCGTCGAAGGGCCTGGACTCGTCGATTCGTCAATGTCATGGTTGCGCGCCTTGCCGGGTCGGCAGCCCCGGCGTGTTGCTCCATTCGCTCCAGCTGCCGGCATAGAGCGCTGTGGTCCCCAGTCCGGCGACCTGCATGGCCAGCAGGTTGGGCACGGCGCTCACGCCGCTGCCGCACTGGTGGACAACGCTCGCCGGGTCTCGCCCCGCGAGCAAGGTCTCGAACTCGGCACGCAATTGCGATGCCGGCTTGAACTTGCCGTCGGGGCCGATGTTCTCGGCGAAGGGCCGGTTCAGGGCCCCGGGGATGTGACCGGCAATCGGGTCCAGAGGTTCCACCTCGCCGCGGTAACGTGCACCGGCGCGCGCATCGATCAGGTTCTGGTCAGGCTGCCCCAGCCGGCGCACGACGGTGTCGGTGGTCACCAGCCTGGCCAGCGGCTCGCCGGTGACGAAGTTCGACTGGAAGCGCGCGGGCTCCTCGCGGCCGGTGACCTCGCCGCCCGCCGCCTGCCAGGCCTGCAGGCCGCCGTCGAGCACGGCCACCGCGTCGTGGCCCATCCACTTGAGCATCCACCACAGGCGACCGCAGTAGTTGGCGCCGTTGCGGTCGTACACCACGGCCTGCATGCCGTTGGCGAAGCCCACGCTGGAGAGCCATTGCGCGAACTTCTCGCGGCTGGGCAGCGGATGGCGCCCGCCCGAGGCGGGCAGGCCGTCTTCCTGCGCGACCACCACTTCGCCGTGCGCGCCGGGCACGCCGTGCCTGGCGCTGAGGTCGGTGTCGAGGTTGGCGTAGTGCGCGCCGGGAATGTGCGCGGCGGCGTACTGCTGCACGCCGCTGTCGGGCTTCATGAGGTCGAAGGTGCAGTCGAAGACCATGAAGGGGGTGTCGCCGGCTTGCAGCTGCTGGAGTTGTTCGACGCTGATGAGGGTGGTGTACATGGTGTGTGTCCTTCGCTTGTCAGGTCATGCGCACGGGGCGCGAATCGATGTTGCTCGGCCGGCGCCTCAATGTTCCTCGGCTGGCGCCTTGGGCACCGCCCGCTGTCGCAACACAGTTGCAGCAATGCCGCTGGCGATGATAAGCGCCATGCCGCCCCAGCCGGCCGCGTCGATGCGGTCGTCGAACAGCACCACGCTGTAGAACGCCGCGAAGACGATGCCCGAATACTGCAGGTTGGCGACCACCAGCGTACCGGCCTGGGTCTTGGCGGTGGCGTAGGCGCGGGTCATGCAGAGTTGTCCGAGAGCGGCCAGCAAGCCGATGGGCAGCAGCCACAGCGCGTGCTGCCAGGTCCACGCGCCACCGCCCGAAAACCCGGTGGCCGCGGTGGCAAAGCCGCCCGCCACGGCCGAGCCGACCGCGAAATAGAACACCGTGCGCAGCTCGGGCTCGCCGATGCGCGACAGCGCCACCACCTGCATGTAGGCAAAGGCGGCCGTGAGCCCCGACAGCAGGCCCAGCATCCCGGCGAAGCCTTCGTTGCCGTTCACCGTGGGCTTGAGCATCAGCACCACGCCGACAAAACCGGCCAGCACCGTCAGCGCCAGCGCGCCCTGCAGCGGCGGGCGCTCCACGCGGCCGTCGCGCCCGGGCACCGGCACCCAGGCCAGCAGCGCGCCGCCGATCAGAAAGGCCGCGACCCACACGCTGCTCATGTAGTTCAGCGTGACGGCGGTGGCCAGCGGCATGTGCGCGATGGCGTAGAACCACGCGCCCAGCGAGATCACGCCGATGGTGCTGCGCCAGGCGTGCATGCCGGGGTAGCGGGTGGCCAGCGACACGCCGCGGTTGCGTGCCAGCAGCCAGAGAAACACGATGCCGATCAGCCCGCGCCCCAGCACCATCTCGCCGCTGTTGAACCACTCGGAAGCGATCTTCACGACCACGCTCATCGTGGCGAACAAAAAGGCGCCGAGCACCATCCAGAGCGCTTGCATCGTCTCTACTTTATGAACAGAGGGGAAGGAAGGGTGCCCGGGTGGCCCCGGGGCTTGTTCGAGCTGGCTGGCGGCTTGGCGCGGTGAGCGGAATGGCGCGCGTCACGCGACGCTGTTCTGCATGGCCACGCGGTACCACTCGTGGAACTGCTGCATGCCGTCTTCCATGGGGCTCTGGTAGGGGCCGGTCTCGTTGTCGCCGCGCAGCATGAGCGCGCGGCGCCCGGCGTCCATGCGCTCGGCGATCTCGTCGTCTTCCACGCAGGTTTCCATGTAGGCGGCCTGCTGGGCCTCGACGAACTCGCGCTCGAACGCGACGATTTCCTCGGGGTAGAAGAACTCGACCATGTTCAGCGTCTTGGTCGGGCTCACCGGGTGCAGCGTGGACACCGTGAGCACGTGCGGATACCACTCGACCATCACGTGCGGGTAGTAGGTGAGCCAGATGGCGCCGTACTTCGGCGGCTTGCCGTCGCGGTACTTGAGCAGCTGCTCCTGCCACTTCTGGTAGACCGGGCTGCCCGCGCGGCCCAGGCGGTTGGCCACGCCCACCGTCTGCACCGAATAGCGCGGCTTGAACTCCCAGCGCAGGTCGTCGCAGGTGACGAAGCTGCCCAGGCCCGGGTGGAACGGGCCGACGTGGTAGTCCTCGAGGTAGACCTCGATGAAGGTCTTCCAGTTGTAGTTGCACTCGTGCAGCTCGACGCGGTCCAGCGCGTAGCCCGAGAAGTCGAGGTCGGCCTGCGGGCCCAGGCCCGCCATGTCGGCCGCCACGTCGGGGCCGGAACCGTCGGCGTTCTTCTCGAACAGGAGGCCGTTCCACTCGGTGAGCGGGTAGTTGTGCAGGTTCAGGCACGGGTCCTGGTCGAAGTGCGGGGCGCCGATGAGCGTGCCCGTGGTGCGCGCGTCGCTCGCGGCGTAGGTCCAGCGGTGCAGCGGGCACACGATGTTGCCGCCGGCCTGGTTGTCGAGCTGGCCCCGGCCCTGCAGGATGAGGGCCTGGCGGTGGCGGCACACGTTGGAGATCAGCTCCACGCCCTTGGGCGTGTGCACCAGCGCGCGGCCCTGGTGCTCTTGCGGCAGCGTGTGGAAGTTGCCCATTTCGGGCACGGCCAGGCGATGGCCGACGTAGCGGGGCCCTCGCGCAAAAAGGTTCTGCATTTCGCGGGCATACAGCGCCTCGTCGAAATACGCGGAAACTGGAAGTTGGCTCGTGGCCTGCTGCAGTTGAAGACTTAAATCAGACATGGAGGACCTGACCAAGCTCCCCACAGGGAGAGAAAAAAGAAAAGAACGGAGGCGCCGCCTGGAGGCTTCGACGGCCCGGAGAGTGTGTTGGTGTCGCCAACGAGAGAAGTTCGCATTGTACCCGGGGGTGCCTGTTTCGGTCCGCGCCCTAAAATGCCCGGTTTCACCCACGTTTCGCTTGCATGCCCAAGGTGCCTTCTCCTTCCACGTCCAGCCCGGCGGCCACGCCCGACACGGGCCCGATGCCCGCCAGTTACGAAGCCGGGCTTCAGGAACTGGAACAACTGGTGGCGGAACTCGAATCGGGCCAGCTGCCCCTGGACCAGCTGCTCGGCAGCTACCAGCGCGGCGCCGCGCTGCTCGCCTTCTGCCGCGACAAGCTGCAGGCGGTCGAAGACCAGATCAAGGTGCTCGACGCGGGCAGCCTGAAGGTCTGGACGGCCGAATGAGCGCCGCCACGACCCACCCGTCGCCCGCGGTCAACTGGGACGCCAAGACCCTTTCCGCCTGGAACGAACCCCATCTCGCGAACGTCGAGGCCGCGCTGTCGCGCTGGGTCGGCGTCGATGCGCCCGTGCTGCTGGGCGACGCCATGCGCTACGCCGTGCTCGACGGCGGCAAGCGGCTGCGGCCCCTGCTGGTGCTGGCCGCGGCCGAGGCCGTGGGCGGCAACACCGCCGCGGCCTTGCGCGCGGCCTGCGCCACCGAGCTGATCCACGCCTATTCGCTGGTGCACGACGACCTTCCCTGCATGGACAACGACGTGCTGCGCCGCGGCAAGCCCACGGTGCACGTCAAGTTCGGCGAGGCCGACGCCCTGCTGGCCGGCGACGCGCTGCAGGCCCTGGCCTTCGAGCTGCTCACGCCCGAAGGCGACGAGGTACCCGCCGCCATGCAGGCCCTGCTGTGCCGCCTGCTCGCGCGCGCCGCGGGCAGCCAGGGCATGGCCGGCGGCCAGGCCATCGACCTGGCCAGCGTGGGCATTGCGCTGAACGAAGCGCAGCTGCGCGAAATGCACCGCCTGAAGACCGGCGCGCTGCTGCAGGGCAGCGTCGAGATGGGCGCGGCCTGCGGGCCGGTCAGCCCCGCGGCGCTGGCCGCGCTGCGCGACTACGGTGCGGCCATCGGCCTGGCCTTCCAGGTGGTGGACGACATCCTCGACGTGGTCGCCGATTCGCAAACCCTGGGCAAGACCGCCGGCAAGGACGCCGCGGCCGACAAGCCCACCTATGTTTCGCTGCTGGGCCTCGACGGTGCGCGCGCACAGGCCCGGCAACTGCTGGCCGACGCGCTCGCCGCGCTCGAACGCAGCGGCCTGGCCGACACCGCGGCCCTGCGCGCACTGGCCCACATGGTGGTCGACCGCGACCGCTGAGAGAGAAAAGAACACACCACCCCATGGCTCCGTTGCTTCCCACACTCCACGACCCCGCGCCGATCCGCAAGTACGACCGGGCCCAGCTGCGCCAGCTGTCCGACGAGGTGCGCGCCTGCGTGCTCGACAACGTCTCGCGCACCGGCGGCCACCTGAGCTCGAACCTGGGCACGGTCGAACTCACGGTGGCGCTGCACCACGTGTTCAACACGCCGCACGACCGCCTGGTGTGGGACGTGGGCCACCAGACCTACCCGCACAAGATCCTCACGGGCCGGCGCGAGCGCATGCCCACGCTGCGCCAGATCGGCGGCATCTCCGGCTTTCCGCAGCGCACCGAGAGCGAGTACGACACCTTCGGCACCGCCCACTCGTCGACCAGCATCTCGGCCGCGCTGGGCATGGCCATGGGCGCCAAGCAGAAGGGCGAAGACCGCCACACCGTGGCCATCATCGGCGACGGCGCGCTCACGGCCGGCATGGCCTTCGAGGCGCTGAACAACGCCGGCGTGTGCGACTGCAAGCTGCTGGTCATCCTGAACGACAACGACATGTCGATCAGCCCGCCGGTGGGCGCGCTCAACCGCTACCTCGCGCAGCTGATGAGCGGCAACTTCTACGCCGCCGCCAAGAACGTGGGCAAGAGCGTGCTGCGCAACGCGCCGCCGCTGTTCGAGCTGGCCAAGCGCCTGGAGCAGCATGCCAAGGGCATGGTCGTGCCGGCCACGCTGTTCGAGCAGTTCGGCTTCAACTACGTGGGCCCCATCGACGGCCACGACCTCGACTCGCTGGTGCCCACGCTGGAGAACCTGAAGCACCTCGACGGCCCGCAGTTCCTGCACGTGGTGACCAAGAAGGGCCAGGGCTACAAGCTGGCCGAGGCCGACCCCGTGGCGTACCACGGCCCGGGCAAGTTCGATCCGCAGGTGGGGCTGGTGAAGTCGACCGCCGTGGCCAAGCAGACCTTCACGCAGGTGTTCGGCACCTGGCTGTGCGACACCGCGGCCGCCGACGGCCGGCTGGTGGGCATCACGCCCGCCATGCGCGAAGGCTCGGGGCTGGTGGAGTTCGAAAAGCGCTTTCCCGATCGCTACTACGACGTCGGCATCGCCGAGCAACACGCCGTGACCTTCGCGGCCGGCCTGGCCTGCGAGGGGCTGAAGCCCGTGGTCGCGATTTACTCGACCTTTCTGCAGCGCGCGTACGACCAGCTGATCCACGACGTGGCGATCCAGAACCTGCCGGTGGTGTTCGCACTCGACCGCGCGGGCCTGGTGGGCGCCGACGGCGCGACGCACGCGGGTGCGTACGACGTTCCGTTCCTTCGCTGCATTCCGAACATGAGCATCGCCTGCCCGGCCGACGAGCGCGAATGCCGCCAGTTGCTGACCAGCGCCTACGAGCAGAGCCACCCGGTGGCGGTGCGCTACCCGCGCGGCGCGGGTGCCGGCGTGGCGCCGCACCTCACGCTCGACGCATTGCCCTTCGGCAAGGGCGAGGTGCGCCGCGAAGGCAAGCGCATCGCGATCCTGGCGTTCGGCACGCTGCTGTACCCCGCGCTCGCGGCGGCCGAGTCGCTCGACGCCACGGTGGTCAACATGCGCTGGGCCAAGCCGCTGGACGTCGAGCTGCTGCTGAAGGTCGCGGCCACGCACGATGCGTTCGTCACGCTGGAAGAGGGCGCCGTCATGGGCGGCGCGGGCAGCGCGGTGCTCGAGGCGCTGCAGGCCGCGAACGTGCAGAAGCCGGTGCTGCAGCTGGGCCTGCCCGACGTGTTCATCGAGCATGGCGATCCGGCGAAGCTGCTGTCGGGCATCGGGCTCGACGCGGCAGGCATCGAGAAGTCCATCGCCGACCGCTTCGGCCGCGCCTGAGTTTCCGGTATGGCTCCCTCCCCCAGCGGGGGAGGGAGAAAGAAAAGACAGCCTGCTCAGCTCCCCAGGTACGCGTCCTGCACCTTCGGGTTGCCCAGCAGCTCGCGCCCCGTCCCCGACAGCACGATGCTCCCCGTCTCGATCACATAGGCCCGGTCCGCGATCTTCAGCGCCTGGCGCACGTTCTGCTCCACCAGGAAGATCGTCAGCCCCTGCTTGTTGATCTCGCGCAGCGTGCGGAAGATGTCCTGCACGATGATCGGCGCCAGCCCCATCGAGGGCTCGTCCAGCAGCAGCACGCGCGGCTTGGCCATCAATGCGCGGCCGATGGCCAGCATCTGCTGCTCGCCGCCCGACAGGTTGCCCGCCAGCCCGTCGGCCCGGTCCTTCAGCACCGGGAACAGCGTGTAGATGCGTTCCAGGTCGGCCGCGCGCGCGGCCGCGCCGTCGCGCCGCGTGTAGGCGCCCAGCTCCAGGTTGTCGCGCACCGTGAGCGTGGTCAGCGTGGCGCGGCCTTCGGCCACCTGCACCACGCCGCCGGCCACGATCTTGTGCGGCGACAGGCCGGTGATGTCCTGGCCTGCGAACGTCACGCGCCCGGCGGTCTTCTTCACCAGCCCCGACAGCGCCAGCAGCGTGGTCGACTTGCCGGCGCCGTTGGCGCCCACCAGCGTGGTGATCTGCCCTTCGTGCAGCTCGAAGTCGATGCCCTTCACGGCCTCGACGTGGCCGAAGGACACCTTCAGGTCGTGCACCTTCAGCAAGGGGGTGGTCGTCGTCATCGTCGCCGCGCTCATGCTGCGGCCTCCTGGTCGTTCGTGGCTTCGTCGTCTTCGCGGCCGAGGTAGGCCTCGATCACCTGCGGGTCGTTGCGGATCTGGTCCGGCCCGCCGCGCGCGATGATGCGCCCGAAGTTCAGCACCGCGATCTGCTCGCACAGCCCCATCACGAAGCGCATGTCGTGCTCGATCATGAACACCGTGAAACCGCGCTGCGCGATGTTCTCGATTTCGACCATCAGCTCGCTTTTCTCGGTGCTGTTCATGCCGGCGACGGGTTCGTCGAGCAGCAGCAGCTTGGGCTCGGTGGCCAGCGCGCGCGCCAGCTCCAGCTTGCGCTGGTCGCCGTACGAGAGGTTGTCGGCCACGTCGTTGGCCTTGTGGTCGAGCTTGACCCAGCTGAGCAGTTCGCGCGCACGGTCGCGCGCGCGCTTTTCCTCGCTGCGGAACAGGCCCGAGCCGGCCAGCAGGCCGAAGGGGCCGTAGCGCAGCTTGGCGTCCATGCCCACGGTGACGTTCTCCAGCAGCGACATCTCCTTGAAGATGCGGATGTTCTGGAAGGTGCGCGCGATGCCCCCGCGCGTGATCTGGAAGGGCTTGCGGCCCGCCAGGTCCTGGCCCTCGAAATGGATGGTGCCGCTGGTGGTCGGCAGCAGGCCGGTGATCAGGTTGAACACCGTGGTCTTGCCGGCGCCGTTCGGGCCGATGAGCCCGAAGATGCCGCCCTTGGGAATGTCGAGGTTCACGTCCTGCAGGACCTTGAGCCCGCCGAAGTGCCGCGACACGTTCTTCAATGTCAAAAGTGTCTGGTCGCTCATGCTGCGCTCCCCTTGCGGCCGAACCACTGGCGGATGCGCGCCGGGTCCCAGATGCCCTTGGGCAGGAACAGCACGATCAGCACCAGGATGAAGCCGTTCACCACCAGCCGGAAGGCGCCCAGCCCGCGCAGCATCTCGGGCAGCAGCGTGAGGATGGTGCCGCCCAGCACCGGGCCGGTGAGGCCGCCGATGCCGCCCAGGATCGCCATCGTCAGGATGTCAACCGCGCGGTTGAAGCCGTACTCGGCCGGGCCGATGAAGAAGGTCAGGTGCGCGTTCAGCGTGCCCGCCAGGCCGGCGATGGCGCCGCCCAGCACGAAGGCCAGCATCTTGTGGCCCGCCACGTCGATGCCCATGAGGCCGGCGGCGGTCTCGTCTTCCTTGATGGCCTCGAAGGCGCGGCCCACCTTGGAGCGGCGCACGCGCCACAGCACCAGCAGCACCAGCACCAACGCCAGCGCCACGTGCCACCACTGGGTGGATTGCGGAATGCCGTTCAGCCCCAGCGCGCCGCCCGTGAGCGACTCGGTGTTCAGGATGGCGATGCGCACCACCTCGCCGAAGGCCAGCGTGGCCATGGCCAGGTACACGCCCGACAGCCGCAGCGTCGGCTTGCCGATGATGAAGGCCACCAGCGCCGGCGCCGCCATGCCCGCGGCAATGGCCACCGGGAAGGGCACGCCGTAGTTCAGCGTGAGGATCGACGCGGTGTACGCGCCGATGCCCATGAAGGCCGCGTTGGCCAGCGCGAGCATGCCGCAGGCCAGCGTGAGCCAGATCGAGAGTGCCAGCAGCGCGTTGATGCCCAGCGAGAGCACCAGGTTGCTGTAGACCGACCAGAAGTTGTCGAGCGCTTCCATCAGACCTTGCGCTCCTTCAGCGAACCGAAGAGGCCCTTCGGGCGCACCAGCAGCACGAGGAACAGCAGGCCGAAGGCCACCGCGTCGCGCATGTTGGAGCCGACGTAGGCCACCGACAGCACCTCGGCGAAACCGAGGAACAGGCCCCCCAGCAGCGCCCCGCGGATGTCGCCCATGCCGCCCAGGATGATGACCGCGATGCCTTTCTCGAGCATCGGCTGGCCCATCAGCGGGAAGAGCGCGTTCGAGTACAGCCCGATCAGCACGCCCGCCACGCCGCCCAGGCCGGCGGCCACGAACGAGGTCAGGTAGAACAATCCCTCGACGTTCACGCCCACCAGGTACGCCGCCTTGGGCGACTCGGCGATGGCGCGCAGCGCGCGGCCCAGTTGCGTGCGCTGCAGCGACAGCATCAGCACGCCCATGAGCACGAACGACGCCAGCACGATGCCCAGCTCGAGCACGGTGACGTGGATGCCGGCGAACACCAGCGCGTCGTCGGGAATGGTGCCGGGCGGGAAGCGCAGGTTTTCCGCGCCGAAAATGCCCTGGATGCCGTTGTTCAGGATGATGGCCACGCCGATGGTGGCGATCATCGGAATCAGGTGGGGTGCGTTGCGCTTGCGCAGCGGCTTGAGCACCAGCACGTCGACCAGGAAGCCGAGCACGCCGCAGAACGCGAACGCGAACGGCAGGCCGACCCACAGGGGCATGCCCGACACGCGCATGAACTCGGCGGCCGCATATGCGCCCACCATGAACACCGCGCCGTGCGAGAGGTTGATGACGCCGAGCACGCCGAAGATGAGTGTGAAGCCGAGCGCGAAGAGTGCGTAGACGCACCCCAGCGACAAGGCGTTGACAAGCTGCTGATCGAGCACGATGGGCTTCCGTCAGGCCGCAACGCACGAAGGCCGTTGCGGCAAATCAAAAAAGAAAACGGCGCAGTCGACAGTCCTGCGCCAGAAGCGAGAGTCATGGCGGGCCCCGCGGCCCGCCACCGAAGCGGCAAGACGGGTCTTGCTTACTTCTCGATCACGAACGCGGTGCCCTTCGTGACGCTCACGATGGCTTGCTGCTGCGCGTCGTAGCCGGCGGGCTTGCCGGCCTTGTCCTTGGCGCGCGCGAAGGTGAAGGCGCCGGTGGCACCGGTCCACTTCACGTTGGGCAGCGCGTCGCGCAGGGCGGTGCGGTCGGCGGCCAGGTTGCCCGAGAGCTTCACGCCCTTCAGGGCCTGGGCCACCACGTACAGGCCGTCGTAGGCCTGCGCGGCGAACTGGTCGGGCGCGGCCTTGAACTTGTCGTTGTAGGCCTTCTGGAACTTGGTGTTCTCCGGCGTGGCGTTGCTGGCCGACCAGGGGCTGCCGACGTACAGGTTGTCCGAGCTGCCCTTGGCCAGTTCGAAGATCTTGGTCGAGTTCATGCCGTTGCCGCCGATGATCGGCACGTTCAGGCCGAGCTGGCGGGCCTGCACCATCACCGGGGCGCCTTCGGCCAGCAGGGCCGACAGCACGATGGCGTCGGGGTTGGTGGCCTTGATCTTGGTGAGCTGGGCCTTGAAGTCGACGTCGCCCTTGGCGAAGGTCTCGGTCGTGGTCACGGGCAGCTTGAGGTCTTCGAGCGCCTTCTTGAAGTTGTCGTAGCCGCTCTTGGTGAACACGTCGTCGTTGCCGTACAGCACCGCGACCTTCTTCACGTTGGCGTGCTTGATGGCCACGCGCAGCGTCTCGGGCAGCACGTCGGCTTCGGTCACCGAGTTGCGGAACACGTAGTCGCCGATGGAGGTGATGCCGTCCGCCGTGTTCGAGGTGCCGAAGGCCACGGTCTTCGCGGCCTGCGCGATCGGGTCGGCCGCCTGGGCCGAGTTCGACAGCGTGGGGCCGAAGGTCATCAGGACCTTGTCCTGGAAGATGAGCTTCTTGAAGACGTTGATGGCGTCTTCCTTCTTGCCTTGCTCGTCCTCGATGGCGAGCACGATCTTGTCGCCGTTGATGCCGCCGGCGGCGTTGATTTCATCGGCCGCCAGCTGGAAGCCGTTGCGGATGGCCGAGCCGTACTGCGCGGCACCGCCGGACAGGGCGGCGGCGACGCCGATCTTGATGTCGGCCGCTTGCGCGCCGAAAGCGGTGGCCGCGGCGAACGCGAGCAGTGCGGGCTTGAAGGAAGTAGGGAGTCTCATGTTTGGATGCCGTCGTCGGACGTTGTCAGAAGGGATGTAAGGCGATTTAACATTTTATGCCTCGTCTGCCCGACCCTCCCGCACCCTGCCGGAACGCATGATGCGCGGCGCAGGGTAAACCCCCGCCGGAGGCTGTAAGTGCGTTTTTACAATCGCCCCGGCTTATACAAAAGTCCCCAACGCGGTCACAAGCCGCGTTTCGTTTTTTCCAAGAACTCGGAGAGCTATCAATGGATCGTCGTTCCCTCATCAAAAACGCCGGCATCGCGGGCGTTCTGGCTGCCGGCATTGCACCCGCGGTTCATGCCCAGGCCACCGTTCGCTGGCGCCTGGCGTCGAGCTTTCCCAAGTCGCTGGACACCATCTTCGGCACCGCCGAGGTGTTCGCGAAGAGCGTCAGCGACATGACGGGCGGCAAGTTCCAGATCTCGGTGCATGCGGGCGGCGAGCTGATGCCCGCGTTCGGCGTGGTGGACGGCGTGCAGAACGCCTCGGTCGAGATGGCCCACACGGCCCCGTACTATTTCTACGGCAAGGACCCGACCTTCTGCCTGGGCTGCGCCGTGCCCTTCGGCATGAACACGCGCCAGCAGAACGCATGGATGTACGAAGGCAACGGCCTGAAGCTGATGCGCGCCTTCTACGCTAAGTACAACATCATCAACCTGCCGGGCGGCAACACGGGCGCGCAGATGGGCGGCTGGTTCCGCAAGGAAATCAAGTCGGTCGCCGACCTGAAGGGCCTGAAGTTCCGCACCAACCCGTTCGCGGGCAAGGTGCTGGAGCCCTTCGGCGTGATTCCGCAGTCGATTCCCGGCGCCGACCTGTACCCGGCGCTCGAAAAAGGCACGCTCGACGGCCTGGAGTGGGTCGGCCCGTACGACGACCAGAAGCTGGGCTTCAACAAGATCGCGCCGTTCTACTACTACCCGGGTTGGTGGGAAGGCGGCCCCGAGCTCGACTTCTACATCAACACCAAGGCATGGGAAGGCCTGTCGGCCGAGTACAAGGCCATCGTGGAGGCCGCTGCCGCGCACGCCAACATCACGATGACGGCCAAGTACGACGCCAAGAACCCGATCGCGCTGAAGCAGCTCGTGGGCTCGGGCACCAAGCTGCGTCCGTTCTCGCAGGACGTGATGAACGCGGCCTTCAAGTCGGCCCAGCAGATCTACTCGGACCTGAACAACACCAACCCCGAGTGGAAGAAGATCTACGGCGACTGGTCGAAATTCCTGGCCGACCAGAACGCCTGGTTCCGCTACACCGAAGGCACGTTCGACCGCTTCATGCAGCAGCAGAAGCTGTAAGCGTCGCGTCTTCGCGTCCTCGCGTCTTGAAAGGCCCCGCCGGTTTCGGCGGGGCCTTTTTACTTGTGCCTTGGGGCCTGCCTGTTCACGCGCCCCGAACAGAGCCGACTACCGCGCTTCAGCAGGCGCGGCGACAGGCGAAGAAGAAGGCACGGCAAGCTCCGCCACGCGCTGCCCGAACGCGATCAGCACCTGCGGGTCGTAGGCATGGAACCAGGTGATGCCGCCCATGCGACGGCGCACCAGCAGCCGCGGCGCAATCAGCCGCTCGAGCATGCGGATGTGCACCAGCTTGAGCTGCGCGACGTCTTGTGCCTTCACGCGCTTGTCCCACAGCCAGGTCTGCACCAGTTCGTCGCCTTCGAGCCGGGTGCGGCTGTAGACGATCCAGTAGCCGACCCACACCACGCACAGCGCCGCAATGGCCATCACCACCAGCGCGCTGGTCGTCCATTCGGCCGTGCGCAGCGACGGCAGGCTCCAGATGCCGAATGCGAAGAGGTCGACCACCAGCACCACCGCCAGCGTGCGCAGCAGGGGAGGGAAGGCGGCGCCTTCCGTGGCGCTCTTCGTGGCGCTCTCCGTGGCGCTCTCCGTGGCGTGTTCGCTCACGGCTTGTTGGCTTCGCTCGCGGCCGGCGGCGCGGGCTCTGGCGCTGGCTCGGACGTCGGCGCCTCGTCCTTCTTGCTGTTGCCGAACGGGTCTTCCATGTTCACGCCGTTGCTGTCGGGCGCGGGCGGAGGCTCGGCGTCGGCGGGCATGTCGAGGTTGACCTTGTCGATGTCGACGACCTTTTCCTTCTCGAGAAACACGGTCACGGTCTGCGGGAAGAAGATCACGATGGCCACCAGCAGCAGCTGCATCGCCACCCACGGCACCGCGCCCAGGTAGATGTCGCGTGACTCCACCTTCTTCGGCAGCGCCCCGTTCTTGAAGAGGGTGTCGGCAATGCCCCGCAAATAGAACAGCGCGAAGCCGAACGGCGGGTGCATGAACGATGTCTGCATGTTCACGCACAGCAGCACGCCGAACCACACCATGTCGATGCCCAGCTTGTGGGCCACCGGCCCCAGCAGCGGCAGGATGATGAAGGCGATCTCGAAGAAGTCGAGGAAGAACGCCAGGAAGAACACGAAGATGTTCACCGCGATCAGGAAGCCCACCTGCCCGCCGGGCAGGCCCGAGAGCATGTGCTCGATCCACTTGGCGCCGTCCACGCCCTGGAACACCAGCGAGAACACGCGCGAGCCGATCAGGATGAACACCACCATCGCCGTGAGGCGCATGGTGCCTTCCATGGCGTCTTTCATCAGCTGCCAGTTCAGGCGCCGGTGGATCAGCGCGAGGATGAGCGACCCCACCGCGCCCATCGCGCCGGCCTCGGTCGGCGTGGCGATGGCCTTGTCCATGAAGGGCAGGCCGCCCATGGAGCCCAGCACCGCGAAGATCAGGATGGCCGAGGGAATGATGCCGCGCAGGCACTTGCCCCACAGCGCCCAGCCGTGCAGCGTGCGCGCGCTGGCCGGCAGGCCCGGCACGTAGTGCGGGCGAATGCGCCCGACCATGAAGGTGTAGATCGCGAAGATGATCACCTGCAGGATCGACGGACCCCACGCGCCCTTGTACATCTGGCCCACGTCGGTACCGAGCTGGTCGGCCATGACGATCAGCACCAGCGAGGGCGGCACCAGCTGCGTGATGGTGCCCGACGCGGCGAGCACGCCGGTCGAGTAGCGCATGTCGTAGCCGTAGCGCATCATGATCGGCAGCGAGATCATGGCCATGGCGATCACCTGGCCGGCCACCGTGCCGGTGATGGCCCCGAGGATGAAGCCCACGATGATCACCGAGTAGCCCAGGCCGCCGCGCACGGGGCCGAAGAGCTGGCCCATGGAGTCGAGCATGTCCTCGGCCAGCCCGCATTTCTCCAGTACGGCTCCCATCAATGTGAAGAACGGAATGGCCAGCAGTGTTTCGTTCGACAAAATGCCGAACACGTTCAGCGGCAGGTTGGCCATGAAGCCGGCCGGGAACCAGCCCATCTCGATGGCGAAGAAGCCGCAGATCAGGCCCAGGGCCGAGAGCGAGAACGCGACCGGAAAGCCGATCAGCATGATCACCACGAGCCCCGCGAACATGATCGGGGCGAAATTTTCCATGTGCATTGCGACTTACCTGCGGTGCGAAAGGGGCGGGCCTTGGGGAGCGGAAAACCGGAGAGAGCGGAGCGAGCGAGGCGCGCTTACTGCACCGGCTTCTCGTAATGCGTGTCCATGGTGATCAGGCCGCGCAGGTAGGCGATGCGCTTGATGATTTCCGAAACGCCCTGCAGGAACATCGCCGCGAAGCCCACGGGCATCAGCAGCGCGGCAGGCCAGCGAATGAGGCCGCCGATGTTGCCCGACATCTCGCCCGTGACCCACATGTTCCAGAAGAAGGGCCAGGTGAGGTAGGTGAAGAGCCCCATCACCGGCAGCAGGAAGAAGGTGAGGCCGAACAGGTCGACATACACCGGTCCGTAGCCCTTCAGCTTGCCGTAGATGATGTCCACGCGCACATGCTCGTTGAAGCGAAGCACCACGGGCGCGCCGAGCATCACGGTGGCGGCGAACAGGTACCACTGGATCTCGAGCCAGGAGTTCTTGCTGAAGTCGAGCCCGTAGCGAATGAGTGCGTTGCCGGCCGAGATGAGCGATGCGCCGAGGACGGCGTAGCCGGCGATCTTGCCGAGTTTTTCGCTGACCCAGTCCATGCCGGTCGCGAACTTGAGGAATGCAGACAAGGGGTGTCTCCCACGAAGCCCAAGGTGAAGCGCCGGCCCCTGGTGGGGGCTGCGCAAAGCCGCGGATGTTACCGCGGTGAACCTTTGTATTGCCTTGCTACACAGACGGGGTTTACCCGGTAGCCCCGGCCTTTTCGAACCCCCGCACGCGAGCCTCGTCGCCATAATCTCCCATGTCTTCGCGCCTTCCGCCTTCGACGCCTTCGGGTGCCACGGGCCTGCCCCATTCGATCGATTCCCCCGACATGAGCCGCGCGGGCCGAGAGCTGCTGTCGCTGGCCCTCATCGACGCCCGCAACCACACGCTGCACCTGCTGTCGCTCTACGAGCAGGCGCTGGGCGTCGAGGCGCTCTCGGTGCCGCCGGTGCCTGAAGAAGAAGGCGTGGTGCCCCCGGTGTGGCTGGCCGGGCACATCGGCTGGTTCGCCGAATGGTGGATCGGGCGCAACACGCAGCGCGCCTTCGGTGTCGACTGCCCTGTGCGGCCCACGCGGCTGGCCGCCATCGACCCCGGCGCCGACGGCTGGTGGAACCCGGCGCAGAGCGCGCCCGGCCACCGCTGGTCGCCCAGCCTGCCCGACCTTGCCCAGACCAAGTCCTACCTGCTGGAAACGCTGGAGAGCACGCTGGAGCTGCTCGAGCACGCGGCCGAGACCGACGCCGGCCTGTATTTCTACCGCCTGGCGCTGTTCCATGAAGACCTGCGCGGCGAGCAGTTCGTGGTGATGGCGCAGACGCTGGGGCTGCCCCTGGGCATCGAGCAGGCGCCCGTGGCCGTCACGCGCGAACCGCTGCTGCTGCCCGCCACGCGCTGGGAGCTGGGGCTGCCCGACAGCGGCTTCGCCTTTGCGCAGGAGCGCGCGGCGCATCGGGTGGACGTGCCCGAGTTCGAGATCGACGCGCAGCCCATCACCTGGAGCCAGTTCATCGAGTTCGTCGACGACGGCGGCTACGACCGCGAGGAGTTGTGGCACGGCCAGGGCTGGCGCTGGCTGGCCGCGCAGGTCGAGGGGCGGCGCGGGCCGCGGCATGTCGAGCAGATCGGCGTGGCGCGCAACGGCAGCGGCGGCTCGGTGCTGCAGCAGCGCTTCGGCGCGACCGTGCGCGCGGCCGGCCACCACAGCGCCGTGCACCTCAGCTGGTGGGAGGCCGATGCGTGGGCGCGCTGGGCCGGCCGGCGCATCGCGACCGAGGTCGAATGGGAAATTGCCGCGCACACCGCCGCGCGCCGCGGCTTTCGCTGGGCCGACGTGCACGAATGGACGGCCGGCACGCTGCAGCCCTGGCCCGGCTACCGGGCCGACCCGTGGAGCGCGGGCAGCGAGTTCGATCCGGCGGCGGCGTTCGGCAAGGCGCGCGTGCTGCGCGGTGCGTCTTTCGCGACGCGTGCGCGGCTGCGGTCGCCCCGGCGCCGCGGCTTCGCGTTGCCGGAGCGGGACGACGGCTTCTTCGGTTTCCGCACCTGCGCGCTCTAGCGCAGAGACCAGGGGGCAGGGGGCAGGGCGGCAGGGCTGAGGCTCAGCGCTCGCCGCCTTCAGCGGCAAGCGGCGGCGCCACTTCTTCCAGCGGCTTGCGCTCCGCGTCCGCCGCATAGCGCAAGGCCAGCAGCCCCGCCACGATGACCAGCACGGCGCCGATGCCGTAGCCCACCATCACCGCGCCGCGGCTGCCGGTTTCTATCAACAGGCCGAACAGCAGCGGCGCCGCGAAGCCGCCCGCGCCCATGCCCACCGCATAGAAGATGGCGATGGCCATCGCACGCATCTCCAGCGGAAACACCTCGCTCACCGTGAGGTAGGCCGAGCTGGCCGCCGCCGACGCCAGGAAGAACACCGCCGACCAGCACAGCGCCTGGCTGCGCGCGTCGAGCCAGCCCATCATGAAGGCCCAGCCGGTGATGGCCAGGCCGATGCCCGCGAGCACATAGGTCAGCGCGATCATCTTGCGCCGGCCCAGGCTGTCGAACAGCGGCCCCAGCAGCAGCGGCCCCAGCACGTTGCCCAGCGCGAACGGGAAGATATAGAACGCCACGCTGGCCTCGGGCACCGCATAGAAGCGCGTGAGCACCAGCGCGTACGTGAAGAAGATGGCGTTGTAGAAGAAGGCCTGCGACACCATCAGCGCCAGCGCCACCACGCTGCGCTGCCGGTAGCGGCTGAACAGCACGCGCGCCACCTCGCGCATCGACGGGCTGGTCTGGCGCGCGTCGGTGTACGTGACATGGCCCTGCGGCGCCGGCAGCGGGCCGTGCTGCGCTTCGACCTCGGCCTCGATCTGCCCGACGATGCGCCTGGCCTCGTCGGCGCGCCCGTGCGCGATGAGCCAGCGCGGGCTCTCGGGCACGTCGCGCCGCACCAGCAGGATGGCCACCGCCAGCACCCCGCCCAGCGCGAAGCCCGCGCGCCAGCCCCACACCGGGCCGATGACGCGCGCGTCGAGCAGCACCAGGCTCAGCGCCGCGCCCAGCGCCGCGCCGATCCAGAAGCTGCCGTTGATCGCCAGGTTCACGCGCCCGCGCACGCGCGCCGGAATCAGCTCGTCGATGGCCGAGTTGATGGCCGCGTATTCGCCGCCGATGCCCAGCCCCGTGACGAAGCGGCACAGCGCGAAGAAGGCGAAGTTGGGGGAGAAGGCCGTGGCCAGCGTGCCGATGGTGTAGACCACCAGCGTGACCAGGAACAGCTTCTTGCGGCCGAGCCGGTCGGTGAGCCGCCCGAAGAGCAGGGCGCCGATGACCGCGCCCGCCACGTACACCGAGCCCGACAGGCCGATCTCGCCGGCCGTGAGCCCGAGCGTGTCGGGCCGCTCGAGCACGGCGCCGATGGAGCCCACCAGCGTGACCTCCAGGCCGTCGAGCACCCAGGCCACGCCCAGCGCGATCACCACGCGCCAATGCCAGCGCGACCACGGCAGGCGGTCCAGGCGGGCGGGGATGTCGCTGCGCAGTACCGTCATGCCGACGATTATGGGAAGGCGGCCCGTGAGCCACCTGTAGGACCGGGGCTTCGATGAAGCCGCGGTCCGGGGAACACCAGGGTCAGGCCGTCTCGGCCAGCGCGTCGGCCAGCGCGTTCACCATGCGGTCGATCTCTGCCTTCTCCGAGATGAAGGGCGGGGCCAGCTGGATGGTGTCGCCGCCGTAGCGCACGTAGAAGCCCTTCTTCCAGCAGTTCATCGCGATCTCGTACGGGCGGCGGGCGGGCTCGCCCGGCAGCGGCGCAATGGTCAGGCCGGCAGCCAGGCCGTAGTTGCGGATGTCCGTCACGTGCTTGCTGCCCTTCAGGCTGTGCACCGCGTTCTCGAAGTGCGGGGCCAGCGCCTGCACGCGGCCGACCATGTCTTCCTTCTGCAGCACGTCGAGCGCCGCGATGCCGGCGGCGCAGGCCACCGGGTGCGCGCCGTAGGTGTAGCCGTGCGGAAACTCCAGCATGTAGTCGGCGCCGCCGGCGGCCATGAAGGTGTCGTAGATCTCCTTGCTGGCCACCACCGCGCCCAGCGGCTGCGCGCCGTTGGTCACCTGCTTGGCGATGTTCATGATGTCGGGCGTCACGCCAAAGGCCTCGGCGCCCGTGAGCGCGCCGCAGCGGCCGAAGCCGGTGATGACCTCGTCGAAGATCAGCAGGATGTTGTTGGCCGTGCAGATGTCGCGCAGGCGCTTCAGGTAGCCCTTGGGCGGGATCACCACGCCGGCCGAACCCGAGAAGGGCTCCACGATGACGGCCGCGATGTTCGACGCGTCGTGCAGCGCAATGAGGTCGAGCAGGCGGTCGGCCAGCTCCGCGCCGTGCTCGGCCATGCCGCGCGTGAAGGCGTTGGACGCGAGCTGCGTGTGCGGCAGGTGGTCGGCTTCCACGCCCTGGCCGAAGAGCTTGCGGTTGGCGCCGATGCCGCCCACCGAGATGCCGCCGTAGTTCACGCCGTGGTAGCCCTTCTCGCGGCCGATCAGGCGGGTCTTGCTGGCCTGGCCCTTGGTGCGCCAATAGGCGCGCGCCATCTTCAGCGAGGTGTCGGCGGCTTCGGAGCCCGAGCCGGTGAAGAACACGTAGTCCAGCCCGGCGGGCGTGAGTTCCTTGATCTTGTTGGCCAGCTCGAACGAGGCGGGGTGGCCGAACTGGAAGGCGGGCGAGTAGTCGAGCTTGGCGATCTGGCGGCTCACCGCCTCGGTGATCTCGGGGCGGCCGTGGCCCAGGCCCGAGCACCACAGGCCGGAGAGGCCGTCGAAGATCTTGCGCCCGTCCACGTCGGTGAAGTACGCGCCCTTGGCCTCCACGATGATCCGCGGATCGGCCTTGAAGTTGCGGTTGCCGGTGTAGGGCATCCAGTGCGCGTCGAGCCAGGCGGCGTCGGTGCGCACGGCGGGCGTGGGGTCGATGGCGGGGGCGGCGAGTGTCATGGCGATTCCCGCGCTGGGCGGGCTCCGAGGGCTGATGGAATGCGCCGATTGTTGGCACACCCTTCAGTGTGGAGAATGGCGCAATATCAATGTTCACTTGACACTTCATGCAAGTAAAAGAAAAGCCCCGCAACGGTGCCGCCGGCCCGCGCAACCGCGCCGTTTTGGGGCAGCTCAGCGACATGGACCTGCGCCTGCTCAAGGTGTTCAAGAGCGTGGTCGATTGCGGCGGCATGGCGGCCGCCGAGCTGGAGCTGAACATCGGCACCTCCACCGTGAGCCGCCACGTGAAGGACCTGGAAACGCGGCTGGGCCTGGTGCTGTGCCGGCGCGGGCGCGCGGGCTTCGCGCTCACGGCCGAAGGGCAGCGCGTGTATGACGAAACGCTGCGCCTGTTGGCCTCGGTCGATGCCTTTCGCGGCAGCATCGACGACATCCACAACCGCATGGGCGGGCAGCTGGAGGTGGCGGTGTTCGACAAGACGGCCACCAACCCCAAGGCCCGCATCGGCCAGGCGATCGCGCGTTTCACCGAGATGGCGCCCGAGGTGAGCCTGGCGCTGCACGTGGGCTCCATCAACGCCATCGAGCAGGGGGTGCTCGAAGGCAACTTCCAGATCGGCATCATCCCGGCGCACCGCAGCTCCAAGAGCCTGGTGTACGCCGACCTGTTCGACGAGACCATGCTGCTGTACTGCGGCCAAGGCCATCCGCTGTTCGATGCCAGCCACGCCAGGCTCACCTGGGCGAAGCTGCGCGAACATCACTTCGCGGGGCTGGGCTACCACTCGCCCAACATGGAGCTGAGCCACCGCGCCAAGCTGTCGCGCAAGGCCACGGGCTTCGACCAGGAGGCGATCGCCACGCTGATTCTTTCGGGGCGGTTCCTGGGCTTCCTGCCCGACCACTATGCGCAGGCATTCGAGCAGCGCGGGCTCATGAAGGCGGTGCTGCCGGCGCGCTTCAACTATGCGTGCCGGTTCGTGAGCCTGCTGCGCAGGTCACCGAAGCCGTCGCGGGCGGTGTTGGCGTTTCAGGAGTGCCTGGAGAAGGCACATGCGTGAATTCCGGGTGACCGCTGTCTTGCTGGGCCTGATGTTGGCCCTCGGTGGGGTCTGGTCGTATCGGGTCAAGATCGTCGAGGCCATCAAGGTCGAAACCTGTGGCAAGCCGTGCCCTCCACTGGCGCCGGAGCAGTTGCGGTTGCAGGTCATCAAGGCTTACCTGCACCGCCAGCTTGCTTCCAATATCCAACGGTACGACGCGCACGGCAAGCATCAACTCGCACTACTGCCGCTCGACGTGACCCGACAGGACGTGGCGCGCAGCATCTCCGATTCGACCTTGATCGCCCTGTTGACCACCAACGCAACCGTCCTCGGCAACCACGCACAGATCGACGCGCTGGGCGTCGACTCACTGGCGCAGGACCCTTCGATTGCGATCTATTCCTTGTCCCACCGGGAGGTGGGCATCATCCCGACCAGCAGTCTCCGGCAGGCCACCGCGGCCGAGGTCGACGGCTACTTCCAGGGCCAGGGCCGAACCGGTGGCGTGCCCGCCTTCAGTTCATGGGAAAGATGGACGGGCTACGGGCAGCATTTTTTCTGGATCACCTATTGGCCTGCGGACCTGGCCTGCTGCGATGGCCGCGGCGATCACGGCGGAATCAGCCTCTACCAGAGGACAAGGAACAGCCTGCTGGCCATCGAATCCGTACGACCCCGACTCATGGGCGTGTCCGACCGCGGCGAGCTTCATCTCAGGGATGAAGACGGCAAAGAGCTGCTCTATTATTAGGGATATCTGCATCGATCGCCGCGATGCGCCCGATCGGCCATCTGCGGCCGTTCAGGCTCGATCCGGCTACCGCTGCCCACTGGGCAGCAGCAGGTGCTTCGCCCCGATGTGCGCTTCCATCTCGTGCATGTGGTGCTCCGCGTCGACCATGTGCTCGGCCATCAGGCGCCGCACTTCGTCCGCGTCTTCCTTGCGGTAGGCGGCCAGCAACTGCGTGTGGTAGTCGACGTTGGTCTCGCCGAAGTGGTGGTGGTCCAGCGCCTTCTTGTAGACCACGAGGTCGCGCAGCAGGTCGTTCAGGAAGCGGCACATGAAGGAAAGCACCGGATTGGGGCAGCTTTCGGCCAGCATGGTGTGAAAGGCCAGTTCGGCCTCGCGCTGCGTGCGCAGCTCATCCTCGTTGGTGGGCTCGACAGTGCACAGGCGCACGTTGGCTTCGAGCTTCTCGAACTGCTCGGGCGTGAGCTTGCCGACCACGCTCACCGCCAGTTCGGGCTCCAGCGCCTTGCGCAGCTGGTAGATGTGGTGCCCGTCGAGGTGGTGAAAGTGCAGGAAGTTGCGCAGCGGCTCCGACGCATGGTCCACCGACACCTGCTGCAGGTACGCGCCACCGCCCGGGCCGGTGCGAATGGCGACGAGGCCGCGCACCTCCAGCGCCTTCAGCGCCTCGCGCACGGTGCTCTTCGAATAGCCGAAGAGCTCGATCAGTTCCTTCTCGTTGGGCAACCGGTCGCCGGGCTGCTTGCGCTCCGCCACGATCCAGCGCTTGACGTCTTCGACGATGACGTCCGAGAGCTTTTGCCGCTTCGGGCGGTTCTGCCCCACTCTCATTCACACGCTCCATGCCCATCGGGAGATGCGCGGGATGCGCAACAGCGGGCGATCTTAAACGGCGTCATGCGAGGGCCCTCTCTGGCGTTGGGTACGGGTTTTGCTAGCGGGTTTTTACCAGCATATTAATCCTATTTATCCGCTTAAATTCGCCCGCATTCGCAGGCATCCACGTTCCGTTCCCACCTCAACCGCTCCTCAAGCGCTCCTCAACCGCTCCTCAACTTTCCCCCACGACCGGAGAACCCACCATGCAACGCAGACACCTCCTCCAGCTCGCCGCCCTGTCGGCCGCCCCGGCCTCGCTCCTGGCGAGCCGCTCGGTCTTCGCGCAATCGGCCGAGGCCATCCGCTTCGGCTGCCCGGTGCCGATGTCGGGCGCCTTCGCGGCCAACGGCAAGTTCGCCGACCTGGGCATGAAGCTGGCCATCGAGCAGTACGGCAGCGTGCTGAAGCGCCCGCTGGCCTACACGGTGCTCGACACCGAAGGCAAGCCCGCGACCGCCGTGCGCAAGGTGCAGGAAGCCTCGCAGCAGCAGGGCGCGAAGTTCTTCGCGGGCGGCATCCTGTCGTCCGAAGCCCTGGCCATGGGCAAGGAGGCCGAGAAGGCCGGCGGCCTGTTCATCACCACCGCGGGCGCGGACGAAATCACCGGCAAAGACTGCAACCCCGCCACCTTCCGCTGGTCGGTGCCCACCTTCGGCGCCATCGAGCAGACGGTGCGCCCGCTGATCGCCTCCATGCCGAAGGCCAGGCGCTGGTACACCATCACGCCGCAGTACGTGTTCGGCGACGGCCTGCTGAGCGCGGCCAAGAACATCTTCCAGGAGAAGGGCATCGAGCACGTGGGCAACAGCTACCACTCGCTCAACGAGAAGGAGTTCAGCGGCTACCTCACCAACGCCATGGCCGCCAAGCCCGACGTGCTGCTGCTGCTGAACTTCGGCGCGCAGTCGTCGGCGGCACTGCGCCAGGCGGTGAGCTTCGGCATGCACAAGAACATGACCATCCTCATGGCCTGGGCCTCGGGCCTGGAGCAGTTCGACGAGCTGGGCGCCGACCTGTGCGACGGCGTGTACTTCGGCGCGCAGTACTGGCACACGGCCGACACCCCGCTCAACAAGGACCTGGTCAAGCGCACGGCCGACAAGCTGAAGATCGTGCCCAACTACAGCCTGGCCGGCTCGTACATCTGCACCAAGATCCTGATCGACGGCATCGTCAAGGCCGGCACGGTCGACCAGAAGGCCGTCATCGCCGCGCTGGAAGGCATGAAGTACGACGGCCTCACCGGCGCCGAAGAAATCCGCAAGGCCGACCACCAGGTGGTGAAGGACTACTACCTGCTCAAGGGCAAGGCCAAGTCGAAGATGGCGAACCCGGCCGACTACGTGGACGTGGTGAGTTCGGGCAAGTCGTTCCTGTCCGTCGACAAGACAGGCTGCAAGTTGAGCTAACCCCCAGGCTTGCCCACTGCGCGTGGCCTCCAACCCCCTTCAGGGGCAACACCCGCGGCCCGGCAAAGCCGGTTCCGCGGTGTTCTTTAGGGGGCACCGCATTCGAGCCTGTCATTACGCATAACCATGTCTGTCTACCTGCTCCAGACCATCAACGGAATCGGCATCGGCATGCTGTATTTCCTGCTGGCCGTTGGCTTGTCCATCGTGTTCGGCCTGCTGCGCTTCGTGAACTTCGCGCACGGCGCATTCTACCTGCTGGGTGCCTACCTGTGCTACCAGGCCATGCAGTGGGGCTTGGACTTCTGGGTCGCGCTGGTGGTGGTGCCGCTCGTGGTGGGCGCGCTCGGCTGGCTGGCCGAGAAGCTGCTGCTGCGCCGCGTGTACGCCAAGCCGCACGAGTTCCACATCCTGGTCACCGTGGGCCTGGCGCTGGCGGTGCAAGAGATCGTCATCGTGTTCTGGGGCCCGCTGGGCAACAGCGTGCCCACGCCCGACCTGCTGCAGGGCGTGGTGATGTGGGGCAGCTTCATCTACCCGAAGTACCGGCTGTTCGTCATCGGCTTCACCGCCGTGCTCGCGGTGCTGCTGTGGTGGGTGCTCGAAGGCACGCGCCTGGGCAGCGCGGTGCGCGCGGGCAGCGAATCGACCGAGATGGTGTCGCTGCTGGGCATCAACGTGTTCCGCGTGTTCAGCCTGGTGTTCGCGCTGGGCGCGGCCACCGCGGCGCTGGCCGGCGTGCTGGCCGCGCCCATTCGCGGCGCCGAGCCGTTCATGGGGGTGGAGGCGCTCAGCGTGGCCTTCGTGGTGGTGGTGATCGGGGGGCTCGGCAGCTTCGGCGGCGCGCTGGTCGGCGGGCTGCTGATCGGCATCGTGCAGAGCCTGATGAGCACCATCTGGCCGCCGGGCGCGAGCCTGATGATCTACGTCGCGATGGGGGCCGTGCTCCTGCTGCGCCCGCATGGCCTGCTCGGCCGCAGAGGATGACCCACGCCATGCCAAGAAAATATTCATTCCTGCTGGCGCTCGTCGTCGCGCTCGGCCTGCCGCTGGTGCTGCGCTCGGGCTCGCTCGCGAGCGAAGTGCTCATCTACGGCCTTGCCGCGGTGGGCTGCAACCTGCTGCTGGGCTACACGGGGCTGCTCTCGTTCGGCCAGGGCATCTTCTTCGGGCTGGGCAGCTACACCATCGCCATCCTGCTCACGCGGCTGCAGGTGCCCATGCCGCTGGCGCTGCTCGCGGCCGTGGCCATGGGCGCGCTGGGCGCGGCGGTGGTCGGGTGGGTGGCCATTCGCCAGCGCGGCACCTACTTCGTGATGCTCACGCTGGCCTTCGCGCAGATGTTCTATTTCGTGGCGTACACCGCCTCGGGCCTCACCGGTGGAGACAACGGCCTGCTCGACGTGCCGCGCCCCGCCTTCATGGACACGCCGTGGAAGTACTACGCCTTCGTGGCGGTGGTCTTCCTGATCGCGTTCGCGTTGCTGCTGCGCGTGACCGACTCGGTGTTCGGCCGCACGCTGCTGGCCATTCGCGACAACGAGGACCGCGCCGCCGCGGTGGGCTACGACCTGAAGCGCTTCAAGCTGCTGGCCTTCGTCATCTCCGGCGCCGTCACCGGCCTGGCGGGCGGGCTGCACGCGATGATGACCGGCATCGCGCCGCTGTCGAACGCCGAGTACCACACCAGCGAGATGATCCTGGTCATCACCGTCATCGGTGGCACCGGCAACCTGTTCGCCTCGGTTCTGGGCTCGGCCTTCTATGTGCTGCTGGCCGACTGGCTCTCCACGCTGTGGCCGCGCTGGCTGCTGCTGCTGGGGCTGCTGCTGATCGGCGTGAGCATCGGCATGCAGCGCGGGCTGTGGGGCCTGGGCGAGAGCGCCTGGCGCCGCGTGTTCCGCAAGGCCGTGCCTGAAACAGCAACGTCAAAGGCGACAAAAGCGACCCCCGCGGTCGCTGCGCAGGGAGACAAGGCATGAGCGACGTTCTCATCGAAGCCATTGGCGTCACCAAGCACTACGGCAAGTTCGCCGCGCTGGGCGGCGTCGACCTGAAGATCAAGCGCAACACCGTGCACTCGGTGATCGGGCCGAACGGCGCGGGCAAGACCACGCTGTTCCACATGCTCACGGGCACCGGCACTACCACGGGCGGGCGCATCGTGTTCGACGGCCACGACGTGACGCGCGAGCCCGACCACAAGCGCGTGCAGCGCGGCATGGCGCGCTCGTTCCAGGTCACCAGCCTGTTCGCGAGCCTGTCGGTGCGCGAGAACCTGCGCGTGGCCGCGCAGGGCATCGCGCCGCGCCAGGCCATGAACTGCTGGCGTGCGCCGGTGGGCGAGCGCGCCTGCGCCGACACCGTGGCCGAGGTGCTCGCACGCGTGGGCCTGGAGCGCCTGGCCGACACGCCCGCCAGCGTGCTGTCGCACGGCCAGCAGCGCCGCCTCGAGGTGGGCATGGCGCTGGCCGCGAAGCCCAAGGCCATCTTTCTCGACGAGCCGACCTCGGGCATGGGCATCGACGACCTCGACGACATGAAGCAGCTCATTCGCGGCCTGCGCGACGCGCACACCGTGGTGCTGATCGAGCACAACATGAACATCGTGATGGACATCTCGGACACCGTCACCGTGATGCAGCTGGGCCGCGTGCTGGCCGAGGGGCTGCCGGGCGACATCCGCTCGGATGCGCGCGTGCGCACGGCGTACCTGGGCAACATGATCACCGGGGGAAAAGCATGAGCCGCGTCATGTCTTGCTCCCTCTCCCCTTGGGGAGAGGGCGGGGGTGAGGGCAGGGGCCTTCGCACATGCAGCGGCTTTGCCATCGCCGCTGGCCCTCACCCTAGCCCTCTCCCCGAGGGGAGAGGGGACAGCAGCCGGGGCATCGCCGGCCATCAACCAACGGAGGCGACACGATGAGCGCGAACATCCTCGAAGTCGAAGCGCTGCACGCCCACTACGGCAAGAGCCATGTGCTGCAGGGCGTCTCGCTGACCGTGGGCGAGGCCGAACTGGTCACGCTGCTGGGGCGCAACGGCGCGGGCAAGTCGACCACGCTCAAGAGCATTGCCGGCGCGGTCACGCCCACCGGCGGCCGGGTGCGCTTCCAGGGCGCTGACATTGCCGGCCAGCCGCCGCACCGCATCGCGCAGCGCGGCGTGTGCCTGGTGCCCGAGCACCGCGGCGTCTTCAAGCTGCTGTCGGTGGAAGAAAACCTGCTGCTCGGCCAGCGGCGCGAATCGCCCTGGCAGCTGGACGACATCTACCGCATCTTCCCGCGCCTGAAGGAGCGGCGGCGCAACGGCGGCGGGCAGCTCTCGGGCGGCGAGCAGCAGATGCTGGCCATTGGCCGCGCGCTCATGAACCATCCGCGCCTGCTGATCCTCGACGAGCCGGTCGAGGGGCTCGCGCCGGTGATCGTCGAGGAAATCGTCGCGCAGCTGAAGACCATCAAGGCCGCGGGCGTGGCCATCCTGCTGGTCGAGCAGAACCTGGAGGTCTGCATGCAGCTGGCCGACCGCCACTACATCGTCGAGCAGGGCGTGATCGTGCACGAGGCCGCCAACGCCGACTTCGTGGCCGACCACGAAGTGAAAGACCGCTACCTGGGCGTGGGCCTTGCCTGAACACCCGCGCCCCTCTTTTCTCATTCGCAACACCATGACATCACACACCGAACTCCGCATCGACGGCCAGCGGCTCTGGAACTCCTTGATGGAGCTGGCGCAACTGGGCGCCACCGAGAAAGGCGGCGTCTGCCGCATCGCGCTGACCGAGCTCGACCGCCAGGGCCGCGACCTGTTCACGCGCTGGATGCGCGAGGCGGGCTGCGAGGTGCGCGTGGACGCCATCGGCAACATCTTCGCGCGCCGCGCCGGCCGCGACAACGCGCTGCCCCCCGTTACCACCGGCAGCCACATCGACACCCAGCCCACCGGCGGCAAGTTCGACGGCAACTACGGCGTGCTCGCCGGGCTGGAGGTGGTGCGCGCGCTGAACGACGCCAAGGTGCAGACCGAGGCGCCGATCGAGGTGGCCGTGTGGACCAACGAAGAAGGCTCGCGCTTCGTGCCCGTGATGATGGGCTCGGGCGTGTTCGTCGATGCCTTCACGCTGGAGCACGCACTGGCCCAGCGCGACACCGAGGGCGTGAGCGTGTCCGATGCGCTGCAGGCCATCGGCTACGCGGGCAGCACGCCGGCCTCGGCCGCCGCTTCGCCGGTGGGCGCGTATTTCGAGGCGCACATCGAGCAGGGCCCGGTGCTGGAAGCCAACGAGCGCGTGATCGGCGTGGTCGAGGGCGCGCTCGGCCAGCGCTGGTACGACGTGGTGATGCAGGGCATGGAAGCGCATGCCGGCCCCACGCCGATGGAGCTGCGCAAGGACGCGCTGCTCGCCGCGTCGGAGCTCGTCATCGAGGTGAACCGCATCGCGCTGGCGCACGCGCCGCACGCACGCGGCACGGTCGGCTGGATCGACAACTATCCGAACTCGCGCAACGTGATCCCGGGCCGCGTGAAGCTCAGCGTCGACCTGCGCGCGGCCGACGACGTGGTGCTGTCGGCCATGGACGCCGAGTTGAAGGCGGCGGTGCAGCGCATCGCCACCAAGGGCAAGGTCGTGGCCACGGTGGAGCAGGTGGTGTACTTTCCGCCGCAACCGTTCACGCCCCGGCTGGTGTCGGCGGTGCGCGACGCGGCGCAGGCGCAGGGCCTGGGCTGGATGAACGTGATCAGCGGCGCCGGCCACGATGCGGTGTACCTCGCGCGCGTGTGCCCCGCGGCGATGATCTTCGTGCCGTGCCTGGACGGCATCAGCCACAACGAGATCGAGGACGCGCAGCCCGACCACCTCGAGGCCGGCTGCAACGTGCTGCTGCAGGCCATGCTGCAAAGCGCGGGGGTGGTGTCGTGAAGGTCCTGATCGCGCGCCTCAACCACGAGACCAACACCTTCTCGCCCGTGCCCACGCCGCTCGCGGCCTTCGGGCCCGACGGCCCCACCTTCGGCGCGCAGGCGTACGCCGACAACAAGGGCATGCGCACCGCGATGTCGGCCTTCATCGACCTGGCCGAGCAGGCGGGCGCCGCGGTGGTCACGCCGGTGTCGGCCTCGGCCAACCCGAGCGGGCCGGTCGATGCGCAGGCCTACACCACGCTCACCCAATGCATCGTGGACGCGGCGCCGGGCTGCGACGCCATCCTGCTCGACCTGCACGGCGCCATGGTGGCGCAGAACAGCGCGGACGGCGAAGGCGACCTGCTGGTGCGCCTGCGCGCCGCCGCGCCGGGCGTGCCCATTGGCGTGGCGCTCGACCTGCACGCCAACGTGACGCCCGCAATGGTGCGCAACGCCGACGTCATCGTCGGCTTCAAGACCTATCCGCACATCGACATGTACGAGACCGGCGCGCACGCGGGCCGCCTGCTGTTCGACCTGCTCGCCGGCCGCAGCCAGCCGCACATGCGCTGGCGCCAGCTGCCGCTGATGGCGCACACGCTGCGCAGCGCCTCGTTCACCGGCGCGATGCAGCGGGCCATCGAGGCGGCGCAGGCGGCCGAGCGGTCGGAGTCGCTGGCGGTGTCGATCCTGGCGGGCTTCTCGCTGTCGGACATCGAGGCGCCGTGCATGAGCGTGATCGTGGTCGACGCGCAGTCGCCCGAGCGCGCGCAGGCCACGGCCGACCGCATCGCCACGCAGATGTGGAACGAGCGCGAGGCCTTCATCTACCGCAGCGAACCGCTGGCGGAATCGATTGCGCGCGCCAAGCTCATCGCGCATGGCGCCTCCAAACCGGTGCTGCTGCTCGACCACGGGGACAACTGCATGTCCGGCGGCAGCTGCGACACCATGGACGTGCTGCAGGAGGCGCTGGCCCAGGGCCTGCACGGCATCGGCGTGGGCCCGCTGTGCGACCCCGAGGCGGTGGCCGAGCTGGTCGCGGCGGGCGAGGGCGCCGAAGTGACGGTGGCGCTGGGCAACAAGGTGTCGCTCGAAGGCATCGGCCTGTCGAAGACGCCGGTGCGCCTGACGGGCACGGTGCGCGCCATCAGCGACGGCGACTACGTCATCACCGGCCCTACCTACACCGGCCAGCGCAGCAGCATGGGCCGCACGGTGCTGTTCGACATCGGTGCCGCGCGCATCGTGGTGACCGAGCGCACGCAGGAGCCGTGGGACATCGGCGTGTTCGAGTGCGCGGGGCTCGACCCGCGCACCGAGCGCTTCCTGCTGCTGAAGTCGCGCATGTACTGCCGGCCGGTGTTCGTGCCGCTGTCGGCCGCGCTGGTGGAGTGCGACAGCCCGGGCGTGACCAGCTCGGACTACGGGCTGTTCCCGTTCAGCAAGGTGCGCCGGCCGGTGTTTCCGCTGGACGCGGACGCGGCGATGGACACCACCACATAACGCCCACATAACCTGCCACGTCATCGACGCGAATCGCGTGCGCCGCGACCATTCCTTCACCCCGCGCTGTTGCGGGTCGAACCCCCCGAAAGGAATGGCCACCATGAACACCGCCGCACACGATGCCACCCAGATCGCCCGCGACTACATCGCCGTCTGGAACGAGACCGACGCCGCGCGCCGCGCCGCGCTGATCGAAGCCGGCTGGACCGCCAACGCCCACTACATCGACCCGATGGCGCAGGCCAGCGGCCACGCGCAGATCAGCGCGCTGGTGGGCGCGGTGCACCAGCGCTTTCCGGGCTTTCGCTTCCACCTGCTGGGCAAGGCCGACGCGCACGGCGACCAGCTGCGCTTCTCGTGGACGCTCGGGCCGAGCGGGGCGCAAGACCTGATCCAGGGCACCGACTTCGCGCAGCTCGACGCAGGCAAGCTGCGCTCGGTGACGGGCTTCCTGGACAAGGTGCCCGTGGGTGCTTGATGGGGCCTGATGGCGTGTGGCGCCGCTTGATCTCTTCCTGCTGCGCAGGGCTCAGTCCGGCGCGCCCGCCGGCCGTCCGCGCCACAGCTTGCGGTACACCGTCGCCCGGCTGATGCCCAGCGCCCGCGCGGCTTCGGCCACGTTGCCGCGCGCATCGGCCACCGCCTTGCGGATCAGCGCGGTCTCCACGTCGCGCAGGCGCGGGCGTGCATCGACGGCGGGCGCGGCCACCGCGCCGCCGCGGCCACCGCCCTGGGGCCGCACCTGCACCCGCAGGCCGGACCACAGCGGCACCTCCAGCACCGCGTCGGCGCGGCGGGCCGCGTCGAACATCATGTGCAGCGGCAGGGCGAACAGGTCGTTGAAATGCAGCGGCTGCGTGTTGCGCGCCAGCGGCTGGTGCAGCATCTGGCGCGCCGCCGCGTTGGCGCCGGTCACGCTGCCGCCGGCATCGATGCACAGCAGCCCTTCGCTCGCCTCGCCGGCCGGGCTGCCCGGCCACGCCAGGTGCAGCAGCAGCTCGCAGGGCTCGCGCATGACCAGGGTGTTCTCGATGCTGCGCGCCGACAGCGCGGCCAGGTGCCGCAGCTCGGGCCGCTCCACCACCTGCACGCCGGTCAGGTCGAGCATGCCGATGCAGTCGCCCTGGGGACCGAAGAGCGGCGCGCCGGCGCAGCTGTACACGCTGGTGTCGTCGAAGAAGTGCTCGCCGCCGTGCAGCCACACCGACTCCTGCTCGGCCAGCGCCGTGCCGATGGCGCTGGTGCCGATGGCGCGCTCCGACAGGTCGACGCCCACGCGCCCGATGTCGCGCGCGCAGCGGCTGGCGGTGTCGGTGCCGTCGGGCAGGTTGCCCACGTCGACCACGATGCCCTCGGCGTCGGTCAGGATGGCGAAGTAGCGCGTGTCGGCAATGGCGCGCGAAAGCCGTTCGATCACCGGACGCGCCACGGCGATCAGCGCGCGGTTGCGCTCGGCGATGTCGCAGCTGTGACTCCGGCTCACCGGCTCGAAGCTCACCCGCTGCTGCGGCCGGCGGCCGGCCTCGATGCAGCGTTGCCACGACCGGGCGATCCATGAGTCGATGCAGGCCGCGCCGCGTGCGCGCGGCGACTCGCCATCGATCAGTTCGCGCCGGGCCTGGGCAATGGCCAGCGACCGCTCCGGCGGCGGTGAAACAAGAGAGACAGGCATCGTGGGGGGCTCGCGTGCACGCGCTTTTCGGGGCTTTTCCCGGCTCGCCGGATGGCAAGCTGTTTCATTTTGAGAATTTCGCGCGCTCTGTGCAAGTGGCAAGGGTTTTGCCTAGGATAGTGCGAAAGGTCGCCATCCAAGATGCTTTCGCTGAACCAGCCATCACCTTTCACGGAGACAGCCACATGCAGGTCGCTTTCAAGGTCAACGGCCGCCAGGTCACGGTCGACGCGCCACCCAACACCTTCCTTGTCCACGCCATCCGCGAGCACCTCCACCTCACGGGCACCCATGTGGGTTGCGACACCGCGCAGTGCGGCGCGTGCACCGTCCATGTGAACGGGCGGGCGGTCAAGTCGTGCAACATCCTGGTCGCGCAGGCGGCGGGCAGCGATATCACCACCATCGAGGGCATTGCCGAGGCCGACGGCACCATGCATCCCATGCAGGCGGCGTTCAAGGAATGCCACGGCCTGCAATGCGGCTTCTGCACGCCGGGCATGGTCATGAGCGCCATCGACCTGTGCACCCACCACCCCAGGTCGAGCGAGACCGAGATCCGCGAGCTGCTCGACGGCAACCTGTGCCGTTGCACGGGCTACCAGAACATTGTGAAGGCCGTGAAGATGGGCGGCGAGGCGATGGCCTCGGGCACGCCGGTCAAAGCAACCGTCACGGCGTGAAGGGAGCGACATCATGGGTGCCTCCGACTTCTCGAACCTGCCCCACATCGGCGAGGCGCTGCGGCGCAAGGAAGACTACCGCTTCCTGACCGGCGCGGGCAACTACACCGACGACATCACGCTGGCCAACCAGAGCCATGCGGTCTTCGTGCGCTCGCCGCACGCCCACGCCACGGTCAAGTCGGTCGACATCGCCGAGGCGCTGAAGATGCCCGGCGTGGTCGGCATCTTCAGCGGCAAGGACATCGAGGGGAAGATGGGCGGGCTGCCTTGCGGCTGGCTCATCAACAACCCCGACGGCACCCCCATGAAGGAGCCGATGCACCCGATCCTGGCGATCAACAAGGTGCGCTACGTGGGCGACCACGTGGCCATGGTGGTGGCCGAGACGGTCGAGCAGGCGAAGAACGCCGCCGAGGCCGTGGTGGTCGACTACGACGTGCTGCCCGCGCTGGTGAGCGTGGCCGACGCGGCGAAGAAAACCGGCAACACCACGCTGCACGACGAAGCCCCCGACAACCAGTGCTACAAGTGGGCGCTGGGCGACAAGGCCGCGGTCGACACGGTGTTCGCCACCGCCGCGCACGTGACCAAGCTCGACCTGGTCAACAACCGGCTCATTCCCAACCCGATCGAGCCGCGCGTGGCCATCGGCAGCTACAGCCGCGGCACCGACGACTACACGCTGTACGTGTCCAACCAGAACCCGCACGTCGAGCGGCTGCTCATGACGGCGTTCGTGCTGGGCCTGCCCGAGCACAAGGTGCGCGTGATCGCGCCCGACGTGGGCGGCGGCTTCGGCTCCAAGATCTTCCTGTACGCCGAGGACGTGTGCCTCACCTGGGCGGCCAAGCAGCTCAACCGCAACATCAAGTGGACGGCGGAGCGCTCGGAGTGCTTCTTGTCCGACGCGCACGGCCGCGACCACGTGAGCCATGCCGAGATGGCGATGGACAAGGACGGCAAGTTCCTCGCCATGCGCGTGCACACCGACGCCAACCTGGGCGCGTACCTGTCGACCTTCTCGACGGCGGTGCCGACCATCCTCTATGCGACGCTGCTCGCGGGCCAATACACCACGCCGCAGATCTACGTGGAGGTCGATGCCTGGTTCACCAACACCGCGCCGGTGGACGCCTACCGCGGCGCCGGCCGGCCCGAGGCCACCTACCTGCTGGAGCGGCTGGTGTCGCGCTGCGCCTGGGAAATGAACCTGGGGCAGGACGAGATCCGCAAGCGCAACTTCATCACCACCTTTCCGTACCAGACGCCGGTGGCGCTGCAGTACGACACCGGCGACTTCCACGCCTGCATGACCAAGGCGCAGGCGCTGGCCGAGGTCGACGGCTTCGCGGCGCGCAGGTCGGCCAGCGAGGCCAGGGGCAAGCTGCGCGGCATCGGCTACTCGAGCTACATCGAGGCCTGCGGCATCGCGCCGTCGAACATCGCGGGTGCGCTGGGCGCGCGCGCGGGCCTGTTCGAGTGCGGCGAGATCCGCGTGCACCCGACCGGCAGCGTGACGGTGTTCACCGGCTCGCACAGCCACGGCCAGGGCCACGAGACCACCTTCGCGCAGGTGGTGGCGGCGCGCCTGGGCATTCCGGTGGAAAACGTCGACGTGGTGCACGGCGACACCGGCCGCGTGCCCTTCGGCATGGGCACCTACGGCTCGCGCTCCATCTCGGTGGGCGGCGCGGCCATCATGAAGGCGCTCGACAAGATCGAGACCAAGGCCAAGAAGATCGCCGCGCACCTGATGGAGGCGAGCGACGCCGACATCGAGTTCGCCAACGGCGAGTTCACGGTCAAGGGCACCGACAAGAAGATTCCGTTCGGCCAGGTGGCGCTCACGGCCTACGTGCCGCACAACTACCCGCTCGACAAGCTGGAGCCGGGCCTGAACGAAACCGCCTTCTACGACCCGACCAACTTCACCTTTCCGGGCGGCACCTACATCTGCGAGGTCGAGATCGACAGGCAGACCGCCGAGGTGCGGGTCGACCGCTTCACCGCCGTGGACGACTTCGGCACCATCATCAACCCGATGATCGTCGAGGGCCAGGTGCACGGCGGGCTGGTGCAGGGCATCGGCCAGGCGCTGCTGGAAAACTGCGTGTACGACAACGAAACGGGCCAGCTGCTCACCGGCAGCTTCATGGACTACGCCATGCCGCGCGCCGCCGAGTTTCCGCAGTTCAAGCTGGACACCGTGTGCACCCCGTGCACCCACAACCCGCTGGGCACCAAGGGCTGCGGCGAGGCCGGGGCCATCGGTTCGCCGCCGGCGGTCATCAACGCCGTGCTCGACGCGCTGGCGCCCCTGGGCGTGAAGGACTTCGACATGCCCGCATCGTCCAGCCGCGTCTGGGAAGCGATGCAGAAGGGCAGCGGCAGCGCCGCGAAGGACGCCATGCCGCAAGAGCCCGCGCTCGCCGCCAGCACCCAGGGCCGGCCCGCTCCCTGAACACAACAAAGAAGGAACCACACACCATGTACGCCTTCACACTCGAACGGCCCGCCTCGGTGGCCGATGCGGCCAAGCTGATCGGTGCCGGCGCCAAGGCGCTGGCCGGCGGCCAGACCCTGCTGGCCTCGATGAAGCTGCGGCTTTCCGCCCCCGACCAGCTGGTGGACCTGAGCGGCATCAGCGAGCTCACCGGCATCAGCAAGGACGGCGACAGCTTCACCATCGGCGCCATGTCGCGCCACCTCGACGTGGCCAACCACGCCGAGCTGAAAGCGGCGTTTCCGGCGCTGGCCGACCTGGCTTCGCGCATCGGCGACCGGCAGGTGCGCGCCATGGGCACCATCGGCGGCTCGGTGGCCAACAACGACCCGGCGGCGTGCTACCCGAGCGCGGTGCTGGGCACGGGTGCCACGGTGGTCACGTCGAAGCGCGAGATTGCCGCTGACGATTTTTTCCAGGGCCTGTTCACCACCGCGCTGGAAGACGACGAGCTGATCACCGCCATCCGCTTTCCGGTTCCCAAGCGCGCCGTGTACGAGAAGCTGCGCCAGAAGGCCTCGCACTTTCCGCTGGTCGGCGTCTTCGTGGCGCAGTACGACAGCGTCGTGCGCGTGGCCGTCACCGGCGCGGGCAATGGCGTGTTCCGCCATGCGGGGCTGGAAGACGCGCTGAACCAGAGCTTTACCGCCGCGTCCGCCGCGGGCGTGAAGATCGACGCGAGCGACCTCAACAGCGACCTGCATGCCTCCGCCGCCTACCGCGCGAACCTGATCAGCGTGCTCACGCAACGCGCGGTCACCAAGGCGCTGGGCTGAGCGCGCGGGCGCTCCCCACGAAGCCTACGAAGACGACGACGCCACAAGGAGGCTGGAAGGCGCGCTGCACCGGCGCCTTCCGCTACGCTTGGCCATGATCTTCCCGACCATCGATTCGCTCTCCGACGGCCTGGTGCAGGCCGGCTACTTCGCCGACCGCCGCCTGGCCACGGCCGTGTTCCTCGCGCTGAAGCTGCAGCGCCCGCTGCTGCTCGAAGGCGAACCCGGCGTGGGCAAGACGGAGCTGGCCAAGGCGCTGTCGAAGGCGCTGAACCGCGAGCTGCTGCGCCTGCAGTGCTACGACGGGCTGGAGCAGCGCGAGGCGCTGTATGAATGGAACTACGCCGCGCAGCTGCTGCACATGCGCGCGGCCGAAGCCAGCGGCGCGGCGCGCGACGTGGAAGCCGAGGTCTACCAGCCGCACTACCTCATCCGCCGCCCGCTGCTGCAGGCGCTGCAGACACCGGCGCCCGGCGCGGTGCTGCTCATCGACGAGGTGGACCGCGCCGACGAGCCCTTCGAGGCCTTCCTGCTCGAGTACCTGGGCGAGTACCAGGTGAGCATTCCCGAACTGGGCACGGTGCGCGCCGTGGTGCCGCCCGTGACCATCCTCACCAGCAACCGCACGCGCGAACTCAACGACGCGGTGAAACGCCGCTGCCTGTACCACTGGCTCGACTACCCCGAGCGCGAGCGCGAGCTGGCCATCGTGCGCGCCCAGGTGCCGCAGGCGGGCGAGGCGCTGTCGGCGCAGGTGTCGGCCTTCGTGGCGCGGCTGCGCGAGGCGCCTTTCGTCAACGCCTTCCAGCGCGCGCCCGGCATCGCCGAAAGCGTGGAGTGGGCAAGGGCGCTGATTGCGCTGGACACGGTCGAGCTCGATCCCGAAGTGGTGGTCGACACTGCCGGCATCCTGTTCAAGCAGCGCGACGACGTGGCCGCGCTCACGCGCGAGCTGGCGTCGGACCTGCTCAAGCCCGAGGAGCCGGCGGCGCACTGAGCGCGCCGGGCACGCGCATGGCAGAGGCAGCCCGCACCGGCGGTGATCCAGGTTCCCAGGGCATTCCGCAGCTGGGCGATGTGCGCAGCGGCAAGCTCGCCGGCAACATCACCGCCTTCGGCCGCGCGCTGCGCCGCGCGGGCGTTCGCACCGACGCCATGCGCATCGCGCTGGCGGCCGAGGCGGCCACGCTGGTCGGCGTGGAAGACAAGCGCGACCTGGGCGCCGCCATGGAGGCCGTGATGGTCAGCCGCGAGCAGGACCGCATGGTGTTCCGCGAACTGTTCGACGCCTGGTTCAAGGACCCGGAGCTGGCCAACAAGCTGCTCGCGCAGATGCTGCCCAGCGCCGAAGGCAAGGCCGAGCCGTCGAAGCGCCGGCCGCGCGTGCGCGAGGCGCTCACCGCGCCCCGCAATGCCGCGAAGCCCGCCGAGCCTGCCAAGCCCGACCGCGAGATCGAGTTCGACGCGGCCATGACCGCCAGCGACCGCCAGCGCCTGCAGCACGCCGACTTCAACGCGCTGGGCGCTTCCGAATACCGGCTGGTGGAGCGGCTGGCGCGCGACATCCGCCTGCCTGTGCCCGAGCTGCCGTCGCGCCGCCTGCGCTTGGCGGGCGAGGCCGGCCGGCAGCATGCGCGCATGCACTGGCCCGGCGTGCTGCAGGAGGCGGCGCGCACCGGCGGCGAAATCTTGCGGCTGCCCCGGCTCACGCGGCGCCCGCAGCCCTTGCCGCTGCTGGTGCTGGTCGACGTCTCGGGCTCCATGGAGCGCTACGCGCGGCTGCTGCTGGCCTTTCTGCATGCGGCCACGCGGCGGGCGGGGCGGCGCGACGTGTTCGCTTTCGGCACCCGCCTGACCGACCTGACGCCCGCGTTCCGGCTGGCCGACACCGACGACATGCTGGTCGCGGCCAGCCTGGCCATCGACGATTTCGCGGGCGGCACCCGGCTGGGCGATTCGCTGGGCGAACTGCGCCGCGCCCACGCCCGCCGCCTGACCGGCCGGCGCACGCTGGTGCTGGTGATCAGCGACGGGCTGGACACCGGCGAACCCGCGGTGCTCGAGCAGGAGCTGCTGTGGCTGAAGCGCCATTCGCGCCGGTTGCTGTGGCTCAACCCGCTGCTGCGCTTCGACGGCTACGCCCCTCTGGCCCGTGGGGCCGGCGTGCTGCACCGGCATGCGGACGCGATGCTCGCGGTTCACAATCTCAGCGCACTCGCGCAGCTGGCTTCGAGCCTGGCCGCCCTGATGAGGTCGGGGCAGAACGCGCACTCCGGCCGCTAGCGCGGAACACGACAAGAAAAGGACACCCACCATGGAAATGCTCGGAAACCGCCGCCTCGGCGTCACCCAACAACAGGCCTGGGAAGCGCTCAACGACCCCGAGACGCTGAAGAAATGCATTCCCGGCTGCGACAAGTTCGAGCTGACGGGCGACAACACCTACAGCGTGGCGCTGGCGCTGAAGATCGGCCCCGTGTCGGCCAAGTTCAGCGGCAAGGTGATGCTGTCGGACATCGTGGCGCCCGACGGCTACAAGCTGACCTTCGAGGGGCAGGGCGGCGTGGCGGGCTTTGCGAAGGGCTCGTCCAGCGTGTCGCTCAAGCCGCTGGCGGCCGGGGCGGCCGGGGCGGTGGAGGGCGAAGCGCCGGTCGATGCCGCGCTGGCGCACGAGGCCACGGCCGCAACGCCGGCCGCGGGCTGCGAGCTCGACTACACCGTGCAGGCCCAGGTCGGCGGCAAGATCGCCCAGCTGGGCCAGCGCCTGATCGACGGTGCCGCCAAGTCCACCGCCGACGACTTCTTCAAGCGCTTCGACGCCGAGATGCAAAGCCGCTACGGCCCGCCGCCGGCGGCAGTGGCCGAGGACGCGGAAGCCCCGGCGGAGAAGGCCGGCATGATGTCCGGGCTGATGAAGAAGATCGGGCTGGGCAAGAAGGACGAACCCGCCGCTCCAGGCACGCCGGGCACAGCGGGCACATCGGGCACGTCTGGCGAAGCCGGCTGAGGACGCACCCGCCCCATGGAAAACCTCGACGTCATGGTGCTGCGCACGCTGCGCGACTGGCGGCGTGCCGGCAAGCGCGCGCTGCTGACCACCGTGGTGCGCACCTGGGGCTCGTCGCCCCGGCCCGTGGGCTCGATCATGGCCCTGGCCGAAGACGGCGCCGTGGTCGGCTCGGTGTCGGGTGGCTGCATCGAAGACGACCTCATCGCCCGCTACAGCCATGCCCACGGCAAGGGCGAAGACGTGCCGCTGGGCGCGCCGCCCGCGCTCGTGAAGTACGGCATCACCGCCGACGAGGCGCACCGCTTCGGCCTGCCGTGCGGCGGCACGCTGGAGCTGCTGCTCGAGTACGCGCCCGACGCCGATTCGCTCGACCTGCTGGTCGCGCAGCTGGAGCAGGGCAAGCTCATGAAGCGCACCGTGACGCTGGCCACCGGCGCGGTGCGGCTCGCCGAGGCGCGCGCGCCCGACGAGCTCACGGTGAACGACACCGAGCTCACCAACACCTTCGGCCCCGAGTACCGCATGCTGCTCATCGGTGCCGGCCAGCTCGCCGAATACCTCGCCACCATGGCCAAGTTCAGCGGCTTCGCCGTGACCTTGTGCGACCCGCGCGCCGAGTACCGCACCGCGTGGTCGCTGCCCGGCGTGCACATCACCACCGAGATGCCCGACGACGCCGTGCTCGCCTTTCGGCCCGACCGCCGCAGCTGCGTGGTGGCGCTCACACACGACCCCAAGCTGGACGACCTGGCCCTGCTGGAGGCGCTGCAGAGCGAGGCCTTCTACGTGGGCGCCATCGGCTCGCGCCGCAATGCCGACGCGCGGCGCGACCGCATGATCGAGCACTTCGAGCAGACCGACGAATCGCTCGCGCGCCTGCGCGGGCCCATCGGCATCTACATCGGCAGCAAGACGCCACCGGAGATCGCGGTGAGCGTGATGGCGGAGATCCTGGCGGTGAAGAACGCGGTCACGCTGCCCCGCGAGGTGGAGGTGGCGCGCGCGAAGGAAATGCAGCAGCTGCAGCCGAGCTGAGCGCCCAGCCGGTCAAGCCAGGTGCAACTGGTCAGCCGGTCAGCCCGACTTGGCCTGCGGCGGCACGTCGCCGCCCTTTTGCCGCTCGCGGAACAGCGCCGCGCGCATCAGGAAGATGGTGGTGATGGGCGCGGTCAGCGCAATGAACAGCACGATCAGCACCGCGTGCAGGAACAGGCTGAAGCCCTGCACCGAGAAATAGACGATGGTGGCAATCGTCATGCACCACACGCCCACCGTCGCGCCCAGCGTGGGCGCATGGATGCGGCGGAAGAAGGTGGGCAGGCGCACCAGCCCGAACGAGCCGATGGCGGCAAAGGCCGCGCCCAGCACCGCGAACACGGCGGTGATGATCTCGGCCCACAGCGGCAGCGGGCCCACGATGAAATCGTTCATTCGATGACCTCCCCGCGCAGCAGGAACTTGGCGATGGCCGTCGACCCCACGAAGCCGAACAGCGCGATCAGCAGCGCCGCCTCGAAGTACACGTTGCTCGCGTAGATGATGCCCAGCACCAGCATCATCAGCATGCCGTTGATGTAGAGGCAGTCCAGCGCCATCACGCGGTCTTGCGCCGTGGGGCCGACCAGCAGGCGCGACAGCGCGCACAGCATGGCCACGGCCAGCAGGAACAGCGCGAACTTCAAGGCCCAGAAAAGAACGGGTGTCATGACTCGAAGATCTCCATCAGGGGGCGTTCGTAGCGCTGCTTGATGAGCGCGACGAAGGCCGCTTCGTCGCCCAGGTCGAACACGTGGATCAGCAGGGTGCTGCGGTCGAACGACACCTCGCCCCAGGCGGTGCCGGGCGTGAGGCACATGATCATCGCGAGCACGGCCAGGCCGTTGGGGTCGCGCATGTCCAGCGGAATCTGCACGAAGCGCGCGTGGATGTCCGTGGTGCGGCGCGTGAGCAGCAGCCGGGCCACGTCGTACGCCGACTTGAGCATGTCGTAGGTGACCACGAACGACAGCCGCAGCGCCACGCCGGGCCGGCGCATGCGCACGGCCGCGGGGCGCAGCCCCTTGGTGATGAGCGGCACGGCAATGGCCAGCACCACGGCCGACAGCAGCGTGGCGGCCTCCAGCGACTGTTCGAGCAGGATCCAGACGACGAACAGCGCGAAGGACAGCGGTGGCGAAGGAATCAGGCGCTTCATGGGGCCGGGGCTTCCTTCGTGGCAGGCTTCGGGGGATTGGGAATCTGCCTTGCCCCCAACACCGCGTCGCGGTAGGCCGTGGGCGTCTTCAGGCCCTCGGCCGTGGCCTTGGCGTGCTGCATGACGGGCTCGGCCCACACCGTGAGCGCCACGCAGGCGGCCAGCAGGGCGGCCACCGGCAACACCTCGAGCGCGGGCAGCGAAGGCATGGTGGCGTGCGGCTGCGTCCAGAAGTGGCGAATGCCGGTGCGGCTCAGCGCAATGAGCGACAGGAAGCCCGAGACGATCAGCAGCGCCAGGAAGGCCCAGCCCGCGCCGCCCACCGCCGTCGTGCCCAGCAGCCCCGAGAGCATCGCGAACTTGCCCACGAAGCCCGACAGCGGCGGCAGGCCCGCGAGCAGCAGCGTGCAGCCCATGAAGCTCAGCCCCAGGAAGGCCACGCCCGCGGGAATCGCGCGGCCGTAGAGCGCCTGGGCGTCGTCGTCGAGGTTCACGTCGGACAGCACGCGCAGGTCTTCGGTGAGGTAGGGCGCATTGCCCGCGGCCTCGTGCGGCGCCACGCTCATGCCCGCGTTGCGCCAGCGCTCGATCATGTCGATCAGCAGGAAGAACGCGCTCACCGCGAGCGTGGAGCTCAGCAGGTAATACAGGGCGCCCGCCCACACGGCGGGCTGGCCGAGCCCGACCGCCGCGAGCAGCGTGCCGGCGGACACCAGCACGCTGAAGCCCGCCAGGTTCGACAGCCGCTGCGTGCCCACGATGCCGATGGCCCCCACGAACAGCGTGGCCAGCCCGATGCCCTCCAGCGCGTACTGCCCGAAGGCGGCCGAGGCGCCGGTGTCGGGCGCGAACAGCACCGTCCACAGCCGCAGGATGGTGTAGATGCCCAGCTTGGTCAGCAGCGCGAACACGGCCCCCACCGGCGACACCGCGGCGCTGTACGCCGGCACCAGCCAGAAGTTGAGCGGCCACGCCCCCGCCTTGGCGAAGAAGGCCGTGGCAAGAATGGCCGCCGCCGCATGCACCAGCCCGCGGTCGCCCGGCGCGAGCTCGGCGATGCGAACGCCCAGGTCGGCCATGTTCAGCGTGCCGGTCACGCCGTACAAAATGGCCGCGCCGATGAGGAACAGCGACGAGGCCGCCAGGTTGATCGCGATGTAGTGCAGCCCCGCCTGCACGCGCAGCCGGCCCGAGCCGTGCAGCAGCAGGCCGTAGGAGGCCGCGAGCATCACCTCGAAGAACACGAACAGGTTGAACAGGTCGCCGGTGAGGAAGGCGCCGTTCAGCCCCATGAGCTGCAACTGCAGCAGCGGGTGGAAGTGCACGCCCGCGCGGTCCCAGCGCGAAGTGGAATAGATCGACGCGGCGAAGGCGACGACGCCGGTAAGCGCGACCATCATGGTGGAGAGCCGGTCGGCCACCAGCACGATGCCGAAGGGCGCGCGCCAGTTGCCCGGCAGGTACACGCCGATGGAGCCGGGGCCGCCGCCGGTGTCGGCCGCGTTCACCCAGCGCAGCAGCGCCAGCGCGGCCAGCAGGCCGACCAGGCCCGAGACCACGCTCAGCGCCGACTTGGTACGCCGGCGGTTCTCGCCCAGCAGCAGCATGAGCGCGGCCGTGAGCATGGGCACGAGGATGGGCACCGCCACCAGGTGCGGCATGCTGAACTCGAGCAGCTCGTCGAGCAGGTGCGAGATTTCGTTCACTCCGCCTCCTGCCGTTCTTCACCGTCCACATGGTCGGTGCCGGTGAGGCCGCGCGAGGCAAGCATCACCACCAGGAACAGCGCCGTCATGGCGAAGCCGATGACGATGGCGGTGAGCACCAGCGCCTGCGGCATCGGGTCGGCCGTGTTGGCCAGCGTGGCCTCGAAGCCCTTGATGAGCACCGGCTCGCTGTCGACCTTGAGCCGGCCCATACTGAAGATGAAGAGGTTGACCGCGTAGGAGATGAGCGTCAGGCCCATGATGACCTGGAAGGTGCGCGGGCGAAGCAGCATGTACACGCCCGAGCCGGTGAGCACGCCGATGGCGAGCGCGAGCACGATTTCCATCAGTGCGCTCCCTCCACGGCTTCGGCCGCGGCCTGGGCTTCTTTCTCGGCCTGTTCGTCGGCCCAGCGGTGGCTGCGCACCGATTGGTGGGCCAGGGCGGTAAGGATCAGCATGGTGGCGCCGAGCACCAGCGCGAACACGCCGATGTCGAAGAAGAGGGCGCTGGGCACGTGCACCTCGCCCAGCACGGGCAGGTGCAGGTGCGCGGTGTGCGTGGTGAGGAAGGGGTAGCCGAACACCACCGCGCCGCCGCCGGTGCACAGCGCCAGCAGCAGGCCGATGGCGATCCAGCGGCGCGGGTAGATGCGCAGGTGCTCTTCCACCCACTCGGTGCCCGAGACGATGAACTGCAGCACCAGCGCCACCGACATCACCAGCCCCGCGACGAAGCCGCCGCCCGGCGCGTTGTGCCCGCGCATGAAGAAGTAGACCGACACCAGCACCGCCAGCGGCAGCAGCAGGCGCACCAGCACGGCGGGCACCATCAGGTAGCCGACGGCGGTGTCCTTGGCGCGGCGCGGGTTCAGCAGGTCGCTGCTGCCGTCGTCGACCTGCAGGCGTTGCTGGGCCGGCAGCGCCATCGACTCGATGGCCGGGCGAAACCGCCGCAGCAGCGCATACACGGTGAGCGCCACGATGCCCAGCACGGTGATCTCGCCGAAGGTGTCGAAGCCGCGGAAGTCGACCAGCATCACGTTGACCACGTTGGTGCCGCCGCCTTCGGTGAGCGCGCGCTCCAGGAAGAAGGGCGAGATGCTCTGCGGGAAGGTGCGCGTCATCATGGCCCAGGCCAGCGTGGCCATGCCGGCGCCTGCGATGGTGGCCACCAGCAGGTCGCGCCCGCGCCGGCCCCAGGGGCGCAGCCGCGCGCGCGCGGGCTGGATGACGTCCTTGCTGCGCATGGGCAGCCAGCGCAGGCCCAGCAGGATCAGCACCGTGGTCACGCCTTCGACCACCAGCTGGGTCAGCGCGAGGTCGGGGGCGGAGAACCAGATGTACGTGACGCACGACACCAGCCCCGCGCCCGAGGCGAGCATGAGCGCCGCGAGCCGGTGGAATTTGGCCTGCCACGCGGCGGCCAGCGCGCAGGTGCCGCCGATGATCCAGGTCATGGCGAACATCGGCGAGAAGGGCAGCAGCTCGCGCGTGCCGGGCGCCGCGGGCGTGGCCCACAACGAGGCGGCGGCGCCCGCCACGGCCACCAGCACCAGCAGCAGCAACTGCCACTGCATGCGGCGCGTGCCGAACAGGCGGCGGCTGCGCCGGCCGGCTTCGCTCAGCAGCGCGAGCAGGTGCTCGAAGATGACCTGGCCGTCGAAGCGGTGCAGCAGCGGCGTGTTCTCCAGCCCGCCGCGCGCGCGCTGGCGGCGCTGCAGCAGGTACAGCACGCCGCCGCCCACCAGGGCCACGAAGCTCATCATGAGCGGCAGGTTGAAGCCGTGCCACACGGCCAGGCTGTATTCGGGCAGCGTGCCGCCGACCACCGGCGTGGCGGCCGCCGCCAGCAGCGGGCCGATGGACCAGGCCGGCGCCACGCCCACCACCAGGCACACCAGCACCAGCAGCTCGACCGGCACGCGCATCCAGTGCGGCGGCTCGTGCGGGTGCTTGGGCACGTCGTTGCCGCAGGGCGGGCCGAAGAACACGTCGAACACGAAGCGCGCCGAGTACGCCACGCTGAAGATGCCCGCGATGGTCGCGATGACCGGCAGGCTGAAGTCGACCCAGGGCGTGGCCTGGATGAACACGGTCTCGGCGAAGAACATTTCCTTCGACAGGAAGCCGTTGAGCAGCGGCACGCCGGCCATCGAGGCGCTGGCGATGATGGCCAGCGTGCCGGTGATGGGCATGAGCCGCATCAGCCCGCTGAGCTTGCGGATGTCGCGCGTGCCGGTCTCGTGGTCGATGATGCCGGCCGCCATGAACAGCGACGCCTTGAAGGTCGCGTGGTTCATCACGTGGAACACCGCCGCCACGGCCGCCAGCGGGCTGTTCAGCCCCAGCAGCAGCGTGATGAGGCCCAGGTGCGAGATGGTCGAGTAGGCCAGCAGCGCCTTCAGGTCTCGCTGGAACATGGCGATGAAGCCGCCCAGCAGCAGCGTGATGGCGCCCGCGCCGCCCACCAGCCAGAACCACTGCTCGGTGCCCGAGAGCACGGGCCACAGCCGCGCCATCAGGAACACGCCCAGCTTCACCATGGTGGCCGAGTGCAGGTAGGCCGACACCGGCGTGGGCGCGGCCATGGCGCGCGGCAGCCAGAAGTGGAACGGGAACTGCGCGCTCTTGGTGAAGGCGCCCAGCAGCACCAGCACCAGCACCACCGGGTAGAGCGCGTGCGCGCGAATCAGCTCGCCCGAGGCCAGCACCTCGTCGAGCTCGTAGCTGCCCACGATGCGCCCCAGCACCAGCACGCCGGCCAGCAGGCACAGCCCGCCGGCGCCCGTCACGGTGAGCGCCATGCGCGCGCCGCGCCGCGCGTCGCGACGGTGGTGCCAGTAGCCGATGAGCAGGAACGAGAAGAGGCTGGTGAGCTCCCAGAACAGCACCATCTGAATGAGGTTGCCCGAGAGCACCACGCCCATCATCGCGCCCATGAACGCGAGGAAGAAAGAGAAGAAGCGCGGCACCGGGTCGGAGGCCGACATGTAGTAGCGCGCGTACAGCACCACCAGCGCGCCGATGCCCAGCACCAGCATGCAGAACAGCCACGCAAAGCCGTCCATGCGGAACACGAGGTTCAGGCCCAGGGCCGGCAGCCATTCGATTTCTTGCCGCAGCACATTGCCGTGCGCGATCTGCGGAAAGAACCATGCCGCCTGGATGGCGCAACCCAGTGCGACCAGCCCCGCGAGGGTCGACTCCCTGTTGCGCGCGTTGGACGGCATCAACGCGGCCAGCACGCTGGCGATAAAGGGGAGTGCGACGAGAAAGACCAGGGGCATTGGGGTTGATTCTATCGGCCGACCCTATGGAAAGCCTTATCTATAACCGTAAGACATAAGGCTGTTTTTGGGGCAATGCGCCTGTCATGCTCAGCCCGAGAAAGCCTGCACCGTGCGAAAGCCCAGCCAGGTGAGGCACAGCGAGCCGCCCAGGTGCAGCATGAGCGTGCCCAGCGCCAGGCCGAGCCGCCCGGTCATCAGCATGCCGACGATTTCCGCCGAGAAGCTGGAGAAGGTGGTCAGCGTGCCGAGGAAGCCGGTGATGACCATCAGCCGCCATGCGGGGTCGATGTTCGGCAGCCCGTTGAACACGCCGATGGCCACGCCGATCAGGTAGCCCCCGATGAGGTTCACCGCCAGCGTGCCCCAGGGCAGGATGCCGCCGGGGTTCAACCACAGGGCGAAGCCCCAGCGCATGAGGGCGCCGACACAGGCGGCGAGGCAGATGACGAAGGCGTTCAGCAGCATGCGAGGACTTTAGTGGCTCCCAGCCTGCTTCAGAAACACCGCGGAACCGGCTTCGCCGGGCCGCAGGTGTTGCCCCCGGTAGGGGGGAGGAGAAGCGACACGAAGTGCGCGAAGCCTGGGGGCGAGTCTATTTCTCCTTTCCCATCACCAGGTCCGGCAGGATGGTCACGATGCTCGGGAACAGCGTGATCAGCGCGATGCACAACACCAGGCAGAAGAAGAACGGAATCGCCGCCTTCGCGATCACGTTGCTGTCCTTGCCCGTCATGTTCTGCAGCACGAACAGGTTGAAGCCCACCGGTGGCGTCACCTCCGCGATCTCGACCAGCAGCACGATGAAGATGCCGAACCACACCAGGTCGAAGCCTGCCTTTTGGATCATCGGCAGCACCACCGCGCTGGTCAGCACGATCATCGAGATGCCGTCCAGCGCCGTGCCCAGCACCAGGTACACCACCACCAGCGCGCCGATGAGCGCGTAGGGCGACAGGTGCATGCTGTCGACCCACTCGGCCAGCTCGCGCGGAATGCCGGTGAAGGCCATGGTCTTGGTGAGAAAGGCCGCGCCCGCCAGGATGAACATGATCATGCAGCTGGTGCGCGTGGCGCCCATGATGCCGTCCTTGAAGTTCTTCCAGGTCAGGCTGCGCCCCCACGCCGCGATGGCCAGCGAGCCCAGCACGCCGAAGGCCGCGCACTCGGTGGCCGTGGCCCAGCCGGCCACCAGCACCCACACGATGAACACGATCAGCAGCGCGCACGGAATCAGGTTGCCCGACAGGCGAATCTTCTGCATGAAGGTGGTGGGCGGGTCGGCAGGCGGCACCTGGTCGGGGTGGCGCAGGCTCCACCAGCCGATGTAGCCCGAGAACAGCAGCATCAGCAGAAAGCCCGGCAGGAAGCCGGCCAGGAAGATGCGGATGATCGAGGCGTCGGCCGCCACGGCGTACACCACCATGGTGATCGACGGCGGAATCAGGATGCCCAGCGTGCCCGCGGTGGCCAGCGAGCCGATGGCCAGTTGCTCGTTGTAGCCGCGGCGCTTGAGCTCGGGCAGCGCCACCTTCGCAATGGTGGCGCAGGTGGCCGCCGACGAGCCCGACACCGAGCCGAACACGCCGCACCCGAGGATGGTGGTGTGCATCAGCCGGCCGGGCACGCGGTTGAGCCAGGGGCGCAGGCCCTCGAACATCTCCTCGCTGAGCTTGGTGCGAAACAGGATCTCGCCCATCCAGATGAACAGCGGCAGCGCCGCCAGCTCCCAGCTCGCGTTGCTCTCCCAGAAGGCCGAGAACAGGTTCTTGCCCGGCAGCGTGTTGGTGAAGAAAGCCTGGCCGACCCAGCCGACGATGGCCAGCGTCATCGCGATCCAGACGCCGCCCGCGAGCAGCACCAGCATGATGGCGAGCAGCAGCGCGCCCATGAGCAGTGTTTCGATCATGAAGACCCGTCAGACGTCGGAAGAAAAATCGCCGGCGGCATGCCGCTCTTCGATGGCGCGCTGGTAGCTCGGCTTCTCGCCGCGCACCACGCCGACCAGCTCGTCGACCATGGCGATCAGCAGCAGCCAGCAGCCGACCACGAAGGTCGATTGCGGAATCCAGATCGGAATGACGACCAGGCCCGTGGCCATTTCGGCGAACTCGTAGCTTTCGTAGGTGAAGCTGGTCGCCCAGTAGGTGAGGTAGGCCACCGACACCGAGGCGATGAGCAGGCAGGCCACGTCGAGCACGCGGCGCACCTTGGGCGGCACCGCTTCCAGCAGCAGCGTCACGCGCACGAAGTCACCATGGCGAAACGCGTGCGCCATCGCGAAGAACGCGGCGGCCGCGCACAGCCAGGCCACGATGTCGTTGAGCCCGCTCACGTGCCAGTTCATCTGCCGGCCCACGCCGGCCAGGATCATCAGCACGAAGATCAGGAACACGCAGAACGCGCCGAGCGCGCCTGCACCGTCGTACAGGCGGTCGAGGAAGCGGCGCATGGCTCAGGCGTCCCGCCGGGCCGTCCCAGGGGAGGCCTGCGCCCCCTCGGGGGGCGGCGATACACGAAGTGACGAGCGTGGGGGCGTCATCATTTCTTCTTGTACGTGTCCACGATGGCGGCGCCGTCCGCGCCGGCTACTTTCAGCCAGTCGGCCTGCATGATGCCGCCGACCTGGCGCATGTCGGCGTCGAGCTTGGCCGAGGGCTTGTGCACCTTCATGCCGCGCTCGGCGAGCAGGCGCTTGTACTCGTCGTTCTTCTCCTGCGCGACCTTCCAGCCGCGTGTTTCGGCGTCGGCCGCGGCCTTGGCGACGGCGGCCTTCGCGGCCGGGTCGAGCGCGTCGAAGGACTTGGCGTTGACCAGGATCGCGTTCTTCGGGATCCAGGCCTGCGTGTCGTAGAAGTTCTTGATGTGCTCGTAGGTCTTGGTGTCGTAGCCGGTGGAGCCCGAGCTCATGTAGCTCTCGATCACGCCCGTGGCCATCGCCGCGCTGAGCTCGGCCTGCTGGATCTGCACCGGCTGCGCGCCGATGAGCTCGGCGATCTTGGCGGTGGCCGGGCTGTAGGCGCGCCACTTGATGCCGCGCAGGTCGGCCACCGAGCTGATTTCCTTCTTGGTGTAGATGCCCTGCGGCGCCCACGGCACCACGAACAGCACCTTGATGCCTTGCGCCGCGAGCAGCTTTTCCATGGCGGGCTTGGACGCGTCGTACAGCTTGCGGGCCTCGGGGTAGGTGGTGGCCAGGAAGGGCACGCCGTCGAGCGCGTAGATCGGGTTCTCGTTGGCGAAGTTGGCCAGCAGGATCTCGCCGGCCTGCGCCTGGCCGCTCTGCACGGCGCGCTTGATCTCGGGCGCCTTGAAGAGCGAGGCGTTGGCGTGCACCGTGATCTTCACCTTGCCGCCGGTGGCGGCGTCCACGTCCTTGGCGAACTGCGTGATGTTTTCGGTGTGGTAGTTGGTGGCCGGGTAAGCGGTGGGGAGGTCCCACTTGGTCTGCGCGAAGGCCGCGGCGCCGAGGGTGAGGCCCGCCAGGGCAATGCCGAACTTGTGATTCATGGACGCGCTCCGGAGTGTGATGAAAGCAGAATGAAAGCTCAGCTTACGTGCAAATTCCGGGCCACTTGCTGAGGCCTTTCCCTGCCTTGCGCCGTGATGCGGAGGGCGTTGCAGCCTGCATGCGGCTGGCACGGCGCGCGTGAAAAAGCCGCCCGAAGGCGGCTTTGCGTGGGCTCGATCCGGGGGCGGACCGAAGCGGGGTCAGAGGCCGGCTTGAGGCCAAACTCGGGCCGGACTCAGACCGGACTCAGACCGGACTCAGCCCGGCATCAGGGCTTGGGCGCCTTGGCTGCCTTGGCCTCCTTCGCCTTGGCGGGTGCGCCGCCACCGAAGCTCTGGCCATTCACCGTCAGGCCTTCAGCCGACAGCTTCTCCGCGTTCTTCTCCTTCACGCCCTTCACGCGTTGCATGAGGTCGGGCCAGTCCTTGAACTCGCCTTCCTTGCGCGCATCGAGGATGCGCTTGGACATCGCGGGGCCCACGCCCTTGATGCCGTCGAGGTCGGCGACCGTGCCCTTGTTGACGTCGACCGCGGCGAACGACGCGACCGCGAACAGCATGGCCGTGGCGGCCAGGATTTTCTTGAACATGATTTTTTTACTCCCTGATTGGTTGATTTGACTCACTGCCGACAGAACGTCGGCCCGCGCTCAACGGGATCAGAAAGCAGGTCGTTGACGCGCGAAAGCATAGTTCGCGGCCATGTGACCTTTGTTCAAAACCTTGATCGGATTGCTCAAGGTTTTCGGGGGTGTCAGAGCTCTTCGACGCGGCGCGGCGGATAGCTGTCCCAGGCTTGGCAGCCGGGGCAGTGCCAGAAGTACTGGTGCGCCTCGAAGCCGCAGGCCGCGCAGCGGTAGCGCATGAGCGGGCGGGTGGCCTGGTCGAGCGCGCGTTGCACCTGCGGGTGGAACTGCTCGTGCTCGAACTTCTCGCCGGCCAGCCAGCGCGATGCCGCGACCAGCGAAGGCTGCTGCGCCAGGTGCGCGATGTAGCCGTCGCGCGGCGTGGGCTGCGGCTCTTCCACAGTGGCGCTCGGCGTGCCGCCGAGCGCGATCATGGCCTCGAGCACGTCGATGGAAGGCGACTCCACGTAGCGCCGCTGCAGCAGCTCGAGCGCGTCGGCTTCACGGTGCGCGGCCACCGCGGCCTGCTGCAGCGCGGCGGCATAGAGCGGCAGCGCGAGCGGCGCGGTGTCGCTGAGCGCGACCAGGGTGTCGAAGGCGCCGGCCGGGTTGCCGTTGCGCAGTTGCAGGTTGGCCGTGTCGATGGCCGGGCGCGGTGCCTGCGGTGCGAGTTCCACCGCCTGCGCGAGCAGCCTGGCGGCGCCGGCCAGGTCGCCCGACGCGACGTGCTCGGTGGCCTGCTCGCACAGGTGGTGCGCGCGCCGCGTGCTGTAACTCGCCTGGTCGGATTCGTCGAGCTTCTGCGCCACGTCGGCGGCCTGAGCCCACTCGCGCGAACGCTCGTAGATGGCCAGCAGCGACAGGCGCGCCTCGTTCTCGTAGCGCGTGCCCTCGAGCTTTTGCAGTGCGGCTTCCGCGCGGTCGAGCAGGCCGGCGCGCAGGAAGTCTTGCGCCAGCGCGTGCTGCGCGCGTTCGCGGTCGCTGCGGCTCAGGTCGCCGCGCCCGAGCAGGTGCTCGTGCACGCGCACCGCGCGCTGGTATTCGCCACGGCGGCGAAACAGGTTGCCGAGCGCGAAGTGCAGCTCCTGGGTGTCGGGGTCGTTCTGCACGGCCTCGATGAAGGCGTCGATGGCCTGGTCCTGCTGCTCGTTGAGCAGGAAGTTCAGGCCGCGAAAGTAGGCCTTGGGCGCCTGGCGGTTCTCGAGCTTGAGTTGCCGGATGTCGAAGCGCGATGCGAGCCAGCCCAGCACGAAGGCGACGGGCAGGCTGATCAGCAGCCAGCTGGGATCAAAGTCCATGTTGACGTACGGCGGGAAGGTCGGTGACTGAAATGGTCGGCGCCGCGGCCGGTGCGGCGGCGGGTGTGAAGGTTTGCGTGTCCGCCACGCTGGGCACGGCGGAAGTTGCGGACGTGGCGGGCAATTGCGCCGCCGCGCTGCGGTGTTTCCACCAGCCGGGCAGCATGCCCAGCGCACCCACCACGAGCCCGCCGGCGAACGCCGCGAGCACGACGAGCACCAGGGGTGCGCGCCAGTAGGTGCCGAAGAAGAAGTAGACGGTCGCGTCCTGCTGGTTGTTCAGCGCGAAAGCGAAGAGCGTAAAAAAAATGGCTGCCTTGAGCAGCCACAGGAGGTATTTCATAGCTGTTCCCGTTGCCGGGAGCATTCTACGTTTGCAGGCATTTCGAACCGCTGGTGTCCAGTGCGTTCAGGCCCTCAGGCCTTGTGGCCCTTGGCGTCCTTGCCGGCGTCGAGTTCGGCGGTCTTTGCATCGACCGCTTCGCGCAGCGCCTTGCCCGGCTTGAAATGCGGCACCCGCTTTTCGGGAATCTGCACGCTCTCGCCCGAACGCGGATTGCGCCCGATGCGTGGCGGACGCCGGTTGACCGAGAAGCTGCCGAAGCCACGAATCTCGATGCGGTGCCCGCGCACCAGCGCGTCGCTCATGGCGTCGAGGATGGTCTTGACGGCGTATTCCGCATCGCGGTGAGTGAGCTGCGCAAAGCGCGCTGCAAGTTCTTCGACGAGGTCTGAGCGGGTCATGGGCCAAACAAAAACGTGGACGAAAAAAAAGACAGAGTGGCCAAGCTGAGCGCCTGGCCTGCTCTGTCTTCGGACTCAGCTTACTTGTTGTCGCTGTTGTCGAGCTTCGCGCGCAGCAGGGCGCCCAGGCTGGTCGTGCCCGCGTTTTCGCGTGCCGACTGCTGGCTCAGGCTGGCCATGGCGCCTTGTTCGTCGACCATGTCCTTCTGCTTGATCGACAGCTGGATGTTGCGGGTCTTGCGATCCACATTCACGACGATGGCGGTGACTTCGTCGCCTTCCTTCAGCACGTTGCGGGCATCTTCGACGCGGTCGCGCGAGATTTCCGAAGCACGCAGGTAGCCGAGGATGTCCTCGCCCAGGTCGATTTCAGCGCCGCGGGCGTCTACGGTCTTGACCTTGCCGGTCACGATCTGGCCCTTGTCGTTCACGGTGGTGAACGTGGTGAACGGGTCGCTGTCGAGCTGCTTGATGCCCAGCGAGATGCGTTCGCGGTCGACGTCGACTGCCAGCACGATCGCTTCGACTTCCTGGCCCTTCTTGTAGTTGCGAACGGCGGTTTCGCCGGCTTCGTTCCACGAGAGGTCCGAGAGGTGAACCAGGCCGTCGATGCCGGCAGCCAGGCCAACGAACACGCCGAAGTCGGTGATCGACTTGATCGGGCCCTTGACGCGGTCGCCACGCTTCGTGTTCTGAGCGAACTCTTGCCACGGGTTGGCCTTGCACTGCTTCATGCCCAGGCTGATGCGGCGCTTGTCTTCGTCGATTTCCAGGACCATGACTTCGACTTCGTCGCCCAGCGAGACGATCTTGTTCGGAGCGATGTTCTTGTTGGTCCAGTCCATTTCGGAGACGTGCACCAGGCCTTCGATGCCGGGTTCGAGTTCGACGAACGCGCCGTAGTCGGCAATGTTCGTGACCTTGCCGAACAGGCGGGTCGATTGCGGGTAGCGGCGCGAAACGCCCATCCACGGGTCGTCACCCATTTGCTTCAGACCCAGCGAGACACGGTTCTTTTCGGTGTCGAACTTGAGGATCTTGGCGGTGATTTCCTGGCCGGCCTGAACGACTTCGCTCGGGTGGCGAACACGGCGCCATGCCATGTCGGTGATGTGCAGCAGGCCGTCGATGCCGCCGAGGTCCACGAACGCACCGTATTCGGTGATGTTCTTGACCACGCCGCGCACGACTGCGCCTTCCTTCAGCGTTTCCATCAGCTTGGCGCGTTCTTCGCCCATGCTGGCTTCGACCACGGCACGGCGCGACAGCACGACGTTGTTGCGCTTGCGGTCGAGCTTGATGACCTTGAATTCGAGGGTCTTGTTCTCGTACGGGGTCAGGTCCTTGATCGGACGCGTGTCGATCAGCGAGCCCGGCAGGAATGCGCGGATGCCGTTGACCAGGACGGTCAGGCCGCCCTTGACCTTGCCGCTGGTGGTGCCGGTGACGAAGTCGCCCGATTCCAGCGCCTTCTCCAGGGCGAGCCACGAAGCGAGGCGCTTCGCGGTGTCGCGCGAGAGGATGGTGTCGCCGTAGCCGTTTTCAACGCTGCCGATGGCAACGGAAACGAAATCGCCGGCCTGGACTTCGAGTTCGCCCTTGTCGTTCTTGAACTCTTCGATCGGCACATACGCTTCGGACTTCAGACCGGCGTTGACGACGACGTGGTTATGTTCGACGCGCACGACTTCGGCCGTGATGACCTCGCCGGTGCGCATTTCGGAACGCTTCAGGGACTCTTCGAATAGGTCGGCAAAAGATTCAGACATTTATGGTTCCTTCCGTCAGGCAGGGTTGGCAGGCGCTCTTGCGAAATTGCGTGCGACTGCTGTGGGTCTGGAGACGGCGGTTGGGTGGGCGTGAGCCCGGGTTCGTTGAACAACCAGCAGGCCGGTGCGCTGTCGCGCGAAGAGAGCCTGCTGGAGCGGTAGGCGCCTTCCGATATTCCGTCGGGCGCCAGCTTTTCAAGCGGACTTGAAAGGCTGTACTTTTTGCCACCAGTTCAACACCGTGTCGATCGATTGCTCGATGGAAAGCCGGGAGTTGTCGAGGTGGCGAGCGTCTTGCGCCGGCTTCAGAGGGGCGACGCTGCGAGAGGAGTCCCGGGCGTCACGTGCTTCCAAGTCGGAGCGAAGACTGTCGAGTGTAGTCGAAATACCCTTTGAAATCAACTGCTTATGGCGCCGTTCGGCACGCTCGGCGGCGCTGGCCGTGAGGAACACCTTGAGCGCTGCGTCGGGGAAGATCACGGTGCCCATGTCGCGCCCGTCGGCCACCAGCCCGGGCAGCTCGCGAAAGCGCTGCTGCAGGCCCAAAAGCGCCTCGCGCACTGCGGGCAGCGTGGACACGCGGGAGGCGTCCATGCCGGCCGCCTCGGTGCGGATGTCCTCGCTGACATCCTCGCCGTCGAGCAGTACCTTGCCCTCGGTGAACTGCAGGGGCAGGGCGGCCGCCAGGGCGGCGATCTGCGCTTCGTGCTGCGTGTCGGCGCTCAGGCCGGCGCGCCGCATGGCCAAGCCGGTCACGCGGTAGAGCGAGCCGGAGTCGAGGTAGTGGTAGCCCAGCAGGCGCGCCACTTCGGCGGCCAGCGTGCCCTTGCCGGAGGCGGTCGGGCCGTCGATGCAGATCACCGGCACCTCGGCGGCTTGCGCGACCGAGAACAGGGTTTCGAAGTAGTCGGGGAAGGTCTTGGCGACGCAGTGCGGGTCGAGGATGCGCACCGGCACGCCTGCCGGATTGAACGCCGCCAGCGAAAAGCACATGGCCACGCGGTGGTCGTCGTAGGTGTGGATGCTCGCGGCACGCCAGCCGGCCGGCGCCAGCGGGTGCACGCGGATGAAGTCGGGACCGGCCTCGACCGTGGCGCCGAGCTTCTTCAGCTCGTTGGCCATGGCGTCGATGCGGTCGGTTTCCTTCACGCGCCAGCTCGCGATGTTGCGCAGCGTGCTCGGGCCGTCGGCGTAGAGCGCCATCACGGCCAGCGTCATCGCGGCGTCGGGGATGTGGTTGGCGTCGAGGTCGATGGCTTTCAGCGGCCAGGCGCCGCGGCGCACTTCGAGCCAGTTCGGGCCGCTGTCGACCTCGGCGCCCATCTGGCGGGCCGCGTCGATGAAGCGGATGTCGCCCTGGATCGAATCGGCACCCACGCCTTCGATGCGGATACCGTTCTTGCCGGGCACGCCCGTGGCGATGGCGCCGAGCGCGATGAAATAGCTGGCCGAAGAGGCGTCAGCCTCCACGTGGATGTCGCCCGGCGAACTGTAGCGGCTGCCCGCGGGAATGGTGAAGCGTTCCCAGCCGTCTCGCCGCACCTGGATGCCAAAGCGTGCCAGCAGGTTCAGCGTGATCTCGATGTAGGGCTTGGAGATCAGCTCGCCGACCACCTCGATCACGATGTCGCTGGCCGCGGCCAGGGGCAGCGCGAGCAGCAGCGCGGTCAGGAACTGGCTCGACACGTCGCCGCGCACGCGAATCGGCGCGTCGAGCGCCAGTTCGCGGTGCGGCACCGGGTGGATGCGCAGCGGCGGGTAGCCGGGATTGCCGAGGTAGTCGATGCGGCAGCCGAGTTGGGTGAGCGCGTCCACCAGGTCGCCGATCGGGCGCTCGTGCATGCGCGGCACGCCGCTGAGCTCGAACTCGCCGCCCAGCAGCGACAGCGCCGCCGTCAGCGGGCGCATCGCGGTGCCGGCATTGCCGAGGAACAGCGGGAGCAGGCTTTCGCTGGGCGCCAACTTGCCGCCGAGGCCGGTGATGCGCAGCGTGGCGCCGTCCGGCGCGATGCCGCAGCCGAGCGCACGCAAAGCGTCGAGCATCACGCGGGTGTCGTCGGAGTCGAGCAGGTCGTGGATCGTCGTGGTGCCGCTGGCCAGCGCGGCCAGCAGCAGCACGCGGTTCGAGATGCTCTTGGAGCCCGGCAGGCGAACCGTGCCGGCTGCGCCGGAAAGGGGGGGCAGGTCGAGGAAGGCTGTCGAGAACATGTCAGCTGTCCTGTTGCTGCGACGAGGTGTCGGTGGCCGGTTTCCAGGCCGCGCGGGCCTTGCTGGCGGCGGCGATCGATTGCTCGATGGCCTGCAGGTCGCCCGCGGCCATCAGTGCCTCGAAGTCGTCCAGCGCCTTGCGAAAGGCGCGCGACTGCTCGAGCACCTGTTCGCGGTTGGCCATGAGCACGTCGCGCCACATGACGGGGTCGCTCGCGGCAATGCGCGAGAAGTCGCGAAAGCCGGGGCCACCCAGGCTCAGGAAGCGCTCGCCCTGCGGCTGCGCGGTGAGGCCGTTGATGTACGCGAAGGCCAGCAGGTGCGGCAGGTGGCTCACTGCGGCGAAGGCGCCGTCGTGCTCCTCGTGCGTCATCGTGAGCACATGGGCGCCGATGCCGCTCCACACCTGCGAGGCGCGCTGCACGTTGGAGCGCAGCGTGGCCTTGACCGGTGTCAGCACGACCTGGCGGCCGGTGAACAACGACGCCTCGGCGTGCTCGATGCCCGAGAGCTCCTTGCCCGCGATGGGGTGCGCCGGCACGAAGCTCGAGAACTGCTTCTGCAGGCCGTTGCGCGCCGCCTCGATCACGTCGCCCTTGGTCGAGCCCACGTCCATTACCAGCGTGTCGCTCGAAATGCCGTGGCGAATGGCCTTGAAGGTGGCTTCCGACGCCGCCACCGGCACGGCCAGCAGCACGATGTCGGCGCCCGACACCGCCAGCAGCGCGGAAGGCGCGGCCACGTCGATCACGCCGAGCTGGCGCGCCCGCTCGGTGGTGGAGGGCGACTTGCTGTAGCCGACCACGCGTTTCACCAGCCTCGCGCGCTTCAGCGCCAGCGCGAAGGAGCCGCCCATCAGGCCGCAGCCGATCAGTCCCAGTTGTTCGAACATGCTGTCTGTCTGCCCCGCTCAGGCCTTCACGGGGTAGGCGCCGAGCACCTTGTAGAACGCGCACAGGCCGCGCAGCTCGGCCAGCGCCGCGGCCACGTTGGGCTGCGAGGGGTGGCCGTCGAGGTCGATGTAGAAGTAGTACTCCCACTGGCCGGTGCGCGCGGGTCGCGACTCGAAGCGCGTCATCGACACGTTGTTGGCCTTCAGGGGAACCAGCAGGTCGTGCACCGCGCCCGGGCGGTTCGGCACCGAGACGATCAGGCTCGTGCAGTCGCGGCCCGACACCGGCGGCATGGCCAGCGTCTGCGGCAGGCAGATGATCGCGAATCGGGTGCGGTTGTAGGAGTCGTCCTGGATGGCGTGCGCCACGATGTGCAGGCCGAAGCGGGTGGCGGCGCGTTCGCCGGCCAGCGCGGCCCAGGCCGGGTTGGTGGCCGCGAGGCGGGCGCCTTCGGCGTTGCTCGACACGGCGCGCCGTTCGGCGTTGGGCAGGTGCTTGGACAGCCAGGTCTGGCACTGCGCCAGTGCCTGCGGATGGGCCAGCACGGCCTCGACGCCCTCGAGCGAATTGCTGCTGCGCAACAAGTGGTGGCGCACCAGCAGGCTGACTTCGCCGACCACGTGCGTGGGCGAGTGCAGGAACAGGTCGAGCGAGCGGGTGACCACGCCTTCGGTGGAGTTCTCGACGCCGACCACGCCGTACTGGGCGCTGCCCGCGGCAGTGGCGTGGAACACCTCGTCGAAGCTGGCGCAGTAGATCAGGTCGGCCGCGCCGCCGAAGTACTCGATGGCGGCCTGTTCGCAGAAGGTGCCTTCGGGGCCCAGCACGGCCACGCGCTGTGGCGATTCGAGGGCCAGGCAGGCCGACATGATTTCGCGCCAGATGGCCGCGACATGGAGGTCCTTGAGCGGACCGCCATTTGTCTTCTGCATCTTGTCGATGACCTGCGCCACGCGGTCGGGGCGGAAGAAGGGCGTGCCTTCACGCTTCTTGACCTCGCCGACCAGTTCGGCCACATGCGCGCGCTCGTTGAGCAGGCTCAGCAGTCGCTGGTCGAGCGAGTCGATCTGCACGCGCAGATCGGACAGGCTTTCGGATTGGTCGGCGGGAGCGCCGGGCGTGGTGGGTGGTGTGGGTGCGGAATCGGTCATCTGTGCGAGCAACTGAGCGGGGCACGCAACTAGGCGTGCGATCGCTCGAATTCTCGCATGTAGGTCACCAGCGCTTGCACCCCTGCCAGCGGCATGGCGTTGTAAATGCTCGCCCGCATGCCGCCGACCGACTTGTGGCCCTTGAGCTGCAGCAGCTCTGCCTTGCGGGCGCCGGCCAGGAACGCCTCGTTGCGGCTTTCGTCGGCCAGGAAGAACGGCACGTTCATGCGCGAGCGGCAGCTGGCGTCGATGCGGTTGGCGTAGAAGTCGGAACCGTCGATGAAGTCGTACAGCAGCTTCGCCTTGGCGATGTTGCGTTGCTCCATGGCAGCCACGCCGGTCAGCTCGCCTTCCTTCTGCGCCAGCAGCCACTGGAACGTGAGTCCTGCCATGTAGATGCCCCAGGTCGGCGGGGTGTTGTACATGGAGGTGTTGTCGGCCACCGTCTTGTAGTTGAACGCGCTCGGGCAGATCTCGAGCGCATGGCCGAGCAGGTCGTCGCGCACGACCACGATGGTCAGGCCGGCGGGGCCGAGGTTCTTCTGGGCACCACCGAAGGCAAGGCCCACGCGCGACCAGTCGACGCTGCGCGAGGCCACGTGCGACGAGAAATCGATAACCAGCGGGGCATTGCTGCCGAGCGCCGCCAGGTCGGGCAGTTGCTGGAACTCGATGCCGTTGATGGTCTCGTTGGAGCACACGTGCACGTACGAGGCATCCTTGCCGAGCTGCCAGGTTGCCGGGTCGGGCAGCTTCGTGTGCTGGTCGTCCGCGTTGCTGGCGATCACGCGCGCATTGCAATAGCGCTGCGCTTCCTTGTGGGACTTGATGCTCCAGCTGCCGGTGATGACGAAGTCGGCAGTCTTGCCGCGCGACAGGTTCAGCGGGACGATGGCGTTTTCGCCAAGGCCGCCACCCTGCATGAACAGGATGTGGAAATTGGAGGGGATGGCCAGCAGCGTGCGGATGTCGGCTTCGGCCTGGGTGCAGATGGCACCGAATTCCTTGCCGCGATGGCTCATCTCCATCACGCTCATGCCGCTGCCCTGCCAGTCGAGCATTTCAGCGGCGGCGCGTTGCAGCACCGCCTCCGGCATGGCAGCCGGACCGGCCGAGAAGTTGTAGGGGCGCTTGCCGGCCGGCGTCTGCTGCTGGGTCACGTTGCTTTACTTCTTGGCTGGTGCCTTGGCGGGAGCCTTGGCGGAACCTTGGGCGGCGCCTTCGGTGGGAGCACCCAGGGCCTTGGCGACGTTCTCGTCGAGCGCGCGCATCTTGGGTTCGATGGTGCCGCGCGTGTCGGCGACCAGCTTTTCCGTCAGCGCGGTCTGCATCTTCGGGTTCAGGTCCTGGTACTTCTTGCTCAGGGGCGAGTTGATCCAGGCCAGCAGTTGCTTCAGTTCGTCTTCGCTGAAGTTCTGCTCGAGCAGCGGGGTCAGCGCGCCAGGGGCCAGTTGCACGGCCTTGTCGCGAACGATGGGGTAGGCGTCGTCGAAGTACTTCTTCAGCTCGGCATCGGCGGCCTTGGCAGCCGACTCGCGCTTGGCTTCAGGCACTTGCGTCTGCAGGTACTGCGAACCCGCTTGTGCGATCGGGGCGCTCGACTGCTCGACCAGGCCGCGTGCCAGCGATTCGATGCCGGGACGCTGGATGTCGATGAACTGCTTGATGAGCGTGGCCTTGTCCTGGGCCATTGCTGCCATCGAAGTGCCAGCCAGGGCGACCGTCAGAAGTGCGAGTTTGATTTTTTTCACTGAGGATTCTCCGTTGAAGATGAGGAAGTATCGTCCGCGTCAGGCTCGCTCTCGCCGTTCGCGTCGTTTTCGACGATACGTTGTAGCCCGCTGAGTTTGGCGCCTTCGTCGAGCCCGATCAGCGTGACGCCTTGCGTCGCGCGACCCAATTCGCGAATTTCGGCAACCCGGGTGCGCACCAGCACGCCCTTGTCGGTGATGAGCATGATCTCATCATCCGCATGCACGAGAGTGGCGGCAACGACCTTGCCGTTGCGCTCACTCTGTTGAATCGCGATCATGCCTTTGGTTCCCCGGCCGTGGCGGGTGTATTCCGTAATGCTTGTTCGTTTTCCGTAACCATTTTCCGTGGCGGTGAGCACGCTTTGCTGCTCGTCCTCGGCCACCAGCATGGCGATGACGCCCTGTCCGGGGTCCAGCGACATGCCACGCACGCCGCGCGCGGCGCGACCCAGGGGGCGAACGTCTTCCTCGTCGAAACGCACCGCTTTGCCGCCGTCGCTGAAAAGCATCACGTCGTGCTTGCCGTCGGTGAGTGCGGCGCCGATCAGGTAGTCGCCCTCGTCGAGGTTCACGGCAATGATGCCGCCCTTGCGCGGGTTGTTGAACTCGTCGAGCGCCGTCTTCTTGACGGTGCCCATCGAGGTGGCCATGAACACGTACTGGTCGGCGGGGAAGACGCGCTTTTCGCCCGTCAGCGCCAGCACGACGTTGATCTTCTCGCCTTCCTGCAGCGGGAACATGTTCACGATCGGGCGGCCGCGCGAGCCGCGCGAACCGGCCGGCACTTCCCACACCTTGAGCCAGTAGAGCCGGCCGCGGTTGGAGAAGCACAGGATGTAGTCGTGCGTGTTCGCGATGAAGAGCTGGTCGATCCAGTCGTCTTCCTTCGTCGCCGTGGCCTGCTTGCCGCGCCCGCCGCGCTTCTGCGCGCGGTACTCGCCCAGCGGCTGGCTCTTGATGTAGCCGCTGTGCGAGAGCGTGACGACCATGTCGGTCGGGGTGATCAGGTCTTCGGTCGAGAGGTCGTACGCGCTGTGCTCGACCATGCTGCGGCGTGCGCCGACCTTCGACTGGCCGAACTCCTGCTTGATGGCGCCCAGTTCGTCGCCGATGATGATCGACACGCGCTCGGGCTTGGCCAGGATGTCGAGCAGGTCGTCGATCTCGGCCATCACGTCCTTGTACTCAGCGACGATCTTGTCCTGTTCCAGGCCGGTGAGGCGCTGCAGGCGCATCTGCAGGATTTCCTGGGCTTGCGTTTCAGACAGGCGGTACAGGCCGTCGTTGCCCATGCCGTATTCGCGCTCCAGCCCCTCGGGGCGGTAGTCGTCGGCATTGATGGTGCCGCCGTCGGCACGCGAGCGCGTGAGCATCTCGCGCACCAGCTTGCTGTCCCAGCTGCGGGTCATCAGCTCGGCCTTGGCGACCGGCGGCGTGGGCGATTCGCGAATGATGCGGATGAACTCGTCGATGTTGGCAAGCGCGACCGCCAGGCCTTCGAGAACATGGCCGCGTTCGCGGGCCTTGCGCAGCGTGAAGACGGTGCGGCGCGTGACCACTTCGCGGCGGTGCTGCAGGAAGACCTCGATCAGGTCCTTCAGGTTGCACAGCTTGGGCTGGCCGTCGACCAGCGCCACCATGTTGATGCCGAAGGTGTCCTGCAGCTGCGTCTGCTTGTAGAGGTTGTTCAGCACCACTTCAGGCACTTCGCCGCGCTTGAGTTCGATCACCAGGCGCATGCCCGACTTGTCGGACTCGTCCTGGATGTGGCTGATGCCTTCGATCTTCTTCTCATGCACCAGCTCGGCCATGCGCTCCTGCAGCGTCTTCTTGTTGACCTGGTAGGGGAGCTCGTCGACGATGATCGCCTGGCGCTGGCCGCGGTCGATGTCCTCGAAGTGGCACTTGGCGCGCATCACAACCTTGCCGCGGCCGGTGCGGTAGCCGTCCTTCACGCCGTTGATGCCGTAGATGATGCCGGCGGTGGGGAAATCGGGCGCGGGCACGATTTCCATCAGTTCGTCGATGGTGGCCTGCGGGTTGCGCAGCAAATGCAGGCAGGCATCGACCACCTCGTTCAGGTTGTGCGGCGGAATATTGGTGGCCATGCCCACCGCAATACCGCCAGAGCCATTGACCAGCAAATTCGGCAACTGGCTGGGCAGCACTTTTGGCTCTTTTTCGGAGCCGTCGTAATTGTCCTGAAAGTCGACGGTTTCCTTGTCGATATCGGCCAGCATTTCATGCGCAATTTTGGCCAGCCGAATTTCCGTATAACGCATTGCGGCTGCGTTGTCTCCGTCGACCGACCCGAAGTTGCCCTGGCCGTCCACGAGCATGTGGCGCATCGAGAAGTCCTGGGCCAGCCGCACGATGGTGTCGTAGACCGACTGGTCGCCGTGGGGGTGGTACTTGCCGATGACGTCCCCGACGATACGGGCCGACTTCTTGTACGGCCGGTTCCAGTCGTTGTTGAGTTCGTGCATGGCGAAGAGCACGCGCCGGTGCACCGGCTTGAGACCGTCGCGGGCGTCGGGGAGCGCTCGGCCCACGATCACGCTCATGGCGTAATCGAGATAGCTGCTGCGCATTTCCTCTTCGAGACTGATGGGCAGGGTTTCTTTTGCGAAGGAGGTCATGAGCAAGGGGCTGGCGGCAGGAAGGCGAAATTTTACGCTGTGAGGGGTGTCGCACCGCCGCAACACAAGCCGCCTATTCCGCCTCCGTCCTACGCTTCCGGGGTGCCCGGCGGCCTGTTTGCCAAAGACCCTATGGCACAATCGCCTCAACGTTTTGGGTGGTGGTCACTTAAAGCGTCCTTGATTCGCAGCGCGGCTGCGGCTTTTTCCCCAAGAGGAGAACCATGAAGAAACTGAATAAAGTGGCGATGATGTTTGCAGTCGCTGCGCTCGCCACTGCCGCCGGCGCGCAGACCCGTGTCACCGCTGCGGACGGCGGTCCTACGATCGACAACTGGCAAAACGGCACTGGCGAACTGGTTTGGAAGAACGGCACGAACGAACTGTGCTGGCGCGATGCCAACTGGACGCCTGCTACGGCTGCTGCCGGTTGCGACGGCGCTCTGGTTCCTGCTGCTCCGGCTGCTGTTGCTCCCGCCCCTGGCGTGGTGCCTCCCGCTCCCGCTGCACAAGTCGCCGCTTCGAAGGTTACCTTCGCTGCCGACGCCTTCTTCGACTTCGACAAGTCGGTTCTGAAGCCTGAAGGTCGCGCCAAGCTGACCGACCTGGTCGAGAAGATCCGTGGCGTCAACCTCGAAGTCATCATCGCTGTGGGTCACACCGACTCGATCGGCTCGGTTGCTTACAACCAACGCCTGTCGGTCCGTCGTGCCGAAGCCGTCAAGGCCTTCCTGGTCTCGAAGGGCATCGAACGCAACCGCGTCTACACCGAAGGCAAGGGCAAGTCGCAGCCAGTGGCTGACAACAAGACCAAGGAAGGTCGCGCCAAGAACCGTCGTGTGGAAATCGAAGTGGTCGGCACCCGCGCCAACTGATCGGTTGATTCCATCAAATGAAAACCCCGCCTCGGCGGGGTTTTTTTATGGGCGTCGAATTGGCGATCCGTCTTTCGTCAAAGCCGTGTGGTGTTTATCCGGCATTGCTCGTTTCATAATCGCTGCATGACAGAAAACGTGAATGCCGATCCGGCCGAACTGGCCAAGTTTTCAGAGCTGGCGCATCGCTGGTGGGATTTGGAGAGTGAATTCCGCCCGCTGCACGAAATCAATCCATTGCGCCTGGAATGGATTGACGGGATTGCGCCTATTTCGCAGCAACGCGTGCTGGACATCGGCTGCGGCGGCGGCATCCTCGCCGATTCGATGGCCCGCAAGGGCGCGGATGTGCTGGGCATCGACCTTGCCGGCAAGGCGCTCAAGGTTGCGCAACTGCATGCGCTCGAGGCGGGTACGCGCGGCGTGAAGTACCGCGAGATCAGCGCGGAGGCCATCGCCGCGGAGCAGCCGGGCAGTTTCGATGTGGTCACCTGCATGGAGATGCTCGAGCACGTGCCGCAGCCAGCGTCGGTCATCCAGGCTTGCGCCACGTTGGTCAAGCCGGGCGGATGGGTGTTCTTTTCCACCATCAACCGCAACCTGAAGGCCTTCATGCTGGCGATCGTCGGCGCCGAGTACGTGTTGGGCATGTTGCCGCGCGGCACCCATGAGTACGCGAAGCTGATCCGGCCCAGCGAACTGGCCGGATATTGCCGCGCGGCGGGCCTCGACCTTCGACACACGCGCGGCCTGGAGCACAACCCGTTGACGCGGCGCTACTGGCTCAGCGGCGACACCAGCGTCAACTACATGTTTGCCACGCAAAAGCCGGCTTTGCCGAAAGCGCAAGCATGATGGGCGGCCAGACCCGGGCGGTGCTGTTCGACCTCGACGGCACGCTGATCGACAGCGCGCCCGACCTGGGCGCTGCCGCGGACAAGATGCGCACCGATCGCGGTCTTGCGTCGTATCCGCTGGAGCGCTATCGCCCGATGGCCGGCGCGGGCGCGCGGGGCATGTTGGGCGTGGCGTTCGGCATCACGCCGGAATCGCCGGAGTTCAACGAGCTGCGCGAGGAATTCTTCGTTGCCTATGAGCGCCGCATGTTGCTCAACACGCACGTGTTCGACGGCGTCCAGACGCTGATCGAGGCGTTGCGCCAGCAGGGCTTGCTCTGGGGCGTGGTGACCAACAAGTCGATGCGCTTCACCGATCCGCTGACGCGCGCCATTCCGCTTTTCGAGAGTGCGGGCGCGGTGGTCAGCGGCGACACCACGCCATTCGCCAAGCCGCATCCCGAGCCGTTGCACGAGGCGGCGCGTCGCCTTGGTGTGCCGTCGGACGCGTGCATCTACGTGGGCGACGACGAGCGCGACATCATCGCGGGCCGGGCCGCAGGCATGCGCACCGTTGCCGCCGCCTATGGCTACATGGGTTCGCAGGCCGATTCGGCGCTGTGGAACGCAGATGCTTCAATCTCTTCGCCCCTGGAGCTCTTGAAGTTGCTCAATAGCGCCTAAAATGAGTCGCTTGGGGCTGCACTGGTTTCGACGTGGGTTCGGAATCGCAGCGGGGCATGTCGAGCTGAATGCGCTCGTAAAACAGATTCAAACAAACTAACTGCAAACGACGAACGTTTCGCACTCGCTGCTTAATTGCCAGTGAGCTTTGCAACAGCAGGCCGATGGGCTGGGCAAGGGGGTGACAGAGCAATCTGAAACCTCCCGGCTGCAAAGATAATTACATGGGCTGGCTCCGATCCGGGTACCTTGGGTCGGGGCGAGAAAATAGGGTGCTGGCGTCCGGTTTAGCGTGTGACTGCGCGACTCCGGAAGCGAGACTTAAATCAGATCACTAAACATGTAGAACTGCGCGATGAAGGCTTGCGGACGGGGGTTCAAATCCCCCCAGCTCCACCATATTCCGGTCTTACTCAACGTGAGGCCCGCGAGGCGTACCTAAGCGGTACATGCTTCCTCGCCTTGTCTCCCTGCATCGCCGTCAGTCGAACACCAAGGTCGACAGCTCACAGGGTCGAAAAACCAAGGTCGACGCCATCAAGCGTCGCCAGTCTCCCGAAGATCGAATCTCAGCAGATCAGTTGCACTGGAACAGCACGCCCTGTTCGGCCGGTGCCTTGCCGAGCCAACGTGGCGTCTTGCTTCTTGCGTCGCAGTAGTCAGAAGCCTGCACGTAGGTCATGGCGCGGAACACGCCATCACGCACCTGGGTCACCTCGTTAGGGGGAGTCGAGCAGCCTGCGAGGACCAAGGCAAGCGGAAACAGTGTGCGCCAATTCATCGGGCCATTCTAAGACCGGGCATCGTTGCTCCCATGGCCGCGCCCCGGGTAGATGTACTTGAAGTACTCGCCCGAGTTGCCGAACATCCGCCGTGCCAGTTGCACCGGGTCTTCCTGCTTGTGCTTCTCGTAGAGCACCGGCCCCCAGATGATGAAGCCGTCGATGCTCAGGCTGCGGGGCGCGGGCTCGATGGCCTGCCACGCATGCGCGAACTTCGAGATCCAGGCGAGCGCTTCCTTCAGCGCGTGATTGATGGGCGCGGGCGTTTCTGTGGTCACGGACATGTCGAACATCCTTGCTGAAAAGACTGTATGAATGTACAGTAAACCATGCCCACCGAAAACATGCCCGCCACGCTCTGGATCGCCGCTTGCGCGCACCGGCTGCAGCAGCAGTGGCACAGCGTGGATGTGGTCGAGCTCGAAGACATGGCGCGCGTGCTGTGGCGTGACGAACGCCTGCGCGCCATGTGGCCCGAGGACGCTGCTGCCGACTGGCTGCGCCCGGTCATGCCCAGTAGCGCCGACAGCGCCCCCAACGCGGCTCTCGGCGTTTCCAATTTCTCCTTGACGGGTAAACCGTCCCCCGCGGGTCGACCTGTGCGGGGGCCTTGATGCTTGCCAGGCAGATAGGCTTTCAAGCCCAGCCCTCGCGGCTGGGCTTTTTTTATGCGCGCGCAAGAGGCATTTGGCGCCCGTGTTTTTTGCCCGGCCGCGAAGCTATAGTCCGCCCAGCGCTGTCACATTGCATTCACGCAAACCGCTCGTCGCTGCTGCTGCAGCAAGGCGTCCCGCCTGCCCAGATCCCGAAAAAGGACACCCGTGCCGAATACGCTGACTTCCACGCTGACCCGCTACTACGACGAGGTGCCCTACGACTCGCACCCGTTCCCGCAGACGGCGATGGAGCATCTGGAAGCGCTGGCGTATCTCTTCGGCCTCGAGGCGCCCGACCCCGCCAAGGCCCGCGTGCTCGAGCTGGGCTGTGCCGCCGGCGGCAACCTGATTCCCTTCGCCGCGCGCCACCCGGGCGCGCAGGCGCTCGGCGTCGACCTGTCCCCGGTGCAGGTCGCGCATGGCGTAACTGCCATCGGCCACACGGGCCTGTCGAACATCGAGCTGAAGGCGTTCGACATCGCCGACATCGACGCCTCGTTTGGCCAGTTCGACTACATCGTCTGCCATGGGGTGTACAGCTGGGTGCCGGGCCCGGTGCAGGAGGCCATCCTGCGCATCTGCTCGCAGAACCTGGCGCCGAACGGCGTGGCCTACGTGAGCTACAACGTGTACCCCGGCTGGAAGGCGCGGGAGATCGTGCGCGACGCCATGATCCTGCGCGGCGGCCCGCGCGACACACCCGAAGAAAAACTCTCGTACGCGCGCGGCATGCTGGAGTTCCTGGAGCAATCGGCGCGTGCCGACAGCGTGCTCAAGAAGACGCTCGAAGAAACGATGCCCATCGTGCGCAGCGCCAGCAGCTCCTACCTGCTGCACGAGTTCCTCGAGCCGTGCAACGCGCCGTGCTACTTCAAGGAATTCGTGGCGCGCGCCGAGGCCCAGGGGTTGGCCTACCTGTGCGATGCCGAGCCGTCGACCATGTTCGTGCAGAACTACGGCGACAAGGTGCGCGAGCCGCTGCTGCGTGAATGCGGCGGCAGCCAGGTGCTGATGGAGCAGTACCTCGACTTCCTGGTCAACCGCACCTTCCGCCAGACGCTGCTGGTCAAGCAGGCGAGCGCCGCGAGCGTGCGCTACCGGCTGGACCCCGCGCGCATCGGCGCGCTCGAGTTCGCCGGCGTGTTCGCGCCCGAAGACGGCGGTGCGTTCACGCTCGATGCGCAAGCGCAGCCCTGCAATGCCATGCGCGGGCTGAAGGTCACGCCGCGGCTTCCGGTGCAGAAGGCGGTGGCGCACCTGTTGAACGCCGCCTATCCCGCATCGCTGTCGCCCCAGGCGCTGACTGAGGCGGCCTCCCGCCTCACCGACCAATCGCCGGCCACCGTCGAGCCCGTGGTGATGAGCATGCTGGAGGAGCTGCTGATCCTCGGTGCCTTGCGCATCCGGCGCTCTCCGGTGCTGGTGGCCGCCGCGGTTTCCAGCCAGCCGCAGGCGCTGGCCGCCATGCGAAGCGCGCCCGCCTTGCCCATGGGCACGGGTGCGAACGCCGGCGTGTGCAACCAGTGGCACGAGCCTGTGTCGTTGTCGCCGCTCGAACGCAGCCTGCTGCCGCTGCTGGACGGCACGCGCTCGCACGATGCGCTCGCCGAGCACCTCGAAGCCGAGGTGCGCGCCGATCGCCTGCGCTTCGTGAAGGACGACAAGCCGCTCACCGACCCGGCGACGGTGAAAGAATTCGCCCGCCAGCAGGTCGCACTGGCGTTGGCCGCATTGCGCCGCAAGGCGCTGCTCACGGCCTGACGCTGCCCCCGCGCCCTTTCTCTTTCTTCTTCCATCACACCTACAGAGGAGACTTCCACATGCAACACATCCACTGGACCCCCAAGCTGCGCACCGCAGTGACGGCGGTGCTCGCGCTGGCGGCCGCCGGCGCGTCCAACGCCGCATCGGTCGCGCCCGTTGCGGCCGAGCACGGCATGGTCGTGAGCGCGCAGCACCTGGCCAGCAAGGTCGGCGTCGACGTGCTCAAGCGCGGCGGCAACGCCGTCGATGCGGCCGTGGCCGTGGGCTACGCGCTGGCGGTGGTGTACCCGGCGGCGGGCAACCTCGGCGGCGGCGGCTTCATGACCGTGCAGCTGGCCGACGGCCGCAAGACCTTCCTCGACTTCCGCGAGAAGGCGCCGCTGGCCGCCACGGCCAACATGTACCTCGACAAGGACAGCAACGTCGTCAAGGGCCTGAGCACCAACGGCCACCTCGCCGTCGGCGTGCCCGGCTCGGTCTCGGGCATGGAATACGCGCGCGAGAAGTACGGCACCATGAAGCGCGCCGCGCTGATCGCCCCGTCGATCCAGCTGGCAGAGAAGGGCTTTGCGCTGGAGCAGGGCGACATCGACATGCTGTGGACCTCCACCGCCGACTTCCAGAAAGACCCGGTCTCCGGCGCCATCTTCCTGAACAAGGGCGAGCCCTTCCAGGTCGGCCAGAAGCTGGTGCAGAAAGACCTCGGCAAGACGCTGCGCGCCATCAGCAAGAGCGGCCCCGACGGCTTCTACAAAGGCTGGGTCGGCAACGCGATCGTGGCGTCGAGCCAGGCCGGCAAGGGCATCATCACGCAGGCCGACCTCGACCAGTACCAAACCCGCGAACTCGCACCCGTGGAGTGCGACTACCGCGGCTACCGCGTGGTGTCGGCGCCGCCGCCCAGCTCGGGCGGGGTGATCATCTGCGAGATGCTCAACATTCTTGAGGGCTACCCGCTGAAGGACCTGGGCTTCCGCTCGGCGCAGTCGGTGCACTACCAGATCGAGGCCATGCGCCACGCCTACGTGGACCGCAACAGCTACCTGGGCGACCCCGACTTTGTAAAGAACCCGCTCGACCGCCTGCTCGACAAGGGCTACGCCGAGAAGATCCGCGCGGCCATCGACCCGAAGAAGGCCGGCGTGTCGAAGGACATCAAGCCCGGCGTGGCGCCGCATGAAGGCAGCAACACCACCCACTACTCGATCACCGACCAGTGGGGCAATGCGGTGTCGGTGACCTACACGCTGAACGACTGGTTCGGCGCGAAGGTCACGGCCGCCAAGACCGGCGTGCTGCTGAACAACGAGATGGACGACTTCACCTCGAAGATCGGCGTGCCCAACATGTACGGCTTGGTGCAGGGTGAGGCCAACGCCATCGCCCCCGGCAAGCGCCCGCTGAGCTCGATGAGCCCGACCATCGTGTCGAAGGACGGCAAGCCGGTGTTCGTGGTCGGCACGCCCGGCGGCAGCCGCATCATCACGGCGGTGCTGCACACCATCCTGAACGTGGTCGACTACGGCATGAACGTGCAGGAAGCCGTGGATGCGCCGCGCTTCCACCAGCAATGGCTGCCTGACGTCACCAACGTCGAGGTGTTCGCGCTGAGCCCCGACACGCGCAAGATCCTGACCGACATGGGCCACAACCTGGGCGTGCCGCAGCCGGCCAACCACCTGGCGGCCATCATCGTGGGCGCGCCCACGCTGGGCGGCAAGCCGGTGGGCAACAACCGCTTCTACGGCGCCAACGATCCGCGCCGCAACACGGGCCTGGCGGCGGGCTACTGATCCTGCGGCACACTCGAAGGCGGTCGTGGCCCTGTGGCCGCGGCCGCTTTTTTTGATTCCCCATGCACCTGCAAGACATCCTCTATACCCAGGGCTTCGGCACGCGCCGCGTGTGCGCGGGCCTTGCACAGCAAGGCCACGTGAGCATCGACGGCCAGGCCGTGACCGACCCCTTTGCCGACCTCGACCCCGAAGGCCTGCTCTTCACCGTGCAGGGCACGCCGTGGGCGTACCACGAGAAGGCCTACCTGATGCTGCACAAGCCGGCCGGCACCGAGTGCTCGCAGAAACCTTCGACTTACCCGAGCATCTACACGCTGCTGCCGTCGCCGCTGCGCCTGCGTCCCAACAAGGGCGCGGTGCAGGGCGTTCAGGCCATCGGCCGGCTCGACCAGGACACCACCGGCCTGCTGCTCATGACCGACGACGGCCAGTTCATCCACAAGATGGGCTCGCCCAAGCACCACGTGCCCAAGGTCTACGAGGTGACGGCCAAGCACCCGGTCGACGAGACGCAGATCGCCCGGCTGCTGGCCGGCGTGGTGCTCGACGACGACCCCAAGCCCGTGCGCGCCGCCGCCTGCGAGTCGGACAGCCCGCTGCACCTGCGGCTCACGCTGACCGAGGGCAAGTACCACCAGGTCAAGCGCATGCTGGCCGCGGTCGGCAACCGGGTCGAGGGTCTGCACCGCTCGCGCATCGGCGACCTGGCGCTGCCCGAGGGCCTGGCGCCCGGGCAATGGCGCTGGCTGACGGCCGAGGAGGTCGCTGCGCTGCGCGCGCCGACCAAGACGGCGAAGCCTGCCAAGCCGTCTGAAGGCCAGTAACGCCAACGATCGAGGGGCCAACGTCCGAGGGACAAGGGCTGAGGGGCGGCGCCTGGGGGAAAGAGGGCGCTCGCGGTCAGCCAGTCTTAATGCTCGACCGTTAACATTCCCAACTCTCTCTCGGAACTTCCCCTTGCGCCTCACTGCCCGACCGACCGGCCGCACCGCTGCCCTCCTGTTCTCCTGCCTGACTGCCTTCGCGGCCCTGGCGCTCCAGCCAGCCGCCGCCGCACCGGCCGAACCCCCGCCGATCTTCGTGCTCAATTCGCTGGACGCCAGCGTGAGCGTGATCAACCCGGTCGACTGGAGCGAAAAGCAGCGCATCGCCACCGGCAAGGAGCCGCACCACATCTACATGACGCCCGACGAAAAGTCGGTCATCGTGGCCAATTCGGCGGGCGACTCGCTGACCTTCCTCGACCCCCGCACGGCGGTGGTCCAGCGCGTGGTGTACGGCATCATCGATCCGTACCAGCTGCAGTTCTCGCGCGACATGAAGTGGTTCGTCACCGCGGGCAACCGCCTGAACCACGTGGACGTGTACCGCTGGGACGGCAAGGACCTGAAGCTGGCCAAGCGCATCGCCACCGGCAAGACGCCCAGCCACATCTGGATCGACAACACCAGCACCATCGCCTACGTGACCATGCAGGACAGCGACGAGATGATCGCCGTCGACCTGCCCACGCAGGCCATCAAGTGGCGCACCGCCACCGGCCCGATGCCGGCGGACATCTTCGGCGTGCACAACGACAAGACGCTGCTCGTGGGCCTGACCGGCGGCGACGGCGTGCAGGTGTTCGACGTGGCCGGCGCCGAGCCCAAGCTGGTCGGCAAGATTCCCACCGGCAAGGGCGCGCACGCCTTCCGCTCGGCCGGCGACGGCAAGACGGTGTTCGTGAGCAACCGCGTGGCCAACACCATCAGCCGCATCGACCTGAGCACGCTGAAGGTGGTCGCCAGCTACGCCGTGCCCGGCGGCCCCGACTGCATGGACGTGTCGGCCGACGGCAAGACGCTGTACGTGACCTCGCGCTGGGCCAAGAAGCTCACCGTGGTCGACCTGGTGGCGCAGAAGGTGGTGCGCCAGGTGAACGTGGGCCGTTCGCCGCACGGCGTGTGGACGCTCGACCATGGCAAGCGCACCTAAGCGCGCCGCCACCGCGCTGGCGCTGCTGGCCGGCAGCGTGGTGCCGGCGGCCTGGGCGGCCGGGGCCGCCGGGGTGTCGCAAGGTGCGGCCACCTGCGAGAAGCCCGTCTACCTGACCTTCGACACCGGCCACATGGGCGTCGCGCCGCTGGTGGCCGACGTGCTCAAGCGGCAGAACGTGCGCGTCACCTTCTTCGCCGCCGCCGAGCGCACCCAGACCGACGGCGACAGCCTGGACGACCACTGGGCGCCGTGGTGGAAGGCGAGGGCGGCCGAGGGCAACGAGTTCGGCTCCCACACCTACGACCACGCCTACTGGCGCGCCGACGTCAAGGGCACGCCGCCCAGCTTCCGCATCAAGCCTTCGGCCGGCCCGCAGGACGGCAAGGAATCGACCTGGAGCGCGGCCGAGTACTGCGCCAACATCCGCAAGTCGTCCGACCGGCTGGCCGCCATCACCGGCAAGAAGCCGCTGCCGCTGTACCGCGCGCCGGGCGGCAAGACCTCGCCGGCCTTGCTGGCCGCCGCCGAGGGCTGCGGCTACAAGTACGCCGGCTGGTCGCCCGCGGGCTTTCTGGGCGACGAACTGCCGAGCGAGAAGTTCAGCAACGCCAAGCTGCTGACGCAGGCGCTGGGCAGCATCCGCCCCGGCGACATCCTGCTGGCGCACCTGGGCATCTGGTCACGCAAGGACCCATGGGCGCCGGCCAACCTGGAGCCGCTCATCGTGGGCCTGAAGGCCAAGGGCTTCTGCTTCGAAACCCTGCGCCAGCACCCCGACTTCCGCGCCTGGATCGCATCCCATCCTTGAGGTTTTTCCCGTGATCGAGTGGTTGACGGATCTTTTTTCGACGCTGCAGGGCTGGTTCTTCGAGACGGTGGTGCAGCCGCTGGTCTTCGCCGTGGGCCTGGGCGGCTGGACCGAGGACGCCTTCGATGCCACCGGCTGGCTGCTGGTCGGCGCCATCCAGATCGTGGTGCTGATCGCGGTGATCGGCCCGCTGCAGCGCTGGCGCTCGGTGGAGCCGGTGGTCGACCGCCAGGCCATCCGCATCGACGTGCTCTACACGCTGATCCACCGGCTCGGCCTGTTCCGCCTGGCCATCTTCTTCGTGCTGCAGCCCTTCTTCGACGACGCCATGGGCAGCCTGCGCACGGCGGGCTGGGGCACCTTCCACCTCGACGAGGTGTGGCCCGGCGTGACCGACGTGCCGGTGCTGGCCTTTGCCATCTACCTGGTGGTGCTCGACTTTGTCGGCTACTGGATCCACCGCGGCCAGCACCAGTTCAACTGGTGGTGGAGCCTGCATTCGCTGCACCACTCGCAGCGCCAGATGACCATGTGGAGCGACGACCGCAACCACCTGCTCGACGACATCGTGCACGACACGCTCATCGTGGTGGTGGCGCAGCTCATCGGCGTGGCGCCGGGGCAGTTCATTGCCTTCGTCGCGTTCACGCAGCTCAGCGAGAGCCTGCAGCACGCCAACCTGCGCCTGAGCTTCGGCGCGCTGGGCGAGCGGCTGTGGATCAGCCCGCGCTTTCACCGGCTGCACCACAGCATCGGCCTGGGCCACGAGTCGAACGGCAAGAGCACGCTGGGCGGCCACAACTTCGGCGTGCTGCTGCCGTGGTGGGACATGCTGTTCGGCACCGCCAACTTCGAGAACCGCTACGACCCCACCGGCATCCGCGACCAGGTCGAGCCCGGCGCCGACGGCCGCGTGCGCGACTACGGCCGCGGCTTCTGGGCGCAGCAGTGGCTCGGCCTGAAGCGAATGGTCGGGCGCGCCTGAGGGGCTACGGCCCCTGACCGGCTTGCCGCAGGCGTTATCCTCGCTGCCTCATGCGCCTGCTCCTCGACTCCTTCTGGCGCGCGGTCGCCTACTGCATGCTGCCGCGCGTGATCGTGCTGTCGCTGCTGCCGCTGGGCCTGATGGTGGTGCTGGCCGCGGGGCTCGGCTACTTTTTCTGGGAGGGCGCCATGGCCTGGACGCGCGGCGCGCTCGATGCCTGGCCGCTGCTGTCGAGTTTCTGGGCCTGGATCGGCCGGCTGTTCTCCGGCGATGTCACCGGCATGCTGGCGCCCCTGGTCGTGGTGCTCGCCGCCACGCCGCTCATCGTGGTGGTGTGCCTGCTGATCGTGGCCGGCTTCATGGCGCCCGCGCTCACCAAGCTGGTGGCCGAGCGGCGCTTTCCTTCGCTGGAGCAGAAGAAGGGCGCTTCGTTCTTCGGCAGCGTGCTGCGCTCGCTGGGCGTCACCGTGCTGGCACTGGTGGCGCTGGTGGTGTCGATGCCGCTGTGGCTCATTCCGCCGCTGGTGCTCATTCTTCCGCCGCTGATCTGGGGCTGGCTCACCTACCGCGTGATGAGCTTCGACGCGCTGGCCGAGCACGCCAGCCCCGAGGAGCGCGCCGCGCTGCTGCGCGCGCACCGGCTGCCGCTGCTGTGCATCGGCGTGCTGTGCGGCTACCTGGGCGCGGCGCCCAGCATCGTGTGGGCATCGGGCCTGCTGTTCGCCGCCGCTTTCTTCGTGCTGGTGCCGATCGCCATCTGGATCTACACACTGGTCTTCGCCTTTTCCGCGCTCTGGTTCGCGCACTACTGCCTCGACGCGCTCGGGCAATTGCGCGCGCAGCGCGCGGTGGCCGCGGCGTCGGTTGCCGGCGGCACAGCGGCGCCTGACGCCATCGAAGCCGCCCAGGTCGCGCAAGCCAACAAGGCCGCTCTTTCTCAATGGGGTTCACCATGACACGCGCATTCGGTCTCATCGTCGTCGGCGACGAGATTCTTTCCGGCAAGCGGGCCGACAAGCACATGGCCAAGGTCATCGAGCTGCTCGCCGCCCGCGGCCTGCAGCTCAGCTGGTCCGAGTACGTGGGCGACGAGCCCGCGCGCATCACCGCCGCGCTCGCCCGGGCCTTTGCCTCGGGCGACATCGTCTTCTCGACCGGCGGCATCGGCGCCACGCCCGACGACCACACCCGCCAGTGCGCCGCCAAGGCGCTGGGCGTGCCGCTGGCGCTGCACCCCGAGGCCGAGCTGCTGATCCGCGAGCGCATGCAGGACACCGCGCGCGAGCAGGGCGTGCCCTACGAGCCCGACCGCTCGGACAACGTGCATCGGCTGAACATGGGCGTGTTCCCGCAGGGCGCGCGGCTCATCTACAACCCGTACAACAAGATCCCGGGTTTCAGCGTGGCCGACGTGCATTTCGTGCCCGGCTTCCCGGTCATGGCCTGGCCCATGGTGGAGTCGGTGCTGGACGGCCAATATGCCGATCTGTTCACCAAAAACGCGGTCGCGGAGAAGTCCGTGATCGTTTTCGGTGCCATGGAAGCCACCCTGACCCCGCTCATGCAGGCCATCGAAGACCGGCACTCCGGCGTCAAGGTGTTCAGCCTTCCAAGCGTCGATCACCCCGAATATGGCCGCCACATCGAGCTTGGCGTGAAGGGCGACCCCGGCCGGCTCGATGCCGCCTACGCCCAGCTGATCGAAGGCCTGCACGGTTTTGATGCCAAGCTTGGCCCCGAATTGGTGCGTTAAAGTTCATGGCACCAATTCGGTGAACTTCTGCTTTCATTTGGGGTTTGCAGCCGTCACCAAAGCCATATCCGGCGAGGTGACAATGGCACAGAAACTGCATCCCTCGTCTCTGTATTCCTAACCACCATCCAACTCAGGAGAAACTGATGGCAAAGACCGTCGCCGATGTACTCAAGCTCGTCAAGGAAAACGAGGTCAAGTTCGTCGACTTCCGCTTCACCGACACCCGCGGCAAAGAGCAGCACGTGACCGTGCCTGTGTCGCACTTCGATGAAGACAAATTCACCTCGGGCCACGCGTTCGACGGTTCGTCCATCGCTGGTTGGAAGGGAATCGAAGCCTCGGACATGCAGCTCATGCCCGACCCGAACACCGCCAACATCGACCCCTTCTTCGAAGAAACGACGCTGATCCTGACCTGCGACGTGATCGACCCGGCAGACGGCAAGGCCTATGAGCGCGACCCGCGTTCGCTCGCCAAGCGCGCCGAGGCGTACATGAAGGCATCGGGCCTGGGCGACACCGCCTTCTTCGGTCCGGAACCCGAATTCTTCGTGTTCGACGGCGTTCGCTGGAAGAACGACATGTCGGGCTGCTTCGTGAAAATCGAGTCCGAAGAAGCCTCGTGGAACACCGACAAGGAATACGAGCACGGCAACACCGGCCACCGCCCCGCGGTGAAGGGTGGCTACTTTCCGGTTCCCCCGGTCGACAGCTTCCAGGACATGCGCTCCGAAATGTGCCTGGTGCTCGAATCGCTGGGCATCCCGGTCGAAGTGCATCACCACGAAGTGGCCAACGCCGGCCAGATGGAACTCGGCACCAAGTTCAGCACGCTGGTTCAGCGCGCCGACTGGGTCCAGCTGCAGAAGTACGTGATCCACAACGTGGCCCACGCCTACGGCAAGACCGCCACCTTCATGCCCAAGCCCATCGTCGGCGACAACGGCTCCGGCATGCACGTGCACCAGTCGGTCTGGAAGGACGGCAAGAACCTGTTCGCAGGCGACGGCTATGCAGGCCTGTCGGACTTCGCCCTGCACTACATCGGCGGCATCATCAAGCACGCCCGTGCCCTGAACGCCATCACGAACCCCGGCACCAACAGCTACAAGCGCCTGGTGCCCGGCTTCGAAGCCCCGGTGAAGCTGGCCTACTCGGCCAAGAACCGCTCGGCCTCTATCCGCATCCCGTTCGTGGCCAACCCGAAGGGCCGCCGCGTCGAAGCGCGCTTCCCCGATCCGCTGATGAACCCGTACCTCGGTTTCGCGGCGCTGCTGATGGCCGGCCTCGACGGCGTGGAAAACAAGATCCATCCGGGCGAAGCCGCCAGCAAGGACCTGTACCACCTGCCGCCGGAAGAAGACGCGCTGATCCCGACCGTGTGCCACAGCCTCGACCAGGCCCTGGAATACCTCGACAAGGACCGTGCGTTCCTGACCAAGGGTGGCGTGTTCACCGATGCCTACATCGACGCGTACATCGAGCTGAAGATGCAGGAAGTCACGCGCTTCCGCATGGCGACCCATCCGGTCGAGTTCGACATGTACTACTCGCTGTAAATCGGCTCTACATCGGCTGTAGAACGCTCAAGCGCAACAGCCATTCCACCCGGCCTGCCCGAGTGGAAGTACAACAAAAGGACGGCCTCGGCCGTCCTTTTTCATGGGCGCGGAACATCTGGTCACCATCGGCGTCGAATTGCCTGAAAATGCGCCTTTGTTGCGCTCTCCACCTGCCTTCCACCGATTCCACATGAAGACTGCTTCCCTCATTTTCCTGGCCGCCTCGCTGGCCGCGCTGCCGGCGCTCGCGCAGGAGCGCGTCTGGCGTTGCGGCAACGAGTACACCAACAACGCCACCGTGGCCCAGCAAAAGGGCTGCAAGGTGCTCGAAGGCGGCAACGTCACGGTCGTGCAGGGCACCAAGGCCTCGGGCGGCGGCACATCGTCTTCGGGTTCGTCGGGCTCTTCCGCCGCGCGTGCGCCGGCCGGCAGCCCGCGTGTCGAGGGTGTCGACCAGCGCGCCCGCGACGGCGAGGCCCGCTCGGTGCTCGAGTCCGAGCTCCGAAAGGCCGAGTCGCGCCAGGCCGAGCTGCAGAAGGAATACAACAACGGCGAGCCCGAGAAGCAGGGCAGCGAAGGCCGCAACTACCAGAAGTACCTCGACCGCGTGGCCGAGATGAAGGCCGAGCTCGCGCGCAACGAGAGCGACATTGCCGGCATTCGCCGTGAAATCGGCCGCCTGCCGGTCGTGAAGCAGCCGCAATAACATGGTGTTCGGGAAGAAGGCGAACGGCGCCAATCCGCGCTTCCAGTCCTTCGACCTGCTGTCCACGCTGATCGCGGTGGTCAACAGCAACGGCTCCGTGCTGTTTGCCAACGCAGGCCTCGAAGACGCACTGGGCACCTCGCGACGCACCCTCGAGGGCTCGCAGTTCGGCGCATGTTTCCATGAGCCCCAGGTGCTGCGCACCGCCATCGACGGCGCCAGCAGCAACGACTTCGCCACGCTGCGCTACGAGGCCTTCCTGCGCCGCGTGAACCACGAGCTGATGCCCGTGCAGGTCACGCTGGCGCACGGCGACAAGAAGGGCGAACTCATCATCGAGATGTCGCCGCTGGAGAACCAGGTGCGGCAAGACCGCGAAGAGCGGCTCATCGACCAGGCGCAGGCCAACAAGGAACTCATCCGCAACCTCGCGCACGAGATCAAGAACCCGCTGGGCGGCATTCGCGGCGCGGCGCAGCTGCTGCAGATGGAGGTCGAGTCGCGCGACCTCATCGAGTACACCCAGGTCATCATCCACGAGGCCGACCGGCTGCAGACGCTGGTCGACCGGCTGCTGGCGCCGCACCGCCGCCCGCACGTGGTGGGCGACGTGAACATCCACGAGGTGTGCGAGCGCGTGCGCTCGGTCATCCTGGCGGAGTTTCCGCGCGACCTGCACATCGAGCGCGATTTCGACGTGTCGATTCCCGAGTTCCGCGGCGACCGCGAGCAGCTCATCCAGGCCACGCTGAACATCGCGCACAACGCGGCGCAGGCGCTCGCCGAGCGCCGCGCGGCGGGCGATGCGCAGATCACTTTCAAGACGCGCGTGGCCCGCCAGGTGATCTTCAACAAGCAGTGGTATCGACTGGCACTGGAATTGCATGTCATCGACAATGGACCGGGTGTGCCGGACACGATCAAGGACCGCATCTTCTATCCGCTCGTCTCGGGCAGGGAAGGCGGAACGGGGCTGGGATTGACGCTCGCACAAACCTTTGTGCAGCAGCATCACGGTGTGATCGAGTGCGACAGCGTCCCGGGCCGAACCGATTTCAAGATATTGATACCGCTGCCATAGCGCAGCACCGGCAACAGAGGAGATGCATGAAGCCGATCTGGATAGTTGATGACGACCAATCGATTCGCTTCGTGCTCGAGAAGGCCCTGCTGCGCGAAGACCTGCCCACGCGCAGTTTCACGAACACGCGCGAGGTGCTCGCCGCGCTCGAGCAGGCCGCCGACGACGAACAGCAAGGACCGCAGGTCCTGGTGAGCGACATCCGCATGCCCGGCGGCTCCGGGCTCGACCTGCTCGACAAGATCAAGGCCAAGCACCCCGGCCTGCCCGTCATCATCATGACGGCGTTCTCCGACCTCGACAGCGCCGTGTCGGCCTTCCAGGGCGGCGCCTTTGAATACCTGCCCAAGCCCTTCGACCTGCCGCGCGCGGTCGAGCTCATCCGTCGCGCGGTCGACGAAAGCCAGCGCGAGGAAGTGGCTGAAGAGCGCATGGTCGCCGCACCCGAAATGCTCGGGCAGGCACCTGCGATGCAGGACGTGTTCCGCGCCATCGGCCGGCTTTCGCAGAGCAACGTCACGGTGCTCATCACCGGTGAATCGGGTTCGGGCAAGGAGCTGGTGGCGCGCGCGCTGCACAAGCACTCGCCGCGCGCCAACGGCCCCTTCGTGGCCATCAACACCGCAGCGATCCCCAAGGACCTGCTCGAGAGCGAACTCTTCGGCCACGAGCGCGGCGCCTTCACCGGCGCGCAGACCATGCGCCGCGGCCGCTTCGAACAGGCCGAGGGCGGCACGCTGTTCCTCGACGAAATCGGCGACATGCCCTTCGACCTGCAGACGCGCCTGCTGCGCGTGCTCAGCGACGGCCATTTCTACCGTGTGGGCGGCCACAACTCGGTGAAGGCCAACGTGCGCGTCATCGCGGCCACCCACCAGGACCTGGAGCAGCGCGTCAAGATCGGCGGCTTCCGCGAAGACTTGTTCCACCGCCTGAACGTGATTCGCCTGCGCCTGCCGGCACTGCGCGAACGCGGCGAGGACGTGCCCGCGCTCACGCGCCACTTCCTGCAGGTGAGCGCGCGTCAGCTCGGCGTCGAGCCCAAGCGCATTTCCGACGCCGCGCTGGCCAAGCTCGCGACCTTCGGCTTTCCGGGCAACGTGCGCCAGCTCGAAAACATCTGCCACTGGCTCACCGTGATGGCGCCGGCCCAGCTGATCGAGGCGAAAGATCTGCCGCCTGAGGTCATGGCCGTTTCCACCGCCGAGTTTCATCCGCAGGACACATCGGGCGCGGGCATCGTCACGCCGGTGGCGGCGCCTCAGCCTGCAGCGGCGCCGCTCGCGGCCATCCCTGGCATTCCGGGCATCTCGGGTGCAGGCGGGCTTGAACGCGACGCCGCGCACCTGCCGGCAACGGCCTCCGAACACGCCGAAGCCCCCGTGGCAAGCGCCGTCAGCAGCTGGGAAAGCGGCCTCGAAGCCGAGGCCCAGGCGCTGCTCGCGGCCGGGCGCACCGATGTGTGGGACGTGCTCTCGCGCCGCTTCGAATCGCGGCTGATCCTCACGGCGCTGACCAACACCCGCGGGCGCCGCATCGAGGCCGCGCAAAAGCTGGGCATCGGGCGCAACACCATCACCCGGAAGATCCAGGAACTCGGTATCGAGTGAGAAAGACCCCCGGGGTCTTTCGGAGTGACAAAGACCCTCCGGGGTCGTTCGGAGTGACAAAGACCCTTCGGGGTCTTTTGTGTTTCAGCGGCTGCGCTGGCCCAGCGTGAGCGAGTCGATCTGGAACTTGCCGCTCTTGTCCCACAGCCACGTGTCCACGTAGGTGTGGCCGCCCAGCCTGCCCGGGCTGGGCAGCGGCGAGGTGGCCTTGATCAGCTCCGCGATCATCGGCGCCACCTCCGGCGCATGGCTGGGCGTGCGGCTGAAGGTCACGTTCATCACCTTGCCGTTGGCGTCCAGGTCGGTCTCGACCACCACCACCGCGTACACCAGCGGCGGGATCTTGCCCTTGTAGATGCGGTCGGCGTACTTGTTGTAGATGTGGCGCGCGCCGATCTTGCGGTAGGCCCGCACGGCCGGCGTCTGCGCGGTAATGAGCCGCACCGTGGGAATGTCGCGGCTGCCGGGCGCGGCTTCGTCGGTGGGCGACGTGGGGCTGGCGCCCGGACCGCTCTCGGCAGCCTTGTCCCCGGGCTTCAGCAGCGAGCAGGCCGACAGCGCCAGCGCTGCGAGCAGCAGCGCGAAGCGACCGCCGGTGCGGGTGAGCGCCTTCATGGGGTCAGGCGACCTGGTCGAGGTCGAGCACCACGGGCGCGTGGTCGCTGGGCTTTTCCCACTTGCGCGGCACGCGGTCGATCATGCAGCCCTTCACATGCGGCAGCAGCGGCTGGCTCACCAGGATGTGGTCGATGCGCAGGCCGCGGTTCTTCTGGTAGCCCAGCATGCGGTAGTCCCACCACGAGAAGCTCTTCTCGGGCTGCTCGAACATGCGAAAGCTGTCCGTGAGGCCCAGCTCCAGCAGCGCCTTGAAGTGGGTGCGTTCCTCGGTGGTGTGGTGAATGGTTTCCTTCAGGCCCACCGGGTCGAAGCTGTCGCGGTCTTCGGGCGTGACGTTGAAGTCGCCCAGCAGCACCAGGTTCGGGTGCGCGGCCAGTTCCTCGCGCAGCAGCGCGTGCAGCGCGTCGAGCCACTTCATCTTGTAGGCGAACTTTTCGGAGCCTGGCGCCTGGCCGTTCACGAAGTAGCAGTTCACCACGCGCAGCGGGCCCGAGGGGGTGTCGACCGTGGCCGCGATCACGCGCGACTGCTCGTCGGCGAAGCCACCGATGTTCTTCGCCACGTCGCGCATCGGCGCCAGGCTCAGGATGGCGACGCCGTTGTAGGTTTTCTGGCCGAACACCGCGGCTTCGTAGCCGGCCGACTTGAGCACCTCGAGCGGGAACTTGTCGTCGGTCATCTTGAGCTCCTGCACGCACAGCACGTCGACCGGGTTGGCAATGAGCCAGTCGAGCACGTGCTGCAGGCGTGCGGTAAGGGAGTTGACGTTCCAGGTGGCAATTTTCATCGGCGGAAAATACTGTTTTAAATCAACTACTTGGGCGGTTGATGGCGCCTTTTAGCTACCTAGCTACCCGGCTGGCTACCCGAAATTCACGGGCTTGCGTCGGCACTTCGACTTCGCATCCTAGCCGGCCTACGTCGCCTCGCGCGCCCGGAGAAGTTCCGAAACACTCTCGGCCGTGATACGGCTGCCGCGCTTGCCGACCTTCACCAGCGTCAGCTGTTTGTCGCGAATCAGCCGGTACACCGTCGAGCGCGAAACATCGAGCATCTGCGCAACGCGGTTGATCTGGAACGCCGCGAAGTTTTGGTTTGACATGGTGCCAAAGTGGCTTGAAGTTGGTGCGGCGACGCTGCTGGCTGTGCGCGTTGGTGCGGTTTGGATCATGGTGGTGCTCATGCTGTTTCTCCCTCGGAAATTGCGGGGCTGCCAGCGGCAGCGGCCCGAAGCTTTTGTGATTCGGCGAACAGGCCGGCCCACGGGTCGGTCGGCTTGCCCAAGTGCCCGTAGAGCCGGCGTCGCGAGTTCATTGCGCCGGCCTGGCGCCATGTGATTTCGATGGCACCGAGTGCGACCGCCTGGGCGCGCTTGCTCAGCGCAATGTCGTAGTGGCTGCCGCTGGTCTTCTCCGGGCTCTGCCACCAGCGGCGCGCGACGCCGATGCGGCCGGCCATGGCGTGCAGCTCGTTGTCGGTGTCGGCCAGCATGTGGCACATCACCAAGCGGCCGAACCTGGCCTTCATGTCGTCGACGTACACCGTCATCGGGCGGCCCTGAACTCGACCACCCAGACCCATGGATTGGCGGCCCAGCTGTCGGGGCCGTTGATCTGGTCCCAAAGGCTGCGATAGCTCAGAACCGGAGCCGTGTCCTTGCCCTCAGGGAACCAGTAGCCGTCGCGGCCGTAGTTGCGCCAAGGGCCATGTGCGGACTGGCCTTCGATTCCCTCTGCCTTGGCATCGCTCGCGCTGATGTCCTGCAGGCGCTCGACGCGCACGCCGGTCACTTCGAGGTCGATGCGGCTGTACTTCCGCGGCATGTGGATGCTGGGGCGGCCCTTGCCCGTCTGGATCGTGCCGTCCGCCGAGTAGTGAACCGAGGCCGTCGTGAGTTTGCGCGGCGCCACATCGTCGAGGAATGCGTGCGTCGCCCAAGCTTCGCGCACCCACAGCCGGTCGCCGGGCTGGCCATAAGGCGTGGTGAGGTCGGAGCGGTGCATCTTGTGGCCGCCGGTGTTGACCATGGTGCCGGCCGCCAGGTCGAGCCAGCGGTAGCCGCGCGGAGGCTTCACCATGCGCCGCGTCTGCGTCTTCGTGCCGTCGAGCAGCGCGCGCACCATGGGCGCGGAGAAGAGGATGGGGCGCTCTTTCATTGGGGCGCCTCGTTCCATTCGAGGCCGTCGAGCAGGCGGCCGGCGGCCTTCTTGCCCACGCGCTCCATTAGGGCCTCGCACATGGCGTGCGTGCCTTCGCACGGTCGCGCAATACCTGATGGGCTCACTGCGCGGGCGTGCAGTGGGGCCAGCCCAGCCTCTGCCCACTCTCCCCACTGCTTGAACAGGAACGGCACGCCAGCGTTTGCGCACTGGTCGCGAAGGCTGCGTGCCCAGTCGGGATGCATCGGGCGTGCGCTGGAGCCACTCTCGCCGCCGACGATCACCCAATCGATCTTGTTGACTGCCTCTGGGCGGCAGCCAACGCGCCCGTTCCCGAGCGATATCCAACGCAGGCCAACGAGCGGTTTCAGGCAAATGCCGCCCTTGGGATCCGGGATGTCGGAGATGTTGACGGCGCCCAGCAGCGGCTCCATCGACAGAAAGCGAACCCGCGCCGGCACGGCAAGCAGCTTCGGGATGTCGCGGTCTGCCTCCGCCTGGTTGACGACGGTTGCGCCAAGCCACACGTTGTCAGGCAGCGGCACCGGCCATCCTGCGTCGTTCAGCCTCGCCTTCACGTTGCCGATGCGTTTCGTCAACAGCAGCCAGTCGAGCTTTGGCGTGGCGGCGATGAGGTCGAACAGGTCGTGCAACCACGCGAGTGGCACCGCGTTGTCGAACACGTCGGCCAGGCTGGCGCAGAACACGCGTTGGCGCCGGCCGTGCTGAGCATAGAACGCCTCCGCCTGCCCGTTCCAACGCTTCGGAAGCGCCCAGTTCGACTGGCTGGTGCGATGGCGCGGGGCGTGCGCGCCCCAGGTCTCGATGCCCTTGCCCCGCAGCACGCGCACGGGGGTGCTTACTGCCGCGTAGCAGCCGTCGCAACCGCCGCCGCCGCTGGCTTCCTGGGAGACTTTTGTGCAGCCGATCCATGGGTTGAATGTGTGGTCGGTCCATTCGATCTTGCTGTCAGCTGCCATGGCGCGACTCCCGGATGTCGAACACCATGTCGTAGGAGCCCATCGCCGGCGGCATGCGCGACTCGAGCTGGATCGTGACCACCAGGCCGCGGGCCCGCGCCGCGTCGACCAGCAGCTGGGCCGCCATCTGCACGGCCTGGATCTCGTGCGCGCGCTCGCGCTCGGGAGAGGTGTCGAGGAGGTTCAAAATGTGCGCTCCAGAAAAAGAGGGAACATGAGATGGCCAAGCCGACCCGCACTGCCAAGCAGCTGCAGCAGATGCTGATTCAGCGCATCGAAGCCTTGCCGGGCCTTCGAGGCCAACAGACGGACGTGCACCGAGGCGGGGTGATCGGTGTTCCGTCCGAGGAAGGCGGTCCGAACTGGACTGTCCGCGTCGTCACAGACCGAGGCACGCACCGCGCCGACATCGCGCAGATCATCCGCACGCTGCAGGGGCAGTTCGATCTTGAGGATTGAGGTCATGAGCTTTGCTTTCCAGCTCGAGCTTGTTGCCACTCGGCACCAGCGGCAAAGGCTTCACGCAAGGCCCAGCCGTGCCAGAGCGGGGCAGTGCCGCTGCAGCTATCTGCAAGTCGCACTGCGCCCTCGACGTGCCGGTAGGCCGCATCGGTGATCGCCCATTCTTTGCCGTCGGGCCCGCGCTCGTGCGGCGCATGCTGCCCAGTATTCCAGCGGGCCACGGTGCGCTCCGACACCGGCAGCAGTTCGTGCAGATGGCGGCAGTTGCGGATGTCGCTCCCCTTGTAGACGACGTGCACGAGCACTCGGTGGTTGAACGGGTCGTGCGGCTTCTGAAGGGACGGCCACACCTCGTAGTCGACGACCACGCACAGGTGCTCGTCGTCGTCGCGACCGTGCAGGATCGCCACCTCTGCGCCCAGTGCCGGCAGGCCCGTACCCCAAGGCTTCTGACGGCGCGCGTATTCCGCGGGCGTCTCGCCGACCAGTTTGTCGGCTGGCAGGCCCATCGGTGCGCGGCGGCTCATCGCTTCACCGCCTTCCGCATGTGGTCGATGACCTCGCGGCAGCACTGGAGTGCCATCGCCGCGTCGGTCATGTCGTCGTCCGGGTCGCCAGGGAAGTAGCTACGAACCACGTCGCGCGCCTTCATCAGGGGCGGCATGGGCACGGCGCCCAGGTTCACGGTCGAACCGTCAGCGCGCACGCCCATGAGCGTGCAGGTGTCGCCGTCGGCGAAGTCCGCCGCTATCGTTGCTGCATCCGCCGCCCCGGTTTGAGGCTGCTCGCGTTCCTGCTGAGCCAATCCACCGGGCAGAAAGGCGCGCAGTGCGGTCTGCAGCGCCTCGCGCGCCCGCGGCATGGAGTCGTCGCCCACGAAGGCATAGCTGTGCGCGTAGTCGTCGGCCAGCTTCATCACGACGGCCAGCTGTGCGACCGGGCCCGGCCGTCCTTTGTCGGCCAGGTCGTCGTCCACCTCAGTCGTGCCGAGATATGCAGACCCTTCCCCCGGGTCGTCGGTAAGCCATGCGTACAGGCCGGCCGGCAGTCCGGGCGACTCGCGCGCGATAGTGACTTCGGCATCGTGGCCGCCGAAGAATGCCAGCAGCTGCTCGGCCTGGCGCAGGGTGATGGTGATGGATTGGGGGGTCATGCCCGTTGTCCTTGTTCTGCCGCGACCTGGCGGCGCATGCGTGCGAGCGAGGCGGTCATCGCCAGTCGCATCTGTTGAGGGGTGCTCTTGCGCACCATTTCTTCGTAGAGGTCGAGGCCGGCGACCATCGCCGCGAGCCCGGGCCCGTCGAAGCCGTAGCGGCCATGGCGACCGCGAATGTCATCGCACCGGATGAGCGCGTCTTGCGCTGCCAGCATCGCGTCGACGCAAGCCGGCGCGATCTGCTCGGCGCGCAGCAAGCCCACGTTGATGGCGGCAGCTAGCCGGTCGAACAGGTCGTCGTCAGTGCTGCCTGCCTGCAGGTCCTTAAAGGCGCTGTGCAGCTTCGTCATGATGTCGTCAGCCACGGGCTCCGCCATCTGCTGGCGCGCGGCCAGCACGCCAATCCACGCGGTGTGATCCTTGAGGGTGCGCTTCATGCTGCTGGCGCCTTCTTGAACTTCAACCCGTTGAACCAGCGGCGCAGGATGTAGCTGCGGACCAAGCTGATTACGGTGAACCACGCGCCGATGGCCAGGTTGCTGGAGAGCGGCACGTGGATGCCGAACAGGGGGAACACGAGAAGCTGCGAAACGAGGGCGACCAGGTAGCCCACCAGCACGTTTGCAGCGGCCTCGACGAGCGATTGGGTGCGCGTCTGGTTCATTGCGCGCCGTCTGCGAAGAGCCCGCCGCGCGCGCGGTGGAGCGCGATGGAGCAAGCAGGGTTCAGCCACACGACCTCAGTGCGCATGCGCGCGCCGTCGGCGAACGAGGGGCGCTCGAAGCGCTCCCAGTCGTGAAAGAGCTGCTCATACAGCGCGCACGGGTAGCCAGAAAGCACCACCATGCCCTCAAGGCTGCGAGCCACCAGTGCGAACGCGCGGTGGGCGTCGTCGTCCATCTCGTGTCGGTAGGCCTTGCCGGAGGCGCGCCCCGCAGTGGCGGTGCCGCGGACCTTTCCTGACCTCGTGCTGTGCACGTAGGGCGGATCGAAGTAATGCAGCGTGGTGGCGCTGTCATGGTGGGTGGCCACAGCCATCGCATCACGGTTCTCGATGACCACGCCGCGCAGCCGCTCGATAAGAGCCGGCACTGCGTCGGATAGGTTGGCCCAATCGTGCGCCGGCGTGGTGCCGCTGCGATTGCTGTTGGCGCGAAAGCCGCTGCGCTCGCCTGTGGCTGCAGCTGAACCGAAGCCCATGAACGATCGCGCGATGCTGCGACGCGCTTGCTCCAGCGCGTCCTCGGCGCCCTCGTAGGCGCCTTCGAACTCATCGCGTGCAAACGGCGTCAGCGCGAGCAGCTCCTGCAGTTCGGGCCCGCGGTCGCGCAGCATGCGAAAAACGTTGACAACCTCACCGTCGAGGTCGTTGTAAATCTCGCCGTACACGCGCGGTTTGCGTAGCAGCACGGATGCGCCGCCACCGAAGGCCTCGACGTAGACGCGGTGAGGGGGAAAGAACTGCTGCAGCCAAGGGGCGAGCTTCCACTTGCCTCCGTGGTAACGCAGCGCGGGGCGGGTGACCTCGATCATGCGGCGTGTTCCTTGGCGGTGCCGGCGTGCGCTGGCGCGACTTCGCCGGAGCGGTAGTGCAGCCGGTTGCCCATGCGACTGGGCAAGGCGAAGGCATCCATGGCGCCCGGGCGGCCGTCGTAGGGCTGAAGTTCGGCGCCGGTGTAGAGCCCGCGCGTCGTGAGATGCGCGGTGCGCGCGGCAGCAACCACAGGCACGCTGGTGCCGGTCGTGATGCGATGCCGAAAGCCCGCGTCGTAGGCCTGCAGCCGGTCGCGGCCGGTGGTGCTGATGGTGTAAAGCGTGGTGCGCGTGCGGTCGGGGCGGCGCGCGCCCTGGCGCATCACCAGGCCGACGGCGTGCAGCTGGTCGAGTTGCTCGGCCACCGCGTGCCCGTGGGCCTTGGCAATGGTCGAGGGCTCGCACAGGTCGGCGAGGGCAACCGTGCGCAGCACGGCCGCCAGTTCTTCGGTGAGGACGGACGGCGTCATGGTTATGCGCTCACGGTCAGCTTCACGTGCGCGGGGTCGAGGCTGCATTCGCGCGCCACGAACTCGGTGAGCACCACGCCCTGCAGGTGGCGCACGTCGTGGCTGTTGGCGATCACCGCTTCGGGCTTGAAGCGGCTGCCGTCGGTCGCGCTGATGTGCGCGCCCTCTGCGCTGCCGTTGGAGCCCGGGCGGGTGACCTGCCAGAGCTTGCCGCCGGCGGCGCGCAGCATGTCGGCCTCGTTGTCGAAGCGCACGTCGGTGATGACGAAGCGGGTTTCGCCGTCGCGCTGGTACGCCACCAGGCGCGAAGCCATCAGGCGCGTCCAGTAGCGGTCGTGCTGCGCGCGGCGGTATTCGGTGCCCCACCATTGCAGGATCTGCCGCGGCGTGCGCGGCTCGTCGAGCCACTCGTTGCTGAGCGGCGTGCGATGGTCGGGCGCAGCCACGCTGAGCGACAGCACCACGGCGGCGAGAAAGTCGCGCGGCGCGCGGCGCATGCACAGCGAGAGAGCGGGGCGGTGCTTGATGGCCGGGTCCGCCAGGTCGCTCAGCAACACGCCGAAGCCCTCGGCCACTTCGGCGCGCAGCGCGTCGGCGAAGGCGAGCTTTCGGAAGCGCGCGTGCGCCACCAGCAGGTCAGCCACTGTGTCTTTGCCGGCGCCTGCGAAGCCGGTGAGGCCGAGGATGTGCTGCATCGCGTCAGGCCTTCCCGATGAGGACCGTATAGCCCAGCAGCTCGCCCTCGGCGCCGCCGTCGATCTTCGCGTCGCGCACCTGCTGGATGTAGTCGCCGAAGGCGTCATCGATGGCGTTCTCGTGGCGCTCCAGCTCGTAGAAGAACTTCACGGCGCCGCTGTGGAGGCGGTACTTCAGCCGGGCCGTCAGCTTGTAGCCTGCGCCGTTCTTGAACAGGCGCAGGCCCAGCGTGAAGGTCTTCGGAATCGCCAGCGCGCCGTCGGCGCCCGCAGTCGCGTTGATCGACTCGTTGTAGGTCAGCTGCGTCTGGCCGTCCTGCAGGCGCTTTGCGCTGGAAAAGTTGATGCCCGTCGACGCGGCAATGGTGGTGGCCACGGTCAGGAGCTTCTGCGCGTCTTCGCCCTGCAGGTCCGCCATGTTGTCTTCGATGAACTCGGCGAACTCGGTCTGCCCGAACACATGGCCGTTCTTCTCGATCCAGCGCTTTGCCTCGGGCGTGAGCAGGGCCGCGAACACCGCGCGGTGGTCGCGCCAGCCCGGGCCGGCCTTCGCGTCGTTGAACACCGCGGTGATGGTGCGTGCGTCGGGGTCGGCGTACACGTAGCCGCAGGGCTGGCAGCCCTGGTCCTTCATGTAGACCAGCAGGCTCGGCAGGTCGCCCAGGCTTACCGTGCCGCGCTTGCGGTCCGGCGCGTTCTGCGCGAGTTCGATGGCCTTGGTGATGTCGCTCACCTGGTAGTTCGGCGGGACCACGAGGTGCGTGGTATCGCCTACATGCTTGACGACGTCCGCAGCAGCGGTGAGGTCGCGCACGAGTTGTGCGGTAGGCGCGTTGATGGCGTCCATGGATCAGGCTTCCTTGAAGGTTTGGGGGCTGGCGGAAACGTCACGCAGCGGCAGGTCTTGCTGTCGCGGGTGATTGCGGGAGGTCTCACCGTCTTCGGTGAGCCAGAAGAAGTCGCTCGGCTGCTCGGGCTTGGGCAGCTCCAGCTTCCGGTCGGCGGTGATGGTCACTTTGTCGACCGACCCGCTGTTGCTGCGGGTGGCCGGTGCGACCTTCACCTTGATGGTGAGAGAGCCGGCGCGCCCCGTGGCCTGCACGGTGCGCAGCAGGTCGGCGAGGTCGCCGGTGAGGGCCGCATGCGTGCTGCCCTCGTTCAGCTCGACGAGGAAAAGAGAAAACGCTTTCACTGGTGTGAATCTCCAGGTGGTTCAGTGGAAGTGGCCCGCGGCGCTCGCGAGGGAACGCGCGGCAGGGGCGCCGGCAGTGCTTGCGGCACCATCGGTGTGGGGTGGCTCGGGCCAGCGCTTGGGCGCCAACTCGCAGCGGGTGATGTGCGCGCACAGCTCATTGCCCGTGGCGTGCAGTCGGTCGAGCTCAAGGCTCAAGCAGTCGCCGGCGCGCAGGTTGGGATTGGCCGCAACGAAGCGGTCCGCGTCGGGCCCGCGCCAGATGGCGGTGAACAGCTGCACGCCGCGTGCGCTGGTGCGCTCGCCGAGCGAGAAGATCCAGCCAGGCACAGATCCGGCCGTAGGCGACGTGAGCCGCACGCTGGACGGGCGCCCGCGCAGGAAAAACACGCCGCTCGACTTCACAGCCGGGCTCCCTTGCGCTGCTCGGCGCGCACGCGGCGGAACGTCTTGCTGATGTCCGTGGCGACGCTGCTGGAGTACTTGAAGCGCGGGTCGGTGAGGCCACCGATGGGCCCGGTGGGCACCTCGGCGCGCGGGCGGCGGCGCCGCGTGGGTTGAACGATGACGATCATGGTGTGCACCATCCGTAGACGAGCAGGGCCGCGCCAACGGCGGCCATGATTGCGGGCGTCGCGAGCATCGCAACGGTCTTGATCGGGCCCGGGGCGGGCTGTACAGGCGAGGTCCTCACGGCGCCGTGCCTTCCTTGGCCGCTGCGAGTTCGCGTTCGAGGTGGTCGATGCGGTCCAACAGCCGGAGCACTGTTCGCGGGCATGCCGCCGCCATGAACTCGGCCAACGGGCCCGAGTAACGGCCGGCGCTGATGACCGACGCAATGGCTTGGCGGCCCATGCCGCTGAAGTTGTCGGCGTAGATGCTCTGCTGCTCGTACCGGCGGCGAGTTGCGTACCAGCCCGAGGCGCGGATATGCGGTGGAACCTCCTCCGCATAGGTGCGCATTTGCGCGAGGTCGGGCATCGGGCACACGAGCGGCGTGGAATCAGGGCCACTGCGCCACAGCTCTACCGGAAACAGCCTCGTTTTCAGCCATTTCTCGCGCTGCTCGGGCGTCATGGGGCTGTACTTGTCGGTGCCTGCGCTCACGATGCTTGCTCCAGCACCAGGTCATCACCCGCGAGCGCGTCGGCCACGGCCTTCTGAGCCGCTTCGCCTTCGAATTCCTGCACCTCGCAAGCTTCGAGGAACAGCTCGGTGTCAAGCATCAGCAGCTCGTTCATGCGGCACCTCGGACGTGCTCGAGCTGCCAATCACCGCGCGGGCCCTCGCCGTGCACGATGCCCGTGCGGCGGCTGTAGACCACGCTGTAGCCGATGCGGCGCTGCTGCAGCACGCGGGACGCGCGCAGCATGCCGGCGGCGGCGCGGCGCGTGATGGCGCGCGAACCGGTGGGCGTGCAGAGGCGAAGCGCGGGCTTCACGCGGGCACCTCAACGAGCGTGCCGAAGTCGTCGACGATGCCCCACATCGTGCGCACCCAGCGCCGCCCCTCGGCATCACGCCGGTCTTCGGTGCCGTACCACTGCGGCATGCTGCTGTTGGGATACTTGGTCCAGGCGACGCTCGTGCTGGCGTCGGCAGAATACGCAACGAAACGGTGGTCTCTGCTGAACTGCAACTCGTGTTCCAGCTTGGCCGGCGGCAGCAGGACGATAGAGCCCGGTGCGGGCGCAGCCGCATCGGCTGCCTCCTGCACCAGTTGGTGCAGCAGCTGAGCCGCTGTTTCCGACATGGGCGCCAGCACCACGCTGCGCGCCTTTCTGCTCGGGGCCTTCATGGCTCAGGCCGCGTGTTCGATGCGTTCGACTTCAGCCACCGGGCAGCCGGTGACGTGGTGCGCGCTCATGAAGGCGGCTTCAGCGTTCGCAGCCTTCAGCTGAACGAAGGGGCGGGCGCCGGTGTCAGAGGGGGCAAGGTGGCCGAGGCCATCACGGGGAACGAAGAAGCAGCGGTAGCTGCGCGTCGCGGGGAGTTTCGCCATCGTCATCTCCAAGGTGGCTGCGGGATGCAGCGCTTGGATCGAATATTAGGACTAGCTAATATCTATGTCAATAGCTTCTCCTAACTTTACGGCCGATCGTTCTACCTTGCGCTACTCACGGCCGCAAAAAAGCCGCCCTTGGGCGGCTTAAGTTTGGGGAGGGCGCTGCCCTAAATTCGTTCGCTTTGACGGTGCACTATTCGGCCGATGACAAGACATGCCTCGTCCCGGCACTGCTTCTTTGGATACCGCCGCTGGTCCTGGTTATCCGACGACAGCCACCACAGGCCGTCCTCGCGGATCATGCGTTTAACGACGGGTTCACCTTCGTAGTTGACCGCAAAAACCTCGCCATCCTTTGGCTCTCGATCTGCGGTATTCGCAACCACCACGTCGTCTTCGAACAGCGTTGTCTCCATGCTGTGCCCCGCCACTTTGATAGCGACTAGGTTGTATGACTTGAGGCCTCGACGTCTCAGCCAGTCAGAGCGGAAAAAGATCGGCGCTGCCTCTGATTCGTCAAGATCAACAAGAAAGCCGCTGACGCCGGCCTGAAGTCGGAGCTTGACCACTCGCACCGGTTCAAGATCGGGGTGGCTGTCCAGATCGATCTCTTCGCTTTTCACATCTTCTGGCGTGGCGTGCATGGGCCCGATTCCATTTGCCAACCACTGCTGCGAGACATTGAGAGCCTTCGCCGCCTTCAGCAGGTTCTCGCCGCGCAGGAACTTCGATTTGCCGCTGAGCCAGCCGTGAATGCTGGGCGGCTTCACGCCACACAGTCGCGCAAGTTCGGCTTGGGTGATGGACGCTTCGGCCATCGCCTTCTTCAATCGTTCGGAGAGCATTAGGAGAGCCTAATAGACTGTTTGTTAGGACTGGCTATTGACTTGGTCATTAGCTAGTCCTAATATTCCGGCCATGGACGTAAATCAACTTCTTGACGCTCTCGGCGGCACCGCTGCGGTGGCCGAGCTTTTCGGCATCAAACAGCCCTCGGTGTCCGAATGGCGCAAGTCGGGGCGAATCCCCGACGACAAGTTGATCCGCCTGGCCCCCATCGCTGAAGCGCGGGGCATCGTGTCGCGCAAGGAGCTGTTCCCCAACGATTGGCAGGCCATCTGGCCCGAGCTGGCCGATATGAAGGCGTCTGTCGCCGTGGGCGAGGGCGCCCATGTCTGACGAACGAACCAACATCACGTTCGACCCGGCGGAGTTGGCGCGGCTGAGCGAATCTTTAACGGCCGAGCTTGCCGAGCGACCGCTTGAGGTCCGCCAAGCTTTTCTCTGCCGATTTTTTGGCCTGGGCCAGTCCGCCTGGACCATCCGTCTTGAGTTCGATGATCGTGCCGCAGAAGCCGCAGCGAATGCTCGAATTGTTGTTGAGCCGGCCGAGCCGCTGCTTGCTCTTCTTGCCGCATTTCGGGCAGGGAATTTCGATCTCGGCGTTGTCGAGAAAACCGGTCATGGGCGCGTCCTTCTCCAAAGAGGAATCGATGCTTGAGAACTTCGATTCTAGGAACTGGGCGCGCCCACCCTCCAATTGCAACGAAGGCGAGGGCGCCCATGTCTGAAAGCGACCGCATCTTCACCACCCTCGACGACGCGCCCGTTGCGCGACAGGTGCCCATCTGCGTGGCACTGCCGTTGGATGCCCATGCAGTTGGGAGGCTCGCAGAACGGTGGGCGGAGGGCGCGGGCCACACGCTGCGCTTCCGCGCAGATCTCACGCCTGCTCGACTTGCGCTGATGCCAGCCGCCGAACGAGCGTTGCTCTCGGCAAGCTGCGAGCTGTACGACCTGCTGGCTGCGAGTGCGGAGGGCCTTGCTGCTCTTGACGCACTCGGCCTGGTGCCTCTTGCCGCCGGATAACCGCGACCACCTTCCACGCTCAACGCAAAAATGAAAAGCGCTTCCACCGGTGCCGACGACGCTTTCGCCGGCCTGAACTTTTTGTCGGACGAGGTGATGCCCTTGGTCATCGATGACGACGTAGTGCGCCGGTTCGAGGTGTGGTCCACCACGCCGACGGTGCTGGTCCCGCGACGCCCCTGGTACGTGCGCATTTTTGGCCTGCCGCGCGCCTGGATCCCGGGCACCCTCGAGTGGCACTTCCGCCGCTGGGTCAAGCGCAAGCTGTTCGTTGTCGACGATGGAACCCATGGTCGGTGAGGTGCGCTCGGATGGATCTCTTTGGATTGTTCCTGGGGAAGGTGCGCGGTTGCGCTCAGTGCGCGCGTCCGCCCTCGTCGGCTGCGAGGTTGCCTGCTTCTGTCCGGGCCGAGCGTTGGGCGATGAACTCCGCCAATGCGCTCGCTGTCCGTTGGTCGAGTTGGAAAGAGAGCCATCCCAACCCTCGATGCCTCATGGCGAGGCGAAACGTGCCGTCTAGCCGCTGCCCAACCGATACGCCTGGCTTGTCCTCTTGCTCCACTCCGCAATCGGCTTGGAATGCCGCTTCCCACGTGGCCGGCACGCCGGGTTGCATGTCCCGGCGCAGTTCGGCCAAGTCCCGGATGAGCTGCTCGACGCCGGCAGCGTCGAACTCGCCCTCGATCTGCAGTTGCAATTTCTTTTTGTCCGCGCTGAGTTTCACGGGCGCCCCTCTCGTCGGCAATGGTGTTGTGGTGACCGCATTGTCCGACTACCGCGGGCGCCCACCCCTGCATCACGAGAGCCAGGCCCCAGCCGGTGCCCGCTCCACGTCGACCGACGCACCCAGCACGCGCTCGCGCAGCCGTTCCAGTGCCAGCGTTTGCCGCGGCGTCTCGATGCCATGCGCTCGTGCGGTGGCTGAGCACAGCTGCATCCATGCCCCCATGGTCTCCCGCGTGAGGTCCGGCTCTACCTCCAACAACAGCACCAGCTGCTGCATGAAGTTCTCGACCGCCTCGATGCGTTCCAGCTGGGTGGGCGGTGCTTCGGTGTTCTGCCAGGCCATTTCTTCCTCTTGAGGTTTGCATGAAAGCAACTGTCTCAGTTCCCCCCCACCTTGCCCACGGCGCCGACGAGCCCTTCCCCTCCACCGTGGCAGGGCAGGACATCCTCGATGCGTTCTACAACACGGTGCACGGCTACCCGGGCGGCGTGACCGCGTTGGCTGCACGAATGGGCATGAGCCCGAACACGCTCACCCACAAGGCCAACCCGAACACCGGCACCCATCAGCCGAACCCGCGCGAACTGATTGACGTGCAGCTGTTCAGCGGCAACTACGCAGTGCTGCATGCCATGGCCGAGGCGCTAGGCCACACCTGCTCGCGCGCCACGCCCGACCAGGCCGGCGGTGATCCGGTCGACACGTTCACTCGCCTGCAGGGGGCGCACGCGGACTTCTCCCGTTCGGTGGCTGATGCACTGCTGGTGGGCGATGAGGTCTCGCGCAACCAGATGCGCCGTGCCGATCACATGGCGCAGGAGCTGCTCGCACTCATTGGCCACACGCTCGCCATGCTGCGTGGCCGCATGCGTGCTGAGCCGGCTGGAGGTGGACGGTGAACCCCACCCCCCCGCGTGCCGTGGCCGCGTCGCGTTCGGCGCAGCGCGTCGCATTGACGCCACGTTGCATTGACACAACGGTCTGCCCGAAGCGTGGGTCCTCCCTGGCTTCGTGCGATGAGGGTAATTCGAACCCCTTGCGGTGTGTAGTCAGAGGGGCGCGAACTTACTGATGGCCTCGAATTACGACGACGTGCTGAAGCAGCTGATCGGGGCCGGTCTGCTGGTCGGCGATGAGCCGCTTCAAGTTGGCCGCATGCGCCGATGCAAGGTGGAAGGCGATGATCGCGAGCGGCGCGGCTGGTACATGCTGCACGAGCTGCGGCTCGACAACGGCGCGGATGTCCTCGTCGGCAGCTTCGGCATCTGGCGCGGCACGGACAACAACGCCACGAAAGTGGAGCTGCGCCTCACCGAGCTCAGCAGAGAACTGCGCGAGAGCCTGCGCCTGCGCCTGGCCGAGGACAAACGCCGCGCCGAGCAAGCGCGCCAGGCCGACGCAGACCGCGCCGCGGCCCGAGCGACCGCCGCCTGGCGCAAGTGCACGGAGCAAGGTGACAGCGATTACCTCCAGCGCAAGGGGGTGGGGGCGCACGGCGTGCGTTTCAGCCCGCAGGGCGCAATGGTGGTGCCGATGCTCGACACAGCCGGGCGCGTGCATGGCCTGCAGATCATTCGTTCGCGCGCGCAGAAGGGCGCGCGGCTGGAGAAAGAATTCTGGCCGGCAGGCCTCGTGAAGAAGGGCCACTTCCACCTGCTGGGCGGCGGCAACTCCATCATGCTGGTGGCCGAGGGTTACGCCACAGCGGCGAGCCTGCATGAGGCGACGGGCCTGCCCGTGGCGGTGGCTTTCGACGCTGGCAATCTGCAGCCGGTGGCCGCCGAACTGCGCAAGCGGCACAAGCACGCGCGTCTGCTGATCTGTGCGGACGACGACAACACCCAGAAGTGTCAGAACCAGGAATGCCGGCAGCGGGTGTGGGTAGCGGATGGCCCGACCTGCCCGCACTGCGGCCAGCCGCACAAGGCGGTGAACGCCGGCGTGTCGGCGGCCAGCCTTACGGCCATGGCCGTGGGCGGCGGCTGGATGAAGCCCGCCTTCGCCAATCCCGAGACGCAGCGCTCCAACTGGCTCGAGCACGGCAAGAAGGTCAACGACTTCAACGACCTGCACCTGGCTGAGGGCCTGCATGTCGTGCGCGTCCAGGTAGAGGCCCGAGTGCTGGCGTTGGGCTGGCGCGAGCAGTCAGGCGCAGCGCGTGCACAGCCGGCAAAGGGGGGCGGGGTGCGTGACGACAAGCCCGCGCTCGCGCCACTGCGTCCAATCGAATCGCTTGATGAGCTGCTCGAGCGCTATGCACTCGTCTACGGCCAGGGCGGCACAGTGTTCGACCACCAGGAACATGTTCTCGTGGCCCTCGGCGATATGCGCGATGCGTGTCTGAGCCGCGAACTGCACCGAGCATGGGCCGAGAACCCGGAGAAGCAGATGGTGCGTGTCTCTGAGGTCGGGTTCGACCCGGCCTGCACCGACCCGAACATCCACTGCAACCTGTGGGCCGGCTGGCCGACTACGCCGGTCGCGGGCAAATGCGAACACCTGCTCGAGTTGCTGCGGCACATGTGCGCCGGCGACAGCAAGCCCGAGGTGCTGTTTCAGTGGGTGCTGCGGTGGATCGCGTATCCCATCCAGCACCCGGGCGCAAAGATGAAGACCACCCTGGTGATCCATGGCCCTCAGGGCACCGGGAAGAACATGTTCTTCGAGGCGCTGATGGCGATCTACGGCCGCTACGGCCGGGTGATTGACCAGAGCGCCATTGAAGACAAATTCAACGACTGGGCCAGCCGCAAGCTCTTTCTCATCGCCGACGAGGTGGTCGCCAGGTCCGATCTGTACCACGTCAAAAACAAGCTCAAGGCGTTCATCACGGGTGACTGGATCCGCATCAACCCGAAGAACATGTCGGCGTACGACGAGCGCAACCACGTGAACATGGTGTTCCTGAGCAACGAGGCGATGCCCGTGGTCCTCGAAGACGACGACCGGCGCCATGCGGTGATCTGGACGCCCGAGAAGCTGAGCCCGGAGTTCTATCGCGCCGTGCTGGGCGAGCTGGCAGATGGCGGCGCCGCGGCGCTGCATGACTACCTGCTGCACCTCGACCTCGGCGACTTCACGGAGGGCACTCTGCCGCCGATGACCGACGCCAAGCGCGAGCTCATCGACCTTAGCAAAGACAGCCCCAGCCGCTTCGTGCAGGCCTTTGAGAACGGCGATATCGAAGGCTTCCCGGGCCTGCGCGCGCCGAAGCTGCTCACCCCCGCGCTCAGCTCCGACCTGTTCGACCTGTACGGCGCCTGGTGCCACCGCGTTGGCCTGCGCGCGCTCAACCAGCCAAGGTTTGCGAACGCCCTCATGCGCAAGCACGGCGCGCAGTCGGAGCGCAAGCGGTACGACCTCGAAGCCGGCACGAAAGGCCCGCACGCCATCACCTGGCTGCCTGGTGGCTGGGAGTGTCCCCCGGGTGAGCACGAGCAGGCATTTCTCGGCGAGCGCATCCGCGTCTTCCGCGATGCCTTCAAGGTCTATCGCTCTGGAGAGCAGAAGTGATGCGCGCCGAAGCTCGCCCAGATTTGTGCGGTACGTGCGGTCTCCGTGCGGTGTCGCGTGCGCTGAAAAACCCAATGAAATCAACGACGTGCGGTACGTGCGGTATGAGTCACGCTTTCCCACACATGTGCGTGCGTGTGCGGGCATGCGTGCAGGTGCGCAGGTGTGCGCATGCACGCACCCACCTGCATACCGCACGTACCGCACGTGCCGCACACACCAATGCTGACAGGCACTTACGTGCGTTCGCATGCCGCACGACACACCCCACTTACCGCACAAAGAAAGATGAGATGGACGGAAAGATCATTTCGAGGGTCATCCGCTGCACGGAAAGCAATGCAGCGGAATTCCTCGGCTTGGTGAACGGGTGGCCTGAGTTGCGGGCGCTGGTGCGTGCGCTGCGTGCAGAGCCCGACCTGTTTCCCGGCCTGCGCGGCATGCAGATCACGCTGACAGGCACGCCGGAGTGGGTCGCCAAGGGCATGGGTGCCATCAACGAAGAAAACGCGCGTATCGCGCTGGGAGCATCCGATGCGACTTGACCTCAAGCTGCAGGGGCTGGACAGCGTGCGGGAATCACTCTCGCGCCTGAGCGGCAAGCAGGCGCGCACGGCCTATGCTGACGCGCTGAACGACACCGGCTTCATGGTTCGCCGCGCGATGCGCGATGAGATCCGCAACGTCTTCGACCGCCCGACGCCCTACGTGGTCAACAGCGTTTTCGTGCGCAAGGCGACAGCAGACAAGCTCGGCGTGGCCATCGAGCCGACCTACTACGGGGGCAAGGGCATCGACCCGCAGCAGATCCTGCAGGCGCAGGAGTTCGGCGGCACGCGCCGCGACAAGCGCAGCGAGGTGGCGCTGCGCCGCGCCGGCATCCTGCCAGCCGGCTTCCAGACCGCAATCCCGCGCATGCCTTACCCGGGAAGCGACGACGGGCGCGGCAACCTACGCGGCGCGTTCCTCGTGCAGCTCATCAGCTACTTCCAAGCCTTTGGCGAACAGGGCTACCGCGCGAACATGACAGCGCGCCGCCGCGCGACCGTGCACCGCGGCACAGCCAAGCAGGCCGGGCGCCGGTACTTCGTCGCCTATGGTCGGCTGCGCAGCGGTGCCACGGCGCACCTCGCGCCCGGCATCTGGGCCGCCAGCGGGACGCACGGTTCGGTGCTCCAACCGGTGGTCATGTTCGTGCGCGGCGGCGTCTACCGCTCGCGTCTGAGCATGGACGCCATCGCGCAGAAGGCGGGCGCTGACGCCTACCTGCAGCGACGCCTGCGCTTCCGCATCCGCCAGGCGGCGGGGGAGTGACGATGGCCGAAAGCAACCTGCTCACGATCGCGGAGTTTTCCGCCCACCTCGGCTACGGCCGGACCTACGCCTACCAGCTGCACAAGGACGGCCGCTTGGTGATGGCGCCTGACGGCAAGCGCGTCATGGTCGCCGAGAGCATGGCGCGGGTGCGCGCCACCGAAGACCCGAGCAAGCAAGGCGTGGCACAGCGCCACGCGCAGACGCGGCGCGAGCGTGCGGCGGGCCCGTCGCACGCGCCGACCGGGCCGGCGGCGGAGGTGCCCGCCTACGACGGCGCAGATGCCGACGCCGCGGCGGCCACTGACGGGCCGGTGCCGCCCGGGTTTGACTTTCAGGTGTCAAAGGCGAAGCGCGAACACTTCGCCGCTCAGGAGGCCGAGCTGTCCTATCGGGCCCGCGCGAAAGAGTTGCTCGAGGCGAGCGAGGTGCGCGCCGTGCTCAGCGAAGTGATGACCGTCATGCGCACGTCCATCGAAGGCATCGCGCACCGCCTGGCGCCGGCGCTGGCCGCGGCCGTGGATGAAGCTGAGGTCCGCTCGCTGCTCAACGCCGAAATACGCTACGCGCTTCAGACCGCGTCCGAAGACCTCTCGAAGCTGGGACGGTAGGCATGGAAGTGCATGGCCTGTTCCACACCGCCGCGCGCGCCATCCAACCGCGCCGACCGAAGACCGTCTCACAGTGGGCCGATGAGCACCGCATCCTCAGCAGTAAGGCGAGCACCCTGCCGGGCAAGTGGCTGACGGCGCGCAGTCCCATGCTGCGCGAGCCGATGGACTGCATGAGCGCGAGCAGTCCAGTGCGCGAGATGGTGGCGGTGCTGCCCATCCAGTTCGGCAAGAGTGAGATCGAAACCAACGTGATCGGCTACACGATGTGCGAGGACCCGGGGCCGATCATGGTGGTGCTGCCGGGTGAAGTGTCGATGAACAAGTTCATCAACCAGAAGCTGAACCCGTTGCTTGACGAAACTCAGGCGTGCATCGATGCGCTCACCTCGACGGCATCGCGCAACTCCAGCAATACGCGCGGCTTCAAGGACTTCGCCGGCGGGCAGCTCTACATGGAGCACACCGGCAACGCCAAGCGGCTGAAGTCCACCAGCGCGCGGCTGGTGCTGGTCGACGAATACGACAGCGTCGCGTCAAGCCTGCCCACTGGCGACGATCCCGATGCGCTGCTCGACGGCCGCAACAGCGCGTTCCCCGCCACCTCGAAGCGGGCCTCGGTGGGCACGCCCGAAATCAAGGGCCTCTCGCGCCTCGAAGCGAAGTACGAAAAGTCCGACCAGCGCCAGTACCACGTGCCGTGCCCGCACTGCGATCACATGCACCCGCTGGCGTGGGAGGCCTTTCACTGGGCCGTGGGCACGGATGGCCGTGTCACGCGCGCCTGGTGCACCTGCCCCGAGTGCGGCGCCGACATCGAGGAACACCATAAGGACCGGATGGTGGACCGCGGCGAGTGGGTCGCGCGCTTTCCAGAGCGCAGCATCCGCGGATACCGCGCGAGCTTCCTCTACTACCGCTTCGCTCTCGGCCCGCGCTGGGCCGAGATGGCCCAGGTGTGGGTCGACGCGCAGGGCGACATCGCCGCGATCAAGACCTTCATCAACGACCGCCGCGCCGAGGCGTGGGAAGACCCGGCCATGCGCTCAGTGAAGCAGAACGCCATCGCGGAACGTGCCGAGCCCTACCGGCTGCGCTTCGCGCCCGCCGGCGTGCTGGTCATCACCGCAGGGGTGGACACGCAAGACAACCGACTGGCCGTGCAGATCGTCGGTTGGGGCCGAGGCATGGCCTTCTGGGTCATCGATTACATCGAGCTGATGGGCGACCCTGCCGACGATGCCGTGTGGGTCAGCCTCACCGAGCTGCTCAACAAGCCGATCGCGCACGCCTGGGGCGCCACGATGCGCGTGGAAGCGGTCGCCATCGACATGGGCGGCCACCGCACGGAAGCGGTGAAGGACTATGCACGGCGTCGGCTTGTGCGCCGGCCGATGGCCATCTACGGCGCGAAGCACAACAACGCGCCGGTGCTGGGCAAGGGCAAGCTCTCCGACGTCGACTGGCGCGGCCGTAGCGACAAGCGCGGCGTGATGATCTACCAGGTGGGCACCGTGGCGATCAAGCATTGGCTGTTCGGTCGCCTCTCCACCGATTCAGACCGCGAGCCCGACCAGCGGCTCACCCACTTCAGCGACGAGCTCGAGCCCAGCTATTTCGCCGGGCTTGTGAGCGAGACCTACGACCCCAGGAAGAACACGTTCGTGAAACGGCGCGGCGCGCGCAACGAGCCGCTTGACACCTGGGACTACGCATATGCCGCAGCACATCACCAAGAGCTGCGCCTGCACCGTTGGACCGGTGCCGATTGGCAGCGCGCCGCGGAGCGGCTGCAGGCGCGCGCCACCGACCCTGAACCCCCGGTAATCGCGCATGTGCCGGCCCCTGCAAACACCCCTTCGGAACCACTCCAGAAAATCGATGAACCTCAACCCGCCCCAGTCGCCCGAGCCCGACCCGCTACCCGACCCGCGCCCCTCGGGCTCGGCCGCCGGTGGTGAAGCCGCGCCGGGCCCACCGTTCGCTGAGGTGGACTTCGTGGACCACGTCTTTGCTTACCTGTTGCGCGAGTTCCCGCACCTGGCCGGCCCGCAATTCGCAAAGGCGAAGCGTGCATTGCGTGAGCATCTGGCGGGCGAGCGCGTCTATGTGGCTGCGCGCGGATCTGGCGACCGCGCCGCGCTCGCGCGCGAGGTGCTGTCGCTTTTCAACGGACGCAACGCCACAGAGGTGGCCAGAAGTCTCAGCATCAGCCGCGCCACCGTCTATCGACTGCTCAAGCAGACCGCGCGCCGCAGTTGATGCATCGATTACGTCTCAGTTTTGCCTTAACTTGAGACAGCTGCGCCGGTAGCGTCCAGTGCTCAACGCCACCGACGCACGGAGCCTTCATGGCCATCACCACCGAACAACTCACGCAGATGGAGTCCGCCTACTACAGCGGTCACAAATCCGTCAGCTTCAACGGCCGCACGGTCGTCTACCAGGACATGGCCCAGCTCTGGCAGGCCATCCTCGTGGCGCGCCAGGAACTTGCAGCGGGCACGCCGGCCGCACAGGGCGGGCCCCGCAGATTCACGTTCACGACCATGCGGGGGTTCTGAGGCCATGGCTCGTCGCAACCTTATTGACCGCATCGTCGGGTACTTCAATCCCGGCAGTGGCCTGCGCCGCCAGGCTGCGCGGCAGATGCTGCACCGGGCCTACGAGGGTGCCAGCCGTGCAGACGGCTGGGTGCCTCAGCGCGCAGGCGCGTCGGCAAACGCTGACCACGCGCGCGACGGCCGCGAGCTGCGCGTGCGCTCTCGCGCGCTGGTGCAGAACGTGCCCTATGTCGCGCAGGGCCTGCGCTCGCTCGTCGCGAACGTGGTGGGCGTGGGCATCACGCCCACATGGGCCGACGCGCTCTCTGCGGACAAGCTCAACTCGGCGTGGGCGAAGTGGGTGAAAGAGTGCGACGCCGACGGCCGCACGAACTACTACGGCATGCAGGCCGCCGCATACCGTGCAATGCAACAGGACGGCGAAGTCATCATTCGTCTCCGCCCGCGGCTCAAGAGCGATGGCCTCACCGTGCCGCTGCAGCTGCAGCTGCTGGAAATCGACTTTCTCGATTCGGACAAGACGCTGGAGCTTGCGACGGGCGGGCGGATCGTCAACGGCATCGAGTACGACCCGCTCGGGCGAGCGTCGGCCTACTGGCTCTTCGACCAACACCCAGGCGACGCCGTGCGTTTCTCGCGCGCCAGCCTGGTCAGCCGCCGCATCGATGCGCAGTACATCATCCACCTGTTCACGCCAGACCGGGCGGGGCAGGGCCGCGGCTTCCCCCGCATCGCGCCAGTAATTGCGCGCGTGCGCGACCTGCAGCTGTACGAGGACGCCGAGCTCAACCGTAAGAACCTCGAGGCCCGCATCAGCGTGCTCGGCTCTGGCAGCATCGAGCTGCTGGCCAACCAGGACATGCCCGCCCCAGAAGGAAATGGGGCGGCTGGCGCGCTGCCGCGCACGGGCGAAACCCTCGGCGCGCTGGCCAGTGGCGGCATCATGAGCATGCCCATCGGTACCAACTTCACGGTCGTGCAGCCTCAGGCGATGCCTGGTTATGTCGAGTACGTCAAGCACCAGCTCCACCTCATTGCGGCTGGCTTCGGCGTGACCTACGAGATGATGACCGGCGACGTGACCGAGGTGAACTTCAGCAGCGCGCGCGTGCGCATGCTCGACTTTCGCCGGGAAGCCGAGGTTGAGCAGTGGAGCCTGCTTGCGCCCAACCTGTGCGACCGGGTCTGCCGAGCGTTCGAGGATGCGGCGGTGCTGGCGGACATCGTGCATCGGGCGACCTACCTGTTCTATCACTCGACGCCGAAGTGGTCGTATGTCGATCCATCGAAGGATGTGAACGCCGATCTGGCCGAGGTCTCGGGCGGTTTGTCCAGCATCAGCGAGAAGCTGCGGCAGCGGGGATACAACCCGGACGACGTGTTCAAGGAGCTTGCCAGCGACATCGAGAAGCTGCGCACGCTCGGCGTGCTCGATGTGCTGAGCGGGTGGCGCACCGACGCGGCGGTGGCAACCGGCAACACCGCAACGGCCGACGACGAAACCAAGCCATCGCGCAAAAAAGCGAAAGCTTAAAAATCGTCTCACGTTTGCCTTAATTTGAGACAGCTGGATTGGCACATTGGGTGCCTATGCCGCAACTCCACACTCGCAAGGCCAGCAACAAGGACGTGCCCGCCCAGGTCCGCGCCGCCGCGCTGGTGCCGTCCACGTTCAACGAGGCCGAGAACACCGTAGACGTGGTGTTCTCGGCCGGGGCGCGTGTCGCTCGTCGCGACTGGTCGACCGGCCAGCGCTACGAGGAACAGCTGGAGGTCAGCGCCGCCGCCATCGACCTCACGCGCGTGGAGGCCGGCGTGGTGCAGGTGCTCGACAACCACGACATGTACAGCGGCGTGCGCAGCGTGCTCGGCGTCGTGGTGCGCGCGTGGGTCGAGGGCGACGAGGCACGCGCCACGCTGCGCCTGTCGTCGGACCCGGCCAAGGCCGGCACCGTCGCCGACATCAAGGCAGGCGTGCTGCGCGCCATCAGCGTCGGCTACTCGGTTCAGCGCTATCTCGTGGACGACGAGCCCGAAGAGGGCGCCATGCCGCTGTGGACTGCCACGCGCTGGATGCCGCAAGAACTTTCTTTCGTGAGCGTGCCGGCCGATCCCGGCGCGTCGACGCGGTCCGCCGGCGAGCCCGGCGCGCCGCGCACCGAACCCTGTGAATTCATCACCCGCGGCAAGGCCGCATCCAACCCGAAGGACACTTCTATGCCCCCCGAAGACAACCAAGGCGCGGGTCAACCGGCTGGCGCCGCAGCGCAAAACGCCGCTGCCCCTGCCGCCGCGCCGGCCGTTGCTGCCGCGCCGGCTGCAGCCCGTGGCGCCGACGACCTGACGCAGCGCGCCGCGGACATCAGCGACCTGTGCACGCGTCACGCCGTGCCCCACATGGCCGCGCAGCTCATCCGCGCAGGCGCCGACCTGCCCGCCGCCAAGGACGCCATCCTCAACGCCATCGCGGTGCGCGATGCTGCTTCGGGCGGCCAGCAGAACACTCGCATCGCCACGGTCAGCGACGAGACCGAAACCCGTATCCGCGGCATGGAAGACGCGCTGTTCTCGCGCCTCGACCCCGCCCACAAGCTGACCGACAACGGCCGCCAGTTCCGCCATCTGACGCTGGTGGAAATGGGCCGCGAGCATCTGGAGCGCAGCGGCATCAGCACGCGCGGCATGGACAAGATGACCGTCAGCCGCCAGATGCTGCAGGTCCGCGCCGCGGGCATGCACACCACCAGCGACTTCGGCGCCCTGTTCACCAACGTGGCCTCGCGCCGCCTCAGCGCCGTCTACGCCGCCTTCCCGGCCAGCTATGCCGTCTGGGCTCGCCGCGCTCCCAACCTGTCCGACTTCAAGCCGGTGCAGGTGGTCAGCATGGGCGCCGGCCCCGAGCTGCTGAAGGTGAACGAGCACGGCGAGTTCAAGTACGGCACCTTCGGCGACGGCAGCGAGACCTACCAGCTCGCCACCTACGGCCGCATCGTGGCTATGACCCGCCAGGCGATCATCAATGACGACCTGCGCGGCTTCGACCGGCTCATCAGCATGTTTGGCTCCAGCGCAAAGCGCCTGGAGAACTCGCTGGTCTACGCGCAGCTGATCGGCAATCCGAACATGGGCGACGGCAAGCCGCTGTTCCATGCCGACCACGGCAACCTGCTGACCGGTGCGGGGTCCGCGCTGTCGCTCGATGGCCTGGCTGCCGGCCGCGCCAAGATGCGCAAGCAGGTGGGCCAGGCGGGCGAGTCGCTCAACCTGGCGCCCAAGTACCTCATCGTGCCCTCGGCGCTGGAGACGCTGGCCTACCAGCTGACCAGCAACGCCTACGTGCCGACCAGCCAGGCCGGCATCAACGAATTCGCCGCAGGGGGCCGTAGCGCCCTCACGGTCGTTGTCGATCCCGAGCTGGACAAGGTCAGCGCCACCGCCTGGTATCTGGCCGCCGACAACGCCTCAATCGACACCGTCGAGTACGCATACCTGGACGGCGCTGACGGCCCGGTCACGGAAACCCGCGAGGGCTTCGAGGTCGACGGCACCGAGATCAAGGCGCGCCTGGACTTCGCGGGCAAGGCCCTCGAGTACCGCGGTCTGGTCAAGGCCAACGGCGCCTGATCCACCACCACCCGCAACAGCAAAAGGAAACGGAACCATGAAGAACTACGTTCAACCGGGTGACATGGTCACCTTCATCGCCGCGGCGGCCATCCTGGGCGGCGCCGGCGTGCTCATCGGCTCGCTGTTCGGCGTCTCGGCCGGCAGCTATGCCGCGGGCGCCGAGGGCGAGGCGAAGACCACCGGCGTCTTCGACCTGACGGCGGCTGCCGCCGCTACGGGTGCCGTGGGCGCCAAGGCCTACTGGGACGACACGGCCAAGAACGTGACGGCCACCGCGACGAACAACACGCTGATCGGCGTCTTCGTCCTCGCGAAGACCAACGGTCCTGTCATCGCGCGCGTCCGTTTGAACGGCGTCAGCGTCTAAGCCGCGTGCCGATGATTGCTCCCTTCGCCGCCATCGAAGCCAGCGCCAATCGCGCCGTGCTGGGCAGCCTCTGCAATGCAGTGGCTGTGGTTGGTGGCGTCGAGGTCGGAGTGATCTTCGAGAAGCCGTTTGCGGCTCCTTTCGACGGCGCAGTAGATGCTGCCGCGCCGGAGTGCATCGGCCCGGAATCGGTGCTTGGCACGCTGGCTCGGGGCAGCTCCATCGTGATCGGTGGCGAGGCCTACGACGTGATGTCCGCCGAGGCGGACGGTGCTGGCTTCGTGCGCTTGCTGCTCGGGAGCCTCTGACCATGCTGTCCCTTGAAGCCGTCATCGCCACGCGCCTGCGCGAAGGCCTCGCGCCGGCCTGGACCGTCATGGGCCTTGCGACGGACCCCGGCCGCCGCGATAGCTGGCCGCTCGTGTCCGTGGCGTTCGACGATGGCGACGTGCCAGACAGCAAGGCCGGCGCCGCAGCTGTGCGCTGTGCTTGGCGCGTGACGCTCGTTGCGAAGCGCGGCACCGACGTTGCGGCGCTGGTGGATACCGCCCTCGCAGACTGCATGGCGCTGCTGCACAACTGGGCACCCGGCCAGGTGGCGGGGCGGCAATGGGAGCGCATGCGCCTGGTGCAGATCCAGCCGCCGCAGTACCCCGAGGACGGCCTCGTGGGATTCGACCTCACTTTCTCCACTCAGGCCCGCTACGACGGGTGCGAGTGATCTTCGATTTTCTGGAGCTTCATCATGGGCATGGTCTACGCAAAGAATGAATACGCGATCCCCCGCGGGCGTGTGTTCTTTGACCCGTTCGACGCGAACGGTAACCCGACGGGCGAAATCGCCATGGGCAATTGCCCGGGCCTTAATCTCTCCATCGAGACCACCAAGGCCGAGCACTTCAGTTCGGAAAAGGGTCTGCGCGAGAAGGACGAATCGCTCATCGTCGAGGTGAACCGCACCGGTTCGGTGAACTGCGACAACTTCAGCGCAGCGAACTTCGCGCTTTGGCTCTCGGGCACTCGCGCCACCGTCAACCAGGCCGCCACAGCCGTGGTGGGCGAAGTGCGTTCCGTCGTGCCCGGCCGCTTCTACCAGCTCGGCGCGAAGGCGGCGAATCCGCTGGGCGTGCGTAACGTCACGGCCGTGGCCGTTAAGAACGCGGACACCTCGACCCCGTACACGGCGGGCACCGACTACAACGTCGATCCCGAAACCGGCCGCGTGCAGATCATCGTTGGCGGGGCGATTGTCGCGGGCAATGTGAAGTTCGACTACACGCCGGTGGCTGGCACCTACGAGACCGTGCGCTCGGGTGCAACAGCCGAGACGCAGGGCGCGCTTCGCATCGTGGCCGACAACGCGTCCGGCGCCAACCGCGACTTCTACATGCCGAAGGTGACGCTCACGCCGACCGGTGACCTTCCGATCATCGCGGACGGTACCGACTTCGTGCAGATGCAGTTCGGCCTCGAAGTGCTCAAGGCAGCCAACGCGGAGGCGATCTACGCCGACGGCCGACCGGTCCCCGGGGTCTGACCCTTAAGCGCCCGCCCGCCGCCCGCGGGCGGCGCGCAGTGGCGACGAATGCCGCTCCCCTCGGGGCGCCATCCGCCGCCGTCGTCGGTGCCGCCGGCACCCGTCCAATTGAACGAGTGAACCCGTGGCCTTCAAGCCGATCCAGATCCTGATTAACGCCAAGGACGATGCGTCCGCGGTGTTCGACAAGCTCCAGAACAAGATTGCTGCCGTTGGCGCGGCGATCCTGGGCTACTTTGGCGTGCGGGCCTTCGCAGGTGTAGTGAGCGGCGCTGCGGACCTCGAGGCGGCCCTCAGCCGCGTCAAGGCAGCCACCGGCGCCAGCGCCGATGAAATGAAGCTGCTGCGCAAGACAGCAGAGGACGCTGGCGCCACCAGCCGCTACAGCGCCGTCGAAGCGGCTGGCGCACTCGAGAACCTTGCGAAGGCTGGACTGAGCGCCAAGGACGCCATCGGCACGCTTCCGGCGGTACTCAACTTGGCGGCGGCCGGAGATGTTGAGCTCGCAGTCTCGGCCGAGTACATCACCAAGGCGGTGAACGGCCTCGGGCTGTCATTCACTGACGCGGCGCGCGTCTCCGACGTGCTCGCCAAAGGCGCCAACGCCACGAACACCAGCGTGGCGGGCCTGGCGCAAGCGCTGAGCTACGCAGCGCCCCTGGCCAATACACTGGGCCTGAGCCTGGAGCAAACCGTTGCGATCATCGGCAAGTTCGCCGACGCAGGGATCGATGCGAGCCGGGCCGGTACGGCTCTGAACAGCATCATGGCGCAGTTCAGCGACCCGGCCAGCAAGTTCCGCACGGAGCTGGCCGCCGCGGGCATCACCACTGTGAACTTCAATGAGGCGCTGCACGAGATTGCCAAAGGCGGGCCCGGCGCGGAGCGTGCAATTAACGCTTTGGGCACCGAGGCGGGGCCGGCGTTTCGCGCACTGGTGAATCAGGGTATCGGCAAGCTGGATGAGCTGGTCAAAGGGTTGAATGACGCCGGGGGCAGTGCTGCAGCCACCGCGAAGGTCATGCAGGAGAACCTGAACGGCTCCATCAAGAGCTTGGGCAACGTATGGAACACCGCCATGAACGCCCTTGGCACCCCGGTGCTGCCGGTGTTGCAGAAGGCAGTAGACCAACTGGCCGGCTCTCTGCGCGGGGCCGTCAACGATGGCACGGTGGCGAAGTTCGGCACTGCCATCGCAGGCGCGTTTCAAGCGGGGATCACCTGGGCGAAGAACTTCATTGCCAACTTCGACCTCGACGGCCTCATTGCGAAACTGAACGCGTTTTCGGCGCAGGCGCAGCAGACTTTTGATGACGTCGGCAAGAGGGCCGAGACCGCTGGCAACGTCGTAAAGCTCGCTTACGGCGTGATGGCCGGCGGCGTGAACGTGGTGCTGACGGCGGTGTATGGGATCGGCAGCACCTTCGCGGAGGTCGGCGCGTCCGTGCTCAACGGTATCGCCAGCATTCAAGAGAAGGCCGCCAAGGTCACGTTCGGCGAAATCTCGAAGCGGTACAGCGAAGCCGCGGCGGAGGCCCGTGAGGCGGCGGGAGGTTTCAACGCTGCCGCGGATGCGATGGGCGTCAAGGCGGCAGCCAGCTTCGCGGCCGCAGCGGATGCAGCCGAGACGGCCCGCGCTGGTTATCGTGGCCTGTCAACGGACTCCAGCGCCGCCGCCGACAGCGCCGCCAAGAGCGCTGCGGCAATTGCAGCCGTCGCGACCCAGCTACAAGCCACTGCAGAGGCCAACGCCGTCGCGGCCGACAAGTCGCGCCAAGCCGCCGCGTTGCTGGTCGAGCAGGCGGCTGCTGCCGAGAAGGCGAGGGCTACTCAGGAAGCGCTGCGCGCGGAGTACAGCAAGGCCATCGCCACCGGCAACGTGCAACGCGCGGCGGAGGTCATGGTGCAGCTGCGCCAGGCCACAGATGCGGCCGCGGCGGCAGCAGAGAAAAACACCAGAAAGCAGCAGGAACAGGCCAAAGCGATTGAAGCGGCGTTCGCACGCGTGGGTGTCGCAACGAAGCAGCAACTGCGCGATGCGGCGGAGGTGGCTCGCCAAGACTTCGAGACGATCCGCGACAGCGGCCAAGCCAGTGCCGATGCCATCGCTGCAGCGTGGGCCAAGTCAGCGCAGGCCGCCATCGATGCGAACGAAGGCGTGGTGCCCTACTGGGTGCAAGGGCAAGCCGAAAGCAAGGGCTACACCGTGCAGGTCGACGCGGCCGGCAAGGCCACGCTGCAGCTTGTGCAGACCTCGGCCGCGCTGAAGGGTCTGGTCACCGGCTTCAACAACGCCGCAGGGGCCGCTGCGGGCTATGGGCAGGCCGTGGCCGGCATCCCGGCACCCGGGCAGGGCGGCGGCCGTCCTGGCGGGCCGGGCAGTGGTTTCGGCGGGGGCGCCCCCGGCGGTGGTGCTGGCGGCCACGGCGGCGGCCAGATCGGCTTCGTCGACAGCAACGGCAATTTCATTCCGACCGGCAACGACAACCGAGGCAAGCCGCCCGCTGTGATCGGCCCGAACCAGCAGGTCAAGAGCAACCTCGGCGACACGCGCGAAGACAAGCTCGCCGGCCAGAACGCCGTCGACAACCGCCTGATGTTCCTGCTGCGCGACAAGCTCAACGCCGGCGCGCTCACGCCCGACGACGTGGGCGACCTGCAAGCCGTCATCGCTTCGTTGAAGCAGAACGCCCTGCAGAACGCTCAGGTCGACCGGCATGGCGCCAGCCAGATCTCGCTGGAGGGCCGTCGCGACGACCTGGCCTGGCAGAACACCATGCGCGCTTTTCAGGATGAGGTAGAGCGGCTGACCGGCGGCGCAATTTCTGCCGGCGGTGCCACCTACGTGACCAACATCAAGCTCGACGGCGGCGGCTCGAAGAAGCTGACCTTCGCGGACCGCGAAAGCCAGGATGCGGCGAGCGACCTGCTGCGTGACCTGGCCCGCGGCCGATCTGTGGCGAGGCGCTGACCATGGCCGACTTTCACACCCTGGGCGACATCCAGATTCCGCGCGGCATGGTCTGGTCCGACGAGTTCGATTGGAGCGCGCGCGAGGCAAGCAGTGAATTCAGCGTCAGCGGCGCGCTGCTGCTTGACGTTGCCGTGCGCCTGGCGGGCCAGCCCATCACGCTCACTGGCGACGACGACGCGGGCTGGATCGCGCGCGCGGTCCTTATCGCGCTGCACGCGCTCTGCGCTGCCGAACCCGAGGCGACCCACCTCCTGACCCTGGCCGACGGCAGAACCTTTGACGTGCAGTTCGCGCCAGGCGAATCGCCGATCACGGGGCATCCCATTTCGCGGCCCGAGCTTCCGGCCGGCACCCACCCCTACGTCGCCACCGTGCGGCTCATCACCGTCTGACCATGGCCATCAACGAATCCGATATCAATCTCGTCACCACGCAGGTGATGGACGACGTGCCCGAGGGCGGCGGCGCGCCGACCTCGAAGCTCATCGAGGACGGCAAGAGCAATGCCATCTTCAAAGACATCTCCGCGGTGGACCGCGCGCAGGGCGACTTTTCCATCATGAAGGTGGCGGCGGTTATCCAGACCATGAACACCGACACCGCGCTGGGCGGCGTGGTCATCATCTCGCGCCCGCCGGCGGACCCGAAGGTCAATGCCGCGCTGTTCTACACCGGCGACTTCTTCGACCGCCGCGCTAGCATCCAGAACCGCATCGAGGCCTACACCTCGCCGGGCGAAGAGTTCAACGGCTACCTGCTGTCCAACCACGTGCAGGGTCAGCGCTCGCTGCAGATCTTCCAGCGGCCGGGCGCCACGCCGCCCAGCATCAACGCAACGCTGCAGATCAGCGGCGGGGGCAAGACGGAGTACGTGCGCATTTCCGACGTGGCCGTGGAACAGCGCACCTACAGCTACAGCAGCGGCGGCTCGTTCGTGGACTACCCAGCGCAGGTATGCGTCTGCGAGATCGTGGACGGGCTGAAGAACGACTACACCGGCACGGCGGCCAGCCGCCTCTTCGAGCGTTCTGCCACCGCGGCGGCGATCAACAAGATGCTGGTGGCCAACGCCTCGAAGTTCTACAGCATTGCCAAGGTCACGGTGCCCGTGAGCATCGGCGACCTGTCGGCGAAGGTGGACACGATCACCACGCAGCTGGTGCCGAGCGCCACCACGGAAATTCCGCTTACGGACCGGTCCGCGGGAGGCTCGGCGACCTCGCTGGTGGCTTCCGGTGCAGGCACGGTGTCGCTGACCACCGGCGTTGCCTTCGGGCCCAATTCGATCATCAGCTTCGGCAACCCGGCCTATCCGGGCTCCCTGTCGGTGGCAACCTCGGCGGGCACGCTGACCGACGACGGCGGGCGTCTCAAGCTGGGAGCGCTGACCATCGGAACTGTGAACTACGCCGGCGGCGCGATGACGTTCGCGAGCGACGCGCCAGCGATCACGGGAAACAAGACGATCAGTTTCCGTCCGGCCGGCGCTCCCATCGAGCTGGCCGATTCGACCTCCATCGCAGTGACGGCTGAGAACCGGCGCGCCAACTACCCGCTGACCATCCTGCCGCCCCCTGCGCCTGGCTCGCTGCGCGTGGCGTACCGCGCAGGCGGCAACTGGTACGAGCTGGCCGACGACGGCGGCGGCCGACTCTCGGGCGCTGACTCCAGCATCGGCAGTGGCACCATCGACTTCGCGACGGGCACGGCCTTGCCGACGCTCGGCGCGCTGCCGGACGTGGGTAGCGAAGTCATCTTCACCTGGGCGGCGAAGAGCAACTACAAGAGCCGCAGCGGCACGCTCACGGCGGCTGTGTCGATCATGCTGGCACTCGACAACCTGGCCGCGCAGTCCGGCACGGTGTCCGTGGACTGGAACGACGGTGCCGCGCGCCATGCGACCGACAACGGCAGCGGCGCCCTCACGGGTGACGCCACCGGCCCAGTGTCGTATGCGTCGAGCACTATTGAAGTCCGCCCGAACGTGCTGCCAGCCTCGGCCGTGGCTTTCACGGTGGGCTACAGCCACGGCGACCCGTCCTCGAAGACCTTCCCGGCGCCGGCGCGCGACGTAGATGGTGCGATCACGCTCAACCTCGGCAAGACCAACATCGCGCCGCGGTCCCTGTCACTCGACTGGAACCTCGTGCTGCAGTCCACTGGCGGCGTGCCGGCTGACCAGTGGGTGCCGCAGAATTTCGCATCGACCAAGACCGTGACCGACAACGGCGCCGGCAAGCTGGTGGACGGTGCCGGTGTCGAGTTCGGCACTCTCAACTACACCACCGGGGTGGCGAAGCTGTACCCCGAAGCGGTCGTGAGCGTGGCCGTGCCGCAGTGGGCGGTGAGCCCGCTGGGCGTGCTGGGCACGGTGCTCTCGCCCAACCTGCCCGGCTTCTACCGCAACACGCTCACGGGCTACGCCTATGCGGTGTTGAATGCCTCGCTGCCCACCGACTCGTCGGCGCTGGTGACGGCGAATTTCCGGGTGGTGGGTGCTGGCACGACAAAGAGCCAGACCTTCAACCAGCCCAAGCTGTCCGTCAAGCTGCTGCCCAACTTCAGCGAGGCCGGCGTGCCTGGCTCGGTCAACTTCACATTCGGCGGGAAAACCTACTTCGACCGGGCCGGCAGCATCTACACCGACCTCGACCCGGCTACCGGCGCTGCCACGCTGGCGGGCACCTACGACTACGCGACCAACATCGCCTCGCTGACCAACTGGCCGGCGACCGCCTCGACGGGTGTTGTCGTCAACAGCCTGTTGACCTCGCTGGACAGCCAGCCCGTCGAGTACGTGGTGTTCCGCACGCCGGTGGCGCCCGTCAGCCCAGGCACGCTGCAGCTACTGGCGACGAAGCTCAACGGCGGCACGATCAACGTCACGGCCGATGCTTCGGGCTTCATCAACGGCGCCAACGTGCACGGCACGTTCGACGCGGCCACGGGCGTGGGGAAGGTGCGCTTCGGCGACTGGGTGACGGCCGCCGGCAACGAAGGCGCGATCTGGTATTCGGCCGATGCCGTAGGCAGCGACGGCAAGATCTGGAAGCCCGTCCCGGTCTTCGCGAGCACGATCCGGTACAACGCCGTGGCCTACACGACGTTGCCCGTCGATGCCACGCTGCTGGGCATCGATCCGGTGCGCCTGCCGCCTGACGGCCGCGTGCCGATCTTCCGCAAGGGCGAGCTGGCCGTGATCCACAACACCAAGCGGCAGGCGCCGGTGGTGGTGTCCAACGGGCAAACGCTCAGCGCTGGCCGTGAGCGGCTGTCGCGCGCGAAGATCATCGGCGGCGACGGCGTGACCATCCAGACGGGCTACACGCGCAACCTCGACGCCGGCACGGTCACGTTCACCGACGTGTCGGGCTACGTGCAGCCGATCATCTACGAGCACCGCATCGAGGACATGCTGACGGTCTCGGATGTGGGCATCGATGGCCGGCTGGCTTTCGCGGGCAAGGTTTCCCACGCCTACACCGCCGGCGATAGTTACGTGAGCAGCGCGCTGCGCATGGGCGACGTGAAGGCGCGTGTATCGCTGCTGTTCGATCAGCAGACGTGGACGGGCGCTTGGTCGGATGCGCTCATTGGCAACGCCGCGGACCCGACGTTCAACGACATCGACAACCCGATCACGGTCACGAACAAGGGCGCCGTGACTGAGCGGTGGCGCATCCAGATCAACACCGGCGGCACGACCTACAACCTGATTGGCGAGCACGTCGGGCAGATCGTGACCGGACAGAGCCTTACGGCCGACTGCTCGCCGCTCGGCCCCTCGGGCGTGCCCTACATGACGATTCCGGCCGCCGGCTTCGGCTCCGGCTGGGCCGCGGGCCATGTCATCCGCTTCAACACCATCGCCGCCACGTTCCCCTTCGTGCCCACGCGCACCGTGCAGATGGGCGCCGAGACGGTGCTCGACGACAGCTTTGAAATCTTGGTCCTCATTGGCGTGGACCGCCCGTAATTCGCACAAGGAAAAGCATGACTTCCGTCGTTGACACCACCGTCAAGAATTTCAACAGCACGATGACCGGCGCGCCTGCGCTGTCCGGAACGGCTGGTTCCCTCATCAGCCTGCTCGATGCGGTGCTGGTGAATGGCTTCGACCTCAAGACCGCAAGCGGGCTCACGGTTGCCGGCGGCGTGGCCTCGCTGGCCTTTACGGGCTCGCACAGCGCGCAGCTCGATGGTGTGATCCTGATCGCCGGTATCACCGGCGCCTATGCCTCGCTCAACGGCGAGCAGAAGGTGACTGCGGTCGGCGCCGGCGTTGTCAAGTTCGCCACCGCCATGGCGGACGGCGTCGCCGCCGGCACGATCACATTCAAGATGGCGCCGGCGGGGTGGGAGAAGGTGTTCGCCGGCACGAACAAGGCGGTGTATCGCAGTCTCGACCCGGCCAGCACCAAGATGCTGCTTCGCGTCGATGACACCGGCACGACCATCGCTCGCGTCGTCGGCTACGAGGCCATGACCGACGTGGACACGGGCACCGGTTCGTTTCCCACCGCCGTCCAGATCAGCGGCGGTGGTGCCTGGGCGAAAAGCTCCGTGGCCAATACGACAGCCGTTCCTTGGGCACTTCACGCGGATGCGCGGATCTTCTATTTCTCGCCGATGGTGGCTCAGCCGACCAACGCCGCCAACCTCGGTTCGACCACGCGATGCTTTGGCGACCTGCTGGCGTACAAGCCGGGGGGCGACGCATACGCATGCGTGCTGAACTATTCGACGCAGACCGGCAGCCCGACAGGGGCATCCGACAACCAGGTGTTCACCGGCGTGGGGCTGCAGATGGCGATGCCTCGCAGCTATGCAGGTCTGGGGTCTTCGTTGCTCCACTGCACCATCCCGTACATCGGGACCAACACTTTCACATCAGGATCGGACGGCGCACTGGGAGCGTTTCCCAGCGTCATCGATGGCTCGCTACTGCTGTCTCGTCGCTATGTCGCGCAATTGGTCACGGCGCCGCCGCGTGGCGACCTTCCTGGCGTGCTGTCCTCGCCTCAATCGCAGGTATTCGACGTGTTCAAGCAGCTGGACCGCGTGCCAGGCGCCGGCGCATTCGCGGGGCGCACGTTGCAGGTGCTGGCCCCAACGACGGCGCTGGCTTCGGCGTCCACGAACGTGAACACTGGCGTGGGCTTCATCGATATCACGGGCCCGTGGCGCTAAGCGATGGCAGCACATCGGTACTGGCGGGCCGTATCGGTCCAGGCGAAATCGGCGCAAGGGCTTGAGCTATCTGAGCTTCGTCTTGTGGTGGCCACTGCGCAGGCAGATGCTGCGGCTGTTCTCACGAGCAACGTGGCCCCGGCCTCTGGCACTCTGGCGAATCTGAAGGACGACGACCTGGGCACAGGGGCGGCGTGGAGCGCTGCAGCCGTTGCCGCTGGCGTCGAGTTCTATTGGGATTTTGGGGTCAGTCCTCAAGACGTCTCCGACATGGCCGTGGGGGCCGCCGCGACGCCCGAGAAGTTTCTCTATGCAGTCACGCTGCAGTGGTCGGACAACGGCACGACCTGGACGACGCTCTCGGTCTTCTTCGGCCTTGCTTGGCCGGGTGTGCGCGCGCGGTTGTCGTCGGTGTCGAGCGTCGACACGTTCGCCTACCTGACCCGGTTGCATCTGCCCATGGCGGGCTCGTTCGGTGACTTGAGGGGGCATGCCGTCGAGGTTGTTGGTGGGGCGAGCTTTTCCGCTGCCAACCTCAAATTCAACCCGGTGTCTGGTTTGTTCAATGGCACGGGCCGGTTGAACGTGAGCTTCGGCACCGACACCTTGGTGGGCTCTGCTCTCGACTTCACCGTCGAGGCATGGGTCTACATCACCTCGCTTGCAGCCAACCCGAACTACATCATCTCGCGGGGCAATTCCGGCTATCTCAGTGGGTTCGTCATGAGCCTTGACGGCGGCGGCTTTCCATTCATCCAGGTTGGCACAGGAAGTGGCGAAGTCTTTGCCCGAAGCCCGACGACATGCCCGCTCAATGCCTGGGTGCACCTCGCTGGTGTGCGTTCTGGATCGGCGCTGACGATGTATGTAAACGGGGTGGCGGTCGCCTCGGCGAGTGCGCCCACGGTGAGCGACAACATCACGCCGGTCACCGTCGGGTTTGACCCGAGAAATTCGGCGCGTGGGTTCGTGGGTCAGCTCTTCGACGTGCGATTCACGCAGTATGCGCGATACACCGCGGCATTCGTGCCGCCAGCGGTGGCACTGCCGCGGTACCAGTACGCCGAACCAAGAATCCCGCAGCTTGTTCGCATGCTTTCGGCCGCAAGCGTTCCGATGGTGTACGGCGAAACCAAGGTTCATCGGCTGCACCGCGCTCGTAAAGACTATCTCACCGGCGTGCTTGGCGATGGCATTGGCCGCGTGCGCGGCTTCACGCTGGACTATGTCAATCCTCTGAACAAGCCCTACGCGTGCCGCGTTCGCCTCGTGCGCGAGACCGATGGCCTGGTGATGCGTGAGCAATGGTCGAAGGCCGATGGCAGCTACGACTTTCAGTATGTCGATGAGCTGCAGGGATACACCGTGCTCGCCTACTACGAGGCCCACGGAAAGCGCGCGGTGGTCGCGGACGGGTTGACCCTTGCCAATGGCAAGGTGGAGCTGATGGCATGAACGTGCTCGCCATCAACGCCATGCTGGGCGGGCCCGGCCTGCTGGCCTACCTCGGCACCGATGCACGCTTTCAGGTGTGCGGCGGCGCGCAGCCGGGCGAGGGCGGCGCCATTACGACGCTGCTCGCTTCAGTCCTGCTCGCGGTGCCGGCCGGCGCCGTGGACAGCGGGCAGCTCGCGCTTGCGCAGGCCGACAGCGCCGGCGACATGGTGTCTGCGACGGGGATTGCGACGTGGGGTCGCCTGATGCTCGCGAACGGCACCTGGGTGGCGGACTTCAGCATCAGCGGCCCCTCGGGAACCGGGCAGGTGAAGATTGTTGTGCTGAACCCGCCGGAAGGCGACCCCGAGGCGAAGCTGTATCAGGGCGGAACGTTCTTCATCAGCGGGGTGGTCATCGGTGGTTGATGACCTCGTCTTCCGTCGCTCGCCGCTCGACGGCCCGCCGAACGTGCTCGTGTTCGGCGAGCCCGAAGAGGCGGCCAGCGGCGCGGCCCATGCGCTCGGCCGCATCCCGCTGCCGGCGTTCATGCTGTCGGGTGGCGCGCTGGTCAAGCGCCCGCCCAACGTGTTGGCCTCGGGTGGTATCCCCTTGCCCGCGTTCATGGTGCGCGGCACGGCGAATTACTCGAGCGCGGTTTCTCGCCCGCTGATGGGCAAGGTATCGGCCGGCTGGCAGGTTGCACGACAGATTGAGGCCGGTGCCCTCGCGCGCCATCAGAACGCCGCGCCCGCCCGTGCAACCACCCTGGCGCGGTGGCAGAAGGCCGCGCCGCTCGTCGGTGGTGTGGCCGTGAACTGGCAGGACGCGCAGCGCGCGCGCGCTGCGGCGGTGCTGCGCTACCAGGCCGCGCGCCAACTGGAAGCCGCTACAGCCGCAAGGCATCAGGAAGCCCTGCGCGTGCGCGCTGGCGGCTCGGTGCGCTGGCAGGCAGCGGCGCAGCTCGCAACGCGCCCGGTAGGCGTTCGGCATCAGGAGGCCAGCCGCATGCGCCGCGAGGTGGCTGCGCGGTGGCAGCAAGCCGTCGGGGTGCAGCTCGCGCACCGTGACCGCTTCGGCGCTGCGCTTCAGCTCGATGTGGGCCGCCTCACGCGCTGGCAGGCGGCCATGCATCCGCTTCCAGGCCGATCGGTCATCACCCCGCCGACCGGCGACCCTTGCTATGTCCCGTCCACCACGCTCGTGTTCGACGTGCAGCAGCAGTACAGCACCACGCTGGTGTTCATCTGCGAGCGGCACTCCGAGCCGGAACCCGGCGAAACCATCACCGTGCCCATCAGGAGGGCCTACATCGTGCAGAACAACATCACGCTCGTGCGCGTGGACAGCGGCGAGGCGCTCGAAGCAACGGCATTTGCCATGAGCCTCGATGCCGACTCTTGGACCTGGCAGTGGAGCGCCACGTTGCCGTGGTCCGCGCTGCCGATCATCAAGCGGGACATCCGTTCGGGCCCGGTCGACATCCTCGCCACCGTCAACGGCGTGCAGTACCGGCTCGCCGCCGAGAACTACCGCCGCGACCGGCGCTTTGCCGACGCGAAGGTGCAGGTGCAGGGCAGGGGCCGCGCGGCGATGCTGGGCGCGCCGAGCTCGCCAGTGCTCAATCACCAGTCCGCAGCGCCGCGCAGCATCGCGCAGCTCATGGAACTGGCCCTGACCTACAACGGCGTGGGCATCGGGTGGGGGATCGACTTCGGCATCACCGACTGGGCCGTGCCGGGCGGGACGTGGAACTTTCAGGGCACGCACATCGATGCGGTCCTCGACATCGCCAGCGCGGCCGGCGCCATCGTGCAGCCGCACCGCGCGGATGCCACGCTGCGCATCCTGCCGCGCTACCCGGTGGCGCCATGGCACTGGAACACGGTCGCACCTGACTTTGTGCTGCCTGCGGCCGCGGTATCCGTCGAGGGCATCGAGTACACGCCGAAGCCCGACTACAACCGCGTGTTCGTCGCAGGCGCCAACGCCGCCGGCGTGCTCGGGCAGATCACGCGCGCCGGCACCGCCGGCGACAGCATCGCGCCGATGGTCACGCACCCGTTGATGACGCACAGCGACGGCGCGCAGCAGCGCGGCCTCGCCGTGCTGGGCGACACGGGCCTGCAGGCCAGCGTGAGCCTGCGCCTGCAGGTGCTGCCGGAAACCGGCCTCATCCTGCCGGGCGCGATGGTCCGCTACGAGGACGGCGCCGAGTCGCACCTTGGCTTGGTGCGCAGCACCGGACTCGACTGGCAGCGGCCGACGCTGCGCCAGACGCTCATCCTCGAAACCCATCCGGAGGCCTGACATGAGCACCAACAGCTATCTCGAGTTTCTCGGCATGCTGCCGTCGACGCCGCTGCAGATCGGAACCGTCAGCGGCATCGTGGGCGACGTGGCCACCGTCGTGCTGCCTGGCGGCGGCGTGCTGGTGGCGCGCGGCACGGCCGCCGTCGATGACCAGGTGTTCGTGCGCGACGGCGTGATCGAGGGCAAGGCGCCCGCGATGCCGCCCGTGTTCGTGGAGATCTGACCATGAACTTCGGCCGCTCGAATTCGAACTGGGGTGACCTTCACGCCCTCGGCAGGCACCACATCAGCACGTTGCCGCGCTACTGGATCACGCGCCTGTATGTGGCCCTGTCTTCGCTCACCAGCATCGCCGTGATCGCCTGGGAGCCCGACGCGCTCACCCACCGGCTCATCACACAAAGCGGCCCGCCTGGCTGGTGGCTGGTCGGCTTCCTTGCCGTGGTCGCCGCGGTCGGCATCGTCGACGTGGTGGTCAACGACATGCTGCCCGACAGGTTCCACCTGCGATGCGCGAAGCGCTCGCGCCACCTGATCTACGTGGCGCTCTCGATGGGCCTCATGTGCCTCACCTACGTTTTCATCGCCGGAGGCGGTGGCTGGTGGCGCGCGCTGGCGATGCCGTTCTGGATTGACGCCGTGTTCGCCGCCCTCGTTGCCTTCCTCGACCTCTTCCAGCGCCATCGCCTACGCACATGATGAAAGAACTACACGACCGCATCGCCACCCAGCCGAGCCAGCAGCTCACGGCACCGAAGCTGCGCCGGATCATCTGGGGGCTGATCGCCGCGATCTGGCTGCCGCTGCTGGCGTTGCCCGCCTTCGCCGCGGTGGGGCAGTCGAGCCTTTCCGATCCGCTCAACATCCCGCCGGTGCTCATGGTGCTCGCGCTGGTTATCTCCAGCCTGGCCGGCGCCACCGCGCTGCTGATGCGCATCGACCGCGAGCTGTCGGCCGCGCCCGACAAGCCGTTGCTTCGGCCCTGGCTGATGTGCGCCTCGCACATGGCCGGCGCCTGGCTGGCCGGCACGCTGGCATTCATCGTCAGCCGGCAAGCGTCCTTCGAGGTCTGGACCACGCTGGGCTTCGTGCTCACCGCCAGCTTCGCCAATGCCAAGTTCATCGAATCCATGCTCGAGCGCTACATGCCCGGGCGTCCCAACACAGGAGGAACCGCACCATGATCGATACCCAGACCCTCATCGCCTGCACAGGAGCCGCGCCGGCATATGCCGAGCGCTACGCTGCGCCGCTCAGCGAAGCGCTGCAACGCTTTCGCATCACCACGCCGAACGCTGTCTCGTGCCTGCTCGGCCAAGTGGCCATCGAGTCCGAAGGCCGCAACGGGCCGCTGTCGGTGGTCGAGGAAGACCTCTACTACACGACGGCCGACCGGCTGCGTGCGGTGTTCCCCAGCCTGTTCGTAAAAGGTCAATACCGCGCGGATGACTTTTCACGTAACGCGCGAGCACTCAGCCTGCTGCGGTACAAGGGCTACCACGGGCGCGGGCTCATCCAGCTCACGTGGCTCGACGCCTACCGGGCCGCCAGCGCGGCCTTGGGTTTCGACTATGTCGTCGACCCCGCGCTGGTGCTGGTGCCGAAGCACGCAGCGCTCACCGCGTGCTGGTTCTTCGCCGCTTACAAAGGTTGCCTACCGGCAGCTGAGCGCGGCGACATTTACGAGGTCACCGGACGCGTCAACGGCGAGGCGCGGCTGAAGTTGGTGGAGCGCAAGGCGGCGACCGCGCGCGCCTACAAGGTGCTGAGCAAATGAGGCTGGCCCATCCATCCGTGACGGACCCGAACTACGCGTGGTTCCACTGCCCGGCCTGTGATTGCAAGCATGCTGTGAGCACCGGGCCCGGCGGTTGGCAGTGGAACGGCGACGCCGACAAGCCCACGCTTTCGCCATCGGTGCTCGCGACCACTGGCCGCCGCGTTGATCCTTCATTCGTTCCTGAGCCCGGTGACCCGCCCGAGTGCTGCCACTCCTTCGTGACAGACGGCCGAATCCAGTTCCTGGGCGACTGTACGCACCGGCTGGCTGGCCAGACGGTGGAACTGCCGGAAATCAAACCATGATCCTGCCGGACTTCAAAACAGAGGCGCTTTGGGCCCTCGGGCTCGGCCTCGCTGCTGCGCTCGCCACGGCAGGCATAGAGCACGCTCGAACAGCCGCCGCGCTCGCTAGCCTGGCAGTCGAACAGCGCGAGCGGGCGAAGGAGAACACCGCTCGAGCGCTCGCCGCGCTGGCCGACCTGCAGCGCACCGTGACGCTGGTGGCCTCGCATGCAAAGACCCAAAAGGAAAACACTGATGCGTACGAAATCCGCCTTGAGGTGCTGGCCGGCCGCGGCCGCACTGTTGCTGCTGAGCTTGGCCGGGTGCGCCAGCAATATGCCGACTACGCCGCCCGTGATCGCGAGCAGGCCTCAACCGACCCCGCTGCCTGCCAGCGTGTCGCGGATCGATCCGCGGTCCTCGCAGCCATGGCTGCGCGAAGTAGAGAGCTTCTTGAGCGAGGCCGACTCGTTGTTGAAGGGCGAGACAACGAGGTGCAGCTTCTGCTCAGCACAGTGGCGAACGATCGATCCTTGATGCTCGTTCCTTGAGCTTCAGACCTGTTGAAAATCAACAGGTTTGTGTTGCTGTCGACAGGAATCGAACCTGTGAGGCTGATGCTAAAGACTCACGAATTGCATAAGGCCTGCTTTAGTCGCCGCAGTGTCTATAAACGATCTCCACTCGTCATCGCGCTTTCCGATTTCCTCCAGTAGCCGCGCTATTGACCGATTGGTCGCCACTGTAGATCGGGCATTTGATACTTCCATCAGCTGATGGATATGGGCCTCAAGAATATCGTCGCTGTAAGCCTTCAAATAGTCCGCAATTCCAGCAATATCTTCGGAGCTTTTTGCAAATCGAAGGAGGCGAATCATTCGCGACGCAGCCGCTGCAGGAATAGTAATCCAGATACAGGCTAAAAGCTCTCTCAAAGTGGCACGAGCCAGTCTGACAGATGAAGCCGGTTCCAAATAGGAGTCAATTAATTCATCAAAAAAGTCTAACTTGTCGCTAGGAATATTTTCGACATAAGACGTTAATTTAATTCGCGCCGTATCTTCGAGGAGAGGCCAAATCTCTTGATGTATAGCGAGTCGAATAATCCTCGTCAAACTTTCGTCGTCGGCAGAATTGATGAATTTCTTAACCTCTGCGGTAAGCACTTCTCGGCTCTGCTGCGGATGAATCTCCACCAGCGCGGTGAGGACACGAGCCATACGGCCGCGGGTCTTGAATTTCGCACCCAAATCGAGGTGGTTCTTCAGTACGAGAATGATGTAATTTCTAAGAAGAGCTTTACGCGGACGCCCGAGTGGGCCGTTTTCTAAGATCTTCCGTACTTCGTCTGGTTTGGCCGGAAATGCCGCCGACTGCAGGTCGGTCGCAAGACGCTCGAGCGTTGCTTTGCCCTGTGCAGGGGGCTGAGTTAAAACATGATGGGCCGCGTTGACAATGTGTAGGCGTGCAAGTTCTGAGGTGGGCGCAAATGCTAGCGCGTCTCTATCTTTCGAGGGATGTGCGCATCTATTTCGATCTTCCGATATTCTTTTCAAATCGGTGTATTCAAGGCTAGAAAAGAATTCAAGCTTGTCTTTGGCGGCATCAAGTAGTGTTTTCTCGAACTTTAATGCCTCAACAATATCATTGCTCGCAACTATCTTATCGTATTGCTCATTCAACTTGATTGCCTCCCCGTCACCGGCTTCTGCCAATGATCTAATCTTGTCAATCAAGTCAAAGCAAATCGCGATCCAAGTTGATACTATTGCCGAACGATACGCGCCATTTTTATAACAAATGATGGCTTCTTTTATATAGGCCCGAGATTGTGGATCCGGACATTTAAGGATGAGTTCATCGAGATCGCTGAGCATATGAGCGTTATTGTTAGATCCTAGCCGTGTCGGCCGGCATGGATGGGGCGCGAGTAGGCACTAAGCGGCGCGTTTGAGGGGAAAGACGTTTTCCGGTGACGGTGGCGGCTGGCCCGTTTCGCAAGCAACCACGTAGTCGGCCCAGATCGCAAGGGCTTGGCGCCGCTCTGGAATCTCTTCGCGGACGTCGTAAATGCCCTCCATGCCCTTGAGCTTATGGTTCAGGGCAATTTCTGAGATTTCACGTGACACGCCGAGATTGCGCAAGTGCCCCTTGGCCGTGCTGCGCGTGTCATGCGGCGTGAAGCGACGTATGTCGATGTCCCCGCGTTCGAAGGCGCGATTGAATGCGGCCCACAGCGTGGTCCGCCCAACCGGCACATCGCCAAGGTTGCGAACGCGATCCATGCGGCGTGCGGGGAGCACCCACTGGGAGTCGCCGGCCACAGCTATCAGCTCGCGAAACCAGTCTGCTACAACCGTCGGCAGCGGCACGGAAAAGCCCACTCGAGTCTTCACAGAATCGTCGGGCACCCACCATGTGCCGGCCTCCAGATCTACGTCGGTCTTTTTGGCCTTTACGAGCTCGACGCCGCGCACGCAGGTGACCAACAGGATGCGAAACGCGAGCGCGTTTTCGCGCCCGATGAAGTCGATGCCAGACAGCAGTGCTTTGAGTTCGTCGGCTTCCAGCATCACACGCTTGCGTACGGTTGGCCTTGGACCCTTCAGCGCGGTCAATTTGATGCCTGTGCACGGGTTTGCTGGCACGATGGTCAGCCCGCAGGCATGGTCGTACAGCTTCGACGCCGTCGTGAGCGCGCGCTTGGTCATCGCCCAGGAACGCTTGCTGTCCTTCAGCATCGTGACGATGTCCATGCTGGTCACCTGGTCTACTCGGCGCGCACCTAGTTTGGGCACGATGAGCTGGTCAATGTCCGCATTCCGGTAGTAGATCGTGCCCGTAGCGAAGACGCTTGGGAGCAGCACCTTCTCCCGGTAGTCCGCGACAAGGTCGGAAATCGTCCAGGCGGCTGCGGCGCGCGACTTCCGTTCCTGCTTCTGCAGCGCCGGGTCTGCGCCCTTGTCGACGGCCGCGCGGAGCGCTCGTGCTTCTTCCCGCGCAGCGGCCAGGCTGACGTCAGGATAGTTGCCGATCGTTATTTCTTTGCGGGTGCCCGCTCCCTGGCGATAGCGCAGCACCCACGAGGCGGTGCCCCCCTTCGACAAAGTGAACGTCAGGCCGTCCCCATCGGACTTCGCGACGGATGCGCCCTTGGCAATCCATCGCTTGATCTGGAGGTCGGAAAGCAGGTGACTTAGTTTGGCCATCGTTGGTAGAGGGTGGGTAGCTAGGCCGTCTAGCTACCCACCTAGCTACCCGGCCAACGTGCGCCAGTGTGACACATCGAGATTCACGAGGAACTATCTTTCCCTGAGAAATCAACGACTTGCGAAAATTTCTGCGACGTTGTGACACATGCAGAACCGCCAATGAAACTTGCAGGTGGCAATTTTCATGGGGCTGCGTGGTGCCCGTCGTGGCGACGGACCCAGGATTCGTTGAGTGGGAAAGAGTCGGCGAACAGCTTAGCAAAGGCCGCGGGGCTGGAAGTCGGCGCAGGGCTCTTTCGGTTTCTTAGGGTTGTTTCCACAAATCTGTCACCAATCGCAACAAAGAGGCCTAAAGATTGCATGCATGTGCCTGTTCCTGGAGGGATATGGTGCATTTCATTACCCGCCGCCTGAGCCGGCTGAGCGTGGGCCGCAAGTTGCTGGTCATCTACCTGCTCGACCTGAGCGCGGTGATCTTCATCAGCGGCATCCTCATCAACGAGAAGTTCATCGCCATCGACTTCGGCCGCAAGGAGATGGCGGGCGCGGCCTACATCGACCGCCTGCGCTCGACCCTGCTCGCCACCGCCGGCTGGCAGGGCGCCAAGCCCGCGCCGCCCCAGGCGCTGGCGCAGCTGGAGCAGCAGTACGGCGACGGCATGCAAAGCGCCGCGCTCAGCCAGCAGTTCCGCGAGTCGCTGGCCTCGGCGTCGCAGGCCGGGCGCGTCGGAACCACGGCGCGCGAGACCGCCACCCGCGAGGCGCTCGAGCAGGGCCGCGCGCTGGTGACGCGCATCGGCAACCAGTCGAACCTCATCCTCGACCCCGACCTCGACAGCTACTACACGATGTCGCTGGTGCTGCTGCGCTTTCCCGAGCTGCTGGAGCTCGGCTCCGACATGGCCGCGCGCCTGCACGCGCCCGGTGCCAGCGGGCTCGCAGCGACCGAGGCGCGCACGCAGTACTTCATCCTGGAAGGGCGCATCGACGCCATCGCGGCCAGCATCAAGAGCGACTACGCCGAGGCCTTCGCCGCCGCCAAGGGGCCGCTGCAGGCGCGGCTGGACCCGTCGCGCGCCCGCCTGCTGGCGAGCATCGAGGCCTTCCGCCGGGCCTCGCGCGAGGTGCTGGCGTCCAGCGACAGCACCGACAACAGCGGCAACTACCGGGGGCTGGCCGCCTTCGACACGGCCCAGCAGGCGCTGTTCGCCGAGCTCGACGGCGCCTGGTTCAGCGCCGTCGGCGAGCTGAACGCCATGCTCACGTCGCGCGAGCACGGCTTTTTCGCGCGCATGTGGATGCACCTGGGCACAGCGCTGTTCCTGCTGCTGATGATCCTCACGGCGGTGTTCTACGTGGCGCGGCAAATCTCGCTGCCGCTGCGGCGGCTCTCGGGCGTGGTCGACACCGTGCGCCGCACCGGCGACCACAGCCTTCGCGCCCACTGGGACAGCGGCGACGAAATCGGCGTGCTGGTGCTCGGCTTCAACGACATGCTGGCGCAGCTCGACCGCGAGCGGCAGGCGCAGCAGGAGCTCGCGGCCAGCGCCCGCGCGGCCGAGGCGCAGCGCGACCTGGTGGCGGCCATTCCGATTCCGCTGATGGTCACGGCCATTCCGAACCACGAGGTGCTCAACGCCAACCCCAGCGCGCAGGCCTGGCTGGGCGGCGGCACGCGCGACCCGTGGGCGCTGGGCGTGGCGCCCGGCGTGCGCTCGCGCTTCTTCCAGCAGCTGGCCGACCGCGGCGCCGTCGACGAGTTCGAGGTGCGCTGGCTCGGCGGCACCGAACCTTCGTGGGCCGTGCTGTCGGCGCGGCGGCTGGTGTACCAGGGGCAGGACGCGCTGCTCACGGCCTTCACGCCCATCAACCACCTGAAGCTGATGGAGCAGCGCCTGATGCTCTGGGCCAAGGTGTTCGAGGCCTCGTCCGAAGGCATCCTGATCATCGACGCCCAGCACCGCATCCTCACGGCCAACCGCGCGCTGTGCCGCCTCACGGGCCATGACCTGGGCGAACTCGTGGGCGAGCCGCCCGAGGGGCTCATGAGCGACGACACCCTGCACTTTGCCGACCTGTGGCCCGTGCTCGACCAGCGTGGCACCTGGCAGGGCGAGGTCAGCGTGCGCCGGCGCAACGGCGACAGCTACCCCGCGTGGCTGGTGGCCAGCGTGGTGCGCGACGGGCCGGAGCGCATCTCGCACTACATCTTTACCTCCATCGACGTGAGCGACCGCAAGCGCAGCGAGGCGCGCATCCGCTTCCTGGCGCACCACGACGTGCTGACCGAGCTCCCCAACCGCTCGCTGTGCATCGAGCGGCTGGGGCTGGCGCTGCAGCAGGCGCAGCGCAAGGGGCAGCGCGTGGGGGTGCTGTTCATCGACCTGGACCGCTTCAAGAACATCAACGACTCGCTGGGCCATCATGTGGGCGACGCGCTGCTGCGCTCGGTGGCCCACCGCATGACGCAGGCCGTGCGGCCCGGCGACACGGTGAGCCGGCTGGGTGGCGACGAGTTCGTGGTGGTGCTGGCCAACGTGGCCGACGGCGAAGAGATCCTGTCGCTGGTCGAGCGCCGGCTCATCCAGCTGATTCGCCAGCCGCACGACATCGACGGCGCCGAGATCCATGTGTCCTGCAGCGTGGGCATCGCGGTGTACCCCGACGACGCGCAGGACATCGACGCGCTCATGCGCCATGCCGACGTGGCCATGTACCAGAGCAAGGCCAGCGGACGCGACACCGCGCGCTTCTTCACGCCCGAGATGAACGAGCGCGCCCAGCAACGGCTGCAGCTGGAAAGCAGCCTGCGCCACGCCATCGAGCGCGACGAGCTCAGCCTGCACTACCAGCCGCGCATCGACGCCCACAGCGGCGAGCTGATCTGCGTGGAGGCGCTCTTGCGCTGGCAGAGCGCGGAGCTGGGGCCGGTGCCGCCCGCGCAGTTCATTCCCATCGCGGAGGAGTCGGGGCAGATCGTGGCCATCGGTTCGTGGGTCATCGAGCAGGCCTGCGCGCAGCACGCGGCCTGGCGCCGCGACGGGCTGGGCGCGATCCGGGTGGCCATCAACATGTCGGCGCTGCAGCTGCGCGAGGGCGACCTGGTGTCGGTGCTGCGCGACGCCATCGCCCTGCACGGCGTGCCGCCGGGCGACCTGGAAATCGAGCTCACCGAATCGACGCTGATGGACGCGGCCGAGCAGTCGCTGGTGCAGCTGCACGCGCTGAAGTCGCTGGGCGTGATGCTGTCGATCGACGACTTCGGCACCGGCTACTCGAGCCTGAATTACCTGAACCGCTTTCCCATCGACAAGCTGAAGATCGACCGCTCCTTCATCCACAACATGCTCGGCGACCCCACCGACATGGCGATTGCCCGGGCCATCATCGGCCTGGGCCACACGCTGGGGCTGCGCGTGGTGGCCGAGGGCGTGGAGCGGCGCGAGGAGGCCGACACCCTGCGCGCGGCCCGCTGCGACGAACTGCAGGGCTACCTCATCGCCAAGCCGATGCCGGCCGCGAAGCTGGCGGCGTGGATTGCGCAGGACAGCCGCATGGGCGCGACGTCCATCTGACAGGTCGGCTGGCCGAAGGCTCGCCGGTTTTCAATGTTTTGGGGCGGCAAGGGTGTAGGTGCGCCTTTGTCTGCACCTGAATGGGGCTTTGTGCCCGTATTTGGTTCTCCTATCCGGCAAAATGCAAGATCCGCATAAGGTTATGCACCGATTTGGCAAATAGAAGGATTGGAATGAAGCACGCCACCGCCGAGGGTTTCCTGGCCCATGTCGCCCAGCGCAACCCCGGACAGCCCGAGTACCTGCAGGCCGTGACCGAGGTCATGGAAAGCCTCTGGCCCTACATCGCGCAGCACCCGAAGTACACCGCCCACAGCCTGCTCGAGCGGCTGGTCGAGCCCGAGCGCGTGCTCATGTTCCGCGTGTCGTGGGTGGACGACCATGGCGAGGTGCAGGTCAACCGCGGCTTTCGCATCCAGCACAGCCTGGCCATCGGGCCGTACAAGGGCGGCCTGCGCTTTCACCCGTCGGTGAACCTGTCGATCCTCAAGTTCCTGGCCTTCGAGCAGACGCTGAAGAACTCGCTCACCACGCTGCCCATGGGCGGCGGCAAGGGCGGCGCCGACTTCGACCCCAAGGGCAAGAGCCAGGGCGAGGTCATGCGCTTTTGCCAGGCCTTCGTGGGCGAGCTGTTTCGCCACATCGGCGCCGACACCGACGTGCCCGCAGGTGACGTGGGCGTGGGCGGGCGCGAGATCGGCTTCATGGCCGGCATGGTCAAGAAGCTCACCAACCGCGCCGACTGCGTGTTCACCGGCAAGGGCCTGAGCTTCGGCGGCTCGCTGATCCGCCCCGAGGCCACCGGGTACGGCAACGTCTACTTCGCGCAGGAAATGCTCAAGCGCAAGGGCCGAAGCTTCGACGGCCTGCGCGTGAGCGTCTCGGGGGCGGGCAACGTCGCGCAGTACACGGTCGAGAAGGCCATGGCGCTGGGCGCGAAGGTGGTGACGGTGTCGGACTCCAGCGGCACCGTGGTCGACGAGGACGGCTTCACGCCCGAGAAGCTCGCCGTGCTGATGGACGTGAAGAACCACCTCTACGGCCGCGTGAGCGACTACGCCGAGCGCACCGGCGCGCGCTTCGTGGCCGGCGCCACGCCGTGGCACGTGCCGGTCGACGTGGCGCTGCCCAGCGCCACGCAGAACGAGCTGAACGAGGAAGACGCGCGCATGCTGGTGAAGAACGGCGTGCTCTGCGTGGCCGAAGGCGCCAACATGCCGTCGACCATGGAGGCCGTGAAGGTGTTCGAGGGCCACGGCGTGCTTTACGCGCCGGGCAAGGCGAGCAACGCGGGCGGCGTGGCCACCTCGGGGCTGGAAATGAGCCAGAACGCGGCGCGCCTGTCGTGGACGCGCGAAGAGGTCGATGCGCGGCTGCTGCAGATCATGCAGGGCATCCATGCCTCGTGCATCCACTACGGCGAAGGCAAGGACAAGCGCGTGAGCTACGTGGATGGCGCGAACATCGCCGGCTTCGTGCGCGTGGCCGACGCGATGCTGGCGCAGGGCGTCGTCTGACGCGCCGGGCGCAGGCTGGACTCAGAGTTCGATGAACGCCGAGGTGGCCTTGTTCAAGGCCAGCTGGCCCTTCACGGTGATCGATTCGACCTGCGCCAGCTGGCGGATCGCGCGCGCATCGCCCGCGCGGTCCGACGGTGGAATGAAGGCCGTTACCAGCTCCGCCGCACGCAGCACGCGCAGCCTGTCGATGTCTGCGGGCGTGTGAACGACGTATGGCAATTTCTGCTCGGCGAGCACCCGAAGAAATTCCATGGACATGTGCCGTCTCCTTGGGGGTTTGAGGGCGTGACGGCCATTTTGCGCACAAACAATTAGCGTTGTCTAAAGGCTTTCTAAACCCTGCGCGGCGCATGCCTTTCCGCCTGCACGCCGACACGTTTCGGTGTTTGCGCGGCGTGTACCGAAGGCCTAGTTTCGCGGCTGCACCGGCCACGCGGTGGTGTCCGGCAGCACGATGTGCCAGTGCACCGGCGCGATGCCGTCGAAGCTTTCGCGGTAGCGCTGCGACAGGCGGTCTTCGCCCGTCACGTCGCGGATCACGATGGCCTCGATGCGCCCGGGGTGCGCGCGAAACGTTTGCGCGTAGATCTCGGGGTCGGCCTCGCCCGAGTCGCCCACCAGCACGAAGCGGCGCTGCGGAAACTCGGCCAGCAGCCGCTCGATCACGCCCAGCTTGTGCGCGCGCGAATCTTCCGCGCCGGGCACCAGCGTGCGCCACGTGGTGCTCTCGCGCAGGTGCATGCTGCCCGCGGGAAAGTCGGCGCCGCGAATGAAGTCCGCCAGCGGCGGGTACAGCTGTATTGGGCTTGCCGACAGGTAGTGAAAGCGCGTGTCGGGCGTCTTCGCCATCTCGCGGTACCACTGCGCCATGCGCGGCGCGGGCTCGAAACGACGCGAGAAGGTGTTCAGCAGCATCTCGCGCCGGTCGCGCACCTGCGTGCGCTTGATGGTGTCGTCGATGTCCGAGATCACCGACAGGCCCTGCGGCGGCACGATCAGCGCCTGGCCCCGGAAGCGGTGCAGCAGCTCGCCCGGACCGGTCACGCCGTGGAACTGCACCCACTCCTGCGACGATGCCTGCGGCGACAGCAGCGTGGCGCGCGGCATGTCGATCACCACGCGCAGGTTGACGCGGCCGTCCTTGCCCGACGGCGGCATCGTGACGCGGGTGGGGCTGCCGTCGAAGTCAATGTCGATGACCTTGTCTTCTTCCGATTCCGCATGGAACAGCGCGGTGCGCTGGTTGAAGCGGAGCCGCGCGGCGGGCGAGAGCTTCTTGAGGTTCAGCCCCAGGTAGCGCGCCAGCGCGGTGTTCAGGCCCCAGCGGTGCTCGCGTTCGAAGATCCAGCCGTGGATGTCGACCTCGAGCCGGCCGTCGGCCGTGGGGCGCGCCGTGCCGGTCATGAAGAGCGCCTCTTCATCGGGCTCCAGCGGCTCGGGCGCGGCCAGCGCGCGCAAAGGAGAGAGACCTGCAACGCCTGCGGCCAGTGCCGCACCCATCACCACGGACCGGCGCCGCAGGGGCGGGGCGGGCGGGTGGCGAGGGGCGGTGTCGTTCATTCGTGCGTGGACGATGCGGAGGCTGCGGAAACGGTGGAAGGGCCCGGGTCGGTGGCGCGCTCGTAGGTCACGAAACTGAAGGCGATGCCTTCCTTGGCGGACACATGCGACTCGCGCTGCGTTTCGCGCCACACGGCGGCGTCGAGTTCAGGCGCGTGGGCGTCGCCTTCGTAGTCGCGCGCCAGTTCGGTCACGACCGCGCGGTGGGCGAGGGGCTCGGCCTCGGCGTAGATCTGCGCGCCGCCGATGACCCAGATGTCTTGGGGCGCCTGTTGTGCTGCAGGCTGCGCGACGTGTTGTGCAATGAAAGAGAACGCCTCCTGCAGGCTCCCCACACGCTGCGCACCTTCGGCCTGCCAGTTGGCCTGCCGCGTCACCACGATGTTCTGCCGGCCCGGCAGCGGCCGAAAGCGCGGCGGCAGCGAGTCCCAGGTCTTGCGGCCCATGACCACCGGCGCGCCGGCGGTCTGCTGCTTGAAGTGCGCCATGTCCTCCGGCAGGTGCCAGGGAATGGTGTTGTGCGCGCCGATCACGCCGTTGGCGGCGCGCGCGAAGATGAGGTTGATGCGGGGCTCGCTCATGCGGTTGCTCCGGTCACACCGCCACGGGCGCCTTGATCGGGTCGCCGTGCCGGTAGTCGAGCACCTCGAAGTCCTCGTACTGGTAGTCGAAGATCGAGTCGGGCTTGCGCTTGATGTTCAGCGTGGGGTACGGGTACGGCGTGCGGCTGAGCTGCAGCGCCACCTGATCGGCGTGGTTGCTGTAGATGTGGCAGTCGCCGCCGGTCCAGACGAAGTCGCCCACGTCCAGGTCGCACTGCTGCGCCACCATGTGCGTGAGCAGCGCGTAGCTGGCGATGTTGAAGGGCACGCCCAGGAAGATGTCGGCGCTGCGCTGGTAGAGCTGGCAGCTGAGCTTGCCGCGCTCACCCTCGGCCTGCGGCGGCGCCACGTAGAACTGGAAGAAGGCATGGCAAGGCATGAGCGCCATCTTCGACAGCTCGGCCACGTTCCAGGCGCTCACGATGATGCGGCGCGAGTCGGGGTTGCTCTTCAGCGTCTTGATCACGTCGGCGATCTGGTCGATGTGGCCGCCGTCGGGCGTGGGCCAGCTGCGCCACTGCACGCCGTACACCGGGCCCAGGTCGCCGTCTTCGCGCGCCCATTCGTCCCAGATGCTCACGCCGCGTTCCTTCAGCCAGTTGTTGTTGCTGGAACCGGTCAGGAACCACAGCAGCTCCTGGATGATGGACTTCAGGTGCACCTTCTTCGTGGTGACCAGCGGAAAGCCTTCGTTCAGGTCGAAGCGCATCTGGTGGCCGAACACGCTCTTGGTGCCGGTGCCGGTGCGGTCGCTCTTGAACACGCCGTGCGTGTCGACGTGGCGCATGAAGTCTTCGTATTGGGAGCGGATGGGGCGTGAGGTCGTGGAGGTCATGGCGAGGGCGTCTGGGCTGCGGGGCTGCGGGGCGTGTGCGGACGGTGTTCGAATTTTAAGTGCCGGTGCGCCGGGAGGCTGGCATGCGGCGCTCGTGAAGGTGCGCCAGTGGTGGAGGCCGCTTGCCCCCACCCCGACCCTCTCCTAGCGGGGGAGGGAGAAATACCTGCAGCCCGAGCCGCAAGCAGATCCCGGTCTTGCTCCTTCCCCTTCCGGGGGAAGGCCGGGATGGGGGCACGCGGCGCTCGAAAAGGCGCGCCGGTGATGAAGGCCGAGTGCCCCCACCCCAACCCTCCCCATCGGGGCAGGGCGCAATACGCTAGACGCGGATCACCCGCCCCGGGTTCAGGATGTTCTTCGGGTCCAGCCCGCGCTTGATCGCGCGCATCATCTCCAGCGCCACCGGCGACTTGTGCTTCTCCAGCTTGTCGACCTTCAGCGACCCCACGCCGTGCTCGGCCGAGAACGAGCCGCCGAACTTCTCCACCGCGTCGTACACCAGCGTGTTGATGCGCTCTTCCTCGTTTTTCAGGAAGGCCTTGGTGTCGATGTTCTCCGGCGCCTGCACGTTGTAGTGCAGGTTGCCGTCGCCCAGGTGCCCGAAATTCACGAGCCGCACGCCCTCGATCTCTCGTGCCAGCAGCGCGTCGGTCTCGGCCACGAAGGCCGGAATGCGCGACACGGGAATCGAGATGTCGTGCTTGATGTTCAGCCCTTCCTCGGCCTGCGCCAGCGGAATGCTCTCGCGGATGTGCCAGAGCTGGTGCGCCTGCGCCAGGTTCTCGGCCACCACCGCGTCGGTGACGCAGCCGTCTTCGAACGCGGTTTCCAGCAGCGCCTCGAAGCGCGCGCGGGCGTGGTCTTCGGATTCGCTGTCGGAGTTCTCCAGCAGCACGCAGTAGGGCACCGCCTCGTCCTTGATGAAAGGCACGCGCAGTTGCGGCATGTGCTTGTCGACCAGGCTGAGCGCGAACTTGCCCATCACCTCGAAGCCCGTGAGGCCCGAGCCCAGGTGCTTGTGCGCCAGGCCCAGCAGCGTGACCGCATGGTCCAGCGAAGGCACGGCGGCCCAGGCGGTGAGCTGCGCGGCCGGCAGCGGGTACAGCTTCATGGTCGCGGCGGTGATCACGCCCAGCGTGCCTTCGCTGCCCACGATGAGGTCGCGCAGGTCGTAGCCGGTGTTGTCCTTGCGCAGCCCGCTGGTGCCTTCCCAGATCTCGCCCTGCGGCGTGACCACTTCCAGGCCCAGGCACAGCTCGCGCGTGTTGCCGTAGCGCACCACCTGCGTGCCGCCGGCGTTGGTGGCCAGGTTGCCGCCGATGGTGCAGCTGCCCTCGGCCGCCAGGCTCAGCGGGAACAGGTAGCCGGCCTTCTCGGCCGTTTCCTGCAGCGTCTGCAGGATGCAGCCGGCCTCCACCGTCATGGTGAGGTTGGCGCCGTCGATGGTGCGGATGGCGTTCAGCCGCTGCAGGCTCAGCACCACCTGCGTGCCGCTCTCGTCGGGAATGGAGCCGACCGCCAGGCCGGTGTTGCCGCCCTGCGGAATCACGGCCGTGCCGGCGGCGGCGCAGGCCTTGACCACGTCGGCCACCTGCTGCGTGCTGCCGGGGCGCACCACGGCCAGCGACTTGCCGCGCGCGCGCTTGCGCCAGTCCTGCTCGTAGGCGGTGAGGTCGCCCTCGTTGAGCACGTTGGCCGCGCCGACGATGGCGCGCAATTGATCGAGAAGTGAAGAAGAAGTGGTCATCAGGCGGAGGCTTCCAGTTGACGGGCGGCGGCAGCGCTCGCGGCGGCGGCCTTGGCGTGGCGCAGCCGCAGGCGCACATGCCATGCGCAGGCCGCGAACAGCACCAGGCACAGCAGCACCTCGACCAGCGCGAGCACCTGGCCCGTGCCGTTGGTGTCGCTCCAGGCGCGCACCACGCCCTCGGTGAAATAGAGCCAGATCATCAGGCTGACCCAGCGGTAGGTGTACATGCGGTTCTTCCACAGCCCCGCCAGCGGCACCACCAGCGGCAGCACCTTCAGCGCCAGCAGCGAGCCGCCCGGGCGCAGCGGCGCCAGCCACAGTTCCCAGGCCAGGCCCAGCACGATGAGGCCGACGAGGCTGCCCACAGCGGCCCAGCGGGTGGCGCGAACGGAGGAGGGGGGCAGCGGGGTGGCGGACACGGTGGAAGTGGGAACGAAGTGGGAAAAAAGCGGGAAAGAAGCGGGAAAGAAGCGAGAACGAAGAGGACGCCCCGCGTCGCTGCGGGGCGTGAACAAAAAGAGCGAATGGCATGATACCGGCCATGAATCGTCGGCAACTCTGGAGGGATCTTTCTCGCTTTCCCTGGCGCAACACCGCGGCGGTGCTGGGCGAGCGTTTTCGCGAAGACAAGCTCGGCCTCACGGCCAGCAGCCTGACCTTCACGACCACCATCGCGATGGTGCCCTTCTTCACGGTGGCGCTGGCGCTTTTCACCGTGTTCCCGATGTTCGCCAAGATGCAGGGCCGGCTGCAGCGCTGGCTGGTGGAAAGCCTGATTCCCGAGAACATCTCGCGCCAGGTGCTCGGCTACCTGAACCAGTTCGCGAGCAAGGCCAGCGGGCTGGGCATCGCGGGGCTGATCGTGCTGCTCATCACCGCCATTGCGCTGATCCTCACCATCGACAAGACGCTCAACAACATCTGGCGTGTGCGCACGCCGCGGCCCTTTGCGCAGCGCGTGCTCATCTACTGGGCGGCCATCACGCTGGGGCCGGTGATATTGGCGGTGAGCCTGTCGACCACCTCGTACGTGGTGTCGGCCACCAGCGACGTGGTGGGGCGTGGCATGGTGAAGCTGTTCTTCGACACCTTCGAGTTCGCGCTGCTCGCGGTGGGCATGGCATCGCTGTACCACTACGTGCCCAACACCAACGTGCGCTGGTCGCACGCCTGGGCCGGCGGCGTGTTCGTGGCGGCGGCCATCGAGATCGCCAAGCGCGTGCTGGGCTACTACCTGAGCCTGGTGCCGACCTACTCGGTGGTGTACGGCGCCTTCGCCACCTTTCCGATCCTGCTGGTGTGGATCTATGTGGCCTGGGTGATCGTGCTGCTGGGCGCGGTCATCTCGGCCTACCTGCCCAGCCTGCTCACGGGCGTGGCCCGGCGCGGCGGCACCGCGGGCTGGCCGCTGCAACTGGCGATGGAGTCGCTGCAGCACCTGGCCCGTGCGCGCGCCACGCCGGCCAAGGGCATGGGCGCGACGGAGCTGGTGACGCGCATGCGGGTCGATGCGCTGCAACTGGCGCCGGTGCTCGAAACTTTGGTGGCGCTCGACTGGATCGCGCCGCTGGCCGAGGAGCCCGACGACCGCGACCCGCGCTACGTGCTGCTGGCCGACCCGTCGACCCCCATCGAGCCGCTGCTGCGCGAGCTGATGATGCCGCGCGCCGAACCGCTCGAAGACCTGTGGCAGAAGGGCCCGCTGCGCTCGCTCCGGCTGGGCGATGTGCTGCTGATCTAGCAGCGTTGCAGCGGACGGGCCGTTCAGATCTTCACGCGCCCCAGCCAGATGTCGCGGTACATGGCCCAGTCGCCCATGAACGAGTACAGCGGGCGCTTGAACGAGGCCGGCCTGTTCTTCTCGAAGCCGAAGTGCCCGACCCAGGCGAAGCCGTAGCCCGCCACCAGCGCGGCCAGCAGCCACCACGGGTTGAGCGTGACCACCAGCGCCACCAGGCACGCCAGCGACAGCGTCGAGCCCGCGAAGTGCAGCCGCCTGCAGGTGCGGTCGGCGTGCTCGGTCAGGTAGAACGGATAGAACTCGGCAAAGCTCTTGAAACGGCGCGGATCGACGGCAGATCCGGGTGCGGTCGTGGTGTTCATCGTGCGAGTCTCCTGTGACCTTGGAACCCCTCTGGAATGCCTTTGGAACGGCTTGGCGGTGGATTCCAGGGGCTTTGTCCATAATAGCCACGACCTTCCGCCGGCACCATCCGGCCCTTCCATCACACCTTCGACGCATCAGCCTTGAGCGCTCTTTCCAGCACCCCTGAATCCACCGGGCCGGCCGCCGATGCGCTGTGGGTCGTGTGCCTGTGCGCCGAATGGTGCGGCACCTGCCGCGACTACCGCCCGCTGCTCGAGCAGGTGGCGCGCGCGCATCCGGAGCTGCGCTTCGCCTGGGTCGACATCGAGGACCACGCCGACATTGCCGACGCCTTCGACGTCGAGACCTTCCCGACCCTGCTGGTCGCGGGCGCGGACGGCACGCGCTTCCTGGGCCCGCTGCTGCCGCACGCCGAAACGCTCTCGCGCATGCTCGGCGCGCTGCAGCCACCCAAGCCGTCGAGCCTGGATGTCGACCTGCTGCTGGCGGTGCTGAACAAGAAGCCGGCCGTCTTCACGCTCTGAGTTTTCTCTTTCCCTACCTACCCCGGCGGTCCCCTCATGAAGATCCTGATTTTTGGCGCCACCGGCATGGTGGGCCAGGGCGTGCTTCGCGAGTGCCTGCTGGCGCCCGACGTGCAAGGCGTGGTCGCCATCGGCCGCAACCCCACGGGGCAGCAGCACGCCAGGCTGCGCGACCTGGTGCACAAGGACATGTACGACTACAGCGCTATCGAGTCGCAGCTGCAGGGCTTCGATGCCTGTTTCTTCTGCCTGGGTGTGTCGTCCGTGGGCATGAAGGAGCCCGAATACAAGCGCATCAGCTACGACCTGACGCTGGCCGCCGCCACCGTGCTCGCCCGGCTGAACCCGGGCATGACCTTCACCTACGTGACCGGCGCGGGCACCGACAGCAGCGAGCGCGGCAGCAGCATGTGGGCGCGGGTGAAGGGCGCGACTGAAAACGCCTTGCTGCGCCTGCCGTTCAAGGGGGCCTACATGTTCCGCCCCGGCGTCATCCAGCCGCTGCACGGCGTGCGCTCCAAGACGCCGCTGTACGACGGCATCTACGTCGTGCTTTCGCCGCTGCTGAGCCTGGCGTACAGGCTCTGGCCGAACAAGGTGACGACCACCGAGAAGGTCGGCCGCGCGATGCTGGCCGTGGCGCGCAGCGGCGCGCCGAAGAAGCTGCTCGACCCGGCGGACATCAACGCGCTGGGCTGAGGCGCGCCAGCTCGGTTCAGGTCGGTTCAGCTCGGCTCAGCTCGGTTCAGGTCGCTTCATCTGGTCGAGCGTGCCCGCCCCAGCTTGCGCCGGCCCGCGCTGGCGATGGCGCCCACCAGGTGCTTCACGAAGTCCTGCGCCAGCGGCGGCAGCGTGCGGCCTTCGAGCGCCAGCACCTGCAGCTGCCGCTGCTGCAGCGGCGCTTCAGCAAAGGGCCGCGCCACCACGGTGCCCGCGTCGATCAGGTGCATCACCGTGAGGTGGCCCGACAGCATCACGTCGGGCGTGCGCAGCAGCGGCAACAGCACCGAAGAGAAGTTGCTCACGAAGATCGCCTGGTAGCGCAGCCCCTGCAGGCTGCAGGCCTGGTCGAACAGCTGGCGCGCGGTGACGCCCTTGTCGCCCACGGCCAGCGGGTAGCGCACCGCGTCGGCCACCGACACCACGCGCTGGCGCGCCAGCGGATGGTCGGGCCGCAGCACCGCATACACCGGCGCGGTGGCCGTGTGCGCGACGGCCAGGCCGGGCTCCGGCGCCACCACGTACTTGAGCGCGATGTCGGTCTCGCCGCGCGCCAGCAGCGCGCTCACGCCGTCGGGACAGCCCACGTGCAGTTCCAGCTGGCAGCCCGGGTTCGCCTGCTCGAAGCTGCGCATCACCAGCGGCATGAAGTGCCCCGCGAAGCCTTCGGTGCAGGCCATGCGGATGCGCCGCGCGCCCTGGCCGCCCAGGTCGCGCACCTGCTCGACCACCTGCTCGATGTCGAGTTGCGCATTGCGCAGGTGCGCCGCCAGCCGTTCGCCCGCGGCCGTGAGCGCCATGCCCCGCGCGTGCCGCTCGAACAGCGGCGTGCCCAAGCTGTCTTCCAGCTTGGCAATCTGCCGGCTCACCGCCGACGAGGCGACGAACAGCCGCGCCGCCGCCTGGTTGACCGAGCCGCTACGCGCCACTTCAAGAAAGTGCCGCATCGGGATGCTGAGAAGCGGGAGTGTCATGGGGACGGGTAGGTCGGTTGGTCGGTAGATAGCTGCCGGGCATTGCCTTCAAGGCAATGCTAGCTTGCCAAAACGATGCTGGAAGCATCGGCTTCCAGGCCTTGTACTTGCTGCACCCCGATGGACAGACAAGGACACCCCCTCATGCAACGCACCGACAGCCTGGCCGCCGCCAGTGCCTACTTCGACGGCGGCGGCTTCTTCGCCGACCTCCAGCGCCGCGTCGCCTTTCGCACCGAAAGCGACACGGGCGCCGCCACGCCCGCGCTGGAGGCCTACCTGCGCGATGAAATGATTCCGCCGCTCGCGGCGCTCGGCTTCAGCTGCGAGGTGGTGCCCAACCCGGTGGCCGGTGGCGGCCCCTTCCTCATCGCGCGCCGCGTCGAGGACCCGGCCCTGCCCACGGTCATGACCTACGGCCACGGTGACGTCGTGAGCGGGCAGGACGCGCAGTGGCAGGAGGGCCTCGCGCCCTGGGCGCTCACCGTGCGCGGCGAGCGCTGGTACGGTCGCGGCACCGCCGACAACAAGGGCCAGCACAGCATCAACCTCGGCGGGTTGGCCGCGGCCATCGAGGCGCGCGGCGGTCGCCTGGGCTTCAACGTGACGTGGCTGGTCGAGATGGGCGAGGAGGCCGCTTCGCCCGGCCTGCACGCGGTGTGCGCGCAGCAGCGCGACCGGCTGCGCGCCGACCTGTTCATTGCCAGCGACGGGCCGCGCGTGAGCGCGGAGCGGCCCACGCTGTTCCTGGGCTCGCGCGGCGCCGTCAACTTCAGCCTGCGGCTGCGCGCCCGGCCGCGCGGCTACCACTCGGGCAACTGGGGCGGCGTGCTGCTCAACCCGGGCACCGTGCTCAGCCACGCGGTGGCCTCGCTGGTGGACGCGCGCGGGCGCATCCTGGTCGAAGCGCTGCGCCCGCCGCCGGTCAGCGAGGCCGTGCGCCATGCGCTGGCGAGCATCGCCATCGGCGGCGGCGCGGACGACCCCGCCATCGACGAAGGCTGGGGCGAGCCGGGCCTGAGCCCGGCCGAACGGCTGGTGGCGTGGAACACCATCGAGGTGCTGGCGCTGGGCGCGGGCTCGGCCGCGCGGCCGGTCAACGCCATTCCCTCGGAGGCCGTGGCGCATTGCCAGCTGCGCTTCGTGGTCGGCACGCCGTGGCAAGACCTGCAGCAGATCGTGCGCGCGCACCTCGATGCGCACGGCTTCAGCCAGGTCGAGGTGGCCGTCACGCTCACCGGCGCGGCCACGCGGCTCGACGTGGAGAACCCCTGGGTCGGCTGGGCCCGCGAGTCCATCGAGCGCAGCAGCGGGCAGCGGCTCGACCTGCTGCCCAACCTCGCGGGCTCGCTGCCCAACGACGTGTTCGCCGATGTGCTGGGCCTGCCGACGTTGTGGGTGCCGCACTCGTACCCGGCCTGCGCGCAGCACGCGCCCAACGAGCACCTGCTCGCGCCGCTGGCGCGGGAGGGCCTGCGGATCATGGCCGGCCTGTACTGGGACCTGGGCGAGCCGGGGCGCGCGCCGTGGGCGGCCGGGCGGGTTTCGCCGGCGGCTCCTGCTTCTTCTTCCAACTCCTGATACGCACACGCCCGATGAACTTCACCGTTTCCCGCCGCACTGCCGGCCTGCTGCTCGGCGCTTGTGCCATCCTGGGCGCGCAGGCGCCCGCCTTCGCCCAAGACACACAGGCCGCACAGGCCGCGAAGGACTCACAGAACGCCTGGCCCGAACGCGCCATCAAGCTCGTCGTTCCCTTTCCACCGGGCGGCGGCACCGACCTGGTGGCGCGCGCGATGGGGCAGGCCCTGTCGGAGCGGCTCGGGCAGCCCATCGTGATCGACAACAAGCCAGGCGCCGCCACCATCATCGGCACCGACGCCGTCGCCAAGGCCGCGCCCGACGGCTACACGCTGCTGCTTTCGGGCTCGACCAGCTACAGCGTGAACCCGGCGTTGCGCGCCAAGCTGCCCTACGACCCGGTGCGCGACCTGGCGCCCATCGCCATCGTGGCGCGCACGCCGCTGGTGCTGGTGGTGGGCAAGGGCACGCCGTTTCATTCGGTGGCCGAGCTGGTCGCCGCGGCCAAGGCGCGGCCGAAGAGCATCCGCTACGCCACCTTCGGCTCGGGCTCGGGCCCGCACCTGGCGGGCGAGCTGCTGGCGCTGGCCGCCGGCATCCAGCTGCAGGACATTCCGTACAAAGGCAGCAGCCAGGGGTCGATGGCCGTGATCGGCGGCGAGATCGAGGTCGGCATCGACACCGTGGCCGCCGTGGCGCCGCACGTGCGCTCGGGGAAGCTGCGCGCGCTGGGCATCGTGGGCGCCACGCGCTCCAGCATGCTGCCCGAGGTGCGCACGCTGGCCGAGCAGGGCTTGCCCGACGCCACCTTCGACGCCTGGTACGGTTTTGCCGCGCCAGCGCGCACCCCGGCACCGGTGGTCGACAAGCTGGCACATGCGGTCACGGCCACCATGGGCAACGCCGCCTTGCAGGCGCAGCTGCGGGCGCAGGGCATGGAGCCGGTGGCCATCGGCGCGGCGGCGTTCCGCGCGCAGATGGAAGGCGAGATCTCGCGCTACCGGGCGCTGGCGCACCGCGCGGGCATTGCCGCCGAGTAGGACGCGGGCGCGAAGGGCGAAGGCGGCCCCGGCGCGGCGCGGGGCCGTGCCATCGGGCAAACTCGAAAACTGTTCGTTGCCCGCGCGGCGACAGGCCGTGCCGCTCGCCCGGCCCCCAGCAGATTCCATGACACAGACTTCGTCCCGCACCCCGGGTGCTTCTCGCGCCCGGTTCGCCCTGTTTGCCTTGCGCCGTTGCTTGCCGTTGGCGCTGCTGTGCTTTGCCGCCATGCCCGGTGCCCCTGCGCAGGCCGCGTCCACAGGCGCCTGGCCGCAGCGCCCGATCCGCGTGGTGGTGCCGTTTTCGGCCGGGGGCGGCAGCGACATCGTGGCGCGCGCGCTGGCGGGCGGCCTGGCGGCGCGGCTGGGGCAGCCGGTGTACGTCGAGAACCGGCCCGGCGCGGCCACGGTCATCGGCACGCAGTCTGTCGCCAGGGCCGCGCCCGACGGCTACACGCTGCTGCTGTCGGGCTCCACCAGCTTCAGCGTGAACCCCGCGCTGCGCAAGAAGCTGCCCTACGACCCGGCGCGCGACCTGTCGCCCGTCGCCATCGTGGCGCGCACCTCGCTGGCGCTGGTGGCGGGCCGGGGCACGCCCTGGCGTTCGCTGCCCGAAATGCTCTCGTACGCCAAGGCCCACCCCGGGCGCATCCGCTACGGCACCTTCGGCCCGGGCTCGGGCCCGCACCTGGCCGGCGAAATGCTCTCGGTGGCCGCGGGCATCCAGCTGCAGGCCATTCCGTACACCACCACCGGGCAGCTCGTGACGGCGGTGAACGGCGGCGAGGTCGAGCTCGGCATCGAGGTGGCCGGCGCGCTGGAACCGCAGGTGCGCGCGGGCAAGATGCGCGCGCTGGCCGTGCTGGGCACGGCGCGCGCCAGTTCGCTGCCCGACGTGCCCACGCTCGCCGAGCAAGGGCTGGGCGAAGCCACCTTCGAGGCCTGGTTCGGCCTGGCCGCGCCGGCGCACACGCCGGTGGCGGTGATCGATAAGCTGTCGCGCGCGCTGGCGGCCACGGTGCGCGATGCGGATGTGCGGGCGGCCCTGCGCGCGCAGGGCATGGAGGCGGTGTCGGTCGGCCCGGCCGCGTTCCGCAGGGAGGCCGACAGCGAAATTGCCCGCTACCGCATGCAGGCCAACCGGGCCGGCATCTCGGTGGACTGAAGCCACCGGGCCACAGCGTTACAGCGCCACGGCTCCGTGGCGCCGTGGCGTCCTGCTCAGGACGCCGCGAAGTCCCTCAGCGCGAACAGCACCGCGTCGGGCGCCTCGCTCATCAGCGCATGGCCGGCCTGCACCGTCACCACCTTGCCATGGCGGGCCTTGGCCACCAGCGGCTTGGTGGCGCGCGGCGGCGTCATCTGGTCGGCTTCGCCCAACAGGAACAGCACCGGGCACTGCACCTTCTCCATCGCCGCTTCGCCGTTGGCGTAGTCGTTGCAGGCCTTGAAGCCGATGTGGAACACGTTCGCGTCGCGGTTGCTCGCGAGCACGCGGCGCATCAGCGCGCGCGAGCTGCCGTGCAGCCAGGTGCCCGGGCCCAGCGAGGAGGGCGGCGGCGCCATCATCGAATGCGAGAAGGTGTTGACCATCGCGATGGCGCGTTGCGGGTCGTTGAGCGCGCCGTCGAGCAGTGCGGGCGACACCACCATCGGGTAGGCGGTGCCGACCATCGCCAGGTGCGTGACGCGCTCGGGCGCGCGCGCGGCGGCCTCCAGCGCAATCAGCGAGCCGAAGCTGTGGCCGACCAGCACCGCCTTCTGCACGCCGGCCGCGTCCAGCAGCGCAAGGACGAACTGCGCGGCGTCTTCCACGCTGGCGGGCGGCGGGCCTTCGCTCTTGCAGTGGCCGGGCAGGTCGACCGCGAGCACGTTCCAGCCGTGGTTGGCGAACCAGCGGCTTTGCAGGATCCACACGCTGTGGTCGTTCAGCACGCCGTGGATGAACACGACCGTGGGCTTGGCCGGGTCGAGGGGCTTGGCGCCGGTGTAGCAGTAGGTGGCGTGGCCGTTGACGGTGTAGTTCATGTCAGGCACCCGCCTTCTCAGCGGCCTTCAGCGCGCGCTTCAGGTCGTCGATCAGGTCGGCCGGGTCTTCCAGCCCGATCGACAGGCGAATGGTGCCCTGCGAGATGCCCGCGCCGGCCAGCGCCTCGTCGGTCATGCGGAAGTGCGTGGTGCTGGCCGGGTGGATCACCAGGCTGCGGCAGTCGCCCACGTTGGCCAGGTGGCTGAACAGCTTGAGCGCCTCGATGAAGGCCTTGCCCTGCGCGCGGCTGCCCTTGATGTCGAAGCTGAACACCGCGCCGGCGCCGCGCGCGCCGTGGCGCAGCAGCTTCTGCGCGAGCGCGTGGCTGGGGTGCGATTCGATCAGCGGGTGGCCCACGCGCGAGACGAACGGGTGCGTTGCCAGGAACTCGACCACCTTCTGCGTGTTGTCGATGTGGCGCTCCATGCGCAGCGGCAGCGTCTCGATGCCCTGCAGGATCAGCCACGCCGTGTGCGGGCTCATCGAGGCGCCGAAGTCGCGCAGCCCCTCGCGGCGCGCGCGCAGCAGGAAGGCGCCGACGGTGCTTTCCTCGCTGAAGACCATGTTGTGGAAGCCGTCGTAGGCCTGCGTCAGCTCGGCGAACTTGCCCGCGCTGCCGTCGGGGGCGTTTCGCGATGCCTTTTCCCAGTCGAAGCTGCCGCCGTCGACCACCACGCCGCCGATGACGGTGCCGTGGCCCGACAGGAACTTGGTCGCCGAGTGGTAGACCAGGTCGGCGCCCCAGTCGAAGGGCTTGATCAGGTAGGGCGAGGTGAGGGTGGAGTCGACCAGCAGCGGCACGCCGGCTTCGTGCGCGATGTCGCTCACGGCGGGAATGTCGAGCACGTCGAGGCCGGGGTTGCCCACGGTTTCGCCGAAGAAGAGCTTGGTCTCGGGGCGCACCGCGGCGCGCCAGCCGTCCAGGTCGCCGGGCTTCACGAAGGTGGTCTCGATGCCAAAGCGGCGCATCGTGTAGTGCAGCAGGTTCTGCGAGCCGCCGTACAGCGCCGTGCTGGCCACGATGTGCGAGCCCGCGCCCATCAGCGTGGCCACCGACAGGTGCAGCGCGGCCTGGCCGCTGGCCGTGGCGATGGCGCCGATGCCGCCTTCGAGCGCCGACACGCGCTGCTCCAGCACCGCGTTGGTCGGGTTGCTGATGCGCGAGTACACGTGGCCGGCGCGCTCCAGGTTGAACAGGGCCGCGGCGTGGTCGCTCGACTCGAACACGAAGGACGTGGTCAGGTGGATGGGCACCGCGCGTGCGCCGGTGACGGGGTCGGGCGAGGCGCCGGCGTGCAGTGCGAGGGTGTCGAAACCGGGGTCGGAATATCCGGGCATGGAGGCCTTTCTCTGTTGTCTCTATGGGGTCGCTGGGGGGGCGCCGGGGGCGCTGCGCACGGCCCGCGGCGCGCGCAATTCATGCGTGCGCGACAGGGGCGTGCGGGTCGGCGCCGATTGTGGGCTATATTCAAAAACGGTACGCCTGTACAGGCACCCCAGAGACACCCCAGCGACACCCCCCTGAGATAGCCGAGATTGAGTCCCGAGAGGAGCACACGATGAAAGTCAGCGACATCCTTCGCGTGAAGGGCAATACGCTCTTCACCATCACGCCAGACGACCAGCTGGCAGAAGCCGCCAACACCATGGCGGAAAAGGACATCGGTTCGCTGGTGGTCATGGAGCACGGCGACCTGGTCGGCATGCTGACCTTCAGGGAAGTGATCGTGGCCATCGTCAACAACGGCGGCCAGGTCGGCACCACGCTCGTGCGAAAAGCCATGGACGACGCGCCCGTTACCTGCACGCTGGAAACCGACCTCGACGAAATCCGCCGCATCATGCTGGAGCGCCACGCGCGCTACATGCCCGTGATGGACCAGCGCATGCTGATGGGCGTGATCAGCTTCTACGACGTGGCCAAGGCCGTGGTGGACAGCCAGAATTTCGAGAACAAGATGCTCAAGGCCTACATCCGCGACTGGCCGGCGGAAGACGAGAGCAAGACCGGCTGACCTGCCGGTCTCGCTGCCACATCACTCCTTGATGTTGGCGGTCTGCACGATCTTCTGGTTGCGGCCGTATTCGGCCTGCACGAACTTCCCGAACGACTCCGCCGTGCCGCTGCCCGGCAGCGCGCCTTGCTCCACGAGCTTGCTGCGCACGCCTTCTTCCTGCAGCACCGCGTTCAGCTCCTGGTTGATCTGCGCCACCACGGCGGGCGGCGTCCTGGCGGGCGCGAAGATGCCCGTCCAGCTCACCATGTCGAAGCCCTTCAGCCCGGGCATCTCGTCGAAGGTGGGCACGTTGGGCAGCGCGGCCAGGCGCTTGCTGCTGGTGATGCCCAGCGCCTTCAGGCGCTTGCCGTTCACGTGCGGAATGGCGCTGGTGCTCACCAGCATCGCCAGGTCGACCTGCTCGCCGATCACGTCGGTGGCAATCTGCGCGCCGCCGCGGTAGGGCACGTGCGTCACGAAGATGCCGCTGCGCTCCTTCAGCAGTTCCATGGCCAGTTGCAGCACGGTGCCCACGCCGGAGGTGGCGTAGTTGTACTTGCCGGGCTTGGCCTTGGCGAGCTTCACGAAGTCGGTGAAGGTCTGGGCCTCCAGGCCGGGGCGCGCCACCAGCACCATGGGCGCGGTGTTCAGCAGGCCGACCGGCGCCAGGTCCTTCAGCGGGTCGAAGCGAAACGCCGTGGGGTTGACCAGCTTGCCGATGGCGATGGCGCTGTCGGGCCCGACCACCAGCGTGTAGCCGTCGGGCGCGGCGTTCACCGCCTTGGCCACGCCGATGGCGCCGCCCGCGCCGCTCACGTTCTCGATCACCACCGACTGCTTCAGCCGCTCGCCCAGGCGCTGTGCCACGAGGCGGGCGTTGACGTCCACGCTGCCGCCGGCCGAGTAGGGAACGATCAGCGTGATGGGCTTGGCGGCGGGCCAGGCTTGCGCGAACGCCGCGGTGGGAAGCGCGGCGATGGGCAGTGCGGCGCAGGCTGCGGCAGCAAGAAGGAGGCGGCGAGGGGTGTTCATGGCGTGGGTCATCCGAGGGTCGGGGGAACGGCGGGGGTGGGTTCGGTGGCCAGGCGCGCGCGCAGCGAGTCGAAGGCGTCGCTCCATTGCGCGCGCCAGGCGCGGCGCTGGGTGTCGTCGATCCAGGCACCGTCCAGGCCGTTGTGCATGAAGCCGCGCAGGTCGTCCAGCCCGAAGCCGAAGTCGCGCACCATCATCAGCCAGGCCTGCGTGGGCGTCACCTTGTGCAGCGTCGGGTCGTCGGTGTTGGGGTGGATGCGCAGGCCCAGGCCGGGCATGCGGCGAATCGGGTGGTCGAGCGCCCAGCGCTCCGGCGGCAGCGTGCGCAGGTAGTACGAGTTGGTCGGCACCACGGTGAAGAGAATGCCGCGCTCGGCGCACTGGCGGGCAAAGTCGGGCTGGTCGACCACCGTGTAGCCGTGGTCGATGCGGTCGACCTGCAGCACGTCGAGCGCGGTGCGCACGTTGGTCCAGGGCATGCCGAACTCGCCGGCGTGCGCGGTGGTCTTCAGCCCGGCCTTCTTCGCGTTGGCGTAGGCCTGGGTGAACAGCTCGGGCGGGCGGTCGTTCTCGCGGTAGTCGATGCCAATGCCGATCACCTCGTCGCAGCGGTGCGCCTTCACCCACTCGACCATCTCCACCGCCGCCGCGGCGCTGGCCTCGCGGTCGATGGCGGCGATGAGGCGCCCGACGATGCCGAACTCCTGCTGCGCGTCGTGGATCGCCCGCACGATCGCGCCCTGCGCCAGGGCGTACGGAATGCCCGACGCATGCACCGTGCCGGTCGGGTTCCAGAAGAACTCCGCGTAGCGCACGTTGTGCGAGGCCGCGTCCTGCAGGTACTCGAGCGTGAGCTGGTAAAGGTCGCCGGCGCTGCGCACCAGTTGGGCGTCGAGCGCGCGCAGCACGCGCAGCACGCCCACGGGCTTTTCGCCGCGCGTGTAGAAGCCTTCGATCTCGTCGGCCGCCAGCGGCGCGCCGGCGCGCTGGTTCAGCTGCTTGAAGGTGTCGTGGCGCACCGTGCCGAACAGGTGGCAGTGCAGCTCGACCTTGGGAATCGCGCGCAGGAAGTGCTCCAGCGTGAGCGGGGCGAGGGTGGGGCTGGTCATTCGTGGCAGTCTAGTAATGAAGAAGCCATAAGGAAAATTTTGAATTTCTATAATTTGATTCACTGAATCAATGACCGATGCAACCAGGAGTGCCCATGGCCGCCTTGTCCCTGCGTGCGCTCACGCTGCGCCAGCTGCAGTTCTTCTCGGTGCTGGTCGAAGAAGGCCAGTTCGGCCGGGCCGCCAAGCGCCTGGCCATCACGCAGCCGGCGCTCAGCAACGCCATCAAGCAGATGGAAAAGCTGCTGGGCGCCGAACTGCTCACGCGCTCCACCCACCGGCTGGAGCTCACGCCGGTGGGCGCCGAGGTGCTGGCGCGCACCGATTTCCTGGTCAACACCTTCGAGGTGGCGCTGCGCGACATCCAGAGCACGGTGCAGCGCGGGCGGGCTTTCGTGCGCATCGGCGTGATTCCCTCGGCCAGCGCGCGCTTGGCTGCTGCGGCGAGCGAGTTTCTTCAAGCCGGCCAACGCGGCGGACGCGAGGTGGAGCTCTCCTGGCGCGACGCCCCTTCGAACGCGCTGCTGGCCGAGCTGCGCAGCGGCCAGCTCGACATGGCCGTCGCCGCCATCACCGAGCCGCCGGGCGGGCTGACCTGCATCGACCTGTTCCGCGACCCGCTGGTGCTGGTGGTGCGGCGCGACCACGCGCTGGCGGCCGCCGGCGACGCCCAGTGGGAGGCCATCGGCAAGGAGCGGCTGGTGCTGTTCGAAAGCGGCAGCATGCCCGCGCTGGGCAACCCGGCGCGCGCCCAGTTCGCGCAGGGCGCGGAGCCGTACCGCGTGAGCTATTCCGAAACGCTCTATGCGCTGGTGCGCAGCGGGCAGGCGCTGGGTTTGATGCCGCGGCTGTACACCTCGTCGCTGCGCGACCCCGAGCTGGTGGTGGTGCCGCTGCTGAAGCCACGCGTCGAGCGCCGCGTGGTGCTGGCCTACCTGCCGGGGCCGATGCGCAACGTGGTGGCACAGGAGCTGATCGCGTTCCTGCGCGAGCGGCTGCCGCAGGCGGGGGAGCTGGCGGTGCGGCGGATGAGCAAGGCGCCGCGCGCGCGACGGTAGGCACGTGGCGGTCGCGTGCGGCAGTGCGGTGCCGTGACGCTGTGACATAGTGAAAGGCCAAGGGAAAAAATATCAGGGAACGCATGACCACGACCACGACAACGGAGGGCGCGCTGCTGCCGCGCATCGAGGGCCGCATCCAGGTGCTGCGCGGGCTCAAGGTGATGATCGACGCCGATCTGGCCGAGCTCTATGGCGTGCCGACCAAGGCGCTGAACCAGGCCGTCAAGCGCAATGCGGCGCGCTTCCCGCCAGACTTCATGTTCCAGCTCGACGCTGCCGAGAAGGCAGAGGTGGTCACAAACTGTGACCACCTCTCGAAGCTCAAGTTTTCCAGATCGCTGCCGTTCGCCTTCACAGAGTTCGGCGCCGTGGCGCTGGCCAATGTTCTGGCTTCGAACCAGGCCGTTGAAATGGGCATCTACGTCGTGCGCGCGTTCGTGCGGCTGCGGCAAGCCGCGAGCTTGCACGAGGACCTGGCCAAGCGGCTGGCGGAAATCGAGGAGAAGACAGAGCGGCTGGAGCTGAGCCACGACACGTTCAGCCGAAACACGCGCAACCAGTTGAGGCAGGTCTTCGAGGCGATCCGGGAACTGACGATGCCACCCGACCCGCCCAAGCGACCCATCGGCTTTTTGACCCCCGAAGACAAGAAGACGACCAAGGGCAAGGCGCGCAAGGACTGAGCGACAACGCGCCCCCCGCGGTCAGTGCAATTCGGCCGTCGCGTGGTCTTGCGCCGTCACCGCTACTGCCCCCGCACGGCACCCCTGCGTTTCCCGCGCTTGCGAGGGGCGCAGCGCGCCGCGCGGCACCACCAGCACGTCGCCTGTCGACCATCGCAGCACGCGCAGCGCCACGCTGCCGAACAGGAAGTCCATGAGCGCGCCGCGTTGCCGCTTGCCGACCACCAGCAGGTCGGCCTGGGTGTACTGCTGCTGCACGGCGGCCTGGCGCGCCGGGTCGCCGCGCCCGATGGACGACACCACGCGGTTGCGCCGCGCGCTCGACGCGTCCGACAGCCACAGCATGCGCTCGCGCGCATGGCGCGCGCAGGCGTGGCGGTAGGCGTCGATGACGTGGGCCGACACGTCCGCATAGCGCAGCTTGCCCTCGTGCATGGCGGTGAAGGCGTGGAACAGCTCGATCTCGGCCGCGCTGTCGAAGGCGCAGGCCAGGTCCACCAACGGACGCGATGCGTCCATGAGATCGACGGCGACGAGGATGCGGCCGTAGCCGCCCGCGCGGGCGTGCAGCCGCGCGACCAGTACCGGGCGTTGCGCGGCCCGCAGAAGGCGCTCGGCGGGCTGGCCGTGGAAGAAGGCGCGCAGCAAGCGGTCGGGCTCGTCCCCGATCACGACGAGGTCGCACCAGCGGGCCTCTTGCGCCGCGCCGTCAAGGCTGCCGCTTGTGTCGCCGACCTTCTTCACGAGGATGCCGAAGCGCTCGGCCACCTCGAGGCACACCGCGCCCAGGCCTCGGGCCGCATCGGCGTCGGCCGGCCCGCTGAAGGCCGAGGGCGCGTACATGACCTTCAGCAGCGCGCCGTGCGCCGCCGCGATGGAGGCCGCGCGCACCACGGTGCGCAGGCCGTGCGCGGACAGGTCCGTCACCGCCAGGATCGATTGGATGTTCATCAATGTTCTTTCCGCATGGCAAGGCCGGCCGCGGCCGGGGTGAAGCGGCGCGGCGGGCGAATCAATCAGCTGGGGGAAAGCGCGGCGTGCCCGTGTTCGTGCACGGGCGCGCTACCGCGCAAGGCTGGGGCCCGGCGGTCGAAAAAAGATGCTGAAGAAAAAGAAGGGGAGGCTGACCGCCGGGCTCAGAGATCTGCGAGGGTCTGGTGCGACCCCGCAGTCATCCGCGCAGTGAAGACTGCGCGCGATGTCTCGCGGATGGGTGCCTGGCGTTGCATGGGGCCCGAGTGTAGGAAGGCCCACGTGCAAGGGCAAACAATGGCCTCACACCTCTTGCCAGATTGAAGCGCGGTAAACCTGTGACGGCTAACCGTGCAGCTCGGCGGCCGCGTGGATCACCTCGCGCACGCGCGGGTAGATCTGCGCGTTCCACTTGCTGCCGCTGAACACGCCGTAGTGCCCCACGCCGGCCTGCAGGTGGTGTGTTTTCAGGTAGGGGCGGATGTTGGTGCACAGGTCTTGCGCCGCCACCGTCTGGCCCACGGCGCAGATGTCGTCGCGCTCGCCTTCCACCGTCAGCAGCGCGGTGCGGCGGATGGCGGCGGGGTTCACGGTGCGCTCGCCCACGGTGAGCACGCCGCGCGGCAGGTCGTAGGTCTGGAACACGCGCTCCACCGTCTCCAGGTAGAACTCGGCCGGCAGGTCGTTCACCGCCAGGTACTCGTCGTAGAAGGCGCCGATGGTGCGGGCCTTGTCGAGCTCGCCCTCGACCAGGTGGGTGACCATGTCCTGGAACTGCTTCTTGTGCCGCTCGGGGTTCATGCTCATGAAGGCCGACAGCTGCAGGAAGCCGGGGTACACGCGGCGCATCACGCCGGCATGCGGCCACGGCACGTGGCTGATGAGGTTGCGCCGGAACCACTCGATGGGCTTGCTGGTGGCCAGCACGTTCACGCCGGTGGGGTTGATGCGGCAATCGACCGGCCCGGCCATCAGGGTGAGGCTGCGCGGCGTGGCGGGGTTGTCGTCCTCGGCCATCAGCGCGGTGGCGGCCAGCGCGGCCACGCAGGGCTGGCACACCGCCACCATGTGCACGCCGGGGCCGATGGCCTCCAGGAACTTGATGAGCTGCAGCGTGTAGTCGTCCAGGCTGAAGCCGCCATGCCACAGCGGCACGTCGCGCGCGTTGTGCCAGTCGGTCAGGTACACGTCGTGGTCGCGCAGCAGCGTGCGCACGGTTTCGCGCAGCAGCGTGGCGAAATGGCCCGACAGTGGTGCAACCAGCAGCACGGGCGGGTGCACGGCGGCAATGTCCTTCTTGAAATGCAGCAGCGTGCCGAAGGGCGAGACGAGGGCGGTTTCCTCGTGCACGGCCACCTCGGCGCCCTCGGCGCCGGCCACCTGCACGCTGTCGATGCCGTAGGGCGGGCGCGTGTGCGTGAGGCGCATGCGCGAGAACACCTCGAACTGGGCGGCCATGCGCCGCATCATGGTGCGCTCGGTGCCGTCCTGCCACAGGGCCTTGCCCAGGTACTGCGACGCGAGCCGCGCCGGCGAGAGCAGGTCGGCTTGGTTCTGGTAGGCCCGGTACAGCATGCCGCTGCAGCAGGCAAGTTGCGGGCCAGCCGCATGGCATGGCGCTTGCACGCGGTGGTGCAACCTCCAAGGAGCTTCCCGATGGCCAAACCCGTTCTCACCATCAGCAGCAAGAACTACGGCGCCTGGTCGCTGCGCGGCTGGCTGATGTGCAGGCTGGCCGGGCTGGAGTTCAGCGAGAAGGTCATTCCGCCCGACGACCCGGCCATGAAGGCCGAGATGCTGCTGCTGTCGTCTTCCATGCTCGTGCCCTCGCTGCAGCACGGCGGCGTGAAGGTGTGGGACACGCTGGCCATCGGCGAGTACCTGAACGAGATCAAGCCCAAGGCCGGCCTGCTGCCCGACGACGTGGCCGCGCGCGCCCATTGCCGCGCCATCTGCGGCGAGATGCACTCGGGCTTCGGCTCTATGCGCGGCGCGCTGCCGATGAACATCAAGGCCCATTTCAAGAACTTCAAGGTGTGGTCGCGCGCGCAGGCCGACATCGACCGCATCGTCGCCATCTGGCGCGAGTGCCTGAAGGCCTACGGCGGCCCGTTCCTGTTCGGCAAGCAGCCGGGCATGGCCGACGCAATGTACGCGCCCGTGGTCACGCGCTTTCTCAGCTACGACGTGGCGCTCGACAGCGTGTGCGCCTCTTACTGCAAGCGCGTGATGGAGCTGCCGGCCATGAAGGAATGGGTGGCCGAGGCGAAGAAGGAACCCGAGGAAATCGACGAGCTCGACGCGGAGTTCTGAGGCGCCCGCACCCGCCGATCTTTCAGCCGATGGCCACGGGCGGCGGCCCGAAGCCCGCCTGCGCCAGCTTGCGCTCGATGTTCTGCGCGGCCTGCCGCAGGTCGGCCAGGTGCGCCGCGACGATGTCGCGCTCGCTCTTCACCGCGGGCAGCCACGCGCAGCTTAGGCAACCCACCACGCGTTCGCCCAGGCGCAAGGGCACCGACACCGCGCCGAAGCGGTCGGGCGAATCCAGGCTGGTCGACGTGGGGTCGCGCGCCACGTAGCCCAGGTCGCGCGCGTGCGCCACCATGCGCCGGATGTTCTCGGGCCGCCGCGCGCTGCGGTCGAAGTCGGTGGGCGAACGCGCCAGCGCCGCCAGGATTTCGCGCCGCTCGTCTTCCGGGCAGAACGACAGGTAGCAGCGCCCCAGCGACGACAGCAGCATCGGCGGCCTGAAGCCCAGCGCGCGGTAGTTCACGGCCAGGCCGTTGCGCGGGCGGTCGGTGTCCAGGATGAGCATGGCCGTGCCGTCGCGCACGCCCAGGTCGATGGGCCAGGGCACCACGCGCTGCAGCGTGGCGCGCGCGGGCGCGGCCAGTGCGGACAGCCGCGTGCGCCATGCCACCACCGGCCCCGCCTGGCCGGTGGCCGAGGTGGGCACGTAGCGCTTGTCGACCTCGCTGCGCTCGGCCCAGCCCGCCTGCTGCAGCGTCTTCAGGATGCGCAGCAGCGTGGCCTTCGACAGGCCGGTCTGCCGGTGCAGCTCCTGCAGCGTGACGGCCGACGAGCGCTGGATGGCCAGCATCACGTCGAGCCCGCGCCGCAGCGCATCGATGGATTTCACGCTCTGCGCGCCTGCGGTGTCCGACATGCGGCCTCCCGAAAATGGTTCACTCGGTGAAACTATAGCTTCTGGCTTCGCGATGCCGTTCCTAAAGTGCGACGACCTTCAACGTCGTTCCCACTGAAAGAAAAGAGCATGATGTTTCACCACCGAAACGCGGTCCGTGCCGCTGCAGGAGCCATTCTTTTGCTATGTGCCACGGCAGCGGCCACGGCGCAAGGCTGGCCCTCGAAGCCCATCACCATCGTCGTCGCCTACCCCGCGGGCGGCGACACCGACGCCATTGCGCGCACCTACGCCGAGAAGCTCTCGCAGCGCGTCGGCCAGCCGGTGCTGGTCGACAACCGGCCCGGCGCCAGCGGCATGATCGGCAACGTGTGGGTCGCCAAGGCGCCGGCCGACGGCTACACGCTGCTGTTCACGCCCAGCACCTTTCCCATCGCGCAGCATGTGCTCAAGGCCGGCCCCGGCGTGGCGCACGACGTGGTGAAAGACTTCACGCCCATCGTCAAGACCGGCAACATCCCGCTGCTGCTGGTGACCGCGCCGGCCACCGGCATCCACAACGTCGCGCAGCTCGTGGCGGGCGCCAAGGCCGGCAACACCACCACCTATGGCACGCCGGGCGCGGGCTCGCCGATGCACATCGCGGGCGAGCTGCTCAACAAGGACGCGGGCATTGCCGCCACGCACGCGCCGTACCGCGGCGTGGCGCCGGTGGTCAACGACGCGCTGGGCGGCCACATCAGCATGGGCTGGATCACGCCGGGCGCGGTGGCGGGCCACATCGCCGCGGGCAAGCTCGTGGCGCTCGCCGTGGCCGAGCGCCAGCGCACGAAGCTGATGCCGCAGGTGCCCACCTTCATCGAACTGGGCTACAGGGACGTGGACGTGAGCGCCTGGATGGGCCTGCTCGGCCCCAAGGCCATGCCCGCCGACGTGGTGCAGGCGCTGAACAGGCACTTCAACGAGATCCTGAAGATGCCCGACGTGCAGGCCAAGATGGCCGCGCTCGGCATCGAGCCCGTGGGCGGCGCACCGGCCGTGCTGGCACAGCAGATTTCAGACGACGACCAGCGCTTCGGCAAGCTGGTGCGCGAGTTCGGCATTCGCGCCGATTGATGAACAAGGGAGACGATGCATGTTGAGCGAAGAAAAGAACCGCCTGCTGACCGAAGTGGGCCCCGGCAAGCCGATGGGCGACTACCTGCGCCGCTACTGGCACCCCGTCGCCGGCGCCAGCGAGTTCGACGACAAGGCCGTGAAGCCGCTGCGCATCCTGGGTGAAGACCTGGTGCTCTACAAGGACCTGGGCGGCAACTACGGCCTGGTCGACCGGCGCTGCCCGCACCGCAACGCCGACATGTCGTACGGCTACGTGGAGCAATGCGGCCTGCGCTGCAGCTACCACGGCTGGCAGTACGACGCCAGCGGCCAGTGCGTGCACCAGCCCTTCGAGGAAACGCTGGACCCCGGCGCGCGCATGCGCAAAAACACGAAGATCAAGGCCTACCCGGTGCAGGAAAAGGCCGGCCTGCTGTGGGCCTACATGGGCCCGCAGCCCGCGCCGCTGCTGCCCGACTGGGAGCTGTTCAATTGCAGGAACGGCTTCGCGCAGGCGGTGTTCGCGGAAATTCCGTGCAACTGGTTCCAGTGCCAGGAGAACTCCATCGACCCGGTGCACTTCGAGTGGACGCACAACAACTGGACCACGCGGCTGCAGGGCGACGAGGGGCCCTACGTACCCACGCACCTGAAGCTGGCCTTCGAGGAGTTCGAGCACGGCTTCGTCTACAAGCGCCTGCGCGGCGGCGAGCACGAGGACAACGTGATGTGGACCACCGGGCGCGTCACGCTGTGGCCCAACGGCTTCTTCCTGGGCCACCACTTCGAATGGCGCGTGCCCATCGACGACCACCACACGCTGAGCGTGCTGTGGGTGCTCAGCCGCGTGCCGAACGAGCAGGAGCCCTATGTGCAGCAGCGCATCCCGTCGTGGTACGGACCCATCAAGGACCCGGTGACGGGCCGGTGGATCACCAGCCACGTCGCCAACCAGGACTTCGTGGTGTGGGTGGGGCAGGGCGCCGTCACCGACCGCACGCGCGAGAAGCTGGGGCAGAGCGACAAGGGCATCGTGATGATGCGGCGCCGCTTCTTCGAGGAAATCGAGGCGATGCAGGCCGACCCCGCGCACGAGCCCAAGGGGCTGATCCGCGATGCTGAAAAGAACCGCGATGTGTTCCTGCCTTCAGCGTGCCGCGACGAGATGATCCGCGGGCTGCCGCGCGAGCAGCTGGCGGCGCACCCGCTGCTGGGACCGTACCTGAAGGACTTTTTCGGGCAGGCCGGGCAACCCGACGATGTGCGCGCGGCCTACGAGCAGGCCATCGGGCAGAAGGTCGAGGGTGCGACCTTCTTCAAGGTGCACGGTGCGCGAGCCGAGGCCGAGGCAGCGAAAGAAGAAGAGACGGCCGAAAAGAGAGCGGAAGAAAACAGAGCGTAAGAAAAGGCAGCCTAGCGATTCAGTGCCGGAACATCCGCAGGTCGAGCGCGCTTTCCTCGCCCAGCCACATGGCATGCGCCGTGTGATCGGCGAAGTCGTCGCCGGTCAGGCCGTGCACGAACACGTCGAGGCCGTCGCGGTTGGCGTCGAGCCAGCCGATGACCTGGTCGAACTGGCCGGCGTCGAAGGCGAGCTGGCAGCTCCAGTGCGGGTGCGGCCCCACCAGCCGCTCGTGCACCCGCCCGACCACCACCATCAGCTCGCGGCCCGCGCGCTCGACCAGCGCGCGGGCCTGCGCGAGCGTGGCGGGCGCGAAGTAGATGTGGGCGTGGTACTGGGGGTAGAGGTTTTCTGGGCGGCGCGGCATGGTGGGCGCATTGTGGCCCGAAGTGCGCCGAGATGCCTCCATCTGCCTTGCGCGCCCCTAGACAACTTGCCGCTCCAGGTGAAAACGCCCGCTGTAGCGGAACACGTCGCCGAACCAGCGGTGGCGCAGGCGCATCCGCATGGTGAAGTGGTCGGCGTCGTGCGGATCGGGGCGCTCTTCCACGTACGCGGTGCCCAGCAGCAGCCCGAGAGGCAGCGCGATGCGCAGCCCGGCAATGCGCCAGACATAGCCCAGGTCGCGGAACACCAGCGCGCCTTCTTCCGCGCTCACGGCCAGCCGCATGCCGACGCCGAAGCGCACGTACTCGATCACCTCGCCGCCGCGCCGCGCATCGTGCGCCATGTGCGAACGGAAGTGAAAGGGCGGCTTGCCCGCGAAGTGGAAGACGCGGTTCCAGTACAGGTGCGCGTTGCCAGGGTGGCAGCGGTAGTGCACGTCGATGGGCACGTTGCTGCCCGTGTGCGGCACCAGCGCGCCGAAGAGCCGGCCGAAGGGCATCAGCAGCGCGGCCCAGCGCGCATGCCAGACCTCGCTCATCACGCCGCGCACGCACACCTTGTCGTCGGAAAACGGCGCCATCGTGTAGTGCCGGCGAACCACGTCGCCGAGTTGCTCCCACGCCGGGCCCAGCACCTGCTGAAAGACGGGTTGCCGTGTCATCGTGCGGCCTGCGCGATGGCGGTCGTGGCTTCGCTGCGCGCCTTGTAGAAGCGCAGGATGTTTTCCGAGCCGTTGCCCAGCAGCGCCTGCAGCACGCGGTCCGCGTACCAGTTGAAGCGCGTGCTCAGCCGCCACGACACGTCGATGCGCAGGTCGGTGCCGCCGTCGCGCGGGGTCAGGGTGTAGGTGGTGTCGCGCAGGTCGAAATACTGGCCGCCGATCATCACGTGGTCGTCCAGCGCGCCGGCGGGAAATGATTCGGGCGTGAAGCGGTAGCGCCACTTCAGCACGCGCTCGGGCTGCCACTCGGTGATGATTTCTTCGAAGTGCACGTTCTTCTGCCACTGCACCTGGCGCACGCGGCCGTCGGGTGTGTCGATGGTCACGCCCGACACCGGCATCGGCACGCCGATGCGGTAGGCCCAGGCCTCGCCGACCTCGGCGGGCTGGATGTCGCGCGCCTCGTTCAGCGAATGCCACACGCGCGCGGCCGGCGCCGCGATGAAGAGCGTGCGCGAGGTCTGCGAGAACTGGTCGGGGTTGGGCAGCTGGGGCTCGATGCCGCCCAGCAGCAGGGGCACGAGCGCGAAGCCGTACAGCGCGGGCCGGGGCCAGTTCGTGATGCGGCACACGATGCCCATCGCCAGCCCGCCGACGCTGCCCATCACCGCGAACAGCGGAACGATGACGATGGCGCAGATGATCCCCTCGATGAACACTGCCAGCGTGCCGGTGACGAACAACGCCGTCGCCACCCACGGCGCCCACAGGTAGTAGCCCCAGCTGCGCCGCTCGATGCGCTCGGCCAGGTACACCGTGACCGCGCCGCACACCGCGGGCACGAAGTACACGAACGAACCCAGCATCGGCGAGAAGCGGTGCCCCGGCCCGCCGCTGAACACGATGCGCAGCACCAGCGCGACGAGCGCGCCCGCCAGCATCGGCCAGAACCATGCGAAGGGCATGCGCCGCCGCGGTTCGTCCGGCATGTCTGCGAGCCTGCTTTCCCCGGTGTCGTTGTGCATGAAAGAACCTTCTCCTCGTTGCGTTGTCTTGTTTTTTGCGTGCGGGCCCGTTCAGTCGGCGCGGCGCCTGGCGGTGACCATGCAGTAGTCGAAGTCGCGCCAGAACATGCCCAGTGCCAGCGCGCAGTAGCTCGCCACGATGTGCTTGCGCCGCCACGGGCTGAGCTTGCCGCGCGCCTTCCACAGCTCGGCCAGCGTGAAGCGCGTGGCCAGCACCGGAATGTGCAGCGCGGTGGGTGCCACGCGCCAGCGCAGCGACTTCACTTCGATGTCCTCGAAGCCGTGCGCGCGCAACGCCGCGACGAAGTCGTCGCGCACGGCCAGCGTCGGCACGGCCCAGCTGTCGGCCCACAGGCGGTGCAGCCAGCCGGCCAGGCGGCCCGGTTCGCGCCGCAGCAGGAAGCCGTCGACCACGGCCAGCCGCGCGCCGGGCTTGAGCAGCCGCGCGGCCTCGCGAACGAAGCCGGCCTTGGCCGTGCCGTCGGCGTAGCAGGCGCTCTCGACGGCCCAGGCGCCGTCGGCCTGCGCCGCGGGCAGGCCGGTGCGGGTGTAGTCGGCCTCCAGGTGCGCCATGCGGTCGGCCACGCCGGCGGCGGCGTCCAGCCTGGCGGCGATGCGGTTCTGCACGGCCACGTTGGTCACGGTGATGGCGTACAGCGACGGGTCGTCGCCCACCAGCGTGCGCGCGGTGGCGCCGGCGCCGCAGCCCAGGTCGAGCACGCAGCGGCGCGGTGCGCTGCCTTGCGGCGGCTGCGGAAGCTGCAGCGCGCGGCCGATGACGCGGTTCATTTCCACCAACATGCCTTCGCGCCGCAGCGGGTTCAGGCCGGCGCGCCAGAAGCCGAAGTGCATGTTGTAGCTGGGGCTCCAGGCGCTGTAGTCGACCGCCACTTCGGTGAAGTAGTGCTGGGTGTCTTCGGCCGTGATGGAGGCGCTGGCGTGGCCGGACGGGGCGTTCGTCGGCGCACCCTGCGGCAGGCGGAAGTCGGGCTGGAAGACAGTGGGCATGGCAGTTCCCTCGCTGGGTGGTTCTTCGGTTTTCAAAGGCGGCAGCTGCCGTCGTCGCAAGAGCGTGCGATGCGCCCGGCCAACCGGTTGGCCAGCCAGCGCGGAATGCGGTAGCGGTTGCGCGCCAGCAGCGCATAGGCGCGGTCGGCCAGCGGCGCGACGAGCGGCAGGTCGAGCAGGAAGCCGCCGCTCGAAAGCCCGACCGCCGTGCGGCACAGGCGAATGGCCGGCACGCCAACGAACACGCGGCCGTCGGCGTCTGCCACGTGAATGGCGGCCATCAGCGCTTCGCGCGGTGCCGGGCCGGCGTCGAAGCCCGGCGGCGAGCAGTCGACCAGCTGCAGCCGGCCGGCCGTGTCGCGCGCCTTCATGTTGCCCATTTCGGCGGAGCAGATCGCGCAGCTGGCATCGAAAAAGATCGTGAACGGATAGCTGGGTGCGGCGGTGTGGCTCATGGTTCTTGGTTCTCGATATTTCTGTCAAAACAGAAATTTATAGGCAAAAAAAGGGAGGTTCAGATCATGGGGAGGCTGGCGTGGTGGGCGTCCGGGTCTTCGCCCTTGTTGCCCTTGTCGCCGCTGCCGTCCTTGCCGTCCTTGCCGGAGGCGATGGCGTCGCCGCGCACGAACTTCTGCACGCTCGCGCCCAGCGTCAGCACCTTGTCGAGCGTGCCGGGCGACAGCCGCAGCATTTCGTCGGCCCAGGTGGCCAGCTTGTCCATCAGCTCCATGGTGGAGCGGATGCGGTCCTGCGCATCGGCCGGCTCCTTCTGGAAGTCGGGGCTGGACACCAGCTCGCGCAGCACGCGCACGGTGGGGTCGAACTCGCGCTCCTTGCGCTCGCGCACCACGGTGCGAAACAGCTCCCACACGTCGACGCTGGTCTCGAAATAGTCGCGCCGGTCGCCCAGCGTGTGGGTGATGCGCACCAGGTTCCAGGCCTGCAGCTCCTTCAGGCTGTTGCTGATGTTGGAGCGGGCCACGCCCAGCGTGTCGGACAGCTCCTCTGCGTTCATGGGCTTGCCGTGCGCGAAGAGCAGAGCGTGGATTTGCGAGACCGTGCGGTTCACGCCCCACATGGAGCCCATTTCGCCCCAGTGCAGGACGAACTTGCGTTGAATGTCGGTGAGTTCCATGGCGTCAAGTTTAGGATTTGCGAAATTTCTGTCAATAGAGAAATTGAAAAATCGTTGGACATTCGCGGAGCGCTGGAATACTGTATGAATAACCAGTAAATTCCTTTCGTCCAAAGGACCCGCCATGCCCGCCGCCCTGATTCCCATCCACGCCATCAAGGGCCGCGGTGCGGCCACACGCCTGGCGCACCGTTTTTCGCGCGACGAGCGCAACGACTTCGACGACGGCTGGGGCACGCTCGAAGAAGGCGTGGCCGAGGCGGCCGAGCTGCAGCCGCTGGCCACCGAAATTCGCTTCGAGGACGTGAAGTCGGTGCTCAGCGAAAACGACTCGCCCGACATTCCCTTCGACCGTTCGCTCAACCCGTACCGGGGCTGCGAGCACGGGTGCATCTACTGCTTTGCGCGCCCCACGCACAGCTACCTCAACCTGTCGCCTAGCCTCGACTTCGAGACCAAGCTGATCGCCAAGCGCAACATCGTCGAGGTGCTGCGCACCGAGCTCGGCCGCAAGAGCTACCGCCCCAGCCACGTCGCCATCGGCACCGCCACCGACTGCTACCAGCCCATCGAGCGCGAACTGCGGCTCACGCGCTCGGTCATCGAGCTGCTGCAGGAAACGCGGCACCCGTTCGCGCTGGTCACCAAGTCGAGCGCGGTCGAGCGCGACCTCGACCTGATCGCGCCCATGGCGGCCGACCGGCTGGCGGCCGTGTACGTCACCGTGACCACGCTCGACGGCGAACTCGCGCGCAAGCTGGAGCCGCGCGCCGCCGCGCCGCACCGGCGGCTGCGCACCATTCGCGCGTTGGCCGATGCCGGCGTGCCGGTGGGGGTGAGCGTGGCGCCGCAGATTCCCTTCGTCACCGAAGACATGGAGCAGGTGCTCGAAGCCGCGTGGGAGGCCGGCGCGCGCAGCGCCTTCTACACGGTGGTGCGGCTGCCGTGGGAGGTGGCGCCGCTCTTCAAGGAATGGCTGGCGTTGCACTACCCGCAGCGCGCCGATCGCATCATGGCCCGCATCCACGAGATGCGCGGCGGCAAGGACTACGACGCCGACTTCGCCACCCGCATGAAAGGCTCGGGCCTGTGGGCCGACCTGATCCGCCAGCGCTTCGAGAAGGCCACGAAGCGCATCGGCTTCAACCGCGAGCGCATCGCGCTCGACGTCGGCGCGTTCCGCCCCCCGGGCGCGGCGGGGCAGGGCAGCCTGTTCTAGGCTGGCGCCTTCAGTTCTTGTTAAGGAAGTCGCCGACCAGCTTGGTGGTGGCGCTCGGGTTCTCTTCCATGATCCAGTGGCCCGAGCCGGGCACGATGCCCTCGGTCACGTCCGTCGCCGTGGCGCGCATCACCACCGCCATCGTCGGGCCGAACGACTTTTCTCCGCCCACGGCCAGCACCGGCATTTCGAGCTTGCCTTGCGCCATGAAGGCCTTGTTGTCGATGGCGTCCTGGTCGAAGGCGGCGAACTGCGAGAAGCCCGCATGCATGTTGCCCGGCCGTGCGTACAGGCGGGCGTAGTGCTTGCGCGCGCCCTCGCTGAAGCTGGCCGGCGTGGCCGAGAACTCGTTCCAGAAGCGGTCGAGGTAGATGCGCTCGCGCCCGGCCACCAGTCGCTCCATGTCGGGGCCACCGAAGCGGAAGTGCCACAGCAGCGGGCTCTTCAAGATTTCTTCCCACGGACCCACGCCCGGCACCGGCGCGTCGATGAGCACGAAGCGCGTCACGCGGTCGCGGTACTGCGCCGCGAAGGCGTAGCCCACCATGTTGCCGATGTCGTGCGTGACCAGCTGGGTCTTCGCCACGCCGAGCGTGTCGAGCAGCTGGGCGATGTCCTGGCCCTGCGTCTTCTTGTCGAAGCCCGAGGTGGCGCGCGCCGACAGGCCCATGCCGCGCAGGTCGGGCACCACCACCGTGTGGTCGCGCGCGAAGGCGTTGGCCATGGGGGCCCACATGTCGCCGGTCTCGCCGAAGCCGTGCAGCAGGGTGATGGCGGGGCCGGTGCCGCCCACGCGCACATGCAGCGTGGTGCCGTTGACGGCGATTTCGCGCGTCTTGAAGGCGGAAGAGAAGGCCGGCACGCCCTGTTCCTTCTGCGCCTTCCCTTGCGCGTGGGCCTGGGTGAGTGCGGTGGTCGCGAGCAACGCGACAGTGAGGAATCCGAGAATCCGTTTGCGCATGGTCGCGTCCTTCGGTACGAGGCAGCGTCCGTACGACGCGGGGGGTGTGTGCCTTGTGCCGCAGCGCACGCAAGGGCTAGAGGGGCCGCAACGGCAAGGCGGCGCGATGCTACTGGCTTTTGGCCACGCCCACCATCCCCTGCAGACTTCCCTGCAGATGGCAGCCGGCGGCCGCGTCGTCCGCCCCGCACCAGTCGCCCCCCAGCGCCTTCACCAGGAACACCGAGGTCAGCAGCCGCTGCCCCTGCAGCTGCGCGGCCTGGCGCTCCACCGTCAGCAGCGACTGCTGCGCGGTGATCACGTCGAGGTAGGTCGAGGCACCGCCCTCGTAACGGCTGCTCGCCATGTCGAGCACGCGGCGCGCGGCCGACACCGCCGACTGCGCCTGCGCGGTGGCGCTGTCGAGCGCGGACAGCCCGGTGATGCCGTCTTCCACCTCCTGCATGGCGGTGAGCACGGTGCGGCGGTAGCTGCCCACGGTGGCGTCGTAGCCGGCCTTGGCAAAGTCGACGTTGGCGCGCACGCGCCCGCCGTCGAACAGCACCTGCGTGGCCGACACGCCCACCGACCACAGCAGGCTGGGGCCGTTGAACAGCGTCTCGATGGTGCGGCTGTCCACGCCCAGGGTCGGCGAAATGAAGATGCTCGGGTAGAAGGCCGCGGTGGCCACGCCGATCTGCGCATTGGCCGCGGCCATGGCGCGTTCGGCCGAGGCCACGTCGGGCCGGCGCTGCAGCATTTCCGAAGGCACGCCCAGCGGCACCGCGGGCGGCTTGATCTCGCGCAGGTCCACCGGCAGCGCGAAGAGCGGCGCCGGCGTGCCGGTGAGCGTGGCCAGCGCGTGCTCGTACTGCGCGCGCTGCTTCTTGAGCACGTCGATCTGCGTGAGCGTGGTTTCCAGCAGCGCCTGCTGCTGCGCCACGTCCAGGCCCGACACGGCGCCCAGGTCGTGGCGCGCGGTCACGAACTCCAGCGCGCGGCGCTGCAGGCCGACCGAGCGGGTGATCACGTCGAGCTCGATGTCGCTGGAGCGCAGGTTGAAGTAGTTGCTGGCCAAGTCGGCGCTCAGCAGCAGCCGCGTGTTGGCCAGGTCGGCCGCCGATTGCTCGGCCGACGCGCGGGCGCCCTCGACCGTGCGCTGCACGCGACCGGCCAGGTCGACCTCGTAGCTAGCGTTGAGCGAGAGCGCGAAGTCGTTCTGCACGGTCGACGAGTTGGGGCTGGCGTAGTTGGTGAGTGGCCGGTTGGCGGAAATCTTCAGGCGCGAGGCGCGCGTGCCCAGCCCCAGCTGCGGGTACAGGCTGGCCGAGTTGGAGGCCAGCGCAGCGCGGGCCTGCGCCAGCCGCGCATTGGCGATGGCCAGCGTCGGGCTGCCGGCCATGGCCTGCGCCTGCAGGGTGTCGAGCGTGGCGTCGTCGAAGCGCTTCCACCACGGGCCCTTGTCGGCGCTGTCGCTGGGCGTGCTCACGCGCCAGGGCTCCTCGAGCTTCCAGCTGACGGGCAGGGGCGTGTCGGGCGCCTTGTAGTCGGGGCCGACGGCGCAACCGGCCACGAACAGCAAGGGCAGCAAAGGCAGCAAAGGCCGGAGGAGGGCAGCCGTGTTCGCTGCCACGGGCATGCGCAGCTTCACGCCGGTTCCTTCTTCGGCGCGGGCGCCGCGCCGGCCGGGACGGCCTTGGCATCGGCCGGCGGGGCATCGGGCGCCACCGCCACCACGTCGCCTTCGGCCAGCGAATCGGAGGGGTTCAGCACCATGCGGTCGGTGCCCTCGAGCCCGTCGATCACCTCGACGTTCTCGCCGTAGTTGCGCCCCAGCGTCACCGGGCGCAGGTTGATGCGGCCCTGCGCGCCGACCACCGCGATGCGCGTGCCCTCGGCGCGGAACAGCAGCGCGTTCGACGGCACGGTGAGCGTGCGGCTGGCCGCCAGCGGCAGCGACACCTGCACGTAGGCGCCCGGCAGCAGCGCGCCGTCCTTGTTGGGCAGCGCCACCTCGACCTGCATCATCCGCGTGGTCGTGTCGATGGCGCCGGCGGTGCGCGCCACCTCGCCCTTGAAGGTCTGGCCGCGCAGCTCGGCCTGCGTGACCACCACCGGCTGGCCGGCTTTCACGAGCTGGGCGTAGGCCTGCGGCACGTTGATGTACACGCGCAGCGGATCGGTCTGCGCCAGCACGAACAGCGCGCGGCCCGCGCCACCGCCCGCGCCTGCGTCGATCAGGTCGCCGGTGTCGACATTGCGCCGCGTGATCACGCCCGCGAACGGCGCCACCACGCGCTTGAAGCCTTCGGTCTGCTTCAGCCGCTGCACGTTGGCATCGGCCGCGGCCACGTTCGACGTGGCCTGCGCCACGGCGCTGCGGCGCTCGTCGAGGTCCTGCTGCGAAACCACGTCCTTCTTGCGCAGCGCCTCCCAGCGTTCGGCGGTGCTGCGGGCCAGCTCCAGGCCGGAGGCGGCCTGCGCGCGCGCGGCCACGGCCTGCGAAAGCTGCTGGTCGATTTCGGGCGTTTCTATTTCCGCCAACAGCTCGCCTTTTTCGACGCGGCTGCCGATGTCCTTGGTCCAGCGCTTCAGGTAGCCGCTGGCGCGCGCCGAAATGGGCGACTGCACAAAGCCCTGCAGCGTGCCCGGCAGCGCCAGCGTCTGGCCGGCGGTGGGCGTGCGGGGCAGGGCGGTCTGCACATACTGCCTGGCCCGCTCGGTGGTGCCGGTTTCGAGCGCGCGGGCGTTGGCCATGCGCAAGAACACGGTGCGCGCCGCGCCCAGCGCCAGCAGCACCAGGACGACCAGCACCAGCCAGCGCGTGCGCCGCACGATCTGCCGGCGGCGCAGCAGCTCGCCTTCGCCCTCTTCGACGGCGATGGGGTGGATGGCCAATGCCGAGTGGCGTTGCTCCGTCATGACCAGCTCGGCGCCGGGCCGCTCCCAAGCCGAGCTGCGGCCCCCCCGGGGGGCAGCGAATACACGAAGTGAATGAGCGTGGGGGTCAAGGTTTCAGTTCTCCTGGGGCGCTGCGCCCGCTGGGGGTTGTTGCTGCTGCGGTTGCTGCGACGCTTCGCGTGCCGCCCTGCGGTGCGCAAGCCGACTGTGCACCCCCGCGAACACGGCGGGTACGAAAAACAATGTCGACACCGTGGCAAAGATCAGGCCACCGATCACCGCGCGGCCCAGCGGCGCGTTCTGCTCGGCGCCTTCGCCCAGGCCCAGGGCCATGGGGATCATGCCGATGATCATCGCCAGCGCCGTCATCAGCACCGGGCGGATGCGGGTGGCGCCGGCTTCCAGCGCGGCCGACAGCGGCGGAATGCCCGCGGCCAGCCGCTCCCTGGCGAACGACACCAGCAGGATGGAGTTGGCCGTGGCCACCCCCATGGTCATGATGGCGCCCGTGAGCGCCGGCACGCTCAGCGTGGTGCCGGTGATGAACAGCATCCACGCGATGCCCGCCAGCGCGGCCGGCAGCGCGGTGATGATGATGGCCGCGTCCAGCCACGACTGGAAGGTGACCACGATCAGCAGGTACACGAGCACGATGGCCATCGCCAAGCCCACGCCCAGGCCGATGAACGACGACTGCATGGTCTGCACCTGCCCGCGTATCTCGACGCGGCTGCCGCGCGAGAGCTTGGGGCGCATCTCGTCGACCAGCTTCTGCACCTTGGAGGCCACGCTGGCCAGGTCGGTGCCCTGCACGCTCACGTACACGTCGATGACGGGCGCGATGTTGTAGCGCGACATCACGGCCGGCTGGCGGTCGGCCTGGGTGGTGACGAGGTTGCCCAGCAGCTGCTGCGCGCCCGTGCCAGCCGCGGCGTTCGCGCCCGCGCCCACCGGAATGTTCAGCAGCGAGTCCAGCGAATCGACCGTGTACTGCGGCGTTTGCACCGCGATGCTGTAGACCACGCCGTTCACCGGGTTCAGCCAGAAGGCCGGCGCCGTCTGCGAGCTGCCCGACAGCGCGATGAGCACGTTCTGCCCCACGTTCGAGGCCGTGAGCCCGTACTGCTGCAGCCGCGTGCGGTCCATCTGCAGGCTCAGCGCGGGGCCGTCCAGGCGCTGGTGCACGTGGGCGTCGACCGCGCCCGGAATCTGGCGGATGGCCTTGGTGAGTTCGGCCGCGCGCAGGGCGTTGCCGGCCATGTCGTTGCCGCTGAACTGCACGTCGATGGCCGCCGGCAGGCCGAAGTTCAGGATCTGCGTGACGATGTCCGCCGGTTGAAAGAAGAACTCGATGCCCGGAAAGCGCCTGGGCAGCTCGGCCCGCAGGATCGACACGAAATGGTCGGTCGGCTTGTGGCCTTCCTTCAGCGACAGAAGCAGCTCGCCGTCGAAGGTGCCGATGGTGCCGGCGTTGCTGTAGGACAGGTTGATGCCGCTGTTAGGCACGCCCAGGTTGTCCAGGATGGTCTCGAGCTGGTCCGGCGGCACCAGCTCGCGAATGGCGGCCTCGACCTGGTCGGTGAGGCGCGCGGTTTCCTCGATGCGCGTGCCCGTGGGCGCGCGCAGGTGCAGGCGGATCTGGCCGGCGTCCACCGTCGGGAAGAAGTCGCGGCCCAGCGCCGGGTACAGCAGGCACGACAGCAGGCAGAAGCCCAGGAACAGCCCGATGAAGCCCGCGCGCTTCGACAGCACCGCCGACAGCACCAGCGTGTAGGCGCGGCGCACGCGCTCGAAGCGGCGGTCGAAGGCGCGGTACAGGCGCTGCAGCGCGCTGGGTTTCGCATCGGCCGCCGGCGCGTGCTCGCCGTGCGAGCCGCCCATCAGCAGCATCACCAGCGTGGGCACCAGCGTGCGCGAGAGCAGGTACGAGGCCAGCATGGCGAACACCACCGCCTCGGCCAGCGGCACGAACAGGAAGCGCGCCACGCCCGACAGGAAGAACATCGGCACGAACACGATGCAGATGCACAGCGTGGACACGAAGGCGGCCGAGCCGATTTCGCCCGCGCCCACCTCGATGGACTCCATCAGCGGCGTGCCCATGTGCAGGTGCCGCTCGATGTTCTCGATGGTCACGATCGCCTGGTCGACCAGGATGCCCACCGACAGCGCCAGGCCGCCCAGCGTCATGAGGTTGAGCGTTTCGCCCAGCGCGTACAGCACCAGGATCGACGCCAGGATCGACAGCGGAATGGTCAGCCCGATGATCAGCGTGCTGCGCCAGTTGCCCAGAAACAGCAGCACCATCGCGGCCGTGAGCGCGGCCGCCAGGATGGCCTCGAACACCACGCCCTTCACCGCCGCCTTCACGAACACCGACTGGTCGAACAGCGGGGTGATCTTGATGTCGTCTGGCATGGTCTGCGCGGCGACCGGAAGCATGGCGCGAATGTTCGACACGATGTCCAGCGTGGAGGCGCCGCCGTTCTTCAGCACCGACAGCAGCACGCCGCGCACGCCGTCCTGGCGCACCACGTTGGTCTGCGGGGAGAAGCCGTCGCGCACGTAGGCCACGTCGCGCAGGTAGGTGGTGGCGCCGTTCACGGTGCGCACCGGCAGGTCGTTCAGGCCCGCGATGGCGTCGGGCGAGCCGTTCATCTTCACGTTGTATTCGGTGGAACCGAACTTGGCCGTGCCCGAGGGAAGGATCAGGTTCTGCGTGTTCACCGCGTTCACCACGTCGGCCGGCGAGAGGCCGCGCGCCTGCAGCGCCTGGGTGTCGAGGTCGACCGAAATCAGCCGGTTCTTGCCGCCGTAGGGAAACGGAATGGCCGCGCCCGGCACCGTGATGAGCTGCGGGCGCAGCTGGTTGACGGTGGCGTCGAACAGCGAGTTTTCAGAGCGCGTGGGGCTGGACAGCGCCAGCTGGATCACCGGCACGCTGGAGGCCGAGTACTTGATGACCAGCGGCGGCGTGATGCCCGGCGGCAGCTGCCTCACCTGCGCCTGCATGGAGGCCACCACCTGCGAGATGGCCATCTCGATGTTGGCCGTGGGCTGGAAGAACACCTTGATGATCGACACGCCCGCCAGCGACTGCGACTCGATGTGCTCGATGTCGCTCACCGTGGTGGTCAGCCCGCGCTCCACCTGGCCGGAAATGCGCTGCCCCATTTCCTGGGCCGGCAGGCCGGTGTAGTTCCAGATGACGCTGACCACCGGAATGTTGATTTCCGGGAAGATGTCGGTGGCCATGCGCGCCAGGACAAAAGGCGTGGCCAGCACGATCAGCATCGCCATGACGATGAAGGTGTACGGGCGACGCAACGCAAGCTGGACCATGGAGAGGACTCTCTGCTTCCGACGGAAAAAGGTTTCGCATCATAAGGAAGTAGATTTAAGTTTGCGGGCGCCGTTTGTTAGGTGTGGCGCTTTACCAAAAGGGTGAATATGGACAGGGTCTGGCTGGTAGTGATGGGCGTGTCGGGATGCGGCAAGTCGAGCCTGGGCGCGGCGCTGGCCACAGCCCTCGGGCTGCCGCTGATAGAAGGCGATGACCACCATCCGCCGGCCAACGTGCAGAAGATGAGCCACGGCATCGCGCTCACCGACGCCGACCGCGCCGGCTGGCTGGCCACGCTGGGCCGCGCGCTGGCCGATTCGCCGAAGGGCGCGGTGCTGACCTGCTCGGCGCTCAAGCGCATCTACCGCGAGCAGCTGCGCGCGGCGGCGCCGGGGCTGCGCTTCGTGTTCATGGCCATCGAGCGGGCGCAATCCGAGCGCCGGGTGGCGGCGCGGGCCGGCGCGGGCGAGCACATGTTTCCGGCGAGCCTGGTGGCCAACCAGTTCGCGACGCTCGAATCGCCGGTGGGCGAGCCGGGGGTGCTGGCGGTGGACGCGACCTTGCCGCTGGGGAAGGCGGTGGCGCAGGCGATGGCTTGGTTGGCTGCTGAAACTAAATAATCGAGCAGGACTCAGGTTTTTTTCATTGGTAATTTGTGGGGTAGGTTGGTCTATGATTGAGCAACGCTCAGGAACAGGCCTCGCATGTCCGACACAGACACCCTCAACACACGCCGCGCCGCGCGCGGCGAAAAATCCGGCCGCCGCATCGAAAGCCTGCTCGCGATAGCGAAGGAGGTGTTCGCCGAAAAAGGCTTCGAGCGCACCACCACGGCGGAGATCGCGCAGCGCCTGGGCGTCTCCGAGGCCACCGTGTTCACCTATTTCGGCAGCAAGCGCGAGCTGTGCCTGCAGGTCATTCGCCGCTGGTACGACCAGATCTCGGGCGAGCTGGAACGCGAGCTGCCGCCACTGAACGGCCTGCGCGCCAAGCTGGCCTTCGTGGTGCGCAAGCACCTGGTCAACCTGATGGGCGAGGGCGCCGGCCTCTGCGCGCTGGTGCTGAGCGAAGGGCGCACGGCGGACGCCGCCTTCGGCAGCGTCATCGCCGACCTGAAGCGCCGCTACACCGCGCCGCTGATGCATGCGCTGGGCGCCGCGCGCGAGGCGGGCGAGCTGCGCGAAGGCGTGCCCCTGCGGCTGCTGCGCGACATGGTCTACGGCGCCATGGAGCACGTGCTGTGGGACTACGTCGTTTCCGGCAAGAAGCCCGACATCGAGCAGACCGCCGCCCAGCTCACCGACATGCTGTGGAGCGCCTTCATGCCCGCCGACGCCTCGCTGGACGCGCTCTCGCAGTTCCGCGCCGAGGTGGGCGACGCACTGCGGCGGCTCGACGCGCCCGCCGCGTTCCGCAAACCGACATCGAACCCCGAATCCGCATGAACGACACCGCCACGCCATCGTCCCTGACGTCGCCATCCCTGCCAGCGCTCCCGGAGCGCTGCGTGATCGTCGTCGACAACGCGCTGCCCGCGGGGCTGGCGGCCAACGCCGCGGCCGTCGTCGCGCTCACCGTGGGCCAGCGCCATCCGGGGTTGGTCGGCGCGCCGCTGGTCGATGCCTCGGGCGGCGTGCACCCGGGGCTGATCCCCATCGGCATCGCCGTGCTCGGCGCCAGCCAGGACGAACTGGCCGCCGTGCGCCAGAAGGCCATGGCCACCACCGAGTGCGACGTGGTCGACTTTCCGGTGCAGGGCCAGCAGACCACCAACTACGCGGCCTTCGGCGAAGCCGTGGCGGCCGTGCCCGCGACCGACCTGCGCTATGTGGCGGTGGCGCTCATCGGCGAGCGCAAGCCGCTGGGCAAGGTGGTCTCCAAGCTGGGGCTCCTGGGCTGAAACAGGCGGGGGCAGGCCGGTTCAGGCTGGAACGACGCGCCCGGCTTCAGCGCGAAGGCGAGTCCAGCGCCAGCCGCAGCCGCGTGACGTTCGGGTTGCCCGGATCGCGCTGCAGCCTGAAGCCCAGCTTGCGCGCGAGCGCCAGCATGCCGATGTTGTCGTACAGCGTGATGTCCGCCAGCTGCTTCACGCCGGCGGCCCTGGCGGCGTCGATCAGGTTGCGCAGCAGCTTGAACGCCAGGCCGTGGTGCTGCCATGCGTCGGCGATGACCACGGCAAATTCGGCGATGTGCGCCGTCTCGGGCGTTTCGCCGCGCACATAGCGCACCACGCCCATCTGCTGTTCATGGCCGTCGACCCCGGTGGTCGCGATGAGCGCCAGCTCGTGGTCGTAGTCGATGTGCGTCATGCGCCATAGCTCGTCGGGCTGCGGCTTGCGCGGCGACAGCAGCCGGTGGTAGCCCGTTTCGCTCGACAGGCCCGCGACGAAGGCCGTGTGCATGCCGAGGTCGTCGGCGCGAATCGGGCGGATGCGCACCGGCGTGCCGTCGCGCAGTTGCCAGTCCTCGACCAGGTGGCTGGGGTAGTCGAGGGCTGGCATGGCATCAGCCGATCACTTCGGGCCAGTCGGTGTGGAAGAACTTGCCTTCGGGCTTGTCGGTGCGCTCGTAGGTGTGCGCGCCGAAGAAGTCGCGCTGCGCCTGCAGCAGGTTGGCCGGCAGGCGCTCGGTGCGGTAGCTGTCGTAGTAGGCCAGCGAGGCGCTGAACGCCGGCACCGGAATGCCGTTGCTCACCGCCAGCGCCACCGTTTCGCGCCAGTTCTGCTGCGTGCGGTTCAGCAGGTCCTTGAAGAAGGGGTCCAGCATCAGGTTGGGCAGCGCCGGGTCGGTGCGGAAGGCGTCGGTGATGCGGTTGAGGAAGCGCGCGCGAATGATGCAGCCGCCGCGCCAGATCGACGCGATGCCGCCCAGGTCGAGCTTCCATTCCTTCTTGGCGCCCATCGTCTTGATGAGGTCGAAGCCCTGCGTGTAGCTGATGACCTTCGACGCATACAGCGCGTCGTGCACCTTGGCCACCAGCGCCTTCTTCTCGAGCGACAGTTCCACCTTCGGGCCCTGCAGCTGCTTGCTGGCCGCCACGCGCGCCTTCTTCTGCGAGGACAGCACGCGCGCCTCGACGGCGGCGTTGATGGTGCTGATGACCACCGCGTTCTCGGCCGCGTTGATGAGCGTCCACTGGCCCGTGCCCTTCTGGCCGGCCTTGTCGAGAATGACGTCGACGATCGGCTGGCCCGTTTCCGGGTCTTTCTGCTCCAGCGCCTTGGCGGTGATCTGGATGAGGTAGCTCTGCAGCTCGCCGTCGTTCCACTCGTTGAAGATGGCGGCCATCTCGTCGGTGGTGAAGCCGGCCGCCTTGAACAGGCTGTAGGCCTCGCAGATGAGCTGCATGTCGCCGTACTCGATGCCGTTGTGCACCATCTTCACGTAGTGGCCGGCGCCGCCCGGGCCGATGTGGATCACGCAGGGCTCGCCGTCCACCTTGGCCGCGATGCTCTCGAAGATCGGCTTCATCACCTCCCAGGTGGAAAGCGGCCCGCCCGGCATGATCGACGGCCCCTTGCGCGCGCCTTCTTCCCCGCCCGAGACGCCCGCGCCGATGAAGCGCAGGCCCTTGCTCGACAGGTAGGCGTCGCGGCGTTCGGTGTCGGTGTAGAGGCTGTTGCCGCCGTCGATGACGATGTCGTCCTTGTCCAGCAGCGGAATCAGCTGCTCGATGACCTGGTCGACCGGCGCGCCGGCCTTCACCATGATCTGGATCTTGCGCGGCTTGGCCAGGCTCTGCACGAACTCCTCGAGCGTCTTGGCGCCCACCAGCTTCTTGCCGGGGTTGGCGGCGACGAAGGCTTCGGTGGTCGCTTCGGTGCGGTTGTAGACGCTGACCTGGAAGCCGCGGCTTTCCACGTTCAGCACGAGGTTCTGGCCCATCACGGCCAGGCCGATCAGTCCGAAATCGCTTTGCTTGCTGCTCATGACCTGTCTTGCCCTTCTTTCGTGTGCATGCGCCGGGGTGTCCGCGCACGGGTTGGTTCGCCGGTCATTTTGCCGGTGTGGCGGGCGCGGTGCCGTGGGAGAGGGGCTATACCCGCTTGGCAAGCGCGTGTGGCGTAGTTGCCCGCTTGGCAAGCGGGCATGGGCTATTTACCCGCTTGGCAAGCGGGCGTGGGCTATTTACCCGCTTGGCAAGCGGGCGTGCCTTCGGTAACTTCCCCGCCATGAGCCAAGCCCCACAAGCGTTCCACCGCTGGTCCACCGACGCCGTGCCCCCTGCGCAGCGGCTGGACTACTGGGTGGGCGCGGTGTGCGAGGGCTTTCTCGAGATGGACATCACCAGCCCCGTGCAGGCCAGCCACTTCGCCGCCTCGCTCGAATCCGCGCCCCTGGGCCCGCTCGTCGTCAACGAAGTGCGCGGCAGCGCGCAGGACGTCTACCGCACGCGCCGCGCCATTGCCCACAGCCGTCACAACTATTACTACCTGCTGTGCAAGACCGACTCGGCCTGGACCATGGCGCAGGACGGCCGCTGCGCGCGCCTGCTGCCCGGCGACCCGGTGCTGGTCGATTCGCGCCGGCTCTACGAATTTCACCTGCTGCAGTCGGCCGACACCGTGTCGCTGGAACTGCCGACCGCCTGGGTCGACGCATGGCTGCCCGACGCCGGCGACCAGGTGGCGCGCCGCATCGACGGGCAGGCGGGGTGGGGCGGTGTGCTGAGCGGCTTCGTGCGGCAGTGCACGCCGCAGATGGCCGCCAGGCCGCCGTTGCCCGCGCAGTTGCTGTGCGACCAGCTGGGCAGCCTGCTGGCGTTGGCGCTCGGGCAGGGGCAGCCCCCGATGCAGCACGCCGGCAGCGAAGGCCGCGCCGCGCTGCGCGCCCAGGTGCTCGACGCCACGCGCGAGCGGCATGCCGAACCCGGCCTCACCGCCGCCTGCGTGGCGAACGGGCTGGGCATTTCGCAGCGCGGCCTGCACCGCTGCCTGGCCGAGAGCAACACCACCTTCGCGACCGCGCTGGCGGGCTTTCGCATGCAGGCCGCGCAGCGCATGCTGGCCGATGCGCGCTTCGACCGGCTGAGCGTGGCGCAGATCGGCTTTCGCGTGGGGCTGGCGGACGCCTCGCACTTCGTGCGGCAATGCCGCCGGCACCTGGGCGCGACGCCGGGCGTGCTGCGCCGGCTGCTGCGCGACTGACCGACCCTGGCCGCCCGCTCAGATGCTGCGCAGGTTCACCCGCGCCGACAGCGCCTGCGCGCTCTCGCGGCGCTCGCTGTAGCGGTCGACCAGGTAGGCGGCGCAGTCGCGCGTGAGCAGCGTGAACTTCACCAGCTCTTCCATCACGTCGACCACGCGCTCGTAGTACGGCGAGGGCTTCATCCGGCCGTCTTCCTCGAATTCCATGAAGGCCTTGGCCACCGACGACTGGTTGGGCACGGTAAGCATGCGCATCCAGCGCCCCAGCACGCGCAGCTGGTTCACCGCGTTGAACGACTGCGAGCCGCCCGACACCTCCATCACCGCCAGCGTCTTGCCCTGCGTGGGCCGCACCGAGCCGACCGCCAGCGGAATCCAGTCGAGCTGCGTCTTCATCACGCCGGTCATGGCGCCGTGCCGCTCGGGCGAGCACCACACCATGCCCTCGCTCCACTGCGCCAGCGTGCGCAGCTCCTGCACCTTCGGGTGATCGTCCGGCGCGTCGTCTGGCTGCGGGAGGCCGCGCGGGTCGTAGATGCGGGCCTCGGCCCCCATGGCGCGCAGCAGGCGCGCGGCCTCTTCGGTCAGCAGCCGGCTGTACGAGCGCTCGCGCACCGAGCCGTACAGCAGCAGGATGCGCGGCGCATGCGTGGCACGCTGCGCCGGCCACAGGCGCTGCAGGTCGGGCGCGCGGAAGTGCGCGGGGTCGATGTGGGGGAGTTCAGGGGTGGCGGACACGCTGGCCTTTCGCGTCGATGACGGCTTCGCCGTCTTCCTTGGTGAACGCGCCCAGGTGCGGGCGCGGCAGCAGGTCGAGCACCGCCTCGGAGGGCCGGCACAGCCGCGTGCCGAGCGGCGTCACCACGATCGGTCGGTTGATGAGCAGCGGGTGCGCGAGCATGAAGTCGAGCAGCTGCGCGTCGGTCCACTTCGGGTCGTCCAGGCCCAGTTCGTCGTAGGGCGTGCCCTTGCGGCGCAGCAGCTCGCGCACCGGCATGTTCATGGCGGCAATCAGCCCCGTGAGCGTGGCCCGGTCCGGCGGATGGCGCAGGTACTCGATGACCGTGGGTTGCTCGCCCGTGTTGCGGATCAGCGCGAGCACGTTGCGCGAGGTGCCGCAGGCCGGGTTGTGATAGATCGTGATGTCGTTCATGAGAGCGAAAAGCCCAGTCTGAGTGCCAGCGCCGCCAGGGTCGCGCACAGCACGGGAAGGGTCAGCACGAGGCCGACCCTGAAGTAGTACCCCCAGCCGATGGCCATGCCCTTGCGGGCCAGCACATGCAGCCAGAGCAGCGTGGCCAGGCTGCCGATGGGCGTGATCTTCGGACCGAGGTCGCAGCCGATCACGCTGGCGTACACCATGGCTTCTTTCACCGCGCCGGTGGCCGAAGACGCGTCGATGGACAGCGCCGCGACCAGCACGGTCGGCATGTTGTTCATCACCGAAGACAGCGCCGCCGCGAGCAGGCCGGTGCCCATCGCGGCGCCCCAGACGCCGCCCTGGGCGAACACGTCGAGCAGCGACGCGATGTGCACGGTGAGCCCGGCGTTGCGCAGCCCGTAGACCACCAGGTACATGCCCAGCGAGAACACGACGATCTGCCACGGCGCGTTGCGCAGCACCTTGCGCGTGTCGATGACCGGGCCGCGCCCCGCGACCATCAGCAGCACGAAGGCGCAGAAGGCGGCCACCGCGCTGACCGGCACGCCCAGCGGCTCCAGGGCGAAGAAGCCGGCGAGCAGCAGCGCCAGCACAACGCAGCCGGCGCGGAAGGTCGCGGGGTCGCGAATCGCCTCGGCCGGCGCCTTGAGCCGGCCCATGTCGTAGCGCACCGGAATGCCGCGGCGAAAGTACAGCATCAGCACCAGAAGGCTCGCGAGCACCGCCACCGCGTTCACCGGCACCATCACGGCGGCATACGCGTTGAAGCCGATGCCGAAGAAATCCGCCGAGACGATGTTCACCAGGTTCGACACCACCAGCGGCAGGCTGGCGGTGTCGGCGATGAAGCCCGCCGCCATCACGAAGGCGAGCGTGGCGGCCGGCGTGAAGCCCAGCGCCAGCAGCATCGCCATGACGATGGGCGTGAGGATCAACGCCGCGCCGTCGTTGGCGAACAGCGCGGACACGGCCGCGCCCAGCAGCACGATCAGCGCGAACAGCAGCCGCCCGCGCCCGCCGCCCCAGCGCGCCACGTGCAGCGCGGCCCATTCGAAGAAGCCGGCCTCGTCCAGCAACAGGCTGATGACGATCACCGCGATGAAGGTGGCGGTCGCGTTCCACACGATGCCCCACACGACCGGAATGTCGGCCAGCTGGACCGTGCCCGTCAGCAGCGCGGCCGCGGCGCCCAGCGACGCGCTCCAGCCGATGCCCAGGCCGCGCGGCTGCCAGATGACGAGCACCAGCGTGCAGGCGAAGATCGCGAGGGCGATCAGCATGCCGGCGTGCCCGATGTGCCCGATGTGCCTGCTGTGTCACATGCCGGCGAACAGCTCGCGTCGCAGGCCTCGCCCTGGCAGCAGTTCTCCGTGAGGTAGGCCAGCAGGCCGTTCATCTGCGCGAAGGCCGCGCGGTACACCAGGTTGCGGCCCTGGCGCTCCTGCGAGACCAGTCCCGAGTGCATCAGCTCCTTCAGGTGGAACGACAGGCTGGTGGCCGAGACCTCGAGCGATTCGGTCAGCGTGCCGGGGGTCAGGCCCGCCGGTCCGGCGACCACCAGGGCGCGGAACACCCGGAGGCGAATGGGCTGCGCCAGGGCGGCGAGCGAGCGGACGACGTCGTTTTCTTCCATATTTCAAGTATCGTTGAATAGTTGAATTGGAGCAACCCAAGCGGCATCGATCAGGATGAACTGGCACGAACCGGCCATCGCGCTGGCACGCACCGGCCATCCGCGGAACGATGCCGTTCCTACAGTCTGTCTCCGTCACAAACGAAGGAGACCCCATGTCCGACACCTATGTCATCGTCCACGGCGCGTGGCACACCGGCGCCGAAATCGAAGCCGTGGCCGACGGCGTTCGCGCGGCCGGCCACACCGTGCATTGCCCCACGCTGGCCGGCAACAACCCGGGCGACGACCGCGCCGCCACCACGCTGGACGACGCCATCGCATCCGCCGTGCGCTTCATCGAGCAGAAGAACCTCACGCAGGTGCGGCTGGTGGGCCACAGCTACGGGGGCATGGTGATCTCGGGCGTGGCCGACCGCATCGCCGCGCGGCTGAAGCGGCTGGTGTACATCAACGCCTTCGTGCCGCTGGACGGCGAGTCGCTCAACGACATGGTGCCGCCGCACTACGTGAGCATGTTCGACGCCGTGGCCGCCGCGAACGCCAACGCGGTCACGCTGCCCTTCGAGATCTGGCGCGAGGCCTTCATCAACGACGCCGACCTGCCGACCGCGCAGGCCGCCTATGACAAGCTCAACCCGCACCCGTACCGCACCTTCACCGACAAGATCCGGCTGAGCCAGCCGCTGGCGGCGCTGGCGCTGGGCAAGTCGTACGTCAATTGCCTGCAGGACACCGCGCTGCCGCATGGGCTGCCGTGGCATCCCAGGCTGTCGGAGCGGCTGGGGTTGTTCAGGCTGGTGGAGTGCCCGGGCAGCCACGAGATGTTCTTCTCGAACCCGCCGCGGCTGGCGCAGGCGATCGTCGAAGCCGGGCGCGACTGAGCGGCCCGGGGCGCTTCGGTTTCAGTTGCGTGCGAACAGCGCGTCGTACACGCGGATCGACGCATAGGCGTCGTTCGCGGCGTAGCGGATCTGCGCCTCGGTGAGCTGCTTGTTGGCCCAGTTCGAGGTGGTCGCCTTGCGCGACTTGATGAAGCGCCGCTCGAACACCAGCGCCACCGCCGCCTTCACGCCCACCGACTTGCGGTAGCCGCGGCGGCGGAACTCGTTGTCGATGTCGAACACCGCGCCCGGCTCGATGCCCAGCCGGTTGCGAATGAGCGTGAGGTCGCCCGACAGGCCGAAGCCCACCTTGCGCAGCTCGGCGGAGGCGATCAGCGCGGCCACCACCGGGTTGCAGTCGGTGCGGTGCAGCTGGAAGAGCCAGGCCGTGTCGCGCGTCGAAAACTGCACCACGTGCGGGCCGCCCGACACCTCGTTCTTCGCGAAGGTGGGCTTGGATTCGGTGTCGAAGCCCGCAATGCCGGCCGCCAGCAGCGTGGCGGCGGCGCGCTCGGCGTCCGCCAGCGTCTGCACGACCACGATGTCTCGCAGGCCGAGGCCGTCGAAGGGTTCGAGCAGCGCGATCTGTTCGCGCTCGGGCAGCGGCGGGAGATGTGGGAGAGAGGCGTTGTCGTTCACCGGGCGCTGGCTTTCGCTGTTTTCTTCGCTGCTTTTTTCGTTGCGTTCTTCACTGAGGCTTTCTTTGCGGGTGTCTTGACGGGTGCTTTCCTGGCCGCCGCCTTTTTGGCTGGTACCTTCCTGGCCGGCACCTTTTTGGCCGGCGACTTTCTGGCAGCGGATGGCTTTCTCGGCTTGGGCGGCTGGCCTGAACGCAGCGCGGCTTCGTACGCGCGCCGGCCCCACAGCGCGGCCTCTTCACGGTCTTCGAACAGGTCCGCCGGGGCTTGCCGGTACGACAGCGGCGTCTCCTGGCCCTGGCGCATGTACGTGAAGGGCGGCAGGTTCTGCCGGTCGAAGTGCGGCGCGCTTTCGACGTCGGACTTCAGGTAGAGCGTGTCGCCCTGCACGATGGCGATCATGCGGCCCTCGTGGAAGATGCCGTGCCCGCCGAACATGCGGCGCGGCGCGATGCGCCCGAAGCGCTCGAAGATCTCGTGCAGGCTGTCGACGAAGGCGCTCATGAAGTGGTCTCGATGCGGTGGCCGTTCCGAAGGGCGATGGGCTCGGTGCGCACGCTGGCGGGATGGTGGCTGGAAAGAGGGGGGCGGCTCAGCCCACGCGCCACGGCGGGCGCGAGGGCGACCAATGGTAGGCGATGCGTTCGCGCCCGCTGGTGGGGTGGCGATCGACGGTGCCGCGCTCGAGGCCGTAGCGCTCGTAGAAGCGCTGCGCCGATGTGTTGGTCACCGCCACGTGCAGCCGCCACCCGGTGGGAATGCGCACGCAGGCCTCGTCCAGCAGCGCCTTCCCCAGCCCCTGGCTGCGCAGGTGCGGCTCGACGAAGAGCTGCGCCACGTACTCGCGCCGGCCCAGCAGCACCATGAAGGCCAGCACCTGGCCCTCGCGCTCGGCCAGCACCACGTCGGCGGGCGGGCCGAATTCGGTCTGCACGCGGTGCAGCCAGTGGGCGATGGGCTCGATGGTGGCGGCCCCGCGGTTGGCCGAGGTCCAGGCGCGGCGCCAGATGCCGGCCAGCACCATGTTTTCTTCGGGACCGCCTTCGCGCGATCGCAGTTGAAAGGCGGGGATCTGGGCGGCGGACATGCGAACCATGATACGGCCCGAGCACAGCGCGGTGAACACCCGATGCGAACGTTTCCCTCGGCTTCCCTTGGCTTGCCCTCCGGCGTTTTTCCTGAACTTTCTTTGTCGTTCAGGCCTGCCCGAACGCCGACCAGTCCTTGCCGCCCAGCCCCTGCGCGATGGCCGCGTGCATGCGCTGCTGCACGATGCGCGCGGCGGGCAGCACCACCTGCCTGGCCTCGCCCGCGTCGAGCGCGAGGTTCACGTCCTTCAGCCCCAGCGTGAGCTTGAAGCCGGGCTCGTAGTCGCCCGTGGCGATGCGCTTGCCGTAGCGCTGGTAGCTGGGGCTCGCGAACAGCGTGTTGGTCACGATGTCGATGAAGTCCGCGCCCCGCAACCCGTACGACTCGCCCAGCGCCACGGCCTCCGACAGGGCCTGGATGGCCTGCGCGATCATCATGTTGCCGGCGATCTTGGCCACGTTGGCGCGCAGCGGGTCTTCGCCGAGCGGCCACACGCGCCGGCTCATCGCGTCGAGCAGCGGGCGCACCGTGGCCAGCGCCTGTTCCGGCCCCGCGGCCATGATGTTGAGCTGCCCCGCGGCGGCCACGGCCGGCACGCCGAACACCGGCGCCGCAACGTAGGCCACGCCCGCCTCCTCGTGCAGCGCCGCCAGTTCGCCGGACAGCGCGGGCGAGATGGTGGCCATCATCACGTGCACGCAGCCGGGCCGCGCCGAGCGCAGCGCGCCCGAATCGACGATCACGCCGCGCACGGCCGCGTCGTCGGCCAGCATCGTGAGCACCACTTCGTGCTGGAAGGCCGCGGCCGGGGCGTCGAGCAGCGTCATGCCCTCCAGCGCCTCGGCGGGCGCCGGGTTGCGGTTCCACACCGCCACCCGGTGGCCCGCCGCGACCAGGTTCGGCACCATGGCCGCGCCCATGCTTCCGATGCCGATGAATGCTGTGTCCATTGAGTCGATCTCCACGTTGAAAGCCGGCCAGTCTGCCGGCCCGCGCGGCGTGGCGGAAGTACGCGCCGCCGCAAAAGCGCTATACGCTCGGCGCATGGAAAAGAACACGGCCGCCGCCGACCGCATCGAGCTGATGCAGACCTTCGTGCGCATCGTGGAGGCGGGCAGCCTGTCGGCCGCCGCCGCGCAGATCGGCGCCACGCAGCCCACCGTGAGCCGCCGGCTGCAGGCGCTGGAACGCTCGCTGGGCGTGAAGCTGCTGCAGCGCTCCACGCACGCCATGAACCTCACCGAGGACGGCGAGCGCTGCTACGAGCGCGCCAAGGACATGGTCGCCAACTGGAACGCGCTGCAGTCCGACCTGCGCGGCACGCAGGAAGACCCCGAGGGCACGCTGCGCGTGCTGGTGCCGCATGCCTTCGGCCAGCAGCAGTTGCTGGGGCCGCTCGCCAGCTTCCTGCGCGGCCACCCGCGCGTGCGGGTGGAGTGGATGCTGCGCGACGGCACGCCGAACTTCATTGCCGAGAACATCGACTGCGCCATCCAGGTGGGCGAGGTGACCGACCCGTCGGTGGTGGCGATCAAGCTGGCGGACGTGCCGCGCATCGTGGTGGCGGCACCGTCGGTGCTGGGCGGCTCGCCAGTGAAGGGCGGCTTGCCGGTACCGGACCATGTCGAGGCGCTGGCCGCATTGCCGTGGATTGCGCTGAGCATGTACTACCGCAACGAGATCACGCTCACGCATTCGGTCACGGGGGCGTCGCGCGCCATCGGCATTCGAACGCAGCTCACCACCGACAGCCTCTACGCGCTGCGCACCGCGGCGCTGATGGGGTTGGGCGTGTGCGCGGCATCGGCCTGGGCGGTGCACGACGACATTGCGCGCGGCGAGCTGGTGCACCTGCTGCCCGAGTGGTGCGCCGCGCCCTTGCCGATGTACTTGGTCTATCCGCCGGCGCGTTTCTATCCGGTGCGCCTGCGGCGCTTCCTGGACGCGGTGCGCGAGGCCATGCCCGAGACCATCGGCGCGCGTGGGCTGCTCAGGCCCTGAACCTCCGAGCCCGGCCTGTTCAGGCCCTGAGGGTCTGCGCGTGGTGCGCGATGTGGTCCGCCATGAAGCTCTGGATGAAGTAGTAGCCGTGGTCGTAGCCCGCATGCCGGCGCAGCGTGAGCGGCTGGCCGGCGGCGAAGCAGGCGGCCTCGAAGGCCTCGGGGTGCAGCTGCTCGGCCAGGAACTTGTCGTCCAGCCCCTGGTCGACGAGGATGCCCTGCGGGTAGGGCGCGGCCACCTGCGATTTCATGAGCGCGCTGGCGTCGTGCGCCAGCCATTGCGCGCGGTCGGCGCCCGGCTCGCCCAGGTAGCCGGCGAAAGCCTTCTCGCCCCACGGGCACTGCGTGGGCGCGCAGATGGGCGCAAAGGCCGACAGCGACCTGAAGCGCCCCGGATGCCGCAGCGCCAGCGTGAGCGCGCCGTGCCCGCCCATCGAGTGGCCGAAGATGCCGATGCGTTCGCCGTCGATGGCAAAATGCTGCGCCACCAGCGGCAGCAGCTCGTGCACGATCCAGCTTTCCATGCGCCAGTGCGTGGCCCAGGGCCCGGCCAGCGCGTCGAGGTAGAAGCCGGCGCCGATGCCGAAGTCCCAGCTGTCCTTGGCGCCCGGCAGGCTTTCGACCGTGGCGCCGCGCGGGCTGGTGTCGGGCGCGATCAGCGCAATGCCCAGGCTCGCGGCCATGCGCTGCGCGCCGGCCTTGGTCGCGAAGGTTTCCTCGTTGCAGGTGAGCCCCGCGAGGTAGAGCAGGGCGGGCACGCGTTCGGGGTTGCTCTTCAGCGCCTGCGGCGGCAGGTAGACCGAGAAGCGCATCGGCAGGCCGATTTCATGCGACGCGTGCTCGTGAAAGCTCTGCACGCCGCCGAAGGCGTGGTGCGCGGAAAGGGTCTTGGGGGTGTTGTCGGTCATGGGGTCCGTCATGAGGTCTTTTTTTCGCGCAGGGCGGGCACCAGTTCGAGCACCGCGTCGGCGAAGGTGCGCGGCGCTTCCTGCGGCATGTTGTGGCCCACGCCGGGCACCAGCCGGTGCGAGCGCGGCCCGCTGAAGCGGTGGGCATGCGCCGACGGCTCGGCCGGTGGGCGCACGCCGTCGTCGATGCCGTCGAAGGTGATGGTGGGCACGCCGATGGCGGGCTGGGCCGCCAGGCGGCGCTCGATGTCGGCATAGGCAGGGTCGCCGGGCGCCAGGCCGAAGCGGTGGCGGTACGACTGGATCACCACGTCCACGAAGTCGGGGTGGTCGAAGGCGGCGGCGCTGCGCTCGAAGGTGGCGTCGTCGAACTTCCACGTGGGCGACCACAGCTTCCACAGCAGCCGGGTGATGCCCTTGCGGTCCTTGGCCAGGCCGGCGCGGCCGCGCTCGCTGTGAAAGTAGTACTGGTACCAGAGGCTGTGCTCGTTCTCGGCCGTGTCGGGCTCCATCGCCTTGGCGATGTTCTGGATGTTGTAGCTGTTGAAAGAGACCAGCCCCGCCACCCGCTCCGTCCACAGCGCCGCGACCACGCAGGCCGCGCGGCCGCCCCAGTCGTAGCCGGCGAGCACGGCGCGTTCGATGTTCAGTGCGTCGAGCAGCGCCAGCAGGTCGGCGCCCAGCGCGGCCTGTTCGCCCGAGCGCGGCGTGGCGTCGCTCAGGAAGCGCGTGGCGCCGTAGCCGCGCAGGTACGGCACGATCACCCGGCAGCCCTGCGCGGCGAGCAGGGGCGCCACTTCCGCGTAGGTATGGATGTCGTACGGAAAGCCGTGCATCAGCAGCACCGGCGGGCCGTCGGCGGGGCCGGCCTCGAAGTACGCGACTTCGAGCACACCGGCCTCGATCTTGTGCAAGGGTTCCATCTTTTGCATCACCGACTCACCTCCGAAGAGCACGTGGGAGTTATTCCAGGAACACCGCGGAACCGGCTTTGCCGGGCCGCTGGTGTTGCCCCCTGCAAGGGGGTTGGAGAAGCGACACGAAGTGCGCGAAGCCTGGGGGTTAGTAAATGACCACGCCGCGAATGGACTCGCCGCGCTTCATCAGGTCGAAGCCCTTGTTGATGTCTTCCAGCGGCATGGTGTGCGTGATCAGGTCGTCGATGTTGATCTTGTTTTCCATGTACCAGTCGACGATCTTCGGCACGTCGGTGCGGCCGCGCGCGCCGCCGAAGGCCGAGCCTTCCCACTTGCGGCCGGTGACCAGCTGGAACGGCCGCGTGCTGATTTCCGCACCCGCCTCGGCCACGCCGATGATGATGCTGCGGCCCCAGCCCTTGTGCGTGCACTCGAGCGCCTGGCGCATCACCTTCGTGTTGCCGATGCACTCGAAGCTGTAGTCGGCGCCGCCGTCGGTCAGCTGCACGATGGCATCGACGATGTTGCCGCCGGCCGCCTCGATGTCCTTCGGGTTGATGAAGTGCGTCATGCCGAACTTGCGGGCCATGGCTTCGCGCTCGGGGTTCAGGTCGACGCCGATGATCTTGTCCGCGCCCACCATCTTGGCGCCCTGGATCACGTTCAGGCCGATGCCGCCCAGGCCGAACACGACCACGTTGGCGCCTGCCTCGACCTTGGCCGTGAAGATCACCGCGCCGATGCCGGTGGTCACGCCGCAGCCGATGTAGCAGACCTTGTCGAAGGGTGCGTCCTCGCGGATCTTGGCCAGCGAGATCTCGGGCGCGACCGTGTAGTTGCTGAAGGTGCTGGTGCCCATGTAGTGGAAGATGGGCTTGCCGTCGAGGCTGAAGCGGCTGGTGGCGTCGGGCATCAGGCCCTTGCCCTGCGTGCCGCGGATGAGCTGGCACAGGTTGGTCTTGCGGCTCAGGCAGAACTTGCACTGGCGGCACTCGGGCGTGTACAGCGGAATGACGTGGTCGCCTTTCTTGAGCGTGGTCACGCCGGGGCCCACGTCGACCACGATGCCCGCGCCTTCATGGCCCAGGATGGCGGGGAAGATGCCTTCGGGGTCGGCGCCCGAGAGCGTGTAGTAGTCGGTGTGGCAGATGCCGGTGGCCTTGATTTCCACCAGCACTTCGCCGAACTTCGGACCTTCGAGGTCCACGGTTTCGATGGTGAGCGGTTCTCCGGATTTCCAGGCGACGGCAGCTTTGGTTTTCATGGTGTTGGGGTTCTTCAGAAAGCGGGAGGGATGAGGATTCTCAGGCAGGGCCAGCAGGGAAGATACCCGACATGCCGATGAACCCCGGCACGTGGCGGAAATTCCAGACCCAGTTTCGCAGTGCGGGAAATTCGTCGAGCGAAATGCCGCCCTCGCCGGCCAGCGCGACGTAGGGAAAGCAGGCCAGGTCGGCAATGGTGGGGTCGCCGGACGAGGCCAGCCAGCGCATGCCCGTGCCGGCTTGCCCGGCATGCCCGGCATGCTCTGCCCGTTCGGCTTGTCCCGCCTGTTCCGACTGTTCCGCCTGTTCCGACTGTTCCGCCAGATGGTCGTCGAGCACGCGGAACACCTCGCGCGCGCCGCGGCGGCAGGCCTCGATGTCCAGGTGGTGGTAGCCCAGCGCGTCGTGCAGCCGCGCGGCCGACGCGGTGCGGGTGATGTCGTCGGCCGTGGCCAGCCACATGGCGACCTGGCCGCGCAGCTTCGGGTCGTCCGGATACCAGCGGCGCTGCGTGTCGTAGCGGCTCGCCAGGTAGACCAGGATGGCCTGCGCATCGCGCAGCACGAAGCCGTCGTCATCGAGCACCGGCAACTGGCCCAGCGGGTTGAGGTTCGCCAGGAAGGCGGCTGACTTGTGTTCGCGGCCCGGAAAAAAATCGACCGGCACCGTCTGGTAGTCGATGCCGAGCCACGCCAGCATCTGCCGCACCTTGAAGCAGTTGCCCGAGAGCGGGTAGTCGTACAGCTTCATCGTCATGCCCCGGTCTCCGAGTGTTTCACGCCGAAGCGCATGCCGCGCTCGCGCAGCCAGCGCCGGTACGTGACCGACGAGGTGTCGCCGCGCGTGGGCGTTTCGGCGCGGCCTTCGAGCGGCATGCGCTTGAAGGCGTGGTTCTCCAGTATGGGTTTGTCCTGCCCGAAGATGGTGTGCTGGAAGGCGATGAGCGCGGCGCCGCTGGAGTCGTCGTCGTAGCAGGCCAGCACCGTGTGGGCGACGACATGCTCGTCGTCCACCGGCTGCAGGAACAGGCCGATGGCGTCGAGCGCGCCCTCGCGAAAGCTCGACTTGTAGAGCATGGCCGAGAAGGGCTGCATCACGCGGTACTTGTAGAGCACCTCGCTGCCGGTGTCGTGCGCGGCCGAGGCGCGCGGCTGCCAGAAGCGGCAGTCGGTGGCCCAGATCTCGCCTGTGGCGGGCTCTATGGCCACCTGGTACCGCGCGACCTCGGTGTGCGGCACCTTGCCGAGGTAGTCGGCGTGCACGAAGGGGAAGTGCGCCATGTCCAGGAAGTTCTCGATCACGCGCAGGCCCGACACCGCCACGCCGATGCCGCCGCAGTCGATGGTGCGGCGCCCGGGTTCGCTGTATTCGGGAAAGTCGAACAACGCGCGCGCCGGCCGGCCGCTGGGGCAGGCCCAGAGGTAGCCGTAGCGCGATTGCACGGCCAGCGGCTGCTCGCCGACGCGGCAGTGCGGCGTGCCGTCGCCATCGGTCCACAGCCGCACGGTTTCGCCGAGCAGGCGGGTGGTGCGCGGCACCGTGGTGGCGGGCCCGAGAACGAGCCAGTCGTCGAGCATGTTGGGGTCGTCGGTTACGAAGGGCATGGGCGGGCTTTCTTTAGCCGAGGGCTTCGATGTCGCCGCGCAGGGTGCGCGCGGCGGTGTGCAGGGTCGCCATTGCGGCGCTGCCGTTGAGGGCGTCGCTCCACAGGTGGACGAAGGTGAGGGCGGGTTGCGCGTCGAGCACCAGCGCGACGGTGTCGACGCCGTCGAGCCGGCCGCGCCAGCCGCCGGAGTCCGCGTTGCTTGCAAAGCCGCGTTGCAGCAGTGCGTCACGCACGGCGGCGGCCGGTGCGCGCACGGTCAGCGTGCGGCAGAAGTGCCAGCCGGCGGGCACGGCATCGGCCAATGCCGGCGGCGCGGCTGTGTCGGGCGACAGCGCGACCCACAGCATGCCCGCGGCCTCCGCGATGGGGAAGGTCTTCGCGCACACGTTGCGCGGCGCCTGCATGGCCGGGTGGGCCGGAATGCGCGTGCACTGCCCGCTGCCCGCTTCGTACTCCCAGCCGTGGTACGCGCAGGCCAGCCGGTTCTCGATGACCTGGCCCAGCGTGAAGCGCACGCTGCGGTGCGGGCATCGGTTTTCCCAGGCCTGGGCGCTGCCGTCGGCGGCGCGCCAGAGCGCGAGCTCCTGGCCCTGGGCGAAGCCGGCGACGATGTTGGCGCCCGGGCGCAGGTCGGCGGCGCGGGCAACGGGGTGCCAGGGGTTGGTGTCGTGTGTGTTCATTCGTCGTGAGGGTGCGGAAGCTGGCAGGGCTGCAGGGCATTCGTATGAGATGCCGGTGATACCGTACCGCTTCCGCCCCACCGAAGAAAGCCACATGAAGAGACGCATCTTTTCATTCCTGAAACGCTCGCCCGTGTCCGGTGCGCTGTCCGTACCTTCTGCACAGGCCGCACGAGCTGCAAGAGCCGAATGAGCCGCATCGATCTCGCGCTGGTCGAGGCCTTCGTGCTGGTCGCCCGAAGCGGCAGCCTCACCAGGGCCGAAAGCCTCTCGGGCACGTCGAAGGCCACGCTGAGCCGCCAGCTCGTGCGGCTCGAAGAGCTGCTGGGCGCGCAACTGCTGCTGCGCAGCCCGCGCCGCATGGCGCTCACCGAGGCCGGCCGCGCCTTCCTGCTGCGCGCCGAAGGCCTGCTCGACGAGGTCACGGGCCGGCTCGAAGCGGCGAGCACCGAGGTCCACGAGCTGACGACCGGCGTGTCGGGCCGGCTCTCGCTGCTGTCCGACACGCAGTTCAGCACCTCCTTCGTCTGCCATGTGGTCAAGCTGTTTCTCGCGTCGCACCCCGATGTGCGCTGCCAGCTCGACGTGGCCAGCGGCTTTCATGCGCCGCGCGTGGACGATGTCGACTGCTACGTGTGCGCCGAGCCGCCCGATGCGCCCAACCTGGTGGCCAAGCTGCTGGGCCGGCTGAACTACGGGCTGTACGCGAGCCCGCAGTACCTGGCGCGCCACGGTATGCCGGGTTCGCCCGAAGAACTGTCGCGGCACCAGTCCATCGTGATGAAGGAGCCTTCGTCGACCCGCGCGCAGGTGCTGCTGGTGTCTGGCGCGTCGAGCTTCGCCTTCGGCCCCGAGCCGGCGTTCGAGACCAACGACCACTGGGTCATGAAAACTTTCTGCATCGACGGCCTGGGCATCGCGCTGCTGCCGGCCTTCTTCGTGCGGCCCGAGGTCGAGCAGGGCGTGCTCGTGCCGGTGCTGCCGCAGTGGCAGCCCGAGCCGCGCCGCATCTACTGCGCCTACCAGCGCCAGCGCTACATGGGCCAGAAGCTGCGCGCCTTCGTCGACCTGATGGCGCGCTGCGTGGTGGACATCGACTCTTACAACTACTACGTCGGCTCGTCGGCCGGCAAGCGTCGCCGGACGGCCGCAAGACCATAATTGGCGCCCCCGGCCCCGGCCTTCCACCCACTGTCCACCCGTTCATCATGAAGAAAATCCTCGTCCTCAACGGCCCCAACCTCAACCTGCTCGGCACGCGCGAGCCCGAACAGTACGGACGCGACACGCTGGCCGACGTGGAGCGGCTGTGCAAGGAAACCGGCGCGAAGCACGGCGTGGAAATCGAATGCCGCCAGTCGAACCACGAAGGCGTGCTGATCGACTGGATCCAGGAGGCCGGCCGCGAAGTGGCGGTGGGCAACATGCTGGGCGTGGTGATGAACCCGGGCGCCTACACCCACACCTCCATCGCGCTGCACGACGCCATCAAGGGCGCGAGCGTGCCGGTGATCGAGCTGCACATCTCCAACGTGCACGCGCGCGAGGAGTTCCGCCACCACTCGTACATCTCGCCCGCGGCGCGCGGCATCATCGTGGGGCTGGGCGTGAAGGGCTACACCCTCGCCATCGCGGCGCTGGTGCCGTGATGCCCTGATGCCGTTGACGGCTCGCTAGCCTCGCAGGTCTCTTTAGTACTGCTGCTTGGGCGCCGTGGCTTTCCAGCTGCGGCTCACGCGCCCGGCGTTGTCGATGCTCTCCAGGTGCACGTCGAAGCCCCAGAGCCGCGCGACGTGCTTCAGCACTTCTTCGGCACCGTCGTGCAGCGGCAGGTTGTTGCGCTGCGTGTGGCGCAGCGTGAGCGAACGGTCGCCGCGCGTGGCCACGTTCCACACCTGGATGTCGGGCTCGCGGCTGCTGATGTCGTACTGGCGTGACAGCGATTCGCGCAGCGCCTGGTAGCCGCTGTCGTCGTGGATGGCCGACACCTGCAGCTCCGACTCGCTCTGGAAATCGCGAATGGCGAACAGCCTGAAGTCGCGCATGGTCTTGGGGCTCAGGAACTGGCCGATGAAGCTCTCGTCCTTGAAGTTGCGCATGGCGTAGTCCAGCGTCTTCAGCCAGTCGGAACCCGCGAAGTCGGGGAACCAGCGGCGGTCTTCTTCGGTGGGCTTCTCGCAGATGCGGCGCAGCTCGGTGAACATCGCGAAGCCCAGCGCATAGGGGTTGATGCCGCTGTAGGCGCGGTGCCCCACGGGCGGCTGGTAGATGACGCCCGTGTGCGAGCTCAGCCACTCCATCATGAAACCGTCGGCCAGCTGCCCGCGGTCGTACATGGTGTTGAGCAGCGTGTAGTGCCAGAAGGTGGCCCAGCCTTCGTTCATGACCTGCGTCTGGCGCTGCGGGTAGAAATACTGCGCGATCTTGCGCACGATGCGCACCACCTCGCGCTGCCACGGCTCGAGCAGCGCGGCGTTCTTCTCGATGAAGTACAGCAGGTTTTCTTGCGGCTCCGACGGAAAGCGGCGCGCGGCATCGGATTCGGCCGCCTGCTCGCTGCGCCGCGGCAGCGTGCGCCACAGGTCGTTCACTTGCTGCTGCATATGGCGCTCGCGCTCGGCGCGCTGCGCGCTTTCCTGCGCCAGCGAGCGCTTCTGCGGGCGGCGGTAGCGGTCCACGCCGTAGTTCATCAGCGCGTGGCAGGAGTCGAGCAATTCTTCGACCGCATCGAGCCCGTGGCGCTCCTCGCACTCGGCGATGTAGTGCCGCGCATAGACCAGGTAGTCGATGATCGACGACGCATCGGTCCACATGCGAAACAGGTAGTTGCCCTTGAAGAAGCTGTTGTGCCCGTAAGCCGCGTGCGCGATCACCAGGGCCTGCATGGCCATGGTGTTTTCTTCCATGAGGTAGGCAATGCACGGATCGGAGTTGATGACGATCTCGTACGCCAGCCCCATGTGGCCGCGCTTGTAGTTCTTCTCGGTGGAGATGAACTGCTTGCCGTACGACCAGTGCCTGTAGATCATGGGCATGCCCACGCTGGCGTAGGCGTCCATCATCTGCTCGGCGGTGATCACCTCGAGCTGGTTGGGGTACACGTCCAGGCCGTAGCCGCGCGCGGTCTTCGCGATTTCGGCGTGGTAGGCCTCGATGAGGTCGAAGGTCCAGTCCGACGGGCTGGGCAGCCGCTCCAGCCGGGGCAGGGTGGAGGCGGGCGGGGGCGCGCGAAGAACCTTGGCCGTGGTGCCTGAAATGACGGAGCTCATGACGTGACCCCTTCCTTCTTGAACAGGTCGCGGAAAACCGGATAGATGTCCTGCGCGTCCGACACCTTGCGCATGGCGAAGTTGGGCTGCACGCCCTCGAGCTGCGCGTACTCCTGCCACAGGTTCTGCTCGGTCTCGGCCACCTGCACGTAGGCGTAGTAGCGCACCATGGGGAGGATGTCGTTGACCAGCAGCTCGCGGCAGCGCCCGCTGTCCTGGTGCCAGTTGTCGCCGTCGCTGGCCTGCGCGCCGTACACGTTCCACTCGCCGCTGGGGTAGCGCGCCTTGATGATCTCGTCCATCAGCACCAGCGCGCTGGACACCACGGTGCCGCCGGTCTCGGTGGCGTGGAAGAACTCTTCCTCGGTCACTTCCTGCGCCTGCGTGTGGTGGCGCAGGAACACCAGCTCGATGGTCTCGTAGTGCCGCGTGAGAAACATGTACAGCAGCATGAAGAAGCGCTTGGCCATGTCCTTGCGCGCCTCGTCCATGGAGCCCGAGACGTCCATCAGGCAGAACATGACGGCCTTCGCGCTGGGCACCGGCGTCTTCACGCGGTTGCGGTAGCGCAGGTCGATGGGGTCGATGTAGGGCACGTGCCGCATGGTGCGGCGCAGCTCCGCGATGCGCTCCTCGGTTTCGCGGATCTCGGTCTGGATGAAGGCCTGCGCCGCCTGCGGATGCTGCTGCAGGTGGAGCAGGTGCGCCTCCAGCCGCTTGAGCTCCCTGCGCGGCTCGCCGCCCAGCGCAATGCGCCGGGCCAGCGCGCCGCGCATGGAGCGCACCACGTGCAGGTTGTTGGGCGAGCCGTCGCTGGTGAAGCCGGCGCGGTGGCTCTTCCACTCGGGCACGTCGGCGATCTGCGTGCGAATGAGGTGCGGCAGTGCCAGGTCGTCGAAGAACACGCGCATGAATTCTTCGCGCGTGAGGCGGAAGACGAAGTCGTCCTCGCCCTCGCCGCTGTCGCTCGCCTCGCCGCTGCCCGAGCCACCGCCGCCCCCGCCTTCGGGGCGCTTGATGCGGTCGCCCTTCAGGTACTCCTGGTTGCCCGGGTGCACATACTCGCGGTCGCCGCCACGGGCATGGCCGAACACGGGTTCGGACACATCGTGGCGCGGCAGGGTCACGTCTTCGCCTTGCTCCAGCTCGCGGATGTTGCGCCCGCTCACCGCGCGCCGCACCGCCTCCTGGATCTGCCCCTTGTAGCGCCGGAGAAAGCGCTCGCGGTTGCCAATGGACTTGTTCTTGCCCGAAAGCCGGCGGTCGATGATCTGCTGCAGGATGGCCACGGTGTCTGCTCCCTTAGTGACTTATCAGGCTGCGTTCCTTCGTGAAACGCCGCGGAACCGGCTTTGCCGGGCCGCTGGCGTTGCCCCCTGCAAGGGGGTTGGAGAAGCGACACGAAGTGCGCGAAGCCTGGGGGTGTGCCATATCACGAACTCTTGCGCACCCGCAGGTACCACTCGCAGAGCAAGCGCACCTGCTTGGCGGTGTAGCCCTTCTCGACCATTCGCGTGACGAAGTCCTCGTGCTTCTTCTGCTCGTCGGCGCTGCTCTTGGTGTTGAAGCTGATCACGGGCAGCAGCTCTTCGGTGTTGGAGAACATCTTCTTCTCGATCACCGAGCGCAGCTTCTCGTAGCTGGTCCAGGCCGGGTTGCGCCCGCTGTTGCCGGCACGCGCCCGCAGCACGAAGTTGACGATCTCGTTGCGGAAGTCCTTCGGGTTGCCGATGCCCGCGGGCCGCTCGATCTTCTCGAGCTCGCCGTTGAGCGACGCGCGGTCGAACACCTCGCCGGTGTCCACGTCGCGGAACTCCTGGTCCTGGATCCAGTAGTCGGCGTAGGTCACGTAGCGGTCGAAGATGTTCTGGCCGTACTCGCTGTAGCTCTCCAGGTAGGCGGTCTGGATCTCCTTGCCGATGAACTCGGCGTAGCGCGGCGCCAGCAGCTCCTTGATGTAGCTGATGTACTTCTGCTCGACCTCGGGGGCGAACTGCTCGCGCTCGATCTGCTGCTCGAGCACGTACATCAGGTGCACCGGGTTCGCGGCCACTTCGGAGCTGTCGAAGTTGAAGACCTTCGAAATGATCTTGAACGCGAAGCGGGTCGAAACCCCGCTCATGCCCTCGTCGACGCCCGCGTAGTCGCGGTACTCCTGGATCGACTTGGCCTTGGGGTCGGTGTCCTTCAGGCTTTCGCCGTCGTACACCTGCATCTTGCTGAAGGTGCTGGAGTTCTCCGGCTCCTTCAGCCGCGTGAGCACCGAGAGCTGGGCCATCATGCGCAGCGTGCCGGGGGCGCAGGGCGCCTGCGCCAGCGACGAGTTGCGCACCAGCTTCTCGTAGATCTTGATTTCTTCCGAGGCGCGCAGGCAGTAGGGCACCTTGACGATGTAGATCCGGTCGAGGAAAGCCTCGTTGTTCTTGTTGTTGCGAAAGGCCTTCCACTCGCTCTCGTTGCTGTGCGCCAGCACGATGCCGTCGAAGGGGATGGCGCCGAAGCCTTCGGTGCCCTTGAAGTTGCCTTCCTGCGTGGCCGTGAGCAGCGGGTGCAGCACCTTGATGGGCGCCTTGAACATTTCCACGAACTCCAGCAGCCCCTGGTTGGCCAGGCACAGGCCGCCGGAGTAGGCGTAGGCGTCGGGGTCGTCCTGGGCGTAGGTTTCGAGCTTGCGGATGTCGACCTTGCCGACCAGCGAGGAGATGTCCTGGTTGTTCTCGTCGCCCGGCTCGGTCTTGGCCACCGCGATCTGGCGCAGCACCGACGGGAAGCGCTTGACGATCTTGAACTGGCGGATGTCGCCGCCGTACTCCTCCAGGCGCTTGACGGCCCAGGGCGAGAGAATTCGGTTCAGGTAGCGGCGCGGGATGCCGTATTCCTTTTCAAGGATCTCGCCGTCTTCGGTCGTGTCGAACAGCCCGAGGGGCGATTCATTGACCGGCGAGCCCTGGATGGCGTAGAAAGGAACGTGCTCCATGAGCTGCTTGAGCCGCTCGGCGATCGAACTCTTGCCGCCGCCCACCGGGCCCAGCAGGTAAAGGATTTGCTTCTTTTCTTCCAGCCCCTGCGCGGCGTGGCGGAAATAGGACACCACCTGTTCTATGGCTTCTTCCATGCCATAGAACTCCTTGAACGCCGGATAGATCTTGATGACCTTGTTGGCGAAGATCCGCGAAAGACGGGGGTCGTTGCGGGTATCCACCAGTTCGGGTTCGCCAATGGCCTTGAGCATGCGCTCGGAGGCGGTGGCATACGCCGTGGGGTCGCGCTTGCAGGTGTCCAGGTAGTCCTGCAGCGAGATGACTTCCTCGCGGGTGCGCTCGTAGCGGGCGGCAAAGTTGCTGATCACATCCATGGTCACGCCTCCATCAAGTCAATGGGCTTTTGGCCCGATAGCGTGCAGCAAAGGCGATGCGCAACATTTAAAGGTTGTGCCTGCCCGTGGCTGCATGCCGCGGAAAACTCCCCTTACACAATCTGCTTAACAACCAGCATAAAGCAAAGATTGAACCTGGCAAATCATTTGTTAAATCAGAACCCCATCGCCGAGTAAAGTTCCTCGAAAAATGCGGAACGGATTTTCAAATTTCGGCTAAATTCAAAAGCTCGCTTTCTTAATTCTCCCCGGGTGAAACACCTATGGCGAATGGCCATCGTCCATATTCCTGTTTTCTCCGGTAAAGCACCGCCTATTGAGCCTCGGGGCTCAATAAAACGGGGCGTCTTCCTCAATAACGCGCGATCTGCCGTTTGGTTTATTGCTCGTTGAAAAAAATATAAAAGCAATCCTCGCGCCACTTCTGTATGAGCGGCTTCCGCTTGTACGCGTGGGAACGCGACGCGGATGCGGGTCGGCGTGGTCCGAGACGGTGCGGCAAACGCCGTGCTGGTGCCGTGCGCCGGCTTCTTGCGGCTCGATGCACCACGTTGAAGCAACGGACATGAAAAAGGGCCGCGGAGCGGCCCTGAGGGGAGGAGGGTGCGGCCACCCGAGATGAGGTCTCAGGTGTTACATGCCGCAGGAGAAGTGGCGTGCGATGCAGCACCGGGGTGCCGCAAGGCATGGAAAGCAGCGCGTTCGCCCCGCTGCTGCACGCCTTTGGTGCTGGCGGGCCTCCAAGCCCGCCGCGCACCGACTCAGCTGAAGAATTCCTTCGCCTTGTCGAACCAGCCCTTGTCGGTCGGGCTGTGCTTTTCGCCGCCCTTCTTCAGCGACTCGTCCAGCTCCTTGAGCACCTTGCGCTGGTGCTCGGTGAGCTTCACCGGCGTTTCCACGCGCACGTGGCAGTACAGGTCGCCCGGGTAGCTGGAGTTCACGCCCTTGATGCCCTTGCCGCGCAGGCGGAACTGCTTGCCACTTTGCGTGCCCTCGGGAATGTCGATGGCCGCCGCGCCCTTGAGCGTGGGCACGTTGATCTCGCCGCCCAGCGCCGCCGTGGTCATGCTCACCGGCACCACGCAGTGCAGGTTGTCGCCGTCGCGCTCGAAGATGTCGTGCTTCTTCAGCCGGATCTCGATGTACAGGTCGCCCGGCGGGCCGCCGTTAACGCCGGGCTCGCCGCTGCCGGTGACGCGCATGCGCTGGCCGTCGTCGATGCCGGCGCGAATCTTCACTTCGAGCGTCTTGTTGCGCTTGATCTTGCCCTGGCCATGGCACACGGTGCAGGGCTCGGGAATGATCTTGCCGCTGCCGTGGCAGGTGGGGCAGGTCTGCTGCACGCTGAAGAAGCCCTGGCGCATCTGCACCGCGCCCGCGCCGTGGCAGGTGGTGCAGGTGATGGGCTTGGTGCCGGGCTTGGCGCCCGAGCCGTGGCAGGTGTCGCACTCGTCCCAGGTGGGAATGCGGATCTCGGTGGTCTTGCCCTCGGCGGCTTCCTCCAGCGTGATTTCCATCGCGTAGCTCAGGTCGCTGCCGCGGAACACCTGGCGGCCGCTGCTGGTGCGTCCGCCCCGGCCACCACCGCCGCCGAACACGTCGCCGAAGATGTCGCCGAAGGCTTCCGCGAAGCCGCCGAAGCCTTCCGCGCCCGGGCCGCCGCGCATGTTGGGGTCGACGCCGGCATGGCCGTACTGGTCGTAGGCCGCGCGCTTCTGCCCGTCGGACAGCATTTCGTAGGCTTCCTTCACCTCCTTGAACTTGGCCTCGGCGTCCTTGCTGGTGTCGCCGTGGTTGCGGTCGGGGTGGTGCTTCATCGCGAGCTTGCGATAAGCCTTCTTGATTTCTTCCTCGCTCGCGTTCTTGGGGACGCCGAGGGTTTCGTAATAGTCGCGTTTGGTGGCCATGGCAGGTCGCTCAACAGGTCAGGGAAGCAGCAGGAAAAACGGATAACTCGGAAGCAAGAAAGGCTGGAGCACCTTTTCAGGTGTTCCAGCCTCGTGCAAGCGGCTGAAGATCAGCCCTTCTTGACTTCCTTGACTTCGGCGTCGACCACGTTGTCGTCGGCCTGCGCATGCGCAGCAGCTTCCGCGCCAGCCGGGCCGCTGGCGGCCGAGGCGCCGGCCGCGGCCTGCGATTCGGCATACATCTTCTCGCCGAGCTTCTGGCTGGCCGTCATCAGCGTGTTGGTCTTGTCCTCGATGGCGGACTTGTCTTCACCCTTGAGGGCTTCTTCCAGGTCCTTGATCGCGGCTTCGATCGCGTCTTTTTCAGCGGCTTCCAGGCTGGCACCGTGCTCGCCCAGCGACTTCTTCACGCTGTGCACCATGGCTTCGCCCTGGTTGCGGGCCTGCACGATCTCGAGCTTCTTCTTGTCGTCTTCGGCGTTGAGCTCGGCGTCCTTCACCATCTTCTGGATCTCGTCTTCGCTCAAGCCCGAGTTCGCCTTGATGGTGATCTTGTTTTCCTTGCCCGTGCCCTTGTCCTTGGCGCCCACGTGCAGGATGCCGTTGGCGTCGATGTCGAAGCTCACTTCGATCTGCGGCGTGCCGCGCGATGCCGGCGGAATGCCTTCGAGGTTGAACTCGCCCAGCGCCTTGTTGCCCGAGGCGATGTCGCGTTCGCCCTGGAACACCTTGATGGTCACGGCCGGCTGGTTGTCTTCGGCGGTCGAGAAGGTCTGCGCGAACTTCGTCGGGATCGTGGTGTTCTTCGTGATCATCTTGGTCATCACGCCGCCCATGGTCTCGATGCCCAGCGACAGCGGGGTCACGTCCAGCAGCAGCACGTCCTTGCGGTCGCCAGAGAGCACTTGCCCTTGAATGGCGGCGCCGACGGCCACGGCTTCGTCGGGGTTCACGTCCTTGCGCGGTTCCTTGCCGAAGAAGGCCTTCACCTTTTCCTGCACCTTGGGCATGCGGGTCATGCCGCCGACCAGGATCACGTCGTTGATGTCGCTCACGCTGATGCCGGCGTCCTTGATGGCCAGGCGGCAGGGGGCGATGGTGCGCTCGACCAGCTCGTCGACCAGGCTTTCCAGCTTGGCGCGGGTGAGCTTGATGTTCAGGTGCTTCGGACCCGACGCATCGGCCGTGATGTACGGCAGGTTGATGTCGGTCTGCGCGCTGTTCGACAGCTCGATCTTGGCCTTTTCAGCGGCTTCCTTCAGGCGTTGCAGGGCCAGCACGTCCTTGCTCAGGTCGACGCCTTGTTCCTTTTTGAACTCGGCAATGATGTAGTCGATGATGCGCTGGTCGAAGTCTTCGCCGCCCAGGAAGGTGTCGCCGTTGGTCGACAGCACTTCGAACTGCTTCTCGCCGTCCACGTCGGCAATTTCGATGATCGACACGTCGAAGGTGCCGCCACCCAGGTCATACACGGCGATCTTGCGGTCGGCCTTGTCCTGCTTGTCCAGGCCGAAGGCCAGGGCCGCGGCGGTGGGCTCGTTGATGATGCGCTTGACGTCGAGGCCCGCGATGCGGCCGGCGTCCTTGGTGGCCTGGCGCTGGGCGTCGTTGAAGTAGGCCGGCACCGTGATCACGGCTTCGGTCACGGTTTCGCCGAGGTAGTCTTCGGCGGTCTTCTTCATCTTGCGCAGGATGTCGGCGCTGACCTGTTGCGGGGCCATCTTCTTGCCGCGCACTTCGACCCATGCGTCGCCGTTGTCGGCCTTGGCGATGGTGTAGGGCATCAGGTCGATGTCCTTCTGCACTTCCTTTTCGCCGAACTTGCGCCCGATCAGGCGCTTGATCGCGTAGAGCGTGTTCTTCGGGTTGGTGACGGCCTGGCGCTTGGCCGAGGCACCGACCAGCACTTCACCGTCTTCCTGGTACGCGACGATCGACGGCGTGGTGCGCGCACCTTCCGAGTTCTCGATCACACGCGTGGTGTTGCCTTCCATGATCGACACGCACGAGTTGGTGGTGCCGAGGTCGATGCCGATGATCTTTGCCATGTTCTGTACTCCTGAAAGCCTGAAAAATATGTTGTTATGAACTTGTGGATAACCCGTCGCGATTCAAGTGGACGATGCGGGGATTTCCTGTGGGAATCTTGTGTGCGCGGTTCGCGTCTTTGCGTGATTACTTGGGTGCGCTGACCGTCACCAGCGCCGGGCGCAGCACGCGCTCGTTGATGGTGTAGCCCTTCTGGAGCACGGTGACCACGGTGTTGGGTTCCTGGTCGGCGGGCACCACCGAGATGGCCTGGTGCTGGTGCGGGTCGAACTTGGTGCCGGCGGCGGGCGCCACTTCGATCACCTTGTTGCGTTCGAGCGCGCTCTTCAGCTGGCGCAGCGTGGCTTCGGCGCCTTCGCGGATCTGCTCGGGGGTGGCGTCCTTGATGGCCAGGCCGGCTTCCAGGCTGTCGGTCACGGGCAGCAGGCTTTCGGCGAAGGCCTCGACGGCGAACTTGCGGGCCTTGGTGATCTCGTCGTCGGCGCGGCGGCGGGCGTTCTGCACGTCGGCCTGGGCGCGCAGGTACTGGTCGGCGAGTTCGGTGTTCTTGGCCTGAAGGGCAGCCAGTTCGCCTTGGGCCTGTGCCAGGGCGGCGAGGGCATCGGCTTCGTTGGCGGCTTGCGCGGCCTCCAGTTCTTCGGGGCTGGGCTCGCCTTGCAGCATTTGCGAATTCTGTGCGGATTGTTGCGGGTCAGTCATTTTTCAAAGAACCGGCGTGAGCCGGAAAAACAAACGATAGCCAGCCACTTGGGGCTGGCCCAGGGCATTTCAAGCGAAGAAATGCGCTGAAAAGGCCCGTTTCAGGGCCGGTTGGACATGAAAAAGGCCCGGAATCGGGCCTTTCAAGCCGTTTTGCGCAAACTCAGTGGGCGTCAAGCAGCTCAACGTCGAACTTCAGCGTGGCGTTCGGGGGAATCACGCCGCCGGCGCCGCGGGCGCCATAGCCCAGGGCTGCCGGGATGATCAGGGTGCGCTTGCCACCGATCTTCATGCCGGCCACGCCTTCGTCCCAGCCCTTGATGACCTGGCCGGCGCCCAGCGAGAACGCGAACGGGTCGTTGCGGTCGCGGCTGGAGTCGAACTTGGCGCCTTGCACGCCGTCGTTGTAGAGCCAGCCGGTGTAGTGCACATGCACGTGCTGGCCGGCCTTGGCTTCGGAACCGGTGCCGACTTCGGTGTCTTCGTATTGCAGGCCGGAGGGGGTGGTAGGCATGGGAAACGCTCCTTGCGTCGATGGGTGTGAAATTGAATCGAAGGCGCGGAGTTTACCGAGGCCGGGCGGCGCCGGCCTGTCGTCGGTCAGCGGGTGCCGGTGTCGTCGGTGGGCGGCGCGGGTGTGGGAGCAGGCGCCGCCGTGGTGGCGGGAGGCTCGGTTGCGGCGGGCGCGGTCGGCGCGGTTGGCGCAGTGGTCCCGGGAGCTGTAGCTGGCGCAGCGGCGGTAGCTGCTGGAACGACCGGCGCCGCCGCCTTCTTGAGCTGCCCGAGCTGCCACTTGCCGGCGAAGGCCTGCAGGTCGGACAGCCGCTTGAGCAGGTCTTGCCCGCTGAGCGTGAGGCTGTAGCCGTCGCTGCCGTGGCCGACGATTCCGGCCTCGCGCAGTTCCTTGATGCGGGTGTTCAGCGTGTTGGGAGTGATGCCGCCCACGCTGTCCTGCAGCAGGCGAAAGGTCTGGGCATGGCCGTCGCGCAGGGCCCAGAGCACGCGCAGCGCGTAGCGGGCTTCGAGCAGGGCGAGCAGCTGGCTGACGGCAGCGTTTTCCTTGGTACTCATCGACATCATCTCCTCGAAGCTGGGCGAGCCACCGGGCCTCGCGTTCTTGTGGTTGGGGCTGGACCGTTTCTGACCGTCTAGGGCCGTCTCGTCGGCCGGCGACTATATCGCAAAGGAAGAGGATGCTACTAGTTTTATAGCTGTCGGCGCATGCTGCATGCGGGTTGTGAGACAAAGCCTCACAAATTGGTGTCACAAAACGGTGTCACGAACGGCGTGATGAACCGCACTCGCAGACCGGTCAAACGCCGGCGTAGTTGGCCATGGCCTCGCCCAGGCGGATCGCGCGGCCCGGCGACCATTCCGGGTTGAACGCCACGGGCGGCTTGGGGAACAGCATGACGACGGTGGAGCCGAGCAAGAAACGGCCCATCTCGTCGCCCTTGCGGATGTCGATCTGCTGGTCGTTGTAGCTCCACTCGCGCAGCTCGCCCACGCGCGGCGGGTTGACCACGCCGTGCCACACCGTGGCCATGCTGCCCACGATGGTGGCGCCCACCAGCACCAGCACGAAGGGGCCCTGCGCCGACTCGAACACGCACACCACGCGCTCGTTGCGGGCGAACAGGCCGGGCACGCCGCGTGCCGTGGTCGGGTTCACCGAGAACAGGTCGCCCGGCACGTGGATCATGCGCACCAGCCGCCCGTCGCAGGGCATGTGGATGCGGTGGTAGTCCTTGGGGCTCAGGTACAGCGTGGCGAAGCTGCCGTGCGCGAACTTGGCGGCCAGCGTGGCGTCGCCGCCCACCAGCGCCGTGGTCGTGTAGTTGTGGCCCTTGGCCTGGAAGATCTGGTCGCCCTCGATGGGGCCGAACTGGCTGATCGCGCCGTCCACCGGGCACACCAGGTCGGCCTGCGCCAGCGGGCGGGCGCCGGGCTTGAGCGCGCGCGTGAAGAACTGGTTGAAGCTCTTGTAGTACTCGACGTCCGACTCCAGCGCCTCGCCCATGTTCACGTCGTACTTGGCCACGAAGCGCCGGATGATCCACGTCGTGACAGCCCCCCGCTCCTTGCCCGCGACCCAGCCGGCGAAATTGGTCAGTGCCTGTTTCGGGAACAGGTATTGGGGCAGTACGGCGGAGCGGTCGGACACGTGGGGAGGGCCTGGAATTGGAGTTGGAATCGGGGTCGGGAGGGGCATTCTATAAAGCGCTCCCGCGCCGGGGCGTAGGAAGCTTCCCTTGGTTTCCCGGCCCCGCCGCCGCTTCGGGCGCGCCGCGCGCCCGAAGCTAGTCGGCCTTGATGCCCGCTGCCTTGATGACCTGTGCCCACTTGTCCACCTCGGTCTTCTGGAACGCGGCGATCTGCGTGGTGCTGAGGTCGGTCGGCTCCATGCCGAAGCCCTTGAGCTTGTCCTGCATCTCGGGCGTCGCCAGGATCTTGCGGATCTCGGTGTGCAGCTTGTCGACCACCGGCGCCGGCGTGCCCGCGGGCACGAAGATGGCCTGCCACGACACCACCTCGAAGTCCTGCAGCCCCGGCACGCCCGACTCGGCCACCGTGGGCACGTCGGGCATCGAGGCCAGGCGCTTCGACGACGTGACCGCAATGGCGCGCAGCTTGCCGCTCTGGATGTGCGGGCCCGCCACCACGGTGGTGTCGAACATCATGTCGACCTGCCCGCCGATCGCGTCCTGGATGGCCGGGCCGCTGCCCTTGTAGGGAATGTGCGTGAACTTCACGCCCGACTTGAAGGCCAGCAGCTCCAGCGCCAGGTGCTGCGAGGTGCCCGTGCCGGCCGAGGCCGACGAGAGCCCGCCCGGCTTGGCCTTGCTGGCCGCGATCACGTCCTTCAGCGTCTTGTAGGGGCTCGACTGGCTCACCACCAGCACCACCGGGTTGGTGCCGATGAGCGTTACCGGGGCAAACGACTTGATCGGGTCGTAGCCGATCTTCGGGTACAGGCTCACGTTGATGGCGTGCGAGCTGATGGTGCCGCCCACCAGCGTGAAGCCGTCCGGCGCGGCGCGCGCGCCCACCTCGGAGCCCACGCTGCCGCCGGCGCCGCCCTTGTTGTCGATGATCACGCTGGTGCCCAGCACCGGGCCCAGCTTCTGCGCGATCAGGCGGCCCAGCACGTCGGTGGTGCCGCCGGCCGGAAAGGGCACGAGGTAGGTGATGGCCTTGCCCGTGGGCCAACTGTTGCTGCCCTGCGCGAAGGCGGCGGGAAGCCCGGCGGTGAACGCGGAGCCGAGCGAAGCGGCGAGGGCGGTGCGAATGAGGGTGCGGCGTTGCATGTCAATGTCTCCTTATGGTTTTGGGTGGTGGCGCCGTGAAGCATCAGGGTGAGGGGCCGACCCCGTCACGGCACGTCGACGATCTCGATCCAGTTCGGGTTCTTGCCAACGTCCAGGTGCTGCGGCTTGCCCAGCGCGCCGGTGTCGGGGTCGATGGCATACAGAGAGATGCCGTTCGACTCCTGCCCCGCGGCGATCAGGTAGCGCCCGGTCGCGTCGATGGCGAAACCGCGCGGCCCCTTCTCGGTCGGCGTGAAGCCCAGCGGCTGCAGCTGCCCCGTGGCGGCATCGACCTTGAAGGCCGACAGCGTGCTCGACGTGCGCTCCGACGCATACAGGTAGCGCCCGTCGGGCGTCAGGTGCAGGTCGGCCGCCCAGGGCTTGCCGGTGAAGCCGGCGGGCAGGGTGGTGGTGCTCTGCGCGAGCTTCAGCGTGCCGCGCGCGGCGTCCCAGGCGTACACGTGCAGCCCCGCGTCGAGTTCGTCGAGCAGGTAGAGGTAACGCTGCGCCTTGTCCCACACGAAGTGGCGCGGGCCCGACTTGGCGGCGGTGGCGGTCAGCGGCGGGTCGTTGGGCGACAGCAGCCCCTTCTGCGCGTCGAAGCGCCAGCTGGAGACGTTGTCCGCGCCCAGGCTGGTCGCGAGCACGAACCGGTTGCTGGCGTCCGCGTGAATGGCGTGCGCGTTCGGCCCGGTCTGGATCAGCTGGTGGATGGGGCCGACCGTGCCGTCCTTGCCCACCGCGTTCACCGTGATCTTCCCGCCCTGGTACGAGGCCGCGAACAGCCACTGGCCGCTCGCGTCCAGGTCGATGTTGGCCATGCTGTCGGCCAGCGGCGCCTCGCCGAGCTTCTGCAGCTTGCCGCTGGCGCCGTCGATGGACAGCGCCGTCACGCGAAACGGCTGCGAGCGCAGCGCGGCGTACAGCACGCGCCTGTCGCGGCTCACCACCATCGGCATCACCGTGCCGCCGACGTTCAGCGTCTGCACGGGCTTGAGCGCGCCCTGCGCGCGGTCGAGCTCCAGCACCGAGATTTCCTGGCTGTCCGCGTTCGACACGTACACCCAGGTTGCGGCGAGCGCCGGGGCCGGCGCGGCCGCGGCCAGCCACAGCAGCGATGCGATGGTCGTCTTCATCGCTGCGTCGCTCAGGGCTTGATGCCCAGTTTGGTGATCAGTGCCTTGAAGTAGTCGTTGTCCTTGGCCAGCGTTTCCTTGAAGGCGGCGCCGTCGGTGTACACGTAGCCCAGGTTCTGCTTGTCCATCACCTCGCGCAGCAGCGGCTCCTTGGCCGTCTTGGCGGCGATGTCGCGCAGCTTGGCCATCACTTCGGGCGGCGTGTTCTTCGGCGCGCCGAGGCCGCGCCAGGTGCCGATGGAAATGTCGATGCCGCGCTCCTTGGCGGTGGGCACCTTGTCGAAGGCGGCCATGCGCTTGTCGGCCATCAGCACCAGCATCTTCAGCTTGCCGGCCTGCACGTAGGTCGACACCTCGGCCGGGCTCACGGCCACCGCGTCGACGTGGCCGCCGAGCAGCGCCAGCACGGCCGGGCCCGCGCCCTGGAACGGAATGTGGTTGAACTTGGCGCCGGTCTTGTCTTCGAGCGCCGAGGCCGCCAGGTGCCAGATGGAGCCGGTGCCCGAGTTGCCCACGCCCATTTCGCCGGGCTTCTTCTTGGCCGCGGCCAGGAATTCCTCGATGGTGTTGTAGGGCGAGTCGGCCTTCACCGTGATGGCGGCCGGGTCGGCGTTGAGCTGCGCGATCGGCTGGAAGTCGTCGTAGTTGAACTTGGCCAGGCCCAGGTGCGGCAGCGTGAGCAGCTCCACCGTGAGCACCGCCAGCTTGTAGCCATCGGGGCGCGAATGGATCACCTCGTTCCAGCCGATGGCGCCGCCCGCGCCGGGGCGGTTCACGATGACGATGCTTTCAGACATGTGCTTGCGGCTCGCGTCGGCGAAGGCGCGGGCCAGCGCGTCGGTGCCGCCGCCGGGCTGGTAGGGCACGATCAGCTCGACCGTGTGGTTCGGGTAGTCGTTGCCGGCGGCCTGGGCGGCGGGTGCCGCGAGGCCGAAGGCGATGCAGGCCGCGCCGGTGAGGGCCGCGAACTTGCGCAGGAATTTCGTCGTCATCTTCTTTGTCTCCGTTGTTGATCTTTGAAAGCTGAAAGCAGCGGCAGGGGCAGAGCGTGGCTCAGGCCATGGCTCAGGGCATGTACTGCCCGCCGTTCACCTCGAGCACCTGCCCGGTGACATAGCCCGAGAGTTGCTCCGAAGCCAGGTACAGGAAGGCGCCCACGCACTCCTCGGCCGTGCCGAGGCGCCCCATCGGGATGCCGGCGCGAAAGTTCTCCAGCATCGCGGGCGTCGAGAAGCGGTCCTGGAACGGCGTCTGGATGACGCCCGGCGCCACCGCGTTCACGCGGATGCGGTCGCCCACCAGCTCCTTGGCCAGCCCGTGCGTGGCCGTGCTCACGAAGCCCTTGGCGCCCGCGTACAGGTAGGCCGCGGGCCCACCGCCGGTGCGTGCCGCCACCGAGGTCACGTTGATGATGTTGCCGCCGCCCTGCGCGCGCATCAGCGGCACCACCTCGCGGCAGCAGGCCAGCACCGAGCGTGCGTTGATGTGCATCACCTCGTCGAACAGCGCGTCGTCGAACTCGGCGATGGGCACGCGCTTGACCAGGCTGCCGGCGTTGTTCACCAGCACGTCGATGCGGCCGAACTCGTCCACCACCTGCTTCACGCAGTCGCGGATGGCGCCCGTGTCGCGCACGTCGGCCTTCACGGCCACGGCGGCGCCGCCGGCCGCGCGGATGGTCTCGACCACCTCGTTGGCCTCGGCGACCGAGCTGTTGTAGTGCACCGCCACGCGCATGCCGCGCGCGGCGAAGGCGATGGCCACCGCCGCGCCGATGCCGGTGCTGGCGCCGGTGACGAGGGCCACCTTGTCCTTGAGGTCTTCCATTTGCGTGCTCCGTGTGTGGTGTGTGTTCTGCAGGGGATGGGTTCAGGTGACCGGCGCCGGGTTGAACAGCACCAGCGCGTTGTGCAGCTTCCAGTGCTCCGCCCAGGTCTTCTTGCGGCCGCTGGCCACGTCGAGCATCAGGTGGAACATTTCCCAGCCGATGTCCTCGATGCTGGCCTCGCCGTCGGCGATGCGGCCCGCGTTCACATCCATCAGGTCGTGCCAGCGGCGCGCCAGGTCGCTGCGCGTGGCCACCTTGATGACCGGCACCTCGGCCAGCCCGTAGGGCGTGCCGCGGCCGGTGGTGAACACATGCAGGTTGATGCCCGCGGCCAGCTGCAGCGTGCCGCAGATGAAGTCGCTGGCCGGCGTTGCCGCGTAGACGAGGCCCTTCTGCGCCACCTTCTCGCCCGGCGCCAGCACGCCGGTGATGGGCGCCGAGCCCGACTTGACGATGGAGCCCATCGCCTTCTCGACGATGTTCGACAGCCCGCCCTTCTTGTTGCCCGGCGTGGTGTTGGCGCTGCGGTCGACGCGGCCCTTTTCCAGGTAGGCGTCGTACCAGGCCATCTCGCGGATCATGGCGGCGGCCACCTCGGGCGTGGCCGCGCGCGAGGTGAGCTGGTCGATGCCGTCGCGCACCTCGGTCACTTCCGAGAACATCACCGTGGCGCCCGCGCGCACCAGCAGGTCGGTGCAGAAGCCCACGGCCGGGTTGGCGGTCACGCCCGAGAAGGCGTCGCTGCCGCCGCACTGCACGCCCACCACCAGCTCGCTGGCGGGCACGGTCTCGCGGCGGCGCGCGTTCAGGCGCACCAGGTGCTGCTCGGCCTGGCGCATGACCGAGTCGATCATCGACATGAAGCCGACGTGCTCGTCGTCCTGCAGGCAGACCACGTCGAGTTCGTCGCTGCCCGCCGCTTCGCCGCGCCGGTCGACGATGGGGATGCTGCCCGGCGGCAGCAGCCGCTCGGGCTGCAGCTTCTCGCAGCCCAGGCTCACCACCATCACCTCGCCGCCGAAGTTCGGGTTCAAGCTGATGTTGCGCAGCGTGCGAATGGGCACCACCGCGTCGGGCGCGTCGATGGCCACGCCGCAGCCGTAGCCGTGCGCCAGCCCCACCACGTCGTCCACGTTCGGGTACTTCGGCAGCAACTCGGCCTTGATGCGCTGCACCGCGAAGTCGATCACGCCGGCCACGCACTGCACCGTTTCGGTAATGGCCAGGATGTTGCGCGAGCCCACCGAGCCGTCGGCGTTGCGGTAGCCCTCGAAGGTGTAGCCCTCCAGCGGCGCCAGGGCGGGGGGCTTCACGGTGGCGATGGGCAGGCCGTCGAGCCCGGGCGCGGTGGGCATGCGCATCACGCGCTCGTGCACCCAGCTGCCGCGCGGCAGCGCCTTCAGCGCGTAGCCGATCACCACGTTGTAGCGCACGATGGCGTCGCCCTCGGCCAGGTCGGCCAGTGCCACCTTGTGGCCCTGGGGCACGGTGTCCACCAGCACGAGGCCGTCGCTGAACGCCGTGCCGGCCTTCAGCCCGCCGTCGTTCGCGACGATGGCCACGTTGTCCGCGGCGTGGATGCGGATGCGGTGCGGTGGGCGCGTGGTTTCTGTCATCGTGGGTTCCTCGGGGCGTGCTCGGGCCTGTTGCGCTTACTTCACGACCATGAACATGCTGGGCAGCCAGGTCGAGAACGCAGGCACGAATGTGACCACGCCCAGCGCAAAGATCAATGCCCCGTAGAACGGCCAGATCGTGCGCATCACCGTGCCCACCGACACCCCGCCGATGGCGCACCCCACGAACTGGGTGGTGCCCACGGGCGGCGTGTTCAGCCCCAGCGCGCAGTTGATGAGCATCACGATGCCGAACTGCACCGAGGTCATGCCGTAGTGCTGGGCAATGGGCAGGAAGATGGGCGTGCACAGCAGGATGGTGGCGGCCATGTCCAGGAAGGTGCCCAGCACGAACAGGATGATGTTGATCAGCAGGAAGATGACCCACGGCGTGCTCGTCACCTGCGACAGCATCTGCCCCGTGAGCTCGGCCACGCCGTACAGGCTGATGAGGTAGCCGAAGGTGCTGGAGATGCCGATCAGCAGCAGGATCACGCCGGTGGTGCGCACCGCCTTCGAGGCCGCCTTGATGAAGTGCTCCCACTTCAGCGTGCGGTACACGAAGATGGTGAGCCCCAGCGCGTACAGCACCGCCACCGCGGCCGACTCGGTGGCCGTGAAGATGCCCGACAGGATGCCCCCCAGGATCAGCACCACGATGAACAGGCCCGGCAGCGCCGCCGCGAACGAGCGCCCCACGATCGTCCAGCCCGGGAAGCTGCCGGCCGGGTAGCCGCGCTTCACCGCCACCAGGTAGGCGGCCGCCAGGTTGCTGATGGTGAGCACGGCCGCCGGCAGCAGCGCCGCCAGGATCAGCGCCGCGATCGACACCTTGCCGCCCGCCGCGAGCGAATAGATGATGAGGTTGTGGCTGGTCGGCATCAGCGCGCCGACCAGCGCCGCGTGCGTCGTCACGTTGACCGCGTAGTCGGCGTGGTAGCCCTCCTTCTTCATCATGGGGATCATCACGGCGCCCATGGCCGAGACGTCCGCCACGGGCGAGCCCGAGACGCCGCCGAACAGCGTGCAGGCCACCACGTTCGACATGCCCAGGCCGCCGCGCACATGGCCCACGAGGTCGCGCGCCAGGTTGACGATGCGGTCCGCGATGCCGCCGTAGAGCATCAGCTCGCCCGCGAAGATGAAGAACGGAATGGCCAGGAAAGAGAAGATCCCCATGCCCGAGGTCATCTGCTGGAAGCCGACCGCCAGCGGCAGGCCTTCATACAGCAGCGTGGCCAGGGCCGACAGCCCGATGGAAAAAGCGACCGGCACGCCCAGCAGGAGAAAGAGCGTGAAGGAAAGGCAAAGAATGAGAAGAGGAATGGTCATGGTCAGGCCCACGAGGGTTCGACTTCGCGGCCTTGGGCCAGGGCGATGATGTGCTCGATGGAGAACATCACGATGAGCACGCCGGCCAGCGAGGCGGGCACGTATTTCCAGCCCTCGGAGATCCACAGCGTGGGCAGGCGGTAGTCCCACACCGATTCGGCGAGCGAGGCGCAGTTCCAGGCCATGGCCAGCCCGAAGGTCAGGATCAGCACGTGGATGAGGTATTCCATCTTCAGGCGCAGCCAGTCGGGCGCGAGCACCAGGAACGACTCCAGGCCGATGTGGCCCGCGTCGCGCACGCCCACGGCCACGCCGAACATCGTGACGTAGATGACCAGCAGCAGCGCCAGGCTTTCGGCCCAGGTGGGGGTGTTGTTGAGCACGTAGCGGCCGAACACCTGCCAGCTCACCGCGCAGATCACCGCGACGAGACCGAGGATGCCCAACCACATGCAGGCACGGGCGAGGGTGCGGCAAAGTTTGGTGTACATGTGAGTTCTTCTTTGTCTTTCTCCCTCCCCTGGGGGGAGGGCAGGGGTGGGGGCAGGCGGCGCGTTTACTCCCGCGCCGTCGTGCCCCCTCCCGACCTTCCCCCGGGAGGGGAAGGAGCCAATTCAACGGACCGACTTGCTTACTTCGTGTCCTGCACGCGCTTCACGAGGTCCTTGAGCTTCGCGTCGGTGATGAACTTGTCGTACACCGGCTTCATCGCGGCCTGGAACGGGGCCTTGTCGACTTCGATGATCTCGGCGCCGCCGGCCTTCACCGTGGCCAGCGACTTCACTTCGCGCTCTTCCCACTGCTTGCGCATGTAGGGCACCGATTCCTTGGCGGCCTGGCGGATCCAGCCCTGCTCTTCGGGGGAGAGCTTGTCCCACGCGCGCTTGGAGAACAGCAGCATCTCGGGGGCCATCGAGTGCTCGGTCTTGCTGTAGTACTTGGCCACTTCGAAGGCGCGCGCGCTTTCGTAGGTGGGGTAGTTGTTTTCGGCCGCGTCGATCAGGCCGGTCTTCAGGCCCGTGTACACCTCGCCCATGGGCATCGGCGTGGCGTTGGCGCCCATGGCTTCCAGCATCGACACCCACAGGTCGGACTGCTGCACGCGAACCTTCAGGCCCTTCATGTCGGCGAAGCTGCGCACCGGCTTCTTGGCGGTGAACATCGAGCGGGCGCCGCTGTCGTAGTAGGCCAGGCCCACGAAGCCCTGCTTCTCGCACGACTTCAGGATCTCTTCGCCGATGGGGCCGTCCAGCACCTTGTGCAGGTGGTCCACCGAGCGGAACAGGAAGGGCATGGTCGGCACCTGCGTCTCGGCGCAGATGTTGTTCATGGGCGCGATGTTCACGCGCACCATCTGCAGCGCGCCGATCTTGGTCTGCTCGATGGTGTCCTTCTCGCTGCCGAGCGAACTGTTGTTGAACACCTTGATGCTGTGCTTGCCGCCCGACAGCGCCTTCAGGCGCTCGCTCATGAACTTCACCGCGGTCACGGTGGGGTAGTCGTCGGGGTGGATGTCGGCCGAACGGAACTCGGTGGCGTGTGCAGCCAATGTGGTCAGCGCGGCTGCGGCGCACGCGGAAATTGCGATAAGGGTCTTGGTGAATTTCATTTGTCTCATCCTCTGCTTTGGTGGTTGTCGAAAGGGGTGCGCCGTGCCGTCTTCAGGTGCCGAACATCGGCTCTGCAACGCCCTGCGCGCCCGGCCGCAGCGCGAACACGCCGCCGGCCAGGGGCTGGTCCGACAGGTCGATGCCGCCGGGCCGGATGGAGGTGACGAACAGCGTGTCCAGGCCCGCGCCGCCGAAGGCGCACATGGCCGGCTTCTTCACCGGCACTTCGAGCGAGCGGTCGAGCCGGCCGTCGGGCGTGAAGCGGTGCACCAGGCCGGCGTCGTTGCCGCAGATCCAGTAGCAACCGTCGGTGTCCATGGCGGCGCCGTCGGGGCGCCCGGGCAGGGGCTGCATGTCGATGAACAGGCGGCGGTTGCGGGGCGTGCCGGTGTCGGTGTCGTAGTCGAAGGCCCAGACTGCCTGCACCGTGGGGTGCGAGTCAGACAGGTACATGGTGCGGCCGTCGGGGCTGAAGGCCAGGCCGTTGGGCACGATGAAGTCGTCCATGCGCAGGGCCGCGCCCGTGTTGCCTGTGTCGCCTGTGTCGCCCCTTGCGTGGCTGTAGAGGCGGCCGACGCGCGCGCCCGCCGACATGTCCAGCAGCATGGTGCCGGCCCAGAAGCGGCCCTGGCGGTCGCAGCGGCCGTCGTTGAAGCGCATGGCCGGCATCGCGTGCTCGACCTTGGCGAGCGAGGTGGCGGCCAGCGTGCCGTCGGCCTGCGGCTTCAGCGAGAAGAGGCCGCTTTCCATGCCGGCGATCCACTCGCCGGGCACGTCCGCGCGCGGGGCGATGCAGGCGATCATTTCATTCGCGGTCCACATCGCATGGCCTTCGCCCGCGTGCCAGCGGTTCAGCGTGCGCGCCGGAATGTCGACCCAGTACAGCGCCTGCTCGCGCGCATGCCACACCGGGCTTTCGCCGGTGGCGTTGCGCGCGTCTAGAACGAGTTCAGCCGGCATCGCCGAACGGGCCCTGTGCGGTGAAGGCGCCGCCCTGGTAGATGGCGTTCGGGTCGTTCGGCGCCACGGGGGGCTGCTGCTCGACCTTGTCGCGGAACACTTCCGAGCCGTCCTGCGGCACGAAGCCCAGGTGCGCGGCGGCGCTGTTGTCCCACCACACGTCGCGGTTGTCCGACATGCCGTAGACCACCGTGTGCTTCACGCCGGGCGTGAACAGCGACTTCTCGATCAGCGTGGTCAGGTCGCGGTAGCTCAGCCAGGTGCTCATCATGCGGCGGTTGAGCGGCTCGGGAAACGAGCTGCCGATGCGGATGCTCACCGTCTCGATGCCCCAGCGGTCGAAGTAGAACTGCGCCATGTCCTCGCCGAAGGACTTCGACAGGCCGTAGTAGCCGTCGGGCCGGCGCGCGGCGTGCGCGTCGATGTGCTCGCTCTGCTTGTAGAAGCCGATCACGTGGTTCGAGCTGGCGAACACCACGCGCTTCACGCCGTGGCGGCGCGCGGCCTCGTACACGTTGAAGATGCCCTTGATGTTGGCCTCGAGGATCTCCTCGAACGGCCGCTCCACCGACACGCCGCCCAGGTGCACGATGGCGTCGCAGCCTTCCAGCAGCGCATGCACCGCCGCCTTGTCGGAAAGGTCGCAGGGCACCACCTCTTCGCTCGCGTCGGCGGCCGGGGCCAGCGAGGCGATGTCGGACAGGCGCAGCACGTCGGCATAGGGCTTGAGCCGCTCGCGCAGCACCTTGCCCAGGCCGCCGGCCGCGCCGGTCAGCAGCAGCCGGTTGAGTTTGTTCTTCGAGGCTTCCATCTTCACTCGTCCGTTCAGAGCTTGGTGATGCGTTCGGGCAGGTCGCGGTTGTGGTACTTCTTGTAGATGGCGTTGAGCTTGCCGTTCTTCTGGTTCGTGACGACCCAGTTGTTCACCCACTCCTTGAGCTTGGGCTGCTCCTTGTTCAGCGCGATGCCCAGGTCGAAGTCCTTCTGCGCGAACTTGAGCTCCAGGTTCTTCGTGGGCGCCTGCTTGACCATTTCGCTCAGGTTCGACGGCGTGCTGGAGAACAGGTCGATCTGGCCCGTGACCATCGAGGTGATGAGCGTGGCGTCGTCCTCGTAGCGCACGATTTCCGCGCCCTTGGCCTGCTGGGTGGTGAGCGTGTCGTTCACGGTGGCGCGCGTCAGGCCGATGCGCTTGCCGTTCAGGTCGGCGTAGTCGGCCACCTTGATGCTCTTGGGGCCGCCCACGATGATGCTGATGACCGCGTAGGGCACCGAGAAGTCGACGACCTTCTCGCGCTCCGGCGTGATCGACAGGTCGGCAATGACCAGGTCGGCGCGCTGCGCCTGCAGCGTGGGCACGCGCGCGGCGTTGGTGATGGAGACGATTTCCAGCTTCACGCCCAGGTCCTTGGCCAGTTGCGTGGCGGTGTCCACGTCGGAGCCGGTGGGCTGCAGGTTGGCGTCGGCAAAGCTGAACAGCGGCGTGCCCATGGCGATGGCCACGCGCACCTTGCCGGCCTTCTTGATGTCGTCGAGCTGGTCGGCCATGGCCGCTTGCGCCACGCCGCCCACGAGGGCCAGCGCGATGCAGGTGCGGGTGAAGAGGTTGCCGAGTTTCATGAAAGTCTCCTGGAGTGAATTGATATGGGAGTGATGAAGGAACCCGGGCTGCCTGCTTACAGCCCGTTGTTCAGGAAGGCATGCAGCTCTTGCGTCTTGGGCGCGTCGAGCATTTCGCCGGGGCCGGTTTCCCACACGGTGCCCTGGTGCATGTAGATGATCCGGTCGGCCACGCGCTTGGCGAAGGCCATCTCGTGCGTCACCAGCAGCATGGTCATGCCGCCGGCCGCCAGGTCTTCCATCACGCGCAGCACCTCGCCGGTGAGCTGGGGGTCGAGCGCGGAGGTGACCTCGTCGAACAGCATCACCTTGGGCGACATGGCGAGCGAGCGCGCGATGGCCACGCGCTGCTGCTGGCCGCCGGAGAGTTGTTCGGGGTAGGCGTCGGCCTTGGCCTTCAGGCCGACCTGGTCGAGCACGCGCACGGCAACGTCGCGTGCTTCGTCGCGCGACTGCTTCTTCACGTGGCGCAGCGCCAGCATGATGTTCTCCTGCACCGTGAGGTGGGGGAACAGGTTGTAGCTCTGGAACACGATGCCCACTTCGAGTCGCAGCTGCTTCAGGTCGACGCCGGGGCTGTCCACGCGGATGCCGCAGACCTCGATGGTGCCCTTGTCGATCACCTCGAGCCGGTCGATGCAGCGCAGCGCCGTGCTCTTGCCCGAGCCGCTGGCGCCGATGATTGCGATCATCTCGCCCTTGGCGACCTCGAAAGAAACACCCTTGAGGACCTGGTTGGAGCCGAAGCTCTTGTAGACGTGGTCCAGCTTGACTATGGCCCCCCGGCTTGCCACTTCGTGTGCTTCGCCACCCCCCGAGGGGGCGGCAAAGCCGACTTGGGAACGGCCTGGCGACGGCTTATTGATTGGCGACATTGAGTTTCTTCTCCATCGCTTCGCTCCAACGCGACAGCGGATAGCACAGGGCGAAATAGAAAGCACCGACCAGGAAGAAGACCAGGAAGGGCTGGAAGATGGTGTTGTTGATGATCTGGCCGGCCCGCGTGAGCTCGACGAAGCCGATCACCGAGGCCAGCGAAGTCATCTTGATGATCTGCACCAGGAAGCCGACCGTGGGCGGCAGCGACAGGCGCATGGCCTGCGGAATGATCACCAGGCGAAGCGTCTGCCAGCGCGAGAAGGCCAGGCATTCGGAGGCTTCCCATTGCGGCTTGGGCATGGCCTCGATGCAGCCGCGCCAGATGTCGCCCAGGTAGGCGCTGACGTAGATCATCATCGCGATGCCCGCGGCCACCAGCGAGGGCAGCGACAGCCCGTACACCGACAGGCCGAAGTACACGATGAACAGCAGGATCAGCAGCGGAATGCCCTGGATGCACTCGATGTAGACCACCGCGAACCAGCGCAGCCACGGCCGCGGCGAGATGCGCGCGAGCATCAGCCCGAAGCCGCCGATGGCGCCCAGCGCGAAGGCGATGGCCGAGAGCAGCAGCGTCCAGCCGATGGACTGCACCAGGTACATCAGGTGCGTGAAGGTGAAGTGGCCGATGCTCATGCGGCACCCCCGTGCACCGCGACGGCGGCCGTGGAGGTGTCCGGGCCCGCGGCGGGCTGCGCGTTGCCGGCCTGCGCGGTGGCGCGGCGAATGACGCGGCGGCGGCGAAACAGGTACTCGCCCAGCGCCCAGGTCACCAGCTTGATGAACAGCGAGAGCACCAGGTACAGCGCCGCGACCACGATGTAGGTCTCAAGCGAGCGGAAGGTGTCCGACTGCACCGTGTTGGCGATGGCCGTGAGCTCTTCGGCCGAGATCTGCGAGGCCATGGCCGAGGCCTGCATCATCAGCAGGAACTGGCTCGTGAGGGCGGGGTACACCTTCTCGATGGACGGCTGCAGCATGACGTGCCAGCCGATGCGCCACTTCGACAGCCCCAGGCATTCGGCCGCCTCGATCTGCCCCTTGGGCACCGACTCGAGCCCGGCGCGGATGATTTCGGCGGCGTAGGCCGCGATGTTGATCACCATGGCCAGCACCGCGGCCGCGAAGGTGGGCATGCGCACGCCGAAGCTGGCCAGCCCGAAGTACAGCAGGAAGATCTGCACCAGGAACGGCGTGTTGCGCACGATCTCGATGTAGACGGTGCAGGCGCGCGACAGCGGCTTGATGCGGCTGCGCTTGGCAAAGGCCACCAGCGTGCCGACGCATACGCCGATGACCACGGCCAGCGCGGTCATCTTGAGCGTCAGCCATGCACCGTTGACGAAAACGGGCCAGTACGATGCCAACGGGGCGAAGTCGAGGGAATACTTCATGTGAGTGCCGTGCGGACCGCCAGTGCCTCTTCAGGGGTTGTGGCGCTTTCAGCAGCGGCTTCTAAAGAGGTTTGAGTGATGAGTTATCTGTTGTCGTACAACTAGTTTGGGGATTATCATCGTGACCATGGTTCAGTCGATTGCGGGTAATCCCTTGGTATCAGAGGCGCCGGTGGAAGCCGGGGCGGGCGGTGCCGCCGTGGGTGCCGCGTTCGTGGGGCGTCCGCGCCAGCGCGCACGCGGCCTCGCCCACGGGCTGGTGGAAGACCTGGGCGAGAAGATCCGCAGCCAGTCGCTGCGACCGGGTGACAAGCTCCCCACCGAGTCGGCCATCATGCAGGCCTACGGTGTGAGCCGCACCGTGGTGCGCGAGGCGCTGTCGAAGCTGCAGGCCGGCGGGCTGGTCGAGACGCTGCACGGCGTGGGCACCTTCGTGCTGCAGCCGCGTTCGAGCGGGGTGTTTCGCCTGGACCCGGGCGAGATCGCCGCATCGGTCGACGTGCTGGCCGTGCTCGAGCTGCGCATCAGCCTGGAAACCGAATCCGCCGGCCTGGCCGCCAGCCGCCGCACCGACGAGCAGCTCGTGGCCATGCGCCAGGCGCTGGACGATTTCGAGAAGAACGTGGTGGTGGCGGGCGACACGGTGGGGCCCGACTTTCGCTTTCACCTGCAGATCGCGCAGTCGACCGGCAACCCGTATTTCGCCGACATCATGCGGCACCTGGGCACCACGCTGATCCCGCGCACGCGCATCAGCGCCATCCGCACGCACGAGGGCGGGGCGCCGTACCTGAGCCGCGTGAACCGCGAGCACGAAGAGATCTATGCGGCCATCGCGCGGCGCGACCCCGAGTCGGCCCGCGCTGCCATGCGCATCCACCTGACCAACAGCCGCGAGCGGCTGCGCATCGCGCAGGAAGCCGCGCAGCAGAAGGCGAAAGCCGACGCGGCTGCAAGTGCTGCGGGGCAGGGCTCGCCGGCGCCGTAGCGCCGCAGGGCCGCAGGGCCTTTAGCGCCCTAGGCTTTCCGAACTTTCCGACACCACGGAGCCAACTTTTCTTGGCGTCCAATCTGGACAAGTTGTTTTTCTAGTTGTACGATGACTGATAACTCGCGAGGCGGGACGAGCGAGGTCGTGGCTTCATCGAACAAATCAGGAGACAGCATGCGCATCAACCGACGCGGCGCCTTGGGCGCCGCACTTGCAACCACACTGGCCGCCGGCCTGCCAGCTCGCGCGTTCGCCCAGGCGGCCTCCGGCACGCAAGGGGCGGGCGCCAACTGGCCGGCCAAGCCCATCAAGATCATCGTTCCGTACCCGCCGGGCGGCTCGTCGGACATCATTGCGCGCTCCATCACGCAGCCGCTGTCGGAGGCGCTGGGGCAGTCGGTCATCATCGACAACCGCGCCGGCGCCAACGGCAACCTCGGCGCCGACCTGCTGGCCAAGGCGCCGGCCGACGGCTACACGCTCATGCTGTGCGACCTGGGCGCGCTGGCCATCAGCCCGTCGCTGTACCCCAAGCTGCCGTTCGACCCGTCGAAGGACCTGCGCAGCGTGGCCATGCTGGCCTACTCGCCGCACCTGCTGGTGGTGCACCCCTCGGTGCAGGCGAGCACGCTGAAGGAGCTGGTCGAGCTGTCGAAAAAGAGCGGCAGCGACCTCAACTTCGCCGTGACCGCCAGCGGCAGCACCGCGCACCTGGCCGGCATCGAGCTGCAGCGCAAGATCGGCGCCAAGTGGGAATACGTGCCCTACAAGGGCGGCGTGCAGGCCGTGCTCGACACCGTCTCGGGCCAGACGCAGGTGCTCATGAACGGCATGCTCGCCACCTACCCGCAGGTGCAGGCCGGCAAGCTCAAGCTCATCGCGGTGTCCAAGGCCACGCGCATGCCGCTCATCGGCAATGTGCCCACCATTGCAGAGCAGGGCGCGCCCGGCTTCGAGTCGGGCACCTGGCAGGGCATGGTCGCCGCGCGCGGCGTGCCCGACGCGGTGGTCGCGCGGCTCAACCGCGAGCTGGTGCGCATCATTCGCACGCCCGACATCCGCGCGCGCCTCGCGGGGCAGGGCGCCGAGGTCGTGACCATGACCGCCCCCGAGCAGGACCAGTTCTTCGCCAAGGAGCGCGCGCGCTGGGCGCAAGTCATCAAAGAGGCCAACGTCAGGCTCGACTGACCGGCTGCCTTCACCCTTTTTTTTCTTTCTTTCAAATCTTCACAGGACTCTTCCCCATGAACCCGCAAGAACTCAAGACCATCATGGGCTCCGGCCTGCTCTCGTTCCCGCTGACCGACTTCGACAGCAACGGCGACTTCAACGCGCAAAGCTACGTCAAGCGCCTCGAATGGCTGCAGCCCTACGGCGCGAGCGCGCTGTTCGCGGCCGGCGGCACGGGCGAGTTCTTCTCGCTGACGGGCGACGAGTACCCCGGCATCATCAAGACCGCGGTGGACACCTGCCGCGGCGTGGTGCCCATCATTGCCGGCGCCGGCGGCCCGACGCGCTTCGCCATCCAGTGCGCGCAAGCCGCCGAGAAGGCCGGCGCGCACGGCATCCTGCTGCTGCCGCACTACCTCACCGAAGCCGGGCAGGAAGGCCTGGCCGCGCACGTGGAAGCCGTGTGCAAGAGCGTGAAGTTCGGCGTGATCGTCTACAACCGCGCCTCCAGCCGCCTGAAGCCCGAAACCCTGGCCGGCCTGGCCGAACGCAACCCCAACCTGGTGGGCTTCAAGGACGGCATCGGCGACATCGAGGCCATGGTCGCCATCTACCAGCGCATGGGCGACCGCTTCGCCTACCTGGGCGGCCTGCCCACGGCCGAGGTCTACGCCGCCGCCTACAAGGCGATGGGCACGCCGGTGTACTCGTCGGCGGTGTTCAACTTCATTCCGAAGACCGCCATGGACTTCTACAAGGCCGTGGCCGCCGACGACCTGAAGACGCAGCACCACCTGCTGAAGACCTTCTTCATGCCCTACCTGGAGCTGCGCAACCGCGTGCCGGGCTACGCCGTGAGCATCGTGAAGGCGGGCGCCAAGATCGTCGGCCACGACGCCGGCCCCGTGCGCGCGCCGCTCACCGACCTGAAGCCCGCCGAGGTGGAACAGCTGAAGGCGCTGATCGACGCGCTCGGCCCGCAGTAAGCCGGCACGGCAACGCTGCAACGCCTCACGCCTCAACGCCGCAGGCATTCAAGAAAAACACGGAGACACACAACACCATGTCCATCAAGAAGATCTTCCTCATGGCCGCCGCGGCCGTCGCCTTCTCGGGCTGCTCGATGATGCCCGCGGGCAGCACCGCGTCGGCCCAGCCCGAAGTGGCCGCCGCCGCCGAGCGCCTGCGCATCGCCATGATCGACCCGACCGCCGCCTCGCTCGGCGCGCTGGTGGCCGACGACCTGAGCTACGGCCATTCGGGCGGCAAGGTCGACACCAAGGCCAGCTTCATCGCCGACCTGATGGACGGCAAGTCCGACTTCGTGACCATTACCATCACCGAGCAGACCATCAAGGTGGTCGACGCCAACACCGCCGTCGTGCGCCACTCGCTGGCGGCCGACACCAACGACTCGGGCAAGCCCGGCAAGGTGGCGCTGAAGATCCTCGGCGTGTGGCAGAAGCAGGGCGGCACCTGGAAGCTGCTGGCCCGCCAGGCCGTTCGCGTCTGAATGCGACGACCGAAGCAACACCAGCAAGTGCAAGGAACGCAAGGAGTGCAATGAGCGCAAGCCAGACCCCCACCATCACCGCCCTGCGCGTGGTTCCCGTCGCGGGCCACGACAGCATGCTGATGAACCTGAGCGGCGCGCACGGCCCGTTCTTCACGCGCAACCTGCTCATCCTGACCGACAGCGCCGGGCGCACCGGCGTGGGCGAGGTGCCGGGCGGCGAAAAGATCCGCCAGACGCTGGAAGACGCGCGCAGCCTCATCGTCGGCCAGCCCATCGGGCGGCACCACGCGGTGCTCAACAGCATGCGCCACGCCTTCGCCAACCGCGACAGCGGCGGGCGTGGCCAGCAGACCTTCGACCTGCGCGTGACCATCCACGCGATCACCGCGGTGGAGGCCGCGCTGCTCGACCTGCTGGGCCAGTTCCTCGAGGTGCCCGTGGCCGCGTTGCTCGGCGAAGGCCAGCAGCGCGACGCGGTGCAGATGCTGGGCTACCTGTTCTACGTGGGCGACCGCAACAAGACCGACCTGCCGTACGAGAGCGACCCCGGCGCCGCCGACGACTGGTTCCGCCTGCGCCACGAAGAGGCCATGACGCCCGAGGCCATCGTGCGCCTGGCCGAAGCCACGCATGCGCGCTACGGCTTCACCGACTTCAAGCTCAAGGGCGGCGTGTTGCGCGGCGAAGAAGAAGTCGAGGCCATCCGCGCGCTGCACGAGCGCTTTCCGCAGGCGCGCGTCACGCTCGACCCCAACGGTGGCTGGCTGCTGCAGGACGCCATTCGGCTGTGCCGCGACCTGCACGGCGTGATGGCCTATGCCGAAGACCCGTGCGGCGCCGAAGGCGTGTTCTCGGGGCGCGAGGTGATGGCCGAATTTCGCCGTGCCACCGGCCTGCCCACGGCCACCAACATGGTCGCCACCGACTGGCGCGAGATGGTGCACAGCCTGTCGCTGCAGTCGGTCGACATTCCGCTGGCCGACCCGCACTTCTGGACCATGCAGGGCTCGGTGCGCGTGGCGCAGCTGTGCCAGGCCTGGGGCCTGACCTGGGGCTCGCACTCGAACAACCACTTCGACGTGTCGCTCGCCATGTTCACGCACGTGGCGGCGGCCGCGCCGGGCAAGGTGACAGCCATCGACACGCACTGGATCTGGCAGGACGGCCAGCGCCTGACCAAGGCACCGCTGCAGATCGAGGGCGGCCATGTGAAGGTGCCCACGCGCGGCGGCCTGGGCGTGGAGCTCGACATGGCCGAGGTCGAGAAGGCGCACCAGCTGTACCTGAAGCACGGCCTGGGCGCGCGCAACGATGCGCAGGCCATGCAATACCTGATTCCGAACTGGACCTTCGACAACAAGAAGCCGTGCATGGTCAGATAGAGCTCGCCCCCAGGCTTTGCCCACTTCGTGTGGCCTCCTAGCCCCTGCCGGGCCAATACCAGCGGGCCGGCAAAGCCGGTTGCGCGGTAGTCCCGAAAATGAACAGCCCCTTCGCGAATCGCACTCAAAGGAACACAACATGCAGAACTTCGACAACCTGATCGCTGGCGAATGGCGTGCCGGCGCAAGCTACAGCCCCAACGTCAACCCGAGCAACCTGTCCGACGTGCTCGGCCAGTACACGCAGGGCGACGCCGCCCACGTCGATGCCGCCGTGGCGGCCGCCACCGCGGCCTTTCCGGCCTGGGCCACGGGCAGCATCCAGGCGCGCTCCGACGCGCTCGACAAGATCGGCACCGAGATCCTCGCGCGCAAGGAAGAGCTGGGCACGCTGCTGGCGCGCGAAGAAGGCAAGACCAAGGCCGAAGGCATCGGCGAGGCCACGCGCGCGGGCCAGATCTTCAAGTTCTTCGCGGGCGAATGCCTGCGCCTGTCGGGCGAGGTGCTGCCCTCGGTGCGCCCGAACATCGGCGTGGAGATCACGCGCGAGCCGGTGGGCGTGGTCGGCCTGATCACGCCGTGGAACTTTCCGATCGCCATTCCGGCGTGGAAGATCGCGCCCGCGCTGGCCTTCGGCAACTGCGTGGTGCTGAAGCCCGCCGACCTGGTGCCCGGCAGCGCCTGGGCGCTGAGCGAAATCATCAGCCGCTCGGGCATTCCGGCCGGCGTGTTCAACCTGGTGATGGGCCGCGGCAGCGTGATCGGCGAGGCGCTGGTCAAGCACCCCGGCATCCATGCGATCAGCTTCACGGGTTCGGTGGGCGTGGGCCGCAACATCGCGATCCAGTGCGTGACCAACCACAAGAAGGTGCAGCTCGAAATGGGTGGCAAGAACCCGCAGGTGGTCCTGGACGACGCCGACCTGGCGCAGGCCGTGGAGCTGAGCGTGCAGAGCGCGTTCTACTCGACCGGCCAGCGCTGCACGGCGTCCAGCCGCCTGATCGTGACCGAAGGCATCTACCCGAAGTTCATCGCTGCCATGAAGGAGCGCATGGCCAGGATCAAGGTGGGCGACGCGCTGGCGCAGGGCACCGACGTGGGGCCGGTGTCGTCGAAGTCGCAGCTCAACCAGGACATGGAATACATCGCCATCGGCAAGGGCGAGGGCGCCACGCTGGCGGCCGGCGGCGAGCTGCTGAAGCTGGAGACCGACGGCTATTACATGTCGCCCGCGCTGTTCAGCGAATCGGCCGCGTCGATGCGCATCAACAACGAAGAAATCTTCGGCCCGGTGGCGAGCGTGATTCGCGTGAAAAACTACGAAGAGGCATTGGCCACGGCGAACGACACGGAGTTCGGTCTCTCGGCCGGCATTGCGACCACGTCGCTGAAATACGCCACGCACTTCAAGCGCCACAGCCAGGCCGGCATGGTGATGGTCAACCTGCCGACCGCGGGTGTGGACTACCACGTGCCGTTCGGCGGCCGCAAGGGATCGAGCTACGGTCCGCGCGAACAGGGCAAGTACGCGCAGGAGTTCTTCACTACGGTGAAGACGGCCTATACGCTGGCCTGATTCGTTGTCTTGTGCTTTTGGAAGCCCCCTTTGCCGGGGGCTTTTTTGTTGCTGCTGTTCAGGGCGTGTGAACAGGGCACGCTGCTGGTGAATCGCGATCAACGACCGCTGTCCTGAACAACGCAAGCCAACACAACACGAAGAAGACCTAGGAAAGAGGCGCCCTGCGACTGCGCCGCATCAGGAACTCGATCAGTTCGAACACGCCTTCACTGATCAGCGCCAACGCCGCAGCAGGCAACGCACCCGCCATCAACAGTTCGCGGTCGTTCAGCGCCAGGCCCGTCACGATGCGTTCGCCGAAGCCGCCCGCGCCGATGAAGGCCGCGATGGTCGCGGTGCCGATGGCGATGGCCGTGGCTGTTCGCACACCCGCCAACAACGTGGGCAAGGCCAGGGGCAACAGCACCAGCTGGAGACTTTGCGGAGGGGTCATGCCGAGGGCGGTGCCGGCCATTCGCAAGCCGCTGGGCACTTCGGTCAGGCCCGTGACCGTGTTGCGCATGATCGGCAACAGCGAATACAGCGTGAGCGCAATCAGCGCCGGCAAGGCACCGATGGCGCCGAGCATCGAGATCAACACCGCCAGCAACGCCAACGACGGCACGGTCTGCATCAGGCTGGCCAGGCCCAGCACCACCGCGCGCAGCCGCACATGCGGGAACACCAGGATCGCGATGGGCACGCCGATGAGGATCGCGATGCCGACCGACAACGCCACCAGCAGCAGATGTTGCCGCGCGAGCTTCCACAGGTCGGGGCCGAACAGCTTGGCGACGAAGCCGCGGCGCGGTTCCTGCGCCTGGGTTTTAGTTTGGGTTTGTGCTTTCGCATCCTTGCTGGTGCTCGCCAGAAAGTCGCGCGCGATCACGTCGAAGGGCACGCTCTGCAGTTCGGCGCGCGCGTTCATCGCGATCATCGCGTGCTCGTCGACCTTGCCTTCGAGCGTCTTCAACGCAGCCCAGGCTTGCGGCAGGCGCGTGGGCAGGTCGAGCTTGTAGAGCACCACGGCGTCGTAGCGCGGAAAGTATTTCTTGTCGTCCTCGAGCACGCGCAGGCCCAGGTGGTCGATCTTGGCGTCGGTGGTGTAGATGTCGATCACGTCGATCTGCCTGGCCGCCACCGCGTCGTAGGCCAGGCCGTGGTCGAGTCCGCTGGGCACCTGCTTGAAGCCGTAGCGCTTGGCCAGGCCCTTCCAGCCGTCGGCGCGGCCGATGAACTCGTTCGACAGGCCCAGCTTGAGCTCGGGGTGCTTGGCCAGGTCGCTCAGGGTGCGCAGGCCCAGCTTGTCGGCATCGGCGGCGCGCACCGCGAGCGCATAGCCGTCGTTGAAGCCCAGCGGTATCGCCACGCCCAGGCCGAGCGGCGCCAGCGACGCGTTCATGGCCTCGCGCGTGTCGGCGGGCTGGCCCTTCAGGATTTCCTGCGCGATGGTGCCGGTGTATTCGGCATAGAGGTCGATGGCGCCCGAGCGCAGTGCCTCGTACACGATGGCCGTGTTGCCCAGGCCCTGCCGCAGCACGGGAGCCGACGCGGTGTGCGGCGCGGCCGTTTGCGCGAGCAGCTCGGCCAGGATGTACGACTCGGTGAAGCGCTTGGAGCCGACGCGCAAGGTGTCGTCCGCGGCGTGCGCGGCGTGCGCGGCCTGCGAGCCAAGCACCGTGCCGAACAGCGCGAGCAGGAGCGGCAAGAGCGGCAAGAGCTTCAGGATCGACTGGATCGGCAGGAGCAGCAGGGCAGGTTGCCACGGGCGGCGGAGCATGTGCATCGCGGGCAGTTTATAGACAACGCCCCGTTCGGCGTACCCGCCAATCTCCTACACGCCGTCGTGCGCGCAACCGATGCGCCCTGCAGGCGGCGGGGGGCATCATCGATGTCCATGAAGCCCACACCCTCGACACCGGACCCCTCCCAACCCGATCCCTTGCCCGCCACCGATGTGCATGGGCTGCGCGAACTGCCTGGTGTGCATGTGGAGGGCTACAGCCTTCAGCTGCGCGACAAGGACGGGTTCGTCGGCGACCAGGCGAGCCAGACGGCGTTCAGGGAACTGCTGGAGCGCTGGCGCAAGCGCCGCCGCAAGAACGGCGTCGACCCGCTGGGCGACATGCACTCGCGCGACCTGAGCAAGAAGGAGCTCGACCGCGTGCTCGGCGCGAAGAGGGCCTCTGAGGCCGGCGACGTGATGCACGGCGTGATCGAGGAGTTCACCGAAGAACTCGCCTCGGTGATCCAGCGCTTTCTGCGTCAGCCCTCGTGGCACAAGGTGGAGCGCATCGTCATCGGCGGCGGCTTTCCGGAGAGCGACGTGGGCGAGCGCGCGGTGCTGCAAACGGCCGCCATCCTCGAGGAGCTGGGCCTGCACGTGCAGATGGGCCGGCTGTCGCACAACGTGGACGACGGCGGGCTCATCGGCTGGGTGCACCTCACGCCGCCGGCGCTGCTGCGCAAGTACGACGCCATCCTGGCGGTGGACATCGGCGGCACCAACGTGCGCTGCGGCATCGTGCAGACGCGCTTTCGCAAGACGCAGGACTTCTCGCGTGCGCGGGTGGTGCGGCGCGAGAAGTGGCGCCATGCCGACGAGAGCCCCAACCGCAGCCTGATGGTGGAGCACATCGCCGACATGCTGATGGACATGGTGCGCTACAGCGAGCGCAAGAAGATCCGGCTCGCGCCTTTCATCGGCATCGGCTGCCCGGGGCTGATTCGCCCCGACGGCTCCATTGCGCGCGGCGCGCAGAACCTGCCCGGCGACTGGGAGAGCCACGCTTTCCACCTGCCGACGGCGGTGTGGCGGCGCATGCTGACGCTGGGCGCCGACCCGATGCTGGTTCTGATGCACAACGACGCGGTGGTGCAGGGCCTGAGCGAGCTGCCCTTCATGCGCGACGTGAAGCACTGGGGCGTGCTGACCATCGGCACGGGGCTGGGCAATGTGAGCTTCACGAACGTGCCGCTGCCCGAGGAGCTGACGCCGAAGGGCGGGAAGGCTGCGAAGGCCTCCAGGAAGGCGAAGGGCTCGAAGGACGAGAAGGCCGAAAAGACCGAGAAGGACTCGACAGCCAAGAAGTCCGCCAAGAAGGCCGCGAAAAAAGCCTGACCCTCTAAGGCGTCACGCGCGTGAGCGCCGACACGCTCGCGATGTTGCCCGCCGCGTCCATGGCGCGCGCCTCGATGTTCGCGTAGCCCGCGGCCGAGGGCGTCCAGCGGCAGGAGAAGGGCGCGGCCTGCAGGCTGCACACGGTCTTGCCGTCGACGATGAAGCTCAGCTGCGCCACGCCGGCCGAGGCGTTGGCCGCCAGCTGCGCGGGCGCGCGCGCCGCGGCGGCGGGGGGCACCGTCATCGCCACGGCCGGTGGCGCGGTCACGCTCGGCGGGCTCACGACGACATTGGCCGATGCCACCGCGGTGTTGCCCGCGGCGTCCACGCCGATCACGCGAATGGTCTGCACGCCCGCGCTGCTCGGCGTCCAGCTGCAGGTGTAGGGCGGGGCGGTGAAGGTGCAGATCGGAATGCTGTCGCGGCCCAGCACCTTCACGCCCCACACGCCCACGTTGTCGACCACCGCCGGTGCGATCACCGTGGGCTGGCCGACCGTGGCGTTCGACGGCGCCGACAGCGACACGGTCGGCGGCGTCACGTCGATGCCGCCCAGCGCCAGGTCGATGGTGAAGCCCGGCTGGCCCTGCACCGCCTTCTGCTCGAAGGCGTCGAAGATGGTGAACCAGCTCGCGCCCGGCGCGCGGTTTTGCGCATGCGCCTTCACCAGCAGGGTCGACTTGCCCACGACGAAGCAGCTGAAGCCGCAGTCCCAGTCGAACACGAAGCGGCCCGACGCATCGGCCACGCCCGTCACCAGCATCACCAGCGGCTTGCCCGCGCCCGGGTTGCGCCACACCGACACCTGCGCGCCGGGCAGCGCGGCGCCGCTGTCTCGGTCGCTCACGCGCACCTGCGTGCTGGTGGTGCCGGCCATGAACTTGGAGCTGCCGAGCTTGGGCCAGTCGGTCCAGTCGGTGTCGATGTTGGCCTTGGTGCCGGGCGTGAAGCGAATCATGTCCAGCGTGGCGATGCGGTTGGCCGCCGGGTCGCGGCGCTGCTCGAACACGGTGCCCAGCAGCGGGTCGAGCCGCCAGTGCTGGCGCGTCCACCAGTAGCGGTCGCTGTCGTCGGCCAGCGCCAGGTCGACGATGGGCGCCACGCCGGTGGTGTCCGCCACGGCGATGCCGTTGTAGTACTCGCCCGCGCCGGCGCCGAACACATGCTCCAACTCGTGCAGCAGCGTCTTCAGCTGGCGGCCCAGGTAGTCTTTCTCGGTCGATTCGGGCACGCCCGGGCTGGGCGCGCGCGACAGGCGCAGCGGGTCGTGAATGGCGACCCAGTTCAGGTTCCAGGCCACGCCCTTCTGTGGAAAGGTCCAGCTGGTGGAAAGGCCGCCGTGGCTGTAGCCGCGGGTGGACTTGTTGATGCACACCACCACTTCGCCGTTGACCAGGCCGTTGTAGGCGCACTGCGGCGCGGCGGCGGGCGGCACCAACTGCAGGTCGGTGGTGGGGTCGAAGGCAAAGCTGCGCACCGTTTCGCGCGTGAACACGGTATTGACGTCTGCCACGTACTGGGCAAGCCGGCGGCCGGCTTCGGCGGGGCCGATGTCGGCGGCGAGCTCGGGGTCGACGATGAGTTTCAGGCGGTGCACGCTGGGCGGTGCGCGGCCGATGTTGTCCATGGCGGCATGGGCGGCGTGGGCCGGGAACAGGGCAGCGAAGGCAGCTGTCATGGCAATCAGGGCCGTGATCGCCTTCATTCCACACAGCGCGAACAGCGATGCAAGCGCTGCGCTCGCCTGTGCTCGCAGCCTCGACAACGCTCGCATCGGTCAACCCCGGGGCCGGGGTCAACTACCGGAACCGGTGGGAATTCTAGGGCTCAGCTTCCGTTTGTTTCACAAACGTTGCATTTGCGCACCGCGATTACAGCTGGAAAGCTACCGTCAGCAGCAGCCCCTCGGCCAGGTCGCGCATCAGCCCGGGGCGCCGCGCGCGGTAGGGCTCGCCGGCGGAAGCGGTGGTTTCGATCCACTCGGCCAGCCAGTCGATTTGGTCCGCGCCGTAGAACACCACCGCCGCCTCGTGGTTCAGCAGCAGGCTGCGCAGGTCGAGGTTGATGGAGCCGCACATCGCCAGTTCGTCGTCGACCACCACCGCCTTGGCGTGCGCCATGAAGGGCAGCATGCGAAAGCTCACGCCCGCGCGCGCCAGGTCGCGCATGGCGCGCGCGCGCACGAAGTCGGCCAGCCGGTGGTTGGACACGGCCGGCATCGCGATGGTCACCTGCACGCCGCGCCGCGCGGCCAGCCGCAGCGCGTCGCGCAGGCCGTCGCCGGGCACGAAGTAGGGCGTGATGGCCAGCAGCCGGTGCTCGGCGCGAAAACACGCGTCGATCAGCAGCGCGTGCGCCGTGTCTTCGGTCTGGTCGGGCCCGCTGGGCAGGAACTGGGCCATGGCGGTGCCGGGGCCTTCGGGCGCGTCGTCGCACACGATGGCGCGGGCCTTGCGGCTGCGCACCGAGGCCCAGTCGTGGTCGAACTGCCGCGCCGCCGCCGCGGCCACGCTGCCGCGCAGGTCGAACGACAGGTCGAGCCAGGCCACGCGGTGCTTTTCGTTGCCGGTGAAGTACTCGCCCGCCAGGTTGCGCCCGCCCGACCAGAGCCAGGCGTCGTCCGCGATGGTGAACTTGCGGTGGTTGCGCAGGTTGCGCGGGCCGATGCGGCGCAGGCTGAAGAAGGGGCGGAACACCGCCACCTCGCCCCCCGCCGCGCGCAGCCGGTCGAAATGGTGGCGCGGCAGCGAGAGCGCGCCGAAGCCGTCGAGCAGCACGCGCACCTTCACGCCTTCGCGCGCGCGCTGGGCCAGGCGCTCGAGCACGGCGTGGCCGAGCGCGTCGTTGCCGATGATGAAGGTGCACACGTCGATGCGCTCGCGCGCCCCGTCGATCACCTGCCACAGCGCCTCGCGCGCGGCCTCGCCGTCGGCGTGCATGCGGATGGCGCTGCGCCCGGGCGGCGCCAGGCCGAAGCTCTCGATCAGGTCGGCCGCCCAGTGCCCCGGCGGCACCGAGCGCGGCGGCCGGGGCGAACCCGCGGGACGCAGCTTGCGCTGGCCGAACAGCAGGTACATCGGCAGGATGAAGTAGGGCATCAGCACCAGCCCCATGACCCAGGCGATGGCCGTGGTGGGGGCGCGCTGCTCGCGGCGTGCGCGCGTGGTCAGCACGTAGACGAGCAGTGCGAAGGTCACGACCAGGAAATGCTGCGAGGGAGAAGGCAGCCAGTCGAACTTCGAGACGCTTGCAATGGGCATGGGTCGATGATGCCTGAGCACCCCCGGCGCGGCGCCGATTTCCCTCGGCGCCGGTCGTTCTGCTGCCCGTTCAGCGCCGCAGGAAGGCCGGCACGCCGCGCCCCTGCGAGGCAAGGAACCGCATCATCGGGTCGACCACCGCGCGCACCGCGGGCCGCTCGCCCACGCGGGTGCGCCAGGCCAGCAGGCGCGGCGTGGCGTCGGTCATGCCCGCGCCCTTGCGGTCGGCGAACACGCACGCCATGTAGAAGGCGATGTCGGCGAAGGAATACGGGCCGGCCAGGTGCTCGCGCGTGGCCAGCAGGCCTTCCATCTCGTCGTAGAAGCGCGCGCAGCCGGCGCAGGCCGCCACCGCGGCGGCGCTCTTCATGTCGTGCTGCAGGCCGAAGAGCTTGATGACGTGGGGGAAGAACACCTCGTCAGACTTCTGCTCCAGCTGCCGCGCGCGGGCCCGCTCGGCAATGCCGCGGGGCCACAGCGCGAGGTGCGCGGGGCCGGGGTAGCGGTCTTCGAGGTACTCGAGGATCTGGGTGGAGTCGAACAGCGCCACTTCGTCAGGGCCGCCGTGGTCGCCGCCGATGGTGTCGACCCACACCGGCACCTGCTGCTTGACCGGGTTGACCCGCAGCACCTCGGGGTGCTTGGGCTCGTAGGCGTCGTCGGTGGTGAAGGGCACCATGACGAGATCGAAGGGCACGCCTTTTTCGCGCGCCGCGATCTCGACCTTGGCGCCGAACATGCTGAGGGGACCGGAGTAGAGGGTTGTCGTCATATGGGTTGCGACTTGACCAGAAACCGGCCCCCGGTGCATCAGGTCGAGCCCCAGACCTCCTGCGCCGTCTCGACCACCAGGCGCAGCTTGGCGCGCTGCGCTTCCACCGCGATGTTGTTGCCGTGCACGGTGCTGGAGAAGCCGCACTGCGGCGACAGCGCCAGCTGGTCGAGCGAGGCGTACTTGGCGGCGTCGTCGATGCGGCGCTTGAGCTCGTCCTTGTCTTCCATCTCGCCGAACTTCGTGGTCACCAGGCCGAGCACCACGGTCTTGCCCTTGGGCAGGTAGCGCAGCGGCTTGAAGTCGCCCGAGCGGGCGTCGTCGTACTCCATGAAGTAGGCGTCCAGGTCCATCTCCTTCAGCAGCGCCTCGGCCACGGGCTCGTAGTTGCCGGCCGCGGCGTGCGTGCTCTTGAAGTTGCCGCGGCACAGGTGCATGGCCAGCAGCATGCCCGGCGGCTTCTGCGCGACCACCTTGTTGATGAAGGCGGCGTAGCGGTGCGGCAGCTCGTTCGGGTCGTCGCCGCGCTTGCGGGCGGCTTCGCGCATGTGCTCGTCGCACAGGTAGGCCAGGTTGGTGTCGTCCATCTGCACGTAGGTGCAGCCGGCCGCGGCCAGCGAGCGCAGCTCGTCGCCATAGGCCTTGGCCACGTCGTCGTAGAAGGCCGGGTCGAGCTCGGGGTATGCCGTCTTGCTGATGCCCGCGCGCCCGCCGCGAAAGTGCAGCATGGTCGGCGAGGGAATGGTCACCTTCGGCGTGTTGCCCGCGGCCACCTGGCTCTTCAGGTACTGGAAGTCGGCCAGCTGGATGTCCTTCACGTGGCGCACCGTGTCGGTCACGCGCATGGCGGGCGGGGCCAGCTCCTCGGTGCCGTCGGGCTTGCGGATGGTGACCGGAATGTCGGTCTTCACGCCGCCGAGCTGGTCGAGAAAGTCGATGTGGAAGTACGTGCGGCGGAATTCGCCGTCGGTGATGCTCTTCAGGCCGATGTCTTCCTGGAACTTCACGATCTCGGTGATGGCCTTGTCTTCGACCAGGCGAAGCTGCTCGGGCGTGATCTCGCCCTCGGCCTTCTGCTCGCGGGCTTCGAGCAGGTACTTGGGACGCAGGAAACTGCCCACGTGGTCGAAGCGGGCGGGCAATGCGGCGTGCTGTGACATGGATGACTCCGTCGTGATTTTTGGGGGAACGAGCGCAGATCGTATCGCCATCGAAATGAAGCTGCCTGTATACAGCGGAGTCGGTGTTTACCCTGAAATAGCGATAAATCGCTGGAAATTTGGCTGTCTCTGTATACATTGCGTATTCATGAAAACGCCCACGACCGCCTTTCCGCTGAACGCCTGGTATGCCGCCGCCTACGACGTCGAAGTGCGTCACGCGCTGCTGCCGCGCACCATCTGCAACCAGAAAGTGGTGCTGTTCCGCCGCACCGACGGCCAGGTGGCCGTGCTGGAAGACGCCTGCTGGCACCGGCTGATGCCGCTGTCGCTGGGCCGCCTGGAAGGCGACGAGCTGGTGTGCGGCTACCACGGGCTGGTCTACAACAGCCAGGGCCGCTGCACCCACATGCCGAGCCAGGAAACGCTCAACCCCTCGGCCTGCGTGCGCAGCTTTCCGGCGGTGGAAAGGCACCGCTTCGTGTGGATCTGGCCCGGCGACCCGGCCAAGGCCGACCCGGCATCGATCCCCGACATGCACTGGAACGACGACCCCGCCTGGGCCGGCGACGGCAAGATGATTCGCGTCAACTGCGACTACCGCCTGGTGGTCGACAACCTGATGGACCTGACGCACGAGACCTTCGTGCACGGCTCGTCCATCGGCAACCGCGAGGTGGCCGAGGCGCCCTTCGTGGCCACGCACGGCGACCGCTCGGCCACCGTGACGCGCTGGATGGAAAACATCGACCCGCCGCCTTTCTGGGGCAGCCAGATTCGCCATGCGCGCGGCTACACGGGCAAGGTCGACCGCTGGCAGATCATTCGCTTCGAAGGCCCGTGCACGGTGAACATCGACGTGGGCGTGGCCGAGGCCGGCAGCGGCGCGGTTCCAAGCGGCGAGAACCCGGGCGACCGCAGCAAGGGCGTGAACGGCTACGTGCTCAACACCATCACTCCCGAGACCGACAAGACCTGCCTGTACTTCTGGGCCTTCTCGCGCAACTACTGCCTGGGCGAGCAGCGCCTCACGCACGAGCTGCGCGAAGGCGTCTCGGGCATCTTCCGCGAGGACGAGCTGGTGCTCGAGGCCCAGCAGAAAGCCATGGACGACCACCCCGACCACAAGTTCTACAACCTGAACATCGACGCCGGCTCCATGTGGGCGCGCCGGCTCATCGACCGCATGGTCGAGAAGGAAAAGCCCGCGCGCGCGGCCATTCCCATTCGCGCCGTCGAGAAGCAGGCCGCATGAAGGTCGCCGCTGTGTCCGGTGCCGCCAACCCAGTCAACCCCGCCGAGCCCGCCGACAGCGGCAGCTCCCAGGGCGTGAAGGCGCAGCTGCGGCTGCGCGAAATGATCCTGGCGGGCGAGCTGCCCGGCGGCGCGCGCATTGCCGAGGTGGCCATCTCCGAGCAGCTCGGCGTGTCGCGCACCCCGGTGCGCACCGCGCTGATGCGGCTGGAGCAGGAAGGCCTGCTCGAAGCCTTGCCCAACGGCGGCTACGCGGTGCGCACGTTTTCCGAGCGCGACGTGGCCGACGCCATCGAGCTGCGCGGCACGCTCGAAGGCCTGGTCGCGCGGCTGGCAGCCGAGCGCGGCGCGGCGCCGGTGGTGCTGCGCGAAGCGCGCGCCTGCCTCGCGCGCATCGACGAACTGCTGCGCGAACCGGCGCTGGACGACGCGGCCTTCTCGCGCTACGTGACGCACAACGAGCGCTTTCATGCGCTGCTGTGCGAAATGGCGGGCAGCCCCGTCATCGCGCAGCAGCTGGAGCGCGTGGTCAACCTGCCGTTCGCCTCGCCCTCGGGCTTTGTCATCGTGCAGGCCAATTCGCCGGCTGCGCGCGACATGCTCGTCATCGCGCAAGACCAGCACCTGCAGGTGCTCGACGCCATCGAGTCCGGCGAGGGCTCGCGCGCCGAAGCGCTGATGCGCGAGCACAGCCGCATCGCGCGTCGCAACCTGCGCGAGGCGCTGCACGGCACGCCCACCGCCGAGCAGCGCCCGCTGCCCGGCGTGCAGCTGATTCGCCGCCGCGGCTGAAGCGGCCGTCCTTTCTCTTTTTGCCCCTGGTGTTCCCCCGATGAAAAGCGATCTTCAATGGATGCAGGCGCAGGTCGTCGCGCTGCGCGACGTGACGCCCACCGTGCGCGAGTTCGAGCTGCGCCCCGACGGCGGCTTTGCTGACAGCTACGAGCCCGGCGCCCACCTGCAGGTGCAGGTGATGACGGCGCAGGGCCGGCTGCAGACCCGCTCGTACTCGCTGGTCGGCGAGGGCGACGGCCAGTGCTGGCGCATTGCCGTGAAGCGGCTGGACGACGGCCGCGGCGGCTCGCTCGCGATGTGGCAGCTGGCCGTGGGCGACCGCCTGCAGGTGAGCGCGCCGCAGAACCACTTCGCGCTCGACATGTCCGCGCCCGGCTACCTGCTGGTGGCCGGCGGCATCGGCATCACGCCGCTGGTGCTGATGGCGCAGCGCCTGGGCGCGCATGCGAAGCGCAACGGCGTGCCGGTGAAGATGCTCTACGGCGCGCGCCACGCGGGCGAGTTCGGCTACCTGCCACACCTGCGCGAGGCGCTGGGCGAGGGCGTGTCGGCGCACGAAGGGTCGGCCCCCATCGATTTCGCGGCCGCCATCGCCGCGTTGCCGCCCGGCGGCCAGCTCTACACCTGCGGCCCGGTGCCGATGCTCGAGGCGCTCAAGCGCGCCTGGCATGCGGCCGGCCGCCCGCTCGAAGACCTGCGCTTCGAAACCTTCGGCAGCAGCGGGCGCTTCGCGACCCAGGCTTTCGAGGTGCGCATTCCGAGGCACGACCTGACCATCACCGTGCCGGCCGACTGCACCTTGCTCGACGCGCTCGACGCCGCCGGCGTGCAGACGCTGTGGGACTGCAAGCGCGGCGAGTGCGGCCTGTGCGCCATGCACGTGCTGGCCGTCGAGGGCCAGGTCGACCACCGCGACGTGTTCCTCAGCGAGCACGAAAAAGAAGCCGCCACGCGCATTTGCGCCTGTGTGTCACGCGCCGTGGGTACGCTCACGCTTGACTCCGCGTACCGCGCCGACAGCTGAGGCCGCAAGCGCGGCTGAAGCCAGCTTGCGCGATGATCGCGCAGTTCATTTATTGATCGCGCAACAAAGGCCCGCGAGAGGGGCCGGGTAGGTGATTGCCTGCTTCGCCGAATGTTGCAAAGTGTTGAAAATAGCCCCGGTTTCGAGTTCCGTCCCTGAAGGAAAAACATGCAAAGACGCCATCTCATCCAGACCGCCGCACTGTCGGCGCTCGCGCTTTCAATGTCGCTGGCCAGCGCCCAGGACAACAAGTTCAAGATCGGCCTCATCCTGCCGATGACGGGCCAGTCGGCCTCCACCGGCCGCCAGATCGAAGCCGCCGCGCGCCTGTACATGGCCCAGAACGGCGACACCGTGGCCGGCAAGAAGGTCGAGCTCATCATCAAGGACGACACCGGCCTGCCCGACGTGACCAAGCGCCTGGCGCAGGAACTGGTGGTGAACGACAAGGTGAACGTGCTCGCCGGCTTCGGCCTGACGCCTTTGGCCCTGGCCGTGGCGCCCATCGCCACCCAGTCGAAGACGCCCCAGCTCGTGATGGCCGCGGCCACCTCGAGCATCACGGAGGCCTCGCCCTACATCGTTCGCTCGGGCTTCACGCTGCCGCAGGTGTCGGTGCCCATGGGCGACTGGGCGCCCAAGAACGGCATCAAGACCGTGGTGACGCTGGTGGCCGACTACGGCCCCGGCAACGACGCCGAGAAGTTCTTCAGCGAGCGCTTCCAGCTGAACGGCGGCAAGGTGATTGACAAGCTGCGCGTGCCGCTGCGCAACCCCGACTTCGCGCCCTTCCTGCAGAAGGTGCGCGACGCCAAGCCCGACGCGCTGTTCGTCTTCGTGCCCTCGGGCGCGGGTGCGGCGGTGATGAAGCAGTTTCTGGAGCGCGGCATGGACAAGGCCGGCATCAAGCTCATCGCCACCGGCGACGTGACGGACGACGACCAGCTCAACGACATGGGCGACGGCGCGCTGGGCGTGGTCACCTCGCACCACTACTCGGCGGCGCACCCCTCGGCCATGAACAAGAAGTTCGTGGAAGCCTTCGAAAAGGCCAACCCCAAGCTGCGCCCCAACTTCATGGCCGTGGGTGGCTATGACGGCATGCGCGTGATCTACGAAGCCCTGAAGGCGACCAAGGGCGCGGGCGGCGGCGAGGCACTGTTGGCCGCGATGAAGGGCCAGGTCTTCGAGAGCCCGCGCGGCCAGATGATGATCGACGCCCAGACCCGCGACGTGGTGCAGGACGTGTACCTGCGCAAGGTCGAGAAGAAGGACGGCCAGCTCTACAACGTCGAGTTCGACGTGATTAAGAGCGTGAAGGACCCGGGCAAGACGAAGTAGGTTTCCTTTCCGCAGGTCGGAGATCAAGAGAGGGGCATTCGGGGCGCGATCGTGCCGGCGGGGTGCCCCTTTTCTCGACTGTCCCCCGGCCTGCGGCCTCCTCCTTCGTTGCTCGAAGGGGAGTGCCCGGCGGCCTGTTCAACCCATCCCGAACAAACCAACCGCAAGCCGCAACAAGCTCCTGAAACACTGACATGTTGACCATTCTTTTCGACGGCATCGCCTACGGCATGCTGCTCTTCGTGTTGGCAGTCGGACTGGCCGTGACGCTGGGGCTGATGAACTTCATCAACCTCGCGCACGGCGCCTTCGCCATGGCCGGCGGGTACCTCACGGTGTTCGCGATGCAGAAGCTCGGCCTGCCTTTCCTGGCCTGCCTGCCGCTCGCCTTCATCGTCGTCGGGCTGGCCGGGGCCTTGCTCGAGCGCACGCTCTACCGGCCCATGTACGGCAAGTCGCACCTCGATCAGGTGCTGTTTTCCATCGGCCTCGCCTTCATGGCGGTGGCGGCCATCGACTACTTCGTGGGCTCGTCGCAGCAGAACGTGCAGCTGCCCGAATGGCTGCGCGGGCGCACCGAAATCGGCGACGGCGCGTTCATGCTGGGCATGGGCCACTACCGGCTTTTCATCATCGGCGTGTGCGCGGTGCTCACGGTGGTGCTGCAGCTCATTCTTTCGAAGACCCGGTTCGGAAGCCGGCTGCGCGCCGCCGTGGACGACCCGCGCGTGGCCGCGGGCCTGGGCATCAACGTGAACATCGTGTTCCTGCTGACCTTCGCGGTGGGCTCCGGCCTGGCGGGGCTGGGCGGTGCGCTGGGCGCCGAAATTCTGGGGCTCGACCCGACCTTTCCGCTCAAGTACATGATCTATTTTCTGATCGTGGTGTCCGTGGGCGGCACCTCGTCGATCACCGGGCCGCTCGCGGCGGCGCTGCTGCTGGGCATTGCCGACGTGGCGGGCAAGTACTTCATTCCGAAGATGGGTGCGTTCACCGTCTACCTGCTGATGATCCTGATCCTGATGTGGCGCCCCCAGGGCCTGTTCACGCGCAAGGGAGGCCGCTGATGAGCACGCCTTCCACCGCCGACTTCCAGTCGGCCCTGCTGCGCAAGGCCCGCTGGCGACCGCTGGAGTTCGTGGTGTGGGCGGTGGCCTTCGCGCTGCCGCTGGCCATGCCCTCGCACTCGCTGCTGGTCAACGAGATCGCCATCGTCGCGCTGTTCGCGATGTCGCTCGACCTCATCCTGGGCTACACCGGCATCGTGTCGCTGGGGCATGCGGCCTTCTTCGGCTTCGGCGCGTACGCCGCGGCGCTGTTCGCCAAGCTCGTCATGCCCGACCCGACCGTGGGTCTGGTGGTGGCGACCGTGCTGTCGGCCGTGCTGGGCCTGGTCGCCAGCGTGACGATCCTGCGCGGCAGCGACCTCACGCGGCTGATGGTCACGCTGGGCACCGCGCTGCTGCTGCTGGAGCTGGCCAACAAGCTCGACTGGCTCACCGGCGGCGCCGACGGGCTGCAGGGCGTGGTCATGGGGCCGGTGCTCGGCCTCTTCGAGTTCGACCTGTACGGCCGCACGGCCGCCTGGTATTCGCTGGCCGTGATGCTGGTGCTGTTCCTGCTGATGCGCCGGCTGGTGCATTCGCCCTTCGGCGCCACGCTGAAGGCCATTCGCGACAACCGGCTGCGCGCCATGGCCATCGGCATTCCGGTGGTGTCGCGGCTGGCCACGGTCTACACCATCGCGGCCGGCATTGCTGGCGCCGCGGGCGCGTTGCTGGCGCAGACCACGGGCTTCGCGTCGCTCGACGTGCTGGCCTTCGACCGCTCGGCCGACGTGCTGCTGATGCTGGTCATCGGCGGCGTGGGCTGGCTCTATGGCGGCGTGGCGGGCGCCATCGTCTTCAAGCTGCTGCAGACCTGGCTGTCGGCCGTGACGCCGCAGTACTGGATGTTCTGGATCGGCCTGATCCTGGTGCTGCTGGTGCTGGTGGGCCGCGACCGGTTGCTCAAGCCCTGGACCTGGTTCGGCGCGGGCAAGAAGAAAGGCGGTGCCGTATGACCGACACCGTGCTTTCCACCCACGGCCTCGTGATGCGCTTCGGCGGCATCACCGCCACCAACAACGTGACGATGGAGCTCAAGCGCGGCGCTCGCCATGCGCTGATCGGCCCCAACGGCGCGGGCAAGACCACGCTCATCAACCAGCTCACCGGCGTGCTCACGCCCACCGAAGGCCGCATCACGCTGCTGGGCGAGGACATCACCACGCTGGCGCCGCACAAGCGCGTGGCGCGCGGGCTGGTGCGCACCTTCCAGATCAACCAGCTGTTCGACTCGATGACGCCGCTGGAAACGCTGGCGCTCGTGGTGTCGCAACACCAGGGCATCGGCGCGCAATGGTGGCGCCCGCTGGGCGCGAGCAAGGCCATTGCCGAGCGCGCCGGGCAGCTGCTGGAGCAGTTCCACCTGGGCGACGTGGCGCTGCAGCAGGTGAAGCACCTGGCCTACGGCAAGCGCCGCCTGCTCGAGATTGCGATTGCGCTGGCCTGCGAGCCGCGCGTGCTGCTGCTCGACGAACCGGTGGCGGGCGTGCCCGCCGGCGAGCGCGAAGAGCTGCTGCAGACCGTGGCCGCGCTGCCGGCCGATGTATCGGTGCTGCTCATCGAGCACGACATGGACCTGGTGTTCAGCTTTGCCGACCGCATGACCGTGCTGGTCAACGGCACGCTGCTGACCGAGGGCGACCCCGAAACCATCGCCAACGATCCCAAGGTGAAAGAGGTCTATCTGGGCCACGGAGAAGCTGCCCATGTCTGAGCTGCTGCGCATCGAGAACTTGAGCGCCGGCTACGGCGAAGCCGTGGTGCTGCACGACGTGGCGTTCGCGCTGGGCGAAGGCCAGACGCTGGCGCTGCTGGGCCGCAACGGCACGGGCAAGACCACGCTCATCAACACGCTGGCGGGCGCCACGCGCCAGCACGGCGGCACCATCGCGCTGGGCGGGCAGGCGCTGCACAAGCTGGCGCCGCACCAGCGCGCGGCGGCGGGCATCGGCTGGGTGCCGCAGGAGCGGAACATCTTCAAGTCGCTGACGGTGCACGAGAACCTCACGGCCGTGGAGCGCACTGGAAAGTGGAACGCGCAGCGCGTCTACGAGATGTTCCCGCGCCTGGCCGAGCGCAAGACCAACCTGGGCACGCAGCTCTCGGGCGGCGAGCAGCAGATGCTGGCCGTGGGCCGCGCGCTGGTGCTCAACCCCAAGCTGCTGCTGCTCGACGAGCCGCTCGAAGGGCTGGCGCCCATCATCGTGGAAGAGCTGCTGCGCGCCATTCGCCGCATCACGCAGGACGAGGGGCTGGCCGCGATCATCGTGGAGCAGCACCCGCAGGCGATCCTCGCGATTTCGGACGAGGCCGTGGTGCTCGACCACGGCACCATCGTGCACACCGACAAGGCCGCGACCTTGCGCACGCAGCCCGAGGTGCTCGACCGGCTGCTGGGCGTGGCGCGCTAGGCGCCTTCGGCCAACGCCGCCAGCTTCGCCTTCCAGTCGTCGGCGCGGCCCAGCCAGGGGCCGGCGTCGATGCGGCTGGCGCGGCCGTCGGGCTGCACCAGCACGAAGGTCGGAAAGCCCTGGCCGCCCGCGCGCTGCAGCAACTGGCGGCTTTCGGCGATGTGCTGCGCGGTCGCCTCGCCCGACAGCTGCGCGAACGCGGCCTCGAAGGCGGCGGCGTCGAAGCCGATGTCGACTGCCAGCTCGGCCAGCACATCGGCATCGGCGATGCGCCGGCCTTCGACGTAGTGCGCCTGCTGCAGGCGGTGCACCATGTCCAGACCCCCGCCCGCGCGCAGCGACTCGGCCGCGAGAACGGTGGTGGTGGGCGGCTCCGAGTCCATCACCGCGCCGGTGTCGCGCAGCAGGCCTTCGAAGTAGCGCTCGCCGAAGGGCTGGCCCGTCATTTCGGTGATGCGGCGGTCGTGCGGCATCACGTACTCGCGCCACTGCGGCGTGATGGGGCGACGGTTGGCGCCGGTCATCATGCCGCCGCCGTGGAACGCGACCTTCAGGCCCGGCACGCCGCGCGCGGCCGCCACCAGCGGCGCGGCGGCGTAGCACCAGCCGCACAGCGGGTCGAAGATGTAGTGCAGGGTGGCGCCTTCCGGGGCGCTTGCTTCGGCGGTATCGTTCATTGCGGCCATTTCATTTCTCCCTTGACGACCTTGGCGCCGAGTTCGAGCGACGAGGCGTCTTCCAGCCTGGGGTAGCGCTTCTTCATCGCGGCGATGAGTTCGCCCGAGTCTTTCGCCTTCGCCGCCTCGACCTCGAAGGCCTGCAGGTAGCTGCGCGTGAACTTGACGGACGCCACCGTGTACGGCGCCGATCCGTCGGCGTTCGGCAGGTAGTGGCCGGGCACCACCGTCTTGGGGTGCAGCGCGGCGATGCGGTCCAGCGTCTTGATCCAGTCGCGGCGCGACTGCGGCGTTTGCGTGTCGGCCACCCACACATGGATGTTGGCCGACACCGGAATGCCGCCGACCACGGCCTTCAGCGAGGGAATCCACGCGAAGCTGCGCTCGGGCGGGGAGCTGTCCCGGCCGTCCAGTCCGACCACCTGGATCTTGCGGCCCTCGAGCGTGAGGCTGTCGCCGGCCAGTGCATCGGGCACGACCAGCGCCTTGGGAGCGTTGTCTTTCAGGATGGGGCCCCAGTGAGCGAGCTTGCCGTCCTTCGAGGGCCGGATGGCGGCCACGGTCTGCGGGGTGGCGACGATCTTCGCGTCGGGGAAGGCGGCCTGCACCACGTCGAGGCCGAAGTAGTAGTCGGGGTCGCTGTGGCTGATGTAGACGGTGGTGAGCTTCTTGCCCGTCGCCTTGATCTTGCGCACCAGCGCCTCGGCGTCGTTGCGCTGGAACTGCGCGTCGATCAGCACGGCCTCGGCCTGGCCGGTGACGATTTCGGAAGACACCGGGAACATCGACCGGGCGCCGGGGTTGAACACCTCGAGCCGAAGCGGCTGGGCGGCTTGCGCCAGCGGCGCGAAGCCTGAAAGCGAGGCGAGGGCGGCCAGGGTGGCGGTGGAGAGGAGGGCTCTGCGGAACATGGCGATCTTTCTGGGCGGTGAGAGGTGACAGTGCGCCGATGCTAGGTTGCGCGAACTGAAATAAAAACCGCCTCCAGGGCAATGGATCGTTTCGTATTTCGGGCGAATCGGGCGAATCGGGCTGAATAGGACTGGCGAATCAGTCCGTCGCGCACCGCTCCAGGTGCGTCACCAGCAGCTGCGCCGACGGCGACAACGCCTCCCCGCCACGAAAGCAGATCGCGAAGCGCCGCCGCGCCCAGTCGTCGGTCAGCGGCATCAGTCGCAGGCCGAAGGCGTCGGTGAAGGGCCGCGCCACCTCCGCCGGCACCACGCTGATGGCCAGCCCCGCGCGCACCACGCGCAGCGCCGCGTCGAAGTTGGACACCAGCACCCGGTACACCAGCGGCTTGCCTGCCACCGCCGCCTCGCGCGCGAGCATCAGCTGCACGGCGCTCAGCGCGGGCATGCCGACGAACTCGTGGTCGAGCACCTGCTCGAAGCGCACCGCCTCGTGCCGCGCCACCGGGTGCGAAGGGTGCGCGACGATGGCCAAGTGGTCGCTGCGGTAGCTGCGCCGCTCCAGCCCCTCGAGGTCGGCGGCGTCCCAGCACAGGCCGATGGAGGCGACGCCCTCGCGGATGCCGCGCACGATCTCCGGGCTCACGCGCTCTTCCATGTCCACGCGGATGTTGCGGTTCGCCGGGTCTTGCAGGAAGCCCGCGACGTCCTCGGCCAGCGACTCGGCCATGACCGAGGCCGACGCCAGGATGCGCACATGCCCGCGCGCGCCGCCGGCGTAGGCGGCCATGTCGCGCTCGATGCGGTTCGCGCTGCCGAGCATGGCGCGCGCGTGCTCCAGCAGGGTTTCGCCGGCCGGCGTCGGCACCACGCCGCGGCGCTTGCGCAGCAGCAGCGGCGTGCCGACCGCATCTTCCAGCTGCGCCAGCCGCTTGCTGATGGCCGAGCCGACGATGCTGGCCTGCTCGCCGGCGCGCGCGATGCTGCGGGTTTCGCAGACCGAGACGAACAGGCGCAGGGTGGTGAGGTCGAGGTCTCTCATGGTGTTCCGATATGGAAGCGAATGGCTTCCAAAATATACCTTCTGGCGCTGTTCGGAACTTCTAACATCCGCTTCGTTCCCCCCGCACATTCCTCACGACGGAGACAAAGTCTTGATTCACGCCTTCCTGCCGCCACACGCGGTCGTTCGCGAAGTGGGGCTGCGCGACGGCCTGCAAAGCATCGCCCGCGTGCTGCCCACCGCCCGCAAGCTCGAATGGATCCGCGACGCACACGCGGCCGGCCAGCGCGAGATCGAGGTCGGCTCGTTCGTGCCGGCGCACCTGCTGCCGCAGCTGGCCGACACGGCCGAGCTGCTGGCCTATGCCAAGACGCTGCCGGGGCTGTTCGCCTCGGTGCTGGTGCCCAACCTGAAGGGCGCGGAGCGTGCGATCGCAGGCGAGGCCGACCTGATGATCGTGCCGCTGTCGGCCAGCCACGCCCACAGCCTGGCCAACCTGCGCAAGACGCCCGACGAGGTGGTGGCCGAGGTGGCCCGCATTCGCGCGGCGCGCGACGCGGCGGGCTCGAAGACGCTGATCGACGGCGGCGTGGGCACGGCCTTCGGCTGCACGCTGCAGGGCCACGTGGCGCCCGACGAGGTGCTGCGGCTGATGCAGGCGCTGCTCGACGCGGGCGCCGACCGCGTGAGCCTGGCCGACACCGTCGGCTACGCCGACCCGGCGATGGTGCGCAGCCTGTTCGAGCGCGCGTTGCGCATCGCGGGCGACCGGCTGTGGTGCGGGCATTTCCACGACACGCGCGGCATGGGGCTGGCGAACGCCTATGCGGCGCTCGAAGTGGGCATCACGCGCTTCGACGCCTGCCTGGCCGGCATCGGCGGCTGCCCGCATGCGCCGGGTGCCAGCGGCAATGTCGACACCGAAGACCTGGTGTTCATGCTGCAGAGCATGGGCGTGGCCACCGGCATCGACCTGCCGAAGCTGCTCGACCTGCGCCGCCGCGTGGCGGGCTGGCTGGACGGCGAGACGCTGCAGGGCACGGTGTGGCGCGCGGGTTTTCCGAAGACTTTCGCGGTGGGCGAAGAGGTCGCGGCATGAGCGCGACGGCAACGACAGCAGGAACTGCAGCGGGAACGACAGACACAACGGCAGCCGGCGAAAAGCGCCTGCCGCTCGCCGGCATCCGCGTGGTCGAGTTCACGCACATGGTCATGGGCCCGACCTGCGGCATGGTGCTGGCCGACCTGGGCGCCGAGGTGATCAAGGTCGAGCCCATCGACGGCGACCGCACGCGGCACCTGCTGGGCGCGGGCGCGGGCTTTTTCCCGATGTTCAACCGCAACAAGAAGAGCATCGCGCTCGACCTGCGGCATCCGCAGGGGTTGGAAGCGGCGCTGCGCCTGTGCGCCACGGCCGACGTGGTGGCGCAGAACTTCAAGCCCGGCACCATGGACAAGTACGGCCTGGGCTACGCCGCGCTGGGCAAGCTCAACCCGCGCCTGGTGTACGTGAACCACACGGGCTTTCTGCCCGGCCCCTACGAGCACCGCACCGCGCTCGACGAGGTGGTGCAGATGATGGGCGGCCTCGCCTACATGACCGGGCGCCCCGGCGACCCGCTGCGCGCGGGCACCAGCGTGAACGACATCATGGGCGGCATGTTCGGCGCCATCGGCGCCATCGCCGCGCTGATGCAGCGCGCCGAGACCGGCAAGGGGCAGGAGGTGCAGTCGGCGCTGTTCGAGAACAACGTGTTCCTGGTCGGCCAGCACATGCTGCAGTACGCCATCACGGGGCAGGCGGCGGCGCCGATGCCCGAGCGCATCTCGGCCTGGGCGCTGTACGACGTGTTCACCGTGAAAGACGGCGAGCAGATCTTCCTGGCCGCGGTGAGCGACGCGCAGTGGAAGACCTTCTGCGATGCGCTGGGCTTCGACGACCTGAAGGCCGACCCGGCCCTGCTCACCAACAACGACCGCGTGCGGATGCGCCCGACGCTGCTGGCCGACCTGCGCGCACGCCTGGCGGACCGGTCGGCGGCGGAGCTGTCGGCGCTGTTCGAGGCCAGGGGGCTGCCTTTCGCGCCCATCGTGCGGCCGCAGGACCTGTACGACGACCCGCACCTGAAGGCCACCGGCGGGCTCGCGGACATCCGCCTGCCCGACGGCGAGCGCGCCGGCGAAATGGCGCAGACCACGCTGTTTCCGATCGCGCTGGGCGGCGACCGCCTCGGCGTGCGGCTGCATCCACCGACGCTGGGCGAGCACACCCGCGAGCTGCTGGCCGAGCTGGGCTATGCGCGCGAGCAGGTGGACGCCTTGCATGCCGGGGCGGCGGTGGCCTGAGCCAGAGATTCTTCAAAACACAAGAAAGACGAGACATGACCCACACACTTCCTTCGATGCATCGGTTGAATCTGCTGAACCGCCGCGCGGTGCTCGGCTTCGGCGCGTGCGCCGCCGCGGTGGCCGCGTGCCCCGCGCTGGCGCAGGGTTCGGACAAGCCGATTCGCTTCATCCTGCCGATCAGCGCGGGCTCGGGCGTGGATACCATCGTGCGCGCCGCCTCGGTCGCGCTGGGCAAGGCCTTCGGCCAGCCGGTGGTCATCGAGAACCTGCCCGGCGCGGGCGGCATCACCGGCGCGGCGGCCATCGTCAAGGCGGCGCCCGACGGGCTCACGCTGGGCATGGTGTCGAACAACCACGTCATCAACCCGGCGGTGTTCAAGAAGATGCCGTTCGACGCCATCAACGACATCACGCCCATCAGCGTGGTCGGCGCCACGCCGCTGGTGCTGGTGGCCAACCCCAAGCTGCCCGCGAAGAACGTACCCGAGCTGGTGGCGCTGCTGCGCGCCAAGCCCGGCGGCTACAACTACGCGTCGTCGGGCAACGGCACCATCATTCACCTGGCCGGCGAGATGTTCATGGACGAGGCCGGCGTGAAGGCGCGCCACATTCCGTACAAGGGCACGGGCGCGATGGTGACGGACATGATCGGCGGGCAGGTCGAGATGGGCGTGGTGTCGCTGCCGGCCGTGCAGCCGCACATCAAGAGCGGCGCGCTGCGCGCCATCGGCCTGTGCGGCCCGACCCGCTCGGCGGCCGCGCCCGACATCGCGACCATCGCGGAGCAGGGGCTGCCGAACTACGCGGTCGAAGGCTGGTTCGCGGTGATCGGCCCGCCGAAGATGCAAGCCGCGGACATCCAGCGCGTGCACGACGCCGTGGCGGCCGCGTTCACGAGCGCGGAGGTGCGCGAGGCGATGGACAAGCAGGGCAACGTGATCAAGCCGACGACGCCGGAGCAGGCGGCGGCGTACTTCCGCAGCGAGGCTGCGCGCTATGCGGCGCTGGTGAAGAAGGCGAACGTGGTCCTGGAATAAGGTCTTGCTCCTTCCCCCGGGAGGGGCGGGAGAAATACGGTCTTGCTCCTTCCCCTTCCGGGGGAAGGCTGGGATGGGGGCAAGCGGCGCTCGATGAGGCGCCGCGTTGTCGTTGAAGCTGCCGTGCCCCCACCCCGACCCTCCCCCGGAAGGGGAGGGAGAAATACCCAGCCCTACGCCGGTCCCACCGCCCGGTACAAAGCCCGCACGAAATCCGACTGCGTGATCATCCCCGTCAGCCGCTTCTCCCCGTCGATGATCGGAATGTGGTGGTGTCCGCCCTCGGAGAACAGCGGCACCAGGTCGACCACCGGCCGCTCCGCGCTGGCCACGCGCACCTGCCGCGTCATGATCTGCCCGACCACCTCGGGCTTGTCCGACATCACCGTGCGCGTCGCGCGGATCAGGTCGCGCAGCTTGCCGGCGATGCCCTCGTGGTGCTGCAGGTCGAGCTGCCGGAAGAAGTCGGCCTGCGTCACGATGCCCACCACGCGGCGCGTGCGGTCGGTGACGGGCAGGGCCTTGATGCGCCGCTCGTGCATCAACGACCACGCTTCCTGCAGCGGCGTGCCGAACTCCACCGACACGGGCTCGCGCGACATGATGTCCGCGCAATGCAGCGTGCCCAGCCGGCGCCTGTACGACTCCAGCTCGGTCTGCTGGATCAGCGACGCGAGGTCGTCGCGGCTGATGTCCAGCACCTGGTTGTAGCGCGCCAGCACGGCGTCGATGTCGGCCTGGCTGAAGCGCGCGTCGGTGGCCGGCGGGCGCGCCACCTGCACGTGCGGGTAGCGGCGCCCGGTGAGCGAGTTGTAGGCCACGCCCGCGAGCACCAGCAGCAGCGAGTTGGTGAAGAACGGGAAGAGTGCGGACGAGAACTGCGTGGTGTGCGTCAGCACCGCGAGCAAGGCCGCAGCACCGCCGGGCGGGTGCAGGCAGCGCGCGCTGAACATGAGCGCGATGGCCAGGGCCACCGCCACGGCGGCCGCGATGGCCGGCTCGGGAATCCAGTTGGCGCAGGCGATGCCGACCAGCGCCGACAGCGTGTTGCCGCCGATCACCGACCAGGGCTGCGCCAGCGGGCTCGCGGGCACCGCGAACACCAGCACGGCACTGGCGCCCAGCGGCGCGATCAGCCAGACGCTCGCGTGCAGCGGGCCCGCCAGCCAGTGCGACAGCAGCGCCGTGACCAGCAGGCCGAGCCCGGCGCCGGCCACGGCGCGCAGGCGCTCGCGGGCATCGATGGTAGTGCGGCCTGGCAGCCAGGCGCGCGCGTGGGTCAGGAGTGCGTCGAACCGCATCGGACCGTGAGCTCCGTCGTCAGCCTTCGTGGGCCACCAGCCGCCCGATCTCGGGCCAGCGGCCGTGCAGCCACACCCAGGCGACCAGCCCGATCACGAGCATGCCCAGCGAGGTGAGCGCGAGCGCGAGCGTCGAATGCATCACCAGCGGCGCGATAGCGCCGGCCACGATGCCGTTGGCGGTGGAGCCGATCACCGCCTGCAGCGACGAGGCCATGCCGCGGCGCTCGGGGTGCAGGTCGAGCACCAGCAGCGTGACCACCGGCACCATCAGCGCCCAGCCGAAGGCGAACACCGCCAGCGGCCACAGCGCCCAGGCCACGTGCGCCTGGAAGAAGGTGTTGGCCACCACGTTGACCACCGAGGTCACCAGCATGATGAGGAAGCCGTCGCGAATCTGCCGCTTGGGCGCCACCTTGCCGGCCATGCGCCCGCTGGCGCGCGCGCCGAGCATGATGCCGCCGATGGTCAGCAGGAAGAACCAGAAGAACTGCTGCGGCTGCAGCGCCAGGTGGTCGCCCAGGAAGGCGGGCGCGGCAAGCACGTAGAGGAACATGCCGTTGAAAGGCACGCCGCTGGCGAACGCCAGCAGCAGAAAGCGCGGGTCGGAGCACAGGTCCCAGTAGCCGCGCATCAGGTGGCGCACCTGGAAGGGCTGGCGGTGGCTCTTGTGCAGCGTTTCGGGCAGCAGCTTGTAGTTGGCCGTGAACAGCACCACGCCCACCGCCACCAGGAACCAGAACACCGCGTGCCAGCCCGCGTGCACGAACAGGAAGCCGCCCACGATGGGCGCGATGGCCGGCGCCACGCCGAAATAGATCGTCACCTGGCTCATGACCCGCTGCGCCTCGGCGGGCGGGAACATGTCGCGAATGACCGCGCGCGAGACCACGATGCCCGCGCCCGTCGACAGGCCCTGCAGGCCGCGGAACAGCACCAGCTGCGTGATGTTCTGCGACAGCGCGCAGCCCAGCGAGGCGATGGTGAACACCGCCAGGCCCCACAGCACCACGGGCCGGCGGCCGAAGCTGTCCGACAGCGCGCCGTGGAACAGGTTCATGAACGCAAAGCCGAACAGGTAGGCCGAGAGCGTCTGCTGCATCTCTGCCGGCGTCGCGCCGATGGACTGCGCAATGCCCGAGAAGGCCGGGATGTAGGTGTCGATGGAAAAGGGCCCGAGCATGCCCAGCACGGCGAGCAGCACGGCAAGCGCCCAGCGCGGGGCTTGCCAGAGTTTGTCTGCATCGGGATTCATGGGGAGGGGGCTCCGTTGTTCTTGGGGTGTTGGGTTGTCGGGTCTGCAAATAGAGAACGCCCGCCGCCCGGGTCAGGGGCAAGGCGGGCGTTTGGCTTCAGCGAACCTGGATTACAGGGTGTCGATGAAGCTGCGCAGCTTGTCGGAGCGGCTCGGGTGCTTCAGCTTGCGCAGCGCCTTGGCCTCGATCTGGCGAATGCGCTCGCGGGTCACGTCGAACTGCTTGCCCACTTCCTCGAGCGTGTGGTCGGTCGACATCTCGATGCCGAAGCGCATGCGCAGCACCTTGGCTTCGCGCGGCGTGAGGCTGTCCAGGATGTCCTTGACCACGTCGCGCAGGCCAGCCTGCATGGCGGCCTCGATGGGCGCCGTGTTGCTGCTGTCCTCGATGAAGTCGCCCAGGTGCGAATCGTCGTCGTCACCGATCGGCGTTTCCATGGAGATCGGCTCCTTGGCGATCTTCATGATCTTGCGGATCTTGTCTTCCGGAATCTCCATCTTCGCGGCCAGGATGCCGGCGTCGGGCTCGAAGCCGAACTCCTGCAGATGCTGGCGCGAAATGCGGTTCATCTTGTTGATCGTCTCGATCATGTGCACCGGAATGCGGATGGTGCGCGCCTGGTCGGCAATCGAGCGGGTGATGGCCTGGCGGATCCACCACGTGGCGTAGGTCGAGAACTTGTAGCCGCGACGGTATTCGAACTTGTCGACCGCCTTCATCAGGCCGATGTTGCCTTCCTGGATCAGGTCCAGGAACTGCAGGCCGCGGTTGGTGTACTTCTTGGCGATGGAGATCACGAGGCGCAGGTTGGCCTCGATCATTTCCTTCTTGGCGTCACGGGAAGACGACTCGCCTTCGTTCATGCGCTTGTTGATGTCCTTGAGCTGCGTGAGCGGCACCACCACGCGCGACTGGATGTCGGCCAGGCGCTGCTGCAGTTCCTGCACCGGCGGAATGTTGCGCGCGAGCACGGCGCTCCAGGGCTTGCCGGCGGCGGCCTGCTTCTCGACCCACTTCAGGTTCAGCAGGTTCGACGCGATGCGGTTGCCGTTCTTGTCGTAGCCGCTGAAGTCGCGGATGAACTCGTCCTGCGGGAAGCCGCACTTGTCCACGATGATGCGGCGCAGTTCGCGTTCCTTCTTGCGCACGTCGTCCACCTGCGTGCGAACCAGGTCGCACAGCTTCTCGATGGTCTTGGCCGTGAAGCGGATGGTCATCAGCTCTTCGGACAGCGACTCTTGCGCCTTGGCGTACGCGGGCGTGCCGTAGCCTTCCTTGTCGTAGATCTTGTGGACCTTCTCGAACATGCCGGCGATGCGGTCGAAGCGCGCGAGCGCCTCGTTCTTGAGTTCTTCGAGCTTCTTGGTCAGGGCCTTGGAGCCGCCCTTGCCGTCGTCGTCGTCTTCTTCGTCGAATTCGTCGAAGTCTTCTTCGGCCACGTAGTCGTCGGCCTCGTTGGGGTTCGAGAAGCCGTCCACGATGGTGGAGATGACGACCTTGCCTTCGCGGATTTCAGCGGCGAGGCGCAGGATTTCGGCGATGGTGGCGGGGGAGGCCGAAATGGCTTCCATCATGGCCATCAGGCCGCCTTCGATGCGCTTGGCGATTTCGATTTCGCCTTCGCGCGTCAGCAGCTCGACCGTGCCCATTTCGCGCATGTACATGCGGACCGGGTCGGTGGTGCGGCCGAATTCGCTGTCCACCGTGGAGAGGGCCGCTTCGGCTTCTTCCTCGGCTTCTTCCACCGTGGTGGCGGTGGGCGCGGTGTTGTTCAGCAGCAGGGTCTCGGCGTCGGGCGTCTGCTCGTACACCGCCACGCCCATATCGTTCAACATGGTGACCACGACTTCCATGGTCTCGGCGTCGACCAGCTTGTCGGGCAGGTGGTCGGAGATTTCGCCGTGCGTGAGGTAGCCGCGGGTCTTGCCCAGCGTGATCAGGGTCTTCAGGCGCGAGCGGCGCTTGGCCAGGTCTTCTTCGGAGAGCACGGTCTCGTCGAGCCCGAACTCCTTCATCAAGGCGCGTTCCTTCGCCTTGCTGATCTTCATGCGCAGCGGCTTGACCTTTTCTTCGGTCGTGGTGGCCGCGGCGGGTTCGTCGCCCGCGATGTCTTCCTCGATGTCCGACAGGTCGATGTCGCTCTCGGGCGCGTCCTTGTCAGCCTTGGGCTTGCGGCCGCGCTTGGCGCCGGTGGCGGGCGAGGCTGCACCTGCAGCGGCGGCCTTCGGCGGGCGGCCGACTTTCTTTGCGGCCGGGGCGGCTGCTTTTTTGGGATCGTCGAGAGAGGTCGATTTCGTGGGCACGGTTTTCACTTTCGTTGCGGCTGCCGCTTTGGATGCGGTGGCACCCGTCTTAGTTGCTGGCTTCGCGCCGGCTTTCAACGGTTTTTCTGCTGCGGGCTTGGTGGCGACGCTTTTGGCAAGTGAAGGAGCAGGCTTCTTTGAACTGGGCATACGACCTCGTTACGACAAGAAAAGACAAGCGAAATCACAGGCGCACCGTCACGCGGACAGCGCCACCAGCCCGTGCACAGGCACGGACTAAAACAATTGGGAAAGAGGAATTAATTCCTCACAGGCAAGATGTCGGGCGAACATTTGGTGTGCAGTCCTTGCGGTTATTGACCCTTTCCGCCGGAATTTACCGGTGGAGTGCGTTGCGCTGAGGGTCGGCCCGGAGGTGCTGCTGTCGCTCTTGCCTAATTTCGCCAGTTGCGAAGCCCTACATTATAGCGCGTTGCGCAAATTTCAAGCAGTTTCTGCACCAGAAGCGCGAATGCGTGCACGCAATTCGAGTCGGCGGGTTTCCAGCGCCTTGTAGCGCTCGAGGGCTTTCGGGTCTTTTCCGACCGCCGCAATGGCTTCGCTCTGCTGGGCTTTGAGCAGGTCGTCGAGCATGAAGTCGAGCACGCTGGTGAGTTCGCGGGCGGCTTCGGCCAGGTGTTGCGCCTCTTCGCCCTCGGGGACGGGGCCGGCCTCGGCCACGGACATCAGCCGCTCGGCCAGCGCTTCGAAATCCATTCCGCGCATGCCTTCGCGCAGCGCGGCCCAGGGCTGCACGCCGTGCTCGTGCAGCTGGCTGTCCAGCCAGGTGAAGAGCGCGCCGTGCGTGCCGGGCAGCTCGCACAGCATCACGTGAAGCTCGTGCGACAGCGCATCCCACTGCGCCATGTTCGACAGCAGCAGCCGCACCGCCACGTCGGGGCGGCTGGGCGGGGCGCCGCGTCCGCGCAGGGGCTCGATGGGCTCCTCGAACTTGCCGCCCCAGCGCTTGCCCTTGACGAACTTGCGCTGCTGGAACTTCGGCTTGCTATCGCTTTCATAGCGCGGCGGCTCGAAGTCCTGCGGCGGGGGCATGTCGGGGTAGTAGTCGTCTCCGCCGCCGCTGTATCCGCTGCCTCCGGCGTCGTAGCCGCCGGGCTCGTTGTGCCGCTGCTGCGCGGGCGTGCCGCCTGCCTTGCGCGGGCCCGGCAGGGAGGCCCACAGGTCCGACAACGCCGCCGCGTCGAGTTGCACCAGCGTGGCAATTTCGCTCAGCAACTGCCGCTTGAGCGCGCCGTCCGGCATGGCGCTCCACAGCGGGCGCACGTTGCTGGTCATGTGGGCGCGGCCTTCGGCGGAGGTGAGGTCGCAGCCTTCGCGCGCGGCCTCGAGCATGAAGCGCGACAGCGGCGTGGCCTCGTTGATGAAGCGGGCGAAGGCCTCGGCGCCGTGCTCGCGGATGAAGCTGTCGGGGTCGTGCTCGGCCGGCAGGAACAGGAACTTGATGCTGCGCACATCGGTGGCATAGGGCAGGGCGCCGTCGAGCGCCTTGCGCGCGGCGCGGCGGCCGGCCGCGTCGCCGTCGAAGCTGAACACCACCGATTCGGTGAAGCGGAACAGCTTTTGCACGTGCTCGGTCGTGCAGGCGGTGCCCAGCGTGGCCACCGCATTCGGAAAGCCGAGCTGCGCCAGCGCCACCACGTCCATATAGCCCTCGGTGACCAGCGCAAAACCGCGGTCACGGAAGGCGGCGCGCGCCTCGTACAGGCCATAGAGTTCGCGGCCCTTGCTGAACACGGGCGTTTCAGGCGAATTCAGGTACTTGGGCTTTTCGTCGCCCAGCACCCGGCCGCCGAAGCCGATGCATTCGCCCTTGACGTTGCGAATCGGGAACATCACGCGGTCGCGAAAGCGGTCGTAGCGCTTGGCGTCGGCCTCGCTGAGCTGGCCTTCCTCGTTGTTGACGATGACCAGGCCGCTTTCGGCGAGCAGCGGGTCGTCGTAGTCGGGGAACACGCTGGCCAGCGAGCGCCAGCCGGCCGGCGCGTAGCCGATGCCGAACTGCTTGGCCACTTCGCCCGAGACGCCGCGGCCCTTCAGGTAATCGATGGCGCCGGGCGCCTGGCGCAGGTGCTTGCGGTAGGCGTCGCCGGCTTTCTCCAGCACGTCGGTCAGCGTGGCCTGCTTCTGGCGCTGGGTGGCGGCGCGGGCGCGCTCGGCGGGGGAGGCGTCGTCTTCGGGCACCTGCAGGCCGTACTGGCCGGCCAGGTCGTGCACCGCCTCGACGAAGCCCATGCCCGCGTGCTCCATCAGGAAGCCGATGGCGTTGCCGTGCACCCCGCAGCCGAAGCAGTGATAGAACTGCTTCGTCGGGCTGACGGAGAAAGAGGGCGATTTCTCGCCGTGGAACGGGCACAGCCCCATGAAATTGGCGCCGGCCTTCTTGAGCTGCACATAGCGGCCGACGATTTCGACCACATCGGCGCGCGCGATGAGTTCCTGGATGAATGAAGCGGGGATGGTCATGTAGGCGAAGAGCGGCAAATCATACGCAAGCGGCGCCGCCCCCGCGGGCCGACGGCATACTGAAAGCGTCCGAAATCCACGCCAGATGACGCCCAACCCCCTTCAACACGCCGCGCCGCTGCTGCGCCACCCCCTGCGATTCGGCTGGGACGCGCTCAAGGAATTCCGCGCCAACCAGGGCCTGCTGCTCGCGGGCGCGGTGGCGTACTACGCCTTGCTGTCGATCGTGCCGCTGCTGATCGTGAGCGTGATCGCGCTGTCGCACGTCATCGAGCAGGCCGAGCTGCTGCGCACCATCGGCCGCTACCTGGAGTGGCTGCTGCCGGGCCAGTCGAAGGCCATCGTGGCCGAGCTGTCGAGCTTCCTGGACCACCGCGACGTGCTCGGCCCGGTGCTGCTGGTGACGATGATCTTCTTCAGCTCGCTGGCCTTCAGCGTGCTCGAAAGCGCGATGGCGGTGATCTTTCACCACCGCAAGGCCGACCACAAGCGCCACTTCCTGGTGTCGGTGGCCATGCCCTACGTGTACATCCTGTGCCTGTGCGTGGGGCTGCTGCTGGTCACGCTGGTCTCGGGCGCGCTGCAACTGGTGGGGCAGGAAAGTGTCGACCTGCTGGGCCGCAGCTGGTCGCTGTCGGGCATTTCGGGCCTGCTGCTGTACCTGCTGGGGCTGGGCGGCGAGATCTTCATGCTGACCTCGCTCTACCTCGTGATGCCGGCCGGGCGCATGTCGCTGCGGCACGCGCTGTTGGGCGGGGTGACGGCCGCGCTGCTGTGGGAGCTCACGCGGCGCGTGCTGATCTGGTACTTCTCGACGCTGTCGCAGGTGAATGTGGTCTACGGCTCGCTCACCACGGCGATCGTGGTGCTGCTGAGCCTGGAGATCGCGGCCACGCTGGTGCTGCTGGGAGCCCAGGTGATCGCGAACTACGAGCGCCTGGACCGCACCGGCAGCGTGAAGCCGGGCAAGGACGAGCTCAGCGGGGAGCCAGTCGAATCGCTCCGTCCAGACGAATCACTTCGCCGTTGAGCATGTCGTTCTCGATGATGTGCTTGGCCAGCTTGGCGTAGTCGTCGGGCGTGCCCAGGCGCGAAGGAAAGGGCACGCTGGCGGCCAGGGCGTCCTGCACTTCCTGCGGCATGCCGAACAGCATGGGCGTGCCGAAGATGCCGGGGGCGATGGTCATGTTGCGGATGCCGCTGCGTGCGAGGTCGCGCGCAATGGGCAGCGTCATGCCGACCACGCCGCCCTTCGAGGCGCTGTAGGCGGCCTGGCCGATCTGGCCGTCGTAGGCCGCGACCGAGGCGGTCGAGATGAGCACGCCGCGCTCGCCCGTGGCTTCCGGCTCGTTCTTGCCCATGGCGTCGGCGGCCAGGCGAATCATGTTGAAGCTGCCGATCAGGTTGACCGTGACGGTCTTGCTGAACACGGCCAGCGCGTGCGGGCCGTTCTTGCCGACGGTCTTCTCGGCCGGCGCGATGCCTGCGCAATTGACCAGGCCCACCAGCTTGCCGAGCTTGACCGCGGCAGCCACCACGGCCTGGCCGTCGGCTTCCTGGCTCACGTCGCACTTGACGAAGACGCCGCCAATTTCCTTCGCAACGGCTTCACCCTTGTCCGCCTGCATGTCGGCGATCACCACCTTGGCGCCGTTGGCGGCCAGCATGCGCGCCGTGCCTTCGCCGAGGCCCGAAGCGCCACCGGTCACGATAAATACCTTGCCGTCGATCTGCATTGAAAGTCTCCTGAGATGAGGCGGCCATTATCGAAGACGCTCGCCGGGCGAAAAAAAAGGCCTCATCCGAAGATGAGGCCCTGAATTGGATCCGTGAGGACCCAAGGAGACAACTGGTGGTGGTCGACGGCTTAGCGCTTGCGCGAAGCGGTCGCGGTCTTCGCAGCGGCAACGGCTTGCGACGACACGGCGTTGAAGTTGGCTTCGGCGACGTCCGAAGCTTGCTTGACGGCCTTTTGAACCGATTCGAAAGCGTTGTTGGCGGCAGCCACGGCGCTCTTCATGACCGCGACGGCGGTTTCCGAACCGGCGGGGGCGTTCTTGGAAGCGCTGTCGACCAGGCCGACGAAGGCTTGCTGGGCTTCAGAGGCCTTGGCTTCGAAAGCCTTGCCGAATTCAGCGCCGGTGCCTTGGGCGATGTCGTACAGGTGACGGCTGTAGGCAGCGGTCTTTTCGGCCAGGGGCTGGAACAGGCTGGCTTGCAGGGTCAGCAGTTCTTGTGCGTCCTTGACGCTCAGGGCGGCCTGGGCGGTGCTCTGAGCTTCGGCCAGGGCAGCCTTCGAGGCGGTCACATTCAGCTCGACCAGCTTTTCCACGCCTTCGAAAGCCTTGGTGGTCAGGCCGAACAGGGTTTCGAGGTTGGCTTTTTGGGCGGCGAGGATTTGGTCAGCGGTCAGGGCCATTTGAGATCTCCAGAAGGGATTGAGTGGTCGGTTCACGTTGCGCTGTCTCGCCGTCAATGTTGCGGTGCAGCATGGCCTCAAGTATAGGCAGCTGAGTTTTGCGATCAAGGGGTTTTTGCTGCTCTGCAGCAATTTAGAACCCGTCTTCTAAATTTGGCCGCGCGGCCAAAAAGCGGGCTTCAAGCCTGCGTCTTTCGCTGACCTGCACGCGACGTTCCGCGGCAGGCACCGCTGGCAGAATGCCGCGCCATGACTGAAGCCGCCACCCCTGCCGCCAAACCCACCCCCCACAAGCGCGACAGCTATCGCGCGTTCCGCAGCATTCCCACGCGCTGGGCCGACAACGACATGTACGGCCACGTGAACAACGTCGTCTACTACAGCTGGTTCGACACCGCCGTGAACGCATTGCTGATAGAGCAGGGCGCGCTCGACATTCATCAGGGCCAGACCATCGGCTTCGTGGTCGAGACGCAGTGCAACTATTTCGCGCCGATCGCGTTTCCGCAGACCGTGGAGGCGGGCATCCGCGTGGCGCAGGCCGGCCGCTCGAGCGTGCGCTACGAGATCGCGATGTTCGCCGAAGGCTCGGAGACCGCAGCCGCGCAGGGCCATTTCATCCATGTGTACGTGGACCGCACCACGCAACGCCCGGTGCCGCTGCCCGACGCATTACAGAAGGTGGTCGACTCGCTCAAGGCCTGACCCGAACGCTCCATGACAAACGGCGCCCAAGGGCGCCGTTGATCTTTTCGAAGGCTGCGTAGCCGTACGTGACTTACATGGTCTTCTTCATGGCCTTGATGTCGGCCTTGCCCTGGGCTTCGTCGGCCTTGGCCTGCTTTTCGCAAGCCGACTTGGCGTCGCCCTTCTGGTCGTCGCACTTTTCCTTCGCGACTTCGTAGGTGGCCTTCACCTTTTCTTCAGCCACCTTGCGGGCGTGGGCGTCGCTCGGCTGGTATTGCTGTTCCAGTTCGGCCTTGGCAACGTCTTCCTTGCCCTTGGCTTCCTTCTGGCAGACGTCCTTGGCGTTGTCCTTCATCGTGTCGCACTGGGCCTTGGCGACCTTGTAGTCGGCTTCGATCTTTTCCTTGGCGACCTTGTATTCGTCCTTGGTCATGGCGCTGGCCTGCGTGGTCATGAAGCAGGTGGAGGCCAGGGCCAGCATGAGGAGGTGCTTTTTCATTGGTTTTTTCCTTTGAAGAGTCGGTGGAATCGGGGAAGGGGGAAGTTCAGGGGCAAAGCGCTCAATAGCGCTCGAACCACAGCGCGTCCGGCGAGCGGCCGTCACGCGATTCCCAGTCCTTGACCTGCTTTTCCGCCTCGTCGCGGCTGATGCCGTGGCGTTCCTGGATGCGGCCGAGCAGTTGGTCGCGCTTGCCGGCGATGACGTCGAAGTCGTCGTCCGTCAGCTTGCCCCATTGCTCCTTGACCTTGCCCTTGAGCTGCTTCCAGTTGCCTTCGATGGTGTCCTTGTTCATGCGAATCTCCTTGGATAGGTTGATTCGGCGGTCTGTTGTTGCCGCCGTGAAATCACTGTCGTCCGGTGGATTCGCCCCCTCGGTAGGACTTGCTGTTCACGCCCCGTAGGCAGAGGCCGACGCCTCCCGTGATAATCGAACGGACGCCGAAAGTTTGAGACACCCCAACGCATCGCGCCGCACTGCCCGTACCGCGCCCAGCACCATGATCATTCACAGCCTGCTCGACACCGACCTCTACAAGTTCACGATGATGCAGGTGGTCCTGCATCACTTTCCCGGGGCCCGCGTCGAGTACCGCTTCAAGTGCCGCAACCCGGGCGTGAACCTGGCGCAGTTCGCGGGCCAGATCCGCGACGAGATCCGCAGCCTGTGCTCGCTGCAGTTCCGCGACGCCGAGCTCGCCTACCTGCGCTCCATGCGCTTCATCAAGAGCGACTTCGTCGACTTCCTGGGCCTGTTCCGGCTCAACGAGAAGTACATCAACATCATTCCCCAGCCCTCGGGCGAGCTCGAGATCCGCATCAAGGGCCCCTGGCTGCACACCATCCTGTTCGAGATCCCGGTGCTGGCGATCGTGAACGAGGTGTACTTTCGCAATACGCAGAAAAAGCCCGACCTCGAGGAAGGCCGCCGCCGCCTCGAAACCAAGATTTCACAGCTGCAGGACGACGGCCTCAGCGACCTCAAGATCGCCGACTACGGCACGCGTCGCCGCTTCTCCAAGGACTGGCACGAAGAGGTGTTGCGCACGCTCACCGCCCGGCTCGGCGCCGTCACCTCGCCAGCGGTGCAGGCCGCGCCCGGCGCGCGGCTGCCGCAACTGGCGGGCACCAGCAACGTGCTGTACGCCATGAAGCTGGGGCTGATTCCGCTGGGCACCATGGCGCACGAATACCTTCAGGCCTGCCAGGCGCTCGGCCCGCGGCTGCGCGACAGCCAGATCTTCGGCTTCGAGAGCTGGGCGCGCGAGTACCGCGGCGACCTGGGCATCGCGCTGTCCGACGTGTACGGCATGAGCGCCTTCCTGCGCGACTTCGACCTGTATTTCTGCAAGCTCTTCGACGGCGCGCGCCACGACAGCGGCGACCCGTTCCAGTGGGGCGAGCGCATGCTGGCCCACTACATCGCCAACCGGGTCGATCCGCGCACCAAGACGCTGATCTTCAGCGACGGCCTCACGGTGCCGCGCACTATCGAGCTGTACCAGCAGTTCCGCGGGCGCTGCCAGCTGGCCTTCGGCATCGGCACCAACCTCACCAACGACCTGGGCTACGAGCCGCTGCAGATCGTCATCAAGATGATCCACTGCAACGACCAGCCCGTGGCCAAGCTGTCGGACACGCCCTCCAAGAACATGTGCGAGGACGAGAAATACCTGGCCTACCTGCGCCAGGTCTTCGAGATCGAACAACCCGCGGCCTGAAGGCTGTACCGCGCTCCTGCACCACCCGGTCTGGTACGGTACGGCCCCCCATGCAAAAAACGATTCGACAAGGCGCTGCCGCGGCGGCGCTGCTGCTGCTTCCCGCCCTGGCTTGCGCCGCTGACTTCGACGGCGGGCAACTGTCGCCGCTGTGGGGCGTGCCGTTTGCCGGCATTCTGTTGTCGATCGCGTTGCTGCCGCTGTTCACACCCGCGTTCTGGCACCACCACTACGGCAAGATCTCGGCCGCCTGGGCGCTGGCGTTCCTGCTGCCCTTTGCCGCGACGTACGGCGCGGGCATGGCCGGCGTTCAGCTGGTGCATGCGCTGGTGGCCGAGTACATCCCGTTCATCATCCTGCTGACCGCGCTGTTCACCGTGGCGGGCGGCATTCACATTCGCGGCAACCTGCGCGGCACGCCGGGGTTGAACACGGCGATCCTGGCCATCGGGGCGGTGCTTGCGAGCTTCATGGGCACCACGGGCGCGTCGATGCTGCTGATTCGCCCGCTGATCCGCGCCAACGACAACCGGCCGCGCAAGGTGCACGTGATCGTGTTCTTCATCTTCATCGTGTCGAACGCGGGCGGTGCGCTCACGCCGCTGGGCGATCCGCCGCTGTTCCTCGGTTTCCTGAAGGGCGTGGGCTTTTTCTGGACGGCGCAGAACATCCTGTTCGAGACGCTCTTCATCCTCGCCGTGCTGCTGGCGTTGTTCTACGCCATCGACCGCCGCTTCTATCGCAAGGACGGCGTGCTGAGTGCCGACCCCACGCCCGACACCGGGCGCCTGGGCTTCGACGGCACGGCCAATTTCTGGCTGCTGGGCGGCGTGGTCGCGCTGGTGCTGCTCAGCGGTTTCTGGAAGTCGCCGGTCGCCTTCGATGTGTTCGGCACCGAGGTCGGCCTGCCGGGGCTGGTGCGCGACCTGGGCCTGGCGCTGATCGCCGTGGTCTCGTACAAGCTCACCGCGCCCAAGGTGCACGCGGCCAACCAGTTCGAGTGGGAGCCCATGGCCGAGGTGGCCAAGCTGTTCGCGGGCATCTTCCTGACCATCATTCCCGTCATCGCGATGCTCAAGGCCGGCACGCAGGGGCCGTTCGGCGCCATCGTCTCGGCCGTGACGCGCGCTGACGGCCAGCCCGACCCGGCGATGTACTTCTGGGCCACGGGCGTGCTGAGTTCGTTCCTGGACAACGCGCCGACCTACCTGGTGTTCTTCAACACCGCGGGCGGCGACCCGGCCGCGCTGATGACCACCTACGCCAGCACGCTGGCCGCCATCTCGGCCGGCGCGGTGTTCATGGGCGCCAACACCTACATCGGCAACGCGCCCAACCTCATGGTCAAGGCCATCGCCGAGAGCCGCGGCGTGCGCATGCCGAGCTTCTTCGGGTACATGGCGTGGTCGCTGACCATCCTGGTGCCGCTGTTCGTCGTTTCCACTTTCATCTTCTTCCGCTGACCTTCTTTCGCTGACCCTTTCCCGCTGATCCTTTTCCGCTGACCATTTTTCGCAGAGAGAGACAACCTCATGAGCAAGCCCAAGATCCTGGTCGCGCGCGCGATCTTTCCCGAGACCCTCGAGCGCCTGTCGCAGCATTTCGAGGTCGAGTCGAACCAGGCCGACGAGGGCTGGAGCAAGGAGCAGCTCATTGCCAGGCTGCAAGGCAAGCAGGGCGCCTTCACCACCGGCAGCGAGCGCATCGACGCCGCCGTGCTCGACGCCTGCCCCGATCTGAAGATGTGCGCCAACATGGCCGTGGGCTACAACAACTTCGACGTCGACGCCATGGCCGCGCACGGCGTGCTGGGCACCAACGCGCCCGACGTGCTGACGGAGACCACCGCCGACTTCGGCTTTGCGCTGCTGATGGCCACGGCGCGCCGCATCACCGAAAGCGAGCACTTCTTGCGCGCCGGCAAATGGCAGAAGTGGAGCTACGACATGTTCGCCGGCTCCGACATTCACGGCTCCACGCTGGGCATCATCGGCATGGGCCGCATCGGGCAGGGCATTGCCAGGCGCGGTGCGCACGGCTTCGGCATGAAGGTGGTCTATCACAACCGCTCGCGGCTCGACGCCACGCTGGAAGCCGAATGCAAGGCCAGCTACGTGAGCAAGCAGGAGCTGCTGCAGACCGCCGACCACGTGGTGCTGGTGGTGCCGTATTCGGCGGCCTCGCACCACACCATCGGCGCGGCCGAAATCGCGCTGATGAAGCCGACGGCCACGCTGGTCAACATCGCGCGTGGCGGCATCGTCGACGACGCGGCGCTGGCCGTGGCCCTGCGCGAGAAGCGCATTGCCGCCGCCGGCCTCGACGTGTTCGAGGGCGAGCCCAAGGTGCATCCCGACCTGCTGACCGTGCCTAACGTGGTGCTCACGCCGCACATCGCGAGCGCCACCGTGCCCACGCGCCGCGCCATGGCCGACCTGGCGGCGGACAACCTCATCGCGTACTTCGGCGGCAAGGGACCCCTGACACCCGTGACGCCGGTCCCCGCGGCAAGCAAATAAACACAACCACAGCGAGCAGCGGCAGCGCCCCCCCGACCTTGGATTCCTATTCAGACCTGATCCTCATCGCGCTGGCCGCGCTCGCGGTCATCCAGCTCGTGCTGGTGATCTGGCTGCTCGCACGCCGACAGCCCCCGCCCGACCACGGCGACCTGCTGCGCGTGCTGGCCACGATGGGCTCGGCCAGCGAGCGCACCGAGCACGAACTGCGCCGCGAAATCGCCGACAGCTCGCGCGGTGCACGGCAAGAAACGGCGCAGGCCTTCGCCACCTTCCAGCGCTCGCTGGTGCAGCAGGGCGCCGAAGCCACGCGCACGCAGAACGCGCAGCTCGACGCGTTCTCGCTGCAGCTCGCCTCGCTGCAGAAGACGCTGGCCGACACGCTCAACACGCAGCTGCAAAGCCTGAGCGACGCGAATGCGCGCCGCCTGTCTGAAGTGCGCGCGACCATGGAAACCCAGCTCGCGCAGCTGCAGCAGACCAACGCCGCCAAGCTCGACGAGATGCGCAAGACCGTCGACGAGAAACTGCAAAGCACGCTCGAGGCGCGCCTGGGCGAAAGCTTCAAGCAGGTGGCCGACCGGCTCGAGCAGGTGCACAAGGGCCTGGGCGAAATGCAGACGCTGGCCGTCGGCGTCGGCAGCCTGCAGCGCGTGCTGACCAACGTGAAGACGCGCGGCGTGTTCGGCGAGGTGCAATTGGAGGCGCTGCTCGAACAGGTGCTCACGCCCGAGCAGTACGCCAAGCAGGTGGAGACCAAGCCGCGCAGCGGACAGCGCGTGGACTTTGCGATTCGCTTTCCGGGCCGCGGTGATGACGGCGCGCCGGTGTGGCTGCCTATCGACGCCAAGTTTCCGCGCGACGACTACGAGCGGCTCATCGATGCGCACGAACGCGCCGATGCCGCCGGTGCCGAGCTGGCCGCCAAGGCGCTGGAGGCACGCATCCGCACCGAGGCGAAGTCCATCGCCGACAACTACCTGGCCGCGCCGCACACGACCGATTTCGCCATCCTGTTCCTGCCTGTGGAGAGCCTCTATGCCGAGGTGCTGCGCCGCCCCGGCCTGATGGACGCCATTCAGCGCCAGCACCGGGTGACGCTGGCCGGCCCGACCACCTTGCTGGCCATGCTCAACAGCCTGCACATGGGCTTTCGCACGCTTGCGCTGGAGCAGCAGGCCTCCGAGGTGTGGAAGGTGCTGGGCGCGGTCAAGACCGAGTTCGAGCGTTACGGCGAATGGGTTTCGCGCATCAAGGAACAGGTGGCCAAGGCCTCCGACACGCTCGACAAGGCCGACACGCGCGCCAGGCAGATGCGCCTGGCGCTGCGCAAGGTCGAGGCGCTGCCCGATGCGCAGGCGCAGGCGCTGCTGCCTTCGACCGGCACCGATACCGACAACGAAAACGACAAAGAGGGCGAAGACATCCCGTGAAAGGTTCCGAACTGCTGCGTGTCATCGGCGCCCAGGTGTGCCTGCACGCGACCATGGCCGGCATGCGGCTCGCCACGCCGCTGCTGGCCTTGCAACAGGGCTACAGCGCCGCCGCCGTCGGCGTGCTGATCTCGCTGTTCGCGCTGACCCAGGTGTTCCTGGCCTTGCCCGCGGGGCGCTTCGCGGACCGGCACGGCTTCAAGCGGCCGCTGTGGCTGTCGGTGATTGCCGCGGTGGTGGGAGCGGGGCTCGTCGCCGTTTTTCCGGTCTTTCCGGTGATGTGCCTGGCGGCGTTGCTGACTGGCGGCGCCACGGGCGCGACCGTGATCGCCCTGCAGCGGCACGTGGGCCGCTCGGCGCACGACCCGACGCAGCTCAAGCGCGTGTTCAGCTGGCTGGCCATCGCGCCCGCCCTGTCCAACTTCGTCGGGCCGTTCCTGGCCGGCATGCTGATCGACCATGCGGGCCGGGCGCCGGCGGACATGCTTGCGTTTCGCATCTGCTTCGTGGCGATGGCGGGCCTTCCGCTGATCTGCTGGATGCTCGCGCGCGGTGCGCACGAGCCGCCGCCCACGGCGCCGCTGGCTGGCGCCGCACCCACGCGCGCCTGGGACCTGCTGCGCGAGCCGATGTTCCGCCGCCTGCTGTTCGTGAACTGGCTGCAGTCGTCGAGCTGGGACGTGCATGCCTTCGTGCTGCCGGTGCTGGGGCACGACCGCGGCATCAGCGCCTCGGTGATCGGCTCGATCCTCGGCGCCTTCGCCATCGCGGCGGCGGTCATCCGGGTGATGCTGCCGGTGATTGCCTCGCGCTCGTCGGAGCGCGGCGTGATCCTGACTTCCACCATCGTCACGGCGCTGGTGTTCGCGGTTTATCCGCTGCTCGACTCGGCCTGGACCATGGGCCTGTGCTCGGTGGTGCTGGGCTTCTCGCTGGGCGCGGTGCAGCCGATGGTGATGAGCATGCTTCACCAGATCACGCCCCACGCGCGCCACGGCGAGGCGCTGGGCCTGCGGCTCATGACCATCAATGCGTCCAGCGTCGCGATGCCGATGCTGTTCGGCTCGCTGGGCGCGATCATCGGCATCGGCGGGGTGTTCTGGGTGGTCGGCGGCGTGGTGGCGCTGGGGGCGCGGGCCACCTGGGGCCTGAAGGCTTGAGAGGCGCGACCGCGGCACGCAACAACTGAAAACCACGCTTCAAATAAGAGCAATTCTCATTTGATTGACATTTGACTGACCGACAGTCAGTATCGGCGCCTTCTTCAGCGACCTTGAGGCGTCCATGAATTCCCGTTCCCTGCCGGCGGCCGACCCGCGCCGCCGCATCGCGCTCGTTGCCGCGGTCTTCCTCGGCAGCTTCATCGCCACGCTCGACGTGAGCATCGTCAACGTCGCGCTGCCCACGCTGCAGCGCGCGCTGTCCACCGACCTGGCCGGCCTGCAGTGGGTGATCGACATCTACGCGCTGTGCCTGTCGGCGTTCATGCTGTCGGCCGGCCCGCTCGGCGACCGCTACGGCCGCAAGCGCGCCTGGCTGGCCGGCGTGAGCGTGTTCACCATCGGTTCTGCGCTGTGCGCGGTGGCCACCAGCCTGCCGACGCTGCTGGCGGGCCGGGCGGTGCAGGGCGTGGCCGGGGCGCTGCTGATTCCGGGCGCGCTCTCGCTGCTGGCGCACGCTTTTCCCGAGCCTGCGAGCCGGGCGAGGGTGATCGGCGGCTGGTCGTCGTTCACCGCGCTGTCGCTGATCCTCGGGCCGCTGCTGGGCGGGTTGCTGGTGGACCACGCGGGCTGGCAGAGCATCTTCCTCATCAACATCCCGATCGGGCTGCTGACCGTGGGGCTGGGGGTCTGGGGCATCCAGGAGAGCGCGCACCCCGAGCACGCCGCGCTCGACCCGCTCGGGCAGGTGCTCAGCGTGCTGTGGCTGGGCGCGCTGACCTACGGGCTGATCGCGGCGGGTGAGCACGGCTGGGGCTCGGCGCAGGCCGCGAGCGCGCTGGTGTCGGCTGCCGTCGGCCTGGTGCTGTTCCTGGTGGTGGAGGCGCGCGTGGCGCGGCCGCTGCTGCCGCTCGGGCTGTTTCGCGACGCGCGCTTTTCGGTGACCAACTTCGCGTCTTTCGTGCTCGGTTTCTCTACGTACGCCAGCCTGTTCTTCTTCTCGCTGTTCCTGCAGCAGGTGCAGGGCTGGTCGCCCAGCGAGACGGGCTGGCGGCTGGTGCCGCAGTTCGTCGCGACCGGCGTCGTGGCCTCGCAGTTCGGCCGGCTCGCCCGGCGTCACGAGGTGCACACGCTGATGGTCGCGGGCTACGCGCTCATCGGCGCGTCGATGCTGCTGCTGACGCTGTTCTCGGCCGACACGCCGTACGCGCTGCTGGCCTTGCTGTTCGTGTTCCTCGGCGCGGGCTCGGGCTTGGCGGTGCCGGCCACCAGCACGGCGGTGATGGCCTCGGTGCCGGCGCAGCGTTCGGGCATGGCGTCGGCCACGATGAATGCGCTGCGCCAGGCCGGCATGCTGATCGGCATTGCGCTGCTCGGCACCTTGATGAGCACGCGCGCCACGTCGCTGCTGGCCGACGCGCTCGCGCAGGCGGGCCTTCGCAATGCGCAGCAGGCCGCGGTGGCCGCGGTCGGGCGTCATGACCTGGGTGCGCTGGCCTCGCTGACTTCGCTGGATGCGGCCGCGGCCCATCGGCTGCTTGCCGATGCGCTCGCGGGCGGCTTCCACGCCGCGATGGCCTGCGCCGGCATCGCCGGTCTGCTGGCGGCAGGGCTGCTCGTGGGCGTGCGGCCGCGTGCCGCCGTCGTGCCCGCCCGCGCCTGAGGCTGCGTCATTCGATGCCCGCCGCACTCGTGTCGGTGCGCTTGTCTGCGCGCCGTCATCCGGTTTTTTCCAAGGAGCTTTCCATGATCCATCACGAACTCAGCCAGTGGCCCCTCGTCATCAGCGTGTCATCAGGCCTGCAGACGCTCGAAAGCATGCACGCCTTCACCGAGGACTGGAACCGCTGGCTCGACCGGGGCGAGCGCTTCGCCTCGCTGCGCGTGTTCGCCGACGCCGACGCGCTGGTCCACCCCGAAGGCAGCGCGCAGAACGCCAAGCAGTGGCTCCAGGCGCGCGGCGCCGACATTCGCCGCCATATGATGGGCATGGCGAGCGTGGTGCCCGCCGACCAGTACGAAAAAATCCGCAAGATGAACGTAGAAAAACTCTTCGGCGTGCCCGCCAGCACCTTCGCCGACGCCGACGATGCGCTCGTGTGGCTCGGCGAGCGCGTGATGGTGCCGGGCGGCCTGCCTTTCGACTTGGCCGCGGTGCGTGCGGCGATCCGCTCGGCACGCGCGGCTGCAGCCGTGGCCGCTCCCGTTCGCTGAGGCCGTCGATGAGCACCAGCGGTACGGCCACGGACCCCGCACAACCCGAAGGCGAGGCCGCGCCGCGCCGCCGCACCAAGGCTCCTGAAACGCGCGCCGCCGCGCTGATGGACGCCGCGGAGCGGCTCTTCATTTCGAAGGGCATCGCCACCACCAGCATCGACGACATCGCCGCCGGTGCGCAGGTGGCCAAGGGCACGTTCTACCTGTACTTTCCGTCGAAAGAGGCGCTGCTCGGCGCGCTGCAGCAGCGCTTCGTCGACACCTTCTGCGGCCGCCTGCAGGCGGCCATGGACCGGCAGCGCCCCGACAACCACCACGCCCGCCTGAAGGCCTGGGTGGAAGCGGGCTTGCAGACCTACCTGGACAACGTCGCGCTGCATGACGTCGTGTTCCACGAATACCGCCCGGAAGACCGGCGCATGCGCAACGACAACGCGGTCATCACGCAGCTGGTCGGGCTGCTGAAGCAGGGCGATGCCGCCGGCATCTGGGACGTGGAGGACGCGACCTTCACGGCCGTGGTGCTCTTCAATGCGCTGCACGGCGTGGCCGACGACGCCGTGGCCATGGGCCAGACCGGCGATGCCGAGCGCAAGCGCCGCGTGCGGGCGCTCACGAAATTCTTCGAGCAGGCGCTGCATCCTTGTGAGGACGACGACAGCGCCGGTTGAACCCGACCGGGCCCAGCTGAAAGTGCCGGGCCCCGCGCTCAGCTCAGAGCTTGTAGAAGCGCTTGATCGCGCTCCATGCGTCGTCTGGCGCGTCGACGTATTCGAAGAGCTTCACGTCGCCCGGGGAGATCACGCCTTCGTCGACCAGGAAGTCAAAGTCGATCATGCGCTTCCAGTAGTCGGAGCCGAAGAGCACGATCGGCACCGGCTTCGACTTCTTCGTCTGCACCAGCGTGATCACTTCGAACAGCTCGTCGAGCGTGCCGAAGCCGCCCGGGAACGCCACCAGCGCCTTCGCACGCATCATGAAATGCATCTTGCGGATCGCGAAGTAGTGGAACTTGAAGCTCAGCGCCGGGGTGACGTACGGGTTGGCTTCTTCTTCCATCGGCAGCGCGATGGCCAGGCCGACCGAGAGGCCGCCGCCTTCATGCGCGCCGCGGTTGGCCGCCTGCATGATGCCGGGGCCGCCGCCGGTGCACACGAAGAGCTTGTCCTGCGGCTCCTTGTCGTTGCTGTACTGCGCCACCAGCTTTCCGAAGGCGCGCGCCTTCTCGTAGTAGTGCGAGTTGCGCGCCAGCCGGCGCCAGCGGTCGGCTGCCACGGTGTCGCCGGCCGCATCGGCCTGCGCGATCAGGGCGGCGGAATCTTCCTCGCTGCGAAAGCGCGCGCTGCCGAACACCACCACGGTGTTCTCGATGCCGTGGGCGCGCTGCTCGAGGTCGGGCTTCATCAGCTCCAGCTGCATGCGGATGCCGCGGGTTTCGCGGCGCAGCAGGAACTCGGGGTCGGCGAAGGCAATGCGCGAGGGGTCGGGGTCCAGCGGCAGGCCCTTGTCGGCATGGGAGTGCAGCGTGGCCCAGGCGTCGGCCAGGCGTTTGTCGTGAAGGTTGTGCGTGTTGTTCATGAGGAAACCAGACAGAAGGACCTGAGTGATTGTGCAGCGTTGCAATCGGCATGCCCAGACAACAAAAAAGGCTCCTTGCGGAGCCTTCTTCGAGGGTGGTGGTCAGCCGGAAAACCGGAGCCCTGCGGGCTCAGACGCGCTTGCGGTATTCGCCGGTGCGCGTGTCGATTTCGATCTTGTCGCCTTGCGCCACGAACAGGGGCACGGGCACTTCGAAGCCGGTGGCGATCTTGGCGGGCTTCATGACCTTGCCCGAGGTGTCGCCCTTGACGGCCGGCTCGGTCCAGGTGATTTCGCGCTCGACGCTGGTGGGCAGTTCGACCGAGATGGCCTTGCCGTCGTAGAACACCACTTCGACGGCCATGCCGTCTTCGAGGTAGTTCAGGGCGTCGCCCATGTTTTCGGCTTCGACTTCGTACTGGTTGTACTCGGTGTCCATGCAGACGTACATCGGGTCGGCGAAGTAGGAGTAGGTGCACTCCTTCTTGTCGAGCACGATCTGGTCGATCTTGTCGTCGGCCTTGAAGACCACTTCGGTGTTGAAGTTGGCGATCAGGCTCTTGAGCTTCATGCGCACGGTGGCGGAGTTGCGGCCGCCGCGGCTGTATTCGGTCTTGAGCACGACCATCGGGTCCTTGCCGTGCATGATGACGTTGCCGGCGCGGATTTCTTGAGCGATTTTCATATCAGGGTCTCTGGATGTTGGCCGCTCGGTGCACGGGGCCCCTCGGCGACGTGTGCCGAAGTGGTTGCCCCGCGGTACATGTCCCGCGGCAGGTTTAGCGGAGAGCATCTCGGATCGTCGAGATCCGGGCCGAAATCCGCAAAGCCCGCTATTTTAGCTTTTTTGGGCGGTCGAATCCTGCAGTTGCGTGACCAGATCGTCTTGCGCCAGCAACCGGGTGCGGGCGTTTTCCATCGTTTGATGCCACGCCCCCTGCGTTTCGAGCGGTGGCAGGGGGGTGTCGTCGAAGCCGTTCCAGGCGTGGTGGAAAAGCCGCAACGACGGCGAGGCGCCGAGCCAGTCGAGCCACGCGCCGAGCTTGACGTGGTGCGCGTCGTCGTCCTGCGGGTAGATCTGCCAGACGAAGGGCGCGCCCGCCCAGATGGCGCGCACCCATGAATCTTCCCCGCGCACGAAGTTCAGGTCGCAGGACCACAGCAAATGGTCGTAGTCGGATTGCGTGAGGTACGGCAGGTATGAAATTGATAGCGCACCGCGCACCGCGGGCACGCGCGTCGCCGGGCCTGAATCCGGAAGAAGCGCCTGCACCGCCTGCGTCGCACGGCCCGCCGTGACCAGCAGGTGGGTAGGTTCGAGGCCCTGCGCCAGCTGCTCCAGCAGCGCGGCCAGCGCGGGTGGCTCGTAGCAGAACAGCGAAACCAGGCGCCCGACGCCTGCCCACGCGATTTGTTGCGCGGCCAGCCAGGGCGCGCGGTCGAAGCGCGCGCGCCGCTGCATCAGGTCGGGTTCACGCAGCAGGCCGCCCGTGGCCGACGTGAAGCCCGGATAGAAGAAGCGCTTGGTCAGCCCGGCGCCGGGGCCCTTGAACACCGGCGAGGGCAGGCCGTGCAGCCGCTCGACATAGGGCTCGGCCGACAGGTATTCGAGGTTGACCCAGGCTCGGCCCGGCGCCTCGGCAAAACGCGCGACCAGCTCGGGTGCCGGCTCGCAGCCGAAGCCCTCGACCAGCACGTCGGGCGCCGGCGCGGCCACGGCGGCTTGCAGCGCGCCCGCGTCGAGCCAGTCGATCACCTCCACGCCTTCGTGGCCCGCGGGCGCCATCCAGCGCAGCGCCGATGCGTCGTCGATCCACAGCCGCACGCTTTCGCCGCGCACCGCGAGCTGGCAGGCCAGCCGCCAGCAGACGCCGAGGTCGCCGTGGTTGTCGATGACCTTGCAGAAGATGTCCCATCGCCTGGATTGCATGGCCGCGAGTGTGCCCGGGTTCGCGGCGCTGCCGGCAGGTTGCCGGTTGCTATGCTGGCCGAACAACAATCACCGGAGAGAGATCATGAGGATGCAGCGCTGGGGTGTCGCACGATGAGCGACGCCTATGAACACGTTTTCGTCGAGGCCAACGGCATCCGCTTTCATGTGGTGCAGGCCGGTCCGCCCGACGGGCCGGTGGCGATGCTGCTGCACGGCTTTCCCGAGTTCTGGCGCGGCTGGGCCAGCCAGATCGATGCGCTTGCCGCCGCCGGCTACCGCGTCTGGGTGCCCGACCAGCGCGGCTATGGCGAGAGCGACAAGCCGCAGGGCGTGGACGCCTACGCGCTCGAGACGCTGGCCGACGACATCTGCGCGCTGATCCGTAGCACCGGCCGCGACACGGTGACGCTGCTCGGCCACGACTGGGGCGGCGTGGTGAGCTGGCGCGTGGCGGCACGCAACCCGGAACTGGTGAGGAGGCTGGTCATCGTCAATTCACCGCACCTGGCGGTGATGCTGCGCCACATGTCGGTCGGGCGGCAGCGCCTGCGCAGCTGGTACATGCACTTCTTCCGCATTCCGCGCCTGCCCGAGCGGCTGCTGCGCCGGCACGATTTCCGGGGGCTGGTGCGGGTGCTGAGAAACGGCAGCAGGCCGGGCGCTTTCTCCGACGCGGAAATTGCGCAGTACCGCGAGGCCTGGAGCCGCCCGGGCGCGCTGACCGCCATGCTCGACTGGTACCGCGCGCTGATGCGCGACCGCTCGCGCATCCATGCGGACACGCGCATTCCCATGCCGACGCTGCTGCTGTGGGGCGTGCAGGACGAGGCGCTCGGCATCGAGATGGCCCAGCCCAGCATTGCGCTGTGCGACCGCGGTGAACTGCAGCGCATCGAGGGCGCGGGCCACTGGGTGCTGCACGAGGAGGGCGCCGACGTGAGCCGGCGCATCCTCGGGTTCCTGAGGGGCGGCGCGGTGGCCATGGCCGAGCCCGCGGCACGCCCTGTCGCAGCCGTCAGGGCATAAAGGTTTCACTCCGCATGGTGCCTTGGTGCCGCGGGTCGGCGTGCCCTGCGCGGCGCGCGCCACAATAGCCGCCATGTCAGACGTGCACTCCGATCAATTGCTCAGCGAAGTCGCGGCCCTGCCGCAGTTGCCGGGTGTCTATCGCTATTTCGACGCCGCGGGCGCGGTGCTTTATGTGGGCAAGGCGCGCAACCTCAAGAAGCGCGTGGCCAACTACTTCCAGAAGAGCCACGGCGGCACGCGCATCGGCCACATGATCTCGAAGATCGCGCGCATGGAAACCACCGTGGTGCGTTCCGAGGCCGAGGCGCTGCTGCTCGAGAACAACCTCATCAAGACGCTCAAGCCGCGCTACAACATCCTGTTTCGCGACGACAAGAGCTATCCCTACCTGAAGATCGCGTCGCACCAGTTTCCACGGCTGGCGTACTACCGCGGCGCGGTCGACAAGAAGCACCGCTACTTCGGGCCGTACCCGAGCGCATGGGCGGTGAAGGAATCGATACAGCTGCTGCAGAAGGTGTTCCGCCTGCGCACTTGCGAAGACACCGTGTACGCCAACCGCACGCGCCCGTGCCTGCTGTACCAGATCAAGCGGTGCAGCGGACCCTGCGTAGGCCACATCGTGCCCGACGCCTACGCGCAGGACGTGGCCAGCGCCGAGGCCTTCCTCATGGGCGACACGCAACTCGTGCTTTCGAAGCTCGAGCAGCGCATGACCACGCATGCCGAGAAGCTCGAGTTCGAGCAGGCGGCCGAACTGCGCAACCAGATGTCGGCCATCTCGCGCGTGCTGCACCAGCAGTCCATCGAGATCGCCTCGGACAAGGACGTGGACATCCTGGCCGTGCAGGTACAGGGCGGCAAGGCCTGCGTGAACCTGGCCATGGTGCGCGGCGGCCGGCACCTGGGCGACCGGCCGTACTTTCCGGTGCACGTGGAAGACGCGGCGCAGATTCATCACGGCGAGCTGGACGACGATGAAAGTGAAGGCGGGGCGTCGTTCGTCGCCGACGCCATCGAGGTGCAGGTGCTCGAGGCCTTCATCGCCCAGCACTACATCGACGTGCCGGTGCCGGCCACACTGGTGTTGAGCGAGCAGGTGAGCCGCGAGCTGATCGAGGCGATTTCGCTGCAGGCCGGCGGCCGCGTGACGGCGGTGTTCCAGCCGCGCGAGCAGCGCCGCCACTGGCTCGAAATGGCACAGACCAACGCCAAGCTGCAACTCGCCCGGCTGCTCGCCGAAGAGGGTTCGCAGCAGGCGCGCACGCGCGCGCTGGCCGATGCGCTGGAGCTGGCGTCGGAAGACCTGGACGAGTTTCGCGTCGAGTGCTTCGACATCTCGCACACCGCCGGCGAAGCCACGCAGGCCTCGTGCGTGGTGTTCGCGCACCACACGATGCAGAACCGCCAGTACCGGCGCTACAACATCGAGGGCATCACGCCCGGCGACGATTACGCCGCCATGCGCCAGGTGCTGCATCGCCGCTACGGCAAGCTGGCCGAGGCGATGGCCGCCGAGACCGAGGAGCTTCCGCCCGGCGATGTCGAGAGCGAAGGGGCCGCGGCAGCGCCGGATACGACGGATACGACGGATACGCCAACCGTCCCGAAGACTCGCACCGCGCGCATGCCCGACCTGGTGCTGGTCGACGGCGGCAAGGGCCAGGTGTCGATGGCGCGCGAGGTGTTCAGCGAACTCGGGCTGCCGCTGTCGCTGATCGTCGGGGTCGAGAAGGGCGAGGGCCGCAAGGTCGGCCTCGAAGAGCTCGTGTTCGCCGACGGCCGCGAGAAGGTCTACCTGGGCAAGGACTCGGCCGCGCTGATGTTGGTCGCGCAGATTCGCGACGAGGCGCACCGCTTCGCGATCACCGGCATGCGGGCCAAGCGCGCGAAGGTGCGCGTGGGTGGCAGCCAGCTCGAGGACATTCCGGGCATCGGCCCGAAGCGCCGCGCGCGGCTGCTCCAGCGCTTCGGCGGCATCCGCGGCGTGGCGGCGGCGAGCGTGGAAGACATCGCGTCGGTGGAGGGCATCGCGTCCGACCTGGCAGAAGAAATCTACAAGGCGCTGCACTGACGGCAACGGGCGCGAGACCCTCAGTCGAGGGTTAATGCCGCCATGACACAATCAAGAAATGTTCTGGACCCTTCCGACCATCATGACCTGGACGCGCATCGTCGCGATCCCTTTGATCGTCGGCGTGTTCTACCTGCCGATCAGCGAGCCGATGCGCAACCTGATCGCCACGGTGATGTTCATCGTCTTCGCCGCCACCGACTGGCTCGACGGCTACCTGGCGCGCAAGCTCAACCAGACCTCGGCCTTCGGCGCCTTCCTCGATCCGGTGGCCGACAAGTTCTTGGTGTGCGCCTCGCTGCTGGTGCTGGTGCATCTGCAGCGGGCCGACGTGTTCGTGGCGCTGATCATCATCGGCCGCGAGATCGCCATTTCTGCCCTGCGCGAATGGATGGCGCAGATCGGTGCCAGCAAGAGCGTGGCGGTGCACATGATCGGCAAGGTGAAGACCACCGTGCAGATGGTGGCCATTCCGTTCCTGCTGTATGACGGGCGGTTGTTCAAGGTGATCGACACCGGCCTGTGGGGCCAGTGGCTGATCTGGATCTCCGCGGTGCTCACCATCTGGTCGATGGTGTATTACCTGCAGAAGGCCATTCCGGAAATCCGGGCCCGCACCAAATGACCTCGGCGGCCACGGCCCGCAACGCGGGTTGGCTGCGGGCGATGCCGGCCGTGTTCGTGCTGATATGGAGCACGGGTTTCATCGTTGCGCGCTACGGCATGCCGTATGCGCCACCCCTCAAGTTCCTCGCCGTTCGCTATGCGTTGTCGCTGGTGTGCTTCGGCCTGTGGGTCACGCTGGCCAAGGTCGCGTGGCCCAAGGCGCGCGCCCAGTGGGGCCACCTGGCGGTCACGGGCGTGCTGATGCAGGCGGGCTACCTGGGCGGCGTCTGGGCCGCGGTGCATGCGGGCATGGGCGCGGGGCTGGTGGCCTTGCTGGTCGGCATCCAGCCGGTGTTGACGGCGGTGTGGCTGGCCTTCAATGGCGGACGCATTTCGAACCGGCAATGGGCCGGGCTCCTGCTCGGCTTCGCGGGGCTGGTGCTGGTGGTGTCGCGCAAGTTCGGGCAGGGCGCCGAGGTCAATGCGCTGACGATGGGGCTGGCGGTGATGGCGCTGCTGTCGATCACGGCGGGCACGCTGTACCAGAAGCGTTTCGTCGCGCCATGCGACGTGCGCAGCGCCAGCGCGGTGCAGATGGCGGCGGCGCTGCTGGTCACGTTGCCGTTCGCGGCGCTGGAGTCGCAGGGCATCGAATGGAATGCGTACTCGGTCGGCGCGATGGCGTGGTCGGTGCTGGCGCTGTCGCTGGGCGGCAGCTCGCTGCTCTATATGTTGATCCAGCGCGGCACCGCCACCGCAGTAACCAGCCTGCTGTACCTGGTGCCGCCCTGCACCGCGGTGATGGCGTGGCTGCTGTTCTCGGAGCCGATCACGCTGGTCACGGTGCTGGGCATCGCGCTCACTGCCGTGGGCGTGAGCCTGGTGGTGCGCGGCGGCCGCTGAGCGGGGCCGGGTTCTTTCTCTCTATTCAGCGCGTGCCGGTCTTGCCCGGCTTCCAGGGCTCCCCGCGAAATTGCTCCACCAGGTGGTCGATCAGCAGGCGCACGCGGCGCGGCGTCTTCGGTCGCCAGGGCGCGACCCAGTGGATGTCCGCTTCCGGCATGGCGTACTGCGGCAGCACGCGCACCAGTTCGCCGCTGGCAAGCTGTGGCGCGATGTCCCACAAGCTGCGCAGCATCACCCCGTGCCCGGCCAGGCACCAGTCGCGCACCATTTCTCCTGAGTTGCTGGCCAGCGGGCCTTGCACGCGCACGCGCGCGGTGCCGCCATCGCGCGCTTGGCGCAAGCTCCAGAGCGCGTGCTGGCGTTGGCCGCTGGCGTGGCTGTCGCCGTTCTCGCGTGCGACCAGGCAGTCGTGCGAAGCCAATGCCTCCACGGTGGCCGGCATGCCGCGACGCTCCAGGTAAGCGGGCGCGGCGGCCAGCACGCGCTGGTTGCGCGCGATGCGGCGCGTGACCCAGTCGGCCGCGCGGGGTTGCTGCACCGCCCACAACCACACGGCGCCGTCGTAGCTTGCCGCGCCGAGGTCGGGCAGTTGCTCGGTGAGCACCAGCTCGATCTGCAGGGCAGGGTGGCGCGCCTGGAAGCTCGCCAGCGCCGGCCCGAGCCAGCGCCTGCCGAAGCCGAAGGTCGCGGCCAGGCGGATGGTGCCGGTCAGCTCGTTCTGCCGTTCGCCGAGTTCGCTTTCGAGCGCGGCAAAGCCGTCGAGCAGCACGCGCGCATGCAGGCACACCGCCTCGCCTTCGGCCGTGACGCTGAGCCTGCGCGTGGTGCGGTCGAACAGGCGCTGACCCAGCCTCGCCTCCAGCGCGCCCAGCCGCTTGGTGACGACCGAAGGCACCACGTCGAGCGTCGCGGCCGCGCCTGCCAAGCTGCCCTGGTCGCGAATGGCGAGCACCAGCGCCAGGTCGCCGCGGTCCATCGAGGGAGTATTCATGCCGAATCGGAAAGTATGAATTGGTCGATTGTTGCTTGATGATCGCGGAGGCGCAACGCACAATCGTCGCCGTGACCGCCTCCTTTCTTTCCTTTCCCACGTTCGATATCGAACGCAACGGCGTGCGAATCCATGGCCGCATCGGCGGCAGCGGCGCGCCGCTGTTGTTGCTTCACGGCCATCCGCAAACGCACGCCATCTGGCACCGGGTGGCGCCCGCGTTGGCCGAGCGCTTCACCGTGGTCGCGGTCGACCTGCGGGGCTATGGCGATTCGGGCCGCCCGGCGGCCGATGCCGAACACGCGGTCTACAGCAAGCGCGAGATGGCGCTCGATGCGCTCGCCGCCATGCAGCACCACGGCTTCGAGCGCTTCGGCGTGCTGGCGCACGACCGCGGCGCGCGCGTGGCGCACCGGCTCGCGGCCGACCACGCCCAGGCCGTCGAATGCATGCTGCTGCTCGACATCGCGCCCACGCTGTCGATGTACGAGAACACGTCCGAGGCGTTCGCCAAGGCTTACTGGCATTGGTTCTTCCTGATCCAGCCGCCGCCGCTGCCCGAGGCGCTGATCGCGTCCGATCCGGTGCGCTACGTGCGCAGCGTGATGGGCGGCCGGCACGCGGGGCTCGCGCCCTTTGCGCCCGAGGTGCTCGCCGAGTACGAGCGCTGCGCAGGCATCGCGGGCACGGCCGAGTCGATCTGCGAAGACTACCGGGCCTCCGCCACCATCGACCTCGTGCACGACCGCGCCGAAATCGCCGCCGGGCGGCAGCTTGCGCAGCCGCTGCGCGTGCTGTGGGGCGAGCATGGCGCGGTGGGCAAGGCTTTCGATGTGCTGGCGCTGTGGCGCGAGCGCGCCGCCGATGTGTCGGGCCGCGCGCTGCCGTGCGGCCACTACGTTCCCGAAGAGGCGCCGGGCGAGTTGCTCGCCGAGGCGCTGGCATTCTTTTCATCTCCATCTCCCCAACAGGCAGGAGCGACCCCATGACCACTCAGAGAATCGCAGTCATCGCCGGCGACGGCATCGGCAAGGAAACCACGCCCGAGGGCCTGCGCGTGCTCGAGGCGGCCGCGGTCAAGTTCGGCATCGACCTGAAGTTCGACCACTTCGACTTCTCGAGCTGGGACTACTACGAAAAGCACGGCCAGATGCTGCCCGACGACTGGAAGGACCAGATCGGCAGCCACGACGCCATCTTCTTCGGCGCGGTCGGCTGGCCCGAGAAAATTGCCGACCACGTGTCGCTGTGGGGCTCGCTGCTGATGTTCCGCCGCGAGTTCGACCAGTACATCAACCTGCGCCCCGCGCGGCTCATGCCCGGCATCATCGCGCCCGTGGTGCGCCGCGACGGCACGCCGCGCGAGCCCGGCGAGATCGACATGTACATCGTGCGCGAGAACACCGAGGGCGAGTACTCGAGCATCGGCGGGCGCATGTACCAGGGCACGCCGCGCGAGATCGTCATGCAGGAAACCGTGATGTCGCGCGTGGGCGTGGACCGCGTGCTGAAGTTTGCCTTCGAGCTCGCGCAGTCGCGCCCCAAGAAGCACCTGACGAGCGCCACCAAGTCGAACGGCATCTCGATCACCATGCCCTACTGGGACGAGCGCGTGGCCGAGATGAGCAAGAACTACCCGGGCATCACGCTCGACAAGTTCCACATCGACATCCTCACCGCGCACTTCGTGCAGCGGCCCGACTTCTTCGACGTGGTGGTGGCGAGCAACCTGTTCGGCGACATCCTGTCGGACCTGGGCCCGGCGTGCACCGGCACCATCGGCATCGCGCCCAGCGCCAACCTCAACCCCGAGCGCACCACGCCGTCGCTGTTCGAACCGGTGCACGGCTCGGCGCCGGACATCGCGGGCAAGGGCATCGCGAACCCCATCGGTCAGATCTGGTGCGGCGCGATGATGCTGGAATTCCTGGGCCACAAGCAGGCGCACGACGCCATCCTGTCGACCATCGAGCAGGTGCTCGCGCCCCAAAGCGGCGCACCGCGCACGCCCGATATCGGTGGCACGGCGAGCACCAGCGACCTGGGCAAGGCGATCGCCAACGCGCTCTGAACCACTGCGAAAAAAGACTTCACGAAACGCCCCTAAAATCGCGCGCTCCGCTGATCTGCAAGGCCTCGCGTCTTATTGACACCCTGCAGACCAGTGGTTGTAATCCTCGATGGCAGTGCGCTGCCGAGGCGTCAGGCCTGCCAGGTTCTTGAGTCGCACACAGCGCGGCCAGGTCGCAGCTGACGAAAGCCGACCAACTTTTTTTCTACAAGGGGCCCTTGTGAACAAGACCGAACTGATTGAGCACATCGCAAAGAACGCCGATATTTCCAAAGCCGCAGCAACCCGTGCGCTCGAATCCACCATTGGCGCTATTCGTACCACGCTCAAGAAGGGCGGCTCTGTGTCGCTCGTCGGTTTCGGCACTTTCGCAGTCGGCAAGCGCGCGGCCCGCACCGGCCGAAATCCCCGCACCGGCGACGCGATTAAAATCAAGGCCGCCAAGATTCCGAAGTTCCGTCCGGGCAAGGCGCTGAAAGACGCGCTGAACTGACACGGTAGACTCGGAGAGTATTTCCGGTGGGGTGCTTAGCTCAGTTGGTAGAGCGGCGCCTTTACACGGCGTAGGTCGGGGGTTCGAGCCCCTCAGCACCCACCACCCACCCGATGCAAAGGCGAACCGCAAGTTCGCCTTTTTTATTGCCGTCCGACATCCGTCGAAAAAGAGTGTTCAAGCATGTTTGATTTCTTCCGCAAGTACAACAAGATCGTCATGATTTTCTTGTTCTTGCTGATCATTCCCTCGTTCGTGCTCTTCGGTGTCGAGCGCTACCAGGGCAGCAGCGACGAGAAGGTGGCGCGCGTGGACGGCCAACCCATCACCAAGCCCGAGTGGGACCAGCAGCACCGCGTGGAAACCGATCGCATCCGCCAGCAGTCGCCCAACGTCGACCCGACGGTGCTCGACTCCGACGCCTTGCGCTACGCCACGCTGGAGCGCATGGTGCGCGACCGCGTGCTGGCCGCAGCTGCCGCCAAGGGCAACATGACGGTGTCCGAAGACCGCCTGTCGCGCATGTTCGCGCAGGACCAGGGCCTGGCGGCATTCCGCACGCCCGATGGCAAGTTCGATCGCGATGCCTTCCAGCGCGTGACCGGCCGCACCCCCGAGCAATACGAAGCCGGCGTGCGCTCGGACATGGCCACGCAGCAGGTGCTGCTGGGCGTGTCGGGCACGGCCTTCACGCCGCCCGCGCTGGCCGCCACCACCATCAACGCCTTCTATGACAGCCGCGAGATCCAGGTGGCCCGCTTCAACCCCGACAGCTTTGCATCGAAGGTGACGGTGAGCGACGCCGACATCGAGGCTTACTACAAGGACCACGCGGCGCAGTTCCAGGCGCCCGAGCGCGCCGACGTCGAGTACCTGTTGCTCGACCTGGAGGCCGCCAAGAAGAACATCGTGCTGAGCGACGCCGACCTGCAGGCCTACTACAAGGAAAATACCGCGCGCTTCGGCACGAAGGAAGAGCGCCGTGCGAGCCACATCCTGATCACCGCGCCGACCGGCATGGCCGCCGCCGACCGCGAAAAGGCGAAGGCCAAGGCCGAGCAGCTGCTGGCCGAAGTGAAGAAGGCGCCCAACACCTTCGCTGAAGTGGCACGCAAGAATTCGCAGGACCCCGGTTCGGCGGAAAAGGGCGGCGACCTTGACTTCGTCACGCGCGGCTCCATGGTCAAGCCGTTCGAAGACGCGATGTTCTCGCTCAAGAAGGGCGAGATCAGCGGCATCGTCGAGACCGAGTTCGGCTACCACATCATCCAGGTGACCGACATCAAGCCGGCCGTGGTGCCGCCTTTCGAACAGGTGCGCGCGACCATCGAGAACGAAGCCCGCGCGCAGCAGGCCACGCAGGAATTCGCGAAGGCCGCCGAGGCTTTCACCGATGCCGTGTATCAGACGCCCGACAGTCTCAAGCCCGCTGCCGACAAACTTAAGCTCACGATCCAGACGGCCAAGAACGTGGCGCGCACGCCGGCACCCGGTGCGACCGGCGCGTTGGCCAGCCGCAACTTTCTGAGCGCGCTGTTCGCACCCGATTCGCTGGATCGCAAGCAGAACACCGAGGCCATCGAGGTCGGTTCGAGCCAGCTCGCATCGGGCCGCGTCACGCAGTACACGGCCGCGCACCCGGTGCCGCTGGCCGAAGTGAAGGACAAGATCCGCGCGCAGCTGGTCACCGAGCGTGCCGCCGTGCTCGCCAAGACCGAAGGCGAAGCCAAGCTCGCCGCCTGGACGACCAAGGCCGACGGCGCAACCTTCGGCGCGCCTGTGACGGTGTCGCGCCGCGAAGCGCAATCGCAACCGCTGGCGGTCATCGACGCCGCGCTGCGTGCCGACGCCTCCAAGCTGCCCGCGCTCGTGGGCGTGGACCTCGGCACCCAAGGCTATGCGGTGGTTCGCGTGACCAAGGTCGTGCCGCGCACGCCGCCGGCCCCCGAGCTCGCGAAGCAGGAGCAGGCACAGGTCGGCCAGTCGGTGTCCGCGGCCGAAGATGCTGCGTACTACAACCTGCTGAAGGAACGCTTCAAGGCGGAGATCCTGGTGCCCAAGCCGGCAGACGCGCTCCCCGTGGCCGCAGGCCGCTGAGCCAGCGCCTCTTCGTGAAAAAGCCCGGGCCGATGCCCGGGCTTTTTCATTTGGGGCGGCGCCAACGAGGCGGTCGCACGAGGGACAAGCCGGGTCTTCGCTTCTTGCCAGAATCGCCCGCATGGGAACCCTCTACCTCGTGCGCCACGGGCAGGCCAGTTTCGGCGCTGCGGACTATGACAACCTGAGCGAACTCGGGCATCGGCAGGCCGTGCGCCTGGGCGAGTACTGGCGCGAGCGCGGCATGGTGTTCGACGCGGTCATCACCGGCACGTTGACGCGCCATCGCCAGACATGGGAAGGCATTGCGAAAGGCCTGGGCCTGGCGCGCGACGACGTGCTGCCCTGGCCCGGCCTGAACGAATACGACAGCGAAGCCGTCATCGCCACCATCCACGAAGGCAAGCTCCAGAAGCCGGATTCGCCCGAGATGTACCGCCACCACTTCAGGCTGCTGCGCGAAGGGCTGAATGCGTGGATGCAGGGCCGGACCGAGCCGGTCGGCATGCCGAGCTATGTCGACTTTCTGGCGGGCGTGACTACGGCGCTGGACCACGTGCGGGACAAGCACCATGGCGCGAAAGTGCTGGTGGTGTCCAGTGGCGGGCCGATCAGCACCGCGGTCGGCCACGTGCTGGGCACGAGCGCGGAGACCACCGTCGAGCTCAACCTGCGCATCCGCAATTCATCGGTGACGGAGTTCGCCTTCACGCCCAAGCGGCACATGCTGGTGACCTACAACACGCTGCCGCATCTGGACGGGCCGGCGTACGAGGATTGGGTCACCTACTCCTGAATGCGTGTGCGGGCTCAGGCCTGCCACACGCCGTAGCCCGCCTTGCGCAGCGCGATGCCGAGGTCGACCTCCATCAGGCGAGCGTCTTCGTAAGTCAGCGGGTTGTAGCGCTCGTAGAGCGCAGGCAGCAGGTGCAGGCCGAACTGCTGCACGAAGCTGTTGGCCTGGATGCCGGCCTTGTGCTTGTCGAAGCGGATGTCAGGGTCCAGGCCGGTCATGCCGACATAGACGAACGGCTTGCCGAGCTGGTAGTCGGGGTTGGCGCGGCGGAACCGCGCGTTGTTCCAGACGCGGTCGTCGAGCTCGACCACGTAGACGTGGTGCCTGGCCCGCGGTTTGCGGGGCTGTGCCGACTTGGGTGGCTTGGTGTCTGCGTTGGCGTCGGCGCCGGCCGCCCCCTTGGCGCGGCGCGGCCGCGTCGGCATCAGCTCTTGCGCTTGATGAGGCCGTAGAGAACCAGCAGCACGATCGCGCCCAGCACGGAGGCGATGAAGCCGGCGCCCTGGCCCGCGGTGTACCAGCCCATCGACTGGCCGACGTAGGTGACGATCAGTGAGCCGGCGATGCCGATGATGGTGGTGACGATGAAGCCCGCGGAATCGTCGCCCGGCTTGACGGCGCGCGCCACAAGACCCACGACGAACCCGATCAGAATGGTCCAGACGATGCTCATGAAGAAATTCCTTTGGTGGTGAAGTGGCGTGGCAAAAGCCATGATAGCGGCTCGATTTGAGCGCGCGTGTACGCCAACGCAGATGAATTTCGAGGGCGTGGAATTTTGGCTTGCTGTCGTGACGCGGACCTGCGCGGCGTCCTACAGCCGCGTTCTGGTCGGCAAGGTACACCGTTGCCTATGCTCGAAAAACTCCCTGATGTCATCGGCCACGCGTTGCACGGCGTGCGCGCCGGTCTCGACAACATTGTTTTCAACACCCTCGGCATGCGCGAGGGAATGGCGTCGATTGCACTGAGCAGCGTCGCGTTCGTCGATCATGGGCCGCTGCAGCCTCGCTTCACTGCCGATGCGCCTGATGGAGAGGGGGTTTCGCCGCCGTTGCAGTGGACGGGGCTGCCGTCAGGCACGGCGTCGGTGGTGTTGATCGTGGAGGACGCTGATTCGCCCACGCCCAATCCGCTGGTGCATGCCATCGTGGTGGGCTTGCCGGTCGGCGACGGGTCGTTGGCCGAGGCGGCTATTCCGAGCGAGGGGAACGATGGGTTGGGTGTGCAGGTCGGTCGCAACTCGGCGCTGCAGTCGGCTTGGCTGCCGCCCGATCCGCCGCCGGGGCACGGCGTGCACCGGTATGCGTTCCAGGTGTTTGCGCTGGCGGTGGCTCCGGAATTTTCTGAAGCGCCGGGGCGCGACGAGGTCGTCGAGGCGCTGAATGCGCATGCGATCGCCAGCGGATTGCTGATCGGCACGCACGAGCGGCCCGACGGCACGGTCAAGATCCAGGAGGGCGCGGCAGTACCGAGCGGACCGTTGGCGGCGGGCTGATGTGGCGTTCAAGCAGCGTCTTTTTCATTGAGTAGTGAAAAGCGCGATTTTTGACGCTACAATCAGAGGCTCTACGGTGGCTGTAGCTCAGCTGGTAGAGTCCCAGATTGTGATTCTGGTCGTCGTGGGTTCGAGTCCCATCAGCCACCCCAAAAAATATCTCTTTAGCGCTATTGCTCAATAGCATGCAAAGAGTTGCACCGCCGGGCTTGCCCCGGCGTTGTCATTTCCGGACCGCCGTTTTCTACCAGCGCACTCCGATCGATCTCCTTTCCCTCTCCTATAAGCGCCCAAAGTGGTGCGCGCGTGTTGCGAGTTGTTGCATCAACGCAATGCGAATTCAATTTTTTCGCTCGGATAAAGGCTTGCGGCAAAAGTAAACTGAATTAAAATCCGCTCGTTTTCAATTTCTGGAGTCCATCAATGGCTTCGACACTCGCCGATATCAATTCCCAGATCAAGAAGCATGACGAGCAGATTGCGCAATTGCGCAAGCAGGCCGAAGACCTGCGCAACCATGAGCGCGCCGGCGTGATCGAAGAGTTGCGCAAGAAGATTGCCGAATACGGATTGACGGCCTCCGACCTGAAGCTGACCGGTCGCGTGAGTGCTGTGAAGCGCGCCGCGGGCACCGCGCCGGCCAAGGCTGCCGCCAAATACCGCGGCCCGACGGGCGAAACCTGGTCCGGTGGCCGTGGCCGCAAGCCGCGCTGGGTGACCGAGGCATTGGCCGCCGGCAAGTCGCTTTCTGATTACGAGATCAAGTAAGTGCCTGTTGGAGTCCTGGGCAACTGCCCAATAAAAAAGCCCGCGCATGCGGGCTTTTTTATTGGCGTGCCGGCAGGCCGCAGCGAACTCAGTTCACCATCACGAGTTTTCCCTTGACGCCGCGCGACCCCATGTGCGCGTAGGCGGCCTTCAATTCGGCCATCGGCATCGTGCTGTCGATCACCGGCTTGATCTTTCCCTGGCCGTACCACTGGGCCAATTCGGCCATCATCTGTGCATTAGCCTTGGGTTCGCGCCGAGCGAAATCGCCCCAGAACACACCCACGAGAGAAGCGCCTTTCAGCAGCGTCAGATTCAATGGCAGCGACGGAATGGGGCCGGACGCAAAACCCACCACCAAATAGCGACCGCGCCATCCGATCGAGCGAAAGGCCGGTTCCGCAAAATCACCACCGACAGGGTCGTAAATGACATCGGGGCCTTTGCCGTCGGTCGCGGCCTTCACGGCGTCACGAAATCCATTGGGAAGCGCGTGCGTGGTGTAGTTGATCGTCGCGTCGGCGCCAATGGAGCGGCACAGTTCGCATTTCTCGTCGGTCGATGCCGCCGCAATCACCTTGGCGCCCGCGGCCTTGGCAATCTGGATGGCGGCCGTGCCCACGCCACCTGCCGCGCCGAGCACCAGCACGGTCTCGCCCGGTTTGAGCTGTGCGCGGTCCATCAAGGCGTGCCACGAGGTGGCGTAGATCATGATGAACGCGGCCGCGTCGACATGGCCGAAACCCTCGGGCAGCGGCATGCACAGCGCCGCGGGGGCCAGCGTGTGCGTGCCGAAGCCGCCGGTGCCCGACAGGCAGGCCACGTTCTGGCCGACCTTCAGGTGCGTGACGCCTTCGCCCACCGCCTGGATGACGCCTGCGTATTCAGAGCCCGGCACGAAGGGCAGCGGCGGCTTCATCTGGTATTTGTTCTGCACGATCAGCAGATCGGGAAAATTAAGGCTCGCCGCCTTGATTTCGATCAGCACCTGGCCCGGCCCCGGCGTGGGTGTCGGCAGTTCCTTCCAGGTCAGCGCGTCGACGCCGGTGGGGTTTTCGCAAAGCCATGCGTGCATGCTGGAGTCTCCTTCGAATGAGTCAGGTGGGGGCAATGAATGCGGGGGATGATAGGCGGCGCACCGGGGTGGGCTTGTCCCTGCTGCGACGCACCCGACGCCTACAATCCGAGCGACTCCAGGACACCATGAAGATACTCATTTCCAACGACGATGGCTTTCAGGCGCCGGGCATCGTCGCACTGCACGACGCGCTCAGGGACATCGCCGATGTCGAGGTGATTGCTCCCGAGCACAACAACAGCGCCAAGTCGAATGCGCTGACCCTGGCCGCTCCGCTGTACGTTCGCGAAGCGCACAACGGCTTTCGCTACGTGACCGGCACGCCGGCCGATTGCGTGCACATCGCGCTCAAGGGCCTGCTCGACTACCAGCCCGACCTGGTGGTGTCCGGCATCAACAACGGCGCGAACATGGGCGACGACACCATCTATTCAGGCACCGTCGGCGCGGCCATGGAGGCCTACCTGTTCGGCATTCCGGCCATCGCGTTCTCGCAGATCGAAAAAGGCTGGGCCCACGTGGACGCGGCTGCGCAAGTGGCGCGGCGCCTGGTGCAGCAGATCGAGCGCGAACGCATGCTCGAGGGCGATGCCTTCCTGCTCAACGTGAACGTGCCGAACAAACCGTTCGACGAACTGAAGCCCGTGAAGGTCTGCCGGCTCGGCCGCCGCCACGCGGCAGAAAAAGTGATCACGCAGGACAGCCCGCGCGGCGAGACCATGTACTGGATCGCCGGTGCCGGCGGCGCCAAGGACAGCGGGGAGGGCACCGACTTCCACGCCACGGCCGCCGGCCACATTGCGTTGACGCCGCTGCAGATCGACCTGACCGACCACGCCAACCTCGGCCAATGGCGCGAGACGGTGGCCCGTCTCGGCAACTGACATGGCCACGCAACGGCCCAGTTTTCCTGTTCGCCTGACACCCACCGCTTCCGCCGCCACGCGCGGGCGCATGCCTGCCGTGCCGGTCAAGCCCATGGTGCCGTCCACGCCCTCGATGGCGTCCGCCGCCGTTCGTACGCGCATGGTGCAAAAGCTCGCGGCGCAAGGCATTTCCGATCCGCGCGTGCTGCGCGCGATGGGGGCCGTGGAGCGCCATGGCTTCGTCGACAGCGCGCTGGTCAACCAGGCGTACGAAGACACCAGCCTGCCGATCGGGCTCGGGCAGACCATCTCCAAACCGAGCGTGGTGGCCCGCATGATCGAGTTACTGCTGGGCGCGCCCGCGCTGGCCGGCAAACCGCAGGACAAGCTCGGGCGCGTGCTGGAGATCGGCACCGGCTGCGGCTACCAGGCCGCCGTGCTGAACCACGTGGCGACCGAGGTGTACAGCATCGAGCGCCTGCGCGGCCTTCACGAGCGCGCGCGCCTGAACCTTCGCCCCTTCAGGCTGGCCACCGTGCACCTGATCTTGGGCGACGGAATGATCGGCTACGCCAAGGGCGCTCCCTACGCCGGCATCATCGCGGCCGCGGGCGGCGAGGCGGTGCCGCAAGCCTGGATCGACCAGCTCGCGGTGGGGGGCCGCATCGTGGCGCCGACGCATTCCGCCAGCGGTGGCCAGGCCCTTGTCGTCATCGACAAGACCCCCCGTGGACTGGAGCGGCTCATTCTTGAGGCGGTTCACTTTGTCCCCCTAAAATCAGGCATCGCTTGAAGGAATAACAAATGCAGGGTTTTGGCAATCGGAGTTGGTTCGCTGGCGTCACGTTGGCCTTTGTGCTCGTGATCGCGGGCTGTTCCACACCGCGTGGGCCGGCGCCGGTCGAAGACCGCGGCACCATGACGCGCGCACCGAGCGCGACAGTGCCCGGCGGCCCTCCCATCACTACCGACGCCAACGGCAGGCCGCTGGCAGGGATCGAAAACTATGGCAAGCCCGGCTACTACGCCGTGCGTCCCGGCGACAGCATCCGCCGCATCGGTGCGGACACCGGCCAGCGCTGGCAGGACATCGTTCGCTGGAACAACATCGAGAACCCCGACCTCATCGAAGTCGGCCAGGTGCTGCGCGTGATTCCGCCGACCGGAACGGCCGTGGCCTCGGCCCCGCCGGCCAGCGCGTCATCTTCTTCTGAAGGCGCGACCACCAAGCCCGTGACGCCGCCGCCGGCCCTTGTGCCTACGGCACCGGCCAGCGCGGCCAAGCCGCCCACGCCTGTCACAGCATCGCCGTCGGCACCCGGCAGCAGCGGCAACTCGGGTGACGAAGACCTTGGCTGGATCTGGCCTGCGAGCGGTTCGCTGATCGCCGGCTTCGACGAAGCCAAGAACAAGGGCTACGACATCAGCGGCAAGGCGGGCGACCCCGTGCTGGCCGCCGCAGATGGTCGCGTGGTCTATGCAGGAGCCGGCCTGCGCGGCTATGGCAACCTGATCATCCTGAAGCACAACAACACCTACCTCACGGCATATGCGCACAACCAGACGCTGCTCGTGAAGGAAGACCAGTCGGTTCAGAAGGGCCAGAAGATCGCCGAGATGGGCAACAGCGACGCCGACCGCGTCAAGCTGCATTTCGAGATCCGCCGCCAGGGCAAGCCCGTCGATCCTTCTCGCTACCTGCCGAATCGGTGATGCCATGGCTGCCTCCCGCCCCCGTCGCACACAGCCTGTGCGCGGGTCGGCGGGCAAGGGCAGCCTGAAAGACGTTCCCGAGGAGCCCACGGCTGCTTCCGACGGAACGCCAGACGCTTCTGCAAGCGACAGCGCCGCACCCCGTAGCGCGCTGAGCGAGGCGCCCGGTGGCGAGGGCGCCGACGCACTCACCGTCTATCTGCGCCAGGTCCGGCGCACCGAGCTCTTCACGCCCGCCGAGGAATACCAGGCCGCCTGCGCCGCGCGCGCCGGCGACTTCGCCGCGCGGCAATCGATGATCGAGCACAACCTGCGGCTCGTCGTGAACATCGCCAAGAGCTACCTCGGCCGGGGCGTGCCGCTGTCTGACCTCATCGAGGAGGGCAACCTCGGCTTGATGCACGCCATCGGCAAGTTCGAGCCTGAGCGCGGCTTCCGGTTTTCAACCTACGCGACGTGGTGGATCCGCCAGTCGGTCGAGCGCGCGCTCATGACGCAGGCGCGTGCCATCCGCCTGCCGGTGCATGTGGTGCGCGAGCTGCAGCAAGTGCTGCGCGCGCGCCGCACGCTGGAAGGCGATGCGGAGTTCGTGGCGCAGCGGCCCGACGGCGTTCGCGTGGAGGACATTGCTGCGCTGCTTGGGCGCGACGTGCAATCGGTGTCCGATTTGCTCGCGCTGTCCGAGGCGCCGCGCTCGCTGGACGCGGGCGACGCGCGCGGCGACGAAGGCTTCACGCTGGCCGACACCGTGGCCTCGGAGGACGCGCAGGCCAGCCCGACCGATGTGACTCACACCCACGAGGTCGAGCGCCTGCTCGACCAATGGGTGCACGCCCTCGATGCGCGCGAGCGCGAGGTGCTGGAGGGCCGCTACGGGCTGCACGACCGCGAGCCCGAGACGCTCGAGGTGCTGAGCGTGCGGCTGGGGCTTACGCGCGAGCGCATCCGGCAGATCCAGAACGAAGCGCTGGCCAAGATGCGCCGTCAGCTGGCCCGCTCGGGCGTCGGGCGGGACGCGCTGTTCTAGAGGGTTCGCGCACGCTGAGACAATCGGGGGATGACGGAACCCATCGAAGAAAACCAATTCCCCCCGACAGTCCCCGCGAAAGCCTCCGTGAAAGTCGCAGCGAGCCTTCCTGCGAATCCTGGTGAAGAGTGGTTGCAGGTCGAGTCGCTCGACCTCGACGCACAGGGCGTGGCCCACAAGGCCGACGGCATGGTCGTGTTCATTGAAGGCGCGTTGCCCTTCGAGGAAGTGCAGTTCAACGTGCACCGCCGCAAGAACAACTGGGAGCAGGGCACGGTCACGACCATTCGCCGCGAATCGTCGCAGCGCGTGCGTCCCGGCTGCCCGCACTTCGGCCTGCACACCGGCGCCTGCGGCGGCTGCAAGATGCAGCACCTGGACCCTGCCGCCCAGGTTGCCGTGAAGCAGCGTGCGCTCGAAGACAACCTGTGGCACCTGGGCAAGGTGCGCCCCGAGAACCTGCTGCGCCCGCTCGAAGGGCCGGCCTGGCACTACCGCTACCGCGCACGGCTCTCGGTGCGCCACGTGGTCAAGAAGGGCACGGTGCTGATCGGCTTTCACGAGCGCAAGAGCCGCTACCTGGCCGACATGCAGGTGTGCCCGGTGTTGCCCAAGCAGGTCAGCGACATGCTGATGCCGCTGCGCGCGCTGATCGGCTCCATGGATGCGCGCGAGACCTGCCCGCAGATCGAGCTGGCCTGCGGCGACGCGCCCGACTCCACGCGGCTGGGCACGATCGCGCTGGTGTTGCGGCACCTCGAGCCGCTGTCACGCGGCGACATCGACCGACTGAAGGCATTTGCCGCGCAGAACGAAGGCGTGCAATGGTGGCTGCAGGCCAAGGGCCCGGACACCGTGAAGCTGCTGGAAGAGGGCGGCACGCCGCTGGCGTATCGGCTGCCTGAATTCGGCGTCACGATGCCGTTCAAGCCCACCGATTTCACGCAGGTCAATCCGCACATCAACCGGGCGCTGGTCGGCAAGGCGCTGCGCCTGCTCGACGTGCAATCGCACGAGCGTGTGATCGACTGGTTCTGCGGGCTGGGCAACTTCACCCTGCCGCTGGCAAGCCGGGGCCGCGAGGTGCTGGGCATCGAAGGCAGCGACACGCTCGTTGCCCGCGCGACCGACAACTTCCAGCGCAACCAGCCCGCGACGTCCGCCCGCCGCGCGTTGTCGCCCGCCACTTTCGTGGCGCGCAACCTGTTCGACATGACGCCGGCCATGCTGGTGGCCGACGGCAGCGCGGACAAGTGGCTGGTCGACCCGCCGCGCGAAGGCGCTTTCGCGCTTGCCAAGGCCATGGCCGACCTGCACCAGCAGCCCGAGCTGCGCACCGACGGCTGGACGCCGCCGAAGCGCATCGTGTACGTGAGCTGCAACCCCTCGACGCTGGCGCGCGATGCCGGCCTGCTGGTGCACCAGGCGGGCTACCGCTGCACCTTCGCGGGGGTGGTCAACATGTTCCCGCACACGGCGCACGTGGAGTCGATAGCGGTTTTCGAGCTGGAATGAAAAAGGCCCGAAAGGGCCTTTTTTGTGGAAGTGCGGTTGGCTCGTCAGTCGCGCTCGCCGCCGAAGATGCCCAACAGCGCAAGCAGGCTCTGGAACACGTTGAACAGGTCGAGGTACAGCGCGAGCGTGGCGGTGATGTAGTTGGTTTCGCCGCCGTCCATGATCTGCTTCAGGTCATAGAGCATGTAGGCCGAGAAGATGCCGATGGCCGCCACCGAGATGACCAGCATGCCGGTGCTCGAACCCACGAACACGTTGATGATGGCGCCGAACATCAGCACCATCGCGCCGACGAACAGGAACTTGCCCATGCCCGACAGGTCGCGCTTGATGACGGTGGCCAGCGAGGCCATCACGAAGAACACGCCGGCGGTGCCGCCGAAGGCCGTCATGATGAGTTCGGAGCCGTTCTTGAAGCCCAGCACCATCGCGATCAGCCGCGAGAGCATCAGGCCCATGAAGAAGGTGAAGCCCAGCAGCACCGGCACGCCGGCGGCGGAGTTCTTGGTCTTCTCGATGGCGAACATGAAGCCGAATGCGCCGCCCATGAACACGATGAGGCCGAGCCCGCCGGTCAGCGAGCGCGTGATCCCGGTGCTGACCCCGACCCAGGCGCCCAGCACGGTGGGAAGCAGGCTCAGTGCCAGCAGCCAGTAGGTGTTGCGCAGCACGCGTTGGCGTTCGGCCTGGGCCAGCGGCTGGCCGTAGCTGGTGGAGGTGTCTAGGGTGGTAACGCGGTCGGTCATGGCCGGAGCTCCTGTGGTTGCTGCTGACGCAGTTGGGGCGCATTCTAGGGGCCTGCAAGGGCAGGTTCGAAAAAGACCGTACGCCCGACGTTCCGGAGCTTGGCACCGGCCCGAAGGCACTGCTGGCGGCGTGGCCGTTATGCTGTCGGGTTTTACGCAACCTGAGCACACCATGAAGACCAAATCCTTCCTCGAACTCGCCGATGTCAAGGCCGTTGCCGCCGCCGCCGAAGCCGAGGCCCTCAAGAACAACTGGGCGGTGACCATCGCCATTTCGGACGACGCCGGCAACCTGCTCTGGCTGCAACGCCTGGACGGCGCCGCAGCGCTGTCTTCGCACATCGCCCCCGCCAAGGCCCACACGGCCGCCATGGGCCGCCGCGAAAGCAAGGTCTACGAAGACATCATCAACGGCGGCCGCACCGCGTTCCTGACGGCACCTGAAGTGCAGGGCCTGCTCGAAGGCGGCGTGCCGATCGTGAAGGACGGCCACGTGATCGGCGCGGTGGGCGTGAGCGGTGTGAAGTCGAACGAAGACGCGCAGATCGCCAAGGCCGGTATCGCTGCGCTCGGCCTCTGATCGTTTCGTTCCTCACAAAGCAAAACGCCGACTTCGAGGTCGGCGTTTTCTTTTTCGGATGCTTCAGCGTGAAAAAAAGCTTGGCTAGTCGGCGAACCGTTGGCTAGCAAAAAACGACCCTTCGGAGATGAATCTCCTTGAGTCGCCCCACGATGAAACTTGCGCGAGGGGCGCGCTGACGACCTTACTTGGTCAGGATCAGCTTGCCGAGTTTGGTGGCCTGGAGCCGATAGAGGGAACCGTTGTGCATGATGCCCACGGTCTTGCTTCCCTTGAGAAGCTCCGTGCTTTCGACCATGGGCGCCGGAAGCGCTGCCTGGATGGACGCATGGCCGCCACCCGATTGGTCGAGCGAAGGATGGTTCAGAACAGAAAAGGCATTCGGAGTGGCTGGCATCTGGAGTTCCCTTATCGAAGCGATGACTGAATGATAATGATTCGCAATAAAAAGTCAATCGCGTCGATCAACTTTTTTTCATTGCGTTTTTCAGGTCACTTCGTATCGGGCTCGGTGATGAAGCCGATCTTGCGCACGCCGGCCTCTCGGGCTTCCGACATGGCCTTGGCCACGCGCTCGTAGCGCACGGCCTTGTCGCCGCGGATGTGCAGCTCGGGCTGCGGTTCCTTGGCGGCTTCGGCGGCCAGGCGGGCAGGCAGCACGCTGTCGTCGATCTTTTCTTCGTTCCAGTAGTAGGCGCCGTCGGCCGTCACGCTGAACAGGATGTTCTGCGGCTTGGGCTGCTCGGGCTCGCTGGAAGCGCGGGGCAGGTCGATGTTGACCGCGTGCTTCATCACCGGCACGGTGATGATGAAGATGATCAGGAGCACCAGCATGACGTCGACCAGCGGCGTCATGTTGATCTCGTTCATCACCTCATCAGGTTCGTCTTGTGTACCGAAAGCCATGATGCTCAGCCCTTCTTGAGCGGGACCACGATCGCTTCGCTGCCGCTCTGCACGCGGGCACCGGTCACGAAGTAGGCGTGCAGGTCGTGCGCGAAGGCATTGAGCTTGGTCAGCACGAACTTGTTGCCGCGAACCAGCGCGTTGTAGCCCAGCACCGCCGGAATGGCCACGGCCAGGCCCAGCGCCGTCATGATCAGCGCCTCGCCGATCGGGCCGGCCACCTTGTCGATGGTCGCCTGGCCGGCCGAGCCGATGCTCATCAGCGCGTGGTAAATGCCCCAAACCGTGCCGAACAGGCCGATGAAGGGGGCGGTGGAGCCGACCGATGCGAGGATGGCGAGGCCGGTCTGCAGGCGTGCCGTGAAAGCGTCGATGCCGTTGCGCAGCGAACGCGTGATCCAGTCGCTCACGTCCAGCGCGTCGTGCAGGTGCGCCTTGGTGTTGCGATGGTGCGCGGCGGCTTCGCGGCCTTCGAGGGCGAGCGCGCGGAAAGGGTTGGTGTCGTCGGTGCCGAGCTTGTTCAGCGCGGTGGCGAAGTCTTCGCTGTGCCAGAAGTCTTGCGAGTGCTTGGCCAGGCGCTTGTAGCGGATGACGTCGAGTGCCTTGACGATGATCACGATCCACGACGCGAGCGACATGCCGATCAACAGCACCGCCACGGCCTTGGTGACGAAATCGCCCTGGTTCCAGACGTTCATCAAGCCAAATTGGGAATCCATACGAAGTTGCTCCAGAGAAAAATTAGTTCAGGACGTAGTTGACGGGGGCGTCATACGACATGGCCTGCACCACGCCGTTGACCTTGCCGGGGACGAACCGGCATTTCATGATGTATTCCACCGCGGCTTCGTCGAGGCGATCGAAGCCGCTGGATTTCTTGACTTCCGCGCTCTTGGGCAGCCCGTCGACACCGACGAGCACCCGCACGATCACCTTGCCCTGTTCGCCCAGCCGGCGGCTCATGGCGGGGTAGGTGGCCTTCGGGTTTTGAAGGTAGTCGGCGCTGCTCGACGGCAGCTGCACCGCGGGCGGTGCCGGCGGTGAGGGCGGCGGCGCGGGAGGCGCCGGCGGGGCGGGCGGTGCCGGTGGCGCGGGAGGCGGCGGCGGCTCGGTCACGCCAACGGGCGCCTGAGGCGCGGGCGTGGGCTTCGGCTCGCGAATGGCCTGGGGCCGCGGGGGCGGCGGCGCCTTGCTCACCTTCGGCTGGGGTGGGGGCGGGGGCGGCGGAGGCGGGTCTTCCTTGGGCTTGGGCGGCTCGACGAACTGGCTCAGTATTTCGACTGGGATCACCACTTCGGCGGCGCGGCGAAGCAAGCCGCTCTGCAGCGCCCAGAGCGCGGCACCATGGAACAGGATGACGCTGCCCGCGATGACCACATTGCGGGAAAGGCCGAGAAAGGAGGGGGGAGGGGCAAAGCGGTCAGACACGATCAACCATTCGAATGCGGGCACCTTGCAAGGTACCCCGATTGCAGCAAAACCGCTACGAGGACGCGTTGTGTACCGCGTGCGTCACTTGCGAAAAATCCACCAGACCGACCCTGCGACCAGGATCAGGCTGCCGCCGAGTGCCGAGACGAGTTCCATGCCTTGCTTTCCTTGATGGAGTTGGCAAGCTGGATCGCTCTGGCGCCCGATTCGCAATTCAATGCGGCCACCGGGTGAGAAGCGCTGCACTGCGCGACGATATCGCGCGCACAGCCTTCACATTGTCCACACTGGGTGGCCACGCCAAGCTCGAACTGGACTTCGTCGAAAGTCATGCCCGCGCGCACGTGGCGTGCGATTTCGCGGTCGGACACTCGGCGGCAGACGCAAACGATCATGGCGGTGAAAGCGGCAGTTGGCTGGCTGTTGGAAGTGACCGATTATAAATAAGAATCCATCGCATTTGCAATAACTATGAAGTGACCAGTTTGCAATGGTGGATTCTTCGGGTCACACCTCCGACCAGAGGCGCAACAGATTGTGATAGTGCCCCGTGAGCGCCACGGTTTCCTCGCATTCGCCCAGCCGGGCGCGCAGCTTCTGGATGTTCTGGTCCAGCTCGAACAGCATCCCGCGCTGCTGGTCGTTGCGCACCATGCTCTGCAGCCAGAAAAACGAACACACCCGCGCACCGCTCGTCACCGGGTGCACGCGGTGCAGGCTGCTCGCCGGATAAAGAATGAGATCGCCCGCCGGCAGCTTCACTTCGTGCGAGCCGTAGGTGTCGATCACCTCCAGCTCGCCGCCCTCGTAGTCTTCCGGCTCGCACAAGAAGAGCGTGCACGACAGGTCGGTGCGCAGCTGCTGGGCGCTGCCGGGCAGGGCGCGCACAGCGCCGTCGACATGCACCCCATAGTGCTCGCCGCCCTCGTAGCGGTTGAACAACGGCGGCACGAAGCGCAACGGCAGCGCTGCTGAGAAGAACAGCGCGTTGCGGGCCAGCGCGGCCAGCACGGCGGCGCCGAGTTCGCGGCCCACCGCCGATTGCTCGGGCAGCTGGCGATTGCGCTTGACCTGCGCGCCCTGGTCGCCCACCGTCTCGCGGCCGTCGGTCCAATTCGTCGCGTCCAGCGCCGCGCGCATCTCGCGCACCTGGGCGGGGCTCAGCACATCGGGCACGTGCAGCATCATTTGTCAGGAACTCCACAAAGAAAAAAGCCCCGGCGCGGGCCGGGGTGCGAGTGTCGCACCGCGGTCGGCGGGCAGCGGCAAGTCACGGGGGGTCAATAGACGTCGCGGCGATATCGCCCGCTCGCCGCCAATTCGCGCATGAGCGCCTCGCCCGCCACCTGCCGCAAGGCAGCGTCCACGCCGCTCGCCATGCCCTGCAAGCTCCCGCAGACATAGACGGCCGCGCCGTTCCGCAGCCACTGCGACAGCGCGTCGGCCGACTGCAGCAGCCGGTGCTGCACATACAGGCGCTCTTCCTGGTCGCGCGAGAACACCATGTCGAGCTTCCGCAGCACGCCGCTGGCCTGCCAGGCCTCGATTTCGTTGCGATACAGAAAGTCGTGGGCCGCCTGGCGTTCGCCGAACACCAGCCAGTTGTCGTGCCTGCCCGCCGCCGCGCGGGCGCGCAGGTGCGAGCGAAGGCCGGCCAGCCCGGTGCCGTTGCCGATGAGGATCAGCGGCCGCGCCTCGTTCGCCTCCAGGCGAAAGCCGCGGTGCGGACGCATGCGCAGGCCCACGGTGTCGCCGATGGCGAGCGTGGACGTGAGCAGGCCCGACGCCGCGCCCAGCGTGCCGTCGGGGTGCTGCTCCTGGCGGACCAGCAACTGCAGTTCGCCATCGGCGTGCACCGATGCGATCGAGTAATCGCGCGGACGCGCCGGGTCGCTGGCCACGCTGACCTGCACCAGGTCGCCGGACGCCCAGTGCGGCAGCGCGCCGCTCTGCGGCACCAGCCCCAGGTGGAAGGCGGGGGCGCCCGCGCTGCCCGGGTTGAGCAGCTCGCGTGCAACGAGGCGCCACTGCGCGAACGGCGCCGCGGCGTCCTGGTCGTCGAGGGGCACGTCGCCCCAGCGGGATTGCCACTGCGCCAATGCGGCGGGGTCGCTGTTGTCGACTTCGATGCGATCGAACTCGCGCGACGCCCCGGCCGCCAGCAGCCACTCGTCCAGCGCGCGACCGAAGCCGCAGAAGTGGGCGTACTGGCGGTCGCCCAATGCCAGCACTGCATAGCGGAGCGAGGGCAACGCCGGCGGGGCGTTCATCACCTGTTCCTCGAACACGCTGGCGCCGTCGGGCGCATCGCCTTCGCCGTAGGTGCTGGCAATGAAGAGCGCGCGTTTCGCCGAGTCCAGCGTCTCGGCATCGAGCGCATTCAGCTCCATGACGCGCGCGGGTGTTCCGGCCGCGCTCAACTGCCGCGCGGTCTGCCACGCGATGGCTTCGGCCTGGCCGGTCTGGCTGGCAAACAGCACGAGCACGGGTGGCTCATTGCCTCCCGCGGACAGCGCGGCGGCATCGCGCGCGCTGGCGGCTCGCCGCCTGTGCTCACGCAGATAGACCGACGCACACAGCGCCGCGTAGGCCACCACGGTGGAACTCGCGCCCAGGGCGCGCCACGCCGCCTCGTTCATGCGCCTGCCGGCGTCGGCCAGGCGCGCGTGATGCGCTCCACAGCCGCCGTGTCGCCATGGCTCACGAACAGCGCGGCAATCTCGTGGCGTTGCGCGAAGTCGAACCCTTCTTCCGCGCCCAGCACCGTCAACACGGTCGCCAGGGCGTCGGCGTGCATGCATTCCGCGTGCATCACCGTCACGCTGGCCAGCGCGTGCGTGGTGGGCTCGCCGGTGCGCGGGTCGATGGTGTGCGACCAGTCGCGCCCCGCGTGCGAGCGCCGGTGCCAGCGGTCGCCCGAGGTGGCGATCGCCATGTCCGCAAGGGCGACGCGCCGCGCCGCAGCCGGGCCGCTGTCGACCTGCACTTGCCAGGGCTGGCCGCCGGGGCGGCGCCCGGCGCCGCGCAACTCACCGCCGATTTCGAAGAGCAGGTCGCTCAGGCCGAGCGCGCGCAACTCGTCCACGCCGTGGTCGACGGCAAACCCCTTGGCGATGCCTGAAAGATCGAGCGAGAAGCCGCCCGGCTGCAGCAGCGAGCCTTCGACGGTGTCGAATTCGAGGCTGGACCGTCCGGTGCGTGTGCGGGCGGCTGCCAGCGCTTGCGCGTCGGGCAGTCCGTCGCTCCTTGCGTCAGGGCCGAAACCCCAACAGGCGACCAACGGGCCGACCGTCGGGTCAATGGCGCCATCGCTGGCTTGCGCCCAATGGTCCGCGCAGCGCATCACGGTGGCGAACTCCACGGGCAGCACGTGACGCGAGTTGGCCGGAGCGCGGTTGAACCGGCCGATGTCCGAGTCGGGCTCCCAATGGCTCATCTGCGCGACCACGCGCGCCAGCGCCGACTCGACGCTGCCGCGCACTTCCGCCAGCGGCAGCATGCGCGGGTTGTCGAAGCGCAGCGACCACGTGGTGCCCATGGTCTGTCCGGCCAACTGCTGCAGTGTGGCGGGGTCTGCGGGGCGCGGGACGGCCGCGTTGGCGTAGCCGCCAGCGCGCCAGGTGCTGAACGAAAGGCCCAAGGTGGCTGGCTGTGTCAGGGCATCACTTCAAGGGTTGCCGCGTAGCTCAGGCGGCGTTCCTTGGCTTGCGGCACGGTGGTCTTGCCGTCCTTGGTGCTGGCGTCGAGCCAGTACATGCCGGCGGCCGGCCAGGTCAAGCTGAACTGGCCCTTGTCGTCGGTCTTGAGCTTGAGCTCTTCGAGCTTGTCGCGGTACTGGGTGTTGCCGGCCGTCACGGTCACTTCGAGGTCCTTGGCGGGCTGGCCGTCCAGGTGCAGCGTGAATGTGGCCTTCTCGCCCTTCACCAGGTCGGTCGGGCTGCCGCTGGCGATGAGCTCGAGGCCCTGGCCGACCGGCTTGAGCGCTGACGGCTTGCCCACCGTCACGAAGGTCTCGATGCGGCCCGACGACTGCGTGATGTTCACGTCCGTCGCGTCGGCGGGCACTTCCTTGGCAATGGTGTCGACCGAGCCGCGCGCGCGCCTGGCCTGGCCGGTGGCCTTGTCCTTCCAGCTGGCGAACGCGCCGGCGTTGACCACGGCGATGCGGTAGGTGCCGGTTTGCGCGACGCTCACGTCAAACACGCTGCGCAGCTTGAGCTTGGCTTCGCTCTCGGGCTTGACGGTGCTGCCGTCGGGCGCGGTGATCTGCAGGCCGTCGAGGCGCAGCGGCGCATGGTTGGCAACGAACAGGTCGTTCGACACGGCGGCATCGACGCTGACCGTGTCTGCCTTGGAGAACACGGTGGACGAGGGCAGCAGCCAGGCGTTGTGTGCCTGGGCCAGCGAAGCGATGGCCGAAAGGGCGAAGGCGAGGGCGGTGGTGCGCAGGGGGAGGCGGGTCATGGGAGGTCTTTGGGTGCTTGTTGGGAGGCGGACGGTGGTTCCGGCTTGGCGTGAGTCAGGGCTTGAGTTCGAGCTTGATCTCGCCCAGCTCTTCCTTGCCGCTGGCGGTCGGCTGCGACGCTGCCGTCGGCGGCCATTGGAACGGGATGCTCACCACTTCGCGGCCGCCGACTTCGCGTGCCGCCTCCACCACCAGCTTGTAGGCGCCGGGTGCGAGCTTGGGCAGCGGCGCCGTGCCTTCGGTGAAGCTCAGCTGGTGCTTGCCGGCCGGCTTGGTGGCGCCCGTGACGCCATCGACCGGCACCGCGAGTTCACGGCCGCCGCGGCGCCACCACTGGCGCAGGTCTTTCAGCCACTTGGTGCCTTCGCCCTCGGGGTTGTTAGTCTTGGTGCGCACGTCGTACCAGACGGCCAGCGTGCCGGCGACGGTGTTGTCGGCGCGCTCGATCCAGGTCGCGACATAGGGACGGTGGTACTCCGACGCGTTCAGCCGCGGGATCTCGATGTTGACGGCCAGGCCGGCCGCGAAAGCCGGGGCGGCGAACAGCGCCGACATGGCGAGCGGCGCGAGGGAGTAGCGAACGTGCACGGGAAACCTCTTTTCCTGGATCGGTGAATCAATGAATGAACAGCAGCGCGAGCAGCACCGGAATGACCAGGCCCATGCCCACCATCGGCCAGGTGAACGGACGGTTGCCCGCATGCATCTTGAGAATGAACAGGCCGGTGATCGAGAAGACCAGCGCGGCGCCCGCGAAGATGTCGATGAACCAGCTCCACGCGGCGCCCGTGTTGCGGCCCTTGTGGAGGTCGTTGAGGTAGGAGAGCCAGCCGCGGTCGGTGCGCTCGTATTCGATCTCGCCGTCAGCGAGGTTCAGCCGCAGCCACGCATCGCCGCCGGGGCGTGGGAGCGAGAGATAGATTTCGTCGTCGGACCATTCGGCGTCGCGCCCGGCGGTGCCGATGTCCCAGTGCGCCTGCACCCAGGCCTGCAGTTCGGAGGGCAGGGGGGCCTTGCCCTTCTGCGCCCTGGCGGCGGGCAGCAGCTTTTCGAGCGCTGCACGAAGCGGCTCGTCGACCGTGCCGCTCAGCTTTGTGACGGCGGGCTTGGCCTCGATCTGCCCTGCGTGGTTGAGCGTGAAGCCCGTCACGCTGAACAGGATCATCCCGATCAGGCAGATCGCCGAACTGACCCAATGCCATTCGTGCAGGGTCTTGAGCCAGTAGGCACGGCGGCGGTTGTCGGGGCGGGTGGCAGTCATCGAAGGCGCGGATTTTATCCGGGCGAATGAGAATGACTGTTATTCGTGAGGAGTTAAGTTACGTAAAGCAATAAAAAACGGGACCGAAGTCCCGTTGCATTGGCCGGCGCAAAAGCGCTGCGCAGTACTTATTCGAGTTCGCCCATCTGCGATTGCAGGTAGTTCTGCAGGCCGACGCGGTCGATCAGGTCGATTTGCGTTTCCAGGAAGTCGATGTGCTCTTCGGTGTCGTCCAGGATTTCTTGCAGCAGGTCGCGCGAAACGTAGTCGCGCACCAGTTCGCAATGCTGGATGCCGTCCTTGATGGTGGCTTGCGCGCCGGTTTCGGCGCCGAGGTCGCAGCGCAGCAGTTCGGGCACGTCTTCGCCGATGTTCAGCTTGCCCAGGTCCTGCAGGTTCGGCAGGCCGTCGAGCATGAAGATGCGGTCCATCAGCTTGTCGGCGTGCTTCATTTCGCCGATCGATTCCTCGTATTCCTTCTTCGCCAGCTTGTCCAGGCCCCAGTGCTTGAGCATGCGGTAGTGGAGGAAGTACTGGTTGATTGCGGTCAGCTCGTTCTTGAGCTGCGCCTGCAGATGTTCGATGACCTTGGGGTCGCCCTTCATGATCGTTTTCCTTGTTCTGAAAGAGGGGATTGTCAGAGGAGCGCACGCGCACTTGCAAGCAATCCCATGCTGCGCCGGTCTGCATGCGTTTGATGGTGATACACGTTCGTATTGAAACGTTGCCGAACGCGTTTTGCAGCCATCGGGAACATAGCAACTCCCAATACTTTTAATAGGTACTGGCTATTAAAGATGTTTAATTGGTAGTTATACTCATGGCTCGCACTTAATTCTGTCCACCCGAAGCATCCAAGGAATCACCATGTCCCTGATCAACACCCAAGTCCAGCCCTTCAAGACCCAGGCCTACCTCAACGGCAAGTTCATCGATGTGTCCGACGAGACGCTCAAGGGCAAATGGTCCGTGCTGATCTTCATGCCGGCAGCGTTCACCTTCAACTGCCCGACCGAAGTCGAAGACGCGGCCGACAACTACCCCGAGTTCCAGAAGCTGGGTGCCGAGGTCTACATCGTGACCACGGACACGCACTTCTCGCACAAGGTCTGGCACGACACCTCGCCGGCCGTCGGCAAGGCCAAGTTCCCGCTGGTGGGCGACCCGACCCACACGCTGACCAACGCTTTCGGCGTGCACATTCCTGAAGAAGGCTTGGCACTGCGCGGCACCTTCGTGATCAACCCCGAAGGCATCATCAAGACCGCCGAAGTGCACTCCAACGAAATCGCCCGCGACGTGAAGGAAACGCTGCGCAAGCTGAAGGCAGCCGTGTACACCGCCGCCCACCCGAACGAAGTCTGCCCGGCCAAGTGGAATGACGGCGACAAGACCATCGCTCCGTCGTTCGACCTCGTCGGCAAGATCTAAGCGTCCCCGCGCGAAAGCCCGGGCGCTCACGAGGCCCCGGGCTTTTTCGGCCCCAGTTGATAGTTTCCAGTTATCGAAAGAAAGTTCCTCATGCTCGACGCAAACACCAAAGCCCAATTGAAGAGTTACCTCGAACGCGCCACGCAGCCGATCGAGATCGTCGCCTCGCTCGACGACAGCCAGGCCTCGGGCGAGATGTTGTCGCTGCTGAAGGACGTGGCCGATTCGTCCCCGCTGGTCAAGTTGACCGAAAGCCGCGACGACAGCCACCGCAAGCCCTCGTTCTCGGTCAACCGTCCGAGCGAAAACCACGGTCCGCGTTTTGCCGGCCTGCCGATGGGCCATGAATTCACGTCGCTGATTCTTGCGTTGCTGCAGATCGGCGGCTACCCCCCGAAGGTCGAGCAGGCGGTGCTCGACCAGATCAAGGCGCTCGACGGCGACTTCGAGTTCGAGATCTACGTTTCGCTCACCTGCCACAACTGCCCCGACGTCGTTCAGGCGCTGAATCTGATGGCGATCCAGAACCCGCGCATCCGCACCACGATGATCGAAGGCGGCACCTTCCAGGACGAAGTGAAGGAACGCCAGATCATGGCCGTGCCGACCGTGTTCCTGAACGGCACCGAGTTCGGCCAGGGCCGCATGAGCCTGGAAGAAATCCTCGCGAAGATCGACACCAGCGGCGTCGAGCGCGAAGCCGAGAAGATCGCCGGCAAGGAAGCGTTCGACGTGCTCATCGTCGGCGGTGGCCCCGCAGGCGCGGCAGCCGCGGTGTACGCGGCGCGCAAGGGCATCCGCACCGGCGTGGCTTCCGAGCGCTTTGGCGGCCAGGTGCTGGACACCATGGGCATCGAGAACTTCATCTCCATCAAGGAAACCGAAGGCCCGAAGTTCGCCCATGCGCTCGAAGAACATGTGCGCGACTACGACGTCGACATCATGAACCTGCAGCGCGCCAAGGCGCTGGTTCCGGGCAAGGACCTGGTGGAGGTGCAGCTAGAAAGCGGCGCGTCGCTCAAGAGCAAGACCGTCATCATTTCGACCGGCGCGCGCTGGCGCAACATCAACGTGCCCGGCGAGCACGAGTTCAAGAACAAGGGCGTGGCTTACTGCCCGCATTGCGACGGTCCGCTTTTCAAGGGCAAGCGCGTGGCGGTGGTGGGTGGCGGCAACTCGGGCGTGGAGGCTGCCATCGACCTGGCCGGCATCGTGGGCCATGTGACGCTGATCGAGTTCGACACCCAGCTGCGTGCCGACGCCGTGCTGCAACGCAAGCTCAGGAGCCTGAAGAACGTCGACGTGTTCACCAACGCGCAGACCACCGAGATCACCGGCGACCAGAAGGTCAACGGCCTGGTCTACAAGGACCGCGCGACGGGCGAGTCGAAGAAGGTCGAGCTCGAAGGCGTGTTCATCCAGATCGGCCTCGTGCCCAACACCGACTGGCTCAAGGGCGTGGTCGAGTTGTCGAAGCACGGCGAAATCATCGTGGACGCGCGCGGCCAGACCTCGGTGCCCGGCGTGTTCGCGGCAGGCGATGCGACCACTGTGCCGTTCAAGCAGATCATCATCGCGGCCGGCGACGGTGCGAAGGCGGCGCTGGGTGCGTTCGACCATTTGATTCGCACATCGGCCCCAGCATAAGTAAGCATTTAGTTGTTTAGATGAGAATTATTCTCATACAATGAAAGGCGTTGTCCTACGTTGCTAGGACGCCTCTCATTGCCAGCCAGGTCGCACGGCGCAGTTTCTTGCGCAAGAAGGTCCAGCAAGCAGTTTTTCAACTGTTTCTGGACCTTTTTTCGTGGCCGCAAAAACCCAACTTCGCTCCTCCCACCGCCTCGCTCTCCTGCCTTGCCTGATCGCCTCCGGGCTCGGTCTCGCGGCGCCCGCATGGGCCCAGCGCGTGGCGGCGCTCAATGAAGTGGTGGTGAGCGGCTCGCGCTCGGAGCAGGCGCGCGACGACCTGCCGGTGAGCACCGAGGTCATCGGCCGCGACGACATCGAGTCCAAGCAGATCACCGACATCCGCGATGCCGTGCGCGATCTGCCCAACGTGTCGGTCAAGCGCGCGCCGGCGCGTTTCGGCCTGGCGCAGGGCAGCACGGGCCGCGACGGCAACGCGGGCTTCAACATCCGCGGCCTCGACGGCAACCGCGTGCTGATGCTGACCGACGGCATCCGCACGCCGCGCAGCTATGTGTTCAGCGCCAACGCGTTCGGGCGCGACTACTTCGACATCGGCCTGCTCGAGCGCATCGAGATCATCAAGGGCCCGGCGTCCGCGCTCTACGGCTCCGACGGCCTCGCGGGGCTGGTGAACTTCATCACGCGCGACCCGGCGTCTTACCTGAAGGACGGCAAGACCTTCGGCGGCAGCGCCAACATCGGCTACAGCGGCGACGACAACGGCACGCACGGCGGCGTCACGCTCGCGGGCAAGGCCAACGACACGCTGCAGTGGCTCATCTCGGCCAACATCGGCCGCTCCAGCGCGCTGGAAAACATGGGCACCAACAACGCGGCCAACGTCGACCGCACCACGCCCAACCCGGAGCGCGACCGCAACAAGGCGCTGCTGGCCAAGGTCATCCTCACGCCCAATGCCGACCAGCGCCACGGCTTCACCTTCGAGCACGTCGACAAGACCGCCCGCTACGACCTGCTGTCGGGTGTGTCGAAGCCGCCGTACGCATCGACCTCGGTCATTGGCCTGAACGCCAAGACCGACCTGCAGCGCGACCGCTTCACCTACGACGGTCGCATTCGCGTGAACTCGGTGGTGGCAGACAGCCTGCTGGCCGTGGCGAGCTACCAGAAGGCGAAGTCGCGCGAGTTCATCTACGAAGACCGCTACACCGCCGCCGACCGCACGCGCGACGTGACCTACGACGAGAGCACCTGGCAGCTCGGCCTGCAGGCCGACAAGACGGTGCACATGGGGAGCTGGGCGCAGAAGATCACCTACGGCCTCGACTACACCCGCACCAGCGTCGAGAACCTGCAGGCCGGCCTGGTACCGCCGGCCGGCGAGAGTTATCCGCTCAAGCGCTTCCCCGACACGCGCGAGACCTCGTATGCCTTCTACCTGCAGGACGAGTTCATCCACGACCGCTGGAGCATCACGCCCGGCATTCGCTTCGACCGCTTCTCGCTCGACGCGAAGCAGGCAGGCTTCGGCGCGCAGGCGGTGTCGCTCTCGGGCTCGGCCGTGTCGCCCAAGCTCGGCGTGCTGTTCCGCGCCACGCCGCAATGGAGCCTCTACGGCAACTACGCCTCGGGCTTCAAGGCGCCCAACGCGTTCCAGGTCAACAACTTCTTCGAGAACGTGATCTCGGGCTACAAGACCATTCCCAACCCGAACCTGAAGCCCGAGAAGAGCCAGAACATCGAGATCGGCACGCGCGGGCGCGTCGGCGTGCTGAGCTACGACGTGGCCGCGTTCACGGGCGACTACAAGGACCTGATCGAGAACGACCGCCAGGTCGGCGGCGTGTTCGGCTCGCGCACCAATCCGGCGACCTTCCAGTCGGTGAACATCGGGCGCGCGCGCATCAGCGGCTTCGAGTTCAAGGGCGAGCTGGACTTCACCGACAACGGCAACGGCTTCTCCGTGCCCTTTGCCTACGGACAAACGCGCGGGCGCGACCGCACCAACAACCGCCCGCTCAATTCCATCGACCCGAGCAAAGCGGCCGTCGGCATCAAGTACCAGGCGCCGGTGTGGAGCGTGCGGCTGGACGCGGTGAACCACGCGCGCAAGAAGTGGTCGGACATCGACGCCAGCGAGGTCACGACCGGCACGCAGTTCCGCACGCCCGCGGCCACCACCTTCGACATCAGCGCACAGTGGCGCATCCGCAAGGACCTGCGGCTGAACGCGTCGGTCACCAACCTCACGAACAAGCGCTACTGGATGTGGAGCGACGTGCGCGGCCTGGCCTCGACCTCGACCACGCGCGACGCCTACACGCAGCCGGGCCGCAGCTTCAACGTATCGCTGGTGGCCGACTTCTGATTGCCATCGATCGCATTGCACACGACAAAGGAAAACCCGATGAACGCCGACCGAGATCAAGACCAGCAAGGCCACCAGGACCAGCGAGAGCGCTTTGCCGCCTTGCGCGCCAAGGGCATGCGCCACAAGGACGCCGCCGCGGCCATGGGCCTGTCAGAAGGCGCGGCCGTGGCCGCGCACACCGGCACGCACGACAAGGCGCTGCGCGCCACGCGGCTGCGCGGCCCGTGGGTCGAGCTGCTGCAGGCGCTGGAGCTGTGCGGCCCCGTGCTCGCGCTCACGCGCAACGAGACCACGGTGCACGAGAAGACCGGGGTTTATGAAAAGGTGTCGGGAAGCGAAGCCATGGGGCTCGCGCTGGGCGAGGCCATCGACCTGCGGCTGTTCTTCAGCCGCTGGCATGCGGGCTTCGCGGTGAGCGAGGCGGCGGCCAACCCCGGCGTTGCGCCGTCGCTGAGCCTGCAGTTCTTCAACCCGCAGGGCGTGGCGGTGCACAAGATCTTCGTGCGCGACGCGACCGACCGCGATGCGTTCCAGTCGATGATCGACACCTACACCGCGCCCGATGCACCCAATGCGCCCGTGGTGTTCGTGCCCGCCGAAGACAATGCCGCGCCGCGCGACGACAGCGCCATCGACCGCGCGGCCCTGGCCGAGGCCTGGCGCGGCATGAAGGACACGCACGAGTTCTTCGGCCTGCTCAACAAGTTCGGCGTGGAGCGCCAGCAGAGCTTTCGGCTGACCGAAGGCGAGTTCACGCAGCGCGCCGCGCTCGGTGCCATCGGCGGCCTGCTGAACGAAGCCGCGTTCGACGGCACGCCCATCATGGTGTTCGTCGGCAGCCCGGGCTGCATCCAGATCCACTCCGGCCCGGTGGTCCGCATCGAGCCGATGGAAATGAAGGGCCACGGCGAAGGCGCCGCGCCCATGCGCTGGCTCAACGTGCTCGACCCCGGCTTCAACCTCCACATGCGCGAAGACCGCATCGCCAGCGTATGGATCGTCGAGAAGCCGACCAGCGACGGCATCGTCACCTCGGTCGAGGCCTTCGACCAGGCCGGCGAGCTGATGGCGATGTTCTTCGGCGCGCGCAAGCCGGGCCACCCCGAGCGCGAGGAGTGGCGGCGCATCGTGCGCGTGCTGCCGCGCCTGCAACCCACCGCGCAGAAGCCATGAGCGCCGCGATGGACATCCACACCCGCCTCGCGCAGCGCCGCGACGTGCTGCGCCTGCTGGGCCTTCTGAGCGCTTCGTCGCTCGGTGCCGCCGCGCTGCCGCTGTTCGCGCAGGAGCCGAAGCTGCCGAAGCTGGTGACCGTGAGCGGCGCCATCACCGAGGTCGTGTACCTGCTGGGCGCCGAAGGGCAGCTCGTGGGCACCGACACCACCAGCCTGTACCCGGCCGCCGCGCGCGCCACGCCCAAGGTGGGCTACATGCGCCAGCTGTCGGCCGAGGGCCTGCTGTCGCTGAAGCCCGACGCCATCATCGCCACCAACGAGTCGGGCCCGTCGGTGGTGCTCGACCAGGTGCGCAGCGCGGGCGTGAAGGTCGAGATCATCGAAGCCGACCACAGCTGGGCCGAGGTGCAGCGCAAGGTGCAGGCCGTGGGCCGCGCCGCCGCCCGCGAGGCCCAGGCGCGCGCGCTGCAGGCCCGGCTCGATGCCGAGTGGGGCCAGGTGCAGCAGCGGGTGGCCGCCTTCAAGGGCCGGAAGCCGCGCGTGCTGTTCGTGCTGTCGCACAGCGCCAGTCCGCAGGTGTCGGGCGAGAAGACCGCCGCGCATTCGGTGATCGGCTTTGCCGGCGGCGTGAACGCGCTCGGCGGCTTCCAGGGCTACCGCCCGATGACGGCCGAGGCCATGGCCAGCGCCGCGCCCGACGTCATCCTCACGAGCACGCAGAGCATCGAAGCGCACGGCGGCGTCGACAAGTTCTGGCAGCGGCCCGAACTGGCGCTCACGCCAGCCTTCAAAAAGCGCAGCCTGATCACGCAGGACGCCTTGCTGCTGCTGGGCTTCGGCCCGCGCACGCCGGCATCGATTGCCGACCTGCACGAGAAATTTGTGGCAGCCGTGGCATGAGCCAGCGGTTTTCCGCACGGGCCGTGCTGGGCGGCAGCGCGCTGCTGCTCGCCGCGGCGCTGGTGCTGGGCGCGGTGTCGGGCGCCTACGCCATCAGCCTGCCGCAGCTCTGGAACGTGCTGGCGACGCTGGGGCACGGTGCCGACAAGTCGCCCGAGCACCTGGTGTTCCTCAACATCCGCCTGCCGCGGCTGTTGCTGGGCGTGGCGGCGGGCGCGGGGCTGGGCATGGCGGGCACGCTGATGCAGGGGCTCTTTCGCAACCCGCTGGCCGATCCGGGGCTGGTGGGCATCAGCAGCGGCGCCGCGCTGGCGGCGGGCGTGACGATCATCCTGGGCGCGTCGCTCTGGCCATCGCTGCCGCGCACGCTGGGCAGCTGGACGCTGGTGCTCATGGCTTTCGGCGGCGGGCTCTCGGTGACCTTGCTGATCTACGGCCTGTCGCGCAGCGAGGGCGGCACGCGCATGGCGCTGATGCTGCTGGCGGGCATCGCGGTCAACGCGCTGGCGGGCGCGGGGCTCGGCTTTCTCAGCGTGATGGCGACCGACGAGCAACTGCGCAGCCTGCAGTTCTGGCTGCTGGGAAGCCTGGGCGGCGCGCGCTGGAGCGCCGTGCTGCTGGTGGCCGCGGCGGTGCTGCTGGCCTGCATTGCAGCGCGCTCGCTGGCCGCGCCGCTGAACGCCATCGCGCTGGGCGAGGCGCAGGCGGCATTGCTGGGCGTGGACGTCGAGCGCGTCAAGCGGCGCGCCATCGTCGTCACGGCGGTGGCCGTGGGAGCGGTGACGGCGACGACCGGGATCATCGGCTTCATCGGGCTCATCGCGCCGCACTGGGTGCGCATGGTGGCCGGGCCCGACCATCGCGTGGTGCTGCCGGCCTCGGCCCTGCTGGGCGCGGTGCTGGTGCTGGTGGCCGACACGGTGGCACGCACGGCGATGGCGCCGGCCGAGTTGCCGCTGGGCGTGCTCACCGCGTTCATCGGCGTGCCGGTGTTCCTGTGGATGCTGCGGCGGTTCAAGGGACGCATATGAGCAAGCCGATCGATCCGATGGCGCTCGCCTGCGCCGATGTCGAGGTCCGCATCGGGGACAAGACGCTGCTGGCCAACGCTTCCGTGCAGCTGGCGGCTGGACGGGTAACGGCCATCCTCGGGCCGAACGGCGCGGGCAAGTCGACGCTGCTGTCGGTGCTGGCCGGCCAGCGCGTGCTGACGCAGGGAAGGGTGACGCTCGATGGTCGCCCGCTCGAGGCGCACGGCATGCCGGCGCTGGCGCTGCGCCGCGCGCTGATGCCGCAGGAGAGCGCGGTCGCCTTCGACTTCACGGCACAGGAGATCGTGGCGCTGGGCCGCTATCCGCACCGGCGCGCGCCCGGGCGCGACGAGGATGCGATCGTGGAGGAGGCCATGTCGCTGACCGACGTGTCGGCGCTGGCGCCGCGCATCCTCAATACGCTGTCGGGCGGCGAAAAGGCGCGGGCCCACATGGCGCGCGCGCTGGCCCAGCTGTGGCATCCGCGGCCCGATGGGGCCAGCCGCTGGCTGCTGCTGGACGAACCCACCGCGGCACTCGACCTGGCGCACCAGCACTCGGCGATGCGCCTGCTGCGCGCCTGGGCCGAGCGCGGCGTGGGCGTGGTGGCGGTGCTGCACGACCTGAACCTGGCGCGGCGCTATGCCGACGAGGTGGTGGTGCTGGGTGGCAATGCCGGGCTGGTGCAGGGGCCGGCGGCCGAGGTGCTCGAGCCGGCGCTGATCGAGGCGGTCTGGCGCACGCCGTGCCAGCCGGTGACCAGCGCGGACGGCACCGTGCAATATCTCTTCGGGTGACCCCGTGATCTTGCGGCTGCTATCTAAAAGATAGCGACTTCAGTAGTTCAGCCGCTCGGGCCGCAGCTCCTGCAGGATCGTCGTCGCGATTTCCTCGATCGACTTGGTGGTGGTCGACAGCCAGCGGATACCGGCGCGGCGCATCATCGCCTCGGCCTCGCTCACCTCGTGGCGGCAGTTTTCGAGACTGGCGTAGCGGGAGTTCGGACGGCGCTCGTTGCGGATCTCGCTCAGCCGCTCGGGCTGGATGGTCAGCCCGAAGATCTTCTTGCGGTGCGGCGTGAGGGCCGGCGGCAGCTGGCGGCGATCGAAGTCTTCCGGAATCAGCGGGTAGTTGGCCGCCTTCAGGCCATGCTGCATGGCCAGGTAGAGCGAGGTCGGCGTCTTGCCGCTGCGGCTCACGCCCACCAGGATGACGTCGGCGCCCTCGAGGTCGCGGTTGCTCTGGCCGTCGTCGTGCTGCAGGCTGAAGTCGATGGCGGCGATGCGGTCGTTGTATTCCTTGCTCTTGCTCACGTCGCTGAAGCGGCCGATGCGGTGGTTCGACTTCATGGCCAGCTCGATTTCCAGCGGCCGCACGAAGGTGCCGAACATGTCCAGCAGCATGCCCTTGCAGCCGGTCTCTATCACTTCCAGCACGTCCATGTTGGCCAGGGTGGTGAAGACGATGGGCCGCACGCCCTCGAGCTCGGCCGTGTGGTTGATGTGCCGCACCGCCTGGTGGGCCTTGTCGACCGTGTCGGTGAAGGGCAGGCGCACGTGGCGGGGTTTCATCTCGAACTGGGCGAGAACGGCATTGCCGAAGGTCTCGGCCGTGATGCCGGTGCCGTCGGAAATGAAGAAAACAGTGCGTGTATGCATGGTGTTGCTCTTGCGGCCTTGTCCTGCGGCGCGCGCGACCTTGCCACGCCTACAATCCGGGCCATTATCGGGAATCCGCTTTCCCGACCCCCTCATTTCTTTCCATGCACACCGCGCCCGCACCCAAAGCAACGACAACGATCGTGCCGCGCCGTCTGCATGCGGCACCGGTTTCAACTTCTGGAGCTTCCCCATGTCTGCACTTTTCGACGCGACCGCCCTGGTCGTACCGTTTGAAAACCTGAGAATGACCGACGTCGAGGCGGTTGGCGGCAAGAACGCCAGCCTCGGCGAAATGATCTCGCAGCTGCCGCAAGGCGTGCGGGTGCCGACCGGTTTCGCGACCACGGCGCACGCATTCCGCCAGTTCCTGGCCCATGACGGCCTGGCCGACAAGATCAGCAAGCGCTTGGCCGCTCTGGACACCGAAGACGTGCGCGCGCTGGCCACCGCCGGCGCCGAAATCCGCGCCATGGTCGAGGCCCAGCCCTTTCCGGCCGACCTGCAGAAAGCCATCGGCGAAGCCTTTGCCACGCTGAGCGCCGGCAACCCGGCCGCCTCGTTCGCCGTGCGCTCGTCGGCAACGGCCGAAGACCTGCCCGACGCCTCGTTCGCGGGCCAGCAGGAAACCTTCCTGAACGTGGTCGGCATCGAGGACGTGCTGCACAAGATGAAGGAGGTCTTCGCCTCCCTGTACAACGACCGCGCCATCAGCTACCGCGTGCACAAGGGCTTCGAGCACGACGTGGTCGCGCTGTCGGCCGGCGTGCAGCGCATGGTGCGCTCCGACCTGGGCGCCGCCGGCGTCATGTTCACCATCGACACCGAGTCGGGCTTCGAAGACGTGGTGTTCATCACCTCCAGCTACGGCCTGGGCGAAACGGTGGTGCAGGGTGCCGTGAACCCCGACGAGTTCTATGTGCACAAGCCGACGCTGCGCGCTGGCAAGCGCGCCGTGATCCGTCGCAACCTGGGCTCCAAGCTGATCCAGATGGAGTTCGCCACGCCCGAGGAAAAGAAGGCGAGCGGCAAGCTGGTGAAGACCACCGACGTCAAGGCCGAGCAGCGCAACCGCTATTCGCTGAGCGACGCCGACGTCGAGCAACTGGCCAAGTACGCGCTGGTCATCGAGGAGCACTACGGCCGCCCGATGGACATCGAGTGGGGCAAGGACGGCACCGACGGCCACCTCTACATCCTGCAGGCGCGCCCCGAGACGGTGAAGAGCCAGCAGCAGGGCAAGGCCGAGCAGCGCTACAAGCTGCTGGGCAAGGGCGCCGTGCTGGCCGAAGGCCGCGCCATCGGCCAGAAGATCGGCACCGGCGCCGTGCGCCTGGTGCACAACATCAGCGAAATGGACCAGGTGCAGGCCGGCGACGTGCTCGTCACCGACATGACCGACCCCAACTGGGAACCGGTGATGAAGCGCGCCGCCGCCATCGTCACCAACCGCGGCGGGCGCACCTGCCACGCGGCCATCATCGCGCGCGAACTCGGCATTCCGGCCGTGGTCGGCTGCGGCGACGCCACCGACCTGCTGAAGGACGGCACGCTGGTCACCGTGAGCTGCGCCGAGGGCGACACCGGCTTCATCTACGACGGCCTGCTCGAGACCGAAGTGACGGAAGTGCAGCGCGGCGTGATGCCCGAGATCGACCTGAAGATCATGATGAACGTGGGCAACCCGCAGCTTGCCTTCGACTTCGCGCAACTGCCGAACCACGGCGTGGGCCTGGCCCGGCTGGAGTTCATCATCAACAACAACATCGGCGTGCACCCGAAGGCCATCCTCGACTACCCGAACGTCGACAACGACCTGAAGAAGGCCGTCGAGTCGGTGGCCCGCGGCCACGCCTCGCCGCGTGCTTTCTACGTCGACAAGGTGGCCGAAGGCATCGCGACCATCGCGGCCGCGTTCTGGCCCAAGCCGGTCATCGTGCGGCTGTCGGACTTCAAGTCGAACGAATATCGCAAGCTCATCGGCGGCAGCCGCTACGAGCCGGAAGAAGAGAACCCGATGCTGGGCTTCCGCGGTGCCGCGCGCTACCTGAGCGCCGACTTCGGCGAAGCCTTTGCCATGGAATGCGAGGCGCTCAAGCGCGTGCGCAACGACATGGGCCTCGTCAACGTGCAGATCATGGTGCCCTTCGTGCGCACGCTGGGCCAAGCCGAGCGCGTGACCGGGCTGCTGGGTGAGCACGGCTTGAAGCGCGGCGAGAACGAGCTCAAGCTGATCATGATGTGCGAGGTGCCGAGCAACGCCATCCTGGCCGATGAGTTCCTGCAGTTCTTCGACGGCTTCTCGATCGGCTCGAACGACCTGACCCAGCTGACGCTGGGCCTGGACCGCGACTCGGGCCTCGAGCTGCTGGCGGCCGACTTCGACGAGCGCGACCCGGCCGTGAAGGCCATGCTGAGTCGCGCCATCAAGGCCTGCAAGGCGCAAGGCAAGTACGTCGGCATCTGCGGCCAGGGCCCCAGCGACCACCCGGACTTCGCGCTGTGGCTGGCGGAGCAGGGCATCGAATCGATCTCGCTGAACCCTGACAGCGTGATCGACACCTGGCAGCAACTGGCCAATCGCTGACCTCCGGCGCATTGCGGATTGCGGAAATCCCCATCGGGGGATTCCCGCGTCTTGCGCGTTTTATTGAAACAAAATGCGTAATTGATGCCAGACTGATGAGATTCACGGGCGTATCCCGGAAGGGGAAGACACCATGATTCTTGTCAAGACGGAGACGGGCCAGCGGGCCTTGAAGGACCGATCGGTCCCGCTGTCGCCGCGCCAGCGTTCGGCATTCATTCTTTTCGACGGCAAGCGCTCGGTAGACGACGTGCTGGCCGCAGGCATGGGCATCGCGCGCGAGGATATCGACCAGATGGTCGAGCTCGGGGTGCTGGCGCCTGCGGGCGGTACGCATTCGGCGGTGCCTGTATCTGCGGGCTCCGAGCTGGTCCCGCCTTCGACGGGTGCCGCGGCAAGCATCGGCTCCGGACGCAGCAAGCAGCAGCGCTACAAGGACGCCTATCCCATCGCCACTCAGCTCACCGGCAGCCTCGGACTGATGGGTTTCAGGCTCAACCTGCAGGTGGAGGGCACCGCCAGCTACGAAGACCTGGTCGCGCTGGCGCCCAAGATCCGTGCGGCGGTCGGCCCCGAGAAGGCCGCGGCGCTCGACAAGGCCCTGAACGACTGAGCCGCTTGCCGGCCTGCGAATTACAGGGCTATAATCGCCGGCTTTGCCTTGCCACACTGCGCCAGACGCTGCAGGTGGCTTTTTTCTCTTCTTCGGAAGAATCCACAAGGAGTGCCATGCGTCACTACGAAATCATTTTGCTGATCCACCCGGATCAGAGCGAACAAGTTCCGGCCATGCTGGAGCGCTACAAGGGCCTGATCACGGCCGGCGGCGGCAAGATCCACCGCGTTGAAGACTGGGGCCGCCGTCAGCTGGCTTACCAGATCAACAAGCTCAACAAGGCTCACTACCTGTGCGTCAACATCGAAGCTGAACAAGCCGTGATGGGCGAACTGGAACACGCGTTCAAGTTCAACGACGCCGTGCTGCGCCACCTGACTGTTCAGAAGAAGAAGGCCGACACCGGTCCTTCGTCGATGATGAAGACGGTCGAGCGCGAAGAAGCCCGCAAGGCTCAGCAGGCCGAATACGCCGCCAACAACAACTGATGGTGTGAGTGCCGCCGCTGCGGCAACAGGGGTCAATCAGCTTTTGCTGACCGCCTCGGTTGCCGAACTCGGAACCCTGCGATACACGCCAGCCGGCTTGCCCGCCATCGACCTGAAGCTCGAACACGAGTCGACGCTCCAGGAGGCGGGAAAGCCCAGGCAGGTGAAAGCGGCCCTCAAGGCCGTTGCCTTCGGCGCCATCGCCGAACGGCTCGCAAGGCAGTCGATGGGAAGTCTCTGGCGTTTTCAGGGATTTCTCGCGACACCGGGCAACGGCAAGCATCCGGTCCTGCATGTGCAGGACTTCCAGCAAGATTAATTTTTCGAGAGGTCCATCATGGCCACGTTCAAGAAATTCAACAAAGACAAGCGCCCGAAGCGCAACACCCAGTCGCTGCTGTTCAAGCGCAAGCGCTTCTGCCGCTTCACCGTCGCTGGCGTCGAAGAAATCGACTACAAGGACATCGACACGCTGCGTGACTTCATCAGCGAAAACGGCAAGATCATCCCCGCACGCCTGACCGGCACGCGCGCGATCTACCAACGCCAGCTGAACACCGCCATCAAGCGCGCGCGCTTCCTGGCCATGGTGCCGTACAGCGACCAGCACCGCGTCTAAGGAGCCCTGACCATGCAAATCATTCTTCTGGACAAGGTTGTCAACGTCGGTGCCCTGGGCGATATCGTCAAGGTCAAGGACGGCTACGCACGCAACTTCCTGATCCCCACGGGTCTGGCCCGCCGCGCCACCGCCAGCAACAAGGCCGAATTCGAAGCCAAGCGCGCCGAACTCGAAAAGGCTGCGGCCGCCAAGCTGGCCGAATCGCAAGCACAAGGCGAGAAGCTCGGTGGCACGACCATCAAGCTGACGCAAAAGGCTGGCGTCGACGGTCGTCTGTTCGGTTCGGTCACCAACGGCGACATCGCCGAAGAGCTGAACAAGCAGGGCTACAAGGTCGTCAAGGCGCAAGTGCGCCTGCCCAACGGCCCGATCAAGGTGGTTGGCGACAGCACTGTGAGCGTTGCCCTGCACACCGACGTGGTGGTCGACATCACCGTGACGGTCTACGGCGAAACCGCCTGATCGTTCTCAGCGCATCTTTGCGCTGCAGCAAAAGCCGCCCTCGGGCGGCTTTTCTTTTTTCTTTTTCCGCACCCGAGTTTTCCAGCCGATTGCACTGGAAGATCACCGTTTATTCACAACCTTGTCCACACACGCATTCGCGTGCGCGGCTTAGCATGCAGGGTTGCAAGGGAAGTCCATGGCCGCCGTTTTTTCCTATGCCGACAACAACCCGTCGGCCGATCGCGAAGTTGCCAAGCTGCGCATTCCGCCTCACTCCATCGAGGCCGAATCGAGCGTGCTCGGTGGCCTGCTGCTCGACAACGGCGCTTGGGACCGCATGGGTGACCTGCTGGTCGACGGCGACTTCTACCGCCACGAGCACAAGCTGATCTATGCGGCCATCGGCGGGCTCATCAACGCCAGCAAGCCGGCCGATGTGATCACGGTCTACGAGCAGCTGCAGAATCTTGGCAAGGCCGACGACATCGGCGGGCTGGTGTACCTGAACTCGCTCGCGCAGTACGTGCCCAGCGCGAGCAACATCCGCCGCTACGCCGAGATCGTGCGCGAGCGCTCGATCCTGCGCAAGCTCGTGTCCGCCAGCGACGAGATCGCGACCAACGCCTTCAATCCGCAGGGCAAGGCCGTCGACAAGATCCTGGACGAAGCCGAACAGAAAATCTTCAACATCGGCGAAGAAGGCACGCGGATGAAGCAGGGCTTCCAGAGCATGGACGCCCTGGTGGTCGAGCTGCTCGACCGCGTGACCGAGATGGCCGAGAACCCGAACGACATCACGGGCGTTCGCACCGGCTTCAACGACTTCGACAAGATGACCTCGGGCCTGCAGCCGGGCGACATGATCGTGCTGGCCGCGCGGCCCTCGATGGGGAAGACCTCGCTCGCCATCAACATCGCCGAGCACGTGGCGCTGGAAGAGGGGCTGCCGGTGGCGGTGTTCTCGATGGAAATGGGTGCTGCCCAGCTGGCGGTGCGTATCGTGGGCTCCATCGGCCGCATCGACCAGGGCCACCTGCGCACTGGCAAGCTCAGCGACGAGGAGTGGCCACGCCTGACCGAAGCCATCGAGAAGCTGCGCACCGTGTCGCTGCACATCGACGAAACGCCGGGCCTGTCGACCAGCGAGCTGCGCGCCAATGCGCGCCGCTTGGCGCGCCAGTACGGGCGCCTGGGCCTGATCGTGGTCGACTACTTGCAGCTCATGTCGACCAGCAGTTCGGGCGACGAGAACCGCGCCACGGCCGTGGGCGAAATCTCGCGCGGCCTGAAGATGCTGGCCAAGGAATTGAAGTGCCCGGTGATTGCGCTGTCGCAGCTCAGCCGCGGGGTGGAAAGCCGGACCGACAAGCGCCCCATGATGAGCGACTTGCGCGAGTCGGGCGCCATCGAGCAGGACGCGGACATCATCATGTTCATCTACCGCGACGACTACTACAACAAGGAGTCGAAGGAGCCGGGCGTTGCCGAGGTGATCATCAGCAAGCACCGTAACGGCCCCACCGGCACCATCAAGCTGGCGTTCCTGAAACCGATCACCAAGTTCGAGAACCTGGTCGGCTACAGCCACAACGACGAGTACTGAGCGGGCTCAGCCGCCGCTGGTTGCCGTGTCGGACCACGGCGGCGGGTCTTGCGGCTTCTGCGGCACGATCTTTCCCTGCACCGTCTCGGCCTTCAGCTGCCGCAGCATGTCGGCCAGCGTCTTGCCCGGTTCGTCGCGAAAGCGCTCCGGCAGCACCTCGATCGCGGCCATGCGGTCCACGCGAAAGCCGCGAAAGTCGTTGCGCAGCTCGCACCAGGTCGACAACGTCCAGACCTTGCCCCAATAGAAGCAGCCCAGCGGCCGCACGGTGCGCTCGCTGGCATCGCCCGACACGTCGTGGTACTGCAGCCGCAGCTTGTGGTGCGACTGCACCGTTTCGCGCAGCGTCTGCAGCCGCGCGCGCAGGGCGTCGTCCAGGCCCATGGCCGGTGCGTAGAGGGCGAGCGCCTCGGCGGAAACCCGCGCCGCCGGCGGCAGCACCGACAGGATCTTGCCCAGCCCGCTTTCGATGTCGCGTGCCAGCGCAGGGTCGACCCAACTCTGCGCCAGCCGCGCCGCGGCCACCAGCGCCGAAGCCTCGTCCTGCGTGAACATCAGCGGCGGCAGTTCGAAGCCCGCGCCCAGCCGGTAGCCGACGCCGGCCTCGCCCTCGATGGGCACGCCCTGGTGCTGCAAGTCGGCCACGTCGCGGTACACCGTGCGCTCGGACACCTCCAGGCGCTGTGCTAGAAAGGCGGCCGTGGTCAGGCGGCGGCCGCGAATGAGCTGCACGAGCTGGAAGAGGCGGTCGGCGCGGCGCATCAAAGTGGCAAGGAGAGTTTTGTGGCGATGTCTTCGGAGATCGAGCGCTTCGGGTTGCTCACGAAACGCCGATGTGGATCGATACCTTGTCCGGCCCTTCGTAGGCCTCGAAGTCGCTGCGGTAGGTGCGCACGACTTCCGGGTGCGCCTCGAAATACTGCCAGATGCGCTGCCACGTGGCGATCACCATGTGCGGCATCTCGCCCTGGCCGTTGAACACGAGGTAGTCGCCGGCCTCGATGGCCACGCTGTTCGTGCCGCCCGAGACCGCCACGCCCGCCATCACGTCGAAGGCCCCATGCGCGTCCGATTCGTAGGCCGAATAGACGCTGAAGATGCGCGTGTCGGCGGTGCGGTGCGGCGTCGCTGCATAGGTTTCCTCGCCAAAGAAGCGTTGCCACAGCGCGCCGATGCGCGCCGTGTCCGGGTTGCCTTCCTCGCGGTTGGTGGTGCGCACCGAAATGCCGGCGACGCTGAAGGCGTCCTGGTGGTGACGGGTAGGTTCCATGTTTTCTCTTTCTCGAAGTGCGATCAAAGTGCGAGCATTTTCAGGTCGGCCTTCATGGCCTCGGCAATCAGTTTCATGTCGGCGTCTGAAATATCGAACATGCCGAAGCGAAACTTGTAGCCCCACAGCTTGGGGTTCTCGATGAACGCGAGCCGCTCGATCAGCGGCGCGATCGGCGCCTCGTGCGAGTGTGCATAAGCGACGTCACGGCGCCAGGGAACGAAGCCGTTGCCCATGTCGAACTCGTAGGGCGCGCCGGGCTGCACGATGCCGATCGACACGAAGCTCTGCAGCTTGTCGGTGCCGCTGAACACCGTGGCCGGCGAGTAGTAGGCCACGCGGTCGCCCGCGGCAAGCCGCTTGAGCGGCGCGTGCTTGCCGTGGCCGACCTGCATGAAGCCGAGCGGGCGGTGGTCGCGCCCACGCCTGGCGTGCTCGGCGCTGGCCACGGCGATCCAGTTGCGTTGGGCCATGACGTGTCAGCTCAGTGCGTGCAGGCCGACTTCGTTGCCTTCGGTGTCGCGCATGTGGGCGATGAAGCCCATGCCCGGCGGCAATGCCGACTTGGGCGCGACGATGTGGCCGCCGGCCGCCTCGACGCGCGCGAGCACGCCGTCGATGCTGTTCGGCGCGCAGTCCAGGTAGATGCGAATGCTGCTGCCGGCACGCGCGGTGGCGCTGGCGCCTGCCTGCAGGGCGCCGCCGGTGGCGGGGCGCTCATAGGGAAACACGGCCAGCGCGTCACCGCCCATGCTTTCGCGACGCAGCTTGCGGTCCAGCACGGTTTCATAGAAGGCCTGGGCGCGGTCGAGGTCGGCAACCGGAATCTCGAACCAGCTGATGGCGCTTTGTTGTTGCATGAAGGGCTCTCTTTCGTGTCTGTTGAAGGAGCCCTGATGGTGCGGCCCGGCTACTGACAACGTCTTGTCAGTAGCCTGTCATGGCGGGCGAAAAAAAGCCCGCGATGCTCCGTGGAGCATGCGGGCTTTGTCGGTTCGAGCCCTCGGGTTCGATGCGCGGCTTAGAGCACGTCGCTTGCGAAATCGGCCAGGCGCGAGCGTTCGCCGCGTGCCAGCGTGATGTGTCCGCCGTGCGGCCAGCCCTTGAACTTGTCGACCGCGAAGGTCAGGCCCGAGGAGCCTTCCGTGAGGTACGGCGTGTCGATCTGCGCCAGGTTGCCCATGCAGATGATCTTGGTGCCCGGGCCCGCGCGTGTGATCAGCGTCTTCATCTGCTTGGGCGTCAGGTTCTGCGCCTCGTCGATGATCACGTACTTGTTCAGGAAGGTGCGCCCGCGCATGAAGTTCATGCTCTTGACCTTGATGCGGCTGCGGATCAACTCGTTGGTGGCCGCGCGGCCCCACTCGCCGGCGCCGCCGCCATCGCCCTTGGCCAGGAACTCGAGGTTGTCGTCGAGCGCGCCCATCCAGGGGCCCATCTTTTCTTCTTCGGTGCCGGGCAGGAAGCCGATGTCTTCACCGACGCTCACGGTCGCGCGGGTCATGATGATCTCGGTGTAGCGGCGGTCGTCGAGCACCTGCGTGAGGCCCGAGGCCAGCGCCATCAGCGTCTTGCCGGTGCCGGCGGTGCCGGTCAGCGTGACGAAGTCGATCTCAGGGTCCATCAGCAGGTTCATCGCGAAGTTCTGCTCGCGGTTGCGCGTGTTCACGCCCCACACCGCGTTCTTGCCCGAGCTGTAGTCCTTGAGCGTCTTGAGCACCGCGGTCTTGTCGCGGATTTCGGTGACGCGCGCGTACATGCTCGGCTCGCCGGGCGCCTCGAAGAACACGAACTGGTTGATGTAGAGGTTGGGCACCAGCGGACCGCTGATCCGGTAGAAGGTGGTGCTGCCGCTTTGCCAGCTCTCGACGGTTTTGCTCTGGCGGGTCCAGAAGTCGGGCGGCAGGGCGAGCGAGCCGGCGTAGAGCAGGTCGCCGTCTTCCAGCGTCTTGTCGTTCTGGTAGTCGTCGGCGGCCAGCCCCAGCGCGCGCGCCTTGACGCGCATGTTGATGTCCTTGGACACCAGCACCACTTCCTGCTTGGGCTTGCCCGGTTTGTCGGTGGCGTACTCGTCGCGCAGGGCCTGCACCACGCCGAGGATCTGGTTGTCGGCCTTGCCCTGGGGCAGGCTGACCGGCAGCGAGTAGTCGAGCGGGGCGGTCTGGAAGAACAGCCGGCCGCCGGCTTCGCGGTGGCCGGTGGTGTCGAGCTTCAGGCCCTTGTCGATGTCGGCGTCTTGCGCGCCGGCCAGTGCGTCGAGCGTGCGGCTGGTCTGGCGGCCGTTGCGCGCGACTTCGGTGGTGCCCTTCTTGTGGCCGTCGAGCTCTTCCAGCACGATCATCGGCAGGAAGATGTCGTGCTCCTCGAAGCGGAACAGGCACATCGGGTCGTGCAGCAGCACGTTGGTGTCGAGCACGAACAGCTTGGCCGGGCCGGCGGACTTGCTGCGCTTGGCGCGTGCCGGGGGCTGTGGCGCGGCGACCGGTGCGGGGGAGGGCGTGGGGACGCGCGTCTCGACCTGCACGGCGGCGGGTTGCTGCGGTGCACTCACGAGTGCGCTGACAGGTGCGCTGATAGGTGCACTGACGGGCGCATTCACGGGTGCGCGGGCGGGTGCGGTCGCCGGGGCAGACGCCGGCGCTACCTTGGCCTTGGCGCGGCGTGCCGGACGCGCGACAGCGTCGCCGCCGCCTTCCGTGCCGAGGTTGTCGAACAGTTCCAGTGGCTGCGGTCCGCTTTTCGCGGAGGCGTCATCGCGCGAATCGCCGGCACGGCGCGAACCTCTGTGCGAGGGCCGCGCGGGCGCGTCGAGAGCGTCCGGCGAGAGCAATGCAGCGCGTTTCGAGGGGGCGGGAGGCAATGGCATGGGTCAGGTCGCTCGCAGAAGGTGGGAACCAGAAAACGAAAAAGCCGCCTGTTGACCAAGGCGGCTTTGTTCGGGGGATGCGGTCGTGGAGCTCAACGGCATGAGGCCATTATGCACACCCCGGATGACGCGCCGGAGGCTCTTTACGCGCCGCGTAGGGCAATCCCCACGTCGCGGCGCAAAAGAACAGCCCGGCGCCCGGTGCAAATCTCAGGCGGCCTTCTTGAGGGCCTTGACGGCCTTGAGCACGTCGTCGACATGGCCGGGGACCTTGAGTCCGCGCCATTCGGCCTTCAGGATGCCGTCGGCGCCGATCAGGAAGGTGCTGCGCTCGATGCCCTTGACCTTCTTGCCGTACATGATCTTGTTCTTGACCACGCCGAACATGTGGCACATCTTTTCTTCGGTGTCGGCGATGAGCTCGAAGGGGAGTTCGAGCTTGGCCTTGAATTCGTCGTGCGACTTCATGTTGTCGCGCGACACGCCGAAGACCGTGGCGCCTGCCTTTTCGAAGTCCTTGTAGCGGTCGCGGAATTGCATCGCTTCGGTCGTGCAACCCGGAGTGTTATCTTTCGGGTAAAAGTACATGACCAGCACGTGGCCGAGATGCGAGGTATTCGAGACCTTGAGGCCGCCCGTGGCGTTGGCGTCGAATTCAGGAATGGGTTTGTTGACAACGATCGCCATGAAACTTGTTTTCTCCGTTAGATTCCGTTCTCCGAGCCCTCTCGCCACGTTTTCAGACGGGGCTTGCTCGAAGAATGAAGGATTGGTCGTTGCTAACTTTGGGGTAGCGGGCCTGTTCGCAACCTAGTATTTTACCCCGAAAACTCGGCGCTCAGCCGCCCGACGCACTCTCGACCAGCAGAGCGGCGATCACGTGCCTGCCTTCGCCGGCCAATATGTTGTACGTTCTGCAGGCTGCGGCGGTGTCCATGGTCTCCACGCCAGTGCGTTGCGCCATCAACGGACGCAGCCACGCGGGCTGGGGAAAACGAATGCGGTTGCCGCTGCCGAAGATGATCAATTCGGCGCCGAGCGATGCCAGTTGCTCGAAATGCGCGGCGCCGATGTCGTCGAAGCTCTTGCAGGGCCATTCGAAGCGCTCGCCGCGCGAGCCGACCACGACGCTGCCCTCGACTTTTTCGTTGTTGATCGCCACCCAGCCGGGGCCGTGTGCGGTGAGGGATTGGGCGTCGGATTTGTCGGGCTGGAGCTTCATCTGGGCACTGGGAACTGTGGTCAAATTATAGGTTTTCCCTGGTGCCAAGGGGCTCGAAAGGGCTTTCCCCTGGATCTTTGGACGCGGCCTCCGGCGGCCTGTAACTCCGAGTAAGCAACCCGTTTCAACCCGTTAATTCGCGCCCGGGAGGGCCCTTTGAAGCAGCTCAAGAAATCGGCCAAGCTGGCCAACGTGCTCTACGACATCCGCGGCCCCATCATGGACGCCGCCAAGCAGATGGAAGAGGACGGCCAGAAGATCATCAAGCTCAATATCGGCAACCTCGCCGTGTTCGGCTTCGATGCCCCCGAGGAAATCCAGCAGGACATGATCCGCAACCTGCCGAACTCGGCGGGGTATTCGGACAGCAAGGGGGTCTTCGCCGCGCGCAAGGCGGTGATGCACGAGACGCAGAAGCAGGGCATCACGGGCGTCACGCTCGACGACATCTACCTGGGCAACGGCGCGAGCGAGCTGATCGCCATGTCCACCAACGCGCTGCTCGACGACGGCGACGAGCTGCTGCTGCCGGCCCCCGACTATCCGCTGTGGACCGCTTCCACCAGCCTCTCGGGCGGCACTCCGGTGCACTACCTGTGCGACGAGGCCAACGGCTGGATGCCCAACCTGGACGACATCCGCGCCAAGATCACGCCGCGCACCAAGGGCATCGTGGTCATCAACCCGAACAACCCGACCGGCGCGCTCTATTCGGACGAACTGCTCAAGAGCATCGTGGCCATCGCGCGCGAGCACGGCCTCGTGATCTTCGCGGACGAGGTCTACGACAAGGTGCTGTACGACGGCGTCAAGCACACCGCCATCGCCAGCCTGTCGAGCGACGTGCTCACGCTGACCTTCAACTCGCTGTCCAAGAGCTACCGCTCGTGCGGCTACCGCGCCGGCTGGCTCGTGGTGTCGGGCGACAAGCGCAGTGCGCAGGACTACATCGAGGGCCTGAACATGCTCTCGAACATGCGCCTGTGCGCCAACGTGCCCGGTCAATGGGCCATCCAGACGGCGCTGGGCGGCTACCAGAGCATCAACGACCTGGTGTGCGACGGCGGGCGCCTGCGCCGCCAGCGCGACCTGGCCTACGAACTCATCACCGCCATTCCCGGCGTGAGCTGCGTCAAGCCCAGCGCGGCGCTCTACATGTTCCCCAAGCTAGACCCCGAGGTCTACCCGATCGAGGACGACCGCCAGTTCTTCCTCGAGCTGCTGAAGGAAACCCGCGTGATGCTGGTGCAGGGCACCGGCTTCAACTGGGCCACGCCCGACCACTTCCGCATCGTGTTCCTGCCCCATGAGGACGACCTGCGCGAGGCCATCAACCGCATCGCGAAGTTCCTGGAGCAGTACCGCTTGCGCCGCAAGACGCGCCCATGAAACCCGCCTGCCTTGCCGCGGTGCTGTCGTTCGCGGCACTGTCCGCCTCGGCTGCCATCGCAGCGGGAGCCGCCGAGACGCGGCCGGTCTCCTTTTCCCACAACGACTGGGAGCTGGCCTGCGACAACACGCGCACCTGCCGCGCCGCCGGCTACCAGCAGGACGGCGAGCCGGTGTCGATGCGCATCACCCGCAAGGCCGGCCCCGGCACCGCGGTAGAGATCGAACTGCAGACCGGCGGCGAAGAAGAACCCAAGGGCCCGTTGCGCCTGAAGGTCGGCAAGGCCACCGTGTCCGGCCTCGAAGGCGGCTCCCCCAGCCTCGACGCCAGCCAGGTTCGCGCCGTGCTGCCCGAACTCCTCAAGAGCGACGACGCCACCCTCACGGCCGGTGGCGGCAAGAAATGGGTGCTTTCTCTTTCCGGCCTCAACGCCGTGCTGTTGAAGATGGACGAAGCCCAGGGCCGCGTCGATACGCCGGGCGCGCTGGTGCGCCGCGGCAGCAAGCCTGAATCCGCCGTGCTGGCGGCGTTGCCGATGCCCGTGGTCCATGCGCTCAAGCCCGTCAAGCCGCGCCCTGGTGACGACGCCCTGGCGGCGCGCATCTTTCCTTCTCTCAAGCTGAGCGAAGCCGACGGCCCGTGCAACAACACCGACGCGGTGCAGCCCAAGTCGTTCCAGGTCCACCGCCTGACCGACAGCAAGGTGCTGCTGTCGCTGGATTGCAGCGTGGGGGCCTACAACTCCACCAGCCAGCTCTGGATCGCCAACGACAAGCCGCCCTATGCGCCATCGGCCCTCGAGGCCAACGGCGACTTCGACGACAAGGACGCCAGCGTCTCCTCGGTCATGAGGGTCCGCGGCATCGGCGACTGCGTGTCGACCGAAACCTGGCACTTCGACGGCAAGGGCTTCGTGCGAACCGGCGCCACCGTCGACAGCCTGTGCCGCGACTTTCCCGGCGGCGCCTGGAACCTGCCGCGCCACGTCAGCCGCGTCGTGACCGCGCCGTGATCGCGCCGCTCACCACCCCATTCAAACCATGAACGCCATGAACTCGACTCTCCCAATGAAACCCATCCAAGTAGGCCTGCTCGGCGCAGGCACGGTCGGCAGCGGCACCTTCAAGGTGCTCCAGCGCAACCAGGAAGAAATCAAGCGCCGCGCCGGCCGCGGCATCGAGATCACCATGGTGGCCGATCTCGACACCGCCCGCGCCCGCGAAGTGGCCGGCGAAGGCGTGAAGGTGGTTGCCGATGCGCGCGAAGTCATCGCCAACCCCGACATCGACATCGTCATCGAGCTCATCGGCGGCTACGGCATCGCCAGGCAGCTGGTGCTCGAGGCCATCGCTGCCGGCAAGCACGTGGTCACCGCCAACAAGGCGCTGCTCGCGGTGCACGGCACCGAAATCTTCGCGGCCGCGCACGCCAAGGGCGTGATGGTGGCCTTCGAGGCCGCGGTGGCCGGCGGCATCCCGATCATCAAGGCGCTGCGCGAAGGCCTCACGGCCAACAGCATCCAGTGGATCGCCGGCATCATCAACGGCACCACCAACTTCATCCTGTCCGAGATGCGCGACAAGGGCCTGGACTTCGCCACCGTGCTGAAGGAGGCGCAACGCCTGGGCTACGCCGAGGCCGACCCGACCTTCGACATCGAAGGCGTGGACGCCGCGCACAAGGTCACGCTGATGAGCGCCATCGCGTTCGGCATTCCGGTGCAGTTCGACAAGGCCCATGTCGAGGGCATCACCAAGCTCGCCGCGCAGGACATCCGGTACGCCGAGCAGCTCGGCTACCGCATCAAGCTGCTGGGCGTGACCAAGCGCACGACCAAGGGCATCGAGCTGCGCGTGCACCCCTCGCTGGTGCCGTCCAAGCGCCTGCTGGCCAACGTCGAGGGCGCGATGAACGCGGTGGTGGTGCACGGCGACGCCGTGGGCACCACGCTGTACTACGGCAAGGGCGCGGGCAGCGAGCCGACGGCCAGCGCCGTCATTGCCGACCTGGTCGACATCACCCGCCTGCACACCGCCGACGCCGCGCACCGCGTGCCGCACCTGGCGTTCCACCCGGACGCCATGAGCGACCTGCAGGTGCTGCCGATGTCCGAGGTGGTCACCAGCTACTACCTGCGCCTGCGCGTGGCCGACCAGGCCGGCGTGCTCGCCAAGGTGACGGGCCTGCTGGCCACCGCCGGCATCAGCATCGACGCCGTGCTGCAGCGCGAAGCCGACGAAGTGGGCGGCGAAGGCTCCACGCAGACCGACCTCATCATCCTCACGCACGACGCGCGCGAAGGCACCGTCAACGACGTGCTGGCCGAACTGCAGGCGCTGCCCACCGTGCTCGAACCCATCGTGCGTATCCGCAAGGAAGAGTTGAAGTGAACTACCTGAGCACCCGCGGCCATCCCGACCGCAAGCGCTTCTGCGAAATCCTGCTCGAGGGCCTGGCGCCCGACGGCGGCCTGTACCTGCCCGAGACCTATCCGCATGTCGACACCGCCACGCTCGCCAGGTGGCGCGCGTTGCCGTATGCCGAGCTGGCCTTCGAGATCCTCTCGCTCTACATCGACGACATTCCGCCGGCCGACCTGAAGGCGATCTGCGCCAAGACCTACACGGCCGAGGTGTTCGGCACCGAAGAAATCGTACCGCTGCGCGAACTTAAAGACGGCGTGTACCTCGAGGCCCTGTCCAACGGCCCCACGCTGGCCTTCAAGGACATGGCGATGCAGCTGCTGGGCAACCTGTTCGAGTACGAACTGGCCCGCCGCGGCGCCGAGCTCAACATCCTGGGCGCCACCAGCGGCGACACCGGCAGCGCGGCCGAGTACGCCATGCGCGGCAAGAAGGGCGTGCGCGTGTTCATGACCTCGCCGGACGGCCGCATGAGCCCGTTCCAGCAGGCGCAGATGTTCAGCCTGCAGGACGAGAACATCCACAACATCGCCATCACCGGCGTGTTCGACGACTGCCAGGACATCGTCAAGGCCGTGTCGAACGACCTGGGCTTCAAGCGCAAGTACCGCATCGGCACGGTCAACTCGATCAATTGGGCGCGGCTGCTGGCGCAGGTCGTCTACTACTTCGCGGGCTACTTCCAGGCCACCGCGGGCAACGACAAGCCGGTGAGCTTCACCGTGCCCTCGGGCAATTTCGGCAACGTCTGCGCGGGCCACGTGGCGCGCATGATGGGCCTTCCCATCCAGACGCTGGTGGTCGCCACCAACGAGAACGACGTGCTCGACGAATTCTTCCGCACCGGCATCTACCGCGTGCGCGGCGCCGTCGACACGCACGAGACCTCCAGCCCGTCGATGGACATCAGCAAGGCCAGCAACTTCGAGCGCTTCGTGTTCGACCTGGTCGGTCGCGACGCCGCCAGGCTGCGCCAGCTGTTCGTGGAAGACCTGGGCCTGAACGGCAGCTTCGACCTGAGCGCCGACCCGGCATTCAAGCAGGCCGCGGAACGCTTCGGCTTCAAGAGCGGTCGCAGCACGCACGCCGACCGCCTGGCCACCATCCGCGACACCGAGAAGCGCTTCGCCACGCTGGTCGACCCCCACACCGCCGACGGCCTGAAGGCCGCGCGCGAACAGCTCGCGCCCGGCGTGCCGATGGTGGTGCTGGAAACGGCGCTGCCCATCAAGTTCGCGGCCACGCTGGTCGAGGCGCTGGGCCAGGAGCCCGAGCGGCCGAAGAAGTTCGAAGGCATCGAGGCGCTGCCCAAGCGCGTCGTCAAGCTGCCGGCCGACGCCGAAGCCGTGAAGGCCTACATCGCGGAAAACTGTGACTGAGCACGCCCGGGCCCCCGCATGAAGGTCGTCGGCTTCGCCGGCTACTCGGGCGCGGGCAAGACCACGCTGCTGGAGCGGCTCATTCCGGCGCTCAAGCGGCTGGGGCAGCGCGTGTCGGTGGTCAAGCACGCGCACCACAAGTTCGACATCGACCACCCGGGCAAGGACACCTACCGCCACCGCGAGGCGGGCGCCTTCGAGGTGGTCGTGGCCTCCGACCAGCGGCTGGCGGTCATGCGCGAGTTCGAAGTGCCGGTGGAACCCGACGTGCACCAGCTGCTGGCCGAGGTGCACCCCGCGGCCGACTGGGTGCTGGTGGAGGGCTTCAGGCACAGCGACGTGCCGAAGATCGAGATCTGGCGCCAGCCCGAGGGCGGCGAGCCGCTTCGCCCGGTGCTCTACACCGACGACCCCTTCGTGGTCGCCATTGCCACGGACGACCCGGCCAGCCTGCCGTCGCCCACCGAGCGTCCCCTGTTCGACCTCAACGACGCCGAGGCCATTGCCAGGTGGCTGATCGACAGCGGCGAGCGCTTCGAATACAACCCCGAACACCATGGCTGACACACCTGTTCCCTTCGCCGCTTCTTCCCTGCGCCCGCCGCTGATGCCGCTGGACGAGGCCATTGCCGTCCTGCTCGCGAAGGCGCAGCCGGCGCTGCCGACCGAAAGCGTCATCACCTTCGACGCCGACGGCCGCGTGCTGGCGCAAGACCTGGTTTCCGGCCTGACCGTGCCGCCGCGCGACAACAGCGCCATGGACGGCTACGCCGTGCGCGTGGCCGACTGCACCGCGCCCGGTGCCGAGCTGACGGTGGCGCAGCGCATTCCCGCGGGCACCGTCGGCACGGCGCTGGCGGCCGGCACGGCGGCGCGCATCTTCACGGGCGCGCAGATTCCCGAGGGCGCCGACGCGGTCGTCATGCAGGAAGACACCGCCGCCACGCCGCAGGAAGGCAGCCTGGGCTCGGTGCGCATCGCCATCGTGCCGGCGGCAGACCAGTGGGTGCGCCGCGCGGGCGAAGACGTGGCCGCGGGCGACGTGGTGCTGAAGAAGGGCGAGCGCCTCACGCCCGCCGCGCTCGGCCTGGCGGCCAGCGTCGGCTTTCACAAGCTGCAGGTCGCGCGCAAGCCGCGCGTGGCCATGCTCTCCACCGGCGACGAGCTGGTCATGCCCGGCGAGGTCGCGCCCGACGCGATGAAGCCCGGCGCCATCTACAACTCCAACCGCTTCTTCATGCGTGCCTTGCTGCACCGCCTGGGCTGCGAGGTGAACGACCTGGGCATCGTGCCCGACGACCGCGAAGCCACCATCGCCGCGCTGCGCGACGCGGCCGAGGCCAGCGACCTGATCATCACGACCGGCGGCGTGTCGGTGGGTGAAGAAGACCACATCCGCGCCGCGCTGCAATCGCTCGGCGAGCTGCAGCTGTGGTCGCTGTCGATGAAGCCGGGCAAGCCGTTCGCCTATGGGTCCATTGCGCGCAGCAACGGGCAGGGTGCCTGCCATGTGACCGGGCTGCCGGGCAACCCGGTGTCGAGCTTCCTGACCTTCCTGATGCTGGTGCGGCCCTTTCTGCTGACCTTGCAGGGTGCCACGCGCGTGGCGCCCGAGCCCGTGCAGATGCGCGCCGACTTCGACTGGCTGCGCGCCGACAAGCGCCGCGAATTCCTGCGCGCGCGGCGCAACGCGGCGGGCGGGCTGGCGCTGTTCGGCAACCAGAGCTCGGGCGTGCTCACCTCGATGGTCTGGGGCGACGGCGTGGTCGACAACCCGGCCGGCCAGACCATTCGAGCGGGCGACACGGTGAACTTCATTCCCTTCGCCTCGCTGCTGGGCTGAGCATTCGCCATGAAGGTCCAGGTCCGTTATTTCGCCTCGGTGCGCGAGGCGCTTTCGCGCAGCAACGAAACCGTCGACACGCAAGCCGACACGCTCGCCGCCCTGCGCGACGAGCTCATCGCCCGCGGCGGCGCCTATGCCACCGCGCTGGCGCGCGGCAAGGCGGTGCGCATGGCGCTCGACCAGCTCATGAGCGACGAGGCCGCAGCCTTGCGCGAAGGCTGCGAGGTCGCCTTCTTCCCCCCCGTTACTGGCGGTTGAGGCCGTCGAGGCTTTCGAGGTGGGCGTCGAGCGCCACGAGGCGCTCGCGCAGCCCTTCGGAGGCGCGGGTCATCGGCGAGCGCAACTCGTCGTGCACCTCGCCCCCGTGCGCGAGCAGCGCCTTCAGCGGGCTGGGGTTCGGTTCGGCGAACAGCATTTCCACCAGCGGCTGCAGCGCCTGCCATTCGGCGCGCGCCTCGGCCAGCCTGTTGTCCGCCAGCAGGCGCACCAACTGCACGAAGCGCCGCGTCTGCACGTTGCCGCTGGCCGCGATGGCGCCCACGCCGCCTTCGGCCATGGTGCCGAAGATCTGGTGGTCTTCGCCCGTCAGCACCTGCAGCCGGCCGTCGGCGATCACCGCGCGCGTCTTGGCCATGTCGCCGCCGCAGTCCTTGATGCCGCGGATGCGCGGGTGCGCGGCCAGCGCCAGCAGCGTGTCGCGGGCGATGGTGACGCCGGTGCGGTAGGGAATGTCGTAGACCAGCACCGGCGCCGTGCTCGCGTCGGCGATGGTGCCGAACCATTCGAGCAGGCCGGCCTGCGACGGGCGGATGTAGTGCGGCGCGGCCACCAGCAGGCCCGCGATCGGGCGTTCGCCGAGCTTGCGGGCCCAGGCCGTGGCCTTGCCCAGGTGGTAGCCGGAAATGCCCATGACCACCGGCAGGCCGCCGGCCGCGGCCAGCACGGTGTCGAGCACGGCCAGCTGCTCGGCCTCGTCGAGGGCGGCGGCTTCGCCGGTGGAGCCGCAGGGCACGAAGCCGGTCACGCCGTCGGCGGCCAGGCGACGGGTCAGGGCGGCAAGGGCGTCGTGGTCGACGGCGCCGTCGCGAAACGGGGTGACAAGGGCCACCCAGAAGCCCGAGAAGTCAGGGGCGGTGGCGGTAGGTTGTTGAGGCACGCGGGCTTCCTTCGAGGAATCGACCGATGGAAAGAACCACCGTCGGACGTGCGCGAAACCCATGAAGGGGCCAAAGACCTTGGCAGGTTCCGTCGCTCATCCGACGACGGAACCTCGGCTCCGGTCAGACGAGCTTTGGTTTTTTGGCTTTGCTGCCCTGGCGCGCGCAGCCGCTTCCCGCGTGCGAAAGCACTGTGGAGGGCGTGGCGTGGCAAGGCATGGCGGCAGTCTAGCGCGATGCCACAATTCGGAAATGAACGTTGCGCGTGTTTCCATACAGACGGCCGATTTCGACCTCTCGCAAGAGGTCGCCGCGTTGCGTGCCGGCGACAAACGCGTGGGCGCGGTCTGCAGTTTCGTGGGCACGGTGCGCGACCGCAACGACGGCAGCAGCGTCGCGTCGATGGAGCTGGAGCACTACCCCGGCATGACCGAGAAGGCCGTCGAGGCCATGATCGACGAGGCGCACCGGCGCTTCGACATCCTGGGTGCGCGCGTGGTCCACCGCGTGGGCCTGCTGCAGCCGCTGGACCAGATCATGATGGTGGCGGTGGTGTCCGCGCACCGCGGCCAGAGCTTCGAGGCCTGCGAGTTCCTGATGGACTACCTGAAGACGCAGGCCCCGTTCTGGAAGAAGGAACAGACCCCCGAAGGTGCGCGCTGGGTCGATGCGCGCGTCGCGGACGACGCGGCGCTGGCGCGCTGGGGCATCAGCGCTCCCAACGCCTGAGCCGCGTCGCTCCCTCTCCCCGAGGGGAGAGGGAGCAAGCGCAAGGCATCAGAGCGGCTTGAACCCGCTGCCCTGGATGATCTTTTCCCAGCTCTGCGTGTACGTGCGAACGCGCCCCGCGAACTGGCCCTGCGACTCGTAGCCGACCGTCAGCCCCATCGTCGTCAGCTTCTGCTTCACGTCGGGCATGGCCAGCACCTTCTGCAGCGCGTCGCCGTACTTGTCGATGATCGGCTGCGGCGTGCCCACCGGCGCGAAGATGCCGTAGTAGGGCAGGTCGTCCAGGTTGGCGAAGCCCAGCTCGGTGAAGGTCGGCACGTTCGGAATCACGGCCTGGCGCTTGGCGCCGATGGACGCCACGATGCGCACCTTGCCGGCCTTGTGGTTCTCGATGAAGTCAGGCACCGAGGCGATGCCCGCGGTGATCTGGTTGCCCAGCATGTCGGCCGTCATGGGCGCGCTGCCGCGGTAGGGCGCGGGCTGCACGTCGATCTTGTACTTGTCCGAGATCATCTTCACCAGGAACTCGGGAATCGACGCCGGCGCCGGGATGCCGATGGTTTCCTTGCCGCCCTTTTGCGTGCGCACCCATTTCACGTACTCGTCCATGGTCTTGGCCGGCGTGCCGCCCGAGACGGCCAGCACGTTGGCGAAGGTGGCAAAGCCGGCCACGGGCACGAAGTCGGTGGCGGGGTTGAAGCCCGGGTTCTTGATGACCTGCGGCAGGATCGAGATCGTGTGGTCGTGCGACAGCAGCAGCGTGTGGCCGTCGGCGGGGGAAGACTTCAACACGGTCGCGGCAATCTGGCCGCCGGCGCCGGCACGGTTCTCGACCACCACCGGCACGCCCAGCACGTCCTTGAGCTTTTCGCCCAGGGTGCGCGCAATGGCGTCGGTGCCCGCGCCGGCCGGGAAGCCGACCAGCAGGCGGATGGGGGTGCCGCTTTGCGCCTGCGCAAGGCCGCTCAGGCCCAGGGTGCTCAGAGCGCCCAGAAGCAGGCCGGCGCTGATCGCCCGGCGCACCGGTTGAACGCGCTGCATTGAAAAAACCATGATCGACTCCATTCGAGAGAGAGAAATGCCTACGGGCAGGAAACGGGTGTCGTGCAATACCCGTGCCCAGGCTCCGGTAGTCCGCACGTAATTGTCAAAACCTTGAATCGTGCCCGAACGGCCCTATTTTGGAAGCAGGAATACCACCATGCGACAAGACAAACTCACCACCAAATTTCAGGAAGCCCTGGGCGATGCCCAGTCGCTCGCGCTGGGCAACGACAACGCCTACATCGAACCGGCCCACCTGCTGGTCGCGATGCTGCGCCAGGACGACGGCCCGCGCGCCCTGCTGGAGCGTGCCGGCGTCAACGTGCCGGGGTTGCTGCAGGCCGCCGAGGGCGCCATCAAGAAACTGCCCCAGGTGCAGGGCCACGACGTCGTGCAGGTCGGCCCCGAGCTGAACAAGCTGCTGCAGGCGACCGAGAAAGAGTCGATCAAGCGCAACGACCAGTTCATCGCGGGCGAACTCTTTCTGCTCGCGCTGGCTGACAGCAAGGCCGACGTCGGCAAGATCGCCAGGGAAAACGGCCTGAGCCGCAAGTCGCTCGAGTCGGCCATCGATGCCGTGCGCGGCGGCCAGGGTGTGAACAGCGCCGACGCCGAAGGCCAGCGCGAAGCCCTGAAGAAATACACCACCGACCTCACCGAGCGCGCACGCCTGGGCAAGCTCGACCCGGTCATCGGCCGCGACGAGGAAATTCGCCGCGCCATCCAGGTGCTGCAACGCCGCACCAAGAACAACCCCGTGCTCATCGGCGAACCCGGCGTGGGCAAGACCGCCATCGTCGAAGGCCTGGCGCAGCGCATCATTTCCGGCGAGGTGCCCGAGTCGCTCATGGGCAAGCGCGTGCTGTCGCTCGACATGGCCGCGCTGCTGGCCGGCGCCAAGTTCCGCGGCGAGTTCGAAGAGCGCCTGAAGACCGTGCTGAACGAGCTCGCGAAGGACGAAGGCCAGACCATCGTCTTCATCGACGAGCTGCACACCATGGTCGGCGCGGGCAAGGCGGAGGGCGCGATGGACGCGGGCAACATGCTCAAGCCGGCGCTCGCGCGCGGCGAGCTGCACTGCGTGGGCGCCACCACGCTGGACGAATACCGCAAGTACATCGAGAAGGACGCCGCGCTGGAGCGCCGCTTCCAGAAGATCATCGTGGGCGAGCCCAGCGTGGAAGCCACCGTGGCCATCCTGCGCGGCCTGAAGGAAAAGTACGAGGTGCACCACGGCGTGGACATCACCGACCCGGCCATCGTGGCCGCGGCCGAGCTGAGCGACCGCTACATCACCGACCGCTTCCTGCCCGACAAGGCCATCGACCTGATCGACGAGGCCGCGGCCAAGATCAAGATCGAGATGGACTCCAAGCCCGAGGTCATGGACCGGCTCGACCGCCGCCTGATCCAGCTGCAGATCGAGCTCGAGGCCGTGCGCCGCGAGAAGGACGAGGCCTCGCAGAAGCGCTTCGGCCTGATCGAGGGCGAGATCGCCAAGCTGCAGAAGGAAATTGCCGACTACGACGAGATCTGGCAGGCCGAGAAGGCGCAGGCCCAGGGCAGCGCCAAGGTGCGCGAGGACATCGACAAGATCAAGTTCCAGATTGCCGAGTCGACCAGCAAGGGCGACTTCAACAAGGTGGCCGAGCTGCAATACGGCCAGCTGCCCGCGCTCGAGAAGCGCCTGAAGGAGGCGCAGGACGCCGAAGCCAGCAAGGGCAAGTCGAGCGCGCCCACGCTGCTGCGCACGCAGGTCGGCGCCGAGGAAATCGCCGAGGTCGTGGCGCGCGCCACCGGCATTCCGGTCGCCAAGCTGATGCAGGGCGAGCGCGACAAGCTGCTCGTGATGGAAGACAAGCTCCACGAGCGCGTGGTCGGCCAGAACGAGGCCATCGGCGCGGTCGCCAACGCGATCCGCCGTTCGCGCTCGGGCCTGTCGGACCCGAACCGCCCCACGGGCTCGTTCCTGTTCCTCGGCCCCACGGGCGTGGGCAAGACCGAGCTGTGCAAGGCGCTCGCGGGCTTCCTGTTCGACAGCGAAGACCACCTGATCCGTATCGACATGAGCGAGTTCATGGAGAAGCACTCGGTGGCCCGCCTCATCGGCGCGCCGCCGGGCTACGTGGGCTATGAAGAGGGCGGCTACCTCACCGAAGCCGTGCGCCGCAAGCCCTACAGCGTGGTGCTGCTCGACGAGGTCGAGAAGGCCCACCCCGACGTGTTCAACGTGCTGCTGCAGGTGCTCGACGACGGCCGCCTCACGGACGGCCAGGGCCGCACCGTGGACTTCAAGAACACAGTGATCGTGATGACGAGCAACATCGGCTCGCCCATCATCCAGGCCATGGTGGGCAAGCCCTCGGAAGAGATCAAGGAAGCCGTGTGGGACGAGCTGAAGAACTACTTCCGCCCCGAGTTCCTGAACCGCATCGACGAGACCGTGGTGTTCCATGCGCTGGACGCGAAGAACATCGAGTCGATTGCCGCCATCCAGCTGAAGGTGCTGACCGCGCGCCTGGCGAAGATGGACCTGGGGCTGGAGGTGTCGAGCGCGGCGCTGGCCGAGATTGCCAAGGTCGGTTTCGACCCGGTGTTCGGCGCGCGACCGCTCAAGCGTGCCATCCAGCAGCGCATCGAGAACCCGCTGTCGAAGCTGCTGCTCGACGGCAGTTTCGGGCCGAAGGACACCATCGAGGTCAACACCGACCCGATCCAGTCGCCGGGGCAGTTCTCGTTCACCAAGAGCGGGGAACCAACGGCGGCCGCCTCGGCCTAAAGTCGGATGATGAACTTTATTTTTCGCGTCGTTCTTCTGCTCCTGGGGCTGGTTTTCGCGGCCAGCCTGGCCGTGGCGGTGATGCTGCTGGCCGCGGTGTGGGGCATGCGCTACGCCTGGGGCCGGCTCACGGGCAAGCCCGTGACGCCCTGGACCGCGTCGATGGGCGGGCGCTTCAACCCGCGCTCGGGCTTCGACCGGTTTCGCCATGCGGCACAGCCGGCCGAGCCGCAGGCGGCCGATGTGGTCAACGCCCGCGCGCGCGGCGAGTCGGTGCGCAGTCCCATCGCCATCGGCCCCGCCGATGACGTGACCGACGTGCGGGCCCGGCCTGTGCGCGGCGACTGAGCCCCGGCAACGGGCTTCGCGGTCTTGGCGGTTTTTGCAGCCTTCGCTGCCTGGATGTTTACCGGCCCGTAGAATTTCTACTGGCCAGTAAATTCCCTTCTCGCCGCGCTGTGCGGTGTCGGACCTTCGGCCATCCTGTTTCGCACCGATGGCCCGCTCCGTTTCTCCTCCTTCCGTTCCTTATCCCTCATCCGCCGAGCCCGCCGGATCTGCGGGGTCTTCCGGCTCTCCCTGGGAGCCCGCGGGCAAGCGCGCGCGCCAGCGCGAGGTCAAGCGCCAGGCCGTGCTGCAGACCGCCGCGCAACTCTTCAACGAGCGCGGCTTCCACGCCACTTCGCTCGACGACATTGCCGAGCGGCTGAACGTCAGCAAGCCCACGCTGTACTACTACGTCGAGAACAAGGACCAGATCCTGCTCGAGTGCGTGAAGACCGCGCTCGACCTGATGCATGCCGGCATTGCCGAGGTGCGCGCCAACGGTGGCAGCGCCATCGACCAGCTCGAGGCCTCGATGCGCATCTACGCGGGCGTGGTCACGCAGGACTTCGGCCGCTGCGTGATCCGTATCGGCGAAGACCCGCTGCCCAAGCCGCTGAAGGCCGAGTTGCTCCGCCTGAAGGCGGGCATCGACGCGCAGTTTCGCCAGCTCGTCGAAGCCGGCATCGCCGAAGGCTCGCTCGCGCCCTGCGATCCGAAGATGGCGGCCTTCATGCTCGCGGGCGCGCTCAGCTGGATCGGCCGCTGGTACCGCCCCGGCGGCAGCCTCACGCCCACGCAGATCGCCGACCAGGGCATCGACCTGCTGCTGGGCGGCCTGCTTCAACGGCCCGCGCCCGCCAGCCCGCCCGCCACGGGCGCGGCGCCACGCCAATCTGCTGCAAAAAAAGGAAAGACCGCATGACGACAGACGCCCCCTTGCTGCTGGCCCGCGACGGTGCCGTGGCCACCATTCGCTTCAACCGGCCCGGCGCGCTCAACGCCATCGACGTGCCGATGGCCAATGCCTTCCTCGCCGCCGCCCGCGAGCTGGCCGCCGACAAGGGCGTGCGCGCCGTGCTCATGAGCGGCGCGGGCAAGGGCTTCATGGCCGGCGGCGACCTCGGCGTGCTCAGCGCCGACCCGAAACAGGGCGCGGCCGACCTGATCGGCCCGCTGCACGAGGCGCTGCGCGTGCTCGACGCCATGGACGCGCCGCTGGTCGCGCAGGTGCACGGCGTGGCCGCCGGCGCGGGCCTGAGCCTGATGCTGCAGGCCGACTTCGTGCTCGCCGCCGAGGGCACGCGCTTCAACCTCGCCTACGTGAACATCGGCACCAGCTGCGACGTGGGCGCCTCGTGGGCGCTGCCGCGGCTGGTGGGCATGCGCCGCGCGCTGGAAATCGCCATGCTCGGCGACACCTACGACGCGGCCGCCGCTGAGCGCATGGGCCTGGTCAACCGCGTGGTGCCCGCCGCCGAGCTGGAGGCCCAGGCGCTGGCGCTGGCGCACCGGCTGGCCAAGGGCCCGACCGTGGCGCTGGGCAACCTGCGCCGGCTGATGCGCGGCTCGCTCGGGCGCGACCTGGCGGGCCAGCTCGACGCCGAATCGGCCGCCTTCCAGGTCTGCGCGGCCACCGACGACTTCCGCATCGGCCTGAACGCCTTCTTCGACAAGAAGCCCGCAGCCTTCACAGGCCGCTGAATTCCATCTTTCAAACCCAGGAGACCCACCCATGACCCAACGCGACATCTTCGTGGTCGGCACCGCCCGCACCGCCATCGGCACCTTCGGCGGCGCGCTGAAGGACGTGCCCAACACCCAGCTGGCCACCACCGCCGTCAAGGCCGCCATCGAGCGCAGCGGCGTGGCGGCCGACGCCATCGGCCACGTGGTGATGGGCAACGTGATTCCCACCGACGTGAAGGACGCCTACCTGAGCCGCGTGGCGGCCATCGACGCGGGCTGCCCCATCGAGACGCCGGCCTTCAACGTGAACCGCCTGTGCGGCTCGGGCCTGCAGGCCATCGTGTCGGCGGCGCAGGCCATTGCGCTGGGCGACTGCGACATCGCCATCGGCGGCGGCTCGGAGTCGATGAGCCGCGGCCCGTACTTCGACACCTCGGCACGCTACGGCGCGCGCATGGGCGACGCGGTGCTGGTCGACTACATGCTGGGCATCCTGCACGACCCGTGGGAGAAGATCCACATGGGCATCACCGCCGAGAACGTGGCCGCGCGCTATGGCATCACGCGCGAGCAGATGGACGAACTGGCCGTGGCCAGCCAGCAGCGCGCGGCGGCCGCCATTGCCGCGGGCCGCTTCAAGGAGCAGATCGTTCCGGTCGAGGTCAAGACGCGCAAGGGCGTGGTGCTGTTCGACACCGACGAGCACGTGCGCGCCGACACCACCGTCGACACGCTGGCGAAGATGAAGCCCGCCTTCAAGAAGGACGGCTTGGTCACCGCCGGCAATGCCTCGGGCATCAACGATGGCGCCGCCGCCGTGGTGCTGGCCGAAGGCGGCCGCGTGAAGGCGCTGGGCCTGAAGCCGCTGGCGCGCCTGGTGGGCTACGCGCACGCGGGCGTGGAGCCGGCGTACATGGGCATCGGCCCGGTGCCGGCCACGCGCAAGGTGCTGGAGCGCACCGGGCTGAAAGTGAGCGACTTCGACGTGATCGAGTCGAACGAGGCCTTCGCGGCGCAGGCCTGCGCGGTCATCAAGGAGCTGGGGTTCGACCCGGCCAAGGTGAACCCGAACGGCTCGGGCATTTCGCTGGGCCACCCGGTGGGCGCGACGGGCGCGATCATCACCACCAAGGCGATTGCCGAGCTGCACCGCACCGGCGGGCGCTACGCGCTGGTGACGATGTGCATCGGCGGCGGGCAGGGCATTGCCGCGGTGTTCGAGCGCGTCTGAGCCCACCCGAGCGGACTCAGGGCACACTTGCCGCCATGCTGCGCCCACCCCTGCTGATCGATCCCGACGAAGTCGAGATCAGTGCCATTCGCGCGCAGGGGGCGGGCGGGCAGAACGTGAACAAGGTGTCCAGCGCGGTGCACCTGCGCTACGACATTCCCGCCAGCTCGCTGCCCGCCGACGTGAAGGAGCGGCTGCTCGCCCTGCGCGACAGCCGCATCACGCAGGAGGGCGTGCTGGTGCTCAAGGCGCAGCAGCACCGCACGCAGGAAATGAACCGCGCCGACGCGTTCGCGCGCCTGCAGGCGGTGGTCGACAGCGTGGCCACGCCGCCGCGCGCGCGGCGCGCGACCAAGCCGACCTACGGTTCCAAGCAGCGCCGGCTCGAGGGCAAGAGCCAGCGTTCGCAGATCAAGAGCCTGCGCGGACGGGTGCAGGACTGAGCGGCGCGCCCCCACCGCGCAGCCGCCGAACCTGCAGCCCCACGCCCACCAGGTACAGCAGGAACAGCACGCCGGTAATGGCCTTGAGCTCGGGCGCATCCGGGCTCGACAGCAGCGGCGCGCCCAGCGGCAGGCGCGTCAGCGGCTCGGTGAAGGCCGGAATCCAGTGGAAGAGAAAGCTGGCCGAAAACGCCGCCGCCTCCACGTAGCGCGCGCCGCGCCCGAACAGCAGGCCGCGCCCGGCCGCGGCGCCCACCGCCAGCGCCACCAGCGTGATGATGCCCAGCACATGCGGCTTGCCGAAGCCGCCGTGCTGGAAGATGCCGAAGCCGGTGAGGCAGGTGAGCACGGTGGTCCACACGAAGACCTGTCCCAGGCCGGTGCGCATCGTGATTTCCCTGTAGCGAAACAGGGCCCAGAGCCCTGCGACGACAGCGACCAGGCTGATCGCCGTGTGAACCGTGCCGAGGGACGTGAGTCCCAGCCATCCTGTGGGTGCCATGCGGAGCTCCTCGTGTCGTGGTGCGGCATTCTGGCGCTTTGCAATGAATTTGTGTGATCTGGGAGACATTGAGTGCCAAAGACCCCGCTTTACGGGTCTGACACACCGCCCAAGCACAATCGGAGTCATGAGAAGGTTCTTTTCGCGCGTGCTGCTGTCCGCGCTGGTACTGGCCCCGGCGGCTGCGCTGCTGACCGGGTGCGGGCCGGGGGTTGCGCAGGGCGCGGGCAACGCGGCGGCCACGGCCACCGAGTTGAAGTGGGAAGAGCTGATTCCCAAGAGCTGGGACCCGACCAAGCGCTATCGCAACATCAGCCTGGAGGCGCTGCGCGACAACGACCCCATCGCCATCCAGATGCTCGACGAGATGCGCGCCGTGTGGGACAACGCACCGGTCAACGTGGCGCTCGACGGCAAGGCCGCCAGGCTCTCGGGTTTCGTGGTGCCGCTGGACGCCACGCAGGACGGCATTCGCGAATTCCTGCTGGTGCCTTACTTCGGCGCCTGCATCCACACCCCGCCGCCACCGGCCAACCAGATCGTGCACGTGATCGCGCCCGCGCCCGTCAAGGGGCTGCACGCGATGGACACGGTGTACGTCAGCGGCACTCTGAAGGCGGCGCGCTTCAATTCGGTGGACATGGGCGTGAGCGGCTACGAGATCGCGTCGGCCGAGGTCGAGCGCTTCACGCCGAAGCAGCCGCAGTGAGCTCGCGGAGCTGAACGGGCGGCAGAGCCGCCGCACCGTTCAGCTCATGCGCTGAGTTCAGGTCATTCGCTGCGACAGGAAATCCAGGAACGAGGTGATGCGCGCCGACAGCTGCGTGTTGCGGTAGTACACCGCGTTGACGGGCTGTCGCACGTCCACCGTGTCCTTGGCCAGCACCTGCACCAGCGCGCCGCTCACGCGGTCGGCCTCGGTCATGAAGTCCGACAGGCACACGATGCCCACGCCGGCCAGTGCCAGCTGGCGCAGTGTTTCGCCGCTCGACGCGGCCACGGTGGGCGTGATGTTCCATTCGTCGCCATGCACGCCGCGCAGCGGCCAGCGGTTCAGCGACTCGGGCTGGGTGAAGCCCAGCAGCACATGCCCGGCCCGTTCGGCCAGCTCGCTCACCTTGCGCGGCTTGCCGTGCGCCTCGAGGTAGGCGGGGCTCGCGAGCACGCGCAGCCGGTGCGTGCCCAGCGGGCGCGCATGCAGCGTGGAGTCGCGCAGCGGGCCGATGCGAATGGCGATGTCGGTGCGCCGCTCCAGCAGGTCGATGGGCAGGTCGTCGGTGTCCAGCTCGAGGCTGATCTGCGGATAGAGCTGTCGAAACGCGGGCACCAGCGGCACGATGGCGTGCAGCATGAAGGGCGAGGCCGCGTTCACGCGCAGCCGTCCCGCGGGCTGCTCGCGGCGCGCGGCCATGTGCTCCTCGGCGTCGTCGATGGCCTCCAGGATGGCGCGCGTGCGCTGCAGGAAGGCCGCGCCTTCCTCGGTGAGCTCGAGCCGTCGCGTGGTGCGGCGCAGCAGCGTGGTGTCCAGCTTCTGCTCGAGCCGGCTCAGCGCGCGGCTGATGCCCGACACGGTTTGCGCGAGCTGGTCGGCCGCGGCGGTGATCGAGCCCGCGTCCACCACCGTGCGGAAGGCGACGAGTTCCTCGATGGTGGTTTTCATGGGCGCAAGGGTCAGTGCGCCGCTTCAGCCGCGGCTTCCGCCACCGGCACGTCGATGCGCGGCATCAGCGCGGCCAGCGCCTCGCCGTCGGTGCGATAGCTGAAAAGCATCGGCCCGGGCGCCAGCAGGCCGGCGCGTTCCAGCACCTGCATGGCCGGCAGCTTCAGGCCGCTCAGGTGCAGCCGCACGCCCTTGGCTTCGGTCAGCCGGCGGATCGAGCCGAACACCTCGGCGCCGGTGATGTCGACACGGTTGATGGGCTGCGCGAACAGGCACACGTCGGTGAGCGCGGGCTGCTCGGCCAGCGCCACGGTGAGCGCGCGCTCCAGCGTGGAGGCGGAGGCGAAGTCGAGCTCGGCGTCCATGCGCAGCGCATACAGGTGCGGCGCCAGCGGCGGTAGCTTCCACAGGTGGCGGTCGCGCAGGCTGCCGTCGGGGTGGAGGCCCACCTCGATGATGCGCGGGTGCAGGTGGCGGTACATGTAGTGCGCCATGCTGGCCAGCAGGCCGCCCAGCACGCCCCAGTAGATGCTGGGGGCGGTCGCGATGGTCAGCACGAAGGTGCCGAAGGCAATGCCCGCCTCGATGCGCGACACCCGCCACAGCGCCTTGAAGCTCGCCGGCTTCACCAGCCCCAATATGGCCGTGACCACCACCGCCGCCAGCACCGCCTGCGGCACGTGGTACAGCAGCGGCATGAGCCACAGCAGCGCGCCGGCCACCACCACCACGCTGAAGAGCGTGGCCCAGCCGGTCTGCGCGCCCGCGTACAGCGTGATGGCCGAACGCGAGAACGACGAGCTGGTCGGGAACGCGCCCGTGAAGCCCGAGGCCAGCTTGGCCAGGCCCTGGCCGATGAGGTCCTGGTTTTCGTTCCACAGCGTGCCGGCGCGGGCGTTGTCGACCTTGGCGCTCGAGGCGGTTTCCAGGAAGCTCACCAGCGTGATCATCAGCGCCGGCAGCACCAGCGCGCTGAAGGTGCCCAGCGGCAGCAGGCCGGGCCAGTAGAGCGAAGGCAGGCCCGAGGGCAGGCTGCCCACCACCGCGCCGCCGCGCAGCGCGTAGTTGACGAGCCAGCTGATGGCGGCCGCGCCGGCCACCAGCGCCATGGTGGTCGGAAAGCGCGGCAGCAGCCGCTTGCCCAGCCACAGCACCGCCACGCTGCCCAGCCCGAAGGCGATGGCCACCAGGTCGGGCAGCGGGCCGCCCTGCAGCACCTGGGGAATCGTGCGTCCCGTGAAGCCCAGCAGCGCGGGCAGCTGCGAAATGGCGATGAGCACCGCCGCGCCCTGCGTGAAGCCGATGAGCACCGGCGAATTCACCAGCCGCAGCAGCCAGCCGAAACGCCCCGCGCCCAGCACGATCTGGATGGCGCCGGACATCAGCGTGAGCCACACCGCCATGGCCACCCATTCGGCGCTGCCCGCCACCGCCAGCGGCGCGAGCGAGGCGCCGACCAGCAAGCTGGTGAGCGCCGTGGGCCCGACCGACAGCCGCTGCGACGAGCTGAACATCACCGCGATCAGCGCCGGGAACAGCGCCGCGTACACGCCCGTCACCAGCGGCATGCCGGCCAGCGCCGCGTAGGCCACGCCCTGAGGAATGACCATCAGCGCCACGGTGATGCCGGCCATGGCCTCGTTGCGCAGCAGCGCGGCGGAAGGGCGCGGCCAGGCCAGGCAGGGAACCCAGCGCGCGAGGCGCTGGCGGAGGGAAGAAGGGGAGGCAGCCGGGGTCATGGACGTTTGCGAGCGCACGGGAAAGCGGGCAGGGCGGAGAAAAAGGCGGCGATCAGGTGCGCGGTGCGCCGCGGGAAGCTATGCGGAATGCAATGAAGGAGGCAGCGTCGGTTTCAGCGCCCCGGGGGGCGTCAGATCAGCGAGGTCGCGTTCTTCAGCACGTAGTCGCAGGCCTTGGTCTTGACCTTCGACGACAGGATCTTGAAGTTCAGCGTCTGGCCGTCGCCGCCTTTCAGCAGGCCCTTGGCGCCGCTGGCGAAGCCGGTCTCCTGCGGCTTCTGGCCGGTGATCTTGGCCAGCAGCTTGTCCTTGACCGAGGCCGCGTCGCCGCCCAGGTAGTTGTTCTTCACGCAGTACTGCAGCACGCCGGCGGCGTTGCCGATGGTGCTGGAGCCGATGGCCGGCATCTTGAAGCCGAGGTTGCCGAGGGCGGAGCCGCCTGCGCTGCCTTGCGAGCCCGCCGAGCTGGCACCGGCGGCCTCGCCGGCCTTTTCCTTCAGCTGGTCGAGCAGGTTGTTGGCCTGCGCCGAGGCGCCCGCTGCGAGCAGGGCCAGGGCAATGAGGGTGGAGCGAGCATGCATGGTGGTCTCCTGTGGAAAGCGGCCACCAGCATAACGGAGACGCCATGGCGCCCGGGGCCCCGCGGCGCGCGTTTTTACTTCGCGCGCGGGGGGCGCTTTTCGAGCAACGGCGTGCTCGTGCCTTGCACGCCGACCAGGCCCAGCACCGTCACCAGCGAGTTCTGCGCACCCTTCCAGCCGTCGGTCACGTCGATCCACTCGGACAGCGCGTGGAAGCCGCCGGTCTTGCCGCCGCCGCCGATGATGATGGCCGGAATGCCCAGCGACATCGGCACGTTGGCGTCGGTGCTGGCGCCCGTCAGCAGCGTCTTGTGGCCGAAGGCCGCGTTCGAGCGCGTGGCGGCCTCGACGATCACCGTGTCCGACTGCGTGCGGCCGCCCGGACGGTCGCCGATGAGCTTGGTGCTCACGCTCAGCGTGTTCACGTTCCAGCGCTTGTTTTCCTCGACCACCGCCTCGTCGATGGCGGCCAGAATTTTCTTCTCGGTTTCCAGCAGCGGCGCCATCTCGTCGGAGCGGATGTCGACGGCCATGCGCGCGTCCGGCGCAATGGTGTTCACCGACGTGCCGCCACCCACCGTGCCCACGGTGAAGGTGGTCTTCGGGAAGCTCGGCGTGCGCACGTCGGCGATCTTCGCAATGGCGCGGCCCATGCCGTGGATGGCGCTGGGCACCTGGCCGAAGGCGCCGAAACTGTGGCCGCCCGGGCCCTTGAAGGTCACTTCGTAGCGGTGGCTGCCGGTGCCCAGCATCAGCACCGTGCCTTCGGGCGCGGGCTCCAGCCCGACCATGCCGTCGATGTCGAGGTTGTCCCTGAAGATGGCCTTGATGCCGCGCAGGTTGCCGAGCTCTTCTTCGCCCACATTGCCCACGAACAGCAGGTCGCCCACGGTCTGCACCTTGTTGTCGTTCAGCACCTTCAGCCACGACAGCAGCACCGACAGGCCGCGCGTGTCGTCGGAGATGCCCGGCGCGTAGAGCTTGCCGTCGCGCTCCTTCACCTTCACGTCGGTGCCGGCGGGGAACACGGTGTCAAGGTGGGCCGAGATGAGCAGCTTGGGCCCGTTGCCCGTGCCCTTGCGCAGGCCGACCACGTTGCCTTCGGCGTCGATCTTCGCGTCGGTGAGGCCCAGCGCCTTCATGCGCGCAAGGAAGGCCTCGGCGCGCTTCTGTTCCTTGAAGGGCGGGGCTTCGATTTCGGTGAGCATCTTCAGGTCTTCCACCGAGCGCTCGTGGTCGGCCTTGACCGCTTCCAGCAGCTTCTGGATGGCGGGCGAGGCCATCAGCTGCGTATAGGCCTTGTCGATCTCGGGGCGCACCTGCGTCGGCGTGGCCGCGACGGAGCCGGTCTGGGCGTGGGCAAGGCCGGCCGCGGCGGATGCGAGCGCAAGCACGAGCGGAGCAAGGCGAAAGAGTGCAGGGCGAGCCATGTGAAGAATCCTTGGAAGTGAAGCGGAAACAAACGAGCCGTCGACGCGGCGTCGTCAGCAATTCTTGCGGCTGTGCTAGGCGGCTGCTCTGGTTTAATCTGCGGCGTTGTCAGTTTTTCTAACGAACCGGCATTTCCGGGGCATTCCCAAGCTGCTTTCATGGCCACCATGCGCCGCCACATTCCCAGCACCCGCGCGCTGCTGATTTTCGACGCCGTCGCCCGCCATCATGGCGTGGGCAAGGCGGCCGAGGAACTGTGCCTCACGCACAGCGCGGTGAGCCAGCAGCTGCGGTTGCTGGAAACGCAGATCGGCGTGCGGCTGGTGCAGCGCACCGCGCGCGGCACCGAGCTGACCGAGGCCGGCAGGCGCTACCACGGCCAGGTGTCAGGCGACCTGCTGCGCCTGCAGAACCACACGCTCGAAGCCATGGCCCAACGCACCGACGGCCTGCGCCTGCTTGTGGGCGCGGTGCCGGTGCTGGCCGAGGGCTGGCTGATGCCTCGGCTGCCGGACTTCATCGCGCGCCACCCCGGTTGCAGCCTGCACCTGCAGGTGTTTCCCACCTATCTCTACATGGAAGACATGCCCTTCGACGTCGGCGTGCAATACGACGACGCCGTGTGGCCGGGCGCCAACGCGCTGCCGTTGATGGGCGAGTCGTGCGTGGCCGTCTGCGCGCCCGGGGCCAAGGGCCGCGCAGCGATGGCGCGGGGCGACTTCCGCGCCGCGCCGCTGCTGCAGCTGCGCACCCGCCTGGGCGCGTGGGAAGAATGGTTCGCGCAGACGGCCCACGCGCGGGCGCCCGAGAACCTGGTGGCGGGGCACCGCTTCGACCTGTTTTCCACGCTGATCGCCGCGGTGCGCGCCGACCTGGGCGTGGGGCTGGTGCCGGCGTATTTCGTCGAGCGCGAGCTTCGGTCCGGCGAGTTGGTGCTGGCCTGCCCGCACCGGGCGCCGTCGAGCCGGGGTTACAGCGTGTTCGTGGCGCCCAGCCGCACGGACGATCCGCTCATCGGCGCCTTCGTGGCGTGGCTGCGCGAAACGGCCGCCGAGCCGCAGCCACAGCTGTCGGCTGCGCAGGCCTAGCCTGGCTGGCGGAACAGCAGCACGGAGTTCGTGCCGCCGAAGGCGAATGAATTGCTGATGGCGGCCTCGAGCGTGGGCGCCGCGGTGTCGCCGGGCGCCACGAGGTTCATGGCGCAGGCCGGATCGATGTCCGCGCAGTGCGCGTTCGGCGGCAGCTGGCGGTGGTGCAGCGCCAGCACGGTGATGAGCGCCTCGATGGCCCCGGCCGCGCCCAGCATGTGGCCGTGCAAGGCCTTGGTCGAGCTGACGCGCAGCGCGCCGAAGTCGTCGCCCCACACATCGGCCAGCGCATTGCGCTCGACCACGTCACCGATGCGCGTGGCTGTGCCGTGCGCGTTGCAGTAGCCGACGTCGCGCGGCTGCAGGCCGGCCTGGCGCAAGGCGGCGCGCAGGGCGCGGGCCTGGCCGGGGGCGTCGGGCTTGGTGAGGTGGGTGGCGTCGCTGCTCAGGCCCCAGCCGGCCAGCGTGGCGTAGCTGCGGGCGCCGCGTGCGCGTGCGCGCTCGGCCGATTCGAGAATCAGGAAGGCCGCGCCTTCGCCCAGCGCGAAGCCGCTGCGGTCGGCGGCAAAGGGCCGCACCGCGCCGGCCGCTTCGCCGGGCTGGAAGGTGGCGAGTGTCTGCATGGCCTGCCAGGCCACGACCACGCCGGGCACGATCAGCGCCTCGCTGCCGCCGGCAATGGCGATGTCGACCTCGCCGCGCTGCACGGCCTTGGCCGCTTCGGCAATCGCCGCGGACGACGAGGCGCAGGCCACCGAATAAGTGAGCACCGGGCCCTGCACGCCCTGGCGCATGGCCACGTGGGCGGCGGGTGCGTTGGGCATGAAGGCCGGAATGGTCAGCGGAGACACCCGGCCGTTGCCGCGGTAGGCCGCCTCGAGCGCCGCGGCACCGCCCATGCCGCAGCCCGAGAACACGCCGATGCGTTCGGGGTCGGCACGGCCGGCCGCGACGCTGGCGTCGCTGTTCACCAGGCCCGCGTCGCGCATCGCCAGGTCGGCGGCGGCCACGGCCAGCTGGCTCACGCGGTCCACGCCCGCGAGCTGCAGCTTGGTGAACCAGCGGGTTTCGTCGAAGGCCACCGTCGCCGCGGCGGCCGGCTTGGGCAGTTCAGGAAAGACGGGCTGGATGGCCGAACGGCCCTGCAGCAGCGCCTTGAACAGCGCGCCGGGCTCGTCCCCATGCGGCGCCACGACGCCCAGACCGGTGACCGCGACGGCGTGGTTCACGCTGTTTTCGCGGCCCGCACCTTGTCGACCAGCTGCGCGAGTTCGGCCAGGGTGTCGATGCTCGCGTCTTCGTCGGGCATGGTGATGCCGAAGTGGTCTTCGATGGCGAAGAGAAATTCAGCGAGGGCCAGCGAGTCGAGCCCGCCGGTTTCCCGCATCGATGCATGCGGGTCGAGCTTCGACGGATCGATGCCGTACTTCTCGTGAATCAGGTCCTGCAATTCCTTCAGCGAACTCATCGTGCGATGCCTGTCGTCATGTGCCGCCGATCGATTGCCACCCCTGGAGGGCACGCCATTGAATCGATTCCTTCCTCGGCCAGTGGTGAGTGTTATCAATGATTAGCGATGATATCCGCTCGAACACGAGGGACATCCCCCGTGCTAACGCTTCCCCGGTCTCCAGCGCAGCGAGGGCAATGCAAACGCCATGCCCAGCAGCGCGCCGGCCAGCACGTCGAGCACCACGTGCTGCTTGACCGCCAGCGTCGAATAGGCAATAGCGGCGAACCACAGCCAGTTGATCCAGAACAACAAGGCGGGCGTGCGCGCGCGGCGCAGCACGTCGTGCACCCGCACCGCGGTGAAGATGGCCACCGCCACGTGCATCGACGGGCAGGCGTTGCCGGCCGCGTCCACGCCCTGCAGCATCGCGAAGCCGGGGTAGCCGGAGGCGTCGAGGGGCAGCGCCGGGATCTGCGTCGGCCAGAAGTAGAAGAGCCCCAGCCCCGTGAGGCACAGCCCGCCGATCCACAGCCCGTAGACCACCAGCTCCTTGAAGGTCAGCTGCAGGCCCGGCGCGAAACCCACGTACACCCAGAGCGACAGGTACGCGCCCAGCGTGTAGGGCTGGAAGGGAATGAGGTGGTCCAGCGCCGTCAGCGGCATCACCGTGACCGGAAACGCCGGGTTGCGCAGCAGGTGGAAGTAGCCGATGAAGAACAGCCAGGTGAAGACCGTGGTGCCCACCGCCTTCAGCACGAAATGGCGGCGCATGCGCAGCCAGATGTCGGCGGTCCACGTCGGTGGCCCGGCCTCGGGCGCCATGTGCAGGGGGATCTGTGTGTGCATGTGTCGGTGCGCGATCTTGCCAGACCGGCATGACGCCGCGGCCTGACGTCCCGCTGCCGGTCCTCATGCCGGCCTGGTGCCGGGCTGGCCTTTCAGGCGGTGGCGGCGCGCTTGCGGTGCTGGAACGAGGTCGGTGAGCGCCCCGTCGCCGCCTTGAACATCGCGCAGAACGCGCTGTCGGTGGCATAGCCGCTGGCCGCCGCCACCTGGCTCACGGCCATGCCGCGCGCCAGCAGCGGCAGGGCGTGCGCCATCACGGCCTGCTGGCGCCATTGCTGCCAGCTCATGCCGAGCTGGTCGCGAAACAGGCGCGCCACCGTGCGCTCGCTGGCGCCGATGGTGGCCGCGCGCTCGGCCAGCGTGGCGCGGTCGGCCGGGTTGCGCAGCAGCGCCTCGCACAGCTGGCGCAGGCGCTTGTCGGTGGGCAGCGGCACGTCGATGCGGATCTGCGTGGCGCGCTCCACCTCGTCGACCAGCAGCGGCGCGATCATGCGTTCGCGCTGCGGCGCATGCGGGTCGGCCGGCGGCAGGCCGTCGGGCGTGGTGTCCAGCGCCAGCATCAGCGCGCGCAGCAGCGGGCTGATTTCTAGCACCTCGCACTTGTCCCAGGTGGGCGCGATCCAGGCGTGCAGGTACACGGTGCGCAGCTCCGCGTCTTCGATGAGGGTGATGCTGTGCGGCATGTTGGCCGGCACCCACAGCGCGCGCGAGGGCGGCACGATGTAGCTGCCGTCCTGCGTGCTCAGCCGGATCACGCCGCGCGTGGAAAAGGTGAGCTGCGGCCACGGATGCTGGTGCAGCTCGACCAGCGTGTCGGCGGTGAGAAAGTGCTCCTTGGCGCGCAGCGGGCGCACCGCGTCGGGGGCGTAGAGGTGCGGCGTGAGCGGGCCGACGCTGTTCGCCGGTGCGGCGACGGCGCCGCGTGGCGCGCGTGCGCCCGGGTTCGGGCCCGGCGCCGGTGGCTGCTGCGGTGTCACCGGTGGGTGGTTGTCTGCGTTCGCGGAAGTCGCAAGGGAGGGGGAGGCGTCGCTTGGCATGGTTTCGACAAATGTTGTCGCTGTATCGCCATTCTGCCGCGTCGTCGGCGAATAGCATCGGTGCCCGCCCCGGTTTTTTTTAGCAATCCATGTCCTCTTCATCGTCAGCGTCTTCGGGCGCCACCCCGCCCACCACCTTGCGCACCGACGCCAAGCTGATCGGCCTGGTCGGCCTGGCCCACGCGGTCAGTCATTTCAGCCAGCTCATCCTGGCGCCGCTGTTCCCGTGGCTCAAGGACGCGTTCAACGTCAGCTACGTGGAACTGGGCGCGGTGCTGACCGTGTTCTTCGTGGTGTCGTGCATCGTGCAGGCGGCCTCGGGCTTCATCGTCGACAAGCTGGGCCCGCGCCCGGTGCTGTTCGTGGGGCTGGGCGCGCTGGGCCTGGCGGCTTTCGGCTACGCCGCGGCACAGAGCTACTGGATGCTGCTGCTGTGCGCGGTGGTCGGCGGCATCGGCAACGGCGTGTTCCACCCGGTGGACTACACGCTGTTCAACCGCAAGGTCGCCCCCACGCGGCTGGGCCATGCGTACAGCGTGCACGGCATCACCGGCAGCCTGGGCTGGGCGCTGGCGCCGGCCTTCGTGGTGCCCATCGCCATTGCGTTCTCTTGGCGCGTGGCGCTGGCTTCGGCGGGTGCCGTGGCCATCGTGGTGCTGCTGATGCTGTGGGTGTACCGCAGCGTGCTGTCGCTGGACGCGGCGGCCGTGCACAAGGCAACGGGGCAGGGCGCGCCCGCGCCGGCCGGCGGCGAATTCGACTTCCTGCGCATTCCGGCCGTGTGGATGTGCTTCGGCTTTTTCTTCTTCTATGCCGCGGTGATCAGCGTGGTGCAGACCTTCGCGCCCGTGGCCGCCGGCCACCTGCATGCGGTGCCGGTGGCGCTGGTGGCGATGTGCCTCACCGTGTACATGGTGGCCAGCGCGGTCGGCATGGTGTTCGGCGGTTTCCTGGCGTCGGACCCGTCGCGCTGCGAGCGCATCGTGGGCGCGGGCTTCGGCGTGGCGGCGGCGCTGGCGCTGGTGCTGGCCTTTGCCACCTTTCCGCCGGTCGTGGTGCCGGTGCTGTTCGGCGCGATGGGTTTCGTCTCGGGCGTGGCCGGTCCGTCGCGCGACCTGCTGGTGAAGAAGTCGACCCCGCCCAACGCCACCGGGCGCGTGTACGGCGTGGTGTATGCGGGGCTCGACATCGGCCAGGCCGTTGCGCCGCTGGTGTTCGGCCGGCTCATGGACAGCGGCCAGTACACGAGCGTGATCGTCGGGCTGGCGCTGGTGCAGGGCGTGCTGATTGCCAGCGCCTTCAACGTGCGCCGGGTGCGCCGCACGGCGCTGGTGCCGGCCTCGGCCTGAATCACAAGCGGCATGAGCTGACCTCGCTGCCGACCTCTCTGCCTGTACGAATGCCGCCGATATCATCGGCCGCATGCAAGCCTTGTATGTCTATGTGATCGCCGGCGCGGTGCTGGCGGGGTTCGTGCAGGGCCTGTCGGGCTTTGCTTTCGGGCTGGTGGCCATGTCGGTCTGGGCCTGGACGCTGGAGCCGCAACTGGCCGCCGTGCTCGCGCTGTTCGGCGCGCTCACCGGCCAGGTGATTGCCGCGCTCACCGTGCGCCGCGCCTTCGACAAGAGCATCCTCTGGCCCTTCGTGCTCGGCGGCCTGGTCGGCGTGCCCTTCGGCGTGTGGCTGCTGCCGCACCTGGACCTCGTGGTCTTCAAGCTTTGCCTGGGCGTGCTGCTGGTGCTGTGGTGCCCGGCCATGCTGATGTCGCAGCACCTGCCCAAGCTGGCTTTCGGTGGCCGCGTGGCCGACGGAGTGGCCGGCGCCATCGGCGGCGCCATGGCGGGCATCGGCGGGTTCTCGGGGACCATTCCCACGCTGTGGTGCACGCTGCGCGGCTTCCAGCGCGACACGCAGCGCGCGGTCATCCAGAACTTCAATCTCGCGATGCTGGTGGTCGCGTTTTCGATCCACCTGGCCAGCGGCAGCATCGCGCGTTCGACCGTTCCGCTGCTGGGGCTGGTGGCCGTGGCGGTCGCGGTGCCGGTGCTGCTGGGGGCGCGGCTGTACATCGGCATCAGCGAGGCCGTGTTCCGCAAGCTGGTGCTGAGCTTGCTCACGGCATCGGGCGTGGCGATGCTGGCATCGGCGGTGCCGGCGTTGATGCAGCGCGCTTGATCCAGCAGATCCGTGAATCCGGGAACCTTCCCGGCCGCATGCTTTCCAAGTGCGTGACCGGCTGGCTTGGCCGGCCTTTTTCCCTTCTGGAGCGTCCCCCCGAAATGCGCCTTTGAGCCTTCCTTGATTCGCCGCGATGCAGCACCTTGCATCGCCTTGCCACGAACTCATCGGAGGGCCGCATGGCTCATCGCACACACGCTCCGCGCGCGGCCGCAGGCCCGGGCGCTTCATCTTTCCTTTCTTCTTTTTCTTCTTTCGAACTCCGTCACGTGAGCCTCGCGCTGCCCGACGGGCGGCTGCTGTTCGACGACATCGGCGAGACCTTCCAGCCCGGCTGCGTCGGCCTCGTGGGTGGCAACGGTGCGGGCAAAACGCGGCTCATCGAGCTGCTGGCGGGCCACGCCACGCCGAGCTCCGGCGTGGTGCTGCGGCCCGCGCGGGTGGCGCATGTGGCGCAGGACATCGCATCGACACCGGGCACGCTCGTTGCCGACCTCGCGGGGCTCGCGCAGCCACTGGCGGCGCTCGCGCGCATCGAGGCGGGCACGGGTGCGGCGTCGGATTTTGAACTCGTCGAAGGCGGCAGTCATTGGGACTTGCCGACACGATTCGCCGCCGCGCTGCAGGCCGCGGGACTCTCACTCGCGCCGCACCGACCAGCCGACGGGTTGAGCGGTGGCGAGCGCACGCGCGTGGCGCTGCTCGGCGCCTTCCTGTCGGGCGCCGACGCCTTGCTGCTCGACGAGCCCAGCAACCACCTCGACACCGACGCGCGGCGCTGGCTGCGTGCACAGCTCGCCGCATGGCGCGGCGTGGCCGTCATCGCAAGCCACGACCGCGAACTGCTGGAGGACATGGGCCGCATCGTGGAAATCACGCCGCAAGGCCGCCTGCGCAGTTGCACCGGCGGCTGGACCGCGTACAGCGCGTGGCGCGAGCGCGAAGCCGCGGCTGCGCAAGCGCGGCTCGACCACGCGCGCACCGAGCGCGCGACCGCCCTGCGCGAACAGCAAAGGCAGCACGACGCGCAACAGCGCCGCGCCGCTCGCGGTGCCAACTGGGCGCGCGACGCCAACCTGGGCGGCCTGCACCTGGGACGCCTGAAGGACAACGCGCAAGCCTACGCAGGCCGCGAGAACGAACGCCAGCGCGAGCGCCGCGATGCGCTCGATGGCGAAGTGCGCGAAGCCGCCGCGCAGGTGATGGCCGCGCCCGCGGTGGCGCTCGCGCTGCCGGCTTCGTCGGTTCCCGCAGGGCGCCGCGTGCTGTCCCTCGAAGAAGCGGTGCCCGCATGGCCGACCGATGCGCGGGCGTTGAACCTGTGCCTGCATGGTCCGGTGCGCATCGGTGTCACGGGTGCGAACGGCTGCGGCAAGACCAGCCTGTTGCGGATGCTCGCGGGCCGCGATGAGCCGCGTGCCGGGCGTTGCGAGGCGCCGCTGCGTTGCGCGTGGCTGGCGCAAGAACGCGGTGTGGACGACGAATCGCAGCCCGGTCGTTCGCTGTTGCAGCAATTGCAAGCCTTGCACTCGCCCCTGCTCGAAAGCGAATTGCGCACCCGGCTCGCGCTGCTGGGCCTTGGTGCCGGCGCGGCGTGCCGGCCCGTGGCGCAGCTCAGCGGCGGCGAGCGCCTGAAGACCGCGCTGGCCTGCGCGCTGTGGGGCGGTGCACCGGCGCAGATGCTGCTGCTCGACGAGCCGACGAATCACCTCGACATCGCGTCGGTGCTTGCGCTGGAACAGGCGCTGCGCGGGTTTCCGGGAGTGATCGTCGTGGTGTCGCACGACCAGCGATTCCTGTCGGCGCTCGCACTCACGCACCGGCTCGATGCGCGACGCGGCGGAGGCAGCGGCTGGGTGCTGAGCGACTTGCGCTAGCAGCTCAGCGCGTCAACGCTTCAACGCTTTCAAGGTGTCAGCGAGGCAAGGCCAGCGCGAACGGCAGGCTCGCCACGCCCAGCAAGGTCGACAACGTCACCAGCCCCGCCACGTACGGCCCGTTGTAGCCCATGCGCGCGGCCAGCACATAGGCGCTCGACGCGGTCGGCACGGCGGAGAAGGCCATCAGCACCACGGCCTGCGTGGCGTCGAGCCGCAGCGCGTGCACCAGCCCCCACGACACCAGCGGCAGGAACAGGTGGCGAATGGACAGCACCGCCACCGCCAGCACCTTGCCCGTGCCCAGCGTCGAGAACTTCATGCCCGCGCCGGCCGCGAGCAACCCGAGCGCGAGCGAGGCGGCACCGATGCGCGTGAGCGTGGGCGTGGCCCAGCCCGGCACCGTGAGCCCGAGCACATTGGCCAGCAGCCCGGCCACGGTCGCGACGATCAACGGGTTGCGCACCAGCTGCCGCACGAAGCCGGTCTTGGCATGCCGCGTCATCGGCCACACGGCCGCGATGTTGAAGATGGGCACGCACACGCCGATCAGCACCGCAATCAGCAGCAGGCCCTCGGCGCCCGCCAGCCGCTCCGCCAGCGCCAGGCAGATGAAGGAGTTGAAGCGGAACGCGATCTGCGTGCTGGCCGCATGGTCGCGCCGGTCGATGTGCCTGCCGATGCCCGGCACGAAGGGCAGGGCATAGGCCATCGCGATGCCGCACGCGCCGATGCACAGGCCGGCGGTCAGCAGGTTCGACGTTGCACCAAAGTCGAGCGGGCTGCGCACGATCGAATGGAACAGCAGCACCGGAAAAAGAAAGTAGTAAACCAGGCTCTCGACCTGGTCCCACACGCGGCGGTCGAGCGCGGTGTAGCGGCACAGGAGCCAGCCGATGGCGATGAGCGAGAAGTCGGGGAAGAGCAGCTGGGCATAGTTCACCGCTTCGAGGATAAACCGGCCAGACTGTGGGTATTCCACAGCACGTAAACGGCGCTCCAGCCGCTAGCATCCGGGCTTCGTTTTTTCGACATCACAAATCAAGGAGTTATCGATGCAACGTCGTCAATGGAGCGCGCTGGTGGGAGGCGCCGTGCTGGTCGCGGTGGCAGGCCAGAGCTTTGCACAGGGCTATCCGAACAAGCCCGTGGAGCTGAGCGTGCCGTTCGCACCGGGTGGCACGACGGACATCGTGGCGCGCGTCATTTCCGACCCCCTGGGCAAGGTGCTGGGCCAGCCGGTGGTTGTGATCAACCGCGCCGGTGGCGGCGGCATCGTGGGCGCGGCCGAAACCGCACGCGCCACACCCGACGGCTACAAGCTGGGCATTGCCACGGTGTCGAGCACGGCGGCCAACCCGGCCATCAACCCGAAGACGCCGTACGACCCGATCAACGACTTCACGCCCATCATCAACATCGCGGCCACGCCCAACATCATTGCGGTGAACCCGAACTTTCCGGCGAAGAACTACGCCGAGTTCGTGGCCGAGCTGAAGAAGAACCCCGGCAAGTACTCGTACGCCTCGTCGGGCACCGGCGGCATCGGCCACCTGCTGATGGAGCTCTACAAGAGCCTGACCAACACCTTCGTCACGCACATCCCGTACCGCGGCGCGGGCCCGGCGCTGAACGACGTGGTGGCCGGCCAGGTGCCGATCATGTTCGACAACATTCCCTCGGCCATGCCCTTCATCACCAGCGGCCGGCTGATCCCCATCGTGGTGTCGGCGCCCCAGCGCCTGGCCGCGCTGCCCAACGTGCCGACCTTCAAGGAAGTGGGCCTGGAGCCGGTAAACCGCATGGCGTACTACGGCATCCTGGGCCCCAAGGGCCTGCCGAAGGAAGTGGTCGAGAAGATCAGCGCGGGCGTGAAGAAGGCCGTGGAAGAACCGGCGGTGCGCAAGCGCATCGAGGACACCGGCTCGCTCATCGTGGCCAACACGCCCGAGCAGTTCTCCGCGCAGATCAAGGCCGAGTACGAGGTGTACAAGGAAGTGGTGAAGAAGCAGAACCTGAAGCTGGACTGATCCCGCTTGCAGCTTCCCGCGCGCTGCGTTCCACTTGCAGCCGCCCCCCCGAAGCCGCCCGCAGCCCGGGCGGCTTTTTTCATTTCCGGATTTTGTTATCTTGCAGCGCATGACCGAGGCCGCCACCGCACCCACTCCCGAGATCGACGAATTCATCGACGCCCTCTGGCTCGAGGACGGCTTGTCGAAGAACACGCTGGCCGCCTATCGCCGCGACCTGGCGCTGTTCGCGCAGTGGCTGCGCCAGCAGCGCGAGGGCGCCACGCTCGCCGCCGCGCGCGAGCCCGACGTGCAGGCGTACATGGGCGCGCGCCTGTCCACCAACGGCAAGGCCACCTCGGCCAACCGCCGGCTCACGGTGTTCAAGCGCTACTACCGCTGGGCGCTGCGCGAGCGCCGCGTGGTGGCCGACCCGACCATCCGCCTCATGCCCGCGCGGCAGATGCCGCGCACGGTGAAGACGCTGTCGGAGAAACAGGTGGACGACCTGCTCGGCGCGCCCGACGTCGAGACGCCGCTGGGCCTGCGCGACCGCGCGATGCTGGAGCTGATGTACGCCAGCGGCCTGCGCGTGAGCGAACTGGTGGCGCTCAAGGCCATCGACCTGAGCCTGAACGACGGCGTGCTGCGCGTGCTGGGCAAGGGCAACAAGGAGCGGCTGGTGCCCTTCGGCGGCGAGGCGCGCCGCTGGATCGAGCGCTACATCGACGAGTCGCGCCCCGTCATCCTCGACGCCCAGCAAACGCCCGACCTGTTCGTGACCGCGCGCGGCGCGGGCATGACGCGCGTGATGTTCTGGATCATCGTGAAGAAGCACGCGACCACCGCCGGCATTCATGTGCCGCTGTCGCCGCACACCTTGCGCCATGCCTTCGCCACGCACCTGCTGAACCACGGCGTCGACCTGCGCGCGGTGCAGCTGCTGCTGGGGCATGCGGACATCTCGACCACCACCATCTACACGCATGTGGCGCGCGAGCGCCTGAAGCAGTTGCATGCCAAGCACCATCCGCGCGGCTGAGCTGTCGCCGCCGTGGCGCATCGGCTGCGCCGGCTGGAGCCTGCCGCGCGTGCTGTGGCCAGAGTTTTCGCCCAAGGGCTCGCACCTGGAGCGCTATGCGCGGCGTTTCGACGCGGTAGAGATCGACACGTCTTTCTACCGCCCGCACCGGCGCGACACCTACGAACGCTGGGCCGCGAGCACGCCCGCGGGCTTTCGCTTCGCGGTCAAGCTGCCGAAGGCGGTGACGCACGAACGCCGGCTGGTCGATGCCATGCCCGCGTTCGAGGAGTTCGCCGCGCAGGTCGAAGGGCTGGGCGACAAGCTCGGTGCGCTGGTCGTGCAACTGCCGCCCAGCCTGGCGTTCGATGCCGCCGTGGTGCGCAGGTTTTTCACCGCGCTACGGCGCAGGCACGCGGGCACGGTGGTGCTGGAGCCCCGACATCGCAGTTGGTTCGTGCCGCAGGCCGACGCGTTGCTGGCAGCCTTCGAGGTGGCCCGCGTGCTCGCGGACCCGGTGCTGTTCGACGAAGCCGCGGCGCCCGGCGGATGGCCGGGCCTGGTCTATCTGCGGCTGCACGGCTCGCCGCGGCGCTACTGGTCGGCCTACGACGACGCGCTGCTGGCGCGGCTCGCGCAGCGACTGCAGCTCGCGAAGGAAGAGGGCGCGCAGTGCTGGTGCGTGTTCGACAACACGGCGGGTGGAGAAGCCGTCGGCAATGCGCTGACGCTGCAGCGTCAGCTACAAGATCAACAATCGACAAGAGGAGACAGAACGTGAACTTCAACAGACTCTGCACAGGCCTTGCCCTGGCCGCAGCCACCAGCCTCGCCGCCGCGCAAGGCTTCCCCGGCGCCAAGCCCATCCGCCTGATCGTCGGCTACCCGCCCGGCGGCGGCATCGACTTCGCCGCGCGCACGGTGCAGCTGCCGCTGCAGGAGGCGCTCAAGCAGCAGCTGGTGGTCGACTACAAGCCCGGTGCCAGCGGCATGATCGCGGCTACCGAGCTCACGCGCCAGCCGGCCGACGGCTACACGCTGCTGCTGGCCAACACCGGCCCCTTCGCCATCGCGCCGTACCTGCAGAGCAAGCCGCCGTACGACCCGATCCGGCAGTTCACGTACATCGGCCAGATCAGCCAGGGCAGCTACATCGCGGTGACGCGGCCCGACCATCCGGCGAAGAACCTCAAGGAGTTCGTGGCCTGGGCCAAGGGCCAGCCGAGCAAGGTCAACTTCGCCTCGGGCGGCAACGGCACCTCGACGCACCTGAACGGCGAGCTGATGAACCAGGTCACGGGCCTCGACATGACGCACGTGCCCTACAAGGGCAGCGCCCCCGCGGTGCAGGACCTGCTCGGCGGGCAGACGCAGATCCTCATCGACGCGGGCAGCGTGCTGCTGCCGCAGGTGAAGGGTGGCAAGCTGAAGGCGCTGGCCGTGACCGGGCCGCAGCGCGACCCGCAACTGCCCGACGTGCCGAGCGTGAAGGAGCTGGGGCTCGCGGGCATGGAGTCGGTCGGCTTCCAGGGGCTGGTGGGCCCGGCGAACATGCCGAAGGACGTGGTCGACAAACTGTCCGGCGAACTGGCCAGGGCGCTGGCGCAGCCCGAGATCAAGGCGAAGTTCGCCGCCGCCGGTGCCGAGGTGCATTCGCTCGGCCCGGTGGAGTTCGCGGCCTTCGTCAAGGCGGACAATGAGAAGTGGTCCAGGCTGATCAAGGAGCGCAAGCTGCAGCTGGACTGATGCAAACCACGTAACCGAACGACATGAATTTCCTGGCCTCTTCGAAGCACTCGCGCCGCACGGCGACCCGACTCCTGGCTGCCGCCGCGCTCTGCGCGGCGTCCGGCGCGCACACCCAAGCCCACGCGCAGGCGGTTCCCAAGACCGTGCGGCTGATCGTCGCGTACCCGGCCGGCGGCGTCAGCGACGTGGTCGCGCGCGCCCTGGGCGACCGGCTGGCCGCGCAGATGGGCACCACGGTGATCGTGGACAACCGCGCCGGCGCCAGCGGCGCCATCGGCATGGACGCCGTGGCCAAGGCCGCGCCCGACGGCGCCACGCTGGGCTTCTCGGCCATCAGCCCGCTGGTGCTGAGCCCGCACCTGGGCAAGCTGGCCTTCGATCCGCTGAAGGACGTGGCGCCGGTGGCCAGCGTGATGTATTCGCCGGTGCTGCTGATCGCCACGCCGGCCAGCAAGGCGAAGGACTTCAAGGCGCTGATCGACGACGCCAAGGCGCACCCGGGCGCGGTGCGCTGGGCGACGTCGGGGCCGGCCTCGCTGGGCCACATCGTGCTGGAGCAGCTGCATGCGGCAGCGGGCGTGGACATCACGCACGTGCCGTACAAGGGCGGCGGCCAGCAGCTGAACGACGCGATCGGCGGGCAGTTCGAAATCCTGTCGACCAACGCGAGCCCGACGCTGTCGTCGCACATCCAGTCGGGCAAGCTGCGCCCGCTGGCCGTGGGCGCACCGGCGCGGCTCGACAGCCTGCCCAAGGTGCCCACGCTGGGCGAGCTGGGCTACAAGGCGGCCAACATCAACTCGGTGTTCGGCGTGTTCGCGCCGGCCGCCACGCCGAGCGCGCTGCTGGCGAGGTACAACGCCGAGATCAACAAAGCGCTGGCCAGCCCCGAGCTGCGCGCCAAGCTCACGGCCACCGACAACGTGCCGACCGGCGGCACCGCGGAAGCCTTCGCGAAGGAAATCGCCAGCGAGTACGAGAGCAACGGCCGCATCATCAAGTCGGCGAACATCAAGGCCGACTGAGACGATCTGCCGCCGTCCGCGCGGCTGGCGCCGGAGTGACCGCGTGGCTTGCGTTGGCATTTTCCCTACCTTATAGTAGGTAGATGACCAACGCCGCCACAGCCGCTACAGCAGCCCCCGCCGCGCTTGCCGCCGGCAGTACCCGCGAGCAGATCCTCGCGGTGGCGCGCGGCTTCATCGAAACGCGCTCCTACCTGGGCTTCAGCTTCCAGGACGTGGCCGACGCCGTGGGCGTGCGCAAGGCCAGCCTGTACCACCACTTCGCGACCAAGGAAGCGCTGGGCATCGCCGTGATCCGCGCGGCCACGCAGGGCTTCAAGGACTGGGACGCCGCGCGCGCACGCGAGCCCAGGGACGCGCTCGAATCGTATTTCCGCATGTACCGCAACACGCTGCGGGCCGGCTCCGCCGTGTGCCCCGCGGGCGCGCTGGCGCCGGGCTGGGGCGTGATCAACGACGAGCTTCGGCTGGCCGTGCAAGAACTGCGCAACACCCAGGTGACGTGGCTCACCGGCGTGCTGGGAGCGCTGGCGTCCGAACAGGGCACGCGCGACAAAGCCGACCAAGCTGCCAAAACCACCAAGGCAGACAAAGCCCCCAATACCAAGCGCACCTCGGTCGCTTCGCTCGCGGCCTATGTGTTCTCGGTCTGCCAGGGCGCGCTGCTGTCGGCGCGCATGACCGGGCGCGTGGAAGATTTCGACGAAGCCATCGCGCAACTCAGGAGTTCATTGCCCGGCTGACCGCCTGGCTGCCGCAGGCATGCTTCGGCGTGCCTATTTTTTGACCTCTAAGCCTACCGATTGGATGGTAGGCATGACTCACCTGGAGCATCCCCATGAAAGCCGTCATTTCCGCCTACGCCCGTTCTCCTTTCCACTTCGCGAAGAAAGGCGCCCTGGCCGAAGTGCGGCCCGACACGCTCGCCGCCGGCGTGATGCGCGGCCTGCTGCAGCGCACCGACCTCGACCCCGCGCTGCTCGAAGACATCATCCTCGGCTGCGCGTACCCCGAAGCCTCGCAGGGCAACAACCTCGCGCGCATCGTCGGGCTGCTGGCCGGGTTGCCGCATGAAGTGGGCGGCATGACGGTGAACCGCTTCTGCGGCTCGTCGATGCAGGCCGTGCACATCGCCGCCGCGCAGATCGAGGCCGGCATGGGCGAGGCCTTTTTGTGCGTGGGCGTGGAATCGATGTCGATGGTGCCGCAGGGCGGCTTCAACTTTTCTCCGAACCCGGAGCTGAAGGAGAGCACCGACGCCTACATCTCGATGGGCGAAACCGCCGAGAACGTCGCGCAGCGCTGGAACGTGAGCCGCGCCGACCAGGAAGCGCTGGCCGTCGAATCGCACCGCAAGGCGGCCGAGGCGCGCGCGCAGGGGCGGCTGGCCGGCGAGATCGTGCCGGTGCGCCTGGCCTCGGGCGACATCGTCGATGCCGACGGCTGCATCCGCCCGACCACGTCGGCCGAGGCGCTGGCCAACCTGAAGCCCGCGTTCCGTCCCGACGGCGTGGTCACGGCCGGCACCTCGTCGCCGCTGACCGACGGCGCCGCCGTGGTGCTGGTCACCAGCGACGCGTTCGCCGCGAAGCACGGACTGAAGGCGCTCGCGCGCATCAGGTCGTTCGCGACCGTGGGCGTGGACCCGGCCATCATGGGCATCGGCCCGATTCCCGCCACCCGCAAGGCGCTGGCGCGTGCCGGCCTGAGCGCGGCCGACCTCGACGTGATCGAGATCAACGAGGCCTTCTCCTCGCAGGCGCTGGCCTGCGTCCGCGACCTGGGGCTGGACCCCGCCAAGGTCAACCTCGACGGCGGCGGCCTGGCCATCGGCCATCCGCTGGGGGCGACCGGCGCGCGCATCACGGGCAAGGCGGCGTCACTGCTGGCGCGCGAAGGCGGGCGCTATGCGCTGGCCACGCAGTGCATCGGCGGCGGGCAGGGCATCGCGACCATCCTTGAGCGTGTTTGAGTGTCTGGGTGCCTGAACGCTGGACCGCATGAGAATGACGCCCGTCACAACCAGGAGACCTCCATGAGCAAGCTGTACCTCGAAGACCTGAAGGTCGGCGACCGTTTCGAAAGCGCCGAGCACGCGCTCGACGTGGCGCAGATCAAGGCCTTTGCGCAGCAGTTCGACCCGCAGCCTTTTCACACCGACGAAGAGGCCGCGAAGAAGACCTTCTTCGGCGGGCTCGCCGCGAGCGGCTGGCACACGGCGGCGCTCACGATGAAGCTGCTGGTCGAGAGCGGCGTGCCGCTGGCCGACGGCATCATCGGCTCGGGCGGCGAGCTGCAGTGGCCGCAGCCGACGCGCCCCGGTGACGTGCTGCATGTGGTGGGCGAGGTGACCGACATCGTGCCCTCGCGCTCCAAGCCCGGCCGCGCGATGGTCACGATGCGCTGCCAGACGCTCAACCAGCGCGGCGAGGTGCTGCAGCACTTCACGCCGAAGCTGGTGGTGCACGCGCGTCCGGCATAGGCGACGCGCCGGCCTCCGGCTTCAGTCCCGGCTGGCCTGCGTGGCCGCGAGCTGGCGCAGCTCCTCGGCGCTGAAGCCGGCGCGCCCGCGCGCCTCGAAGTTGAACGGCGGCTTGTGCCGCGGCGCGTCGTAGCGTGCCACCAGCGCGGGGTAGGTCGCCTCGGCATCGAGCCCGGCGCCGTCGCACAGCCATCGGTACCAGTGGTTGCCGATGGCCACATGGCCCACCTCGTCGCGCAGGATGATGTCCAGGATCTCGACCGCGCGCAGCGCATCGGGCGTGTTCACGCGCTTGAGCTTGGCCTGGATGAGCGGCGTAGCGTCGAGCCCGCGCGCCTCCAGCGTGCGCGGCACCAGCGCCATGCGCGCGAGCACGTCATCCTTCGTTTTCTCGCACATGTTCCACAGGCCGTCGTGGCCGGGGAAGTCGCCGTAGCGGTAGCCCATGCCCTGCAGGTGGGTGTGCAGCAGCGTGAAGTGCAGCGCCTCTTCGTCGGCCACGCGCAGCCAGTCGCGGTAGTAGGCCTCGGGCATGCCGTCGTAGCGCCACACCGCGTCGAGCGCGAGGTTGATGGCGTTGAACTCGATGTGGCAGATCGAATGGATCAGCGCGGCCCGGCCCTCGGGCGTGAAAGGCGAGCGTTTTTGCACCGCGGTGGCGGCCACGCGCACCGGCTTTTCGGGGCGGCCGGGCACGCCGGTGTCGTCATCGGGCGTGCGAAGGGTGGTTGCTGCTATGAAATCGGTAGCGACCAGCGCAGCGGCGGCGCGGGTGGCGGCCACCTTCTCGTCGGGGTCTGTCAGGCGCAGCGCGGCGAGCGCGCTCAATCGGGGGTGCATCCCTACAATTCTAGTTTTGACCTTCTTTGACATTTCCGGAGACAAAAACAATGGCGCTCTACGAACTCGACGGTGTGGCCCCGCAGCTGGGCGAAGGTGCATGGGTGGCCGACAGCGCGCAGGTGATGGGCAACGTCAAGCTGGCGGAGAACGCGAGCGTGTGGTTCGGCGCCGTGCTGCGCGGCGACACCGAGACGCTCACCATCGGGCGCAACAGCAACATCCAGGACCTGTCGGTGCTGCACGCCGACGTCGGCTGCCCGCTGACCATCGGTGACAACGTCACCGTGGGCCACCAGGTGATGCTGCATGGCTGCACCGTGGGCGACAACTCGTTGATCGGCATCCAGGCCGTGATCTTGAATAACGCGAAGATCGGCCGCAATTCGATCGTTGGCGCCGGCAGCGTCGTGACCGAGGGCAAGGAGTTTCCGGACAATTCCCTCATCATCGGCTCGCCGGCCAAGGTGGTGCGCACCCTCGACGACGCAGCGGCCGCCCGCTTGCGCCAGAGCGCGGAGCACTACGTCGAGAACGCCCATCGCTTTGCGAAGGGCCTGAGAAAAATCGCCTGACCCTCGCGGGCGCAGGCACACACAGAAAGAAAACGTTTTGAGCGAGCTGCACAAATTCCTGTTCGATGGCCTGCCGGTGCGCGGCATGATCGTGCGCCTGACGGATGCGTGGCAGGAGATTCTTGCGCGGCGCGCCTCCAATACCGCCACCGGCCCGTACCCGCCGCCGGTGGCCGAACTGCTCGGCGAGATGACGGCCGCGGCCACGCTGATGCAGTCGAACATCAAGTTCAACGGCGCGTTGATCCTGCAGATCTTCGGCGACGGCCCGGTGAAGGTGGCCGTGGCCGAGGCCAAGCCCGACCTGAGCCTGCGTGCCACCGCCAAGGTCATTGGCGACCTGCCGGCCGACGCGCGCCTGCCCGACATGGTCAACGTGAACAACAAGGGCCGCTGCGCGATCACGCTCGACCCGAAGGACAAGATGCCCGGTGCCACGCCATACCAGGGCGTGGTGCCGCTCTTCGGCGACGACGGCGAAAAGCTGGGCAAGCTCAGCGAGGTGCTGCAGCACTACATGCTGCAAAGCGAGCAGCTCGACACCACGCTGGTGCTCGCGGCCGACGACAAGGTGGCCGCCGGCCTGCTGATCCAGCGGCTGCCGGTGAAGGGCGAGGGCAACCTCGAAGGCACATCGGAGAAGGACCGCGACCAGGCCAACGAGGACCAGATCGGCCTGAACGAGGACTACAACCGCATCTCCATCCTCGCGTCGAGCCTGACGCGCGACGAACTGCTGACGCTGGACATCGAGACCATCCTGCGCCGCCTGTTCTGGGAAGAGAAGCTGCTGCGCTTCGAACCCCAGGCCGGCCCGCTGGGCCCGCACTTCGCGTGCACCTGCGGTCGCGAGCGCGTGGCGCAGATGATTCGCGGGCTGGGCCAGGAGGAGGCCGAGAGCATCCTCGCCGAGCGCGGCGACATCGAGGTGGGCTGCGACTTCTGCGGCAAGCAGTACCGCTTCGACGCGGTCGACGCCGCGCAGATCTTCAGGCCGCCGACGGACCAGATTCCGGGCAGCCCGATCGTTCAGTAGGTCGCCGGGGCCGTCGGGCTTTCAGCTCAGCGGGCGGCGTCGTCGAATCCGCTGAACGCGATGTCCGGCGCGCTGGTGTTGTGCTTAGACGGCAGGCTGCGCCCGAAGCGCACCTGCGCGGCCTGCAAGGTCTTCACCTCGGGCAACGGCAGCACCTGCTGGGCGGCTTGAGGCGACGCCTGCCAGCGCACCTCGCTCACGTCGGCGTTGTCGGGCGTCACGTACATCGAGCGCAGCACCGCGAAGGGCTGCGCGCTGGCGGTGGGCCTGGAAAGCGTCACGTCGAGCGCGGTGCGGGTGCGGCTGATTTCATCGACACGCGCCACGGCGCTGCCGCCGTCGGTGAAGCGCACGTGGATCGCCAGCGGCCTGGGCACGATGCGGATCGACGCGATGTTCACCACCGGCCGCGCGGTCGCCTGCACCGGCCCGAGCAGGAACGACGAGCCGTACACGCCGTCGCCGAAGCGCGGGTCCGGCAGCGGCTTGAGCCGCCAGTAGCCGTCCGACGGATACAGCACGATGGCCTCGAGCGCCTTGCCGTTTTCCTTCTTGAACACCTGCAGCAGGTGAAAGCCGCTGTCCTTGCGCGTGCCGACCTGCACCGGCACGCGCTGCGCGCGCCAGAAGGTAGGCAGCGTCATGCCGACGATGCGCCACTGGGCGTTGTCCATCAGCACCACGGTGCGCTTCTTGAAGCGGTGGGCCGGGTCGGTGGGGTGCGCGCCGCCGTCGAAGTTGCAGCCCGAGAAGTCGGGCGCGGTCACGTCGTTGCCGATCTTGTCGAGGTAGTCGGGCTGCAGCGCCTCGATGCGCATATGGCGGATGCCGTCGCCGCGCAGGGTGAGCGAAACGTTGTCTTCTTCCGCGCAGGCGGTGGTGGTGGTGCCGTTTTCCACGGTGGCGGCAACGGGGGCCGCCATGGCATGGGCCGAGGCCAGCAGCAGGGCGGCGAAAGCGGCGGTAGAAAGGTGCATCGGGTCTCCGGTGAAAGGGGCGGGGACGCGACCTGGCGCGATGGCGCGATGGCGTGGGGGCTAGTCGCGGCGCGCCATCAGGTCGCTGAAGAGCTTATGTTCGCATTCCGGGTCGGAGCACTTCTCGCAAGGCCATGACCACGAGGCGGGCTTGACCCCGAGCCGGTTGCGCGTGCCCGATGCCCTCGAGGTGCGGGCGCGGCCTTCATTGCCTGCGATGGAGTTGATGGCGTTCCACGCGTTGGCCAGCCGCTCGCCGCCGCTGCCATGCACCACGGTGTACGACAGCTTCGCGCCCGCGAGCGCGGCGCGCAGCAGCGTGTCGGTGGGTTGGCGCGCATGCGGGCCGTCGCGCATGTCGTCGGCCACCCAGGGCAGGTCGAGCGCGGTGAGCAGCGTGATGGCGCAGCGCCGTTGCGCGGCAAGGGCGCCGTCGTACAGCGTGGTGTCGGCGAACAGCTGCTCGCTGTAGACCGCGGTCATCAGGGCGGTGGTGTCGGCCACCACCACGCCGGTGGCTGCGGCGGTGTCGATGCGGCGGGTCTGCGCGTCGGCGATGGCCTGCTGCTCGTCGGGGCGCGGCGTGCGGCCTTCGCGCTCGCACCATTCGCGCAGGTATTCGGTGACCAGCGTGGTCGGCGTGCCGCGGTCTTGCAGCCGCTGCGCGATGGCGCGCGCGAGCTCGGTCTTGCCGGTGCTCTCGGCGCCCACGAGCGCGATGACGCAACCGGTCGGCAGGCTGGGCGTCATGCGGCCACCGCCTTGGCCGCCTTGGCAGTCGCGCCCGGCAGGCGCTGCCGCCACGCCAGGTAGCCGGCCACGCTCAGCACCGCGAACACCGCGTACAGCCCCACGGTGAGCCACAGGCCCTTGTGGATGAACAGGCCCACGCTGACCACGTTCACCGCCAGCCAGACCAGCCAGTTCTCGATGAACTTGCGCCCGAGCAGGAACTGCCCGACCAGGCTCAGGCCGGTGGCGAAGCCGTCCCACCAGGGCACGTCGGTGTCGGTGAAGCGGCGCAGGAACAGGGCGACGGCCGGCCATGCGAACGCGCAGGCGGCCAGCGTGAGCGCGACGCCGCGCGGCGACAGCCGGCTCACCTGCAGCGCGCTGCCGTCGGCACGGTGGCCGCGCAGCCATTGCGCCCAGCCCCACAGGGCGACGAAAGCGAAAAACACCTGGAGCGAGGCGTCGCCGTAGATGCGCGCCTTGGCGAACACGGCCACGTAGAGCAGCGAGCTGACGATGGCCAGCGGCCAGCCCCAGTGGATCTCGCGCATGTTGCAGCCGACCATGGCAAGTGCCAGCAGGGCGGCGACGAATTCGAGCCAGCTGACAGGAGAGCCCCACAGCAGGAATGCGGGGGCCGAGAGAAGCTCGGTCATCAGCGGGCGAAAAAGTGAAGGGTCAGTGTGCGATCTGTACGAACACTTCGTTCGGCTTGACCATGCCGAGTTCCGCGCGCGCGCGTTCCTCGACCATCTCGAGGCCGTCCTTCAGGTCGTTCACCTCGGAGGTCAGGCGCTCGTTGTTCAGCGCGGCCTTGGCGTTGGCCTCCTTGCCGTCGGCCAGCTTGGTGCGCAACTGCGCCACGTCGCGCACGCTGCCGCGCCCGTTCCACAACTGCCACTGCAGGACGGCCAGCAGGAGCAGCAGGATGATCGGTGGAACGAGGCGGGCGCGCATGCGCGTGGCGTCCTGGCGTTACTTCAGGTTGTAGAACGCGCCGCGGCCGGGGTACACGGCGATGTCGCCCAGGTCTTCTTCGATGCGCAGCAGCTGGTTGTACTTGGCGATGCGGTCCGAACGCGACAGCGAGCCGGTCTTGATCTGGCCGGCGTTGGTGCCCACGGCGATGTCGGCGATGGTGCTGTCCTCGGTTTCGCCCGAACGGTGCGAAATGACGGCGGTGTAGCCAGCGCGCTTGGCCATCTCGATGGCGGCGAAGGTTTCGGTGAGCGTGCCGATCTGGTTGATCTTGATCAGGATCGAGTTGGCAATGCCCTTGTCGATGCCTTCTTGCAGGATCTTGGTGTTGGTGACGAACAGGTCGTCGCCCACCAGCTGCACGCGCTTGCCAAGGCGGTCGGTGAGCAGCTTCCAGCCGTCCCAATCGCCTTCGTGCATGCCGTCTTCGATGCTGATGATCGGATACTTGTCGACCCAGGTCGCCAGCATGTCGGCCCAGTTGCCGGCCGACAGCGTGAGGTTCTCGCCCGACAGCACGTAGTTGCCGTCCTTGTAGAACTCGCTGGCCGCGCAATCGAGGCCCAGGGCGATCTGCTCGCCCGCCGTGTAGCCGGCCTTGTCGATGGCTTCCAGGATCAGCTGGATGGCCGCTTCGTGGCTTTCCACGCTGGGAGCGAAGCCGCCTTCGTCGCCCACCGCCGTGCTGATGCCGCGGTCGCCCAGGATCTTCTTCAGCGCGTGGAACACCTCGGCGCCGTAGCGCACGGCCTCGCGGAAGCTCTTGGCGCCCACGGGGATGATCATGAATTCCTGCAGGTCCAGGCTGTTGTTGGCGTGCGCGCCGCCGTTGATGACGTTCATCATCGGCACCGGCAGCTGCATGCCACCCATGCCGCCGAAGTAGCGGTACAGCGGCAGGCCCGACTCTTCGGCCGCGGCGCGGGCCACGGCCATCGACACGGCCAGCGTGGCGTTGGCGCCCAGGCGGGCCTTGTTGTCGGTGCCGTCCAGGTCGATCATCGTGCGATCGAGGAAAGCCTGTTCGCTGGCGTCCAGGCCCAGCACGGCTTCCGAGATCTCGGTGTTGATGTTCTCCACGGCCTTCAGCACGCCCTTGCCGAGGTAGCGGCTCTTGTCGCCGTCGCGCAGCTCGATGGCTTCGCGCGAGCCGGTCGACGCGCCCGAAGGCACGGCCGCGCGGCCCATGGTGCCTGATTCGAGCAGCACGTCGCATTCGACGGTGGGGTTGCCTCGGCTGTCGAGAATTTCGCGGCCGACGATGTCAACGATTGCACTCATCTTTTGTCTTTCTCTTTCGGTTCTCTTTGGGCGAATAAATGAATGGGTGGAAGGCTCAGACGCCTTCGACGGCGATCATGTTCATGATCGCGGCGCCGGCACGCGCCTCGCGTGCCTTGAGGTACTCGGGGGTTTCATAGAAAGCCTTGGCTTGCTCGAAGCTGGCGAACTTGAGCACCACCACGCGCGTGGGCTGCCAGGTGCCTTCCAGCGGCTGCACCTGGCCGCCGCGCACGCACACTTCGGCGCCGTGCGCCTGCATGGCAACGCTCGACCACTTCTTGTATTCCTCGTACTGCGTCGGGTTGGTCACCTCGACGTGGGCGATGACGTAGCCGCTGCTCATCGGACGATCTCCGTGCTGCGCACCGCGGTGCGAGCTTGCTTGGGGCGGCCCGGCGCGGCGCTCATGCCACCGCCTTCAATGCCTTGGTGCTGCCCGTGCCCTTTTCCTTGTGGTCCAGCGCGGCCTTGATGAAGGCGTTGAACAGCGGGTGGCCGCCCCAGGGGGTCGACTTGAACTCGGGGTGGAACTGCACGCCCATGAACCAGGGATGCACGTCCTGCGGCAGCTCGACGATTTCGGTCAGGTGCTCGCGCTGCGTGAGCGCGGAGATCACCAGGCCGGCGTTGCGCAGCTGGTCGAGGTAGTTCACGTTGGCTTCGTAGCGATGGCGATGGCGCTCGGTGACCACGTCGCCGTAGATGCTGTGGGCCAGCGTGCCGGGCGAGACGTCGGAGCTCTGCGCGCCCAGGCGCATGGTGCCGCCGAGGTCGGACTTTTCGTCGCGCGTCTTCACGGTGCCGTCGGCGTCCTTCCACTCGGTGATCAGCGCGATCACGGGGGTGGGCGTCTCGGGGTCGAACTCGGTGCTGTTGGCGTTCTTCAGGCCGGCCACGTGGCGGGCGTATTCGATGGTGGCCACCTGCATGCCCAGGCAGATGCCCAGGTAGGGGACCTTGCCTTCGCGGGCGAAGCGTGCCGCCGAGATCTTGCCTTCGACACCGCGCTGGCCGAAGCCGCCGGGCACCAGGATGGCGTCGTACTTGGCCAGGCGGGAGACGTCCTGCGCGTTGATGGTCTCGGAGTCGATGTAGTCGATTTTCACGCGCGCATGGTTCTTCATGCCGGCGTGGCGCAGGGCTTCGTTCAGCGACTTGTAGCTGTCCGACAGGTCGACGTACTTGCCGACCATGGCAATCGACACTTCCTTTTGCGGATGCTCGACCTCGTAAACCAGGTCGTCCCAGCGCTGCAGCTTGGCGGGCGGGGTGTTGATGCGCAGCTTGTCGCAGATCAGGCCGTCCAGGCCTTGCTCGTGCAGCATGCGGGGCACCTTGTAGATGGTGTCCACGTCCCACATCGAGATGACGCCCCATTCGGGCACGTTGGAGAACAGCGAGATCTTGGCGCGCTCGTCGTCAGGAATCGGGCGGTCGGCGCGGCACAGGAGCACGTCGGCCTGGATGCCGATGGCGCGCAGCTCCTTGGCGGTGTGCTGCGTGGGCTTGGTCTTGAGCTCGCCGGCGGCGGCGATCCAGGGCACGTAGCTCAGGTGCACGAAGGCCGAATTGTTCGGGCCGTTGCGCAGGCTCATCTGGCGCACGGCTTCCAGGAAGGGCAGCGACTCGATGTCGCCCACGGTGCCGCCGATTTCGACGATGGCCACGTCCACCTCGTGCGAGGTGCCGATGCCGGCGCCGCGCTTGATGTATTCCTGGATTTCGTTGGTGATGTGCGGAATCACCTGGACGGTCTTGCCGAGGTAGTCGCCGCGGCGCTCCTTCTCGAGCACGGTCTTGTAGATCTGGCCGGTCGTGAAGTTGTTGGCCTTGCGCATGCGCGTGTTGATGAAGCGCTCGTAGTGGCCGAGGTCGAGGTCGGTCTCGGCGCCGTCGTCGGTGACGAACACCTCGCCATGCTGGAAGGGCGACATCGTGCCGGGGTCGACATTGATGTACGGATCGAGCTTGATGAGGGTGACTTGGAGGCCGCGCGATTCGAGGATCGCGGCGAGCGAGGCGGAGGCGATTCCCTTGCCAAGGGAAGAGACGACACCACCGGTGACGAAGACAAATTTGGTCATGCCAGTTCCGGACGCTGTGAATCCGGGCAGTGGGAAATTGCGATTATAGATGTGGCCTTGGCGACACTTCGACCCAAGGGCTTGTTGGCCGAGGCTCGATGGCCTATGAGCAACAATACGGGCCATGCAAGATTTCGCCGGAAAACACATTGTCCTGGGCCTCACGGGGGGCATCGCCTGCTACAAGTCGGCCGAGCTGTGCCGGCTGTTCGTGAAGGCGGGCGCCACCGTTCAGGTGGTCATGACCGAGGCGGCGGAGCAGTTCATCACCCCCGTGACCATGCAGGCGCTCTCGGGGCGCACCGTGTACACCTCGCAGTGGGACACACGCGAGCCCAACAACATGCCGCACATCAACCTGAGCCGCGAGGCCGATGCGATCGTGCTGGCGCCCTGCAGCGCCGATTTCATCGCGCGCCTGGTGCAGGGCCGCTCCGACGACCTGCTGAGCCTGATGTGCCTGGCCCGCCCCATGGAGCGCATTCCGCTGCTCATCGCCCCGGCCATGAACCGCGAGATGTGGGCGCACCCCGCCACCCAGCGCAACCTGATGCAGGTGGCCGCCGACGGCGCCACCGTGCTGGGCGTGGGCAGCGGCTGGCAGGCCTGCGGCGAGACCGGCGACGGCCGCATGCTCGAGCCGGCGCAGCTGCTGGAGGACATCACCGCCTTCTTCAGCCCCAAGCTGCTGGCGGGGCAGAAGGTGCTGGTCACCGCGGGCCCGACCTTCGAGGCGCTCGACCCGATTCGCGGCATCACCAACCATTCGTCCGGCAAGATGGGTTTCGCCATTGCCCGCGCGGCGCGCGAGGCGGGTGCCGAGGTCACGCTGGTGGCCGGCCCGGTGCACCTGCCGACCCCGCGCGGCGTCACCCGCGTGGACGTGCTGTCTGCGCGGGAGATGCTCGAGGCGACCACCCGAGCCGCGCAGTTTGCTAGCATTTTTGTAGCCACCGCCGCCGTGGCCGACTGGCGCCCAGCCACGCACAGCGACCAGAAGATCAAGAAAGACGGCAGCGGCAAGACGCCGGTGCTCGAGTTCGTCGAGAACGCCGACATCCTGCTCACCGTGGCCAAGAGCGAGCGGGCCCAGTCGAAAAAGCTCTTCTGCGTGGGTTTTGCCGCCGAGAGCGAGAACCTCGCCGAGCACGCCAAGGCCAAGCGCGAGCGCAAGGGCATTCCGCTGCTGGTCGGCAACATCGGCCCGCTGACTTTCGGGCAGGACGACAACGCGTTGCTGCTGGTGGACACCAACGGCGTGCGCGAGCTGCCCCGCGCGCCCAAGCTCACGCTGGCGCGCGAACTGATGACCGAAATTGCCGCACGTCTTTCCGACTGGAGGGTCTGATGAACCTGAATCCGCAATGGAACACTCCGCCCAACGGCGACTTCGCCCGCTATGTCGAGCGGCTGTCGGCGCAGGCCCTGCTCCCCAAGCGCGCGGCCAAGGAGGGCGAGCCCGGGCTCGACGTCGGCATCACGACCTTGCCCAACCAACCCTCCGGCCCCGTCACGGCCGCCATGCAGCAGCGCAACGAGGCATCGACCGGCGAAGTGACCAAGACGCCCCCGGGCTCGTTCGACCCCGCGACGCTCAAGGTGCTGGGCGTGGTCGGCGCGCTGGTTTTCCTGGTGCTGTGGGCCGCCGGCGTGCCGTTCGGCGCGCTGGTCGTCCTGCTGGGCGCGGCGGTCTGGTTCGGGCGCAAGTTGAAGGGCTTCAAGCTCACCCCGGGCGTTGCCAAGTGGCAGCAGGTGCTCGAGGACGCGGCCCGCAAGCAAAGAGAACAGCAACACAAACAAGGCAGCAAGTAAGTGAAAGTCGACGTCCGTATCCTCGATCCGCGCATGGTGGATCAATTGCCCGCGTATGCCACCCCCGGAAGCGCCGGCCTCGACCTGCGGGCCTGCCTCGACGCACCGATCACGCTGGCGCCCAACGGCTGGCAGCTGGTGGGCACCGGCATTTCGATTCACCTGGCCGACCCTGCCTACGCCGCGCTGATCCTTCCGCGCTCGGGCCTGGGCCACAAGCACGGCATCGTGCTGGGCAATCTGGTGGGCCTGATCGACAGCGACTACCAGGGCGAGCTGAAGATCAGCGCCTGGAACCGCAGCGACACCCCCTTCGTGCTCGAGCCCATGGAGCGGCTGGCGCAACTGGTGATCGTGCCGGTGGTGCAGGCGCAGTTTCGGGTGGTCACAGAATTTGCGCCCACGCAACGCGGCGAGGGCGGCTACGGCTCCACGGGCAAGCACTGAGCCCCTTCTGCACTGGCGGGCGCCCCGATTCTTAAGGGCACCTGAGTTTCCGAGCGGTAAAGACGGTGCTGGAACGGAACTGCCGGCGCCTCGTTCGCCTCGAAGGTTTCAGTGTGTGTTTTGCGTCATCGCGGCAGGGGCTGCGGCGTTAGTCACACGCAGGCGCACCCTTTGTGCGCCGTTCTATTCGAGGAGCCTCTCAACATGAAGATTTCAATGCGCTTCGTTTCCGTCACCGCTTCCGTGCTGGCCGTGGCCACGCTCACGGCCTGCGTGGCGCCCGCGCCGGTCTACCAGACCTCGCGCTACCCGTACCAGGCGCCGCCGCGCGCCATCCAGTACCAGGAAGCTTCTTACGTCGAGTACGGCCATGTCGCCAACATCGAGGTGCTGCGCAGCGAAACCGCCGGCACCGGCACTTCCGGCGGCGGCGCTGTCGCCGGCGGTGTCATCGGTGGGGTGGTGGGCAATCAGTTCGGCCGTGGCAACGGCCGCGCCGCAGCCACCGCGCTGGGCATCGTGGGCGGTGCCCTGCTGGGCAACACCATCGAGGCACAGCAGAACGGTCCGCGTGCCTATGAAACCTATCGCGTGTCGGTGCAGACCGACCGCGGCGGCTACCGCGCGTTCGACGTGCAGAGCCCCGGCGACCTGCGCATCGGCGACCGTGTGCGCATCGACAACGGCCAGATCTCGCGCATGTAGTCGCGCCGTTCTTCTGGACGAAAAAAAGCCGGGCACTGCCCGGCTTTTTCATTTGTAAACAGCCTTCTCAGTGCAGCGTCTGGTTGCCCGGCGCCATCGGCGCCACCTTGAAGAAGCCCGTGCCTGCCGAGCCGCGACCGATTTCTTCTTCGGTGGCTTCGCGCACCGAACGCACCACGATGTCGAGCCGGATCGCGATGCCCGCCAGCGGATGGTTACCGTCGAGCACCAGGTGGTCGGGATAGATTTCGGCCACGGTATAGATCGTGTCCTTGGGAATGGTGTCGCTCACGCCCTTGGGCAGGGCGGAACCGTCGAAGGTCATGCCTTCTTCCGTATCGGCAGGGAAGAGCGAACGGGGTTCGAGAAACAGCAACTGGTCGTTGAAGTCGCCGAAGCCCTGCTCGGGTTCGACCTGCAACTGCACCCGGGCGCCCGGCTCATGGCCTTGAAGGGCCGCTTCGATCACGTCGAAGAGGTCGTCGCCACCCACCAGGAATTCGACCGGTTCATCGAGCACGTCCAGCACGTCGCCGAGCGTGTCTTTCATCGTCCAGGTCAAGCCGACCACGCATTGTTCAGAGATTTCCATTGCAGAATTCTCCCATGGAGATTACACAACCGCTGCCGTTGCTCGGCGGCCTGAGTGCCGCGCAGTTCATGCGGCGGTATTGGCAGAAAAAGCCCTTGCTCGTTCGCCAGGCGATACCCGCCATGGTGCCACCGATCGAGCGCAATGCGCTGTTTGCGTTGGCGGAGCGTGAAGGCGTGGAGTCGCGCCTTATCCGGCATGGCAAGTCCGGCTGGTCGCTCAAGCACGGGCCGCTGGCCCGCCGCGCCTTGCCGCCGCTGAAGCAACCCGCATGGACGCTGCTGGTGCAGGGCGTCGACCTGCACCACGAGGGCGTGCACGAACTGTTGCGGCAGTTTCGATTCCTGCCCGACGCGCGGCTGGACGACCTGATGATCAGCTACGCGAGCGACACCGGCGGCGTCGGCGCGCATTTCGACAGTTACGACGTGTTCCTGCTGCAGGCGCAGGGACGCCGCAAGTGGTCCATCGCCAAGCAGGGCGACCTGAGCCTGCAGCCCGGCGTGCCGCTCAAGATCCTGCAGAACTTCGAGCCCGAGCAGACCTTCGTGCTCGAGCCCGGCGACATGCTCTACCTGCCGCCCAAGTACGCCCACGACGGCGTGGCCGTGGGCGACGACTGCATGACCTGCTCCATCGGCCTGAGGTCTTCCGCCGTGGGCGAGATGGGCGCCGACCTGCTGGCGCGCATGGCGCAGGCCTATTCCGAAGACCTCGAAGACGCCGGCCCGGCAGAAATGGCGCGCTACCGCGACCCCTCGCAATCCGCCGTGGCATCGCCGGGCCAGATGCCCGCCGCCTTGCAGGCCTTCGCGCGCAAGGCCGTCGAGGCCGCGCTGCGCGACCCCGACGCCATCGACCGCGCGCTCGGCGAATCGCTCACCGAGCCCAAGGCCAACGTGTGGTTCGACGAGGGCGGCGAGCTGCCCGACGCGGCGCAACGCGTGGCGCTCGACCGCCGCACGCGCATGCTCTACGACACGCGTCACATCTTCATCAACGGCGAGAGCTTTCGCGCGGGCGGTGCCGATGCCACGCTGATGCGCCGGCTGGCCGACCAGCGCGCGCTCGGGCCGCGCGAACTGGCCCGCGCCAGCGAAGGCGCGCTGGCGCTGCTCGACGAGTGGTGCGAGTCAGGTTGGCTTCATGCCGAGTGAGCAACATCCGCAGGAGCAACACACGCTGCTGACCGAGGGCCGTTTCGACGGCCGCGCGGCCTTCGACACCATGCTGCGCGGCGCCCTGTCTTCCGCGGCGCAGCAAGGCTGGAAAGAAATCGTCTTCAGCGACCCCGATTTCGCGGACTGGCCGCTGGGCGAACGCGCGAGCATCGAGGCACTGCAGGCATGGTCCGCGAGCGGCCGGCGGCTGGTGTTGCTGGCCCGGCGCTACGACGTGCTGGAGCGCGCGCATGCGCGCTTCGTGCCGTGGCGGCGCATGTGGGACCACATCATCGAATGCCGCGCAATCGGCAAGACCGGTGGCGCCGAGGTGCCCAGCGCCATCTGGACGCCCACGTGGTTCATGCACCGCATCGACCCCGAGCGCAGCCGGGGCGTGTGCGGCACCGACGCAGCATCGCGCCGTGCATTGCGCGAGTCCATCGACGAGTGCTGGCGCCTTGCGCGACCGGCCTTTGCGGCATCGACGCTCGGCTTGTAAGCCAATGCCGCGAATCCGGGCGCGAGACATATTCGGGCAGGGATGCAGGTCTAGAATTTTTTCGTTCCAGACATTCTTTGCCAAAGGAGATTCCATGAAGAAGTCAACGTCCGTCCTGGTTGCCTCGCTGATTGCCGCTGCCGCGCTCGTCGCTTGCGGAAAGAAGGAGGACGCCGCGCCGGCGGTTGTGACGCCGCCTCCTGCGCCTGTGACCGAACCCGCACCGGCGCCTGCCGCACCGGCCTCCACACCCTCTACAGATTCGGGCGCCGCCACGCCGGCCCCGGGTGCTTCGTCGGCACTCGACGCCGCCAACGCCGCGACCGAAGCCGCAAAGAAGAACGAAGCGCCCAAGCAGTAACAGCTGCCCGGCATTCGCCAATAAAAAAGCCGCCCCAGGGCGGCTTTTTTGTTCGTGAAAAGTTCAGCTCACACGTCGAGCCAGGGCGAGCCCTCGGAGGCCGTCGCGGTGAGCATCTCGGCCTCGTCGCCGCCCAGTGCATCGGCCATCAAGCGGCGCACGATGTCGGGCCGGTTGTTCTGCTCGCTCAGGTGCGCCGCGACCACGTGGCGCAGGCCGTCGTGCAGCACGGCACGCGCGATGTCCGCCGCGGCCGTGTTCGACAGGTGCCCGTAGTTGCCGCCCACGCGGTGCTTCAGGAACGACGGGTAGGCCGAGTTGGCGAGCAAGTCTGCGTCGTGGTTGAACTCCAGCAGCAGCGCATGCACGCCGCTCAGCCGGGCCAGCACGTGCGCCGTGGCATGCCCCAGGTCGGTGAGCACGCCGAGCGTGCGGTTGCCGTCGGTGCAGCGCAGTTGCAGCGGTTCGCGCGCGTCGTGCGGCACGGTGAAGGGCTGCACGCCGATGTCGCCGACCGAGAACGCCGCGTCGTCGCGCGCCAGGTTCAGGCGGCCTTCGAAATCGCGAGCGCCCGTAGCGAGCCACGTGCCTTCGCTCATCCAGACGGGAATGCGGTTGCGCCGCGACAGCGTGTGGGCACAGCCGATGTGGTCGCCATGCTCGTGGGTCACGAAGACCGCATCGATGTCGCCGGCGACGAGGCCCGCTTGTGCGAGCCGCAGGTCGAGCTGCTTGATGCCGAAGCCGCAGTCGACCAGGAGGCGGGAGGTGCGGCCGGCGCTGGTCGATTCGACCAGCGCGGCGTTGCCCGTGCTGCCGCTGCCGAGACTTCGGAAGCGGAGCATGCGGGTTACTTCAGGTCGTCGGCGATGACCTTGACGATGCGCTCTGCGTTGGCCGAGCTTTCGGGCGCGCCGGCTTCGTTGAGCACCGACACCGTGGTGGCTTCGCCCTGGCTCTTCACCGAGATGCGGAACTTGATCGGTGCCTCGTCCTTCTTCGAGCCGCTGAACAGCTTGCCGAAGAAGCCGGGTTCCTTCTTGTCCGGATCGGGCGTCACGTAGCGCACGTAGTACAGGCCGGCGCTGCGATCGCGGTCTTCCACGGTGAAGCCGGTGCGGTCGAGCGCCAGGCCGACGCGGCGCCATGCGCGGTCGAAACCTTCGCTGATCTGCACGACCGGCTGGCTGCCGATCTTGGCGATGGTGGCGGTCTTGGTCGGTGCCGTGGTGGCGGCCAGGATCTTCGACTGCTCTTGCGAGACGCCGAGCTTGACCATCAGGCGGCGCAGAAATTCGGTCTCGAGTTCAGGGTCGCTCGGGCGCGGCTGCCACACGGTCTGGTCCTGGCGCGAGTTGTTGTAGACCTCTTGCATGCCGCGGTGGCTGATGAAGATCTCGGTGCCGGTGGGCGTGCGTTCCAGGCGGGTGCGGAAGCGGTCGAGTTCGCCGGTCGAGTAGACCGAGTCGACCAGCTTGCCCAGCGTGCCGCGGATGATGTCCTGCGGCAGCTTGGCGCGGTTCTCGGCCCAGTCGGTTTCCATGATGCCCAGGTTGCGCTGGTCGGTGGTCAGCAGGAAGCCGCTTTCCTGCCAGAAGTCTTTCACCGGGTCCCAGAGCTGGTCGGGCGTGCGGTTGACGACGATCCAGCGCTGCGTGCCCGCGCGCTCCATGCGCACGTCGCCCAGGGCGCTCACCGCAGTGGGGACGCCCGGTGCGTTGGCGATGCCGGCTTGATAAGCATTGGCCGTCACGGCGCCGCCTGGCAGTGCATAGCGGTTGTCGCGCGAGAGCTGGGACAGGTCGGGTGGGACTTCGAGCGTTGGGGCCTTGCCTGCGCTCTTGTAGTCGATCTTGTCGCTCTCGAGAACGGAGCAGGCGGCGAGGCTGGCAACGAGGGCCAGCAGTGCAAGTCGCGAAAGGTTCTTCAACGTCTTCTTCCTTGTTGGAATGGTTCGGTCTGTCGTCTGTCTATGGGCCGCAGTGCCCGCCATCTCTGAGCACGCTTCCGGCAAAAGGTTGCTTAACCTTGTTGCGGCCAGGGAAAAGGCTGTTCCGGAAGGTGCGCGGCAGGAGCGTTCAGCGCGCTCAGCCCTTGAGCAGGCCGGTGGCGCGCAGGGCGCCCTCGACTGCCGGACGGCTGGCTTCGCCGAGCTCGGTGAGCGGCAGGCGCAGGGCGCCACCGCACAGGCCGAGCCGGGCCATGGCCCACTTCAGCGGAATCGGGTTGGGTTCGACGAACAGGTTGCGGTGCAGCGGCATGAGCTCGAACTGGATTTCCATGGCCCGCTTGACGTCGCCGGCCAGCGCGGCGACGCACAGTTCGTGCATCTTGCGCGGCGCGATGTTGGCCGTGACGCTGATGTTGCCCTGGCCGCCGCAGAGCATGAGCGCGACCGCGGTCGGGTCGTCGCCGGAGTACACGGCGAAGTTCTTCGGCACGTCGCGAATGAGCCACTGGGCGCGTTCGATGTTGCCGGTGGCTTCCTTGATGCCGATGATGCCGGGCACCTGCGTGAGACGCAGCACGGTGTCGTGCGCCATATCGGCCACGGTGCGGCCGGGCACGTTGTACAGCACGATGGGCAGGTCGCCCACGGCCTCGGCGATGGCCTTGAAATGCTGGTACTGGCCTTCTTGCGTCGGCTTGTTGTAGTAGGGCACGACCTGCAGCTGCGAATCGGCGCCCACGCCCTTGGCGAACTTGGCGAGCTCGATGGCTTCCTTGGTCGAATTGGCGCCGCAGCCGGCCATGACGGGCACGCGGCCCTTGGCTTGCTCGACGGATACGCGGATGATTTCGCAGTGCTCTTCGACATCGACCGTCGGCGATTCGCCGGTGGTCCCGACCACGCCGAGGCAGTCGGTGCCTTCTTCGATGTGCCAGTCGATGAGCCGCCGCAGGGCGGGGTAGTCGACACTGCCGTCGTCGTGCATCGGCGTGACGAGCGCGACGATGCTGCCTGTCAGTTGCTCCAAGGGGAATCTCTTTGTCGGTGGACGAAAGCGCCGATTCTACTTACTCCGGCGCCCCGGCAGGCAGTGGCCCCGGCCCCCTCAGTTTCCCTTAAGGAGGTGGCGCTCGGGCTCGCCGGCGGCGGGCGCGGCCGGGCGCACGGCGGCGATGCGCTGCACGAAGCGCGCCGGCTCCTGCACGAAACCGTCTTCGTAGGCCACCACGCGCAGGCCCGCGCAGGCCGCCAGCAACTCGCCCGGCTGCAGCAGGAAGTCGGCGCGAGACGGCTTGCCGACCGTCTCGTTGCCCGCGGCGAAGGTCTCGTAGAGCAGCACGCCGCCCGGGGCCACGGCCGCCACGATGTCGGCCATGCGCGCGCGCCAGAGGTAGTTGGTGACGACCACCGCGCCGAAAACCTGGCCGGCGAAGGGCCAGGGACCCGCTTCGATGTCCGCCACCACGGTGCGCCCGAAGGCCCCGGCCGCCGCGATGGCCTCCGGTGAGCGGTCCACGCCCGTCACCGCATGGCCACGCCCGGCAAACCATTGCATGTGCCGGCCGGCGCCGCAGGCCACGTCGAGCACAGTGGCATCGGCGGCCAGCAGGTGGGACCAGCGCACGACCCAGTCCGAAGGTGGGGAAGCCGGGAAAGCCGGGGCAGGGTGCGACATGCCGTGCACCGGCGCTGCATCTTTCATGGACAGGTCTTCAGGGGCAAGAAGTTCAAAAGCACGACCAGATCTGGTCGACCAGCGTCACCAGGAAAGCCGGGTGCACGTACATGGCGAACACCCCGCCCAGCACCGCCAGCGCCGCGGCGAGCCAGCCGGCGTGGACGAGGTGTTGGCGCTGTTGCGGTGTCATGGCCTGTCTTTATACGCAAGTCAGCCCGCGGCGCCCACCGGCTGGGGAGCGCGCGCAATGGCGTTTTCCTTCACCGGCAGGTTGATCAGCGCGGCGAACACGCCCAGCGCGATGGCGATGTACCAGACCACGTCGTAGCTGCCCGTGGTGTCGTACAGGTAGCCGCCCAGCCACACGCCCAGGAACGAGCCCACCTGGTGGCTGAGGAACACGAAGCCGCTCAGCATCGAAAGATGGGCCACGCCGAAGATGCCCGCCACGATGGCGTTGGTCGCGGGCACCGTCGACAGCCACAGGAAGCCCATGGCCGCCGAGAACACGTACACGCTGGCCGGGGAGATCGGCGCCATCAGGAACAGCGCGATCGACACCGCCCGCGCGAGGTAGATGGCTGCCAATATCTTGCGCTTGGCCAGCTTCTGCCCCAGCAGCCCCACCGTGTACGTGCCGAACACGTTGAACAGCCCGATCAGCGCCAGCGCGTAGCCCGCCACCTCGGCCGGCAGCGCGCGGTCGCGCAGGTAGGTCGGCATGTGGATGCCGATGAACGCCAGCTGGAAGCCGCACACGAAGTAGCCCGCCATCAGCAGCCCGAAGCTCGGGTAGCGAAAGGCCTCGCCCACGGCCTGCAGCACCGACTGCTCGCGGTGCCCGGCCAGCGCCGCCGTCTTCGGTTCGCGCAGGCCGAAGGCCAGCGGGACGATGACCAGCACCAGCACCGCCACCACCGCCAGCGCCGTCTGCCAGCCCAGGTGGCCGATGAGCTGCCCCTCGATGGGCGCCATCAGGAACTGCCCGAACGAGCCGGCCGCCGCCGCCACGCCCATGGCCCAGGAGCGCCGCTCGGCCGGAATCTGCCGCCCGATCACGCCGTAGATCACCGCGTAGGTCGAGCCCGCCTGCGCCGCGCCGATGAGCACGCCCGCGCTCAGCGTGAACAGCAGCGGCGTCGGCGAATGCGCCATGCCGAACAGGCCCAGCGCATAGAGCACCGCGCCGCCGATCAGCACCCGGAACGCGCCGAAGCGGTCGGCCAGCATGCCCGCGAACACGCCGAAGATGCCCCACGACAGGTTCTGGATGGCCAGCGCGAACGAGAAGGTCTGGCGGTTCCAGTCCTGGGCCTGCGTGATGGGCTGCAGCCACAGCCCGAAGCCGTGGCGGATGCCCATGGAGAGCGTGACGATCATCGCCCCGCAGAACAGGACTTGCTTGACCGAGAGAGTGGGGGCGGGGGCTTGCATGGCGTCGAATGTAGCGACTTGCATGCTGCGGCAGCCCCGCTGGCGGCCAAAGCCATTGATGATTTGTAGACGGCGTTTCAATGCGCTTTGCGCATCAAAGCCGCCGCCTTCGCTCAGGCTTCATCGTGCAGTCGCGCCCGCGACAGCACGCGCCCCCGGAAAGCCTTGCGCGCAGGCCCGCCAGGCCAGCCACAGCGCCGGCACCAGCAGCACGACCAGCGACCACGGCAACACCCCCGCGCCCCGGCTTTGCAGCAGCACGCCGCCGACCAACCCGCCGCCCGCGATGGCGATGTTCCACGCCGTGACCACCATCGACTGCGCCACGTCCGCCGCATCGCCCGCGGCCTGCGCCGACGCGGTCTGGAAGAGCGTGGCAGCGCCGCCGAAGGCGACTCCCCACACGCCCACCGCGACGAACACCACCGCCGGCGACCCGGTCGCTGCACCGAGCAGCAGCGCCGCCAGCCCGAAGCCCGCCGTGCCGGCCAGCACCAGTTCGCGCAGCCACCGGTCGATGAGCAGGCCCGTCACCCAGATGCCGAGGATCGATGCCGCGCCGAACACCAGCAGCACCAGGTCCACCCGCTCGCCCAAGCCGGCGTGCGCGAGGAAGGGCGCGATGTACGTGTAGAGGATGTTGTGCGCCAGCACAAAGGCCAGCATCACCGCCAGCACCGGCCGCACGCCCGGCAACAGGAACACGCGCCGCACGCTCTGCTGGCGGCCGGCGGCCTGGCCGGGAAAGTCCGGCACCTGCCAGCGCACCCAGCCCAGCAGCAGCACCGAGAGCGCCGACATGATCAGGAACGCCGGCCGCCAGCCCACGCCGTTGCCCAGCAGCGTGCCGGCCGGAATGCCCAGCGACAGCGCCAGCGGCGCGCCCAGCATGGCCACCGCGATGGCCCGGCCCTGCAGCGAAGGCGCGACCATGCGCGCCGCCTGCCCAGCCAGCAGCGCCCACAGCAGGCCCGCGAACACGCCGGCGAAGAAGCGCGCGACCAGCGTCAGCGCGTAGTCGTGCGACAGCGCGGTCACGGTGTTGACGATCGCGAAGCCGCCGATGGCCAGCAGCAGCAAGGGCCGTCGGCGCCAGCTGCGGGTGAGGGCGACGAGCGGAATCGCCGCCACCAGCGAGCCGATGGCGTAGACCGTGACGAGCTGGCCGACCAGCGCGGGCGCGATGCCCAAGCTCGCGCCGATCTGCGGCAGCAGGCCGGCGGGCATGGCCTCGGTGAGCACGGTGATGAAGCCGGCGGCCGCGAGGGCGAGCAAGCCCAGCAAGGGAAGCCTTGGCGGTGCGCAGAGCGACGCGGAGCGTGGCGAGGAAGAAGGGTTGGCGTTCGTGAATGACATGCCACCGACGATAGGAACAAGGCGACTCCGGAAAAAGGGGGCTACAGTTCCGCTCAATACGGACAAGCTGGTCCGCAATGGAGCATTCGCATGGACAGCCTCGGCGGCTTCACCGTCTTCATCCAGGTCGCCGAAACGCGCAGTTTCGTCACCGCCGGCCGCGCGCTGGGCGTGTCCGCATCCGCCGTGGGCAAGCGCGTGGCGCGGCTCGAAGAGCGCCTGGGCGTGCGGCTGTTCCACCGCAGCACGCGCAGCATCACGCTCACCGCCGAGGGCACGCTGTTCTTGGCGCGCAGCCGCCGGGTGCTGGCCGAGATCGAGGCGGCCGAGCAGGAGCTGTCGCACTCGGCCGGCGCGCCGCGCGGCAAGCTGCGCGTGAGCCTGCCGCTGGTCAGCTCGCTGGTGCTGCCGGTGCTGGCCGACTTCATGCGCGAGCACCCGGCCATCGAGCTCGACCTCGACTTCAGCGACCGGCTGGTCGACGTCATCGAGGAAGGTTTCGACGCCGTGGTGCGTACCGGCGAGCTGGCCGATTCACGGCTCTCGGCCCGGCGGCTGGGGGCGTTCTCGCAGCTGCTGGTCGCCTCGCCTGACTACCTGGAACGCCACGGCACGCCTGCGTCGCTGGCCGACCTGGCCGGGCACACCTGCCTGCACTACCGCTATCCCGCCACAGGCAAGGTGGAGGTCTGGCCGCTGCTGCCCATGCCCGATGGCAGCGAATGCCGGCCGCCGGTGTCCATGGTCTGCAACAACATGGAAACCCGGCTGTGCTTCGCGCAGCGGGGCCGCGGCATCGCCTGCCTGCCGGACTTCAGCGTGCGCGAGGCGCTGGCCGCGGGCCGGCTGCGCAGCGTGCTGGCCGGGCATGTGCGCCCGCACAGCATCGGGGTGGGCGTGCTGTGGCCCTCAGGGCGGCATCCGTCGCCCAAGCTGCGGGAGTTCATCGATTTCCTGGGCGCGCACCTGGCCATGCCGTGAGGCGCGCCGGAGTGCGCTGAAGCGGGGGGCGGACGTTCCCCGGACTTTCCTGTATGGGTATCCAGTCATTTCCCGGCCACTGACTACAATCCGCCCCCATGGCGACTCCCCCCAAGACTCCCCCCAGTTCCTCTTCCGCGTCCTCCGGCTATTCGGAGGGCTCGATCCGCGTGCTCAAGGGCCTCGAGCCCGTCAAGCAGCGCCCGGGCATGTACACCCGCACCGACAACCCGCTGCACATCATTCAGGAAGTGCTCGACAACGCCGCCGACGAGGCGCTCGCGGGCTACGGCAAGAAGATCAAGGTCACGCTGCACGCCGACGGCTCCGTCAGCGTCGAAGACGACGGCCGCGGCATTCCCTTCGGCATGCACCCCGAAGAAAACGCCCCCGTGGTCGAGCTCGTGTTCACCCGGCTGCATGCCGGCGGCAAATTCGACAAGGGCTCCGGCGGCGCCTACAGTTTCTCGGGCGGCCTGCACGGCGTGGGCGTGTCGGTGACCAATGCGCTGTCGAAGCGGCTCGAGGTCACCTCGCACCGCGAAGGCTCCATCGCGCGGCTGGCCTTCGGCGCCGGCGACGTGATCGAGGCGCTCGAGGTGCGCAAGCTCGAGGCCGGCGAACGCAAGCAGGGCACCACCGTGCGCGCCTGGCCCGACGCCAAGTACTTCGAGACCGCCGTGCTGCCCATGGGCGAGCTCACGCACCTGCTGCGCAGCAAGGCCGTGCTGATGCCCGGCGTGAGCGTCACGCTGGTCAACGAGAAGACCAAGGAAAGCCAGCAGTGGCTCTACAAGGGCGGCCTGAGCGACTACCTGATGCAGACGCTCAACGGTGATCCGGTCATTCCGCTGTTTGAAGGCGGCGGCCACGCCGACAAGAACGCCGACAACTTCGCCGAAGGCGAGGGCGCCGACTGGTGCGTGGCCTTCACCGAAGACGGCCAGCCGGTGCGCGAGAGCTACGTCAACCTGATTCCCACAAGCGCCGGCGGCACGCACGAAAGCGGCCTGCGCGACGGCCTGTTCACCGCGGTGAAGGGCTTCATCGAATTGCACTCGCTGCTGCCCAAGGGCGTGAAGCTGCTGCCCGAAGACGTGTTCGCGCGCGCCAGCTATGTGCTCAGCGCCAAGGTGCTCGACCCGCAGTTCCAGGGCCAGATCAAGGAGCGGCTGAACTCGCGCGACGCCGTGCGCCTGGTGTCCAGCTTCGTGCGCCCCGCGCTCGAGCTGTGGCTCAACCAGCACGTCGACTACGGCAAGAAGCTGGCCGAACTCGCCATCAAGGCCGCCCAGACCCGCCAGCGCGCCGGCCAGAAGGTCGAGAAGCGCAAGGGCTCCGGCGTGGCCGTGCTGCCGGGCAAACTGACCGACTGCGAAAGCAAGGACATCGGCCACAACGAAGTGTTCCTGGTGGAGGGCGACTCCGCCGGCGGCAGCGCCAAGATGGGCCGCGACAAGGAAAGCCAGGCCATCCTGCCGCTGCGCGGCAAGGTGCTCAACACCTGGGAAGTGGAGCGCGACCGGCTGTTCGCCAACACCGAAATCCACGACATCTCGGTGGCCGTGGGCGTCGACCCGCACGGCCCCGACGACACGCCCGACCTGAGCGGCCTGCGCTACGGAAAGATCTGCATCCTGAGCGATGCCGACGTGGACGGCTCGCACATCCAGGTGCTGCTGCTCACCTTGTTCTTCCGGCACTTTCCGAAACTCATCGAAACCGGCCACGTGTATGTCGCGAAGCCGCCGCTGTTCCGGGTCGATGCGCCCGCGCGCGGCAAGAAGCCGGCCTCCAAGGTCTACGCGCTCGACGAGGGCGAGCTCACCGCCACGCTCGACAAATTGCGCAAGGACGGCGTGCGCGAAGGCGCCTGGAGCATCAGCCGCTTCAAGGGCCTGGGTGAAATGAGCGCGGAACAATTGTGGGAAACCACGCTCAATCCGGACACCCGGCGCCTGATGCAGGTCCAATTGGGCCGGTTCGACTTCACATCCACCCAGGGAGAAATCACCAAGCTCATGGGCAAGGGCGAAGCGGCAGCGCGGCGCGAACTCATGGAACTGCGCGCCGACGATGTCGACATCGATGTCTGAGCCCTCCACCACGCATGTCAGCTTTCAAGCGTTCGTTGCTATTGGCCCCCGTGGCACTTCTGCTGCTCGCGCAGCAGGGGCTGGCGCGCGCCGCTGACGTCTACGGCTACGTCGACAGCAAGGGCATCGCGCACTTCGCGGCCGAGAAGGTCGACGAGCGCTACGAGGTGTTCTTTCGCGGCGGGCAGAGCTTCGACACCGCGAAGGGGCTCTCTCCGCTCGGTAAATTGGGCCGCAAGGCCGACGGCAAGGTGTCGCCCGCCTCGCAGACCCTGCTCGCCATGTTCGAGGCCTCGCCCAGCTACAAGGTCGCCAAGAGCGCGCTGCGCGACGCATCGAACAAGCACGACATCGACTACGAACTGCTGCAGGCGCTGATCGCCACCGAGTCGGGCTTCGACGCCCAGGCCGTGTCGCCCAAGGGCGCGATGGGGCTCATGCAGCTCATGCCCGCCACCGCGCAGCGCTACGGCGTGGCCGCGGACAAGCGCACCACCATCGAGAAGAAGCTGTTCGACCCGCGCATCAACATCGCCGCCGGCTCGCGCTACCTGCGCGACCTGATCGCGATGTTTCCCGGGCAGATCGAGCTGGCGCTGGCTGCCTACAACGCGGGCGAGGGCGCCGTGCAGCGGGCAGGCAACAAGATTCCGAACTACAAGGAAACGCAGAACTACGTGCAGACCGTGCTGCAGCTGTATGCGTACCTGAAGCCGGGCGTCAGCGGGCGCATCGGCGGCGGCACGGTGGGCGGCAAGTCGCCAGGGCGCATCCGCATGGAGATGGGCGGCGCCGTCGGCCGCGGCAACATGCCCGACCGGCCGTGGATGCCGCTGGCCCCGGCGCGGTCCACCAATTCCTCGAATTCGCCAGCCTCCCCAACTTCACCAACGCCGTCCTCTGCCCCCGCCTTGCCCGCGGTGCCCGATGCCGCCAGCGTGCCGACCTCTCCCTTCATGCCCGAAGTGCCCGTCTCGTCCTCGACAGGCTCGCCTTCGGTGCCCATGACCGAATAAACAAGCAACCGAAATCTTCCGAGAACGACAGACGATGGATTCCCAACCTCCGCTCGACCTTGCAGGCCCCACCGACGGCGACACCACGCTGACCCTTGCCGACTACGCCCAGACCGCCTACCTCGAGTACGCGCTGAGCGTGGTCAAGGGCCGCGCGCTGCCCGACGTGTCCGACGGCCAGAAGCCGGTGCAGCGCCGCATCCTCTATTCGATGTCGCGCATGGGCCTGGGCTTCGGCGGCACCAACGGCACCGTGGGTGCCAAGCCCGTGAAGAGCGCGCGCGTGGTCGGCGACGTGCTCGGCCGCTTCCACCCGCACAGCGACCAGGCCGCCTACGACGCGCTGGTGCGCATGGCGCAAGACTTCTCGCAGCGTTACCCGCTGGTCGACGGCCAGGGCAACTTCGGCAGCCGCGACGGCGACGGCGCCGCGGCCATGCGCTACACCGAGGCGCGGCTGGCGCGCATCACCAGCCTGCTGCTCGACGAGATCGACGAAGGCACGGTCGACTTCATTCCCAACTACGACGGCAGCACCGAGGAGCCGCGCCTGCTGCCCGCGCGGCTGCCCTTCACGCTGCTCAACGGCGCCAGCGGCATCGCCGTGGGCCTGGCCACCGAAATTCCGAGCCACAACCTGCGCGAGATCGCCGACGCCTGCGTGGCGCTGATCAAGTCGAACGGCAAGCTCAGCGAAGAAGAGCTGCTGGCCATCGTGCCCGGCCCCGACTATCCGGGCGGCGCGCAGATCATCAGCAACGCCAGCGACATCGCCGACGCCTACCGCACCGGCCGCGGCTCGCTCAAGGTGCGCGCGCGCTGGAAGATCGAAGAGCTCGCGCGCGGCCAGTGGCAGCTGGTGGTCAACGAGCTGCCGCCGGGCGTCAGCACGCAGAAGGTGCTCGAGGAAATCGAGGAAATCACCAACCCCAAGGTCAAGACCGGCAAGAAGGCGCTCAGCGCCGACCAGACCCAGTTGAAGGCCGCGATGCTGTCGGTGCTCGACGTGGTGCGCGACGAGTCCAGCAAGGACGCCGCCGTGCGCCTGGTGTTCGAGCCCAAGACCTCGCGCATCAGCCAGGAAGAGTTCATCACCACGCTGCTGGCGCAGACCTCGCTGGAGACCTCGTCGTCGATCAACCTGACCATGGTCGGCATCGACGGCAAGCCCACGCAGAAGTCGCTGCGCCAGATCCTGAACGAGTGGATCGCGTTCCGCGAAGTCACCGTCGAGAAGCGCTCGCGCCATCGCCTGAACAAGGTGCTGGAGCGCATCCACATCCTCGAGGGCCGGCAGCTCGTGCTGCTGAACATCGACGAAGTGATCGCGATCATTCGCGCGGCGGAAGACCCGAAGGCGGCGCTCATCGCGCGCTTCAACCTCAGCGAACGCCAGGCCGAGGACATTCTTGAAATCCGCCTGCGCCAACTGGCGCGGCTGGAGGCCATCAAGATCGAGCAGGAGCTCAAGGGCCTGCGCGAAGAACAGAAGAAGCTCGAGGACATCCTGGGCAGCCCGGCCGCGTTGCGCCGCCTGCTGGTGAAGGAAATCGAGACCGACGCCAAGAGCTTCGAGGATGCGCGCCGCACGCTCATCCAGGCCGAGAAGCGCGCCGTGGCCGAGGTGAAGGTGGTGGACGAGCCCGTCACGGTCATCGTGTCGCAGAAGGGCTGGGTCCGCGCGCAGAAGGGCTGGGCCAGCGAGAAGGCCAATGGCGCCAACGCAGCGAACGGTGCCAATGGCGAGAAGGCGGCCCCGCCCGAGTACAGCTTCAAGTCGGGCGATGCGCTGTACGGCGCCTTCGAATGCCGCAGCGTCGACACGCTGCTGGTGTTCGGCAGCGCCAAGGACAAGAGCGTGCGCGTGTACACCGTGCCCGTGTCCTCGCTGCCTGGCGCGCGCGGCGACGGCCAGCCCGTGACCACGCTCATCGAGCTGGACGCCGGCACGCACGTCACGCATTTCTTCGCCGGCCCCGTGGGCGCCAGCGTGCTGCTGGCCAACACCGGCGGCTACGGCTTCATCGCCACGGTCGAGAACATGATGTCGCGCCAGCGCGGCGGCAAGGCCTTCATCGACGTGGGCGAGGGCGAGCAGATCTGCCGGCCTTCGCTGGTGGGTGGCGCGAGCGGCGCCGAACCCATGCCCGCGGCCACGCACGTGGCCTGCGCCTCGACGGGCGGTCGCATCCTGACCTTCGAGATCGCCGAGCTCAAGAGCCTGCCCAAGGGCGGGCGCGGCCTGACGCTGATCGACCTGGAACCGAAGGACACGCTCGCGGGTGCAGCGGCCTACACGCGCAGCGTGCGCATCGAGGGCATCGGCCGCGGTGCCAAGGAGCGAGAGGAAACGCTGGAGATCCGCACGCTGAACAACGCGCGCGGCAGCCGCGCGCGCAAGGGCAAGGCCGCCGACCTGGGCTTCAAGCCGACCGGCGTGGTGCGGGTGCTGTGATGGGCGGCATCGACGTCAGCGTCATCGGCCTGTTCATCGCCGTGGTCACCGGCCTCGGCAGCTATGTGCTGGGCAAGCGCATGCGCGAGAAGCGGGCCGCGAAGAAGCGCGAGAAGGAGCGCATCGCCTCGCAGGCCAACGAGACGCGGCAGGTGCGCCGCGCCCGCGAGCGCAAGGAGCGCGGCGGGTAAGCACACCGGGCCAGGCGGCGTCGCGAAGTGGCGCCATTCGCCACGTTGCCACGCCGCCCGCCTCCTACCTCCCGCCTCCTACCTCCCGCCTACTTGCGGGACAGGCCCAGCGCGTCGAGGATCTCCTTCTCGCGCTTCATCGCATCCACCGCGAACGCGCGGTAGTCCTTCGCGCTCATGTAGGCCGGCTCCATCTCGTAGCGGGCCAGCGTCTCCCTGAACTCCTTCGTTTCCATCGCCTGCTTGAACGCGTCGTGCAGCCGGGCGGCAATGGCGGGGTCGAGCCCCCTGGGGCCCACCAGCCCCCAGGGCGAGGTCTGCACGATGTTCGCGCCGCTCTCCTTCAGCGTGGGCACCTCGGGGTAGCGCGCCATGCGCTTGTCGCCCCACACGGCAATCAGCCGCAGCTTGCCGGCGTCCACATAGGGCACGAACGCCGATGTTTCCGCGGCCGAGTCGACCTGGCCGCCCACGATGGCCTGCAGCGATTCGGCGCTGCCCTTGTACGGAATGTGGTTGAGCTCGATCTTGTACAGCCGCGAGAGCTGCTCCATCGTCAGGTGGTTGGTGGTGGCGATGCCGGGCGTGCTGTAGGTCAGCTTGCCGGGGTTGGCCCTGGCCTGCGCCACGTAGTCCTTCAAGGTCCTGATGGGCGAGCTCGCCGGCACGACGATGCCGAAGGCATAGCCGGTCAGCCCGATCACGTAGCTCAGGTCCTTGGCCGGGTCCCACTTGATGTCGTTGGTGTAGGGCAGCCGGTACACGCCGGCCGAGGCGATGGCCAGCGTGTAGCCGTCCGGCGCGGCCGATTGCAGGCTTTGCGCCGGCATGGTGCCGCCCACGCCGGGCTTGTTCTCGATGACGATGGGCTGCTTGAGGATGGCGCCCGCCTTCTCGGCGAGCACGCGCATCGGCGCATCGGTGGAGCCGCCCGGCGCGAAGCCGATCATGATCCGGATGGGCCGCGAGGGATAGGCGCCCGGCTTCTCCTGCGCAAGCGCCTGCGAGGCGCAGACGGCGGCGATGCCGCACAGCGTGAAGGCGAGGGCGCGACGGGTGTAAGTGGCAAGGTGGTGCATGGGTGTTCCGAAGCTGGGCGTGGTCATGAAGCGGTGTGCAGCGGCGTTTGCGCGAGCGTTTTCAGCACGCCCTTGAGCACCTTGCCGTTGGGCGCGGAAGGCAGTGCCGCCATCGCGCGGATCTCGCCGGGCTGCTTGTAGGGCGACAGGTGCGCGCGCAGGTGGGCGCGCAGCAGTGCGTCGTCGATGGCGATGCCTTCCCGGGTCTCGATGAAGGCCACGATCTCCTCGTTGTGCCCCGCCTCGCGCCCGACGACCGCCGACTGCACCACGCCCGGGTACGCGTTCAGCACCTGCTCCACCTCGAGCGGGTAGACGTTGAAGCCTGAGCGGATGATCAGCTCCTTGGTGCGCCCCGAGATGAACAGCGCGCCGTCCGCGTCGATGCGCGCAAGGTCGCCGGTGTTGAACCAGCCCGCCGCGTCGATTACCGCCGCGGTGAGTTCGGGGCTGCGGTAGTAGCCCTTCATCACGCCGGGCCCGCGCACCCACAGCTCACCGACTTCGCCGGGGCCGGCACTGACACCGGTACCGGCCCCCGCCACGCCGTCCCCTGCGTTCACCACTCGCACTTGCGCCTGCACGCGCGGAATGAGAACGCCGACGGCGCAGTCCTCGCGCGGCGCGTCCAGCCGCGTCTGCGCGACGGTGGGGCCGGTTTCGGTCAGGCCATAGCCGTTGTGCAGCGGCAGCCCGAATGCCTGCTCGACCTCGGCCTTCAGGCGGGGCGTGAGCGGCGAGCCGGCCACGGTGATCAGGCGCAGGGCTGGCGCCTCGATGGCCACCCCACCTCGGTCGCTATCCCCGTTCTTGCCGTTCTTGCCGTCATGGCCACTCTTGCGCGCCCACTCCAGCAGGCGCGCGAACAGCGCCGGTACGCCGGTGAACACGGTCACCCCGTCGCGCTGCAGCGCCCTGGCCGCGTTCTCCGGCGCGAAGCGCGGCTCCAGCAGCAGCGCCGCGCCCGCGCACATCGCACCGAGGAACTGCGTCGACAGGCCCACCACATGCGCCATCGGCAGCACGCCGTAGACCACGTCGCGCGGCCCGAGCCGGCGCAGGTCGCGCGCGGCGGTGGCCACGAACATCAGGTTGGCGTGCGTCAGCATCACGCCCTTGGGCGCGCCCGTGGTGCCCGAGGTGTAGACCATGGCCGCCACCTGCGCTGCCGGGTCGGCCTCGCAGGGCTCGGGCTGCGTGCTTTCAGAGAGCGGGCCGATGGCGACCTCGCCCAGCTCGCCCAGCTCGCCCGCCAAGTGCGAGGCCCCGTGCCGCTGCGCATGGCCGCGCGCCTCGGGCGAGACGTGGCACAGGTAAAGAACGCGACGAGCCCCGGCGTGCGCGATGAACGCGTCGATCTCCCGCGCGGACAGGCGTGCATTCACCGCGACGGTCCATGCGTCGAGCTTGCTCAGCGCCAGGAAGACGACGCACAGTGCCGCGCAGTTCTCCCCGACGATGAGCACGCGGTCGCCCGCACGCACGCCCGCTTGCGCAAGCCGCCGCGCGGTGGCGTCCATCTGCGCGCCGAGCTCGCCATAGCTCAGCGACACGCTGGCGTCGCGCAGCGCCAGCGCGTCGGGCTGGGCGGCGATCCAGGGGGACAGAAGGTGGTGCACCCGAAGGGGCGGGGTGTGTGTCTCGGTCGTCATTGTTCGGTGGGTCCGGTGTTTCGAATGGCGGCGAGTCTATGAAGCAAGGGGTCTTCGGCGGCGGTTTTGAAAACTGCACTGCAGAACACAAAGCAGGGATTTCCCCAGTGAAAACACCGGCAATCCCGCCTCTCTCATTCGAGAAAAATCACAAACCGGCATGCAGCTTGAAGTTCCGCAATGCAGTTTTCAGTTCGGCCCGGCGTGCGCTGTTCGGCGGTGCGGCATCCCAGAATGAAGAGGCCGCGCCAAGCCGCGTGCGCATTCACAGACCGACCGACGAAAGACACCGCATGAACGACAAGAAAGCCATCCTCGTGATCGGCGCCGGAGACGCCACCGGCGGCGCCATTGCCAGGCGATTCGCCCGCGAGGGCTACATCGCCTGCGTCACCCGGCGCAGCGCCGACAAGCTCCAGCCGCTGGTGCAGGAGATCGAGGCCGCGGGCGGCCAGGCGCACGGCTTCGGCAGCGACGCCCGCAAGGAGGAAGAGATGGTCTCGCTGGTGGAGAACATCGAGAAGAACATCGCGCCCATCGAGGTGGCGGTGTTCAACATCGGCGCCAACGTGCGCTTCGGCATCACCGAGACGACCGCGCGCGTGTACTTCAAGGTGTGGGAAATGGCCTGCTTCGGCGGCTTCCTCATGGGCCGCGAGGTGGCAAAGCGCATGCTGGCGCGCGGGCGCGGCACCATCATCTTCACCGGCGCCACCGCCAGCCTGCGCGGGCGCGACGGCTATGCCGCCTTCGCCGGCGCCAAGCACGCGCTGCGCGCGCTGGCGCAGAGCATGGCGCGCGAGCTGGGGCCCAAGGGCATCCACGTGGCGCACCCGGTGGTGGACGGCGCCATCGACACCGAGTTCATTCGCACCAACTTTCCCGAGCGCTATGCGCTGCTGGACCAGGGCGGCATCGTGTCGCCGGAAAGCATCGGCGAGGCCTACTGGCAAATCCACCGGCAGCCGCGCGATGCCTGGACGCACGAGATGGAGCTGCGCCCCTGGATGGAGGCATGGTGAGCATGGACAAGGCAGACACCGTGAAGCTCCGGTTTCTTTTCGACTTCGGCAGCCCCAACGCCTACCTGTGCCACAAGGTGCTACCCGCGATGGCGGCGCGCACCGGTGTGGCGGCGGCGTACGAGCCGATCCTGCTGGGCGGGCTCTTCAAGCTCACCAACAACCGCTCGCCGGCCGAGGCCTTCGCCGACATTCCCAACAAGCGCGCCTACGACGCGCTGGAGTTCCGGCGCTTCCTCGAGAAGCACCGGCTCACGGCCTACCGCCGCAACGAATTCTTTCCCGTCAACACGCTGACCATCATGCGAGGTGCCGTCGCGGCGCAAGCGCTCGGCTGCTTCGCGCCGTACGTGGACACGGTCTTCTCGTGCATGTGGGAGCGCAGCCTGAACATGGCCGACGCGAACGTGGTGGCTGCCGCGCTGAGCGACGCAGGCCTGCCCGCGGCCGAGCTCTTCGCGGCCATGGGCACCGCAGAGGTCAAGCAGGCGCTCATGGCCAACACGCAAGGCGCCTTCGAGCAGGGCGCCTTCGGTTCACCCACCTTCTTCGTGAACGACCAGATGTTCTTCGGCAAGGACCGGCTGCGCGAGGTCGAGGAAGAAATCGTTTCCCAACGCAACCGCTGACAGCCTCTGCACGCTTCACCATGAAAACCAGAATCACCCAACTCTTCGGCATCGCGCACCCCATCGTCCAGGGCGGCATGCATTTCGTCGGCTTCGCCGAACTGGCCGCGGCGGTGTCCAACGCGGGCGGCCTGGGCGTCATCACCGGGCTCACGCAGAAGACGCCCGAACGCCTGGCCAGGGAAATCGCCCGCTGCAGGGACCTGACCGACAAGCCATTCGGCGTGAACCTCACCTTCTTGCCGACCTTCGCGTCGCCGCCGTACCCCGAGTACATCGACGCCATCGTCGAAGGCGGCGTGCGCATCGTCGAGACGGCCGGGCGCAGTCCCGAGCCCTACATGCCGCAGCTGAAGAAAGCGGGCGTGAAGGTCATCCACAAGTGCACCTCGGTGCGGCATTCGCTCAAGGCGCAGGCCATCGGCTGCGACGCGGTGAGCGTCGACGGTTTCGAGTGCGGCGGCCACCCGGGCGAAGACGACGTGCCCAACTTCATCCTGCTGCCGCGCGCGGCCGAGGCGCTCGACATTCCGTTCGTCGCCTCCGGCGGCATGGCCGACGGCCGCAGCCTGGTGGCCGCGCTCGCGCTCGGTGCCGAGGGCATCAACATGGGCACGCGCTTCATCGCGACGCAGGAGGCGCCCGTGCATGCGAACGTCAAGGCCGCCATCGTCGCGGCCTCCGAGCTCGACACGCGGCTGGTGATGCGCCCGCTGCGCAACACCGAGCGCGTGCTGGACAACGCGGGCGTGCAGGCGCTGCTCGCCATCGAGCGCGAGAAGGGCGCGCACACGCAGATAGAAGACATCCGCGCGTTCGTGGGCAATGTGTACCCGAGGGTGATGGTCGACGGCGACATGGACGCCGGCGCCTGGAGCTGCGGCATGGTGGCCGGCCTGATCCACGACGTGCCGAGCGTGGCCGAACTGGTCGCGCGCATCATGCGCGAGGCCGAGGCCATCGTCTCGCAACGGCTGGCGCGGCTGCTCTAGAGTCGGGCGCATGAAGCGCGCAGAAATCCACTCCAAGCGGGCGCTCGGCGAGTACGAAGACGCCGTGCCCAAGGTCAACGCCAAGGAAGACCGGCACTTCGTGACCGCCCTGGCGCGCGGGCTGCAGGTGCTGCAGTGCTTCGCCTCGGGCGAAGAGCGGCTGGGCAACCAGGAGCTGGCCGAGCGCTGCGGGCTGCCCAAGTCCACGGTCACGCGGCTGACCTACACGCTGACCAAGCTGGGCTTCCTGCACCACGTGGCGGAGTCGGGCCGCTACCGGCTCGGCATGGCCACGCTGACGCTGGGCGGCACCACGCTGTCGCGGCTCGATGCCAAGGAGGTGAGCCGTCCGCTCATGCAGCAGCTGGCCAACGACACCGGCTGCCTCATCGCGCTGGGCATGCGCGACGGCATGTCGATGCTCTACGTGGAAACCTGCCGCAGCGACTCGATCGTGACCATTCGGCTGAACATCGGCTCGCGCATTCCGCTGGCCACCACGGCCATGGGGCGGGCCTACCTGGCCGGTGCCAAGCCAGGCGCGCGCCGGGGGCTGGAGGAGCGCATTCGCACGCTCGACCTGGCGGGCTGGCCGCGCATCGAGCCGGGCATTCGCCAGGCCGTGAGCGAGATCGACCAGTACGGCTGCTGCAGCTCCTTCGGCGACTGGCGCGGCGAGGTCAATGCCATTGCCTCGCCGCTGCGCGTGGGCAAGGGCATGCCGCTGATGGTGCTGAGCGCGGCGGGGCCGCGTTCGATGGCGCCGGAGGTTTTCATGCAGGACATTCGCCCGAAGCTGCTCGACACGGTGCGTGCCATCGAGCTGCACTTTCGCAACCCGGCCTGAGGCCTGGCGCGCCTGCTCAGTGCAGGCCCACCCACCAGCGCGTGTTGGTGCGCGCCTGCCCCACCGTGACCACCTCGCCGATCACCGGCGTGGCCAGCTCGATCTTCTTCGCCTCGGTGAGGTTGGCGATGCGGTCCAGCGGGTCGTGCCAGGTGTGGAAGGCAAGGTCGAAGGTGCTGTTGTGCACCGAGAAGAACACCTTGCCGCGCAGGTCTTCGAAGGCCTGCACGCTCTGCTCGGGCGTCATGTGCACGGCGGGCCACATGGCGTCGTAGGCGCCGTTTTCCATCAGCGCGATGTCGAAGCCGCCGAAGCGATCGCCGATCTGCTTGAAGCCGGGGAAGTAGCCCGAATCCCCGCTGTAGAAAATGCGCTGGTCGCCGCTTTGCACCACCCACGAGGCCCACAGCGTGCGGTCGCGGTCGCCCAGCGTGCGGCCCGAGAAATGCTGCGCGGGCGTGGCGGTGAGCTTCACGCCGTCGTGTTCGGCGCCCTGCCACCAGTCGAGCTCGCTCACGCGCTCGGCCGGCACGCCCATCACCACCAGCCGCGAGCGCACGCCCAGCGGCACGAAGTAGTGCTGCACGCTCTTCGACAGGTACTCGATGGTGGCCAGGTCGAGGTGGTCGTAGTGGTCGTGCGAAAGAATCACGCCTTCGATGGGCGGCAGCTGCTCCAGCGCGATGGGCGGCTTGTGAAAGCGCTTGGGCCCGGCCCATTGCACCGGCGACACGCGCTCGCTGAACACGGGGTCGATGAGCCAGTACTTGCCGCGCAGCTTGAGCAGGTGCGACGAGTGGCCCAGCCGCACGACGTGGTTGGTGCCGGTGTCGAGCGCGTCGAGCGTGGCCCTGTCCAGCGGCTTCACGGGAATGGGGTCGACGGGCACGCTGTCGATCTTGCTGCCCACGATGAAGCGCGACCAGATGCGCCATGCGCTGGCCTGCGCAGGCAGGCCGGGGTTGGCCATGTTGTGGAAGCCGCCGTCCTTGAACTGGGGCGAGTTGTCGTAGCGCGCCTCGCCGCTGGCGGCGCTGCAGCCCGCCACGAAGGCGCAGCCGGCCGCGGCCAATGCGGTGCCGCGGCGCAGCAGTTGGGGCAGGTAGGAGCCTTGCGAGCCTGATTCATCAGCCATGGGAGCGCCTTCTTGATTGTGTTTGTCGGATGGCCGGAGATTAGCCATGGCAGGCGTTTCAATGGTTTCAGCGGCAGAAACATTCGCGGGGGAGGGCTTTTGTTCTTTTGTTTTTGTTCCTTGGCTTTTGGTGCGGCTGTCCGGGGTGCCCCCTGTACAGCGCGTGCGATCAGGCCGCTACGATGGCGCCATGAAAACTGCCGTACTCGTCATCGATGTGCAACGCGGTCTCTGCGATGACCCGCCGCGCCCCCATGAAGCCGAAGCCGTGATGCAACGCATCAACGCGCTCACCGGGCGGGCCCGCGCAAGCGGCGTGCCGGTGGCCTTCATCCAGCATGAGAACGCGGTCGACCTGGAGTTCGACTCCGAGCGCTGGCAGCTCGCCAGCGCGCTGGACACCGATTCGCGCGACGCGAAGATCCGCAAGACCACGCCCGACTCCTTCCTGCGCACGCCGCTGGAAGCCTGGCTCGCGCAGCACGGCGTGAAGCGCGTGGTGGTCTGCGGCTATTCGTCGGAGTTCTGCGTGGACACCACCACGCGCCGCGCCGCCGCGCTGGGCTACGAAGTGGTGCTGGCGGCCGACGCGCACACCTCGCACGACAAGGTGCACGCCACGGGCGCGCAGATACGCGCGCACCACAACGCCACGCTGTCGGACATCACCAGCTTCGGGGTGCCGATTCGCGCGGTGCCCGCCGCCGACATCGTGCTGAGCGACTGAGCTTCTTCAGCTGGCCAGTTCGCCGGCGTGCGCGCGCCAGAAGGCCGCGTCGCCGTACGCACCGGTGCCCGCCGCGGCGTTGTCCGCCATGTGCTGCGCGCGGCTGGTGCCCGGAATCACGCAGGTCACGCCCGGGTGGCTCAGCACGAACTTCAGCAGCACCTGCGCCCAGCTGGCGCAGCCGATGTCCGCGGCCCAGCCGGGCAGCGGCTTGTCGCGCAGCCGGCGCAGCAGGCCGCCACCGCCGAAGGGCAGGTTGACGATCACCGCCACGCCACGCTCGGCCGCCAGCGGCAGCAGGCGCTTTTCGGCGTCGCGCGCGTCGGCCGAATAGTTGATCTGCAGAAAGTCGAGCTTCTCGGCGCGCAGCACCGCCTCGACCTCGGCATAGGCCGACGCCGTGTAGTGCGTGATGCCGATGTAGCGCACGCGGCCCTTGTCCTTCCAGCCGCGCAGCGTGGCGAGGTGGGTGCGCCAGTCGACCAGGTTGTGCACCTGCATCAAGTCGATGCGCGGGGTGCGCAGCCGCTGGAACGACTGCTCCATCTGCGCGATGCCGGCCTCGCGGCCCGAGGTCCAGACCTTGGTGGCGAGGAAGGCGCGCGCTGTGTGCCCCGAGGCCGCCAGCAGCTCGCCCGTGGTCTCCTCGGAGCGGCCGTACATCGGCGAGCTGTCGATGACCTTGCCGCCGGCCGCGAACAGCGCGTCGAGCACGCCGGGCAGGCGCTTGTAGTCGTCGGTGCCGGGGCGCTGGTCGAAGCCGATCCAGGTGCCGCAGCCGACGACGGGCAGGGCTTCTTGCGTGGCGGGGATGGGGCGGGTGTTCATCGGCATGGGCGGTGGCGGTGACTGTGGCTGCTGCTGCTGCTGCGCGAAGGACGGTAGCGCCGCGCCCGCCGGCACCGTCGCGAGGACCGCGAGGAGCCGCAGGAACCGGGCGCGTGAAAGGCCGGAAGGCTTCGCGTTGAGCAGGCCGGGGGGTGTCATGGATGCGCGCCACCTTAGCACCGCGGCCCTGGAAAGCCGATGCGCCGGCGCATCGCCGCGCTCGGCCCAGGGCGATCAGTTGCCGCTGCCGCTGACGGTGCCTCCGGCGCCCGCCGGCTTGTTCATGTACGCCAGCGTGCTGCCCACCAGCGCGCGCACGCCCACCTTCATCGCCGACTCGTCGATGACGAACTCCGACGAGTGGTTGGGCGCGCCGTGCCTGTCGCCGAACGGCGAGGCGTTCAGGTGCCAGAACACCACCGGAATGTTCTTGCCGAAGGAGCCGAAGTCTTCCGAGCCCATGCTGGGCTGCGACTCGCGCGCCTTGCCCGCGCCGGCGGCGGCTTCCAGCGCCTGCGCCACGGCCTGCGTGGCGGCGGGGTCGCTCACCAGCACCTCGTAGCCGGTGTCGATGGTCACTTCGGCCGTGAGGCCGTGGCTCTCGGCGATCTTCTGCGCCTTCAGGCGGATGTTGTCGTGCGCCACCTTCTGGTTCTTCGCCGACAGCGAGCGCACGGTGCCGGCAATCTCGGCCGTGTCGGGCAGGATGTTCACGCGGTTGCCGCTCTGCAGCAGGCCCACGGTGACCACGGTGGGGCCGTCCAGCGGGTCGATCTGGTGGCTCACGATGTTCTGCAGCGCCAGCACGATCTCGGCCGCCGCAATGGTCGGTTCCTTGGCGGTCCAGGGCGACGAGCCGTGCCCGCCCTTGCCCTTGAGCGAGATCTTGAACGCATCGCCGCTGGCCATGAAGCCGCCGCGGCGGTAGCTGATAGTGCCCGAGGGGCCGCGCGCGTTGATGTGCTGGCCCATCACCACGTCGACCTTCGGGTTGTCGAGCACGCCGGCCTTCACCATGGCGGGCGCGCCGCTGAGCACGGGGCCGGGGCCTTGCTCTTCGGCCGGCTGGAACAGGAACACGACCGTGCCGGGCAGCTCCGCGCGCATCTTCGAGAAGGCCTGCGCGGCGCCCAGCAGCATGGCCACGTGCGTGTCGTGGCCGCAGGCGTGCGACACCGGCACTTCGCCGTTGAGCCAGGGCGCCTTGTCGGTCGACTTGAAGGGCAGGTCGTTGCGCTCGAGCACGGGCAGCGCGTCCATGTCGGCGCGCAGCGCCACCACCGGGCCCGGCTTGCCGCCACGCAGCACGGCCTTGAGGCCGGTCTTGGCGATGCCGGGCTGCACCTCGATGCCGGGCATCTTCGCGAGCGCGGCGGCAATGTAGGCGGCGGTCTGCACCTCCTGGTAGGAGAGCTCGGGGTGCTGGTGGATGTGGCGGCGCCATTCGACCACCTGCGCCTCGGAGGCGTCCGCCAGCGCCAGCGCGCGGGTGGCGAGGGCGTTGCCAGCGTCCGGCGCCGACTGCGCGAAGGTGGCGCTGTTCAGGAAACTGCCGGACAGCATCAGCAGGGCGAGGCGGGAGCGGATGTTCATGGTGTTCTGCAAGGAAAGTGAAAGAACCGCCGCGGACCTTAGCGAAAGCGGGGGTGAAGGAAAAGATCCGGAAAACTCCAGGGCGATCAAAATTGCTGATCGCCCCTTTCCGCTGTCCGCTGTCCGCTCGCCTGCACGCCATGAACCTGAAGCACCTGAAGATCTTCGAAGCGGTCGCCGCGGCCGGCAGCATCCGTGCCGCCGCGCGCGGCTGCGAGCTGACGCAGCCCGCCATGACCTACGCCATTCGCGAGCTGGAGCACAGCGTGGGCGCGCAGCTGCTGGTGCGCAGCGCCAAGGGCGTGGTGCTCACGCCCATCGGCGAGGCGCTGCTGCGGCGCGCGCGCCTGCTGGCCGACGAGGTGCGCCGCACCGAAGAAGAAATTGCCCAGCTGCGCGATGGCGCGGGCGGCTCGCTGCGCGTGGCCTTCAGCTCGTTCGCGGTCGAGCGGCTGCTGCCGAACGCGCTGCTCGACTTTCGCGCCCGCTGGCCCGGCGTGGCGCTCGAGCTGCAGGAGCTCAGCGGCACCGACGTGAACGGGCTGTGGAAGCGCAGCGAGTTCGACTTCGCCATCCTCGGCGAGCTGGAGCCCGTGGCCGACGACGGGCTGCAAAGGGAACTGCTGCTCGACTTTCCCCTGGCCGTGGTCGCCAAGGCCGGTCATCCGCTGGCGCGCGCGCGCACGATGGGCAAGCTGCACGAGGCGATGTGGGTGGTGCCCAGCTACGGCGCAGAGCTGTTGCGGCGCTGCTTCGCGCAGCTCGGCGAGGCGCCGCCGCGCGACATCGTGGTCTGCCATTCGTGGCAGCTGGGCATGACGCTGGTGAAGCGGGCGGGCGCGCTCACGCTGGCGTCGTCGTCGCTGTTCGCGCGGGCGGCCGCCTCCAGGGGCTTGGTGGCGCTGCGCCTGGCCGACAGGTTGCCGAACGTGCAGGTGTCGCTGCTGATGCGCGACCGCGCGGCGCTCACGCCCGCGGCACAGGCCTTTGCCCAGGCGCTGCAGGCGGTGGCGCGCACGGTGCAGGCGGGGGGCTGAAGAGGTTGAAAGGGTGAACTGTCGAAGAGATAGATCAGCCCGTGCCGATCAGCGCAGGTACTTGCCGTCCGCCTTCAGCATCGACAGCTCGGAAAAAGTCAGCCCGCGGTGCTCGCCGGGCCGGTAGGCCACGGCAATGCCGCCGAGGTCCAGCGTCTTGAACGACTCGAGGCCCTTCTGCAGCGAGTCCGGCGTCGGGTTCGCGCCCGCGCGCTTGAGCCCCTCGACCATCACCTTGGCCGTGACGTAGCCCTCGAGGCTGGCGTAGCTGAACTCGGTGGCGCCGATCTTCTTCATGGCCGCCTGGTACTCGGCAATGACCGGCATCGCGCTGTTCCACGGGTAGGGCACCACCTGCGAGATGACCACGCCGGCGGCGTCCTTCCTGATGTCCTGGAACAGCTTCTGCCCGTTCAGGAAGGAGAACGAATAGAAGGCCGTCTCGCCGCCCGCCGCGCGGTAGGCGGTGATGAACTTCGCGGCCACGTCGTTGGTGGCCGACAGCACCACCGCCTTGGGCTTGAGCTTGGCGAGTTCCTGCGCGCGTTCGGTGGCGTCGGAGCCGTCGTTCTTGATGGCCACGCTGCCGACCATCTTGTCGCCGCGCTCGGCAATGAACTTCTGCGTGCTTTCCATCGCCGATCGCGCGCCCGGGTTGTCGTTGTGGGCGAAGGCGATGCGCGACAGGCCGATGGTGAACAGGTGGTTCACGATGCGGCTGTATTCCTCGTCGAAGCTGATGCGCACCGGAAAGCCGTACTCCGAGAACTTCACCACCGGGCCGGCGCCGGTGTAGGGCCCGACCACCGGAATCTTCAGCTCGTTGGCCGTCTTCAGCGCGCCGACCGACGACGAGGTGCCGATGGGCATCAGGATGCCGACCGCGCCTTCGTTGACGAAAGCCTTGACGTTCTCCGCGCCCTTGGCGGGGTCGTAGGCGTCGTCGAGCTGGCGCAGCTCCACCGCCCGGCCGTTGATGCCGCCGGCCGCGTTCACCGCGGTGAACATGGCGCGGATGCCGACCAGCGGCTCGGTCGACAGCGAGGCCAGCGGCCCGGTCTTCACGTAGGTCTGGCCGATGACCAGGGGCCTGGGCTGGGCCTGCGCGGAGGGCGCGAGGCAAAATGCCAGAACGGACGCGGCGGCGAGGGCGGTAAAGACGGCAGCGATGGAACGAATCATTTTGTGTAATTAGGTCACAAAGTGTTAACAAACTGATCTTATGCCGGCAGCCCCGTCCGGGCAAACCGATGTTGGGCGCGCGGGCCGCTGGCGCATCAGTCGCGTGGGCCGGGGCGTTGTGCTGAAATTCCGGCTCCTTCGCTTCTCGCAGTCACCATGGGAATGCCACTTTCGCTGCTTCGCATGCCGTCGCTGGACCTGGTGCGCGGCTTTGTCGCGGTCGGCCGGCGCATGAGCATCTCGCTCGCGGCGCAGGACCTGTGCCTCACGCAGTCGGCGGTCAGCAAGCAGGTGCACGCGCTGGAGGCGCAGCTCGGCGTGCAGCTGCTGGTGCGCGGCCACCGCGCGATTTCGTTCACGCCCGAGGGCGAGCGCCTCTTTCGCAGCGCCGACGGCGCGGTGCAGCAACTGCAGGAGGTGATGGGCGGCATTCGCCAGTCCGGCGAGCAGCGCCCCGTGACCGTGAGCGCGAGCATCGGCATGACGGGCCTGTGGCTGCTGCCGCGGTTGCGGCACGTGCAGGCGCTGCACCCGGGCGTGGACGTGCGCGTGTCGTCCAACAACCGGGTGGCCGACCTGCGCAACGAAGGCATCGACCTGGCCATTCGCTACACCACGCCCGCGCTCGCGCCGGCCGGGGCGGTGCGGCTGTTCGGCGAAACGGTGGCGCCGGTGGCGCACCCGTCGATGGGCTCGAAAGGGGCGCTGTCGTGGGGCTCGGCCGAGGCGCTGTCGCCGCTGTGCCTGCTCGACTTCGAAGACGCGCAGCACCCCTGGCTGCAATGGCGCGACTGGCTGGCCGCCGTCGGCTGGGCCGACGCCAGGCCGCAGGCCGTGCTGCACTTCAACCAGTACGACCAGCTCATCCAGGCGGCGCTGGCGGGGCAGGGCGTGGCGCTGGGGCGGCTGGAGCTGATCCAGCCGCTGCTCGACGAGCGCCGTCTGGTGCGCGTGGACGCCCCGACGCCCGCGCCGGCGACGGACCACGCCTACTGGCTGATCCAGGCCGAGCCGTCGCCGCGCGAGGACGTGCGCCATGTGGCGGCGTGGCTGAAATCCGAAGCGAGATCTGAAGTTGAAGACAAACCCAAGGGGGAGTCTTCAGCCCCCTGAGCCGCCCGCCTTGCAGAACGCGATCGCCTCGTCGAGCCGGTCGTTGCCCCAGAACATTTCTTCGCCCACGAAGAAGGTGGGCGCGCCGAAGATGCCTTTTTCCGCGGCCGTCTCGGTCTGCCGCCGAAGCCGCAGCTTGTTGGCGTCCGACAGTGCCTCCTCGAGCACGCGGTGCGCCGGCAGGCCGAGTTCGGCGAGCAGGTCGCGCATGGCCTCGGGCGAATCGATGTCGCGGTCTTCGGCGAAGTTCATGCGCATGGTGCGGCGGCAGAACTCGCCCATCCACGGCTGGCTGGCGCCCACCAGCGCAATGCGCAGCGGCAGCACGGCGGCGCGCGGAAAGCTTGTCGGCTGCTGCCACGGCAGGCCGTATCTGCGGCACTGCCTGGCCATGTCCTTCCACGTGTAGTCGCCTTTTTCCTTCTGCAGCACGAAGGGCGACGAGGCCCACCCGAAGGATCGGAAGATCGGCCCCAGCAGAAAGGGCTGCCAGCGGATGCCGATGCCGTGCGCGGCGGCTTCGTCTTCGATGCGCATCACGCTCAGGTAGCTGTAGTTGCTGCCGAAGTCGAACCACAGGTCGAGCGTGGGCCTCGTGGTGACGCGGGGCGCGGTCATTCGAACACCACCAGGCAGCGGGCCTCGATGCTCTCGCGCAGCGGCGCGTCGGCGGGCGCATCGGGGTGGTCGAAGGCGGCATGCGGCGTGTAGCGCGAGACGCCGCTCAGCTGCGAGTCGTACTGCTTGAACACCAGCGCCTCGTGCCGGTCCATCGCCGAGAAGTAAGACCAGCGGTGCGAAGGCGAATGCGTGGCCAGGTAGATCTCGCCGGTGCGCCGCGGGTAGCGCACCTCGGCGACTACAAGGTCCCTGGCCATCACCGAGCGCGCATCGCACACGGCCAGCGGCGTGTCGAGCACCGGTCCCTTGATGGATCGCCACACGTTCACGATGCAGTAGCGCCGCACGGCCTCGGCCTCCTGCTCGTTGCCCAGCACCAGCGCCAGCCTGCGGCGGCCCGAGGCTTCGGTGTAGTCGTTGTGGATGCGGCCGTTGGCGGCGGCCCGGCCGTCGCCCGCGCGGCGGCCGAAGCTCAGCGCGGCGCGGTCGGCCTCGCGCCGGCGCACCAGGTGGTCGAAGACGTGGGCGCGCGTGCCGCCGGTCACGGCCAGGGCCAGTTCGGCCACCTCGCGGTGGTACACGGCCGCGACCTCGGCGTCGTCCAGAAAGTCGTGCACGGCCGTGGGTGCGTCGCGCAGCACGAAGCCTTCGCGCTCGATGTCGCTGGGCGTGGCGGCGGTGCGCGCATCGGCGATGGGCACTTGGTGCAGGGCGTAGCTGCCGCTTTCCCAGGGGGTGCCGGGCGGGGGCTCGAAGGTGTAGCTGAACGGGCGCAGGGCGGAAGGCTCGAGGTAGTTCAGGCCTGCAGCACGGCGGTGGTGGCTGGGGTGGTGGCGTGGGTCATGGGGTGGCTCCTTGGGTGAAGCCATTGGAGCGAAGGCGCTGCCCGTGCTCAACCGACTTCTGGGCGCACTCGCATGAGCCAAAGGAATGCGAAGACGGGGCTGACGAAGAAAAACAGCTTTCTTCTCGACGGCCTGGGAAATACTGTATAAAAATACAGTTAACAGTCTTTCACCATGGGCCTTCCTTTCCTCGACTCCTTCTCTGCCACCGCCGCGGGCCGCGGCGTCTGGCACGCCGACGAGCTCGGCCTGGCCGACGCGCAGGTGGTGGCCACCGGCCATGCCGCGCTCGACGCCGAGCTGCCGGGCGGCGGCTGGCCGGTGGGCGCCATGACGGAGTTGCTGCAGGCCGCGCCCGAGGCCCATGTCTGGCGGCTGCTGCTGCCCGCGCTGGCGCAGGCGGTGCAGGCGCGCGGCGGGCCGGTGGTGCTCGTCGGCGCGCCCTACGAGCCCTGCGGCGCGTCGCTGGCGGCGCAGGGGCTGCCGGTGGAATCGCTGATGTGGGTCAAGAGCGATGCGCCGGCCGCGCGCCTGTGGGCCTGCGAGCAGGCGCTGCGCTGCGCCGACGTGGCCGCCGTGGTCGCCTGGCTGCCGCAGGCGCGGGTGGGGGAGCTGCGGCGGCTGCAGCTGGCGGCCGCGCAGCACGAGGTGATGCTGTTCGTGTGCCGGCCCGAATCGGTGGCGCTGTCGGCCTCGCCCGCGCGCCTGCGCATTCGCGCCGAGCGCTGCGCGGTGGATGCGTCGCAGATCGAGCTGCACATCCTCAAGCGCCGCGGGCCGCCGCTGTCCGCCCCGGTGATGCTGCCGGCGCGCAACGAGCGCATGGCCGCGTTGCTGGCGGCCGCCCGGCTGCGGCGCAAGCTGCGTTCGCAGCAGCAGGGCACGGTGGGCGTGGTGGGCACGGCGAACTCGGCGAACTCGATGAAGGGGCATGCCACCCCAGCCTCGGCCACGGTGGTGCGCATCGACGCATGGAAGGGAGGCCAGGATGCACTGGATCGCCTTGCGGTGGTTGCCTGACGCCGCCCTCGATCATTCTGCGGATGGCGCGGACGCTCCCGCCTTGCCCCCGCCCGAGGCGCTGGGCTGGTGGGCGCTGCAGTACACGCCCCACGTCGCCTGGCAGGACGAGGCGCTGATGCTCGAGGTCTCGGCCTGCGAGCGCCTGTGGGGCGGGCGGCTGCAGCTGATGCGGCAATTGCTCGCGGCCAACCCCGTGCCGGATATTCCCGGCATGCGCATGCTGGGCGCGCAGGGCGCCACCAGCCTTGTCGCGCTGGCGCGGCTGCGCCTGTTCGTGCGCGGCGCGGCGCGCCCCAAGGACCTTCCGGCCGGCCTGCCGCTGGACACCTTGAGCGTCGCGCGCACCCACCTCGACCTGCTCGCGCGCCTGGGTTGCTGCACCTGGGGCGACGTGGCGGCACTGCCACGCGGCGGGCTCACGCGGCGCTTCGGCACCGAGCTGCGCGTGGCGCTCGACGCCGCCTGGGGCCTGCGCCCCGAAAGCCATGCCTGGCTCACGCTGCCCGACGTGTTCGAGCAGAAGCTGGAGCTGCCCGCGCTGGCCGAGACCGGGCCCGAGCTTATGTGGTCGGCCAACCGGCTGCTGTCGGCCCTGCAGATCTGGCTGCGCGCGCGGCAGCGCGGCGCGCGCGCGCTCGAGCTGCAATGGACGCTCGACCTGAAGCGCTTCAACGGCGTGAACCTGCCGCCGCACCAGCAGGTCACCGTGCGCACGGCCGAGCCCACGCAGGACATGGCGCACCTGCGCCGCCTGCTGTCCGAAAAGCTCGCCCTCGCCACGCTGGCTGCGCCCGCCAGCTGGCTGAAGCTGCGCACGCTCGAGACCGACCCCTGGGCCGGCGCCAGCACCAGCTTTCTGCCGGAAGACAACCGCAAGGGCGACAAGCTGCACGAGATGGTCGAGCGCCTCAGCGTGCGGCTCGGCGCCCGGCAGGTGCTGGTGCCGTGCGCCCTGGCCGACCACCGGCCCGAGCGCAAGCAGGCATGGCGGCCGGCGCTACAGACAGGGGTGCAGGCAGGGAATGAAAAAGACAAGGGCAAGGCTCCCGACAAGGCCCGCAGGCAGGCGCAGGCCGCCGCCTCGCAACCCGACGCCCTCTACCCGCCGTGGTTGCTGCCCGAGCCGCTGCTGCTGGAGATGGACGGCGAGCGTCCCTGCTACCGCGGGCCGCTGAGCAGGCTGGTCGGCCCGCAGCGCGTGGAGGCCGGCTGGTGGGGCTGCAAGGAAGGCAAGGAGGGGATGGAGGGGATGGAGGAAGGCGGCAAGCCCGCCCTGCGCGACTACTACGTCGCCGAGAGCCCCGAGGCCGGGCTGGTGTGGATCTTTCGCGAGCGGCACTCCGCGCGCTTTTCCGCGGGCGAGGTGCGCTGGTACCTGCAGGGCTTCTATGCCTGAGCTCAGCGACAAGCAGGAGCGCAAGCGCCAGCCGGCCAAGGTGCATGCGCTGCCGGTGCCCATGCGGGCGCGGCCGGCGGTGGAGCTGCCGGGCTATGCGGAGCTGCACTGCCTGACGAACTTCAGCTTCCAGCGCGGCGCGTCCACGCCCGAAGAGATGGTGGAGCGCGCCTACCAGCTGCGCTACGACGCGCTGGCCATCACCGACGAATGCTCCGTGGCCGGCATCGTGCGCGCCTACGTGGCGCTGCGCGACCTGCCCGCCAAGCTGGAGGAGCACGAGCGCGAGAACCCCGACGAGCCGAAGATCCCGCGCAACCCCGGCTTTCGCCTGCTGTTCGGCAGCGAGTTCCGCTTCGAGCGCTTCAGGCTCGTGGTGATCGCGAACGACGCGCAGGGCTGGGGCAACCTGTGCGAGTTCATCACCGCCGCGCGCACCACCACCGAGCTGCCCAAGGGCGACTACCACGTGGACTGGGACGTCCGCGATGGCGTCGGCGGGGTGGCCTCGCTGCAGCACTGCCAGGTGCTCTTCGTGCCGCATCGCGTGCCTGGCGAAACAGCGGACACGGCCACGCTGCACGAAGACCTGTCGATGGCCAAGGCGCTGTACGGCGACAACCTGTGGCTGGCGCTGGCGCTTTTCAACGAGATGGACGACGACCTGTGGTTCGTCACGCTGGTGCAGGCGGGCGAGGCCGCCGGCGTGCCGCTGGTGGCCGCTGGCGACGTGCACATGCACTCGCGCGCGACCAAGCCGCTGCACGACGTGCTGACGGCCGTGCGAGAGGGAAAGACGGTGGCCGAGTGCGGCTTCGCGCTGCAGTCGAACGCCGAGCGCCACCTGCGCGCGCGGGTGCGGCTGGCCGAGCTTTACCTGCCCGGCATGCTGGCGAACACGCTGGTGGTGGCGCAGCGCTGCAGCTTCGATCCGCAGGAGATCCGCAAGAACTACGAGTACCCGCTCGAAAGCGTCGGCAACGGCGAGACGCCGGCGCAGACGCTGGTGCGCAAGACGTGGGAGGGCGCGCTCGACAAATATCCGCTCGAAAAATACGCCTCGGGCATTCCGGCCAGCGTCTGCAAGCAGGTCCATAAGGAGCTGTCGCTCATCATCGAGCTGCACTACGAGATGTTCTTTCTCACGGTGGAGAACATCGTGAGCTTCGCGCGCTCGAGGCAAATCCTTTGCCAGGGGCGCGGCTCGTCGGCCAACTCGGCAGTGTGCTTTTGCCTGGGCATCACCGCCATCAACCCCGACAAGGGCACGCTGCTGTTCGAGCGCTTCCTGAGCCGCGAACGCAACGAGCCGCCCGACATCGACGTCGACTTCGAGCACCAGCGGCGCGAAGAGGTCATCCAGTACATCTACGAGAGATACGGGCGCGAGCGCGCGGCCATTGCCGCGGTGGTCATCTGCTACCGCTCGCGCAGCGCATTGCGCGACGTGGGCAAGGCCATCGGCATCGACGAGCGGCTGATCGACGAATTCGCGAAGGACCACTACTGGTTCGACGACACCTTGCTCGGCGACCAGCTGAACGCGGCCTGCGAGCGCGCGGGCGTGAGAGAAGACGAGCTCAAGCTCGAACACTGGATGGAGATGACCAGGCGGCTCAAGGGCTTTCCGCGCCACCTGAGCCAGCACGTGGGCGGCTTCGTGCTCACCCACACCAGGCTCACGCGGCTGGTGCCCGTCGAAAAAGCCTCCATGAAAGACCGCTCCGTCATCCAGTGGGAAAAGGACGACCTCGAGGCCATGGGCATGCTCAAGGTCGACGTGCTCGCGCTGGGCATGCTCAGCGCCATTCGCCGCGGGCTCGACCACATGAACCGCTGGCGGGGCTCGATGGTGGAGATGCACCACGTGCCCAACGACGACCCGCGGGTGTTCGACATGATCTGCGACGCCGACACCGTCGGCGTGTTCCAGATCGAGAGCCGGGCGCAGATGTCGATGCTGCCGCGCCTGAAGCCGCGCTGCTACGAAGACCTGGTGATCGAGGTGGCGATCGTGCGGCCCGGCCCCATCCAGGGCGGCATGGTGCACCCCTACCTCAAGCAGCGCGAGCGGGTGCGCAAAGGCTTGCCGATCCACTACGAGAAAGAAGAGCTGCGCACCGCGCTGGAACGCACGCTGGGCATTCCGATCTTCCAGGAGCAGGTGATGCAGATCGCCATGATCGCGGCCAAGTTCTCGGCGGACGAGGCCGACCAGTTGCGCCGGGCCATGGCGGCATGGAAGCGCAAGGGCGGGCTCGAGAAGTTCCAGAAGAAGCTCGTCGACGGCATGGTAGACAACGGCTACAAGGCCAGCTTTGCCGAGGCCATCTTCAAGCAGATACTGGGCTTCGGCGACTACGGCTTTCCCGAGAGCCACGCCGCGAGCTTCGCGCTGCTGGTCACGGTGAGCAGCTGGCTGAAGAACTACGAGCCCGCCTGCTTTCTCGCCGCCTTGCTCGATTCGCAACCGATGGGCTTCTACAGCCCTTCGCAGCTGGTGCAGGACGCGCGCCGCCACGGCGTGGAGGTGCGCCCGGTCGACGTCGCCGTGAGCGAGGTGGACACCACGCTCGAAGCCCGTGCACCCGACGCGCCGCGCATGCCGAACGGCACCGACGCGCGCTACGCAGGTCGCCTGGGCAACGACAACCAGCCGGCGGTGCGGCTCGGGCTGAACCGCGTCCAGAGCCTCAGCGCGGCCGGCGCCGAGCGCTTGCTGGCGGCCCGCGCGCAGGCCCCTTTCACCAGCACCGAAGACCTGGCCCTGCGCGCCGAGCTCGAGGCCAAGGACATGGCCGCGCTGGCCGCGGCCGATGCGTTGATGTCGCTGTCGGGCCATCGGCGCCAGCAAGTGTGGGACGCCACCGCCACCCGCGGCATGGGCGCTCGCACGCCGGCCTTGCTCAAGGGCGTGCCCATCCACGAGCAGGCGCTGCTGCTGCCGGCGGCGCCCGAGGGGGAAGAGATCGTCGGGGACTACGCCGCGCTCGGGCTCACGCTGCGCCGCCATCCGCTCGCGCTGCTGCGCCCGCGCCTGGCGCGCATGAAGCTCATGAGCGCGACCGAGCTGCGCGAGATGGCCACGGGCCAGACCGTGCGCGCCTGCGGCATCGTCAAGGGGCGGCAACGGCCGGGCACCGCCAACGGCACCATCTTCGTGACGCTGGAGGACGAGACCGGCAACGTCAACGTGATCGTCTGGAACCACGTCATCGACGCCTGGCGCGAGCCGCTGCTCAAGTCGCACCTGCTCGCGGTGCAGGGCACCTGGCAGCGCGACGACGACAGCGGCGGCAAGGTGCAGCACCTGGTGGCCACGGGCTTCAAGGACCTCACGCCGCTCCTGGGCCGGCTGGCGCAGAGCAACACCAGCCGCGACTTCCATTGAGCATTCCAGCGGTCATTCCATTGAATGCAACCGATCGTTCCATGCCTCGCGCCATTCGCGAGTTTTCGCTAACCTGTTGCTACATGTCCGAACTTGCCGAACCCACCGCCGCTACAGCCGCTACAACCGCTACAACCGCTACAACCGCTACAACCGCTGTCGCCGTTGTTGCCCTCGTGAGCGACCCGCTCGTCGCCATGCCCATCGGCCCGCCGCCGCCCGCGCCCGACGTGCCCATTCCCGTGCAGCCGCCGCCCATGCCGCCGCCCGAGGGCGATCCGCCACCGGTCGAGCCGCCTTTCACCGACCCGGGCTTTCCGCCGCCGGTGCAGGAGCCGCCGCCGTTGCAGCGGGCGATGGCAAGGGCCATGGGGAAGCCGACGGGCGAGGTGAAAGGCGAGTCGAAGGTCGAGGCGATGGGCGAAGCAATGGGCGAGGTGCCCTTCGGCAAGCTGCATGCGCGGCGGCTGCGCGAAATCTACCGCTCGGCCGGGTGGCCGTGCTGCGACGCCATCGAGGTCGAGCTGCTCGCCGGCGGCTGGCTGGAGCGCGTGCGCACGCCGCACGGCCACGAGACGCTGCGCGTGACCGACGCCGGCATCGCGCGCATCGCCACCACGCTCACCATCAACCGCGCGGCCCTGTCGCCGCACGAGGCACTGGTAGAGCGCGTGGCGCGCGAGATGACGCGCGGCGGGCGCATCGCGTGGCGCGGGCTCGGCCTGCGCGCGCGGCTGCCGGCGCTGGAAGAAGGCGGCAAGGCGCGCTGGTGCATCGCGCGGCCCGATGTTTTTTCGATCCGCAACACCAGCGTGGAGGCCTATGCGCATCCCATCGTCCACGAGGTGAAGGTGAGCCGCGCCGACCTGCTGGGCGACCTGCGCAAGCCCGACAAGCGCGCGGCCTACCTCGACCTGGGCGGCGAGTGCTGGTACGTGCTGGGCAACGACGCCAAGGGCCGCTGCATCGCCAAGCCTGAAGAGGTGCCCGCCGAGTGCGGCGTGATGGTGCTCGAGGGCGAGCGCCTGGTGGTGGCGCGCGCGGCGGTGCACCGCGCGTTCGACCGCATTCCGTTCGCGGTGTGGCTGGCGCTGGCCAAGGCGCAGCCCATTGCCGGCTTCGAGGACGACGCGCAGGACATGCTGATCTGATGCGCGGCGGCGCCTGACGGCGCCAAGCCAATGCCGGTGCCGGTGCCAGCAGTGCGCCGCTTCAGGTCACCGCTTCGTAGCTCCGGTGCGCAATGGCCACCACGTCGTCCGGCTGGAACTGGGCCGTCATCTGGCGCAGCGCTTCTTCGCGGTCTTGCGTGCTGGCAGCGGTGTCGAAGACCTGGTCGCAGATTTCGAGGATGTCTTTCGTGATCCGCTCGTAACGGTAGTGCGTGAGCGCCACCGCGTCGATGTCGGTCGCGCCGTAGCCTTCGAAGAACAGCGCTTCTTGCGCGGGCTGGTTCCACGCATGGCCCACGCCGCCGCCGATGAACATCAGGTCGCGCTCCTTGGGGGCGAGCATCAGCATGTCCCAGTCGACGATCGACAGGCGCCCGTGATCGCTTGCGTTGCCAGCATCGCCTGTGAGCACATTGCCCGCATGCAGGTCGGCATGGCACGGCACCAGTCGCGGCGGTCGCTCCAGCAGGATGGAGGCGAGCTGCTCGCTGCGGTAGACGATGGTGTCGATGTCTTCGGCGTGCGCTTCCCAGAACGCGAAGAAGCGCTTGACGATGTCGTCGCCGTTCATGTCGTTCACGCCGTTGATGAACCGCCGCTGGTACCGCCTGACGCCTTCGCGCGAGTGGTGGGCGTAGCGCTCCCTGGGGAGCGTGGCGGACAGCGCTTCGGGCAATTCGGTGCGGTGAACGGCGGCCAGCGCGGCGCCCAGTGCGCGCCATTGCGTATCGCCCAGGGCCCGCTCGAAACCGTTGGCGCCGTCGAAGAAGGGGTACAGCGCCCAGTCGAAGCCCTCGCGTCGCACGCTCAGCGGGCCGGCCGTGGTCGGCAGCGGCGCCATCACGGCCTCGATGCCCTGGTCGTGGTGCAGGAAGGCCGGCACCGCGACCACCGATGGGTCGAATTCACCGCGGCGCAGCTTCAGGAAATACGCGGCGCCGTCAGCGGCATCGATGCGGAAAGCGGCGGAGTTCACATCGGCGCCGAGCGGCATAAAGCGCACTTGTGCGTCGTTCAGGCCGTAGGCCTCGGACAGGCATTGCCGGATGGCGTCTTGCGAAAGGTCGGGTGGCGTCAGCATGTGTGTGCACCCGACTGGAAAGACGGGTCGATGGAGGACCCGCAACGATAGCGCGACTCTCTTAGTCGGCCCTGTAAGACTTCAGCACCTCGTGCCGCACCGACGGCCCGAGGTGCGAGCGCACCAGCGCGAAGTCGGTCGATATCCAGCGCACGGGGTCTAGCCTCGGAGGGCGCGCCGCGCCGCGCGTATGGCGTGCGATGGTGATGTGCGGCGTCCACTTGGCACGGCGGGTTTCGTAGCCTGCGCGCTTCACGGCGCGGGCAACGTCGCTGCGCAACGCACGCAGCGCGTCGTGTTCGGCGGGCAGCACCACGGAGATGTCGTTCTTCCACGTGCACGAACTGGCCAGCGTGAGATCCAGCGGCGCCATCCGGACTTCGGCCAGCGCTGCGTCGAGGCATGCCAGGCTCTGCGCGTCGGTGGTGTCGGGCAGGGCGTTGAGCGTCAGGTGCAGGCGCGCGCTTGGGGGAAAGCTGTGGCCCTTCGGCCAGAGCCAGTCTTCGCGGTGCTTCTCGATGGCAAGTTGCACGTCGCGGTCCGGGAACAAGGCGATCAGCAGATGCCGGTCGGCGGGGTCGAAGTCGTCCATTGCAGTTCTCCTGGGGAAGGTGAAGCGAAAGGCGGTTCAGGAACCGGACGGCCACCAGCTTTCGGCCGTCGTCCGGATGACGCGCGCCGCCTGGATGCGCACATCGTTTGTTTCATGCATATCGACGGGGCCCGTCTCGCGGGCCACCTTGAAGGGCCAGGTCGACAGGCGCCCCGTGCGCGAACGCGTCTGCAGCTGCTGCAGGCTGGAGAAGAAAAGCGCCTGCGCCGGGGCGGACGCAGGCGGGTTGGCGGTGGTCATGGTGTCGCCTCGGTGGTGTTCTTGGAGACGACAAATTCTAGGCAAATACTGTATTTATGTACAGTATTTTCACAGTTTCAAACCGGGTGGTTTTGCGTTCGTTAAGCACCCGCTCTGCCTTCGTTCCGTCCTGTTTCAAGGCTGCGCTGATGCCCCCAGCAGCGCCTGCAGATCGATGGCCGCGGCCATCGCCTTGTAGCCGGCGTCGCCGGGGTGCAGGTGGTCGCCCGAGTCCATGGCGGCCCTCAGGCGCGACGGGTGCGCCGGGTCGTGCAGCAGCGCATCGAAGTCGACCACCGCGTCGAACGCGCCGCTCTCGCGAATCCAGCGGTTCACGGCCTGGCGCACCTCGTCTTTCTGCGGCGAGAAGTGGCCTTCGAGCGGCGTGCCCTGCAGCGCGTGTTCGTTCGGCGCGATGGTGGCGCCCATGATGCGCACGTTGTGCGCGTGCGCCATCTCGATGAGCTGGCGAAAGCCCTGGATGAGCTGCTCCGCGCGCACCGCGGGTTCGCCCGGTGCGAACGGGCCGCCGGGCCAGCCGATGTCGTTGGTGCCCAGCAGCACGACCATGGCGCGCACGCCGGGCTGCGCGAACACGTCGCGGCCCGCGCGCTCCAGGCCAGCGCGGCCCATGCCGTCCTTCAGCAGCCGGCCGCCCGAGATGCCGGCGTTGAGCACCGCCACGCCGCGGCCCGCGAGCCGCTCGGCCAGCGCATCGGGCCAGCGGGTGTTGGCACCGGGCGTGGCGCCGTTGCCGTCGGTCAGCGAATCGCCGAGGGCGACGACGGTGACGGGCGGCGTGGGCGTTTCCACGACGAGCCCGCTGACGTACACGCGCGTGCTCCATTCGGTGGCGCCAGCCGGCATGCGCGGCGCCGCGGTGAGGTCGCCGTCGGCCACGTAGGCGACCTGGCGCGCGTCGAAATGAAAGCCCGCGGGCTGGCTGGGCTGCGGCAGGTAGAGCGACACCGCGACTTCGCCCAGCGCGGGCAGGGCGAGGTCTACCGGGTCGCTGACCAGGCGCGCGCCGGGCGGCACGATCGCTTCGGCCTGCCCGCCGAAACGCAGCGGCCGGTCGCTGCCTTCGACGGTGGCCGAGCCCTCGGCATGGCGTGCCACGCGCGCGGCGCCGATGTGCAGCGGCGCGGTGCCGCCTTCGTTGCTGATCACCACGCGCAGCCGCGTGCCGCCGATGCTCAGGCGCGCGACCTGGCGCACGGTCTGGCGGTTGAACTGGAACGGCAGGCCGGCGGGCAGCACGAAGTCGCCGGACCACACGGGCTGGGTGCTGGCCATCCAGCTGGGGCGCCAGTAGGTGGCGGCAGGCTCGGCGACAGAGATGCCAGCTGTACTTGCCAGCGTGAGCGCCAGCGCGCCATGGCGAAGAAGGGATGCGAATGTCGATGCGGTCATGAACGGTGTCCTCTAAGGAAATGGAAGCGAGGCGCCGACTTTCATCCATGCAATTTCGATTGGGTAGACGGCAGAATGGCATCCACCTCATTCCCGATTCGAATACAGACATGGACACCTTGCGCGCCCTCGCGGCCTTCGTGCACAGCGTCGAACTCGGCAGCCTGTCGGGCGCGGCCCGCGCGCTCGACACCACGCAGCCCACCGTCAGCAAGCTGGTGGCGGGGCTGGAGCGCTCGCTGGGCGTGCGGCTGCTGCGGCGCACCGCGGCGGGCCTGAGCCTGACGGAGGAGGGCCAGCGTTTCCACGAGCGCGCGCAGCGAGTGCTCGAGGACTACGGCGACGCCGTCGCCGACGCGCGCGAGGCCGTGCAGCAGCCGCGCGGCCTGCTGCGCGTGAGCGCGCCGGTCACGATGGGGCAGCGGCACCTGAATGCGATGGCGGTGGAGTTTCTTGCGCTGTACCCCGACATCGAGCTGGAACTGGTGCTGGACGACCGCTTCATCGACCCGCGAGAAGAGCGCATCGACGTGTCGCTGCGCGTCGGCGGCACGCTGCCGCCGGACCTGGTCGCGCGCCACATCGGCACCTGGCCGCGCGTGCTGGTGGCCTCGCCCGACTACGTCGCGGCGCGCGGAAAGCCACGCAAGCCGCAGGACCTGCAGTTGCACGACTACCTGCGCTACGCGCCCGGCGACGACGGCGTGCTGCTGCAAGGGCCCGAGGGCGCGGTCAGCGTGCCGGTGCGCAGCCGCTACCGTGTGAACAACGCCGTGGCCATGCTGGACAGCGTGCTCGCCGGCGTGGGCATCTCGCTGCAACCCACCTGGATGGTGGCCGACCTGCTCGCGCAACGCCGCCTGCTGCGCGTGCTGCCGCGCCACACCGGGCCGGCGCAGGAGGTGCACCTGCTGTACGCCCCGCGCCGCCACCAGCCGCTGCGCGTGCGCGTGCTGGTCGACTTTCTGGCGCAGCGGGTGGCGAAGCTGCCGGGTGCGGCGCGGCGGGCCGCGCGCTGAACGCGCTGCTGGCGGGGGGTCAGGTGTTGCGCAGTTCGCGCGTGCCGGCGGGCGTGTCGGGCCCGGTGCGCAGGTTGCGGTCGATGAACTCGCGCGCGATGGCTTCCACGTTGGCCGGTGCCGGCGCGTTGAACGACAGGCGGTACTTCAGCAGCCGGCCGCCGCGCGCGGTGAGGTAGGTGAACGACTCGTAGGCCTTGCCGTCGCGGGCGTTCACAAGGCGGAATGAAATGCTGCGGAAGGTGAGCCCGTCGATGCGCACGTCGCGGGTGGCGCCGACCTTGGCGCTGGTGTACACGCCCTGCGCGGCGGCGCGCTGCACTTCGGCGATGGTGCCCTTGAAATGCGCGTCGAACTGCGGGTCGTCCACGCCGGGGCGCCAGTCGGTGCGCTTCATGTCGTAGAGGTACACGTCGACCCAGCCGATGCTGCTTTCGAAGCGGTGGCTGCGGCCCAGGCCGGCGTTCAGCGCGTCGTACGACTTGGTGCCCACGTAGCGCCATTGCACGCCGGTGGGCTGGGGTTGCGCCGCGGGTTCCGGTGCCGTGGCTGCGCTCGGTTCGCGGGATGGAGCGGGCGATGTGTCCGGGGCCGTCGCACAGGCGGTCAGAAGGGCACAGAGAAGCAGGGCGAACAGCGGTTTCATGGCCGGCTCCAAAAGCCTCCGAAAGGCTTCAAAAGGTCAGTCGATGCGGATCTCGAAGTACGCCTCGTCGGCTTCGCCCAGTGCGCGAAAGCCCGCCGTCTTGGCCGACTCGTAGGCCTTGGCCCAGGTGGCGGCCAGGGCGAGCTCGTCCTTGCCGAGCTCGTCGGCGCTGGACTCGCTGGCGTTCTCGAAGGCCTTGAGTGCGGGCGCGACGCCGTCCTCGCCCAGCAGCTTGTCCAGTTCGCGGCGGAAGCGCGATTCCGCGGAGGCGATGACATCGGCCGGCGCGTCGGGGAAATCGATCAGTTTCACGGTGTAGCTCATGGGGCGGATGCTACGTGATGAAACATCGCCGCGGTCTTTGAAGTTCGAGCTGGTGCAGTCGGCTGCGCGGCGGCTGCCGGCGCATCGCGGCGCGTGGGCTTGCCGGCGGCTTGAGGGATCAGGGGGGAGGGACGCAGGCCTCGTGGAGGCTTTTTTGGAGCGGGTGAAGGGAATCGAACCCTCGTCAGTTGCTTGGGAAGCAACAGCTCTGCCATTGAGCTACACCCGCATCGGGCAACCGTCGAACGCGTGTGCGGCGAAAAAACGGAAGCCGCGAGTATAGGCGCTCGCGATGCGGCGTCTCAGCAATGGCCGTCGTCTTCGCGCAGCTCGTACATGCCGGTGCCGGGCAGGCGGCCGGCCGGCTTTTTCGAAAGGTCCAGCCACGCCGGCCCGACCTCGATTCGCGCGCAGGACGCCGCGTCGCCCTGCACGCTGTCGACCACCACCGTGAAGCCCCGCTCGCGCAGTTGGTCGACGGCCGCGGTGTTCAGCGCGTTGCCCTGGAACAGGACGCGCGTCGCCAGCCGGTGCGCGTGAAAGAACGCTTCGTAGCCGACGCCCGGCAGGGTCTTCGCGACTTCGTTCCATCTCAAGGCTAGCCGTGCGCTCTCCGGCCACGGCTGGACCGCCAGCGCCTTCAGCGCCGCCACGACCCGCTCCATCTCACTTGCGCCCGACATCTCCACCTCATTCAAGTTTGGCGGGATGGTAGCTCGGCGAAATGGCACGCAAGGGACTATTTCACAGGCGCAGCGCGTGCAGGAATCCTTCGTTAATACTTGTGAATTAGTTCCTGGGCCTGGGTGTGTTCGAAACCTATGCTCGGCTCCTATGCGAGCGCCTTCTTCTCATCTGGACCTTCCCGACGGCTGGTCGGCGGACTTCGAAATCATGAGAACGGTGCACGGCTCGTACGCCGGCATCGCCAAGCTGAGCCTGCAGGGCGTGGACAAGTGCGCGCTGGTGATCACGCAGCAACTCACCTGGGACGGCGCCTTCGAGCGCGCATGCATTCGGGCCGCCCACTTCGTCAGGGAGTGGAGGGCCAGCCCGCGCGACTGATGTGCGTGACTGATCTGCGTGACCGACTCGAGCGGCGAAGCCCGAGTCGTTCGGCGCAGGTCGTGTGACATCTGGGAACGTTCTTCACCGAAGCGATGTGATCGGTGCCGGGGCGACAAGCGTTGTCTGTGCATCGGGATTGTTCCCGCACTTCTGGAGACGACGTGACCCTTCATAGAAACAGCCTCAAGTTGGCCGTGGCAGGTGCGATTGCCGTCGGTGCGCTCTTCGCCAGTGCCGCCGCGAGCGCTGGCACGAGCTGGTCGATCGGCGTGAACGTTCCGGGCATCGTCGTCGGCACGCCGGCCCCGGTGTACTACGAGCCCGCGCCGGCGTACTCGCCGCCGGCCCCGGTCTATTACCAACCGCCGCCGCCGGTGCGCTATCGCCCGGCGCCGGTCTACGAGCCGGCACCGGTCTACTACGAGCCTGGCCGTCGATGGGACCATGAAGCGCGTTTCGAAGAACGCCGTGAAGAGCGCCGCGAATGGCGCCGTCGCGAATGGGAGCGCCGCGAGCACTATCGCCGCTACCACGAAGACCGCGATTGATCGAGTCCGGCTGAAGGTGGTGTGGCGCGGTGACGCCGCCGCACCCGCCTTCGGCAAATTATTTTCGGCCGTGCCTCTTTCGCAGGCACCGCGTTGCAGGCCACGCCAGGCAACGCTTCGGCGCGATTCGCACATGGTTTTCCACAGCATTGTCCCCATCGGGCAGGGAAAACGCGTCACCGCGCTGTGGTAAGCGGCGCAAACAAGGTAGCCCGAGGGTAAGTCGCGCGACTACAGACCTGCGGGGCCTTGCGGGAGGAACATGGCGCGTGCGCACCGTTGCGCAAAAAGGAGCGTGAAATGACGTTCGACTTCCTGTTTCGCCCCGCCCACACCGCTTACCTCCGGCGCGCCGCCGCCCTGCTCGAAGAGGCGCAGATGGCGCGCATCGAGCACCAGGCCGCGGCGGAGCATCACGCGGCGCTCGCCCGGATGTACGCGGAGCGGGTCGCCCGGCTGGAGAACGAGCTGTTCCGGTCCTCGCGCAGCACCGAGCATGTGCCCACCGACCCAAGCCTCGACGACCGGCCGCAGCTGTATTCGCTGGACACGAGCCGCAAGCCGGGCCTGACTTCTGCCAGTTAATGCCAGTCGATGCCAGCTGACTGCGTGAGTCGTCGAGAAGTCTTCGGGCAAAAAAATACCCGCCGAAGCGGGTGGGAGGAGCCCGTTGACGGGGCGCGCTCTAAGAAAACAGAGAGCTCTTCTTTTGTACGGCCCTGTTGCGTGACAGCATCTGAATGGTCGATGGGGATCTTGGGCGCGCGTGTCAGTCAGAAACAGTCAGCGGCCGTAGGACACTCATTGAAACGTGAACTATTTGGCAGTTTTTTGGCGCCTATTTGGCGTCGCATGGCTTGCGCTCCAAGGGCCATTTCGGAAGTGTCGGTCCTGTCCGACAAGGGGTAGGCTTCCGAAGCCCTAGATTTTGTTGACTCGCTTTTCAGTGCGAGTTCTCTGTGTGTGACAGCACTCAAGAGGTTCACAACCCAGCCTTGTGCTGGGTTTTTTTTATCTGCCCAGCCTTAGGCCGGGCTTTTTTTAGGGCTTTTATTTCAGCAACTCGAACTGGAACGCCGTCGCATGCGGCCTGCTCAGCAGCGGCGCTGCGCGCTCGGTTGCATGGTCCCAGGCCTCGCGCCACACGCGCGCATGGGCCTTCTGTGTTTCGCTCAGGGTCTCGGCGCCCGATTCAAGCTGGCTGGACCAGGCCCGGTAGCACTTGATCACGCGGGGCGGCGCGCCGATGTGCTGTTCGAGCAGTCGCAGGAAAGTGAAGCGCACCTCCATCAGGTCGCGAATGGAAAGATCGGAGCCTTCCAGGCGAATGGTGTAAGGGTGCTCGCGGTGGGGTGTGGGTTCAAACATCGGACTCGCATGCAAAAGGCTGCGAGCCGACTTGCCACGGAGCGGCTTGCCGCTCTTCCGAAGGACTCAGGCCTCGCCTCTAGAAAGGTATGAGCGGCGGATACTAGCGAGCCAACGGTTGCAAAAACCGGAACGGCCGTCTCGCTTTCTCGTTTTGCGTGACTTCGTTTGCATACCGCGCGCGTAAGTTGTACGCAGCACCCGTTTGAGACCGCCCGAGACCGTGCGGCGACCGGTTTCAGCGCAGGAACACGTGCTGCATGAACTGCCGGATCGGGTACTGGATCACCGTCTGCACCTTCGCCGGCAGTTCCAGCGGCCGCATCAGCATCTTCAGCGTGGTGGCGGCGCTCAGGTTGGTGCGGATGGTGCTGTTCATGCGCGCGCTCAGCGCCTGCACATAGGCGGTGTCGGTGGCTCGCTCGGGCGAGCGCGCCTTCACCACGTGGCGGATCGCGCAGTCGGCATCCTCGCTCTTCAGCTCCAGCGTGCGCCGCCCGATGGTGCCGAAGACGCGGAAGCGGCTCAGGCGCTCCTGCTCGCGGTAGCGGCGAAAGAAGCGATAGAAGTGCTTGTAGTGGCTGACCTCGTCGGTCGCGATGCGGGTGGCCAGGTCTTGCAGCACCGGCTCGTCGGTGCTGCGCGCCATGGCGCGGTAGTAGGTGGCAGTGCCGGTCTCGACCACGCAGCGCGCGGTCATTTCCAGGGCGCGGGTCGGGCCCAGCAGCTCGACCTTGCAGTAGGTGGCGTATTCCTCGAGGAAGCCCTGATAGGCGGTGTCCCATTCGAACTCGGGCCACACATGGCGCACGTAGGCGCGAAGGGCCTTGCCGTGCTGCAGTTCCTCGAGCTCCCAGTGGTTGGACAGCCAGTCGGTGACTTCGTCGTCGCCCTTGAAGTAGTCGACCAGGTTCTGGGTGTAGAGGTCGGAGCCGCTTTCGATGAAAGAGGCGGACGTCACCAGGTAGAAGAGGTTCTCGTCAGGGCGGACCTTGTCGAGCGCGATGCGCGAGAAATCGAGGTCTTCGATCTGCCAGTGTTGTTCCGCCTCTTGGCTTGCCATGCGAACTCCTTGATCTTTTGTGTCCGTACAAGTACGGATGGCGCCGACCGTATTTGGTTCTCGTTTTTTGCGCCGGGTCACATATTAGCCGCGGCGCCCGCAGCCTGCAGTTTGCCTTGGGGCGGCGCGGGTGTCATGGCCAAACCTATAATCGTTTGTTCAAGCAAATCAAGCAGTTAGGCCGGTTCGCCGCAGTGGGTTCGACACAGGGTCGCCATCGCCGCGCCGCCCTCGACAGAAGACGAATCCAAAGATGAGCCAGCCCACATTCACGGTCGCGGACATCCGCAAGACCTTTCTCGATTTCTTCGCTTCCAAGGGCCACACGGTGGTGCCCTCGAGCTCGCTGGTGCCGGGCAACGACCCGACGCTGATGTTCACCAACTCGGGCATGGTCCAGTTCAAGGACGTGTTCCTGGGCGAAGACAAGCGCAACTACGTGCGCGCCGCCTCGGTCCAGGCCTGCCTGCGCGCCGGCGGCAAGCACAACGACCTGGAGAACGTGGGCTACACCGCGCGCCACCACACTTTCTTCGAGATGCTGGGCAACTGGAGCTTCGGCGACTACTTCAAGCGCGAATCGCTGAAGTGGGCCTTCGAACTGCTCACCGAGGTCTACAAGCTGCCGGCCGAAAAGCTCTGGGCCACCGTCTACATCGAGGACGACGAGGCCTACGACATCTGGACCAAGGAAATCGGCCTGCCGCCCGAGCGCGTGGTGCGCATCGGCGACAACAAGGGCGGACGCTACATGTCCGACAACTTCTGGATGATGGCCGACACCGGCCCCTGCGGCCCGTGCTCCGAGATCTTCTTCGACCACGGCCCCGAGATCCCCGGCGGCCCGCCCGGCAGCCCCGATGAAGACGGCGACCGCTACATCGAGATCTGGAACAACGTGTTCATGCAGTTCGACATGCAGCCCGACGGCTCGGTCAAGAAGCTGCCTGCGCCCTGCGTCGACACGGGCATGGGCCTGGAGCGGCTGGCCGCAATCCTGCAGCACGTGCACAGCAACTACGAGATCGACATCTTCGACGCGCTCATCAAGGCAGCCGCGCGTGAAACCGGCGAAAAAGACCTGGGCAACAACTCCCTGCGCGTGATTGCCGACCACATCCGCGCCACCTCGTTCCTGGTGGCCGACGGCGTCATCCCGTCGAACGAAGGCCGCGGCTACGTGCAGCGCCGCATCATTCGCCGCGCCATCCGCCACGGCTACAAGCTGGGCCAGAAGAAGCCCTTCTTCCACCAGCTGGTGCCCGACCTCGTGAAGCTCATGGGCGACGCGTACCCCAAGCTCGTGGCCGACGAGAAGCGCATCACCGACACGCTGAAGGCCGAGGAAGAACGCTTCTTCGAAACGCTGGCCAACGGCATGGAAATCCTCGACGCGGCACTGGCCGGCGACGCCAGGACGCTGCCCGGCGAAGTGGCCTTCAAGCTGCACGACACCTACGGCTTTCCGCTCGACCTGTCGGCCGACGTGTGCCGCGAGCGCGGCGTGAGCGTGGACGAGGCCGGCTTCAACGCCGCCATGGAAAAGCAGAAGGCCGCGGGCCGCGCGGCTGGCAAGTTCAAGATGGACCGCAACGTCGAATACGCCGGCGCGGGCAACACCTTCACCGGCTACGAACACCTCGAGGAAAACGCCAAGGTCGTGGCGCTGTACTTCGAAGGCGCTGCGGTGAACGAACTGAAGGAAGGCCAGCCCGGCATCGTGGTGCTCGACACCACGCCCTTCTATTCAGAGAGCGGCGGCCAGGTCGGCGACCAGGGCGTGCTCGTGGCCGAAGGCGTGCAGTTCGGCGTGGAAGACACGCAGAAGATCAAGGCCGACGTGTTCGGCCACCACGGCACGCAGACGCAAGGCACGCTGAAGGTGGGCGACGCGGTGAAGGCCGCCGTCGACATCGAACGCCGCAACGCGACCATGCGAAACCACTCGGTCACCCACCTGATGCACAAGGCCCTGCGCGAAGTGCTGGGCGACCACGTGCAGCAGAAGGGCTCGCTGGTCGACGCCGACAAGACGCGCTTCGACTTCGCGCACAACGCCGCCGTCACGCGCGAGCAGATCCTGGAGATCGAGAAGCTCGTGAACGCCGAGGTGCTGGCCAACGCGCCCACGCAGGCCCGCGTGATGGACATGGAGTCGGCCCAGAAGACCGGCGCCATGATGCTGTTCGGCGAGAAATACGGCGAGACCGTGCGCGTGCTCGACATCGGCACGAGCCGCGAGCTGTGCGGCGGCACCCACGTGGGCCGCACCGGCGACATCGGCCTGTTCAAGATCGTGAGCGAAGGCGGCGTAGCCGCCGGCGTGCGCCGCATCGAAGCCGTGACCGGCGCCAATGCGCTGTCTTACCTGCAAGACCTGGAGTCGACCGTGCAGAGCGTGGCCGCCACGCTGCGCACGCCGGCCGCCGAGCTGCAGGGCCGGCTCACCCAGGTGCTCGACCAGGTGAGGGCGCTGGAGCGCGAGGTGGGTGCGCTCAAGGGCAAGCTCGCATCGTCGAAGGGCGACGAGCTCGTGTCGCAGGCGGTGGACGTCAAGGGCCTGAAGGTGCTGGTCGCCAAGCTCGACGGCGCCGACGCCAAGACCCTGCGCGACACCATGGACAAGCTCAAGGACAAGCTGAAGACCGCCGTCATCGTGCTGGCCGCTGCCGACGGCGACAAGGTGCAGATCGCGGCCGGCGTCACGGCCGACAGCACGGGCAAGGTCAAGGCCGGCGAGCTGGTCAACTTCGTGGCCCAGCAGGTCGGCGGCAAGGGCGGCGGCAAGGCCGACATGGCCATGGCCGGCGGCACCAACGCGGCGGGCCTCGCGGCCGCGCTGGCCTCGGTGCAGGCCTGGGTCACCGAACGCGCCTGACCCTCACACTGGCCTCACCAGCGCTCCACCGGACACACGCACTTCATGCAAGAAGACATCCCCGGTGAAGTGCTCGTGATGGGGGCCGGCACCATCGGTTGCTTCATCGGCGGCAGCCTGGCGGCCGCCGGCGTGCCCGTGACCTTCGTCGGCCGCCCGCGCGTGCTCGACAAGCTCGCCACGCACGGCATGACGCTCACCGACATGGACGGCGCCACGCGCAGGCTGCCCGCGGCCACGCTGCAGCTCAGCGAGCAGGTGCCCGTCGGCGCGCGGCCCGAGCTGGTGCTGTTGTGCGTGAAGAGCGGCGCCACCGCCGAGGCCGCGGGCGAGCTGGCCTTCGCGCTGCCCGCGGGCACCACGGTGGTGTCGCTGCAGAACGGCGTGTCCAACTGCGCCTCGGCCTCGCAGACCGGCCCCTCGCTCAACGTGCGCGCCGGCATGGTCCCCTACAACGTGGCCGAGATCGGCCCCGGTGCCTTCCACCGCGGCACCCCCGGGCGCCTGGCCGCCGAAGACGACGCGGCATTGCGCCCGTGGCTCGCCGTGTTCGAGCGGGCGGGCGTTCCCATCGACCTGCATCCCAACCTGCTGCCCGTGCAGTGGGGCAAGCTGATGCTCAACCTGAACAACCCGGTGAATGCGCTGTCGGGCCTGCCGCTGCGCGAAGAGCTCATGCAGCGCGGCTACCGCCGCTGTTTCGCGTCGCTGATCGACGAGGCGCTGAGCATCCTCAACGTGGCGGGCATCGCGCCCGCGCAGGTGGCGGCGGTGCCGGCGCACCGGCTGTCGGGCCTGCTGCGGCTGCCCGACTGGCTCTTTCGCATCGTCGCGGCGCGCATGCTGCGCATCGACGCCAAGGCGCGCTCCAGCATGGCCGACGATCTGGCGCTGGGCCGGCGCACCGAAATCGATTCGCTCAGCGGCGAGGTCGTGCGCCTCGCGCAAGAGCACGGCCTGAGCGCGCCGCGCAACGCGCGCATGGTCTCGCTGCTCGAGGCCTGGCCGCAACAGCCCAAGCGCTGGACGGCACGGCAATTGCAGGACGCGCTGGGCCTCTAGCGCCCGGCCCTGTACCCTCGGCGCCATCGCGTTGGATGGCGGCTTCGAAAGGGTACTTTTCATGCAGGTCCTGATTCTCGGCAGCGGTGTCATCGGCACCTCGGTGGCTTACTACCTGGCGCGCGCCGGGCACGAGGTGACGGTGCTGGAGCGCCAGCCCGCGCCCGCGCTCGAAACCAGCTTCGGCAACGCGGGCGAGGTGTCGCCGGGCTACTCGGCGCCATGGGCCGGGCCCGGCGTGCCGGTCAAGGCCGTCAAGTGGCTGCTCATGCGGCACAGCCCGCTGGTCATCAAGCCCATGCTCGACCCGGCCATGTGGCGCTGGGGCCTGTCGATGCTGCGCAACTGCACGCAGGCGCGCTACGAGCTCAACAAGGGCCGCATGGTGCGCCTGGCCGAGTACAGCCGCGATTGCATGATCGCCCTGCGCGCCGACACCGGCATCGCCTACGACGAGCGCATGCAGGGCACGCTGCAGCTCTTTCGCACGCAGCAGCAGCTCGACGGCACGGCGAAAGACGTGGAAGTGCTGAAGGCGTCCGGCGTGCCCTACCAGGTGCTCGACCGCGAAGGCTGCGTGCAGTACGAGCCCGCGCTGGCGGCGGTGAAGCACAAGTTCGTCGGCGGCCTGCGCCTGCCGGGCGACGAGACGGGCGACTGCTTCAAGTTCACGCAGGCGCTGGCCAGGCTGGCCGAGGCCGAGGGCGTGCGCTTCAGGTTCGGCGTGAACATCCAGGCCATCGAGCACGACGCAAGCGATGCGAGCAAGGGCGTGACCGCCGTGCGCACCGACGCCGGCAGCTTCACCGCCGAGCGCTACGTGGTCGCGCTCGGCAGCTATTCGCCCGCGCTGGTCGCGCCGCTGGGCATCGACCTGCCGGTGTATCCGGTGAAGGGCTTCTCCATCACCGTGCCCATCACAGATGCCGGCGGCGCGCCCGAATCGACCGTGATGGACGAGACCTTCAAGGTCGCGGTCACGCGCCTGGGCGACCGCATACGCGTGGGCGGCACGGCGCAGCTCTCGGGCTTCGACCTGCGGCTGGACGCCGGCCGCCGCGACACGCTGGAGCACGTGGTCACCGACCTGTTTCCGCGTGGCGGCAACGTGCGCGACGCCTCGTTCTGGACCGGCCTGCGCCCGATGACGCCCGACGGCACGCCCGTCATCGGTGCCACCCGCATTCCCAACCTGATGCTGAGCACCGGCCACGGCACGCTCGGCTGGACCATGGCGGCCGGCACCGGCCGCGTGATGGCCGACCTGCTCTCTGGCAGGGCGCCCGACATCGACATGGAAGGCCTCACCGTGGCCCGCTACGGCGGTTGAAGGCGCGAGCGCGCAGCACCACTCGACAGCACCAGCAACGCAGGGCGGCCCCCAAAAGGCCGCCCTGTTTTCTTTGGGTTACGACATACAGGGTTTCTACCTAGTCACGAAGTTGTCTTCGTCGGTATTCTTCGTGGCGTTCCATTAATAAATCGTTGTTTCATTAGAGAAACAAACCGAAAACCCTTCCGACCCCACGGACCCGATGAAACACACCCGCCGCCACGCCGTCGCTGCCGCCCTGTCCTTGGTCGCCGCCTGCTCCTGGGGACTCGCCTGGGCCGACAACTATCCGTCGAAGCCGATCACGCTCGTCGTCGCGTATCCGGCCGGCGGCGACACCGATGCGCTGGCGCGGCTCTTCGCCGAAAAGCTCGCCACGCGCGTCGGCCAGCCGGTGGTGGTCGACAACCGCCCGGGCGCCAGCGGCATCATCGGCAGCGCCTTCGTGTCCAAGGCCGCGCCCGACGGCTACACGCTGCTGCTCGCGCCCAGCACTTTTTCCATCGCGCAGCTGGTGCTGAAGACCAACGGCTCCTCGGGCTACGACGTGCTCAACGGCTTCACGCCCATCGTGCAGACCGGCAGCCAGCCGCTGTTCCTGGTGGCCGGCGGCGGCAGCAACCTGGCGAGCGCCAAAGACGCCGTGGCCGCCGCAACGAACGGCAAGACGCTCAGCTACGCCAGCCCCGGCAGCGGCTCGCCGATGCACATCTTGGGCGAGATGTTCGCGCGCGCCTCGGGCGCCAGCCTTGCGCACGTGCCCTACAAGGGCGTGGCCCCGGCCGTCAACGACGTGCTCGGCGGGCACGTGCCCGTCACCTTCATCACGCTCGGGCCGGTGGCGCCGTACTTCGCCAACGCCAAGCTGCGCCCGCTGGCGGTGGCCTCGGCCCGGCGCTCGCCGCTCGCGCCCCACGTGCCCACGCTGGCGGAGCAGGGCTACGGCGGCGTCGAGGTCACGGCTTGGAACGGCCTCTGGGGCCCGCGCAACCTTTCGCCCGAGATCGTGAAGACGCTCAACGGCCACTTCAACGAGATCCTGAAGATGCCCGACATCGTCGCGCGCATGGCCGTGCTCGGCACCACGCCTGTGGGCGGCAGCGCCGACGTGCTCGCCAAGACCAACGCCGCCGACTACGCGCGCTTCAGCAAGGTCATCAAGGAGCTCGGCATCCAGGCCGACTGAACGTTACGAACAGCCCCCCGTAGAGACCCCATGACCGAACCCAAAGCCATTCCCGACGCATCGAGCCTGCAGGCGCTGCTGGCCGAACTGCCCGCCAACCTGCTGGCCGGACGCCGCGTGCTCGTCACCGGCGGCGCGCGCGGGCTGGGCCTGGCCTTTGCGCAGTGCATCGCCGCGGCGGGCGCCAGCGTGGTGCTGGCCGACATCCTCGGCGACCTGGCCCAGACCGAGGCGAAGGCGCTGCGCGACGCGGGCCGCACGGCGCATGCGCTGCAGGTCGACCTGTCGAACCCCGACGCCATCGTCGCCTGCGCCGATGAAGCCGTTCGCCTGCTCGGCGGGCTCGACGGCCTCGTCAACAACGCCGCCATCACCAACTCGGGCGGGCGCGACGCGCACCAGCTCGAGGTCGACATGTGGGACCGCGTGATGAACGTCAACGTGCGCGGCAGCTGGCTCATGGGCCGCGCCTGCCGCGCCGCGCTCGCTGAAAGCGGCCGCGGCGCCATCGTCAACCTGGCGTCCGACACGGCGCTGTGGGGCGCGCCCAACCTGCTGGCCTACGCGTCGAGCAAGGGCGCCGTCATTGCCATGACGCGCTCGTTGGCGCGCGAATGGGGCGGCGACAACATCACCGTCAACGCGGTGGCGCCCGGCCTCACGCTGGTCGAGGCCACCGAGTACGTGCCCATGGCGCGCCACCAGAAATACCTCGAAGGCCGCGCCATTCCGCGCGAGCAGCAGGCCGCCGACGTGTGCGGCGCCACGCTGTTCCTGCTGTCCGGCCTGTCGCGCTTCGTCACGGGCCAGTTGCTGGCCGTGAACGGCGGCTTCGCGATGCACTGAGGCAGCCCCCCGAATTTTTTCCGACCAAGGAGTGAACCCCATGAGCGATTTGTCCGAGCAACAGAAGATCAGCGATGCACCCGCCACCACCCTGGCGCAGCCCGAAGGCAGCAGCCTCGCGGAGTGGATGAACAGCCGCATCGCGCGCTACGAGACCCGCAAGTACGACTGGGACGCGCTGAAGTTCCAGGCCGACTTCGACCCCAAGTTCCGCCGCGCGCAGATGCGCTACGTGGGCACCGGCGGCACCGGCGTGGCCAAGGACGTCAACACCGTGCCCGCCGAGCACTTCACCTTCTCCACCATGGTGATCCCGGCCGGCCACGAAGGTCCGCCGCACCTGCACACCGACGTGGAAGAGGTGTTCTTCCTGATCCGCGGCAAGCTCAAGGTGGTGATCGAGAAAGACGGCGAGCGCTTCGAGACCGTCATGACCGACCGCGACCTCATCTCCGTGCCGCCCGGCGTGTACCGCGAAGAGATCAACATCGGCGACGAAGACGCGCTGATGTGCGTGATGCTCGGCGCGAAGAAGCCCGTGACGCCGACCTACCCGGCCGACCATCCGCTGGCGAAGATCAAGCGCTGAGAACGGCCATGAGCAACATCGCCGCACCGAACGCATTCGATCCGCAGACCCTGCCGGCTTCCGAGCTGGCGCGGCTCGACGCCCGCTTTCCCGCCCGCAACGTCGCGGTCGGCGGCGGTGCCGTGGTGTCGGTGCGCGAATGCGGCAAGGGGCCGGTGGTCGTGTCCCTGCACGGCATCGGCTCCGGCGCGGCCTCGTGGATCGACACCGCGGCGCTGCTCGCGTCGCAGGCGCGCTTCATCGCATGGGACGCACCGGGCTACGGCGAATCGACACCGCTCGATGCCGATGCCCCCGCAGCCGCCGACTACGCCGCGCGGCTGGGCGCCTTGCTCGACGCGCTCGACATCGACTCGTGCGTGCTGGCCGGCCATTCGCTGGGCGCCATCGTGGCGGCCTCGGCCGCGCGCACGGATGCACGAACCAGCGCACGCATTCGCCGGCTGGTGCTCGTGAGCCCCGCCATCGGCTACGGCGCACCGGCACGTGCCGAAGCGCGCGCCAAGGTCCGCGCCGAGCGCCTGGCCACGCTCGACGAACTCGGCATTGCCGGCATGGCCGCCAGGCGCGCCGGCCGGCTCGTGTCCGACAAGGCCAGCGAACACGCCCGCCAGTGGGTGCGCTGGAACATGGCCCGGCTGAACGACCGCGGCTACCGCCAGGCCGTCGAGCTGCTGTGCAACGCCGACCTGCTGGCCGACCTGCCGCCGCCCATGCCGGTGCGCGTGGCCTGCGGCGCGCTCGACGCGGTCACGCCGCCGGCCGCCTGCGAAACGGTGGCGCGCCAGTGCGGCGTGCCGCTCGAATTGGTGGACGATGCGGGCCACGCCGGCTATGTGGAACAACCACAGGCCGTCGCCACGCTGCTGCGCGAATCGCTCGCCGGCTGAGTCCGCAACGAACACAAGACATCCAAGGAAACCACAGGCATGGCCAACAACAACAACGACGGCGAAGTGATGGAAGAGGGCGCCGACCGCTACAACGTGCCCGCGCTGGAGCGCGGCCTGCGCGTGCTGTGCGAGTTCAGCCGCGAGAACCGCACGCTCTCCGCGCCCGAGCTGGCGCGCCGCTTCGACCTGCCGCGCTCCACCGTGTTCCGCCTGCTCACCACGCTGGAGAACATGGGCTTCCTGGAGCGCACCGAGGGCGGGCGCGACTACCGCCTGGGCATGGCCGTGCTGCGCCTGGGCTTCGAGTACCTGGCCTCGCTGGAGCTCACGCAGCTGGGCACGCCGCTGCTCAACCGGCTGAGCGACGAGCTGCGCACGCCCTGCAACCTGGTGGTGCGCGACGGCCGTTCCATCGTGTACGTGGCCAAGGTGGCGCCGCCCACGCCCTTCGCCAGCTCGGTCAGCGTGGGCACGCGGCTGCCGGCCCACGCCACGGTGCTCGGGCGCATCCTGCTCGAAGACCTCACGCTGCCGCAGCTGCGCGCGCTGTACCCCGAAGACAAGCTGGAAACCTTTTCGCCGAGCACGCCCAAGACCGTGAACGAGCTGTTCGACATGGTGCAGGCCGACCGCCAGCGCGGCTATGTGCTGGGCGAGGGCTTCTTCGAATCGAACATCTCCAGCGTGGCCGCCCCCGTGCGCGACCACAGCGGCCACATCGTGGCGGCGCTGGGCGCGACCGTTACCGCGAGCCACATCGAAGAGAGCCGCATCGACGAGATGGTGCAGCGCGTGCGCGGCACCGCCGACGAGATCTCGGGCCTGCTCAATTACTCGCCCGCGCGCACCGCCAAGGTGGTGCCGCTGCGTTCGGCCTGAAAAAAAAGTCGCGACACGACACGACACCGACCGCATCACTCCGACGACATGACTTCCCCAGCGCCTTCTTCCTTCTTCGCCGCCAACGCACTGGCGGGCCGCGTGGCCGTGGTCACGGGCGGCTCCTCGGGCATCGGCCTGGCCACCGTCGAGCTGCTGCTCGGTTGCGGCGCCGCCGTGGCGCTGTGCGGTCGCAATGCCGGGCGGCTCGACGCCGCCGTGGCCGGCCTGCGCAGGCAGCACCCGAAAGCCAGGCTGTTCGCGCAGCCCTGCGACGTGCTCGACGCCGGCTCGGTGCGGGCCTTTGCCGCCGCCAGCGAGGCCGCGCTCGGCCCGGCCGCCATGCTCGTCAACAACGCGGGGCAGGGCCGTGTCTCCACCTTCGCCGACACCGACGACGCGGCCTGGACCGAAGAGCTCAACCTGAAGTTCTTCTCGGTGATCAACCCCACGCGCGCCTTTTTGCCGCAACTGGCCTCGCAGCGCACGGCGCTGGGCGATGCGTCCATCGTCTGCGCCAACTCGCTGCTGGCGCGCCAGCCCGAGCCGCACATGGTCGCCACCTCGGCCGCGCGCGCCGGCCTGCTGAACCTGGTGCGCTCCATGGCCACCGAGTTCGCGCCTCAGGGCGTGCGCGTGAACGGCATCCTGATCGGGCTGGTCGAGTCGGGCCAGTGGCGCCGCCGTTTCGAGGCGCGCGAAGACAAGTCGCAAGACTGGGCCGCCTGGAGCGGCCAGCTCGCCAGGAACAAGCACATCCCGCTGGGTCGGCTGGGGCTTCCGGGCGAAGCCGCGCGCGCGATCCTTTTCCTTGCTTCACCGCTCGCGTCGTACACGACGGGCAGCCACATCGACATCTCTGGAGGCCTTTCGCGCCATGCATAACCCCACGAACAACAACACAGTCACCGTCGGCGCCGTCGTCGCCGCCTTTCTCGAGCAGTGCGGCGTCAAGGCCGCCTTCGGGGTGATCTCGATCCACAACATGCCCATCCTCGATGCCTTCGCGCAGCGCGGCGCCGTGCGCTTCGTGCCGGCGCGCGGCGAGGCCGGCGCGGGCAACATGGCCGACGCCTATGCGCGCTCCACCGCCAGCCTGGGCGTGTGCCTCACCAGCACCGGCCCGGCCGCCGGCAACATCGCCGGCAGCCTGGTCGAAGCGCTGACGGCCGGCGCGCCGCTGCTGCACATCACGGGGCAGATCGAGACGCCCTACCTCGACAAGGGCATGTCGTACATCCACGAGGCGCCCGACCAGCTCACCATGCTCAAGGCCGTGTCCAAGGCGGCCCTGCGCGTGCGCAGCGTGGAAACGGTGCTGGGCACGCTCAAGCGCGCCGTGCAGCTCGCCATGACGGCGCCGACCGGCCCGGTGAGCGTCGAGATTCCGATCGACATCCAGTCCGCGCTGACCACGATGCCGGCCGACCTGTCGCCCCTGCCCATCGAGCTGCCCGTGCCGTCGAAGGCGGCGCTCGATGCGCTGGCCACGCGCCTGGCCGCGGCCAGGCGCCCGATGCTGTGGGTCGGCGGCGGCGCGCGCCATGCGGGCGCGGCCATCCGCCGCCTGCAGAAACTGGGCTTCGGCGTGGTCACGACCACGCAGGGCCGCGGCACGGTGCCCGAGGACGACGCCGGTTCGCTCGGCTCGTACAACATCCACAAGCCGGTCGAGGCGCTCTACCAGCGCTGCGACGCGATGCTGGTGGTCGGCTCGCGCCTGCGCGGCAACGAAACGCTGAAGTACGAGCTGAAGCTGCCGCGCCCGCTGCTGCGCATTGACGCCGACGCCGCCGCCGAAGGCCGCGGCTACGCCACCGAGCAGTTCGTCTGCGGCGATTCGGCGCTGGCCCTCGACGGCCTGGCCGACCGCCTCGAAGCCGCGAACTACCAGGCTGACCCCGCGCTGCTCACCGAGCTGCGCGCTGCGCACGCGCAGGCGGTGGCCTCGCTCACCGACGGCCTGGGGCCTTACGCTGAGCTGGTGAAGGCGCTGCAAGCGGCGGCCGGGCGCAACTTCAACTGGGTGCGCGACGTGACCGTGTCGAACAGCACCTGGGGCAACCGCGAGCTGCGCATCTTCGCGCCCAGCGCCGGCGTGCACGCCACGGGCGGCGGCATCGGGCAGGGCATGCCGATGGCCATCGGCGCGGCCGTGGGAGCGGCGGAAACCGCATCGGGCCGCAAGACCTTCTGCCTGGCCGGCGACGGCGGCTTCATCCTGAACCTGGGCGAGCTCGCCACCGCCGTGCAGGAAAAGGCGGACATGGTCATCGTGCTCATGAACGACAAGGGCTACGGCGTCATCAAGAACATCCAGGACGCGCAGTACGGCGGGCGCCGCTGCTACGCCGACCTGCACACGCCCGACTACGCGCTGCTGTGCAAGTCGCTGCAGCTGCCGCACACCCGCGTGCAGCGCATCGACGAGCTGAAGGCCAAGCTGGGCGAGGCGCTGGCGCAGAAGGGCCCGTTCCTGCTGGAGATCGACATGCTCTCCATCGGCGATTTCAAGAGCGCCTTCGCCGGTCCGCCGACCAACACCGTCACGCAGATTCCGGCGCTCGGCAAGGCCGCCGCTTCGGTGGAGTGAGGCAAGTGAACGTGCTGCGCATTGCTCTCATCGGCTGCGGTGCCATCGGCACCTCGGTGCTCGAACTGCTGCGGGGCGACGCCGCGCTGCAGGTGGTCGCCGTCGTCGTGCCCGCCGAGGGCGTGGCCGCGGCGCAAGACGCCGTGCGGCAGCTCGCACCCGGCGTGCAGGTGGCCAGCAGCGTGCCGGCCAGCGGCATCGACCTGGTGGTCGAGACCGCGGGGCATGCCGCCATCGAGCAGCATGTGCTGCCCGCGCTCGCGCGCGGCACGCCCTGCGTCGTGGCGTCGGTCGGTGCGCTGTCGGCCGCCGGCTTCGCCGAGCAGCTCGAGGCCGCCGCCGTCGCGGGCCGCACGCAGGTGCAGCTGATTGCGGGGGCCATCGGCGCCATCGACGCGCTGGCCGCCGCGCGCATCGGCGGCCTAGACAGCGTGCGCTACACCGGACGCAAGCCGCCGCAGGCATGGAAGGGCACGCCGGCCGAACAGGGCCGCGACCTCGATGCGCTGGCGCAGCCGGCCATCATCTTCGAAGGCAGCGCGCGCGAAGCGGCCCTGCTGTACCCGAAGAACGCCAACGTGGCGGCCACCGTGTCGCTCGCGGGGCTGGGGCTCGACCGCACGCTGGTGCGCCTCATTGCCGACCCCGCCACCACGGAGAACGTGCACACGGTCGAAGCCGAAGGCGCCTTCGGCAGCTTCGAGCTGACCATGCGCAACAAGCCGCTCGCGGCCAACCCCAAGACTTCCGCGCTCACCGTGTACAGCGCCGTGCGCGCGCTGCGCAACCGCGTGGCGCCCCTTGCCATCTGAGCCTTCGAGTGACCCCATGATTTCTTCCGAACTCCTTCCGATCTGCATCGCCGGCGAATGGCGCCTGGGCGGCGGCGACGTCTACGAAAGCCTGTACCCCGCCACCGGCGAGCCCATCGCGCGCCTGAAGGCCGCGAGCCTGGCCGACGTGGAAGAGGCCATCAGCCGCGCCGACCACGCCTTTCGCACCAGCGGCTGGGCGCAGCGCCTGCCGCACGAACGCGCCGCCGTGCTGCACCGCGTGGCGCAGATCATTCGCGAAGAGGGCGAGTCGCTGGCGCAGAAGCAGCGCCTGGACAACGGCAAGCCCATCACCGAAACCCGCAATCTGGTGGCCAGCGCCGCGGGCACCTTCCAGTTCTTTGCCGCCGCGCTGGAAACGCTCGAAGAAACCATCACGCCCTCGCGTGGCGCCTTCGTCACCCTGAGCGTGCACGAGCCCATGGGCGTGGTCGCGGCCATCACGCCGTGGAACTCGCCCATTGCCAGCGAGGCGCAAAAGCTCGCGCCCGCGCTGGCCGCGGGCAACGCGGTGGTCGTGAAGCCGGCCGAAGTGACGCCGCTGATGGCGCTGGAGCTGGCCCGCATCTGCGAGCTGGCCGGCGTGCCCAAGGGCATCGTGAGCGTGCTGCCGGGCCGGGGCTCGGTGATTGGCGACGCCATCACCAAGCACCCGCTGGTCAAGCGCGTGTCGTTCACCGGCGGCACCACCACCGGCAAGCACATCGCGCACATCGCGGCCGACAAGATGATGCCGGTGTCGCTGGAGCTGGGCGGCAAGTCGCCGACCATGGTGCTGGAAGACGCCGACCTCGACCACGCGGTGAACGGCGTGCTGTACGGCATCTTCAGTTCGTCGGGCGAGTCGTGCATCGCGGGTTCGCGCCTGTTCGTGGCGCGCGGCATCTACGACGAATTTCTCACCCGCCTGTCCGAAGGCGCCAACGCGCTGCGCGTGGGCGACCCGGCGTCGGAACGCACGCAGATGGGCCCGCTCATCACCGCGAAGCACCGCGAAGGCATCGAGCGCTACGTGGAGCTCGGCGTATCCGAAGGCGGCAGGATTCGCACGGGCGGCGTACGCCCGCATGGCGCCGGCTATGACCACGGCTACTTCTACAAGCCGACCATCATCGAAGGCCTGGGCAACAGCGCGCGCACCACGCAGGAAGAAATCTTCGGCCCCGTGCTGGTCGCGATGCCCTTCGACAACGAAGAAGAACTCATCGCCCAGGCCAACGACAGCGTGTACGCGCTTGCGGCCGGCGTGTGGAGCCGCGACTTCAAGCGCGCGTGGAAGCTGGGCCGCGCGGTGCAGGCCGGCACCGTATGGGTCAACACCTACAAGCAGTTTTCCGTGTCCACGCCGTTCGGCGGCTGGCGCGACAGCGGCCTGGGCCGCGAGAAGGGCCGCGAAGGCATCTTCCAGTACATGGAGCAGAAGAGCATGTACTGGGGCACCAACGAACAGCCCCTGCCTTGGGCGAACTGAAAGGCAAGACACACCATGAGCGTACTTGGCATCGACCAGATCACCTACGGCGCGGACGACCTGCCCGCATGCCGCCAGTTCTTCGAGGACTGGGGCCTCGCACTGAAGGCGCAGGCGCCCGACGAACTCGTGTTCGAGTGCCTCAACGGCTGCAAGGTCGTCGTCGCGGCGTCGAACAAGCAGGGGCTGCCGCCCGCTATGGAAGAGGGCCCGACCTTGCGCGAAGTGGTGTGGGGCGTGCAGGGCGATGCCGACCTCGACCGCTACGCCGCCGCCATCGCGCAAGAGCCGGCCTTCTTCGACACCACCGTCGACGGCGCGCGCCGCATCGGCTGCATCGACCCCAACGGGCTGGCCGTGCGCCTGCAGGTCAGCCGCAAGCACGCGGTGCAAGTGGATTGCGGCGCCATGAACACCTGGAACGCCAAGCCGCGCATCAACCAGGCCGCGCCGGTCTACGAGCGCGCCACGCCCATCGAAGTGGGCCACGTGGTGTTCTTCGTGAGCGACGTGAAGGCCACGAGCGCGTTCTACGCGCAGCGCTTCGGCTTCGTCGCCTCCGACAGCTACCCCAACCGCGGTGCCTTCATGCGCTGCGCGCCCGAAGGCGGCCACCACGACCTGTTCCTGCTGCAGATTCCCTCGGGCAAGCGCGGGCTCAACCACGTGGCCTTCACGGTGCGCGACATCCACGAGGTGTTTGGCGGCGGCCTGCACTTTTCGCGGCGGGGCTGGGAGACACAACTGGGCCCGGGGCGCCACCCGGTGTCGTCCGCGTACTTCTGGTACTTCAAGAACCCGGCCGGCGGCCTCATCGAGTACTACGCCGACGAAGACCAGCTCACCGCCGACTGGCAGCCGCGCGAGTTCGAGCCCGGCCCCACCGTGTTCGCCGAGTGGGCGGTCGACGGCGGGCTCGACGGCCACACGCGCCGCCAGAAGAACGCGGAAGGCCCCAAAGGTGCTTTCCTGACCGAGAAGAAATGACCGCAGACCCCAGCCACCCGACCACCATGCAACGACGATTCCACCTTTCCGTCCTGTTCGCCGCACTGACTGCATTCGCCGCATTCACCGCGGCCGCTCCCGCGCACGCGCAACAGAAGACCGATGCGCAGAAGCAGCTCGCCAGCGAGCGCTTCACCCTCATCTCGCCGTTCCCGCCCGGCGGCCCGGTCGACACGCTGGCCCGCGTGCTGTCCGACGGCCTGGCCAAGCGCTACGGCCAGGCGGCCGTCGTCGACAACCAGGTCGGCGCGGCCGGCAACATCGGCATGGAGAAGGTCAAGCGCGCCAAGGGCGACGGCCACACGCTGCTGGTGATTCCGGCGGGCAACGTCACCATCAACCCGACGCTGATGCCCGCGTTTCCGTTCGATATGGCGAAAGACTTCGTGCCCATCACCATGCTGGCCAAGGCGCCCAACGTGCTGGTGGCCTCGCCCTCGTCGGGCATCAGGAACGCGAAGGAACTGGTGGCGCAGGCCAAGGCCAGGCCCAACACGCTGTCGTACGCCTCGCCCGGCGTGGGCAGCGGCCTGCACCTGGCGGGCGAGCTCTTCAAGCAGCAGGCCGGCATCGACATGCTGCACGTGCCCTACAAGGGCACGGCGCCCGCGCTCAACGACGTGCTGGGCGGCTCGGTGCCGCTCATGTTCAGCAACCTGCCGGCGACGCTGCCGTTCCTGAAGCAGGGCAAGCTGGTGGCCATCGGCATCACCGAGGCCCATCGCAGCGCCGCGGCGCCCGACATTCCCACGCTGGCGGAGCAGGGCATCCAGGGCGTGTCCGTCACTTCGTGGTACGGGCTGATGGCGCCCAGTGGCACGCCGCCCGCGGTGGTCGAGCAGCTCGCGAAGGATGCCGCCGAGATGCTCGCGCAGCCCGAGGTGCGCGAGCGCCTGAAGCTGCAGGGCATGACCGACGCGGCCATGAAGCCGGCCGAGTTCGCCAGCTACATCCGCGATGAGACGGCCGTGTGGGCCAGGATCATCAAGGCCCGCAACATCGTTGCCGAGTAAGGACCGCGCCATGAAGACAAGCGAATCCACCATCGGCATCGTCGGTGCCGGCATCGGGGGCCTGGTGGCCGCCATTGCGCTGAAACGCGCGGGGCACGACGTGGTCGTGTTCGAGCAGGCGAAGCAGTTCGCCCGCGTGGGCGCGGACATCAACCTCACGCCCAACGCCGTGCGCGCGCTCGACGGCCTGGGCGTGGGCGAGGCGGCCCGCGTGACGGCGGCACGCCCGTCGCACCGCATCAGCCGCACCTACGACACGGGCGAAGAAACCTCGCGGCTCGAAATGGCCGACTCGGCCGAGCAGCGCTACGGCGCGCCGCAGCTCACCATCCACCGCGCCGACCTGCTGGCCGCGCTGGCCGACATGTTCCCGGCGGAGCAGGTCGTGCTGGGCAAGCGCGCCGGGAAGATCACGCCCGACGCGCAGGGCGTGACCGTGGACTTCACCGATGGCACCGGCGCGCGCGTCGGCGCGCTGATCGGCGCCGACGGCATCCACTCGTGCGTGCGCACCGCCATGTTCGGCGCCGAGAGCCCGCGCTTCACCGGCATCGTGGCGTACCGCGCCGTGGTGCCGGCCGAGCGCGTGGCCGGCGTGCCCAACCTGGGCGCCTTCACCAAGTGGTGGGGCCCGAACCCGCAGAGCCAGATCGTCACCTTCCCGCTGAACCGGGGCAGGGACATCTTCATCTTCGCGACCACGCCGCAAGACACCTGGCACCTGGAGTCGTGGACCGCGCCCGGCAGCGTCGACGAGCTGCGCGAGCAGTACGTGGCCTACCACCCCGAGGCGCGCGCCTTGCTCGACGCCTGCGACACGGTGCTGAAGACCGCGCTGTACGAACGCGACCCGATGCCCGCCTGGACGCAGGGCCGCATGGCGCTGCTGGGCGACGCAGCGCACCCGATGCTGCCCTTCATGGCGCAGGGCGCGGGCATGGCCATCGAAGACGCGGTGGTGCTCGCGCGCCACCTCGAGGGCGTGGCCATGGCCGACGTGCCCGCCGCGCTGAAAGACTTCGAGCGCGCCCGCATCGAACGCGCCAGCCAGGTGCAGCTCGGCTCGCGCGGCAACAACTGGCTGCGCGAAGGCGGCAACGCCGACTGGGTCTACGGCTACGACGCATGGAGCGCGCCACTGGGTTCACTGGGCGCGCCTGCCCACGCGGTTATGGCGCCCGCCTGAGCGCCGATTCATTTCCCCCTCACCCCACGGAGGCCCCCGATGCAACAAGACCGCTACCTGCAACCGCACCAGGCGCGCCAGCGCCCCGCGACCACCTACGAAGACCTGCTGGGCGACGTGATCGAACGCGCCTTCGCCGACGGCATCCACGACCTGCCCGGCCTGGTGCAGCGCCTGAACGACAGCGGCCTCGCCACGCCCGGCGGCCAGCCCTGGACCGAGGCGCTGTACCGCAAGGAAATGGCCGCGCTGGCCGCCTGAGAGGAACCCCCATGACCATCGCCATCCACCCCGCCGCGGCCGCGCATGCAGACCCGGTCGACCACCTGCTCGAGATCGGCCTGAAGGATCTCTGGTATCCGATCTGCCCCTCGCACTTCATCAAGGAGAACCCCGTTTCCCTGCGCCGTCTCGGCCGCAAGATCGCGTTGTGGCGCGATGGCGAGGGCGTGCTGCACGCGCTGGAAGACCGCTGCCCGCACCGCGGCGCGCCGCTGTCGCAGGGCGTGATCCTGGGCGACCGGCTCTCGTGCCCGTACCACGGCGTGGAAGTGCGGCACGACGGCGTGGTCACCCGCGTGCCCGGCAGCCCCGGCTGCAAGCTCGAAGGCTCGCAGGCCACGCGCCACTTTCATGTGCAGGAGCGCGCGGGCGCCGTGTTTCTCTACAACGCCAAGGAGCCGGTGGACGTGCCGCCGCCGCTGGTGCTGCCCGAGCAGCTGACGGACGACGCCGAGTACGGCGCCTTCCTCTGCTACACCGAGTGGAAGGGCGACTACCGCTACGTGCTCGACAACGTGATGGACCCGATGCACGGCACGTACCTGCACAAGCAGTCGCACTCGATGGCCGAGGGCGACTCGAGCGCCAGGTTCGGCATTCGCGCCACCGACACCGGCTTCGTGTTCGAGAAGGAAGGCCAGCGCAACGTCAACTTCGACTGGACCGAGTGGGCCGACACCGGCATCCACTGGATGCGCCTCGAAATCCCGTACCCCAAGACCGGCGGCCCCGGCGGCAACTTCATCATCGTGGGCGCGTTCTCGCCCATCGTGAAGGGCATGACGGCCACCTTCTTCTGGCGCGTGCGCAAGCTGCCCAACGACTGGCAGCGCGACACCTGGCGCTTCCTGTACAAGAACCGGCTCGAGGCGCGCCACTGGCACGTGCTGGAGCAGGACCGCGTGATGCTCGAGGAAATGGAGGCCGACGCCAACCAGCACGAGAACCTGTACCAGCACGACCTGGGCATCGTGCGGCTGCGGCGGCACATGCGCAACCTGGCGGTGGCGCAGCTGGCCGAATCAGCATCGTCGAACACGGCCGAAGCGGCCACGGCCTGAGCGGGGAGCGAGCGCAGCCATGTCTTCCCCCACGCTCAACGCCCTCGTGCACACCATGCGCTACGAGGCCGACGGCATCGTGAGCGTCGAGTTTCGGCCGGCCACGCCGGCCGTGGACTTTCCCGCCTTCGAGGCCGGTTCCCACATCGACCTGCACCTGCCCAACGGCCTGGTGCGCAGCTACTCGCTGTGCAACCCCGCGAGCGACCGCCAGCGCTACGTGGTGGGCGTGCTGAACGACCGCAAGAGCCGCGGCGGCTCGCGCTACGTGCACCAGCAGCTGCGCGTGGGCATGACGCTGCCCATCTCCGCGCCGCGCAACAACTTCAGGTTGCAGGAGGGCGCCGAGCGCTCGGTGCTGGTGTCCGGCGGCATCGGCGTGACGCCCATCTGGAGCATGCTGCAGCGGCTGGTGGCCATCGGCCGGCCGGTGGAGCTGGTGTACTGCGCGCGCACCCGCAAGGAGGCGGCCTTCTGCGAAGCCATCGAGGCGCTGGCCAAAGACAGGCAGGTGCAGCTCACCTGGCACTTCGACGACGAGCGCGGCGCGCCGCCGCAACTTGCCGCGCTGCTGGCCGGCAAGGGCGCCGACAGCCATTACTACTGCTGCGGCCCCACGCCGATGCTCGATGCCTTCGAGAAGAGCTGCGAGCAGCTGGGCTACGCCAACGCCCACATCGAGCGCTTCGCTGCCGTGCAGGTCGAAGCGCCGAGCGCCACGCAAGGCTGCGTGGTCGAGTGCGCGAAGAGCGGCAAGAGCGTCGAGGTGCCGGCGGGCAAGTCGATTCTCGACAGCCTGATCGACGCCGGGCTCAACCCCGACCACAGCTGCAAGGAAGGCGTGTGCGGCGCCTGTGAAACAGCGGTGCTCGAAGGGGAGGTCGAGCACCACGACGGCATCCTCACCAAGATCGAACGTGCATCGAACAAGACCATGATGATCTGCGTGTCTCGCTGCAAGGGCGAGCGGCTGGTGCTGGACATCTGAGGCCTGCGGGCCAACTAAAAAAACCACCAGGGAGTGTCAATGAGAAAGTACTTGCTCATGCTGGCGTCAGCCGGCATGGCCGGCGAAGCGCCGGCCCAGTCATCGGTCACGGTCTTCGGCGGGGTCGACCTGGCCGTCACGCACACGCGGGGGAGCGGCAACGGCGCGACCCGCAAGACGCAACTTGCCAGCAGCGGCAACGCGCCCAGCCGCCTGGGCTTCAGGGGCGTTGAAGACCTGGGCGGCGGACTGTCGGCGAACTTCTGGCTCGAAGCCGGCCTGGATGTCGACACCGGCACCGGGATTCATTCGAACACCAACAACCAGGCCAGCGGCAAGGGCGCACCCGGCGTCATGAGCTTCAACAGACGTTCGACGGTGGGCCTGGCCGGCCGCTTCGGCGAAGTGCGCCTGGGGCGCGACGTTCTTCCGACGTTCATGAACACGGGCGGCTTCGAGCCTTTCGGTGTCGGCGGCATTGGCGCGAACCAGATCTTCTTTTCGTCCCTCGGCGGCGTGATGTCGCCCATACCGTCGCGCATTTCGAACAGCGTCGGCTACTTTCTTCCGCCCGACCTGGGCGGCTTCTACGGGCAGGTGATGCACGCCATGGGCGAGAACGACTCGACCTCCGAGCTGCCGGGCACCGGCGCGTCCAGCAGGCGCGACGGCAACCACACCGGCTGGCGTCTGGGCTACGCCAACGGCAGCGTCAATGTCGCGGTGGCCTCTGGCACCACACGCTATGCGAACGGCACGCTTCGCGTGACCAATGCCGGTGCCGCATACCTCTTCGGCCCCTCGCTGATGAACCTGAAGCTCGTGGGTCAACTCCACGCCGATTCGAAGGGCGTGGCCGAGGGCAAGGGAATGTTGGTCGGCTTTCATCTGCCCATCGGCGCTGGCGAAATCAAAGGCGCGTACTCCCGCTACCGGCTCGATCCCGGACATGCGGCGCTGAAGCCCGCATCGTCGAAGCTGGCCTTGGGCTACGTGCACAACCTGTCGAAGCGCACCGCGCTGTATGCGACCGTGGCACGCGTCAGCAACAGCGATGGCGCTTCTCAGGCCCTTATGGGCGCTGTCACCGCGCGAAATCAGGCTTCCACCGGCGCCGAGTGCGGCATGCGCCATGTGTTCTAGAAGCTTGCCAGCGCACGCATTCATGTCCTTTCAAGGGAGAAAAAAATGAGATCGATGTCTTGTGTCCATCCGCTGATCAAGCGCCTTGCGGTGCTGATCGGCGCTCCGTTGGTGCTGATCGGGTGCGCAGCCCCCGGTACGTCTGTTTCGCAAGATGCCCTGCCCAAGCCCGGCCGCCTGATCACCGTCGCGCCGGACCGTGTGAACCGGTTGCCCGATGCATCGCGCAACCTGGTCATCTCGTACGTGTCGTCGTCGTTCGATGGCTCCAACGCCATCGTGGCGGGGCAGGTCGCCATTCCGCGAACGCCGCCGCCCGCCGAGGGCTACCCGGTGATCGCGTGGGCGAGCGGCTCGACGGGCCTCGCGCCGCAGTGCGCGCCGTCGACCAGCGCCAACAGCGCCAGGGACGCATCGCTGAACGAATGGGTGAAGCGTGGCTATGCCGTGGTGCGCACCGACTACGCAGGGTGGGGTGCATTCGGTCCCTTGCCTGACCTGCACGGCCGAAGCAACGCCCAGAACCTGATCGACGCCGTGACTGCGGCCCATTCGGTGGATGCCCGCCTGAGCAATGACTGGATCGCCGTGGGCCACAGCAAGGGTGGCGGTGCCGTGCTGTGGGTGGCGGGCTTGCCCGAGCGCACCGAAGGCCGCTACCCGCTCAGGGGGGCCATCGCCATCGCGCCGACCGGCCCGGGTGTTCCCAAGTTCATGAGCGGTGTCATGAAGGGCGAACCGGTGGCCACGTCGGGCTTGCCCTTCGTCGCGTTGACCGCGCTCAACGCGAAGGCCTTGAACCCGGCCATCGACCTCCAGAAGCTGGTTTCGCCGCAACTGCAGCCGCATCTCGACGTGCTTCGCTCCGGCTGCGTCCCACAACTCTTTTCGTTGCCGCCGCTGCCGCCCGGCCGCTACCTGAATGCCGGTGCCGACTACGACATGTACGCGAAATTACTCGACGAACAGGATGCCTCCGCGCTGACCATGCGGGTTCCGGTTTCGATCGTGCAGGCCGAGAACGACGAGACGACCGTTACGTCAGAAACCACGGCGCAGATGGTTCGAAGCCTTTGCGCACGCGGTGCGACCGTGCGGTTCAAGCAATACCCCGGCAACAACCACAGGTCCGTCATTGCTGCGTCGCAGAACGACGCGTTCGATTTCGCGGACTCGGCGCTCACGAGGCGCCCGCTGAAGAACGACTGCGCATGACGCTGCGAGGCCACACGAACCCCGTTTCAGTTTTCGTGGCCCGAACCAGGCACCTGAGCCCCACGCGACCGACGACACCACCCTGAAGATCCAATGAAAAAACTCGTACTCGCGCTGGCTTCGGCCAGCGCGGCTGGCGGAGCGCTGGCCCAATCTTCCCTCACGCTCTTCGGCGTGGTCGACGCCGCCGTCACCTACACGCAGGGCAGCGGCAACGGCTCGGCGCACAAGACGCAGCTGAGCAACAGCGGCAACATGTTCAGCCGCCTGGGCTTTCGCGGCACCGAAGACCTGGGCGGCGGCTACTCGGCCAACTTCTGGCTGGAGATGGGCCTGCAGAACGACAGCGCGCAGGGCTTTCCGTCGAACTCCAACAACCAGGCCAGCGGCAACGGCACGGCCGGCGTGTTGAGCTTCAACCGCCGCTCCACCGTGAGCCTGGCGGGCGAGTTCGGCGAGTTGCGGCTGGGGCGCGACTACGTGCCGGCCTTCTGGAACACGGCCATCTTCGACCCCTTCGGCACGGGCAGCGGCATCGGCGCCAACCAGCTGTACTTCTCGGGCCTGGGCGGCCTGGTGGCACCGACCGGCACGCGCGCATCGAACAGCGTGGGCTACCTGCTGCCGGCCAGCCTCGGCGGCTTCTACGGGCAGGTGATGTACGCCATGGGCGAGAACGACGCCAGCTCGGTGCTGCCGAACACCCTGGTGTCGAACCGGCACGACGGCGACCACACCGGCGCGCGCCTGGGCTACCAGAGCGGCGGCATCAACATCGCGCTGGCGACCGGCCGCACGCGCTACGCGAGCGGCGACCTGCGCGTGACCAACCTGGGCGCGGCCTACACCTTCGGCCCCTCGCTGATGAACCTCAAGCTCACGAGCGAGCTGTACAAGGAGTCGAAAGGCAGCACCGACGCGAAGGGCGCGCTCATCGGCCTGCAGCTGCCCATCGGGCCGGGCGAGATCAAGGCGTCGTACGCTCGCTACCGGCTGGAGCCGGCGGGCGCGCTGCTGAAGCCCACGTCGTCGAAGCTGGCCATCGGCTACGTGCACAACCTGTCGAAGCGCACGGCGGTGTACGCCACCCTCGCGCGCATCAGCAACAGCAACGGGGCGACCGCGGCGCTCTCGGGCGCCATCACCGCGCCGAACCGCGCCTCCAGCGGTGCCGAGTTCGGCATGCGCCACATGTTCTAGGCGCCGCGCGCGCACCCCCCCACACCGGCAGCAAAGACCATGCAGAGCAGCAACAGCAAGAACCTTCGTTGGTACGGCGTGATCACGCTGTTCGTGATCGTCGCGATCTCCTATGTGGACCGCATCAACATCGCGGTGCTCATCACCGACAAGGCCTTTCTCGACCACGTCGGCATCGCCGCGGGCGACCGCGTGCGCCAGGGCTTCCTGGCGACGGCGTTCATGCTGGGCTACGGCGTGTCGGCCTTCGTGCTCACGCCGTTCTGCTCGGCGCTGTTCGGGGTGCGGCGCAGCCTGGTGTACGGGCTGGTGCTGTGGGGCGTGGTGACCTGGGCCTCGCCGCTGTTCCACAGCTACGGGCTGCTGCTGGCCTCGCGCATCCTGCTGGGCGTGTCGGAGGGGCCGTTGTTTTCGCTGGCCTCGGCGTACATCAAGGCGCACTTTCGCAGCGACGAGAACGGCAAGCCCAACGCCTTCGTGAACATGGGCACGGGGCTGGGGCTGGCGGTGGGGTATCCGCTGGTGGGCTACCTGCTCACGCAGTTCGCGTGGGACACCTCGTTCCACGTGCTCGGCGTGATGAACATCGCGCTGGGAATTCCGCTGGTGCTGGCCTTCGTGCGCATGCCGCCCGCGCATGCCGACGGCGCGAAGCCGTCGTCGTTCGGCGAGGCGATGGCGCGCGTGGGCGGCATCGTGCGCGGCGCGCTGCACACGCGGCACCTGTTCCTCATCACGCTGCTGACCTCGGCCGCGCTGGCCTACCTGTGGGGCAGCAGCAACTGGCTGCCGACCTACCTGCGCGAGGCGCGCGGCTTCTCGCTGCGCGAGATGGGCTGGCTGGCCTCGCTGCCGCAGTACGCCACCGTGCTCGCGGTGTTCGTGGGCGGCGTGCTCATCGACAAGGTGGGCCGCGAGCGCGTGCCCTTCATCTTCATGGGCGCGAGCGCGGGCGTGGCGCTGTCGGTGCTGATGGCCATCAACGCGCGCGACCCGTATGCCGCCGCATGCTGCCTGGTGGCGGCCAACTTCTTCTGGGGGCTGCAGAGCCCGGCCATTCCGAGCACGGTGCAGTACTGCTCGCGCCCCGAGCACACGGCCAGCGCCTTCGGCGTGACCAACGGCGCGGGCAGCCTGGTGGCGGGCTTCATGCCGGTGTTGATGGGCGGGGTGATCTCAGCGGTGTCGCACGGGTCGGCCGCATCGGCGTCGGCCGGTTCGGCTGTGTCTTCGGCGGCCTCCGCTTCGGGCTTCTTCGCGGGCTTCGCGCTGCTCATCGGCACGCAGGTGGTGGTGTTCGCGTGCGGCTTGCTGCTGTGGTGGCGCGACCGCGCGCGCAGTGTCGAAGCAGTCTCAGGTTCACAGCTTTCATAGCCATTTCGAAGGCTTGTACCTTCGTACTGTGGCCGCGCGGTCACAGCGCGCACCACCGGTTTCCGTCATCTGCGTGAGCAGGTGTTTCGGCGCTAGAACCATCTTCATACCGCCGGGCATGCATCGCGTGCCATGACGCCATTCGGGCTACGCCGCGCGAACATTTGGAGAGAGAAAAGTTCCGCGATTCATTGAGCCGACTTGTTCGTTCAGCTAAAACTGGCGCACTTCAATGGACGAGGGAATGCGCGTGAAACCAACGAGAAGAGCCGCAGAAAGTCTTGCCATGGTCGCGATGAACATCACCGTCATCGCACGTTCCGAAGGTGCCGCAGCCGCACGGTTGCGACGCACCGAACCGCTTCACGGGCACTGAGCCCGCGCAGCGCTCCGCACCCCCACGCCACCGCTTTTTCTTCGGACCCCGCATGTCGACGGGCATGGAGCGGCTCGCCCCGCGCATCCTGGGACCGCCTGTTTCAAGGCGGTGAAACCGGCTGCGACCGCGTTGTCCTGACGAACCTCGTGTTCGCCGGGAGGGCGCCCTGTCGCCCGCATTTTTCAGCTGTTCATTTCATCACCGCGCGCCTTGCGCATCGCCGGCTATCCGCTGGTGCATGCGGGGCGGCGCATGTTTCTTCTTACCCAGAGTACCTAGAGGCGATCATGAAAAAACTCAGTGCACCTGTTGGCTTCAAGCATGCAGTCTTCCACCATGTTGCCATCACCGCGGTGGCCCTTGCCGTGCTGACGGCATGCGGCGGCGGTGGAGACAGCGGCGGTGGCGCGTCGCTCGGCGGCACGGGCGTGGGCCTTTCGGCACCGTCCGATGCGGTGGCCACGGCGCCCTCGTCCGACAGCACCAGGAAGTCGCCGGATGACGGCGTGCCCGCCGTGGCCAATGTGGCGGACGCCGCAGTGGCTGCTGTGGACCGTTCGGCCAAGCCCATCGAGCTGCCCGACACCGTCTGGCCCAGCAACTACAAGCTGTGGTTCCGCCCCGACGCCGCGCTGAAGACCTTCACCGGCCGCGGCGACGTCGAAATTGAAGTGCTCAAGCCGGTCGACGCCATCGTGGTGGCCGCGCACAACCTGAACTTCGCCAAGGGCCGCACCACGCTGCGCAAGGTGTCGAACCCCGGCGAGGCGATCGCGCTCATTCCCACGCCGCAGACGCTGGGCGACTTCGTGCAGCTGCGGCTGAACGACGGCCAGATCGCCAAGGGCAAGTACCTGCTGCACATGGAGTGGGACGGCAAGATCCAGTTCTCCGACGCGGAATACTGCCCGCCCGCCGAAGTGGCGCGCAACCCGTTCTGCTCGGCCGCCACCGGCATCTTCAAGGTGGGGCTCTCCACGCCCGAAGGCGTGAGCAGCGACGCCATCGTGACGCAGGGCGAAACCAACTACGCGCGCCAGTGGTTCCCGGGCTGGGACGAGCCGGCGTTTCGCCACACCTTCGAGATCTCGGCCGAGGTGCCGGGCGACTGGAAAACGGTGTCCAACGGCGCGCAGCTGTCGGCGGTGAAGCTGCCCGACGGCTACCAGCAGGTGTCGTTCGAGAAGACGCCGGTGATGCCCATGTACCTTACCTTCTTCGGCGGCGGCAAGTTCGACGTGCTGCCCGACAACTTCAAGAACCCGCTGGACGGCAGCGACATTCCGCTGCGCTGGTTCACGCCGCCGGGCCGCTCCACCTGGGCCACCTTTCCGATGGAGTGGACCAAGGTGGCCATGGACTACTACTACAAGTACACGGGCATCCCGCTGCCGATCAAGAAGTTCGACACCATCGCCGCCAACGACAGCTACGACAACAAGCCCAACACCGGCTTCGGCGGCATGGAGAACTGGGGCGCGATCTTCGAGTTTGCCGACGCGGTGCTCACCAAGCCGGGCGACAAGCCCACGCTGTACTCGGTGACGGTGGTCACGCACGAAATCGCGCACCAGTGGTTCGGCGACCTGGTCACGCTCGACTGGTGGGACAACGTGTGGCTCAACGAGTCGTTCGCGCGCTGGTTCGAAAGGCGCACCACCATCAAGTTCCACCCCGAGTACTACAGCTTTTCCGACTTCGTGCTCGACAAGCACAGCGTGATCACGGCCGACCTGCGCAGCACGGCGGTGCCGGTGCAGCGCAACCTGAACGACGCGGGCTCCTTCGGCTTCATCAGCCCGTCGATCTTTGTCTACAACAAGGGCAGCCATGTGCTGGAGACCATCCAGAACTACATCGGCGAAGAGGCGATGCAGAAGGGCCTGCAGATCTACCTGAAGGACTACGCCTTCGGCAACGTGACGCCCACGCGGCTGTGGACCTCGCTGGAGAAGGCCAGCGGCGGCAAGAAGGTGAGCGAGATCGGCGACAGCTTCATCCGCCAGACCGGCATTCCGCTGCTCACGGTGGACGCGCAGTGCGCGGGCGACCGCACCTTCGTGAACATCGCGCAGGAGGCCTTTCCCAACCAGAACCAGTTCCCGGCCTCGACCTGGGCCATTCCCGTGACGCTGGCCTACGGCGACGCGATGGAGCAGCGCAAGACCTTCGTGATGAACACCAACACCACGCAGCTGGAGCTGCCGGGCTGCACCGCGGTGCTGGCCGGGCCGACCGGGCAGGACTACTACGTGAGCAACTACAGCGCGCCCTCGTGGAGCGCGCTGCTGGCCAAGGCGCAGAGCCTGGCGGCCAACAAGCCGCTGCTGCTGAACATCGAGCGCGACGCCTCGCGGCTGCTGGCGGTGGGCCGCATCACGCAGGCGCAGTACGACCAGATCAAGGGCGTTGTGAACCTGCCGGCGCCGCTGCTGGCGAAGACCCAGGCCAGCGAGCAGCAGCGCGTGGCGGTGGATGCCGGCGCGCAGACGGAGGAGTACCCGCACGCGCTGCGCTTCCAGGGCAGCCTGAAGCTGCGTGACAACGAGAAGCGCTGAAAGCCAAGGCCCCTCCATCGACGAACCAGAGGATTCACCCATGAACACTTCATTCAGATGGCTGGCAGTGGCGGTTGCGGTCGCCGCCGCATCCATGGCCGGTTGCGGCGCGCCCGGAGAGCCGGAGGCGCAACTGGTCGGCGTGTACGCCGTGAAGCAGGGCGGCACGCTCAAGGAGCTCGTGAAGATCGAGCGGCAGGGCGATCGCTATGTGATGCGCGACAAGGTGCGCACGCCCGAGTGGAGCGAGCCCAGGATGCAACTGCTGCCGGTCACGCGCAAGCGCTGGCGCAGGATCACCACCGACAGCGCCGAGACCGCCTTCGTCGGCGTGTCCAGCGACCAGCTGGCCATCTTCAAGGTGGCGCCGGGCTGGCGGAAGAACAGCTTCAAGACCGAAACGGGCTACTTCCTGGTCTATTCGCAGGGGCCGGTGGAAGCCTTCAAGCTCTGACGCGCGGCAAGCGCTGACGGGTTCCTGTGCGCGCCCCGCGGCTGCAAGCCGCGGGGCGCGTTTCTTTTTTCACCTCTTCCACATCTCTTCCGACAAGGGCCGGCGTCGCGGCGACGTCGGCGCCAGCGTGTCCGGTTGCTGGCATGCGGCTTGCAATGGAGTAGTCCATTGGGAAACTTATTCACCACAACTGGGCAACACCCGGTGTTTGGTACGCTTTGGGAGCCGCCGGCTGCAGCAGGGTGGTGCACCCGGCGTCATCAGGGTAAGCGATAAGTTTCCCAATAGGAAACAAAACTACCATCCCGGCAACACCCCGCTGTGCTCCCTTACTGGAGAGAAACCATGAATCACCCCGTCAGTCCCGCGCTCGCGCAGATGGCGCCGCCGGCCGCACCCGCGGCCGACAGCTCCGAGGTCGGCCGTGTCGTGTTCGCAAGTTCGGTCGGCACCATCATCGAGTGGTACGACTTCCTGATCTACGGCACCGCGGCCGCGCTGGTGTTCAACAAGCTCTTCTTCCCCGTGGACGACCCATTGATGGGCACGCTCGCCGCATTGGGCAGCGCGGCCGTGGGCTTCTTCGCGCGGCCCTTCGGCGGCGCGGTCTTCGGCTACTTCGGCGACCGGCTGGGCCGCAAGTCGATGCTGCTGCTCACGCTGGTCATCATGGGCTTCGGCACCTTCGCCATCGGCCTGCTGCCCACGTACCAGCAGATCGGCATCTGGGCGCCGGTGCTGCTGGTCGCGCTGCGCATCATCCAGGGCATCGGGCTCGGAGGCGAGTGGGGCGGCGCCGCGCTGATGGTGCTGGAGCACGCGCCCAAGCACCGGCGCGGGCTGTGCGGCAGCCTGGTGCAGGTGGGCTTCCCCATCGGGCTCATCCTGTCGGCGGGCGTGTATTCGCTGGTCTCCAGGTTGCCCGAGGAAGACTTTCTTGCGTGGGGCTGGCGCGTGCCCTTCCTGCTGAGCATCGTGCTGGTAGCGGTGGGCACCTTCATTCGCACGCGGGTGTCGGAGTCGCCGGTGTTCCTGGAGATGAAGGCCAAGAAGGAGATCGCGAAGAACCCGTTCGCCGAAGCCGTGTTCCGCGACCCGAAGAACTTCCTTGTCGCGGTGGGGCTCAAGATCTGCGAGGTGTCGTGGGTCTACATGCTCACGGTGTTCATGGTGGTCTACGCCACCAAGAACCTCGGGTTGCCCAAGGGCATGATGCTCAACGCGATCATGGTGGCCGCGGCCATCGAGGTGGTGACCATTCCACTGTTCGGCTGGCTCTCGGACGTCATCGGGCGGCGCCCTTTCTACTTCGCGGGCACGCTCTTCACCATCGCCTTCGCGTTCCCGCTGTTCTGGCTGATGGACACGCGCGATCCGTGGGTCATCATCGCGGCGACCGCCGTGGCGCTGAGCTTCGGCCACGGCCTCATGTTCGGCCCCGAGGCCACCTACTTTCCCGAGCTCTTCGGTGCGCGGGTGCGCTACACCGGCGCGTCGTTCGGCTTCCAGGTGTCCGCGGCCATCGGGGGCGGGCTGGCGCCTATCCTCGCGACCGTGCTGGTGAGCAAGCTGGGCGGCACGGCGGGCGTGTCGGTCATGCTGATCGGCGTGGCGCTCGTCACGCTGGTGGCGGCCTTCTTCGCGCACGAGACCCGCGACCGGTCCGTGAGCGAGCTCTGACCCACGCACCACGGGAGCACGCATGACCTTCGTCGTCACCGAATCGTGCATCGCTTGCCGCTACGGCGAGTGCGTGTCGGTGTGCCCGCAGAACGCCTTCCATGAAGGGCCGAATTTCGTGGTCATCGATCCGCGTGCCTGCGCCAACTGCGGCCTCTGCGAAATGGTGTGCCCGGTGAACGCCATCGTCGCCGCGGCCGACCTGCCGCAAGACCAGCGCGCGTGGCGCGAACTCAATGCGCGGCTCGCGACCGAGTGGCCGCTTGCCACCGGCACGCAGCCGTTGCCCGATGCGGACGCGCACGCCTTCGACAAGGCCAAGCGCGACCGCCTGATTTTCCAGGCCTGAACCACCGGGCCCGAGCCTGCGAACCCCCACCTGCATCGACAAGGAAGGAACACCGACGTGCACATGACTTTTCTGCTTTACGAGGGCATCGAGCCCGTGGACCTGGCCGCTATCGGCGTGATGTCGATGGCCCGGCGCGTGATTCCCGGGCTGTCTTACGAGACGGTGTCTTTCGACAGGGCGCCGGTGTTGCTCGCCAACGGACTCGAGGTGCTGCCGAGCAAGAGCTTCGACGAAGTCTCGAAGGTCGACGTGCTGCTGGTGCCCGGTGGCCCGGGCTGGCGCGCGGCCGCGAACGATGCGCGCGTGCTGGCGTTCGTGCGGCGCGTGGCGGCCAATGCGCTGGTGTGTTCCGTGTGCACGGGCGCGATGGTCCTCGCGGAAGCCGGCGTGCTCGACGGGCTGCGCGCCACCACCAAGTTCGAGGTGGTGCCGCCCGAGCCGTCGCCGCTCGACGAACTGCGCCAGCGTTACCCGGCCATTCGCAGCGAGACCGCGCTGCTCGTCGACAACGGCCGCGTGGTGACGGGCGGCGGCGTGACCCTGTGCATCGATGCCGTGCTGTACCTGCTGGAGAAGCGCTTCGGCAAGCAGGCCGTGGACGAGGTGGCGCGAATCATGGAGTACGGCGCGGCGCGCGCCGCCAACAGCCGGCGCTTCGCGTCCACGGCCGCTCTTTCATGAACAGTGCTTGAGTTGTCCAATGGGCAACTAATGTCTAGAATCTTTCAACCCCGGCCCTCAACATCCCAACAGAAACCAGGAGCTCACACATGTCCACCGTTTTCAAGGAACGCCTCTCCGGCAAGCTGCAAGCCACCGTCGGCGGCTCCGTCTACATCGACCCTGACAAGCTGGAGTGGCAACCCTCGCAGTTTCCCAAGATCCAGATGAAGGTGCTCTACCGCAACGACGACATCGGCGAGATGACGGTGCTGCTGAAGTGGGAGCCCGGCGCGGTGCTGCCGTTTCACAAGCACCCCGAGATCGAGCAGAGCTGGGTGCTCGAAGGCTCGTTCTCCGACCACGACGGCATCTGCCGCGCCGGCCAGTTCGTGTGGCGCCAGCCGGGCTCGCTGCACGAGACGCGCTCGGACGAGGGCTGCACCATCCTGGCGATCTACCGCAAGCCCAACATCTTCTTCAACGCGGCGGGCTTCGAGGCCGGCAAGCACTGAGCGGCGCGGCGCTGCGGCTTGTCTGTGCCGCGGCGCAAGGCGCAGGCAACTCGCGCCATGACGAGCTCAAGCGGGGGAAACATGGTCCGTAAAATGACGGCACATGGTCGCCACAAAGAAACCCGCAAGAAAGACAAGACGCGCAGCGCAACCCGCTGCCCCCGCCGAGGTACCGGCCCATGTCGAGCTGGGCGTGCGCCTCAAGCAACGCCGGCTCGAGGCGGGCCTGACGCTTGCGGCGCTGGCCGAGCAGGCCGGTTTCGGCAAGGCCTACCTGTCACGCATCGAGAACGGCAAGAAGGTGCCGCCCATCGGCTCGCTGGCGCGAATCGCGAGCGTGCTGGGCATCGAGGCCGCGAGTTTGCTGTCGGACAACGCGACGGCCAGCCAGGCCCAGAGGGCCCAGCAGTCGTGGCGCGGCGCGAGCCTCGTCAAGCGTGCCGACAAGCGCCCGACCGTCATGGGCGGCAGCGCCTTCGGCTACGACTACCTGTCGCTCACCGACGCCACCACCGGCCGCGCGCTGCAGCCCTTTCTGTTCACCTTTCCGGACAAGGTCGACAAGTTCGTGTTCTTCGAGCACGAGGGCGAAGAAATGATGCACGTGCTGACCGGGCGCGTGGAGTGGCAGGTGGGGGTGGACAAGTTCATCCTCGAGCCTGGCGACACGCTGCATTTCGATTCGCGGATTCCGCACCGCGGGCATGCGCTGTCGGGGCCGGCGACGGCGCTGGTGGTGATCTATTCGCCGGCCGGGTACGACGGGCATCTGGCCTGACGGCTTGAAAGCCTGACGACGCAGGGCCCGCGTTACCGGCTCAGGCCGCCGGCGCCACGCCCGCGCCCTCGATGCGGTGGCGCTTCAGCGCATCCGCGACGAAGCCGCTGGCCTTCATCTCCTCGACAAAGGCCGCGAGCAGCGCCTGCGCCTCGGCGCCCCGGCTGGCCGGCGTGCCCATGGCCTGCTGGATGACCATGAAACGCCCCGGCAGCACGCGCACGCCGGGGGCGCGGCGCGCTTCGCCTTCCAGCATCTGGCGGATGCCGGCGGCCACTTCGACCTCGCCCGAACGCAGGGCCGCGAGCGCGGGCCCGGCGCCTTGCAGCCGCACGATGTCGGCGGACTTGATCTCGCGCGTCAGGAACAGGTCGTAGGCGCTGCCGGCGCCGACCGAGATGCGGTGGCCCTGCGCGTCGACCTGGGCGTTGTCCGTGAGCGCGGACGCCTCGGGAACCAGGTAGCTGCCCTCGATGAGCACGTAGGGCGCAGTGAAGCGCAGCCCCTCGCTGCGTGCCGGGTCGATGGCGAAGAAACCGATGTCGGCCTGCTCGTTCTTCACCGCGTCGACCGAGGCGGCGGCTTTTTCGAACACCACCAGTTCCACGCCCACGCCCAGGCGCCGCGCGAACTCGCGGGCCAGGTCGATCGACACGCCCACGGGCTCGCCGGTCGCGGCGTCCTTGTTGGCCAGGATGGGGTTGCCCAGGTTGATGGAGGCGCGCAGGGTGCCGCCGGGAGCGAAGGCTGAGACGAGGGCGGGGGAAACCGGAGTCGAAGAAGGCGAAGAGGGCTGTGTCATGGCGTTGGCGCAGGGCGCTGGCAAGGTGACAAAGGGGAGGGCGCGCCAGTTTACGGGGGCCCCCGATGCGCTGCGTATTTCCTTCCTCATTTCCTACCGCATGTAGGGAAGCACGCTCACCGGCCGTGCGCCGGCTTCGCGTAGGCTCGCTGCATCCGCAAAAAGAACCCGCCTTCTGCCGTGCCGCTTTCCACTTTTCTCGTCGAAGACAACCCTCACATCCGCCACCACCTGATCGCCGCCATGGAGGACGAGGTCGACGTTCACCTGATCGGCACCGCCATCACCGAGGCGGAAGCGGTCGCCTGGCTCGACGCCAACCCCGGCGCCTGGGACCTGCTGGTGGTCGACCTGTTCCTGCAGGAAGGCTCGGGCCTGGGCATCGTCAAGCGCTGCGGCAAGTGCCGCCCCGGCCAGCGCGTGGTGGTGCTGACCAACTACGCCACCGGCGAGATTGCCGACTGGGCGCGCGAGCTGGGCGCGGACGCGGTGTTCGACAAGGCCGCCGACCTCGACGGCTTTTTCGCGCTGTGCGCCGGCCTCGAAGCCGAAGGGCGCGAAGGCAGGTCGCGCGGCGGCGAACCCCTGGAGGCGGTGGAACCATGAGCACCACGCCTGCCAGCCCCTCCGTGCCCTCCGCCCCTTCGGCTCCTTCCGTCGCCGAGGTGCTGCGCCCCCTGCGCACCGCCACCCACGCGCTGCACGAAGCACTCGACAGCCAGTTGCCCATCGCCCGCGAAGACGCTTCCCTGGCCGACTACGCCGCCCACCTGCGCGCGCTGCGCCCCTGGCTCGAATCGGTGCGCCACGCGCTGGCCGCCTCGGGCGATGCGGGCCTGGGCCGCGTGGCCCATCGCACCGAACGCCGCCTGGCGGCGCTCGCGCTCGACCTGGAAGACGCGGGCGCAGCGCCACCGGCCGCAACGCCTGGCACCCGCCAGGGCCCCGACGCAGGCACCGATCCCTGGGCCGGCAAGGCCCGCGACCCCGCCTTCGCCTGGGGCCTGGCCTACGTGCTCGAAGGCTCGCAGCTGGGTGGCGCGTCGATGTTCAAGCGCCTGGGCCCGCGGCTGGCGCCGCACCCGATGCGCTACTTCCAGCCGATCGATGCGCCCGAGGGCCTGGCCGCGCAATGGAAAGAGTTCGTGGTCCAGCTGGCCGCGGTGCTGCGCGACCCCGCCGCGGTGGCCGCGGCGCAGCGCGGCGCGGTGGCGGGTTTCGAGGCGCTGCTGCCGCGCTTCGGCCTGGCGGGGCGCCAGCCTGCATGACTGTAGGAAAGCGCCGACGAGGTGCCCGCGAGGCCGCGGGCATGATCGTTCGACCTGCTTGCAGAAGAACCCGAGCGCGCTGCACCCGCGACCACTGACCGCGCCGTTTGACCCCGCCCATTGACCGTGTCCATGCCCACAACGATCACCGCCGACTCCCGCGCCATCGCGCCCTTGCAGGTCGAGCTTTCCTCCTGCGACGTGGAGCCCATTCGCGTGCCCGGCTCGATCCAGCCGCACGGCCGCCTGCTGGTGCTGCAGCCCGATTCGCTCGCGCTGGTCGCGTGGAGCGAGAACTGGCCCGACGCCCAGCTCGCCTCTGCGCAAGACGCGCTGCACGGCCTGTCGCTGGCCAGCTTGCCGGCTGTGCAGGCGAGCCACGCGGGCGGTTCCCCGGTGTCGCTGGGCGCCATCAGGCTGGGCGCGCGCGGTGAAATCGGCGAGGTGTTCGACGCCGCCGTGCACCGCAGCGATCGGCACCTGATCGTCGAGTTCGAGCCTGCCTCGCCCACGGGCGGCAACGAGGCACCGATCTATTCGCTGGGCCGCATCTTCCTGCCTCAACTGCAGGGCGCGGACACCGTGCCCGAGCTCGCCGCCCTGGCCGCGCGCGAGATGAAGCGGCTCACCGGCTTCGGCCGCTGCCTGGTCTACCGCTTCGATCCCGAGGGCCACGGCGAGGTGCTGGCCGAGGAGGCCGAGCCGGGCTACGACAGCTACGTCGGCCACCACTTTCCGGCGGCCGACATTCCGCAGCAGGCGCGCGCGCTGTACCTGGTGAATCACTTCCGCCTGATTGCCGACGCCAACTACCGGCCGGTGCGGCTGCGCGCGAACGACGCGTCGCTCACCGCGGCCGACATCGACCTGTCGCAGGCGCAGCTGCGCAGCGTGTCGCCCATTCACCTCGAGTACATGCGCAACATGGGCACGCTGGCGTCCATGTCGGTGTCGATCGTGGTCGACGGCCGGCTCTGGGGGCTGGTGTCGTGCCACGACCATGCGCCGCGCTTTCTCGACACCGGCACGCGGCTGGCCTGCGAGCACCTGGGCCAGCTGCTGTCGCTGCAGATCCAGTCGAAGGAAACCAACGGCGAGGTGGCCGAGCGGTTGGCGCTGCGCCAGCTCACGCTGCAGATCGTGTCGCACCTGGCCGAGAGCGACGCCACGCTGCAGCACCTGGTCTCCGAGGCCTCGTTGATGCTGCGCGTGATGCGCGCCACCGGTGCCGCCGTGGTGCTCGACGACGAGGTCTGGTCGGTGGGCGACGTGCCCGAGCGCGCGCAGGTGCAGGAGCTGGCCGGCTGGATCGCGGGGCTGGGCGTGGACGTGTACGAAAGCGACGCGCTCGCCACGCACTTTGCGCCGGCCCAGGCCTTTCACGACCGCGCGGCGGGCGTGCTGGCCATTTCCATTTCGCAGGTGCACCGCCACCTCATCCTCTGGTTCCGCCCGGAAATCGTGCGCACCGTGCGCTGGGCGGGCGACCCGCACAAGCCCATGGGCGGCGAGGGCGGCCGCATTCACCCGCGGCTGAGCTTCCAGAGCTGGGTCGAGAACATCCGCGGGCATTCGCGCGCGTGGACGCCGGCCGAGACCGGCGCGGCCGGCGAGCTGCGCCAGGCGCTCATCGGCGTGGTGCTGCGCCGGGCCGAGGAACTGGCCGCGGTGGCCACCGAGCTGGGCCGCGTCAACAAGGAACTGGAGGCGTTTTCGTACACGGTGTCGCACGACCTGCGCGCGCCCATGCGCCACATCGCGGGCTACGTGGACCTGGTGGCGCAGACCGAAGGCAAGCAGCTCAGCGAGCGGGCGCATCGCTACCTGGCGCACGTGAAGGACGCGGCCGCGTTCGCGGGGCAGATGGTCGATGCGCTGCTCGACTTCTCGCGCATGGGCCGCTCCGCGCTCAAGCAGCGCCCGGTCGACACGGCCTCGCTGGTCGAAGGGCTGGTGCGCGAGCTGCGGCGGCTGGAGCCGCAGCGCAACATCGAGTGGCAGGTGGAGCCCGACCTGCCCACGCTTTACGCCGACCCGCTGCTGCTGCAGGTGGCGGTGCGCAACCTGCTGGCGAACGCGGTCAAGTACTCGCGCACGCGCAGCCCGGCGCGCATCGCGGTGCGCGCGGTGCGCAACGAGCTGGGCGAGGGGCTGGAGGTGCAGGACAACGGCGTGGGCTTCCAGATGAAGTACGTCGACAAGCTGTTCGGCGTGTTCCAGCGCCTGCACCAGGCCGAAGATTTCGAAGGCACGGGCATCGGCCTGGCCAGTGTGAAGCGGATCGTGGAGCGCCATGGCGGCACGGTCCAGGCCCAGGGGGAGGTGAACGTCGGTGCGAGCTTCGGCTTCGTGCTGCCACTCGTTCCCCAGGAAACCATTGAAAAGACGGCATCGGCGCAATCGCCGGCCGCGAACGGAGAAGGACATGCTTAAGCCGATCCTGCTCGTCGAAGACGACAAGCGCGACCTCGAACTCACCCTGATCGCGCTGGAACGCAGCCAGCTCGCCAACGATGTGGTGGTGCTGCGCGACGGCGCGCAGGCGCTCGAGTACCTGCTGCGCCAGGGCGAGCACGCCGACCGCGACGAGGGCAACCCGGCGGTGATCCTGCTCGACCTGAAGCTGCCCAAGGTCACGGGCCTGGAGGTGCTGGAAGAAGTGCGTCGCAACGCGTCGCTGCGCAGCATTCCGGTGGTGATGCTCACGTCGTCGCAGGAAGAGTCGGACGTGCTGCAGAGCTACGAGCTGGGCGTGAACGCCTACGTGGTGAAACCGGTGGCTTTCGACCGTTTCGTCTCGGCCATCGCCGAGCTCGGTGTGTTCTGGGCGGTGCTGAACGAGCCGCCGCCAGGCTCGTTGAAGGCAGCGCGCAAGCATGAGTAGCCAGGGCGGCGTTTCAGCCGCGACACCTCTTGCCGTGGCGCCCCCCGCCGCGACACCGCCCGCAGAAGTTTCAGTGGCGGCTCCCTCGGCCTTGCCCGTGGCCGCCGCGCCGAACGTGCTCATCCTGGAAGACTCCCGCTTCGACGTCGAGCTGCTGACCGAGGCGCTGTCCCATGCCTTGCCCACCGCCCGCACGCGGGTGGTGCGCGACGAGCCGGGCTTCGTGCAGGCGCTGGAAGACGGGCAGAAAGAATTGCCGAAAGACGGGCTGGGCAGCGGCTACGCGCTCATCCTGTCCGACTTCGAATTGCCCGGTTTCTCGGGCGCGCACGCGCTGGAGCTGGCACGGCAAATGGCGCCGCAGACGCCCTTCATCTTCGTCTCGGGCGTCATCGGCGAAGACAACGCGGCGGAGCTGCTGAAAAGCGGCGCCACCGACTACGTGAGCAAGGGCCGCCTCGCGCGCCTGCCGGTGGTGGTGGAGCGCGCGCTGAAGGAAACGGCCGAGCGCAACGCCAAGGCGCTCGCCGAGCAGCGGCTGCTGGCGGCCAACGCCGCCATCCTGGAGGCCGAGTCGCGCCGCCTGGCGCTGATGGAGCTGGCCGACCGCATCCGCGACATCGACGACCCCGGCGAAATTGCCTACGTCGCTTCCGAGATGCTGGGGCGCCGGCTGAACGTCGACCGCGCCGGCTACGGCCTGGTGGACACCGACGCCGAAACCATCGCCATCGAGCGCGACTGGACCGCGCCCGGCGTGTCCAGCCTGGCGGGCATGCTTCGCTTTCGCGACTACGGCAGCTACATCGAGGACCTGAAGCGCGGCGTGACCGTGGTGTTTGCCGATGCCCACGTGGACGAGCGCACGCGCGACAACGCCGACGCGCTGGTGGCCATCACCGCGCGCGCGGCCGTCAACATGCCGCTCACCGAACGTGGCGGGCTGGTCGGCCTGCTGTACCTCAACCACGGGCAGGAGCGCCCCTGGTCGAAGGACGAGATCGACTTCATGCGCGAAGTGGGCGAGCGCGTGCGCTCGGCCGTGTCGCGGCGCGAGGCGCAGATCGAGCTGCGGGCGCTGGCCGACTCGCTGGAACTGCAGGTCGAGGCCCGCACCTACGAGCGCGACCGCACCTGGGCGCTGAGCCAGGACCTGCTGGGCGTGGCCAACCTCGACGGCTTCTTCGTCAGCGTGAACCCGGCCTGGGAGGCCGTGCTGGGCTGGAGCGCGGAAGAGATCCGCGCCATGCCGTTTCGCGGCCTGGTGCATGCCGACGACGTGGCGGGCACCGAGGCCGAGCTGGCGCGCCTGCTCGCGGGCGCGCGCACCACGGGCTTCGAGAACCGCTACCGCACCAAGGACGGCAGCTACCGCTGGCTCTCGTGGACCGCGGTGCCCGACAACGGCCTGATGTACACGGCCGCGCGCGACATCACCGAGCAGAAGGAGCGCGAGGCCGAGCTGGACGACGCGCGCGAGCAGCTGCGCCAGAGCCAGAAGCTCGAAGCCGTGGGCCAGCTCACGGGCGGCCTGGCGCACGACTTCAACAACCTGCTGGCCGCCATCAGCGGCAGCCTGGAGCTGATGCACCGGCGCGGGCTGGAGGGAAAGCCGGCCGACATGGAGCGCTACATCGGCGTGGCGCAGGGCGCGGTGAAGCGCGCGGCCGCGCTCACGCACCGGCTGCTGGCCTTCTCGCGCCGCCAGACGCTGGAGCCCAAGCCCATCAACGCCAACCGGCTGGTGAGCGACATGGAAGAGCTGCTGCGCCGCACGCTGGGCCCGCACATCGAGCTGGAGAACGTGGCCGCGGTCGGGCTGTGGAACGTGCACGCCGACCCCGGGCAGCTGGAGAACGCGCTGCTCAACCTGTGCATCAACGCGCGCGACGCCATGCCCGAGGGCGGCAAGCTGGTGGTGGAAACCGCCAACCGCTGGATCGACGCGCGCACCGCGCGCGGGCGCGACCTGCCGATGGGGCAGTACGTGTCGCTCACCGTGAGCGACAACGGCGTGGGCATGCCGCCCGAAGTGGTGGCGCGCGCCTTCGACCCCTTTTTCACCACCAAGCCCATCGGCATGGGCACGGGGCTGGGGTTGTCGATGATCTACGGCTTCGCCAAGCAGTCGGGCGGGCAGGTGCGCATCTACTCCGAAGTGGGCACCGGCACGTCGGTGAGCATCTACCTGCCACGCCACGACCGGCAGGAAGAGGTGGCCTCCGCGCCCGCCGAGGCGTCGCTGGCGCCGCGCGCCGACCAGGGCGACACCGTGCTGGTGGTCGACGACGAGCCGGCGCTGCGCATGATCATCGTGGAGGTGATGCAGGGGCTGGGCTACGCCACGCTGGAGGCCGGCGACGGCGCCGAGGCGCTGCGCATCCTGCAGGCGCCGCGCCAGCGCATCGACCTGCTGGTGAGCGACGTGGGCCTGCCCGGCGGCATGAACGGGCGCCAGGTGGCCGACGCGGCGCGCACCGCGCGACCGGGGCTGAAGGTGCTGTTCATCACCGGCTATGCCGAGAACGCGGTGCTCAGCCACGGCCACCTCGACCCCGGCATGCACGTGATGACCAAGCCCTTCGAGATGGACGTGCTGGCGCGGCGGGTGAAGCAGCTCATCGAGAGCCGGTAGCCGGGGGCCGCGAAGCGCGGCATCTAGCACCCGAAGCTGAAGGAATCCCGAAGAAACGGCGGCTGCGAGCCGCCGGATTTTCAGCAGGTCTTCATGCTGGCGCTTCACCATGCGGTGTTCCTCAACACCCATGGACCCGCGCCAAGCCGATGAAGCTCTTCGACGCACGCCCACGTCTTTTCACCGGGCCGTCCCGGCAGGTCGGGCACTTCCGCTCGCCCGAAGCCCGGTCGGCGCTGCTCGACGCCTACGCCCGCATGCTCGCGCGCTGGCCGGTGCCGTACCGCAGCAGCTATGTGGAAACGCGCTACGGCCGCGCGCACGTGCTGGCCTCGGGCCCGGCCTATGCGCCGCCCGTGGTGCTGCTGCACGGCGGAGGCGGCAACGCCACGGCGTGGATCCACCTGGTCGAGCGGCTGTCGCAGGCACTGCAGGTGTACGCGGTCGATGTCATCGGCGACGCGGGGCGCACCGAGGGGCGTCGGCCCTCGTCGGAAGACGCGTACTGCAACTGGCTGGACGACGTGCTCGTCGGCATCGGCCGCCCGAAGGTGGGGCTGTGCGGCGCCTCGTTCGGCGGCTGGCTCGCGGCGGCCTACCTGCGCCAGACCTCGCGGCGCGCCGCCCGGCTGGCGCTGCTGGCGCCACCCAACCTTGCGTCGCAGCGTGTCGGCCATGCGTGGCGCGCGGGCATGGCGGCGATGTTCCCCAGCGAACGCACGGTGCGCGGGCTGCGCAGCCTGCTGAGCTCGCCAGCGGCGCCGCCCGCGCCGGCCTGGGTGCTGGACGACGCGCTGGTGCGCGTTCGCTGCCAGCGCGGCCATCCGCAGCCGCCCGGGCGCATGAGCGACGCCGACCTGCGCGTGCTGCCGCGCCACACGCTGCTGATGCTCGGCGGCGACGAGGCGCTGTACGACCCCATGCACGCCTGGTCGCGCGTGCAGGCGCAGGCGCCGCATGTGCAGGTGGAGCTGGTGACCGACGCGGGCCACCTGCTCGAATGCGACCAGCCGGCCAAGGTGGGCGACGCGCTGGTGGCGTTCTTTCGGCAGGGTGGGTGGACGCTGTGAGGGGCGGGGTTCGGGGCTTGGTGCTCGGTGTTGTCGAACCCGCGCCTGACCCACGACAGCAGGTTCAGCGCGCCGTGAGCGGCTCCAGCCCGGTCTTCGCGATGGTGGGCGCCGCGGCGGGCGAGTTGAGGTAGCGAATCAGCTGCCGCGCGGCATCGGGCTGCTTCGACGCGGTGGCCACGCCGGCGGAGAACACCGTCACGCGCTGCACCTCGGCGGGCAGCGGGCCGATGTAGTCGATGCCCGCCACAGGCAACAGCTCGCTCACCTGCTGCAGCCCCAGCGCCGCGTCGCCGCGCGCCACCACGGTGCCCACGCGCTCGCTCAGGATGCGCTTGCTCTTCGGTTTCACCTGGTCTTCGATGCCCAGCGTCTTCAGCAGCTCGGTCTCGTAGTAGGTGCCGCTGGCGCTGGCCGAGTAGGCGATGGACGGCGCCGCGAGCAGCGTGCGCTTCAGCGCGGCCACGGTGCTGATGTCGGGCCGCGGCGCGCCCTTGCGCACCGCGAAGCCGATGGCCGACCGCACCAGGTCGACCTGGCTGCCGGGCAGCACCTTGCCCTGCGCCACCAGCGCGTCGAGCGCGGGGCGCGCGAGGATCACCACGTCGGCGGGTTCGTTGCGCGCGAGCCGGCTGGGAATGGAATCGTCGGCATTGCCCATGGAGGCGCCGTAGGCCGTCTTCACGCTGCGCCCGCTGCTGCGCTCGAACCCCGGGCGCAGGTCGTTGTAGGCGGCGGTGAAGCCGCCGGAGGTCATGACGTGGATGTCGGCCTTGTCAGGCGGAGGCGTGCCGGGGCTGCCGACGCCGGTGCAGCCGGCGAGGGCGAGGGCAGCGAGAAGGGGGAGCGCGGCGCGGCGCGTCAGCGTGCTCAAGGCGGCCAGGGTGGCCAGGGTGGTCGGGTGCTTCATCGGTGCATGTCTCCAGCGGAAAGAGCCATTCTGGAAGCCGGGGCTGTCATTCAGCCTTCAGGAAGCTCGGGGTTAGTACCCAGCCGGCACAGCCGGTGCATGTAAAGCCCGTTTGCTTTACGCCGTGTTTACCCACGCGCAACGCGCTGTTCAGCCCGCGCGCCTGAAATGCATGCCGGCCCCTTGCGGCCATTCCATTTGAAAGACCCAGCATCATGAAACACCCCCTGCCACGGTTCGCGCTCGCCGCGGCCCTGCTTGCTGTCAGCGGCTACAGCTTTGCGCAATTCGGTGGTGGTGGCGGCGGTGGCATGGGCGGCATGGGCGGTGGAAGGCGCGGCGCGCGGCCCGACACGTCTGCCAGCCCGCGCGGCGACAACCTCTCCACGCCCGCCACCGCCGCGGGCAAGGTGCGCGACAAGCTCTACGACCTGCGGCTGCAACTGATGATCGAGCCCGCGCAGTCCGCGGCGTGGGACCGCTTCGCCGATGCGGTGTGGGACACGGTCGGCCACGGCGGCATGGCCAGCGCGCCGCCTGCGGACGACCAGACGGCCGTGCAGTTCGTGGAGCAGCGCGTGGCGCTGGCGCAGGACCGCACGCGGCGCATGCAGGCGGTGGGCGATGCGTTGTCGGCGCTCTACGAGACCATGACGCCCGAGCAGCGGCACATCGCCGACCAGAACCTGCCGGCGGTCATTCCCTGAGTTCGCGCCGCGCGGGCGGATGGGGCCTCAAGGGCCCTCAAGGGCTCAAGACGCCAGGTCGAAGCAGCAGCCCGCGTAGTAGGGCTTGTCGCCGCCGTCCACGAAGGGCACCTCGATGGGCTTGCCCTCGTTGCGCCACACGTCGCGCTTCTTGTAGCCCGAGCGCGCGAGGTCGGCCAGCAGCTCGTCGTGGTGCTGGATGCGGTAGGGGCACACGGCCACGCCGATGCTGTTGAGCGTGAAGATGGTGCGCTCGGGGTGCACGGCCGTGGTGTTCATGACGATGCGGCGCGGCTTCACCGGCAGCGACGACAAGATCGCGTCCATGCGCGTGGGCAGGTACTGCAGGCTGCCCGAGGCGTACAGCACGTCGCAGCCGGTTGCGTCGCGGTAGTCGGTGGTGAAGTCGAGCTGCCCGGTGGCCTCGCGCTTCACCGCCATCGCGCGGCCGGCCTCCACCACGCCGGGCACGTCGCACACGGTCCAGCGCAGGGTGTCGGGGTAGCTCAGCACGCGCCGGAACGCGTAGTACTTGATGCCCACATGCCCGCCCAGGTCGAAGATGCGCGTCATGCCCGCATCGATGGAGCGGCCCAGCCAGAACAGGCCCGGGTAGTCGTAGAAGTAGATCTGCGGGCTGTAGAGCTCGCCCGCGTCGGCGTTGGCGTAGCCCACGGCCTTGCTGGGCGGCGCACCGGCCTCGGCCGCCGCGAAGCTGTCGAAGGACCCCATGAAGAGGTTCTCGTCCGTGTTGCTCAGGAACTTGCGCCGGTACGCGCTTTCGCGCGGCGGGAACTGCAGAAGGCTGGACAGCATGTTGTATGTCTCCGGTGGCCCGTTCATTCTGATGGCAACCAAAGTATTCAAGACGTAAAACCATGTGCGGTGGTGGCGGTTACCCCGTAGGGGTTACATACCGCGCGTTGCCTGCGCGTCGGTGTTCTCGTCGAGGTTCTTCTTCAGGAAGGTTTCCAGTTCCGTCATCACGCGCACGCGGTCTTCCTCCCGGCTGAGCGTGTGGTCGCCCAGCGGCAACTCCACGTAGCGGGTGTCGGAGTGGCCGGCCTTCTTCAGAGCCTCGGCCATGTCGCGCGACTGCTCGACCGGCACCACCGCGTCCTGCGCGCCGTGAATGAGCAGCACCGGCACCTTGATCTCGCCCGCGCGCAGGGCGGGAGAAGTCTGGCGCAGCTTGTCGCGGTCGCCCCACCAGGTGCCGATCTGCGCCTCGGCGCCGAGTTCGTAGTCCATGAAGCGCTGCGAAAAGCTCAGCAGGTCGTGCAGGTCGCTGGGGCCAGCGAAGCTGACGACGCAGCGGTACAGCGCGGGGTCTTTCACCGCGCCCATCAGCGCGGCATAGCCGCCGTAGCTTCCGCCCACGATGCACACGCGCCGAGCGTCGGCAATGCCTTGGTCGATCAGCCAGCGCAGGCCGTCGGCCAGGTCGTCCTGCATCTCCAGGCCCCAGCGCTTGCGGCCGGCCTCGCGAAAGTCTTGCCCGTAGCCGATGGAGCCGCGAAAGTTGAGCTGCAGCACGGCCCAGCCGCGACTTGCCAGGAATTGCGCCCAGTAGTCGTAGCGGCCGGTGTCGGCAGACGCGGGGCCACCGTGGGGCAGCAGCACGGTCGGCAAGGGCACTGCCTTGACGTGATCTTTGGCATTGGCTTCGCGTGCGGGCGGTAGTGTCAGGTAGCCCTCCAGCGCCAGCCCGTCGCGGCTGGTCAGTGCGATGCGCTTCGGCGTGGACAGCGGCAGGCCCTCGAGGCTGGGGTGCGTGTCGGCCAGGCGCACAAGCTGCCGGTTCGTCCAGTTCATCGTGAAGTACTGCGGAGGCCGCGAGCCCGCGACCGACAGCACGATGCTTTGCTGGCCGGCTTCGTCGTCGCTCACGATGCGGTTGCCGCGCTGGGGCAAGGCGCGGTCCAGTGCCTCCTGCCGCTGGCGGGCCGCGTCGTTCCAGTACACGATGCGCGACACGTCGGTGCGGTAGTCGAAGCCGACGACGCGCCGCGTCCGCGGCTCGCGCAGCAACTCGCCGCGCACGTCGAAACGCGCATTGGCCAGCAGGGTCTCGCGCGGAAAGGCCGGGTCTTGCAGGTCGATGCGCACGAGCGCGTCGCGGCCGCCGACCGGGGCCAGCGCGTAGAGACAGCGCGGGTCGGCGTCGAAGCCCAGCGGCCTCAGCGCCAGCCGCCGCGCTTCGGCGGGGTCGGTGCCTTCGTAGCTCATGAGGGGGCGCCAGCTGCCGGAGCCCGAGCCGATTTCGTCCTTGTTTTCGCTTTTGTTTTCGGCAGGCGCGGCGGGCGGCCTGACCATCACGCGCAGCACCGTGCGCGTCACGCCGTAGCCCAGGCGCACCTCGCCCTGTGCATCGGCCATCCACTGGCGGATGCCGCCCAGGTTGCGCTGCACCAGGCGCGAACGGCCGGTGCGCGTGTCAAGCCGGTACACGTCGGGCTGCCCGGGTGCGCTCGCGTCGAGGGCGATGAGCACCGTCTCCGGCTCGTCGGGCAGCGCGCCGACGATGCGGTCCTGAAACTGCGGAACACGCCGCGCCCGCTCGAAGGCTTTGCCCTGCTGGATGCCCAGCGTCAAGTCGCCCTTCAGGTTGCCGCCGTCGCGGTCGACGGCGATCAGCCGCGACTCGAAGGTGCGAACCCCGCGCCGGTCTTCCTGGAACCGCGCGCCCACCAGCACGCGCCGATTGCCGGCCCAGCGCACCATGCCGATGGTGTATTTGTCGCCGTCGGACTTCAGCACGATCCGTGGCTTCTCGCCGAAGCCGCTGACCACCACGTAGCTCTTGCCGTCGATGGTCTGCACCATCACCGCGCCGCGGCCGTCGGGCGAGAGCTGGGGCTGCTCGATGGCGGGCAGCTCGGCGAAGGCGTGGAGGGGGATGGGTGTTGCAGTGGGCTCGGCCGCGAAGGATGTGCCGAGGCCGGCGGCCCACAACGTGGCCGAGCAGAAGATGCGTCTGTGCGCAATGTGCATGAAGGACTCCCTGGAAAAAAGGCCGGGGCAGTCTATCGGCGAGGGCAGCTCACATTCTGTTTACACGCCCACGCAGCAGGAAGGGGGAAAGGACGGCGCCTTGCCCGCGGCACCTCACGCCAAGTGCCCAGGGCACCTCACGCCAGCTGCCCGCTCGCCAGCGCCGCCGCCGCCGCGCGCGTCTCCACGCCCAGCTTCTCGAAGATGTGCTCCAGGTGCTTGTTCACCGTGCGCGGGCTGGTGCCCAGGATCTCGCCGATGTCGCGGTTGGTCTTGCCCTTGGCGAGCCAGGAGAGCACCTCGGTTTCGCGCGGGGTCAGCGCCGCATCGGCCAGCCGCGCCGACGTGGTGCCCGCGCCGACGTCGCGCTGCAGCGCGAACAGCAGCATCGTCTCGCCCAGCGCCGCCGCGCCCAGGTTGCGCACCGACAGGCGCATGCCCGTGGCGGTGCCGATGGCCATCGACGCACCCGCCACCAGCGCCGGTTCGATGGACGCGGGCAGCAGCCCTGGCGCCACCGGGTCTTCGAGCGCATGCAGCCACAGCGCGGCCTGCGGCGAGCGCCAGGCGATGCGCCCGCGTGTGTCGACGAACACCACGCCCATGCCGGCCACGTCGACCGCGTCGCGTGCCATGCGCGTGATGCGGGCGTTGCGCGCATGCGTGTGCAGCCGCGCCAGCACCTCCTGCGCGCGGATGGGCTTCACCACGTAGTCGACGCCGCCGCACTCGAAGCCCTCGACCACGTGCGCGGTTTCGGACAGCCCCGTCATGAACAGCACCGGAATGTGCGCCAGCGCCGGGTTGGCCTTGATGCGCCTGCAGGTCTCGAAGCCCGAGAGCCCGGGCATCAGGCCGTCGAGCAATATCGCGTCGGGCACCACCAGCTCCAGCCGCTGCAGCGCAGCCTCGCCGTCGGCGGCCACCAGCACGGTGTAGCCGCTGGCCTCCAGCGTGTCGCACAGCATGCCGAGGCTGCTGGGGGCGTCGTCGACCACCAGCACCACGGGCCGTTCGGCCTCGGGGCGGGCGGCCGCATCGAGAGAACCGGGGGACGCAGCGGATTCAGGGGATTCAGGGGGCGAGGGTGTCTGCATCTTCAGCCAGTGCGTTGCGAAGGTTGTCGAGCTCGAAGCGCGTGACCATGCCGCGCAGCCAGGTGCAGGTGGCCGCCGCGCCGGGCGAGGCGGCGGCCAGCCGGTCGAGCGCGGTGTGCAGGCCGCGCACATGGCCCATCTGCACCAGGCGCATGAGTTCGGCGCGGTCGTCTTCCGGCAGCGCCAGCGACGCGGGGCGCTGCGGCGCGGCCTCGTCGGTGGCGGGCGGCAGCGCGTCGGCGGCCGAGAGCCATTCGAGCCCGAGGTGCCGCTCCAGCGTGGCGATCAGCTCCGACTCGATCACCGGCTTGCCCACGAAGGCCTGGCAGCCCGCGGCCAGCAGGCGCTCGGGCTGGTTCTCGAACATGTTGGCCGAGACGATGACGATGGGAATGTCGGCAAAGCCCGAGGCCCGCACCGACGCGGCGGTCTGCCAGCCGTCCATGTCGTCCATGGTCAGGTCGAGCAGGATGGCCGAGGGCAGTTCTTCGCGCAGGCTGTCCAGGCACTCGGTGCCGCTGGCGGCCTCGCGCACCGCGAAGCCCAGCGGTGCAAGCATGCCGGCCAGCATCTGGCGCTGCACGGGCTGGTCGTCGACCACCAGCAGCGTGCGCCGCGCGCCGACGTAGCCCGACACGGGCTGCCTGAAGTTCGGCCCCTTGGCCTGCGGGCCGGGGTCGGCCACCGCGCGCAGGTACACGCGCACGCTGAAGGTGCTGCCCTGCGACGAGGTGCTGGCCAGCTTCAGCTCGCCGCCCATCAGCGACGTGAGCAGCCCGGTGATGGTCAGGCCCAGCCCCGTGCCCGGCTCGCCGCGCCGGCGGCCCGCGGCCCCGCGCTCGAAGGGCAGGAAGATGCGCTGGTGGTCTTGCGGCGCCACGCCGATGCCGGTGTCGACCACGTCGAAGCGCAGCACCTCGCGCCGCGCGTCCACATGCAGCGTGACGCTGCCGCTGTCGGTGAAGCGCACCGCGTTCGTCAGCAGGTTGATGAGCACCTGCCGCAGCCACTTGGCGTCGGCATGCACCCACGGCGGCAGCCGGCCCGCGTGCGTGTAGACGAAGGCCAGCCCCTTGTTCTCGGCCTGCGGGCGCACCATGTGCACCAGCTGGTCCAGAAAGGCCGGCAGCGCCAGCGGCGCGGGCTCCAGCTGCAGCCGGCCGGCCTCGATGCGCGCCAGGTCGAGCAGCCCGTCGATCAGCCCGAGCATGTGCTCGCCGCTGCGGTGAATGGTCTGCACCGCCTCGCGCGGCGGCGCGGCGGCGTCGCCCTTCAACAGGATCTGCGAGTAGCCCAGGATGCTGTTGAGCGGCGTGCGCAGCTCGTGCGTCATGCCGGCCACGTAGCGTGTCTTGGCCTGGTTGGCGGCCTCGGCGGCTTCCTTGGCGGTCTGCAGGGCCGCGTCGGTGCGGCGATGCGCCTCGATTTCGAGCGCGAGCAGGTTGTTGTGGCGGTTCGATTCTTCCTGCGCCATCTGGCGGCTTTCGCTGCCCAGCACCACCCACCAGGCGGCCACCGCGGCCACCACCGACAGCAGCGCGAACACCTTCAGGAAGGCCGTGGCCATCACCGCGTCGCTGGTGCCGGCCAGTGCCTCCTGCGCGTACACCACGCCCACCACCGTGGCCAGCAGCGCGATGAGCGAGGCCGCCACCAGCAGGTAGTGCGCCACCCGGAAGTTGAGCTTGGCCGACAGCGCCGGCGGCAGCATCGCCTGCAGCCAGCCGCTCATCTGCTCGGCCGCGCGCGAGTCGGTCTTGCAGCGGTCGTGGCAACGCGACTCCAACGTGCAGCACAGCGAGCAGATGGGCGCGCTGTAGGCCGGGCAGTGGGCCATGTCCTCGGACTCGAAGCTGTTGTCGCACACCGAGCACTTCACGCTCTGGCCCGGCGCCCAGCGGTCGATGTCGGTGCGCGCCAGGTAGTAGCGCCCGCGCGTGCGCCATGCCAGCAGCGGCGACACCGCCATGGCCGTGGCCAGCGCGATGAAGGGAGAAAAGGCCTTGGCCCACTGGCCCAGCGCGCCCGAGTACGCCAGCATGGCCAGCGCCGCGGCCACCAGCATGGCAACCAGCCCGACGGGGTTGATGTCGTACAGGTGCGCGCGCTTGAACTCGATGGTCTTCGGGCTCCAGCCCAGCGGCTTGTTGATGACCAGGTCGGCCACCAGCGCGCCCACCCATGCGATGGCGATGTTGCTGTACACGCCCAGCACATGCTCCAGCGCGGCGAACACGCCCAGCGCCATCAGCAGTATGGCGATGGCCACGTTGAACACCAGCCACACCACGCGCCCCGGGTGGCTGTGCGTGAGCCGCGCGAAAAAGTTCGACCACGCCAGCGAGCCCGCGTAGGCGTTGGTCAGGTTGATCTTCATCTGCGAGACCACCACGAACAGCACCGTGATGCCCAGCACCCAGGCCGGGTCGCGCAGCACGTACGAGAAGCCCGTGAGGTACATCTGCGTGGGCTCGACCGCGTGGTTGGCCGGTATCTCGTGCTGCAGCGCCAAAAAGGCGAGAAAGGCGCCGCCCATCATCTTCAGCATGCCCGGCACGATCCAGCCCGGCCCGGCGATGAGCACCGCGGCCCACCAGCGGCCGCGGTTGGCGGCGGTTTTCTCGGGCAGGAAGCGCAGGTAGTCGACCTGCTCCCCGATCTGCACCACGAGCGAGAAGGCCACCGTGGCGGCGGCGCCGAACATGAGCGGGTCGAAGCCGCTGCTGTCCGACGTGCGGCCCACCAGGCCGGTGAAGTCGGCGTACAGCTCGGGCTTCTTCACCAGCACCGCGATGAAGGGGCAGACGAACAGCACGATCCAGATCGGCTGCGTCCACAGCTGCAAGCCCGATATGAGCGTGATGCCGCGCGCCACCAGCGGAATGATCACGATGGACGACACCAGGTACAGCAGCCACAGCGGCCAGTCGAGGTACATCTGCAGCGCCAGCGAAAGAATGGCGGCTTCCAGCGCGAAGAAGATGAAGGTGAAGCTCGCGTAGATCAGCGAGGTGAGCGTGGAGCCCAGGTAGCCGAAGCCCGCGCCGCGGGTGAGCAGGTCCATGTCCACGCCGTGGCGCGCGGCGTAGTACGAAATCGGCAGGCCGGTCAGAAAGGTGATGAGCCCCACCACCAGGATGGCCCACAGCGCGTTCGAGAAGCCGTAGCTCAGCGCGATGGCCCCGCCGATGGCCTCCAGCGCCAGGAACGAGGTGGCACCGAAGGCCGCATTGGCCACGCGGAACTCCGACCACTTGCGAAAGCTGCGCGGCGTGTAGCGCAGCGCGTAGTCCTCCAGCGTCTCGTTCGCGACCCAGGCGTTGTAGTCGCGGCGGATGCGAAAGATCTTCTGTCCGGACACGGAGACGGAAGCGGGTTGCATGGTGGGTTCTCGCGGCGGCGGTGGCATGGATGCGGACACAGCAAGAAGCGCTCCCTGCGTCCATTCCATGGTCATCGACCTCGTGGTCTGGCCCGCGAGTCTGCGGGCAGGGCGTGCGCACGCCGCTACGTTGAATGACGTATTCGCGAACACGCGGCCGATTTCTAAAGTGCCAGCCATGGTGCTCGAGGCGCCGGGCGGTGCACTTCGATGGTGCGCGGCCTCTTTGGCTCCTTGGCTCCTCGGCCTCTCTATCGCTCTTTTTCATTCACCCCCGTTCCTCAACCTGCTGGAGTTTCCTGATGTCGCGTGATTCCGATACTTCTCTCGATGCCCTGGCCTTGCGCCGACGCCGCCTGCTGCAGGGCGCCGCCGCGCTGCCCGTGATGGGCCTGAGCGGCCTGAGCTTCGGCCAGGGGCAGTTCCCCACCGCCAAGGTCAACACCACCAGGCTCGCGGTGACCGACACCGAGGTCACGGTGGGGCAGCTGCATTCGTCCACCGGCACCATGGCCATCTCGGAAACCGGCTCCATCCAGGCCGAGCAACTGGCCATCGACCAGATCAACGCCATGGGCGGCGTGCTGGGCCGCAAGATCAAGGTCATCAAGGAAGACGGCGCCTCCGACTGGCCCACCTTCGCCGAGAAGTCGAAGAAGCTGCTCGTGAACGACCACTGCGCCGCGGTGTTCGGCTGCTGGACCAGCGCCTCGCGCAAGGCCGTGCTGCCGGTGTTCGAAAAAGAGAACGGCCTGCTTTACTACCCCACCTTCTACGAAGGCCTGGAGCAGAGCAAGAACGTGATCTACACCGGGCAGGAAGCCACGCAGCAGATCATCTGGGGCCTGGACTGGGGCGCGAAGGAGAAGAAGGCCAAGACCTTCTTCCTGGTGGGCTCCGACTACATCTGGCCGCGCACCTCCATGAAGATCGCGCGCAAGCACATCGAGAACTTCCAGAAGGGTTCGGTCAAGGGCGAGGAGTACTACCCGCTGGGCCACACCAACTTCAACTCGCTCATCAACAAGATCAAGGTGGCCAAGCCCGACTGCATCTTCGCGGCGGTGGTGGGCGGCTCGAACGTGGCCTTCTACAAGCAGCTGAAGGCCGCGGGCATCACCGGCGACAAGCAGTTCCTGCTGACGCTGGCCGTCACCGAGGACGAGATGACCGGCGTGGGCGGCGAGAACTTCGCCGGCTTCTATTCGTCGATGAAGTACTTCCAGTCGCTGGACAACGAGAACAACAAGAAGTTCGTCTCGGCTTTCAAGGCCAAGTACGGCAAGGACGCGGTGATCGGTGACGTCACGCAGGCCGGCTACCTCGGGCCATGGCTGTGGAAGGCGGCGGTGGAGAAGGCGGGCAGCTTCGACGTCGACAAGGTGGTTGCCGGCTCGCCCGGCATCGAGCTGAAGACGGCGCCCGAAGGCTACGTGAAGCTGGACGCGAACCACCACCTGTGGAGCAAGGCGCGCATCGGGCAGGGGCAGCTGGACGGCACGTTCAAGGTGGTGGCGGAGTCGGCGGAGCTGATCAAGCCGGATCCGTTTCCGAAGGGCTACCAGTAAGCGCTGGCTTGCTCCCCTGACTTGCTCCCTCCCCCTCTGGGGGAGGGCAGGGGTGGGGGCAAGCGGCGGTCGATGAAGCCTTGCGCTTGCGAGCGCCGCTGTGCCCCCATCCCAGCCTTCCCCCAGAGGGGGAAGGAGCCAATACCCCCAAACACCGGAACACCTTGCCATGACTCTGTCGGACATGATGAACATCGGCCTCATGCAGGGCTTCGCGGGGCTGAGCCTCTTCGCGGTGCTGCTGCTCATGGGGCTGGGCCTGGCGATCATCTTCGGCCAGATGGGCGTCATCAACATGGCGCATGGCGAGTTCATGACCATCGGCGCCTACTCGATCTACCTGGCCGCGCGCGTCACCGAAAGCCTGGCGCCGGCGTTCATGCCGTACTACTTTCCGATCGCCATCGCGCTGGCCTTCGTGTTCGCCTTCATCACGGGCTGGATCGTGGAGTGGGTGCTGATTCGCCACCTCTACAAGCGCCCGCTCGACACGCTGCTCGCCACCTGGGGCGTGAGCCTGGGGCTGCAGCAGGTCTTTCGCACCTTCATCGGCCCGAAAGAGGTGAGCCCCACGCTGCCCGAGTGGCTCATGGGCTCTTGGACGCCGCACGAGGGGCTCGACATTCCCATCAACGGCCTGTTCGTGCTGGTGCTCACCGCGCTGGTGACCAGCGGCGTGCTCATCGCGCTGCACAGGAGCCGCTGGGGCCTGCGCGTGCGCGCCACCGTGGCCAACCGCACCATGGCCAACGCCACCGGCATCGACACCATGAAGACCGACCGCCTGACGTTCGCCATCGGCTGCGGCATCGCCGGCGTGGCCGGCGCGGCCTTCACCACCATCGGCTCGACCGGGCCCACCTCGGGCTCGCTCTACATCGTCGATGCCTTCCTGGTCGTCACCTTCGGCGGCGCGGCCAGCCTGTTCGGCACCGTGGTCTCGGCCTTCGGCATCGCGCAGACGCAGTCGATCTCCGAATTTTTCATGACCGGCTCGATGGCCAAGGTGCTGACGCTGTCGCTGATCGTGCTGATCCTGATGATGCGGCCGCAGGGCCTGTTCGCCGTGAAGGTGCGCCGTTGATGAACCCGATTGATTCCAGGAGAACGTTCCGATGAATTTCATCAAGGCCTCGGTACAGCGCTACCAGCTCGGCAGCCTGCTGCTTCTGGTGCTGCTGCTGGCGGTGGTGTTGCCGCTGTCGCTCGACATCTTTCGCCTCAACCTCGTGGGCAAGTACCTCACCTATGCGTTCGTGGCCGTGGGGCTCGTCATGGTGTGGGGCTACGGCGGCGTGCTGAGCCTGGGGCAGGGCGTGTTCTTCGGCATCGGCGGCTATGCGATGGCGATGTTTCTCAAGCTCGAGGCCTCCGACCCGGTGTCGACCAAGATCCAGACCACGCCCGGCATTCCGGACTTCATGGACTGGAACCAGATCACCGAGCTGCCCGCGCTGTGGCTGCCTTTCAAGAGCCTGCCGCTGAGCCTGGCGCTGGTGGTGCTGGCGCCGATGGCGCTGGCCTGGCTCGTGAGCTTCGCGATGTTCAAGCGGCGCGTGGGCGGCGTGTATTTCGCGATCATCACGCAGGCCGTGGCGCTGATCTGCACCGTGCTCATCATCGGCCAACAGGGCTATACCGGCGGCGTGAACGGCATGACCGACCTGAAGACGCTGCTGGGCTGGGACACCCGCACCGACAGCGCCAAGTACGTCCTGTACTACGTGTGCGTGGGGCTGCTGGTGGCGAGCATCCTGCTGTGCCGCTGGGTGCAGACCAGCAAGCTGGGCACGCTGCTGCTGGCCATGCGCGACAAGGAAGACCGGGTGCGCTTCTCGGGCTACGACGTGTCCAACTTCAAGGTGTTCACCTTCTGCCTGGCGGCCGGGCTCTCGGGCATCGGCGGCGCGATGTTCGCGCTGCAGGTGGGCTTCATGTCGCCGAGCTTCGTGGGCATCGTGCCCTCCATCGAGATGGTGATCTTCTGCGCCGTCGGCGGCCGCATGAGCCTGGTGGGCGCGGTGTACGGCGCGCTGCTGGTCAACGCGGGCAAGACGCTGTTCTCCGAGAGCTTCCCGGACCTGTGGCTGTTCTTGATGGCCGGCCTGTTCATCGGCGTGACCATGGCCTTTCCGATGGGGCTGGCCGGCGTGTGGGAAGAAAAGATCCGCCCGTGGTGGAAGTCGCGCCGGCAGGCGTTGCGCGATGCGGCGGTGAAGCCGCCGGCCACCATGGCAGCGGTCGCTCTACCGGCGACACAGCCACCCGAACCCGCGCTGCATGAACTGCCCGACGGTGTCGGCAGCCAGCGCGCCTGACCCGGAGCCACACCCCCATGAGCAACACAGACTTCGCGCTCGCTGTCGAAGACCTCACCGTGTCCTTCGACGGTTTCAAGGCCATCGACGACCTCACGCTGTACATCGACCGCAACGAGCTGCGCGTCATCATCGGCCCGAACGGCGCGGGCAAGACCACGCTGCTCGACCTCATCTGCGGCAAGACCCGCGCGAGCGCCGGCAGCATCAAGTTCAAGAACACCGAGCTCACGAAGATGGCCGAGCACAAGCGCGTGCGGCTGGGCATCGGCCGCAAGTTCCAGACACCATCGATCTACGAGAACCTCAGCGTGTTCCAGAACCTGGAGGTGTCCTTCCCCAAGGGCCGCTCGGTGTTCGGCGCGTTGGCGTTCAGGTGCGACGACGAGGTCAAGACCAAGGTACAGGCCATTGCCATGGAGATCGGCCTGGCCGACCGCCTCGACGCCGAGGCCGGCCTGCTGAGCCATGGACAGAAGCAGTGGCTGGAGATCGGCATGCTGCTGATGCAGGAGCCCGAGCTGCTGATGCTCGACGAACCCATTGCCGGCATGAGCGCGCGCGAGCGCGAACTCACCGCCGACCTGCTCAAGCGCATCTGCCAGAACCGCGCGGTGATCGTCATCGAACACGACATGGCGTTCGTGAAGCAGATCGCGCACAAGGTCACCGTGATGCACCAGGGAAAGATCCTCGCCGAAGGGCCGATGGAGAAGGTGCAGGCGGATCCCAAAGTCATCGATGTCTACCTGGGGCATTGAGTGACGCAGATACCCCGCCGTCGTGATCGTTGGGCAGTGCAGTCGTTGAGCGCAGATCACACGCCCTGAACAAGAGCATCAAGAACGCATCCAGGAGCCATGAAGATGAGCAACACCATGCTGAAGGTCGAAGACCTGCACGTAGCCTACGGCCAGAGCGAGGCCCTGCACGGCATTTCGTTCGAGGGCCAGGCCAACGAGACCATCGCCATCATGGGCCGCAACGGCATGGGAAAGACCACGCTGTTCAAGAGCCTCATGGGCATCCTGCCGCTGAAGAGCGGGCGCATCGAAGTGGCGGGGCAGGACGTGTCGCGCGACGAGAGCTTCAGGCGCGTGGCCAAGGGCATCGCCTACGTGCCGCAGGGCCGGATGATTTTCCCGACGCTGACAGTGGAAGAGAACATCCAGACCGGGCTTGAGAACTCCAAGACGCGCCGCATCCCCGAGGAAATCTATGCCCTGTTCCCTGTGCTGTGGGACATGAAGGGCCGCAAGGGCGGCAACCTTTCCGGCGGGCAGCAGCAGCAGCTCGCCATTGCACGCGCACTTGTCACGGACCCCAAGGTGCTGCTGCTCGACGAGCCCACCGAGGGTATCCAGCCTTCGATCATCAAGGACATCGCCAAGGCGCTGAACGAGATCCGCAAGCTGCGCGGCATCACCATCGTCGTGTCCGAGCAGGTGCTGAGCTTCGCGATGGACGTGGCCGACCGGCTGTTCGTCATCGAAGGCGGGCGGCTCGTGCACGAGACCGCGCGCGACAAGACCGATGTGGACCACATCAAGGCCTATCTCTCCGTTTAACCACCACCCACCAGGAGCCACTGCACATGACGGACACGCTGATCAAGGTCGACCTGACCAAGCCACCCACCGAGAACGAGAACATCCACAACCGCTGGCACCCCGACATTCCGATGGCCTGCTGGGTCAACCCGGGTGACGATTTCATTCTCGAGACCTTCGACTGGACCGGCGGCTTCATCAAGAACAACGACAGCGCCGACGACGTGCGCGACATCGACCTGAGCACCGTGCACTACCTGTCGGGCCCCGTGGGCGTGAAGGGCGCGGAGCCGGGCGACCTGCTGGTGGTCGACCTGCTCGACATCGGCGCCAAGCAGGACAGCCTGTGGGGCTTCAACGGATTTTTCTCGAAGCAGAACGGCGGCGGCTTCCTCACCGACCACTTTCCCGAAGCGCAGAAATCGATCTGGGACTTCAAGGGCATGTTCACCAGCTCGCGCCACATTCCGCGCGTGAACTTCGCGGGGCTGATCCACCCCGGCCTCATCGGCTGCCTGCCCGACAAGCCCATGCTCGACATGTGGAACGAGCGCGAAGGCAAGCTCATCGCCACCGACCCGGACCGCGTGCCCGGCCTGGCCAACCCGCCTTTCGCCGGCACCGCGCACATGGGCAAGATGACGGGCGACGCGCGCGCCAAAGCCGCCGCCGAGGGCGCGCGCACCGTGCCGCCGCGCGAGCACGGCGGCAACTGCGACATCAAGGACCTGTCGCGCGGCTCGAAGGTGTTCTTTCCGGTGTACGTCGATGGCGCGGGCCTGAGCGTGGGCGACCTGCACTTCAGCCAGGGCGACGGCGAAATCACCTTCTGCGGCGCCATCGAGATGGCGGGCTGGGTGCACATGAAGGTCACGCTCATCAAGGGCGGCATGGCCAAGTACGGCATCAAGAACCCCATCTTCAAGCCCAGCCCCATCACGCCGCAGTACAACGACTACCTCATCTTCGAAGGCATCTCGGTCGACGAGAGCGGCAAGCAGCACTACCTCGACGTGAACGTGGCCTACCGCCAGGCCTGCCTGAACGCCATCGAGTACCTGAAGAAGTTCGGCTACTCGGGCGCGCAGGCCTATTCCATTTTGGGCACCGCGCCTGTGCAGGGCCACATCAGCGGCGTGGTCGACGTGCCCAACTCGTGCGCCACGCTGTGGCTGCCCACGGGCATCTTCGACTTCGACATCAACCCCAACGCGCTGGGCCCGGTGAAGATGCTCGACGGCAGCGTCGACATGCCGCTGTCGCCCGACCTGCGCTGAAGGCGGCACGCGCCATGCCCACCTACGACTACGCCTGCGGGCAGTGCGGCGGCTTCGAGGCGCTGCGGCCGTCGGGCCTGCGCGACGAGCCCGCCGCCTGCCCCGATTGCGGATGCGCCTCGCCGCGCGTGCTGACCGCGGCGCCGCGGCTGGCGCTGATGGCCTCGGGCACGCGCCGCGCCATGGAAACGAACGAGCGCGCGCGGCACGAGCCGGGCAGCTCGCGGGACTACGCGCGGTTCAAGCACCCGGCGGGGTGCGGCTGCTGCGGGTCTTCATCGAAACGCGGCGCCACGGTGACGGCGCCGAGCGGCGCGAAGTCGGCGCCGTCGAGGCGGCCTTGGATGATCAGCCACTGACCACGCCTTCGGCGCTGAAGCGGATGGTGACGCAGGCACCACCCGAGGCGCTGCGCGACAGCGCCACCGTGGCGCCATGCAGCGCCACGATGTCGCGCACGATCGCCAGGCCGAGGCCACTGCCCTGGTTGCTTCCTTGGCCGTCCGCATGCTGGCCGCGCACGAAGCGCTCGAACACCGTGTCGCGCAGCTCGTCGGGCACCCCGGGGCCGGTGTCCGACACCCGGATGGCGGGCGGCGCGGCGTCGAAGCCGATCAACACCTGTCCGCCCGGCGGCGTGTAGCGCAGCGCGTTGTCCAGCAGGTTGCCCAGCGCCTCGCTGAAGAGTTCGGGCTGCAGCGGCACCACCAGCGCCTGCGCGGGCGCGTCGAGCTCCAGCGTGACCGACCTGGCGGCCGCGAACTCCAGAAAGGTGCTGCCCACGTCGTGCGCCAGCGCCGCGATGTCGGTCGGCACGAACGCCAGGCTGCCGCGCACCTCGGGGTCGAGCCGGCCCAGCGCCAGCAGTTGCTGCACCAGGCGCGCCGTGCGCTGCACCGTGTGGCCGAGCTCGCCGAGCACTTCGCGGCTGCCGGCCAGGGTGCCGGCCTCGGCGGCGCGCGTGACGCCCAGCTGCAGGCCCGCGAGCGGCGTGCGCAGCTGGTGCGCGACCGTGGCCGCGAACTGCTGCTCGCGTGCCAGCATCGCGCGGATGCGTGCCAGCAGGTCGTTGAGCGCGGTGGCGAAGGGCATCAGCTCGCGCGGCATGTCGTCGGCGGCAATGGGTTGCAGCGAGGCGTGGGAGCGCTCGTTCCAGCGCGCGGCGATCGCCTCCAGCGGGTCGAGCGTGCGGCGCACCGCGAAGCCGATGGCCGCTGCGGCCGCGAGCAGCAGGCCGCCCACGGGCAGCAGCATCATCAGCACCTCGCCCTGCGCGCGCTGTCGCTTGCGCGTGGTTTCGGCGACCAGCACCAGCACCTCGCCGTCGCTCGCGCCGCTGACCGTGGCGGCGGCCACACGCACGGCGTGGCCGGCATAGAAGGCGTCATAGGCCAGGCCGGCGCGGTAGCTGGACTCGCGCGTGCCCGACTGCGGAATGCCGGGCTGCCCCGCCAGCAGGCGGCCGGCCTCGTTCACGCTGAAATACACCTGGTCGATCTCGTCGTAGCCCAGCACCGCCTCGGTGGCGGCGGGCAGGTCGAGGCTGGACTTGCCGTCCCTGATGCGCACCTGCGCCGCCACCGAGCGCGCGGTGTCCAGCAGCCAGCGGTCGAAGGCCTTGTCGGTGAGGCGCTGCGCGGTGAAGGTGCCCACCGCGCCGGTGGCCGCCACCACGGCGAGCAGCGGCAGCATCAGCCAGACCAGCAGGTCGCGGCGCAGCCACCAGGCGCGGCGAGGCGCGGAGCGCGTGGCGGTGCCGCTGCTCGTGCTCGTGCTCGTACCGGTGCTCACGCCTGCGCCTCCATCTCCAGCACGTAGCCGAAGCCGCGCAACGTGCGAATCGCCAGCCCCGAGCCCGCGAGCTTGCGCCGCAGCCGCGACACGTACACCTCTGCGGCGCTGTCGCTCAGCTCCAGGTTGCGCTCGGCCAATGCGTCGATGAGCGCGCGCTTGGGCACCAGCCGCGGCGCGCGGCGCACCAGCAGGCCGAGCACCTCGAACTCGCGCGGCAGTAGCACCAGCGACTGGCCCGCGATGTCGACGCGGCCCTCGTCGCCGTACCAGCTGAGGGGGCCGTACTGCACGCGGTCGTCGCGCGCGCGCTGGGCCCGGCGCGTGAGCACCTCGACGCGCGCGTCGAGCTCTTCCACGGCAAAGGGCTTCACCAGGTAGTCGTCGGCGCCGGTGCGCAGGCCCTCGACGCGGTCGACCACGCGGTCGCGCGCGGTGAGCACCAGCACCGGGGTCGTGCGGTCGGCGCGGCGCAGCTGGGCCAGCCATTGCAGGCCGTCGCCGTCGGGCAGGCCCAGGTCGAGCACCACCAGGTCGACCGCGCGTTGCGCGAGCGCCGCGTCGGCGGCCTGCAGCGTGCCTGCGACGTCCACCGCCCAGGGGTGGCGTTCCCAGCGAAGGACCAGTTCATGCGCAATGACGGCATCGTCTTCGACCAGTAGCAGGCGCATCGCTTCGGCGGAAATGGATTGATAGGTTCTTGCAAGCTTGCAAACCTAGGCTCGCGTGCACTTTCAGTTTAACGGTGCCGTGCCGAGCCGCGGTGCCCGCAATTCGCATGACAAAGAAATGGACCGCGCTGGCCCTGTCGGGGCTTTTCGTCGTGATCTGCGCAGGCCTGTTCGCATGGTCGTCAGCGGCGCACGGCCCGGCCGAGGCGCGCGCGAACACGCCCAAGCCCGCGCCGCCCGCCGGCCAACTGGCCCCCGACACGCTGCGCTATGCCGACGGCGCGCCGCAGCTGGCGATGATCGGCGCGCGCGTCATCGCGCCGTCGCGCGTGCCGCTGGGTGACGTGCTGAGCGCGCGCGTCACCTACGACGAAGACGTGACGGCGCGCATCGGCGTGGGTGTGTCGGGCCGCGTCGTCGACATCAAGGTGGCGCCGGGCGACAGCGTGAAGGCCGGGCAGGTGCTGGCCGAAATCGACTCGCCCGACTTCGGCACCGCCGCGGCCGACCTGCGCAAGGCCAAGGCCGACGAGCAGCGCAAGCGCCTGGCCGTGGAGCGCGCCAGGGACCTGGTCTCGGGCGACGCGATTCCGGTCAAGGAATGGGAGTCGCTGCAGTCCGACCTGGCGCAGGCCGGCGCGGAAACGCAGCGCGCCGAGCAGCGCCTGCGCAACCTGAACCCGCGCGGCCTGCCCATCAGCGGCCAGCGCGTGAAGCTCACCAGCCCCATCGACGGCGTGGTGACCGACCGCACCGCCACGCCCGCGCTCGAGGTGAGCCCCGGGGCGGGCGCGCCGCTGTTCGTGGTGAGCGACCCGAAGCGGCTGTGGCTGATGATCGACCTGCCCGAGAAGCTGCTGGGCCGCGTGCGGCTGAAGAGCGACGTGAGCGTGGAGAGCGACGCCTTCCCCGGCGAGCAGTTCGCCGCCAGGGTGGTGCAGCTCGGCCAGGTGATGGACACCAACACCCGCCGCGCCACCGTGCGCGCCGTGCTGGACAACCCGCGCATGGCGCTGCTGCCCGAGATGTTCGTGCGCGCCCGCCTGCTGCAGGCCGAGGGCTCGGGCGTGCGCGTGCCCAACAGCGCCATCGTCAACCATGGCGTGTATGCCTACCTGTTCGTGCAGGAGGCGCCGGGCGAATTCCGCCGCCGCAAGGTGGCGCTGATCACGCAGGGCGGGGAGGCCAGCTACGTGGGCGAGGGCCTGCGCGGCACCGAGCAGGTGGTGGTGAAGGGAGCCTTGCTGCTGGACGCCGAGCTCACCGCGCGCGCGGGTGACAAGACGTGATCGACCGGCTCATCGCGTTCTCGCTCACGCAGCGGGTGTTCGTGCTGGTGCTCGTGGCGGCGCTGGTGGGTTTCGGCGCCTATGCGCTGTCCAACCTGCCAATCGAGGCCTTTCCGGACGTGCAGGACGTGCAGGTGCGCGTCATTTCGCAACTGCCGGGGCAGGCGCCCGAGGACATGGAGCGCACGGTGACGCTGCCGATCGAGCGCGAGGTGTCGGGCATTCCGAAGCTTTCGAACGTGCGCTCGGTGACCATGACCGGCCTGTCGATCGTCACGCTCACCTTCGCCGACGGCACCGACGACTACTTCGCGCGCCAGCAGGTCACGGAAAAGCTCTCGACCGTGAGCCTGCCCACCGGCGTGCAGCCGCAGCTGGCGCCGCTGTCGACCGCGGTGGGCGAGGTCTACCGCTACACCATCGAGGGCGGCGGCCTGTCGGACGCGCAGATGCGCACCCTGCAGGACTGGACGGTGCGCCCTTTCCTGCGCATGACGCCGGGCGTGGCCGACGTGGTGAGCTTCGGCGGCGCCATCACCGAGTACCAGATCGAGGTCGACCCGCTCGCGCTGCGCAAGTACCAGGTGACGCTCGACCAGCTCAACCAGGCCGTGGGCAACGGCAACGGGAGCGCCGGCGGCGGCCTGATGCGCCAGGGCGACGCGTCTCTGGTGGTGCGCTCCGCCGGCCTGTTCGCGAGCCTGGCTGACATCCGCAACGTGGTGATCGCCTCGCGCCAGGGCCGCGCTATCTCGGTGGCCGACGTGGCCGAGGTGCGCGCGGGCGTGCGCCCGCGCTTCGGCATCGTGGCGGTGGACGCCCGCGACAGCGTGGTCGAGGGCATCGTCTCGATGACCAAGGGCGGCAACCCCGCCAAGATCAACGCCGAGCTGAAGGCGCGCGTGGCGCAGCTTCAGGGCAAGCTGCCGCCGGGCGTGCGCATCGTGCCGGTGTACGACCGCACCGAGCTGGTCCGCCACACGGTGTCGACCGTGGCCGAGAACCTGGTGGTGGGCGCGCTGCTGGTGATGGCGGTGCTGATCGTGTTCCTGTCGAGCTGGCGCGCCGCGCTCATCGTGGCCACGGTGATTCCGCTGGCGCTGCTGTTCGCCTTCATCCTGATGAACGCACGCGGTGTGTCGGCCAACCTGATCTCGCTGGGCGCGGTGGACTTCGGCATCATCATCGACAGCGCGGTGGTGATCGTGGAGGCGCTCATGGTGCGGCTGGCCGCCAGGAAAGTGTCCGAATTCGGCATGGCCGACCTGGCCTCGGGCGCGGCGCGGCACCAGCGCATGGGCGTGCTGCACCGCACGCTGGGCGAGCTGGCGCACCCGGTGCTGTTTTCCAAGGCCATCATCATCCTGGCCTTCGTGCCGATCTTCACCTTCCAGCGCGTGGAGGGAAAGATCTTCACGCCGGTGGCGCTCACGCTGAGCTTCGCGCTGCTGGGCGCGGTGCTGCTCACCTTCACCTTGCTGCCCACGTTGCTGTCGTACGCCCTGCAGCGCGGCACGCTGGCCGAGAAGCACAAGCCCTGGCTCGACTGGCTGCAGCTGCGCTACCGCCGGCTGGTGATGTTCACCATGCGGCGCGGCCGCGCGACGCTGACGCTGTCGGCGCTGCCGGTGGTGCTGGCGCTGCTGCTGGCGCCGCGGCTGGGGAGCGAATTTCTACCGAAGCTCGACGAGGGCAACATCTGGCTGACCATCACGCTGCCGACCTCGGCCGCGCTGGAGACCACGCAAGAGGTGGAGCACGCGGTGCGCGCGCGGCTGCTGGGCTACCCCGAGGTGGCGCGCGTCATTGCGCAGGTCGGTCGGCCCGACGACGGCTCCGACCCGAAGGGGCCCAACAACCTAGAGATACTGGTCGACCTGAAGCCGCGCGACCAATGGCGCTTCGAATCGAAAGACGCGCTGGTGGCCAGCATGTCGGCCAAGCTGGAGGCGATTCCAGGCATCAGCGCGAACTTCTCTCAGGTGATCCAGGACAACGTGGAAGAGGCGTTGTCGGGCTTTCGCGGCGAGATCGTCGCCAAGATCATCGGCAACAACCTGGACATCCTCGACGACAAGGGGGCGCAGGTGGCGGCCGTCATCAAGGGCATCCGCGGCGCGAGCGACGTGGACGCCACGCGCATCGGCGGGCAGACCGAAGTGGTCGTCACGCCCGATCGCGCGCGGCTGGCGCGCTACGGCCTGGCCATCAACGACGTGAACACGCTGGTGAACGAAGCCATGTCGGGCACCTCGGTGACGGGCTTCTACGACGGCGACAAGCGCTTCGACGTGGTGGTGCGCGTGGGCGAAAAGCACCGCAACAGCGTGGACGCCATCGCGGGCCTGCAGCTCGCGTTGCCCGGCACGCAGAGCGGCAACGGGCCGGGCACCATCGCGTTGGGCGACGTGGCTTCCATCGAGGTGCGCGAAGGCGCGTCGCGCATCTTTCGCGAAGCCGGCTCGCGCATGGTGATCGTCAAGGTCAACCTGCTGGGGCGCGACCAGGGCAGCTTCGTGGAAGAGGCGCAGCGTACCGTGGCCGAGCAGGTGAAGCTGCCGCCGGGCTACGAGCTGGCGTGGGGCGGGCAGTTCGAGAACTCGCAGCGCGCGGCCAAGCGGCTGATGGTGATCGTGCCGCTGACGGCGCTGCTGATCTTCTCGCTGCTGTTCTGGGCCTTTCGCTCGGTGCGGCTGGCGGGGCTGGTGCTCGGCATGATCCCGTTCACGCTGGTGGGCGGGCTGGCGGCGCTCGGCCTGGCGGGGCTGCACCTGTCGGTGTCGGCGGCGGTGGGCTTCATCGCGGTGGCGGGCATCTCGGTGCAGAACGGCGTGATCCTGGTGGAAGAGGTGACGCAGCGCGTGCGCGACGGCGCGGCCGTGACGCGCGCCATCGTGGAAGGCGCGGCGGTGCGGTTGCGCCCGATCTTGATGACCGCGCTGATGGCCGGGCTGGGGCTGCTGCCCGCGGCGCTGTCGCACGGCATCGGCAGCGAAACGCAGCGGCCCTTCGCGTGCGTGATCGTGGGCGGCATCGTGAGCGGCACGCTGTTCACGCTGCTGGTGCTGCCGCTGGCGATCTGGCTGTTCGGCAATTTCTACGACGAGGCGCAGGACGTGCAGGACGTGCGGGGCATGCAGGACGCGCCGGATGCATCGGCCGTGCAGCTGCCGGAGGGCGCGCGATGACAAGAGCGAACCACACCACCCGTGCCGAGCCTGCCGTGCTCGCCGTTCCTGCGGCCCTTCGGCGCGCGACGGCCCTGGCGTGCGCCGTGCTGCTCGCGGGTTGCGCCGTGGGGCCCGACTACACGCGCCCGGCCTTGCCGGCTTCGCAGGGTTTTTCTCCGGTGCCGTTGCCGCTGGCGACTGCCGCGGCGGACACCACGGCTGGCACGGCGCAGCACTTCGTGCCCGCGCGCGACATCCGCGCCGACTGGTGGACGCTGTTCGGCTCCAAGCCGCTGGACGCCGTGGTGCGCAAGGCGTTCGCGGCGAACCCGACGCTGGCGTCCGCGCAGGCCGCGTTGCGCGTGGCGCAGGAGAACGTGCGCGCGCAACGCGGCTTCTTCTTTCCTTCGGTGCAGGCCAGCTACACGCCGTCGCGCACCAAGATCGCGGGCAACCTGGGCGGCAATTTGCCCGGCGTGCAAGGCAATGGCACCGTCATCGCCACCACCGAGAACCCGCCCGCGAGCGAGGGCGGCAGCGCGCCCTTCAATGCACCGGTGATCTACAACTTCCAGACGGCGCAGCTCACCGTGGGCTATGCGCCCGACGTGTTCGGCGGCAACCGCCGCCAGGTCGAGGCCCTGCAGGCGCAGGCCACCTACCAGCAGCTGCAGCTGGAGGCCACGTACCTCACGCTCGCTGCCAACGTGGTGGCCGCGGCCATCCAGGAGGCCTCGCTGCGCCAGCAGATCGCCACCACGCGCGAGATCGTCGAGGCGAACACCCAGTCGGTGGCGCTGCTGCAACGCCAGCTGAAGGCCGGCTACGCCTCGCGGCTGGACCTCGCGGTGCAGGAGAGCGCTCTGGCGCAGGCCGGCCAGTTGCTGCCGCCGCTGGAAAAGCAGTTCGAGCAGACCCGCAACCTGCTGCGTGCGCTCACCGGCGGCGTGCAGGACGTGGAGCTGCCCGAGTCCTTCGAGCTCGCCTCGCTGAGCTTGCCGCGCGAGCTGCCGCTGAGCCTGCCGTCGCAGCTCGTCGCGCAGCGCCCGGACGTGCGCGCGGCGGAAGAGCAGCTGCATGCCGCCAGCGCGCAGGTCGGCGTGGCCATTGCCAACCGGCTGCCGCAGTTTTCCATCGACGCCACCTGGGGCGGGGCGGCCAGCCGCTTCGGCCAGATGTTCCTGGACTCGGGGCGTTTCTTCAGCCTGGCGGCCAACGTGGCGCAACCGTTGTTCGACGGCGGCGTGCTGCGCCACCGCCAGCGCGCCGCGGAAGAGGGCCTGCGCCAGGCCGACGCGCAATACCGCGCCACCGTCATCACCGCCTTCCAGAACGTGGCGGACACCTTGCAGGCCATTCACGCGGACGCACGCTCCCTGGCCGCCGCGCTGGCGCTGGAGCGCACCACGCGCACGTCGATGGAGCTGATTCGCCGCCAGCTCGGCAAGGGCTACGTCGACCGGCTGGCGCTGCTCAATGCCGAACAGGCGCACCACCAGGCCGCGCTCGCGCTGGCCCAGGCGCAGGCCACGCGGCTGGGCGATACCGCGGCGCTCTTCCAGGCGCTGGGCGGGGGATGGTGGAACCGGGAAGGCGCTGAAACGACGGGTGGATAGCCGCTTTTTTGGGGCAAACCCTGTTGACGGGTCGAATTTCAAGACCCGGCATTGTTTCAATACCGTGAACGCCGCGGTTCCTTTTGCGGCGGTTTATTCGGGGTCTTCAGGATCAAACTTCTCCTCACCAACCAAACACCTGAAGGAGATTGAAATGAATGCCTCGAAGATCCTCGCCGCTGCTGCTCTCTCGCTCCTGGCTGCCGCCGGAGCCCATGCAGAAACCTACGACGGCGTGCACGTCGTGAACTCTTCCGTGTCGCGCTCCGAAGTCGCACCGCAAGCCGCTGCCGCCGCCCGCGCCGGCAACGAGTACAGCGATGCCTCCGGCGCCGGTGCCCAAGCCTTCACGTCGACCGCCAACCGCGCGACCGTGCAAGCCGAAGCCGTTGCCAAGGCCCACGACCCGCTCGCCAGCCTCGACCGCCGCGCTTTCTACCGCGACGAAGTGCCGCAAGCCTACAAGAAGCCCAGCGTGTCGTTCACGCGCCAAGCTGGCCTGTAAGCCACACCGGCAAGCCGATGCGCGACGCTTGATGCGTGGCACGCCGGCTGCATGAAGAACGGGCCCTGCGCAACCGCGAAGGCCCGTTTTTTTACGCCTGCATGTTCGACACGAGCTGTGCCACATGCGCGCCCAAGGCAAGCGATGCGGTGAGCCCCGGCGACTCGATGCCGAACAGGTTCACCAGCCCCGCGATGCCGTGCACCTGCGGCGCCTGGATGACGAAGTCCGTCGCCGTGTTGTGCATCGACGAGCCCGGCCCCGCGAGCCGCGGGCGGATGCCGGTGTAGCCCGGCTGCAGCTCGCCGTCCCGCAGGCCGGGGAAGTAGCGACGCACCGATTGGTAGAAAGCCGCCTCGCGCGACGGGTCGAAGCTGTAGTCGATGCCATCGCGCCAGCTCAGGTCGGGACCGAACTTGCATTGGCCGCCCAGGTCGAGCGTCACGTGCGCGCGCAGGGCGCCTTCGCGCCCGGTCGGGTACACGAGATGGCGAAACGGCGATTTGCGCGCCAGCGAAAAGTAGTGGCCTATCGCGTAGTACAGCGGCGGCACATGCTCGGCCGGCATGCCTTCGATGCGCGATGCGACCTGCTGCGCGCCCAGCCCGGCCGCGTTCACCACCGTGTTGCACAGCACGCTCGTTTCTTCGGCACCGCCCACGTCGAGCACGATGCCGTCCGCGGTGGGCCGCGCCGCCAGCACGCGGCTCTGCAACGCCAGCGAAGCGCCTGCGCGCTCGGCATCGCCTAGGTACGACAGCATCAGCCCATGGCTGTCGACGATGCCGGTCGATGGCGAATGCAGCGCGCCCACACAGGCCACCTCGGGCTCCATGTCGCGCGCCTCGGCCGCGCCGATGATGCGCAGGTCGGTCACCCCGTGCGCCGCGCCCAGCTTCACGTACTTGTCGAGCTCGGGCAGCTCGGCTTCCTGCACCGCCACGATCAGCTTGCCGATGCGCTGGTGGCCGATGCCGCGCTCGGCGCAGTATGCATACAGCGCGGCCTTGCCTGCCACGCACAGCCGGCCCTTCAGCGAGCCGGGCGCGTACGAGATGCCCGCGTGGATCACCTCCGAGTTGCGCGCGCTGGTCTGCGTGCCGATGGCGTTCTCGGCCTCGAGCACCACCACCTCGCGCCCCGCCATGGCGAGCGAGCGCGCGACCGACAGCCCCACCACGCCGGCGCCGATGACGACGCAATCGATCTTGTCCATGCGCTTCAGTCCAGCTTGACGTTGGCTTCGCGAATCAGCGCGCCCCACTTGGCGTGCTCCGCGCGGATGTAGGCGTCGAACTGCTGCGGCGTGCCGGTGGCGGGCACGCTGCCCTCCAGCGCGAGCTTGTCCTGCACGTCCTTGCGCGCCACCACCTTCACCACCGCGGCGTTGATGCGCGCGACCACGTCGGCAGGCAACCCCGCCGGCCCCACCAGGCCGACCCATGTCGTCGCCTCGAACCCCGGGAAGCCTTGCTCGGCCACGGTCGGCACGTTGGGCAGCGCGGGCAGGCGCTGCGCCGAGGTCACGGCCAGCGCGCGCACCTTGCCGCCCGTGAGCTGCGGCATCACCGACACGCTGCTGCCGAAGTACAGGCCGATCTGCCCGCCGAGCAGGTCGGTCATGGCCGGGCCCGCGCCCTTGTACGGCACCTGCAGCACCTTGATGCCCGCGCGGCGCGCGAGCATTTCGCCGGCCAGGTGGCCCACCGTGCCGTTGCCGGCCTGCGCGATGCTGAACTCGCCCGGCTTGGCCTTGGCCGCGGCGATGAAGTCGGCCAGCGTGCGCATCGGCGAGTCCGCGCGCACCGAAAGCACCACCGGCTGCGCGGCCACTTCTGCGATGGGCGTGAAGTCTTTCAGCGCCTCGAAGGGCATCTTCGGGTACAGCCACGGGTTGATGGTGAGGTTCGACGTCTGCCCCATGCCCAGCGTGTAGCCGTCGGGCGTGGCCTTGGCCACGGCGTCCAGCCCGATGTTGCCGGCGGCGCCGGGCTTGTTGTCGATGATGACGGTCCAGTGCTCCAGCACGGTAAGCCGCTCGGCGATCAGGCGCGAGGTGGCGTCGGTGCCGCCGCCGGGGGTGAAGGGCACCACCAGGCGCACGGGTTTCTGCGGCCAGCCACCTTGTGCGTGCGCCACGCCGGCGGCCTGCGCCAGCGCGGCGAGCGAGGCGAGGGAGGTGGCCTGCAGGAAGTCTCTGCGGTTCATGTCTTGTCTCCTTGAGTTTCTTGTCGGGTTCGGGTGGCGCCGCCGGGTCAGACCGGCAGGCCCTTGGCGCGCAGCACGGCGTCAAAGCGCTCGGGGTCGGCGGTGCCGGCGCGGTTGGTCTCGCGGATCTTTTCTTCCTTGGCGAGGTGCGCGCGCGTCTTCTCGAGCACGCTGGCCGCCTCGGCGGCCGGCACGGCGATGACGCCGTCGGCGTCGCCCACCACCAGGTCGCCCGGCAGCACGACCAGGCCCGCGCAGGACACGGGCACGTTCACCTCGCCCGGGCCGTCCTTGCTGGGGCCGCGGTGGGTGTGGCCGCGCGCGAAGATGGGCATGCCGTCTTCGGCCCATTCGCACAGGTCGCGCACCGCGCCGTCGATGACCAGGCCGCCCAGCCTGCGCGCGATGCAGGTGGTGCGCATCAGCCCGCCGACCAGCGCCTGCGTGAGGTCGCCGCCGCCGTCGATGACGAGCACGTCGCCCGGCTCGACCATCATCAGCGCCTTGTGGATCATCAGGTTGTCGCCGGGGCGCACGCGCACGGTGACGGCCGGGCCGCACAGCACCGTGTCCAGCCGCGCGTGGTACTGGCGCAGGCCGACGGTGCCGATGTTGCGGCTCATCGCGTCGCCGATGGCGGCCACGGGCATCGTCTTGAAGGCGTCGACCACGGCGGCGTCGGGGCCGGCGGCGCGCGGGTTGATGCGGTAGCCGGGCGGCCATTGAAGAGGCGTGGTCATGCGGTAACTCCGTGAACGATTGCGTGTGAAGAAAGAACCTGCGGGTTCACGCAGGCGGAAGCGTCTGCCGGTTGCCCTTGCAGCCAGCCCAGCACGTTGCGCGCGGCGCCGCTGGCCATGCCCGCGAGCGCGGCGGGCGTGGAGCCGCCCACGTGCGGCGTAAGCACCACGTTGGGCAGCGCGGCCAGCGGGCTGTGCGCGGGAAGGGGTTCGTCGGCCATCGTGTCGAGGCCGGCGGCGTACAGGTGGCCGCTTTGCAGCGCGGCAACGAGCGCGGGCTCGTCGATGACTTCGCCGCGCGCCGTGTTGACCACGATCGCGCCGCGCGGCAGCGCCGCGAACTGCGCCGCGCCGAGCATCTGGCGCGTGTGCCTGTTCAGCGGCACGTGCAGGCTCAGCACGTCGGCGAGCGGCAGCAGCGCATCGACCGAGGGCAGCAGGCGCACGCCGGCCACGGGCGAAACGCCGTCGCCGGTGGTGGAGTGCAGGGCGGGGCGGACAGCGGGATCAAAGGCGACCACCTGCATGCCCAGCGCCAGGCCCACGCGCGCCACGCGCTGGCCGACCTGCCCGAAGCCGACCAGGCCCAGCGTCTTGCCTTGCAGCTCCACGCCGTCTTGCGCGCGCGACCAGCGGCCTTCGTGCAGTTCGCGGTCCATCCAGCCGATGCGGCGGGCGGCGGCGAGCATCAGGCCCAGCGTCATCTCCGCGACCGACTGCGCGTTGGCGCCGGGCGTGACGTACACCGGAATGCCGCGCGCCGTGGCCGCGTCGACGTCGATGTTGCTCACGCCCACGCCGTGCTTGGAAATGACCTTGAGCGTGGGGCACGCGGCAATGGCCCTGGCCGACAGCTGCACGGTGCGCGAGATGACCGCGTCGATGGGCTCGCGGGCCATGAGCTGCTCGACTTCTGCGGTGCTCTCGGCACTGTCGGGGTTCGCGAGGTAGATGACGCGCGCGCCGGCTTCGGCGAGCAGGTCGGCGCCGGCTTTGGCGAGCTTCGGCGCCGTCACCAGGACGGTGGGTTTCATGTGTCTCCTGAAGGTTCGGTCTTCGATGTGAGGCGGATTGTGAAAAGCGCCATTCATTCCGTCCAATCGATAATGTTCATCCAACGATTCCTCGGAGCTATGAATGGACATCCAGCTGCGCGACCTGAAGTACTTCGAGGTGGTGGCCGACACCGGCCACCTGGGCCAGGCCGCCGACAAGCTGGGCCGCACGCAGCCCGCGCTCACCAAGGCCGTGCAGCGGCTCGAAGAAGCTTTCGGCAGCGCGCTGTTCGAGCGCAAGGGGCGCGGCATCCAGCTCACGGCGGTGGGCGAGGTGCTGCTGGCGCGGGCGCGGCTGCTGCGCGGCGCTACGGAAGAGGCGCTGCGCGAGGTGAGCGATTTCGCCAAGGGCAACGCGGGCCATGTGCGCATCGGCAGCGGCCCCATCGCGGCCGACCATGTGCTGCCCGAAGTGTGCAACCTGCTGCTGGCCGAGGCGGGCGACACGCGCATCGACATCACCGTGGCGCCCAGCATGGCGCTGCGCGAGCGGCTGCGCGAAGGTGCCATCGACCTGCTGATCGGCCTCATGCCCGAGCACGACCCGGCCTTCGTCACGCATTCCATCGTCGAAGACGTGGTGGTGGTGGCCGCAAGCCCGCAGCACCCGGTGTTCGACATGCCGAAGATCAGCATGCAGGCGCTGCTGCAGTGGCGCTGGGTGCTGCCGGCCGACCCGATTCCCAGCCGCCAGTGGCTGGACGCGGCCTTCCAGTCGCGCGGGTTGCCGCTGCCCACGGTGCAGGTCAACGCCAACTCGATTCCGCTGCTGCCTCGGCTCATTTCGCGCAGCGACATGCTGAGCTTTTTGTCGCGCCACACGCTGGGCGCGGCCGGGCGCGAGGGCACGCTGCGCGAGGTGCCGCTGAAGGCGACCACGCTGCGCCGCCACCTGGGCGTTACCTACCGGAAGGAGGGCTACCTGTCGCCCGCGGCGCGCCGACTGGTGACGCTGCTGCGCTCCGAAGGGAAGCAGCTTTTTTCGTCGGCGCTTTCAAAATATACGCATTGAGTATATATTCGCCGCCCATGAACATGCCGCAACAGGTGCTACTCCGTGACGCGATGCGTCAACTCAACATGACGCGCGACGCCTTCGCGGAACGCATCGGCAGCCGCAGGCGGGCGCTGGACGCCTGGCTGCTGCCCGACGAATCGAACGAATTCCGGGCCATGCCCGAGGTGGCGCGGCGCTTTGTCAGCGAAATCATGGCGTCCGACGGGTTGCGCGGCGAATATACGCAAAGCGCACATGAAGGTGCCTTGCGCAAGGCCACGGCGGTGGACGGGTCGCACCACCTGCTGTCGGTCAGCCAGTTCAACCGCGACGCCATCGACGAGCTGTTCCAGCTGGCCGACGCGATGCAGCCCATTGCCCGGCGCCGCAAGGTGAGCCGCGTGCTCGAGGGCGCCGTGCTGGCCAACCTGTTCTTCGAGGCCAGCACGCGCACCCGCGTGAGCTTCGGCGCGGCCTTCTGCCGGCTGGGCGGCTCGGTGTGCGACACCACGGGCTTCACCTTCTCGTCGATGGCCAAGGGCGAGTCGATCTACGACACCAGCCGCGTCATCAGCGGCTATGTCGATGCGATGGTGGTGCGGCACCCCGAGCAGGGCTCGGTGGCCGAGTTCGCGCGCGCCACCAACGTGCCGGTCATCAACGGCGGCGACGGGCCGGGCGAGCACCCGAGCCAGGCGCTGCTCGACCTGTACACCATCCAGCGCGAGTTCTCGCGCCTGGGCAAGCTGGTCGACGGCGCGCACATCGCGATGGTGGGCGACCTGAAGTACGGGCGCACGGTGCATTCGCTCATCAAGCTGCTGGCGCTGTACAAGGGGCTGAAGTTCACGCTCATCTCGCCGCCTTCGCTGGCCATGCCCGCGGAAATCGTCGAGGCCGTGAGCCGCAACGGGCACGTGGTCGAGGTGGCCGCCACGCCGGCGAAGGCGCTGGCCGGCGCCGACATCATCTACGCCACGCGCATCCAGAAGGAGCGCTTCGCGCACGACGAGGTGCTCGAAGGTTTCGACAACGCCTTCGAGGTGAGCCTTGCGCTGGTCGAGTCGGCCTGCAAGCCCGAGGTGGTGGTGATGCACCCGCTGCCGCGCGACGGCCGCCCCGGTTCGCACGACCTGAGCGTGGACCTGAACAACGACCCGCGCCTGGCCATCTTTCGCCAGACCGACAACGGCATTCCGGTGCGCATGGCCATCTTCGCCACGCTGCTGGGCGTGGACAAGCTGGTGAGCCGCTCGATGCGCGACGCCGCGTGGACGCCACCTTCGCACATCGGGCCGGACGACAGCGTGTTCCACGGGCTCGACTGAGGCCCGCCGCTAAGCGGGCGTGCGGTTCGCTTCAGGCGTGCGCGAGGATGTTGACCAGCTTGCCGAACGGATCGCGCACGTAGAAGCGGCGCACGCCCCATGGCTCGTCGACGGGGCCGTATTCGATCGCGAAGCCTGCCGCTTTCATCCGCGCCAAAGCAGTGTCCACGTCGTCGACTTCGATGGACAGGTCGGGCACCGGCGTGCCCGAGCCGCCTTCGGACGCGATGCTGAGCTGCACCGTCATGTCCGCCTGCGAGCCATAGGTCTGGATCCAGCCGTGGTCCATCAGCAGGTCGAGGCCGAGCACGTCCTTGTAGAACACGGCGGCGCGTGCCGGATCGGGTGCCGCGATGTTGGCAACGATGCGTTTGACTTTCATTGCTCGGGCTTCGTCATGGCGAAGGTTTGCGGCTGGCCGTCGCGCTCGACATGGAGCAGGCCGTCTTCGATGCGGATGCGGCTCCACCGCTCGACGCGTTCGTTGCCATGCAGGATCTCGACGCTGTCTTCGGACACCACGCGGTAGTCGAGCAGCGGCGCTGCCACGGGGCCGTTCTTCTCGCCGAGGATGGCGGTCACGCGGCCGGCGGCGTTGAAGTGGTAGATGTTGACGAGGGTGTCGGAGACGAGGTCGAAGGTGTGGTCGACGAGCAAGGGGAGGGGGAGGGGGGTGAGGGTCATGCGTGCTTTCGTTGAGGGTCCGGCATGGCTGAACCTTGCGGAATATAGGGCACCCCTCGACCGCTCGACGCTTCAGCCGTCGACCACTCAGGCTTTAGCCTTCGACCCGCCGGTACGTCAGCAACCGCCCCCGGTACGCCGCCTGGCTCACGCTTGCCAGCTGGTCCAGCCGCTCCTCGCACATGCCGAAGCCCTCGTCGGCCATCTGGCGGTTGAAGGCGGGGCGGTTGCCGCGGTCGGGGTCGACGATCCACACCTCGGCGGCTGGGCTGGTGTGGCGGCCGATGAAGGCGGCGAGCAGGCCCTTGGCGTCGCGCTCGTACAGCAGGTCGCTGCCGATCACGAGGTCGAACAGGCCGTGCACGTCGCCGTCGGCGCCGGTCTCGCGCATGCCCCAGTGGCCGCGGCGGTACTTCATGGGCGGCAGGGCGTTCAGTCGCAGGTTCTCCAGCAGGAAGCCGGCGGCGAGCGGGTGGCAGTCGCTGGCGGTCATGTCGTTGCCGCGGCGGTGGCCGACCAGGCTGGCCAGCCCCAGGCCGCAGCCGATCTCGAGCACGCGCGCCCCGCGCACCACCGGGTGCGCGGCCATGCGCGCGGCCAGTTGCGCGCCCGAGGGCCACAGCAGCCCGAACATGGGCCACGACGCCGAAGAGATGCCCTGCGCGGCGGCCATGCCCAGGGGGTCGGAGAACTGCTGGCGGTCGAGCAGCGAGCGAATGACGAGGTCGTCGGCACCCGCGATGGCGATGCGCTCCAGCTTGAGTAGATAGCCCGGCATCGAAGGGGTGCGGGGTCTCGCGTGCGAGGCCCCAGTGCTGCAAAGGTGGGCCAGTATGCGCCCTGGTCCAGCACTCTGGCCCGCTCACGCTGGCCTAAGCGTTCCGTCACGCGCGCGTAATGCAATCGTCACCCGTGCCTAAGCTGCCACTCACGGGCCGGTAAGAGCGGCGTCCTAGAGTGAAAACACCGTCATCACTCAAGGAGACAACCATGAGAGTCCGTACCGCAACCCTGTGCATCGCCGCCGTGCCGGCGCTGGTGCTCGCGTCGTTCGCGCATGCCAACGGCTTCGCCGACCCCGACTATCCGCAGGCCTCGCATTCGACGATGTCGCGCGACGCGGTGGCCGCCGACGCCATGCGCGCGAACAACAGCATGCATTCGACCGAAGTGCTCGAGTCGCAAGTGGCCACGCCGGTCTCGGGGCTGGACCGCGCGCAGGTGCAGGCCGAAGCCGTTCGTGCGAACAACAGCATGCATCCGACCGAGGTGCTGGAGTCGCAGGTGCAGGCGCCTGTGGCATCGGGAAGCCTGCCGGCAAGCAACAGCGGCGAATAGGCGGGCTGCGCGCAAGAGCGACGCAAGAGGGCCGCGAGGGCGCCGCGGCAGGGTGCCGCGGTGCACGAAACCGCCATCGAGGGCGGGTAAGCTCGCGGCCCATGAAGCGCAACAGCACCCCCGGCACTCCCGCATCTTCCAGCGGCAAGGCAGCTGCCGTCGGCAGCAAGGCATCAGCCGCCAGCAGCAAGAATTCGGCGGCGGCATCGACGACCGCCGCCGCTCCTTACCCCACCGCTTTCCCGGCATCGCCCGACGGGCCCGACGTGCAGGTGTCCGCCGTGCTCGCGCGCATCCAGGCCCTGTGGTCCTCGCTGGGCCCGGTGGGCCAGCGCATCGCGGACTTCATCGTGAAGAACCCGCGCGAGGTGGTGCACATGTCGGTAAGCGAAGTGGCCGAGCGCACGGGCTCCAGCGAAGGCAGCATCGTCGGCCTGTGCAAGAACCTGGGCGCCACCGGCTTCCAGCAGATCAAGATCGCGCTGGCGCAGGAGCTGGTGCGCCCGGTGCAGTTCATTCATGAAGACCTCGACCCGCAGGACAACGCCACGGCGGTGATCCGCAAGATCTTCAACAGCAACGTGCAGACGCTGCACGACACCGAGGCCACGCTCGACGCCAAGGCGATGGAGCGCGCGGTGAAGCTGTTTCGCAAGGCCGAGCGCATCGAGATCTACGGCATCGGCAGCTCGGCCACCATCGCCGAGGACGCGCACTACCGCATGCTGCGCATCGGCCTGAACGTGAAGCTGGCGGTCGACTCGCACGTGCAGGCCATCAGCGCATCGCTCACCGACGCGAAGACGGCGGTGCTCACCATTTCGCATTCGGGCAGTTCGCACGAGACGGTGACGGCCACGCGGCTGGCGAAGGAGGCGGGCGCGTCGACGGTGTGCATCACCAACTTCGGCAAGTCGCCGATCCAGGCCTATGCCGACGTGCTGCTGTTCACCATGGCGCGCGAAACCAACTTTCGTACCGAGGCGATGACCAGCCGGCTCGCGCAGCTGGCCATCATCGACGTGCTCATCGCCTGCCTGGCGCTGTCGGACTACGACGCCTCGGTGCGCACGCTGCGCCAGACCTTCGACGTGCTATCGCTCAAGCGGTACTGAAGCGGGACTGAAGCGGTAGTGGGGCGGCGCCTCGACCGCCTCCGTTTTTTCCGCCTCCGTTTTTTCCGCCGGCATGGCGAACAGCCCCGCCACCGAAGGCGCGACCGCGCCGCTGGCCGTGCCCACCAGCACGCACGCCATGCCCAGCCGCGCGGCGCCTTCGGCGTCGGTGAGCGGGTTGTCGCCGACCACCACGGTGTCTTCGGCGCTTGCGCCCAGGCAACGCAGGCCTTCCTCGAACAGCAGCGGCGCGGGCTTGCCGACCACGCGCCAGGGCTGCACGCCGCTGGCCGCCACCACGGCCGCGAGCAGTGCGCCGGTCTCGGGCACCACGCGGCCCTGCGGGCCCGGGTGCGTGGCGTCGGCGTTGCTCACGACCAGGCGCGCGCCGCGCAGCAGCTCGTTCACCACCAGCGCGAGCCGCGCGTGGCTGAACTGCATGTCGAGCGCGAGCAGCACGAACTCGGCGCCGGCCTGCACCTGCTGGCAGCCCAGCGAGCGCGCGAAGCGCTGCAGCGCCGGGCTCGCGGCCAGCAGCACGCGCGCGCCGGGGTGCTCGCGCGCCAGTTGCCGCACCGCCAGTTCGCCCGCCAGCACGATGCGCTCGGGCGGCACGCGCAGCCCGAGCCGGCGCAGGCGTTGCGCCAGGCCTGGCGCGGTGTGCGTGGAGTTGTTCGACACGATGGCGTAGCGCCCGTCGAAATGCGCCAGCAACTCGGCCGCGCCCGCAATGGGCTCCTGCTGGCGCACCAGCGTGCCGTCGAGGTCGACCAGCAGGTGGCGGGCCCGCGCCAGGCGGGCATGGGTGACCACGCTGCCTCGGCTGTCATGGGCTGCGGTGGTCCCGGGTGTAAGGGGGTTCGTGCTCATGGCGGCGGATTGTATTGAACATTGCTCAGTGGTTTATTGAATTTGGAGTGAGCAAATTTCATTTGCTTGTCATCTTCGTTTTCTAAAGTTCCGGGCATCGGCTACCGAACCAGCCCCCGAAACGAAAGAAACGCACCATGAAAAAGCTCCTGGCCCTTGCCTCCGCCGCCGTCTCGCTGACCGCCGCGCTCTCCCTGCCGGCGCAGGCCCAGTCCGTGGCCGACGGCTCGCCCGCGCATCCGCTGCGCGTGCTGCTGATTCCGGCCGACGGCGGCACCGAGTCGGGCACCAAGGCCGACTACGCGCCGGTGTTCAACGCCATCACGCGCACCACGGGCCTGAACTTCGACCTGAAGGTGGGCCAGTCTTATGGCGCCGTGGTCGAGGGCATGTGCAACCAGCTCGCGGACATCGCCTTCTTCGGTCCGGTGGCCTACGTGCAGGCCCACAAGCGCGGCTGCGCGCAGCTGCTGGCCGTGGGTGTCGAGAAGGGCGCCTCGGTGTACTACGCGGGCATGTTCGCCAAGGCGAGCGCGCCCATTGCGGGCATCAACGACGTGAAGGGCAAGCGCGTGGCCTTCGGCGACGTCAACTCGGCGTCGAGCTTCACCTTCCAGGTCGCGATGCTGATGGACGCGGGCATGGACCCGGCGCGCGACCTGTCGGCCATTCGCATGACCGGCAGCCACGCCAGCAGCCTGGCCGCGCTGGTGCAGGACCAGGTCGACGTGGCCTCGCTGTCGTTCGACTCTTACGAGAAGGCGGTGAAGCAGGGCGCGGTCGATCCGAAGACGGTGAAGGTCATTGCCAGGAGCATGGCCATTCCGTACCCGCCGCTCGCGCTCAACTCGAAGCTGCCCGAGCCGCTGAAGGCGAAGCTGAAGGACGCCTTCCAGACCGTGAACAAGGCCCCCGGCATCACGCCCGACATGATCCGCGGCTACGGCGGCGGCAAGATCGACGGCTACGACACCAAATTTTCCGAAGACGAGTTCAACGTGGCGGCCGAGAAACTGGGCCTGCTCACCGACGAGCTCAAGGGCCGCATCCTGGCCAAGGCCGCGCAGCGCTGAGCGGGCAGGGCACGCCATGCTGAATTTCGAATCGGTCGCCATGCGCTATGCCGACGGCACGCAGGCGCTCGGCGGCGTCTCGCTGCAGGTGCCCGCGGGGCAGTTCTGCGTGGTGCTGGGCTCTTCGGGCGCGGGCAAGTCGACGCTGCTGCGCATGGCCAACGGGCTGGTGAAGCCCACGCGCGGCACGGTGCAGGTCGAGGGCGTGCGCATCGCGGCCGATTCGCTGGCCCGCATCCGCCCGCGCATCGGCATGATCCACCAGCAGTTCAACCTGGTCATGCGTTCGTCGGTGGCCGACAACGTGCTTGCCGGTGCGCTGCCGGCCATGCCGACCTGGCGCGCGCTGCTGGGGCTGTTCACCGACGAAGCACGCCGCAAGGCCTGCGAGCTCGTCGAATCGGTGGGCCTGCAGGAGCAGCACCTGTTGCGCCGCGTGAGCGAGCTTTCGGGCGGGCAGCAGCAGCGCGTGGGCATTGCGCGCGCCTTCATGCTCGAGCCGCCGCTGGTGCTGGCCGACGAGCCCGTGGCCAGCCTCGACCCGCAGACCAGCCACGACGTGCTCTCGCTGCTGCGCACGCAGGCGCGCGAGCGCGGCACCACGGTGCTGTGCAGCCTGCACCAGATCGAGCTGGCCTGCGAGTTCGCCGACCGCATCGTCGCGCTGCGCCACGGCGCGGTGGTGTTCGACGGGGCACCGGGCGCCTTCGATCCGCAGGTGTTCGATGCGATCTATGGACGCGAGCCCGTGCCCGTGCCCATGCCCGTGCCCGTACCTGCCGTGAGGTCCGGCGACCATGCCGCGGAACCCGAGGCCGCGCTCCCGCTGCACGCCGGCGCCCTGGAGCTGGCGCAATGAACCGCCCCGCATCCGCCTGGAACCTGCCGCGCCCCTACGGCGCGCGCAGCCTTGCCGTGCTGCTGCTCGTGCTGGTGCTCGGCTACTTCGCCGGCCAGCGCGTGGAAATGGGCCGCATGCTGTCGCTCACCGGCGAAGGCGTGCTCGCGGCGGTCGGCCTGCGCGAGCAGTCGCAGGTGCTCTCGGGGCTGGGCACCATCGCGCGCTCGCTCTTTCCGCCGCAGGTCTCGGAGCGCACCGAGGTCGCGCGCATCGAGGGCTTCGACCGCAACCGGCTGCCCTGGTTCTCGCATGTGGAAACGGTGGAAACGCGCGAGCCCAAGCTCAACCCGCAGACGCTGCAGATGGAAGAACGCGTCGACACCCGCGAAGAGCTGGTGGAGCCCTTCGGCTACCTCTGGCACGTGGCGGTGAAGATGCTGGAGACCTTCGAGATCGCCATCTGGGCCACGCTGCTGGCCATCGTGCTGAGCGCGCCGCTGGCCTGGTGCAGCGCGAAGAACTACACGCCGAACCGCGTCGTGTACACGCTGGCGCGCAGCGTGGTCGGCCTGTGCCGCGCGGTGCCCGAGCTGGTGAGCGCGCTGTTCCTGGTGCTGGCCTACGGCTTCGGTCCCATCGCCGGCGTGCTGGCGCTGGCGCTGCACTCGGCGGGCTTCCTGGGCAAGTTCTACGCGGAAGACATCGAGACCGCCGACGACAAGCCGCAGGAAGCACTGCGCGCCATCGGCGCGAACAGGTTGAAGGTGATGCGCTTCGCGGTGCTGCCGCAGGTGATGCCGCAGTTCATCGCCTACACGCTGTACGTGCTCGACCGCAACGTGCGCATGGCCACGGTGGTGGGGCTGGTGGGCGCGGGCGGCATCGGGCAGGAGCTGAAGGGCCGCTACGACATGTACAACTACGCGCACGTCGGCACCATCCTCATCGCCATCTTCCTCACGGTGCTGGTGCTCGACCGTCTCGCAGCGCGCCTGCGCAGCCGCTATGCCTGAGCCCTGACGTCCTCGCGCGCCGGAAGTGCCCACGGTCGCCGTGGGCCACAGCGCGCCACACCCCTGAATTTCTTCACGCCGGTGCAACCCCCAGGGGGCTGCTCGGCCCCGCCTCGCCCGTCGTTCGTCCCACGTCCCCTCTTCGATCAAAGGAAATTGTCATGACCCCACGTGCCTCCCGCCATGGCTTCGTCGCTTCGGCCGCGGCCGGTCTCCTGCTGTGCCTGAGCCTGGCCGCCTGTGGCGGCGGCGGGGGTGGTGGCGGTGTGCCGGTGCTGCCGCCCGCCGGCACCACGCCGCCGACCACCGCACCGCAGCAACCCGACCAGCCGGCCGCGCCGGCCCTGAAGTGCGCGCCCTGAACTCTGCGCACTGAGCCGTTCGCCTTCATCCATCGACCTGCCTCCCATTTTTTGTTTTTGCCCGCGTTGAAAGGCTCCCCATGAACACCACCAACCGTCGCGATTTCTTCCGCAAGTCGGCCGGCGCCGTCGGCGCGGCCTCGGCCCTCACGCTGCTGCCGCCGTCGATCCGCAAGGCGCTGGCCGTCGAGGCCGCGGTCGACACCGGCACCATCAAGGACGTGAAGCACATCGTCATCCTCATGCAGGAGAACCGCAGCTTCGACCACTACTTCGGCACGCTGCGCGGCGTGCGCGGCTTCGGCGACCGCTTTCCGATTCCGCTGGCCAGCGGCAAGCCGGTGTACTACCAGCCCAACTCCGTCGTGGGCGGCCCCGACATCCAGCCCTTCCGGCGCGACTCGCGCGTGGGCAACGCGCTGATCGGCTCGGGCACGCCGCACAACTTTCCCGACATGCAGGGCGCATGGAACCAGGGGAAGATGGATCGCTGGATCCAGTTCAAGAACCAGGCGACCATGGGCTTCTACCTGCGCGACGACATTCCGTTCCAGTTCGCGCTGGCCGACGCCTTCACGCTGTGCGACGGCTACCACTGCTCCATCCTCACCGGCACCGACCCGAACCGCATCGTGTTCTGGTCGGGCTCCAACTTCAACCCGGAGCTGCGCAAGAAGGGCATCAACAGCACCGACACCGACTCGGAGCCCGTCAACTCGCGCTGCTGGCCCAGCCCGTCGAACTGGGTCGCGGGCCGCGCGCAGCAGGCCGACGGCACCGGCCAGAAAGACCCGGGCACGGGCGCGTACAACTACAAGTACGTCAACAACTCGTTCAAGTGGGACACCCTGCCCGACGTGCTGCAGAAGGCCGGCATCAGCTGGCACATCTACCAGAACATGAACAACAACTGGACGGGCGCCATGAACGGCTGCCTGGCCTTCGAGAGCTTCCGCACCGCGCAGCCCGGCTCGCCCAACTACGAGCACGGCCTCACGGGCGGCCCGGCGGCGGCCGACGGCGCCGTCAACTTCCTGGCCCAGCTCAAGCAGGACGTCATGAACGACACGCTGCCGCAGGTCTCGTGGGTGCTGCCCACGCAGGCGCTGGCCGAGCACCCGGGCAGCAGCGAAGGCGTGGCCGGCGCGGCCGACTTCATCTCCGACGTGCTGGCCGCGCTCACGTCCAACCCCACGGTGTGGAGCAAGACCGCGCTGTTCGTCACGTTCGACGAGAACGACGGCTTCTTCGACCACCTGGCGATGCCCGCGGTGCCTTCGTACGACGCCAGCGGCACGCTGATGGGCAAGTCGACCGTGCCGCTGGACGGCGAGTACTTCGACGCCTCGGTGGGCAGCTACCTGAACGCGGCCGACACCACCAGCGGCAAGGTGCGACCCTGGGGCCTGAGCTCGCGCGTGCCGATGTACGTGGTGTCTCCGTGGAGCAAGGGCGGCTGGGTCAATTCGCAGGTGTTCGACCACACCTCGCTGGGCCGCTTCCTGGAGCAGCGCTTCGGCATCACGGTGGACGCCATCAGCCCGTGGCACCGCGCGGTGTGCGGCGACCTGACCTCGTGCTTCGACTTCGTGAGCCCCAACGACCCGGTGGTGCCCAAGCTGCCCGACACCAGCAACTTCCCCGCGATCAATGCGGCGCAAAAGCTGCTGCCCACGGCTCCGGTCACCACCGCGCCCACCACGCCGCAGCCGCTGTTCCAGGAGACCGGCACGCGATTTTCTCGCGCGCTGCCCTACGAGCTTCACACCAGCGCGCGCGTCGAGGCGCGCGGCATGCTGCAGTTGATCTTCTCGAACACCGGCACGCAGGGCGCCGTGTTCCATGTGTACGACAAGCTGCACCTCGACCGAATTCCGCGCCGCTACACGGTGGAAGCCGGCAAGCAGCTCTCGGACTACTGGAACACCGGCGCCACCGACAGCGGCAAGTACGAGCTGTGGGTGTACAGCAGCAACGGTTTCGTGCGCACCTTCAAGGGCGAGGCGCTCGCGGCCGACGCCGCGGCCTTCAAGCCCGAGGCGCAGGTCTGCTACGAGCCGGCCACCGGCCAGGTCTACCTGAAGGTGCACAACACCGGCACGGCGGCGGGCACGGTCACGGTCACCTCCAACGCCTACCGCGGCGACGGCCCCTGGCCGCTGGAGGTGGCGGCGGGCGGCACCGGCACGCTGCACTGGAACCTGGACGACAGCGGCCACTGGTACGACTTCACCGTGAGCGGCGCCAACTTCGAACGCCGCTTCTCGGGCCGCGTGGAAACCGGCAAGCCCGGCGTGAGCGACCCCGCGATGGCGCTGCACCTGAAGGGCTGAGCACCGCCACCTTCACCCGCACAGACACCATGAAGCACAACAAGCGCGCCACGCGCAGCGCAGCCCTGCTCGGGCTGGCCGTCGCGCTCGGCTCGGGCAGCGGGCTGGTACAGGCCCAGACCACCACCTGGGACCCGGCCAAGTCGAACCTCGGCATCGGCACGGGCACCGGCAGCACCGGCGTCACCGGCACCAACAACCAGGCGCTGGGCACCGGCACCGGCAACAACGTGAGCACCAATTTCAACCTCGCCATCGGCGACGGTGCGGGCGTGGGCGTGAGCGGCGGCAACGCCAACCAGGCCATCGGCTTCCAGGCCGGCGACAACGTCAAGGGCGGCTGGAACCAGGCCATCGGCCGCAGCGCGGGAGACAACGTCACCGGCGATCACAACAACGCCATGGGTTTTCACGCCGGCAGCGGCGTGACCGGCTCCGACAACAACGCGATGGGCACCAACGCCGGCATGACCGTCACCGGCAGCAGCAACGTGAGCCTGGGCAACGGCGCGGGCAACAACGTCAGCACCAACTGGAACCTGGCCATCGGCGAGGGCGCGGGCACCAACGTGTCGGGCAAGAACGCCAACCAGGCGATCGGCTACTACGCGGGCACCAACGTGGTCGGCGGCTGGAACCAGACCATGGGCCGCAGCGCGGGCGAGAACGTGACCGGCGACTACAACAACTCCACCGGCTACGCGGCCGGCCAGTTCGTCACCGGCAACCGCAACGACGCCACCGGCAGCAACGCGGGCCAGCACGTGAGCGGCTCCGACAACGAGGCCTACGGCACCAGCGCCGGCAGCAACGTGACGGGCAACGCCAACCAGGCCTACGGCAACGGCGCGGGCGGCAACGTGAACGGCAGCAACAACATCGCCTCCGGCCAGGGCGCCGGCGCCGGCGTGACGGGCTCGGGCAACCAGGCCAGCGGCATGCAGGCCGGCGCGCAGGTCTCGGGCAACAACAACGTCGCGACCGGCCAGGCCGCCGGCGGCGGCGTGCAGGGCAGCCAGAACCTGTCGTTCGGCAACGCGGCCGGCCAGGGCGTGGTGGGCAACGGCAACCTGGCGCAGGGCAACGGCGCCGGCCAGCACGTGAGCGGCAGCGGCAACATCGCCATCGGCAACGACGCGGGCGTGTACGTGAACGCGAGCCAGGGCATTTCGCTGGGCGCGTCGTCGCGCGCCAGCGCCGACAACGCCATTGCGCTGGGCAGCAACGCCACGGCCAGCCACGAGAACAGCGTGGCGCTGGGCGCGGGCAGCACGACCACGCGCGGTGCGCAGGCGGCGTACACGGCCATCGGGCTGGCGAGCGTGCAGTCGTCGGTGGGCGAGGTGGCGCTGGGCAACCGGCAGCTCACGGGCGTGGCGCCCGGCAGCGCGGCCACCGACGCCACCAACGTCGGCCAAGTGCAGGGCATGGTGAAAGACGGCGTGGCCTCGGCCAATGCCTACACCGACACCATCGCCGCGCAGGGCCTGCCGCTGGGCAAGGCCTACACCGACGCCACGGCGGCCCGCCTGCAGGGCCAGATCGACGACAACGCACGCCGCGCCTACGCCGGCATCGCCAGCGTGGCCGCCATGGAAGCCGCGCCGATGGTGCCGGGCAAGCTGAGCTACGCGGTGGGCCTGGGCAACTACCGCAGCGAAAGCGCGCTGGGCGGCTCCATTCGCCACACCACGCAGGACGGGCGCTACAGCGTCACGCTGGGCGTGGGCGCGAACAGCTCGGGCGTGGTGACGCGGGTGGCGCTGACGGGCGTGTTCGACTGAGGGGCCTGCGCTTCAGTCGCGGCCGGGCCGCAGCTCAGTCGCGCGTCAGCACGAAGCGCTTGCGGATGCCACTCGCGGCCGAGGGCGCCACCCACAGGTCGAACTCCCCGGGCTCGACCACCGGCTTCATGTCGCGGCCGATGAACTTCAGGTCGTCGGCCGTGAGCGTGAACTCCACCTGCTGCGAGGCACCCGGCGCGATGCTGATCTTGCGAAAGCCCTTCAGCTCGCGCACCGGGCGCGTCACGCTGGCGGCGCGCTCGGCAATGTAGAGCTGCACCACTTCGTCGGCCTCGCGCTGGCCGGTGTTGGTCACGGTCGCGCGCACGCGCAGCGTGTCCGACAGGGTCATGCGCTCCTGGCTCAGCTCCACGCTGTCGTAGCGCACGGGCGCGTAGCCCAGGCCGAAGCCGAAGGGGTACAGCGCCTCGTTGGTCGTGTCGATGAAGCGCGCCTTGAAGGCGGTGTCGGGTGCGTTCTCGGGCGTGGGGCGGCCGGTGCGCTTGTGGCCGTAGTAGTAGGGCACCTGGCCGGCGGTCTGCGGAAAGCTCACGGGCAGGCGGCCCGAGGGGTTGAAGTCGCCGAACAACACGTCGGCAATGGCGTTGCCCGTCTGCACGCCGAGGAACCACGTGACCAGGACGGCGCGCGCGTTGCGCACCGCGCCCTTCAGCGCCATGGCGCGGCCGTTGCTCAGCAGCACCACGACCGGCTTGCCGGTGGCGGCCACGGCCTCGGCCAGGTCCTGCTGCGCCTGCGGCAGGCCGATGTCGCTGCGCGAGCGGGCCTCGCCTGACATCTTCTGGCTCTCGCCGACGGCCAGCAGCACCACGTCGGCGTCGCGCGCGGCGGCCACGGCCGCGTCGATGCCGCCGGGCAGCGCGCTCTCGATGCCCGAGCCGCGCACCACGTTCACCGATGAGCCCGGGCCCAGCGCGGCGCGCAGGCCCTGGTCGATGCCCACCGGCGCCGACTGGCCCGGGAACAGGCTCCAGGCGCCCATCAGGTCGATGGTGCCTTCGGCGAAGGGGCCGACCAGCGCGATCCTGGTGCCGGCCTTGGGCAGCGGCAGCAGCATGCGCTCGTTCTTCAGCATGACGATGGAACGCCGCGCGCTCTCGCGGGCCAGTTCGATGAAGGCGGGGTTCTCCGCGCGTTGCGCGGCGGGCGGGCCGTCCAGCCCATGCATGGGGTCGTCGAACAGGCCCAGCTTCATCTTCACGCGCAGCACGCGGCGCACGGCCTCGTCGAGCCGCGACACCGGCACCTCGCCCGAGGCCACCAGGTCGGGCAGGTAGCGCATGTACAGGCCGCTTTGCATGCTCACGTCGGTGCCGGCCATGAAGGCCTGCTTGGCGGCCTCGCGCGGGTTGGCGGCGTAGCCGTGCTCCACCAGCTCTTCGTCGGCGGTGTAGTCGGAGACCACGAAGCCCTGGAACTTCCACTCGTCGCGCAGCACGCCGGTGAGCAGCGCGGGGTTGGCGGTGGAGGGCACGCCTCCGATTTCGTTGAACGCGCTCATGATCGACAGCGCCCCCGCGTCCAGCGCGGCGCGAAACGGCGGCAGGTACACCTCGCGCAGCGTGCGCTCCGAGATGTCGCTCACGTTGTAGTCCAGGCCGCCCTCGGCCGCGCCGTAGGCCGCGAAGTGCTTGGGCGTGGCCAGCATGGCATCGGGCCGCGCGAGGTCGGGCCCCTGGAAGCCGCGCACGCGCGCCGCGGCGAACTGCCGCGCCAGGTACACGTCTTCGCCCACGCCTTCGAGGCCGCGGCCCCAGCGCGCGTCGCGCGCGATGTCGACCATGGGCGCGAAGGTCCATCTGAAGCCGTCGGCCGTGGCCTCGACCGCCGCCGCGCGCGCGGTGCGCTCGGCCAGCGCGGGCTCCCAGCTGGAGGCCTCGGCCAGCGGCATCGGGAACATGGTGCGAAAACCGTGGATCACGTCGGCGCCGAAGATCAGCGGAATGCCCAGGCGCGACTCCTTCACCGCGATCTGCTGCAGCCGGCGCTTGCCTTCGAGGCCGGCGTTGTTGAAGAGGCCGGTGAGGCGGCCGGTGCGCACGTCCTGCGTTTCCTGCTGGGCATTGCGCCAGCCGGCCTGCGGGTTGTTGGGTGTGTCGATGTCGGCGGGGCCGTACAGGCTGAGCTGGCCGGCCTTTTCCTGCACGGTCATGCGGGCGATGAGCGCGTCGATGTCGGCTTCGCTGCGCACGCCGGCCGCCAGCGGGAGCGCGGGCAGCGCAGGCGGCGCAGGCGGCACAGGCTGTAGCGGTGCCCCGGCAGGGGCTTTTTCGGCGGCGGGAAGGGTGGGGGAGAAGGAGACGGAGGCCAGCGCAATCAGGCCGGCGAAGCCAAGGTTTCGAACGCTCATGGCGCATCATTTTGGGCCGAAAGCGAATCGCCCCAAAAAAATAGCCGCCGGCACCCGTCGCGGAGGCACCGGCAGCCATCGAAAAAACGAGCGGCGCTTACTGCTTGTAGCTGTCGTCCACGCGGTCGAGCTTGCGAATCAGCGACGGCCACACGAAGCTGCCACCCAGGCCGCCGGTCTGCACCTTCATGGCCTGGCCCACGCCCTCGACGATCTTCGGGTTCACGTGCGTGAGCTCGCTGCCGCCGGACTGCGCCGCGATCTGGATCTGGCAGGTGTTCTCGAAGGTGTACATCGACAGGAAGGCGTCGGCGATGGTCTTGCCGCAGGTCAGCAGGCCATGGTTGCGCAGCATGAGGAAGTTGGCGTGGCCCATGTCGGCCTGCAGGCGCGGCTTCTCGTCGTCGCGGAAGGCCACGCCTTCGTAGTCGTGGTACGCCAGCGAGGCCAGCACGAAGGTCGACTGCTGGCTGATGGGCAGCACGCCGTTCTTCTGCGCGCTCACGGCGATGCCGGCCTTGGTGTGGGTGTGCAGCACGCACTGGATGTCTTCGCGCGCGGCATGCACCGCGCTGTGGATCACGAAGCCCGCGGGGTTCACGGGGTAGGGCGAGTCGATGACCTTGTTGCACTGCTGGTCGACCTTCACCAGGCTGGAGGCGGTGATCTCGTCGAACATCAGCCCGTACGGGTTGATCAGGAAGTGGTGTTCGGGGCCGGGCACGCGCGCGCTGATGTGGGTGAACACCAGGTCGCTCCAGCCGTACAGCGCCACCAGGCGGTAGCAGGCGGCAAGGTCGACGCGAAGCTGCCACTCTTCGGCGGAGACGAGCTTCTGGACTTCGGGTTGGGAAAAAGCGTTCATGGCGGGGATGTCCTTCGTGGTGGGGCTCAGGCCGCGGCGGGTTCGGAGAGCGCGGCCTTGTAGATGCTCTGTTTGGGCTGCGCCATCACGCGGCGCAGCATGGGTTCGAACTCCGCGATCGGCAGCGTCTCGGCCTGTGGGTCGAAGGCGGGGTTGTCGTAGAGCGCGCAGAACTCGGCCGTGCGCTCGTAGTGCGGGTGGTCCCTGAAGTTGTCGCGCATGTCGCGGTTCAGGCCGATGTGGTGAAAGAAGTAGTGGCCCTGGAAGATGCCGTGGTTCTGCACCATCCAGTGGTTGGCCTCGCTCACGAAGGGCTTCAGGATGGCCGCGGCGATGTCGGGGTGGTTGAAGCTGCCCAGCGTGTCGCCGATGTCGTGCAGCAGCGCGCACACCACGTACTCCTCGTCGCGGCCGTCGCGCAGCGCGCGCGTGGCGGTCTGCAGCGAATGGGTGTAGCGGTCGACCGGAAAGCCGCCGTAGTCGCCCTCCAGGATCTGCAGGTGCTTGATCACGCGCGCGGGCAGGCCGGTGGTGAACTGCATGAATTCGCCGCCGATCAGTTGCCAGTCTTCGCGGGTGCTTTCCTGCATGCTCTTGAAACTTGCGCGTGCGTTCATCGGGAGGGTCTCCGTTCTTGTGTGTCGTGGGGTGCCGGTCACTGTAGACCCCGGCTTGACGCTCAACTGTCAAAAATTTGACAATGCGGGGTGCTCGTTAACCCCTGTCGCCAGGGAGACGGCGCACGCTTTGACATGCCTTCTTCCCCACCCCCTTCAGCTTCAGCTTCTGCTTCCATCAGGCCGCGCCTGTCGGCCCCGCACCGCGCCGCGCTGGAACGCAACCCCTGGTTCACCAGCATGCCGCGCGCGCAGCGCGACGCGCTGGTGGCGTCGGCCGAGCTCATCCACGTGCGCCGCGGCGCCATGGTGTTCCGCCAGGGCGATTCGATCGAGGCGGCCGGCGGCGGCTTCTACGGGCTGGTGGCGGGCACCATCAAGATCTCGTCGCTGCGCCAGGACGGGCGCGAGGCCATCCTCGCCATGCTGGAGCCGGGCATCTGGTTCGGCGAGATCACGCTCATCGACGGCTCGCCGCGCACCCACGACGCCACCGCGCTGGAGGCGCTCGACCTGCTGGTGGTGCCGCCCGAGGCCTTTGCCCGGCAGATGCGCGACGTGGTCTTCTCCAACGCCATGGCCGCGATGCTGGCCGCGCGCGTGCGCATGCTCTACGGCCTCACCGAAGACGCGACCCTGCGCAGCCTGCGCGCGCGGGTGGCGCACCGGCTGCTGGTGCTGGCGCGCGGCGACGCCACGCAGTCGGTGCTGCTGCGGCATGTGGTGAAGCTGTCGCAGGAGGCGCTGGCGATGATGCTCGGCGTGACGCGGCAAACGCTGTCGAAGGAGCTCAACGCGCTGGCGAGCGAAGGCGTGATCTCGCTGGGCTACGGGCGCATCGAGCTGTTGTCGCTCGACGCGCTGCAGGCGCTGGTGAGCACGGGGTAGGCGCGTGGCGCGGCCTGTGCCATGTTGCTTACGCCGATGCGGGCGCGGCCGCCTTGGGCTTCATCATCCGCGCCATCTGCCGGAACATGAACTCGGGCGCGAGGCGGCTCATCAGCATCAGCACGTTGGCCAGGCCGGGGCGAATCTCCGGCTGTCCGCGCTCGATGCCTTCGATGGCGCGCCGCGCCAGCTGCGCCACCGGCATGCCCTTGGTGCCTTGCATCTCGGCTTCGAACTCGCCGCGCAGCAGCGGCGTTTCCACGCCCGGCGGCGCGATCTCGAAGACGCTCACCGTGCCGCCCGACAACTGCATGCGCAATGCCCGCGTGTAGGCATGCAGGGCCGACTTGGCGGCACTGTAGATGGGCGATATCGCCAGCGGCACGAAGGCCAGTCCGGACGACACGTTGACGATGGCCGACGCGGGCTGCGCGCTCAGGTGCGGCAGGAACTGCTGCACCATCTGCATGGGCCCGCGCACGTTCACGTCGAGCTCGCGCGTCACGTCTTCGAGCCGGCGCGCCTCGTTGAGAACCAGCTTGCGCATGATGCCGGCGTTGTTCACGAGCACGTCCAGCGTGGGGAAGCGTGCCGTCACGCTCGCGCAGAGCGCCGCGATGGAGGCGGGGTCTGCAACGTCGCTCACGAAGCCGTGCAAACCAGGAAGCCGCTGCTGCGCCTGGGCGAGCCGGGCGGCGTCGCGGCTGGTGATGATGACTGTGTTGCCGCGGGCCAGCAGCTGGCGCGCCAGCTCGAAGCCGATGCCGCTCGTGCCGCCGGTGATGAGGATGGTTCGTTGACGCAGTTGCATGGTGTGTATCGCTGGTGGACGCTGGTGGAGGGGGATGGCTGCATCCTAGAATTAATGCTCTCCGATGAACAGAAGGCACCGGAAAATTTGATACCCACCCAAAAGAGAGTGTGAAATGAAAGCTGCGCCGACTACGTCTTCATCTGTCAAATCGCGCTTCACCAAGGAGGAAATCTCCCGCGCCAGGTCGTACGCCGTGAAGCGCCCCGCCGGCCCGATCGACCCGCGCCTGACCATGCTGGCGCACGACCTGATCGATCGCGTGGCCGACAAGTGGACGATGCTGACCCTTGAGGTGCTGACCGAGGACGCGCCGCTGCGTTTCAGCCGCCTCGCCGAAAAAGTGACCGGCGTGAGCCAGAAGATGCTCACGCAGACGCTGCGCCAGATGGAGCGCGACGGGCTGGTCACGCGCACCATTTTTCCGGTGGTGCCGCCGCGTGTCGAATACGAACTGACGCCGCTCGGCCTGAGCCTGGGCGGCGCGTTCTGCGGCGTGTGGGTGTGGGCGTCGGACAACCTCGAGGAAGTCGAGCGCGCGCGGCGCGCATTCGACGCGAAGGCCGCCCAGGCCTAGGCCGCGTCGCGCCGCTCGGGATGTACCGTCACGCGCACCCTTCGGCCGCCGACGGCCGCGGTCGGGCCCGCCACCCCAGCGCCACCACAGCACATGCCGCGGCCACGACGATCAGCACGGCCACCACCATCACGGCGAAGAACGCCTGGTCGAACGCCGTGTGCGCGAGCGCGACGAGCTGCGTTGCCGCGTGCGCCGGCATCGACTCCGCCGCGAGCAGCGCCGCGTCGATGCCGTCGCTGGCGGACGCGGGCGCGCCCAGCCCGTCGGGAATGGCCAGCGCGGCCGTGTAGCGCCACGAGAGCACGCTGCCGAGCAGCGACACGCCCAGCACGCCGCCCAGCTCGTACGACACCTCTTCGATGGAGGCGGCCATGCCCGCGTTTTCCAGCGGCGCGTTGTTCATCACCGCGTTGGACGCCGCCGTGATGGTGGCGCCCACGCCCAGCCCGAGCAGCACCAGCACGGCCAGCTTGCCCAGGCCTTGCACGTCGGCATTCGATGCCAGCGCGCACAGCGCCAACGCGGTGGTGAGCAGGCCGGCCAGGATGATCGGGCGCGACCCGGTGCGCGCCAGCAGCAGGCCCGCCAGCGGCCCCGCCACGAACGCGGCCAGCGGAATCGGCAGGATCGCCAGGCCCGCCTGCAGCGGCGTGAAGCCGGCCACCAGTTGCAGCCGCTGGCTGAACACCAGCTCGACGCCGATGAGCGCCACCGAGGCGACGATGGCCGCGATCACGCCGCCCGAGAAGTAGGGGTTGCGGAACAAGCGAAAGTCCACCAGCGGCGCCGCGCTGCGCCGCTGGCGCCGCACGAACAGCACCATGGCGATCAGCGCCAGCGCGCCGGTGGCCGCGGCCATGGCCAACGAGGGCGAAGCCTTGGCGAATTCCTTGATGGTCAGCACCAGGCAGACCAGCGCCGCCAGCGCCTGCAACGAGCCGATGAAGTCCCAGGGGCGGCGCGGTGCGTCGGCGCTCTTGCGGTGCGCCGGAATGAGCCACAGCGTGAGCACCAGCGCCGCCACCACCACCGGCACGTTGATGAGAAACACCGACCCCCACCAGAAGTACTCCAGCAGCACGCCGCCGACCACCGGCCCCAGCGCGGCACCGCCGGAGGCCACCGAGGCCCACACGCCGATGGCCACGGCGCGCTCGCGTTCGTCGGAGAAGGTCAGGCGAATGATGGCCAGCGTGGCCGGCATCATCATCGAGGCGCCCACGCCCAGCAGCGCGCGCGCCGCGATGAGCACGCCCGCGCTGGGCGCATAGGCCGCGCACAGCGACGCCACGCCGAACACGGCCAGCCCCGCGACGAACATGCGCCGGTAGCCGAGCCGGTCGCCCAGCGCGCCCATGCCCAGCAGGAAGCCGGAGACCACGACGGTGTAGGCGTTGACGATCCACAGCTTCGTCGAGGCCGATGCGCCCAGGTCGTGCACGAGCGTGGGGAGCGCCGTGTACAGCACGGTCATGTCGACCACGATGAGCAGCAGCGCCATGGAAACGATGGCCAGCGTGAGCCACTTTCTTGTCGGGTTCGTCATGGCTCAGCGCTCCAGTTCCTTGAGCATCGTGACGGACACGGGCGTGCAGCCGCGCGCCTCGAAGAAGCGATGCGCGTCCTGGTTGTCGATGCCGCTTTCGAGAAAGAGCCGCGCGACGCCGCGCAGGCGCAGCTCGGCGCAGACCCAGTCGAACAGCGCGCGGCCGGTGCCGTGGCGCTGGAAGGGCGCATCGACCACAAGGTCGTCGAGCGTGGCGAAGGCGCGCGCGGCCACCTTGGCTTCATCGATGGAAACGAAAGCGATGCCGGCGAGCGAACCGGCGCTGTGCGCGGTCGCGATGAGCTGGGTTGCGCCGTGCGCCGGCTGGGCGAGGGCGTTGCGCACCTGGGCCAGCAGCACCTCGGGCAAGTCGGTGCGCCATTCGCCGGGGGCGACGGCGCGTGGCCCCTGCAGTTCGCCGTGCGAGATGTAGCGGGGGCTGAGCTGTCGCAGGAACAGATCGACGATGGCCTGCGCCTGGGCAGGGTCGTGGCACCAGGTGATGGCGAAGGATGCGGCGGGAGTGGCGGGGATGAGGGGATTGCGGGTAATGGACATGGCGCCATGTTGCGCCATTAAAATGGATGAATAAAGATGAAATCCATCTGAATAATTGATGATAAGAGCGAGAAAGGGCCCCGCATGGAATGGACAGTCGAACAGCTCCGCCAGTTCGTGACCACCGCCGACTGCGGCTCGTTCTCCGCCGCGGCGCGCCACCTGGGCAAGGCCCAGTCGGCCGTGAGCACCGCCATCGGCCTGCTGGAGGTGGACCTGGGCGTGGCGCTGTTCGACCGCTCGCGCCGCAACGCGCAGTTGTCGGCAGCGGGGCAGGTGCTGCTGCTGGAGGCGCGCGAGCTGCTGCGGCAGGCCGAGCAGCTCGACCAGCGGGCGCGCGACCTGAACGCGGGCAGCGAGGCGGCGCTGTCGCTGGCGCTCGACGAAGCCTTGCCGTACACCGCCATCGCCACGCTGATGCGCGAGCTTTCGGCGAAATTCCCCAGCCTGGAGCTCACGCTGCTCAACGGCACGGCCACCGAGGTGGCCGACTACGTGGAGCAGGAGCGCGCGAGCGTGGCCTTTCACATCGACCGCGGGCCGGCGCGCGCCTGCTTCGACCAGCGCCACATCGGCACCGTGCCGCAGGGCGTGTTCGTGGCGGTGGACCATCCGCTGGCCGATGGCCGCACCGTGCGCCGCAAGGACCTGGCGCGCCACCGCCAGCTGCTGATGCATGCGGACGACGTGCACGAGGTGGCCTACAGCCCCCGCGTGTGGCGCTCCGACAGCTTCTACACCACCGCCGAGATGGTGGCGGACAACCTGGGGTGGGCGGTGCTGCCGGTGAACATCGCGCACTACGAGGGCTACCGCAAGGCGCTGCGCGAAGTGCCTTGCCCGTCGCTGGCGCTGCCGAGGCTGTCGGTGCGCATGCTGTGGCTGCAGGGGCGGCAGCCGGGCGCGACGGCGCTGTACGTGCAGCAGCGCTTCACCGAGCTGCTCGTCGAGAGCGGGGCCTGAGCCGCGCCCGGGCAGGGCCTGAACAGGCCCCGAACAGACGCCGAACTGACCTATCGCAGCACGCGCCCGTCGGCCGAGATGCTGATCAGGTCGATGCGCCGCACGTTGTCGCGCAGCCCGGGGCGCAGGTTGATGCGGAAGCCCCCGACGTCGTAGTCGGTCATGGCGGTCATCGTGCGCTGCAGCGTCGCGGTGTTGAAGCCGCGGCCCGCGCGGCGCACCGCCTCGCCGGCCGCCTTGGCCGCGATGAAGCCTTCGAGCCCTTCGTACGACGCGGTCTGGTCGGAGGTGTCCACCGCGGCCAGGTATTCCTTGACGATGGGAATGGCCGAGGGCCGGGGCGAGGGCACCACCTGCGAGATGACGATGCCGCCGATGTCCTTGCCCAGCGTGGCGTAGAGCGGGTCGATGCCGACGATGGAAAAGGCCATGAAGTTGCCCGTGTAGCCGTTCTTGCGCAGCGTGCGGATGGCGTTGGCCGTGGTGCCCGACAGCGACACCAGCACGATGGCCTGCGGCGACTTCTGCTGCACGCCCTTCAACGCGGCGTCCAGCTTGTCGCCGTTGGGCGGCACCAGCGCGGTGGCGACCAGCGCGGGCAGCTTCAGCTCGGCGATGGCCTGCTCCACCGCCGCCAGGCCGGCGCGGCCCATGGCGTCGTCGTCGCCCACCAGGGCCACGCGGGTCTGCCCCACGGTGGCGCACTGGCGCACGATCTTGAGGGCCTCGTCGATCATGCCGGGGCGCACATGGAACACGTTGGGATGGTCGGCGCCGCGCAGGTTGTCCGACGCCGCGAAGGGCGCGAACAGCAGGCTGCCCTGTTGCGTGGCGACGTTGGCACCGGCCTCGCTGCTGGCCGTGCCGACGAAGCCGAACAGCATGTCGGCCTTGTTGGCGCCCAGCAGCGTGCGCGCGTTGGCGGTGGCGCGGGCGGCGTCGTAGCCGTCGTCGAGCTGCAGCAGCTTCAGCTGCAGGCCGGTGGCGGCGTTGCGTTCGTTGAAGTCGGTCACCGCGAGCCGGCTGCCGGCGGCGAAGGCGCTGCCGATTTCACTGGCGCTGCCCGTGAGCGGCACCGACTGGCCCAGCAGCACCACGCGCGGCGCGCCGCCAGCGGCGGCGCGGGTGGCCTGGGCCATCGCCGAAAGTGAAATACCGCCGATGCCGCTTCCCAGCAGCGTCGCTCCGAAGGCCTTGGCCAACCATTCCCTGCGCGATGTGCTCATTGGACACTTTCTTAAACAGTAGTAAAAAAGTGTAGCAATTTCGAGGCCAAAGCGAAAGGCGAGGAAAACGCGCTGTCACAGAATCGGCGCCATGCAGTTCACAAATACAAACAGATGGTGTTGCGAGGGGGTGGGGTCGGCGCTCGCCATCGCGGTGGCCATTCAAGTGGCCGGTTGCACGGCACCGGTGCCGGCGACGAAGACGCTGGAGGTCGCGCAGCCGCCCGTTCAGCAGCAGGAGGCCGTGGCGCCGACGATTCGCATGCCGGCGGCCGAAGCGCCCGCCGTGCCGGCGCCGGCACCTTCGCAAGTCACATCCGAAGCGGTCACCCAGCCCGTTCCGCGGCGCAGGCCCGTGCCGCGGTATCCACCCGACCTCGCCAAAACGGGACTGGGCGGCACCGTCGTGGTGAGCTTCACCCTCGGCGCGCAGGGGCAGCCTGAAGACGTGCGCATCGAATCGTCGTCGCACCCGATGTTCACCAAGGAGGTGAAGGCGGTGCTGCCGCAGTGGCGTTACGACCCGGCCCGGGATGCCGCCGGCCGCGTGGTGCGCCAGCGGATGCGCGTGCCGTTCAGGTTCCTGCAGGAAGACTGAGCGGCTCGCGGCGCTTCAAGCAAGGTAAGTCAGGGTGGGTCAGGCGGTGCGCTCGAACACCAGGTCCCACACGCCGTGCCCCAGCTTGATGCCGCGGTTCTCGAACTTGGTGAGCGGGCGGTACTCGGGCTTGGGCGCGTAGGCTTCGGCCGTGTTGCGCAGCAGCGGCTCGGCGGCCAGCACCTCGAGCATCTGCTCGGCGTAGGGTTGCCAGTCGGTCGCGCAGTGGATGTAGCCGCCGGGGCGCAGGTGCTGCGCCAGTTTGGTCACGAACTCGGGCTGGATCAGCCGGCGCTTGTTGTGGCGCTTCTTGTGCCACGGGTCGGGAAAGAAGACGTGCACGCCGGCCAGGGTGCCGGGCTGCAGCATGTGGTCGAGCACGTCGACCGCGTCGTGCGCGCAGATGCGGATGTTCGAAATCGACTGCTCGCCGATGCGCTTCAGCAGCGCGCCCACGCCGGGCTCGTGCACCTCGCAGCACAGGAAGTTGGTGTCCGGCCGCACCGTGGCGATGTGCGCGGTGGCCTCGCCCATGCCGAAGCCGATTTCCAGCACCGTGGGCGCTTCACGTCCGCCGAAGGCCGCCGTCAGGTCGAGCGGCTCGGGCGTGTAGGGCAGCAGAAACAGCGGGCCCAGCTCGGCGAAGGCGCGCGCCTGGCCGTCGGTGGTGCGGCCGGCGCGCTTCACGAAGCTCTTCAGGCGGCGGTGCAGCGGGTGCGGCTTGGACGCGTCGGGGCTGCTGTCGCCGGCATCGCCGTTGTCGGGGGCGGGCACGTCGCCAGCGTGGCCGTCGCCATGGTCTTCGCTGTGGTCGTGGCTGTTCTGGGGGGCGTGGGACACGGTGTCGGGAATGTTCATGAGGGCCGCGAATTGTAGAGAGCGCGCCATTCGGGCACCCAGGCGGCCAGTGCGGCGGCGCAATCGCTGGCTGTGGTGGATGAGGCGGGTGGTGAGATGGGCGAGAGGCCCAGCACCTGCGCCGCGCGGTCCAGGGCCTTCAGCGCGGCCTCGGGCGTGCCGGTGTCGATCGCTGTGGCGCCGTTCTGCTTCGACAGCTTGTCGCCGTCGGCGCCGCGCACCAGCGGCGTATGCAGATAGCTGGGCGTGGGAAAGCCCAGCGCGCGCTGCAGCAGCACCTGGCGCGCGGTGTTGTCGGCCAGGTCTTCGCCGCGCACCACGTCGCTCACGCCCTGTTCGGCGTCGTCGACCACCACCGCGAGCTGGTAGGCCCACGGGCCGTCGGCGCGGCGCAGCACGAAGTCGCCGACCTCGTGCTGCACGTCTTGTCGTTGCGGGCCCAGGCGGCGGTCGGTCCAGCGCACGTCGGCATGGACGGCATCGATGACATCAGCGGCATGGACGACATCAACGACATCGAGCTTGAAAGTCGCAAAGCGCCAGGCCCGCGCGGGCTTGCCGTGCAGGCCGTCTCGGCAGGTGCCGGGGTACACGCGCTCGCCGTGGCGTTCGGGCGTCTGGCCGAGCCGTGCCAGGGCCTCGGCAATGTCCTTGCGCGAGCAGCCGCAGGGGTAGGCCAGCCCGCGCGCCTGCAGGGCGGCCAGCGCGGCCTCGTAGCGCGCGGTGCGCTGCGTTTGCCACACCGGGGCTTCGTCGGGCAGCAGGCCACAGGCGGCCAGTTGCCGGAGGATGTGCTCGCCCATGCCGGGCAGGCAGCGCTCGGTGTCGGCGTCTTCGATGCGAACCAGCCAGCGCGCTCGCGGGCCGCGGGCGCGCACGTCGAGCCAGCTGGCCAGCGCGGCCACCAGCGAGCCCGCGTGCAGCGGCCCGGTGGGCGAGGGCGCGAAACGGCCGGTCTCCCCCATCGCGCAGTCAGATCACGGCAAGCGCCAGCGACAGCCCCGAGAGAAACGCGTCTTCCACGCGGTGGCCGGTGCACCAGTCGCCCGCCACGCCGATGCGCGCCTTGGCGTCCCACAGGTGGGTGGTGCCCAGCGGCACCTGCGTTTGCGCTTCGTTCCAGCACAGCGCCTGGGCGTGCGCGGGCGTGGCGTGGATGCCGGTGATTTCAGCGAAGGCGCGCAGCAGCTTGGCCTCGATGCGCGAGGGCGCGTCGCGCAGGTGTTCCTGCGACCAGGCGGCGCTGGCCTGCAGCGTCCAGCGTTCGATGGGCTCGCGGCCCGGCTTGGACGGCTCGCGCGCCAGCCACGCCACGCGGTGGTGGGTGCTGCGCGCCGCATTCCATTGCGGACCCAGGTGCGACATGGTGGGCTGGTTGGCCTGCGGGTAGGCGACCATCAGCGTCCAGCAGGGGGCGATGCGCACGGGCTCCACCTTGCGACTGAGCGTGGCCGACAGCTTGCCGTCGCCCAGCAGCGCGCGGGTGCGCGACGGCGGCACGGCGAGCAGCACGGCGTCGAAGCCGGAGTACACATGCTGCGATTCTTCGGCGCCCGCGGTGCGCAGCTGCCAGCGTTGGGGGGCGAGCGCATCGGGCTCGATCTGCGTCACCTGCGTGCCGGTGACCAGGCTGGCGCCCAGCGGCGACGCCCAGTGGGCCACCAGCGCATCCATGCCGGGCTGGGCCACCCAATGCGGCTCGAGCGAGGGCAGGGCGGCCTCGGCCACGCGGCCGTGGGCGTCGAGCACGCGCACGAGGTTGGCGCTCCAGCGCTTGCACAGGCCGGGCGTGGCTTCCAGCGCCAACGCGAAGCGCGGGTCGCGCACGGTGAAGTACTGCGCGCCGCTGTCGAACTTGCCGAAGGCGGTGTCCACGCTCGCCATGCGTCCGCCGGCGGCGCTCTCGCGTTCGAACAGCGTGACCTTGTGGCCGGCCTGCACCAGCGTGCGGGCGCAGGCCACGCCCGCGATGCCGGCGCCGACGACGGCGAAGTGGCGTGGGGTGGAAGCTGTGGAAGAGGTTCGGTGGCGGTCAGCCGGCTTGGCCGACTTTTCCGTTTTGGCTTTGGCGCGAGTGCTCATGACGGACTCTTTTCTTCTGGAGGGAATGCGGTTGGATGTGTCTGCACTCTACATCGGTCGGGCAGGGGCTTCGCCTGAGGGCACACCCCTAGCGCGGCGGTGCCGAATGTGCGTCATCCTCATCGACCCCGGTGCCGCTCCAGCAGCGCGCGCCGCGTGGCTTCATGCTCGAACTGCGCCAGCCACCATTCGAGCGCGCGCCCCGGCTTGCCCTTGCTGCGCGCGCGCCATACGCAATGCATGGTGCCCATCGGCGGTTGCCGCTCGGTCTTCAGCTCCACCAGGTGGCCGGCCTCGATGTACGGCCGCGCCATCGGCTCGGGAAGAAAGCCGCCGCCCAGCCCGTGCAGCTGCGCGGCGATCTTGGCCTGCATGCTGGGCACCGTGAGCACGTCCTGCCCGCCCATGAGGTTCACCGTCATCGGCGTGCCGTGGCGGGCCGAGTCGGCGGCGGCCACCGCGCGGTACTGGCGCAGCACCGTGTCGCTCAGCGGCTGCGGCAGGCGCGCGAGCGGGTGGTGCGGCGCCACCGCGTACACGAAGCGCAGCTCGCCGATCAGCCGGCTGCGGATGCCCGTGGCGGTGAAGGCCAGGCCCGCCGCGTCGAGCACCGCGCCGATGGCCAGGTCGGCCTCGCCGGTGGTCAGCGCCTCGATGGTGCCCAGCAGCGTCTCGTCGCGCAGCTTCAGGCGCGTGGGCGGCTCCAGCGCGAAGAAGGCGGTGGCCAGGTCGAGCAGCGGGTCGCGCGCGATGACGCTGTCCACCGCGATGGTCAGCATCGGCTCCCAGCCGGTGGCCACGCGCTTCACGCGGTTGGCCACGGCGTCGATTTCGGCCAGCAGGCGGTCGGCCTCGCGCAGCAGCTCGGCGCCGGCCTCGGTCACCTTGGCCTGGCGGGTGCTGCGGTCGAACAGCAGCACGTCGAGCGCGTCTTCTATCTGGCGCACCCGGTAGCTCAGCGCGCTGGGCACCAGGTCGAGCGCGCGGGCGGCGGCGGCAAAGCTGCCGGTGGCGGCCACGGTCTGCAGCATCGAGAGGGCGTCGGGGGTCAGCACGTCGCGGGGGCTGGGCATGGCGGCTCCATTGATCAAATTATTTGAATGGTGCCATCAAAGCGCGGCGTCTTTCAGAAGGGGGCGCAGACCTAAAGTTCTTTACATCCGCTGCGCATCCGGCGCGGCATACGAAGAAGGCCCGACGCGCCCCCCAGGGGCAGGGCCACCAAGGAGTTCACGATGTTGCAAGTCCGTAAATCACAGGAACGCGGTTATGCCGACCATGGCTGGCTGCGCTCGTTCCACAGCTTTTCGTTCGCCGGCTACTACGACCCGGCCCACATGGGCTTCGGCAACCTGCGGGTGATCAACGAAGACCGCGTGGCGGCGGGCGCCGGCTTCGGCACCCACGGCCACAAGGACATGGAAATCATCAGCTACGTGCTGTCGGGCGAACTGGCCCACAAGGACAGCATGGGCAACGTGGAAAGCATTCCGCCGGGCGACGTGCAGCGCATGAGCGCGGGCCGCGGCGTGATGCACAGCGAGTTCAACCACAAGGCCGACGAGACCACGCACTTCCTGCAGATCTGGATCCAGCCGAACGTGCGCGGCATTGCCCCCGGCTACGAGCAAAAGCAGTTCAGCGACGCCGAGAAGCGCGGCAAGCTGCGCCTGGTGGCCTCGCCCGACGGCAGCGACGGCTCGGTGACGGTGAATGCCGACGCCCGCCTGTACGCCGGCCTGCTCGACGGCGAGGAAAAGGCCAGCCTGGCGCTCGACCCGGCGCGCAAGAGCTACGTGCACCTGGTGCGCGGCGAGCTCGAAGTGAACGGCCAGAAGCTCGTGGGCGGCGACGCCGCGATGCTCGAAGGCGAGTCGCAGCTGGCGCTGGCCGGCGGCAAGGACGCCGAAGTGCTGGTGTTCGACCTGGCCGCCTGATGTTTCCCCTGCCGGGTGCCGCGCGCACCTGGCTTCTTTCCTGTTCCCCTGTCCGCTTTTTCATTTCAACAACCGAGGAGTTTTCAATCATGGCAACCAACAACACCACCCCCGCGCTTTCCGCCGCCCAGGACACCCTGGCACTGGTCGGCCGCATCCTGATCGGCACGCTGTTCATCCCCGCCGGCTTCGGCAAGCTGATGGGCTTCGCGGGCACCGTCGGCTACATCACCAAGGTGGCCGGCCTGCCGCTGCCCGAAGTGGCCGCGGCGATCGCGATCGTCGTGGAACTGGGCCTGGGCATTGCATTGCTGGTCGGCTTCAAGACGCGCTGGACCGCGCTCATCATGGCGATCTTCACGGTGGCGACGGCGCTGTTCTTCCACAAGTTCTGGGCCGACGCGACGCAAAATATCCAGTTCTTCAAGAACATGGCCATCGCCGGCGGACTGCTTTCCTTCGCCGCCTTCGGCCCCGGCCGCTTCAGCATCGACAAGCGCTGACCGACCGCTGACTCGCTGACCTGCTGACCCACAGACCCATCGATCCACCCACCCAGGAGCTCTTCACCATGGCAAACATCGTCGTCGTCTTCCACTCCGGCTACGGCCACACCCAACGCGTGGCGCAAGCCGTGGCGGACAGCGCGGGCGCGCAGCTGCTCGCCATCGACGCCGACGGCAACCTGCCCGAAGGCGGCTGGGAGCTGCTGGGCGCGGCCGACATGATCGTGTTCGGCTCGCCCACCTACATGGGCGGCGTGAGCTGGCAGTTCAAGAAGTTCGCCGATGCGTCGTCGAAGGTCTGGTACACGCAGGGCTGGAAGGACAAGCTCTTCGCCGGCTTCACCAACAGCGCGACCATGAACGGCGACAAGGTCACCACCATGGGCTACCTGTGGACGCTGGCCATGCAGCACAGCGGCATCTGGGTCAGCATGGGCATCCTGCCGACCAACAACAAGGCCGCCACGCGCGACTCCACGAACTACGTGGGCGGCTACGGCGGCCTGCTCACGCAGTCGCCGTCGGACGCGAGCCCGGCCGAGATCCCCAAGGGCGACCTCGACACGGCCCGCGCGTTCGGCGAACGCATTGCCACGGTGGCAAGATCGCGCAGCTGATTCCAAAGACCCGCCACGGAGAACACGATGACCGACCCCACCCACGACACCCAGTTGCTCACCCCGCACGACAAGGACCTGGGCGGGGGCTTCAAGGTGCGGCGCCTGCTGCCCGCGGCGCAGCGCCGCTCGGTCGGCCCCTTCGTGTTCTTCGATCACTTCGGCCCGGCCACGGAAGAGCCGGGCGGCGAGCACGATGTGCGGCCGCACCCGCACATCGGCCTGTCCACCGTCACCTACCTGTTCAAGGGCGCGATGATGCATCGCGACAGCCTGGGCAGCGTGCAGGAAATCTTGCCCGGCGCCATCAACTGGATGACGGCGGGCCGCGGCATCGTGCACTCCGAGCGCAAGCCCGAGCGCCTGAAGGCCGACACCTACGTCAACCACGGCCTGCAGCTGTGGGCCGCGTTGCCGCAGGCGCATGAAGAAGCGGAGCCCAGCTTCGAGCACACGCCGGCCGATGCCATTCCCGAGCTGGTGGAGCAGGGCGTCGACGTGCGCGTGCTGGTGGGCGAGGCCTTCGGCGCGCGCTCGCCGGTGAAGACGCTGTCGCAGACCGTGTACCTCGACATCGCGCTGCCGGCCGGCGGGCGCTTCGAGTTGCCCGCGCTGGCGCCCGAGCTGGCCGTCTACGCGGTCGATGCCGACATCGCCGTGAACGGCGAGCCGGTGCAGGCGCACACCATGGCCGTGCTGCCCGACGGGCAGGGCGCGGTGCTCACGTCGGCCGCCGCCGCGCGGCTGATGGTCATCGGCGGGGCGCCGCTGGACGGCCCGCGCTACATCACCTGGAACTTCGTTTCCAGCCGGCGCGAGCGCATCCTCGAGGCCGGCGCCGACTGGGCCGCCCAGCGCATGGGCCACGTGCCCGGCGAGACCGAGTTCATTCCGCTGCCGGGCAAGCCCTTCGGCGTGCGGGAGCCGGACACGGGGACCACGCCGGTCTGAAATTTCCGGCTTCGCGCCAACGAAAAAGGCCCGATGCATTCGATGCATCGGGCCTTTTTTCTTTTGGCATGGCGCCCGCAGTGGCGCGCCATGCCCTGTCAGCGCATCACTCGTTGCCGATGGCCACGGTCTCCGACGGCGACGCACCCGCGGGTGCCTTCGGCAGCTCGACGACCGCCTTGCGGCCGCCGCGGGCACGCCAGGCCGAGAAGCCCACGCCGGCCAGCAGCAGCACGCACAGGCCGATGAAGGTACCGCTGATCGGGCGGGTGACGAACACCGACATGTCGCCGCGCGACAGCAGCAGGGCGCGGCGGAAGTTCTCTTCCACCATCGGCCCGAGCACGAAGCCCAGCAGGATGGGCGCGACCGAGAACTCCAGCGACATCAGCAAGGCGCCGACGATGCCGAACACCAGCACTTCCCAGATCTGGAACAGGCTGTTCTGCGTGCTGTACACGCCGGTGGCAATGAAGAACATCGCGGCCGGGAACAGGTACTTGTAGGGCACCTTCAGCAGCTTGACCCACACGCCGATCAGCGGCACGTTCAGCACCACCAGGATCACGTTGCCGATCCAGAACGAGGCGATCAGGCCCCAGAAGATGTCCGGATGCTCGGTGATGAGCTGCGGGCCGGGCTGGATGCCCTGGATCAGCAGCGCACCCAGGATCAGCGCCATCACCGCGTCGCCCGGAATGCCCAGGCTCATCGTGGGAATGAAGTCGACCTGCGTCTTCGAGTGGGCCGCGGCCTCGGGGCCTGCCACGCCTTCGATCATGCCGGTGCCGAACTTGTTCGGCGTCTTGGAGATCTTGCGTTCCACCGCGTAGGCGATGAAGGTCGTGATGGTCGGGCCCGTGCCCGGCATCGCGCCGAACACCGTGCCCACCAGCGTGCCGCGGATCATGGCGGGGAAGGCGCGCTTGAGCTCTTCCTTGCTCGGGCGCATGTCGCTCAGCTTGAGCGTGCCGGTGTCGCCGATGGCCTTCATGCGGTTAACGTTGAGCAGGAAGTCGGCCACGCCGAACAGGCCCATCGAGATCGCCACCAGCTCCAGGCCGTCGCTGAGTTCAGGCAGGCCGAACGCGAAGCGGAAGCTGCCGCTGTTCACGTCGGTGCCGACCACGCCGCACAGCAGGCCGAAGATCGTCATGGCCACGCCCTTGAGCGGCGAGCCGCGCGACATGGTGGAGCCGGCCAGCAGGCCCAGCATCATGATCGAGAAGATCTCGGTCGGGCCGAACTTGAACGCGATCTGCACCAGCAGCGGCGAGGCGAAGATCATCACGATGATGCCGAACGACGCCGCGAAGAACGACGCGATCATCGTGATGCCCAACGCGACCCCGCCCTTGCCCTGCTTGGTCATGGGGTACCCGTCCAGGCAGGTGACCGCATGCGGCGGGTGCGAGGGCATGTTCATCAGGATGGCGCCGATGGCACCGCCGTACTGCGAGCCATAGAAGATGCCGGCCAGCATCAGGATGGCGGGCACCGGGTGCATCACGTAGGTGAGCGGCAGCAGGATGGAGATGGCCTGCAGCGCGCCCATGCCCGGCAGCACGCCGATCAGGTTGCCCACCAGCACGCCGAAGAAGGACCACATCAGGTTCGAGCCCTGGAAGGCCACGCCGAAGCCGAACCACAGGTCGTGTAGCGATTGACCGATCATGATTTCAGCCTCCCCACTGGAACAGGGGGAGCTGCAACTTGAGCGCCCACCAGAAGACGACCACCGCGATGAAGCACATCGCGAGGGACAGAAGCAGCGCTTCGGTCAGCGTGTTGTCGCGGTCGCCGAGCGCCGAGATGAACACGATGGCGAAGGTCGCGGGCAGCAGGCCGCCGTACTCGCCGAACAGCAGGAACGCCAGGATGCCCAGGATGATGCAGACGCCGCCGCGAATGTCGGGCATGCCGCCCGGATGGCCGTGCGAAGCGGCTTCTTCGCTCGCGCCTTCGCTGCTCTTGTCGCCGCGCGCCGAGACCGCGATGAGCAGCCCCGTGAGCGCCAGCAGCGCGCCGAGCGCGACCGGGAAGAAGCCCGGTCCCATGTGCGCGAGCTCGCCGACGCGGTAGCCGATGCCGGCATAGACGGCGGCCAGGCCGACGACGATCAGCAGCGCGCCGCCGTAGTAGTCTTTCTTGAATTTCGATGCGGGCCGAAGCGCGTGCGAGGCCGGATCTTCACCGTGCGGGTGCTGCATAAGTCTCCTTCGTTGGGAAGGAGCGGAGTCTAGGAATCGAGGCTTTCAATCCCCTTTCGGACCCGTCGCAAAGGCCCTGCGCGGCTTCAAAATACGTGTAATCACGTACCGGCGTATCCGGTGAAACCCTTGCAAAAACGGGGCTGCGATGTCGCTCAAGCGGAGCGCAGCGGTTGTCGGCTTAAGCGACGTGCAAGGGCAGTCGCAATGTGGCGCGCAAACCGCCGCCGTTCGCACGCTCCGGCGTGCCCGCGCTGTCGAGCGCGATGTCGCCCGCGTTGCGCCGCGCATAGCCGCGCGCGATGGTCAGGCCCAGGCCCGCGCCCTGCGCGGAACCGTTGCCCGTGGCGGGGTCGCGGTGAAAGCGCTCGAACACGCTCTCGCGCCGCTCGGGCGGAATGCCGGGGCCGCTGTCGCACACCTCGGCCAGCGCCTGCGCGCCGTCGCGCCGCACGGTCACCGTGATGTTGCCGCCGCGCGGCGTGTACTTGATGGCGTTGTGCACGAGGTTGGCGAGCACCTCGTGCAGCTCGGCGGCGTTGGCCTTCACTGGCAGCACGAGCGCGTCGTCGTCGTCATGGCCTTCGCCGCCGCCTTCGTCCGCGAGGCTGCGCGCGTCGACCCAGCCCAGGTCCTGGTCGTTCTCGTGCGCCAGCGGCAGGTACTGCAGCACCACGCCGCGCGCAATGGCGTTCAGGTCGACCACCGCGGGCGCGGCGGGCGCCACCTCGTCCTCGGTGGTGGCGTGGGCCAGCGCGAGCAGCTGCTCGCTCAGGCGGCGCGTGCGCGACAGCTGCGCCACGATGGCGTGCAGCGACTCGCGCATGCGCGCAGGGTCGGTCTCGCGCACCGCGTAGCCGGCCTGGATCGACAGGATGCTCAGCGGCGTGCGCAGCTGGTGCGAGGCATCGGCCAGGAACTGCGACTGCTCGGCCACCATGCGCCGATGGCTCGCGATGTGGTGGTTCACCGCATCGACCAGCGGCGCCACTTCCTGCGGCACGCCGCCGGCGTCCAGCGGCTTCAGGTCGTCGCGCGAGCGCTCGCGCAGCGAGCGGCGCAGGCGGTCCAGCGGGCGCAGCGTCCAGGCCACGCCCAGCCACACCAGCAGCGCCATCACCAGCACCATGCGCGTGTCGCGCAGCAGCTCCTGGCGCAGCGACTCGGCCTGTGCCTCGGTGCGCGGGCCGGTGCCTTCGGCGGCCTGGATGAGCACGCTGTACGACACGCCGGGGTGCACGTTGTCGAACACCGTCTGGCGCAGCGCGGCCACGCGCACCGGGTGCTGCTCGTGCACCGCGTCGTAGAACACCGGCGTGCCGTCGGGCTGGGTTGCTCGCAGCGGCTCGGGCGGGCGGGGCAGGCCGGGCACGCCCATCAGCGTGGTCTCGGGCGAGTTCACGTCCAGCGTCTCGCCCTTGGGAATGCGCTGCACGCCCACGTGAAGGTACTTGTAGCGCAGGTGCGTGGACTCGAACATCGCCTGGATCGAGAACGGCTCCTGCACCCGCACGCTGCCGTCGCTGGCCACCACGATGCCGTTGGCCAGCGCCTGCACGGGCTCCAGCAGGCTCTGGTCGTAGGCGACCACCAGCGAGTCGGTGAGGGCGCGGTAGTCGTTCCAGCTGTCCAGCGCCAGCAGCGCGACCATGCCCGGCAGCAGCAGCGCGAGCAGGCGCGCGCGGATGCCGAAGCGCTGGGGTTCGGCCGCCGTGGCGGCCACGCCAGGCACCGTGGCCTCAGTCGGTGTCGGCGAGGTCGGCGGCGGGCGCTGAAGATCCATCGGCAATGCTCTCGAGCATGTAGCCCAGGCCGCGCACGGTCACGATGCGCACGTCGCTGTCGGCCAGCTTGCGCCGCAGCCGGTGCAGCACCACCTCGATGGCGTCGGGCCCCGCGGTGCTGTCGTTGGTGAACACCTTGGCGAACAGCTGCGACTTGCCCACCGGCGAGCCGCTGCGCATGAGCAGCGCGGTGAGCGCGGCCTGCTCGCGCGGCGTGAGCGACAGCAGCGTGCCGCGCAGCGTGAAGGCGTGGCTTTCGCTGTCGTACGAGAGCGACGCGCACTGCAGGCGCGGGTGCTGCTTGCCGCGGCTGCGCCGCACCAGTGCCGAGAGGCGCGCCTCCAGCTCCACCAGCTCGAAGGGCTTGGTCAGGAAATCGTCGGCGCCCAGGTTCAGCCCGCGCACCCGGTCCTGCAGCGCGCCCTGCGCGGTGAGGATCAGCACCGGCGTGCGGTCGTCGGCGTTGCGCATGTCGGCCAGCACGCTCAGGCCGTGCTTGTCGGGCAGGCGCAGGTCGAGCACGATGGCGTCGTATTCGGTGCCGGCCATGAAGGCCTCGGCGGTGCGCGCGTCGGGCGCGTGGTCGGCCACGAAGCCGCTCTGGGTCAACGCCCGGATCAGCCATGAGGCCATGTCCAGTTCGTCTTCCACCAGGAGGATGCGCATGGGAGGCTGCCGGTTTATTTCTTCAGGCCGAGGGTGAGTTCGGTGTCTTCCGCGGCACGCGCGCTGGCATCGGCCGCGCGCGCGCTCAGGTCGGGCGCCAGGGCGCGCCGGCCGTCGAACACGAAGCAGTCGCCGTGGTAGTGCGCGCCGCCGACCTGCTCGAAGTACTTCAGGATGCCGCCTTCGAGCTGCAGCACGTTTTCCACGCCTTCTTCGCGCATCAGGATGGCGGCTTTTTCGCAGCGGATGCCGCCGGTGCAGAAGCTCACCACCGTCTTGCCCGCGAAGTCGGCGCGGTGCGCCTTGAGCGCGGGCGGGAATTCGGTGAACTTGGTGATGCGCCAGTCGATGGCGCCGTCGAAGCTGCCTTCGTCGACCTCGAAGTCGTTGCGCGTGTCGAGCAACGCAATTTCGCGGCCCGCGTCGTCGTGGCCCTGGTCGAGCCAGCGCTTGAGCGTGGGCGCGTCCACGCCGGGCGCGCGGCCTGCGGCGGGCTGGATGGCGGGGTGGTCCATGCGGATGATCTCGCGCTTGAGCTTCACCAGCATGCGGCGAAACGGCTGCGTGGCCGACCAGCTTTCCTTGGCTTCCAGGTTGGCAAAGCGCGCATCGGCGCGCAAATGGGCCAGAAAGGCCCGAACGCCGTCGGCCGAGCCGGCCAGGAACAGGTTGATTCCCTCGGGCGCCAGCAGGATGGTGCCCATGAGGTCCAGGGCCTGGGCGCGGGCGCGCAGGTCTTCACGCAGCACGGGGCTGTCGTCTATGCCTACGAACTTGTAGGCCGCGATATTCAAAATCTCTTGCACGGGGGGCGATTCTAGGCGGCGCCGGGCCGCCCCAAGCCGCCGAGCCTCCCCCTGGGGGGTGGCGAAGCACACCAAGCGGCAAGCCGGGGGGCTGAAGTTTCCATCGTCAACCCACATGGTGGAGGCGCTGGTTTCTACAATGAGGCCATGTTTGTTCACCTGCGCCTTCACACCGAGTTTTCCGTCGTCGACGGTACCAACCGCATCGACGAAGCCGTCAAGGCCGCCGCCTCCGACAACCAGCCCGCGCTGGCCATCACCGACCTGAACAACCTGTTCGGGGCGCTCAAGTTCTACAAGCAGGGGCGCGGCAAGGGCGTCAAGCCCGTCATCGGCGCCGAAGTGTTCGTGGACGGCCTGGGCAAGGAGCCCGGCGCGCTGACCCGCATCGTGCTGCTGGTGCAAAGCACCGAGGGCTACCTGAACCTGTCCGAGCTGCTGGCGCGCGCCTGGACGCAGAACGTGAGCCGCGGCCAGTCGCAGGCGGCCTGCAAGCTCGACTGGCTCGAGGAACTCTCGGGCGGCATGATCGCCCTGTCGGGCGCGCAGGCCGGGCCGCTGGGCCAGCCCTTGCTGCAGGGCCAGGACGAACGCGCGGCCGAACTGGCGCTGCGCCTGGCCGGCATGTTCCCGCACCGCTTCTACATCGAGCTGCAACGCGCCGGCCGTCCTGAAGACGAGCCGCACGTGATCGCTGCCGTGAAGCTCGCGGCCCGCCTGAAGCTGCCGGTGGTCGCCACGCACCCGGTGCAGTTCGCCGCCCGCGAAGACTACGAGGCGCACGAGGCGCGCGTGTGCATTTCCGAAGGCGAGATTCTCGGCAACCCGCGCCGCGTGCGCAGGTTCACCGACGAGCAGTACTTCAAGTCGACCGCCGAGATGCAGGCGCTGTTCGCCGACGTGCCGAGCGCGCTGGCCAACACGGTCGAGATCGCCAAGCGCTGCAACCTGACGCTGGTGCTGGGCAAGCCGCAGCTGCCCGACTTTCCGACGCCCTTCATCGCCGAAGGCGTGCGCATGCCGATCGGCGACTTCTTCCGCCAGGAGTCGTTCGAGGGCCTCGAGGTGCGCCTGGCGCACCTGTATCCCGACGCGGCCAAGCGCGACGCCGAACGGCCGCGCTACGTGGAGCGTCTCGAGTTCGAGATCAACACCATCCTGAACATGGGGTTCCCGGGCTACTTCCTGATCGTGGGCGACTTCATCAAGTGGGCCAAGGAAAACGGCTGCCCGGTGGGCCCGGGCCGGGGCTCGGGTGCCGGCTCGCTGGTGGCCTACGCGCTGAAGATCACCGACCTGGACCCGCTCGAATACAAGCTGCTGTTCGAACGCTTCCTGAACCCCGAACGCGTCTCGATGCCCGACTTCGACATCGACTTCTGCCAGGGCAACCGCGACCGCGTGATCGACTACGTGAAGGACAAGTACGGCCGCAACGCCGTGAGCCAGATCGCCACCTTCGGTACCATGGCCGCGCGCGCGGCCATCCGCGACGTGGGCCGCGTGCTGGACATGAGCTACATGTTCTGCGACGGCATCAGCAAGCTGATTCCGAACAAGCCCGGCATGTCGGTCACGCTGCAGTACCCGCCCGAGAAGAAGATCGAGGGCGACAAGAACAACTACGCCATCGAGATGGAGCCGCAGCTCGCGGAGCGCATCGAGAAGGAAGAAGAAGTGCGCATGCTGGTCGAGCTGGCGCAAAAGCTCGAAGGCATGACCCGCAACATCGGCATGCACGCCGGGGGCGTGCTCATTGCGCCGGGCAAGCTCACCGACTTCTGCCCGCTGTACCAGCAGCCCGGCAGCGAATCGGCCGTGAGCCAGTACGACAAGGACGACGTGGAGGCCATCGGCCTGGTGAAGTTCGACTTTCTGGGCCTGGCCACGCTCACCATCCTGGAGATTGCGCGCGAGTTCATCATGAAGCGCCACAAGGGCCAGGAGAACTTCGCCTTCGAGAACATTCCGCTGAAGGACGCGGCCACCTACCGCCTGTTCTCCGACGGCAAGACCGAGGCCGTGTTCCAGTTCGAATCCCGCGGCATGCAGGGCATGCTGAAAGACGCGCGCCCCACGCGGCTGGAAGACCTGATCGCGCTGAACGCGCTGTACCGCCCCGGCCCGATGGACCTGATTCCCAGCTTCGTGGCGCGCAAGCACGGCCGCGAAGACGTGGAGTACCCGCACCCGGCCGTGGCCGAAATGCTCTCCGAGACCTACGGGATCATGGTCTACCAAGAGCAGGTGATGCAGACCGCGCAGATCCTGGGCGGCTACTCGCTCGGCGGCGCCGACCTGCTGCGCCGCGCCATGGGCAAGAAGAAGCTCGAGGAAATGGCCGAGCACCGCGAGAAATTCCGCGCGGGCGCACTGGCCACGCACGGCATTCCGCAGGACAAGGCCGACGAGATCTTCGACTTGATGGAGAAGTTCGCGGGCTACGGCTTCAACAAGTCGCACGCCGCCGCGTACTCGCTGCTGGCGTACCACACGGGCTGGCTCAAGGTCCACTACACGGCCGAGTTCTTCTGCGCCAACATGACCGTGGAAATGGACGACACGGACAAGCTGAAGCTGCTGTTCGAAGACGCCCAGAAAAACTTCGGCATCACCTTCGAGCCGCCGGACGTCAACCGCGGCAACTACCGTTTCGAGCCCGTCACCGACAAGGTGATCCGCTATGGGCTGGGCGCCGTGAAGGGCACCGGCCAGCTCGCGGTGGAAGCCGTGGTGCGCGCGCGCGAAGAGGGCGGCCCGTTCAAGAGCCTTTTCGATTTCTGCGTGCGCATCGACCGCCAGCGCATCAACAAGCGCACGGTAGAGGCGCTCATCAAGGCCGGCGCGTTCGATGCCATCCAGCAGAACCGCGCCTCGCTCATTGCCTCGGTCGACCGCGCCTTCGAGTTCGCCAACGCCACCGCGGCCAATGCGGCGCAGGTCGACATCTTCGGCGACGCCGAGCACGGCTCGGCCACCGCCGAACCCGACCTGGTCGACGCCACGCCCTGGGGCGTGAAGGAGCGGCTCACGCTCGAGAAGACGGCCGTGGGCTTCTACCTGTCGGGCCACCTGTTCGACGAGGTGTCGCACGAGGTGCGCCGCTTCTGCAAGCGCGAAATCGGCGACCTGCTCGACAGCCGCGACCAGCAGGTCATCGCGGGCATCGTGAGCGACTTTCGCGTCATCAACGGCCAGCGCGGCCGGCTGGCGATCTTCAAGCTCGACGACAAGTCGGAGTCCATCGACGCCACCGCCGACGAGGCGCTCATCAACGCCAACCGCAACACGCTGAAGGACGACGAGCTGGTCATCGTCAGCGGCCGGCTGCAGCCCGCGCGCGGCGGCTTCGAGGCGCGCTTCCAGGTGCAGCAGGTGTGGGACCTGGCCACGGCGCGCTGCCGCTTCGGCAAGTTCCTGCGCGTGGCGGTGAACGGCAAGGCGCCCGACATCGCGCGGCTGCTGAAGGCCTTTCCGCCGCGCACCGAGCAGACCGAGGTGGGCGACCTGGTGCAGGGCCTGCCGGTGCGCCTGTCGATGGCGCGCGCGGGTGCGCAGGTCGAGCTGCAACTGGGCGAGCGCGCCAAGTTCTTCCCGACCGACGCGGCGCTGGCCAGCTGGACCGCGCAGGCGGAAGCGGGCAAGGCGCTGATCGTCTACGACTGATCGGGCCCAAGCCCTTCCCAAGCCCTTCCCAAGTACTTCCCGAGTACGTCCCATGTGCTTCGCCGGCGTGGGCCCATTGGGGCGCTGGCTACGATTCCTCCCGCATTGCAACCCCTGCAGTTCAAGGAGGAACTCGCCATGAAGAAAAAACCGTCACTCGTTTGCGCGCTGGGCCTGGCCACGGTGCTGGCCCTGCCGCTCGCGGCCTCGGCCCAGTACGTCGGCCCCAGCTCGGTGCCCGCCATGACCGTCAAGCAGCTGCTGGACACCGGCAAGGACGACCAGCACGCCACGCTGCGCGGCTTCATCGTCTCGCACGACGGCGGCGAGCACTACACCTTTGCCGACGACACCGGCCGCATGAAGGTGGAGATCGACGCCAAGCACTTTCCGCCCGGCGTGAAGATCGACGACAAGGTGCGCGTCGAGGTCTCGGGCGAATTCGACAAGGACCTCGTGGGCAAGGCCGAGCTCGACGTGAAGCGGCTCAGCGTCGTCCGCTGACGCCGGCCTTCCGTTTTCAGAGCGCCTTCTTGAGCGCCTGCTCGATCTGCTCGAGCACCGCTTCAGGCGCATGCAGCCAGTCCTTGGCCAGCACCTGCATCACCTGCCAGCCGAAGGCGCCCAGGATGCGCGGGCGCGACACGTAGCGCTCCAGCACGTTGCGGTTCTCGTAGTGGGTGGCGGTGTCCACCAGCACGCCCAGCGCGTAGTGGCCGTTGCCTTCCACGCGCACCGCCAGGTCGCAGCGAAAGCGCGACTGGCCCACCTGTTCGTCCACCGCGTGCCCGCGCGCGCGCAGCGCCTGCGCGATCTGCGACGCGACGTCGTCAGCGTGCGCATGACGCGAACGACCTGCCGCCGCGCCCGCGCCGCGCGTGAGCGGGTTCATGCCCTCGAGCACGCGCCGCGCCGTCTCGGCGTCGCCGCGCGACAGGCACTCCGCGTAGCGCAGAAAGTTCTTCAGCGCCGCCGCGCCCTCGTTGTGGTCGTTGGTGATCGCCTCGTGGCGAATGGTCGAGACCACCGCCATGTGGTGCCTGGCGCGGCTGAAGATCACGTTCAGCCGCTTCTCGCCGCCGCGCTGGTTGATGGGGCCGAAGTTCATCAGCATGCGGCCTTCGGGGTTGGGGCCGTAGCAGATGCTCAGGATGATGATGTCGCGCTCGTCGCCCTGCACGTTCTCCAGGTTCTTGATGAAGAGGCCGCAGAACTGGTCGTCTTCCTCGCGCACGTACTCGGCCTCGAGGCGGGCCGCGAAGTCGGGGTCGGTGGCGCCGAGCGCGTTCAGCTCGTCCTCGATCTCGCCTTGCTGCGCTTCGGAGAAAGCCACGATGCCCAGGCTGCGCCCGGTCTCGCGCTTCAGCAGCTCGCGCACCAGCTGTGCGATGTGGCGCGCCTCGCCGTCGTTCACGCGGTTCTCGTACACCGCGTCGCTCACGCGGTGGAAGCTGATGGCGCGCGAGAGCAGCGCATCGGCATGCGCCTTCACCGATTCGTCGGTCGGGCTGCGCGACTGCACCACGATCTCGCCGCGCTCGGGCGCGGGCAGGCTGCGGTCCGGAATGGTGTACAGGTTGCCCGCGTAGAAGGCCGCGTTCGAGAAGCCGATGAGCGACTCGTAGCGGCTGCGGTAGTGCCAGGCCAGCAGCGTGGCCGGCAGGTTGCGCGCGCCCTGGTTGAGCAGGCTGTCGGCGTCGAGCACCACGGCGATGCGGTCGCCCCGTTCGCCGCTTTCGCTGTCCTCGCTATCGTCTCCGCTCACGGAGATCGTGTCGTCTTCCGCGTCGCGGCTCGACGAGAAGAAGCTGGTCGGCGGCAGCTGCATCTCGTCGCCCACCACGATGATCTGCGGCGCGCGGTACAGCGCGGGCACGGCCTCTTCCACGGGAATCTGGCTGGCCTCGTCGAAGATGACCACGTCGAACAGATCGGCCGCGAGCGGCAGCGTGTCGGACACCGACAGCGGGCTCATGAGCCAGATGGGCTTCATGTCGCGCACCACGCGGCCGGTGTCGCCGCTGGCCAGTTCGCGAATCGCCTTGTAGCGCATGGTCTTGCCGAACTCGTGCTCCAGCTCGCGGCGCCCAGCGTTGTAGCTCTTCTTGAAGAGCTTGCCGTCGGCGTCGAGCTGGCTGGCGGGCAGGGCGCTTTTCTGCACATGGTCGCGAAAGCGCTGGCGCACCGCGGCGGCGAGCGTGCGTGCGTTGTGCGCCAGCAGCAGGCGCTCGGCATCGCCCAGGCGCTGCGCATGGCGCGCGAGCACGGCGCCGTCGAAGCGCGGCAGCCAGCGCTCGGCGCGGTACACGCGCTCCAGCCCTTCGCGCGCCACGGCGAACTCGATGGCGTCGGGCGGCAGCGCCAGGGTGCGCAGCGCGGTGGAAACGGCCGCGTCGGCATCGGCCAGTTCCTGCAACGGCACCAGCACGGAGGGCAGGGCGTCGGCCTGGTCGCGCAGCGTGCGCGCCAGGGCCTCGAGGGCGTTCAAGGGCTGCGCGCCGGCGTCGTGCAGCAGCTGGTGCCACAGGGCGTCGAGCGTGTCGGTGCGCGCGCCGGCCGCGGCGAGCTTTTCGACGGTCTTGCCGGCAGCGCCCGCGGCGTCGGTGCGCAGGTGCACCTGGAACTCGGCGCGCAGGCTGGTGCTGTCGTCCGCGTGGCGCATCGCCTGCAGTTGTTGCGCGAAGGCCTCGGCGTCGGTGCAGCCGTAGTCGGCCTCGATCTGCGCGGCCTGCTTCTGAAGCGCGGCGCGGGCGTTGTGCTCGGCCAGCAGGTCTTCCAGCAGCTGGCTGGGCTGCGGGCGCACGGCATACGCCGCGAAGTCGTAGCGGCGCTTGAGCTCGCCCGACAGGCGCCACCACGACGGCTGCAGCCAGCGCAGCAGCGAGCCTTGCTGCGCGCGGGCCTGCGCGAGGCCGGCCTCGGTGTCGCCGGGCGAGAGCTTGTCGCGCCAATGGCCGGTGCGCTGCAGCGTGTCGTCCAGCGCCTGCTGCAGGCTGCGGCGTTGCGCCAGTGCGTTGCCGAGCGCCACGCTGCTCGGGTGCGTGCCGTCGAGCAGGGCCAGCTGGCCGCGTGCCGCCAGCGAGGCGACGCGGCGCGCGTCGGCCACCACGGCCAGTGCGTCGCGCCAAAGCACCTTGTCGCCGGCCAGCGGTGGCCATGCATCGGCCAGCGCGTCGCGGCAAACACCACTCAGCTCGGTGGCGCGTTCGCTCAGCTCGACCAGCCGCGCAAGCGGCTTCTCCTGCTTCAGCAGCGCAGGCGCAAGCTGCGCGAACACATGCTGCGCGAGGCTGGGCGCGCCCAGGCTTTCGGTCACGGCCAGATGCAGCCGCGACACCAGCTCCGCATGCTGGCGCCAGGCTGAATAGGTGGGCAGCGCCTCGGCCTGCAGCGGCGTGAGCGCGGGGTCGTGCGCCTTCAGCGCGATGAGCCGCGCGACCAGTTCGCGCAGCGTGACCGCGATGTGCGCGGGCACGTCGCGCATGGCGGCGTCGAAGCGCTCCAGCGCCTGCAGGTCGAGCGCCATGGCATCGAGCACCCGGGTGCGCTCGGCCGATTCCTGCGTCAGCGCCTCGGGCGCTTCCAGCCATTGCTCGTAGGTCTTGCGCAGGTTCTGCACGAAGGACTTCTTGTCGCCCTGCGAGTCGTGGATCATGCAGCACAGCTCGTCCAGCCCCTGCTGGCGCAGGCGGTGGAACACCACGTCGATGGCGGCGCGCTTCTCGCAGACGAACAGCACGCGCTGGCCGCGGCCCGCGTAGTCGGCAATCAGGTTGGTGATGGTCTGCGACTTGCCCGTGCCCGGCGGGCCCTGGATGATGTAGCTGGTGCCCGTGCGCGCCAGCGCCACGGCGGCGGTTTGCGTGGCGTCTGCCTGCACCACCGGCCACTGCGCGGCCAGCGGCAGCGCGGGGGGCGCCTCGGCATCGACCTGGCGCGGCTGCAGCGAGAACACGCGGTCGAAGGCCTCGCTCGCGAGTTCGCTTTCGGCCAGGCCCGAGTAGTCGCGCACCAGCGACATCTTGCGGTGGTTGAAGTTGCCCAGCGTCACGGCGGTGAGGTCGATGTCCCACTGGTAGGGGTTGCCGCTGCTCTCGCGCAGCGCGAGCGTGGTGCGCTCGGTTTCTTCCGCGGCAGCGGTGCCTGTCATTTGCGGCGCTCGCGGTTGCGGCGGCGCGCCGACGGCGTCGCGCAGCGGCAAGGGCACCGGGCGCACGCGCGCATGAAAGAGCTGCAGCCCGAGCGGGCGGAAGTCGTCCTGCGCGTAGCTGAAGTCCTGCGCGGCCACCGGCACGGCGGACGGCGTGCGCACCCGCGTGCGGCACTTGAACTGCTCCAGCCGCTGGCGCGCGCGCTGGTGAATGACCGCGATCTCGGGCTGCTTCACCAGCCGCAGCTGCACGCCCGGTTCGCTCTGCGCGATCTGCGCCGCGATCTGCGCGTGGAACTGCTCGATGGGGGTCTCGCGCAGGTCCACCGTCTCGGGCAGCACGATGCCGTACAGCTGGCGCAGGTGGTGCCGCAACGTGGGGTTGACCTGCGCCTCGCTGGTGGCGGCTTCGAGCAGGTACTGGTCGCGCACGCCCTTCTTGCGCGTGAGCTCCACCGGCAGCATCAGCAGCGGCGAGGCGATGCGCTCGGCCTGCTCGGGCCCGCCGGGCGCGCCTTCCTTCAGGTTGTGCCAGCGCAGGAACGCGATGACCAGCGACAGCTGCGACAGGCCGTACTCGGCCCGGTCGCGCCGCGCTTCCTGCAGGATGCGGTCGAGCGCGCCCGGCAGGTAGGGCTGGTCTTCGAAGCGCAGCCAGCGCGCGAGCGGCACCGGGTCGCAGCTGGCGATGTCGGCGGCAAAGCGGCCGTCCCACACGCAGAGCTGGTCGACGCGGATGCTGTGCATGTCCACCACCAGCGGCACGCTGGCGATGGTGAGGTTCACGTGCGCCTGCGTCGGCTTGAAGTACAGCAGGCGGTTGCGGCGCGACAGGTCGAACAGCCGGTCGCGCAGGTGCAGCTGGATGGCCTGGCGGCGCTGGCTGGCGCCGTCCTTCGCGGGGGCGACGTGCCCGATACCCAAGCCCAGGCCGAAGTTCAGGTCCAGCGGCTGGTCGCGGTAGGTTTCGAGCCGGCGGATCACCGAGGGCAGGTCGCGCGCGCGCTCGTGGCGGTCGAGCGCGGTCATCTCGAAGACCACGGCGGCCACCACCGGGTGCAGGCGGCGGTTCAGCTCGAACAGGTTGCTGCGGTGCGCTGCGAAGCGGGCGAGCTCTTCGCCGAGCGTGAAGTCCAGCCCGCACGACAGGCTGGCCAGCACCTGGCCCAGGCACAGGATGTCGCCGAGCGCGTCGTGGTGCCCCAGGCGCAGCTCCCACGCGGTGTAGCCGGGCAGGTAGACGGGGCGCGTGGGCACGGTGTCGGGCGTGGCGTTTGCCATCACCGCGAGGTTCTCGACCGCGACGCTCGCATCGGCGTCGATGGTCACGCGCTGCTCGCCCACCACGCGCAGCACGGAGGCCACGGGTTGCTCCAGCGGCGCGATGGCCTCGGGGTGGCGGCGCGGCTCAGCGCCTTCGGGGTTGGCAAGGGCGAGGGCCGGTGCGGCGGGTGCCTCGGTCACGCGGTAGGCGAAGACATTGCCGAGCGCGGCCACCTTGCCTTGCTCGTGCAATGCGGAGACCTCGCGCAGCAGCGGCAGCACGAGCTTGAGCACGTCGTCGGTCTGCAGGCCGCCGTGGGCGTCGGCGGTGTCCAGCAGCTGCAGCAGGGGAGCGGTGGCGGTGGCTGTGACGTTGGGGGTGGCGTTGGGGGTGACGTTGGGGGTGACGTTGGTCATGCGGCGGCGGCCTTGGTGTGTTCGGTGGCGGCCTTGTCGAGCAGGGCGGCGGCGTCGCGCTTCACGCGTGCGAGGCTGCGCTTGGGAACGCGCAGGTCCTTGAGCACGCGCTGCTCGAAAGGCTCGGCGCAGCCCAGGGCATCGGCCAGGCCGAGCGCGGCGGCGAGCGCGAGGTCGTCGAGCTCGGGGTCGGCCGCGACGAAGTCGACCAGCACGCTGGCCAGGTAGTCGTGCAGGCCGGCGGGCACGGGGTCGGGTGGCGGCAGCGCCGGCACGGGAGAGGTGAGGGACGTGGGAGATCGGGCCGGCGCGAAGTCGGGGAAGAAGCGGCGCGCATGCGCCAGCAGCGGCTCCGACTGCAGGAAGGGCCGCTGCAGCAACTGCGCGATGGTGGCGCGCGTCACGGCGCTCACGCGCTGCTGGCCGAGCATGTCGAGCGTGTCCAGTGCCAGCGGGCCTTCGAGCGCGGCGGCGAGCCAGTCCTGGGCGTCGTGCTGCAGCTCGGTCCACAGGCGCAGGGCGCGGGCGCGCACGAACACCTCGGGGTGGCTGGTGCCGCGGGTCTGCGTGTTGCGGGCGGTCGGGTCGGCGCAGATCTCCTCGGCCTGCGCCAGGTAGCTCGCCACGTTGACCTGCGTGAGTCCGGTCTCGATCTTGATGAGCGCGCTCACCGCGGGCTCCAGCGCGCCGCAGGCCACGCAGGCGCCGCGGTCGGCGAAGGCCTCGGTGTAGAGGGCGAAGCGCCGCGCGGCCTGCAGGTGGCTGGCGTCGGCGCGCGGGTCGCTCGCGGTGGCGTGCAGCAGGCGGTCGACCACGTGGTACTTGCCGCCGTCGAGCGCCCACAGCAGGTAATGCGCCAGTTCGTGGCCGAGCACGGCCTGCAGCTCGGGGCCCTGGAGCCGCTCCAGCAGCGGGCCCGAGAGCACGATGTGCGCCTCGCCCGGCACGCAGTGGATGGCCGCGTTCATCGCGCCGTCGCCGGCCTGGTACAGCGTGATGCTTGCGGTGACCCCCAGGCGCTGCGCGGCGAGCTGCGCATGGGCGTGCAGGTCGGGATGCGCGGCTGCGTCGAGCCGATAGGAGTTGCGCAGCAGCTCGGTGCGCACCGCCGCGGCGTGCTGCTCGCGCGCCTGCGCGGAGGCGGCCCATTGCCAGACCTCGGGCTCCTGTGCCTGCAGGTGCGCGGCCAGGGCCTGCTGGTAGGGCAGCGGGGTCAGGTCTTCGAGGCGGACGGCAGGGGTGGCGTCGGTGGCAAGGGAGGTGTCGACCATGTCGGGAGCGCCGTTGTCGGTGGGTGGCCGACGATCCTAAACGAGCGGCCCCCGCGAGCGGGCGCACAGCCTGCCGAGCGCCCTGCCGAACGACTTGCCAAGTCACTCGCCAAGTCGCTCGCCAGGTGCCTCGCCCCTACCAGCTGTAGCCCGCCGTGAAGTACACGCTGCGCCGCTCCCCGTAGTAGCAGCCGGTGGACGACAGGCAGGTCGCCACATAGGTCTTGTCGGACACGTTGGCCACGTTCAGCGCGAGCCGCACGCCCTTCAGCGCGGGCGACTGCCGGCCCAGGTCCCAGCGCACGGCGGCGTCGAACAGCGTCACGCCCGGAATGCGGAACAGGTTCGCGTTGTCGCCGTAGGTGGCGCTGGTGTGGCGCACGCCGCCGCCCACCGTGAGGCCGGCCAGCGCCTCGTTCTGGAAGGCGTACTCCAGCCAGAAGGCGGCCTGGCGCTGCGGCACGTACGCGAACCGGTTGCCGCGGATGCTGACGCCCGCCGCGTTCGGGTTGGCGCGCGTCACGCGGCTGTCGGTGTAGGCGTAGGAGGCGATGGCGTCCAGGCCCCTGAGCACCTGGCCGCGCGCCTCGAGCTCGAGGCCGCGCACGCGCACCTCGCCGGTCTGCTCGCTGAAGGCGCGGCTCAGCGGGTCGGGCGTGAGCACGTTCTGCTGCGTGAGCTCGTAGGCGGCCGCGGTCAGCAGCGCCTTGGAGCCCACCGGCTGGTACTTCACGCCGACCTCGGTCTGCCTGCCGGTGGTCGGCTGGAACACGTTGCCCTGGCGGTCGGTGCCGGCGGCGGGCTGGAACGAGGTGGAGTAGCTCACGTACGGCACCACGCCGTTGTCGAAGCTGTACATCAGCGCGGCGCGGCCGGTGAACTTGCCGTCGCGCTGGTCGGCGTTGGCCAGGCGCAGCGGCGCCATGTTCAGCGTGCGGGTGTCGGTGATGGCGCGGTCGGTGCGCCCGGCGAGCACCAGGCTCCAGCGGTCCCAGTGCATCTGGTCCTGCAGGTAGAAGCCGGTCTGGCGGCGCTGCTGGTCGATGTGCGTGGCCACCGAAGGCACCTGGCCGCTGTCGCGCCCGTACACCGGCAGGTAGGCGTTGAAGGGCGTGGTGATGATGCGCAGGTTGGTCTCGTCGAACGCCGACTTCTCGTCGGAGTAGTCCACGCCCACCAATGCCGTGTGGCGCACGGGGCCGGTGTGGAAGTCGGCCTGCACCTGGGTGTCGACCGTGAGCAGCTTCGCGGTTTCGGGAAAGGCCCACGCATAGCGCAGCAGCGACGACGGGTTGCACGCCGCCAGGCAGAAGGCCTGCACGCGCTGCGTGTACGCATCGACCTTGCCGTAGCGCAGGTTCTGGCGCAGCGTGAAGGTGTCGTCCAGCTTGTGCTCGGCCTCGTAGCCGACGAAGTGCTGGCGGTTGTTGAAGCGGTCGTAGCCCGGCTCGCCGACGAAGGCGCGCGTGGGCAGCGCGGCGTAGCGGCTGGTGTCCAGCGTGCCGGCCGAAGGCAGCGCGGGCGCGCCGCCGCCGCCGGGGGAGTCGAGCGTCTGCCAGTGGGCCAGCAGGGTGATGCGGGTGGCGTCGGAGGGGCGGAAGGTGAGCGAGGGCGCGAAGTAGCTCTTCTTCTCCGACACGTAGTCGTACGACGTGTCGGCCTCGCGGTGCAGGCCGACCAGGCGGTAGCTCCACACGCCCTCGTCGTCGATCGCGCCGCCGAAGTCGAAGGCGGTCTGGCGGCGGTTGTGGCTGCCGAGCTGCACCTCGACCTGTCGCACGGTTTCCAGCGTGGGTCGCTTGCTGACCATGTTCACCAGGCCGCCGGGCGTCGACTGGCCGTAGAGCACCGACGACGGCCCCTTCACCACCTCGACCCGTTCCAGCCCCCAGGGCTCGATGCGCGGCTGCGAGTAGCCGCGCGCGCCGAAGGGCAGGCGCAGGTTGTCGAGGTAGCGCGCCGGCGGCGTGAAGCCGCGCAGCGTGAGCCAGTCCAGCCGCAGGTCGGTGTTGCCGTACTGCGCGACGATGCCGGGCGTGTAGCGCAGGCTTTCGACCAGCGTGGTGGCGCCCTGCGAGTCCATCTGGTCGCGCGTGACCACCGACACGGACTGCGGCGTTTCCAGCAGCGGGGTGTCGGTCTTGGTGCCGCCGGTGCTGCGCTGCGCGACAAAGCCCTTGCCGGGGCCCTTGCCGCTTTCTTCCTCGGCGCTGGCGGTGACGGTGACCGGCGCGAGCGAGCCCGCGCGCTGGCCCGTCACGCGCACTTCGGACAGGGTCTCGGAAGTGGCGTTGCGCTGCAGCGCATAGACGTTGCCCGCGCCGCGCACGGCCTGCAGGCCGGTGCCGGCCAGCGCGACGGCGAAGCCCTCGTCGACGGTGAAGCGGCCGCGGATGCCGGAGCCGTTCAGGCCCGCGGTCAATGCGGCGTCGCTCGACAGCAGGATGCCGGCCTGGCTGGCGAATTGGCTCAGCACCGTGCCGAGCGGGCCGGCGGGGATGGCGTAGTCACGGGCGGTGGCCTGGGCTTGCGTCTGGGCCTGCGCTTGCGCTTGCGCCTGGGCCATGGCGGGCAGCGCCTGCACCGCGGCGGCCACGGGGAGCACCGCCATGGCGCCGCGCAGGGCGCGCGCGAGCTGGCGCGTGGTGCGCGGGCGGCGGCGCGAAGAAGGGCTGAAAAGGCTGGAAGGAGAACGGTTCGGCAGGGGCGCGGGCATGGCGGCTTTCGGGCAAGAAGAAAGGGTTGGTACCTGTGTTGCCAACCGACGCCGCGAAAAGGGAACCTGCGCGCCTGGGTTTTTCAGAAATTTTTTTCGAATCAGCGTGCAGCCGCGTGCGGCTTCGCCTCGACCACCGTCCACCACGGCAGCGGCCGGCGCACGCGCACCGGCAGCGTGGCCTGCAGCGCCGACAGAATGCGCTCGGTGTCGGCCAAAGGGTAGGCGCCTACGAGCCGCAGGTCGGCCACCTCGGGCGCGCAGCCCAGGTAGCCGGTGCGGTAACGGCCCAGCTCGGCGATGAAGTCGCCCAGCCGCATGCCGTCGGCCACGAGCATGCCGCGGGTCCAGTCGTCGCCGTAGCCCGCCGCGGGTTCGGGCGGCTCGACGTGGTCGGAGAACAGGCGCGTCTGCTGGCCGGCCACCAGCGTGAGCGAATCGCCGCTGGCGGGACGCGACTCGACGGCGCCTTCCAGCACCGCGACACGCACCGCGTCATCGTTTTCATGGCGCACGGCAAAGCGCGTGCCCAGCGCGGTCAGCCGGCCCTGGGGCACGTCGACGACGAGCGGGCGATGGCTGCTCGAGGGGTTGGCATCGTCCGGGCCGCTCGTGACCAGCACCTCGCCTTTGTAGAGCACGATGCGGCGCAGGCGGGGCGAAAAATCGACGTCGAGCGCGGTGCCGGTGTTGAGCCACAGCCGGCTGCCATCGGACAGCACGACCTCGCGGCGCTCGCCGGTCTCGGTGCGGTGCGCGGCCACCCAGCCGTGCCAGGGCACGTGGCGCGAAGCCAGCCAGCCCGTGAGGCCCGCGACCGGCACCAGCGCCAGGGCGCGCAGCACGGAGCGCCGGCGGTTGGCGGCGGCGCCGCCGCGTTCGAGCACCCGGCGCGCCGGCAGGCTGGCCACGCCGGCAAGGCCGCTGAACTCGCCCGAGATGCTTTCCACCCGACGCCATGCCGCGCGCTGGCGCGGACCGGCATCGAGCCACGACTGCCAGCGCCGGCGGTCGGCCTCGCTCACGGCGCCGGCCTGCAGCACGGCGAACCATTCAGCGGCTTGCTGCAGGTCTTCGAAGGCCGGCAGCTGCGCGGCTTCGGCGGCGGGGAGGGCCAGGCCCCTCATGAATTCGTCAGCAGCAGGCATTGCAGCATGGCCTGCGCCATGTATTTCTTGACCATGCGCTGCGACACCTTCAGGTGGGCGGCGATCTCGGCGTAGCCCAGCCCGTCGAGCTGCGACAGCAGGAAGGCGGTGCGCGCCTTGGGGTTGAGGCGGTCGAGCATGGCGTCGATGCGGCACAGCGTCTCGAGCGCCAGCAGGCGTTCTTCGGGGGAGGGCGCCAGCGGCTCGGGCAGCACGGCCAAGGCTTCGAGCCAGGCCCGCTCGATGTCCATGCGGCGCCAGTGGTTCACCACCACGCCGTGCGCCAGCGTGCGCAGGAACGCGCGGGGCTCTTTCAGCATCGGCGAATCGCGCGACACCATGAGCCGCACGAAGGTGTCGTGGGCCAGGTCGGCCGCGCACGACGCACCGCCCAGCCGGCGGCGGAACCAGCCTAGCAGCCAGCCGTGGTGTTCGCGGTAGATCGCATCGATGGATGCCGGCTCGGACGGAAGCGGGAGTGCGGACACGGGGCTGCGGCGGAATGCGAGAAGATGAGAATAGTTCGCATTCTATCCGCGCGTGTGCATTCCAGCCACTTTCGGCTGACAGCGCCAGGCCGGGGCCGGTCAGATGTGCAGGCTCAGGGCAACAAGCTCAATGCGCCATCGGCGCCACCGCCAGGTCGGGCACCACGTTCAGGATGCGCAGCGTCTGCTGCACCACCTGGCTGAACACCGGCGCGGCCACCAGGCCGCCGAAGTACTTGCCCGCGCCGGGCTCGTCGACCATCACCGCGACGATGATGCGCGGCTTGTCGATGGGCGACATGCCCGTATACCAGGCGCGGTACTTGTTGCTCGCGTAGCCCTTGCCGACCTGCTTGTGCGCCGTGCCGGTCTTGCCGCCCACCGAGTAGCCCTGCGTCTGCGCCAGCGGCGCGGTGCCGCCAGGCGCGGCGGCCAGGTGCATCATCTGGCGCACCTCGCTGGCCACCAGCGGCGAGAACACCCGCATGCCGGCAGGCTCCTCGCCGGTGTTCTTCAGCAGGCTCACCGGAATCACCTCGCCGTCGTGCGCGAAGGCGGTGTACGCGTGCGCGATCTGGAACAGCGAGGCCGACAGCCCGTAGCCGTACGACATGGTGGCCTGCTCGATGGGCCGCCACGACTTCCACGGCCGCAGCCGCCCGGTGACCGCGCCCGGGAACGGCGTCTGCGGCTTCTGGCCGATGCCCACGGCGGTGAGCGAGTTCCACATTTCCTGCGCCGACATGCGCTGCGAGATCTTGGTGGCGCCCACGTTGCTCGACTTCTGGATCACGCCCTGCACCGTGAGCACGCCGAAGTTCTCGTCGTCGTGGATGGTCGCGCCCGACACGGTGATGCGCCCCGGGTTGGTGTCGATGATGGTGTTGGGCGTGACGCGGCCCAGCTGCAGCGCGGTGGCCACGGTGATGGGCTTCATGGTCGAGCCGGGCTCGAACACGTCGGTCATGGCGCGGTTGCGCAGCTGCTCGCCGGTGAGGGCGTGGCGGTCGTTGGGGTCGTAGCTCGGGTAGTTGGCCATGGCCAGCAGCTCGCCCGTCTGCGCATCGACCACCACCACGCTGCCCGCGCGCGCCTTGTTCGCGACCACGGCGTCGCGGATCTTCTCGTAGGCCACGAACTGCACGCGGTCGTCGATGCTCAGCTGGATGTCGTGGCCCGGGGTGGGCGGCACCTGGTCCTCGGTGTCTTCCACGATGTGGCCCAGCCGGTCTTTCAGCACATGGCGCGAGCCCGACTTGCCCGCCAGCTCCTTGTTGAAGGCCAGCTCCACGCCTTCCTGGCCGATGTCTTCCACGTTGGTGAAGCCGGCCAGGTGGGCCGCGGCTTCGCCCTCGGGGTACTGGCGCCGGTAGTCGCGCCGCAGGTACACGCCCTTGATGCCGAGCGCGGCCACCTGCTTGGCGACGGGCTCGTCGACCTGGCGCTTGAGCCACACGAAGCTCTTGTCCTCGTCCTCGAGCTTCTTGTCGATGTCCTTCAGCGGCATGCCGAGCAGCTTGGCGGCCTGCCTGAGCTTGTCTTGCGTGGCCGGGTCGTCGCGCTCGATGTCTTCCGGAATGGCCCAGATGCTGGGCGCGGGCATGTCCGACGCCAGGATCAACCCGTTGCGGTCGAGGATGCGCCCGCGGTTGGCCGGCAGCTCCAGCGTGCGCTGATAGCGCACCTCGCCCTGGTGCTGGAAGAAGTCGTTGTTGAAGATCTGCACGTAGGCCGCGCGGGCCGCCAGCAGCGTGAAGCCGAAGGCGATGCTGGCCACGATGAACTTGCTGCGCCACACGGGGGTGGGGCTGGCGAGCAGTGGACTGCTGCCGTAGCGGATGCGGCCGGTGGGATTCATGAGCCCCGATTATCGAGTTCCGGGTGACGTGCAAGTCACCCGGAACGGGGCCGTTTTCTTAGCTGCGCGTTAGGGGAGAACCAACGCTCGGCAGGCGCGCGCCAAGATCAGCGCTTGGGTCGCAGCGACACGATCAGCGACGGAAAGATGCGCCCGTCGGTGTCGCGCGGCAGCTTGTCGGTCTTGCGCAGGCCGCGCTCGGCAGCTTCGTCCCAACCCGGCAGGCCGCTCGACTTGCTGAGCTTGACGCCGACGATGGTGCCGTCGGGCGCCAGGCTCACCTCGAACTCCGCCGCCGGGTTGCCGTTGACGGTGTCGGCATCGGGGAAGGTGATGTTCGGACGCACGGCGGCAGCGATGCGCCCGGCATAGCCGCTCGACGGACCCGAGGTGCGCTGCGCCGTGCCCTTGGCGTCGTCGGCGCCGCTGGCACCGGCCAGGCCCTGCATGCGCTTGAGCGTGGCGGCGCGGTCGGCCGCGGCCTGCTTGGCGGCGGCCTCGGCCTTCTTCGCTTCGGCTTGCTTGGCGTCGGCTTCCTGCTGCTTTTTCTGATCGGCCAGTTTCTTCTGCTGCTCTTTCAGCTGGGCCTGCTTTTTCTCGGCCTCGTCCTCGGCGCGCTGCTTGGCCTCGAGCTCTTTCTTCTTCTGCTGCTGCTGTTTTTCGAGCTCGCGCTCTTTCTGTTCCTTCTGCTCCTTGAGCTTCTTTTCACGCTCCAGGGCGATGTCGGGGGCCTTCGGTGCGGGCGCGGGCTCTGGCGCCTTCGCCACCGGGGGCGGCGGTGGAGGCGGCGGCGCGGGCGTGGGCGCCGGTGTGGGCGGCACGGGTGCGGGCACGGGCGGCGGCGGGGTGGGAACGGGGGTAGGCGCCTGCGGTGCCTGCAACCGCGGCGCGGCCTGCTGGACCGTGGACGACCACAGCTCCGCATCGACGGCGCCTTCGTCGGCCTCGCTCTTCCAGCGCACGCCCCAGGTGAGCGCGGCAATCAGCAAGCCGTGCGCGATGAGGGCCAGCACGACGGCACGCGGCGTGCCGCGCTGCGGCGGCGGCGCGAACTCGGGGCGATCCAGTGCGAGCGACATGCCTTATTTGCCGCCCGTGGTCGTCACCGACAGGCCCACGCGCTCCACGCCGCTGCGCTTGAGCTGGTTCATGGCCTTCACGACGGTCTCGTACTTCACCGACTTGTCGGCGCTGATGACCACCGGGCGGTCGTTGTCGCCGCCCTGGGCCTGCTTGGCCGCGGCGCCGATCTGCGTCATGGGGATCGATGTGCCGCCGGTGCCGGTGGACGGGTCTTTCTTGATCTGCACCTCGTCGTCGCTCTTGATGACGATCTCGATGGGCTTGTCGGGCTGCTTGTTGGCGCGGTCGACCGTGGGCAGGTTGATCACGCTCGGCGTGATGAGCGGCGCGGTGACCATGAAGATGATCAGCAGCACCAGCATCACGTCGATGAACGGGACCATGTTGATCTCGTTGATCGTCCGGCGTCCACGGCCCCGGGAAGAAACGGCGGGCATGCGTTGCGCCTCCGCTCAGCGGTTGGCCGGCGAAACCGACGACGCGGCGCCACCCGCGTTCGGGTTGGCCGAGAGGTTGCGCTGCAGGATGTTGGAGAACTCCTCGATGTAGGTCTCCAGGGCAATGGCGATCTTGTCGATCTCGCGGGCGAAGCGGTTGTAGCCCACCACCGCCGGAATGGCGGCGAACAGGCCGATGGCCGTGGCCACCAGCGCCTCGGCGATGCCGGGGGCCACGGTGGCCAGCGTCACCTGCGTGAGGGCGGCCAGGCCGGTGAAGGCATGCATGATCCCCCAGACCGTGCCGAACAGGCCCACGTACGGAGACACCGAGCCCACGGTGGCCAGGAACGACAGGTTCTGCTCGGCCGCGTCCAGCTCGCGCTGGAAGCTCGCGCGCATGGCGCGGCGGGCGCCGTCGAGCAGGGTGGGGGCGTCGCTCACGTGGCGCTCGCGCAGCTTTTGATACTCGCGCATGCCCGAGGCGAAGATGCGCTCCATGGGGCCGGCGAACTTGGCGTTCTGCGCGGCCGAGGCGAACAGCTCGTTCAGGCTGGTGCCCGACCAGAACTCGCGCTCGAAGTCGTCGTTCAGCGCGCGCATGCGCCGCAGCGCGAAGTATTTGCGGATGATGGCGGCCCAGCTGGCAATCGAGACGATCACGAGCAGCAGCACGACCAGCTGCACCACGAAGCTCGCATGGAGCAGGAGATTGATGATGGAGAGATCTTGGTTCATGGCTTGATAGGTTGTGTCATGGAGCCGCTGTAGCGCTCGAGGGTTCCCGTGACTTGCTTCGGTATGCGTGCGGGACGCAGTGTGGCGGCATCCACCCAGCCGATGCGGATCGTGCCTTCGCACAGCAAGACAGGTGCCGCGGCCCCTGTTCGCTCTTGCTCTGTTTTTGATAGCACGCGCTGACCGATTATCAACGACGCGGTGCCCAATTGTTGGAGATCGGCTGTAACCAGCAGTTCGTCGTCCAGCCGCGAGGGCCGGTGGTACTTGAGCTGGGTTTCGCTCACCACGAACTGGCCGCCGGTGTCCTCGCGCAGCTTGCGCTGTTCGATGCCCAGGGAGCGCAGCCACTCGGTACGGGCGCGCTCCATGAACTTCAGGTAGTTGGCGTAGAACACGATGCCGCCGGCGTCGGTGTCTTCCCAGTAGACGCGGATGGCGAACGCGTAGCTCATTGCGCCTTGTGGCCTGCCTGATTCGTCTGGTCCGCCTGGTTCGCCATGACGCGCAGGCGCTCGATGGCTTCCTGCAGGTGCGCCATCGAGCTGGCGGTGGAAAAGCGCACGAACTTCGCCGTCTCGGCCGTGCCGAAGTCGCGGCCTGGCGTGATGGCGACGTGCGCGCGCTTCATGGTCTCGAACGCGAAGTCCCAGCTGCCCTCGATGCCGAGCTTCTCAGCAAAGCCGGTGCAGTCGGCCCAGGCGTAGAAGGCGCCGTCGGGCATCACCGGCACGTTCAGGCCCAGGGCGTCGAGCTGCGGAATGAACCAGTCGCGGCGCGCCTTGAACTCGGCGCGGCGTCGTTCGTACTCGGCGATGCTGGCGTCTTCGAAGCAGGCGAGCGCCGCGTACTGCGACACCGTGCTCGCGCAGATGAAGAGGTTCTGCGCCAGGCGCTCGACCACCGGCACCAGCGCCTCGGGCACCACCAGCCAGCCGAGGCGCCAGCCGGTCATGTTGAAGTACTTGCTGAAGCTGTTGATGCTGATGACGTTGTCGTCGATGGCCAGTGCCGTCTGCCCGAAGGCGTCGTCGTAGGACAGGCCCAGGTAGATCTCGTCGATCAGCGTGATGCCGCCGCGCTGCGACACCACCTCGTGGATGCGGCGCAGCTCGTCGGGCGCGATCGAGGTGCCCGTCGGGTTCGACGGCGAGGCCAGCAGCACGCCGCGTGTCTTGTCGGTCCACGCCGCCTTCACCTTGTCGGCCGTGAGCTGGAAGCGCTCTTCGGCCGTGGTCGGCACCAGCACCGCCTTGCCGTCCGCCGCGCTCACGAAATGGCGGTTGCACGGGTAGCTGGGGTCGGGCATGAGGATTTCGTCGCCCGATTCGATCAGCGCCAGGCAGGCCAGCTGCAGCGCGGCCGATGCGCCGGCAGTGACCACGATGCGGCGCGCCGGCACATCGACGTTGAAGCGCTGGCGGTACCAGGCGCTGATGCGTTCGCGCAGGAGGTCCAGGCCGGTGGCCTGCGTGTACTGCGTGGCGCCTGCGCGCACCGCGCGGGCGGCTGCTTCCTGCACCAGGGGCGGGGCGGTGAAGTCGGGCTCGCCGATGTTCAGGAAGATCATCGGCCGGTCGGTGTGGGCGACTTCTCGCGCCAGCGCACCGGCCGCCTTGGCCACTTCCATCACGTAGAACGGCTCGATGCGCTGGGCGCGCGTCGAGATCCTCATGCCTTCGCTTTCCCCGAAGCCCGGTCGGCCTCCACTTCGAGCGGACGCAGCTGCGGGGCCAGGCCGTTCAACACCGCGTTCACGTACTTGTGGCCGTCGGTGCCGCCGAATTCCTTGGCCAGCTCGATGCATTCGTTGAGCACCACGCGCCAGGGCACGTCGGGGCAGTTCTGGAATTCATACACGCCGATCCACATCACGGCGTGCTCGATGGGCGAGATCTCTTCGAACTTGCGGTCCAGCAGCGGGCGGATCAGCGCATCGAGCTGCTCGGCGCCTTCGATGGAGCCGTGCAGCAGCGCGTCGTAGTGCAGCGCGTCGGCCTTGTGGAAGCCGGCGAGGTCGCGCGTGAAGTGGTCGATGTCGGTCGGGTCGTTGTGGCCCACCAGGTGCTGGTAGAGCGCCTGCAGCGCGAACTCGCGCGCGCGGCTGCGGTTGGACTTGGCCGAAGCCTTGCGCGCGCCGGTGCTGGTGAGGCCGACGCGCGATTGTCGGGGCTTGGTGCCGGCTGGCTTCAGGGGCTTGGAGGTGTCTTCGGTCATGAAAGGGTGGCCAGCAGTTGCGCCATCTCGACAGCCACGCGGGCCGCGTCGCGGCCCTTGTCGGTCTGCCGGGCAACGGCTTGCTCGAGGTTCTCGGTGGTGATGATCGCGTTGGCGATGGGCAGCTTGTAGTCCAGCGAAACGCGGCTCACGCTGGCGCCCGATTCGTTGGCCACCAGCTCGAAGTGATAGGTCTCGCCGCGAATGATGCAGCCCAGCGCCACCAGCGCGTGGTAGCCGCCGCGCTCGGCCAGCGCCTGCAGCGCGATGGGCACTTCGAGCGCGCCGGGCACCTGCAGGTGGTGGATGTCGGAGGCGCTCACGCCCAGCGACTCGAGCTCCGACAGGCAGGCCGACGCCAGCGCGTCGGTGATGTCGGCGTTGAAGCGCGCCTGCACGATGCCGATGCGCAGCCCTTTTCCGTTGAGCGGCTTGGTCTCGCCCTTGTTTGCAGCTTGCATGGTCGTTCAGTCTTTCGTGAGGTAGCCGGCAATCTCGAGCCCGTAGCCCGCCGCCATGCTCGGCATGCGGCGCGGCGTGCCCAGCAGGTTCATCTTGTGCACGCCGCATTCGCGAAGAATCTGCGCGCCGATGCCGTAGCTGCGCAGGTCCATGCGGCCGCGCTCGGGGGCTTGCGCGGGGCGCGCGGTGCCGTCGAACTGCGCGAGCAGCTCGCCGGCGGTCTCGCCGCAGTTCAGCAGCACGGCCACGCCCTTGCCCTCGGTGGCGATGTGCGACAGGCTGGCGTCCAGGCTCCACGAGTGCAGCGAGCGGTTGATTTCGAGCGCGTCGAGCACCGACAGCGGTTCGTGCACGCGCACCGACACCGTGTCTTCGGGGCTCCACTTGCCGCGCACCAATGCCAGGTGCACGCCGCGGCTGGGCTTGTCGACGAAAGCGTGGGCCGTGAAGGCGCCCCAGGCCGTCTGGATTTCGCGGCAGCCGACCTTTTCGACCAGCGACTCGACACGGCTCCTGTGCTCGATAAGCGCGGCGATGGTGCCGATCTTCAGGTTGTGCTCGGCCGCGAAGATCTGCAGGTCGGGCAGCCGGGCCATGGTGCCGTCTTCGTTCATCACCTCGCAGATCACCGAGGCGGGCGAGCAGCCGGCCATGGCGGCCAGGTCGCAGCCGGCTTCGGTATGGCCGGCGCGCATCAGCACGCCGCCGTCCACTGCCTGCAGCGGGAAGATGTGGCCGGGCTGCACCAGGTCGGCGGCCACGGCGTTGGGCGCCACGGCGGCCTGCACCGTGCGGGCGCGGTCGGCGGCCGAGATGCCGGTGGTGACGCCTTCGGCCGCCTCGATGGACACGGTGAACGCGGTCGAGTGCTTGGCGCCGTTGCGCTGCACCATGGGCGGCAACTGCAGCCGCTCGCACATCTCGCGCGACAGCGTCAGGCAGATCAGGCCGCGGGCATGGCGCGCCATGAAGTTGATGGACTCGGCCGTGATGTGGTCCGCCGCGACGACGATGTCGCCTTCGTTCTCGCGGTCTTCCTCGTCCACCAGGATCACCATGCGGCCCGCGGCGAGCTCGGCCACGATCTCCTCGACCGGCGAGATCGGGGCGGGGGCGCGCGCGGCGCGGGGGGCGCCGATCGGCGTGACGGAGGCGTTCATTCGGCTGTGTCCTTGGAATACGGGGATGTGGGCGTGGATGTGGGGGGCACCAGCACGCCGGCCTGGAGCATGCGCTCCACGTAGCGCGCCACGGTATCGATTTCGAGGTTGACCTTCGAGCCCGCCTTCAGGGCGCCGAGGGAGGTGTTTTCGACGGTGTGCGGGATCAGGTTGATGCTGACCTCGGCGCCGTCGGCAATGTCGCTCACGCTGTTGACCGTGAGGCTCACGCCGTTGATGGTGATCGAGCCCTTGTAGGCCAGGAAGCGGGCCAGCGCCGGCGGGGCGACCACGCGCAGCTCCCAGCTTTCGCCGATCGGCTCGAAGAAGCTCACGCTGCCGATGCCGTCCACGTGGCCCGACACGATGTGCCCGCCCAGCCGGTCGCTGGCGCGCAGCGCTTTCTCCAGGTTGATGCGGCTGCCTTCGTCGGTCAGGCCGGCGGTCTTGTCGAGGGACTCCGCGGAAATGTCGATGGTGAACAGCTGTCGCTCGGGGACGAGCGTGGTGACCGTCATGCAGGCGCCGTTGAGCGCGATGCTGTCGCCGAGCCCGACGTCATCGAGGTAGCCGTCGGGCACCGCGATGCTGAGTCGTTTGCCATAGGAGGAGGAGGTGCCGAGGTCGTGAATGGCGGCGATGCGCCCCACGCCGGTGATGATTCCGGTAAACATTCCCGCATTTTCGCAGAGAACGCGGGGTGTTCGGGGTAAACGCTAGAACGCGTCCCTTCCCGCGACCCGGGCCACCACGCGCAGGTCGGGGCCGAGCAGGTCCACCGACCTGAATTCCAGCGGCACGACGCCTTCGAGTGACGTGAGCGGACCGGCCGCATGGAGGTGGCTCGCAATGTCGAGCCCGCTGCCGATCAGCTTGGGCGCCAGGTACACCAGCAGCTCGTCGACGCAGCCTTCGCGCAGCATCGAGCCGTTGAGCTTGTGGCCCGACTCGACGTGCAGCTCGTTCACGCCGCGCGCCGCCAGGTCTTTCAGCAGGGCCGGCAGGTCGACCTTGCCCTCGGCGTTGGGCAGGTAGGTGACGGTGGCGCCGCGGGCTTCGAGGGCCGCGGCCTTTTCGTCGTCTCGGTGGGCCGCGTAGATCCAGACCTGGCGACCCCCTATGAATATGTGAGCGTCGGGCGGCGTCTGCAGCCGGCTGTCGACCACGACCAGGTGCGGCTGCCGTGGCGTGTCGACCAGCCGCACGTCCAGCCGCGGGTTGTCTTCGAGCACCGTGCCGACGCCGGTCAGCACCGCGCTGGCCCGGGCGCGCCAGGCGTGGCCGTCGGTGCGGGCCGCCTCGGCGGTGATCCACTGGCTCACGCCGTTGGCCAGGCCGGTCTTGCCGTCGAGCGACGCCGCCACCTTCATGCGCACCCAGGGCTGCTTGCGGACCATGCGGCTGAAGAAGCCGAGATTCAGCTCGCGCGCCTCGGCCGCGCCGGGGCCGACCTCGACCTCGACACCCGCCGCGCGCAGCCGCTCGAAGCCCTGGCCCGCGACCAGCGGGTTCGGGTCGGCGAGCGAGGCGACCACGCGGCGCACGCCGGCCGCAATCAACGCGTCGCAGCACGGGCCGGTGCGGCCGTGGTGCGAGCAGGGCTCGAGCGTGACGTACGCGGTGGCGCCTTCGACCGAATGGCCTTGGGCCGCGGCATCACGCAAGGCCATGACTTCGGCGTGCGGGCCGCCGACTTTCTGTGTGTGGCCCTGGCCGATCACGGTGTTGTCGGGGGCGACCAGCACGCAGCCGACGCGGGGGTTCGGGTCGGTGTCGTAGCCGGCCTGGCGCGCGAGATTCAACGCGTCGGTCATGAAATTCACAGATGTCTTTGCCATTTCTTCTTGTTAATCAAGGTGTATTTGAATGGTCAATTGAAAGCTAATTGCAGGTCAATTGAAGATTGAAACCGTTGAGCTATTGATATTCAACCGTCTGTCGCAATTGCGAATATCGGAGGACAGCGGGAAATAGAATTTTTGGTATTGCAAAAAGGGAGCAGCGCTCGCCGACGCACAGAGATGCGAGGCCGGCGCAACACAACATGAATCACGGATTTTGCGCGTGCGCGCAGGCGGACTCGCGCCGCGTCGGAAAGCCCAAGGGCTTCACGCTCGTCGAGCTGATGGTCGTCATCGCGTTGATGGCGATCCTGCTGGCGATGGCGTTGCCGAGCTTCAGCAGCATGACCGAAAAGCTCCGCGTCGAGGGCATGGCCTCGGCGCTGGTGGCGAGCATGAGCCACGCGCGCTCGGAAGCGGCCCGACGTGGCAAGACTGTGACCGTGCAGCAGCGCACGAATTGCGCAACCAAGGACTGGAGTTGCGGTTGGGACACGGTTGTCGGCGATGACGACGACATCGAAACGCTCAGGCGGCAAGAACCCGACACGCGGGTGAAGGTCACCAAGAGCAAGCACGGTTCGCTGTCGTTCGATGCCATGGGTCAATCCGCAAGCTTCGTCAGCTTTGACTTCCAGCCCGCGGGCGTGAGCAATTCGACCAACGTCGCCACGTTGTGCATCGCGCTGGGCGGGCGCGCCAAGCTCGTCAAGGGGACCACCACATGTCCAACCTGATGCACCGCCTGCATCCCCATGGCTCGCGCATCGCGCAAGCCGGCGTCTCGATGATCGAGGCCATGGTGGCGGTTCTGGTGCTCTCTTTCGGGCTGCTGGCGCTCGCGGGTTTCCAGTTGCGCGTGCTCGCCGACAGTTCGAGCGCGAGCAACCAGAACATGGCCGTGCAACTGGCTGGCGACATGGCAGATCGCATCCGCGCCAATCCCGTGGCGGTCGCCGCGCCCGGAACACCCTACGTGGCCGACTGGACGCCAGCGGGCTCCGCTGGCTCCGGCAAGTCATGCACGGGCGCCCAGATCACTTGCAGTGCGGCCGAGCTCGCGGCCGACGACGTGCGCCGCTGGCAGCGCGCGGTGGCCAGCGCGCTGCCAGGCGGGGCGAGCAACATCCAGCGTAAGGCGATGGCCGGCGGCTTGCTGTTCGTGCACGTCGCGTGGGACGAGCCTGCCGTCGCGCACCCGATTCCGCCGGATCCGAGTTGGAACTGCCCTGATCGCAAGGCCTGCCTCGAAGTGGCCGTCGCGGTGCCGCAGCCATGAAGCACGCCCACGCATTTCGCCTGCGGCAGGCCGGCTTCACGCTGGTCGAATTGCTCGTCGCGATGATCGTCGGCATGCTGGTGGTGCTGGCCTCCATCGCCAGCATGCTCGGCACGCGCAGCGTTGCCATGGTGGGCGACGACGTCAACGCGCTGCACCAGTCTTCTGCATTTGCGTTCAGGCTGCTGGGCCAGCAGATCCGGCAGGCCGGCTACATCCCGATCGACCCGACCGAGCCGCTGTTCTACTTCGACGCCAACGCGAACAGGGCCACGAATCTTGCGGGTGAACGGGCCTTCTTCGCGGTCAAAGGCGCGGAAGCCGCTGGAGGCTCCGGCAATGACAGCTTGAAGCTCGGGTATGCGCCGAATCCGAACTACTTCGCGGATTGCCTGGGGCAGGCAGGACGAAGCGCCGGGCGCCAGGGATACGTCCCCACGACACCCTCCGATCCGGGCAACGTTCGCCTGATCACCAGCGAGTTCGATGTTGTGAGGGGAACTCTCCGATGCAAGGGCAGCGGCGGTGACACGCCGATGCCTATCGTCGACGGCGTCGAGCGCTTCGATGTCATGTATGGCGTGGGCGCGGCGACCGGAGGCGACCATGTCGCGCGTTATGTGACCGCCAACGACGTCGCCAACTTCGATCTGGTCCGCACGGTGCGCGTGTGCCTGCAGCTCGCTGGCAGTTCGAGGGGCAATCCGCACGGCAGGTACACCGACTGCGACGGCACCGAGCGGGCGAGCGTCGACGGAAAGCTGCGGCGCGTCTACGCCGCCGTGTTCGCCTTGCGAAACAACCTGGGCGCGCCATGAATCGCGACGAATGGCTTCGCGCGCGCCGTGCCCTTGCAGCTGCCCGCACTCGCAAGGCGCAGCACGGCTTTTCGCTGTTCATCGTGATGCTCATGCTGGTGCTCTCGGCGCTGCTCGCGGTCGGTGGTGCGCACATGGCGCAGTTGCTCGAGTCGGTGGCGGGCAACCAGCGCGAACACCAGCGCGCCTTCGAGGCCGCGGAAGCCGCGCTGCTGGACGCGGAGCGCGACATCCGGCAACTGGCTTTCGACGCCACGAAGCAGAGCTACGTGCCTTGCTCCGCGCTCGCGGTCTCGCCGTGCCGCAAGGCCGAGCAAGGCCGCGTCTTTCCCGACCGCGACACCGGTTGGGTCACGGCCTACGTGGCGAACGGAGAGAACAGCTGCGAGCGGGGCATCTGCTACTTCGCCGCGATCGATTCGGTGGCGGCGGCTTCCGAAAGCGAGGCGTACCGGTTCTGGTCCCGGAGGGCGTACGCCGACAAGCACGCGCTGTACGGGGCGTTCACCGGCGCACCCGGCGCCGGGAATCCGGCGCTGGAAAAGGCGAGGTACTGGATCGAGGTCATCGACCGCCCGAACAGCAAGCACCCGCTGTACCGCATCACTGCCGTGGCCACCGGCGCCCGCAGTGCGGGGAGCGCGGGTGGCACACGGGTCGAGCTGCAGGTGGCCTTCGACCCTGATCCCGTCACCAAGGTGAATTGAACATGGCAAGAACAAGAGATATGACATTCACCGGGCTGTCGAGGAGTGTCATGGCGTGCGCCCTGGTGCTGGCGCACAGCGTCGGCCACGCCGCGCAATACCCGTTGGCGCAGACGCCACGCAACGCGGCGGTCAGGGAGCCGGCGCCGAACGTGATCGTGTCGGTCGACAACTCAGGAAGCATGGCCTTTTCGTCGATTGCATCGGAAGGGGACAAGGCGCCGCCTCTCGGAGCGCCCAACCGCATGGAGGCACTGAAGACCGCGTTGAAGGACAACTTCTCCACCGCCAACATCCCCGATGACCGGATTCGCCTTGCCTGGCAGGCGATGAATGTCGGCGCGGTACAGGTCAACCAGAACAGCTGCGTCGGGTTTTTCGGCGACACAGCGCCGGGGCGCTATCGGGCTGGCACCTGCAACATCGGCGGCCGCGCCAACGCCAACCTGATGCGTTCGCTCGACGCGACGCATCGTGCCAATTTCATGACCTGGGTGGATTCCATGATCGCGGACGGCGGAACGCCGCTGCACGCCATGATGACCCGTGCCGGCGAGTACATGAAGACCTCCGGCCAGTACAGCCCCTATTCGGACGATCCGGGCATCAAGGACGCCACCGAGTCGAGCTGCCGCAAGTCGTTCCACATCTTCATGACGGATGGCGACTACAACCTCTTCGGCTTCGACATGGAGCCGAATCAACTCAACATGCCGGACATCGGCAACGAGGACGGAACGCGCCGCGTCCTACCCGACGCCGAGGTCTACACGCCAGTGGCGCCTTACAAGGACGGCGCGGGCACCGTCAACGGCCCGGCCAAATGGAAGAGCACGTCCGGCACCTGGGCGCCGATCGCCGAGTACCGTCCGACGCTGGCCGACATGGCCTTTCACTACTGGGCCAGCGACCTGCAGCCCGGCATCGCGAACAACCTCAAGAAGGTCGTTGTCGAGCCAGGCCAGGCACGGGTCGGCACGGCCACTGTTCCCGAGTACTGGAATCCCAAGAACGACCCGGCCACCTGGCAGCACCTGACCACCCACACCATCGGCTTCGGCGCCGCCTCGTCGTGGTCCGGTGCGCCGGCCATGTCTACGAACCTGGCTCAGCCCACGTACAGCGGCGGCTATACGGGCCTGGTCGAGGGCACGATCGGTTGGAGGAATCCATTGGTGGCCACGGACTTCTATGGGTGGAACAGCTCCAACCTAGGCTACGTCTATAGCCCGCCCGCGGATACCGCCGCCGTGCGCATGGACCTCTGGCACGCGGCGCTCAACAGCCGTGGCACTTTCACGCCCGCTTCCAATTCCCAGGCGCTGAATGCGGCCTTCAAGTCCATCCTGTCGCAGATCCTGTTCAACACCAGCATTCCGCTCACGTCCATATCGGCGAACAGTTCCCGCTTGTCGACCGGCAACGCGGTCTACCAGGCGGGCTACGACACGGCCGACTGGTCGGGCAAGCTCACTGCCTCCAAGTTCGGCGCGAACGCCAGGCCTGCAGGCGAGCCCGATTGGTCGGCACGCGAACTGCTCGACCGGCGCATGGCGGTGGTGGGGGCGCATGCCACCGACCGCAAGGTGCTCAGCTTCTCGGGGACCGCGGCGGCCACGGCCACCACGACCACGACCGTCGGTTCGGGCATTCCCTTTCGCTGGGACCGCTTGAGCGACGCGCAGAAGACGGCGCTCCAGGGGCGCACCGGCACTGACACCGAGAGCATCGCGTTCGGCAAGGCCGTGCTCGACTTCCTGCGAGGCGACCGCAGCAACGAGGGGGCCGGCATGCGACTGCGCCAGCGCGGCCACGTGCTCGGCGACATCGTGGGCTCCAGCGTCTGGTACGCAGGGCAGCCCCAGAGCGGCTTCACCCACGATGGCTACGCCGCTTTCGCCGCGACCGTGCGCAAGCCGATGGTCTACGTGGGCGCCAACGACGGCATGCTGCATGCCTTCGACGCCGGCACCGGCAACGAGGCGTTCGCCTATGTGCCCGAAGGCGTCTACGGCACGCCGGCGGTGCCGATCCTCAAGCGGCTCAGCGAAGGGGCGTACGTGCACCGCTACTTCGTCGATGGCAGCGCCTTCGTGGCCGATGCGTACATGGGCGGCACAGCGGCCCCGACGGCCACGGTTGCCGAAAAGGCGGCAGGCTGGAAGTCCTTGCTGGTGGGCACGCTGGGCGCAGGGGGCAAAGGCTACTTCGTGCTCGACGTGACCAAGCCCGAGTCCGTCGCCGAGCAGAACGCCGCCAACGTGGTGTTGATCGACACCACAGCGTTGCCCGACCGCGACCTGGGGCACCAGTTTCAGCAACCCGCGCTCGACGTCGCCTCCGGTCGGGCGGTGCAGGTGGCAAAACTCAACAACGGCCGCACGGCGCTGATCCTGGGCAACGGCTACAACAGCGCGAGCGAAAAAGCGGTGCTGTGGATCCAGTACCTCGACGGCAACAGGGAAGTGTTGAAGATTCCCACATCCCCCACGCCGGGCGTCGCTGCAGGCAACGGGCTCTCGGCCCCGAGGCCCGTGGACCGCAACGGCGACGGCAAGCCGGATTTCGTCTACGCGGGCGATCTGCTCGGCAACATGTGGAAGTTCGACCTGAGCAATGCGGACAGCGGCAGATGGAAAGCCACGATGAACCTGGCGCCGGTTGCTGCTGCATCCGCACCTGCACCCGCGGCTGCGGTGAACTTCGATGGCGTTCCCCTGTTCGCCGCCGGCGCGAGCCAGCCGATCACAGCGGCGCCGGTCGTCGTCGGCCACCCGCGAGGCGGCTACATGGTGGCGTTCGGCACCGGGCGGCTGTTTGCGGTCGGCGACGAGAGCACCACGACCCCTCATCACCTGTACGGCATCTGGGACCCGGCCAACGGCACGTCCGGAACTGCGGCCTTGGCCGACCTGGTGGCGCAGACCGCCGGCACGCGGCCGGTCAAGAGAGACGCAGCCGAGTACCGCACCGTCTCGCGCCACAGCGTGAGCTACACCGGCGCCGAGGCCAGGCGTGGCTGGTCCCTTCAATTGCCGGCCGGCGGCGAGCGCATCGTCTACCCGGGCAAGGCGCTGAGCAACAGCGCCGGCACGTTCGCGGCCACCGTTCCCGGCACCAGCAGCAACGCGCTCGATTGCACGGCCGGCAGCGACGACGACGGCTGGTCGATGGTGGCCGACTTCTTCAGCGGCTCGGCCCCCCAGGGCATCGCCTACAACGGCACTGGCACGGCGGATGCCTTTCTCGGCTTTCGCAACCGCTCGGGCAAGGACGACATCGTTTTCGTGCCTCAGGACCGCCAGAAGGGGAAGGATGTGATCTGCAACGCCGCGGGCGAATGCCACACGACGACGCGGCCCGACGCGGTGCGCCGCTTCGGCTGGCGCAACCTCATTTCAACGGACTGACCCATGGCATCGAGACAACGCATGAACCAGCAGGCCGCGGGGCGGGACGGTGTACGGGCCGACGTACGGGCCGACGTGCGAGGCCGCCTGCGTGGCTTCACGCTGATCGAACTGATGATCGTGCTGGCGGTGATCGCCATCCTCGCCGCCATCGCATACCCGAGCTACACACGCTATGTGCTGCGGGCCAAGCGGGCCGACGCGAAGCAGCAACTGCTGCAGGCGGCGCAATGGAGCGAGCGTTACCTGACCGCCAACGGCCGCTATCCACCCGCCAGCGTCGCGCTGCCTGACGGACTGCGCCAGGCGCCAGCCTCGGGCACCGCCAACTACCTTGTCAGCTATGCCGACAGAAGTGAAACGACGTACACCTTGCAAGCAGTGCCGCAAGGCGGGTCGGTGATGGATGAATGCGGAAAGCTCACGGTGAACCAGCAGGGAGTGAAGCTGGCCGGCAACAAGACCAGCGCGTCGGAAGCGCTGGTGCAGCTCTGCTGGAACCGATAACGCGCAGGCGTCGAACGCCGCGGCGGCCGGCGCTCAGATGTCGCGCAGCAACTGCCTGAACTCGTCCACGTCCTCGAAGCTGCGGTACACCGAGGCGAAGCGCACGTAGGCGACCTTGTCGAGCTTCTTGAGTTCGCGCATGACGAGTTCGCCAACCTTGGTCGATTCGATTTCGCGCAGCCCGCTGGCCAGCAGCTTCTGCTCGATGCGCAGCAGGGCGTTGTCGATCTGCTCGATGCTCACCGGCCGCTTGCGCAGCGCCAGCATCATCGAGGCGCGCACCTTGGTGGAGTCGAAGTCGGCGCGGCTGCCGTCCTTCTTCACGACGACAGGAAAATTGACGTCGGGCCGCTCGTAGGTAGTGAAGCGCTTGTCGCAGGCGCTGCACTGGCGGCGCCTGCGAACGAAGTCGGCGTCTTCCGAAACGCGGGTCTCGACGACCTGCGTTTCAAGATGACCGCAAAAAGGGCATTTCATGCGGTCAGGTCTTGGGGACGATCAGCGGTAGACAGGGAAACGGCTCGTCAGCGCGTGCACCTTGGCGCGCACGGCATCGATGTTCGCCGCGTCGCGCGGGTTCTCGAGCACGTCGGCGACCAGGTTCGCGGTGGCGCGGGCCTCTTCGTCCTTGAAGCCGCGCGTGGTCATGGCGGGGGTGCCGATGCGCACGCCGCTGGTGACCATCGGCTTTTCAGGGTCGTTGGGGATCGCGTTCTTGTTGATCGTCATGTGGGCGGCGCCCAGCACGGCTTCGGCTTCCTTGCCGGTGATGCCCTTGGCGCGCAGGTCGACCAGCATCACGTGGCTTTCGGTGCGCCCGCTCACGATGCGCAGGCCGCGCTGGGTGAGGGTGTCGGCAACGATCTGCGCGTTCTTGACCACCTGTTGCTGGTAGGCCTTGAACTCGGGCGTCATGGCTTCCTTGAACGCGACGGCCTTGGCGGCGATCACGTGCATCAGCGGGCCGCCTTGCAGGCCGGGGAAGATGGCGCTGTTGATCGCCTTCTCGTGTTGCGACTTCATCAGGATGATGCCGCCGCGCGGGCCGCGCAGGCTCTTGTGCGTGGTCGAGGTGACGATGTCGGCGTGCGGCACGGGGTTGGGGTACACGCCCGCGGCCACCAGGCCGGCGTAGTGGGCGATGTCGACCATGAAGATCGCGCCCACGTCCTTGGCCACCTTGGCGAAGCGCTCGAAGTCGATGCGCAGCGAGTAGGCCGAGGCGCCCGCGATGATCAGCTTGGGCATGTGCTCATGCGCCTTGCGTTCCATCGCGTCGTAGTCGATGGCTTCGTTGGCGTCCAGGCCGTAGCTCACCACGTTGAACCACTTGCCGCTCATGTTCAGCGGCATGCCGTGGGTCAGGTGGCCGCCTTCGGCCAGGCTCATGCCCATGATGGTGTCGCCGGGCTTCAGGAAGGCGAGCATCACGGCTTCGTTGGCCGAGGCGCCGCAGTGCGGCTGCACGTTGGCGGCATCGGCGCCGAAGATCTGCTTCACGCGGTCGATGGCCAGCTGCTCGGCCACGTCGACGTGCTCGCAGCCGCCGTAGTAGCGCTTGCCCGGGTAGCCTTCGGCGTACTTGTTGGTGAGCTGCGAGCCCTGGGCGGCCATGACGGCCGGCGAGGCGTAGTTCTCGCTGGCGATCAGCTCGATGTGATGTTCCTGGCGCGCGTTTTCGGCTTGGATCGCGGCCCAGATTTCGGGATCGGTCTGTTCGACCAGGATGTTGCGTTGGTACATGGCAGTCCTTTGAAGACGAGGTCCTTGTTCTTCAACCAAAACAAGGGCTGCCCAGGCGAACGGCTGAACGCCTGTTGAGGTCAGGCGGCACGCTTCCCAGTGGTATTCCACGTCAGCGCGTGGCACCTTGTTCGGGTGCTGCGCCTATCGCCAGTCGCGTACCCGCCGAGTGTAGCGCACCGCATCCGGCGGGCAACCCGGCAAGGAGAATGTCAGGACACCGAGGAAAGCAGGGCGACCTTGGCCGGCTCGGCGCCTTCTTCGGGCTTGGCCGGCGCCACCACGGGCAGCGGCTGCGCGCGCATGCCCGGAGGCGGCGGCGTGACGGTGGTGGTGGACGGCGCGCGGCCGTTGGCCACCTGCAGCAGGCGCTCGTGCTCGGCGATGACCTTGCTGGCATAGCCGCCGTCGTCCTGCAGGTTGGCCGCGCCCACGTAGTAGCGCAGGCCGCCTTCCAGCGAGCCGGCGCGGGCGATGCATTCCTGCAGCACCTTGACGCCCACACGCATGTTGGTCACCGGGTCGAAGGCGGTGAGCGTGCCGCCCGCGCTTTCGTACTTGTCGCCGTGCACGCGGGTCATGACCTGCATCAGGCCCTGCGCGCCGACCTGGCTCTGGGCGAACGGGTTGAAGCTCGACTCCACCGCCATGATCGCGAGGATCAGCGTCGGGTCGATCTTCGTGCGTTTGCCGATGCCGTAGGCCTCGGCCACCAGCACGCTCAGCGGCTCTGCGGCCACGCGGTACTTCTTGCTCAGCCAGTAGGCCACCGCGGCTTGCTGCTTGGGCAGCTCGCTCGGGCTCGCAGCCGTGGTTCGCTCGATGGCGGTCGGCTCCAGGTCGGTGGCTTCCGGCGCGGGCTTGCGCGATTGCAGCCAGCCCATCAGTTGCTCCTCGCCGGTCTTGCGCAGATCGGGCCGCGCCACGAGGGCGAGGGCCGCGAACACGATGGCAAGGCCAACCAGTGCAAACCCGTTGTGGGTGATCTCAAAAAAGCCGTCTGCCACATCGGACACGAAGGTCCGTAGCCCGCGGGCTGTGGCATCGAACGCCTTGTTCATCGCTCTTCCTTTCTGTGCGGCACCCGAAACGCAACGCCGGTGAGGGCGAGGGATGAAGGCAGCGGCGCTTGGATTGGTACGAATCAGGCTCCGCGCATGGAGTGAAGGGGGTTGGGAGCGCGGCGACCTGATCAAGCCGGTTGGGATTCGGCAGCGGATTCAGGGGAGGCTCCGCCGCGTCGGGCGGTCGGAGCAGGGCGGATTCTAGCGTGGGTTAATACACGGTCAAGCATAACGAATTGAATCTTTATGCTAATGAATGCCTAAAAACGTGACAGTTTCGAGGCGTTTCTGCTTAGGGGAAATCCCTTTGTAAAACGCGTTTGCAATCGGAGGGTGCGCAGCCTAATCTGAACGGGCCTGAGGTTTCAGGCGTTTTTCCGAGGTCCCGCAGTCCGAGGTGCAAGTCAAGGGCTCAGCGTCCGAGGAACCACGGTGGCAATCTCTTGCTGCCAGCACGGTGGGAACCATCGACTTCCCGTCGCGCGAATCGATGGCATGGGTCTTGTGCCCGCCATCAAGCCCGACGACGAGACATTCAGTCGCGTCGCCGGGCTTTCTTGTTTGCGTGCCTGGGTGACAAGCCTTTCTTCCTTCTGGCGCGCACCTCTTTGCGGCACACTCCCGCGATGGACGTAGCTTCGATCAAACAAAACAAATGGGTGCGACGTGGGATCGTCGCGGTGCTGGTTCTGCTGGCGTTCTGGGTCATCGCCTGGCTGGTGGTACCCCCCATCGCCAAGAGCCAGATCCAGAAGATCGCGAGTGAAAAACTCGGCCGGCAGGTGACCGTCGGCAAGATCGATTTCAAGCCCTGGACGCTCGAACTCACGCTGAGCGACCTGCGCATCGCCACAGCCGACGGCGCCAAGTCGCAACTGGCCATCGGACGCATCTACGCCGACGCCGAACTGCAGTCCATCCTGCGTCTCGCGCCCGTGATCGACGCCGTCACCATCGATGCGCCGGCCGTCCTGCTCACGCACCAGGCTGACGGCAAGTACGACATCGACGACATCCTCGCGAAGCTCTCCGCCGGCCCGCCGGCCGATCCGAACGCCAAGCCCGCGCGCTTCGCCATCTACAACATCGCCATCAACGGCGGCTCGGTCGACTTCGACGACCAGACCGTCAAGCGCAAGCACGAGCTGCGCGACTTCGTGCTGAAGGTGCCGTTCCTGAGCAACCTCGACTCCAAGCGCGATATCAACACCGAGCCCAAGCTGGCCTTCGTGCTCAACGGCAGCAAGTTCGATTCGGCCGCCTTCACCACGCCCTTTGCAGACAGCCGCAAGACCGATGCGCAGGTGCAGTTCAAGGGCCTGGACCTGGTGCCGTACCTGGGCTACATCCCCGGCGGCCTGCCGGTTCGCCTGCAGGCGGGCAGCCTGGACGCCGACCTGAAGATTGCCTTCGAGCATGGCGCCACCAACGGCTTGAAGATCACCGGCACGGTCGAGGCGCACACCACCAAGGTGGCCGACGCGCGCGGCCGCGACCTGCTGGGCTTCGAGTCGCTCAAGCTGGCACTGGCCGATGTGCGTCCGCTCGAATCGGTGTTCCATCTGAGCGAAATTGCCCTGGTCAATCCGCAGCTGGCGGTGGCGCGCGACGCGGCCGGCCAGCTCAACCTGCTGGCGACCGACCCCACGACCGGTGCGACCGAAAAGGCCGCGCAATTGCCCGCTGCCGCCGCCAGCGCACCCGCCGGCAAGCCGGTCGAAAAGCCCGTGCTGAAGGTGCAGGTCGACAAGCTCGCCCTGAGCGGCGGGCGCATCGGCTGGCGCGACGAAACCGTCAAACCCGCGGCGGCCATCGACGTGACCGCGCTCGGTTTCGACGTCACCGGTGTCACCTGGCCAATGGAAAAGCCGGCCCAGTTCAGCGGCAGCACCGCCGTGGCCGGCGCCTCGCTCAAGTTCAACGGCACCGCCACCGACAAGGTGGCCGACGTGCAGACCGAGGTCGATGCGCTGCCGCTGTCGCTGGCGGCCCCTTACCTGGCGCAAAGCCTGGAGCCCACGCTCGACGGCAAGCTCAGCGGGCAGATCGACATCGCCTGGGCCCAGCCCGATCTCAAGTTCAAGGCGCGTCGCCTGTCCGCCGACGGCCTGGCGCTGACCCAGGCCAAGACCGCGCTGGCCAGCGTCGGGCGCTTCGAGCTGGTCGATGCCGAAGCCGACATGACGAAGCACACATTGAATGTGGCCTCGTTCACCGCCACCAACCCCAAGGTGCGCATCGAGCGCGACAACGAAAAGCACTGGATGTTCGAGCGCTGGCTCAAGACGCCGGCCGGCGGCGGCACCAGGGAAACCGAAGCCAAGGTCGCCGCGCCCAAGCCCGCCGCCGCCGAAACGCCGCAGCCCGGCGCCAACACCAAGCCGTGGGCGCTGACCATCGGCACGCTGGCGGTGGACAACGGCAGCCTTTCCTATTCGGACAAGGCGAGCACCACGCCGGTGGCGGTCGAGGTCACGGCGTTCAAGCTCAACGCCCAGAAGATCGCGCCGGACACCAACACCGTTTCGCCGCTGCAGGTGTCGGGGCGCATCGGTTCCGCCGGGCGTTCGGCCGACCCGGGCCGCTTCGACTACAAGGGCAACATCGTGCTCAAGCCGCTCGCGGCGGAGGGCCGGCTCGAGGTGGCGTCGTTCCCGGCGCATGCCTTCAAGGCCTACTACGCCGACGCGCTCAACGTCGACATTCGCCGTGCCTTCGCGAGCTACCGCGGCACCGTGCGCTACGCCACTCTGCCGGCGGGCATGAGCATCAAGCTGGCCGGCGACACCGCGCTGGACGACTTCCGCGCCAACAGCGTGTCGCTCACCCAGTCGCCCGGCTTCGACCGCAACACCAACCAGCTGCTGAGCTGGAAGACGCTGAGCCTGCGCGGCCTGCAGGTCAGCCTGGCGCCCAATGCGGCGCCCAGCGTCGACGTGCGCGAAACCACGCTGACCGACTTCTTCGCCCGCGTGATCGTCGACCCCACCGGCCGGCTCAACCTGCTGAGCCTCACCAAGAAGGGCGAGGCCGAAGGCAACGCCGCGGCTGCTTCCGCGGCCGCCACAGGCGATGCCACCACCCGCAAGGGCCCGGGCGGCACCACGACCACGACCCGGGCGGCGCCGGCCCGGCCTTCGGGCGGTGCGCCGGTGTCTGCCGAGGCCATGGTCGGCGGGAGCCCCGAGCCCGCCAGGCCGGCGGCCACGGCCCAGGCTGCACCCGCCGCCGCGCCGGCCGCCGACGCGGGCCTTGCACCGGTCATCAACTTCGGCCCGATGAGCCTGGTGAACGGCAAGATCGACTTCACCGACCTGTTCGTCAAGCCCAACTACTCGGCCGACCTGAGCGAGCTGACCGGCAAGCTCAGCTCCTTCTCGTCGAACCCGCCGAAGGGCGAGGGCGGCCGGCCCGCGCTGGCCGACCTCGAACTGCGCGGCAAGGCGCAGCAGACCGCCGCGCTGGAAATCACCGGCAAGCTCAACCCGCTGGTCAAGCCCATCGAGCTCGACATCACCGCCAAGATGCGCGACCTCGACCTGGCGCCACTGTCGCCGTACTCGGTGCGCTACGCCGGCCACGGCATCGAGCGCGGCAAGATGAGCATGGACGTCAACTACAAGGTGGCGCCCGACGGCCAGCTCACGGCCACCAACAAGCTCGTACTTAACCAGCTCCAGTTCGGCGACGAGGTCGCGGGTGCGCCCGCCAGCCTGCCGGTGAAGCTGGCCGTGGCGCTGCTGGCCGACCGCAACGGCGTGATCGACGTCGACCTGCCGCTCAGCGGCTCGCTGAACGACCCGCAGTTCAGCGTCGGCCCGCTGATCTGGAAGGCCGTGGTCAACCTGATCGTCAAGGCCGTGACGGCGCCCTTCAGCCTGCTGACCGGCGGCCTGGGCGGCGGCAGCGGCGAGTCGAGCGCCATCACCTTCGAGCCCGGCGGCTCCGACCTGAGCCCGGCCGCGAAGGAAAGCCTGGACAAGGTCGCCAAGGCCCTGACCGACCGGCCCACGCTGCAGATGACGGTGGTCGGCACCTCCAGCCTGGACAAGGAGCGCGACGCCTACCAGCGCCAGCGCGTGCGCCAGCTGACCTACGCCGAGAAGCGCCGCGTGGCGGTGCGCGGCGGCCAGACCGGCACCGAAGTGCCGCCGGTCACCGATGCCGAATACCCCGACCTGTTGACGGCCGTGTACAAGCGCGCCGACATCACCAAGCCGCGCAACCTCGTGGGGTTGGCCAAGGAGCTGCCGCTGAAGGACATGGAGAACCTGCTGTTCGCCAGCGTGCCGGTCGACGAGGAATCGATGCGGCAACTGGCCGTCGAGCGCGGCGCCGCGGTGCGCGACTACCTGCTCGCCAAGAACGTGCCGAGCGAGCGGTTGTTCCTCGGGGCCGTGCGCACCACGGCCAGCGGCAACGACTGGAAGCCGGGCGCGGAGCTCAGCCTGACAATGAAATGACCAGAACCGAAGGGCGGAAGAGGGCCGGACAGGCAGGGGGCTTGGTTTTTTCCTCTGGCTTGCTATATATGTAGTCCGTTAAGCTCCCCGCCCACAACCCCGCATTCGCCCTCATCCAGGGCGAAATTCAGCGGCCAACCGCAAGTGGGTGAAAATGTCGATGTGCGCCGGCCTTTGCCGGCGCCTTCGCTTTCTCTACCAAGACAACGATTTCGCGCAGTGACCTCTACTTCTTCCAAGCCACACGATCTTCAAGCCCTCGACACGCTCACCGGCGGCGCCTTCACCGCGCCAACCTCCGGCGAGCGTTCCGCGCGCATCCGCGACTGGCTCGCGGGCAACCCCGCGCCCGAGCAGATGCAGGAGGTCTTCAAGGAGCTGAGCGGTCGCGACAAGGGCGCCGCGCGCCTGCTGCGCGAAAAGCTCGACGAGCTCAAGCGCGCCAAGGGCCAGGAGGCCATTGCCGCCGAATGGGCGCAAAAGGCCGAGGCCCTGCTGGGCCAGTCCAAGCTCAACATCGCCGACGCACTGGCCTGGCAGCGTGATGCCGCCAAGGCCGGCGCACCGCTGTCGCGCGAACCGCTGGCCGGCCTGAAGGCCAGGCTGGCCGAGCGCGTGAAGGGCATCGAAGACCTGCAGCACCGCGCGCAGGTGCACCGCGAAGCCGCCGTGCTGCTGGCGCAGCGCTTCGAAGTGCTGTCCACCAAGGGCTGGCAGGACGCCCAGGGCGCGGAAGAATCGCTGCGCGCCGACGTCACGCATTGGCAGCAGCAGGCCACCGAGATCACCTCGGACGCCAACTGGACCAGCCTGGACGCCAAGTTCGCTCCGCAGCTCGAAGCCTCGAAGTCGCAACTGCTGGTGGTGTCGGATTCGTTCCATAGCGCGCTGGCCCAGGCCATTGCCGCCGCTGCCGATGCCGCGGCCCCGCTGCCGCCCGTGCCCGTGTGGGCCGACGAGTTGCGCGCCGCGCGCGGCGAAGTCGTCGCCCCCAAGGCCGCTGCCGCGCCCGCGCGCCCGGCCGCTCCCAAGGTCGACCCGGCCGTGCGCGCCGCCGCGCAAGACGCGGTGCAGGCCGCGCTCGCCAAGCTCGAGCAGGAAACCGCCGAAGGCCACGGCAAGGCCAGCGCCGGCGCCGCCGCTGCGCTGCGTGCCGTGCTCAAGGAGCACGGCAAGATGGTCGATGCCCCGCTCGAAGCCCGCGTGCATGCCGCGCTGGTTGCTGCTGGCGAGCTCGAAGGCTGGCAGCGCTGGAGCGCCGACAAGGTCCGCGAAGACCTGGTCGCCAAGGCCGAAGGCCTGCTCAAGCGCCCCGAAGGCCAGGCCCTCGGCGGCCGCAAGATGCAGGAAACGCTGCGCGCGCTGCGCGACCAGTGGAAGCAGGCCGACCAGGGCGGCGTTCCGAACCATGCACTGTGGAAGCGCTTCGACGAAGCGTGCAACGAAGCCCACAAGGTCGTCGAGGCCTGGCTCGAAAAGGTCCGCGCCGACGCGGCCGAGCACCGCGCGCACCGCGTGGCGCTGATCGAAGAGGTCAAGGCCTGGGCTGCCGAGCATGCTGGCGCCTCCGACCTGAAGGCGCACAACCGCGCGCTGCACCAGTTCGCCGACCGCTGGCGCGATGCCGGCCATGTGGGCGAAAAGGTGTTCGCCGAACTGCAACCGCAGTGGAACGAGGCTTTCGGTGCCGCCCGTGCACCGTTCGAAACGGCGCAGAAGGCCAGCGTCGAACGCCGCCAGGCCATGATCGCCGAGGCCATCGACCTCGGTGCCCAGCCCATGCTGCGCATCGATGCAGTGAAGGCGCTGCAGCAGCGCTGGCAGGCCGAGGCACAGGGTGTGCCGCTCGACCGCCGCCATGAACAGAAGCTGTGGGACGCGTTCCGCGCGCCCATCGACGAAGCCTTCAACCGCAAGACCGCCGAGCGCGAGAAGGCCTCGGCCGCCATGAGCGAGCACGACCGCTACGTGCTCGACGCCTCGAAGGCGCTCGACGCGGCCAACGCCGGCGGCGACGCGCAGAAGATCCGTGCCGCCATCGCCCGCCTGGAAGGCGCGCTGCGCGGTGAAGCACCGCCGCCAGCATCGGCTCCGGCTCCGGCTCCGGCACCGAAGGCCGCTGCTTCGAGCGACGGCCCGTCGGTCGGCGCGACCGAAGTCGAGGCGCCCGGCCAGGCCGCCGCCGAGTTCGGTGAAAGCGCCGAGCAGGCCCCGAGCCCGAGCGACGCGGAAGCCTCGCCCGGCACCCACAGCGATGCTGCGCCCGCAGCCTCGGCCGACCTGGTGGCGCCCGCCGACGGCGCCGATGCCTCGGCCCGCGCCGACAGCGAAGCGCACGACGCCGGCGAGCCCGCCGCCGCCGAAGCACCGGCCGCAGCGCCGAAGCCCGCGCCCAAGCCCGTCGTGGCGATGCGCGGCGACGACCGCCCGAGCAGCAAGAAGGGCGAGCCCGCACCCGCGGCGCGTGGCGCCGGTGGCCGTTTCGGCGACCGCCGCGATGGAGGCCGTCCCGGTGCCGGTGGCCCGGGTCGCCCCGGTGGTGACCGCGGCGATCGCGGTGCGCCTCGTGGCGATGCACGCGGCGATCGCGGCGCGCCGGGTGGCGGCCGCTTCGGCGACCGTCCGCCGCGCTTCGAAGATCGCGGTCCCCGCCTTGGCGACGCTGCCTTCCGCGCACAGCGCGAGGCGCTCGAGCGTGCCGACATGGCCCTGCGCAAGCTGCAGGCGCAAGCCCACGGCGAAGCGCTGACACAGGTGCTGGGCGCCTGGGAGCAGCGTGATGCCAGCCGCCTGCCGAGCGTGCAGGAACTGGGTCGTGCGGTGTCGCCCGCCGTGCGCACCGGCTGGTCGCAAGCCATCGGCACCGCGCCGTCGGCTGCTGCCGGCGATGCCGCCGAAGCGCTGCTGCGCCTCGAAATGGCCGCCGAAGTGCCGACGCCTGCCGAGCAACTCGACGCGCGCCGCGCGCTGCAACTGAAGCTGCTGACCAAGCGCGGCGATCCGGCGCCGGTGCAGACCTGGGGCCAGGACGCCGGCAAGGTGCTGGCTGCGCCGCACGACGCCACCAGCGCACGCCGCCTGCAGAACGCGCTGAAGGCGCTGCTGCGCAAGTAAGCCGCAGAGAGCGGCCATGAAAAAGACGCCCCGCGGGGCGTCTTTTTTTTGGAAGCTCGAAACGAAGAAGCCTGGACCGGCTTAAACCTGCTCGCCGATCACAGGCGTCTGCACGGCCCCGGCCTGTTCGGTGGCGTGGCCGGCCGCGATCCTGCGCCGCAGGAACAGCCCGCCGATGCCCAGCAGCAACGCGACGGCGCCCACGATGAGCGTGCCCTTGTCGGTGGCGCTCGACGCCGCGGCCTTGTCCTTGACCTCCATGATCTGCTGCACTTCCGCCAGCGTCACCACAGGCTGGCCCTTGAGCTTCACTTCGTAGACCAGGTTGTTGTCGGACGGATCGAGGCGCACATCGACGGCTTCGTCGATCAGCGGCTCCAGCTTCTTGCGGCCGACCGCGTAGTCGACGCGCCACTTCTCGGTGCTGCCGTCGGCCACCTTGGCATCGAGCACGAAGTAGCGGCGCGTGCTGCTGCCGCCGCGGCGGCGCTTGGTGGTCTCGGTGACTTCGCTGCCGCCGACGATGGTGCCGCTCTTGGCGACCAGGTCTTCGACGGCGGTGCCATGCGTGTCCGCGCTGGCCTTGAACTGCGCATAGCCTGCCCACCCCAGGATGCCGATGCCGATCACAAGTGCCAGCCACGCCTTGCCCGTGAGCTGATAGATCCAATCCCTCATGTTGTTTACCTTTTTGAACGAGTTGATAACCCGTCAATCGTAAAGGTTGAACAGCTATCTAATTGATAGCTAGAGAGCCAGTATCCGCCGGCCTTCAGGCCCGTTTAGGCAGAAAGAATTCATCGAAAATCCGCAGCATTTCCGGGAAGTCTCGTGCGAAGTTCGGGCGGTTCACGAAGTAGGCCTCGCAGGCCACCGCGAAGAACTCGCTGACCGAGGTGGCGCCGTAGGCATCGAGCCAGGGAGGCTCTGCGCCGAAGCGTTCGGCCATGATGGTTTTCTCGCGGAAACCGTCGTAGGCGCGCTGCAGCACGCCCGTCCAGGCGGCGCGGGCCTCGCGGGCGCTGCGCGTTCCCGCGAAGCCGGCGGGCAGCGGCGGGCAGCCATTGGCGTCGCCGTTGCGCATGTCGATCTTGTGGGCGAACTCGTGGATGACGACGTTGTAGCCGCGCTCGGTGCTCACGCTGCTCGCGAGCACGTCGTCCCAGCTCAGCATGACAGGGCCGCGGTCCATCGCCTCGCCGGCGACCACCTCGCCGTATTCGTGCACCACCTGGGCCTCGTCGACTACCTTGCGCCGCGCCACCACTTCGGAGCGGTGCACCACGATGCCGACGAAATCGTCGTACCAGTCCAGGCCGCCCTTCAGGTGCAGCACGGGCAGCACGGCCTGCGCCGCGATGGCCAGCGCCACTTCGTTGGTGATGGTGAAGCCCTTGGCGCCGTGGAATTCCTTGTCGCGCAGGAATTCGGCGGTCAGGGTGCGAAGGCGCTGGCGGTCGGGCTCGGGCAGGGCGCCCAGGAAGGCGTAGCGCCTGAGCGCCGCCTGCCAGGCGGCTTCTGGGATCGGGGGCAGGGCGCGCAACCGGCGCAGCCACTTGAACATCGGTGGCGGCGGCGCGGCTAGCGCAGGTCGACGCGCTGCGCGCCGGCGGGGGAAAGGCAGAGCAATTGCGCGCGCGGCGGGTGCGCCGCGGCGTCCCAGTCGCTCAGCACGATGCGGCGCAATGCCTGGCCGTCGGCATTGCCGTCGCCATTGCCATCGCTCAGGTCGTGGTCGGCGGGGCGGTGCGTGTGGCCGTGGACCAGCGCATGGGCGCCGGCCTGCCGCAGCCAGTTGCGCGCGGCGTCGCTGTCGACATCGGCCCAGACCGTCGAGGGATTGCGCTTGCGGTCTTCACTCTGCACGCGCATGGAGCGCGCGAGCGCGCGGCGCTCTTCCAGCGGCCTGGCGAGGAACGCGGCCTGCCATTCAGGCGTGCGAACCTGCGCGCGGAACTTGAGGTACTCGGTGTCTTCCAGGCAGAGGATGTCGCCATGGCTCAGCAGCCAGCGCTGGCCATGCAGCACCAGCACCGTCGGGTCGTCGAGCAGGGTGAAGCCGCTTTTCGCCGCCAGCGCGGGGCCGACCAGGAAATCGCGGTTGCCGTGCATGAAGAACACGGGCAGGCGCTGGGCAGTGCGGCGCAGCAGCTCCGCGCACTGCGCCTCGAAGCCGGGCTGGGCGGCCGCATCGTCGCCCACCCACACCTCGAACAGGTCGCCGAGGATGATGAGCGCGTCGGCCGGCGTGGTCTGCAGGTAGCCCTGCCAGGCCTCGAAGGTGGCGGGCTCGCCGGCCTGCAGGTGCAGGTCGGAGATGAGGTCGACGGTGCGCCACGCGGGCGGCGCCACCAACTCGGGAAAAGCCGGGCTAGCCACCGTGCTCATGCGAGCCCCATGCGAACTTCACGCCGACCCGCCGGGGTCGTCATTCAGCGATGACGACAGCCTTTTCGATCACCACGTCTTCGAGCGGCACGTCGTCGTGGAAGCCCTTGCGGCCCGTCTTCACGGCCTTGATCTTGTCGACCACGTCGGTGCCGTTGATGACCTTGCCGAACACGGCGTAGCCCCAGCCCTGGGCCGAGGGGGCGGTGTGGTTCAGGAAGCCGTTGTTCGACACGTTGATGAAGAACTGCGCGGTCGCCGAGTGGGGCGCGCTGGTGCGGGCCATGGCCACGGTGTAGTTGTCGTTCTTCAGGCCGTTGTTGGCCTCGTTCTCGATTTCGGCGCCCGTGGGCTTTTGCTGCATGCCGGGCTCGAAGCCGCCGCCTTGCACCATGAAGCCGGGGATCACGCGGTGGAACACCGTGTTGTCGTAGTGGCCCTTCTTGACGTACGAGACGAAGTTTTCGGCCGACTTCGGCGCCTTTTCAGCGTCGAGTTCGAGCGTGATCACGCCGTAGTTCTTGATGTGCAGTTCGACTTGGGGGTTGCTCATGAGGGACTCCTTCTTCGGAAAACAGGGATCACTTCGCCAGCAGCGAAGCGGACTTGATGGTGACGGCTTCGAGCGGCACGTTCTGCATGCCGCCCTTGTTGCCGGTGGCCACGCCGCGGATCTTGTCGACCACGTCGGTGCCGGCCACGACCTTGCCGAACACGGCATAGCCGTAGCCGTCGGGGTTCGGCGCGTTCAGCGAGTCGTTGTTCTTCACGTTGATGAAGAACTGCGAGGTCGCGGAGTTCGGGTTGCCGGTGCGCGCCATGGCAACGGTGTACTTGTCGTTCTTCAGGCCGTTGCTCGCTTCCAGCGGGATGGCGGCGCGCGTGGGCTTTTGCTGCATGTCGGCCGTGAAGCCGCCACCCTGGATCATGAAGCCGTCGATGACGCGGTGGAACACCGTTCCGTCGTAGTGCTTGTCCTTGACGTACTGCAGGAAGTTCTCGACGGACTTGGGCGCCTTGGCCGCGTCGAGCTCGATGACGATGTCGCCGGCCGTGGTGGCCAGCTTGACGCGAGGGGAGGCCGTTTGTGCGTGGCCGGTGGCGGCGAACGTGAGCGCGGCGGCCAGCACGAGGGCGCCGCGGCGGCTGAGCAGGCTGAACTTGGAGGAGGCGTGGATCGTCAAGAGAAGCTCCGAGTGCGAATGTATGAACGTGCGAATGTGCAGGTGAGGGGCGGTGGCCGTGCATGGATGCCGCCGCGGGCACCCACGGCGGCCATGTCGGCTACTTGCTGGTGCGGCCGACAGGCTTGCGGATGACCGCGGGCGCGGCGGGCAGGGCGGCGGCTTCGGCCTCGGCCTTCGACGTGAAGATCTGGCGGATCAGCGAGAGCTTGGGCGCGACGCTGGCGTTGGTGCTGGCGAACTGCTGCGCGCGCACGTATTCCTGCGCCGCGAGGCGGGCGTACACGTCGCCGAGGTTCTCGTGCGCCGTGGCGTAGTTGGGGTTGAGCTTGATGGCCTGCTCGAGCGCGGCACGGGCCTGGTCGAACTTGCTTTGCGAGGCGTACAGCGCGGCCAGGTTGTTGTAGGGCTCGGAAAGCTCGGGGAAGTCTTGCGTGAGCTGCGTGAACGCGGCGATGGCGTCGGCCTGCTTGTTCTGCTCGGTGAGGATCACGCCGCGCAGGAAGCGCATTTGCGGGTCGCGCGGCTTGCCGGCGATGTAGGTGTCGGCCTTGGCCAGCGCCTCGGTGGGCTTGCCCTGGCGCAGCAGCAGGTTGACCTCGTCGTAGTCGTTCGCGTACGCCGCGGGTGCCCACAGGCTGAACAGCAGTGGCAGTGCAAAAGCGATGGAGAGTCTGGAGAACGCGGCGTGCTTCATGAAGCCTCGGCAGAGATCCGGAGATCTGGAAATGGGGGAATGCGGGCTTGGGGAACACCCCGACGCCGCGCGGCGGCAGCCGTTTATACTTGGCCGGATTGTAGCCGAGGGGCCATGTCCAACCCCTTGCCGCCACAGCCCCGTCACCCCTGAAAAACACCGTCTGTCGCCCGTGCCGCACGTGCGCGAAATGACGCTTTCCGAATCTCATGAGTCTGCGCATCTACAACACGCTGTCGCGTGAATTGGAGGAATTCTCCCCATTGCATCCCGGACAGGTGCGCATGTACGTTTGCGGCATGACGGTCTACGACTACTGCCACCTCGGCCATGCCCGCTCGATGATCGCGTTCGACGTGGTGCAGCGCTGGCTCAAGGTGAGCGGCTACGCCGTGACCTACGTGCGCAACATCACCGACATCGACGACAAGATCATCCGCCGCGCGGTCGAAAACGGCGAGAGCATCCGCGCACTGACCGATCGCATGATCGACGCGCTGCACGAAGACGCCGACGCGCTCGGCATCGAACGCCCCACGCACGAGCCGCGCGCCACCGACTACATCCCGCAGATGCTGTCGATGATCGGCACGCTCGAGAAGAAGGGACTGGCCTATCGCTCGAGCAACGGCGACGTGAACTACGCGGTGCGCAAGTTTCCCGGCTACGGCAAGCTCAGCGGCAAGTCGCTCGACGAACTGCATGCGGGCGAGCGCGTGGCCGTGCTCGACGGCAAGGACGACCCGCTGGACCCGGTGCTCTGGAAGAGCGCCAAGGCCAGCGAGCCCGACGAGGTGAAGTGGGCCAGCGAGTTTGGTGCAGGGCGCCCGGGCTGGCACATCGAGTGCTCGGCCATGGCCTGCGAACTGCTCGGCGAAACGCTGGACATCCACGGTGGTGGCGAAGACCTGCAGTTCCCGCACCACGAGAACGAGATTGCCCAGAGCGAAGGCGCCACCGGCAAGCCGCTGGCCAACACCTGGATGCACAACGGCTTCATCGTGACCGACAACGAGAAGATGTCCAAGAGCCTGGGCAACTTCTTCCTGATCCGCGATGTGCTCAAGAAGTACGACGCCGAGACCATCCGTTTCTTCGTGCTGCGCGCGCACTACCGTCGCCCGCTGAACTACAGCGACGTGCACCTCGACGACGCGCGTGCCTCGCTCAAGCGCCTGTACACCGCGCTCGACCTCGTCACGCCGGCCGACGTGAAGCTCGACTGGGCCGACCCCTATGCCGCGCGCTTCAAGGCCGCGATGGACGAAGACTTCGCGACGCCCGAAGCGGTGGCCGTGCTGTTCGACCTGGCCGGCGAAGTGAACCGCACCAAGTCGTCCGAGCAGGCCGGCTTGCTGAAGGCGCTGGGCGCCTGCGTGCAGATATTGCAGGACGACCCGAAGGCGTTCCTGCGCGCGGGCACCACGCTCGACGAGGCCACCATCCAGGCGCAGATCGATGCACGTGCCGCGGCCAAGGCCGCGAAGAATTTCGCCGAGGCCGATCGCATTCGCCAGGAACTCCTGGGGCAGGGCATCGTGCTCAAGGACTCGCCCACCGGCACGACCTGGGCGGCCGCGCAGTGAACGGCACGACCAACCCCATGCCCGCCACCAAGAAATCCAGCGTCCAGATCTACACGCCGGACTATTGGGAAGAGGCCTGCAAGCACCTGGCCAAGAAAGACCGCGTCATGAAGCGGTTGATTCCCAAGTTCGGCAACGCCTGCCTCGAGTCGCGCGGCGACGCGTTCACCACGCTCGCGCGCAGCGTGGTCGGCCAGCAGATCTCGGTGAAGGCCGCGCAAACCGTGTGGGACAAGTTCGTGGCGTTGCCGCGCAAGCTGACGCCGGCCAACGTGCTCAAGCTCAAGGTCGACGACATGCGCGCGGCTGGCTTGTCGGCGCGCAAGATCGAATACCTCGTCGACCTGGCCCTTCATTTCGATTCCGGCGTGGCCCACGTCGATTCGTGGAAGGACATGGCGGACGAACTCATCATCGAGGAACTGGTCGCGATCCGCGGCATTGGCCGCTGGACGGCCGAGATGTTCCTCATCTTCCACCTGATGCGCCCGAACGTGCTGCCTGTGGACGACGTGGGGCTGCTCAACGGCATCAGCGTCAACTATTTTTCGGGCGACCCGGTCAGCCGCAGCGATGCCCGCGATGTCGCCGTGGCCTGGGCGCCGTATTGCAGTGTGGCGACTTGGTATATTTGGCGATCGCTGGACCCGGTTCCAGTCGCGTATTGAATAACAGGAGAAGACGTTGGCGAAACGAACCTTCCTCGACTTCGAGCAGCCCATTGCTGAACTCGAAACCAAAATCGAAGAACTGCGCTATGTGCAGACCGAATCGGCGGTCGACATTTCTGAAGAAATCGACCAGCTCGGCAAGAAAAGCCAGCAGCTCACCAAGGACATCTACAGCGACCTGACGCCCTGGCAGATCACCAAGATCGCCCGGCATCCGGAGCGGCCCTACACGCTGGACTACGTCAACGAAATCTTCACCGATTTCGTCGAACTGCACGGCGACCGGCACTTCTCCGACGACCTGTCGATCGTGGGTGGCCTGGCGCGCTTCAATGGCGTGCCCTGCATGGTGCTCGGCCACCAGAAGGGCCGCGACACCAAGGAGCGCACCGCGCGCAACTTCGGCATGAGCAAGCCCGAGGGCTACCGCAAGGCATTGCGCCTGATGAAGACGGCCGAGAAGTTCAAGCTGCCGGTGTTCACCTTCGTGGACACGCCCGGCGCCTACCCCGGCATCGACGCGGAAGAGCGCGGCCAGTCGGAAGCCATTGGCCGCAACATCTTCGAGATGGCGCAGCTCGAGGTGCCGATCATCGTCACGATCATCGGCGAGGGCGGTTCCGGCGGTGCGCTGGCGATCTCGGTCGGCGACCAGCTGGTGATGCTGCAGTACTCGATCTACTCCGTCATCAGCCCCGAAGGCTGCGCTTCCATCCTGTGGAAGACCAGTGAGAAGGCACAGGAAGCGGCCGATGCCCTGGGCATCACCGCGCATCGCCTGAAGGCGCTGGGCCTCGTCGACAAGATCGTGAACGAGCCGGTGGGTGGCGCGCACCGCGACCATCGCCAGATGGCCGCTTTCCTGAAGCGTGCGTTGAACGACGCCTTCCGCCAGGTCAGCGACCTGAAGCCGAAGGAACTGCTGGACCGCCGCTACGAGCGCCTGCAGAGCTACGGCCGTTTCAACGACACCAAGGCCGACAACGGCCGATAGGCCGCCCCCGACCATGGCCTCCGCCTTCGAACGCGCCATGGCCGCGTTCGAGCCGGCGCAACGGCCGTTGGCGGTGGGGTTCAGCGGCGGCGCGGATTCGACCGCCTTGCTGGCCGCCTGCGCAGCGCGCTGGCCGGGGCAGGTGGTCGCCTTTCACGTGCACCACGGGCTGCAGGCTGCAGCCGATGATTTCGAGCAGCATTGCGTCGCGGTGTGCGAGCGCCTCAGCGTGCCTCTGGTCGTGCACCGTGTCGACGCGCGGCATGCGCCGGGCGACAGCCCTGAAGACGCTGCGCGCCGTGCGCGTTATGAAGCATTCGCCGAGATGGCGCGCACCGGTAATGCAGGTGCCGCTGTCACGTCGGTGGCGCTGGGCCATCACGCCGACGACCAGGTGGAGACGCTGCTGCTGGCGCTGTCGCGCGGCGCGGGTCTTCCGGGTCTGGCCGCGATGCCGGCGCATGCGAAACGCAACGGGCTCGACATCTACCGGCCGCTGCTGACCGTGCCTGGTGCCGAGGTGCGCGAATGGCTTGCCGGGCGCGAATTGCCATGGATCGAAGATCCGACCAACACCGATGCGCGCTACACGCGCAACCGGATCCGCTCGGTGCTGCTGCCCGCGCTGGCGCAGGCTTTTCCGCAGTTCCAGTCCACTTTCGCGCGCAGCGCCGGGCATGCCGCGCAGGCCCAGCAGCTGCTGTCCGAACTCGGCGCGCAAGACCTGCTCGCCGTGGGGGACCCGCCCCGCATCGCCGCGCTGCAGGCGCTTTCGCGCGCCCGGCAGGCCAACGTGTTGCGCCATTGGCTGATGCGCTCGCACGGCTGCGCCCCCAGCGCCGCGCAGCTCGACCAGTTGCTCGACCAGCTCCGCGCATGCACCACGCGGGGCCGCCGGATCCATCTCAAGGTGGCGGCCGGTTTCGCCGAGCGGCGGGGCGACTTCCTGCATTGGTACAATGCCCCGCCCTCGCCGAAGACTTCGCTCTGACAGCTTGCAGGGCGCCGCCTTTCAAGCGGCCCTTTTTCTTTCTCTGATTTCACCCATGGCATTGATCGTTCACAAATACGGCGGTACGTCGATGGGCTCGACCGAGCGCATCAAGAATGTCGCCAAGCGCGTTGCCAAGTGGGCACGCGCAGGCCACCAGATGATCGTGGTTCCGAGTGCCATGAGCGGCGAAACCAATCGCCTGCTCGGCCTGGCCAAGGAACTGGCGCCCAGCAAGCCCGGCGTGGCCCACAGCCGCGAGCTCGACATGCTCGCCTCCACCGGCGAACAGGCCTCGTCGGCGCTGCTGGCCATCGCGCTGCAGGCCGAGGGCGTCGAGTCGGTCAGCTACGCAGGCTGGCAGGTTTCGGTGCGCACCGACAGCTCGTACACCAAGGCCCGCATCGAGAGCATCGACGACGCGCGCGTCATGGGCGACCTGAACGCCGGCAAGGTGGTGGTCATCACCGGCTTCCAGGGCGTGGACGACGCAGGCAACATCACCACGCTGGGGCGCGGCGGCAGCGACACTTCCGCCGTGGCCATCGCCGCGGCCATGAAGGCGCACGAATGCCTGATCTATACCGACGTGGACGGCGTCTACACGACCGATCCACGCGTGGAACCCGACGCACGCCGCCTCTCGACCGTGAGCTTCGAAGAGATGCTCGAGATGGCCAGCCTGGGCTCCAAGGTGCTGCAGATCCGCTCGGTGGAATTCGCCGGCAAGTACAAGGTGCCGCTGCGTGTGCTTTCGAGCTTCACGCCGTGGGACATCGACATCAATGAAGAGGCCAAGTCCGGCACGCTGATCACTTTCGAGGAAGACGAAAACATGGAACAAGCCGTCGTATCCGGCATCGCATTCAATCGCGACGAAGCCAAGATCTCGGTGCTGGGCGTGCCCGACAAGCCGGGCATCGCGTACCACATCCTCGGTGCCGTGGCGGATGCCAACATCGAAGTCGATGTGATCATCCAGAACCTCAGCAAGGACGGCAAGACCGACTTCAGCTTCACCGTGCACCGCAACGAGTACGCGAAGACCATCGACCTGCTGCAGTCGAAGGTGATGCCGTCGCTGGGCGCGACCGAGATCGTGGGCGACACCAAGATCTGCAAGGTCAGCATCGTGGGCATCGGAATGCGCAGCCATGTGGGCGTGGCGAGCAAGATGTTCCGCGTGCTGAGCGAAGAGGGCATCAACATCCAGATGATCTCGACCAGCGAAATCAAGACCTCGGTCGTGATCGATGAAAAATATATGGAATTGGCAGTGCGCGCACTGCACAAAGCCTTCGATCTGGACCAACCGAGCGCCTAAGTAATGGCATAATCGTGGCTTCTTTCAGGAACTGTGACCGAGTGGCCGAAGGTGCTCCCCTGCTAAGGGAGTATGGGGTGTAGAGCCTCATCGAGGGTTCGAATCCCTCCGGTTCCGCCAGATAGCAAAAAACGGCCCCTCACGGGGCCGTTTTTCATTTCTGTCTTTGCATTGCCGCCTGACTTACGCGGCAACCGCTACGCCACCAACGCGTCCCGGTCCAGCGGCAGCCAGAGCACAAACTTCGTTCCCGTCGAGCGCGATTCCCAGCTCACCGTGCCTCGTATCGCCAGCGCCCGCCGCCGCTGGTTCTGCAGCCCGCGCCCCGACGCCATCGGCGCATTGCCGCTCATTGCGCGCTGCACGTTGAACCCCTGGCCGTTGTCCTCGATCGTCACCTGAACCCCCGCGCCCGCCATCGACGTGCCCACGCGAATTTCCGTGGCGCGCGTGTGCCGCAGCACGTTCGAGATGCTCTCCTGCACGATGCGCAGGATGTGCAGCGCACTCGACGGGTCCAGCCACGCCAGCGCGGGCAGCTCCTGCACCTCCCAGCGCAGCGACACGCCCGTGCCCTCCAGTCGCGGCTCGAGCCGATAGCGCAGCGTGGCGAGCAGCAGCAGCAGGTCGGCCTCGACCGGCTCCAGCGAATCGAGCGTGAGCTTCAGGTCGTCGAGGCAGCTCTTCAGAATCTGCGAGACCTTGTCGTCGCTCATGCCGCCGCCTTCCACCGAGCGGATGGCGCTGATCAGCGAGGAGCCCAGCCCGTCGTGCATGTCCTGCATCAGTCGCTGGCGTTCGTCGCTGATGGTCTGCAGGCGCTCGATGTCGCGCAGCTTGCGGTGGCTCGCCTCGAGCTCGGCTTCGCGCGCGCGCAGGCGCTCGGCCAGGCTCGCGTTGAGCTGCTCAACGGCGCCGATGGCCTGCACGTAGCGGCGGTACATCAGCGCGCCGAACACGCTGAAGGTCACGGCGTTGGTGTACGCCCCCAGGTACCAGCCTTCGGGGCTGATGAAGTTGTTCTGCAGCAGCCAGTCGGTGATGCCCAGCAGCACGCAGATGCCGATGCCCACCGCCACCAGCCGGCCTTCATTGGAGCGGCGCCACGCGCTGACGCCGCCCACCAGGCACACCGCGATGCCCATCAGCGCGGCGACCGCGTAGATCAGCGGCGTGACCTGCGGCGTGTTCGCCACCAGGTCCAGCCCGGGCATCGTCACGATGCCGATGGCGGCGGTGGCCAGCACCACGCCGCGGCTCAGCCACTTCAGCCGGCGCCCGTGCAACTGGCGCAGGAAGAAGTGCACCACCATCACCAGCCAGAACAGCGAGTTGACTGTCAGCCAGGCGAACCAGTCGTTGGCCACGGGCTGCGCCACGTAGAAATGCAGCCCTCGCATGAAGGAGGTGGCCGAGAGGTTGAAGAACAGCAGGTAGCCGGTTTCGTCGCGGCGCCGGAACCACACGAACAGCGCGAACACGCCCACCGCCATGAACGCGGCGCTGAGCATCGCGGGCAGCTCCTGCTGCAGCCACTGGCGCATGCCGTAGCGCCCGCGCAGTGCGTCGGTGGGGCCGATCCACAAGGACGAAAGCGCCACCTGGGCGCTTTGCGTGTGTTCGAGGCGCAGCAGGATTTCGCGCGGCGGCGTGCTGTCGGCGCTGTGGTCCAACGGCACCCACAGCGGGGTGCGGGTGCTGTTCCACAGCGGCCCCGACGGCTGCGCCCGCTGAACCAGCTGCCCGTTGACGTAGACGGCGATGGTGCCGTCGGTCTTGATGCGAATGCCGTACAGCGCCAGCGGGCCAGGCGAGGGCGGCAGGTCGCGCGTGGAAAGCCGGACCCAGGTGGTGCGCGTCGTCGCTGCGGAGTCGGAAGCCTTGGCGGATTCCGCCTGCCGCAACAGCGCGATGGGCAACGCCAGCGGCAACTCGACCTGCTTCCAGGTCGCGGGCAGCGCGCTGCTGTCCTGCTTCAGCGGCGGGGTGCTGAAGCCGGCCGAGTCGTCGACCTGCCAGTCGGCCTGCGTCAGGTGCAGCACCGACTCCGCATGTCGCAAGCCGGCAGTTCCACCGAAGAAGGCACCGATGACGCCCAGCAGTGCCATCGACAGGACGAGCACCACGTTGGCGATGAAGGGTGCAAGTCGGTAGTTCACGCAGGCTGGAAATAGGTTGCGCCAAGGGAGGCACTGAGGCGATGTAACCTATTTTCGCATTCTGTAACGAATAGCGCCGACGCCGGCCAAAGGCCTCTTTCCTCGATGGTTCAAGGCGGGGCAGGCTGCGACAACACCCATTGCGCCAGCGACCGCGCGTCCGCCTCCGACACCTGGGGCTGCCGCGGCATGATGACCCGTCCCCATGTGCCCACGCTGCCGCTGCGGATCTTCGCGGCCAGGCGCGCCGGTGCCTCGCCGTCGTTGCGGTAGCGCTGGGCGATTTGCGCGAAGCCCGGGCCGACCTGTTTGTGGACCAGCCCGTGGCAGGCCATGCATCCGTTCCTGCCGGCCAGTTCGGCGGGCGGCGACTGCGCTGCGGCACCGGCGGCATGCAAGGCCAGAGATAACAATGCCAAAGCAATCGCAAACAGTGGAGGAAAGCGCTTTTCGTGGAAGTTCTTGGACATGAGGGCTCTGACAGGCGGAAGATCGTAGCCCCGCTGGCTTTCGCTCTTCGTCGTGCGCCCGCGACAAGTGCGAACAAGAGTAACTATATGTATGGTTAAATCCGCGCAACTATCGCGAAGAAGACGAGGGATTGCATGAAGCTGTTGCTGAGCATTGCGTTCGCTGCCATGGCCCTGGCCGGTTGTGCCAGCGCGCCACCGACCCCCACCGAGCCCGGAACGGGCCGGGGCACGGCCTATGTGCCCATGGTCGCCATGCAGGGCGTGGACAAGGTGCGCTACGACAGCGACGTGGCCGAGTGCCGCACCGCGGCCAACCGCATCACCGCGCGCAGCGAAACCGGCGACGCCATGTGGGGCGCGCTGGGCCTCGGGCTGATCACGGTGCACGGCCAGGGCATCGTGGCCGCGGCCTCCTACACCGGCATCACCGCGGCCATCATCGACTGGAACGGCCGCCCCGACGCCGACCTGATCGCCGAGCACCAGCAGATCGCCATCGTGCATTGCATGGCCAAGCGCGGGTATCACAACCTCGACGCCAACGTGCGCGACAGCTTCTACGGCAACACCTTCGACCCCGGCGTGATCGCCAAGCCGCGGCGCACCGGCGTCGATACGTACAACGTGGAAACGCTGGCCAAGGCCGGCCGCTGCAACCTGCAGCCGCGCGCCGAACTCACGGCCAAGGGCCCCGGCTACGAAACCTACAACGTGCCGTGCGACAACGGCGGCACCTGGGCCGTGCGCTGCGAATTCGGCAAGTGCCGGGTGCTTGCGCAGGCGCTCATCCGCCGTTCCTGAAGCGCCGTCCTGCAGTTCGATTCAGTTGCCGTCGTCCGACGGCAACCATGCGAGCGACCGGTGCGTCGTTCGCTTCAGGGGCAGTGAGAGCGCAGAGAAGCGCTCCTCGATCTGCTCCCTTTCCCGTCCGCCGATGCGCGCGCCCAGCGACACCGGCAGCTGGCGGCACAGCGCCAGCGCTGCACCCACATTGATCTTGCGCACCGCCGCGGTGGCGCGCGCGGCATCGCCCACGCGGTCCGCAGGGCAGTCTTCCAGCCACAGGTCGTATTCGGCGAACAGCTCACGCGAGATGCCCGCGATGACGGGCGCCCTGGCCGTCCAGTCGTCGCTTGCGAAATGGCCGAGGTCGAGGAAAGCGTCTTCCTCGTGATAGTGCTTCAGCGCCTTGGAAAAATCGTCGAGCGACGACAGCGGCTGCTGCTCCTTCTGCACCGTCAACACGGAGACGAAGGTCGCGGCCTCCAGGTAGTGCGTGAGCTTGTGGGCGACGGCAAATTCGGGCATCTCTCGCCCCAGCTCGTCTTCCACAGGGTCTTCTTCCTCTTCGTCGCTGGAGAGGTAGAAGCGGGCTTGGTGCAGTGGCAGGTCTTCGCTGGCGTAGACCCAGCTGAAGCGGCGGTACATGTCCTCGTCGTCGAGGCAGCCCGCCAGTGTTTCGACGGCTTCGCGCAGGCTCAGCAGCCGGGGCATGTCAGAGGCCTTCTTCCAGGAAAGAAGAAGGCCTCCGCATGCAGGCGTTCAACGTTCAATACTGTGAGCGCCAGGCAGTTCAACGCCAGACGTAGCGGCCGCGCACCAGGCGACCGTGTTCACGGTGCGCCGGCACCCACACCTTGTGCGGGCGATGGTGGCCGCGGTCGTAGCCAGGGCCGGGGCCGTGGCGCGGGCCCGGCTGGGCGAGGGCGGCGGTGGAAGCGAGCAGGCAGGCTGCAAGAACGAAGATGGTTTTTTTCATGTTGGAGTTGTCCTCTGAGTGGTTGCACAGGTGCACCTGAATCGGTACGCGGGCCAGCTTAAGTGAGCTGCCGCGGCCCGCTCCGTAGGCGAAGCCGCACTTTACAAACAGGACACGAAGGCCCGTTGCGCAGGCCCTGCGCGGCTCACTTGATGATCAACCCCTTCAGCGCCGGGTCGGGTGCCGGCGGCTTGAGCTTCATGGCCCGCATCGTCTTCACCAGCAGCTGCGCAATCATCACGTTGCGGTGGCGCTTGCTGTTGGCCGGTATCACATGCCAGGGTGCGTGGTCGGTCGAGGTGGCGCCCAGCGCGCTCTGGTAGGCCTGCTGGTAGGCGCTCCACTTGGTGCGCACCGAGAGGTCGTCTATGCTGAACTTCCATTGCTTGCCCGGCGTGTCGATGCGCGACTGCAGGCGCTCGCGCTGCTCGTCCTTGTCGATGTGCAGCATGCACTTCACCACCACGGTGCCGGTCTCGGTGAGCAGGCGCTCGAAGTCGTTGATCTGCGCATAGCGGCGCTTGGCTTCCGCCTTGTCGATCCAGCCTTCGACCACCGGCACCAGCACGTCTTCGTAGTGGCTGCGGTTCCACACCATGATCTCGCCGGTGCGCGGCACGGCGGCATGGCAGCGCCACAGGTAGTCGTGCGCGCGCTCCTCGTCGTTCGGCGCCTTGAAGGCGGTCACGCGCACGCCCAGCGGCGAGGTGCGCGAGAACACCCAGCGCACGGTGCCGTCCTTGCCGCTGGTGTCCATGCCTTGCAGCACCAGCAGCAGCTTGCGCCGGCCCTCGGCGTGCAGCACGTCCTGCAGTTCGTCGAGCTCGACGGCCAGCGCCTCGACCTCGGTGCGCTGCGAGGCCTCGTCGCCTTCGCAGAAGGGCGTGTCGTCGGGGTCGATGTGCGACAGCTTGAACTTGCTGCCGACGCGGTATTTCTTGAAGCTGGCCATGAAGCGGAACTCCCGTGAAGAACGAAGGAAGCCCACAGCCTAAGCCATCGGCAACCGACGATCCACAGCAAGCGTTCTGCAGTCAGCGCTCTGCCGTCAGCGCTCGTCGTCGTCCGTGTCCAGCGAGGCGCTCCAGCGGTTGTCCCATTCGGCATGGCGCACCGCACCGTCGAGGTCGCGGCGGTCGCGCTTGGTGGGGCGGCCCTGCTCGATGGCCAGGGCGGGCTCGGTGCCCGAGCGGCGCAGCTCCCGAAACGCCGCCTGGGCGGCGAGGCTCTCGGGCGTTTCCTCGTAGAGCTGTTGCGCCACCGGCGCCGGCCCGCGCTGGCCGCTCACGCCGCGCACCGTCACGGTCCGCGTGAGCGGGCCCATGCGCATGGCAACGGTGTCGCCGGCCTTGACCTCGCGCGAGGCCTTGGCGATGTCGCCGTTCACCTGCACGCGGTTCTTGCCGATTTCCTCCGCGGCCAGCGAGCGCGTCTTGAAGAAGCGGGCGGCCCAGAGCCATTTGTCGATGCGCAGACGTTCCATAAAGGTCCGGGAGTGGAATTCAGGAATTGTGCCGCGACAAGGGCAGTCGCACGACGGCATCGAGCCCGATGACCTGTACGGCACCGTCCTGTGTGGCTTCCCGGTTCTCGAGCGCGATGCGCCCGCCCAGCGCCAGCACGATCTCCCGGCAGATCGCCAGCCCCAGCCCCGAGCCGCTCGATGCGCTCCCGGCGGAGAAGGGCGCGAACAGCCGCTGGCGCAGCTCCGGCGAAATGCCCGGCCCGCTGTCGCGCACGGTCAGCACCGCCTCGTCGCCCTCGGGCCGCACCGACACCGACAGCGCCGCGCCCACCGGGCTCAGCTTGATCGCGTTGTGCAGCAGGTTGCGCGCGAGCTCCTGCAGCATCCACTGGTGTGCCTGCACGCGCACCGGCTGGTCGATGGCCAGCTCGAAGTCGAGCGCCTTGTCGGCCACCAGCGGCGACAGGTCGAGCGCGATGTTGCGCACCACCTCGCCCAGGTCCAACGTTACCGACTCGGGCTGCTGGCGCAGCTGCTCGACCTTGGCGAGCGACAGCATCTGGTTGGCCAGCGCGGTGGCGCGTTCCACCGTCTGGCTGATCTCGCCCAGCGCCTGCTCCGGTGCCACGTCGCCGCGGCGCGCCGACTGCACCTGCGCCTTCAGCACCGCCAGCGGCGTGCGCAGCTGGTGGGCGCTGTCGCGCACGAAGCGCTTCTGGTGGTCCAGCAGCCGCTGCAGCCGGCCCATGACCTGGGTGGTGGCGTCGATCAGCGGGCGCAGTTCGCGCGGGGCGTCGGGCGCGTCGATGGGCGAGAGGTCGTCGGCCGGGCGCCGCTCGATGGCCTCGCCCAGTTCGCGCACCGGCCGCGTGGCGCGCTGCACCACGAAGATGGTGGCCAGCGCGATCACGCCCATCAGCAGCAACTGGCGCCACAGCGTGTCCAGCAGCAGCTTGCGCGCCAGCGTCTCGCGGATTTCCAGCGTCTCGGCCACCTGCACCACCGCCATGCCGCGCCCGCGCGCGCTGGCCACCGGCTGCAGCAGCACCGCCACGCGCACCGGCTGGTTGCGGAACTGCGCGTCGTAGAAGTCGACCAGCGCGGCGTAGGCGCTGCGGTCGGGAATGCGGCCGCGCCAGAACGGCAGCTCGGCAAAGCCCGAGACCATTTCGCCATCGAGCGCCGACACCCGGTAGAACAGCCGGCTGCGGTTGTCGGCCTCGAAGGCTTCCAGCGCCGAGTAGGGCACGATGGCGCGCAGCTGCGCCAGCTCGTCGTAGCCCTCCACGTCCAGCTGCTCGCCGATGGTCTTGGCCGAGGCCAGCAGGGTGCGGTCGTAGGCCGTGGTGGCGGCCGCCAGGCTCTGGCGGTACAGGCTCACGCTGTTGATCACGATGAACACGGCAATCGGCGCGAGGATGCCGAGCAGCAGCCGCGCGCGAAGCGACGAAACGTGGGTCATGCCGGGCCGCTCACGCCTCGGGGCGCAGCAGGTAACCGAGCCCGCGCATCGTCATGAGCACGGCGCCGGTGCCCACCAGCTTCTTGCGCAGCCGGTACACCACCACCTCGATGGCCTCGTACTGCACGTCGGCCTCGCCCGGGAACACCAGCTCGAACAGGCGCTCCTTGGTCACCGCATGGCCCGGCTTCATCATCAGCGCCTTCAACAGCGCCAGCTCGCGCGGGGTGAGCTCGAGCAGCTCGGCGCGGTTGTAGATGGCGCCGTTGTCGGGCTCGAAGCGCAGGCCGCCGATTTCCTGCGGGTTCAGCCCCGCGTCCTGTCCGGTGACGCCATGGCTGCGCCGGCGCAGCGCGCGAATGCGCGCCTCCAGCTCGTCGAGGTCGAAGGGCTTGGGCAGGTAGTCGTCGGCGCCGGCGTTCAGGCCGACGATGCGGTCGCCCACCGTGCCGCGCGCGGTCAGCAGCAGCACGGGCGTGCGCAGCCCTTCGGCGCGGGCCTGCGCCAGCACCTGCAGGCCGTCGAGGTTGGGCAGGCTCAGGTCCAGCGCCACCACGTCGGGCTCGATGGCGCGCCACTGCGCCACGGCCTCGGCGCCGTCGCCGCAGATGCGCACGTCGATCCGGCGCCGCCCGAGGGTGCGCTGCAGGGTGATTTGCATCGAGGGGTCGTCTTCGACCAGCAGCAGCTTCATAAGGGGGGCAGGGCGATGGAAAAGGCGGTACGCAGCAACGCGTTCTTCGGTGTTTTCCCCAGTCTGGCGGACAGCCAACTGACAGCGGGGCGGCGCATGATAGCGCTCAGGTTCAAGTCAGGTTCCTTTCAAGTTCCTTCCAGTTTCCAGGAGACAACAATGCGTCGCGATACCTTTCTGAAGTCCTTGGCCGCCCTGGCCGCCGCCGGAGCCCTGCCACTGTCGGCCCGTGCCGCCGCCAACGTCAAGATGATGATCCCGGCCAATCCCGGAGGCGGCTGGGACACCACCGGCCGCGCCCTGGGCAAGGCCCTGAGCGACGCCAAGGTGGCCGACACGGTCACCTACGACAACAAGGGCGGTGCCGCCGGCGCGCTGGGCCTGGCCCAGTTCGTCAACGGCTCCAAGGGCGACGCCAACGCGCTGATGGTCATGGGCTCGGTCATGCTGGGCGGCATCATCACCGGCAAGCCGCCGGTCAAGCTCGAGCAGGCCACGCCCATCGCCCGCCTGACCACCGAATACAACGTGTTCGTGCTGCCGTCGAACTCGCCCTTCAAGACCATGAAGGACGTGGTCGAGCAGCTCAAGAAAGACCCGGGCAGCGTGAAGTGGGGTGGCGGCTCGCGCGGCTCCACCGAGCACATCGCCGCGGCCATGATCGCGCAGAAGGTCGGCGCCGACCCCTCGAAGATCAACTACGTGGCCTTCCGCGGAGGCGGTGAAGCCACCGCCGCCATCCTGGGCGGCAACGTCACCATCGGCGGCAGCGGCTACAGCGAGTTCGCCGAATACATCGCCGCCGGCAAGATGAAGGCCATCGCCGTCACCTCGGCCCAGCGCCTGCCGGGCATCAACGTGCCCACGCTGAAGGAGCAGGGCATCGACGTCGAGATCGGCAACTGGCGCGGCGTGTACGGCGCGCCCGGCATCTCGGCCGAGCAACGCAAGGCGCTGACCGACATGGTGCTGGCCGCCATGAAGAGCGCTTCGTGGGCCGAGTCGCTGAAGAAGAACGACTGGACGCCGGCCGTGATCTCGGGCGACGCCTTCGCCAAGTTCGTCGACGACGACTTCGCCAGCCTGCGCGCGATCATGACCAAGTCCGGCATGGTCTGACCCCCCGCGCGCACCACTGGCTCGCCCACGGCGCGCTGTCCTCGCAAGAGCGGACAGCGTGCCGTTTTCAAATCCGGCTCCGCACTCGGCGCCACACCCGGGACAAAAAATGACAACTCCAGACTCCTCGGTCGCCCCGCAGCCCGCGGTCACATGGCCGCAGACCCTGGTCGGCGCCGGCGTGCTGCTGACCGGCCTGGCGCTGGCCTTCGGCGCCATCGGCATTTCTTCCGAAGCCGGCTACGGCGGCGTCGGCCCCAACTTCCTGCCCTGGCTGGTGTCCGTGGTGCTCGTGCTGTGCGGCGCCTGGATCCTGTGGGAGGCGCGCACCGGCGGCTTCCGCGAACTCGACGCGCCCTCGGGCGCCGAGCACGCGTACTGGCCCGGTTTCATCTGGGTGTCGGCGGGGCTGCTGCTCAACGCGGCGCTCATCACCACGCTCGGCTTCATCCTGAGCTGCACGCTGTGCTACGTGCTGGCCGTGCAGGGGCTGCGCCGCGCGAGCGGGCAGGCCGGCGTGAACTCGCCGCGCACCTGGGCCACCGACTTCATTGCCGGCGCGCTCATCTCCGCCCCGGTGTTCTGGATGTTCACGCAGTTCCTGGCCATCAGCCTGCCGGGCCTGACCTCGACCGGGTGGTTCTGACATGGAAATCTTCAACGCACTCATGGCGGGCTTCGCCACCGCCATCACTCCCATCAACCTGCTGTGGTGCCTGGTCGGCTGCGCCCTGGGCACCGCCGTGGGCGTTCTGCCCGGCATCGGCCCGGCCGTGGCGGTGGCCATGCTGCTGCCCATCACCGGCAAGGTCGACATCACGGCCTCGATGATCTTCTTCTCGGGCATCTACTACGGCGCCATGTACGGCGGCTCGACCACCTCCATCCTGCTGAACACGCCCGGCGAAACCGCCAGCATGGTGACCGCGATGGAAGGCAACAAGATGGCCAAGAGCGGGCGCGCGGGCGCCGCGCTGGCCACCGCCGCCATCGGCTCCTTCGTGGCCGGCACCATCGCCACGGTCATCGTCACGCTGTTCGCGCCCTTCGTGGCCGAGTTCGCGGTCAAGCTCGGGCCGCCCGAGTATTTCCTGCTGATGCTGCTGGCCTTCACCACGGTGAGCGCGGTGCTGGGCAAGAGCACGCTGCGCGGCATGACGGCGCTGTTCGTCGGCCTCGCGGCCGGCTGCGTGGGCCTCGACCAGATCTCGGGCCAGGGCCGCTACACCGGCGGCGTGCCCGAGCTGCTCGACGGCATCGAGATCGTGCTGGTCGCGGTCGGCCTGTTCGCGGTGGCCGAGGTGCTGTACGCCGTGCTCTACGAGGGCAAGGTGGTCGAGGGTCAGAACAAGCTCAGCCGCGTGCACATGACCAAGCGCGACTGGAAGCGCTCCATTCCGGCCTGGCTGCGCGGCACCGCCATCGGCACGCCCTTCGGCTGCATTCCGGCCGGCGGCACCGAGATTCCGACCTTCCTGAGCTACGCGATGGAAAAGAAGCTCGCCAAGGACAAGGACGCCAAGGCCGAGTTCGGCACCCAGGGCGCCATCGAAGGCGTGGCCGGCCCCGAGGCCGCCAACAACGCCACGGTGACGGCCGCGCTGATTCCGCTGCTCACGCTGGGCATTCCCACCTCGAATACCACCGCCATCCTGCTGGGCGCGTTCCAGAACTACGGCATCCAGCCGGGCCCGCAGCTGTTCACCACCTCGGCCGCGCTGGTGTGGGCGCTGATCGCGTCGCTGTACATCGGCAATGTGATGCTGCTGGTGCTGAACCTGCCGATGGTGGGCCTGTGGGTCAAGCTGCTGAAGATTCCGAAGCCCCAGCTCTACGCCGGCATCCTGATCTTCGCGACCGTGGGTGCCTACGGCATGCGCCAGAGCGCGTTCGACCTGTTCCTGCTGTATGCCATCGGCCTGCTGGGCGTGGTGATGCGTCGCTTCGACTTTCCCACGGCGCCCGTGGTGGTCGGCATGATCCTGGGCCCGCTGGCCGAAGCGCAGCTGCGCAACGCCATGTCGATCGGCGAGGGCAGCGCCGCGGTGTTCTTCCAGCGCCCGATGTCGATCACGCTGGTGGTCATCGTGGTGGCCGTGCTGGTGCTGCCGCGACTGGCCAAGCGCATGAGCGAACGCAAGCTGAAGCGGCTGGCGCAGCTGGACGCCTGACGCCTGACCCCCGCCAGGCGACGCCTCGCGTCCCCTCGGCGGCGTTTCGTCGCATCGCGGCTGCGCCGCGTGGCGCTCCTTTCTAGAGTCCGTTTCCGAAGACACCCCCGTCTTCGGCAACCGGCCCAACGAAAGGAACCACGCCATGGAACGCCGTCAATTCGCCCGCTCCCTGCTCGCCGCCACCGGCGCACTGGCCCTCGGCGCCAGGGCCGCCGAAGAGGCCTCCGGCAGCTCGCTCCCACCCGCCGCGCAGGCCGCGCCTGCATCCGCTTCCGCACCGGCGGCCGCATCCCCCACGCTGAAGCCCTTCGTCTTCGAACAGGACGAGACCTTCTGGTTCGAAACGCTTCGCTCCTTCGGCCACATCGCCTACGGCGGCGCTGACTTCGGCGAAGTGCTGGCCACCGCGCAACGTATCCGCAGCGGCGACTACGACAGCTGGCACGACGAATGGAAGCTCACCGCCGACCGCGTCGCCGCCGAAGCGCAGAAGAGCCAGGACGGCGGCCACGCCGTGAGCGCGCGAGACGCCTTCCTTCGCGCCTCCAACTACTACCGCAGCGCGGAATTCTTCCTGCACGGCAACCCGGGTGATCCGCGCATCGCGTCGGCCTACGACCGCAGCGTGCAAAGCTTTCGCGCCGCGGCCCGGCTCACGGGCGGGGCCGTGGAGCCGGTGCGCATCCGCTACGAAGGCACCAGCCTGCCGGGCTACTTCTATCGCGCGGCTGGGCAGGGGCAGGGCAAGGCAACAGGCAAGTCCACGGCCAGGCGTCGGCCCACCGTGGTCATGCACAACGGCTTCGACGGCTCGGTCGAGGAGATGCACTACGTCGCCGCCGTCGCGCTGGCCGAGCGCGGCTACAACGTGCTGAGCTTCGACGGCCCCGGCCAGCCCGGCCCGATGCACCGCGAAGGCCTGGTGCTACGGCCCGATTGGGAACACGTGGTGGGCCCGGTGCTCGACCATGTGCTGGCGCGGCCCGACGTCGATGCGCGCCGCGTCGCGCTGCTGGGCAACAGCCTGGGCGGCGTGCTGGCGCCGCGCGCGGCGGCGTTCGAGCCGCGCATCCGTGCGCTGGTGGCGCTCGACGGCATCTACGACATGGGCCTGAAGACGCTGCCGATGTTCGGCGGGCAGCGCGAGGTGGCGCGGCGCGTTCTCACCGCGCCCTCGGCGCCCGACATCGACAAGGCGCTGGCCCAGATGGCCGCGCACGACTCGCAGGCGCGCTGGGCCTTCAGCCACGGCGCATGGGTGACGGGCAAGGGCACGGCGCGCGGCTACCTGTCGACGCTGCTCGACTACCACGTGGCCGACGGCATCGCCGAGCGCATCCAGTGCCCGACGCTGGTGTGCGCCGCCTCGAACGACATGTTCTTCAAGGGCCAGCCCGAGATGCTGCATGCGCACCTGACCTGCCCCAAGACCTTCATGGCGCTCGACGACACGCTGGGTGCCGGGGCGCATTGCCACGTGGGCGCCCAGCGGCTGGCGATGGCGCGCATCGGCGACTGGCTGGACACGACCTTCGCCTGAACTTTCCGCTCACTGCCTCGCGGCGGCGAGCGAGCAAACCGACGGTCAGGCCGCCGGCCGCGGCTCCTCGACCAGGTCGTCGTCCAGGTGCGGGTCCGCCGGCTGCCCGCGCAGCTTGCGCACCGTGCGCTTGATCCAGTGCTCGATGTCGTCGATGTACGTGAACACCGCCGGCACCACCAGCAGGCTCAGCACGGTCGAGGTGATGAGCCCGCCGATCACCGCCATCGCCATCGGCGAGCGGAAGCTGGAGTCGGCCGCGCCGAAGCCGACCGCGATGGGCAGCATGCCCGCGCCCATGGCCAGCGTGGTCATGATGATGGGCCGCGCCCGCTTGTGGCAGGCGTCGCGCAGCGCGTCCCAGCGGCTCATGCCGTGGTCGCGGCGCGCCACGATGGCGTACTCCACCAACAGGATGGAGTTCTTGGTCGCGATGCCCATGAGCATGATGAGCCCGATGAGCGAGGGCATCGACAGCGCCTTCTGCCCGATCAGCAACCCCACGAATGCACCGCCGAGCGCCAGCGGCAACGCGCACAGGATGGTCACCGGGTGCAGGAAGTCCTTGAAGAGCAGCACCAGCACGATGTAGATGCACAGCACGCCCGTGAGCATCGCCAGACCGAAGCTGGCGAACAGCTCGGTCATGACCTCGGCGTCGCCCACCTCGGCAATGCGCACGCCCGGCGGCAGCTTGACGATGGACGGCAGCTTGGTCACCGCGGCCTTGGCGTCGCCCAGGCCCACGCCGGACAGCTCGATCTCGAAGTTCACGTTGCGCGAGCGGTCGTAGCGGTCGATCACGGCCGGGCCGCCTTCCATGGTGAGCGAGGCCACCTGGTTCAGCATGACCGGCCCGCGCGCGCTGGGCACCGACAGGCGCCCGAGCAGGTCGATGTCCTGGCGCGCCGAGTCTTCCAGCTTCACCACGATGGGCACCTGCCGCTGCGCGAGGTTGAGCTTGGCCAGCGACTGGTCGTAGTCGCCCAGCGTGGCCACGCGCAGCGTTTCCGCGATGGCCGAGCTGGTCACGCCCAGGTCGGCGGCGCGCGCGAAGTCGGGGCGCACCGCGATCTCCGGGCGGATCAGGCTCGCGGTCGAGGTGATGTTGCCCAGGCCGGGAACGGTGCGCAGGTCTTTTTCGACCGCGCTGGCGGCCGTGGCCAGCGCCACCGGGTCTTCGCCGGTGAGCGCCAGGATGTACTTCTCGCCCGAGCCGCCCAGGCCCACCGTGCTGCGCACGCCGGGCAGCGTCTCGAGCGCGGTGCGGATCTGGTTCTCGATCACCTGCTTGCGTGGCCGGTCGCCGCGCGGGTCCAGCTTGATGGTGAGCGTGGCCTTGCGCGTCTCGGGCGTGCCGAAGCTCGCGAACGGGTCGCCACCCGCGCTGCCGCCGGCCACCGTGGTGTACACGCTCTTCACGTGCGCGATCTGCATCACGCGGCGGCGCGTTTCCTCGGCCGCGGCCGTGGTCTGCGCCAGCGTGGAGCCGGGCGCCAGCGACAGGTAGATCTGGGTCTGCGAGTTGTCGTCCGGCGGAATGAAACCGGTCTTCAGCAGCGGAATCATGGCCAGCGAGCCGAAGAAGAACAGGGTGGCCAGCACCATGGTCTTGAAGCGGTTGTGCGTGGTCCAGCCCACCGCGCGCATGTACCAGCGCAGCCAGCCGGGCTCGACCTCCTTGGTGACGATGGGCTTCAGGATGTAGGCCGCCATCATCGGCGTGAGCACCCGCGCCACCACCAGCGAGGCGAACACGGCGAGCGACGCCGTCCAGCCGAACTGCTTGAAGAACTTGCCGGCCACGCCGCTCATGAAGGCCGTGGGCAGGAACACCGCGATGAGCGTGAAGGTGGTGGCGATCACCGCCAGCCCGATTTCGTCGGCCGCCTCCATGGCCGCCTGGTAGGGCGTCTTGCCCATGCGCAGGTGGCGCACGATGTTCTCGACCTCCACGATGGCGTCGTCCACCAATATGCCGACCACCAGCGACAGCGCCAGCAGCGAGATCACGTTCACCGAGAAGCCCAGCAGGTGCATGCCGATGAAGGCCGGAATGACCGACATGGGCAGCGCCACGGCCGACACGAAGGTGGCGCGCCAGTCGCGCAGGAACAGCCACACCACGATCACCGCCAGGATGGCGCCTTCGTACAGCAGGTGCAGCGAGCCGTTGTATTCCTCTTCCACCGGGTCGACGAAGTTGAAGGCCTCGGTCAGCTCGATGTCGGGGCGCTGCACGCGCATGTCGGCCAGCGCCTTCTGCACCGCGTGGCCCACCTCGACCTCGCTGGCGCCGCGGCTGCGCGCCACCTCGAAGCCCACCACCGGCTTGCCGTTGAGCAGCGCGCCCGCGCGCGGCTCGGCGATGGTGTCGCTGATGCGCGCCACCTGGTCGAGCCGGATGCGCCGGCCGTCGCTCAGCGCAATCTGCATGTCGCGCAGCTGGTCGGCCGATTGCACCGTGGCCAGCGTGCGCACCGGCTGCTCGCTGCCACCCAGGTCGAAGCGGCCGCCCGCGCTCTCGGTCTGCACCTGGCGCAGCTGGCGCGAGATGTCGCCGGCCGAGGCGCCCAGCGCCTGCAGCTTGACCGGGTCGAGGTCCACGTGCACCTGGCGCGTGGCACCGCCCACGCGGTTGACCGCGCCGACGCCGGGCAGCGCGAGCAGCTTCTTGGTGATGTCGTTGTCCACGTACCAGCTGAGCGCCTCGTCGTCCATCTGCGAGGAGGCGATGGTGAAGGCCAGCACCGGCTGGCCCGCCAGGTCGAGCTTGGTGACCACCGGGTCGCGCACGTCGGCCGGCAGGTCGGCGCGCACGCGCTGCACCGCCGAGCGCACGTCGTCCACGGCCTCCTGCACGGGTTTTTCGAGGCGGAACTCGACGATGAGGGTGGCGGCGCCGTCCTGCACCTTGGTGGTGATGTGCTTCAGGCCCTGCACGGTGGCGATGGAGTTCTCGAGCTTGCGCGCGACGTCGGTCTCCAGCTGCGAAGGCGCGGCACCGGGCAGCGACGCCGAGACCGTGACGGTCGGCAGGTCGATGTCCGGAAAGTTCTGCACCTTCATCGCGTTGAACGACAGCAACCCACCGAAGGTGAGCAGCACGAACAGCATCACCGCCGGAATCGGGTTGCGTATGGACCAGGCGGAAACGTTCATGGCGTGTCCTTGAAGGGGTTACTTGGCCGCGGCGGCGGAGGCCGCCGGCTGGGCCGCGGGGGCAGCGGTGGTTGCGGGTTGCGCAGCGGCGGCGGGCGCGGGCGCATCCACCACGCGCACGAAGTCGCCGTCGTTCAGGAAGCCCGCGCCTTGCACCACCACGCGCGCGCCGTCGGGCAGCGCGCTGGTGATCTCGATGCGGTCGTTCAGCCGACGGCCGACCTGCACCTTCAGCTGCATCACCTTGTTGTCGGGCTTGAGCACGAAGACGTTGTTGAAGCCGTCGCGCGGCACGATGGCGCTCTGCGGCACGGTGGGCGCCGTGCTGCGGCCCAGCTCGAAGTCGCCGCGCGCGAACATGCCGGCCTTGATGCCGGTGTTCTGCTGCACCGCGGGCAGGTCGACATACACCAGCGCCGCGCGCGTCTGCGGGTCGACCGTGGGCGCGATGCTGCGCACCTTGCCGCGCACCTGCGCGCCGCTGGCGCTCACCACGAAGGCGGTGGTGCCGACCGCGACGCGGCCCAGCTCGGCCGAGGTGACCTCGGCGCGCCATTCGAGGCGGCCCTGGCGGATCAGCCGGAACAGCTCGGTGCCGGCCGACACCACGCTGCCCACGGTGGCGGTGCGCGCGGAGATCACGCCGTCGTCGGGCGCCAGCACCTGCGTGTTGCGCCCGCGCACTTCCTGCGCGGCCAGCACGGCCTCGGCGGCCTCGACGCGCGCCTTGGCGGTCTGCTCGGTGGTCTGGTACTGGTTGATCTGCTGCTGGCTCAGCGCGCCGGTGGCCTGCAGCGTGCGGGCGCGCGCGGCGTTGCCGGCGGCGTCGGCCGCGGTGGCGCGGGCTTCGGCCAGCGAGGCGCGGCTCTGCGCGATGTCGGCGCGCACCGTCTCGGGCGAGAACACGGCCAGCACCTGGCCCTTCTTCACCACGTCGCCCACGTTCACGCGCACTTCGGCCAGCTTCAGCCCGTTCGACTCGGAGCCGACCACGGCCTCCTGCCAGGCGGCCACGTTGCCGTTGGCCGCGAGCGTGAGCATGAGCTCGGTGGCTTCGGGCTTGGCGACGGTGACGGTCAGCGCGGGCTTGGGCGCGTTGGCGCCGTCCTTCGTCTTGGCGGCGGTCGCGGCTTCGCCTGCCTTGTCGGCCGGCTTGCGCGTCATGAAGAAGACCGCCGCAAGCACGGCGACGAGCGCGATCAGCGCGATGGCAAGGGTGGAACGCTTCATTGATTTCATGGCGACGTCGCGACCTTGGCGGCCGGGGTGGTGGTCATTGAGGACGATTCGGAAGAGGAGGAAGACGTGGAGGACGTGGGGGAAGTGGACGGAACTTCGGCCGAAGCGTCCGCAGATGCGTCGACAGCCCGGTTCCAGCCCCCGCCCATCGAGCGGTACAGCGCCACCCACGCCTCGGTGCGCTCGCGCTGCAGCGAGACGCGCGCGGTCTGCGCGGTGAACAGCGTGCGCCGCGAATCCTCCAGCTCGAACAGGCTGGCAAGGCCGCTGCTGTAGCGGGCCTGCGTGGCGTCGAAGGAGGCCTGGTAGTTCTTCACCGCGCTGTCGGCGTCGGTGGTGCGGGCGTCGGTGGCGTCGAGGTTGACCAGCGCTTCTTCCACCTCGCGCACCGCCTGGCGCACGTTGGCGCGGTATAGCGACACGGCCTCGGTGTAGCGGGCCTTGGCGGCGTCGGTGTTGGCCTGGCGCGCGCCGCCGTCGAGCAGCGGCACGGTGAGCGACACGGGGCCCACGGTCCAGGTTTCCAGCGACTGGCGAAAGCCGCTCACGCGAATCTGCGAGCGGCCGATGTTGCCCGACACCGTGAGCTTCGGGTAGCGCTCGGCCTCGGCGGAGCCCACGTCGGCGCTGGCGGAGGCCACGCCGAGTTCGGCCGCGTAGACGTCGGGCCTTTGCGAGATCGCCTCGGCCGGCACGCTGGCGATGCTGCCCACGGCCGGCAGCACGCGCTGCGTGGGCGCGGCGGCGAGCTTCTGCGCGAGCGTGGGCTCTTCGATGCCGCTGAGCGCCACCAGCGCCTTGCGCTGCACGGCGCAGGTGGCGCGCTGCTGCGTCAGGCGGCCCGAGGCGTCGGAGGCGCTGGCGCGGGCCAGCGCGGCGTCCGCCGGCGCGGTGAAGCCGGCCTTGGCCGACAGCTCGGTGAGGCGCGAGGTTTCCGAGCGCGAGCGCGCATCGGACTCCGACACGCGCAGCTGCTCCTGGCAGGCGCGCTCGGCGAAGTACGCGTTGGCCGTTTCGGCGGCCACCGCCACGCGGGCGTCGTGCCACTTGGCGTTGGCGCTGTTCTGCTTGGCCTGCGCGGCGTCGCGGTCGGCGCGCAGGCGGCCGAACAGGTCGACCTCCCACTTCGACTGCAGGCCGGCCTGCAGCGTGGTGACGGGCGTGCTGGCCGACAGCTCGCCGCTGCTTGCGCTGCCCCCCGTGCTCGGCGCGCCCGAAGAAAAGCCCGAGGTGCCGCGGCTGGCCGACGCCGTGCCGTCCAGGCTGGGCAGCAGGGCGGCGCCGGCCTGCACGCGCGTGGAGCGCGCCTCGGCCACGCGCGCCGCGGCGCTGGCGACGTTGGGGCTCGCGGCCTCGGCGGCGCCGATGAGCTCGACCAGCAAGGGGTCGTCCAGCTGGCGCCACCAGTCGGCCAGCACGGCCAGCGAGCCGCCGTGCGGCAGCGGCGCGTTCCATTGCGCGGGGAAGGGCGCGGCCACCTGCGCGGGCGGTCGCGTCAGCGAGCAGCCCGCCAGGCCCAGGCCCAGGGGCAGTAACAAGGTGGCGATCAGTTTCAGTCGGCTTCTTTTCATTTCTTCAGCTTTCTCTCGGCGCGGCGGCGGGCCGCTTCGGCCTCCACCAGCGCCAGTGCATAGCCCGTGAGGCGGTCGGCCCAGGTGTCGATGGCGCGCGGCGTGCGCAGCAGCGACGGGCGAATCGCCTCGATGAAGTCCTGGCTCACGTAGAGCTGCATCGACAGCCCGGTGATGGCGAAGGTCAGGCGGTGGATGTCGTCGTCGGCGCGCTCCACCCCGAGGTGGCGGCACAGCAGCTCGGCGATGGCGCGGTGCGGGCCCTTGATTTCTCGGTCGAGCTCCTCGGCCCAGCGGCTGGTGGGCTCCAGCATTTCGCGCATGTGCAGCTGGATGCATTGCCGCACGATCTCGCCCTGCTTGAGCGGGTCGATCATCGTCACCATGCACACGCGCAGCGTGTCTTCCAGCGACCGGCCGGGCGTGCTGCAGGCGGCCATCAGGTCGTTGGCGTCGCCGCCCATCGGCTCGCAGAAGGTGGCGGCGTACAGCCCCTCCTTGTCGCCGAAGTAGTAGCTGATGGCCGAGATGTTGACCTCGGCCTCGCGGGCGATCTCGCGCGTGGAGGTCTTGGCGAAGCCCTTCCGCGCGAACAGCCGCAAGGCGGTGTGCAGCAGCCGGTGGCGTGCCTCGGCGCCGTCGCTGCGCGGTGCGCGGCGGGGGGGAGGCTGGGGGGCCGGGCTTCCCGGGCTGCCCGCGGTGAGGGAATCGCTCGCTTTCATGCGTGGCATTAAACCACGCACAAAATCAAACGATTGATTTACTTAAGGCTTGCTGAAGCGCTTTCTGCAAACGCTTCACCAACGCTACCTGGCGCGGAAAACAATCTCTTTCATCCGCTGCAGCCGCGGCGCAACAACCGGCACCGTGAGCATGGTGCTCGCCACCGCCATCAGCAGCAAGGCGGTGAAGGCCTCGTTGGTGATGAGCGCCTTGTCGAGCAGCACGTTGGCGAAGATGATCATGATCAGCGCCTTGGTCTGCAGCAGCCAGCCGATGAGCGCGCCTTCGCCCGGCTGCCAGCGCAGGATGCGCCCGGCCAGCAGCGTGCCGATGAGCTTGCCGCCCACCGACGCCACCAGCAGCACCGCCGCCGCCACGAACACCGCGGCGCCGCCCACCTCCCAGTTGGTGCGCAGGCCCGTGCTCAGGAAGAACACCGGCATCGCCACCAGCAGCACGTTGTGGCGCAGGCCGTCGAGCTGCTTCTGGTCGAACCAGTCGGCGTCCATCACCGCGCCGGCGATGAAGGCGCCCACCATGTAGTGCAGGCCCGACCAGTCCGCCCCCAGCCCGCACGCCGCGAGCCACACCAGGCCCAGGAACCAGCGGTCTTTTTCGGGAATGCGCACCATCGCCCAGCGAAAGGCCGCGCTCGCCACGGCGAACAGCGCAAGGAACGCGAGCTGCCTGCCCACGCGCTCCCAGTCCATGAGGATGAGCGCCAGCACGCCCCAGATCGCGATGTCGTCCAGGCTCGCGTAGCGCAGGATGCGCTGGCCGATGGGCTGGCGCAGGATCTGCAGCTTCTCCATGAACAGGATCAATATCGGCAGCGCCGTCACCGCGCACGACATGCCGATGCCCAGCACGAACTGCCAGGTCTGCGCCTTCGCCCCCATCCAGCCCGGAAACGCCAGCATCCCCAGCGCCGCCATGCTGCCGAACACCAGCGGCACGCCCAGCGCCAGCCCCGCGGTCACGCCGCTTTCGCGCCGGTGCTCCCAGGCCTTGCGCAGGTCGAGCTCGATGCCGGCGATCCACACGAACAGCATCACCGCCCACTGCGCGATGGCGTTGAGCGACTGGATCACCGGCGCGTTGAAGACGAACTTGTAGTACTCCGGAAACACCGCGCCCAGCACGCCCGGCCCGAGCACGATGCCCGTGACGATCTGCACCACCACCAGCGGCGCGAAATACTCGGTGCGACCGAGCCGCCACACGAGGTAGGGCGCGGTGAAGATGATCAGCATGGCGATCAGGAAGATCTCGGATGTGCTCATGGAAGGCGGGGCCGTGCGGCCTGAAAGAAAAGAGGGGGAAGCGCCGCAGTTTGTCATGGGCGCTGGCGGCGGGCGAGGGCGCTACGATCCCGCCATGCCCGCCGCCTCCACCGCACCGCCCGCCTTGCCCCTCGATGCAGAGGGCATCCTCGCGCTCGCCGCGCGCTCGATGTTCCACCTGTTCTCCAGCATCAGCCAGGGCATGTTCCTGGTCGACCGGGGCGGGCGCATCGTGTGGGTGAACGAGGGCTATCGGCGCTTCTTGCCGGCGCTGGGCTTCTCGTCCATCGACCAGTTCATGGGGCACATGGTGGAAGACGTGATCCCCAACACCCAGATGCGCCGCGTGCTCGAGACCGGCGAGCCGATATTGATCGACCTGCTGACCAACAAGGCCGGCACCTTCGTGGTCAGCCGCATTCCGCTGCGCGAGGAGCGCGAAGGCGCCGAAAGGGGAATGGGCGACGTCATCGGCGCCATCGGCATCGTGCTGTTCGACCAGCCCGAGACCACGCTGCAGCCGCTCATCAGCAAGTTCGCGCTGCTGCAGCGCGACCTCGACGACGCGCGCCGCGAGCTCGCGAGCCAGCGCGCCAACCCGCTGTACCAGCACGCGGCCGACGGGCAGCGCCGCTCCAAGTACACCTTTGCGAGCTTCATCGGCAGCAGCCCCGCGGCGGTCGAGGTGAAGCGCCATGCGCGCCGCGCCGCGCAGTCGGCCAGCCCGGTGCTGCTGCTGGGCGAGACCGGCACGGGCAAGGAGCTGCTGGCGCATGCCATCCATGCGTCGTCGGCGCGCGCCAAGGGGCAGTTCGTCAGCGTGAACATCGCGGCCGTGCCCGACACCCTGCTGGAGGCCGAGTTCTTCGGCTTCGCGCCCGGTGCCTTCACCGGCGCCGACAGGCGAGGGCGCGAGGGCAAGTTCAAGCTGGCCGACGGCGGCAGCCTGTTTCTCGACGAGATCGGCGACATGCCGCTGGGCCTGCAGGCCAAGCTGCTGCGCGCGCTGCAGGAGGGGGAGATCGAGCCGCTGGGCTCCAACAAGCTCGTGCCCTTCGACGCCCGCGTGATCGCCGCCACCTCGCGCGACCTGCCGGAGCTGGTGCGCCGCGGCCAGTTCCGCGAAGACCTGTACTACCGCCTCAACGTGCTGCCGCTGCGCGTGCCGCCGCTGCGCGACCGGCGCGCCGACATTCCCGCGCTGGTCGAGGCGCTGGGCGAGGACATGGCCCTGCGCAGCGGCGAAGCCCCGCCCGAGCTCACGCCCGACGCGCTCGCCCTGCTGGCCGGCCAGCACTGGCGCGGCAACATCCGCGAGCTGCGCAACGTGCTGGAGCAGGTGACCATGCGCAGCGACTCGCAGCGCATCGACGCCGCGCAACTCGAGCGCATCCTGCGCGAGGCCGGGCTGGAGCAGATCGAGCTGCCCGCCACGCTGCAAAGCGCGCACGACGCCGATGAGCAGGCCGCGCTGCTGCGCCCGCTCGCGCAGCAGGTGGCCGAGCTGGAGCGCAAGGCGATCGCGGCGGCGCTGGCGTCGAACGGCGGGAATAAGCTGGCGACGGCGCGGCTGCTGGGCATTTCGCGCGCGACGCTGTATGAGCGCATGACGAGCCAAGACGCCTGAATGCCTGAGCGTCTGAACACGGGTCGGCCCGGCCGCATCGAGCGGGCGATACTCCCGCCCCTGAACACAAACCCAACCCAGACCCGACGACCCATGAAGGCCCTTGCCCACATTGCCCGGCCCGCCGTTTGCCTCGTTTTCTGCGCCACCGCCGGCTTTTCCAGCCTCGCCAGCGCCGCCCCCCAATGCGCCAGCGAGGCCGTCGCCCGCGCCAGGAAGCTGCTGACCTTCCACTTCGGCGAGGACGACCGCATCCGCATCAGCCCCGACGTGAAGGAGATGGCGCCCATTCGCAACCCCGCCAACAAGAAGCAGCAGTTCAAGGTGCTCGAGGTGTGGGGCAGCATCTACAAGGGCGACTACCGCATGCGGCTCATCTACTACGTGTCGGGCAACGACTGCACGTTGATGGGCCAGGAAATTTTGGAGTACGCAAGCCTGTGAGCGTGAAGGCCCTGCGCTCCACCTTCGGGCCCAACTGCCACTGGTGCGGCCTGCCCATGGACTTCGACGAGCCGCACGGCCGGCCCGAGTCCGCGACCATCGAGCACCTGCTGGACGCCACGCTGGGCGGCCTGCGCTCGCAGAAGCACCGCCGCCTGGCGCACGCCGCCTGCAACCACGCGCGCAACGAGTTCAGGTTGCAGGCCGAGCGGCAGTTCAGGCAGTGGATCGCCGAACGCCAAGCCTCCGCGAAAACCCTGACTGATAAATAGACAGTCGACTGAAATTCAGACACGGCAAGTGTTCTGGATTCAGGCGAAGAGCGCTTTCCTCCAGCGAAGAAGCGTTTGTTATCAATAGGTTACCGGGTGGCACGAAGTGTGCAATATTCAGTCACCTTTATCAGGAGACAAAGAATGAACCGTCGCCACCTCGTCGCCCTGGCCGCACTCGCCGCCTGTGCCGCTGCCGCACCCGCCTGGGCCCAGTCCAACGAAATCCGCATCGCGCACATCTACAGCAAGACCGGCGCGCTGGAGGCCTACGGCAAGCAGACCCAGACCGGTTTCATGATGGGCCTGAACTACGCCACCGAAGGCACCATGACCGTGGCCGGCAAGAAGCTGGTGGTCATCGAGAAGGACGACCAGGGCAAGCCCGACCTGGGCAAGTCGCTGCTGGCTGCCGCCTACTCCGACGACAAGGCCGCGCTGGCCGTCGGCCCGACCGCCTCGGGCGTGGCGCTGGCCATGCTGCCGGTGGCCGAGGAGTACAAGAAGATCCTGCTGGTCGAGCCCGCCGTGGCCGACTCGATCACCGGCGACAAGTGGAACAAGTACATCTTCCGCACCGGCCGCAATTCGAGCCAGGACGCGATCTCCAACGCGGTGGCGGTCGACAAGGCCGGCGTTACCGTGGCCACGCTGGCCCAGGACAACGCCTTCGGCCGCGACGGCGTGAAGGCCTTCGGTGCCGCGCTGAAGAAGGCGAAGCTGGTGCACGAGGAATACCTGCCGCCCGCCACCACCGACTTCACCGCCGGCGCGCAGCGCCTGATCGACAAGCTGAAGGACCAGCCGGGCCGCAAGATCATCTGGATCGTGTGGGCCGGCGCGGGCAACCCGTTCAAGATCGTCGACCTCGACCTGAAGCGCTACAACATCGAGATCGCCACGGGCGGCAACATCCTGCCGGCCATGGCCGCCTACAAGAGCCTGCCGGGCATGGAAGGCGCGGCGTACTACTACTTCGGCATTCCGAAGAACCCGGTGAACGACGCGATGGTGTCGGCGCACTACAAGGAATTCAAGACGCCGCCGGACTTCTTCACGGCCGGCGGTTTCTCGGCCGCGATGGCGGTGGTGACGGCGCTGAAGAAGACCAACGGCGACACCAGCACCAACAAGCTCATCAGCACCATGGAAGGCATGAGCTTCGACACGCCCAAGGGCAAGATGACCTTCCGCAAGGAAGACCACCAGGCCATGCAGTCGATGTACCACTTCAAGATCAAGGTGGACCCGGCGTTCGCCTGGGGCGTGCCTGAACTGGTGCACGAGATCAAGCCCGAAGAGATGGACATTCCCATCAAGAACAAGCGCTGACCACGGCGCTTCAAGCCAACTGAACCCCGCGGCGCACGGAAGGCGCCGCCTCTTTTCGCCGCTTTCCTTTCGCCCCGGATGGCCGCCGGGCGAAGCGCCAGCGTTCGCATCCGCATGTGCGTTCGCATCCCCATGTGCGTTCGCGTGCGCGGCGTGTTTCCACGGTCGATTCGTCAGTCTGCAGAGCAAGCGTTCTATACCCACAACAGAAGGAGACAGCGATGCCAGCGATGAGATTCAACTGGAAGGGACTTGCCGCAGCCGCGGCCATGGCGGTGGCGGCGCATGCCGCGACGGCGGCGGTGCCGCTGCCGGCGCTGGGCGCCAACCCGGCGGAGGTGAGCGTGTCGGGCCTGTCGGCCGGCGGCTTCATGTCGGTGCAGCTGCACGTGGCTTACTCGGCCACCTTCAAGCGCGGCGCCGGCGTGGTGGCGGGCGGCCCGTTCTATTGCGCCGAAGGCTCGGTGCTCAACGCCACGGGGCGCTGCATGACGCACAGCACGAGCATTCCGGTGGCCTCGCTGGTGAGCACCACCAACAGCTGGGCCGCCAGCGGCGCGATCGACCCGGTGTCGAACCTGAGCGGCTCCAAGGTGTACCTGTTCTCGGGCACCTCCGACAACACGGTGAAGCAGGCCGTCATGGACGACCTGAAGACCTACTACCAGAGCTTCGTGCCCGCGGCCAACACGGTCTACCGGAACAACGTGGGCGCGGGCCACGCCATGGTGACCGACGACTACGGCGGCGCCTGCAGCACCACGGCCTCGCCGTACATCAACAACTGCGGGCTCGACCTGGCGGGCGAGATCCTCACGCAGCTCTACGGGCCGCTGAACCCGCGCAACAACGGCGCGCTGGGCGGCACCTTCACCGAGTTCAACCAGTCGGAGTTCATCACCGGCCACGGCATGGCCGCCACGGGCTGGCTCTACGTGCCGCAGGCCTGCACCACCACCTCGTGCCGCGTGCACCTGGTGCTGCACGGCTGCAAGCAGAACTACACCGACGTGGGCGACCAGTACGTGAAGAAGACCGGCTACAACCGCTGGGCCGACACCAACAACATCGTGCTGGTCTACCCGCAGACCAGCACCGCGGCCACCAACAGCTGCTGGGACTGGTGGGGCTATGACAACGCCAACTACTCGAAGAAGTCGGGCCCGCAGATGGCGGCCATGAAGGCCATGATCGACCGCGTCACCGGCACGTCGGGCGGCAGCGGCCTGCCGGCGCCGGTGGGCGTGGGCACCTCGGGCGCGACCGCCAGCAGCATGGTGATCGGCTGGGCCGGCGTGAGCGGCGCCACCGGCTACAACGTGTACCGCGGCGGCAGCAAGGTGAACGCGTCGCCCGTCACGGCCACCAGCTACACCGACACCGGCCTGGCCGCGTCGACCACCTACAGCTGGACCGTGGCCGCGCTGAACGCCAGCAATGCCGAGGGCGCCATGTCCGCCGCGGCCACCGGCAGCACGCTGGCCGGCAGCGGTGGCGGGGGTGGAGGCACCTGCTTCACCGCGAGCAACTACACGCACACCATCGCCGGGCGGGCCTACGCGCTGTACGGGCTCACGTACGCCTACGGCTCGAACCAGTCGATGGGCCTGTGGAACATCTACGCGACCACCACGCTGAAGCAGACCGGCCCCAACTACTACGTGATCGGCAGCTGCTGAGGCCGCGCACCTTTTGTTTTTATCGACTTGCTGATTCGCATGACCAACGATGCTTGAGACCCGAGAACTGACCATCCGCTTCGGCGGGCACGTGGCCGTCAACAACGTGAGCTGCGCCTTCGCGCCGGGCACGCTGACGGCCATCGTCGGCCCCAACGGGGCGGGCAAGACCACCTACTTCAACCTGATCTCGGGCCAGCTCAAGGCGAGCGCCGGCACGGTCACGCTCGACGGGCAGCTGCTGTCGGGCCTGTCGCCGTCCGCGCGCACGCACGCGGGGCTGGGGCGTGCGTTTCAGCTGACCAACCTGTTCCCCAACCTCACGGTGCTGGAGAACGTGCGCCTGGCCGTGCAGGCCACGCGCGAGGGCGCGCACCGGCGCGGGCTGAACCTGTGGAGCATCTGGAGCGACCACAAGGCGCTGACCGAGCGGGCCGACCAGATCCTGGCCGATGTGGCCCTGAAGTCGCGCGAGCACGCCACGGTGGCCAGCCTGCCGCACGGCGATCAGCGCAAGCTGGAGGTGGCGCTGCTGATGGCGCTGGAGCCGAAGGTGTTCATGTTCGACGAGCCCACAGCCGGCATGAACGCGGCCGAGGCGCCGGTCATCCTCGACCTGATCCGCAAGCTGAAGCAGGACAAGACCAAGACCATTTTGCTGGTGGAGCACAAGATGGACGTGGTGCGCGAGCTGGCCGACCGCATCATCGTGCTGCACAACGGCACGCTGGTGGCCGACGGCGAGCCGGCGGAGGTGATCGCCTCGCCGGTGGTGCAGGAGGCCTACCTGGGCATCGCGAAGGAGGCCGCATGAGCACCGACAACCTCTTGACCCTCGAGGGCGTGCACACGCACATCGGGGCGTACCACATCCTTCACGGCGTCGACCTCGCGGTGCCGCGCGGGCAGCTCACCATGCTGCTGGGGCGCAACGGCGCGGGCAAGACGACCACGCTGCGAACCATCATGGGCCTGTGGCATGCGTCGCAGGGCAGGGTGCGCTTCGGCGACAAGGAAATCACGACACAGCACACGCCGCAGATCGCCGGCCTGGGCATTGCCTACGTGCCCGAGAACATGGGCATCTTCTCGGACCTCACGGTGAAGGAGAACATGCTGCTGGCCGCGCGCGGCGCCAAGAACGCGCAGCAGATCGACGACACGCGGCTGAAGTGGATCTTCAAGCTGTTCCCCGCGGTGGAGAAGTTCTGGAACCACCCGGCGGGCAAGCTCTCGGGCGGGCAGAAGCAGATGCTGGCCGTGTCGCGCGCCATCGTGGAGCCGCGCGAGCTGCTCATCATCGACGAGCCCAGCAAGGGCCTGGCGCCCGTGATGATCAACAACATGATCGACGCCTTCGCGGAGCTGAAGCGCAGCGGCGTGACCATCCTGCTGGTCGAGCAGAACATCAACTTCGCCCAGCGCCTGGGCGACTCCGTCGCGGTGATGGACAACGGCCGCGTGGTGCATGCGGGGTCGATGGCGGCGTTCTCCGAGGACGCGCAGTTGCAGCAATCTCTTCTGGGCCTGGCGCTATGACGTATTCGATGACTTGTTCCCTCTCCCGCTTGCGGGAGAGGGCTAGGGTGAGGGCAGGCGGCCTGTGCAATGGCCGCGCCCTCGCGTGGGTGCCGCTGGCCCTCACCCCAACCCTCTCCCCGCAAGGGGAGAGGGAGCAAGACCAGCAGGGGGCGCGCGCATGACCAAGCTCGACTTCGACTGGAAGCCCCTCCTGCTCGCCCCCGTGCTCGCCCTGGTCGCGCTGCCCCTCACCGGCTCCTTCTCGACCTGGCTCACGCTCACGGTGGCCGGCCTGGCCATGGGCATGATCATCTTCATCATCGCCTCGGGTCTCACGCTGGTGTTCGGGCTGATGGACGTGCTGAACTTCGGCCATGGCGTGTTCATCGCGCTGGGCGCCTTCGTGGCCAGCAGCGTGCTCGGCCTGATGGGCGACTGGACCGGCTCTGGCGAGCTGTGGCGCAACCTGGTGGCGGTGTTCCCGGCCATGCTGGTCGCGATGCTCGTGGCCGGCGCCGTGGGCCTGGCGTTCGAGCGCTTCATCGTGCGGCCCGTGTACGGCCAGCACCTGAAGCAGATCCTCATCACCATGGGCGGCATGATCATCGGCGAGGAGCTCATCAAGGTGATCTGGGGGCCGGCGCAGGTTCCGCTGCCGCTGCCCGAGGCCCTGCGCGGCTCGCTGCTCATCGGCGACGCCGCCATCAGCAAGTACCGCCTGCTCGCGGTGGCCGTCGGCGTGGTGGTGTTCGGCGTGCTCGCCTGGACGCTGGGCCGCACCAAGATCGGCCTGCTCATTCGCGCCGGCGTGCAGGACCGCGAGATGGTCGAGTCGCTGGGCTACCGCATCGGCCGGCTCTTTGTGGGCGTGTTCGTGGTGGGCAGCGCGCTGGCCGGCCTGGGCGGCGTGATGTGGGGGCTCTTTCAGCAGAACCTGGTGCCGCAGATGGGCGCGCAGGTGAACGTGCTGATCTTCATCGTCATCATCATCGGCGGGCTGGGCTCGACGGGCGGGGCGCTCATCGGCGCGCTGCTGGTGGGGCTGATGACCAACTACATCGGCTTCCTGGTGCCCACGCTCACGCAGTTCGCGAGCATCTTCCTGATGGTGGCCGTGCTGCTGTGGCGCCCGCAGGGCGTGTACCCCGTGGCGAACCGTTGAGGAGAAAGCCGTCATGTTCCTGAAACGACTTCTCTCCAACGACATGCCGCGCAGCCGCCTGCTGGCGCTGCTGCTGGTGGTGCTGTTCATTGCGCTGGCGTTCGCGCCGTTCATCTTCCCGGGCGTGAAGGCGCTCAGCGTCGCGGCCAAGATCCTGGTGTTCGTGGTGCTGGTGGCCAGCTTCGACCTGCTGCTGGGCTACACCGGCATCGTGAGCTTCGCGCACACGATGTTCTTCGGCATCGGTGCCTACGGCATCGCCATCTCGGCCTCGCGGCTGGGCCCGAACTGGGGCGCGGTGCTGGTGGGGCTGGGTGCTTCTCTGGCGGTGTCGCTGGTGCTCTCGTTCGCCATCGGCCTGTTCTCGCTGCGGGTGCGCGCGATTTTCTTCGCGATGATCACGCTGGCCGTGGCCTCGGCGTTCCAGACGCTGGCCTCGCAGCTGTCGGACTTCACCGGCGGCGAAGACGGCCTGACCTTCAAGCTGCCCGAGCTGATCTCGCCGAGCTTCGAGTTCGCCGAAGAGCCGTTCCTGGGCGTGTCGCTCGACGGCCGGCTGCTGTGCTACTACCTGCTGTTCGTGGCGGCCGTGGTGCTGGTGCTGGCGCTGCTGCGCATCGTGAACTCGCCCTTCGGCCGCGTGCTGCAGGCCATTCGCGAGAACGAGTTCCGCGCCGAGGCCATCGGCTACCGCGTGGTGGTGTACCGCACCACGGCGGCCGTGCTGTCGGCGCTGTTCGCCACGCTGGCCGGCGCCATGCTGGCCATCTGGCTGCGCTACAACGGGCCGGACACCTCGCTGAGCTTCGAGATCATGATCGACGTGCTGCTGATCGTGGTGATCGGCGGCATGGGCACCATCTACGGCGCGGCCATCGGCGCGGTGCTGTTCGTCATTGCGCAGAGCTACCTGCAAGACCTGCTGCGCATGGGCAGCGAGGCCGCCAGCGGCCTGCCATGGCTGGCCGCGCTGCTGTCGCCCGACCGCTGGCTGCTGTGGCTGGGCGTGCTGTTCGTGCTGTCCGTGTATTACTTCCCGACGGGCATCGTCGGCAAACTGCGAGCAAGGGCCGCGCGATGAGCGAACACCACATGCCACTGTCGCGCTATGCGCAGCTCGCGGGCCGCGAGGTCCACTGGGTCGAATGGGGCGCGGAGGACGCGCCGGTGGTCATCGCCTGGCACGGCCTGGCGCGCACCGGGCGCGACATGGACGAGCTGGCGCAGCACTTTGCAGCGCGCGGCTTTCGCGTGATCTGCCCCGACACCATCGGCCGCGGCCTGAGCCAGTGGAGCCCGCTGCCCGACGAGGAATACAAGCTGCAGTTCTACGCGCGCATCGCCAATGCGCTGTGCGACGAGCTGCGGCTGGGGCGCGTGCACTGGGTCGGCACGTCGATGGGCGGGGCCATCGGCACGGTGTGCGCGTCGGGCCTGTTCGAGCCGCGCATGAAGGCGCGCATCGCGAGCCTGGTGCTCAACGACAACGCGCCCGAGCTGGCGCAGCCGGCCATCGAGCGCATCCGCGCCTATGCCGGCCAGCCGCCGGCGTTCGACACGGTGGTCGAGCTGGAGGCCTTCTTTCGCACGGTCTACAAGCCCTACGGCTGGCTCAGCGACGCGCAGTGGCGCCGGCTGACCGAGACCTCCACGCGCCGCCTGGCGGACGGCCGCGTCACGCCGCACTACGACCCGGCCATGGTTCGGCAGTTCAGCGCGCACGACAACGACTACCTGATCTGGCCGCACTACGACGCCATCGAGGTGCCGGTGCTGTGCCTGCGCGGCGCCGAGTCGGACCTGGTGCTGCCCGAGGTGATCGCGCGGATGCAGGGGCGCGGCCCGGGCGCCGCCGGCAGGCTGCAGGTGATCGAAGTGCCTGCCTGCGGACACGCGCCGGCGCTGAACGTGCTGGAACAACTGCAGCCGATCGAAGGGTTTATTCGCGCGGCCGGCGCCTGAGGCAGGGCGGCGTGACAATCGCGCCGACCCTCACCCACCCAGAGCCTCAAGGCCTTCGAACACCATGTCCATCTCGCTGTACGACCTGTCCGTGCCCGTCTTCACCCGCGGACTCGGCCAACTGACCCACCTGCTCGACAAGAGCCTGGCGCACGCCAAGGCCAACGGCATCGACACGGCCACGCTGGTCGATGCACGGCTGGCGCCCGACATGCTCACGTTGGCCGGCCAGGTGCAGCGTGCGAGCGACGCGTCGAAGCTGGGCGTGGCCCGCATCGCCGGCCTTACCGCGCCAAGCTTTCCCGACGAAGAAAAAACCTGGGACGACCTGGTGGCGCGCATCGCCAAGACGCAGGACTTCCTGAAGACCGTCGAGCGCGCGCAGGTCGATGGACAGGAGGAACGCGACGTGGTCATCAAGGCCGGTGGTGGCGAGGCGCACTTCACCGCGCAGCGCTACCTGCTGCAGTTCGCGCTGCCCAACTTCTTCTTCCACGTGACCACCGCCTACGACGTGCTGCGCCACAAGGGCATGCCCATCGGCAAGCTGGATTACCTGGGCAAGTTCTGAAGGGTTGGCGCCGACACGACGCCAGTCACGGCGCCGTGACAGACTTCAAATTGCCGTGACACATGCGCACGCCCCGCGTGCGCCGCAAACAATCGCGCCCTGACCGCTGTCGGTCTGACACGAATGGGGTTGCGATCATGAAGACGATGTTGTCCAGAAGGGCGTTCTCGGGGCTCGCCGCCGGAGCGTCCGCGCTCGCTGCGGCGGCCGGTGGTGGCTGGCCGGTGCGCACCGCATTCGCCGCCGCGTCGCCGGGGCTGCGCGACTACGGCAAGGCGCCGGAATTCGCGGGCATCGACAAGTGGCTCAACTCGCCGCCGCTCACGTTGAAGGCGCTGGCTGGGCAGGTGGTGCTGGTCGATTTCTGGACCTACTCGTGCATCAACTGCATCCGCACGCTGCCGCACGTGGTGCGCTGGCACGAGAAGTACAAGGACCAGGGCTTTGCCGTGGTGGGCGTGCATTCGCCCGAGTTCGCCTACGAGAAGCTCACGCGCAATGTGCAGGACGCCATCGAGCGCTTCCACATCCGCTACCCGGTGGCGCAGGACAACAGCTTCGCGACCTGGAAGGCCTACGACAACGAGTACTGGCCGGCGTTCTACCTGGTCGACAGCAAGGGCCAGGTGATGCGCCAGCATTTCGGCGAAGGGGAGTATGCCGAGATGGAAGCGGCCATCGAGGCGCTGCTGGCGCGCAAGGCTGCAACCTGATGCACCTGATGTGCCTGATGTGCCTGATGCAGCTGTTGCATTCAGGCGCAGGTCGCGTCTATTGCACCGCCTGCGTGGGCCAGCCGGCCAGGTTGCGCTCGGCGATGCCCGCGAGCGCGGTGATCCAGGCCGGGCTGTCGTTCAGGCAGGGGATGTAGCTGAACGCCTGGCCGCCGGCGTGCATGAAGGCCTCGCGGCCTTCCATGGCGATTTCTTCCAGCGTCTCCAGGCAGTCGGCCGGAAAGCCCGGGCACACCACGTCGACGCGCTTCACGCCCGACGCGCCGAGCTCGCGCAGCGTGGGCTCGGTGTAGGGCTCCAGCCACTTGGCGCGGCCGAAGCGCGACTGGAAGGTCACGCGGTGCTGCGCGGCCGACAGGCCCAGCCGCGCCGCGAGCAGGCGCGCGGTTTGCAGGCACTGCGCCTGGTAGGGGTCGCCCAGCGCGATGTTGCGCGCGGGAATGCCGTGGAAGCTCATCAGCAGCACCTCGCCGCGGCCCTCGGTCTTCCAGTGCTTCTCGATGCCCTGGGCCAGTGCGTCGATGTAGGCGGGGTCGTCGTGGTAGTCGTTGACGAAGCGGAACTCCGGCAGGCGGCGCTGCTTGCGGCTCCAGTCGTTCACGGCGTCGATCACGCTGGCCGTGGTGGTGGCCGAGTACTGCGGGTAGGCCTGCAGCACCAGCACGCGCGTGGCGCCTTCGGCCTGCAATGCGTCGAGGCGCGAGGCGATGGACGGGTTGGCGTAGCGCATGGCGTCGCGCACCGCCACGCGGTGGCCGCGCTCCCCGAGCCAGCCGGCCAGCAGCGTGGACTGCTTTTGCGTGAAGACTTTCAGCGGCGAGCCCTCGGGCGTCCAGACGCTGGCGTACTTGGCGGCCGACTTGGCGGGCCGCGTGCGCAGGATGATGCCGTGCAGGATCAGCGCCCAGATCGCCCGCGGGATCTCGACCACGCGCGGGTCGCCGAGAAAGTCCGCGAGGTAGGGGCGCACGGCCGCGGCGGTGGGCGCGTCGGGCGAGCCCAGGTTGCACCAGAGCACGGCGGTGCGCGGGCTTTGCGCGGACGCAGGCGCGGGCACATGTGCGGACGCAGACGCTGGTGCAGGGTTACCGGGCAGGGCGGTCTCGGGGATAAAAGGCATTGCGATATTCTCGGGCATGACTTTCGCTCCCCCTGCGTCGACGGGCTTCGTGCCGCTCGATGTGAAACGCATCAGCGCGATCACGCTGGACCTCGACGACACCCTGTGGCCGATCTGGCCGACCATCGAACGCGCCGAAGGCGTGCTGCAGGCCTGGCTGCTGCGCGAGGCGCCCAAGACGGCGTCGCTGCTGCTGACCCCCGGCATCCTGCGCGAGCTGCGCGAGGCCACCGCCAAGGAGCGCTCCGACCTGGCGCACGACCTGAGCGCGCTGCGCCGCGAATCGATACGCACCGCGCTGCGGCGCGCGGGCGAAGACCCGGCGCTGGCCGACCCGGCCTTCGAGGCTTTCTTCGAGGAGCGCCAGCGCGTGACGCTGTACGACGACGCGCTGCCGGCGCTGAAGTGGCTCAGCGAACGCTATCCGCTGGTGGCGGTGTCCAACGGCAACGCCGACATCCACAAGACCGGCGTGGGCCGCTGGTTTCGCACCGCCTTCAATGCGCGCGCCTTCGGCAGCGGCAAGCCGCACGCACCCATCTTCCGGGCCGCGGCCGCCTCGGTCGGCCTGCTGCCCAAGGACGTGCTGCACGTGGGCGACGACGCGGAGCTGGACGTGGTCGGCGCGCTCAACGCTGGCATGCAGACCGCATGGCTGGTGCGCGACGAGCGCCCCTGGACGCACGACGCGCGCCCGCAGCTCATCGTGCCCAACCTGCACGCGCTGTGCGTGGCGCTGGGCGCCTGAACGATCTGCTGGGCGGCGCTCAGCTGAACACGGGCAGGAAGAAGCTGCGCTCGTAGCTCACGATGCAGCGGGTTTCTTCCGCATAGCGGAATGCGGCCTGGCAGTCGGCGTCGTTCATCGAGTCGGCGCGGTACTTCTCGTAGGCCGCGAGGCTGGGAAAGGTGAACATCGCCAGCGCCACGTTGTTGGTGCCTTCCGAGGGCAGGAAGTAGCCGTGGTGCTGGCCGCCGAACTTCTCGACCAGCGGAATCCAGAGCTTGCCGTAGTGCTCGAATTCCTTGAGCTTGTAGGCGTCGACGATGTAGCGCAGGTAGCAGGTGACCATGGGTTGCTTCGGCTTTGGGGTTGAGGCTTTTTGGGGGTTAATGAGGCGGCTCGCTGCGGCGATCCGCCGGGCTGACTATAGTTTCAGCCCCACTCTCTAGCGGCGCCGCGGCGCGCAGGAAACCCCAAGTGCACTTCTCCAACTGGCTCCTCTTCTGCGGCGTGACCTTGCTCGTCGCGTTCACGCCCGGCCCCGCGGTGCTGCTCGCCGTGTCGAACTCCATGTCGGTCGGCCCGCGCCGCGCCATGATCAGTTCGCTGGGCAATGCGACGGGGCTGTTCATGGTGTCGGCCGCCGCCATGGCCGGGCTGGGGGTGGTGCTGTCGACCTCGGCGCATGCCTTCATGGTGCTGAAGGTGGCGGGCGCGGCCTACCTGATCTACCTGGGCGTGAAGCAGTGGCGCAGCCAGGGCAGCGTGTTCGCCGACGTGCAGGGCTCGTCGGTGGCGGGCTCGCCGCGTTCGAGCTGGCGCCTGTTCGGCCACGGCCTGACGGTGGCGCTGACCAACCCCAAGGGCATACTTTTCTTCTCGGCGCTGTTCCCGCAGTTCCTCACGCAGGACGCGCCGCTGGCCATGCAGTTCGTGGTGCTGACAACCACCTTCGCCACCGCCTCGGTGCTGTCGCATGCGTTCTACGTGCTGCTGGCGCGGCTGCTGCGCAAGCAGCTGGCCGACCCGCGCCGCACGCGGCTGTTCAACAAGCTGTCGGGTGGTGCGTTCGTGCTGCTGGGGCTGAGCCTGCTGCGCCTGCGCAACAAGACGGCCTGATCGTTCTCGGGGCGCCTTCCGGTCGCTTTCCGCTTTCCGTTTCAGTCCAGCGCGAACTGCTCGCGCAAGGCCGCGCAGAAGTCTTCGGTGCCGCTCAGCGACAGCGTGAAGGTGTCGAAGCGCGGGTTGTCCTCGCGCGTTTGCTGCAGGTCGAAGTCCCACACGGCGCCTTCGTCGAGGGCACCGCGCGCACCGGGGAAGGCGGCTTCGGCCCAGGCCAGCACCCGGGCGATCTCGGCCTGCACCTCCGGCGACTTTTCGGGCGGGGTCGATGCCATCGCGTCGAAGGTGCCGTGGCCTTCGGTGTCTTCGCTGTAGTCGAAATCCAGGTAGCGCAGTTCGGTGGTCATGGTGATCGTTTTATGCCGTCAATGCCTTGGCGGCGGCCAGCCCGCTGAGCACCGCCCCTTCGAGCGTGGCGGGGTAGGGGCCTTCGGTGTAGTCGCCGCAGGCCTGCAGGCCCGGGGCGATGGCGGCGGGCGGGCGCGCCAGCCCGGGTGTGCAGGCGAAGGTGGCGCGCTTCTCGACCACGGTCTGCACCAGCTGCAGCGTCGTCTGGCCCAGTTGCTCGGCGGCTTGCGCGATGACCTGTTCTTCCAGCAGCTCGCGCGATGTCTCGTTGGCGCTGACGACCATGGCGAGCACGCCGTGCAGGCCGCAGAGCTGGCCCTTGTCGAACGCGAACTGCGCGGGCGCCGTGGCCGTGTCGCTGCGCAGCGCGAGCATGGGTTCGGCCAGCGGCGTGGCGCCGCGCACGTAGACCGTGGCGATGGCTTCGAAGCGCAGCGCTTCGGTGGTGGCGCACCAGGCGTCCGCCGGCAGGCCTGACGCGCGGACCAGCCGTGCGGCGTCCCACGGTGCGCAGGCCAGCACGGCGTGGTCGAAGCTTTCTTCGTCCACACGCCATGAACCCGCCTCGGGCGCGATCGCGCGCACCCGGTGGCCGATGCGCACGGCCGCGCCATGCGCCGCCAGCCACCGAACGGCCGCATCGGGCAGCAGGGCGCCCAGGTCGGCGCGTGGCAGCAGCAGGTCGGCGCCGCCGCTGCCGCTGAAGAGCGCGTCGTTCAGCACGCGCAAGAAAACCTGGCCGCTCGATTGGCCGACGGGCGTGTTCAGCGCCGAGACGCACAGCGGCTCGATCAGCTCCCGCATCACCCGCGGCGTGAGGCCGGTGCACAGGTCGGCAACGCTGGTTTCCGCGGCGCAGCGAAAACCCGCCAGCCGCCAGCCCACCGCCGTGCGCAGCAGCGACGACTTGTCGCGCCACGTCCAGCCGCGCGCCGTGAAGATGCCCGCCAGCAGGTCGAGCGGCGCGGGCAGGCGCGGCAGCTTGAGCCCGCCGCCATCGGCGAAGCGCAGCGAGAGCGGCAGGCGCAGCAGCGCGGCGTCGACATCGACGCCGACGTCGCGCATGAGCTTCAGCGTGGCGGTGTACGCGCCGATGAGGATGTGCTGGCCGTTGTCCAGCGCCATGCCGTGCATGTGGTCGACGCGGCGGGCGCGGCCGCCGGGCGTGGGAGCGGCCTCGTACAGGGTGACGGTATGGCCGAGGCGCGTGGCTTCGATGGCGCAGGCGAGGCCGGCCCAGCCGGCGCCGATGACGGCGAGTTTCATGGCCGCCGGGTCAGGCCGGGAGCCCGGCGAGTGCGGTTGCCGTCGTTCCAACCCTGCCCCGGAGGGCGGCGAGGCAAGAGAAGGCGCGGGTGCCGCTCATATCCGCCCCAGCGCCTGCACCTTCCACGCAAGCCACAGCTTGCGCACCGGCGTCAGGCTCACGCGCTGGTTCAGCACCTGGAAGTCGTCGCGTTCGATCTCGCGCAGCAGCGTGCGGTAGATGCTGGCCATCATCAGGCCCGGCTTCTGCGCGCGGCGGTCGGCCAGGGGGAGCAGGGACAAGGCTTCGTCGTACGCGGCGTGCGCGCGCTCGGCCTGGAACTTCATCAGCGCGACGAAGCGCTCGGAGTGCACGCGGTTCAGTATCTCGTGCGCCTTCACGTCGAACTTCTGCAGCTCGTTCACCGGCAGGTAGATGCGCCCGCGCAATGCGTCTTCGCCCACGTCGCGCAGGATGTTCGTCAGCTGCAGCGCCAGGCCCAGCTTGTGCGCGTAGGTGGTGGTCTGCGCCTCGGTCTGGCCGAAGATGCGCGCCGCGACTTCGCCGACGACGCCGGCCACCAGGTGGCAGTAGCGCGCAAGGCCGGGGAAATCGAGGTAGCGGGTCTGGTCGAGGTCCATCTGGCAGCCGTCGATCACTTCGAGCAGCTGGCGCGCCTCGATGCCGTAGGCCGCGGCGTGCGGCATCAGCGCCTGCATCACCGGGTGGCGCGGGGTGCCTGCAAAGGCCTGGGCGACCTCGGTGCGCCACCAGGCGAGCTTGGTGGCGGCCACGCCGGGGTCGGTCACCTCGTCGACCACGTCGTCGACTTCGCGGCAGAAGGCATAGAACGCCGTGATCGCCGCGCGCCTCGGCTTGGGAAGAAACAGGAAGGCGTAGTAGAAACTGCTGCCCGAGGCGGCGGCCTTGTCTTGCACGTATTGCTCGGGGGTCATCGGGGAGGCGCTGCTTTCATGGGCCGCCATTGTCTCCGCATCCGCAGGGCATTCCAGAGCAAGACGGGCGCGTCGAACTTGCCGATGGTGGGGCGCTGCGAGAAGGTGTCGAAGCCCAGGTCGTCGATCTTGTCGAGGATGCGCAGGCCGCCCTGCACCACCAGGCGCAGCTCCCAGCCCATGCGGCCCGGCAGCCGGTGCACAAGCGGCGCGCCCTCGGTCATGAGCTCGCGGGCCCAGTGCGACAGCACAGAAACCAGGTTGATGGCCTCCTGCGGCGGCTCGGCGCGCGAGAGCGGCGCGAACACCTTGAAGTTCTCGGGCGTCAGGCCGCGGCGGGCGCAATCGGTCAGCGGAAAGTAAAAGCGCCCGCGCGGCAGGTCGACGCTGGGGTCCTGCCAGAAATTGATGAGCTGCAGCGCGCTGCAGATCGCGTCGCTCTGCGCGAGCGCCTGCGCGTCGTGCACGCCGTACAGGTGCAGCAGCAGCCGGCCGATGGGGTTGGCCGAGCGGCGGCAGTAGTCGAGCAGCTCGGCGCGGTCGGCGTAGGTGCCGCGGTCGCGGGTTTTCTCGATGTCCTGCATGAAGGCGCTCAGCAGGTCGGCCAGCAGGGCTTCGGGCAGCCCGTACTGCGCGATGCTGTAGGCGAGCGGGCCGAACACCTGCGGCCAGCGGGACGACGACGCCACTTCGCCGTGCGCCGCCTCACCTCGCGCCGCTGCAGCGAGTTCTTCGCGGTAGGCGCGCAGCTGGGCCAGGCGTTCGTCGGGGGAGGCATCGCCTTCGTCGGCAATGTCGTCCGCGGTGCGCGCGAAGTGGTAGATCGCGGCGATGGGCGGGCGCAGGTGCGGCGGGCACAGCCACGAGGCGACCGGAAAGTTCTCGTAGTGGGCCGGCGGGGCGGCGAGGTGGGGGGGAGTGGCGGACACGCCACGATTGTCCGCCACCACGCCATGCCCCCGCACTATGCTCGCAGCGTCGCCACTACGAACTCCCGCTTCATGAAAGCATCCGCTCCGGCCCCAGGGTCCCAGGTTCCCGCGTACGGCGAGGCGGCACATCCGGCAGGGCCCACGCTCATGATCGCGGCGCTGGGCGTGGTCTTCGGCGACATCGGCACCTCGCCGCTCTATGCCTTCAAGGAGACGATGAACCCCGAGCACGGCATTCCGTTCTCGCCCGATTCGGTGCTGGGGCTGCTGTCGCTGATCTTCTGGGGGCTGATGTTCGTGGTGACGCTGAAGTACGTGGTGTTCGTGCTGCGCGCCGACCACGACGGCGAAGGCGGCATCCTGGCGCTGCAGGCGCTGGCCCGCAGCGGGGTCGCCGGGCCGAAGACCAAGCCGTGGGTGTGGAACGTGATCGGCATGCTGGGCCTGGTGGGCGCGGCCATGTTCTACGGCGACAGCCTGATCACGCCGGCCATTTCGGTGCTGTCGGCGGTCGAGGGCCTGGAGGTGCAGGCGCCGATGCTGCAGCGCGCGGTGCTGCCGATCACCGTGGTGATTCTGGTGGCGCTGTTCGCGGTGCAGAAGAAGGGCACGGGCGTGGTCGGAAAGGTGTTCGGGCCGATCATGCTGCTGTGGTTCCTGGTGCTGGCCGCGGCCGGGCTGTGGCAGATCTTGCAGCAGCCGCAGGTGCTGGCGGCGCTCGACCCGCGCCGGGCCGTGGGCTTCCTGTTCGAGCACCGGGCGCAGTCGCTGGCGGTGCTGGGCGCGGTGTTCCTGGCGTTCACGGGCGGCGAGGCGCTTTACGCCGACATGGGGCATTTCGGTGCCAAGCCGATCCGGCTGGCCTGGATCTTCATCGCGCTGCCGGGGCTGGTGCTGAACTACTTCGGGCAGGGCGCGCTGGTGCTGGGCAACCCGGCGGCCGTCGACAACCCGTTCTTCCGGCTGTTTCCGTCATGGGGCGTGCTGCCGATGGTGGTGCTGGCCGCCATGGCGACGGTGATTGCATCGCAGGCGGTGATTTCGGGCGCGTTCTCGCTCACGGCGCACGCCATGCGCATGGGCTATCTGCCGCGCATGCGGGTGATCCAGACCTCGGGCACGGCCATCGGGCAAATTTATGTGCCGGCGGTCAACTGGCTGCTGATGGTGGGCGTGCTGCTGCTGGTGCTGGGCTTTCGCAGCTCGGGCGCGCTGTCGGCGGCCTACGGCATCGCGGTGTCGATCACCATGGTCACGACCACGCTGCTGGCCGGCATCGTGGCCTGGGGGCTGTGGCGCTGGAACAAGGTGGCGGTGGTGGTGGGCGTGGCCGCCTTCGCGGTGGTTGACCTGACCTTCGTGGTCGCCAACAGCCTGAAGGTTGCCGAGGGTGGCTGGCTCACGCTGGCCGTGGCGGCCGGGGTGATGGTGCTCTTCACCACCTGGGCCAAGGGCCGCCGGCTGGGGCTGGAGGCCGCGGCGGCCGAGAGCCTGCCGCTGCGCCCCTTCATCGAATCGCTGGCGCTGCACATGCCGCACCGGGTGAGCGGCACGGCGGTGTTCCTGAACCCCGACGCCACCGCGGTGCCGCACGCGCTGCTGCACAACCTCAAGCACAACCAGGTGCTGCACGAGCAGGTGATCGTGCTGCGCGTGCTGCCCTGCGACACGCCGCGCGTGGACGCGCGCGTCCGCATCGAGGCCGAGCAGCTGATGGAGGGCATCTGGGTGGTCACCGCGCGCCACGGCTTCATGGAGCGGCCCGACGTGCCGGAGTTCATCCGCATCCTGGCGTACCAGAAGACGCTGGCCATCGACTCGATGAAGACCTCGTACTTCGTCTCGCGTGCCTCGGTGGGCGAGGAGAACCTGCCGGGGCTCAACCCGATACGGCGCGCGCTGTTCGGCTGGCTGCAGCGCAACGCGGGGCGGGCGTCGGACTACTTCGAGTTGCCCGACAACCGGCTGGTGGAGATGGGGCAGCGCACCTAGCGCCAGCGCGTTTTCGAGGCGCGGGCGTGCGCCTAGTGACCGGCGGGTCATTGACAGTATTTAACGTTTACCCTAGATTACTAACCAGTGGGTCAGTAATGACCTGGTTCGTCCTCCCTAGGGTGTCTCATGACCGCCTCCGCCGTTTTTTCTCGTGCCCGCAGCGCCGCCTGGCTGCTGCTTCCCGCCTTTGTCCTGGCCGGCTGTTCGCCGAAACCCGTGGCCGAGGAGCCCGTTCGCGCGGTCAAGTTCGTGACCGTGGGCACCAGCGATTTCGATGCCCAGCCCGAGTTCTCGGCCGAGGTGCGCGCGCGCGTCGAGTCCCGCCTGGGCTTTCGCGTGGCGGGCAAGATCACCCGGCGCCAGGCCGAGCTCGGCCAGCGCGTGCAGGCCGGCCAGGTGCTGGCCCAGCTCGACCCGCAGGATTACAAGCTCGCCGCCGACGCCGCGCGCGCCCAGCAGGCCGCCGCGCTCACCAACCGCGACCTGGCTGCCGCCGACCTGAAGCGCTACGCCGAGCTGCGCCAGCAGAACTTCATCAGCGGCGCCGAACTCGAGCGCCGCGAAACCACCTGGAAGGCCGCGCAGGCCCAGCTCGAGCAGGCGCAGGCACAACTCGCCTCGCAGGGCAACCAGGCCAACTACACGACGCTGGTGGCCGACGTGGCCGGCGTCATCACCGCCATCGAGGCCGAGCCGGGCCAGGTGGTGCAGGCCGGCACGCCGGTGGTTCGCATTGCGCAGGACGGCGCGCGCGACGTGGTGTTCGCGGTGCCCGAAGACCGCGCCACGCTCATCAAGACCGGCTCGCCCGTCGCCGTGCGCGGCTGGTCGGGCGGCAGCGAGCTGCAAGGCCAGGTGCGCGAAGTGGCGGCCAGCGCCGACGCGGTCACGCGCACGTATTCGGTCAAGGTGGCCATCGACGCGGCCACCTCGCCGCCGCTGGGCGCCACGGTGTACGCCCGCCCGCAGGCGCTGGCCCATGCCAGCACCGCGGTGATGAAGCTGCCGACCAGCGCGCTGCGCCAGGAAGGCAAGGGCTCGGCCGTGTGGGTGCTCGACAAGGCGAGCATGACCGTGCGCTCGCAGCCGGTGCAGGTGGCCACCGCCGACGGCAATGAAGCCGTCATCGCCTCGGGCATCGCGCCCGGCATGATGGTCGTGGCCGCCGGCGTGCATGTGCTGTCGCCGGGGCAGAAGGTCACCATCTACCAGTCGAAGGAGGCGGCCGCGGCCGCCGCCAATGCCGCCGCCGTCGCCGGTGCGAAGGAGTCGGCGCAGCCCGTTTCCGCCGTTGCCGCAACGCAGAAGGAAATCGCTCCGGCCGCCGCGGGTGCCTCCAAATGAGCGGCGGCGCAGCAGACCCCCACGACAAGCCCGCCGGTTTCAACCTCTCCAAATGGGCGCTCGACCACGCGCCCCTCACGCGCTACCTGATGGTGGTGCTGATGGTGCTGGGTGCCTTCGCGTACTTCCAGCTCGGCCAGGACGAAGACCCGCCCTTCACCTTCCGCGCGATGGTGGTGCGCACCTACTGGCCCGGCGCCACGGCGCAGCAGGTGGCCGAGCAGGTCACCGACAAGCTGGAGCGCACGCTGCAGGAGGCGCCGTACGCCGACAAGATCCGCAGCTATTCGAAGCCCGGCGAGTCGCAGATCATCTTCAACATCAAGGACTCGTCGAAGTCCGCCGAGGTGGCCAACGTCTGGTACACGGTGCGCAAGAAGATCGGCGACATGCGCGCCACCTTGCCGGCCGGCGTGCAGGGCCCGTTCTTCAATGACGACTTCGGCGACGTGTACGGCGTGATCTACGCGCTGGAGAGCGAAGGCTTCAGCTACGCCGAGCTCAAGACGCTGGCCGACGACGTGCGCCAGCAGCTGCTGCGCGTGAAGGACGTGGCCAAGGTCGACCAGTTCGGCGTGCAGGACGAGAAGGTCTACATCGAAATTTCGCAGAAGCGCCTGGCGCAGCTGGGGCTCGATTTCAACGCGGTGCTCTCGCAGCTGGGCTCGCAGAACGCCATCGAGAGCGCGGGCACCATCCAGTCGCCGCAAGACGTGGTGCAGGTGCGCGTGGCGGGCCAGTTCACCAGCGTCGACCAGCTGCGCGACATGCCCATTCGCGGCAGCTCGGGCAACCAGCTGAAGCTGGGCGACATCGCGGACATTCGCCGCGGCTACGTCGACCCGCCGGCCGTGAAGGTGCACCACCAGGGCAAGGAAGTGATCGCGCTGGGCGTGTCCATGGCCAAGGGCGGCGACATCATCGCGCTGGGCAAGGCGCTGAAGGCCACCACGGCCACCATCGACCAGCGCCTGCCGGCCGGCGTGAAGCTGGCGCAGGTGCAAGACCAGCCGGTGTCGGTGGCGAGCTCGGTGAACGAGTTCGTCGGCGTGCTGATCGAGGCCGTGGCCATCGTGCTGGCGGTGAGCATCATCTCGCTCGGGCTGCACAAGGGCGGGCGCTTCGGCTGGTACATCGACGTGCGGCCGGGGCTGGTGGTGGCGATCACCATTCCGCTGGTGCTGGCCGTGACCTTCCTGGCCATGAACTACTTCGGCATCGGGCTGCACAAGATATCGCTGGGCTCGCTCATCATCGCGCTGGGCCTGCTGGTGGACGACGCGATCATCGCGGTCGAGATGATGGTGCGAAAGATGGAAGAGGGCTACGACAAGGCCCGCGCCGCCACCTACGCCTACGACGTGACAGCCAAGCCGATGCTCACGGGCACGCTCATCACGGCGGCGGGTTTCCTGCCCATCGGGCTGGCCAAGTCGGTGACGGGCGAGTACACCTTCGCGATCTTCGCGGTGACGGTGATCGCGCTGGTGCTGTCGTGGATCGTGTCGGTGTACTTCGTGCCCTACCTGGGCACGCTGCTGCTGAAGGTGAAGCCGCACGCGGCTTCGCAGGAGCCGCATGACCCGTCGGCTCCCGAGGCGCCGCCGCACGAACTCTTCGACTCGGCCTTCTACAACGCCTTTCGCCGCACGGTGAACTGGTGCGTGGCGCACCGCTGGACGACCATCGGCGCCACGGTGCTGATCTTCGCACTGGGCATCGTGGGCATGGGCAAGGTGCAGCAGCAGTTCTTCCCGGACTCGAGCCGGCCGGAAATCCTGGTGGACATCTGGTTCCCCGAAGGCACCTCGTTCGCGGCCAACGAAGAGGTGGCAAAGCGCGTGGAGCAGCGCTTCATGCAGGAAGAGGGCGTGAAGACCGTCAGCACCTGGATCGGCTCGGGCGTGCCGCGCTTCTACCTGCCGCTGGACCAGGTGTTCCCGCAGACCAACGTGTCGCAGCTCATCGTGCTGTCCAAGGACCTGAAGGTGCGCGAAACGCTGCGCCTGAAGCTGCCGCAGCTGCTGGCGCAGGAGTTTCCCGAGGTGCGTGGCCGCGTCAAGCTGCTGCCCAACGGGCCGCCCGTGGCCTACCCGGTGCAGTTCCGCGTGATCGGGCCCGACCCGGCGCTGCTGCGCGGCCATGCCGACGAGGTGAAGGCCGTGCTGCGCGACAACGCCAACATGCGCGGCGTGAACGACAACTGGAACGAGTCGGTGAAGGTCATTCGCCTGGAAATCGACCAGGCCAAGGCGCGCGCGCTGGGCGTGACCAGCCAGGCCATCGCGCAGGCGTCGAAGACGATGTTCAGCGGCACCACCGTGGGCCAGTACCGCGAGAACGACCAGCTGATCGACATCGTGCTGCGCCAGGCGCCCGACGAGCGCCAGGCCATCTCGGACATCGGCAACGCCTACATCCCGACGAGCTCGGGCCGTTCGATTCCGCTCACGCAGATCGCCAAGCCGGTGTTCACCTGGGAGCCGGGCGTGATGTGGCGCGAAAACCGCGACTACGCCATCACGGTGCAGGGCGACGTCATCGAGGGCCTGCAGGGCGCCACGGTGACGACGCAGCTGCTGCCGAAGCTGCGCGAGGTGGAAGCCGGCTGGGCCGCGGCCGGGCAGGGCGGCTACCGCATCGAGGTGGCGGGCGCGGCGGAGGAAAGCAGCAAGGGCTCGGCGTCCATCGTGGCGGGCGTGCCGATCATGCTGTTCCTGGTGTTCACCTTGCTGATGCTGCAGCTGCACAGCTTCAGCCGCTCGCTGCTGGTGTTCATCACCGGGCCGATGGGCATCGCCGGCGTGGCCGGTGCGCTGCTGCTGCTGAACCGGCCCTTCGGCTTCGTCGCGCTGCTGGGCGTGATCGCGCTGATGGGCATGATCCAGCGCAACGCGGTGATCCTGATCGACCAGATCGAGCTCGACCGCGCGGCGGGCGTGCCGGCGTGGGACGCGATCGTCGAATCCGCGGTGCGGCGGCTGAGGCCGATCGTGCTGACCGCGGCGGCTGCCGTGCTGGCGATGATTCCGCTGTCGCGCAGCGTGTTCTGGGGGCCGATGGCGGTGGCGATCATGGGCGGGCTGATCGTGGCGACGGTGCTCACGCTGCTCGCCTTGCCGGCGATGTACGCGGCGGCGTTCCGCGTCAAGCGTGAACCGGACGAACCAAAGACGTCGCCCGCATCGCCGGCGCCGAAAGTGGCCCCGATTAGTGTTTAAAATTGAAAGCTGACCGATTTCAAGCGGATGGTCTTTGGCCCATGCAACCTCATGGCGCAAAGGGGCCGTCCGCTTTTGCATTCACCTGAAAGATTGGCATCGCGCGGGTGGCGAAATTGGTAGACGCACCAGGTTTAGGTCCTGACGTTCGCAAGAACGTGCCGGTTCGAGTCCGGCCCCGCGCACCAGCCCTCTGCTACATAGCCTGTTCTATCGCGCAGTGAAGAAGCCCCCGTTTCGAAAGAGACGGGGGCTTTTTCTTTGGCCGGTACGTGCAGCGTGCGCGGTGTCGGCGGCGCCTACCAGTCGTTGTTGTCGCTGCCGCCGCCGCTGCCCCCGTCGTCCCACGAACTCGTGTCGGTGATGCCGAAGTCGTTGTCCACGATGCGCTCGGGCTCCTGGGGCGAAGACGACGGCCACAGGCTGCGGCCCATGTCGGCGTTGCCGCTGTCGTTGATGTGGGACGTGTCGTTGCGCTCGGTGGTGTTGTTGATGCTGGTGTCGGAGCGGTCGTGCATCCAGTGGCGCACGGCCTCTTGCGCCACGATCGCGCCCACGCCGACCGCCGCGCCGGTGGCCAGCGCGGAGCCCAGGCCCATGCCTGGTGCGGCCGCGGGAGGCGCTGCGGGCATCCAGCTGCCGCCGCCGGGGCCGTAGCTCGGGTAGCCGCCGGGCGTAACGGGTGCAGCGGGTGCGCCGGGTGCACCGTATGTGCCTGGTTGAGGCGCGTACGACTGCGCCGGGGCGGCGGGCGGCGCCACCCGGCGACGGAAAGCGAGGTAGCCCACGGCCAGCAGCCCGACCAGCGCGATCGGCAGCCAGGGGATGGAGCCGGTCCTGGCCTGCGTCTGTACGGTTGGGGCCGCAGGCGTGCTGGCACGGGTCGGCTCGGTTCGGGCGGGGGCGGCCGTGGGCCTGTCGAGCTTGGCCGTCAACCGTTCGACCGCTTCGGGCCTGGCGAACGAGAGGTCGGGCGCCAGTTCCTTGGCCTTGACCAGCGCGCTCCGGGCGCCGTCGAGCTTGCCCTGCGCCGCAAGCAACTCGGCCTGCACGAAATGGGCCTTGGCGCTGTTGGGGTGGTCCTTCAGCACCTTCGCGATCATCGCGTCGGCGTCGGCCATCTTGCCGCCGTTCGCGGTGTCGTAGATCTGCCGGATGGTGGGATCGCCAGAGGCGGGCGCGTCGGTCTTCGCCTGTGCGAGCGAAGGCATCCCGAATGCCACGACGAGGGTGAAGGCGAGGGCGGTGAACAGTCGCTGAAGCATGAAAAATCTCCTCTGCAGTCCTGCGTGTAAGGACGGTATGGATCCACTCTAGGCGCGCAATATTGGCCAAACCTGACCGCCGCCGGCGACACGGCGAGACCCCGTGAAAACCCGCTTTTCCGCCAGATTAGAATCGCAGGTTGCCCAGTTTTACAGGCGGCACACGTGTGCCTCCGCATAAATCCCGCCAGCGCGTGTAAGTCCTTGATCTGTATTGATAAAAAAAGATGCAGGCCCCGCGCACCAGCCCCCTTACCAGGAAGACATCATGACCGTGACCGTTGAAACTCTCGAGAAGCTCGAACGCAAGATCACGCTGACCCTGCCGGTCGGCACCATCCAGAACGAAGTCGATTCGCGCCTCAAGAAGCTCGCGCGCACCGTCAAGATGGACGGCTTCCGTCCCGGCAAGGTGCCGATGAACGTCGTGGCCCAGCGCTATGGCTACTCGGTGCACTACGAAGTCATGAACGACAAGGTCGGCGAAGCCTTCTCGCAAGCCGCCAACGAAGCCAAGCTGCGCGTGGCCGGCCAGCCCCGCATCACCGAAAAAGAAGAGTCGCCCGAAGGCGAACTGGCGTTCGACGCGGTGTTCGAAGTGTTCCCCGAAGTCAAGATCAACGACCTGGCTGGCGCTGAAGTCGAGAAGCTCTCGGCCGAAGTGGGCGACGACGCCATCGACAAGACGCTGGACATCCTGCGCAAGCAACGCCGCACCTTCGCCCAGCGCGCGCAAGACGCCGTCGCGCAAGACGACGACCGCGTGACCGTCGACTTCGAAGGCAAGATCGACGGCGAGCCCTTCCAGGGCGGCAAGGCCGAAGACTTCCAGTTCATCGTCGGCGAAGGCCAGATGCTCAAGGAATTCGAAGACGCCGTGCGCGGCATGAAGTCGGGCGACAGCCGCACCTTCCCGCTGTCGTTCCCCGCCGACTACCACGGCAAGGACGTGGCCGGCAAGCAAGCCGACTTCCTGGTCACCGTGAAGAAGATCGAAGCCTCGCACCTGCCCGAAGTCAACGAACAGCTCGCCAAGTCGCTCGGCATCGCCGAAGCCACGGTGGAAGGCCTGCGCGCCGACATCAAGCGCAACCTCGAGCGCGAAGTGAAGTTCCGCCTGCTGGCGCGCAACAAGAACGCCGTGATGGACGCCCTGGTGGCCAACGCCGAGCTCGACCTGCCGAACGCCAGCGTGCAGTCGGAAGTCAGCCGCATGGTCGAAGGCGCCCGCGCCGAGCTGAAGCAACGCGGCATCAAGGACGCCGACAAGGCACCGATTCCCGACGAAGTGTTCCGTCCGCAAGCCGAGCGCCGCGTGCGCCTGGGCCTGGTGGTCGCCGAGCTGGTGCGTGCCAACGACCTGCAGGCCAAGCCCGAGCAGATCAAGGCCCACATCGACGAGCTGGCCGCCAGCTACGAAAAGCCGGCCGACGTGGTGCGCTGGTACTTCAGCGACAACAACCGCCTGGCCGAAGTCGAGGCCGTGGTCATCGAGAACAACGTGACCGATTTCGTCCTGGGCAAGGCCAAGGTCAACGAGAAGTCGGTGTCGTTCGACGAACTGATGGCGCAACAGCAAGGCTGATTCTCCAAGCCGCCCGCAACGCCAATGGGGCTTGTGCTTTGCGGCACGAGCCCCATTTCACTCAGGCGTACAGTGCACACAGCAGTGAACGATCCCATCTTCCGGAGAGAAAATTCATGATCGCAAACGAAATTCAAGGCCTCGGCATGGTTCCGATGGTCATCGAGCAATCGGGCCGCGGCGAGCGGTCTTATGACATCTACTCGCGCCTTCTCAAGGAGCGCATCATCTTCCTGGTGGGCGAGGTGAACGACCAGACGGCCAACCTCGTGGTGGCGCAGCTGCTGTTCCTCGAGAGCGAAAATCCGGACAAGGACATTTCGTTCTACATCAACTCCCCGGGCGGCAGCGTGAGCGCCGGCATGGCGATCTACGACACCATGCAGTTCATCAAGCCCGACGTGTCGACCATGTGCCTGGGCTTCGCGGCCAGCATGGGTGCGTTCCTGCTGGCGGCTGGCGAAAAGGGCAAGCGTTTCTCGCTGCCCAACTCGAAGATCATGATCCACCAGGTGCTGGGCGGCGCACGCGGCCAGGCCACCGACATCGAGATCCATGCGCGCGACATCCTGCGCACCAAGGACCAGATGAACCGCATCCTGGCCGAACGCACCGGCCAGCCGCTGGAAAAGGTCAAGTCGGACACCGAGCGCGACTACTTCCTGACCGCCGACGAAGCCAAGGACTACGGGCTGGTCGACCAGGTCGTGGCCAAGCGCGGTTAAACCCGCCCGGGTGGCCACGGGCCGCCAACGCGGTTGAGATCGCCCGGCGCCGATGGCGCCAAATGGCAAAAAACGGCGTTTTCCACACGGGAAACGCCGTTTTTCTTTCGTTATCATTGTCCACACCCTGTCACGAGGCAAAAGTCCATGGCCGAAAAAAAAGGCTCTTCCAGCGAAAAAACGCTTTATTGCTCGTTCTGCGGCAAGAGCCAGCATGAGGTCAAGAAGCTGATCGCGGGCCCTTCGGTCTTCATCTGCGACGAGTGCATCGACCTCTGCAACGAGATCATCCGCGACGAACTCCCCGCGGGCGAAGAAGCGCGCGACGCGCGCAGCGACCTCCCGACGCCGCTGGAGATCAAGACCAACCTCGACAATTACGTGATCGGCCAGGAGCCGGCCAAGCGCATGCTGTCGGTGGCGGTCTACAACCACTACAAGCGCCTGCGCCACAAGGAAAAGGCCAAGGGCGAGGACGTGGAGCTCAGCAAGAGCAACATCCTGCTGATCGGCCCCACGGGCTCGGGCAAGACGCTGCTGGCGCAAACGCTGGCGCGCATGCTCGACGTTCCCTTCGTGATGGCCGACGCCACCACGCTGACCGAAGCCGGCTACGTGGGCGAAGACGTCGAGAACATCATTCAGAAGCTGCTGCAGAGCTGCAACTACGAAGTCGAGCGCGCCCAGCGCGGCATCGTCTACATCGACGAAATCGACAAGATCTCGCGCAAGTCCGACAACCCCTCGATCACGCGCGACGTGTCGGGCGAGGGCGTTCAGCAGGCGCTGCTGAAGCTCATCGAAGGCACCATGGCCAGCGTGCCGCCCCAGGGCGGACGCAAGCACCCGAACCAGGACTTCCTGCAGATCGACACGACCAACATCCTGTTCATCTGCGGCGGTGCGTTCGCGGGCCTCGAGAAGGTCATCGAAAACCGCACCGAGGCCTCGGGCATCGGCTTCGGCGCCGCGGTGAAGAGCAAGGCGCAACGTAGCATCACCGAGGTGTTCCGCGAAGTGGAGCCCGAAGACCTGATCAAGTTCGGCCTGATCCCCGAGCTGGTGGGCCGGATGCCGGTGGTTGCCTCGCTCGCCGAACTCAGCGAGGACGCGCTGGTCCAGATCCTGACCGAGCCCAAGAACGCCGTGGTGAAGCAGTTCACCAAGCTGCTGCAGATGGAAGGCGTGGACCTCGAGATTCGCCCCGCGGCGCTCAAGGCGATCGCTCGCAAGGCGCTGGCACGCAAGACCGGTGCACGCGGCCTGCGTTCGATCCTTGAACAGTCGCTGATCGACACCATGTTCGAATTGCCGAACGCGACCAATGTCGACAAGGTGGTGGTCGAGGAATCGACCATCGACGAAAACAAGCCCCCGCTGCTCGTGTACCGCGAAGCGGCGAAAAAGGCCTAAAGCCAAAGACGCGAAGGATCTGCATGTCTGGCCACACCCCATTGCCTCCCGAAGCACTCGACCTGCCGCTACTGCCGCTGCGCGACGTCGTGGTGTTTCCCCACATGGTGATCCCGCTGTTCGTGGGTCGCCCCAAGAGCATCAAGGCGCTCGAACTGGCCATGGAAGCGGAGCGCCGCATCATGCTGGTGGCCCAGAAGGCCGCCGCCAAGGACGAGCCCTCGGTCGAGGACATGTTCGAGGTCGGCTGCGTCTCGACCATCCTGCAGATGCTCAAGCTGCCCGACGGCACCGTCAAGGTGCTGGTCGAAGGCCAGCAGCGCGCCCGCGTGAACCGCATCGATGACGGCGAGACCCACTTCTCGGCCAACGTGACGCCCGTGGCGGTGTCCGAAGGCGGCGAGAAGGGCACCGAGGTCGAGGCGCTGCGCCGCGCGGTGATGCAGCAGTTCGACCAGTACGTCAAGCTGAACAAGAAGATTCCGCCCGAGATCCTCACCTCGATCTCGAGCATCGACGATCCGGGCCGCCTGGCGGACACCATCGCCGCGCACCTGCCGCTCAAGCTCGACAACAAGCAGGCCGTGCTCGACCTCGACGACGTCAAGGCGCGCCTGGAAAACCTGTTCGGTCAGCTCGAGCGCGAAGTCGACATCCTGAACGTCGACAAGAAGATCCGTGGCCGCGTGAAGCGCCAGATGGAAAAGAACCAGCGCGATTTCTATTTGAACGAGCAGGTCAAGGCCATCCAGAAGGAGCTCGGCGAAGGCGAAGAGGGCGCGGACATCGAGGAGATCGAGAAGAAGATCAAGCTCGCCAAGATGTCCAAGGAAGGCTTGAAGAAGGCCGAGGGCGAGCTGAAGAAGCTCAAGCTCATGTCGCCCATGTCGGCCGAAGCCACCGTGGTGCGCAACTACATCGACGTGCTGATTGCGCTGCCCTGGAGCAAGAAGACAAAGATCAAGCACGACCTGGCCAATGCCGAAGCCGTGCTCAACGCCGACCACTACGGCCTCGAGAAGGTCAAGGACCGCATCCTTGAATATCTCGCGGTGCAGCAACGCGTCGACAAGGTGAAGGCACCCATCCTGTGCCTCGTGGGCCCACCGGGTGTCGGCAAGACCTCGCTGGGGCAGTCGATCGCCAAGGCGACCGGCCGCAAGTACACCCGCATGGCGCTGGGCGGCATGCGTGACGAAGCCGAAATTCGCGGCCACCGCCGCACCTACATCGGCGCGCTGCCGGGCAAGGTGCTGCAGGGTCTGAGCAAGATCGGCACGCGCAATCCGCTGTTCCTGCTCGACGAAATCGACAAGCTGGGAACCGACTTCCGTGGCGACCCTTCGAGCGCGCTCCTCGAAGTGCTCGACCCCGAGCAGAATCACACCTTCGGCGACCACTACGTGGAAGTCGACTTCGACCTGAGCGACGTCATGTTCGTCGCCACTTCGAATTCGATGAACATCCCGCCGGCGCTGCTGGACCGCATGGAAGTCATTCGCCTCTCGGGCTACACCGAGGACGAGAAGACCAACATCGCGATCAAGTACCTGCTGCCCAAGCAGATGACGAACAACGGCGTGAAAGAAGAAGAGCTGCTCGTCACCGAAGAGGCCGTGCGCGACATCGTGCGCTACTACACGCGTGAAGCCGGCGTGCGGTCGCTGGAGCGCGAACTCTCCAAGATCTGCCGCAAGGTGGTGAAGGGCCTGCTGCTCAAGCAACTGAAGCCGAAGGTGACCGTCGACGGTGCAAACCTCAACGAGTTCCTGGGCGTGCGCAAGTACAGCTTCGGCCTCGCGGAAAAGCAGAACCAGGTCGGCCAGGTGGTCGGTCTGGCGTGGACGGAAGTCGGCGGCGACCTGCTGACGATCGAGGCGGTCACCATGCCCGGCAAGGGCGTGATCAGCCGCACCGGTTCACTGGGCGACGTGATGAAGGAATCGGTCGAGGCCGCGCGCACGGTTGTGCGCAGCCGCTCGCGCCGCCTGGGCATCAAGGACGAGGTGTTCGAGAAGCGCGACATCCACATCCACGTGCCCGACGGAGCCACGCCCAAGGACGGCCCGAGCGCGGGCGCGGCGATGACGACGGCCTTCGTGTCGGCGCTCACGGGCATTCCCGTGCGCAGCGACGTCGCGATGACCGGCGAAATCACGCTGCGCGGCGAGGTGACGGCCATCGGCGGGCTGAAGGAAAAGCTGCTGGCCGCACTGCGCGGCGGCATCAAGACCGTGCTGATCCCGGAAGAGAACGCCAAGGACCTTCAGGACATTCCCGAGAACGTGAAGAACGGCCTCGAGATCGTGCCGGTGAAGTGGATCGACAAGGTGCTCGAGATTGCGCTCGAGAAGATGCCTGTGCCGCTGTCCGACGAAGAAGTGGCCGCATCGGCCGCTGCCGTGGCCGAGCTGGCAAAGCAGCGGGCAGGGGCTCCTGCTTCCGAAGGCTCGGTGAAGCACTGATCGATAGAGAAAGTTTGAGAAGCCTCGAAATATTGGTATATAATTTGAGGCTCGAAACGCGGGAATAGCTCAGTTGGTAGAGCGCAACCTTGCCAAGGTTGAGGTCGAGAGTTCGAGACTCTTTTCCCGCTCCAGTTTTGAAAAAGGGAAGCGCCAGCTTCCCTTTTTTTCGCTAGTTCGATTTCGTATTTCTGCGTGGCGCGATAGCAAAGCGGTTATGCAACGGATTGCAAATCCGTGTAGCCCGGTTCGACTCCGGGTCGCGCCTCCACCTTCTCGTTCAACTAGATTCGACTCCGACTTTCAAGCCCCGCCAACCGACGTTGCCGGGGCTTGTTTTGTTTGGGTTATCGTCGATGTTCAACCTGACGCCCGGATGGTGAAATTGGTAGACACATCGGACTTAAAATCCGCCGCTTCCTTGATCGGGGCATACGGGTTCGACCCCCGTTCCGGGTACCAAACTTACATGGGAGCACTCGATGCCTCGCTACAACGCTCCATTTGAAATCCACGTTCACGGCGATGTGCCGTTGCGTTCGGACGTGAGCTTCGACCAGATCCAGGAGGCGCTCAAGCCCCTGTGGACCTATGCCGGCGCCAAGTCGCTGGCCGACGGCGCAACGAGCACCTACGAAGAAGAGCCGGGCATCCGCTTCGAGCAAAAAGACCACACGCTGCAGATCTGCTGGACCGTGCCGGGCGACGAAGACTTCCGCCAGGCGCTCGACGAGATGTGCATGGCCCTGAACGAGTTGTCGGACCGCGGCGCGGCCATCGAGGTCACCTTCTACGACACCGATTTCGACGAGGAAGAGGGCGACCCCGACGAAGAATCGCGCGACGATTTCCTGATGCTCTTCGTCGGCCCCAACCCGGCCGCGATCATGCAGGTGCAGCGCGACCTGCTGGTGGAAGACGTCGTCAACCTCATGGAGCGCCACTTCGATGGCGCCGAGCTGGGTGGCGTGGTCTCCGAGATCGATCGCCTCTTCAGCGACCGTTTCGACGCGTTGGTGAACTCGCTCGAAATCGGCAAGCGCCCGCGCGGCACGGGCGGCCCCGGCAGTGGCGGCAGCGGTGGTGGTCATGGCGGCGGTCGCCGTCCGCGCCACCTGCACTGAGAACTTCGACTCTCTTCCAGAACCAGGCCGCATGGCCCTGTTTCCAGCCTCCGCGTTGCGCCCTGGCGTGCGCAAGCGCGAGGTGTTCGGTTGGGCGATGTACGACTTCGCCAACTCGGGCTACACCACCGTCGTCATCACCGCAGTGTTCGCCGCCTACTTCGTGGGTGGCATCGCCAAGGGCGCGCCGTGGGCCGCTTTTGCATGGACCGCGGCGCTCAGCGTGTCCTATGCCATCGTGATGCTCACGATGCCCGCCATCGGCGCCTGGGCCGACCAGCACGCCGCCAAGAAGCGCGTGCTGGTCTTCGCGACCCTCGGCTGCGTGCTGGCCACCGCCGCGCTGGCCGTCACGCCGCGCTTCACCGGTACGTCGGGCGTCGCGTTGGCGATGGCGCTGGTCATCGTTTCCAACGCTTTCTATTCCTACGGCGAATCGCTCACGGGCGCCTTCCTGCCCGAGCTGGCCACGGCCGACGGCATGGGCAAGGTGAGCGGCTGGGGCTGGAGCTTCGGCTATGTCGGCGGCATGCTGGCGCTGGGCGTGTGCCTGGCCTACGTGCTGTGGTCGCAATCGAAGGGGCTGCCGGCCGCGCACTTCGTGCCGGTCACGATGCTGATCACCGCCGCCATCTACGGCGCCGCCGCTTGCGCCACCTTCGCGCTGCTGCCCGAGCGCGCCAAGCCGCGAACAATCAGCGCCAATTTCGAAGCTGATGCCGAAGCCGGCGCCTGGCGGCAACTGCGCGACACCTTCCGCCAGGCGCGGGCCTACCGTGACTTCATGTGGCTGCTGGCCTGCACGGTGTTCTACCAGGGCGGCGTGGCGGTCGCGATCACGCTGGCGGCCATCTACGCCGAGCAGGTGATCGGCTTCGTCGCCAGCGAGACGATGGTGCTGATCTTCGTGCTCAACATCGCGGCGGCGGTGGGTGCCTTCGGTTTCGGCTACGTGCAGGACCGCGTCGGCCACAAGCTCTCGCTCGCGGGCACGCTGGTCGCGTGGATCGCGGTGTGCGTGATTGCCGCGCTGGTGACCACCAAGGGCGGCTTCTGGTGGGCCGCGGCCATCGCGGGGCTGTCGATGGGCTCGAGCCAGTCGGCCGGCCGCGCCATGACCGGTTACCTGGCGCCGCCGCGGCAGCTTGCGGAGTTCTTCGGCCTGTGGACCTTCGCCACGCGGCTCGCCAGCATCATCGGCCCGCTGAGCTTCGGCGCGATCACCTGGATGACTGGCGGCAACCAGCGCATCGCGATTCTTTCGACGGCGGTGCTGTTCGTGGCGGGGCTGTTGCTGCTGCTGCCCATCGACATGCAGCGCGGCCGGCAGGCCGCGCTGCGCACCTAGACCTGCAAGGCGCCGGTCAGGGCAGCTTGTCGCCGAACAGGCTGTCGTTGGTCAGCGGGTAGCCGACCTCCGGCGCATAGCGCTTGGTCCAGTTGTCCGGGTTCTTCACGCGTGCAGCGAATGCGGCCAGGTCCGAGCGGTCGAGCGAGCCTGTGTAGATCGCGTTGGTCTGGTTGGCCGGCGACACCGTGAAGCTGAAGGCCGTGCCCGCCGTGGTGAGCGCATCGGGAATGCTGCCCGCCGCGCCACCGAGCGTGATGCTCGCCAGGTAGTTGCCCACCGCGGTGATCTCTCCCGCCTTGCCGTCGCCCAGGCCCGCGATGGTGCCGCCCGCGATGGCGTAGACGGTTTCCGACTTGCCGATGCCGCCCGGCGAGCCCAGCGTGAAGCCCTTGTCCGCGATCGGGTTGCCCGTGACGTCGGTCTGGATGGTCACGATGGTGCCGGCCGGCAGGTTCTGGTCCGCGGTCCAGAAGAAGGCCGTTTCATTGGTGATGCCGCCGAACTCGGCCGCGCCCGCCTTGCGGTCGCGGTCGGTGAACAGCACCTGCGTGCCGCCGTTCACGGCCTTCAGCAGCACGAAGGCGTAGGCGTCGGGCGCTTCGGCGTTGGCGGCCATGAAGAGCAGGTCGCCGGCCACCAGCGGCGTGGGCGTGCCTGCGGTCGTGAAGCTCAGCTGCGTGGCATCGGCGATGCCCGCGAAGGCGTTGCCGGCCGCGTCCATCACGGCGTTGGTCTCCACGGTGAGGTAGTAGCCCGTGCTCATCGCGAGCTTCGCGGTCGGCACCAGCTTCACCGTGTTGAACGCCACCTGGATGCGCGCGGGCGGGCTGTTGGTGTGAAAGCGCTCGACCACGCTGCCGTCGGCTTTGTGCAGCACGATGCTGCCCGAGCCCAGGCGCACGGCTTCGTTGAACGACAGCGTGATCGAGGTGTCGAGGTTCACGCCCACGCGGCCTGCCGCCGGCGATGCCTTCTTCAGCGTCGGGCCGGCGGTGTCCACCCAGGGTGCGCCGAGGCGGACCACGAAGCCGTCGAACTTCTGCTCGGCCGCGGGCAGGTCCTTGGAGGCGGTCTTGCCGTCCCACTTGGTGTCGCCGTTGTCGAGCAGCAGCTGAACCTGGGTGCCGGCCTTGACCGGGCCCGGCACCTCGACCGTCGACTCGAAGCTGCCGCCCGTTTCCTTGCGCAGCGCCTCGAGGTCGTTCGACAGCTCCACCGGCGCGGTGTTCGCGTTGCCGTTCCACGCGAACAGCGCGAAGTTGCGGTCGACCTCGGGCACGCTGGCGCCCGCCGGACCGGCCACGATCAGGTAGTTGCCGTCGCTGCCCTTGTCGATGGAGCGGATGCCGCGGCCGCCCAGCTCCAGCTCGATGGACGCGCCGAAGCTGGCCTGGGTGGCCGTGCCGGCCATCAGCGCGGCGTAGTTCTGCAGAGGGACGATCAGCGCCTTGGCACGCACCAGCGCGCCCGTCTGCGGCGCGCGAAAGCCCAGCCACAGGGCGGTGTCGCCGGGCGAGCTGGTCATGCCCTCGATGGAGAAGCCGTCCACGCGCTCGGGCACGATGCCGGCCGCGGCCGACACGGCAAAGCCGAAGTGGTTGGCGCCCAGGCCGTGGGTGTTGCCGGTGTCCCAGGCGATCAGTTGCGCCTCCAGCAGCGAGAACTGGCCCACGTAGTCGAACGCGGTGTTCGCGCCGGTGCCCGTGACCTTCACCGCGAACAGGTGCGAGCGGTCGGCCGCGGCGTCGCCGCCGTCCTTCTTGTTGCTGTTGGAACCGGTGAAGTACAGCGTGTCGCCGATGCGCGTGCCAGCCTCGAGGTCGAGCTCCTTCGCGAGCTTGGGGCCTTCGAGCTTGTAGCTCCACTCTTTCACCGCCGCGCCGCCGCCGCGCGGGTACACGCGCAGCACGTTGGCTTCATCGTCCGCGACGATCATGAATTTGTCGGGCAGGGCGAGCGCGGTCGATGCGTCGGACGAGCCTTCGGTGGTGCCGGCATTGGGCGTGAACCGCGCCTTGGAAACGAGCTGGTCGGGCTCGGGCTGAACGACGGGTTCGGGTTCGGGCTGCACGGCCGGCGGCGTGGTCGCCACGGGCGGGAAGAAACCACCGATGCTGCCGGCGTCACTGCCGCCGCCGCAAGCGGCGAGCAACAGGGAGAGGGTGCTGGCGAGCAGCATGGGCTTGAAGGGAATGCGGGCCGAAAAAAGCGAGCTCGAAAGCGAGTTGGGAAGCGGGTTCATTGTGCGCGGTGGTTCTCTGTAGGAAACCGCGCATGCTGTTGATTGCACATGACAGGTCCGTGAAAGACCGTGCGCAAGTCAGGCTCTGTTCAGGGTGTCTGCTGGCGCAATTGCTTCGGCACCTTGTACCGTTCGCCGTCGTAGCGCAGCACCACGGTGCTGAACCTGGCGGGCAGCGTCTTCTCGACGCAGCCTTGGTCTTCTTCCTGCTGCGCACGGCTTTGCACCAGGGTGCGCGACAGCTGCAGGTCGGCCAGTCCGTTGCTCGTGGCCTTGCCCACCGAGAGCATGGTGCGCAGCTTTTCGAAGTGGCCGGTGCAGGTCGCGTCCCAGCCGCCGTTGTCGTGGTCGAGCTCCACTTCCTGCAGCACCTGGCGAAACTGCTTGCCGTGGTGCACGTACAGCCGCACGGTCTCGCTCGCGAGCGGGCTGCCGGGCGCGCTGGTGCCGCGGTAGCGCACGCGCACGCCGAAGGCCCGGGCCTCGCTCGACAGCACATAGCGCGAGGTGTCGATGCGGATGTCCTGGATCGACGTGGTCGCGTCTTCGTCGAGCGCTTCGGGCTGCATCAGCCGGCCGATGACGGTGTCGCGCTCGGTGTTGCCGTTGTCGGGGCGCTGGATCAGCAGGATCTCCAGGTCGAAGACCTTGGCGCCGCGGTCGGTGGTTTCGCGCGGCATCGGCAGCACGACGATGCTGCGACCCGGAAACGCCGGCCAGATCTTGCAGGCCGCGAGCCGCTCGTCGAGCGGGCGGTTCGGGTGCAGCTTGGCGTGCATGCGCTCGGCCAGGCCGCTCTCGCAGGCCGCGTGGCTCAGGCCGGCGGCCGAGAGGCACAGAAGAAGGGCGGCGTGGCGAAGAAAGCGCATGAAGGCAAATGGGTTCAAGCCGACGCCGGGGTCGCGCTTGCGGTCAGCCCGAGCCATCGCGCAGCGGCGACCTCGAGCACGGCGAGCTGGCCGCTGCTTTCCAGGCGCAGCATGCCCACGCCCTGGTTGTCGTGCGCGAGCTGGCCCGCCGCTGCGAGCAGCCGCCGCGTGTGCTGCGCAACGGGGACGCCCGTGTCGATGAAGCGCAGCGCGGCCGGGGCGTGCTTGCGCAACTCGTCCTTCACGAGCGGGTAGTGGGTGCAACCGAGCACCACGGTGTCGACGTCGTTCGCGCCGTCACCGAAGGGCCCGGCCTCGTTCATGTAGCGCTCGCACAGCGCGGCGATGCCCGCGGCGTCGAAGCCTTCGATGGCTTTCACCAGCCCGTCGCAGGGCACCGGGCGCACTTCGGCCGAGCCGGCGAAGGAGGTGCGCAGCGCGGCGTACTTGGCGCTCGCCAGCGTGCCGCGCGTGGCCATCACCGAGATGTGCCCGGTGCGGCTCGTTGCCACCGCCGGCTTCAGCCCGGGCTCCAGCCCCACGATGGGCAGCGCGGGGTTTTCCGCGCGCAGCAGGTGGATGGCCGCGGTGGTCGCCGTGTTGCAGGCCACCACGAGCGCCTTGATGCGGTGTTCGCGCACCAGGTGCTCGACCACCGCGCGCGAGCGCTCGATGACGTAGGCGTCCCCGCGCTCGCCGTACGGCGCGTAGGCGGTGTCCGCGAAGTACACGAAGTTCTCGCGCGGCAGCTCGGCGCGCAGCGCGGCCAGCACGCTGAGCCCGCCCACGCCGCTGTCGAACACGCCGATCGGGTTCAAGGCCTCAGGCCTCTTCCATCATGATGGTCTTGAACTCGCCGCTGGCAATGCGCTTCTGCCACTCGGCCGGGCCGGTGATGTGCGCGCTGGTGCCGCCGGCATCGACCGCCACCGTCACGGGCATGTCGACCACGTCGAACTCGTAGATGGCTTCCATGCCCAGGTCGGCAAAGCCCACCACCTTGGCGGTCTTGATGGCCTTGCTCACCAGGTAGGCGGCACCGCCCACGGCCATGAGGTACGCGCTCTTGTGCTTCTTGATGGCCTCGATGGCCACCGGGCCGCGCTCGGCCTTGCCGATCATCGCGATCAGGCCGGTCTGCGCCAGCATCATCTCGGTGAAGCCGTCCATGCGCGTGGCGGTGGTCGGGCCGGCCGGGCCCACGGCCTCGTCGCCCACCGGGTCGACCGGGCCGACGTAGTAGATGACGCGGTTGGTGAAATCTACCGGCAGCTGCTCGCCCTTGGCCAGCATGTCCTGGATGCGCTTGTGCGCGGCGTCGCGGCCGGTGAGCATCTTGCCGTTCAGGAGCAGCGTGTCGCCCGGCTTCCAGCTCGCCACTTCGGCGGGCGTGAGCTTGTCGAGGTCGACGCGCTTGCTCTTCTTTTCGTCGGGCGCCCAGTTGACGTTGGGCCACAGGTCGAGCGACGGCGGGTCGAGGTACACCGCGCCGCTGCCGTCCATCACGAAGTGCGCGTGGCGGGTGGCCGCGCAGTTGGGGATCATCGCGACCGGCTTGCTGGCCGCATGCGTGGGGTACATCTTGATCTTGATGTCGAGCACGGTGGCCAGGCCGCCCAGGCCCTGCGCGCCGATGCCCAGGGCGTTGACCTTCTCATACAGCTCGATGCGCAGCGCCTCGACCTTGCTCAGCTCCGCGCCCGAGGCCTTCTTGGCCTGCAGCTCGTGCATGTCGAGGTCGTCCATCAGGCTTTCCTTGGCCATCAGCGCGGCCTTCTCGGCCGTGCCGCCGATGCCGATGCCCAGCATGCCCGGCGGGCACCAGCCGGCGCCCATGATGGGCACGGTCTTCAGCACCCAGTCGACCACGCTGTCGCCGGGGTTCAGCATGACCAGCTTGCTCTTGTTCTCGCTGCCGCCGCCCTTGGCCGCCACGGTCACCTCGACGGTGTTGCCCGGAACGATTTCCGTGAAGATCACCGCGGGCGTGTTGTCCTTGGTGTTCTTGCGGTCGAACTGCGGGTCGGCCACGACCGAGGCGCGCAGCGTGTTGTCGGGGTGGTTGTAGCCGCGGCGCACGCCTTCGTTGATGGCGTCGTCCAGGCTGCCGGTGAAGCCGCCCCAGCGCACGTCCATGCCCACCTTGAGGAACACGTTGACGATGCCGGTGTCCTGGCAGATCGGGCGGTGGCCCGTGGCGCTCATCTTGCTGTTGGTGAGGATCTGCGCAATGGCGTCCTTGGCCGCGGGGCTCTGCTCGCGCTCGTAGGCCTTGGCCAGGTGGGCGATGTAGTCGGCGGGGTGGTAGTAGCTGATGTACTGCAGCGCGGCGCTGATCGATTCGATCAGGTCGGCCTGCTGGATCGTGGTCGTCATGGTGGGGGGAGTTTTTTATGAATGTGAAAACGCCCCCCGATTATCTCAGCCGACGCGCCTACCGCGCCGCGGCCCGGGCTTGCTCTATCCAGCCGTCGAACAGCTGCTGGTGCACCCGGATCCACCCGTCGGTGTGGCGCTCCACGTCCTGCTGCGTGTTCGCGCCCTGGCTCATGCGCAGGTTCTGCGCGTTGATGTCCGAGATGGGCAGCTTCATCACCTCGAACAGCTTGGCCGCCGCCGGGTTCTTCTCGGCGAAGGCGCGGTTGGCGACGATCTGTTCCTGGTTGGCCTGGAAACCGTAGTTCTTGCCGTTGGGCAGCTGCGTGTCCGCGGCGCCTTCCTGCGAGGAAGAGAAGGGCACCTGCAGCCACACCACGTCCGTGCCCGGGCGCAGCACCGCGCTCACCCAGTAGGGCGTCCAGGTGTAGTACAGCACCGGCTTGTCCTGCTTGAAGCGGGCGATGGTGTCGGCCATCAGCGCCGCGTAGCTGCCCTGCTTGTGGGTGACCGTGTCGCGCAGCTGGTAGGCGCCCAGGTGGTTCTCGATGGCCAGCTCGCAGCCCCAGCCCGGGTTGCAGCCCGTCAGGTCGGCCTTGCCGTCGCCGTCGGCGTCGAACAGCTTCGCGATGGCCGGGTCCTTCAGCTGCGCGATGTTGGTGATGTTGTATTGCTCGGCCGTCTTGCGGTCGATCAGGTAGCCCTGCACCGCGCCGTCGGAATACACGCCCTTGCGCCACAGCTTGGCGTCGCCGCCGCTGTTCTTGTAGAAGTCGGCGTGCAGCAGGCTCCAGTGGTTGGTCATGAAGGTGGCGTCGCCATTGGCGATGGCCAGGTGCTCGGTGGCGGGCTCCAGGTCCTTCATGGGCTCGACGGTGTAGCCGAGCTTCTGCAGCCCGCGCATCACCAGCAGCGTCTGGAACGCCTCTTCGGCGAGCGAGCTCTTCAGCGGCAGCACGGTCACGCCCTTGCCGGGCAGCTCGTTGGCGGCGTGGGCCACGTTCGCGGCCAGGCCGAGGGCGACGAAGCCGGCGGCCACCAGGCCGCGCGCGATGGCATTGATCTTTCTCATGCGTCGGGTTCCTCCTTCGGTGCTCAATGGGCTTGCGTGGACAGGGCGGGCGCGGCTTGCGCACCTTCGCTCGAGGTCGGGCTCACCAGGCGCTGCAGCTGGCGCAGCACGAAGCCGACCGGCCCCGTGTGCCACCAGCGGCGCCCGGCGCTGCGGCGCGACTTGCCCATGGCCTGCGTCAGGCGGTCCAGCGTGATGGCCAGCAGCACGATGCCCAGGCCGCCCACGGTGGCCAGGCCCATGTCGAGCCGGCCGATGCCGCGCAGCACCATCTGGCCCAGGCCGCCCACGGCGATCATCGAGGCGATGACCACCATCGACAGCGACAGCATCAGCGCCTGGTTGATGCCCGCCATGATCGACGGCATGGCCAGCGGCAGCTGCACCTTCACCAGCATCTGCCAGGGCGAGGCGCCATAGGCGCGCGCGGCCTCGATGAGGTCGGGGCGCACCTGGCGCAGGCCCAGGTTGGTCAGCCGCACCAGCGGAGCCAGCGCGAAGATGATGGTCACGATCACGCCCGGCACGTTGCCGATGCCGAACAGCATCACCACCGGCACCAGGTACACGAAGGCGGGCGTGGTCTGCATCGCGTCGAGCACCGGCCGCATGATGCGTTGCGCACGGTCGCTGCTGGCCAGCAGCACGCCCAGCGGCAGGCCGATGACCATGCAGAACACCAGCGAGGTCAGCACCAGCGACAGCGTCACCATGGCCTCGGGCCAGATGCCCAGCATGGCCACCAGCAGCAGCGCCACGGTGGTGCCGATGGCCAGCGCGCGGCCGGCGAACTGCCAGGCGAACAGGCCGATGAGGGCGATCATCGCCAGCGTGGGCAGGCCGGTGAGCAGGCCCTGCACCCAGTTCAGCGTGCTGTCGATGGGCAGGCGCACGGTCTGGAAGAAGGGGCGGAAGTGCTCGACCACCCAGCCCAGGCCCTGGTTGATCCAGCTTTCGATGGGCAGCGAGCCGTCCCACAGGCGGTGCAGCTGGAAGCCGCTGGCCGCACTGTCGGCCTGCCCGGCGAGCTGGTGCGCGGCGCCGACCGGCGCGTCGAGCCAGGCGCTGGTGGCCGAGGTGTCGGGCGCGGCCGAGATGGCTTGCCACGGATCGACGAAGGCAGAGGCGTCGGGTGTAGCAGGTGCGGAGGGTGTGCTCAATGCGGGCGTGTTCAACGCAGGCGCGCCCAGGTCGGGCGTGGCCAGCTCGGAAGGAAATGTGGTGTCGTTCATCGTTCAGGGTCCTTCGTGATTCAGTGCGGCTCGGCGGCGAGCGCGGGGGCGGCGTGCGGCGACACGGGCTCGATGGGCGGCGTCTCGCGGTCGAGGAACTTCAGCAGCGTCGTCTTGCTGATCGCGCCGCAGAAGCGGCCGTCGTTCGCCACCACCGGCAGCGCGCAGGGCGCCTGCGCGAGCTGGCCGATGAGCCCGGCCACCGGTGCCTCGGCATCGATGCGCGGCAGGTCGGCCAGGAACGCGTGCTGCAGCCCCAGCGGGCCCGAATGCCCGTCGAGCGCGCCGCGCAGCGTGTCGGCCGACACCACGCCCAGGAAGCGCTTGGTCGGGCTGGTCACGTAGGCGAAGTCGCGGTCCTGGTCCTCGAGCAGCTTCAGCGCCGCGCGCGCGCCGCGCTCGGGGTGCTCCGACACCACCGTGAGCGACTTGCGCGCGATGTCCGCCGCCTTGAACACGGCCGCCGCGTCCACGCCGCGCACGAAGCTGCGCACGTAGTCGTCGGCGGGGCTGCGCAGGATCTCGTCGGGCGTGCCGACCTGGATCACCTGGCCGTCCTTCATGATCGCGATGCGGTCGCCGATGCGCATGGCCTCGTCCAGGTCGTGCGAGATGAAGACGATGGTGCGGCGCTGCTCCTGCTGCAGGCGCAGCAGCTCCGACTGCATCTCGGTGCGGATGATCGGGTCGAGCGCCGAGAAGGCCTCGTCCATCAGCAGGATCGACGGGTCCGAAGCCAGCGCGCGCGCCAGGCCCACGCGCTGCTGCATGCCGCCCGAAAGCTCGTCGGGGTAGCTCGCGCCCCAGCCCGCCAGGCCCACCTGCGCGAGCGCCTTGTCGGCCTGCGCCAGGCGGTCTTTCTTGCTGGTGCCGGAGAGCTCGAGGCCGAAGGCGGTGTTCTCACGCACCGTCATGTGCGGCATCAGCGCGAACGACTGGAACACCATGCTGATGTCCTTGCGGCGCAGGGCGCGCAGCCGGGCGTCGGAATGCTCGTTGATGTCGGCGCCGTCGATCACGATGCGCCCCGCCGTGGGCTCGATGAGCCGGTTCAGCAGCCGCACCAGCGTGGACTTGCCGGAGCCCGAGAGACCCATGATGACGAAGATTTCTCCAGCCTGGATTTCGAAGGTGGCGTCGAACACGCCGATCGACTGACCGGTGCGCGCGAGGATTTCTTTCTTTGAAAAACCTTGCCGGACCAACTCCAGGGCTTGCTCCGGCTCGTCGCCGAAGACCTTGAAGACGTGGTCGATGAGAATTCCTTTGGCCATATGCGAGGGGCTCCTTGTTGAAGGGTGGACGGAACGCCGCTCTTCACGAAAGTGAAAGGGCGACAGCGACCGCGCCATCAGCCGATGGGTTGCCGGGGGGAGCGCGCGAACGTCGTGAACGTCGTGAACGTCGTAAATGACGACGGCAGACGCGCGCAATGGCCCGGCAGCCTCGAGGGCTGCCGACAGGCACTGAAGACGACATGGCGACGAAGCCAGTGCCCGCCGGATGCTTCATTCGCAGGTCAACGGGCCTGGTCGAGGGGCGCCGCCTGGATGAGCGTGACGTGGCAATGGGGGCAGAACAAATCCGCCCGGTTTGCCGGGCTGGGCCCGGCGGCAAAAGCACCTTGCACCGCGACGGGATTCAGGGATCCGCGAGTAGTGAAGGGGTGACCGGCCCGCGTCGCCATGAAGAATCATCATGACTTGTGGGTCGTCGTAAGCCTTTGATCATAACTTTTCGGCATGATGAAAGTCAAGGCGCAAGGCGTATCGTCATGTCAGCGGAGAGGCAATGGCCCCGTCAGATGCGAGCTACTCGTATTGGCCGATACTCGGCACCGCGTCCGCACGGGCGCGACCTTTCATGATCCCCGGAGCTTTTTTCCATGACGACTTCCCCCAAGACCCGCGCCGAGCGTGACACCTTCGGCCCGATCGACGTGCCGGCCGACAAGCTGTGGGGCGCGCAAACGCAGCGCTCGCTGCAGAACTTCGACATCTCGGGCGAGCAGCAGCCGCGCGAGATCATCAAGGCGCTGGCCCAGGTGAAGCGCGCATCGGCCGTGGTGAACCACGCGCTGGGCCTGCAGGACGAGAAGAAGACCCAGGCCATCGTGGCCGCGGCCGACGAAGTCATCGCCGGCAAGCACCCGGGCGAGTTCCCGCTGGTGGTGTGGCAAACGGGCTCGGGCACGCAGACCAACATGAACGTCAACGAGGTGCTGGCCAACCGCGCCAGCGAAATCCTCGGCGGCGAGCGCGGGGAAGGGCGCCTTGTGCACCCGAACGACGACGTCAACCGCAGCCAGTCGAGCAACGACGTGTTCCCCACCGCCATGCACGTGGCCGCCGTGGAAGCCATCACGCACAAGCTGCTGCCCGCCATCGCCAAGCTGCGCGGCACGCTCGACCAGAAGGCCAAGGACTTCGCCGACATCGTGAAGATCGGCCGCACCCACCTGCAGGACGCCACGCCCCTCACGCTGGGCCAGGAGTTCTCGGGCTACGTGGCGCAGTTGGCGCATGGCGAAGCGCACGTGCGCGCCGCGCTGCCGCACCTGAGCGAACTGGCGCTGGGCGGCACGGCCGTCGGCACCGGGCTGAACGCGCCCAAGGGCTACGCGGAGCAGGTGGCGGCCGAACTGGCCAGGCTCACGGGCCTGCCCTTCATCACCGCGCCGAACAAGTTCGAGGCCATGGCCAGCGTCGATGCGCTGGTGCACGCCCACGGCGCGCTGAAGACGCTGGCCGCCAGCATGAACAAAATCGCCAACGACGTGCGCTGGCTCGCCAGCGGCCCGCGCAGCGGCATCGGCGAACTGAGCATTCCCGAGAACGAACCCGGCTCGTCGATCATGCCGGGCAAGGTCAACCCGACCCAGAGCGAGGCCGTCACGATGCTGGCCGCGCAGGTGTTCGGCAACGACGTGGCCATCAACATCGGCGGCGCCTCGGGCAACTTCGAGCTGAACGTGTTCCGCCCGATGGTCGCGCACAACTTCCTGCAGAGCGTGCGCCTGCTGGCCGACGGCATGGTGAGCTTCAACGACCACTGCGCCGTGGGCATCGAGCCCAACCGCGAACGCATCACCGAGCTGGTGCAGCGCTCGCTGATGCTGGTGACCGCGCTGAACACGCACATCGGCTACGACAAGTCGGCCTACATCGCCAAGAAGGCGCACAAGGAAGGCACCAGCCTGCGCGAAGCGGCGATCGCCTCGGGCCACCTGACGTCCGAGCAGTTCGACCAGTGGGTGGTGCCGGAGAACATGACCGGTCGTTGATCCGTTCAGCCTCCCAATGAAAAAAGGACCCGCGAGGGTCCTTTTTCGTTGCCGTCCGCTCAGTAGCCGATGGTGTAGCGCTGGCGCGAGTGCGCGGGCTTTTCCAGCTCGTCGATGAACGCGATCGCGTAGTCCTCGAAGCTGATCCAGCTGCGGCCTTCGGCGCTCACCAGCAGGTCGTCCTTGCCCAGGCGGAACTTGCCCGTGCGCTCGCCGTCGACGAACTCGGCGGAGGGCGACAAGAAGGTCCAGTCGAGGTCCTTCTCGTTGCGCAGCGCGTCCAGGAACACGCCGCCGGCCGAGGCTTCGGCGCGGTAGGCATCGGGGAAGTTCGGCGTGTCGATCACCTTCAGGCCGGGCGCGGCGAACAGGCTGCCGGCGCCGCCGACCACCAGCAGGCGCTTCACGCCGGCGCGCTTGGCCGGCTCGATGATGGCCGCGGGCGGCACGGTGGCGAAGTGCGCGGCGCTGAACACGGCGTCGTGGCCGGCGAGGGCTTTTTCCAGCGCGGGGGCGTCGAGCACGTCGAGGTCCAGCGCCTTCACGTTGTCGCGCCCGGCCAGCTTGGCGCTGGCCTTGCGCGCGATGGCCGTGACCGTGTGGCCGCGGCGCAGCGCTTCTTCCAGAAGGCGGCCGCCGGCGCGTCCGGTGGCACCGATGATGGCGATGTGGCTCATGAGGAACTCCTGTCGAAAAAGACGAAAGTGGATGGAATGAACCGCATCTTAGGTTTCTGATTCCGAAAGAAATACCTCGATTTGCGCGTTTGTTTATTTCTAGAATCGTTCGAATGGACCGACTGAATGCAATGCGGGTGTTCGTGAACGTGGTCGACGCGGGCAGCCTTTCTGCCGCGGCCGACAAGCTCGACATGTCCCGCCCCGTAGTGACGCGCTATGTGGCCGAGCTGGAGCAATGGACCGGCGCGCGGCTGCTCCACCGCACCACGCGCCGCCTGAGCCTCACCGCCGCCGGCGAAGAGCTGCTGCCGCGCTGCCGCCAGGTGCTGGAGCTGGCGCTCGACATGCAGGCCGCCGTGCGGCACCCGGCCGAGGCCCCGAGCGGGCAGTTGCGCATCACCGCCAGCACCTCGTTCGCGCAGGCGCAGCTGGCCGACGCGGTGGCCGACTATGTGCGGTTGTACCCGGGCGTGGCGGTCGACCTGGTGCTGCTCGACCGCGCGGTGAACCTGGTGGACGAGCGCATCGACCTGGCCATTCGCGTGGCCGCCGAAATCGACCCGAACCTCATCGCGCGCCGGCTCACGGACTGCCGCTCGGTGGTGTGCGCGTCGCCGGCGTACCTGAAGGAGCACGGCCAGCCGCTGCGGGTGGAAGAGCTGGCGCAGCGCAACTGCCTCACGCACTCGTACTTCGGGCGCAGCCTGTGGAACTTCACGCGCAAGGAGACGGGGGAGCCGGCCTCGGTGGCCGTGGGGGGCAATGTGTCGGCCAACGACGCGGCCAGCCTGATGTACCTGGCCCGCGCCGGGGCCGGCGTGGCGATGCTGCCGACCTACCTGGCGGCGCCCTTGCTGCAGGCGGGGGAGCTGGTGCGGCTCTTCGACGATTTCGAGCCGCAGGTGGTGGGCATGTACGCGGTGTACGCATCTCGCAAGCACATGCCGGCCACCTTGCGCACCATGCTCGATTTTCTGGCCGGGCGCTTCAGCGACGTGCCGTCGTGGGACGCCCGGTGCGCCGCTGCGGCGGCGGCAGCGGCTATCGCTGCCGTCACCGCGTGAGGCGCGCGGGCTGCTTCCGTCAGTGGGGCGCGCCGCCCTGGCTCGCGTTCGCGGTCATCAGCTTGTCCGTGTAGGCAATGGCGATGGCCGAGAACAGGAAGGTGATGTGGATCACCGTTTGCGCGATCAGCACGCGGTCGGTGTAGTTGTCCGCGTTGATGAACGTTTTCAGCAGGTGGATGGAGCTGATGCCGATGATGGCGGTGGCCAGCTTCACCTTCAGCACCGAGGCGTTCACGTGGCTCAGCCATTCGGGCTGGTCGCGGTGGCCTTCGAGGTTCATGCGGCTCACGAAGGTTTCGTAGCCGCCCACGATCACCATGATCAGCAGGTTGGAGATCATGACCACGTCGATCAGCGCCAGCACCACCAGCATGATCACCGTCTCGTTCAGCGAGGCGACCGGCACGGTGGTCTTGTAGCCGATGCTGGTAATGAGCGCCTGCAGCGCGGTCTGGCTGCCGAAGGCGGCCTCGACCAGGTGCAGCAGCTCGACCAGGAAGTGCACCACGTACACGGCCTGCGCCACGATCAGCCCCAGGTACAGGGGCAGTTGCAGCCAGCGGCTCGCAAAGATCAGCCGCGGCAAAGGCCCCATCGGAAAGGTCCGGGGGGTGGGCGGGTTCCTGGGGTCGAAAGGGTCGGGAGCGGACATCGGCAGGCCGGTGGTGGAGGACGAAAGATTCTAGGGGTGTCCCCAAGTCGCACTCGTGATAACCCTGCGAACTAACATCGGACCGTCAGTGACCCGTAAGTGGGCCAGCCGACATTACGGCCGCATCCATCCAGGAGACAAGAGACATGAGCAGCGCATCCAAGAACATTGAATCCGTCCTGGTCGAGAACCGTGTGTTCCCGCCCGACGTCCGCGCCACCCAGGGCGCACGCATTGCCAGCATGGCCGCCTACGACGCCTTGTGCAAGGAGGCCGAGCAAGACTTCGAAGGCTTCTGGACCCGCCTGGCCCAGGGCAACCTGCAGTGGACCAAGCCCTTCACGAAGACGCTCGACGAGTCCAAGGCGCCGTTCTACGAATGGTTCGGCGACGGCGAGCTCAACGCCAGCGCCAACTGCCTCGACAAGCACATCGGCACCCCGGTCGAGAACAAGACGGCCATCGTCTTCGAGGCCGACGACGGCACCGTCACCAACGTCACCTACAAGGAACTGCTCGCGCGCGTGAGCCAGTTCGCCAACGCGCTGAAGGCGTCGGGCATCCGCAAGGGCGACCGCGTCATCATCTACATGCCGATGACGGTCGAGGGCGTCATCGCCATGCAGGCCTGCGCGCGCATCGGCGCCACCCACAGCGTGGTGTTCGGCGGCTTCTCGGCCAAGGCGCTGCAGGAACGCATCATCGACGCGGGCGCGGTGGCCGTCATTACCGCCAACTACCAGCTGCGCGGCGGCAAGGAACTGCCGCTGAAGGCCATCGTGGACGACGGCATCGCGCTGGGCGGCTGCGAGTCGATCAAGACCGTGTTCGTGTACGAGCGCACGCCCACCGCGTGGACGCGCGTGGAAGGCCGCGACAAGACCTTCGACGAAGCGCTGAAGGGCCAGAGCACCGAGTGCGCGCCCGTGCCGGTGAACGCTGAGCACCCGCTGTTCATCCTCTACACCTCGGGTTCCACCGGCAAGCCCAAGGGCGTGCAGCACGCTACCGGCGGCTACCTGCTGTGGGCCAAGCTCACGATGGACTGGACCTTCGACATCCGCCCTGAAGACGTGTTCTGGTGCACCGCCGACATCGGCTGGATCACCGGCCACACCTACGTCGCCTACGGCCCGCTCGCGGCCGGCGCCACGCAGGTGGTGTTCGAGGGCATCCCGACTTTCCCGCACGCGGGCCGCTTCTGGCAGATGATCGAGAAGCACAAGGTCAGCGTGTTCTACACGGCACCCACGGCGATCCGCTCGCTCATCAAGGCGGCCGAGGGCGACGAGAAGGTGCACCCGAAGAACTGGGACCTCACGAGCCTGCGCATCCTGGGTTCGGTCGGCGAGCCGATCAACCCCGAGGCCTGGATGTGGTACCACCGCAATATCGGTGGCGAGCGTTGCCCCATCGTCGACACCTTCTGGCAGACCGAAACCGGCGGCCACGTCATCACGCCGCTGCCGGGCGCCACGCCGCTGGTGCCGGGCTCGTGCACGCTGCCACTGCCGGGCATCATGGCCGCCATCGTCGACGAGACGGGCAAGGACCTGCCCAACGGCGCGGGCGGCATGCTGGTCATCAAGCGGCCCTGGCCCTCGATGATCCGCACCATCTGGAACGACCCCGAGCGCTTCAAGAAGAGCTACTTCCCCGAAGAGATGGGCGGCACCATCTACCTGGCCGGCGACGGCGCGGTGCGCAGCGAAGACCGCGGCTACTTCCGCATCACCGGGCGCATCGACGACGTGCTGAACGTGTCGGGTCACCGCCTGGGCACGATGGAAATCGAGTCGGCCCTGGTGTCCAAGACCGACCTGGTGGCCGAAGCCGCCGTGGTGGGCCGGCCCGACGACGTGACGGGCGAGGCGGTGTGTGCCTTCGTCGTGCTCAAGCGCGGCCGCCCGACCGGCGAAGAGGCCAAGCAGATCGCCAACGAGCTGCGCGCGTGGGTGGCGAAAGAAATCGGCCCCATCGCCAAGCCCAAGGACATCCGCTTCGGCGACAACCTGCCCAAGACGCGCAGCGGCAAGATCATGCGGCGCCTGCTGCGCAGCATCGCCAAGGGCGAGGCGATCACGCAGGACACGTCCACGCTGGAAAACCCCGCCATCCTCGACCAGCTGTCCGAACGACTGTAGGACGTGGCCGCCCGTTCGCCCCGGGCGGGCGAAGCGACCCTTCGGCTGGGGTAAAACTGGTCGGCACGCCGTGCGCCCGGACGCTACCGGACGCGCGCGGCGCCTTGCCGATGTGTTCGATCCCTACGAAGGAGGCCCCCCATGGGCGTGAGATCCGCTTTTCTTTTTGTCATCGTGCTGCTCATCGCGGCGCTCGCCGCGCTGAACTGGGGCGCGCTGTCGGCGCCCTCGGAGGTGTGGCTGGGCTTCATGACCGTGACGGCGCCGCTGGGGCTGATCATGCTGGGCCTCACCGTGGTGCTGGCCGCGTTCTTCCTGGTGTACGTGCTGTACCTGCATAGCTCGGTGCTCATCGACACCAAGCGCCACACCAGGGAAATGCAGGTCCAGCGCGACCTCGCCGACAAGGCCGAGGCCTCTCGCTTCACCGAGCTGCGCAACTTTCTCGAAGCGCAGGAAAACAAGCACATGGGGCAGAATGCCGACCGCCAGACCGCGCTGCTGGCGCGCCTGGACCAGCTGGAGACCGCGGTGCGCCTGCGCTCCGACCAGACCGACAACACGGTGGCCGCGCACATCGGCCAGCTCGAGGACCGCATCGAGCGCCGGCCGTTGCCGGTGGACATCAACCCGCAGGCCTGAGCTCGGCGGGGCAGGGGCGAGGTGCCCCTCCGGCTCCCGCTACTTCGTCGACAGCACCCAGGCGGCTAGCTTCTTGGCGTCTGCTTCGCTGACCTGGTTGTTCGCCGGCATCGGCACCGGTCCCCACACGCCGGAGCCGCCCTTCATGATCTTGGTGGCGAGGGTGTCGACCGCGCCCTTGTCGTCCTTGTACTTGGCGGCCACGTCCTTGAACGACGGCCCCAGCACCTTGCGCTCGACCGCATGGCAGCTCATGCAGTTCTTCGACGTCGCCAGCGCCAGGTCGGCGAATGCGGGCGCGGCGAGCACCACCAGGCCAAGGCCCAGGGCTGCGGACAACAAGACTCTTTTCATGGGGAAATATTTGTTAAAGGCTGAGTTACATTCGTCTCAACGCGATTGTAGGTAGCGCCACACATGGCGTCCGGATGCGTTGCCAATACAACCCGGAGGGATTCGCGATGTGGTTTCTGGCGTTGGGCCTGCTCAGTATCGGCCTCAAGTATTTCGAAGTGGGCATGGTCGCCGGCTGGAGCTGGTGGATCGTGCTGTCACCGTTCGCGATGGCGCTCGCCTGGTGGGCGTGGGCCGATTCGTCGGGCTACACCAAGCGCCGGATCATGGAGCGCGAAGAGCAGCGCAAGCAAGACCGCATCAACCGCCAGAAGACCAACATGGGCGTGAAGCCCAGCAACGGCCCGCGCCGCTGAGCGCAGGCGGGCACGGAGACGGAGCAGGGCGGGCGCTGAGCCGGAGCAGGGCGGGCGCAGGGGCACGCGCGGGCGACCGCAAGGCCGCCCGGCCTTCACCTCATCAGAACTTGTCGAGCACCGCGCCCGAGCTGGCGCTCGATGCGTTGAACGCGAACTTGGCCTGCACGCCGCGCGTGTAGCGGGGTGCCGGCGCCTTCCAGCCTTCGCGGCGCTTGGCGATCTCGGCTTCGGGCACGTTGAGTTCGAGCACCAGCTTGTGCGCGTCGATGGTGATCGAGTCGCCCTCGTTCACGAACGCGATAGTGCCGCCGGCCGCGGCTTCGGGCGCCACGTGGCCCACCACCATGCCCCAGGTGCCGCCGGAGAAGCGGCCGTCGGTGATCAGGCCCACGCTCTCGCCCAGCCCCGCGCCGATGAGCGCGCCCGTGGGCGCCAGCATTTCAGGCATGCCCGGGCCGCCCTTGGGGCCCAGGTAGCGCAGCACCATCACGTCGCCCGCGACGATCTTGCCGTCCAGGATGGCCTTGAGCGCCGACTGCTCGTCGTCGAACACGCGCGCCGGGCCGGTGATGACAGGGTTCTTCAGACCGGTGATCTTGGCCACGGCGCCTTCGGGCGACAGGTTGCCCTTCAGGATGGCCAGGTGGCCTTCGTCGTACATGGGCTTGTCGATGGGGCGAATCACGTCCTGGTCGGCGCGCGGCACGTCCGGCACGTCTTTCAGCACTTCCTCGATGGTCTGGCCCGAGATGGTGATGCAGTCGCCGTGCAGCAGGCCGGCCTTCAGCAGCACCTTCATCACTTGCGGAATGCCGCCGGCCTGGTGCAGGTCGACCGCCAGGTACTTGCCCGAGGGCTTCAGGTCGCACAGCACCGGCACCTTCTTGCGCATGCGCTCGAAGTCGTCGATGGACCATTCGACCTCGGCCGCGTGCGCGATGGCCAGGAAGTGCAGCACCGCGTTGGTCGAGCCGCCCGTGGCCATGATGACGGCCACGGCGTTCTCGATGGCCTTCTTGGTCACGATGTCGCGCGGCTTCAGGTCCTTCTTGATGGCCTCGATCAGCACCTTGGCCGATTCCTTGGCCGAGTTGGCCTTCTCGTCGTGCGGGTTGGCCATGGTGGACGAATAGGGCAGCGAGATGCCCAGCGCCTCGAACGCGCTGGACATGGTGTTGGCCGTGTACATGCCGCCGCACGAGCCGGTGCCGGGAATGGCGCGCTTCTCGATCTCGTGCAGGTCTTCGTCGCTCATGTTGCCGGCGGCGTTCTGGCCCACGGCCTCGAACACGCTCACGATGTTCAGGTCCTGCCCCTTGTAGCGGCCGGGCAGGATGGTGCCGCCGTACACGTAGATGGCGGGCACGTTGGCGCGCAGCATGCCCATCAGGCCGCCGGGCATGTTCTTGTCGCAGCCGCCGACCACCAGCACGCCGTCCATCCACTGGCCGCCCACGCAGGTCTCGATGCAGTCGGAGATCACTTCGCGGCTCACCAGCGAGTACTTCATGCCTTCGGTGCCCATGGCCATGCCGTCGGAGATGGTGGGGGTGCCGAACACCTGCGCGTTGCCGCCGGCTTCCTCGATGCCCGCGATGGCCGCGTCGGCCAGCTTCTGCAGGCCCGAGTTGCAGGGCGTGATGGTGCTGTGGCCGTTGGCGACGCCGACCATCGGCTTCTTGAAGTCGCTTTCCTCGTAGCCCATGGCGTAGAACATGGAGCGGTTGGGCGCCCGGCTCTTGCCTTCGACGATGTTGGCGCTGCGGCGGTTGATCTGGATCGGTTTGGTGTCCATGGTGTCTCTTCTGTCGTGGGGTGTGGGGATCGCGGCGCCCGCGGTGCGGCAGGCGCGCGACGGGCTCAAGTATCGGACTTCTGATTGATTGGTTCCAATCCGATTTGGGGTGTGCATTGATATGCTCGGCATATGAAAGAAAGCCTGATCGACCTGCGCGCCTGGCGCCAGTTCGTCGCCGTGGCCGAGGAACTGCACTTCGGCCGCGCCGCGTTGCGCCTGCACATGACCCAGCCGCCGGTCACGCAGGCCATTGCCCAGCTGGAGAAAACGCTGGGCGTGGTGCTGTTCGACCGCACCCGACGGCGCGTGGCGCTCACCCCGGCCGGCGAGGCGTTGCTGCCCGACGTGCGCGAGCTGTTGGCGCGCGCGCAGGCGCTGCCGGCGCGCGCGCGGGCCGCGGCGGCGGGGCAGGTGGGGCGGGTGCGCATCGGCTTCGTGTCGACGGTCGGCTTCGAGCAGCTGCCGGCCTGGGTGCGCGAGTTTCGCGTGCTGTGCCCCGAGGTGGCGCTCGAGCTGGTCGAGGCCACCGGCGACGTGCAGCTCGAAGCCTTCGCGCGCGGCGAGATCGATGCGGGCCTGATGCTGCATTCGCCCGGCGCCGCGCCGCCGGGGCTCGCGCGGCTGCCGGTGTCGCAGGAGCCGCTGGTGCTCGCGCTGCCCGAGCGGCACGCGCTGGCGAGTACGAAAAAGCTGCTGCTGGCCGACGTGCTGAAAGAGCCGCTGGTGATGTTTCCGCGCCGCATCGTGCCCTCGCTGCACGACGCCGTGTTCGACCTGTACCACGCGGCCGGCCGCACGCCGCTGCTTGGGCAGGAGGCGATCCAGATGCAGACCATCGTCAACCTCGTCTCGGGCGGCATCGGCGTGGCCTGGGTGCCCGAGAGCGTCACGCAGTTCCGCCGCGCGGGCGTGGTGTACCGGCGTGCCGCCGAATTCGCGCCAGCCGCGCGCCACCGCAGCGCGCCGGTACTGCCCGCCTGCGAGACCAGCCTGGTGTGGCCCGAAGATGCCGACAACCCGGCGCTCGCGCGCTTCGTGGCCTTCGTGCGCGAGCGCGGGCGGCAAGAGCCCAGGGCGCCGGCGCGCTGATCCGGCAAGATGCGCCCCAGGAGGGCAAACGACATGCACACGGTTCTGGTGATGGGCGGCGGCTTCGTGCTGCTGGCGGTTTTCCTGCTGGCCGCGCGCTTCGTGGGCGACGGCTCTGCCGTGGCGCTGGCCGCGGCGGCGAAGTGGTTCGTTCCGGCGTGGTTCGTCGGCGCGGGCATCAACATGGCCGTGGGCGTGCTCACGGCGGGCTATTCGGTGGCCGAGGAGCTGCCGATCTTCCTGCTGATCTTCGCGGTGCCAGCCGTGGTGGCGGGGCTGCTGTGGTGGCGCTTCGGGCGCCAGGTTCGGCCGTGAATTCGGCCTGAATTCGGCCTGAATATCCCCGCGCCGGTCCCGACACGCGGCCGGGGCACAATCCGCGCATGCTCATGTATCCGCAGATCAACCCCATCGCCCTGCAACTCGGGCCGGTGGCCATTCACTGGTACGGCCTGACCTACCTGGCCGCCTTCGCGCTGTTCTATTTTCTCGGCACGCGCCGCTTGCGCCACGAGCCGTACCGCTCGCTGGTCGGCGCCGGCGCCTGGCAGCGCAAGGACATCGAGGACATTCTTTTTCTCGGCGTGATGGGCGTCATCGTCGGCGGGCGGCTGGGCTACTGCCTGTTCTACAAGCCCGAGTTCTACCTGACGCATCCGCTCGAAATTCTCTATGTGTGGCAGGGCGGCATGAGCTTTCATGGCGGGCTGCTCGGCGTGATCGGCGCGATGGTGTGGTTCTCGCATTCGCGTGCGCGCCCGTTCTGGCAGGTGATGGACTTCGTCGCCCCCTGCGTGCCGACCGGCCTGGCCGCGGGCCGCGTGGGCAACTTCATCAACGGCGAGCTGTGGGGCCGCTTCAGCAGCCCCGACCTGCCGTGGGGCATGGTGTTTCCGCAGAGCGGCTCGATGCTGCCGCGCCACCCGTCGCAGGTGTACCAGTTCCTGCTCGAAGGGCTGCTGCTGTTCGCGGTGATGTGGCTCTACGCGCGCAAGGAGCGCAAGCAGGGGCAGGTGGCCGCGGTGTTCCTTATCGGGTACGGTGTGCTGCGTTTCGTGGCCGAGTACTTCCGCGAGCCCGACGACTTCCTCGGCCTGCGCGCGCTCAGCCTGAGCCAGGGCCAGTGGCTCAGCGTGCCGATGGTCGTCGCCGGCATCGCGCTGTGGTTCTGGTTCGGCCGCACGGCCACCAAGACGAGCACCGCGCGCGCCTGATTCGTTAGTTCGCAGGGTAAATCCCAGCCGCGCACGGGGTGCGCGGCCCTTGCGCCGCATGGGATGCGGGCTCAGAATTACGCGTAATTACAGGAAATTACGCGGTTTCAATTCCGACGTTGCCCGTTCCGACGAGTCCTCACGAGTCCTCCCATGCGCCTGGTCCCCAACTCCCTGCACGACGAAGTCGCCGCCACGCTGCGCGAGCAGATCTTCGACGGCACTCTGGCGCCCGGCAGCTTCGTGGACGAGGCCGCCCTGTGCGAGCGCCTTTCCATCTCGCGCACGCCGCTGCGCGAAGCGCTGAAGGTGCTCACCGCCGAAGGCCTGCTGCGGCACGAGCCGCGGCGCGGCTGCTTCGTCAACGAGGTGACCGAGCGCGACCTCGACGAGATCTTTCCGGTCATCGCGCTGCTCGAAGGGCGCTGCGCCTACGAGGCGGCGCGCAACGCCAGCGATGCCGAGCTGCACGAGCTCGATGCGCTGCACGAGCGGCTGGTGCGCCATGCCAAGGCGCGGCGCATCAACGATTACTACGCCACCAACCACATCATTCACGAGGCCATCATCCAGCTGGCCGACAACAAGTGGCTGGCCCAGGTGATCGGCGACCTGCGCAAGATATTGAAGCTCGCGCGGCTGCAGCAGCTGCATGCGCCGGGCCGGCTCGACCAGAGCCTGTCGGAGCACCTGGCCGTGTTCGCCGCGCTGAAGGCGCGCGACAGCGAGGGTGCCGACGCCGCCATGCGCACGCACATGACGCGCCAGCGCGAGGCGCTGCGCGAAGTGATGCGCCAGCAAAAATCCAGGGTGATGCCATGAGCTCGCCCCTCTACATGAAGGTGTCCCGATGAGTGCGACCGAATGGTTCCAGGCGCGTCTGCGTTCCGGCGAAAAGTCGAAGGTGCCCGTGGCGCCTGAAGCGGCGGCCAGGAGCGCGCCGAAGAATGCCCCCAAGCCCAGCGCGCGCTCGACCGCCGAGCGCCTGCTGGTCACCCTGCGCAAGGCCGACGAAGCGCTGTCGCCGCGCGCCTTGCGCCGTGTGCTGGCCGACCTGCAGGCCGTGATCGATCCGCGCGTGAGCGAGGTCGAGGGCGGTCGCCGGGCCCACGCCATCGCCGAGGCCTACCGCGCCGCCACCACCGAGGAGCGGCGCGACTACTGGGCGCTGATGAGCGAGCACTTTGCCGCCGACGCGCAAAAGCTCAAGACCGCACGCGACCAGCACCAGTCGGCCGTCGGCACGCCCGACGAAGGCCAGGCCGAGCTGCGCCTGCGCCGCGCGCTGGTGTCGCCGCGCATGCGGCTGCTGCAGCGCTTCGCGGTCGAGCCCGAGGGCATGCGCTTTCTGGTCGACCTGCGCGCCGACCTGCTGCCGCACCTGAAGGCCGACAAGCGCCTGCTCTCGCTCGACGCCGAGCTGGAGCAGCTCTTTTCCACCTGGTTCGACGTGGCGTTCCTCGAGCTGCGCCGCATCGACTGGGACTCGCCCGCGTCGCTCATCGAAAAGCTCATTCGCTACGAGGCGGTGCACGACATCAAAAGCTGGTCCGACGTGAAGAACCGGCTCGACGACAGCGACCGCCGCTGCTACGGCTTCTTCCACCCGCGCCTGCCCAACGAGCCGCTGATCTTCGTGGAGGTGGCGCTGGTCGACCGCATCAGCGACGGCATCACGCCGCTGCTCGACGAGGCGGCCGTGCCGGTGCTGCCGGCCAAGGCCACCACCGCCATCTTCTATTCGATCAGCAACACGCAGAACGGCCTGCGCGGCGTGAGCTTCGGCGACTCGCTCATCAAGCGCGTGGTCGAGACCCTGCAGGACGAACTGCCGCGGCTGAAGACCTTTGCCACGCTGTCGCCGATTCCGGGCTTTCGCACCTGGCTCGCCAAGAACGCCGCCGAGCTGCTGCCGCGCCTGGACGAGAAGCGCGAGGCCGAAATCGGCCGCCTCGTCGGCTCGCTGCCGCCGACCGCCGAGCGCCTGCTCGCGGCGGTGGACGCAGCCACCAGCCTCGACGCCAGGTCGCCGCTGCGGCAATGGCTGCTGCAGGCCGCGGCCGAGTACCTGGGCCGCGCGCTGGTCGACGGCACGCCGGCCGACCCGGTCGCGCGCTTCCACCTGGGCAACGGCGCCCGCGTCGAGCGGCTGAACTGGGCCGGCGACCCGTCGCCCAAGGGGCACAAGCAGTCGTACGGGCTCATGGTCAATTACCTGTACGACCTCAAGCGCCTGGACAAACACCGCACCTGGCTGGCCGACGGCAAGGTCGCTGTATCGGGGGACATCGAAAGCCTGTACTTCAAGAAAGGCTGAGGGCGTTCGCCAGGCCGGCAGCCGTGCACTACAACAACCAGCACGCTGGCGGCCGCGTCAGAGAGAGCCGCACGGGGCGGCAAAATCCACAACGACAGGAGATGAGACAAATGAACCCAGGTTTTCAACGCCGCGACGTCCTGCGCGTGGCCGCCGCCGGTGCCGCTGTTCTGAGCGGCGCCGCGCGCGCCCAGCAAAGCTGGCCGACCAAGCCCGTGACCATGGTCGTGCCGTTCCCGGCCGGCGGCGGCACCGACGCGTTCGCGCGGCCGCTGTCGGGGCAGTTCTCGCGGCTGACCAACCAGTCGCTCATCATCGACAACCGCGGCGGCGCCGGCGGCACGCTGGGAGCCAGCGTGGCGGCCAAGGCGCCGGCCGACGGCTACTCGCTGTTCATGGGCGCGGTGCACCACGCCATCGCGCCGTCGGTGTACCCGCGGCTGGACTACGACATCGAGAAGGACTTCGTGCCGCTCATGCTGCTGGCCAACGTGCCGCAGGTGGTGGTGGTCAACCCGCGCCGCGTGCAGGCCACGAGCATCAAGGAGCTCATCGCGCTGGCCAAGTCCAACCCCGGCAAGCTGAACTACGGCTCGGCCGGCGCGGGCACCTCGCACCACCTGGCGGGCGAACTCTTCAAGCTGCAGACCGGCACCTTCATCACCCACATTCCGTACCGCGGCGCGGGCCCGGCGCTGGCCGACCTGATTGCCGGCAACGTCGACCTGATGTTCGACGGCCTGGGCTCGTCGGCCCAGTACATCAAGAGCGGCCGCATCAAGGCGCTGATGGTCGCCGGCGCCAAGCGCAACCCCGCGTTCCCCGACGTGCCCTGCGCCGCCGAGGTCGGGCTGCCCGACTACACCGTGACCACCTGGTACGGCCTGTGGGCGCCCCGGCGCACGCCGGCCGAGGTGCAGCCGCAGATCATCGACGAGATGAAGAAGATCCTGGCGGCCGACGACATCAAGAACATCTGGGCGCAGAACGGCTCCGAGATCCCGACGCTGACCGGCCCCGCCTACGGCAGCTTCGTCAGCGCCGAGATCAAGCGCTGGGCCACGGTGGTGAAGGCCTCGGGCGCCAAGATCGAATGACGCTCGCGAGCCGCATCGACCTGCACCGAGAGGGCGCCATCGCGTTCGTCACGCTGGCCAACGCGGGGCGGCTGAACGCCATGACGCGCGCCATGTGGCGCGAGCTGCGCGCGGTGTTCGACGGTTTTCGCACCGACGACGCGGGCCTGCGTTGCGTTGTCGTGCGCGGGGAGGGCGGTGCCTTCTGCGCGGGCGGCGACATTTCCGAGTACCCGTCGTTCCGTTTCGAAGAGCCCAGCCTGCGCGAGTTCCACGAGAACGAGGTGTGGGCCGCGCTGCAGGCCATGCTCGACTGCCCGCTGCCCCTGGTCGCGCAGATCGAAGGCGCGTGCATGGGCGCGGGCGTCGAGATGGCGAGCTGCTGCGACATTCGCCTGGCCGGTGCCTCCGCCAGGTTCGGCGCGCCCATTGCCAGGCTGGGCTTTCCGATGGCGCCGCGCGAAGCGGCGCTGGTGCATGGCGCCATCGGTGACGTGCTCGCGCGCGACATGCTGCTGGCCGCCGGCGTGCACGGCGCGCAGCGCCTGTACGACGCGGGCTTTCTGCTGAAGGTGCTGCCCGACGACGAGGTGCCCGCCGCCACGCAGGCCCATGCCGAGCGCATCGCGGTGCTGGCGCCGCAGACCGCGCGCCTGCACAAGAAGACCTTTGCCGCTCTTTCCCCCCTTTCCGGCCTTTCCGCGTTGAACGCAGGCAGCCCCGCGTTCCACGGCCTGCTGGCCACGGCCTACGACTACGCCGACTCCGCGGAGCACCGCGAGGGCATCGCCGCCTTCCTTGCCAAGCGCACCCCGAATTTCTGAAGTACCCGCTCAAAGAAGTGATGAAGAAGACCGCCAACGCCAACCTGTTCGCCGCCCTGCGCGCGGCTTTCCCCGCCGAGCTCGACAGCATTGCCGTCGAGACCGAGAGCGGCCTGTTCTATTCGTGGCGCGACATCGAACGCGCGAGCGCCATGATCGCCAACCTGCTCGACGCGCTGAAGCTCGAGCCCGGCGCGCGCATCGCGGTGCAGGTCGAGAAGTCGGTCGAGGCCATGCTGCTGTACCTGGCCACGCTGCGCGCTGGCTATGTGTTCCTGCCGCTGAACACGGCCTACCAGAGCGCCGAAATCGAGTACTTCATCGGCAACGCCGAGCCGGCCGTGGTGGTGTGCACCAGCCGCAATGCGTTGTGGGTCGCGCCGATTGCCACCGCGGCGGGCACGAAGCACGTCTTCACGCTGGACGACGACCGCACCGGCACGCTGCTCGAAGTGGCCGCGCTGTGCAGCGACCAGCACGTGCCCGCGCGGCGCAAGGCCGACGACATGGCCGCCATCCTGTACACCAGCGGCACCACCGGCCGCAGCAAGGGCGCGATGCTGTCGCACGGCAACCTGCTGTCGAACGCCGAGGTGCTGAAGGACTACTGGGGCTGGACCGAAGGCGACGTGCTCATCCACGCGCTGCCCATCTTCCATGTGCACGGCTTGTTCGTGGCGCTGCACGGCGCGCTGCTCAACGGCAGCAAGATGCTGTGGTTTTCCAAGTTCGACCCGAAGCGCATCGTGCAGAAGCTGCCCGAGGCCACCGTGTTCATGGGCGTGCCCACGCTGTACGTGCGGCTGCTGGCGGAGCCCGGCCTCACGCGCAAGGCGGTGGCGAACATGCGCCTGTTCATCGCGGGCTCGGCGCCGCTGCTCATAGAGACCTTCGACGAATGGCGCGAGCGCACGGGCCACACCATCCTGGAGCGCTACGGCATGAGCGAGACCGCCATGCTCACCTCCAACCCGTACAAGCCCGAGCAGGGCGAGCGCCGTGGCGGCACCGTGGGCTTCGCGCTGCCGGGCGTGCAACTGCGCGTGCGCGACGACAGCGGGCGCGACTGCACCACCGACGAGATCGGCAACATCGAGGTCAGCGGCCCCAACGTGTTCGCGGGCTACTGGCGCATGCCCGAGAAGACCAAGGAGGAGTTCACCGCCGACGGCTTCTTCAAGACCGGCGACGTCGGCAAGATCGACGGCCTGGGCTACATCACCATCGTCGGGCGCAGCAAGGACCTGATCATCAGCGGCGGCTACAACGTGTACCCGGCCGAGATCGAGGGCTACATCAACGAGATGGCTGGCGTGGCCGAGAGCGCCGTGGTCGGCGTGCCGCACCCCGACTTCGGCGAGGTGGGCGTGGCCATCGTCATCGCGAAGGCGGGCGCGTCGCTGGACGCCGAGGCCATCGTGGCCGACCTGAAGTCGAAGCTCGCGAACTTCAAGATCCCCAAGCGCTGCTTCGTGGTGCCCGAGCTGCCGCGCAACACCATGGGCAAGGTGCAGAAGGCGCTGCTGCGGGCGGAGCACAAGGGGCTGTTCGGGGGCTGACGCCTGACACTGCCGCGTTAGGCGACCGGCGCCAGCCCGTTCATCAACCCGCTGCGCGCGTGGCAGTTGATGTACTCATAGCTCTGCTCGTCCGCCTTCAGCACCGACACCTCGTGGTACACGCGCAGCTGCAGCTGGAAGTTCAGCGCCTGCACGTAGCGCATGAAGCTGCCGAAGATGGCGACGTGCGTGGGGTGCGACTCGGCCCAGCGCTCCATGTCGGCCAGCGAGCGCCAGTAGCTCAGGCCGAACGACTTCTGCAGCGGCGCGCCCTGCGCATCCAGGTGGTGCATGTAGCGGTTGCTGTAGCAGCCGATGCCCAGCCCCTGGTCGCGCAGGAAGTCCATGCCTTCGCGCAGCACCGGTTCCATGTCGTCGAGGTACAGGGTGCGCTCCTGGCCGGTGGTCTCGGTCCATTCCTGGCCCGAGCGAATCATCGCGATGTTCTCGTGGCCGGCCACGCGCACGCGCTGGCCCGGCGCCGGCGTGCCGGCGATGACGGCGCGCGTGCCCGAGGGCGCCATCGCATCTGTCTGCGACAGCGCGATGCGGTCGCGCATCGACCCCCAGTAGCCGTGCTCCTGCAGCTCGCCGCTGAGCTCGCCCATGACCACGCCGACGCCCTCGAAGCGGTCGGGCGTGTTGAACATGGTCTCGAAGTGCTCGACGCGCGGCGACGCGATTTCGCGGAAGTAGCCGAGGCCCTCCGACAGCCGTTCTTCCGAGCGCCACCACGCATCGACCTCGGGCGTGGCGCACCAGCGTGCGTACGCCGCGGCGTCGTGCCAGTAGGCGATGGCGACCATGTTGTCGAAGCCGTCGGCGTCGACGTAGTGCGCCAGGTCGTGGTGGCCCGGCCCGTCGGGCAGCGCGAAGTCGCGCGCGATCTTCATGAGCGCGGCGCAGGCGCGGCCCTGCAGCGCGGCGCCGCGCGACTGCACGCCGAAGTAGCCCATCACCACCTGCTTGACGGCGACGGGCGCGCGGGCCGACCACACGGGGTAGGGCGGGGTGTAGTCGTCTTCCACGCGGCGGTGGCGCGTGCGCGGGCACTTCAGGTGGTCGGCGATGGCGGATTCCATGGCGTGGCTCCTGGGGTCGGGCGTCAAGCCGCGACGGACGCGGATTCGGCCTCGGCCTGCGGCACGCTGGCCTTGGGCTCTGGCTGCGGCACGCTGGCCTCGGGCTCCGGCGTGAGCTGCACCACCACGGGCTCGCGGCGGGTCTTGTTCAGCAGCAGCTGCGTGACGTCGGGCCGCGCGTAGTGGCCGCTCGGGTCGGCGGCGGCCTTGGCGAGAGAGATCATGCCGAGGTCGATATCGGCAACGACCAGGCCTTCGGCGTCGTCGGCCAGCGGCGTGCCCAGCGGCGAACCGTCGGGCGCGTAGATGCGCGCGTAGCCGCCGCCCGTGCCCAGCATCTGCTGCTTGCCCGCGTCGGTGCACATCAGCTCGCTCATGGCCTTGGACACCGTGGCGCAGGGCGCGATCACGAAGCAACCGCCTTCCACGGCGTACACCTGGCTCGCCGCGTTGTTCACCTCGTGCCCCAGCGCGTAGGCCGCGCCGCGGTACAGCGAAAAGCTGGGCCACGCGCCGCAGTGGATCTGCTCGTTCTGCGCGTACATGGCGTACTTGCTCAGCGGCTGCAGGTGCTCCCAGCAGCACAGCGAACCGATGTTGCCGATGGGCGTGGGCACCACGTGCAGGTCGGCGCCGTCGCCTTCGCCGAACACGGTGCGCTCCACGTGCGTGGGCTTGAGCTTGCGGCGCGTCTGCACGGTGTTGCCCTGGTCGTCGATGAGCGCCTGCGCGATGTAGAGGCTGCCCGCGGCCTTCTCGCTGTAGCCGAACGACAGCCAGATGCGGTGCTTGCGCGCCGCGGCCTTCAGCCGGTCGAACTCCGGCGAGCCGATGACCAGCGAGTTGTCGTGGTAGCGCTGTACGAACTGCATGCCCCAGGCCGGCGAGTCGAGCCATATCCACCACGGGTAGCCCGGCACCCACGTTTCGGGAAACGCGATGAGCTGCACGCCTTGCGCGGCGGCCTGCGCCATCAGGTCGATGGTCTTGTCGATGGTGCCATCGAGGTCGAGGAACACGGGCGCGGCCTGCACGGCAGCAACGCGCAGCTTGGGGTGGACGGTGGTCGGCATGGTGGTTTCTCCAAACGCAAAAATGGGGCGGTGAAAGTGCAATGAAAGCGAAAGCGACGTAACGGGTCACCCGCCGCACGCACCGGGTTTGCGCTGTGGCATGCGGGTTGCTTGAAGCGTAGATTCGCGCCGCCGGAACGCCTTGACCCGGCTTCGCGGCGTTCTTGCTCCAGCGTTGCATGCCGTGTTCCCGGGCTCTCACAGCCCGTCTCAGCCATACGTAGCCTTTCGAGGAATTCCGATGACCCAGTTGCTCAGCACCGACGCCGTCTCGCGCGACCAGCGGCTCGCCTACTGGACCGACATGATCTGCAACGTCTACGTGCAGCTCGAATGCGACGCGGTGCAGCAGGACGACACCGGCAACTTCGAGGGCAGCATCCGCCAGCACACGCTGCCCAGCCTCGACATGTCGGTGGTCACCTCAGGGCCGCAGCGGGTGATGCGCACGCCGGGGCACATCGCGCATTCGAGCGACGACTACTTCCTGGTCAGCATCCAGGCGCGCGGCCATGGCGTGGTGCGCCAGGACGGCCGCGACGCGGTGTTGTCGGCCGGCGACTTCGCGCTGTACGACAGCACGCGGCCGTACGAGCTGCTGTTCGAGGAGTCGTTCGAGCAGATCGTGCTCAAGCTGCCCGGCGAGCGCCTGCGCAGCGAGCTGCGCGACACCGAGGCGCTGACGGCCACCACCGTGTCGGGCCGCGAAGGCGCGGGGCACCTGCTGCTGGGCATGATCCGCACGCTGCGCGAGGACATCGACACGCTGCAGCCCGCCTCGGCGCTAGCCGTGGCGCACGGGGTGCAGAACATTTTGGTGGCGGGGCTGCAGACGCTGCCGGCGGCGCGCGCGCCGGCGCTGAGCAACCTCACGGCGTACCACCTGGCGCGCGTGAAGCGGCGCATCGACGAGCAGCTGGCCGACCCGATGCTGTCGGTGGGCACGCTGGCGGCGGAGCTGGGGGTGTCGGTGAGCCACATCCACCGCGTGTTCAAGAGCGAGCCGCTCACGCCCTCGCAGTACATCTGGGAGCGCAGGCTCGAGGCATGCAGCCGCGACCTGCTGGAGCCGCGCCTCGCGGGAAGGCCGGTGGCGGAGATTGCCTATGGCCGCGGCTTCAACGACGCGGCGCATTTCAGCCGCGCATTTCGCGAGCGCTTCGGCTGCTCGCCGCGCGAGTGGCGGCAGCAGCGGGTGCAGTAGCTGATGCCGTGATCGGTGCCGCGACTGATGCAGCGCCCGGCGCGGCCTCAGCCGTGCAGCCCCTTCCAGAGCATGTAGGCCGCCAGCAGGTAAAGAATGCTCGCGAACACCCGCTTGAGCTTCTTCACCGGCAGGCTGTGCGCCGCCTTGGCGCCCAGCGGCGCGGTGAACACGCTGCACGCGGCAATCACCGCCAGCGCGGGCAGCCAGATGTAGCCGAACGAACCGGCCGGAAGGCCTTCGACCGAATGCCCCGCGATGACGTAGCCCAGCACGTTGGCCACCGCGATCGGAAAGCCCAGCGCCGCGCTGGTCGCGACCGCGTTGTGGATGGCCACGTTGCACCACGTCATGAACGGCACGCTGATAAAGCCGCCGCCCGCGCCCACCAGCCCCGAGATGAAGCCGATGGCGCCGCCCGCGCCCAGTTGGCCGGCCGTGCCCGGCATCTGCCGCGTGGGCTTGGGCTTCTTGTCGAGAAACATCTGCGTGGCCGAGAAGCCCACGAACAGCGCGAAGAAGATGGCCAGCGCCGTGCCCTTGAGCAGCGCGAACACGCCCAGGCTGCCCGCGAGGCTGCCGATGACGATGCCCGGCGCCAGCCGCTGCACGATGTCCCAGCGCACCGCGCCGCGCTTGTGGTGGGCGCGCACGCTGGACACCGAGGTGAAGATGATGGTGGCCATCGAGGTCGCGATGGCCATCTTCACCGCGAGGTCGGCCGGCACGCCGCGCTGGCCCATGATGATCGTGATGAACGGCACCATCAGCATGCCGCCGCCGATGCCCAGCAGGCCCGCGAGAAAACCGGTGCCCAGGCCGAGGGCGGCGAGTTCGGCGATGAGCAGGGGGTCGAGCAAGGCGGAGAGGTTCACGTCGGCGTCGGAAAAAACGGATGCTGGAAAAAGCAACGGCCCCGAGCAACTGGTGCTGGGGGCCGTGGCCGGAAAAGGTGTCTGCAGATGGTGTGCCGGACCCGCATCCTGAACCAGGGTTCAGGTGGGCGAGGGCAGCAAGACTTCGGGTTCATCTGACGCGAGATGATCACGCCCGTCTAGCGATGTACCAAGCCCGGCTCCGGAGAGCATTGGAACAAGGAAATATTAAGCCCGACACGTCTGCAGACAAGGCGGATTTTACGCCCCGTATGTGTCCGCCGCGCTCATTCAGAGCAAATGTCCATCGCCGGCCAGGGCCTGATCGAGTCTTTGAATGAGCTGGGCGGCCCTGGGGTCGGCTTCGGCGCTGGCTTGCGCGTCGGTGGCGGCCGCCACCGCGGGGGCCGGCGCTGCCGCGGCGGCCTGTGGGGTGGCCTGTGAGGCGGCCTGTTGTGTGGCCTGCTGCGCGGCCAGGTCGAAGGCCAGGTTCAACGAGGCCAGCACCGCGATGCGGTCGCGGGCCTTGACTTTTCCGGCGTCGCGGATCTTGCACATGGCCGCGTCCACGCGGTCGACGGCTTCGCGCAGCTGCGCCTCGCCGCCGTCGGGACAGCCGAGCAAATAGCTCTGGCCCATGATCTGTACTTCAATCTGCTTCATGCGGGGGAATCTTCGGAAGGTGGTTCAGCCGGCAACCGTTCGAGCAGCGCATCGAGGCGCGTGCGGGCCGCGGCGAGCCGCGACTTCAGGGCGTCGCGTTCGCGTGTGAGCGCATCGACCTGTTCCTGCAACAGCGCATTGGTGCGCTGCACCTCTTCGTGACGCACAAGCAGGCGTTCGACGCGCTCGGCGATCTGGTCGATGGGGCTGGAGGCGGGCATGGTTGGCGATTGTAGTTTCCTGGGAAAGCGGTCCTGCCGAGGCTGGGCGCGGTGCCCGGCGTGCTCCGGATTCTGCGGCTTCGCGGCCCGCCGATCAAACCTTGCGCAGTGCTTTCGTGGTGTCTTCAGGCTTCGCTCAGCCGCACGTAGGTGGCCAGCAGCGCGCTCTTGGCGACCACGCCCAGCAGCACCGGGTTGCTGGCGCTCTCGATGAGCGGCAGCCGCTCGCCCAGGTGGTCGAGAAAGCGCTGCAGCGCCTCGCCGAGCCCGGTGTCCGCGGTGACCGGCAGGATGGCTTGCGACAGCAGGGCACCCGCGCTGGTCTCGGTGGGCGCGCTGCCCAGCGCCGCGAGCGGCACCACGCCGAGGTAGCGGTTGCCGGCATCGACCACGTACAGGTACTTCACCGGGTGCTGCAGGAAGAGCTTGCTCATCGCCTCGCGGTCGGCCTCGGGCCCGACCACCGTTTCGGCCGGTTGCGCCAGGTCGCGCATGTGCAGGCCGCGCAGGCGCAACTGCGTGTCGCGCTGCTCGTTGCGCCGCAGCGTGATCTCGTACATCGACCCCGCGTTGGCCGAGCGCGCCACGAAGTACGCGATGACGCTGGCCGCCATCAGCGGCAGCATGACCTGGTAGCTCAGCGTCATCTCGAAGATCATCAATATCGCCATCAGCGGTGCCTGCGTGGCGCCCGCCAGGAACGCGCCCATGCCGACGATGGCGTAGGCGAACGGTGCCGACGTGGCGGCCGGCCACAGCGCCTGCACCCCCTGGCCGAACAGCGCGCCCACCATGCAGCCGAAGAACAGCGCGGGCGTGAACACGCCGCCCACCGCGCCCGAGCCGGCCGTGGCCAGCGTGGCGGCGAGCTTCGCGACCAGCACCAGCGCAATGAGCGTCCACGGCCACGGCGTGTGCAGCACGCCGTTGACGATGCTGTAGCCGTTGCCCCACACCTCGGGCATGGGCACGGAGATGGCGCCCATCAGCAGCCCGCCCAGCGCCAGCCGCCACGGCAGCGCCAGCGGCAGCCGCGAGAACTGCGCGCGGCTGCCCTGCAGCGCGCGCAGGAAGCCGATGGCCGCAAACCCGAGCAGCACCCCGAGCACGCAGAACAGCACGACCTCGGTGCCGTGCGTTTCAGGAAAGGCCGGCATCGCATACGGCGGCTGGTAGCCGGGCAGCGCGCGCATCGCGACGTTGGCGACCACCGAGGCGATGATGATCGGCCCCACGCTTTCCATCGCGATGGAGCCCAGCACGATTTCCGCGACGAAGAAGGCGCCCGCGATGGGCGCGTTGTAGGCGGCGGTGAGCCCCGCCGCCGCGCCGCAGGCCACCAGCAGCCGCAGCCGCTCGGCCGGAAAGCGGAACACCCGCCCCAGCAGCGACGCGGCCAGCGCAGCGAGCTGCACCATCGAGCCTTCGCGCCCGATGGAGCCTCCCGTGCCGATGCTCACCAGCGACGAGGCGCTGCGCACCAGCGTCTGCGCCACCGGAATGCGGCCGTCGCCGAGCACGATGGCTTCCATGTAGTCGGAGGTGGCACTGCGCACCGCCACGCGACGTGCCGCCACCAGCAGCAGGCCCGCCACCAGCCCGCCGAGCGTGGGGCAGGCAATGCGCGCCCACCACGGCAGGTGTTTGGCCATGGCCACCAGCCCTTCGCCGGGGCCTAGCAGCAGGTGCTCGAAGTGGTAGAGCGCCGCGCGAAAAAGCTCGGTGGCCAGCGTGCCGAGCAGCCCCGCCACGATCGACCACAGCAGCATCGATTGCCAGCCGGAAACACCAAAGAGGCGCTGCAACGCCGAACGAAGATTCAGGAACATCGAGGCAGGCCGCATCATGGCGGCCGATGTTAGCGGCGGGGCGCAACTTTCGACTTAAAGACGAGTCCGCAGGGCCTAAAATGCCGCCCGTTGGTGCTCGCGGCGTGGTTCGCACGGCGCAGTTCAACGGGAAGCAGGAGTCAAAGCCCGCCCGACCTTCGCGTTCACGCAGGTCGGAACATGGCCGAAGCCACCTGCGCTGCCCCCGCAACGGTCAAGCAGACGGCGCCGCAAGGCGCCACCCCCTTTCCATCCAAGCCACTGGGCGCCCTGAAACAGGTGCCTGGGAAGGCGGCGAGGGGTGCTCTGCCAGCCCGGATACCGGCCAACAAGGCGGCCGCCGCATGCGCAACACGCATGAGGCGGCCATGGTGCCCATGGCGCTGGCGGGAGGCCGGCGAGGGGTATAGACGTTCGTTCGGTCCATTCAATGATTTCCCACGCTTGCTTTTCCAGCGGCCGCGCACCCGCGCGCCGTGTTCGCTTCGCCTGCCTGCCTTTGCCGATGGTGGTGGCGCTGGCTTCCGCCTTCGGCGGCCCGGCCCATGCCCAGGAGGCCGCGGCCCTGAGCGAAACGGTGGTCACGGCCAACCGCACGCCGCAGGCGCTGTCCGAACTGGTGGGCGACGTGTCGGTCATCGACCGCCAGACCATCGAGCGCAGCGGCGCCACCGGCGTTGCCGACGTGCTCGCGCGCGTGCCCGGCATCGAGATCACGCGCAACGGCGGCGTGGGCAACACCACCAGCCTGTTCATCCGAGGTGCGGAAACGCGCTTCACCGCCGTGTACCTCGACGGCGTGCGCATCGACTCGCAATCGACCGGCGGCGCCGGCTGGGAAGGTATTCCGCTGTCGCAGATCGACCGCATCGAAGTGCTGCGCGGCCCGGCCGCCGCGGTGTACGGCTCGGACGCCATCGGCGGCGTGATCCAGCTGTTCACCCGGCGCGGCGAAGAGGGCGTGCGCCCCTACGCGGGCATCGGCTTCGGCAGCAAGGGGCTGCGCAAGATCGAAGGCGGCGTGAGCGGCAAGTCGGGCCTGCTCGACTACTCGTTCGGCGTCGAGCACGAAGAGAGCAAGGGCTTCAACGTGCAGCCCGTGGACAAGCGCACCGTCAGCAAGGACGGCTTCACCAGCCCCGACCGCGACGGCTACCACAGCACCTCGGGCAACCTGAAGCTGGGCTTCCAGCTCACGCCCGACCAGCGCCTTGACGCCACGCTGCTCGCAAGCGACATCAGCGCGGGCTACGACGCCAGCGTGTCGTACCGGACCCGGCTCCCCATCCTGTTCGCCAACGACATCTCCAACAACACGCTGCGCACCGCCGGGCTGACCTGGTCGTCGAAGTGGAACGAGGTCTACAGCACCCGCGTGCAGGTGACCGACTCGCAGTCGGTCTACAAGACGCAGCCTTCGTTCTATCGCACGCAGACCAACCTGCGCGGCTACCTGTTCCAGAACGAGTTCCGCTTCGGCCCGCACCTGGTGACGGCCACTTTCGAGCGCCGCGAAGACGCGCTCGAAAACGCGCCCACCACCTCGTCGAAGCTGCTCTCGCGCGACCGCGCACAGGACGCGCTCTCGCTGGGCTACGGCTTCGTGCAGGGTCCGCATTCGCTGCAGCTGCATGCGCGCCACGACAAGGACAGCGAGTTCGGCGGCAAGACCACCGGCAGCGCCGCGTACGGCTACGCCATCACCCCGGCGCTGCGTTTCAGCGCCTCGGCCGGCACGGCGTTTCGCGTGCCGACGCTGTACCAGCGCTTCAGCGAATACGGCGTGGGCACGCTGCGCCCCGAACGCAGCCAGAACGTGGAGCTGGGCCTGAACTACGCCCAGGCCGACACCACCGCCGGCATCGTGGTGTACCGCAACCGCGTGCGCGACCTGATCAACTTCGTGGGCACCGCCAAGGGCTGCGCCTCGGCGTTCGGCTGCTACACCAACGTGAGCCGCGCCACGCTGCAGGGCGCCACGCTGTCGGCCAGCCAGCGCCTGGGCGACGTCACGCTGCGCGCCTCGTTCGACATCCAGGACCCGAAGGACGTGTCCACCGGCAACCTGCTCGCGCGCCGCGCCAAGCGCCACGGCACCGTGGGCGCCGACTGGCGCGTGGCGGGCTGGACGCTGGGCGCCGAGGTGCAGGCGTCGAGCCAGCGCTACGACGACACGGCCAACACCGTGAAGCTGGGCGGCTACACGCTGCTGAACCTGTCGGCCAGCACCAAGATCACGCGCGACCTGAACCTGGTGGCGCGCGTCGACAATGTGGGCAACAAGGACTACCAGTACGCGCGGCTGTACGCCAATGCAGGCCGCACCGCGTACGTCGGCCTCAAGTGGACGCCTCAGTAAACCAAGCTTCGCAAACCCACGGCATCTCCGGTGCCGCGGCGCTCACCTGCGCCGCGGTGCTGGTGGCCGCCCCTGCCTCGGGGCAGGGCAAGACCACCGTTGCCGCCGCGCTCGCGCGGCTGCACGCCCGCCAGGGCCGCCGCGTGCGCGCCTTCAAGTGCGGGCCCGATTTCCTGGACCCGCACTGGCTGGCGCTGGCCACCGGCGCGCCGGTGCATTCGCTGGACCTCTGGATGACCGGCGAGGCCGACTGCCGCGCACGCCTGCGCGCCGCCGCGGCCGAGTGCGACCTGCTGATCGTCGAGGGCGTGATGGGCCTGTTCGACGGCACGCCCAGCGCGGCCGACCTGGCCGAGCGCTTCGGCCTGCCGGTGCTGGCCGTGATCGACGCGCACGCCATGGCCGGCACCTTCGGCGCGCTGGCCTATGGCCTGCAGAACTTTCGCCCCGGCCTGCCGTGGGCCGGCGTGCTGGCCAACCGTGTCGCCAGCGAGCGGCACGCGGGCATGCTGAAAGACGCGCTGCGCGAGCCCGCGCAATGGATGGGTGCGTTGCCGCGCGACGCGGGCTTCACGCTGCCCGAGCGCCACCTGGGGCTGGTGCTGGCGACCGAGCTCGGCGATGCAATGGCGCGGCTCGATGCCGTGGCCGACGTGCTGGCCGACACGCCGCTCGGCCGGCTGCGGACATCGCAGCTTCCGCAGGCGAGCTTCGGGGCACCTGAGCCCCAACCTGAGAACGAAGGGGCGCACGCCGTGCCGCCCTTGCTCGCCGGCCGCACCATCGCCATCGCGCGCGATGCGGCCTTCTCCTTCATCTACCCCGCCAACCTCGACGTGCTGGTGTCGCTGGGCGCGCGGCTTTCCTTTTTCTCCCCGCTTGCGGGCGACGGCTTGCCCGCCTGCGATGCCGTGTGGCTGCCCGGCGGCTACCCCGAGCTGCACGCCGAGGCGCTGTCGGCCTGCGTGCCGCTGCGCGAGGCGCTCGCCGCGCATGCCGCGGCCGGCAAGCCGGTGTGGGCCGAGTGCGGCGGCATGATGGCGCTGTTCGACGAGCTCGCCACGCCGAATGGCGCGCGTGCGCACCGCATGTGGGGCCTGCTGCCCGGCAAGGTCACCATGCAGAAGCGGCTCGCCGGCCTCGGCCCGCAGCAGCTCACGCTGGGCGCGCACACGCTGCGCGGCCACACCTTCCACTATTCGCTGTGCGACACGCCGCTGGCGCCCGTCGCCCACACCGCGCGGCCCGGCCTGACCCAGGCCGTGGGCGCACGCGGCGGCGAGGCGCTGTACGTGCACGGGCCCGTGCGCGCCAGCTACTTTCATGCGTGGTTCGCGTCCAGCCCGGAAGCGACCGCGCGCCTGTTCAGCGCCATGCCCATCGAGTTGGAGCGCCATGCCTCTGTCGAATAAGCCGAAGACCGCCACGCACGAGTTCATCCTGGGCGGCCAGAAGAGCGGCAAGTCGCGCCGCGGCGAGCAGCGCGCGCTCGACTGGCTCGCCGCCGCGCCGCGCCACCGCGCCGTGATGATCGCCACCGCCCAGGCCTACGACGACGAGATGCTCGAGCGCATCGTGCGCCACCAGGCCGACCGCGCCGAGCGCCTGCCGGGCATGCGCACCATCGAGGAGCCCATCGAGCTTGCGCGCGCCATCGTCACCCAGAGCACGGCCGAGACGCTGGTGGTGGTCGACTGCCTCACGCTGTGGCTCACCAACCTGATGATGCCCATGCCCAGCGAGGCTGCACGGCCCGCCACGCGCACGCCCGCGGCGCACATCGCCATGCTGCTGGTGGCGCTGCGCGAGGCGCGCGGCCCGGTGGTGCTGGTGGGCAACGAAATCGGGCTGGGCGTGATCCCGCTGGGCCGCGAAACGCGCGCCTTCGTCGACGCGCTCGGCCGCCTGAACCAGGAAGTGGCCGCCGTGTGCGACCGCGTGACGCTGATGGCCGCAGGCCTGCCCCTGACCCTGAAAGCGCCCGCCGCACCGACATGAGCATGAAGAAGACACGCACGACGCTGGCCGCCCTGGGCCTGGCACTGTCCGCCCTGGCCGCGCATGCGCTCGACGTGGTCGACGAGCGCGGCGTGACGGTCAGCCTGCCGCAGCCGCCGCAACGCATCGTCACGCTGCTGCCGTCGCTCACCGAATCGGTGTGCGCGCTGGGCGCCTGCAACCGGCTGGTGGGCATCGACCGCTATTCGAATTCTCCCGAGCAGGTGAAGGCGCTGCCGCAGGTCGGCGGCGGGCTCGACCCCAACGTGGAGGCCATCGTCGCGCTGAAGCCCGACGCGGTGCTGCTGGCCAAGTCGTCGCGCGTCACGCAGCGGCTGGAGGCGCTGGGCATGAAGGTGCTGGTGCTCGAGCCGAAGAACCACGCCGACGTGCGGCGCGTGCTCGACAAGCTCGACCAGGTGCTGGGCACGCACGACGCGCCCAGGGTGTGGCGGGTGATCGACGCCAGCGTGTCGGCCGCCGCGCAGTCGCTGCCCGCGAGTGCCAGGGGCCTGCGCGTGTACTTCGAGGTGAACAACGCACCTTACGCGGCGGGCGAGTCGTCGTTCATCGGCGAGACGCTGGCGCGCCTGGGCGTGAAGAACATCGTGCCGGCCGCGCTCGGCCCGTTCCCCAAGCTCAACCCCGAGTACGTGGTGCGCGCCAACCCCGACCTCATCATGGTCAGCGTGCGCAGCGCGCAGGGGCTGGAGCAGCGCCCCGGCTGGGCCGGCATTCGCGCGGTGCGCGAGGGGCGCATCTGCCGCTTCAGCGCCGAGCAGTCCGACGTGCTCGTGCGCCCCGGCCCGCGCATGGACGAGGCCGCGCGGCTGATGGCGCAGTGCATCGCCGAGCAGGGCGCGAAGGGCCCGCGGTGAACGCGGCGGCCAGGCACACGGCCCACCTGCAACGCGTGGTGCTGCTGGGCGCCGGCCTGCTGGTGCTGGGCGCCGCGCTGATGCTGCTGGGCCTGGGCATCGGCAGCACGGGTTTCGAAAGCCTGCTGTCGGCGCGGCACGACCCGGTGGCGCTGCAGATCGTGTGGGACATCCGCCTGCCGCGCACGCTGGGCGCGTGGCTGGCCGGCGCGCTGCTGGGCCTGGCGGGCGCGGTGGCGCAGGGCCTGTTCCGCAACCCGCTGGCCGACCCTTACCTGCTGGGCAGCGCGTCGGGCGCCTCGCTGGGCGTGGCGGTGGCGCTGCTGATGTTCGGCGGCTCGGCCGCCAGCGCGCAGTGGGTGATGCGGCTCGGGCTCACGGGCGCGGCCTTTGTCGGTGCGGTGCTGGCGGTGATGCTCACGCTGATGCTCGCGCGCGGCGTGCAGCAGACGCTGCGCCTGTTGCTGGCCGGGGTGATCGTCGGCGTGGTGCTGGGCGCCGCCAAAGACCTGATCACCATCGCCTCGGCGGACATCCTGCAGGCGCTGCAGGGCTTCGTGCTCGGCAGCACCGGCCTGGTCGGCTGGAGCGCCTGCGCGGTGATGGCCATGGTCGGCGCCGTGTGCCTGCTGCTGGCCTGGGCGCTGGCGCCGGTGCTCGACGGCCTGGCGCTGGGCGAGGCCACCGCGCGCAGCCTGGGCCTGCCGCTGGGCGCGATGCGCGCGGCGCTGGTCGTGGTGCTGGCGCTGGCCACCGGCGCCGCGGTGGCGCAGACCGGCCTGATCGCCTTCGTCGGCCTGGCCGCGCCGCACCTGGTGCGCTCGGTCGTGAAGACCACGCATGCGCGCCTGATTCTTTTGTCGGCGCTCATGGGCGGGCTGCTGCTGATGGCCGCCGACCTGCTGGCGCGCTGGCTCATCGCGCCGCAGGAGCTGCCGGTGGGCGTGCTGACCGCGGTGCTCGGCGGCAGCTACCTGCTGTGGCTGATGCACCGGCGCGGCGCGCGGAGCGGCGTTGCATGAACCCGAACACCCTGAACGGCACCAGCACCACCCCCGCGCTCGAAGCCCGCGGCGTGAGCGCCACGCTGGGCGCGACCGAGGTGCTGCACCACATCGACCTGCGGCTGTCCGCAGGTCGATGGACCAGCATCGTCGGGCCCAACGGCGCGGGCAAGTCGACCTTGCTGAAAGCGATGGCGGGCCTGCTGGCGCACCGTGGCGAGGTGTTGCTCTTCGGCGAGATGCAGGGCAAGGTGCCGGCGCGTGTGCGTGCCCAACGCCTGTCGTGGCTGGGCCAGAGCGGCACGGGCGAGGGCAGCGCGGACGACCTGATGGTCTACGACGTCGCCATGCTCGGCCGGCTGCCGCACCAGCGCTGGCTGGCCGCCCCCAGCGTGGCCGACCGCGAGGCGGTGGAACGCGCCCTGCGCAGCACCCAGGCCTGGGACTGGCGCGACCGCCCGCTGGGCCAGCTGTCGGGTGGCGAGCGTCAACGCGTGTTGCTGGCGCGAGCCCTCGCGGTCGAGGCCGAGCTGCTGCTGATGGACGAGCCGCTCGCCAACCTCGACCCGCCGCACCAGGCCGACTGGATGCAGACCGCCCGCGCGCTCGTCGCCCAAGGCAAGACGGTGGTCAGCGTGCTGCACGAGTTGCCGATGGCGCTGGCGGCCGACGAACTGGTCGTGATGAACCACGGCCGTGTCGTGCACCACGGCGGTTGCAGCGACCCTGCGACCCACACGGCGCTGGAGCAGGTGTTCGACCACCGCATCCGGGTGCATCGGGTGGCGGACCAGTGGATTGCGTTGCCGCGATGACTGCCTTTGCGTTTGGCGTTGGCTGTTCAGGGCGCGATCGTTGTGCGCAGCGGTCGTTGATCGCGGTTCACCAAGAGTGCACCCGTCCCGAACAGCAGCAGCGTCCCCAACAAACCGCCGAACACAGAACACTGAAATTGGAAGCAGCATGCAAATAGAAACCCCTCCCAGCGAAAAGCCGTACAAAAAGCCCGAAGGCGAACGCCGGGGCATCGTCATCGTCAACACCGGCGACGGGAAGGGCAAGAGCACCGCCGCCTTCGGCCTCGCGCTGCGGGCCCACGGCCGCGGCAAGGCCGTGAAGATCTACCAGTTCATGAAAGTGCCGAGCGCACGGTTTGGCGAACATCGCATGTTCGAGCAGATCGGCATTCCCATCGAAGGGCTGGGCGACGGTTTCAGCTGGAAGAGCCAGGACCTCGAACGCTCCGGCCAACTGGCGCGCGACGGCTGGGAAAAGGCCAAGGCGACGATCATGTCCGGCGAGTTCTTCCTGGTGGTGCTCGACGAGATCACCTACCCGCTGATCTACGGCTGGCTGCCGCTCGACGGCGTGCTCGAAACATTGCGCGCCCGCCCCAAGCACGTGCACGTGGTGCTCACCGGGCGCCGCTGCCCGCCCGAGCTCATCGAGCTGGCCGACACCGTCACCGAAATGACGCTGGTCAAGCACGCGTTCAAGGCCGGCATTCCCGCGCAGCGCGGCATCGAAGACTGAACGGCATGGCGCACGCGTTCGAGGCGAGCGACGCCAGCGCGGTCTACCGCGCCATCCACGAGCGGCGCGACATGCGCCACTTCGCGGGCGGGCAGGTCGCGCCCGAGGTGCTGCGACGGCTGCTCGGTGCGGCGCACCACGCGCCCAGCGTCGGCTTCATGCAGCCCTGGCGCTTCATTCGCATTCGCGGCCAGGCGCTGCGCGAGCAACTGCACCGCGTGGTCGAGCACGAGCGCGTGCTCACGGCCCGCGCCCTCGGCGAGCGCGAAGACGAGTTCATGCGCCTGAAGGTGCAGGGCCTGCTCGACGCGGCCGAGCTGCTGGCGGTGTCGCTGGCCGACGGACGCGAAAAACACGTGTTCGGCCGACGCACGCTGCCGCAGATGGACCTGGCCTCCGCCTCCTGCGCCATCCAGAACCTGTGGCTCGCGGCGCGCGCCGAGGGGCTGGGCATGGGGTGGGTGTCGCTGTTCGACCCGGCCGAGGTGTCGGTGCTGCTCGGCCTGCCCGAAGGCGCCGAGCCCATCGCCTTGCTGTGCCTGGGGCCGGTGGACGCGTTCTACGAAGAACCCATGCTGCAGCGCGAACGCTGGGCGCGCCGCGCGCCGCTGTCGTCGCTGGTGTTCGACGAAGGCTGGGGGCGGGCTTCGGACCTGTTCGACGCTTCGCCTCTTTCTTCTTCTTCGTCTTCCCCTTCTTCCATTCCCATGGAGCCGACCTGATGCTCGCTTTCGACACCGTTCTCTTCGAGCTCGCGCGGCTGTTCCTCTGGCCCGTGACGCTGGGCGTGCTGCTGTCCTTCGTGTATGCCGTGTACTGCCTGGGCGCCTTCGGCATCGAATACCTGCAGCGCCGCCGCGACCCGCTGCGCGCGCTGGTGCTGCAGCGCCACGCGGGCGCCAGCCAGGAGCAGATGGAGCTGGTGGTGCTCAAGCAGCTCGAAGGCGTGCGCCTGTGCAGCCGCGTGGCGCCGATGCTGGGGCTGATCGCCACCATGATCCCGATGGGCCCCGCGCTGGTGGCCGTGGCCTCGGGCGAATCGCAAGGCGTGGCGCAGAGCCTGGCACCGGCGTTCGCCAGCGTGATCGTGGCGCTGGCGTCGGCCTCGATCACCTTCGTGGTCTACACCGTGCGGCGCCGCTGGCTCATGCGTGAACTGGTGACGGTGCTGGACGCGCGGGATCGCCTCTCATGAGCGCTGCGCCGGGCCGCCCCAAGCAAGCTCGCTCCCGCTTGGCGGGAAGGCGCGCAGCGCCAAGGGTGCACCAATGAGCCGCAGGCAGTTCTCGATATTGAGCAGCCTGGACAGCGACGACGACGACCCGGTGCTCTCCACCATCAACCTGATCGACGTGTTCATGGTCGTCATCGGCATGCTGATGATCGCGGTCATCAACAACCCGATGAACCCGTTCGCGCAGGACAAGGTGACGGTCATCCGCAACGAGGGGCAGCCGAACATGGAGATCATCACGCGCGAGGGCCGGAAGATCACGCGCTTCAAGGCCAGCGGCGCGACGGGGCAGGGCGACGGCGAGAAGGCCGGCACCGCGTGGCGGCTGAAGGACGGCACGATGGTGTATGTGCCGGCGGATGCGGTGCCTGCGGGAATCCCGCCCGCGCAGGGCGGGAAGTGACGCGGCTTTTCCTTTGGCTGCTGTGGGCGTCGTGCGCGGCGCTGGGGCTGCTCGCACCGACGCACGCGCAACAGGCGCCGTCTCGCGTCGTGGTGCTGAGCACCTCGCTGGTGTCGCCGGCACGCGTGGTGCGACTGCAGGCTGCTGCGCGAGAAGCTGGCGTGCCGCTCCAGGTGGTGTCGGCCACCACGGATTCGCCGGATGCGCTGGCCGCAGCGCTCGACGGCGCGCGGCTGCTGGTCGTCGACGCGCCGCACATCAGCGTGGCGCAGGCCGCCGCGGCGCGCTTCGGCGACACGGTGTCGCGCAGCGCCACGCCGTATGTGCTGGTCGGCGAATTCGCGTTGGTGGCGAAGGGCCAGGCGTCTGCCGCGCCACCGCTGGCGTCGGAGCGCGGCGTCGATCCCGCGTGGGCGCAACGGCTGCGCGAGTACTGGCGCTTTTCCGGGGCGGCCAACCTGGGGGCGGCGATGAAGGCGCTGTCGCAACCCGGCCAGCTCGCGGGCTTGCCGGCGGCTGTTCCGCTGCCCTTGGCGGGCCTGTATCACCCGGGCTGGCCGCGCATAGAGACCGACATCACCGCCATCGACAGGCTGCCCGGTGCAGGGGATGGCAATCGAAAGGGAAATGGCAATGGAAACGACAAAGGCACGATCGCCATCGCCATCAACAGCGCCACCGTCACCGGCGACGACACCGGCTGGCTCGACACGCTCATCGCCTCGCTCGAGCAGCGCGGCCTGCGCGCCTACGCTTTCTACGGCCCGCGCCAGCAGAAAGACCTGTTCTTTCGCATGACGCATGCCGGCGAGCGGCGCGTGGCCGATGCCATCGTCAATGCCGCGCTGGTCTTCAGCCCGAACGAACGCAAGGTCGAGCTGGAACGCATCGGCGTGCCGGTGCTGCAGACGCTGCCTTCGCTGGCCATGGACGCGGCGCAATGGGCGCAGAGCAAGGACGGCCTCTCGCAGACCGACATCGCCGCGTACTACAGCCCGAGCGAGCTGGCCGGCATGACCGACCCGATGCTGGTCAGCGCGCGCGATGCCGCCGCCGGCACGCTGGCGCCGCTGCCCGCGCAGATCGACGCGGTGGCCGACAAGGCCGCTGCCTTGCTGCGGCTGCAGCGCACGCCGCCGGCCGAGCGCCGCGTGGCGATGCTGGTCTACAACTACCCGCCGGGGGAGGCGAACTTCGGCGCGTCCTTTCTGAACGTGCCGCGCAGCGTGAACAACATGCTGGCGGCGATGCAGTCGGCCGGCTACCGCACCGAGTTGCCGGGCACCGACGCGCTCATCGCGCAGGTGCAGGCGACGATGAAGGCCTACTACCCGACCGGGCAGGGCGATGCCTTGCAGCCCTTGCTCGACGGCAACCTGGCCGACGCGCTGCCGCTCGCGCGCTACCTCGCGTGGTTCCGCGCGCTGCCGGCTGAAACGCAACGCCGCATCGAAGGCTACTGGGGCCCGCCCGAGCAATCGACGCTGCTGCGAGACGTCGCGGGCCAGCGGGCCTTCGTGATTCCGCGGGTGCGCTACGGCAACGTGGTGGTGCTGCGCCAGCCGCCGCGCTTCGAGCCCGGCACACAGGTGGCCGACAAGGCCGCGCAGGTGTACCACCGCTCGGCCATTCCGCTGAGCCACAGCTACCTAGCGACCTACCTGTGGCTGCGCACGCAGTTCGGCGCCGCCGCGGTGGTGCACGTGGGCACGCACGGCACCGTGGAGTGGTCCGCCGGCAAGGAGCGCGGGCTGTCGGTGCAGGACGACCCCTTGCTCGCGCTGGGCGACCTGCCCAACGTGTACCCGTACATCATGGACAACCTGGGCGAGGCGACCACCGCCAAGCGACGCGGCCGCGCGACCATGGTGAGCCACTCGACACCGATGTTCGCGCCCGCCGGCTTTCGCCCCGGCGTTCAGCGGATGCACGAGCGCATGCACGACTGGGAAACGCTGTCGCCCGGGCCGGTGAAGGCCGCGATGGAGCGGCAGCTGGCGGCCGACTTCGCCGCGCAGCATTTCGACCGCGACCTGAAGTGGACGCCCGCGCGCATCCGCGCCGACTTCGCAGGCTTCATCGCCGTGCTGCACCCGTACCTGGACGAACTCGCGCAGACCGCGCAACCGCTGGGCCTGGCGACCTTCGGGCAGGCGCCGAGCGCCGAGCGCAGGCGCATGACGGTCCTGCAGATCCTGGGCAAGCCGCTGGCCGAGGCGCTGGGCGAAGACATCGACGAGGTGTTTTTGGTCGATGCGAACAACGTGGCCCGCTCGCGGCCCGCGCGCTGGATCGAACTGGCGCTCACCGATGCGCAGGCCGCCAGCGACATGGGCAAGACCGCTGACGACAGGCAGAGCCTGAAGGTGCTGGCCGAGCGCGCCCGCAAGCTGGACGAGGTGCTCGCGCACAACGAGGAAATCGAGGGCCTGCTGACCGCGCTCGACGGGCGCTACCTGAAGTCCAGCTATGGCGGCGACCCGGTGCGCAACCCCGACAGCCTGCCGACCGGGCGCAACCTGTACGGCTTCGACCCCAGCCGCGTGCCGACGCGCGCGGCATGGGACACCGGCGTGGCCGCGATGGACGCCTGGCTCGCCGACCACGCCAGAAGCCATGGCGGCAAGGCGCCCGAAAAGATCGCGTTCACGCTCTGGGCCGGCGAGGCCTCGCGCCACCAGGGCGTGCTCGAGAGCCAGGCCTTCTACACGCTGGGCGTGAAGCCGCGCTGGGACGAAGGCGGGCGCATGGCGGGCATCGAGGTGATTCCGGCGGCGGTGCTGAAGCGGCCGCGCATCGACGTGCTGGTCAGCGTCACCGGCTCGTACCGCGATCAGTTCCCGAACGTGATGCGCTGGCTCGACGAGGCGGTGCAGCAGGTGGCGGCCCTTCACGAATCCACTGGGTCCGGTGATCCGGTCAATGTGGTCAATGCGGTCAATGCGGTCGCGCAGCACAGCGAGGCCCTGGCCGCCAGGCTGCGCGCGCAAGGCGCCTCCGCGCAGGAGGCGCAGCGCTGGTCGACGGCGCGCGTGTTCTCCAACGAGCAGGGCAGCTACGGCGCCGGGCTCGAAGAGGCCGCGCTGGCCACCGACATGTGGAAGGGCCAGCAGCGCGGCGGCGGAGACGCGCAGATGGCGCAGCTCTACATGGACCGCATGGGCCACGCCTACGGCAAGGGCCTCGACGGCGCGGCGCGGCCCGGCGCGTACGCGGGCAACCTGGCGCAGGTCGATGCGGCGCTGATGGCGCGCAGCTCCAACCTGTACGGCGTGCTGACCAACGACGACCCGTTCCAGTACCTGGGCGGCATCGCGCAGGCGGTGCGACAGCTCACCGGCAAGGACCCGGCGCTTTACGTGCAGAACCTGCGCGACGGCGGCGCCGTGCGCACCGACACCGCCGCCGGCGCCATCGCGCGCGAGATGCAGACGCGCTACCTGCACCCGCAATGGATCGCCGCGCAGAAGGCCGAGGGGTACAGCGGCACGCTGCAGGTGCTGAAGACCGCGCAGTTCCTCTGGGGCTGGCAGGTGACGGCGCCGGCCGCGGTGCGGCAAGACCAGTGGCAGTCGCTGCACGACGTGTACGTGCGAGATCGATACAAGCTGGGCACGCGCGAATGGCTCGAAGGCGACAACCGCGCCGCCTTCGCGCAGACGCTGGAGCGCATGCTCGACGCGGTGCGGCTGAACTACTGGAAGCCCGATGCCGACACGCGGCGCGAGCTGGCGCAGGCCTATGCGCAGGCCGCGCGTGCGAGCGGGCTGCGTGAGCGCAATGCGGGTGTGCAGCGGTTTGTGCAGGCTGAACTGGCACCGGCTACAGCGACAGCGCCTGTGCAGGCGCAGCCGCGGCGCGTGGTTGAGCCGGTGGTTGCTGCGGCGCCTTCGTTCGTACCTGCTCCTGAATCTTCTGCTGCACCCGCACCGGCTGAAACGCCCGCGCCTGAGCCCGCGCCGGCAAACACCCAGCCGGTCAGCGGCCTCAAGCTCGAACCCACGCCCGCCGCCGCACCGGCCCCGCAGCCCGAGACCGTCGTGCTGCGGCTGTGGGTCGCATTCGGTGCCGCATTGCTCGTCGCATTCGGCGCGCTGGTGCAGTGGCGCCGGGGCAGGGAGGCCGCCTGATTCGCGAGAATGGCGGCTCCCATGCTCCACCCGAATCTTGAATACGCCCTTGCCGTGGCCGCCGCGCTGTGGACCGCGCTGGCCGTCGACCGCTGGCTGGGCGAGCCGCCCGCGGCGCTGCACCCGGTCGTGTGGATGGGCAACTACCTCGGCGCGATCGGTTCGCGCGTGGCGCCGCGCATGCACGCGGCCCGGCCTGTCGACCTGCCGATGTTCTTCATCGGCGCGCTGACCTGGTGCGTGGGCGCGGCCTGCGCCTGGGGCGTGGCGATGGCCTTGCAGACGCTGGTCGTGCAATGGCTCGCGCCGTGGGCCGTGGCGCTGCTGCTGGGCCTGCTGCTCAAGCCGCTGTTCGCCTGGCGCATGCTGCGCGACGAGGTGCTGGCAGTCGAGGCCGCGCTGGCCGTGTCGCTTGATGCCGGGCGCAAGCAGCTCGCGCGGCTGGTGAGTCGCGACGTGTCTTCGCTCAGCGAGCGCGAGGTGCGCGAAAGCGCCATCGAATCGCTCGCGGAAAACCTCAACGACTCGCTGGTGGCGCCGGTGTTCTGGTTCGTGCTGTTCGGGCTGCCGGGCGCGGCGCTCTATCGCTTCGCCAACACGGCCGACGCCATGTGGGGCTACCGCGGCGAGCGCAACGGCCGCGACTGGACCTGGCTGGGCAAATGGGCCGCGCGCGCGGACGACGTGCTCTCGTGGGTGCCGGCGCGCATCACCGTCGTGCTGCTGGCGCTGGCGGCATGGCGCTGGCCCACCGGAGCCGCGGGGCTGTCTGGCGAGGCGCGCCGCACGCCGTCGCCCAACAGCGGCTGGCCGATGGCGGCGATGGCGCTGCTGCTCGGCGTGCGGCTGGCCAAGCCGGGCGTGTACGCGCTGAACGCCGAGGGGCGCGCGCCTTCGGCCGCCGACATGCAGCGCACCGCGCAGCTTGGCGAGCGGGCGGCGTTGGCGCTGGGCGTGGGCGCGTCGCTGCTCATCGTGGCGACCACGGGATGGCGCTGGGCATGAGCACGGCGATGCACGGCGGGCCCGACGCATCTGGCGCGGCACCGCACGATTTCTCGACCAACGGCAATGCGGTCGGGCCTTGTCCGGTCGCGGTGGACGCGCTGCGGCAGGCCGACGCCGCGCACTACCCCGACCCGCACTACACGGCCTTGCGCGCGAGGCTCGCGGACTTCCATGGCGTGGCCGTCGAGCGCATCGTCGTCGCGGCGAGCGCCAGCGAATTCATCCACCGCATCAGCGCCGCCGTGATGCAGCAGGGCGGCCGCACCGCCTGGCTGCCGGCGCACAGCTACGGCGACTACGAACGCGCGGCGCGGGCCTGGGGCCTGCAGGTGCTGCGCGCGCCGCAGGCACCGGAGGGAGCCGCGCTGCGCTGGTGCTGCGAACCATCGAGCCCGCTGGGCCAGCCGCAGGCCGACTTGCCGCAACAGGCCGCGAGCGAGAGCGGCGTCTGCGTGCTCGATCTCGCGTACGAGCCGCTGCGCCTGGAAGGAAGCCCGTCGCTCGATGCCGCCCAACGCGACCGCGTCTGGCAGATGTGGACCCCCAACAAGGCCATGGGCCTGACCGGCATCCGCGCCGCCTACGCCATCGCGCCCGTGCAGGCGGCGGCGGAGGGCGACCTGCTGCAGCGCATCGAACGCCTCGCTCCTTCATGGCCGCTGGGCACGCACGGCGTGGCCTTGCTCCACACCTGGGTCGGCGACGAAGCCCGGCGCTGGCTCGCGCAGAGCCTGCAGACCTTGGGCGAATGGAAGTCGCAGCAACGTGCCCTCTGCGAATCGCTCGGCTGGCACTGCCTGCCCAGTGACGCCAACTTTTTCTGCGCACGCACAGAGCGCCCGTACCCCGAACTGGCCGCCGCCTTGCGCGCCGACGGCATCAAGCTGCGCGACTGCGCCTCCTTCGGGTTGCCGGGCCATGTGCGCCTGGGCGTGCTGCCGCCCGCGAGCCAGCGCGCCTTGAAAGAGGGATGGACACGCGCGGCCGCTCGCGCCGACCATTGACCGCACACCATTCCGCCCACCATTCCGCACAGGGAGACAGACCATGCTCTATGCCATCACCACGCTCTTTCTCTGCCAGCTTGCCGGCGAACTGCTGGTGCAGTGGCTGGGGCTGCCCATTCCCGGTCCGCTGATCGGCATGGTGCTGCTGTTCGCCGGGCTGCTGGTGCGCCGCAGCGTGCCGCAGGCGCTCGCCGACACTTCGGGCCACCTGCTGCGCAACCTGATGCTGCTGTTCATCCCGGCGGTGGCCGGGGTCATGCTGCATTTCGAGCGGGTGGGGCGCGAGTGGCTGCCTTTCCTGGCGGCGGGCATCGTCGGCGCGGCCTTCACCATGACCGTGACCGCGCTCACCTTCCGCTGGATGATCCGCGTCACCGGAAAGAACGCCGAATGACCGCGCCCGCCAGGCTTGCCGACATCTGGGTGTTTCTTGCGCAGTCGCCGCTGCTGTGGCTGTCGCTCACGCTGCTGGCCTACCTGGGCGCGCTGTGGCTGCACACGCGCAGCGGGCGCAACCCGGTGGTCAACCCTGTGCTGATCTCGGTGGTGGTCATCGTGGGCGTGCTGCTGCTCACGCGCACGCCGTACGCCACCTACTTCGAGGGCGCGAAGTTCGTGCACTTCCTCATCGGGCCGGCCACGGTGGCGCTGGCGGTGCCGCTGTACGGGCAGGTCGGGCGCCTGCGGCGGCTGTGGCTGCCCATTGGCGTGGCGCTGCTGGTGGGCTCGGTGGCGGCCATCGTGTCGGCCATCGGCATCGCGTGGGTGCTGGGCGGCTCGCACGAGCTGATGATGTCGCTCGCGCCCAAGTCGGCCACCATGCCCATCGCCATGGGCGTGGCCGAGAAGATCGGCGGGCTGCCTTCTCTCGCGGCCGTGGCGGCGGCGGTGGCCGGCATTTCGGGCGCGATCATGGCCACCGGGCTGCTGAACCTGCTGCGCATCAAGGAGCCCGCGGTGCGCGGCTTCGCGGTCGGCATGGCGGCGCACGGCATCGGCACGGCGCGCGCCATCCAGGTGAACGAGACGGCGGGCGCGTTCTCGGCGCTGGCCATGGGGCTGAACGGCATCGCGACCGCGCTGCTGGTGCCGCTCGTCGTGAAGCTCATGGGCGCCTGAAGGAGCGAAACCGCATGCCGCTGTACCGTTCCCGTCCCGTCACCGACCCGCGACCCATGGAGCTCGTGTGGCCGGCCAGGCCTTATCTGCCCAGCTACGTGTCGGCATTGAACCGGGGCTGGGCGCGCGACGAATCGCGGCCCGAATCGGGCCCCGAGGATCGCGCCGCCATCGAGGCCGATGCCGCGCTGTTCCTGGCGAGCCTGGTCGACCGCGAGGCCCGGGGCGCGCCCGTCACCATGCCCGACGGCACCCAGGTGCCGCGGCTGCCGGGCTACAAGTGCTGGATGTGGGACGGCGAGTTCTGCGGCAGCATCGACCTGCGCTGGCAGCCCGGCACGATCGCGCTGCCGGCGTACTGCCTGGGCCACATCGGCTACAGCGTCGTGCCCTGGAAGCAGCGCAAGGGCTACGCCACGCGCGCGCTCAATGCCATGCTGACGCTGGCGGCCGGCGAAGGCCTGAGCCGCGTCGAGGTCACGACCAGCCCCGGCAACATCGCCTCGCGGAAGGTGATCGAGGCCAACGGCGGCGTGCTGGCCGAGAGCTTTCTCACGCTGCCCAGCCAGGGCAGCCTGACCAAGTACCGCTACTTCATCTACCTTTGACACCCTTTTGACACCTTCTAGCGAGGCACGCACATGGCTCACTACACCGCGGAAATCCTCTGGGAACGGGGCGATCAGGACTTTCTGGCCAACACCTACAGCCGCCGGCATTCGTTGCGCTTCGACGGCGGCGCCGAGGTGCCGGGCTCGTCGTCGCCGCATGTGGTGCCGCTGCCCATGTCCGACGCCTCGGCCGTGGACCCCGAAGAGATGTTCGTCGCCTCGCTGTCGAACTGCCACATGCTGTGGTTCCTCACGATGGCGGTGAAGCGCAAGTTCGTGGTCGACCGCTATTTCGACGCGGCCAGCGGCGTGATGGAAAAGAACGCCGAGGGCAAGCTGGCGATGACGGTGGTCACGCTACGGCCCGAGGTGAGGTTTTCGGGCGAGAACCTGCCGACGCGGGAGCAGGTAGCGCACATGCACCACCGGGCGCATGAAGAATGCTTCATCGCGAATTCGGTGAAGACCGAGGTGCGTTGCGAGCCGGTGTTCTGACCGGGCGCAGCGAGCAGCTTTCGAAGCGCGTCAGCGCACGAGCGTGTCAGCGCGTAAACGCACGAGCGCTTCAGCGCACCAGCGCGTTGCGCTTCATTTCAAGCTGCGTGATCAGCTTCTGCAGCCGGCCTTCCACGCTGCCCGGCAGCGCCATGAAGCGAAAGCCGAGCTGGTAGCGCAGCTTGCCGTTCGGCAGCGTGGTGTGGCGCCGCGACACCAGTTCCAGGTCGATCGACAGCTTGCCCATCGTGCCCAGCGACAGCTCGCAGTTGCGCAGGAAGGTACCGATCGACAGGTGCAGCACGCGCTCGTCCATGGTGCGCATGCCGACGCCGCCGAGCGACAGGTCGTTCACTTCAAAGCGAAAGGCGTCGCCCTTGGGCCAGCGGCCGGTGCAGGTGAAGGAGTCGAGCGGCGTGTCGACGCGGAAATACTCCCGGCGCTGCAGGTAGAACAGCACCTCGGGAAAGTCGACCTCGAAGGCGGGCAGCCCTTCGAAGCGGGTCTCGCGCGGGGTGGCGGTGGCGAACTCGACGCGCACGCCCTCGGGCTGGGCGCTGAACTGGCAGCGCGTGGCCGCCAGCAGTCCCTGGTTCTGTTCGGGCGACGAGCCCCAGTCGAAGGTGAAGGTGCGCGCGCGCACGTCCACGTCGAGCAGCTGCGTGACGAGCTGGCCGCCGGCGTACTGCACGGTGAGGAAGTCGCTGCCGTTGACCAGGCCGCGCAGCCGCGCGCCGATTTCCAGCGGGTTCCGGCGGCCGAATTCGTGGGCGCCTTCGTCGATGCGCTCCTTGGCGCCTTCGTGGGCGCTCTCATTGGCGCTCTCTGTGACGGTCTCGTCCGGCGGGGTGTGCGTCTGGGCGGGCGCTTCGGCCTGGCCGTTCGACTGGTTTTCCATGGGTTTGCGGGAAGGTAGTTTCTTGCGTGCGCGGTCTTCAGCGAAGCCGCGGCACGCGCGTTCGTGCCGGAGATTGCGGGGCGGTGCGCTCTCGGGTCTGGCTCTCTATCAATAGCGGCACCGGCGGGCGAAAGTTTAGGGGGCGGCGATGAAATATTTGCTTCATCGCCCCCTTTTCGACACCCTGGGCCTTCAGCGCCGCTGCAGCCGCGGGTTCTTGGCGAACAGCTCGGCGGCCCAGTCCACGAAGGCCCGCACCTTGGCGCTCAGGTGGCGGTTGGGCGGGTACACCACGTGGATGGGCAGCGGGTCGCGCTCCCAGTCGGGCAGCACCTCGACCAGTTCGCCGCTTTCCAGCAGCGGCTCGGCCATGAAGGTGATGCACTGCGAAATGCCGAAGCCGCCCAGCACCGCCGTGATGTGCGCGTTGCTCTCGTTGACCGACACGCGGTAGTGCCCGTTCAGCTCGATGTGCTCGTCGCCCTTCTTGAACTCGTGCGGGTACACGCGCCGCGTGGTGCCCGAAAAGTAGCTCACCACCACGTGGCGCTTCTCGATGTCGTTCGGGTGCTGCGGCATGCCGTAGCGCTTGATGTACGCGGGCGAGGCCACGGTCACGAAGTGCAGGGTGCCGATGCGCCGCGCCACCAGCGACTGGTCGTTGAGCTCGCCGGCGCGGATCACGCAGTCGACGTTGTCGCTGATGAGGTCGACCGTGCGGTCGCTCACGCCCAGGTCGACCTGGATGTCGGGGTAGCGGTCGCAGAAGCTGGCCAGGTGGGGCAGGATGATGAGCCTGGCCACCGAGGTGCCGATGTCGATGCGCAGCCGCCCCGTGGGGTTGGCCTGCGCATTGGTCATGCTGGCTTCCATGTCGTCGAAGTCGTTCAGCAGGCGCGCCGCGCGCTCGTAGTAGGCCGCGCCGTCGGGCGTGACCGTGACGCGCCGCGTGGTGCGGTTGAGCAGCTTCACGCGCAGGCGCGATTCCAGCGCCTGGATCTGCTTGGTGACCGTGCCCTTGGGCAGGGCGAGAGAGTCTGCCGCCCGGGTGAAAGTGCCGGCCTCCACGACGCGGACAAAGATCCGCATGGCCTGGATTTGATCCATCGAATGCCTGTTCTGGGGTACCCGGCCCACACCGGGGGAGGCGGATTCTTACACAGCAAGGGCATTTCCCTAGTGACCATCCGATTGTTAGCGGATTGGAAACAGAGTAGGGGCATGAACCCTGTTTAACGTCACAGCCCGCGCCTTATATTTCATCCATCGCGCAATAGTCCGATCACCCTATTCCCCAGAGGTCGCCCATGTCACCCGCTCCATCGTCCCTTTCTGCCGAAGCTGCCGTCCGCGCCGCCACGCAAGGCGTGGAAGCCGATCTTTCGATCGAGCTGCCCGGCCGCGAGCCGGTCGCCGCCCGTGTGTACGGGCAGCGGGCCAAGGGCGAGGTGGTGCCGCTGGTGCTGCATTTCCATGGCGGCACCTTCACGTGCGGCGGCCTGGACAACGGGCGCAACGTGGCCCGGCTGCTGTCGGGCGCGGGCGCGGTGGTGGTTTCGCTGGCCTACCCGCTGGTGCCGTTCCCCGAACCCATCGAGGTGGGCTACGCCGCCCTCGAATGGCTCTACAAGCAACGCACCAAGCTCGGCGGCAAGGGCACCCAGGTGTACCTGGCCGGCGAGGAAGCCGGCGGCAACCTGGCCGCCGCGGTGGCGCTGATTGCCCGTGACCGGGCCCATCCGCCCATCGCCGGGCAGATCCTGCTGTCGCCCATGCTCGACCCGTGCGCCGGCACCGCCTCGCTGCGCAAGGCCACCAACGACGCGCCCGAGTGCCGTTGGGCCAGCGGCTGGGAAAAGTACCTGAGCTGCCCCTCGAACGCCACGCACCCCTACGCGGTGCCCAGCGGTTCGCTGCGGCTGGCGGCGCTGGCACCGGCCCTGGTGCTGGTGGGCGCGGACGACGCGATGCACGACGAGGCCATGGCCTTCGCCAACCGCCTGCGCGGCGCCGGCATCGACGTGACGAGCAGCGTGCTGCCCAGCGCCTCGAACTGGCCCAAGGCGCTGTACGACACCGAGAACACGGCTTGCGTGGCCTGTGAGGCCACGGTGCAGCGGCACTTCCGTGAGTTCTTCAGCGCCACCTCGCCACAGGCGGCGTCGAGCACCACGGCATCGGCCGCTGCCAAGCCATCGGCCGCTGCTTCGCGCACGGCCCCCAACCACCCCAGTTAACACCCGGCCCGCCCCGGCTGCCTGATCGACACGCTGCCAGCGCGGCAGCGTGCGAGGGCCCTTTTTTTCCTGAATTTCGCCTCCTGGTGCCGAAAAGCGCCGGGCTGGCCTGTTGCATCCCAAAAGTCATCGAGAAGGACGAAACATCATGTCGAACAACGAAAAAAAGCTGTCTTCCACCGCCCCCAAGGCGCTGTGGCCCGCCGTGACCGGCCTGACCGCGGTGCTGGCCGTGGCCGCCGCCGTGCTGGGCATGCACAGTTTCAAGGCCGAAGCCACCGGCGCACCGGCGGCGCCGCAGGCCACGCCCGTGTCGGTGGCCACCGTGGCCTCGAGCGAAATCAACGCCTGGGACGAGTTCTCGGGCCGGCTCGAAGCCGTGGAGCGCGTCGATGTGCGTTCCCGCGTGGCGGGCGCCGTGCAGTCGGTGCACTTCCGTGAAGGCGCGCTGGTGAAGCAGGGCGACCTGCTGGTCACCATCGACCCCGCGCCCTACGCGGCCGAGGTCGAGCGCGCTGAAGCACAGGTGGCCTCCGCCCAGGCCCGCCAGTCGTTCAGCCGCAGCGAGCAGGAGCGCGCCAAGCGCCTGTGGGACGACAAGGCCATTGCCCAGCGTGAGTACGACGAGCGCGTGAACGCCGGCAGCGAGGCCAACGCCAACCTGCGCGCGGCGCAGGCCCAGCTGCAAACGGCGCGCCTGAGCCTGGGCTACACCCAGGTTCGCGCCCCGGTGTCGGGCCGCATCGGCAAGATCGAGGTCACGGTGGGCAACCTGGTGGCGGCCGGTCCGGGCGCCCCGGTGCTGACCACGCTGGTGTCGGTGAGCCCGATCTACGCGAGCTTCGACGCCGACGAGCAGGTCATCACCCGTGCCCTGAAAGACCTGCCGAGCGGCTCCAGCGCCCGCGGCCTGATCGACACCATTCCCGTGCAGATGGGCACCGCCGGCCTCGAGGGCACGCCCTTCACCGGCAAGCTGCAGCTCATCGACAACCAGGTCGACGCCCGCAGCGGCACGGTGCGCGTGCGTGCCTCGTTCGACAACAAGGACGGCGCGCTCATTCCGGGCCAGTTCGCCCGCATCCGCATGGGCCAGGCGCGCAACGACACGGCGCTGCTCGTGAGCGAACGCGCCATCGGCACCGACCAGAACAAGAAGTTCGTGATGGTCGTGGGCGAAGACAACAAGGCCGTCTACCGCGAAGTGGCGCTGGGCGCCTCCATCAACGGCCTGCGCGTCGTGAGCAAGGGCCTGAAGGCGGGCGACCGCGTGGTGGTCAACGGCCTGCAGCACATCCGCCCGGGTGCGCTGGTGGCGCCGCAGCAAGTGACCATGGACGCCAAGGCCGACCCCAAGCAACAACAACCGGAACGCGTGGCCGAGGCCGCGAAGTCCTGATTTCGGAGGAGGGCGCTTTCGCGCCCGCCGGAGAACCAACATGAATCTCTCAAAATTCTTCATCGACCGGCCGATCTTTGCCGGCGTGCTGTCGCTATTGATGCTGATAGCCGGCCTGATCGCGCTGCGCGGGCTGCCGATCTCGGAGTACCCCGAAGTCGCGCCGCCCTCGGTGGTGGTGCGCGCCACGTACCCCGGGGCCAACCCCAAGGTGATCGCCGAGACCGTTGCCACGCCCATCGAGGAACAGATCAACGGCGTCGAGGGCATGCTCTACATGGGCAGCCAGGCCACCACCGACGGCGTGCTCACGCTGACCGTCACCTTCCGCCTGGGCACCGACCCCGACAAGGCGCAGCAGCTGGTGCAGAACCGCGTCTCGCAAGCCGAGCCGCGCCTGCCCGAGGAAGTGCGCCGGCTCGGCATCACGACCGTGAAGAGCGCGCCGGACCTGACGATGGTGGTCCACCTCGTCTCGCCGAACAACCGCTACGACATCAACTACCTGCGCAACTACGCGGTGCTGAACGTGAAGGACCCGCTCGCGCGCATCGAAGGCGTGGGCCAAGTGCAGATCTTCGGCGGCGGCGACTACTCGATGCGCGTGTGGCTCGACCCGCAGAAGGTCGCGCAGCGCGGCCTCTCGGCCAGCGACGTGGTGGCCGCCATCCGTGGCCAGAACGTGCAGGCCGCGGCCGGCGTGGTGGGTGCTTCTCCGGGCCTGTCGGGCGTGGACATGCAGCTCTCCATCAATGCGCAAGGGCGCCTGCAGAGCGAAGAAGAATTCGGCGACATCATCGTCAAGAGCGGCACCGACGGCGCCGTGACCCGGCTGCGCGACATCGGCCGCCTCGAAATGGGCGCCGCCGACTACTCGCTGCGTTCGCTGCTGAACAACGACCCGGCCGTGGGCATGGGCGTGTTCCAGGCACCGGGCTCGAACGCACTCGACATCTCGTCGAACGTGCGCAAGACCATGGAAGAGCTCAACAAGAACATGCCCGAGGGCCTGGAATACCGCATCGCCTACGACCCCACGCAGTTCGTGCGCGCGTCGATCGAGTCGGTGATCCACACGCTGCTCGAAGCCATCATGCTGGTGGTGCTGGTGGTGATCCTGTTCCTGCAGACGTGGCGTGCTTCCATCATTCCGCTGCTGGCCGTGCCGGTGTCGGTGATCGGTACCTTCGCGGTGCTGCATGTGCTGGGCTTCTCGATCAACGCGCTGAGCCTGTTCGGGCTGGTGCTGGCCATCGGCATCGTGGTGGACGACGCCATCGTGGTGGTGGAGAACGTGGAGCGCAACATCGAGGCGGGACTCTCGCCGCGTGAGGCAACCTACCGCGCCATGCGCGAGGTGTCGGGCCCCATCATCGCCATCGCGCTGGTGCTGGTGGCCGTGTTCGTGCCGCTGGCCTTCATCAGCGGCCTCACGGGCCAGTTCTACCGCCAGTTCGCGGTGACCATCGCGATCTCGACGGTGATCTCGGCCATCAACTCGCTCACCCTGTCGCCCGCGCTCGCCGCCTTGCTGCTGCGCGGCCACGACCAGCCCAAGGACGCGCTGACGCGCGGCATGGACAAGGCCTTCGGCTGGCTGTTCCGCGGCTTCAACCGCATGTTCCATCGCGGTTCTGAGGCCTACAGCGGCGGCGTGAAGAGCGTCATCTCGCGCAAGTCGCTGATGCTGGTGATCTACGTGGCGCTCATCGCCGTGACCTTCGGCCTGTTCAAGGCGGTGCCCGGCGGCTTCGTGCCGGCGCAGGACAAGCAATACCTCATCGGCTTTGCGCAACTGCCCGACGGTGCCACGCTGGACCGCACCGAAGACGTGATCACCCGCATGGGCGACATCATGAAGAAGAACCCGAACATCCAGGACGCCATCGCGTTCCCGGGCCTGTCGATCAACGGCTTCACCAACAGCTCCAACTCGGGCATCGTGTTCGCCACGCTCAAGCCCTTCGACGAGCGCAAGCGCCCCGACCAGAGCGGCGGCGCGGTGGCCGGCCAGCTGAACGGTGCCTTCGCGGGCATCCAGGACGCGTTCATCGTCATGTTCCCGCCGCCGCCGGTGGCGGGCCTGGGCACCACGGGCGGCTTCAAGCTGCAACTGGAAGACCGCGCCTCGGTCGGCTACGACCAGATGGACCAGGCGGTGAAGGCCTTCATGGCCAAGGCGCAGGCCGCGCCCGAGCTGGCCGGCATGTTCACGAGCTGGCAGGTCAACGTGCCGCAGCTGTACGCGGACATCGACCGCACCAAGGCGCGGCAGCTCGGGGTGCCCGTGACGGACATCTTCGACACTATGCAGATCTACCTGGGCAGCCTGTATGCGAACGACTTCAACAAGTTCGGCCGCACGTACAGCGTGCGGGTGCAGGCCGACGCGCCTTACCGCGCCCGTGCCGAGGACGTGGGCCTGCTGAAGGTGCGCTCGACCTCGGGCGAGATGGTGCCGCTGGCCGCGCTGATGAAGGTCAACTCGACCTTCGGGCCGGAACGCGCCATGCGCTACAACGGCTACCTGGCCGCCGACATCAACGGTGGCCCGGCACCGGGCTATTCCTCGGGCCAGGCGCAGGACGCGATCACCAAGATTGCCGCCGAAACGCTGCCCAAGGGCGTGAGCTTCGAGTGGACGGAGCTGACGTACCAGGAAATCCTGGCCGGCAACTCCGCCTTCCTGGTGTTCCCGCTGGCCATCCTGCTGGTGTTCCTGGTGCTGGCCGCGCAGTACGAGAGCCTGACGCTGCCGATCGCCATCATCCTGATCGTGCCGATGGGCATCATGGCCGCGATGGCGGGCGTATGGATATCGGGGGGTGACAACAACGTCTTCACGCAGATCGGGCTGATCGTGCTGGTGGGGCTGAGTGCGAAGAACGCGATCCTGATCGTGGAGTTCGCACGGGAGCTGGAGTTTGCCGGGCGAACGCCGGTGCAAGCCGCCATCGAGGCCAGCCGCCTGCGCCTGCGCCCGATCCTGATGACCTCGCTGGCCTTCGTGATGGGTGTGCTGCCCCTGGTGCTGTCGACCGGCGCCGGCTCGGAAATGCGCAAGGCCATGGGCGTGGCGGTGTTCGCCGGAATGATCGGCGTGACGGCCTTCGGCCTGTTCCTGACGCCGGTGTTCTATGTGCTGCTGCGCCGCCTGGCGGGCAACAAGCCGCTGAAGCTGCATGGCGAAGTGCCGCATGGCGACGAGTTCGTGTCGGCGGAGCATCCGGCGGCGCCTGCATCGCAAGGCCCGCACGGTGGTTCGGGTGGTGGCGGGCTGCACCCGGTGCCCGCGTCGCCGCGCCCCTCGCATGACGCCTGATCGACAAGAAAGAGAAAGCTGATCATGAAATTCTCAGTACAACCTCTGGTGAGACCGCTCCGCACGGCTTTGCTGCCGCTGATGGCCGCCCTGGTGCTGGCCGGCTGTGCCACCGTGCCTTCGGGCGTGCCCGAAATCACGACCACGGCGCAGTTCAAGGAACAGGGCGCCACGCCGCCGGCCGGCTTCACGCGGGCCCTGCCCGCCGAGGCCAAGGCCCGCGGCGCCTGGTGGCTGGCCTTCAACGACCCGGCGCTGAATGCGCTGGTCGAGAAGGCCGACGTGAACAACAACAACATCCAGGCCGCGGCCGCGCGGCTGGCCGAGGCCCGCGCGCTGGCGCGCAGCGCCAATGCCGACCGCCTGCCGCAGATAGGCCTGGGGGCCGGCGCCAACCGCGGCGCGGGCCTGGACAAGGCCACGGCCAGCACCCGGCCGGCGACGATCACCAACATCGGCGCCACCTTCTCGTACGAGGTCGACCTGTTCGGCCGGCTGTCGGGCGCCAGCAACGCGGCCCAGCTCGACGCGGCCGGCCGCGAGGCGCTGCTGCAGAGCACGCGCCTGGCGGTGCAGGCCGAGGTGGCGCAAACCTACCTGCAGCTGCGCGCGCTGGACGCCGAGCGCGCCCTGGTGCGCGAGCAGGTCGAGGCCTACCGCGACACCCTGCGCCTGTCGCAGCGCCGCGAGCAGGCCGGCGACATCGCCGAGCTCGACGTGGCGCGCGTGCAGACCGAGGTGTCGTCGACCGAGTCCGACGCACTGGCGCTCGACCGCCAGCGCGCCCAGGTCGAACATGCGCTCGCCGTGCTGGTGGGCGATTCGGCCTCCAGCTTCGCGCTGCGCAGCGACGAATGGTCGACGGCCCTGCCGTCGATTCCGCCCGGCGTGCCCGGCACCGTGCTCACGCGCCGGCCCGACGTGTCGGCCGCGCAGAGCGCGGTGATGGCCGCGCAGGCCCGCGTGGGCGTGGCGCAGACCGCGTGGTTTCCGGACATTTCGCTGACCGGCGCGGCCGGCTACGCCTCGCCCGAAATCGGCGACCTCTTCAAGTGGTCGGCCCGCTCGTGGGGCGTGGGCGCGCTGCTGTCGCTGCCCATCTTCGACGGCGGGCGCCGCGAGGCCAGCGTGCAGGGCGCCAATGCGCAGCTCGACGGCGCGCTGGCCAGCTACCGCACGCAGGTGCTCACCGCGTTCCAGGAAGTGGAAGACCAGCTGTCGTCCATCCGCATCCTGCAGGAGCAGTCGGTGGTGCAGGCGCAGGCGGTCACGTCGGCGCAGCGCGCCACCAGCCTGTCGGACACGCGCTACCGCAACGGCTACATCAGCCAGCTCGACCTGCTGGACGCGCGCCGCAGCGAGCTGCGCAACCGCCGCCAGGCGCTGCAGGTGAAGTCGGCGCAGTACCAGGCGGCCGTGGGGCTGATCCGCGCCATCGGCGGGGGCTGGGACGCGCCCGCGCAGACCGTGGCCGCGCGCTGAGCGGTCTGTGGTCCGTGGCCGGCTAGGGAAGAAGCGAAGGAATCAAGGAAAAGTTTGAAAGCCTGAACGCCAGAGAAGGCGGTCTTTGCGCCGCCGTGGGTTCAGCCGTGAGAGGCTGGGCCTGCGGCGGCGCTTATTTTTTGCAGTTCCGACACGCCCATGGCCAGCGCGTTCGAGTAGCTGGCCTGGGGCTTGGTGGCGGTGCGGTACACGCGGTAGTCGAGCGTTTCCGACGAGTCGCCGCCGTGGTGGGCTTCGAGCAGCGTCCAGAAAAACTGGCCGGGTTCACGTTCTTCGACGGCAAGAGCCAAATCGTTCAAAGCTGGCATGGGTCCCTGGGTGCAATGCGTTGTGTGTGATGCCCTGTCTACGCAACAACAGGTACTTTTGGATTCATCGACTGCATTTGCAATGCGTCAGGTGTGAAAAATGTCGCATTTCGTCGGTATCCATCGTCAGGAATCGGCCTCAACGACAATCCGCCGATGAGTTCAAAGGCGAAAAACGGGCCGGCGCTGTGCGTCATGGTGCTCGGCACCACCAGCGGGGCCGGCAAGAGCTGGCTGGCCACCGCGCTGTGCCGCTGGTATGCGCGGCGCGGCCTGAAAGTGGCGCCTTTCAAGGCGCAGAACATGAGCAACAACGCCCGCGTGGTGGGCGGCGGCGAAATCGGCAGCGCCCAGTACTTCCAGGCCCTGGCCGCCCACGCCGTGCCCGACGTGCGCATGAACCCGCTGCTGCTCAAGCCCGAGCGCGACACCCACAGCCAGGTGGTGCTGATGGGGCAGGTCAGCGAAGAACTCTCGGCCTTGCCCTGGCGCGGGCGCAGCGAGCGCGTATGGCCGCAGATTGCGCAGGCGCTGGACGAGCTGCGCGCCGAGAACGACGTGGTCGTCATCGAAGGGGCCGGTTCGCCGGCCGAAATCAACCTGATGGCCAGCGACATCGTCAACATGCGCATCGCCCGGCATGCGCAGGCGCGCTGCCTGCTGGCGACCGACATCGACCGCGGTGGCGCCTTTGCCCACCTGTACGGCACCTGGGCGCTGCTGCCCGAAGCCGACCGCGCGCTGCTGCGCGGCTTCGTGCTCAACAAGTTCCGCGGCGACGCTTCGCTGCTGGCCCCGGCGCCGCAGCAACTGCAGGCGCTGACCGGCGTGCCCACCGTGGCCACGCTGCCCATGTGGTGGCAGCACGGCCTGCCCGAAGAAGACGGCGTGTTCGACGACCGCAGCCGCAGCAGCGGTGCCGTGTCTTGCACCGTTGCCGTGGTGGCGTACCCGCGCATCAGCAACCTCGACGAGTTCCAGGCGCTGAAGAACGTGCCGGGCGTGCGCCTGGTCTGGGCGCGCGCGCCGGCGGACGTGGCCGCGGCCGACTGGATCGTGCTGCCCGGCTCCAAGCACACCAGCGGCGACCTGGCCTGGCTTCGCGCGCAGGGGCTGGACCGTGCCGTGGCCGCGCACGCCGAACGCGGCGGCGCGGTGCTGGGCATCTGCGGCGGGCTGCAGATGCTGGGCGAGGCGCTGGTCGACCCGCACGGCATCGACGGCAACGCGCCGGGGCTCGGCCTGCTGCCGCTGGTGACGGTGTTCGCGCGCGAGAAAACGGTGCGACACCGCACGGCGCGCTTCGACAAACTGGGCGGGGAGCTGAACGGCGAACAGAGCGGCGCCTGGGGCGCGCTCTCCGGCGTCACCGTCGCCGGCTACGAGATCCATCACGGCCAGACCGCCGAGCACCCGCAGATGGCGCAAGACGGCCAGGCCGTGATGCCCGACGGGCTGGCCTGGCAGAACGCGCGCGGCAACGTGCTGGGCATCTACCTGCACGGCCTGTTCGAAGACCCGGGCGCGCTGCACGCGCTGTTCGGTGCCGCCACGCCCACGCTGGACGCCACCTTCGACGGCCTGGCCGACTTCATCGACACCCACTTCGACGCCGGCGTGCTCGCCGGACTGATTGCATGAACGATTCCTCCTTTTCCACTCCTGCCATTCCCGCCATTCCCGCCATTCCGACCATCGCCGACCTGTACGACGCGCCACTCGTCGCCCGGCTCCAGCACGTGCTCGACAACAAGACCAAGCCGCTGGGCGCGCTCGGCCGGCTCGAGGCGCTGGCGCTGCGCATCGGCGCCATCCTGGGCAGCGAGCAGCCGGTGCTCGAGGCGCCGCAGATGCTGGTGTGCGCGGGCGACCACGGGTTGGCGGCGCGCGGCGTGTCGGCGTATCCGAGCGACGTGACCTGGCAGATGGTGGAGAACTTCCTGGCCGGCGGTGCCGCCGTGAGCGTGCTCGCGCGCCAGCACGGCCTGGCGCTCACGGTGGTCGACTGCGGCGTACGGCGCGACTTCCAGCCGCGCCCCGGGCTGGTGTCGCGCCGCATCGCCGCGGGCACGGCCGACGCGTCCACCGGCCCGGCCATGACGGCGGCGCAATGCGCCCAGGCCATCTCCAACGGCCGCGAGGTGGTGCGCGCGCTGCCGGGCAACGCGCTGCTGCTGGGCGAGATGGGCATCGGCAACAGCTCGTCGGCGGCGCTGCTGCTGGCGCGGCTGGGCGCGCTGCACCTGGACGACTGCATCGGCATCGGCACCGGGCTGGACGCCGCGGGCCTGGCGCGCAAGCGCGAGGTGCTCGGCGAGGTGCTGGCGCTGCACGCGGCGGCGGCGGCGGCGGCGCCGCTGGAGGCGCTGGCCGCCTTCGGCGGGTTCGAGATCGCCACGCTGGTGGGCGCCGTGCTGCAGGCGGCCGAGGAGCGCCGCGTGATCGTGGTCGACGGCTTCATCGCCAGTTCGGCCGTGCTGGTGGCGCAGGCGCTGCAGCCGATGGTGGTGCAGCGCTGCGTGGCCGCGCACTGCTCGGCCGAGCCGGGGCATGTGCTGCTGCTGGCGCGCCTGGGGCTGGACCCGCTGCTGAACCTGGAGCTGCGCCTGGGCGAGGGCTCGGGCGGCGCGCTGGCGTGGCCGCTGCTGGAGTCGGCCTGCCGCATCCTGCGCGAGATGGCGAGCTTCGAGGCGGCCGGCGTGTCGCGCAAGGATGCCTGAGGTCAGGTCCCCGGAAATCCAGGGACGCCACGAATGAACGGCGTTCGACACTTTCTCCTGGCGCTGCAGTTCTTCACGCGCGTGCCGGTCACCGGGCCGCTCGCGGCGTGGGTCGGCTTCAGCCCGCAGATGCTGCGCGCCAGCGCGGCGCACCTGCCGGGCATCGGCTGGCTGGTGGGGGCGGTGGCCGCATTGGTGTTCACGGGCGTCGGCATGGGCCTGCCGGGCGTGGCGGGCGCGCTGGTTGCCGCGGTGCTGAGCACCATCGCCACGGTGATGCTGACCGGCGCCTTCCATGAAGACGGGCTGGCCGACGTGGCCGACGGGCTGGGCGGCTCCGCCCAGCGCGAGCGGGCGCTGGAGATCATGAAGGACTCGCGCATCGGCGCCTTCGGCGCGGTGGCGCTGGTGCTGGCGCTGGGCCTGAAGTTTGCGCTGCTCGCCGCGCTGGCCGCGCGCGGGCTGCAGGCGGCGGCGCTGGCCATCGTCGGCGCGCATGTGCTGTCGCGGCTGATGCCGCTGTTCCTGATTCGCTGGCTGCCCTATGTGGGCGACAGCGGCGCCAGCAAGGCGAAGCCGCTGGCCGACGCCATCAGCCGCGGCGCCCTGGCCATCGCCTTCGTGTGGGCGGTGCCGGCCGTGGTGCTGCTGCTGCAGGCACACGACGCGGCGCACGTGCTCGCGGCGCTGGCGGCGGCGGCGCTCGCGGCGCTGTGGATGGCGCGGCTCTTCCTGCGGCGCCTGCAGGGCTTTACCGGCGACGGCCTGGGCGCGACCCAGCAGGTGTGCGAGCTGGCGATCTACCTCGCGCTGGCCTGGCAGGCACACGCATGACCGCGCCTGGTATGAACACCGCCCGCAGGACGCTCTGGCTCCAGCGCCACGCACCGGTGGTCGCCGAACCCGGCCTGTGCTACGGCGCCACCAACCTGCAGGCGCACGCGCAGGGCACGCGCGACGCGGCGCAGCGCATCGCGCCGCTGCTGCCGGCCGGCCTTGTCCTGCTCAGCTCGCCGCTGCGGCGGTGCGCGGAACTGGCCGACGCCATCGTCGCGTTGCGGCCCGACCTGCAGGTGCGGCACGACGCCCGCCTGGCCGAGATGGATTTCGGCGCCTGGGAAGGCCGGCCCTGGGCCGACATTCCGCGCGAGGACTTCGAGGCGTGGACGGCCGATTTCGCCGATGCGCCCGCCGGCGCGCACGGCGAGAGCGTGCGCGGCTTCATGCAGCGCGTGGCCGCTGCGCATGACGAATGGCAAGCCGGCGAGGGCGATGCGCTGTGGGTCACGCATGCCGGCGTGCTGCGCGCGGTGACGCTCCTGCAGCGCGGCATGCGCTGCGTGCAGACCGCGGCGGACTGGCCCGTGGGCGAGCTGGCCTTCGGGGGCTGGCTGACTTTCGAGCGTTCGCCCGGCTGAACAAGCCTGAGCAGGGCGGGCCGCGGCGCACGTGTCGCCGGCCGCCGCTCGCTACTTGCCTTCGCGCTCCATCCGCAGGCGCTTGGCCACGGCGTCGCGGCCGTGCGCGTCCAGCTTCAGGTAGATGTTCTTCAGGTGCCACTTGACCGTGTCCAGCGACAGGCCGAGCGTGAGCGCGATCTTCTTGTTGGGCATGGCCTGCACCAGCAGCTCGACCACCTCGGCCTCGCGCAGCGTGAGCAGGCGCACCAGGCCGCGGTCGTCGCGCGAAATCGCCGAGGCGCGCTGGCCGGCGTGCTCGTCGCGCGGCTGCGGCGGCCTGGCCAGCGCCTCGATGCGCTCGGCGAAGAACACCAGCACCGGGTCGAGGTTGGGCACCGCGCGCGCGGCCTGGATCAATGCCAGGGCGTTGTCGTGCGCGCCCAGCAGCGTCTGCATCAGCCCCAGCCGGTGGCCCAACCGAAGCGCGGCGCGCACCCGCGCGCCCGAGGCCTCGGTGCGCCCGAGCCGGCGTTCGATTTCGGCTGCCTGCAACTGCAGCGCGACACCCAGCCCCACCTGTCCGCGCTGCCGGTAGCGCAGCGCCAGGGCCTCGATGTGCGACAGCAGCAACGGCAACTGGGCGGGCTGGTTGTCGTGCATGGCCAGCCGGATGCGCGCCTGCGCCATTGAATCGGCCACCTGCCGCAGCGCGCCCGATTCCACGTCGGGGTGCAGCGCGTGCAACGCCTCCAGGTCCTGCAGGGTGGCGCGTGCGGCATCGGCGTCGTTGCGCGTCAGCTGCACCTGCAACTGCTCCAGCAGCACGCAGGCCAGCCCCCGGTCGATGCCCTGGCGCTGCAGGAAGGCGGCCGCCTGCGCCAGGTGCTCCAGCGCCTCGCGCCACCGGCCGGCGGCCTGCAGCGCGCGGTTCGCCACCAGGATCATGCGCAGCGTGGTGTCGGGAATCAGGCCGCTCTGCGTGCCCGGCTGCTCCTCGATGGAGCGCGCGGCCACCAGCGGGCCGTGCCGCTCGTACAGCACCTCGGCCAGCAGCTGCGCCGTGAGCCGGCGCACCTCGGTGCAGCGGGTGCCGCGCTCGTGCATCTCGCGCAGCACGTTGCGGTAGATGCGCTCCGCGCCGTGCACCTGGCCCTCGGCCGCATACGACAGCCCGACCAGGCACTGGCCCACCAGCGAGCCGAACAGGGTCTCGACCACGGGTTCGGCGCCGATCATGGCCAGCGGCTCGTCGCGCTGGATCTGCCGGGCGCGCTCGAACTCGCCGTTGCGCAGGTGCAGCCAGGTGAGCACGTTGCGCCGCCCGGCCCGCGCGAAATCGTCCGCCGCTGCCGGTGGCGCCAGAAGCTGCGATAGCAGTTGCTGCAGCGCGTCGCTGTCGTCGCGCCGAATGGCGAGCAGGCATTCCAGCAGGGTCAGCCGGTAGCGCATGGCGGGCTCGATGCCGCCCGGCTCGGCGCGCAGGGCGGCAATGCTGCGGGCGCAGTCGTCGAGCCGGTAGTCGGCCAGCTCGACCCAGGCGGCCCACAGGCGCAGGTTGGGGTTGTCGCCCAGCGTGGCCGGGTCGAGCTGGCGCACCAGGGCGATGGCCTCGATGAGCTTGCCCTGCACGAACAGCGCCACCGCGCCGCGCTCGGCCAGCCGGGCCGCGGCCGCGTGGTCGTGGGCGGCGAGCGCGTGGCGCACGGCCTGGTGGTGCATGCCGCGCAATGCCAGCGACGGCCAGGCCTTGGCGTGCAGCTTCTGCCGCTCGGCCTCGGGCCACGATGCCAGGCGCGCCAGCAGCACGCGGCGCAGCAGCGGGTGCAGCTGCCACCAGCGTTCGTCGGCCGGGGCCTGCGGTGCACCGACGGGGCTACCCGGTTCGGCTGGGTCGCCCGTTGCGTCCATAGCACCTGGGGCGCCCGTGGCACCTGGGGTCACCCCACGCAGTAGGCCCTCGCGCGCCGCGGGCACGAGCAGCTCCGCGCACTGGGCCGCGCTGTAGCCCGTGCCGGCCAGCTCGGCGCACAGCGCGGCGCTGAAGCGGGTGGGCGCCGCGCACAGCGTGAGCAAACGCAATTGCGTGACGGAGAGCCGCGGGAACACGTGGGCGCCGAAGTACGCGGCAAAGGGCGCCAGGTCGGGCACGCCTTCGGGCGGCAGCGGCCGTGCGCCGCGCCGCCGGCGCAGGTCGGCGCTGGCCAGCCGCAGCAGCGCCGGCCACCCGTCGGCCAGACGGTGCAGGGCGGCGGCGCTGCGCTCGTCCAGGTCGGGCAGCCGCATGCGCAGGTAGTCGACCGACTCCTGCAGGCTGAAGCGCAGGTCGTCGCTTTCCAGCGTCAGCACGGTGCCCGCGCCCGGGGCGGGCGCCAGCGTCATGGGCAGGCTGTTGCGGCTGGCTAACACGCACAGCAGGTTGGGGGGCGCGTACGCGACCAGAAGCTGCAGGGCGATGTGCACGTTTTCGCTTTGCGCGCTGTGCACGTCGTCCACCACCAGCACGATCTGCCGGCCATGGGCGGCAATGCCGCGCACCAGGGCGATGACCAGCCGCTCGATGGCGTCGGCGTCGGGCTGGGCGTGCGCCACGGCGTGGCGCGCGATGGCGGCGTCCACGGCGGCCAGCGCGCCCATCAGCGCGGTCATGAAGTGCAGGTCGCCTTCGCCGTTGACCGTCAGCTCGGCAAGCTCGGCCAGCCGCACCCAGGCGATGTCGATGCCCTCGGCCACCAGCTCGCGCTGCCAGGTGAGCAGCAGCGAGCTCTTGCCGAACCCGGCCGGCGCGCGCAGCACGATGCAGCGCCGCCCGGGCACCGGAGAAAGCCGCTGGAGCAGCGCCTGGCGAACCAGCAGCCGGCGGCTCCGGGTGCGCAGCGCGGGCGTGCCGGCCGACACTGCCGGCGAGCCAGGGAGCGAGCCGGCGTGCGCACCTGCGTGTGAACTTGCGGCTGAACCTGCAAATGGGGCTGGTTGCATTTGCCGGGCATTCTCAGTCATCCAGCCGGCAAGATGTATCCCATATTTGAGGGTTTGCCCACCCCACCCTTCAAGGGCGGGGTGGTGCGCACAAAGGGCGCCGATGAGGTGATGAACCACCATGGAGCCCTGCATATGTTCGATCTCTCGAATCTCAAAATCGGTGCCCGCCTCGGACTGGGTTTTGCGCTGTTGCTGTTGTTGCAACTGGTCATCGCGGGCATCGGCCTGCACGAGATGGCCAACCTGTCGGACCGCATCGCGTTCGCGACCGAGGTCGGGGCGCGCAAGCTCGACCAGCTGAACAACGTGCAGTCGGCCATCGGCAAGCGGGCCATCGCGGCGCGCAACCTCGCGCTGGTGACGGACGCCGCGGCGCAGAAGGGCGACGTCGAGCTGGTGTCGCGCTCGCAGCGCGAGATCGACGCCGGCCTGCAGGCGCTGGGCACCGTCATGGCCGACCCGGCCTCGGCCAGCGCCGAGGAGCGCCAGATGCTGGAGAAGCTGCGCGCGCTGGAGGCGCTGTACCTGCCCATTGCCACCAAGGTGCTGACGCTGGCCACCTCCAACCAGACCGAGGCGGCGGTGAAGGTGCTCACGCAGGAATGCATGCCGCTGCTCAACCAGGTGCTGGCGCATGTGTCGGCGTTTCAGCAGGTGCTGAAGAAAAGCGCCGACGAGAGCGCGGCCTCGGCCCAGGCGGCCTACCAGCGGGCGAAGTGGATCATCCTGTCGATCAGCGGCGCGTCGCTGGTGGGCGGGCTGCTGCTGGCGTTTCGCATGACGCGCTCGATCACCCTGCCGCTGGGGCAGGCGGTGACGGTGGCGCAGCAGGTGGCCTCGGGCGACCTCACGGCGCGCATCGAGGTGGCCGACCGCTCGGAGTCGGGCATGCTGATGAACGCGCTGCGCTCCATGAACGACGAGCTGGCCAAGGTGGTGGGGCAGGTGCGCGCGGGCACCGACTCGATCGCCACGGCCTCCGGCCAGATCGCCACGGGCAACCGCGACCTGTCTTCGCGCACCGAGGAGCAGGCCAGCTCGCTGGAGCAGACGGCCGCCTCCATGCAGGAGCTGACCTCCACCGTGAAGCAGAACGCCGACAACGCCCGCCTGGCCAACCAGCTGGCCGACTCGGCCTCGCAGGTGGCTTCGCGCGGCGGCGCGGTGGTGGAGCAGGTGGTGGAGAAAATGGCGTCGATCAACGCGTCGTCGCGCAAGGTGGTGGAAATCATCGGCGTGATCGACGGCATTTCCTTCCAGACCAACATCCTCGCGCTGAATGCCGCGGTGGAAGCGGCCCGCGCCGGCGAGCAGGGGCGCGGCTTTGCCGTGGTGGCCTCGGAGGTGCGCAACCTGGCGCAGCGCTCGGCGGCGGCGGCCAAGGAAATCAAGACGCTCATCGGCGACTCGGTGAGCGAGGTGCACGCGGGCAGCGCGCTGGTCAACGAGGCCGGCAAGACCATGGAGGAAATCATGGGCAGCGTGCGGCGGGTGACGGACATCATGGCCGAGATCACCTCGGCCAGCCAGGAGCAGTCCACCGGCATCGAGCAGGTGAACGACGCCATCAAGCAGATGGACCGCACCACGCAGCAGAACGCGGCGCTGGTGGAGCAGGCCTCGGCCGCGGCGCAGTCGATGAACGATCAGGCGGCGGGGCTGGTGGACGCGGTGAGCATGTTCAAGCTGCGCTGAGCGCGCGGCCGGTTTCACGCACGGCGGTGCTCGGCGCCTTTAGCTCTAGCTCTGCCTTTAACTTTTCTTGCGCCACTGCTCGCGCCAGAGCTTGTCGAGCTGGGGCGCCAGCGCGGCCGGCGGCGCGCCGACCAGCCGGTTGCGCCCGTCGCGCTGCACCAGCCCGTAGATGCGGCCCGAGCCCTGGTCGTACAGGGCGATGGCGTTGTTGTCGTAGCAGTCGTGCGGCTTGCAGAAGGCGTGCAGCAGGTAGCGCGTGCCATCGACCGTCACCCACTGCGGCTCGGGCGCGGGACCTTCGCGGCGCACCAGCCAGCGGTCGTTCTCGCGCGGGCCCAGCGCGGTGCGCCAGGCCTTCTGCATGGCGGGGCCCTGGGCCAGCGCGGCGGGGCTGCCGGTGGGCGGCGGCGGCACCTTGGCGGCCGGTGCCTCGGCAGGTGGTGGCGCGGCGCGGGCGGCGCCGTCGCAGCGCCAGTAGCGCAGCTTCATCATCTCGGGGCCGAGCTGCCCGGCGATGGGCTTGTCGGCGTCCAGCGTGATCGACTGGCCGCGCCCGTCGCGGTAGACCAGGAAGGTCATCGCGCCGGCCTTGCCGGCATCGCCTATCAGCGCCACGTCGAAACCCGCGGGCGGCGGGCTGTTGCCGAAGAAGCTGTAGGCCGTTTGCGGCGCGCGGCCGACCACGCGGCGCTTGCCGCTTTCGGCGATCAGCATGTCCTGGCGCACCTGCAGGGTGGGTGCGCCGGCGTCGGCGCAGGCGGTGGACCAGCGCCCGCCGTAGAGGTTCATGGCGTCGGGCTTGAGGCCGTCGGGGCCGGCCGCTTGCTGCGACCAGGCCGCGGCGGGGCAGAGCAGGGCGGCGAGCAAGGGGCCGAGCAAGGCGCCGGCGAGCAGGGTGGCGGTGGGCTTTGTCTGTGTCTTCATTCTGTGTTCGGTGTCTTGCCGGTCATGCTGTCTTGGGCGCCGGCGTCTTGGGCTTGTACGCGCAGAAGGTGTGCACCGCGCATTCCCAGCAGCGCGGCTTGCGCGCCACGCACACATAGCGCCCGTGCAGGATGAGCCAGTGGTGCGCGTGCAGGCGGTACTCCAGTGGAACGCGCTTCTCCAGCTTGAGTTCCACGTCCAGCGGCGTCTTGCCCGGCGCCAGGCCGGTGCGGTTGCCCATGCGGAAGATGTGCGTGTCCACCGCGATGGTCGCCTCGCCGAAGGCCACGTTCAGCACCACGTTGGCGGTCTTGCGCCCGACGCCGGGCAGGGCTTCCAGCTCGGCGCGGGTGCGGGGCACCTCGCCACCGTGCAGCTCCACCAGCATGCGGCAGGTCTCGATCAGGTGCTTGGCCTTGCTGCGGTACAGGCCGATGGTCTTGATGTATTCCTCCAGCCCCTCCACGCCCAGGTCGTAGATGGCCTGCGGCGTGTTCGCCACCGGAAACAGCTTGCGCGTGGCCTTGTTCACGCCCACGTCGGTGGCCTGCGCGGACAGCAGCACGGCGGCCAGCAGCTCGAAGGGGGTGGTGTATTCGAGCTCGGTGCGGGGCTCGGGGTTGGCCGCCTGCAGGGTGGCGAAGAAGAGGGGAATGTTGTCTTTTTTCATGGGACGGGGGTCAGCTGTAGCGCAATATATCGTTGAAAGCCGATAGCCCTACGCAGCTTTATTGCCAGCCGCTTTCGCGACAATGGCGCCCAGAAAGTGAGACTGACCATGCAATTCGCCTCCCGCCTCGACAACGTCGAAACCTCCGCCATCCGCGAACTCTTCAAGCTGCTGGGCACGCCCGGCATCATCAGTTTCGCGGGCGGTTTCCCGGACAGCGCCATGTTCGACGTCGAGGGCCTGAAGGAGGCGAGCCAGAAGGCACTTTCCGAGGAGCCCGGCGGCGCGCTGCAATACGGCGCCACCGAAGGCTACGAGCCGCTGCGCACGCAGCTCAGCGCCTTCATGAAGACCAAGGGCGTCGAGGTCGACCCCAGCGGCCTCATCGTCACCACCGGCAGCCAGCAGGCGCTCGACCTGCTGGGCAAGACCATGATTTCGCCCGGCGACAAGGTCATCGTCGAAGGCCCGACCTTCCTGGCCACCATCCAGTGCTTTCGCCTGTACGGCGCGCAGCTCATCAGCGCGCCCATCGACGAGAACGGCGTGAAGACCGACGAACTCGAGAAGCTCATTGCCGAGCACAAGCCCAAGTTCGTCTACCTGATTCCCACCTTCGGCAACCCCAGCGGCGCCATGCTGAGCCTGGAGCGCCGCAAGAAGGTGCTGGAGCTGGCCGTGAAGTACAAGACGCTGGTGGTCGAGGACGACCCCTACGGCGACCTGTACTTCGGCGAGGCACCGCCGCCGTCGATCATGGCGCTCAGCAAGGACGTGCCCGGCAGCCGCGAGCTCATCGCCCATTGCGGCAGCCTGAGCAAGGTACTGAGCCCCGGCCTGCGCATCGGCTGGATGATCGCCCCGGCCGAGCTGCTGGCCAAGGCCACCATGTGCAAGCAGTTCAGCGATGCGCACACCAGCACCTTCTCGCAGGCCACGGCCGCGCAGTACCTGAAGAGCGGCCGCATGCCGGGCACGCTGGCGCATGTGCGCGAGGTGTACGGCCAGCGCGCGCAGGCCATGGGCAGTGCGCTGAAGCGCGAACTGGGCGACGCGGTGAGCTTCGTGCAGCCCAACGGCGGGCTGTTTTTCTGGGCGCGCCTCACGGGCGCCAACGGCAAGCTGGCCGATGCCAACGTGCTGGCCAAGCGCGCCATCGAGAAGCTGGTGGCCTTCGTGCCCGGCGCGCCGTTCTTCGCCGAGAACCCCGACGTGGCCACCCTGCGCCTGAGCTTTGCCACGGCCGACGTGGCCAAGATCGAGGAAGGCGTGAAGCGCCTCGGCCAGGCGCTCTGAGCGCTGAAACCCCGGCGACGGGGTTTCAGGCATCAGGTACGAGGTATCAGGGGGACCGGTGCAGCCTGGGCGCTGCGAGCAGGTCCAGGTTGTCCGCAATGGCCGCATCCACGTTCGGATAGCGGCCTTTCATTTTGGACAGCGTCATGATGGTCTGCAGCGCCTTCAGGTCCTTCACCGTGGGCGCCACCTTGATCTGCGCGATGGCCGCCGTGGGGTTGCCACCGTTGATCAATGCCATCACCTTGCTTGCCCAGTCGTTTGCGCGCGCCATGTCTTTCACCTGCTTTCCATAGAGCCGCCGACTGTACACAGGACGGCGGGGCGAGCTACAGAGTTACGATCACCCATGAGAAAAACCTTTCAGCTTCAAGTCGAGGGCAAGCACCCCGACCGTCACCTCGAAGCCATCAAGCACGAGATCCGCAAGTACATCAAGCGCGAACGCCGTCGCGTTCTGCCCGAAGGCTCCGACTTCTGGGACTTCGATTGCAAGTTCGGCGCGGCCGAGGAATCGGCCGAAGTCGTCCACCTGTCGGCCATCACCGGGCTGATCGACGGCGTGGTCAAGGAAGCCGGCAAGCAGTTCTACATCGAGGTGGTCGCCAGGCCGGCCAAGCGCGCGCCGCGCCCGGCAGGCGAAAAAACCGAAGCCCCGTCCGACGAGGACTGAGCCTCCGGACTGAGTCTTCAGCTCAAGAGCGCACGGGCCAGCGCCAGCCCGTGCCGCTGCTCCGCATCCTGCAGCGAGCGCGCGATCGACGGGTGCAGCCGCACCCCGTTCGCAGATTGCGCATCCCGACGTTTCAACCCGCCTTCACCCGGCAGCCGCACCGGCCTCGCCGGGTCGATGGGCGCATTGCCGCGGCATTGCGCGGCCACGTGGTCCATCTGGCGCAGGAAGGCGGCCTTGCCGCCGAAGGCGTTCAGGTCGTGCAGCGTGATGTGCACCGTCGCGCCCCAGCCCTCGGGCGGGTCCGCGCGGCCATGGCCCGCAAGGCCGGCCGTGAGCGTTTCCACCAGCAGCGCCATGCCGTAGCCCTTGTGGCCGTGACTCAGGCCGCCCACGGGCAGCAGCGTGCCGGGCGGCTGGTCGAACAGCACCTGCGGGTCGTTGCTCGGCTTGCCGGTGGCGTCGATGAGCCATTCTTCGGCGAAGGTTTCGCCGGCCGCGCGCTTGCGGTTGCTCATGCCGTTGGTGGTGATGGAGGCCGAGATGTCGACCATCACGCCGCCCTGCGACAGCGGGAAACCCATGGCCAGCGGGTTGGGCGTGAACACCGCCTGCGTGCCGCCGAAGGGCGCGACGCTGGCCGCGTTGGGGTCGGAGCAGGCCAGCAGCATCAGCATGTCTTCCTGCAGCGCGCGCAGCATGTAGACCGCGAGGCAGGCGATGTGGTGGCTGCGCCGGATGACCAGCGACGCCGTGCCCAGTTCGCGGGCGCGCGGCACCAGCAGGTCCATGCCCTGGTCCATGAGCCACGGGCCGGGCAGGCGCTTGCCGTCCCACAGCACGGCGGCGGGGCGGTCCGACAGCACCTCGGGCGCGCCGTCGCGCGCCATGCCGCCCGACTCGATTTCCTTCACGTAGCCCGCCAGCAGCGCGAGGCCGTGCGTGTCGTGGCCCAGCAGGTCGCCCTCGACCAGGGTGCGCGCGACGCTGTCGGCCATCGATGCGGCGAGGCCGGCCTTTTGCAGCAGGGCGCTGGCGTAGTCGCGCAGCGCGTCGGCGCGGTAGAGGGGCGTGTCTGCCGGGGTGTCGGTCATTTCAAAATCTCCAGCACGCGGTCGAGCCCGCCTTCGTTGATGGCCACCATGGCCTGCTCGCGCACCTTCGGCTTGGCGTGGTACGCCACCGACAGGCCGGCCTCGCCCATCATCGGCAGGTCGTTCGCGCCGTCGCCCACGGCAATGGTTTCCTGCGCGGAGATGCCCATGAGCGAGGCCACTTCGAGCAGCGTGCGGCGCTTTTCGGCGCCGTCGCAGATGTCGCCCCAGCTCTGCGTGACGACCTGGCCGGTGAGCTTGCCGTCGGCTTCGTCCAGCAGGTTGGAGCGCGCGAAGTCGATGCCCAGGCGGTCCTTCACGCGGTTCGCGAAGAAGGTGAAGCCGCCCGACACCAGCAGCACTTTCAGCCCGGCCTTCTTGCAGGCCGCGACCAGTTCGGCCGCGCCGGGGTTGAGCTTCAGGCGCTCGTCGTACACCTGCTGCAGCGCGGCCACGGGCACGCCCTGCAGCAGCGCCACGCGGCGGCGCAGGCTTTCCTTGAAGTCCTTGATCTCGCCGCGCATCGTGGCCTCGGTGATGGCGGCCACCTCGGCCTTCTTGCCGACGGCATCGGCGATTTCGTCGATGCACTCGATGTTGATGAGCGTCGAGTCCATGTCGAACGCGATCAGCTTGAAGTCGGTGAGCTTCAGCGGCGGGGTGACGCGCTGGAGGACGAGGCCGGAGGCGAGCTCCGCGGAGGGTGAAAGAGTGGTCATCAGTCGTACCAGTTTTCGACACGCAGGCCGGGCACTCGTGTGAATTCCCGGATGTTGCGAGTAACGACGATCAGGTTGAGGGCCAACGCCGTGCCGGCGATCAGCAGATCGTAGGGGCCTATGGGCGTCCCGGTTTCAGAAAGTGCCTGGCGCAGTTGCCCGGCGCGAATGGCGCTCGTGGGGTCCAGCGGCAGCCAGACATGGCGCCGGCGCGCATCTTCGATGAAGATGCGCATCGGCGCAGGATTGCTGGAGCGCGCCAGGCCGAACTCGATTTCGAACAGGCTGATGTTGCTGACGTGCAGCCGTGCCGGATCGGTGGCATCGATGCGCTCCCGATAGCGTCCTTGACCCTTGAACGCGTAGATCAACGCATTGGTGTCGAGCAGGAACATCAGAGCGTTTCGCGCGGCGCGTCGACGCCCAGGTCGCTGTGGCGGTCGGGACCCAGCAAGAAGTCCAGCCCATCGTCGCCGCCCTCGGCACGCAGCCGGTCGATTTCGGCCCAGAACGCGGAACGATCGCTGCCAAGCTGCCGTTTTTCAGCCTCGGCGAACTGCGCGAACCAGCGACTCAGCGACAGCCCGGCGCGGGCGGCGGCGCCCTTGGCCGCGTCCAGCGTGTCGTCCTCGAGATAGATGGTGACTTGCGACATTGGGGTTCTCCTTGGCGAAAATTACACCCGCAATTATATAAGTGCCGCGCACTTATATGGCGGCGGCAGTGCTTTCCTTCACCAGCGGCTGCCCCAGGCTGCGCAGCACATCACGCACCATCTGCGCCCGCTCCTTCGGCTCCTTCAGCTCGCGCTCGATGCGCAGCTTCTCGTTGCCGGCGAGCTTGATGTGCTTGTTCTTCTGGATCAGCTGGATGATGGCCATCGAGTCGACCGGCGGGTCCTTCTTGAAGGTGATGTTGATGATGCCGGGCGCGGCATCGACCTTCACCACGCCGTACGGCCGCGCGAGCACGCGCAGGCGGTGCGTGTCGATGAGCGTCTGCGCCTGCGGCGGCAGCTTGCCGAAGCGGTCGACGATTTCCTCGAGCAGCGTGTCGATCTGGTCGGGCGTCTTCGCGGTCGCGAGCTTCTTGTAGAACGACAGGCGCAGGTGCACGTCGCCGCAGTAGTCGTCGGGCAGCAGGGCGGGGGCGTGCAGGTTGATTTCGGTGGTGACCGACAGCGGCGACAGCAGGTCGGGCTCCTGCCCGGCCTTGAGCGCGCGCACGGCCTCGCTGAGCATCTCGTTGTAGAGCTGGAAGCCGATTTCCATCATGTTGCCGCTCTGGTTCTCGCCCAGCACCTCGCCGGTGCCGCGGATCTCCAGGTCGTGCATGGCCAGGTAGAAGCCGGAGCCCAGTTCTTCCATCTGCTGGATGGCGTCCAGCCGCTGGGCGGCGTGCTTGGTCAGGCCCTCGGTGTCCGGCACCATCAGGTACGCATACGCCTGGTGGTGCGAGCGCCCGACGCGCCCGCGCAGCTGGTGCAGCTGCGCCAGGCCGAACTTGTCGGCGCGGCTCATGACGATGGTGTTGGCCGTGGGCACGTCGATGCCGGTCTCGATGATGGTCGAGCACAGCAGCAGGTTGTAGCGCTGCGCCACGAAGTCGCGCATCACGCGCTCCAGCTCGCGCTCGGGCATCTGGCCGTGCGCCACGGCGATGCGCGCCTCGGGCAGGATCTCTTCGAGCTTCTGGCGGCGGTTCTCGATGGTCTCGACCTCGTTGTGCAGGAAGTACACCTGCCCGCCGCGCTTCAGCTCGCGCAGCACGGCCTCGCGGATCACGCCGGTGCCTTCGTTGCGCACGAAGGTCTTGATGGCCAGGCGCCGCTGCGGCGCGGTGGCGATCACGCTCAGGTCGCGCAGGCCTTCGAGCGCCATGCCCAGCGTGCGCGGAATGGGCGTGGCGGTGAGCGTGAGCACGTCGACCTCGGCCCGCATGGCCTTCATCGCCTCCTTGTGGCGCACGCCGAAACGGTGCTCCTCGTCGATGATGAGCAGGCCCAGGTTCTTGAACTTGACCGACTGCGACAGCAGCTTGTGCGTGCCCACCACGATGTCGACCTGGCCCTCGGCCAGGCCCTTGGCGGCGGCGGTGATTTCCTTGGCCGAGCGAAAGCGGCTCATCTCGGCCACCTTCACCGGCCACTTGGCGAAGCGGTCGACCAGGGTCTGGTAGTGCTGTTCGGCCAGCAGCGTGGTCGGCGCCAGGAACGCCACCTGCTTGCCGCCGGTGACGGCGATGAAGGCGGCGCGCAGCGCCACTTCGGTCTTGCCGAAGCCCACGTCGCCGCACACGAGGCGGTCCATGGGCTGGGGCGAGATCATGTCCTGCACCACGGCATGGATGGCCGCCTTCTGGTCGGCCGTTTCCTGGAAGCCGAAGTCGTTGCTGAACACCTCGTAGTCGGCCGGCGAATAGCGAAAGGCATGGCCTTCGCGCGCGGCGCGGCGGGCGTAGATGTTGAGCAGCTCGGCGGCCGAGTCGCGCACCTGTTCGGCGGCCTTGCGCTTGGCCTTTTCCCACTGGCCGGAGCCCAGCTTGTGCAGCGGGGCCTCGTCGGCGCTCACGCCGGTGTAGCGGCTGATCTGGTGCAGCTGGCTCACGGGCACGTAGAGCGTGGCCTTGTCGGCGTACTCCAGGTGCAGCATTTCCTGCAGCAGCGGCTTGCCTTCGGCGTCCACGCCCTGGCCCAGGTCCATGTGGATCAGGCCGCGGTAGCGGCCGATGCCGTGCGCGCTGTGCACCACCGGGTCGCCCACGTTGAGCTCCGACAGGTCCTTGATGAGCGCCTCGACGTCGCTGACCTGCTCCTGCTTCTTGTTGCGCCGGCGCGTGGTGGGCGCGGTGGCGAACAGCTCGGTTTCGGTGACCAGGTCGATGCCCTGTTCGCGCCATGCGAAGCCCGAGGCCAGCGCGGCGGTGGCGATGCCGATCTTCTCGTCGGCGGAGGCTTCGAACTCGGCCAGCGAGTCGAAGGCCGGCGGGCTCACGCCGCTGGCGCGCAGGAAGTCGAGCAGGCTCTCGCGGCGGCCGTCGCTTTCGGCAATCAGCAGCACGCGGTGCGGCGTGGACTTGATGTGGGCCTTCAGGCCGACCAGCGGGTCTTCGGCGCCGCGCACCACGGCGAAGGGCGGGAGCTTGTCGAACTCGGCGTAGGGCGCCTCGGTGGGCGCGTCGCCGCGAATGGCGAGCTGCGCATGGGGCTTGGCGCGCTGGTAGAACTGCTCGGCACTCAGGAACAGCGCCTCGGGCGGCAGGGCGGGCCGCTCGGGGTCGCCCTGCACCAGCCGGTAGCGCTCGTTGGTGTCCTGCCAGAAGTGCTGGAACGCGGGTTCGAGGTCGCCGTGCAGCACCACGGTGGCGTCGGCGCCCAGGTAGTCGAACACCGTGGCCGTCTCGTCGAAGAACAGCGGCAGGTAGTACTCGATGCCGGCGGTGGCCACGCCGTTGCCCATGTCCTTGTAGATGCGGCTCTTGGTCGGGTCGCCCTCGAGCAGCTCGCGCCAGCGGCTGCGAAAGCGCCCGCGCGCGTCGTCGTCCATCGGAAACTCGCGCCCGGGCAGCAGGCGCACCTCGGGCACGGGGTACAGGCTGCGCTGGGTGTCGGGGTCGAAGGTGCGAATGGAGTCGATCTCGTCGTCGAACAGGTCGACGCGAAACGGCACCAGCGAGCCCATGGGGAACAGGTCGATCAGGCCGCCGCGCACTGCGTATTCGCCCGGGCTCACCACCTGCGTCACGTGGCTGTAGCCGGCCAGCGTGAGCTGGGCCTTGAGCTTGGACTCTTCCAGCTTCTGCTTGGCCTTGAAGTGGAAGGTGTAGCCGGCCAGGAAGGCGGGCGGCGCGAGCCGGTAGAGCGCGGTGGTGGCGGGCACCAGCACCACGTCGGCCTCTTTCTGGCTGATGCGCCAGAGCGTGGCCAGCCGCTCGCTGATCAGGTCCTGGTGCGGCGAGAAGCTGTCGTAGGGCAGCGTTTCCCAGTCGGGGAACAGGGCGCAGCGCAGGTCGGGCGCGAAGAACGCGATTTCGTCGATGAGGCGCTGGGCGTCGTTGGCGTCGGCCGTGAACATCGCCGTGGCGCGCCCTGCGGCTTTCTCGCGCATGGCCAGCTGCGCCAGCAGCAGTGCATCGGCCGACAGGGGGGGACGCGGCAGCGTGAAACGCTTGCCCGCCGTGAGGTGGGGGAGGTCCATGGAACGCTTAGAAAATGCACAACACCCCGCGCCGGCTGGCGAGGGGTGTGCGAAGCGGGCAATTCTAGAATGGCGGCCCTTTATTCGCTTGTCGGCCATTGCCGACGCCGGGCCCCCATGTCCTCTTCCCGACTTTTCGTGCTGATCCCATGCGCCGGCTCCGGCCACCGCGCGGGCCATGCGCAGTCCACCGTGCCCAAGCAGTACAGGCGCATTGCCGGCGCGCCGATGGTGGCCCACACGCTGGACGCCTTTCGCGCGCTGGCCGGGCGTTTCGCCGGGCTGGCGCTGGTGGTGTCGCCGGACGACCGCGAGGTGGACGCCGCGCTGCCGCGCTTTCCGGCCGAGAACGAGTACCTGCTGCGCGTGGGCGGCGTGAGCCGCGCGGCCACGGTGCGCAACGGCCTGGCGGCGCTGCGCCAGAAGGGCGCCGGGGCGCACGACTGGGTGCTGGTGCACGACGCGGCGCGGTGCCTGGTCACGTCGAGCCAGGTCGAGGCGCTGATCGCCGCCTGCGAGCACGACGCCGTCGGCGGCCTGCTGGCGCAACGCCTGGCCGACACGCTGAAGGTGTCGACCGCCGAGAGCCGGGTGTCGCAGACGCTGTCGCGCGCCGACAAATGGCTGGCGCAGACGCCGCAGATGTTCCGCATCGGCATGCTGCTCGACGCGCTGGAGCGCACCGGCGACGCCGTGACCGACGAGGCCAGCGCCATCGAGGCCATCGGCCTGTCGCCGCTGCTGGTGCCGGGCAGCGCACAGAACTTCAAGGTCACTTTCCCCGAGGACTTCGCACTGGCGGAAGCCGTGCTGCTCGCCCGCAAGAAGGACATGGCATGACGGCCGCTTTCAACATCCGCGTGGGCGAGGGCTGGGACGTTCACCAGCTGGTGGCCGGGCGCAAGCTGATCCTGGGCGGCATCGAGGTGCCGCACACCACCGGCCTGCTGGGGCATTCGGACGCCGACGTGCTGCTGCACGCCATCACCGACGCGCTGCTGGGCGGGGCCGGGCTGGGCGACATCGGGCGCCACTTTCCAGACACCGACCCGCAGTTTCGCGGCGCCGATTCGTCGGTGCTGCTGGCCGAGGCGGCGCGCCGGGTGCGCGCGGCGGGCTGGGAAATCGGCAACGTCGACAGCACCGTGATCGCGCAGGCGCCCAAGCTGGCACCGCACATTCCGCTGATGTGCCAGCGCATCGCCGACACGCTGGGCGTGGCGCTGGAACAGGTGAACGTGAAGGCCAAGACGGCCGAGAAGCTGGGGCCGGTGGGCGAGGGCCGCGCGATGGAAGCGCGCGCGGCCGTGCTGCTGCACCGCTGAGCTGACTGGGGGTCAGCCCAGCGGCGGCTTCCTGCCCGCTTGAGGCTCGCCCGGCTTGCCCGCCGCCATGGCGCGCGGCATCCGTATATGCGCCGCCAGCCCGCGCCCCGGCGTGCTGGTGAGCGCGAAGGTGCCGCCCATGCGCTCGATGTTCTTCGCCACGATCGACAGCCCGAGGCCCGCGCCCGCGGCCGAAGTGCGCGCCGCGTCGCCGCGGAAGAAGGGCTTGGTCAGCTGCGAGAGCAGGGCGGGCTCCACGCCCGCGCCATGGTCGCGCACCTTGATGAGCACCGCGTCGTTATTGGCCTGCGCCTGGATCGTGACGTCGGCCACGCCGGTGGCGGGCGTCTTGCCGTAGCGCCGCGCGTTCTCCACCAGGTTGCTGATGACGCGCGTGAGCTCGACTTCGTCGCCCATCACGCGCAGGTCGGGGGGCACCTCGACCTTGATGTTCATCTCTTCGTAGTCCTGCACGGCGTAGGTGCAGGCGTCGACCACGTCGCGCAGCAGCACCGGGCGCGGGTCCACATGGTCGGGCCGCGCGTAGTCCAGGAACTTGTCGATGATCGCGTCGAGCTGCGCAATGTCGGCCGCCATGTGGTCGCGCGCGTCTTCGTCGGCCACGCTCATCTCGGTTTCCAGCCGCAGGCGCGCCAGCGGCGTGCGCAGGTCGTGCGAGATGCCGGCCAGCATGATGGCGCGGTCCTGCTCGATCTTGGCGAGCTGGTCGGCCATGCGGTTGAAGCCGATGTTCACCGCGCGAATCTCGTTGGTGCGGGCGCGCTCGTCGAGCCGGTGCGCCTCGTATTCACCCTCGCGCACCTGCATGGTCGCGCGTGAAAGCTGCTTGAGCGGCAGGTTGATGAGCCGCGTGATCAGTGCCGCGCCAGCCAGCGACAGCGCCATGGCCATGCTCAGCCACACCAGCCAGGTGCGCCCGCCCAGCCGGCTGAACCGCGTGGGGTCCAGCAGCAGCCAGTAGGTGTCGCTCTCGATGGTGAAGCCGATCCACAGGCCGGCTTCGTCGTTCACGCGGCTGGCCACGGTGGTGCCTTCGCCGAGCTGCTCGATGAGCTCGTCGGTCACGCGCAGGTCGAGCGCGCCGCTGGTGTAGGGCTCGAAGCGGTCGTTGGGTTCGCGCGGCAGGATGCGCACGCCTTCCTGGTCGGCCAGCGTCTTGATCAGCGACACGCGCGTGATGGCGTCCGAATACACCAGCGCCGCGCGCGTGAGGTTCACGAGCGAGGCGATCTGGTGGGCGGTCTGGATGGCGCGCGGCTCGTACTCGAGCGAGCGGAAGGTCTGCAGCCAGGCGACCGTGCAGCCGATGAGCAGCAGCGCGAGCAGGAAGAAGGTGCGCCAGAAAAGGCTGAAGCCGAGCTTTAGGCCGGGGCGGCGGTCACGTTGCGCGCTCGCCTCGAGCGGGCTGGGCATCGTGACCTGCGCACCGTCCTCCTGCGCGGAGCCGGGTCTGGCGGATTGGCCGATGGCCACCTTTCAGCGGGTCGTCAGGCCGTGCCGTCCGGCACGAACACGTAGCCCACGCCCCAGACGGTCTGGATGTAGCGCGGCGCCGCGGCGTCGGACTCGACCAGCTTGCGCAGGCGCGAGATCTGCACGTCCAGGCTGCGGTCGAAGGGCTCGAACTCGCGCCCGCGCGCCAGCTGGGCCAGCTTTTCGCGCGACAGCGGTTGACGCGGATGGCGCACCAGCGCCTTCAGCATCGCGAACTCGCCGGTGGTCAGCGAGAGTTCTTCGCCATCCTTCTTCAGGGTGCGCGAGCCGAGATCGAAGGCGAACGGACCGAAGGTGACGGTCTCGTTCTCCGTGGAGGGGGCGCCGGGCGCCTCGAGCGGCGGACGGCGACGCAGCACGGCGTGCACGCGGGCCAGCAGTTCGCGGGGGTTGAAAGGCTTGCCCAGGTAGTCGTCGGCACCGACCTCGAGGCCGACGATGCGGTCGACGTCCTCGCCCTTGGCGGTGAGCATGATGATCGGGGTGCGGTCGTTGGCGGCGCGCAGGCGGCGGCAGACCGAGAGGCCGTCTTCGCCGGGCATCATCAGGTCGAGCACGATCAGGTCGACCGTGTCGCGCAACAGGATGCGGTTGAGCGCCTTGCCGTCCTCGGCCACGATCACTTCGAATCCTTCCTGCGTCAGATAGCGGCGCAGCAGGTCGCGGATGCGGGCGTCGTCGTCGACGATCACGATCTTGTCGGTGCGAGCGGGAACTTGAGTCATTTCTACAACGATGAATTTGTAACAGCGCCGATTCTGAAGGCGTTGTGCCTTCGCAGAGCCGGATTTACTTATGGTTTGACACTAAGTTACAAAACTTGCGGACGCTCGCGGTCTGGTCATCCGACGTTAGCGCAGAGGTGGCAAAGTTCCCCTTGCCTTATGACTTCTGCTCAATGAGACCCACTTTTTCCGCACTGCCATTTCTTCTCGTTTTCGCCTGCGGCCCGTCGCAGGCGGTGTCCGGCGATTTCCTCAGGGTGGGCGAGGTGCGCCGCAACGAAGTCCGGGATGCGGTGGCGGCCCACCGCGCCGCGCAACGCGAAGAGGTGCAGCGCGAAGAGGCCGCCGCGGGGCGCCGGCTCACCGCGGCCGAGCTGTTCGAATTGCGCCAGCAGGTGCGCGGCCAATGGACCCCGCCATCCGCGGGAAGCCTGGCGCCGACCCCGACTTCGGCGGGGGCTCTCGGCCATTCTGCAGAATCGCAACCCGCCGAGCGCCTCATGCCGACGCCGGTGCCGTCGAGCGTGGCCAACCCGCTCACCGCGCCGCGCAGCCAGCGCCGCTGAAGTCGTGAGTACGCGGTAAGCACGCGGTGCGAAGGCACTGCGAATGCGCCGGTCGGCCCGCTGCCGCGGGCCTGTCTTTTCATACCAATCCAGGGAGTATTCGCTTGAAGAAAATCCAATTGCTCGCGGCCTGCGCCGCCTTGGCCGTCGCCGGTACCGCAATGGCCCAGAACGCCGTCGTGCCCGCACCGCAGAACGTGCTGCAGCTCACCGCTGCCGGCACGGTCGAGGTCCAGCAGGACCTGCTGAGCATGACGCTGTCGACCACGCGCGACGCGACCGATGCCGCCACCGTGCAGACGCAGCTGAAGGCCGCGCTCGATGCCGCGCTGGCCGAAGCGAAGAAGAGCGCGCAGCCGGGCCAGCTCGATGTGCACACGGGCAACTTCAGCCTGTCGCCGCGCTACAGCAAGGACGGCAAGATCAACGGCTGGCAGGGCTCGAGCGAGCTGGTGCTCGAGGGGCGCGACTTTCCGCGCATCACCCAGGTGGCCGGGCGCATCAACACGCTCACCGTGGCCAACGTGGGCTTCGGCCTGAGCCGCGAACAACGCGCCAAGACCGAGACCGAGGCGCAGAACATCGCCATCGAAAACTTCAAGCAGAAGGCCAACGAACTGGCCAAGGGCTTCGGCTTCGGCGGCTACACGCTGCGCGAGGTGTCGGTGAATGCGAGCGACAACGGCCCGATCCGTCCGCGCATGATGGCCATGCAGGCCAAGTCGTTCTCGGCCGATGCGGCAGTGCCGGTGGAAGCCGGCAAGACCAGCGTGGTGGTGAGCGTGTCGGGCTCGGTGCAGCTCAAGTAGAGAGAAGCTGAAGGCAGCAGCGGCGCACGCTGCTGCCTACCGCTGGGCTAACCCTTACTGGGCAGTCCAGCCGCCGTCCATGGCCCAGGCCACGCCGCGGACCTGGTCGGCTGCCGGCGAGCACAGGAACACGGCCAGGCCGCCCAGTTGCTCGACGGTGGTGAACTGCAGCGAAGGCTGCTTTTCGCCCAGCAGTTCGTTCTGCGCCTGCGCGGCCGAGATGCCGTCGCGCGCGGAGCGGTCGTCGATCTGCTTTTGCACCAGCGGGGTCAGCACCCACCCGGGGCAGATGGCGTTGGCGGTGACGCCGGTGGTCGCGGTTTCGAGTGCCACCGACTTGGTCAGCCCGACGATGCCGTGCTTGGCCGCCACGTAGGCCGACTTCTGCGCCGACGCCACGAGCCCGTGCGCCGACGCGATGTTGATCACCCGGCCCCAGTTGGCCTCGCGCATCGCGGGGATCGCCAGGCGTGTCGTATGAAACGCGCTGGTGAGGTTGATTGCGATGATGGCGTCCCAACGTTCGGTGGGAAAGTCTTCGACCTTGGCGACATGCTGGATGCCGGCGTTGTTGACCAGGATGTCGACGCGGCCGAACTTGGCCGCGGCGAACTTCATCATGTCCTCGATCTGTTCGGGCTTGCTCATGTCGGCGCCGTGGTATTCGGCGCGCACGCCGAGCGCCTCGACCTGGGACCTGGGTGTTTCGGCGTCGCCGAAGCCGTTGAGCACGATGTGCGCGCCCTGTTGCGCGAGCGACTTGGCGATGGCGAGGCCAATGCCGCTGGTGGACCCCGTGACAAGCGCGGTTTTGCCTTTGAGCATGTAGATCAATCTCCGGATGAATTAGGATGCGACGAACCCATTATCCGCACCAGAACGCCCCGTTTTTCATGACCGAACCGACGCTTCATTACGTGGCGTGCGACGACGCCCAGGGCGGCCATCGCATGGCCTATTGGCAATGGGGCGACGCCGGCAGCGCCCGGGTCGTGGTCTGCGTGCACGGCCTGACCCGGCAGGGTCGCGACTTCGACGCGCTGGCCCAGGCCATCGTCGCGCGCGCGGGCGGCGACGTGCGCGTGGTCTGCCCCGACGTGGTGGGCCGCGGGCGCAGCGATTGGCTGCGCGACCCAACCTTCTATCAGGTGCCCGTGTACGCGGCCGACATGGTGGCGTTGATAGCGCAATTGCACCGCGATCAGCCGATCGACACGCTCGACTACGTCGGCACCAGCATGGGCGGGCTCATCGGCTTCGTGCTGGCGGGCCACAAGGAATTGCCGCTGGCGCGGCCCATTCGCCGCTTTGTCGCCAACGACGTGGGTCCGACCATCGAGCCGGCCGCGGTGCAGCGCATTGGCGCCTACGTGGGCAAGAGCGGCCAGTACGCGAGCGTGCAGGCGGCGGCCGATGCGATGTGGGCGCTGTCGACCACCTTCGGCCCGCACACGCCGGCGCAATGGCTGGCGCTGTCGCAGCACATGGTGGTGCCGGCGTCGCAGCGCAGCGCCGATGGGGCGGCCAAGGTCGAAGGCGCTGGCAATCAAGCTGATGTCGCTGACGGTGCTTGGGTGCTGCATTACGACCCTGCCATCGGCGTGGCGCTGCGCGCCATCACCCCCGAGGCGGCGGCGCAGGGCGGCGCGATCATGTGGGGCCTTTACGACGCCATCGAGGCACGCACGCTCGTCACGCGCGGCGCGGTGTCCGATCTGCTGTCGCGCGACACGGCCCTGGCCATGACGCAGCGCGGTCCGCATGCCGCACTCGTCGAGTTCGATGGCGTGGGCCATGCACCCACCTTCGTCGATCCTGCGCAGATTGCCGCAGTGACCGACTTCCTGTTCGATTGAGTGAAGAGTGAAGCGCGATTCATCGAGCCTCCAGACGGCACCCCTGTCCGACGCGAGCATGGTCGACTACCCGTTGTCCGCGGCCACGGCCGATCGCACGCCGGTGATGGAAAACATGCTGGCGCGCGCCCGTGCGTTCGCCGAGCCGCTGATTGCCGATGAAACGCTGGACACCGGCGAAAACACGCTGGCGCACGCCGACGCGGTGGCCGCCATCGTCGCCAAGATGGGCGGCTCCGAAGCCATGCAGGCCGCGAGCTACCTGGTGTATGCCTGCCAGCACCTGAACCGCCCGCAGGAGGTGATCGCCAAGGTGTTCGGCGACAACTTCGCGGCGCTCGCGGTCGAGACCACCAAGCTGGTGCGCGTGCAGGAGCAGGCGCGCTCGGCCGCGCAGGGCCACAAGATAGAAGGTGCGGGCGCGCAGACCGAGAACGTGCGCAAGATGCTGCTGGCGTTTTCGCGCGACCTGCGTGTGGTGATGCTGCGCCTGGCCTCGCGCCTGCAGACGCTGCGGCACGCGGCCGCGAGCAAGCAACCGGCGCCCGAGAGCGTGGCGCGCGAGTCGCTGCAGGTGTTCGCGCCGCTGGCCAACCGCCTGGGCATCTGGCAGGTGAAGTGGGAAATCGAGGATCTTTCGTTCCGCTTTCTCGAACCCGAGACCTACAAGCTGATTGCGCGGCTGCTCGACGAGAAGCGCATCGAGCGCGAAGGGCACATCGAGCAACTGCGTTCGCAACTGGAGCGCGAGCTGCAGCAAGAGGGCGTCAAGGCCACCGTGCAGGGGCGGCCCAAGAACATCTACAGCATCGTGAAGAAGATGCGCGGCAAGTCGCTCGACTTCGCGCAGGTCTTCGACATTCTTGCGCTGCGCGTGGTGGTGAGCGACGTCAAGGACTGCTATGCGGCGCTGGCGTGGGTGCATTCGCATTTCCAGCCGATCGACGAAGAGTTCGACGACTACATCGCGCGGCCGAAGCCCAACGGCTACCAGTCGCTGCACACCGTGGTGCGCGAGTTGGTCGACGGCAAGGCGGGCAAGCCGATAGAGATCCAGATCCGCACCGACGAAATGCACGACCACGCCGAGCATGGCGTGGCGGCGCACTGGGCTTACAAGGAAGCGGGCCACAAGGGTTACGCCGGTGTGTGGGCCAGCGGTGAGTACGACGCGAAGATCGCGGTGCTGCGCCAGCTGCTGGCGTGGGAGCGCGATCTGTCGGGCGGCCTGCAAGGGCAGGGCCTGTTCGACGACCGCATCTATGTACTGACGCCGGACGCGGCGATCGTCGAGCTGCCGCAGGGCGCGACGCCGGTCGACTTTGCGTACACCGTGCACACCACGCTGGGCCATCGTTGCCGCGGCGCGCGTGTCGACGGCGCGATGGTGCCGCTGAACACGCCGCTGTCGAACGGGCAGACGGTCGAGATCATTGCCGCGAAGGAAGGTGGCCCGTCGCGCGATTGGCTCAACGCCGAGCTCGGTTATCTGGCCAGCCACCGTGCGCGCGCGAAGGTGCGCGCATGGTTCAACGCGCAGATCACGCACGAGACGGTGGCGCGCGGACGTGAGGCCGTCGAGAAGCTGTTGCAGCGCGAGGGGAAGACGTCTGTGCGATTGGAAGACCTCGCTTCACAGCTGGGCTTCAAGTCGGCGGACAACCTGTTCGAAGTGGTGGGCAAGGACGAGTTTTCGCTGCGCAACATCGAGACGCTGCTGCGTCCGCCGGAGCCCGCGCCCGGTCCTGACGATGGCGTGCTTATCAAGAAGGCGCGCGGCAGCGAGAAGTCGGGCAAGGGCGGTGTGCTGGTGGTGGGCGTGTCTTCATTGATGACGCAACTCGCCAAGTGCTGCAAGCCCGCGCCGCCGGACGCGATTCGCGGCTTTGTCACGCGCGGCCATGGCGTCAGCGTTCACCGCGGCGACTGCAGCAACTTTCGCACGATGGCGTCGAAGAACAGCGAACGCGTGATCGAGGTGGAATGGGGTGTGCCGAAGAAGGGCGCGGACGCACCGGTGTATGCGGTGGACGTGTCCGTGGAAGCGGCCGATCGCCAGGGTCTTCTGCGTGATATCTCCGATGTGTTCGCACGCGAGAAGATGAATGTGATCGGCGTGCAGACGCAGTCGATCAAGGGCACGGCATGGATGACGTTCACTGTCGAAATCGCGGACGCTGCGCGGCTCACTCAGGTGCTTGGAATAGTGATTTCAGTAATTGGTGTGCGATCTGCACGTCGCCGCTAAAAAGTGCGATTTCTACTGCTACAATAAGTGCTTCTCGGACACATCCTTAGGCGCGTAGCTCAGCTGGTTAGAGCACCACCTTGACATGGTGGGGGTCGTTGGTTCGAGTCCAATCGCGCCTACCAATTTCTGTTCAGTCCCGGCCAACCACCGGATCAGTTGAACAGAGCAGACACCGGGTTCCCCGGTGTCCATATCGTCCTCAGTGGTGATGCAGCAAAAGACCATGGTACATCTTGTTGTGCTACCTTGATCTCACTGCAAACCATTTCCAATTTTCTTGACAAGCGATCTGATGAATACGCGATCAACGTTGGTTGATCGGGCTCATGCCGACAAGCGCCTTGCCGCATTGTTGAAGCAGGCTCCCCTCGAGTTTGCGCGTGCCGTCTACGGCATCAACGACCATGCCGGCGGTCGCACCGAAACCATGGCGGCGCGCGAAGTGGCGCGTGCCCAGCGGCAGGGCGTACCGTTGACCGAAGAGCGCGCCGAACAGCGTGCCCGCGCCTACCTCCCGACCATCGGGCAAGAGCATTGCCCGCGTTGCTGGGTGGTCTATGGGCAAAAGACGCCCCTTTATTTTCGCGATGCGGTCGATGAGCGGCCCGAAACGGGCTCCTGCCATTCGTGCGGCGCGGAGTACGCTACATCTCCGGACTGAGTGCAAAACGCGCGGTCAGGGTAAACCTTGTCGCGGCGCAGCAAAACCGCTCCCTAGAATCATCCGATGACATGGGCGTCCATGTGAAGGAGTCCGCAGTGCAGAGCAAGAAGTCCGGGGTCAAGCCGGTACAGCGTGTGATCAAGAAGTACCCCAACCGAAGGCTCTACGACACCGAGACATCCACGTACATCACCTTGGCAGAGGTGAAGCAACTGGTCATCCAGAACGCGCAGTTCGTGGTGCGCGACGCCAAGACCGGCGACGACCTCACGCGCAGCATCCTGCTTCAGATCATTCTCGAAGAAGAGGCGGGCGGCGCGCCGATGTTCACCGAGCAGGTGCTCTCGCACATCATCCGTTTCTACGGACAGGCGATGCAGGGCTACATGGGCCCTTACCTCGAGAAGAACATCCAGGCCATGACCGAGGTGCAGGCGCAGTTGGCCGACAAGGCCGAGGGCCTGACGCCCGAGATGTGGTCGCGCTTCATGAGCATGCAGTCGCCGATGCTGCAGGGGCTGATGGGCAACTACGTCGAGCAATCGAAGAACGTTTTTCTCCAGATGCAGGAGCAGATGCAGAAAAACACCGAACAGGTACTGGGGGCCTTTGGCATCAAGCGTCCCTGAGCGCCGCTCGGCGCTTCGAAAGCGAGTGCACGGCAACCCGGAGGGGAGGTTGTCCAATGGTTTCCCGGCTGTCGCAGATAGCTGGGACAATAGAGGCATATGAGCGAAGTTGCCTCCCCCGAACGTACAGCCACGCCGACCGCCCCCAAGGTCGGATTCGTGAGCCTGGGCTGCCCCAAGGCCCTGACCGATTCCGAATTGATACTGACCCGGCTGAGTGCCGAGGGTTATCAAACTGCCAAGACTTTCGAAGGTGCCGATCTGGTGATCGTCAACACCTGCGGCTTCATCGACGATGCGGTCAGGGAAAGCCTGGACACCATCGGCGAAGCGCTCGCCGAAAACGGCCGCGTGATCGTCACGGGCTGCCTGGGTGCCAAGACCGGCGACCAGGGCGGTAACCTGGTGCGCCAGATGCATCCGAGCGTGCTGGCCGTGACCGGCCCTCACGCCACGCAAGAGGTGATGGATGCGGTGCACGCGAACCTGCCCAAGCCGCACGACCCTTTCATCGACCTGGTGCCGAACACTTTCGGCGTCGCCGGCCTGAAACTCACGCCGCGCCACTACGCGTACCTGAAGATCAGCGAGGGCTGCAACCATCGCTGCACCTTCTGCATCATTCCTTCGATGCGCGGCGACCTCGTGTCGCGGCCGGTCGGCGATGTGCTGAGCGAGGCCAAGGCCTTGTTCGAAGGCGGCGTCAGGGAGTTGCTGGTGATCAGCCAGGACACCTCGGCCTACGGTGTCGACGTGAAGTACCGCACCGGCTTCTGGGACGGCAAGCCCGTCAAGACCCGCATGCTCGAACTCGTGCGCACGCTGGGCGAAATCGCCGAGCCGTATGGCGCCTGGGTTCGCCTGCACTACGTGTACCCGTACCCGAGCGTTGACGAGATCATTCCGTTGATGGCCAGCGGCCTCGTGTTGCCTTACCTCGACGTGCCGCTGCAGCATAGTCATCCTGACGTGCTCAAGCGCATGAAGCGCCCGGCCAGCGGTGAAAAAAACCTGGAGCGGCTGGCGCGCTGGCGCGAGGTGTGCCCGGAGCTTGTGATTCGCAGCACCTTCATCGCCGGCTTCCCTGGCGAGACGGAACAGGAATTCGAGCACCTGCTCGACTTCATTCGCGAAGCCGAGATCGATCGCGCCGGTTGCTTTGCCTACAGCCCGGTCCAGGGCGCCACCGCCAACGACATTCCAGGCATGCTGCCCGAGGCCGAACGCGAAGCGCGCCGTGCACGCTTCATGGAAGTGGCCGAGGCCGTGTCGATCGCCAAGCTGCAAAAGCGCGTGGGTGCCACGATGCAGGTGTTGGTCGATTCGGCGCCGGGCATGGGCCGCAAGGGTGGAGTGGGGCGCACCTACGCGGATGCTCCGGAAATCGACGGCACGGTTCGCCTGCTGCCGCCCGAGAAGATCAGCAAGACGTTGAAGGTTGGTGAATTCACTCGTGCGCGCATCGTGGGCGCCGAGGGCCACGACCTGATCGCACTGCCCGTTTGATGCGCATTCGAACGGACAAGAAAAAAGCCACCGGAGACCGGTGGCTTTCTTTGGATGACCTGGCGGGGGTCAGCTTGAATTTGGTGCCCAGAAGAGGACTCGAACCTCCACGATGTTACTCGCTAGTACCTGAAACTAGTGCGTCTACCAATTCCGCCATCTGGGCTTCATGTCAGCCGAAGCTTTCATGTTTTTTTGCTTCTCAGCAAAGACTGCAATCATATCAAACTTTTTGCGGCAAATTCGCTGCTGAGTTCGCTCGCGTGCACTTGTTTGTGCGTGGCGTGTTGCAACTTGGCTGCATTGTCCATTCGATGATGAATCGAGCGGGCATGAAAAAAGCCACCGGAGACCGGTGGCTTCAATCGAATGACCTGGTAAAGGTCTGTTTAAACTTGGTGCCCAGAAGAGGACTCGAACCTCCACGATGTTACTCGCTAGTACCTGAAACTAGTGCGTCTACCAATTCCGCCATCTGGGCCCACAGAACTGCCGAAGCAGTTATGTTTTGAATTTCAGGAAAGAAGGAGATCATATCAAAAATAATGTCACTTCCAGCGGCTTGCTGGATGAATTCGAAGGAACCGTTCAAGGTCATCGCGATGGCCACGGTTTCGTACAGCGCGACGACGGCGAAGCAGACATCTATCTGCCCCCGAACGAGATGCGGGCCGTGCTGCACAAGGACCGCGTCAAGGCGCGCGTCGTGCGACAAGACCGCCGCGGCCGCCCCGAGGGGCGCGTCGTGGAAATCGTCGAGCGCCCCGAGCAACCGATCATCGGCCGCTTGCTGCATGAAGGCGGCATCTGGCTTGTCGCGCCCGAAGACAAACGCTACGGGCAAGACGTCCTGATTCCCAAGGGCGCGACCGGTCCCGCGAAGGTGGGGCAGGTCGTCGTCGTGCAGCTCACGGAGCCGCCGGCGTTGTTCGGCCAACCCGTGGGTCGCGTGAAGGAAGTGCTGGGCGAAATTGACGACCCCGGCATGGAAATCGAAATCGCCGTGCGCAAGTACGGCGTACCGCACGAGTTTTCCGCGGAGTGCCTGGCCGAAGCCAAGGCGCTGCCCGAGAAGGTCCGCCCCGCCGACAAAAAAGGCCGTGTCGACCTCACCGACATTCCGCTCGTCACCATCGACGGTGAAGACGCGCGCGACTTCGACGACGCCGTGTACTGCGAGCCCGCGAAAGTGGGCCGCGGCAAGGGCTGGCGCCTGCTGGTGGCCATCGCCGACGTGAGCGCCTATGTGAAGACCGGTTCGCCGATCGACATCGACGCCTACGACCGCGCCACCAGCGTCTACTTTCCGCGTCGCGTCATTCCGATGCTGCCGGAGAAGCTGTCGAACGGCCTGTGCTCGCTGAACCCCGAGGTCGAACGCCTGTGCATGGTGTGCGACATGCTGGTCGCGGCCGACGGCGAGATCTACGCCTACCAGTTCTACCCGGCCGTCATGTTCAGCCACGCGCGCTTCACGTACACCGAAGTGGCGGCCATCCTCGGCAACACGCGCGGCCCCGAAGCGGCCAAGCGCAAGGACCGCGTGAAGGACCTGCTGAACCTCGCCGACGTCTACAAGGCGCTGCTCAAGCAGCGCGGCAAGCGTGGCGCGGTCGACTTCGAGACCACCGAGACGCAGATCATCTGCGACGACGCCGGCCGCATCGAGAAGATCGTGCCCCGCACGCGCAACGAGGCGCACCGCCTCATCGAAGAAGCCATGCTGGCGGCCAACGTGTGCAGCGCCGACTTCATCGCCGAAGGCAAGCACCCGGGCCTGTTCCGCGTGCACGAAGGCCCGACGGCGGAGAAGAAGGAAATCCTGCGCGGCTACCTCAAGGCCATGGGTGTCGGCCTGAGCATCACCGACGACCCCAAGCCGGGCGAGTTCCAGGCGATTGCAACGGCCACCAAGGACCGCCCCGACGCGCAGCAGATCCACACCATGCTGCTGCGCTCCATGCAGCAGGCGATCTACACGCCGTTCAACAGCGGCCACTTCGGGCTGGCGTACGAGGCCTACACGCACTTCACGAGCCCGATCCGGCGCTATCCCGACTTGCTGGTGCATCGCGTGATCAAGGCGATTCTCACGAAGACGCGCTACCAGCTGCCGATGCTGCCCACCCCTGGCGAGGCGCATGCCAAGCTGGCCAAGCGGCTCGCGTCGCGCGTGAAGGCGCCGACCAACAAGCCGCAGAAAGCCACCATCGCGCCCAGCAAGGAAGTGCTGGCATGGGAGGCCGCCGGCCTGCACTGCAGCGCCAACGAGCGCCGCGCCGACGAGGCCAGCCGCGACGTCGAAGCCTGGCTCAAGTGCAAGTACATGCGCGAGCACCTCGGCGAGGAATACGGCGGCGTGGTCACCGCGGCCACCACCTTCGGCATCTTCGTCACGCTCGACGCGATGTATGTCGAAGGGCTGGTGCACATCACCGAGCTCGGCGGCGAGTACTTCAAGTACGACGAGATGCGCCAGGAGCTGCGCGGCGAGCGCACCGGCATCCGCTATGCCATCGGCACGCGCGTGCGGGTGCAGGTGAGCCGCGTCGACCTGGACGGCCGCAAGATCGACTTCCGCCTCGTGCGCGAAGGCGAGGACCTGACCTCGCGCGCTATGAAGGACAAGGGCGCCACGTCATCCGGCGTGACGGTGAAGGCGTCGGCCAAGCGCGGGTCGCGCCACAAGGGCGAGGCCGGCGGCGCGGAGCCGCGCGGCGACCGCAGCGACCGCGGCGATCGCGTGGAGCGCTCGGACCATGGCGGCTCGGCCGCGGTGGGGCCGCAGTCGGCCATGCAGGCCTTCAAGTCGGCGGTCAAGAAGGCCGCCAACAAGATGAAGGGGCGCAAGCCGCGCCGCTGAAGCCTTGCCGCATGACACATCGACAACCTGAAAAAAGAGAAAGAGACACAGAGCATGAGCGCTGAAGACAACAAGGGCCGCATCGCCATCGTCACCGGAGCGGGCTCCGGCATCGGCCGCGCCGCGGCGCTGGCGTTGCTGGGCGACGGCTGGAGCGTGGTGCTGGCCGGACGCCGCCTGGAGCCGCTGGAGCAGGTGGCCGAGGAATCGGGCGCGGGCGCGCGTGCCTTCGCGGTGCCCACCGACGTGGCCAAGGCCGAGTCGGTGCAGGCCCTGTTCGCCGCCACCGTCGAGCGCTTCGGGCGCGTCGACCTGCTGTTCAACAACGCCGGCGTGGGCAACCCGCCGGGCCCGTTCGAGGACTGGACGCCCGAGCAATGGCAGGGCGTGGTCGACATCAACCTGACGGGCATGTTCTTCTGCATCCAGCAGGCGTTCCGCACGATGAAGGCGCAGACCCCGATGGGTGGGCGCATCATCAACAACGGCTCCATCTCGGCCACCGCGCCGCGGCCCAACTCGGCCGCCTACACGTCCACCAAGCACGCGGTCGAAGGCCTGACCAAGACCGCGTCGCTCGACGGGCGCAAGTACGACATCGCCGTGGGCCAGGTGGACGTGGGCAACGCCATGACCGAGCTGGCGTCGCGCATGGCCAAGGGCGTGGCGCAAGCCAACGGCGAACTCGCCATCGAGCCGCTGATCGACGTGAAGATCGTGGGCCAGTCGGTGCTCTACATGGCGAACCTGCCGTTGGAAGCCAACGTGCTGTTCCACACGATCATGGCGACGAAGATGCCCTTCGTCGGCCGCGGCTAGGCGGTTTTCAGACGGGCGCGCGGCGGGCCAGCGTGCCCGCCGTGAGCGGGGCCGCATCGCTTGGCCACGTGTCAGCGATATGGCCGTGCTGCCAGACCGCTTCGCGCGCCGCGTCGAATGCGGGCCGACGCGCCTCCAGTGCGGTCAGTGCGGCCAGTGCCGCGCCGATCATGCCGGCCAGCACGTCGCCGGTGCCGGCCGTTGCCAGCCGGGCATTGCCGGTGAGGTTGACGACGGGCAACGCCTTGCCTGCATCGGCAATCACCGTGCCCGACCCCTTGAGCACCGCTACCACGCCGAAGCGTGCCGCCAGCTCACGTGCCGCCGCCAGCCGGTCGGCTTGAATCTCGGATGCGGTGCACCCCAGCAATCGCGCCGCTTCCAGCGGATGCGGCGTGATCACGGTCGGCGCCGCGCGCTTGCCGCGTGACACCAGCTGCGCCTGCAGCGCGCCATCGGCCGCGATGGCATTGAGCGCATCCGCATCGAGCACCAGCGCTGCCGCCGTCGACAGCACGCGCGGCAGCAGTTCGCGCACCGCCTCTCCACCGCCGCAGCCGCAAACGGCGGTCATGGCCGACAGGTCCAGCGCGCGGGCGTCGCGCAGCATCAGCTCGGGCTGGGAGACATCGACCGGTGCCGCGCTCGCATCGAGAAGCCCGACGAACACCCGGCCCGCACCCGCATGCAGGGCCGCGGAGCCGGCCAGCAGCGCCGCACCCGCCATGCCCGACGCGCCGCCGACCACCGCCACATCGCCATAGCTGCCCTTGTGCGACGCGTGGGTGCGCGGCTGCGCCTCGGGCGCGCCGGCCAGGCGTGCGGTGGGTTGGTCCTTGGAGGTGCCGCAGCCCAGGTCGTCGAACCAGACGGTGCCTGCGGCGTCGCGGCCCTGGGCGGTGAACAGGCCGGGCTTGAGCGTGAGGAAGGTGATGCAGGAGCGGCTGGATCCTTGCGCAGGGTCGGCGCCATGGGCCAGCGTGCCGGTGTCCGCATTCAGTCCCGAGGGCACGTCGACGCTGAGCACCGGGTGTGCACCGGCATGCATCGTCGCGAGCCATTCGGCCATCGCGCCTTCGGGCGGTCGGCTCGAGCCGATGCCGAGCAACGCGTCGATCGCCAGGTCGCAATGCGAAGGCGGCTGTGCTGCGATGGTGACGCCCGCGTCGCGAGCCCGTTGCAGCGACGCCTTGGCGTCCGGTGGCAAGCGGCCTTCGTCGCCGGCGAAGGTGACGACCGGAAAGAAGCCCCGATGCCGCAACTGCGCCGCCGCCTCGAAACCGTCGCCGCCGTTGTTGCCCGGGCCGCACGCCACCCAGATCGTCCGCGCATGTGGCGCGATCGCCATCGCGAGCCGCGCGACCGCGAGGCCTGCGCGTTGCATCAGCGTGTGGGCGGGCAAGGCGGCGGCCGCGGCCTGCTCGATGCGGCGCGTGGCGGCGATGTCGAACAGATCGGCGGCTGTGGCGGACGTGATGCGGTGCATCGAGCCATTGTGCCGCCGTGCCTCCTATCATCGAACGATGATGCTCAAGACCCTTGGCTGGCTGCTGGTCCTTCTGCTGGCCTGGTTTGCCGGCTTCGCCGGCATGGGCATGGCGCTGATCGGCGGCGCGGGGTGGGCGCTCGGTTTGCTCGCGGTGGTGTGGGGGCTGTTCCTGCTGGCCGTGACCTTGCGCCGCGTGCCGCTGCGCGACATTGCCTGGGCCGCGAACCTCGGCTACGGCTTCGGCGTGATGCGCTGGCTCGACGTGCCGGCGGAAGCGGGTTCAGGCGCCGTGCGCTGGCTGGCGATGGGCGCCAGCCTGCTGTGCCTCGTGTTTTTCGGCCTGGTGGCTCCGGCGCTGCTGGCATGGATCGCCGGCAAGTGGATGCCGGCACCCGAGCCTGAACTGCCGGTCGAGCAGCCGGCCAGCCCGGAGCGCCTGCGCCGATGGGGCCCTAGAGACTGAGGCGCTCGACGCCCAGGCCTTCGAGATCGACGCCCGGGTCCTGCCCGCCGATCAGGTCGCCCAGCACGCGTGCGCTGCCGCACGACAGCGCCCAGCCGCTCGAGCCGTGTCCGAGGTTGAGCCACACGCCCGGAATGCCGCTGGCGCCGAGCACGGGCGGGCCGTCCGGCAGCATCGGACGCGCGCCTTTCCATTGCTGGACGCCCGACTGCAGCGTGGCCGCGCCCGGAAACCAGTCGTGCAGCACCTTGTAGAGCGTCTGGATGGCGGCGGGACTCATGGTGTCCAGCGAACCGCCGATTTCGGCGCTGCCAGCCACGCGTACGCGCTGGCCCAGGCGAGAGATGGCGACCTTGTAGCGCTCGTCCATCACCGCGCTGCGCGGCGCGTTGAGCGGCTCGCGAATGGGCGCGCTGACCGAATGCCCGTACACCGGCGCCATCGGAATGCGCAGGCCCAGTGGGCGCAATAGCGAAGCGGACGCCAGGCCGGCGCACACCACGACCGCGTCGTAGCGCACGGGCTCGGAGCCGCTCGCCAGCGACAGCGAGGTGGGGGCTGCGCGGCTCAGCGGTGCGATGTCGCAGTTGAAATGAAATTGCGCGCCGAAGGCCTCCGCCTCCCACTTGAGCAGCAGCGCGAACTGGCGGCAGTTGGCCACTTCGTCTTCCGGCAGGTGGATGGCGCCGGCCAGCGGGGTGTCGGGGTTGAGCGCGGGTTCGAGCAGGCGGGCCTCGTCGGCATCGACCTCGCGAAACACGCTCCCGGCCTGGCGCAGCACGTCGAGCCCGGGCTGCACCAGCTTTTTCTCGCGCTTGGAGCGCAGCAGCACGAGATAGCCGTCGCTGCGCTCGTAGCTGAGCTCGCGCGCCTCGGTCACCTCGTGCAGCCGGGTGCGGCTGTAGAAGGCCAGGCGCTGCATGCGGGCGCGGTTGGCCAGGTAGGTTTCGAGCTTGCAGGCCTTCTGCCAGCGCGACATCCAGCCGATGTCGCGCGAATTCAGCGGCCAGCGCAGCTTGATGGCGCCGTGCGAGGAGAGCAGCGAGCGCAGCACCTTGCCGCGCATGCCGGGGGCGGCCCACGGCGTGACATACCCGGGTGCGACCACGCCCGCGTTGGCGAAGCTGGCTTCTTCTGCGGCGGCGCCTCGGCGCTCGAACACGGTCACTTCATGACCGTCGGAAACCAGTTCCCAGGCGGTGGTGACGCCGATGATGCCGGCGCCCACGATCGCGATTTTCATTGAGTGTTCTAGATAAAGGAGATGGCCGACGCCCCGAAGCCCATTGGGTGCGGCGGCGGCAGCTGTTATTTTTGCAGCGCTTGCTCGGTTTGGAGCGACACGGCCAGCACGGCGTCGTCGTGCAGCGCGGCGTGCCACAGCATGAGGCCGACCGGCAATTCACCGGCAGCGTGGCAGGGCAGCGAGAGGGCGCAGCCGTCGAGCATGTTGACGATCGACGGGTTGCGCAGCAGCAGGGCGTTGACGCGGAAGAACTCGTCGTCGCGCTTGGCACCCGGTGCCACGCTGGCGATCGACGGCGCGGTGATGGGCACCGTCGGCGACAGCACGGCATCGAAGGGCGCCAGCCTGGCCTCGACGCGGGCGATCCAGTCGCGGCGGGCGTTGACGAGGTCGATGTATTCGTGCGCCTTCATGCTGGCGCCGCGCAGGATGCGTTGCGCCACGCGCGGGTCGTAGCCGGCGCCGCTGCGCTCCAGCAGCAGCCGGTGCCAGGCGTGGGCCTCGGCAGCGGAGAAGCCGCCGGTAGCATTGATGGTGGACAGCTCGGCGAGCTCGGGCAGCTCGATTTCCTGGATGCGGGCGCCGGCGGCGCGCATCGTTTTCAGCGAACGCTCGAAGGCGTTGGCCACAGCCGGCTCGATGGCGTCGAAAAAGACGTTCTTCACCACGGCCAAGCGGTAAGCGGCGAGCGGGGCGTTGCCGGCAGTGACGCGCCGGGCGGCCAGGATTTCGTGCGCTGTGATGGCGTCGCGCACCGAACGGGTCATGGCGCAGACGGTGTCGAGCGTGGTCGACAGCGGCAGCGCGCCGTCGGCGGGGGTGAGCCTGGCCGTGTTCTTAAACCCGACGATGCCGTTCAGCGCCGCCGGAATGCGGATCGAGCCGCCCGTATCCGATCCCAGCCCGATGAAAGCGGCGCCGCTGGCGACCGAAATCGCGGCGCCGGAGGACGATCCGCCGGGAATGCGCGGCGTGGCGGCGTCGCTCACGTTGGCGGGCGTTCCGTGGTGCGGGTTGACGCCGACGCCCGAGAAGGCGAATTCGGTCATGTTGGTGCGACCGGTCAGCACCCCGCCGGCTGCACGCAGCCGTGCCACGGCGAGGGCGTCGGAACGGGCGGCGGGAGCGTGGCTCAGGACCACCGAGCCGGCCGGGGTCGGCTGGCCCTCGATGTCGAACAGGTCCTTGGCGGTGAAGGCCAGGCCGGACAGCCGGCTGTCCGGGTTCGATTCGGCGGCGGCCTGGCGGGCCTCGTCGAACATCGGGCGGGTGAAGACGTGGTCGCAGGCCGGCGACCGGGCGATGTCGATGACGCGCTCCATTTCGGTGCGTGCATCGTTGCCACCTGCCAGAAGGGTGAGACGGGTGGCGTGGAGGTCGTTCATGGGTGGCTGCAGATGCCGCGCGGGCGGCTCGGGTTCAGGAAAGAGAGGGCGGGAGGCGTGCTATACTCTTTGGGTTTCGCTGGTCGAGCAACGGCTCCCGTTGCATCCAGCCAGACACATCCGCAAACCGGCCCAATCAAGGTGTTGTGACTCAGTTCAAAAGAGCACAAAACGGGCTGGATTTTAGACCCAACCTTTGGAGTAATTTCTAATGTCTACCACCATGCGCGAAATGCTGGAAGCCGGTGTCCACTTCGGTCACCAAACCCGCTTCTGGAACCCCAAGATGGCTCCGTTCATCTTCGGTCACCGCAACAAGATCCACATCATCAACCTGGAAAAGTCGCTCCCGATGTTCCAGGACGCGATGAAGTACGCCAAGCAGCTCACCGCCAACCGCGGCACGATCTTGATGGTCGGCACGAAGCGCCAGGCCCGTGAAATCGTGGCGGCTGAAGCCCGTCGCGCTGGCGTGCCTTTCGTCGACACCCGCTGGCTCGGCGGCATGCTGACCAACTTCAAGACCGTCAAGACCTCCATCAAGCGTCTGAAAGACATGAAGGCCCAGCAAGAAGCCGGCCTCGACTCGCTGAGCAAGAAGGAGCAACTGACCTTCTCGCGCGAAATCGCGAAGCTCGAAAAGGACATCGGTGGCATCCAGGACATGGCTGCGCTGCCGGACGCGATCTTCGTGATCGACGTGGGCTTCCACAAAATCGCCGTCGCCGAAGCCAAGAAGCTCGGCATTCCGCTGATCGGCGTGGTCGACTCCAACCACTCGCCCGAAGGCATCGACTACGTGATTCCCGGTAACGACGACTCGTCGAAGGCCGTCACGCTGTATGCACGCGGCATCGCCGACGCGATCATCGAAGGTCGCAACAGCGCCGGTGGTGATGTGGTCAAGGCCGTTGCCGAAGGCAGCAGCGACGAATTCGTCGAAGTCGAAGAAAGCGCTTCGGCCTGAGCGGGTGCCTTCACGCGCCTGAAGAAGGGGCTTGGTGCCCCTTTTTTTTAACCTGATTTTTGGATTTTCGGAGATACACAAATGGCTGCAATCACCGCAAGCATGGTTGGCGAACTGCGCGCTAAGACCGACGCGCCCATGATGGAATGCAAGAAGGCTCTCACCGAGGCCGAAGGCAACATGGAAAAGGCCGAAGAGCTGCTGCGCATCAAGCTGGGCAACAAGGCTGGCAAGGCATCGGGTCGCATCACGGCCGAAGGCGTGGTCACGGCTTTTGTCGACGGCGCTGCCGGCGGCATGATCGAAATCAACTGCGAGACCGACTTCGTCACCAAGAACGACAGCTTCCTGGCCATGGCCAACGCGGCCGCCATGCTGGTCGCGAAGAACAGCCCCGCTGACATCGCCGCCCTGGGCGCGCTGGCCTATGAGCAAGACGGCTTCGGCCCCACGCTCGAAGACGTGCGCAAGGGCCTGATCGGCAAGATCGGCGAGAACATGAGCTTCCGCCGCTTCAAGCACTTCGCCGGCAACGGCAAGCTCGCTTCGTACCTGCACGGCACGCGCATCGGCGTGATGGTCGAGTTCGAAGGCGACGACACCTCCGCCAAGGACGTGGCCATGCACATCGCCGCCATGAAGCCTGTCGCCATCCAGGCATCGGACGTGCCCGCCGAGCTGATCGAAAAAGAACGCGCCGTGGCTGCCGGCAAGGCTGCCGAAGACCGCAAGGTTGCCGAAGCCGAAGGCAAGAAGCCGCAGCCCGACGACATCGTTGCCAAGCGCATCGAAGGTGGCGTGCAGAAGTACCTGAAGGAAGTCTCGCTGCACAACCAGCCGTTCGTGAAGAACGACAAGCAGACCGTCGAGCAGATGCTCAAGGCCGCCGACACCTCGATCAAGGGTTTCACCCTGTACGTGGTCGGCGAAGGCATCGAGAAGAAGGTCGACGACTTCGCTGCCGAAGTGGCCGCGCAAGTCGCCGCTGCCAAGGCTGCTGCCTGATCTCGCAGCCACTACAGCGGCGGTGCGCAAGAGCGTGCCGCCGCTTTTTCACCGCCACGTTTTACACTCGCCCCCGCCAACCAAAGGAAATTGCCCATGTCTGATCCCCGCCCAGCCCACAAGCGAATCTTGTTGAAGCTGTCGGGAGAGGCACTGATGGGCGACGACGCCTTCGGCATCAACCGCGCCACCATCGTGCGGATGGTCCAGGAGGTGGCCGAGGTCGTGAACATGGGCGTCCAGGTGGCGGTCGTGATCGGTGGCGGCAACATCTTCCGCGGCGTCGCGGGAGGCTCCGTCGGCATGGACCGCGCCACGGCCGACTACATGGGCATGCTGGCCACGGTCATGAACTCGCTCGCCCTGGCCGACGCGATGGACAAGCAGGGCCTGGTGGCCCGCGTGATGTCCGCCATTGCCATCGAGCAGGTGGTCGAGCCCTATGTGCGCCCCAAGGCCCTGCAGTACCTCGAAGAGGGCAAGGTCGTGGTGTTCGCGGCCGGCACGGGCAACCCGTTCTTCACGACCGACACGGCCGCGGCGCTGCGCGGTGCCGAAATTGGCGCCGAGCTGGTGCTCAAGGCGACCAAGGTCGACGGTGTGTACACCGCCGATCCCAAGACCAACCCCAATGCAACGCGCTATTCCTCGCTCACGTTCGACGAGGCGATTGCGCAGAATCTCGGCATCATGGACGCCACGGCCTTCGCGCTGTGCCGCGACCAGAAGCTGCCGATCAAGGTGTTCTCGATCCTCAAGAACGGCGCGTTCAAGCGCGTCGTCATGGGCGAGGACGAGGGCACGCTGGTGCATGCCTAGGAGCCAATAAGATGACCATTGCAGACATTCGGAGCACGACCGACGCGAAGATGAACCAATCACTCGCGGCGTTCCAGAACAACCTCACCAAGATCCGTACCGGCCGCGCCAACTCGGCGCTGCTCGACTCGATTCATGTCGAGTACTACGGCTCGCAGGTGCCGCTGAGCCAGGTGGCCAACGTGTCGGTGCTCGACTCGCGCACCATCAGCGTCCAGCCCTGGGAAAAGGGCATGGGCGCCAAGATCGAGAAGGCCATTCGTGAAAGCGACCTGGGGCTGAACCCGGCCTCGATGGGCGACCTGATCCGCGTGCCGCTGCCCGCCATGAGCGAAGAGCGCCGCAAGGAAATGACCAAGCTGGTCCGCAACGAAGGCGAGAGCGCCAAGATCGCCACGCGCAACCTGCGCCGCGACGCGAATGAGTCGGTCAAGAAGCTGGTGAAGGACAAGCTGGCCTCGGAAGACGACCAGAAGCGCGCCGAAGCCGAGATCCAGAAGGTCACCGACCGCCACATCGCGGAAATCGACCGCCTGATCGCGGCCAAGGAAGCGGAGATCATGGCCGTTTGAGGCCTGCCATGGCCTCCACATCGCCGCGCATTCCGCACCACGTTGCCATCGTCATGGACGGCAACGGCCGTTGGGCGACGCGGCGTTTTCTTCCTCGCGTGGCGGGGCACAAGCAGGGCGTGGAGTCGCTGCGCCGCTGTGTCAAGGCCTGCGCCGACCGCGGCGTGGGCGTGCTCACGGTGTTCGCGTTTTCCTCGGAAAACTGGAACCGCCCCGTCGAAGAGGTCTCCGGGCTGATGGAGCTGATGGTCGGCGCGCTCGCGCGTGAAGTGCCCCGGCTCAGCAAAGATGGCGTGCGGCTGCGTTTCGTCGGCGAACGCGCGGGCCTTTCGCCCAAGATGGTGAAGGGCCTGGTCGACGCCGAGGAAGCCACCGCGCACAACACGCGCATGCAGCTCAACGTGTGCTTCAACTACGGCGGTCGCTGGGACATCGCAAAGGCCGCAGCCAAGCTAGCGGCGCAGGGCGAGCCCATCACTGAGGCCAGCCTGGACCGCGCCATGGCGCTGGCCCATGTGCCCGACCCGGACCTGTTCATTCGCACCGGGGGCGAGCAGCGCCTGTCGAACTTCCTGCTCTGGCAGAGTGCCTACGCCGAGCTTTTCTTCAGCGCCAAGTTGTGGCCCGAGTTCGACGAAGCCGCGCTGGACGAGGCCATTGCCGCGTTCCAGGGCCGCGAGCGCCGCTTTGGCCAGACGTCGGCACAGGTCTCGGCCCCACAAGGCCTCACGGCCTGACACACTTCCCCGCATGCTCAAACAACGCATCCTCACGGCGATCGTGCTGCTCGCGATCCTGCTGCCGGCGCTGTTCTACCGAAACCACATTCCCTTTGCCTGCGTGATGCTCGTGCTGATCGGCGCGGCGGCATGGGAGTGGGGGCGGCTGAACGGCTATGGCCAGCGGCTCTCGGTGTTCCTGGGCATCGAGACGGTGGTGCTGTGCGGGCTGTCCTGGTGGCTGGGCCTGCTGGAGCAGCCGCTTGCGCTCATGTGGACCTTGGCCAGCGCGGCCTGGGTGCTGGGCGGCGCGGCGTTGCTGAGGGTGGCGGTGCCGGGCTGGCCGCGCATTCCGCGTGGATTGCGACTGGTCGGGGGGCTGCTGGCGCTGTGGGTCGCGTGGCTCGCGGCGGTGCAGGCCCGCATGATCGGCATCAATTTCTTGCTGTCGATCCTGGTGCTTGTGTGGGTGGCCGACGTGTTCGCGTATTTCGCCGGCCGCGCCTTCGGCCTGAAGTTCACCCGCAACAAGCTGGCTCCGGCCATCAGCCCCGGCAAGAGCTGGGAAGGCGTGTGGGGCGGGATGATCGGCGTGGTGGTGCTGGCCTTTGCCTGGGTGTGGGCCGACAAGGCCGCCGGCGCGACAGTCGCCAGCCTGTACACCCGGCTCAACGAGCGCGGCTGGTGGCTCCTGCTGCTGGGCGCGCTGTTTCTTTCTGCGATGAGCGTCGTCGGCGACCTTGTCGAATCTCTGATCAAGCGCAGCGCCGGCGCCAAGGACAGCAGCCGGTTGTTGCCGGGCCATGGCGGGGTCCTCGACCGCGTGGATGCCCTCTTGCCCGCGCTGCCCATTGCCATGATGCTGGCCTTCCTGTGAACACTCCCAGACAACGCGTCACGGTGCTCGGATCGACCGGTTCGGTCGGCGTGAGCACGCTCGACGTCATCGCGCGGCACCCCGAGCGCTTCGAGGTTTTCGCGCTTTCCGCGGCCACCAGGGTCGACGAGCTGCTGGCGCAATGCGCGCAGTTCTCGCCACGGTTCGCAGTCATGGCAAGCCCGCCGCATGCCGCCTTGCTGGCTGAAAAGCTCAACCAAAGCGGCCTGAAGACCGTCGTGCTGACCGACGCCGATGCTCTTGAAACGATAGCGTCGCACGACGAGGTCGACGCCGTCATGGCGGCCATCGTCGGCGCCGCGGGCCTTGGCCCCTGCCTGGCGGCTGCGCGTGCCGGCAAGCGCTTGCTGCTGGCCAACAAGGAAGCGCTCGTCGTCGGCGGCGAGTTGTTCATGCGCACGGTGCGCGAGGGCGGCGCCACGCTGCTGCCCATCGACAGCGAGCACTCGGCCATTTTCCAGTCGCTGCCCGAAGACCCGTCCACCTGGGCACGGCGCATCGACAAGATCATCCTGACGGCCTCGGGCGGCCCATTCCGCACGCGCGCGCCCGAAACGCTGGGCTCGGTCACGCCGGAGCAGGCATGTGCCCATCCGACCTGGGTCATGGGCCGCAAGATTTCGGTCGATTCGGCCACCATGATGAACAAGGCGCTCGAGGTGATCGAGGCGCGCCATCTGTTCGGCGTGTCGCCGGAGCAGATCGAGGTGGTCATCCATCCGCAGAGCGTGGTGCATTCGATGGTGCAGTTCACCGACGCCTCGGTCATGGCCCAGCTGGGCACGCCCGACATGCGGGTGCCGATCGCCGTCGGCCTGGCATGGCCGGAGCGCATCGAAAGCGGCGCGGCGCGGCTCGATTTCCGCGAGATGTCGGCGCTGACCTTCAACACGCCCGACCCGGCGCTGTTCCCGGGACTGGGCCTGGCCTGGCATGCACTGCGCGCCGCGCCCGGCACCACCGCGGTGCTGAATGCGGCCAACGAGGTGGCGGTCGAAGCCTTTCTGGACCGCCGTTTGCGTTTCGATCGCATTCATGCGGTCAACATGGAAACTTTGGAGGCGGTCTCTCCCTCCAAGCCCGCATCGCTCGCCGACCTCCTGGCGCTCGATGCCAGCGCGCGCGCGGCGGCCAATGCCGCGGCGCTGCGTTTCGCGGCCTGACGCTCCCCCTGGAAACCAAGGATTCCGATGCTGCTCACTGTCATAGCCTTCGTGGTCGCGCTCGGTGTCCTGATTGCGGTGCACGAGTACGGCCACTACCGCGTCGCCGTGGCTTGCGGCGTCAAGGTGGAGCGTTTCTCGGTCGGCTTCGGCAAGGCGCTGATCCGCTGGCAGCCCAAGCGCCAGCATCCGGGGCAATCGACTGAGTTCGTCATCGGCGCATTTCCGCTCGGTGGCTACGTCAAGATGCTCGACGAGCGCGAAGGGCCGGTCGCGCCTGAAGAGCGCCATCGCGCCTTCAACACCCAGCCTTTGCGTTCGCGCGCGGCCATCGTGGCTGCAGGGCCTATCGCCAACCTGCTGCTGGCCGTGGTGCTCTACACGGCAGTCAACTGGATCGGCGTGCAGGAGCCGGTGGCCAAGCTGGCGCGGCCAGTGGCGGCGTCGCTGGCCGAGGCCGCGGGCTTGCGTGGCGGCGAACACATCACCCAGGCCGGCTTCGACGGCGACCTGTCGCCCGTTCAATCCTTCGAAGACCTGCGCTGGCGCATGACGCGCGGCGCGCTCGACGGCCACGACCTGACGCTCGAAATCGCGGGAGAGGGCGGCAAGCCCGCGCGCCAGGTCGTGCTGCCCCTGAGCCGCATGGAGACCCGGGACGCCGACCCGCAGATGTTCCGCAAGATCGGAGTGCTCGCACCCCTGACGCGCCCCGAAATCGGCGAAGTCATGGCTGGCGGCGCGGCCGAGCGTTCGGGGCTGCGCAGCGGCGATGTGGTGCGCAGCATCGGTGGCACGGCCATCGTCGACGGACAGCAGTTGCGCGAAGTGATCCGGGCCTCGGTCGATGGCGACCAGCCGCGCATCCAGCCCTGGCAGCTCGAGCGTGGCGGCCAGCCGCTCACGCTCGACGTGAAGCCCGAGGTTCGGGAAGAGGGCGGCGCCAAGGTCGGGCGCATCGGTGCCTACGTGGGCACCGCCCCCGAGATGTTGACGGTGCGCCAGGGTCCGGTCGACGGCGTCTGGCGTGGCGTGGTGCGCACCTGGGAGGTGTCGGCACTGACCGTGCGCATGATGGCCAAGATGGTCATCGGCGAGGCATCGCTCAAGAATCTGAGCGGCCCGCTCACCATCGCGGACTACGCGGGCAAGTCGGCGAGCCTCGGTTTCACGCAGTATCTGGTGTTCCTGGCGCTCATCAGCGTGAGCCTGGGCGTGCTCAATCTCATGCCGCTGCCGGTCCTCGATGGGGGGCACCTGATGTATTATCTTTGGGAGGGCCTGACCGGCAAGAGCGTCTCTGACGCCTGGATGGAACGGCTTCAGCGCGGGGGTGTCGCCCTGCTGCTGGTCATGATGTCGGTCGCACTCTTCAACGACGTCACGCGGCTCTTTGGTTAACTTTCTGCCGGCCCTTTCCGTGCCGGCTCAATTCACAGATGAACAAAAACTTCAGTCGCTTTCGCCTGCGTAGCGTTGCCGCGGTGGTTGTCAGTGCGCTCGCAGCCACTGCAGCCTGGGCCGTCGAGCCTTTCACGGTGCGCGACATTCGCGTCGAAGGCCTGCAACGCGTCGAAGCCGGCACGATCTTCGCATCGCTGCCGCTGCGCGTGGGCGATACCTACAGCGACGAGCGCGGTTCGGCCGCGATCCGTGCGCTGTTCGACCTGGGGTTGTTCAAGGACGTGCGCATCGACGTGAACGGCAATGTGCTGGTGGTCATCGTCGAAGAGCGCCCGACCATCGCCGACGTCGATTTCGTCGGCACCAAGGAATTCGACAAGGCTGCGCTGCAGAAAGCTCTGCGCGAAGTCGGCCTGACCGATGGCCGTCCTTACGACAAGGCGCTGGCCGACCGCGCCGAGCAAGAGCTCAAGCGCCAGTATGTGAGCCGCAGCCTTTACAACGCGCAGGTCGTGACCACGGTCACGCCCATCGAGCGCAACCGCGTCAACCTGACGTTCACGGTCACCGAAGGCGAGTCGGCCCGCATCCGCGAAGTGCATGTGGTCGGCAACAAGGCCTTCAGCGAATCGACCCTGCTGAGCCTGTTCGACCAGGACAGCGGCGGCTTCATGAGCTGGTACACCAAGTCGAACCAGTATTCGCGCGCCAAGCTCAACGCCGACCTCGAAACGCTGCGCTCGTACTACATCACCCGCGGTTACCTCGAGTTCCGCATCGATTCGACCCAGGTCGCCATCTCGCCGGACCGCAAGGACCTGACGGTGACGGTCAACATCACCGAAGGCGAGAAGTTCGTGGTGTCGAGCGTCAAGCTCGACGGCAACTACCTCGGCCGTGACGACGAGTTCAAGTCGCTCATCACCATCAAGCCCGGCGAGGCCTACAACGGCGACCAGGTCACCGAGACCACCAAGGCCTTCAACGACTATTTCGGCACCTTCGGCTACGCCTTCGCTCGCGTGCAGGCGCGTCCGGAGATCGACCGTGTCAACAACCGCGTGGCACTCACGCTGCAAGCCGAACCTGCACGCCGCGTGTACGTGCGCAAGGTTTCGGTCGGCGGCAACAACAAGACCCGCGACGAAGTCATTCGCCGCGAGTTCCGCCAGTTCGAAGCCTCCTGGTACGACGGCGACAAGATCAAGCTGTCGCGCGACCGCGTGGACCGCCTGGGCTTCTTCACCGAAGTGAATGTCGATACGCAGGAAGTCCCCGGCTCGCCCGACCAGGTCGACCTGACTGTCAACGTGACCGAAAAGCCCACCGGCAGCCTGCAGTTGGGCGCCGGTTACTCGAGCGCTGAAAAGGTTGCGCTGACCTTCGGTATCTCGCAGGAAAACGTGTTCGGCTCGGGCAACTTCCTGGGCGTGCAGGTCAACACCAGCAAGTACAACCGCACGCTGTCGCTGACCACCACCGACCCGTATTTCACGCAGGACGGCATCTCGCGCACGATCAGCCTGTACCACACCACCACGCGCCCTTATTCCTCGTCGATCGACGGCGACTACAAGCTGGTGAACCAGGGCGGGTCGATCCGCTTTGGTGTGCCGTTCAGCGAAATCGACACGGTGTTCTTCGGCATCGGCCTCGAGCGCTACGCGTTCGACGCGAACAGCGCAACTGCCTTCTCCGGCCTGACCACGCCACCTTCGTACCTGCGGTACTTCCAATGCCAGAAGGACCCGACCGGCATCCTGGTGATCGGTTGCGACCAGAAGAGCGTCTGGGGCGTTCCTTTGAGCATCGGCTGGGGCCGCGACAACCGCGACAGCGCGTTGATTCCGACCACTGGCCGCCTGCAACGCGCCAACCTCGAAGTGGGTGCGGCCGGCGACATGAAGTACGTCAAGACGAACTACCAGTACCAGCAGTTCTTCGCGATCAACAAGCAGTACACCTTCTCGATCAACGGCGAAGTTGGCTATGCCAAGGCGCTGGGCGGCAAGGTCTACCCGATCTTCAAGAACTTCTACGCGGGTGGCCTGGGCTCGATCCGTGGCTTCGAGCAGAACTCGCTGGGTCCGCGCGACGTGCCGCTGTTCGGCCAGACCGAAGGCGCGGCCATCGGCGGTACCAAGAAGGCGATTTTCAACGCCGAGCTGAGCACGCCGTTCCCGGGCGCCGGCAACGACCGCACGCTGCGGCTGTACGGCTTCTTCGACGTCGGCAACGTCTTCGGTTCGCGCTCGGCCGGTTCGACCGACGAGCAATGGAAGGCTGAGAAGAAGCTGCGCGCATCGGTCGGCCTGGGCGTCAGCTGGATCTCGCCGCTGGGCCCGCTGCGCCTGGCCTATGCCTTCCCCATCAAGTCCCAGAAGGAAGTGACAGACCCGAGCACCGGGTTCATCACCATCCCCAAGGATAGAATCCAGCGCCTCCAATTCCAGATCGGAACGTCTTTCTAAATGAAGCATTTGATTCGCGCCGCGGCCGGCGCGTTGTTGATTCCCGCAGCGCTGTTCGTTGCTGCGCCCGCCCAGGCGCAAGCACAGGAAACCTTTCGCATCGGTTTCGTGAATCCGGACCGCGTGCTGCGAGAGGCACAACCGGCCAAGGCCGCCCAGGCCAAGCTCGAAGCCGAGTTCCTGAAGCGCGAAAAAGACCTGACCGGCCAGGGCGATGCACTGAAGGCCGCGTCCGAGAAGTTCGAGCGCGAAGCGCCGACCCTGTCGGAAAGCCAGCGCGTCACTCGCCAGCGTGCGCTGGTCGACCAGGACCGCGACTTCCAACGCAAGCGCCGTGAGTTCCAAGAAGACCTGAACGCGCGGAAGAACGAAGAGCTGCAGCAGGTCTACGAGCGAGCCAACCGCGTGGTCAAGCAGGTGGCCGAGGCCGAAAAGTACGATGCCATCCTCCAGGAGGCCATCTACATCAACCCGAAGCACGACATCACCGACAAGGTGATCAAGGCGCTGAACGCGTCGGTCAGCTCTTCTGCGCCTGCGGCTGGCAAGTAACGCCGGGAGCCGGCGTGTCATTGCAGCTTGGAGCCATCGTTGACGCCCTCGGGGGCGAGCTTCATGGCGATAGGGCGCTGTCCATCGCGCGGCTTGCGCCGCTGCAGAATGCACAGCCCGATGCGCTCAGTTTCCTGAGCCATCCCAAATACCAGCAAGAGCTCGCGGCCTCGAAAGCCGCCTGTGTCATCGTGTCGCCCGCCATGCGCGAAGCTGCCGAGGCCCGCGGGGCGTTCATCGTCACGCCCAATCCTTATTTCTACTTTGCCCGCCTGACACAGCTCTGGAAGGCGAACCACGCGCGTCCGGATGCAGACCTGGTGCACACGAGCGCGGTGATCCATCCCGAGGCACACGTCGACCCGACGGCGCGCATCGGCGCGCTGTGCGTGGTGGAGCGGGGCGCACGCATCGGCGCGGGCACCGTGCTGAAGTCGCGTGTAACGGTCAGCGAAGACTGCACCCTTGGCGAGCGCTGCTTGCTGCATCCCGGCGTGGTCATCGGCGCTGACGGCTTCGGCCTGGCGCTGCACGAGGGGCAGTGGGTCAAGATCGAGCAACTGGGCGCGGTGCGCATCGGCAACGACGTCGAAATCGGTGCCAACACCTGCATCGACCGCGGCGCGCTCGACGACACGGTCATCGAAGACGGCGTGAAGCTCGACAACCTGATCCAGATCGGCCACAACGTGCGCGTCGGCAAGAACACCGCCATGGCGGGGTGCGTCGGCGTGGCCGGCAGCGCCACCATCGGCGCCAACTGCACTTTCGGTGGCGGTGCCATCGTGCTGGGCCATCTGACGGTGGCCGACGGCGTGCACGTGTCCGCCGCCACGACGGTTACCCGTTCGATCCACAAGGCCGGGCAGTACACCGGCATGTTTCCCATCGATGACAATGTGAACTGGGAAAAAAATGCGGCAACGCTCAAGCAGTTGCACAGCCTGCGCGAACGACTGAAGGCGCTGGAGAAGGCTCCCTCGAAAAAATGACGACGATGCAGGAACAGAACATCATGACAAAGCCAGCGATAGCGCTCGATATCCACCAAATCCTCAAGCTGCTGCCCCACCGCTACCCGTTCCTGCTGGTGGACCGTGTGCTCGACATGGAAAAGGGCAAGCGCATCACGGCGCTGAAGAACGTGACCATGAACGAGCCGTTCTTCAACGGCCACTTCCCGCACCGTCCGGTGATGCCGGGCGTGCTGATGCTCGAGGCAATGGCCCAGGCCGCTGCCTTGCTGTCGTTCCATTCGCTGGACATCGTGCCCGACGACAACACGGTCTATTACTTCGCCGCCATCGATGGCGCGCGTTTCAAGCGGCCTGTGGAACCCGGCGACCAGCTGACGCTCGAAGTCGAGATCGAACGCATGAAAGCGGGCATCTCGAAATTCAAGGGCCGGGCCCTGGTTGGCAGCGAACTCGCTTGCGAAGCGACGCTGATGTGCGCGATGCGCCAGATCAACTGATCCGGCCGCACTCACCACAAGGCATGACCCAGGTTCATTCGACAGCACTCGTCGACCCCCAGGCCGAACTCGACGCCTCGGTGTCGGTCGGCCCCTATACCGTGATCGGCCCGCATGTGCGGGTGGGCGCGGGCACCACCATCGGCGCGCACTGCGTGATCGAAGGGCGTACGACCATCGGGCGCGACAACCGAATCTTCCAGTTTTCGTCGCTTGGCGCGATTCCGCAAGACAAGAAGTACGCCGGTGAGCCGACCGAACTGGTCATCGGCGACCGCAACGTGATCCGTGAGTTCTGCACCTTCAACCTCGGCGTGCCGGGGGCGGGCGGCGTGACGCGCGTGGGCAACGACAACTGGATCATGGCGTACACGCACATCGCGCACGACTGCCATGTCGACAACCACACCACGCTGGCCAACAACACCACGCTGGCCGGCCATGTGCACCTGGGCGACTGGGTGACGGTGGGCGGGCTCACCGGCATCCACCAGTTCGTCTCGGTCGGCGCGCATGCCATGGTCGGTTTCGCCAGCGCGGTGTCGCAGGACGTGCCCCCCTTCATGCTCGTCGACGGCAACCCGCTCGCGGTACGCGGCTTCAACGTGGTCGGCCTGCGCCGGCGCGATTTCTCGGCGCAGCGGCTCGCGGCCGTGAAGCAGATGCACCGCCTGCTGTACCGCCAGGGCAAGACGCTGGACGAAGCGCGCGCCGGCATTGCCGCGCTCGCAACCGACATGCCCGAAGCCGCTGGCGACATCGCGCTGATGGACGCTTTCCTCGCCAGTTCGACGCGCGGCATCGCGCGTTGACGTGACGGCGATGCAGCAAGACGGACAGCGGCGGTTCGCGCTGGTCGCGGGCGAAGCGTCCGGCGACCTGCTCGCCGGGCTGCTGCTCGATGGGCTGCAGGCCCGCTGGCCCGGACTCGAAACCGTGGGCATCGGCGGCCCGCGCATGCTGGCCCATGGTCTGCAGAGCTGGTGGCCGCAAGAAAAACTTGCCGTGCGCGGCTACGTCGAGGTGCTGCGGCACTACGCCGAGATCGCCGGCATCCGCCGCCAGCTCAAGGCGCGGCTGCTGCGCGAATGGCCGGAGCTGTTCATCGGCGTCGACGCGCCCGATTTCAATCTCGATCTCGAAGCCGGCCTGCGCAGCCGTGGCATGAAGACGGTGCATTTCATTTGCCCGTCGGTCTGGGCATGGCGGCCGGAGCGCATCGAAAAAGTCCGTGCCGCGGCCGACCATGTGCTGTGCATCTTTCCGTTCGAACCGGCGTTGCTGGCCGAGCACGGCGTGGCGGGCAGCTATGTGGGCCATCCGCTGGCCAACGTGATTCCGATGACGCCCGACCGCGCCGGCGCACGCGCCGCAATCGGCCTGGCGCCCGATGCCCAGGTCGTCGCCTTGCTGCCCGGCAGCCGACGCTCCGAAGTGCGCTACCTGGCTGCGCGCTTCTTCGCGGCTGCCGCGCTCATGCACAAGCAGCGCCCGGGCATCCAGTTCGTCGCGCCCCTCATTCCGAGCCTGCGCGCCGAAGTCGAAGCGCTGCTGCAAGCCAGCGGCATGGCGGGCCAGGTCAAATTGCTCGATGGCCAGTCGCACACCGCGCTGGCCGCCTGCGACGCCACATTGATCGCCAGCGGCACCGCCACGCTCGAGGCCGCGCTGTTCAAGCGGCCGATGGTCATCGCCTACAACATGAACGCGCTGTCGTGGCGCCTCATGCAGCGCAAGCAGCTTCAGCCCTGGGTGGGGCTGCCGAATATTTTGTGCCGCGACTTCGTGGTGCCCGAGCTGTTGCAGGAAGCCGCGTCGCCCGAGGCGCTGGCCCAGGCCACGCTGGCCTGGCTCGACGCCCCCGAGAAGACGCTGGCCCTGCAACAAAGATTTTCAGAGCTGCATGTGCAATTGCAGCGCGATACGCCGACACTTTGCGCCGATGCGATCCAGAAAGTTCTTGAAGGCTGAGCAGGCCCCGCTGGTGTGGGACGCGCCCGGCTTGATGGCGGGCGTCGACGAGGCCGGCCGCGGGCCGCTGGCCGGCCCTGTGGTCGCCGCCGCCGTCATCCTGGACGACCTGCGGCCCATCCGCGGGCTGGCCGACTCCAAGACCCTGACCGCCCTGCAGCGAGAGCGCCTGCACGACCAGATCCTGGCCAAGGCGCTGTGCTGCTCCATCGCGCAGGCCACGGTCGAAGAAATCGACACGCACAACATCCTGCAGGCCACCATGCTCGCGATGCGTCGCGCGGTCGAAGGCTTGCGGCTGAAGCCCGTGAAGGTGCTGGTCGACGGCAACCGCCTGCCCACGCTCGACGTGCTGGCCGAGGCCATCGTCAAGGGCGATGCGCGGGTCAAGGCGATTTCCGCCGCGTCGATCCTGGCCAAGGTGCACCGCGACCGACTCTGCGAGCAGCTGCATACCGAATTTCCGCACTACGGTTTTGCCGGCCACAAGGGCTACGGCACGCCGGAACACCTGGAGGCGCTGCAGCGCCACGGCGCCTGCGTGCACCACCGCCGGTCTTTCAGTCCGGTGGCGGCGGCGCTGGCGCGCACCGGTGGCGTGCTGAACGTGATGCTGCCTGTGCAGGTCGTGGACGGCATGAATGGCGTGAGCGGCGTGACTGCGGACATGGTGATCGGCGTCGCCGAGCCCGTGCGGCTCGACCTGCGCGCGGCGCCTTGAACATTCTCTTTCGATGACCTCCGACACCGGCGCGAGCCACATCAGCTCGCGCGACAACCCCTTGCTCAAGGATCTGCGCAAGCTCGCGCAGGACCCGGGCGCCTACCGCAAGCTGGGCCGGATCTGGCTCGAGGGCGACCACCTCTGCCGCGCGGCGCTGGCACGGGGCGTCAAGCCTGCGGTGGCCGTGTTTTCGGAGTCTTTCTGGCCGGGTGCGCCGGCCGAGTGGTCGAAGAGTGCCGCCAAGACCGTGGTGGTGAGCGACGACCTGCTGCGCGGCGTCAGCGGACTCGAGTCGCCTGCGCCCATGGGTTTCGTGCTCGACCTGCCGTCGCGGCCCGAGCTGATTCCCGACGCCCCCAGCGTCGTGCTCGACCGCCTGCAGGACGCCGGCAATGCCGGCTCCATCCTGCGCAGCGCCGCGGCTTTCGGCTTCACCCAGGTGATCGCGCTCAAGGGCACGGCCGCGCTGTGGGCGCCCAAGGTGCTGCGCGCGGGCATGGGCGCCCATTTCGGGCTGCGGTTGATCGAGGGCCTGGACGCGGAGGCGCTTGATGCGCTGCAGGTGCCGCTGGTCGCGACCAGCTCGCACCGTGGCGAGTGGCTGCACAAGGTCGCGCTGCCGTACCCGTGCGCCTGGCTGATGGGCCACGAGGGGCAGGGTGTTTCGGCCGCGCTGGAGGCCCGGGCGACGCACCACATCCGCATCGCGCAGCCGGGCGGCGAAGAGTCGCTCAACGTGGCCGCCGCCGCGGCCATCTGCTTGCATGCAAGCGGGGCGGCTCGCCAGGCGTAGGCCCACGCGGCAGGTCCGCCAACGGCCAGATTGCCGCTGCGCGCTTGTTGCCGATGCCTTTCACGCATGAACACGTAACGTTCAGCCCCCTTGCGGCAGGAGGGCGACGCGGCCGAGCTACAATCGGGGGCTTACTCGCAATAGCGTCGCCCGGCCGCCTTCAACGCCAAAATCCCCTTAAGCAGCAGTCCGCAGGCAACGCGCCTGGGGCTCCGGGCGACCGTAACCATTCGGAGAACCCAGTGCTTTTGTCTCTCAAGGGAAGTTTCCCGCCCGCCATCCTGGCGCTCGCAGACGGCACGGTCTTTCAAGGCAATTCGATCGGAGCCGCCGGCTCCACGACCGGCGAGGTGGTGTTCAACACCGCCATGTCCGGTTACCAGGAAATCCTCACCGACCCGAGCTACTGCCAGCAGATCGTCACCCTGACGTATCCGCACATCGGCAACTACGGCGTCAACGGGGAAGACATCGAAGCCGACAAGATCCATGCCGCGGGCCTGATCATCAAGGACCTGCCCCTCGTCGCCTCCAACTTCCGCAAGACCGCCACGCTGAGCGAGTACCTCGTGTCGGGCAACACCGTGGCCATCGCCAACATCGACACCCGCAAGCTCACGCGACACCTGCGCACCCACGGCGCGCAGAACGGTTGCATCCTGGGCCTGGCGCAGGGCGAGACCGTGACGCAGGCGTTGATCGACAAGGCCATCGCCGCCGCCAAGGCCGCGCCGAGCATGTCCGGCCTCGACCTGGCCAAGGTGGTGTCGGTCAAGCAGACCTACGAATGGACCGAAACCGAGTGGAAGCTCGGCGCGGGCTACGGCGTGCAGATCACGCCTCGGTTCCACGTGGTGGCCTTCGACTACGGCGTCAAGAAGAACATCCTGCGCATGATCGCCCAGCGCGGCGCGCGCATCACGGTGGTGCCGGCGCAAACGCCCGCGGCCGACGTGCTCAAGCTGAAGCCCGACGGCATCTTCCTGGCCAACGGCCCTGGCGACCCGGAGCCCTGCAACTACGCCATCAGCGCGGTCAAGGAACTGATCGAGACCGGCATTCCCACCTTCGGCATCTGCCTGGGCCACCAGATCATGGCGCTGGCCTCGGGCGCGAAGACCTTCAAGATGAAGTTCGGCCACCACGGCGCGAACCATCCGGTGAAAGACCTCGACAACGGCCGCGTGAGCATCACCAGCCAGAACCACGGCTTCGCGGTCGACGAGAAGTCGCTGCCGGCCAACCTGCGTCCCACCCACATCAGCCTGTTCGACAACACGCTGCAGGGCCTGGCGCGCACCGACAAGCCCGCGTTCTGCTTCCAGGGCCACCCGGAAGCCTCGCCGGGTCCGCACGACATCGGCTACCTGTTCGATCGCTTCACGGCACTCATGGAAAAGAACAAGACGGAAAAGACGGAGAACAAGAATGCCTAAGCGCACAGACCTCAAATCGATCCTCATCATCGGCGCCGGCCCGATCATCATCGGCCAGGCCTGCGAGTTCGACTACTCCGGCGTGCAAGCCTGCAAGGCGCTGCGCGAAGAGGGCTATAAGGTCATCCTGATCAACAGCAACCCCGCGACGATCATGACCGACCCGGCCACGGCCGACGTCACCTACATCGAGCCCATCACCTGGCAGACGGTCGAGAAGATCATCGCCAAGGAACGCCCCGACGCCATCCTCCCGACCATGGGTGGCCAGACCGCGCTGAACTGCGCGCTCGACCTGTGGCGCAACGGCGTGCTCGACAAGTACACGGGCGCGTCCACCAACAAGCCGGTCGAGCTCATCGGCGCCACGCCCGAAGCCATCGACAAGGCCGAAGACCGCCTGAAGTTCAAGGACGCGATGACCAAGATCGGTCTCGGTTCCGCTCGCTCGGGCATCGCGCACACCATGGACGAAGCCTGGGCCGTGCAGAAGACGCTCGGCTTCCCGACCGTGATCCGCCCCAGCTTCACGCTCGGCGGCACCGGCGGCGGCATCGCCTACAACCCCGACGAGTTCGAGACCATCTGCAAGCGCGGCATTGAAGCCTCTCCCACCAACGAGCTGCTGATCGAAGAATCGCTGCTCGGCTGGAAAGAGTACGAGATGGAAGTCGTGCGCGACAAGGCCGACAACTGCATCATCGTCTGCTCGATCGAAAACCTCGACCCGATGGGCGTGCATACCGGCGACTCGATCACCGTGGCCCCCGCGCAGACGCTGAGCGACAAGGAATACCAGATCTTGCGCAACGCCTCGCTGGCCGTGCTGCGCGAGATCGGCGTGGACACCGGTGGCTCGAACGTGCAGTTCTCCATCAACCCGAAGGACGGCCGCATGGTCGTCATCGAGATGAACCCGCGCGTGTCGCGTTCGTCGGCGCTGGCCTCCAAGGCCACCGGCTTCCCGATCGCCAAGGTCGCGGCCAAGCTGGCCGTGGGCTACACGCTCGACGAGCTGCGCAACGAAATCACGGGCGGCGCCACGCCCGCGTCGTTCGAGCCGTCGATCGACTACGTGGTCACCAAGATTCCGCGTTTCGCTTTCGAGAAGTTCCCGCAGGCCGACTCGCGTCTCACCACGCAGATGAAGTCGGTGGGCGAGGTGATGGCCATGGGCCGCACCTTCCAGGAATCGTTCCAGAAAGCGCTGCGCGGCCTCGAAGTGGGCGTGGACGGCCTGAACGAGAAGACGCAGGACCGCGAAGTGCTCGAGAAGGAACTGGGCGAGCCCGGCCCCGAGCGCATCTGGTACGTGGGCGATGCCTTCGCCATGGGCCTGAGCGTCGACGAAGTGTTCGCGCTGACCAAGATCGACCCGTGGTTCCTCGTGCAGATCGAAGAAATCGTGAAGATCGAGCTCGAGCTGGAAACCAAGTCGCTGGACGACATCGACAAGGACACGCTGCTCGCGCTGAAGAAGAAGGGCTTCTCCGACCGCCGCCTCGCGCGCCAGCTGAAGACCACCGACACGGCCATCCGCGAGAAGCGCCGCGCCCTGGGCGTGCGCCCGGTCTACAAGCGCGTGGACACCTGCGCGGCCGAGTTCGCGACCAACACGGCCTACATGTACTCGACCTATGAAGACGAGTGCGAAGCCGACCCGACGGACAAGAAGAAGATCATGGTGCTCGGCGGCGGTCCCAACCGCATCGGCCAGGGCATCGAGTTCGACTACTGCTGCGTGCACGCCGCGCTCGCCATGCGCGAAGACGGCTACGAGACCATCATGGTCAACTGCAACCCCGAGACCGTGTCGACCGACTACGACACCTCGGACCGCCTGTACTTCGAGCCGCTCACGCTCGAAGACGTGCTGGAAATCGTCGACAAGGAAAAGCCGCTCGGCGTGATCGTGCAGTACGGCGGCCAGACGCCGCTGAAGCTCGCGCTCGACCTCGAGGCCAACGGCGTGCCGATCATCGGCACCTCGCCCGACATGATCGACGCGGCCGAAGACCGTGAGCGCTTCCAGAAGCTGCTGCACGAACTGGGCCTGCGCCAGCCGCCGAACGCCACCGCGCGCACCGAACCCGAAGCGCTCGAAAAGGCCGCGGCACTGGGCTACCCGCTGGTGGTGCGCCCGAGCTACGTGCTCGGCGGCCGCGCGATGGAAATCGTGCACGAGCAGCGCGACCTCGAGCGCTACATGCGCGAGGCCGTCAAGGTGAGTAACGACTCGCCAGTGCTGCTCGACCGCTTCCTGAACGACGCTGTCGAGTGCGACGTCGACTGCATCCGCGACGCCGAAGGCGGCACGCTGATCGGCGGCGTGATGGAACACATCGAACAGGCCGGCGTGCACTCGGGCGACTCCGCCTGCTCGCTGCCGCCCTACAGCCTGAACGCCGACACCATCGCCGAGCTGAAGCGCCAGAGCGCTGCCATGGCCAAGGCGCTGAACGTGGTCGGCCTGATGAACGTGCAGTTCGCCATCCAGCAGAAGGACGGCAAGGACGTCATCTACGTGCTCGAAGTGAACCCGCGTGCCTCGCGCACCGTGCCCTACGTGAGCAAGGCCACCGGCATCCAGCTCGCCAAGGTGGCGGCACGCTGCATGGCCGGCCAGTCGCTGGCGTCGCAGGGCGTCACGAAGGAAGTCACGCCGCCGTACTTCAGCGTGAAGGAAGCCGTGTTCCCGTTCGTCAAGTTCCCGGGCGTGGACACCATCCTCGGCCCCGAGATGAAGTCGACCGGCGAAGTGATGGGCGTGGGCAAGACCTTCGGCGAAGCCTTCGTGAAGTCGCAACTGGGTGCGGGCACGCTGCTGCCGAAGTCGGGCAAGGTCTTCATCTCGGTGAAGAACAACGACAAGGCACGTGCGGTGGAAGTGGCTCGCGGCCTGGTGAAGCTCGGCTTCGTGCTGACCGCCACCAAGGGCACGGCGGCCGCGATCAGCGCCGCCGGCATCGAGTGCGCGACCGTGAACAAGGTGACCGAAGGCCGCCCGCACATCGTGGACATGATCAAGAACAACGAGATTGCCTTGGTCATCAACACGGTGGAAGAGCGCCGCAACGCCATCAACGATTCGCGGCAGATCCGCACGTCGGCGCTGCTGGCGCGCGTGACCACGTTCACCACCATCTTCGGCGCCGAAGCGGCGGTCGAAGGCATGGGCTTCATGGACGAGCTCGGCGTGATCTCGGTGCAGGAAATGCACGCGCAGCTGGAAGCGGCCGCGGCCTGAGCGCCCCCATGGAAACGCAGCTCGTTGAACTCGGCCTGACGGACTGGGCCGCGGCCACGCCGAACGAGGCGTGGATCGCGGAGCTCGAAGCGGGCAAGGTGCTGTACTTTCCGCGCCTGGGCTTCGAGCTGCTGCCTGAAGAGCGCAGCCTGCTCACGCCCAGCCTGCTGTCGCCCGACGTGCGCAACATCAGCCTCGATGCCAACGGCAAGCTCAAGGGCGCCGTGGGCGACGAGGCGGTGCAGCGCGCGACAGCGGCGATGGTGGGGCGCTTTCGGGCGCAGGCGCAGCAGCTCATCCATGGGCTGCTGCCTCACTACACGCCGGCCTTGCGGCTGGCCCCCACCAGCTACCGGCCGGCCCAGGTCGAAACGCGCGTGCAGTCGTGGCGCGCGGACGACCGGCGCTTGCACGTCGATGCGTTCCCCTCGCGGCCCAACTACGGCGAACGCATCCTGCGTGTGTTCACGAATGTGAATCCGGAAGGCGCGCCGCGCGTGTGGCGCGTGGGTGAGCCTTTCGAGGACATCGCCAAGCGCTTTCTGCCGCGCGCCAAGCCCTACGCGCGCTGGCAGGCCAAGCTGCTGCGCGCACTGCGCGTGACGAAGTCGTTCCGCAGCGAGTACGACCACTTGATGCTGCAGCTGCACGACGGTATGAAGTCGGACATTGCGTACCAGGAAACGTCGCTCCAGGAAACCGCGAAATTCCCTCCGGGTTCGGTGTGGGTGTGCTTCTCGGACCAGACCTCGCACGCCGTGATGGCGGGGCAGTACATGCTCGAGCAGACGCTTCATCTGGCTGCATCGAAGCAATACAATCCCGACTCGAGCCCGCTCGCGATCCTGAGCCGGCTGACCGGACGCACGCTCGTCTGATCCTGTCCCTCACTCGACCGCCGAACGGCAGCGTTCGGCGGTTTCGCTTTATGGAGAAACAACAACATGGCAACCGTACCTGTCACCAAGCGCGGCGCTGAAAAACTGCGCGCCGAACTGCACCAGCTCAAGACGGTGGAGCGTCCCTGGGTCATCAATGCAATTTCCGAAGCACGCGCGCAGGGCGACCTGAGCGAAAACGCCGAGTACGAGGTTGCCAAGGACCGCCAGGGCTTCATCGAAGGCCGCATCCAGGAAGTCGAAGGCAAGCTGTCGGCCGCGCAGATCATCGACCCGAGCGAGCTCGATGCCGGCGGCAAGGTGGTGTTCGGCTCGACCGTCGAGCTCGAGGAAGAAGAGTCGGGCGAGGCGGTGAAGTACCAGATCGTCGGCGAGGACGAAGCCGACCTGAAGCTCGGCCTGATCAACATTTCCAGCCCCATCGCGCGTGCGCTCATCGGCAAGGAAGAGGGCGACACCGCCGAAGTGCAGGCGCCCGGCGGCCTGAAGCGCTACGAAATCGTGGCCGTCCGCTACATCTGATCCGCTCGATGAAGGACCGTATCGCGCTGATGCTGGCTGCCTTCTGGTGGGGCAGCCTAACCACGATCGGCTTTCTGGTCGTGCCGATGCTGTTCGCCAGGCTCGGCAACCCGTCGGTGGCCGGCAACTTTGCCGGCCAGCTGTTCGAGGCGCAGAGCTGGATCGCGATTGCCTGCGGGCTGATCCTGCTGATTCACTACCGGACCAAGGCGGACGAGCGCATGGACGGGCCGGTCATGACGTCGATGTTCCTGATCCTGGCCGCGCTGCTGCTGGCGCTGCTTCAGCAATACGCCGTGGCGCCGCGCATCCTGGCGCGCGACAACCTCAAGCTGTGGCATGCCGTGGGAAGCGGCATGTACCTGGTGCAATGGGTTTGCGCCGGCGTGCTGCTGTGGCGCATGGGCTCGCGCAAGCCCGCCTGAACGACAGAGGCGGCAGCTGCCGCCTCCACCCTTACTCTTTCCAGTATTTGGCGACCCACGTCGCCGGCCGGATGGACCGGAAGGCGCGGTTGCGGCGACCCGCCAGCGCGTCCGGCGGATTGCACTCGCCATGGAACACCATGATGCGTGCGCCCTCGGGCACGAAGGGCTCTTCCCAGTAGTTGGTCGGCCAGGTGGGAATGCCGTGGTACTTGAAGCTGGGGCACCAGCCGTCGGGCCAGTAGGCGAGCTTGCCTTGCTGGTGGAGCACGTCCGACAGGTAGGCCTGCTCGTTGCGGTACTCCGCCTGCACCTTGTCCATGTTGGCGCGAAAGTACGCCAGCACGTCGGCATGCGCGCCCAGCTCGAAGCGGTAGACCGACGAATTGCCCGTGATCCGGCCGCGGCGCCAGGGGCGCGCATAGTCGTGAATGATCAGGAACTCGCCGGGCTGCTCGAAGAAGGCGTCCAGGCTGCCCACGACCACCACGTCCAGGTCGAGGAACAGTGCGGTGCCCCGCAGGCCATGCAGGTCCTGCTCGAAGGTGGTGAGCTTCTTCCAGGCGCCGTCGCGCTGGCCGGGGGCCAGTTGCAGGTTCAGCGGCGGAATGGGGAGGCAGGTCACCTCGGGGTGGATGCCGTTGCCGTCGTCCGTCAGGCACACGAACTTGAAGTCGCCGCGGAGGTTGCGGCGCACCATCGCGTAGAGCCGGTTGACGTATTCGGGGCCGTATTTCGTGCCCCACTTCATGCAGAGGATATGGCGCTGGGCGCCTTGCACTGCCGCCAAGCTCAGTCTGCCTGGTTGCGCTTCTTGGCCGACAGCGGCCGCTTGGCCTTGGCGCGCTTGATGGTGCCGCCGGGGGTCAGGCGCTGGTTGCCGAGCACGCGCAGGGTCTTGATTTCGGGGCGTTGGCCGCCGCGCTTGCTGTACTTGACGATCTTGACGTCGCGCGGGCCGGGCATGCGGTCTTCATCGACCACGCGTTCCTTCTCGGGCTTCGGGCGCCACAGCACCAGCAGCTTGCCGATGTGCTGGATGGGGGCGGCGTCGAGTTCGTCAGCCAGTTCGCGCAGCATGGCGTCGCGGGCGAGGCGGTCGTCGGAGAAAACGCGGACCTTGATCAGGCCGTGGGCCTTCAGCGCCGCGTCGGCTTCTTTTTTTACGGCAGGGGTGAGCCCGTCTCCACCGACCATGACGATCGGATCCAGGTGGTGAGCTTCGGCGCGGTGCACCTTGCGCTCGGCAGGGGTAAGTTGAATGGCGGGCATCCCCGTATTATCGACGCGTACACGAAGACCCTCATGAGCACCAAAGCCAAAAGCAAAAAAGTCAATAAAGCGTGGCTTCACGACCATATCAACGACCCCTACGTGAAACTCGCCACGCGGGAGGGATACCGGGCGCGCGCCGCCTACAAATTGAAGGAAATCGACGAGTCGCTCGGTCTCGTCAAGCCGGGGCAGCTGGTGGTGGACCTCGGCTCCACCCCCGGCGCCTGGAGCCAGTACCTGCGCCGGCGCATGTCGCCCGACGGCGCTGCCGCCGGGGCGCTGAACGGCACCATCGTCGCGCTGGACATGCTGGCCATGGAGCCGATCGAGGGCGTGACCTTCCTGCAGGGCGATTTCCGGGAAGATGCGCTTCTGCAACAGTTGCTCGGCGTGCTGGCAGGCCGCAAGGCCGACCTGGTGGTTTCGGACATGGCACCCAATCTTTCAGGCATCCATTCGGCCGATGCGGCCCGGGTGGCCCACCTGATCGAACTGGCCATCGACTTCGCGCAGCACCACCTGAAGCCCGAAGGGGCGCTGGTGGCCAAGCTCTTCCACGGCAGCGGGTATGACGACCTGGTGAAGCTCTTCAAGGCGAATTTCCGCACCGTGAAGCCCTTCAAGCCCAAGGCGTCGCGGGACAAATCGTCCGAGACCTTCCTCGTCGGCACGGGCTTGAAGGCCCAGGATACGCATTGATACCTTGCCGAATCAGGCGTCCAAAGGGTGCGCCCGGGGCGCAAACCCCTGTCAGCCTATGGCTGCATTAGGGAAATGCCCGCTTTTCGCAGCTTGAAAAGCCTAAAATGGGGCGCAATTGCGTACCCATAGCGCGTTTTTTCATATCCTCGTCACGCGCTTTCGACTGGAGCTTCGTTTGAACAATCAGTGGTTTTCCAAAGTTGCCGTATGGCTCGTCATTGCCATGGTGTTGTTCACTGTGTTCAAGCAGTTCGACACCCGCGGTGGCGTCGGCTCTGGCGCAGTCAGCTACTCCGAGTTTCTGGACCAGGTTCGCAACAACCAGGTCAAGAGCGCCGTCATTCCTGAAGGCGCCGGCGGCGGCGAGATCGTCGCCGTCACCAACGACGACCGCAAGATCCGCACGACCGCCACGGTGCTCGACCGCGGCCTCGTGGGCGACCTGATCGACCACAACGTCAAGTTCGACGTCAAGCCGCGCGAAGAGGGCTCGCTCCTCATGACGCTGCTGGTCAGCTGGGGTCCGATGCTGCTGTTGATCGGCGTCTGGATCTACTTCATGCGCCAGATGCAGGGCGGCGGCAAGGGCGGGGCGTTCAGCTTCGGCAAGAGCAAGGCCCGCATGATGGACGAGAACAACAACACGGTCACCTTCGCCGACGTCGCAGGCTGCGACGAGGCCAAGGAAGAAGTCCGTGAAGTGGTCGATTTCCTGAAAGACCCGCAGCGCTTCCAAAAGCTCGGCGGCCGCATTCCTCGCGGCCTGCTGCTGGTCGGCCCTCCCGGTACTGGCAAGACCTTGCTGGCCAAGTCGATCGCGGGCGAAGCCAAAGTCCCTTTCTTCTCGATCTCGGGCTCCGACTTCGTTGAAATGTTCGTCGGCGTGGGCGCTGCCCGCGTTCGCGACATGTTCGAAAACGCCAAGAAAAACGCACCCTGCATCATCTTCATCGACGAAATCGATGCGGTGGGTCGCCAGCGCGGCGCCGGCCTCGGCGGCGGCAATGACGAGCGCGAACAAACGCTCAACCAGATGCTGGTCGAGATGGACGGCTTCGAAACCAACCTCGGCGTGATCGTGGTGGCGGCCACCAACCGCCCTGACATCCTGGACGCCGCACTGCTGCGCCCGGGTCGTTTCGACCGCCAGGTCTACGTCACGCTGCCCGACATTCGTGGCCGCGAACAGATCCTCGGCGTGCACATGCGCAAGGTCCCGCTGGGCCAGGACGTGAACCCGAGCGTCATCGCCCGCGGCACGCCCGGCATGTCCGGCGCCGACCTGGCCAACCTGTGCAACGAAGCCGCCCTGATGGCTGCGCGTCGCAATGCGCGCGTCGTCGAGATGCAGGACTTCGAGAAGGCCAAGGACAAGATCTTCATGGGCCCCGAGCGCAAGAGCATGGTCATGCCCGAGGAAGAGCGCCGCAACACGGCCTACCACGAGTCCGGCCACGCCCTCATCGGCAAGCTGCTCCCCAAGTGCGATCCGGTGCACAAGGTGACGATCATTCCGCGTGGCCGCGCCCTGGGCGTGACCATGAGCCTGCCGTCGCAGGACCGCTACAGCTACGACCGCGAGTACATGCTCAACCAGATCAGCATGCTGTTCGGTGGCCGCATCGCTGAAGAAGTGTTCATGCACCAGATGACCACCGGCGCCAGCAACGACTTCGAGCGCGCGACCTCCATCGCCCGCGACATGGTCACGCGCTACGGCATGACCGATGCGCTGGGCCCGATGGTCTACGCCGAGAACGAAGGCGAAGTGTTCCTGGGCCGCTCGGTCACCAAGACGACCAACATGAGCGAACAGACCATGGAAAAGGTCGACTCCGAAGTGCGCCGTATCATCGACGAGCAGTACGCCCTGGCGCGCGGCCTGATCGAAGAGAACAGCGACAAGATGCACGCCATGGCCAAGGCGCTGCTCGAATGGGAAACCATCGACAGCGAACAGCTCGACGACATCATGGCCGGCCGCGCACCGCGCCCGCCCAAGGACTGGACGCCGCGCATTCCGCCTTCGGGCAGTGGTGGCAGCGGCGGCACGCCGGCGGTCAATCCCGACCCGGCGCCGACCGCAGCCTGAGGTGGGTTTGCAAGCAAGCAACAACGGGGCCTCTGGCCCCGTTTTTCATGGCGAGCCGACCGCCGCCGCGCCGGTGTGGCAAACCTCGCGCTTTCGCATCGACCTGTCCCTGCCGCGGGTGATGGGCATCGTCAACGTCACGCCCGATTCCTTTTCCGACGGTGGCGCCCACGCCTCCACCGGCACCGCGCTGCGGCACTGCGAACAGTTGCTGGAGGAGGGCGCCGACATCCTCGACATCGGCGGCGAATCGACCCGTCCCGGCAGCCCGGCGGTGTCGCTCGACGACGAGCTTGCCCGCGTGCTGCCCGTGGTGCGCGAGGCGGTGAAGCTGAACGTGCCGGTCTCCGTCGACACCTACAAGCCCGAGGTCATGCGCGCGGTGCTCGACCTGGGCGCGGACATCGTCAACGACATCTGGGCGCTGCGCCGACCGGGCGCGCGCGAGGCCGTGGCGGCGCACCCTTCGTGCGGCATCTGCCTGATGCACATGCACCGCGATCCGCAGACCATGCAGGCCGTGCCGATGGCCGGCGATGTGATTCCCGAAGTGCTGTCCTTCCTGCAAGCGCAATTGCAGCTGCTGCGTACGCTCGGAGTGGATGCGTCGCGCATCACGCTCGACCCGGGCGTGGGCTTCGGCAAGACCGTGGCGCAGAATTTCGCCTTGCTCGCGCGCCAGCGCGAACTGCTCGCGGGCGGTTTGCCGCTGCTGCTGGGCTGGTCGCGCAAGTCGTCCATCGGCGCGGTCACGGGCATCGAGTTGGCAGGTGAGCGCATCGTGCCCAGCGTGGCCGCGGCGCTGCTGGCCGTGGACCGCGGCGCGGCCGTGGTGCGCGTGCACGACGTGCACGACACGGTCGCCGCCATCGCCGTATGGCGCGCCATGAAGGCGCAAGAACCACAACAAACAAAAAACGAGATCGGACAACCATGACCCGCAAATATTTCGGCACCGACGGCATCCGTGGCACGGTCGGCCAGGCCCCCATCACCCCCGACTTCGTGCTGCGCCTGGCGCACGCCGTGGGCCGCGTGCTGAAGAAAACCCAGGCCCGCCCGACGGTGCTGATCGGCAAGGACACCCGCATTTCGGGCTACATGCTGGAGTCGGCGCTCGAATCGGGCTTCAACTCGGCTGGCGTCGACGTGGTGCTGCTCGGGCCGCTGCCCACGCCCGGCGTGGCATACCTCACGCGGGCCCAGCGCGCCAGCCTCGGCGTGGTGATCAGCGCGAGCCACAACGCCTACCCCGACAACGGCATCAAGTTCTTCAGCGCGCAGGGCACCAAGCTCGACGACGCCTGGGAACTGGCGGTGGAAGCCGCGCTGGAAGAAGCCCCGGTGTGGGCCGACTCCGCCGCCCTGGGCAAGGCCCGGCGCCTCAACGACGCGGCCGGCCGCTACATCGAGTTCTGCAAGAGCACCTTCGCCAACGACCTCACGCTGCGCGGCATGAAGCTGGTGGTCGACGCGGCGCACGGCGCGGCCTACCAGGTGGCGCCCAACGTGTTCCACGAGCTGGGCGCCGAGGTGACCAGCATCGGCGTGTCGCCGGACGGCCTGAACATCAACAAGGGCGTGGGCGCCACGCACCCGCAGGCGCTGGTGAGTGCGGTGACGGCGCAGCGGGCCGACTACGGCATCGCCCTCGACGGCGACGCCGACCGCCTGCAGCTGGTCGACGCCAGCGGCCGCCTGTTCAACGGCGACGAGCTGCTGTACCTCATGGTGGCCGAGCGCATCGCGCGCGGCGAAAAGCCGGTCGGCGTGGTCGGCACGCTGATGACCAACAAGGCCGTCGAGGTCGCGCTGCGCAAGCAGGGCATCGAGTTCGTGCGCGCCAAGGTGGGCGACCGCTATGTGCTCGAAGAGCTCGACAAGCGCGGCTGGATCCTGGGCGGCGAGGGCTCCGGCCACCTGCTGGCCCTCGACCGCCACACCACGGGCGACGGCATCGTCAGCGCGCTGCAGGTGCTGCAGGCCTGCGTGCGCAGCGGCAAGACCGTGGCGCAGCTACTCGACGGCGTCACGCTGTTCCCGCAGACGCTCATCAACGTGCGCCTCGCGCCCGAGCAGAACTGGAAGGACAACCAGGCCCTGGCCAGCGAAACCGAGCGCATCGAGGCCGAGTTGGGCGACGCGGGCCGTGTGCTCATCCGCGCGAGCGGCACCGAGCCGCTGGTGCGCGTGATGGTCGAGGCGCGCGACGCGGCCCAGGCCGAATCGAGCGCGAAGCGGCTGGCGGCCACGCTCGAACCGGCGAAGTGATGTGGTGATGCCGATCGACGTCCGTCTCGTCGACTACCGCGACGCGGCGCAGGCCGCCGCCCTGGTCGGCCTGCTCGATGCCTATGCCCGCGACCCTGCTGGCGGCGGCACGCCGCTCGATGCGGCGGTGCGCCAGGGGCTCCCCACCGCGTTGGCGGCGCGTCCGCAGGCTTTCAGCGTGCTGGCCTATGACGGCGAACATGCGGTGGGCCTGGTCAACTGCATCGAGGGGTTCTCGACCTTCGCCTGCAAGCCGCTGGTGAACGTGCACGACGTGGTGGTGCTGGCCAGCCACCGCGGCCAGCGCGTGGCCCAGCAGATGTTCGCGCTGGTGGAGCAGGAGGCGCGCCGCCGTGGCGCCTGCAAGCTCACGCTCGAGGTGCTGTCGGGCAACGCGCCCGCATTGCGCGCGTACGAGCGCGAGGGATTCGCGGGCTACCAGCTCGACCCGGCCTTCGGCCACGCTGTCTTTCTCCAGAAGAAGCTCTGACAAAGAAAAAGGGCCGGGGCGTGTTGAACGCCGTCGGCCCTTGTCGCAAGCCTCTCCCCGCAAGGGAGAGGGAGCAATACAACGATCAGAAGCGCGTCACCGGCATGTCGGCGTCGGCCTTGTTCGGCGCGTAGCGGCCCAGCTCCCACTTGGCGATCGCGTTGCGGTGCACTTCGTCCGGACCGTCCGCGAAGCGCAGCGTGCGTGCGTGGGCATAGGCGTTGGCCAGCGGAAAGTCGTCGCACATGCCGCCGCCACCATGCACCTGCATGGCCCAGTCGATCACCTGGCAGGCCATCGTCGGAGCGACGACCTTGATCATGGCGATCTCGTTCTTGGCGACCTTGTTGCCGGCCACGTCCATCAGCCAGGCGGCCTTCAGCGTGAGCAGGCGCGCCATGTCGATCTTGCAGCGCGCTTCGGCGATGCGCTCCTGCGTCACGGTCTGCGAGGCCACGGTCTTGCCGAAGGCCACGCGCGACGAGGCGCGCTTGCACATCAGCTCGAGCGCGCGCTCGGCCAGGCCGATCAGGCGCATGCAGTGGTGGATGCGTCCCGGGCCAAGGCGGCCTTGCGCAATTTCGAAACCGCGGCCTTCGCCCAGGAGGATGTTGCCCACCGGTACGCGCACGTTCTCGAAGTACATCTCGACGTGGCCGTGCGGCGCATCGTCGTAGCCCATCACGTTGAGCGGGCGCACGATGCGGATGCCCTTGGCGTCCGCCGGCACGATGACCATGCTCTGCTGCGAATGGCGGGGTGCGTCGGGGTCGGTCTTGCCCATGGTGATGTAGACCGCGCAGCGCGGGTCGGCCGCACCGGAAATCCACCACTTGTGGCCGTTGATGACGTACTCGTCGCCCTGGCGTTCGATGCGCGTCGCGATGTTGGTGGCGTCGCTGGAGGCCACGTCGGGCTCGGTCATCGCGAAGGCCGAGCGAATTTCGCCTTCGAGCAGCGGCTTGAGCCAGCGTGCCTTGATTTCCTCGGAGCCGTAGCGCGCGATGGTTTCCATGTTGCCGGTGTCGGGCGCCGAGCAATTGAAGGCTTCGCTCGCCCATGGCACCGCGCCCATGATTTCGGCGAGGGGCGCGTATTCCTGGTTGGTCAGGCCGGCACCGGCATAGCCGGACGCCGAGGCGCTGTCGACCGGCAGGAACAGGTTCCACAGGCCCTGGGCCTTGGCCTTTTCCTTGACCTTCTCGACGGTCTTCAGCGCGCTCCAGCGCTTGCCGGCGACCGTGTTGGCGGCCAGCTCGGCGCTGTACTCGGCTTCGGCCGGGTAGATGTTCTCGTCCATGAACGCCTTGACGCGTTTCTGGAGGTCTTTGGTTTTGGCCGAGTATTCGAAGTCCATCTTGTGTCTCCTGGTGGGTCCTGTGTGAGTGGGGTGGCGCTGAAGGACGGCGGTTACGCCTTTTGGGCGAACTGCCAGGCCATTTCGGCCATGGGGCGTGCACCGCGGCCCGAGGCCACGGCTTGCTCGCTCGATGCGGTGCCGGCCTCGACCCGCTTGGCAATGCCTTGCAGGATCGCGGCCATGCGGAACAGGTTGTAGGCCTGGTAGAAGTTCCAGTCGGGCGCCAGCGCCTCGGGCGTGGTGAGGCCGGTGCGCTCGCAGTACTTGCGGATGTATTCGCTCTCGGTCGGAATGCCCAGGCTCTTGTGGTCCAGGCCGCCGATGCCGCGGAATGTGGCGCCCGAGATGTGCCACGACATGCAGTGGTAGCTGAAGTCGGCCAGCGGATGGCCCAGCGTCGACAGCTCCCAGTCGAGCACGGCGATGGCGCGCGGCTCGGTGGCGTGGAACATGATGTTGTCCAGGCGGAAGTCGCCGTGCACGATCGACACCATGCTCTCGTCACGCGCGCTGGCCGGCATGTGCGCGGGCAGCCATTCCATCAGCTTGTCCATCTCGGGAATGGGCTGGGTGATGGACGCCACGTACTGCTTGCTCCAGCGGCCGATCTGGCGTTCGAAGTAGTTGCCCGGCTTGCCGTAGCTGGCCAGGCCGCGCTCGGCGAACTTCACCGAGTGCAGCGCGGCGATCACGCGGTTCATCTCGTCGTAGATGGCCGCGCGCTCGTCGTTGCCCATGCCCGGCAGCGACTGGTCCCACAGCACGCGGCCCTGCATGAATTCCATGACATAGAAGGCCCGCCCGATGACGCCTTCGTCCTCGCACAGGCAGTACATGCGCGGCACCGGCACGTCGGTGCCGGCCAGGCCGCTCATCACCTTGAACTCGCGCTCCACCGCATGGGCCGAGGGCAGCAGCTTGGCGACCGGGCCCGGCTTGGCGCGCATCACGTAGCTTTGCGACGGCGTGACCAGCTTGTAGGTCGGGTTCGACTGGCCGCCCTTGAACATCTCGACCGTCAGCGGCCCCTTGAACCCCTCGAGGTTCTTCTCGAGCCAGGCGGCAAGCGCGTCGACGTCGAAGGCGTGCTGTTGCGAGACGGCACGGGTGCCGATGAAGTTGGAGAAGTCCTGGCTCATGTCGGTGCTTGTCTTTTGTCTGTTCTTGTCGGTGGTCTTCTTGCAGGTGCGCGTTCTAGTCTTCAGCTTCCGACACGCGCATGAGCGCCGCGCGGTCCAGGATGACGAGCCCGCTCGTCTCGATGCGGATGGTGCCCTCGCGCTCCATGGTCTTCAGCTCCTGGTTGACCCGCTGGCGCGACGCGCCCAGCAGCTGCGCCAGTTCTTCCTGCGCAAGCTGCAGCCCGATGCGCATCTGGCTGCCGTCGTCCAGGTTGGGCACGCCGTAGCTGCGCACCAGGTGAATGAGCTGCTTGGCCAGCCGTGCCCGCAGGGGCAGGGTGTTGAGGTCTTCCACCAGCCCGAACAGCGTGCGGATGCGCCGCGCCTGCAGCCGCATCAGCGCCTCGTACAGCTCCACGTGCGACGCCAGGATCTTCTGGAAGTCGGCGCGAGCCACGCACAGGATGGTGCTGTCCCCATGCGCATACGCATCGTGCGTGCGCCGGTCCCCGTCGAACATTGCCACGTCGCCGAACCAGATGCCCGGCTCCACGTAGGTCAGCGTCACCTGCTTGCCCGAGACGGCCGTCGAACTCACGCGCACCGCGCCCTTGGCGCAGGCGATCCAGTGTTCGGGCGGGTCGCCGCGGGCAGCGATCAGGTCGCCGTCCTTGTAGCGTTTGACGAAAGCGCATCGGAGGATGTCGTGCCGTAGCGATGGGGATAGGGAAGAAAACCAGCGACCACTGTTGATCGCTTCACGTTCTTCGATAGTAAGAATGGGGTCGTCCATTGGTCTGTCCTCTCGGCGACTGAAAAGGCGGGGGGTGTCACGGGAGCGACGCGGGGGGCGTCACTCGTATTGCGGTGGCTTCTTGTCGAGAAACGCGGCAATGCCGATGCCTGCGTTCGCGTGGTGCAGGTTGCGCACGAAGTGGTCGCGCTCCTGCGTGAGCTGCGAGGTGAGCGTGGCGCCGCGCGCATCGCTCAGCAGCTCCTTGATGCTCGCCAGCGAGTTGGGCGCGCGCGCGTTGAGCTTGGCGGCCAGGGCCAGCGCGCCTTGCAGCGCCTGCCCGGTCTCGGTGAGCTCGTTGACCAGGCCCAGCGCATGCAGGCGCTGCGCGCCGATGCGTTCGCCGTTCATGAGCCATTCGCTGGCCAGCTGGCGCGGCAGCTGCTGCCCCAGGTGCCAGCTGAGGCCGCCGTCGGGCGACAGCGCCACGTTGCTGTACGAGGCCGCGAACACCGCGTCGCGCGCCGCGACCACGAAGTCGCAGGCCAGCGCGAGCGAGAAGCCCGCGCCGGCGGCAGCGCCTTCGACCGCCGCGATGATCGGCTTGGGGAAGGTACGGATCGAATCGATCCAGTTGTGCAGGCCCTCGATGCTCTCGGCCTGCACCGAGCGGTCGAGCTGCCGGTTGGCCAGCAGCCGCTGCAGCGAGCCGCCGGCGCAGAACCATGCGCCTTCGCCCACGATGACGACGCTGCGGATCTCGGCGCTGCCCTCGGCGCCGTTGAGCGCCTCGATGCCGGCGGCGTAGATCTCGGGGCCCAGGGCGTTGCGCTGGGTCGGGTTGGCGATGGTCAGCACCATGGTGCTGCCTTCGCTCGTGCTCTTCAGTTCGGCGGTCATTGCGTGGTGGTCCTCGGCTTTTATTCTTCTTCGTGCAGCAGGCTCAGGCCCAGCGCGCCGCGGCGGCGCAGCCACGGGCTCGGGCGATAGCGCGGGTCGCCGTACACCGTCTGCAGGTTGAACAGCACCTCGAGCATGTTGGTCGGGCCGTACAGGTTGCCCATGGCGAGTGGGCCACGCGGGTAGCCCAGGCCCAGCTGCACGGCGGTTTCCAGGTCGGCTGGCGTGCACACGCGCTGCTGGCACATGTCGGCGGCGATGTTCACGATGGCGCCGATCACGCGCTGCGTGACGAAGCCGCCGCTGTCGCGGATCACGCTCACAGCCTTGCCGTCGCGCGCGAACAGGGCGTGCGCGGTGTCGCGCATGTCGCGGCGCGTGGCCGGGTTGGTGGCGAGCACGCGGCGCTTGGTGGCGGCGTCGTCGATCAGCATGTCGATGCCCACGGTGCGCGTGGCGTCCAGGCGCTCGACCGCGGCCACCGTGGTCACGTCGAAGCCCAGCGGGGCCACCAGGATCAGCGAATGCGCGGCGGGCGTGGCGCCGCTGTCGATCTGCGCGCCCAGCGTGTTCACCAGGCGCAGCAGCTCGGCGCGGCGCGCGGCACGCGGCGACACCCAGACCGAGGGCGTGCCCTCGACCACGGGTGCGGCCGCCTCGGGCGTCTGCTGTATCACGCCGTCGGTGTAGCGGTAGAAGCCTTCGCCGGTCTTGCGGCCCAGCGCGCCCGCGGCCAGGCGCTGCGCGGTGATCACGCTGGGGCGAAAGCGCGGCTCTTCGAAGTACTGGTGGTAGATCGACTCCATCACCGGGTGCGACACGTCGAGCGCGGTCAGGTCCAGCAGCTCGAACGGGCCGAGGCGAAAGCCGGCCTGGTCTTTCAGGATGCGGTCGATGGTCGCGAAATCGGCCACGCCTTCGCCCACGATGCGCAGCGCCTCGGTGCCGTAGCCGCGGCCGGCGTGGTTCACGATGAAGCCGGGCGTGTCCTGCGCCTGCACGGCGCTGTGGCCCATCTGCTTGGCGTAGCCCGCGAGCTGCGCGCAGACCTCGGGCGAGGTCTTGAAGCCCGCCACCACCTCGACCACCTTCATCAGCGGCACGGGGTTGAAGAAGTGAAAGCCCGCGAAGCGCTCGGGGTGCTTCAGGCCGGCGGCAATGGCCGTGACCGAGAGCGACGAGGTGTTGGTGACCAGCGTGGCCGTGTCGCCCACGATGCCTTCGAGCTCGCGGAACAGCGTGCGCTTGACTTCGAGGTCTTCGATGACGGCCTCGACCACCAGGTCGCAACCGGCCAGCGCCTGGGCCGAGTCCACGGCCTTCACGCGGGCGATGTACGCGTCGCGCGTGGCGGCGTCGATCTTGTTCTTCTCGTGCAGCTTGTTCCATTGGGCGGCGAGGGCTTCGCGCCCGCGCTCGGCGGCGCCGGCGAAGCTGTCGAGCAGCAGCACTTCGCTGCCTGCCTGGGCGGCGATCTGCGCGATGCCGCGACCCATGGCGCCGGCGCCGATGACGCCGATTCGGGTGTAGTTCACTGTCATTTGCTGGAGGGTTTCAATGGTTGAGTGGTATCCGGGGCCGCCGCACGGGGCACCGGTGCGGGTGCCGCGATGTGGCTGGCGAAGCCCCGATTTTGCAGCCCCGCGCGCAAGGGGCGTGACGGGTGTTACGAGGAGGCGCTGGCGGGGACACTGTTCCGGGGTCCCGGGAGGGGCAGCGGCTCGGCAGGTTCAGGCCGTGCGGCCGCTGCGGTCGATGGCCACGCTCAGCACCATGGCGACCAGCAGCACGCCGAAGCCGACCCAGCTCATCCATGCGTCCGCGTCGTTGGCCAGCAGCCAGCCGCCCAGCGCCGCGCCCACCGCTTGGCCGGTGTAGATGCCCGAGCTGTTCAGCGCCACCGAGCCGGGCGCCAGCGCCGGCGCCAGGCCCACGAGTCGGGCCTGCTGGGCCGAGTTGGTCGCGAAGCAGCCCAGCCCCCAGGGCACCAGCACCACGGCCAGCCAGGCGAGCGAGGAGGCCAGCGGCCACAGCAGCAGGCTCAGCGTGATCAAGGCAGTCGTCGCCAGCACCATGCGCCCGGCGCCTACCCGGTCGATGTAGCGGCTGACCACCATGTTGCCGATCAGGCCGAAGGCACCGAACAGCGCCCACACCACGCTCAGCGAGGTCGCGTCCGCGCCGTAGTTCTGCTTGAGGATCGGCCCGAAATAACTCGACAGCACGAACTGCCCCGTGCCCTGCAGCGCGGTGACGCAGACGATGCCCATCAGCACCGGGCTGCGCAGCACACGCGACCAGGCGGCGGCGCTCAGCACGGCGGGACGAATGGCGTTCGGCAGGGTGAGCCAGATCGATGTCGCACTCGCGACACTGAGTGCCGCGATCACCATGAACGCCACGCGCCAGCCCAGGTGCCCGCCGATGAGCGCGCCAATGGGCAGGCCCAGCACCGACGCGATCGACCAGCCGAGAAAAACGAAGGTCACGGCGCGCCCGCGCTGCTCGGGCGGCACCAGCAGGCCGGCACAGGCCGCCGCCTGCGGCGTGAAGATGGCCGGTGCGATGACCGTGAGCATGCGAACCGGGAGCAGGGCGCCAAAGCTCGGCATCAGCGCGGCGAGCATGTGCCCGGCGGCGTACCAGAGCATGGTGAGCGCGAGCAGCTGGCGGCGGTCCCAGCCCGCGACCGCGGCGGCCAGCAGCGGCGCGCCGACGCACATCACCGCCGCGGCGGCCGTGATCAACTGGCCCGCCGTGGCAACGCTGACGGACAGCGAACTGCTGATTTCGTTGAGCGTGCCCGGCACCACCATCACACCGGTGCCGATCACGAAATTTCCCACGAGCAGCGCCCAGAGCGCGCGTTGCGACGCGCGCCGTGGCGCGGCCGGGCTCAACGGCGGACCTGCAGCGCGCCCGGGTTCACGATGTTCGTGGGGTTGCCGTTGATGTAGCTCACGACGTTGTCGAACGCCTGGCCGAAGTAGCTCTCGTAGCTTTCCTGCTCGACGTAGCCGATGTGCGGCGTGCAGATGCAGTTCTCCAGGCGCAGCAGCGCGTGGCCCTGCAGCGGCGGCTCGCTTTCGAACACGTCGATGGCGGCGAGGCCGGGGCGGCCGCGGTTGAGCGCGGCGAGCAGGGCATCGGCTTCGACCAGTTCGGCGCGCGAGGTGTTGACGAACAGCGCCGTCGGCTTCATGCGCGAGAGGTCTTCCAGCGTGATGAGGCCGTTGGTTTCATCGTTGAGCCGCAGGTGCACCGACAGCACGTCGGCGGCGGCAAAGAATTCGTGCCGGTTCTGCGCCACCTGGAAGCCGTCGGAGCGCGCCTTGGCGCAGCTGGCTTCGCGGCCCCAGATGACGACCTGCATGCCGAAGGCCTGCCCGTAGCGCGCCACCAGCTGGCCGATGCGGCCGTAGCCCCAGATGCACAGCGTCTTGCCCTTGAGCACCGAGCCGAGCCCGAAGTTGGGCGGCATCGACGCCGACTTGAGCCCCGACTGCTGCCAGGCCCCGTGCTTCAGGTTGCTGATGTACTGCGGCAGCCGGCGCATGGCGGCCATGATGAGCGCCCAGGTGAGTTCGGCCGGGGCCTGCGGCGAGCCGGAGCCCTCTGCTACGGCCACGCCGCGTTCGGTACAGGCCGCGACATCGATGTGACCGGCGATGCGTCCGGTCTGAGAAATGAGCTTGAGCTTGGGCAGCTTTTCGATGAGCTGGCGCGAGATCTGGGAGCGCTCGCGAATCAGCACGATCACGTCGGCGTCTTTCAGGCGGACCGACAGCTGCCCGATGCCCTTCACCGTGTTGGTATAGACCTTGGCCGCGTACGCGTCCAGCTTGGCTGCGCAGCGCAACTTGCGCACCGCGTCCTGGTAGTCGTCGAGGATCACAATGTTCATGGCGTGCCATTGTGCCTCGCAGCATCGGCATGACGCACCTGTGAACGTTTGGATACCCGGCCCGCACGCCTTGCCAAGCGGCTTGCCGTGCGCCTTCACGGGCGCTTGCGCTGCGGATTTGGCGGGCAGTGCCGCCCAATGCCGGGCCGAGTGCTGGCTCGGTGCCAGCTCAGTGCAGGCGCGTCGAGCGGTGGGCCGTGGCCAGGGTTTCCGCGGTCTCGAGCGCGGCCAGTCGGTCGAGTTCGGCGCAAACGTCGGCCATGCGGCCCGAGATCACCACGCGGTCATTGCGTTGCTGCCCTTTGCCGTCGACCACGCGAACCACGCGCAGCGGACGCGCAGGGGCGGTGGCCACCGCAGGCGTGGTCATGCCGGCACCGTTGCGAGAGGCACAGGCAGGGCGCACCGCAACGTAGCGCAAGCCGGCGGAGCTGTCGTTGTGGTCGAGATGGTCCCTGGCGTGGGGCCGGCGTGCCGGGATCAGTCTGTTGGCCAGCGATTGCAGCGGCATCCAGAAATCAGCGATGGCGAGGAGGGCGATTCCCATGTGAACTCCAAAAAAGTATGAGGTTGAACACAGGCAGGATTTCTTGAATCGGCTGCGACAGGGTGATGGCGACTCTTCGCCATACGCCCGCCACCTGTCGCGGCCGGATGAGGTGCAGCTGGCAGCAAGCCGTGAGGCCTACATCAGCATGGTGTTGCGAATGAGCCCGACAGCGAGGCCTTCGATTTCGAAAGGCTCGCCCGGCTGGACGATGATGGTCGGGTAGTCGGGGTTCTCGGCGTGCAGCTCGATGACCTGCTTGTTGCGCTTCAGGCGCTTCACGGTCACTTCTTCGCCCAGCCGCGCCACCACGATCTGGCCGTTGCGCGCTTCTTTGGTGGCCTGCACGGCGAGCAGGTCGCCGTCCATGATGCCGGCGTCGCGCATCGACATGCCGCGCACCTTCAGCAGGTAGTCGGGCTGGCGCTGGAACAGCGTGTTCTCGACGTAGTAGGTCTGGTCGACATGCTCTTGCGCGAGGATGGGGGAGCCGGCTGCGACGCGGCCGATGAGCGGAAGCGCCAGCTGGGCCATGCCGGGCAGCGACAGCGAGAACTGGCTGCCTTCACGATGGCGTGTTTCGTTCAGCGAGCGCAGAGCGTCACCCTTCAGGCGAATGCCGCGCGAGGTGCCGCTGACGAGCTCGATGACACCCTTGCGCGCCAGCGCCTGCAGGTGTTCTTCGGCGGCGTTGGCCGACTTGAATCCGAGCTCGTTGGCAATTTCGGCGCGCGTGGGTGGCGCACCGGTGCGTGCGATGGCGCTCTGGATCAAGTCCAGGATCTGCTGCTGGCGGGCTGTAAGCTTCACTGCGAACTGCATATGTGGTTCCTTGCGGCACTGGCTAGATATCCAGTACCTGTATTTTTAACCAGTTTTTTAAAGTTGACAAGTGATGGTCAATTCCCTTTCGCCTGAAGTGCGTCGCGTGGTGGTCCTGGGCACAGGCGGCACCATCGCCGGCAAGGCCGCCAGCAGCGGCGACAACATCGGCTACACGGCGGGGCAAGTGGGTGTTGCGGACCTGCTGGGCGGCATCGATGCACCCACGGGCGTGGCATTGGTGGCGGAGCAGGTGGCGCAGCTCGACAGCAAGGACATGTCCTTCGATACCTGGCAGAAGCTGGCGCAGCGTTGCGCGCATTGGCTGGCGCAGGCTGACGTGGCGGGCATCGTCATCACGCACGGCACGGACACCCTGGAGGAGACCACGTTCTTCCTGCACTCGGTGCTCTCCGCGACCAAGCCGGTGGTCCTCACCTGCGCGATGCGGCCCGCGACGGCGCTGGCGCCCGACGGGCCTCAGAACGTGCGCGACGCTATCAGCGTCGCATCCACGCCGGGTGCGCGGGGCGTGATGGCTGTGTGCGCCGGAACGATCCACGGCGGCCTGGACATCCAGAAGACGCACACCTACCGGCTCGATGCGTTCGCGTCAGGCGATGCCGGGCCGCTGGGCTACGTGGAAGAGGGCGAGGTGCGGTTGGTTCGCGCGTGGCCCGAGGCTGCTGCATCGCAGGTGTCGAAGATCTTCGATGCCGCCGCCGTGCAATGGCCGCGCGTGGAAATCGTGATGAGCCACGCCGGTGCGAGCGGGGCCGTGGTCGAGGCGCTGGTGCAGGCTAAGGGCGTCGATCCGCTGCGAGGGCTGGTGTTGGCCGCCACCGGCAACGGCACGGTGCATCACGCGCTGGAGGAAGCGGCATTGAAGGCGCAGGCCGACGGAATTGCCATCGTTCGTGCGACGCGTTGCGTGAACGGGCGCATCCTGCCGAAGGCAGGCGACCAGTTCCGCGATGCGGGCGCGCTGACGCCCGTGAAGGCGCGCATCGCGCTGATGCTGGAACTGCTCGGGTAACGAAAAAAAGCCGCCCTGCGAGAGGGCGGCTGCGAGATCAGCTGCTCAGTGCGGCCAGCGCACGCTGCGTGATTTCGTCGACCGTGCCCACGCCCTTGATGGCGCGGTATTTCGGCGCGGCGGCCGGGTCGGTGTTGGCCCAGGCCGAGTAGTAGTCCACCAGCGGACGCGTCTGCTGGCTGTACACGTCCAGGCGCTTGCGCACGGTTTCTTCCTTGTCGTCTTCGCGCTGGATCAGCTCTTCACCGGTCACGTCGTCCTTGCCTTCCACCTTGGGCGGGTTGAACTTGACGTGGTAGGTGCGACCCGAAGCCGGGTGCGAGCGGCGGCCGCTCATGCGTTCGATGATGTCGCCGAAGGGCACATCGATCTCGAGCACGTAGTCGAGCTTGACGCCCGCCGCCTTCATGGCGTCGGCCTGCGGAATGGTGCGCGGGAAGCCGTCGAACAGGAAGCCGCTGGCGCAGTCGGCCTGCGCGATGCGTTCCTTCACCAGGTTGATGATCAGGTCGTCGCTGACCAGTGCGCCCGCATCCATGACGGCCTTGGCCTGCAGTCCCAGGGGGGTGCCGGCCTTGACCGCGGCGCGCAGCATGTCGCCGGTCGAGATTTGCGGAATGCTGTATTTCTGGCAAATGAAGGCCGCTTGCGTGCCTTTGCCCGCCCCGGGCGCGCCCAGCAAAATTAGTCTCATGGTGTCCTCGGACGGTTCTTAGATTTTGTGTCGCACCCAGCGTCGGCCTCATGGCTGGGCCAGGCGGAATTGCTTCGAGGATAGCATGCGTGCCCTCGAGAAAATCTCCGCACTTCCCGCAGGCCGGGCGGCTTTCTCAGGCGCTGGTCCGAGCGGCAAAGACGGCGCGCACGCGCGCGAGGTCTTCTGGCGTGTCGATGCCCGGGCCGGGCGCGACATGGCTCACATGCACCGCGATCCGGTGCCCGTGCCACAGCGCGCGCAGCTGTTCCAGCGCCTCGGTGCCCTCGACGGGCGCCGCCGGCAGCAACGGAAACTTGCGCACGAAGCCCGCGCGATAGCCGTAGATGCCGATGTGACGCAGCGGCGCCGGCGTGGGCAGCACGGCGGGCGCATCGCCCTGCGTCGAGCCGTCGCGCCACCACGGAATGGGGGCGCGGCTGAAGTACATGGCGTTGCCTTGTGCGTCGAGCACGGCCTTCACCACGTTCGGGTTCATGAAGTCTGCGATCGAATCGATCTCGTGCGCCGCGGTGCTCATGGCCGCTTCGCTGTGCGAGGCCAGCGTGGAGGCGACCGCGTCGATCAACGCCGGGTCGATCAGCGGTTCGTCGCCCTGCACATTCACCACGATGTCGTCGCCGTCGAGGCCCAGTTGCTCGCAGGCTTCGGCCAGCCGGTCGGTGCCGCTGGGGTGATCCTGGCGGGTGAGGACGGCTTCGACGCCGTGCGCCTTGCAGGCTTCGATGATCGAGGCGTCGTCGCCGGCGACCACCACGCGCGCGGCGCCCGATTCGGCCGCGCGCTGCGCCACGCGCACCACCATGGGCAGGCCGGCGATATCGGCCAGGGGTTTGTTGGGAAGCCGTGTCGACGCCAGGCGCGCCGGCACCAGGACGGTGAAGCTCACAGGCCGAGCTCTTCGTCGGACAGCGTGCGTGCCTCGTTTTCGAGCAGCACCGGAATGCCGTCGCGCACCGGGTAGGCGAGACGCGCGCTGCGCGAGCAGAGCTCCTGCTTCTCGGGGTTCCAGGTCAGCGGACCTTTGGTGACGGGGCAGACGAGCAGTTCAAGCAGCTTGGTATCCATCGGGCGATGATAGCTTTGCGTCGAGCGCGTTGAAGAATTCCGGGGAGGGCGCGAACTCCAGCGGCACGGCCAGCGCGTCGGGCGCCCGGCGCCAGAGTTTGACGGCGTCCTTTTCGGTGCAGACGAGCGTGTGGCCGGGTGCGTCCGGGCGTTGCCAACCGTCGAAGTCGTGGTGGTCGGGCAAGGCGATGGTCTCGGCGAGCGTCAGGCCGCGTGCGCGCAGCATGTCGAAGAAAGCCTCGGGCCGCGCAATGGCCGCCAAGGCAATCACCGGGCGCCCGACGAGTGAATCCAACGGCACGCGCGAGCCGTCGTGTGCCAGCGCCTCGTTCGCCAGGCGCCTCGTCGCGGTGAACCCGCCGGCAAAGGCTGGCCGCGCGCCGCTGTGCAGCACCAGGTCGACCTTGCGCGGCCAGGCTTCGCGCAACGGCCCGGCAGGCAGCCGCCAGCCATTGCCGATGCCCCGGTCGTCGAACACGCAAATCTCTATGTCGCGCGCCAGCGCCAGGTGCTGCAGCCCGTCGTCGCTGACGATCACCTGCGTGGCCGGATGCCGGGCAAGCAGCGCACGCGCCGCTTCGATGCGCTTGCGCGCCACGAACACGGGCGCTCGGGTTGCGTGATGAATCAGTGCGGGCTCGTCGCCCACGTCCAGCGGATCGCTGTCGCCGAGCACTTCGCGGCAGTCGTCGGTGCGTCGCCCGTAGCCGCGCGAGACCACGCCCACCTGCAGCCCGCGTGCACGCAGGTGCTGAACCACGGCCATCACCACCGGCGTCTTGCCCGCGCCGCCCGCGATCACGTTGCCGACCACGATGACGGGCACCGGCACCCGCTCCGTTCGCAGCCACCCGAGGCGATAGAGCCCCGTGCGGACAGCGAAGATGGCGGCGTACAGCAGCGACAGTGGCCACAGCAGGCAGGCCATGGGGCCACGCCGCAGCCAGGCACTCTGCAACCGCGAGGCCGGCGGCGCGGCGCTGCTGCCGTGGCCTTCGGAAGACGGCACTCAGTGCCCGGCTTGTGCCGTCGACTGGGCGGCGAAGGTGATCTGCATCAGGCCGGCACGGCGTGCGGCCTCCATGACCGTGATCACGGCCTGGTGCGGGCTGGTGGCGTCGGCGCTGATGATCACCACGCTGTCCTTGCCGCCGGTGGCTGCTGCGGCGAGCGCGGCGGCCACGGTCTCGACATTGCGGTCGGGCAGCGGGGTCTTGTTGATGGCGTAGCGGCCGTCGGCCGACACCGTCACGATCACTTCCTTCGGGTAGTCGCGCTGCGCATCGACATCCGCCGTCGGCAGCCGCAGCTGCATTTCCGTGAACTTGCTGTAGGTGGTCGACAGCATCAGGAAGATCAGGATGACCAGCAGCACGTCGATGAACGGGATCAGGTTGATCTCGGGCTCGTCGCGCGCGCCGTGGCGGAACTGCATGCGGGCACGGGTCATGACAGGCCCCCGCCAAGCTGCCCCAAGGAGGCGGCGGCCCCTTCGCAGGGCAGCGCGGCACACGCGGTGGCGAGCATGGACGTCGTCATTTGCGCAGTGCGTTCAGGTGCCGGGCAAAGCGCTCGCCCGAGAGTTCGAGGTTCAGCAGGTATTCGTCGACGCGGCTGCGAAAGTAGCGCCAGAAGATCAGCGTCGGAATGGCCACGATCAGGCCGAAGGCCGTGTTGTACAGCGCAATCGAGATGCCATGCGCCAGCTGCGCCGGGTTGCCCGCGCCGACGGCACCGCTGCCGGGCGACTGCGACCCGAAGATCTCGATCATGCCGATCACCGTGCCCAGCAGCCCGAGCAGCGGGGCGGCGGAAGCGATGGTGGCCAGGGCAGGGAGATAGCGCTCCAGCTTGTGCGCCACGGTGCGGCCCGAGGCTTCCATGGCCGCGCGAAGGTCGTCTTCAGTGCAGCGCGGGTTCGCGTTCAGCGCGCGCAGGCCGGCGGCCAGCACCTGGCCGAGCATCGAGTTGCGTTCCAGCTTGGTCACCACGTCGGGCCCCGGAATGGCGGTATGCGACACGGTAATGGTTTCGTCGAGCAACTTCGGTGGCAGGACCTTCACGGTTTTCAGACTCGTGAAACGTTCTATAACCAGCGCGAGCGCAATGACCGAACAAGCGAGCAAGGGCCAGATCGGCCAACCCGCGGCAACTATGATGGAAAACAAGAAAATCCTCCGGCCCGTAGACTGCAAATGCGCGGCGATTATCCACTGAGCCCACCATCGGCACGCGCCTTGTTTGGATGTCGGCACAGACGCACAGATTCTGTGGATAACTTTGTGACTAACCTGCTGCGCAAGGCGTCCGAACCCGCATGGGACGGCCTTTTCGCTAGAACGACTGAATTTTGAGCAGCACTTTTTTCAATGAAATCAATGGCTTGCACGTGGAACCGTGCGCCTGTTCCGCCGCAAGCGCGCAAAGCACGCGTCTTGAGGCGCGTTGTGGAAGAGTGGCTTTGGGCCGTGCGTGCGCGTCATGAACCTGCGTGAACCGAATTCCGCGCCAGGCCCTCGCGTGTGGGCCGTGGGCGCGCTGTGCCGCGCGGTGGCGGATGCGCTCGACGCGCGTTTCAATCCGGTCACGGTTCGTGGCGAGATTTCGGGGTTTTCGCGCGCTACGAGCGGACACTGTTATTTCTCGCTCAAGGACGAATTCGGTCAATTGCGTTGCGCGATGTTTCGCCGCGCAGCCGGCCTGCTCGACTTTTCGCCGCGTGACGGCGACCAGGTCGAGGTGCGCGGCCGGCTCGCGGTCTACGAGCCGCGCGGCGATCTGCAACTGGTGGTCGAGAGCCTGCGGCGCGCGGGGCAGGGCGCGCTGTTCGAGCAGTTCATGCAGCGCAAGGCACGGCTGGAAGCCGAAGGCCTGTTCGATCCCGCGCGCAAGCGGCCGTTGCCGGCCATGCCGCGCGCCGTCGGCGTCGTCACGTCGCTGGGCGCGGCGGCCTTGCACGACGTGGTCACGGCGCTGCGACGTCGCGTGCCGCACATTCCGGTCGTGCTGGCGCCGGCGGCCGTGCAGGGTGCCAACGCGCCGGCGGACCTGGTGCGTGCATTGCAATCGCTCTATGAACTCGAGCCGGCTGTGGACGTCATCCTGCTGGTTCGAGGCGGCGGCTCCATCGAAGACCTTTGGGCTTTCAACGACGAAACGCTGGCGCGTACGATCGTGCAGAGCCCGGTGCCGCTCATCAGCGGCGTGGGGCATGAAACCGACTTCACCATCGCGGATTTTTGTGCCGACCTGCGCGCGCCCACGCCCACGGCGGCCGCCGAACTCGTCAGCGCGCCGCGCGACCTGTGGCTCGGGGCCATCGACCTGCTCGACGAACGGCTGAGCGATGCGCTGGGCGGGCGGCTCGATGCATTGGGCCAGCGGCTGGACCAGGCGGCGGGCCGGCTGGGCCGTCCGTCGAACCTCGTCGCGCGCCAGCAGCTTCGCCTGGCGCACCACGCGCAGCGGCTGCACTACGCGGTGTTGTCGCGGCGCGAGCGGCTGGCGCAGGTGCCGCGCTCCATCGCCGCGGACTTTCCCGTGAAGTTCGACCGGGCGTTGACGCAGCGTCGCGAGCGCCTCGAGCGCGTCGCGCTGCGCCTGCGGCTGCTCGACCCGGCGCTGGTGCTGCAACGCGGCTATGCATGGCTCACCGATACAGACGGTCATGCGATCGTCAGCGCGACGCAACTGGCGCCCGGCGATGCGGTCACCGCACGGCTCGCCGACGGCGAGGTCGACATGACCGTCACGCCGGGCGACGCGACGGGAACGCGTCCGACGCGTCCTCGATGATTAATTCCTAGAATCCTTGATTCCCCACAACCAACCCACGAGAAAAAACCATGGAACATGTGCTCCCACCCCTGCCGTACGCCCTAGACGCACTGGCACCCGAGTATTCGAAGGAAACCCTCGAGTACCACTACGGCAAGCACCACAACGCCTATGTGGTGAACCTCAACAACCTGCAGAAGGGCACCGAGTTCGAATCGATGACGCTCGAGGAGATCATCAAGAAGTCGAGCGGCGGCATCTACAACAACTCGGCCCAGATCTGGAACCACACCTTCTTCTGGAACTGCATGAAGCCGCAAGGCGGCGGTGCACCGACCGGCGCGCTGGCCAAGGCCATCGATGCCAAGTGGGGCAGCTACGACGCCTTCAAGGAAGCCTTCGTGAAGTCGGCCGTGGGCAACTTCGGCTCGGGCTGGACGTGGCTGGTGAAGAAGGCCGACGGTTCGGTGGACATCGTGAACACCGGCGCCGCCGGCACGCCGCTGACGACTGCGGACACCGCGCTGCTGACCGTGGACGTCTGGGAACACGCCTACTACATCGACTACCGCAACCTGCGCCCGAAGTTCGTCGAGACCTTCCTGGCCAAGCTGGCCAACTGGGACTTCGCGGCCAAGAATTTCGGCTGAAAAGACCGTGGCTGAGCACACGCTCCGCCAATGAAAAAGCCGACCCGCGGGTCGGCTTTTTTGCGGGCTGCAGCCAGCGAATGCTCAGCGTTTGGTGGCTGCGAACAGCTCGCCACCCAGCTTCGCACCCTTCTTGATGTTCTTCTTGGCGAACCAGCCCTGGTTCATTTCGAGCACGTAGCGCACGGGCTCCAGCGAGCAATGCGAGTTCTCGGTCATGGGCTGCATGTCGACCAGGTTCACGATGCGGCCGTCGTCGGCCACGAAGGCGGCGGTGAGCGGCAGGATGGTGTTGCGCATCCAGAAGCACTGGGTGGCGGGCTGCTCGAACACGAAGATCATGCCCTCGGCCTGCGGCATTTCCTTGCGGAACATCAGGCCGATCTCGCGCTGCTGAGGCGTTTGCGCAATCTGCGTGTCGATCTTGTAGAGGCCGACCGACAACTGCGTGCGTGGCAGGTCGGTCTGGGGTTGCTGCTGGGCTTGCGCCGACATCATGAACGACGCGGACACGAGGAGCAGGGCGGCGAGACGCTGGAACATCGGACAACTCTTTCAGGGTGGGGTCGGTGCCCGGCCCGTAGTCAAAATTGAAGCTGATTGAAAGCCAAATGAAAATGCCCGCTGATGCGGGCATTGCCGGAGAGCGAGAAAGCTTACACCTTCTTGGCGGTGGCCGTGTGGGCCTTGGCCACGTGGCGAACCTTGTGCTTCTTGGCGGCAACGTGCTTCTTGGCAGAAGCGTGCTTGGCAACCTTCGCGGCGGCGGGAGCGGCCGTGGTGGGTTCGGCTTGTTGAGCAAAAGCACCGGCAGCGAAGAGACCGGCGACCAGGGCTGCGAGCAGCTTGTTCATGAAGAGATCCTTTGAAATTCGTTGATTTGGATTGCCCTTCCCGCGGAAGGTAGACATTCAACGGAAGCCGCGGCGCGTGGTTGACAGTCGGACAACGACTACAGGCGAAAAAAAAGCGCCCCGAGGAGCGCTTTCTTTTGAGCAGGCCGAATTACTTCGGGGTGCCGCCTTGGGTCGACTTGCGCTTCACGCTGCCGTCCTTGTTACGACGACGTTGGTCGCGCGATTCAGCGCGCTTCTCGCCGGAAGCAGCAGCCTTGTCGCCACCGATGGCGCCGCCTTCGGGCGTCTTGGCTTCGTCGCCAGCGGGAGCTGCAACCTTGCCAGCGGGCTTGGAAGCCTTCTTGGCTTCGGCACGTTGCTGCGACTTGCTGTTGGTGGCGTTACCTTGTTCGGGCGTGGTGCCGGCCGGGTTTTGTGCATAGGCGCCAGCGGCAAACAGGCCAGCGATCATGACTGCGAGAATTTTGCTCATTGAAGATTCCTCTATCGAGAATTGGTTGGAAACGCCTCCCGGCGAGCAGAAGGTCAGCCACTAACGAGGCCGATGGCCCTACGGTTGACAAACGCTTGCTGATGGGTTGCGTCTAAAATGTACAGCGATTTGTTCACGGGCTGTACAGCGAATCCACCCCGTGTCTGAATTCGCTGACAGTTGTCAAAATTAAGTCAATCCCGGAGTCAATCCCCCACATGTCCAGCTATCAGCACATCAAAGTCCCGACCGAGGGTCAGAAGATCACGGTCAACGCAGACAACTCGCTCAATGTGCCTGACGAACCGATCATTCCCTTCATCGAAGGCGATGGCACCGGCCTGGACATCACCCCCGTCATGCTGAAAGTGGTCGACGCGGCCGTGGCCAAGGCCTACGGCGGCAAGAAGAAGATCCACTGGATGGAGGTCTACGCCGGCGAAAAGTCGACCAAGGTCTACGGCCCCGACGTCTGGCTGCCGGAGGAAACCCTGCACGCCGTGCGCGACTACGTCATCTCCATCAAGGGCCCGCTGACCACGCCCGTGGGCGGTGGCATCCGCTCGCTGAACGTCGCGCTGCGCCAGGAACTCGACCTGTACGTGTGCCTGCGCCCCATCCAGTACTTCAAGGGCGTGCCCAGCCCGGTGCGCGAGCCGCACAAGACCAACATGGTCATCTTCCGCGAGAACTCGGAAGACATCTACGCCGGCATCGAGTTCGAGGCCGAGAGCGAGAAGGCCAAGAAGCTCATCAAGTTCTTGCAGGACGAAATGGGCGTCAAGAAGATCCGTTTCCCCAACACGTCGGGCATCGGCGTCAAACCCGTTTCCATCGAAGGCACGGAGCGCCTCGTGCGCAAGGCGCTGCAATACGCCATCGACAACGACAAGCCGAGCGTGACCCTGGTGCACAAGGGCAACATCATGAAGTTCACCGAAGGTGGCTTCCGTGACTGGGGCTACAACCTGGCAGCCAAGGAGTTCGGCGCCGAGCTGATCGACGGCGGCCCCTGGATGAAGTTCAAGAATCCGCGCACCGGCAAGGACATTACCGTCAAGGACAGCATCGCCGACGCGTTCCTGCAGCAGATCTTGCTGCGCCCGGCCGAGTACAGCGTGATCGCCACGCTCAACCTGAATGGCGACTACGTATCCGACGCACTGGCCGCGCAGGTCGGCGGCATCGGCATCGCGCCCGGCGCCAACATCAGCGACACCGTCGCCATGTTCGAAGCCACGCATGGCACAGCCCCCAAGTACGCCGGCAAGGACTACGTGAACCCTGGTTCCGAAATCCTCTCCGCAGAAATGATGCTGCGCCACATGGGCTGGAAGGAAGCCGCGGACCTCATCATCAGTGCGATGGAGAAGTCGATTGCCAGCAAGAAGGTCACCTACGACTTCGCACGCCTGATGGAAGGCGCGACGCAAGTGAGCTGCTCCGGCTTTGGCCAGGTCATGATCGACCACATGTAATTGCCCCTGCATTTGCCGACACCTTCGGGTGTCCGCCGAGCCCCTGAATTCCCGAAAGGAAATTCAGGGGCTTTTTCTTTTGCTGCTCGACTGTCTCGTTTTGCATTGAAACAGTACTTTAGTGATAGGTCGGAAGGGGCGGAAATGGGCAAACGTCACAGATCGATTTGCTCCCGGCCTGAGGACACTATTGCTTGAAATTGTGCATGGTTTGCACCACCGGAAGACCACCAGAATCGCGCTCATTCCAGAAAGCATAGGGAGCGCGGAGTGGACAAGAAAAGCGAAAACGCAGGTTCGTCGGTGCGGCGTTCGACCGGCATGCCGACCCGGGTCGCCGTGTCGGGAATCGCCCCATGACGATCGCGCGCCGAGCCTTGTTCGGCAAGCTCAACCTCACCTTGTTTCGCGGCATCGAATCCGCGACGGCGTTCGCGAGGCTGCGAGGCAATCCCTACGTTGAACTGACGCATTGGATCCACCAACTCTGGCAGCTCAACGACAGCGATCTGCATCGGATGTGCCGCCACTACAAGGTCGATTCGCAAACGGTCGAGAAAGACCTGGCGTCTTCACTGATGACGCTGCCTTCGGGGGCGACCTCGCTGAGTGACTTCTCGCATCACATCGAAGCCGCCGTGGAGCGCGCGTGGGTACCTGAAGTGCATCGTGCGCGACAAGATCGGTTCGTTCAAGGAGCGCGAGGACATGCAGCGCTGGCTCAACGAATGGATCATGCATTACGTCGATGCCGACCCCGCCAATTCCTCGCAGGAAACCAAGGCGCGGAGGCCGCTCGCCGCCGCCGAGGTCGTGGTGGAGGACATCGAGGGCAACCCGGGCTACTACAGCGCCAAGTTCTTCCTGCGGCCTCACTTCCAGCTCGAAGGCCTCACCGTCTCGCTGCGACTCGTCGCCAAGCTGCCGTCGCTCAAGGAAGCGGCCTGAGCTGATCTCAGGCACCGCACGTCATTCGAGGAAGAGGCACGCAGATGCCTCCGACCCAACCGCTCAGTGCGCCGACCAGAGCGCTCGAGCATCTGTCACATCACAACAAAGTTCAGGGAGTTTTCATGGCACAAGACATTTTTCTGAAGATCAACGGCATCGAGGGTGAGTCGCAGGACAGCGACCACAAGAACGAGATCGAGGTCCTGGCCTTTAACTGGAAGGCCTTCCAGGAATCAACCATGCATGCCGGCTCGGGCGGCGGCGCCGGCAAGGCCACGGTGGAAGACCTGGAGTTCGACCACTACGTGGACCGGTCAAGCCCCAACCTCATGAAGTACTGCCTCACCGGCAAGCACGTGCAGGAAGCGAAGCTCACTGTCCGCAGTGGCGAGGAGACCTCCTTCGACGATGCGACGGCGTCGCTCGCACGCTTTTCGGTGTTCGACACCGAACTGCGCGATGCGAACTCGCTCGGGCAAGGACCGAAGACGGTGCAGCTTTCCAGGCTGCGCCTGCGGCTGTTGCCGCAGCGGGAACTCACCGACGCCTGGATCGGCCTTCCGCTCGCCAGGATCACGGTGCTTCGCTCCGACGGCAGCGTCGCCATCGATCCGCACCTGATTCCTCCGGTCGCAGGCTACGGAGCAAGCCCGTTGTTGACGGACTGGGTCACCAACCTGCACGGCCTGTGCCGGCTGCGCGCCCAGTCGCTGGCGGCCCGGCTCAGCGGCAACGATGGCAAGTCGAGTGAATCGGCGGAGGTGTCCGACTTCCTGCTGCTGCAGATACTCAATCGATACGAATCCTTGTTCGAGCACTGGCTACGCGTTCGGGAGACTTCTCCGGAAGCGGTCTACACGGCACTGCGGACGCTGAGTGCGGAACTTGCCACCTTCGTGCGACCGAGCACGCGACGGCCCGCTGCGCATCCGGCCTACCAGCATGCGGACCCGTACCTGTCTTTCCGGGAGCTGATCGGCGACGTGCAGGCCATGCTGAACGACGTGCTGGTGCGCAGCGCTCAAAGCATTCCTCTGGCCAACCGTGCGAATGGCGTGCGTGTTGCCAGTGTCGAACCGTCCGAGCTTCAGAGCTTCTCGAGCCTGGTTTTCGCAGTGGCGGCACACACGCCTCCCGAGCAACTTGCAAGCCAGTTTCCTGACCGCTGCAAGGTCGGTCCGAGCGACCGGCTCGCCGAGCTCATCCGCTCGCACCTGCCGGGGATTCCGCTGCAGACGCTCCCTGTGCCGCCGCGCCAGATTCCTTTCAACGCGGGCTTTGTCTACTTCCAGATCGACCCGCGGGGCCCGCTCTGGGAGCACATGGTCAAGCACGGTGGCCTGGCATTGCATGTCGCGGAAGAGTTCCCGGGACTGCGGCTGGAGCTCTGGGGCGTGCGAGAGAAATGACGGAGCAAAGACGCCAATGACGACCCCCATCACCAGCCTGCAGAAGGAATACATCCGTCTGCTCGACGGCAGCGCCGCTGCCATGACGATTGCCGGCGCGGACATCGCCCCCGGGGCCTTCGTCGGCGTTGCCTGGCGGAACCTCACGTTCACCGGATGCGACTTCGCGGGTGACGGAAACATCAAGCTGAGCTCGATGACCGACTGCACGTTCATCGACTGCAGGTTCCTGGCGCCGAGGCACGACTTCGGCGTGATGGCGAATGTGCGTTTCAGCCAATGCAGATCGACGGGCCGCTCGATCTTCGGCGGTCGCGACGGAAGCACCGGCGTGGCGTTCGAGGGTTGCACCTTTGCCGGCGGTGACGCTACGCCGGCCGGCTACGAGGGAATCGGCTGCACTGGCGAGGTGGTGTTCCGCAACTGCGTTGGCGCCGGAGACCTGCTGGTGGCCGGCACGCGGCTGACCATCGAGGCCTTTCAAGGCATGAAGGGACAGCGTTCTGCAGCGCAGGGTCGGGAGGGCTTGAGAGCCCAGGTCGAAACCGAACTGGCGTTGCTCAACGACCGACTGGCCGCCGGGTTGCATTCGCGGCTGAACGAGGAATTCGACGTCGACCGCCGCAAGCGATTGTTCGCCTTACCGCAAGAACTCGCCGGCCTGGCCGAGCCGCTGGTGCTCATGCTCGACGAAATTTTCCTGGCCTCGCGCTTCGACCGCACGCAGGTGCAGGACATGCTGCGAGGTGTTTATTTCACCAGCGGCTCGCAGGCCGAATCGGACCTGCCGGCCGTGCCGGGCACCGTGTTCCAGCGGCTTCAACGCGGCTTGGGTATTTCGTCGTCGCGAGCCGATGGCGCGACGCCTGCGCGCGGCGGGCAGAGCTACTTTCTCCAGGACGTGCTGACCAAGGTGATCATTCCCGAGGCTCATCTCGTGAGGCCGAACCTGCGCTGGGAGTTCCGGTTTCGCCTGTTGCGCTTCACGGGGCACGCGCTTTGCATCGTGATTTTTCTGTGGTTGGCCAGTGCGCTCGCGCTGAGCTTCGGCAACAACAAGCAATACCTGAGCACGGTGGGCCAACGCGTCGACTTGCTGTCCGGTCAGGTTCGCGCGCTGTTCGCCAGCTTCAAGCCGATGGGCGTTCCCGATGTGCTCAACGGCGCCAGCGAGCTGCCGGGCTACCCAGGCCTCGACATCGCGCATCCGCCGGGTGGCTTTCTGTACGGCCTGTACACGGTGCCGCCGGTGCTCGAGGCGACGCATGAAACCTACGCCCAGTTGCAGGACCACATGCTGATGCCCTCGATCCTGAAGCGCATGGAGGCGGTGTTGACGCAGAGCGTGAAAGACGGCGACGCCAAGACGGCTTATGAAGCGCTGCGGGTCTACAAGCTGTTGCACGACCGGGATCGGTACATGAGTGGTGGCGCGCGAGACGTTCGCAACTGGGTGCTCAAGGACTGGGAGGCGGCCGACAGCGCCGCAGCATTCGGCGGGCGCGCGTCGATGGTCGGCCATGTGACGGCCCTTTTCTCCGGCGAGCGTCCCGCACAGTCGGTGTCGCTGCCCAACGAAGCCTTGGTGGACGACCCGACGCGCAAGCAGCAGAACGATCTCTTGCTGGAAGATGTCCGCCGCCAGTACCTCACCGAGTACGCCCGCCATTGGGAGGCTTTCCTCGAGTCGGTGCGCACCGTGAGCGGTAGCGACACCACCGGTACCAGCCTGGGCTTCGATCTGAACGTGCTGCGGCAGTTTGCCGCGCCCGATTCGCCGTTGGCGCGGCTGGTGCGCGCGGCCGCCCGGGAGACCACACTGTCGCGGCCATTGGCTGTTCGGGCGCAGGAGGAGAAGGGCTTTCTCGACAAGGCCACGGACGAGCTCAACAAGCAGACCAGCGCCATCGGCGGGGGTCTTGGCATTCGTGCCGAAGAGCGGCTCGAAAAGCAGATCGTGGACAACCGCTTCGCCGCGCTTCGCGAAGTCGTCACAGGGCAAGCCGACATCGGCGCGAGCAGCGTCGGGCAGCCATGTGCGTATCGGTCCGCCGCGCGTCCGCTCCGGCGAAACGAAAACCTCCGATAGCGAAGGCGCAGCGTGAGTTCCGACGCCACGCACGTTCTTTCACCGATGTTGGCTCGGTTGCGTCAGGCGCCGTGGCGGTTTGGCTTTTTTTCCTTGTTGCGGCGATTCGGCGCGTCGAACGCCCAACATCCTCCCATCGGGCTGGCGAGCCGCCCGCAGCAGGAGCCGTTCAGGCTGGGGCAGGCGGCTGCCTTGATCTTCGCGCCTCGCGAGATTGCCGAGGCCGTGCTGCCCGGCGAGGCAGACGACCGGCCCCCCGGCAGCGCCAGTCGGCGATCAGGAAACAACCCGCTGCTTCCGATGGTGCGCGTGTACGGCCTGGGCATGCTGGGACCGAACGGTCCGCTGCCGCTTCACTACACGGAAATCGTGCGCGACCGCAGTGAGAACCACAGCGACACGACGCTGGCGGACTTTCTCGACCTGTTCCACCACCGCTACCTCACGCACATGTACCGGGCATGGGCGCAAAGCCAGGCTGCGGCGGGGCTCGACCGGGCCGATGACGAGGTGTTCAGTTGCTATGTCGCGCGCCTGACGGGACACGATCCGCTGGAGATTCGCGACTCTGTGCTCCCAGCCCATGCCCGGCTCGCGGCGTCGACGCACCTGGTGCGGGAGGCGCGCAACCCGGACGGGCTCGCCGCCACGCTGGCCCGATTCTTCGCGGTGCCGGTGCAACTGCAGGAGTTCGTGCTGCACTGGATTCGCATCGACGACGACGACCGCAGCCATCTGGGCCAAGCGCGTGCTTCGAGCGTCATGGGCGTGGGGGCGATCGCGGGGGAGGTGGTGGCCGACCGGCAGAACAAGTTCCGGCTGGTGCTCGGGCCGCTCGACCTGGGCCAGTACCTGCGCTTTACGCCCCAAGGTCGCGACCTGCCCGCGCTCGTCGAATGGGTGCGTGCCTTCGTCGGCTATGAGTTCGTCTGGGAGGTCGAGCTGCGCGTGCGAAACGACAGCACGCCGCCGGCGCGGCTCGAGGACGGCGAAAAGCTCGGGTGGTCGACCTGGCTGGGTGGTGCCGAAGGCAGCGCGCCGGCCGCCGATTGCAGTGTCGGCATGGTTTTCGAGCCCGAGCAATACGTACGGGCTTCCTTCTCCGGCGAGCAGCCGCATCCCGCAATCTGATCCGGATTCTTTGCCTACCCATGAGCGCTCCCGCCATCACTACTGCCGATTCCCGGTTCGATCTTTCTCCCTTCGATGCTGCGCAGCCGTGCGGCCCGAGCCTCGAATACGACGCCGAATACGCGGTTCTGCTCGCACGCATGGCGCCGCGCGCCGACGCGCAGTACGGTGAATTCGTCGGCTTGGCGGATGCGCCGAACTGGACCGACATCGAACGCGACTGCCGGCGCCTGCTGACGAGGACCCGGGACATCAACGTGCTCGTCTGGCTGTGCCGCGCCCGCACACGGCTCGCCCAGGCGACGGGGCTTGCCCGGTGCCTTGCCGGGCTGGCGCAGGCGCTGCAAGCCTGGCCCGATGCGATCCACCCGCAGCTGGTTGTCGAGGGCGAGCGCGATCCCGCGGTACGGGCCAATGCGCTGGCCGCGCTGGCCGACCCCGAGGGACTGCTGGGTGATGTGCGCGAGATCGTGGTGGCGACGAATGCCGCCCGGCACCTGACGGTGAGGGAAGTCGAGCGCGCCCACGCCGTGCCCCGGCCGGCTGGTGCTTCCAGCCCCGAATCGGTGGCACTGCAACTGGACGGATTGCATCGGTCGGCCGCGGGCAACGCCGAGCTGCCGCTGACAGCGCTTGCGGCAGCGTTGAAGTCGCTGCGAGAGATCGACGCGTGGTGCGTGCGTCATCTGGGCGACGACGCGCCTTGCCTCCAGACATTGCTGGCGGTGCTAAAGCTGTTTGAACAGTCCGAATTGCTGGAGGATGCCGAACCCCGGGAACGCTTTGAACCCGTCGAGCCGGCACAGCGGGCTTCCAGTTCTTCCACGCGCTCGCGCGACGGCGTCCGCGACGACATCCGTGCAGCGCGCGAATGGTTCGAAACCCATGAGCCCAGCAGCCCTGTCGCGATCCTCCTCAGGCAGGCCGAGCGGATGGTCGGTCGGCGGTTTTCCGAGGTGGCGGACGCCATTCCGCTCGACCTGGTGCGCAAATGGGATGCGGGAGGGGAGCCGACGTGATCGCGAGCCTCGCTTACGAATTGCCGATCATCTGCTTCGTCGTCGGCATGCTGGGCGTCGTGCTGGGTGCCTGGCTCTGCATGCGCGGCTACGAGGAGCGCTTCAAAGCGCAACGCAAAGCCTTCGAACTGGCCCGGCAAAAGGCCGAGCACGACTTGCAACGGGCTTTGTCGTATGTTCCCCAGTGGATGCAGCAAGCGGTTCGCGTGGAGTTCGAGTTGTTGGGCAGGCAGCAAACGGAGCGGTGGAAGGAACTGGCGCAGGAACAGCAGCATTGGCAGTCGGGGCAGGAAACGCTGCGTCGGCTCGAGTGGCAGGCCTTGCTGGCGGAGTGGCCCGGGCGGCGCAGCCCGGCACCAGGGCCCGCCGGGCCGGTGACCGCCGGCAGGACGGCGCTGCCGGCGGCCCCTGCACCCACGCTTGTTCGCTCGCCAAGGCCAAGCCCGACACTTCGGCATGAACCGGAAGCCGAGCCTGATCCGGAACCGCGACGAGAGCCGGAGCACGCGGTCGTCCCTCAACCGCCCGAACGGGAATTGACCGACGAAGAAATCGACGCCTTGCCGCCCGATCTCCCGGCGCCCGCACCGCCACGCACCAGGAAATTACCAGCCCCCAAGGGCGCTGTGCTGCGCAATATATAAACGACCGGCTGCCAGCCGGTTTTTTTATATGCAATTCCGTTGTCGCACGCGCCGCAAGGCTCTTGATTTGTCGAATACGCGCCACCAAGTCTTTCTGCGCCGGCACGGTGCTTGCACGCTCTATAGAATCTTTTTCATGGCAACGAGAATTCCCAAGACTCCCAACACCCCACCGGCCCAGAAACCGGCCGGGGACGACGGAGATTCGGTCGTCCTGGAGCGCCGGCCGCAGAAAACTGCGCCGCCCCAGATGTACCAGGTGGTCATGCTGAACGACGACTACACCCCCATGGAGTTCGTGATCGTCGTTTTGCAGGAATATTTCAGCAAGGACCGCGAAACCGCGACCCAGATCATGCTCAAGATCCACCTCGATGGCCGCGGCGTCTGTGGGGTTTATTCCCGCGACATGGCGGCCACCAAGGTCAACCAGGTGATGGAAGCGGCCCAGCAAGCCGGGCATCCGCTGCAATGCGTCAGCGAACCGGTTGCATGAACCAGTTGAATTGCGCAAGCTCCAACCCATCTGAGAACTTATTTACAGCAAGGCAAAAGGAAATCACATGATTGCCCAGGAACTGGAAGTCAGCTTGCACATGGCCTTCGTCGAGGCCCGGCAGCAGCGCCACGAGTTCATCACCGTGGAGCACCTGCTGCTCGCTTTGCTGGACAACCCGAGCGCCGCGGAAGTTCTGCGCGCCTGCTCAGCCAACGTCGACGACCTGCGGGCGTCGCTCACCAACTTCATCAAGGACAACACGCCCCAAGTGGCGGGTACCGACGATGTAGACACCCAGCCCACCCTGGGTTTCCAGCGCGTGATCCAGCGCGCCATCATGCATGTGCAGTCCACCGGCAACGGCAAGAAGGAAGTCACCGGCGCCAACGTGCTGGTCGCGATCTTCGGTGAGAAGGACTCGCACGCCGTGTACTACCTGCACCAGCAGGGCGTCACCCGCCTCGACGTGGTCAATTTCATTGCCCACGGCATCAAGAAGAGCGATCCGCCGGAAGCCGTCAAGGGCGCGGGCGAAGCTCCCTCGGGCGAAGGCGAGGAGGGCGGCGGCGAACGCAACGAGAAGGCATCGCCGCTCGAGCAGTTCACCCAAAACCTCAACCAGCTTGCCAAGGACGGCAAGATCGATCCGCTGATCGGCCGCGAGTACGAGGTCGAGCGCGTGATCCAGATCCTGTGCCGCCGGCGCAAGAACAACCCGCTGCTGGTCGGTGAAGCCGGCGTCGGCAAGACCGCGATTGCCGAGGGCCTCGCTTGGCGCATCACGCAGAACGACGTGCCCGAGATCCTGGCCGAGGCGCAGGTCTACTCGCTCGACATGGGCGCGCTGCTGGCCGGCACCAAGTACCGCGGCGACTTCGAGCAGCGCCTGAAGGGCGTGCTCAAGTCGCTCAAGGACAAGCCGAACGCCATCCTGTTCATCGACGAAATCCACACCCTGATCGGTGCGGGTGCTGCCTCGGGCGGCACCCTGGACGCGTCGAACCTGCTGAAGCCGGCGCTCTCCAGCGGCCAGCTGAAGTGCATCGGTGCCACCACGTTTACGGAATACCGCGGCATCTTCGAGAAGGACGCGGCCCTGTCGCGTCGTTTCCAGAAGGTCGACGTGGTCGAGCCGACGGTGCAGGAAACCGTCGACATCCTGAAGGGCCTGAAGTCGCGCTTCGAGGAACACCATGGCGTGAAGTACGCCGTGGCCGCCCTGCAGGCCGCGGCCGAGCTCAGCGCCAAGTACATCAATGACCGTCATTTGCCCGACAAGGCCATCGACGTCATCGACGAAGCCGGTGCCGCGCAACGCATCCTGCCGCCGAGCAAGCGCAAGAAGACCATCAGCAAGACCGAGGTCGAGGAAATCGTCGCGAAGATCGCGCGCATTCCCCCGGCCAACGTCAGCAACGACGACCGCGGCAAGCTGCAAACCATCGAGCGCGACCTGAAGAGCGTGGTGTTCGGCCAGGACAAGGCACTCGAAGTGCTGGCCTCCGCGGTCAAGATGGCGCGTTCGGGCCTGGGCAAGGGCGACAAGCCGATCGGCTCGTTCCTGTTCTCCGGTCCCACGGGCGTCGGCAAGACCGAAGCGGCGAAGCAGCTGGCCTACATCATGGGCATCGAGCTGATCCGCTTCGACATGTCGGAGTACATGGAGCGTCACGCGGTGAGCCGCCTGATCGGCGCGCCTCCGGGCTACGTCGGTTTCGACCAAGGTGGCCTGCTGACCGAAGCCGTCACGAAGAAGCCGCATTCGGTGCTGCTGCTCGACGAAATCGAGAAGGCGCACCCGGACATCTTCAACGTGCTGCTGCAGGTCATGGACCACGGCACGCTGACGGACAACAACGGACGCAAGGCCGACTTCCGCAACGTCATCATCATCATGACGACGAATGCGGGTGCCGAGACCATGAACAAGGCGACCATCGGCTTCACCAACCCGCGCCAGGCGGGCGACGAAATGGGCGACATCAAGCGCTTGTTCTCGCCTGAATTCCGCAACCGGCTGGACGCCATCGTCAACTTCAAGGCGCTGGACGAGAACATCATCCTGCGCGTGGTCGACAAGTTCCTGCTGCAACTGGAAACCCAGCTCAGCGAGAAGAAGGTGGAAGTCACGTTCAGCGACAAGCTGCGCAAGCACCTGGCGAAGAAGGGCTTCGATCCGTTGATGGGCGCGCGCCCGATGCAGCGCCTGATCCAGGACACGATCCGTCGTGCACTGGCCGACGAACTGCTGTTCGGTCGCCTGACCGACGGTGGCCGCCTCGAAGTCGACCTCGACGACAAGGACGAGGTGCTGCTCGACATCCAGCCACTTCCGAAGAAGGAAGGCAAGTCGAAGCCCGAAGCGGAAGAAGCCGCCACGGGCTGAAAGAGGCGGGCGGCGCGCGGCTGATGAGGCCGCCGCCCCCCTCGAAGGCGCCATCAAAGGCCGGTAGCATCGCGCTGCCGGCCTTTTTCTTTGGGCCGCACTCCTGTTCCTTCCCGCTTCTGCCTGCTCCTGCCTGCGCCTGATTTCGCTTCCGTCTCCTTCGCCACGCCAGCCTCAACCGCCTCACCGCTTCCTCCGCCTTGATCCTCCCCGTCCTCAGCCCCGAATGGAAGACCGGCCTCTCCCTGGCCTGGAGCGGCTACATCGCCGTGCTGTCGATCTGGATCGTGATGCAAAAGCGCGCGCCCGTGTCCACCATGAGCTGGATCCTGTCGCTGGCGCTGCTGCCGTTCGCGGGCTTCGTCATCTATTACTTTCTCGGGCCGCAGCGCCTGCGCAAGCAGCGCATCAAGCGGCTGCGCAGCCGCGCGAGCGCCTTCGCACAGGCCGATGTCGCACGCCTGCGCGACGTGGCGCAGAACGCGCCGCCGGCGCTGCAGCAGATGGCCAGGCTGGGCACCGCGACCTGCGGGCTGCCGGTGTCGAGCGCGGTCGACGTCGAACTGCTCTCGGGCGGGGCGCGCACCTTCGACGCCATCTTCGAGGCCGTGCGCGCCGCGCAGGACCACATCCACCTCGAGTACTACATCTTCGAGCCCGACAAGATCGGCACCGCGTTGCGCGACCTGCTGGTCGAGCGCGCGCGGCAAGGCGTCACGGTGCGCCTGCTGATCGACGCGCTGGGCTCCAAGCGCATCGGCCGCAAGTTCATGGCGCCGCTGCACGAGGCGGGCGTGAAGGTGGCGCTGTTCCACGACACCAAGATCGGCCGCCGCCTGCGCCCGGTGACCAACTACCGAACCCACCGCAAGATCGTGGTGTGCGACGGCCGGGTGGGCTTCACGGGCGGCGTGAACATCACCGACGAGGAAGACAAGCGCACCAACCCCGACGCATACCACGACGTGCACCTGCGCATCGAAGGCAGCGCGGTGCGCTGGCTGCAGACCACCTTTCTCGAAGACTGGACCTACGCCACCGGCGAAGACCCGCGCGGCATGGACGACACCCTGGGCGCCATGCTGCCGCAGCTGGAAGCGGGCGACATCCCGGTGCAGATCGTGACGAGCGGCCCCGACAACGCGCTCGAGGCCATCCACCGCATGCACGTGGAGGCCATTCATTCGGCCACCACGCGGGCCTGGCTCACCACGCCGTACTTCGTGCCCGGCGAGCCCGCGCTCATGGCGCTCACCAGCGCCGCTTTGCGCGGTGTCGACGTGCGGCTGCTGGTGCCGCGGCGCAGCGACTCGGCCATCGTCAGCGCCGCCGCGCGCTCGTACTACGACGAGCTCATCGCCGCCGGCGTGAAAGTCTGGGAGTACAAGGCGCGCATGCTGCATTCCAAGACCTTGGTGGTCGACGACCATTGCGCGATGATCGGCACCGCCAATTTCGACAACCGCAGCTTCCGCCTCAACTTCGAGGTGTGCGCGGTGGTCTATGGTCCCGAGCTGGCCCGGCCGCTGGCGGCGCAGTTCGAGACCGACCTGCACAGTGCCGGCGCGGTGCGCGCCCACCGGCCCCAAAGTTTCTGGCGTCGCCTTGGCGATGCGATTGCGCGTTTGTCTTCACCCTTGCTCTGAATGAACCACACCTTTCTCTGGCACGACTACGAAACCTTCGGCGCCGTGCCGCGCCGCGACCGGCCTTCGCAGTTCGCCGCCATCCGCACCGACGCCGACCTGAACGAAGTCGGCGAGCCGCTGATGGTCTATTGCAAGCCCGCGCCCGACTACCTGCCCAGCCCCGAGGCCTGCCTCATCACCGGCATCACGCCGCAGGTGTGCCTGGAGCGCGGCATTCCCGAGCACGAGTTCGCCGGGCACATCGAAAAGGCTTTCTCGCAGCCCGGCACCATCGGCGTGGGCTACAACGCCATCCGCTTCGACGACGAGGTCACGCGCTTTTTGTTCTGGCGCAACCTGATCGATCCGTATGCGCGTGAATGGCAGAACGACTGCGGCCGCTGGGACCTGCTCGACGTGGTGCGGCTCACCTACGCGCTGCGCCCCGACGGCATCGAGTGGCCGAAGAAGGAAGACGGCAAGCCCAGCTTCAAGCTCGAAGACCTGGCGCGCGCCAACGGGCTGCTGCACGAGTCGGCGCACGACGCGCTGTCGGACGTGCGCGCCACCATCGCGCTGGCCCGGCTCATTCGCGACAAGCAACCCAAGCTGTTCGACTTTGCCTTCGGCCTGCACAAGAAAGACCGCGTGGCCAGCGAGCTCGGTCTGCCCGCGATGCGCGAGACCGCCAAGCCCTTCCTGCACGTGTCGGGCATGTTCCCGGTCGAGCGCGGCTGCATCGCCGTGATGTGGCCGCTGGCCAGCCACCCGACCAACAAGAACGAGCTGCTCGCCTGGGACCTGGCGCACGACCCCAGCGAACTGCGCGACCTCGACGCCGACACGCTGCGCCTGCGCCTGTTCACCCGCACCGCCGACCTGCCCGAAGGCGTGACCCGGCTGCCGGTGAAGGGCGTTCACCTGAACAAGTCGCCCATGGTGGTCGGCAACCTGCGCACCCTGGCGCCGGCCATGGCCGAGCGCTGGAACATCGACCTGGACGCCGCCCTGCGCAACGCCGCCATCGCGCGCGACCTGCCCGACATGAGCGCCATCTGGTCGCAGGTGTACGCCCGCCCCAAAGAGGCCGCGCCCGATGTGGACGAAGACCTGTACGGCGGCTTCGTCGGCAACGGCGACCGTCGCCGCCTGAACCAGCTGCGCACGCTGTCGCCCGAAGAACTGGCCAAGGACCGCACCGGCTTCGACGACGGCCGGCTCGACGAAATTCTGTTCCGCTACCGCGCGCGCAACTGGCCCGAGCTGCTGAACGAAGACGAGACCGAGCGCTGGGAAGCGCTGCGCGTGGCGCGGCTCTTCAAGGGCGAGGGCGGGGCGCGCACCATCGAGATGCTGTTCAGCGAGGTCGATGCGCTGTCCGAGACGGCCGACGAGCGCGGCGAGGAAATTCTCGGCGCGCTCTACGAGTACGCCGAGGCCATCGCGCCCGAGGCCTGATTCGGCCGTCTGCTGATGCTGCTGCTGCTGCTGCTGCTGTTGCCGCTGCTGCCGGACGCTGCCGCCAGCCTCAGAGCTTGATGCCCGCGCCCTTCACCGTCGGCCCGAGCACATCGACCTGGTCCTTCACGAAGCGGTTGAACATGACCACCGTTTCGGGTTGGGCCACGATGCCCAGCTCGGTCAGCTTCTTCTGGATCTCGGGCATCACCAGCACCTCGTTGCACGCAGCGTTGAGCTGCGCCACCACGTCGGGTGGCAATTTGGCCGGGCCGGAGAGGCCGAAGAAGTTCTCCAGCACCAGCTTCGGCTGATGCAGCTCCACCATGCTCGGCACGTCGGGCATCAGCGGTGAGCGCGCGGCGCCCGTCACCGCCAGCGGCACCAGCTGCCCGCTCTTGAAAAAGGGCACGTAGGCGGTGATCACGTCGATGCCGACCGGAATGGTGTTGGCGATCAGGTCGGTGGTCATGGGGGCGCCGCCGCGATAGGGCACGTGCACCATGTTGAGCCCGGTGGTCTTCTTCAGCAGCTCGCCATGGATGTGGCCCACCGAGCCCGGCCCGCCGGAGCCGAAGTCGATGCGGCCTTCCTTGCGCCCCATGGCCTCGAATTCGGCATACGTCTTCAGGCCCGAGGCCTTGCTCGCCATGAGCACCAGCGGCGCGGCGCCCAGGTAGGCGACATGGCTGAAGCCCGCCACCGGGTCGTAGGGCTGCTTGTCGAGCGTGAAGGGGCCCAGGGCGATCGGGGTGGTGTTCGACAGCATCAGCGTGTAGCCGTCGGGCGCCGACGCGGCCACCTGCGCGCCGCCGATGGTGCCGCCCGCGCCGGGCCTGTTGTCGACGACCACGGGCTGGCCCAGCTTTTTCGCCAGCTGCTCGGCCATCACGCGCGCCAGCACATCGCTGGAGCCGCCGGGCGGGAAGGTCACGACGATCTTGATCGCGTGGTCGGGCCATTGCGCAGGGGCTGCGAACGCAGGAAGGGCGGCCGCGGCGGCGCCGGCGGCCAGCAGTTGCAACGCGGCGCGGCGCGTGGGCCGCTGATCGGGAAGGTGGTGCATGGCGTTCTCCGCAGACGGGTAAGAACGAGGCTCTTAGCAGGAATCGGGCCGCAGACTTATGCTGCCCGCATGACAGCCGACACCGCCGCGCTCGCCGATTTCGCCACCCGCCACCGCAAGCTCTTCGTGCTCACCGGCGCGGGCTGCAGCACCGAATCGGGCATTCCCGACTATCGGGACGCCAAGGGCGAGTGGAAGCGGCCTTCTCCCGTCACCTACCAGGCCTTCATGGGCGAAGACAGCACGCGCCGCCGCTACTGGGCCCGCAGCCTGATCGGCTGGCCGACCATGGCCGGCGCCCGGCCCGGTGCGGCGCATCGTGCGCTGGCGCAACTGGAGGCAGCGGGCCGCGTGGGGCTGCTGCTGACGCAGAACGTCGACGGACTGCACGAAGCCGCCGGCAGCCAGGGCGCCATCGACCTGCACGGGCGCATCGACACCGTGCGCTGCATGGGCTGCGAGCGGCGCAGCACGCGCGCCGAGCTGCAACTGGCGCTGCGCGAACGCAACCCGCGCTGGGCCGCGCTCGAAGCCCGCGCCGCGCCCGACGGCGATGCCGACCTCGAGGGCCACGACTTTTCCGGTTTCGACGTGCCCGCCTGCACTCACTGCGGCGGACTGCTCAAGCCCGACGTGGTGTTCTTCGGCGAGAGCGTGCCCAAGGAGCGAGTGACCGCCGCCTTCGCGGCGCTGGAAGAGGCCGACGCGGTGCTCGTTGCCGGCTCGTCGCTGATGGTGTATTCGGGCTTTCGCTTCGTGCAGGCCGCCGCCGCCGCGGGCAAGCCGGTGGCGGCGGTGAACCTGGGGCGCACACGCGCCGACGAGCTGCTGACGCTGAAGGTCGAACGCCCGGTGGGCGAGGTACTGGCCGAGCTGGCCAGCCAGCTGGCGAGCTAGCCGGTTCGGTCGCCGGCGGCGGCCTTCGATCTGGTCTTGGCCTTGGCCCGGCCCGCCGGCACGCCTGGCTGCACGTGCGCGATGAACGCCTCGGGCGACAGGCATCCGGCCCATCGCGCGTACGTGGCGTAGTCAGGCACATCGCCGCAGCCGATCTTGCCCAGCACGCTTGCGAATGCCTCCGCGTGATCGGGGTGCCGCAGGCTGCGGGACCGCATCGGCGTCGCGCCTGCCAGTGCGTCCTGCAACGGCGTGCGGTCGAGCTGCCCGATGCCCAGACCGCTGTCGGTGCCGCCGCCGATGGCGGCATCCGCAAGCCGGTGCCAGCCGAAGCCCCAGTAGAAAAAGGCCTGCCGGTCCTGCGCAGGCGCATTGCCGACGCCGCACGGAAATTCGATGTCGCCAGGCACCAGCATCTTGCGGCCGACCACCGGAAAGTTGCCCCAGAAAAGCTGGTTGTCCATCATGGTCTGCGCCGGCAGCAGCGGCCAGGCGGACAGCGCGTCGATGCCCGGCGCCGGTTCGCTCGAGGCGCCGCCGAACAGGCGCACGACCAGCGGCACCGTCATCACGTGGTGCCAGGGATGCCCGTCCGGCAGCAGGCCCGCCGCGCGGATCTCCTTCAGGCTGCCCAGCAGCAGGCCGAAGCCGTAGCGCATGTCGTCGATGCGAAAGCGAAACACGTCGCCCGCGGCGTATTTCACTTGCTGGCGCGGGGCCGATTTCATCAGCGCGATGTCCTCGCGCAGCCGCTCGGGCATGCCTTGCAGGCGCGCGCGCAGGTAGTCGCGCAGACCGGCGTGGTCGGGCAGGGCGTCGTCGTTCCAGAAGTCGATGGCGCGCATGTTCGCCGTGTTCAGCGCCGCAACGCTCGACTGCGTCAGCCGCTCGCCGATGAACGAGGCCTGGAACCAGCGACCGTTCGCGCGCTCCGCCACCAGCAGCACGGCCGCCGTGAGCTTGCGCTCCTTGCCGCGCTCGGTCTTGGGCAGCAGCCAGGCGCGCTCGCGGGTGGCAAGCGCCGTGTCGACTTCGAGGTAGCCGCCGGCGCTGGCGCGCAAGAACTTGCGCAGCGTGTCGCCTTCGAAGAAGGCCACGGTGTCCTTGAACAGCACGCGCTCCCAATGCGGCGGCACCGCGTCGAGGCCGACGCTTTCGCGCTCGGCGTTGGTGAGTTCGAACAGGGGTTGCAAGGCGTCGAGTGCGGTCTGCTTGGGCATGGCTTCGATCGGGGTTTGCTGGCGTCAAGGCTTGGCGACGTGGCCCGCCACACCCACGGAGCGAACGAACGCGTCCACCGCCGCCGTGTACGTGCTCGGCTGGCCCAGTTCGGCATTGATCTGCGCGTGCGACAGGTCTTCGGGCAGCACCTCGGCGCGGCCACCGGTGGCCGTCACGCGCGCCGCGAACTGCTGCGCCTGCGTGCACGAACCGTCGCGACGTTGCGTGGAGCACACCAGCAGCATCGGCGGCGCGCCGGGCGCGAGCGCGTCGGTGGGCGACACGCTGCGCCAGAAGGCGGGGTCGCTGCCGAAGACGCGGTCGTAGAAGTTCAGGTGGCGGCGCTGCATTAGCCCCGCGGTGTCCAGTGCGGCGCTGTCGAGCGCGATGGCGCCGAGCCAGGGGCGCGCGCCTTGCTGCCGCGCGATGTCGGGCGATGCGCTGAGCAACGCGACCAGGTGCGCGCCGGCCGAATGGCCCATGAGCACCACGCGGGCCGCGTCGCCGCCCCACGAGGCCGCGTTCGCCTGCACGGCCGCCACGGCGCGCGCCACGTCCTGCGCCTGCTGCATCACGTCGACCCGCGGCACGAAGCGGTAGCCCACCGACACCAGCACGAAGCCTTGCTCGCGCACCCAGTGCGCGACCTTGAGGTCCACCACGCTGGCGGCCTCCTTGTCGCCGAACATCCAGGCGCCGCCGTGGACCATCACGACCACGGGCGCGCCGCGGGTGTCGGCGGTGTGCTGGGCGGGCTTGGGCAGGTAGACGTCCATGCGCTGCGCGGCGTCAGGGCCGTAGGGCACGTCGGCGAGCCGTTGCACGTCGGCAGCGGGCTGCGCGCTGGCCGGCGCGGGGGCGGTGAAGGCCAGGGTGAGCAGCAGCAGTGAGGTCGCGCACAGGCGCGGGAGGAGTCGCATGAATAGGCCCTCGAAGGTCCGGACAGGCTGGCGATTCTCGCGCGCCAGCCGCCCGGCCCTTTGGGCTTTTTGGGGGCCTTACGTCCTCCAGGCCTGGCCCTGGCCTTCAGGCTGCGCGCTTCAGCGCCGGCGCGTCCAGCTCGTAGTACGCCTGCCGTTCCTCGATGGCGTTCCAGCCGATGACTTCCTTGAACGCCGGCATCGTCGTCTGCCCGTTCGGCAGGCCGTCGACGTCGCCGGTGCGGCGCTCCGACAGCACCTGCAGGTTGGCCTGCAACGCATGCACCGTGCTCATGAGCGCGACGATGGGGTAGGTCGCGAAGGCCGCCACCGACTCGATCTGCGCATGGCTCAGCCTGGCCATCCACAAGCCCTGCATCAGCTGCAGCGACAGGCGGCGGCCCGTGGCTTCCTTGAGCTTCACCAGGTCGTCGAAGCCCTTGAAGGTGCGCGAGATCGGCTGGATCAGGTCGGCCCCGGCCTCGGCGTACTGGCAGGCGCGGTCGATGGCCTCCGACGGGTCGATGGCGTCGGTGCGCGCCACGATCAGGAAGTCGGGGTCCTGCCGGGCGTCCACCGCGGCGCGGATCTTCGCGACCGCGTCGCGCACCGGCACCAGCGGCATCGTGCTGGCCGCGGCCGGGCAGCGCTTGGGGCTGAACTGGTCTTCCAGGGAGATGGCGGCCACGCCCGTCTTCTCGAACTCGCGCACGGTGCGCGCGACGTTGATCACGTTGCCGTAGCCGGTGTCTGCGTCGGCAAAGATCGGCTTCTTCACGATGTTGGCGATGCGGTTCACCACGCCGACGTTTTCCGTCAGCGTGTACAGCTCCACGTCGGGCTGGCCCAGCAGCGAGGCCGAGATGCCGAAGCCGGTGGTGAAGATGCCGTCGAAGCCCGACTGGTCGACCAGCAGCGCGGAGAGCGCGTCCTGTGCGCCGGCCATCCAGAAGGTGGGGCCCGAGGTGATGCGCGCGCGCATCGTCTTGCGAAGGGAGGTTGTGGAAGTCATGCGAATTGTTCCTTGACGAGGGGGGAGGGTCAGCGCTGCACGGGGTCGATGTACCCGCCGAGCGAAACGAACTTCTGCTCCTTGAGTTCCATCAGCGCCACGCCGGTCTGGCCGCGCCGCGCGTAGCCGCCGGCGCTCAGGGGCTGGAAGGAAATCTTCGGACCGATCTTCTGGTCGAAACCGCTCATGCCGTCCAGCGCGGCCACCACCTTGGCGCGGCTGGGTTCGTTGCCGGCGCGCTTGAGCGCCTCGACCGCCACGGCCGCGGCCGAGTACCCCATGAGCGCGGTGGAGGATGGCGCCGACTTCGGGTACAGCTTGGTGTAGCGCGCGAAGAAGGCCTTGATGGCCGGGTTGTCGCCTTCCACCGCGTCGTAGTAGGAAGCCACGTACAGCTTGGCTGGGCTCTTGCCCAGCAGCTCCACGAACTTGGGGTCGTTCAGCCCGCCGGCACCGAACACGGTCGGCTTCCAGCCGAGCTTTTCCGCGCCGCGGAAGAACAGCACCGCCTCCTGGCCTAGCGCATAGACGATCACGACATCGGGCTCGGCCTGCTTGAGCTTGAACACCTGCGAGGTGATGTCGGTGGCGAAGCGCTCGAAGCTCTGCGCCTCCACCAGCTTCAGCCCGTGCTTGTCGAGCTGCTTCATGGCGATGTCGTAGGCCGGCTTGCCCCAGCCGTCGTTCTGGTAAAGCATGGCGATCTTCTTCGCCTTGAGCTTCTCCACCGCGTAGTCGATGTAGGCGGCGGTCTCGGTCGACTGCGGCGAGGGCAGCACGTACAGCAGCTCGCGCGGCGGCGTGCTGGTCAGGTCGGAGATGCTCAGGGCGCCGATGGTCGGCACCTTGCGCGTGGAGCTGTACTCGTAGGCGCTGATGTTGGTGGCGTGGCCGATGTTGCCCACCATGGCCAGCACGTTGTCGCGCTCCACCAGCAGCTTGGCGTTGGCCACCGACTTCGCGGGCTTGAGCTCGTCGTCGTAGGTGATCAGCTTGAGCTTGCGGCCGTTCACGCCGCCTTGCTCGTTCACCATGTCGAAGTAGGTGCGAATGCCTTCGTCCACCGCCTTGCCCATGTAGGCCAGCGTGCCCGACATCGGCTGCGACGAGCCGAGCACGATCTCCTTGTCGAGCACGCCTTCGGCCTTGTTCTCGAAGGCGAAGGCCAGCGGCGGCAGGGCGGCTGCGAAGAGCAGCGCGGCGCCGGTGGCGAGCGCGGTGCGGCGGGGAGCGGAGTGGGTCATGGTCATGGGTCTGTCTCCTGTCATTGAGTGGGAAATCGGTGCCTGGCTCAGCCGCCCAGGTAGGCGCGGCGAATGTCTTCGTTGCCGGCCAGCTCGGCCGCCGGCCCGTGCATGACGACGCGGCCGGTCTCGATGACATAGCCTTCGTCGGAAATGTCCAGCGCAATGTCTGCGTCCTGCTCCACGATCAGGAGCGTGAGCCGCTCGCGGTCCCGGATGTCGCGCAGCGTCGAGAAGATGGCGTCCTTCATGATGGGCGCCACGCCCATCGAAGGCTCGTCGAGCATCAGCAGGCGGGGCTTGGCGAGCAGGCCGCGCGCAATGGCCAGCATCTGCTGCTCGCCGCCCGACAGCGTGCCGGCGCGCGAGGTGATGCGCTCCTTCAGCCGCGGAAAGTAGCCCAGCACGCGGTCGATGTCCTCGCGCACCTCGCCGGCCGGGCGGGTGTAGCCGCCGAGCACCAGGTTTTCCTTCACCGAAAGCTGCGCGAACACCATGCGGCCCTGCGGCACATGCACCACGCCGCGGCGCACCAGTTGCTCCGCCGGCACGTTGGCGATGCTGCGGCCGTCGAAGACGGCGGTGCCCCCCGCCACCGGCAGCAGGCCCGAGAGCGCGCGCATCAGCGTGGTCTTGCCCGCGCCGTTGGCGCCCAGCACGCACACGATGCCCGCGGCCGGCACTTCGAGCGACACGCCGTGCAGCGCGCGGATCTTTCCGTAGGCCGCGCTCAGGTTGTCCACGCGCAGCAAGGGCTCGCCGCGCTTTGGGGGTTCAACGGCGTTTGCCACTCTTGCCTCCTCCGAGATAGGCCTCGACCACGGCCGGGTTCTGTTCGATTTCGCGCGGCGAGCCCTGCGCCAGGAAGGCGCCGTTGTGCATGACGGTGATGGTGTCCGAGATCGACATCACCAGCGGCATGCTGTGCTCGATGAGCAGCAGCGTGGCGCCCGTGGCCTGCTGCAGCCGGCGCAGCGTGTCGCCCAGCGCGTCGATCTCGCGGTTGTTCATGCCGGCGGCGGGTTCGTCCAGCAGCATCAGCACCGGCTCCAGCGCCATGGCGCGTGCCAGTTCCACCAGCTTCTGCGTGCCGTAGGGCAGGTCGCGCACCAGCGTGTGGGCGTGGGCGCCCAGCGCCAGGCTGTCGATGATCTGCTGCGTGCGCTCGCGTTGCTCGCGCTCCTCGCGGCGCTGGCGCGGCAGCCGCAGCAGCGCCTCGGCCAGCGTGCAGCGCATGGCGCCCGAGCGCGCGATGAGCACGTTGTCGAACACCGTGAGCTCGGAGAAGAGCTCCAGGTTCTGGAAGGTGCGGGCGATGCCCAGGCGCGAGATCTGGTGCGCCTTGCACCTGAGCAGGTCGTGCTCGCCGGTGGCCGTGCGCAGGCGCATCGCACCCTTTTGCGGCGTGTAGAAGCGGCTGATGCAGTTCAGCATCGTGGTCTTGCCCGCGCCGTTCGGGCCGATCAGCGCGTGCACCGTGCCGGGCATCACGTCGAAGCCGACGTCCTGCACGGCGACGATGCCGCCGAAGCTCATGCGCACGTCCGACAGGGACAGCAGGGGCGCCGTGGCCGGGCTCGCCTGGGGCCGGGTCGCGACGGGGGCGCCGTCGATCAGCGCCCTCATCGCGGCACCTCGGTGCCGGCGGCGGCGTCCGCGCCGGGCAGCTTCTTGCGCTTGAGCAGGCTGGCCAGCCCGTCGGGCAGGAACATCAGCGCCAGGATCATCGCCACGCCGTACAGCGCGCGCTGGAACTGGTCGAAGCCGAAGTAGGTGAGCAGTTGCGGCGCGCCGATGACGAACACCGCGCCCAGCACCGAGCCCATGATCGAGCCCAGCCCGCCCACGATCACCATCGACACGAAGCTGATCGACACCATGATGTTGAACAGCGACGGGTCGATGAAGCGCACCACCGGCGCATACAACGCGCCCGACAGCCCCGTGTAGAAAGCGCACACGCCGAAGGCGATGAGCTTGAGCTTGGTGGCGTTGAGCCCGAGCGCGCGCGAGGCCGTCTCGCTGCCCTTGAGGGCGAGGAAGCCGCGGCCGAAATGGCTTTGCGACAGGTTGCGCGCCACCCACAGCGCCGCGCCCAGCACCACGGCCACGAACAGGTGGTAGGCCCGCTCGTCGAGCGCAAAGCCGAACAGCGTGGGCCCGGGGGCGCCCATGCCGTTCTCGCCCCCCGTGAGCTCGCCGCCGGACTTGGCGATTTCCACCGAGATCATCACGAAGCCCAGCGTGGCGATGGCCAGGAACACCTCTTCCAGCCGCAGCACCGGCAACGCCAGCAGCACGCCCACCACGGTGGCGATCGCCGCCGCGATGAGCATCGACAGCACCAGCGGCACGCCGAAGTGCGTCGTGAGAATGGCGCTGCCGTAGGCGCCGATGCCGAAGAACACCGCGCCGGCCATCGAGATCAGGTTGGTGTAGCCGGTGAGGATGTTGGTGCCGAAGGACGCGAGCGTGTAGATCAGCACCAGCGTGAAGATGTAGAGCACGTAGCCGCCCGGTACCAGCGGTGCGAGCACGAAAAGCGCAATGAACACCAGCGGCGCCAGCCAGGGCCGCGAATCGAAGATGCGTGTCATGGGGCTTTCCTCAGACTTTCTTGACCTGGCGCCGCGCCAGCAACCCGTGTGGCCGCAGGATCAGGATGGCCAGCATCACGATGAAAGGCACCGCGTCTTTCCACTCGGAAGACAGGTAGGCGCCGGTGAGGTTGGAGGTCACGCCGATGATCACGCCGCCCAGCAGCGCGCCAGGCATGCTGCCGATGCCGCCGAGCACCGCCGCCGCGAAGGCGAAGTGCAGGGCGCTTTGCATCATCGAGAAGTGCACGAAGGTCAGCGGCGCGATCAGCAGGCCGGCCGCCGCCGCGATGACGTGCGACAGCGCCCAGGCCAGCGAATAGATGCGCTTGATGGGAATGCCCATGAGCCGCGCGGCGGTCGGGTTCTCCATGGTGGCCTGCATCGCGATGCCCAGCCGCGTGAAGCGGAAGAACGCGAACAGCGCGCCGGCCAGCACCGCGCACACGCCCACGATGCCCAGGTCGATGCCCGAGACGATCACGCCGCCCACGTCGATGGGCGCGGCCGGGAACACGCTCGGCAGCTCCTGCGTGTCCTTGCCCCAGATCCAGATGGCCAGGTCGCCGAAGATCAGGAACAGGCCCAGCGTGCAGATGGCCGACGACAGCAGCGCCTTGCCGATGAAGCGGCGGATGATGAAGCGCTCGATCAGCATGCCCAGCGCCGCGCCGAACAACAGCACCAGCGGCACCACCGCCCACATCGGCACGCCCAGCCGCACGAGGGTGTAGGCGGTGAAGGCCGAGAGCATGGCCGCCTCGCCGTGCGCGAAATTGAGGATGCCGGTCGCCTTGAACACCATCACGATGCCCAGGGCGATCAGCCCGTAGATGGCGCCCAGGGCGACGCCGCTCACGATCATCTGGAGCATGCGGTGCGCTCCGGGCTCAAGCGGGCAGCGGCGACTGCTCGCCTTGCTTCGCCAGCCGCGCCTTCAGGTAGGGAATGAAGCCGCCGGCCTCCAGCGTGCCGCGCTCCACCGACGACAGGCGCTCGAAGGGCAACTGCTTGCCGCTGGCCATGTGCGTGACGGTGCTGGCGTTCCAGTCGACCTTCAGTTCGTCCCAGCGCGTGGTGAGCTCGCGGATGCCGGGGCAGGTCACGAGCGGAAAACCCATGCTGATCTCGCCGCGGAAGAAGCCCGGCGAGAACGACTCGGCAATCACGCCCGCCACGCCCAGGTGGCGCATGGCGCGCATGGCCGGGTAGTGCGGGTGGCCGTAGCCGAAGTTGTGGCCGCCCACCAGCAGGTCGCCCTTCTTCACCGTCGCAGCAAAGTCGGGGTCGTAGCTCGTCATGGTGACGGCGGCGAGCTCGTGGATGTCGGTGATCTTGATGTTCTTGATGCCGACGATCAGGTCGATGTCGAAGTCGTCTTCCTGGAAGATCCAGGCCGCGCGGCCTTGCAGGTTGGGCATGCTCATGCTGCGCTCCCTTCGAGTGCCTCGGCCCTGGCCCTGGCGGCTTCGGCCAGGTAGGGGCGGGGGTCGGCAATGCAGCCTTCGAGCGCCGAGGCCGCGACCACCGCGGCGTTGCAGATGAAGATCTCCGAATCGGCGCTGCCCATGCGGCCCGGCGTGTTCAGCGTGCCGGTGGACACGGCACGCTGGCCGTCGGTCATGGTCGCGATGCGGCCGTAGCAGTAGTCGCAGCTCGACGAGCTGATGAAGGCGCCCGCGTCCACCAGCGTGGAAATCAGCCCTTCCTTCGCGGCCTGCGACATGATGGCCTGCGAGGTCGGCACCACGTGCAGCTGAAAGCCCTGCTTGATGCGGCGCCCGCGCAGCACGTCGGCCGCGGCGCGCAGGTCTTCGAGCCGGCCGCTGGCGCAGGAGCCGAGATAGCCGGTGTGCACTTCGAGGCCCGCGTACTCGCTCAGGTCGCGCGTGTTCGCGGGGCTCGGCGGCGCCACGACGATGGGTGCGAGCGCGCTCACGTCGATGGTCACCTCGCGGTCGTACACCGCGTCGGCGTCGGGGTAGACCGGTTCGAGCGCGATCTTCGAGCGGCCCTGGGCGTAGGCCAGCGTCTTCGCGTCCGGCGCGATCAGCATGGTGGTCGCGCCCAGGAACATGGCCTGGCCGCAGATGGTCTGGCGGCCTTCGATGCTCATGGCATCGATCACCGGGCCGCACAGCTCCACCACCTTGAAGCGGCACGACGACGGGCCCAGCACGCGCACCATGTGGTGGAACACGTCGCGCGCCATCACGCCGGGCTGCAGGGTGCCGGTGAGCTCGATCTTCACCGTGCCGGGCACCGTGAGCGCCATGGTCTCGCTCACGAAGGTTTCCAGCACGCTCTTGCGCGCGCCCATGGCCAGCGTGCCGAAGGCACCCAGCTGGCTCACGTGGCCGTCGAAGTGCACCGCGAAGGCGCCCGGCGTGGCGTAGCCGAGTTCGGCCGACACCTGGTGGCCGATGCCTTCGCGCTCGTGCACCGGCACGCCCTGTTCCTTGCCCCAGGCGCGGGTCACCTTGTGCAGCTCTTCTTCCTTGGGCGCCGTGGCCGGGACCATGTGGTCGATGAAGAGCACGAAGCGCTCGGGGCTGGGCACCTTGTCCACGCCGAACTCTTCACGGGCTTCCCTGAAGAACACGTCGGTGTAGCCGGGGAAGTCGTAGGCAATCACGAAGTCGGGCCGGGCCAGCACTTCTTCGCCAGCTCGAACGCTGTCGCGCCCGGCCACGCGGGCCAGGATTTTCTCGGTCATCGTCTGGGGCATCTGCATTCCTTGGGTATCCACAATGTGGCGATATGCGTTGTCGTCTCCCATGAATTACAGACGGGCGGGTGTGGTGCTCCGGATAGGGTTGACCCTTAAATATCCACAATGTGGATGCAATATAAATCGACACCTAAGCGACAAGAGCAGGACGTTGAACATGGCAGGCAAGCAATCGCCACAAGGTGAGAACGCGCGCACCGGCACGCAGAGCATCGAGCGCGTGGTCGGCATGCTCCGCGTTGTGGCGTCGCGTGGCCGGCGCGGCATGCGCATCGGCGAAATAGCGGCCACCAGCGGGCTGCCGCAGTCGACCTGCGCGCGCATGCTGGCGCGGCTGGAAATCGAAGGGTTGGTCGACCGCGACGTGGCCACGCGCAAGTACTTTCTCGGGCCGTTGCTGCACGAACTGGGGCTGCTCGCGCGGCCGCGCTACCGGCTCAGCGACCTGTGCGACGGCGCGCTGCACCGGCTGGCCGACCTGACGCAGGACACGCTGTACCTCAGCGAGCGCAGCGGCATGGAGGCGGTGTGCACCAACCGCGCGCTGGGCGACTTTCCCATCAAGGCGATGCCGCTGGACATCGGCATCCGGCGCCCGCTGGGTGTGGGCGCGGGGGGCCTGTCGATGCTCTGCGCCATGCCCGAGGCGGAGGCCGAAGCCATCATCCAGGCCAACGGCCACCGCTACGAGAAGTTCGCGTCTTTCACCGCCGACTTCTTGCGCGAGGCGGTGGCGCAGGGCCGTGCGCAGGGCTATTCGTTCCTGGACAGCGCGGTCACGCCGGGCACGGGCGCCATCGGCATGGCCTTTCCCAGGAACAACCCGGTGGGCGCGATCAGCATCGCGGCCATCTCCGGGCGGCTGGGGGCGGAACGCCGGGAGGACATGGCGCGGGAGCTGCGCCGCGAGGTGCGCAAGATCGAGGCGGCGCTGATGGGCACCGCGGGCGCGGCCGCGGCGGCGGCGGCCGGGGCCTTCGAGGAGGACTGATTCAGCCGTGGCGCTGCGGCGTCATCCAGCTCGTCGCGCCGTCCCGCCCCGCCAGGTGCAGGCTCGCCGTGGCCGCCGGCGTCTCGGCCAGCAGCTTGCCCTTGCGAAACACCTTGAGCCGCGTGGCGCGCAGGCGAATCGCCTCGACCGGGTCGCGCGCCTGCAGCAGCACGAAGCTCGCGTCGCAGCCGGCGGCCAGGCCGTAGCCTTCCAGGTGCATCACGCGCGCCGCGTTCGTCGTCACGGCCTCGAAGCACTGGCGAATGCCGGCCTGGCTGGTCATCTGCGCCACGTGCAGGCCCATGTGCGCCACTTCGAGCATGTCGCCCGAGCCCATGCCGTACCAGGGGTCCATCACGCAGTCGTGGCCGAAGGCGACGTTCACGCCGGCGGCCATCAGCTCGGGCACGCGCGTCATGCCGCGGCGCTTGGGGTAGGTGTCGTGGCGGCCCTGCAGCGTGATGTTGATGAGCGGGTTGGCAATGACGGCCACGCCGCTTTGCGCGATGAGCGGCAGCAGCTTGCTCACGTAGTAGTTGTCCATCGAATGCATCGAGGTGCAGTGCGAGCCGGTGACGCGGCCCTGCAGGCCCAGGCGCTGCGCCTCGAAGGCCAGCGTCTCGATGTGGCGCGACAGCGGGTCGTCCGACTCGTCGCAGTGCATGTCGACCAGCTTGCCGCGCGCGGCCGCCATCTCGCACAGCAGCTTCACGCTGGCCGCGCCGTCGGCCATGGTGCGCTCGAAGTGCGGAATGCCGCCGACCACGTCCACGCCCCGGTCGAGCGCGCGCTCGATGTTGTCGACACCGCCGGGCGAGCGCAGCACGCCATCCTGCGGAAACGCGACCAGCTGCAGGTCGAGGTAGGGCGCCACCTGGCGCTTGACCTCCAGCAGCGCATCGACCGCCAGCAGGCTCGGGTCGCTGGTGTCCACGTGCGTGCGCACCGCGAGCAGGCCCTTGGCCACGGCCCAGTCGCAGTAGGCCAGCGCGCGCTCGATGAGCGCATCGGCCGTCAGCAGCGGTTTCAGCTCGCCCCACAGCGCGATGCCCTCGAGCAGCGTGCCGCTCTGGTTGACGCGCGGCAGCCCGTAGCTGAGCGTGGCGTCCATGTGGAAGTGCGGGTCGACGAAGTGCGGCGCAACCAGCAGGCCCTGCGCGTCGATGGTCTCGTGCGCGGGCGCGGCCAGGCCTTCGGTGACTTCGGCGATGCGCCCGTCCTGCACGGCGATCGACATGCCGGTGCGGCCGTCGGGGAGGGTGGCGTGGGTGATGAGAAGGTCGAGCATCGTGGGGGTCTCGTTTGTTCGTGGAGCAGTGTTGGAGCGGGGCTGTGCAGGGCCCGCGCATCAGCGCATGCGCTGCGCCCGGAAGCGGTACTGCCCCGGCGCGGGGCCGACCTCGATGGTCACGCGGCGCAGCTTGTCGTCGTGGCCGGCATCGGCCTTGGCCGTCACCACGATGCCGCGTGGCGTGGCGCGGCAGGTGAGCTCGCTCAGCGCGATCTCCGCGTGGTCGTTGTCCAGCTCGGCAATGGCGACGGTGTGCTCGGCATGCAGGCCGCCGTTGGCGTCGCGCGTCATCCACTGCACGTACAGGAACGACTGCGCGTACTGCTCGGCGTGCACCACGCGGTAGGTGCCCTGCGGCGCCTTGCCCTGGCCCCAGGTGCCGCACAGCTGCACCCAGCTGACCGCGTCGGGCGTCTTGAAGGTGTCGTAGCTGTAGTCGCTGCCCAGCGCGTGCGCGCCGGCGCCCGGGGCGAGGCAGGCGGCGAGCAGCGCGCAGCGTGCGAGGAGGGTGGTCGTCTTCATCAGCGTTCTCCCTTGCGGTAGGGCTTCATCAGTGCCTGCGGATAGCTGGCCTTGCGCGCCACCAGCACCAGCGCCAGGATCGACAGCAGGTACGGCAGCATCAAATACAGCTGGTAGGGCAGCACGGCGTCGCCCGATTGTTGCAGCCGCAGTTGCAGCGCATCGAAGAAGGCGAACAGCAGCGCGCCCAGGAGCGCCTTGCCCGGCCGCCACGAGGCGAACACCACCAGCGCCACGCAGATCCAGCCGCGGCCGTTCACCATGTTGAAGAAGAAGGCGTTGAAGGCCGACAGCGTGAGAAACGAGCCCGCAATGCCCATCAGCGCCGAGCCCGCGACGATGGCGCCGGTGCGCGTGGCCGCGACCGACACGCCCTGGCTCTCGGCGGCCTGCGGGTTCTCGCCGACCATGCGCAGCGCCAGGCCCAGCGGCGTGCGGTACAGCACCCAGCCGACCACGGGCACCAGCAGCAGGGCGAACAGCGTGAGCGCGGTTTGCGCGTTGAGGATCGGAATGGGCAGCCAGTCCATCGGCGCGAAGGGCGTGATGGTGGGCGGCGTGTTCACCTTCGGAAAGCTCACGCGGTAGCCGAAGTAGCTCAGCGACGTGGCGAGCAGCGTGATGCCCAGGCCGGACACGTGCTGCGACAGTGCCAGGCCCACGGTGAGAAAAGCGTGCAGCAGGCCGAACACCATGCCCGTGAGCGCGGCCACGGCCACGCCCATCCACAGCGGCGCGCCGGCGTACACCGCGAGCCAGCCGGTGAAGGCGCCCGCGACCATGATCCCTTCGATGCCGAGGTTGAGCACGCCCGCGCGCTCGCACAGCAGCACGCCGAGCGTGCCGAGGACGAGCGGCGTGGCGATGCGCAGCACCGCGACCCAGAAGGCGGGGTTGGAGAGGATGTCGAGGAGGTCGGTCATTTCTTCATCCTCACCCGGTACTGCGTCAGCAAGGTCGCCACCAGCACGGCGATCAGCGAGGCCGCGACGATCACGTCGGCGATGTACGTCGGCACGCCGACCGCGCGGCTCATGGTGTCCGCGCCGACGAGCACGCCCGCCACGAACACACCCGCGGCGATCACGCCCAGCGGATGCAGGCCCGCCAGCATCGCGATCACGATGCCCGTGTAGCCGTAGCCCGGCGACATGTCGAGCGTGACGTAGCTGGTGCGGCCCGCCACCTCGATGGCGCCCGCCAGCCCGGCCAGCGCGCCCGAGAGCAGCGCCACCATGACGACCGTGCGCGTCACCGGTACGCCCGCGAACGCGGCGGCGCGCGCATTGGCGCCGACCGCGCGAATGTCGAAACCCAGCACCGTGTACTTGAACACGGCCCACACCATCACCGCGAGCGACACCGCCCACAGCAGGCCGGTGTGCACCCGCGTCTGCGCGATGAGCTTGCCCAGCTCCAGGTCGGGTTGCAGCGACACGCTCTGCGGCCAGCCCATGGCGCTCGGGTCTTTCATCGGCCCGTCGAGCAGCGCCGACACGCCCAGCAGCACGATGAAGTTGATGAGCAGCGTGGTCACCACCTCGTCCACGCCCAGCTTGTTCTTCATCAGCGCCGGGCCCAGCAGCATGAGCGCGCCGGCCACGGCGGCGGCCAGCGTCATGAGCGGGAACAGCAGCCACGGCGACAGCTCGAAGCCGGTGCCGCCATGCATGCCGCCGACGGCGACCGCCGCCAGCGCGCCCGCGTAGAGCTGGCCTTCGGCGCCGATGTTGAACAGCCGCGCCTTGAACGCGACCGTGGCCGCCAGCCCGGTGAGGATCAGCGGAATGGCGCGCGTCAGCGTCTCGCTCCAGGCGAACACCGAGCCGAAGCCGCCCTGCAGCAGCAGCGCGTAGGTGCGCCCGACCGGCGCGCCGGCCCACAGCACCAGCAGCGCGCTGATCGCGAGCGTGAACACGACCGCACCCACCGGTGCCAGCACCAACGCCGTGCGCGATGTTTCGTGGCGTCGTTCGAGCCGCATCATGAGGCGGCTCCCTTGGGCTGCGGCGCTGTCGCGCCGGCCAGCGAACCGGCCGTTGCACCCGCCATGGCCAGGCCGATGGCCTCGCGCGTCCACGCCGCGGCGGGCCGCGCATCGCCCAGGTGGCCGCCGTGCATCACCGCCACGCGGTCGCCGAGGGTCAGCACTTCGTCGAGGTCGTCCGAAATCACCAGCACCGCCGCGCCCGCGTCGCGCGCGGCGATGAGCTGCTGCTGCACATAGGCGACCGCGCCGATGTCCAGGCCCCAGGTCGGCTGGTGCGCGACGATGAGGCGCGGCGCGCGGTTCGGGTACTTCTTGTTGTCATCGTGCTTCGAGCCTCCGCGTTGTTCACGCAGTTCACGCTGCTCAGGCTGTTCGGGCGCGAGCAGCGCGCGCCCCAGGATCAATTTCTGCATGTTGCCGCCCGAGAGCGAGCGCGCCGGCGCCATCAGCCCGGCGCCGCGCACGTCGAAAGCCTTCTCGATGCGCCGCGCGTGCAGCCGGGCCGCCGCGCGCTTCACGATGAACGACCAGCGGGAGAACACCGGGCTGCGCAGCCGCTCGGACACCGCGTTCTCCCACACCGGCAAGTCGCCGACCACGCCGACCGCGTGACGGTCTTCGGGAATGCGCGCCACGCCGCGCTGCACCAGCCGGGCGGGCGAGGGCGGCAGCGCGCGGCCCATGAGCTGCGCCGTGCCCGACACCGCGCGGCGCGTGCCGCACAGCAGCTCGGCCAGCGCGACCTGTCCGTTGCCGGAAACCCCGGCGATGGCGGTGATTTCGCCCGCGCGCAGCGTCAGCGACACCTCGCGAAGCCGGTCCTGCCCGCCGTTCCTGGCCGACGCGGTGCTCACATGGTCGAGCACGCAGACCGCGTCGCCCACCGACCTGGCCGGCCGCCGCTGCGGCGCCTCGACCGCGTGGCCGACCATCCACAGCGCGAGCTGCGCCTGCGTGGTGTCGGCGGTGCGCGCCTCGGCCACCAGCTTGCCGCCGCGCAGCACGGCCACGCGGTGCGACACGCGCAGCACCTCGCCCAGCTTGTGGCTGATGAAAATGACCGACAGCCCCTGCGCCACCATCTGCGCGAGCGTGGCGAACAGCGCCTCGCTTTCCTGCGGTGTGAGCACGGCGGTGGGCTCGTCCAGGATGAGGATGCGCGCGCCGCGGTACAGCGCCTTCAGGATCTCGACGCGCTGGCGCTCGCCGACCGACAGGCTGCCGATCTTCGCGTCGGGCTGCACCGGCAGGCCGAAGCGTTGGGCCACCGCCAGCAGCCGCTCGCGCGCGGCCGCGCGGCGCGACACCGGGCGCCACAGGGGCTCGGTGCCCATCATCACGTTGTCGAGCACGCTCAGGTTGTCGGCCAGCGTGAAGTGCTGGTGCACCATGCCCACGCCCGCGGCCAGCGCGGCCTTGGGGTTGCCCGGCGGCAGCGGCGCGCCGAAGACCTCGATGCCGCCTTCGTCGGCGACGTAGTGGCCGAACAGGATCGACATGAGCGTCGACTTGCCCGCGCCGTTCTCGCCGAGCAGCGCGAGCACCTCGCCGGCCTGCAGGTCGAGGGAGATGGCGTCGTTGGCGACCAGGCTGCCGAAGCGCTTGGTGATGCCCGCGAGCCGGAGCACCGGGGTGTGCGCGTGGAGGTGCGCGGAGGAGTGCACGGTAGGGTTCATGGGTGGATGGGCGCGGGGTCTCCGAGCGTGCGGCAAAAGTGGTCGATGGCCTGGGCCGTGGCGGCGGGCGCGGCTTGCAGCAGGCCGTGCGGCCCTTCGAAGCGCACGACCTGCAGGCCCGCGAGCGCACGCTGGATCACAAGGGCGGCCTGCGCGGGAACGATGCGGTCCTGCAGGGCCTGAAGGTACATCGAGGGTACGCGCACCTGCGCCAGCTTGTCGACCACGTTCACCCGCTGCACCTCGTGCATGCGGCGCGCCATGACGGCGCCCGACACCTGCCGCAGCGAGCCCTGCAGCATGCCGGCCAGCTGCGGGGTGGCGAAGCGGCCCAGCAGCATGTGGCGCATGGGCGGGCGCATGGCGTCCAGGTGCAGCAACTTCATCATCAGTTCGAGCAGGCCGCCGCGCAGCAGCGCCAGCCCGGGCGAGGGGCTGCGCGCAAAGCTGCAGCACAGGATGAGCCCGCGCAGCCCCGGCGGCGGCGCGGCCGCGATGGAGATGGCGAGCGGGCCGGAAAACGATTCGCCCAGCAGCACGAAGGGCTCCTCTCGGGGCAACTGCGCGCGCACCAGCGGTTCGAGCTCCGCGTAGCTCTGCGGCTGCGTGCCCGAGTAGCGCACCACGTCGACCGCCGCGCCCGGCCCCAGCGCGGCCGTCAGCGGCGCGAACAGGTCGCCGGTGCCGTCCATGCCCGGCAGCAGCACGAGGCGAACGGCACGAGGGGCGCCAGGAGCACCTGCAGCACCTGCAGCACCAAGGGCATCGGGCACGCGACCGGGGCTGACAGGCGCCGCCCTCACTTCCAGGCAGCGAGAAAGGCCAGCATCACCTTGGCGGAGTTGTCCGCCGCGATGCTCATGAAGGTGCCCATCTCGTTCTCGCCGTCGCCGCCGCCCGCGAGGTCGCTGAGCGAGCGGAAGGCGATGTACGGCACGCCGTTGCTGTACGCGACCATGCCCACCGCGGCCGTTTCCATGTCGAGCACGTTGGCCTGGAAGGTCTTGTAGGTGTATTCGCGGTAGGCCTTGTTGTCCATGAAGGCCTGGCCCGACACGCCGTTGCCGCCCACCACCAGCTGCGGCTTGCGCGGCAGGCACTTGCCGGCGCCGCAATGGGCCAGCTCGACGTTGCGGATGCCGCGCGCCACCTCGAGCATCTTCGGGTCGGCCTCGAACCAGAACTTGCGCGCAATGTCGGGCCTGGCCGCCGAGCGCACCTCGACCGGGCGCGGGAACATCATCCCGAAATTGGGCAGCGTGGCGTCGGTGATGAAGGGCGGCGCGGTGTACTTGCCCGGCGTGGTCTCGCGCGCCATCAGCACCTCCAGGTACTGGCCCCACTGCGCCGGCACGGTGACGTCGCCCACGTGCAGCTGCGGGTTCACGCCGCCGGCGATGCCGCTGAACACGATGTTCGTCACGCGAAAGCGGTCGAGCACCAGCTGCGTGTTCATGGTCGCGTTGGTCATGCTGATGCCCGAGAGAAACAGCACCACCGGCTTGCCTTCGAGCGTGCCGGTGGTGAACACCACGCCGTTCACGCGGTGCGCGACCGGGCCCTGCAGCCGCGTGAGCAGCAGCTTCAGCTCGGGCTCGAAGGCCGAAAGCACGGCGATGCGCGGCGTGTCGTCCAGTCGCGTACCTCCCTCGGTGCCGCCCGCGGCGGGCTTGTAGACCCCGGCGCACCCCGTGAGCGCAAGGCCGACCACGGCAGCAATCAGCGGGCCGCGCAGGCGCTGGAGCAGGGAAGAAGTGTTCGTCATGGGGTTCACTGCGTGAGTTGGGGGCGGTGCGCGGCGTCGGGTGTGGCGATCCAGGCCTGCAGCGACGCGACGCGCGCGTGCTTCGGCGCCAGGCCCACGAAGGTGGTGTAGGCGGCCAGCGCCTTGGCGTCGTTGCCGGCCTGCAGGTGGGCGTCGCCCAGGTTCAGGTAGGCCAGCGCGCGGCTGCCGTCCATGTCGATGGCCTGCTCGAACCAGCGTGCCGCTTCCACCGGCTTGCCGCGCTTGAAGTACACGAAGCCCAGGTTGTTGGCGGCCAGGGCGAACCTGGGTTGCAGCTTCAGCGCCTCGGTGAAGGCGGCCTCGGCCTCGTCGTAGCGGCGCTCGCGGTACAGCTGCAGGCCGCGGTCGTTGGCGCGCTGGGCGGCCACGCGCGGCGAGAGCGGCGCGGCCGCCGGCATGGTGAGCTTGGCGTCGGCGCCTTCGAGGTTCTTCACGACCACTTCGATGGTGGCGGGGGCGGCCTTGCCGGCCGTGCCCGCTGCATCCTTGCCCGGCTTGGTGGGCACGGTGGGGGCGGTGGGGGCGGTGGCCGCCGCATGCACCGCCTGTTCGTTGGCTTCGTCGATGCGCTTGTTGACCTGGCTGGCGGCGGCGTCGAGCTGCTGGCTGTCGCCGCTCAGGCCTTCGCGCTCGGCGGGCAGCTCGAACACGAACTCGCCGCCTTCGGAGCCCGGCAGGCTGCCGAAGGCCGGCGTCTGACGCGCGATGGCCGACACCGCCGGCGCCACGTAGGCCGCCAGCTCGGTGCCGGTGATGACGCCGTCGCCGTTCAGGTCGGCCTTGCCCGACAGCGCCTGCAGCATGGTCCAGGTGAACACCGAATGCCCGCCGGGGCCGTCGTCGGCCACCTGCTGGTCGGCGCCGCCGGCGGTGAGCATCTGGCGGCCGATGCGCCGCGCGTTGTCGCTCAGGAAGTTCTTGCTGCCCTGCGGCGCGCCGCCGCGCGTGAGGCCCAGGCCCGAGTAGCAGGCGTCCACCAGAAAGAGCACGTGCTTGGCCGACAGCGCCTCGGCCACCTCCTGCAGTTGCGGCATGGAGATGGCGTCGGAGGCCAGGTCGTCCAGCTGCGCGTCGACCGGCACGATGTAGCCCACGTCGCGCCCGCTCGCCAGCTTGCGGGTGCTGCCGTGGCCGGCGAAAAACACCAGCACGCGGTCGTCGCGCTTCACGCGCTTGTTGTCGGTGAGCTTGTCGTTCAGCGCGCGCAGGATGTTCGACCGCGTGGCCTCGCCGTCGTACAGCGCCGTGATGTTCTCGGGCTTGAAGCCGAAGCGCGTGACCAGCAGCTGCTCCATCGACTTGGCGTCGGGCACCGCATGGTGCAGGCCGGGCCACTTGGCGTACTTGTCGATGCCGATCACCAGCGCATGGCTCTCGCGGTAGAGCGTGTCGCCGGCCGCGGCCACGCCGTCGTCGGGGGCAGGGCGCTTGGCCGCGTTGACGACGAACTTGCCGTCGCGCCAGGTGGCGAAGCGGTAGCCGTCGGCCACCAGCTGGTCGAGCACCGTGGGCAGCGCCTGGACCGTGCGGCCCTGGATGTCGTGGAACAGGATCACGCCGCGCTTGGCCTTGTCGACCTCGGCCAGCACGCGGTCGGCGATCGACTTGGGCACCGGGTCGGCCCAGTCCATGGAGTCGACGGTCCAGAGCATGGAGCGCAGCTTGAGCGCCTCGACCGTGCTGAGCTTGTCTTCGTTGCGCGCGCCGTAGGGAAAGCGGAACAGCGTGGACTGCGGGCGGCCCGTGGCGTCGAGCAGCGCCTCGGTCTCGGTGGCTTCGGTGCGCACCGCGTCGTCGCTCATCTTGGCCATCATGCCGTGGCTGAAGCTGTGGTTGGCCAGCGTGTGGCCGGCGGCCAGCACGCGCTTGGCGACCGCGCCGTTGGCGCCTAGCTGCGCCTTGCCCTGCGCGTCGAGCTTGCCCAGGTTCTGGCCCAGCTCGAAGAAGATGGCGGGCGCGTCGTAGCGCTTCAGTATCTCGAGGATCTCGTCGGTGTGCTTGGCGTGCGGGCCGTCGTCGAAGGTCAGCACCACGGTCTTGGGCGGCAGCGAGGTCCCGAAGATCTCGCGCGTGTCGCCGCCTTCCTTTTCTTTCGCGCCGCCGGCGGGAAGGGTGTAGGGCACGATGGTGCCAAAGTCTTTCAGGATCTTCTCGCGCGAGTACAGGCCCTGCAGCTTGGCGACGTAGTCGGCCCATTTCTCGCGTTGGGGTTCGATGCCGCGCTGCGCGAAGCGGCCGAACACGTCTTTCAGTTCGCGGTCGTAGGCCTGCTCGATCTCGGCCAGCACGGCCAGGTCTTCGCTGGCGCGGCGCCCGAGCTTCAGGCCCGGCAGCGACTGCGCCTGGCCGTAGCGCGTGCTCAGCTCGCCCAGGAATTCCTTGAACGCCAGCCGGTCGGCGTCGAACCAGCTCGGCTCGCTCTCGATGCGATCGAGCAGCGCGTTCAGCGCCGGCACGGTGGCCGGGTCGGTCATTTCGCCGGCCTGGGCGATCAGCGCGCGCTGGCGCTCCTGCATGTCGTGGAACAGCATCTGCCCGACCGCGCTCACAGCGCGCTTGTCGGCCGCGCCCAGCGCGCGCTCGCCGGTCATCAGCACGACCATCTGGCGGTGCGCGGCGAGGAGGGCGTCGGCGCGCTCCTGCAGTTCGGCGGGAATGCCGATGGGTGCCGTGGCCGCGGCGGCCGAAGCCGCTGGAGCCGCCGAAGCCGCTGCCGAAGCCGCCGGCGGTGTAGCTACCTGTGAAGAAGCGGCATCGGCCGCGGAGTCACGCTGGCACGCGGCCAGCGCGAGCACCACGGCTGCGACGGCCACGGCCTGGCTTGCGATCTGCCATCGCACACGGTTCATAGGCACCCGAAACAGTTACTTGGCGGTGGACTTGGGCTGGCCGTCGTCCACCTTCACGGTGAATTTGCCGTCGAGGATGTCGGCCTGCTTGGCCTTCACCTTGGCGACGATGTCGGCCGGCACCTTCTTCTCGAAGGTGCCCAGCGGCGCCAGTTCGGAGCCCTTGTGCTTCATCTGCGCGTACACGCCGTAGTCTTCGGCGGCGAACTTGCCTTCCTTCACCAGCTTGATGGCGCGGTCGGCCGCGGGCTCGAAGTTCCACAGGGCCGACGCCACCACCGTGTCGGGGTACTGGCTCTGCGTGTCGATCACGTTGCCGATGGCGAGCTTGCCCTTCTCTTTGGCCGCGTCGGAGACGCCGAAGCGCTCGGCGTACATCACGTCGGCGCCCTTGTCGATCATCGCGAAGGCCGCTTCCTTGGCCTTGGGCGGGTCAAACCAGCTGTTGATGAAGCTCACGCTGAACTCCACCTTCGGGTTCGTTTCCTTGGCGCCGGCCATGAACGCGTTCATCAGCCGGTTGACCTCGGGAATCGGAAAGCCCCCGACCATGCCGATGCGGTTGCTCTTCGTCATGCCGCCGGCCACCATGCCGCTCAGGTAGGCCGGTTCCTGGATGTAGTTGTCGAACACCGAGAAGTTGGGTGCCTGCGGCTTCAGCGAAGAGCCCATCAGGAACGCGACCTTCGGAAAGTTCTTCGCCACCTTGCGCGCCGCCGCTTCCACCCCGAACACCTCGCCCAGGATCAGCTGGTTGCCCCCGGTCGCGTACTCGCGCATCACGCGCTCGTAGTCAGCGTTGCTCACGTTCTCGGTGGCCTTGTATTCGATTTCCCCGCGCGCCTCCGCGGCCTTCAGCGCCTTGTGGATGCGCCCCACCCATTGCTGCTCGAAGGGCACGGTGTAGACCGCCGCCACCTTCAGCTTGGCCTGCGCCAGCGCCAGCCCCGGCGCGCCGGCCGCAAGTGCCGCGGCGACGGCCACGGAACGAATGATCAATTGACGACGTGCTGTCACGGTCTTCTCCTCGGTTTATTGAAAGAACCAGCGCTGCAATCCCCATGCCCGCTCAAGCCCGGGCTCGCGCGCTTCGCGCGCGGCCCCCTTCCAGAGACACCGAGGAACCGGCTTCGCCGGGCCTCAGGTGTCGCCCCCGGTAGGGGGTTGGCGAAGCGGACACGAAGTGCCGCGCAGCCTGGGGGGGAGCCAATCCCTCTGGGGGGGAGCTCTACTTCGTGCCGAAAATGCGGTCGCCCGCGTCGCCCAGGCCCGGCAGGATGTAGCCGTGGCTGTCCAGCTCGCGGTCGATGGCGGCCGTGTAGATCGGCACGTCGGGGTGGGCCTTCTGCATCGTCGCCACGCCTTCGGGGCAGGTCAGCAGGCACACGAACTTGATCGACTTGGGGTTCAGCTCCTTCAGGCGCTCCACCGCCGCCACGGCCGAGTTGCCGGTGGCCAGCATCGGGTCGACCACGATCACATCGCGGCTGTCCATCTCGCTGGGCATCTTGAAGTAGTACTCCACGGCCGTCAGCGTCTTGGGGTCGCGGTACAGGCCGATGTGGCCCACGCGCGCGCCCGGCACCACGGTGAGCATGCCGTCCAGGATGCCCGTGCCGGCGCGCAGGATGGACACCAGCACCAGCTTCTTGCCGTCGATGACCTTGGCCTGCATGGTCTCCAGCGGCGTTTCCACCTCGATGTCCTGCATCGGCATGTCGCGCGTGACCTCGTAGGCCATCAGCATGCTGATTTCGTTGAGGAGCCGGCGAAAGCTGTTGGTCGACGCGTCCTTGCGGCGCATCAGCGTGAGCTTGTGCTGGACGAGGGGGTGGTTGACGAGGTGGACGTTGCTCATTGGAATCTTGTGTAGCGTTGCGAAGAGAACCCGAGAGTCTAAAAGACCGTGCCGTCGCTCTCGATCAGCAGCGGCGGCGCACCGTCGCGCAAGCGCTGTGCCAGCGCCCGGCCCGCGGCCCAGGTGCCGCCTTCGAGCACGCAGGCCAGCGGCAGCTCTTCCTCGCTGCGGTCGAGCACCTTGCGCACGCGCGGCGCCACCTCGTCCAGCAGCGCCACCGTCAGCGCGCGCCACTCGACGATGAATTCGTCGCTGGCCTTCCAGCGGCGGGTGAGAAAGGCCGGGTCTTTCGGCACGATCACCCCGCTGTCGATCAGCAGGCCGCCGTTGCGGTACTCGGGCAGGGCGGTGAGCGCGTCGAGGTGGCGCACCTTCACGCCGGCCCACTCGAAGGGTTCGAGCAGCGAGTACGTGAGCCACTGCGAGAGCTTGTGGAACGGCATCCAGCCGTTGGTGAGACCGGGCCCGCGCACCGCGCTGTGGCGCCAGCAGTCGCCCAGCGCCAGCGCCGGGTCGCCCGAGCCGATGCCGCCCGCGCTGTCGCTGCCGTCGGCCGCGATGCTGTCGACCGCGTTGGCCGAGGGCCAGATGCGCGACAGCGTTTCCAGCAGCAGCGACAAAATCTGGTGCGCCGTGACCTCAGCCGTCGGCGGCGCGGCCGGGCCGTAGGGGCCGACCAGCGCATCGAACAGCTTGCCGGGGCGGCCGTCGTCGCCGAAGGTCTCGGGCTGTTCGGCCATGGCTTCGCCCAGGCGGCGCAGCAGCATGGCGCGGCCGGCCAGGCCGACCAGCGGATTGGCCTCGCTCACCTTGAAGGCGTCGCCCAGCCGGTCGGCCACCAGGCCGCGCAGGCCGGCCGCGTCCACCTGGTAGGGGCGCTCGGGATTCGAGGAAAACAGCCCGCTCATGAAGGCGTGATAGCTCGCCACGCCCAGCCCCTCGGAGCGCGTGAAGCGCTCGCCGGTGGCGGACTCGGTGTAGTGCCAGTCGGGGCCGGCGCCGGCGTCGAGCAGCACGCTGACCAGCACCAGGTCGATGTGGGCGCGGGCGCGCGTGCGCGAATCGGATTCGCCCAGCAGCGTGTCGAGCTCCTCGATGCGCTTGATGCCGCCGGCCTCGAAGTGGCGCCAGCGGCTGTGGTACGGAATGGTGTCCCACGGGTAGCGCTCGCGCGTGACCTCGGCCACCGTGCGGGCCGTGTCCTCGAGCGTGTCGCTGTCGCCGATGCGAAACCACTGCGACTCGCCGCTGCGCGCGCGCGCCAGCAGGGCGCCCGCGCGCTGGCGGATGGCGGCGGTGGTGCGCAGCAGGCTGGCCGCGCCGGCGGGGTGGCTGGTGTCGGGGGTGAATTCGGTCGAAGGGTCGACCTTGCCGGCACCGCCCGGGGGCAGGCTGCCGGAACCGTCGACGGGCATGTTGGGGTCGGTGTTGTTGCTGGTGGTCATTCAGTGAGTCCGCGGCCCTTGGCCTTCTTGAGTTCTTCTGCGTCCGGCACCGGGCCGGGGGTGAAATAGCCGGCGGCCATCTTGGCGTCCATCTCGACGCGGGCGTCCGCCGGAATCAGTTCGTCGGGAATGTTCACGCGCTCCCCGATCTCGATGCCCGAGCCGGTGATGGCGTCGAACTTCATGTTGCTCATCGACACGAGCCGGTGGATCTTCTGGATGCCCAGCCAGTGGAAGACGTCGGGCATCAGCTCCTGGAAGCGCATGTCCTGCACGCCGGCCACGCACTCGGTGCGCGCGAAATACTGGTCGGCCGTGTCGCCGCCCACCTGGCGCTTGCGCGCGTTGTAGACCAGGAACTTGGTCACCTCGCCCAGCGCGCGCCCCTCCTTGCGCGAATACGCGATGAGCCCCACGCCGCCGCGCTGCGCGCCCTGGATGCATTCTTCAATCGCGTGCGTGAGGTAGGGGCGGCAGGTGCAGATGTCGGAGCCGAACACGTCGGAGCCGTTGCACTCGTCGTGGATGCGCGCGGTGAGCTCCACGGCGGGGTTGGCCAGGTCGCGCGGGTTGCCGAAGATGTAGAGGGTCTGCCCGCCGATGGGCGGCAGGAACACCTCGAGGTCGGAGCGCGTGACCAGCTCGGGGTACATGCCGCCGGTTTCCTCGAACAGGGTGCGGCGCAGGTCGGTTTCGGAGCAGCCGAAGCGGCGCGCCACCTCGGGCAGGTACCACACGGGTTCGATGGCGGCCTTGGTGACCATGGCCGCGCCGCCGGTGGTGAGGAAGTGGCCGTCGGCTTTCAGGCGGCCGCTTTGCAGCGCCTCGATCACCTCGGGCAGGATCACGTGGGCCTTGGTGATGGCGATGGTGGGGCGAATGTCGTAGCCCGCGGCCAGCTCGGCGGAAAACACGTCGGCCACCAGCGCGCCCCAGGGGTCCAGCGACACGATGCGCCCGGGCTCGCTCCACTGCGGGTAGGGGCCGATGATGTCGGTGGGCGCGGTGTTGGTCAGGTCGGCCTTGTGCTCCCGCTTGAGCGCCCCGGCTGCCACGGCCAGCGCGCGGTACACGCTGTAGGAGCCGCTGTGCGTGCCGATCACGTTGCGGTGCGCCCGCTTGGTGGTGGTGCCGACCACCGGGCCGCGTTCGGTGGCCGTGGCCGCGCCCCAGTGGATGGGCAATGCACCGAAGCCGCCGGCATGCGAGGTCAGGCGGATGTGGCCGGTCGACGAGGAGGGGTGCAGGGGAGGGAAGGAGCTCGGGGCCGAGGTGGCGGCCGGTGTGATCGGTGTGATCGGCGCGATCGGTGTGATGGAGGGCGGGATGGATGCGGTGGGTGCACCGGCACCGACCGGTGGCGTCGAAGGGATCGTTGTGCTGTCAGCAGACATTGGTGGCCCTCAAAAAACACAATGTACCGACCGCCCGCACGGCTTGCAAGCCGCGCCGGGACGGACAACGCCGCGTCCGCGGACCGGTCGATGCCGCGCGCGCGGCACAATCCGGCAGGACTTTTTTCGACGAGGCTGTAACCGGCCCACCGGATGGCACGAAACACCATAAGCAGCAGGATGGGCAGCAGGACGAACCCCAGCGACGCGGAAGCGGCGCTGCGCGGCCTGTTCCTTCGCGGCCTCGACGGCGATGCCAAGGCCTACCGCGACTTCCTGCAGCAACTCAGCGCGCACCTGCGCGCCTTTCTGGGCAAGCGCCTTTTTGGCTGGCCCGATGAAGTGGAAGACCTCGTCCAGGAATGCCTGCTCGCCATGCACAACCAGCGCCACACCTACCAGAGCGACCAGCCCCTGACGGCCTGGGTGCACGCCATTGCGCGCTACAAGATGATCGACCTGCTGCGCGCCAAGTCGGTCCGCGAAGACCTGCATGACCCGCTGGACGACGACCTGGCGGTGTTCGCCGCCTCGGCCGAGGAAGCCAGCGACGCGAAGCGCGACCTGGGCGGCCTGCTCGACACCTTGCCGGAACGCCAGCGGCTGCCGATCGTGCACGTGAAGATCGAAGGGCTGTCGGTGGCCGAGACGGCGAGCCTCACGGGCATGTCGGAATCGGCGGTGAAGGTGGGCATCCACCGGGGCCTGAAGGCCTTGGCGGCGCGCTTCGGCCACAGCTGGGGAGGTGCGGCATGAAGACCGACGACCTGGTCGCGATGCTCGCCACCGGCAACGTGGCGGTGCCGCGCCGCGCCGCGAGCCGGCGCCTGCGCATGGCCTTGCTGGCGGGCGTGCCCGTGTCCTTGCTGATCCTGTTCATTGAATACGGCATGCGGCGCGACATCGTGCAGGCCATGTTCTGGCCGATGTTCTGGGTCAAGGTGCTGTTCCCGTTGTGCATTGCCGCGGCCGGCTACGTGGCGGTGCAGCGGCTGGCGCGGCCCGGCGTCGAGGCCCGCCATGCGTGGCTGGGGGCGGCGCTGCCGGTGCTGGTTATCTGGGCGCTGGCGGTGGTTGCGTGGTTCACCGTGCCGATGGAAGACCGCATGCCCTCGCTGATGGGGCAGTCGTGGCGCATCTGCGCGGCGAGCATCTCGCTGATGGCGCTGCCTGTGTTCGTCGCCACCCTGGTGGCGCTGAAGGGGCTGGCGCCCACGCGGCCGGCGCTGGCGGGTGCGGCGGCGGGTGCGCTGGCCGGCGGCGTGGGGGCTTCGGTCTATGCGCTGCACTGCATGGAGCTCACGGCGCCGTTTCTGGCGGTGTGGTACGTGAGCGGCATCGCGGTGCCTGTGCTGGTGGGGGCCTTGCTCGGTCCGCGGTTGCTGCGCTGGTAGGCCGGCCCCCAGCGCCCCTGGCTCAGCGCTTCTTGCTGCCGAAGATCCCGCCCAGCACGCCGCGCAAGATCTCCTTGCCCACCGACGTGCCCATGGTGCGCACCGCCGACTTGGCCATGGTCTGCACCAGGCCGTCGTGCTTGGCGCCGCGTGGGCCGGTGGTGCCGAACAGCATGTCGTTCAGCATGCCGCCCATGCCGGAGCCCGACGATTCCGCCGCGGGCTTGTCGCCGGGCAGGGTGGCCGGGGCGTTCGGCGCGTTCGGCGCGCCGGGCGCGCTGTCGGCGCGGCCCTTGAGCTTTTCGTAGGCCGACTCGCGGTCGACCGTTTTCTCGTAGACGCCTGCAACCAGCGAGCCCGCGATCAACGCCTTGCGCTGGTCGGGCGTGATGGGGCCGAGCTGGCTGCCCGGCGGCAGCACGAACACGCGCTCGGTCACGCTGGGGCGGCCCTTGTCGTCCAGGAAGCTCACCAGCGCCTCGCCCACGGCGAGTTCGGTGATGGCGGTCTCGATGTCCAGCCCCGGCTTCTGGCGCATGGTGCTGGCCGCGGCCTTCACGGCCTTCTGGTCGCGCGGGGTGAAGGCGCGCAGCGCGTGCTGCACGCGGTTGCCGAGCTGGGCGAGCACCGAATCGGGGATGTCCAGCGGGTTCTGCGTAACGAAATACACGCCCACGCCCTTGGAGCGCACCAGGCGCACCACCAGCTCGATGCGCTCCACCAGTGCCTTGGGCGCCTCGTTGAACAGCAGGTGGGCCTCGTCGAAGAAGAAGGCGAGCACGGGCTGCTCGGGGTCGCCGATTTCGGGCAGCTGCTCGAACAGCTCCGACAGCATCCACAGCAGGAAGGTGGCGTACAGCCGCGGCGAATTCATGAGCTTGTCGGCCGCCAGGATGTTGATGACACCCTTGCCGCCCACGGTCTGCATGAAGTCGGCGATGTTGAGCATCGGCTCGCCGAAGAATTTCTCGCCGCCCTGGGTCTCGATCTGCAGCAGCCCGCGCTGGATGGCACCCACGCTGGCCGCGCTGATGTTGCCGTACTGCGTGGTGAACTGGCTGCTGTTCTCGCCCACGTACTGCAGCATGGCGCGCAGGTCTTTCAGGTCGAGCAGCAGCAGGCCGTTGTCATCGGCGATCTTGAACACCAGGTTCAGCACGCCGGCCTGGGTTTCGTTCACGTCGAGCATGCGGCCCAGCAGCAGCGGGCCCATGTCGGAAATGGTGGCCCGCACCGGGTGGCCCTGTTCGCCGAACACGTCCCACAGGGTGACGGGGCAGGCCGAGGGCTCGGGCACGTCGATGCCGCGTTCCTTCAGCGTGGCGGCCAGCTTGGCGCTGGTGGCGCCCTTCTGGCTGATGCCGGTGAGGTCGCCCTTGACGTCGGCCATGAACACCGGCACGCCGATGCTCGAAAGCTTCTCGGCCATGGTCTGCAGGGTGACGGTTTTTCCGGTGCCGGTGGCGCCGGTGATGAGGCCGTGGCGGTTGGCCAGGCCGGGAAGAAGTGCACACTCGATGCTCTCGTGCCGTGCGATCAGAAGAGGGTCGGCCATAAGGGTGCTCCGGGTCGTATCGAAACGGGCAGTCTAATCAAGCGGCACTCCTATAATCCACGGCCGCACGGTAGTTCCGGAAAAAGTTTCAGGAGGTTTTTTTGTCATCGACTGCTCAGCCCCCCATTCCCGCCACTGGCGACGCCTCCGAACAGTCGCCCATTGAAAAAGAGCTGGCCGTGCTGCTCGTGAATGCGCTGAACCTCGAGGTCGCGCCCGAGGACATCGTTCCCACCGACCCGCTGTACGGCGAAGGCCTGGGACTCGACTCGATCGACATCCTCGAAGTGGCGCTCGAAGTCTCGCGGCGCTACGGCTTCCAGCTGCGTTCGGACGACGAACGCAACCAGCAGATCTTCCAGTCGCTGCGCACGCTCGCGACCCACGTCGCCGAGCATCGCGTCGCTTCCTGAGCGTCATGTCTCGATGGCGAATAGCACTCCTGCTGGTGGCAGGGGTGGCTTATGCCGGCCTCTCGCACTGGATGACGCTGTTCCACCCCACGGCCCCCTGGGCGGTGGTGGTGCTGCTGGGCCCGCTCTGGCTCGCCGCCATGGGCTTTGCCGCCAGCTGGTTCGGCCGATGGGGCTTCGTGGCCGCGGCCGCGCTGGGCGTGGGCGGTTTCTCGCTCGTGTTCCTCGGTGAAGCCGGCGACCCCAACCGCCTGTACGTGCTGCAGCACGTGGCCATCAACAGCGTGCTGTGCGGCTGGTTCGGCTCCACGCTGCGCGGCCGGGGCCTGCCGCTGATCACCCAGTTCGCCCAGCGGGTGCACCCGCTCAAGGGGCACATGCTGGCGTACACCACGCAGCTGACACGCATCTGGACCGGCTTCTTCGCGCTGGTGGTGGCGTTGTCGGTCGTGCTGTATTTCACCCGGCCGTTCGCCGACTGGTCGCTGTTCGCGAACCTGCTGTGCCCCGTGATGGTGGGCCTGCTGTTCGTGGGCGAGCACCTGGTGCGCTACCGGCTGCATCCCGAATTCGAACGCACCCGGCTGGTCGATGCCGTGCGCGCGTTCTACGGCACATCGTCGGTGGACTCCAGCGCCGGCGGCCAATGACACAGGCGCTGCCCGCGTGACGACAGACACTTCAGACCACACCGGCAGCGACCTGCTGCCGCTGCTCGCGGACCGCGACCTCGACGCCCCCCTGGCTTGGCGCGCCGGCGTGCCCGTCAGCGCGCGCCAGTTCCTGGCCGACGTGGCCCGCTTCGCCCCCACGCTGCCCGACCAGGGCCCGGCCGTGAACGTGTGCGGCGACCGCTACGCCTTCGCCGTGAGCCTGTGCGCCGCGCTGGTGCGCGGCCATGCCAGCCTGCTGCCGCCCGACGCGCGGCCCGACACGCTGGCGCGGCTGCTCGAATCCGGCGGCCCGACGCTTTTCGCGCTGGCCGACGACGCCAAGCTGCAGACGCCTGGCATGCACCGCGTGCTGATCGAAGACCGCTCCAGCCCCGAAGGCAACGACGGCGGCGGGGTGCCGCGCGTGGATGGCGCCATGCATGCGGTGAGCCTGCTCACCTCCGGCTCCACCGGCGTGCCGCAACCGCACGCCAAGAGCTGGCGCACCCTGGTGGGCGACGTGCAGGTGGCCGTGAAGCGGCTGTGCCGCGTGCTCGACCGGCCCACGCTCGAGGGCGTGACGCTGGTGGCCACGGTGCCGGTGCAGCACAGCTACGGGCTCGAATCGTCGGCGCTGCTGGCCATGCTGGGCGGCGCCGCGTTCGAAAGCGGCCGGCCCTTCTTCCCGGCCGACGTGGCGCAAACGCTGGCCTCGGTGCCGCGCCCGCGCGCGCTGGTGACCACGCCGTTCCACCTGAAGACGCTGCTGCTCTCGGGCATCGCGCTGCCGCCGGTCGACCTCATTCTTTCGGCGACCGCGCCGCTATCGCCGCAGCTCGCGCTGCAGGCCGAGCAGGCCATGGGCGCCGTGCTGCTCGAAATCTACGGCAGCACCGAGTCGGGGCAGGTGGCCACCCGCCGCACCACCGACAGCGAGATCTGGGAAACCTTCGGCGAAATCACCGTGCATGCCGAGCCCGCTGACAACGGCGGCCCCGAGCGCTTCATCTTCTCCGGCGACTTCATGCCCGAGCCCACGCCCATGGCCGACGTGCTCGAGCTGCTCGACGAGCGCCGCTTCAGGCTTTTCGGCCGCGCCAACGACCTGATTCACGTCGCCGGGCGGCGCAGCTCGCTGGCGCACCTGAACTTTCACCTGAACAGCATCGCCGGCGTGGACGACGGCGCGTTCTGGCTGCCCGACGAAGTGGCCGACGGCGTGGTGCGCCCAGTGGCCTTCGTGGTGGCGCCGACGCTGTCCGCGGGCGAGATCATCGCGGCGCTGCGCCAGCGGCTGGAGGCCGTGTTCGTGCCCCGGCGCGTGGTGCAGGTCAAGTCGTTTCCGCGCGAAGGCACGGGCAAGCTCACCGTGCGGGCGCTGCGCGAGTTCGCGCTGGCCCAGCTCGCCGAAGATGACACCCCGGTGCAGATGGCTTACGCCGTGCCGGCCGACCACCCGGTTTTCGCCGGTCATTTCCCGGGCCAGCCGCTGCTGCCGGGCGCGCTGGTGCTGGCCGAGGTGATGGAGGCCATTCGCCGCGTGCCGGCGCTCACGGCGCGGCTGGGGGCCAACCCCACGCTGGCCGCGGCCAAGTTTCTTTCGCCTGTGCGGCCCGGCAGCACGCTGTCGATCGAGCTGCACCCGGAGGCCGGCGCCGGTCGCGGCGTGCGCTTCGACGTGCGCTGCAACGGCGTGGTGGCTGTCACCGGCCGCTGGACCGCCGTGCAAGAGTCCGTGTGATGAAGCACACGGATGTAGAGGCGCACGCCGTCAACGAGGCGGCCCGCGCGCGCGTGGGGCAGGGCGCAGCCGACAAGGTCGATGGCGGCGACTGGGCGCGCGCGCCCGAGCGCAGCAACATGCTGGCGCTGCGCTTCATCGTGTTCATGGCGCTGGTGTGCGGGCGCCACGTCACGCGGCTGTTGCTGCCGCCGATCGCGCTCTACTTCCTGCTGTTCGCGCCCACGCAGCGCCGGCACATCAAGCGCTACCTGTTCCGGGCCATCGGCCCGCACGCGGGCTGGCTCGACGGTTTTCGGCTGATCCACGCCTTTGCCTCCACGGTGCTCGACCGCGTGTACTTCCTGCGCGGGCGCATGGACCTGTTCGAGCTGAGCGTGCAAGGCAACGAGCCGCTCGAAGCCGAGGCCGTCGCCGGGCGGGGTGCCTTCATGCTCGGCGCGCACGTCGGCAGCTTCGAGGTGCTGGGCGCCTGCAAGCAGCAGACCCACCAGCACCACCTGCGGCTGGCGATGCTGATGTTTCCGGACAACGCGCAACGCATCACCGCCATCCTCAACGCCATCGCGCTGCCCGAACTGCGCCCGCACGTGATCGCGCTGGGCCGGCCGCACTCCATGCTGGCGCTGCGCGACTGGCTCGACGGCGGCGGCCTGGGCGGCATGCTGGCCGACCGCACGCTGCCGGGCAGCGAAGACCAGCCCGCCTCGCAGCGCGGCAACAGCATCGTGCTGCCGTTTCTCGGGCAGCCTGCCGCCTTCAACGACGGGCCGTTCAGGCTGGCCGCGCTGCTGCGCCGCAAGGTGTTCTTCATGGCCGGCCTGTACCGCGGGGGCGCGCGCTACGATATTCAGTTCGACCTGCTGGCCGACTTCGGCGAGCGCGTCACCGACGCCGCGGAGCGGGAACGCCGCATCCGCGCCGCGGTCGAAGCCTATGTCGCGCGCCTTGAAACCATCTGCCGCGCCTACCCCTACAACTGGTTCAACTTTCATGATTTCTGGCTCGAAGATGCGGCTTGATCGGCTTTGCAAGGCCTTCGCGGTGGCGCTGGCCCTGGTGTCGGCGCTGGGCGCCGCGCCAGCCTGGGCGGCCTTCGACCTGCCGGAGCTGATGACGCTGCTGGCCAAGCAGAAAAGCGGCGAGGCCCGCTTCACCGAGCAGCGCTTCGTGCACGGCCTCGAAGGCCCGCTGGACGCCAGCGGCACGCTCAGCTTCGACGCGCCCGACAAGCTGGTGCGCCGCACGCTGTCGCCGCGCATCGAGACCATGGCGGTCGAGGGCAACACGCTGACGCTGTCGCGCGGCGGCCGCAACCGCACGCTGGCGCTGGACAGCATGCCCGAGCTGCTGGGCCTGGTCGAAGCCATGCGCGGCACGCTCACCGGCGACGGCGCCACGCTGCAGCGCTACTTCAAGAGCACGGTGACCGGCTCGGCCGCCAAGTGGACGCTCGACCTCGTGCCCATGGACAGCCGGCTCGCCGCGCAGGTGCGCAGCATGCGCATCAGCGGCCGCGCGAGCGACGTGCTGGGGCTGGACATGGAGTTCGTCGGAGGCGACCGCTCGTCGATGAACATCACGCCCGGGGCCGGAGCCACCACCCCCACGGCCCCCGCCACGCCGGCGAACACCGCCCCGTCCGGCGCCCCCGGACGCACCACCCCGTGACCGCCGCGCAGACCGACGGCCCGCCGAGCTGGTCGCGCCGGGCGGTCGTGCTGCTGGCATGGCTGCTGGTGCTGGTGTGCGGCGTGGTGGTCATCGCGCGCACGCAGATCGGCGCCGACCTGTCGGCCTTCCTGCCCAAGAGCCCCGACGTGCGCCAGCGCGTGCTCATCGAACAGCTGCAAAGCGGCGTCGCCTCGCGCACGCTCATGCTGGGCATCGAGGGCGGCACCGTGGAGCAGCGCGCCGCCGTGTCGCGCGCGGTGGGCAAGGACATGCGCGAGAGCAAGCTGTTCGACCTGGTGCAGAACGGCGACGTGAGCGACTGGAGCGAGGCGGGCGCCTGGGTGTTGCAGCACCGCTACCAGCTGTCGCCCGGCGTCACGCCCGGCCAGTTCACCGCCGAGGGGTTGCGCGACGCCATCAACGACACGCTGTCGGCGCTCGGCACGCCCGCCGGCAACGCGATCAAACCCTTGCTCGACCGCGACCCGACCGGTGAAACCCAGCGCATCGCCATGGAGCTGGTGCCCGCCAGCGCCCCGCGCAGCGAAGACGGAGTGTGGATGTCGCGCAGCGCACCGCGCGCGCTCATGATCTCGACCACGCGCGCCGCCGGCAGCGACCTCGACGCGCAGGCCATTGCCATTGCGCGCGTGCACTCCGCCTTCGAGGCGGCCACGCGCGACATGGGCGCCTCGGCGCCCAAGCTGCTGCTCAGCGGACCGCCGGTGTTCTCGGTGATGAGCCGCGACAAGATCAAGACCGAGGCCATCCACCTCGCCGTGGTGGGCGGCATCGTGATGGGCGGGCTGCTGCTGCTGGCTTTTGCCTCGCCGCGCGCGCTGGTCATCGCCTTCCTGCCGGTGGCCACGGGCGTGGTGATCGGCACCGCGAGCGTGAGCCTGGTGTTCGGCTCGGTGCACGGGCTCACGCTGGGCTTCGGCAGCACGCTGATCGGGGAAACGGTCGACTACGCCATCTACTACCTCATCCAGGCGCGGGGCGCGGCGGTGGCCGGCACCGGCTGGCGGCGCTGGCGCGACCTGAACTGGCCCACCGTGCGGCTGGGCCTGCTGACCTCGGTGTGCGGCTTCGCGGCGCTGGTGTTCTCGGGCTTTCCGGGGCTGGCGCAGCTGGGGGTGTTCTCCATCGCGGGGCTGGTGTCCGCCGCGCTGGCCACGCGCTATGTGCTGCCGATGCTGGCGCCCGACGGCGCTACCGGCATGGGCATGCGCAGGTACATGGCGCAACTGGCCGGCGCGCTGGTGCGCGGCCTGCCGCGCCTGCGCTGGCCGCTGGCCGCGCTGGGCGTGGCGGCGCTGGCGCTGGTGCTGTGGCAGGGCGGTCACCTGTGGCGCGCCGACCTGGGCGCCATGAGCCCGGTGCCCAAGTCGGCGCAGCAGCTCGACGAAATGCTGCGCAACGACATCGGGGCGAGCGACGGCGGCGTGCTGGTGGTGGCCTACGGCGACGACGAGCAGGCCGCGCTTCGCCACACCGAGGCCGCCGCCGCGCGGCTCGACGCGCTGGTCGACAAGGGCGAGTTGCTGGGCTATGAAACCGTCACCCGCGTGCTGCCGAGCGTGGAAACGCAAACGGCGCGCATCGCCAGCCTACCCAGCGACGAGCTGCTGCGCGCCAACCTGGCCGAGGCCACCAAGGGCATGCCGCTGCCGGCGTCGCGCCTCGGCCCGTTCCTGGCCGACGTCGATGCGGCGCGCAAGCTGCTGCCGGTGCAGCGCGCCGACCTGTCGAGCGGCCCGCTGGCCTCGGTGGTGAACACACTTATGTACGAGCGCCCGAGCGGCGGCTGGGGCACGCTGGTGGTGCTGCACCCCGGCAGCACCTTCGACCAGGGTCGGCTCGAAACCGCGCTGGCCGGCCTGCCCGAGGTGCAGGTGGTCGACGTGGGCCGCGAACTGGCGGGCCTGTACCAGCGCTACCTGCACGAGGCCTTCGTGCAGGTGCTGCTGGGCGCGCTGGCGGTGGTGGTGCTGCTGGGCGTGTACCTGCGCTCGTGGCGCCGGCTGTTGGCCGTGTGCCAGCCGCTGCTGTTCGCGGTGGTGCTCACGCTGGGCGGCATGGCCGTGATGCAGTCGGCGCTGGGCATCCTGCACCTGGTGGGGCTGCTGCTGATCGTGGCAGTGGGCTCCAACTACGCGCTGTTCTTCGACCAGCTGCGCACCACCGGGCGCGCCGACGAAGACACGCTGGCCTCGCTGATGCTGGCCAACCTGACGACCGTGGTGTCGTTCGGGCTGATCGCCATCTCGGACATTCCGGCGCTCTCGTCCATCGGCCGGGTGGTGGCGCCGGGGGCCTTGCTGGCGCTGTTGCTGTCGGCGGCGTTCGCGCGCAGCGTGGGGCCCGCCGTGAAGGCGCCGCCTGCGAAGTCGCCCGGCGTGCAAGGCTGATGGGAAAATCCGCGCCCATGTCTTCCGCACACGCCCCGACGCCCGCCGAATCGCGCGAATCCTGGCCCTGGCCCACGGCCATCCGGGCCAGCGCGGCGTGGCATGTGGCGGCCATCGGCGCGGGCGTGCTGGTGCCGGGCGCGCTGCCCTGGGCCGTGGGCGCCATCGTGCTGAACCACGCGCTGATCACCGGCGCCGGCCTCACGCCGCGCAGCAGCCTGCTCGGCCCCAACGTCACGCGGCTGCCCGAGGCGGCCGCGGCGCGGCGCGAAGTGGCGATCACCATCGACGACGGCCCCGAGCCCGAGGTGACACCGCGCGTGCTCGACCTGCTGGACGCGCACGGCCAGCGCGCCACCTTCTTCTGCATCGCCGAGCGCGTGCTGGCGCACCCCGAACTGGCGCGCGAGATCGTGGCGCGGGGCCACAGCATCCAGAACCACACGGCGCGGCACCGGCACAATTTTTCATTCCTGGGCCCGCGCGGGTTCGCCGCCGAGATCGCACGGGCGCAGGACATCGTGAGCGACGTCACCGGCCAGCGCCCGACCTGTTTCCGCGCGCCGGCCGGCCTGCGCAACCCGTTTCTCGAACCCGTGCTGCACCGGCTCGGCCTCTCGCTGGTGAGCTGGACGCGCCGCGGCTTCGACACGCGCGAAGGCGACGCCGCCAAGGTGATGGCGCGCCTGGCCCGCGACCTGCAGGCCCGCGACATCCTGTTGCTGCACGACGGCAACGCCGCGCGCACCGCCGCGGGACAACCCGTTTTGCTGGAGGTATTGCCCTTGTTGCTCGAACGCCTGCGCGCCGATGGACTGCGCGCCGTGACCCTGCCCGAAGGAATGAAGCCATGACGACGGCCATGCTCGCGGCGCCCGCCGCGTCGCCCACCGACAAGGCCTGGCGCGAACTGCACGAGGCCGCCACGGTGCCCTACAAGAAGGGCGGCACCTTCGCCTGGCGCTTCGCACGCGGCAAGCTCGGGCGCGACCCCGTGTTTCGCGGCCTGCTCGAACGCGGCCTGATCGGTGCGCAGCACCGGCGCGTGGTCGACATCGGTTGCGGCCAGGGGCTCTTCGCGAGCCTGCTCGCCTCGATGAGCGCCATGCAGAAACGCGGCCGCTGGCCGTCGACCTGGCCGGTGACGCCCGCCGCCGCCGACTACACCGGCATCGAGCTGATGCCCAAGGACGTGGCGCGCGCCGAAGCGTCCATCGGCCACCTGCAGCCCGCGCCGCAGCTGCTGTGCGCCGACATGTGCTCGGCCGCGTTGCCGGCGTGCGACCTGGTCGTGATCCTCGACGTGCTGCACTACGTCGACCTCGAAGCCCAGCAAGGCGTGCTCCAGCGCGTGCGCGATGCGCTGCAGCGTGGCGGCAACCCGCAGGCGCGGCTGCTGCTGCGCGTGGGCGATGCGTCGAGCCGCCGCGGCTTTGCCATCAGCCAGTGGGTCGATCGCACGGTGACGCGCATCCGCGGCCACAAGGTCTCGCCGACCTGGGGCCGTCCGCTGGCCGAATGGACGGCGCTGCTGCAGCGCATGGGCTTTCGCGTGCAGGACATTCCGATGAGCAAGGGCACGCCCTTTGCCAACGTGCTGCTGGTGGCCGACCTGGAACCCGCCGCATGACCGCGCCGCAAACGCTGGACCGCGCGGGCATCGCGCAGCGCATTCCGCACAGCGGCAGCATGTGCCTGCTGGAGCGGCTCGAAAGCTGGGACGCCGACACCATCCACTGCAGCACCGGCACGCATGCGCACGCCGACAACCCGCTGCGCACCGAAAGCGGCTTGCTCGCGCCCAATGCCATCGAGTACGCGGCGCAGGCCATGGCGCTGCACGGCGGCCTGCTGGCGGCGGAGGGCAGCACGCCCTCGGCCGGCTTCCTGGCCAGCGCGCGCAACGTCAAGCTGGCGGTGGCGCGGCTGGACGACGTGCCCGGTGCGCTGCAGGTGCGCGCCACGCGCCTGTCGGGCGACGACCGCCAGGTTCTTTATGCGTTCACGGTGGCGGCCGACGACGGCCGCATGCTGGCCGAAGGCCGCGCCGTGGTCGTTCTCAACACGCCCCTGGCCACAGAAAGCACCCCATCGCCATGAGTCTCGAAGGAAAACGCGCGCTGATCACCGGCGCGAGCGGCGCACTGGGCGCCGCCATGGCCGAGCGGCTGGCGCGCGATGGCGCCACGGTGCTGCTGCACGCCAACTCGCGACCCGAGTCGGTCGAAGCGCTCGCCGCGACGATCACCGCAGCGGGCGGCAAGGCGGAATGCCATGTGTTCGACCTGCGCAGCGACGAGGCCTGCGCGGCCGCGTGCGCGCGCATTCTCGAAGCGGGGCCGGTGCAGGTGCTGGTCAACAACGCGGGCGTGCACGACGACGCCGTGCTGCCGGGCATGCGCGCCGAGCAGTGGCACAAGGTGATCGACGTGTCGCTCAACGGCTTCTTCCGCGTCACGCAGCCCTTGCTGCTGCCGATGATGCGCACGCGCTGGGGGCGCATCCTGAACATTTCGTCGGTGGCTGCCATCGCGGGCAACCGCGGGCAGGTGAACTACGCGGCCGCCAAGGGCGCCTTGAACAGCGCGACCAAGGCGCTGTCGCTCGAGGTGGCTTCGCGCGGGGTGACGGTGAATGCGATTGCGCCGGGCATCATCGCCTCGCCGATGGCCGACGCGGTGTTCGACCCGGCGGTCATCAACCAGATGGTGCCGGTGAAGCGGGCGGGCACGCCGCAGGAAGTGGCGGCGCTGGCGGCGTTCCTGGCCAGCGACGACGCGGCGTACATCACCGGGCAGGTCATTTCCATCAACGGCGGCATGATCTGACTTGCTCCCTCTCCCCATGGGGGAGAGGGTCGGGGTGAGGGCCGACGGCGTCTAACGGCGCGCCGCCCTCTAAAACTCAAAGCGGCAACGTATCGAACGCCGCGTAAGCCGTCGCCAGCCACGACTTCACGCGCTGGCGCTCCAGCAGCCCCAGCGCGTGCACGCCTTCGCGGTCGTTCACGGCCTTCCAGAAACTGGTGTTCTGCGCATCGATCTTGCGCATGCTCGCGTCGTGCAGGCGGGGCAGGGCGATGACCCGGGCGCCGTTGGCGGTCGCCTTCGAGAGCGACTGCGAGGCCAGCAGCATGCCGAAGTCGCTGCCGCGCCCGTAGTTCTGCACCACGATGTAGTTGGGCCGGTTGCCGAAGGTGTCGATGAGCGAGCCGAGCAGGTCGGTCGAGTCCTTGCCGTCGTCCAGCACGTGCCAGAAATTGACCGTGACGCCGATCTCGGCGAACACGTCGAACAGGTCCGACTCCTTGATCCAGCGCGACAGCGGCGCCAGCGTTTGCGCGGCCAGGTCGACGATCACGCTTTGCTGCGGGTTGGTCTCGAAGCCGTTGACCACGGTGTCCAGGCCTTCGAAGCTGTCGACCACCACGGGCGAGGCGAAGCCTTCGTAGAAGCGGGTGAAGGAGCTGTGCGAGCGGTCGGTGTCGAAGCCCACGAACGGCCGGCTGTGGTCGATGAAGTACTGTGCCAGAACGCGTGCCGTGACCGACTTGCCGACACCGCCTTTTTCGCCGCCGATGAAATTGATGGAGCTCATGAGTTGCTGCTGCCTCGAGTGGGTTGAGGGGGTGACAGGATGGGGGAGGGCCGGTTCATTCTAGGGGCGTGAAACCACAGCAAGGCGTATGCCCGCGAGCGGTCCATGAACGGTCTATGAGCGGCCTATTTCGGCACCAGCGTGAAGAAAGGCATGACCACGCCCATGACCCAGTTCTGCCCGAAGTCCAGCGCGGCCCGGCGGTACTTCTCGTCGGCCTGGGCGGCCAGCAGGTCGAGCCGCGCCACCACCTTCGACAGCTCGCGGTCGGCCACGAGGTTGCGCCCGCGGTCGCTGATTTCGGTGGCCAGCAGCAGCGGCTGGCCGTCGGCGCCGGTCTTGGACGAGATGAGCCACAGCGAGATCTCGAAATTGCGCGCCGCCCGGAAGCTGTTCTCGGCGTTCACGCCGTCGACCATGGTCTGGTCCCAGGTGTCGCCGTTGGCCTGCTTGAGCATGGTGGCCCATCCGTACACCAGCGCCGCCACGCGGTCGCCCTGGTAGGGCTGCGAGCCCTGCTGGCCGGTGTCGAAGGCCAGGCGGATCGCGTCGATGCCGGTGGCGCCCTTGAGTTCGGGCAGCGGCGGGCCCTTGAGCACGGCGTCCCAGGCGCGCTGGGTGGCTTCGTCCATGCTGGCGGCCGACTTGCGCCATTCGCGCGGGTTGCGCTTGTACAGCGTGCTCTGCACCCGCCGCACCGACTGCAGGTTGTCGCGCAGCGAGAGGTTGGCGATGCGGTTGGCGCCGGACTGCAGCCATTCGTGGTTGACGTAGGGTTCGGCGCGCTCGGTGTCGCGCACCGACGAGCAGCCCGCGAGGCCGAGCAGGGCGGCCGCAGTGGCCACCGTGCCAATGAGGATCGTGGGGATTGCGGGCACGTGGCGCCGACTTGCGCTCGGGGGTGAAACCAGGGAATCGCTCATGCCCTGACGTTATCATCCACGGCTGGGGCGGCGGCCTGCTGCAAGCTGCAGGCCCGTGCAATTTTCCTTACAAATCAATACCTTGGCGCTACAGCCAAGCCAGGCCGACAAGTCGTGCGTCTTAATTCCATCAAGCTCTCGGGCTTCAAGTCGTTCGCCGAACCCACCAACTTCCTGCTGCCGGGCCAACTGGTCGGCGTGGTGGGGCCCAACGGTTGCGGCAAGTCGAACATCATGGATGCGGTTCGCTGGGTGCTCGGCGAGTCGCGCGCCTCGGAGCTGCGCGGCGAGTCGATGCAGGACGTGATCTTCAACGGCACGACCACGCGCAAGCAGGCCAGCCGCTCGAGCGTGGAGCTGGTGTTCGACAACGCCGACCACCGCGCCGGCGGCCAGTGGAACCAGTTCAGCGAAATCGCGGTGCGCCGCGTGCTCACGCGCGACGGCACCAGCAGCTACTACATCAACAACCAGCCGGTGCGCCGCCGCGACGTGCAGGACGTGTTCCTCGGCACCGGCCTGGGCCCGCGCGCCTACGCCATCATCGGCCAGGGCACGATCAGCCGGATCATCGAGTCCAAGCCCGAAGAGCTTCGCCTGTTCCTCGAAGAAGCCGCGGGCGTCTCCAAGTACAAGGAGCGCCGCCGCGAAACCGAGAACCGCCTGGGCGACACGCGCGAGAACCTCACGCGGGTCGAGGACATTCTTCGCGAGCTCAACGCCAACCTCGAGAAGCTCGAGAAGCAGGCCGAGGTGGCCGCGCGCTACAACACGCTGCAGGGCGACGCCACGAAGAAGCAGCACCAGCTGTGGTTCCTGAAGCGCAGCGAAAGCAACGCCGACCAGGCGAAGATCAAGACCGATTCCGAGAAGGCCATCAACGACCTCGAGTCGCGCACGGCCGACCTGCGCCACATCGAGGCCGAGCTCGAAACCGTGCGCCAGGCCCACTACGGCGCGGGCGACACCGTCAACCAGGCGCAGGGCAAGCTCTACGAGGCCAGCGCCGAGGTCGGCCGGCTCGAAGGCGAGATCCGCTTCGTGGTCGAAGGCCGCCAGCGCGTCGAACAGCGCCTGGTGCAGTTGCGCGAGCAGATGGGCCAGTGGGGCCGCCGCCGCGAAGAGGCCGAGGCCGAGATCGAGACGCTGGCCGGTGCCGGCGTGGACGCCGAAGAGCAGGCCATCCTGCTGGCCGCGCAGCTCGAGGAACACGACGCGCGCATGCCCGAGCTCGAGGAAGCCGTGCAGCGCGCCCAGGACCAGGCCAACGCCCAGCGCACCACCGTGTCGCAGGTGCAGCAGCAGATCCAGGTGCTGGCGGCCGACCAGCGCAACATCGAGGAACAAAGCCGCCAGCTCACGCAGCGCAGCGAGCGCCTGCGCGCCGACCGCAACGCGCTGGCCGCGCCCGACGAGGCCCGCCTGCTCGACATGCAGGAGCAGCACGCCGCCGCGCAAGAGGCCGCCAGCGAAGCCGACGGGCGCCTGCAGGAGCTGCAGGAAGCCGTGCCGCAGCTCGACGACGACCGCCGGGCGAAGCAACAGGCCGTCAACACCGAAGGCGCCCGCCACGCCGAGTTCTCGGCCCGCCTGGAGGCGCTGCGCGCGCTGCAGGAAAAGGTCAAGACCGACGGCAAGCTGGCCCCCTGGCTCGCCAAGCACGGGCTCGACGGCCTGCAGGGGCTGTGGAGCCGCATCCACATCGAGCAGGGCTGGGAAAGCGCGCTCGAATCCGCGTTGCGCGAGCGCCTGGGCGCGCTCGAAGTCAGCCGCCTGGAGATGGTGCGCGCCTTCGGCAACGACGCGCCGCCCGCCAAGCTGTCGTTCTACAGCCCGCCGGCCGCCGGCGCCGCGCAAGGCCCGGCCACGCTGCCGCGCCTGTCGAGCCTGCTGCGCCTGAACGACGCCGGCCAGCAAGCCTTGCTGACCGACTGGCTGCACGGCTGCTACACGGCCGCGAGCTTCGAGGAAGCGCTGGCCCAGCGCGCCACGCTGCAGCCCGGCGAAGTCATCTACGTGCAGAGCGGCCACGCCGTGTCCGCGCACAGCGTCAACTTCTACGCGCCCGATTCCGAACAGGCCGGCCTGCTGGCCCGCCAGCAGGAAATGGAAAACCTGGAGCGCCAGCTGCGCGCCCAGACGCTCATCAACGAAGAAGCCCGCACCGCGCTAGTCCGCGCCGAAGCCGCCTATGGCGATGCCGCTTCGCGCCTGGTGACCGCCCGGCGCGAAGCCGCGGAAACCCAGTCGCGCGCGCACACGCTGCAGGTCGAGACGCTGCGCATGACGCAGCTCGCCGAGCAGACCCGCGCGCGCAGCGAGCAACTGGCCAACGACCTCGGCGAGGTCGATGCGCAGCTCGAGGAACTGCAGGAGCGGCGCATGGCCGCCGAAGGCCGTTTCGAAGAACTCGACATGCAGCTGGCCGACAGCCAGGAGCGCCATGCGGAACTCGACGAGCGCGTCATCGAGGCCGGCCGCGCGTTGAATGCCAGCCGCGAGCAGCACCGCAGCCTGGAGCGCCAGGCGCAGGAAGCGACGTTCTCGCAGCGCACGCTCGAAGCCCGCCGCGCCGAGCTGAACCGTTCCATCGAAACCGCCGCGCAGCAGGTGGTGTCGCTCACCGACGAAGACGAGCGCGCCCGCGCCGAGCTGGGCCGGCTGTCCGACGCCGCCGCGCAGGCCGGCCTGCAGGACGCGTTGTCGCTCAAGCTCGAACGCGAAGCCGCGCTGGGCGCGGCCCGCAGCCAGTACGACGACCTCACGCTCAAGCTGCGCGCCAGCGACGAGCGCCGCCTGCAGCTCGAGCGCGAGCTCGATCCGCTGCGCCAGCGCATCACCGAGTTCCAGCTGAAGGAACAGGCCGCGCGCCTGGGCGTGGAGCAATACCAGCAGCTGCTGGACGATGCCGGCGCCGACCTGGAAGCGGTCGAGCGCTCGATCGAGACCGACAAGGTCAAGCTCACCGGCCTGCAGAGCGAAATCGACCGCCTCAACCGCGAAGTGGTGGCGCTGGGCGCGGTGAACCTGGCCGCGCTCGACGAACTGGCCATCGCCAGCGAGCGCAAGACCTTCCTCGACGCGCAGTCGGCCGACCTGAACGAAGCCATCGGCACGCTCGAAGACGCCATTCGCAAGATCGACGCCGAGACGCGCGACCTGCTGGGCGGCACCTTCAAGATCGTCAACGAGCACTTCAGCCGCATGTTCCCCGAGCTGTTCGGCGGCGGCAACGCCAAGCTGATGATGACGGGCGACGAAATCCTCGACTCCGGCGTGCAGGTGATGGCACAGCCCCCGGGCAAGAAGAACCAGACCATCCACCTGCTGTCGGGCGGCGAGAAGGCGCTGACGGCCATCGCGCTCGTGTTCGCCATCTTCCAGCTCAACCCGGCGCCTTTCTGCCTGCTGGACGAAGTGGACGCTCCGCTGGACGACGCCAACACCGAGCGCTATGCCAAACTCGTGACCGCCATGAGCCGCGAAACCCAGTTCCTCTTCATCAGCCACAACAAGATCGCCATGGAAATGGCCGAGCAACTGATCGGCGTGACGATGCAGGAGCAGGGCGTGTCGCGCATCGTCGCGGTCGACATGGAGTCGGCGGTCTCGATGGTCGAAGCCGCTTGAACGGGCGGCCATCATGAGCAACCTCACCCTCGCCCTGGCCATCCTCGGTGGCCTCGTTCTCGCGGCCGTCGTGGGCTACGAAACCATGATGTCGCGCCGCAACGCGCCGCGCCAGCCCGACGCGGTCGACATCGCGCTCGACGAAGCCGAGCGCGCCATGTCCGGCGGCGGCGACGGCTCGGAGCCGGTGCTGCACGTGGACCCGAACCAGGTCTCCAGCAACGACCGCCACGAGCCGCTGTTCGACCCCGACCTGCCCGCGCCCAGCGGTGTGCCGGTGCCCACGGGCGAACGCCGCGGCGGGCTCGACCCGCTCATCGACGTGATCGCGCCGGTGTCGCTCGACGGCCTGGCGTCGGGCGACGCCGCCATCGCCGCCATGCCGCCGACCCGGCGCGCGGGCAGCAAGCCGGTGGCCATCGAGGGCCTGAACGAACACAACGGCCAATGGGAGCCGCCCGTGGCCGGCCAGCGCTACAGCGCATTCCAGGTCGGCGTGCAGCTGGCCAACCGCACGGGGGCGCTCAACGAAATCGAGTATTCCGAGTTCGTGGTCAAGGCGCAGGCCTTTGCCGACGCCGTCAACGGCGCGCCCGAATTCCCCGAGATGCTCGACGAGGTGGCCCGCGCCCGCGAGCTCGACCAGTTCGCCAGCGCGCACGACGCGCAACTGGGCTTCGTGCTGCGCGCGCTGCACGCGGCCTGGAGCCCGGGCTACGTGCAGCAGAACGCGGCGCGGCTGGGCTTCGTGGCCGGCATCATTCCGGGCCGCATGGTGCTGCCCACCAGCGAGGCCGGGCTGCCGCCCATCCTCGGGCTGGCCTTCGACACCCAGGCCGCGCTGGCCGACGACCCGGCGCAATCGGCCATCCGCGAACTGAGCCTGAGCCTGGACGTGCCCCAGGTCGACCGCGGCGAGGAGCCTTTCCGCCGCATGCGCGAAGCCGCCGCCACGCTCGCGCGCGAGATGGACGGCGTGGTGACCGACAGCGACGGCCAGTTGCTGCGCGACGAGACCATGGACGTGATCGGCAACGACCTCGAGCAGCTGTACGACACGCTCGATGCGCGCGACCTGGCGGCGGGCTCGCCGCTGGCACGGCGCCTCTTCAGCTAACTCCGTTTCTTCGGGAGACACCCCATGACCACGCGCGACGAAGCGGCACGCGAAGCCGCCGCACTGAGCGAACAGCTTCACCGGCACGCCCATCTCTACTACGTGCTCGACACGCCCGAGCTGCCCGACGCCGAGTACGACAAGCTGTTCCAGCGCCTGCAGGCCATCGAGACCGAGTTCCCCGAACTGCGCACGGCCGATTCGCCGACCCAGCGCGTGGGCGGCAAGGTGCTCGACGGCTTCACCAAGGTGCGCCACAAGGTGCCGATGCTGTCGATTCGCACCGAGACCGACATCACGCCCGGCGGCGCCAGCGCCTTCGATGCGCGCGTGCGCAAGGAGCTGGGCCTTGCCGAAGACGGGCCGCAGGTGGCTTACGTGTGCGAGCTGAAGTTCGACGGCCTGGCCATGAACCTGCGCTACGAGCACGGCGTGCTGGTACAGGCGGCCACGCGCGGCGACGGCGAGGTGGGCGAGGAGGTCACGCAGAACATCCGCACCGTGCGCGAGATTCCGCTGCGCCTGAACGGCAAGGCGCCGCCGGTGGTCGAGGTGCGCGGCGAGGTCTACATGAAGCGCGCCGACTTCGACGCGCTCAACGAGCGCCAGCGAGAGAAGATCGCGGCCGGCCAGAAGAACGAGAAAGTGTTCGTCAATCCGCGCAATGCGGCCGCCGGCGCGGTGCGCCAGCTGGACCCGGCCATTGCCGCGGCACGGCCCCTGAGCTTCTTCGCCTATGGGCTCGGCGAGGTCACGCCGGCGGCCGAAGGCGGGCCGGAGCACCCGACGCAGTTCGACTGGCTCAAGCAGTTCGGCGAATGGGGCTTTCCGGTGGCGGCGCAAACGGCGCGTGCCACGGGCGCCATCGAGCTGATCGCCTTTCACGAGAACATCGGCCGCCAGCGCGATGCGCTGCCTTACGACATCGACGGCGTGGTCTACAAGGTCGACAGCATCGAGCTGCAACGCCAGCTGGGCTTCGTCTCGCGCGAACCGCGCTGGGCCGTGGCCCACAAGTACCCCGCGCAGGAGCAGCTGACCGAGGTGCTGGGCATCGAGATCCAGGTCGGGCGCACCGGCAAGCTCACGCCGGTGGCCAAGCTGGCGCCGGTGTTCGTCGGCGGCGTCACGGTGACCAACGCCACCCTGCACAACGAGGACGAGGCGCGCCGCAAGGACGTGCGCGTGGGCGACACCGTCATCGTGCGCCGCGCCGGCGACGTGATTCCCGAGGTGGTCGGCGTGGTGCCCGAAAGCCTCGCCAAGCCCGAGGGCGAGCGCGGCGCGCAGTTCACCATGCCGCACAAGTGCCCCGTGTGCGATTCGGAGGCCGTGCGCGAAGAGGGCGAGGTCGACTACCGCTGCACCGGCGGCCTGTTCTGCGCGGCGCAGCGCAAGGAAGCGATCCTGCATTTCGCGGCGCGGCGCGCGGTCGATGTCGACGGCCTGGGCGACAAGCTGGTCGAGCAACTGGTCGACGCCAACCTGATCCGCACCTTGCCCGACCTGTACAAGCTGGGCTTCGTCACGCTGGCCGGGCTCGACCGCATGGCCGAGAAATCGGCCAAGAACCTGGTCGACGCGCTCGAGGCGTCGAAGAAGACCACGCTGCCGCGCTTCCTGTTCGGCCTGGGCATCCGCCATGTGGGCGAGACCACCGCGAAGGACCTGGCCAAGCACTTCGGCAAGCTCGACGCGATCATGGACGCCACCGAAGAGCATCTGCTCGAGGTGAACGACGTGGGCCCGGTGGTGGCGCAAAGCCTGCGCACCTTCTTCGACCAGCCGCACAACCGCGAAGTGGTGGAGCAGCTGCGCGCCTGCGGCCTGAGCTGGGAGGAGGGCGAGCCCGCCGCCCGCGCGCCCAAGCCGTTGGCGGGCCTGACCTTCGTGATCACCGGTACCCTTCCTACGCTGAGCCGCGACGAGGCGAAGGATAAATTGGAGGCGGCGGGTGCGAAGGTGTCCGGCTCGGTCAGCAAGAAAACCCACTATCTCGTGGCCGGCGAAGAGGCCGGCAGCAAGCTCGACAAGGCACGCGACAACGGCGTGGAGATCATCGATGAGGCGCGTATGCTGGAAATTCTTGCCAACGGCGTCCCGGCACCATGAGGTAGCGGCAGGCTCTCTTTACCGGCCGTTACGCCACTTCATCGCAGCGCAGTCAACAGGGTCTACAACCTGACGTTGAAAGTTAATCGAAGGCCACAAGGAGAGTCCCTCATGCAAAAAATTCGAATTCTCGGTGCGTGCGTTGCACTCGGCGGCGTTGCGCTGCTGAGCGGCTGCGTGGGTGTTCCTGGCGACCCGTACTACGGGGGCGGTGGCTATGCAACCGGGGGCTACTCCTCCGGGCCGTACTACAGCGAGCCGGCGCCGGTCTACGTGGCGCCAGCGCCTGTGTACATCAACGGCGGCGGCTACTACCAGCGTGACCGTCGTCCTTACTACGATGGCGGCCGGCCCTACTACGGCCGTCCGGGGTATCCGGCGGTGCGACCGGGTACGCCGGCCGTGCGACCGCCGGGCAACGGCTGGGGCGGTGGACGTCCGAACGTCGGCGTGGCGCCGGTTCGTCCGGGTGCCGGTGGCGGGCCGGGCTCCATTCCGCAGCCGCCGCGTGGTGCTGCCCGGCTGATGACCTCGCCGGACTCGCAGGGCCAGACCCCTCCGTGATCCAGTTCGGGCCGACGTGAACCGGCCCGATCCGATTCGGCAAGAGGAAGACAAGGGCGTGAGGCTGTCGCGATAATTCCGCCATGGCCATCCACGAAATCCTCAAGATGGGCGACCCCCGGCTGCTGCGCATTGCGCAGCCGGTCACCGCCTTCGACACCGACGAACTGCACCTGCTGGTGCGCGACATGTTCGAGACCATGCATGCCGTCAACGGTGCGGGGCTGGCGGCGCCGCAGATCGGCGTCGACCAGCAACTGGTCATCTTCGGCACCGATGTCGTCAACCCCCGCTACCCCGATGCACCGCCGGTGCCCCGCACCGTGCTGCTCAACCCCGTCATCACGCCGCTGGGCGACGAGGAAGAAGAGGGTTGGGAGGGCTGCCTGTCGGTGCCGGGCCTGCGCGGCGTGGTGCCGCGCTTCGCCAACATCCGCTACACCGGGTTCGACCTGTACGGCGACCCGATCGACCGCGTGGCCACCGGCTTTCATGCGCGCGTGGTGCAGCACGAAGTCGACCACCTGTTCGGCAAGCTCTACCCGATGCGGGTGCGCGATTTTTCGCGCTTCGGCTACACCGAGGTCCTGTTCCCGGGCCTCGATGCGGCCGACGACGATTGAGCTACGTCAGTTGCCTCAGTTGTACTTGCTGCTGAGCGCGAAACGCCCGCCGCCCATGAATGCGAGGGCCAGGGCCGCGAACAGGAACATGCCTTGCAGTTCCAGCGCCCAGCCGCCTTGCTTGCCGAGCGAGGTCAGGTCCTTCATGTGGACCAGCGCGAAGGCCACCAGCATGTTGATCGCCACGATCCACGCGGCCGGCCGGGTGTAGAGGCCGATGATCAGCAGCACGGGCGCCACCACTTCTCCGATGTAGACCAGGTAGGCCAGCGCGCCCGGCAGCCCATGCTGGGCCAGTATGCCCGAGATGAAGCCGACGCCGCCTTGCAGCTTGGCGATGCCGTGCAGCAGGATCAGGACGCCAAGCGAAACGCGCAGGATGAACTTGCCGGTGTCGTCGGATTTGACCATTTTGTGTAGGTTCCAGAGGAAGTGTTGAGAGGGCCGTATGGTAGTGAAGCTTCGGCGTTTTCAGCGAGTCTTTTGGCGCCCGCTGGCGCGCATATGCATCCAACCCGGAGTTCTTTGGCAGAGTCCGGCGTCGGCCCGTACACTGCCTTTTGCTTACTGTTGAGGAGAACACCAATGAACAAACGAATCCGTCCGGCGCTGCTCGCGGCCGCCTCCATCGTGGCGATGGCCGCCGCCGCACCCGCCTTCGCCGGCAAGACGCTCGACGCCGTCAAGCAACGCGGCACCGTCAAGTGCGGCGTGACCAACGGGGTGGCCGGGTTCTCCGCGCCGGACACGCAGGGCAACTGGTCGGGCCTGGACGTGGACACCTGCCGCGCCATTGCCGCGGCCGTGCTCGGCGACGGCAAGAAGGTCGACTTCGTGCCGCTCAATTCGCAGCAGCGCTTCTCGGCCCTGCAGGCCGGCGAAATCGACATCCTCGCGCGCAACACCACCTGGACGCTCACGCGCGACGCGTCGCTGGGCTTCAACTTCACCACCATCACCTACTACGACGGCCAGGGCTTCCTGGTGCCGAAGAAGCTCAAGGTCACGAGCGCCAAGCAGCTGAAGAACGCGACCATCTGCACGCAGTCGGGCACCACCAACGAGAAGAACGTGTCGGACTACTTCCGCGCGCAGGGCATCCCGGTGAAGACCGTGGTGTTCGAGAGTTTCGAGGCTTCGTTCAAGGCCTTCTTCTCGGGCCGCTGCCAGGCCTTCACGACCGACGCTTCGGCGCTCGCCGGCCTGCGCAACAAGGAAGCGCCCAACCCCGACGACTACCTCATCCTGCCCGAGCTGATCTCCAAGGAACCGCTGGCGCCGCTGGTGCGCCGTGGTGACGACGAATGGTTCGCCATTGCCAAGTGGGTGCCCAACGCGCTCATCGAGGCCGAGGAAGCCGGCGTCACGCAGGCCAACGCCGACGAGCTCAAGGCCAACAGCAAGGACCCGGCGCAGCAGCGCCTGGTCGGCACCGGTGAAGACCTGGGCAAGCTGCTGGGCCTCGACAAGGAGTGGTCGTTCCGCGCCATCAAGGCCGTGGGCAACTACGGCGAAGTGTTCGAGCGCAACGTCGGGCCCAAGTCGGTGCTGAAGCTGCCGCGCGGCTCCAACAACCTCTGGAGCAAGGGCGGGCTGATCTACGCACCCCCGGTGCGATGAACCTGCGCACCTCCGGTGCGGTGAGCCCTGGGGCCTCGCGCCGCGGCGCCTGGCTGGCCTGGGCGGTTCAGGCGCTGCTGGTGGTGGCCGTGCTGGCCGGCGCGGCCTGGGTGGTGCACCACGCGCTCGAAGTGCTTCGTGCGCGCGGCGTTCGTTCCGGTTTCGACTTTCTGACAGAGCCCGCCGGCTTTTCCATCAGCGAGGGCTGGCTCGACTTCGATGCGGGCCAGCCGTCGTGGCGCGCCTTTCTCGCGGGCCTGATCAACACGGTGCGCGCGGCCGTGCCCGCGGCCATTTTCTCGGTCGTGCTGGGCACGCTCATCGGCATCGGCCGGCTCGCGCCGCACGTGCTGCTGCGCGGCATATGCACGGCCTACGTCGAGTTGCTGCGCAATGTGCCGCTGCTCGTGCAGTTGCTGATGCTGGCCTTTGCCATGGCCAACCTGCTGCCCGACCCGACCGAACCGGTGCGGCTGCTGCCGGGCGTGTGGTTGAGCAAGGGCGGCCTCAGCGTGCCGTGGCCGGTGGCGGGCGAGGGCGGCTGGTGGCCCACGCATTTCGAATTTCCCGAGCGCGGCGACTTCGGCGTGAGCGGCGGCGCCGCGCTGAGCCCCGAGTACGTCACCATCGTCGCGGGCCTGAGCTTCTACTCGGCCGCCTTCGTGGCGGAAATCGTGCGCGCCGGCATCCTTTCGGTGTCGCAGGGGCAGGTGCTCGCGGCGCAGGCGTTGGGGCTGTCCTCGGGGCAGCAGCTGCGCATCGTCGTGCTGCCGCAGGCGCTGCGCGTGATCGTGCCGTCGCTCACCAACCAGCTGCTCAGCCTCACCAAGAACTCGTCGCTGGCGGTGGCCGTGGGGTATCCCGAACTGGTGTCGGTGGCCAACACCACCATCGGCTCGAACGGCCGCGCCTTCGAGTGCATCGCGATCATCATGGCGATCTACCTGCTGCTGTCGCTGCTGATTTCCTTCGGCATGAACCGCTACAACGCGCGCGTCGCCTTGCGGGGCTGGCAATGAGACGCGTGGCGCAAGGGCCCATCGCGTGGCGCAGCGAGCTCTGGGGTTCGCCGCTGCGCTCGCTGGCCACGTTGCTGCTGCTGGCGGTGCTGGCGTGGGGCGGTTTCCACTTCGTCGAATGGGGCATCGTGCATGCCGTGTTCCGGCCTGACGCCGAAGCCTGCCGCGCCGTGCAGCACGGCGCGTGCTGGGGCGTGGTGGCCGAGAAATGGCGGCCGATGCTGTTCGGGCGCTTTCCCTATGACGAGCAATGGCGCCCGGCCATCGCTGTGGTGGTGCTGTCGGCGGTGACCGTGCTCAGCGCCTGGCCGCGCAGCTGGCGCTGGTGGCTGGCGCCGCTGTGGGTGGTGGCGCTGCTGCTGTTCGTCGGGCTGATGCGCGGTGGCGTGATGGGCCTGGCGCACGTGCCGACCAGCCGCTGGGGCGGCCTGCCGCTGACCATCGGGCTGGCGGTGGTCGGGCTGGCGCTGGCGTTTCCGCTGGCGCTGCTGCTGGCGCTGGGGCGGCGCTCGGGCTGGCCGGTGGTGCGCACGCTGAGCGCGAGCTACATCGAGCTGGTGCGCGGCGTGCCGCTGATTTCGGTGCTGTTCATGGCCTCGTTCCTGCTGCCGCTGCTGTGGCCGGCGGGCTGGCAGCCCGACGTGCTGGTGCGCGTGCTCGCGGGGCTCACGCTGTTCGTGGCGGCGTACCTGGCGGAAATCATCCGAGGCGGCCTGCAGGCGGTGCCGCGCGGCCAGACCGAGGTGGCCATGGCGCTGGGCTTCGGCCGCTGGCCGGTGCAGCGCGACATCGTGCTGCCGCAGGCGCTGCGGCTCGTGGTGCCCGCGCTGACCAACAGCGTGGTGGGCACGCTGAAAGACACCTCGCTGGTCACCGTGGTCGGCCTGTTCGAGCTGACCGGGGCGCTGGGCCTGGCGCTGGGCGGCGACCCGACGTGGCGGCCGTTCTACCTCGAGGGCTACCTCTTCATTGCCGCGGTGTACTGGGTGCTGTGCTTCGGCCTCTCGCGCTACAGCGTGTGGCTCGAAAAGCGGCTCGCGGCCGCGCCTTGAGCTGCGGTACACTCCGGGCCTTCATGCCGAGCCACAACACCACCCCCGCATCCCACGCAGCCCTGATGGCTCGCATGATGCCGCCTGCCTCCGCGCAGGCGATGGTTGTTGCTCGAATGATTACCACCATTACCACCGCGGTCACCTGACACGCGCAGGTGGCCGTTCCGGCAGCCACCTGGTATCGCTCTCTCCCCGAACGAATCAACCCAGCTCTGGCAGCTGGGTTTTTTGTTTTTTCGTCTGGAGATGTCCATGTACCGCGATCCCGTTGAATCCCTCGAGCCCTTGCACCGCGTTCCCGCGGCCACCCGTACCCTGCGCGTGGGAATGATCGGCATCGGCACCGTGGGCCGCGGCACCTTCCGCGTGCTGGCGCGCAACCAGGCCGACATCGCGGCCCGCGCCGGCCGGGCGATCGAACTGGTGATCGTCGCCGCGCGCAACCTGGCGCGTGCCGCCGACATCGTGGGCCCGGGCGTGCCGCTGACCGACGACGCCATGCACGTCGCCACGCACCCCGACGTCGACGTGCTGGTCGAAGTGGCCGGCGGCACCGGCGCCGCGCGCGACTGGGTGCTGGCCGCCATAGCGCACGGCAAACACGTGGTCACGGCCAACAAGGCGCTGCTGGCCGTGCACGGCACCGAGATCTTCGCCGCCGCGCGCGAGAAGGGCGTGGTCGTGGCCTACGAAGGCGCGGTGGCTGTGAGCATTCCCATCATCAAGGCGTTGCGCGAGGGCCTGGCGGCCAACCGCATCGAATGGGTGGCCGGCATCATCAACGGCACCACCAATTTCATTCTCAGCAAGATGCGCGACGAGGGCCTGGACTTCGCCGCCGCGCTGGCCCAGGCGCAGGCGCTGGGCTACGCCGAGGCCGACCCAAGCTTCGACATCGAAGGCATCGACGCCGCCCACAAGCTGAGCCTGCTGGCCGCCAACGCCTTCGGCATGCCGCTGCGCTTCGACGATGCGCAGGTCGAAGGCATCACCGCGCTGCAGGGCGTGGACGTGGCCTGCGCCGAGCAACTGGGCTATCGCATCAAGCTGCTCGGCGTGGCGCGCCGGCAGGCCGCGGGCGTCGAGCTGCGCGTGCAGCCTGCGCTGGTGCCGGCCGACCACCTGATGGCGCATGTCAACGGGTCGATGAACGCCGTCATGGTCAAGAGCGACGCGGCCGGCCTCACGATGTACTACGGCGCGGGCGCAGGCTCGGAGCAGACCGCCTCCGCCGTCATCGCCGACCTGGTCGACGTGGCGCGGCTCGATGGCGTTGCCGCCGCGCAGCACGTGCCGCACCTGGGCGTTCATGCGCATGCGACGAATGCGCTGGCGGTGCTGCCGCGCGCGGCGGTGGTCACCGCGCACTACCTGCGCGTGCCGGTGGCCGCGGTCAGCCACATCCAGGCTGTTTCGGCCTGCCTGGCCGAGCAGCGCGTGCCGGTGCGGCAGGTCGCGCTCGCGGCCGAGAAACCGGGCGTGGGTCCGCAGGTGCTGGTGCTGACCGGCCCGGTGGCGCAGGGCACGCTCGATCTCGCGGTGCATGCGCTGCAGGCGCAGGCCGATGTGGTGGGGCCGGTCGTGAGCTTGCGGGTCGAGGCGCTGGAAGGCTGACGAAGAAGGCGCTCAGGCCGTCCGGTCTTGCAGCCCTATCGCGATGGCATCGCGCGGGGGCGGCCGTGTGGCCAGGCTCACGGTCGCGACCACGGCGGCGTTGATGGCCATCGCGATCAGCCCGGCCTCCCACTGCGGCACCACTGCGGCCCAGAAATTGGCCGCAAACGGCGCCAGCAGTGCGACGAAACCCGCGACCAGCCCGGCCAGCACGCCGACGGCGGTCGTGCGTTTCCACAGGAACCCGAGGAACACGCCGGGTGCGAGCATGCCGATGGCGGAATACGCGTCGAGCAGTATCTTCACCAGCGAACCCTTCTGGCTGATCGACAGCCACACCGCGACGGCCGCGAACACCACCAGCGAGCCGCGCGAAAGCGCCAGGGACCGGCGCTCGCTCATGCCGGGCCGAAACGGCTGCACCACGTTGCGCGTGAAGATCGAGCCCGCCGTCAACAGCAGCAGCGAGCCCGGCGCCAGCGCCAGCAGAAAGCCCGTGCCGGCCAACAAGCCGACCGTCCATGCCGGATAGCGGTCCGACACGAACTGCAGCAGCGCCGCGTTCAGGTTGCCGCCGGGCGGCTGCGTACCGGCCAGCAGCGCCGCGAAGCCCAGCAGGATGATGAAGAAATACGCCAGCGAGTACAGCGGTTGCCAGATGGCGTTGCGCCGGATGGCTGTGGCGCTGTGCGCCGCATAGGACATCTGGAACAGATGCGGAAACACCCAGTTGCCCAGTGCGATGTTGATGGCCGAGGTCATGAGCCAGATCGCCGTGGTGGGCGAGTTGGCGTTCAGGCCCGGCAGCTTGCCGATGTTGGGGTACTTGCTCTCGGCCATCGAGAACAGGTCCATCAGTGAAGCCGCGCCGACCTTGCTTGCGACCGTCGCGCTCAACAGCACCACGACGACGACCATGAGGATGTCCTTCACCCCGGCGGCGAAGGCGGCCGAGCGCATGCCCGCCGCGAACACGAAAGCGATCATCAGCACGCCGGCGCCGAGGGTGGCGGCTTCGCTCGAAATGCTGTTGCCCAGCGTGAGCTGCACGATCAGCCCAAGGCTCACGAGCTGGATCTGCACGTACACCACCAACGACGCGATGCCCACCACGCCGGTCAGTACGCCGAGCCACGGCGCGTCGTAGCGCGCCGCGAAAAAGTCCGGCTGTGTCAGCAACCGTCCGAGCCGGCCCGCGCGCCAGATCTTCGGCATGAGCCAGTAGCCGAGCGCGTAGCTCATCGAGACTGAACAGAAGGCGAGGTAGGCCGGCGCGCCGAGCGCCCAGGCGTAGCCCGAGATGCCGAGCACGGCGAAGGTCGTGTAGACCTCGCCCGCGTTCATGAACCAGAACACCAGCGTGCCCAGGCTGCGCCCGCCGACAGCCCAGTCCGCAAAGCTCTTACCGTGGCTTGCGCGTCGGCCATAGGCCATGGCGCCGGCGACGGTGGCGAGCAGGATCGCGAGGACGATGGCCAGCTTCATGGTGCGCCGTCCTGGTGGGTTGCTGCGTCGGCCTCGATGCTCTTCGCGAGAAAGTCGGCCTCTTCGGCTTCCACCCCCGCCCGGGCGTCGAGCCAGAACACGATGGCGATCACCACGCTGGTCAGCACGATGCCCGCCATTTGCCAGAACATCGGAAAAGGCATGCCGAGAGGGGAGGCCGAGATGTCGTTCACCGCAGGCGCAAGGCAGGCTTGCCAGACGAAGGGGAAGGCCAGGAGCCATCGATGGCCCAGGCGGGAAGGGTTGCTGCCACGTGCGGGAAGTGGGTCGATCATTTCTCTGCCTGTGTAAAGTGTTGATGCACAAAAACTGGCAGAGTGTGAGCCGGAAATGCCTTGTTTTACAAGCTGGAGTTTGCCTATTTTTAACAAATTGAGAATGAATGAAGAATTGCAGATGCACCGTTGTCGTACATTCATGCATTGCTCATAATTGATCGAAAATGAAGCCAGACTGCACACCCGACAGGTCGAACCGATGATCGGCGAACGATTGAAAGAACTGCGAACGGCGCGCGGCCTCTCCTTGCGCGACCTTGCCGCGCAGGCAGGCGTGTCCGCCACGCTGTTGAGCCAGATCGAGCGTTCCGTCACCGACCCGAGCCTGGAGACCATGTGCCGGCTGGCCGGCGTGTTCGGCGAATCGGTTTCTTCACTGTTCATGGCGGCCGCGCCTCCCTCGGTCTGGATCAGCCGTCCCGGAAAGCGCTCGCTGCTCACCGCGCCCAAGGGGCAGGTCGGCTACGAGCGCCTCACCGCCGGCAACGGCCAGCTCGAGGTGTTGCGCGCCGTGCTGCAGCCCGGCCAGGTCTCTGCCGACGAGCCGCGCGGCCACGAATCCACCGAGTGCGTGTACGTGGTCGCGGGCGCGCTGGTGGCGCAGATTGCCGGCGTCGACTACCCGGTGCTGGCGGGCGAGAGCATCTCGTTCGACTCGCGGCTGCCGCACCGTTACCTGAACCAGTCGCAGGCCGCCACGGAAATCATCCTGTCGGTGACGCCGCCCAACCCCTGATCCCACGAGGCATCCATGACCCCCGACACCAGTTTCACGCTCCACGACCTGCGCGTCGAAGTGGTCGCGCCCGAGGGCGCCCGCATCTATTGCGGCGCCAAGGTGGGCGACCATTTCGAGCTGCGCGGCGAGATGCTGCACCTGCCCGAGGGGCAGGGCTTCTCGATCTATTCGCTGGGCGCCTTGCTGCCATTGCTGGCCGCCAAGCAGCGGCCCACCGACGCGAACGACTGGATGAGCACCGACGCCGAGGTCGCCTGCCCGGACCCCAACTGCCCCTCGCGCTTTCGCATCACCCGCCTGGGGCTGCGCGCCTTTCGCCATGCCGACACCACGGCGGTTGTCCATCCTTCGAACGAGAACTCATGACTCCCTCGCACCACCGCATCGAACTCGCTCCCGGCTATGAAATCTCGCGCTTGCTGAAGGGTGGCTGGCAACTGGCCGGTGGGCATGGCGACGTGGACCATGCGCGCGCCATCGCCGACATGGCGGCGTACTACGAGGCCGGCATCACCACCTTCGATTGCGCCGACATCTACACGGGCGTGGAAGAAATGATCGGCGACTTCCGCGCCGACCACCTGCGTCGCCATGGCCGGGACAGCCTTTCCCGGCTTCGGGTGCACACCAAGCTGGTGCCCGACCTTGCAGTGCTTGCGCGCATCGACAAGCGCCAGGTCGAGCAGATCATCGACCGGTCGCTCGCGCGGCTGCGCATGGAGCGGCTCGATCTGGTGCAGCTCCACTGGTGGGACTACAGCGTGCCGCGCTACCTCGAGGTGGCGCACTGGCTCGGGGAGCTGCAGCGCGCCGGCAAGATCGACCGCGTGGGCGGCACCAACTTCGACACTGCGCATGCGCGCGAGCTTGCCGATGCGGGCATGCCGCTTTTCAGCATGCAGGTGCAGTACTCGCTGCTCGACCAGCGGCCCGCGCCACTGATGACGCCGTACTGCGAGCAAGCAGGCATGAAGCTGCTGTGCTACGGCAGCCTGGCGGGTGGCTTCCTGTCGGAGCGCTGGCTGGGCGTGAGCGAGCCGGGGCAGTCGTTCGAGAACCGATCGCTGGTCAAGTACAAGCTCGTCATCGACGACTTCGGCGGCTGGGACCTGTTCCAGCAGTTGCTGGAGGCGCTCAAGCAGGTCGCGCTGCGCCACGGCGTGTCGATCTCGACGGTGGCCATGCGCTGGGTGTTGCAGCAACAGGCCGTGGCAGCCGTGATCGTCGGCGTGCGTCGCGGCGACCACCTGGCCGACCACATGAAGGTGCTCGACCTGCAACTCGATGCTGCAGACCTGGCGCTGCTCGAGACGGTGCTGTCGCAGCGCAGCGCGCCCAGCGGCGACGTCTACGCCGTCGAGCGCGACCTCGAAGGCCGGCACGGCCGCATCATGAAGTACGACCTGAACGACAAACCGCACTGAGTTCGGCGTAACCCGTGAGCGGGTCGTGCTTGCGCGCGAGCTGCCAGTCGGGCAGCAGGGCGACAAGAATCTCCGCCGTGGTGCGCACCACGCACCCCGGCGCCGCATGCCCCCCGAAGACGCGGCCTTCGCTGTTCGACACGCTGATGTGAATGTGCGACCCATCGGGCGACAGGCTCCCCGCCAGCGTGAGGATTTCGAGCTTTCCCTCGATGCGCGTCGGCGTCTCGGCGCCCGCGAAGCGCACGCTCGCCCCGTGCAGGCTGCCGATGCCCGACACCACGAACGCACCCTGCGCGCCGGCCTGCGTCAACGCGGCATCGAGCGCGGCGCGCAGGTCGTCGCCCGGGTTCAGCCGCAGCACCAGCGTCTGCACGCGCTCAGGCGCCCGAGAGCGCCCCGTCGACCACGTGCTGCGCTTCTTCAAGAATGCGCGCCAGGTGCTCCTTGCCCTTGAAGCTCTCGCCGTAGATCTTGTAGATGTTCTCCGTACCCGAAGGCCGCGCCGCGAACCAGCCGTTTTCCGTCACGACCTTCACGCCGCCGATGGCCGCGCCGTTGCCGGGCGCGTGGCTCAGCACCTGGACGATCTTGTCGCCCGCGAGTTCGGTCGAGCCGATCTGCGCCGGCGACAGGCTGGACAGCTTCTTCTTCTGCTCGACCGTGGCCGCCGCGTCCACCCGGTCGGACACCGGCTGGCCCAGCGCCTGCGTCAGCTCGGCATAGCGCTCGCCCGGGTCGCGCCCGGTGCGCGCGGCGATCTCGGCCGAGAGCAGGGCGGGCACCATGCCGTCCTTGTCGGTGGTCCACACCGAGCCGTCGTGGCGCAGGAAGGTTGCGCCCGCACTCTCTTCGCCACCGAAGGCCAGCGAGGCATCGACCAGCCCGTCGACGAACCACTTGAAGCCCACCGGCACCTCGTACAGCTTGCGGCCTAGCCGCGCGGCGACGCGGTCGATCATCTGGCTGCTGACCACCGTCTTGCCGACCGCCGCCTGCGCCGGCCATTGCGGGCGGTGCGTGTACAGGTAGTCGATCATCACGGCGAGGTAGCTGTTGGGCTGCATCAGCCCGCTGCTGCCCGCGACGATGCCGTGGCGGTCGTGGTCGGTGTCGCAGGCAAAGGCGATGCCGAAGCGGTCTTTCAGCGCGATCAGCTTGTGCATCGCGTCGGGGGAGGAAGGGTCCATGCGGATGCGGCCGTCCCAGTCGAGCGACATGAAGCGGAAGGTCGGGTCGACCTCGCGGCTCAGCACGTTCAGGCGCGAGAGCTTGTAGCGCTCGGCAATGGCCGGCCAGTAGTTCACGCCCGCGCCGCCCAGCGGGTCGACGCCCAGGTCGACGGTGCCGCCGCGAATGGCGTCCATGTCGAGCACCTGGGCCAGGTCTTCGACGTAGGTGTTCAGGTAGTCGTGGCGGTGCGTGGTCGCGGCCTTCAGCGCCTGCGCGAGCGGCATGCGCTTCACGCCTTCGAGCTTGCCGGCCAGCATCTTGTTGGCCGCGGCCTCCACGGCGGAGGTGATGTCGGTGCCCGCCGGCCCGCCGTTGGGCGGGTTGTACTTGAAGCCGCCGCTCTCGGGCGGATTGTGCGAAGGCGTGATGACGATGCCGTCGGCCAGGCCCGTGGTGCGGCCGCGGTTGTAGACCAGGATGGCGTGCGACACGGCCGGCGTGGGCGTGTATTCGTCGTCCTTGGAGATCATCAGCTGCACGCCGTTGGCCGCCAGCACTTCGACCGCGCTGGCGAAGGCCGGCGTGGACAGCGCGTGCGTGTCGATGCCCAGGAACAGCGGGCCGTCGATGCCCTTCTGCTTGCGGTGGTCGCAGATGGCCTGGCTGATGGCCAGCACATGCCATTCGTTGAAGGCGTCGTCGAACGACGAGCCGCGGTGCCCCGAGGTGCCGAAGGCAACCCGCTGGCTGGCCACGGCGGGGTCGGGCCGGCCGGTGTAGTAGGCCGAGATCAGGCGCGGTACGTTGACCAGCAGGTCGAGCGGGGCGGGTTGGCCCGGCTGGGCCGCGAGGGGGGTGGAGGCTTGGCTCATGTCGAAGGAAAGTCGAAGTTGATCAGGTCGCCGATGCGTTCGATGGTGATGTCGGCGGGGGCGTAGGCGGCAATGGCCTGCGCGTCCAGCGCATAGTGCCCTTGCCGCACGAAGACCGTCGTCAGACGCGGCCCCCAGATGGCCTTCATGGCCGAGAGGATGCGCAGCTTGTCGTCGATCATCACGTAGTGCTTGCCCGGATGGCACTGCTCGATGGTGTCGAGCATCTGCTCCTTGTGCACGTAGATGAGCACGCGGCCCTCGGTGGCCTCCCACAGGCCCGAGCGCTGCACCTTGCGCGGCTGGAACACCACGTCGCCGTCCGACAGGATCACCGTGGGCCCGTGGCGGCGCAGGTGCTTCAGCGCCTCCAGCGCGCCGGGGTAGAGCCGGTCGGCAAAGGGGTAGTCGATGAGAAAGCCCGACATCAGCAAGAGCCGCGAGTCGCTCATGCCGCGGCGGCTTTCCTCGGCGCGGTAGCGCTGCAGCGCGCCCAGGTAGTCGACGTAGCCGAGCTCGCTGCGCAGTTGCTCGAAGGCGGTCCAGTAGCGGTTGGCGCTGTCGGCGCCGAAGGTCGCTTCGAGGTGCGCGCGAAGGTCGGCGATGACGCGGTCGTTGTCGAGCAGGGTGTTGTCGACGTCGACCAGGAACACGGTGGAAGCAATGGACGAGGGTTGCTGCTGGGTCATGGACAGTGCAAGAAGGGGAGCTGCAAGCTCGGGTGTGACCCGGGCCAAGGACCCGGATGCGAACTTCGGTTTCAGCATACGCCTCGAACGTGGCACCCGGCCGCCGCGGCGTGAATTAGTTGATGCTTTGCAGCCCCGCGGCGTAAGCTGCGCCGCGAGACCGCGCCCTGACCTGACTAAGCTTCAGGCCTCTTTCAAGGAGCGAGACACACATGCACGTGACGAACGGCCGAAGCCCGGCCAGCCTGCCGATACCGGCCTTGCCGGTCATGCCGGCCCTGTCGGCCCTGGCGATGGCCCTGGCCATCGCCTTTCTTGCCGCCGGTTGCCAGTCGCCCCCGACGGACCGGCCGCTGACCTCCGAAGTGCCCGAGCCACCGAGCTTTGCCACGCCGCCCGACAGCTGCAGGGCGGCCGAAGCGCGTTTCGGGCTTGGGCTGCGCGCGACTCCGCAGCTGCTCGACGAAATGCGCCAGCGCACGGGTGCCCGCGTCGGTCGCACCGTGCTGGCCACCGACAGCGCCGATCCCGCGCAGGACATGACCCGGCTCAACGTGCAGGTCGAGCCCTCGGGCCGGGTCGTCGGGGCGTACTGCGGCTAGGCGCGCGGGTGCGCCGGGCCCTGCATGCATGCAGGAGTGTTGTGCGCACACCGCGTCTGTAACAATTCCGGGGCGCAAAGCGCGGAAAAGGCCCAATTGGGAGAACAATAGCTCGCGACTTTCCGGAGCCACAGTCTTTTGTCGAACACGCAAACCCCAGTCTCATTGCCGTCCCATTACGACGGTTCGGCACGCCTCCCGCCGGACGAGGTGCTGCGCCCGCTGATGGCCGACTGGGCCCGCTCGGGAAAGCGCCTGGCGGCCGTTTGCTACATCGACGTCGATCGCTTCGCCGAGCTCAACGACCGCCTGGGCATGGTCGCCGGCAATGCCGCCCTCGAAGAGGTGGCCCGCCGCGTCAAAGCCCAGTTGCCGCGCGAGAGCGTGATGGCCCGCGTGGGCGGCGACGAGTTCGCGGCCGTGTTCGCCGGCCTGGGCACCTCGCAGTGCGCGCAGGTGCTCGAACGCATCCAGACCTCCCTGGCCGAGCCCTGGATGTGGCGCGACCAGCCCGCCAGCCTCGACGCCAGCATCGGCGCCATGATGCTCGACAGCAACGGCCCGCCGCCCGAGACCGCGTTGCGCCAGGCGCAGCACGCGGCCTTCTTCGCCAAGCGCGCGGCCGATGGCAAGGTGCACTACTTCGACGCCCCGCAGGCCCGCGCCGACGAGCAGATCGTGCGCGAGCGCCAGCGCATCCAGGAAGGGCTGCTGCAAGGCGAGTTCTTCCTGGTCTACCAGCCCAAGGTCGACATGCAGCGCGGCGTGGTGGTCGGTGTGGAGGCGCTCATTCGCTGGCAGCACCCCGAGCGCGGCCTGCTGCCCCCCATCCAGTTCGTGCCGCTTATCGAGGACGACGCGCTCGTCGAGCAGGTCGGCGACTGGGCCATCGCCACGGCCTTGTGGCAGGCGCACCAGTGGCGCCTGGCGGGCCTGGAGATTTCGGTGAGCGTGAACGTGGCGCCGCGCCACATGATGCGCTGGGACTTCGTCGACCGGCTGGCACGCCACCTGTCGCAGTTTCCCAAGCTGGGCGCCGGCATGCTCGAGCTGGAAATCCTGGAGACCACGGCCATCAGCCAGTTCGCCAACGTGGCGCTGTTCGTGGAGGCCTGCAAGGCGCTGGGCGTGGCGGTGACCATCGACGACTTCGGCACCGGCTACTCGTCGCTGACCTACCTGCGCCAGCTGCCGGTGTCGGCGGTGAAGATCGACCAGTCCTTCGTGCGCGGCATGCTCGACAACGAGCAGGACCGCGCCATCGTGCAGGGCATCCTGGCGCTGCTGAACGCGCTCGGCCTCACCGCGGTGGCCGAGGGCGTGGAAACCGTGAAGGTGGGCGAGGCGCTGCTGGCCATGGGCTGCACGCTGGCCCAGGGCTACGGCATCGCCATGCCGATGGCGGCCAAGGACATGGTGCAGTGGGTGGCGCAGTTCGAGCAGGCGCCGCTGTGGGGCACCGACGCGCCGGTCGGCGCGCTGGCCCCGCCCGCTGCCGCGGGCTGACGCTGACCCGCTGCCGCGGGCTGAGGCTGTTGCGGTCCTGGCCTGAAAGCAGCACCAAGGCCAGGGCCGAAGCCCCGGCTCCCCATCAGAGCAGCGGCGTGTACGGCGAAGTCATCGGGTTCAGCGTGGCCCCGCTGCCACCGTAGCCCGGCGCGCCGATGGTGCTGGAACCGCCGAACACATAGCGCAGGTACAGCGCGCCAGTGAACTGGCGGTAGTTCTGCGCGTTGTTGAAGCCCAGCGCGCCACCCAGGAACATCTTCGGCGCCAGCTGGTACTCGACCACCGCGGCCAGGTTGTACGAGAGGCCGGTCTTCGAGCTGCTGGCGTACATGTTGTTGTAGACCGTGCTGCTCAAGCCCAGCCCCAGCGCCGCGGCGGCCGCGCGTGCGGCGTCGCCGTTGCGGCTGGAGTCGGTCGGGAAGTAGGGCGACGACTTCTGCGTGAACGACTGCACGCCCAGCGACGCGTTCAGGCGCCACGAGAGCCGGTCGGCACGGCCGGTCCAGTCGACCGGGAAGGCCACGCTCACGAAACTCTGCGGGCTGAAGTAGCCGCCTTGCCCGTAGGTGTAGTAGCTCAGGTTCTTGTCGTAGCCCATCAGGCCGATGTTCATGCCCAGCGTGAGCTTGGAGCTGGCGCTGTTCATCAGGTGCAGGTAGGCGCCGCCGCCGGTCTCGAAGCGCGAGTTGCTGGCCACGTTCTTGCCCGTGATGCCGTGCGCCGACAGGTAGCTGTACACGCCGTAGGTGCCGTCGTCGTAGCCCAGGTCGCCGCGCGCGCCGGTGGCGACCACGCCGCCCCAGCGCTCGCCGGTGCGCTCGTCCTTGGCGCCCGCGAACGACAGCACGCTGTCGGTCACCGCGCGGCGCGACAGGTCGGCCTTGTAGTTCCACGAGTCGCCGAAGCTGCCCTTGAAGGTGACGTTGCCGACCACGTTGGTGGTGCGGAAGCCCAGTGGCGTGGTGCCGATGCCCGCGTCGAAGTTCTTGCCTTCGTAGCCGACGTTCAGGCCGACGCCGCTGGCGTTCTGCTGGTTGGTTTCCCTGCCGCTTTGCAGCGCGTTCAGGGCCGCGGCCGGGCCACCGCCGAAGCGGCTGCCGGTGGGGTAGTCGCTGGCGGGCGTGCCGGCGTCGAGCACCGTGGGCGTCACGCCGACGACGATCTTGCCTTCGCCCACCGGGAAGCGGGCCTGCACGGGCAGCTGGAAGTCCGAAAGGCGGCTCAGGCCGGCCTCGCCCGCGCGGTTGCGGTAGATGGTGCCGGCGGTCAGGCTGATGGCGCGTTGCGACTCCAGGTCTTGCAGCTCCGACACCAGCGGGTTGGCCGGCGCCGCGCGCAGCGGCGAGTTCCAGCTGGGTTCCTGGCGCGGCGTGTTGGCCTGCGCATAGGCGGCGTTCGCCTGCGGGTAGGCCGGGTAGCTCGGGTAGGCGCCACCTTGGGGCTGGGCCTGCGGGATGTAGACCGGCGCCACTTGCTGCGTGCCCGGCACCGGGTACTGCTGCATGGGCTGCATCGAAGGCGCCACGTAGGCAGAAGCCTGCGGCACGTTGCCGTTCGCGTTGTTGCGTGCGGTGCGCGTGGTGCCCTTGGCGGTGGCCGCGCGGCCCTTGGCGTTGGTGGCCGTGCCGGTCGAACCCCAAGGCAGGGCGCCCGGCGGGTAGGCATTCGGCGCACCCGCCACGGGGTAGGCAGGGTAGCCCTGCGGGGCGGCAGGGTAGCCCGCCGCGGGATAGCCCGCCGCCGGGTAAGCCTGGGCCTGCGCATAGACAGGCGCCGCGCCCGCCGCGCCGGGATACGACACCGGCTGCATGCGCGCCTGCTGCGCGAAGGGGTTGCCGTTGGCAGGCGGATAGCCCGTGGGCACGGCCGCGCCCGGCGCGCCGCTGCCGGTCATGCCGGCGAACGGGTTGCCGCCGCCCATCTGCACCGGCGCGCCGCCGGGTGCGAAGCCGCCGGAGGCGACCTGGCGCTCGGCGTCCACCGCCGCGCGCAGGTACTGCTCGGCCTTGCGGCTGTCGCCGGCGTTGCGGTACACGCGCCCGGCCGCGGCCAGCACGCGCGACTGGTCGGGCGCCTGCTTCAGCGCGGCCATCACGTAGTTCTCGGCCTCGCTGTGCTCGCGCTGGGCGCTGGCACTGGCGGCGGCCGCCAGCAGCGTGTCGAGGTCGGTCGGGTTGCGCTGCAGGATGCGCTGGTACAGCGCCAGCGCCTGGGTCTCGTCTCGCGCGGCGGAGTACATGCGCGCCAGCGCGCCCATGGCCTGCGGGTCGTTCGGGCGTTCGGCCAGCACCGGGGCCATCGCGTTGTAGGCGGCCTCCAGGTTGCCGGCCTCGCGCAGCGCGTCGGCCTGGCGCAGCGCGAAGGCCACGCGCAGGCTGTCGAAGTCGTTGCGCTGGCTGGCCGTCATGTTCACGCTGGCCAGCTGGCGCAGCACGGCGGACAGCTCGATGTCCTGCTTGGTCTTCAGCAGCACCGACGCGTACAGCAACCGGTCGCTGATGCTCGGCGTGGGCGAGCGCGCGAGCAGCTGGCGGCTCATGGCCAGCGCGCGCGGCGCATCGCCGATCTCGGCGTAGGCGCCGGCAAGCTGGCCCCACAGCTCGGCCGGCATGTCGGTGCTGAGCGCCGACTCGGCCTGCGCCAGCACGCCGCGGGCGGCGTCGACCTGGCCTTGTCGGGCCAGCGCCAGCGCGCGCGCGGCCTGCGACTGCGCCCACAGGCGGCGTTGCAGGCCGGCCATGTCGCGCGTGCGCGAGGCGGCCGGAATGCGTTCGAGGTACTGGATGCCCGCGGCCGCGTCGCCCGTCTCGGAGGCGAGCAGGGCGCTGGCGTAGAGCGCGTCGGGCATGTCGGGCTGCGACATCAGCAGCCCTTCCATCACGCCGCGCGCCTCGGACACCATGCCCTGCTTGCGGTAGATGTTCGCCAGGTCCAGGCGCACCCAGGGGCTGTCGGGCGCGGCGAGCATGGCGTCTTCGAGCGTGCGCTGCGCGCCGGGCGCGTCACCCGCGTCGGCCTGCTGGCGCGCGCGGTTGCGCGCCTGCTCGACCTGGATGTCGCGCAGGCCGCCCAGCTGCGTGGCCTGCTCGGGCGTGAGCTGGCGCGCGAGCGCCAGGGCCTGGTCGGGGCGGCCGGTCTGGCCGTACACCGAGATCAGGCCGCGCAGCGCCTGCGTGTTCTGGGGCTTGCTTTCGAGCACGCGCTTGTAGCCCTGCTCGGCCTGGGCGAAGTCGCCGGCGGCGGCGCGCAGGTCGGCCAGCGCGTTCTGGCCCACGGGCTCGCGCCCGTCGATGCGCACGGCGCGCTCGTACAGCGCCTGCGCACCGCGCAGGTCGTTCTTGCCCTGGGCGGCGCGGGCCTGCCCGATGAGCGTCCAGTAGGTGGCGCTTTGCAGTGCCGAATTCCACTTGCTGCCGCCGGCGCGCACCGCGCGCTCCAGGAAGTCCTGCGCTTCCGAAAAGCGCTCCTGTCGCAGCCGCACCAGGCCCAGGCCGCCCAGGGCCTCGCTGTCGTCGGCCTTGGCGCGCAGCGCCGCCTGGAAGCGTTGCTCGGCGGTGCTCGCGTCGCCGCGCTCCAGCGCCTTGAAGCCTTCGCCCAGCGGTGCATCGGGCGAGTTCGCCGCGGCGGTCTTGGCGGCGGTCAGGGTTTCGAGCCGCGCGCTGACAGCTGCGTCGGCCTGGTTGTTGGCCAGGTAGTCTTGGTAAAGCGGCACGTCGGGCTGGCGTGCGTCCAGCCAGATCAGCGCCTGGCGCCAGGCCGCGCGCGCGGCACCGGCCACGGCGGGCTGCTTGGTCAGCTCGACCAGCTCGCGAATGCCCGCGCGGCGCGTGGGCTCGCTGTAGGTCTTCTGCTGCGCCAGCGCGAGGCGGTAGTTGGCGTTCTCGGGGTGGTCCTTCACCAGCTGCTCGAGGCCCTTGCGGCCTTCGTCCGCGCCTTGCGGCGTGCTGGCCAGCACCTGGTAGTACTCCAGCGCCAGCGCGTCGGGCGGCGGGCGGTTGTCGAACTGGCTGCGGTACAGCTCCACGGCCTCGGCCGAGCGGCCGGCGCGCGCGGCGGCGCGGGCGCGCTGCAGCGTGCTTTGCTGGCCGGCCGGCTGCTGCGACTGCTGCTGCAGCCGGGCCAGGCGGGGGTCGTTCGGGTTCGCGGTGCGCAGGCGGGCGATCCAGCTGCGGGCGGCGTCGGCGTTGCTGCGCGACAGCTCGACCTGCGCCATGCCGTACATCGCGTCGGTGGAGCGCGGGTCGACGGTGAGCAGCTTCTTCCAGCTTTCTTCGGCGAGGTCGGCGCGGCCCTGCGTCTGCCAGTAGTTGCCTTGCTCGACCAGCGCGGCGGTGGCGTCGGCCTGCGCGTGGGCGGGGTTGGCCGTGCACAGCGCGGCGAGCATGCCGAGGCAGGCCATCCATTGCTGGGACTGCGACGACAGACGCCCCGGCGTGCGGGGCGTATGGGGCGTTGCAAGCGCCGTGGTCGTTGCGGGCAATGCGACTGAAGAGCGACGCTGTGGCTTCAAGCCGGTCGATTGGGACGGCATAGCGTTCTCCATGAGGTTTGCAGTTGGCCGTTGCGGCCGAATTCGTAGCGGCCGTCGAGCCAGGCCTGGCCGAACAGCAGCAGGCACTGTTCGTAGTAGGGCAGGGGCGCCACCGGGGGCGTCACTGGCGGTGTGTTGGGGTTCGGCGGCACGGCGACCACGCGCCCGCCCGGCACGCGCGCCACCTGGGCGGCCAGCGCGTCGGTTTCGCCCGCTGCCTTCAGGTACGGCAGCATCGCGCCGGCGAAGCCGAGCGGCGCCATGCCGCGCACGGCGCCGGTCACGGTATCGACGTATTCGGGCACGGGCTGATGGTCGGCCAGCAGCACTCGCGGGCCGCGCAGGTTCAGCAGCAGCATCTTGCGCGCCGGGTCCTTGTCGCTCAGCATGCCGGCCCAGAGGTAGGTGCGGATGGCGTCGTAGCTGCCGGTCACGCCCTTCACCGGGTCGGCGACAAAGGCGCGCTCGTCCTGCGACCAGGCGCACCAGTCGGGCGCGAAACCCTTGGGCGTGACGGCGCCAAACATGCGCAGCGTGTTGTCCGTGACCTCATGCCACGGGCCCGCCGGATCGGCCTGCTGAAAGTAGCGCAGCAGCTGCAGCGGCATGTAGCTGGGGTTCAGGCGCCAGGCCGGCGCCGTCGCCACCGACTTGGGCCAGGGCAGCAGCATGCGCCCCAGGCCCGGCAGCGAAACCACCTCGTCGCGCACCGCCATCGCCAGCACGGCGCGGCCCAGCGTGCGGTAGTTGGTGTCGTTCCACAGCCGGCCGGCTTCCATCAGCGCGTAGGCGATCCACAGGTCGGCGTCGGACGCGGCGTTGGGGTCGAGCACGCCCCAGCCGCCTTCGGGCTTGCGGCCCCATTGCCAGGCCGGCAGCTGCTTGGCCAGGCTGCCGCCCGCGAGGTTGGACTCGGTCCAGGCCAGCACGCGCGCGAAAGTCGGGCGGTCGTTGTGCACCAGCGCGAAGAACAGCCCGTAGGACTGGCCTTCGGAGGTCGACTGCTGCTGCGGCGTGTTGAAGTCGATGACGCGGCCATCGGGCTGGATGTGGCGCGACGCGAAGGCCACCCAGTCGGTGGCCGGGTGGCAGGCGGGGGCCGCGGCAGGCGCAGTGGCTGCAGCCGGCGCCGGGGAGGGCGCGGCAGCAGGCGCAGCAACAGGCGCAGCAACAGGCGCAGCAACAGGCGCAGCAACAGGCGCTGTGGCAGCGGCCGGCGCGGCGCTCGCCATCTTCGGCAGCGCCAGCGCCAGGCCGGCGGCCGTCAGCAGGGCGCGCCGGCTCGCAAGTCGTTCGGGGGGCGGCGGGGTCGGCAAAGCTCGCATGAACGGATTATTTGGCCTTGTTGACCGACAGGCGACGGCGTGCCCGCAGTTGCAGGCCCGCATACGACACGCCCGCGCCCAGCAGCGCCAGCACCAGCACCAGAGCGCCCAGCATCAGCGGGCTGCGCGACAGGTTCCATTGCACCCAGGCAAAGGGCGGCAGGCGGCCCACGTAGTAGGTGTCGCCACCCAGCACGCTGTTGACCTGCGTGTCCCGCACGATGGTCATGCTGCCCTGCACGCTCTTGAGCAGGTCGGGCGTCATGAGCGCGTTCAGCAGCGCCTCTTTCGAGCTCGCGTTGGTGATGGCGGCGATCACGCTGCGCCCGCTGCGCAGCGGCGACTCGAAGCCGGCCAGCACGGCGTCGCGGCCGTCTTCGCTCACAGCGATCTGCATGGTGCCCGGCAAGTCTTCGCGGGTGCGCGCGCCGATGACGAAGTCCACGGCGTTGTCGATCCAGCTGTTCAGCTTGAGCTCGGGCGCGGTGCCGTTGCGCTTGAGCGGCATCTTGTCGGCCCACTGCGTGAACAGCGGCTGGCTCTGCAGGTTGCCGATGACCAGCAGGTCCTTGTCGGCCCACTGCGCGGCTTCGCTGGAGCGGCCCACCTTCACGCGCAGCGCGGGGTAGCCGGTGGAGCGGCCGATCTGCCCGAGCAGGCCCAGGTAGGTCTCGGTGTCGCTGTTGTCGGGCTGCTCGGGCAGGATCACCGCGGTGTCCGACAGGTCGGCCATGCGCGAGAACGGGAAGCCGCCGTTGGCATAGGCCGCCAGCTCGGGCATGGCGATGAAGTGCGGGAAGCCCGACACGTCGATCTTGGAGGTCGGGTCGATCGAGCCGCGCACGTTGTCCAGCTGCGGCACGCAGCGCCCGCCCACGGGCTCGAAGTAGTAGTGCAGGCGCAGCTGGCTGCGCGGGCCCATGGCCAGCGGCGGAAGAATGACTTCCTTGGTTTCGGCCAGCGTGCCGTCGGGCATCAGCTTCACGGCCAGCGGGTTCCACCAGCGGTCGCCGGCCGGGTTGGCCGAGCGCAGCGGCAGCCCGCCGATGAAGTTGTCGTTGACGTTGACGTTCAGCGTCGACTGGTCGGGCCGCACGCGCGGCGTGTAGCGGTATTGCAGGTCGAGCGGAATGCCGCGGCTGCGCCAGGTGAACAGGTCGGGCGGCAGCTGCAGGTTGACGCGCACCACGTCGGGGTTGTAGCCCGTCACCGACAGGTCGCCGGCGGTGGTCAGCTCGCCCAGTTGCAGCGCGCGGTCGCTGGGCACCCAGCGCGGCGCGTCGTAGGGCTTGCGCACCGGCGGTTCCTGGAACGCGGTGACGGAAGCCATCGCGCCCGACAGCGCCTTGCTGTTCAGCGCCAGCGCGGCGGCGGCGGTGCGCAGGTCGGCCGGCGTGCGGCCCATGACCAGCAGCAGCTTGCCGTTGACGTCCTGCGGGTTGTCGACCACGGCCAGCGCCGGGCCCTGGATGGCGGGCAGCGTAAGGCCGGGAATGCTCGACTCCGGCGTGACGAACACCACGGCATGGCCGGTCGGCAGGTCGCCGTTGGACACCGGAAAGGTCGCGCCGCGGTAGTCGGCCAGCGAGCCGAACCACGACGACACCACGCCCGCGGCTTCCAGCACCGGGCCCGCGGCGGGCGCGCCGAACACGAAGGGAATGCGCGCGCGCCGCACGTCGCGGCGGTCGAAGAAGGGCTGCGGCAGGCTGGCCAGGTCGTTCGTGAGCTTCAGCGGCGCCACGGTCAGCTTCAGCGTGCTGGTCGCGTCGATGCGCGCCCACAGGCTGGTGTGCGCCGGGTCTTCGCACTCGCGCGTGTAGTGGCCGATGAGCTCGACGTTGATGCGGTTGAACTCGGTGATCAGGCGCCGGTCGATCGGAATGTCGGCCGTCTGCGGCTTGCCCGCGTCGGCGCGGTTCACGGCCAGCGTGGCCACCAGCACGTCGTTGACCGTGACCTTCAGGTGCGACAGCTCGGGGATCAGCGAGGGCGAGTAGGCGTAGTTCAGCTTGAACGAAGCGGCCGTGACCAGCTCGTCGGCGCGCACGTTGAACGGAATGCCCACCGTGCCGCTGATGCCGCGCAGCTGCACGGCGTAGTCGATGCCCAGCTGCGTGAGGTTGAGCTCGCGCACGGCGCCGGCGGCCGGGGTGGCGGCAGGGGCGCCGGCTGCGGCGAGCGACAGTGGGGCGCCGCGCGGGGTGTTCGCCGAGGTGCTGGCCGGGCTGCTGGCCGTGGTACCGGCAGAAGAGACGCCCGGCGCAGCCGTTGCGCCCGCCGGTGCCTGTTGGCTGGTGGACGGCGGCGGTGCCAGCGGACGCGGCTGGGCATGCGCGCCGCCGCCGATGGCGGCCACGGCGAGCGCCACGGCCAGCAGGCCCGCGGTGCCGGGTGAACGGCGGGGTGAGTGGAAGGAAGCCGGGTTCGATGGCGTGGCCACGCGGGCAGGGGGCACGACGCGGCGGTGCGCGCGCAGGGTGGACGTCACGTGGATTCCTTCGTTTTGACAGGACGCAGCCGGGAAGCGGCCGCACGGTAGTAATGGCTGAACATGTCGCGGAAACCGGTGCCGCTGATGCTGATGATGTGGCCCAGCACGCGGTGGATGCCCACGCGCGGGTGGTTGCCCCAGCGGGCCGCCCAGATGTCGGCACGCGCGGTCGTGCACTGCACCAGCGCGCGCTCCTGCGCGAAGCTCATGGGCGCAAAGCGCAGCCCCAGCCGCTTGCCGCTGCTGAAGCGCACCGTGGAGGCAAAGCGCGATTCCTGGTCGTTGCGGTACAGCGCCACCTCGACCTGCGTTTCGAGGTCGAGCTTCAGGTCCTGCGGCAGTTCCACGCCCAGGCCGCCGCTGGAGAAGTCGAAGGTGTTGCAGCGCAGCGAGCGGCCGTCTTCGAAGTACAGCGTGGCCGGCAGGGCGAGTTCCACCCGGTGCGCGCCGCGCAGCTGGCGCGACTCGTTGGCGGCCGCCACGCAGGCGCCCAGGATCATCAGGTTGTAGACGGTCCAGGCCAGGTTCAGCCACACGGTGGCGATGTTCTGCGGGTCGACCCAGGTCAGGCGCCACACGCCCAGGCACACGCCCACGAAGTTCAGCGCCAGCAACACCAGGCTCGCCTTGGCGATGCTGCTGTCGAAGTACTCCTTCTGGATCAGCCCGCCCTTGGCCGTCACGTTGAAGCTGCCCAGCTTAGGGTTGATGAGCGCCACCAGCGTCGGGCGGAAGATGTACCAGGCCAGCACGGCCTCGTACACCTCGTTCCACAACAGGTATCTGAAGCGGCCCTGGATGCGGCTGTTGGTCAGGTTGGCGTGCAGGATGTGGGGCAGCGCGAACGCGAAGATCATCGACGCCGATGCGTGGATCACGCTGGCCCCGAAGTACAGGTACGCCAGCGGCGCCGTCAGGTAGATGAGCCGCGGCAGGCCGTACAAGAAGTGCAGCATCGCGTTCACATAGCACAGGCGCTGGGCCCAATGCAGCCCGCGGCCGAACAGCGGGTTGTCGATGCGAAAGATCTGCGCCATGCCGCGCGCCCAGCGAATGCGCTGGCCCACGTGGCCCGACAGGCTTTCGGTGGCCAGGCCGGCGGCCTGCGGCAGCGCCAGGTAGGCCGTGCTGTAGCCGCGGCGGTGCATCTTCAGCGCGGTGTGGGCGTCTTCGGTCACGGTTTCCACCGCGATGCCGCCCACTTCTTCCACGATGGTCCGGCGCAGCACCGCGCAGGAGCCGCAGAAGAAGGTGGCGTTCCACAGGTCGTTGCCGTCCTGGATCAGCCCGTAGAACAGCTCGCCCTCGTTGGGCACCGTGCCGAAAGTGTCCAGGTTGCGCTCGAAGGGGTCGGCCGAGAAGAAATAGTGAGGCAGCTGGACCATGCCCAGCTTCGGGTCGCGCCCGAACCAGCCCATGGCGATCTGCATGAACGAGCGCGTGGGAATGTGGTCGCAGTCGAAGATCGCGACGAACTCGCCTGTGGTGTTCTTCAGCGCGGCGTTGATGTTGCCGGCCTTGGCGTGGCGGTTGTTGTCGCGCGTGACATGGGTCACGCCCACGTCTTCGCAGAACACGCGGAACTCGTCGCGCCGGCCGTCGTCGAGCACGAAGATCTTGATCTTGTCGCGCGGCCAGTCGATCGACTGCGCGGCCAGCACCGTGGAGCGCACCACCGACAAGGCTTCGTTGTACGTAGGGATGAACAGGTCGATGGTCGGCCACTCGGCCGGGTCCTCGGGCAGCGGCACCGGCTTGCGTTCCAGCGGCCAGGCGGTCTGGATGTAGCCCAGCAGCAGCACCACGAAGGCGTACAGCTCGGCCATCAGCAGGCCCACGCCCAGCACCAGGTCGACCGGGTTGTCCATGAACATGGTCTCGGTCACGCGCCAGTAGGTGTAGCGCGAAGACACCACCACCGACAGGAAGATCAGCACCAGCCCGGCGAAGCGCCCGCGAACCCGGTTGGCGATGAGCGCCGCCGCGAAGATGCCCACCGACAGCACGATCTGCTGCTCGAAGGTCATGGGCGCGATGATCACCGCGGGCAGCAGTATCAGGGCGGCGATCCAGCCCAGGATGCGCACCGGCAGCAGGCGCATGAAGGCGGGGGCGGGGCGAGGGGCGGGTTGCTCCTGCGGGGCGGGCGAGGCGCTTTTCATCGGGTCTGTTCCATGCTCCGCGGAGAAGAAAGGGGGTGCTGCTGGTGCAGCTGGGGGCCGGCGGCAATGCGCTCGAGCAGCCGGTCGGCGCACGAGGCGATGTCCTGCGTGGCCTGGCTCATGGGGGCGTAGCGCTGCACGGGCACGGCCGAGGCCAGCGCCTCGGGCACGGCCTGGTCCAGGTGCAGCACGCCGAGCAGGTCGGGGCGCAACTGCTTGCGCAGCACCTCGAACACGTCGTGGTTCAGCCGCTTGCCCGGGTCGACCTGGTTCACCACGTAGCCGGTGCCGATGTAGTCGGCGCGCGGACGGGTGTACTTGTCGAGCATGCGTTCGACGATGGGCAGCGTGGCAAAGGAGCCGGCATCGGCCAGCACCGCGACCACGCTGAAACTGGCCGCGCGCAGCGCCTGTTGCAGATAGACGGAGGGGCCGGGCGGGGTGTCGAGCACCACCAGCATGTCTTGAGGCAGCCCGAAGCGCGCGAGCGTCTCGCCCAGCCAATGGGGGTTGCGGGCGAGCTGTTGCTCGAACGCGATCTGGCGCTCGTCGTCGACGTCGCCGAAAGGCAGCAGCATGACGCCGCCATGGGCTGCGCGAATAGCGCGAGCCCAGGGCATCAGGCCGGTGGCGGCCTCGACCAGGCCGGTGTCGCAGGCCTGCGGCTCGCTGGCGATGTGAAAGCGCAGCGCGTTCTGCGGATCGAGGTCGATCGCAAGCACCTGCCGGCCGCGCTGGGCGAGTGCGGTGCAGAGGTTGGCCGTGACCGTGGTCTTGCCGACGCCGCCCTTGGAGGAGATGACGGGAACGACGACCATCGTCACGTCGGCCTGCGCCAGCGGGACATGGGGCCGGGCGGCGGCGCCGGGGGCTGCGGGGTTACCAGGCGCTCGAACAGCTGTTCGAGCGGCGTGGTCGCGGCGGGCGCGGCGGCAACAGCAGGTGCGGGAGCCGGTGCCGTGCCCAGGGGCGGCAGCAGCGGAGCGCGCAACGGCGGCAGCACGGGCGCGGGCGCGAGGGCCGGGGCCGGGGCGAAAACAGGCGGCAGGACCGGAGCGCGCAGCACGGGTTCGATGCGAACGGGCTGTGAGGGAACGGGTGCTGCGAAAACGGGGGCGGCAACCGGCGCCAGGAACGGGGCGGGTGCGGGCGAGGGGGTTGGCGCGGGTGCCGGCGCGGGCGGCAAGACAGGAGCGGCCACAGCCACGGGTGCGGGAGGCTGCGCAGCCACTGGTGCTTGCACCGGCGCCTGCACCGGCACGGCTGCCGGCACTGGCGGGTGCGAGATCTTCTCGCCCGACAACAGCGCCCAGGCGCGCGGCGGCTCGGCCTCGGTGTCCGGCTGGGCGAACTCCTTGTAACCGTGCGCGTCGCCGCCGAACTTGCGGAACAGGCCGGCAATGTCTTCCGGGGTGGGCTCTTCCGAATTGCTCATGCGGGCACCTTGGCAAGTCGCAGGTCGATGCGGGGGCCGGCCTGCGTGTCGGGCTGCAGGGCCTGCACACGCAGCTCGGGGGGCATGTGCTGCGAATCGAACCAGGCCTGGTACACGCCTTCGAAGAAGCCGACGCTCCAGTTCGTGGCTTCCGGGCCGAAGGCCACGGCCACCGGGCTGCAGGCGTGGGTGATGTAGACACCCTCGACGTCTTCGCTCAGCACGGTAAAGCCCCAGTCGATGCCGTCCCAGCGGGCGTTGAACTGGTCTTGCAGCTCATCGAGCGTGGCGCAGTGCGCCACCGGCAAAGCCTGCGCCACGCGCTGGCCGACACGGAAAAAGAGCTGCCTGAGGTCCTCGGGCGGCAGGCCGGCACTCAGCTCCGCAGCGAGGCCGCGATTGAATTCCAACCATTGCGCACTGCAGGAGTTCCTCTCGTAATACTGAATAAACGTCGCGCCTGTGTCCATGTCGAAGCATTCTCTTGGATCAATTAACCGATGACAACAAATGTGAACTTATCGCTGCATTCGAACGCATCGACTGTCTGAATTCGGGGACGGGTTACCGTGAACGCCGCCGTTTCCGTAACGGAATTCACAAATCGTACGCGCTGAATACGACGAGTGACAGTTTTTGGATTCGAAATCAGTCGTCGGTGTTGTCGACAGGGCGCGCGGCGGTGGCGCTGGCCGCGCCGGCCGCGGAAGGGCCGGTTTCGAGGGACGTGAGCGAGGCGAGCGTGGCAGGCGCGGCAGGCGGTACCACCGGCGCACGCCCCGCGCGCACCACGCCGCGCCCCGCCGCCTTGGCGGCGTAGCAGGCGGCGTCGGCCGCCGAGATCCAGTCGTCCACCGAATCGATGTCCGTCGACAGGCTCGCCACGCCGATGCTCGCGCCCACGTGGAGGCTGCCCGACAACCACGGCAGCGCGATGGCCGAGATCGACGCGACGATGTCCTCGGCCACCCGCACCGCCGCCTCGTGCGTGCACTGCTCCAGCAGCAGCGCGAACTCGTCGCCCCCGATGCGCGCGGCCAGGTCGTTCGAGCGCACCCGCGACATGATGGCGGCCGCCGCCGCGCGCAGCATGGCGTCGCCCGACAGGTGGCCGGCGGTGTCGTTCACTTCCTTGAAGTGGTCCAGGTCGATGAACACCATGGCCGCCGGCAGCGACGCCGGCCGGGCCTCGATGAGCCGGCGCGCATGCTGGTCGAAGCGCTGGCGGTTGGCCAGGCCGGTCAGGCCGTCGTGGGCGGCCGACCATTCGAGCGCCTTGCGGGTGCTGCGCTGCTCGTCGATGTTCAGCACCGTCCAGATCGAGCCGAAGTCGGTGTGTTCCAGGTCCACCGGCCGGCTGCGCAGCCGGGCCCAGAAGCGGGTGCCGTCGCCGCGCTGCATGCGGCATTCGCCGACGTACGAATTGCTGGTGGCGAAGGCCTCGGCTTCCAGCGCGGCCAGCTCGGGTTGGTCGTCTTCGGGCGGCACCACGATCAGGTCGACCGGCTGGCCCAGCAACTGCCGGTCTTCGTAGGCGAGCAGGCGGCACAACTCGTCGCTCACCAGCTCGAAGCGCCGCTCGCGGATGAAGGCGATGCCGATGGGCGCCGAGCGCATCACCGAGCGCAGCTTGCTGATCATTTCGCCGTTCATGCGCTCCAGCTCGGCGCGCTGCACGCCCACGTCGCGCAGCACCTTGGCGAGGTGGCCGATTTCGCCGTCGGCGCGGGGCCAGCCGTCTTCCGGGCGCATCACGCCGTCGAACATGTGCTGCGCGCGCCGCTCCAGCAGCATCAGCGGCTGCAGCAGCCACCACAGCGTGAGGAACATGCCGGCGGACACCACCGCCACCAGGCTGCCGGCCCACAGCATCGCCTGCCGGCGGGCCGCCTTCACGGGCGCGAGCACCTCGGTTTCGGGGCGCGTGCGCCACACCATCCAGTCGGGCCCCGGCACGCCCGCGGCGCTGGTGATTTCCTGCGGCTGCTGCAGCAACAGGCCCAGCGGCTCCACCGGGCTGCCCTCGGCCTTCCAGGTCTCGAAGGCCTTCGCCAGCCGCGGCTCCTGCGTGATGGGGGCCATCAGCAGGCGGCGGTCGGGGTGCGTGAGCATCAGGCCGCGCGCGTCGGTGACGACCATCAGCGCGCCCTGGTCGGCTTCCTGCGCGTCGGTCACGCCGGCCAGCAGGTTCCGGCTGGACAGCCGCAGCGTGCCGCCGAGCACGGCGTAGATGCCCTTGGCGTTGCGCACGGGCTGGGTGAAGGCAATGATGGGCTCGCCCGTGAGCGGCCCCATCAGCGGCTCGCCGACGATGGGTCGGCCTTCGGCCACCGAGCGGCGGAAGTTGGGGCCCTCGCTGATGTCGAGGGTGGGGTGGTACACGCCTTTTTCGTCGTACATCACCAGCACCTGGCCGCTGGGCGCCGCCACGTAGATGCTGGCGAAGAAGTTCTGCAGCAAGGGCTTGGTGCGCATGAACTCGGCGAGCGCCGCCGGGTCGGCCAGCGTGGCTTCGTCGAGCACCTGGCCCACCGACTCCAGCCCGCGCTGCAGCAGCAGCACCTTGTGGCCGAGCAGCGCGGCGGTGCGCGCCGACTCGCTCAGCTCGTGCTGCCGCTGCGATTCGAGCAGGTCGTGCTCGGTGCGCCCCACCAGGATCGTGGTGATGACGCCGATGCCCAGCACCAGCGCCATGATCCCGCCCATCGTGATGCGCGCCTTGAGCGAGCCCAGGGCGTTTTCAAGGCGCAGCAGCCGGTTGTTCATTCAGGCGGCGGGCGAGGCTTCCTTCGCACCTGCGGTACCCGTTGCCATGGCCGCTCTCGAAGCCGCCGCCTGCCGGCTGCGCTTCACGGCGTACATGGCGTCGTCGGCCATGCGCAAGGCCTCTTCGGCGGAGGTGACGCGCGGGTCGATGGCGACCACGCCCACGCTGGCGCCGCCGTAGTCGAGCATGGTCTGGTTCAGCCGCAGCTCGCCGATGGTGCTTTCGCCCAGCCGGTCGGCCAGCGCGCGCGCCGCGGTGCGCGGCGCTTCGTCGTGCGCCGGCCCGGCGCCCACCACCACGAACTCGTCACCGCCGAAGCGCGCCAGCACGTCGCTGGTGCGCAGCGAGGCCGACAGCCGCCCAGCCATGGCCGAGAGAAACTCGTCGCCGATGTCGTGGCCGTGGGTGTCGTTGATCTTCTTGAAACCGTCCATGTCGATGAACCCGACCAGCACGCTGCGGTTCTCGCGCTCGCCCTGGGCGAGCAGGCGGCGCAGCGTGTCGAGCAGCGAGCGGCGGTTGGGCAGGCCGGTGAGCGAATCGGTGGAGGCGCGCGCGGCCAGCTCGGCGTTGGCCTTGCGCAGCTCGACCACCAGCAGCTCGCGCTCGACCTGCTGGCCGATGAGCTTGGCGAACAGCTGCAGCACCGCCTCGGCATGCGGTGCCAGCGGGCGCTGGGTGCCGCTGGCGGCGCACAGGGTGCCGAACAGGCCGCTGGCGTCGGTCTTCACCGGGGTGCTCACATAGGTGCGAATGCCCAGGTCGCGGGCCGCGTCGGAGTCGCCCCAGCAGCTGGCGACGTCGTCGGTGTACATGCGGCCCTCGTCGAGCGCGCGCCGGCACAGGGTGTCCGACCAGGGCACCGAAATGCCCTCGGGGATGTTCATCGCGCCGACGTTGCGGGCGAACAGGATGTGCTGCAGGCCCTGGTCGAGGTCGATGGTGGTGAGGTAGGTCGACTCCAGGCCCGTGACCACCTCGAGCATCTCGAGCATCGGGCGGGCCAGCTCTTCGAGCGTCCTGGCCGAAGACACCGAGTCGGAAAGCCGTTCAATCAATGATTCCATGGGCCACATTTTGACTGTGAAGAAACGTGAATTCGGCCTTTCGTTGCACGAAACACGGGATGACCCGGAGAGCCGCCGACCCGCGGCGCCGGAAATCCGTGGCTCAGGAGGCCAGCGCTTCCATCAGTTCGGTCTCGATGGCCAGTTGCGTCTTCTGGCCCTGCAGTTCGGGGCCGCTGATGAGGAAGGTGTCTTCCACCCGCTCGCCCAGCGTCGTCACCTTGGCCAGCTGCAGGTTCAGGTGGTGGCGCGCCAGCACCCGGGCCACCGAATACAGCAGGCCGGCCCGGTCGCTGGCCGAGATGTTGAGCAGCCAGCGTTGCGCCTTGTCGTCGGGCAGCAGGCTGATGCGCGGCTTGATCGGAAAGCTGCGCACCCGGCGCGACACCCGGCCCATGCTGGGCGCGGGCAGGGCGCCGGCCTCGGTCAGGGTATGGCCAAGGCCCGACTCCACCATGCTGATCAGGTCGCGGTAGTGGTCGGGCAGGAAGGTGGTCACCACCTGGAAGGTGTCGAGCGCGTAGCCGTTGCTGGTGGTGTGCACCTTGGCGTCCAGGATGCTGAAGGACGACTGGTCGAAGTAGCCGCAGATGCGCGCGAACAGGTCGGGCTGGTCGGGCGTGTAGACCACCACCTGCAGGCCTTCGCCCACCGGCGAGAGGTGCGCGCGCACGATGGGCGGCGCCTTCGGGTCGATGGGCACGCCCTTGGGCGGCACGAAGCGCGAGAGCTGCTTGGCGTGCCAGGCGATCTCGGTGGCATCGTGGCGCATGAAGTAGCCCACGTCGAGCGTGTCCCACAGGGCCTTGTGCGCCTCGAAGCGCTGGGCGTGCAGGGCCAGCAGCACCAGCGCCTCGCGCTTGCGCGATTCGACCTCGGCGTCCGGGTCGGGCATGCGCCCGCCCAGCGCGCGCAGCGTGTAGCGGTACAGGTCCTCGAGCAGCTTGCCTTTCCATGCGTTCCATACGCGCGGCGAAGTGCCGCGGATGTCGGCGATGGTCAGCAGGTACAGCGCGGTCAGGTAGCGCTCGTTGCCCACGCGCTTGGCGAAGGCGCCGATGACCTCGGGGTCGCTCAGATCCTGCTTTTGCGCGACCTGGCTCATCACCAGGTGCTCGGCCACCAGGAACTCGATCAGCTTGCCGTCTTCGCGGGCGATGCCGTGCTGCTTGCAGAAGCGCTGCACGTCGCGCGCGCCCAGCGTCGAGTGGTCGCCGCCGCGGCCCTTGGCGATGTCGTGGAACAGCGCGGCCACGTAGAGGATCCAGGGCTTGTCCCAGCCGGCCGCCAGCTGCGAGCAGAACGGGTACTCGTGCGCATGCTCGGCAATGAAGAAGCGGCGCACGTTGCGCAGCACCATCAGGATGTGCTGGTCGACCGTGTACACGTGGAACAGGTCGTGCTGCATCTGGCCCACGATGCTACGGAACACCCGCAGGTAGCGCCCGAGCACCGAGGTCTGGTTCATCAGCCTGAAGGCATGCGTGATGCCGTAGGGCTGCTGCAGGATCCGCATGAAGGTCTGGTGGTTGACCGGGTCGTTGCGGAATTTGCTGTCCATGACGTGGCGCGCGTTGTACAGCGCGCGCAGCGTGCGCGCCGACAGGCCCTGCACGCCGATGGTCTTCTGGTAGAGCAGGAAGGTCTCGAGCACCGCGTGCGGCTCGCGCTCGTACAGGTCGTCGCTGGCAATCTCGATCAGCCCCGCGCGTTCGTAGAAGCGCTCGTTGATGGGCGTGTGCTGCTCGGCGCTGGGCTGCAGGCGCTCAGAAATATTGAGCAGCAGGATCTGGTTGAGCTGCGACACCGCCTTGGCGGCCCAGTAGTAGCGGCGCATGAGCGCCTCGCTCGACTTGCGCTGCGACTCGCCCTCGTAGCCGAAGCTGGCGGCCACGGCGGTCTGCAGGTCGAACACCAGGCGGTCTTCGCGGCGGTTGGCAATCACGTGCAGCCGCGCGCGAATGAGCGAGAGCAGGGCCTCGTTGCGCTTGATCTGCTGCGCCTCGAACGAAGTGGCCAGGCCGTTCTTGGCCAGGTCGTCCCAGCGGCTGCCGAAGCCGGCGGCCTTGGTCATCCAGAGAATGGTCTGCAGGTCGCGCAGGCCGCCCGGCGATTCCTTGCAGTTGGGTTCCAGCGCGTAGGGCGTGTTGTCGAACTTCTGGTGCCGGTGCCGCATTTCCTGCGACTTGGCCACGAAGAAAGCCTGCGGGTCGATGGCGCGGGTGAAGCGGCGGCGAAACGCGGTGAAGAGCTTCTTGTCGCCCGCAATCAGGCGCGCCTCGAGCAGCGAGGTCTGCACGGTGACGTCTTTTTCGGCCTCGGCGAGGCATTCTTCGACGGTGCGCACGCTGGAGCCGATTTCGAGGCCCGCGTCCCAGCAGTGGCCGATGAAGGCCTCGATGCGCGCCGGCTCGACCGCGTTCTCGTGGCCTTCGGGCGGCAGCAGCAGCAGCACGTCGACGTCCGAATACGGAAACAGCTCCCCGCGCCCGTAGCCGCCCACGGCCGCCAGTGCCAGCGATTCGCCGAAGCCGGCTTCGCGCCACAGGGTGTCCAGCGTTTCGTCGGCCAGCGCCGAGAGCTGGCGCAGCACCGTGTGCACGCTGCGGGTGGGGGCCCGCGCAAAGCGCAGGGTGTCGAAGAGGGCGAGCTTTTTCGCGCGATAGGCTTCGCGCAGCGTCGCCACGTCGATCTTGGCTGCTTCGATCACGTGCGGGGAACGCGTGCGCGCGTCAGGTTTTGGTCGAGGTGACGAAAGAGGGCAGCGGCGGGCTGCCTTCGGACAGGGTCAGCACTTCGTAGCCGGTCTCGGTGACCAGCACGGTGTGCTCCCACTGGGCCGACAGCGAATGGTCGCGGGTGACGATGGTCCAGCCGTCGTACTGGCCGCCCTTGACGTCTTCCTTCACGTCGCGCTTGCCGGCGTTGATCATCGGCTCGATGGTGAAGATCATGCCGGGCTGCAGCTCTTCCATGGTGCCCGGGCGGCCGTAGTGCAGCACCTGGGGTTCTTCATGAAAGCGCTGGCCCACGCCGTGGCCGCAGAACTCGCGAACGATCGAGAAGCCCAGGCCTTCGGCGAATTTCTGGATCGCGTGGCCCACGTCGCCCAGGTGGGCGCCGGGGCGCACCTGCAGGATGCCGTGCCACATGGCTTCGAAGGTGACCGAGCACAGCCGCTTGGCCGCGATGGAGGCGTCGCCGATCACGTACATGCGGCTGTTGTCGCCGAACCAGCCGTCCTTGATGACGGTGACGTCGACGTTCATGATGTCGCCCTTCTTCAGGGGCTTGTCATTGGGAATGCCATGGCAGACCACGTGGTTCACCGAGGTGCAAAGCGACTTCGGGAACGGGACGCTGCTGGCGCCCATGTAGCCCACCGTGGCCGAGGTGGTGCCCTGCTTGACCATGTACTCGGCGGCGAGCCGGTCGACATCGTTGGTCGTGATGCCGGGCTTGATGAGGGGCGTGAGGTAATCCAGCACCTCGGAGGCAAGGCGGCAGGCGACCCGCATGGCTTCGATGCCCGCAGCGTCTTTGTAGTTAATGCTCATCCCGGAATTATCCCATTCACCAAGCTAAAATTGCGGGTTAACGCGGATGACCCCAGTCAGCGGCCATTCGCCTCGATTCCTTGATTCCCAACGCGGCCCCCGAGGCCCCCATCGACCGTGACGCAGCCCGCACATCAAGCCCTTCCTGTCGTAACCATGTTCGAGGGCGGCAGCGCGCTCAGCGACTTCCGCGCGCGGCAACTGCTGCCCAAGCTGCAGGCCATCGAGCCGCGCATCGAGGGCATTTCGGCCCGCTTCGTGCACCTGGTGGTCACCGACGCCTCGCTGGACGCCACCGACCGCGAGCGCTTCGCCGCGCTGCTCACGTACGGCGAGCCGTTCGAGGCGCCGGCCAAGGCCGTCACCTCGGTGGTGGTCACGCCCCGCCTGGGCACCGTGTCGCCCTGGGCCTCGAAGGCCACCGACATCGCCCACAACTGCGGCCTGGCGCTGCGCCGGGTCGAGCGCGTTACGCAATACCACCTGAAGCTCAAGTCGCCGCTGATCGGCAAGGCCCCCGTGCTGGAAGGCGACCAGCTCGCCGCCGCGGCCGGCCCGCTGCACGACCGCATGACCGAGTCGGTGCTGGCCACCGTCGAGCAGGCCGCCAGCCTGTTCAGCGAGCTGCCGGCCCAGCCGATGGCGCAGGTCGACGTGCTCAGCGGCGGGCGCACCGCGCTGGTCGCGGCCAACACCGGCTTCGGCCTGGCGCTGGCCGAGGACGAGATCGACTACCTCGTCGAAGCCTTCACCCGCCTGGGCCGCAACCCCAGCGACGTGGAGCTGATGATGTTCGCGCAAGCCAACAGCGAGCACTGCCGCCACAAGATCTTCAACGCCGACTTCACCATCGACGGCAAGGCGCAGCCGCAAAGCCTGTTCTCGATGATTCGCCACACCGAGAAGCAGAACCCGCAGCACACGGTCATCGCCTATGCGGACAACGCCTCGGTGATGGAAGGCGCAACCATCGAACGCTTCATTCCGGCCAACGGTTCGCAGAGCTATCAAAAAGATAGCGCGCTGACCCATGTGCTGATGAAGGTCGAGACGCACAACCACCCGACCGCCATTTCCCCGTTCCCGGGCGCCTCCACGGGCGCGGGCGGCGAGATTCGCGACGAGGGCGCCACCGGCCGCGGCTCCAAGCCCAAGGCGGGCCTCACCGGTTTCACCGTGTCGAAGCTCTGGCCTGAAGAGGGCCACTACGGCAAGCCGGAGCACATCGCCAGCCCGCTGCAGATCATGACCGAGGGCCCGCTCGGCGGCGCCGCGTTCAACAACGAGTTCGGCCGTCCGAACCTGCTGGGCTATTTCCGCGAGTACGAGCAGGCGGTGGCGAGCGACCTCGACACCGTGCAGCGCGGCTACCACAAGCCCATCATGATCGCGGGCGGCCTCGGCAGCATCGACGCCACGCAGACCAAGAAGATCCAGTTCCCCGCCGGCTCGCTGCTCATCCAGCTCGGCGGCCCCGGCATGCGCATCGGCATGGGCGGCAGCGCCGCCAGCTCGATGGCCACCGGCGCCAACGCGGCCGAGCTCGACTTCGACTCGGTGCAGCGCGGCAACCCCGAGATCGAACGCCGTGCGCAAGAGGTCATCAACCATTGCTGGCAGCAAGGCGCGGCCAACCCCATCCTCGCGATCCACGACGTGGGCGCGGGCGGCCTGAGCAACGCCTTTCCCGAACTGACCAACGACGCCGGCCGCGGCGCGCGCTTCGACCTGCGCGCCGTGCCGCTGGAAGAGTCGGGCATGGCGCCCAAGGAAATCTGGTGCAACGAAAGCCAGGAGCGCTACGTGCTGGCCATCGCGCCCGAGTCGCTCGAGCAATTCAAGGCCTTCTGCGAGCGTGAGCGTTGCCCGTTCTCGGTGGTCGGCGTGGCGACCGAGGCGCGCCAGCTGCTGGTGGCCGACGAAGGCGCCCCGGTGCAGCCGGTCGACATGCCCATGGACGTGCTTCTCGGCAAGCCGCCCAAGATGCACCGCGACGTGCAGGCCGTGAGCCGCACGTTCAAGCCGCTGGACCTCACCGGCGTCGAGCTGCAGAAGGCCGCCATCGAGGTGCTCGCGCACCCGACCGTGGCGTCCAAGCGCTTCCTCATCACCATCGGCGACCGCACCGTGGGCGGCATGAGCCACCGCGACCAGATGGTCGGCCCGTGGCAGGTGCCCGTAGCCGATTGCGCCGTGACGCTGGCCGACTACAAGGGCTTTGCCGGCGAAGCCATGAGCATGGGCGAGCGCACGCCGCTGGCCGCGCTCGACGCGCCGGCCTCCGGCCGCATGGCCGTGGCCGAGGCCATCACCAACCTGCTGGCCGCGCCCATCGAGCTTTCGCGCGTGAAGCTGTCGGCCAACTGGATGGCCGCCTGCGGCGAGCCCGGCGAAGATGCCGCGCTGTACGAGACCGTGAAGGCCGTGGGCCTGGAGCTGTGCCCGGCGCTGGGCGTGTCGATTCCGGTCGGCAAGGATTCGCTGTCGATGCGCACGCAGTGGAAGGACAACGGCGAAGCCAAGAAGGTCACTTCGCCCGTCAGCCTGATCGTGACCGCCTTCGCGTCGCTGGCCGACGTGCGCGGCACGCTCACCCCGCAGCTGGACGCCGAAGAGGCCGACACCACGCTCGTGCTGGTCGACCTGGGCCGCGGCCAGCACCGCATGGCCGGCAGCATCCTGGCGCAAACGCTGGGCCAGAGCGGCGACACCGTGCCCGACCTGGACGACCCCGCGCAACTGGTCGCGCTGGTCAATGCCGTGAACGCGCTGCGCGCCGACGGCAAGATCCTCGCCATGCACGACCGCAGCGACGGCGGCCTCTTCGCCACGGCCTGCGAAATGGCGTTTGCCGGCCACGTCGGCGTGGCGCTGAACGTCGACATGCTGGTCACCGAAGGCGACGGCATTTCCGACAGCCGCATGGAAACCGGCGACGCCAAGAACTGGGCGCAGCAGGTGAGCGCGCGCCGTGAAGAACTCACGCTGAAGGCGCTGTTCAACGAAGAGCTGGGCATGGTGCTGCAGGTGCGCACCGCCGAGCGCAACGATGTCATGCAGGTGCTGCGCGCCCACGGCCTCAGCGCGCACAGCCACTTCGTCGGCAAGACGCGCCCGGCCAGTTCGGCCATGGACGCCGGCAAGGGCAAGGTCGAGGTGTGGCGCGACGCCAAGTCGGTGTTCAGCGCGAGCCTGCACGACCTGCACCAGGTGTGGGACTCGGTCAGCTGGAAGATCGCCCGCGAGCGTGACAACCCCGCCTGCGCCGATGCCGAACACGCCGCCGCCGGCGTGCCTTCGGACCCCGGCATGCACGTGTTCCTGCCGAACACCGCAGCTTCGGCACCGGTCGCCCCCGCCATTCTTCAATCGCGCCCCAAGGTCGCGATCCTGCGCGAGCAGGGCGTCAACTCGCACGTCGAGATGGCCTACGCCTTCACCGAGGCCGGCTTCGAGGCCTTCGACGTCCACATGACCGACCTGCAGACGGGCAGGGCGGACCTTGCCGACTTCAAGGGCGTGGTCGCCTGCGGCGGCTTCAGCTACGGCGACACGCTGGGCGCCGGCATCGGCTGGGCGCGCAGCATCACCTTCAACCCGAAGCTGGCCGCGCAGTTCAAGACCTTCTTCGGCCGCGCGGACACCTTCGGCCTGGGCGTGTGCAACGGCTGCCAGATGTTCGCCGAGCTGGCCGACATCATTCCGGGCGCCGAGGCCTGGCCGCGCTTCACCACCAACCAGAGCGAGCGCTTCGAGGCGCGCCTGTCGATGGTCGAGGTGCTCGAGTCGCCCAGCATCTTCTTCGCGGGCATGGCCGGCAGCCGCCTGCCCATCGCCGTGGCGCACGGCGAGGGCTACGCCAACTTCAAGCACCGCGGCGACGCGGCCAAGGCCATCGGCGCCATGCGCTTCGTGGACAACCACGGCCAGCCCACCGAGCAGTACCCGTTCAACCCGAACGGCAGCGCCGGCGGCCTCACCTCGGTGACCACGCCGGACGGCCGCTTCACCGCGGTGATGCCGCACCCGGAGCGCGTGTTCCGCAACATCCAGACCAGCTGGACCTCGGGGGACAAGAGCGAGCTCAGCCCGTGGATGCAGATCTGGCGCAACGCGCGCCGCTGGGTGGGCTGAGCCGGGCCAAGCTAATGCTGGGCCTCGACCACCCGCGAAGCCGGCATGTGCTGGAAGCGGCGCGGGTCGAGGAGCTCGTGCGCAAGCAGCTGCTCGCGTGGCGCGAAGACGAAGCAGCGGCTTCGTCGGCGCGCACGCAGATCCTGCAGGTGCTGCTGCCTCAGCTTGAAGGGCTGAACGCCGCGCACTTCGGCGCGTCGAAGAACATCTATCGCACGCTCGATGCGCTGGGGCAGGCCGTGCAGGGCGCCGATGCCGGCAAGGCGTGGCAGGCGTTCATGGCGCTCGACGGGCCGGGCGACAACTTCGGCACGTGGGCCATCTGAGGCCATCGGAGGTCAGCTGAAAACAAGACGGCCATGAAAAAAGCGACCCGCGGGTCGCTTTTTTCTTGTTGAGCCCAGGTCGGCTTACTCGACCTTCGCCTTCGCGCGCAGGTCTTCCTGGTACTTCTGCAGGCGCTGCTGCTGCAGCTGCTGCGTGATCTGCGGCTTCACTTCTTCCAGCTTCGGCAGTTGGGCCTGGCGGATATCGTCGACGCGGATGATGTGATAACCGAACTGCGTCTTGATGGGCTCGGGGGTGGTCTCGCCCTTCTTGAGCTTGATCATCGCTTCCGAGAACTCGGGCACGAAGCTGGCGGGGTTGGCCCAGTCGAGGTCGCCGCCGTTGGCGCCCGAACCCGGGTCCTTGCTCTGCTTCTTGGCGATGTCTTCGAACTTGGCGCCCTTCTTCAGGTCGGCCATGATCTTCTTGGCCTGGTCTTCGGTTTCGACCAGGATGTGGCGAGCCTTGTATTCCTTGCCGCCGTTGGCCGCCACGAACTTGTCGTACTCGGCCTTCACGTCGGCGTCCGACACCGGGTTGGTCTTGCGGTAGTTTTCGAACAGTGCGCGAATCAGGATGGCCTGGCGGGCGAGTTCGAGCTGGTTCTTGTAGTCCTCGCCAGCGTCCAGGCCCTGCTTTTGCGCTTCTTGCATGAACACTTCGCGCGCAATGATTTCCTCGCGCAGCTGGGTCTGCATTTCAGGCGTCACCGGGCGGCCTGCGGCTGCCAGTTGCTGGGCCAGAACGTCCATGCGGGCCTTGGGCACCGGCTTGCCGTTCACGATGGCTGCGTTCTGCGCCAGAGCCGCCATGGACGTGGCACCGAGCAGCACTGCGGCCGCGACGGCCTGCAAGATTTGTTTTTTCATGGAATGAATATCGAGCTGGAAAGGAAATGCGCTTGTAGGAAAGGGCGCGGGAAAGAAAGCAGGAATCGGGAAGGGGCGAGACGAAGGGGGAAGGTGGCGACGCCCACATGAAACGCGGCGTGCAGTTGCGTCGAACGACTCAGAGCACCTCGATGGCGATGGCGTGCAGACCCTGTGCAATAAAAACCTGGAGGGCATCATACACAAGCCGATGCCGCGCCACGCGGGGCTTTCCGTCGAATCTGGGGGAGGCGATGCGCACCCTGAAATGGGTGCCGTAGCCCTCGGCGTTGGCCCCCGTGTGGCCCGCGTGCGCGGCGCTTTCGTCGATCACCTCGAGCTGCGTGGGCGCCAGCGCGTCGCGCAGCGCCGCCTCGAGCGCGGCCACGGTGGGAAGGGGAATGGCGGTGCTCGTCATGGTCATGGTCGCCGTCAAGCCGCGGGCTTGTCTTCTTTCAGGTGCGGCGCGATGTACAGGCCCTGCGCCACCAGGAACACGATGGGGAACACATAGCCCCAGAGCTTGAAGTTGACCCAGGCCTCGGTGGTGAAGTACGCCGCCACGTAGCCGTTGATCAGCGCCATGAACAGGCAATAGCAGATCCACGCCACGTTCAGCCGGGCCCAGATGCGATCGGGCAGCTCGAGCTGCTGGCCCAGCAGCATCTTCAGGAAGTTCTTCTTCAGCGCCCACAGCGCCACGGCCAGGGCGACGGCCATCGCGCCGTACAGCACGGTCGGCTTCCACTTGATGAAGCGGTCGTCGTGCAGCACCAGCGTGAGCGTGCCGAACAACAGGATGAGCACCAGCGTGGCCTTCTGCATGGCCTGCAGCTTGCGCTCCATGGCGTAGATGATGCCCATCTGCACCACGGTGGCGGCCATCAGCACGCCGGTGGCGGTGTAGATGTCGCCGAGCTTGTACGCAACGAAGAACAGCAGGATCGGAAAGAAGTCGAGGAGCAGTTTCATTTTTTCTGGAAGTCGAGCGAAGCCGAATTCATGCAATAGCGAAGGCCGGTGTCGGTCGGGCCGTCGGGAAACACGTGGCCCAGGTGGGCGCCGCAATTGGCGCAAACGTTTTCGGTGCGCACCATGCCGTGCGAGCGGTCGACGATGTTGCGGATGGCGCCTGGCACGGCTTCTTCAGAGAAGCTGGGCCAGCCGCAGCCGGCGTCGAACTTGGTGGCCGACTCGAACAGCTTGGCGCCGCAGCACACGCAGTGGTAGGTGCCGTCGTCCCAGTGCGCCTCGTACTTGCCGGTGAAGGGGCGTTCGGTGGCGGCGTGGCGCGTCACTTCGAAGGCGGCCGGCTCGGCCCCCTTCTCGGCGAGCAGGGCTTTCCATTCGGCGTCGGTTTTTTGCAGGGGAGCGGTCATGAGGAGCAGCTGATTTCGATGGTCGAGGCCCAGTCGGGCGGGAAGCCGGCGTAGGCGTCGGCTCCGGGGTGTTCTTCAAACGGGGTTTCCAGCAGGGCCAGCAAGGTTGCCACAACCGAGTGGTCTTTTTGCTGACTTGCTTCGATGGCTTGCTGGCCCAGGTGGTTCCGCAGCACGAACTTGGGGTTCGACTGCAGCATCGTGCGGCTCGCGGCCGCACGGTCGGTGCCGGCGAGCCGCTCCGAAAACAATAGCAGCCAGGCGTCGAAACCCTCGCGGTCCAGGAACAGGTCGCGCACCGGCTCGAGCGAGGCGTCCGCCACGGGGTCGGCCACGTAATGAGACAGCCGCCGCCAGAAGATCGTGTAGTCGACCTTGCCCGCGGCCAGCAGCTTGAGCACGCCTTCGATCAGCGCGCGGTCGCCTTCGGCCGCGTCCTTCAAGCCGAGCTTGGCGCGCATGCGGGCCTCGAACTCGGTGGGGAACACGGTCTTGTACGACTCCAGCGCGGCCACGGCCACTTCCTGGTCGCCAATGAGCGGCAGCAGCGCCTGCGCCAGGCAGAACAGGTTCCAGTACGCCACGTTGGGCTGCTGGTTGAAGGCGTAGCGGCCGCTGGTGTCGCTGTGGTTGCAGATGTGGCGTGGGTCGAAGCCGTCCAGGAACTGGAACGGCCCGTAGTCGATGGTGAGCCCGAGGATGCTCATGTTGTCGGTGTTCATCACCCCGTGGCAGAAACCCACGGCCTGCCATTGGGCCAGCAGAGCAGCGGTGCGCTCGCTAACCGCTTCAAGAAACGCGGCGTAGGCGTTGCCGCCGAAGCGCTCGGTGCTGCGGCAGGCCGGGTAGTAGCGGTCGATGACGTAGTCGGCCAGCGCGCGCAACTCGTCTTCGCGCTGGTTGGCCGCGAAGTGCTCGAAATGGCCGAAGCGGATGAAGCTGGGCGCCACGCGGGCGACCACCGCGGCGGTTTCCAGCTCTTCGCGCCGCACGCGGGCATCGGAGCCGGTCACGCTGAGGGCGCGGGTCGTCGGAATGCCCAGGCCGTGCATCGCCTCGCTGCACAGGAACTCGCGGATGCTCGAGCGCAGCACCGCGCGGCCGTCTCCGCCCCGCGAATAGGGGGTGCGGCCCGCGCCCTTCAGTTGCAGCTCGAGGCCGCCTTCGGTCTCGCCGATGAGAATGGCGCGCCCGTCACCGAGCTGGCCGGCCCACACGCCGAACTGGTGGCCGCTGTACACGCTCGACAAGGGGCTGGTGCCTGCAACGGGCAGGCTGCCCGTGAGGGCCGCGAGCGTGCGGGCCGACGTGTGCCAGTCGGCGGGCAGGCCGAGTTCGCGCGCCACGGCGTCGCTGCGGCACACCCAGTACGGTTCGGGCAGGGGGGTGGGCCGCAGTTCGGTGAAAAACGCGGGGCCCAGTTTTGAAAAGCCGGATTTCCAGCGCAGTCCCAGGTCGGCGGCCTCGGTGTCTTCAGCAAGCAAGCTCATGGCCGGATTGTCCGGCAGAGCGCGAAACCCCTGGCTGGGCGGGCCATCGGGGCCGCGCGACCGAGCTCAGGCGGCCAGCGCCGCCGGGCCGTCCCAGATGCGCGCGCGGTACTGCGCCGGCGGCACGCCGAACCAGCGCTTGCACGCGCGAAAGAAGTTGCTCGTGTCCACGAAGCCCAGCATGTCGGCCACGTCGGTCAGCGTGTGGCGGTCTTCGGCCAGGTACTGCTGCGCCAGCTCGCGGCGGGTGCGGTCGAGCAGCGACTGGAAAGACACCGACTCTTCCTGCAGCCGGCGCTGCAGCGTGCGCTCGGCCAGGCCCAGGCCGGAGGCCACGTCCTGGCGGCGCGGCTCGCCGTGCTGCAGCCGGCGCGCAATTTCCGCGCACACCAGGCTGGCGGTGGTGGTCTGGCCCAGCAGGGTGAGCTGGTCGTCCAGCAGGTGCTCCTGCATCTCGCCGAGCACCGGGTGCGAGGTGGGCAGCGGCATGGCCATGTCGGCGGCCGAGATCAGCATGCGGTTGGCCGTGGCGTTGAACTGAACGTCGCAGCCGAAGGCCTCGCGGTGCAGCCGGTCGCTGGCGGGCGCGGGGTAGACGAACTCCATGGCCAGCGGCTGCAGGTCGCGCCGCGTGAGCCATTGGCACTGCACCAGCGTGGTGAGCAGCGCGAACTCCACACGCTGCCGTGGAATCGGCAGGCTGCCGCCCGTGTGCTCCATGGCCAGCCAGCAGCCGCGCGCGTCGGACGACAGCGAGAACGCCGTCGCGTCCGAGATCACGGCCATGTAGCGCGCCAGCCGCGCGAGCGCCGCGCCCAGGTCGGGGCTGCACGCCATGGCATGGCCCACCGTGCCCAGCTTGCTGTGGGTGGAGGCGAAGTCGCGGTGCAGGCCCAGCGTGGCCTTGCCGGCGCGCGCCACGGCCAGCTGCCACAGCACGGTGATCTCGTCGACCGGAATGCGCGCGTTCTGGCGGTGCAGCGAGTCGGGGTCGAAGCCCGCGTCGCCCAGCAGCCGGGGCACGTCCAGCCCCTCGGCTTCGAACATCGACAACACACCTTCGAGCCACGCCGCCGAGCTGGTGCGCAGCTCCGGCTGCGCGCAGCCCGGGCGGCGCGATGGCCTGCGCGAAGGGTGCGGGAGTAAGGCTCCTGAAGTCATTGAATTGGCTCGCTTGCGATAGCGGTGAAAAGAGCGCCCGTTTCTAGAATTTTTTGGTGCGCGGCGGCCGGACGAACGAAACGGCTCGAAGTATGGCGGCCATGCACCAGGCCAGGAATTCCGATTAACCCGGTGTGGAGACAAAACATGAATACAACGGCGACAACGCAGACCCAGGCAACGACAGGCAGAACGGCGGTGGCCAAGGCCATTTCCATCGTGGCGGCCACGGCCGCGCTCGCCGCCATGGCGGCGCTCGCTGCCTGCGGCGGCGGGTCTTCGGGTTCTTCCGGCGTCGCTTTCCTGCCGAGCGCACCTCCGGCCCCACCACCCCCGCCACCCCCGGCCCCCGCGCCTGCCGTCGACGGCCCCATGGTCCGCCAGACCACCGCCGGCAAGATCGAAGGCGTGGACGACAGCGCCGCCTCCGGCACCTACTACTGGAAGGGCGTGCCCTTCGCCAAGCCGCCGGTCGGCGCGCTGCGCTGGCGCGCCCCTGCCGAGCCCGAGGCCTGGACCGGCATCCGGCCCGCCAAGACCTTCGGTGCCGCGTGCCTGCAGATCGGCCGCATGTTCGGCCCGGGCAGCAACAACACCTACGACGCCACCATCGTCTCCACGATGGGCCAGCCGCTGGGCAGCGAAGACTGCCTGTTCGTCAACGTGTGGCGCCCGGCCACCACCGACACCAACCTGCCGGTGCTGCTGTTCGTGCACGGCGGAAGCAACATTTCGGGCTACACCGCCGACCCCCTGTACGACGGCGCCAAGCTGGCCAAGGCCGCCAACGCGGTGGTCATCACCGCCAGCTACCGGCTGGGTGTGCTGGGCTTCCTGAACGTGCCGCAGATTCGCCCGGGCGGCACCGCCGGCGACGACTCGGGCAACTTCGCGCTGCTCGACAACATGGCCGCGCTGCGCTACATCCGCGACAACGTGGCCAGCTTCGGCGGCGACCCGGGCAACGTCACGCTGTCGGGCGAGTCGGCCGGCGCCACCAACCTGCTGGCGCTCATGACCTCGCCGATGGCCAAGGGCCTGTTCCACAAGGCTTTCGAGATGAGCGGCGGCATTTCCATGGCGAGCAACCTGGCGACCAAGCCCGGCGCGCAGCCGGCGCTGGTGCCGGCGTCGGTGTCGCTGGCGCAGGGCGACGCCATCCTGAAGAGCCTGTTGATCGCCGACCACACCGTCGCCGACGCCACGGCCGCGGCCACCTACATCGCCTCGCGCACCCCGGCGCAGATTGCCGACTACCTGCGCTCGAAGGAGGGCGGGGCGCTGCTGACGACCGTGCTCGGCGCCGGCCTGAGCAGCGTGGCGCCCATTCCCGACGGCACCGTGATTCCCCTGAACCCGATCGACGCCATTGCCGCCGACCAGTACGTGAAGGTGCCGACCCTGGCGGGCAACACGCGCGAGGAGGGCAAGCTCTTCGCGGCGCTGCTGGCCTCGTTCGGCGGCAAGTCGGGCTGGAAGGCCGGTGTCGACGACGCCCAGCGCCTGTCGCTGATGATGAACTTCGACCCCGACGCCAGCACGCAGACGCTCACCTCGGGCGACATCATCGATGCGTCCTACCTGCCGGTAGGTACGCCCCTCATCGGCTACAACGCCAAGACCCAGCTCGTGACCAGCCTGCTGTTCGAGGCCAACCGCGACAACCTGCTCGACACCATGAAGACGCGGCAGGCCAACCTGTGGAGCTACCGGCTCGACTGGGCGCAGGAGGCCTACCCGTGGAACGAGGTGTACGGCGCCGCGCACGCCTTCGACCTGCCGTTCGTGTTCGGCAATTTCGGCCCCTCGGTGGTGTCGAACGTCATCGGCGGCAAGGCCAACGAGAAGGGGCGCCTGGCGCTTTCGAGCGCCGTCATGGCCAGCATCGGCGCGTTCATGCGCAAGGGCGACCCGAACACCGCCGAGCTAGGCGTCACCTGGGCGCCGTGGCCCGCGCAGCTGCGCTTCGACGCCACGCTCACCGACAAGAAGATCACCACGGCGCCCTGAGGAGCGCGCCGGGTGGGCTCTCTGCAAGTGGCGCTTCGCGAGCGGCGCTGCGCCAACCTGGTGCGGGTGCCTGCCGGGCGGTCGGCCCGCGTGTCGCCAAGGTGCCCACCTGAGCCGCTTCGTTCAATCGTGCAGTGCGGGTTTGTGTCATTGTGGAAGTGGCCGAAGCTTGCGTGAATCCGTTGATCGCCAAGTTTTCATGAAGTCATTTCTTTTAGGAGTCCGTAGATGCTGGGTTTGATGCAAGACCAACCGCTTTTGATCTCGTCGCTGATCGAGTTCGTCGAGCGCCACAACGGCGACGGCGAGATCGTCTCGCGCCGTGTCGAGGGCGACATTCACCGCTGCACCTGGCGCGACATCGCATCGCGCGCCAGGCAGGTGGCCAATGCGCTGGACGGCGAGCAGCTGCTGTTCAGCGACCGCATCGCGACCCTGGCCTGGAACGGCTATCGCCACCTGGAGCTGTACTACGGCGTGAGCGGCAGCGGCCGCGTGCTGCACACCATCAACCCGCGCCTGCACCCCGACCAGATCGCGTGGATCGCCAACCACGCCGAAGACCAGATCCTGTGCTTCGACCTGAGCTTCCTGCCGCTGGTGCAGGCGGTGCACGCCAAGTGCCCGGCCATCCGCAAGTGGGTGGCGCTGTGCGACGCCGACAAGCTGCCCGCCGACAGCGGCGTGCCCAACCTGGTGAGCTACGAGAGCTGGATGGGCGCGCAGCCCACCGACTACGAATGGCCCACCTTCGACGAGAACTCGGCCTCGAGCATGTGCTACACGAGCGGCACCACGGGCAACCCGAAGGCCGCGCTGTACAGCCACCGCTCCACGCTGCTGCACGCGTACGCCGCGGCGCTGCCCGACGTGATGGCGCTGTCGGCCAAGGACTCGGTGCTGCCGGTGGTGCCGATGTTCCACGTCAACGCATGGGGCATTCCGTATTCGGCCGCGCTCACGGGCTGCAAGGTGGTGTTTCCCGGGCCGGCGCTGGACGGCAAGTCGGTGTACGAGCTGATCGAGGCCGAGGGCGTCACCTTCGCCGCCGGCGTGCCCACCGTGTGGCAGATGCTGCTGGGCCACATGCAGGCCAACGGCCTGAAGTTCAGCAAGCTCAACCGCACCGTCATCGGCGGCTCGGCCTGCCCGCCGGCCATGATCACGGCGTTCCAGGAGCTCTTCAACGTGGAGGTGCTGCACGCCTGGGGCATGACCGAGATGAGCCCGCTGGGCACACTGTGCACGCTGAAGAACAAGCACCTGTCGCTGCCGCCCGACGCGCAGCTGCAGATCCGCATGAAGCAGGGCCGTGCGATCTTCGGCGTCGACATGAAGATCGTCGACGGCGAAGGCAACGAGCTGCCGTGGGACGGCAAGGCCTATGGCGACCTGCTGGTGAAAGGCCCCTGGATCGTGAAGGAATACTTCAAGGGCGAGGGTGGCGATCCGCTCATTCCAGACGAACGCAACCGCGGCTGGTTCCCCACCGGCGACGTGGCCACCATCGACGCCGAGGGCTACCTGCAGATCACCGACCGCAGCAAGGACGTGATCAAGTCCGGCGGCGAGTGGATCAGCTCCATCGAGATCGAGAACATCGCCGTGGCGCATCCGGGCGTGGCCATGGCCGCGTGCATCGGCGTGTTCCATCCCAAGTGGGACGAGCGCCCCATCATCGCCGTGGCGAAGAAGCCCGGCGCCGAGGTCACGCGAGAAGAACTGCTGAAGTTCTACGAAGGCAAGACCGCCAAGTGGCAGGTGCCCGACGACGTGGTGTTCGTCGAGGCCATTCCGCTGGGCGCCACCGGGAAGATTTTGAAGACCAAGCTGCGCGAGCTGCTCAAGGACTACAAGCTTCCGACACTCTGAATCCGCAGGCCAAGCCCTGCCGCGCTGTCGCGCACGCGATAGGAAAGCCGCCCCGGCGGCCTTCCTTCCGGGCAATCCCTGTGCGGTGAAAAAAAGGGCGCTTGTACGCTGGCAACCCGCCTAACAAAACTGGAGACTCTTCATGCAATTTGCTATCAAGTCAGTAGCTGCCTGCGCCATGTTGGTGAGCTTTACCGCCGCATTCGCGCAAAAGGGCGAGACCGTCAAGATCGCCTGGCTCGACCCGCTGTCGGGCCTGATGGCCGCGGTGGGCACCAACCAGCTCAAGACCACGCAATTCCTTGCTGAGGAGTTCAACAAGAAGAACCAGTCGGGCGTGAAGTTCGAGGTGATCGGCATCGACAACAAGCTCAGCCCGCAGGAAACCACCGCGGCGCTGCGCTCGGCGCAGGACCAGGGCGCGCGCTACATCATGCAGGGCAACGGCTCGGGCCCGGCGCTGGCGATCATCGACGCCATCGAGAAGAACAACTCGCGCAACCCCGGCAAGGAGTTGCTGTTCATGAACTACGCGGCGGTCGACCCCGACCTGACCAACAGCAAGTGCAGCTACTGGCACTTCCGGGTGGACGCCGACACCTCCATGAAGATGGAGGCGCTCACCGCCTGGATGAAGGACCAGCCGGACATCAAGAAGGTCTACCTGCTCGGGCAGAACTACGCCCACGGCGTGCAGGTGGCCAAGTACGCCAAGGAAGACCTGAAGGTCAAGCGCCCCGACATCCAGATCGTGGGCGAAGACCTGCACCCGCTCGCGCAGGTGCGCGACTTCTCGCCGTACATCGCCAAGATCAAGGCCTCGGGAGCCGACACGGTCATTACCGGCAACTGGGGCTCCGACCTGTCGCTGCTCATCAAGGCGGCGAACGACTCGGGCCTGAACGTCAAGTTCCTGACCTACTACGCACCGGGCGCCGGCACCCCCACGGCCATGGGCGCCACGTCGGACGGCAAGGTCTACACCGTGGCCTACGCCCACTACAACATGGGCGGCGAGATCCAGCAGCTGCTCAACGGCTACAAGAAGCGCATGAACGACGACCTGACGCAGGCCTCGATCTACCACGTGTTCGCGCTGCTGGACGCCGCCTTCGCCAAGACCAAGTCGACCGACCCCGTGAAGGTGGCTGCTGCGCTGGAAGGCATGAAGATCAAGAGCTTCAACGGCGAGGTCGAGATGCGCAAGACCGACCACCAGCTGCAGCAGGGCCTGTACATCTCGCGCTGGGAAAAGGCCAGCGCCAAGTACCCCTACGACGCGGAGAACACCGGCTACACCAACGTGCCCGTGAAGTACTACGAGTCGTACGTGGCCAGCACGCCCACCACCTGCCAGATGAAGCGCCCCTGAGCGCAAAGCCGCACGCTTTCCGCGCAATTCCTACCCGTTGGTAGCAATGAGCTACCCGCCGGTAGCAAATTGTCTGCAAGCGTGTCGCCTGCGCGATAGAAACGGCCCTTTGCGGCCCCCCTCTTACGGGCATTCCCTGAGGGGAGGGGTTGCAATCGCTTGTACGCTCGTACAGCGTTTTGATTCGGTTCTGATTCGGTTTGACCAGGAGATATAGATTGAAGTTCGCTCTGAAAATCGCTGCCGCTGCCGTCATTGCGGCCACCGCCACCGGTGCCCTCGCCCAGAAGGGTGAAACCGTCAAGATCGCATGGCTCGACCCGCTGTCGGGCCTGATGGCCGCGGTCGGGACCAACCAGCTCAAGACCTTCCAGTTCTTCGCCGAGGAGTTCAACAAGAAGAACGCCGCCGGCGTGAAGTTCGAGATCATCGGCATCGACAACAAGCTCAGCCCGCAGGAGACCACCAGCGCGCTGCGCTCGGCCCTCGACCAAGGCGCGCGCTACATCGTGCAGGGCAACGGCTCGGGCCCGGCGCTGGCGATCATCGATGCGCTGGAGAAGAACAACGCGCGCAACCCCGGCAAGGAAGCGCTGTACCTGAACTACGCCGCGGTCGACCCCGAGCTGACCAACGCCAAGTGCAGCTACTGGCAGTTCCGCTTCGACGCCGACACGTCCATGAAGATGGAAGCGCTGACCACCTACATGAAGGACCAGCCGGAGATCAAGAAGGTCTACATCATCGGCCAGAACTACGCGCACGGCCAGCAGGTCTCCAAGTACGCCAAGGAAGACCTGAAGGTCAAGCGCCCCGACGTGCAGATCGTCGGCGACGACCTGCATCCGCTGGCCCAGGTGCGCGACTTCGCGCCCTACATCGCCAAGATCAAGGCCTCGGGCGCCGACACGGTCATCACGGGCAACTGGGGCTCCGACCTGGCGCTGCTCATCAAGGCGGCGAACGACTCGGGTCTGAACGTCAAGTTCTACACCTACTACGCCGTGACCACCGGCACGCCGACCGCCATGGGCGCGGCGTCCGACGGCAAGGTGTACCAGGTCGGCTACGCCCACTACAACATGGGCGGCGACATGCAGAAGTACGCCGACGACTTCAAGAAGAAGTTCAACGACGACCTCTACACCACCGACGTGTACACCGTGTTCCAGGCGCTCACCGAAGCCTTCGTGAAGACCAAGTCGACCGACCCCGTGAAGGTGGCCGCCGCCATGGAAGGCATGAAGTTCAAGAGCTTCAACGGTGACGTCGAGCTGCGCAAGACCGACCACCAGCTGCAGCAGGGCCTGTACATCGCCAAGTGGGAAAAGGCCAGCGCCAAGTACCCGTACAGCCCGGAGAACACCGGCTACACGCTGGCGCCCGTGAAGTACTACGACGCCTATGTGGCCAGCACGCCCACGAGCTGCCAGATGAAGCGTCCCTCTTAAGCCGGGCAGCACGCCAACGCGGTCGAGGCCCGACTTCAACACTCGGGCCTTTTTCTTTTTTTACCTGACACGAAAGACCGATGAACGTCGAATTCTTCGTCATCTCGCTGCTCAACGGCGTGAGCTACGGCTTGCTGTTGTTCATGCTGAGTTCTGGCCTCACGCTGATCTTCAGCATGATGGGCGTGCTCAATTTCGCGCACGCCAGCTTCTACATGCTGGGCGCCTACTTCGCCTACACGATCTCGGGCATCCTGGGCTTCTGGCCGGCGCTGTTCATCGCGCCGCTGCTGGTGTTCGCGCTGGGCGCGGCCTTCGAGCGCTACTGCCTGCGCCGCGTGCACAAGTTCGGCCACGTGCCAGAGCTGCTGGTCACCTTCGGCCTTTCGTACCTCATTCTCGAAATCGTGCAGCTGGTGTGGGGCCGCTCCACGGTGCCCTACGGGCTGCCGCAGGCGCTGCAGGGCCCGCTGTTCACGCTGTACGGCACGCAGTTCCCCAAGTCGCGCTCGTTCATCATGCTGGTGGCGGTGCTGATGCTGGTGTCGGTGTGGCTGCTGCTCACGCGCACGCGCATCGGCCTGGTCATCCAGGCGGCGCTGAAGCACCCCGACATGGTCGAGGCGCTGGGCCACAACGTGCCGCGCGTGTTCATGATGGTGTTCGGCGGCGGCGCCGCGCTGGCGGGGCTGGCGGGCGTGGTGGGTGGCAACACCTACGTCACCGAGCCGGCCATGGCGGGCTCGGTGGGTTCCATCATCTTCGTGGTGGTGGTGGTCGGCGGCATGGGGTCGCTGGCCGGGGCCTTCCTGGCCTCGCTCATCATCGGCGTGGTGCAGACCTTTGCCGTGGCCATGGACCAGTCGCTCGCGGGCGCGCTGCAGTCGCTGGGCATGGCGGTGACGGACCAGACCTTCGGCTACGAGTTGCTCAAGCTCACCATCTCGCAGGTGGCGCCCATCCTTCCGTACCTGTTCCTGGTGCTGATCCTGATCTTCCGGCCCAAGGGTCTTCTTGGAACGCGGGAGGACTGACGCGATGACCACTGCAACCACACGCACGCCGGCCACGTCTGGCAACGCCGGCAACGCTTCCTCGCCGAAGAAGTACTACCGCTTCAAGCCGCTGAACATCGGCCGCATCCTGATCTGGTCGCTGTTCGCGCTGCTGCTCATCGTGGCGCCCATGCTCTTCAAGAGCAGCCTGGCGCTGACCATGCTCTCGCAGATCGGCTACCTGATCATCATCTGCCTGAGCTACAACATCCTGCTGGGGCAGGGCGGCATGCTGAGCTTCGGGCATGCGGTGTATGTGGGGCTGGGCTCGTTCATCGCCATTCACGCGATGAACCTGGCCAGCGCCGGCAAGCTGCCGATTCCGCTGGTGCTCATTCCGCTCGTGGGCGGGCTGGGCGGCATGTTCTTCGCCGTGGTGTTCGGCTACGTGTCGACAAAGAAGTCGGGCACCACCTTCGCGATGATCACGCTGGGCCTGGGCGAGCTGGTGGCCGCCATGGCGCTGATGTTCCCGAGCTTCTTCGGCGGCGAAGGCGGCATCACCACCAACCGCGTGTACGGCACCTCGTTCTTCGGCATCAGCTTCGGCCCGCAGAACCAGGTGTACTACCTGATCGCCGTGTACTGCTTCATCTGCACCGCGCTGATGTTCGCCTTCACCGGCACGCCGCTGGGCCGCATGCTGAACGCGGTGCGCGACAACCCGGAGCGCGTGGAGTTCATCGGCTACAACACGCAGCGCGTGCGCTACTACGCCTTCATCATCGCGGGCTTCTTCGCGGGCATCGGCGGCGGGCTGGCGGCCATCAACTTCGAGATCGTGAACGCGGCCGACAGCCTGAACGGGCTGCGTTCGGGCAGCTACCTGCTGTTCACCTTTCTGGGTGGCGCCACCTTCTTCTTCGGGCCGATCATCGGCGCGGCGCTGCTGGTGTTCGCGCTGGTGCTGCTGTCGGAGCTCAGCAAGGCCTGGCTGCTGTACGTGGGCCTGGTGTTCCTGCTGATGGTGATGTTCGCGCCCGGCGGCGTGGCCAGCCTGATCATGATGAACGTGCGCGTGGCGCTGTTCGGCAAGATCAAGCGCTTCTACCTGCTGTACGTGGGCCTGTTCATCGGCGCGGCCATCATGCTGGCGGGCGCGGCGGCCATCGTCGAAATGATCTATCACATGCAACTCAACGCGGCGCTGGGGCCGGTGGTGCCGCTCGCCGGCCTGCAGCTGGACACCTCGTCGACCACCAGCTGGGTGGTGGCGGTGGCCTTGCTGGCGGTGGGCCTGGCCGTGTTCGAGGTGGTGCGCAGGCGCTTCGCGAAGACCTGGGGCCAGGCACAGGAAGAAATCGAAGCCGAGATCAAGCGAAGGGAGACGGCATGACCTATTCACTCGAACTCAAGGGCCTGCGCAAGAGCTTCGGCAAGACCGACATCATCCGCGGGGTCGACCTGGCGGTGAACGCGGGCGAGCGCATCGCCATCATCGGGCCGAACGGCGCGGGCAAGAGCACGCTGTTCAACCTGATCAGCGGGCGGCTCGTGCCCTCCAGCGGCGAGGTGCTGCTGAACGGCGAGCGCATCGACGGCAAGAAGCCGTACGAAATCAATCGCATGGGGTTGTCGCGCAGCTTCCAGATCACCAACATCTTCCCGAAGCTGAGCGTGTTCGAGAACCTGCGCTGCGGCGTGCTGTGGAGCCTAGGCTACAAGTACACCTTCCTGCGCTTCCTGTCGAACCTGGACGACGCCAACGAGCGCACCGAAGAGCTCATCAAGCAGATCGGGCTGGAGAAAAAGCGCGACGTGCACGCGGTGAACCTCACCTACGCCGAGCAGCGCGCGCTGGAAATCGGCGTGACCATTGCCGGGGGCGCCAGCGTCATCCTGCTGGACGAGCCCACGGCGGGCATGAGCAAGACCGAGACCTCGCACTTCATCTCGCTCATCAAGCACGTGACGGTCGGCAAGACGCTGCTCACGGTGGAGCACGACATGGGCGTGGTGTTCGGCCTGGCCGACAAGATCGCGGTGGTGGTGTACGGCGAAGTCATCGCTTTCGACACGCCGGCCGCCGTGCGCGCCAACGCGCGCGTGCAAGAGGCCTACCTCGGCTCATCGGTGGCTGATGCACAGGGAGCGGGACACTGACATGCTGAAGCTTCAAGACATCCACGCCTACTACGGCAAGAGCCATGTGCTGCATGGCGTTTCCTTCGACGTGAACCCGGGCGAGATCGTCGCGCTGCTGGGGCGCAACGGCTCGGGCCGCTCGACCACGGCCAAGGCCATCATGGGCCTGGTGCATGCCGAGGGCGGCCTGCACTGGAAGGGGCAGGACATCCTGCGCCGCAAGGCCTACGAGATCGCGCACTTCGGCATCGGCTACGTGCCCGAGAACCGCGACATCTTCCCCAAGCTCACGGTGCACCAGAACCTGCTGCTGGGGCAGAAGGGCACGGGCAAGGGCAGCCGCTGGCAGTTCGACGACATGTACGGCATGTTCCCGCGCCTGAAGGAGCGCCAGCACACCGAGGCCGGCGTGCTCTCGGGCGGCGAGCAGCAGATGCTCACGCTGTGCCGCACGCTCATGGGCGACCCCGACCTGATCATCATCGACGAGCCCACCGAAGGGCTGGCGCCGAAGATCGTCGAGCTGGTGGGGCAGTACCTGCGCACGCTGAAGGACAAGGGCATCTCGGTGCTGCTGATCGAGCAGAAGCTCACCATCGCCATGCAGATCTCCGACCGCGCGCTCGTCATGGGCCACGGCAGCATCGTGTTCGACGGCACGCCCGACAGCCTGCGCGCCGACGCGACCACGCGCAAGGAATGGCTCGAGGTCTGATCGCCTGCGCGGGGTCCGGGCCGCGCCCCGGATTCCTGCCTCGCCCCCTTGTCCCGGCAGCGACTGCATGCCATTGTTGCGTCGCGACAAACGCCTAGAATCCCCCGAAAAAGAACACTCGTGCTTTTTCTTCTTTTTCTTCACACACCAAGGAACGCAGCATGACGGCTGAATACAAAGTGCTCGGCGATGTCGCCGTGATCACCATGACCAACCCTCCGGTCAACGGTCTCGGCTTCTCGACGCGCATCGGCATCACCGATGGCCTCGCCAAGGCCAATGCCGACGACGCCGTCAAGGCCATCGTCATCACCGGCGCCGGCAAGGCGTTCTCGGGCGGCGCGGACATCAAGGAGTTCGGCACGCCCAAGGCGCTGCAGGAGCCCAACCTGCTGAGCGTGATCCTCGCGCTGGAGGCCTCGGCCAAGCCCATCGTCGCGGCCATCCACTCGGTGTGCATGGGCGGCGGCCTCGAGCTGGCCCTGGGTTGCCACTACCGCGTGGCTGCACCGGGCACCAGTGTGGCGCTGCCCGAAGTCAAGCTGGGCCTCATTCCCGGCGCCGGCGGCACGCAGCGCCTGCCGCGCGTGATCGGTGTGGAAACCGCGCTGAACATGATCGTGAGCGGCGAGCCCGTGAAGAGCGAGCTGCTCGCCAGCCTGCCCGGCCAGAAGCTGTTCGACGTGCTCGCGGCATCGCCCGAGTCGGTGTTCGACGAAGCCGTGGCCTTCGCGAAGAGCGTGGCCGGCAAGACCGGTGACGCGCTGCCGCTGGTGCGCAACCTGCCGTGCAAGCACCCGCAAGGCGACGCCTATTTCCAGTTCGCCAAGAACATGGTCGGCGGGATGTCGAAGAACTACCCCGCGCCGCTGCAGTGCGTGGCCGCCGTGCAGGCCGCCACCAAGCTGAAGTTCGACGCCGGCATGGCCGAAGAGCGCCGCATCTTCACCTCGCTGATGTTCACGCCCGAATCGCTGGCGCTGCGCCACCTGTTCATGGCCGAGCGCGCCGCGAGCAAGATTCCCGACGTGGCCGAAGACACGCCCAAGCGCGACATCAAGGCCGTGGGCGTCATCGGCGCCGGCACCATGGGCGGCGGCATCTCGATGAACTTCCTGAACGCGGGCATCCCCGTGAAGATCCTCGAGATGAAGCAGGAGGCGCTCGACCGCGGCGTCGCCACCATCAAGAAGAACTACGAAGCCCAGGTCAAGAAGGGCAAGCTCAAGCAGGACAAGTACGAGCAGCGCATGGCGCTGCTGAGCACCACGCTGAGCTACGACGACCTGAAGGACGCCGACCTGATCATCGAGGCCGTGTTCGAGGAACTCGGCGTGAAAGAAAAGGTGTTCAAGGAGCTCGACCGCGTCGCCAAGAAGGGCGCCATCCTGGCCTCGAACACCTCGACGCTCGACGTCGACAAGATCGCCGCCTTCACCGACCGTCCGCAGGACGTGGTCGGCATGCACTTCTTCAGCCCCGCCAACGTGATGAAGCTGCTCGAAGTGGTGCGCGGCAAGGCCACCGGCAAGGACGTGCTGGCCACGGTCATGGCCACGGCCAAGAAGATCAAGAAGACCGCGGTGGTCTCGGGCGTGTGCGACGGCTTCATCGGCAACCGCATGATCGAGCAGTACTCGCGCCAGGCAGGCTTCCTGCTGGACGAAGGCGCGCTGCCGCAGCAGGTGGACAAGGCCATCGAGAAGTTCGGCTTTGCCATGGGCCCGTTCCGCATGGGCGACCTGGCCGGCAACGACATCGGCTGGGCGATCCGCAAGCGCCGCGCCACCGAGCAGGCCGACATGAAGTACAGCCGCACGGCCGACAAGCTCTGCGAACTGGGTCGCTTCGGCCAGAAGACCGGGGCAGGGTGGTACGACTACCAGGCCGGCAAGCGCGACGCCATTCCGTCGGAACTCGTGAACAAGATGATCGAGGACCACCGGAAAGAACTGGGCATCACGCCGCGCAAGATTTCCGATGAAGAAATCGTGCAGCGCCTGGTGTACGCGCTGGTCAACGAAGGCGCGCACATCCTGGAAGACGGCATCGCCTCGAAGTCCGGCGACATCGACATGGTGTACCTCACCGGCTACGGCTTCCCGATCTGGCGCGGCGGCCCGATGCACTACGCATCGCAAGTCGGCCTGTACAACGTGGCCGAGTCGATGAAGCGCTTTGCGAAGAACCCGCGCGACGACGCCGAGTTCTGGCAGCCCGCGCCGCTGATCCAGAAGCTGGTGGCCGAAGGCAAGTCCTTCAGCTGAGACGGAAAAGAAAAGGGTCGAGACCGCCCATGTTGAAACGCATCTTCCTCGGGCTGCTGCTGGCAATCGTGTTGCTGGTGGCCGCCGTGGCGGTCAAGACCTGGACCACGCCATCGCAGCAACTGGCGGTGGCGCCCGCACCCAAGCTGGACGTCGACCTGCAGGCGGCCGCCAAGCGGCTGTCCACCGCGATCACGTTCCGCACGGTGTCGGGCTTGGACGACCCGGCCGCCAACGCGGCCGAGTTCGACAAGCTGCACGCCTTCCTGGCGCAGCAGTTCCCCAAGGTGCACGCCACCCTGAAGAAGGAAGTGGTGGGCAACAAGGCGCTGCTCTACACATGGGCCGGCACCGACCCGCAGGCCAAGCCCATCGCCTTGATGGCGCACCAGGACATGGTGCCCATCGCCCCTGGCACCGAGAAGGCCTGGACGGTCGACCCCTTCGCCGGCGAGATCAAGGACGGCTTCATCTGGGGCCGCGGCACGCTCGACAACAAGAGCAATCTTTTCGCGCAGATGGAAGCCATCGAGCTGCTCATCGGCGCCGGCTTCAAGCCGAAGCAGACCGTCTACCTCGTGACGGGCGACGACGAGGAAGTGAGCGGCCTGCGCGGCGCGCTGCCCATCGCCGAGCTGCTCAAGTCGCGCAACGTGCGCCTGGACTGGGTGCTCGACGAAGGCCTGCTGGTGCTCGACGGCGTGCTGCCGGGCCTGAGCAAGCCCGCGGCGCTGATCGGCCTGGCGGAGAAGGGCTACGGCACCTTCTTCCTGTCGCTGGACACCGCCCCCGGCCATTCGTCGATGCCGCCGCAGCACAGCGCCATCGGCAGCATGAGCGCGGCGCTGGCACGGCTCGAAGCCAACCCCATGCCCGGTGGCATCCAGGGCGTGGCGGGCCAGATGTTCGGCGCGCTGGCACCCGAGATGAGCGGCATCAACCGCGTGATGCTGTCCAACCTGTGGCTCACCGAGCCGCTGGTGCGCGGCCAGCTCGAGAAGAGCCCGAGCAGCAACGCCATGCTGCGCACCACCACCGCGCTGACCATCGTGCGCGCGGGCAACAAGGACAACGTGCTGCCCGGGCGCGCCGAGGCGGCTGTCAACTTCCGCATCCTGCCGGGCGACACGCTGGCCAGCACCGAGGCGCACCTGCGCCGCGCGCTGGGCAACGACGACATCAAGATCAAGCAATACCCCGGCAACGCCGAGCCTTCGCCGGTGTCGTCCACCGACAGCACCGGCTACCGCGCCATCCAGCAGGCCGTGCGCCAGAGCTTTCCCGATGCGGTGGTGGCCCCCGGGCTCATGACCGCCGCGACCGACTCGCGCCACTTCAGCCTGGTGAGCGACGCCGTCTTCCGCTTCTCGCCGTTTCGCGTGAAGGCCGAGGACCTGGCGCGTTTCCACGGCAACAACGAACGCCTGGCCATCTCGAACTACGGCGAGATGATCGGCTTCTATCACCAGCTCCTGAGCAACACCAACGCTGCTCCGGCGCAATGACGACAACCTCTTTTCCCTTCCATCTTCAAAGGACCTCACCATGACCAGCGCCGTCATCGTTTCCACCGCCCGCACGCCGCTCGCGAAGAGCTGGAAGGGTGCCTTCAACATGACGCACGGCGCCACGCTGGGCGGCCATGCCGTGCAGCACGCGGTGCAGCGCGCCGGCATCGACCCCGCCTCGGTGGACGACGTGATCATGGGTTGCGCCACGCCCGAAGGCGCGACCGGCTCCAACATCGCGCGCCAGATCGCGCTGCGCGCCGGCCTGCCCGTCACCACCTCGGGCATGACCATCAACCGCTTCTGCTCCTCGGGCCTGCAGACCATTGCCACCGCCGCGCAACGCATCATCGCGGGCGAGGGCGAGGTGTATGTGGCCGGCGGCGTCGAGAGCATCTCGTGCGTGCAGAACGAAGCCAACACGCACATGCTGGCCGACCCGTGGCTCGTGAAGCACAAGCCCGAGATCTACTGGAACATGCTGCAGACGGCCGAGCAGGTCGCCAAGCGCTACAACATCGGCCGCGAAGCCATGGACGAGTACGGCGCGCAAAGCCAGCAGCGCGCCACCGCTGCGCTGGAAGCCGGCCTCTTCAAGGCCGAGATCGCCCCCATCACCGTGCTGGCCGGCGTGGCCGACCCCGTGCTGGGCCTGCGCACCAAGGAAGTCACCGTCGAGAACGACGAAGGCATTCGCCCCGGCACCACCAAGGAAGGCATCAGCGGCATCCGCCCGGCCATTCCCGGCGGCGTGATCTCGGCCGGCAATGCCAGCCAGTTCTCCGACGGCGGCGGCGCCTGCGTGGTGGTCGACGAGAAGTACGCCGAGCAGAAGGGCCTGAAGCCCCTGGGCCGTTTCCTCGGCTTCGCCGTGGCCGGTTGCGAGCCCGACGAGATGGGCATCGGCCCGGTCTTCGCCATTCCGAAGGTGCTCAAGCGCCTGGGCCTCACGGTCAACGACATCGACCTGTGGGAGCTGAACGAAGCCTTCGCCGTGCAGGTCATCTACTGCCGCGACAAGCTGGGCATTCCGGGCGACCGCCTGAACGTGAACGGCGGCGCCATCGCCGTGGGCCACCCCTACGGCGTGAGCGGCCAGCGCCTGACGGGCCACGCGCTCATCGAAGGCAAGCGCCGCGGCGCGAAGAAGGTCGTGGTCACCATGTGCATCGGCGGCGGCATGGGTGCCGCGGGCGTGTTCGAGGTCCTGTAAGCATGTCCGGCTTGGGCCACGACCACGAGGTCTCGCCCGAAGCCGGGACCGGAACCAGGGCCGCAGCTGGCGCCGCGGCCGAGGCTGTGCTGGCCTACGGCCGCCGCGTGCTGGCGTCGCAGCCGTTCAGCGTGCTGATCGGCGCCGAGCTGCATGCGCTGGCGCCCGGCCATGCCGAGATCCAGCTTCCGCTGAGCGCGCAGCTCAAGCAGCAGAACGGCTTTGCCCACGGCGGCATCGTGAGCTACATGGCCGACAACGCGCTCACCTTCGCCGGTGGCACCGCGTTGCGCGTGCCGGTGGTCACGGCCGAATTCAAGATCAACTACGTGCGGCCGGCGCTCGGCGAGCGGCTCGTCGCGCGTGCCCGGGCCGTGCACACCGGCAGCTCGCAGGCCGTGTGCACCTGCGAGGTGTTCGTGGTGAACGACGGCGCCGAGAAGCTCTGCGCGCTGGCGCAGGGCACCATCGCCAGGCTGCCCGATTCCCCGAAAAAGTAGCCACGTAGCCAAGCAGCCGCCCACAAGGCGCGGCGCAACCCGCAAGAAGAGACACACCATGAGCCTGCGTTCCACCCTCGACTTTTTGCTCTACGACTGGCTCGACGCCGAGTCGCTCAACCAGCGCGAACGCTTTGCCGACCACTCGCGCGAAACCTTCGACGCGGTGCTCGACACCTGCGAGCGCATCGCGCGCGAGAAATACGCCCCCTTCAACCGCACGGTGGACACGCAGGAGCCGCACTTCGACGGCGAGAAAGTCATCCTGCCCAAGGCCACGCACGACGCGCACAAGGCCTTCGTCGAGTCGGGAATGATGAGCGCCGCGCAGGACTACGACATCGGCGGCATGCAGCTGCCGTACACGCTGTCGGCCGCGGCCAACAGCTTCTTCGCGATGGCCTCGGTGAGCATCGGCTCCAACATGCTCACCAGCGGCAACGCCAACCTGCTGATGGTGCACGGCACCGAGATGCAGAAAGAGGTGTTCGCCAAGAACGAGTTCTCTGGCCGCTGGGCCGGCACCATGTGCCTGTCGGAGCCGCAGGCCGGCTCGTCGCTGAGCGACGTGGCCACGCGCGCCGTGCCCGATGGCGACGGCTTCCAGGACGACCCGCTGGGCCCGCGCTACCGGCTCACGGGCAACAAGATGTGGATCTCGTCGGGCGACCACGAGCTGACCGAGAACATCGTGCACATCGTGCTGGCCAAGATCCCGGACGAGAACGGCAAGCTGGTGCCGGGCACGCGCGGCATTTCGCTGTTCATCGTGCCCAAGCGCATGGTCGACACCCAGGGCGAGCTCACCGGCCAGCGCAACGACGTGGCGCTCGCGGGCCTGAACCACAAGCTGGGCTGGCGCGGCACCACCAACACGCTGCTGAATTTCGGCGAGGGCCGCTACCCGGTCGACGGCAAGGCCGGCGCCATCGGCTACCTGGTCGGCGCGCCCGGCAAGGGCCTGCACTGCATGTTCCACATGATGAACGAGGCACGCATCGGCGTCGGCACGGCCGCCACCATGCTGGGCATGGCCGGCTACCACGCGTCGCTCGAGTACGCCAGGAGCCGCCCGCAGGGCCGCTTGGTGAAGAAGCCGGAGGCTGCCGGTGTCGCCGGTGGTGCCGTGGCCAAGGATTCGGCCGCGCCGCAGGTGCGCATCATCGAGCACGCCGACGTGCGCCGCATGTTGTTGGCGCAGAAGGCGTATTGCGAAGGCGCGCTGGCGCTGGAGCTGTACTGCGCGCGCCTGGTCGACGAGCAGAAGACCGGCGACGTCCAGGCCGCCGACGACGCGCGCCTGTTGCTGGAAGTGCTCACGCCCATCGCCAAGAGCTGGCCCAGCGAGTGGTGCCTGGAGGCCAACTCGCTGGCCATCCAGGTGCACGGCGGCTACGGCTACACGCGCGACTTTCCGGTGGAGCAGTACTGGCGCGACAACCGCCTGAACATGATCCACGAGGGCACGCACGGCATCCAGGCGGCCGACCTGCTGGGCCGCAAGGTGCTGATGGAAAAAGGCCGCGGCCTGCAGCTGCTGGCCGGCCGCATGACCGACACCATCGCCCGTGCCGCCAAGGTGCCGGCGCTGGCGGCCCATGCCAAGGCGTTGGGCGCCGCGCTGCAGCGCATCGGCAGCGCCACCGAGGCGGCCTGGTCCACCGGCGACCCGGCCGACGCGCTGGCCAACGCGGTGCCCTACATGCAGGCCTTCGGCCACACAGTGCTGGCCTGGATCTGGCTCGACGTGGCGCAAAGGGCCCTGGAGATCGATGGTGAAAAGGCGAGGGCGGTAACAGCTGGCAAGATTGGCGCCACGGACTATTTCTTCCACTACGAGCTGCCCAAAATCGGTGCCTGGCTCCAGGTGGTCGAAACCCGCGACCCGACCTGTACCGCTTTGCCCGAGGACGCCTTTTGATGGCCATCAACAATCCGCCGAACCCCACTCCCGACCAGAAGAACACGCCGCCCGCCGCCACGCCGGCAATGCAGGCCAAGCCGCCAAAGCCACATGCCCGGCTCGAGAAGTGGATCTGGATCCTGATCTACGGCGGCCTGTTCGTGCTGATCCTGGGCATTGCCACCGGCCGCACCGACGCCACGCTGGGCTGGTCGATTGCCGTGCCCGGCGCCATCGTCGCGCTGGTGGGCTTCGCGCTCATCTACGTGCGCTCGCGGCTGCCCAACAAGTAAGCAGAGACAAGAGACGAAAGACAAGAAGGCCCCGCCATGCTCAAGCACATCGTGATGTGGAAGTTCAAGGAACACGCCGAAGGCGCCGACAAGGCGACCAACCTGCGCAAGGCGAAGGCCCTGCTCGACGCCTGCGCCAAGCTGTCGCCCGGCACGCACCGCTTCGAGGTGGCCATTGCCCAGCCCGGGCTCGAGGCCACCTACGACCTGGTGCTGTATTCGGAGTTCACCGACGCCGCCGCGCTCGCGGCCTATGCGGACCACCCGCAGCACGTGGCGCTCAAGCCCTTCATCGGCGCGGTCCGTGAAGCGCGCCAGTGCATGGACTACGAGACCTGAACCCGCCGAACCTGCCAACCCCGACATTCCCAGACAACGGAGACAACGCACCATGACGCCCCGCAACATCAAGCAGCTGTTCGACCTCACCGGCAAGAGCGCCCTCATCACCGGCGGCTCGCGCGGCCTGGGCCTGCAGATGGCCCATGCGCTCGGCGAAGCCGGCGCGAAGATCATGCTGAGCTCGCGCAAGGCCGAAGACCTGGAGCAGGCCGCCGCCGAGCTGCAGTCCGCGGGCATCGACGCGCGCTGGATCGCCGCCGACTGCTCGAAGGAAGAAGACACGCGCCGCCTGGCCGACGAGACGCTGGAGCGCATGGGCGCGGTCGACATCCTCATCAACAACGCCGGCGCCAGCTGGGGCGCCCCGGCCGAGAACCACCCGGTCGAGGCCTGGGACAAGGTGATGAACCTGAACGTGCGCGGGTACTTCATCCTCTCGCAGCACATCGCCAACGGCTACATGATCCCGAAGAAGACGGGGCGCATCATCAACATCGCCTCCATCGCGGGCCTCAACGGCAACGGCCCGGGCATGCAGACGCTGGCCTACAACACCTCGAAGACCGCCGTCATCGGCTTCACCAAGACGCTGGCCGCCGAATGGGGGCGCTACGGCATCAACGTGAACGCGATCTGCCCGGGCTTCTTCATGACGAAGATGGCCGCGGGCCTCATCAAGTCGCTCGGCGAAGAGAAGATGGCCGCCAACGCGCCGCTCGGCCGCCTGGGCGACGAGGAAGACCTGAAGGGCATCACGCTGCTGTACGCGAGCGATGCCGGCAAGCACATCACCGGCCAATGGATGGCGGTGGATGGCGGGGTCAGCGTGGTGCTCGGAGCCTGAAAGAAAACACCCCATGTCTTCCCCCGATTCCAGCGACATCAATATCCGCTCGTACACGAGCCAGATTCCGTTCGCGCGCCACCTTGGCTTCGAGCTGACGAAGTTCGAAGGCGGCGAGTCCGAAATCGTCTACACCGCCAAGCCCGAACACCTGAACACTTTCGACGTGACCCACGGCGGCGCCTGCATGACGCTGCTCGACATCACCATGGCGGCGGCCGCACGCAGCGTGTCGCCCGAGACCGGCGTGGTCACCATCGAGATGAAGACCAGCTTCATGCAGCCCTCGGTCGGCCCGCTGCACGCACGCGGCACGCTCATTCACCGCACCGCCACGCTGGCCTTCACCGAAGCCAAGATCTACGACGAGCAGGAGCGCGTGTGCGCCCATGCCACCGGCACCTTCAAGTATGTGAAGCGCCGGCTGCCCACGGGCCCCACGAGCGTCAACGAGATGCGCCCGCCGTCCACCGACTGAGCCGACTGAACCGACTGACGGTCCCACCGACCGTTCTACCCGTCCGATTGCATTCCCCCCAGGAGCCACACATGCCCACCAACAAGCAGATCCACCTCGACAACCGCCCCGAAGGCGAGGCCACCGCCTCCAACTTCAAGCTCGTCATCGTCGAGACGCCCGCGCTCAACGACAACCAGGTGCTGGTGCGCCACCACTACATGAGCCTCGACCCGTACATGCGCGGTCGCATGAACGACTCGAAGAGCTACACCGCCAACCAGCCCGTGGGCCAGGTCTTCCAGGGCGGCACCGTCGGCGAAGTGGTCGAAAGCAAGCACCCCAAGTACGCCGTGGGCGACAAGGTGGTGGGCTTCGGCGGCTGGCAGCAATACAGCGTGGTCGACGCCTCGCAGCCCGGCGCGCTGAAGAAGGTCGACACCACGCACGTGCCGCTGTCGCACTACCTGGGCGCCGTCGGCATGCCCGGCGTGACGGCCTGGTACGGGCTGGTGAAGATCATCGCGCCCAAGGCCGGCGAAACGCTGGTCATCACCGCCGCCAGCGGCGCCGTGGGCAGCGCCTTCGGCGCGCTGGCCAAGGCGCGCGGCTGCCGCGTGGTCGGCATTGCCGGCGGCCCCGACAAGTGCAAGTACGTGACCGACGAGCTGGGCTTCGACGCCTGCATCGACTACCGCCAGCACCCCGACGTGAAGTCGATGAGCGCCGCGCTGAAGGAAGCCTGCCCGAACGGCATCGACGGCTACTTCGAGAACGTGGGCGGCTACATCTTCGACGCCGTGCTGCTGCGCGCCAACGCCTTCGCCCGCGTGGCGCTGTGCGGAATGATCGCCGGCTACGACGGCGCGCCGCTGCCGCTGAACAACCCCGCGCTGATCCTCATCAACCGCATGAAGATCGAAGGCTTCATCGTCAGCGAGCACATGGAAGTGTGGCCCGAGGCGTTGGCCGAACTCGGCGCGCTGGTGGGCAGCGGCAAGCTCAAGCCGCGCGAGTCGGTCGCGCAGGGCATCGAGGCGGCGCCCGAGGCCTTCCTGGGGCTGCTGAAGGGCAAGAACTTCGGCAAGCAGCTGGTCAAGCTGATCTGAGCCTCTTCATTTAAAAACCACCGCGCATCACCTCAAGGGAACGACCATGGCAGACCTCATCCTTCACCACTACCTGACATCGCCGTTCTCGGAGAAGGTGCGCCTGCTCCTGGGCGTGAAGAAGCTGCCGTGGAAGTCGGTCTTCATTCCGCCGATCATGCCCAAGCCCGACGTGGAGGTGCTCACCGGCGGCTACCGCAAGACGCCGTTCCTGCAGATCGGCGCCGACATGTACTGCGACAGCGCGCTCATCGCTGACGTGCTGGAGCACCTGCAGCCCGAGCCCACGCTCTACCCGGAGCCCGAGAAGGGCATGTCGCGCATCCTCGCGCAGTGGGCCGACACCACGTTGTTCTGGGCCTCCATGGCCTGGAACCTGCAGCCCAAGGGCGCGGCCGAGGTGTTCGCCAAGGCGCCGCCCGAGGCGCTGAAGGCCTTCGGTGAAGACCGCGGCAAGATGAGCGCCGGCAACATGACCCGCCTGCGCCCGGCCGACGCCACCAGTGCCTACAAGTCGTACCTGCGCCGCCTGTCGGACATGCTCGACGACAAGCCCTTCCTGCTGGGCGAGGTGCCCAGCATTGCCGACTTCTCGGCCTACCACCCGCTGTGGTACACGCGCCGCATCGAGGCCGTGCGCGGCATCCTCGAGCTGACGCCGGCGGTGGTCGACTGGATGGACCGCGTGGCCGCCATCGGCCATGGCACGTCGGAAAAATTCTCGAGCGACGAAGCCATCGCGGTGGCCAAGGCCTCCACGCCGCATTCGCTGCTGACCGACAGCACCTTCCAGGACGACCACGGCATTGCGCTGGGCAGCGCCGTGACCATCCGCGCCGAGAGCTTCGGCCTGGAGGAAACGCCGGGCACGCTGGTCGCGGCCACGCGCACCCACTACACGCTGGAGCGCAGCCACGAGCGCACGGGCACCGTGCACGTGCACTTCCCGCGCATCGGGTACGTGCTGAAAAAGGCCGACGCCTGAATCACGGCGGCCCGGCCGGGGCACCTTCGTGACTGCGCTCGCGCGCAATACGTATTTCAATTGCGGTTCCAACGTCAGAGACATTCAACACAGAAGAAGGACACCGGCAAATGATTCAGGACTTCAAGGGCAAGACCGCCGTTCTCACCGGCGCGGGCTCGGGCTTCGGCCTCGAATGCGCGCGCATCGGCGCCGCGCGCGGCATGAACCTGGTGCTGGTCGACGTGCAGCAGGACGCACTCGACAAGGCCCAGGCCGAGATGGAAGCCGCCGGCGCGCAGGTGCTGGCGCGCAAGGTCGATGTGTCCGACGTCGCGCAGATGGAAGCGTTGGCAGCCGCCGTGAAGGAACGCTTCGGCGCGCCGCACTTCGTGTTCAACAACGCGGGCGTGGGCGCCGGCGGCCTGGTGTGGGAAAACTCCGTGGCCGACTGGGAATGGGTGCTGGGCGTGGACCTGTGGGGCGTGATCCACGGCGTGCGCCTGTTCACGCCGATGATGCTCGAGGCCGCCGCCAAAGACCCCGGCTACCGCGGCCACATCACCAACACCGCCAGCATGGCCGGCCTGCTCACGCCGCCGAACATGGGCATCTACAACGCGGCCAAGGCCGCCGTGGTGAGCCTCACCGAGACGATGTACCAGGACCTGAACCTGGTCACCGACCAGATCGGCGCGAGCCTGCTGTGCCCGTACTTCGTGCCCACCGGCATCACCAGCAGCGAGCGCAACCGCCCGAACGCGCCGAAGGACAGCGAGCTCACCAAGAGCCAGCTCATCGGCCAAGCCATGAGCAACAAGGCGGTGAGCAGCGGCAAGATCACCGCGGCCGAAGTGGCAGCCAAGGTGTTCGACGCCATCACCGCCAACCAGTTCTACGTGTACAGCCACCCGAAGGCGCTGGGCAACGTGCGCAGCCGCATGGAGAACATCGTCTCGGGCACGAACCCGGCCGACCCGTTCCTGGAGCGGCCCGAAATCGGGCTCAAGCTGCGTGAGCAGCTTCGCTCGGCCTGAGCGGCGTTCTTCTTTTTTCGTTTTCCGTTTTTTCAGCGGCCCTGCAGCTCGCCCACCAGCGTCTCGACGCGGGCGAGCGCAGCGGCGACCGACTGCGCGAGCAGGTCGCCCGGGTCTTCGGCATGCTCGACGCACACGCTGCGCACGTCCGTCAGCCCCAGCAGCGCCAGCGGGCTCGCGACGCCGGGCGTCAGCAGGTCCATGTGCGCCTGGAACCCACCCGGCCCGTAGCCGCTGCTGCCGCAGGCGCTGAGCAGCACCGTGCGGCGCTGGCGCTCGGCCAGCAGCGGCACATAGGGGTTCTCGCGGCTGCGGTCGAAGGCAAAGGTCTCGCCGATGCGCACGATGTTGTCGATCCATGACTTCAACGGCGCCGGCATGCCGAAGTTGTACATGGGCACGCCGATCACCAGCACGTCGGCGCGGCGCAGCTCTGAGACCAGCGCATCGCTTTCCGCGAGCGCCGCATGCATCCATGGCTCGCGTTCAGCCGGCGGGGTGTAGCCCGCCGCAATCCATTCGCCGGTGACGTGGCTCGGCGGGGTGGCGCCGATGTCGCGGTAGATCACTTCGTCGTGCGGGCGAGCGGCGCGCCATGTCGTCACGAAGTGGTGGCTCAGCCGGCGCGAGTGCGAGCCGTGCACGTGGGTGCCCGAACGGCCGGGGCGGGCGCTGGCATCGATGTGGAGCAGGGTGGTCATGGCGGGGTCTTCTGTGGCGATGGGTTGGATGAATCTGGTTCAGCTGTGTGCTTGACACGGTTCTCAATCTATCCAAGCATCCAGAGGGCGACAAACGACGATTTCTTTGCGCTGCTAAAAAATTAATTCATCCATGGCCACCCTGCACCAGCTCCCCGCGCTCGCATCGCTGCGCGCTTTCGAGGCTGCGGCGCGGCATTGCAGCGCCAAGCTCGCGGCGAACGAACTCTCGGTGACGCCCACTGCCATCAGCCACCAGGTGCGGCAGCTGGAAGATGCGCTGGGCGTGGCGCTGTTCATCCGCGAGCCGCGGCAACTGGTGCTCACGCCCCAGGGGCGCGAGCTGCAGGCGGTGCTCAGCGAATCGTTCGAGGCCATGGCGAACGCGGTGGCGCGGCTGCGCGCGCCGCCCAGGCGCCAGGCCATCACGCTGTCGGCCACGCCGGCCGTGGCCGCGCGCTGGTTGCTGCCGCGCGTGAACAGCCTGCGCGAGAAGCATCCGCGGCTCGACCTGCGCATTCATGCGTCGCACGACGCGGTCGCGCTCGACGGCGTCACCGCCGACATCGCCATCCGCTACGGCAAAGGCCAATGGCCGGGCATGGTCGCGCAGAAGCTGTTCGACAACGTCTTCGCGCCGGCGTGCAGCCCCGCGCTCAAGCTGCGCCGTCGCGCCGACCTGAAGCGCCACACGCTGCTGCACTTCTCGTTGCCCCGCAGCAGGAGCCAGCCCGGCACGTGGAGCGAGTGGCAGCAGCAGGCGCAGGTGCCGGGCCTGGACGTGTCGGCGGGGCCGGTGTTTTCCGACGAGACGCACACCGTGTCGGCCGCGCTGCAAGGGCAGGGCGTGGCGCTGATGAGCCTGGCGCTGATCGCCGACGAACTGCGCGCGGGCAACCTGGTGCAGCCCTTCGGGCCGCAGCTGCAGGGGCTGCCGTTCTACCTGGTGTGCCCGCAGGCGCGGCGTGAAGAGCCTGCCGTGGCGGCGGTGTTCGACTGGGTGCGCGAGCTGCGTCCCCTGGGCTGAAGGCGTTGACCCGACCGGTGCCCGACGCTACGATGACTTTCATGTTCGCTCCCGCAACCCCGACCTTCCACCTGCTGAATGCCCGCTTCGTGCGCGCATGCGCATGCTGTCTCGGTCGGCCAAGGGGTGCTTGCGGCTAGCGAATCACAGCTCACGTCCGCGTTCCTCAGGGCCACCCGTCGCAAGACCGGTGGCCTTTTTCTTTTTGTTCGGCAAGTTCTCACTCTCCAGGAAAGCCCAATGCCTCTCGTCCTGTACGACACCTGGTCGCGCGCCCTGCGGCCTTTCGCGCCATTGCAGCCCGAGCACGTCGGTCTGTACTGCTGCGGCCCCACGGTGTACGACCACGCGCACATCGGCAACCTGCGCACCTACGTCTTCGAAGACGTGCTGCGCCGCGTGCTCGAGCTGAACGGCTTCCGGGTGCGGCACGTCGTCAACATCACCGACGTCGGCCACCTCGTGTCCGATGCCGACGAGGGCGAAGACAAGATGGAAAAGGGCAGCCGGCGCACCGGCGAGTCCGCGTGGGCCATCGCGCAGCGCTACACCGCCGCCTTCCAGGCCGACTGGCGCGCCCTGAACCTGCTGGAGCCCACGGCATGGCCGTGCGCCACCGACCACATTCCCGAGCAACTGGCGTTCATTGCCGAACTGGAGCGCAAGGGCTTCACCTACCGCACCGCCAACGGCATCTATTTCGACACGACCCTGCAGGACGACTACGGCCACCTGGCGCGCCTGTCGCGCAAGGGCTTGCGTGCGGGCACCCGCGTTGCCATGGGCGACAAGCGCAGCGCCTGCGACTTCGCGCTCTGGAAGTTCAGCCCGGCGGATGCCAGGCGCCAGATGGAATGGGACAGCCCCTGGGGCCGCGGCTTTCCGGGCTGGCACATCGAGTGCTCGGCGATGGCGGCGAAATTCCTGGGGCCGTGGTTCGACATCCATTGCGGCGGCGAAGACCATGTGGCCGTGCACCACAGCAACGAGATCGCGCAGACGCAGGCATGCCACGGAACCCGGCTCGCCAACTTCTGGATGCACGGCCACTTCCTCACGCTGGACGACCGCAAGATGGCCAAGACCACCGGCGACTTCGTGCGGCTGCAGACGCTGGTGGACCAGGGCATCGACCCGCTGGCGTACCGCTACCTGTGCCTGGGCGCGCACTACCGAAGCACGCTGCGCTTCACCGACGAAGCCATTCGCTCGGCGCAGTCCGCGCTCGACCGGCTGCGCAAGACGTATGCGAGCTGGCCGCGCGGCGGTATCGCCGACGACAGGTTCGTGGCGCGCTTCAAGGCGGAGGTCGACCTCGACCTGAACATGCCGCGCGCATTGGCCGTGCTGTGGGAGCTGGTGCGCAGCGAGTTGCCGCCCGAGGTTCGACGCGCAACGGTCGATCGGTTCGATGCGGTGCTCGGTTTGCGGCTGGCCGAATGGGTGCCGCTCGTGCCCGAGGTTCCGGCCGAAATCGCCGCGCTGTTCGCGCAGCGCAAGGCGGCCCGTGCTCGCAAGGACTGGGCGCAGGCAGACCGTCTTCGCGAAGCGCTGAGGCTGCGCGGATGGCAGGCGAACGACGGCGAAAGCCCGCCGGGGTGACCTGGGCTGTCAAGCATGTCGGCGTCGCCTTTCAAGTCGATTTGGTTATTGCCGATAACAAAGTCACAAAATTGCCGCATTCTGTCTTCGGCCCGTTGGCGACTTGAAACAATTTTGTAAACGATTTAATTACCTGGCGATTACCATCTCGGGCACTAGAAGAAGACAAGGAAATTCATGGAGACATACCCGACCCTGCGCCAGGCCACTGGCGTGGCCCGCACCCTCAGCAAGCGCTCGTCCTGCACCATCGTGGTCTATCGCACTGGCGATGAGAAGTACGTGGCGGCCCATTCCACGGACAAGGTGGAGGGCACCATCGAAGGCGTGTACCGCGACGGCTACGTCGTCAACACCTTGCTGACGACCAAGAAGACCTGAAGGGGCGGTTCGCGCTTTTTCGCCAAGCCTCCTGCGGGAGGCTTTTTCGTGGCCGCCCGCAAAGCCCTGCCGCCTGTGCAGGCGCTGTCACACAGGCATCGAAAAAGGCAGTCTAGAATCGCCGCTCCCTTGGGGAGTAGCCGGCTTCCGGACTTCGGAAGCGCTCACGTCAACATACTCGGTCGCACCTTGCGACCGTGGCGTGAGCAACCGACAGGTTGGCGAGACCAGTGGTGCACGAGCGCGGCTTTGGCCGGCGGGTTCGTGCGCCGCGGCGTCTTGAACCGGCCTTGCTTGCGACTCCCACATGAACATCACCTCCACGATCCTTCTTGCATTCGCCATGTCGACGGATGCTTTCGCCGCGGCTGTCGGCAAAGGCGCAGCCTTGCGCAAACCCTCCTGGCGCGAGGCCTTGCGCACCGGGCTGATCTTCGGCGTCATCGAGGCGCTGACACCCGTCATCGGCTGGGCCGCGGGGCTGGCCGCCGCGAGCTACGTCGCGAAATGGGACCACTGGATCGCCGTCACGTTGCTCAGCGTGCTGGGCCTGCGCATGATCTGGGCGGGCTTCGGCGCGCCCGACGCGGTCGACGACAAGCCCGACCGCAACTCCTTCTGGACCCTTGCCCTCACCGGCTTCGCCACCAGCATCGACGCGATGGCGGTGGGCGTGGGCCTGGCCTTCATCAACGTGAACATCGCCTGGACCGCGCTGGCCATCGGCCTGGCCACGATGACGATGGTGACCATCGGCGTGATGGTCGGGCGCGTGCTGGGCGCGGTGATAGGCAAGCGCGCGGAAATCGTGGGCGGCGTGGTGCTGATCGGCATCGGCTTCCTGATCCTGTACGAGCACCTGAACGGGCTGGCCTGAGGCTTGAGTGCCGACCGCCCGCCTTGCTCGTTTCACTGCGAGCTCGGAATGCCCTGCATCAGCAGCGCCAGCGCCTTGCGCAGGCTCGCGACCGAGGCCTGCTCGCCCTTGTCGTAGCCCATGCGCACCACGACCAGGTCGTGCGACGGCACGATGAGCACCACCTGTCCGCCCGCGCCCAGCATGTAGTAGGCGGTGGTCGGCACGGGGAAGGTGCTGGTGCCGTTCAGCCAGAAGAAGCCGCCGTAGATGGGGCGCTTGTCCGCCGCCCAGGCCGGCGCGAGCGTGCTCACGAACTTGACGAAGCCTTCGGGCAACAGGCGCTCGCCGTTCCAAACGCCGTCCTGCAGGTACAGGTTGGCCAGCCGTGCCCAGTCGCGCGCGGACATGAAGTCGTAACCCTGCGCGAGGAAGTTGCCGTAGGGGTCGGTTTCCAGCGTCATGGTGCGAATGCCGATCTTGTCGAACAGCGCGCGCTGCGGGTACGACAGGTACTCCTCGCCGCGCTTTTCCACCGCCAGGCGAACCAGGTAGTTCGCCAGCACGGGGTCGGTGTTGCGGTAGCGGCCCACGGTGTTCGGCGGCCATTGCTGTGGCCGCGTGGCCGCGTAGTTGAAGGCGTTGATGCGCCCTGTGTAGAAATACACGTGGTCGGGGTAGGTGCCGTTGGGGTCGAAGTCCGGGTCGTCCGGCGCCTTGATGCGCAGGCCGCTCGACATGTGCAGGATGTCCGAGATGCGGATCTCCTTGCGCTTGTCGCCGTCGGACTGCCATTCGGGAATGGGCGCGGGCTGGTCGAGCTGGTACACGCCCTGCTTGATGAGCGTGCCCAGTAGCGTGGCCGTCACGCTCTTGCCCATCGACCACGACTCCAGCGGCGTGGTCGCGCCGATGCCGTTCATGTAGCGTTCGCCAACGATGCGCCCCTTGTGCGTGACCACGAAGGCCGCGGTGTAGGCGCCCGACACCTCGAAGGCCGCATCGACCGCCTGGCTCACCTTGGCGGTGTCGATGCCGGGCGCGGCATCGGTGGGCGTGACGTTGCCCATGGGCCAGGGCTGGCTCGCGGGGTCGGGCAGGGTGCTGGTGACGGTCACGGGCGTGAAGAACACGCCGTCCTTGCCCGGCGGCAGCGTGATGCAGCCCTGCGAGCCGAAATAGCGCGCCACCAGCGTGGGCCCGTTCGGGATGGTGATGCGAACTTCCTTCTTGTCGCGGTCGACCACCGGCTTGCCGACCTTGGCGCGCTGCGCGTAGGGGCCGGTGAAGTAGCCGACGCTCTCGGCGGCCACGTCGGGGTCGAGCCCGGTGATGAAGGCCGCGGAGCACATCGCCTTGGCGTAGCCGGAGGTGTTGTGCTCCAGCGGATCGCCGGGCGGCGGCACGTACGGCGTGTTGAGCTCGTAGGTTCGCGCGCGGGCAATGAGCGCTTCGCGTGCGGGGAGTTCAGGGGCGGGCGTACCGGTGGTTGGAGGAGGCGCCACACCGGTGACCGGCAAGACGCCGGCACCGCCGCCGCCACCCCCACCGCCGCCTCCGCATGAGGCCAAAGCTATTACAAGAAGTGCGCCTGCCGCAAGGGCAAGGGGGACGCGAGCCAACCTCTGCATGAACTCTCCTCACTTGTTATGGCGTGGAAGTCTCCTTCAGAAGCGTGACGAAATGCAAGCTCGTATTCCTGCGTTGCTTCAAACCCCCGCTGCTTGCGACGCGATCCAGTCCCACACCGAACGAACCGCCGGTTCGTTCTCCCGCCCATTCGCCGTCGCGAGAAAGTAGCTGCCCGTGTCGAGCGCGGGACCGAAAGGCTGCACCAGCGCGCCGCTGCGCAGCTCTTCGGCGCAAAGCGTGAGGCTCAGCAGCGCCACGCCATGGCCCGCGAGCGCGGCCAGCGCGGCGTGCGTCTCGTCGGAAAACGACAGGCCCGCGGCCCTCATCGCACGCGCTTTCGGCGCTGCGATGCCCGCTTCGCGAAACCAGCGTGGCCACACGGCGGGCGCGAGGGCCTGCGGCTGCCAGTCGCAATGAATGAGGCGGTGCTTCGGCAGGTCGGCCGCGCGCTTCAGTTTCAGCATGGGGCTGCACAACGGCGCGTAGCGCTCGGGCATGAGCTCGCGCGACACCAGCCCCGGCCACTGGCCGCTGCCGGAGCGCACCGCGATGTCGGCATCGCCGCGCGCCAGGTCGACCAGCGTGTCGCTCGCATGCAGACGCAGCTCGACGGTGGGGCATGCCTTGCGAAACGCCTCCATGCGCGGCAGCACCCAGCGCGCGGCGAAGGCGGTGTTGGTGCTGAGCGTGACGGCCTGCGACGCGGCGGGCCGGCGCAGCCTGGCGATGCCCGCTTCGAGCACGTCGAAGCCCATGCGCAGGTCGTCGAACAGCCGCTTGCCCGCGGGCGTGAGCGCGAGCTGGCGCGTGAGCCGCACGAACAGCGGCTGGCCCAGCGTGTCTTCCAGCGCGCGCACCTGATGGCTGATGGCCGAGGGCGTTACCGACAGCTCGAGCGCCGCGCGCTGGAAGCTCAGGTGCGCGGCCGCGGCCTCGAACGCGCGCAGCGCCAACAAGGGCGACAACCGCCGCGAGGGACGAACAGGTGAGCTGGTTTCTTCCATCGGCAGAGAAATGATCGTTTGTGAAGGGAGGTCCTGAACCCTAGATTCATGGCCTGCGTGGCCATTGTGGCAGCGCCCCGTTTCCAGCACCTGCACCTCATGCACCCCATGCAACACATGCACTCACCCATGAAGACCCCGAACCTCCACCTGCTGCACATCGATTCCAGCGCCCGCCCGGGCCGCTCCGGCACCGACCCGCACGGCTCGCACACGCGCCGCCTGTCGGCGCGCTTCGTCGAGCGCTGGCGCCATGCGCGGCCCGGCGACACCGTCGAGCACCTCGACGTGGGCCAGCACCCGCCCGCGCACGTCGATGGCCGATGGATCCACGCCGCGTTCACGCCGCAGGCCGCGCGCGAACCGTGGATGACGCAGGCGCTCGCCGAAAGCGATCGGCTGGTCGACCAGCTCATCGCCGCGGACGTGATCGTCATCGGCCTGCCCATGTACAACTTCAGCGTGCCCGCGCAGTTCAAGGCATGGATCGACAACATCGTGCGCGTGGGCCGCACCTTCGGGTTCGACCGTTCGCGCGGCGCGGTGCCGTACTGGCCGCTGCTGGCCGACGCCGGCAAGCGCGTGGTGTTGCTGGGCGCGCGCGGCGACCACGGCTACGACGCGGGCGGGCGCGCGGCGCACCTGAACCACGCCGAGGCTAGCGTGCGTTCGGCTCTGGGCTACATCGGCATCACGGATGTGTTCGAGGCGGCGGTGGAGTCCGACGAGTTCGGCGGCGAGCAACTGGCGCAGTCGCTGCGGCGCGCCGAGTCGCGGGTCGATGAGCTGGCGGACTTTCTGCTGCGCTCGGCCATGCGCAGGCAGGCGCCGGGCCATGCCGTGCTGTCGGGCAGCGTCAGCGCGTCGGCATCAGGGGCGCAGGCCTAGCGCGGTGCGGCGGATGAAGCGACCGCGCCCGCAGGCACGTCGTCCCACCCGCCACCGAGCGCCTTGTAGAGGTTGACCGTGTTCACCGCCTGCTTGAGCTGCAGCTCGATGGCCTGGCGCTGCTCCAGGTACAGCTCGCGTTGCGCGTCGGCGCCGGCGAAGTAGTCTTCCAGCCCGTTGCGAAAGCGCGTGCGCGAAATGGACGCCACCTTGTCCAGCGCCTGCACGCGCGCTTGTTGCGCGACGATCTGCGGACGCAGGTGGCTGTCGGTGATGAGCGCGTTGGCCGTTTCGCGCAGCGCCTGCTGCACCGCGTATTCGTAGCTGGCCATGGCGGCGGCCAGGCGCTCTTCGTTGGCGCTCAGGTTGGCCGAGCGGCGGCCCCAGTCGAAGATCGGCAGCGACACGCCCAGCACCGTGGCCCAGCTGCGGTTGCCCGCACTCAGCAGGCTGGAAAACTCGGTGCTCAGCCCGCCCGCCACCGCCGTCAACGAAAAGCTCGGATAGAACGCCGCCTTGGCCGCGCCCACGCCCGAGTTGGCGGCCTCCACGCGCGCATACGCGGCCAGCAGGTCGGGGCGGCGCTGCAGCAGGCTGGCGGGCAGGCCCACGGGCACGTCGGCCACCGAGCGTTCGGGCCAGGGGCGCTGCATGCCGATGGTCGGCGGCACGGGCTGGCCGACCAGCACCGAGAGCCACTGCAGGTCTTGCCCCACGCGCATGCGGAACTCTTCGCGCTGCACGTTGGCGCGCTCCACCAGCGACTGCGAGCGCAGCACGTTCAGGTCCGACGTGCCGCCCACCGTGCGGGCCCGCTGCATGACGCGGGTGCTTTCGCTCTGGCTGCCGAAGTCGCCCTCGGCCAGCGCCAGCAGGGCACGGTCGGCGCGCAGCGTGAGGTAGGCGTTCGACACCTCGCCCACCAGGTTCATGCGCGCCGCCGCCAGGTCGCGCTCGCTGGCCAGTGCCTGCGAGCCGGCCTGCTTCACGCCGGCATCGACACGGCCGAAGAAGTCGAGCTCGTACGAGGTGATACCGGCCTGCACGGCATAGGTGGTGGCCACGCTGCCCACGCCGTTCAGGGCCTGGTTGCTGGTGACGATGCCGTCGGGCCCCAGCGAGGTGCTCACGTTGCCGCGCCCGACGGAGCCGGCCACGCCGATTTCGGGGAACAGGCCGGAGCGCGTGCCGCCGTAGACGGCGCGCGCCTCGCGGGCCTTGGCGGCGTACACGCGCAGGTCGCGGTTCTGCAGCAGCGCGGTGGCGATCAGGCCGCGCAGTTCGTCGTCGCGCACGAACACATGCCACGCGACCGGCGCCGCGGCGGCGTTGCCCGTGCCCTCGGCCCACTGGGCGGGCACCACCACGTCGGCCTCCTTCAGCGGCGGCGTGAGGTTGCAGCCCGTGAGCACCAGCACGCCCAGCATCAGCACCATGACCAGCGGCAGCGGCGCGGCCATGGCGCGGGCAAAGCCGAACGGCAAACGCGCGACACGCGGCATCCGGGGCATCCGCGGCATCCGGCGCACACGGGGCCAGTGCCATCCCGCGCTCCCCATGAACGCCAGCGCCGCGCGCCCCGGCTTCACCTGCACGGCCACATGGCTGGGCGGCAGGCTGAACACCAGGCGAATCAGGTGGTCGTGCAGCACCTCGTCGCGCACGAAGGCGAGCTCCACGCCCGCTGCCGAACGGCCCTTCAGCAGCGCACCGACCCAGCCCACGCGCTCCACGTGCACGTCGAGCCGTTCGCCCACGGGCATGCGCCGCAGCAGCGCGCTTTCGCGCAGCACCGCGCCGTCGACCGCGATCTGCACGAAGCGCGTCGCGCCCACGCCGGCGGCGCTGCGCAGCGTGGTGTCGGCGCCGTACGGAAAGCGCTCGTCGTGCTCGGGCCGCGGCCGGTCGATGCAGGCGATGAGCGCGGCCAGGCAGTACAGGGTGGTGACGATGGTCCACAGCACGTTGAGCATGTCGCCCGTGGTCATGGTGCCCCCGATGGAGCCGATGGCCGCCGCCTCCATCGCCACGATGAGGCCGCCGAACACCAGCACCAGGTTCCAGTGCACCACGGTCTTCGAGCGGTCCTGCCCCTTGGCCGTGACCTTGAAAGGCCGCCCGAAGGGCCGCACCAGCGAGGTGACGATGGTGCGCGTGACGGCCATGGCCGCCACGATCTGCGTGACCTCCGTGAACACCGGCAGGCAGCGCCACTGGCTGATCCAGTAGGTGTAGCCCCAGAACATCACCAGCGGCGGCAGCCCGTACATCGAGAAGGCGCGCGGCGTGGCGTGGAAGGCCGACACGCCCGTGTACCAGTACAGCGCGGGCGCGGCGAGCATCAGCAGGATGAAGGGCTTGGTCAGCCAGTGCAGCAGGCCGTGCACGTAGTGCACCCGCGCCGCAAAGCTGTAGCCGCGCCCGCGCAGCGGCCCGTCGCGCAGCAGCGCCACCTGGATGGTGCCCAGGCACCAGCGGCTGCGCTGGTTGATGTAGTCGACGATGCTGTCCGCCGAGAGCCCGTTCGACAGCCGCTCGTTGAGCCAGCGCGTGACCCAGCCGAAGCGCATCAGCGTGTAGGTGGTGTAGATGTCCTCGCACACGCTGCCCGTGGGAAAGCCGCCGGCCTCGGTGATGGCGTCGCGTCGTATCACGAACGAGGTGCCCACGCAGAAGGCCACGTCAGCCGCGTCCTTGGCGGGTTGCAGCACGTCGAAGAACACGCGCTGCTCGTCCACCCAGCTGTCGGTGGCGCGCAGGTTGTGCTGGATGGGGTCGGCGTTGTAATAGAACTGCGGCGTCTGCACCAGGCCCACCCGGGCCTCGTCGAACAGGCCCAGCGTGCGGTAGACGATGTTGCGGTGGGGCGTGAAGTCGGCGTCCAGCACCAGGATGAAGGGCGCGTTGGTGGCTGCGGCCGACAGGCGCAGCCCGTTGTTCAGGTTGCCGGCCTTGGCGTGCGCGTTGTCGGGCCTGCGCGCGTAGTGCACGCCCTTACGCTCGCAGTAGTCGCGCAGCCAGTCGCGCCGCGTGTCGTCGAGCACCCACACGTTCACATGCGGGTAGTCGATGGCCTGCGCGGCCAGGATGGTCTTCTCGAGCACGCCCAGCTCTTCGTTGTAGGTGCAGATGAACACATCGACCGCTGGCACGTCCGTGCCGCGCGCGCGCAGCGCGGCCTCGCCGCGGTCGGCCTGGGCGTGGTTGTCGCGCCGGCGCGTGAGCATCTGGATGGACAGCAGCGTGTAGACGATGGCGATCATCTCGAACGCCAGGAACACCCACGACACCAGCGTGCCGAAGCCCAGGTCGGCCGGCGGCAGCGTCTCGGCCAGCCGCCACGCCACGTAGCGCACCAGCACCAGCGCGGTAAGAAAGCCGAACAGCACGCGGTGCGAGGCGCGGTCGGCGCGGGCGTGGAAGATCATGATCAGCGCCAGCGCCGCGACCATCAGGTTGACCCTGAACTCGGGCGTGTCCATCAGTTCGAGCATGGTGTTTCTCCTGAAGGGGCCGTGGTGGCGTTGGGGGTGACGACGTTGCCGGTGAACGGGTTCCAGCCCGTGGCCGCGAGCGCGATCCAGGCGGTGGCGCCCAGGTGGGGCCAGCGGTAGTAGAAGAAGTCGGCACCCACCGAGTCGGGGCCGCTGGCCAGCCCGGTCGAGATGCGCGGGCTCGGCGTGGCGTAGTACAGGCCGTTGTCCGCGCGCTGCGCGGCCAGCAGCTGCCACAGCGCATCGGGCGCCGCGCCCTTCACGGCCACCAGCGTGGCGGCGGCCTGCGCGCTGCCTTCGGTCCAGATGCCGTCGGGCTGCTGCGAAAAGCCGTAGCCGTCGCCGAAGCGGTGGTTGCGCTCCACCCACGCCAGGCCCGCGCGCCACGCGCACCCGCCCCGCGGTGCCGCGAGCAGCGGCCACAACTGCGCATCGAGGCCCGAGCCCGTGGTGGCGATGGTGGCGCCGTCGGCCTTGGTGCCGATGTAGAAGCGCTGCTCGCTTGTGCTCCACATGCGCGAGACAAAGGCCAGCGCCACGTCCGCCTGGCGCGCCTGCTCGGGCCGGGCGCTGCCGCGCGCGGCCCATGCGGCGGCCATGGCGATGTCGATGTTGTGCTCGGTCGATTTCCAGGTCTGCGCGGTTTGCGCGTTGTCCCAGCCGTACCAGCCGCCCTGGTAGCCGTCGGGGTCGACGGTGGCGCGGGCGCGCTGCTCGATCCACCCGAGCAGCCTTGCCGTCGCCTCGGTGTAGCGGGGCGAGGGCGAAGGCAGGGCGCGGCTCACGTTCAGCAGCAGCAGCGCGGCCCATGCCACGTTGCCGGTGGCGGTGCTCACCTGGTAGGCATCGGCAATCCACAGGTTCTTGCCCGCGTCCCAGTAGCCGGCGAGCACCGGCTTGCCGTCGGCCATCGGGCCGGCGCGGTAGCCGTTGCGCACGCGCCCGTCGGTGTAGAGCGGGTCGCGTTCCACGGCGAGCGCCACGGCGTCGGCGATGCGCGTGGCCGAGGCGGTGTCGCCGCAGGCCAGCAGGGCGATGCCGGCCAGCGCGTTGTCGTACACGAAGGCCACGTTCGCAAGGCTGGGCGACAGCTCGGGCACGCCTTCGATGGCGCGCTCGGTGCGGTAGCTGGACAGCAGCAGCGCGGACGACGGATCGCCGCGCGCGTCGGTAGCGACGGCGCGGCGCAGGCCCTCGCAGCTTTGCTGCGCAAGCGACTGCTGCACTTCGGTCGCGGCCATGGTGCGGTTGGAGGTGAGCGCGGTGAAAGCCACGGCACAGAGCGCGACCAGCGCGACACCTGCGACAGCCGCTGGCAACGCGCCGGCGCGCAGAAAGAGAGGAGGGCGGCTCATCGCGGTCTTGTCGCTATGTCGGGGGCTGTGTCGATGCTGTATCGGGGCTACGACGCCAGCCTGGCCGATACCACCTTGCCGGGCGCGCACAACCCGCGTTGCTCCAGCCATTCCGGGGAGTCCGATTCCACATGGGCGACCGCGTACACCGAGCCCTGCTCCGCGAAAGGGAAGGGCACGGCGTAGCGGCTCTGGAAGTCTTCCGGCGCGACCGGCAGGATCTGCGTGACGCGCGCCGACACCTCGGGGCGGCTGTCGTCGGTCTTCACCGCGATGGTCGAGCCCATGTTCAACCGCTTGGCCACCCGCGGCGGAAACACCGCCACCACCTCGACGCGGCTGCAGTCGATCATGCGCACCAGCGTGGCGCCCTGCGGCACGTAGCTGCCCTGCGGCATGAGCACGGTGTGCACCTGCCCGGCCTGCAGCGCGCGCACCTCGAAGGCGGCCATGCGGTCGATGCGGCGGCGCTCGTCGGTCTCCAGCGTGCTCACCTCGCGCAGCTGCTGCTGCAACGCTTCGCTGTCGTGGCGGGCGCGCTCGATGTCGCCGGCAAGCGTCTCGCGGCGGTTGGCCAGGGTCTGGTACACGTTGCCCCCGCTGCCGCCCACGAACACGCCGCGGCTGGCGCTGGCCACGCTCTGGCCCAGCCCCGCGTAGGCCTGCTCGGCCACCGCCGCGCTGGCGCGCGAAATGCTCAGCTGCGCCTGCGCCGCGTCCATGGCCTGCGGGCTCACGGCGCCTTCGTCGAGCATGGCGGAGGTGTGGCGCACCTTCAGCTCCTGCTCGGCCACGTTGCTCTGGGCCACGTCGCGCTGGCGCTGCGCAACCTGCCAGGCGTCGCGCGTCTGCGCCATCGAGGCCGAGCGGTACAGCTTGCCCTGCTGCTCGACGAACTGCAGTTCTTCGGTGGAGGCGCTCAGCTGGTTGGCCAGTTGCGCCACCTGGCTTTGCAGCGCCAGGCGCTGCGTGGTGAGCGTGGTGAGGATGTCGCGGTTGATGGTCGGGTTCTGCACGGTGGCGACCACCGCGCCCGCGTCGACCTTGTCGAGCGCGCGCACCGTCATCTGCGTGACCACGCCGCTGATGGGCGATGTCACCAGCACCACCGGCGCCTGCAGCACCGTGCGCGTGGCCTGGCGCGACACCAGCGGCTGGATCAGCGTGGTCACCACCAGCCACAGCACGAAGGCGAGCAGGGCGTAGCCCGCCACGCGCGGCACGATCGACTCCGGCGTGGAGGCGGGAGCAGCATGATGGGATCCGCCGGGCGGTGTGCCAGGTGGTGCGCCCCCGGCGCCCTTGCGCCTGAGGCGCTGCAGCCAGCTGGCAGCTTCGGCATCGGCGACTTCGTTCGCTTCCCGGACAGTGCTTGCGTTCATGTGCGCCTCGCAATAGATGACGTTGGTGACCTAAAGAAACCGTCGTCTCCGCTGTCGCGGCACATCTTTGGGGCGTGCCATCTGCTGTTGCTGCAATGCAGCAATAGACATGCCAAAAGTTAACAATTTATGCTTACATGAGCAACAGGATGTACACGTTGCGGCGCAACCGAAAACGGCCGGCGGACGTGGCGCCGACACTTCCTCGCGCGGTGGAACCCGCCGATACTCGAGTCGACAACTCACGCCGGCAACGCACCGGCATCTGAAAGTTCAATGAACGCCACCGGACCCTCGACATTCCGCTTCGCCCTGCACACCCGTCTCAGCCTGGGCGTGGCAGCCCTGGTACTGGCAGCGACCTTCGGCATCGCGACCTACGCGATGCACCTCGTCAAGAGCAGCATGCAGGCGTCGATCGCCGCGGAAGAACTGGCCCGCGTGAGCGGCATTTCAGACGCCATAGACCAGAAGCTTGGCAGCCGCCGCATCCTGCTGCAGACCTTCGCCGAAAGCGTGCAGGCGCAGGCGTTTCCCGACGCCGAGCCGCTGCAGGCCTTCCTGGAGCGCCACGCCTCGCTGCGCCAGGCCTTCGACAACGTGGCCTTCCTCGACAGCGACGGCAAGCTCGTGGCCAACCTGAACGGCGCGCTCGTCAACGGCAGCGTCAACGTGAAGGACCGCGACTACTTCCAGCAGACCGTGGCGAAGAAGGCCGGGCTGGTTTCGCAGCCTTATCGCAACCGCCTGAACGGGCTGGCGCAGGTGGCCATCACCCAGCCGGTGCTCGACGCCGCGGGCGACGTCAAGTTCGTGATTTCCGGCGCCATCAACCTGAAGGACCGCAACATCCTCGGCGCGCTGGGCGACGTGCGCTTCGGCAAGCACGGCTACCTGTTCATCACCACCACAGACGGCGTGGTGGTCGACCACCCTGACCTCGCGCGCATCCTGAGCGTGGTGCAGCCCAAGGTCGGCAACGCCGAGATCCTGCGCGCCATGGCCGGCTTCGAGGGCACAGGCGAGGGCGTCGACGAGACCGGCGTGCCCAGCCTGTATGCGTTCGACCGCACCGAGCAGACCAACTGGGTCGTCGGCGCCATGTACCCGCGCGCCGAGGCCTTTGCCCGCGTCGACGCCATCGAGCGCAACGCCTGGCTCGGTGCGCTGGTGCTCGCGCTGACCGCCGGCGCGCTGGCGTTCGTGGTGGTGCGCCGGCGCCTGAAGCCGCTGGCCGAGCTGCACGGCCACATGCAGTCGGCGCGAGAGAGCGCCGCCGGCGCGCAGGCACCGCGTGTTGCGAGCCACTACGCGCCCGACGAGATCGGCGACCTGTCGCGCACCTTCGACGAGCTGATGGCCCAGCGCCACGCCAGCGAGCTGAGCCTGGCGCACAGCGAGGCGCAGGTGCGCACCATTGCCGACAGCATTCCGGCCATGGTCTCGCACGTGGACGCCTCGCTGCGCTACACCTTCGTGAACGAGCGCATCCGCGCGCTGCACCACCACGCGCCGCTGGTCGGGCGCGCGATGCCCGAGGTGCGCGGCGCCGACTTCGCCGTGGTCGAGCCGTATTTCGAGCGCGCGCTGGCCGGCGAAACCGTCATCCTCGAGAAAGCCGGCGACCCCGCGCTGGGCATCGGCGAGCGCACGTTCCAGGCGCACTACATTCCCGACCTCGACGCCGACGGCGTGGTGCGCGGCGTGTTCTCCATGACCTTCGACATCACCGAAGAAGTGAACGTCCGCAAGGCCGTGGCCGAGAAGGAAAAGCGCCTGCGCGACGTGACCGACAGCATTCCGGCGCTGGTGGGCTACTTCGACCGCAACCAGAACTGCCTGTTCGGCAACATCCGCGCGCGCCAGATGGCCGGCCTGGGCGACAAGCCCATCGAGGGCACCACGCTGCGCTCGGCGCTGGGCGATGAAATGTACGAGCAGCACAAGCCCTACCTGCCGGTGATGCTGTCGGGCAAGAAGGTGCGCTTTCCGGTGCGCGCGCCGGTGCACGGCAAGCAGGGCTACTTCCAGGTCAACCTGATTCCCGACACCAACGCGCGCGGCGAGGTGGTGGGCTTCTATCTGATGAGCTTCAACATCACGGCGCTGAAGGAGGCCGAGCTGCGCCAGGCCGAGAGCGAGCTGCGCCTGCGCACCATCACCGACAACCTGCCCGCGCTCATCACCTACATCGACCGCGAGGAAAAGATCACCTTCGCCAACGCCACCAGCCGCGACTGGCTGGGCCTCGACCCGATGCAGGTGCTCGGGCGCCACCTGCAGGACGTGGCCGGCCGCGACGTGTACCTGTCGCGCAGGCCCATGCTGGCGCGCGCGCTGGGCGGAGAAAAGGTCGAGTTCGAGGCGCGCACGCAGCGCAAGGGCTTCGAGCGCATCACGCAGGTCATCTACGTGCCCGACGTGCGGGCCGACGGCCTCACGCACGGCATCTTCTCGCTGGCGCTGGACATCACCGCGCTGAAGCTGGTGGAGCACCAGCTCATCGAGCTCGCGCGGCTGGACACGCTCACCGGCCTGCCCAACCGGCTGGCCTTCAACGAGCACCTGCCCGACGCCGTGTTGCGCGTGCGGCTCACGGGCAACGCCATGGCGCTGATGTTCCTGGACGTGGACCATTTCAAGACCATCAACGACACCTTCGGCCATGCCGTGGGCGACGCGGTGCTGGTCGAGTACGCGCGGCGCCTGCTGGCCAGCGTGCGCGGCACCGACAAGGTGGCCCGGTTGGCCGGCGACGAGTTCGTGCTGGTGCTGGAGAACCTGGCCGGCCCGCAGGCCGCGGCCACCGTGGCCGAGAAGGTGGTGGAGCGCATCAACGGCACGCCCTTCGTGGTCGAGGGGCAGACCATTTCGGTCACCACCAGCGTCGGCATCGCCTTTCACTGGGCGGCCGACTCGGCGGCCACGGCCGAAGAGCTGCTCGCGCGGGCCGATGCGGCGCTCTACAACGCCAAGGCCGCGGGGCGCAACCGCTTCGAGTTCTTCCTGTCGGCCGGCGTGCCGCGGGACCCGCTGATGCTGGGCGGGGAAGTGGCCGATCCGGCGCCGGAAGGTAAGTAGGACGAGCAGGGCAAGCACGCGGCGCTGGCGATGGTCAGCCCGAACGGCGCAGCCGCCGCCGGGGCTGAACCCGAGCGGCGGCTGCTGTGAAGATAAAAACCCGAATCAGGCCTGGGCCGAAGCGCAGTCCGCCAGCTGCGGCTCGCGCCGGTCGAGCGCGCGGCTCAACAGCGCGATCGCCAGGCCCACCACCGTGAGCAGCGCCGCCACCCAGCCCAGCGCGGCCAGCCCCGGGCCGCGGCTGATGACCACGCCGCCGACCCATGCACCGAGCGCGTTGCCCAGGTTGAAGGCCGCGATGTTCAGGCTAGACGCCAGGTTCTGGCCCGCGCCCGAGGCCTTCTCCAGCACCCGCAGCTGCATGGGTGCCACGGTGGCGAACGAGGCCACGCCGAGCAGCCCGACGAACACCACCGCGGTGAACGGCGTGCCGATGGCGAACTGCATGGCGCCCAGCACTGCGGCCAGCACCACCAGCGTGCCGATCACGGCGGCCATCGGCGCGCGGTCGGCCAGCTTGCCGCCCAGGATGTTGCCCACCGCCAGCCCGCCGCCGAACACCAGCAGGATGGGCGACACGGCCGATTCCGACAGCCCCGTGAGCTGCGTGAGCAGCGGCTGGATGTACGTGAACACCACGAACACGCCGGCAAAGCCGAGCACCGTCATCGCCAGGCCCAGCAGCACCTGCGGGCGCGCCAGCACCGCCAGCTCTTCGCGCAGCGGGGCCGGCTTGGTCTCGCCCTTCACGCGCGGCACGAACACGGCGAGCACCGCGAGCGCCAGCACGCCGATGAGCGTCACCGCCCAGAAGGCCGCGCGCCAGCCGAAGTGCAGCCCCAGCCACGCACCGAAGGGCACGCCCAGCAGCGTGGCCGCGGTGAGGCCGGTGAACATGATGGCGATGGCCGAGGCGCGGCGCTCGGGCGCCACCAGGCCGGTGGCCACCACCGAGCCGACGCCGAAGAAGGTGCCGTGCGCCAGCGAAGTGACCACGCGCGCGGCCATCAGCATCTCGTAGTTGGGCGCCAGCGCGCAGGCCAGGTTGCCGAGCGTGAAGACCGCCATGAGCGCGAGCAGCACGGTCTTGCGCGGCAGCTTGCGCGTGGCGATGGTGAGCACGGGCGCGCCGACCGCCACCCCGAGCGCGTAGCCCGAGATGAGCAGGCCGGCGGCCGTGATGGAGACGTGGAGATCGGTCGAGACCTGCATCAGCAGGCCCATGATGACGAACTCGGTGGTGCCTATTCCGAAGGCACCGGCGGTGAGGGCAAGTAGAGCGATTGGCATGATGCCCTGTACTGTGAAGACATTCGCCTTCGATGACTAGAATGCCGCCGGTACAGACACTTGTGACTTCAAATCACAAGCTAATGAGCTACCGAGGCAACAGAAAGGGCAACCATGCCGCGCATCGACGTCAACCGCTCCGGCGAAATGGAGGCCTTCGTGCAGGTGGTCGAGTCCGGCGGGTTCTCCTCGGCGGCGCGCCTGTTGGGCATGACGCCTTCGGCGGTGAGCAAGCTGGTGGCGCGGCTGGAGCTGCGCCTGGGCATCCAGCTGGTGCATCGCTCCACGCGCAAGCTGCAGCTCACGCCCGAGGGCACCGAGTTCTACCAGCGCAGCACGCGCGTGCTGGCCGACATGGACGAGGCCGAGCGTTGCGCCGCGGCCGGTGCCGCGCCGCGCGGGCGCGTGAGCATCAACGCCAGCGTGTCCTTCGGGCACCACAAGCTGGTGCCGCTGGTGCCACGCCTGCTCGAGCTGCACCCGCAGATCACGCTCGACATTGCGCTGACCGACCGCATCGTCGACCTGATGGACGAGCGCGCCGACATCGCGATCCGCTGGGGCCAGCTGCCGTCGTCCGACCTGGTGGCGCGGCGCCTGGGCGAGACCAGCCAGACCATCCTGGCCGCGCCGTCGTACCTCGAAAAATACGGCACGCCGCGCACCCCGCAGGAGCTGGAGGCGCACAGCCAGCTCGGCTGGACTTTCATGCGAAAAGCGCCCGACTGGCCGTTTCGCGTGGACGGCCGCATGGTGTCGATGCCCGTGGCGGGCCCGGTGCGCGCGGGCGACGGCGAAACGCTGCGCCAGCTGGCGATCGCGGGGGCGGGCGTGGCGCGGCTGTCGCTGTACCACACGCAGCACGACATCGACGCCGGCCGGCTGGTGCCGCTGCTGGAGGAGTTCAACCCGTGCGAGGTGGAGCCGATCCACGCGGTGTACATCGGCAAGGCCGGCACGCTGCCCGCGCGGGTGCGGGCGGTGCTGGACTTTCTGGTGGCCTGCTCGGGCGTGGGCGGCGGGCGCTACACGCTCAAGCGAACGCTGCCGATGCCGGGAAACGCAGCGCTCACCTGATCGCCGCGGCGGCAGGGGAGGATGCCGACCCACGAGCCGGTGGTCACGACGGTGCCCTTGGGAACGGTCTGGCCGTGGCGGGTGACGTGGCGCAGCCACGTCGGCAGCAGCCAGGCCGGGTCGGCCAGCGGATGGGTGCCTTCGCGCACCACGGTTTCCGCGGAGCCGACCTTGGCTTCGCAGCGCTGCGAGGCCCAGTCGACGGCGGCGTAGGGCACCCAGTCGCCCACCGCCAGCGCACCGTGCACTTGCGAATCGGCGAGGCGGAGCAGGGCGGGCGTGGCCGCCAGGTCTTGCCAGCGCGCATCGACGATCTCGACCGACACGGCCATGGCGTCGATGAGCGATGCAGCGGTTTCGGGGGTGAGTTGCGCGGCTTGCGCGGGCGTGACGTCCTGGCCGAGGCGCAGGGCGATTTCGGCTTCGATGCCGGGGGTGTGGAACACGAGGTCGCTGAAATCGGAGGCGTTCTGTCGCACACCGGCGGGTGGCAGCGGCGCATGCGTGAGCGTCGCGCTGCGCGAAGCGCCGCCGGATTTCCAGGCACCGGGCACGGGCTGCGCGTCGAACCAGCCGAGCGCGGCGGCCACGGCGTCCTGCACTTCGTAGGCTTGCGCGTGGGTGGCGAGCGCATCGGTCCAGGGCGAGGCGTCGAGGGTCCGGTTGCCGCTGCGCGCGGCGACCAGGGCGTCTGTGAGGGCTGTTTGGGAAGGGGTCATTTTTGGGATCTTCTCAGGTTGCTCAAGGCGTTTGGTTGTTGTCGCCTTTTCAGGGTTTGTTCGGGACGGGTGAACAGGCCGCCGGGTACTTCCCTCCGCGAATGTCCCCCGCCTTCGGCTCCTCCTTTATTTCGCTGCGGGAAGCACCCGACGCCCTGTTCACTTGGGCACGCGGCTGGTGAACCGCTGATCGACAACCGCCGGCGTGTCGCGCCCCGAACAGCGACCTTCAACACTGACGACGACCTCAGCTCTCAACGTGAACGTTCCCGTCCTTCACGACCTTCGCCCACTTCGCGATCTCGGTGCTGATGAACTGCTTGAACTTGTCCTGCGAACCACCACCGTCTTCCGCGCCATAGGTGTCCAGGCGCTCCTGCACGTCGGGCATGGCGAGCACGGTGTTCACGTCGCGGTTCACTTTCTGCGCAATGGCCGCCGGCAGCTTGCCCGGGCCGGCCAGCCCGTACCAGGTCGTGGCCTCGAAACCCTGGAAGCCTTGCTCCTGCATCGTCGGCACGTTGGGGTGGCCCTTGGCGCGCTTGGTGCGGGTCTGCGCGACGGCGATGACGCGGCCGTTCTTCACATGCGGCGTGGCGGCCGTCATGGTCTCGAAGCTGTACTGGATCTGCCCGCCCATCAGGTCGGCCAGCAAGGGGCCGCTGCCCTTGTACGGCACGTGCAGCGCGTCGACGCCGCCCTGCAGCTTGAACATTTCCAGCGCCAGGTGCTGGGCCGATCCCGCGCCCGCGGAACCGAAGCTCAGGGTGCCCGGCGCGGCCTTGCAGGCGGCGACGATGTCCTTCACGTTCAATGCCTTCTGGCCCGGGTTGGCGATGAGCAGGTTGGGCGTGACGCCCACCAGCACGATGGGCACGAAGTCGCGCTCCACGTTGTAGCGCAGCTTGGGCTGCAGGCTGGGCGCGAGCGCGTGGCTGTTGATGTGCGCCATGAGCAGGGTGCTGCCGTCCGCGGGCTGCTGCGCCACGTAGTCGGCGGCCAGGACACCGGCCACGCCGCCCTTGTTCTCGACGATGACCTGCTGGCCCCACATGAGGGTGAGCTTCTGCGCGACCACGCGCGCCAGCGCGTCGGTGCCGCCGCCCGGCGGAAAACCGACGACGATGCGCACCGGCCCCGAAGGCCACTCCTGCGCGAAAAGCCGGGGCACGCCCAGCGTGGCGGCCGCGCCCGCGGCGGCCTGGATCAGGGAACGTCTTTGCATCATCTTTGTCTCCGTGGTGTTGGGGTCCGATGCGTGCCGGGCCGTGTTGCATGGCGCCCGGCAAGGGGGCCGCCGCATCGTTCGAGCGATGCGTTGCGGCCGGTGTGTAGTGAAGGCGCTAAGTCGCCTTCTTCAGCGCCGCCGGCGCTAAGCCGCCTTCTGCAGCGCCACTGGCGCTGCGTGGCTCGCGAAATGGTCCATGGCCGCGTGCACGCCGCTGGCAGCCAGCTTGATGCCCGCGAGCTTCATGCCCATTTCCACGCCCGCGACCATGGCGACCAGCGTCAGGTCGTTGCTGTCGCCCAGGTGGCCCATGCGGAACATGCGGCCCTTGAGCTTGCCCAGCCCGGTGCCCAGCGACAGGTCGAAGCGCTGGTGGATCAGGCGGCGTAGCGCGTCGGCGTCCACGCCCTCGGGCGTGATCACGCCGGTGAGCACGGGCGAGTACACGGCCGGGTCGGCGCACTGCACCGGCAGGCCCCACGCGTTCACCGCGGCGCGCACGCCCGCGGCCCAGCGCTGGTGGCGCGCGAACACGTTGTCCAGCCCTTCGCCGAGCAGCATGTCCAGCGACTCGGACAGGCCGTACAGCAGGTTGGTGTTGGGCGTGTAGGGCCAGTAGCCGTCCTTGTTCATCTCGACGATCTCGCCCCAGTCCCAGAAGGCGCGCGGCAGCTTCGCATGCTTGGCGGCCTCGAGCGCGCGCGGCGAAAGCGCGTTGAAGCTGATGCCCGGCGGCAGCATCAGGCCCTTCTGCGAGCCGCTGACGGTCACGTCCACGCCCCATTCGTCGTGCCGGAAATCGGCGCTCGCCAGGCCCGAGATGCTGTCGACCAGCAGCAGGGCAGGGTGGCCGGCCGCGTCGATGGCCTTTCGCACCGAGGCGATATCGGAGGTCACGCCGGTGGAGGTCTCGTTGTGCACCACGCACACGGCCTTGATCTTCTTTTCGGTGTCCTTGCGCAGGCGCGCCTCGATGAGCTCGGCCTGCACGCCGCGGCGCCAGCCGGGCGCGTTGGGCAGTTGCGCGTCGGTGCCGGCGAAGGCCAGGAACTCGGTCGACAGGCCCAGGCGCGTGGCCATCTTCTGCCACAGCGAGGCGAAGTGGCCCGTTTCGTACATGAGCACGTGGTCGCCCGGGCTCAGCGTGTTGGCCAGCGCGGCCTCCCACGCGCCGGTGCCCGAGGCGGGGTAGATGGCGACCGGGTGCTTCGTCTTGAAGACCTGCTGGATGCCGCCCAGCACCTTGAGCCCCAGCGTGCCGAACTCGGGCCCGCGGTGGTCGATGGTGGGCAGGCTCATGGCCCGCAGGATGCGGTCGGGCACCGGACTGGGCCCCGGAATCTGGAGGAAGTGGCGACCGGTGGGATGGATGTCGAGTTGCAGCATGGACTGTCCTTTCACCTGTCAGTTTTGCATTCAAAATGCATTTTGTTTTGATGGTTTACCCTGAAGCGCTGCGCTTGTGAGCCTCATTTTTTGCATTCAAAATGCAATCAACGGAAAGAACCATGACCGCTGAAATCATCGAGATCTCCAGGCTTGCGCTGCATGACCAGGTGGCGTCGCGCCTGCGCACCATGCTGGTCGAAGGCCACATCGCGCCGGGCGCCAAGCTCAACGAGCGCGAGCTGTGCCTGCAGCTGAACGTGTCGCGCACGCCGCTGCGCGAGGCCATCAAGCTGCTGGCCGCCGAAGGGCTGGTCGACCTGCTGCCCAACCGTGGCGCGGTGGCGGTGAAGCTCACCGAGGCCGACGTGCTCGACACCTTCGAGGTGCTGGCCATGCTCGAGGGCATGTCGGGCGAACTGGCGGCCAAGCGCATCACCGACGAAGAGCTGGCCGAGGTGCGCGCGCTGCACTACGAAATGATGGCCTGCTTCTCTCGGCGTGACCTCTCGGGCTATTACAGGCTGAACGCGCGCATCCACACGGCCATCAACGACGCGGCCGCCAACCCGGTGCTGTCGAACACCTACCGCTCCATCAACGCCCGCGTGCAGTCGTTGCGCTTTCGCACCAACCAGAACGAGGCCAAGTGGAAGCACGCGGTGCAGGAGCACGAGCAGATGATCGATGCGCTGGCCGCGCGCGACGCCGCCGCCATGCGCAAGGTGCTGGTGGCGCACGTGCTGCGCAAGCGCGACACGGTGCTGGAGCTGCTGCGCGCGGGCGAGATCTATCCGGTGGCGAAGACCAGCGCCAAGGCCAAGCCAAGCTGACGAGCTGACAAGTCGGACTCGAATCTCAAGAAAAAACCGAAGCCCCCACACCATGCGCATCGATCCCGCCAGCCACATGCAGCCAGCCGGAACCGTTCTTCCGCCCAACGACACCTGCGAGCTGCTCGCACGCCGCCTGCGCGCCGACACGCAGGGCGAGGTGCTGTTCGACGACGGCTCGCGCGGGCGCTACGCCACCGACGCGTCGATCTACCAGATCACGCCCGTGGGCGCCTTCGTGCCGACGAACGAGCGCGACATCGCGACCGCCATCGACATCGCGCGCGACCTGAAGGTGCCGGTGCTCGCGCGCGGCGGCGGCACTAGCCAGTGCGGGCAGACCACGGGCGCGGCGCTGGTGATCGACAACAGCAAGCACTTTCGCAAGGTGCTCGACGTGAACGTGCAGGAGGGCACCGCCACGGTGGAGCCCGGCCTGGTGCTCGACCACCTGAACGCGCAGCTCAAGCCGCACGGGCTCTGGTACCCGGTCGATGTGTCGACCAGCGCGCAGGCCACGCTGGGTGGCATGGCGGGCAACAACTCGTGCGGTTCGCGCTCCATCGCATACGGCAACATGGTGCACAACGTGCTGGGCGCGAGCGCGTGGCTGTCGAACGGCGAGCTGGTCGAGTTCGGGCCCGTGGGTTCGCTCGGCGTGCGCGCGGCCGGCATCGCGCAGTTCGTGCGCGGGCTGGCGCGCCAGCACCGCGAGGCCATGGCCGAGCACTGGCCCAAGGTGATGCGCCGCGTGGCGGGCTACAACCTCGACATCTTCGACAACCAGAGCGAGAAGCCCTACACCGCCGACGGCAGCGTGAACCTGGCGCACCTGCTCATCGGCTCCGAGGGCACGCTGGCCTACACGCGCAGCCTGAAGCTCAAGCTCGCGCCGCTGCCGCGCGCCAAGGTGCTGGGCATCGTCAACTTTGCGACCTTTCATGCGGCGATGGATTCGGCGCAGCACATCGTCAAGCTCGGGCCCACGGCGGTGGAGCTGGTCGACCGCACCATGATCGAGCTGGCGCTGGCCAACCCGGCCTTCAGGCCCACGGTGGAAACCGCGCTCATCGGCAAGCCCGCGGCCATCCTGCTGGTGGAGTTCTCAGGCGCCGACAAGGCCGCGCTGCTGCCCCGACTGAAGCAGTTGGTCGAGCTGATGGGCGACCTGGGCCTGCCCGGCAGCGTGGTCGAAATGCCCGACGAGGCGCGCCAGAAAAACCTGTGGGAAGTGCGCAAGGCGGGGCTGAACATCATGATGAGCCTGAAGGGCGACGGCAAGCCGGTGAGCTTCATCGAAGACTGCGCGGTGCCGCTCGCGCACCTGGCCGAGTACACCGACGCGCTGACCGAAGTGTTCGCGCGGCACGGCAGCCGCGGCACCTGGTACGCGCATGCCTCGGTCGGCACGCTGCATGTGCGGCCCATCCTGGACATGCGGGTGGACGGCGCGGCCAAGATGCGCGTCATCGCGGAAGAGGCCAGCGCGCTGGTGCGCAAGTACAAGGGCGCGTTCAGCGGCGAGCACGGCGACGGGCTGTGCCGCGGCGAGTGGATCGAATGGCAGTTCGGCCCCGCCATCAACGACGCCTTTCGCGCCATCAAGCGCAAGCTGGACCCCATCGGCCTGTTCAACCCCGGCAAGATCATCGACCCGCCGCGCATGGACGACGGCGCGCTGTTTCGCTTTGCGCCGCCCACGGCGCCCAAGCCGTACCGCCGCATCGAGCTCAAGCCCGTGCTCGACTGGTCGGGCTGGAACGTCGATGCCGACCCCGTCACCGAGGTAACCACCGCTCCCGGCACCGGCGGCGACAGCACCGGCGGCCTGGCCAAGGCCGTGGAAATGTGCAACAACAACGGCCACTGCCGCAAGTTCGACGCCGGCACCATGTGCCCCAGCTACCGCGTGACGCGCGACGAGCAGCACCTGACGCGCGGCCGCGCCAACACGCTGCGCCTGGCGCTGTCGGGCCAACTGGGCCCCGACGCCTTCACCAGCGAGGCCATGCACGACACCATGGACCTGTGCGTCGGCTGCAAGGGCTGCAAGCGCGACTGCCCCACGGGCGTGGACATGGCGAAGATGAAGGTCGAGTTTCTGGACCACTACAAGAAGCGCCACGGCCACACCCTGAAAGACCGGCTGGTGGCGAACCTGCCCGACTACGCGCACAAGGCCAGCCGCATGCCGTGGCTGCTGAACCTGCGCAACAGCGTGCCCGGCGCGGCGTGGCTCGGGGAAAAGATGCTTGGCTTTTCTGCCAGGCGCTCGCTGCCCGCATGGCGCAGCGACACCTTCTGGCGCGCCAGGACCAACGAGCCGGGCCTGTTCGTCGAGCGCGAGGTGGCGCTGGCCATTGCGCGCCGCGGCGGCAAGGCGGCGGTGCTGTTCGTCGACACCTTCAACGGCACCTTCGAGAGCGAGAACGCCTTCGCCGCCGCGCGCGTGCTGCAGGCCGCGGGCTACGTGCTGCACACGGTCGAGAAGCGCGGCGGGCACCATTGCTGCGGCCGCACCTTCCTGGCGAGCGGCATGGTCGACGAGGCGAAGAAGAAGGCCGAGGCGCTGATCGACGCGCTGCTGCCGCTCGCGCGTGCTGGCGTGCCCATCGTCGGCCTGGAGCCGTCGTGCCTGCTCACGCTGCGCGACGAGACGCTGGTGATGGGCTTCGGCGAAAAGGCCGAGCTGGTCGCCAGGCACGCGCTGCTGTTCGAGGAGTTCATTGCACGCGAGATCAGGCAGGGCCGCTTCGAGCTGCAGCTGAAGCCGGCCACGCAGCCCATCCTGCTGCACGGCCACTGCCACCAGAAGGCCTTCGGCGCGGTGAGCCCGGTGATGGAGGTGCTCAAGCTCATTCCGGGCGCGCAGCCCGAGCTCATCGAAAGCTCGTGCTGCGGCATGGCCGGCAGCTTCGGCTACGAGGCCAGCCACTACGAGGTGTCGATGCAGATGGCCGAGGCCAGCCTGCTGCCGGCCATTCGCAAGCAGCCCGATGCCATCGTGGTGGCCGACGGCACCAGCTGCCGCCACCAGATCGAGGACGGCGCGCAGAGAAAGGCGGTGCATGTGGCGGTGCTGCTGGAGCGGCACCTGCTGCACGCGGACGCGGCGGGCGGCGCGGCCTGACCTGCGCAGCCTGCACGAACTGCCTGCCCTGCGCGCGCTGCACGATCAGCACGATCGTGCGGGCTGCCGCAAAATAGCCGCGCCACCCCGCTCCGATGTCGACCACCCTCACTTCCCACGTTCCCGCGCAGCCCACGCTGCGGCTCGCCTTTGCGCTGTCGATGGGCGCGGCCGTGTCGCTCGGCATCACGCGCTTCGCCTACGGGCTGCTGCTGCCGCCGATGCGCGCGGACCTGGGCTGGAGCTATGCGCTGGCCGGGGGCATGAACACGGCGAACGCGGTCGGCTACCTGATCGGCGCGTTGATCACGCCAGCGCTGATGCGGCGCTTCGGCGTGGTGCGGCTGCTGGTGGTCGGGGCGGTGCTGGCCAGCGTGTTCATGGCGGGCAGCGGCTTTGTCACCGCCGCGCCGGCCTTGCTGGCGCAGCGCCTGCTGGCGGGCGTGGCGAGCGCCTGGGTGTTCGTGGCGGGCGGGCTGCTGGCGGCGCGGCTCGGCGAGGCCGATGCGGCGAACGGCGCTTCACGCGGGGGGCTGCTGCTGGGCATCTACTACGGCGGCACCGGCTTCGGCATTCTGCTGTCGGCGCTGCTGGTGCCGCAGGTGCTGAAGGCGGCGTCGCAGGTTCCGCATGGCTGGGCCTGGGCGTGGTGGGCGCTGGCCGTTGCCAGCGGCGCGGCCACCTGCCTGCTGGCCTGGGCGGGGCGCGCCATGCCCGAGCGGCCGGTGCATGCATCGTCCGCGGGAACGGGCGCTGGAGCGGCAACCGCAAGCACGGCACCGCCGGTCGCGCTGCGCCGCTTCGGCTGGGCGCTCGCGGGCTACACGCTGTTCGGCATGGGCTACATCGGCTACATGACCTTCGTGATCGCGCTGCTGCGCGAGCAGGGCGCCAGCGCCAGCTTCGTCACGTTGTTCTATGCCTTGCTGGGCGTCGCGTGCGTGGCGTCGTCGCGGTTGTGGGCCGGGCTGCTCGACCGGTACCGCGGCGGGCAACCGCAGGCCTTGCTCAACGGCTTGCTGGGCGTGGCCACGCTGCTGCCGGTGCTGAGCGCGTCGGCGCCGGTGGCGCTGGTGTCGGGCGTGCTGTTCGGCGGGGTCTTCTTGTCGGTGGTGGCATCGACCACCGCGCTGGTGCGTCACAACCTGCCGTCGTCGCGCTGGGCGCAGGGCATCAGCATGTTCACCATCGTCTTCGCGCTGGGGCAGATCGTGGGGCCGACCGTCACCGGCTGGATCTCCGACGGGCCGGGCGGCCTGGCGCGCGGCCTGGTGGCGTCGGCCATCGCGCTGTGGCTGGGCGCGGTGCTGGCATCGCGCCAGCACGCGCTGCAGGAGGCCTGATGAGCGGCTTTGCGCTGTTCGACACCGCCATCGGCGTGTGCGCGCTGGCGTGGGGGCCGCAGGGGCTGGTCGGCGTGCAATTGCCGGCCGACGACGGCGAACCGGCCACCCGATTGCGCATGCAGCGGCGGTTTCCGGAATTGCGCGAGCAATTGCCCGATGAGGCCGATGAGGCCGATGAAATGGCGCAGCGCGCCATCACCGCCATCCAGGATTTGCTGCAAGGCAAGCACGACGACCTGCTGCACATTGCGCTCGACATGCGCGGCGTGTCGGAATTTCACCAGCGCATCTACGCCATTGCGCGGCGCATTCCGCCGGGGCAAACGCGCACCTATGGCGACATCGCGCAAGAGCTCGGCGACACGACCCTGGCCCGCGCGGTCGGCCAGGCGATGGGCCTGAACCCCTTCGCGCCGGTGGTGCCCTGCCACCGCGTGCTGGCCGCGGGCAACAAGCCCGGCGGCTTTTCCGCCGGCGGCGGCGCGCTGACCAAGCTGCGCATGCTCGGCATAGAGGATGCCCGGCCGAACGGAATGGGCTCGCTTTTTTAAACAAAGCGCCGTCCTAATTCAAAAGCGCCGCCCTTTCCTGCAAATGGAGAGAATTCGAGAGAATTGGAGCGCAATTAAAAACAAATAGCCGAAAACCCGTATTAGCCGGGTATGAAATTGCTGCGATTGGGCGTAAAAATAAAAACGCTGGTTTCGCCGCGCAATTCATAGGGCCTTGTAAAGCCGAATTTCCAGAGCGAATTCCAGCCGGTCCGGGCAGGAGGTCCGGGGTAGCTCACAGGGGAGTCCGCAGATGCTGTGCACGCAGCGCTGCGAGCGGCTTTGCAAGAAAGCAGGCGCGGCCCATGAACAAGTCGTTTCGAAGCGCCTTTAACGCGTCCCTCGGCGCGTGGGTGGCGGTTCCGGAAACCAGCCTGGCACGCGGCAAGCCCAACCGCGCGGGCCGCCGGACCGCGTTGAAGTTCGCGCTGGCGGCTGCGGCGCTCGTCGTATTGCAGGCCTGGCCGCGAACGGCTTTGGCCGACGTCATCCTGATGAGCTCGACCTGCGCGACGGGTGCCTCCGTCGCGCCAGGCCGCGTCAATCCGGGCCCCACCACCAACGGGCCCGCCGGCGTCGGCGCGCCCAGCTCGGACGGCTCGGGCACCTATTCGTCGGTGGCGGGCTGCAACGCGAGCGGGGGCGGTTTCAATTCGGTCACGGTGTACGGCAGCTTCGCCAGCGCTACCGGCATCGGCGCATCGGCGCTGGGCTTCCTGAGCGTGGCCAACCGCTGGTCGACCGCGTTCGGGCTGGAGTCGTCGGCCAGCGGCATCTCGAGCATTGCGATGGGATTCGGCAGCAACGCGCCGGGGGCCAACGCGGTCGCCATCGGCGGCTCGGGGGGCGACGGCACCACGCCGCTGAGCGTCGCCAACTCGACCACCGCCTCTGGCGCCGGCGCGGTCGCCATCGGCGCCAACGCGACCAAGGGCGCGCAGGCTGCGGCGCCGAACGGCATTGCGCTGGGTGGCCAGGCATCGGTCGTCGCCGCCGCCACCTCGGGCATCGCCATCGGGCGAGGCTCGACGGTCACCGGGGCGTTCGGCATCGCGCAGGGCGACGGCGCCAAGTCGACGGCGGGCGGGGCCATCGCATTCGGCACCTTGTCGGAGGCGCACGGCACCAATTCCGCCGCCTTCGGCTACAGCGCCATCGCAAGCCAGGCGAACGGCATCGCCGTGGGCACGGGCGCCGAATCCGCGGGCCTCGGGAGCACGGCGCTGGGCTCGTTCACCCGAGCGCACGGCGACAACTCGCTGGCGCTGGGCGGCTCCGACGCATTCAATACGGCAGACATCGCCCTGGGTTCCGGTGCCGCGGCCGGGCTGGCGTCCGACACGACATCGACGCGCAACGTCGCCATCGGCGTGACGGCCGCGGCCACCGGCGGCTTTTCGTCCGCATTGGGCGCGACCACCCAGGCCACCGCAGCCGGCGCCACCGCCCTGGGCAGCAACGCCACCAAGGGCGCGATGGCCCTCGCGCCCGATTCCATCGCCATCGGCGGGCAGTCCGAAGTGCTCGGGGTCTCTACGTCGGGCATCGCCATCGGCCGCGGCGCCTTCGTCGACGGCGCGTTCGGCATTGCGCAGGGCGACGGCAGCTTCAGCGGCCCCACCGGGCACAACGTGGCCATCGGCTCGTCAGGCACCGCCGCGGACAGCGACACCGCCACCGGCGGCGCGGTGGCCGTCGGGCGTGCGCAAAACGCCGGGGGCGACGGTGCCGTGGCCCTGGGTAGCGCGAACACGGCGCTCGGCGTCGGCGCGGTCGCGCTGGGCAATGCGAACAACGCCAACGGCGCGGGCGCGCTGGCCTTCGGCTCCGGCGCCAATTCGAACGGCACCGGCGCCATCGCCATCGGCAGCACGTCGAAGGCCACGGCCGCGAATTCGACGGCGCTCGGGTCCAGCGCGAACGCCGCCGGACAGAACGCCACCGCACTCGGAAACTCGGCATGGGCCGGCGGCGTGAACGCCGCCGCGTTCGGCTTCGGCACAAACGCCAGCGGCAGCCGCAGCGTTGCCATCGGTTCCGGCGCCAACGCCGTCGCCGACTTCGCGACGGCCGCCGGCCGGCTGGCGAATGCCTCCGGCGTGGGCGCGACGGCGCTGGGCGGCAACGCCGCGTCGGGCGCAGCCGCAGCAGCCGCCGATTCGCTGGCCTTCGGTGGCCAGTCCAGCGTGGGCTCAACGGCAACCTCAGGCATTGCCGTCGGGCGCGGTGCCACCGTGAGCGGTGCCTTCGGCATTGCGCAGGGCGACGGTGCGAACGCCGTGGGCCAGGGCGCCGTTGCCCTGGGCACTTCCGCCGCGGCCGGCGCATCGAACTCGACGGCGCTCGGGGCCAGCGCCAACGCCTCCGAGCAGAACGCCACGGCGGTTGGCACCTCGGCGCTGGCCGGGGGCATCAACTCCGCCGCGCTCGGGTTCAACACCAACGCTAACGGCGTTCGCAGCATCGCCATCGGCTCGGCCGCCAACGCCGTCGCCGACTACGCGACAGCGGTCGGCCGGCTGGCGAATGCATCCGGCACGGGCGCGACGGCCCTGGGCGGCAACGTCACCCTGGGCGCCGTGGCCGGCGCGACCGATTCCGTGGCCATCGGCGGGCAGTCGAACGTCGGTGCCGCGGCAACCTCGGGCATCGCCATCGGCCGCGGTGCGACGGTCGGGGCCGCCTTCGGCATTGCCCAGGGCGACGGCGTGACCAGCGGCGCGACCGGACAGAACGTGGCCATCGGCTCCAGCGGCACCACGGCCAACAGCGGCACGTCAACCGGCGGCGCGGTGGCCATCGGGCGCGGGCAGAAGGCCACGGGCAACGGCGCCGTGGCCATCGGCGACCCCAACACCGCCACGGGCGACGGTGCCGTCGCACTGGGCGCCAACGCCACGGCGGCCGGCAACCTGGCCGGTACCACCGCCGCCAACGGTGCGGTGGCGCTGGGCAATTCGGTCAACGCCATCGGGCAAGGGTCCGTGGCGTTGGGCAATGCGAGTGACGCGATCGGCGGCGGGGCGGTGGCGCTGGGCAACACGGCGCGCGCGGCCGCTCCGAGCGCGCTGGCCTTCGGCACCGGCGCCAGGTCCAACGGCAACAGCGCGACGGCCATCGGCGCCAACGCCAACGCGGCATTCGCCAACGACCTTGCCATCGGCAGCAATTCACTGGCGGTGGGCGACGCCAGCGGCAACTCGTCGACGGCCTACGGCAATTCGGCGCAGGCCGTCGGCATCAATTCCATGGCGTTCGGCACGCTTGCCAATGCGTCCGGCGCGTCGTCCGAGGCCTTCGGCGCCGGTGCGAACGCCGTCGGCGCCAACGCCATGGCGTTCGGCACTTCCGCCAAGGCCAGCGGCGCGAGTTCGTCGGCGTTCGGGACCGGCGCGAACGCCGGCGGACAGAACGCCACGGCCATCGGCAACGGTGCGGCGGCGGCCGGCCAGAACGCCACGGCCATCGGTCCCACCGCATCGGCCGGCGCACTGAACGCCATTGCGCTCGGCCTCGCCGCGAACGCCGGCGGCATCCGCGGCATCGCCATCGGGTCCGGTTCCAGCGCCGGTGGCGACAACGCCGCGGCCCTCGGCCGGCTGGCAAATGCTTCGGCGGCAGGCGCAACGGCGCTGGGGGGCAACGCCACCGCCGGTGCCGCGGCCGGCGCCACCGATTCCATCGCCATCGGCGGGCAGTCGGTCGTGGCGTCCGGGGCCACTTCGGGCATCGCCATCGGCCTGGGCGCGAATGCGAGCGTGGCGCGCAGCGTGGCGCTGGGCGACGGCGCCACGACCGCGGCTGCGACCGGCGTTTCCAGCGCCACGGTCGGCGGCATCACCTACGGCGGTTTTGCCGGGGCGGCGCCGGTGGGGGTGGTCAGCGTGGGTGCGGCGGGCGCCGAGCGGCAGGTCACCAACGTGGCCGCGGGGCAGGTGACCGCGACCTCGACCGATGCGATCAACGGCAGCCAGCTGTTCGCCGGGCTGAGCACTACGGGCAGCGGGATCGCTAGCCTTTCTTCGGGGTTGAGCACGGTGACGAGTGGGATTGGGAGTTTGTCGACGGGGTTGAGTACGACGAACAGCGGGATCACGAGTCTTTCTTCGGGGCTGAGCACGGTGACGAGTGGGATCGGTAGTTTGTCGACGGGGTTGAGCACGACGAACAGCGGGATCACGAGTCTTTCGTCGGGGCTGAGCACGGTGACGAGTGGGATCGGGAGCTTGTCGACGGGGCTGAGTACGACGAACAGCAGTGTGGGCAGCCTGTCGATATCGACATCGACCGGGTTGAGCACGGCCACCAGCGGGATCACGAGCTTGTCGACCGGGCTGAGCACCGCGACGAGCGGCATCACCAGCCTGTCATCGGGCCTGAGCACCGCGACAAGCGGGATCGCGAGTTTGTCCACCGGCCTGAGCACGACGAACAGCAGTGTGGTCAGCTTGTCGACTTCCACTTCGACGGGGCTGAGCACGGCCACAAGCGGCATCACCAGTCTGTCATCGGGCCTGAGCACTGCGACGAGCGGGATCACGAGTTTGTCTTCCGGCCTGAGCACCACGAACAGCAGCGTGGCCAGCTTGTCGACGTCCACCTCGACAGGACTGAGCACTGCGACGAGCAGCATCGACAGCTTGTCTGTATCGACTTCGACCGGGTTGAGCACGGCCACGAGCGGAATCACCAGTCTGTCGACCGGGCTAAGCACCACGAACAGCAACGTGAACAGCTTGTCGACGTCCACCTCGACAGGACTGAGCACCGCGACGAGCAGCATCGACAGCTTGTCCGTATCGACGTCGACCGGGTTAAGCACGGCCACCAGCGGAATCACCAGTCTGTCGACAGGGCTGAGCACCACGAACAGCGTCGTAGACAGCCTGTCGACTTCTACGTCTACAGGACTGAGCACCGCGACCAGTGGCATCACCAGCCTGTCGACAGGCCTGAGCACGACGAACAGCAATGTAGACAGCCTGTCGACTTCGACCTCGACGGGACTGAGCACCGCCACCAGCGGGATCACGAGCCTTTCGACCGGGCTGAGCACCACGAACAGCAACGTCGACAGCTTGTCGACTTCCACATCGACAGGATTGAGCACGGCAACAAGTGGGATCACGAGCCTGTCCACGGGCCTCAGCACGACGAACAGCGTCGTCGACAGTCTGTCGACTTCCACATCAACAGGCTTGAGCACTGCAACGAGCAGCATCGACAGCCTGTCTACTTCAACATCGACGGGGCTCAGCACAGCCACAAGCGGAATCGCAAGCCTGTCGTCCGGCCTGAGTACCGCGACCAGCGGTATCACCAGCTTGTCGACGGGCTTGAGTACTACGAACAGCAACGTGGACAGCTTGTCGACCTCGACATCGACAGGCCTCAGCACGGCGACCAGTGGAATCACTAGCCTGTCGTCCGGCCTGAGTACCGCGACCAGCGGTATCACCAGCTTGTCGACTGGCCTCAGCACCACGAACAGCAATGTGGACAGCCTGTCGACTTCGACCTCGACAGGGCTGAGCACCGTGACGAGCGGCATCAGCAGCCTATCGACCGGCTTGAGTACGACGAACAGCAACGTGGACAGCTTGTCGACTTCGACATCGACAGGCCTCAGCACAGCAACCAGTGGAATCACCAGCCTGTCGACGGGCTTGAGT
>NZ_JASZYK010000010.1 GCF_030317035.1 Variovorax sp. J22G73
CCGTGAAGCTGATCAACCCGATCGCGATGGAAGAAGGCCTGCGCTTCGCCATCCGCGAAGGCGGCCGTACCGTGGGCTCGGGCGTCGTCGCCAAGATCCTCGACATCTAAGTCGGGCGCAAAGAGTACCGGAGGGGTATAGCTCAATTGGCAGAGCGTCGGTCTCCAAAACCGAAGGTTGTAGGTTCGATTCCTACTGCCCCTGCCACCTAGGTGGCACCCCGAAAAAAGCCCGTCGTGTCCCGACGGGCTTCGGCGTCTGAAGAGACGCAATGAATTGAAGGCCTCCGGGCCACAGGAAATCAGCCGAACATGGCCACTTCTCAAATCGAAACCGTGAGCACCGGCGCCGACAAGGCCAAATTGGCCGTGGCGGTCGTGCTGGCAGTGGGCGCCATCGTGGCGTTCTACCTGCTGTCGCGCCAGGGCTCGCTGGTGCAATGGGCGGCGCTGCTGGTCGGCCTGGCCGCTGCGGTGGCTGCTTTCGGCAGTTCGGAGAATGGCCGTCAGTTGTGGGCCTTTGGCCGCGACTCGTGGCGCGAGGTCAAGAAGGTCGTGTGGCCGACCCGCAAGGAAGCGATGCAAATGACGGCTTATGTGTTCGCCTTCGTGGCGATCATGTCCGTCTTCCTCTGGCTCACCGACAAGACGCTCGAATGGGTGTTCTTCGACCTCATTCTGGGCTGGAGAAAATAAGCAATGACCGACGACGTAGTTGAAACCACGCCGGAAGAGGAGAACACTCCGATCCTGGCCCCTGCCGCCAACCCTGATCTGCGTTGGTACGTGGTGCATGCCTATTCGGGCATGGAAAAGGCCGTCGAGCGCAACATCACCGAGCGCATCAACCGCGCCGGCATGCAAGACAAGTTCGGTCGCATCCTGGTCCCGACCGAAGAAGTGGTCGAGATCAAGAACGGCCAGAAGCGCACCACCGAGCGTCGTTTCTTCCCGGGCTACGTGCTGGTCGAAATGATCATGGATGACGAGAGCTGGCACCTGGTGAAGCACACCAACAAGGTGACCGGTTTCGTGGGCGGTGCCAAGAACCGTCCGGCTCCGATCTCGCAAAAAGAGGTTGAGGACATCGTCAGCCAGATGCAGCAGGGCACTGAGAAGCCGCGCCACAAGGTCGAGTTCACCGTCGGCGAATTCGTGCGCGTCAAGGAAGGCCCGTTCACCGACTTCAACGGCACGGTCGAAGAAGTCAATTACGAGAAGAGCAAGGTCAGCGTGTCGGTCATGATTTTCGGCCGCGCGACGCCTGTGGAGCTCGAATTCAGCCAGGTCGAGAAGACCTGAGCCGCGGGCCGAAAGGCCCGCCTCAATTCCGGCTGCGCGTTGTCCGACTCGGCGCGCGGCCTTGATCTCGAAGAGTCGTTCAACCCCGGGGAGCCTTGGCCGCAAGCCAAGGCGATATCACCCGCAAGGAGCAAAGCATGGCGAAAAAAATCGTCGGCTTCATCAAGCTGCAAGTCCCAGCTGGTAAGGCCAACCCGTCCCCCCCGATCGGTCCCGCACTCGGTCAGCGCGGTCTGAACATCATGGAGTTCTGCAAGGCGTTCAACGCGCAGACCCAAGGCGTCGAGCCGGGTCTGCCGCTGCCGGTGGTCATCACCGCGTTCGCTGACAAGAGCTTCACCTTCATCATCAAGACGCCCCCGGCGATCACCTTGATCAAGAAGGCCATCAAGCTGGACAAGGGTTCGGCCCGCCCGCACACCGACAAGGTCGGCAAGATCACGCGCGCCCAGCTCGAAGAAATCGCCAAGGCCAAGATGAAGGACCTGACTGCCGCCGACCTCGACGCAGCAGTTCGTACCATCGCCGGCTCGGCCCGCTCGATGGGCGTGAATGTGGAGGGCGTGTAAATGTCCAAGATCACCAAGAAGCAAAAGTCGCTGCAAGGCAAGGTCGACAGCAACAAGCTGTACCCGCTGGCTGACGCGATCGTCATCGTCAAGGACGCGGCCACCGCCAAGTTCGACGAATCGATCGACGTGGCCGTGCAGCTCGGCATCGACGCGAAGAAGTCGGACCAGGTCGTGCGTGGCGCCGTCGTGCTGCCCAACGGCACCGGCAAGACCAAGCGCGTCGCCGTGTTCGCCCAAGGCGCCAAGGCTGAAGAAGCCAAGGCCGCCGGCGCCGACATCGTCGGCATGGACGACCTGGCTGCCATGGTCAAGGCTGGCGACATGCCTTTCGACGTCGTGATCGCCGCACCGGACGCCATGCGCGTCGTCGGTACGCTGGGTCAGATCCTGGGCCCGCGCGGCCTGATGCCCAACCCCAAGGTTGGCACCGTGACCCCGGACGTCGCCACGGCCGTGAAGAACGCCAAGGCTGGCCAGGTTCAGTTCCGCGTCGACAAGGCCGGCATCGTGCACGGCACGATCGGCCGTCGCTCGTTCGACAACGACAAGCTGCAAGGCAACCTCGCCGCGCTGATCGACGCTCTGGTCAAGGCCAAGCCCGCGACCAGCAAGGGTGTGTACCTGCGCAAGGTGGCGGTGTCGTCGACCATGGGTCTGGGTGTCCGCGTGGACACGCAAACCATCTCGGCGAGCTGAAGAGATTGGCCTCGCCCGAAAGGGTGAGGCGAATGTGGTGGGTCGCGGCGGCTTCGGTTGCCGCGAGCCATCCAAGACCGCTGGTGTGCAGGGTGCTGCACTTAATCGCCGGACCTTCCTGTCCGGTGACCAGCGCAGATGGCGACCCCACTGCAAGGAATTTGTTTTTGTTCCGAAACAGTTGGTCGCTGCATGAAGCGCGATCCGAGGCCCCGGCCGAAGGTCGCATTAAAAGGAGTAGACCTTGAGTCTGAATCGCAGTGAGAAAGAAGCGGTCATCAGTGATGTGACCAGCCTCGCCGCAAAAGCTCAAACGCTCGTGATGGCGGAATACCGTGGTATCACGGTTGCCGATATGACCAAACTGCGCAGCGAAGCTCGCAGCAAGGGCGTGACGCTCAGCGTGTTGAAGAACACGCTGGCACGCCGTGCTGTGGCTGGTAGCGCATTCGAAGTCGTCGGTGACCAGATGACCGGTCCGCTGATCTACGGCTTTTCCGAAGACGCAGTGGCCGCCGCCAAGGTAGTGGCCGACTTCGCGAAGACCAACGACAAGTTGGTGATTCGCGGTGGTGCGTTCGGCGGCAAGGCCCTGGACGTCAACGGCGTGAAGCAACTGGCCAACATCCCTTCGAAGGAAGTGCTGCTGTCCCAATTGCTGGGCTTGATGCAATCCCCCGTTTCCCGTACGGCACGCGTTCTCGCGGCGCTGGCTGCGAAGCGTGGCGAAGGCGAAGCTGCACCCGCCGATGCACCGGCAGAAGCGCAAGCCGCTTGAGCTTGCGTTTGAAATATTCAACCCAATTGTTAGGAAACAAAAATGGCATTCGATAAAGACGCATTTCTGACCGCGCTCGACAGCATGACGGTCCTGGAACTCAACGACCTGGTCAAGGCCATCGAAGAGAAGTTCGGCGTGAGCGCCGCTGCAATGGCCGCTCCGGCTGGCGCTGGTGGCGGTGCTGCCGCTGCCGTGGCTGAAGAACAGACCGAATTCAACGTCGTGCTGGCTGAAGTCGGCGCGAACAAGGTGTCGGTCATCAAGGCCGTGCGCGAAATCACCGGCCTGGGCCTCAAGGAAGCCAAGGACCTGGTGGAAGCCGCTCCCAAGGCTGTCAAGGAAGCCCTGTCCAAGGCTGACGCTGAAGCCGCCAAGAAGAAGCTGGAAGAAGCTGGCGCCAAGGTGGAACTGAAGTAATTCAGTCCCCCTAGAGGGCTGGAGGTGCCTGAAAAGGCCCTCCAGCCTTTGCCGCTTTCAGAGCGCACCCAAAAGCCGGCTCGTTGCCGGCTTTCCTGGAGACCTTCAGGTCGACGGAAAAGCCCAAACGAGACGTTTTTTGAGTGTCTTCTGACCCCGACTGCAGAAGACCCCTTGGTTCGGGCGATGTGCAACGCATCGCCGTCCGCCAACGGCTGGTAGTGGCCAGCCGCCAAGCAGTGGTGCCTAGGCACTGCTGACAAGTCGCTGAAGATCTCAAGCACCGGAGCTCTCATGGCCCAATCGTCCGCGTACAGTTACACCGAACGCAAGCGCATCCGAAAAAGTTTCGGTAACCGCGACAGCGTCGTCGAAATCCCTTACCTGCTGCAGATGCAGAAAGACGCGTACACCGCGTTCCTGCAAGCCGGCATCGCCCCCAAACAGCGCACCGTCGAAGGCCTGCAGGCCGCGTTCGACGCCGCCTTCCCGATCGTCTCGCACAACGGTTTTGTCGAGATGAAGTTCCTCGAGTACAACCTGGCGAAGCCGGCGTTCGACGTGCGCGAATGCCAGACCCGCGGCCTGACCTTCGCCTCGGCCGTGCGCGCCAAGGTGCAGCTCATCATCTATGACCGCGAGTCGTCGACCTCGCAGTCGAAGGTGGTCAAGGAAGTGAAGGAACAAGAGGTCTACATGGGCGAAGTGCCGCTCATGACCGAAAAGGGTTCGTTCATCATCAACGGCACCGAACGCGTGATCGTTTCGCAGCTGCACCGTTCGCCGGGCGTGTTCTTCGAACACGACAAGGGCAAGACGCACAGCTCGGGCAAGCTGCTGTTCTCGGCCCGCGTGATTCCCTACCGCGGTTCGTGGCTCGACTTCGAATTCGACCCGAAGGACATGCTGTACTTCCGCGTGGACCGTCGCCGCAAGATGCCGGTCACGATCCTGCTGAAGGCCATCGGCCTGAACCCGGAATCGATCCTCGCGAACTTCTTCGTGAACGACAACTTCCGCCTGATGGACAGCGGCGCGCAGATGGAGTTCGTCTCCGAGCGTCTGCGCGGCGAAGTCGCGCGCTTCGACATCACCGACAAGTCGGGCAAGGTCGTGGTCGCCAAGGACAAGCGCGTCACCGCGCGCCACACGCGCGAACTCGAGCAGGGCGGCACCACGCACATCAGCGTGCCGGAAGACTTCCTGATCGGCCGCGTCATCGCCCGCAACATCGTGGACGCCGACTCGGGTGAAATCCTGGCCAAGGCCAACGACGAGCTGACCGAAGCGCTGCTGAAGAAGCTGCGCACGGCCGGCGTGCAGGACGTGCAGGTCATCTACACCAACGAACTCGACCAGGGCGCGTACATCTCGCAGACCCTGCGCATCGACGAAACGGTGGACGAGTTCGCCGCGCGCGTGGCCATCTACCGCATGATGCGCCCCGGCGAGCCGCCGACGGAAGACGCGGTGCAGGCCCTGTTCCAGCGCCTGTTCTACAACCCGGACACGTACGACCTGTCGCGCGTGGGCCGCATGAAGTTCAACGCCAAGGTCGGCCGCGACGAATCCACCGGCCCGATGGTGCTGACCAACGAAGACATCCTGGCCGTGGTCAAGATCCTCGTCGACCTGCGCAACGGCAACGGCGAAGTCGACGACATCGATCACCTGGGCAACCGCCGCGTGCGTTGCGTCGGCGAACTGGCCGAGAACCAGTACCGCACCGGCCTGGCGCGTATCGAGAAGGCCGTGAAGGAACGCCTGGGCCAAGCGGAGCAAGAGCCGCTGATGCCGCACGACCTGATCAACAGCAAGCCGATCTCGGCCGCGCTGAAGGAATTCTTCGGTGCGTCGCAGCTGTCGCAGTTCATGGACCAGACGAACCCGTTGTCCGAAATCACCCACAAGCGCCGCGTGTCGGCCCTTGGCCCGGGTGGTCTGACGCGTGAACGTGCAGGCTTCGAAGTGCGCGACGTGCATGTGACCCATTACGGCCGCGTGTGCCCGATCGAAACGCCTGAAGGCCCGAACATCGGCCTGATCAACTCGCTGGCCTTGTACGCCCGTCTGAACGAATACGGCTTCATCGAGACGCCGTACCGTCGCGTGGCGGACAGCAAGGTCACCAACGAGATCGACTACCTGTCGGCCATCGAAGAAGGCAAGTACGTCATCGCCCAGGCCAACGCGGCCCTGGACAAGGACGGCGTGCTGACCGGCGACCTGGTCTCCGCGCGTGAAGCCGGCGAATCGATCCTGGTCGGTGCCGAGCGCATCCAGTACATGGACGTGTCGCCCGCGCAGATCGTGTCGGTGGCCGCATCGCTCGTGCCCTTCCTGGAGCACGACGACGCGAACCGCGCGTTGATGGGCGCCAACATGCAGCGCCAGGCCGTGCCTGTGCTGCGCCCCGAGAAGCCGATGGTCGGCACCGGTATCGAGCGCGTCTCCGCGGTCGACTCCGGCACCGTGGTCACGGCCACCCGCGGCGGTATCGTCGACTACGTCGATGCGACCCGTGTCGTGGTGCGCGTGAACGATGCCGAAGCGGCAGCCGGTGAAGTGGGTGTGGACATCTACAACCTGATCAAGTATCAGCGTTCGAACCAGAACACCAACATCCACCAGCGCCCCATCGTCAAGCGCGGCGACAAGATCGCCAAGGGCGACGTGGTGGCCGACGGCGCATCGACCGACCTCGGCGAACTGGCCCTGGGCCAGAACATGCTGATCGCGTTCATGCCGTGGAACGGCTACAACTTCGAAGACTCGATCCTGATCTCCGAACGCGTCGTCGCCGAAGACCGCTACACCTCGATCCACATCGAGGAACTGGTGGTGATGGCACGCGACACGAAGTTGGGCGCCGAAGAAATCACGCGCGACATCCCGAACCTGGCCGAGCAGCAGCTCAACCGCCTCGACGAATCCGGCATCATTTATGTCGGCGCCGAAGTGCAGCCGGGCGACACGCTGGTGGGCAAGGTCACGCCGAAGGGCGAGACCACGCTGACGCCTGAAGAGAAGCTGCTTCGCGCCATCTTCGGCGAGAAGGCTTCCGACGTGAAGGACACCTCGCTGCGCGTGGACCAGGGCTCGCAAGGCACCGTGATCGACGTGCAAGTGTTCACCCGCGAAGGCATCACGCGCGACAAGCGCGCCCAGCAGATCATCGACGACGAGCTCAAGCGCTTCCGCCTCGACCTGAACGACCAGCTTCGCATCGTCGAAGCCGACGCGTTCGACCGTATCGAGAAGCTGCTGACCGGCAAGGTCGCCAACGGCGGTCCGAACAAGCTGGCCAAGGGCACCAAGCTCGACAAGGCCTACCTGTCGTCGGTCGAGAAGTTCCACTGGTTCGACATCCGCCCGGCGGAAGACGAAGTGGCCACGCAGCTCGAGTCGATCAAGAACTCGCTGGAGCAGACGCGCCACAGCTTCGACCTCTCGTTCGAAGAAAAGCGCAAGAAGCTCACGCAGGGCGACGAGCTGCCCGCGGGCGTGCTGAAGATGGTCAAGGTCTACCTGGCCGTCAAGCGCCGCCTGCAACCCGGCGACAAGATGGCCGGCCGCCACGGCAACAAGGGTGTGGTGTCGAAGATCGTTCCGGTCGAAGACATGCCCCACATGGCCGACGGCACGCCGTGCGACATCTGCCTGAACCCACTGGGCGTGCCTTCGCGGATGAACGTGGGCCAGGTGCTGGAAGTGCATCTGGGCTGGGCCGGCAAGGGCATCGGCCAGCGCATCGGCGACATGCTGCAGCAGGAGGCCAAGGTGGCCGAGCTGCGCAAGTTCATGGAGCAGCTGTACAACGGCTCGGGCCGCCAGGAAAACCTCGGTTCGCTGAGCGACACCGAACTGCTCGAGATGGCGGCGAACCTGCAGAACGGCGCAACCTTCGCGACGCCTGTGTTCGACGGCGCCTCGGAAGAAGAAATCCGCGGCATGCTCAAGCTCGCCTACCCGGACGACATCGCCAAGCTCAAGGGCCTGACCGACACGCGCACCCAGGCGTACCTGTACGACGGCCGCTCGGGCGACCAGTTCGAGCGTCCGGTCACCGTCGGCTACATGCACTTCTTGAAGCTGCACCACTTGGTGGACGACAAGATGCACGCCCGCTCGACCGGCCCGTACTCGCTGGTCACGCAGCAGCCTCTGGGCGGCAAGGCGCAGTTCGGCGGCCAGCGTTTCGGGGAAATGGAAGTGTGGGCGCTGGAAGCTTACGGCGCCGCCTACGTTCTGCAGGAAATGCTGACGGTGAAGTCCGACGACGTGCAAGGCCGTACCAAGGTGTACGAGAGCATCGTCAAGGGCGAACACTCCATCGAAGCCGGCATGCCGGAATCGTTCAATGTGCTGGTCAAGGAAATTCGTTCCCTGGGCCTGGACATCGAACTCGAACGTTCTTAAGCAACAAGGAAAGAGTCACATGAAGTCATTACTCGACCTGTTCAAGCAATTCACGCCCGACGAGCATTTCGATGCGATCAAGATCGGCATGGCGTCGCCCGAGAAGATCCGTTCGTGGTCTTTCGGCGAAGTGAAGAAGCCCGAGACGATCAACTACCGCACGTTCAAGCCCGAGCGCGACGGCCTGTTCTGCGCCAAGATCTTCGGCCCCATCAAGGACTACGAGTGCCTGTGCGGCAAGTACAAGCGCCTGAAGCACCGCGGCGTGATCTGCGAGAAGTGCGGCGTTGAAGTCACGCAGACCAAGGTGCGTCGCGAGCGCATGGGTCACATCGACCTGGCCGCGCCCTGCGCCCACATCTGGTTCCTGAAGTCGCTGCCGTCGCGCCTGGGCCTGGTGCTCGACATGACGCTGCGCGACATCGAACGCGTGCTGTATTTCGAAGCCTACGTGATCACCGACCCCGGCATGACCCCGCTGAAGAAGTTCGGCATCATGTCCGAGGACGACTACGACGCGAAGCGCAAGGAATTCGGCGACGAATTCGTTGCCAAGATGGGCGCCGAAGGCATCAAGGACCTGCTGGAAGGCATCGAGCTCGACAGCGAGATCGAACGCCTGCGCGGTGACCTGACCGGCTCCGAAGTCAAGGTCAAGAAGAACTCCAAGCGCCTGAAGGTGCTGGAAGCCTTCCGCAAGTCGGGCATCAAGCCCCAGTGGATGGTGCTCGAAGTGCTGCCCGTGCTGCCGCCGGACCTGCGTCCGCTGGTGCCGCTGGACGGCGGCCGCTTTGCGACCTCCGACCTGAACGACCTGTACCGCCGCGTCATCAACCGCAATTCGCGCCTGCGCCGCCTGCTGGAGCTGAAGGCTCCGGAAATCATCGCGCGCAACGAAAAGCGGATGCTGCAGGAAGCTGTGGACTCGCTGCTGGACAACGGCCGTCGCGGCAAGGCCATGACGGGCGCCAACAAGCGCGCACTGAAGTCGCTGGCCGACATGATCAAGGGCAAGAGCGGCCGCTTCCGCCAGAATCTGCTGGGCAAGCGCGTCGACTACTCGGGCCGTTCGGTCATCGTGGTGGGCCCGACGCTCAAGCTGCACCAATGCGGCCTGCCGAAGCTGATGGCGCTGGAACTGTTCAAGCCCTTCATCTTCTCGCGCCTGGAAGCCATGGGCATCGCGACCACGATCAAGGCTGCCAAGAAGGAAGTCGAATCGGGCACGCCGGTGGTGTGGGACATCCTGGAAGAAGTGATCAAGGAACACCCGGTCATGCTGAACCGTGCGCCTACGCTGCACCGTTTGGGCATCCAGGCGTTCGAACCGATCCTGATCGAAGGCAAGGCCATCCAGCTGCACCCGCTCGTCTGCGCGGCATTCAACGCCGACTTCGACGGCGACCAGATGGCCGTTCACGTGCCGCTGTCGGTGGAAGCGCAAATGGAAGCCCGCACGCTGATGCTGGCCTCCAACAACGTGCTGTTCCCGGCATCAGGCGAACCGTCGATCGTTCCTTCGCAGGACGTGGTGCTGGGTCTGTACTACACGACCCGCGACCGCATCAACGGCAAGGGCGAGGGCCTGATCTTCTCCGACATCGGTGAAGTGCAGCGCGCGCTGGACGCCAACGAGGTCGAGCTCACCGCCAAGGTCGCGGTGCGTATCACGGAGTACACCAAGGACAAGGAAACCGGCGTGTTCACGCCGTCGACCTCGCTCGTGGACACCACCGTGGGCCGTGCCCTGCTGTCCGAGATCCTGCCGAAGGGCCTGCCGTTCTCGAACATCAACAAGGCGCTGAAGAAGAAGGAAATCTCCAAGCTCATCAACGTCTCGTTCCGCAAGTGCGGCCTGAAAGAGACGGTCGTGTTCGCCGACAAGCTGCTGCAGAACGGCTTCCGCCTGGCGACCAAGGCCGGTATCTCGATCGCCATCGACGACATGCTGGTGCCCGCTGAAAAGCACGGCATCATCGAGCGCTCGGCCAAGGAAGTGAAGGAGATCGAACAGCAGTACGTCTCCGGTCTCGTGACCTCCGGCGAACGCTACAACAAGGTGGTGGACATCTGGGGCAAGGCCGGCGACGAAGTGTCGAAGGTCATGATGGCCAAGCTGTCGAAGCAGAAGGTCATCGACCGCCACGGCAAGGAAGTGGAGCAGGAGTCCTTCAACTCGATCTACATGATGGCCGACTCGGGCGCTCGCGGTTCCGCGGCCCAGATTCGCCAGGTGGCCGGCATGCGTGGCCTGATGGCCAAGCCCGACGGCTCGATCATCGAGACGCCCATCACCGCGAACTTCCGCGAAGGCCTGAACGTGCTGGAGTACTTCATCTCCACCCACGGTGCCCGTAAGGGCCTGGCCGACACGGCGCTGAAGACGGCGAACTCGGGCTACCTGACCCGTCGTCTGGTCGACGTGACGCAAGACCTGGTCGTGACCGAGCAGGACTGCGGCACGCACGGCGGCTACCTGATGCGCGCCATCGTCGAAGGCGGTGAAGTGATCGAGTCGCTGCGCGACCGTATCCTCGGCCGCTCGGCCGCGGACGACGTGCTGCACCCGGAAAACCGTTCGGTGCTGCTGAAGGCAGGCTCCATGTTCGACGAGGACAACATCGAAGAGCTCGAGGCGCAAGGCGTCGACGAGGTCAAGGTGCGTACCGCGCTGACCTGCGAAACCCGCTTCGGCATCTGCGCGACCTGCTACGGCCGCGACCTGGGCCGCGGCGGCCTGATCAACATCGGCGAAGCCGTTGGTGTGATCGCTGCGCAGTCCATCGGCGAACCCGGCACGCAGCTGACGATGCGTACCTTCCACATCGGTGGTGCCGCTTCGCGCGCCGCCATCGCCTCGAGCGTGGAAGCCAAGTCGAACGGCTCGATCGGCTTCAACGCCACGATGCGCTACGTGACCAACAGCAAGAGCGACCTGGTCGTGATTTCGCGTTCGGGCGAGATCGTCATTCATGACGAGCACGGCCGTGAGCGCGAACGTCACAAGGTGCCGTACGGCGCCACGCTGACGGTCAAGGCCGACCAGCAGATCAAGGCCGGCCACGTGCTCGCCAACTGGGACCCGCTGACCCGCCCGATCATTACCGAGTTCGCCGGCAAGGCGCAGTTCGAGAACGTCGAGGAAGGCCTGACGGTCGCCAAGCAGGTGGACGAAGTGACCGGTCTGTCGACCCTGGTCGTGATCGACCCGAAGCGCCGCGGCGCCGCCAAGGTGGTTCGCCCTCAGGTGAAGCTCATCGACGCCTCCGGCGCCGAAGTGAAGATCCCGGGTACCGACCACTCGGTGACGATCGGCTTCCCGATCGGCTCGCTGGTGCAGATCCGTGACGGCCAGGACGTGGGCCCCGGCGAAGTGCTGGCGCGTATTCCGGTCGAAGGCCAGAAGACCCGCGACATCACCGGCGGTCTGCCGCGTGTGGCCGAGCTGTTCGAAGCCCGTTCGCCGAAGGACAAGGGCATGCTGGCCGAAATGACCGGCACGGTGTCGTTCGGCAAGGAAACGAAGGGCAAGATCCGCCTGCAGATCACCGATCCCGAAGGCGGCGTCTACGAAGACCTCGTTCCGAAGGAAAAGAACATCCTGGTGCACGAAGGCCAGGTGGTGAACAAGGGTGAAAGCGTGGTCGACGGTCCGGCGGACCCGCAGGACATCCTGCGCCTGCTGGGTTCGGAAGAACTCGCGCGCTACATCGTGGACGAAGTGCAGGACGTGTACCGCTTGCAGGGTGTGAAGATCAACGACAAGCACATCGAGGTGATCGTTCGCCAGATGCTGCGCCGCGTCGTGGTCGACAACATCGGCGAGACCGGCTACATCTCCGGCGAACAGGTCGAACGCAGCGAAATGCTCAACACCAACGACGCCCTGCGCGCCGAAGGCAAGATCCCCGCGACGTTCACCAACCTGCTGCTGGGTATCACGAAGGCGTCGCTGTCGACCGACTCGTTCATCTCGGCTGCTTCGTTCCAGGAAACGACGCGCGTGCTGACCGAAGCCGCGATCATGGGCAAGCGCGACGAGCTGCGCGGCCTGAAGGAAAACGTGATCGTCGGCCGCCTGATTCCCGCGGGCACCGGCATGGCGTACCACCAGGCACGCAAGGTCAAGGACGCGATGGACGAAGCCGAGCGCCGCGCCATTGCCGAGTCGGAGGCCGCCGACATGGCAGCCTCCAACGAGGCCAGCGATGCAGCGACCACGGTGGACGCCAGCGAAGGCGCCGCGACCGAATAACTGGTTAGCATCACCGGCCATGACCGGTACACACGCCCCCCGACCGGCCCCGGTCGGGGGGCGTTTTTCTTTGTGTTGTCCATGAGGCCTTGTTGTCGATGAGTCTGTTGCCCGAATCGCTGGCCAGCTGGATCGTGATCGCGGTGCTGCTGTTCTGGTTTGTCGGTGCCTACAACCGGCTGGTGCGCCTGCGCGCGACCGTGCTGCAGGCCTATGGGGCGCTCGATGCGGCCCTGGGCAAGCAGCTCGATTTCGTGCAGGCCAGCATCTCCGCCTCGCCACCCGAGGCGGTGCTGAATGAATCGCTGTCGTCCATTGCGCCGCTGCAGGCCGCGACCACGCAGCTGTCGACGCTGCTGGGCGCCACGCGGCTGCATCCGCTGGACGCCGGCGGCATGGCGGCGCTGGCCACCGCGCTGCAGGTGTGGATCGGCGCATGGCGGCGCCAGCACCCGGACGATGTGACGGTGTTCGACGCCGACGGCACGCTGTCGCGCCCGGTGCCGCTGATGCCCGGATCGTCGGGAGCGTCGGGGTCGTCGATCGCCGCGGCGAGCGTGGCCGAGCCCATTGCGTGGCCCGAGCCTTCGGCCGCCGCGGAAATTGCGCGCAACCAGTTCAACCAGGCCGTGGCGATCTACAACGCGGCCATCGCGCAGTTCCCTGCGATGCTGGTGGCATGGGCCGTGCGTCTGCGTGCGGCCGCGCCGCTGCTCTGAGCGTCAGGCGCGGCTTCCTTTTTCTTTCCATTGCACGGCGTCCGGCTTGCGGGCGCCCGTTACCATCGCCCCAACTTGTCAGACCTACATTCCGATTCTTCGAGCAGTGGCGGCGCGCCGTCGCTGCAACCCCCGCTCTGGCGCCAACTGCAACTGACCGCGGTGGCGCTGGCGTCGATTCGCGCCGGTACCTCGGGCTCGGTCGCGTTCGAGGCGGTCGAGCCTGCCCTGCGCCCCGGCGTGCAGGCGCTCGGCTTCCAGGTGCTGCGCTGGCTGGGCCGCGCCGAGGCCCTGCGCCGCCACCTGGCCAAGCGCACGCCACCGCCGCTGCCCGATGCCTTGCTGTGCACGGCGCTCGCGCTGGCCTGGGACACCGAGCGCGCGCCCTACGAGCCCTTCACGCTGGTCGACCAGGCGGTCGAGGCCGCCAAGCGCAACCCGGCCACGCGCGCGCAGGCCAGCTTCATCAACGCCTGCCTGCGGCGCTTTCTGCGTGAGCGCGACGAGCTGGTGGCCATCACCGACAGCGAACCGGTGGCGCAGTGGAACCATCCGCGCTGGTGGATCGAGCGCCTCAAGCGCGACCATCCGCGCGAGTGGCAACGCGTGCTGGGTGCCGACAACGCGCAGGCGCCGATGACGCTGCGCGTGAATGCGCAGAAATCGAACCCGGTCGCCTATCTGGCGGAGCTCGAAGCCGTGGGCCTGTCGGCCACGCGCGTCGGTCCTTCGGGCCTGCAGCTCGCGCGTGCACGGCCGGTGCAGCAGTTGCCCGGTTTTGCAGACGGTGCTTCGTCGGTGCAGGACGCCGCCGCGCAGATGGCCGCGCCCTTGCTGCTCGACGGTTTGCTGGCGGCCCGGTCCGCCTCCGCCGCCCCGCTGCGCGTGCTCGACGCCTGCGCCGCCCCCGGCGGCAAGACAGCGCACCTGCTCGAGCTGGCCGGCCCGGGTGCCATCGACGTCACCGCCCTCGAAGTCGACGCCGTGCGCAGCCGCCGCATCGACGAGACCCTGGCGCGCATCGGCATGAGCGCCAAGGTGCTGGTGGCCGACGCGGCGCGCCCCGCCCAGTGGTGGGACGGCACGCCCTTCGACGCCATCCTGCTCGATGCGCCGTGCACCGCCTCGGGCATCGTGCGCCGCCACCCCGACGTGCGCTGGCTGCGCCGTGAGAGCGACACCGGCCAGCTCGCGGCCCAGCAGGCCTCGCTGTTGGCGGCGCTCTGGCCGCTCGTGAAGCCCGGCGGCCGTCTTCTTTACTGCACCTGCTCCGTGTTTCGCGAAGAAGGTTCGCAACAAATTGATGCGTTTCTTGTACACAACACCGACGCACGTTTGCTGCCGTCGCCCGGCCATTTGCTGCCCCAAAACGGGTCGAATGGCCGCAGCGTCCCGGACAATCCCTCTGGTGACCACGACGGTTTCTTCTACGCACTGCTCGAAAAACGCTCGCACTGAACCGCGCCGGCCGGTCCTGCTGGCCGTGCTGCTCTGGGTGTGGGTGCTGTGGATGGCCTGGCTGCCGGCCCCGGCGGTGGCGCAGGGGCGTGCCGGCACATCGATCAGCCAGATGCGGCTGGAGCAGTCCGACGACGGCGTCTACTTCAGCGCCGCGGTGCAGTTCGAGCTGCCCTCGCTGGTCGAGGAGGTGCTCGACAAGGGCATCGCCATCTACTTCGTGGCCGAGGCCGAGATCTTCCAGGAGCGCTGGTACTGGACCGACCGCAAGGTCGCCCAGGTCACGCGCCACATGCGGCTGGCCTACCAGCCGCTCACGCGGCGCTGGCGCCTGAACGTGTCGGCGGCGCCCATGACCGGCGCGGCCGGCCTGGGCATTTCGCTGAACCAGAACTTCGACACGCTGGCCGACGCGCTCGACGCCATCAAGCGCGTCGGCCGCCTGCGGCTGGGCGACACCGCCGAAATCGGCGACGACCCGCTGCACCAGGTGACCTTCCGTTTCCGGCTCGACACCTCGCAGCTGCCGCGGCCGTTCCAGATCGGCGTGGTCGGGCAGTCCGACTGGAACATCGCCGCCGAGCGCACCGCCCGGCTCGCCGTGGAGAAGCAGAAGTGAGCACGTCGGCGCGCAGCGGCGCAGCGGCCACGCCGGCCGCCAGCCGCGCGCGCGCCATGCGCTGGGCCATCGGCGTGGGGGCCGCGCTGGTCACGGCCATCGGGCTGGTGCTGATGTTCCTGCTTGCGCAGGCCACCAACAACCGCGCGCTGTACGAGCGCTACTACGTGCGCCTGTTCGGCATCAACGTGGTGGTGGCGGTGCTGCTGGTGCTGGTGATCGGCTGGGTCGCCTTCCGGTTGCTGCGGCGGTTGCGGCAGGGCAAGTTCGGCAGCCGGCTGCTCATCAAGCTGGCGGCCATCTTCGCGCTGGTGGGTGTGGTGCCCGGGGCGCTGGTCTACGTGGTGTCCTACCAGTTCGTCGCGCGCTCGATCGAAAGCTGGTTCGACGTGAAGGTGGAGGGCGCGCTCGACGCCGGCCTGAACCTGGGGCGGGCCACGCTCGATTCGCTGTCCGACGACCTGGCGGCCAAGACGCGCAGCGCCAGCGCGCAGCTCGCGCAGGTGCCCGATGCCAGCGCGGGCCTGCAGCTGGAGCGCATTCGCGACCAGCTCGAGGCCACCGACGTCATTCTGTGGACCGGCACCGGGCAGCTGGTGGCCAGCGCCGGCACCTCGCGCTTCCAGCTCAACCCCGAGCGGCCGACGGCGCAGCAGTTTCGCCAGGTGCGCCCCGAGCGCGCCGTGTCGCACGTCGAGGGGCTGGACGAAACCGCCGCCCCCGGCGCGCCGCCGCCGGTCGCGAGCGTGCGCGCGCTGGCCATGGTGCAACGCCCGGGTTTCGACTTCGACACCGCCCCGCGCTACCTGCAGGTCACGCGGCCGCTGCCGCCGGCGGTGGTGGCCAATGCGCTCGCCGTGCAGGAGGCCAACCGCGAATACCAGGAAAGGGCGCTCGCGCGAGAAGGCCTGCGCCGCATGTACATCGGCACGCTCACGCTGAGCCTGTTCCTGGCCGTGTTCGGCGCCGTGCTGCTGGCCGTGCTGTTCGGCAACCAGCTCGCCCGGCCGTTGCTGGTGCTGGCCGACGGCGTGCGCCAGGTGGCCGCCGGCGACCTGCGGCCCACTGCCGTGCTGCAGGGCAAGGACGAGCTGGGCGGCCTCACGCGCTCGTTCGCCGTCATGACGCAGCAACTGGCCGACGCCCGCGGCGCGGTCGAGAAGACCATGGGCCAGCTCGACGCGGCGCGCGCCAACCTGCAGACCATCCTGGACAACCTGACCTCGGGCGTGATCGTGCTCGACGCCCGCGGCATCGTGCTGTCGACCAACCCCGGCGCCACGCGCGTGCTGCGCGCACCGATGGCCGCCTACGAAGGCCAGGCGCTGGTGGCCGTGCCGGGCCTGGCCGATTTCGGCGCCAAGGTGCAGCAGCAGTTCGACGACTTTCTTGTCGAGCGCATGCAGCACGGCCTCGACCACTGGCAGCACGCCTTCGAGCTGCACGCCTCGGGCAACGACCTGCCGCAGCAGGACGGCGCCATCAACATCGTCGCGCGCGGCGCGGAGCTGCCCGGCGCCGCGCGCCTGCTGGTGTTCGACGACATCTCGGAAATCGTCTCGGCCCAGCGCGCGCAGGCCTGGGGCGAAGTGGCGCGCCGGCTGGCGCACGAGATCAAGAACCCGCTCACGCCCATCCAGCTCTCGGCCGAGCGGCTGGAGATGAAGCTGTCGGGCAAGGTGCCGCCGCCCGAGCAGGCCATCCTGGTGAAGTCGGTGAAGACCATCGTCGACCAGGTCGATGCGATGAAGCGGCTGGTGAACGAGTTCCGCGACTACGCGCGCCTGCCCGCGGCCGACCTGAAGCCGGTCGATCTCAATGCGCTGCTGGCCGATGTGCTCCAGCTCTACAACGCCGACAGCCTGCCCATCACGCTGCGCTTCGAGCTCGATGAGCGCTGCCCACCCGTGCGGGGCGATGCCCAGCAGATTCGCCAGGTCATACACAACCTGTTGCAAAACGCGCAGGACGCCGCCGAGGCCGCGGCCAGCGGCACGGGCAAGCCGGGCGAGGTGGTCATTCGCACGCGGCTGGGCGATTCGGGCCAACGTGTGCGCATGACGGTGCAGGACAGCGGCAAGGGTTTTGCTGAAAATATTCTCAAGCGCGCGTTCGAACCGTACGTCACCACGAAAACAAAAGGTACCGGTTTAGGCCTTGCGGTCGTGAAGAAGATCGCGGACGAACACGGTGCGCGCATCGAGCTTTCCAACCGCGTGGTCGATGGGGCTGTGGCAGGGGCGCAAGTCTCGCTATCATTCGCGCTGGCAAGCGAGCCGCGGGCAGCGGTCGCTCACACCGAAGATTCGAAGTCTTCCGCCGCCTGAGCCGCACGAATCCGTCGCACAGGCGAGGGATGTGCCGGCGGACTCCTACACACCTTTGCAGACACCAGCGCATACAACAAGCAGCACTCATGGCAAACATTCTCGTGGTCGATGACGAGCTGGGCATCCGGGACCTGCTCTTCGAAATTCTCAATGACGAAGGCCACAACGTGGAGCTCGCGGAAAACGCCGCCGAAGCACGCGCCGCGCGCCAGCGCGCCCGGCCCGACCTCGTGCTCCTGGACATCTGGATGCCCGACACCGACGGCGTCACGCTGCTCAAGGAATGGTCCACCGCGGGCCTGCTGAGCATGCCGGTGATCATGATGAGCGGCCACGCCACCATCGACACCGCGGTCGACGCTACGCGCATCGGCGCCTTCGCGTTCCTCGAAAAACCCATCACCATGCAGAAGCTGCTCAAGGCAGTGGAGCAGGGCCTGGCGCGCGAGAGCGCACGCCGCGCTGCCGCCGGCGTGGTGCCCACGCCGGCCACCGGCTCGCAGGCCGCGGCCATCACCACCACGGGCGACAGCCTGATGATGGCGTCGCTCGCCGCGGTGCCCGTGGCGGACATCGGCCCGCAGTCCACGCAGAGCTTCGACCTCGACCGCCCGCTGCGCGATGCGCGCGACGGCTTCGAGAAGGCGTATTTCGAGTTCCACTTGGCGATGGAGAACGGTTCTATGACCCGAGTCGCCGAAAAAACCGGCCTCGAACGCACCCATCTCTACAGAAAACTTAAACAACTTGGTGTGGATCTCTCAAGAGGGCGCAGAAGCGCTGTATAATTCGAGGCTGCACACAATGGCCCGGTAGCTCAGTTGGTAGAGCAGCGGATTGAAAATCCGCGTGTCGGTGGTTCGATTCCGCCCCAGGCCACCATATTCTTAAATGCGCTACAGCTTCAAAAGCTGTAGCGCATTTTTCGTTGGGGCCTTCAATCCTGCTGTGGCGCACCCTGCCACGCTAGGCCTTGCGCCTCGCGCTTCGCAGCTACTCCGGCACGTAGCTCATCTGCGTCACCACGCTCGTGCTCTCCGGCCGCCCGCCCGTCGCGGCAACGAACGACTTCAAGCGCTGGCCGCGAAACGGCCCTTCAGCCGCGATCCATGAAGTGACATTGACCTTGATCTCGGGCGCCTTGCCCATGGCCGTGGTGCTGGCCAGCACGAACCGGCAGGTGTCGAATGTCCCGAGCGCCGTCGACAGCTTCTCGCGGCCCTGGTAGGTCAGGGCTTCGGTGACGTCCATGGTCACCTTGCCGCCGGCGCTGACGGTTTCCATGCGGTAAGTGATGTTCACGGTCTGGTCCGCCTGCATCGCGACAGGAATCGCCGGCGCGGGCGCGTAGGTGCTCGTGACCCGCGTGCCGCCGCTGCCGTGCGTGTCGCCGTAGCGCACCATCTTCCCGCCGACCACGTCCCGGAAGATCGTCGCCGTCGCGAACGGCTTCCTGCCGGCGTCGTAGAAGGTCTGCTCGAAAGCCACCGGCGTGGCGCCGGCAAACGCCTGACGCTTGCCGGTCGTGACGCCGTGGTGCGTGGCGCCGGTGGGCTGGCCGGGCGAGGTCTGCTGCAGGTCGTAGGTCAGCTGCGTGCCTGCGTTGAAGTCGGCCTCGTTGGTGCAGGCGGATGAATCCGCAATGGCTGCGGCAGGGGCAAGGGCAGGCGCCGGCGAAGGTGCGGATGCGAACGAGGCCGGTGGCGTTGCCCCAGCGACGGGCGGCCCACCATCGCCACAGGCCGCGAGCGCCACGGCCACCGTGAACAAAGAGAGTCGCCGAAAGCGCGCGGTCCTGGAAGTTGGCATGTGTCCCTGCAGTGCGAGGTGGGTGATGACGATGCGTGACAGCGGCGGCAATCTAGCAGCGCGCCGCTGCGCTCGCCAGTCACGAAAGTCATGGCCACCCCTGGAAAAAAAGCGGCTGGCCGATGCGGGCCGAATGTCCGGTCCCTCATCGCCAGCCGCTGCTTTCAGGTGGCGCGAACTGCTTGCCGTTCGCTCAGAGGTTCAGCGCCGACACCGCTTCCAGGCCCTGCTTGATGTTGTTGCGCGCCGCGCCTTCCACCGCCATGCGCAGGCGCGTGGTGCCCACGAGCGAGTCGAACGCGCCGCCCGTGTAGGTCGACTTGACGACGCGGCGCATCGCCACCGAGTTGTCCGAGAGCTTCACGAGCGACCAGCCCGCTTCCATGTCGACGGTGAACGCCGCGCCGAACGTGGGCTTGCTCAGCTTGACGATCGAGACCGACAGCTCGTAGTCGCCGGTCTTGCCCTTGACGACTTCCTTGAACAGGGCCGTCTGCGTGATGGACTTCTCGATGGCGGCGCGCAGGTCGTCGTCGGAGATGTCGGCGGTCCACAGCGGATTCGTTTCGCTGCCGCCGCCGGTCTTCACCGACACCGAGAACGGCAGCTTCTTGCTCGACGCGACGCTGGTGGTCGTCATGGCGTCGCGGTTGGCCGGGGAGGCGCAGCCTGCGAGCGCGACGACCACTGCGAGGAGGGCCAGCGCGCCGGCGCGGCGAAGGGTGTGATGGATCATTTGTTTTTTTCCGATTCTTTGAAGATGTTCCCGATCACCTCGTCGACCATCTGCGATGGCGAGAGCCGGGTGAACGAGGTATGGAGCGAATGGCCGGTGGCCAGGGGGTAGTCGGTCTTGGGCTCGCGAATGGTGACCGTGAGTTCCAGCAGGTACATGGTGATGTCCCACGTCCACTTGTCGACGTAGGTGACGACGGCGTCGACCCGCTCGGGCGCCTTGCCGTCCTCGACCACGCGCATGCCGCGCGCACGCAGGTTGGCCGCGACCAATTGGTGGATCGTGCCGTCCTCGCCCTCGAGCTTGCGGACCTGCACCACGCGCAGCTTGTCCAGCCCGGCCGAGGGATCGACGGTGGCCTTGGTGCGATTGACCGCGCAGCCGCTCGTGAACACCGAGACAGCCATGGCTGCAAGAAGCAGTCTCCTCACGCTATTCAATTTGTGTGTCTCCTCCGCCCGAAATGGGCGCAGGAAATGTAACTGAAAATTTCCAAAGGCGGATCTTGCAAGTGACAGGGTGTGACGTCGGCTGCGCAGCTGCGCAATGCGCCGCGTATGGCAAATGTCCTGCACCCGTCGTCGCCCAAGGATGGCGATGCGATTGCACCGGACACCGAAGACTTGAAGGCATCCACAGAGCCTGAGGAGCCGCAACATGTCCACGTCCAAGCCCGCACCCAAGTCCGCACATTCGGCGCACGAAGAACCTGAAGTCACCCAGGAAGAGTCCGTGCCCACCGACGGCCGCGACACCGAGGGCGAGGCACTGATGAAGGACGTGGGCAACCGCAAGCTCCACGACAAGGGCTCCGCCGACCACAAGACCCCGGAGAAGGCATCCGACAAGGCTTCTGACAAGGCGCCGAAGCAAAGCGGCAAGCAAGACCCCGCCTGACCCGCCGCACCGCCATGAGCCTGCAGGCCGCGCACGCGGCAACTTCCGCCGAGGCCATTCCTCAAGTCGGCACGTCGGACACCGGCACCTCCGGTTCGACCACTTCGCCATCCCTCTGGCAACGCTGCCGCAAATGGGCGCTCCCCCTGCTCGGCATTGCCGTGCTCGGCCTGCTGCTTTCCCACGCGCACAAGGTCGACTGGGCCGGCGCGTGGCACGCGTTGCAACGCTATTCCCCCTGGCTGCTGCTCGCCGTGCTCGGCCTGGCCACGGCCAGCCATGCGCTCTACGGCTGCTTCGACCTCATCGGCAGGCGCCACCTGAAACACCGGCTGCCCGCGTGGCGCACCTGGGCCATCGCGGTGACGAGCTACGCCTTCAATCTCAACCTCGGTTCGCTGGTCGGCGGCATCGCGATGCGCGCGCGCCTGTACGCACGCGCGGGCCTCGACGACGCGACCGTCGCGCAGGTGGTCGGCCTCAGCCTCGTGACCAACTGGCTCGGCTACGGCCTGCTGGCCGGCGGCCTGTTCGCGGCCGGCGCCATCGAGCCGCCGCGGCAGGCGCACATCGGCGACCTTGCGTTGCGCATGCTCGGCGTGGCGATGATCCTGCTGGCGCTGGCCTATGTGGTGGCCTGCGCCGTGGCGCAAGGGCGGCAATGGACCTTCAGGGGCAAGCGGCTCACCTTGCCGGGCGCGCGGCTGGCGCTGGTACAGCTGGCGCTGTCGTGCAGCAACTGGGCACTGATGGGTGCCGCCATGTACCTGCTGCTGGGCCAGCAGGTGCCGTACGCGACCACCTTGAGCGTGCTGCTCGCCGCATCGATCGTCGGTGTCATCACGCCGATACCGGCAGGGCTCGGCGTGCTCGAGGCCGTGTACCTCGCGCTGTTGTCGGGCACGGTGAAGCAGGGCGCGTTGATGGGCGCGGTGCTCGCGTACCGCGCGCTGTACTACCTGCTGCCGCTGGCCGGCGGGTTGCTGCTGTACCTGTTCCTGGAGCGCTACGCGGCGAGCCACCCGCAGGAGGCCGAACAGGGAAGCGGCACCCAGCCAAACAGCGCCCAGGCAGGCCGCACCCAGGCAGGCCTCGCGCAGGAACCCTTCACGCCTGAAGCACCAGCTGCGTCTGCGTGACCACCGCGCAGAGCTTGCCCTCTGCGTTGGTCACGGTGGTCTGCCACACGTGCGTGGTGCGGCCGCGGTGCAGCGCCACGCAGGTGCCCGTCACCGTGCTGCCGAGCTTGGCGCCCGCGATGAACTTGGTGCTCGAGTCGGTGGTCGTGGTGCGCTGGCCTTCGTTCAAGTTCGCCAGCGTGCCGACCGCGCCCAGCGTGTCGGCGAACGCCATGTACGCGCCGCCGTGCAGGATGCCGCCGGCGGTGCACAGGTCGGCACGCACCTCCATCTGCGCAACCACGCGCTCGGGCGTCAGCTCGCGCAGCTTCACGCCCATGAGTCCGGGGAACAGCGTGTCCAGCAGCTGCTGGAGCGTGGCGATGTCGTACATGAACAGGTCTCCTGGCGAATCGATGCGGCCATCGTAGCCAGGGCGGGGCGCGCAGGCAAAGCACTGCGAGGCTATTGACTAGTCGCTCGGGGCCGCGCGTGCCAGCAGGCGGATGTGCTCAAAGTCCAGCAACTGCAGCGCATGGCGCACCGCCTCGACCAGCGCCGCATGGCGCGTGTCGACGGCCAGCCGGTCGGCCCATTCGTGCAGGTCGCTCCAGCGGCCGTCGCGCGCGAGCATTTCGAGCTCGTCGCGCGCCGCCGCCGGCAGCGGTGCCATCGCCGGCGTGGGCGGGTGCCGCCGCCGGCTCGTCAATGCGGGCAATCCAGGCGCAACGCGCGCGGGCTGCGGCCTGGTGGCGAGCACGGGCAGCAGCTCTTTGGGCGCGTCCTTCACGATCACCGAGAAGCGCACGCGCGTGCCCAGGCCGCTGTGGCTCTCCAGCAGCAGCCGTCCGCCCATGTACTGCACGATGCGCCGCGCAATCGCCAGCCCGAGCCCGTTGCCGTCCGCGCTGGCCGCGCCCTGCGCAAAGGCCTGGGCGATGCGCGCCTGGTCTTCCTTGCCGATGCCCACGCCGCTGTCCCACACCTCGAACTTGAGCCGCCACGAATCCGCGCGCGGCTTGGCCTCCACGCGCAGGCCGATGCGGCCGTCGCGCGTGAACTTCGCCGCGTTCGACAGCAGGTTGAGCAGCAGCTGCTGGAAGCGCTTGCTGTCCAGGTACACCGCGACCGGCAGCGCGCCGGTCACGCCCAGCTCGAAGCCGTTGTGCTGGCGCTGCGCGAGCGTGTCGGCGTACTGCGCGATGTCGTCGATCAGCGCGCGCAGGCGCACCGGCCGGGGCTCGAAGGAGAAGGGCAGCAGCTCGCCCTTGGCGTAGTCGAGCAGGTCGTCGATGAGCGCGAGCTGGTAGGTGGCGCTGCGCTCGATGGACTGCAGCCGCTCGGCCGGCGGCAGGCTCTGGTCCTGCAGCAGCCGCACGTTGCCGATGATGGTGGCCAGCGGCGCGCGCAGGTCGTGGCTGATGTAGGCCATGAGCCGTGTCTGCTCGCGCGCCTGGTGCTCGGCCTGCTCCAGCGCGGCGTTCAGCGCCTGCGTCTTGCGCGCGACCTCTTCGCGCAGGCGAAGCTGTTCGTCGGCCTGCCAGTGCACCAGCGTGCGCTGCGCCGCGAGCCGCTGTCGCGAGAGATGCTGCGTCCACGCGGCCAGCGCCACCAGCCCGACCAGCATGCCCGGGAAGCCGAGCGCATACGCGTCGAAGCCGGGAATCATGTGCGCGGGCAGCACGAGCTCGGTGAGCCGCAGGCCCATGCCCACGGTGACGGTGGCCATCACCACGAACGCCAGCTGGCCGCCCGGGCCCGCGCGCCGCATGTAGACGAAGGTGCTGGCCGTGAGCGCGACCACCGCCAGCGGCCCGCTCAGCGTGCCGAGCTTGGCGGCCGGCCCGTAGGGGCCCCAGGCCATGCCCGCGACCACCACGCACTGCAGCGCGGCAAGCGCCAGCAGCACCGGCAGGCCGGGCGCCCGCACCGGGCCGCGGCGCGACACCGCGTACAGGTGGAACATCAGGTTGAGCACGCAGCAGCCCGCGGTCACGCCGGCGGCGCGGTAGCTCCACTCGTAGTTGTCGGGCCACAGCGTCAGCCGCGCATGGCCGCGGTAGACGCTTTCGTACAGCGCCACCATCGCAAAGCCCAGGCTCTGCAGTGCCATCGGCAGGCTGCGCGAAATGAACCACAGCGCCAGCGAATACACCGACAGCACCAGCAGCCCGCCGATGAGCAGGCCGTCGAGCAGCGCGTGGCTGCTCTCGGCCTCGCGCCAGCTGTCGGCGGTGTGCAGCTCGGGCGCCAGCTTGACGCTGCTGCGCGTGTGCACCCGCACCAGCACGCGCACCTGCTCGCCGGGCCGCAGGTCGAGCGACAGCGTGGGCACGCGGTCGCGCTCGCCGTGCAGCGGCACCGACACGCCGGCCTCTTCATGCGACCACACGGCGCGGCCCGCCACGGCGCGCAGCACATGAAATTCCACGTGCTGCAGCCACGTCGCGTTGAGCACCAGCCGCAGCGACCGGGGCATGCTGCCGTCGTTCGACAGCGTGAGCCGCAGCCAGAAGGCCGACTTCGAAAAGCCTTGCCGCATGCGCGCGGGGCTGCCGGGCTGGAAGCCATCGGCGGTGCCGATGCCGATGCTGTTCCCCAGCGCATCGACCTCGTCCAGCGACAGTTGCGCGCCGGTGTCCTCGAACACGTCGAACGCGCTGTCGAGCGCGATGGGCCACTGCGCGCTGTCGTCCAGGTGCAGCATGCCGGCCTGCGCCGACAGCGCGCCGGCCAGCCAGAAGACGACGCACAGCAGCAGGGCGCCGAACCCGCGCGGGGCGGTCACCGCCGGCGCATGCCAGCGGTCACGTCGATGGCAAGGTCAGTGGTCATGCCGGCCGCGCGAACTGTGCCGCGGTGCACGACAGGGGCGCCTGGCGAAACGCCGTCGGCGTGCAACCGAAGCGCTCGCGAAACGCCGTCGAGAAATTGGCCGCACCCGAAAAACCCACTGCCAGAGCCACTTCCTCGACGCTGAGCGCCGAAGTGCCCAGCAAACGCTGCGCTTCGGCCAGCCGCGCATCGCGCACGAACTCGAACACCGTGCGCCCGGTCTGTTCGCGGAACGCGCGCGACAGCCGCTTTTCGTGCGTGCCCACGCGCGCCGCCAGTTCGGGCAGCGCGGGCACCTGCGCCAGGTCGGCGCGCACCAGCCGCTCCACCGCCTGCGCGATCACGCGGTCGGTGCGCTCGCCGCGGGCCGCGTTCTCCAGCGCGCTCTCGGCCTCGGCCATGCAGGCGCGCGCCTGCTGCTGGCTGCCCGAGAGCGCCAGGTGCACCGCCACGCGCGCCAGCACTTCCGCCGGCTCGAAGGGCTTCAGGATGTAGTCGACCGCCCCCTCGCGCAGCCCGGTGAGCCGCTCTTCCACCGTGCTCGACGAGGTCACGAAGATCACCGGAATGCGCGCCGTCGCGGGGTCGGCCTTCAGCAACCGGCAGGTGGTGAAGCCGTCGTTGCCTCCCATGCGAACGTCCAGCAGCACCAGGTCGGGCTGCAGCGCCGTCACGCGGCGGTAGCCCTGCATGGCGTCGAAGGCCAGGCTGATGCGGTGCCCCGCCTCGCGCAGCACGCCCAGCAGCAGCTGCAGCTCTTCGATGTTGTCGTCGATGAGAAGGATGTGTGCGCGCCGGGGCGGCGTGGTCGACCAGTAGGACATGCCGTGGAGGGTAGGCGCGCAGTGCCGAAAAGCAGCGTGATTAATTTCACATTACGTTGCATTTGTAAACAAAAGTCATCTCAAGCAAACCTTTTGTCCGGAATCGCAAAGGTGCGCCAGCCGTGCCGGCCCAAGACTCCCGCTCTTTCCGGAGCACCCCGCCACACCCTGTGGCGACACAGACAAACGGTGCCCGGTCCATCAGAGCCATCACGAGGGACGGGATGTCCAGCACCCCAACGAATCTGTCGGCCGCCGCCCTGGCGTGCCGCGACGTGTCTACCCATGCGGCGCCCGCACCGGTTCGCCGCCGGCCCCGCCTGCTTGCCAGCCTGGCGGGCCTGGCCGCCGGCCTGCTGCTGGCGGCCACCGCCCACGCGGTGCCGCAGGTTTCCAGCCTGGTGCACGCGCCCGACATCCTTCCCGCCGGCGGCACCGTCACCAGCACCGTGACCATCGCCGAGACCGACAGCCTGCCGATCACGGCGCCCGGCGCCTCGTTCACGTACACCATTCCCGCGAACTCGGTCTACATGGGCACCGGCGCGGTGCCCGTGGGCAGCTGCACGGCCGACGTGGCCGTGGGCGCGGCCGGCCCCGGCACGCTCACCTGCACCGGCATCACGCTGGGCGCGAACCAGCTGCGCAACTTCGAGGTGCTGCTGCGCACGCTCACCCAGGGCACGCTCAGCGTCAAGGCCACGCCCGGCGGCAGCGGCTCCAGCGAGACCAAGGCCATCACCGTGAACCGCGGCGCCGACATGGCCGTGGCCATCAGCGCGCCCGCCACCGCCCCCAGCGGCGCCACGGTGCCCATCGTGTTCACCGTCACCAACAACGGCCCCGACGACAGCACCGGCTCCACGCTGACCTACCCGATTCCCACCGGGCTGTCGGTCTCGGGCACGGGCCTGCCCTCGGGCTGCTCGGTCAGCGGCAGCCTGCTGACCTGCAACGTGCCGGTCACGCCGGCCACCACCGGCAACAACACGCGCACCTTCACCATCAACGGCGTGGTCACCGCGGGCACGGGCTCCACCATCACGCACCAGACGGCCGTGGCGCCGGCGGGCACGGTGGGCGACGGCGTTTCCACCAACAACACCGCCACCGCCAACACCGGCGTGACCGCGGGCTACGTGCTGGCGCTGGCCAAGAGCCACGACGGCGGCCAGCTGCTGGTGGGGCAGCGCTTCAACTTCACGCTCAAGCCCAGCTTCAGCGGCACGGCGCCCACGGGCGTGACGCTGAGCGACACGGTGCCGGCCAACTTCGCCATCCAGGCGCCCGTGAGCGCGCCCGCGGGCTGGAGCTGCTCGGTTGCCGGGCAAGCGGTGAACTGCACGCGCAGCAACATCGGCAGCGGCGGCGCCAACGTGGCGCTGGGCGACATCGTGATCCCGGTGGTTGCCACCAGCGCCGGCGCCGGCGTGGTCAACCAGGCCACCGTGAGCGCCACCGGCCCCATCGCGGCCTCCGCCACCGGCAGCGTGCCGGCCGACGTGGCCGTGTCCGAGACCGACTTCAAGGCCGACAAGCGCCGCGGCTGGCCGCAGAACAACGTGCCGCTGGGCCAGGCCTTCGACTACCAGGTGGGCTCCACCAACCTCGGCCCCACGCGCCTGCTGGCGGGCAGCACCCTCAAACTGTTCGACCAGTTGCCCTCGGGCGTGCTGATCAACAGCGTGACGCAGCGCGACGGCTACAGCTGCACGCTCACCCAGGGCGGCGCCCCCGTCAACCCGACCCCCGCCGCGCCGGTGGCCGGCCCCGCCGAGCTGAATTGCACGCGCACGCTCACCGCCGACATCGGCGTGGACACCTCCACCACCGCGCGCAACGGCGGCTACGTGCTGGTGAACGTCACCATCCCGGCGCTGCCGCCCGGCGGCCTGGTGGTCAACCGCATGTGCGTGAACGTGGCGCTCGCCACGGGCACCGACCCCGACGCCAACACCGGCAACGACTGCGTCGACCTGGGCACCGGCGCGGACGCCAGCGCCACCGCGGCCGACGTGAAGGTGCTCAAGCGCGTGGTGGGCATCGGCGACAGCGCCGGCAACCGCCAGGTCGCGGGCCTGCCCGTGACCTGGGAGATCGAAGTGGTCAACACCGGCCCGTCCGAGGCGCAGAGCGTGCCCGTCACCGACAGCTTCGCGCAGGTCGTGGGCACCAGCACCGTCACGCAGACCCCCAACGGCGGCACCTTCGCGGGCACCTGCGCGCTGCCCACCACGGGCGGCGGCACGGTCGCGCTCACGGGCTGCGCCCTGTCGGTGCTGCCGGTGTGCCGCGCCAGCACCGACGCGCCCAGCGCCTTGCCGCTGTGCCCGGTGGTGCGCGTCGTTGCCACGCACTACGGCGACGGCCGCTCGGCCACCGACGACGGCTTTGAAATCAACAACACCGCGCGCGCCGTCGCGCTCACGCCGGCCGACCCCGACCTGGCCAACAACAACGGCGCCGCCACGGCCTACCTGGTCGCGCGCACCGACGTCACGGTCACCAAGTCGGCGAGCCCGAACTCGGTGCCCGTGGGGCAGCTTCTCACCTACACGCTCACGGCCCGCAACCAGACCCTGGCGCAGGGCAGCCGCAGCCGCGCCTACGACGTGCGCGTGAGCGACACGCTGCCGGCCAACCTGATGTTCATCTCGGCCACGCCCTCGATGGGCAGCTGCGCCACGCAACCCTCCACCACCCAGCCCACCGGGCCGGGCAACGACCAGCTCGTGTGCGCGCTGGGCGCGCTGGACCGCACCGTGCAGCAGACCGTGACGGTGCGCGTGCGCCCGCTCTACGCGCTCAACGGCGCCGTCGTGACCAACAACGTGCAGGTCAGCACCGTCACGCCCGAGAACGACACGACCAACAACAGCGCCTCGGCGCCCGCGACGATCACGCCGCCGGTGTACGACCTGGTGGTCACCAAGCGCGACGACGTCGACCCGGTGAACGTGGGCGACGACGTGGGCTACACCATCACCGTGTCGAACAACAGCGCGTCGACCGCGGAAGACGTGCGCCTGGTCGACCTGCTGCCGCTGCCCGGTCCGCTCGGCGAGGCACCGCCCTCGCTGGTGTCGGTGACCTCGCCTCCGGGCACCACCTTCTCGATGGCCAACGGCGCGGCGCTCGGCGCGTCCGGCGGGCAGATCGTGTTCACCATTCCCAAGCTCGGCGGCGCGGGCGCCACGTCCACCGGCGAGCCCAACACGCTGCAGTTCCGCGTGGTGCTCAAGGGCGTTTCGCGCGGCACCTTCCAGAACAACGCCAAGGTTGATTTCTTCGACGCCGCACGCAACGTGTACGACACCGTGCAGGGCAACAACACGGTGGCCGAGAACACCACCTTCCGCTTCAAGGCCGACGTGCAGGTGGTCTCCAAGGCGGCCGTGGCCACCGGCAGCGCCACGGCGCTGACCACCGTGTCGTCCACGCAGACCTTCGACTGGCTCGTGCAGCTGCGCAACAACGGCCCCGACAGCGCGGAAACCACCAGCTTCACCGACACGCTGCCCGCGCCCTTGGTGCTCGCCGGCACGCCGGTCTTCACGGTCACCGGCGGCACCTTCGTGCCGGCCGCCCCGAGCTGCACCGGCACGGCCGGCGGCAGCGCCGTGAGCTGCGCGATCACCTCCATGCCCGCCAACGGCACGGCCACCGTGCGCATTCCGGTGCGCTTCAGCGGCGCCGCGCCGGCCAACGGCACCGACATCACCAACCGCGCGCACATCGTCACCACCGGCTCGGGCGACACCAACGGCGGCGCCGACCCCGATGCCGGCAACAACTTCAACGAAGGCAAGGTCACCGTGCAGAACAGCGCGCTGTCGGGCCGCGTGTACGAAGACCTGAACGGCAACGGCCTGATCGACGGCGGCGAGCCCGGCATCGCGGGCGTCACCATGCAACTCTCGGGCACCGACAGCACGGGCAACGCGGTCACGCGCACCACCACCACCGACGCCAACGGCAACTGGGCCTTCACCGTGCCCGCGGGCACCTACAGCGTGGTCGAGGTCCAGCCGGCGGCCTACCTGCCCGGCATCACCAAGGCCGGCAGCGCCAGCGGCGTGGGCAGCACGCCGGGCACCGTGCCCACGGCGGGCGCGGGCATCACCAACGGGCCCGTCGGCTCCAACGCCAACCGCATCGACAACATCGTGCTGGGCACCGGCGGCACCTCCGCGGCCAACAACTTCGGCGAAGTGCGCGCGGCCAGCCTGGCCGGGCGCGTGTACCAGGACGCCGACTACAACGGCGCCGCCAGCGCGGGCGACCCCGGCATCGCGGGCATCACCGTCACGCTCAGCGGCACCGACATGTTCGGCAACGCCGTCAGCAAGACCACCACCACGGCCGCCGGCACCGGCGCCTACGCCTTCGCCAACCTGGTGCCCGGCAGCTACACGCTGACCGAAACGCAGCCCGCGGCCTTTGCCGACGGCAGCGACGCGGCCGGCACCGCCGGCGGCACCGCGGGCAACGACGTGGTGAGCGCCATTGCGCTGCGCTCCAACGTGAGCGGCACCGGCTACGACTTCGGCGAGCTGCTCACGCGCATTCCGGTGCGCGTGTTCGTGGACGCCAACAACGACGGCGTGCCGCAGGCCGGCGACACCGGCATCGACAACGTCGTGCTGCGCCTCACGGGCACCGACGCCGCGGGCAACCCGGTGAACATCGCCGCGGTGGCCACGGGCACGCCCGGCGGCTACGAGTTCCGCAACGTGCCGCCGTCGAACGCGGGCGGCTACACCATCACCGAGACCCAGCCGGCCAACTACGCGCCCGGCAAGGCCAACAACAACGGCCAGCCCGGCACGCCGCAGGGCGGCGGCAACGCCATCACCGGCGTGACCGTGGCGGGCACCAACGTGCCGCTGGTGCAGGGCGACTACTACTTCGGCGAGCTGCTGCCCGGCGGCATCTCGGGGCGCGTGTACTACGACCGCGACGGCAGCGGCGCGCAGGGCGCGCCGGCCACCGAGCCGGGCCTGGCGGGCGTGGCCATCACGCTCACCGGCACCGACGTGAACGGCCAGCCCGTGTCGCGCACCACCACCACCGACGGCAACGGCGACTACAGCTTTCCCAACCTCGCGCCGGGCAGCTACACCGTGACCGAGACGCGCCCCGCGGGCTACCAGCCCGGCATCACGCGCGCCGGCAACGTCAGCGGCGCGGGCAGCACGCCCGGCGCCGTGCCCACCGCCGGCAGCGGCGTGACCAGCGGGCCCAACGGCTCGACGGCCAACGTCATCCAGAACATCGTGCTCGGCGCGGTGGGCGCGGGCTCGGCCGGCAACAACTTCTCGGCCGTGAAGCCGGCCAGCCTTTCGGGCTATGTGTACGCCGACGTGGCGCCGTCCAACGGCACCAAGGACAGCGGGGAGCCCGGCATCGCCGGCACCACGGTGCGCGTGAGCGGCACCGACTTTTTGGGCAACGCGGTCGAGCGCACGGTGCAGACCGCCGCAGACGGCCGCTACCTGGTGGACGCGCTCACGCCCGGCACCTACCAGATCGACGAGACGCAACCCGCCGGCGTGGCCGACGGCCCCGAGTCGCTGGGCACCGTGGGCGGCGCGCCGCGCGGCAGCGCCAACCCCGGCGGCACCAACGACCGCTTCGGCGGCCTGGCGCTGGTGTCGGAAGACGTGGGCATCGACTACAACTTCGGCGAGCGCGGCGGCCAGATCGCGGGCTGGGTGTACGTGGACGCCAACAACGACGGCATCCGCCAGCCCACCGAGGCCGGCATCGCCGGCGTGACGCTCACGCTCACCGGCCGCTCGGCCAGCGGCCTGGTGGTGAACGCCACCGCGGTCACCGACGCCAGCGGGCGCTACGTGTTCACCGGCCTGCTGCCGGCCGACGCCGCGGGCTACACCCTTCGCGAGACGCAGCCCCCGACCTACGCCGACGGCCTGGACGCCGTGGGCACGCTCGAGGGCACGGCCAGCGGCACGCTGGGCAACGACGTGGTCAGCGCCATCGCCTACCGCGGCGGCAACGGCGACAACTACAACTTCGGCGAGCGCGGCGCGTCGCTGGCGGGCACCGTCTACAACGACGCCAACCGCAACGGCACGCGCGAGGCGCAAGACCTGCCGATCGCGGGCGTGACCCTCACGCTCACCGGCACCGACGCCGCGGGCCAGCCGGTGACGCGCACCGCCGTCACCGACGCCAATGGCCGCTACGAGCTGCCCGGCCTGCCGCTGCCCGGCACCGGCGGCTACACCATCACCGAGACGCAGCCCGCGGGCTACGACGAAGGCATTGCCGTGCCCGGCACCCTGGGCGGCACCGCGCAGGGCCCGAACCAGATCCGCGTGAACTTCACCGGGCTGGACGCGCACGGCACCGGCTACGACTTCAACGAGCACAGCAACCAGCCCGCCTCGCTCAGCGGCACCGTGTGGTTCGACCAGAACCACAACCGCAGCCGCGAATCGGGCGAAGGCCAGGGCGAAGGCTGGACGGTGGAGCTGCTGCGCTGCGCCGACGGCGGCAACGCCTGCAGCGAGAACACCGCCACCGTGGTCTACACCGTGACCACCGGCGCCGACGGCGGCTACCGCTTCGGCGACCTGGTGCCCGGCGAATACCGCGTGCGCTTCCGCTCGCCCGACGGCCGCGTGGTGGGCGGCGTGTGGCCGACCGACGCCGCGCAGAACGGTGCCAGCGGCCCGTACCCGACGCCGGCCGCCAGCGACCCGCGCTTCAGCATCAAGGTGCGCGTGAGCGCGGGCGCCAACGTGCAGAAGCAGGATTTGCCGTACGACCCGGGCGGCGTGGTGTACGACAGCGTCAGCGGCACCCCCGTGCCCGGCGCCGTGGTGCGCCTGGTGGGCCCGAGCGGCTTCGACCCCGCGCAGCACCTGTTCGACGGGCGCGACACCTACACCACCGGTCCCAACGGCTACTACGACTTCTTCCTGCTGCCGGGCGCGCCGGCCGGCGAGTACCGCCTGGCGGTGACGCCGCCGGGTGCCTACCTGCCGTCGTCCATCTACCCGGCCGCGGCCGGCGCGCTGGGCACGCAGTCGTGCGCGGCGCCGGCCAACGGCCCGGCGCCCGCGCAGAGCAACCCCTGCGTGGTGAGCCCGGGCGCGGCCCTGGTGCCGGGCGCGGGCTACTACCTGTCGTTCCAGATGCCGGCCGGCGGCGGCCAGCACGTGGTGGCCAACAACATTCCGCTGGACCCGTCGGACGCCACGCTCATCGAGCTGCGCAAGACCACCTCCAAGCTCACCGTGAAGAAGGGCGAGCTGCTGCCGTACCGCATCACGGCGCGCAACACGCGCGGCAACCCCGTGCCGGGCGTGGCCGTGGTCGACACGCTGCCGCCGGGCTTTCGCTACATCCAGGGCTCGCTCAGCGTGCGCACGCTGCCCGGCGGCGCGGCGCTGCCGGTGGTGCCGCAGGTGAACGGACGCCAGCTCGTGGTTGCCGGGCAGAACTTCGCGCCCAACGAGACCAAGGAATACCTGATGGTCGCGGGCGTGGGGGTCGGCGTGGGCGAGGGCGAGTTCGTCAACCAGGTCGTCGCGCTGCAGGGCGTGGGCGGGCGCACCCTGTCGAACCTGGCCACCGCCACCGTGCGCGTGGTGCCCGACGCGCTGTTCGACTGCACCGACGTGATCGGCAAGGTCTACGACGACAAGAACGCCAACGGCTACCAGGACGAGGGCGAACCCGGCCTGGCCAACGTGCGCATCGCCACCGTCAACGGCGTGCTGGTGACCACCGACGCGCAGGGCCGCTACCACATCGCCTGCGCCGCCATTCCGAAGGAAGGCACCGGCAGCAACCTGGTGCTCAAGCTCGACGAGCGCACGCTGCCCTCGGGCTACCGCACCACCAGCGAGAACCCGGCGGCCGAGCGCGCCACGCGCGGCAAGGTGCTGAAGGTGAACTTCGGCGCCACCGTGCACCGCGTGGTGCGCCTGGCGCTGCAGGGCGCGGCCTTCGACGACGGCGCGGCCACGCTGCGCGCCGCCTTCGCGGGCGAGCTCGAGCGCACGGTGCAGGTGCTGTCCGAGAAGCCCTCGGTGCTGCGCCTGGCCTACAAGGCCGCCCCGGGCGAGCCCGAATCGCTGGGCCACCAGCGCGTGGATGCGGTGAAGGCCGCGGTGCTGGCGCGCTGGAAGGCGCTGGGCAAGCAGCGCGCCGAACAGGGCAACAGCAACGGCAACGAGCCGCTTTTCAACCTGGACATCGAGGTCGAGCTGGTGCCCGCCACGGCGGCTGGCACCGCTCCGGACGCGGCGAAGCCATGACGCGCGCACGCACCCCCGCCATGACCCTCCCCCAGACCCCGAACCCGATCCAGCGAGCCGACATGAGAAGACAGCTTCCGAAGCGCATGACCCTGGCCGGCGCCGTTGCCGCCGCCTGCCTGAGCATGGGCCTGGCCGCCGCGCAGGACACGGCCGTGCGCGGCCGCATGCTCGACCACGCCGGCGCCGACCCGCGCGCCGTGGAGATCGACGGCGCGCGCCGCCTGCCGCGCAGCAGCGAGCGCGAGCTGCCCAAGGCCACCTTCGTGCTCGGCGACGAGCGCGCGCCGGTGGCTGTTCAAGCCTTGCCCGTCCCTCTGCCTGCGACGGCCGCCGAACGCAGCGACAGCGGCACGCCGCATTTCGATTCGGGCGTCGATGCGCTGTCGGACGCCGACCGTGCGCAGCTCGAGCGCATCGCCGCGCAGGTGAAAGGCCGCGACGGCCTGCGCTTCGAAATCGTCGGCCACACCGACATGCAGCGCCTGAGCGCGAAGTCGCGCGAGCGCTTCGCCGACAACCAGGCGTTGGGCCTGGCCCGCGCGCAGCAGGTGGGCCGCTACCTCACGCAGCGCCTGGGGCTGCCCGAGGCCGCCGCGTCGGCCAGCTCGCGCGGCCCCGACGCGCCCGTGGCCACGCCGGCCGCCGACCCCGCCAACTGGGCCGCCAACCGACGGGTGGAAGTGCGCGTGTACTGGCGCGATGCCGTGGTGGCGGTGGCCCCACCCGCGCTTGCGCCCGCACCGGCCGACCCCGGCGTGTGCCGCACCTTCACCGCCTTCGGCACCGACGACGCGCCGCTGCGCCTGAGCGTGGACGGCCAGCTGCTGTCGGCCGACGGCAAGCTGCCCGCGGGCGAGGGCACCACGAGTGCCGACCGCCAGCGCTGCGTCGACGTGCAGCTCGAGCGCAACCAGCTGCGCCTGCAGTACGACAACCTCTCGCAGCCCCGGCGCCTGAGCGCCAGCGCCTGGCCCACCACCGTGGTGGCGGGCGACACCGTGCGCTTCGCCGGCTACAGCAACTACCTGCTGTTCACCGGCAAGGCCGAGCTGCGCGTGTTCAGCGCCAACGACGTGATGCAGCGCCGCCTGGTCGCGACGGTGCCGCTGGACGCCGGCCTGCGCGGCGAGTGGCAGGTGCCCGCGGCGCTGGCCGAACGCCTGGGGGGCTTGGGCGGACTGGGCGGGCAGGGCGAAGGGGCGGCCGACGCCACCGCCAAGCTCTACTACCGCGTGCGCGTGTACGACCGCCAGGGCCGCTTCGACGAAACCGACGACCTGTCGCTCACGCTCGCGAAGCGCCACAAGCCGGAGACCGGCCTGCCGCCGGACCCCGCGCGCGAGCTGCTGCGCGGCTACGGCAACAACAACATCGCCATTGCCAACATTCCGTTGAGCGCGGGCACCGTCACCGCCAGCGGCGCGGCCATTCGCCCCGGCGAGAGCGTGCGCGCGCTGGGCTTCGCGGTGCCGGTGGACGACAACGGGCGCTTCGTGTTCCAGCAGCTGGTGCCGCGCCGCGTGCAGACCGGCGAGATCGCCGTCACCGACGCGCAGGGCGCCACGCGCGCCTACCGCCGGGACTTCGAGCTGCCCGCCAGCGACTGGTTCTTCGTGGGCCAGGCCGACCTCACCGTGGGCAGCAACAGCGTGAGCGGGCCGGCCGCGATCATGACCAACGACAAGAACCGCTACGGCGGTGGCGGCTGGAGCGAAGGCCGCGTCGCCGGCTACGCCAAGGGCCAGCTGAACGACCGCTGGACGCTCACCGCCAGCGTGGACACCGAGGAGCGCCCGCTGAAGGAGCTGTTCCGAAACCTCGACCGCAAGGACCCGACCTCGCTGTTCAGGCGCTTCGACCCCGAGGACTCGTGGAGCACCTTCGGCGACGACTCCACCACCATCGAGGACGCACCCACGCAGGGCCGCTTCTACCTGCGCGTGGACGACGGCCGCTCGCAGGCCATGTGGGGCAACTTCAAGCTCAACTTCGGCGACACCGAGCTCACGCGCGTGAGCCGCGGGCTGTACGGCTTTCATGGCCGCTACCTGGGGGAGGAATCGACCGCCTTCGGCGAGGCGCGCCTGAAGATCGACGCCTTCGCGGCCGAGCCGGGCACGCTGGCCGCGCGCGAGGAATTCCGCGGCACCGGCGGCTCGCTGTACTACCTGCGCAACCAGGACATCACGCGCGGCGCCGAGCGCGTGACGCTCGAGATTCGCGACCGCGACTCCGGCTTCGTGCTCAAGCGCACGCCGCTGGTGCCCAGCTCCGACTACGAGATCGACTACCTGCAGGGCCGCGTGCTGCTGTCCGCGCCGCTGCCCAGCCTGTCGGACGACGGTGCGCTGGTGCGCGCCGGCGGCTTCACCGGCATGCCGGCCTACCTGGTGGTGGACTACGAATACACGCCGCTGGCCACCTCGCTGGACACGCTGGCCGTGGGCGGGCGCGTGTCGTGGTGGGCGAACGACCACGTGGGCGTGGGCGTGACCGCGTCGCGGCAGGACCAGATCGGCGGCGACCAGCGCCTGGCCGGCGCCGACATCACGCTGCGCAAGACCGAGAACACCTACGTCAAGGGCGAGTTCGCGCGCAGCAAGGGGCCGGGCACCGGCCAGCTCGATTCGCTGGACGGGGGCTTCAGCTTCACCGGGCGCAACGGGTCGCTCGGCGGCTCGATCGGTAACTCGCTCGGCAATGGCCCCACGGGCAACGCCAACGCCTGGCGCCTCGAAGGCCAGGCCGACCTGGGCGACTACGAGATCCGCGGTGGCGGTCGCGTGAGCGCCTATGCGCAGTCGCGCGACGCGGGCTTCTCCGCGCCGGGCCAGTACGCGAGCAACGCCACGCGCCAGGTCGGCGTGCAGGGCACGGTGCCGTTCGGAGAGAAGGGCGAGAACGGCGAGCTGCGCCTGAAGGCCGACCGCCGCGACGAGCGCGACGGCTACAACGCCAGCGTGCTCGACGCGCAGTACGCCGTGGCCCTGTCGCCCCACTGGAAGCTGGGCCTGGGCATGCGCTACGACGACAAGACCGGCGACGCGCTCATCACCAGCCCGTCGCTGCCCACCACGCAGGCCGTGACGGGCGAGCGTGCCGACGCCGCGGTGCAGCTGGAGTACACCGGCAGCGACACCTGGAGCGCCTACGGCTTCGCGCAGAAGACGCTGCGGCGCACCGGCACGCGGCTGGAGAACGACCGGCTGGGCTTCGGAGGGCGCTACCGCGTGAACGACAAGCTCGCGCTGCGCGGCGAGCTTTCCACCGGCGACGGCGGGCTGGCCGGCAAGGCCGGCGTCGACTACCAGTACGACGACCGCTCCAACCTCTACATGACCTACGTGGCCGACACCGGCCGCACCGACGAGAACCTCATCGGCCGCGGCGGCAGCCTGGTGACGGGCGTGCGCTCGCGCGTGGGCGACGGCCTCACGCTGTTCACCGAGCACCGCCAGGCCACCGGCACGCAGCCGGGCCTCACGCATGCCTACGGCGTGCAGTACGCGCCCGACACGCGCTGGACCTTCGGCGTGAACTTCGAGAACGGCTGGGTCGGCGCCGAGACGCTGGGCGCCACGCGCCGCGAGGCCGTGGCCTTCACCACCGGCTATTCGAGCGAGCAGCTGAAGTACAGCGGCGGCCTCGAATACCGCAAGGACCGCACCACGGCCGAAACCCGCACCAGCTGGCTGGTGAAGAACTCCTTCGCCTGGAAGGTGGACGACGACGCGCGCTGGGTCGGCAAGTTCAACTGGGCCGACAGCGACAGCACCACCGGCACGCTGGCCGCGGCCAAGTACACCGAGGCCATGCTGGGCTACGCGCTGCGCCCGGCCTTCAACGACCGGCTCAACCTGCTGTTCAAGTACACCTACCTGTACGACCTGTCCTCGCCGGGGCAGGTGGTGTCGGGCGGCATCGACTCCAGCCTGGGCACCGTGTCGACCACCGGAATCGACTACCAGCAGCGCAGCCATGTGTTCGCCATCGACGCCACCTGGGACCTGAACGAGCGCTGGACGCTGGGCGGCAAGTACGCCTGGCGGCGCGGCGAACTGCGCGCGAGCCGCGACAGCAGCTCGCCGTGGTTCAAGAGCTCGGCCGAGCTCGCGGTGCTGCGCGTGGACTGGAAGCTGGTGCGCAACTGGGACTGGATGGTCGAGTGGCGCACCCTGCGCGCACGCGAGCTCAAGGACCGCAAGAACGGCTGGGTCACCGCCGCGTACTACCACGTCAACGAGAACCTGAAGGTGGGCGTGGGCTACAACTTCACCGACTACTCCGACAACCTCACGGACATGAGCTACCGCAGCAAGGGCTGGTTCCTGAACGTGCTCGGCAAGTTCTGATGCGGGCGCAGCGACGCACCGGCGCGCGGCCGGAAGTGATGGACGCCCGGCGGGTCGGCGCGCGGTTCACGGGGCGGCTGCGGGGGCCGCTGCGCAGGCTGCCGGGTGGGGCGATGCAGCGAAGCGAAGTCGATCGCCTGCGCACGCTGAAGCCGGCATGGCGCTAGCTCAGGCCTTGCCCAGCGGCGGCCTGGAGAACAGGCCCGACGAGCTGCTCATGGTCGCGAGCTCGCGCGCCGTTTCCAGCAGCACCGGGCCGAGGGCGTTCATGCGCTGCAGCCCCAGGCGGCTGCGCGGCCCCGCGAGGCTGATCACGCCCAGCGCCGCATGCTGGGGGCTGCGGCGCACCGGCGCCGCCACGGCCGACATGCCGGGCGCGAACACCTCGTCGATCATGGCGTAGCCGCGCACGCGCGCAGCGTGCAGAAAGCCCAGCAGGGCCTTCACCGTGACCGGCGCCTTCGGTCCGTATTCTTCCGGCGTGCCGAAGCCCTGCTTCGAGACCAGCGCCATCGCGTGTTCGTCCGACAGCGTCATCAGCCAGGCGTGGCCCGACGAGGTGCACGACAGCCGCGCGTTCATGCCCATGTCGGGGTCGTAGCGAAAGCCCTTGCGGTTGCCTTCGGCCTTCGCGACCCAGGTCAGGCGGTCCTGGTCGACGATGGACAGGCGCGCCAGTTCGCCCGATCGCTCGGCCAGCGTCTCGATCATCGGCTGCGCGATGTCGACCAGGCCCGAGCTGCTCAAAAAGCTCAGCCCCAGCGCGGGCAGCTTGGTGGTCATGACGTAGTCGCCGCGCTCGCGAACCTGGCGCACATAGCCGCGCGCCACCAGGTCGTCGAGCAGCCGGTGGCAGGCGCTGCGGGGGAGCTCGAGCGCGTCGGCGATCGATGCCAGCGGCATGCCGTTCGCGCCGTGGCCCAGCAGTTCAAGAATCTGCAATCCCCGGTCCAGTGCCGTGCTCATCGGTGTGCCCCATCCTGCGATATGAAAGCCAATTCCAACCTGGAATGGCGTGCGCCCGCAAGCCCAACAATCGCTTCCGTCCTGCGGTGACGCGGGGCGATTGTCCCAAGAACCACACACAACAGAGACACGTACATGACCCCACACACTGCCGCGCAGGGCTATGCGGCAAGCCCGCCCCGCGCCGAGCCTGGCGACGCGATGGCCACGCGCGCCGTCACCGCGGCCACCATCGGCACCGCCCTCGAGTGGTTCGACTTCACGCTCTACGGCACGGTCGCGGCCACCATCCTGCCCAAGCTGTTCTTCCCTTCGATGGACCCGACCTCGGCGCTGCTCGCCTCGCTGGCCACCTTCGGGGTCGGGCTGGCGGCGCGGCCGCTGGGCGCCATCATCTGCGGCCACCTGGGCGACAAGCTCGGGCGGCGCAACCTGATGCTCGGCACCGTCAGCGTGATGGGGCTGGCCTCGGTGCTCATGGGGCTGCTGCCGACCTACGCGCAGATCGGCATCTGGGCGCCGGTGCTGCTCGTGCTGCTGCGCATCGTGCAGGGCTTCGCGCTGGGGGGCGAGTCGACCGGCGCGCAGCTCATGGCGCTGGAGCACGCCGACCCCGCGCGGCGTGGCAAGTACTCGGGGCTGCTGGGGCTGTGCTCGCCGCTGAGCCAGATACTGGCCAACGCCGTGTTGCTGCTGCTGTCGTCGGTGCTCACGCCGGAGGCCTTCGAGCGCTACGGCTGGCGCCTGCCGTTCATCATCAGCTTCGTGCTGGTGATCGTGGGGGTGTACATCCGCCTGAAGGTCAACGAGACGCCGGCCTTCGTGCAGCTGCAGAAGACCCAGGTGGCGCAGGCCGGCAGCCCGCTGCGCGATGCGGTGCGGCTGCACCACCGCACCATCCTGCGGCTGATGTTCTTCTTCTGCGGGCCGGCGGCGCTGTTCTACCTGATCGTGGTGTTCTCGCTGAGCTACATCACCAAGGACCTCGGCGTGCCCAAGCAGACCGGCTTCATGCTGCTGATGGGCGCCAACGTGTGCGCCATCGTGGGCGCGCTGCTCGGCGGCATGCTGAGCGACCGCATCGGCCGGCGCAAGGCGCTGGCGCTGGGCTCCATCTGCACGCTGGTGATCCTGTTCGTGTACTTCGGCGTGCTCGCCACCAAGAGCTTCTTCCCGATGCTCGCGATCATGGGCCTCTTCCTGGGCTTCACGCAGTTCCAGAGCGGCATCCAGCCGGTGTGGTTCGCGGAAGCCTTCCCGACCAACGTGCGCTACTCGGGCTCCGCCCTGGCCTACACCGGCGCCAACCTGCTCACCGGCGGGCCGATGCCGCTGGTGGCCGTGTGGCTGGTCAGCGTGTTCCACGGCTCGCCCTGGGGCGTGGTGGCGGTGTGCGCGGTGCTCAACGTGATCTCGCTGGCCATGATCCTCACGAGCCCGGAAACGCGCGGCATCGACATGAACCGGGTCGACCCGGCGAGCGCGGTGGGCGGCCCGCGCTGAGCGGCGCCCGGCCCGCGGCCCGCCGACGCCCCACCTTCCAGGAAACAAGAATGCGCACCGTCTTCGTCCTCAACGGATCGAACCTCAACATGCTCGGCAAACGCGAGCCCCACCTGTACGGCACCACCACGCTGGCCGAAGTGCAGCAGCGCACCGAGGCGCTGGCCGCCGAGCTCGGCCTGCAGTGCGTGTTTCGCCAGACCAACAGCGAGTGCCAGCTGATCGAATGGCTGCAGGAGGCCTTCGAGCGCGATGCGGCCGTCATCATCAACCCCGCGGGCTTCTCGTTCGGCTCCATTCCCGTGCTCGACGCGGTGAAGCTGGTTCGCCGGCCCGTGGTGGAAGTGCACATCACCAACATCCACCGGCGCGAGCCGCAGTACCGGCACTCGCTGGTCTCGCTGGCGGCCACGGGCGTGATCTGCGGGCTCGGCGTGGGCGGCTACCTGCTGGCGCTGCGCGCCGTGGCCGAGGCGCTGGACGCGACCGGGCCCGAGGCTGCGTCAGGCGGCTGAAGCGGTCGCGCGCCGCAGCGCCGCGCGCGCCAGCAGGCGCGTCGAGTCGAGCGTGGGCAGCGCCGAGTTGCCGTCGTTCAGTACCAGCGGCAGCTCGGTGCAGCCCAGCGCCACCGCGTCGCAGCCGCGCGCCTTCAGCCCGTCGATCATGCGTTGCAGCACCGCGGTGGACGCGGGGTTGCACACGCCGCGCACCAGCTCGTCCATGATGATGCGGCCCAGCTCCGCGCGCTCCTGCGCGTCGGGCTTCACGGCCTCGAGGCCGGCCGCGGCGAGCGCCCGCGGATAGACCTCGCTGTCGACCAGCCAGCGCGTGCCCAGCACGCCCACGCGGCGCAATCCGCGCGCGGCCGCTTCCGCCGCCACCACGTCGGCGATGTGCAGCCAGGGCAGCGGCGAGCGCGGCAGCACCAGGTGCAGGGCCTGGTGGATGGTGTTGTCGGGGCATATCAGAAAGTCGGCGCCCGCCGCGGCCAGCTTCGCCGCGGACGACAGCATCAGCTGCGCCACGCCCTCGAGGTCGTCGCGGTCCAGGCAGTCGACATAGGTGGCGAGCGAGTGCGTGTGCACCGACACCTCGGGGTGCGCGTGCGCCACGCCCATGAAGGCGGCGCCTTCCACGCAGAGCGTGCGGTAGCACAGCGCGGCGCCTTCGGCCGAGCAGCCCACCACGCCGATGTGCAATGCCATGGGTGTTTCTCCTGGACGGTTGAAAGTTGCGAACGCTGGAGCGGTCAGGCGCCCGTGCCGAAGCCGAAGAGCCGCGCCGGCGTGTCGTGAAGGATGGCGCGGCGGTCGGCCTCCGAAGGCACGCTGCGCGCCAGCGTGGCCAGCAGCACGCCGTAGTCCAGCCGCCGGGTCGCGCGCACGTGCGGCCAGTCGGAGCCCCAGACGCAATTCGCGGGGCCGAATGCGGCGAGCAGCGCGGCGGTGAAGGGCTGCGCGTCTTCGCAGGGGAGGGCCTCGCGCGAGAATTTGTCGTAGCCCGACAGCTTCACCGCGCAGCGCCCGCTGCCGCCCATGCCGAGCAGGGCCTGGAAACCGGGGCTCGACAGACCGCGCGCCACGTCGGGCCGGCCGTGGTGGTCGACCACCAGCTGCGCGCCGCAGCCCATGAGCCGCGGCGCGAGCGCGGCCATCTGGTCGCCCTCGACCTGCACCTGCACGCACAGGCCCAGCGCCGCCATGCGCTCCCACAGCGCGTCCGCGTCGGCGTAGTGGGGCAGGCCCAGCAGCGCCATGTTGAAGGCGATGCCCACCACGCCCTGCGCCTGCAGCTCTCGCAGCTGCGCGGTCGATGCGTCGTTGCCGACCACGGCGATGCCCTTGAAGCGGCCCTGGCCGTGGCGGATGGCGTCGAGCATGCAGCGGTTGTCGCTGCCGTAGCCCGAGTTGGGGCCGACCAGCAGCGCGTGGCGCACGCCGTAGGCTTCCATTACCTGCGCGAAGTACGCGGCCGTGGCGATCTCGCCGCCGGCGGGCTCGTAGAACACGCCCGGCGTGTACGGGAACGACGCGGGGTCGAACAGGTGGCAGTGGCAGTCGATCTTGGGCGTGGAGAAAAGAGAGGCGTCCATGGCGCGATTTTCTCGTTGTTCTATTCGTTGTTCTTCTCGTTGCTCTATCTGCGGCTCGACACCGCCAGCCCGGCCTCGCGCTCCAGCCGCAGGCACATCAGCGTGGCGATGGCCATCAGCGCGGCCACCACGTACCAGGCATGGTGAAAGTCCACCAACTGCACGGCCGGCGCGTCGCGCAGCGCCTTCGACGCGCCCAGCACCATCGCGCCCAGCGCCACGCCGAGCGCGAGCGACACCTGCTGCAGCATGGTGCCCAGCGTGCTGGCGCCGGCGCGCGCGCTGTCGGGCACGTCGGCGAAGGCCAGGGTGTTGATGGCCGTGTAGTTCATGGAGCGCGCCATGCCCGCCACGAACAGCAGCACGCAGATGCCCGGCAGCGGGTCGCCGGGCGACAGCAGCCCGCAGGCGAACAGCGTGGCGGCGCAGAGGGCGCCGTTCACCGTCAGCACGCGCCGGAAGCCGAAGCGGCGCAGCACGGTGGTGGTGGCGCTCTTCATGACCAGGTTGCCGCCCATGTACACCAGCAGCATCGAGCCGGCCTGGAAGGCCGTCATGCCGAAGCCGATCTGGAACATCAGCGGCAGCAGGAAGGGCGAGGCGTTGATGGCCACGCGCGAGACGAAGCCCGCCGTCGCGGTGGCGATGGCGTAGGTGGGCACGGCCAGCGCGCGCAGGTCGAGCATGGGCGCCGCGGCCCGACGCGCATGGCGCACCGCCAGGGCGGCGGCCACCGCGCCGGTGGCCAGCAGGCCCAGCGTGGTGGCCGAGGTGGGGTGCGCCCCGCCCAGCCGCGTGAGGCCCTCGACCAGCGCGGCCAGCGCCACCGCGGTGAGCACGAAGCCCGCCAGGTCGAAGCGGGTGCGGGCCGCGTCGGTGCGGCGCGGAAAGAGCCGCATGATCAGCAGCAGCCCCACCAGCCCCAGCGGCACATTGAGCAGGAAAATCCAGCGCCACGACGCATGCGTGGCAATGAGCCCGCCCAGCGGGGGGCCGAGCACCGGCGCGATGAGCCCCGGCCAGGTGATGGTGCCGATGGCCTCGATGAGCCGGTGCTTCGGTGTTTCGCGCAGCACCACCAGCCGCCCCACCGGCGACATGAAGGCCGCCGCCGCGCCCTGCAGCACGCGCGCCGCCACCAGCGCGCCGAAGGTGGGCGCCAGCCCGCACAGCAGCGAGGCCACGGTGAAGGTGCCCACCGCCAGCGCGAACACCCGCCGCGCCCCGAAGCGCCCGGCGCACCAGCCGGCGGCCGGCACCAGCGCGGCCATCGCGATGAGGTAGACCGTGACGGCCAGGCTGGCGTCCAGCGCGCCGATGCCGAAGCCCGCGCCAATGGCCGGCAGCGCGGTGACGATCACGGTGGCGTCCAGCGTTTCCATGAAGAAGGCGGCCGCCACGGTGAGGGCGATGCGCTGGGACGCGGTGTCTTTCGCGCCGGCGGCCGCTCCGGCTCCAGCGCCGGATGCAGCGCCGGATTCAGCGCCGGCTTCGTCGTTGTCTTTCATGCGCGCAAGTCTGACACCGCAGTCTTACCTGGGGTTTTCCCTTGGGCATCGGTCCGGCGGATCGGACGGGCGCGGCGCGCGCCATCCGGTTCGTCGGCGCGCGGGCGGCGGCGCGGGCCTGCCGGGCCTCATGAAATCAACGACTTAGCGCGCTTCGCGGCCCTGGTTCGCGGTGGCATATCGATTGCTGAGCCCCTGGGCCGACCGCATCGCCCGATGCGGCGCGCCGCCTTGCGACTGGAGACACACCAATGAGCACCCCCGTGGAACACCCGCCCCAATCACCGACACCCAAGCCCTTCTACAGGTCCCTGTACTTCCAGGTCATCACGGCCATCGTGCTGGGCGTGCTGCTGGGCCATTTCTGGCCCGACACCGGCGCCTCGATGAAGCCGCTGGGCGACGGCTTCATCAAGTTGATCAAGATGATCATCGCGCCCATCATCTTCTGCACGGTGGTGGTGGGCATCGCCGGCATGGAAGACATGAAGAAGGTCGGCAAGACCGGCGGCCTGGCGCTGCTGTACTTCGAGATCGTGAGCAGCATCGCGCTGGTGGTGGGGCTGGTCATCATCAACATCGTGCGGCCCGGCGCGGGCATGAACGTGGACGTGAGCCAGCTCGACACCAAGAGCATCGCGGCCTACACCGGCCCGGGCAAGATGCAGAGCACCACCGACTTCGTGCTCAACATCATTCCCAACACGCTGGTGGACGCCTTCGCCAAGGGCGAGATCCTGCAGGTGCTGCTGATCGCGGTGATGTTCGGCTTTGCGCTGCACAAGTTCGGCGGCCGCGGCACGCTGGTGTTCGACGTGATCGAGAAGGGCTCGCACGTGCTGTTCGTGATCGTGGGCTACATCATGAAGCTCGCGCCCATCGGCGCCTTCGGCGCCATGGCCTTCACCATCGGCAAGTACGGCGTGAGCTCGCTGCTGCAGCTGGGCCAGCTGATGGCCACCTTCTATGCCACCTGCCTGCTGTTCATCTTCGTGGTGCTCGGGGGCATCGCGCGCTTCCACGGCTTCAGCATCTGGAAGTTCATCAAGTACATCAAGGAAGAGCTGCTCATCGTGCTGGGCACCTCGTCCAGCGAGTCGGTGCTGCCGCGCATGATGGCCAAGCTGGAGAACCTGGGCGCCAAGAAATCGGTGGTCGGGCTGGTGATTCCCACGGGCTATTCGTTCAACCTGGACGGCACCTCGATCTACCTGACGATGGCCGCGGTGTTCATCGCCCAGGCCACCAACACCGACATGACCGTCACCCAGCAGCTCACGCTGCTGGCGGTGCTGCTGCTGACCTCGAAGGGCGCGGCCGGCGTGACGGGCAGCGGCTTCATCGTGCTGGCGGCCACGCTGTCGGCGGTGGGGCACGTGCCGGTGGCGGGGCTGGCGCTGATCCTGGGCATCGACCGCTTCATGTCGGAGGCGCGCGCGCTCACCAACCTGATCGGCAACGGCGTGGCCACGCTGGTGGTCGCCAAGTGGACCGGCGACCTCGACACCGTGCGCATGCACCAGCACCTGAACCAGGAAAGCACGGCCGAGGCCGACGAGCCCGAGCGCGTGCTCGACGCCACCGAGGCCCACATGCCCGGGGCGCCCCGCCGGGCCTGAACCGGAAAGCTGGGCCGGCGCCCCGAGACCGCGAGCGGGCCGCCGGGCGCCTCGTCCCGCATCGCTGGGGTCATCGGGCTGCCACCGATGCGGGCGGCTTGCCCTTGTGCAATAACGCTCCCATGAATTCAAGGGAGCCGGTTCGCCGTTTCGATGCGCCTGTGGACCCTCCCAGGGGCTGGCGCGGGTTGCCGCGCTGGCTCGGCGCGCTGGCCCTGGTGGCGGTGGCCGCCTTCGCGGGCCACCAGCTGGCCCTGCAGAACGGCCTGGCCCGCCTGCGCGAGGCCGCCGACCACCGGCTGGACATGCTGGCCACCGGCCTGGACGCCGACCTGGCCCGCTTCGACTACCTGCCCGCGCTGCTCGAGATGACGCCCATCGTGCCGGCGCTGCTCGGCACGCCGGCCGACACGCAGCTGCGCGACGCCGTCAACCGCTACCTCGACGGCGTGAACGCCACCGCCGGCGCCGAGATGCTCTACGTGCTCGACGCCTCGGGCACCTCGCTGGCCGCCTCCGACTGGGACAAGCCCGGCACCACGCTGGGCCAGGACCTGTCGTTCCGCCCCTACGTGATCGACGCGCTGGGCCAGGGCCGCGGGCGCTTCTACGGCGTGGGCATCACCAGCAAGCGGCCGGGCTACTACCTGTCGTACGCGCTGCGCCGCGGCCAGCCGCAGCGCGGCGTGGTGGCGGTGAAGGTCAACCTGGAAGAAGCCGAGCGCGCCTGGCGCAAGCTGCCGGGCGACGTGGCGCTGATCGACCAGCGCGGCGTGGTCATCCTGGCCACGCGCGAAGACCTGAAGTTCAGGCCGCTGCTGCCGCTGGACGCGCTGCAGCGCGCCGAGGTGCTGCGCTCGCGCCCCTACGGCGAGGCCGCGCTGCGGCCGCTGCAATGGACGCAGAAGGAGTCGCTCGACCGCGACGTGCAGGTCATTTCGCTCGACGGGCGCGACCAGCTCGCCTCGGCCCGCACCCTGCGCGGCGCGCCCTGGCAGCTGGTGGTGCTGGACGACCTGGCGCCGGTGCGCGTGGCCGCGCGCAACACCGCCATTACCGCCGCGCTGGCCATGACGGTGCTGCTGCTGCTGGCCGTGGCCCTGTGGCAGCGCCGCCGCGCGGTGCGCCAGAAGCTGGCCAACCAGGCCGCGCTGCAAACGGCGCACGACACGCTCGAGTCGACCGTGGTGGCGCGCACCGCGCAGCTGCGCGCCGCCCAGGGCGAGCTGGTGCACGCGGGCAAGATGGCCGCGCTGGGCCAGATGTCGGCCGGCGTGGTGCACGAGCTCAACCAGCCGCTCACGGCCATGCGCACCCTGTCGGAAAGCGCGGGCATCCTGCTGGAGCGCAACCGGCTGGAGGACGTGCGCGGCAACCTCGAGCGCATCCGCAACATGGTCGACCGGCTGGCGCGCCTGACCACGCAGCTGAAGACCTTCGCGCACAAGAGCGAGCTGCCGCTGGTGCCGCTGCTGCTGTCGCAGGCCATCGCCGACGCGCAGGTGATCGTGGCCGACGCGCTGAGAAAGCAGCGCGTCACCCTGCAGGCCGATGTGCAGCCGCCCACGCTGAGCGTGATGGCCGAGGAGGCCGCGCTGGGCAGCGTGCTGGCCAACCTGATGCGCAACGCCATCGACGCCATGCAGGACGCGCCGGTGCGCACGCTGCGGCTGGAGGCGCGCGCGCAGGGCGGGCGCGTGCTGCTGAGCGTGACCGACACCGGCCCCGGCATCCACCCCGATGTGCTGCCGCGGCTGTTCGAGCCCTTCGTCACCCGCAAGCCGGCGGGGTCGGGCCTGGGCACGGGGCTGGGACTGGGGCTCGTCATCTCGGCACAATTGGTGCGGGCCATGGACGGCACGCTGCGCGCGGCCAACCTGGAGACCGGCGGAGCGTGCTTCGTGGTCGACCTGCCCGCGGCGCTGGTCGCGGCGCACGGCCCGTCCGTGCCGGGCGGTGCCCTGATCGGCGCCCCGTTCGGCGCCCCCTTTTCCATCGAGCAACAGGAGTGACCCCCAAGTGAGCGAAGCCCCCGCCATCCGGGTGATGCTGGTCGAGGACGACGAAGACGTCCGCGTCAGCACCACCCAGGTGCTGACCCTGGCCGGGTTCGAAGTCGAGTCCTTTCCCAGCGCCGAGCGCGCGCGCGCGCACATCGGCTTCGGCGTGCCCGCCATCGTGGTGAGCGACGTGCGCCTGCCCGGCATGAGCGGCACCGAGTGGCTGCCCGAGCTGCACCAGGCCGACCCCGAGCTGCCCGTGATCCTGGTCACCGGCCACGGCCACATCGCCATGGCGGTGCAGGCCATGCGCGAGGGCGCCTACGACTTCATCGAGAAACCCTTCGGCTCCGAGCGGCTGGTGGCCATCGTGCGCCACGCCATCGAGCGGCGCGCGCTCACGCTGCAGGTGCGCGCGCTGCGCGACGCGCTGGAGAACTGGCAGGGCATCCAGTCGGTGCTCATCGGGCGCTCGGCGCAGATGCAGCAGGTGCGCCAGACCGTGAAGACGCTGGCCGAGACCTCGGCCGACGTGCTGGTCTACGGCGAGACCGGCACCGGCAAGGAGCTGGTGGCGCGCTGCCTGCACGACCACAGCGCGCGCCGGCGCCAGCACTTCGTGCCGTTGAACTGCGGCGGCCTGCCCGAGGCGCTGGCCGAGAGCGAGCTGTTCGGCCACGAGGCCGGCGCCTTCACCGGCGCCAACCGCGTGCGCGTGGGCAAGTTCGAGTACGCCAGCGGCGGCACGCTGTTTCTCGACGAGATCGAGAGCATGCCCATGGCGGTGCAGATCAAGCTGCTGCGCGCGCTGCAGGAGCGCAGCATCGAGCGCATCGGCTCCAACAAGACCATTCCCTTCGACTGCCGCGTGGTGGCCGCGAGCAAGGACGACCTGAAGGACATGAGCGACCGCAAGCAGTTCAGGGCCGACCTGTACTACCGCCTGGGCGTCGCCTTCATCGAGCTGCCGCCGCTGCGCGAGCGGCGCGAGGACATTCCGCTGCTGTTCGAGCACTTCACCCTGCAGGCCGCCAGCCGCTACGAGCGCCCCGCGCCGCTGCTGAGCAACGCCCAGCTGGCCGACCTGATGGCCTACGCCTGGCCCGGCAACGTGCGCGAGCTGCGCAACGTGGCCGACCGCTTCGTGCTGGGGCTGCTGGGCGAGCGCCTCACGCAGACGCGCGGCGCGGGCGGTGGCATGGAAGGCACGCCCGCGCTGCCGCGCGCCTTGCCGCAGCAGGTGGAATCGTTCGAGCGCGCGGTCATCGTCGAAGAGCTGCGCCGCCAGCGCGGCGACCAGCCGGCCACGGCCGCCGCGCTGGGCATTGCCCGCCAGACGCTGCACGACAAGGTGCGCAAGCTGGGCGTGGCGGTGGACGAGTTCAAGTAGCCCGCCCCCCGGCGCGCCCAAAAACCCCAGCTTTCGAAGCGCCATTGAGCGGGCCGAATTCAATTCGGCGCCGCTATTCGGTCGCGTGTATGCAATTTCGTTTCAGGGATTGCACTTATTACAAATTCGAGGATGGGAATTCGTGTCGGACAAATGCTGACATCTACGGTAATAAAGTATTACTTTTCAGTGAATTTCAATAAAAACCCAAGGAAATCTAAGACTTAGAGCCGCATTGCTAATTTCGTCATCATTGTTAAATTGTGTTTTCAATGGCGCTTCCGGGTGCCTCTTTGGAAATAGATTGATCTGACATTGGGGGGCGGAATGGTCTCGTTGGAAATAATCGAAAAGCGTGGCGGTGCGGTCAACAAGATTGCGTCATCCAGCGAGATTTCCCTTTCAGAGGCGTCGGTTGTCCGGCTCGACCTGTCGCGCGCGCAGGTCGCCGGCATGCGCCGGGTGGGCGACGACCTCGTGGTGACCACCACCGCGGGGGAAACGCTCACGGTGCACGGCTTCTTCACGACCTACGGCGGGGCACGCAGCGACCTGGTGCTCAACGGCGAGGGGGGCGAGTGGCTGGTCAACCTGGGGGACGTGCAGGGCGCGCAGGGTGAACTGGCGGTCGGCTACACCGGCATCGATTCCGTAGAACCCTTGCTGCTGCACCAGGGCATCGACCTGGGCGCGCTGCCCTGGGTGATCGGCGGCGGCGTGGTGGCCGGCGCGATCGCCAGCGGCGGTGGCGGCGACGACGGGCCGGGCATCGCGCCCTTCCCGCCTGTTCTTCCGCCACCACCCCCTCCGGCGCCGCCGCCCACGGGGCCGGTCGACACCACCCCGCCGAACCAGCCCACCGTGCGCCCGACCGCCGGCGGCACCATCACCGGCACCGCGGAGCCGGGCGCGCTGGTCACCGTCACCGACGGCAACGGCCGCGTCATCGGCAGCGCCACCGCCGGCCCGGACGGCAGCTACACCGTCACCCCGAGCACGCCACCGCCCGACGGCACCGTGCTGCACGTGGTGGCCACCGACCCGGCCGGCAACGCGAGCCCGCCCGCCACCGTTACCGTCGATGCCGTGCCGCCGGCCCCGCCCACGGTGAACCCCACCGACGGCAGCCCCATCACCGGCACCGCCGAGCCGGGATCGCTGGTGACGGTGAAGGACGGCAACGGCAACGTGATCGGCAGCGCCACCGCCGGCGCCGATGGCCGCTACACGCTCACGCCCGCCACCACCCCGCCGGACGGCACGGTGCTGCAGGTCAGCGCCACCGACGCCGCGGGCAACACCAGCCCCGCCGCGACCGCCACGGTCGACAGCACCCCACCCGCGGCGCCCGTGCTCAACCCGACCGACGGCCAGCCCATCACCGGCACGGCCGAGCCCGGCGCGGTGGTCACGCTGAGCGTCGGCGGCACCGTCATCGGCAGCGTCACCGCCGCGCCCGACGGCAGCTTCAGCTTCACGCCCGCCACGCCGCCCGCGCAGGGCACGGTGATCGTCGCCGTGGCCACCGACGCCGCCGGCAACACCAGCGCGCAGGCCACGGCCACGGTGGACGCCACCTCGCCCACGCCCACCGTGAACCCGACCGACGGCAGCCCCATCACCGGCACGGCCGAGCCGGGCTCGGTGGTGACGGTGAAAGACGACAACGGCAACGTCATCGGCAGCGCCACCGTGGCGCCCAACGGCAGCTACAGCATCGTGCCCGCCACCACGCCGGCGAACGGCACGGTGCTGCACGTGAGCGCCACCGACGCCGCAGGCAACACCAGCGCCGAAGCCACCACCACGGTCGACAGCGTGGCGCCCGCCACCCCCACCGTGGCCCTGACCGACGGCAGCCCCATCACCGGCACCGCCGAGCCCGGTTCGCTGGTGACGGTGAAGGACGGCGCCGGCAACGTCATCGGCAGCGCCACCGCGGCGCCCAACGGCACGTACAGCATCGTGCCGGCCACCACGCCGGCGAACGGCACCGTGCTGCACGTGACCGCCACCGACGCGGCCGGCAACACCAGCCCCGAGGCCACCGTCACGGTCGACAGCGTGGCGCCGCCCGCGCCCACGGTGAACGCGACCGACGGCAGCCCCATCACCGGCACGGCCGAGGCCGGCGCGCTGGTGACGGTCACCGACGGCAACGGCACCGTGCTCGGCAGCGCCACCGCGGCGCCCAACGGCGTGTACACCATCGTGCCCGCCACCGCGCCGCCGAACGGCACGGTGCTGCACGTGGTGGCCACCGACGCCACCGGCAACGCCAGCCCCGAGGCCACCACCACGGTCGACAGCGTGGCCCCCGGCGCGCCCACCGTGAACGCGACCGACGGCAGCCCCATCACCGGCACCGCCGAGCCGGGCTCGCTGGTGACGGTGAAGGACGGCAACGGCAACGTCGTCGGCAGCGCCACCGCGGCACCCGACGGCAGCTACAGCATCGTGCCCGCGACCCCGCCCGCGAACGGCACCGTGCTGCACGCCACGGCCACCGACGCGGCCGGCAACACCGGCGCCGAGGGCACGGCCACGGTCGACAGCGTGGCCCCCGGCGCGCCCACCGTGAACGCGACCGACGGCAGCCCCATCACCGGCACCGCCGAGCCGGGCTCGCTGGTGACGGTGAAGGACGGCGGCGGCAACGTCATCGGCAGCGCCACCGCGGCACCCAACGGCACGTACAGCATCGTGCCGGCGACCACCCCGCCGAACGGCACGGTGCTGCACGTGACCGCGACCGACGCCGCCGGCAACGCCAGCTCCGAGGCCACCGCCACCGTCGACAGCGTGGCGCCGCCCGCGCCCACGGTGGACCCGACCGACGGCAGCCCCATCAGCGGCACGGCCGAGGCCGGCACGCTGGTCACCATCACCGATGGCGGCGGCACGGTCATCGGCAGCGTCACCGCGGCGCCCAACGGCACCTGGAGCTTCACGCCGGCCACGCCGCCAGCCAACGGCACGGTCCTGAACGTCACCGCCACCGACGCGGCCGGCAACACCAGCACGGCGGGCACCGGCACGGTCGACAGCGTGGCCCCGGTCATCGCAGTGGCGATCGTGAACGACGCCAACGACGACGGCTTCATCAACGCCGGGGAGAAGGGCGCCAACGTCACCGTCAAGGTGTCGCTGGTGTCGGGCGCGGCGGTGGGCGACGTGATCGACGTCACCGACGGCAGCCATGTGGTGAGCGTCACGCTGGGCGCGGCGGACGTGGCCAACGGCTTCGTCAACGTCGCCTTCGCCAACCCGGCGGAGGGCGCGACGCTCGCCGTGAGCGCCACCAGCCGCGACCTGGCCGGCAATGTCTCGGCACCGGCCACCGACAGCGCCACGCTGGACACCACGCTGGCCGTGTCCGGCCTGGCGCTGGACCCCGTCACGTCCGACAACGTGGTCAACGCGGCCGAGGCCGGCACCACCGTGGCCGTGAGCGGCACCGCCACCGGCACGCAGGCCGGCAACGTGGTCACGCTGGTGGTCAACGGCGTGAGCTACAGCGGCACCGTGGACGCGGGCGGCCACTGGAGCATCGCGGTGGCCGGCAGCGACCTGGTGGCCGACGCCGACCGCACGGTGGACGCCAGCGTGGTCACCACCGACGCGGCCGGCAACACCGCCACCGGCACCGCCACCCAGGCCTACGGCGTGAGCACGGCGTCGCCGGCCATCGCCATCGGCGAGCCGGTGGCCGGCGACGACCTCGTCAACGCGGCGGAAGACCATGCGCTGGTGGTCCGCGGCACCACGTCGAACGTGGAAAACGGCCAGACCGTCACCGTCACCTTCAGCGACGGCACCCACACCGTGACGGCCACGGCCGTCGTCGCGGGCAACGCCTGGACCGCCAACGCCGCCGACATCAGCGAGCTCACCAACGGCCCGGTGACCATCCGCGTCGACGTGCAGGACCTGGCGCTCAACCCCGCCACCGACACCCACACCGTGACGCTGGACAACGTGGCGCCGGTGCAGGCCGCGGCCATTGCCACGTACACCGACAACGTGGGCGCCGACCAGGGCACCGTGGCCGGCGGCGGCGTCACCGACGACACCACGCCGGTGCTCAACGGCACGCTGAGCGCGGCGCTGGGCGCGGGCGACACGGTGCGCATCTACGACGGCACCACGCTCGTGGGCACCGCGACGGTCACCGGCACCACCTGGACCTTCGCGACGCCCGCGCTGGCCAACGGCAGCACCCACAGCTACACCGCGGTGGTGACCGACGCCGCGGGCAACCAGGGCACGGCCTCGGCCGGCTTCACCCTCGCCATCGACACCACGCCGCCCACGCAGACGGCGGCCATCAGCGGCTACACCGACGACGTGGGCACCGACCAGGACACCTTCGGCAGCGGCACCGTCACCGACGACACCACGCCCACGCTGAACGGCACGCTGAGCGCGCCGCTGGGCGTGGGCGACACGGTGCGCATCTACGACGGCGCCACGCTGGTGGGCACCGCCACCGTCACGGGCAACAACTGGAGCTTCACGCCGCCCGCGCTGGCCGACGGCAGCACGCACAGTTACACCGCAGTGGTCGCGGACACCGCCGGCAACCTGGGCACGGCCTCGGCCCCGCTCACCTTCACGGTGGACGCCACGCCACCCGCGCAGACCGCGGGCATCGGCGGCTACACCGACAACGTGGGCATCGCCACCGGCAGCTTCGGCAGCGGCACCACCACCGACGACACCACGCCCACGCTCACCGGCACGCTCAGCGCGGCGCTGGGCGCGGGCGACGTGGTGCGCATCTACGACGGCGCCACGCTGGTCGGCACGGCCACGGTCAACGGCACCGCGTGGAGCTTCACGCCCGCGGCACTGGCCGACGGCAGCACGCACACCTACACCGCCGTGGTGGCCGACGCGGCGGGCAACCAGAGCGCGCCCTCGACCGCGCTCACGCTCACCGTCGACACCACCGCGCCCACGCAGACCGCGGCCATCGGCGGCTACATCGACAACGTCGGCACGCTGCAGGCCACCTACGGCAGCGGCACTGCCACCGACGACACCACGCCCACGCTCACCGGCACGCTGAACGACGTGCTCGGCGCGGGCGACACCGTGCGCATCTACGACGGCGGCACCTTCGTGGGCACCGCCACGGTCAACGGCACCGCGTGGACCTTCACGCCGACCGCCCTGGCCAATGGCTCCACGCACACCTACACGGCCGTGGTGAGCGACGCGGCGGGCAACCTGGGCACGGCTTCGGCCGGCCTGGTGCTCACGGTCGACACCACCGCGCCCACGCAGACCGCGAGCATCGGCGGCTACACCGACGACGCGGGCACGCTGCAGGGCAACTTCGGCAGCGGCACCACCGACGACACCACGCCGGTGCTGAACGGCACGCTGAGCGCCGCGCTGGCCACGGGCGACGTGCTGCGCATCTACGACGGCGGCACGCTCGTCGGCACCGCCACGGTCACCGGCACCACCACGGTCACCGGCACCACCTGGAGCTTCACGCCGCCGCCGCTCACCGAAGGCGTGCCCCACAGTTACACCGCCGTGGTGGCCGACGCCGCGGGCAACGAGGGCGCGGCCTCGCCGCCGCTGGCGCTCACGCTGGACACCACGCCGCCCGCGCAGACGACGCTGGTCATCACGTACACCGACAACGCCGGCGCGCAGACCGGCGACTTCGGCAGCGGCACCACCACCGACGACACCACGCCGGTGCTCAACGGCACGCTGAGCGCCGCGCTGGGCGCGGGCGACACGGTGCGCATCTACGAAGGCACCACGCTGCTGGGCACGGCCACCGTGAACGGCAACACCTGGACCTTCGCCACGCCGGGCCTGCTCGACGGCAGCACCCACACCTACACGGCGGTGGTGACTGACGCCGCGGGCAACGAGGGCACGCCGTCGGCCGGCTTCACGCTGAGCGTGGAGACCAACGGGCCGTCGCAGCTGGCCACGGTGGTTTCGTACACCGACGACGCCGGCACCAACCAGGGCAGCTTCGGCAGCGGCGTGCCGACCGACGACGCCACGCCGGTGCTCAACGGCACGCTCAGCGCCGCGCTGGGCACGGGCCAGGTCGTGCGCATCTACGACGGCGCCACGCTGGTGGGCACCGCCACCGCCACGGGCAGCACGTGGACCTTCGCGCCCGGCGCGCTCGCCACCGGCAGCACGCACACCTACACCGCGGTGGTGGCCGACGCGGCCGGCCTCGAGAGCACGCCCTCGGCCGGCTTCGTGCTCACCGTGGACACCACGCCGCCCGCGCTCACCGCGGGTATCGCGGGCTACACCGACGACGCGGGCGCCAACCAGGGCAGCTTCGGCAGCGGCGTGCCCACGGACGACACCACGCCGGTGCTCACCGGCACGCTGAGCGGCGCCCTGGGCGCGGGCGACGTGGTGCGCATCTACGAAGGCGGCACGCTGGTCGGCACCGCCGTCGTCAGCGGCACGACGTGGAGCTTCGCCACGCCCGCGTTGACCAACGGCAGCACCCACACCTACACCGCCGTGGTGGCCGACGCCGCGGGCAACGAGGGCGCGCCCTCCGCGGGCTTCACGCTCGCCGTCGACACCACGCCCCCCGCGCAGACCGCGGCCATCGGCGGCGCCACCGACGACGTCGGCACGCAGCAGGGCCCGCTGGCCAACGGCGCCGTCACCGACGACACCACGCCCACGCTGAACGGCACGCTGAGCGCGCCGCTGGCGGCGGGCGACACGGTGCGCATCTACGACGGCGCGACCTTCATCGGCACCGCCACCGTCACGGGCAGCAGCTGGAGCTTCACGACCCCGGCGCTGGCGGACAGCGGTGCGGGCGGCAGCCACAGCTTCACCGCGGTGGTGGCCGATGCCGCGGGCAACCTGGGCACGGCGAGCACGCCGTTCACGCTCACGGTGGACACCAGCGTGCCGGCGCAGACCGCGAGCATCGGCGGCTACACCGACGACGTCGGCAGCGTGCAGGGCAGCTTCGGCAGCGCCAGCAACGGCGGCACCACCGACGACACCACGCCCACGCTGAACGGCACGCTGAGCGCGCCGCTGGGCGCCGGCGACACGGTGCGCATCTACGACGGCGCCACGCTGGTGGGCACGGCCACGGTCAACGGCGCGAGCTGGAGCTTCACGCCCGCCGCGCTGGCCAACGGCAGCACGCACAGCTACACGGCGGTGGTGGCCGACGCGGCCGGCAACCAGGGCACGGCCTCGCCCGCGTTCACGCTCACGGTGGACACCACGCCGCCCGCGCAGACCGCCACGCTGGCGGGCTACATCGACAACGTCGGCACCGTGCAGGGGAGCTTCGGCAGTGGCAGCAACGCAGGCAGCACCGACGACACCACGCCCACGCTGAACGGCACGCTGAGCGCGCCGCTGGGCGCGGGCGACACGGTGCGCATCTACGACGGCGCCACGCTGGTGGGCACCGCGACGGTGAGCGGCACCACGTGGAGCTTCACGCCTGCCGCGCTCACGGACGGCAGCACGCACAGCTACACGGTGGTGGTGGCCGACGCGGCCGGCAACCAGGGCGCGGCCTCCGCGCCGCTGGTGCTCGCCATCGACACCACGGCGCCCGCGCTCACCGCGGGCATCGTCTCGTACACCGACAACGCCGGCAGCAACCAGGGCAGCTACGGCAGCGGCGTGCCGACCGACGACACCGCACCGGTGCTCAACGGCACGCTGAGCGCGGCGCTGTCGGCGGGCGACACCGTGCGCATCTACGAGGGCAGCACCCTCGTGGGCACGGCCACGGTCAACGGCACCACGTGGAGCTTCGCCACGCCGGCGCTTGCCAACGGCAGCACCCACACCTACACGGCCGTGGTGGCCGACGCGGCGGGCAACGAGGGCACGCCCTCGGCCGGCTTCGCGCTCACGGTGGACACCACGCCGCCCACGCAGACGACGCTGCTCATCACGTACACCGACAACGTCGGCGCGCAGACCGGCGACTTCGGCACCGGCACCACCACCGACGACACCACGCCGGTGCTCAACGGCACGCTGAGCGCGCCGCTGGGCGCGGGCGACACGGTGCGCATCTACGAAGGCGCCACGCTGCTGGGCACGGCCAGCGTGAACGGCAACACCTGGACCTTCGCGACGCCCGCGCTGGCCGACGGCAGCATCCACACCTACACGGCGGTGGTGGCCGACGCGGCCGGCAACCAGGGCACGGTCTCGGGCGGCTTCACCGTGGTGGTGGACGCCACGCCGCCCGCGCAGACCGCGGTGGTCACCGGCTACACCGACAACGTGGGCACCAACCAGGGCAGCTTCGGCAGCGGCACCACCACCGACGACATCACGCCGGTGCTCAACGGCACGCTCGGCGGGCCCATCGGCGCGGGCGACACGGTGCGCATCTACGACGGCGGCGTGCTCGTGGGCACGGCGACGGTGAGCGGCGCGAGCTGGAGCTTCGCCACGCCCGCGCTGGCAGGCAACGGTACGGGCAGCACCCACAGCTACACCGCGGTGGTGACCGACGCGGCGGGCAACCAGGGCACGGCCTCGCCCGCCTTCACGCTCACCGTGGACCTCACGCCGCCGGCGCAGGCCGCGGCCATCGTCTCGTACAGCGACAACGTCGGCATCGCGCAGGGAACGCCGGGCAGCGGCAGCGTCACCGACGACACCACGCCGGTGCTCAACGGCACGCTGAGCGCCGCGCTGGGCACGGGAGACACCGTGCGCATCTACGAGGGCGGCACGCTGGTGGGCACCGCCACGGTGACCGGCACGAGCTGGACCTTCGCGACGCCCACGCTCATCAACGGCAGCACCCACACCTACACGGCGGTGGTGGCCGACGCGGCGGGCAACGAAAGCCCCGCATCGCCCGCCTTCACCCTCACGGTGGACACCACGCCGCCGGCGCAGACCGCCAGCTTCTCCGGCTACACCGACGACGTGGGCACGGTGCAAGGCAGCTTCGGCAGCGGTGTGCCCACCGACGACACCGCGCCCGTGCTCGAGGGCATGCTCAGCGCGCCGCTGGCCGCGGGCGACACGGTGCGCATCTACGACGGCGCCACCTTCGTCGGCACGGCGACGGTGAACGGCACCATGTGGAGCTTCGCCACGCCGGTGCTGGCGGACGGCAGCAGCCACAGCTACACGGCGGTGGTGGCCGACGCGACCGGCAACCTGGGCGCGGCCTCTTCGCCGCTGGTGCTGGCGGTGGACACCACGCCGCCCGCGCAGGCCACGGCCATCGCCAACTACACCGACAACGCCGGCACGCTGCAGGGCAGCTACGGCAGCGGCAGCAACGGCGGCAGCACCGACGACACCACGCCGGTGCTCAACGGCACGCTGAGCGCGGCGCTGGCCACGGGCGACACGGTGCGCATCTACGACGGCGGCGTGCTCGTGGGCACCGCGACCGTCACGGGCACGAGCTGGAGCTTCGCCACCCCCGTGCTGCTGGACGGCAGCAGCCACAGCTACACGGCCGTCGTGGCCGACGCGGCGGGCAACGAAGGCACGCCCTCGGCCGCCTTCGCGCTCGCGGTGGACACCACGCCGCCCGCGCAGACCGCCAGCCTTGGCGGCTACATCGACAACGTGGGCGCGCTGCAGGCCACCTTCGGCAGCGGCACCAGCACCGACGACACCACGCCCACGCTCACCGGCACGCTGAGCGCCGCGCTGAACGCGGGCGACGTGGTGCGCATCTACGAAGGTGCCACGCTGGTGGGCACCGCGACGGTGACCGGCACGACCTGGACTTTCGCCACGCCCACGCTCATCAACGGAAGCACCCACACCTACACGGCCGTGGTGGCCGACGCGGCGGGCAACGAAGGCGCGGCCTCCGCCGGCCTCACGCTCACGGTGGACACCACGCCGCCCGCGCAGACCGCCAGCTTCACCGGCTACACCGACGACGTGGGCACCGTGCGCGGCAGCTTCGGCAGCGGCGTGCCGACCGACGACACCGCGCCCGTGCTCAACGGCACGCTGAGCGCGGCGCTGGCCGCGGGCGACACGGTGCGCATCTACGACGGCAGCACCTTCATCGGCACCGCCACCGTCACCGGCACCACATGGAGCTTCGCCACGCCGGTGCTGGTGGACGGCAGCACCCACACCTACACGGCGGTGGTGGCCGACGCGGCCGGCAACCTGGGCGCGGCATCGGCCGGCCTGGTGCTGGCCGTGGACACGACCCCGCCGGCGCAGACGGCGGCCATCGCCACGTACACCGACAACGCCGGCACGAACCTGGGCAGCTTCGCCAGCGGCGTGCCGACCGACGACACCACGCCGGTGCTCAACGGCACGCTGAGCGCGGCGCTGGGCACGGGCGACACGGTGCGCATCTACGACGGCACCACGCTGGTCGGCACCGCGACGGTCACGGGCACGACGTGGACCTTCGCCACGCCCACACTGGCGAACGGCAGCACCCACAACTACACGGCCGTCGTGGCCGACGCGGCGGGCAACGAGGGCACGCCTTCCACCGGCTTCGTGCTGGTGGTGGACACCACGCCGCCCGCGCAGACCGCGAGCCTCGACGGCTACGTCGACAACGCGGGCGTGCTTCAGGCCACCTTCGGCAGCGGCACCACCACCGACGACACCACGCCTACGCTGAACGGCACGCTGAGCGCGGCGCTGGGCGCGGGCGATGTGGTGCGCATCTACGACGGCGCCACGCTGGTCGGCACCGCGACCGTCACCGGCACCGCATGGACCTTCACGCCCACGGCGCTGGTCGACGGCAGCACGCACACCTACACGGCCGTGGTCACCGATGCAGCAGGCAACCAGGGCACGCCTTCGACCGGCCTCACGCTCACCGTGGACACCACGCCACCCACGCAGACGGCGAGCGTGGCGGGCTACATCGACAACGTCGGCACGCTGCAGGCCACCTACGGCAGCGGCACCACCACCGACGACACCACGCCCACGCTCACCGGCACGCTGAGCGCGGCGCTGGGCACGGGCGACACGGTGCGCATCTACGACGGCGCGACCTTCGTCGGCACCGCCACCGTCAACGGCACGGCGTGGACCTTCACGCCCACCGCGCTGACGGACGGCACCACGCACACCTACACCGCGGTGGTCACCGATGCCGCGGGCAACCTCGGCACGCCCTCGACCGGCCTGGTGCTCACCGTCGACACCTCGGCGCCCACGCAGACGGCGGCCATCGCCACGTACACCGACAACGTCGGCACCAACATCGGCGATGCCGCCAGCGGCGTGCCGACCGACGACACCACGCCGGTGCTCAACGGCACGCTGAGCGCGGCGCTGGGCACGGGCGACACGGTGCGCATCTACGACGGCACCACGCTGGTCGGCACCGCGACGGTGACCGGCACGACGTGGACCTTCGCCACACCCACATTGGCGAACGGCAGCACGCACAGCTACACGGCCGTCGTGGCCGATGCGGCGGGCAACGAGGGCACACCTTCAACCGGCTTCGTGCTGGTGGTGGACACCACGCCGCCCGCGCAGACCGCGAGCCTCGATGGCTACGTCGACAACGCGGGCGTGCTGCAGGCCACTTTCGGCAGCGGCACCACCACCGACGACACCACGCCCACGCTGAACGGCACGCTGAGCGCGGCATTGGGTGCGGGCGACGTGGTGCGCATCTACGACGGCACCACGCTGGTCGGCACGGCCACGGTCAACGGCACCGCATGGACCTTCACGCCCACGGCGCTGACGGACGGCAGCACGCACACCTACACGGCCGTGGTCACCGATGCCGCAGGCAACCAGGGCACGCCTTCGACCGGCCTCACGCTCACGGTGGACACCACGCCACCCGCGCAGACGGCGAGCGTCGGCGGCTACATCGACAACGTCGGCACGCTGCAGGCCACCTACGGCAGCGGCACCACCACCGACGACACCATGCCCACGCTCACCGGCACGCTCAGCGCGGCGCTGGGCACGGGCGACACGGTGCGCATCTACGACGGCGCGACCTTCGTCGGCACCGCCACGGTCAACGGCACGGCCTGGACCTTCACGCCGAGCGCATTGACCGACGGCACCATGCACACCTACACCGCGGTGGTCACCGATGCCGCGGGCAACCTCGGCACGCCCTCGACCGGCCTGGTGCTCACCGTCGACACCTCGGCGCCCGCGCAGACCGCGAGCATCGGCGGCTACATCGACAACGTGGGCACGCTGCAGGGCACCTACGGCAGCGGCAGCAACGGCGGCACCACCGACGACACCACGCCGGTGCTCACCGGCACGCTCAGCGCCGCCATCGGCGCGACGGACGTGGTGCGCATCTACGACGGCACCACGCTGGTGGGCACCGCCACGGTCACGGGCACCACCTGGACCTTCGCCGCGCCCGTGCTGGCCGACGGCACCACCCACAGCTACACGGCCGTGGTGGCCGACGCCGCGGGCAACGAGGGCACGCCCTCGGGCAGCCTGGCCTTCGGCGTCGACACTACCGCGCCCACGCAGGCCGCGACCTTCCTCGGCTACATCGACGACGTGGGCACGCTGCAAGGCAGCTTCGGCAGCGGCACCACCGACGACCCCACGCCCACGCTCACCGGCACGCTCAGCGCCGCCATCGGCGCGACGGACGTGGTGCGCATCTACGACGGCGCCACGCTGGTGGGCACCGCCACGGTCACGGGCACCGGCTGGAGCTTCGTGCCGCCCGCGCTGACCGAAGGCGTTGCCCACAGCTACACCGCAGTGGTGGCCGACGCGGCGGGCAACGAGGGCACGGCGTCGCCGGTGCTCGCGCTCACGCTGGACACCACGCCGCCGGCGCAGTCCGCCGCCATCGTCAACTACGCCGACAACGCCGGCACGCAGGCCGGCGACTTCGGCAGCGGCACCGAAACCGACGACACCACGCCGGTGCTCAACGGCACGCTGACGGCCGCGCTGGGCGCGGGCGACACGCTGCGCATCTACGACGGCGCCACCTTCGTGGGCACCGCCACGGTCAACGGCACCGCCTGGAGCTTCGCCACCCCCGGCCTGCTCGACGGCAGCACCCACAGCTACACGGCCGTGGTGGCCGACGCCGCGGGCAACGAAGGCGCGGTGTCGCCGGCCTTCACGCTGAGCGTGGTCACCACCGGGCCGTCGCAGCTGGCCACCGTGGCCTCGTACACCGACGACACCGGCACCAACGTGGGCAGCTTCGGCAGCGGCGTGCCGACCGACGACACCGCGCCGGTGCTCAACGGCACACTCAGCGCGGGCCTGGGCGCGGGCGAGTTCGTGCGCATCTACGACGGCGCCACGCTGGTGGGCACCGCGACGGTCACGGGCACCACCTGGACCTTCGCCACGCCCGTGCTGGCCGACGGCAGCACCCACAGCTACACAGCCGTGGTGACCGACGCGGCGGGCAACGAGAGCACGCCGTCGCCGGCCTTCGTGCTCGCGGTGGACACCACCGCGCCCGCGCAGACCGCGGCCATCGGCGGGTACACCGACGACGCGGGCACGCTGCAGGGCGGCTTCGCCAGCGGCACCACCACCGACGACACCACGCCGGTGCTCAACGGCACGCTGAGCGCGGCGCTGGGCGCGGGCGACGTGGTGCGCATCTACGAGGGCACCACGCTCGTGGGCACCGCCACCGTCAGCGGCACCAGCTGGAGCTTCGCCACGCCCGCTCTTGCCAGCGGCAGCACGCACACCTACACGGCGGTGGTCGCGGACGCGGCGGGCAACGAGGGCGCGGCATCGCCGGGCCTCACGCTCACGGTGGACACCACCGCGCCGGCGCAGACCGCCACCATCGGCGGCTACACCGACGACGTCGGCACGCTGCAGGCCACCTACGGCAGCGGCACCACCACCGACGACACCACGCCCACGCTCACCGGCACGCTCAGCGCCGCGCTGGCCGCGGGCGATACCGTGCGCATCTACGACGGCGGCACCTTCGTGGGCACCGCCACCGTCAACGGCCCTGCCTGGACCTTCACGCCGCCCGCGTTGGCGGACGGCACCACGCACACCTACACGGCGGTGGTGAGCGACGCCGCGGGCAACCTCGGCACGCCATCGACCGGGCTGGTGCTCACCGTCGACACCACGGCCCCCACGCAGACCGCGTCCATCGGCGGCTACATCGACGACGTCGGCACGCTGCAGGCCACCTACGGCAGCGGCACCAGCACTGACGACACCACGCCCACGCTCACCGGCACGCTGGGCGCCGCGCTGGGCACGGGCGACGTGGTGCGCATCTACGACGGCGCCACGCTCGTCGGCACCGCGACGGTCACGGGCACGAGCTGGAGCTTCACGCCGCCGGCACTCGCCAACGGCAGCACCCACAGCTACACGGCGGTGGTCGCCGACGCGGCGGGCAACGAGAGCACGCCGTCGGCTGCGTTCACGCTCACGGTGGACACGACCGCCCCCGTGCAGACCGCCACCATCGGCGGCTACACCGACAACGTCGGCACGCTGCAGGGCAGCTACGGCAGCGGCACCAGCACCGACGACACCACGCCGACGCTGACGGGCACGCTGAGCGCGGCGCTGGGCACGGGCGACGTGGTGCGCATCTACGACGGTGGCACGCTGGTCGGCACCGCGACGGTCACGGGCATCGGCTGGACCTTCACGCCCCCGGCACTGACGGACGGCAGCACCCACAGCTACACCGCGGTGGTGGCCGATGCGGCGGGCAACGAGAGCACGGCCTCCACGGCCTTCACGCTCACGGTCGACACGACGGCACCGGCGCAGACCGCCACCGTCACAGGCTACACCGACGACGTCGGCACGCTGCAAGCCACCTTCGGCAGCGGCACCAGCACCGACGACACCACGCCCACGCTCACCGGCACGCTCAGCGCGGCGCTGGCCACGGGCGACACGGTGCGCATCTACGACGGCGGCACGCTGGTGGGCACCGCGACGGTCACGGGCACCAGCTGGACCTTCACGCCCGCCGCGCTGGCCAACGGCAGTACCCACAGCTACACGGCGGTGGTGGCCGACGCCGCGGGCAACGAAAGCACCGCGTCGCCCGCGTTCACGCTCACGGTGGACACCACGCCGCCGATGCAGACCGCGGCCATCGATGGTTACATCGACGATGTCGGCACGCTGCAAGCCACCTACGGCAGCGGTACCGCCACGGACGACACCACGCCCACGCTGACAGGCACGCTCAGCGCCGCGCCGGCCACGGGCGACGTGGTGCGGATCTACGACGGCGCCACGCTCGTGGGCACCGCGACCGTCTCCGGCACCGCCTGGAGCTTCACGCCCCCGACACTGGCCAACGGCAGCACCCACGGCTACACGGCCGTGGTGGCCGACGCGGCGGGCAACGAGAGCACGCCGTCGCCGGTCTTCACGCTCACGGTGGACACCACGCCGCCCGCGCAGACCGCGGCCATCGGCGGCTACACCGACAACGTCGGCACGCTGCAGGGCAGCTACGGCAGCGGCACCAGCACCGACGACACCACGCCGACGCTCACCGGCACGCTGAGCGCGGCGCTGGGCACGGGCGACACCGTGCGCATCTACGACGGCGGCACGCTGGTCGGTACCGCGACGGTCACGGGCACCGGCTGGACCTTCACGCCGCCAGCGCTGACGGACGGCAGCACCCACAGCTACACCGCGGTCGTGGCCGACGCGGCGGGCAACGAGAGCACCGCGTCCGCGGCCTTCACGCTCACGGTCGACACCACGCCGCCCGCGCAGACCGCCAGCCTCGCCAGCTACACCGACAACGTCGGCACGCTGCAGGCCGCCTTCGGCAGCGGCACCACCACCGACGACACCACGCCCACGCTGAACGGCACGCTCAGCGCGGCCATCGGCGCGACGGACGTGGTGCGCATCTACGACGGCGGCACGCTGGTGGGCACCGCGACGGTCACGGGCACCAGCTGGACCTTCACGCCCCCCGCGCTGGCCAACGGCAGCACCCACAGCTACACGGCGGTGGTGGCCGACGCCGCGGGCAACGAAAGCACCGCCTCCGCGGCCTTCACCCTCACGGTGGACACCACGCCGCCGGTGCAGACCGCGGCCATCGCCGGCTACACCGACGACGTCGGCACGGTGCAGGGCAGCCTCGTCGGCAGCGGCACCAGCACCGACGACACCACGCCCACGCTCACCGGCACGCTGAGCGCCGCGCTGGGCACGGGCGACACGGTGCGCATCTACGACGGCGCCACGCTGGTCGGCACCGCGACGGTCACGGGCACCGCGTGGGCCTTCACGCCACCGGCACTGGCCGACGGCAGCACGCACAGCTACACCGCAGTGGTGGCCGACGCGGCGGGCAACGAGAGCACGGCCTCCGCGGCCTTCACGCTCACGGTCGACACCATCGCGCCGGTCCAGGTGACGGCCATCACCGGCTACACCGACAACGTCGGCATCGTGCAGGGCAGCCTCTTCGGCAGCGGCACCACCACCGACGACACCACGCCCACGCTCACCGGCACGCTCAGCGCGGCACTGGGCGCGGGTGACGTGGTGCGCATCTACGACGGGGCCACGCTGGTGGGCACCGCGACCGTCACCGGCACCGCCTGGAGCTTCACGCCGCCCGCGCTGGCCGACGGCAGCACCCACAGCTACACGGCGCGGGTGTCGGACGCCGCGGGCAACGAGGCCGCGCCGTCCGCCGCCTTCACCCTCACCGTGGACACCACCGCGCCGGCGCAGACCGCCAGCGTGACCGCCTACACCGACGACGCGGGCCTGCTGCAGGGCAGCTACGGCAGCGGCAGCAACGGCGGCAGCACCGACGACACCACGCCCACGCTCACCGGCACGCTCAGCGCGGCGCTGGCCACGGGCGACACGGTGCGCATCTACGACGGCGCCACCTTCGTCGGCACGGCCACGGTCACGGGCACCACCTGGAGCTTCGCGAGCGCGGCGCTTGCCAACGGCAGCACGCACACCTTCACCGCGGTGGTGGCCGACGCGGCCGGCAACCAGGGCCCGGCCGGCACCGCGCTCACGCTCACGGTGGACACCACGCCGCCCGCGCAGACCACGGCGGTGGCCAGCTTCACCGACGACGCGGGCATCGTGCTGGGCAACTTCGGCGGCGGCACCACCACCGACGACACCACGCCGGTGCTCAACGGCACGCTGAGCGCCGCGCTGGCCGCGGGCGACACGGTGCGCGTGTACGACGGCGCCACCTTCCTGGGCACCGCCACGGTCAGCGGCACCACGTGGACCTTCGCCACGCCCACGCTGGTCAACGGCAGCACGCACAGCTACACGGCGGTGGTGACCGACGCGGCCGGCAACCTGGGCACGGCCTCGCCGGCCTTCACGCTCACGATCGACACCACGCCGCCCGCGCAGACCACGGCCATCGCCAGCTTCGCCGACAACGCGGGCACCAACCAGGGCAACTTCGGCAGCGGCCTCACCACCGACGACACCACGCCCGTGCTCAACGGCACGCTCAGCGCGGCCATCGGCGCGAGCGACACGGTGCGCATCTACGACGGCGCCACCTACATCGGCAACGCCACCGTCACCGGCACCAGCTGGACCTTTGCCACGCCGGTGCTGCTGAACGGCAGCGGCCACACCTATACCGCGGTGGTGACCGACGCGGCGGGCAACCTGGGCACGCCGTCCGCGGCCTTCACGCTCACGGTGGACACCACGCCGCCCGCGCAGACGGCGGCCATCGGCAGCTACGCCGACGACGTGGGCATCCTCACCGGGCCGTTCGGCAGCGGCACCGCCACCGACGACACCACGCCGGTGCTCAACGGCACGCTGAGCGCGGCACTGGGCGCGGGCGACACGGTGCGCATCTACGACGGCGGCACGCTGGTGGGCACGGCCACGGTCAACGGCACCACCTGGAGCTTCGCGACGCCAGTGCTGGCCAACGGCAGCAGCCACACCTACACGGCGGTGGTGGCCGACGCGGCGGGCAACGAAGGCACGGCCTCGGCACCGCTGGCGCTCACGGTGGACACCACGCCGCCGGCGCAGACCGCCGCCGTCACGGCCTACCTGGACAACGCCGGCACCAACCAGGGCAGCTACGGCAGCGGCAGCACCACCGACGACACCACGCCCGTGCTCACCGGCACGCTCAGCGCGGCCATCGGCGCGACGGACACGGTGCGCATCTACGAAGGCGCCACCTACATCGGCAACGCCACCGTCACCGGCACCACCTGGAGCTTCGCGACGCCGGTGCTGCTGAACGGCAGCAGCCACACCTACACCGCGGTGGTGACCGACGCGGCGGGCAACCTGGGCACGGCCTCGGCCGGCTTCACCCTCGCCATCGACACCACGCCGCCGGCGCAGACGGCGCTCATCGCCAGCTTCGCCGACAACGTCGGCATCACCCAGGGCAACCTCGCCAGCGGCACCGTCACCGACGACACCACGCCGGTGCTCAACGGCACGCTGAGCGCGGCGCTGGGCGCGGGCGACGTGGTGCGCATCTACGACGGCGCCACGCTGGTCGGCACGGCCACCGTCAGCGGCACCGCCTGGACCTTTGCCGCGCCGGTGCTGGCCGACGGTTCCACGCACGTGTACACGGCGGTGGTGGCCGACGCGGCGGGCAACCAGGGCACGGCGTCGACCGCCTTCACGCTCACGGTGGACACCACGCCGCCGGCGCAGACCGCGCTCATCGTCAGCTTCGCCGACAACGTGGGCCTCAACCTGGGCAACTTCGGCAGCGGCGTGCCCACCGACGACACCACGCCGGTGCTCAACGGGACGCTCAGCGCGGCCATCGGCGCGACCGACACGGTGCGCATCTACGACGGCGCCACCTACATCGGCAACGCCACCGTCACCGGCACCAGCTGGACCTTCGCCACGCCGGTGCTGCTGAACGGCAGCACGCACGTGTACACCGCGGTGGTGGCCGACGCGGCGGGCAACCAGACGGCGGCCTCGGCGGGCTTCACGCTCACGGTGGACACCACCGCGCCCACGGCCGCGATCGACATCGTGTCGATCGCCGACGACACCGGCAACAGCGCGACCGACTTCCTCACGCGTGACACCTCGCTCACCGTGAACGGCACCGTGGGCACGCTGGGCGCGGGCGAGCGCGCGCAGATCAGCATCGACGGCACCACCTGGGTCGACCTCGCGGTGGTGGGCGGCGCGTGGTCGTTCGTGGACGCGCGCGTGCTCACCGGCGGCAGCTACACCTACCGCGTGCGCGTGGTCGACGCGGCGGGCAACCTCGGCGCGACCGACACGCAGGCCGTGGTGGTGGACGTCACCGCGCCCACGCAGGTGGCGGCTGTCGTGAGCTTCGTCGACAACCTGGGCCCGCTGACCGGCACGCTGCTGAGCGGCGCCATCACCGACGACACCAAGCCCGTGCTCAACGGCACCATCACCGCCGGCGTGGCCGCGGGCGACACCCTGCGCATCTACCAGGACGGCGTGCTGGTGCGCTCCATCGTGCTCACGGCCGGGCAGACCAGCTGGACGTACGCGCCGCCGGTGCTGGGCTTCGGGCTGCACAGCTACACCACGACGCTGGTCGACGCGGCGGGCAACGAGAGCACGCCCGGCGTGCCCTTCACGTTCACGGTCGACGCCACGGCCACGCTCACCGCGCTGGCCACCGACACCGGCGTGAGCGTGGCGGGCGGTTTTTCGAACAGCTCTGCGCTGAACACCGACCTGGTCACGCGCGACAGCACGCCGCTGCTCACCGGCACCATCGCCCGGGCGCTGCAGGCCGACGAGGTGGTGCGCATCAGCCTGGACGGCGGCCTCACCTGGACCACCGTGCAGGACGTGGACGGCGCCACCACCTGGAGCTACGCGCCCGCGGCCTACGCCGCCTCGGCCACCGTGGCCGCGCAGGTGCGCATCGAGAACACGGCCGACGGCACGCACGGCTCGGTCAACACGGTGAGCTACACGGTCGACCTGGTCGCGCCCACGCTGACGCTCACCGCGCCGGCGCTGGCCAACGCGGCCGCCATCGACGCCGACGGCGACCGCACCATCGCCGCGGGCACCGCCGTGTTCAGCAGCGCCGTGAGCGGCACGGCCGAGGTGGGCACCACCGTGGCGCTCATCAACGACGTGAACCACGACGGCATCTACACCGAAGGCGTGGACGTGGTGCTGGGCACCGCGCTGGTCGGCGCGGGCGGCGCGTGGTCGATCTCGGCGGCGCTGGGCACCGGCGTGGGCGCCTACCACCTGGGCTACGTGGTGTGGGATGCCGCGGGCAACCAGAGCCGCCTGAGCACCACCACGCAGGTCGACGTGGTGCCCGTGCTCGACCACCTGCCGGCCGCGGCCGCCGTGCACGGCACCAGCAACACCACCGGCTTCGGCGGCGCGATGGCCATCAACCTGCAGGGCAACTGGAGCTTCGCGGGCGACCAGGCGGTCTACAACGGCACCTCGCGCACCAACTACATCACCACCGACCTCGGGCAGCAGCTGCTGTCGGGCGGCACGTCGACCGCGTACTCGTTCTTCGACTACAACCTGGACGGCATCCTGGACGTCATCGGTACCGACGCCAACGCGGGCGGGGCCAACAGCACGCCGCTGTGGACCGGGGCGCTGGGCCTGGGCTACGTGCCCACCGCGGTGGGCACCGGCCTGAGCGGCGTGTCCAACGGCGGCGTGGCGGTGATCGACATGGACGGCGACGGCTACCTGGACGCCATCGTCGGCGACGGCGCGGGCGACTCGGCCTCGTTCGTGAAGAACACGCTGGGCGTGCTCAGCACCTACGGCAACGGCACCGCGCTGCTCCCGCCGGCCGCGGGCATCGCCAACCTGCAGACCGGGCGCGAGGTCTCGGGCGTGGACCTGAACAACGACGGCCGCGTGGACATCGCGCTGCACAGCACCACCACCACCACGCTGGGCAACAACAACGACTTCACGCTCACGCTGCTCACCAACAACGGCAAGGCCAGCCTGAACGGGTCGAACTGGACCGAGTCGCAGGCCATCAACGACGTGTTCGCGACCAACGCCGTCAGCGGCAACGCGACCGACGCGGTGTCGCTCACCTGGGCCGACTTCAACAACGACGGCTGGCTCGACCTGTACGTCAACAGCAGCAAGGCGGGCACGGCCAGCAAGGTGTACCTGAACAACGCGGGCACGCTGTCGACCACCGGCGTGTCGGTGGCCAACGACACGCTGGCCGGCGACGCCTCGGTGGCGGTCGACTGGAACGGCGACGGCCGCATGGACGCGGTGGAGCTCGACTACGCCACCGGCGTGGCCAACCTGTACACCAACAGCGGCAACGTGGCGGCCGGCGCCTGGGCCTCGCGCCAGCTCGCCGGGCTGGCGCCCAACAGCGTGAACAGCATTGCCGCGGCCGACTACGACTGGGACGGCGACGTCGACCTGCTCATCGGCATGAACGGCAGCACCGCCACGCAGCTGGTGGCCAACACCAACCAGGTGAAGGACGGCACCGCGCTGCACCTGCGCATCCTGAACGCGCAGGGCTTCAACGTGTACTTCGGCAACACGGTGCAGGTGTTCGACGCGCAGGGCGCGCTGGTGGCCACGCAGATCATCAACCCGCAGTCGGGCAGCTGGGGCAACGACAGCTCGGGCATCGTCAACGTGTTCGGCCTGGACCCCACGCAGACCTACACGGTGAAGCTGCTGGCCAACAACAACGGCGCCTCGGCCACCTACACCTGGAACGTGACGCCGGGCGACGCCACCAGCGCCCACCTGCTCACCACCACCGACGTGCCCGTGCTGCTGCCCAACGTGATGACCGGCACCGGCTACGACGACACCTACGTGGTGGGCAACGTGCTGGGCGGCAGCACGGTCTACAACGGCGGCGGCGGCTGGAACGCGCCGCTGCTGCCGGGCGAGACCAAGACCTGGTCGGCCACCGGCGGCATGGACATCGTCGATTTCCGCAACGCCGTGGCCGGCGTGGGCGTGGACCTGACGACCAACCTGGTCACGGGCTGGGGCATCCTGGGCACGGTGAACAACGTGGAGGGCGTGCGCGGCAGCGCGCTGGCCGACACCTTCGTGGGCAGCCTGGGCGACAACATGTTCGAGGGGCGCGGCGGCAACGACACCTACTTCCTGGGGCTGAACGCGGGCAACGACCGGCTGGTCTACAACCTGCTGAACGCCACCGACAAGGCCACCGGCGGCAACGGCAGCGACGTGGCCAACGGCTTCACGCTGGGCAGCATGGCCAACGCCGCCAGCACCGACGCCGACCTGATCGACCTGGGCGGGCTGCTGGCGGGCTACACCGGCACAGCGCACGTGTACCGCGACGCCGGCACCGGCAACTACGTGCTCGACCCCTCGTCGGCCGGGCTGCTGAACTACATCCACGTGACCAACGTGGGCGGCAACACGGTGATCGCGGTGGACCTGGGCGGCACCGGCAACTTCAGCACGCCGCTGCTCACGCTGACGGGCGTGACGACCTCGCTGGAAACCTTGCTGGGCAACGGGCAGTTGCTGATCGGGGGGGCCGGCAGCACCGGCGTCCAGTCGCTCGCGTCGTTCTCGGTCGCGCAGGACCAGGCCGAGCCCGTGGCGGCGGAGAAGAGCGCGCTGGCCGACACCGGCCACACGCTCGACCTGGCGGCCAACGGGCAGCAGGGCCACGAGACGCTGATGTACAAGCTGCTGTCCACCGCCGGCGCGAACAGCGCGACAGGCGGCAACGGCTTCGACGAGGTGAACGGCTTCAGGCTGGGCGCCTTCGAGACCAGCGCCGACGCCGACCGCATCGACGTGTCGGCGCTGCTGACCGGCTACGCCGCCCACAGCGGCGACCCCATCGGCAACTACCTGCAGCTGACCCAGAGCAACGGCAACACCGTGCTGAGCATCGACCGCGACGGCGCGGGCGGCGCGCAGTCGATGACGCCGCTGCTTTCGCTCAACGGCGTGAGCACCGACCTGGCGACGCTGCTGGCCAACCATCAGCTGGTGGTGGTCTGAGAAGGGTGACGCACCGCGCCGCGCTCCGTGCGCTCGCATGGCTGGCCCTGGCCGGTTCCACCGCGTCCGCATCGGCTGACGACGGCGGCCTGAAGGTCTCGCGCCGGCTCGCGCCCAGCTCGCTGGCGCAGGAGCTCAACCTGCAGCCGGGCCGGCCGCTGCCCGTGGCGCCGGCCAGCACGCAGCCGCTGGAGCTGAACGAGGCGGTGCGCCAGGCGGTGGCGCGCCACCCGTCCATTTCGGATGCGATCTCCACGCTGGCGCAGCAGGCCGGCGGCGTGGACGTGGCGCGCGCCGGCTACTACCCGCAGGTGCGCGTGGGCGTGGGCGGCGGCAGCAGCAACGCGCCCGCCTCGCAGGGCGGCAGCACCGGCACGGTGGCCACGGCCTCGGTCTCGCAGATGCTCTACGACTTCGGCAAGGTGGACGGCGCCGTGGCGCAGTCCGAGGCGTTGGTGCGGCGCCAGCAGGCCGGCATCCTGAAGCAGATCGACACGGTGGCGCAGCAGGCGGCCGACGCCGTGGTCACCGCGCACCGCTACCAGGCGCTGCTGGCCATCGCGCAGGAGCAGGTGCAGGCGGTGGAAAAGGTGCTCGAAACGGCGCGGCTGCGCGCCAACGCGGGCATCAGCACCCGGGCCGACCCGATCCAGGCCGAGTCGCGCGTGGACAGCGCGCGCGCCAACCTGCTGCAGGTGAAGTCGCAGCTGGCGCAGTGGCGCGAGCGCCTGGGCACGCTGCTGGGGCCGGGGGTGCCGCCGCAGATCGCGCCGTTGCCCAGCAGCCTTTCCGACGGCCTGGCCAGCACCTTCCGCGCCGACGGGCCGCCCGACACCAGCCTGCTGCCCGACGTGCTCGCGGCCGAGGCGGAGCGCCGCGCGGCCTCGGCGCAGCTGGAGATCGCGCGGGCCAACCGCTACCCCACGCTGAGCGTGGACGCTTCCGTCAACAAGGCCATGGGCGGCATCAACCCCGCCACGCTGGAGCGCAACGGCACGTACCACACGGTGATGCTCAACCTGACGAGCGTGATCTACCAGGGCGGCGCGCTCGACGCGCAGGTGCGCGCCGCCAGCGCCGCCGAGGAGGCCGCGCGCATGCGCATCGAGACCGCCCGGCTCAACGCCGGCGACCAGGCGCGCAACTTTCGCGAGCAGGTCATCGGCGCGCAGGCGCGCCTGGGCGTGCTGGCCGACCGCAGGCGCAGCATCGTGGAGGCGCGCGACCTGTACCGCGAGCAGTACACGCTGGGCACGCGCTCCATCCTCGACCTGCTGAACGCCGAGCAGGAGATCTACCAGGCCGCCGCCGAGCAGGAGGCCGTGCTGCACGACCTCTGGGCCAGCCGCGTCGGCTACATCGGCGCCACGGGCCAGGCCCGCGCGTTCTACGGGCTGGACAACACCACCGTCCAGGGCATGGAGCTGCTGCCATGAATGCAAGGGACCTTCCGCGGCACTACACCAGCTGGCTCGACGCCATGGTCTACGTGGCGCGCCACTACGGCATCGGCGCCTCCGAGGAAAGCACGCGCGTCTCGCTGGCCTGGGAGCGCGGCGCGCCGCTGGACACCCTGCTCGACCACATGGCGCGGCAGCTGGGCCTGGCGCTGCGGCTGGACGCGTTCACCGACGCGCAGCTCGACCCCTGGCGCCTGCCGCTGGTGGTGGAGTTCGACGACGGCGAGGTCGGCGTGGTGCGCACCGCCGACGGCAAGGGCCGGCTGGGCGTGCTGCTGGGCGGCGACCACGGGCTGGAAACGGCGGTGCCGGTCGAGGAACTGCGCCGCCGCGCGCGCCGCGTGGCCATCCTGCGGCCGCAGACGGCGGTGCCCGACGCGCGGGTGGACGACTACATCAAGCCCTACGAGGCCAACTGGTTCTGGTCGATCGCGCTGCGCGACTGGCGCCGCTACGGCGACATCGTGCTGGCCTCGGTGTTCGCCAACGTGCTGGCGCTGTCGAGCATGGTGTTTTCCATGCAGATCTACGACCGCGTGGTGCCGGCGCAGTCGGAGTCCACGCTGTGGGTGCTGTTCGGCGGGGTGATGCTGGCGGTGGCCTTCGAGTTCGTGCTGCGCATGGCGCGCACCCACATCTCGGACGTGATCGGCAAGCGCGCCGACCTGAAGGTGTCCGACCTGGTGTTCGGCCACGCGCTGCGCGTGCGCAACGACGCGCGCTCCAAGTCGACCGGCTCGTTCATCGCGCAGGTGCGCGAGGTGGAGCAGGTGCGCGAGCTGCTCACCTCCACCACCATCGGCGCGGTGGCCGACCTGCCGTTCTTCGTGCTGTTCCTGGTGGTGCTGTGGCTGGTGGCCGGGCCGCTGGCCTGGGTGGCGCTGGCGGCGGTGCCGCTGCTGGTGATACCGGGGCTGCTGGTGCAGAAGCCGCTGGCGCGGCTGGCCAACGAGGGCATGCGCGAATCGGCGCTGCGCAACGCGCTGCTGGTGGAGGCGGTGGAAGGCATCGAGGACATCAAGCTCATGCGCGCCGAGCCGCGCTTCCAGAACCAGTGGAACCACGCCAACGACGTGGCCGCCAGCGTGAGCATGCGCCAGCGCTTTCTCACCGGGCTGCTGATGACGTGGACGCAGGAGGTGCAGGGCATCGTCTACGCGGTGGTGCTGCTGGCGGGCTGCTTCCTGGTGATGAAGGGCGACATGACCACCGGCGCGCTGGTGGGCTCGTCGATCTTGGCCTCGCGCATGATCTCGCCGCTGGCGCAGCTCTCGGGCGTGTTCGCGCGCTGGCAGCAGGCCAAGGTGGCGCGCGCGGGGCTCGACCAGCTCATGCAGCGCCCGGTCGACCAGCCCGAGCATGCGCGCCGCGTGCGCGTGCCCGCGCTGCACGGCCACTACACGCTGGCCGGCGTGGAGTTCCGCTACGGCAAGGACGACAAGGCGCCCGCGTTCGCGGTGGGGCAGCTGCAGGTGAAGGCCGGCGAGAAGGTCGCGCTGCTCGGGCGCATGGGCGCGGGCAAGTCGACCCTGCTGCAGCTGCTGGCCGGGCTGCATGCGCCGCAGCGCGGCCATGTGTCGCTGGACGCGCTCGACCTGGGGCTGATCGACCCGGCCGACCTGCGCCGCGACATGGGCCTGCTCACGCAGAACGCGCGGCTGTTCCACGGCTCGATCCGCGAGAACGTCACGCTGGGCATGCCGCTGGCCACCGACACGCAGGTGCTCGAGGCCATTGCGATGGCCGGTGCGTTGCCCTTCGTGCATTCGCGCGCCGAGGGGCTGGACGACCTGGTCCACGAAGGCGGCCTGGGCCTCTCGGGCGGGCAGCGGCAGGCGCTGCTGCTGGCGCGCACGCTGATCCGCCAGCCGGCCATCGTGCTGCTGGACGAACCCACGGCGCACTTCGACGAAGTGACCGAGCGCCAGGTGATCGACGCGGTGGGCGCCTGGCTGGCGCCGCGCACGCTGGTGGTGGCCACGCACCGCATGCCGGTGCTGCAGTGGGTGGACCGCATCGTGGTGATCGAGGGCGGCCGCGTGGTGATGGACGGCTCGAAGGACCAGATTCTCGGAAAGCTCTCCCATGGCAACGCCTGAGCTCGCGCAAGACCCTCCGCTCGGCAGCCCGCGGGGAGGCAAGAAGAACGCAAAGGCCGCGCAGCGCCGCTACGCGCCCGTGGAGCCCCCGCTGCCCGGCGCCTCGCTGGTGGTGTGGACCGTGGCCGCGCTGCTGGCTGCGATGCTCGCATGGGCCTGGTTCTTCAAGCTCGACGAGGTGTCCACCGGCACCGGCAAGGTGGTGCCCTCGTCGCGCGAGCAGATGATCCAGTCGCTGGAAGGCGGCATCCTGGTCGACCTGAAGGTGCGCGAGGGCGACATCGTGAACGCGGGCCAGGTGCTTGCGCAGCTGGACCGCACCAAGACCGAATCGACCGTGCAGGAAAGCGCCTCGCGCGTGCGCGCCGCGCTGGCCATGTCGGCGCGGCTCACGGCCGAGGTGGGCGGCACGGCGCTGGTGTTTCCGGCCGAGGTGCGCAACGAGCCCGACCTGGTGCGCACCGAGACCGCGCTCTACCAGTCGCGGCGCGAGCAGCTCGCCAGCAGCCTGGCGGGCGTGTCGCAGGCGCTGGTGCTGATGCGCCGCGAGCTGGCGCTCACCGAGCCGCTGGTGTCGCGCGGCGCCGCCAGCGACGTGGAGGTGCTGCGGCTGAAGCGCCAGATCAACGAGGCCGAGACCAAGGCCTCGGACCTGAAGAGCCAGTACTACGTGAAGGCGCGCGAAGACCTCGCCAAGGCCAACGCCGAGATCGAGGCGCAGCGCTCGGTGACGCGCGGGCGCTCCGACTCGCTCACGCGGCTGACCTTCGCGTCGCCGGTGCGCGGCATCGTGAAGGACATTGCCGTGACCACCGTGGGCGGCGTGCTGCCGCCGGGCGGCAAGCTCATGGAGATCGTGCCGCTGGACGAGAAGCTGCTGGTGGAGGCGCGCATCTCGCCGCGCGACGTGGCCTTCATCCACCCCGGGCAGGACGCCACGGTGAAGGTGACGGCGTACGACTATTCGATCTTCGGCGGCCTGCCGGGCAAGGTGACCACCATTTCGCCCGACACCATCCAAGACGACGTGAAGCGCGACGTGTACTACTACCGCGTGTACATCCGCACCGACGCGGACCACCTGAAGAACAAGGGCGGCGAGAGCTTTCCGATCGTGCCCGGCATGATCGCCACGGTGGACATCCACACCGGCAGCAAGACCGTGCTCGACTACCTGCTGAAGCCGCTGAACAAGGCGCGCGAGGCACTGCGCGAACGGTAGCCGTGAGCGCCCCGCCATTCCTTCGCGAGCGGTAGCCGTGAGCGCTCAAAAATTCCTTAGCGAGCGCTGGCCGTGAAGCGCCCGGCGATTCCCTCGCGTGCGCCCGCGGCGGCCAAGGTGACGCAGCAGGCGCTGAACGCCATGGGCGAGCGCTTTCGCACCGCCTTCGCGCAGGGCGACTTCGCGCAGGCGCTCAAGTTCGCCACGCAGGCCTGGCATGCCACGCACAGCCCGCAGCCGCTGGCCGACGTGGCGCTGTGCCAGATGCGCCTGGGCCAGCCGCAGCAGGCCTACGACACCTACCGCCGCGCCATCTCGCAGCTGAAGACCGCGAACACCTACGACGGGCTCGCGGAGGCGGCCGGGCAGCTCGGCAAGCGGGACGAGGTGCGCGAATACGGCACGGCCTCGCTGCGGCTGAAGATGCAGGAGGCGGCGCGCGAGCCCGCGGCCGCCACGCGCGACGTCGCAGGCCCGCCGCCTTTCGACGCCAACGCGCGCGAACGCAACCTGATCGCCTTCAGCCTGTTCGGCCACGACCCGCGCTACTGCGAGATGGCGGTGCTGAACGTGCGCGCGGCGCGCGAGTTGTTCGCGGGATGGACCTGCCGGTTCTACGTCGATGACACGGTGCCGCCCGCCGTGCGCGAGCGCCTGCTGCAGGCGGGCGCCCGCGTGGTCGATGCGCACGCGGCGGGCGGCACCGGCCTGCCGGGCACGATGTGGCGCTTTCTTGCGCTCGACGACCCGGGCGTGGACCGCGTGCAGTTCCGCGATGCCGATTCGCTGCTGTCCACGCGCGACCAGGCGGCCGTGCGCGCGTGGTGCGCATCCAACCGATGGTTCCACGCGATGCGCGACTACCCCACGCACTCCGAGCTGCTGCTCGCGGGCCTGTGGGGCGCCTGCCGGGGCCTGCTGGCCGATGTGGAAATCGGCATGCGCGCGTACCTGGCGAGCCGGCCGTATTCCGCGCACTTCGCCGACCAGCACTTTCTTCGGCACCGCGTGTGGCAGGTCGCGCAACGCAGCCTGCTCACGCATGACGCATGGTTCGATGTGCCGGGCAGCCTGCCCTTTCCCGCGCACGCGCCGATGGCCGTGGACGCGCGCTACGCGCATGTGGGGGCGAACATCGGCGCGCCTTCGATGCACGTGGCGCATGCGGCGCCCGACGGTACCGCGGTGACGTGGACGCTGTACGACGCGCAAGGGCAGGCCGTGTGCGCCTACGACGCGGTGGTCGCGGGCAACGGCTTCACTGTCGGCATTCCCGCGCCGTACGCGGCGGAGTTGAGTGCGGGGCGCTGGAAGGTGCTGACGCGGCCCTTGTCCAAGGCCAGCGCTCCGGCCTAGCGCAGCAGCAGCTTCATCATCCGCGCGAAGGTCTTGCCATACGGCGGCCTGAACAGGCCCACGCCGTTGAACGCGGACTGCTGAAAGATCGGCTTGAGCTTCGAGAAGGTCTGGAAGCCGTGCTCGCCGTGGTACGCGCCCATGCCGCTGGCACCGACGCCGCCGAAGGGCAGGTCGTCCTGCGCGACGTGCATCAGCGTTTCGTTGATCGACACGCCGCCGGCCACGGTCTGCTGCATCACGCGCTCGATGGTGGCGCGGTCTTTCTCGAACAGGTAGAGCGCCAGCGGGCGCGGGTGCGCGCTGACGTAGCCGATGGCTTCGTCGAGGGTGCGGTACGTGAGCACCGGCAGCAGCGGGCCGAAGATTTCTTCCTGCATCACGCGCATGCCGTCGTTCACGCCCATGAGCAGCACGGGCGGAAAGCGGCGCGTGGCGGCGTCGGGCGCCATGTCGCTCAGCGGCAGCGCGGTGGCGCCCTGTTGCTGCGCCGCGGCCGCGAGCGCCTGCAGCCGCTCGAAGTGGCGCGGGCTCACGATGCTGGTGTAGTCGGTGCTGCTCTCCAGCCGCGGGTACATCGCTGCGAACACGCGCCGCGCCGCCTCGGCGAAGCGCTGCTGCTGGCCTTCGGGCAGCAGCACGTAGTCGGGCGCGATGCAGGTCTGGCCCGCGTTCAGCGTCTTGCCCACGAGGATGCGTTCCACCGCCTTGTCGAAGTTGGCGCCGGGCCCGACGATGGCCGGCGACTTGCCGCCGAGTTCGAGCGTGACCGGCGTGAGGTTCTCGCTGGCGGCGCGCATCACCTGGTGGCCCACGGCGGTGGAGCCGGTGAACAGCAGGTGGTCGAAGGGCAGGGCGCAGAAGGCGCGCGCGGTGTCGGCGTCGCCGTTGACGATGTCGATCTCGTCTTCGGCGAAGGCCTTGCGCACCAGCGAGGCGAACAGCTCGGCGAAGCGCGGCGTGAACTCCGACTGCTTCACCATCACGCGGTTGCCCGCGGCCAGCGCCGCGGTCATCGGGCCCACCGCGAGGTACAGCGGGTAGTTCCACGGCACCACGATGCCGACCACGCCCAGCGGCTGCGGCATCACGCGCGACGATGCGGGCTTGAACCACAGGCCGGTGGCGCGGCGCTTCACGCGCATCCAGCGCTGGCCGTGGCGCAGCGCGTGGTCGATGCCCTCGACGCTGGGGAACACCTCGGCCAGCTCGGTTTCCTGCGCGGCGCGGTGATGAAAGTCGGCGCTGATGGCCGCTGCCATGGCCGCGCGGTGGTCGACGACCAGCGCGCGCAGGCGCTTCAGGCGGTCGGCGCGTTCGGTCCAGGGCGGGGTTTGTGCGCGCAGGCTCGCGGCGCGCAGGGCGTCGAAGCGGTGTCGCATGGCGGGCTGCGTCAGGGCTTCGGGCGCCATGGTGTCAACCGGCGGAAGTTTGTGGGTGCGTGGCGGGTGGGGCCGGCTCGACGGGCAGCGCGCGCTTGTGGGCGCTCTTGCGGTGCGTCGAAAGAATGATGTCTCGCGCCCGCGCCGACACCGGCTTGCCTTCGAGAAAGTCGTCGATCTGCTCGTAGGTGACGCCGAAGGCGTCTTCGTCGGGCTTGCCCGGCACCAGCGACTCGAGGTCGGCGGTGGGCACCTTGTAGACCAGCGCGTCGGGCGCGCCCAGCAGCTGCGCCACCGCGCGCACGCGGCGCTTGTTCAGCCCGGTGAGCGGCGTGATGTCGGCCGCGCCGTCGCCGAACTTGGTGAAGAAGCCCATCAGCGCCTCGGCCGCGTGGTCGGTGCCGATGACGATGCCGTCGTGCGCGCCGGCCACCGCGAACTGCGCCACCATGCGCTCGCGCGCCTTGATGTTGCCGAGCACGAAGTCTTCATGCCCCGCGTCGCGGAACTTCAGGTCGCCAGCCTTCAGCGCGGCCAGCATGCCGTCGGCCGCGGGGCGGATGTCCACCGTGATGGTGCGGTCGGGCTGGATGACCGCCAGCGACGCCTGCGCCTCGGCCTCGTCCTTCTGCACGCCGTAGGGCAGGCGCATGGCGATGAAGGTGGCGTCGCGGCCTTCGGCGCGCAGCTTCTGCACGGCGCGCTGCGCGAGGCAGCCGGCGGTCAGCGAGTCGACGCCGCCGCTGATGCCCAGCACCAGCGTCTTCAGGCCGGTCTGCTTCAGGTAGCTGGCGAGGAAGTCGACGCGGCGTTCCAGCTCGCTCGCGGCATCGAAGACGGGCGCGACATGCAGCGCCGCGATGATCTCGCGCTGCGTGGCGTCGACGGGGGAAAGGTCTGCGCTCATGGGCTTTGTCAAAGGTGAGGGAAGGGTCAGAAATCGACCAGGCTCAGGCCGATGCTGAGCACTGTGCGCTTGCGGTTGTAGTCCACCAGCGTGTCGCCGTAGCCCGAGAACAGCTGCGTGTGGAAGCGCAGGTTGCTCTTGGTCGGGTCGCCGATGGCCTTCAGCCACTCGAGGCGGATGGAGCCGCGGCCGCTGTCGCGCAGGTTGTTGCGCACCGTGATGCCGAACTGGTTGTCGCGGTTGAAGTTCCAGCGGCCGGTGAGCTCGGCGCGGCCGATGTAGTCGGCGATGTCGGGGTTGTCGTCCTTGGCGGCATTCTCGGAAATGCGCTTCCAGATGCGCCCGGTGATGGTGAAGCGGTCGTCCAGCTCGGCGCCGCCCATCAGGTACACGCGGTTCCAGCTGCGCGAGAGCGGCAGGGTCTGGCCGTTCGACTGGTGCACGATGCCCAGGCCCGCGTAGCGCCAGCGCCAGCCGCCGGGCAGCTTGAAGTCGGTCGGGTAGACATACATCAGCTCGGGCTCGTGGTCTGTGGTGCGGAACGGGCGCGAGATGGCGCCGTTGAACAGCTGCCAGGTCGACTGCTGGCTGTAGGCGAACCACAGCGAGTCTTTCTTGGTCGGGTCGTTCTGCGTGAGCATGCCCTGCGCGAGCTTGGTGCGCACCGACAGGCCGATGCGCATCTCGTTGGCCTGGTAGGCAACGGGGTCGCCGGTGTGGCCTTCGGAGGGCGAGGTGGGCGTCTGCGGCTTCTGGGTGGCGGCGGAGACCGACACGTTCAGCGGGCGGTAGCCACGAAAGCCGAAGGTGCCGCAGTCGGTGGCGTTTTCCAGTTCCCAGAAGCGCGACAGCGTGGAGTACTGGCGATCGCGGCAGCCTTCGGTGGTGGCCACCGAGACCACGCGCGTGGCGGGCATGGCGCTGTCCACCGGCGGGGCCTGCGTGCTGGCCAGCACGGGCGGCGCCACGGGCACCGACACCGAGGGCAGCGTCTGCTGCTGCGCCCAGCGGTCGAAGCAGGCCAGGCGCGCCTCGTTGCTGGCGCCGAGCGCGGTGCACTGCTGCCAGGTGAGCTGCGCGTCGGCCAGCGGGCTGGCGGGCTTGTCGACGGCCTGGGCATGGGCCGCGGCCGCGCCGCCGAGGCAGGCGGCCAGCGCCGCGAGGCGGGAGAAGGTGAACTGGGGAGGCTGGGTCTTCATTGCTTTCCTTCCTTGGGCGCGGGTGCATCGGCGCCAGGGGATGCGCTGGATGCGCTGGATGCGCCGGTGGGGGCTGCCTGGGTCGCGGCTGTGGGCGTGTTGTTCACGGGCGTGATCTTGCTGAGCACGAACGGGTGGGTGCTCTGGTCGGCGGCGTTGCGCCATGTGCCCCTGAACTCGCGCCCGCACGAGCGGGCCTGCAGCTTGCCGGACCACACGCCGCTGATGGCGCGGCCGTCCTGCGATTCGTCGATGGAGAGCGCGCCTTCGTCGTCCACGTCGCCCGCGAGCTGGGCGACGGCGGCCTTGGCGGGGTTGTTCGGGTTGCGCGTGATGGTGCCGCGCACGCCGTCGTAGTCGGGGTGCTTGCCGAGCTGCACCGCGGCCGCGGCGGGCAGGCCGTCGAAGCGGGCCTCCCAGCGGCCGTACAGCGAGGCCAGCGGCAGGTCGCGCGCGTCGGTGGGGCAGTTGGGGTCCTTGGCGGCGGCGCAGCCTGCGAGGACAGTGGCCGACAGCAGTGCGGCGGCCAGCAGCGCACCGCGCGACGTGGCCAGGTGAGTGCGGGCCGTCTTCATTGGATGGCCGCGGCCTTCGCCGCACTGTCCTGCGCCTTGCGCGCGAACTCGGCGCGCAGGGCCTTGAGCTTCTCGCGCGGGTCTTCCTTGATGGTTTCCTTATTCAGGCCCATCTCGGCGATGAAGCGGCTCGGAATGCAGGGCACCATCTCGCGGCCCTGCTTGCGCTTCTTGGTCCAGCTCACGGCCAGGCTGCGCTGGGCGCGCGTGATGCCCACGTACATCAGGCGGCGTTCTTCCTGCAGGCGCTGCTGCGTCTCGTCGCTCACCACCTGCTGGCGGCCGTTGTCGTCGTCGAGCTTGAAGGGCAGCAGGCCCTCGCTCACGCCGATGAGCATCACGTGCGGCCATTCGAGGCCCTTGGAGGCGTGCAGGGTCGACAGCGTGACCACGTCCTGGTCCTGCTGGCGCTCGCTGATGGTGGACAGCAGCGAGATGGTCTGCGCCACCTCGAGCAGGCTCTTGCGCTCGGTCTCGATGTTGCTGTCGGCGCCCGAGGTGTCGTCGAGCGTGCCGCCGGCGCGCTGCGACATCCAGTCGACGAACTCCAGCACGTTGGTCCAGCGCGAGGCGGCGGCGGCCTCGCTGTCTTCGCCGTCGTACAGGTGCTTCTCGTAGTCGATCTCCTTCAGCCAGTCGAGCATGAAGGCGCGCGAGTCTTCGGCGCCCATGGTGCGGCGCGCGCGGTACTCCAGGTCGTTGATGTAGCGGCCGAACTCGTGGATGCCCTCGAGCGTGCGCTTGGGCATCACGCTGGGCAGCGAGGGGCTGAACAGCGCCTCGAACAGGCTCAGCTTGTACTGGCTCGCGAAGCTGCCCAGGCTGGCCAGCGTGGTGTGGCCGATGCCGCGCTTGGGCGTGGTGATGGCGCGCAGGAACGCGGGGTCGTCGTCGTTGTTGACCCACAGGCGGAACCAGCCGCACAGGTCCTTGATTTCGGCGCGGTCGAAGAAGCTCTGGCCGCCCGACACCTTGTACGGGATCTGCGCCTTGCGCAGCGCCTGCTCGAACACGCGCGCCTGGTGGTTGGCGCGGTACAGGATGGCGAAGTCGCGGAACTCCTTGTGCTGCTTGCCCTGCGTGAGCGAGTCGCCCGCGCGGATGCTCACGATGCGCGCCACCGCGCGCTCGGCCTCGTGCACCTCGCTGTCGGCGTCCACGATGCGCACCGGCTCGCCTTCGCCGAGCTCGGAGAACAGCGTCTTGGGAAACAGCTTGGGGTTGGGCCCGATCACGTTGTTGGCCGCGCGCAGGATGGCGCTGGTGGAGCGGTAGTTCTGCTCCAGCTTGATGACCTTGAGCGTGGGGTAGTCCACCGGCAGCTTGCGCAGGTTGTCCAGCGTGGCGCCGCGCCAGCCGTAGATGGACTGGTCGTCGTCGCCCACGGCGGTGAACTGGCCCTTGTCGCCGGCCAGCGCCTTGAGCACCTCGTACTGGGTGGCGTTGGTGTCCTGGTATTCGTCCACCAGGATGTGGCCCAGCGCGGCCTGCCACTTGGCGCGCACTTCGGGAAACTCGTACAGAAGCTTCAGCGGCATGCCGATGAGGTCGTCGAAGTCCACGCTCTGGTAGGCCAGCAGGCGCTCTTCGTAGCGCCCCATGATCTTGGCGGTGATGCGCTCGTTGTCGTCCACTGCGGCGGCCTCGGCCTGCGCGGCGTTCAGGCCCATGTTCTTCCACTTGCTGATGGTCCACTGCCAGATGCGCGCGGTGGCCGTGTCGGAGCTGCCGCCGGCGTCCTTCAGGATCTTGGTGACGTCGTCGGAGTCGAGGATGCTGAAGGCCTTCTTCAGGCCGAGCACCGCGCCGTCTTCGCGCATCATGCGCACGCCCAGCGCGTGGAAGGTGCAGACCACGACCTTGCGCGCGTCCTTGCCGATCAGGTCCTTGGCGCGCTCGCGCATTTCGGCGGCGGCCTTGTTGGTGAAGGTGATGGCCGCGATGCGCTGCGGCTCCAGGCCGGCCTGGATGAGTCGGCCGATCTTGTGCGTGATCACGCGCGTCTTGCCGGAGCCTGCCCCTGCAAGCACCAGGCAGGGACCGTGCATGTAGTTGACAGCTTCCTGCTGCGCGAGATTGAGACCGTGGGACATGGGGGTGTGGAAGAGCCGGAAATCGCCGTGCGCGGGTAAGCGCAGGCGAAAAAGCGTGAAAGCCGTGGAAAGCGGGCAATGATACGGGGACGGCCCCGCGCCGGGTTGTAGGCGGCGCCCCTGTGAAAGGCCCCCGCAGGCGGGCCGGAGTGCTCAACGACAATGGCCCGGTGCTGCCTGTATTCCTTGTTACCTTCCCTTTCTTCGCGTTAATAGCGGCCGGCTACGCCGCCGCCCGGGCGCGCCTCTTGCCGCTGGACGCGATTCCGGGGCTCAACACCTTCGTGCTGTATTTCGCGCTGCCGTGCATGCTGCTGCGCTTCGGCGCGGGCACGCCCATCGGCCAGCTGCTGGACGGCAGTGTCGCACTGGTCTGGGGCACTTGCGCGCTGGCTGTGGTGGCGGGCGTGGTGCTGTTCACGCGCAACGCGCGCATCGGCTGGAACGACGCGGCCTTCGGCGCGCTGGTGGCGGCGTTTCCGAACACCGGCTTCATGGGCGTGCCGCTGCTGGTGGCCCTGCTGGGGCCGCCGGCGGCGGGGCCGATGATCATCGCGATCGCGTTCGACATGGTCGTGACCTCGTCGCTGTGCATCGCGCTGTCGCGGCTCGACGGGGCCGCCGGCGCGGGGCGCCAGGGTGCGTCGCTGGCGGCGCGCAAGGCGCTGCGCGGCATCCTGGTCAACCCGATGCCGTGGTCGATCTTGCTGGGCGTGCTGCTGTCGGCCGCGCGCTGGCAGCCGCCGGGGCCCATCGAGCGCACCATCGCGATGCTGGCGGACGCGGCCTCGCCGGTGGCGCTGTTCACCATCGGCGCGGTGCTGGCGCGCTCGGCGCTGCTGGCGCGCGAGCACGACGCCAGCGCGGCCGTGGCGCAGGCGATGGGCACCGGGCGGCAGGCGGCGGCCAAGGCGCCCTGGTGCGACGTGCTGCCCGTGGTCGTGGTCAAGCTGCTGGTGCACCCGCTGCTGGTGTGGGGCCTGGGGCTGGGCGCGATGGCGCTGGGGCTGCCGCTGTCGCATGCGGCGCTGGTGGTGATCGTGCTGGTCGCGGCGCTGCCGAGCGCGAGCAACGTGTCGATGCTGGCCGAGCGCTTCGGGGCGGACAACGGGCGCATCGCCCGCATCATCCTGTGGACCACGGTGGTGGCCTTCTTCAGCTTTCCGCTCGCGGTCGGCTGGCTGCACTGAGCGCCTGGAGCGCCGCGGTGCCGCCGTGCCGCGCCGTGTTCAGGGCGTCAGCACGCCCAGCTTGTAGGGGTCGGCATCGGGCAGGCGCTCGCACTTGGAGAAGTCGCGGCCCTGCGTGCCGTCGCAGTAGTAGGTGTTGTAGACGCGGCCGAACAGGGTCGGGCTCGCGGTGAAGAGCACGCCGTGCTCGGGCTGCCAGTTGTCTCTGGTGGTGTCCTTCGGTGCGTCCTTGACCGCGGCCATGCTGGCTTCCACGGGCTTGGCGTTCACCGGGGTGGCCGTTGGCGCGGCCGAGGCGACGGTCGTGCTGGCCGAGGCGTTGTTCGCGGAGGTCACGGATGTGGCGGAGGGCGGCGTGAAATCTGCCAGCGTCTTGTGCGCCTCGTCACCGCGCCAGCGCACCGCCAGCTCGGCCGCCGTGGGCCGCACCGCCACCGGCAGCAGGATGCCGTTGACCTGCCCGCCGTAGCCGAAGCGGTGCGTCTTGCCCGCCAGGAAGGCATAGGCGCAGGCCGCCATGCACTGGCCCCGCACCTCGGTCTGCACGCCGCTGGTGCGAATGGCCTCGGCATAGGCGCCGGCCGCCTCGGCGGTGCCGCCGAACGAGTCCTCGAAGACCACGGTGTGCACCGTGCCGCCGCCGAGCTGTTCGTTGAATTCCTTGATGGCGCTGCCGTCGAGCATGCCCGAGACCACCAGCCGGCTGCCTTGCAGCGCAAGCTCGGCCGCACCGGCGGAGGGCGCGCCGATCAGACCGATCAGGCCGGCCACGCCAGCCGCGAACGCCATGCACGACGCGAAAGACAGAACCCAACCTGGTATGGACGGCGGCTTCATGACGACCTTTGCGGAACCTCTGCGAGAGGCGGGCTGGTTTGGAACGCGAAATCCGCTGCGAGTTCGCACGTTTACAGCTTGAGCAGCGCCACCCCATGCCGTCAACTGTTTTTTCACAAATTTTCGGGTAAGCCATGGCAGGCCTTAAGGCATAGCCACCGCTACCTCTTCAGGTGAATGCTTCAGTTTGCATTGGCGCTGCTACAGTGTTCCCACGTCAAAGATGTGAATGGGGCGCGCAATGGCAATTCTGGTTCGCATCCTCCTGTGGTTTTCCTGGCTCGCCGCGGTGGGCTGGTTCTGGCATGCCGGCAAGTACGGCACGGCCACCGCCATCGCGCTGGGCGCGCTGAGCCTGGTGGTGTTCGCGTGGCCCTCGAACATCGTACGGCGCCGGCACAACGAGTTGCGCTACGTCGACATGGGCAAGGAGCCGACGGGCTACCACTGACAAGCGCGTGGTTCGGAAGGCCTCGCCGTTCTGGGTTCTGTCCCGCCGAGCTGCCCCGCCGGCCTGTTCCGCCTCAAGACCCCGGCTGCTGCAGCCGCTGGAACTCGTGGCGCTTCATTTCCATGTAGTCGTTGCGGTCCACCTCGTGCAGCTGCTGCGCGTACTGCTCGGTGGCGTCGAACCACGTGCCCAGGCGCTGCTCCAGCTGGCTCGCCGCCGGCGCGTTCACATAGCTGTCGATGGCCAGGTAGTAGCGCATGGTGTTGCGCTCCACCACGCCGCGCACCCCGCCGATGTAGTCGCCGTCTTTCTTCGTGAAGCCGACCTTGTCGCTGCCCAGCGTCGCGAGGTAGCCCTTCATCGCCAGCCGCGCGGCGGTGCCGTAGGCGTACGCGTAGCTCATGTGCAGGGCGGTCTTGCCGTCGTCGGCGGGCGTGGCCTCCAGCACGATGCTGTAGTCGCGCGTCGACAGCGGCCCCGTGGCCGCGCTCAGGCGCACGTTCAGGTAGTTGGCGTCGGCCTTGGCCACGCTGTAGGCGAAGTCGATCTTCTGCGCGTCCGACAGCGGCTGGTCGAACTTGCGGCCCACGGCCACCGCCAGCGCCGCGCCGCCGTTCTTCACCGCGCAATGCTTGGTGTTCAGGTGCAGCATCAGCACCTGGCACCACGCGGCCGGCTCGCGCAGCGCGCCGCTCACCTGGCCGAAGGGGTGGTCGACCAGCGCGTACACATCGCCGCTCAGGCGGTCGGGCGTTTCGTTCGACTCGATGGTGAGCGGGCGCTTGAAGACGTTGCGCGCCAGCTGCGGCTTCAGTGCGTCGACCTTCGCGCGCAGCGCTGCGCCGCCGTCGGGCTGCTGCGCCGTCGCCGCCAGCGGGGCGAGCACCACGAAGGCCGCCAGCAGCAAGCCGGCCCAGGGGCAGCCTGCGGGGAGGGTCGTCGGATGGTTTTTCATGCAGGTCACCTTGGCCATGCACGCGTGCACGCGGTGCAGGACAACCGGCTCAGATGCTGTGCGGATCGACGTCGACGAGCCAGCGGATCACGCCCTTGCCCTCGGGCGTGCGCCGCAGTTCGTGCAGCAGCGGCTGCCACAGCGCCAGCAGGCGCTGCAGCGCGGCGCGCGAGCCGCTTTCGATGAGCATCTGCGCGCGCTCCACGTCGGCCACCCGCTGGATGGTCAGCGGCACCGCCGGGTAGCGCGTGACCAGGTCGGCGCCCGGCAGCGCCTCGGCCTGGTCTGCGGCGATGTTCAGGAAGCCCTGCGCCACCGACTGCTCGCGCGCGTCGGCCCGCAGCAGCGCCTGGAAGGCGAAAGGCGGCATGGCGGCGGCGCGCCGCTCGTCGAGCTGCTGCTGCGCGAAGGTGGCGTAGTCGTGCCGGCGCAGCGCGGTGAACAGCGGGTGCTGCGCATGGTGCGTCTGGATCCACATCTCGGCCCTGGTGCCTTGCGCCGCCAGGTAGGCGGCGTCGCGGCCCGCGCGGCCGGCCGACTGCATCAACAGGCTGAACAGCCGCTCGGGCGCGCGGAAGTCGCTGGAGAACAGCGCGCCGTCGGGGTTCACCGCGGCCACCAGCGTGATGCGGCGAAAGTCGTGGCCCTTGGCGATCATCTGCGTGCCGACCAGCACGTCGACCTCGCCCGCGTGCACGGCGGCCAGTTGCGATTCGAGCGCGCCCTGCTTCCTGGTGCTGTCGGCGTCGATGCGGGCGATGCGCACGGCGCTGCCGTCGGGGTGCTTCACCGTGGCGAAGAGCTCGGCCAGGTGCTCCTCGAGCCGCTCGGTGCCGCGGCCCACGGGCGCGATGTCGGGGTTGCCGCAGGCCGGGCAGGCGCGCGGCACGCGTTCGGTGAAGCCGCAGTGGTGACAGCGCAGCGTGCGGTCGATCTTGTGGAACACGCGGTAGGCGCTGCAGTGCGGGCATTCGCTCTTCCAGCCGCAGTCGCCGCAGGCCAGCACCGGGGCGTAGCCGCGCCGGTTCAGGAAAATCATGCTCTGCTCGCCGCGCGCGATGCGCTGGCCGATGGCGTCGAGCAGCGGGGCCGAGATCACCGTCTTCGCCGGCTGCTGGTTCATGTCGACCAGCCGCACTGCGGGCAGTTCGCCGGCGCCGATGCGCGAGGGCATGGCCAGGCGCACATAGCGCCCGCCCGGGTCGTCGCCTTCGGGCGGCCGGCTCTGGTGCCAGCTTTCGAGCGATGGAGTGGCCGAGCCCAGGATCACCTTGGCCTTTTCGCGCTGGCCGCGCCACACGGCGAGGTCGCGCGCCGAATAACGCGCGCCTTCCTGCTGCTTGTAGCTGGGGTCGTGCTCCTCGTCGACCACGATGAGCTTCAACCCCGGAATCGACGCGAACACCGCCATGCGCGTGCCCAGCACGATGCGGGCGGCGCCACCGTGCGCCGCCAGCCAGCTCGCCAGGCGCTGCGGGTTGGTCATGCCGCTGTGCAGCGACACCACCGCCTCGTCGCCGAAGCGGGCCTTGAAGCGCGCTTCGAGCTGCGGCGTGAGGTTGATCTCGGGCACCATCACCAGCGCCTGCGCCTCGGGGTCGCGCGCCAGCAGGTCGGCCACGCAGCGCAGGTAGACCTCGGTCTTGCCGCTGCCGGTGCTGCCGACCAGCAGGAAAGTGCCGGTTTCGGCCTCGATGCGCGCCAGTGCCGCCATCTGCTCCGCGCTGAGCGCGATCAGGTTCGCCGATTCGGCCGTCTCGGCCACCGGCCCGGCCGTGGTCTTGCGCTTGAGCCGGCGCGCCAGCTGCGTGGTGCTCAGGTCGCGCAACTGCGGCGGCAGCGCGGCCAGGGCGATCTCGCCGATCGAGCGCTGGTAGTAGCGCGCGGCGAAGGCCACCAGGTCGCGCCAGGCTTCACCCAGCGGGGCGAGCGCGTCCAACGCGGCGCCCACGGGCTTGAGCGCCATGTCGGGCTCGGCCCCCTCCAGCGAGGTCGGCGGGTTCCACACCACGCCCAGCACCTCGCGCTTGCCCAGCGGCACGCGCACCAGCGTGCCGGGCGGCAGCGGCTCGGCGCCGGCGTAGCTCAGCAGGTCGCCCAGGGCGGCATGCGCGGGCGTCTGCACCGCGATGTCCAGCCGCCACACAAGGGCCGCGGGGCTACCGTTCGTCGGTTCGATGGCCCCATCGAGGGGCATGGCGGGGGTGGAGATGGAAGTCCTTCTTGGCAAGGTTTGTTAATGCGGCTTTGAACAACTTCGCTTAAGTCGTTGATTTTCCTGGGCTTTGGAATCCATCCAGAGTTTCTGTGGATAACTTTGTTGACAACGAGGCTCGACGCGTCGCCAAGCCTTGCAAATCAAGGCTTCCGCTGGAATGCCCGGAAAAAAAGCAATAATCAAATCCTATATAAATCAACAACTTAGCGGTGCTATTGCTTTGGGAGCAAAGCAAGCGGGCGCCTGGAAGATCTTGCGCACTGCAACACGTCTTTTGTGCATAAGTCAGTACCCATATACCGTTTTTGAGCTTGACAAACGGTTCGGGAGCCCAGTTCGGGGGTGGCTCGCGTGCTGCGCGCGCCGCCCCCTCAAGACACAATGCTCAATCGCGCAGGGCGCGCGACTGGCGGTGCACCGCCTGCACCAGCGCCGCCACGTGCTCGGGCGGCGTGAACTGGCTGATGCCGTGGCCCAGGTTGAAGATGTGCGTCGGGCCCGGGGCGTTGCGGTCGGTGTGCGGTGTGCCGAAAGCGGCCAGAACCTTGGCCACCTCGGCCTCGATCTGCGCGGGCGGCGCGAACAGCACGTTCGGGTCGATGTTGCCCTGCAGCGCCTTGGCCTTGGCATCGCTGCCTTCGGCGATCTGCTTGCGCGCGGCGCCGAGGTTGACCGTCCAGTCGACGCCCAGCACCTGGCAGTCGAGCTCGCGCATGGCGTCCAGCCACAGGCCGCCGCCCTTGGTGAACACGATGCGCGGCACCGGCTGGCCGTCGGCGCCGGTGCGCTTCAGGCCGGCCAGCACGCGGGCCGTGTAGGCCAGGCTGAATTCCTGGAACGCGCCGTCGGCCAGCACGCCGCCCCAGCTGTCGAACACCATCACGGCCTGCGCGCCGGCGTCGATCTGGGCGTTGAGGTACGTGGCCACCGCGTCGGCGTTCACCGCGAGGATGCGGTGCATCAGGTCGGGGCGGCTGTACAGCATGCTCTTGACCAGCCGGTAGTCGCTGGAGCCTGCGCCTTCCACCATGTAGCAGGCCAGCGTCCAGGGGCTGCCCGAGAAGCCGATGAGCGGCACGCGGCCGTCGAGCGCCTTGCGGATCGAGCCCACCGCGTCGAACACGTAGCGCAGCTTCTGCATGTCGGGCACCTCGAGCGCGGCCACCGCCGCCTCGTCGCGCACCGGGCGCGCGAAGCGCGGGCCTTCGCCGGCCTCGAACGACAGGCCCAGGCCCATGGCGTCGGGCACCGTGAGGATGTCGGAGAACAGGATGGCGGCGTCGAGCGGGTAGCGCGCCAGCGGCTGCAGCGTGACCTCGGTCGCGTAGTCGGTGTTGGTGGCCAGGCCCATGAAGCTGCCGGCCTTGGCCCGCGTGGCCACGTACTCGGGCAGGTAGCGGCCGGCCTGGCGCATCAGCCAGACGGGCGTGTGGTCGGTGGCCTGGCGCCAGCAGGCTCGCAGGAAGGTGTCGTTTTGCAGGGGGGCGAAAGGCATCCGGGCATTGTCGCAGGGGTGTGTGCCGGGGCGGTGCGGGTTGCACGCGCCGTCATCGCATCGAGTCCAGCGTGCCGTAGAAGCGCTCGCGTTCCTCTGGCGCAAAGCACTCCGAGACGATGGCCGTGGCCTTGGCCGAGCTTCTGGTCGCCGTCGCGCACACCAGGAAAAACCCTGGAAACCCGCCTTGCGTGCCGTAGTCGACCTGAAACGCCGAAACATGCCACCGCTTGTATGCCCGCGCCACAAGCGCCTTGCCCTGCCTTGAGATCTGGTCTTTCAAGGGCGGGGAGAGCAAGGGCGGCTCCGCAGACGGGTGGCGCGGATCGATCTCGATGCCTGCCGCCGTTTTGACGCTGCCCGGGTCGTTCCCGTGCACCACGACCATCTCGCGCTGGTCGAATGCGGTGGCATAGGGGGAGGTGTGCTTCGTGCCGACGTACCGTTCAGTGGTTACTCCGTTCGATGTTGTGCACTCCGTTCGAAGCAAGCCTGCCTTCGCAAACAAGGTGCGTCCGGCACAGCCCTTTGCCATGTCGTCGGCGGAAGCCGGCTGACACCCCAGCAGCAGGAACAGCGCGAGTGTCGGAAATTCAAGGTGCGTCATTCAAGCGACCCCAGATGCCGGTGAACGCGAGCTGGCGCTCCCTGTCCTCCAGAGGCACCCTGCTGGCGCTGCCCCGATTGACGATCCCTCCGACCCGGGTCACGTTCACCGGCGCAAAGCCTGCACTGGCCTCGGCACTGGCTCGTTCCCTCGCCCAGAAGAATCCGGACGCGTCGCAGGCATTGAAATCGTTGGACGCCAGCAGCCGCGGATTGGGGTCGGACACGAAGTCGTGGCCGCGAAAGGCGCCGTAGCTCGCGTAGTTTCGTCTTCCGGTGATCTGCAAGAAGCCTCGTCCCCGAAATCGCGGGCCGTCTCCCGCCATGCCGCCCGCGGCGGCGCTTGCAACACCGTTGTCCATGCCCTGGGCCTTGGCGGCAACTGCGCCTGGACGACGCGCAGCGTAGGTCGGCGCAGTTTCGCCACGCTGCACCAGGTTGAGACGCTGCGCCAGCCCGGAGTTGTGGTCCTGCGCGGCCTCCGCAGGCGTGATCACCTCGTACATGGTCCGGAAGTACCTGTCGTTGCCGAACTCTTCGCGAAACCGCCACCACCCGGTTTCGTGCCCGACCTGGGCGAGGAAATGCGCCTGCAGCAGACGGCTGTGCGCAATCAGGTACTTCCGGAGCATCAGGTTCATCTCGAGCCGGAGTGCCTCCGCGCGGACCCGTCCATCGGCGGGGGCGGCGGCGATGACGCCGGCCATCTCCTGCGGGCTCAACCACCCGCTCTTGCGAAAGTGGTTGATGAACTCGCCGGGATGAAAGTGCCAGTGCCTGGTCGTCAGGCGGGCCTTGTCCTCTGCCGGGAGCTCTTCCCAGAAGCACAGCTTCTGCGCGAACTCCGTCATTTCGGTGAAGTCGGTTTCGTCTTCCAGCGGATAGGGCATCAGGGGGTTGCCTCGGCTTCTCGTCCAGGCCCAACGGGCCCGCACTTCGTCCTTGGCCCACTCGGTCGGGAACTTGCAGATTGTTTTTGCCAGTGTTTCTTGAATGTCCGACCGGCACAGGTTGCGCGCGCGATCCGCTGCCTTTTGCGCCGGAGTCAGCGTCGTGCCGTCGACCCCTTGCGGCGAGGAAAGCATTGCATGAAGGATCGCCGAATCGCAACGGCTGTCCTCGTCCGTCACGTCATCGTCGATCAGCCTCCAGCCGATCCAATGCGGGAAGTCGGCGTCGCTGAATTTCCGGGTGTTGCCCGCATTCAGGTCGACCCAGGCGCCGCTCGTCTGGCCCGGTACTGCGACCTTGCGCCAATGCGGCGCATGGGTGGGGACGGGGTCAGGGCCCAGGTTGCGACCGAATCTGAGCAGCTCATACCACCCGCTCGGACTCGAGCCCGCAGTGGCCTGCTTGTGGCGTGCCGCGGCCTCCGCGTAGATGCTGTACGCGCCATTGACCTCCAAGACCTGTCCCACCCTCTCGCCAGTGACCTTGACAGTCACCAGCTCGGCGTTGCCCGCGTACTGGATGCTGATGAAGAGGTCGTCGCTTCCTGTGTCTCCTGCGGGCGCGGCCGGTGCGCCCACAGGCTGCGCGCTGTAGTACGGGCTCTTCGCGGGAATGAGCACGTACATCTTTCCGAAGACCGCATCGCTTCGGCCGTTTCTGCTCGTGTCCAGGTTTCCCGAGTTCCGTCCCATGAGGCTTTGAACATCCGCATCGCCGGCAACGATCTCCAGGTGAATGCGGTCGCTCTGTCCATGAATCGTGCCTGCCAGACCGAGACGGTCTTTGCGGCGGATGGGGCTGCCCACCGCCGGCAGGCTGCCATCCAACTGCCGCAGATGCTGCGTGATCGAGTAATACACGACCGTGACCGGTGCCGTTCCCTGGGCCCCGATTTCCGTCGTGTGGCGAATCACGACGCAGCCGGTGGAATGGTCTTCGTTGTCATAGCGCGCGTTGCCGCTGCCGGGGCGACCGGCGACGAAACCGTCGCGCCGAAAGATCACGGTGCCGTCGGCAATGGCGCGCACCGGTTCGTCGCTGGTCGGCGCATGGATGTGCAAGCCGCCATGCCACGCCATGGCCTGGCTGACCGGGAAGGCGCCGCTGCCGACGATGCCGCCGGGCATGACGCTCTTCACGCACTGGTCGTCGTAGACGGGAATGTCGCGCAGCGAGAGAAAGGGAGGGCTGATGATCATGTCGCCTGGCCCTTCAGACGGAGAAACGAAACCTGGCCGAAGGCGCAGGCACGCTCGGCGCGTCGAACGAGACGACCGGCACCGGTCGGCTCCGGGGCCCGACCTGCGCGTGCAGCGCCGCATGCTCTTGCCATGTGCCCGCGGTGCCGTGCGTGATTCCCTGCGCGCTCCACTCGGTGTAGCTGCCGCCGCCGATGATCACGACCTTCTTGCGCGCCGTGATGTGCAGTTCGCCCTCGATGCTCTTCAGCACCACGTCCTCGTGCGCCAGCAGCGTGAGTTCGCCGTCGTGCGCCTGGACCTCGACCGGGCCTTCGCTCGCGACAAGCCTGATGCCCTTGCGGTGGGTGAAGGCCCGCAGGCCGTCCGCCGCACTGGCGAGCCAGCGCCTGGCGGTGCTGATCGACGCGTGGCCCTGGCTGGTGAAGGCGCTGTGCCGCGCGGTGTACAGGTGGATGCTGCCCGGCGTGCTGGCTTCGATGCCCGCGGGGCTCGCGAGCAGCAGGTGGGGTTCGTCCAGTTCGGGGTGTTCGCCCTGGCGGCCTTCGATGGCGTCGTTCTGCGCCTCGACCGCCTGCTGCACTTCGTGCTGGTCGGCGTGGCGGTCTTGCGCCTTGTGCACCTGTGCCGCTTGCGCGAGCGCATCGTGCTGGTCTTGGGCCGCCTTCAACCGTTCGACGGTTTCTCCCATGTCCTTTGCATGGCTTGCGGCGTGGGGCCTCGCCTCGGCGCTGAGGAGCAGGCCGTTTCCTGCCCTCAGCACCCCGTGCCCGTCCGTTCTCAGTTCGAAGCCTTCGCCCCTCGGTTCGTTGCGCCCTTCGTGGCGCTCGATGCGCGTGATGGCGCCGAGGCTCAGCGAGCTGGAGCGGTGGTCGCTCCTGAGTTGCGCCTGGATCTGGTCCTGCGTGTCGTCCAGCACCAGGTGGTTGCTGCGGCCCATCGCGCTGTTGCCGCCTTCGGCCGTGAGCTCGCGGGAGCGAAAACCGCAAAGCGCCGACTGGTCCGGCAGCGCCCATAGCGGCTTGTTGTTCTGGTTGTGCACCCGTCCCGAGCACAGCGGCAGGTCGGGGTCGCCGCCGATGAAACTGACGACGACCTCCTGGCCGATGCGCGGCAGGTGCATGCCGCCCAACTGGTTGCCGGCCCACGGCGAGCCGACCCTCAGCCAGCAGCTGCTGTGCTGGTTCTTGCGCCCGGCGCGGTCCCAGGGAAACTGCACCTTGATGCGGGCGTAGGCATCGGTCCACAGGTTCTCGCCTTCGGGGCCGACGACCAGCGCGACCTGCGGGCCTTCGCACAGCGGCTTGGGTTGCGTCAGCGCCGGGCGCAGCACCTGCGTGGCGGGGTGGGCGGTGAAGTCGACCTCGACCTTCCATTGCTGCTTGCGGCCGGTCGCTTCCGTGGCCTGGCTGTTCTCGCCGATGTCTTCGATGAGGAGGCGGGTGTCGAGCACCAGGTACTCGGCGTTGGCTTGTTCATTCGGATGCCCGGTGAGCCTGAAGGTGCGCCCGGGCACCATGGCGCGCAGGTTGCCGCTGGCCTGCACGCGCGCGCTGCCGGTGCGCAAGGCCTGCATGCGCAGCAGCGCCAGGTGGCCGGCCTCTTCGTGGGGGTCATTGGCGGCGGCGCGGCCCGCCCGGGGCTGGGCGACGTGGACGCCGCCGGTCGGCGCGTGCCACTGGTAGACCTCGCCGTCGGCCTGGCCGGTGGGGCGCGGATCGCTGCGGCTCGCGCCCAGGTCCGCCCCGGGGCGGGTGTAGTCATGGTCCCTGGTGGTGTAGCGGCCGCTGGCCAGGCGGCGCGAGGGCACGAAGCGGTGGATGTACTCCGCATCGAGCTTCCAGCCGGGCGCGTGGTACTCGACCTGCCGGTACGCCTCGCCGTCGGCTTGCTCGTATGCCGCCATCGCGTCCGAAAGCGCCAGCCTGTGCTTGCCGCCCGAATGTTCGAAGTGGTAGCTGATGCCCCACTCCTGGCACAGCCGACAGAAGAAGTCGAAGTCGCTCTCGTTGAACTGCGTCTGGTAGTCGCGCACGGGGTAGGTCGCGAGCAGCCGCTTGTCGACGGGAAACAGGTAGCCGGCCAGCAGCTCGTCGAGGATCTCCACGACGGTCTTGTCCTGGAAGATCCTGCAGTCCGTGCGCAGGGTGGCCAGGTGGAGCCAGGGGCGCAGGGTGAGGCGGTACTGGATGTGCCGGCCTTCCTCGCCCCACATGCCGGCATCGGTGATCAGCGCATTGATCTGGCGAGGCGCCGCACCGTCGAGCGCGATCTCGCAGCGCAACTCGCGGCCGACGAACGCATCGAGATCGAAGTCCGCGGCGCCCGAGGCGCCCAGGTTCAGCGCGTCCGGCGTCTTGAGCAGCAGCTCATACGCGAAGAGGCTGTCGAGCCCTTCGCGTCCCGAGAGCCGCACGGGCTCCAGCGCGGGGCGACCGAGGGCGAGAGGAATCGCGGGGGAACAGACAGACAGCGTGCGCGGCATCGACGACTTCCTTGGCAGGACAAGAGGTCGCGGCAGTTTGCGAGGACTGCCTTGCTGACACTGCTAACAATCGTCACCCTGCCAGCCCGGCAGGCCGGCGTTCAAACCACCGGCACGCGCCGCGAATCCGCCGCGCTCACGTTGCGCCGGTACAGCACCAGCGTCGCGATCAGCCCGCAGATGGCGGCCGCCGTCATCCACAGCCCCGGCGCGCCCTTGTCGCCGGTCATCTCGATCAGCCCGGTCGCAATGGCCGGGGTGAAGCCGCCGAACAGCGCGGTCGCCAGGCTGTACGCCAGCGAGAAGCCGGCGGTGCGCACGTTGACCGGCATCACCTCGGTCAGCGCCACCACCATCGCGCCGTTGTAGCTCGCGTACAGGAACGACAGCCACAGCTCCACCTCGAGCATGCGCGCGAAGCTGGGCGCGCCCACCAGCCACTTGAGCGACGGGTAGGCGGTGAGGATGGTCAGCACCGTGAACAGGATCAGCAGCGGCTTGCGCCCCACGCGGTCCGACAGCGCGCCCATGATCGGCAGCCAGATGAAGTTCGAGATGGCCACGCACAGCGTGACCACCAGCGCGTCGGTGGTGCTCAGGTGCAGCACGGCCTTGCCGAAGGTGGGCGTGTACACGGTGATCAGGTAGAACGACACGGTGGTCATCGACACCAGCATCATCCCGGCGACCACCAGGCCCCAGTTGCTGACCATCGAGCGGAAGATCTCGCGCGCGTCGGGCCGGTGCTTGCGCGCCATGAACTCCTCGGTCTCCTGCAGCGAGCGGCGAATGATGAACAGCACCGGCACGATCAGGCAGCCCACGAAGAAGGGCACGCGCCAGTAGAAGTCGCCGATTTCCTGCGAGGTGAAGGTCACGTTCAGCCAGTAGCCCAGCGCGGCCGCCACCACGATGGCCACCTGCTGGCTGGCCGACTGCCAGCTCACGTAGAAGCCCTTGTGGCCCGGCGTGGCCATCTCCGACAGGTAGACCGACACGCCGCCCAGCTCCACGCCGGCCGAGAAGCCCTGCAGCAGCCGCCCGATGAGCACCAGCAGCGGCGCCACCAGCCCGATGGTGGCGTAGGCCGGCACGCAGGCGATCAGCAGCGTGCCCGTGGCCATCAGCGCGAGCGTGACGATCAGCCCCTTGCGGCGGCCCACGCGGTCGACGTAGGCGCCCAGAAAGATGGCGCCCAGCGGGCGCATCAAGAAGCCCGCGCCGAAGGTCATGAAGGTGAGCATCAGCGAGGCGAACTCGTTGCCCGCCGGAAAGAACGCCTTCGAGATCTGCGTGGCATAGAAGCCGAACAGGAAGAAGTCGAACATCTCCATGAAGTTGCCGCCGGTCACGCGCAGGACGGTGGCGACTTTCGAGGAGGAAGCGATGGCGGTGGTGCCGGATGCGGCATGGCCGCTCGCGCCTTGCGGCGCTCTGGAAGGCGCGGTGCCCATGTTGTTGTCCCCTGTGGCGTATGTGGATGCCAAGGGTAGGCCGGGCTTCCCGACCGCTGCCTGACTGCGGCGGTCAGGTAGCTGTCACGCCGGGTGGGAGCGGCGGTGAAAGTCCGATCGCGTCAGGTCTTGCGTCAGGTCTTGTATTTGATCGAACACCCGTACGGCCGCGTGCTCGCCGCCGATATCGGCTTGCCGCCGAAGGCCTCGCCCAGCGCCTGGTTCACATAGTTGGTGGCGGTCTTGATGTCGTCGGCCCGCGCCGAGGCGATGCTGTCGATGCCGCCCGCGTACACCAGCGTGCCCTTGGGGTCGATGATGAAGATGTGCGGCGTGGTGCGCGCGCCGTAGACCTGGCCGATCACGCCGTCCTCGTCCATCAGCACGGCGGTGGGCGCGGCCTTTTGCGACTTCATCCAGGCGTCCATGGCGTCGGCCTTCAGGTAGTCGGTGGCGGCGCGCTCGGTCGAATTGATGGCCAGCCACACCACGCCCTTGTCGGTCGCGGCCTTCTGCGTGGCGGGCATGTTGCCGCTGCCGTAGTGCTTGCGCACGAAGGGGCAGCCGGGGTTGGTCCATTCGAGCACGACGAACTTGCCCGCGAAATCGGACAGCTTGTGCTTGGCGCCGGTGGTGTCGACGGCGACGAAGTCGGGGGCCTGCTGGCCCACGGCCGGCGCGGCAAGGGCGTTGGTGCCCATCAGGAAGGTGGCGCCCAGCGCCACGGCTGCGGCGACGACGGCACGGCGGGAGGCCCGGCTCAGGGCGGCGCGGGCATGGCGCGCGGCGCGCAGGGAACGCGAGTCGGCGGTTGGCGAAAGAGACATGGCCAGCTTGAACTCCAAAAGAAAAATTCCAAACAACGCCTGCAGCTTAGAACGGTTTCTTCAAGTGCATGTGACAACCCATGTCACAGCGGTGGTCAAAGCGCGGCGAGCGCGGCGCGGACTTCGTCCTTGCCCAGTATCTCGGTCAGCACCACCGGCGGCTTGCCCGGCGCCTGCAGCACGTACACCGGCACGCCGCTGCGGCCCAGCGCGGTGAGCGCGGCGGTGATGGCCGGGTCGCGACGGGTCCAGTCGGCGCGCAGCATGGCGACCTTCTTGGCGTCGAAGTCGGCCAGCACCTGCGCGTCGGCCAGGGTGCTTTTCTTGTTGTACTGGCAGGTCACGCACCAGGCGGCGGTGAAGTCGATGAACACCGGCCGGCCGTCGCCCGACAGCTCGGCCACGCGCTCGGCGGACCAGGGCTGCCAGCGCTGGCCTTGCGTGCCTTGTGCTCCCTGTGTGCCTTTTGCGTCGGCAGCAGCCAGCTGCGCCGGCTCAACCGTTTGCAACACATTGCGCCCGATGGCGGCCGCCAGCACGGCGGTGAAGGCGATCAGCAGCCCGGCAATCACCACGCGCGTGCGGCCGGTGAGCGTGAGCGCCCAGACCACGGCGGCCATGCACACCAGCAGTGCCAGCAGCGTGCCTGCGCCGTCGATGCCGCTTTGCTGGCCCAGCACCCACACCAGCCACGCCACGGTGGCGAACATCGGAAAGGCGAGCAGGCGGCGCAGCGTGTGCATCCACGGGCCCGGCCGGGGCAGCAGCCGCGAAACGGCGGGCACGAAGCTGGCGGCCAGGTACGGCAGCGCCAGCCCCAGCCCCATGGCCGCGAACAGCAACAGCGCCTGCGCGGCCGGCAGGCCGATGGCAAAGCCCAGCGACACGCCCATGAAAGGCGCGGTGCAGGGCGAGGCGATGACCACGGCCAGCACGCCCGAGAGAAAGTCGTTGGCCAGCGGATGCTTGGCCTGCGCGCTGCACACCGAGGACGGCGCGGCGCGGCCGAACTCGAACACGCCCGCCAGGTTCAGCCCCAGCAGCGTGAACAGGGCCGCCAGCGCCGCCACCACGCCCGGCGACTGCAGCTGAAAACCCCAGCCCAGGCCGGCGCCGGCCGCGCGCAGCGCCAGCATGGCGCCACCCAGCGCCAGAAACGACAGGATCACGCCGCCGGTGTAGGCCAGCCCGGCCCTGCGGTGCGCGCGGTCGTTGCCCGCCTGCCGCGCGAAGCCCAGCACCTTGATCGCGAGGATCGGGAACACGCAGGGCATCAGGTTGAGCAGCAGGCCGCCGAGCAGGGCGCCGAAGAGGGCGGCCATGAAGGTGGTGGAGGAGGGGGCGGGCAGGTCGGTGGCCGATCCAGCCGTATTAGCCGCATTGGCTGCAGTGGCCGCGTTGGCGGTCAGCGCGGCCTGCAGCGCCGGCGACACCTCGGCGCGTGGCGCGGCGGCCGCGGGCCAGGTGCCCGACACCGGCGGCTCCGCGCGCCAGGCGATCGGCTGGCCGGGCTGCCTGTCGGCCTCGGCCAGCGCCACCACCAGCGGCATCGCCGTGGGGCTCGCGCTGCGCTGGTCGGCCAGCGGAAGGGTGGCGGTCCAGGTGCCGTCCTGCCAGGCCTGGGTCCAGTCCTTGCCGGAAACCGCCGCGGTGCGGATCACCTCGGGCGTTTCGGGGAAGAAGCCCAGCGTCTTGCCCTGTACGGCGGCGGGCAGGCCTTCGAGGCGCACCTTCAGCGTGTGGCCGTCGACCTCCACGCTGCCGGGCTTGGCCAGCGGCTGGGGCTGCGCGGCGGCGGCGGTGTCGAAATCGGCCTTGTGCAGCGCGGTCGAGCCCTGCAGCGGCAGCGAGAGCGAGAAGGTGCCTTCTTCGGGAATGCATTCCTTGCGGCACACCAGCCATGAGGCCTTCAGCTGGATGTCCATGGCCGGCGTGTTGCCCAGCGCCACCGGCGGCTTGTACAGCGTGGATACCTCCAGCGGCACCGGCAGCAGCACGGTGTTCTCGTAGCCGTAGTTGGCCAGGCTGCCGACTGCGATCTTCTCGGGCACCGGCCAGGCGATTTCGCCGGTGGACACGCCGGGCGGCAGCGTCCAAGTCATTTCGGTGGGCAGGCCCGAATCGCCGGCGTTCTTCCAGTACGTGTGCCACTCGGGCTGGTGCGTGATCTGCAGGCCGACCCACACCGGGGCGCCGGGCGTCACGCCGTTGGGCGCGTGCGCGATCAGTTCGGCGCGCACATGCGGGGTGATGACCACCGCGCCCGGCTTGGACTCCAATTGCGCGGCGGCCGGCATGCTGGCTGCGGCGGTTGCTATCAGAAGCGTAGCGAAATGGATGCGCGAGAAGATCATGCCTGCTGTCGGAGCGTTCAGTGGGGGCGAAGTTCCGGCCGTTTCAGGCGGCGACGGCGGCGGGCGAAGCGGCGAGCGAGGTGGCGGGCAAGCCGGTGGATGGGGCCCAGCCCAGCACCACGCGCCGGCTGTTCGCGCTTTTCTTCTCGATCTTGGTGACCACCACCGCGCCGATTTCCGAGGTGTTCGCCACATGCGTGCCGCCGCAGGGCTGCAGGTCGATCTGCACATCACCTTCGGCGCCGCTGCCTCCGCCGCCGCCGATGCGGATGGTCCGCACCGTGCCCAGGCCGCGCGGCGGCTGCACGCTCATGCTCTTGACCAGGCCCGGGTTGGCGTCGAGTTCCTCGTCGGTGATGCTGCCCACGGTGAGCGGGTGCGCCGCCTGCACCAGTTGCAGCAGGCCGGCCGTCAGCGCGTCCTTGTCCAGCGGGTCGGTCATGTGGAAGTCGAGCCGCGCGTACTCGGGCGTGATCGAGCAGCCGTTCACGGGCTGCGGCACCAGGTGGCACAGCAGGTGGGTGGCGGTGTGAAAGCGCATCAGGCGGTGGCGGCGCTCCCAGTCGATGCGGGCGGTGACGGTGTCGCCGGGCTTCAGCGCAGCCAGCAGCTCCACCTGGTCCGGCGCGGGCACGTGCACGAATTCGTCCGTCGGCTGGCCTTCCTCGTTCTTCGCCTTGCGCGTATCCGCGATGACCAGCTCGCGGCCATCGGCCAAGGCCAGCACGCCGCTGTCTCCGGCCTGCCCGCCGCCCAGCGGATAGAACACGGTGCGGTCGAGCACGACGCCAGCCTCGTCGATGCGCACGATGCGGGCTTCGCAGGCGCGCAAGTAGGCGTCGGCGCGGAACAGGTCTTCGGTCATCCGGCGATGGTAGCGGCGATGCGCGAATGAGGTGCGCCCACGCCAGAAAGCGCCCACGACCGACAACCCGGCGCCGCGCGGCCGGTAGATGATCCGCCCGGTAAGCGGCGCCCGGCCGCAAAGCACGCAAGCAAGCAAGGACCCCGCATGAAAGCACCGCAGCAAGCACCCACCCGCACGGCATTGCCCTGGCAGGCATCCGCGCCCGCGTTCGCCGTGGCAGTGGCCGCGGCGCTGCTCGTCGCCGGCTGCGGCGAGGCCGCCAAGCTCACGCCCGAGGCCACCACCGGCCCGCGCCCGCAGCTGGCCGAGCCCAACAAGACGCTGATTCCCACCGTCAACGTGGCGCCCGCCGTCGGCTGGACCGACACCGCCACGCCCACGCCCGCCGAAGGCATGAAGGTGACGGCTTTGGCGCGCGGGCTCGACCACCCGCGCTGGGTCTACACCCTGCCCAACGGCGACATCCTCGTGGCCGAGAGCAACAAGCCGCCCAAGCCCGGCGGCAGCGCCACCGACGGCGGCGACGGCATCGTGGCCAAGGTGCGCAACTGGGTCATGGGCAAGGTCATGGGCCGCGCCGGCGCCGGCGTGCCCAGCGCCAACCGCATCACGCTGCTGCGCGACGCCAACGGCGACGGCGTGGCCGAGGTCAAGCAGGTCTTCATGACCAACCTGATGTCGCCCTACGGCATGGCGCTGGTGGGCAACGAGCTGTTCATCGCCAACGCCGACGCACTGGTGAAGGTGCCCTACACCGAAGGCCAGACCGCCATCAGCGCCAACCCCACGCTGGTGACGCAGCTGCCCGCGGGCATCAACCACCACTGGACCAAGAACGTCATCGCCAATGCCGACGGCAGCAAGCTCTACGTGACGGTCGGCTCCAACAGCAACATCGGCGAGAACGGCCTGGCCGCCGAAGAGGGCCGCGCCGCCATCTGGGAGGTCGACACCAGGAGCGGCGAGAAGCGCCTGTTCGCCAGCGGCCTGCGCAACCCCAACGGCATGGGCTGGGACCCGGACACGAAGGCGCTGTGGACCGTGGTGAACGAGCGCGACGAAATCGGCAGCGACCTGGTGCCCGACTACCTCACCTCGGTGAAGGACGGCGCCTTCTACGGCTGGCCGTGGACCTACTACGGCGGCATCGTCGATGCGCGCGTGACCCCGCAGAACCCCGAGATGGCGGCCAAGGCCATCGCGCCCGACTACGCGCTGGGCTCGCACGTCGCGCCGCTGGGCATGGCGTTCTCGCGCGCGGGCGTCATGCCCGAGCAGTTCGCCAGCGGCGTGTTCATCGGCGAGCACGGCTCGTGGAACCGCAAGCCCAAGTCGGGCTACAAGGTGGTGTTCGTGCCCTTCATCGGCGGCAAGCCCAGCGGGCCGCCGGTCGACGTGCTCACCGGCTTCCTCACCGCCGACGAGAAGGCCCAGGGCCGGCCGGTGGGCGTCACGCTCGACAAGAGCGGCGCGCTGATCGTGGCCGACGACGTGGGCAACGCGGTGTGGCGGGTGTCGAAGGACAAATAGCCGCCAGCCGCCAACCGCTGTCGAAGGTCTTCGGTCTTCAGCTTTCAGCGCCCCGGCCGGCCGATGCGGTAGAGCCGGTGCGCGCGCAGCGGGTGCCCCTCGGGCACCAGCGGATGGTCGAAGGCGCCGGCCAGGTCCTCGGTCATGCCGATGCGCGCCATCACCGCCGCCGAGCGCAGGTTGCCGACGCCGGTGAAGGCCACGATCTCGTCGAGCGCCAGCCGCTCGAAGCCCACCTGCAGCGCACCGCGCGCGGCCTCGCTCGCAAGGCCCCGGCCCCAGGCATGGCGCGCAAAGCGCCAGCCGATTTCCACGCAGGGCGAGAACGGCAGCACGGCCGCGGGCACGTTGAGCCCGGTGAAGCCGATGAATTCGCCCGAGGCTTTTTCTTCCACCGCCCACAGGCCCCAGCCGTTCTCGGCGATGCGCGCCTTGGCGCGCTCGGCCAGCGCGTCGCTGTCGGCGCGGGTGGGCAGGGGCAGCAAAAACTCCATCACCTGCGGGTCGCAGGCCAGCGCGAAAAATGGCGCGAGATCGCTCTCGCGCCATTGGCGCAGCCGCAGCCGCTCGGTGTCGAATTCGATCAGGGGCGGGGAAGCGTTGTCGGTCATGCGCCCATTTTGCGGGGGCCTGCGGCGCGCCTTCCGGCTCAGAAGCCCGCCAGCACCACCTTGCCCTGCGCCTTGCCGCTCTCGATGAGAGCATGTGCCTTCTTCAGGTTGGCGGCGTTGATGGTGCCGAAGCTCGCGTTCGCCGTGGTGCGGATGCGGCCCGCGTCCACCAGCGCCGCCACCTCGGCCAGCAGCTTGCCCTGCTCGGCCATGTCGGGCGTCTCGAAGCGCGAGCGCGCGAACATCATTTCCCAGTGCAGCGAGAGGCTCTTGGTCTTCAGCGGCATCGCGTCGAGCACCTTCATGTCGTCGATCACCGCGAGCTGGCCCTGGGGCTTCAGGCTTTCGATGATCTGCGCGTAGTGCTGCTCGGTCTGCGTGAGGCTGGCAACCATGTCGACCTCGCCGATGCCGGCGGCCTTGAGCTCGGCGGCGAGCGGCTTCGAATGGTCGATGACGGTGTGCGCGCCCAGCGCCAGGCACCATTCGCGGGTTTCGGCGCGCGAGGCCGTGGCCACCACGCGCAGCCTGGTGAGCTGGCGCGCCAGCTGGATCAGGATGGAGCCCACGCCGCCCGCGCCGCCGGTGATGAGCAGCGTCTGCCCTTCGCCGCCGTCCTTGGGCACCTGCAGGCGGTCGAACAGCAGCTCGTACGCGGTGATGGTGGTCAGCGGCAGCGCCGCGGCCTGCGCGTCGTCGAGGCTCTTCGGCGCGATGGCGGCAATGCGTTCGTCCACCGCGTGCAGCTCGGCGTTGGCGCCGGGGCGAACGATGGAGCCGGCGTAGTACACGCGGTCGCCCACCTTGAAGTTCTTCACGCCGGCGCCGACGGCCTCGACCGTGCCCACGGCGTCCCAGCCCAGCACCTTGGCCTGGCCGGGCTCGGGCGCGGCGTTCTTGCGGACCTTGGTGTCCACCGGGTTGACCGACACCGCCTTCACGCGCACCAGCAGGTCGCGCGCGCCGGCCGCCGGAGCGGGCAGCTCGATGTCCTGCAGCGATTCGGGGTTGTCGATGGGAAGGGGTTGGTAGTAGCCGATGGCTTTCATGACGGGAAACCTTTCAGTGACGATGCCTCGAATGTAGGATCGCAACGCCGGTTTGATAAGACTGGCCGAATGCGCAACACTTTCAAATGAAGATTGAAAATCTCTCCGACCTGCAGGTGCTGGTGCACACCGCGCGCGGCGGCACGCTCACGGCCGCGGCGCATGCGCTGGGCATCACGCCCGCGGCGGCCAGCGCCACGCTGAAGCGGCTGGAAACGCAGCTGGGCGCGCGGCTGTTCGAGCGCTCCACGCGCGCCATGCGCCTCACGCCGCAGGGGCAGACGCTGCTCGACTACGCGGTGCGCGCCTTCGAGCTGCTGGCCGAGGGCGAATCGCTGGTCACGGCCGACCGCGGCGAGCTGGTGGGCACGCTGCGCGTGGCGTCGCCGTCGGACCTCACGCGCAGCACGCTGCTGCCCTGGTTCGACGAATTCCTGGCCTTGCACAGCGGGGTGCAGCTGTCTTTGTCGGTGGGAGACCGGCCGCTGGACGTGATGCGCGACGAGGTCGACGTGGCGCTGCGCTACGGGGCGCTGGCCGATTCGCGGCTGGTGGCGCGGCCCTTTGCAATGACCAACCCGCTGTTGACGGCTTCGCCGGACTACCTGCGCCGGCACGGGGCGCCCCGGGTGCCGCAAGACCTGGTGCACCACAACTGCCTGACGTTCAACCGCTCGGGGCGGCGGCACCGGGTGTGGCGGTTTGCGCTCGACGGGCAGTGGACGGAGGTGCGGGTGAACGGGGACCGCAGCGTGGACGATGCCTCGCTGGCGCGCGAGTGGACGGTGGCGGGGTACGGCGTTTCGCTGAAGTCGGCGCTGGATGTGCGGAATGACATTCGGGCGGGGCGGCTGGTTCGGTTGCTGCCTGAATGGGAGACCGAGGCTTATCCGCTGCATGCGTTGTTGCCCAGTGGGAGGTTTGTGCCGGCTCGGGTTCGGGCGTTTGTGGATTTTTTGGCTTTGAAGTTTGAGGTTTTGTTGAGGGGGTAGGTTTTGGGGGGTGGGGTTTTTTGGGGCGGCTGGCCGGGACTCGCCCCGGCGGGCGATCTACTTTCTTTTGCTTCGCCAAAAGAAAGTAGCCAAAGAAAAGGCGACCCCACTGTCTGCGACTCCTGCGCTGCGCTACGGAGCAACCTGCGGTGCTCACGTTTCGCGGGGTCTCGCCCAAACTCGCTTCGCTCAAACAAGGGCGAGCCCTGATCCGCGAAACGCTCCGCTCCTCGGCGCAGCCAGAGGGGAGGGGGGCAACAGGCCATCGCTTCGCTCGGCCTGTGAAAACGGTCGGGCCGCCGCTGCGCTCGGCCTGGGGCCCGGGTATTGCTCCCTCTCCCTCCGGGAGAGGGCGGGGGTGAGGGCAGCGGCGCTCGAAACTGCATGGCCCTGGATGCGCCCCTGCCTGCCCGCCTCAAATCATCGGCGTCACGGCCCCATCCATCGCCACGATCGCCCCGGTCACATAACTCGCCTTGCCCGACGCCAGGAACAGCACGGTGTTGGCAACTTCTTCCGGCGTGGCGATCCGTCCCAGCGGCAGCCGCGCCTTGGCGCGCTCCAGCGCCTCGTCGGTGCCGATGCCCGCCAGCTTGGCATCCGCCTTCATGCCTTCCTGCAAGCGCTCGGTCAGCGTGAGGCCGGGGTTCACCGCGTTCACGCGCACGCCCTTGCCGGCGTAGGCCGCGGCCATGCCGGCGCTCACGAGCATCAGGGCGGCGTTCGCCGCGCCGCCGGCCATGTGCACGGGGCTGGCCACCTTGCCGCCCTGGCCGATGACGTTGACGATGGCACCGCGCCCGCGCGCGCCCATGCGCTTCACGACGGGGTCGATCATGTGGATGTAGGTGAAGTACTTCGCGTCCATGGCGTCGTGCCACGACGCGGCAGTCAGGTCGGCGGGCGGGGTGCGGCGCGCGGCGCCGGCCGAGTTGACGAGCACGTCGACGGGGCCAAAGGCCTGCTCGGCGGCGTCCAGCGCGGCCACGGCGCTGGCCGGGTCCTTCAGGTCGGCGGCATGGACCGACACGCGGCCCTCGGCCTGCGCGTACGCCTCCAGCAAGGTCTTCTGCCCCTGCCGCAGGTTGGCGATGTCGCGCGACACCAGGCTCACGCGCGCGCCCTCGCGCAGGAAGCCCAGCGCGCAGGCCAGGCCGATGCCCTTGCTGCCGCCGGTGATGAGTACGTGCTGGTCCTGAAGCTGGAGGTCCATGAAGAATCCTTGGGAGCGTGATGAAAGGGGTGAGCCGGCGATTGAAGCACCGGCGCTAAACCCCTGCACGCACGCGGCTGTGCGCCGCGGCTTTCAGGCCAGCATCGGGGCTGTGCCCGAGTGCTTCAGTGCTTCAGTGCCGGCCCGCGGTGCGATGCCGCGGCTCGGGTTCCAGCGCGCCGGGCGCGGTGTCGGTGGCGTCGCGCAGGTGGCCGTTGTTGTCGTGGTGTGCCAGCAGCTGGCGCGTGCGCTGCCAGGCCGACAGCCGCGCGGGCGGCACGTCGATGAAGGTGGCCAGCGCGAACAGCGACGACTGTTCCGCCTCGGGCGGCACCTCGCGCCGGTTCTGGCGGCGGCGCCACGGGGCCATCACCAGCATCGCGACCAGGATCACGCCGATGAGCACGGCGTACAGGCCCAGCAGGTGCAGCACCTCGGGCTGCGAGCGCGCGCCCAGCACGTAGGGCCAGGCGTACCAGACCGCGCAGAACCAGATCGCAATGGTCACGGCCGGGCGCAGCACGCGCAGCCACAGGTACATGGCCAGCGTGCGCTGCGGCGAGCGGCCGTTGCCGTAGGCGCGCAGCGAGATGCGCGCAGCGTCGATGATGGGTTCCTCCCCCGCGGGCTGGCCCCACGAGCGGCGGCGGCTCGGCGGCGGGGTGTCGTGCACGGCGTCGGGAAAGACGCTGTCGACGGATGTGGCTTGTGTCTCGTGGGTGTCATGGCGCATCGGAAACTCCTCTGTCGGGGCTCGTCCACACCGCGCGTTTGCCGCGTCGGCGAATCAGGACTTTGGGAAGGGCGATGACGGTGGTCGCCATCGTGATGGTCCAGAAGGCGATCGGGTACCAGATCGTTCCGGCGAAATAGCGCATCAGGTCGCGGTCGTAGCGGCGATCGATCCACAGGCTCAGCAGCATCTGCATGATGCAGGTCATGGCCAGCAGCGTGCCCTGCCAGTGCGGCAGCAGCGCCGAATGCCACAGCGAGTCGTCCGGCAGCAGCGGGCGCACCAGGCTCACCAGCAGCACCAGCGCCATGGCATAGGCCCACACCACGCTGGTCATGTACTCCAGGTAGATGAGCCACATGCGCCAGTTGCGCGGGCGCAGCAGCTGCGAGGTGTAGCGCAGCATGGTCTGGATGCCGCCCATGGCCCAGCGCAGGCGCTGCTTCCACAGACCGCGCAAGGTCTCGGGCATCAGGATCCAGCACAGCGCGCGCGGCTCAAAGCGCAGCTTCCAGCCGGCGAGCTGCAGCTTCCAGCTCATGTCGATGTCCTCGGTGAGCACGTCGGGGCTCCAGAAGCCCACGTCGATCACCGCGCGGCGGCGGAACATGGCAATCACGCCCGACACCGTGAAGAGGGTGCCCACCAGCTGCTGCGAGCGCTTGATGAGCCCGATGATCGAAGAGAACTCGCCCACCTGCATGCGCCCCAGCAGCGTGGTGCGCGTGCGGATGCGCGGGTTGCCGGTGACCGCGCCGATGCGCTCCGACGCCAGCATCGGCAGCAGCATCCAGGCAATGGCGTCCTCGTCGATCAGCGCGTCGCCGTCGATGCCCAATATGTACTCGCCGCGCGCCAGCTGGCAGGCGGTGTTCAGGCCCACGGCCTTGCCCTGGTTGCTGGCGTTGTGCACCACGCGCAGGCGGCTGTACTCGGTGGTCATCTCGTCGAGCAGCTCGCCGGTGCCGTCGGTGCTGCCGTCGTTCACGGCAATCACCTCGAAGTGCGGGTAGCGCGTGCGCATCAGCTGCTCGATCACCTCGCGCAGGTGCGGCACCTCGTTGAAGCAGGGCACCACCACCGTCACCAGCGGCTGCGAGGGCAGCAGCGCGAGCGGGTTGGCGTCGACGTCGCGCTTGCGCTCGAACACCCACGCATGCGAGAGGCCCCCGGCCATCCACACATAGGCCATGAAGAAGGGGTAGTAGAAGACGAAGCCGAACAGCAGCGAAGGCAGCGTCTGCGCGAGGAAGTGGCTGGAGCTCATGGCGAGCGTTCTCCTTGCGCGGGGCGCGCGGGTAGCGGGGGTGTTGTCGTTGTTGTCATCGGCGCTGTCGCGGGTGCTTTCGATGCCTCGGGCTGCGGCGGAATCTCCGCGGCCGAGGGCGAGCGCAGCACGCGCGGCAGCAGCGTGCGCACGGAGATGGCGCGGCGCACGGTGTCCAGCGAGGGCTGGTCGTTCAGGAAGTCGTCGGGGTAGTAGCCCAGGTGGCGCACGCCGGCGCGGTGCAGCAGCGTCCACTGGCGCGTGAGCTCGGCGTCGGGCACCGGCTCGCCGGTGCGCCAGTCGCGCGCCTGCAGCTCGAACACGGTGCCGTCCAGGCCGCGCGGCGTGCCCGCCACGCGGCGCGCGAGGCGGCCCAGCCACGCATCGGCATCGGCTTCGCCTTCCATGCGCGGCATGGCCATGAGCGCCACGTAGTCGTAGGCGGCCAGCGAGGCCTCGTAGTTCTGCGCGAACCACTGCTCGGCCTGGGGCTCGAGCACCGGGCGCGCATACAGGTTGCGCGCGGTTTCCAGCGCGGGCCGCCAGGCACCCACGCGCGCGGCGAGCTCATGGGTGAAGTCGATCAGGTAGCGGGTCTTGGCCGTGGTCCAGCGCGCCATCAGCTCGGGGTTGGCGCGAATGGCGGCCACGTCGCCCGGCAGGCCCCAGCGTGCGTAGGTGGCGAGCGCGGCGGGGCTGGCGTCCTCGTCGTCGGCGAGCATGGCGTCGTCGTGGAACAGCACGCCCTCGAAGAACGCGTAGCGCCCCAGGTCCTCGTAGATGTCGCCGACCAGCGCGCGCACCGCGGGGTCGAAGGGCGAGAGGCGGTGATAGCGCTGGTCATGGTCCGCCGGCAGGGTGCCGCCCTGCGCCACCACCGTGTGCGTGGCGAGCGGGTTCGACCCGGGCAGCTTGAACGCCGTGACCGGCATCCAGGCGTACACCTTCACGCCGGTGCGGGTGCGCAGCTGCCAGGCCGCGCGGCTGAACAGGTCGGCACGCATCGGCAGGTGGCGGTTGGGAAAGTACAGGGCGTCGGCCACGCCGTCGCCGTCCGGGTCGGCATAGGCCTGCAGGAACACCGAGCGCGGGCGCACCGCGGCCACGCGGTCGATCAGCAGCGACAGGTTGCGTTCCTGCTGCGCCGGGTCGGGGTCGTACACGTAGTCCAGGTCCACGTGCATCACGCGGTTGACCGGGCGAACCTCGCCGCCCACGGGGCTGCGCAGCAGCTGGGCGTAGTCGGGCGCGGCGTTGTCGTAGGCGGCCAGCGCGCGGCGAATGCGCGACAGCGGCACCGCCGCGGTGTTGGGGCCGTCGTCCAGCGTGAACGTCACGGGCATGCCCGCGCGCTCCGACGCCTTCAGCGCGGCCGTGTTGTAGGCGCCGTAGGGCCACACGGTGGCGCGCACCTTGGCGCCGGTGTGGCGCTCGATGAGCTCGCGGCTGCGGCGCAGGTCGGCTTCCACGCGCTGCGCGTAGGCTTCGTCGCTTTCGTAGCGGCCGGTGGCCGCGTCGTAGCGGTGCGTGGCCGCGGCGGGCAGCATGTTGCCTTGCGGGTTGGCCAGGATGCCGGTGTGCAGCGCGTCGGTGTGGCTCGCGAACTCGACCAGGCCCGAGCGCGCCATTTCGGCGGCCTCCGGCCACAGCAGGAAGTTCTCGCGCGGCGCGGGCTTGTCGCCCCAGTGCACCAGCTGCCCCTGCGGCACTTCGAGCCAGCTGGTCACCAGCGCCATCAGCGCCGGGTAGTTGTAGCGCTTGAGCAGCGGAAACACCTTGGTGTAGGCGCTGCGGTAGCCGTCGTCGAAGCTCAGCAGCACGGGCTGCGCGGGCAGCGGCTTGCCGCCGGCGCGCGCGTCGACGATCTGCTGCAGGCTCACCGGGTGGTAGCCGCTGTGCTGCAGCCAGGCGAAGACTTCGGCCAGGGTGCGCTCGTCCATGGCGGTCTCGTCGGGCGAGTCCTCGAAGCTGGCGCGCACGTTGGTGCGCACGTCGTGGAAGGCGAGCACGCGAAAGCTCACGCCGTCGTCGGCGTCGGCGCTCGGCAGCGGCTGCGCGGGGGCGGCCAGCGACAGCGCGCACAGCAGCCCGAACAGCGCGGTGCGCAACAGCGCGAGAGGGTTCAGAAGGCTGGAAGAAGAGGTCGTCGTTCGCATCACGGCAGGGGCATCGAGAGGTTCAGGAAAACGCCGCGCTGTCGTTCGCGCACGCCGTCGTAGGGATGGCTGGAAATGCTCAGGCCGTAGCGCAGCGTGAGCTTGGGGCCCAGCTCCCAGCGGTGTTCGTAGCGCAGGCTCCACAGCGGGCCGCTGCCGAAGCCGGCCTGCCGGTAGCTGCCGCCGCTGAGCTCCACCGCCTGGAAGAACTGGCGGTCGTCGCGCTTCCAGTTGAGCCACTGCGCGCGCACGCCCAGCTCGGTGCTGCTGTCGCTCGAGGGGTTGAAGTAGGGCGCGTCGACGGCGCGGCCCTGGCCGGCGCCGGTGGTCAGCTTGGTCTCGAGCTGGAAGCCCGGCGTGCTGATCCAGCGTTCGCGCCAGCCCAGCTCCAGGCCGTCGCGCACGTTGTTGTCGCTGAAGTCCAGGCGCTGGTATTGCAGGTCGAAGCGGCGCGATTCGTTCACCACGTAGCCCACGCTCGCGCCGGTCTCGCGCGCGCCGATGCCGGCCACGCGCGCCTTCCACGGCAGGTTCTTGCTGTCGCCGTCGTAGGTGGCCGACAGGCGCCAGGCGTCGCTGGCGCGGTAGTCCAGGCGGCCGGCCACGCTGTTCTGGTACGGGCCGCCGTTCGAATGCTGAAGCGCGCCCTCGGCCAGCCAGGGGCCGCGCTGCCAGCTCAGCCCGAGGCCGCCGCGCGCCCAGTTGGCGTTGCCGATGTCGGTGTTGCCGCGGCCCAGCGACTGGTCGTAGAACAGCCGCCACTCGTCGTTGATGAGGCCCGAGCTGAGCCGGCTGTCGACGCGCCACTCGCGGCTGGCAATGGCGGCACCGCCGCGCGAGGCTTCGGCCTCGACGTCCAGCCGCGGGCCGGTGATGGCGCGGCGCTTGCGCTCCATGTCGCGCACTTCGGCGGTGTCGGGTGCGTCGGCCACCAGCGATTCGGCGCGGCGGCGCGCCTCGCCGTATTCGTCGGCATCGAGCAACGCCGACACGTGGCCGGTGCGCGCGCTGATGTCGTAGGGCTGGTCGGCCGCCAGCGCCTCGAAGCGCGCCACGGCCGCCTCGGGGTGCTCGCGCAGCTGCTCGGTCAACGCCGCGCCGTAGCCGTAGCCCGCGTTCATCGGCGCCTCGCGCATGAGCACGTCGAACTCGTGCTGCGCCAGCGCGTGGCGGTCGCCGTACAGGGTGATCAGGCCGCGCAGGCCGGCCACGTCGGCGTACTGCTCGTTGGGGCGGCGCGCTTCAGGCGCCAGCCGCAGGTAGGCCGGGGTGGCGCCTTCGAGCCGCTGCAGCAGCGCCTCGGCGTCGTCGAAGCGGCCGGTGTCCTGGTAGGCGTAGACGAGGCCGAAGTACAGCGGGTCGGGCATGGGCACGTCGTCGCCGCCCTTGGCGACCGCAGCTTCGTACAGCGGCACCGCCTCGATCGAGCGGCGCTCCTGCGCATACGCACGTGCCGCGGCGCCGAGGCCGTAGAACGGCAGCTCGGTGCCCGCGGCGCGCATGGACTCGTACAGCGCGATGGCGTCCGCGGGGCGCCCGCGCTCGACCAGCGCCAGCAGCCGGTCGGACAGCAACCGCACGCGCAATGCGCGCCAGGCCTCGGCCTCCGTGGGCTCGGCCTTCAGCGCGGCGGCATCGGCGCGGGCCAGCGCGGCTTCCTGCCCGGCCAGCACGCGGTCGAGCGCCACCACGCGCTCGGCGCCCAGGCGCTGGTCGCGTTCGCGGATGGCCCAGCGCAGTTGCTGGCCCAGGGCATCTTGCTGCAGCGTGGAAAGCGCCAGCGGCGAAAAGCTGCCGGGCCGCGCGCGCTCGGCGGCTTCGGCGTCGCTGAAGGCGCTGGACGCGGCACCGCTCTGCGCGAGCAGAAAGTCGGCTTCACGGCGCAGGTCGGCGCGATCGGGCCGCAGGGCGCCAGCCTCGGTGTAGGCGCCCAGCGCCTGCAACGTGTCCTTGTCGGCGCGTGCCAGCGCGGCGCGCAGCTCCAGCAGGGAAACGCGGTCGTCGAGTTGCTTCGGCGCGGGCTGCGAGAGCGTGTCGTACAGCGCGCGGGCGCCTGCCACGTCGCCGCTGTCGAGCCGCCAGTACGCCTCGTGCACGCGCGGCTCGCGGGCTTCGGGTTGGCGGGTGCGCCAGAGCTTGACGGCCTCGCCTTGCAACGGCAGGTCGCGGGTGCGCCGCGCGGCCACGGCCAGCGGGCCCAGCGCGTAGTCGCGCAGGCTCGACAGCGGGAACTGGTGGGCCAGCGCCACGGCCTCGGCGTACTGGCCGTCGGAGGCCGCGAGGGTGATCGCGTCGGACGCGATGCGGCGCCGCTCAGGTTCGCCGGGTTCTCCGGATGCGCCTTGCGTCCCCTGCGTCCCTTGCGAAGGAGCAAGCCAGGCCTTCAGCTGCTGCAGCGCCTGCGCGGGCGTGACGCGGCCTCCACGGCGCGCGGCGATCAGCGCGTCGTGCTGCTGTGCGCTGTAAGCAGCTGTGTCCTGTGCGACCGCGGATGCGCCGGCTGCGGCAGTGCCGGTAACAAGCGGTTGCGCGACGGCAGCCGAGGTACCGAAGGCCAGCACGCAAACGATGGGGGGAAATCCTCGCGCTGCTTGTGCGAGGTGACGAGACAACGAACCGGCGAGCGCACGCTTGCGCCCGGCCATGACCGTGCCTCCAGCTTTTTTCTGGATGAACACTCTGCTCCCTTTGACCACACCTTTCGCCCGGCCCACGCCGCCGCGAAAGTCGAACCGCTAAATAGCGAAACACGGGGTGCAACACCACGGTTCTGAAAATTGACTTGGAATTCACTCTAGAGAGAACTGTTAACAATGGCAAACCAAAGTGCCAGGATTTGGTTGTATCCGTGAACAGATTGGCGTTTTCTGAGTGCCTGCCGCCTGCTTTTGTCAGACAGAAGCTCCCCGAAATGACCGTGCGTCCGGCCTAAGATCGCGCCATGAATGCTCCCCAGGCCCCTTCGTTGCCCCGTTTCTGGTCCCAGCTCACCACCCGTGATTTCGGGTCGCTCGACGCCTCGGCCACCGTCGCCGTGCTGCCGCTGGGCGCGACCGAACAGCACGGCCCGCACCTGCCGCTGGGCGTGGACACGGTGCTGGCCGACGGCATCGTCGCGGCCGCGTTGCCGCTGCTGCCGCCCGAGCTGCCGGTGCTGTTCCTGCCGACCCAGCAGATCGGCCTGAGCCCCGAGCACGCGCGTTTCGCGGGCACGCTCACGCTGTCGGCCGAGACGCTCATTCGCGTGTGGAACGAAATCGGCGCGGGCGTGGCGCGTGCCGGCGTGAAGAAGCTGGTGCTGTTCAACGCCCACGGCGGTCACGTGGGCGCCATGGACATCGTGGCGCGCGAACTGCGCGCGGCGCACGGGCTCATCGTGTACAGCGTGAGCTGGTTCAACCTGCCGCTGGGCGACGCGGGCGCGCAATTCAGCGCGCAGGAGCACCGCTTCGGCGTGCATGCGGGCGAGATCGAGACGTCGATGATGCTGGCGCTGACGCCGCAGCTGGTGCGAATGAGCGAGGCGAAGGATTTCCGCTCGACCTCGGAGCAGCGCGCGGCCGACTACGCGATCCTCGGCAACGGCAAGAGCGCGAAGCTCGGCTGGGCCATGGAGGACTACAACGCCCACGGCGCCGCGGGCAACGCGGCGGCTGCGACCGCGGCCAGCGGGCAGGCGGTGATCGATGCGGCTGCCCGGCAACTGGCGTTGTTGCTGGCGGAGGTTTCCCGGTTGCCGCTGGGTACGGCGAATACGGCGCCGCTGCCCTGAGCGTCTTGCGTGCGGCCGTTTGCGGTGTTCAGGCCGCGATCACGCCGCTGACGTCATCGTTGTTCACACGTCCCGAATCTGCCAGCCCTCGCTCAAGAAGCAGCGCGTGACAACACCCCGGCAAACATGTCCGAGTCGACATTCCCCCCGCTCACGCTGATGCCCACCGTCTTGCCACGCCAGCGCTCCTGCTGCTGAAGCGCCGCCGCCAATGCCGCGGCACCGGCGCCTTCGGCCACGTTGTGCGTGTCGCTGAAAAGAATGCGCACGGCATTGGCGATTTCGTCGTCGGTGACCGTGACCACGTCGTCGGCCTCGCGCAGGATCACCTCGACCGACTCGGGCACCGGCGTGCGGCAGGCCATGCCGTCGGCCAGCCGCGTGGTCACGGGCGACTCGACCGGCTTGCCCGCGCGGAAGGAATCGCGGTACGCCGTGGCGTGCGCCGACACCACGCCGATGAGCTTCGTCGACACCCCGCAATGCGCGCGCGCCGCCGCAGCAGCGGCAAAGCCCGAACCCAGGCCGATGGGCACGAACAGCACATCGGGCGGCGTGGCCGACAGCGCTTCGAAGAATTCGACATACGCCGTCGACACCCCGCGCACCAGCTCGCGGTGGAACGACGGCACGCGGTGCAACCCGTCGCGCTCGGCCAGCAGGCCCGCGTGCTCGGAGGCCGCCTGGAAGTCGTCGCCATGCTCCACCAGCGTGACGCCCAGCGCGCGCATCGCCGCGTTCTTCTCGGTCGAGTTGCCGTGCGGCACCACGATGGTCGCGGCCAGGCCGTGGCGCCGCGTGGCGAAGCCCACCGACTGGCCGTGGTTGCCGCGCGTGGCGCTGATGGCGTGGCGCACCTCGGGCTGCTCGCGCGCCAATGTTTCGAAGTACGTCAGGCCGCCGCGTATCTTGAAGGCACCCGCCGGCGTGTGGTTCTCGTGCTTGGCCCACACCGTGGCGCCCAGGCGCTGCGACAGCAGCGGCCAGGCGTACTGCGGCGTGGCGGGCATGGCCGCGTGCACGGTGCGCTGCGCGGCTTCGATCTCTTCGCGGGTGAATCTCACGGGCTTCTTTCGGGTGGGGGTGTTCGGCGGTCAGCGCTGACCGCCAGCGCTCAGCGAGCGGGGGAAATCACTTGCGTTCGGTCAGCGCCACGCGCACGGCCAAGGCCGCCAGCACGCTGCCCATGACATAGCGCTGCGCGCGCAGCCAGCCCGCGCTTTGCGACAGCACGGCCGTGATGCTCGCGGCGCCGACGATCATCACCGTGTTGACGGCCGCGCTGGTCGCCATCTGCGCGATGCCCAGCTGCATGCTCTGCAGCAGCACCGAGCCGCGCTCGGGGTGGATGAACTGCGGAAAGAACGACAGGTAGAACATGGCCACCTTCGGGTTCAGCAGGTTCGTCAGGAAGCCCATGCGAAACAGCCTGGCGGGCGGGTCGGCCGGCAGCACGCGCGCCTCGAAGGGCGCGTTGCCGCCCGGCTTCACGGCCTGCCACGCCAGCCACAGAAGGTAGCCCGCGCCGGCCAGTCGAATGGCGTCGAACGCCAGCGGCACGGCCAGCAGCAGCGCGGTGAGCCCGAGCGCGGCGGCGAACAGGTGCACGAGGAAAGCCGTGAGCACGCCGCCCAGCGAGATCAGCCCCGCGCGCCGGCCCTGGATGAGCGTGCGCGACACGCAATAGATCATGTTCGGCCCCGGCGTGAGCGCCAGCAGCAGCGAGGCCAGCGCGAACCAGGCGATTTCGGCGAGGCTGAGCATGGTCAGAGTCCTTTGGATTCGAGCGTGACGGGGCCGCGCGGCGTGTCGAGCACGGCAATGAGGTTGGGCGGGCCGGCATCGACCGGCATGGTGTGCATGCCCACGGCCTGCAGCGCGGCGGCCAGCGCCGGTGCGCGCGGGTGCACGGCGCGCAGCGTGCGCATCGCCAGGCCCAAGCCGGGCAGGGCGTCGGTCGGGTGCACAGGGCCCCACTGGATGAGCGTGGGCAGCGCGCCGTAGAACAGGCGCTGGCCGTCGTCGCGCACGGTGATCTGCCATTCGAGCCGGCCGGCCGGCGTGTCGCGCGAGGCCTGGATGAGCGGGCCGCGGTCGATGTGCGCATGCTCTTCGTGCGCCAGCGCGTGCGTGGCCGCCTGCGCGTCGGGCACGCGGGCCACGAAATGAATCAGCCGCGGCCCGCGCTGCGCGAGCCCGGCCTGCAGCGCGCTGTCGTCCAGGTCGAACCAGCGGTGCGTGCGCGGGCGCGCTGGCCGCTTGCCCGGTTCGATCGCGATGATTTCCAGGTAGGCCGCCGGAAAGGCGTCGCTCGCGATGTTCAGCAACCGGTTGTGCGTGCCCATCAGCGGGTGCGTACCGCCGGGCTGCGGCGCAACGCCCAGCGTGGCTTCGCACCAGGCCACGCCCTCGTCCAGCGAGGCGGCGGCAATCACGAGGTGGTCGAGCTGCGCGTGCATGGTGCGGGGGTCTCCTTGTGGGGCGCTTGCGTTTGTCTCGCGTGATTTCTAGAGCGTGACGTGGCCGTCGACGCAGGTCACGGCGTCGCCGCCGACCCAGATCTTGCCGGCGGCGTCGCGCTCGATGTACACGCGCCCTGCGCGGCCCAGGCACTGGCCCTGCGCGGCCAGGTAGCGCTCGGGCATGTGGCCGTCGGCGATCAGCCATTCGGCCAGGCTCGCGTTCAGGCTGCCGGTGACCGGGTCTTCCTGCACGCCGATGGGCTCGGCGAAGGCGCGCACCTCGAGGTCGATCTTCGCGCCGTCTTCGTTGGGCGTGGCGGGCCGGTTGCCGAAGGCGCGCGCCTCGCGGTTGGAGCGGCCGATGAGCAGCGAGGTGTCGTGCGCCAGCGGCAGCCCGGCCACGCCGGCCTTCACGCCCAGCTCCTTCAGCGCGCGGTGGTCGGGCTGCAGCGCGAGCACGGCGTCGGCGTCGTTGACCAGCAGGCCGAACCACACGGGGCCGTTGTCCAGCACCTGCGCCGCGACGATCTGCTGCGCCTTCAGGCCCAGCGCGCCGGCCACCTTGGCCAGCAGCGCGGGGCTCGGTGCGCTGCGCCTGAGCGGCGGCGCACCGAAGGCCAGCCGCGTGCCTTCGCGGCGCAGCGGCACCAGGCCGGCGCCGCATTGCTGCACCACCTGTCCGGCCGCCTTGGGCTTGCCGCCGGCCTGCAGCCAGGCATGGCAGCTGCCGATGGTCGGGTGGCCGGCAAAGGGCAGCTCGCCGCCGGGCGTGAAGATGCGCACGCGGTAGTCGGCCGCGGGGTCGGTCGGCGGCAGCAGGAAGGTGGTTTCCGACAGGTTGGTCCACCGCGCGAAGCGCTGCATGGCCTCGTCGTCGAGGTCCTGGCCGTCGATGACCACCGCGAGCGGGTTGCCGTAGTAGGCGGTGGCGGTGAAGACGTCGACTTGCTTGAAGGGGCGGGATTTCATGGGGTTCATTCGAGGGTCAGGTCGAGCACGCCGCGCGCGCCCGGGCGGGAAAGAAGTTCGGCATACCAGCGCTCCACGTTCGGCCAGGCCGGGCGGCGGTACTCGGCCGCGGGCAGGCCGAACCAGCGGTGCGCCTCGCAGCCGACCGGAATGTCGGCCATGGTGAAGCTGTCGCCGCCCATGAAGGCGCGCTGGCCGAGGTGCGCGTCGAGCATGGCGAACAGCGCCTCGCTCTCGCGCACCGAGGCGTCGATGAGCGGCTGCCTGCGCTCGGCCGGCGGCGTGCGCACCCATTGCACGAAGGCGTCGCGGCTCGCGCGGTTGAGCGTGGTCTGCTGCCAGTCCATCCAGCGCTCGGCGTCGAAGCGCGCGGGCAGCGCGCTCGGGTAGAAGGTGCCGTGCGAATGCTTGGCGCACAGGTAGCGCACGATCACGTTCGACTCCCACAGCGTGACGCGCTCGTCGCCCTCGCCGTCGTCGATGGCGGGCACCATGGCGTTCGGGTTGAGCGCCAGGTATTCGGGCGTCTGCACCACGCCGAACTTGCCGCCGGCCTCGGTGCGCTGGAAGTCGAGCCCGAGCTCCTGCGCGCACCACACCACCTTGCGGACGTTGATCGAGCTGATGCGGCCCCAGATGTTGAGCATGGTTGTCTTCTCTCTCGTTTTTCGTTGATGGATCGGTTCAGTTCGCCATGACGCGCGCGGTGCCCGACACGCGCACCGAGCTGCCGGCTTCGGGCGCGATGTCTGCGCGCAACCTCGACAGCATGCCCATGTCTTCGCCCTGCACCACGTCGATGGCACCGCCGTGCGGCCAACCGATGTCGCGCAGGTAGCCGGCCAGCGCGGCGGTGGCGGCGCCGGTCGCGGGGTCTTCGTAGACGCCGCCGGAGGCGAAGGGGTTGCGGGTGTGAAAGCGTTGCGTGCTCTCGGCATGGACCAGCACGACGGTCGTGAGGCCGGCGCCGTTCATCAGCGCGCGACCGGCTTCGAGTTCGTAGCGCATGGCCGACAGCAGCGTGCGGGTCTTCAGCGCCAGCACCAGGTGATCGGCGCCCGCATGCGCGACGGCCGGCGCAATGCGCGGGTCGAGGTCGTCGGGCCCGTAGCCGAACACGCCGAGCGCCTGCGAGACCAGTTGGGGCGATGCGGCCGCGCTGCGCGTGGGCGGCGACTGCAATGCGGCGGCCACCAGGGCGCCGTCGCGCCGGCCTTCGACGGTGATGCGCGCATGGTTGAGCGTCAGCGCGAACACGCCGTCGCCGTGCCGCAGCGCAAGCGCAGCGCCCAGCGCGATGGTCGCGTGGCCGCAGAACGGCACCTCCGTCTGCGGCGAGAAGTAGCGCACGCGCCAGCCGTCGTCGGTGCGCGCGGCGAAGGCGGTTTCCGAGAAGCCGACCTCGGCGGCCAGCGCCTGCATGCGTGCCGTGTCGGGCAATGCATCTGCTGCATTGCGTGCATCTTCGATCACGACGCCGGCGGGGTTGCCGCCCGTCTCGCCATCGGAGAAGGCTGCGATCTTCAGGACATTCATGGGTTTCTTTCTCAGCGCGGCACGGGCCGCTCGAGGAACAGCAGCCGAAGCGCCAGCCCCAGCATCACGGCGGCGAGCAGGTTGCCCTGCAGGCGGGCCGCGCCGGGGCGGCGTTGCAGCCAGCGCCCGACCTGGCCGCTGCACGCGCCCAGCAAGGTGTTGAACGCCAGCGCGGCCAGCGACAGCACCACGCCGAGCTGCACCAGCTGCAGCGGCACGCTGCCGCGCGCGGGGTCGACGAACTGCGGCAGGAACACCATGAAGAACAGCAGCGCCTTCGGGTTGACCAGGTTGTTCAGCAGCGCCATGCGCACGATGCGGCCGAAGCCGGCGGGCTGCGCCTGCGCGCCCATGCGCAGTGCACCGCCGCCACGCAACGCCTGCACGGCCAGCCACACCAGGTACAGCGCGCCCGCGTAGCGCAGCAGGTCGAACGACGGCGGCCAGGCCGCCACCAGCGCGGTGACGCCGGTGGCCGCGAACAGCGTGTGCACCAGGTCGGCCGCCGAGATGCCCAGCGCCGCCGCGAAGCCGCCGCGCGGGCCATGGGCCACGCCGTGCGAGAGCACGAAGGCCATGTTCGGGCCCGGCGACAGGAACAGCGCCAGCACCGCGAGCAGGAACAGCGAGAGGGTGGCGAGGCCGATCACGGCGGGCTCCTGGAAGGGGTGGGTGTGCGGTTCGGGCGCGGGTTCAGGTTCAGGCTCGGGCTCGGGCTCGGGCTCAGATCTGCGCTGCGGCCAGCGTCTTGTCGCCGAGCAGCACCAGCTCTTCGCGCAGCGTTTGCGCCAGCGCGGCGATGGCGATGTCGATCTGCTCGACGCTGGCCGTCACGAACGACAGGCGCAGGGTGCGCGGATCGCCCTCGCCGGCGTAGAAGGGCGCGCCGGGCACGAAGGCCACGTTGCGCTCCACCGCCTTGGGCAGCAGCGTGACGGTGTCGATGCCCTCGGGCAGCCGCGCCCACAGGAACATGCCGCCCTTGGGGGCGTTGAACTTCACGTCCAGGCCCTTCATCTCGCGCTGCAGCGCGGCGATCATGGCGTCGCGCTGGCTCTTGTACAGCGCGCGAATGGTGGGCACGTGGCGGTCGAGAAAGCCGTCCTTCATCACCGAGGACACCATGCGCTGCGTGAAGATCGGCGTGTGCAGGTCGACGGCCTGCTTGGCCTGCAGCAGCTTCGGGTAGATCGACTTGGGCGCCACCAGGAAGCCCAGGCGCAGGCCGGGGGCCAGCACCTTGGAGAACGAGCCCAGGTAGATCACGCCTTCGGGGTTGCGCGCGGCCAGCGGCAGGGGCGGGGCTTCGTCGAACCAGAGCTCGCCGTAGGGGTTGTCCTCGACGATCGGCAGGTTGGCCTCGGCGGCAGCGGCCGACACGGCGGCGCGGCGCTCCTCGGTCATGGTGCGGCCGGTGGGATTCTGGAAGTTGGGCAGCAGGTAGACGAAGCGCGCGTCCCTGGCCTTGGCCACCAGGTCTTCGACGATCACGCCGTCGTCGTCGCTGGCCACGCCCACGGGGTGCGGCTCCATCGGGCCGAAGGCCTGCAGCGCGCCCAGGTAGGTGGGCGTCTCGACCAGCACCTTGCTGCCCGGATCGATCAGCACCTTGGCCACCAGGTCGAGGCCCTGCTGCGAGCCGGTGGTGATGAGCACCTGCGAGGCGTCGACGTCCCAGGGCAGCATGTCGGCCACGGCCTGGCGCAGCGGCGCGTAGCCTTCGCTGGCGGCGTACTGCAGGGCGGCCTGGCCGTCGGTGTGCAGCACTTCGGCGCAGGCGTCGGCGAAGGCCTGGATCGGGAAGGTCTTGGGCGAGGGCAGGCCGCCGGCCAGGCTGATGATGCCGGGGCGTTCGGTGACCTTGAGGATTTCACGCAGCACCGAGGGGTTCATCTTGGCGGCACGTGCGGCGAGTTTCCAGTTCATGGGGTGCTTCTTTCAGGCGGAGAGGTGAAATTCGAACGAGAGGGTACAGGCGGATCAGCGTCCGCGCGGGCTCGCCTTGCCGGCGGCGGCAGGCGCTATTTTCCGCGCGGCGGCCTTCGCCGGGTGGGCCGGGTGGACCGCGCCGGCCGGCTGCGACAGCCGCTTGCCGATGACCACGGTGGCGACCACCGCGACCGCGAAGCCCAGCGTCACCAGGTCCAGCGGCTCGTCAAGGATGGGGATCGACGCGAGGATCGACAGGAAGGGCTGCAGCAACTGCGTCTGGCTCACGCGCAGCGCGCCGCCCAGGGCCAGGCCGCGGTACCAGGCGAAGAAGCCGATCCACATCGAGAACATGCCGACGTACACGAAGCCCAGCCACGACGTGGTGGCGATGGGCTGCGTGGGCCACAGCGCCAGCGTGGCCGGCAGCGTGAAGGGCAGCGCCATCACGCAGACCCAGCAGATCACGCGCTCCGCGCCCAGCGACGGCGTGACCTGGGCACCGTAGATGTAGCCGAACGAGGCGGCAATGACCGCGCCCACCAGCAGCAGGTCGGCCCACTCGAAGCCGAAACCGGTGCCCGCGTGACCGGTCTGGCTCGCGCGCAGCACCGAGAACACCACCACCAGCAGGCTGCCCGCGACCGCGCACACCCAGAAGCCGAGCCGCGCGCGCTGGTGCAGCACCCAGGCCGCCACCGCGGCCGTGACCAGCGGCAGCAGCGCCGTCACCACCGCCGCATGGCTGGCCGTGACCACGCGCAGCGCGTAGGCCAGCAGCAGCGGAAAGCCGATGCAGTTGCCCAGCACCGCGACGCCCAGCGACTTCCACTGGTGCGCGGCGGGCCGCGGCGAGCGCGTGACCAGCAGGAACACCGCCGACAGCAGGCCGGCCAGCGCCGCCCGCCCGAGCGTGACGAACCACGGCGAAAGCTGCGGCGCCTCTTGCGTGCCGGTGGCCAGGCGCGTCATGGGCAGGGTGACGGCGAACATCGCCACCCCCAGCACGCCGAGCCACATGCCCAGCGTCTCGTCCTTCAGGTCGAGCTTCATACGCGCACCATCCACCACGCGGTGAGCACCAGCACCAGCGCCATGGCGCGGTTGAACCACAGCAGCCGCGCGCCCTTGGCGAGCCAGTCGCGCAGCAGCGCGCCGACCAGCGCATAGGTGAAGTTGCTGGTGAAGGCGAAGAACAGCATCACCGGCGCCACGATGGCGAAGCGGGCCAGCGCGTCGGGCTGCCCGGCGATCCAGCCCGCCACCAGCGTGAGCGCCAGCAGCCAGGCCTTGATGTTGACGAACTGCAGCATCACGCCCTGCCCGAACCCGACCGACAGCCGGGCGCCGTCGGCCTTGCCCAGGGTGGCGCTGCCGCTGAGCTTGTAGGCCAGCCACAGCAGGTAGCCGATGCCCAGCGCCTTGATGCCCACGCGCAGCGGCGGCACCGCCACCACCAGCGCGCCCAGCCCGGCGGCGCACAGCACCAGCAGCAAGGTCCAGCCGATGGGCACGGCCACCACGAAGCGCATGGCGCGCGGCAGCCCGCCGTTGGCCGCCAGGGCCGTGGAGAGCGTGGTGTTGGGACCGGGCGAAAAACTCATCGCCGTGGCCAGCACCAGCAGCGCGGTGAATTCTTGCCAGTTCATGACACACACTCTAAACTTCAGACCATTACAGTGCCAGTACAGATGATCGAACAATCAGGGAATCTGTATTGGTCAATCCTTCGACACAGCGTCGCCTCAAGAGGGCCGGCGCTCCTGCCGCGAGAGCGCCGAACGCATGCTGACACGCACCTCCACCCAGTCGCTGACCGCCCAGCTGGCCGACCGCCTGGCCGAGCGCATCCGCACCCGGCTGCTGCCGCCCGGCGCCCGGTTGCCCTCGGTGCGCGAATGCGCGCGGCAGCAGGGCGTGAGCCCGTACACGGTGGTGGCCGCCTACGACCAGCTGCTGGCGCAGGGGCTGGTGGAGGCGCGGCGCCAGAAGGGCTTCTATGTGCGCGACGCCGCGCCGGCGAACGACGGCCGTTCGGGCAGCGCAGGCAATTCAGGCACCGGCGTGGAGCCGAGCGGCGTGGCCGGCATGCCGGCCGCCATGGCCGTGCAGATGATGGCCTCGCGCGTGCCGGCCGACGCCAGCTCGCTGATCCGCAGCATGTTCCACCGCCCCAGCGACAAGCCGCAGCCGGGCATGGGTGTGTTCCCGCCGGACTGGATGGCATCGACCTTCATGCCCACCGCCGTGCGGCGCATGACCAGCACGGCCGCGCTGCAGGAGCTGTCGCTGCAATACGGCGAGCCGTCGGGCGACACCAGCCTGCGGCGCAGCCTGTCGCAGAAGCTGGTGGGCATCAACATTCCGGCGTCGCCCGAGCAGATCGTGACCACCATCGGCGCCACGCATGCGCTGGACATCGTGAGCCGCACGCTGCTGCGCGCCGGCGACCCGGTGATGGTCGAGGAGCCGGGCTGGGCCCTGGAGTTCGCGCGGCTGGAGGCGCTGGGCATGCGCATCCTGCCGGTGCCGCGGCGCGCCGACGGACCCGACCTGGAGGTGATGGCGCAGTACTGCAAGCTGCACCAGCCCAAGCTGTTCGTGAGCGTGAGCGTGCTGCACAACCCCACGGGCTACAGCCTGACGCCGGGCAGCGCGCACCGCGTGCTGCAGCTGGCCAACGAGCACGACTTTCACATCGTCGAGGACGACACCTACAGCCACCTCGCGCCCGAGCACGCCACGCGGCTGAGCGCGCTCGACGGGCTCCGGCGCACCATCTACGTGAGCGGCTTCGCGAAGATATTGGCGCCCAACTGGCGCATCGGCTTCCTGGCCGCGGCGCCCGCGCTGAAGGAGCGGCTGCTGGAGACCAAGCTGCTGGCCACGCTGACCTCGCCCACGCTGTTCGAGCGGGCCTTGTCGTGGTGCATCGACCAGGGGCAGCTGCGCCGGCATTCGGAGCGCGTGCGCATCCGGCTCGACGGCGCGCGCGGGCGGGCGGTGAAGCTGGCGATGTCGCACGGCTGCACCTTCGCGTCGGAGCCGGCGGGCCTGTTCGGCTGGGTCGACACCGGCGTGGACACCGACGCGCTCACCCAGCGCATGCTCGACCAGGGCTACCTGCTGGCGCCGGGCTCGCTCTTTCATGCGCGCCGGCCGCCGAGCACGATGATGCGCATCAACTTCGCCACCTCGCAGGACGCCACCTTCTGGAAGGTGTTCAGCAAGGTGCGCGACGGGGTCTGAGGGCGGCGCACGCACCGGGCCTTGGAGTAAGCTGGCAACACAAGAAAACCCAGCCTGGAGACCCCCGCCCATGAGCAATGCCAACAAGCCCTTCGACTTCAGCCAGTTCGTCCCCGGATTCGACTTCCTGAAGAACCTTGCCGGCGGTGCCGCCGGTGCCGGGGCGGGCTCGGTGCCCGGCATTCCGAGCCTGGCGAGCTGGGTGGCGCCCACGCTGAGCGTGGAAGAGGTCGACAAGCGCATCCAGGAACTCAAGACGGTGCAGTACTGGCTGGAGCAGAACGGCCATGCGCTGAAGGCGACCATCCAGGCGCTCGAGGTGCAGAAGATGACCTTGTCGACCCTGCGCGGCATGAATGTGCGCATGGAAGACATCGCCAGCGCGTTCACCAAGCAGGCGGCCGCGATGGCGCCGGCACCCGCGGCGGCTTCACCTGCTCCGACCGCGGCGCCTTGGGCGACTGGACGGGCCGAGCCCGAAGAGGTCGAGGAGGCTGAGGAGGACGAGGAAATCGATGAGGCTGATGAGGAAGCCCCCGAGCACGAAGAAGCAGAAGCACCGGCCGCGAAGTCGCGCGCCAAGGCGGGCTTGGGCCAATCCAGGTCCGCGAAAGCCGGCGCTGCCGGCGTGGTCGACCCGATGCAGTGGTGGGGCGCGCTCACCGAACAGTTCCAGCAGATCGCCAGCACGGCGCTGCAGGACGCCGCGCAGCTCAAGGTGCCCGCGATGGCCCAGCCACTGGCCGATGCCGTGGGCAAGGTGATGGGCAAGCCGGCGGCCGCGAAGAAGGCTGCCGCCAAGCCACCAGCCAAAACGGCGGCCAGATCAGCCGCGAAGTCCGCCGCCGGCAAGGCCCCCGCCGCGCCGGCCGCCAAAAAGAAGACCGCCACCGCCGCCCGCAAGCGAACCTCCGCGCGGCGCTGACGTCATACACGCATATTTTTTGAAGAGAACGGGTCGGCACGCATCATGAAGTTGTTTCCCTCCGGTCATGCCACCCATCCCCAGTGGCGCATGGCAGCCGGCCTCGTGCTGGCCCAGTTGCGCGCGCAGATGGCCTTGCCCGACTACGCGTCGGCCCCCACGCTCGGGCTGCTCTACATCACCGACCACTACGCGAGCGAGGCGCAGGACATCCTCGACCACCTGAGCGCCGAACTGCCCGAGGTGACGGACTGGTCGGGCACCGTCGGCATCGGCGTGTCGGCCAACAACGCCGAATATTTCGACGAACCCGGCATCAGCCTGATGCTGTGCGCGCTGCCCAGCGACCAGTACCGTGTGTTCTCTGGCGTGGCGCCGCTGGGCAATTCGGAGATGAGCGGCTTCGAGGCGCACACGGCGCTGGTGCATGCCGACCCCGCCACGCCCGACCTGGCCGAGCTGGTCGGCGAGATGGCCGGGCGCACCGACACCGGCTACCTGTTCGGCGGGCTGTCTTCCGGGCGCGGCGGCTCGCTGCAGTTCGCCATCGGCGGCAACGGCAACATCCGCGGCCACGGGGCGGCGGGCGGGGTGTTTTCCGGCGGCATGTCGGGCGTGGTGTTCGGCGAGGGCGTGCGCGTGGTCTCGCGCGTCACGCAGGGCTGCCAGCCGTTGCGCTCAGGCGCCGTGCGCGAGCGCGAAATTACCGAAGCCGACGGCAACCTGCTGCTCAAGCTCGACGGCCAGCCTGCGCTCGACGTGCTGCTGGCCGACCTGCAGGTGTCGCTCGAGCGTCCGCAGGAGGCCATCGACGCAGTGCGCAACACGCTGGTCGGGCTGGCCGACGCGGGCAGCGACGGCATCCGCCGCACCGGCGACCTGGGCGCCGACGTGCTGGTGCGCCACATCATCGGCCTGGACCCCACGCGGCGCGGCATCGCCATTGCCGACACCGCCGAGGCCGGCATGCGCCTGACCTTCTGCCGCCGCAACGCGCAGGCCGCGCGGGCCGACCTGATGCGCATCTGCGCGGAAATCCGCGAAGAGCTGGAGCCCGAGGAACAGACCCTGGCCACCGCGCGCGCCGTGGCCGCGGGCGAGGCCGAGGCGGCCCCGCACCCGGCGCGGCGCATCGCGGGCGCGGTGTACGTGAGCTGCTCCGGGCGCGGCGGACCGCACTTCGGTGCGCCGGGCGCGGAGCTGCAGATCGTGCGGCACGCGCTGGGCGACGTGCCGCTGGTGGGTTTCTTCGCGGCGGGCGAAATCGCCCGGCATCACCTGTATGGCTATACCGGGGTGCTGACGGTGTTCACCAGCAACGACTGACCGGCCCGCAGGCCAATCCGATCAAGCCGGTCAGGCCGGCTGCAGCACGCGCGGCTGCGGCGCGGGCATGCCGGTGAACGCGAAATCGACCTCCGGCGCCAGCCCGCTCACGATGCGGGCGATCGACTTGCCCGACCCGCACGCGTGCGTCCAGCCCAGCGTGCCGTGGCCCGTGTTCAGGAACAGGTTGGCAAGCTTGGTCTTGCCGATCAGCGGCACGTTGCTCGGCGTGGCCGGGCGCAGGCCGGTCCAGAACTGCGCCTGCGTGGTGTCGCCGGCGCCGGGGAACAGTTCTTCGACGCGGCGCACGATGGCCTCGCAGCGCACCTGGTTCAGGTCGCGGTCGTAGCCGTTGAGCTCGGCCGTGCCGGCGATGCGCAGGCGGTCGCCCGTCTCCGAGGTGTAGCGCGAGAACACCAGCTTGAACTCGTCGTCGGTCAGCGAGACCTGGTGCGCCTTGGAGGCGTCCTTCACGGGCAGCGTCACCGAATAGCCCTTGGCGGGGTAGATCGGCAGGCGGATGCCCAGCGGCGCGGCGAGCAGCGGGCTCAGCGAACCCATCGCCATCACGAAGGCGTCGCCGCGAATGCGCTGGAAGCGGCCTTCGTTGTCGGTCACCTCGACGTGGTCGATGGGGCCGCCGGCTTCGCGCAGCGCGGTGATGGTGTGGCTCATGAGGAACTTCACGCCGGCCGCGGCGGCGAGCTTCGACAGTTCGCGCGCGAAGCGGTTGGCGTCGCCCGACTCGTCTTCGGCCGTGAAGGTGGCGCCGGCCAGCTTCGGGCGGATGTGGGCCAGGGCGGGCTCGATCTTCACCGCCTCGTCGGCCGAGATGACCTGGCGTTCGCAGCCCAGGGCGCGCATCTGCTCGGCGGGGGCGAGGGCGCCGTCGAACTCCTTCTGCGTCGTATAAAAGTGCAGGATGCCTTGGATGCGCTGGTCGTAGTCGATTCGCGTGTCGCGGCGCAACTGTTGCAACATCTCGCGGCTGTAGGTGCCCAGGCGAACGATCTGTTCGATGTTGTGGCGGGTGCGCGCCGGCGTGCATTCGCGCAGGAACTGCAGGCCCCAGAGCCACTGGCGCATGTCCGCGCGGATGCGAAAGAGCAACGGGGCGTCTTCCTTGCCCAGCCATTGCAGCACCTTAAGCGGCGCGCTGGGGTTGGCCCAGGGTTCGGCGTGGCTCACCGAGATCTGCCCGCCGTTGGCGAAGCTGGTTTCTGCGGCCGGGGTGGCCTGCCGGTCGATCACGGTCACTTCGTGGCCGAGTTGCTGGAGGTAGTAAGCCGAGGTCACGCCGAGCAGGCCGGCGCCAAGAACGATCACGCGCATTTCAAGTACCTTTGAGGTTGCAGCGCTTGAACGACGGGCGTGGTGTGCTATTGAATCAATAGCAGGCAACCGGACGACCGAAGTCCAAGTTGCCGCTCCCCCTGTCCTCGGTACCTGAGAGATTCACCTGTTGCGCCATTGCAACGGGTTTGCTCCTTCGGTGCATCGCGACCAATGAACGGTGCGATGGCTCTCCAGACGGCGTTTGATGTGGTGCAGTACTGACCCCTTGCCGAAGCCTTTTCAAGACTTCGTCGGGCCGACCTGAGCGTTTATGGGAGTTTGCGCCTTCGGTAGGGCCACCGGGTGGCCCGCTCTCCTGCAGTGCCGCGATTGTAAACACGGGGTGAAGAGAACGGTAACGTCTTGTGTTTCGGCCTGTTGACCCAATGGGATAATCGCGCGTTACGTTCATTGCGACAAGGCGATGACTTCCAACATTCAGGGGACTCCATGATCTTGGTTACCGGCGGCGCTGGCTTCATTGGCGCCAATTTCGTACTCGACTGGATCGCGAACAGCGACGAGCCGGTCGTGAATCTCGACAAGTTGACCTACGCGGGCAACCTCGAGACCCTCGCGTCGCTCAAGGGCAACCCCCGACACATCTTCGTGCAGGGCGACATCGGCGACAGCGCCCTCATCGACCGCCTGCTGGCCGAGCACAAGCCGCGCGCCGTGGTCAACTTTGCCGCCGAATCGCACGTCGACCGCTCCATCCACGGCCCCGAAGACTTCGTGCAGACCAACGTGCTCGGCACCTTCCGCCTGCTCGAGTCGGTGCGCGGTTTCTGGAGCGCGCTGCCGGCCGACGAGAAGACCGCCTTCCGCTTCCTGCATGTGTCGACCGACGAGGTGTACGGCTCGCTTTCCAAGACCGACGCCGCCTTCACCGAAGAGCACAAGTACGAGCCCAACAGCCCGTACTCGGCCAGCAAGGCCGCCAGCGACCACCTCGTGCGCGCCTGGCACCACACCTACGGCCTGCCGGTGCTCACCACCAACTGTTCGAACAACTACGGTCCCTTCCACTTCCCCGAGAAGCTGATCCCGTTGATGATCGTCAACGCGCTGGCCGGCAAGCCGCTGCCCGTGTACGGCGACGGCATGCAGGTGCGCGACTGGCTCTACGTGAAGGACCATTGCAGCGCCATCCGCCGCGTGCTCGAGGCCGGCCGGCTCGGTGAAACCTACAACGTCGGCGGCTGGAACGAGAAGCCCAACATCGAGATCGTCAACACCGTGTGCGCGCTGCTCGACGAGCTGCGCCCCAAGGCCGACGGCAAGCCGTACAACGCGCAGATCACATACGTCACCGACCGCCCCGGCCACGACCGCCGCTACGCCATCGACGCGCGCAAGCTGGAGCGCGAACTCGGCTGGAAGCCCGCCGAGACCTTCGACACCGGCATCCGCAAGACGGTGGAGTGGTACCTCGCGAACAGCGAGTGGGTGCACAACGTGCAGAGCGGTGCCTACCGCGAGTGGGTCGAAAAGCAGTACGACGCCGCGCCGGCAGCATCGACCGCACCGACGAAGGCCGCGGCATGAAGCTGCTGCTGCTGGGCAAGGGCGGGCAGGTCGGCTGGGAACTGCAGCGCAGCCTGGCGCCGCTCGGTGAGCTGGTGGCGCTCGATTTCGACAGCACCGATTTCCACGCCGACTTCAGCCGGCCCGAGCAGCTGGCGGAGACCGTGCTCAAGGTGCGCCCCGACGTCATCGTCAATGCCGCGGCGCACACCGCCGTCGACAAGGCCGAGAGCGAGCCCGAGTTCGCGCGCAAGCTCAACGCCACCTCGCCCGGCGTGGTGGCAAAGGCGGCCCGGCAGATCGGCGCGCTGATGGTGCATTACTCGACCGATTACGTCTTCGACGGCAGCGGCAGCAAGCCCTGGAAGGAAGACGACGCGACCGGCCCGCTCAGCGTGTACGGCCAGACCAAGCTCGAGGGCGAGCAGCTGGTGGCGCAGAACTGCCCGAAGCACCTGATCTTTCGCACCAGCTGGGTGTATGCGGCGCGGGGCGGCAACTTCGCCAAGACCATGCTGCGGCTGGCCAAGGAGCGCGACAAGCTGACCGTCATCGACGACCAGTTTGGCGCCCCCACCGGCGCGGAACTGCTGGCCGACGTGACCGCGCACGCCATTCGCGCGACGCTGCAAGACCCGTCGAAGGCCGGGCTGTACCACGCGATTGCCGGCGGCGAGACCACTTGGCACGGCTACGCGCGCTTCGTGCTCGAGCTGGCGCAGCAGGCGGGTGTCGAGCTGAAGGCGGGCCCCGATGCCGTCGAAGCCGTGCCGACCAGCGCCTTTCCGACGCCGGCGAAGCGGCCGCACAACTCGCGCCTGGACACTTCCAAACTGCAGGCCACCTTCGGCCTGCGCCTGCCGCCTTGGCAGGAAGGCGTTGCGCGCATGCTGCGCGAGACGCTCTGAGAACAGACGACAAGAAGCGAATTCACACGAGAAGAAACGCATGACCACGACAACGCAACGCAAGGGCATCATCCTGGCCGGTGGATCGGGCACCCGCCTGCACCCGGCCACGCTGGCCATGAGCAAGCAACTGCTGCCGGTGTACGACAAGCCGATGATCTATTACCCGCTCAGCACGCTGATGCTCGGCGGCATGCGCGACATTTTGATCATCAGCACGCCGCAGGACACGCCGCGCTTCCAGCAGCTGCTGGGCGACGGCAGCCAGTGGGGCATCAACCTGCAGTACGCGGTGCAGCCGAGCCCGGACGGGCTGGCGCAGGCGTTCATCATCGGTGAACAGTTCGTGGGGAATTCGCCGAGTGCGCTGGTTTTGGGTGACAACATCTTCTATGGCCATGACTTGGCCCATCTGCTCGAAGGAGCAGACGCAAAGGACGCTGGTGCCACGGTGTTTGCCTACCATGTGCATGATCCGGAGCGCTATGGCGTGGTCGCATTCGATGCCCAAGGCAAGGCAAGCAGCATCGAAGAGAAGCCGGTCAAGCCCAAGAGCAGTTATGCGGTGACTGGGCTCTACTTCTACGACAACCAAGTGCTCGATATTGCAAAGGCAGTTAAGCCAAGCGAACGTGGTGAACTGGAAATTACCGCGGTCAATCAGGCTTACCTGGACCAGGGAGAGCTCAACGTCCAGATCATGCAGCGCGGATATGCGTGGCTCGACACGGGAACGCATGAGAGCTTGCTGGAAGCGGGGCAATTCATTGCCACGCTGGAGCACCGGCAAGGGCTGAAGATTGCCTGCCCGGAAGAAATCGCATGGCGGCATGGATTCATCGACCGCGATCAGCTTGCGAAGCTTGCTGCGCCGCTTCAGAAGAACGGCTATGGCAAATATCTAAATCACTTGCTGGCCGAAGAGGTGCGCTCGTGAAAGCCACCCCCACCGCGATTCCTGACGTGCTGATCATCGAGCCCAAAGTGTTCGGTGACGACCGTGGTTTCTTTTTCGAGAGTTTCAATCAGGCCGCGTTTGACGCCGCAGTTGGAAAGCACGTCTCTTTCGTGCAGGACAACCATTCAAGGTCTGCAAAAGGCGTGCTGCGTGGACTTCATTACCAGATCCAGCAGCCGCAAGGAAAGCTGGTGAGGGTGACGCGCGGGGCTGTCTATGACGTAGCAGTCGACATTCGCAAATCATCCCCAACGTTCGGTCAATGGGTCGGCGTGGAGCTAAGCGAGCAAAACCAGAAGCAGTTCTGGGTTCCTGCAGGGTTTGCACATGGATTTTTGGTAATGAGCGACTCTGCAGATTTTCTATACAAAACAACTGAATATTATGCGCCGGCCCACGAGAAATGTATTGCGTGGAACGACACTGACTTGAATATTCAGTGGCGTGTCTCTGGACTGGAGCCTACGCTCTCTAAAAAAGATCAGCAAGGTTCTATATTTCGTGATGCTGTCGTCTTTGACTAAGTCGAATGTTTTGACGCGCTGAGTGCGGGCAATTAAAATTAAATCGAAGTGCTTGAGCCAAATTTTTGGATCAAGAGATGTAAAGGATTCTGACTGATGACCAAAGTTGTGCCGAGTCCTTATTGGGCAATAGCAAAAATTGCCGCCTCCGCATTATTTGATGTTGACTATTATTTGACGAAGTATCCAGATGTGGCGCTCGCCAAGCTCGATCCATATGAACACTATTGTTCATACGGATGGAAAGAAGGTCGGGACCCGAGTTCGGATTTCAGCACGAAATTTTATCTCCAAGCCAATCCAGACGTAGCTGCGTCAAAGATAAATCCGTTAGAGCATTACGCAGCAAATGGCATAAAGGAGGGGCGTGCGGCATTTCCTCCACATAGCGCAGAAAGCGGTAAGAGCGTTGTGCTGGCCGCGCGCCCGGCTCGAGTGCGCGCGTTGGACTGGTTGCCAGTAGTTGATATCAACTCGCCACTTGATCGTGAGGCACTGAGACTGCTATTGGCTTCGGCATTCGAAAAGAACCCTGCCGAAGTCGGGGTTTCAATGAGTCACGATCAATACACCAAGAGTGTGGGGGGGGTGCAGACATCTATTTCGATCGAGCAGGAGGCATTGACATCGGCTGGCTGGACTTATGTCCACCTTTGCCCCGCTTTGCCCTTACCGTTTTTGGCAGATCCTGTGTCCGAAGACGCCACTTTTTTTGTCTTGACCCTGAATGGGAGACGCGAGGGTGTAGTCAGGCTGAGCGACCTATTAGCGGTCATTCCGCCGGCCGCGTCCGAGCAGGCGAAATCAATACATTTGATCGTTCATCATTTGATGGGTCTTGCTGTAGACGCCGTATTACGTGTCTCTAAGATCTGCAATGGTGGCCCTCCGATCGTTTGGGTGCATGATTTTTTCAGTCTTTGTACTAATCCTTTTTTACTGCGCAATGACAGGACATTCTGCAACGCGCCGTCCGAGTCATCGTCTGCCTGCCTCGTTTGTTGTGAAGGTGCCGGTCGCGGGGCTCATCTGGAGTCAATGCGGCGTTTTTTTGATCAGCTCTGCCCAGTCGTTCTTGCGCCGTCCTCGACGGCTATGAATTTCTGGAAAATCAAGGGCGGTTTTACATATTCCAAAGCGATCGTAATTCCTTTAGCGCAGGTTGAACTCGGTGTGCTTGAGTCAGGTAGGGAGAAGAGGCCCTTGCGAGTGGCTCACCTGGGCGCCGCGGCGCCGCATAAGGGCTGGGCCACTTTTGTGAAGCTGATCGAACGTCACGGCAGGGACGAGCGATATGAATTCTTTCGCCTTGGGTATGGAACTTCGATGTTAGACGGGTTGACCGAGGTCGTAGTTGAGGTCGGTCCCGGCAAAGTGGATGCGATGATCAACGCCGTTCGTGAGCATGAGATCGACGTTGTCATCAATTGGTCGAATTGCTTCGAGACCTTCTCGTTCATCACTTTAGAGGCACTTGCAGCGGGAGCATTTGTCGTGGCCCGAAGGGATGCTGGGAATGTTTGGCCGGCTGTTGTGGCAGCGGACAGTTCTAGAGGTATTGCCATCTCAACAGAGATCGAACTGAGAGCTCTGTTTGCCACTGGAAAAGTCGCCGAGCTTGCCTCGGCAGCTATGACTCGCGGCAAGCTTCACCGGTCTCGCGGTACCGCAGACTTTCTATTAAAGAAAGAATTGTCCCTTGTCTAATACCCATTGCTACACCAGTATCTCGTTCAGTTACCTTGACAGAGCTCGGGTCTTGGCAGAGACGATTCGAAAACATCACCCGGATTGGGTGCTTTGGCTGTGTCTGTCTGACCAAGAGCCGGAGGGCTTCGAATTCGATTTGGATTCAGAAGAGTTTGACCATGTTGTCCGAGTCTGGGAACTAGATGTTCCAGGGCATCATTCTTGGGTTTTTGGTCACGACGTGGTTGAGCTTTGCACCGCGGTGAAAGGACCAATGCTGCAGAGAATTTTGGCTAGCGGTGCAGAGCGAGTGCTATACATTGATCCGGATATTGCGCTTTTTGCACCATTGGTTCATGTCGAAGAATTGCTTGAGACCAAGGCAGTTGTTTTAACGCCGCATTTGTTGTCACCGGAGCGTACGCGTAGTGGCGTGGTAGACAACGAGATTTCGTGCTTGAAACATGGCGTGTACAACCTTGGATTTGTGGCAGTCAGAAACTGCCCCGACGGAAACAATTTCGCAAACTGGTGGGCAGATCGACTGCGGGAGTTTTGCCACGACGACATTCCGAACGGGCTGTTCACGGACCAACGCTGGTGTGACCTTGCGCCAGCGCTTTTCGACAATGTGTCGGTTTTGAGAGATCCGGGATATAACGTTGCCAGTTGGAATATAGATAATCGACCGATTTCAATTTCCGATGGCGGTGAGATATTTGCTGGCGATGCATTACTACGATTTTTTCACTTCACCAAAGTTAATTCGGTTGGCGAGGCTCAATTAGATCGTTATTCGAGAGGGCGACCGGAGGTTTTTGAGCTTTTGAGATGGTATAGATCGCGGTTGATTCATCATGCGAGTAAAAGTCTTCCGGCCGGATGGTGGCGCTACAGTCACTATGACGACGGCATGATTATTTCAAGGCCGCATCGAATTTGCTGGCGCCAGAGGCCCGATTTGCACGAGAAGTTCGCTGATCCTTTTTCTGTCGGCCCGGACACTTTTCGATCATGGTACGAGAGCAATGTTCGCTAACACGTAACTTGTCTTTCGAAATGACCTTTTAATCTATGCATTGGCTTCAATGAAATTTATTGATACTCGATATGGATCACTTTGTGTTCCTGACGCGGCTGGCGATTTGATCGGGCGGTTTTTGTCTACCTACGGCGAATGGGCGCACGACGAGGTGAGATTCGTTGCGAACGCGTTGCCTAAGAAGCCTGTGCGCGTCTTGGACGTGGGATCTTTTGTCGGTACGTTCGGCATGGGACTTATTGCCGAAGCTGAAGTGGCCTCCATTACCTTTATCGAGGCTAATCCGATCGTGGCAGAGGCATTGCGGTCCAATGTCAAAAATCTTGTGAGTATTCCAGCGACTGTAATAGAGGCGGCCGTTTCTCCAGACGGAAAAGAGATGAAGGGGAGATTCGACGAAGACAATCTCGGGTCCTTGTCTTTTGCTGAAACTCAAGAAAAGGGGCGGGCCGCCGTTGCGGCCATCACTAATTTTGTTAAGTTGTCTGACGTTGTTCGAGAAAAGGGGGGCTTTGATCTAATAAAAATGGACGTCGAAGGTCTGGAGCGTCTAATACTTGAATCTGAGCTATCGCTCATGTCGCCTGAAGGACCTTCATTTTGGCTCGAATGTAACGAAGAACCTGGTGTTCTGGGGCTTGTAGATTTGCTGATTTCAGCAGGTTTGTCCGTGCACTATTTTGCATTTCCTGCCTTTTCGCCAAATAATTTTCGCGGGCAGGAAGATCAGATTTTTCCTTGGGCCTACGAATCGGGTTTATGGGCAAGCCGAGGGGATGCCCCCACACTATCGGCGACTCTGGTGAAACACCAATGCATTCTGAAGGCAATTAATTCTCGCGAGGATCTTCGTCTTGCACTTTGGCAGACACCTAGATGGGGTCGCCGTGAATGGCAGGACGCAACTCCGAGCACATTGGTGGCGGAGGCTGGCCATTTGGTGCGGGGAGAAACCTACGATGATTTCCTGAAAGCGCTTCCGCTATCTCCAAGGCCCAGTGTGCACGAATTGCAACTCGCCATGGAGGCGTTGCGCGGCGAGTTACGTGCTACGCAAACAATCTTAGGTGATGTCGAACTGCAACTTACGCAAGCCAAAGCGAATGCGCGTGCGCTGGATGCGAGCCGTGCCGTAGCTGAGCAGTTTGAGGTGGCGCTTTCTTTGTTGAAATCGAAACTAGACGCCATTGAAGATAGCACTTATTGGCGAGTTGGAAAACGAGCTCGGAATTTTTTCTCTAGGCATCCAAAACTAAAAAATGCTGTGAGATTTGTGTTAGCTCGAGTTTATCGAACTATTGCAGCCGCGAAGTAACTCCAGCGCTGTGTGCACGCGTTGTTTTTATTAGAAATAGAGCCTTTTTTGAATTACACCACCTTAGCATCGACAGCAGTAATGGGACGGGAACGCTCGTTCCGAAGTGGTTCATTCGTTGTCTACATTTTTGCGCTAGCGGTCGTGGCCCTGGTAAGTGTCGCCTCTTACCCAGGATTCATGTCTTTTGATTCAGTTGAGGCGCTACGTCAGGCCAGGGAGGGTGTTCAAGGATCGCAGTACCCGCCTTTCGGCAGTTACGTATGGCGCATTTTCGATTGGATATGGCCTGGTCCGACGCTGATGCAGATATTTCAAAATGGAACACTGTTACTGTCGTTTGGCTGGATACTGAACAACATCGGATGGCCCATTTTCGTTCGCCTGATTGTCCTAGCACTGTTTTCGGCATTGCCTGCGCTACTAGGGACAATGTTGGTGGTTTGGAAGGATGTTGCAGTAGCCGCTTTTTATATGCTGAGTCTGGCGCTAGCTTTCGAAATTTCCTCATCCAGTCGCCGGAAGAAATGGCTGACGGCTGCGGCGGTCTTTTTTTTGTTTTGTGGGATGGCTTATAGGTTTAATGCAGCGAGCGGTGCATTGCCAATAATGATCTACATTTTCTTCGTGAATCGAGGGGGAGCTTCTGCGAAGGAAGGTCTTCTGATAATTAGCGCGAAGGCTTTTGCTGCTCTGCTTTTACTGTTTTCATTGGTATGGGTTGTCAATAGTTTTAGATTTCCAGAATTTACTAGGCTGGAAAAGAATACGAACATGGCCAGCATCATGCGCTACGATCTTGTTGGTATTTCCGTTTATTCGGGAGTGAGTTTTGTAGATGACAAATCGGGAAATCCTGTTGATCCGAAATATCTTGAGAAGATATATGATGCTCGGCATTTAAATATCACCAGTCACAATGACTCTGAAGGTCGAATTGCCGACGAGGTAGATAATTTGTTTGGACGATGGATTGCTGCTATTTCCAAAAATCCCGTTGCTTACTTAAAGCACCGATTCGCGGTGTTTTCGGAATATATTGGGTTGCACAATCGAGAGATTTTTTACGTGACACACCCAAATGTAGATGAGAATAAGCTTGGGGTGTCTCAAACTCCCAATCGCCTTACTCCTGTTTTGGTGAATTACGTGGTTTCGTTTAAGCAAAGTCTTTTGGATCGAGCTTGGATTTATTATTTGGCCGGCATGCTTGCGCTGCTTTCCGCATTTGTTCGCGGACCGGCTATGCGGTATCGAGTTGAGGCGGCCGTCGCATTGGGCAGCGCGTTACTATATCTGGCACCGATGTATTTTATAACTCCCGCAGGAGATTTAAGGTACAACTTCTGGAGTATTAGTGGCGCGCTCGTCTGTTTGGTTTTCGTGTTTGCAGGTCATTTTGCATATCGACGAGACAAAAATGTCAGCAGCCCAAGTTCTGCCAATTGATGCAATGCTATTGAACTCGTTTAATTAAGTTAATAAAATGAAAGCTGTAATATTGGCCGGAGGACTGGGGACTAGGATTTCTGAGGAAACTCATCTGAAGCCCAAGCCAATGATTGAAGTGGGTGGAAAGCCTGTCCTTTGGCATATTATGAAGATATATTCCGCGCATGGAATCCATGATTTCATCATTTGCTGTGGATACAAGGGCTACGTGATTAAGGAGTATTTCGCAAATTACTTTTTGCACATGTCGGATGTTACTTTTGATATGGAGCGAAATGAAATGCACGTGCATCAGCGATATGCTGAGCCGTGGAAGGTGACCCTGGTCGATACCGGTGACGATACAATGACCGGAGGACGGCTCAAGCGGGTCGCTGAGCATCTTCAAGGCGAGAGCGATTTTTGCTTTACGTACGGCGATGGTGTTAGTGACATCAATATTACGCAGTTGGTCGAATTTCATAGGGCAAGCAAGCTTAAGGCGACGCTGACTGCAACGTTACCCCCTGGTCGTTTTGGGGCGCTCGAGTTGCAAGATGACAAAGTCAGGGCGTTTCAAGAAAAACCAAAGGGCGATGGTGGCCATATAAATGGGGGATTTTTCGTTTTATCTCCATCCGTGATTGACTACATCGACGGCGATCAAACCATCTGGGAGCGTGATCCTCTTGAGCGTTTGGCCCGAGAGGCACAACTTGGTGCGTACAAGCACGACGGGTTCTGGCAACCAATGGATACGTTGCGCGACAAGATGCACTTGGAAGAGCTTTGGCAAAGTGGCAACGCGCCGTGGAAAGCTTGGTAATGACGGAATCCTTTTGGTCGGGACGGCGCGTGTTCCTTACGGGGCACACCGGGTTTAAAGGCGGGTGGCTGGCGCTTTGGCTCGGCAAGCGGGGCGCGAAAGTGACCGGCTATGCGCTGGAACCCGCCTATGCACCTAGTCTTCACTCGCTCACTGCTCCGGCCAGTTCGACGGAGTCCCTCATCGGTGACATTCGCGACTTGGATCGATTGCGTGCCACAGTGAGCGCATGCGCGCCAGAAGTGGTTTTCCACCTTGCAGCTCAGCCTCTTGTGCGGCGCTCCTATGTCGATCCGGTCGAGACCTACTCCACTAATGTCATGGGGACAGTAAATCTCTTGGAGGCCGTTCGTTCTTGCGATTCGATCCGCTCGGTTGTCATCGTCACGAGTGACAAGTGTTATGAGAATCGCGAATGGCCTTGGGGGTATCGCGAAAACGAACCGATGGGTGGTTACGATCCTTACAGCAACAGCAAGGGATGCGCGGAATTGATCTCCGCCTCTTATCGCTCTTCGTTTTTCAATGAGGATCGCTACAGCCAGCACGGTGTTGCATTAGCAACCGCACGCGCAGGCAATGTGATCGGCGGCGGCGATTGGTCTGTCGATCGGCTGGTACCAGACCTGTTGCGTGCGTTTGGTGATCAGCGTGATTCAGTTATTCGCAATCCCGGGGCGATTCGTCCATGGCAGCACGTACTAGAGCCCCTGCGAGGCTACATGATGTTGGCGGAAAAGTTGTACTCCGAGGGGCCGGCATGGGCGCAGGCATGGAATTTCGGCCCGAATGATTCAGACGCTCGTCCGGTGTCTTGGATTGCCGATCAACTTGCTGTGCTTTGGGGTAACGGCGCCCGATGGCGAACTGAAACAGAGATCGCCCAGCCCCATGAGGCCAACTGGCTAAAGCTTGATTGCTCAAAGGCTCGGCAAGACTTGGGGTGGATCCCTCGATGGGATCTCACCAGAAGTCTGGCTGCAATCGTCGACTGGCAGCAAGCTTGGATTGAAGGCTGCGAGATGGCCGAATACACCCACAAACAAATCGAACAATACGAAAGCACCATCACCCATGACTGAAGTCTCATTTCAAAAAAACGAACTCCGCAAAAAGATTCTTGCGCTGGTGGCCGAGTACGGTGAACTGGCTGGTAAGCCGCAACCTTTCGTGCCCGGCGAGACGCTGATCCCGCCTTCTGGCAAGGTCGTCGGAACGCCAGAAATGCAGATGATGGTTGATGCTTCGCTTGACGCGTGGTTGACTACTGGGCGTTTCAATACGTTGTTCGAAAGTCGTCTTGCTCAGTACTTGGGTGTCAAGCATCTGATGACCGTCAACTCCGGCTCGTCCGCTAATCTAGTAGCGTTCTCGACGCTGACCTCGCCCAAGCTCGGAGACCGAGCAATCAAGCCTGGTGACGAAGTCATCGGCGTGGCCGCGGGCTTCCCCACCACCGTCAACCCGATCTTGCAATGCGGCGCTGTGCCTGTCTTCGTCGACGTGCATATTCCCACCTACAACATCGATCCCGATTTGCTCGAAGCCGCCATTGGCCCCCGCACCAAGGCAATCATGTTGGCTCACACGCTGGGTAACCCGTACAACCTGAAGGTAGTGAAGGCGGCTTGCCAGAAGCATGGGCTGTGGCTAGTCGAGGACTGCTGCGACGCGCTCGGCGCGCGCTACGAGGGTCAACTAGTTGGAACATTCGGTGATATCGGCACGTTGAGTTTTTATCCCGCTCACCACATCACGATGGGTGAGGGTGGTGCGGTATTTACAAACAGCGATGAACTGCGGTTGATTGCTGAATCCATTCGTGACTGGGGTCGTGACTGCTACTGCCCACCTGGCAAGGACAATACATGCGGTAAGCGCTTTTGTTGGAAGCTGGGCGATCTGCCCGAGGGATACGATCACAAGTACACGTATTCTCACCTCGGCTATAACCTGAAGATTACCGACATGCAGGCCGCTTGCGGGCTTGCTCAACTCGACCGACTTGACGGATTTATTGAGGCTCGAAAGAAAAACTTCAATTACCTCAAGGACAGGTTGCGCAACGCTGAAGAGTTTTTGGAGTTGCCTGAAGCGACACCCGGCTCTGAGCCGTCGTGGTTTGGTTTTCCCATTACTTTGCGCGAGTCGGCGAACACGCGCCGGGTCGATCTTTTGACATATCTCGATCAGCAGAAAGTTGGGACGCGCCTGCTCTTTGCCGGAAATCTTCTTCGCCAGCCCTACATGATTGGTCGCAATTATCGAGTGGTAGGAGAGCTGAAGAATACCGATCGGATCATGAACGACACTTTCTGGATTGGCGTCTATCCTGGCTTGACCGAATCCATGTTGGATCACACGATCGAGAGCATCGAAACATATTTGGGACTGCGATTTGACTGATCCATGTCAGCCGGTGCCACCGGTAGATCTGGAAGAGGTTCTTCGCTTTACCGCCAACGATGTCTGGGAAGGGTTGCGAGGCCAGTCGCTTTTCTTAACTGGCGGCACAGGTTTCATTGGCAAGTGGCTGCTGGAATGCCTTCTGCATGCCAATCGTGAGATGGGTCTTGGCCTTTCGTTAACTATATTGACGCGAGATCCGGATAAGTTTGTGCGCGCCAGTGCTCACCTCGCAAAGGCGGCGGCTGTTGATTTGGTTCGGGGCGATGTCGTTGACTTCGAGTTTCCAATTGGTAGGTTTTCCTCAGTCATCCATGCTGCCTTGCCGGTTTCTTCGCCGCAGTCGGCTGGCGCTGGGCTCGTAAAACTGGCCGAGGCGGGCGCGCGTCGTGTTTGCGACTTTGCCTCGACCAGCGGCGCGGGGCGACTTCTTCACATCAGTTCTGGCGCTGTATACGGGCCACAGGCAACTGCGGCACCCTTGTCGGAAACCTTGAGGTGGAGCGATACAGAAGAAGTCAACGACTACACCCGTGCCAAGCGAGCAGCTGAAGCAGTGGTGAGGCAGGGGGGCGCGCCATTTGATGCGGTTATCGCGCGCTGTTTCGCGTTCATAGGGCCTTGCATGCGCTCGTCGAGTGGCTCGGCGGCAGCCCAGTTCATCGAGATGGCTGGGCAGGGTGGCGGTATCGTCGTGCAGGGCACGGGCGACGCAGTGCGCAGCTATCAGTATGCGAGCGACATGGCGCGCTGGTTGCTTAGTTGTCTGGTGCTTGGTAAGCCCGGCGGCGTTTACAACGTTGGCGACGACACCAGCATCACGATCGCCGAACTGGCCTCGGAGGTAACGCGCCTCGCCGAGACGGGGGTGCCGGTGCATATCGCCGGACAGTCGGCGCCCGGTCTTGCCGGGCAGCGCTATGTGCCCGATCTGCGACGCGCCTCCGACGAACTTGGTCTGCGCAATGTCGTGAGTCTCCAGGAAGGGATTCGACGAACTCTCGCCTGGCGAAAAGCTCCGGGCTTCTTTGAAGTATTCGAACATGAAACCTGAATTTAACCCCTCAAGTTTGCGCAAGACGGTGGTCGAGATGGCTTTCGCGGGTAATGCGGTACATCTTGGTTGTGCTTTCTCCATCATCGAGTTGCTGTCGTGCCTGTACAGCCGCCACATGCGCTACGACGAGAGCAATCCCGACGATCCTTCTCGGGACTATCTTGTGCTAAGCAAGGGCCACGGCGTCATGGCGCAGTACGCTTGCCTCTATGAACTGGGATGGTTAGAGCGTCATGACATCGACAGCTATTTTCACGATGGCTCTCGTCTCAAGGGATTGTCGGATGCGCATGTGCCGGGATGCGAAGTGACGTCCGGCTCGCTGGGCCACGGGCTCTCCGTGAGCGTTGGGCTCGCGCTCGCGGCTGCGCGCAAAAAAAGCGGGCAGAGATGCTATGTCGTCATCGGTGACGGTGAGATCAATGAAGGCCCGATCTGGGAGGGGCTTTTGTTTGCTGCTCATGCGAAGTTGGACAACCTCATGGTTATCGTGGATGCCAATGGCTTTCAGGCTATGGGGACTACGGACGAAGTGATGCAACTCGGTGACCTCAATGCGAAATTTGCCGCCTTCGACTTTGACGTGCTCGCTGTTGACGGGCACGACATGGGCGCGATATCAGAGGCGATCGATGCACTCGAGGCTATAAATAATGGCCGCCCCAAAGCACTGGTAGCTAAGACGGTCAAGGGCAAGGGCGTCTCTTATATGGAGAACGTCAATGCGTGGCACTACTCACGTTTGAATCCGGACCTATACGCACAAGCGCTGCGCGAAATCGAAGGAGCGTCAGCATGAGGGCCGCATTTTCAAGCGCGCTGATCGAGGCTGCGGTCAATGACGAACGCGTGGTGCTCTTGACTGGAGACCACGGGTATGCTCTTTTTGATGAGTTTCGCAAACGTTGCCCACATCAGTACATCAATGCGGGCATTGCCGAGCAAAATATGGTCGGTGTTGCCGCCGGTCTAGCAAAGGCCGGGCTTCGTCCAATTGTTTACGGACTCAGCGCGTTCGTTCCGGTGCGCGTACTTGAGCAGATCAAAATCGATGTCTGCTACGAGAAGCTGCCAGTCATATTCACGGGCGATGGAGCGGGCTTGGTCTACAGCACGCTCGGCACGAGTCATCAGAGCTTTGAAGATATCGCGTGCCTACGTGCAGTTCCGTACATCGACATCATGTCGCCGTGCGATGCGCACGAATTGACCGCATGCATGAGGATGGCGTTGGAACTGGAAGCGCCAGTCTATTTCCGAATGGGCAAAGCCGATGTAGGGCCGGTACATTCGTCGCTGCCTAAGCTCAAGCGGGGGGGGCTGACGCAAGTCCGTACTGGCAATTATCCTGTCGTGCTGATCGCTACAGGTTCCATGGTCAAGACGGCATGCGCGCTGGGCGACGAGCTCGATGCCTCTGTATGGAGCGCGCCGTGGATCAAGCCGCTCGATGCGGTTCAGTTGGGCGGATTGGCTACCAGCGCGACAGCGTTCATCACGATGGAAGAACACTCCTCTGTAGGAGGGCTGGGCGGCGCGGTTGTTGAGGCGATCTCCGAAACGACCCCGATTCCAGTACTCCGCATTGGTATTGGTCAGCGCTTTTCCGAAACTTGCGGCAGCCATGCTCATGCAATGCGCGAGCACGGCCTCGATTTTTCGGCTGTACGTGAACGTGTAATACCCTTCGCGGCGAAATGGAAGGCTGTGTGATTGGCGGGCCTCATAACCTACTGAAGTCGCAATTGCTTCGATTCTTGATCGTGGGAGGCATTAACACCGTCGTAGGTTATGCAATTTTTGCTATTTTGGTTCGACTGGGCCTGCCGTTTCCTATTGCGATCGGATTGGCTACGATCATTGGAATGGCCTTCAACTTTCAGAGTACAGGGCGTCTAGTTTTTGGCGGCGCCCCTTTGTCGTTGCTGGGCCGTTTTATAGCCGCCTATGTCGTGGTGTACCTTATCAATGTTGGATCCGTTGCACTACTTCTACGTGCGGGATTCGACGTCTATGTCGCGAATGCACTAGTCATTCTTCCTCTGGCGCTGCTTTCATTCGTTCTCCAGCGCCGATTCGTCTTTGGAACGTCATGAAACATATCACCGTCGTCACGCCTTGCTACAACGAGGAAGACAACGTCGAAGAGGTCTACCGTCAAACGCGAGCGATCTTTGCAAAGATCGAGGGATTGACTTATGAGCATTTATTCATTGACAACGCTTCGACGGACCGTACGCCAACTCTCTTGCGCGAGTTAGCTGCGGCAGACCCCGGCGTTAAGGTGATTTTGAATGCTCGCAACTTCGGCCATATTCGCTCGCCTTTTTACGGCCTACTTCAGGCGCGCGGGGACGCGGCGATTTTGCTCGTGGCTGACTTGCAGGATCCGCCGGGCCTCATTAATGAGTTTGTGGGCAAGTGGCTGCAGGGCACGAAGCTTGTGGTGGGTGTCAAGCCGACCGCGGACGAATCCGGACTAATGTTCACAATTCGCAGGGCTTACTACCGAACAGTGACCCGCATAGCGGACGTCAAGTTGATTCAAAACTTTACCGGCTTCGGCCTCTACGACAGACAAGTGCTGGAGGTACTAAGGCGTATTGACGATCCGTACCCCTATCTACGCGGATTGGTTTCCGAGGTTGGCTTCGAAGCGGTGCAGATACCCTACAACCAGCCTCGCCGAAAACGCGGCATCACCAAGAACAACTTTTATACTCTTTACGACATCGCGATGCTTGGGGTCACCTCGCACTCGCGGGTCCCATTGCGTATAGCAACGATGGCAGGTTTCGCTCTTTCTGGAATAAGCCTCGCTGTCTCATTGCTATACCTTCTGTTAAAAGTAATTTTTTGGACCAAATTTTCTGCGGGTCTGGCGCCAATTCTCATTGGCATGTTTTTCTTTGCATCGGTGCAGTTATTCTTCATCGGACTGTTGGGTGAATATGTCGGTGCAATTCTTACGCACGTGATGAAGCGTCCGCTAGTCGTAGAACGCGAACGTCTAAACTTCGACTGACCGCCAACGTGAAACCCTCGCGCTTATTCATGCCGGTGCTGATGCAATATGGTTGGGTAACACGAAGAATTCGAATTCTCTACCCGCTGTGGCACGCCTCAATTAGTGCCCTTCACTGGCGGGGTGGATTTTTCGCTTCATAGACTCGCCAAATCCGAAAAAGCGACAGTCACCGAACTTCACGAAATCCATCTACCAACCACGGTTCGGGTTTAGGCCAACCTCGTTTATCCGCATCTGTCGCCACACTGCTGGCAGTCACGATGGTCTTTACCACAGGCGCTCAACCGTCGAATATTGCAGCGTCGGCTAGCTGATTATTGATGCGTGAAAATATCTCATCGCACCAAAGCCGTGAGCGTCCAGCCATCCCATCTTGCGCCCGCCGCGGCGTCCTCTGAGGATGGCGTCCACCTAATTTCTGGCGGACGCCTATGCATCCCAATACTCCCAGTCGCCGAGTCCACAGTGCCGAGTTCAAGGCGCGCATCCTGGCCGAGTACCGGCAGCCCGGCGCGTCGGTCTCGGCCGTGGCTATCGCGCACGGCCTGAACACCAACGTCGTGCGCAAGTGGCTCACGGGCCGCGGCCTCAAGCGCATGGGCATCGCGGCGCCCACAGCAGTCATCGGTGCCGTGCCTGCCCTGCAGTTCGTGCCTGTGGAGTTGCCGCGCTCCGAGCCCGCGGTCACTGCCCCTGCATCCGAGCCCGACATCCGCATTGAACTCCAGCGCGGCGGCCTGCACGTCAAGCTCCAGTGCACTGCCTGCGCCGGCGCGCTGTACGCCGCACAACTGCGCGCGCTGGCCGATGCCCTGTGCGCCGTCTGAGGAGCCCGCCTGTTGATCCGCATCGACACGCTGTGGCTGTGCACCCAGCCGCAGGACATGCGCGCCGGCCCCGACCGCTTGCTCAACATCGTCGTCAATACCGTCGGCGCGGCGCGTGCGCACCATGGCTACTTGTTCGCTAACTTGCGCGCCATGCGCATCAAGCTGCTCGTGCACGATGCCTTCGGCGTATGGTGCGCCACGCGTCGCCTGCACACTGGACGCTTCGCCTGGCTGGAGAGCGCGCCAGGGCAGGCAGCAACGCTGCAGTTGAGCGCGCAGCAGTTCGAGGCCCTGGCGGTCGGCCTGCCATGGCAGCGCCTGGGCGAACTCAGCGTCATCAGCCGATCATGAGGTCCCGGGCAGCCCAGCCTCGCCGTTGACATCGCATCTGCCGATACGCAGCGCGGCCCGACTCGGGCAACATGCCGGGCATGCTCGGCGACACCGCTGCCTTCCCGATCGACATGGCACAACTGCCATCGGAGGCGGCTGCGCTGATCGCACGACTGCGCCAGCAGGTGCAGGCCCAGGCGCGCGAGATCGCCTGGGCGCACGCCAAGCTGGACAAGGTCAACTTAGAGCTCGCCCGCCTCAAGCGCTGGAAGTTCGGCGCCAAGACCGAGGCCATGACGGCCCGGCAGCGCGCCCTGTTCCAGGAGGCGTTGGTTGAAGACGAGGCCAGCCTACGGGCGCAACTGGCCGAGTTGCAGCGCGATATGCCGCAAGTGCCCAAGACCCCGAAGGCAACCCCGCGCCGGCCACGCCGCGAGAAGCTGCCCGAGCACCTGGAGCGCGTCGAGCATCGCCACGAACCTGAGGACACTAACTGCCCGAACGCGGAGTGCGGCCAGCCCATGCAGCGCGTTGGCGATGACATCAGCGAGAAGCTGGACCTCGTGCCTGCCAGCTTCTTCGTGCACCGGCACATCTATGGCAAGTGGGCTTGCCGGTGTTGCCAGCAGATCCGCCAGGAGCCGGCCGAGCCGGATGTGGTGGACGGCGGCATCCCGGCCAGCGGGCTGGTGGCGCACACGCTGATCAGCCGCTTCGTCGATCACCTGCCGTACTACCGGCAAGAGCCCATCAACGCGCGCTCGGGCGTGCGCACGCCGCGCTCGACGCTGGCTGCCTGGGGTGGTGCCGGCGACGCCAAGCTCGAGCTGCTGTACGAGGCGCACCGGCGCTTCATCCTCAGCTGCCGAGTGCTGCATGCCGATGAAACGCCGGTGCCGCTACTCGATCCAGGCTCGGGCAAGACGAAGAAGGCCTACGTCTGGGCCTGGGCGCGCAGCCATCACGATCCGCAGCCGGGCGTGATCTACGAGTTCTGCCTGGGACGAGGGTCCCAGTACCCGGTGGCCTTCCTCGCCGGCAAGGGGCCGCCATGTTCAGAGGCGGCCTGGAACGGCACCGTGGTCACCGACCAGTACGCGGGCTACAACGCCGTACTGGACGCGAAGGTCTACCCGCAGCGCCGCTCGGCGTTCTGCACGGCGCATGCCAGGCGGTACTTCGAGGAGCTCAGCCGCGGCGGGCACAGTGCCAGCGCCGTGGCCACCGAGGCGTTGCAGCGCTGGGCACGGATCTACCGCGCCGAGGGAGCCTTCGCCGAGATGGACCACGGCGAGCGTCGAAACGCCCGCCAGCAACTGAGCAAACCGCTGTGGGACGAGTTCGAGCTGTGGCTGAAGCTGCAGCGCACGCAAGTGCTCGACGGCAGCAGGATCGCCGAGGCGATCGACTACAGCATGAACGCCTGGGCGGTGCTGACGCTGCACCTGGATGACGGCATGGTGGCGATGGACAACAACTTGATCGAGCGGCAGATCAAGCCGTGGAAGCTCGGCGCGAAGAACTGGCTGTTCGTAGGCAGCGAGTTGGCCGGCCAGCGCGCAGCGGTGGTGATGAGCCTCGTGCAGTCAGCGAAGCTCAACGGTCTGGATCCGTGGGCGTATCTGCGCGACGTGCTGGCGCGCATCCACTCGCACCCGAGCCATCGTATCGATGAACTGCTGCCGCATCGCTGGCGGCCAAGTTGAGGGGGACGGACGTGATCACGCAGGCCGTGATGGTCCAGGCGGACATCGACGTCAAGCGCATGAGCCAGACACAGAAGGTAGCCTTGGCCGACGAGATCTTCCTGCGGCAGCCCAACATGCTCGCCTCGATCCTTGCGCTGCCTCGCATGGGCGTCGGCATGGTGCAACTGGAGGTCCCGCTGCACATCCTGCTAGTGACCTTCCAGGCGATGAAGCTCAGCGGCCTTGCGTGGCCGATCGTCTCGGAGGACGTGCAGGAGACGTGCATGCAGCGCTTGACGGCGCGCGCCCGCTTCAACGAGGGACTGCCGGGCGAACTGGCCGACCAGGTCGTGCAGCAGTTCTGCGATGAGCACCCCGAACGCTATCTGCTCGCCTTCGTCTACGGATACCTCGGCGAGCACGACTTGCTGGGCGTGTGCACCGACGCCGAGAAGTACCTGATGCTGGCCGCTCTCAACCTCGTGGAGTGCGTCGCCTTCGCCGCACCCATGCCCTTGTCTGGCAAAACATGAAGAATATCGAGGCACTGATCGACGACGGCGGCGAGATCACGGTTGGCGCGATCGCATCGATCCAGTGCGCCGCCACTGCCGCCGACGGCTCTAACGCGCTGGCCATGCTGGTGAGGCGTGAAGGTGAGACTCTCAACGCATTGCTCAAGCGCCTGGACAAGGCCATCGCCAAGTTCTACGAAGACGGCGAGCCTACCGACGAGATCAACGGTGCTGCCGCTTGAAAACGTCGCCGTCAACATGCGACGGCAGGACGCTCACCCAAAGCCTGCAAGAACGTTTGATCTTTGGAGTACTCGCCGCCGCGATACCCGTCTTGGCAGTGCTTGTCACATTGAAGGAGCCGGCGCTTAAGCGTTTAACTGCGGTACAACTCGCGCGCTGCTTACCAGCCATCATTGCCTTGATGCCTTATTAGAGTAGAAAGTCGACTTCAAGCTGCCGGGCGCGCCATGCGCCTATCACACTAGGCATGGCCCAACAATCGCGCGGCTTAGTCTAAGAGTCCCCGGCGCACGCGTGGATAATCGGTTATTTCGGCGGAACCTACGATGAATGTTCTTCAAAAGCCGCATATCGGACAACGGACCTCAGTGTGTGAGGAAAAAAGTAAATGAGTGTGCGTGCGCGCCGACTTTTGGCATTCTGGAAAGAGAACGGAACCTCGGCCACAGTGCGGCTCTTCCGCACGAAGTTGGGCGCCGCGATTGCGGGGCGGCCCGTGCTTAACAAGATCAAGGCGGGGTCTTTGATTGCTGGAGTGTCTGGGCCGCCGGGGACTGTTGATGACATCATTCGACACAAGTTTCCCAACCTCCAGCCTATGTCGACCTACCTGATCCCGAAGCCTTCGCTGTCGCGTGTCAGCCTAGTCACCGACAGCATCGGCAGTGGCAGCCTCTTCGGTGGTGTTGGCACCGCATTGCTGTTCGCTGCGCAGTTGGCCAACCGGATGAATGCAACGCTGCGGGTCGTGACGCGTACAGAAGTGCCGTCGCCAAAGAATGCTTCACAGGTTTTGGATGCTTACGGAATCGAACTCCTTCACGAGGTCCAGTTCTCCTATGCGCCGATCCCGAACGACAACGAGAAACCCGTGCCGATAGCTGGAGCAGTCGCGGGCCTGGACATCGTTCCCGATGAGATGTTCGTCACCACGTCATGGTGGACGACCGCCGCCGCACTGCCCAGCGTTCCGCATGCTTCGATCATCTATCTGCTGCAGGAAGACGAGCGAATGTTTTATCCGTTCGGGGAAGAACGCGTTCAGTGCGAGCGCATTCTGCGCAATCAGGACATCCGGTTCGTCGTCAACACGCGCCTCCTGTACGACCACCTTAGAGCCGACGGCATGGAGCAGCTGGAGAGAAATGGATGCTGGTTCGAGCCGTCGTTTCCTAAGTCGCTGTTTCACGAGCGTCAGCGCGCGTTGGGCGGCAAAAAGCGCTTCTTCTTTTATGCACGGCCATACAACCCGCGCAACCTGTTTCATGTAGGGCTTGACATCATCGATCACGCTGTCAACAAGGGCATCCTCGACCTCGAGCAATGGGACATTTTTCTTGTTGGCAAGGACATTCCCAATGTGACATTCGGGAATGGCTATGTGCCCAAGCGCTGTGAAGGGCTCAACTGGGAGGCCTACGCTGACCTGGCAGGAACGATCGATCTCGGGCTCTCGCTGATGTACACGCCGCACCCCAGCTACCCGCCGTTCGACCTTGCGGCAAGCGGCGCGGTCGTGGTGACCAACAAGTTCGCCAACAAGCAGGATCTGTCCAACTACTCGCGCAACATCATTTGTGCCGAACTGAACACCGATGCGCTTGTCGACGCGCTTCGTGAGGGTGTGGCGCTTGCTGAAGACACGGAAGCACGCAAGCGTAATTTCGCAGCCAACGGTTTGGGTGCGGACTGGACCCAGTCGTTCGAGGAAACCCTTCGGTTGCTCACCTCGGGACGCTGATGTTTGCCCTGGACATTCCTCCCGTACCTTACGCGGACCCGTGGCTGCAGCCGCTGTCGACTCGGCTGTCCATGTTGTACAGAAGCAAGGTCCGCGTGGCCTACTTCTACGAAGAGCCCAACAACAGCACCTTCCGCTACCGTGCCTACAACATGGTCCAGGTGCTGAATGAGCCTGACGCAGGCGACGTATCGGCCAGCTATTTTTTCCTGTCGGACAGCGATCGATTCGACGAGATTGCAGACGCCGCTGACCTGCTGGTGATCTGCCGGTCACGGTACTGCCATCAGGTGAATGGCCTGATCACCAAGTTCAGGGCGCGCGGCAAGCGCGTGTTGTTCGATGTCGACGACCTCGTGGTCGACACGGACTATGCGCACCTGGTCGTGGCAACCCTGGGCCTCGATGTCACGCAGAAAGGGGTATGGGACGACTGGTTCGCAATGATTGCGCGCATGCACCAGACGCTGCGTCTGTGCGACGGTGCCATCACGACCAACGAGTTTCTGGCGGAAAAGATCGCAGCTTGTTCCGGACTCCCGGTCGCAGTTGTTCCGAATTTCATGAACAAGGAGCAACTTGCCGTGGCCGAGAAGGTCTTTGCTGCAAAAGAGCGCGCGCGCTTTGCCAGCAGAGGAAAGATGACTCTCGGGTACTTCAGCGGCTCACCGTCACATCGCCTCGACTATGCGCTCGTGGAGCCCGCGCTGGCCGATGTGCTGGCCGAGCGGCCAGACGTGGAGGTCATGGTTGTCGGCTACATTGACCATGGTCCGGTGATGCGCGAGTTTGCCGATCGCATCAGCCGCCAGCCTTTTCAAGACTACGTGAATCTTCAGCGGCTGCTGGGCACGGTCGAGTTCAATCTCATGCCGCTCCAGTCGAATGCGTTCACGGACTGCAAGTCGGAACTCAAGTACTTCGAGGCCGCGAGCGTTGGCACCTTGAGCATTGCGTCGCCCAGCTTCACCTATCGACGGGCCATTCGCGATGGAGAGAATGGCTATCTCTCGAAGGCTCATGAATGGACCGAGGCGATCCTGCGAGCGGTGGACCGCACTGCATCGTATGAAGCGATGGCTCTGGACGCACGGCAGGACGCGTTGCTGAAGTTCGGCTGGCAGAACCAGACCGAGACGATCCTCAACGCGTTCGATATCGCCTAGACCTCAGCGCTCGACGATCCGCCCGTGCTCCATGTGGATCACGCGGTTGCACTCCTTGGCAATCAGCTCCGGCGAGTGCGACGCCAGGACCAGGATGCCCGACTTGGAGACAACGTCGCGCATTCGCTTTTCAGCCTTTTCGGTGAACTCGGCATCGCCCACCGACAGCCACTCGTCCATCAGCAGGATGTCAGCCTCAACGCTGGTCGAGATCGAGAAGGCGAGCCGCATCATCATGCCGGTCGAGTAGGTGCGAACCGGCATGTTGACGTACTCGCCCAGGCCGCTGAATTCGCAGATATCGGGTGTGAGCCGGTCGACCTCTTTCTTGCTCATGCCCATCACGAGGCCGCGCAGCATGATGTTCTCTACGCCAGTGGCGTCCATCTCGATGCCCAATGCAGGGTCGATCAGGCTGGCCACCGAGCCCTGGCGTGTGAACTCGCCCGAAGAAGGCTCGTAGACACCCGCCAGCGTGCGCAGCAGCGTGGACTTGCCGGCACCGTTGTGACCAATGAGGCCCAGCCGGTCGCCGCTCTTGAGTTCGATGTTGAGGCCGCTGAGCGCCTGCACGACAGTGACGCCGGTTTCCTTGCCGAAGCGCCCCCCGGTGACCGAGGCGGCCAGCGTTTTCTTCAGCGATGCCGAGCCGGCCCCGTAGATGGGAAAGCTGACCGAAACGTTCTTGAGTGAAATGGATGCCATGGATCAGAGCCAGTAGACGACGCGGCGGCGGTATTTGAAGAACAGCACGCTCGCGAGCGACAGGCACAGCACGGTCCAGAAGCCGATCCCGATCCAGCTGTGTAGATGGGCTTCTCCGCCCATGAGCGGCGTGCGCAGAAGGTCGAGCATCTGTGCGAAAGGGTTCCACAGCACGTACTTGGCGCGACCAGGAAGGTTTTCCGGCAGCCAGAACACGGGGGTCAGGAACATCAGCATCTGCATGATGCTGGTCACGATCTGGGTCACGTCGCGGTAGCGGGTGCAAATGAGCCCCAGCAGCAGGCCGAGCGCATGCGCGTTGATGACGAGGATCAGGAAGGCGGGAATGATCAGAAGGACGGACCACGACAGAGTGATGCCGGCCCAAAGCGCGACGGGGACGTACAGCACGATCTGGTGGGCGAACTGGATCAGGTTGCGCGCCAGAGCCCGCCATACGAAGAGGCTTATCGGAAAGTAGCCTTGCTTCAGGTAGTTGGATGAACCCACGAAGGCGTTGCAGGCATCGGTGACGATGGTGGAGAAAAGGCCCCAGAAGATCACGCCAAGCGCGAGATGGGGAAAGAACTTGTCCAGCTGGGTGCCGAAGAGCGATGCATACAGCGGGCCCATGCCGCCGATCATGATGCCCATGCTCAGTGTGAGCCAGATGGGCCCGAGCATGGAACGCCTGTAGCGCAGGACAATGTCGAACCAGGCGAGGGTCCACCAGATGTCGGTGCGGCGTGTGCCTTCCCACCAGTCAGCCCAGGCGCTGCGGTGAAGGTTGGAATGAACTTGGCTCATGTGCGTTGATATGAGTCTGCTGGGCGGACGGCAGCGTCTTCGCCCCTGCGGCCTCCGGACTGCACCTTGACGGGAGCAAATGCCGCGTGGGCGTCGCGGGAGGGCGACCTCATTTCTATCCTTTGTGTGAACCGGGTGAGTTTACAGGGCGAGGTCAGGGGCGCCTTCCGAAGTCACGGTTGGCCGCACCGTGGTGCGAATGTGGGGAACAAGGCGATCCGAAGATAATCGCCGATTGGCGGGCACTGAGCCTCGCGTCCTTGCCTTGCCGTCCCATTCGGCATGAGCGCCACGAAAAAGTTCCTCGCCGTTCCTGCAGGCGAGTCGTCTATGAAATCAGTATCTCGGCTTTTTGACTTCCTTCTGACGGTGCTCTGGACAAGTCCCGGCGTGGGCGGTCGCATCCAGCGCGCATGGCGGATATTCCGCAAGGCCGGCTGGCGTGGCATCCAGTGGGAGCTCGGACGTCGCATCACCGGATACAACGACTACACACGATGGGTCCGCGACTACGACACGCTCACCCCCGAAATCAGGAGCAGGCTGGCGCAGCGCGTGGCCTCGATGAGCAACCTGCCGTTGATCTCCATCGTGATGCCCTCGTACAACCCCAATCCCGTGTGGCTGCGCGAAGCCATCGAATCGGTGCGCGAGCAGATCTACCCCAACTGGGAGCTGTGCATTGCGGACGATGCATCGCCGTCCGCCGAGGTTCGCGCCATTCTGAAGGCTCACAGCGAAAGCGATCCGCGCATCAAGGTGGTGTTCCGTGCTCAAAACGGCCACATTTCCGCCGCATCGAACAGTGCGCTCACGCTGGTCTCAGGCTCGTGGGTCGCACTCATGGACCATGACGACCTTCTGCCGGCACACGCCCTGTTCTGGGTTGCCGACTGCATCGCTTCGCATCCCGACGTCCGGCTCATCTATTCGGACGAGGACAAGGTCGACGAAGCCGGCAACCGTTCGGGCCCCTATTTCAAGTGCGACTGGAACGCAGACCTTTTCCGGTCGCAAAACATGTTCAGCCACCTCGGTGTGCTCTCGACCGACCTTGTCCGCGAAGTCGGTGGTTTCCGCGTGGGCCTCGAAGGTTCGCAAGACTGGGACCTGGTGATTCGCTGCATGGAGCGCATCGAGCCGACGCAGGTGCGCCATATCCCCAGGGTGCTCTATCACTGGCGTGTGCATGCCGAGAGCACCGCAAAGTCGATGGACGCCAAGCCCTATGCCGTGGTGGCCGGGGAACGCGCGCTCAACGAGCATTTCGAGCGCACACAGACCCGCGCGAAGGCCGAGCACATCGGGTTCGGCTACAGGGTGCACTATGCATTGCCCGACACCGTGCCGCTGGTGTCACTGGTCATCCCCACGCGCAATTCGAAGGCCTCGCTGCGCCGCTGCGTGAACTCGATCACCGCGAAAACCGCGTATGCGAGATACGAAGTCCTTGTCGTCGACAACGCGTCCGACGATGCCGAGACGCTCGCCTACCTCGAAACCGTCATCCATACGCCCAATGTTCGTGTTCTGCGCCAGGCGCAGGTGCACGATGAGGCCACGCTTCGAAACCTGGGCGTCGAGGCTGCACAAGGCGAAGTCGTGGCGCTGGTCGATGATTCAATCGAAGTCATTGCACCGGAATGGGTTTCGGAAATGGTGAGCCTGGCGTTGCAACCCGGCGTTGGCGCGGTAGGGGCAAGATTGCTTCAGCGCAATGGAATGCTGAAGCACGCCGGCATCATTCTTGGCTTGGGGCCGGACGGCGTGGCGGGCTGTTCACACCGCGGCATGCCCGGCGCGCGCCAGGGCTACGGAGGGCGTGCGGCGCTCATCCAGTCGCTGTCGGCAGTGAGTCTGGCCTGCCTCGTGATCCGCAGGGAGAGCTATCTGCAGATCGGCGGTCTTGGTGCAAACCACCTCAAGGAGGCATTCGCGGACGTCGACTTCTGTCTGCGTCTGGGTGAGGTAGGTTTGCGGACCCTGTGGACGCCTTACGCCGAGCTGCTCGACCACAAATCTTCCCACGTGCGGAAAGCAGCGGAGCCCGTGAGCGGCCAGTTGCTACAGGATGTGAAATACATGAAGCAGCGCTGGGGCGACCTTCTCCAGAACGACCCCGCCTACAGCCCCAACCTCATGCTCGCCCGCGAAGACTTCAGCTACGCCTGGCCCCCCCGGCTGCCGCCTGTCTGATGACCCTCACCGTCTCCGTCGCCCTCTGCACCCGCAACGGCGCGCGCTACCTTCCCGATCAGATCCGCAGCATCTGCGCGCAGACGCCCCTTCCCCGGGAGATCGTGGTGTCCGACGACGGCTCCACCGACGACACGCTGGCGGTGGTGCGCGACACGCTTGCGCAGTGCGGCATGGCCGACCAGATCGAACTGCGCGTGTTCAGCAACGTGCCGCCGCTGGGCGTCACGCGCAATTTCGAACAGGCGGCGCGGGCCTGCAGCCATGAACTTGTCGCGCTGTGCGACCAGGACGATGTCTGGCATCCGGGACGGCTCGCGCGCATGGTGGCGCAGTTTGCGGCGCGGCCCGACCTGCTGCTGCTTCACACCGACGCCCGCCTGGTCGATGGCGACCTGAAGCCCCTGGGCTCCACGCTGTTCCACGCGCTGAAAGTGCAGCCCGTCGAGCTCTCGGCCATCGGGCGAGGCGAGGCTTTCGGTGTGCTGCTGCGCCGCAATCTGGTGACAGGCGCCACCACGATGTTCCGCAGGGCGCTGCTCGACACGGCCTTGCCGTTCGCGCCCGAGTGGGTGCACGACGAGTGGCTGGCAGCCGTGGCAGCCGCCATCGGGCGGATGGACGTGCTGCCCGAACCGACCATCGACTACCGCCAGCACGCCAGCAACCAGATCGGGGCGCGGCGGCTCACGCTGTCCGAGAAGATCGCCAAGGCCTTCGCCGAGCGCGGCGACAAGCACGTGGCGCGGCTGCGCCGGGCCGAGGCGCTGCTGCAGCGCCTGCAGCAGCTCGGCGATCGGGTGCCGGCGCGCTACCTCGAGGCGCAGCACGCCAAGGTGGCGCACCAGCGCTTCCGTGCGCAACTGCCGGCGGCGCGCCCGTTGCGGCTGTTGCCGATCCTGGTGGAAGCGTTGCGCGGGCGCTATGCGCGCTTCGGGCGCGGCGGCCATGCCGTCGCGCAGGACCTGCTCGAGCGCGGCTAGCCGCGAAGGCGCCGGTAGCGCCAGAACGACCCCGACAGCCATACCTTCAGCAGGCTGGTCACGTGCCAGTACAGGTACTTCCTGCTGCGATGGCTTTCGCGCTGGGCGTCATGTCGGGCGACGAGGTCTTCGCCGACCTGCAGCTTCCAGCCCGCGAGACGGGTGCGGGCGCAGATGTCGAAATCCTCGCCGTACATGAAGAACCGTTCGTCGAAGCCGCCGACCTGCCGGTAGGCCTCGCTGCGGAACAGCATGAACAGGCCGGGAATCCAGGCCGGCACCTTTGGGCGCACGTAGCCGGGCTTCTTGCGCCCGACGATCTCGAAGGGCGTGAGCAGCGCGCGGTGCGGCTCAGGCGCGGCCTTGCCCGGCTCGAGGATGCGCGGCGTCAGCAGGCCGGCATCGGCAGTGGCCTGGGCAAGCAGCGGCCCCAGCACGTCGCTGTCGAAGCGGATGTCGGGATTCAGCACCAGGAACCAGGGGGTGCCGCAGCGTTCGAACGCCTGGTTGTGATTGGCACCGAAGCCCTTGGGGCTCGCATTCTCGATCCGCTCCACCTCGAAGCCCCACGTCCGGCCCGCGAGCAGGTCGGCCTCTGGAATGTTCAGCGTGAGCACGACCTTGGCGGTGGCGGCGCGACTGTGGCGATCCAGCTGCTCGAGCAGCGGCAACACCAGCGCGAGCTGGCCGTGGCTCACGATGGAAATCGTGATCGGGGCAAACGGTGAGGAAGAGGAAGAGGGGGGCGTGGGCATGGTCTAATTTCGCTCGGGAATTCTAGGGTTCCCCAACCCCCACACATGATTGCTCTGATCATCATCAGTTTCTTCGTTGCTGCCTTCTCGGTGCAGGTGTTCATGCGCCGTGCGCGCAGGCATGCCCGCATCTACGGCGCCGACATGCCTCAACGCTTCCACAAGGGCCACGTGCCGCGCCTGGGCGGTGCGGGCATCCTGCTGGGCATGGGCGCGGCCTGGCTGGCAGCCGGCATCACCGGCAATGACCCGTTCAACGTCGCCTGGCCCGCGAAGATCTCCATGCTCACGCTGCTGTGCATCCTGCCGGCGGTGCTGGGCGGCATCGTGGAAGACGTCACGCAGAAGGTGCAGGTGCGCTACCGGCTCGGGCTCACCATGGGCTCGGCGCTGCTGCTGTGCTGGGTGCTGGGGCTGGGCGTGGCGCGCACCGGCTTCGAGGTGCTCGACGGCTGGCTGGTGGCGATTCCCTTCGCCACCGTGCTGTTCGCGGCGCTGGCCATCGGCGGCCTGCCGCACGCCTTCAACATCATCGACGGCTACAACGGCCTGGCCGGCACGGTCGCGGTGCTGGTGTGCCTGGCCATCTCGCACGTGGCGCTGCAGGTGGGCGACCGCCAGCTGGCGGCCATGGTGGTGTGCCTGGTGGGCGCCACCATGGGCTTCCTGGTGTGGAACTACCCGCGCGGCAAGATCTTCGCCGGCGACGGCGGCGCCTACGTCTGGGGCATGGTGATTGCGGTGGCCGTGGTCACGCTGGTGCAGCGCCACCGGGTGGTCTCGCCCTGGTTCCCGATGCTGCTGCTGATCTACCCGGTGTGGGAGACGCTGTTTTCCATCTACCGCAAGCTGGCGCGCGGCCAGTCGCCGGGCACGGCCGACGCGCTGCACTTCCACCAGCTGATCTTCCGGCGCATCGTGCGCGTGGCGCTGGCCGACGACGAGGCGCGCCAACTGCTGGCGCGCAACAACCGCACGTCGCCGTACCTCTGGATGTTCGCCGCCATGTCGGTGGTGCCGGCGGTGCTGTTCTGGAACAACACGCTGGTGCTGATGTTCTTCTGTCTTCTGTTCGTCACGACCTACGTGGGGGCCTACCTCATGATCGTGCGCTTCAAGGTGCCGCGCTGGCTGCGCCCGTGACGGCACCGCCCTTGCGAGAATTTCTCTTCGTCGTCCACCTCATCGTCCACAGTTCCGGAGCCTGACCGCCCATGACCGATCCCGTCCTCAACATTCCCCCGCGCGACAAGGCCGAGATCCTGGCCCAGGCGCTGCCGTACATCCGCAAGTTCCACGGCAAGACCATCGTCATCAAGTACGGCGGCAACGCCATGACCGACCCGGCCCTGCAGGCCGACTTCGCCGAAGACGTGGTGCTGCTCAAGCTGGTTGGCATGAACCCGGTGGTGGTGCATGGCGGCGGCCCGCAGATCGAGGCCGCGCTCAACAAGCTCGGCAAGAAGGGCAGCTTCATCCAGGGCATGCGCGTGACCGACGCCGAGACCATGGAAGTCGTCGAATGGGTGCTGGCCGGCGAGGTGCAGCAGGACATCGTGGGCCTGATCAACCAGGCCGGCGGCAAGGCCGTGGGCCTCACCGGGCGCGACGGCGGCCTCATCCGCGCGCAGAAGCTCAAGCTGGCCGACCGCACCGACCCCAACGTGCAGCACGACGTGGGCCAGGTGGGCGACATCGTCTCCATCGACCCCAGCGTGGTCAAGGCGCTGCAGGACGACGCCTTCATCCCCGTGGTGAGCCCCATCGGCTTCGGCGAGGAAAACGAGAGCTACAACATCAACGCCGACGTGGTGGCCGGCAAGCTGGCCACGGTGCTCAAGGCCGAGAAGCTCATGCTGCTGACCAACACGCCCGGCGTGCTCGACAAGAACGGCAAGCTGCTCACCAACCTGAGCGCGCGCGAAATCGACGAGCTGTTCGCCGACGGCACCATCTCGGGCGGCATGCTGCCGAAGATCGAAGGCGCGCTGGACGCGGCCAAGAGCGGCGTGAACGCGGTGCACATCATCGACGGCCGGGTGCCGCACGCAATGCTGCTGGAGATCCTGACCGACCAGGCCTACGGGACGATGATCCGCGCCCGCTGAAGCGGAACACGCCCTTAAAGTGGTCTGCAAGCACGCCGGAAGGCGCGTGCTCACTGCGCTGTGCGAGAATCAATTGTTTACATCTTTGCACGCGCTCCCATGCAGAACGAAGAGACGACCAGTGCTTCCGGCGTAGAGACCCCCGCCGATTCGCCCACCCCGCCAGCGCGCAAGCGCCCGAAGCCGGGTGAGCGGCGCGTGCAGATCCTGCAGGCGCTGGCCGCCATGCTGGAGCAGCCCGGGGCCGAGCGCGTCACCACCGCGGCGCTGGCCGCGCGGCTCGAGGTGAGCGAGGCGGCCCTGTACCGCCACTTCGCCAGCAAGGCGCAGATGTTCGAGGGGCTGATCGATTTCATCGAGCAGAGCGTGTTCACCCTCGTCAACCAGATCCTCGAGCGCGAGGGTGCCACCGGCGCCCAGCAGGCCGCCAAGATCCTCACGCTGCTGGTGCAGTTCGCCGAGCGCAACCCCGGCATGACGCGCGTCATGGTGGGCGATGCGCTGGTGTATGAAAACGAGCGCCTGCAGCAGCGCATGAACCAGTTCTTCGACAAGATCGAGGCCACCCTGCGCCAGGTGCTGCGCGGCGCGGCCGCCGCCGACGGCTCGGCCACGCCCAGCGTCGACGCGCAGGTGCGGGCCGCGGCGCTCACGGCGTTCGTGGTGGGGCAGCTGCAGCGCTTTGCGCGCTCGGGCTTTCGCCGGGCGCCTTCGGAACACCTCGAGGCGACGATCGCGCTGATCGTCTGAGGGGTTTCTTCCCTCCCCGTCGGGGGAGGGTGCAAGACGATGCTCAGGGCGTGACCGTCACGCCCACCTTGGCCCCCGCCGCCACGATCTCTCCCCACGTCGCGTCGTCCACCCAGATCCCGTCCTTGCGCCGTGCCGCGCGCGCCTTGCGCTCCGGTTCGCCCGCGATCTGCACCTCGTCGAAGCCCTGGCCGGGCGGGCTCTGGCGCAGCCACTGCACGAACTCCCGCGCCTCCTGCTCGAACGAGGCCTGCGTGCCCAGCCGCTCGGGGTCGATCAGCACCGTCAGCATGCCGTTCAGCACCGTGCGCGAGGTGTCCGCCGGCCGGTGCCAGGTGCCGCCGCCCGTGAGCGCGCCGCCCAGCAGCTCGCACGCCACCGCCATGCCGTAGCCCTTGTGCTCGCCGAAGGTCATCAGCGCGCCGAACAGGCCGTTGCCCTGCGGCACCACCACCACGCCGGGGTCGTTGGTGGGGGCGCCGTTCTCGTCGATCAGGTAGCCGTCGGGCACGCGCTCGCCCTTGTTGTGGGCCACGCGCATCTTTCCCTGCGCGACGCGGCTGGTCGCGTAGTCGAGCACGAAGGGGTCGGCGCCCGCCAGCGGGATGCCGATGCAGCACGGGTTGGTGCCGAAGCGCCCGTCGCCGCCGCCCCAGGGCGCCACCACCGGGCGCGACAGCACGTTGACGAAGTGCATCGCCACCAGCCCCTGCGCGGTCGCCATTTCCGCGAAGTGCCCGATGCGCCCCAGGTGGTGCGCGTGCGAGAGCGTGAAGATGCAGCTGCCGTGCTGCCTGGCGCGCGCGATGCCCAGCTCCATGGCCTGCACGCCGACGACCTGGCCGTAGCCGTGCTGGCCGTCCAGCCCCATCAGGGTGCCGATGTCCAGGTTCACGCGCACTTCGGCGTTGGGCTTCAGGCCGCCCTCGGCCACCGCGTCGACATAGCGCGGCAGCATGCCCACGCCGTGCGAGTCATGGCCGCTCAGGTTGGCGAGCACCAGGTTGGCGGCCACCTGCTGCGCTTCGGCGGGCGCGCTGCCCGCGGCTTCGAGGATGCGGGCGACATCGGTTTGCAGGCCTTCGGCCGGCAGTGTTCTGGACATGGATCAGACTCCCTTCGCGTTCAAGGTGATGGCATACAGCGACGACGTCGCGCAGATGAAAAGCCGGTTGAGTTTCGGCCCGCCGAAGCAGACATTGGCCACCCGCTCCGGCACCAGGATCTTGCCCAGCAAGGTGCCGTCGGGGTGGTAGGCGTGCACGCCGTCCGCGGCGCTGGTCCAGATGCGGTCTTCGGTGTCGAGCCGGAAGCCGTCGAACAGCCCGTTGGTGCATTCCGCGAACACCTCGCCGCCGCCCAGGGAGCGGCCGTCGGCGCCCACCCTGAACCTGCGGATGTGCCGCGGCCCGTCCGCCGCGTGGCTGGCGCCCGTGTCGGCGATGTACAGCAGCGATTCGTCGGGCGAGAACGCCAGCCCGTTGGGCTTCACGAAGTCGTCGGTCATGCGCGCGACCTCGCCGCCGGCGGGGTCGACGCGGTACACGTGGCAGGCGCCGATCTCGCTGTCCGCGCGCAGGCCTTCGTAGTCCGACAGGATGCCGTAGCTCGGGTCGGTGAACCACACGCCGCCGTCCGAATGCACCACCACGTCGTTCGGCGAGTTCAGGCGCTTGCCTTGCCAGTGCGAGGCCAGCACGGTGATGCTTCCGTCGTGCTCGGTGCGCGTCACGCGGCGCGTGAGGTGCTCGCAGCTCACCAGGCGGCCCTGGCGGTCCACCGTGTGGCCGTTGGTGTTGTTCGACGGTTCGCGAAACACGCCGACCGTGCCGTTCACCTCGTCGTAGCGCAGCATGCGGTTGTTCGGAATGTCCGACCACAGCAGCGTGCGATGCGCGGCGAACCACGCGGGGCCTTCGCACCAGCGCGCGCCGGTCCACAGGCGCACGAGGCGCTCGGGGCCGGGAATGCAGCCCTTGAAGCGCGGGTCCAGCTGCTCGAAACCGGTGCCGTCCAGGAAGCCGAACGGGAGGTCTTTGGGAGGGGCCATGGGTGTTGTCTTCCTTCTTGGGTGAAAGATGCAGGTGCGCCGCGCGGGTGATGTGGACGGCGGAGGCTGGCTCAGCGCTTCGGCCGGCCGCTCGCCAGCACGATGACCGCGATGATGATGACGCCGGTCAGCAGCGTGCGCAGCCCCGGCCCGGCGCCGACGGCGTTGAGCAACGCCACCAGCAGGAACATGAACATGGCCGCGCCCCAGATGCCCGGCACGCTCGGCCGACCGCCCGCCACCGCGGTGCCGCCGATGACGACCACCGCGATGGTCATCAGCAGGTACTCCGCGCCCTGGTCGAGCGAGTTGCCGCCCGAAAACCCCGCGATGAGCGCGCCCGTGAAGCCCGCCAGCGCGGCGCAGATCACATACGCCAGCAAGCGCGTGCGCTCCACGCGCAGGCCCGCCAGCTGCGCCGCGCGCCGGTTCTGGCCCACCGCCGCCATCGAGCGGCCCAGCGCCGTGCGCTCCAGCATCAGCGCGACCAGCACCGTGACCACCACGGCCACCAGCGCCACCAGCGGCACGCCGAGAACGCGCTGCGCCATCAGGTCCGAGAACAGCGCCGGCGGCTTCACCTTCAGGCCGCGCCCGAAATTGATGGCCACCGACATCACGATCAGCGAGGCCGCCAGCGTGGCGATGATCGGCGGAATGCGCAGCAGCCGGATCAGCCCGAAGTTGAACAGCCCCACGCCCGCGCCCACCGCCGTGGCCGCCAGCAGCCCTGGCACCAGCATCGCGTTGTTGCCGTCCATGACGATCATCGCGGCCGCGCCGGCCAGCGCGATGGTCGACGGAATCGACAGGTCGGCATTGCCCGGCCCCACGCTGATGACCAGCATCTGCCCCAGCGACACCAGCACCGTGAAGGCCGAGAACGCCAGCGCCGCGGCCAGCAGGTCGCCCGAGCCCTGGCCGTTGGCGCTCCACACCGTGGCGGCCCAGGCCAGCACCGCGGCCACGCAGGAGCCCAGCCAGGGCCGGTTGCCCGCGAGCTTCTTCAGGCGTTGCCAGCGCCCCTGGCGCGGGGCGGCCGCCGGCGGCGCCAGGCTGTCGTTCACCGCGCTCATCGCTTGCCTCCCACCAGGTCGATGGCCGCGCGCAACCCCAGCACGGCCACCAGGATCAGCCCCTGCATGCCCACCTGCCAGTCGGGCGCGATGTTCAGGAAGGTGAGGAACGAGGCGGCCAGCGTGACCGTGAGCGCGCCGATCACCGCGCCCACCGGCGCCACCTTGCCGCCCGCGAATTCCGCGCCGCCCAGGATGGCCGCGGCAATGGCCACCAGCGTGTAGCGCGAGGCGATGTTGGCGTCGGCCGAGGTGGCCTGGCCCACCAGCATCAGCCCGGCGCACACGCCGAACACGCCCGCAATGGCATACACGCCGGCGCGCACGCGCACCATGTTCCAGCCCGCGCGCGCGATGGCGCCGGGGTTGCCGCCCAGCCCGCGCACCAGCGTGCCGAAGGCGCTGCGGGTGATGAGCAGGTGGCCCACCACGGCCGTGACGATGGCCATCCAGATCGGCATCGGCATGAGCGGCGTGCGCCAGCTCATGGCGCCGCGCAGCCACTCGGGCGCCGTGCCGCCCGGCGTGGGCAGCAGCAGCACCGCGCAGCCCAGCCACACGAACGACAGCCCCAGCGTGACCACGATCGACGGCAGCTGCCGCGCCTCGATCACCGCGCCCGCCAGCGCGTACACGCCCACCGCGGCCAGCAGCGCCAGCGCCGCGAGCCACGGCTGCGTGGGCATCAGCGTGGCGCCGATGCAGGCCACCAGCGACACGAACGGGCCGATGGACAGGTCGAGGTCGCTCACCGCCAGGATCATCATTTGCGCCAGCGTCGCGAACATCACCGGAATGGCCAGGTTCAGCAGCAGGTTGATGCCGAAGTACGACATGGCGCGCGGCTGCTTCAGGAACACCGCCGCCAGCAGCAGCGCCAGCGCCACGGCCGGCAGCAGCGCATGCAGCATCGCCACGCGCCGCGCGGGGCTCCGGTGGTTCGGCAGGACCGCGTTCGTCATGCGGCAGCCTCCTCGAACGACAGCGCCACCACGCGCTCTTCGCTGATGTCCTCGCCCGCCAGCTCGCCGACCACGCGCCCGTTGCTGAACACGTAGACGCGGTCGCAGTGGTGCAGCTCGTCGAACTCGGTCGTGTACCAGACGAAGGTGCGGCCCCGTCGCGCCTCGTCGCGAACGAGCGCGTACACGTCGCGCTTGGTGCCCACGTCCACGCCGCGCATCGGGTCGTCCATCAGGATCACGGGCGCACTCGAGCCCAGCGCTCGCGCGAAAAGAACCTTCTGCTGGTTGCCTCCCGAGAGCGAGCCGATCGGCAGGTCCATGTCCGGCGTGACCAGGCCCAGCCGCTGGCGCCATTGCTGCGCTTGCGCCTGCTCGCGCTTCAGGTCGATCAGCGGGCTGCACGCGCGCAACTGCGCGAGCCAGCCCACCGTCATGTTGCGCGCGATGGACCACAGCGCGAACACGCCGTCGGTCTGCCGGTCGCCCGCCACGAAGGCGGTGCCGCCTTCGACGCGCATCGCGTCCCTGTGCCTGGGCGTTTGAATTGCGGCCTCCTGCAGCGCCAGCAGCATCGCGGTCTGTCCATGCCCCGCCAGCCCCGCGAGGCCGATGATTTCCCCCCGCGCCGCCCGCATCGCCATGCCGCGTTGCGGCGACGCCTGCACCTGCACGACGGGTTGCGTGTCCGCTTCATGCCGTCGCGCGGTCGATGTGTCCGAAGCCGGCGCGTCCTTCGCCACGGCCTGTCCCATGGCCGTCACCAGCCGCTCGCGGTCGGTCTCGCCGGTGGGCGTGGCCTGCACCACCTGCCCGTCGCGCATCACCACCAGCCGGTCGGTCATCGCGAAGATCTCGCGCAGCTTGTGCGTGATGAGCACGCAGGTCTTGCCCTCGGCCACGAAGCTGCGGATGTAGGCCAGCAGCTGCGCGGCCGCCTGCCCGTCGAGCGAGGAGGTCGGCTCGTCGAGGATCATCAGCTCCAGCGGCGGCGCCCCGGGCGTGACGGTGAATGCCCGCGCCACTTCCACGATCTGCCGCTTGCCGATGGGCAGTTCGCCCACCACGTCGTCGGGCCGCAGGCCGTGCCCCGGAAAGATGCGGTCCAGCGAGGCCATCAACTGCGCCCCCGCGCGCTTGCGCCAGGCCCACTCGGCAGACTGTGGTTGCGCGATGCGCATGTTCTCCGCGAGCGTGAGGTTGTCGCACAGCGACAGTTCCTGGAACACGCAGCGCAGCCCCCAGCGCCGCGCCTCGCGCAGGCTCCAGGCGGCGCTGTCAGCGGGCCGGCCGGCAAAGTGCAGTTCGCCACGGTCCGGTGCGAGCGCGCCGCACAGCACGTTGACCAGTGTCGATTTGCCCGCCCCGTTGTGTCCCACGAGGCCGACGCATTCACCGCGCCGCAGTTGCAGGTCGACGCCGCGCAGTGCTTGCACGGCACCGAACGAGCGCGCGGCGCCGCGTGCTTCGACCAGGACTTCACTGTGCGCGACGGTCATGTCTGTGTTGCCTCTCGGTGTGGCGTGAGATGGGTTTGTTCAGGGCGTGATCGCGCCCCGAACAGCAGCGCCCACCGAACAAGAAGCCAGCCCCCCGCAAGCAGCCGAACATCACTTCGCCTTGGCGATGAAGTCGATCACTTCCTTCTGCGAGTACTCGACATTCACCACGCTCCCGACCTCGGTGTTCTTCACCGCGTCGTCCAGCGTCTCCTGCGTCACCACGCTGATCGGCAGCTTCATGTCTTTCGGCACCTTGGCGCCCGAAAGGATCTGCTGCGCCACCCAGAACGCGAAGGTCGACGCCCCCGGCGCGATGCTGGCGGACATGGTCTGGTATTTGTTGGCGTCGCGCTGCTCCTTCCACCACGCCAGCTCGTCCTGCCGGTTGCCCATGAAGATCACCGGCGTCGGGCGGCCGGCGGCCTTGAAGGCCTGCGCCACGCCGTAGCCGTCGCCGCCCTGCGTGGCCACCGCCGTCACGGGCGGCAACGTCGACAGGATGGCCGACACCTCTTTCTGCGCCACCGTCTGCGTCCAGTTGCCGTGCACCGAACCGACGATCTTGTACTCGGGCCGCTTGGCCACCGCGGTGGTGATGCCCTGGTGGATTTCGTCGTCCACGAACACCCCCGCGATGCCGCGCACCTCCAGCAGGTTGCCCTTGATGCCGCGGCTCGCGAAGTAGTCGATCTGCATCGCGCCCAGCTGCTTGAAGTCCACCGCGATGCGGTAGGCGCACGGCTCGTTCACCACGCCGTCGAAGGACACCACCACGATGCCCGCGTCGCAGGCCTGCTTCACCGCGCCGTTCAGCGCCGTGGGCGAGGCCGCGTTGATCACGATGGCGTCGAAGCCCTGCAGGATCATGTTCTGGATCTGCGCGGCCTGCTCCGTGGCCTGGTTCTCCGACGTGGTGAAGCTCGGTGCCTGCGCCACCACGCCCTTGGCGACCGCGTCCTTCGTCACCTTGTCCCAGCTCTTGAGCATCGCCTGTCGCCACGAGTTGCCGGCGAAGTTGTTCGACAGCGCGATCTTTTTGGCCTTGGTGTCGGCCGCCTGCGCGGGCATGTGCAGCGCCGCGGCGCCGAGCACGAGGGCGGCAGCAAGTGCCGTGCGAGAGAGAGGAACCTGGATCTTCTTCATGGCGTTGTCCTTGGTGTACGACCCCGCTGGCCCGGGTTCGTTTGTCTCCTGCGGATGCCCCTGGTGCGATGCCGCGCCGGTCAGTGCGCGCGCATCGGGGCGCTGAATGCCCTTGTCGGTTGCCGGTTGCCGGTTGCCGGTTGCTGGTTGCTGGTTGCTGGTTCGGCGGCTACATCACCGCGCCCACCTGCCACGGCACGAACTCGTTCTGCCCGTAGCCGTGCTGTTCGCTCTTCGAATGCGCGCCCGAGGCCGTCGCCAGCACCAGCTCGAAGATGCGCTGGCCCATCTCCTGGATGGAGGCCGTGCCGTCCACGATCTCGCCGCAATTGATGTCCATGTCTTCTTCCTGCCGCTGCCACAGCGCCGAGTTGGTCGCCAGCTTGAGCGAGGGCGAAGGCGCGCAGCCGTAGGCCGAGCCGCGCCCCGTGGTGAAGCAGATGAGGTTGGCGCCGCCGGCCACCTGGCCCGTGGCGCTCACCGGGTCGTAGCCCGGCGTGTCCATGTAGACGAAGCCGTGCGTCGTCACGGGCTCGGCGTATTCGTACACCGCCTCCAGGTTGCTGGTGCCGCCCTTGGCGACCGCGCCCAGCGACTTCTCCAGGATGGTGGTGAGCCCGCCGGCCTTGTTGCCGGGCGAGGGGTTGTTGTTCATCTCGCCCTGGTTGATCTCGGTGTAGTGCTCCCACCACTTGATGCGGTCCACCAGTTTCTGGCCCACCTCGCGCTTCACTGCGCGGCGCGTGAGCAGGTGCTCGGCGCCGTACACCTCCGGCGTTTCGCTCAGGATGGCCGTGCCGCCGTGCGCCACCAGCAAATCGACGGCCGCGCCCAGCGCCGGGTTGGCGCTGATGCCCGAGTAGCCGTCGGAGCCGCCGCACTGCAGCCCGATGGTGATGTGCGCCGCGCTGCACGGCTCGCGCTTCACCGCGTTGGCGCGCGGCAGCATCTCGTTGATGAGCGCCACGCCCTTGTCCACCGTCTTGCGCGTGCCGCCCGTGTCCTGGATGTTGAAGGTGCGAAAGTTCTCGCCCTCGGCCAGGTGGCCGGTGGCCAGCCAGGCGTTGATCTGGTTGGCCTCGCAACCCAGCCCCACCACCAGCACGCCCGCGAAGTTGGGGTGCGTGGCATAGCCCGTGAGCGTGCGCTCCAGGATCTGCATGCCCATGCCCTGCGTGTCCATGCCGCAGCCCGTGCCGTGCGTGAGCGCGACGACGCCGTCGACGTTCGGGTAGTCGGCCAGCGCCTGCGGGTTGGTCTTGCGCGAGAAGTGGTCGGCAATGGCGCGCGCGGCCGTGGCCGAGCAGTTCACGCTGGTCAGCACGCCGATGTAGTTGCGCGTGGCCACGCGGCCGTCGGCGCGCTTGATGCCCATGAAGGTGGCCTCGCGTTTGGCGGGCGCGGGCTTCACGTCGGCGCCGAAGGCGTAGTCGCGCTCAAAACCTTTTGTGACGGCTCCCTTGTCGGGGCCCATGTCGAGGTTCTGCGTGTGCACGTGCTCGCCCGCCGCAATGGGCTTGCTCGCGAAGCCGATGATCTGGTTGTAGCGGCGCACCGGCTCGCCGGTGGCGATGGCGCGCATCGCGATCTTGTGGCCCGGCGGAATGAGGCCGCGCACGGCCACGCCTTCGATGGCGGTGCCGCCGAGCAGCTGGGCGCGCGCGATGACGACGTCGTCGGCGGGGTGGAGTCGGATGTAGGGGGTCATGGTGGGAATCTGCTGGCTGTACGGGTGTAGGGCTGGCTTGTCGGTGCGAACTGTCGCGCGGCCTGGACAGGCTCAGGTGGCCTTCGCGCGCCGCCAGCTCGCGCTGAATCTCTGGTGGAACTTGTCCATGTGCTGGTGCATGGCCTCGCGTGCCGCGCCGGGGTCGCGCGCGGCGATGGCGTCCAGGATGGCCTCGTGCTCGCCGATGGCGGCCTGCCACGAGCCCATGGTCTCGAAGTAGTCGATCATGCGGGCGAAGATCGGCCCGTGGCGCGACTCCCAGAAGCCCTGCACCGTCTCGGTCAGCACCACGTTGTCGCAGGCGTTGACGATGGCCAGGTGGAAGGCGCGGTCGCCTTCGTGCGGCACCTCGTTGCGCGCGGCCAGCTCGCGCATCGTGCGGATCGCGCGGCGCATGGCGTCCACGTCCTTGCGCTTGCCGTGCTGCGCGGCGGTGGCGGCGGTCTCGCCCTCGACCAGGCGGCGCGCGCGAATGATCTCCAGCGGGCCCCATTCGGCACCGGACCCGTTCGCGCCGTTCAGGCCGTTGGCCGGGGGAGCGGTGCGGTGCGACCGGTCGAGCACGTACACGCCCGAGCCGGTGCGGATCTCGACCCAGCCTTCCACCTCCAGCGCAATCAGCGCCTCGCGCACCGACGGCCGGCTCACGCCCAGCTGCTTGGCCAGGTCGCGCTCGGCGGGAATGCGCGTGCCGGCCGCGAACTCGCCCTTGCCGATGAGCACGCGCAGCTGTTCGGCAATCTGGCGGTAGAGGCGCTGGGGTTCGAGGGTCTGGATCGGCACGGCTGACGAAGAAATGGAAGGGATGGAGAAGAAGTGGGAGCGCGGGTGCGCAGGTTAAGGGTTGTCCTGAATTGGACAAGTGGTAAGGCCAATTCAGAATACGATACGCCGCCCGCGACACCATCGGGCCAAACCCGAGGAACCCGGGGAATTCGAGGAGACACCGATGAGACTGAAGGGAAAGACCGCGCTGGTCACCGCCGCAGGCCAGGGCATCGGCCACGCCAGCGTGCTCGCCATGGCCGCCGAAGGCGCCCAGGTGTTTGCCACCGACGTGAACGAGGCGCTGCTCGCGCGCTACAGCGGCGTGCCCAATGTCACCGCGCTCAAGCTCGACGTGCTCGACAAGGCCGCCATCGGCGCGCTGGTGGGCACGCTGCCGGCGCTCGACATCCTCTTCAACTGCGCGGGCGTGGTGCACAACGGCACCATCGAGCAGGCCACCGACGACGAGCTGCTGTTCGCCTTCGGCCTGAACGTGCGCGCGCAGATGTGGACCATCCAGGCCGTGTTGCCCGGCATGCTGGCGGCCGGGCGCGGCAGCATCATCAACATGGCCAGCGTGTGCTCCAGCATGAAGGGCCTGCCCAACCGCTTCGTCTACGGCACCACCAAGGCGGCCGTGCTGGGCCTCACCAAGAGCGTGGCGGCCGACTACGTGGCGCGCGGCATTCGCTGCAACGCGGTGTGCCCGGGCACGGTCGACACGCCCTCGCTGGGCGACCGCATCAACGCCAACGCCGACCCCGACGCGGCACGCAAGGCCTTCATCGCGCGTCAGCCCATGGGCCGGCTCGCGCAGGCCGAGGAAATCGCGCCGGTGGTGGTGTTCCTGGCCAGCGACGAATCGGTGTTCGCCACCGGCCAGGCCTTCACGGTCGACGGCGGCATCACCATATGAACCAGCTCGACTTCGCCGGCCGCCACGCGGTGGTCACCGGCGGCGCCACGGGGCTGGGCTTGGGCATTGCGCAGCGGCTCGTGGCCTCGGGCGGCAGCGTCACGCTGTGGGACCGCGACGAAGAGGCGGCCCTGCGCGCCGCGCAGTCGCTGGGCCCCAGGGCCTTCGCGCTGAAGGTCGACGTGGCGCAGCAGCCCTCGGTCGCCAAGGCCGTGGCCGCCACGCTGGGGCATGCGCCGCGCATCGACGCGCTGGTCAACAGCGCCGGCATCACCGGGCCCAACACCAGGCTGTGGGACTACCCGGTGGACGACTGGCGCCAGGTGATGGACGTGAACATCAACGGCGTGTTCCTGTGCTGCCGCGAGGTGGTGGCGCAGATGCGCAAGCAGGGCGGCCAGGGCCGCATCGTGAACATCGCCTCGGTGGCGGGCAAGGACGGCAACCCCAACGCCAGCGCCTACAGCGCGAGCAAGGCGGCCGTCATCGGCCTGACCAAGTCGCTGGGCAAGGAGCTGGCGGACACCGGCATCCGCGTGAACTGCGTGACGCCCGCGGCGGTGAAGACGGCCATCTTCGACCAGATGACGCCCGAGCACATCGCCTTCATGCTCTCGAAGATTCCCATGGGCCGCTTCGGCACGGTGGAGGAGGTGGCCGCGATGGTCGGCTGGCTCTGCACCGAAGACTGTTCGTTCTCCACCGGCGCGGTCTTCGACCTGTCGGGTGGACGCTCCACGTACTAATTCAATTCAATGCACTGAAAGGAAAGCATGAAACTCGTCCGCTACGGCAACCCCGGCAAGGAAAAGCCCGGCCTCATCGACGACAACGGCCAGCTGCGCGACCTGAGCGCCGTCGTCAAGGACATCGGGCCCGAGCAGCTCGGCGATGCCGCCATTGCCAAGCTGCGCAAGCAGAAGCTCGACAAGCTCCCGCTGGTGCGCGGCAAGCCGCGCTTCGGCAGCCCGGTGGCCAACGTCGGCAAGTTCATCGCCATCGGCCTGAACTACGCGGACCACGCGGCCGAGTCGGGCCTGCCGGTGCCCAAGGAGCCTGTGGTCTTCATGAAGGCCAACAGCTGCATCCAGGGCCCGAACGACCCGGTGATGCTGCCCAAGGGCTCGGTCAAGTCCGACTGGGAGGTCGAGCTGGGCGTGGTCATCGGCACGCGCGCACGCTACGTGTCGCAAAAGAGCGCGCTCGACTACGTGGCCGGCTACTGCACCATCAACGACATCAGCGAGCGCGAATACCAGATCGAGCGCGGCGGCACCTGGGACAAGGGCAAGGGCTGCGACACCTTCGGTCCCATCGGCCCCTGGCTGGTGACGCGCGACGAGATCGAGAACCCGCAGAAGCTCGCCATGTGGCTCGACCTGAACGGCCAGCGCGTGCAAACGGGCAGCACCAAGACCATGATCTTCAGCGTGGCCAAGATCGTGAGCTACGTGAGCCAGTTCATGACGCTGATGCCCGGCGACGTCATCACCACCGGCACGCCCCCGGGCGTGGGCATGGGCATGAAGCCGCCGCTGTTCCTGAAGAAGGGCGACGTGATGACGCTGGGCATCGAAGGCCTGGGCGAGCAGCGCCAGGAAGTGGTGCCCTTCAAGCTCTGACCCTCCGAGGGCTTCACGGCCTGCACGGCCTGCATAGCACCTACGGGTTTTCCAGGGGCGCCTTCGGGCGCCCCTTGTCTTGGCGCTTCAAATGTCCCATTGACAGAACATTGAAACTGCAAAAACATCAAAGGCATGTCGCAAATGCCTTTGCCGAAATACCACCAGATCTACCTGGTCCTGCGTGAGCAGTTGCACGAAGGCCGTTTCGCGGAAGGGTTGCCCGGCGAGCTCGCGCTGATGGCGCAGTTCAAGGTGGCGCGCGTCACCGTGCGCCGCGCGCTGGAGCAACTGGCCTCCGAAGGCCTCATCGAGCGCAACCCCGGGCGCCGCACGCGCGCATTGCCGCCGCCCACCGCGGGCGAAGGCCCCAGCGGCAGGAGCATGGAGCGTGCCAATCTGCGCGGCCTGCTCGAGAACCTGGTCACCATGGGCCTGCACACCTCGGTGAAGGTGATCGACGTGGCGACCATCACCGCCTCCACGCAGGTGGCCGAGGCGCTGGAGCTGAAGCTGGGCGACGCCGTGCAGAAGGCCGTGCGCGTGCGCTCCACCAAGGAAGGCCCGCTCTCGCACATCACCACCTACGTGCCCGACACCATCGCGCGGCGCTTCGGGCGGCGCGAGCTGTCGAAGAAGCCCATCCTGGTGCTGCTCGAGGAGTCGGGCGTGAAGGTGGGCCGCGCCCACCAGACCATTTCCGCGCGGCTGGCCGACAACGTGCTCGCGCAGCACCTCGATGTGTCCGTCGGCTCGGCCCTGCTCGCGGTGCGCCGCCTGATCTACGACGAGGACGAGCGGCCCGTGCAGTGGCTGCACGGCTTCTACCGCCCCGACCGCTACACCTACGAAATGCAGCTCTCCCGCGTGGGCAGCATCGACGCCAAGGTGTGGGTCAGCAAAGACGTGTCAGCCCAGTTCAACTGAAGAGAAGAAAAGGAAAAGCCTCACCATGCAGAACCGTCGCCGTTTCGTGTCGCAGTCCGCCGCCCTGGCCACCGCCGTCGCCTTCCCGCTCGTGGCCGGCGCCCAGCCCAAGGCCGTGAAGGTCGGCGTGCTGCACCCCGTGACCGGTGCGCTGGCCTATTCGGGCCAGCAGTGCCGCCTGGGTGCGCTCATGGCCATCGAGGACATCAACGCCGCCGGCGGCATCAAGTCGCTGGGCGGCGCCAGGCTCGAGGCCCTGCTGGGCGACGCGCAATCGCAGCCGCAGGCCGGCGCGGCCGAGGTCGAGAAGATGAACGAGGCCGGCGTGTCGGCCATCGTGGGCGCCTTCGCATCGGCCATCTGCCTGGCCACCACGCAGGCCGCGGCCAAGTACAACCTGCCGCACGTGGTCGACGTGGGCGTGGCCGACCAGATCGTCGAGCGCGGCCTGAAGAACACCTTTCGCTTCGGCCCCGGCTACAAGAAGTCGACCGAGGTGGCCATGGCCAACCTGCTGGTGCTGAACAAGGCCGCCGGCAGCCCCGCGAAGACGGTGATGATCATCCACGAGGAGTCGCTCTTCGGTGCCGGCACCGCGCAGCTGCTGTCGCGCGAACTGCCCGGCTACGGCTTCGACGTGAAGGAGGTGGTGAAGCACGCCAACCCCACGCGCGACTTCAACAACATCGTGCTGCGCATGAAGTCGGTCAACCCCGACATCGTGATTCCGGCCAACTACTACAACGAGTACGCGCTGCTGGTGCGCACCATGCAGCAGCAGAAGGTGGTGCCCAAGGCCATCTTCTCGGTGCTGGGCGGCGCCGCGTCGAGCTACAAGTTCGTGAAGGAGTTTCCGGAGGCGGCCAACGGCATCATCGACTGCAACCACTGGTTCAACCCGAAGGACAAGCGCTCGCAGGAGCTGCGCAAGCGCGTGGAGGCCAAGGGCCAGTTCTTCAGCTACGAGGTCTTCATGACCTACACCTCGATGTGGCTGCTGGCCGATGCCATCGAGCGCGCCAAGTCCACGGAGCGCGCCGCCATCATCGACGCGCTGGAGAAGAGCACCTTCTTGAATCACATCATGCCGTACGGCCCCACCAGGTTCGTCAACGGGCAGAACGAAGGCGCGCAGCCTTTGATGACGCAGGTGGTGAAGAACGACATCAAGGTCATCATCCCGCGCGACTACCGCGAGGTGGACCCCGTCTTCCCGCTCAAGGCCTGAGCAGCGGCCAGGCGACACCCATGAAGCGCTTCCACGGACTCCGGGCATGCACGGGGTCCGGTGGAGCGGCACGCCTCTAGAACACGCACCACGAGACAAGCAGCCAAGCACGCGCCAGCCACATGCCAGACATCAACATCCTCTTCCCCTCGGTCCTCAACGGACTGACGACAGGCGCCGTGTACGCCCTGATCGCGGTGGGGCTCACGCTCATCTACGGCGTGCTGCACATCATCAACTTCGCCCACGGCGCCTGCCTGATGCTGGCCCTGTACGCCGTGTACTTCCTGAAGGAGCGCTGGGGCATCGACCCCTACATGGCCCTGCCCATCGCCATCGCGGGCATGTTCGCGCTCGGCTACGCGCTGCAGCGCATCGTCATCAACCGCGCGGGCCACGGCAAGGACGAGAACATCCTGCTCGCCACGCTCGGCATCGCCATCATCATGGAGAACCTCGCGCTGCTGTTCTTCAAGTCGGACACGCGCAGCATCGACACCGCCTACTCGCTGAGCACCGTGGCCATCGGCCCCGCCATGATCGCCGTGCCCAAGCTCGTCGCCTTCGCCGGCGCGCTGGTGGTGTCTGGCATTCTTTTCTGGATCATGGGCCGCACCGACCTGGGCCGCGCCATTCGCGCCGTCGCCAAGGAGAAGGAGGGCGCCAAGCTCATGGGCATCGACGTCGACCACGTCTACGCCATGAGCTTCGGCATCGGCCTGGCGTGCCTGGGTGCCGCGGCCTGCTTCCTGCTGCCCGCGTACTACGTCAACCCGCAGGTGGGCGGCGGCTTCGTGCTGGTGGCCTTCACCATCGTCGTGCTCGGCGGCATGGGCAGCTTCGTGGGCGCGCTTATCGGCGGCTTCCTGGTGGGCGTGGTCGAGTCGCTCGGTGGGCTGTACCTGGGCGAGTCGCTCGGGCAGATCGGCATCTTCGCGATCTTCATCGGCGTGGTGCTGTTCCGCCCGCAGGGCATGTTCGGAGCCAAGGCATGAAGGCGGAAATGAAGGTCGGAACGAACCCGGGAACGAACTCGGGATACGGGCAACTCGCCGCCATCGCGCTCTTCGCCGTGGTCATCGGCTGCGTGCCGCTGGTCACCAAGTCGGGCGTCATGCTGAACTTCGTGATGATGGCGCTGTACGCCACGCTCATCGCGCAGGCCTGGAACATCCTCGGCGGCTTCGGCGGGCAGTTCTCCTTCGGGCATGCGCTGTTCTTCGGCACCGGTGCGTACATCCAGGCCATCGCGCAGCTGCAGGGCGGCATCAACGCCTGGGTCGCGCTGCCGCTGGCGGTGGCGGGCGCCGCGGCGGTCGGCCTTTTCGTGGGCGCGCTCACCTTCCGCTACGGCCTGAAGGGCTCGTACTTCGCGCTCGTCACGCTGGCCTTCGCGGAGGTGTTCCGCATCGTCGCGACCTCGGTGCCGTTCACCGGCGGCGGTGTCGGCCTGATGGTGCCGCTGCGCGAGTCGGTGGGCAACATGCAGTTCGCGTCGCGCGCGGGCTACCTGTGGGTGGTGCTGGCGATGGTGGTCGTGGCGCTGCTGGTGACCTGGTGGCTGCGCAACGGCCGCTTCGGCGCCTACCTGCAGGCGGTGCGCGACAACGAGGACGCCGCGCGCGCCGTGGGCGTGAACCCGTTCCGGGTCAAGCTCGCGGCCATCGGCCTGTCGGCGGCCTTCATGGGCGCGGCCGGGGCTTTCTACGTGCAGGTGTTCCAGTACATCGACGCGGGCATCGCCTACGGCTCGGTCACCTCGGTGGAGGCGCTGGTCGCGGCCATCGTGGGCGGCATGGGCACGCTGTGGGGCCCGGTGCTGGGCGCGGCCGTGCTGCACCTGCTGTCGGACTTCACGCGCAACCTGTTCGGCGAGCTGCCGGGCATCAACATGGTCATCTACGGCACGGTGCTCGTGCTCATCGTGATCTTCCTGCCGCGCGGCGTGGCGGGCCTGGGCCTGTCGGTGCGGCAGCTGTGGAAGGCGAAGGGAGGCCGCAATGACTGAGCCCCTGTTGAAACTCGAGGGCGTCTCGCGCTCCTTCGGCGGCCTGAAGGCCGTGCAGAACGTGAGCCTGGCCGTGAAGCAGGGCAGCCTCACGGCGCTCATCGGCCCCAACGGCGCGGGCAAGACCACGCTGTTCGCGCTGATGTCGGGCTTTCTGAAGCCCGACGCCGGCAGCGTGCGCTTCGCGGGGCAGGACATCACCGGCCACGAGCCGCACCGCAACGCCGTGCTCGGCATGACGCGCACCTTCCAGATCGTGAAGCCCTTCGCCGCACAGACCGTGCGCGAGAACATCGCCGTGGGCGCGCACCTGCATGTGCGCAACCGCGCCGAGGCCTTGCGCAACGCCGAGGCCGTCGCGCAGCGCGTGGGCCTGGCGCCGCAGCTGGACAAGCCCGCCTCCGACCTCACCGTGGCCGGGCGCAAGCGCCTCGAACTCGCCCGCGCGCTCGCCACGCGGCCCCGCCTGCTGCTGCTCGACGAAGTGCTCGCAGGCCTCAACCCGCAGGAGATCGCCGAGATGATGCCGGTGGTGCGCGGCATTGCCGACAGCGGCGTGACCGTGCTGATGATCGAACACGTGATGCAGGCAGTGATGAACCTCGCCGAGCACGTGTGGGTGCTGGCGCAGGGCCAGCTCATTGCCGAGGGCAACCCGGCGCAGGTCACGTCCGACGACCGGGTGGTCGAGGCCTACCTGGGCCACGGCACGGCGGCACGGCTGCGCAAGGCCGCCGCGGCAGGAACGGGAGCTGCGGCATGACTGCATTGCTGGACATTCAAGGCCTGCGCGGCGGCTACGGCCGCGTGGAAGTGCTGCGCGGCGTCGACCTGCAGGTCGACGCGGGCGAAATGGTCGCGCTGCTCGGCAGCAACGGCGCGGGCAAGTCCACGCTCAACAAGGTGGTGTGCGGCCTGGTGCCCGCCTGGAGCGGCACGGTGCGCTTCGACGGCAAGGACCTGAGCGGCGCGCACTACCGCGACGTGGTCAAGGCCGGCCTCATTCAGGTGCCCGAAGGGCGCAAGGTGTTCCCCAACCTCAGCGTGCTGGAGAACCTGGAGCTGGGCTCCTTCACCCGCGCCCGCGAACGGCGCGCGGCCAACGTCGAGAAGATGTTCCACATCTTCCCGCGCCTGCGCGAGCGCATGGCGCAGCACGCCGGCACCATGAGCGGCGGCGAGCAGCAGATGCTGGCCATTGCGCGCGGGCTCATGGCGGAGCCGGTGCTGCTGATCCTCGACGAGCCGTCGCTCGGCCTCTCGCCGCTGCTGGTCGAAGAGATGTTCACGCTCATTCGCGAGCTGCGCGACGGCGGCCTCGCGGTGCTGCTGGTCGAGCAGAACGTGGGCCAGTCGCTGGAGATTGCCGACCGCGCCTACGTGCTGGAGAACGGCAGCGTGCGCTTCTCGGGCAAGCCCGACGCGCTGCTGGGCAGCGACGAGCTGCGGCGCGCGTACCTCGGGCTCTGAGCGCCCGCGAAGCACCGGACCACGAAGCATGCGTCACAAGACACGAGACACACAAAGGACTTCCCCATGATCAATCGCCGCGACATCCTCATCGCGCCCCCCGCGCTGGCTGCATTGGCCTTTGCCGCCGGTGCCCGCGCGCAGATCGGCAACGCGCCTGTGCGCATCCTGGTCGGCGCGCCGGCCGGCGGCTCGACCGACACGCTGGCCCGTTCGCTGGCCGTCAGCATGGGCCCCGCGCTGGGCCGCACCGTCATCGTCGAGAACAAGCCCGGCGCCGGCGGCAACATTGCCGCCGACGCGGTCGCCAAGGCCGCGCCCGACGGCAACACGCTGCTGCTGAGCTTCACCAGCCATGCCATCAACGCCACGCTGTACCCGACGCTGCCCTTCGACCCGGTGAAGGACTTCACCGCGCTCACCTGCGTGGCCACCTCGCCGTCGATCCTGGTGGCCAGCCCGAGCCTGCCGGTGAAGGATGTGCGCGAGCTCATCGCGCTGGCCAAGGCCAAGCCGGGGCAGCTCAACTTCGCCATCGGCGCGGTGGGTTCGTCGCTGCACATGGCGGGCGAGGCCTTCAAGATGCAGTCGGGCGTGGACATCGTGAACATTCCCTACAAGGGAACCGCGCCCGCCGTGCAGGACCTGCTCGCGGGCCAGGTGCAGCTGATGTTCGCGGCCGTGGGCAACGTCAAGGCGCACATCCAGGCCGGCAAGCTCAAGGCGCTGGGCGTCACCACCGCCAGGCGCCTGCCCGCGTTTCCCGACGTGCCCGCCATCGCGGAGGCGCTGCCGGGCTACGAGTCGAGCGCGTGGTTCGGCCTGTTCGGCCCCGCGCGCCTGCCCGCCGACGTGGCACGCAAGCTGAGCGACGCGGCACGCCACGCGCTGCAGCAGCCCGACATGCTCAAGCGGCTGGAGACCGAGGGCGCGATTCCGGTGGGCAACTCGCCGGAGCAGTTCAGCGCGTTCGTGCAGAGCGAGATCCCGCGCTGGGCCAAGGTCGTCAAGTTTTCAGGAGCCAAGCCGGAATGAGCCTTTCCGCAGCAACACTAGCGCCGGCACAGACGCAGGCACGGACGCCAGCGCAGATGCCAGTACAGCCAGCACAGACGCTGGCGCAGAAGCTCATCGCGCGCGCCAGCGGCCGCGATCAGGTGGCGGTGGGCGAGATCGTGACCTGCGGCGTCGACCTCGCCATGTTCCACGACTCCTCGGGCCCGCGCCGCCTGAAGCCCATGCTCGAGGAGCTGGGCGCGCAGATCTGGGACCGCTCGCGCATCGTGCTCGTGATGGACCACTACGTGCCCGAGCGCGACGACGACTCGCGGCGCATCGTGCGCATCGCGCGCGACTGGGCGCGCGACCAGCAGCTGCCGCATGTGTACGACAGCCAGGGCATCTGCCACGTGGTGGTGCCGCAGCACGGCCACATCCGCCCCGGCATGCTGTGCGTGGGCGGCGACTCGCACTCGCCCACGGGCGGTGCCTTCGGCGCCTACATGTTCGGCGTGGGCAGCACCGAGATGCTGGGCGTGGTCGTCACCGGTGAAATCTGGCTGCGCGTGCCCGAGACCATCCGCATGTGGTGGGACGGCGCGCTGCCCGCGGGCGTGACCGCCAAGGACATGATGCTGCACATGATCGGGCGCTTCGGCATGAACGGCGGGCGCTACCAGGCGGTGGAGTTCGCGGGGCCGGCGGTGAAAGCGCTGTCGATGCAGGAGCGCATGACGCTGTCGAACATGAGCGCCGAGCTGGGCGCGCAGGCCGGGCTCATCGCGCCCGACGAGACCACCGCCGCCTTTCTCGAAAGCGCGGGCGCGCCGCGGCCGGACCTGGCGCGCTGGTTCACCGACGAAGCGGCCGACTTCACCCGCCACCGCTTCGACGCCACCACGCTCGAACCCCACATCGCCGCGCCGCACAGCCCGGCCAACTCGCACGGCGTGAGCCGCTATGCGGGCACCCGCGTGGACGTGGCCTACATCGGCGCGTGCACCGGCGCCAAGCTCGACGACCTGCGCGCCGCGGCGCAGGTGCTGCGCGGGCACAAGGTGGCGGCGGGCATTCGGCTCATCGTCGCGCCCGCCAGCATCCAGGACCAGGAGCAGGCGCGCGCCGAGGGCGTGCTGCAGGTGCTGATGGACGCGGGCGCCGAGCTGTTCCCGACCGCGTGCGGCGCGTGCTCGGGCTACGGCGACCCGATGGGGGACGACATCACCGTCATCTCGACCACGGCGCGCAACTTCAAGGGCCGCATGGGCTCGCCCACCGCGCAGGTGTACCTGGGTTCGCCCTACACCGTGGCCGCGGCCGCATTGCGCGGGCAGGTCACCGATCCGCGCGAGGTGCTGGCATGAGCGCGCCCACCACCCTCGACACGCATCGCGTGTGGCGCCTGGGCGCCGACATCGACACGGACGCGCTGGCGCCGGGCCATGCGATGAAGCACGGCATCGACATCATCGCGAAGCACTGCCTCGAAGCCATCCGCCCCGAGTTCGCGCGCGAGGTGCGCGCTGGCGACGTGCTGGTGGCCGGGCCCAACTTCGGCATCGGCTCCTCGCGCGAGCAGGCCGCCGCCGTGCTGGTGCAGCTCGGCGTGGCCGCGGTCATCGCGCCCTCGTACAGCGGGCTGTACTTTCGCAATGCGTTCAACGTGGGCCTGCTGCTGCTGACCTGCGCCGAGGCCGAGACGCTGCAGGACGGCGACCGCATCGCGCTCGACACCCGCACGCCCGCGCTGCGCACCGCCGATGCGCGCACGCTCGCCTGCGAGCCGGTGCCTGGTTTCCTGACGGACATGGTCGAGGCCGGCGGCCTGCTGCCACTGCTGCGCCGGCGCATGGCCGAGAAGAAAGAAGCCGATGCGCGCTGAACACGAACACGGCCACCAGCAACCCCATGCACCCGACGCGCGGCGCGCCGTGCTGCAGGCCGTGGTGGCGCTGCATGCGGCGCAGCCGGCCGGCGCCGAAGCCGCGGCACAGGCGCGGCGGCTGCTGGTCGACACCGTCGGCTGCGCGCTGGCGGGCCGGCATGCGCAAGAAGTGCAGCGGCTCGAAGCGGCGCTTGCCGCCTGCGAGCCCGGCGAGTTCTCGCTGCCCGCGGGCCCGTCGATGAGCGTGCAGTCGGCGGCGCAGGTGCTCGCCATGGCCGCGACCTGGGACGAGGCCTGCGAAGGCCATGCGCTCGCGCACGGGCGGCCTGGCGTGCCGCTGGTGGCGGCGCTGCTGCCGCTCGCGTTGAAGCGCGGCGCGCGCCTCGGCGAGTTCGTCGACGCCTTCGTGCTCGGCTACGAGGTGGGCGCGCGCTGCGGCGCGTGGCTGCGCATTCGCCCGGGCATGCACGTCGATGCCAACTGGCCCGCGCTCGGCGTGGCGGCGGGCGTGGCGCGGCTGCTCGGCCTCGCGCCGGAAGGCATCGTGCAGGCGATCGACATCGCGGCCTGCCAGCTCGCGACCAGCCTCTACCTGCCGGTGGCGCAGGGCCGCACCGCGCGCAACACCTACCTGGGCCACAGCGCGTCGCTGGGGCTGCAAGCGGCCTTCGCGAGCGCGGCCGGCATCGACGCGCCCGAAGGCGCGCTGGCGCACTATGCCGCGAACCACGCGGCGACCCACGCTGCGAACGACGCGGCGGAGGCCGTGCAGCCACAGCCACTGCCCGGCGCATCGGTCCTGCTGTTGCGCGACGCCTACCTGAAGCCCTTCGCGGCCGTGCGCCACGTGCATTACGGCGCGACCGCCGCGCGCAACCTTCGCGCGCAGCTGGCCGGCGGCACGCAAGGCGTGAGCCGCATCGTGCTCGAGGTGTACGAGGAAGCCATCGTCTACTGCGGCAACCGCGCGCCGCGCACGACGATCCAGGCGCAGTTCAGCCTGTCGTTCGGCGTCGCGGCGATGCTGCGCTTCGGCGATGTCGATCCGTCGGTGTACGCCGCGCCGCGCTTCGACGACGCGGAGCTGCGCCGGCTCGAGGCGCTGGTCGAGCTCCAGACCGATGCCGGCCTCACCGCTCGAGGGCAGCGCGGCGCCACGCTCACGGTGACGCACGGCGCAGGCACTTGCGAAGACACCGTCGGCACCATCGCCGGCGACGCCGCCCACCCGCTGGACCGCGCGGCGCTCGCCGCCAAGTTCACGCACTACGCGGCGCACGCCGTCGATGGCGTTGATAGCGTTGATGTCGTCGGTGGCCTGAATGGCGTCAATGCCATCAGCGCCATGCACTTCTGCGACGGCGTGCTCGACGCACCCGCCGGTACCGCCCTCGGCGCGCTGTGGCAACAGCTCGTCGCCTGACCCAGTCACTTCACTACTCTCACGGCCCACCCCCATGAAACTCCTGCGCTACCTCGCGAGCACGCTCCTTGTGTGCCTGCCGCTTGCCGCCGCCGCCCAGGCGAGCGACTTTCCGACCAAGGCGATCCGCATCGTCGTGCCGTTCCCGCCGGGCGGCGCCACCGACGCGGCCGCGCGGCTCGTCGCGGTGAAGATGGCCGAGCACTGGGGCCAGCCCGTGCTGGTCGACAACCGCGCGGGCGCGGGCGGCAACGTGGGTTCCGACCTGGTGGCCAAGTCGCCGGCCGACGGCTACACGCTGGTGATGGGCGTGACCGGCTCGCACGCCATCAACACCTCGCTTTACACCAAGATGCCCTACGACCCGGTGGCCGACTTCGTCGCCATCAGCCAGGTGGCCGTGGTGCCCAATGTGCTGGTGGTGCACCCCTCGGTGCCCGCGAAGAACCTGGCCGAGCTGATCGCGCTCGCGAAGAAGGAGCCCGGCAAGCTCAACTACGCGTCGCTGGGCAACGGCACGGCCGCGCACCTGGGCATGGAAATGCTCAAGTCGGAGGCCGGCGTGGATATCACCCACGTGCCCTACAAGGGCAGCGCGCCCGCCGTGTCCGACCTGCTGGCCGGGCAGGTGCAGATGATGGTCGACGGGCTGCCTTCGGCGCTGCCGCACGTCAAGGCCGGCAAGCTGCGCGCCATTGCGCTCACCAGCCTGCACCGCGCGCCGTCGCTGCCCGACCTGCCGACCATCGCGGAGACCTACCCCGGCTTCTATGCCGACGCGTGGTCGGGCCTGTTCGCGCCCAAGGGCACCCCGCAGCCGGTGGTGGACAAGCTCTCGGCCGAGGTGCAGCGCATCCTGAAACTGCCCGAGGTGCGCGACAAGCTCGCCGCGCTGGGCGCCGAACCGGTGGGCTCCACGCAGAAGGAGTTCACCGCGCACGTGAAGAAAGAAATCGACAAATGGGCCAAGGTCGTGAAGACCAGCGGCGCAAAGGTGGACTGAAAAAAATGAACCCGACACTCGACCCCGTCACGCTCGCCGTGCTGCGCGGCCGCCTCGAACAGGTGGCCGACGAAATGGACGCCACGCTCTACCGCAGCGCGTTCAATCCCATCATTGCCGAGGCGCACGACGCCTGCCACGGCCTGTACGACGCCGCCACCGGCGACACGCTGGTACAGGGCAAGTCGGGCCTGCCGGTGTTCGTGGGCGCCATGGCCTTCGCCGTGCGCGCCACCGCCAAGGCGGCCGAGCCGCGCGGCGGCATGAAGGACGGCGACATCTGGATCAGCAACGACGCGTACGACGGCGGCACGCACGCCAACGACTTCAAGCTGGTGAAGCCCTTCTTTCGCAACGGCAAGCTCTATTGCCACATGGCCTCGGCCGCGCACTGGCACGACGTGGGCGGCGCGGTGCCCGGCAACTACAACCCCGCGGCCACCGAGTGCTGGCAGGAGGCGGTGCAGATCCCGCCGGTGCGCATCGTGCGCAACGGCGTGCTCGACGCCGACGTGCTGGCCATCCTGCAGGCCAACACGCGGCTGCCCGACAGCCTGTGGGGCGACCTGAACGGCCAGCTCGCCGCGCTGGAGCTGGGCGAGAAGCGGCTGAACGGCCTGCTCGACGAGTACGGCGACGACCTGGTGCTCGGCGCGCTGGGCGAGCTGCGCGCCCGCGCGCTCCGCCTGATGCGCTCGCACATCGCTTCGCTGCCCGACGGCCGCTACAGCTTCGAGGACGTGCTGGACAACGACGGCATCGTGAACACGCCGCTGACCATCGCGCTGGACATGACGGTGGCCGGCGAGCGGCTCACGCTCGACTTCTCGCGCACTTCGGCGCAGTGCGCGGGGCCGGTGAACATCAGCCGCGCCACCGCGGTGGCCGCGTGCTACGTGGCGCTCAAGCACCTGTTCCCCGACGTGCCGGCCAACGCCGGCGTGCTCGACGCGGTCGATTTCGTGATTCCCGACAGGCTGGTCATCAGCTGCGAGCGCCCGCGCCCGGTGGGCGGCTACACCGAGACCATCCTGCGCATGATCGACGTGATCTTCAGCGCCGCCGCGCAGGCCGACCCCACGCGCGCCGTGGCGCAGGCCTACGGCACCATCAACGCGCTGTCGATCGCGGGCCACCGCAGCGACAAGGGCCGCGAAGGCCAGCGCTGGGTGATGTTCAGCTTCTTCGGCGGCGGCCATGGCGGCCACTCGGGCGGCGACGGGCTCTCGCACGGCAACGCCCCGATTTCGACCGCGACCATTCCGCCACTGGAAATCCTGGAGGCCGCCTACCCGGTGCGCTTCACCGAATGGTCGCTGCGCGCCGACTCGGGCGGCGACGGCCAGCACCGCGGCGGGCTGGGGGCGGTGTATGAAATCGAGCTGCTCGAGAAGGACGCCGAGGTGTTCGTCTTCGGCGAGCGCGGCACCTCGCCGCCCAAGGGCATCGCCGGCGGCGGCGAAGGCGCGGTGAACGTGTTCAGCTACGAGAACGCGGGCGAGTGGCACACGCCGCCCATGGTCTCCAAGATGCGCGGCATCGCGCTGGCGCGCGGCGAGCGCGTGCGCCTGGAAACACCCGGCGGCGGCGGCTGGGGCCATGGCGCCGAACGCAACCCCGCGCAGCGCGAGGCCGACGCGGCCATGGGCTACGTGAGCACCGACAGCAAGAAGAAAGCATCCGAATGACTTCCCCTGGTAAATCACTTGTCGTCGGCGTCGATGTCGGCGGCACCTTCACCGACCTCTTCGTGCTCGACGAGGCCAACGGCACCGCGCGCATCGTCAAGGTGCCTTCCACGCGCGGCGAGGAAGCGCGCGGCTTCATGAACGGCGTGGCGCGCGTGGCCGATTCGGCCGCGGCCATCGCCACCATCGTGCACGGCACCACCGTGGGCACCAACGCGCTGCTGGAGCGCAAGGTGGCGCGCACCGGCATCATCACCACGCGCGGCTTTCGCGACGTGCTCGAGATGCGCCGGCGCGACCGGCCCGAGACCTGGGGCCTGCGCGGCAGCTTCAAGCCCGTGGTGCCGCGCGACCTGCGCCGCGAGGTGGACGAGCGCGTGCTGGCCGACGGCACGCTGCACACCGCGGTCGACCTCGAACAGGTGCGCGCCGAAGCGCGCTCGCTGCTCGAAGCCGGCTGCGAGGCGGTGTGCGTGTTCTTCATCAACACCTACGCCAACCCCGAGAACGAGCGCCTGGCCGTGGCCGCGGTGCGCGAGCTGTGGCCCAACCCGCACGTGACCTCGGCCAGCGAGGTGCTGCCGGAGATCCGCGAGTTCGAACGCTGCTCGACCGCCACGCTCAACGCCGCGCTGCAGCCGGTGGTGGGCAGCTACCTGGGCCGGCTCGAAAGCGACCTGCGCGCGCAGGGCTTCGCCGGCGAACTGCTGGTGGTGCAGAGCAATGGCGGCGTGATGTCGCGCCAGACCGCCAGCGACCTGCCGGTGCGCACCGCGCTGTCGGGCCCGGCGGCGGGCGTGATCGCCTGCGCGGCCATCGCGCGGGCGGCGGGCTTTCCGAACGCGATCACGGGCGACATGGGCGGCACGTCGTTCGACGTGTCGCTGGTGGCCAACGGCGAGGCCGCATTGGCCGCGCAGACCGCCATCGAGTTCGGCATGGTGATCCGCTCGCCCATGATCCAGATCGAGACCATCGGCGCGGGCGGCGGCTCCATCGCGTCGGTGGACGCGAGCGGCATGCTGCAGGTGGGCCCCGAGTCGGCCGGCAGCGTGCCCGGCCCGGCCTGCTACGGGCGCGGCAACATGCGCCCGACGGTGACCGACGCCAACGTGCTGCTGGGGCGCATCGCGGCCGACCGTCCGCTGGGCGGCGGGCTGCTCGCCGCGCTGGACGCCGAGAAGTCGCGCCAGGCCATCGAGGAACACGTCGCGCGCCCGCTGGGGCTCGACGTGCACGCGGCGGCCGAAGCCATCCTCACCGTGGCGAACGCGCGCATGGCCGGCGCCATCCGCCTCGTGTCCATCGAGCGCGGGCACGACCCGCGCCGCTTCGCCTACATGCCCTTCGGCGGCGGCGGCGCGCTGCATGTGTGCGCCATGATGCGCGAGGTGGGCGTGACCACCGGCATCGTGCCGCGCTACCCCGGCGTGACCTCCGCGCTGGGCTGCGTGATTGCCGACATGCGCCACGACGCGGTGCAGACCCTGAACAAGCCGCTGGCCGAGCTCGACGTGGCCGACGTGCAGCGCCGCATCGACGCGCTGGCGGCCAGCTGCCAGCAGCGGCTCGATTCCTCGGGCGTGCGCTTCGACGCGGTGAAGGAAGTGGTTGCGCTCGACATGCTCTACGCCGGCCAGACGCACACGCTGCCGGTGGTGCTGGCGGATGAGGGCCAGGCGCCGCTCACGGCCGCATCGATTCGCTCGGCCTTCGAGGCGGCCTACACCGCCGCCTTCGGCCGCGTGCTCGACGGCATCGCCATTCGCGTGATGAACCTGCGCTACGCGCGCATCGGCGTGCGGCCCAAGTTCGACCTGAAGGTGCTGGCGCCGGAAGGCGAGGGCAGCACCGCGCCGCTGGGCACGCAGCGCGTGTTCCACCAGGGCCGGTGGCACGACGCGGTGCGCTACGCCCGGCTCGAACTGCCGGTGGCCGCGCGCATCGACGGCCCCGCGATCCTGGAGCAGGCCGACACCACCGTGTGGCTGGAGCCCGGCTTCCATGCCGAAGTCGACGCGCACGGCAACCTGCTGGTGAGGCCGTCATGAGCGAAGGCGCAAAGGTCATCGGGGCGAAGACGGCGCTGGTCGTCATCGACCTGCAGAACGATTTCCTCGACGCGAAGGGCGCCTATGCGCGGGGCGGCGACACCAACCCGCCCGCGCTGCTGCTGCCCGGGCGCGTGGCCGCCGTGGCGCGCGCGCTGAAGGCGGCGGGCGGCATGGTGGTCGCGAGCCAGTTCACGCTGTGGCCCGACGCCCGGGGCGAGCCGATGGTGTCGCCCCACCTGAAGGCGCTGCGCCCGTACCTGGCCAAGGGCGACTTCGCGCCCGGCAGCTGGGGCCAGGCGAACGTGGATGCGCTCGCGGGGCTGGTCGATGTCACGGTGAGCAAGGTCGCGTACTCGGCCTTCTTCAACACGCAGCTCGACTGGGTGCTGCGGCGCGCGGGCATCGACACCGTGGCGGTGTGCGGCATCGTCACCAACGGCGGCGTGGCCAGCACGGTGCGCGACGCGCACATGCGCGACTACCGCACGCTGGTGCTGGGCGACGGCTGCGCGGCCTTCGGCGAGGAGCGCCACGACACCTCGCTGGCCGACATGCGCAACGTGGCCGAGGTGACGGCGTGCCAGGCCTTCATCGATTCGATCGCATGACGCAGCCTGTGCGCACCCTTCGCCGTGCGGCCTCGGTCGCGGTCGAGGCCGAGGTGCACGTGGCGGTGGCCATCGTCGGTGGCGGTGCCTGCGGGCTCACGGCCGCGCTGATGCTGGCCGACGCGGGCATCGACTGCGTGGTGCTGGAACGCGACGCGCTGCCCAGCGGATCGACCGCGCTCTCGTCGGGCTTCATTCCCGCGCCCGGCACGCGCACGCAGCGCGCACACGGCGTGGCCGACGACAGCGCCGCGCGTTTCGCGGCGGACATCCAGGCCAAGGCGCACGGCCGGGCGGCACCCGCGCTGGTCGATGCGTATGCGAACGCCATCGGCCCCGCGCTCGATGCGCTGCAGGAGCGCCACGGCCTGGCGTGGACGCTGCTCGACGGCTTTCTCTATCCCGGCCACGGCGTGCACCGCATGCACGCGCTGCCGCAGAAGACGGGCGCCGCATTGATGGCGGCGCTGCAGGCGGCGGTGGAGGCCGCGGGCGTCCCGGTGCTGACGCAGGCGGTGGTCGACACGCTGGTGCTCGACGCGCAAGACCAGGTGATCGGCATCGACTACCTGCGCCCCGACGGCCGGCACGAGACGCTGGGCTGCGGCGCGCTGCTGCTGGCCTGCAACGGCTTCGGCGGCAACACGCGCATGGTGCGCACGCTGCTGCCCGAGATGGCCGAGGCCACCTTCGGCGGCCACGTGGGCAACGACGGCAGCGCCATCCTCTGGGGCGAGGCGCTGGGCGCGCGGCTGCGCGACCTGGGCGGCTACCAGGGCCACGGCTCGTGGGTGACGCCGCAGGGCGCGCTGATGTCGTGGGCCGTGATGATGGAAGGCGGCGTGCAGCTCAACTGCGAAGGCCGTCGCTTCCACGACGAGACGCAGGGCTACTCGGAGGCCGCGGTGCATGTGCTCGCGCAGCCGGGCGGCATCGCGTGGAACGTGTTCGACACGCCGCTGCTGGCCCTGGCGCGCGGCTTTCCCGATTTCTGCGACGCGGAGGCGGCGGGCGCGCTGCGCCGCTGCGACTCGGTGGCGGCGCTGGCCGATTGCATCGGCTGCGAGGCGGCTGCATTGCAGGCCACGCTCGACGCGATGCGCGCCGCCACGCCCGCACCCGACGGCCGCGTGTTCGCGCGCGGGCTCGATGCGCCGTACTTCGCCGTCAAGGTGACCGGCGCGCTGTTCCACACCCAGGGCGGCCTCGACACCGCGCCCGACATGCGCGTGCTGCGGCAAGACGGTGCGCCGCTGCCCAACCTGCTCGCAGCGGGCGGCGCGGCGGGCGGCGTCTCGGGCGACGCAGTGTGGGGTTACCTCTCCGGCAACGGGCTGCTGAGCGCCGTGGCCGGGGGCTACATCGCGGCGCACACGGCGGCCGCGCTCATTCGATCCAAGGAGGCGTCCGCATGACGACCGAGAACTTCAAGACCCGGCTGGCGCGCAACGACATCGTGCTGGCCCCTGGCGTGTACGACGCGCTGAGCGCACTGGTGGCCGAGCAGGCCGGCTTCGAGGCGCTGTACCTGTCGGGCGCGTCCATCGCCTACACGCGGCTGGGCCGCTCCGACGTGGGCCTGACCACCTTCACCGAGGTGGCCGACACGCTGGCGCGCATCACCGAGCGCGTGAGCCTGCCGGTGATCGTCGATGCCGACACCGGCTTCGGCAACGCGCTGAACACGCAGCGCACGGTGCGCGGCTTCGAGCGCGCGGGCGCGGCCATGGTGCAGATCGAGGACCAGACCTTTCCCAAGCGCTGCGGCCACCTCGACGGCAAGGCGGTGGTGCCGCAGCGCGAGATGGTCGGCAAGCTGAAGGCCGCGCTGGATGCGCGCGCCTCGGCCGACACGCTCATCCTCGCGCGCACCGACGCCGTGGCCGTCGAAGGGCTCGACGCCGCGCTGGACCGGGCCGAGGCCTACCTCGAATGCGGGGTGGACGCGCTCTTCATCGAGGCGCTGCGCTCGCCCGAGCAGATGGACGCGGCCTGCAGCCGCTTCGCGCACCGCGTGCCGCTGCTGGCCAACATGGTCGAAGGCGGCAAGACGCCGATCCAGGATGCGGACGCGCTGCAGAAGCACGGCTTTCGCATCGCCATCTTCCCGGGCGGCACCGCGCGCGCGGTGGTGCACACGCTGCGCGGCTACTACGCCAGCCTGCACCAGCACCGCACCACGCAGCCGTGGCGCGCGCAGATGCTGGACTTCGACGCGCTCAACGAGGTGATCGGCACGCCGGAGCTGATGCGCACGGGCCAAAAGTACGACTGAAATTACGACTGAAACTGCGACTAAAAGTGCGGCTGGGCCGGCGCTTCAGCGCAGCGCCCGCACCAGTTCGTCGTACACCAGCCGCACGCGCGCCGGCACCGGCGCGCGTTGCGAGCGGTAGACATGAATGGGCCAGGGCTCGGGCGCCTCGGCCTCCAGCACTGGAACCAGCGCGCCCGACTGCAGCAGCGGCTCCGCCAGCGGCCCCACGAGCTGGCCGAAGCCGATGCCGGCCAGCACCGCCGCGCATTCCGCATCGACGTCGTTGGTCACGAAGGCCGGCGACACCACCGGCATCTGCCGCCCCTTGCTGAAGAACCACGACCACGGCCGGCCCGAGCTCTGGTCGATGAGCGCGGTCAGCGGCAGCGACGCGAGCGCGTCGAGATTTTTCGGCACGCCGGTGCGCGCGATGAGCGACGGCGCGGCCACCACGTACAGCCGCATCTTCGCGACCGTGCGCGCCACGAAGCGCGCGTCGCGGATGGGCCCGGCGCGCACGCCGATGTCGATCTGCTGGTCGACCACGTCGGCATGCTGCTCCGACAGCCGCAGGTCGAGCACCAGGCCCGGGTGCGCGGCCAGCACAGGCGCCAGCGCCTGGGGAATCAGCCGACGGCCGAACACGTTGGGCGCCGTGACCCGCACCGTGCCCGCGTGCTGCGAGAGCGCGCGCCGGTCGGTGCGGTGAAAGAGCGCATCGACCCCGACCACCGCCGTGCGCGCGCGCTCGGCCAGCTGCCTGCCGAAGTCGGTGAGCTGCACGCCGCGCGTGCTGCGGTGGAACAGCGGCTCGCCCAGTTCTTCTTCGAGCTCGCGCACGGCGCGCGTCACCACCTGCGGTGACACCGACAGGCGCACGGCCGCCTCGCGGAAGTTGGCGGCATCGGCGGCGGTGCAGAACACGCGCAGGGCTTCGAGGCGGTTGGACATGGAGTGTTCCTTTCGAAGGAATTCTGAAGTCGCCAGAGTTTCATTTACTGGAACGGCTGGATTTTCCACACTGCATGCACTTCTTCAAACCTTTTCAACCCCCGAAAGGAATTTCCCATGACATCCGTTCAAGACAACATCAAGGGCAAGGTCGCCATCGTCACCGGCGCGAGCAGCGGCATCGGCGAATCGATGGCGCGCCACCTGGCCGCCCGCGGCGCCAAGGTGGTGCTGGCCGCGCGCCGCACCGAGCGCCTGGACAAGGTGGTCGCCGAGATCCGCGAGGCCGGCGGCGAGGCGATCGCCGTGGCCACCGACGTGGCGAAGCGCGCCGACCTCGACGCGCTGGCCGCGGCCACCGTGGAGGCTTTCGGCCGCATCGACGTGCTGGTCAACAACGCGGGCGTGATGCCGCTGTCGCCCATCGAGAAGCTGAAGGTCGACGAGTGGGACCGCACCATCGACGTGAACATCAAGGGTGTGCTGTACGGCATTGCCGCCGTGCTGCCGCGCATGCAGGCGCAGGGCAGCGGCCACATCCTGAACGTGGCGTCCATTGCCGGGTTCAAGGTGTTCACGCCCATCGGCACCGTGTACAGCGCCACCAAGTTCGCGGTGCGCGCCATTTCCGAAGGGCTGCGCGTGGAAATGGGCAACAGCGGCGTGCGGGTGACCATCGTGTCGCCGGGCGCGGTGGAGTCGGAGCTGAAGTTCGGCACCACCGACGCCGATGCCGCCGCCGGGGTGAAGGCGTTCTACGAGGCCAACCAGATCCCGGCCGACGCGGTGGCGCGTGCCGTGGTCTACGCGGTGGAACAGCCGGCCGACGTGGACATCAACGAAGTGGTGGTGCGGCCGGTGTCGCAGGACTTCTGATCCGGGAGGCTTTCCTGGCCGGATCGATGTGAAAAAGGGAAGGGGCCGATTGCGGCCCCTTTCCATCCCTTCCCATTTCAATTAACCTTTGATAACAGAAGGTTTTTGAAAGCCGAAAGTTCGAAGTCCCTGCAAAATAGAACGACCGTTCGTTTTATTTGGGATTTCCACGATGACCGCCACCGCCGTTCCCGCCAAGCCCGCACGGGCTGCCCAGAAGGGCCAGCAGACCAAGGCCGTGATCGTCGACGCCGCGTTGGCGTTGGCGGCCCAGATCGGGCTCGAAGGCCTGTCGATCGGCGCCGTGGCCGAGATCACCAAGATGAGCAAGTCGGGCGTATTCGCCCACTTCGGCTCGCGTGAAGAACTGCAGATCTCGGTGGTGCGCGAGTACCACTCGCGCTTCGAGCAGGAAGTGTTCTTCCCCGCGCTGAAGGCCCCCCGCGGCCTGCCTCGGTTGCGCGCCATGTTCGCCAACTGGATGAAGCGCACCTCCACCGAAATCGACTCGGGCTGCATCTACATCAGCGGCGCCTCCGAATTCGACGACCGTCCGGGCCCGGTGCGCGATGCGCTGGTCGAGTCGGTCAGCATCTGGCAGGCCGCCGTGCTGCGCGCCATCGTGCAGTCGCAAAGCGAAGGCCATTTGCGCGCCGACGCCGACGAGCGCCAGGTGGCGTTCGAGATCCACGGGCTGATCCTCGCGCTGCACTACGAGGCGCGTTTTCTGCAGGTGCCCGGCTCCATCGGCCGCGCCAACGTCGGTTTCGACAACATCCTCGCGCGCAGCGCCACGCCCGACGCACCGAAGCCCGAGGGCACGCCCGCGGCCGCACCGGCCGGGCGCCGCCTGAAGACCGTGCGCTGACGCGCGCGCGGCGCGCTTTCCCCGCTTTTTCGCTTTCTCGTTTTTTTCCCCTTTTCTTTTTCTATCTAGCTTCGACCAGGAGAGTTCCGGATGCCTACCTACAACCCCCCCGTGCGCGACATGCAATTCGTGCTGCACGAAGTGCTCAACGTCGCCGAGGAACTCAAGGCGCTGCCGGCCCATGCCGAGACCGATGCCGACACCATCAACGCGGTGATCGAAGAAGCCGGCAAGTTCGCCGCCGAGGTGACCTTTCCGCTGAACATCAGCGGCGACGAAGAAGGCTGCACGCTCGACAAGGCCACGCATGAAGTGACCACGCCCAAGGGCTTCAAGGAGGCCTACGGCAAGTACGTGGAAGGCGGCTGGCCCGCGCTGTCGTGCGACCCGGCCTTCGGCGGCCAGGGCCTGCCCTTCGTGGTGAACCAGTGCCTGTTCGAGATGCTCAACAGCGCCAACCAGGCCTGGACCATGTACCCCGGCCTGTCGCACGGCGCGTACGAGGCGCTGGTGGCCCACGGCACCGAAGCGCAGAAGAAGACCTACCTGCCCAAGCTCACCAGCGGCGAATGGACCGGCACCATGTGCCTGACCGAACCCCACTGCGGCACCGACCTCGGCCTGCTGCGCACCAAGGCCGAGCCGCAGGCCGACGGCACCTACCGCATCACCGGCAGCAAGATCTTCATCTCGGCCGGCGAGCACGACATGACGGACAACATCATTCACCTGGTGCTGGCCCGCCTCCCGGACGCGCCCAAGGGCAGCAAGGGCATCAGCCTGTTCGTGGTGCCCAAGTTCCATGTGAAGGCCGACGGCTCGCTGGGCGGACGCAACCCGATCTTCTGCGCCGGCCTGGAGCACAAGATGGGCATCCACGGCAACGCCACCGCGCAGATCGTGATCGAAGGCGCCACCGGCACGCTGGTGGGCGAGCCCAACAAGGGCCTGGCCGCGATGTTCGTGATGATGAACGCCGCGCGCCTGGGCGTGGGCAACCAGTCGCTGGGCCTGACCGAAGTGGCTTACCAGAATGCACTGGCCTACGCCAAGGACCGCATCCAGATGCGTTCGCTCTCGGGCGTGAAGGCCAAGGACAAGGAAGCCGACCCCATCATCGTGCACCCCGACGTGCGCAAGATGCTGCTCACCGCCAAGGCCTACGCCGAAGGCGGCCGCGCGCTGCAGATCTTCTGCACGCTGCTGCTCGACAAGGAGCACAACCATCCTGACGAGAAGGTGCGCAAGGACTCGGGCGAACTGGTGGCGCTGCTCACGCCCATCGTCAAGGCCTTCATTACCGACAACGGCCACATTGCCACCAACGCGTGCATGCAGGTGTTCGGCGGCCATGGCTTCATCAAGGAATGGGGCATGGAGCAGTTCGTGCGGGACAACCGCATCAACATGATCTACGAAGGCACCAACACCATCCAGTCGCTGGACCTGCTGGGCCGCAAGGTGCTGGGCAACAACGGCGCGTCGCTGAAGAAGTTCGGCAAGCTGGTGGCCAAGCTGGTGGAAGAAGAGGGCGTGAACGAGAAGATGGCCGAATTCATCAACCCGATCGCCGTGCTGGGCGACCAGCTCACCAAGTTCACCACCGAGATCGGCTTCAAGGGCTTCCAGAACCCCGACGAAGTGGGCGCCGCCGCGGTCGACTACCTGCGCGTGGCCGGCCACTTCGTGTTCGGCTACCTGTTCGCACGCATGGCGCAGGTGGCGCTGCGCGAGATCGCCGCGGGCAACACCGACCCGTTCTACGTGGCCAAGCTGCAGACCGCGCGCTTCTATTTCGCCAAGCTGTACCCCGAGACCGCGACGCTGATGCGCACCGCGCGCGCCGGCAGCAAGGTGCTGATGGACACCGACGCGGCGCTGGCCTGACACGCGGGCGCCTTGCCCTTTCTTCTTTACCTTCCCGGGAGACACGCATGAGAAAAACATTCGCAGCCGTTCTGTTCGCCGTTGCCGCGGTCGGTGCCATCGGTGCCACCTCGGCCGTGGCCCAGGTCACGCCGGTGGGCGTGTGGCGCAACGTGGACGACAAGACCGGCGAGGTCAAGGCCGAGATCAGCATCGCCGAGAACAACGGCGCGCTGATCGGGCGCATCGAGAAGGCGCTGGGCAAGGACGCCAAGCCCGGCGCCACCTGCGACGAATGCAGCGACGACCGCAAGGGCAAGCCCATGGTCGGGCTGGACATCATCCGCGGCGGCAAGAAGGCCGAGAGCAAGGACGTCTGGGAGGGCGGCAAGATCCTCGACCCCGAGAACGGCAAGGAATACCGCGCGAGCTTCACGCCCATCGACGGCGGCAAGAAGCTCGAAGTGCGCGGCTACCTGGGCCCCTTCTGGCGCACTCAAACCTGGAACCGCGTGCAGTAAGCGGCGCGCGGTTTCTCACAACACATACCAATCAACATGTCCCGATTTCAAGTGAAGAAGGTCGCCGTGCTCGGCGCCGGCGTGATGGGCGCGCAGATTGCGGCCCACCTCGTCAACGTGCGCGTGCCTGTGGTGCTGTTCGACCTGGCCGCAAAGGACGCGACCGGCGCTGTCGCTCAAGGCGCAGCGAAGAACGGCATCGTCACGCGCGCCATCGACAACCTCAAGAAGCTCAAGCCCGCGCCGCTCGGCGACGTGGCCGACGCGGTGCTGATCGAGCAGGCCAACTACGAAGACGACCTGGCCAAGCTCGGCGAGTGCGACCTCATCATCGAGGCCATTGCCGAGCGCATGGACTGGAAGCTCGATCTCTACAAGAAGATCGCGCCGCACGTTGCCAAGCATTCGATCCTGGCTTCGAACACCTCGGGCCTGTCGATCACCAAGCTGAGCGAGGCGTTGCCCGAGGCGCTGAAGCCGCGCTTCTGCGGCATTCACTTCTTCAACCCGCCGCGCTACATGTTCCTGGTGGAGCTGATCAACACGCCCACCACGCAGCCGCAGGTGCTCGACGACCTCGAGACCTTCGTGACCAGCACGCTCGGCAAGGGCGTGGTGCGCGCGCACGACACGCCCAACTTCATTGCCAACCGCGTCGGCATCGCCGGCATGCTGGCCACGCTGAAGGAAGTCGAGAAGTTCGGCCTCACGCCCGACGTGGTGGACGACCTGACCGGAAAGAAGCTGGGCCGCGCGAGCTCGGGTACCTTCCGCACCGCCGACGTGGTGGGCCTGGACACCATGGCCCACGTCGTGAAGACGCTGCAGGACAACCTGAGCGCCGACGCCAGCGAAGGGGCTCCGAAGTTCGATCCGTTCTACGCCAACTTCGCGACGCCGCCGGTGCTCGCCAAGCTGCTGGAGCTGGGCAACCTGGGCCAGAAGGCCAAGGCCGGCTTCTTCAAGAAGGTGGGCCGCGACATCCTGCGCTTCGACCTGAAGAGCGGCGAGTACGTGCCCGCCGGCGCGAAGGCCGACGAGGTGTACGGCCGCATGCTGAAGAAGCCCGCGGGCGAGCGCCTGAAGCTGCTGCGCGAGAGCGAAGGGCCGCAGGGGCAATTCCTGTGGGCGATCCTGCGCGACGGTTTCCACTACGCCGCGCTGCACCTGGCCGACATTGCCGAGAGCGCGCGCGACATCGACTTTGCGATGCGCTGGGGCTTCGGCATGAAGCAGGGCCCGTTCGAGCTGTGGCAGGAAGCCGGCTGGGCGCAGGTCGCCAAGTGGGTGCAGGAAGACATCGACGCGGGCAAGGCGCTGAGCACGGCGCCGCTGCCCGGGTGGGTGTTCGAAGGCCCGGTGGCCGAAGCCGGCGGCGTGCACACGCCCGAAGGCTCGTGGAGCGCATCGCTGAACAAGTTCGTGCCGCAGCGCAAGCTGCCGGTGCACGACCGCCAGCTGTTCCCCGAGAGCGTGCTGGGCGCGAACGCGGCCGACGCCAACAAGGCCGGCACGACGATCAGCGACGAAGGCGATGTGCGCGTGTGGACGCTCGACGGTGAAGTGCTCATCGCCAGCATCCATTCGAAGATGCACGCCATCAGCCCCGACGTGGCCGAGGCGCTGGGCGCCGCGGTCGAGCTGGCCGAGGCCGAGTACAAGGGCCTGGTGATCTGGTCGCCCGACGAGATGTTCTCGGTCGGTGCCGACCTGCAGGCGATGCTGCCGGCCTTCGTGGTCGCGGGCATCGGCGCGGTCGAAGGCGCGGAAGAAGAGCTGCAGAACGTGATGCTCAAGATCCGTTATGCCAACGTGCCCGTGGTGTCGGCCGTGCGCGGCCTGGCGCTGGGCGGTGGTTGCGAGCTGGCCGTGTATTCGTCGAAGCGCGTGGCGGCGATGGAAAGCTACATCGGCCTGGTCGAAGTGGGCGTGGGCCTGATCCCCGGCGCGGGCGGGCTGACGTACATCGCACGCCGCGCGGCCGAGAACGCCGCGGCCTCGACGGGCACCGACCTGCTGCCGTTCCTGACCGAAGGCTTCACCGCCGCCGCGATGGCGAAGGTGGGCACGGGCGCGCTCGACTCGAAGAAGCTGGGCTACCTGCTCGACAGCGACGTGATCGTGGCGAACAAGGACGAGCTGCTGTACGTGGCGCTGCAGCAGGCCAAGGCGATGGCCGACGCCGGCTACCGCCCGCCGCTGCGCCGCAGCTTCCGCGTGGCGGGCCGCAGCGGCGCCGCGACCATCAAGGGGCAGCTGGTGAACATGCGCGACGGCGGGTTCATCAGCGCGCACGACTTCCACATTGCCAGCCTGATCGCGAACGTGGTCACCGGCGGTGACGTGGACGCGGGTTCGCTCGTGAACGAGGAGTACCTGATGGCGCTGGAACGCAAGGCGTTCTGCTCGCTGATCGTGCATCCGAAGACGCAGGAGCGGATCATGGGGATGTTGAGCACGGGGAAGCCGGTGCGGAACTGAGCCCGCATTCCTCTTCCTCCTTCCCCCTCTGGGGGAAGGCCGGGATGGGGGCAGGCAGCCCATGCAAAACCAATCCACTCCCAAAGCACAGCAGAACGCCCGCGTCCTGCGACGCGAGATGACCGACTCCGAGCGCAGGCTGTGGAGCGGAATTCGAAGCGAGCAACTTGGGGTGAAGTTTCGTCGCCAGCATCCCGTTGGAAATTACATCGCCGACTTCGCGTGCCTCGATCCCTTGCTGATCGTCGAGCTCGACGGGTCGCAGCACCAGGTGCAGGAAGGCTACGACGCACGACGCGATGTCTTCCTGCGCGCGCAAGGATTCGACGTGCTGCGTTTCGCGTCGAACGATCCGTTCGTCAATTTTGAAGGGGTGCTGCAGGCCGTCATCAACCGACTGGACGAGTTGAAGGCCGCTTGCCCCCATCCCAGCCTTCCCCCAGAGGGGGAAGGAGCCAAACCCAGGAGCCATCCATGAAACAAGTCCAAGACGCCTACATCGTCTCCGCCACCCGCACTCCCATCGGCAAGTCCCACCGCGGCTACTTCCGCAACTACCGCCCCGACGACCTGCTGGCCACGACCTTGCGCGCCGCGCTCGCCGCCGTGCCCAGCCTCGACCCCAAGGCCATCGAGGACATCATCTGCGGCTGCGCCATTCCAGAGTCGCAACAGGGCCTGAACGTCGCGCGCATCGGCGCGGTGCTGGCCGGCCTGCCGACCAGCGTGGGCGGCATCACCGTCAACCGCTTCTGCGCGTCGGGCCTCTCGGCCGTGCAGATGGCCGCCGACCGCATCCGCGTGGGCGAGGCCGACGTGATGATCGCGGCCGGCGTGGAGAGCATGAGCATGGTGCCCATGATGGGCAACTCGCCCTCGCTGTCGCCCTCCATCTTCGAGCGCGAAGGCGACGTGGGCATCGCCTACGGCATGGGCCTCACGGCCGAGAAGGTCGCGCAGCAGTGGAAGGTGAGCCGCGAGGCGCAGGACGCATTCGCGCTCGCTTCGCACCAGAAGGCGCTGGCCGCGCAGAAGGCCGGCAAGTTCGCCGACGAGATCACGCCCATCGAGGTGACCGACCGCGCGCCCGACCTGGAAACCGGCGAGGCCATTGCCAAGACCCGCACCGTGAGCCTGGACGAAGGCGCGCGCCCCGACACCAGCATCGAAGGCCTCGCCAAGCTGCGCACCGTGTTCGCCGCGCGCGGCACTGTCACGGCCGGCAACAGCTCGCAGACCTCCGACGGCGCGGGCGCGCTCATCCTGGCGAGCGAGAAGGCGGTGAAGCAGTACGGCCTCACGCCGCTCGCACGCTTTGTGAGCTTCGCCAGCAAGGGCGTGCCGCCGCACATCATGGGCATCGGGCCCATCGAGGCCATTCCGGCCGCGCTGCGCTACGCCGGCCTGAAGCACGAGGACATCGACTGGTTCGAGCTCAACGAGGCCTTCGCCGCGCAGTCGCTGGCCGTCATCAACACGCTGGGGCTCGACCCGTCGAAGGTCAACCCGATGGGCGGCGCCATTGCGCTGGGCCACCCGCTGGGCGCCACCGGCGCCATCCGCTCGGCGACGGTGGTGCACGCGCTGCGCCGCGAGAACCTGAAGTACGGCATGGTCACGATGTGCGTGGGCATGGGGCAGGGCGCGGCGGGCATCTTCGAAAGGGTCTGACCCACCCTCTGCGCGAGGGGAGGCACCGGCGGCGGTGCGCCCCCTCGATGCCTGCCGGGAGTGCTGTGCCCCGGCGGGGCGCATTGACCGGCAAGGCCACGCGTTCCGCAGTGCAGCAAGCCAACGTCCCGCACACGACTGCGTGGAGACATCCACCGAGGGCACACTGCCGATCACCATGAGCACGCAACACCATCCCTTCGACAAGGCCCTGGACATCCACCACAGCGACATCCGCGTGGGGCACTTCACGGGCATGACCAGCCCCGACTACTGGAACATGGTCGGGCCCTTCGGCGGCACCACGGCGGCGCTGGCGCTGCAGGCGGTGCTGAAGCACCCGGACCTGCTGGGCGCGCCCATCGCGCTCACGGTGAACTACGCCGCGGCGCTGGAGGCCGGCGCCTTTGACATCCAGGCCACGGCAGTGCGCACCAACCGCTCGACGCAGCACTGGACGGTGCAGATCACGCAGGCCGGCGCCAGCGGCGCGCCGAACATGACCACCACCGCCACCGTGGTGACGGCGGTGCGCCGCGAGACCTGGGGCGAGAACGACCTGCCGATGCCCGAGGTGCCCCGGCCCGAGGCGGTCGAGCGCATCAGCATCGGGCCGTCGGGCGTGGCGTGGATCGGCCAGTACGACATGCGCCCCATCAGCGGCGGCATCCCCGCAAAGTGGGACGGCAGCGGCCACCACAGCGAAACCCGCATCTGGGTGCGCGACGCGCAATCGCGCGCGCTCGACTTTCCCTCGCTCGCGGCCATGAGCGATGTGTTCTTCCCGCGCGTGTGGCTGCGCCGCGCCAAGCCGGTGCCTGCGGGCACGGTGTCGATCACCACCTACTTCCACGCCACCGCGGCGCAACTGGCCGAGGTGGGCACGGGCTACCTGCTGGGCAGCGCCACGGGGCAGCAGTTCAGCAACGGCTTCTTCGACCAGGCGGCGCAGCTGTGGAGCGAAAGCGGCGTGCTGCTGGCCACGTCGAACCAGATCGTGTACTACAAGGAATGACACAAGCAATGAACGCCATGGCACTCACCAAGACCGCGCTCATCGTCGGCGCCGGCGACGCCACCGGCGGCGCCATTGCCCGGCGCTTCGCCCGCGAGGGCTATGCCACCTGCGTCACGCGCCGCAGCCTCGACAAGCTGCAACCGCTGGTGGCGCAGATCGAGGCCGACGGCGGCCAGGCGCACGCCTTTGCCTGCGACGCCCGCAAGGAGGAAGAAGTGGTCGCGCTCGTCGAGCAGATCGAGTCGACCATCGGGCCCATCGAGGTGCTGGTGTTCAACATCGGCGCGAACGTGCCCGAGAGCATCCTCACGGAAACGGCGCGCAAGTACTTCAAGGTGTGGGAAATGGCCTGCTTCTCGGGCTTTCTCAACGGGCGAGAGGTAGCCAAACGCATGGTGGCGCGCGAGCTGCCGCAGGGCGCGCACCGCGGCACCATCATCTTCACCGGCGCCACCGCCTCGCTGCGCGGCGCGGCGAACTTCGGCGCCTTCTCGGGCGCCAAGATGGCCTTGCGCGCGCTCGCGCAGTCGATGGCGCGCGAGCTGGGGCCGCAAGGCATCCACGTGGCGCACGTGGTGGTCGACGGCGCCATCGACACCGAGTTCATCCGCAGCAACTTCCCCGAGCGCTACGCGCTGAAGGAGAGCGACGGCATCCTCAACCCCGAGCACATCGCCGACACCTACTGGATGCTGCATTCGCAACCGCGCGATGCGTGGACGCACGAGATCGACGTGCGCCCCTGGTCCGAGAAGTTCTGACAAGAATCCAGCGAAGGAGACACCCCATGACGAAATCCGTCGACTTCTATTTCGACTTCGGCAGCCCCGCCGCCTACCTGGCCGCCACGCAACTGCCGCACGTGTGCGCGGACACCGGCGCCGAGCTGGTGTGGAAGCCCATGCTGCTGGGCGGCGTGTTCCAGGCCACGGGCAACCATTCGCCCGCCGAGATCAAGCCCAAGGGCCCGTACATGACCGCCGACCTGCAGCGCTTCGCCAGGCGCTACGGGGTGCCGTTCGAGCACAACCCCCATTTCCCGATCAACACGCTGCTGCTCATGCGCGGCGCCACCGGCATCCAGATGAAGGAGCCGGCGCGCTTCGGTGCCTACGTCGATGCGGTCTACCACGCGATGTGGGTCGAGCCCAAGAACCTCAACGACCCGGCCACGGTGGGCGCCGTCTTGCAGAATGCGGGCTTCGACGCCCAGGGCCTGCTCGCGCTGGCCGGGGCGCAGGAAACCAAGGACCGGCTGAAGGCCGTGACCCAGGAAGCGGTGGAGCGCGGCGTGTTCGGCGCGCCCACCATGTTCGTCGGCGCCCAGATGTTCTGGGGCCAGGACCGACTCGATTTCGTGCGCGAAGCACTGGCGGCCTGAGCGCGCCGCCCTCACGTTTTCATTCAAGGACCATTCCCATGAGCGACATCCTCGTCCACACCGAAGCCGGTGTGATGACCCTCACTTTCAACCGCGTCGACAAGAAGAACTCGATCACCAGCGGCATGTACGCCGAACTGGCCGATGCGCTGGCCACGGCCGAGGCCGACGCGGCCGTGCGCTGCGTGCTGATCCAGGGCGACCCGACCATCTTCAGCGCCGGCAACGACATCGGCGACTTCCTGAACGCCCCGCCGTCGACGCAGGATTCGCCGGTGTTCCGCTTCCTGCGCGGCATCGCGACGTTTCCCAAGCCCATCGTCGCCTCGGTGTGCGGCCCGGCCGTGGGCATCGGCACCACCTTGCTGTTCCATTGCGACCTGGTCTACGCGGGCGACAACGCCGCGTTCTCCATGCCTTTCGTGAACCTGGGCCTGTGCCCCGAAGCGGCCTCCAGCCTGCTGGTGCCGCAGATGCTGGGCTACCACCGCGCGGCCGAGGCGCTGCTGCTGGGCGAACCCTTCATGGCCGAGGCCGCGCTCGAAGTGGGCCTGGTCAACCGCGTGGTGCCCCCCACCGAAGCCAACGCCATCGCCCAGACGCAGGCACGCAAGCTCGCGGCCAAGCCGCTGAGCGCGCTGGTCGAGACCAAGCGCCTGCTCAAGAAGGCGCAGATGCCCGCCGTGCTGGAACGCATGGGCGAAGAGGGCGCCAGCTTCGGCCGCATGCTGCGCGAACCCGCGGCGCGCGAGGCCTTCGGCGCCTTCATGGAAAAGCGCAAGCCCGACTTTTCGAAGCTCTGAGCTCGCGCCGGCCTACAGGCGGGCGATGCCCGGGCGCTTAAACTCCCCGGCGTGCCAGCCTCAGAGATACAAACGCCCGAAACGACCGGCCTGCGGGCAGATGGTGCTACTGAAAAAGTAGCAGGCCAGCCGACGCGCCGGCGCACTTTGGGGTTGCTGGCGGCGGTTGCGGGCACCGCGGCGGCTGCCACCGTTCCCACCTTCGCCCTGGCGCGCGTGCGGCCGTTGCGCATCGGCGTCATCGGCTCGTGGACCGGCCCCTATGCCGGCGGCGGCCGGCAGTTCGATGCCGGCATGGCCGTCTGGCTGGCGGCGCACAACCAGCACATTGCCGGGCGGCCGGTCGAGCTGCTGCGGCGCGACGTGCCCGGCAGCGCCCCCGAGCAGGCGCGCCGCCATGCCCAGGAACTGGTCGATACCGAGCGCGTCGACCTGCTCGCAGGCCTCGACTTCAGCTCCAATGCCTACGCCGTGGGCACCGTCGCCACGCAGGCGCGCATTCCGCTGGTGGTGATGAACGCGGCATCGTCAGGCATCACGGCGCGTTGCCCGTTCGCGGTGCGGCTGTCGTTCACCATCGGCCAGGTCACGCTGCCCCTGGCGCGCTGGGCGCTGCAGCAGGGGCTGCGCGACGTGTGCACGGTGGTGGCCGACTACGCCTCGGGCGTGGACGCCGAAAGCGCCTTCGTCTCGGGCATCACCGCGGGCGGCGGGCGGGTCGGCGCGATGCTGCGCGTGCCGCTGGCCACGCTCGACTACTCGGCCTACATGCTGCGGTTGCGCGAGCTGAAGCCGCAGGCGGTGTTCTTCTTCCTGCCCTCGGGGCAGATGCCGGCGAGCTTCCTGAAGTTCTGGCGCGACCGCGGCATGGCCGACACCGGCATCCGCCTGCTGGCGACCGGCGACGCCACCGACGACAACTACCTGGAAAACATGGGCGAGCTGGCCGAGGGGCTGGTGACCAGCCATCACTATTCGTTCGCGCACGAATCGCCGGCCAACCGGCGGTTCACGGCCGCGTTCGAGGCGGAATACGGCAGCCACCTGCGCCCGGCGTACTTCGCCGTGGCGGCGCACGACGCGATGGCGGCCATCGATGCGGCGATGAGTTCGCCGGCCATGCGCGGAAATGCGGGTGTGAATGCAGGTGTGAATGCGGGCGGCAATGCAGGCCTGGGCGCCAGCGGCACGACGGGCGGCGAGCGCCTGGTCGACGCCTTCCGCGGCCTGCGGCTGGACAGCCCGCGCGGTCCGCTCGAGGTCGACGCCCACACCCGCGACATCGTGCAGAACGTGTACATCCGCCGCGTGGAGCGGCGCGACGGGCGCTGGGTCAACCGGGAGTTCGAGCGCTTCGAGCGGGTGCGCGACCCCGGCGTTTGAGGGGCCGGGGAGGGCTTATTCGGCCGGCTTGTCGATGGGGCGCGGGCGGCCGTTGTCGTCGATGGCCACGTAGGTGAAGGTGGCTTGCGTTACCTTGATGTACTCGCCCTGCGCCCGGAAGCGCTCGGCAAACACCTCGACCGTGACCGTGACCGACGTGCGCCCGATGCGCACCAGCTTCGAATAGAAGGAAAGAATGTCGCCCAGGCGCACCGGCTGCTTGAAGATGAACTCGTTCACCGCCACCGTGGCCATGCGGCCCTTGGCGTAGCGCGCCGGGATCACCGAGCCGGCCAGGTCGCACTGCGCCATGACCCAGCCGCCGAAGATGTCGCCGTTGGCGTTGCAGTCGGCCGGCATCGGGATGACCTTGAGCACCAGCTCCATGTCGGCGGGCAGGCTCTTGAGGGTGGCGGCAGCGGCAGCGCTGGAAGTATCTGACATGGGCACAATCTGGAACAAACAAGCAACCACGATTGTCCTCCATGCGCCGCAGCGGCGAAGCCCTCCCCCCCGCGTCTTCTTCCTCCACGTCCCCCTCCCACCCTGTCTCCGGCCATCCGCCCGAGCGCAGCGACCGGTCCGACTGGGCCACGCTGCGCCGGCTGTTTCCCTACCTCTGGCAATACAAGTGGCGGGTGGCGGCCGCGCTGGCGTTCATGGTGGGCGCCAAGGTGGCCAACGTGGGCGTGCCGGTGCTGCTGAAGAACCTGGTCGACACGATGACGCCCAAGGCCGGTGCCCCCGACCTGGCCCAGGCGCTGCTCATCGTGCCCATCGGGCTGCTGCTGGCCTACGGGCTGCTGCGCTTCTCGACCTCGCTCTTCGGTGAGCTGCGCGAGCTGATCTTCGCCAAGGCCACCGAGGGCACGGCGCGCCAGATTGCGCTGGAGGTGTTCCAGCACCTGCACTCGCTGAGCCTGCGCTTCCACCTGGAGCGCCAGACCGGCGGCATGACGCGCGACATCGAGCGCGGCACGCGCGGCGTGCACTCGCTGATCTCGATGTCGCTCTACAGCATCGTGCCCACCATCATCGAGCTGGTGCTGGTGCTGACCATCCTGGGCGTGAAGTTCGACTCGCTGTTCGTCTGGATCACCGGGGCGGCGCTGGTGCTGTACATCGGCTTCACGGTCACCGTGACCGAGTGGCGCACGCAATTCCGCAAGACCATGAACGAGCTCGACTCGGTGGCGCAGAGCCGCGCGGTCGATTCGCTCATCAACTACGAGACGGTCAAGTACTTCAACAACGAGGAGTTCGAGGCCAGGCGCTACGACGCCAGCCTGGACCGCTACCGCAAGGCCGCCATCAAGAGCCAGCGCACGCTGAGCATGCTCAACACCGGCCAGCAGGCGCTGATTGCCGTGAGCCTGGTGCTGATGCTGTGGCGCGCCACCTCGGGCGTGGTCGAAGGGCGCATGACGCTGGGCGACCTGGTGATGGTCAACGCCTTCATGATCCAGCTCTACATTCCGCTGAACTTCCTGGGCGTGATCTACCGCGAGATCAAGCAGAGCCTGACCGACCTGGACAAGATGTTCGTGCTGATGGAAAAAGACCGCGAGGTGCGCGACGCGCCCGGGGCGCAGCCGCTGGCCGGGGTGGACTCCACCATCCGCTTCGAGGACGTGAGCTTCGCCTACGAGCCCGCCCGCCCCATCCTTAAGCACCTGAGCTTCGAGATCCCGGCCGGCAAGACCGTGGCCGTGGTCGGCCCCTCGGGCTCGGGCAAGTCGACGCTCGCGCGGCTGCTGTACCGCTTCTACGACGTGCAGCAGGGCCGCATCACCATCGGCGACGAAGACATCCGCGAGGTCACGCAGGCCAGCGTGCGCCGCGCCATCGGCATCGTGCCGCAGGACACGGTGCTGTTCAACGACACGGTCGAATACAACATTGCCTACGGCCGCCCCGGCGCCACGCGCGAGCAGGTGGAAAACGCCGCGCGCGCCGCGCGCATCCACGATTTCATCGCGGCCACGCCGGGCGGCTACGAGACCACGGTGGGCGAGCGCGGGCTGAAGCTCTCGGGCGGCGAGAAGCAGCGCGTGGCCATCGCGCGCACGCTGTTGAAGAACCCGCCCATCGTGATCTTCGACGAGGCCACCTCGGCGCTCGACTCGGCGAATGAACGCGCCATCCAGTCGGAGCTGAAGAGCGCCGCGCAGGACAAGACCACGCTGGTCATCGCGCACCGGCTGTCGACGGTGGTCGACGCGCACGAAATTCTGGTGCTCGAGGCCGGCGTGATCGTCGAGCGCGGCACGCATGCCGAGCTGCTGGCCAGGCGGGGCCGCTACGCGCAGATGTGGGCTTTGCAGAAGAGCGAAGCGGCGCCCTTGCTCTAGCGCGATCATTCATTTCCATTTCTTTTTTCCATCGATTCCAGGAGTTCCCACGTGTCGACCAAGATTCCCCTGCTGGTGCTCAACGGCCTTTCGAGCGCCCACCAGGCCCAGATTGCCGAGGTCTATGACGCGACCTTCGCCTTCGGCGCGGCCGAGCGCGCCGCCGCCGTGGCCGAGCACGGCAAGAAGTTTCGCGCGGTGCTGACCATCGGCGTGATCGGCATCACGCCCGAAGAAATCGCGGCCATGCCGGCGCTGGAGCTCATCTGCTGCCTGGGCGCGGGCTACGAAGGCGTGCCGCTCGAGGTCACGCGCGCGCGCGGCATCGCGACGGCCAACGGCGCGGGCACCAACGACGACTGCGTGGCCGACCATGCCTTCGGCCTGCTGATCGGCATCGTGCGCGACTTCCGCAAGCTCGACCGGCTGTGCCGCGAAGGCGTGTGGCGCGACGCCATCGAGCAGCCGGCGAACGTGTCGGGCAAGAAGCTGGGCATCCTGGGGCTGGGCACCATCGGCCAGAAGATCGCCAAGCGGGCGGCGGCCTTCGACATGGAGGTCGGCTATCACAACCGCAAGCCGCGCGAGGGCGCCACGCAGCGCTACTTCGGCGACCTGAAGTCGCTGGCCGCGTGGGCCGACTTCCTGGTGCTGGTGGCGCCGGGTGGGCCGGCCACGAAGCACATGGTGAACGCCGAAGTGCTCGACGCGCTGGGCCCGCGCGGCTACCTGGTGAGCATCGGCCGCGGCAGCGTGGTCGACACCGAGGCGCTGGGCGCGGCACTGCGCGAAAACCGCATCGCGGGCGCGGGCGTCGACGTGTACGAGAGCGAGCCGAAGCGGCCGGAACCGCTGGTCGGGCTGGACAACGTGCTGCTGACGCCGCACGTGGCCGGCTGGTCGCCCGAGGCGACGCAGCGCTCGGTGGACCATTTCATGGCGAACGCCGAAGGGCACTTCGCAGGGCGCGGCGTCGTCACGCCGGTCTGATGTCTTGCTCCTTCCCCCGGTGGGGGAAGGCTGGGATAGGGGCGAGGCAGGGCGCCCGATGGGTACGCCGCTTGCCCCCACCCCGGCCCTCCCCCAAAGGGGGAGGGAGTAAGTCACTGGCCCCGCATGCGCCTTGCTCCTTCCCCCTCTGGGGGAAGGCTGGGATGGGGGCAGGCAGGGCGCCTGATGGAGTCAACCCAATACCGAAGGGCGGTGCGCCGCCCACCCGCAGGCCTGGTCATACGCATGCCCCAGCCGCAGCACATCCAGGTCCGCGTGAATCGGCCCCGCCAGCTGCAACCCCATCGGCAGCCCGCCTTCGCCGAACCCGGCGCGCACGTTCAGCGTCGGCAACCCGGCCAGCGTGAACGGCGTCACGATCTCCATCCAGCGGTGGTAGGTATCGCTCTTCACGCCGTTCACCTCGGACGGCCAGTGCAGCTCGGCGTCGAAGGGGAACACCTGCGCGGTCGGCGCCACCACGAAGTCGAAGCGCTCGAACAGCTTGACGAACGCGCGGTACACGTTCGAGCGGTACAGCGAGGCCTGGTACAGCGAGGCCGCGTCCAGGTGCCGGCTCTGCTCGATTTCCCATTGCGCCTCGGGCTTGAGCTGCGCGAACAGCTTGGCATCGCTCAGGTACGCGCCCAGCTTGCCGCCCACCAGCAGTTGCCGCAGCCGCAGCCACGCGCTCCAGTTGTGCTCGCGCGGCACGTCGAGCGTGCAGGGCTCGACCTCGCAGCCGATGGCGCGGAAGGTGTCGAGCGCCTTTTCGCCCAGCTCGCGGATGCCGGGCGCCAGCGGCAGGTCGGGCCAGATGCTGCCGAGCCAGCCGATGCGCAGGCCCTTGCCGTCGCCGTCCAGCTGCAGCGTGTCGGGCGACGAGGACGGGTGGATGGCATGCGGCGACGACAGCGGCACGCGCGCGTCGAAGCCCGACTGCACCGCCAGCAGCCGCGCCGTGTCTTCCACCGTGCGCGCCATCGGGCCTTCGCTGCCCAGTTGCTGGAAGAACAGCTCCTGCTCCGGGTCGCCGGGCACTCGCCCGCGCGACGGCCGCATGCCGATCACGTTGTTGAAGGCCGCCGGGTTGCGCAGCGAGCCCATCATGTCGCTGCCGTCCGCCACCGGCAGCATGCCCAGGGCCAGCGCCACTGCCGCGCCGCCGCTGCTGCCACCCGCGCTGCGATCGGGCGCATAGGCGTTGCGCGTGATGCCGAACACCGGGTTGTAGGTGTGCGAACCCAGCCCGAACTCGGGCGTGTTGGTCTTGCCGATGACCACCGCGCCGGCCGCGCGGGCGCGCGCCACGTGCAGGCTGTCGGTGCGCGCGGGCGAGCGCGGCGACAGCGGCGAGCCCATCGAGGTCGGCAGGCCGGCGGCGTGGCTCAGGTCTTTCACGGCCAGCGGAAAGCCGTGCATCCAGCCGCGCCGCTCGCCGCGCGCCAGTTCGGCGTCGCGCGCGTCGGCCTCGGCCAGCGATTGCGCCGGGTCGCGCAGCGAGACGATGGCGTTGAAGCGCGGGTTCAGCGCCTCGATGCGCGCCAGGGACGCTTGCATCACCTCGCGGCAGGACACGTCGCGCGAGGCGATGCGGCGGGAAAGTTCGGTGGCGCTGAGGGCGAGCAGGTCGTCGGCTGAAGGCATGGCGCAGGCGTGAAAAAGAGGGGAGGAAGGTGGGGGCGCCCAGTATGGCGCGCCGCTCGCATAATCGTCGCCCATGGAAACAAAGTGGCTAGAAGACTTCATCAGCCTTGCGGAGACCCGCAGCTTCAGCCGCTCGGCCCAGCTCAGGCACGTGACCCAGCCGGCGTTCTCCCGTCGCATCCAGGCGCTCGAAGGCTGGGCCGGCACCGACCTGGTGGACCGCAGCTCGTACCCCACGCGGCTCACCCCCGCGGGCCAGACGCTCTACAGCCAGGCCATCGAGATGCTGCAGTCGCTGCAGAGCACGCGCGCCATGCTGCGCGGCCATTCGGCGGCCGGGCAGGACGTGATCGAGATCGCGGTGCCGCACACGCTGGCCTTCACCTTCTTCCCCTCGTGGGTCACCAGCCTGCGCGAGCATTTCGGGCCGATCAAGAGCCGGCTCATCGCGCTGAACGTGCACGACGCGGTGCTGCGGCTGGTCGAAGGCAGCTGCGACCTGCTCATTGCGTACCACCACCCGTCGCAGCCGCTGCAGCTGGACGCCAACAAGTACGAGATGGTGAGCCTGGGCGAGGAAACCGTGGCCCCCTGGGTCAAGGCCGACGCCGAGGGCGCGCCGCGCTACCGGCTGCCGGGCCGCCCGGGCCAGCCGCTGCCCTACCTGGGCTATGCGCCGGGCGCCTACCTGGGCCGGGTGGTCGACCAGTTGCTGAAAGAGTCGGGCACCGCCATTCACCTGGACCGCGTCTACGAGACCGACATGGCCGAAGGCCTGAAGGTGATGGCGCTCGAAGGCCATGGCATCGCCTTCCTGCCGCAGAGCGCGGTGCGCAACGAAATCAAGGCGCGCAAGCTGGTGAGTGCGCTGCCCCCGGAAATCGACAGCCTGGAGGCGACGATGGAAATCCGCGCCTACCGCGAGCGGCCGACGGCGGCGCCCCCGGCCAAGACAGGCACCGGCACCGGCCGCGCCGCCAAGACCGCCGCGCCCGACACCGCCCTGCAGCCCAAGCGCACGGCCGACGCGCTGTGGTCGTACCTGGTGGGCACGCAGCCGGCGGGCTGATGACCATCTTGAATTTGTGCACTGCACAATCTATAAATGCCGCGCATGAGCCTCCCCGCATACGGCATTGGCGCCCCGGGCCGGGCGCTACTACAGTCGCGGCTGCTTTTTAGCCGCTGTCACAAGCACACTCCCGGCACGCGTCCCACGCGTGCTTTTTTTTAAGCCGAGGAACCTGTATGAGCACCAATTTCAGGACCGAACACGACTTCCTCGGCGAGAAGCAGATTCCCGCCGTCGCCTACTGGGGCGTGCACACGGCGCGGGCGGTCGAGAACTTCGCCATCTCCGGCACCCGCATCTCGGCCATGCCCGACCTGGTGCGCGCGCTGGCCTTCGTGAAAAAGGCCGCCACCCGCGCCAATGCCGACCTGGGTGCCATCGACCGCGACCGCGCCGCGGCGATCATCCTGGCCTGCGAGGACCTCATCGAGGGCAAGCTGCTCGACGAGTTCGTGGTCGACGTGATCCAGGGCGGCGCCGGCACCTCGACCAACATGAACGCCAACGAGGTCATCTGCAACCTCGCGCTGGAAAAGCTGGGCCACGAAAAGGGCCGCTACGACGTGCTGCACCCCAACGACCACGTCAATGCCTCGCAGAGCACCAACGACGTGTACCCCACGGCGGTGCGCCTGGCGCTGTGGTTCGCCATCGGCCGGCTGCTGGAGGCCATGGCCTCGCTGCGCCGCGCCTTCGAGGCCAAGGCGCTGGAGTTCAAGGACGTGCTGAAGATCGGCCGCACCCAGCTGCAGGACGCCGTGCCCATGACGCTGGGCCAGGAGTTCCTGACCTACGCGATCATGATCGGCGAGGACGAGGCCCGCCTGGGCGAGGCCCGCGCGCTCATCGAGGAAATCAACCTGGGCGCCACCGCCATCGGCACCGGCATCAATGCGCCGCACGGCTACGCCAACCTGGCCTGCCAGTACCTGGCCGAGCAGACCGGCGTGCCGCTGAAGCAGGCCGCCAACCTCATCGAGGCCACGCAGGACACGGGCGCTTTCGTGCAGCTGTCGGGCGTGCTGAAGCGCGTGGCCACCAAGCTCAGCAAGACCTGCAACGACCTGCGGCTGCTGTCCAGCGGCCCGCAGGCGGGGTTCGGGGAAATCAGGCTGCCGGCGCGCCAGGCGGGCTCGTCGATCATGCCGGGCAAGGTCAACCCGGTGATCCCGGAGGTGATGAACCAGGTGGCCTTCGAGGTCATCGGCAACGACATCACCGTGACCATGGCGTCGGAGGCCGGCCAGCTGCAGCTGAACGCCTTCGAGCCGATCATGGGCTGGAGCCTGTTCAAGAGCATCAAGCACCTGGCCAACGCCTGCGCCACGCTGCAGACCAACTGCGTCGAAGGCATCGAGGCCAACCGCGAGTTCCTCGCCAAAAGGGTGCGCGAGTCGGTCACGCTGGTCACGGCGCTCAACCCGCTCATCGGCTACGAAAAGGCCGCGCTCATCGCCAAGACCGCGCTGGCCACGGGCGGGCCCATCGACCTGGTGGCCGAGTCGCTGGGCATCATGACGCGCGCCGAGATGGAGGCGCTGCTGGTGCCCGAGAACCTCACGCAGCCCGTGCGCCTGTCGGCCGCGCCGGTTCCCCCGGCGGCCGAGCCCTCGGGCACCACGCCGGTGGGTGGGTCGGGCACAAAGGCTGCTTAGTGAAAGTCAGACAATGCCAGGAGGCAGGATCGCACCATGCCAGCGCCCATGTGCGCCGGCGCGGTGCGCAGAGTGCGCGAGTGCACCGGGTTGGTCCGGGTATCACGCAAAATGTGAGTGTCTAGAATTTCGTTGTATTTGTTTACGTCACCCTCAGGAGTTTTACCGTATGAAAAAACAAGTTTTGGCATTGGCAATCGCGGCACTGGCCGCCGGCGGTGCAATGGCACAAGCCAGCGACACCCTGGCCAAGATCAAGGCATCGGGCGTCATCACTGAAGGTGTGCGCGAATCCTCGGGCCTGTCGTACACGCTGGGCAACGGCCAGTACACCGGCTTCCACTACGACGTCTGCGCCAACATCATCAAGGACCTCGAGAAGGCCGCCGGCAAGAAGCTCGAAGTCAAGTACCAGCCCGTCACCTCGCAAAACCGCATTCCGCTCGTGCAGAACGGCACCGTGGACATCGAGTGCGGCTCGACCACCAACAACGCCACCCGCCAGAAGGACGTGGCTTTCGGCGTGACCACCTACGTCGAGGAAACCAAGATCGTCGTCAAGGCCAACTCGGGCATCAACTCGCTGGCCGACCTGAAGGACAAGACGGTTGCCACCACCACCGGCACCACGCCGCTGCAAACCGTGCGCAAGCAAAAGCGCGCCGAGAACCTGACCTTCAAGGAGGTCTACGGCAAGGACCACTCCGACAGCTTCCTGCTGCTGGAAACCGGCCGCGCCGACGCCTTCGTGATGGACGGCTCGATCCTGGCCGCCCTGGCCGCCAAGTCGAAGTCGCCCAAGGACTACAAGATCCTGCCGGACGTGCTGGCCGTGGAGCCCATCGCCATCATGATCCGCAAGGACGACCCCGCCTTCAAGAAGGCCGTGGACGACAGCATCAAGGCGCAGGCCAAGTCGGGCGAGCTGACCAAGCTGTACGACAAGTGGTTCCTCAAGCCGATCCCGCCCGCAGGCGTGACCATCAACCTGCCGCTCGGCGAAGCCACCAAGAACGCTTGGGCCAACCCGAACGACAAGCCGGCTGAAGAGTACGTCACCAAGGAATAAGCGTCGCGTCGCTGCGTGAATGACGCCCACCTTTCACGGTGGGCGTTTCTTTTCAAGGGACAGGTTTTCTAAGTGCTGAAGGAGTGAATGAACATGGGCAACTGGGATTGGCAGGTCTTCCTGCAAGACCCCGGGGGGGATTACCCGACTTACCTGCAATGGATGCTGTCGGCCTGGGGCTGGACGGTGTCGGTTGCGTTGCTGGCGCTGATCGTCGCGCTGGTGCTGGGCTCGCTGGTCGGGATCATCCGCACGCTGCCTGACAGCCCGTGGCTGGTGCGCCTGGGCAATGCCTGGGTGGAGCTGTTCCGCAACATCCCGTTGCTGGTGCAGATCTTTCTCTGGTACCACGTGATTCCGGCGCTCATTCCCGTCATGAAGGGCGTTCCGAGCTTCATCCTCGTGGTGCTGGCGCTGGGCTTCTTCACTTCGGCACGTATCGCCGAGCAGGTTCGCTCGGGCATCCAGGCGCTGCCCAAGGGGCAACGCTACGCGGGCATGGCGGTGGGCTTCACCACCACGCAGTACTACCGCTACGTGATCCTGCCAATGGCGTACCGCATCATCATCCCGCCGCTCACGAGCGAGACGATGAACATCTTCAAGAACTCGTCCGTCGCGTTCGCCGTGTCGGTCACCGAGCTCACCATGTTCGCCATGCAGGCGCAGGAAGAAACCTCGCGCGGCATCGAGGTGTACCTCGCGGTGACGGCCTGCTACGTGGTGTCGGCGCTCATCATCAACCGGCTGATGGCCTACATCGAGAAGAAGACCCGCGTGCCGGGCTTCATCGTGTCCGCCAGCGCGGGCGGCGGAGGACACTGAACATGAATCTCGACCTGTCCTTCTACAACTGGGACGTCATCAGCAACTTCGTCGTCAAGGGCTTCTACTTCAGCATCATGCTGACCGTGGTGGCCACCATTGGCGGCGTGGTCTTCGGCACCCTGCTGGCGCTGATGCGCCTGTCGGGCAAGAAGTGGCTCGACGCACCCGCGGCCCTGTACGTCAACGGCATGCGCAGCATTCCGCTGGTGATGGTGATCCTGTGGTTCTTCCTGCTGGTGCCGGCGTCGTTCTACTCGCTGTTCGGCTCGGTGGGCTCCAACTACCGCTCCGAAATCTCGGCCGTGATCACCTTCGTGGCGTTCGAGGCCGCGTACTTCTCCGAGATCATGCGCGCGGGCATCCAGTCGATTCCGCGCGGCCAGGTGAACGCCGGGCAGGCCGTGGGCATGACCTACGGCCAGAACATGCGCCTCGTGGTGCTGCCGCAGGCGTTTCGCAACATGCTGCCGGTGCTGCTCACGCAGACCATCATCCTGTTCCAGGACACCTCGCTGGTCTACGCCATCGGTGCCTACGACATGCTCAAGGGCTTCGAGACGGCGGGCAAGAACTTCGGCCGTCCCATCGAGGCCTACCTGCTGGCCGCTGTCGTTTACTTTGTCATGTGCTACGCCCTTTCCTGGCTGGTGAAGCGCCTGCACAAGAAAATCGCCATCATTCGCTGACCTGAGTGCTGAACCGGAGAGAAAGAAATGTCCGAAAAAATGATTGAAATCAAGAACGTATCGAAGTGGTACGGCCCGGTGCAAGTGCTCAACGATTGTTCGGTGAGCATCTCCAAGGGCGACGTGGTGGTGGTGTGCGGGCCTTCGGGCTCGGGCAAGTCCACCCTCATCAAGACCGTGAACGCGCTCGAGCCCTTCCAGAAGGGCGAGATCACCGTCAACGGCATTCCGCTGCACGACCCCAAGACCAACCTGCCCAAGCTGCGCTCCAAGGTCGGCATGGTGTTCCAGCACTTCGAGCTGTTCCCGCACCTTTCGGTGACCGAGAACCTCACGATCGCGCAGATCAAGGTGCTGGGCCGCACGCCCGACGAAGCCAAGACCCGCGGCCTGAAGATGCTCGACCGCGTGGGCCTGATGGCGCACAAGGACAAGTTCCCGGGCCAGCTGTCGGGCGGCCAGCAGCAGCGCGTGGCCATTGCGCGCGCGCTGTCGATGGACCCGATCGTGATGCTGTTCGACGAACCCACCTCGGCGCTCGACCCCGAAATGGTCGGCGAAGTGCTCGACGTGATGGTGAGCCTGGCCAAGGAAGGCATGACCATGATGGTGGTCACGCACGAAATGGCCTTTGCCCGCAAGGTGGCCAGCCGCGTGATCTTCATCGACGTGGGCGGCAAGATCCTGGAAGACTGCCCGAAGGACGAGTTCTTCAGCCACCCGGAAAACCGCCAGCCGCGCACCAAGGACTTCCTGAACAAGATCCTGCAGCACTGATTTCGCTGCCGGGTTCTTCGAAGACCCAAAGGGGTTGCGCTTCAAAGGCGCAGCCCCTTTTTTCATGGCGGCGGGCGCCGGCCCCGCAGCTTATTTCGTGGCCGGGCTCGCCGAAAACGCCCGGTCGAAGAACGCGGGAATCTCGTCGCCCAGCCGCGCCAGCAGCGCCTTGCGGTCGAAGCCCGGCGGGTCGGCCCGAACGTCGCCGTCGTCGGTCGGGATCGCGTTTGCCGGGGTGTCCATGAAGGCGAAATGCCAGGCGTCGGGAATTCGCCGCAACTCGGCGGCCGGCATGTTCTGCGCGACCCATTCGGCATGGAAGCGCGGAACCAGGAAGCGGTCTTGCTCGGCCTCGTAGATCCGCGTGGGCACGCTGATCTGCGCGAGCGAGCCGGCCGTGAAGGGCGCGCCGGCCGGCGCCATCGCCACGACCGCGCGCACGCGCGGGTCGCGAAGCGAAGGCAGCAGCGTAGAAGATGCCGAGTTCGTTGCCGTGGCCGCCGATGCTCCCGCGTTGCGCCCGACACCGCAGAAGATCGGGTCCGCGGCGCGCTCGCTCGCGCAATGGCTGGCGATGCGCGACAGGTCGACCTGCCCGCCCGCCAGCGCCAGCACCGTGTAGCCGCCGGCCGAATGGCCCAGCGCGCCGATGCGCGGGCCTTGCGCGTCGCTGGCGATGCGGTCTTTCCACATCGGGTCCTTCAGTAGCGCGTCGATCACATGCGAGACCTGCTGCGGGCGGTGCGTGAAGTACGCGGCCGCGCCTTTCTGCAGCAGCGTGCCGTCCTGCCAGTTGTCGCCCGGATGGCGCAGCGCCGCGACCAGGTAGCCGTTGCGCGCGAGCGCTTCGGCCAGGCTGGTGTGGCCCAGTTCGGTGCCGCCCACGCCGTGGCTCAACACGATCAGGCCCTTGACGCGCTCCTCGGGCGGTGCCTGGATGGCCGCGCGCACCGTGAACGACCCCATCGGAATGGCGCGGGCGGGCGCCTGCGTCGGGTAGTACAGCGCGACCACCGTGGGCGCGGCCTCGGGTGTCGCACCCGGAATGCTCCATGGGCGCCAGCCGGCTTCGGCGGCCAGGAGCTGGAAGGACAGCAGCAAGCCGGAGGCAAGCAGCAGGCTGTGGCGGAAAACGGTGCGCATCGCGGATCTCCTGGACGGTGTCGGGAGCCGGATGGTGGCCGCGCCGCCGGGCAGCCGCCATCGCATTGCGATGAAGTGCGCGAAAAGCGTCGCCAGACGGCTCAGGGCAGCCGCGCGATGTGTTCCGTCAGCAGGTCGAAGAAGCCCTGCGCATCGCCGTCGACGATCCAGGTCGCGTTGGGCGTGCGATGCAGGCTGCCGTACCAGTCGGCCACCGTCTGCCCGAAACCCATGCCCTCGCGGCTGTCGACTTCCACGTGGATGCGCTTGCCCGTGAACAGCGAAGGCCGAAGCAGGTAGGCCGTGACCGTGGCGTCGTGCACCGGGCCGCCGGGCATGTCGTAGTGCTTCATTTCCTGCGGCGCATAGGCGTCGAGGATGTCCGCGACCGTCGCCCCGGCCTTGTTGCCCAGGCCGCGCAGGCGCGCGATGCGTTCCTCGCTCGTGAGGATCTTGTGCGTCACGTCCAGCGGCAGCAGGGTGATGGGCACGCCGCTCTTCAGCACCGCCTCGGCCGCATGCGGGTCGGCGAACACGTTGAACTCGGCCACGGGTGTGATGTTGCCGCCGTTGAAATGCGCGCCGGCCATCAGCACCAGCTCGCGCAGGCCGCGCACGATGTCGGGCGCCTGCTCGAGCGCGAGCGCCAGGTTGGTCTGCGGGCCGAGCATGGCGAGCGTCACGCTCTTCTCAGGCGCGGCGCGCAGCGTGCGAACCAGGTAGTCGACCGCGTGGCCCTCGGCCAGCGGCGCGGCGGGCTCGTACACGTCGACGCCCGTGAGGCCTTCCTTGCCGTGGATGTTGGCCGCGTAGATCGGTGTGCGCTGCAGGGGGCGCTCGGCGCCCGCGTACACCGCGATCTCCGGCCGCCCGGCCCACTCGCAGGCCAGTCGCGCATTGCGCGAGGTCTTGGCCAGCGGCACGTTGCCGGCCACCGTCGTCAGCGCCTGGATGCGCAGCGCCTCGGGCGCGGCCATGGCGAACAGCAGCGCGATCACGTCGTCGGCGCCGGGGTCGGTGTCGATGATGAGCGTGTGCAACGGGGTGTCGGGAGAGTGGGGGGAGGGGGTGGTCGGCATGGCAAGGCTCCTTGGCGGGCCAGTCTGCCAGAGCTTGCAAGTTCGTCGACGTGTTCGCTCGTGGGTTCGCCCGCACGCCCGTCAGCGCCCGCCCCGCAGCCGCCGCGCGAAGAACGCCAGGATCTCGTCGCGCGCCGCCAGCGTCGGCTGGCCGGCCTCGTCGATCAGGTGCGCCGTGACCACGCTGTGCGGGCTGGCCACCACCTGCGCGAAGAAGGGCGGGGTGTTTGGGTTGGCCGCGCTGTCGGGCAGCACGCGCGTGACGAAGCGCGGGCCCAGCGCGTGGGAGAACGCCGCGAAGCGCTCGGCCTTGCAGAACTTGTCGCCGTCGAAGCGGTAGGCCATCACCGTGAGGTCTTCGCGCTCCAGGCGCTGGCGCACGGCGGCCAGTTCGTCGGCCGCCACGTTCGTGCCGGCCGCGTCGTCCAGCGGCAGCGAGGGCTGGCACACCACCGGCGCGAGCATGGCCGGCTCCAGCATCATCGACAGCGCGAAGTTGCCGGTGAAGCACATGCCGATCGCGCCCACGCCGGGGCCGCCACATTCTTCGTGCGCCAGCCGCGCGAGCGCCCGCAGCCATTGCGTGACGGGGCTCGACGCGTTCGACGCGAAGGCGCGAAATTCCGCGCTCACGCAGGCGCGCCTGAACACCGCGGCGCCTTCCTCGGCCTGCGGCACCGCGCCGTCGCGGCCGAACAGCGAAGGCATGTAGACCGTGAAGCCTGCGTCGCGCACCCATCGCGCGAAGCGCGCCACGTGCGGGCTGATGCCGGGCATCTCGGTCATCACGATCACGGCGGGGCCCTGGCCGGTGAGGTAGACCTTCTTCTCGATGCCGTCGAGGGCGATGGCGCGCGCGCTGAAATCATCGAGCGGGTCGTCTTCGTTCAGGGGGCGGGTCGGTGTCATGGGCGGTCTCCTTGTCGTTCAGGTGGTTTGCTTCAGCGGAACCAGGTGCTGCAGGTGCGCGTACCCCGCGGCGCGCGCGAAGTCGGGCAACCGCCAGATGTCGCTGCCCACGCCCCAGGCGCCGTCGGCCACCTCGTGAACGAGCACCGAGGTCGCGAGGCGGCGCCTGTCGTCCGAAGGCATCGCCTGCTTGAACGCGTCGTGCACGCGCGAGACGAAGACGGCGCGCGATGCGTCGTCGAGCACGCCCGCCGGCACGCAGGCCAGCGCGGTGCAGGGCAGCAGCTGCGCGCTCAGGTCGGCGCCGCCGCAGGTCAAGGCGCCGGCCGCGAGCTCGTCGACCAGCACCCAGCACATGGCACGTGCGCGGGGCTCGTCGGGCATCTGTTCGGCTGCTGCAGCGGCTTCGTTGATGCTGCGAACGAGCGAGGCGCGGTGCTCGCCGGGGAATGAACCATGGGGAATCTTCACGAAGATGGTGGGCATGTGGCGCGATGAAGGAAGCTGGTGATGCTTGTATTGGGCCGCCACGGGCCAGAGAATGGCAGTGTCCAATTCGACTGCTTCAGGGCCTTATCGGCCAACCTCCGCAATGCATGACTTCACCGTGCTGGTGCTGCCCGGCGCCTTCAATTCGAGCGTGGCGGTCACGCTCGACATCTTGGCTGCCGCGCAGGCCGTGGCGCCCCGTGCAGGCGTGGCGCCGCCGCGCTGGCGCCTGTGCTCGGTGCAGGGCGGCCCCGTGCGGCTGCAGGCCGGCATGAGCCTGGAAACCGCGCGCCTGCCCGCGAGGCCGCGCGACGACCGGTCGACCTGGGTGGTGCCGGGGCTGGGCCTGAACACGCCCGGCGAGATTCGCCAGTGCCTGGAAAGCGACGATGCCGCCCACGCCGTGAAAGCCCTCGTGCGCCATGTGAAGTCCGGCGGACAGGTCGCGGCGTCGTGCTCGGCGGTGTTCCTGCTGAACGCCGCGGGCCTGCTCGAAGGGCGGCGCGCGACCACGTCGTGGTGGTACGCGCCCTTGCTCGCGCGCATGTCGCCCGGCTGCACGGTCGATGCCGACCGCATGGTGTGCGCCGACGGCCCGGTGGTGACCGCGGGCGCAGCGTTCGCGCAGACCGACCTCATGCTGCACCTGCTGCGCGAGCGCTGCGGCAGCGCGCTCACGGACCTGGTCTCGCGCATGCTGCTGATCGACGGGCGGCAGGCCCAGTCGCCGTTCATTGCCGCGGAGTTGCTGGCCAACGGCAACGACCTGGTGGCGCGGCTTGCGGCCAGGGTCGAGTCGGCCTTGCCGAGCGCGCCGGCCGTGAGCGCGCTGGCCAGCGAGTTCTGCATGTCGCAGCGCACGCTGGCGCGCCACATCCAGAAGGCCACCGGCAAGAGCACGCAGGCGCTGGTGCAGAGCGTGCGCCTGCGGCGTGCGCGCGCGCTGCTCGAGGGCAGCCGCATGACGGTCGAGCAGGTGGCCGCCGCCGTGGGCTACCAGGACGCCACCGCGCTGCGCCGCCTGATGAGGAAGGTGGCGGGCGCGAAGCCGAGCCGTTACCGCGAAGGCGGCTACGGCGCGTGAGCCGCCCGCTGGCTTGAAGCCCCGTGACTCGAAGCCCCGTTGCTCGGCCTGGTTACTTCTTGCGCGCCGCGATCGCCTGCTCGGCCTTCGCCACCAGGTCGGCGCCCACCGTCGACTTCCACTTGTCGTACACCGGGCGCGTGGCCTTCACGAACTCGTCGCGCTCGGCCGGGGTGAGGCTGGTCACGGTCACGCCCATGCCGGCGATGTCTTTCAGCACGGGCTTGTCGGCTTCGACCAGGCCCTTGCGCGCGATGACGATTTCTTCCTTGCCCGCGTCCAGCGCGGCCTGGCGCACGATGGCCTGGTCGGCCGGCGTCCACGAGGCCCAGATTTCCTTGTTGACCACGAACACCAGCGGGTCGGCCACGTAGCCCCAGGTGGTGACAAACTTCTGGCCCACGGTCTGCATCTTCAGCACGGTGAACAGGAACAGCGGGTTCTCCTGCCCATCGACCGCGCCGCTGGCGAGCGCGGGTTGCGCATCGGCCCAGCTCATCTGCGTGGGGTTGGCGCCCAGGGCGGTGAACATGTCCGAGTAGATGGGCGAGCCGACCACGCGGATCTTCATGCCCTTGATGTCGGCCGGCGACTTGATGGGCTTCTTGGAGTTGGTGATTTCGCGAAAGCCGTTCTCGCCCCACGCGAGCGGCACCACGCCGGCCTTGTCGAGGGTCTTGAACATTTCCTTGCCCACATCGCCCTGCGTGAGCGCATCGATGGCCGCGTAGTCGGGCATCAGGAACGGCATGGAGAAAAGATTGAGCTGCTTCACCTGCGGCGACCAGTTGATGGTCGAGCCCACGGCCATGTCGATGACGCCCTGGCGAAGGGCACTGAACTCGCGCGTCTGGTCACCCTGGATGAGCGACACGCCGGGGTACAGCTTGATGTTGATGCGCCCCTGGGTGCGTTCCTTCACCAGGTCGGCCCAGATCTTTCCGGCCTGGCCCCAGGGGGTGGGCGGGCCGAGCACGAGGGACATCTTGTATTCGGGCTTGTAGGCGGCCTGCGCCATGGCGCCGGTCGAGAACATGCCAAGGGCAGTCGCGGCGGCGGCGAGGCCGAGCAGGGTGCGGCGGAATTTCATGAGAGGTCTCCTTGTTTTGTTGAAACGAACTGAACTGGACGCTGAAATCTTTGGCTCGTGTTGTTCGTGCTTGTTGTTGCTGCTATTCAGGGCGAGTGCACAGGCCGCCGGGTACTTCCCTCCGCGAATGTCCCCCGGCCTGCGGCCTCCTCCTTAATTTCGCTGCGGGAAGCACCCGACGCCCTGTTCACCTGGACGCGCTGTCGGTTCGCGGCGATCAGCGACCGCTGCGCACAACGATCACGACGGCGCGGTGCCCCTTTCCGAGAAATTAAGGAGGAGGCCGCAGGCCGGGGGACATTCGAGGAAAGGGGCACCGCGTCGGCGTGATCGCGCCCTGAACAGCAGCCCCCTGAACCGCGCACCTCGACAAACGAACAACAAGACACGTCAATACCCCAGCTTCCGAGGCAACCACAAAGCCAGCTCGGGGAACACGATGACCAGCACCATCACCACGAACATCGAGAACAGCATCCATCCCACCCAGCGCACGGTTTCTTCCATGCGCACCTTCGCGATGCGGCACGACACCATCAGGTTCACCGCGAGCGGTGGCGTGAACTGGCCCAGCGCCACCTTCAGCGTGAGGATCACGCCGAACCACACCGGGTCCCATTTGTAGTACTGCACGATGGGCAGCAGCAGCGGCACGAAGATCAGGAAGATCGACACGCCGTCCAGGAACATGCCCACCGTGATCAGCAGCAGGATGAGCAGCGACAGGATGCCGTACTCGCCCAGCCCCGAATTCACGATCGCGCGCGTGACCGGGTCGATCACGCCCAGCGTCGACAGCGAGTACGCGAAGATGCCCGCGAGCGACACCACCAGCAGGATCACCGCCGACAGTTCGCCCGACTCGCGCAAGATCACGAACAGGTCGCGCACCTTGATCGTCCGGTGAATGCACATGCCCACGAACAGCCCGTAGAACACCGCCACCACCGCCGCCTCGGTCGGCGTGAACCAGCCCGCGCGCATGCCGCCCAGAATCAGCACCGGCGCGGCCAGCCCCCAGGTCGCTTCGCGAAAGCTCTTCCAGAAGGGCGGGCGCGGCAGGGTCGATTCGAGCGCGCCCATCTTGTGCTTGCGGGCCAGCAGCACGGCAGGAATCATCAGCGCCAGGCCGGCCATCACGCCGGGAATCATGCCGGCCGCGAACAGCGCCGGCACCGAGGCACCGGGCACCAGCACCGAGTACACGATGAACGCCACCGACGGCGGAATCAGGATGTCGGTGGCGGCTGCGGCGCCCACCACGCTGGCCGAGAAGGCGGCCGGGTAGCCGGCGCGCGACATCGCCGCGATCATCACCGCGCCCACGGCGGCTGCGTTGGCCGGGCCCGAGCCCGAGATGCCGCCGAGAAACATCGCCACCGCAATCGCCACCAGCGGCAGCATGCCCGGGCCGCGGCCCACGATGGCAATCGCGAAATTCACCAGACGCAGCGCTACGCCCGAGCGGTCGAAGATGGAGCCGACCAGCACGAACATCGGAATGGCCAGCAGCGGGTACTTGCCCAGCCCCGCGTAGAAGTTCTGCGGCACGGCCAGCAGGCCGAACCACTGGGCGTCGCCGTTGGCCAGCGCGATGCAGGCGGCACCCGCCAGGCCCAGCGCGGCGCCGATGGGCACGCCCACCAGCATCATCAGCACGAAGGCGACGAAGAGCAGGGTGGCGATCACGAGGCGTCCCCTTTGTGCTTTGTCGGGGCGTCGGAGCCGTCGGTGCCGTAGTTGGTCTTGCGCCCGCGGCGCACCATGAGGCCCACCGCGCGCAGCGCGATCGCATAGGACACGATGGGCAGCCAGATGGAGTACCACCACGACGGCAGCCCGATGCCCGGCGTGGTTTCCTCGAAGCGGTAGTCGTCCCACACCATGCGGATGCTGAGTGTGCCGATGAGCGTGAACAGGATGGCGATCATCAGCGCGCCGAACTGCGCGAGCCGCTTGCGCCGCGCCATGGAGCCGCTCTCCGAGAAGTACTCAATGCGAATGTGCCGGTCGCGCGCCACCGCGGCCGAGCCGGCCACCAGCGCCAGCATGATCATGAGGAACACCGAGAACTCTTCGGTCCACGCGAACGACGAGTCGGTGAAGTAGCGCACCAGCACGTTGGCGAAGGTGATGAGCGCCAGCGCGCCCATGATGAGGACCGTGAGCCAGTCTTCGATGGCAAGGGGAACCTTGGTCGGTTCGTCGGCGGCTTCGATGTCGGGGGGAAGGGGGCTGGCGGCGTCCAGCGTGGGGCCGGACTCGGGTGGTGTTGTCATCGCAGAAGGTCAGTGAGGCAGGAAGCCATGTCACCGGGCGGACGCCGGGATGCGTTCCGTACACCTCGACAGGGGAAGCTGTCACCGATGCTAGGGGGTCGAAGACCACTGATGTATCGGGGGTTTCCTTAGCTGGCCGGGCTTTGCTGAGCGGCTTTCAGGGCGGGTTCACAGGCCGCCGGGTACTCCCCTCCGCGAATGGCTTAGGCACACGCTGTTAGATGCGTGCGTATTGGTCGAGCATCCATCCCGACTGCATCCCAATTCAGAACGCCTTGGACATGACATCGCACTCCGAAGGACCTGTTCCCCAGGCGGGCCGCGAATCTCGCAGCCCGCAGACCAGCCGCTAACCGCCGGTCTCAGGCGCCTTGTGTCGCGCCTTCTCGTTCAACTGAAACAGCTCCCCAGCCTTGCGGGCAAGGTCAGCCGCGAGCCAGAGCAGGTTGTCGAGTTGTCGAGGTCCGTCACCGTCGCACCAGTTGATCTCTTCGCCGTGGCAGACCCACAGGAGAGCTTCGAGTTGGGTGAGGGTGTTTTCGAGACGATCCGCCGGATGCTGGGTATCTTGGGCGTTGTCTTCGGAAGCTACCGGCGTGCGAGGCCGGGCTATAGTCTTGGTAGCCATTTTTGTGCGGTCCTTAGAGGTTGTTGCACGAACTTGGTTAGACGGTCGGGGTGCTGATAACGCCCCGGCCGTCGCCTTTTGATACCTCGCATTTGCATCGCTGCTTTCGCACCGACAACCTGCCGCGAGGCAAGCAGCCTTCAAACATTGGTGTGGGTGGGTGTGTTGCGCCTTTCTTCCCTTGGTGGAATATCGAGTGACAGGGACATCCACTTTAGAGAAAAGCCCGGCGCTGTAGCTGGCACATACCGCACGAAGTCTCGGCAATCGCCAACAAATGCAGCTTCCGCAATGCGCCGCGCGCGTGCCTCGTGGGCCGTGCGGTCTCAGTGCCCCGTCGGCCTGCGCGCGCCCCGAAGCCACGGCGCAGGCAAACGGCAATGCCCGGCTACATCCAGCCGCGCGCGCGGTCCAGGTGCTCGCGGCACTCGCGCACCATGCGTTCGAGCAGCTCCGCACAGGTCGGAATGTCGTCGATCAGCCCGATGCACTGGCCCGCCGACACCACGCCGTTCTGCACCTCGCCCGAGGCCAGCGCGGCCTTGCCGCGCGCACCGGCCACCAGCGGGCGCACGTCCTCGAACGCGCAGCCGCCCTCGCGGTTCTCCATGGCCACCACCTCTTCGGAGATGGCGTTGCGGAACACGCGCGCGGTGTTGTGCAGGGTGCGAAACATCAGCTTCGTGTCGCGCTCGGTCGCGTCGACCAGCGCCTGCTTGATGTTGTGGTGGATGGGGGCTTCCTGGGTCACGCAGAAGCGCGTGCCCATGTTGATGCCCTCGGCGCCCAGCGCCAGCGCGGCGGCCATGCCGCGGCCGTCGGCGATGCCGCCTGACGCGATGATCGGAATGCGCAGCTTGCGCGCCGCCACGGGCAGCAGCACCAGGCCGGGCACGTCGTCCTCGCCCGGATGGCCCGCGCACTCGAAGCCGTCCACCGCCACCGCGTCCACGCCATTGCGTTCGGCCGACAGCGCATGGCGCACCGAGGTGCACTTGTGCACGATCTTCACGTCGTGGCGTTTCAGCGCCTCGATGAAGTCCTTCGGGCTGTTGCCCGCGGTCTCCACGATCTTCACGCCGCTGTCGATGATGGCCTGCACGTACTCGGCGTACGGCGGCGGCTTCACCGACGGCAGGATGGTGAGGTTCACGCCGAAGGGCTTGTCCGTCATCGTGCGCATGCGCGCGATTTCCTGGCGCAGGTCGTCGGGCGTGGGCTGCGTGAGCGCGGTGAGCACGCCGAGCCCGCCGGCGTTCGACACGGCCGAAGCCAGCTCCGCGCGGCCCACCCATTGCATGCCGCCCTGCACGATGGGGTAGCGAATGCCGAGCAGTTCGGTGATGCGGGTCTTCATGCGCGCGGCCTCTTACAGGGCCTTCACCAGTTCGGGCACGGCCACGAACAGGTCGGCGACGAGGCCGTAGTCGGCCACGCTGAAGATCGGAGCTTCTTCGTCCTTGTTGATCGCGACGATGACCTTCGAGTCCTTCATGCCGGCCAAGTGCTGGATGGCGCCGGAGATGCCCGCTGCGATGTACAGCTGCGGCGCGACGATCTTGCCGGTCTGGCCGACTTGCCAGTCGTTGGGGGCGTAGCCCGCGTCGACTGCGGCGCGGCTGGCGCCGAGGCCTGCGTTGAGCTTGTCGGCGAGCGGAGCCATCACTTCCGTGAACTTCTCGGCGCTGCCCAGGGCACGGCCACCGGAGACGATGATCTTGGCGGCGGTGAGTTCGGGGCGTTCGCTCTTCGTCACTTCACGGCCGACGAAGCTGGACTTGCCGCTGTCAGCCACGCCTTCAGCGGTTTCGACGGTTGCGCTGCCACCGGTGGCGGCTGCTGCGTCGAAGCCGGTCGTGCGGACCGTGATCACCTTCGTTGCATCGCTGCTCTGCACGGTGGCGATGGCGTTGCCGGCGTAGATCGGGCGCTCGAACGTATCCGGGCTGTCGACCTTGGTGATGTCGCTGATCTGCGCCACGTCGAGCTTGGCAGCCACGCGCGGAGCCACGTTCTTGCCGTTGGCGGTCGAGGGGAACAGGATGTGGCTGTAGTTGCTGGCAATCGCCAGCACCTGGGCTGCGACGTTTTCAGCGAGGTTTTCTGCCAGGCTGGGACTGTCCGCGGCGATGACCTTGGTCACGCCGGCGATCTGGGCTGCGGCCTTGGCGGCTTCTGCCGCATTGGCGCCTGCGACGAGAACGTGCACTTCGCCACCGCAAGCCAGCGCGGCGGTCACGGTGTTGAGCGTTGCCGGCTTGATGCTGGCGTGGTCGTGTTCAGCAATAACTAGTGCGGTCATGTTCAGATCACCTTCGCTTCGTTCTTCAGTTTGTCCACCAGCGCTGCAACGTCAGGCACCTTGATGCCGGCGCCGCGCTTCGGCGGTTCAGCAACCTTCAGCGTCTTCAGGCGCGGCTTCACGTCCACGCCCAGGTCTTCGGGCTTGAAGGTGTCCAGCTGCTTCTTCTTCGCCTTCATGATGTTCGGCAGCGTCACGTAGCGCGGCTCGTTCAGGCGCAGGTCGGTCGTGATGACCGCGGGCAGCGTGAGCGTCAGTGTTTCCATGCCGCCGTCGACTTCGCGCGACACCGTGACCTTGTCGCCTGCGAGGTCGACCTTCGAGGCGAAGGTGGCTTGGGGCAAATCGGCCAGCGCAGCCAGCATCTGGCCGGTCTGGTTCGCGTCGTCGTCGATGGCCTGCTTGCCCAGGATGATCAGCGAGGGCTGTTCCTTGTCGACCAGCGCCTTCAGCAGCTTGGCGACAGCCAGCGGCTGCAGTTCTTCAGTCGTCTCCACGAGGATGCCGCGGTCCGCGCCGATGGCCATCGCCGTGCGCAACGTTTCCTGGCACTTCGCATCCCCGCAAGACACCGCGATCACTTCCGTGACCACGCCCTTTTCCTTCAGGCGAACCGCTTCTTCGACCGCGATCTCGTCGAACGGGTTCATGCTCATCTTCACGTTGGCAATGTCCACCCCGGTGCCGTCGCTCTTCACGCGCACCTTGACGTTGTAGTCGACGACCCGCTTCACGGGCACAAGAATCTTCATGGTTGTTCCTTCGAATGACGAATGAAAAAAAAGAGAGAGGGTTTATTCGAGCCGCGCGCCCGACTGCTTGATCAGGCGTTCCCACACCGGGCGCTCCGCCTTGTAGGCGGCTGCGAAGAGTTCGGGCGAGCTGTCTTTCAGCTCGAAGCCCATGGCCGCGACGCGCTGTTGCACGTCGGGTTGCTGCGTGGCCTTGCGCACCTCGTCGGCCAGCCGCGCGACGATGGGCTTGGGCGTGCTGGCGGGCACGGCAATGGCGAGCCAGCCGGTCACGCGGTAGGCCTCGTCCTTCATGCCCTGCTCGGCCAGCGTGGGCACGTTGGGCAGCGTGCCCATGCGGCGCTCGCCGGTCACGCCCACGGCGCGGATCTTTCCGGAATCGATGTGCGGCTTGGCCACCAGCGCGCTGGCATAGGCCATCTGGATCTGCCCGCCGATCAGGTCCTGCACCATCGGCGCCTCGCCCTTGTAGGCGACGTGGTTCATGTCCGACTGCGTGGCCAGGCTCATGTGCGCGCCGGCCAGGTGCGGGTAGGCGCCCACGCCGTAGGAGCCGTAGGCCAGCTTGGCCTTGTTGGCGGCGGCGTATTTCAGCAGCTCGGGCCCGGTCTTCACCGGCACGCTGGGGTGCACCACCAGCACCAGCGGCGCCATCGCGATCTGGTAGACCAGCGTGAGGTCGCGCTGCGAGTCGTAGGGCAGCTTGTCGTACAGGAACTCGTTGGTCAGCAGCGAGTTGCTCAGCGACAGCACCACCGTGTAGCCGTCGCCCGGCGCCTTGGCGACCGCGTCAGTGCCGATGATGCCGGCCGCGCCGGGCTTGTTGTCGATGATCACGGGCTGGCCCATGCCGGCGGCCATCTTCTGGCCGATGAGGCGCGCGAGCACGTCGGTGGCACCGCCGGCGGCGAAGGGCACGACCATGCGGATGGGCTTGTTCGGGTACGTGTTCTGCGCGTGCGCCGCAGGCACGGCAAGCACGCTGGCGAAGGCGGCGACAGAGGCGGTGGCGCACAGCAGGGTGCGTCGGTTCAAAGGGCGGAAGGTCATGGCTTGTCTCTGTCTCTCTCGGGTTCTCGGTTGCAAAAATCTTCTTATGGCGAGGCGATGCGGGTCTTGAAGGGCAGCGGCTCCAGCGCCTTGTGCAGCCGCTCCTGCAGCGCGGCGGCCTGCACGCCCGTGGCGTTCACGGCGGCCGCGTCGATGGCCACGCGCACCAGGCTCTCGCCCTCGGTCGTCACCACGGGCCGCGCGGCCTCGCCCACGCCCAGCGCGGCGCACACCTCCGCCACGGTCGCGGCCACCACCTGCCGCGCGGCCATGGCGCGCAGCTCGGGCTTGTAGATCTTTCCGACGTTGGTCATCGGCATGGCCTGGATCACCGACACCCACTTGGGCCGGGCCGGCGCTTCGTCCACGCGGCCGGCGGTGAAGGCCAGCAGCTCTTCCTCGGTCGCGGAGGCGCCGGGCACCAGCGTCGCGAAGATCACGGGCAGCTCGCCGGCGTACGCATCGGGTGCGCCCACGGCGGCGCACAGCTGCACGGCCGGGTGCGCGCCCAGCGCGTCCTCGATGGTCTTGGGGTCGATGTTGTGGCCGCTGCGGATGATCAGGTCCTTCGAGCGGCCCGTGAGGTTCAGCCGCTCCTGGCTGTCGATCCAGCCCAGGTCGCCGGTGGCGAGCCAGCCGTCGGCGGTGAAGGCCTTGGCGTTGTCGGCCGGGTCCACGAAGCCCGAGAACACGTTGGGCGACTTGAACAGCACCATGCCCTGCTCGCCGGGCGGCATGTCGCGGTCGCTGGCGTTGCCGTTCTCGTCGAGCGCCACCACGCGCATCTGCATGTACGGCAGCCGGAAGCCCACGCAGCCCGCGGGCCCGTCCACGCCCGGCGGCGTGATGGTCGAGATGCCGGCCATCTCCGTCATGCCCAGGCTCTCGTGCACGTGCAGGCCGAACAGCCGCTCGAAGCGCGCGGCCAGCTCGGGCGCGAGCACGGCGGCGCCGGTGCGGCAGTAGGTGATCGACGAGATGTCCGCGCCGTCCAGCGGCACGTTGGCCAGCGCGGCCAGCACGGTGGGCACGGCCGACAGCGAGGTCGGGCGGTACCTGGCCACCAGCTTCCAGTAGTTGGCCAGCACCTCCTTGTTGCGCAGCAGCGAGGGCGTGGGAATGATCACCTCCACGCCCGCCGACAGCGACGACAGCGACGCCGGCAGCACGCCCGCCACATGGAACAGCGGGTAGCCGTTGATGGAGATGCCGTTCTCGTTCATGCCCGCGACCTGCACGCTGGCCCAGGCCGTGAACACCTGCGCGCCGTGGCTGTGGCGCGCGAGCTTGGGCGCGCCCGTGGTGCCGCCGGTGTGGAAGTACGCGGCGATGTCGGTGGGCGCGATGTCGCGCCCGCTCACCAGCCGGTCGTCGGGTTGCGCGGCGCGCAGCACGTCGAACTCGGCCACGCCTTCGGGCAGCGCGCCGGCCGCGCCGGGCGCCTCGTCGTGCGGCGCCACGCGCAGCACGGTGGTCAGCGTGGGCACCTGGCCGCGCAGGCGCATCGCCTTCGACCACATGCCCGACTCGCTGTCCGAGCCGTAGGCGATCAGCACCTTGGCGCGCGCCGCGGTCATCAGCGCCACCAGCTTCTCGTCGGTGAGCAGCGGGTTCAGCGGCTGCACGATGCCGGCGGCCTCGCCGCCCCACAGCGCCAGGTGGTACTCGAGGCAGCCGGGTAGCAGCACGGCGACCGCGTCGTCCGGTCCCACGCCCAGCGTGTGCAGCATGTTGGCCGTCTGGTGCAGCCGCGCGAGCAGGTCGGCGTACGACCAGCGCAGCGGCTCGTCCGCCGGGTTGCCGGTGCGCAGGAAGGTCAGCGCCGTCTTGTCGCCGAAGGCATGGCCCGCGTTGCGGAAGATCTCGTAGGTGCTGCGCACCGTGAGCGCCTGCGCGAGCGGCGTCTCTTCGAGCTTGTGGATGTCCGCCAGGCTGCGGACGGGGAAGGCGGGGCGGAAGGGCGCGCCGACCGGGGTCTTGTAGTTGTTGTCGTGCTTGGGGTCTGTCATGTCTGTCTCCTTGAAAGGTGTCGCCCTGCCGGCCGCCCGGTTTTACTGGTTCGTGATGTGGTTGTCGCGAATGACCTTGCCCCAGCGCTCGAAGTCCTGCTTCATGCGCACGCCGGTCTGCTCGGGCGTGCGGTAGGCCGCGAAGGAGCCCACGCTTTCGAGCTTGTCCTGCACTTCCTTGTCGGCCAGCGCGTTCTTCAGCGCGGCGCTCATGCGGTCGACCACGTCCTTGGGCGTGCCCACGGGCGCCAGCAGGCCGCCCCACGAGGTGGCGTCGAAGCCGGGGAAGCCCTGCTCGGCCACCGTGGGAACGTCGGGCAGCAGGCTCACGCGCTTGGCCGAGCCCACCGCGATGGCGCGCACCTTGCCCGCGCGAATGTGCGGAATGACGGCCACCAAGTCGGAGAACATCGCCGGCACCTGGCCGCCGATGAGGTCGGTCACGGCCGGCGCGCTGCCGCGGTAGGGCACGTGCTGCATGTCGAACTTGCCGATGGTCTTCAGCTGCTCGGTGGTCAGGTGGCCGAAGCTGCCGGCGCCTGCGGTGGTGTAGTTGAGCTTGCCGCCCTCGGCCTTGGCCTTGGCGATCAGGCCCTGCAGGTTGGTCACTTCGGGCAGCGACTTGGGGTTGACCACCAGCACGATGGGCAGGTCGTACACCGAGCCCACGGGCGTGAAGTTCTTGAAGATGTCGTAGCCGCCGGTGGGGCCGTACAGGTGCGAGGCCAGCAGCGTGGGCGTGGCCAGCATCACGAAGGTGTAGCCGTCGGCCGGCGCGCGCGCAGCGGCCGCCGCGCCCACGGTGCCCGAGGCGCCGCTGCGGTTGTCGATGACGATGTTCTGCTTGAGCGCGAGCGACATCTTCTGCGCCACGATGCGCGAGGCCACGTCGGTCGGGCCGCCGGGCGGGAAGGGCACGATCAGCGTGATCGGCTTGCTGGGCCAGGCTTGCGCGAAGGCGCTGCCGGCTGCGAGCGACAGGGCGGCGGGAAGGGCCAGGGCGACGAGTGCACGGCGAACGGGGCTGCGGAGGGAACGGAAAGCGAGGGAGGCCATGGACTTCTTCAACAGGGAAAACGGTAGACGGGAAACGGGAACGGGAACAGGAACGGAAAACAGGAAAACGACGAGAGGGCGAGAAGGCGATGCGAAGGCTGCAGGCGCGTGTTCGTCAGACCACGCCGCCGGCCTTCAGCGCCGCCAGCTTTTCGTCCGACAGCCCGAGCAGCGACTGCAGCACGTCGTGCGTGCCTTCGCCCAGCGTGGGCGGCGCGCTGCGCACCGGCAGGCGCTCGCCGTCGAAACGGTAGGGCGGCGCCAGCACGTCGACCGTGCCGGCCACCGGGTGCGATTGTTTCGTGACCAGGCCGGCGTCGGTGGCGCGCTTCGATTGCAGCGCCTCCAGCAGGCCCAGCACCTCGCCGCACGGAATGCCCGACGCGGTGAGCTTTTCGAGCAGCTCGGCGCGCGGGCGCTTCGCCAGCTCGGCGTGCAACGCGGGCAGCAGCACGGCGCGGTTGGCCGAGCGCAGGATGTTGGTCTTGAAGCGCTCGTCGGCCGCCAGGTCGGGCCGCCCGATGACCTCGGTGCAGAAGCGTGCGAACTGCGCGTTGTTGCCCACGGTGATCACCAGCGGGCCGTCGGCCGCGTCGAACACGCCGTAGGGCACGATCGACGGGTGCGAGTTGCCGTAGCGTGGCGGGTCTTCGCCCATCAACAGCGCTTCCAGGCCGTAGTAGGCGGTGATCATCAGGCCGCAGTCGAACAGCGCCATCTCCACGTGGCGGCCCTTGCCGGTCTTCTCGCGCTGGTACAGCGCGGCCAGCACGGCCTGCGCGGAGTACATGCCGGTGAACAAATCGACCGCGGCCACGCCGAACTTCAGCGGCGGCTGGTTGGCTTCGCCGTTCAGCGCCATCAGGCCGGCCTCGCCCTGCACCACCAGGTCGTAGCCGGGGCGCGCGGCCTCGGGGCCGGTGCGGTCGTAGCCCGAGATCGAGCAATACACCAGGCGCGGGTTTTCCTTGCTGAGCTGCTCGTAGCCCAGGCCCAGCTTGTCGATGCCGCCGAACTTGAAGTTCTGGATCACCACGTCGCACTGCCTGGCCAGGTCGCGCGCGAGCTGCTGGCCCTCGGGCGTCTGCAGGTCGAGCGTGACCGAGCGCTTGTTGCGGTTCACGCTGTTGAAGTAGGCGGTTTCGGTCTTGCCCACGCGCAGGCCCCAGTCGCGCGTGTCGTCGCCGCGGCCCGGGTGCTCGACCTTGATCACCTCGGCGCCCATGTCGGCGAGCACCATGCCGCACCAGGGGCCCGCCAGGATGCGGGACAGGTCGAGGACGCGCACGCCGGCGAGCGGCAGCGATGAATTCAATAGAGGCATGACGGGGACTTCGGAGAAACGAAAAAGCCCCGCACGGCGTGCGAGGCGGAATGCAGGGGCGGCAGGCTCGGCGTCAGGACGCGTCCTTTGCCTTGTCGTCGTGGCGCAGCGCGACGAAGTCGGCCTTGCGCTTGCCCAGGAACGCGCCGATGCCTTCGGCCGCTTCGGCGTCGCCCTGCGACTCGACCATGAACACGGCCTCGGCCGCCAGCTGCTCTTCGAGCGTGGCGTGGTGCGCCTGGCGGCACAGCGTCTTGATGCGCGTGGTGGCGCGCTGCGGGCCGGTCGCCACCTTGGCGGCCAGCGCAACGGCTTCCGCCAGCGCCGCGCCCTTGTCGGTCAGGCGGTTGACCGCGCCCAGCTGGTTCAGCCGCTCGGCGGTCATGCGGTCGCCGGTGAGGCACAGCTCGGTCAGCACCTGGCGCGAGACGAACTCGGCCAGGAAGGCGGTGGCGCCGCCGTCGGGCGTGAGGCCGACCTTGATGTACGCCACCGTGTAGAACGCGTCGCGCGCCGACACCAGCATGTCGCAGGCCAGCGCCATCGACAGGCCCGCGCCGGCCGCGCCGCCCTCGACCGCCGCGATCACGGGCTTGGCGCAATCGCGCAGCGCGCGAATCAGGTTGTTCAGGCCTTCGAGAATCTGGCGGCGTTCCGCCATCGGCAGCTCGCGGCGCTTGGCCAGCAGGTTCAGGTCGCCGCCGGAGCAGAAGAAGTCGCCCGCGCCGGTGAACACGATGGCGCCGACCTCGGGGTCTTGCTCGGCGTCGGCCAGCGCGGCCGAGAGTTCGGCGTACAGCGTCGGCGTGATCGCGTTGCGCGCGCCGGGGTTGCTGTTGGTCAGGATGCGCACGGCGCCCTGCTGCGAGACGAGCACGGTCTTGTTCGTCGTGTCCGTCATGCCGCGAGCTCCTTGCCGAGCTGGACGTAGCGCTGCAGGTGGTGGTCTTCGTCGCCCAGTTGGTGGTCGATCATGACCAGGCGCTTGGCGTAGTGGGGCAGGGGCAGCTCCCACGTCATGCCGATGCCGCCGTGCATCTGGATGCTTTCTTCCGCCACCAGCGCGCCGATGCGCCCGATGCTGAACTTGGCCGCCGACAGCGCGCGCTCGCGCGTCACGCGGTCGCCGGTGTCGATGGCCGCCGCGGCGTTGATGACGGCGGAGCGCGCCTGTTCGATCTCGAGCAGCAGGTCGGCCATGCGGTGCTGCAGGGCCTGGAAGCTGCCGATCAGAATGCCGAACTGCTTGCGCGTGCGCAGGTACTCCAGCGTGGCCGTCTTGGCGGCTTCCATGGCGCCCAGCGCTTCGGCGCACAGCGCGAGCACGCCGCGGCCGATGGCGCGCTCCAGCGTGGCGTGGCCCTGGCCTTCGGCGCCCAGCAGCGCGTCGGCGCCCAGCGTCACGCCGTCGAACGACAGCTCGGCCACGCGGCCGCCGTCGATCGACGGGCAGCCGCGCACCGTGAGGCCCGCGGTCTTCGCGGGCACCAGGAACAGCGAGATGCCGGCTTCGTCGTTCACGTTGCTCACGTTGCCCGCCGTGCGTGCGGACACCAGGAACAGGTCGGCCTGCTCGCCCTGCGGCACCACCGCCTTGGCGCCGTGCAGCACCCACGCGTCGCCGCTGCGCTCGGCCTTCGTCTGCACGCGCGTGCGCTCGTAGTGCGTGTCGGCTTCGTCGTGCGCGAAGGCCACGACGGCCACGCCGTTGATGATGTCGCCGAGCTTTTCCTTCTGTGCCTCGGTGCCGGCCACGCTGAGCGCCTCGCCGACCATCACCGCGCCCAGCAGCGGCTCGATGACCAGGCCGCGGCCCAGTGCCTCGAAGACCACGGCAATGTCGAAGCCGCCGCCGCCGAAGCCGCCGTCGGCCTCGCTGAACAGCGCGCCGATCACGCCCAGTTCGGCGAACTGCCGGAAGATGTCCTTGCTGAACCCGTGCGCCGACTTCGCGATGCGGTCGCGCGCGTCGAAGGCGTACTGCTCCGAGATGAAGCGGTTCAGGCTGTCGGCGAGCATGCGCCGGTCTTCGGTGTGTTCGAAGTTCACTGCGTGTCTCCTTACAGGCCCAGGATCATCTTGGAGATGATGTTCTTCTGGATTTCATTGGAGCCGCCGAAGATCGACAGCTTGCGGTTGTTGAAGTAGCGCGAGGCGGCGGCCGATGCGTAGTCGGGGCCGAAGGTCTCGCCGGTGTAGCCGTCCTTCAGCGCCTCGGCCACGAACGGGCGGCCGTACACGCCCATGGCGCGGCGCGCGAGCGACGAGATTTCCTGGCGGATTTCGGTGCCGCGAATCTTCAGCATCGAGCTCTCCGCGCCCGGCACGCCGCCGCCGGCCACCGCCGCGATCACGCGCAGGTTGGTGGTCTTCATGTTCTCCAGGTCGATCTCCACGCGCGCCAGGCGCGCCGCGAAGGCCGGGTCTTCGGCCAGCGGCTTGCCGTTCTTGGTCTGCGAGGCGGCAATGCCCTTGAGCTGCTCGAGCGCGGCCACCGAGAAGCCCACGCCCGCGATGTTGGTGCGCTCGTAGGTCAGCAGGTACTTGGCGCAGGTCCAGCCCTTGTTCTCTTCGCCCACCAGGTTCTCGGCGGGCACACGCACGTCGGAGAAGAACACCTCGTTCACTTCATGCTCGCCGTCGAGCGTGATGATCGGGCGCACTTCCACGCCGGGCGAGGTCATGTCGATCAGCAGGAAGCTGATGCCTTCCTGCTTCTTCGCCTCGCGGTTGGTGCGCACCAGGCAGAAGATCATGTTGGCGTGCTGGCCCAGCGTGGTCCAGGTCTTCTGGCCGTTCACGATGTAGTGGTCGCCCTGCGCGTCGATGCCGCGCACGGCCGACGTCTTCACCGCCGCCAGGTCGGAGCCCGCGCCGGGTTCGGAGTAGCCCTGGCACCACCAGTCGGCGCCGTTCAGGATGCGCGGCAGCCAGTGCTGCTTCTGCGCCTCGTTGCCGTACTTGATGAGCACCGGGCCGAGCATGTTCACGCCGAAGGGAACGATGCGCGGCGCGAAGGCCAGCGCGCACTCGTGTTCGAAGATGAACTTCTCCACCGCCGTCCAGCCCGGCCCGCCGTACTGCTCGGGCCAGTGGTTGGCCAGCCAGCCGCGCTCGTTCAGCGTGGCGTGCCACGCCTGCATGTCGGCCTTTTCCAGGATCTTGCCGCCGCGCACTTTCTCGGAAAGGCGCACCGGCAGCTTCGCCGCCAGGAAGGCGCGCACTTCGCCGCGGAAGGCTTCTTCTTCGGGTGTGAAGTTCAGGTCCATCGCGAACTCCTCAATAGATTTCGAACAGGCCCGCGGCACCCATGCCGCCGGCGATGCACATGGTGACCACGGCGTACTTGGCGCCGCGGCGCTTGCCTTCGATGAGCACGTGGCCCGTGAGGCGCGCGCCGGTCATGCCGAAGGGGTGGCCGATGGAGATCGCGCCGCCGTTCACGTTCAGGCGCTCCGACGGAATGCCCAGCTTGTCCTGGCAGTAGATCGACTGCGAGGCGAAGGCCTCGTTCAGCTCCCACAGGTCGATGTCGTCGACCGTGAGGCCGTGGCGCGCCAGCAGCTTGGGCACCGCGAACACCGGGCCGATGCCCATCTCGTCGGGCTCGCAGCCGGCCACGGCCAGGCCGCGGAACACGCCCAGCGGTTGCAGGTTGGCGCGCTCGGCGTCCTTGGCTTCCATCAGCACGCAGGCCGAGGCGCCATCGGACAGCTGCGAGGCGTTGCCGGCGGTGACGAACTTGTCTTCGCCCATCACCGGCTTGAGCTTGGCGAGCGCCTCGTAGGTGGTGCCGCGGCGGTTGCAGTTGTCTTCGGTGGCGGTGACTTCGCGGTGGGTGACTTCCTTCGTCTCCTTGTCGGTCACGGCCATGGTGGTGGTGCAGGCGACGATCTCGTCCTTGTAGCGCCCGGCGAGCTGGGCCTCTTCGGTCTTGCGCTGGCTCTCGGCCGAGAAGCGGTCCTGCGCCTCGCGGCTGATGTTGTAGCGCTTGGCGACGATGTCGGCCGTCTCGATCATGGCCATGTACAGCGCGGGCTTGTGCTCGACGATCCACGGGTCCATGCCGTTGTCGCCGGCGTCCGTCGCGCTGCGGCTGCGGATCTGCGAGATGCTTTCCACGCCGCCCGCGATCATGGCCGGGGCGCCCTCGGCCACGATGCGGCCCGCCGCCATGGCGATGGCCTGCAGGCCCGAGGCGCAGAAGCGGTTCACCGTGGTGCCGGCGATGCTGATCGGCAGGCCCGCGCGGATGATGCTCTGGCGCGCGATGTTGCGCCCCGTGGTGCCCTCGGGGTAGCCGCAGCCGAGGATGGCGTCCTCGATGAGCGCGGGGTCCAGGCCCGAGCGCTCGACCGCCGCCTTCACGGCGAAGGCCGCCAGCGTGGCGCCGGAGGTGATGTTGAATTCGCCGCGGTGCGCCTTGGTCAGCGGGGTGCGGGCGGTGGAAACGATGACGGCTTCACGCATGGGAGTGCTCCTGTTTATTCGGATTGGTTCAAGCTCGAGAAATCGGCGCCGCGTTCGACCAGCTGCACCAGCAGCGGCGACGGCTTCCAGAAGACCGGGTCTTCCTTCGCGAACTCGCGGATGTCGGCCAGCACCTTCGGCAGGCCCACGGTGTCGGCGTACTTCATCGGGCCGCCGCGGTGGCGCGGGAAGCCGTAGCCGTACAGGAAGGTCACGTCCACGTCGAGCGGGCGCAATGCAATGCGCTGCAGCACCACGTTGGCGCCCTCGTTGACCATGGCGGCCATGTAGCGGCGCATGATTTCTTCTTCGGTGAACTGGCGCGGCACGATGCCCGCGCGTGCGCGCTCGGCGTCGATGATGGCCAGCACCTCGGGGTCGGGCTGGCCTGCGCGGGCGCCTTCGGGGTACAGGTAGTAGCCGCGCTGGGTCTTCTGGCCGAACCAGCCGCGCTCGCAGATGCGGTCGGCAATCTGCACGTAGCGCGCCTGCGGGTCGCGCGTGGCGGCCTTGCGCTTGCGCGTGGCCCAGCCGATGTCGCCGCCGGCCAGGTCCGACACCTGGAACGGGCCCATGGGGTAGCCGAAGTTGCGCACCGCCGCGTCGATGTCGTAGGGCGAGGCGCCGTCTTCCATCATGTGGTCGGCCGCCTGGCGGTACACGGCCAGGATGCGGTTGCCGATGAAGCCGTCGCACACGCCGGCGCGCACCGGCACCTTCCTGAGCTTCTTCGCGAGGTCGAAGCCGGTGGCCACCACGTCGGCGCTCACCTTGGCGGGCACCACGATCTCGAGCAGCTTCATGATGTTGGCCGGCGAGAAGAAGTGCAGGCCCACCACGTCCTGCGGGCGCGAGATGCTGGCCGCGATCTCGTCGATGTCCAGGTACGAGGTGTTGGTGGCCAGCACGGCGCCCTGCTTGCACACGCGGTCGAGCTCGGCGAACACGGCCTTCTTCACGGCCATGTCCTCGAACACCGCTTCCACCACGATGTCGGCGTTGGCCAGGGCGTCGTAGTGCGTGGAGCCGTTGAAGCGCGCCATCACCGCGGCCTTGGCCTCTTCGGTGAGGCGGCCCTTCTTGATGAGGCCGTCGTACACCTTCTCGACGTTGGCGCGGCCGCGCGCGAGCTGGGTGTCGTCGCGCTCGATCATGGTCACGGGCATGCCCGCGTCCAGCATGGCCACGGCAATGCCGGCGCCCATGGTGCCGCCGCCGACGATGCCGGCCGACGCGAGCGGGCGCGGGCTGGCCGACCTGGTCTCGGGCGCCTTCAGCACCTCGCGCTCGGCGAAGAAGGCGTGGATCAGGCCGGCGCGCTGCGGGCTGTCGATGCACTGCAGGAACAGCTTGCGCTCCAGCACCATGCCTTCGTCGAAGGGCAGCGAGAGCGCGCCTTCGACCGCTTCGATGATCTTCATCGGCGAGAACAGGCCGCGGCTCCTCCTGGCGGTGTCGGCGCGCGCGGCCTCCAGGGCGGCGCGGCTGGCTTCGGTGTCGGCCAGGCCGGCGGCTTCGCGCGTGCGGCGCACCGGGGCGTTGGCGCCCACCAGCTCCTGCGCGTAGGCGAGGCCTTCGGCGCGCGCGTCGGCGTCGGTGGCCAGGCGGTCGACGAGGCCGAGCGACAGCGCTTCCTTCGCGCCCGCGTGGCGGCCGCTCAGCATCAGTTCCAGCGCGGGCTTCACGCCGATCAGGCGCGGTGCGCGCTGCGTACCGCCCGAGCCGGGCAGCAGGCCCAGCGCCACTTCGGGCAGGCCCAGCTTGGCGGTGGGCGAGGCCAGGCGGTAGTGGGCCGACAGCGCCACTTCGAGCCCGCCGCCGAGCGCGGCGCCGTGGATGGCGGCGACCACCGGCTTGGTGCAGTTCTCGATCTTCAGGCAGGCCTCGGGCAGCGAGGGCGCCTGCGGCGGCTTGCCGAACTCGCGGATGTCCGCGCCGGCGATGAAGTTGCGGCCCGCGCCGACGATCAGCACCGCCTTGGCGGCGCTGTCGGCTTCGGCCGCGTCGATGGCGGCCACCAGGCCGCGGCGCACGTCCACGCCCAGGGCGTTGACGGGCGGGTTGTCGATGGTCACCACGAACACGTCGCCATGACGCTCGAAGGTGACGGGACCGGAAGACGTGGAAGGGCTTGGGTTTGGTGTGGCCATGTGCTTGTCTCTTGCGTGGCGGGTACCGGCGAACGCGCGGACCCGGAGGCTCTGGGGGGTGAACCCCGCATTCTTTGCCCGCAGCGCCGCTTTGACAATTGCATAGCCGGTTGACAGACTGTCAAAGAATTTTTGACACAATCGCCCGCATGGACCTGCAATCGCTCACCCTGCTGGTGGAAATACTCGATGCGGGCAACCTGAGCGCGGCGGCCCGCCGGCTCAAGATGACCCGCGCCAACCTCAGCTACCACCTGAACCAGCTGGAGCGCTCGGTGGGCGCGCAGCTGGTGCGCCGCACCACCCGGCGCGCCGAGCCCACCGAGATCGGCCTGCGGCTGTACCAGCACGGCGTGGCCATCCAGGGCGAACTGCTGGCCGCGCGCGAGTCGGTCACCGAGCTGGGCCAGGGCCTGCACGGCCGCGTGCGACTGAGCGTGCCCAGCGGCTACGGCCAGCTGGTGATGGCCGACTGGCTCATCGACTTCAAGCGGCAATACCCCGGCATCGTGCTCGACGTGGTGTTCGAGAACCGCATCGAAGACCTGCTGCGCGACGAGGTCGACATCGCCATCCGCGTGATTCCCGAGCCGCCGCAGAACCTGGTGGCGCGCGAGATGGGCCCGGTGCGCTACGTGGCCTGCGCATCGACCGACTACGCGGCGAGGAACCCGCTGCCGGTGCAGCTCGACGCGCTGCAGGGCGCGCCGGTGGTCACGGCGGCCGTCATCGGGCGGCAGCTGCGCGTGTCGGCGTACCAGGGTGAAACCCGGCGCGAGGTGATCCTGGAGCCGACGCTCATTTCAGAAAACTTCCTGTTCCTGCGCCAGGCCATCCTGGCGGGCCTGGGCATCGGGCTGGTGCCCGACTACGTGGTGCAGGAAGACGTGCGCAAGGGCGACGTGGTGACCACGCTGGACGACTGGCGCCTGAGCATCTTCGGCACGCAGATGTTCATGCTGTACATGCCCAACCGCCAGCACACGCGGGCGATCAGGACGTTCATCGATTTCGTGCTGGAGCGGGTGAGGGTGCCCGCGCCCGAAGCCGCCCCGGTCCAGGCGGCCTGACTTTCCTTGCCTACGCGCGCCGGTCGAGGCCGCTCGTCTCGTAGTACCGCGCCTTGTCGTCGTACATCGCCCGGTCCGCGCGCTGCAGCGCCGACTCCAGCGACTCCCCCGCGTTGCACGTCGCCAGCCCGATCGCCAGGCTCAGCGCGTGGCCGCTCTGGCCTGCGTGGAACTGGTTGTTCATTTCCAGCAGCGTGAGGATGCGCTCGCGCATCGCCTCGGCGCCGCGCTCGTCCGTGAGCGGCAGCAGCACGGCGAACTCGTCGCCGCCGATGCGCGCGGGCCAGGCCGGCGGGTCGACGGCCTTGTCGAGCACCTCGCCCATGCGGCGCAGCAACGAGTCGCCGGCGGCGTGGCCTTCGTGGTCGTTCAGCTGCTTCAGGCCGTTCAGGTCGATGGCCACGATCGACACCGGCCACGGGCCCTTGCGCGACAGGCGGTTGAGCTCCTCGCTGTAGTAGGTGCGGTTGCACAGCTGGGTGAGCACGTCGTGCTTGCCCAGGTACTCGAGGTAGGCCTCGGCCTTCTTGCGCGCGGTGATGTCCACCAGCGACACCAGCACCAGGTCCCAGGTGTCGAGCCGGTCGTCCTGCACCGCGAACTGCATGTGGATGTTCAGCACCTCGCCCGACAGCGAATAGTTGAGCACTTCGCGGTGCTGCACGGTCTTGCCGTTCCACAGGTCCTGCAGCTGCTCGGCGAACGACTCGCGCATCTCGTCGCGGAAGATGCGCGACAGGTTGCCCAGCAGCGTGCCGAGGTCGGGCGCGCCGAACATGCGCAGGGTCTCGTGGTTCACGTCGACCACGCGAATTTCCTGCATGCAGCGCGTGACGAACTCGGGGTGCACCTTGATGAAGGTGGCGAAGTCGGTGATGCCGCGCGCGCGAATGCTCTGCATCAGCGTGCGCACGGCGCTGAAGTCTTCCACCCATAGCGAGACCGGCGAGCGGTCGAACAGGCTGCGCGCGTAGGTGGCGCTTTCGTCGCGCAGGCGCTGCGCGGCCACGCGCTCGGTGATGTCGTCGAGCGACACCAGCACGCGGTCCCAGCTGTGTTCGTGGCCGGGCAGCACGCGGGCGCGCACGCGCACGTCGAGCCGGCGGCCGTCGAGCGCGTAGTTGACGGTTTCGCTCTCGAAGGTGAGCTCACCGCGCCACAGGCGGTCGAGCTCGTGCACCACGGTGGCCGACATGTCGCCGCGGAACACGCGGTCGAGCGCGCCGAGCAAGATCTCCTGGCTGTCGGCGGCGAAGAGCTTCAGCGTGTGCTGGTTGACGCGCAGCACCTTCAGCAGCGCCATGCAGCCGCTGACGCGGGCCGGGTCTTCGGCCAGGTAGGCGACCAGGTCGGTCACGCCTTCGGCGCGCCAGCCGTCGAGCTTGCGCTTGAGCTCGCTGTAGTCCTCGAGCCAGAGGGAGACGGGCGCCAGGTCGAACATGGCGTCGAGGTCGCCGCTGTGAGGGGAAGCAAGAGAGACGCCGGGCGCGGCTGCGGGCTGGACCATCGATGAGCTTTCAGAAAAGCGGCTGCAGCCATGGCTGCCGAGTGCCGGCGAACTGGAGCCTTAATTATTACCCGCGTGCTTACATCTTGTGATGCGCGAGCACCACGCGGCGCGCCCTGGGCAGCACGGATTCATCACCGGTGCCTCAGCGGCTGTACAGGCCCACCACGCTCTGCCCACCCAGCGCACGGCCCTTGAGCGCGGCCACCAGCGCGTCGCGACCCAGGCCGGCCGGCAGCGCGCCGGGGGCCAGGTCGGTGGCGACCACCGTCATCACGTAGTGGTGCGGCCGGTCGCCCACCGGCGGGCACATGCCGCGGTAGGCGGGCGCGCCGGCCACGTTCGGGCCCATGGTGAAGTTGAAGTTGGAGCCCGCCTGGCCCTCGCCCGCCTTCAACTCGCCGCGGTCGGCCGCGATGTTGTAGGCCACCCAGTGCGACACGCCCAGGCCGGCCGCGCCGTCCGGGTCGAAGATCAACACGGCAACCGACCTGGTCTTGGCCGGCAGGTTGCTCCAGGCCACGGGCGGCGACACGTTCTTGCCGCCGCATTCGCCGGCACCGGCGTGCTCGGCCGGGATCACGCCGTTGTCGGCGAAGGCGCTGGAGCTGACCCGCATGCCGGTGTAGGCCTTGCCGCCGGGGCCGCTGTTGGCTGCGCCGGACATGCCGGTGCAGCCCGCCACGAGGCCCATGACGCCCGCGAAGGCGAGCGCCGCTGCCGGCAGGGCGAATGAGTGAAGCTTGTTGCGCATGGAATCTCCTGGAAAGGTTGTCTCTCTATCCGGCGTGGCCGAGCCACACGCTGCCGTCGGTCTTTTCGTGCACCGCCAGCGGCGTGAGCCGCGCGCCGCGGCAGGGGCCGCCCACACACTTGCCCGTGTCGGGCTCGAAGATGGCGCCGTGCCGCGCGCACATCAGGAAGCGCCCCGAGCTTTCGAGCACCTGGCCCTCGAAGTCGAGCGGGCCGCCGGCATGGGGGCACTGGTTGAGGTACGCGTACACGCCGCCCTGCCAGCGCACCGCGAAGGCGGGCACGCCGTCGGGCGCGGTGAACTTGCTTGCGAGGCCATCGCTGGAGAGCGTGGTGGCAATCTGCTGGCGGGCGGGGTCGGAGGCGCCGTGATCGGGCGTAGGGGCGGGCGCTGTGAAGTCGTCGGTCATCTGCCAGCGAGGGTAGCCAAGGTTGCCAGGGGGCGCAACGCGCGGTGGCGCGCTTACAAATCGCTGCCAGATAGCGCTTGCCTGAAGCCGTTTTCGCGAGACGGTGGCAGTTTAAAGCTGTATATTCATACAGTATTTTCTCTTCCAAGGCTCCCGTGGACCTCCAGCGCAAACTCGCCATCCTGGCCGACGCCGCCAAGTACGACGCCTCCTGCGCGTCGAGCGGCTCGCAGCCGCGCGACTCGGTGGGCGGGCGCGGCATCGGTTCCACCGAGGGCGCGGGCATCTGCCACAGCTACGCGCCCGACGGCCGCTGCATCTCGCTGCTGAAGGTGCTGCTGACCAACCACTGCCAGTACGACTGCCTGTACTGCGTGAACCGCGCATCGAGCAACGTGCCGCGCGCGCGCTTCCGGGTGGAAGAGGTGGTGCAGCTCACGCTCGACTTCTACCGGCGCAACTGCATCGAGGGGCTGTTCCTGTCCAGCGGCATCATCAAGTCGCCCGACCACACCATGGAACAGGTGGTGGAGGTGGCCCGCCAGTTGCGCGAGGAGCACGACTTTCGCGGCTACATCCACCTGAAGACCATTCCCGACGCCAGCGACGAGCTGCTGGCGCGCGCCGGGCGCTATGCCGACCGGCTCAGCATCAACGTCGAGATGCCCACCACCGAAGGCCTGCAGGCCCTGGCGCCCGAGAAGAACGAAAGCGCCATCCGCCGCTCCATGGCGCGGCTGCGCCTGCGCATCGACGACACGCGCGAAGAGGCGCGCCGCGTGGTGCCCATTCGCGCGCTGCCGGGCGCCGCGCCCACCGCCGCCAAGCCGCCGCCCTTCGCGCCGGCGGGGCAGAGCACGCAGATGATCGTGGGCGCCGACGCCACCGACGACCGGCACATCCTCGCGTCCAGCGCCACGCTGTACGGCGCCTACAAGTTGAAGCGCGTGTACTACTCGGCCTTCAGCCCCATTCCCGACGCGGCGCGCGCGCTGCCGCTGGTGGCGCCGCCGCTGATGCGCGAGCACCGGCTGTACCAGGCCGACTGGCTGATGCGTTTCTACGGCTTCGAGCACCAGGAGATCGTGGCCGCGCCCGACGGCCTGCTGCGGCTCGACGTCGACCCCAAGCTGGCCTGGGCGCTCGCGCACGCCGAGCGCTTTCCGGTCGACCTGAACCATGCGCCGCGCGAGATGCTGCTGCGCGTGCCGGGGCTGGGCGTGAAGGCGGTCGAGCGGCTGCTGCAGGCGCGGCGCGTGCGACGCGTGCGCGCCGACGACCTGCGCCGCCTGCACGTGCCCTCGCGCAAGGTGCTGCCCTTCGTGGTGGCCGACGGGCACCGGCCGGCGGCGGGGGCGATGGCGTTGTCCGCGCCCACGGCACAACCGGCCCAGCCGGCGCAAGCGGCGCTGTTCTGACGAAGCGCGCGAAGGAACGGCCATGCATGTGCGGCTCGACAACCCGGTCGATCTCGATGCCTTCCGCCGCCATGCGCGCCAGCTGCTGGCGAGCGGCGTGCCGCCGGACCATGTCGAGTGGAGCGAGGGGCCTGCGTGCGAGGCGTCGGGCGACCTGTTCGGCGGTGCACCGGGCGAGGCCGATGCGTTCGAGCTGGCGCCCCCGCCTTCCATGCCGAGCGCCGCGCGGCATCCGGTGCCCGCGTCTTTCGTCGCGCTGTGCGCCGACGTGATACTGTACCGCGCCCCGCAACGCCTCGCGCTGTTGTACCGGCTGCTCTGGCGCCTGGCGCACGAGCCGGCGCTGCGGCACGACCCGCTGGACGCCGACATGATGCAGGCGCAGCTGATGGCCAAGGCCGTGCACCGCGACATCCACAAGATGCGCGCCTTCGTGCGCTTCACCCGCGTGGCCGACGCCGAGGTGGGCGAGCGCCACGTGGCCTGGTTCGAGCCCGACCACCGCATCGTCGAGGCCAACGCCCCCTTCTTCGCACGCCGCTTCGCGCAGATGCGCTGGGCCATCCTCACGCCCGAGCGCTGCGTGGAATGGGACGGCCAGGCGCTGTCGTTCCGCGAGGGCGCGAACCGCCGCGAGAAGCCGCCGCCGGACGCGGGCGAGCAGCTGTGGCTCACGTACTACGAGCACATCTTCAACCCCGCGCGCCTGAAGCTCGCGATGATGCGGCGCGAGATGCCGCAGCGCTACTGGCACAACCTGCCCGAGGCCGCGCTGATCCAGCCGCTGGCCGAGGCGGCCGGGGCGCGCAGCCAGTCGATGATCGACGCGCCGGCCACGCCCACGCGGCGCATCCGCGCGCCCATGCCGCTGCACCTGCTGCCGGCAAGCGGCGCGGCGCCGGCCACCCTCGACGAACTGCGCATGGCCGCGCATGCCTGCCGCGGCTGCCCCATTGGCGCGCTGGCCACGCAGGCCGTGTGCGGCGAAGGCCCGGTGGGCGCACGGCACATGCTCGTGGGCGAGCAGCCCGGCGACCAGGAAGACCTGGCCGGCCGCCCCTTCGTCGGCCCGGCGGGCCAGCTGCTCGACCGCGCCATGGCGCAGCTGGGCTGGGCGCGCGACAGCGTGTACCTGGCCAACGCGGTGAAGCATTTCAAGTACGAGCTGCGCGGCAAGCGGCGCATCCACAAGACCGCGGCGCAGCGCGAAGCCGAGGCCTGCGCGCACTGGCTCGACAGCGAGATCTCGCTGGTGCGGCCGCAGGCGCTGGTGGCGCTGGGCGCGACCGCCGCGCGCGCCTTGCTGGGCCGGCCGGTGGCGGTGCAGGCCGAGCGCGGCGCGTGGGTGCACGAGCGCGCGGACGGCCTGCCCGTGTTCGTCACCTTGCATCCGTCGGCGTTGCTGCGGCTGCCCGACGGCGAGCGCGCCGAGGCCTACGAGCGCTGGCGCGCCGACCTGGCCCGCGCGCGCGAAGCGCCCGGCTCGCCGTCGGCTTCTGTTGCAATGGCGGCATGAGCGATGGGTTCCACAAGCCGATGAGCACCGAACACGCCCGCTGGGAGGCGTACCTGTACGAGCGGCATTCCCGCGAAGAACTGAGGCACTGGGCGCGCAGCCTGGCGTTCTTCCGCTTTTGCCGTGCCTTCGGTGGCCATGCCAACGACGGCGACTGCCTGCGCGTGGCCCTCGCCGTGGCGTCGGAGCAGCACCTGTGCGACCTGTTCGCCCAGCTCGGAATTCCGCTGGAACGCTTGCCTGCCGACAACCCCGTGCCGCAAGTCGGCGTGCGCTACTCGGGCACGGAGTTCGCGCGCTTCATTCCCGCGATCGCGGGCTTTCATCCACCGATCACGCAGCCGCGACAGGTGCGCATCGCCGGGGCATCGGTTTTCGTGTGGGGGCTCGCCGGCCGGCTCGAGCTGTCGATGTCCGACGACGACGCGCCCTACGAAGTGACGGCTCGCACCGTCGAGCAGGCCCGTGCCGTCGAGGAACTGCTGCGGCCGCTGGCGGACGCCTGCATCGATCCGCCGCAGGAAGGGCGCAACTGCCTGAGCCCGAAGGCGCACCCGGAGTTGTGGTCGAGCGCTGGCTGAGCGGCGGCGCGAAACCGTTTGCGCCGCGCGTGCGTACCTGCATGCAGACCGGTCCCATTGGCTACGCCATCCGGCGAATAGACGCGCCTGGGGCCATTTTTGACAATGCAGACGCTCGCATTCCAGAGTCCGCGATTCCAGGGTTCGTGATTTCGAGCGCCAGGAGAACCCACGCCGATGAACACGCTGAAACAGGGTTGGCGAGGAGCCGACGTCCGCCGCTTGCAGGAGGCGCTGAACCGCAAGCTGTCGCCCGGCCCCGCGCTGGTCACCGACGGCGACTACGGCCCGCGCACCCGCGCCGCCGTGCTGCGGCTGCAGGCCCAGCACTGGCTGGTGGAAGACGGCGAGGCCGGCCCCTGCACGCAGAACGTGGCCTTCGACGGCGAGCGCGAGGCGCCGGTGCTGCACCCCGTGGCGCTGATTCCGTCGCCCGAACCCGCGCTGTGCTGGGCCGCCGGCGTCGCGATGATGACCCGCTCGACCGTGCCGGCGGTGCTGGCGCGCACGCCGGGCGAGGTGCTGGCCACCGACGGCGCGCTGCAGCCTTTTGTCGACAGCCATGTGGAAGGCGCCGACGGTGGGGATGGCGGCCGCCAAGGTCGCCACTTCGCGCAGGCCCACGGCCTGACGGTGCGCGCGCCGTCGCCCTGGTCGCTCAAGTCGCTGCGCGCCGCGCTGCAGGACGGCCCGGTCATGCTCGAGATGCTGTGGAACCCCAAGGCCTACGCGCAGGGCGCCGGCCGGCCGGGCCACACGGTGGTGCTCGCGGGCATTCGCGGCGACGCCGACCCGAGCGGGCGCGGCACCACGCTGCGCGTCTTCGATCCGTGGCCGCCGAACAAGGGCGCGCGCAGCTCGGTCAACTTCTACAAGTGGGTGCAGGCCGCGGGCGCGCGCACCTGCCGGGTGTTCCTGCGGTAGCGTTCGCGTGCTCGTGAGCTCGTGAGCTCGTGAGGATGCCGAGCCTGGCGAAAAGGCCGATGCGACAATCGCCCCCGCCATGACAGACACCCTCACGATCACCCGCCCCGACGACTGGCACCTGCACGTGCGCGATGGCGCCGCCCTCGAAGCCGTCGTTCCCCACAGCGCCCGCCAGTTCGGCCGCGCGCTGATCATGCCCAACCTGCGTCCCCCCGTGACCACCGCCGCGCAGGCGCTGGCCTACCGCGAGCGCATCCTTGCCGCCGTGCCCGAAGGCGTGGCCTTCGAGCCGGTGATGTCGCTGTACCTCACCGACAAGTTGCCGCCCGAGGAAATAGCGCTGGCGGCCGAGGCCGGCGTGCGCGCGCTCAAGCTCTACCCGGCCGGCGCCACCACCAACAGCGATGCCGGCGTGACCGACATCCGCAAGACCTACAAGACGCTGGAGGCCATGCAGAAGCACGGCCTGCTGCTGCTGGTGCACGGCGAGGTGACCGACCCCGCCATCGACCTGTTCGACCGCGAGGCCGTGTTCGTCGACCGCGTGATGATTCCGCTGCGCCGCGACTTCCCCGAGCTGAAGGTGGTGTTCGAGCACCTGACCACCAAGGAAGGCGCCCACTACGTGCGCGACGCCGACCGCTTCACGGCCGCCACCATCACCGCGCACCACCTGCTGTACAACCGCAACGCGATCTTCACCGGCGGCATTCGCCCGCACTACTACTGCCTGCCCGTGCTCAAGCGCGAGACGCACCGCGTGGCGCTGGTGGAGGCCGCCACCAGCGGCAGCGACCGGTTCTTCCTGGGCACCGACAGCGCGCCGCACCCGGCGCACCTGAAGGAACACGCGCTGGGCTGCGCCGGCTGCTACACCGCGCTCACCGCCATCGAGCTGTACGCCGAGGCCTTCGACAGCGTCAACGCGCTCGACAAGCTCCAAGGCTTCGCCAGCTTCCACGGCCCCGACTTCTACCAGCTGCCGCGCCACACGGACACCGTGACGCTGAAGCGCGAAAGCTGGACCGTGCCAGAGACCGTGCCTTACGGCGATGCCACGCTCAAGCCTTTGCGCGGCGGCGAAACCCTGAACTGGAAACTCGCATGACCCCCACGCCGCGCGTGATGCTGCTGATCGACGCCGACAACGTCTCGGCCGATGTGATCGAGCAGGCCGTGCAGCGCACGATGGACGAGTACGGCGCCATCCACGTGCGCCGCGCCTACTGCAACGCCGAGATGGCGGTGAACCGGCAGGCGATGTTCAAGCGCCTGTCGGTGCGCCCGATGGTGAACCTGTCGACCGGCAAGAACAGCACCGACATCGCGCTGGCCGTGGATGCCATCGACCTCGTGATCGACGAGCGGCCCGACGTGGTGGTGCTGGTGTCTTCCGACTCCGACTTCGCGCCGCTGGTGATCCGGCTGCGCGAGAAGGGCTGCCGCGTGTGCGGCATCGGCCAGCAAGGCAAGACGGGCGAGGAAACGGTCGGCATCTACGACGCGTTCATCGACCTGGAGCACCACGGCGTGAAGCCGGCGGCGCGCACCGCGACGGCGAAGAAGGCCGCGGCCAAGACGGCACCCGCGAAGAAGGCACGGGCCACGCGTGCGACGAGCGCGACGAGCGCAAGCAGGGCAGCCGCCGAGTCGTCGTCGGCGGACGTTGCACCCGCCCCCGCACCGGCCGCGCGCAAGGCAGCGACCAAGACGGCGGCGCGCAAGACGACGAAGGCCGCCAAATCTTCCCAGCCGGCACAGCCGCAGGCACCCAAGACGCCCCCCACCTCCGAGGCGGCCGAGTTCATCCTCGCAGCCGTGCCCGCCCTGCGCAGCGGCAAGGACGTGCAGCTCAACGACGTGGCCCAGGCGCTGCGCGCCGCCGGCCTGCTCGGCAAGCACGGCAGTTCGCTCAAGCTGTTCGACAAGCTCACGGCGGAGTTCGTGGTCATGCAGCATCCCGACCGCATCCGCTGGACGGGCGCCTCCGCGTCTTGACCCTGCCGGCGGTCGACTGGGCGCAGCCCTGGCTCGCGCCTTATCGCACCCCCGGCGAAGCGGTGGCGCAGGCAGCGCTGCATGGCTCGGTGGCCCCGGCGCTGCAACGCGCCCGGCTTTCTTCAGGCATGCCGGGCATGCCCGACTTCGTCGCGCAGCACGCGCTGCCCGCGGGCCGGGCCTACGAGGCGCACATCTTCCAGACCCGCAGCGTTCCCACGCGCGACAACCTGCACGACCTGTTCAACGGCCTCGTGTGGCTCGCGTTTCCACAGGCCAAGCGTCGGCTCAATGAGCTGCAGGCGGGCGAGATCGCGCGCGCGGGCGTCAGCACGGTGCGCGGCCCGCTGCGCGATGCGCTCACGCTGTTCGACGAGAACGGCGCGCTGCTCCACGCACCGCCCGCGCTCTGGCAAGCCCTGGTCGCGCGCGACTGGCACACGCTGTTCGTTACGCGGCGCGGCCTGTGGAACGAAGCGCGCCTGCTGCTCTTCGGCCATGCGCTGCTCGAGAAACTCGTGACGCCGCGCAAGCCCATCACCGCGCATGTGCTGTGCGTGCCAGGTCGACAAGGCCTGCACGGACCGACCGGCTTCGACGACGCGGCAATCGCCGCAAGTTTCGATGCGAAAAGCCTTGAAACGAAGCCTTTCGTACCGCTTCCGGTGCTCGGCGTGCCCGGCTGGTGCGCCGAGAATGAAGCCGCATCTTTCTACGCCGACACGCAGGTCTTCCGGCCCCTGGCCGGAGCGTCGGCGCGCTAGCTGCACACCAGCGACACGCTGGCAACGCGTTGGAGGCGCGTTGAAAGCGCGTTGGAAAAAAAGGGGGCTCGGGAGGGCCCGGCGCACCGTCCGCACCACAAGCAAATCGCGCAGCGCATGTAAGGCGCGCGACAAGTGCGGTGCGGGCATTTCATTTTCAGAGGGGAACACACAACAACATGGACACCGTCATCATCCTGCTCAAGGTCGGGCTCATCCTGTATGCGATCTACAGCTTCATCGTCTACGCCACGCGCCGCTCCGGCAACAAGAGCGCGCTGAAGGACTTTCGCGCGCGGCCCGTGCTGCGGCGCATCACCGACGAGGAGAAGTCCGCGCTGCAACCCTTCCTGATGGGGCAGGGCATCACCATCGAGGACGAGGTGCGCGAACTCGGCGGCGCCTTCCTGCGCCACGGCCTGCAGACGCAGGGCTCGTCCACCGAGCACGACACCATCGGCGAGGTCGACGTGCTGCTGCCGTACGACGCCCTGTCTTACGTCGAGGCGCACAACGAAGCGCTGGTGGTGCTGAGCAAGAAGTGCGCGGTGGTGATTCGCGTGAACGGCTTCGACCTGCTCGAAGGCCGCCTGCGCGCGCAGCGCCAGCAGGCACAGGACGCGCAATGGAAGCGCGGCGAGGTCGGCGCGCTGCCCGGGCTGGACGATGTCGCGCCGCAGGCTGCATCGCTCAGCGCGTCGCATGCCGCAACGCTCGCACCGGACGCCGCCGCGCCGGTGCCGGCCGACCCCGAAGCGCGCTACCGCGGCGGCGAGGTCTACATCCTGAACCAGCGCGCGGAAACGCCCGAGGAAGTCGCGAGCCGCGTGGGGCGCGGCAGCGGCTGGGTGTCGGCGCTGCTGTGGCTGCTGGCGTTCGCGCTGCTCTGGCTCGCGACCTGGAGCGCGACGCGCGGTGCGCAGCCGTACCTGCTGGGCGCCGGTCTGCTCGCGGGCTTGTGGGCCGCATGGCTCTTCGTGCGCAGGCCTTCGATGTCGGCGGCGGAGCGCCATCCGCAACAGGTCAACCGCGTGCGCGGCATGCTCAACGAGATCGCGGCGGTCAACGTCGACAACGTGTCGATCAAGCGCGTGGGCCTGTTCATCGGCGACAAGCTCAGCCTGCAGCTGCCGCCGCATTGGGCACATGCGCGCTCGACGCCGTATGGCGTGGTGATCGAGGCCGAGCTGCGCGCCGACGACTGCAGCGCGGTGAGCTTCGGCGACAAGTGGTCGGTGGCCGACGAATGGCGGCGCTTCAGGCCGGTGTACTGGGGGCGGCACCTGCTGCATCTGCTCGTCGGGCTGCTCGCGCTGGCCGCGTTGGCGCTGTCGCTGCTCGACGGGCGCAACGACCCCGTGGGCGACCTGCGCGCCGACCTGGCGCTGGTCGCGCAAACGGTCTTCCACGACGAGGGCCCGGCCTACACCAGCGCCGAACAACTGGCCGGCCAGCCGCCGAAGTGGGGCAGCCTGGTGAGCGTGAAGGGCGAAGGCCGCTGCGAAATCGACATGAACGGCCACAGCGATGACAACCACACGGTGCCCGTGGTCGACTGCACCCGGATGCGCTGGAACGGCCAGGCGCCCGTGGTGCCCGAGCTGAAGGTGCCGCAGAGCATCGTGGCGCTCGGGGACCCCGACCTGGTTCGCGCGTCGGAAAACGGCATTGCCGCCAGCCTGATCGCGATGCTGCGCATGCAGATGGGCCAGGCGGCCGACCCGCTGGCCGCCTACCGCGCGCGCGAGAGCGTGCCGATGGTCGTGCGCGGCTTCGACCGCACCGTGGCCCTGGTGGACGCGGCCTGCAAGGACAGCGAAGGGCTGCCGCCGGCCGCCTGCCGCCACCTGCAGCAGGCCATCGTGGACGCGGTGGAGGCGACCGTGGCCAAGGACGGCGCCGACACCCCGGTGCGCACCTGGCCGGTGCTGGCCGCGAGCGCGGCGCCCGACAAGGAAAACGCCGACCTGGTGCTCACGCGCAGCCAGCTCGCCAGGCTGCGGGACGCGGTGCGGCAGGCGGTCGACGCGCGGATCGCCGCGAAGGTCGAGGCGACGCGCCCGGCCATCGTGGCGGCAACGGGCGGCGTGGTGCTGGTGTCCACTTCGGCGATCGGCGTGGCGCCGCGCCGGGCTGGCGATGAAGACACCGCGGTGGCCACCGACGTTGATGCCGCATCGGCCGAAGCCGACGCGGCGGCAGAGGCCGACAGCAACGACGAAGGCGCAGGCGACAGGTCGTTGCCGGGCCGCTGGGCCCGCCTGCAGCGCAACGCCGCGCCCGAAGGTGTGAAGCCCTTCGCGCTGGCGGGGCTGGTGACGCTGCGGGACACCGACGACACCGGCGCCGTGCGCCTGCACATCGACCCGAACCGCGACGCCACGCAGGCCGCGTCCGCCGCCGCGCACACGCTGTGGTGGGTGTTCGCGCTGGCGCTGGTGCTGGCCAACGGCGTGCTGTTCGCGTTGCGTCTCTCGCAGAGCCTGCGCCGCCGCAACCGGCTGCACGCCGACATCGCGAGCCGGCCGGCGCCGGGCGCGACGGGGCTTTTCTAAGTCGTCCGACAGGCCTTTGCGGACACGGGGAATACCCGGGCGCCGCGACTTTTGCTCCTATCATGGTTGCGCCAGCGGCAGCCATCTGCGGCTGGCCGGAGCCCCCGAAACGCACAACGACACCCAGGGCCTGCATGCCGCGCATGGCTTGAAGAGGGCCCCGGGACCCTCATCTGGGTGGCAGGTTTCCCCACGGAGAATTCAACTTGAAACGTATCCTTCTGTTCGTCCTGACCAACGTGATGGTGGTCGCCGTGCTGGGCGTGGTCGCCAGCCTGCTGGGCGTCAACCGCTTCCTGACGGCCAACGGGCTGAACCTGGGCGCGCTGCTCGGCTTCGCGCTGGTGATGGGCTTCGGCGGCGCGATCATCTCGCTGCTCATCAGCAAGCCGATGGCCAAGTGGACCAGCGGCCTGCACATGATCGACAACCCCCAGACGCCCGACGAGGCCTGGATCGTCGGCACCGTGCGCAAGTTCGCCGACAAGGCCGGCATCGGCATGCCCGAGGTCGGCATCTTCGAGGGCGAGCCCAACGCCTTCGCGACCGGCGCGTTCAAGAATTCGTCGCTGGTGGCGGTGTCCACCGGGCTGCTGCAGAACATGACGCGCGAAGAGGTCGAGGCCGTCATCGGCCACGAGGTGGCCCACATCGCCAACGGCGACATGGTGACCATGACGCTCATCCAGGGCGTGATGAACACCTTCGTGGTGTTCCTGTCGCGCGTGATCGGCTATGCGGTCGACAGCTTCCTGCGCCGCGGCGACGACCGCTCGTCGGGCCCGGGCATCGGCTACTACGTGAGCACCATCGTGCTGGACATCGTGCTCGGCTTCGCCGCCGCGATGGTGGTGGCCTGGTTCTCGCGCCACCGCGAGTTCCGCGCCGACGCCGGCGCCGCCGCGCTCATGGGCCAGAAGCAGCCGATGATCAATGCGCTGGCGCGCCTGGGCGGCCTGCCGGCCGGCGAGCTGCCGAAGGCGGTGGAGGCCATGGGCATCACGGGCAAGATGGGCCAGCTGTTCGCGACCCACCCGCCCATCGAGGAACGCATCGCGGCGCTGCAGAACGCGCAACGCTGACACGGCAGGCCGCGGCGGTTCCGCGGCGCCATGAAAAAAGCCGCCACATCGCTGTGGCGGCTTTTTTCGTTTGCGGCGTGCTCAGTTCGCGGCGGGAGTGTCGGGCGTTGTTGCTGCTTCGGGCGTTGCCGCTGCTTCGGGCGATGCAGGCGTTTCGGCGGCTGCCGTGGGCGCTTGCTCGGGTGCTGCCTGCGCTTCGGTTGCATCGGTCGCTTCAACGGCCTGCGTCTCGGCAGGCGTTGCGTCGGCTTCCGGTGCAGGTGTCGATGCAGGCGCCGGCGCCTCGCGGTCCTTGCGCGCGCGTTGCAGCGTGCGCGTCACGTCGCCGTGCTTCATGCCGTACATGTCGGCGAACTCCTGCTCGCTGCGGCCGCTGGCCTCGAAGGCGCGCAGCAGCGCTTCGCGCTTGGCGGCCTGCTGGGCGAGTTCGGCCAGGGCTTCGTCGACCACGGCGTTGTTGTTCTCGTCGCGCGAACGCACCAGCACCGCATAGGCTTCGCGGTCCAGGCCGGAGGCCTCGACGGCCTTGGCGATGCGCGCGACCAGTTGCGGGCGCAGGTCTTCGCCGTTGGCGCGCTGCAGGCGGCGGCGGTGCAGCTCCAGGATGGCGTGGTGCACATGCTCGGGCGCGACCGGGTCGAGCGCGTTGCCGTCGAGGTCGTGGCGCGCCAGGCCGGCGGCCACGGCTTCCAAGTAGCGCGTGGAGCGCGCGTGCTGGCCCATGGCGATCTTCAGGTCTTCGGCCTTGAAGTCTTCGGGATGGCGCGCGAGCAATTCCTCGTACACGCCGAGCTTCAGCGGCAGGAAGCGCGCGCCGAACAGCTGCGGGTACAGCTCGAACAGGCGCTCGAGCGCCGGGCTGACCTTGCGCGGCGTGCGCTGGGGTTGCGCCTGGGCCTGATCGCGGCCCTGGCCTTGGCCTTGAGCCTGGCGTTGCTGGCCCTGCGGCTGGCCTTCACCCTGCCGGCGCGGCTGTTGCTGCCGTTGCGGGCGCTGGTTGCCGCCGCCCTGGTTGTTCTGGCGGGGCGGGCGAGGTCCGCGCGATTCGCGGGGTTCACGGGGTTCACGGGGTTCACGCGCCTGCTGCGCGGGAGCGCCCGCGTCGGCGGTCGCGCCCGTGCCGGCATCGGGGCCGGCCTGCAGCTGCTTCAGCTGATCGGCCATGTCCAGTTGCTGGCGCCGGGGCGGGCGCGCGTTCGTCTTCGGGGTGGCGGTGGAAGCGTCGGTCATGCGGGGGGCGCGGCAAGGGGCGCGATGAATGAAGGAGGAAAGAAATGAAGTCCGGTGGCGCGCCTTCAGCGCGGCCGGAACATCTTGAAGAGATTGTCGGGGCTGACTTCGAAATAGTCTGCAGGGCCGCCGCCACGCAATATCGGCTGCGCCGCGGCGGTGTCGTAGATGCCGTCTTTCAGCAGGTGGCGGGCAATGTGCACGCCCACCACTTCGCCCAGCACCAGCCAGGTGGGCACGGGCACGCCGTTGACGCCCTCGAGCTGCACGATCTGCGTGAGCCTGCATTCGAAGGACACGGGGCTCTCGGCCACGCGCGGCACCGCGATGGTCTTCGAGGCGGCGGTGGTGAGCCCCGCCAGCTCGAACTCGTTCACCTCGGGCGGCACGGCCGCGCACGAGCGGTTCATCTGCTCGGCCAGCGGCCGGGTCGCCAGGTTCCAGCCGAACTCGCGCGTCTGGCGGATGTTGTGCAGGCTGTCCTTGGCGCCGATGCTCGCGAAGCCGACGATGGGCGGCGTGTAGTTGAAGGCGTTGAAGAAGCTGTACGGCGCCAGGTTGAGCACGCCGTTCGCGTCCTGCGACGAGATCCAGCCGATGGGGCGCGGCCCGACCATCGCGTTGAACGGGTCATGCGGCAGGCCGTGGCCGTGGGCGGGTTCGTAGAAGTGAAAGTCGGTGTTCGCCATCGTTGTTCTCCGGGGCTCTGGGGCTCAGTGGCCGAGGGCCGAAGGGTGGGCCGATCGGGCGGCTTGCCGCCCGATCAGCAGCCGGAACGGCAGCAGCATCAGCACGCCCACGGCCAGCTTCACCGCGAGGTCGCCCAGCGCCCAGGTGAGCCACGGGCCCTCGGTGCCCGCGAAGGCGATGCCCCAGAACACGATGCTGTCGAGCACCGCGGCAATCACCGTGGCGACCAGCGGCGCGCGCCACCAGAGGCCGCGGCGCAGCCGGTCGAACACGCCGATGTCGAGCAGCTGCGAGGCGATGAAGGCCAGCCCCGAGGCCGCCGCGATGCGTGCCGGCGCCAGCAGCAGCGACACGCCCACGGCCACCGCAAAGCCCACCCACGCCACGCGCCGCGCCATGCCGGGGCCGAAGCGCCGGTTGACCAGGTCACTCACCAGGTAGGCCACCGGGTAGGTGAAGGCGCCCCAGGTGAGCCAGTCGTTGAGCGCGAACTGCACCAGGATGTTGGAGGCCAGCACCACCGCGGCCATGGCCAGCGTGGCGGCGATGAAATGGCCGAGCGTGGGGCGCTCGAAGCGCAGGGCGTGCATGGCCGGCATCAGATGCTCGCGGTGCGTTCGCGTTCGGACGCGGCCAGCACCGCGTGCGCCACGGCCTCTGCCACCTTGATGCCGTCCACGCCGGCCGACAGGATGCCGCCCGCGTAGCTGGCGCCTTCGCCGGCCGGGTACAGCCCGCGCACGTTGAGGCTCTGGAAGTCGTCGCCGCGCGTGATGCGGATCGGCGAAGACGTGCGCGTTTCCACGCCGGTGAGCACCGCGTCGTGCGTGTCGAAGCCCTTGATCTTGCGGCCGAAGGCGGGAAAGGCCTCGCGCATGGCCTCGATGGCGTAGGCCGGCAGCGCCTGGTGCAGGTCGGTCGGCGTCACGCCGGGCTTGTACGACGGGGTCACGCTGCCGAGCGCGGTGGAAGGCTTGCCCGCCACGAAGTCGCCCACCAGCTGGCCGGGCGCATGGTAGTTGCTGCCGCCGAGCACGTAGGCGTTGCTTTCGAGTTCGCGCTGCAAGGCGATGCCGGCCAGGGCGTCGCCCGGTGCATCGGCGGCCCAGCCCGGGAAGTCCTTCGGGTCGATGCCCACCACGATGCCCGCGTTGGCGTTGCGCTCGTTGCGCGAGTACTGGCTCATGCCGTTGGTGACCACGCGGCCCGGCTCGCTGGTGGCCGCGACCACGGTGCCGCCGGGACACATGCAGAAGCTGTACACCGAGCGGCCATTGCTCGCGTGGTGCACCAGCTTGTAGTCGGCCGCGCCCAGCAGCGGGTGGCCCGCATGGCGGCCCCAGCGCGCGCGGTCGATGAGGCCCTGTGGGTGCTCGACGCGAAAGCCGATGGAGAAGGGCTTGGCCTCGATGTGCACGCCGCGCGCATGCAGCATTTCGAAGGTGTCGCGCGAGCTGTGGCCCAGCGCCATCACCACGTGGTCGGCGCGCAGCTCGCTGCTGCGGCCCGTGGCCTGGTCGAGCACCGTGAGGCCGCGCAAATGCTTGCCGTTGGGGCCGTCTTCGATGTGCACGTCGGTCACGCGCTGCTCGAAGCGAATCTCGCCGCCCAGCGCCACGATCTGCTCGCGGATGTTCTCCACGACCTTCACCAGCTTGAAGGTGCCGATGTGCGGATGTGCGACGTACAAAATTTCAGGTGGCGCGCCGGCCTTGACGAACTCTTCCATCACCTTGCGGCCGAGGAAGCGCGGGTCCTTGATCTGGCTGTACAGCTTGCCGTCCGAGAAGGTGCCGGCGCCGCCTTCGCCGAACTGCACGTTCGACTCGGGGTTGAGCGTGCTCTTGCGCCACAGGCCCCAGGTGTCGCGGGTGCGCTGGCGCACGGTCTTGCCGCGTTCGAGCACGATGGGCCTGAAGCCCATCTTCGCGAGCATCAGCGCCGCGAAGATGCCGCACGGGCCGAAGCCGATGACCACCGGCCGCGCCGTGCCCTCGGGCGCATCGGCGGGCGGCGTGTAGCGCATGTCGGGCGCGTTCTGGATGTGCGGGTGGCCGGCGTGCTTCGCGAGCAGGGCGGCCTCCAGCGTTGCATCGGCCAGCGCCACGTCGCAGATGTAGACCGTGAGCAGGTCGACCTTGCGCGCGTCGAAGCTGCGCTTGTAGACGGTGTGGGAGGCGATCGCTTCGGGCGGGACGCCGAGCGTCCTGGCGATCAGTGCGGCCAGCGCGTCGGGCGCGTGGTCGAGCGGGAGTTTGAGTTCGGAGATTCTCAGCATGGGGAGCGGCGTAGGGCTTGTGGTTATCAAGCAGGCCGGGCATTTTAAGCGCCGAAGGCGCTATGAAAGCGATAGCTGTGGGAAGCCCCTGTAACGGGCTGTCAGGCCGGCAGGAAGCCTTCGACCGAAAGATAGCGCTCGCCGGTGTCGTAGTTGAAGCCCAGCACCACCGCGTCGGGTGCCAGCGAAGGGAGCTTCTGCGCGATGGCCGCGAGCGTGGCGCCCGAAGAGATGCCCACCAGCATGCCTTCTTCCTGCGCGCAGCGGCGCGCCATTTCGCGCGCCGGCTCGGCATCGACCTGCAGCACGCCGTCGAGCAGCGAGGTGTCGAGGTTCTTCGGAATGAAGCCCGCGCCAATGCCCTGGATGGGGTGCGGTGCCGGCGCGCCGCCGGAGATCACGGGCGAGGCCACCGGCTCCACCGCGAACACCTGCAGCCTGGGCCACTTCTTCTTCAGCACCCGCGCCACGCCGGTGATGTGGCCGCCCGTGCCCACGCCGGTGATGAGCACGTCGATGCCGTCGGGGAAGTCGGCCGCGATCTCCTCGGCCGTGGTGCGCACGTGCACCTCGACGTTGGCGGGGTTGTTGAACTGCTGCGGCATCCACGCGCCGGGCGTGCCGGCCACGATTTCCTCGGCGCGGGCGATGGAGCCCTTCATGCCGTTGGCGCGCGGCGTCAGGTCGAAGGTGGCGCCGTAGGCCAGCATGAGGCGGCGGCGTTCGATGGACATGCTGTCGGGCATCACCAGGATCAGCTTGTAGCCCTTCACCGCCGCCACCATCGCCAGGCCGATGCCGGTGTTGCCCGAGGTGGGCTCCACGATGGTGCCGCCGGGCTTCAGCGCGCCGCTCTTCTCGGCGTCTTCCACCATCGACAGCGCGATGCGGTCCTTGATGGAGCCGCCGGGGTTGGCGCGCTCGGACTTGATCCACACCTGCTGCTTCGCATTGCCGAACAGCCGGTTGATGCGGATGTGCGGCGTGTTGCCGATGGTCTGGAGGATGTTCTGGGCCTTCATGGGTGCAATCTCCTTGTGTCGATGCGTTGTGTCAGACGGACAGCGCGCATTGTGAGACCAGCCCGCGACGCTTTCAGCGCAAGGGTGTTGCGGCCGGCAACAGGCTGCCGCGCCCCGCCAGCGCCAGCGTCTTGAGCACCAGCAGGCCGATGAAGACGTTGGCGGCCACGAACAGCACCGGCGCGAGCCATTCGACCGGCCCCGCGGCGCCGCTGGCCAGCAGCCGCATCGCCAGCGTGGGGAGCGCCGCCACGCCGAAGCTGAAGGCCCAGTACGAGGCCGTGAATGGCTGCCTCGCAACCCACGGCAGCAGGCGCAGGAGCAGCAGCGCCTGGTACAGGCCGTAGCCCAGCAGGATCTGCGCGAACAGGTCGGGCGCGCCGCCGTTGATGCTCATGTACGCCACGCCGCCGACCACCGGCGGCGCCAGCTGGATGCCGAGCACCGGGCGCAGCGCCTCGGGCAAGGGCTCCTGCACGGCCGCGCGGCCGAGCACCAGCGATTCGATCGCGAGCCACAGGAACAGCCCCGCGCCGAAGAACAGCACGCCCAGGTGCGGCCAGCCGAAGGTGGCGGCCGCCGTGCCGGCGACGAAGTTCTGCGCCACCGCGGGCAGGTAGAGCGCGGGCGTGACCAGCTCGGGCTTGCGCCCGCCCTGCCACAGGCGCCCGTAGAGCCACAGCCCGAGCGCGAGCTGCGCGGCGACGGACGCCACGAACACCGCCAGCGCCAGGTGCGGCGCGTACGGCAGCAGCGCCATCGCCGCGAGCATGCTGGCCACCGGCCCCAGCGCGGCGAACGACGACTGCACCGGGTGGTTCATTTCGGCGCGCGCATCGACCGCATGGCGCAGCCACTTGCGGGCGTACAGCGCCAGCAACGCGAGCCATGCGGCAAGGCCGGTCCAGGTGACGGCAACGGCAATGTCCGGCGGCAGGTGCCACAGCGGCGTGGCCACGCGCCAGGCGTTGCCGAGCGCCAGCAAGCCGACGGCAATGCCGAAAAAAGACACCGGGATGGGAGCGCGTGCGGAAGTCATTCGGTTCACCTCGTGGAAGTCGGTGAATGCACTGTAGGCTTGCGCGGTGGTATTTTGAATGCTGTATCGAAGCTGAAAATTGCTTCATCGTCTCACCTGGAGCTTTCGTGCCATGGACCCCTTGAGCGAACTCGTCGGCTGGCTCGCCCCGCGCGGCCGCATGGACCTGCGCTGCCTGTTCGGGCAGGACTGGGCGGCGCCGCACGCGCCCATCGGCCCGTGGCGCGCACCCTTTCACATCGTGCTGCGCGGGCGCTGCGAACTGTGGCTGCCGGCGAGCCGCACGCTGGTGCCGCTCGAAGAGGGCAACCTGGTGATCCTGCCGAGGGGCTCGGCGCATGTGCTGCGTTCCGTCGGGCGCGATGCCGAACTGCACGCAGGGGAAGTACAGGAAGGCCAGCCCGCGGTCCGGCTGCGGCGCGGCGCGCTGGTCGACCTCAAGACCAACCTGCGCCAACCCGCGAAGGCCGACACCGACATCCTGTGCGGCGAGTTCGAGTTTCCTGGCCAGCGGCGCAGCGCCTTGCGCGAGGCATTGCCCGAACCGCTGGTGGTGCCGTTCGCCGGTCGCCCCGAATCGCCGTGGCTGGAGGCGCTGGTGCGGCTCATGGCGCACGAGATCGAGCAGCAGCGCCCGGGCGCGCAGGCCATCGTGGCGGAGCTGTCGGGCACGCTGTTCACGCTGGCGGTGCGCGCGCACCTCGAGACGCGGCCGGCGCTCGCGGGCGTGCTCGGGCTGATGGCCAGCCCGCGGCTGGCCGCCGGGCTGGAGGCCATGCTCGCGCACCCCGGCCAGGCGTGGACCGTGGCCTCCCTGGCCGAGCGCTGCCATATGTCGCGCGCCACCTTCGCGCGCGAGTTCGCGCGGCGCACGGGCACCGCGCCGCTGGCGTTGCTGACCACGCTGCGCATGGAGCTCGCGTCGCGGATGCTGGCGCAGGGCGGGCAGGACACCGCTTCCGTCGGCGAGGCGGTCGGCTACCGCTCGGAGGCCGCGTTCAACCGCGCGTTCACGCGCCATGCGGGCGTGACGCCGGGGCGCTTCCGCCGCGCTTCTTCAAATGCGGCAAGCACTGCGGGCGCTGCGGCCCCCGCGCAGGAAAGCTAGGCCGCGCCCGGCGTGAACTTCATCGCCACGCCGTTCATGCAGTAGCGCAGCCCGGTGGGCTTGGGGCCGTCGTCGAACACATGGCCCAGGTGGCCGCCGCAACGGCTGCAATGCACCTCCGTGCGCGCCATGCCGAAGGAACGGTCGGTGTGCTCGCCGACGGCGTTGTCCATCGGCTTCCAGAAGCTGGGCCAGCCGGTGTGGCTGTCGAACTTGGTGGCCGAGGTGAAGAGCTCCAGCGCGCAGCCTGCGCACGCGAAGCGCCCGCTGCGGTGCTCGTCGTTCAACGGGCTGGTGTAGGGCCGCTCGGTGCCTTCCCGGCGCAGCACGTCGAACTGGTTGGCGTCGAGCAGCTTGCGCCATTCGGCCTCGGTGTGGGTGACCGCGAAGGTCTCGTTCTCCGCGGCCTGCGCCGGCCGGGAACTCCAGCCGAGCAGCCCCAGCGATTGGGCAATGGCCAGCCCCAGGGTCGAGGTTCCGGCGGCAATGGCAAAGCGGCGTCCAGTTTTCGGGGTCATGACAGGCCTTCGGTCGGTGGTGGGCGGAATATCGTTTTCGATATGTTTTGCTGGATACAACGATGTACATTCGCCGGTCGGCCGCGAGAGGGCGGTCGGGCAAATCCGCGACAGCGTTGCTTCTGCTAATTCGGGCCGGACGGGCGGCGGGTTACAGAAGCGGAAAAGCACTGCGAGAACGCATGCCGCTGTGTCGAATTGAATACATCGAGGATGGAGACTTGGATATGGATGGGTCCAGAGGCTTGAAAGGTCTTGCTTGCGGCGTGGCCGCGCTCGTGCTCGCCGGATGCGGCGGGGGCGGAAGCGACAACGGCGCGGTGTTCATTCCGCTGGTGCCGGCGTCTGCGCCGGTGCCGGCTTCACCGCCGCCCCCGCCCCCGCCGCCACCGCCACCGCCTCCGCCGCCGCCGCCGCCACCCCCCGCGCCCCCGGCGCCATCTGTCCAGCTCGACGGCGCCATCGACCGGCCGGCCGCGCTCACCGAGGCCGATCTCGCGGCACGCACGCCCATTACGCAGACCGTCAATTTCTCCAGCGGCAGCGGCGCCCAGGTGCACACCTACACCGGTGCCGGCCTGTGGCCGCTGCTGAGCGACGCCGGCCTGCAGCTCGATGCCGCGCGCAAGAACGACGTGCTCGGCCGCTACCTGCTGGCCACGGGTGCCGACGGCTACAAGGTGGTGTTCGCGCTCGGCGAGCTCAGCCCCGACTTCGGCAACAAGCCGAGCGTGGTCGCCTACGCGGAGACCACCGGCGGCGCCTCGGCGCCGCTGGGCACCGCGGACGGCCCGTTCCGCGTGACGGCGCCGGGCGACGTGAAGGGCGGGCGCTACGTGTCGAACCTGGTGCGGCTCGACGTGGCCGCCGCGCCCGCGACCGCCGCGGGCGTGGGCGGCGGCGTGTCGGCCTCGTTCGCCGTGTCCGGCAAGGTGGGCACCGCGAAGAGTTTCACGGCGGCGGACCTGAAGGGCCTCACGGCGTCGCCCGATGTGACGGTGGGCGGCAACGTGTACAGCGGCGTCAGCCTGTGGTCGCTGCTGAACGGCCTGGGCCTGCCCACCACGCCCAAGAACGCCACGCTCGGCATGTACGCCGTGGTGACCGGCAGCGACGGCTACCGGGCCGTGCTGTCGCTGGGCGAGATCGACCCCGGCTTCGGCGGCAAGGCGGCGATGGTCGCCTACCAGATGAACGGCGTCGACCTCACCACCACCGGCTTCGCGCGGCTGGTGGTGCCGGGCGAGGTGAAGCAGGGGCGCTCGGTGTCGAACGTGATCGCCATCGAGGTGTTCTCGACGATCAGCCCCTGAGCATCACGCCGGTCAGGCCGCTCAGCCGTTCACGCCGTTCATGCCGGCACGGCGCGCCGGCGCCGCAGCGGCGCCTTCCACAGCTCCGCCAGCAGCACGCCGGCCACCGTCAGCACCCCGCCGACCGCGTGGTACGCCGCCAGCGATTCGCCGATGACCGCGGCGGCGATCAGCGCGGTGAACAGCGGAATCAGGTTGAAGAACATGCTCGCGCGGCTCGGGCCGATGTGCGCCACCGTGTGCATCCACAACAGCGGCGCGACCATCGAGGCGCCCAGCCCGGCGAAGCCGACCAGCGGCAGGTTGGCCGCCGAGAGGCCCGTTTTCGGCGAGAGCAGGTACAGCGGCAGCAGCACGATCACGGCGCACACGATCTGCAGGTACAGCAGCTGCAGCGCGGGCACGTTCTTCATGCCCCAGCGCTTGAGCAGGATCACGTAGACGGCGTAGGCCAGCATGGCCAGCAGCATCAGGCCGTCGCCCAGGTTGGCGCCGGTCTTCAGCAGCGTGCCCAGGTCGCCCGAGGACACCACCACCGCCACGCCCGCGATCGACACCAGCGAGCCCGCCACCGCGCCGGCCGTGAGCCGCTGGCCCAGCAGCGCGATCGACAGCGCCAGCACCATCATGGGCGTGAGCGAGCCGATGATGCCCATGTGCGTGGCCGTGGTGAGGTAGGCCGCGTAGTAGGCCAGGCTCTGGTAGACCACCATGCCCAGCAGCCCGAGCACGGCAATGCGGCCCAGCTGCGGGCGAATCGCGCTCCAGTTGCGCAGCACCGGGCGCAATGCCAGGGGCGTGAAGAGCAGGGCGGCCAGCAGCCAGCGGTAGAAGCTGATCTCGGCGGGCGCGATGGCGCCGGCGGCCATCTTGCTGACGACGGTGTTGCCCGACCAGATGACGATGGCGAGCAGGGGGAAGGCGTAGGGCCACATGACGGGGAGCTTTCTTCGGGGTACGTGGCTATCATCGGTGCGTCTGTCCTGTGGCATATAGCTGAATCAGGACATATCGTCCGGCGATCCGGACGCTTTCAACCGGAGACCGCGCGCTTGCCCTCGTCCCTCCCCTTGCCCACTGTCGACACGACGCGCTACCTGCGGATCCAGAACGTGGAGGACCAGGAAGGCCCGTTCTATTTCCGCTACGACGAGTTCGGCGCCGACACGCTCGCCGCGCCGCACAGCCACAGCTGGGGCCACCTGAACTACGCCGCGCACGGCACCATGCAGATGGAAACCGAGGGCCTGCGCTTTCTCTCGCCGCCGCAGTACGCGGTGTGGATTCCGCCGAAGGTGGTGCACAGCTGCACCTTGCGCCACGCCATCGTCTACCGCTCGATCTATATCGCGCCCGGCCTGTGCGGCCAGCTGCCGGCCGAGGCGTGCACGGTGCGCATCAGCCCGATCATCCGCAGCGTGCTGGCCGATTTCGCGGCGCGCGAGCTGCACGTGCCCGCCACGCCCGCCGACCTGCGCCTGGCCCACGTGGTGGTCGACCAGCTGGCCGTGGCCGAGGTGCAGCGCTGCTATCTGCCGGCGGCGGCGTCGCCCGCGCTGGTCTCGGTGCTGGAGGCGCTGCAGGCCGAGCCCGGCGACCATCGCTCGCTGGCCGACTGGGCGCAGCGCGTGCACATGACCGAGCGCACGCTGGCGCGCCAGTGCCAGCGGGAGCTGGGCATGTCTTTCGGCGAATGGCGCCAGCGGCTGCGCTTCCTGCGCGCCATCGACGCGCTGGAGGCCGGGCGCACGGTGCAGGACATTGCGTTCGACCTGGGCTACAGCACGGCCTCGGCCTTCATCGCGATGTTCCAGCGCGAGGCCGGGACCACGCCGGAGCAGTACCGGCGGGAGTTCTGCGGGATCGCGTGACCGCGTGACCGCGTGGCCGCGTGGCCTCTTTGACTTTTGCGGGAAGGCGCTTTCCTCATGAGGCGATAATCCGCCCCGTGGAGCACGCCAGACCGCCGCTGGTGCTGGCCCGCAAGGGGCGACGCCGCAAGGCGCCGTGTCGAAAGACCGCACTGGAGGAACGTCCGGACTGCACAGGACAGCGCAGGAGTTAACGACTCTCCACCGTGAGGTGAGGATCAGAGCAACAGAGACGAGCCGATTCAGTTCGGGTGAAACGGGCAATCTCTGCGCGCAGCAACACCAAGTAGGCCAGTATCGAGGTGGTTCCGCTGAGCTGGCGGGTAGGTGGCATCGAGCCGTTTGGCGACAAACGGCCCAGAGTAATGGCGGTCACGTCGAGGGTTTCGCAAGAGGCCCTCGATGCACAGAATCCGGCTTATCGGCGAGCTTCACACTTTCTTTTTCGACGACGGCGCAATGCCGTCGTCGCGCATCCAGGGGCGCAACGCGGCGCCCGGTGCAATCCCTCTCATCTCCCCCAAAACGCCTCGTTGACCGTGCACGCCTGCACGGATCGGTAGAAACCCGTACAATCGATAGCAAGCTAACTATTAGGCAACTACCGTGATCGATTCCGACCCCTCCCTGCCAACGCGCGAACAGGCGCTGATGCGGCTCGGCACGTCGCTCGCGGTGTTGCAGCGCGGCTACCGCGCCGCGGCCGACAAGGCGGTGGCGCACGTCGGCGTGTCGCAGACGCTGGCCTATCCCATCGTGATGCTCGGGCGCATGAACGGCGAGGTGCGCCAGGGCGTGCTGGCCGAGGCGCTGGGCATCGAAGGGCCGTCGCTGGTGCGCTCGGTCGACCAGCTGGTCGAGGCGGGCCTGGTCGAGCGCCGCGAAGACCCGGCCGACCGCCGCGCCAAAACGTTGCACCTCACCGACGCCGGCAAGGCCACCTGCGCCCCCATCGAGGCCGCCCTGACGCTGATGCGCGCGTCGTTGTTCGACGGCGTGGCCGATGCCGACGTGGCCGCCTGCCTGCGCGTGTTCGCGGTGCTGGAAGAGCGCATGGGCGTGCGCGCCGTGCAGAACCCGCCGGCGCCCCCGGCACCTTCCGCCCCGCCCACTCCGCCCACTCCGCCAGCCCCCCCGCAAGAAGGGCGCAAGTAAATGGCCTCGCTCAGCCTCCCGCGCTTCACTCGCGCGGAGCTTCTCTTTTCCGCCAAGAGCTTCGCCGCCGCCATGCTCGCGATGTACCTCGCCAGCCGCGCCGGCCTGCCGCGCCCGTTCTGGGCGCTCATGACCACCTACGTCGTCGCCCATCCGCTGGCCGGCGCGGTGCGCTCCAAGGCGCTGTACCGCTTCTGCGGCACGCTCATCGGCAGCACCGCCACCGTGCTGCTGGTGCCCGCGCTGTCGAACGCGCCCGAGCTGCTCACGCTGGTGCTCGCGCTGTGGGTCGGGCTGTGCCTGTGCATCTCGCTGTTCGACCGCACGCCGCGCTCCTATGTGTTCATGCTCGCGGGCTACACGGCGGCGCTGATCGGTTTTCCGTCGGTGCAGACGCCGCTCGTGCTGTTCGACACCGCCGTGGCGCGGGTGGAAGAAATCGGCCTGGGCATCTTCTGCGCCACGCTGGTCCACAGCCTGGTGCTGCCCGCGGGGCTCGCGCCGACCGTGCTCGGCCTGCTCGACCGCACGCTGGTGGATGCGCGCAAGTGGCTCGGCGACCTGCTGCAGCCCGCCGGCCGCGATGACGCAGGCGGCCGTACCAAGGCCGACCCCAAGCGGCTCGACGACGACCGCCGCCGCCTGGCCGGCGACATCACGCAGCTGCGCCTTCTTTCCACCCACGTGCCCTTCGACACCACGCACCTGCGCTGGACCGCCGGCGCCATCCGCGCCATGCAGGACCGCGTGGCCGCGCTCACGCCCGCGCTGTCGGCCGTCGAAGACAGGCTGCAGGCGCTGGAGCAGGCCGAAGGCCGGCTGGCGCCCGACGTGGCCGCCGTGCTCGCGCAGGCCGCGCAATGGCTGCACGACGAAGCCGAGCCCACCGCCGACGCTGCCGCGCGCGGCCAGCGGCTGCAAGCGCTGCGCCGCGCCATCGACGGGCTCAGCACCCCACCTGCAGCCGCCGACGCACAACCTACCCCCTGGGGCCGCGCCCTGCGCATCGGCCTGGCCGGCCGGCTCGAGGAACTGATCGACGGCTGGACCGCCTGCGGCCAGTTGCGCCTGGACATCGACGAAGGCCTGAAGGGCGCCGCGCCGCTGCGCCGCACCGCCGCGCTCGGCGCGCGCGTGCTGCACCGCGACTACGGCATGGCGCTGCTGTCGGCGCTGGCCGCGGTCATCGCCATCTGCCTGTGCGGCGCGTTCTGGATCGTCACCGGCTGGCCCATGGGCTCGGCCGCCACCATGATGGCCGCGGTGTTCTGCTGCTTCTTCGCCACCATGGACGACCCGGTGCCGGCCATTCACGGTTTCCTGAAGTGGACGCTGTGGTCGGTGCCCATTTCCGCGGTCTACGTGCTGGTGCTCATGCCCACCGTGCAGGACTTCGGCATGCTGGTGGCTATCTGCGCGCCGCTGTTCCTGCTGCTGGGCCTGTACCTGCCGCGCCCGACGCACTTCATGCCGGCGATGGCGCTGGTCTTCGGCGTGGCCGGCACGCTGGCATTGCACGACACGGCCAGCTCCGACCTGGTGAGCTTCATCAACAGCATGATCGGCCAGATCGTCGGGGTGGTGGTCGCGGCGCGCGTCACCCGCCTGGTGCGCTCGGTGGGCGCCGACTGGAGCGCGCGGCGCATCCAGCGCGCCACCTGGCGCGAGCTGGGCGACATGGCCGCTTCGTCGCACCCGCAGTACGCGCAGAGCGACGCCTATGCCGTGCGCATGCTCGACCGCATCGGCCTGCTCGCGCCGCGCATCGCGCAGGCCGGCGGCACGGTCGAAGGCGTGGCCGCGAACGACGCGCTGCGCGACCTGCGCATGGGCGCCGACATCGTGGTGCTGCAACGCGTGCGCGCGCAGCTGCCCCTGGCCACCTCGGCCGCGCTGCTCGACAGCATCGCGCGCTTCTTCCGCCAGCGCGGCGAAGGGCGCATGAACCCGCGTCCGCCGGGGCTGCTGCCGCAGATCGACGAGGCGCTGAGCGCGGTGCTCGAAACGAGTGAAACAAGTGAAGCGCGCGAGGCCCGCGACGGCGCAGCTTCATCCGCGTCAGCGTCATCTGCTCCAGCTTCTTCTTCCGCTTCCTCCGCTGCGTCCCGCTCGGCCATCACCGCCCTGGTCGGCCTGCGCCGCAACCTCTTCCCCGAAGCGCCGCCGATGCTGGCGCGCGCCCCTGTTCAAGGAGCTTCCGCATGATCGGCGAAGCCAGTTTCTACGGCCTGTACCTGCCCTGGATCATGGTGCTGGCCCTCGGCGCGTTCGTGGCCCTGTGGGCCGTGCGCCGCCTGCTCGCAGCCACCGGCGCGTACCGCTGGGTGTGGCACCCGGCCCTGTTCGACATGGCGCTGTACCTGCTGCTGCTCTACGCGCTGAGCCGGGTCACCTCCTACCTTCAATGAATCGCGAGAGTCCCATGAAAGCCAGTTTTTCCTCCAACAACCCCTGGGCACCGCGCCTGGGCCGCGTGCTCCTGACCGTGGCCGTGGTGGCCGCCGCCGTGTGGGCGGGCTTTCGCCTGTGGGACCACTACGAGCTCGCGCCGTGGACGCGCGACGGCCGCGTGCGCGCCAACGTCGTGCAGATCGCGCCCGACGTGTCGGGCCTGGTCACTTCCGTGCCCATTCGCGACAACCAGTCGGTGGCCGCCGGCACGCTGCTGTTCGAGGTGGACCGCGCGCGCTACGACCTGGCCGTGCGCCAGGCGCAGGCCGCCCTGTCGGCGCAGCGCGCCATGAGCGCCCAGGTGCAGCGCGAGAACCAGCGCAACGTGGGTCTGAGCGACCTCATCTCCAAGGAGTCGCGCGAGCAGACCCGTTCGCGCGTCGAGCAGATGCAGGCCGCCGTGGCGCAGGCCGAAGTGGCGCTGGACTCGGCCCGCCTCAACCTGCAGCGCGCCGAAGTGCGCGCGCCCACCGACGGCCTGGTCACCAACCTCGACCTGCGCCAGGGCAGCTACGCCGCCGCGGGCCGCCCGGTGCTGGCGCTGGTCGATGCGCAGTCGTTCTACGTCGAGGGCTACTTCGAGGAAACCAAGCTGCCGCGCATTCACCTCGGCGACCGCGTGCGCGTGACGCCCATGGGCGGCGGCGCGGTGCTCGAAGGCGCGGTCGACAGCGTGGCCGCCGGCATTGCCGACCACGACCGCTCCACCAGCGCCAACCTGCTGCCCAGCGTGAACCCGACCTTCAACTGGGTGCGCCTGGCGCAGCGCATTCCGGTGCGCATCAAGCTCGACCCGTTGCCGCAAGGCGCGCGCCTGGTCTCCGGCCAGACCGTGACGGTGCAGGTGCTGGACAACAAGACGGCACAGAGCAAGACCGCTGCCGAGCCCGCCTCGGCGGCACCGAAGAAGGGATGAACACCATGACCCCCCGCTTCGTCACCCGCGGCATCTTCCGCATCGCGACGCTGGCCGCCGCGGCCGCGCTCGCGGCCTGCGCGGCGGTCGGCCCCGACTACAAGCAGCCGCCCGAAGCCCTGGCCAGCCAGAACGCCGCCGGCAAGCCCTTCGCGGGCGCCGCCGCGGGCTCGCCCGCCAGCGCCGCGCCGCTGCCCGCGCACTGGTGGCGCCTGTACCACGACCCGCTGCTCGACCGCCTCGTGGCGCAGGCGCTGGCCCACAACACCGACCTGCGCCAGGCCGTGGCCAACCTGGAGCGCGAGCGCGCCATCGACGACGAAGTGGCCGGCGGCAAGTACCCCACCATCGGCGTGAGCGGCGGGCCGTCGTTCGGCCACCAGTCGGGCATCCAGCTGCTGCAGCGCGGCTACGAGCCGCCCAGCACCTTCAACTACGGCCTGGGCGCCTCGCTGTCGTACCAGGTCGACCTGTTCGGCCAGCTGCGCCGCGCCATCGAGGCCTCCGCCGCCAACACCGAGGCCGCCGAAGCCGCGCTCGACCTGGTGCGCGTGAACGTGGCCGCGGGCACCGCGCGTGCGTATGCCGAGGCCTGCTCCACCGGCCTGCGCCTGGAGATCGCGCAGAAGTCCGTCAGCCTGCAGAAAGACGCGGTGAACGTCACCGAGCGCCTGCAGAACGCCGGGCGCGCCGGCGCCATCGACGCGGGCCGCGCGCGTGCGCAGCTGCAGTCGCTCAATGCCGCGCTGCCGCCGCTGCAGGCCAGCCGGCAGGCCGCGCTGTACCGCCTGGCCACGCTCACCGGCGCGCTGCCGCAAGACTTTCCGCGCGAGGTGGCCGACTGCACCACGCCGCCGCGCGTGGCCGGCGTGCTGCCCGTGGGCGACGGCGCCGCGCTGCTGCGCCGCCGGCCCGACATCCGCCAGGCCGAGCGCACGCTGGCCGCGTCCACCGCGCGCATCGGCGTGGCCACGGCCGACCTGTACCCGCACGTGTCGATCGGCCTGTCGGCCATGTCGGCCAGCACCGCCTCCGACTTCGGCCACAAGGACAGCATGAGCTACAGCCTGGGCCCGCTGATCTCGTGGACCCTCCCGAACACCGGCGTGGTGCAGTCGCGCATCGCGCAGGCCGAGGCCGGCACGCGCGGCGCGCTGGCGAAGTTCGACGGCACCGTGCTCACCGCGCTGCGCGAGACCGAGACCGCGCTCGGCAACTACGCCCGCGAGCTCGACCGCCGCGCCGCGCTGGAAGCCTCGCGCGACCAGAGCGCCATCGTGGCGCGGCAGGCGCGCCAGCTCTACCAGAACGGGCGCACCAGCTACCTCGAGTCGCTCGACGCCGAGCGCGCGCTGGCCGCGAGCGAGTCGTCGCTGGCCGCCAGCGAGGCGCAGCTGTCCGACGACCAGGTCATGCTTTTCATGGCACTGGGCGGGGGCTGGGAGCCGGACGATACGAACCTGGCGCAGGGTGGCGTGCACGACACTGCTCACAACGCCGTTCACGACGCCACCCACGACACCACGCACCCCGCCACGATCAGGCAATGACCCGCCCATGACCACCGCCGCAACCTCCGCGCTCCCGCCGCGCCTGCACGCGCCGCTGTGGCTGCTGGCGCTCGTCACCTTCAGCGGCACGCTGGCCATGCACGTCTTCGTGCCCGCGCTGCCCATCGCCGCGAAGAGCCTGGGCGCCGGCATGGGCGCCATGCAGATGACGGTGAGCCTCTACATCCTCGGCCTGGCGGTGGGCCAGCTGGTGTACGGGCCGCTGGCCGACCGCTACGGACGGCGCCCGGTGCTGCTGGTCGGGCTGGGCATCTACTGCGTGTCGGGGCTCGCCGCGGCTGTCGCGCCCGAGGTGCATTCGCTGATCGCGGCGCGGCTGTTCCAGGCCATCGGCGGGTGCGCCGGGCTGGTGCTGGGGCGCAGCATCGTGCGCGACACCGCGGGCCCGCAGGAGGCCACGCGCCGCCTCGCGCTGATGAACCTGATGGTCACCATCGGCCCCAGCCTGGCACCGCTGATCGGCGGCGCGCTGGCCACCACGCTGGGCTGGCGCTCCATCTTCTATGCGCTGTTCGGCCTGGGCGTGGTCGGGTTCCTGTTCACCTGGCGGCTGATGCCCGAGACCGGTTCGCCCGGTGCCGCGGTCAACGCCAGGGATCTCGCGCGCAACTACAGGAAGCTGCTGGCCTCGCCGGCCTTTCTCGGCTTTTCGATCGGCGGCGGCTGCGCCACCACGTCGATGTACGCCTTCATCGCGTCGGCGCCCTTCATCTTCGTGGACCAGCTGCACCGGCCCGCGCACGAGGCGGGCATCTACCTGGCGATATTGGTGTCGGGCGTGTGGCTCGGCAGCTTCCTGACCAGCCACATGATCTCGCGCGTGCGCGTCGACCGGCTCATGGTGCGCTCCAACGCGCTGAGCGTGGCCGCGGCCTTCGTGCTGCTGGGCGCGGCGCTCAGCCAGCACCTGTCGGTGCCGCTCATCGTCACCTGCATGTTCCTGTTCACGGTCGGCTGCGGCATGGCCTCGCCGGCCGCACTCACGCAGGCCATCAGCGTGAACCCGCAGGTCATCGGCTCGGCCTCGGGCCTGTACGGCTTCACGCAGATGGCCGTGGGCGCGCTGTGCACCGCGCTCGCGGGCATGGGCCACCGCAACCCGGCGCTGGCCTCGGCCATCGTGCTGGCGGGGGCGGGCATCGTGGCGCAGCTGTCGTTCGCGGTGGCGCTGCGTGCGCAGCGGCGCGCGGACGAGGCACGCCGGGTGGCGGCCGAGGCCGTGTAGGCGCCGCGGCAAGCGCAGGTCGTTCAGCCCACCGGCGCGCGCCGGCCCTGGCCCTCTTCGGCCAGGAACTCCACCAGCTTCGGCAGCGACGCGTCCATCGGCCGGTTGGCGTGCAGCCGCATCACATAGCCCCATGAGCCCGGCATGCGCAGCGCCGGCGTCAGCGCCACCAGCCGGCCGCGGGCCAGTTCCTCGTCGATGAGCGGCGCGCGGCCCAGGGCGATGCCCACGCCCGCCGCGGCCGCCGCCACCACGGTGCTCAGGCCGCTGAACACCAGCGGGTCGCGCCCGGCGCTGTCCGGCAGGCCCAGCCGGAGGCGCCAGGTGCGCCAGTCGGTCTCCGGGCTGTCGATGTGTTTTTCTTCCAGCCAGCGGTGCCGCGCAAGGGCCAGCGGGTCGTCGCGCTCGTGCGCTGGAATCAGCGCCGGGCTGCAGACCGGCACCACGGTCTCGGTGAACAGCGGAATGTCGCCGGCCTCCGCAAAGCGCGGGCCCAGGGCCTGCTTGTGCAGGAAGGCCAGGTCGAGGTCCTGCGCCTTCCACGCGGGGTCCTGGCTGGCATGCAGGAACAGCTGCACGTCGATGTCAGGGTGCATCTCCGCGAAGCGCCCGATGCGCGGCGCCAGCCACAGTGCCGCGAGCGACGGGTTGGCCGACACGTTCAGGTGAACCCGCCGCTTGCCGCTGGCACCGGCCCGCGCATGGCGGCAGGCGCTGTCGAGCAGGGTCAAGGCCTGTCGCACCGACACCAGCAGCGCGGCGCCGGCCTCGGTGGTCTGCGCGCGGCGCACCGTGCCGCCGCGCAGCAGCAGGCTCACGCCCAGGTCGGCCTCCAGCGCGCGCAGCTGGTGGCTGACGGCGCTCTTGGTGACGTTGAGCTCGGCGGCGGCGCGGCTCAGGCTGCCGAGGCGGGCGACCGCTTCGAAGGCGCGCAGGGTGGCCAGGGGTGGCATGGGCACAAGAAGATCGGCGACAACACGAAGAAGGGGTGCAATTTAGCTCAACCCACGAGTGAGTAACTATCGCTTTCGCCCGCATGCCGGATGCCCGACCATCGCCGCTTCCCAGGAAGCAACCGACATGTACTTCGACACCAGGCTATGGCAACTGACCGCGGGGCTGCGCATGCGCATGGCCGGCGGCATCTTTCTCGGGTTGCTGGCGCTGGCCGCCGGCATCGCCCGCTACGTGTTCCTCGGCCAGTTGCTGACGCGCGTGTTCGACGGTGCGCCCGCCACCGAGTGGCTCGCGCCGGCCGCCTGCGCCGGCGCCATGGTGCTGCTGCGCGCGCTGTTCGACCACCTGCGCACCGTGCAGGCCAACCGGTCGTCCGCCGACGTGCAGCAGGCGCTGCGCGCGCGGCTGTACGACCGCATCGTCGCGCTGGGGCCGGCCTGGTTCGCCAACCAGCGCACCGGCGGCGTGATGCTGACGGTGGTGGACGGCGTGGAGCAGCTGCAGACCTTCTTCGGCCAGTACCTGCCGCAGGTCGTCATCGCGGCGGCGGCGCCGTTCGCCATCTTCGCGGTCATCGCCTTCTGGGACGTGCCGACCGCGCTCGTGTTCCTGGTCGCGGCGCTGTTCGCGCTGTTCGGCCCGATGGCCGTGCACATGATCGACCGCCGCGCGAGCCTGGCGCGCACGCGCTCGCTGAACGCGTTCGGCGAGGAGTTTCTCGATGCCGTGCAGGGCCTGCCCACGCTCAAGTCGTACGGCCAGGGCAAGGCCTGGGGCGAGCGCCTGGCGGCCCGCGCGCGCAAGCTGTCGGACAGCACGTTCTGGGTGCTGTCGGTGAGCCTGCTGACGCGCGGCATCAGCGACCTGGGCGTGGCGCTGGGCGCGGCGCTGGCGCTGACCGTGGGCACCTGGCGCGTGGCGGCCGGCGACATGAGCGTGGAAGCGCTGCTCATCGTGCTGATGGCCGGCACCGAGATCTTTCGGCCGCTGCGCGACCTGCGCTCCGTGCTGCACCGGGGCATGCTGGGGCAGTCCGCCGCGGCGAGCATCCATGCGCTGATGGACGCACGGCCGCTGACCGCCGCGCCCGATGTGCAGGCCACCGATGGCGCGCCGACGCGCCTGGCGCCGACCATCGAGTTCGACGCCGTGTCGTTCTCGTACTCGCCGCAGCGCCCCGCGCACCAGGGCCTGTCGCTGCGCATCGCGCCCGGCGAGCGCGTCGGCATCGTGGGCCCGAGCGGCGTGGGCAAGTCCACCATCGTGCGGCTGCTGCTGCGCGAGTGCGTGCCGCAGGCCGGCACCATCCGCGTGGGCGGGCACGACGTCAACCGGCTCGACACGCAGACGCTGCTGGGCCACATGGCGCTGGTCAGCCAGGACATCACGCTGTTCCACGGCACCATCGACGACAACCTGCGGCTGGGGCGGCCCGAGGCGACGCACGAGCAAGTGCGCGCCGCGGCCCGCGCGGCCAACATCGACGACTTCATCATGGCGCTGCCGCAGGGCTACGCCACGCCCATCGGCGAGCGCGGCCTGCAGCTGTCGGGCGGGCAGCGCCAGCGCGTGGCGATTGCCCGCGCGCTGCTGCGCGACGCGCCCATCCTGATCCTGGACGAAGCGCTGTCTTCGGTCGACACCGAGAACGAGGCGCTGATCCAGCAGGCGCTGGACCGCCTGATGGCCGGGCGCACCACGCTGATCCTGGCGCATCGGCTGGCCAGCGTCATCGGCGCGGACCGCTGCCTGGTGCTCGACCACGGGCGGGTGGTGGAGCAGGGGCCCCACGCCGAGCTCATGCGCCAGCGGGGCCTGTACTACCGGCTGATGCACGAGCAGGCGGTGAGCGCTGCAACGCCATTGGGCACCGCGGCGCCTTCGCGTGCCACGGCGAAAGCCGCGTCGCCGCGTGTTGCCGGCGATGGCGACCGCAATGCAGACAGTGACGCAGACAGCGACAACGAAAGCGGCCAGGGCCCGGCCCTGCGCTCGCTGGACACCGATGCCGCCCAAGTCGGCTGGTCCGCCACGCTGGCCACGCTGCTGTCGGTGGTGCGGCCCTGGCGCGGCACGCTGGTCGCCACCATCCTGCTGGGCGTGGCACGCGTGGCGGCCTTCATCGGCGTGGGCGTGCTCAGCGCGCTGGTGGTGGCCGCCATCCGCGACGGCCGGGACACTTCGGCGCTGGTCGTCGGGCTGCTGGTCGCCGCGCCGCTGGCCGCGCTGTTCCACTGGCTCGAGTCCTGGCTGGCGCACGCCATGGCCTACCAGCTGCTGGCCGACATGCGCGTCAAGCTCTACGACAAGCTGGAGCGGCTGGCGCCCGCATACCTGCTGCAGCGCCGCTCGGGCGACCTGGTCGCGCTGGCCACGCACGACGTGGAAATGGTCGAGTACTTCTACGCCCACACCATCGCCCCGGCCATCGTGTCGGTGCTGGTTCCGCTGTCGGTGCTCGGCTTTCTCGCGGCGTACAACGCGCCGGTGGCGCTGGCGCTGCTTCCGTTCCTGGCGTATGCGCTGCTGTCGCCCGTCCAGGGCCGGCGCAAGATCGACGCACTGGGCGACCGCGCCCGCCACGCCCTGGGAGAAATGAGCGCCCACACCACCGACACCATCCAGGGCCTGGCCGACCTGACCGCCTTCCAGGCCACCGGCCGCCGCCGCGCGCAGTTTCTCGAGGTCGCCGACCGGTCGCGCGGCAAGCGGCTGGAACTGCTGCGCGACCTGTCGCGCCAGGGCGCCTGGTTCGAAGTCGCGATGGGGCTCGGCGGGCTGGCCGTCGCCGTGGTCGGCGCGCTGCAGGTGGCCGCCGGTGCGCTGCCCGCCGGCATGCTGCCGCTGCTGGTGCTGATCGCGCTGGCCACCTTCCTGCCGGTGTCCGAGATTTCGCAGGTCAGCCGCCAGCTGGCCGACACCATCGCCGCCACGCGCCGGCTGCATGTGGTCAACAACGAACCCGAGCCGGTCGAGGACGGCACGCTGTCGGTACCGCTGCCCTCGCAGGCAGGGTCGCAGGCGGGGGCGCAGGGGTTGTCGCTGGCCTTCGAACACGTCTGCTTCGCCTACCCCGGCAAAGCGCAGGACACCTTGCGCGACCTGAGCTTCACCGTGCCCGCCGGCGCCACCGTGGCCGTGGTCGGTGCCTCGGGGGCCGGCAAGAGCACCGTGGCCAGTCTGCTGCTGCGGTTCTGGGACCCGCGGCAAGGCACCGTGAGGCTTGGCGGCGCGGACGTGCGCGAACTGCGGCTCGACGGCCTGCGCGAGCGCGTGGCGCTGGTGACGCAGGACACCTACCTCTTCAACGACACGCTCGAAGGCAACATCCGCCTGGCCCGCCCCGATGCCACGCCCGCGGAACTGGCGCTGGCACTGGAGCAGGCGGCGCTCACGGCCTTCGTGCAGACCCTGCCCGAGGGCCTGGCCACCCGCGTCGGCGAGCGCGGCATGCAGTTGTCCGGCGGGCAGCGCCAGCGCATCTCTATTGCCCGCGCCTTCCTGAAGAACGCGCCGGTGCTCATCCTGGACGAGGCCACCTCGCACCTGGACTCGCTCTCCGAAGCGCAGGTGCGCGGCGCGCTCGACGTGTTGATGCGGCACCGGACCACGGTGGTGATCGCCCACCGCCTGTCGACCATTCGCGATGCCGACCTGATCCTGGTGCTGGAAAACGGCGCGCTGGCCGAAGCCGGCACGCACGACGCGTTGCTGCGCAGGCAGGGCGCCTACGCGAAGCTGGCGAGCCACCAGGGATCGGGCCTGGTCGAGCCGCTGTCGGCGCCGGTATGACGACCCGCTGCCCGGGCCGTGCGTGGCCCTTGCCTAGCGCGTGAAGAGCCAGCCGCCCTTCGGCTGGCGCGTGAGCTCGTGGCGCTTCACGGCGCGCTCCTCGCCGTCGTCGCCCACGTACACCACCTCGAAGCGCAGCAGCTTCGGCGTCACCATCTTCCAGTTCTGCATGCGCTGCACGGTCACGCAGGCGGTCTTGTCGTGGAACTGCATTTCCGACATCGGCCCGCCCTGGAAGCCCGTGCCGTCGAACAGGCGCCCCGGCGCCGCGAAGGGGTTGAGCACCGCGCCGTTGCGCGCGGTGATGCAGCCTTCGGTGCGCACGAACGATTCGATGGTCGGCGACGCGCTGCGCAGCACCTTCTCGATGGCCGGGCTGGGCGCCTTGGTGCCGATGGCCTCGCGGATGCGCTCCACCTGCGCCTCGGTGATGGGGGCCAGCCCGTCGCGCGTGACCACCGCCGGCGGTGGGGCCGGGATGGAAGGCGCAGGCGGCGGCGCGGGGTTGAGGTAACTGCAGCCGGCGACCAGTGCCAGGGGCACGGTGCAGGCCAGGGCGGCGCTCGTTGAGCCGAACTTCATGGCTGAGTCTCCTGTCGGCGGCACGGGCGTGCCGCAGGCTGAAAAATGCAGTCCGCGAACATGCGGTGCGTCGTCGGGGGGAAGGCTTCGCCGGGCCGGAGGCCGGGGTGTCGTCTTTGTTGTCGTTGTTCTTTTCAGAAGCGTTCGTGCGGTGCCAGGTAGCGCCACTGACCGGGCTGCAGCCCCGCCAGCGGCACGCGGCCGATGCGGATGCGCCGCATCGCCAGGATGCGCAGCTCCACGTGGTCGCAGATGTGCGCAATCTGCCCCGGCCGCGCGCCCTTCAGCGCAAAGCGCAGGCCGGTCTGCTCGTCGCTCTGGCGGCCGATGCTCACGCGGGCCGGCGAGCGCTCCAGCCGCGCCAGCGTCTCGGGGCTCACCGGGCCGGCCACGTCGACCATCACCTCGTGCTCGAGGATGCCCGCGTCTTCCTGCAGCTTGCGTTCGATGCGGAATTCCTGCGTGTACGCGACCAGCCCGCTGGCGCCGGTTTCCAGCGGCGTCATGCAGTGCTGCCCCTTGGCATGCGCCGGCAGAAAGCGCTGGCCGGCGCGCTCGGGCTCGTGGTGGTTCGCGGCCACCAGCAGGCGGTGCGCGTTGTCGGTCGGCATGCCCGCGGGCTTGTACAGCAGCAGGGTGACGGGCAGCACCGGCTCGGGCTTGGCGCCGGCGGCAATCTCCACCTGCTGGTGCGGCAGCACGCGCGATTGCGGCAGCGTCTGCGCCACGCCGTCCACGCGCACCGCGCCGTTCTCGATCAGCAGCTCGGCTTCGCGGCGCGACACGCCGGCCATCGCGGCCACGCGCTTGGCCAGGCGAATGCCTTCGTCGGCATCGCCGCGGCCCTGGTTGCGGCTGTTGCCGTTTTCGCGGCCCTTGCCGTCCCCGCGCTGGTCATGCGGCGTGTTCTTGTCGTGGTTGTCGTTGGTCATCAAGTTGCAGTCAGTTGCCGGATGCGCGCCACATGCGCGGCCAGCGAGCGGGCCGCCACCGGCCACATGCGCTCGGGCACGTCGTCATAGGCCAGGGGCAGCCATTGTTCGGGCGTGCCGTCGGGCAGCTTGCGCATGGCCGCGGCAATCTTGGCCTCGCGCTTCAGGCGGTGCGCCTTCAGCATGCCGATGGCCGTGCGCGCAAAGCCGATCACGTAGCCGTGCGCCGGCAGGATGAACTCGACGTGCCCCGCCTCGCAGGCCGCGTCGAGCGCGTCCAGCGAACCCAGGTATGCCGTCATGTCGCCGTCGGGCGGGTCCACCACCGTGGTGCTGCCGTTGAGGATGTGGTCGCCCGAGAACAGCAGGCCGTCTTCCTCGAGCACCAGGCACAGGTGGTTGGCAGCATGGCCGGGCGTGTGGATCACGCGCAGCGTGTGCGTGAGCGGGTGGCCCTCGGCGTCGCTGCCCGAGAGCACCAGCCGCTCGCCGTCCTGCAGCTCGCGCTCGGCCGTGAAGCGCGCCGACGAGCGCGCCGTGGGCGCCGACGACAGCCCCAGGATCGGCGGCTTCGCGCCCTTGCACAGCGCCTGCAGCGGCGCGGCGCCCGGCGAGTGGTCGGCATGCGAATGCGTGCACACGATCATGCGGATGTCGCCGTGCGTGGCGCGCCACAGGCGGCCGATGTGGTCGAAGTCGTTCGGGCCCGGGTCGATCACGATGTAGCCGGTGGCCGCGTCGCCCACGATGTAGCTGTTGGTGCCCGGGCCGGTCATGGCGCTGGGGTTGGGCGCGGTCAGGCGCATCACGTTCTTTAGCAGGGGCACCGGCTGCTCGCTCTGCCAGTCGAGCGCATGCAGCATCTGGCCGTCGGGGCACACCAGCGCAAGCTCGCCGAAGGGCGACTCGTGCTCCATGTAGCGCACGTCGGCGCCCTTAAGCAGGCCGCCGCGCGGACAGCTGGTCCACAGCGGCGCTTCGCCGGCGCCGCCGGGCGCGCAGGCCGCGAGCACCGAGTCGACGGTGGTGTACGCGGCCATGCGCTGCAGCGTGCGCACGGTCGGGAAAATCATGAAGAAGCTGCCCGCATCGTGCCGCGCGAGCGCGTCGGCGGGGCGCACCCAGCAGGGCTCGAACTGTTCGCTTTCGTCGGCGCTGGGCTCCTGGCCTTCGGGCATGCGCGCGACCAGGAAGGGCACGTCGAAGCGCTTGGGCAGGTCGCGGTCGGTGATCCAGTGCGCGAAGGTGAACACGCGGTCCGAGTCGAGCACCAGGCCATGCGCGGCGCACTGGTCGGCGAACGCGGTGCCGGCGGTGTCGTCGCGGTCCATGGCGGCGATGTCTTCGGCGCTCACGGGGCGGCCGTCGGCATGGTGGGCGAGCAGCACGCCGAGTTCTTCGAAGGCCTCGCGGATGGCCGCGATGGCCTGCGTGCGCTGCACGCGGCTTTGCGTGGGGCGGCGCGTGGCGATGCGCTTGGCGGCTTCGTCGGCGGCATCGATGTGGCCGCCGGGAAAGACATAGGCGCCGGGTGCGAAGCTGGCGGTGGCCGAGCGGCGCGTCATGAGCACTTCGAAGCCGGCGTCGGTGTCGCGCAGCAGCAGCACGGTGGCGGCTGCGCGCACCGTCACGGGCTCGCGGTGGGGGTGGAGTTGTTGTGTGGGGCGGACCATGGGGTGATTATCGGGAGCGGGCGCGGCGCGTGCTTGAAACACCAGGCCGGGTGCATAAGCTCAGAGGGAAACAGGCATGAGCGGCGCGCCACAATCCGGCTTTTCCGACTCGTTGCAGCTTGCGCGGACCGCCCTGGACAAGGGCTGAAAGACTGACATGGCCCATTCTCGTTCCTCCCTTTTTTCTCGTCTCATGCCTGCCCGTTCCATGCCTGCCCGTTTCATGCGCGGTGCCTTGACGCTCGCCGCAGCATTGCTCGTGGCTTCCGCGGCCTTTGCCCAACAGGACTGGCCCCAGCAACCTGTCACCCTGATCATGGGCTTCCCCGCGGGCTCGGGCGTCGACGTGGTGGCCCGCGCCATCCAGGAACCGCTGGCAAGGCAGCTGGGCCGCCCGGTCATCATCGACTACAAGTCGGGCGCGGCCGGCAACATCGCGAGCGACTACGTGGCCCACGCCAAGCCCGACGGCTACACGCTGGCCTTCGGCACGGCGGCCACGCACGGCAGCAACGCCGCGCTGTACAAGAAGCTGCCCTTCGACGTGGAGGCCGACTTCGTCGCGGTGGCGCCGGTGCTCGACGTGTCGAACGTGCTCACCATCAACCCGGACGTGATCAACGTCAAGACCTTGAAGGAATTCGTCGAGCTGGTCAAGGCCAACCCGGGCAAGTACAACTATGCGTCTACAGGCAACGGCGCGGGCACGCACATGGCGTTCGCCGAGTTCAATTCGCGCCTGGGGCTGAACATGGTGCACGTGCCGTACAAGGGCGGGCCCGAGGCCATCACGTCGGTGGTGCGCGGCGAGACCTGCTGCATCATGAACCAGGTGCAGACGGTGCTGCCGCAGTACAAGGCCGGCAAGGTGCGGCTGCTGGGCGTGACGACGGCCACCGCGGTCCCTGCCGTGAAAGAGGTGCCCACCATCGCCTCCAGCGGGCTGCCGGGCACCAAGGGTTTCGACAGCTCGATCTGGTTCGGCATCTTCGCGCCCAAGGGCACGGACGCGCAGATCGTCGACAAGCTCAACGCGGCGGTGAAGGCGGTGCTCGAGCAGCCCGAGGTCCGCGAGCGTTTCGAGAGCCAGGGGAACACGGTGCGCATCGAGACGCCGGCACAGTTCAAGAAGACCGTGCATGAGAACCGGCTGAAGTGGGCCGAGGTTGCCAAGGCTGCGAACATCAGCGTCGATTGAGTTGCTGTGCCGGGTTCGCTGGGGGCATTCGGGGCGCGTGCACAGGCCGCCGGGTACTTCCCTCCGCGAATGTCCCCCGCTTCGCTCCTCCTTTTACCGGGACTTCTCCAATCCGCAAGCGGCGGTGCGAGTTTGGTTTTTCAATAGGCGGTATTGGCTGCGTCAAGGTGAGGGCCAAGCTGCAATAGAACCAG
>NZ_JASZYK010000011.1 GCF_030317035.1 Variovorax sp. J22G73
CTGGTTCTATTGCAGCTTGGCCCTCACCTTGACGCAGCCAATACCGCCTATTGAAAAACCAAACTCGCACCGCCGCTTGCGGATTGGAGAAGTCCCGGTAAAAGGAGGAGGCCGAAGGCCGGGGGACATTCGAGAAAAGAGGTACCGCGTCGGCGCGAGACCGCCCTGAACAGCGCACCTCGAACACAGAACCAAAAGAAGAAGAACAACCGTGCATGCCTCAGTTCTCCCCGAACTTGCGCCGGTACAGCACGTCGAACACCACCGCCACGATCAGCACCTGGCCGATGATGACCATGCGCTTGCCGATGGGCACGTCCAGCAGCAGCATGCCGCTGTCCAGCGATTGCATGATGAGCGCCCCCAGCACCGAACCGAAGATCGAGCCGCTGCCGCCCGCCAGCGCCGTGCCGCCGATGACGGCCGCCGCAATCACGTACAGCTCCATGCCCGTGCCCAGCGAGTTGGTGCCCGCGTTGAGCCGCGCGATCGACACGATGGCCGCGATGGTCACCAGCACCGCCAGCAACGCGAACAGCATCAGCGTGACGCGCTTCACCGGAATGCCCACCAGCGCCGCCGCATCCGGGTTGCCGCCCATCGCGAACACATAGCGGCCGAAGCGCGTGCGGTGCACGATGAACGACAGCACGATGGCCACCACCGCCCAGATCAGCACCGGGATCGGAATGCCCTGCGGTGCGTCCTTCGAATCGATCTTGTAGTGGTTCATGACCGCCGCGAAGGCAATCACCACCGCCGCCGGCACGGCCGTGAGCAGCAGCTCCAGCCACAGCGGCTCGTTGGGCATTTCGTGGCGCGCGCGCGCCGCGCGCTTCTGGAACATGCGCGCGAACAGCACCAGCGTGACCAGCCCCGCAATCACCCAGCTCGCGGTCACGCCGATGCCACCGTCGTAGCCGCCGCCCAGGCGCTGGAAGAACTCGTCGTTCACCGGCTGCGTCTTGCCGTCGGCCACCAGGAAGGCCGCGCCGCGAAACGACATCAGCCCGCCCAGCGTGACCACGAACGAAGGCACGCCGAGCACCGCCGTGAGCCAGCCCTGGTAGATGGACACCAGCAGCGCCACCGCCAGCCCCGCGAGGCAGGCCGTGGGCCACGACCAGCCCGAGGTGTACTGCAGGTACGCGATGAGCACGCCCACGAAGCCCATCACCGAGCCCACCGACAGGTCGATGTGGCGCGCCACGATCACCAGCACCATCACCGTCGAGACGATGCCCACCACGGCCGTCTGCTGGGCCACGTTGTAGAGGTTCTCGGGCGAGAGAAACACGCCGCCCGACATCACGCTGAACGCCACGGCCATGGCGACCAGCAGCACGCACATCAAGATGAGCCGCAGGTCGATGCCCGTGCGGCGCCACCACCCCGGTGTTGGATCGCTCATTTGTCTAACCCCTCTGGACTACAGGTGCGCAACCGGCCACCCGCCGGGCGCCTTGCGGGCCGGCCGGATGCCGTGTTGCGGGAATGGAGGGCGCGCCGTTGCGTTGCTTGAACGAGGCGGCGCGCCGGGTTGCGTTACTTGCAGGCCGCGGGCGCGCTCGCGCCGCTCACGCCCTTGCAGAGCTCGTCTTTCTTGATCCAGCCGGCCTTGACCACCACGTCGAGGTTGTCGCGCGTGACGGGCACGGGCGTGAGCAGGCGCGATTGCAGCGAGACCTTCTTCGGGCCGCTGGCCCAGGTCGCGGCCTTGTCGACCGGCTTGCCCTGCGACATGGCGACGGCCGCGATGGCGGCTTCGCGGCCGAGCTCGCGCGAGTCCTTGAAGATGGTCGCGGTCTGCGTGCCCAGCGCGATGCGGTTGAGCGCGGCAAAGTCCGCGTCCTGCCCCGACACCGGAATGCCGCGCAGGCCCTTGGCCGTGAGCGCGGCCACCGCGCCGCCGGCCGTGCCGTCGTTGGCCGCCACCACCGCGTCGACCTTGTTGCCGTTCTTGGTGAGGATCTGCTCCATGTTCTTCTGCGCGACCTCGGGCTTCCAGCCTTCGGTGTATTCGTCGCCCACGATCTTGATGTCGCCCTTCTTCACCGCGTCGGCCAGAACCTCTTGCTGGCCCGCGCGCAGGAAGTCGGCGTTGGGGTCGCTGGGCGAGCCCTTGATGATCACGTAGTTGCCCTTGGGCTTGACCTTGAGCACCTCGCGCGCTTCCATGCGGCCGACCTCGACGTTGTCGAAGGTGATGTAGAACACGCCCGGCGCCTCGATGAGCCGGTCGTACGCCACCACGGGCACCTTCTGGCGCGTGGCCTTGGTCACGGCGGGAAGAATGGCGTCCTTGTCCATCGCCAGCACGATGAGCGCCTTGGCGCCCTTGGACATCAGGCCCTCGATGTCGCCGAGCTGCTTCTCGGGCGAGCCGCCCGCATCGGCACTGATGTACTTGGCGCCGAGCTTCTCCAGCTGGGCCTTGATGGCGGCCTCGTCGGTCTTCCAGCGCTCTTCCTGAAAGTTGGACCAGCTCACGCCGACCACGGTCTGCGCCATCGCGCCCACGGCGGTGAGGCCGAAGGCCATGGCGGCCAGGGTGTGTTTCAGTTGCATCGATGTCTCTCCAATGTTGGTGCGCCCCGCAGCGGTCAACGGTGTAAGAAATTAGTTAGTTTGAAGGGCGAACTAACTATCCCATCGCGGCGCGGCGCTGGGCATCGGGGAATTCCCGCAAGCGCGCTTGCTTGCGGTGCGCACTCGCCGCGTGGCGCGCGCTCGGCCTGCGCGCGGATGCGCAAGGTCCTACGCGCAGGCCGAAGTGGCGCCGGTATGTTTCGTGTCGTCCGGTACCGTGGCCCGCACCTGTCCATGCGCCCCGCGCTGCTGTCCCCCAACACAAAAGAAGGAAGCCACCATGTCCACCGAAATGCTCCAGCAGATTGCCGCCTCGCGGCTGCCCCTGGTGATGTCCTCGTCGAAGGACGTCGATGCGGTGTTGAAGCTGCGCGCCGCGGGCCTGGTGCTCGCGCTGGTGCCGTCGGCCGCCGACATCGCGAAGATGCCCGGCCTGCGCGTGGTGCAGGTGCTCGCGGTGACGCAGAAGGGCTTCGAGGAACTGCAGCGCGTGCGCTACCCCGGCGAACGCGCGGCGCTCGCACGTGAAAAAGGCCGGGGGGTCCCGGCCTTCTCCTGAACGCTGCGACCGCCAGGCTCGCGGGCCTGGCGGTCTTCGCATTCACTTAGTCGCGTGCACGCGCAGCATTGCGCAGGTCGCGGATCTGGTCGTGGTTGCGTTGCGCGCCTTCGGCCTGCAGCGAGATCACGCTGCGCACGTCGGCCGGCAGGCTCTGCTTCAGGGCCTTGCGATAACGGGCCACCGCAGTGTCTTCGCCACGTTCGCACGATTCGAGGATCGACAGTTCGCTGTTCACGCCCAGCGAGCCCTTCACATGCACCCAGCCGCGGTGCAGCGCGCCGCTGGCGGTGCCACCGTCGGCCGGCGTACCGCCATAGGCGGTGATGAGCGCGATGAGTTCGGCCTCGGCCTTCTTGCATTGCTCGGCGCGGCTGGCGAAGAGCTGCTTGGCGGCCGGGCTCTTCACTTCGTCGGCGCAGGCGCGAAAGCCGTATTCACCGTCGCGGGAGTTTTCCAGCAGGTCGTTCAGCACGTCGACCACGTCGCCGTTGGCGAGCACGGGACCGGTGGCGAGGGTGTCGTTGGTGATGTCGTTGTAAGCCATGGAAGGTGTCCTTTCATTGCCTGTCTGTGCGACAGGACCGGGTTGGAGGCGTCAGCCGCGCTGTGATGCCGTGTTGTGTTGCATTGGCGCTTTGCGGCTGACCGAAGACCCATGGTCCGAAGCTTCGCGGCGCCGCGGCGTCGTCCCATCGGGCAACCGGGCGTAGGCGAAGGACGACCTCGAGGACGACCTCGTTCCGCCACCCTCCAGGGCATTCGCCTCAGCCGATGGCCCAGGCCTGCGTCCACACGGCGATGCCGTCGAGCAGTTCGTCCAGCGCTTCCTCGTCGCTGCGCCCGGAGCGCTTGAGCACGTGGAACGAGTGGTCCGCGCCGTCGATGTCCAGCACGGTGGCCAGCGGGCCCAGCGCCTGCGTGGTGGCATCGAATTCGGCGGGTTCGGCCAGCGCGTCGCGCGGGCCGTGCACGAAGAGCATCGGCACGTCGACCTCCTGCAGGTGCGCGGCGCGCGTGGCGGCTGCCGCGGGCGCGCCCGCCGGGTGAAGCGGAAAACCCAGGAACACCAGCCCTTGCACGCCGGGCAAGGGCGCCAGCGCCTGGGCCTGCGACGTCATGCGGCCGCCGAAGGACTTGCCGCCTGCGAAGAGCCGCACCCCATCGAAGCGCGCCGCCGCGCAAGCCACCGCCGCGCGCACCGTGGCATGCGCCAGCGCGGGCGCGTCCGTGCGCTTCTTGCCCTGTTCCATGTAGGGAAACTGGTAGCGCAGCGTGGCGATGCGCCGCTGCGCGAGGCCCTCGGCCACGGCCTGCATGAAGGGGTGCGCCATGCCCGCGCCGGCGCCGTGCGCGAGCACCAGGCAGGCATCGGGCGCGGACGGCGACACCGCGAGCGCGGACACGGCGACGCCGGGCGCCACGGAAATGGAAAGAGAAGAGGACAGAGAAGAGGACAGAGAAGAGTGGGTCGTCACGCCCGTAGTTTGCCGATCACTTGCGTTTCAAACCACCTGTTCGACACGGGGCCTTGGGTGCAGTCCGACAGGCGCCGCGCCACGTTGGCTGTAAATTCGTGTTTCAGCGACCGGCCCGGATTTTTCCCGCCGGCCTTTTTTTGGCTTTTTGGGGAGTCACGGTTGTGAGGCACTGGTTGATGGCGATCGGCATGGTCGGCTGCGTGGCGCACGCGCAGCCCGGCTGGTTCACGGTGGTGGGCGATCCCCTGGACAAGGGGGCGGACACCGTGCAGGTCGACCCCGACAAGGTGGTGCTCGCGGAAAGCTCCAAGGAAATGAACCTGCGCGTGAACCGCTCGGGCCCGCGCTTCAACTGGGACGGCATTGCCTACCGCTCCTACGAATCGCGCGTGGTGTTCGACTGCCAGTCGCGCCGCGCCAGCTACGTGGCCGCGCGCTTCTACATCGAGCCGCTGTGGCAGGGCGAGCCGCACCACATTGCAGACTACGCCGACGCACCCAAGCCCGTGGCGTTCCGCGACATGAAGCCCAACCCGACCGCGCGCATCGTGCGAGCGGCCTGCCGGCCGCGGAGCAGCTAGACCGTTCCGGCAGCTAGACCGCTCAGGCAGCCAGGCGGCTCCGCCAGCTAGAGCTGCGACGACAGCAGCGCCGCCAGGTGCTCCATCGCCTTCTCGTGCAGGGGGCGGTCCTTCCAGGCCTCGTACGTGAGGCGCTTCGACTGCCGCAGGTCGGCCTCGAACTGCACCGTCTGCTCGGCGGCGAAGGCCTCGTCGTAGATGTTCAGGTTGGCCTCGTCGTTCAGGCGGAACGAGCGGTTGTCGAAGTTGGTGGAGCCCACCGACACCAGCAGCCCGTCGACCGTGAAGACCTTGCAATGGAACATGGTCGGCTGGTATTCGCTGATCTCGGCGCCGGCTTCCAGCAGCGGGCCCCAGGCCGCGCGCGAGGCGCCGCGCACGGTCTGCGAATCGATGATCGGGCCCGGCGTGATGATGCGCAGCCGCACGCCGCGCTTCATGGCCGCCACCAGCGCGCCCACGGTGAGGTCGTCGGGCACGAAATAGGCGCTCGACAGGTCGATGGTCTTGCTGGCCGCCGCAATCGACAGCAGGTACATCAGGTGCATGCTCTCGCTGCCGCCCGAGGGCGAGCTGCTGAACACCTGGGCGCGGCCGTCGCCCATGGAAGGAATGGGCGGAAAGTAGAGCTCGCCGTGCAGCACGTCGCCCGACACCTTCACCCAGTTGTCCATGAACACGGCCTGCATCTGCGCCACCACCGGGCCTTCGACCTTGTAGTGCGAGTCGCGCCAGTGGTCCGCGTCCTGCGCGTGGCCGGTCCATTCGGGCGCGATGCCCACGCCGCCGGTGAAGCCGGTGCGCCCGTCGACCACCAGCAGCTTGCGGTGGGTGCGGTTGTTCATGCGGGCGATGTCGTACCAGCTGGGCTTGTGGAACTTGCGGATCTCCACGCCGGCGGCTTCCATCTCGCGGATGAAGTCGCCGTCGACCTTGGCGCTGCCCACCCAGTCGAGCAGCACGTGCACCTTCACGCCCGCGCGCGCCCGCTCGGAAAGCGCGTCGGCAAAGGTGCGGCCGATGTCGCCCGACCAGTAGATGTAGGTCTCGAAGGTGATGCTCTGCCTGGCGCCGCGAATGGCCGCGAGCATGGGCGGAAAGATGCGGTCGCCGTTCTGCAGCGCCTCGAAGCGGTTGCCGCCGGTGATGGGCGGCCCGAGCATCACGCCCAGCGCGCGCTGGTACTGGGCGTCGTGCAGCGCGTACTCGCGCTTGACCTGCTCGTCGAGCTTCTTCTCGCCGCTGGTGAAGTTCAGCACCAGCAGCGTGGCGGCCAGCGTCAGGACGAAGGTCCAGACGACTGCCTTGAGCGTCCCTCGGTGGCGCACGTCAGGACGCGAAGCGCATGGGTGTGCGGGCCGCCGGTCAGTCGATCAGCTGCGTCTTGATCGCGTAGTACGTCAGGTCGCTGTTGGTGGACAGGTTCATCTTTTCCATCAGGCGCGTGCGGTAGGTGCTGATGGTCTTCACCGACAGCGACAGCGCCTCGCCGATGGCGCCCACCGACTCGCCCTTGGCCAGCTTCAGGAACACCTGGAACTCGCGCTCCGACAGGTGCTTGTGCGGCGGCGCGTTGTCCTTGCGCTCCAGCTGGCCGGCCAGCAGCTCGGCCACCGAGGGCGAGATGTAGCGGCGGCCCAGCGCCACGGTGCGGATGGCCTTGGCGATTTCTTCGGGCTCGCACTCCTTGTTCAGGTAGCCCGACGCGCCCTGGCGGATCAGGTTCACCGCGTAGTGCTCCTCGGGGTAGCCGCTCAGGATGAGCACGCCCAGGTCAGGCGCCTTGGCGCGCACCATGGCCAGCGCGTCGATGCCGCTCTGCCCCGGCATCGAGAGGTCCATGACGAGCACGTCGATGTCGGCGGTGCGCACCAGGTCGATGGCCTCGCGGCCGGTGGCGGCTTCGCCGACCACGCGGAAATCGACGAAGGTGGAGAAGAACGCCTTGAGGCCTGTGCGGACGACGGCGTGGTCGTCGACGATGCCGATCTTGATCATGGTGTGCTCCTGCTGCTGAACTGTGCGGTGTCGGTGCGCGCCAGCGATTTGGCGCGATAGGGGAGCGACGATGCCACAGGCATTTGCCCGCCGGAGGGCTCAAACGCGGGACGCGGCGTTGTCCTGCACGGGTATGCAGGTTTGGCTGTCGCTGGCGTCGGACGCGGGCGACGCGCAGGCGTTCGGGGACGCGATAGGCCCCCGGCACCGACCGCCGCGGCAATCGTTGGCACGGCAGCTCGGGCGAAGGGAATTCCCTGTCGACAGCGCCCGCCCGCAAGGCTCCAATCGAGCCGCCGTGGCCCCTGCCATTGGTACATTTTTTGCTGCTGCAACAGGTCGCACCCGCAGCAGCCAGCGTCCGGCTCAGGGCCCATGTTTTCTCGTGAGGCACCCATGCACTTCAACTATTCGACAGCGGATGTTTCCGGGCCCCGCCGGCTCGACTACTGGGCGGAATCGGTCTGCAAGCGCCTGATTCCGGCAGCCGGCAAGTTCAGCCATGCGGGCGACTTCCAAGGCTCGCTCACGGGCCACACGCTGGGCAACCTCACGCTGTGCCGCATGAGCTCGCAGCCGCACACCTTCGACCGCACGCCCCACCACGTGCGCGTGGCGCCCGAGGAAGACCTGGTCGCGGTGCTGATGCAGGAAGGCTCGGCCCTGCTGCAGCAAGGCGGGCGCGAGGTGCAGGTGCGCCCCGGGGACATCGTGCTGTACGACGCGGCGCGCCCCTTCGTGCACCACCTGGCGCCGGCCTCGGCGCTGCTGGTGCGCATGCCGCGCCAGCAGCTGCTGTCGCGCTTCGCGCGGGCCGAATCGATGGCCACGGTGCGCATTGCCGAAGGCCGCTCGATGGCCACGCTGCTGATGCGCATGGCGGAGGAAGCCTTCGACTATTCCGCCAGCTGCATCCCGGGCGCCGCCGGCGCGCGGCTGGCGGGCGCCTTTCTCGACACGCTGAGCGCGGCCATGGAAATGCAGGACGGCCAGGGCACCGACGGCGCCCAGGGCTCGCGCTACGGCTCGGCCTACCAGCGCGCCAGCCAGTACATCGACGCCCACCTCGACGACAGCGAACTCGACAGCGACGGCATCGCGGCGGCGGTGCACCTGTCGCCGCGCACGCTGGCGCGGGTGTTCGCCACGCACGGCACCACCGTCATGCACCACGTGTGGAAGCGGCGGCTCGATGCCGCCTTTCGCGTGCTCGAAGAGGGCCGTGTGCACCAGGTGTCGCAGGCGGCGCTGCAGTGCGGCTTCAACGACCTGTCGCACTTCTCGCGGGCGTTCCGGAACGCGTTCGGCGTGACGCCGAGCAGCCTGCTGCCGGGGGCACCGACCGCAGTCGGCACGGCGCCCGGCATGCCCGGCGTGCCGGGCGTTCCTAGGGATTCAGGCCGCCAGCGCGCTCAGACGATGGCTGGGTAGTGCCCCGTGCCTTCGGGCCAGGGCGTGAGCAGCTCGAAGCCCGTGGGCGTCACCGCGACCATGTGCTCCCACTGCGCCGACAGCGAGCGGTCGCGCGTGACCACGGTCCAGCCGTCGGCCATTTCCTTGGTCTCGCGCCGCCCGGCGTTGACCATCGGCTCGATGGTGAAGACCATGCCCGCCTCCAGCCGCAGGCCCTGGCCGGGCTGGCCGTAGTGCAGCACCTGCGGCTCGTCGTGGTAGACCTGCCCGATGCCGTGGCCGCAGTACTCGCGCACGACGGTGAAGTTCTCGCGGTGCGCCACCTTCTGAATGGCGTAGCCCACGTCGCCCAGCGTGGCGCCCGGGCGCACCTGCCGGATGCCGGCGCGCATGGCCTCGTAGGTGGTGTCGACCAGCCGGCGCGCCAGCGCGCTGGGCTCGCCCACGAAGTACATGCGGCTGCAGTCGCCGAACCAGCCGTCCTTGATGACGGCCACGTCGATGTTGACGATGTCGCCGGCCTTCAGCGTTTCCTTGGCCGACGGAATGCCGTGGCAGATCACGTGGTTGACCGAGGTGCACACGGTCTTGGGAAAGCCGTGGTAGCCGATGTTGGCCGGAATGGCGCCCTGCACCTTCACGATGTGGTCGTGGCAGATGCGGTCGAGCGCCTCGGTGGTAACGCCTGGCTTGACGTGTTCGCCGATCATGGCGAGCACCTCGGCAGCAAGGCCGCCGGCCGTGCGCGCCATGGCGATTTCGGCGGGCGACCTGAGCTTGACGCCGCCGCTGCCCGTGGTGCCCGCGCTCACGCGGGGGCTCCGGCCTTGCGGGCGGTGCGCGGCGAAGGCGCGGACGTCGCGGAGGTTGCGGATGGCGTTGAAAGCGCTGGCGCGGCCAGCGACGACAGCGATGCCGAGATGGTCGCCAGGTCGAAGCCGCCGGCCTGCTCGGCGCGGATCAGCACCTGGCAGATCTCCCGGTGGTCGAGCGCGGGGTGCAGCTCGGCCAGCATGCCGATGCGCATCCAGTGCTCGGCCTGCGCGTTGATGGAACGGCTTAGCGCGTTGCCTGCGACACGCAGGTTCTCGTGCATGAGGTCTGAAATCTTGACGATGCCCATGGAGATTTTTTATATATGAAACGTATACGCATCATATCTTCCATCGCAAGGCCCTCGCACGCCCGGGAAAACTCTGGGGACAGTTCCGGCACAAGGGCACGGTTATCCACAGTGGCAGCGGCCACCCTGAAGTTGTTCCTTTTTCGAGACAACCCTGAAAGCAGAGGTACGCACAGTGGTACAGGTGCCGCAACTCGTTGTCACGCAACGAGAAAAGCACACTGTCCACAGCAGGGGTTTACCCTTATCTACTACTACTAACTTAAATAAGAAGAATAACTAAGAAAGAAGGCGGCAAGCCAGGGAGCCAGAAAGGCGGGTCGAACGGCCCGCAGCGCGGCACAGTCAGGCCGTGCCGATGCGAAGGGTTAGCCCGGTACGTCGATTCCGTCTCGCTTGATACGATTTTTTCCAGAGCGCCCATTCCAAGGGCCCTGGAGACAAGATGGACCCGACCCCTCGCCCCACCCCACTCGACCTGCAGAGCGCCCATGGCAACGCCGCGGAAGCGCTCTACCGCGTCATGGTTCGCATCCGCGCGTTCGAGAACGCCGCGGAGGCGGCCAGCCAGGGCGGCGTGAGCGCCTATGGGCAGCAGGCGGCGGGCGCCGCCAAGGTGCGCGGGCCGCTGCACCTCTCCACGGGGCAGGAGGCGGTGCCTGCCGGCGTGTGCGCGCACCTGCGCGCCGCCGACTACCTCACCTCCACCCACCGCGGCCACGGCCACACGCTGGCCAAGGGCGCGGACCTCGCGCGGATGATGTGCGAGCTGTTCGGCAAGGCCACCGGCTTCAACGGCGGCAAGGGCGGCTCGATGCACATCGCGGACTTCTCGGTCGGCATGCTCGGCGCCAACGGCGTGGTGGCGGCGGGCCTGCCGATCGCGGTGGGCGCGGCGCATGCGCAGAAGCTGCTGAAGCAGTCGGACGACATCACGGTGTGCTTCTTCGGCGATGGCGCCATCAACCGCGGGCCCTTTCTCGAGGCGCTGAACTGGGCGCGCGTGTACCAGCTGCCCGTGCTGTTCGTTTGCGAGGACAACCGCTGGAGCGCGACCACCGCCAGCGGCCCGATGACGGCGGGCGACGGCGCCTCGGCGCGCGCCGAGGCCATGGACATCGCGGCCACGCAGGTCGACGGCAACGACGTGTTCGCGGTGCACGAGGCCGCGGCCCGCCTGGTGGCCGAGGTGCGCGCCGGCAGCGGGCCGCGCCTGCTGCACGCGCTCACGTACCGGGTGAAGGGGCATGTGTCGGTCGACCTCGCGGCGTACCGCGACCCGGCCGAACTGGCGGCGGCGCTGCAGACCGACCCGATCGCGCGGGCGCGCGACCGGCTGCTGACCCAGGGCGTTGCCGCGACAACGCTGGACGCCATCGAGAACGCGGCGCGCGACGAGGTCGACACCGCGCTGGCCATCGCCGACGCGGCGCCCTGGCCCGACGCCGGCGCCGCCTTCACCGACGTGCAGACCACCGGCGCGGGCCAATGGCACTGACCCCGGAAACCACGCAAGCGAAGACCTCGATGAAAAAAGACCTGAGCTATTCGGAAGCCGCCGTGCTCGCCCTGCAGCGCGAGATGGAAGCCGACCCGCGCGTGGTGGTGCTGGGCGAAGACGTGGGCCGCGGCGGCATCTTCGGCCAGTACAAGGGGCTGCAGCAGCACTTCGGCCCCGAGCGCGTGATCGACACGCCGATCAGCGAGGCCGCGATCATGGGCGCCGGCGTGGGCATGGCGCTGGCGGGGCTGCGCCCGGTGGTGGAGATGCGCGTGGTCGACTTCGCGCTGTGCGGCATGGACGAGCTGGTGAACCAGGCGGCCAAGAACCGCTTCATGTTCGGCGGCCAGGGCCGCGTGCCGCTGGTGGCGCGCATGCCCGGCGGCATCTGGGACGCCTCGGCGGCGCAGCATTCGCAGTCGCTGGAGGCCTGGTTCGCGCACCTGCCGGGCATGGTGGTGGTGTGCCCGTCGACCCCGCAGGACAACCACGGCCTGCTGCGCGCGGCGCTGCAGTGCGGCGACCCGGTGGTCTACATCGAGCACAAGACGCTGTGGGGCGTGCGCGGCGAGGTGGACGAGGGCGTCGACGTGCCGCTGGGCAAGGCGGCGCGCGTGCGCGAAGGCAACGCGCTCACGCTGGTGAGCTGGAGCCGGCAGATGCAGGCCTGCGCGGCCGCCTGCGACGCGCTGGCGGCCGAAGGCGTGGCGGTCGACCTGATCGACCTGCGCACGCTGTGGCCCTGGGACCGCGAGACGGTGCTGTCGTCGTGCGGGCGCACCGGCCGGTTGCTGGTGGTGCACGAGGCGGTGCAGGCGGCGGGCTTCGGCGCGGAGATTGCGGCGAGCGCGGCCGAAGCCACGGGCTGCCGCGTGGCGCGGCTGGGCGCGCCGCGCATTCCGGTGGGCTATGCGCCGGTGCTGGAGGCGCAGTCGCGCGTGGGGGTGGAGGCCATCGTGGCGGCGGCGAAGAAGCTCGCGAGCTGAACTGAGCTGAGCTGAGCTGAGCGGCCAGGGCTTTTTCGCATGGACCCGCTCTTCTTCAAGCTGGTGCGGGTGGTGAACCTGACGGCACGGCCGTTCCACGAGCGCGTGGGCCGAGAGCACCAGCTCACGCTGAACGAGTGGCGCGCCATGGCCGTCCTGGGCGCGCAACCGGGGCTGACCGCCACGCAGGTGGCCGACCAGACCGGCCTGGACAAGATGGCCGTGAGCCGCGCGCTGGCCGGCCTGAAGCGCCACAAGCGCGTGCAGCGCCACGAAGACCCGACCGACCAGCGCCGCAGCCGGCTCTACCTGACGGCGGCCGGCAAGGCGTTGCACGAGACGGTGGGTGCGCTGGGGCGGGAGCGCGAGGCGGCGCTGTTCGCGGGCGTCGATGCCGATGAACTCGCCGGGCTGGGGAAGACGCTGGACAAGCTGATCCTGTCGGTGTCAGGGCGGCCCTGAAGCCCTCGGCGCTCGGCGCTCGGCGCTCGGCAGCGTCGTGCCACCGAGCGAGCGCTGCCTGCCGCCAAGCCAACCTTCCCCCAAAGGGGGGAAGGCGCAGCTTCAGGCTGCGAAGCCGCCGTCGATGTTCAGGCCGGCGCCGGTCACGAAGGCCGCTTCCGGGCTGGCCAGGTAGGCGACCATGCCGGCGATTTCATCGGCGTGGCCGTGGCGGTCGATGGCCATGAAGGTGTGCATGGTCGAGGCCATCGGGCCGTTGGCGGGGTTCATGTCGGTGTCGACCGGGCCGGGCTGCACGTTGTTGATGGTGATGCCGCGCGGGCCCAGGTCGCGCGCCAGGCCCTGCACCAGGCCGGTCAGCGCCGACTTGCTCATGGCGTACACGCCGCCGCCGGCGAAGGGCATGCGCTCGGCGTTGGTGCTGCTGATGTTCACGATGCGCCCGCCCGTGCCCATGTGCGACAGCGCGGCCTGGATGGCGACGAACACGGCGCGCACGTTCACCGCCAGGGTGCGGTCGAAGTCGGCCAGCGTGAACTGGTCGATGGGGCCGAGGTGCAGCACGCCGGCGTTGTTCACCAGGATGTCGATGCGCCCGCCGAAGTGCCTGGCGGCCTGGTCGATGCCGGCCTTGAGCGCGTCGGCGTCGGCGCTGTCGATCTTCAGCGCCAGCGCGCGGCCGCCTTCGGCCTCGATGGCGCGGGCCAGTTCGTCGGCGGTGGCCTGGGCGTTGCTGTAGCTGAAGGCCACGGCCGCGCCGTCGCGCGCCAGGCGCCGGACGATGGCCGCGCCGATGCCGCGCGAGCCGCCGGTGACGAAGGCGACCTTGCCGGCCAGCACGGCGGACGATGTCGAAGAAGAGGTGGTTGCAGTGGTGGAAGCCATGATGTTTTCCGTTCGATGTAGTGGAGGAATGGACGCAGTTTCCGCCTTTCATTCCCCTGCCGGTAGCCATCAATCCGCGCAATCAAATTCAACTGGAAGTTGAAGATGCGCGAGACAATCCGGCCATGGAACCACTCAATCACCTGGAGTCCTTCGTGCAGAGCGCCGAGGGCGGCAGCTTCTCGGCGGCGGCGCGGCGGCTGGGGCTGACGCCAGCTGCGGTCAGCAAGAACGTGGCGCGGCTGGAGGCGCGGCTGGGCGTGCGGCTGTTCCAGCGCAGCACGCGCCGCCTGACGCTCACCGAGGGCGGCGAGCGCTTCCTGGCGCAGGTCGGCGGCGCGCTGGCCACCCTGCATGAGGCGGTGGCCGGCATCGACACCGACGACGGGCGCCCGGCCGGCACGCTCAAGGTGAGCATGGGCCAGGCCTTCGGACGCGAGCATGTGCTGCCGATGATGGGTGACTTCCTGGCGCGCTACCCGGCCATCCTGCCGGACTGGCACTTCGACAACCAGCAGGTCGACCTGGTGGGCGAAGGCTTCGACGCGGCCATCGGCGGCGGCATCGAGCTGTCGGCCGGCCTGGTGGCGCGCGAGCTGTCGCGCATCCACGTGGTGGCGGTGGCTTCGCCGGCGTACATGAAGGGGCGCAAGAAGCCGCGCCACCCGTCGGAGCTGACCCTGCTCGACACGCTGCTGCGCCGCTCGTCGCCCACCGGCCGGCTGCGCAGCTGGACGCTGCGGGAAGCCAGGAGCGGCGGCGAGCAAGCCACCGTCGAGCTGCCGCACCCGCGCGCGATCTTCAACGACCCCCAGGCCATCGCGGACGCCGCGCTGATGGGGCTGGGCGTGGCGATGCTGCCGATGCCTTTCGTGGAGCGCGGGCTGCGCACCGGCGAGCTGGTGCGGTTGCTGCCCGAGTGGTACCAGGACACGGGCGCGGTGTGGCTCTACTACCCGAGCAAGAAGCTGCTGCCGCCGAAGACGCGCGTGTTCATCGACTTCGTGCTGGAGCGCTTTCGCGCCGAGCGCTTCGCGCAGCGCATGCAGGTGGACTGACGCGCGGCACCGCGCCGAGCTATCGCACCGACTTGCCGCCCCGCGGGTTCACGGGGTTTTCACTCGCGACGCCCGCGGCGCGCCCCTGTACAAACGCGCGCATGACTTCTTCCTCATTCGCATCGAGCCGCCGCACCGCGCTGGCCACTTCCATCGCTACCGCCCTCACCGTGCTGGCGGCGCCCTCGTGGGCCCAGGCCACCTGGCCGACCAAGCCCGTGCGCATCGTCGTGCCCTTCGCGGCTGGCGGCACCACCGACATCCTGGCGCGCGCCGTGGCGCCCGAACTCTCGAAGGCCTTCGGCCAGCAGTTCATCGTGGACAACCGCGCGGGCGCCGGCGGCAACGTGGGCGCCGAGCTGGTGGCGCGCGCCCCCAACGACGGCTACACGCTGCTCATGGGCACGGTGGGCACGCACGGCATCAACCGCGCGCTGTACCCCAAGCTGCCCTTCGACCCGATCAAGGACTTCGTGCCGATCACGCTGGTGGCCGCCGTGCCCAACGTGATGGAAATGAACGCCGACAAGGCCAAGGCGGCGAACATCCACAACGTGCAGGACTTCATCAAGTACGCCAAGGCCAACCCCGGCAAGCTGAACATGGCGTCCAGCGGCAGCGGCACCTCCATCCACCTGGCGGGCGAGCTGTTCAAGAGCATGACGGGCACCTTCATGGCGCACATTCCGTACAAGGGCTCGGGCCCGGCGCTGCTGGACATGGTGGGCGGCAACGCCGACGTGATGTTCGACAACCTGCCCTCGTCGATGGCGCAGATCAAGGCCGGCAAGCTCACGGCGCTGGCCGTGACCAGCGCGCAGCGTTCGCCTGCGCTGCCGGACGTTCCGACGGTGGAAGAGGTGGGGGGCCCGACGCTCAAGGGCTTCGAGGCGAGCTCGTGGTTCGGGCTGCTGGCGCCGGCCGGCACCTCGCCCGAGATCGTCAACCGCATTCAGCAGGAAGTGGCCAAGTCGCTGGGCACGCCGGCCATCAAGGAAAAGATGCTCGCGCAAGGCGCGCTGCCCAGCGGCAACTCACCCGCCGACTTCACCAAGCTCATTGCGAGCGAGCACGTGAAGTGGGCGAAGGTGGTGAAGGACTCCGGCGCGAAGGTCGACTGAAGCGGAAGCTCAGGTCTTCCAGGTCACGTCCTTCTTCTCGGCCAGGGAGTCCTTGAGCATGTGAAGCAGGGGGGCTGCACGCTGGTGCAGTCCTACATGCTGCTTCTCGGCGTCGTTGGCGTGGCCTTCGACGGCGTAGTCGTCGTGGTTGTGGGCGTTGCTGCCCTCGCGGGCCAGCGCGGCCTCAAGCGCCGAGATGGCGCCGGGGATCTGGTCGACCGTGATGATGCCTTGGGGCGCGACCGACTTGCCGACGATGTCGAGCAGTTGGCGCGCATGCACTTCGAGCATCACGAAATCAGCGGAAGCCCGGGACTGGAAACGGTAGAGCATGGTGTTTTTCACTCACTTGTAGATGTAGTCACGGGCAAAAGGGTACTCCGATTGCGCGCCCCGCAAGACGCCTGCGCGCCCTACGTTGCCGTCAGGCTTTGTCGACAACATCTGGTGCAAGGAGATCCATCCCTGCTCGAAACTCATGGCCGATCCGGCCAGGTACAGGCGGTAGGCGCGCAGCACGCGCTCGGCGTTCTCGCCCTGGCGCCCGCCGCTGCGCTGCAGCACTTCCAGCGCCGCGCCCAGCTGCGCCTCCAGCGCGTCCGACCAGGCCCACAGCGTGCGCGCGTAGTGCGGGCGCAGGCTTTCGGTGTCGACCATCTCCAGCCCCGCGGCGGCGGTTTCGCGCAGCACGTGCGTCACGTGCAGCAGCTCGCCGCCCGGAAAGATGTACTTCTCGATGAAGTCGCCCATGCCGGCGCCCAGCTGCCGGTAGTTGAGCTCGCCCGAGGTGATGCCGTGGTTGAGCACCAGCCCGCCCGGCTTGAGCAGCTTGTGGATCTTGCGGAAGTAGGTCGGCATGTTGGCCGCGCCCACGTGCTCGAACATGCCCACGGAGGAGATCTTGTCGAAGGGCTGGGCGTCGGGCAGCTCGCGGTAGTCGCGCAGCTCCACGCGCACGCGGCCCTGCAGGCCCTTTTCCTCGATGAGCCGCTGCACGTGCGCGTGCTGGTTCTTCGACAGCGTGATGCCGGTGGCGTCCACGCCGTAGTGCTCGGCCGCCCACAGCAGCAGGCCGCCCCAGCCGGAGCCGATGTCCAGGTACCGCTCGCCGGGTTTGAGCATCAGCTTGCGGCAGATGTGGTCGAGCTTGGCTTCCTGCGCCTGGGCCAGCGTGAGCTCGGGGGTGCGGAAGTAGGCGCATGAATACACGCGGCGCGGGTCGAGCCACAGCGCGTAGAAGTCGTCGGACACGTCGTAGTGGAACTCGATCTGCGCGGCGTCCTTGCGCAGCGAATGCGAGCCGCGCGACTTGGCGCGATGCTGCAGGCGGCTCCACCAGCTGGTGTCGGTCTCGGCCGGGTTGCCCGGCAGCAAACCCACGGTGGCGTCGATCAGGTCGCGCATGGCGCCTTCGATCTGCACCTTGCCCTCGACGTAGGCCTCCCCGATGGCCCCGACCTGCCGGGCCGCCAGCTTGGCGAGCACCGTCCACTCCTTGAAGGCCAGCGTGACGCGGGCCCCCGCCTGGGCAACACGCCGGCCATCCGGCAGTTCCAGCGCGATGGGGACAGGCAGCGAAGCCAGCTGCGACTCGATCTTCGGTATCAAGTTTTGCATGGGGCCCATGGTATTGATTTTTCACAGTTCGTGCATGGGTTGCCCTGCCGACGCGGGGTACCGCCCCCTTGCCGGCCCCCGTTACCAATCCTCATTGACAGCAGATTGTTTATGCCTAAACTATTCAACCATGAACAGCCTCAGCACGGTCAAACCCGCCCCCGCCTCGGACCTCCAACGCATCCTGTGCATCGGCGGCGGGCCGGCAGGCCTGTACTTCGCCCTGTTGATGAAGGCGCGCAACCCGGCGCTGCAGATCACGGTGGTCGAGCGCAACCGCCCCTTCGACACCTTCGGCTGGGGCGTGGTGCTGAGCGACCAGACGCTGGGCAACCTGCGCGCCGCCGACGGCCCCACCGCCGCGCTCATCGGCAACGAGTTCCATCACTGGGACGACATCCAGGTGTTCTTCAAGGGCGGCCAGGTGCGCTCGGGCGGCCACGGCTTCTGCGGCATCGGCCGCAAGCGGCTGCTGAACATCCTGCAGGAGCGTTGCCTCGAGCTGGGCGTGGACCTGGTCTTCGAGACCGACGCCACCGACGACCAGGCCATTGCCGCCAGGTACAACGCCGACCTGGTCATTGCCAGCGACGGCCTGAACAGCCGCATCCGCCAGCGCTACGCCGAGGTGTTCAAGCCCGACGTCGACCTGCGCGAATGCCGCTTCGTGTGGCTGGGCACGCACCAGACCTTCGATGCCTTCACCTTCGCCTTCGAACAGACCGAGCACGGCTGGTTCCAGGCGCACGCCTACCAGTTCGACGACCAGACCTCGACCTTCATCGTGGAGACGCCCGAGGCCGTGTGGAAGGCCCACGGGCTCGACCAGATGGAGCAGCCCGAGGCCATCGCCTTCTGCGAGAAGCTGTTCTCCAAGTACCTGGGCGGCCACTCGCTCATCAGCAACGCCACGCACCTGCGCGGCTCGGCCAACTGGATTCGTTTTCCGCGCGTGGTGTGCGAGCGCTGGACGCACCGCATCGATGTGGAAGGCCGCTCGGTGCCCGTGGTGCTGATGGGCGACGCCGCGCACACGGCGCACTTCTCCATCGGCTCGGGCACCAAGCTGGCGCTGGAAGACGCGATCGACCTGGCCAATGAATTCGAGCAGGGCGGCACGCTCGACCATGTGCTCGAAGGCTACGAGGCGCGCCGCAGCGTCGAGGTGCTGAAGATCCAGAACGCCGCGCGCAACTCCACCGAGTGGTTCGAGAACGTGCCGCGCTACACGGGCATGCAGATCGAGCAGTTCGCTTACTCGCTGCTCACGCGCTCGCAGCGCATCAGCCACGAGAACCTGCGCGTGCGCGACACGCAATGGCTCGGCGGCTACGAACAGTGGCTGGCCGGCGGCAAGGCGATGCCGCCCATGCTCATGCCCTACAAGGTGCGCGGGCTCACGCTCAAGAACCGCATCCTGGTGTCGCCGATGGCCACCTACAGCGCGGTCGACGGCGTGCCGCAAGACTTCCTGCTGGTGCACCTGGGCGCGCGCGCGCTCGGCGGCGCCGCGATGGTGTTCGTCGAAATGACGAGCCCGACGCCCGAAGGCCGCATCACCCCGGCCTGCACCGGCCTGTACAACGACGCGCAGCAAGCGGCCTTCAAGCGCATCGTCGATTTCGTACACACGCAGTCCAGCGCCAGGATCGCCATGCAGCTCGGCCACAGCGGCCCCAAGGGTTCCACCCGCGTGGGCTGGGAAGGCACCGACGAGCCGCTGGAAGACGGCAACTGGCCGCTGCTGGGCGCCAGCGCCGTGCCCTACGGCGAACAGAACCAGTTGCCCGCGGCCATCACGCGCGCCGAGATGGACACGCTGCGCGAGCAGTTCGTGGACGCCACCCGCCGCACCCTGGAGGCAGGCTTCGACTGGCTCGAGCTGCATTGCGCGCACGGCTACCTGCTGTCGGCCTTCATCAGCCCGCTGACCAACCTGCGCACCGACGAATACGGCGGCGACATCGAGGCGCGCTGCCGCTACCCGCTCGAAGTGTTCCGCGCCATGCGCGCCGCGTGGCCGGAAGACAAACCGATGAGCGTACGCATCTCCGCGCACGACTGGGCCCCCGGCGGCAACACCGACGCCGACGCGACCGTGGTCGCGCGCCTGTTCAAGGAGGCCGGCGCCGACTTCATCGACGTGTCGTCGGGCCAGACCACGCGCGCGGCCAAGCCGGTGTACGGCCGCATGTACCAGACGCCGTTCTCCGACCGCATCCGCAACGAGGTCGGCATCGCGACCATTGCCGTGGGCGCCATCACCGACGCCGACCAGGCCAACAGCATCATCGCGGCCGGCCGCGCCGACCTGTGCGCCATCGCGCGCCCGCACCTGGCCGACCCGGCATGGACGCTGCACGAAGCGGCCAAGCTGCAGAGCCGTTATGTGGACTGGCCCAAGCAGTACCTGAGCGGGCGCGACCAGATGTACCGCGAGATCGCCAAGCAACAGCAGATCGCCGCGGCCACCGCATCGGCCGCCGCAGCCAACAGCGAGGAGACGCATTGACATGGACCTCGAAGCGCGCGCGCACAGCGAACACCCCGAAGCTTTGCGGCTCTGGCTGCGGCTGCTCACCTGCACCCAGCTGATCGAGAAGCAGGTGCGCAACGAACTGCGCTCGCAGTTCACCACCACGCTGCCGCGCTTCGACCTGATGTCGCAACTCGAGCGCTCGCCCGACGGCCTGAAGATGAACGAGCTCTCGCGCCGCATGATGGTCACGGGCGGCAACGTCACCGGCATCACCGACCAGCTGGTGACCGAAGGGCTGGTGGAGCGCATCAACGTCGAGGGCGACCGGCGCGCCTGGCGCGTGCGCCTCACGCCGCGCGGACGCAAGCTCTTCAACGACATGGCGCAACAGCACGAAGACTGGATCGTCGGGGCCTTCTCGGGCCTCAGCACCAAGGAGATCGCGCAGCTGCACAAGCTGCTCGGCAAGGTCAAGCAACACTCACACAACCAATCGATGGCGGAGACCGAATGAAGCACTACATCGGCGCAGGCAATCCCATGCGCGCGCAATTCGAAGCGAAGGCAGCCTACAAGGCCGAGCACTTCGCATGGAGCTACGACAACGGCATCGGCACCATCACGCTGAACCGGCCCGAGCGCAAGAACCCGCTCACCTTCGACTCGTACGCCGAGCTGCGCGACCTGTTCCGCGCGCTGAACTACGCGACCGACGTGAAGGTGATCGTGGTCACCGGCGCGGGCGGCAACTTCTGCTCGGGCGGCGACGTGCACGAAATCATCGGCCCGCTCACCGGCATGCGCATGCCCGAGCTGCTGGAGTTCACGCGCATGACGGGCGACCTGGTGAAGGCCATTCGCGCCTGCCCGCAGCCCATCGTTGGCGCCATCGACGGCGTGTGCGCCGGTGCCGGCGCAATGATCGCGCTGGCCTGCGACCTGCGCTACGGCTCGCCCGCCACGCGCACCGCGTTCCTGTTCACGCGCGTGGGCCTTGCCGGTGCGGACATGGGCGCGTGCGCCCTGCTGCCGCGCGTGATCGGCCAGGGGCGTGCGTCGGAGCTGCTGTTCACCGGCCGCGCCATGACCGCGCAAGAAGGCCATGCCTGGGGCTTCTTCAACGCGCTGCATGAAAGCGATGCGCTGCTCGAGGCCGCCACCAAGGTCGCGCGCGACCTGGCCGAAGGCCCGACCTTCGCGCACGGCATGACCAAGACCATGCTCGCGCAGGAATGGTCGATGACCATCGACCAGGCCATCGAATCCGAAGCGCAGGCGCAAGCCATCTGCATGCAGACCGAAGACTTCAAGCGTGCGTACGAAGCCTTCGCGGCCAAGCGCAAGCCGGTGTTCGGTGGGGACTGACGCGATGATGACGAAGATCCCCGCACCGCCTTCAACGGCGCATCTCGCGCTGCCGTTCTTCGACGAGGCCCATCGCTCGCTCGCGCGTGACCTGCTGCCCTGGTGCGCGGCGCAAGAGATCGACGAGCACGACGACCGTGCGGCCTGCCGCGAATGGGTGCGCCGCCTTGGTGACGGCGGCTGGCTGCGCTATGCCGTGCCCGGCAGCGCAGGTGGCGCGCTGGAGCGCCTCGATTCACGCGCGCTCGTGCTGCTGCGCGAAACGCTCGGCTACCACTCGCCACTGGCCGACTTCGCCTTTGCCATGCAGGGGCTGGGCAGCGGCGCGATCACGCTCGCTGGCACGCCCGAGCAGCAATCGCGGTACCTCACGGCCGTCGGCAGGGGCGAGAAGATCGCGGCCTTCGCACTGAGCGAGCCCGACGCAGGTTCCGACGTCGCTGCGATGGCCATGCGCGCCGAAGCCACCGCCGACGGCTGGCTGCTGAACGGCGAGAAGACCTGGATCAGCAACGGCGGCATCGCCGACTTCTATTGCGTGTTCGCGAAGACCGATCCGACCGGCGGCACGCGCGGCATCACCGTCTTCATCGTCGATGCGACGACGCCGGGCCTGGACACCTCGCAACACATCGACGTGATGGCGCCGCATCCGCTGGCCACGCTGCGCTTCGAGAACTGCGTGGTGCCGCGCACCGCGCAGCTCGGCGAGCTCAACGGCGGCTTCAAGCTGGCGATGCGCACGCTCGACATCTTTCGCGCGTCGGTTGCGGCAGCGGCACTGGGCATGGGCCGCCGGGCACTGGCAGAGGCCATCTCGCATGCGAAGAACCGCCGCATGTTCGGCCAGACCCTTGCCGACTTCCAGCTCACGCAGGCCAAGCTCGGCGAGATGGCCGCGCTGATCGACAGCGCCGCACTGCTCACCTACCGCGCGGCATGGATGCGCGACGACGCCGAGCAGCGCGGCGCGCCCGCCGTGGGCGATGTGTCTGCCGCCGCGGCCATGGCCAAGATGTGCGCCACCGAGAACGCGAGCCGCGTGATCGACATGGCGCTGCAGATGCACGGCGGCCTGGGCGTGAAGGTTGGCACGAAGATTGAAAGCCTCTACCGCGACATCCGTTCGCTGCGCATCTACGAAGGCGCGACGGAAGTCCAACAACTGATCATTGGCAAATCCGTTCTGCGGGGATAAATACCGTGTCTGCCCAAGTCGACCGCTTCGTTCACGACCGCCTGCCGCCTGCCGCGCAGCTGCCCGTCTTTCGCTATGAGCTGCCCGAGCTGCAGCTGCCCGACCAGCTGAACCTGGTCGAGGAGCTGCTCGACAAGGCCGCGGCGAAGGGCTTCGGCGACAAGCCGATGCTGCGTTCGCCGCAAGGCACGCTGACGTACGCGCAAGCGGCCGTCGAGGTCAACCGCATCGCGCAGGTGCTGACGGAAGACCTCGGGCTGGTGCCGGGCAACCGCGTGCTGCTGCGCGGCGGCAACTCGGTGGCGATGGCGCTGTCGTGGCTCGCGGTGGTGAAGGCCGGGCTCATCGCCGTGGCGACGATGCCGCTGCTGCGTGCGAAGGAGCTGGGCGAGATCATCGAAAAGTCGCGGCCCGTGGCTGCGCTGTGCGATGGCCGCCTGCTCGAAGAACTCGTCATCGCGCAGCGCGAGCACCCGGTGCTTGCCACGATGGTGGCGTTCAACAAGCCCGATGCGCCCGACTCGCTCTCCGCGCGCGCGGCGACCAAGAGCGGCGTGTTCACGGCCTGCCCCACCGCGTCGGACGACATCGCGCTGCTGGCGTTCACCTCGGGCACCACGGGCAAGCCCAAGGCACCTGTGACCACGCACCGCGACGTGCTCGCAATGTGCGAGACCTGGCCGCGCCATGTGCTGCGCGCACGCAGCGACGACATCGTGATCGGCTCGCCGCCGCTGGCCTTCACCTTCGGCCTGGGTGGCTTGCTGGTGTTTCCGATGTGGGCCGGTGCTTCTATCTACTTTGCCGATGCGCCGTTCACGCCCGAAGGGCTGGTGAAGCTCATCAACGAGGTGGGCGCGACCATCTGCTACACCGCGCCCACGTTCTATCGCCAGATGGCGCCGTTCGTGAAGCAGCATGGCATGCCGAGCCTGCGCATCAGCGTGAGCGCGGGCGAGGCCTTGCCCGACGCCACGCGCCAGCTGTGGAAGGAGGCCGCTGGCATCGAGATGCTCGACGGCATCGGCGGCACCGAGGTGTTCCACATCTACATTTCCGCGGCGGGCGCCGAAGTGCGCCGCGGCGCGGTCGGCAAGGCCGTGCCCGGCTTCACCGCGAAGGTGGTGGACAACGAAGGCAACGAGGTGCCGCGCGGCACCGTCGGCAAGCTGGCGTTGCAAGGCCCGGTGGGCTGCCGCTACCTCGACGACGCACGCCAGGCAGACTATGTGAAGAACGGCTGGAACTACCCCGGCGACTCGTTCGTGCAGGACGACGACGGCTACTTCTTCTACCAGGCGCGCGCCGACGACATGATCATCACCGCCGGCTACAACGTCGGCGGACCGGAGGTCGAAGACGCGCTGCTCAAGCACCCGGCGGTGGCCGAGTGCGGCGTCATCGGCAAGCCCGACGCCGACCGCGGCATGATCGTGAAGGCCTTCTGCGTGCTCAAGGCCGGCCACGAGGGCGATGCAGCCCTCGTGAAGGCGCTGCAGGACCACGTGAAGGCCACCATCGCGCCTTTCAAATACCCGCGCGAGATCGAGTTCGTGCCGGTGCTGCCGCGCACCGAGACCGGCAAGCTGCAGCGATTCAAACTGAGACAACTGAACACCACACCATGATCCACAAACTTCTTCAGCCCGAGGGCTGGTTGCCTCCCAAGGGCTATGCGAACGGCGTCGCCGCACGCGGCACCACGCTGTTCGTCGGCGGCCAGATCGGCTGGAACGCGCAGCAGCAGTTCGAGTCGGACGACTTCATCGACCAGTGCGGCCTGGCGCTGCGCAACATCGCCGAGGTGCTGCGCGCGGGCGGTGCGGGCCCCGAGCACATGGTGCGCATGACCTGGTACGTGACCGACCGCGATGAATACACCCGCCGCCTGGCCGAGCTCGGCCCGGTCTACCGCGATGCGATGGGCCGCAACTTTCCGGCCATGACCTGCGTGCAGGTGGCGGCGTTGGTGGAGCACCGCGCGAAGGTCGAGATCGAGGTGACGGCGGTCGTTCCGGACTGATCGGTCGGCCGGTCAGCTGGTTGGTCGATTGATGGATTGATGCTGTCGTGGCACCGCCGGTCGCCGCTCAGGCGATGGCGTGCGCAAAGCGCTTGCGGTATTCCGCCGGCGTGATGCCGACCTGGCGCTGGAACGCGCGGCGCAGCGTGTCGGCATCGGCAAAGCCGCACAGGGAGGCCACCTGCTTGGGTGCGGCGTCCCCAGCCTCCAGCAGGCGGCGCGCGGCGGCCACGCGAATGTCTTCCACCCATGCCGCGGGTGTGACCCCCACCTCCTGCCTGAAGAGCCGCGCGAAGTGCCGCTCGCTGAGGCCCATGCGCGCCGCGAGGCTCGCGACGCCGTGGTCCGTCGCGGGGTTGGCCGCGACCCAGCGTTGAACCTCCTGCAGCGCGGAGCGGCCGGCCGGTGCCGCCTCGCCCTTGCGGCTGAACTGCATCTGCCCGCCCGGGCGCTTGAAGAACATCACGAGTTGCGCGGCGACCTTCATCGCGATCTCTCGGCCCAGGTCTTCTTCCACCAGTGCGAGCGCGAGGTCCAGGCCTGCGGTCACGCCCGCGGCGGTGCGCAGGCGGCCGTCGCGCACGTGGATGGCGTCCGCATCGACGGTGACGGAAGGAAAATCTTGCGCGAGTTGCTCCGCCACGGCCCAGTGCGTGGTCACGCGGCGGCCGTCGAGCAAGCCGGCTTGCGCAAGCACGAAGGCGCCACTGCAGACCGAGCCGAAGCGGCGCACCTTGGGCGCGCGCCGGCGCAGCCATTCGCTCACGCCGAGGTCGCACACGGTGCTGGCCGCATGCGGCGTGCCGGCAACGAGCAGCGTGTGGATGGGCTCGTCGAACTCGTCGCCGATCACCTCGTCGGGCATCAGGCGCACACCCGATGAACTCTGGATCGCACCACGACGGCTCGCGATGACTTTCAGCCGATAGGCCTGTGCATGGGCTTGCACGTTGGCTTCGGCGAACACGTCGAGCGGGCCCGACACGTCCAGCAGCTGGACACCGGGCATGGCGAGGATGGCGATGGTCTTGGTGCTACGCATGGTGCGTGTGTGTGTCTTCTTCGGCCCGGCAATGTCTGGATTCGCCGTGCTGCTGCGGTTCAGGACACTCTACCCGACTCCTAAAGTGGAGCTCACACTTACAGGAGAAATCCACATGGCTTCGACGACGACCGATATCGAGGGGGTTCGCATCCCCGACAGCAAGCTCGCGAGCGAGATCACTGAGCTGGTTCGGGACACCGCGCCACCGCTGCTCTTTCACCACTCGAGCCGGGTCTACTACTTCGGCGCGCTCGCGGGCAAGCGCCGCGGCTTCACCTTCGACCCCGAGCTGCTCTACGCCGGCGCAATGTTCCACGACATGGGCTTGGTGAAGCAGCACAGCAGCGCGAACGAGCGCTTCGAGGTCGACGGTGCGAACGTGGCACGCGATTTTTTGCGCGGCCATGGAATCTCGCAGCAGGACATCGACCTCGTGTGGGCGGCTATCGCGCTGCACACCACGCCCGGGATTCCGCAACACATGCACCCGGTGGTGGCGCTGGTGACTGCCGGCGTCGAGATGGACGTACTGGGGCTGACCTACAAGGACTACAGCGAGCAGGAGCGCACGCGGGTCGTGCATGCGCATCCGCGCAGCGAGCACTTCAAGGAAGACATCATCCAGGCCTTCTACGACGGGATTCGCCACAAGCCCGAGACCACTTTTGGCAACGTCAAGGCAGACGTGATCGCGGACAAGGAGCCGCACTTTCACCGGGGCAACTTCTGCAGCGTGATTCGCTGCTCGGCCTGGCACGGTTAAGAGCAGTTTTCAGAAACAGAAAAGCCCTCTTTGCGAGGGCTTTTTCAATTCATTAACCGCCCAAAGAAAAAAGGCCCTTTGAAATTCAAAGGGCCTTTTAAATTGGTTGCGCGAGCAAGATTTGAACTTGCGACCTTTGGGTTATGAGCCCAACGAGCTACCAGGCTGCTCCATCGCGCGGCAAGTATAAATTATAGCTTATTCAGCAGCGTTTTGCTCGGCTGCGTCATCTTTAATTTCAGCACGGTCCACGAGTTCGACGAGCGCCATCGGAGCGTTGTCGCCCACGCGGAAACCCATCTTCAGGATGCGGGTGTAGCCGCCCGGACGCGCAGCAAAACGCGGGCCGAGTTCGCCGAAGAGCTTGACCACGCTGTCGCGGCTGCGCAGGCGGTCGAATGCCAGGCGCTTGTTGGCCAGCGTGGGCTTCTTGGCGAGCGTGATCATCGGTTCGATGACGCGGCGCAGTTCCTTGGCCTTGGGGACCGTGGTCTTGATGACTTCGTGCTCGATGAGCGAATTCATCATGTTTTGCAGCATCGCAAGGCGGTGCGAGCTGGTGCGGTTGAGTTTGCGGAGTCCGTGACCGTGACGCATGGTGCTTTTCCTTTACTTTATAAAAACAGGCAGCCGTAATCAGGTACTGCCCGGTGCACTGGCCCTTTTCAGGGGGCCGATTTCAAAAATTCAAATCAACGCTTGTCGAGGCCGGCCGGCGGCCAGCTTTCGAGCTTCATGCCCAGCGTCAGGCCGCGCGAAGCAAGGACTTCCTTGATTTCGTTGAGCGACTTGCGACCCAGGTTAGGCGTCTTGAGCAGTTCGTTCTCGGTGCGCTGGATCAGGTCACCGATGTAGTAGATGTTTTCGGCCTTCAGGCAGTTGGCCGAACGCACCGTCAGTTCGAGTTCGTCGACAGGGCGCAGCAGGATCGGATCGAATTGCTGTGCGCTGCGCGGTGCGGGTGCATCGAATGCAGCGAGTTCGCCGCCTTCGAGCTGCGCAAACACGGCGAGCTGTTCGACCAGGATTTTAGCCGATGCGCGCACCGCGTCTTCGGCGGTGATCGCACCGTTGGTCTCGATCTCGACCAGCAGCTTGTCCAGGTCGGTACGCTGTTCGACACGGGCACTTTCGACGGTGTAGCTCACGCGCTTCACAGGCGAGAACGACGCGTCGAGAACGATACGGCCAATCGACTTGGTCGGCTCGTCCGCGTAGCGGCGCATCGTGCCGGGCACGTAGCCGCGACCCTTTTCAACCTTGATCTGCATGTCGAGCTTGCCGCCTTGCGACAGGTGCGCGATCACGTGGTCGGGGTTGATGATCTCGACGTCGTGCGGGGTCTGGATGTCCGATGCCAGGACCGGGCCTTCGCCGTCCTTGCGCAGGCTCAGCGTGACTTCGTCGCGGTTGTGGAGCTTGAACACCACGCCCTTGAGGTTCAGAAGGATGTTGACGACATCTTCCTGCACGCCGTCGATCGACGAGTACTCATGCAGAACGCCAGCGATCGTGACTTCGGTGGCCGAGTAGCCCACCATGGACGACAGCAGAACGCGACGCAGCGCGTTGCCGAGCGTGTGGCCGTAGCCGCGCTCGAAAGGTTCGAGCGTGACCTTGGCCTTGTTGGCGGCAAGTTGCTCGACCTGAATGGTCTTGGGTTTCAGCAGGGTGGTTTGCATGCAGACTTCCTCTCAATACCCCCGGCTCGTTACACCGGTAAGGCTGGTGAAGCACCTGATCCGCAGCAGAGTGCGGAGCAGGAACGTGAACAACAATAACAATCTTCCGCACGCGCCGAAGGGCGGGTGCGGGTAGAAAAAATCAACGCGAATACAGTTCGACGATCAGCGATTCGTTGATGTCAGCTGCGAATTCGTCGCGATCGGGCACCTTCTTGAACGTGCCTTCAGCCTTGTCGGCGTTCACATCGACCCATGCCGGGATACCGACTTGCTGGGCGAGTTGAAGCGCTTCAACAATGCGGTTCTGCTTCTTCGACTTGTCGCGCACGGCAATCACGTCACCGGTCTTGACCAGGTACGACGGGATGTTGACCGACTGACCGTTCACCGTGATCGCCTTGTGCGACACGAGCTGGCGCGCTTCGGCGCGGGTCGAGCCGAAGCCCATGCGGTAGACGACGTTGTCCAGGCGCGATTCGAGAATGAACAGCAGGTTGGCGCCGGTGTTGCCACGGCGACGGTCTGCTTCTTCGAAGTAGCGGCGGAATTGCTTTTCCAGCACGCCGTACATGCGCTTGACCTTCTGCTTTTCACGCAGTTGCAGGCCGTAGTCGGAAGTGCGCTGACCCGAGGTGCGACCGTGCTGGCCGGGCTTGGAGTCGAACTTGGCCTTGTCTTGAATGGAGCGGCGGGCGCTCTTCAGGAACAGGTCGGTGCCTTCACGGCGGGAAAGTTTGGCCTTGGGGCCGAGGTAACGTGCCACGATTCTTCCTTTGTGTATCTGCCGCAGTTGCCTGCGGGAGCCACTTGCGAGACGCGAGTGGCGGTGGGCTTAGATAAAAAACAAATGCGCAGCCGCTATTCAAAGCCGGCTGCGCCTTGCGGACTGACGATCAGATGCGGCGACGCTTCTGGGGACGGCAGCCGTTGTGCGGAACGGGCGTCACGTCGGCAATGGAATTGATCCGGATGCCGAGCGCAGCCAGTGCGCGCACCGACGATTCGCGACCGGGGCCGGGGCCCTTGATCTCGACGTCGAGGTTCTTGATGCCTTGTTCGACAGCAGCACGGCCGGCCACTTCCGAAGCGACCTGCGCAGCGAACGGGGTCGACTTGCGCGAGCCCTTGAAGCCCTGGCCACCCGACGAAGCCCACGACAGGGCGTTGCCCTGGCGATCGGTGATCGTGATGATGGTGTTGTTGAACGAGGCATGCACGTGGGCGATACCGTCCGCAACGTTCTTGCGAACCTTCTTGCGAACGCGCTGTGCGGCGTTGTTTGCAGGTGCTTTAGCCATGCTGGTCTATCCTTATTTCTTCAGGGACTGCGCAGCCTTGCGCGGACCCTTGCGGGTGCGGGCATTGGTGCGCGTGCGCTGGCCGCGCATCGGCAGGCCGCGACGGTGACGGAAGCCGCGATAGCAACCGATGTCCATCAAACGCTTGATGTTCATCGTCGTTTCGCGACGCAGATCGCCTTCGATGGTGAACAGAGCGATCTGGTCGCGGATCTTTTCGAGATCGGCGTCGGTCAGATCCTTGATCTTCTTCGAATATTCGATGCCGCTCGCTTCGCAGATTTGACGGGCGCGGGTGCGACCGATACCGAAAATGGCGGTCAGGCCGATTTCAGCGTGCTTGTGCGGCGGGATGTTGATGCCAGCAATACGTGCCATGTGCGTCCTCTAATACTCTTCAATCAACCCTGGCGCTGCTTGTGGCGCGGGTCGGTGCAAATCACACGCACCACACCTTTACGGCGGATGACCTTGCAATTACGGCAGATGGTTTTGACCGAAGCCGAAACTCTCATTTCATTCTCCTAAAACTGTTTAACGTGGCGGTCTACCGCCCGGACTCAATACTGAAACACAGCCCTACGATGTCTTGAAGTTAGCCTTCTTCAGCAGCGATTCGTACTGCTGGGACATCATGTAGTTTTGCACCTGGGCCATGAAGTCCATCGTGACGACCACGATGATCAGCAGGGAGGTACCACCGAAGTAGAACGGCACGTTGTACTTCAGGATCAGGAACTCTGGCAGCAGGCAGACGAAGGTGATGTACACCGCGCCGGCCAATGTCAGGCGAACCAGAATCTTGTCGATATAGCGAGCGGTCTGGTCACCCGGGCGAATGCCAGGAATGAATGCACCACTCTTCTTCAGGTTGTCGGCCGTTTCCTTGCTGTTGAACACGAGTGCCGTGTAGAAGAAGCAGAAGAAAACGATCGCAGCGGCATACAGCAGCACATAGATCGGCTCACCCGGACGCAGCGCGCCAGCGATATCCTTGATCCAGCGGAAACCACCGTCACCCGTGCTGAACCAGCCAACCACCGTTGCGGGCAGCAGGATGATCGACGAAGCGAAGATCGGCGGGATCACGCCAGCCATGTTCAGCTTCAGCGGCAGGTGCGACGACTGGCCGCCGTAGACCTTGTTGCCCACCTGACGCCGCGCATAGTTCACGAGGATCTTGCGCTGGCCGCGTTCCACGAACACCACAAAGTAGGTGACCAGCACCACGACCGCGATGATGAAGAGCGCAATGATGGGGTTCATCGCACCGGTCGTCACCAGCGAAGCCAGGCCGCCGATGGCGTTGGGCAGACCGGCCGCGATACCTGCAAAGATCAGGATCGAGATGCCGTTGCCCAGGCCGCGTTCGGTGATCTGCTCGCCGAGCCACATCAGGAACATCGAACCGGCCGTCAAGCTCACCATGGCGGTCAGGCGGAAGCCGAAACCGGGTGCGATGACCAGGCCAGCCGACGACTCGAGCGCCACTGCAATGCTGAACGACTGGAACAGCGCCAGACCGAGCGCGCCGTAGCGCGTGTACTGCGTGATCTTGCGGCGACCAGCCTCGCCTTCCTTCTTCAATTGCTCGAAGGTCGGAAGCACGTAGGTCATCAACTGCATGATGATCGACGCCGAGATGTACGGCATGATCCCCAACGCGAACACGGTGAAGCGCGACAGCGCCCCGCCCGAGAACATGTTGAACAGGCTCAGAATGCCGCCCTGCTGGCCCTGGAACAACGCTGCCAGCTGGTCCGGGTTGATACCCGGCACAGGAATGTGCGCGCCGACCCGGTAGACCACGAGCGCGAGCAGCAAAAACACGAGCCGACGACGGAGGTCGCCGAACTTGCCTGTCTTTGCGATCGTTGCCGCGTTAGTTGCCACGAAGAACTTCTTTCAGTCCGAGGGTGATCAGGCGAAGCTGCCGCCGGCTGCTTCGATAGCAGCCTTGGCGCCAGCCGTTGCGCCCACGCCCGTCAGCTTGACGGCCTTGGTGAGCTCACCGGTCTTGATGATCTTGACGACCTTGGCAAGCTGGCCCACGAGGCCCGCTTGCTTCAGCGCCAGGACGTCCACTTCGGCCAGGCCGAGCTGCTCGAGAGCAGTCAGCGTGACTTCGGCGTTGAACTTCAGCAGATGCGACTTGAAGCCACGCTTCGGAAGGCGACGCTGCAGAGGCATTTGACCGCCTTCGAAGCCCACCTTGTGGAAACCGCCTGCGCGCGACTTCTGACCCTTGTGACCGCGACCTGCGGTCTTGCCGATGCCAGAGCCGATACCACGGCCAACGCGACGCTTGGCGTGCTTGGCGCCGGCTGCCGGCTTGATGCCATTGAGTTCCATATCAGTCTCTCTTACAGAACTTTGACCAGATAACTGATCTTGTTGATCATGCCGCGCACCGCCGGGGTGTCTTGCAGCTCGCTCACGCTGTTGAGCTTGCGCAGGCCGAGGCCACGCACGGTCGCGCGATGCGATTCCTTGGTGCCAATCGGGCTCTTGACCAATTGCACCTTGAGGGTTTGTTGTTGCGTCGTCATTTGAATGCTTCTTTCGGCTTGCGCTTAAGCGAAGATTTCTTCGACGGTCAGACCACGCTTGGCAGCCACCGCGGACGCGGTCGTCGAGTTCTTCAACCCGTCGAGCGTGGCGCGAACCATGTTGTAGGGGTTCGACGAACCATGGCTCTTGGCGACGATGTCGGTGATGCCCATGACTTCGAACACAGCGCGCATCGGGCCGCCGGCGATGATGCCGGTACCCTTCGGTGCGGGGATCATGACGACCGAAGCGGCGCCGTGATGACCCGTCACGCGGTGATGCAGCGTGCCGTTCTTGATCGATATCTTGGCCAGGTTGCGACGGGCTTCTTCCATTGCCTTCTGCACGGCAGCAGGCACTTCCTTCGACTTGCCCTTGCCCATGCCGACGCGACCTTCGCCGTCACCCACCACGGTGAGTGCTGCGAAACCGAGGATACGACCACCCTTCACCACCTTGGTGACGCGGTTGATCGCGATCATCTTCTCGCGCAAACCGTCTTCAGGGCCTTCGTTCTGCGTTCTTGCTTGAATCTTTGCCATTTTGAATCTCGTGTCCGGTTAGAACTGCAGACCGGCTTCGCGGGCGGCCTCGGCCAGCGCCTTGACGCGGCCGTGGTAAGCGAAACCAGCGCGGTCGAAAGCGACCTTCTCGACGCCGGCTGCCTTCGCCTTTTCAGCGATGCGCTTGCCGACGGCGGTGGCTGCGGCGGCATTGCCGCCCTTGCCGGAACCGCCGAGCGAGGTACGCACTTCGGCTTCTGCCGTCGATGCGGTTGCAATCACCTTGGTGCCGTCGTCGGAGATGACGGTAGCGTAGATGTGCAGGTTGGTGCGGTTCACCGTGAGACGGGCCACGCCCTGCGTCGCGATGCGAATGCGGGTCTGGCGCGAGCGGCGAAGACGCTGTGCTTTTTTGGTCAACATCATTTTGCTGCCCCTTACTTCTTCTTGGTCTCTTTGATCACGATCTTCTCGTCCGAATAACGGATGCCCTTGCCCTTGTAAGGCTCAGGCGGACGAACAGCGCGGATCTCAGCGGCGATTTGACCAACGCGCTGACGGTCAGCACCCTTGATCACGATTTCGGTCGGGGTCGCGGTGGCCACCGTGATGCCTTGGGGCATCTCGATGTTGACCGGGTGCGAGTAACCGACTTGCAGGTTCAACTTGTTGTTGGAGGCTGCAGCCTTGTAGCCGACGCCGACCAGGTTCAGCTTCTTCTCGAAGCCCTTGGTCACGCCAACCACCATGTTGTTCACCAGCTGACGGATCGTGCCGCTCATCGCATTCGCTTCACGCGAATCGTTGGCGGGCTCGAAGTTCAGCTTGCCGTCATTGCTGACGACGTTGACCAGTGCATTGCGGTGCAGGACGAGCGAACCGCCCGTGCCCTTCACGCTGATCTGGTCTTCCTTGATCGACACATCCACGCCTGCGGGGATGGTGATCGGCATTTTTCCTACTCGGGACATTTCAGTAACTCCTCGATGTCTCGGTTAGGCGACGTAGCACAGAACTTCGCCGCCGACACCGGTGGCGCGAGCCTTGCGGTCGGTCATCACGCCTTGGGGGGTCGTGACGATCGCAACGCCGAGGCCGTTCTGGACTTGCGGGATGGCTGCGCTGGCCTTGTAGACGCGCAGGCCGGGGCGGCTCACGCGTTCGATACGTTCGATGACCGGGCGGCCAGCGTAGTACTTCAGCGTGATGACGAGTTCGGACTTGCCGGCATCGGTCTTCACTTCGAAGCCGTCGATGTAGCCTTCGTCCTTCAGGACTTGTGCAATCGCGGCCTTCACCTTGGAGGACGGGATCGACACAGTGGGCTTCGCCACCATCTGCGCGTTACGGATACGCGTCAGCAGGTCGGCAATGGGATCACTCATGCTCATGTTGTTTGCTCCTGCCTGGCTTACCAGCTGGCCTTGGTGACACCGGGGATGTCGCCAGCGAAAGCCAGTTCACGGATCTTGGCGCGAGCCAGACCGAATTGACGGAAGGTGCCACGCGGGCGACCGGTGATTTCGCAGCGGTTGCGTTGACGCGTCGGATTTGCGTTGCGCGGCAGCTTCTGCAGCGCCAGGCGTGCAGCAGCGCGCTCTTCTTCGCTCTTCTTCAGGTCGTTGGAAGCAGCCTTCAGTTCAGCGTGCTTCACGGCGAACTTGGCAACCAGCTTGTCGCGCTTGAGTTCGCGCTGGATCAGAGATTGTTTGGCCATGGTTCGCCTCAGTTCTTGAACGGGAAACGGAAACCAGCGAGAAGCGCCTTGGCTTCTTCGTCGGTCTTGGCCGTCGTCGTGATGCTGATATTGAGACCGCGCAGGGCATCGACCTTGTCGTATTCGATCTCAGGGAAAATGATCTGTTCCTTGACGCCGATGTTGTAGTTGCCACGGCCGTCGAACGCACGGCCGGAGATGCCGCGGAAGTCGCGAACACGCGGCAGCGCGATGGTCACGAAACGGTCCAGGAACTCATACATCTGCACGCCACGCAGCGTGACCATGCAGCCGATGGGCTGGTTTTCGCGGATCTTGAAACCGGCGATAGCCTTCTTCGACTTGGTGACTACGGGCTTTTGGCCGGCGATCTTGGTCAGGTCGGCGACAGCGTTGTCGAGAACCTTCTTGTCGGCGACTGCTTCACCCACACCCATGTTCAGGGTGATCTTGGTGAGGCGAGGGACCTGCATCGGCGACTTGTAGCCGAACTTTTCCGTCAGGTCTTTCGCGATCTTTTCGCGATAGTGTTGTTGGAGACGTGCCATGTGAGTACCTCTTAGGCGAACTTGATTTCGTCGCCGCTGGACTTGAAGACGCGAACAGCCACGCGCTTGCCGTCAGCACCCTGGGTGATCTTGATGCCCACGCGATCGGCCTTGCCGGTCGCGGCATTGAAGATCGCCACGTTGGATTGGTGAATGGGCATGGACTTCTCGACGATGCCACCGGTCGTACCCTTGAGGGGGTTCGGCTTGGTGTGCTTCTTGACGAGGTTCAGGCCGTCGATGACGATGTGCGAATCGTCCTTGCGAAGCGAGACGGTGCCGCGCTTGCCCTTGTCACGACCGGCCAACACGATGACCTGGTCGCCTTTGCGAATCTTGTTCATGGCGTTGTGTCCTTAGAGAACTTCGGGTGCCAGCGACACGATCTTCATGAACTTCTCGGTGCGCAGTTCGCGCGTGACCGGTCCGAAGATGCGGGTGCCGATGGGCTCCAGCTTGGCGTTGAGCAACACTGCGGCGTTGCCGTCGAACTTGACGAGCGAGCCGTCAGCGCGGCGGATGCCCTTGGCGGTGCGAACCACCACTGCGCTGTAGATCTCGCCCTTCTTGACGCGACCACGCGGAGCGGCTTCCTTGATGCTCACCTTGATGACGTCGCCCACGCTGGCATAACGCCGCTTGGAGCCACCGAGCACCTTGATACACAGGACGGATTTCGCGCCTGTGTTGTCGGCCACTTCGAGCCGGGATTCAGTTTGGATCATTTCTTGATATTCCCAACTTGTACCGATGTGCCTCCAGGAGGGAGACACCGCGGTCAGTCTTGGTCCCGTCGTCCACGCCCCGAACCACTCGGGGCGCTTCCGCTTTGGGCTGAAAGCTTCGCCTTTTGGAAGCGAAGCCCGCGATTGTGGCACGCACTTATGGCGATGTCAACAACCCCATTACACCATTTCCCGCTGGCACTAGACTTCGGGGCGTGCACTCGCCCGAGAAACCCCCTCTGATGCCCCTCCTGTCGCCCCAGCGCCGCCGCCTGCTGGCGGGCGCCGCCAGCCTGCTGGCGCTGGGCCTGGCCGCCTGCAGGAGCGCCACGCCGAAACCCGACACCGGCCGGCTGCGGCTGATCGCGGAAAGCCGTTGGTCTCACCGCCTCCATATAGAAGGCACCACCGCAGGCGGCCTGTCGGGCATCGACTACGACCCGATCCGAGGTGAGTACCTGCTCATCAGCGACGACCGGTCAGATCTTGATCCGGTGCGCTACTACATCGCCCGCTGGCCGCGCCCGGAGGCCACCCAGCCCGAACCGATCGGCGTGGTACAGCTGCAACGCCCCGGCGGCGGCCCCTGGCCGAACCGGCGCCACGCGGTCGACGGCCTGCCCGTGCCCGACCCCGAGGCCTTGCGGCTGCGCCCCGCGACGAACACCCTGCTCTGGACCAGCGAGGGCGACGTGGACCGCGGCTTCGGTCCCGCGCTGTACGAATCGACCCGCGACGGCCGCTTTCTGCGCGAATTCCCGATGCCGGCGATGTTCCGGCCCGATCCGGCGCAGCGCCGCGGCCCGCGCGACAACCTGACCTTCGAGGGCGTCACCCTCACGCCCGACGGCCGTTTCGCCTGGCTGGGCATGGAAAACGCGCTGATGCAGGACGGCCCCGAGCCCACCGTCGGCGCGCCCGGTGGCCCCTGCCGCTTCACCCGCATCGACCTGCAGACCGGCCAGCCCGACCGCCAGATCGCCTACGTGCCCGACGCCATTCCGCTGCGCCCGCTGGTGCCCGGCACCTATGCCGACAACGGCGTGAGCGAGATCCTCATGCTCGACGCCGACCGCATGCTGGTGCTGGAGCGCGCCTACGCCACCGGCAAGGGCAATTCGCTGCGCCTGTACGAAATCGACACCCGCGCCGCCAGCGACGTGCTCGCCGTCGATGCGCTGGCGCCCGGCAACCACCGCCCCGCGACCAAGACCCTGGTGGCCGACTTCGCCACGCTGGGCCTGTCCCGCCTCGACAACACCGAAGGCATGTGCTGGGGGCCGCCGCTGCCCGACGGCAAGCGCCTGCTGGTGGTCGTGAGCGACGACAATTTCAACCCGCTTCAGGTGACCCAGTTCGTCGCCTTCGAATACACAGACAGCACCGACCGCCAACCATGACCATCGCCGTCACCTTCCTCCCCCGCACCGGCCCCGCGCCCCTCCCCCCGCTGCCGCCCGTTGCCTTCATCGGCGGCGGCAACATGGCCAGCGCCATCATCGGCGGCCTGGTGCAGCAAGGCACGCCGGCGGAGTCCTTCGAGGTGGTCGAGCCCTTCGAGGAAGCCCGCGCGAAGCTGGCGCATTCGTTCGGCATCACGGCGCAGGCCGAGGCCGGTCCGGCGCTGTCGCGCTGCGGCGTGGTGGTGTGGGCGGTCAAGCCCCAGACCTTCGCGGACGCCGCCCGTCCCGTGCGCGAATTTGCCCAGGACGCCCTGCACCTGAGCGTGGCCGCGGGCATTCCTTCAGACAGCATCGCCCGCTGGCTGGGCACCGAGCGCGTGGTGCGCGCCATGCCCAACACGCCGGCCCTGGTGGGCAAGGGCATGACCGGCCTGTACGCGCGCCCCGGCGTGGAAAGCACCGACCGCGCGACTGTCGGCCAGCTGCTGGCGCCGACCGGCGAGCTGATCTGGGTCGATGCCGAGCCTGCGCTGGACGCCGTCACCGCCATGTCGGGCTCGGGCCCGGCCTATGTCTTCTATTTCATCGAGGCCATGACCGAGGCCGGCGTCGAGATGGGCCTCACGCCGGAGCAGGCGCAGCAGCTGGCCATCGGCACCTTCACCGGCGCCTCGGCGCTGGCGCACAGCGCCACCGAGCCCCCGTCGGTGCTGCGCGAGCGAGTCACCTCCAAGGGCGGCACCACTTACGCGGCCATCACATCGCTGCAGCAGGCCGACGTGAAGGCGCAGTTCAAGACCGCGATCCGCGCCGCGCAGAAGCGCGCCGCCGAGCTGGGCGAGGAATTCGGCCGCGGTTGATCGGCGGGCCCGGCCGTCAGCCGACCGGCTTCAGGCCGGCGGCAACGCACCCGGCCCGAGCAGGAAGAGCCATTCGGCGGCCAGCGTGACGGTGCCGTCCTCCAGCTCGAGGCGCACTTCTTCCTTCAGCAGAAAGCTGTCGTCGGCCTTGGGCGTGGCGTCCATGATGCGCACCCGTGCCCGAAAGCGCGCGCCCACCGGCATGGGCCGCACGAAGCGCAGGCGGTCGAAACCGTAGTTCAGCGCGTGGTTCGAATCGAAGGGCAGCAGCGTGCGCATCGCCTCGCCGGTCAGGCGGATCAGGTGCGAGACCTGGAAAAAGCCCTGCACGATGGTGCCGCCGTAGCCCGCTTCGCGCGCGGCGCGCTCGGGGTCCAGGTGGATCCACTCGCCTTCGCCGTCGCCCGACAGGTCCGAATAGCGCTGCACCATCTCCTGCGTGATGCGGTGCCACCCGGAGAAGCCCTCCTCGCCGACCTTCTGCTGAAGCCGTTCCAGCATCGCCGACGCCTCAGCGCACCACGTAGCCGGCGACGATGCCGGCGAACACGGTGAAGCCCAGCCAGTGGTTCAGCCGGAAGGCCTTGAAACAGCCCTCGCGCGTGCGCTCGCGAATCAGCCGCCAATGCCACGCGGCCTGCGCCGTCGCCAGGGCGATGCCCGCGTAGAACAGCAGGCCCAGCCCGTGCGCGACGCCGGCCCAGCCCCAGATCGCCAGGAAGATCGCGTAGCTCGTCATCACCGCCGCCACGTCGAGGCGCCCGAAGGTGATGGCCGAGGTCTTCATGCCGATCTTCAGGTCGTCGTCGCGGTCGACCATCGCGTACTCGGTGTCGTAGGCCAGCACCCAGAACAAATTGCCCGCCAGCAGCCACGCCACCAGCACCGGCACCGTCGACTGCACCGCCGTGAAGGCCATCGGAATGCCGAAGCTGAAGGCAATGCCCAGCACCGCCTGCGGAATCGACACGAAGCGCTTGGCGAAGGGATAGATCAGCGTGATGGCCAGTGCCGCGAAAGACCACAGCACCGTCAGCCGGTTGGTGGTCAGCACCAGGGCGAAGGCCACCAGCGCCAGCACCGCGCCGAGCCCCAGCGCCTCCTTGACGGAGATGGCGCCGCTGGTGACGGGCCGCTGCGCGGTGCGCTTCACGTGGCGGTCGAAGTCGCGGTCGGCCACGTCGTTGATGCAACAGCCCGCGCTGCGCATGAGGAAGGTGCCCAGCGTGAACACCACCACCAGGTGCCAGCCGGGCCAGCCGCCGGCCGCGAACCACAGCGCGCCCAGCGTGGGCCACAGCAGCAGCAGCCAACCGGCGGGCCGGTTCCAGCGGATCAGGTCGAGGTACAGCGCGAAACGGCGGGCGAGCATTGCGGTGGCTACTGAAGGCGGGCGCGGGATTGCGGGGGGCAAAAAAAGAGCGGCTATTGTGCCGCTCGTGTCAGGGATGCAAGGCGCTCGGCTCAGTCTTCGAGCAGCGAACGCAGCATCCACGCCGTCTGGTCGTGCACCGTGCAGCGCGCGGTGAGCATGTCGGCCGTGGGGTCGTCGCCGGCTTCCTCGGCCACCGGAATGAATTCGCGCGCAATGCGCGACACCGTCTCGTGACCCTTCACCAGGATGCGCACCATTTCCATCGCCTTGGGCGGGGTCTGCGGCACGTCGGGCACGGTGGCGATCTTGCTGAACTCGGCGTACGAGCCCGGCGCGTAGTGGCCCAGGGCGCGAATGCGCTCGGCCAGCACGTCGGTGGCGCCCCACAGCTCGGTGTACTGGCCCATGAACATCGCGTGCAGCGAGTTGAAGTGCGGGCCCGTCACGTTCCAGTGGAAGTTGTGCGTGGTGAGGTACAGCGTGTAGGTGTCGGCCAGCACGCGGCTCAGGCCTTCGGCGATGGCGGCGCGGTCCTGGCGCTCGATGCCGATGTTGATGATCGGCGCGTTGCGGCTGCCGGACTCCTGCGCGACCACCGCGCCGCCCTTCTTGGGCACCTTGCCGGCGGAGGAAGCAGGCGACGATTTCTTCGGGGCTTTGGCCATGGCGAGAGCTCTTTCTTCAAGTTGGAGGGAACACCGGAATTCTGAAAGCCGGCAGGCGGCTTCGCAACAGCGAGACTCTATCCCAGCGATCAACGATGCAAAACGCACGGCGCGTAGGCCGACCCCGCAAAGTGCTAGGACAGCCGCTTCACGCCCGGCAGCTCGCACGCATAGATGGCGTTGCGCAGCGCCGCGATGGCCTCGTAGCGCGTGAAGGTGCGCCGCCACGCGAGCACCACGCGGCGCGTGGGCGGCTCGCGGTCCTGCGCGTCGCGCACGGGCAGGTAGCGCACCATCTGCTCGGAGCTGCCGCGGCCCTTGCCCTTGGGCTTGAGCGCCTCGGCCGGCACCGACAGCCGCGGCACCAGCGTCACGCCCATGCCCGAGGCCACCATGTGCTTGATGGTTTCCAGCGACGAGCCCTCGAAGCTCTTGCGGATGCCTTCGGCATTGCTGGAGAAGCGCGCGAACTCCGGGCACACCTCGAGCACGTGGTCGCGAAAGCAGTGGCCCGTGCCCAGCAGCAGCATGGTCTCGCTCTGCAGCTCCTCGGACGTGATCGACTCGCGGTCGGCGAACTTGTGCTTGGTGGGCAGCGCGGCCATGAAGGGCTCGTCGTACAGCGGTGCCATGGCCAGGCCGGTGTCGGGAAAGGGCTCGGCCATGATGGCGCAGTCGATCTCGCCGGCGCGCAGCATCTCCAGCAGCTTGACGGTGAAGTTCTCCTGCAGCACCAGCGGCATCTGCGGCGTGCGCGAGATCACCTGGCGCACCAGGTCGGGCAGCAGGTACGGCCCGATGGTGTAGATCACGCCCAGGTTCAGCGGGCCGGCCAGCGGGTCCTTGCCGCGCTTGGCGATCTCCTTGATGCTGGCGGCCTGGTCGAGCACGCTTTGCGCCTGCTGCACGATCTGCTCGCCCAGCGGCGTGACGGTCACTTCGCCGGCGCTGCGCTCGAAGAGCTTGACCTCCAGCTCGTCCTCCAGCTTCTTGATGGCGACCGAGAGGGTCGGCTGGGAAACGTAGCAGGCCTCGGCCGCCTTGCCGAAGTGCCGTTCGCGGGCTACTGCGACGATGTATTTGAGTTCGGTGAGAGTCATAGCTTGCGTCAATTATGCGCAAGGGGCCCCCGACCGGGCCGGGCCGGGGCCGGAAGGCCCTGCAAAGCGCCGTAACCCTCGGCCCAACCCACGGTCAGCCCACGGCTTCCCTGTCTTCCACGGCTTCCTCCTCTTCCACCATCCCCACCAGCATCGGCGCCGTCATCGGCCGCCCCAGCAAGAAGCCCTGCACCTCCGCGCAGTGGTCTTCGATCAGCGTCTGCAGCTGCCCGTCGGTTTCCACCCCCTCGGCCGTCACCGACAGGCCCAGCGCCTTGCCCAGTGCCAGGATGGCCTTCACCACGTCGCGGCTGCCGTCGCGCTGCTCGATGTCGGCGATGAAGCGGCGGTCGATCTTGATGACGTCGAACGGAAAGCTGCGCAGCGAACTCAGCGACGCGTAGCCGGTGCCGAAGTCGTCGATGGCCAGCTTCACGCCCATGGCCTTGAGCTCGCGCAGCACCAGGCCGGCGCCCTCGGCGTCGTCCATCAGCACGCCCTCGGTGATCTCGATCTCCAGCCGCTCGGGCGCGAGGCCGGCGCTGCGCAACGCGTCCCTCACGCGCTGCACCAGCCGGCCGTCGCGGAACTGCACCGGCGACACGTTCACCGACACGCCGATCTCCGGCCACTGCACCGCGGCCTCGCAGGCGGTCTGCAGCACCCAGTCGCCCAGCGGCAGGATGAGGCCGCTTTTCTCGGCGAGCGGAATGAAGTCGTCCGGCCCGATGCGCCCGCGCTGCGGATGCGCCCAGCGCACCAGCGCCTCGGCGCTGCGGATCGACTGCGTGCGCGTGTCGAAGCGCGGCTGAAAGTCCAGGTAGAACTCGCCGGCCGCGATGCCCAGGCGCATCTCCTCGATCAGCCGGCGGTTGGCCGTGACCCGGTCGTTCATCTCGTTGGCGAAGAAGCAGTAGGTGTTGCGCCCGTTGTGCTTGGAGCGGTAGAGCGCGGTGTCGGCCGAGCGCAGCAGCTCGTCGGGCGTTGTGCCGTCGGCCGGCGACACCGCCACGCCAATCGAAGCACCCACCTCCAGGTCGCCCACGTCGTTGCGAATGGGCGCGCCGATGGCCTCCAGCAGCTGCTGGCAGTAGGCGTCGATTTCCTCGTCGGCGAGGTTGGGCGCGGCAATCACGAACTCGTCGCCGCCGATGCGCGCGGCCAGCTGGTCGCTCTTGAGCGAGCGGCGCAGCCGGTCGGCCACCTCGCCCAGCACCTTGTCGCCCACCGGGTGGCCGTAGGTGTCGTTGATGGGCTTGAAGCGGTCCAGGTCCAGGTACAGCACCACCAGCCGCGCCTGCGGATGCGTGAGCGCGGAGGCCATGAAGGCCGACAGCCGCGTGCGGTTGGGCAGCGAGGTGGCCGCGTCGTGCTGGGCCTGGCGCTGCGCGTCCTCGAAGGCCTGGGCCAGCGCCACGTCGGAGGTGACGTCGCTGGCGAACTTGATGATGCGCGTGAGCTTGCCGTTCAGGTCGTACACCGGGTTGTACGAGGCCTGCAGCCACAGCTCGCGGCCGTCCTTGCCGATGCGCTTGTGCCGCCCCGATACGAACTTGCCCGAGCGCAGCGTCTGCCAGAACTGCGCATAGGCCTCGGTGTCGGCCACGCCGGGCTCCATCAGCATGCGGTGGTGGCGGCCCACCATCTCCTCCAGCGCATAGCCGAAGGTGGCGAGAAAGTTCGCGTTGGCGCCCAGGATGGTGCCGTCCACGCGGAAGGTGATCACGCCCTGCGACTTGTTGATGGCCACGATCTGGCTCTGGAAGTCGGCCTGGCGCAGCTTTTCCTGCGTGGTGTCGGTGGCGTACTTGACCACCTTCAGCACGCGGCCCGCGGGGTCGAAGATCGGGTTGTAGGTGGCCTGCAGCCAGACCTCGCGGCCGTCCTTGCCCAGGCGCCGGTACTCCGCCGCATGGTGCTTGCCGCTGGCCAGCCTGGCCCAGAAGGCGGCGTACTCGGCGCTGCGCGCATGGGCCGCGTCGACGAACATGCGGTGGTGGCGCCCCGCCACCTCGTCCAGCCGGTAGCCCATGGCGTCGAGAAAGCGCGCGTTGGCGTCGAGCACGGTGCCGTCGAGCGCGAACTGCACCACCGCCTGCGACACGTTGATGGCCTCGATCTGGCCGCGGTCGTCAGCGGCCTTGAGCACGCGAGAAGAAATGTCGCTCGAGGTTTCCACCACCTGGCGCACCACGCCGTGGGCGTCGGCGACGGCCGAGTAGAAGGCCTGGATCCAGCGCCGCGTGCCGTCCTTGTGCAGCCGCAGCCGCTCGACGATGCGCTGCTCGCCGCGCAGCACATCGGCCCAGATTCCGGCCCAGTTGCCGTCCCCGTTGTCGCCCCTGTTGCCGTCCCAGTTGTCGGCCAGCCCGTCGCCGGGGCCGATGTCCAGAAGATCGCGCCCCTGCAACTCCTCGGGCGTGTAGCCCCAGGCGCGCAAAAAGTGCCTGTCGGCCCGCAGCACGCGGCCTTGCGCGTCGAGCGTCAGCGTGGAGAAGGCGCTGTCGCGCGCCGCCCCCTCGTTGTCAGGCTCTATGGGGGCCTTGGCCCCGCCCCTCTCCCCATCCGTCCACGCGTCTTGCATCTTGCACACCGGCATTCATCGACCAGAAGAAACTGCACAGAGAGCCATCCCCCCTCGACTTGCCTTCTTGGTTGCCTTGTCGATGCTTGAAGCGATCTATGGATGTGTTGCTCAGAAATGCAGGGAAAAACCCGAAGATCATACGCAGGTTTGAAACAAAAGTTAACCGTTTCGCGGTTGTCGAAAGAGGGAGTGCGGTGCCACCGGCAGCGATGCCGATGGCTGCTCACATCAGCCGACCTCAGCGGATGGTCGCGAGCGTGGCCCCGGCCGCCACGTAGCCGCCCGCCGCGACCGAGAATGCGATGCGCCCCGCGCGGTGCGCGACCACCTGCATTTCCATCTTCATGGCCTCCATCACCGCGACGACGGCGCCCTGCGCCACCTCGTCGCCGTCGGCCACCTTCCAGCCCTGCAGCGTGCCCGACACGGGCGCGGCCACGGCGGCGGCGTCGACTGCCGGCGCATCAGCGGATGCGATGCCCGGCGTTCCCGCGGCGGCTGACAACCCGCTCAGCAGCACCGCCGGCAGGCCCAGCGCCATGCGCTTGCCGTCCACCTCGATCGCGGTGCGCAGCAGCGCGGTGTCGGGCAGCGGGTCCGGGCGCATGGCCGCGGCCTCGCCATTGGCGAAGTCGGTCTCGATCCAGCGCGTGTGCACCTTGAAGGCATCGGCCGAGACGAAGTCCGGGTGCGCCATCACCGCGCGGTGAAACGGCAGCACCGTGGGCAGGCCTTCGATGCGGAACTCCTTCAGCGCACGGCGCGCGCGCGCCATCGCCTGCTCGCGCGTGGCGCCGGTGACGATGAGCTTGGCCATCAGCGAGTCGAAGGTGCCCGGCACCTGCGAGCCCGCGTCCACGCCCGTGTCCACGCGCACGCCCGGGCCCGAGGGCGCGTCGAACACCTTCACCGGCCCCGGCGCCGGCAGAAAGCCGCGCCCCACGTCCTCGGCGTTGATGCGGAACTCGAAGGCATGGCCGCGCGGCGCCGGCGTCTGCGTGATCGACAGCGGCAGCCCTTCGGCGATGCGCAGCTGCTCGATCACCAGGTCGATGCCCGTGGTTTCCTCGGTCACGGGGTGTTCCACCTGCAGCCGCGTGTTCACCTCGAGGAAGGAGATGGCGCCGCTCGCGCTCAGCATGAACTCGACCGTGCCCGCGCCCGTGTAGCCGGCCGCCGCGCAGATGTCGCGTGCCGACTGGTGGATGCGCGCGCGCTGCGCGTCGCTCAGGAAGGGCGCCGGGGCCTCTTCGACCAGCTTCTGGTTGCGCCGCTGCAGCGAGCAGTCGCGCGTGCCGACCACGACCACGTTGCCGTGCGTGTCGGCCAGCACCTGCGCCTCGACGTGGCGCGGGCGGTCCAGGAACTGCTCCACATAGCACTCGCCGCGGCCGAAGGCGGTCACGGCCTCGCGCACCGCCGATTCGTAAAGGCCCTCGACCTCGTCGAGCCGCCACGCCACCTTGATGCCGCGCCCGCCGCCGCCGAAGGCCGCCTTGATGGCGACCGGCAGGCCGTGCGTCTCGGCAAAGGCGAGCACCTCGGCCGCGCTGCCCACCGGGTCGGCCGTGCCGGCCACCAGCGGCGCGCCCACCTTCAGCGCCAGCTTGCGGGCCTGTACCTTGTCGCCCAGCATCGCGATGGCCGCGGGCGAGGGGCCGACCCAGGTGAGGCCGGCGTCGATTACGGCCTGCGCGAACGCGGCGCTTTCCGAGAGAAAGCCGTAGCCGGGGTGCACCGCGTCGGCGCCGCTGCGCCGGGCCACGGCGAGCAGCTTGGCGATATGGAGGTAGGTGTCGGCGGGCTTGTCGCCTTCGAGCCCGTAGGCCTCGTCGGCCATGCGCACGTGCAGCGCGTTCAGGTCGGCGTCGGCGTACACGGCGACCGACTGCACGCCGTGGTCGGCGCAGGCGCGTGCGATGCGCACCGCGATTTCGCCGCGGTTGGCGATCAGGAGTTTTTTCATCGGAAGGCTTTCACGAAATGCCGGAGGCGCCCGGGGCGGCGGGCCCCGGTGCGGCGATGGGGTTGAAGCGGACGCGGGCGTTCACCGGGATCTGCCCCGCGCGGTCCAGGTGGTGGGTGGCGACCGAGGCGATCACCGGGTAGCCGCCGGTCAGCGGATGGTCGGCCAGGAACAGCACGGGCTGCCCGCTGGGCGGCACCTGCAGCGCGCCGCAGGCCGTGCCCTCGCTCGGCAGTTCGGCATGAACGACATTCACGGCGCGCGCCAGCGGCACCTCGCCCGCCAGCCGGATGCCCACGCGGTTCGACTGCGGCGTGACCGCCCACGACTGGCTGCACAGCAGCGCGAGCGCATCGGGCGTGAACCAGTCGGTGCGCGGGCCGAGCACGATGTCGAGCACCACCTCTTGCTGCACCGTGGGCAGGTCCGCCGGCGGCGTTTCCGGCGCGCCGACCAGCGCGCCGGCGGCAACCGCGCGCACGGGCAGCACGTCGCCCGCGGCCACGGCCGGCGGGCCGATGCGCGCCAGCGTGTCGGTCGAGAGGCTGCCGAGCACCGGCGCCACGTCGAAGCCGCCGCGCACCGCCAGGTAGCTGCGGATGCCGGCGCGCGGCTCGCCCAGCGCGAGCACGTCGCCGTCGGCCAGCGCGATCGGCTGGTAGCGCGGCAGCGGCCAGGCCGCGCCGTCGGCGCGGGTGAGCGTGACGGGGCCGTCCGCACCGGCAAGGGCCACCACCGCGTCGCCGCGGCAGGCGAGCTGGAAGCCGCCGTAGGCGATCTCCAGGCAGGCCGTGTCCGACGGGTTGCCCACCAGCCGGTTGGCCGTTTGCAGCGAGCGCCGGTCCATGGCGCCTGAGGCGGACACGCCCTGCTTCGCCTGGCCGTGGCGGCCGCCGTCCTGCAGCAGCGCCTGGAGGCCGGCGGCGCGGATTTCGAAGGCGCTGCCGCCGTTGGCGACCACAGGCTGGGGAACATGAACGGCAGCGGGCGCGGGCACCGCCCGCGGCTGCCCGGTGACGTCCACGAAGCGCACCGTGTCGCCCGGCTGCAAGAGCGCGGGCAGCGCGGGCGCCTCGCGCGACAGGTCCCACATCGGCGCATCCGTGATGCCGATGATCTGCCAGCCGCCCGGGCTGGCCTGCGGATAGACGCCGCTGAAGCTGCCCGCCAGGCCCACCGCGCCGGCGGGGATGCGCGTGCGCGGCACCTGGCGGCGCGGCACGTTCAGGCTCGCGTCGCCGCCGGAAAGGTAGGCGAAGCCGGGCGCGAAGCCGGTGAAGGCCACCGTGTAGTCGCTGCCCGTGTGGCGGCGCACCACTTCTTCGGGCGCGATGCCCAGCAGCCCGGCCACCTCGGCCAGGTCTTCGCCGTCGTAGCGCACCGCAATCTCGATGCGCTTGTCGACGCGCGTCTCGCGGGCGTCGAGGCTGCGCTGGCCGATCTGCCTCACGAGTTCGTCCGCGCCGATGGCCGCCGGGCGGAACGTGACCAGCAGCGTGCGCGCCGCGGGCACCAGTTCTTCGATGCCCGCGATGGGCTCGGCGCGCAGCGAGGCCAGCAGCGCCAGCGTCTGCGGCAGGTCGTCGAGCTCGACCAGCAGCGCATTCAGGTTGACCGGCAGGAAGCGCATCGTCATGCGGCGGCGCTCTCGAGGTTGTCGGCGAAGGGACGGATCGTGACGCCCGCCTGCTCCAGCCGCGCGCGCACCTGGCGCGCCATCTCGACCGCGCCGGGGCTGTCGCCGTGCACGCAGACCGACTCGGCCTCGATGCGCACCGTGCTGCCGTCGATGGCCGTGAGCACGCCGTCGGCGGCCAAACGCAGCATGCGCTCGGCCACTTCGTCGGCGTCGTGCAGCACGGCGCCGGGCTCGCGCCGCGACACCAGCGTGCCCTGGGGCGTGTAGGCGCGGTCGGCGAAGGCCTCGGCCACGGCCCGCAGGCCTTCGGCGCGCGCCCAGCCCAGCAGCGGCGAGCCCGCGAGCGCCACCAGGCACAGCGCGGGGTCGGCCTCTTGCATGGCGGCGATCACGTCGCGCGCCTGGCGCTCGTCGTGGGCGATGGTGTTGTACAGCGCGCCGTGCGGCTTCACGTAGCGCACCGTGGTGCCGGCCGCGGCGGCCAGGCCCTTGAGCGCGCCGATCTGGTAGATCACGTCGGCGCGCAGGTCGGCGCTTTCCACGTCCATGTTGCGCCGCCCGAAGCCCACGAGGTCGCGGTAGGACACGTGCGCGCCGATGGCCACGCCGCGCGCCTTGGCCTGGCGCAGCGTGCGCAGGATGCCGGCCGGGTCGCCCGCGTGGAAGCCGCAGGCCACGTTGGCGCTGCTCACCAGCGACAGCATGGCCGCGTCGTCGCCCATGCGCCACACGCCCAGGCTTTCGCCGAGGTCGCTGTTCAAGTCGATGTTCATCGTTTGTCTTTCCGGCGCGCGGTGTCGGTGTGGGTGTGGGTGTCGGGTCGCGCGCGCCCTGGTGTCAATGTGGGTTCGGTGCGGCTCAGTGCAGCCGGCCGGCGGTCTCGCGCACGTCCTCGCGCACGGTGAGCGCGGTGCGTACGCCCACGCGAAACGCCTCCACCTGCGCGGCCAGCGCCATGCTCGCCACGCCCGGTTTCGGCGCGGCCTGCTCGGGCAGGTACGGCACGTGCACGAAGCCGCCGCGCGTGCGCGCCAGCGCGGGCCGGGTGGCCAGCCGGTGCATCAGCGCATAGAAGATGTGGTTGCACACGAAGGTGCCGGCGCTGTTCGACACGGCCGCGGGCAGCCCGGCGGCGCGCATGTCGCGCACCATGGCCTTGATGGGCAGGCTCGAGAAGTAGGCCGCCGGCCCGCCGGGCACCACCTCGGTGTCGATGGGCTGGTAACCCGCGTTGTCGGGGATGCGCGCGTCGTCGACGTTCAGCGCGGCGCGCTCCATCGAGATTTCGGTGCGCCCGCCCGCCGCCCCGATGCACAGCACCAGCGGCAGCGGCGCCTTCTTCTCCAGGAGGCCCGCCAGCGCCGCATCGAGCGTGTCGATGGCGCGGCCGAACACGCAGGGCAGCTGCAGCGCCTGCACCACCGCGCCTTCGCAGGCCCAGCCGTCGAGCGCGCGGGCAATTTCCCATGCGGGGTTGACCGGGTCGTTCTCGAAGGGCTCGAAGCCCGCGAGCAGCACGCGGGGCGTCTTGGCGGCAGGGGTCATGCGAGGCACCTCAACGGAACATCAGGAAGTACAGCAGGAAGATGTTGACCACCAGCAAGGCGGCGGCGGTCGGCACCTGCACCTTGATCACCGCGTTCTTGTCGGGCAGCTCCAGCAGCGCCGCGGGCACGATGTTGAAGTTGGCCGCCATCGGCGTCATCAGCGTGCCGCAGTAGCCCGAGAACATGCCGATGGCCGCCATCACGGCCGGGTCGCCGTGGTACACGCCCACCAGCACCGGCACGCCCACGCCGCCCGTCATCACCGGGAAGGCCGCGAAGCCGTTGCCCATGATGATGGTGAACAGCGCCATGCCCAGCACGTACACCACCACCGCCACGAAGCGGATGTCCATGTTGATGTAGCTGGTGGTGATGTACGCCACGGCCTTGCCCACGCCCGCGTCGGAAAACACCAGCCCCAGCATGCCCAGCATCTGCGGCAGCACCACGGCCCAGCCCAGCGCGTCGGTCAGGCGGCGCGATTCGCGCAGGCCCTGCACGGGGGTCTCGCGCGTCAGCCAGCAGGCCAGCCCCAGCGCAATGACGCAGCCCACGCCCAGGCTCACCAGCGTGGTGTTCTTGGGATCGAGCAGGAAGGCGTCGCCGATCTTCACCTTGCTCATCAGCACGGTGCCGATCACCGTCACCAGCGGAATCGCCAGGGCCGGCATGAAGAGCTTGTTGCCCAGCCGCCTGGCGCTGGCGGCGTAGTCGGTGGCGGTCGGCTCGCGGTGCTTGCCCGCGCCCACGCCGCGCAGCCCGGCAATGACGGCCATGGCGATGGCGCCCACGCCGACCACGGCCGGCGGCAGCTTGTCGCCGATGAGGAACACCAGCGCATACAGCGCCCAGAAGAGCCCGCTGGTGTAGCGCTTGGGGTGCTGCCTGTCGGTCAGCGTCATGATGGCCGTGACCGCGAGGATCAGGCCGACCAGGATGTACAGGTGCTGGATCGAGAGAATCATGATCAGCGGCCTTCCTGGGTGGCGACGGGCGCGGCGACGGCGTCCTGGGCCTTCTCGCCGGCCATCTCGCGGGCGATCGACTGGTCGAGCCGGCGCAGGCGCCACGAATGGATGATGAAGGCCGCGATGGCCGTCGGAATGCCCCACAGCGCGATGTGCAGCGGCTCCACGTCGATGCCGGCCTCGTGCAGGAAGGTGCTCATCAGCACGATGGCGCCGAAGGCCACGAAGATGTCTTCACCGAAGAACAGGCCCACGTTGTCGGTGGCCGCGGCATAGGCGCGCAGCTTGTGGCGGATGCGCTCGGGCAGCTTGCCGTAGCGGGTCTCGGTGGCGCCTTCGGCCATGGGCGCGAGCAGCGGGCGAACCATTTGCGGGTGGCCGCCCAGGCTGGTGAGGCCCACCGCGGCGGTGAGCTCGCGCGCGGCCAGGTACACGATGAGAAGGCGTCCGGCGGTGGCCGACTTGATGCGGCTGATCCAGTTCTGCGCGTGCTGGCGCAGGCCGTGGCGCTCGAGCAGGCCGATGACGGCCAGCGGCAGAAGAATGATCAGCGGCAGGTTGCGCGTCTTGATGAACCCGCTGCCGATGGCCGTGAGGATGGCCACCGGCCCGAAGCCCGCGGCCGCCGCCGTCGCGATGGCCGTGACGATCACCACCAGCATCGGGTTGAAGCGCAGGATGAAGCCCGCAATGATCACGGCCACGCCGATCAGCGGCCACAAATGAGGGATGTCAGGAGTCATGTTGGTCTTTCGTTATGGAGTCAGAGACACCTTGCGCGGGAGCGCCGGCCTTCCGCTTGATGCAAACCTCGTGCCAATGAATGAGCAATCAAAACTGTTTGAATCACTCATTAATTAGAGATTGTTGAACAATCGTAGTGAGTGTGCCCAACAACAGTGCCACGGTGACCCCATGAAAACCCTGATCGCGGCTGCGTTTGGTGCATCGGGGCCATGGCCTGAAAGCTGCGGCGGACCGGGACGAAACTGCTGCAAACTCGCGGTTCCCCCGGTTACCCGCTCTTCCTTCCTTTCACTTCCGGCATGAATTCACTGGCTTCCCCGACTTCCCCCGCCTCGCCGGCCGCCGGCACGCAGACGCTCAACGACCGGGTGGCCGAGCTGATCCGCCAGAAGATCGTCAAGGGCGAGTTCTCGCCCGGGCAGCGGCTGTCGGAGGCCGCGCTGGCCGACAGCTTCGAGATTTCGCGCAACACCCTGCGCGAGGTGTTCCGCACGCTGACCAAGGAGGGGCTGCTCAAGCACGCACCCAACCGCGGCGTGTTCGTGGCGGTGCCGAGCATCGCGTCGATCATCGACATCTACCGGGTGCGCCGGCTCATCGAATGCCAGGCGCTGGCGCAGGCCTACCCGCGGCACCCGGCCAAGAAGCACATGCGCGAGGCGGTGGAAACGGCGCTGAAGTGCCGCGACGCTGGCGACTGGCTGGGCGTGGGCACGGCCAACATGGAGTTCCACAAGGGCATCGTGGAGCTGGCCGACAGCGAGCGGCTGAACGTGCTGTTCGCGCACATCCTGGTGGAGCTGCGGCTGGCCTTCGGCCTGCTGAAGGACCCGGAGTTCCTGCACGCGCCCTACGTGGACATGAACACCAAGCTGCTCGAGCTCATCGAGGCCGGCAAGTTCGCCGAAGGCTCGGCCTCGCTGAACGACTACCTCATTCACTCCGAGCGCATCGTGCTGGCCGTGTATGCGCGCCAGATGCCCGAGAACGGCCTCGACAACTGATCAGGACAGCTCGAGCTTCATGCCCTCGTGCGTGGCCTCGAAGCCCAGGCGCTCGTAGAAGCGGTGCGCGTCGGTGCGGCGCTTGTCGGTGGTGAGCTGGACCAGCCGGCAGCCCGCGCGCCGGGCGGCCTCGATGGCGAAGCCGATCATCTGCTCGCCGATGTCCTGCCCGCGGTGGGTGGACGCCACGCGCACGCCCTCGATCTGCGCGCGCAACGCGCCCTGGCGGGCCAGCCCCGGAATCACGATGAGCTGCAGGCAGCCGACCACGCCCTCGGGCAGCTCGGCCACCCACACGTCGTTGCCGTGCTGCGCCTCGATCTGCCGCCAGGCCGCTTCATAGAGCGCGCTGTCGCCGGGCTTCTCGCGCGCGGCGCCGAGCACGTCGTCGGCCAGCATCGCGGCGATGGCGGGGAGGTCGGCCTGCACGGCCTTTCGAAAGGTCGGGGACTTCGGCGAGGTCGGGGAAGTCGGAGGGTTCAGGGAGGCCGGGGCCGGTGGCGCGGTCATGGTGCTTGCCTTGTGGTGCGTGTCGGCTGAAATAATGCCTCCTCCCCGCACTGCTCCGCTGACGGATACGCCATGACCTTGTCTGCCTACCTGCTCTTCCTGCCGGCCTGCTTCGCCATCAACATGGCCTTCGGCCCCAACAACCTGCTGTCGGTGACCAACGGCGCGAAGCACGGCGTGTCGCCCGCCGTGGTCGCGGCCAGCGGGCGCATCGTGGCCTTCGCCATCATGATCGCCATCGCCGGGCTGGGCATGGGCGCGGTGCTGGTGGCCTCGGAGATGGCCTTCGACGTCATCAAGTACATCGGCGCGGCCTACCTGGTGTGGATCGGCGTTCGGCTGCTGCGCGCGCCGGCGCCCACGGCCGATGTGCAATCGCGCGAGGCCTCGGCCGTGCCGTCCATGCGCGCGCTGGTGCGCCAGGAGTTCACCGTGGCGGCGGGCAACCCGAAGGCCATCCTGGTGTTCACCGCCTTCTTTCCGCAGTTCGTGGTGCCGGGCGCGTATGCGTCGAGCTACCTGCTGCTGGGCCTGACCTTCCTGGTGTTCGAGGTGGTCGCGATCGCGCTGTACGCCATGCTCGGCGCGCGCATGCGCCGGCTGGCCGACGGCAGCCGCGCGATGCGCTGGTTCAACCGGGTGAGCGGCAGCATGATGGTGGGCTTCGGGCTGATCCTGGCGTTCACGCGCCGGCCGGCGGGTTGAACTTGGCCTGCCGCCGGCCTGAACTTGACCTGCCGCCAGTCGGCGGGCTGAGCCTCTTCAGGCCTTGAGGTATTCGGCCTTGGTGCCGAGCCAGCGGTCGATGTGCCGCTGCGCCAGCTCGGGGTGCTTCTGCAGCATCACCGGCGCCAGCTCGCGCGCCCAGTCGAGCAGCAGGGTGTCGGTGGCCAGGTCGGCAAAGCGCAGCAGCGGCGCGCCCGACTGGCGCGCGCCCAGAAATTCGCCGGGCCCGCGAATCTCGAGGTCGCGCCGCGCGATCTCGAAGCCGTCGCCGGTCTCGGCCATCGCCTTCAGCCGCGCGCGCGCCGCCTCGCCCACGCGCCCGCTGTCGCCCGGCGCGTAGAGCAGCACGCAGGCCGAGGCCGCCGCGCCGCGCCCCACTCGCCCGCGCAGCTGGTGCAGCTGCGACAGGCCGAAGCGCTCGGCATGCTCGATCACCATCAGCGAGGCGTTGGGCACGTCGACGCCCACCTCGATCACGGTGGTGCTCACCAGCACCTGGATCTCGTTGGCGGTGAACGCGGCCATCACCGCCTGCTTCTCGGCCGTGGGCATGCGCGAATGCAGCAGCCCGACCTTCACCGGCTCGCCCAGCGTGCCGGCCAGTTCGTCGCGCGTCTCGGTGGCGTTGCGCAGGTCGACCGCCTCGCTCTCCTCGATCAGCGGGCACACCCAGTACACCTGCCGGCCCTGCCCGATCTGCGACTGGATGCGGTCGATGACCTCGTCGCGCCGGTGGTCGGCCACCAGCTTGGTGACGATGGGCGTGCGGCCCGGCGGCAGCTCGTCGAGCGTGGACACGTCGAGGTCGGCGTAGTAGCTCATGGCGAGCGTGCGCGGGATGGGGGTGGCGCTCATCATCAGCAGGTGGGGCTCGAGGTCGCCGCCGGCCTTGCCGCGCAAAGCGAGACGTTGCGCCACGCCGAAGCGGTGCTGCTCGTCGATGATCGCCAGCGCCAGCTTCCTGAAGCGCACCTTCTCCGAGATGACCGCGTGCGTGCCGATGACCAGCGCGGCCTGGCCGCTTTCCACGGCCGCCGACATCTCGTCGCGCTCCTTCTTCTTCTGGCTGCCCGTGAGCCACGCCACGCGCAGGCCGCGCTCGGCCAGCAGCGGGTCGAGCCAGCCGACGAGCTTGCCGAAATGCTGGGCCGCGAGGATTTCGGTGGGCGCCATCAGCGCGCACTGGAAGCCCGCGTCGATGCAGCGCGCCGCCGCCAGCGCGGCCACCACGGTCTTGCCCGAACCCACGTCGCCCTGCAGCAGGCGGTGCATGGGAATGGGCCGGCCCAGGTCGGCGGTGATTTCTTCGCCCACGCGCTGCTGCGCGCCGGTCAGGCCGAAGGGCAGCACGGCCATCAGCTGCGCATGCAGCGAGGCGGGGAGCGGCTCGGCCGACGAGGGCAGCACCGGCGCGCGCTGCGCCGCGCGCTCCAGCCGCGCCTGCAGCTGCGACAGCTGCTGCGCCAGCAGCTCCTCGGCCTTGATGCGCTGCCACGCCGGGTGGCTGTGGTCTTCCAGCGCGGCCATGGACACGTCGGGCGTCGGGTAGTGCAGGAAGCTCAGCGCGGCGCGCAGGTCCCACGCGCCGCGCAGGCCGATCTGCACCGGAATGGTCTCGTCGAGCACCGAGCGCGCCAGGCCCGAGCGCACCTCGCGGCGCAGCACCGGCTGCGCCAGCCCGGCCACGGTCGAGTACACCGGCGTGAGCGCGTTGGGCAGCGCGGTGCCGGCGGCCTTGACGGTGGGGTGCATCATCTGCCGCCCCACGAAGCCGCCGCGCATCTCGCCGCGCACGCGCACCTTGGCGCCGACCGCCAGCTGCTTCTGCTGCGACGGATAGAAGTTGAAGAAGCGCAGCTCGCAGGTGTCGGAGCCGTCGTCGATGGTGGCAATGAGCTGGCGGCGCGGCCTGAACACGACTTCGCATTCGGTGACCACGCCCTCGACCTGCGCCATGTCGCCGTCGCGCGTGTCGGCCAGCCGCACCACGCGCGTCTCGTCCTCGTAGCGCATCGGCAGGTACAGCGCGAAGTCGATGTCGCGCACCAGGCCGAGCTTGCGCAGCGCGCGCTGCACCAGGCTCAGGCCGGTGCCGGGCGGGCCCGCAGGTGCGGGTGCGGGTGCGGACGCCGCGGCGGTGGCGGTGGACGGGGCTTTCTTGGCGGGCACAGGCAAGGCTTCTAGCGCGGGCGGCAAAGGTCCGTCAAGGCGCTGCGCGCATCAGGGAACGCGAAACGAAAGCCGGTGTGCAACAGCCGCGCCGGCACCACGCGCTGGCCTTCGAGCAGCAGGTCGGCCTGCTCGCCGAGCAGCAGCTTGACGGGCGCGGCGGGCGTGGGCATCCAGCAGGGGCGGTGCAGCACGCCGGCCGCCACGCGCGTGAAGTCTTCCTGGCTCAGCGCGCCGGGCGGTGAAGTTCCAGGCCTGCGCGCTCGCAGGGGCCTCGGTGTTTTCCGCCGTACGCCACACGTGCGCCATGGCGCGGACCAGGTCGTGCACGTGCACCCACGACAGCCACTGCCGCCCGCTGCCCAGCCGGCCGCCCATGCCGAGCGAAATCGGCATCAGCAATTGCGGCAGCGAGCCCTGGTGCCCCAGCACGAAGCCGAAGCGCATGCAGGCCACGTGCACGCCGTGCGCCACGGCCGCGTGCGCCGCCTGCTCCCAGCGCTGGCACAGCCGCGACATGAAGATGGCCTGGGGCGGCGCGTCTTCGGCCAGCTCGGTGGCATCGCCCTGCGGCTGCACGCCGTAGTAGCCGATGGCGGAACCCGACAGCAGCAGCCACGGCTTGCGCGGGCGCGTGGCGATCCACGCGACCAGCTGCTGCGTGAGCCCTTCGCGGCTTTGCAGCAATTGCTGCTGGCGCCGCTCGCTCCAGCGCATGCCCAGGATGCGCGCGCCCGCGAGATTGACGACCACGTCGATGTCGTCGGCCGCGGGCACCTGCGCCAGCGACTGCACGCAGCGCACCGCGCCGCCGAAGCCCCACGCGGCCGAGCGCGCGTCGCGCGTCCACACCGTCACCGCGTGGCCGTCGGCGACCAGCTGGCGCACCAGCAGCTGGCCGATGAAGCCGGTGCCCCCGGTGACCAGCACGCGCTGCGGCTTCGAGCCGAAGCGCACCGGCGCCTGCTCGTCGCGCGTGTGCGCCTGCCGCTGCCGCTTGAAGATGGCGCGCGCCGCCAGGCTGTCGCGCAGCCCCGACACGCCCACGCCGACACCGCACAGCGCCAGGAAGGCGCTGAGCCAGCCGTAGGGCTGCCACACCATCGCGGTCGGTTGCGCGGCCCAGTCGACCGCGTTCATCGCCAGCAGCGCGATGAAGGCCCCCGCGTTGATGGCCAGCACCGTGTGCGTGACGCGCTCGGTGGGCGGCAGCAGGCGGCTGCCGTCCTCGACCACGAAGTCCCACAGCGTGAGCACGATCTCGACGCTGAACACCGCCATCAGCACCCACGCCCACGCGCCGTGCCAGGCCCACGACGACAGCCCGAGGAACAGCGCGCAGTAGATGCTCGAGCGCGTCGCGTGGATCGACAGCTCGCGCCCCGCCGTGGCGCGCCGCGGCAGCGCCTCGGTGCCTTCGTGGTGATAGAGCGTGTCGAAGGCGCCGAGCGCGCCCTGGGCGGCCATGAGCTGCAGGGCCAGCAGATGGGTGTCGATCATTCGGCGGCTTTCGGTTCGGGCACGTTCGGCACTTCTTGCACCTCCTCGAACACCCCGACCTGCGTGAAGGTCGTGCCCATCAGCCAGTGCCGGATCTCGATGCGGATGTTGAAACGCCCCGGCGTCTCGTTGTGGTGCCAGAGAAAGGTCTTGCCCGGCGTGAACAGCCCGGGCAGCGGAATGCGCCAGCCGAACACGTCCCAGAAGTAGCCGTCGCTCTGGAAATGCAGGCTGCCGTTTTCCACGCTCAGCACCAGCTTCATGCCCAGGCCCATGCCCACGTACTCCAGCACCTCGCCGCGCTCGCTCTCGCGCATGAAGCTGGTGAACTGGATGGGCTTGCGCCCGTGCAGGCGGTAGATGCGCTGCTTGTAGATGGCCGGGTCGTCCGGCCTGGCGTAGACCTGGATCTCGACGGGAAAGTGGCTGTCGCTGTACGGAATGAGCGCGCCCTGGATCATCGGCTGCGTCAGGTGCCCCAGCAGCTGGCCGAAGCGCGAGCAGCGCAACTCGCTCAGCGCGCCCAGGTAGTGCAGCGCCTTGCCCGGTGCGGGGTTCTTGTCGAAGCGGCGGCGGATGTCGGGGTGCAGGCCGAGCCATGCGTTGCCCAGAATCTTCTTGAACAGCTCGCCTTCGGAAGGGCCGTGGACCGTGCCTGTGTCTGTGCCTGCGCCCGGTTCGGCTCCCGTGGAAACGCGCGCTGCTTGTGAATCGACCATGCGCCGATTCTGCCTCGGCAACCCTGCGCAACCTCATGGGGCGAACCGGTTTTCGGGGCGTGGGACAATGCCGGCCGTCTTTCTTGGAACGGGCCCGTCCGGCCCTCAAGCACCATGCGCGCCTTCACGCTCTCCGATTTCGATTTCGTCCTGCCACCCGATCTGGTGGCGCAACACCCGGCCACCGAACGCACCGCCTCCCGTCTGCTCGACGGCACAGGGTCTGCCCCGGTCGACCGCATCTTCAAGCACCTGCCCTCGCTGCTGCGCACGGGCGACCTGCTGGTCTTCAACGACACGCGCGTGGTCAAGGCGCGCCTGTTCGGCGAGAAGCCGACCGGCGGCAAGCTCGAGCTGCTGGTCGAGCGCGTGCTGCAGGGGCAGGAGGTGGTCGCGCACATGAAGGTCAGCAAGAAGCCGCCCGTGGGCACCACGCTGGAAATGGTCGGCGGCTTCCGCGCCACGCTGCTGGGCCGCTGGCCCGAGGAAGACGGCGCGCTGTTCCGCTTCGCCTTCGAGAGCGACAGCGCAGAGAATCCCTACATGCTGATGGAGCGCTGCGGCCACGTGCCGCTGCCGCCCTACATCACCCACACCGACTCGGCCGACGACGAGAGCCGCTACCAGACCGTGTTCGCGCGCGTGCCCGGCGCAGTCGCCGCGCCCACCGCCGCGCTGCACTTCGACGAAGGCCTGCTGGCCGAGCTCGAGGCGCGCGGCGTGCAGCGCGCCAGCGTCACGCTGCACGTGGGCGCGGGCACCTTCCAGCCGGTGAAGACCGAGAACATCGCCGAGCACACCATGCATGCCGAGCGCTACGAAGTGCCCGAGGCCACGCAGCGCGCCATTGCCGAGTGCAAGGCCCGCGGCGGCCGCGTGGTGGCGGTGGGCACGACCACCGTGCGCACGCTGGAGTCGTGGGCCAAGAGCGGCGAGGCCGCGGGCGACACGCGCATCTTCATCACGCCGGGCTTCGTGTTCCGGCACGTCGACCTGCTGGTGACGAACTTTCATTTGCCCAAGAGCACGCTGATGATGCTGGTCTCGGCCTTCGCGGGCTACGAGCGGGTGATGGCGCTGTATGCGCATGCGATTGCCGATGGCTACCGCTTCTTCAGCTATGGCGATGCCATGCTGCTGGGGCGCATGAAAGCCACCGGATGATGATCGATACAATATCGCTTACCAATCAAGGGTCGATATGCCTACCGTTACAGTCTCTTCCAAATTCCAGGTGGTGATCCCGCAGGCGATACGCGAGCAAATGGCGATCGAGCCAGGTGCGCGTTTCAGCGTGATACGGCACGGCAAGGCCATCGAGTTGATTCCTGTGCCAACGCTCGAGGAGCTGCAAGCCGAACTGCGCGGCATTCCTACCGACATCGTCGACGATCCCGAACGGTTCTGATGGCGCGCACACCTGTGAAAGCGCCCGTTGGGCCGCTGGTGCTGGATTCGTCGTGCTGGTTGGAAGTCTTTGGCGCCACGGACCGGGCCAAGCTCTACCAGGCCGCAGCAGCCGACCCGAGCCTGCTGATCGTTCCTGTGGTGACCTTGTACGAGGTCTACAAAACCCTGCGCCGCATTCGCGACACGTCCATTGCCTCTCTCGCTGCGGCGTACATGCAGCAAGGCGAATTGGTGGAACTCGATGCCGCGCTGTGTCTGGCAGCCGCGGACAACGGCCTGCCATTTGCCGACAGCCTCATCTATGCCACCGCACAGGCCCGCAGCGCCACGCTCTGGACCCAGGACGCCCATTTCGACGGACTGGTCGGCGTCAAATACTTTTCCAAACCCTGATGCTGAACTTCGAACTCCTCAAGACCGACCCCGACAGCCACGCGCGCCGCGCCACGCTCACGCTCAACCACGGCAAGGTGCAGACGCCGATCTTCATGCCCGTGGGCACCTACGGCACCGTGAAGGGCGTGATGCCGCGCAGCCTGGAAGAGATGGGCGCGCAGATCATCCTGGGCAACACCTTCCACCTGTGGATGCGCCCGGGGCTGGACGTGATGCAGAGCTTCGGCGGGCTGCACCAGTTCGAGAAGTGGAACAAGCCCATCCTCACCGACTCGGGCGGCTTCCAGGTGTGGTCGCTGGGCGCGATGCGCAAGATCAGCGAAGAGGGCGTGAAGTTCGCCTCGCCCGTCAACGGCGACAAGCTGTTCCTCACGCCCGAGGTCTCGATGCAGATCCAGACCGTGCTCAACAGCGACATCGTGATGCAGTTCGACGAGTGCACGCCCTACGACACCAAGGGCCACATCACGACCGAGGCCGAGGCGCGCATCTCGATGGAGCTGAGCCTGCGCTGGGCCAAGCGCTGCCAGAGTGAATTCACGCGGCTGGAAAACCCGAACGCGCTCTTCGGCATCGTGCAGGGCGGCATGTTCGAGAACCTGCGCGAGGAGTCGCTGGCCGCGCTGGTGGACATGGACTTTCCGGGCTACGCCATCGGCGGCGTGAGCGTGGGCGAGCCCAAGGAAGAGATGCTGCACATCATGGGCCACACGCCGCACCGGCTGCCCGCGAACAAGCCGCGCTACCTGATGGGCGTGGGCACGCCCGAGGACCTGGTGCAGGGCGTGGCCGACGGCGTGGACATGTTCGACTGCGTGATGCCCACGCGCAACGCGCGCAACGGCACGATGTTCACCCGCTTCGGCGACCTGAAGATGCGCAACGCGCGCCACAAGAGCGACCCGCAGCCCGTGGACCCGAGCTGCACCTGCCATGCGTGCGCAGGCACCTCGGGCGTGAGCTGGAACGACGGCGGCCGCGAAGGCTTCAGCCGCGCCTACCTGCACCACCTGGACCGCTGCGGCGAAATGCTCGGGCCGATGCTGTGCACCATCCACAACCTGCACTACTACCTGAACCTGATGACCGAGATTCGCGCGGCGCTGGACGCGGGCACGTTCACCGAATTTCGCGCGCGGTTCAAGTCGGAGCGCGCGCGGGGCGTCTGAAGACCTGCACTCCGGTCTCCACGGCCGCTACTTCAGCGGCTGGATCGGCAGCGGCGTCGCGTAGGGCTCCAGGCGCAGCGCCTCGTTCCTGAAGACCACGATCTGCCTGAGCGGCGCCTGCACCAGCGCGCCGCTCGCATCCTTGTGCGAGGCGTACTGCCACAGCGTGAGCTGGCCCTTGGCCGCGAGTTGCGCGGCCAGCCGCTCCACGGCCGGCCCCGTGCCCGCGCCGAGCTGGGCGGCATCGGCGCCCACGATCACCTCGTCGCGCGGCGAGACCACCTTGAAGAGCTGCACCGGCGCCGGTGCCTGGGCGCGCACGCCGCGCACCGCCAGGGCGGCGGGAAGAAGCACGAGCGCAAGGGCGGCGCGGCGGGGGAAGGTGTTCGTCATGAAGGGCGAGCGTAGCCGCGCCGGCCCGTGTCGGCCATTCGCCGGAAGCCATACGCCACCTGTACGGCCCAGCCCTGTTTCTCCGATGCGCTTGCGCTTTCGACCCGGACTTCGGCCTGGCCCGGCGCCTGCGCATCCGCTACGCTAGCCCTCCGTTCCCACTGGTGTTGCCGCATTGCCATGACCAACGCATCCACTCCTTCCGCCCCGTACACCGCCCGCTACCCTTCGCTGGCCGGGCGAACCGTGTTCATCTCCGGCGGCGCCAGCGGCATCGGCGAATCGCTGGTGCGGGCCTTTCACGCGCAGGGCGCCAAGGTCGGCTTCTGCGACCTCGACGCCGCGGCCGGCGATGCGCTCGCGGCGCAGCTGCAGGGCGAGCACCCGGCGCTGTTCGTGGCCTGCGACGTGACCGACACGGCCGCGCTCACCGCCGCCATCGACGCGACGCGCCGGCGCTTCGGCCCGGTCTCGGTGCTGCTGAACAACGCCGCCAACGACCGCCGCCACGAGATGGCCGACGTGACCAGCGACGACTTCGACCGCCTGGTGGCCGTCAACTTCAAGCATCAGTTCTTCGCCGCGCAGGCGGTGGCCGAGGACATGCGCGCGCTGGGCGGCGGCTCGATCGTCAACTTCGGCTCGATCAGCTGGATGATCAAGGGCAAGGGCTACCCCGTCTACCAGGCCTGCAAGGCGGCGGCGCGCGGGCTCACGCGCTCGCTGGCGCGCGACCTGGGCAAGCAGGGCATCCGCGTGAACTCGATCGTGCCGGGCTGGGTGATGACCGAGCGGCAGATCAAGCTGTGGGTCAAGCCCGAGTCGGGCGCGGAAATCGACGCGGCGCAGTGCCTGCCGGGCCGCGTGATGGCCGAGGACATCGCGGCGATGGCGCTGTTCCTGGCGGCGGACGATTCGCGCATGTGCACCGCGCAGGACTACGTGGTGGACGCGGGCTGGACCTGAAGCCTTCCGCCCGCCCCGCAAAGCAGAAAGCCCGGCATGCCGGGCTTTCTTGTTGAAGCTGAGCGCGGGTCAGTCGCGCGGTTCAGTTGCGCAGGTCAGTCACGCAGTTCCGCGGGCACCTTGCCGCCGTTGGCGGCCAGCTTGGTCATCACCTGGCGGTGCAGCCAGATGTTCATCTTGGCGCTGTCGCTGGTGTCGGCGCCGTAGCTCAGTTCGGCGGCCAGTTGCTTGCGGGCGTCCAGGCTGCTGTCCAGGCCCAGGAGCTTCATCAGGTCGACGATGGAGGTGCGCCAGTTCAGGCTGCTCGCGCCGGGCATGCCGTCGAGCAGGGCCTCGACGTCGACCACGGTGATGGCGGGCGGGGGCGCCGCGGCGGCGGGCGCGGCCGGGGCGGCCGAGGTGTCCGCCGGTGCCGGCGCGGCAGGTGCAGGCGCGGCGTTCGCGGACGGGAAGATCTTGGAAAGGATGCTGCCGAAAATGCTCATGCGAGTGCTCCGTGGAATGAGGGATTGATAACCTGCGGCAACATTTGTGTCACCGCCGCAGGTTGTAGCACGCCCCTGCGGCGCGCTGGCTACGGGGTGTGTCTTGCGCGGCCGCCGCGTGATCTAGTTCGCAGGCTGCGGCCCTGGCATGCCGTCTTCGCGCCCATCCAGCGGCGGCAGCACGCGCGGCGCGGCCGAGGTGCCGCATGCATGGCAGAACTTGGAGAACGCGCTCTTGCGCGTCTCGCACACGCCGCAGTGGTCGTACAGGCCGATGCCGCAGTGCGGGCAGAAGTCGATGGCGTCGTTCTTCAGGTCCACCGGCCGCTCGCAGCCGGGGCACACGCCCTTGCCCAGGCGGGCCAGCGCGGTGTCGTAGCTGAGCTCTTCGCGGCGCACCTGGTCGGGCTGCTGCTCGGCCAGCTTCTGGCGCGCCAGGTAGCGGTTGAGCGCGACGATGGCATAGCGCCCCACGATCACCGTCATCACGATGCCCACCACGTAGCGCACATAGCCGCCGTAGCTCGGCAGGTAGGGCACCAGTTCCACGAAGAAGGCGAACAGCGCGAAGAAGATGAAGCCCCACACGAACGGCCACCAGATGCTCTTGCGCTTCTTCGCGAACAGCCAGCCGGCCACCACCAGCAGCGGCAGCGTGAGCGCCAGGCGGTAGCCGAACACGCGCAGCTCGATGCGGCGGTATTCGGCGTCGAGCTTCACCTGCGCGTCGCGCTCGAGTTCGGCGAGCGCGGTGCGCGCGCGCTGCTCGGCCTGGCGCGCGTCGAGCGTGATCTGCTGCTGCGCGGCGACTTGGCGCTGCACCTGCTCTTCCTTCTGCTTGAAGGCGTCCAGCGCCCTGGTGCGCGCGATGAGCTCGGTGTCCTGGTCGGGCTGCGCGGTGGCGCGGCGCGTGGCCAGCCAGTTGCCGAAGGTCTCGCGGGCATTGGCGTTGGCCTGCTGCGCGGCCTGCAACTGCAGGCGGATCTGGTCGAGGTCGCGCGCGGCCTGCAGCTCGGTGGCTTCCGAGGCCGCGATGGTCGCGCGCAGCGGCTGCGCGGCGCGCAGGTCGATGAAGTCGTCGATGCCGCGCACGCGCTCCACCTGCGGCAGGTCGCCCACGATGGTGCTGCCCAGCCCGATGAGGAAGCTGGCGAACACGAAAGCCACGAGCCACAGGCCGCGGCGGAACCATTTTTCGGACAGGCGCAGTGATTTGCTCATGTCGGTCTTCTCCTCTGTGTCTTATTGAATCTTCAGCGTCACCGGCGCCGCGCCCAGGCCGGCGCGCGGCAGCCAGGCGAACACCGAATCGACCGTCACGGTCTCGATGCGGTCGCTGAAGCGCTTGTCGTTCGGGTGGTCGTCGAAGGCCACGTTGGCCGAGCCCACGCGCCCGCCCAGCCGCGTGAGCGGCCCGAGCCTGAGCGTGGTGGGCTCGTAGCCCTTGAACTGCATCCACGCCTGCGCCTGCGCGCGGCTGTTGACGGTGGCGGGCTCCATGGCGGCGGCCAGCGTCTCGACGGCCCACTGGTTCGACTGCTGGTACTTCTGGCCCCAGGCGTAGCTCACGATGCTGTAGGGCGCGGCGTGCAGCCGCAGCAGGCGCGCGGGCGGCTCGTTCAGCGCGGCCAACAGCTGCGCCTGCACGGCCGGCGTGGGCACGACCCACGCCGCCTCGTAGCGCCACAGGTCGTCGAGAAAGAACTCGCCTAGCCCCTGGCGATACACCTCGGCCACCGCGGTGCCGCACTGGTTGAGCTTGTGCACCACGCGCCACGGCCCGGCCTCGGTCTTGTAGGCGATGCCCAGGTGCGAGTAGCGCAGGCCGTACTTGCCCAGGTCTTGCCCGGCGCGCGCCAGCACGACCACGCGCGCGCCGCTGGCGTCGAGCGCCTGCGAGGTGCGCTCGGCCAGCTGCATGCCCTTGGCGATGACCGCGGGCGTGGGCTTGACCTGCTCGCACGAGCGGCCGGCCCAGGCCTGCATCGGCAAGGCGGCCGCGGCCAGCACCGCGGTGGACACGGCCAGCGCGGCGACGACGGACCGCGCGCGTTTCACGACAGCCTCTCGTTGTAGAGCAGCGCGCGGCCGATGGCGTTGGGCACGAAGGCCAGCACCTCGCCGGCGGCCGACAGCACCACGCCCGAGCCGATCACCGTGACCAGCACGCTGGTGCCCACGGCATTCGACACGCCGTTGGCGGCGCGCCCGGCCACCTTGATGCTGGCGCGTGCGCCGTCCGACGCGCGTTCGAGCACGTACACCGTGCCGTCGACGGCGGCCTCGACCGAGACCACGACCAGCACGGAGCCGCCCACCGACAGCGCGGCGGGCACCGCGACCACGCCGGCGGCCGAAGCACCGACCGCGTTGGCCGAAGCACCCACCGCCGAGCCGGCGACCAGCACCGAAGCGACCGGCATCATCGACAGCGCGACGGAAGCGTCGCTCTGCGCCCGGGCATGCAGGGGCAGCGCGACGCCGGCGAAGGCCGTGCAGGCGGCGAGCAGGACGGTGGCGACGGACTTTTTCATGGTGTTCTTTCGTTGAGCGGACACGGAGTTCATTCGGCGGCGGTAGCGGCTTCGGCGCGGGCCAGGCGGCGGCCTTGCAGGCGGGCCTCGGCCATGTCGGCTTCATGGCGGTCGCGCAGGGTCTTGGCCAGGGTGAAGGCCGAGCTCACGAGAAACAACCAGCTCACGCCCAGGAAGGCCTTGTACGAGTCGTTGATCTCCATGCGCACCAGGCCCCAGGCGGTCAGGCCCATGGCGGTGAAGAAGCTGCCCCAGACCACGAGGCGCCACATCGGCACGTCGCGACCGGCGGTGGCACCGGTGGAAGCGGCCTGCTCGCCGTCGCGGATGAACTTGGACAGCATGAACGCCGTGCTCAGGCAGAACACGTAGCCCATCACCATGAACGCCCGGTCCAGCGCCTCGCCCGGCAGCCAGCTCAAGCCGGTCGCGCACAGGAAGACGGCGATCGCGAAGGAGGCCCAGGTCTGGAACTGCCAGGCCCGCGAATCGCGCTGGATGGAAACGGTCGTGGATGAAAGGGGTTGCATGTGTGCCTCGCGGCGTAGTGAAGGTGGGCGAATCATGGTTCGCTCCCGCACCGCGAGGCTTGAATGCTTGCACCGGTGGCGGCGCGCGGCGCCACCGGTATCTCAGGGTGCTACTTTTGCCCGCCGAGCAGCGCGCCCACGCGCTGGCGCAGCAGCTCGGGCTGCACCTCGGCCGGCGGCACCACGGTGCCCACGTTCAGGCCCACGCGGCTGTAGAAACCGCGGCGAAACGGCTTGGCCATGGCCACGTTCTGCCCGCCGCGCAGCTCGATGCGGCTGAAGTACGAGCCCCACAGGTTGACCAGCGCCATCGGGATCACGGGCGGCGCCAGGCCTTCGGCGCGCGCGCTCTCCACGATCTTCATCACGCCGCCCTTGAAGGGCTGCAGCGTGCCGTCGCGGGTGATGGCGCCCTCGGGGAAGATGGCGAGCAGGTCGCCCTCGCGCAGCACGTCCAGCGCCTTGGCGAAGGCCGCTTCGTAGGCGGCGGGGTCTTCCTTCTGCGGCGCGATGGGAATCGCCTTGGCCAGCTTGAACAGCCACCCCAGCACCGGCACCTTGAAGATGCGGTGGTCCATGATGAAGCGAATGGGCCGCGGGCTGGCCGCCATCAGCAGCACCGCGTCGATGAAGCTCACGTGGTTGCACACCAGCACGGCCGCGCCCTCGGTGGGAATGTGCTCGTCGCCCTTGATCTCGAAGCGGTAGACAAAGCGCGACAGCACCCAGGCCACGAAGCGCAGCAGGTACTCGGGCACCAGCAGGAAGATGTAGAACGCCACCACCGCGTTGGCGATGCCGGTGAACAGGAAGATCTGCGGAATGGTGAAACCCGCGCCCAGCAGCGCGCCGGCGATGACCGAGCTGCCGATCATGAACAGCGCGTTGAGGATGTTGTTCGCCGCGATGATCCGCGCGCGGTGCGTGGGCTGGCTGCGCAGCTGGATCAGCGCGTACATCGGCACGCTGTAGAGCCCGGCGAACAGCGACAGCAGCCCCAGGTCGGCCATCACGCGCCAGTGCGCGCCCTGGTGCACGAAGCTGCCGATGCCCATCTCGGCGACCTTCGGCAGGCCGCGCGAGGCGAAGTACAGGTCGATCGCGAACACGCTCATGCCGATGGCGCCCAGCGGCACCAGGCCGATCTCGACCTGCCGGCGGCTCAGCGTTTCGCACAGCAGCGAACCGACGCCGATGCCGATCGAAAACACCACCAGCAGCAGCGAGGCCACCTGCTCGTCGCCGTGCAGCACCTCTTTCGCGAAGCTGGGGAACTGGCTGAGGAACACGGCGCCGAAGAACCACATCCACGAAATGCCCAGCAGCGAGCGGAACACCACCACGTTCTCGTGCGCCAGCTTCAGGTTGCGCCAGGTTTCGCTGAACGGGTTCCAGTTGATGACAAGGCCGGGGTCGGTGGCCGGCGCCTGCGGAATGGCCTGCGCCACGCCGCGCCCCACCAGCGCCAGCAGCACGCAGGCCACGGCCACGCTGGTGTGGCCGATCTGCGGCACCGCCACCAGCAGCCCGCCCGCCACCTGGCCCAGCAGGATGGCCACGAAGGTGCCCATCTCGACCATGCCGTTGCCGCCCGTGAGCTCGCGCGCGTCGAGCACCTGCGGCAGGTAGGCGAACTTGACCGGCCCGAACAGCGTGGAATGCAGCCCCATGAGGAACACGCAGCCCAGCAGCACCGCCGCGTTGGCGGCAATGAAGCCCCAGGCCGCGATCAGCATGATCGCGATCTCCAGGTTCTTCACGAAGCGGATCATCCGCGTCTTGTCGAACTTGTCGGTCAGCTGTCCGGCCGTGGCCGAGAACAGCAGGAACGGCAGGATGAACAGCGCCCCGATCGCCAGGCCCGCCATGGCCGGCGGCATCCAGCTGAGCTGCAGCTGGTAGGTGACCATGACGGTGAAGGCGAACTTGAAGAGGTTGTCGTTCGCGGCGCCGGCGAACTGGGTCCAGAAGAAAGGCGCGAAGCGCCGCTGCTTGAGAAGGGCGAACTGGTTGGCGTGGGCGTTCGCTTCGTGGACCACGGGGGTCGCGGGGGCTGCAGCAGCGGCGGGGGTTGTCATTCGAAGAAAGCTCCTCATGCTGCCACGGCGGCGGCGCCCGGATTGTGCCGCAGCGCCGCCTGCCAGCGCATCTCCAGCTTGTGCAGGGCCAGCACCACCGGCAGGCCCGCGAGCGCCGCCGTCAGGTGCTTCAGCGAGTGGCCCGACACCACATGCTGCGTGTACTCGTAGATCTGGTGGTCGGCCAGCTCGAACACCTTGGCCAGCACGTAGAAGAAGATCACCCAGCCCAGCTTCAGGCCCACCGACTTGCGCATCGGCGTGGACAGCGCCAGCGTCAGCACCAGCGCCATGCCGCCGAACTGCACCAGCGCCCAGGGCAGCACGTTGCCGGTTTCCTGGAACACCTCGGCCGACAGCAGGCCGGCCGTGAGCACGAACCACGCGGCCGGCCAGCCGGCGCGCTGGCTCACCCGCTCGCACACCGCCACGCCGATCAGCCCGGCGAAGGCCACCGCCATGCCGGCGCGGTCGGCGGCGAGCCGGGGGGCGTCGGGCACCAGGTGGTAGAAGGCCGAGCCCGCGGCGGCGGCGATCAGGCCGGCGAAGAACAGCCAGGCGCAGTCCAGCGTGTTGTCCGGCGGGTCGCTGGCCGGCGGCGCCAGGGGAAATGTCGACAGCGCCTGCTGGTGCGAACGGTCGATGCGGTTGAGCCGGTACAGCCCCCACAGGCCGACCACCACGAACGGCAGGTTGCTCAGCACGTCCATCGCGTTGGGCAGGCCGTGCCAGGCGCGGTCGTCGGCGAACACCGAGGCAATGGCCACGTCGGCGGCCGGCAGGTCGGGGCCGAACACGGCGACCAGCAGCAGCAGCGCGAAGGTGAAGAGCAGTCCGCGTTCGCGGCGGCTGAGGGGGGGCAGGGACGGCAAGAGCATGGCGGGCCTCGGTGGGTGGGGTAACAAGCCGCGGATTCTGGTTGCCAGCCTCCCCGCAGGCATCGAGAATCGATACGAGGTACTAATTCACACCCTTCGGTATCTTCTTTCAATACCTTCCGCCTGACCTGAACCTCCATGAGCACCACCGTCGATCTCGTCCAAGCCCTGAAAAACGAACTCAAGAGCGCCCGCATGACCTACGCCGACCTGGCGCGCTCGCTCGACATGGCCGAGTCCAGCGTCAAGCGGATGCTGGCCAAGAGCGACATGCCGCTGTCGCGCGTCGATGCCATCTGCCGGGCGTTGAAGATCGACTTCGCCGAGCTGGCGCGCCGCGTGGCCGACGCCCAGCCGCTGCTGAAGGAGCTCACGCACGAGCAGGAAAAGGCGGTGGTGAAGGACAAGAAGCTGCTGCTGGTGGCCATCAGCGTGCTGAGCCAGTGGACGCTGGAGCAGATCGTGACGGCCTACCGCATCAGCGAGGCCGAGTGCATCGGCTGCCTGGCGCAGCTGGACCGCATCGGCATCATCGAGCTGCGCCCGTTGAACCGCTACCGCCTGAAGCTGGCAAAGACCTTCCGCTGGCGCCCGCACGGGCCGGTGATGGAGTTTTTTCGCGAGAACGTGGTGCTCGACTACTACCGCGGCGGCTTCGACGGCCCGGCCGAGGGCCTGCTGCTGGTGCACGGCTCGATCAGCCGCTCGCTGGCGCCGGCCTTCCTGGAGCGCCTGCAGCGCGTGGCGCAGGACTTTGCCCAGCAGCACCAAACCGACCAGAAGCTGTCGGCCAAGGACCGCGAGGGCTACACGCTGCTGCTGGGCATGCGCAACTGGGAATTCGAGCTGTTTACCCGGCTGCGCCGCGCCTGATTTCGCTCAGGGCTTGGCGGCTTTCGCGGCCTCCAGCGCGTCGCGCGTGGTGCGGGCGGCGGCCTTGGCCGCTTCGGCGAAATCTTCGCCGGACGACGCATAGATGATCGCGCGCGAAGAGTTCACGATGATCGGCGCGTCCGCGCGCCAGCCGGCGCGCACCGTGGCCACCGCGTCGCCGCCCTGCGCGCCGACGCCCGGAATCAGCAGCGGCACCGTCGGCGCGAGCGCGCGCACGCGCTCGATTTCGGCCGGGTAGGTGGCGCCCACCACCAGCCCGAGCTGGCCGTTGAGGTTCCACGGGCCCTGCGCCAGCCTGGCGACGTGTTCGTACAGAAAGGGCTGGGCCTCGACGTCCGCCAGCCGCTGCCCCTGCAGGTCGGAGCCGCCGGGGTTGCTGGTACGGCACAGCAGGAAGGCGCCCTTGCCCTCGTGCTTGAGGTACGGCGCGACCGAATCGAACCCCATGAACGGCGACAGCGTGACCGCGTCGGCGCCGTAGCGCTCGAAGGCTTCCAGCGCGTACTGCTCGGCGGTGGAGCCGATGTCGCCGCGCTTGGCGTCCAGGATGGTGGGCACATGGGGCGCATTGCGGCGCATGTGCTCCATGAGCTGTTCGAGCTGGGCTTCGGCGCGGTGGGCGGCGAAATAGGCAATTTGCGGCTTGAAGGCGATGACCAGGTCGGCCGTCGCGTCGACGATGCGGGCGCAGAAATCGAAGATGCGGCTGGCGTCGCCCTTGAATTGCCCCGGGAATTTGGCTGGCTCGGGATCGAGCCCCACGCAGAGCAACGAACCGTTTTTTTGCTGTGCGGCGGCCAGCTTGTCGAGGAAAGTCATGGGGCGGGATTTTAGGCGGGCCGCCCCGGTCCGCTGTTTCAGCCGCTGTTTCAGGCGTTCAGCCCGGCGTGGGCGTGTGCTGCTCGGCCGCCAGGCACAGGTCGGCCCAGGCGCGCGCCTTGTCGGCCGGGTTGCGCAGCAGGTAGGCGGGGTGGTACGTGGCGACCACCGAGGCGCCCGCGCCGGCTTGCGCCAGCGGCACGGCGCGACCGCGCAGCTTGCCCAGCGGGTCGCCGCTCTGCATGAGGCTCTGCGCGGCCAGCGGGCCCATGGCCAGCACGACGCGCGGGGCGAGCGCGGCGGCGTGCGCGCCGAAGGCCTCGTCCATGGCGCGCGGGCTGCCCGGCTGGCCGGCGGCCACGCCGCGGTGGGTGCGCATGAGGTACACGGGCGTGCGGCCGTCGTGCAGCTTCAGGGCGCGCAGCATGTTGTCGAGCAGGCGGCCGGCGTCGCCCGCGAAGGGCTCGCCGTGGCGGCCGTCGGCCTCGGGCGGCATGTCGGCGACGACGAGCCAGCCGCCCTGCACAGGTTCGCCGCCAGTGTCGACCTCGGCATAAAGGCGGCAAGGCGCTTCGACCAGCACGGAGGCGCCCTGGGCGGCGTGCGGCGCGGCGGCCGGACGCGCTGCAGGCGCCGGCGCCATGGCGGGCCGGGGGGCCGGTGCGGGCGCCGGAGGGGGCGGAGGTGGGCGCGCGGTCACCGGCATTTCAGCCTCGATGCGCTCGTGCACCACCGCCACGTCTTCCGGCGCGGCAACTGGGGCTGCTGCGGGCGCAGCCTCGGCCACCTCGGCCGCCTCCGGCACCGGCCACCACACCTTCACGCCCATTTCGTCGAGCATCGCGCGCTGTCGCGCGTCGAGCTTCAAAGTCTGCACCGCGCTCATCGCAAGGCTCCCCAGGCGGTGCCTGTTTCATTCAATCGCAGGCTCATGACGACCGCGTCTTCACGCTTGTTGTCATGGGCCGGGTAATAGCCCTTGCGCACGCCCACGCTGCGAAAGCCCTGGCGCAGGTAGATGTCGAGCGCGCGCTGGTTGCTCTGGCGCACTTCCAGCCACAGCCACTGCGCGCCCTCGCCGCGCGACCAGCCGCCCAGCGCCTCGAGCATGAGCGGCGCCCAGCCCTGGCGCTGGAAAGCCGGGGCCACGGTGATGTTCAGCAGGTGCACCTCGTCCACGCCCTTCATGGCGACGAAGTAGCCGATCAGCGTTTCGCCCAGCTCGGTGACCGGCGACGTCACGCCCTGCGCCACGCCCGGTGCCAGCAGGCACTGGCAGTGGTAGCCCACGGCCATGGAATCGGTGAAGTTGGCGCGCGTCCAGGGGTGGGTGTAGGCCGTCTGCTCGACCGCGCACACCGCGTCGATCCGCTCGATGGTGAGCGGTTCGAGGCGGCCTTCGACGGGCTGGAGGACGGCGCTCATGGGACGACGGGCGGGGTTTGACAGGGTCTGACGGAGGGGCTCGCGTATCGGGTTCAGGGGGCGGCAGCCGCGGCAGCGGCCGCCTTGATGGCGGCGCGCTCTTCGGTGGTTTGCGCCACTTTATCGCGAACATACAGCGGCCAGGCCTGCGCGGCGGGCACGGTGCGCCCCGCCGCCAGCAGCGCGGGGGCCAGCCGCAGCAAGGCGGTGGCGGTCGGCAGTGCCTCGTGGCGGGCGGTGGCCGGGGCCAGTCGCGGGCCGTAGGCGGCGAAGGCGTTGCCGGCGAGCGCCCAGCCGGCGGGCACCTCGAGTGCTTCGGGGGACAGCAGCAAGGGCTCGTCGTGGCCACCCGGCGCATCGACCGCGCCCAGCGGCCCACCGGCAGCGAAGTCGTAGCGCGCGGCGTACAGCTGGTCCATGCGGGCGTCCAGCACGGCCACCACCTGCTGCGCGCCGAAGGCGTGGCGCGCCTCCTCGGCCACGGCCAGCAGGGTGTCGACCGGCACCAGCGGCACCTTGGCGCCGAAGGCCAGGCCCTGGGCCACCGAGCAGGCGGTGCGCAGGCCGGTGAAAGAGCCCGGGCCGCGGCCGAAGACGATGGCGTCGAGCTCGGCCAGCTTCAGGCCGGCATCGGCCAGCAGTTGCTGGATCAGCGGGAGCAGCGTGGTCGAGGCCTGGGCACCGCCCACGCCGTTGTGCGCGAGCAGCGTGTCGCCGTGCAGCACGGCCACGGACAGGTGCTCGGTGCTGGTGTCGAAGGCGAGCAGCTTGGGCAGGGCGAGGGGCATGCGGGGATTATCGAGGGGCGGGCAATTCCGAGGCCGATGCGCCGGTATGCGCCGCGATAGCAGTCACGCCCCGTCGTCGCTGCGCAAGATCGCCACCCCCGCCTTGCGCAGTGGCGCCAGCGCCTTCGAAGGCGCCTCCGGCGACACCAGCAGATGGCTGGTTGAGGCCACCGGGTTCACCACCCAGGCCGACGCGGCACCCAGCTTTTCGGACGAGGCCAGCACCACCGTCTCGGCCGCCGCCGCCATCAGCGCGCGCTTGATCTCGGCCTCTTCCACGTCACCGGTGGTGAGCCCCGCCTCGGCATGCACGCCGGTGACGCCCATGAAATACGTGTCGGCATGGATGCGCGCAATGGCCGCCATGGCCGCCGCGCCCACCGCCACCATCGAGTGCTTGAACAGGCGCCCGCCGACCAGCACCACCTCGATGCCCGCGTGCGACACCAGCTCGACCGCCACCGACGGGCTGTGCGTGACCACGGTCGCCTGCAGGTTCTTCGGCAGGTGGCGCGCGAGCTGCACGGCGGTGGTGCCGCCGTCGATGAACACGACCTGCCCCGGCTTCACCAGGCGCGCGGCGGCGCGGCCGATGGCCACCTTCTCGCCGCTCGCGAGCTGCTGGCGGCCGGCGAAGTCGGCCTCGGCCGCGGCCACGGGCAGCGCCCCGCCGTGCACGCGCTGCAGCAGGCCTTCGGCGGCCAGCTCGCGCAGGTCGCGGCGAATGGTGTCTTCCGACAGCCCGAGCTCGTCGCTGAGCGCCTTGGCCACGACGTTGCCGTCGCGCTGCAGGGCCGAGAGGATGTGTTGCTTGCGCTGGCGGGTGAGCATTCGGTGGATGGTATCGGCGCCATCGCGTGATTGCACGTTTTTTCTTGTTTTTGCACGAACATGCACATATGCTCGACGCCACAAGCGCTCCCATAAACCTTCTCACAAGCCCTCGCATGACCCTTCAAGACCGCGTCCGGGTGCACGAAGTCACCCTGCTTTCCGACAACTGGTACACGCTGCGCACCACCGCCTTCGACTGGCGCCGCAACGACGGCCAGTGGCAGCGCATGCACCGCGAAACCTACGACCGCGGCAACGGCGCCACGCTGCTGCCATACAACCTCGCGCAGCGCACCGTGCTGCTCACGCGGCAGTTCCGCTACCCGGCGTTCGTGAACGGGCACGACGACCTGCTGATCGAAGCCGCGGCCGGCCTGCTGGACAACGCGGCGCCCGAGGCGCGCATTCGCGCCGAGGTCGAGGAAGAGCTGGGCTACCGGCTGGGCAGCGTGCAGAAGATCTTCGAGAGCTTCATGAGCCCGGGCTCGGTCACCGAGAAGCTGCACTTCTTCATCGCGCCCTACGAGCCTTCGATGCGCATCGGCGCGGGCGGCGGGCTGGCCGAGGAGGGCGAGGACATCGAGGTGCTGGAGCTGGGCATCGACGAGGCGCTGGCCATGGTGGCCGACGGCCGCATCGCCGACGCCAAGACGGTGATGCTGCTGTACCACGCCAGGCTGCACGTGTTCGCTGCGTAGCCTGCGTCTGGATAATGGCCGGATGCCTCTTGCCTTTCGCCGCGCCGCCTGCGCATTGACACTTCCCCTGGTTTCCTTGCTGGCCCCGGCCGCAGCCTTCGCGCAGCAGGTTCAAGCCCTTCCTCAAGCCCTTCCCACCCAGGTCGACGCCGCCCTCGCCCGCGCCAAGGTGCCGCGCGAGTCCGTCACCATGCTCGTGGCCGAAGCCGACGGCACCCGCGCCCCGCGCCTGGCCTGGCGCACGCAGGTGCCGGTGAACCCGGCGTCGATCATGAAGCTGGTCACCACCTACGCCGCGCTCGACATGCTGGGCGCGGCCTACAACTGGACCACGCCTGTCTACGTCGAGGGCGCCGTGGCCAACGGCGTGCTCAACGGCAACCTGTACATCAAGGGCCAGGGCGATCCGAAGCTGGTGCTCGAACGCGTGTGGCTGCTGCTGCGCCATGTGCAGGGCCTGGGCATCACCACCGTGAGCGGCGACATCGTGATCGACCGCAGCGCCTTCGAGACCACGGTCGAGGGCGACCCCGGCGCCTTCGACGGCGAGCCGCTGCGCCCCTACAACGCCTCGCCCGACGCGCTGCTGGTGAACTTCAAGTCGGTGAACATGACCTTCGCGCCCGACCGCGCGGGGCAGATCGCCCGCGTGAGCTACGAGCCCCCGCTGGCCAGCGTGGCCATGCCGCAGACCGTGCCGCTGGTGCCGGGCGAATGCGGCGACTGGCGCACCGGCCTGCGCGCCGACTTCAGCGACGTGAACCGCATCCGCTTCAACGGCGGCCTGCCCGCCAGCTGCGGCGAGAAGAGCTGGGCCGTGGCCTACGGCGACCCGCGCACCTACGCCCTGCGCGCCATCGGCGGCATGTGGGCCGAGATGGGCGGGCGCGTGGGCGGGCAGATGCGCGAGGGGCGCGTGCCCGCGGGGCTGAAGCCGGCCTTCGAGTTCGAGTCGCCGCCGCTGGCCGAGGTGATTCGCGACATCAACAAGTACAGCAACAACGTGATGGCGCAGCAGCTGTTCCTGACCATCGGCCTCACGCAGAAGAACCGCGGCACCTTCGAGGCCTCGCGCACCGCGCTGGGCCAGTGGTGGCGCGACCGCATCGGCACCGGCGAGGCAACGCCGGTGTTCGAGAACGGCTCCGGCCTGTCGCGCGACGAGCGCATCAGCGCCGCGGCGCTCGGCAAGATGCTGCAGGTCGCGTGGCGCTCGCCGGTGATGCCCGAGCTGATGTCGTCTCTGCCGGCCATGGGCGTGGACGGCACGCTGAAGCGGCGCACGCTGCGCTCCGGCGGCTCGGCCCACCTGAAGACCGGCACGCTGCGTGACGCCTCGGGCGTGGCCGGCTTCGTCGACGGCGCGAGCGGGCGCCGCTACGTGCTGGTGGCCATCGCCAACGGCGAGAACGCGGGCGCGGCGCGCGCGGCGTTCGACGCGCTGGTCGACTGGGCTTCGCAGGACAACTGAGTCGCCCCGGTGTTCGTTGCCGGGGCCGCGGGCTTCACCCTGTAGGCGAACACCGATTGCGTGGGGCTGCGCTGCTGAACAGAATCGGACGCTCGTTCGATTCCATTCCAACGCAGGAGACAAACCCCGTGCAACAACACACACACACCTCCACCCCGCCCGGCGGACAGCACAAGACGGCGGCGCTCGCGGGCATCACGGCAGGCATCACCCTGCTGCTCGCGGCCTGCGGGGGAGGCGGTGGGGGTGGCGGGGGGGGCGGCGTGGGCATCTTCCCGCCGCCCGTGGCCGACACCGGCCGCGGCTCGGTGGTGACCAGCCCGCCCGAAAAAACGGCCAGCCTCACGGCCGACCAGTTCAAGGCCAGCCTGCAGGGCAGCTCGCAGGGAAGCGCCGTGCTGCAGGTGGCCGGCACGCCCAAGTGCGGCATTGACGTGCGCTACCTCGAATACCGCACCGTCGGCGGCAAGAACGAAGCCACCAACGCCACCGCCGCCGTGATGGTGCCCACCGGCACCGACGTGGCCTGCGGCGGCCAGCGCCCGGTGGTGCTCTACGCGCACGGCACCACGGCGGCGCGCAACTACAACCTGGCCAAGTGGACCGACAGCACGCAGGCCGCCGCCGGCGAGGGCCTGCTGATCGCGGCCACCTTCGCGGCGCAGGGCTACATCGTGGTGGCGCCCAACTACGCGGGCTACGACAAGTCGACCCTGCCGTACCACCCCTACCTGAACGGCGACCAGCAGGGCAAGGACATGGTCGACGCGCTCACCGCCGCGCGCAAGACCTTCTCGGACATCGGCGCGAACGACGCCGGCTCGCTGTTCATCACCGGCTACTCGCAGGGCGGCTACGTGGCCATGGCGGCGCACCGCGAGATGCAGGCCACGGGCAAGAACGTGACGGCGTCGGCGCCGCTGTCGGCGCCCTCGGCCATCAGCCTGCTGACCGACTACACCTTCCAGGGCTGGCCGGCGCTGGGCGCCACGCTGTTCGTGCCGCTGCTGTCCACCAGCTGGCAGCAGCAGTTCGGCAACGTGTACGACAGCACCGCCGACATCTACGAGTCGCAGTACGCCAGCGGCATCGACACCCTGCTGCCGAGCCTCACGCCCGACACGCTGTTCACCTCGGGCAAGCTGCCGCAGCTGGCGCTGTTTCCGGCCAACGCCACGCCGGGGCCCGTCAACGCGCAGCTGTCGATCTTCTACGGCGCCAACAACCTGGTGCGCCAGAGCTACCTGACGCAGGCGGCCACCGACATCCAGTCGAACCCCTGCCCCGGCAACGCGCTGCCGCCCACGGCCGCGTCGTTGAGCACGGCCACGCCGCTGGGCTGCACGCCGTCCACGGGCTTTCGCAAGGCGGCCGTGGCCAACGACCTGCGCAACTGGGTGCCGGCCAAGCCGATGCTGATGTGCGGCGGCGCGAACGACCCGACGGTGAACTTCATCAGCACCCGCGCCACGGCCGGCTACTTCCGCGCCAAGGGCATGCCGGCCGCCGCGCTGACGGTGGTCGACCTAGAGGATGCCGCCGCGACCGACGCCTACGCGACCGCCCGCGCCGGCTTCGCGCAGGCCAAGGCGCTGCTGGTGCAGAACACCACGGGCAGCGCGGCGGACAAGGCGCAGGCGGTCACGCTGGCGTACCACGGCACGCTGGCACCGCCGTTCTGCCTGGCGTCGGCGAGGGGGTTCTTCCAGGGCGTGCTGGCCGCCGGGGGCTGACCCCGGCCGACCCCGATCAGGTGGCCAGATCAGGCTGCGGAGGCGCGCTGCAGCCTGTCCCGCACGCCTTCCCACTCGGGCGTGTCGGGCGGGGTCTCGATCCAGATCAGCTTGACGCCCTGCGCGTCGAACTCGCGCAGCACCGCAAACAGCTGCTGCGCGCTGGCGGCCGCGTCGTCGGGCATGCGCCGCACCAGCACGCGCTGCGAGCGGCTGCGCGTGGCGGCGCGGGTCCACACGGCGATGTGCGCGGCGTTGGCGCCCAGCACGTCGAGCCCGGTCTGGATGGCCTTGGCGTCCATGAGCCGCACCTTGGCGTCGGGTGCGTAGTGCGCCTCCAGCGTGCCGGAGGCGCGCGGGTCGGGCGTGTCGAGCACCTCGCGGTCGGCGAGCTTTTCGCCGCAGGCCGCCTCGATCTGCGCGCGCGTGATGGCGCCGGGACGCAGCAGCACCGGCGCGCCGCGGCTGCAGTCGACGATGGTCGATTCGATGCCCACCTCGCAGGGGCCGCCGTCGAGCACCAGCAGGTCGTCGCCGAACTCGCCTTGCACGTGCTGCGCGGTGGTCGGGCTGACGCGGCCGAAGCGGTTGGCGCTGGGGCCGGCGATGCCGGGCACGCCCAGCTCGGCGCAGGCCTCCAGCAGCGCCTGCGCCACCGGATGCGAAGGGCAGCGCAGGCCGATGGTGTCCTGCCCGCCGGCGGCGGCGGCGCCCACGCCCGGCTGGCGCGTGACGACCAGCGTGAGCGGGCCGGGCCAGAACACCTGCACCAGCTTCTGCGCGAACACCGGCAGCGGCTGGGCGAAGCGCGACAGCGCCTCGGTGCCCTTGATGCCGGCCGCCACGTGGACGATCAGCGGATGGTCGGAGGGCCGGCCCTTGGCCTTGAAGATGCCGGCGACGGCCATGTCGCTGGTGGCGTCGGCGCCCAGGCCGTAGACGGTCTCGGTCGGAAAGGCCACGAGGCCGCCGGCGCGCAGCACGCGCGCGGCCTCCGCGATGGCCACGGCAGCGTCAGGCGACCGCCCGTCCAGGATCATGCGAGGTCGGCGGTGGTCACCGCGGGCAGGCCCAGCAGCAGCGCGGCCTGCGACGCGGCGGCACGCGTGGCCTCCAGCGTGGCGCCGGTGAAGGTCAGGTGGCCCATCTTGCGGCCACGGCGCGGATCGACCTTGCCGTACAGGTGCAGGTGGGCGCCGGGCAACGCGAGCACCTCGCCCCATCGCGGGGTCACGGGCGTGTCGCCGCCGTCGACGAACCACAGGTCGCCCAGCAGGTTGAGCATGAGCGCGGGGCTGTGCTGGCGCGGTGCAACCAGCGGCAGGCCGGCCAGGGTGCGCACCTGCAGCTCGAACTGCGACACGTCGCAGGCTTCCATGGTGTAGTGGCCGCTGTTGTGCGGGCGCGGTGCCATTTCGTTCACCACCAGCGAGCCGTCGGCCAGCGCGAAGAACTCGACGCACAGCACGCCCACGTAGCCCAGGCCGTTGGCGATGCTTCTGGCCGAATTGACCGCGCCCTGCGCCACCGTCTTGGGCATGTTCTGCGGATGCACCTCGGTCACGGCCAGGATGCCGTCGCGGTGCAGGTTGCGCTGCGGCGGAAAGTGCACGACCTGCCCGTCGCGCCCGCGCGCCAGGATGACCGAGCACTCGAACTCCAGCGGCAGCATCTTCTCGAGCACGCAGGGCACGCAGCCCGTGGCCTGCCAGGCCTCGACCAGCTCGGCGCGCGTCTTCACGCGCTGCTGGCCCTTGCCGTCGTAGCCCAGGCGCGCCGTCTTCAGGATGCCGGGCAGCAGGCTGTCGTCGACCGCGGCGAGCTGCGCGGCGGTCTCGATGGCCGCGTAAGGCGCGCAGGGCACGCCGCAGCGCGTGAAGTGGGCCTTTTCGGCGATGCGGTCCTGCGCGATGGCGATGGCCGGGGCCTCGGGCGACACCGGGCGGGCGACCGCCAGGTGCTCCAGCGAGGGCGCGGGCACGTTCTCGAACTCGGTGGTCACCGCGTCGGCCAGGCCGGCCAGGCGGGCGAGGCCGTCGACGTCGCTGTAGTCGGTGTGGATGTGGTGGTGGCTCACGCGGCCGGCGGGGCTGTCGGCGTCGGGGTCGAGCACCGCCGTGAAGTAGCCCATGCGCTGGGCGGCGTGGACGAACATGCGCCCCAGCTGGCCGCCGCCGAGCACGCCGAGCGTGGCGCCGGGCAGGATCGGCAGGTCGGCGTCGTGGGCGCTCACAGGGCGCCTCCGCCCTGGGGCGAGAAGGGAGATACAGGGGACACGGAAGAAGACGGGGCGCCTTCGGGCGCCGGCGGCAGCGTCATGGCCTCGGCCGCCGCGGTCTGCGCCGTGCGGAAGGCGTCGAGCCTGGCGCGCAGCGCCGGGTCGTTCACCGCCAGCATGGCCACCGCGAACAGCGCCGCGTTGGCCGCGCCCGCGTTGCCGATGGCAAACGTGGCCACCGGCACGCCCTTGGGCATCTGCACGATGCTGTAGAGCGAATCGACGCCCTGCAGGTGCCGGCTGGCCACCGGCACGCCCAGCACGGGCACCGTGGTCTTGGACGCCAGCATGCCCGGCAGGTGGGCCGCGCCCCCCGCCCCCGCGATGATGGCCGTGAGCCCGCGCCCGGCGGCGCTTTCGGCATACGCAAAGAGCGCATCGGGCATGCGGTGGGCCGAGACCACCTTTGCTTCGTGGCTGATTCCGAATTGCTGGAGAATCTCGACCGCGTTGCGCATCGTCTCCCAATCGGAGCTCGAGCCCATCACTACACCGACCTGAATGGTTTCGTTCATGGTTTCAATTTTACGTTTCACCCTCAGTTGGTTCCGATGATCGACATCACTCTCGAAAATTTCCAGGCCGAACTGATCGAAGGCTCCGTCGCCACCCCGGTGCTGCTGGACATCTGGGCCGAATGGTGCGGACCCTGCAAGCAGCTGGGCCCGGTGCTCGAAAAGCTCGAGGTCGAGTACGCCGGGCGCTTCACGCTGGCCAAGCTCGACGCCGACAAGGTGCCGCAGATTTCCTCGCAGCTCTCCGAGATGTTCGGCGTGCGCAGCATTCCGTTCTGCGTGATGTTCAAGGACGGCCAGCCGGTGGACGGCTTCGTCGGCGCCATTCCGGCCGAGAAGATCCGCGAGTTCCTCGACAAGCACGTGCCCGGTGCCGACGAGGCCGAGGCCGCTTCCGAGGAAGCCGCCGCGCAGGAGGCGCTGGCCGAGGGCGACACCCTGGGTGCGCTCGAAAAGCTGCAGCACGCCGTGGCCACCGACCCGGCCAACGACGACGCCCGCTTCGACTACATCAAGCTGCTGCTGCAGGAAGGCCGCGTCGACGACGCCAAGGTCGCCTTTGCGCCCGTGATCGCCAAGACCGGGCTGGTGCGCCGCTTCGACGCGCTGCAGCGCTGGATGGACGCCATCGACTTCGCCGCCCCGGCGGCGGGCGCCGCGCCGGCCATTGCCGAGTTCGATTCGAAGATCGCCGCCAACAAGCGCGACTTCGACGCCCGCTTCGCCCGAGCGCGCCTGCTGATGGCCGCGCAGCGCTGGACCGACGCCATGGACGAGCTGCTCGACATCCTGATGCGCGACAAGAGCTGGAGCGAAGAGCTGGCGCGCAAGACCTACATCGCCATCCTCGACGTGATCGAGCCGCCGAAGGTGAAGGTGGCCGACGGCCAGATTCCGCCGGACGATCCGGTGGTGGCCACGTACCGGCGCCGGCTCAGCAGCGTGGTGCTGAGCTGAACCACGGCGCGCTTGCCCAGTTGCGCACTTTGCTGCGCATTTCCGACCAAAAGCGACTTTCGGGTCGCTTTTTTCATGGCCGATGCATCGGCATTGGCGAGCCGGGCGCCGTCGCATACGATCACGCCCGATTCAACTTGTTGCAGATCGCCAAAAGGAAAGACCGGCCATGCGCTCCTTCGACAACCTCGCGCACCTCTCCAGATTCACTCGCCGCACGGCGCTCCCCGTGGTCGCGGCGGCCGCCCTGCTGGCCGGCCTGGCCGGTTGCGGCAGCGGCATCAGCCTGGACGAGCCGATCGAAGGCCCCAGCTGGCGGCTGGTGCAACTGGGCGACGAGCCCGTCGCGCCCGGCAGCGACGCGCAGGTGCAATTCGACCGCGGCAGCGGGCGCGTCAGCGGCTCGGGCGGCTGCAACCGGCTCTCGGGCACGTTCACGCGCGCGGGCAGCACGCTGAAGATCGGCCAGCTGGCCTCCACTCGCATGGCCTGCCTGGACCCAGCGCGCGGGGCCAATGAGGCGCAGTTCATTTCCGCGCTGCAAAGCACGGCCAGCTACAGCCTGGCCGGCCCGGGCCGCCTGGCGCTGCTGGACGCGCGCGGGCGCACGGTGGCGCTGCTCAACAGCGGCGGGCGCTGAAAACGAAAAAGACCGGCCTTGGCCGGTCTTTTTGCTTTGATTGGAGCCCGCTCAGGCTCCGGGTCAGTGGATCAGCACATCAGCCCGTGAGCCGCTCCAGCGCCTCGCGGTACTTGGCGGCCGTCTTCTCGATGACCTCGGCCGGCAGGCGCGGCGCCGGGGGCGTCTTGTCCCAGGGCTTCCCGTTGATCTTGGTGGCCTCGAGCCAGTCGCGCACGAACTGCTTGTCGTAGCTCGGCGGGTTGGTGCCGGCGGCCAGGGCGGCCTGGTAGCCCTCCACCGGCCAGTAGCGCGAGCTGTCGGGCGTGAGCACTTCGTCCATCAGCACCAGCGTGCCGGCTTCGTCCAGGCCGAACTCGAACTTGGTGTCGGCAATGATCATTCCCTTGGCCAGGGCAATTTGCGCCGCCGTCTCGTAGATGGCGATGCTGGTCTCGCGGATCTGCTGGGCCAGCTTGGGGCCGACGATCTCGACCACGCGCTCGTAGCTGATGTTCTCGTCGTGCTCGCCGGCCGCGGCCTTGGCGGCGGGCGTGAAGATCGGGCGCGGCAGCTTGCTGGCGTTGGTCAGGCCCTCGGGCAGCGGCACGCCGCACACCGACTGGCTCTCCTGGTATTCCTTCCAGCCGCTGCCGGCCAGGTAGCCGCGCACCACGGCTTCCACCGGAATCGGCTTCAGGCGCTTCACCAGCATGGAACGCTGCGTGACCTGGGGCACCTCCTCGGGCGTGACCACGCTCTCGGGCGCGTCGCCGGTCAGGTGGTTGGGGCACAGCTGGCCGAGCCGCTCGAACCACCACAGCGCCATTTGCGTGAGGATCTCGCCCTTGCCGGGAATGGGCTCGCCCATGATGACGTCGAAGGCGCTCAGGCGGTCGCTCGCGACCATCAGGATGCGGTCTTCGCCGACCGCGTAGTTGTCGCGCACCTTGCCGCGCGCAAGCAGGGGCAGGCTCTGGATGGAGGAGGTGTGGACGGTGGTCATGGGGCAGGTGCGGTGAAAAACGACGGAAACAGGAAGACGGTGAAAGCGGATTGTGCGCGCAGAAAAAAGCCACCGCGAACGGTGGCCTTGGTGGCCTTTGATTTGCGCCCGGGTTCTCAGACCACGGCTTGCGCGAGCTCGCCGGCGGCGTACCTGGCGGCCACCACCTGCAGCGTGTCGCCCTTGATCTTCGCGCCCTGGCCTTCGCAGCCGAACTCGATGTAGCGCTGCTTGCAGATCAGCTTGGCGGCTTCGCGCGCCGGCTTGAGCCACTCGCGGGCGTCGAACTTCTCGGGGTGCTCGGCCAGGAACTTGCGCACCGCGCCGGTCATGGCCAGGCGGATGTCGGTGTCGATGTTGATCTTGCGCACGCCGTGCTTGATGGCTTCCTGGATTTCCTTCACGGGCACGCCGTAGGTTTCCTTCATATCGCCGCCGTACTGGCGAATGATGGCCAGCAGCTCCTGCGGCACGCTCGACGAGCCGTGCATCACCAGGTGGGTGTTGGGAATGCGGCGGTGGATTTCCTTGATGCGGTCGATGGCCAGGATGTCGCCGGTGGGCTCGCGCGTGAACTTGTACGCGCCGTGGCTGGTGCCGATGGCGATGGCCAGCGCGTCGATCTGCGTGCGCTTGACGAAGTCGGCGGCCTGCTCGGGGTCGGTCAGCAGCTGCTCGCGCGTCATGGTGTCGTCGGTGCCGTGGCCGTCTTCCTTGTCGCCCTTCATGGTTTCGAGCGAACCCAGGCAGCCGAGCTCGCCTTCGACGGTCACGCCCAGGCGGTGGGCCATGTCCGACACCTTCTTGGTGACGTCCACGTTGTATTCGTAGCTGGCGATGGTCTTGCCGTCGGCCTCGAGCGAGCCGTCCATCATGACCGAGCTGAAGCCCAGGTCGATGGCGCCCTTGCAGACGTCGGGGTTCTGGCCGTGGTCCTGGTGCATGACCAGCGGAATGTTCGGGTACTGCTCGATGGCCGCCTGGATCAGGTGCTTGATGAAGGCTTCACCGGCGTACTTGCGGGCACCGGCGCTGGCTTGCAGGATGACGGGGGCGCCGGTTTCCTTGGCGGCCTCCATGACGGCCTGGACCTGTTCGAGGTTGTTGACGTTGAAGGCCGGAATGCCGTAGCCATTGGCTGCGGCATGGTCGAGCAGTTCGCGCATCGAGACGAGTGCCATGGAGAAATACCTCGCGGGAATTAGAGAAAAAAGGGGAAAAAAGAAGGCGGAAAGACGAGAAAAACTGCCGCAATTCTACCGAGCGACCCCTCACCCTAATTGTGGGACGACACCGACGCCAACCCGAGGAAACCCAGGACGGGCGGCAGCACCGGCCCGCCCAGCCACTGGATGGGCTTGCCGAAGGCGCCGATCAACGTCACATGGCTCAGGTTGTCGAAGAGCTTCACCTCCACCGGCACCCCTGCGGCACGCAGCGCGGCGGCCATCTGGCCGGTGTTGCGGTCGGGGTAGACGAGGTTGTCCTTCGAGGCCGCCATGAGCAGCGCGCGCGGCGAGGCCGGGGTGACGTGCGCCAGCGGCTGCGAGTCGCGCGGCGTGTTCGGCCAATTGAAGGCGGCCTGGGCCTGCGGGTCGCCGATGGGCAGGAAGTCGTAGGGGCCGGCCAGGCCGATCCAGCCCGCGAGCTGGCGCGGGCTGGCGCCCACCTCGCCGAGCCATCGATCGTCCAGCGCCACCATCGCGGCGTTGTAGCCGCCCGAGCTGTGGCCCATCACGTAGACCTGCTTCGGGTCGGCGCCGAGTTGCGCCGCGTTGTCGAGCGCCCACTTGACGGCCAGCGCGCTGTCGCGCACGAACACCGGGTAGGTGAAGGCGGGCGACAGGCCGTAGTCGGGCACCACCACCACGGCGCCGCGCGCGGCCAGCGCCTCGCCGACGAACTTGTAGCTGGCGCGGTCGCCATGGGTCCAGGTGCCGCCGAAGAAGAACACCACCAGCGGCCGAGCCCCCTTGGCCGGCGCGGTGGAAGGCAGCGGCTGGTACACGTCGAGCACCTGGCGCGGCGCGGCGCCGTATGCGATGCCGCCCTGGAACTGGTAGGTGTCGTCGGGCACCAGGCCGTTGAGCACCTTGATCGGCGAGCAGGCCGAGAGCACGGCGGCGGCGGTGACGGTGAAAGCGGTGAAAAGGGCGCTGCGGCGGCGGCGAAGGGAGTGGAAAGCGGTGGCGAAGGTGGGAAAGCTCATCGAACCAGTACGCACGCCGGCGCGCACCGGTTTCGTCAGATAGGAAGCTGCGTGGTCGACAGCACCTGCTTCAGGACGACGAAGGTGCGGATCTGCCGCACGCCCGGCAGGTACAGCAGCTGCTCGGCGTGCAGGCGGTTGAAGCTGTCGTTGTCGCGCGTGCGCACGAGCATGAAGTAGTCGAACTCGCCCGTAACGACGTGGCATTCGAGGCAGCCCGAGACCTTCTGCGCGGCCTTTTCGAAGTCGGCGAAGGAGTCGGGCGTGGAGCGGTCGAGCACCACGCCGATCATCACGAGCATGCCCAGGTCGAGCGCGTCGGGGTCCAGCAGCGCGACGATGCCCTTGATGAGCCCGGCCTCCTTCAGCCGCTCCACCCGCCGCAGGCAGGCGGCGGCACTGAGGTTGACCTTGGCGGCCAGCGCCACGTTCGACAGCGACGCGTCGCGCTGCAGCGCGCGCAGGATGGCCCGGTCGGTGCGGTCGAGCTCCGGGGGAGAACGCAATTTTGTTGTGCCCATGGCGCTTCTTTCGGCTTGAAAGTTTCTGCTTCTTTCATCGTGCCCGCTTTTCCGCCGGGAAGCCAGCGAACTTCGCAAGCACGTTGCGAGCCCTTCTTTCTACGATTCAAGGCTTCAACCTCCTTGGAGCCGCACCATGAACCTGAAGAAGTTTCCCCGCCACGCCCTGACCTTCGGTCCCACGCCGATCCATCCGCTGAAGCGGCTGAGCGCCCACCTCGGCGGCGAGGTCCAGCTGTACGCCAAGCGCGAGGACTGCAACAGCGGCCTGGCCTTCGGCGGCAACAAGACGCGCAAGCTGGAGTACCTGATTCCCGAGGCGCTCGAAGGCGGCTACGACACGCTGGTGTCCATCGGCGGCATCCAGTCGAACCAGACGCGCCAGGTGGCGGCGGTGGCCGCGCACCTCGGGCTGAAGTGCGTGCTGGTGCAGGAGAACTGGGTCAACTACTCCGACGCGCTGTACGACCGGGTCGGCAACATCGAGATGTCGCGCATCCTGGGCGCCGACGTGCGGCTGGACGCCGCGGGATTCGACATCGGCATCCGCAAGAGCTGGGAAGAGGCCATGAACGACGTGCGCAAGGCCGGCGGCAAGCCGTTCCCGATTCCGGCGGGCTGCTCGGAGCATCCGCGCGGCGGGCTGGGCTTCGTGGGTTTTGCGGAAGAGGTACGCCAGCAGGAGGCCGAGCTGGGCTTCAAGTTCGACTACATCGTGACGTGCTCGGTCACGGGCAGCACGCAGGCCGGCATGGTGGTGGGCTTCGCGGCCGACGGCCGGGCCGACCGCGTGATCGGCATCGACGCCTCGGCCAAGCCGCAGCAGACCTTCGAGCAGATCGTGCGCATCGCCAGGGGCACGGCCGAGCTGGTGGAGCTGGGCCGCGACATCACCGACCAGGACGTGGTGCTCGACCGCCGCTTCGGCGGGCCCGAATACGGGCTGCCGAACGAAGGCACGCTGGAGGCGATTCGCCTGTGCGCGCGCCTGGAGGGCATGCTGACCGACCCGGTGTACGAGGGCAAGTCGATGCACGGAATGATCGAGAAGGTGCGGCTCGGGGAATTCCCGGCCGGCTCGAAGGTGCTGTACGCGCACCTGGGCGGGGTGCCCGCCCTGAACGCCTACAGCTTCCTGTTCAGGAACGGCTGAGCAGGCTCAGCTCGCCCTGCAGATCTTCAGCATGTTGGTGCCGCCCGGGGCGCCCATGGGCTCGCCGCAGGTGATGGCGTACACGTCGCCGCTCTGCACGATGCCGCGCTTCTTCAGGTGGGCCTCGGCCTGCTCGAGCGCGGTGTCGCGGTCGGTCTGCGAGTCCATCAGCAGCGGGCGCACGTTGCGGTACAGCGCCAGCTTGCGCTGCGTGGCCAGCCGCGAGGTCAGCGCGTACATGGGAATGTGCGCGCGGTGGCGGCTCATCCACAGCATGGTGGAGCCCGACTCGGTCAGCGCCACGATGGCCTTGGCGCCCAGGTGGTGCGCCGTGAACAGCGCGCCCATGGCAATCGACTGGTCGATGCGGCTGTAGGTCTTGCCGCTGAAGTCGGCGTCCAGGGTCTTGTCCTCGGCGATTTCGGCGGCTTCGCAGATGCGGCTCATCTCCTGCACCGTTTCCAGCGGGTAGCGCCCCGAGGCGGTCTCGGCCGAGAGCATCACGGCGTCGGTGCCGTCGAGCACGGCGTTGGCCACGTCGCTCACCTCGGCGCGGGTGGGCACGGGGTTGGTGATCATCGACTCCATCATCTGGGTCGCGGTGATGACCACCTTGTCCATGTCGCGCGCCATGCGGATCATCTTCTTCTGCAGCGCGGGCACCGCCGCATTGCCGACCTCGACGGCCAGGTCGCCGCGCGCGACCATGATGCCGTCGCTGGCGCGCAGGATTTCTTCCAGCTTGGGAATGGCTTCGGCGCGCTCGATCTTGGCGATCATGCCGGGCTTGTGGCCGAACTCGGCCGCGGCCACGTTGCACAGCTGGCGCGCCATTTCCATGTCGGTGGCGTTCTTGGGAAAGCTCACGGCCACGTAGTCGGCCTGGAAGCTCATCGCGGTCTTGATGTCTTCCATGTCCTTGGCGGTCAACGCGGGCGCGGTGAGGCCGCCGCCCTGCTTGTTGATGCCCTTGTTGTTCGACAGCTCGCCACCCAGCTTGACGGTGGTGTGCACAGCCTCGCCCTTCACGGCGTCGACCGTGAGCACGATGAGGCCGTCGTTCAGCAGCAGCTTGTCGCCGGGCTTCACGTCGCGCGGCAGGTCCTTGTAGTCCAGGCCCACGGCGTCGATGTCGCCGGGCTCGGTGCGCGAGGCGTCGAGCACGAACTTGGCGCCGGGTTCCAGCCAGATCTTGCCCTGCGCGAACTTGCCCACGCGGATCTTCGGGCCCTGCAGGTCGGCCATGATGGCCACTTCGCGGCCCGTCTTGCGGGCGGCTTCGCGCACCATGGCGGCGCGGTCGATGTGGTCCTGCGCCGTGCCGTGGCTGAAGTTCAGCCGCACCACGCTGACCTTGGCCAGGATCATCTGTTCCAGCAGTTCGGGCGTGTTGGACGCCGGACCGAGCGTGGCAACGATCTTGGTGGCGTGGCGGGGGATGCGGTCCGTGCTCATGAAGGTAGTCTCCGTTTTGTATTCGCTACTGTATACACTTTGTGTGTCTGACGGAAGTCACCCAGAAGGGCTTTCATCGCGCACCCACCGAGCGCAGGATCAACCCGCGGCGCGCCTGGACAGGATTTCGAAGGCCGGCAGGGTCTTGCCCTCCAGCACCTCGAGGAAGGCGCCGCCGCCGGTCGAGATGTAGCCGACCTGCTTCTCGATGCCGTACTTGGCGATGGCGGCCAGCGTGTCGCCGCCGCCGGCAATCGAAAACGCGCTGCTCTCGGCGATGGCCTGCGCAATGGCCTTGGTGCCGCCCGCGAAGGCGTCGAACTCGAACACGCCCACCGGGCCGTTCCAGACGATAGTGCCGGCCTCGCGCAGCTGCGCGGCCAGGATGGCGGAGGTCTTGGGGCCGATGTCCAGGATCAGGTCGTCGTCCGCCACGTCGCTGGCGTCCTTGACGGTGGCGGCCGCATCGGCCGCGAAGGTCTTGGCCGTGACCACGTCCACCGGAATGGGCACGTCGGCGCCGCGCGCGCGCATGGCGTCGATCACCGCCTTGGCCTTGTCGACCAGGTCGGGCTCGGCCAGCGACTTGCCGATCTTCAGGCCGGCGGCCAGCATGAAGGTGTTGGCGATGCCGCCACCGACGATCAGCTGGTCCACGTTGGCCGACAGGCTCTCCAGGATGGTGAGCTTGGTGCTCACCTTGGAGCCCGCCACGATGGCCACCAGCGGGCGCTTGGGTTGCGCCAGCGCCTTGGTGATGGCGTCGATCTCGGCGGCCAGCAGCGGCCCAGCGGCTGCGATCTTGGCGAACTGCGCGATGCCGTAGGTGGTGGCCTCGGCGCGGTGGGCGGTGCCGAAGGCGTCGTTCACGTAGATGTCGGTGAGCGCGGCGAGCTTGCGGGCCAGCGCCTCGTCGTTCTTCTTCTCGCCCTTGTTGACGCGGCAGTTTTCCAGCAGCACGACCTGGCCTGGCTTGACGTCGACGCCGTCGACCCAGTTGGCAACCAGCGGCACGTCGCGGCCGAGCAGTTCGCCCAGGCGCTTGGCGACCGGCGCCAGCGAGTCTTCGGGCTTGAACTCGCCCTCGGTCGGGCGGCCCAGGTGCGAGGTGACCATCACGGCCGCGCCGGCGTCCAGCGCCAGCTGGATGCAGGGCACCGAGGCGCGGATGCGCGTGTCCTCGGTGATGCGGCCGGTGTCGTCTTGCGGCACGTTGAGGTCGGCACGGATGAAAACGCGCTGGCCGGCGGCTTTGCCCTGTGCGCAGAGGTCGGTGAATCGAATGACGTTCATGGATCTGGAGGAGGTGGAAGACGGTCGGCCTGCATTGTAGGTTTGGCCCTGCCGCCGCTCTATACGGCCCTTGCGGGCGCCCGGTGCTTTCAGGCGGGTTGCTCAACCCGTCGGCTGGGCCTTCGCGAAGCCTTCCAGTATCTCCACGAAGCTCGCCGCGGCCGGCGACAGCGTGCGCCGCGCCGCGCTGTAGACGCACACCTCGCGGTGGAAGTCGGGCGACTCCAGCCGCACCATCTGCAGCCCGTGGGCGCGCACCAGCGGCGCGGAATAGGTCGGGCACACCGTCAGCCCCAGCCCCGAGGCCACCATGCCCAGCGCGGTGGTCATGTACGACACCTCCTGCGTGCCGGCGCGCAGCATGTAGTCGCGCTCGGCCGGGGCCAGCTCGGGCAGCACGCGCTGGCGAAAGTCGCGCGTGGGCGCAATGAAGGTGTAGGGCCCCAGCTCGTGCCAGCGCACCTTGCGGCGCCGGGCGAAGGCGTGGTCCGGCGGGCAGATCAGCCAGTGCCGGTCGCGAAACAGCGTGCGGCGCTCGATGGCGCCGTCGACCGCCACGTCCTGCCCCACGGCCAGCTCCACGTCGCCGGCCATCACGCCGCTCAGCAGGTGCTCGGGCAGCGTGTCGGCCAGGCGCACATCGACATCGGGGTAGCTTTGGCGATAGGCCGCGATCACGCGCGGCATCAGCGTGCAGGCCATGAGCTGCGGCGCGGCAAGCCGCAACACCCCTTTCTTCTTGTCACGCAAATCCGTGACGCCGGCTACCGCGCTCGTCAGGTCGCCGAGCAGCCGGTGCACCGACGGCAAGAACTCGCGCCCCGCCTCCGACAGCTGCACGCTGCGGGTGTGGCGGTCGAGCAGCTGCACGCCCATCTCGCGTTCGAGCTCGCGCACCAGCACGCTGAGCGCCGACTGCGTGAGGTGCAGCTGCTGCGCCGCGGCGGTGAAGCTGCCGGTCTCGGCCACGGCGGCGAAGGCGCGCAGCTGGCGCAGGGTCAGGTTCATATATATGGATTTTTCATCAATCGATGAATTAATTTCGATTGCATCATAAGACGCGCCGTCGCCCAATCGCGCCTCCACGGAGACACGCATGCCGACGACCACTGCCACCACCAAGGCCTCCATGGCCGCCATGGCCACCGCGCCACCGCCCCCGCCTGTCCGCGGGCTGCACCACTTCGCCTGGCGCTGCCGCGACAGCGAGGAAACCCGCCATTTCTACGAAGACCTGCTGGGCCTGCCGCTCACCCACGTCATCAAGAGCGACCACGTGCCCAGCACGGGCGAGTACTGCCCCTACGTGCACATCTTTTTCCAGATGCGCGACGGCGCGTACATCGCCTTCTTCGACCTGGGCGACGACACCGCCGCGCTGCCCTCGCCCAACACGCCCGCGTGGGTGAACCACATCGCGCTGCGGGTGGACTCCGTGGCCGACCTGCTGGCCGCCAAGGCGCGGCTGGAGGGCGCGGGCGTCGAAGTGCTGGGCGTGACCGACCACCACATCATCGAATCGATCTACTTCTTCGACCCCAACGGCATTCGCGTGGAGCTCACCACGCCCACCGTGCCGCAGGCCGAGATGGACGCGCACGCGCTGCGCGCCCATGCCGACCTCGACGCATGGACAGCGCGCAAGGCCGAACTGCGTGCCTCGAAAGGAGCGTCGAATGCCTGAGCTGCAACTCGCCGTCATCGACGTGAAGCCCGGCGCCTCGATGGAGAGCCAGTCGGGCCTGCAGATGCTGCGCCCGCGCATCTACGGGGCGTTTCGCGCGCCGCCGGGCCCGAAGAAGGTCGCCGCCATCGTGATGCACCCGACCAGCAACTTCATGGGCCACTACCTGATCGCCCCGCTGGCCGAGCGCGGCATCTGCTGCATGGGCCTGAACTCGCGCTACGTGGGCAACGACACGGTGCTGCTGATGGAGCGCGCCATCCAGGACCTGGGCGCCGGCGTGCAGCACCTGCGCGCGGCGGGCTACGAGAAGGTGTTCCTGGTCGGCAACTCGGGCGGCGCCGCGCTCGCGGCCTTCTACCAGGCGCAGGCCGAGCAGCTCACGGCCACCCACCTGCCCGACGGCGACCCCACGCACCTGCACCCGAGCGACCTGCCGCCGGTGGACGGCATCGCGCTGTGCGCCGCGCACCTGGGCCGCACGCGGCTGATGCGCGACTGGATCGACCCCTCGGTCACCGACGAGCACGACCCGCTCTCAATGAACCCCGAGCTCGACATGTACGACCCGCGCCACCGCGTGCCCTACGACAGCGACTTTCTGGCGCGCTTCAGCGCGGCGCAGAAGGCGCGACTGGACCGCATCGAGCAATGGGCCGTCGAGCGCCTCGCGCTGTTGCGCAACACGCCCGGCGCGCCGCGCGACCAGGCCTTCGTGGTCTACCGCACGCACGCCGACCCGCGCTGCGTCGACCTCTCGCTCGACGCGAACGACCGGCTGCCCGGCAGCGTGTGGGGCGACGCACGGCAGGTGAACTACTCGGCCAACGCCATGGGGCGCACCACCTCGCTGACGGCGTTTCTCTCGCAGTGGTCCTCGCGCTCCCAGGCCGACGGGCCGACCAACCTCGCGCGCACCACGGTGCCCAAGCTGCTGCTGACCTACACGGGCGACCAGTCGACCTTTCCGAGCACGCGCGACGCGTGGATGGCCGCCGGCGGCGCGCGCATCCGCAATGTCGACATCGTGGGCGGCAACCACTACCTGGCGGGGCAACCCGGGCTGGTGCCGCAGGCGGCCGACGCCATCGCCGGATTCGCGCACGCGCTCTAGCGCCTTTCGCTACAGCAGCAACAGCATCACAGAGACATGGAAACCTTTGCATTTGCACCGGCCTACGAGTTGCCGTCCTGGCCCTTCACGCCGCCCCCGGAGCTGGACAGCGCCAAGGTCGTTCGCCACCCGATCGTCATCGTCGGCGCCGGCCCCGCCGGCCTCACGCTGGCCTGCGACCTGGCGCAGCGCGGCGTGCCGGCCGTGCTGCTCGACGAGGACGACACCGTGGGCGTGCGCGGCGCCTCGTCGCGCGGCATCTGCTACGCGCAGAAGAGCCTGGAGATCTTCGAGCGCCTGGGCATCTACGAGCGCGTCGCGGCCAAGGGCATCACCTGGTCGTTCGGGCGCACCTTCTCGGGCGAGCAGGAGGTCTACAACTTCGACCTGCAGGCGAACAGCGTCTCGGCGCAGCCGCCGTTCATCAACCTGCAGCAGTTCTACGTCGAGTGGTTCCTGGTCGAGCGCATCCTCGAACTCGGCGTGACCGACGTGCGCTGGAAGAGCCGCGTGACCCGCGTGGAGCCGCTGGCCGACGGCGTGCGGCTCGACGTGGAAACGCCCGCCGGCCGCTACACCCTCGAGGCCGACCGGCTCATCGACGCCACGGGCGCCAACAGCGCCATCCGCACGCAGCTCGGCATCGAGGCGCATGCCTCGCGCAGCACCGACCGCTGGTGCATCAGCGACGTGCGCTTCAAGAAGCCGCTGCCCACCGAGCGCTGGACCTGGGTGGACGCGCCCTTCAACGAAGGCCGCGGCGTGTGGCAGCACCTGATGGCCGACGGCGTGTGGCGCGTCGACTACCAGATGCCCGAGGACTGCGACACGGCCTACATCAGCCAGCCCGAGGTGGCGGGCGCGCGGCTGCGCGAACAGCTCGGGCCGGGCGTGGAGTTCGAGTTCGTGTGGATCGGGCCGTACGGCTACCGCGACCACCTGCTCGACAGCTTTCGCCACGGCCACGTGTTCTTCATCGGCGACGCCGCGCACGTGGTGAGCCCCTTCGGCGCGCGCGGCGGCAACAGCGGCATCCAGGACGCCGCCAACCTCGGCTGGAAGCTGGCGCTGGTCGCGCAGGGCCGCGCCGGCGACGCGCTGCTCGACAGCTACGACGCCGAGCGGCAGCCCGCGGCGAAGGAAAACCTGCAGGTGACGAGCCGTTCGGCGCGCTTTCTCGCGCCGCGTTCGCCCGCCGAGCACACGCTGCGCCGCGCGGTGGTGGCGCTGGCGGCGCGGCATCCGTTCGCGCGCGCGCTGGTGAACACGGGGCGCATGTCGGTCGCCAACGCCTACCCGGCCGCGCCGCTGCTGCCCGAAGGTGCCCGCACGGTACAGAACCTGCCGCTGCGCTGGGCCGGCGACGGGCGCCAGACCACGCTGATGCAGCTGCTGGCCGAAGGCACGGAGTGCATCGGCCTGTGGTTCGCGCCGACGCGCGCGCAGGCCGACGCGGCGCGCGAGGCCACGGCCGACTTGCCGCTGCGCCTGCTGGCCATCTGCAACAACAACGACGGCGGCAACGACGGTGGCAGAGACAGCGGCCTGCCCACGCTGCGGGCCGACGACACGCTGGCCAGCCACCTCGGCATCGGCAACGTGGGCAGCTTCGCGCTGGTGCGGCCCGACGCCTACCGCGCGGCCGTGCTGCAACACGCCACGCCGCAAGCCATCGCTTCCGCCGTGCGCACCGCGCTCGCCCAACCAGTACCCGCCTCGCGATGAACACAGAACCCCGCATCCCCGACCCCGACGGCTTCTACGCCGCCCTGCTCGCCGCGCACGAAGGCCGCAGCGAAGCGCAAAGCGCCGACCTCAACGCCCGCCTTGTCTTGCTGCTGGCCAACCAATGCACCGACCAGGGCGTACTGCTGGCCTGCATCCAGGCGGCAGCGGCCGCCGAAGACCCCACGACCACCCACGCCCCATGACCACTTCCATCTCTTCGGCTCCGTCCGTCTCCTTCGCCTCCGCCTCCGACACCCGCGAGCAGAAGCCGCAACTGCGCGAGCTCGCGCCCGGCGCCTACGGCTACATCAGCGACTTCGATCCCAACTGCGGCTTCGTCGTCGGCGACGACCAGGTGGTGCTGATCGACACGCGCCCCACGCCGCGCATGGCGCGCGACTTTCTCGCGGCCATTCGCACCGTGACCGACAAGCCCATCAGGACCATCGTGCTCACGCACTACCACGCGGTGCGCGTGATGGGTGCGAGCGCCTTCGACGAGGTCGAGCAGATCGTTGCGAGCAACGGCACGCTCGACTGGATCCGCACGCGCGGCCAGGCCGACTTCGACTCGGAAGTGGGCCGCTTTCCGCGCCTGTTCGCGGGCGTGGAAGAAATTCCGGGCCTGACCTTTCCGACCCTGAGCTTCCAGGGCGAGATGAGCCTGTGGCTGGGCCCGCGGCCGGGCACCGGACGCGAGCTGCGCCTGATGGCGCTGGGCCGCGGCCATTCGAGCGGCGACACCGTGGCCTGGCTGCCCGACTGCGGCATGCTGTTCTCGGGCGACGTGGTCGAGAACCACTGCGGCGTGTACGCGGGCGACGCCTACATCGGCGACTGGGCCGGCACGCTGGACGCCGTGCTGGCGCTGGCGCCGCGCGTGCTGGTGCCGGGGCGCGGCGCCGTGCTGCAGGGCGAAGCGGCCTGCGCCGAGGCCATCGGCCTGACCAAGGCGTTTCTGTCGACGCTGCTGGCCAGCGTGAAAGAGGGCATTGCCGCGGGCGACACGCTCAAGGGCTGCTTCGCACGCGCCGAAGCGGCCATGGCGCCGCGCTTCGGCGGCTGGCCGGTGTTCCAGCACGTGCTGCCCTTCGACGTGTCGCGCGCCTATGACGAGCTGCGCGGCATCGAGCACCCGGTGGTGTGGACCGCCGAGCGCGACCGCGCGCTGTGGCAGGTGCTGCGCGGCGAGTGAGCCCCACCCATTTCCAGATTTCCATACGAAGCAACGGAGACAAGAGACGATGAAGCGATTGATTCCCCTGCTGGCCGCGACCCTCGCGCTGGCGACCCCCTTCGCGTCGGCGCAGCCGGCGGCCTACCCGAGCCAGCCGATCAAATGGATCGTGCCCTACTCGGCCGGCGGCGGCACCGACAACCTGGCGCGCACGCTGGCCGAGGCGATGCAGCCGTCGCTCGGGCAGCCGCTCATCATCGACAACCGGCCCGGTGCCTCGACCAACATCGGCGTGTCCGTGATGATGCAGGCCAAGCCCGACGGCTACACGGTGATGCAGGCCGAGAACGCGGCGCTGCTGTTCAACGAGCACATGTTCGTCAAGCTGCCGTACAAGCCCGCGAGCGACTTCACCTACATCGGCACCATCGGCCGCTTTCCGGTGGCGCTGGTGGTGAACCCCGACTTTCCCGCGAAGAACGTGGCGGAGTTCGTTCGCTACGTGAGGGCCAACCCCGACAAGGTGAGCTATGCCTCGCCCGGCAACGGCTCGCCGCACCACATGGCGATGGAGCTGTTCAAGCAGAAGGCGGGCCTCACGATCACGCACGTGCCGTACAAGGGCGCCGCGCCAGCCATGACCGACGTGATGGGCGGGCAGGTGCCGGTGATGATGCTCGACCTGGCCTCGGGCCTGCCGATCATCCGCTCGGGCAAGGTGCGGGTGCTGGCGATTGCGCTGCCGCAGCGCGCCAGCGCCCTGCCCGAGGTGCCGACCTTCGTGGAGGCCGGCTTCAGCGACGTCAACGCCTACGCCTTCCACGGCCTGATCGGGCCGGCCGGCATGCCGCCCGAGGCGGTCGCGCGGCTGAACACCGAGTTGCATAAGGCGATGAAGGCGCCGAAGGTGGTGAAGCTGTTCGCGGACTTCGGCTTCGAGGCGCTGCCGGGAACGCCGCAAGACTTCTACAAGCTCTCCCGCGCGGAGAGCGACCGCTGGGGAAAGATCATCGCGGCGGCCGGCGTGAAGCTGGACTGACCCGAAGGCCCGCCCGTCGTGCCTCTACCAGCCCAGGCCGAGGTGCAAGGGCAGGTAGACGGCCATGCCGGCCAGCATCGTGCCCAGCACGCCGCGCCGCCAGTAGAAGTACGCCGCGCCGACCACCGCCGCGTACAGGCGCGCGTCGTGCAGCGTGGTGATCAGGTGGCCCTGCGTCATGACGATCTCGGGCGCGATCACGCCCGCGAGCGCGGCGGCCGGCGCGTAGTGCAGCGCGCGGTGCGCCCACTCGGGCAGGCCCCAGGGCCGGTCGAGAATGAAGAAGAAGCAGCGCGTGAGCACGGTGACCAACGCCAGGCCGACGATCACGCCCAGGGTCCACCAGTCGGTGGTCGCGTTGGCGGTGCCGGTCACTTGTCGTCCTCCGCCGTGGGGTCGAGGCCGAACTGCTTCTCGAGCCAGAAGCACAGCAGCACGGCCACGCCGATGGCCACCACGATGTTGAGCTTCAGCGGCAGCGCGTAGGCGGCCACGGCGGTGGCGCCGGCAATGAGCGCGGCCAGCACGCGCAGGCGGGTGGTCGCCATCGAGCACACGATGGCCACCAGGCTCAGCACGCCGGCAAAGCCCAGGCCCCAGTTCTGCGGAATGAAGTTGGCCAGCGCAATGCCGAGCACGCTCATGCCCATCCAGGCGCACCAGGTCACGAAGTAGTTGCCGGTGAGGTAGGCCTCCTGCTCTTCCTGCTCGGAAATCGTCAGCGGCGGCTTGGGGTACTTCTTGGTGAAGAGCGCGTAGCTCATGTCGGCCGTGAGGTAGCCGTGCATCATGCGGCGCCAGCGCGGCATGTGCATGAGGTAGGGGCGCAGGTGCAGGCTGAACACCACGAAGCGCAGGTTGACGCAGAAGCCCGTCGCCAGGATCACCCAGGCCGGCGCGCCCGCGAACAGCAGCGGAATGGCCGCGAGCTGCGAGCTGCCCGCGTAGACCAGGAAGGTCATGGCCAGCGCCTCGATCACGCTCATGTTCGACTTGACCATGGCCACGCCTGTCATGAGGCCCCAGGCGCCGATGCCCAGCGCCACCGGCGACATGTCGCGAATGCCGACGCGAAATTCAGGGCGGCCGCGGATGCTTTGCGAGAGGAACATCAGCCGAAGGCCTGCCCGGGCTTCAGGTCGAAGCCGCGCAGGAAATCGGCCACGGCCAGGCGCTTGCCGCCCGGCCGCTGGAGTTCGGTGACGGTGACGGCCGAGCCGGCGGCGGCAGCCACGGTCACGCCGGCGTCGCTGACGGCCAGGAGGGTGCCCGGCGCGGCCGGCTCCATCGACACGGCTTCGGCATGAGCGTGGGTGTGCGCGGTCCACAGCTTCACGGTTTCGCCGTCCAGCGGGCTGTTGGCACCGGGGAACGGATCGAAGGCGCGAATGCGCCGCACGATGGCGTCGGCCGGCTGGGCCCAGTCGATCAGCGCTTCGTGCTTCTCGACCTTGCTGGCGTAGGTGACGCCGTCGGCGGGCTGCGGCGTGCGCTCCAGCATGCCGATGCGCGCCAGCGCCTCGACGATCATGCGCCCCCCCAGCTCGGCCAGGCGGTCGTGCAGGCGGGCGGTGTTGTCGTCGCCGATGTCCAGCGCCTCGCGCAGCAGCATGTCGCCGGTGTCCAGGCCGGCGTCCATCTGCATGATGGTGATGCCGGTTTGCGCGTCGCCGGCCTCGATGGCGCGGTGGATGGGCGCGGCGCCGCGCCAGCGCGGCAGCAGGCTCGCGTGGATGTTCAGGCAGCCGTGCACGGGCAGGTCGAGCACCCACTGCGGCAGAATCAGCCCGTAGGCGGCCACCACCATCACGTCGGGCCGGGCGGCCAGCAGGGTGTCGCGCGCGGCCGAGGCCTCGTCGGGGTACTTGCCGTCCAGCCGCAGGCTGCGCGGCTGGGCCACGGGCCAGTCGCTGGCGACGGCGCATTGCTTGACGGGCGAGGCCTGCAGCTTCATGCCGCGGCCAGCGGGGCGGTCGGGCTGGCTCATGACCAGCACCACCTCATGGCCGGCGGCGGCGATGGCCTCCAGCGCGACGCGCGCGAACTCGGGCGTGCCCGCGAAAACGACTCTGAGGGGGCTCAATCGCGGACCCGATCGAGCTCGAGATCGTCTCCCGTGTGATAACGCCGGACCACGCCGGTCGGGTCGATGTAGATGTACAGCATGCGGCGCTCGTTCACCGACTTGTAGCGCCAGGTCCAGACGGCACCGTCGAAGGAGCTGACGCGGCTGATTTCATAGGGGCGGCCGTAGAAGGCCATCACGTCGTTCTGGCGCCACTGGTTGACCTTGATGTCCTGCCCGAAGCGCGCTTCGCTGAGCACTTGCGTCACCGAGACGACCTTGCCGGAGGCGTCGACGTCGATGTCGGTCACCTCGAAGCCGGCCGGCATGCGCGAGTACTGCAGCCGTTCGCCGCCGCCGGTGAGCGGGTAGCGGCCGGTGGGCGCGCCCAGGCGCTGCAGCGTGTCGGCGGCGCTGGCGCCCGGTTGCACGCGGGTGGGCTCGTTGGCGCAGCCGGCCAGGCCCAGCGCAGCGGCCGCGAGAAAAGCCAGGGCACCGAGGCGACGTGAGTTCATGGGGTCTGTGGGGGTCAAGCGCGCTCGCGCAGTTCTTCGCGCTGCAGTTTCAGCAGCTTGCTCTTGATGCGGTTGCGCTTCAGGGGCGAGAGGTATTCGACGAAGACCTTGCCCAGCAGGTGGTCGAGCTCGTGCTGGATGCACACCGCCAGGAGGCCTTCGGCCTCGACGGTGCGCTGCTCGCCGTTCTCGTCGAGCGCCTGCACCTTGACCGAGGTCGAGCGCATCACGCCGTCGTAGATGCCGGGCACGGAGAGGCAACCTTCTTCGTTCAGCACGCGCTCGTCGCTGGCCCAGGTGATCTCGGGGTTGATGAGCACGATCGGCTCGTTGCGCTCCTCGGACACGTCGATGACGACGAGGCGCTCGTGCACGTCGATCTGCGTGGCGGCCAGGCCGATGCCGTTGGCGTCGTACATGGTTTCCAGCATGTCGGCCACCAGGGCCTTGATGCGCGCGTCGACGCCCTGCACCGGCTTGGCCACCGTGTGCAGGCGCTTGTCCGGGTAACTCAGAATGATTCGTTTGGCCATGAAATCGGGGGGAAGTTGTGGCTATTTTCGCCAATTCCGCGACGCGACGCGCCGTCCGGGGCCGAAAACGTTGCCCTCCCTGGGGCTTCAGCGCAGAATTCGTAGCAAATTGTGAGATTCGTATGTGCAGCGATACGTCGCGCGCTCACCATCCAGACATGAAAAAGCTCAGACTCACCGACCGCCAGCGCCTTTCCCTTCCAGCCACGCTGACAGCCCTCGCGGTGATCTGCGGCTGCGGCGCCACGACGGCCTGGGCTCAAAACTACCCCGTCACGCCCCAGCAGCGCGCCACGGCGCAGCAAACCGCCCAGCAGGGCGTGCCGCTGAGCGAGCTGGCGCCCAACGCGCCCGACGAATACACCGTCAAGCCCGGCGACACGCTGTGGGCCATTTCGCGCCTCTACCTGCTGCGCCCCTGGCGCTGGCCGGAACTGTGGGGCATGAACATCAATGAAATCGCGAACCCGCACCGCATCTACCCGGGCCAGGTGCTCTACCTGGACAAGACCGGTGGCCGCGCACGCCTGACCACCCGCCGCGGTGGCTTCGGCGGCGATGGCGGAACCATCAAGCTGTCACCCCGCACCCGATTCGACTCGCTGGCCGGCATGGCATTGCCCACGCTCAACCCGAGCATCATCGAGCCCTTCCTGAGCGAACCCATCGTGGTCGACGCCAACGCGCTGGACGCCGCGCCGCGCATCGTCGCGGGCAACGACAGCCGCGTGCTGCTGTCGCGCGGCGACCGCGCCTATGCGCGCGGCAATGCCGATTCGCCGCTGGTGGAAGCCGCCGGGCCGGTGCAGAACTTCCGCATCTTCCGCAACGCCACGCCGCTGAAAGACCCGGGCACGGGCGAAATCCTCGGCTACGAGGCCCAGTACCTGGGCAAGGCGCGGCTGCAGCGCGGCGAGACGACCACCATCGAAACGGTGGAAGACAAGGACGTCATCACCGTGGTGCCGGCCAGCATCGACATCATCGCCTCGCGCGAGGAAATGCGCGCCGGCGACCGCCTGCTGCCCGAACCGCCGCGCCAGCTGCTGAGCTACGTGCCGCGCGCACCCTCGACGCAGGTCGAGGGCCGCATCATCTCGGTCTACGGCAACGCGGTGCAGTTCGCGGCGCAGAACCAGGTGGTGGCCATCAACAAGGGCACGCGCGACGGCATCGACAACGGCCACGTGCTGGCCATCATGAAGAACGGCGAGACCCTGCTCGACCGCACCGGCGCCCGCAAGGAAACCATCAAGCTGCCCAACGAACGCATCGGCCTGCTGATGGTGTTCCGCACTTTCGAGAAAGTGTCCTACGCGCTGGTGCTGGAAATCAACGACACTCCGCGCGCCGGCGACTTCCTCGTCAATCCCTGACCTGCGACCCCGGCTTTCTCGAACACTCGTTTGGAACGCGCAGAACTCGCAGGCTGGCTGCGGCTTTCACTGACGCCGGGCATCGGCGACGGCGCCGCTCGCCGGTTGCTCGCCGCCTTCGGCTTGCCCGAGCGCATCTTCACGCAGCCCGATGCGGCGCTGCGCGAGGTCGTCTCGCAGGCGCAGGCCACGGCATTGCAGCAAATACCCGTCAACCTGCAGGCGCAGGTCGACCTGACCTGGCAATGGCTGCACGCGGGCGACAACGGCGTGGTGCGCCGCGTGGTGACGCTCGGCGATGCCGGCTACCCGGCCTCGCTGCTCGAAATGACCGACCCGCCGCTCATGCTCTATGTGCTGGGCGCCGCCGACTACGACCTGACACAGCTCGGCCACAGCATCGCCGTGGTGGGCAGCCGCAACCCCACGCCGCAGGGCGCCACCAATGCGCGCAGCTTCGCGCGCGCGCTGGGTGAAGTCGGCCTGCCTGTGGTGTCGGGCCTGGCGCTGGGCGTCGACGGCGCCGCGCACCAGGGCGCGCTGGACGCGGCCGGCGACACGCCGCGGCTGGCCACGGTGGCCGTGGTGGGCACCGGGCTCGACCGCGTGTACCCCGCGCGGCACCGCGACCTGGCGCACCGCATCACGCTGCAGGGACTCATCGTGAGCGAGCTGCCGCTGGGCACGCCACCGCTCACGCAGAATTTTCCGAAGCGCAACCGGCTGATTGCCGGGCTCGCGCGCGGCACGCTGGTGGTCGAGGCGGCGCTGCAGTCGGGCTCGCTCATCACCGCGCGGCTGACGTCCGAGCAGGGCAAGGAAGTGTTCGCGATTCCCGGCTCCATCCACTCGCCGCAATCGCGCGGCTGCCATGCGCTGATCCGCCAGGGCGCGAAGCTGGTGGAATCGGTGAACGACATCCTCGAGGAACTGCCGCCGCTGCAAGCCAGGGCCGCGCCCGGTGCCACCGCTGGCAATGGCAACACGCAGGCCGAAGACACGTCCGAAGACCCGCTGCTCGATGCCCTCGGCTTCGACCCCGTGAGCCTCGACGCACTGAGCGCGCGCACCGGCTGGAGCGCCGCGGCGCTGCAGGCAAAGATGCTCGAGCTCGAACTCGACGGCCAGATCGCGCGGCTGCCCGGCGGGCTCTTCCAGCGCACGGCCACGGCCTGAACGCCTGAGCCCGCCGCATCGCGGGCAAACATGCCGGCCGAACGTCGCATGAAGGGCACAAACGCAAGGGGCGAGCGACCACTTCCTGGGCTATATTGAGGCCATGTTCGAAGTGCTCGTTTTTGTCTACGAAAACTATTGGCGCGGCGATGCCTGCCCCGAACCCCAGCAACTGGGCCGCAAGCTCAGCGCGCACGGCTTCGAGGCAGAAGAGATCCGCGAAGCCCTTCACTGGCTCGACGGCCTGAGCCTTGCAACGCAAGGCATGCAGATCGAACGCAGCGCCAACGACGAGGCCAGCGCCACCGTCACCTTGCGCGGCGCACCCGAGCCGGCACTGCCGCAATCCGACAACGCCATGCGCGTTTACTCGCAGGCAGAGCAGGAGCACCTGGGCGCGGAGTGCCTGGGCTTCATCCGCTTTCTGGAGTCGTCGAACGTGCTGTCGTGCGGGCTGCGCGAGATCGTCATCGAGCGCGCCATGGCTGCACCGGGCGACCCGGTTGCCATCGACGAGCTGAAGATCATCGTGCTGATGGTGCACTGGAGCACCGGCATCGAGCCCGATGCGCTGGTGCTCGACGAACTCTGCGAGAGCCGCGAAGGCCGCATCGCCCACTGACTCCACCGACCCCGTGAGCTGGCGAACCTGTCGCCAGGCTGCTAGTTCAGCAAGCGCTCGGGGTTCGCATCCAGCTTCGCCAGCGCCTCGCGCGTGGCGCGCACCGTGAGCGTTTCTTCCTCTGCCGGCACCAGCAGGCCTGCCTGCAGGTAGGTCGCCAGCCGGCCGGCTTGAATAAGGAAGCTGCGGCCGTCCGCCGAAGCGAACAGGTGCAGCTGCTTGCGGTCGCTGCGCCAGACGAACTGCACCTGGCTCACGCGGTCGTTGTGGTCCAGCATGAACCAGTTGCCCACCTGCAACTCGTGCGCCCAGGCCAGCATGTCCTCGGGCACCTTGGTGCCGGCGGCGTCGGGAATGACCTCGATCGACGCCGCGTCCACCCCCAGCAGCAGCTCGATGCTGTGGGCGTCGAGCGGCAACTCGTTGCCGCCGGAGCCGTCGACGTCGCTCACGAAGTCTTCCAGGTGCGTCAGCCGTTCGGCCATGGCCTCGATCTTGGCCTGCGGAATGGCCTCGGTCTTCGACATGAACGCATCGGACAGCGTGGCCCCGATGATCTTGATGTGTGCTTCCTGCGGCTCGTCGACGATGCCCAGCAGAGCCATGCCCTGGCGCAGGCGTTGCAGCAGCTGCGGCAGGTCTTGAATCACGCGGGCGCGGTCGGTGCGGTTGGGCTTGGCGCTCGCGGCCCACACCAGCTCGGAGGCCACGCGCTTGAGCATCACGGTCTGCTCGCCCTGCGCCCCGTAGCGCAGCGCGGCAATGGCCAGCACCTCGGCCCAGACCTTGAACAGGAACTCACGGATCTCCTCGCGCACCGGCATGTCGTTGAGCATCTTGCGCAACTCGATGGTGTACTGGATCGCCATCGTTTCCTTCTGCTCGACCTGCTGCGCCACGCTCATCACGCGCTGCGTGGTGTCGCTCTGCGTGAGGTAGCGGTTCAGGAAGGCGACGAACTCGTCGAACACCAGCTTGAACACGCGCTGCCCGGTCTCGGGGTACTGCTCGATGACCTGCACCACCCGGCGGATCTCGCCCTCGAGCGCGCTGCCCGTGATGGCGGCGGCATCGAAGCCCATGACGCACGAGCCCATGCGGTCGATCAGCATGCGCGCGGGATGCTGCAAGGTGCCGAAGAACTCGGGCTCGGCAATGGCCACGCGCAGCACCGGCATCTGCAGGCGCGCGAACCACACGCGGGCGGAGAACGGAATGCGCTCCTCGGCCAGGATGGCCTGGAACATCAGCGCCACGATTTCCACCGTGGCCTTGTCGGCCGTTGTGGGCGCTCGCTTCTTGAGTTCGGCAGTGCGCTTGCGCAGGTCGACCGCGGTCTGCTGCATCAGCGTGGCCTGCTCGCCGGTGCCGTCCAGGTACTGGGTGGCGGCCATGCGATAGGCGACCTCGGCGTCGGCGATGGCGCCGGCAAAGGTTCTGGAGAAAACGCGCGGTGCGCCGTTGCCTGCGCCTTGGTTCACCTGGCCTGCACCGCCGGCGCCCCCATGGCTGCCATGGCCGCCGGTCGCCCGACCTTCGGTGCCCGGCGCGGTGTACTGTCCCGCGCCCGAACCCGCAACGCCGCCGGGGCCCAGGGCACCGCCGCCGTCACCCCCGATGCGCGCGGCGACGAAACGCTTGAGGCTCAGCAGCGCGGTCTGCGCACGCTGCCGCGCGATCATCAAGGGCGAGCCGCCGGTGGTGGCCGTCGCCGGCGCCGCACCCGATTGCGCCATGCCCGGCTGCCCTTCGAAGCCGAAGCCGGCGCGCTGCGCGCTGCGAGGGCCGGCGGAGGCGGAAGAGACTGAAGAGGCCGAAGAAACGGCCGACCCACCGCCGCTGTCCATCGGCACGCCTGACGCGGTCGCTGGCCCGCTCCCGGCGTTGCCGGTGCGGCGCACGAAGCTCTTGAGATCGATCTCTTCCATCACGCCGTTGGCGATCAGGAAGGCGTTGGCATTCTGGTAGGCCTTGACCACCACCTCGACCAGCCCCTGCTGCACGGTGTCCTGCACCCGGGTCCACAGCCCGCGGCTCAGGCCGGCGGCCAGCCATTGCTCGACCAGCAGCTTGGCCAGCGTCTCGGGCTTGAGCACGTCCTTGGCATCGAACTCGTTCGTGCCCTCGAGGTGCTGGATGCGCAGGCGCAGGTCGCTGAGCTCGAAGCCGGCCTTGTCGTGGATCATCTGCGCGAGGCGCGATGAAAGGATGTTGCTTTCGACCACCTCGTCGCCGATCAGCTCCAGCCGCAGCGCCGAGGGCACGGCCGATGCGCTCGCCGTGGCGTCCAGCGCCTTGCGCCAGCCGGTTTGCGACAGCGACACCCAGTGCGTGGCCTGGCCCTGGAACGCGACAAAGTCGTCGCGGTGTTCCTGCATGGCGCGGGCATTGCCGGCCTCGGACGAGATGGCCGTCAGCCGGTCGCGGATGGCGCGGGCCAGCGGCGCAATGGCGCCTTCCGTGGCCGACACGAAACGCTCACGCGTCTCGCGTGCGAGCTGCAGGGAAGAGGCGGACCGCGCAATGCTCATTGAAAAGTCGGAAGGGCCAAGGTAGTCGATTCGTCAGCAACAACCGCGAGCTTGCATCGGTATGCGCCGGGGCACAAGTGTGGAGAGTGCCCGACGTTGCATGCGAACCGCGGCGCGGCCTTCGCCGCCACCGCACACAGTAACCCCGGAGTATCCGTCAGACCACGGCGCCGGCGTTGGGATCGTCCTCGGATTCGCCGTCGCGCTTGGTCGGGCCGCCCTTCACCAGGTCTTCGCGCTTCACGCCCAGCCACATGGCGATGGCCGCCGCCACGAAGGCCGACGAGTAGATGCCGAAGCAGATACCGATGGTCAGCGCCAGCGCAAAGTAGTGCAGCGTGGGGCCGCCGAAGAAGAACATCGACAGCACCACCAGCTGGGTGGAGCCGTGGGTGATGATGGTCCGGCTGATGGTCGAGGTGATCGCGTTGTCGATGATCTCGGTGGTCGACAGCTTGCGGTAGCGCCGGAAGTTCTCGCGGATGCGGTCGAAGATCACGACCGATTCGTTCACCGAATACCCCAGCACCGCCAGCACCGCCGCCAGCACCGCCAGCGAGAACTCCCACTGGAAGAAGGCGAAGAAGCCCAGGATGATCACCACGTCGTGCAGGTTGGCCAGCACGGTGGCGAGCGCGAACTTCCATTCGAAGCGGAACGCCAGGTAGATCATGATGCCCACGACCACCATGCCCAGCGCCTTCAGGCCGTTGGTGGTGAGCTCTTCGCCCACCTGCGGGCCGACCACCTCGATGCCGCGCTGCGTGGCCGACGGGTCGACCGACTTCAGCGCGCCCATCACCTGCGCGCTTTGCTGGTCGGAGCTCATGCCCTTCTGGGCGGGCAGGCGGATCTGCACGTCGCGCGAGCTGCCGTAGCTCTGCACCTGCACGTCGGGGTAGCCGAGCTTGCCGATGGCGTCGCGCACCTTGCCGATGTCGGCCGATTGCTCGTAGGCGACCTCCATCACGGTGCCGCCCGTGAACTCGACCGACAGGTGCAGCCCGCGGTGGAACAGGAAGAACACCGCCAACGCGAAGGTGACGACGGAGACGATGTTCAGCACCACCGCGTGGCGCATGAACGGGATCGTCTTGTGGATGCGGAAGAATTCCATGGCGCTTGTCCTCGACCTTTACTTGGTGACCACGGCGGAGCCGTCGGTCGCTGGCCGCCAGACCGTGCCGATGGACACCGTCTTGAGCTTCTTCTTCTGGCCGTACCAGAAGTTCACGAGGCCGCGCGAGAAGAACACGGCGGAGAACATCGAGGTGACGATGCCGATGCAGTGCACCACCGCGAAGCCGCGCACCGGGCCCGAGCCGAAGGCCAGCAGCGCGATGCCCGCGATGAGCGTGGTCACGTTGGAGTCCAGGATGGTGCCCCAGGCCCGTTCGTAGCCCGCGTGGATCGCCGCCTGCGGCGACGCGCCGTTGCGCAGTTCTTCGCGCACGCGCTCGTTGATGAGCACGTTCGAGTCGATGGCCACGCCGATGGCCAGCGCCATGGCCGCGATGCCGGGCAGCGTGAGCGTGGCCTGCAGCATCGACAGGATGGCCACCAGCAGCATCAGGTTGACGGCCAGCGCAATCGAGGAGAACAGGCCGAACAGCGCGTAGTACGCGCACATGAACACCATGATCGCCAGGAAGCCGTACATCACGCTCTTGAAGCCCTTCTCGATGTTGTCGGCGCCCAGGCTCGGGCCGATGGTGCGTTCCTGGATGATTTCCATCGGCGCGGCCAGCGAGCCGGCGCGCAGCAGCAGCGCGAGATCGCTGGCTTCGGCCACCGTCATCGAGCCCGACACCTGGAAGCGGTTGCCCAGCTCGCCGTTGATCGACGGGGCGGTGAGCACTTCGCCCTTGCCCTTCTCGAAGATCAGCATGGCCATGCGCTTCTTGTAGTTCTCGCGGCTGACATCGCGCATGATGCGGCCGCCCTTGGCGTCCATTGTCAGGTCGACCTTGGGCTGGTTGCTCTGCTGGTCGAAGCCGGGTTGCGCGTCGGTGAGGTTCTCGCCCGTGACCAGCACCTGCTTCTTCACGATCACCGGGCGGCCCTGGCGGTCCAGGAATTTCTCGGAACCGAAAGGCACCGGCCCGCCGCTCAGCTCGGCCGAGCGGCCTTCGGCGCTCTCGTCGACCATGCGCATTTCGAGCGTGGCGGTGCGGCCCAGGATTTCCTTGGCCTTGGCCGTGTCCTGCACGCCGGGCAGCTGCACGACGATGCGGTCCAGGCCCTGCTGCTGGATCACGGGTTCGGCCACGCCGAGTTCGTTGATCCGGTTGTGCAGCGTGGTGATGTTCTGCTTCAGCGCGGCGTCCTGCAGGCGGCGCGCGGCTTCGGGCTTGATGCTGGCCACCAGGCGCCAGTTGCTGCCGTCCTGGCTGTCGGTGGTGCTCAGGTCGGTGAACTGGTCCTGGATGATGCGCTTGGCCGCCTCGAGCGAAGCGGCGTCGCGAAAGCTCACCTCCACGGTCTGGCCGTTGCGGCTCACCTGGGTGCCGCGGATGCTCTTGTCGCGGAAGGTGGTGCGCAGGTCGCTCGCGAAGGACTCGGCCTTCTTGTCGATGGCGCCCTTCATGTCCACCTGCAGCAGGAAGTCGACGCCGCCGCGCAGGTCGAGGCCCAGGTACATCGGGAAGGCGTGCAGCGAGGTCAGCCACGAGGGCGAGCGCGACAGCAGGTTCAGCGCCACCGTGTAGGGCGGGTCGCTGGCGTCGGGCACCAGGGCGCGCTGGATCACGTCGCGCGCCTTGAGCTGGTCGTCGGGCGTGGTGAACCGGGCGCGCAGCGAACCGGCGTCGAGGGTGACGAGGTCGGGCGTCAGGCTGGCGGCCTTCAGAGCTTCCTCGACCCGGGTCTGGGTGGTGGCGTCGACCTTGACGGTCGTCTTGGCCGCCGACACCTGCACCGCAGGTGCCTCACCGAAGAAATTGGGCAGGGCATAGATGAGCCCCACGAGCAACACGATCACGATGATCGCGTACTTCCAGACCGGGTAACGGTTCATGAGAGAGCGCTTTATCTGAAACGGAACACGGCGTGAATTGGGGCCGTGCGCCGCAAAGCGCAAGGCTCAGCCCACGCTTTTATTGCTTGACGGCGCCCTTGGGCAGGACCTGGACCACGGCACTGCGCTGGACCTTGATCTCCACGCCATTGGCGATTTCGAGGCCCAGGTACTGGTCGCTGATGGAAGTGATCTTGCCGAGCACGCCGCCGGCGGTGGCGACTTCGTCGCCCTTGGCCAGGGCCTCGATCATCGCGCGGGCTTCCTTCTGGCGCTTCATCTGGGGCCGGATCATGACGAAATACAGCACCACGAACATCAGCACCAGCGGCAGCATGCTGCCGAGCGAGGACAACATGTCGCCGCCGCCGGCTGCAGCAGGCGCGGTTTGGGCGAAAGCAGAGGAAATGAACAAGAGAGTCTCCAGCAGAGGGAAGAGAAAACGATGGGAGCGCGGTCAGCGCTCACGGTTCCTTGGACTTCGCGGCGGCACGGGATGCGCACCGGAAGTCAAAGCGCGGCGGGGCTTGGCCGCGCACAGCACCGGGCATTGTATTCGGCACGGATGACCGTTCCACGGGCTTATCCGGCGGGGTGGGGAGGGCTTTCCGGGTTTTCGGCCCTGCGAAAGTCAGCTACGTTTTCAATAGCAACGGGCGCCCAGTGGGCGCCCGTGATGCCGTTGACGGGGCTGAAAACTCAGGCCGCCACGCGCTGCGCCTGCGGATTGCGCCACTTGCCCATCAGTTCGCTCCAGCGCGCACGCGCCGCCACCAGGTTGCGATCCTTCACGTGGCCGTAGCCGCGGATCTGCTCGGGCAGTCCGGCAATCTCCAGCGCCAGGGCGTGGTTGTCGGCGCGCAGGCCGGCCATCACTTCCTCGATGCTGGCGCGGTACTCGCCGATCAGCGCGCGCTCGGTCTTGCGCTCTTCGGTGCGCCCGAAGATGTCGAGCGCCGTGCCGCGCACGCCCTTGAGCCTGGCCAGCAGGCGGAAGCCCGTCAGCATCCACGGGCCGAACTTCTGCTTCTGCAGCTGGCCCTTGGCGTTCTTCTTGGCGACGATGGGCGGCGCCAGGTGGTAGTTGAGCTTGTAGTCGCCCTCGAACATGCCCTCGACGCGCTCGAGGAAGCTGCGGTCGGCGTGCAGCCGCGCCACCTCGTACTCGTCCTTGTAGGCCATGAGCTTGAACAGGTAGCGCGCCACCGTCTCGCTCAGGCCGGTGCGGCCCAGGGCCGACTCGGCCTGCTGCACCTTGCCGACGAACTGCTTGTACTCGGCGGCGTACGCGGCGTTCTGGTAGTCCGTCAGGAACTCCACGCGGCGCGCGACCAGGCTTTCGACCGTCTCGCGCTTCTTGAACTCGATGACCTGGCCCGGGCGCACGCGCTTCTGGAACTCTTCCGGGCGCACCGCGGCCTGGCGGCCCCACTCGAAGGCGGTCTTGTTGTTTTCCACGGCCACGGCGTTCAGCTCGATGGCGCGCATCAGCGACTCGTGCCCCAGCGGCAGCCAGCCCTTTTGCCAGGCGTAGCCCAGGATCATCGGGTTGACGTAGATGCTGTCGCCCATCAGCGTGGTGGCGGCCGCGTCGGCGTCGAAGGTGCCCATGGCGTCGAGCCCCACGGCGCGCGCAATCTCGGCTGCGCAGGCGTCTTCGGGGTTCTGCCAGTTGGCGTTGCGCACGAAGGCCGCGGTGGGCGAGCTGTGCGTGTTGAGCGCCACGCGGGTGCGCCCTTCGCGCATGCGCGCCATGGTTTCGGCGTTGATGGTGACCAGCGGGTCGCACGCCAGGACCAGGTCGGCCGCCGCGGTGCCCACGCGGGTGGTGCGAATGTCGTCCTGCGTGTCGCCGATGAGCACGTGGCTCCAGGTGGCGCCGCCCTTTTGCGCGAGGCCGGCCGCGTCCTGCGTGACGATGCCCTTGGCCTCGATGTGCGCGGCCATGCCCAGCAGCTGGCCGATGGTGATGACACCCGTGCCGCCCACGCCCGCCACCACCACGCCCCAGACCTTGCCGCCCACCAGCGACGGCAGCGCGGGCTCGGGCAGCAGGCCGAACTCGGCCGGCGTGGCGCCCTTGCTCTTGCTCTTCTTCTTGAGCTGGCCGCCCTCGACGGTGACGAAGCTCGGGCAGAAGCCCTTCAGGCAGCTCATGTCCTTGTTGCAGCTGCTCTGGTTGATGGTGCGCTTGCGGCCGAATTCGGTTTCCAGCGGCTCCACGCTCAGGCAGTTGCTCTGCACGCTGCAGTCGCCGCAGCCTTCGCAGACCAGCTCGTTGATGACCACGCGCTTGGCCGGGTCGACGGCGGTGCCCCGCTTGCGGCGGCGGCGCTTCTCGGTGGCGCAGGTCTGGTCGTAGATGATGGCCGTGGTGCCCGGCATGGCGCGGAACTCGCGCTGGATCTCGTCGAGCAGGTCGCGGTGCTTCACCTGCACGTGGTCGCCCGGGATGCTCACGCCTTCGTATTTTTCAGGCTCGTCCGTGACGATGACGACCTTCTTCGTGCCCTCGGCGTGCAGGCTCTCGGCAATCTGCAGCACCGAGTGGCCTTCGGGCCGCTCGCCGACCTGCTGGCCGCCGGTCATGGCGACCGCGTCGTTGTACAGAATCTTGTAGGTGATGTTCACGCCCGCCGCGATGCTCTGGCGAATGGCGAGCAGGCCGCTGTGGAAGTACGTGCCGTCGCCCAGGTTCGCGAAGATGTGCTGGTCGGTGGTGAAGGGCTGCTGCCCCACCCACGGCACGCCCTCGCCGCCCATCTGGGTGAAGCCGATGGTGGAGCGGTCCATCCAGGTGGCCATGAAGTGGCAGCCGATGCCGCCCAGCGCGCGCGAGCCTTCAGGCACCACGGTGCTGGTGTTGTGCGGGCAGCCCGAGCAGAACCAGGGCTGGCGCGAGGCGTCGGCCACGCTGGTGGAGGCCTGCTGCACCACCATCGAACGCTCCTTGGCCTCCAGGATGGCCAGCTGCGCGTCGATGCGCGCGGCCATGTCGGCGCCGGCCGCGGCCAGCACGCCGGTCTTCTTCAGGCGCGCGGCGATGGCCTTGGCGATCAGCGCGGGGTTCAGGTCGGCGTTGGCGCGCAGCAGCGTGTGCGCGGTCGGGTTGGGCATCGACCATTCGCCGCCGGAGTAGCCGTCGTCGCTCGCGCCCTGGCCTTCGTCGAACTTGCCGACCACGTTGGGCCGCACGTCGGAGCGCCAGTTGTAGAGCTCTTCCTTCAGCTGGTATTCGATGACCTGGCGCTTCTCCTCGACCACCAGGATTTCCTGCAGGCCGGTGGCGAATTCGCGCGTGAGCTGTGCTTCCAGCGGCCACACCACGCCCACCTTGTGCAGGCGAATGCCCAGCTGGCGGCAGGCCGCGTCGTCCAGGCCCAGGTCGATCAGCGCCTGGCGCGTGTCGTTGAAGGCCTTGCCGCTGGCCATGATGCCGAAGCGGTCGTTCGGCCCCTGGATCACGTTGTAGTTCAGGCGGTTCGCGCGAATGTAGGCCAGTGCGGCGTACCACTTGTAGTGCATGAGCCGGGCTTCCTGCTCCAGCGCATGGTCGGGCCAGCGGATGTGCAGGCCGCCGGGCGGCATTTCGAAGTCGGTGGGAATGACGATCTCGACGCGCTCGGGGTCGATCATGGCCGTGGCGCTCGACTCGACGATTTCCTGGATCGTCTTCATGCCCGACCACACGCCCGAGAAGCGGCTCATGGCGAAGGCGTGGATGCCCAGGTCGAGAATTTCCTGCACGTTGGCCGGGAAGAACACCGGCGTGCCGCAGGCCTTGAAGATGTGGTCGCTCTGGTGCGCGGCGGTGGAGCTCTTGGAGATGTGGTCGTCGCCCGCCACCGCGATCACGCCGCCGAACTCGGTAGTGCCGGCCATGTTGGCGTGCTTGAACACGTCGGAGCAGCGGTCCACGCCCGGGCCCTTGCCGTACCAGATGCCGAAGACGCCGTCGAACTTGTTGGTGCCCTGCGGGGAGAAGCCCAGCTGCTGGGTGCCCCACAGCGCGGTGGCCGCCAGCTCTTCGTTGACGCCGGGCTGGAAGACGATGTTCTGTTCCTTCAGGAACTTGCTGGCCTTCCATAGCGCTTGGTCGTAGCCGCCTAGCGGGGAGCCGCGGTAGCCGCTGATGAAGCCGGCGGTGTTCTTGCCGGCCTGCTTGTCGCGCAGCTGCTGCAGCATGGGCAGCTTGACGAGGGCCTGGACGCCGCTCATGAAGGCCCGGCCGTAGTCGAGCGAGTATTTGTCGTCGAGCGTGACCGTTTCGAGGGCCTTGCGAATGTGCGCGGGCAGCGGTGCATTCATTTTGTCTGTCTCCGTGTGGCAGGGCCTTGTGGGCCTGGCTGATGGGTGTGGGTCTGTGCCCGGGTAGGGCGCGAGCCCATGATCACGCAAAGTGTATGCCGGGGTCCGCGACAGGTGTTTGCGTTCTTTGCCCCGAAAAACGCGGTTCCAGAAAGAATCTTGCTTAATATCCACGCCCATGGAAAGCATTGACAAGTTCGACCTCGCAATCCTGCAAGAACTGCAGGCCGACGGCCGCCTCACCAACGCCGAGCTGGCCCAGCGCGTGGGCCTGTCGGCCGCGCCCTGCTGGCGCCGCGTGCGCGCGCTGGAGGAATCCGGCTTCATCAAGGGCTACCACGCCGAAATCGACCGCCACAAGATCGGGCTGGGCGTGCTCGCTTTCGTGCGCGTCGACACCGAGCGCGTCACCCACGAGGCCACCCGCAAGCTGGAAGACGCCATCCGCAAGCTGCCCGACGTGGTCGCCTGCCACTACATCAGCGGCACCGGCACCTTCGAGCTGCAGGTGGTGGCGCGCGACCTCGACGGCTTCTCGGCCTTCGCGCGCCAGCACCTGATGAACCTGCCCAACGTGAAAGACCTGCACACCAGCTTCTCGCTGGGCGAGGTGAAGGCGAGCAGCGCGCTGCCGCTGGGGCACCTGGCGCGCTGAGCGAGGAAAAGGCGAGCGCGACAAGCGGAAACGAAAAAAGCCGGCTCCTCGCGAAACCGGCTTCCTGAAAAAGGCAGGCGCGGGGCGCTGGCCCCGCGACGTTATTTCACCTTCAGAAGGTGATGTCCTTCTCGACTTCCTGCAGCTTGCGGCGCGCCAGCGCCAGGTTCGACTTGGCCTTGTCCAGCACGTAGTAGATGAACACGCCTTCCTTCTGCGCCAGCGGGCGCAGCAGGTGGTATTGCTTGCCCAGGGTGATCAGGATGTCCTCGATCACGTCGTTCAGGCCCAGCGAGCGCATGGTCTTGAGCTTGGCGCGCACCACCTCGGTGTTGCCGGCGGCGGCCACTTCCAGGTCCACGCCGGTGCCGCCCGCGCCCAGCATCATGCCGCTGGCGGAGTCGACCACGGCCGCGCACAGGGCGCCGTCGGCGGTCAAAAGGTTGTCAATGCTTTGCTGGATCGTTGCCATCTTGGTGTTTCCTATCGGTCATGCGTATGAAAAGAGCGGGGGCGCCGCATGCAAACGCGTCCCCGCTCGCTGATTCGGATCGGTGCTGCCGGGCTTTCAGGCCAAGGGCTGCACGGGCTGCACGGGTTGCAGGGGATCGGCTTGCTCCGGCTGGTGCGCCTCGAGCAGCTTCACGCAGGCGGCCGTGCGGTACATCACCTGCGCCAGCACCGCGCTGGCGCCGGCGATCACGTTCACCACCAGCTCGGTCTCGCCATTGCGCACCGGGCTGAACAGGGCGAAGCCGTCATCGGTGGCCACGGTCGTGCACTTGCAGCGGCCCAGCCGGGCTTCCTGCGACACCACGGCGCCCATGGCCGAAATGGAGCTGGCCATGGCCGCGATGCGCGACGGGTCGACACTGCGCACGCTGGCGCTGGCAATCTCGAAACCGTCGGGCGTGGCGATGACCACCGTGGTCACGCCCGCGATGTCCTCCAGGATGCGCTGCGCTTCGGACGCGGCCTTGAGCTTCAAAAGGCGGCTGATGTTCACAGGGCGGCTCCGGTGTCGGTGACTTCGATCTGCATCAGCAGCGTGTCGATGAGGGAAATGACGTCGTCGCCCCGGCGCAGGTCGACCGCGAGCACCGGCAGCACCAGCCCGCGGGCCTGCAGCGCGCGGGCGTAGTCGTCCAGCGAGGGCGAGGGGTGCGACTCGCTGCGGCTGATGCCCAGCGCGCAGGGCATGTGCTGCAGCGCGTCGGCAAAGCCGTCGAGGTAGGTGGCCAGGTCTTCCAGCGGCGCGGGGCGCGAGTTGTCCAGCAGGATGGCCAGGCCCAGCGCGTCGCGGATCAAGATCTTCCACATGAAGTCGAAGCGGCTCTGCCCCGGCGTGCCGTACAGGCGCAAGCGGTCGCCGTTGTCCAGCGTGAGCTCGCCGAAGTCCAGCCCCACCGTGGTGGTGGCCTTGTCCACCGAGCGGTCGGCGTTGGCGACGTCGGTCGAAATGGGCGCCCGCTCGCTGATGGCGGCAATGGCGGTGGTCTTGCCGACGCCCATCGGGCCGGTGAAGACGAGTTTGTATTCCCTCAAGCGATTTCCCCTGGACGCACGAACGGATTGGTGAATGAACAAATAGAAGAGAAGCGGTGCGGCGCGCCGCAGCCCGGCGTGGCTCGGAGCAATGCGGCGCTCAGGCCAGCCCGAGCCGCCGGCGGATGCGCGAAAGCAGGCCGGTGCGCTCACGCGCGTCGCCGGCGAGCCCTGCGTTCCCGGTGGCCCTGGCCGCCATCACGTCGCGCGCGGCGGCGTCGGGCGACCACGCCAGCACGCCCTCCTGCTCGAGCAGGCCCATGAAGGTCGAGCATTCGTCGACGTCCACACGGCTGAGCGCGCTCAGGCTCTCGGCGGACTGCGCGCTCTTCGACAGCGCCGCGGCCAGCCGCAGGTACACCGGGTTGCGCTGCATCGTGATCTGCGCGGGCCAGCGCACCAGCGAGGCGCGGTCGCGCGCCGAGCGCTCCACCGCCGCGGCGGTCGCCCAGCCTTTGTCCTTGTCGTTGTCTTTGTTCTTGTGGACGCCCGCCGTCAACTCGTTGAGCAGGTCGACCAGCTCTTCCGCGAAGATCGGCCGCGCCAGCGTGCGGCCGACGGCCGGCGCGCCCGCATTGGCCTGGCCGCGCTGCACCATGGGCACCATCACCACGGGCGCCGACGGCGCGTGCCAGGTGTCGATAGGCGTGGCGCTGTCCACCAGCAGCACGTCGCAGTTGCCCGACTCGCTCACGGTCCAGGTGGTGCGCAGGTTGGAGCTCAGGCGAACGATGATCTTCAGGAGTTCGACCTCCACCTTCGGGATTCCCAAGACCCCCAGAACGAGTGACATGACTGCTTACCTGCCCGTGTTTCTAATGGTCAGATATTGCTACATATGTGAACTAAATGATTCTTGAGGGGCGAATCCGTTGCGCGCTTCGAGAACAAATGCACAACAAAAGAGCGTGCCTGACGCAGTGCAGCAACGCCCGGCGCGCCCGGTCGCCGGGCCGGGCACCGGTCTTGCAGGCATAGAATCCCCGGCCTCCAAAGCCAACAATCCACCCTCCCGGGAGACTCCATGAACCGCATCCGGCGCGCACTTTCGTTCGGCATCCCGCTCGGCCTCGCTGCCGCGGCGGCCAGTTTCTCGCTCGGTGCCCAGGCCCAGAATCGCGAACTCACCGTCGCTTCCAGCGCCACCTACGCGCCCTTCGCCTTCGAGAACAAGGACAAGCAGATCGTCGGCTTCGACATCGACATCATCAACGCCATCGCCAAGCAGCAGGGGCTGAAGATCAAGATCGTCAACACGCCCTTCACCGGCATCTTCGGCGCGCTGAACAACGGCGACGTCGACCTCGTGATCTCGGGCGTCACCATCAACGAGAAGCGCAAGCAAAGCTACGACTTCACGCCGCCCTACTTCGCGGCCCGCCAGCTCATCGCGCTGCCGAAGAACAGCAAGGTCGCCTCGCTGAAGGACCTGGCCGGCAAGAAGATCGCCGTGGTCAGCGCCTCCACCGCCGACGACATCGCCTCGCGCGAGTTCGGCAAGACCAGCCCCGACATCCGCCGCTTCGAGAGCACGCCGCTCATCATTTCCGAGCTGGCCGGCGGCGGCGTCGACGCGGCCATGGGCGACAACGGCGTCATTGCCTACCGCGTGGCGCAGAACCCCGAGCTGAAGACGCTGGACGACAAGTCGTTCCCCGAAGAGGGTTTCGGCATCGTCGTGAAGAAGGGCGACAAGGCCCTGCTCGACAAGCTCACGGCCGGCCTGGCCGCCATTCGCGCGGACGGCAGCTACGTGACCATCTACAAGAAGTGGTTCAACAAGGACCCGAACGTGCGCTGAGCCGCACGGCATTTCCCTGAACACGGCCGCCCTCACGCGGCCGTTTCGTTTTTCGTTGACTGATGAGCTGAGGACGCAAGCATGGAACAACCGGTGCTGCTTTTTGGATGGTTCCGGTGGGACATCCTGGTCGAATACAAGGACCTGTTCTGGCAAGGCGCCTGGATGACGCTGCGCATGACGGTGGTCTGCGTGCTGCTGGGCGCGAGCTGGGGCCTGTGCCTGGCGCTCGCGCGGCTGGCGCAACCGCGCCACGCGCCCTGGACCTGGGTGGCGCGCTTCTTCCTGCGCTGGCCGGCCACGGTGTACGTGAGCTTCTTTCGGGGCACGCCGCTGTTCGTGCAGATCCTGCTGATCCACTTCGCGGTGATGCCGGTGTTCATCCATCCGACGAGCGGCATCCTCATCGACGGCGAGCTCGCGCGCACGCTCAAGCAGGAGCACGGCGCGCTCATCTCGGGCGTGGTGGCGCTCACGCTCAACTCGGCCGCCTACATCTCCGAAGTGTTCCGCGCGGGCATCCAGTCGATTTCGCGCGGGCAGTTCGACGCGGGCCGCTCCATCGGCTTCACGCCCGCGCAGGTGATGCGCTACGTGGTGCTGCCGCAGGCCTTCAGGCGCATGCTGCCGCCGCTGGGCAACAACGCCATCGCGCTGCTGAAGGACACCTCGCTGGTCTCCGCCATCGGCCTGGCCGAGCTGGCCTACGCGGCGCGCACCGTGGCCGGCGCCTATGCGCGCTACTGGGAGCCGTACCTGGCGATCTCGGTCATCTACTGGGTCATGACGCTGGTGCTGACCACGCTGCTGCGGCGCCTGGAAATCCACCTCGCGCGCAGCGACCGGGGCTGAGCGCAAAAAGCACGGCGCCACAATAGCGCCACATGCCACCCATATCCACCGAAGAGACACCGATTCCGCCCGCGCGGCCGCAGCCATCGAAGCTCGCGGCCCTCGAGCCCCTGAAGCTCCCCGTGTTCCGCATGCTGTGGAGCACCTGGCTCATCGCCAACATCTGCATGTGGATGAACGATGTGGCCGCCGCGTGGATGATGACCTCGCTGACCACCTCGCCCATCTGGGTGGCGCTGGTGCAGTCGGCCTCCACGCTGCCGGTGTTCCTGCTGGGGCTGCCCAGCGGGGCGCTGGCCGACATCCTGGACCGCCGGCGCTGGCTGGTGGCCACGCAGTTCTGGCTGGCCGGCACCGCCATCGTGCTGTGCGCCGCGTTGGCGCTCGACCTCATGACCGCGCCGCTGCTGCTGGCGCTCACCTTCGCCAACGGCATCGGGCTGGCGCTGCGCTGGCCGGTGTTCGCGGCCATCGTGCCCGAGCTGGTGCCGCGCCCGCAGCTGCCCGCCGCGCTGGGCCTGAACGGCATTGCCATGAACGCCTCGCGCATCATCGGCCCGCTCACCGCGGGCGTGCTGATCGCCAGCGCGGGCAGCGTCTGGGTGTTCGCGTTGAACGCGGTGCTGTCGGTGGCCTCGGGCTTCGTGGTGCTGCGCTGGCGGCGCGAGCACACGCCCAACCCGCTGGGCCGCGAAAAGCTCATCGGCGCCATGCGCGTGGGCGTGCAGTTCGTGCGGCAGTCGCAGCGCATGCGCGCGGTGCTCACGCGCGTGTCGATCTTCTTCTTTCACTCGACCGCGCTGCTGGCGCTGCTGCCGCTGCTGGCGCGCAACCTGCAGGGCGGCGGCGCCGGCACCTTCACGCTGCTGCTGGCGGCCATGGGCGCCGGCGCGATCATCGCCGTGCTGTTCCTGCCGCGGCTGCGCCAGGCGCTGGGGCGCGACCAGCTGGTGCTGCGCGGCACGCTGCTGCAGTCGGGCGCCACCGCGGTGATGGCCTTTGCGCCCAACGCCTGGGTCGCGGTGCCGGCGATGTTCTTCGGCGGCATGGCGTGGATCACGGTGGCCAATTCGCTGTCGGTGTCGGCCCAGCTCGCGCTGCCCGACTGGGTGCGCGCGCGCGGCATGTCGATGTACCAGATGGCCATCATGGGCGCGAGCGCCATCGGCGCCGCCATCTGGGGCCAGGTGGCCACGGTGAGCAACCTGGAAATCAGCCTGGCCATCGCCGCCGTGAGCGGCACGCTGCTGATGCTGGCCGCGTTGCGCTGGGTGACCGACCTGAGCGGCGAGGACGACACCAGCCCCGCCCAGGCCGGCTGGGCCGCCGGGCCGCCGGCCGAGGCGCCGCAGGAGCACGGCCGCGTGGTCATCACGGTGGAGTTCTTCATCGACCCGGCCCGCGCCGCCGCCTTTCACCTGGTGATGCAGCAGACCCGCCGCGCGCGCCTGAGCCAGGGCGCCGTCGGCTGGGAGCTGCTGCACGACATCGCGCAGCCCGAGCGCTACGTGGAGCAGATCGTGGACGACTCGTGGACCGACCACCTGCGCCGCTTCAACCGAGCCACGGCCAGCGACATGGCGCTGCGCGAGCGGCGCCTGGCGTTCCACCTGGGCGAAACGCCGCCGGTGGTGACGCGGTACGTGGTGCGGCGATGAGCGGGCAGATTGCAAGCGGCCGCTGCGGGCGAGGCTGCTCGGCTTGGCGCTCTTCAGCGCCGCGATCCCGAGCGCGCCGCAGCTGCTGACAGCCGTCGCAGCCTGAAAACCCCCTGGACGGCCTGGAACGCCTGCCAGATGTATCCACGGCGTCTCGCCGCGGCAACATGAGAACGAACGGCTGATTGTTTCCTGATTGTCAGACGTGCCAAATGCCGTGACAAACGGCCAGGCGCTGCCCCAGCCCCCGGGGCGTGCACAAGAGACATTCAAGGAGCACCCATGAGCATCGCGCGATCGCGTCGGGTTCAGCACCGTCGTCCCTTTCCCTTTCCCCCTCCGCTTCCGCTTGTCTCCTGGCTGGCCGCCACGCTGGCCACGCTCGCCGCCGACGGTGCCGGCGCCGCCTGCGGCCCCGGCGCCACGCCGGGTTCCAACACTGCGGTGACCTGCGACGGCACGACCACCGGCTCGGCCAGCGTCGTCGCCGCGCCCGGCAGCACCGGCGTGACCATCACCGTGAACCCCGGCGCCACGCTGTCCACCAACGCCACGCAGGCCCTGCTGGTGCGCGACGCCAGCAGCATCACCAACAATGGCCAGGTCACCGTGTCGGGCGGCTCGGGCTCGGCGCGCGCGGCCATGGTGGCCACGGGCAACGACAACACCCTGACCAACAACGGCGCCATCCGCACCACCAGCGGCGGCACCTCGGGCATCCTGGTGACGTCGAACAGCAGCACGCGCACGCTCATCGCCAACAACGGCAGCATCGTCACCACGGGCGGCAGCTCGCACGGCATCTCCACGCTGGGGCCGGGCAACACGGTGGTCAACAACGGCACCATCTCGGCCGCCGGCGCCTCGGCCAAGGGCGTGTACCTGCAGGGCGGCAACCTGGTCGCCAACCTGCTGGTCAACACCGGCACCATCGCCGCCACGGGCGCCAACTCGCCCTCGGGCGGCGCCGACGCGGTGCATGCGAACACGCTGGGCGCCACCTTCTTCTCGCGCGTGGAAAACCGGGCCGGCGCCACGCTGTCGAGCGCCAACGGCTACGGCTATCGCGGCCAGAACGGCAACGACGTGCTGGTCAACGCCGGCACCATCGAAGGCCATGGCGGCGCGGGCAACGGCGACGCCATCTACATGGGCGCGCTGGGCGTGGGCACGCTGGTGCTGCAGACCGGCTCGGTCATCCGCGGCGGCGCCGACGGCGGCGGCGGGCGCGCCAACGCCTTCCTGGAAGGCAGCGGCACGGTGGACAACGCCTTTCGCAATTTCCAGAACCTGACGATGCGCGGCACTGCGTGGTCGTGGCGCACCGACGCGAGCTTTTCAGACGCGGTGCGCATCGAGTCCGGCCGCTTCGAGCTGCCCGCGACGCTCACCAGCCCGGTCATCGCCGTGCTGCCCGGCACCACGGTGGCCGGCACCGGCACCTTCGCGGGCAACGTGACGAACCAGGGCACGCTGCTGCCCGGTCCGAACGACGGGGCGAACTTCGGCGCCTTCACCGTGCGCGGCAACTACACGGGCAGCGGCCCGGCGCTGCTGCAGGTCAACACCGTGCTGGGCGGCGACAACTCGCCCTCCGACAAGCTGGTGGTCGACGGCGGCAACGCCTCGGGCAGCACGGCGGTGCGCGTGGTCAACCGCGGCGGGCTGGGCGCGCCGACGCTGGCCGACGGCATCCTGGTGGTGCAGGCGGTGAACGGCGCCACCACCGCGCCGGGTGCGTTCTCGCTCGCGCAGGCCGTCGAGGCCGGGGCGTACAGCTACCGGCTGTACCGAGGCGGGAATGTGGGCGGAAATGTGGGCGGAAATTCCGACAGCTGGTACCTGCGCAACAGCGGCTATGCGGTCGGCGGCACGGTGGTCGGCTCGCTGGCGGAGGCGGTCGCGCTCCTGGAGGCATCGGCATCCGGTGGCGTTGGCGGCGGGGGCGGTGGCGGGGCCGGACCCGCGACATCGCTGGAGCCCGTGAAGCTGTACCGCCCCGAGGTGGCGCTCTACAGCAGCATGCCGCTGGTGGTGCGCCGGCTGGGGCTGGCGCAGCTGGGCACCTTCCACGACCGGCAAGGCAATACCGACATGCAACTGCTGGCCGGCGATGACGGCCTGGGGAGCACGCAGGCCTCGTGGGGCCGCGTGTTCGGCGAAAGCACCCGCCAGCGCCTGCGCGGCGACGCCGACCCGCAGTTCGACGGCCAGATCAGCGGCCTGCAGCTGGGCCACGACTTTCTCGCCGCCACCGACGGCGCGGGCGGGCGCCACCGCATCGGCGTGCTCGGCGGCTACACGCGCGCCAGTGGCGACACCAGCGGCGTGGCCAGCGGCGGCACCAACACCGCCACCGGCCGCCTCACCGTCGAGGGCTACAGCCTGGGCGCCTACTGGACCCGCGTTGCCGCCAGCGGCTGGTACAGCGACGCGGTGCTCATGGCCAGCCGCTACAAGGCCGACGCGCGCTCCACGCTCGGCCGCGGCGGCACCCCGCGCGGCTCGGCGGTCACGGCGTCTTTGGAGGCCGGCTACCCGCTGGCGCTGGGCGACAACCTCACGCTGCAGCCGCAGGTGCAGCTCGTCTGGCAGCGCAGTTCGCTCGACGACTTCGACGACGGTATTTCCGCCGTGCGCTTCCAGCGGGACAACGCCGTCACCGGGCGTATCGGCGCGCGGCTCGAAGGCCGGGTGGACGCTGGCGGAGGCACCTGGCGTCCGTACCTCAAGGCCAACCTGTGGCACACCTTCAGCGGCAGCAACGCGCTCTTCTTCGGCCCCACCGACCAGGTCGTCAACCGGCGCAACGCGAGCGCGCTGGAGGTGGGCGCCGGTGTCGTCGGCCAGGTCAACAAGACGGTGTCGGTGTACGGCGGGCTGGCCTACACCAGCGCCGTGGGCAACACCGAGCAGACGGGGGTGCAGGGGCAGCTGGGCGTGCGGCTGCGCTGGTAAGGGCCGCATCGGAACTGGCCCGACGCCGCAACTTGACCAGTTGCTCTGGTTTGCACGTCCGTTACCTGTCTTTACCAAGCAGTGGATAGGCATTCGGGTAATTGCCGAGCCACTTTTTTTGACCACATGGATAATTTAAACTGTCCAACCCGACGTCAAAGAGGTGTGCCACGATGAATCCGCCCCGCCTGCGCAGCCGCTTCTGGTCCGACCTGACCAGCGAAGAGTTCTCCCGCCTCGACCGCGAACGGCTCATCGCCGTGCTGCCGGTGGGCGCCACCGAACAGCACGGCCCCCACCTGCCGATGTCGACCGACACGGCCACCATCGACGGCATGGTGCGCGCCACGCTCCCGCACCTGCCCGACGAGCTGCCCGTGCTCTTCCTGCCCACCGTGCCCTACGGCAAGAGCAACGAGCACTCGCGCTATCCGGGCACGCTCACCGTGTCGGCCAACACGCTCATTTCGCTGTGGAAGGACATCGGCGCCTGCGTCGCCAAGGCCGGCGTGCGCAAGCTGGTGCTCTACAACAGCCACGGCGGCCAGATGAGCGTGATGGACATCGTGGCGCGCGACCTGCGCGAGGAACACGACATGATGATCGTGGCCGCCAACTGGTACACGCTGGGCCTGCCCGAAGGCCTGTTCACCGCGCACGAGGGCAAGCACGGCATCCATGCCGGCGACCTCGAGAGCTCGGTCATGCTGCACCTCACGCCCGACTACGTGCGCCGCGACCAGTTCCAGAACTTCAGCTCCATGACCGAGCAACTGGCCGAGGAGAACAAGTTTCTGTCGATCACGCCCAGCGGCAAGCTCGGCTGGCAGATGCACGACATCAACCCCGCGGGCGCCGCCGGCGACGCCACGCGCGCCACCGCGGAGAAAGGCGCGGCGGTGCTCGACCACGTGGGCCGGCGCTTTGTCGAGCTGCTGCACGAGGTCGACCGTTTTCCGCTGTCTCGCCTCGCCAACACGCCGGCCTGGCGCTAGGCTGCGCGCCAAAGGAACGCGCCATGGAAAGCACCACGCCATCCACCACACCCTCCACCACCGCCACGCCCCCGCTGGTCGGCTTGCGCAACGTCAGCAAGCGCTTCGCCAACGGCACGCTCGCGCTGCAGGGCATGACGCTCGACATCGGCGAGCACGACTTCGTCAGCTTCCTCGGCCCCTCGGGCTGCGGCAAGAGCACCGCGCTGCGGCTGATCGCCGGGCTCACCCGGCTCAGCTCGGGCGACATGCACTGGTCGGGCGCCAACACCGGCGCCGCCAAGGACAGCAAGAGCGACCGCGACCTGGGCTTCGTGTTCCAGGAGCCCACGCTCATGCCCTGGACCAAGGTGTTCGACAACGTGTGGCTGCCGCTGAAGCTCGCGGGCATGCGCCGCGACGAGGCCGCGCCGGTGGTCGAGCAGGTGCTGGAGCTGGTGGGCCTCTCGCGCTTTGCCGACGTGTACCCGCGCGAGCTCTCCGGCGGCATGAAGATGCGCGTGTCGATCGCCCGCGCGCTGGTCACGCACCCGCGCCTGCTGCTGATGGACGAGCCCTTTGCCGCGCTCGACGAAATGACGCGCATCAAGCTCAATAACGACCTGCTGGCCATCTGGCGCGAGCATCGTTTTTCGATCGTGTTCGTCACGCACAGCGTGTACGAGTCGGTGTACCTGTCGAACCGCATCGTGGTGATGGCCGCGCGCCCGGGCCGCGTGATCGACGAGATCCGCATCGACGAGCCGTACCCGCGCGGTGAAGAGTTCCGCACCTCGAGCCGCTACAACGCGCATTGCACGGCGGTGTCCCAATCCCTGCATGGAGCGCTGCATGGCCTCGACGTCGACCATTGAAACGGTGATTGCCGTGAATCCAGTGACACCCCTGGACGGCACCGACGCCGCGCCCACCGCCGAGATGCTGCGCGCCCACGAAGACAGGCTGCGCCGGCGCGAATCGATGCTGCGCATCGTGGTGCCCGCGGGCATCGTCCTCGGCCTGCTGCTGCTGTGGGAGTGGATGGTGCGGGCCAACAACATTCCGCACTACATCCTGCCCGCGCCCTCGCTCATCCTGCGCACGCTGTTCGACAACTGGGACTCGCTGTCGAGCGCGCTGTGGTTCACCGTGAAGCTCACGCTGCTCGCGCTCACCGCGGCCATCGTCGGCGGCGTGGCGCTGGCCATTGCGTTCGCGTTGTTCAAGTGGGTGGAAATCGGCCTGTTCCCCATCGCGGTGATCCTGCAGGTCACGCCCATCATCGCGATCGCGCCGCTGATCCTGATCTACGTGTCGAGCACCACGGCGGCGCTGCTGCTGTGCGCGTGGATCGTGGCCTTCTTTCCGATCCTGTCGAACACCGTCATCGGCCTGAAGAGCGCCGACAGCAACCTGCGCGACCTGTTCCAGCTCTACAAGGCCTCGCCCTGGCAGACCTTTCGCTACCTGCTCGCGCCGAGCGCGCTGCCGTACTTCATGGCGGGCCTGAAGATCGCGGGCGGCCTGAGCCTGATCGGCGCGGTGGTGGCCGAGTTCACGGCCGGCACGGCGGGCAAGGAAACGGGCCTGGCCTCGCGCATTCTCGAATCGAGCTTTCGCACCGAGATCCCGATGATGTTCGCGGCGCTGCTGCTGGTGTCCTTGCTGGGCATCGTGATCTTCATCGTGTTCGCGGCGCTGTCGCGCCTGGTGCTCGGCCACTGGCACGAAAGCGAGATGCGCCGTGAAAGGTAAATCGCTCCCCCCCAGGCTTCGCGACTGGGACGCGGTGCGCGAAGACCTGCGCGGCCTCAACGTGATCACCGCGCCCGCGCAGCGCAAGCAGCTGTCGAAGGACTTCTACTGGTACAGCCCCATCCTCAGCGCGCAGCTCGCGGGCTGCGTGGCCGACCTGGTGGTCAAGGTGAGCACCGAAGACGACGTGCGCCAGGCCGCGGCCGTGGCCGCGAAGTGGAAGCTGCCGCTCACCGTGCGCGCGGGCGGCACCGGCAACTACGGCCAGTGCGTGCCGCTGCAAGGCGGCATCGTGCTCGACGTGACGCAGATGTGCCGCGTGCTGGACATTCAGCCGGGCAGCATGCGCGTCGAAGCCGGCGCGCGCATGCACGACATCGACCTGGCTGCGCGCGAGACCGGGCAGGCGCTGCGCATGTGGCCCTCGACCTGGCACGTGGCCAGCATCGGCGGCTTCATCGCGGGCGGCTTCGGCGGCATCGGCTCGTTTCGCCACGGCATCCTGCGCGACCCCGGCAACCTGCTGCGCGCGCGCGTGATGACGGTGGAGCGCGAGCCGCGGGTCATCGAGCTGCACGGCGACGAGATCCAGCAGGTGCACCACGCCTATGGCACCAACGGCGTGATCCTCGACGTGGAGGTCGCGCTGAGCCCCGCCGTCGAGTGGGTGCACTGCACGGTGCTGTTCGAGACCTACCGGGGTGCGCTGGACTTCGGCATCGCGGCGCAGGCGCCCACGCTCGACATCTTCCTGCTGTCGACGGTGGAGGCGCGCTTCTCGCCGTACTACACGGCGATGCGCGACCGTTTCCCCATCGACCGGCACGCGGTGTTCACCATGGTGTCGCCCGAGTCGATGAAAGAATTCCGCGCGCTGGCCGCTGCGCACGGCGGCACGATCTCGGTCGCGGGCACCGAGGCCGAACTGCTCGCCGACGGCCTGCCGCCGGCCTATGAATGCGCCTTCAACCACACGACGCTGCAGGCGCTGAAGGCCGACCGCGGCTGGACGTACCTGCAGGTTGCCTACGCGCAGCCTTTCGATCCGTCGGTGGTGGAGCGCCATCTGACAATCTTCGGCGACGACGTGTTGCAGCACCAGGACTTCGCGCGCGCCGGTGGCGAGTGCGGCACCTTCGGCATCCTGCTGGTGCGCTGGAAGGGCGAGGCCCACCAGTACGAGCTGATCCGCGAGATCGAGTCGCAGGGCGGTTGCCAGATCTTCAACCCGCACGTGGTCACCATCGAGGACGGCGGCATGAAGACCATCGACACGCAGCAGATCGACTTCAAGAAGCGCAGCGACCCGATGGGGCTGATGAACCCGGGCAAGACGCGGGGCTGGACCGCGGACATGGCTGTCGAGCGTTGAGATGAAAAGCTGTTCCTTGTTGCATCGCCGCGCTGTGCTTCATCGTCGTTCAGGGCGCGATGACATGAAAATACCCGTCGAATTCAAAACCAGGAGTCCACTGCCATGCGCGTTCCCGCTCTGACCATTCGCCCGCTTGCCCTCGGCCTCGCCCTTGCGGCTGCCGCCTTCGCCGTGCAGGCGCAAGAAAAAGTGGTGTTCGCCACCAACTGGAAAGCACAGGCCGGACACGGCGGGTTCTACCAGGCGCTGGTGGACGGCACCTACAAGAAGTACGGCCTCGACGTGGAGATCCAGCAGGGCGGCCCCATGGTCAACAACCGGCCGATGCTGCCGGCCGGCAAGGTCGACTTCCTGATGACCGGCAACCTGCTGCAGTCCTTCGACAACGTGAAGAACGGCGTGCCCACCGTGGTGGTCGCGGCCTTCTTCCAGAAAGACCCGCAGGCCATGTTCGCGCACCCCGGCCAGGGCTTCGACACCTTCAAGGACATGACCAAGGCCCCCGTGGCCTTCATCGGCAAGGACGGCCAGTTCAGCTTCTGGCAGTGGATGAAGTCGGAGCACGGCTTCAAGGACTCGCAGCTCAAGCCGTACACCTTCAACGTCGGCCCGTTCCTGGCGGACAAGAAGTCGATCCAGCAGGGCTACGCCATCTCCGAGCCGCTGTCGATCAAGGCGCAGGCCGGCTTCGACCCCGTGGTGCAGCTGCTGGCCGACAACGGCTTCTCGACCTACTCGACCACCATCGAGACGCGCGCCGACCTCATCAAGACCAAGCCCGAGACCGTGCGCAAGTTCGTCGAAGCGTCGATCATCGGCTGGAACAACTACCTCTACGGCGACAACAAGGCCGCCAACGAGCTCATCGCCAAGACCAACCCCGACTCGCCCGTCGCGTCGCTGCAGGGCTCCATCGAGCTCATGAAGAAGATGGGCATCGTCGACAGCGGCGAGTCGCTCACCAAGGGCATCGGCGCCATGGACGAGGCCCGCGTGAAGGACTTCTACGACAAGATGGTCAAGGCCGGCCTGTACAAGGCCGGCGAGGTCGACCTGTCGAAGGTGGTCACCACGCAGTTCGTGAACAAGGGCGTGGGCGTCGACGTGCGCAAGAAGCTCACCGGCAAATAACGCGTTCCGCTTTTTCGTTTCGTTGTCCTTCCCGTGGGTCGCGCGGGGCTTGCGCCGGGGTCAGATGCCGGCGCCTGGGTTGCCATAAGGCACGCGCGGCCTTTTATTCCTGGGCTCTGACCCCGTCTCGCCGACAGGCGAACCGGCCCTCATGAAAACGCTCGTCGTCCACTGCCATCCGAACCCTGACAGCTTCAACCACGCGCTCTACCGCACCACCCTCGAGGCCCTGGAGCCCCGCCACACCGTCAAGGCCATCGACCTGTACGCCGAAGGCTTCGACCCCACGCTCACGCGCGAGGAGCGCATTGCGTACCTCGACAACCCCGAGCTGATCCGCGAGCGCGTGAAACCCCACGTCGACGCGCTGCTGTGGGCCGAGCACCTGGTGTTCGTGTTTCCCATCTGGTTCCATGGGCCGCCGTCGATGCTCAAGGGCTGGCTGGAGCGGGTGTGGCTGCCGGGCGTGGCCTTCCTGCCGGCCGAGCGCAAGGGGCAGCTGGCCAAGTCGGGCATGCGCCACATCCGGCGCCTGACGGTGGTGACCACGGGCGGCTCGCCGCGCTGGTTCGTGATGCTCATCGGCGACCCGGCACGGCGGCTGTTCACGCGCGCGCTGCGGGCGCTGTTCGCGTGGCGCTGCAAGGTGACCTGGCTGCAGCTGCACGACATGAACGCCGTCACCGCGCACGACCGCACCCATTTCATCGAGCGCGTCGCGCGCCAGTTGCAGAAGATCCAGACCTGACAGGGAGACCCACACCATGAGCCTCGAACGCACGCTGACCGTGCGCGTCGCACGCATCTCGCGGCAGACGCCCGAAATCCTCGCCTTCGAACTGGCCCACCCGTGGGGCCGGCCGCTGCCTTCGTACGAGGCCGGCGCGCACATCGACGTGCACATGCCCGGCGGCTTCTCGCGGCAGTACTCGCTGGCGCGCGCGCCTTCTTCGCCGAACGAAGGCGGCAACGTGACCGGCAGCTACGTGATCGGTGTCAAGCGCGAGGGCGCGAGCCGCGGCGGCTCGGCCTCGATGCACGAGCGCGTGCGCGAAGGCGACCTGCTGCCCATCAGCGCGCCGCGCAACACCTTTCCGCTGCGCGACGAAGCCACGCACCACCTGCTGCTGGCCGGCGGCATCGGCATGACGCCGCTGCTGGCCATGGCGCAGGCGCTGGCCGCGCGCGGCGCCGCGTTCACGCTGTGCGTGTTCGCGCGCAGCGAAGAGCACCTGGCCTTCGCCGACGCGCTGCGCCACCCCGCGCTGGCGCCTCACCTTCGCCTGCACCTCGACCAGGGCGACGCCACGCAGCGCATCGACCTGCGCGCGCTGCTGGCCGAGCGCGCGCCCGGCACGCACCTGTACGTGTGCGGCCCCGGCGGCTTCATGCAGGCGGTGCGCGAGGCCTCCGCGCACTGGCCCGAAGACGCGCTGCACGCCGAATACTTCGCCGCCCCCACCGACGCCAACACCACCACCGGCCTGCCCTTCACGCTCAGGCTCGCGCAGCGCGGCATCAGCGTGCCGGTGGCCGCGGACCAGACCGCGGTCGACGCGCTGCATGAAGTGGGCATCGACATTCCGGTGTCGTGCCAGCAGGGCCTGTGCGGCACCTGCGTGGTCGAGGGCGATGGCGAAGGCGCCGAGCACCGCGACTTCTGCCTCACCGGCAGCGAGCGCCGCCACAAGGTGGCGCTGTGCTGCTCGCGCGCAAAGGGCACGGAACTGGTGCTGCAGCTGTGAGCCTGGAAGACAACGCCGCCGACACCGACGCGCCCGCCACGCGCGGCCGCTCGCGCAAGTACACGCAGGTGCTCGGCCTCATCAACCAGGCCGCCATCGAGGTGTTCGCCAGCGAGGGGCTGGCCGGCGCGTCGACGCAGGCCATCGCCGACAAGGCCGGGCTGTCGAAGGCGCAGCTGCACTACTACATCGACAGCAAGGAGGCGCTGTACCGGCAGGTGCTGCAGGACATCCTCACCGACTGGATCGTGGTGTTCGGCTTCAGCGACGAGGCCTTCGGCCCGCGCAAGGTGCTGGGCGACCTGATCCACCGCAAGATGATGTTCTCGTTCGACCATCCGCTGCGCTCGCGCATCTTCACGGCCGAGATGATGCGCGGCGCGCCGGTGGTCAACGACATGATGGACACGAGCAAGCAGCGCACCGACCAGGCCGCTGCCGTGATCCAGAACTGGATGAACCAGGGCCTGATGGACAAGGCCGACCCGATGCTGGTGCTGTTCCACATCTGGGCCGTGACGCAGTTCTACGCCGACCACGCCACCCAGGCCGCCTACTACCGCAACACCGCGCAGCAGGGCGAGGACAAGGACCGCCGCTACCTCATCGAGCAGGTGACGGAGTTCCTGCTCAAGGGCGCGGGCGTCAGGTAGAAGAACGCTTCGGCAGGTACATGGTGGCTTCGACTTCCACCAGCACCTCGTCGCCCGGCAGGAAGCGCGACACCTCCACCACCGTGCTCACCGGCGGCTCGCCGGGGTAGAACAGCCCGCGCACGCGGTTGTAGAACGCGTAGTGCGGCAGGTGGCGAAAGTACTGCACCAGCTTCACCACGTCTTCCATGGTGCCGCCGTGCTCGGCGGCGATCTGGCGGATGCGCTCCAGCACGAACCAGCTCTGCGCGACGATGGGCGCCTCGAACACGTCGACCGACATCTGGCCCGTGGCGTAGCCCACGCCCTGCAGCGCGGTGCGTGCTTCTTCAGGGATGGCGTCGTAGCCGGCGACGGCGCGGCGCGTGGCCGGGTCGACGGCGACCACGCCGCTCATGAAGACGAAATCGCCGACGCGCTTGGCGGCGGCGTAGTTGGCCATTGGCTTGCCCATGCTCATGGGGGTGTTCTCCGGGTTCAGTTCAAGGTATCAAGGTGTCGGGGGCACGAGCACGCGGCCTGCGCGGATGACGGTGCGTTGCCGTCCGCGCGGGCCGACGAGCTCGTGTTCGTCGGTGGCCGCCAACACCAGCAGGTCCGCCGGGCAGCCCGGCGCAATGCGCCCGTCCCACGCGAGGCCCAGTGCTTTCGCGGGGCTCACGGTGACGGCGTCGAGCCAGTCGGAGGCCGGCGCCAGGTGCGCCACCTGCACACCGAGGCCGAAGGTCTCCAGCAGGTCGTAGCTGCCGTAGGGATAGAAGGCGTCCTGCACGTTGTCGGTCGCCAGGCTCGCACGCAAGCCCCGTGCCGCCGCCTCGCGGATGCGCGTGATGCCGCGCTGCACCGGCGTGCGGTCCCAGGCGCCCTGCAGGTACAGGTTGGTGGTCGGCAGCGCGACCAGGTGCAGGCCCGCGCCGGCGCACAGCGCGAGCGTTTCGTTGGCGACCGCATCGTCCTGCACCGACAGCGAACAGCAGTGGCCGCAGACCACGCCGTGGCGGAAGTCGCGCGCGCGCACCAGCTGCGCAATGGCGCGCAGGCCGCCGGCCTCGACGTCGAGGCCTTCGTCCACATGAAAGTCCAGGCCCAGGCCGTGCTGCTGCGCCAGGTCGAACACGCGGCCCAGCTTGTGCACGATGCCGTCGTTGCGGTAGACGAACGCGCCCAGCGTGCCGCCCGCGCGCTTCACCTCGCGCGCGATGCGCTCGCCCGCGGCAAGGTCGGCGAACAGGTCGAGCGGCGTGAGCGACACGAACTGCAGCTCGACGCGGCCGCGCCATTCGGCGCGCAGCGCCTCGAACACCGCCAGCGCGGCGGGCGGCTCGGCCTGCACCCAGTCGAGGTGCGTGCGCAGCGCGCGCGTGCCCGAGCGCCAGGCGTCGTTGAGCGCGCGTTCCATGCGCAGGCGCAGCGACTCGCCGGTCCAGCTGTCGCGGTGCCTGTTCATGCGGTCGATGGCGGCAAACAGGTTGCCCTGCGCCGCGCCCACGTCCTGCACGGTGTAGTTCTTGTCGATGTGCGCGTGCGCTTCGACCAGCGCGCTCAGCAGCGTGCCGCGCGCCTCGCGTTGCTGCGCGCTGGGAACGATGGACTCGACGGTGTCGCCGGCCAGCGTGACGTCGAACACGTTCACGTCGCCGGAACCGCCGGAACCCCCGGGACCGCCAGCGTCGAAGCCGCGCAGCGGCGCGGGAATGCGCAGCGCCTCGAGCTTCATGCGCGTTGCGCGCCGCGTTGCTTCACGCGCTCTTCCTGCGCACGCAGCCAGCCCAGGCCGGCCGACGTGCCACCGGGCTCCGCGCCGCGCTTCGGCCGGTACTCGCACCCGACCCAGCCTTGCCAGCCGCATTGCGCCGACACCTCGTCGAGCACGTCGAACAGGTAGGGGTAGTTCTGCTCGCCGAGGTCGGGCTCGTGCCGGTCGGGCACGCCCGCGATCTGGAGGTGGCCGACGCGGCCGGTGGGCAGGTACTTGCGGATCTTCATGGCCACGTCGCCCTCGACGATCTGGCAGTGGTACAGGTCCATCTGCACCTTGAGGTTGGGCGCGCCCACGGCCTGGACGATCTCGTGCGCGTGGTCTTGCCGGTTGAGGAAGAAGCCGGGAATGTCGCGCGTGTTGATGGGCTCGATGAGCACGTCGCACCCGGCCTTGGCGGCTTCGGTGGCGGCCCAGTGCAGGTTGTCGAGGTACACGGGTTGCAGCGCGTCGCGCGCGAGCCCTTCGGGCACGAGGCCGGCCATGACGTGGATGCGCGGGCAGTCCAGCGCCACGGCGTAGTCGATGGCCTTGGCGATGCCCTCGCGAAACTCGGCGTCGCGCCCGGGCAGGCAGGCCAGCCCGCGCTCGCCGCCGTTCCAGTCGCCGGGCGGGCCGTTGAACAGCACCTGCTGCAGGCCGTTGTGCTTCAGCCGCGCGAGGATCTCGTTCTTCGCGAAGTCGTACGGAAAGAGGTACTCCACGCCTTGGAAGCCGTCTTTCGCGGCGGCATCGAAGCGGTCGAGAAAGGCGAGCTCCGGGTAGAGCATCGAGAGGTTGGCGGCGAATTGGGGCATGGGGTGTTTGTACTACCAGCGTGCGCCGAAGGTGCGGCGCAGTTCATCGATCTGATCGGCATCCAGCGGCGCGGGCGTTGCTGTTCCTGCAGCCTGCGTGAGCATCTGGAGCCGGGCGGTTTCCTCGAGTTCCTCGAGCACGGACATGGCGGCGGCGGGCGTGTCGTGCCACACGTTGGGGCCCAGGCGCGTGAGCATCACGGCGCGAATGGGCGTGCCTGAATTTCCGAACCGCTCGATGGCCTGCGCCACCTGTTCCGCCGCCTCGGGTGCGCCGGGGCGGTGGTACGCGATGACGGGGACGTGGCCGACCTTCATGACGAAGTACGGGGTGAGCGCGGGCAGCAGTTCGTCTTGCGGCGTGTTCAGCGTGAGCGCCACGCAGTGCGTGCTGTGCGTGTGGATGACGCAGGCCGTGTCGGTGTCGAACTTGCGCGCCGCGGCGTAGATGCGCATGTGCAGCGCGATGGTCTTGCTGGCACGGTCGCCGCTGGTCTGCCGGCCTTGCGCATCGAGCTTCGCGAGGCGCGCGGGGTCGAGAAAACCCAGGCAGGCATCGGTCGGGGTGATGAGGAAGCCGTCGTCCAGCCGCACGCTGATGTTGCCTGCTGTCGCGTGCACGTAGCCGCGTTCGAAAAGGCTGCGGCCTGTTCGGCAGATTTCTTCTCTGGCTTGGGTTTCGGTCATGTCTTTTGCTGTGTTGCTGTTCGGGACGATCAACGACCGCTGCGCATAACGATCACGAACCAGCGGCCGTCACCCCAACACCAAGAACGCTTTCGTAAAAAAATCGTCACTGCCGAAGTTGCCGGACTTCAGCGCGATGTGCAACCCCGATGCGGGCGCGGCGTCGGAGCGCGCATGGCACCACGGCACGCCCGGGTCGATCTGCGGGCCGATCTGCATCTGCGCGATGCCCAGCGCCTGCACGCACGCACCCGAGGTTTCGCCGCCGGCCACCACCAGCTGGTGCACGCCGCGCTCGACCAGGCCGCGCGCGATGGCTGCGACGGTGCGCTCGACCATGGCGCCCGCCTGCTCTGCGCCGAGTTGGCCTTGCACCGACTTGACGGCGCCGGCTTCGGCCGTGGAGTAGACGAGCACGGGGCCCTTGTCGAGCAGCGGCGTGGCCCACGACAAGACCTCGGCCGCCACGTCCGCGCCCTGCGCGATGCGCAACGGGTCGATGGCCATGGCCGCGCCGCCGCGCTGCACGAAATCTTGCACCTGGCGGTTGGTGGCGAGCGAACAGCTGCCCGAGACCACGGCCTGCTTGCCGCCGGCCGGGGGCAAGGCGCTGGCCTGGGACGACGGCGCCAGCCCGAAGTTGGCCGGCAGGCCGATGGCCACGCCCGAACCCGCGGTGAGCAACGGCAACTTCGCGAGCGCCGGGCCCATGCGCAGCAGGTCGTCGTTCGACACGGCATCGACGACGGCGATGGACACGCCCTCGGCCTTCAGCTGCGCGATGCGCTCTTCGATGGCCTGCGCGCCGCGCGCGACCACCGCGTGGTCGATGAGGCCGACCTTGCGCTGGCACTGCGCCTGCAGCACGCGCACCAGGTTCGGGTCGGTCATGGGCGTGAGCGGGTGGTTCTGCATGCCGCTCTCGTTGAGCAGCACGTCACCTGCGAACAGGTAGCCCTTGAACACGGTGCGCTTGTTGTCGGGGAAGGCAGGCGTGGCGATGGTGAAGTCGCACTGCAGCGCGTCCATCAGCGCCTCGGTGACGGGACCGATGTTGCCTTGGGGCGTGCTGTCGAAGGTGGAGCAGTACTTGAAATAGACCTGCTGCGCGCCCTGCGCCTGCAGCCAGCGCAGCGCGTCGAGCGACTGGGCGACGGCCTCGGCCGGCGCGATGGTGCGCGACTTGAGGGCGACCACCACCGCATCGACATCCGCACCGAGCGGGCCGTCGGGCACGCCGATGGCCTGCACCACGCGCATGCCCGCGCGCACGAGGTTATTGGCGAGGTCGGTGGCGCCGGTGAAGTCGTCGGCGATGCAGCCGAGCAGGAGCCTGGGTTGTGCGGAGGGCGTGGACGGGTTCGCCATGGCTCAGCCCTTCACCGGCAGCTTCACGGCCTGCGCGTTCTCGCGCACGTAGTCGCGCAGGATGGCGTCGAAGCTCGCGTCGGCCTTCAAGCCCAATGCTTCGGCGCGTGCGGCGTGGATGCGGCTGGGCCAGCTGGTGACGATCTTGGCAATGGCGGCATCGGGCGTCCAGTCGATCAGCGCGCCGGCCTCCTTGCCCGCGATGCGTTCGAGCGCCTGTGCCATGTCGCGCACGGTGGTGGTCAGCGCGGGCAGGTTGACGGCGGTGCGCGCGCCCCACTCGGCGGCGCTGGCCGTGGCGGCGCGCACGAGGCCGGCGACGGTGTTGCCGGGCGATGCCAGTGCCACGGGCGTGTCCGGCGGCACCGGGCAGCGCGCGCGCTCCCCGGCCAGCGGCTCGCGCAGCATGCCGCTCAGGAAGCTCGATGCCGCGCCGTTGGGCTTGCCCGGGCGCACCGACACGGTCATGAGCCGCACGTTGCGGCCCTGCACGAAGCCCTTGCGCGTGAAGTCGGCGACCAGCTGCTCGCCGATGAACTTCTGGATGCCGTAGCTGTTCTGCGGCGTCGGCAAGGTGGTGTCCTCGATGACCGCGGGCAGGCGCTGCTCGGGCGAATCGCCGAACACGGCGACCGAGCTGGAAAACACGAACACCGGGGCGCTCCCGGCACGGCGCGCGGCCTCGAGCAGGCCGCGCGTGGCGTCGAGGTTGCTGCGCATGCCGAGGTCGAAGTCGGCCTCGCATTCGCCGCTCACGGCGGCGGCCAGGTGGAACACGAGCTGGGTGTCGGCGATGGGCAGCGCGTTGGCGGCCAGCTGCGCCAGCAGGTCGCCCTCCGCGAACTGCACGCGCGCGTCGGCGGCCAGGTCGGCGGGTGGTGGCACGCGGTCGGCCAGGGTGACGCGCGAAATGGCTTGCGCGGCGGCGCCGGCCAGGGCGATGTCGCCGCCTGCCAGCAAGGTGCGCGCGAGGCGCGCGCCGAGGAAGCCGCAGCCGCCGGTGATGAGGATGTGCATGGTGTCTCTGCTTTCTTCAGTCGTTTTGCTTCCCGGGCAGCTCGATGCCCGGGAAGATCTTGATGACCGCGCTGTCGTCCTCGCGCGCATGGCCCGCGGTGGAGGCCTGCATGAACATCTGGTGCGCGGTGGACGACAGCGGCAGCGGAAACTTGCTGGCGCGCGCCACGTCGAGCACCAGGCCCAGGTCCTTCACGAAAATGTCGACGGCCGACAGCGGCGTGTAGTCGCCGGCCAGCACATGGGCCATGCGGTTCTCGAACATCCAGCTGTTGCCCGCGCTGTGGGTGATGACCTCGTACAGCGCGGCCGGGTCCACGCCTTCGCGCAGGCCCAGCGCCATGGCCTCGGCGGCGGCCGCGATGTGCACGCCGGCCAGCAGCTGGTTGATGACCTTCACCTTGCTGCCCGCGCCCGCGCTGTCGCCAAGCCGGTAGACCTTGGCGGCCATGGCGTCGAGCAACGCGCCGGCCTTGTCGTAAGCCGCCGGAGTGCCGGCGGTCATCATCGTCATCTGGCCGTTCGCGGCCTTGGCGGCGCCGCCGGAAATGGGCGCGTCGAGGTACAGGATGCCCAGCTTCTGGAGCCGCGCCTCCAGCGCGACCGACCAGTTCGGATCGACGGTGGAGCACATCACGAACAGGCTGCCGGGCTTCATCGAGGCGGCGCAGCCGGGGGCGGTGCCGTCGCCGAACAGCACCGACTCGGTCTGCGCGGCGTTGACCACCACCGACACCACGACGTCGCATTGCGCGCCGAGCGCGGCCAGCGAATCGCAGGCGGTGCCGCCGTCGCGCGCGAAGGCTTCGGCGACCTCGCGGCGCACGTCGAACACATGCGGCGCGTGGCCCGCGCGGCGCAGCGACTGCGCCATGCCGGCGCCCATGGCGCCGAGGCCCACGACGCCGACCGCGCCGACGAAGGGAGAGGGGGAAGTGGTCATTGGAGGGGCTTTTCCTTGAACGGGTGTGCAGCGTAGGCTTCTGCCGCCCGCGCTTCAATTTGTCAGGTCATCATACAAATTTGGGTGCTGCGGGCCGATCCGTTTGAACCCGTACCCGAGCCGTGTGCAGGGGCTCAGCGCCTCGAGGCCCAGGTGCTCAATGGCGCGCGGGCCAGCCTTCGACCAGCGGTCGTGCGAGCTGCGCGCCCTCTTGCTGCCAGAACGCCGGGTCGGCCTGCTCGATGCGGCGGATGGCGTTGTCCATGTGCGACTTGGCGGCCTCGCGCGCGCGCGCCGGGTCGCCCGCGTCGATGGCATCGACGATCAGCGCGTGCTCCTGCGCCACCTGGGCCGCGAAGTCGGCGCGGCGGGCTTCGTTGGCGCGCGTCACGCGCGTGGCGCCGTGCAGGAACTGGCGCAGGTACTGCAGCGTGCCGAGCAGGAAGGGGTTGCGCGCGGCCTCGGCGATGGCGGTGTGGAAGCGCACGTCTTCGTCGGCCCCGTTGCCCCCGGCCACCACCGCCGCCTTCAGCGCCTTGATGGCCTCGCGGATGCGGCGCAGGTCGGTCTTGGTGCGGCGCTCGGCCGCCAGCGCGGCCACTTCGGCCTCGAGCGCGCGGCGCAGCTCGACCATCTGGATGACGGCTTCGCGCGAGGCCACGTGCGGCATGTCGAAGCGCAGCGGCTCGATGCCGGCGGCGCGCACGTACACGCCGCTGCCCTGGCGCGAATCGACCAGCCCCAGCGACTTGAGCCGCGACACCGCCTCGCGCACCACGGTGCGGCTCACGCCGAATTGCGCGGCCAATGCGGTCTCGGTGGGCAGCCGGTCGCCTTCGCCGAGCCGCCCGCTGCGCACCTCGGCGGCCAGCGCGTCGGCCACCTGGTCGGCCAGGCGGACGGTGGGGGCTACGGACTGGAAGCGGGCGGTCATGGGGCGGAAGGTGGGGCCTGCGACTCTAACGCAGGCCCTCCGCACGGGCGCGCCCGCACACGCCTCCCGGCCGCGTGGCCTCAGCGCAGCGCGTGCCGCGCAGCGTTCGCGATGCTGGCCGCGTCCACCCCGAAGAACCCGCGCAGCGCGGCGCGCGTGTCGCTGCGCCCGAAGCCGTCGGTGCCCAGCGTGAGGTAGCGCCGGCCTTCCGGCAAAAAGGCGCGCACGCTTTCGGGCACGGCGCGCACGTAGTCGGTGGCGGCGACGATGGGCGAGGTGTTCTTACCCTTGCCCTCGCCCTTGCCGAGCTGCTGCGCGATGAAGGCGGTGCCGGCTTTTTCCGCGCTCGCGCCGGCCAGTGCGCGCTGCTCGCAGGCCGCGCCGTCGCGTGCCAGCTCGCTCCAGCTCGTCACGCTGAACACCTCGGCCTCGATGCCTTCGTCGGCCAGCAGCTGCGCGGCCTTCACCACCTCGGTGAGGATGGCGCCCGAGCCCATGAGCGTGACCTTCTTCTGCGCCTTGCCGGAGGTGGGCGTGTACACACCGAAGCGGTAGCAGCCGCGCAGGATGTCGCTCTCCGCGCCCGCGGGCACGTCGGGCTGCGCGTAGTTCTCGTTCATGAGCGTGACGTAGTAGAAAACGTCCTTCTGCTCGACCATCATTTCGCGGATGCCCGCATCGACGATCACCGCCATCTCGCCCGCGTAGGCCGGGTCGTAGGCCTTGCAGTTGGGAATGGTCGCGGCCACGAGGTGGCTGCTACCGTCCTGGTGCTGCAGGCCTTCGCCGCCGAGCGTGGTGCGGCCCGAAGTGGCGCCCAGCAGGAAGCCGCGCGCGCGCTGGTCGGCCGCCGCCCAGATGGCGTCGCCCACGCGCTGGAAGCCGAACATCGAGTAGTAGATGTAGAAGGGCAGCATCGCCAGCCCATGCACGCTGTAGCTGGTGGCCGCGGCCGTCCAGCTCGCGATGGCGCCGGCCTCGCTGATGCCCTCTTCCAGGATCTGCCCGTCGGTGGCCTCGCGGTAGCTCAGCACCGAGCCGATGTCTTCGGGCGCATAGCGCTGGCCCACGCTCGAGTAGATGCCCACCTGCTTGAACAGGTTGGCCATGCCGAAGGTGCGTGCCTCGTCGGCCACGATGGGCACGATGCGCGGGCCCAGGGCCTTGTCCTTCATGAGGTTGCCCAGCATGCGCACGAAGGCCATGGTGGTGCTCATTTCCTTGCCGGCCGCGGCGGTCGCGAACTGCGCGTAGCTGGCGATGTCGGGCTTGGGCACCACGTCGCATGCGGTCTCGCGGCGCGGCATGGCGCCGCCCAGGGCTTCGCGGTGCTGGCGCAGGTAGCGCATCTCGGCGCTGTCTTCCGGCGGGCGGTAGAAGTCCATGGCGGTGGCCTGCGCGTCGGTCAGCGGCAGGTTGAAGCGGTCGCGGAACTCGATGAGGTCCACGTCGCCCATCTTCTTGTGCGAATGCGTGGTCATCTTGCCCTGCGCGGCGCTGCCCATGCCGTAGCCCTTCTTGGTGTGGGCGAGGATGACGGTGGGCTGGCCCTTGTGCGCGGCCGCGGCGGCGTAGGCCGCGTGGATCTTCACGAGGTCGTGGCCGCCGCGCTTGAGGCGGTCGATCTGCTCGTCGGTCATGCCCTCGGCCAGGCGCGCGAGCTCGGGGTTCTGGCCGAAGAAGTTGTCGCGGTTGAAGCGGCCGTCCTTCGCGGCGAAGGTCTGCATCTGGCCGTCGACGGTTTCCGCGAACACGCGCGCCAGCGCGCCGCTCACGTCCTGCGCGAAAAGGCCGTCCCAGTCGCTGCCCCACACGAGCTTGACGACGTTCCAGCCGGCGCCGGCGAAGAGCTTCTCGAGCTCGTCGATGATGCGGCCGTTGCCGCGCACCGGGCCGTCCAGGCGCTGCAGGTTGCAGTTGACCACCCACACGAGGTTGTCGAGCTTTTCGCGCGCGGCCAGCGTCAGCGCGCTCATGGATTCGGGCTCGTCCATTTCGCCGTCGCCGAACACGCCCCACACCTTGCGGCCTTCGCAGTTCAGCAGGTTGCGGTGCGTGAGGTAGCGCATGAAGCGCGCGTGGTAGATCGAGCTGATGGGGCCGATGCCCATCGAGCCGGTGGGGAACTGCCAGAAGTCCGGCATCAGGTACGGGTGCGGATAGCTGCTGAGGCCGCGCGCGCCCGTGCCTTCCGTGAAGGCCGGGGCGGTGAGCTCCTGGCGGTAGTGCGCCAGGTCTTCTTCGCTCAGGCGGCCTTCGAGGTACGCACGCGCATACACGCCGGGCGCGCTGTGCGGCTGGAAGAACACCAGGTCGCCGCGGTGGTGTTCGCTGCGCGCATGAAAGAAGTGGTTGAAGCCGGTCTCGAACAGGTCGGCCGCGCTCGCGTAGCTGGCAATGTGGCCGCCGAGTTCGCCGTAGGCCTGGTTGGCCTTGGCCACCATGGCCAGCGCGTTCCAGCGCATCAGCGAGGCGAGCTTTTCTTCCACGGCGAGGTCGCCCGGAAATGGCGGCTGGTCTTGCGCGGCGATGGTGTTGACGTACGGCGTCGCCAGCTCGGGCTGCCAGCCGATGCGCTGCTGGCGCGCCAGGCGGGCCAGCTCCACCAGCATCTGCCGCGCGCGCTGCGGGCCCTGCGTTTGCGCCAGCGCCAGGAAGGCGTCGCGCCATTCGGCGGTTTCCGTGGGGTCGGGGTCGTGCGACAGCGGCGTGGGCGACGCGTCCAGCAACAGGGCGCGCATCTGGTCGGGCGAGATCGGGGCGTTCATACCGGCACTTTAGGCCGCACCCATGAAAATTAGCTACCGGCGCTCGCAAATCCGTGCCAAGGTCGCAGCATAAAATTTTTAAAACAGAATTGGAGACGGCATTTCATGCAACTCGACGCCATCGACCTGCGCATCCTCGACGAACTGCAGCGCGACGGCGCGCTGTCGAACGTGGAACTCGCGCGCCGCGTGCACCTGTCGCCCTCGCCCTGCCTGGCGCGCGTGAAGGCGCTGGAAACCAACGGCGTCATCGACCGCTACGTGGCGCTTGCCAACCCGAAGGCGCTGGGCCTGGGCCTGAACGTGTTCATCTCGATCAGCCTGCGCACGCAAAGCAAGCAGTCGCTGGCCGACTTCGAGCAGCGCATCGCCGAGCACGACGAGGTGATGGAGTGCTACCTGATGACGGGCGACCGCGACTACCTCATTCGCATCGCCGTGGCCGACATGGCGGCGCTCGAAAAATTCATCATGGAACAGCTCACGCCGATTCCAGGCATCGAGAAGATCCGCTCGAGCTTCGCGCTCAAGCAGGTGAGATACAAAACGGCGCTGCCGTTGCCGACAGCGCCGTCCTGAATAGCGGGCAAGCCGCTTACTTGGCCAGCTTGGGCTGGATCGGGTCGGCGGTGAGGTAGCCGACGGCGGCGCTGAAAGCGTCGTTGTAGTTGGCCTTCACCAGCGGGCCAAGCGCGTTCTTCACCTCGGTCGTGGCCGTCTTGATGAACTCGCCCGCGTGCTGGAAGTTGCTCATGATGTACGTCCAGCCATTGATCTCGTCCACGGCGTGCAGGCCCGTGCACTCCGCGCCGGTCGGCGTCGACAGGATGCGCGACAGCTTCTTCGTGTCGACGTTGTAGGCCCACAGGAAGTTGTTGACGTGGTTGCCGCTGTCTTCGCCGATGAACAGGGTGCGCATCTTTTCCGAGAACTTGATGTTGTCGGGGCTGGCGATCTTGTCGGCGTGGGCGGTGTTGCCGAGCGCGTCGGCGGCAATGTCCTCGCCCACCAGCAGTGCCTTGGTGAGCACGGGCACCCAGTCGCTGTTGATGGAAGTGCCGGCAGTGTCCTTCTTGCCGCCGGCCAGGGTGTGGGCGAGCACGCCGCCGGCCACCAGGGCCTTTTCGACCGTCACGTTCAGGTCGGCGCGCCATGCGGCGTTGCCCTTGACCATGGACGACTGGATGTTGGCCAGCGCCGAGTAGGCGATCTTGTCCTTGGCGTTGACGGTGGTGCCTTCCATCTTGGTGAAGGCCATGCTGGCGCCCACGAGGTTGGCGTAGCGGTGCGTCTCCAGGAAGGCAGCGGCCTTTTCCATGCCGGGCACGAGCTTGATCCACTGGGCGGCGCCGTCGGCAAAGATCTTGGTGTAGCTGACGTCGGTCGGGTCGGCGTACTTCACGTCCATGATGTCGGTCGGCGCGAGCGTGTTGGCCAGCGCCTCGATCTCGGCGCTGGTGGCGTGGCCGAGCTTGATCCAGGTCAAATCGGCGCCGGCGGCGGCCGGGTCGATGGAGAAGCCGGCGCCCACCTTGGCGACGTACAGCGTGCCGGCGGACAGGTCTTTTTCCTTGTCGGCCACGAACATGAACAGGCCGCCGTTGGTGTAGTCGTCGCCCATCAGCGCGGTGCGGTTGTCAGGCATCACCTGGATCAGCTCGTGCGAGATGCGGCCCAGGCAGTAGTGCTTCTTCACGCTGCCGGTGCCGTCGGGGTTCACGGTGACTTCGGGCAGGTGACCGTAGTGGTAGGCCTTGGCCGTGGTCTCGCTGCCGAACACGTTCTTGCTGTAGGCCTTGAACTGCGCGTTGGACGTGGCGGTGAAGGCATCGGGCTCGTACTCTTCGCTCGACAGGTGGGTGCCCCAGGGCGACAGGCTGGCGCCGCAGGTGATCCACAGGCCGTGGGCGCTGGACATGTCGACGTTGTGGTACTTGACGAGCGAGAGCTTGCCGGTGGTCTGGTCCTGGTCGAGCGTGAGCACGGCGATGGGCGAGGGCAGCTGGCCGTAGGTGCTGTCACCCTTCTGGTTCTTGGTCATGTACTCGAACTGCACGACGGCGAACACCGGCTTGCCCTTGACGCCGGGCACGTTGGCATTGGGAACGGTCAGCAGCGAGCTGCCGTCCGGCGCGTCGGAGAAGAACTGGCGCTCCTTGCCGACCACCGACACGTCCATGATCGGCTTGTTGTTGATGTCGACGTAGCCGCCGGCCAGCACCTTGCCACCCTTGCCGTCGGAGACCATGTCGCCGGTCAGGAAGAAGGGCTGGTAGGCCAGCTGGTATTCGGTGGAGGTGCCGTTGTCGAACGACACCTTGAGCGTGGAGGCGACCGTGGTGGTGGCCATGGCGGCGGCATTGGCCAGCGACGGCGCGGGCATGCTGCCGAACTCGGCCGAAACGAAGTTCGGCGTGGGCGCAGGGGCCGGAGCGGGTGCCGGCGCCGGGGCGGGCGCGATGGGCAGGAAGGTCTGGCCGCCGTCGCTGCCGCCGCCGCAAGCGGTCAGGAAGGCGACACCGCCCAGTGGCAACATGGGCGCGGCGCCGAGCAACTTGAGGGCGTGGCGACGGGAGGCGCCGGGCGCCTTGGTGGAATCGGTCATTTTGTTTTCCAGAGATCGTGGGAGGGGATCGCCGTGAGGTCTGAAGTCAAAAGAAGTCAGCCTCTCGTCAGCCCGCGAACCTTAAAAGGCGCCCGTGACGGAACCATGCATCGCGCATGACAGAACCATGACAAGGCGCGCCGCAAGGGCGCGCCGGTCATCTGGAAAAAAGGGAACAGGCCCTTGCGCCGGGCCCGTTTCGAATCAGGGCGCCGGCAACTGCCGGGGCCACAAGGCCCACAGCCGCAGCGGCTGGTTCATGCTCGCGGCCAGCCGCCCGGCATCGGCGCCGGTGCCCGCGAAGTAGTCCGCGCGCACCGCGCCGAGGATGGCGCTGCCGGTGTCTTGCGCGACCACCAGTTTCTGCAATTGCGCGGCCGGTCCGTTGGACGCAAGCCACACCGGCGTGCCGTAGGGAATGCTCTCGCGGTCGACCGCGATGGAGCGCCCCGCCGTCAGCGGCACGCCCTGCGCGCCGCGCGGGCCGAAGGCAGCGTCGACCTCGCTCATGGTTTCCTCGCGGAAGAACACGTAGCGCGGGTTGCTCCACAGCAGCTGCGGCACGCGCTGCGGGTTCTGCGCGGCCCAGGCCTTGGTGTCGTCGGGCCACTTGCCGACCTTGCTCACGCCCTGGCTCATGAGCCACTGCTGCACGCTGCGGTAGGGCTGCTCGTTGGTGGCCGAGAAGGCCATGCGCACGGTGTGCTGGTAGCCGTTGGCCTCGGTGATGCGCAGGCGCCCCGAGCCCTGGATGTGCAGCATCAGCGCGTCGATGGGGTCGGCCATCCACGCGATCTCGCGCCCGCGCAGCGCGGCCTGCGCCTCGGGCAGCGTCTCGATCTCTTGCCGCGTGTACCAGGGGCGGCGCGGCGCGAGGCCCTCGGGCGCCTGGTAGATCGGCACGTTGAAGGTGGCGGTGGGCGTGCGCGAGGCCTCGTACACCGGCTCGTAGTAGCTGGTGAGCTTGCCTTCGGTCTGGCCGTTGAGCGCCTCCACGCGGTAGGGCTGCAGCCGGTCGGTCATCCACTGGCGCTGCTCTTCGGGCGTGGCGATGGTGAGCTGGCGCACGTCGCGGCACAGCGGCGCGAAGGCGGCGTTGGGGCGCGAGCAGTTGGCCAGCAGCGCGATCCACGCTTCGTGCAGCGGGTCTTCGCCGAAGCCCGGCAGCTCCGACCAGCCGACCGGCACCCAGCGGCTCTTGGGGTGCGCGAGCGAGCCGGTGAGCGGACCGAGGTCGCGCGGCGGGGTGATGGCGGGGGGGCGGGTGGGCACGTCAGGTGCGCGCGGGCCGGTGGAACAGGCTGCGAGCGTTGCTACGATCACAAGCCCGACCAGCCACTGGAGTCCATTTCTCATGGGTTTGATTCTGCTTGAAGCCCTCGCCGCGGGACTCGTGTTCATCTTGATCATCTGGTGGACCATGTTTTCCGGGCGCAAGAAGGGTGAGCTGCACGACGAGGACGATGCCGACGCCCACCGCGGCACCCCGGACACCTCCGACCGCCCGGGCAGCGCAAAGAACAATCCGCCGCCTCGACCCTGAAGTCCGCGCGTAGCCCGATGCCGATGCCGTGTGTCGGAGAAGCACCCCGTTGCTATTACTTTAGTAGCAATCATCGTAGCATTCATGGGCGATTGCGAAGCTTTTCTTATTTTCCGTAGGGCTTTCAGGCCGTACCATCGCGTGCTCCCCGGAGCTAAGCTGTGGCCCGCTTGACTCAACCTTGAAAGGGAAACGCCATGAAAAAATTCGTACTCGCCACCTGTGCCGCCGCTGTCGTCCTGTCCGGCTGCGCCGGCGGCATGAGCGACACGCAACGCAACACCGGCATCGGTGCCGGCATCGGCGCCCTGGGCGGTGCGGCCATCGGCTCGGCCACCGGCGGCAACCGCGGTGCCATCGGCACGGGCGCGGTGGTCGGCGCGGCAGCCGGCGCGCTGGGCGGCTACCTGTGGTCGCAGCGCATGGAAAACCAGAAGCGCCAGATGGAAGCCGCCACGCAAGGCACGGGCATCGCCGTCACGCAAACGCCCAACAACGAGCTGAAGCTGCAGATCCCGAGCGACGTGTCATTCGACGTGGGCCGCGCCAACATCAAGTCGAACTTCGCGCCCGTGCTCGACCAGTTCGCCAATGGCCTGCGCAACAACCCGAACGCCGAGGTGCGCATCATCGGCCACACCGACAGCACCGGCTCGGACGCCATCAACAACCCGCTGTCGGTCGACCGCGCGGCCAGCACGCGCGACTACCTCGTGGCGCGCGGCGTGAACGCGGCGGCCTTCCGCATCGAAGGCCGCGGTTCGCGCGAACCGATTGCCGATAACAACAGCGACACAGGCCGGGCACAGAATCGCCGCGTCGAAATCTACGTGGGTGAACGCGCACCGCGAGGCTGACCCCGGGCTCGCAGCGTCACCGCACAGGGAACACGGCCGCGCTGAAAGGCCGGTTCCCGCCACCATTCCATTGGTCCATAGAGAGGGAAACTCATGAGGAAGTTTGTTGTTGCCGGCGCCGCCATGGCCGCGCTGGTTTTCGTCGCGGGCTGCGCTTCGCAGTCGCCACCGCCGGCCGCGGCCGAACCGGCCCCACCGGTCGCCGCCGCCCCAGCCAACAGCTGGACGGCGCGCCTCGCGGCGCTGAAGACCGACCTCGAGGCATCGACCAAGGGAACGGGCGCGGTGATCGAGCAGACCGCCGACAACCAGCTGCACGTGGTGATTCCGAACGAACTCTCGTTCGACACGGGCCGCGCCAACGTCAAGCGCAACCTGGCGCAGGTGCTCGACAAGGTCGCCGGCGGCCTGAAGAGCGCCACCGCCGCCAGCGTGCGCGTGATCGGCCACACCGACAGCACCGGCAGCGAAGAAGGCAACGAACGCCTCTCGGTGAGCCGCGCCGACAGCGTGCGCAACCACCTGGTGGGCCGCGGCGTGTCGACCACGGCCATCACCACCGACGGCCGCGGCTCGCGCGAACCGCTGGCGGACAACGCCACGGCGGCAGGCCGGGCGCAGAACCGCCGCGTGGAAATCTTCGTGGCGGAAAAAGCCTGAGGCCTGAGGCCTGAAGGCCGAAAGCTCCGAAGCCCTGAGCTTTCAGGCGACCTCTAGAGGTCCCTGAGGCGGTTGGCCAGCTCCACCGCCGATTTCACTTCCATCTTGTCGAACACGCGCGCGCGGTGGACCTCCACCGTGCGCACGCTGATCGCGAGCTGGTCGGCAATCAGCTTGTTCGGCAGGCCCTCGACCACGAGCCGCATCACGTCGCGCTCGCGGTCGGTCAGCTCGGCGATGCGCTCGGCCAGGCCGCGGCGCAGGCGCTGCACCTCGAGCGCCTGCAGCGACGCATTCAGCGCATGCTCGATGCGGTCGACCAGCGCGTTGTCCGAGAACGGCTTCTCGCAGAAGTCGAAGGCGCCGCGCTTCACGGCGTCCACCGCCGTGGGCACGTCGGCATGGCCCGTCAGGAAGATGACCGGCATCGCGGGCAGCAGCCCGCGCTCCACCAGCCGATCGAACAGCACCAGCCCGCTGGTGCCGGGCATGCGCACGTCCAGCAGCAGGCACAGCGGCTGCTCGGGCAGCGGGCCCTGGTCGAGAAACTGCTCGAACGCCTCGGCGCTGCCGAAATGCTCGCTCGCCAGGCGCCGCGAACGCAGCAGCCAGGCCAGCGCCTCGCGCACGCTGGCGTCGTCGTCCACGATAAAGATCAAGCCATCGATCAGCGGTTGCATGCCATGAGGTCCAGGAGATTGTTGGTTGAACGCGGCGTCAGCCGGCGGCTGGCAGCGTGAAGCGGAAGACGGTGCCGCGCGGCTTGTTGGGCTCGAACACCAGCGCCCCGCCGTGCTGCTCCACCACCGTGCGGCACAGGCTCAGGCCGAGCCCCATGCCGTCGGCGCGCGTGGTGAAAAAGGGCGTGAACAGCCGCTCGGCCACTTCGGCGCCGATGCCGCAGCCCAGGTCGGCCACCGAGAACTCGATCCAGCGCCGGCCGTCTTCCTGCCCGGTGCCGCCCACCGCCACGGCGCGCGCCACGCGCAGGCGCAGCACGCGGCTGCCGACGTTGTCGGGGCTGTCCATGGCCTGCATGGCGTTGCGCGCCAGGTTCAGCAGCACCTGCTCGACCAGGGTGCGGTCGCACATGGCCGCGGGCAGCTTGTCTTCGAACACCACCTCGATGATCACGCCCAGCTTGCGCGCCTGCAACCGCACCAGCGGCAGCACCGCGTCGATCAGCGCCTGCGGCGCCACGGGCTCGCGCGTGCGGTCGCGCCGGCGCACGAAGTCGTGCACGCTGCGAATCACCTGGCCGGCGCGGTCGGCCTGCTCTGCAATGCGCCGCACGGCCATCGCCACCTCGCCCTGGTCGCCCTTGGCGTGCGGGCCGAGCAGGTTGAGCGAGCCGCTCGCGTAGCTGGCAATGGCGGCCAGCGGCTGCGTGAGCTCGTGGCTGAGCAGCGAGGCCATCTCGCCCACGGTGGCCAGCCGCGCGCTGGCCTGCAGGCGCTCCTGGCTGGCGCGCGACAGCTCCTCGATGCGGCGCTGCTCGCTCACGTCGATGAAGGCGCTCATCCAGCCGGTCTGCACCTTGTGCGCGTTGATGAGCGGCGCCTCGAAGATCAGCACCGGAAAGCGCGTGCCGTCCTTGCGCATGAAGACCGACTCGAAGCCCTCGCGCGGCGGCATGCCGCCGGCCAGGCGCCGGGCCTGGCGCTGCTGGTATTCGTGCGCCAGCTCGGTGGGCCAATAGGGCGCTTCGGGTGCGCTGGGTGCGCCGGGGGCGGCGGATGTTTCGGCGTTGCCCGCCATCAGCTCCTCGGGGCTGAAGCCCACCATCTCGCAGAAGGCCGGGTTCACGTAGGTGATGCGGCCCTGCAGGTCGCGCGCGCGCAGGCCGGTGATGACCGAGTCTTCCATCGCCTTGCGAAAGGCCAGCGCGTCGGCCAGATCGCGCTCGGCGCGCAGGCGGCGGCGGGTGTCGCGCGCCAGCAGCACCAGCACCGACACCAGCGCGATGGAAATGGCCGTGACCAGCGCGGTGAGCATGTTGGGGAACAGGTCGGGCGCGGCGCGCCAGCCGTCCACGCGCAGCATCAGCGCGGTGCCCGGCAGGTCGATGAGCTGCTGCGAGGTGAACACCCGCGTGCCGGTGCGCCGCGAGGTGCCCAGCGCCACCAGCCGCGTGCCGTCGGCTTCGGTGAAGGCCACCTCCTGCCCGCGCGTGAGCGTGGGGCCGACCAGCTCGATGAGCGCGTCGCGCAGCGAATAGCTGGCCACCAGGTAGCCGCCCGCGTCGATGGGCACGCACAGCTCCATCACCTCGACGCCGCCGCCGCCGGCAATGGGCACGTAGTGGCTCGGCGAGTAGGCCGGCGCGCCCAGCTTGCGCGCCGCGGCGCAGGCCAGCGTGACGTCGGACTGCTCGGCGCCGCGCGTGGCCTCGTCGAGGATGCGCATGCGGTAGGGCGTGTTGACGGCCTGCAGCGGGCGCAGCGCGGCGTCGCGCCACTCGAGCCGCAGCCACTCGCGGTGCTCGCGCAGCAGCGAGGCCGCGATGTCGGGCCACAGCGCGCGGTCGGCGCCCGGGGCCTGCGTGGCGCGCAGGCTCTGCGCATTGCGCTGGAAGCCGCTGCGCAGGTCGGAGACGGCGTCGGCCGTGTCGCGGTCGAGCGCGGCCTGCACCTGCTCCACCTCGTGCCGGCCCGCCAGCCACACCACCGTGACCAGCAGCGCCGACACCAGCACCGCCAGCAGCAGCCACAGGAACCAGCGCTGCCACAGCGAGCGCAGCCGCGCGAGCGCCAGCAGCGCCCACCGCTGCGGTGCGACGGTCAGCAGCGCATCGGACATCGCTAGAGCACGCAGTGGGACAGCACGGGCAGTTGCGCCCGTGTGCGCGCGACCTGCGCGGCGTCGATGTCGAACAGCACCACGCCCTCGCCGGTGGGCTGCTGCGCCACCACCGCGCCCCAGGGATCGACCACCAGCGACTGGCCCCAGGTGTGGCGGCCGTTTTCGTGCGTGCCGCCCTGCGCGGGCGCGACCACCCAGGCCAGGTTCTCGATGGCGCGGGCGCGCAGCAGCACCTCCCAGTGCGCGGCGCCGGTGGTGCGCGTGAACGCGCTGGGCACCAGCATCAGGTCGGCGCCCTGCCTGGCCAGCGCGCGGTACAGCTCCGGAAAGCGCAAGTCGTAGCACACGCTCATGCCCACACGCCAGGCGTGGCCGTCGCGCGAAGGCAGCTCGAACACCACGGGCTCGTGGCCCGGCGCGATGACGCGGCGCTCGTCGTAGCGCTCGGTGCCGTTGTCGAAATAGAAGAGGTGGATCTTGTCGTAGCGCGCCACGCACTTGCCCTCGGGAGAGAAGGCGAGCGAGCTGTTGAACACGTGCTCGGCGTCGGTGCTTTCTATCGGCAGCGTGCCGCCCACGATCCACAGCCCGAACTCGCGCGCCGCGTCGGCCAGGAAGCCCTGCACCGTGCCCGCGCCGGCGGTCTCGCGCAGGGCCAGCTTGTCGGTGTCGCGCGCGCCCATCATGCAGAAATACTCGGGCAGCACGGCCAGCTCGGCGCCGGCCGCGGCGGCCTGCGCGAGCAGCTCGTGGGCGCGTGCGAGGTTGGCTTCGCGGGCGATGGCGGACACCATCTGGATGGCTGCGACTTTCATTGCGTGGTCTCCTGTTTCTTGCCTTCGTTCGCACCCGAGAGGCCCGGCATCGAAGGAATGCCCTGTGGCAGCAGCTGCAGCGAGCGCGGCACCTTCGCGATCTTGGGGTCGGCCCAGGTGCCTTCGATGTGAAATTCCTGCGTGGCGGCCGCCGACAGCGGCTTGCTCAGCACCCATTGGGCCAGGAAGGCGCCCAACCCGATGGCCGGGTTGATGGCCGTGGCCACCAGCGCGGCCGTGCCGGCGGTGATCTCGGGCACCACCACCACGCGCAGGTCGGTGGTCTCGCGCACGATGTCGGCCGAGCCGTCCATCAGCGCGGCGGCGTTCACGCCCTTCATCTGCAGGTTGTTGGTGCTGGCGATGCCCTTGGCGATCTTCGCGTCGCCGCGGATGAAGTCGAAGGCGAAGCCCTGGCTGAACACGTCGCGGAAGTCGAGCGTGAGGCGCCGCGGCAGCGCCTGCAGGCTCAGCACGCCCAGCAGCTTGGCCAGGCCCGGGTCGGCCTTCAGGAACTGGCCCTGCTCCACGTCGACCTGCAGCTGGCCGCCCAGGCTGGGGTAGTCGAGCGAGAACGGCGAGCCGCTCCAGTTGACGTCGCCCTCCAGCCGGCCCTTGCCGCGGCGCAGCACGCCCGGCATGCCGAAGCGCGCGAGCAGCTCGCCGGCATCGGCGATGTCGAGCCTGAAGGTCATGCCGGTGCGGCGCTGGCCGGCCGTGCCGCCGGGCACGCCGGCCCAGGTGCCCTTGGCGGCGAAGCTGGCCTCGGGCATGGTGAAGGCCAGTTTGTTGAGCGCCCATTCGCGGCCCGCGCCGCCGCGGTTGACCGCGTCGATCTCGGCGCGGCCCAGGCGCTTGCCGAGCAGCTCGAAGTCGTCCACCACGATGTCCAGCGCGGGCAGCGTGCCGGGCTGCTCGTCGAGCAGGGTCTCGACCTGGGTGGCCTCGCTGGGCGCGATCTTCAGCCGCGCGAGCCGCGCATACAGGCGCCCGGCCTGCGTGTGGCGGTACTCGGCGTAGCCGCTGAGCTCGGTGGCGTCGATGTTGGCGCGCCACAGGGCGCCGTCGCGCGTGCCGCCGAGCACCACGTTGTGCAGCGTGCGGCCGGCCACGGCGAGCTGCTGCGCGCGCACGGCGATGCGCGTGGGCAGGTAGGCCATCGACGGGTCGTCCGCGCGCTCTGGCATTTCGGTGGCGGCCGTGCCGGACGACACCGGCGCGGCCTGGGCGGAACCGGTGGCCTCGCCGACCAGCGCCTGCCACGCGGCGGTGTCGAGCTTGGCCACGTTGATGTTGGCGAACACGCCCTTGTCGGGCAGCGCGGCCGTCTCGCCCGCCGACAGGCCGATGCCGATGCTGCCGCGCGCCACGCGGGCCTCGCCGCCCACCAGGTCGCGCACGTACTGCACGCTGCCGACGCGGCCGAGGTCGAGCAGCAGCTGGTCCTGCGTGGCGGTGCCCACGGGCACGGCCGTGCCCGTGCGGGTTTCGCGCGCCAGCACCTTCTTCTCGATGCGCAGCGGCATCTGCTCCTCGGCGGTCTTCACGAGCGGCGGCGGCAGTTGCAGCGCCAGGCCCTGCAGGGTGCTGGTGAGCGAGAACTCGGGCGTGCCGTCGCGCATCGAGAAGGTGGCCGCGTAGGGCGTGCTGCCCGTGGCCTTCCTGGCCAGGCGGGCCAGCCAGTCGACCTCGCGCGCGCCGCGCAGGCCGTCGGCGGTGGCGGTGCCCTGCGCCTTCAGCGCCACTTCGCGGTTGGGCCCGCTGAAGCGGCCGCGGCCTTCCACGCGGATGTCGCCGCCGAGCAGCTTCGCCTGCACGTTGGCCAGCGCGAAGCCGGTCTCGGTGAAGTTGAGCGTGCCCTTGGCCTGGCTGAAGCTGGCCGCCTCGGGCACGACCTGCAGCTCGTTGTCGGCCAGCACCACGCTGGCCTGCACCTTGGCGTTGTCCATGGCGGCGAGCGGCAGCTCCAGGTGCAGCTTGTAGTCGGCCGAACCGGTGGCGCGCGCGCGCAGCATGATCTCGCCGGTTTCGCCCGCCAGCGGCGCACCCGCGCGCAGCACCTCGGCGAGCGGGCCCTTGGCCTGCGCGTCCACGCGCAGCAGGGAGGCGTGGTGCGACATGTCGCCAATCTGCGCCTCGGCCCGGGTCACCTCCACGCCCGGCGCGCCGACCAGCCGGCCGCGCGCGTTGCGCACCAGCATGCCGGCGCGCTCGAACACCAGCTCGCCCGACAGCGCCGTGAGCGGCGGCCACACGGGCGGGGGCATGCCGTTGCGCGCGGGGGTGGGCGGGTTGTGAGGGGGGGCGTAGGCGTAGTCGACATCGGCCACCTTGGCCGCGATGCGGAAGTCGCCCAGCTTCGGGTCCATGAAGGGCATGTCGTGCAGGTCGCCGCGCACGCGGAAGTCGACGCTGCTGGCGGTGCCCTTGGTGACGGCGTCGCGCACGTAGTCGCGCGTGTGCTGGGGAATGTCCAGCGGCAGGTAGCGGAACACGCGCGTGCCGTCGGCGCGCGTGAGCTTGCCCTGCAGGTCGAGCACGCCCGGAAAGCGCGCCTTGCTGCTCGAGGTGGCCGGGTCGCTGGTGCGCCAGCTGGCCTGGGCGTCGCCCTCGGCGTCGGTGTTGGCGAAGCTGAGCTTCGACACCTGCAGCTGGGCGTTGCCCTTGTCGAGCTTCCACTGCAGTTGGGTGGAAAGCCGGTCGATGGGAATCACCGGCTCCTCGAACACGCCGGGGAATTCGAGCGTGCCCTGCGCGATGGCCAGCGTGGCGGTGCCGCCGGTGTGGGTGGCGTCGAAGTCGACGGTGGCGCCGCTCAGGCCGGGCGTGCCGGGGTGGACCTTGGGCGGTGTGGCGGCTGCCGCGTTGGCTGCGGCGTTGGTCGTGGGTGCGTTCGGCGTGGTGGTCGATGCCGTGGTCGATGTCGTGGCTGATGCCGTGGCCGCCGCGTCGCTCGCGCCGGGCTGCGAGGCCACGCGCAGGCCGACGATGCGTCCCTTGGCCTGGTAGCGCTCTGGCGCGCCCAGCGAGCCCTGCCAGTTGACGTCGATGTGCTCCACCAGCCCGCGCGGCGCGTAGGCATCGAGCACCTTGTGCGTGGCCGCGCCGAGCGGCAGCCGGTCGGCGATGAGCGCCAGCGCGGCCAGGTCGAGCCGGTCGGCGCGCATGGCGCCGTGCTCGGGCGTGCGGCCCTTGTTGGGCGTGTGCTGCAGCCACAGGTTGCCGCCGGGCCAGCGCAGGCCGTCGCTGGTGTCGAACTGCAGCGCGGTGGTCGAGAACTCGAGCGTGTCTTCGGTCAGCAGGCCGGCCAGGCGGCCGGTGACGGCGCGCAGCACCAGCGGCTGCAGGCCCTTGTCGAGCGACACGTCGACCTTGGCCAGCCCCAGGTCGGCCGCGCCGCCCACGACCTGGCCGTCGTCCACGTCGGCCCACACGCGCAGCGCGCCGTTGCCTTCGCGGATGCGCGCGTCCAGCGACACGTACTGGCCCAGGCGCGTGACGTCGATGTAGGGCAGGTCGGCGTAGAGCTGCCCGTCCCAGGTCTGCCAGTGGCCGCTGCGGATGGACAGCAGCGGCTGGCGGAACTGCCCGCGCAGGGTGAAGCGCTCGCCCCAGCCGGCCGGCGGCGTGGCGTCGAGCCGCAGGCCGTGGCGGCGCGCGGTGTTGCGCGCGACGAAGCGCACGTCGGTGAGCATCAGCGGCTCGGCCTGGCGCAGCTCGTCGGTCCAGCGCACGGTGCCGCCTTCGATCACCAGTTCGCGCTGCGCAAAAAACCAGTCGGCGCCACGGGTTTCTCCGGTGGTGTCGGTGGCCATGTGCAATCCAGCCACATGGAGTTTTCCCTGAGTGTCGCGGCGCACGTCGAGCTGCGGGCCCTCGATGTAGAGCTGCTCGAAGTTCAGCCGCCAGAGCGAGCGCGGGGACACGCTGGCCACCACGCGCACGAGGCGCAGCGCCTCGCGCTGGTCGGCGTCCTGCAGCACCACGTCGCGCAATTCGAAGGCCGGAAAAAGCCCTTCGGAGCGGGCGGTGATCGAGCCGATGCGCACCGGCACGCCGATGGCCTTGCTAGCCTGTGCTTCCAGGGCGCCGCGAAAATCACCGATTCGCGGCACAATCCACGCGTGCAGGACCACGACTGACAGCGCCAGCAGAAGCCATGCGGCGATCAACAGACCCAACAGCCAGCGCGCCGTCACAGCGGTGATTTTGAGCAGACGTGAAGGGGAAGACGCCGTGTCGTTCATTGAGGATCGCGCTGTGTCGGGAATTATGACCGCCAGCATTCAGAGGGGTTCCACGGAAACCGATAGCAGTGTGAACCAGTTGCCAGCCACTTCGACGCCCGTCGCGCAGATCGCGTCCTCCTCCTACTCCCGCTTCGTGCAGCGCCTGCGTCGCAGGTATGCGGCCGAGCTTTCATTGCTTCCCCCTGGCGCGCCGCGGCGCGATTCGATGACTGTGGCCTACGAGGCATTGCGCCAACGTGGGGACAGCGTGGGCGATGCACTGAGGATTGTGCGGCAGCTGGTGATGGAGCGGCTCGTCACCCTCGATTGCGACGCGCAGGCGCCGCTGGCCGTGGTGACCACCGCCGTCACCGAGCTGGCCGAGCTGGCGCTCGACCTCGCCTGCGAAGACGCCTGCCACGAGCTCGACACCGTGCACGGCGCGCCGCTGGGCCCCGACGGGCAGCGCGCGCAGTTGTGGATCGTGGGCATGGGCAAGCTGGGCGCGCGCGAGCTGAACGTGTCGAGCGACATCGACCTGATCTACCTCTACGACCTCGACGGCGAGACCCGCGGTGACGCCGACGGCCGCGGGCGGCTGTCGAACCAGGAGTACTTCTCGCGCGCCGTGAAGCGCATCTACGCGCTGGTGGGCGACACCACCGAGCACGGCTTCGTGTTCCGCGTCGACCTGGCGCTGCGGCCCAACGGCAACTCGGGCCCGAGCGTGGTCTCGCTCGATGCGCTGGAAGAGTATTTCCAGGTGCAGGGCCGCGAGTGGGAGCGCTTTGCCTGGATGAAGAGCCGCGTGGTGGCGCCGCGCGACATCGTGCTGGCGGGCCAGGCCCAGGGCCTGCGCGGGGCGGTGCTGCCCTTCGTGTTCCGCCGCTACCTCGACTACAGCGTGTTCGATGCGCTGCGCGTGCTGCACCGGCAGATTCGCGAGCAGTCGGCGCGCCGCAGCGCGGGCCGGCCCGAACGCGCCAACGACGTGAAGCTGTCGCGCGGCGGCATCCGCGAGATCGAGTTCACCGTGCAGCTGCTGCAGGTGGTGCGCGGCGGCCAGTTCCCCGAGCTGCGCACGCGGCCCACGCTCGACGCGCTGCAGCGCCTGGCGCGCGCCAACCTCATGCCGCAGGAAACCGCCGACGCGCTGGCGCAGGCCTACGAGTTCCTGCGCCGGGTGGAGCACCGCATTCAATACCTGGACGACCAGCAGACCCACGTGCTGCCGGTGGCCGACGACGACCTGCGCTGGATTGCCCAGACCCTGGGCTATGCCGACACCTGCCCCTTCCTGGCGCAACTCGACACGCACCGCGAGTTCGTGGCGCAGGAGTTCGACAAGCTGCTCGGCGGCGAAAAGCCCTGCAACGGCAAGTGCAGCGGCAAGAAGGCCGCCGCGCCCGCCGAGCTGGCCGACCTGCTCGACGACCTGCCGCCCGCCTTCGCCGAGCGCATTCGCGACTGGTGCGAGCAACCGCGCGTGCTGGCGCTGCGCGAGGAAACCCGCGCACGGCTGCGCCAGCTGGTGCAGCGCACCGGCACCTGGCTGAAGGAGCCCGACGGCGACGGCGAAGGCCAGACGCCGCGCCACGTCGATGCCGCGCTGCGCTGGGCCGACTGGATCGAGCCGCTGATGCGCCGCGAGAGCTACCTGGCGCTGCTGGTCGAACGCCCCGCCGTGCAGGAGCGCCTGCTACGCCTGCTGGGCTCGGCCAAGTGGCCCGCGCGCTACCTGCTGCAACACCCCGGCGTGATCGACGAGCTGGCGAGCGACGAAATGCTGTCGGGCCGCTTCGTGGCCGCGGAATTCGAGCGTGAGCTCGAAGCGCGCCACGCCTCGCTCACCCGCACCGGCGAGGCCGACGAGGAGCGCCTGCTGAACCTGCTGCGCCACGCGCACCACGCCGAGGTGTTCCGCACCCTGGCGCGCGACGTGGACGGCCGCATCACCGTGGAGCAGGTGGCCGACGACCTGAGCGCGCTGGCCGACACCACGCTGCGCGTGACCGCGCGCTGGTGCTGGCCGCATGTGCGCAACCGGCACCGCGAGGTGGCGCAGTTCGCGATCATCGGCTACGGCAAGCTGGGCGGAAAAGAGCTGGGCTACGGCAGCGACCTGGACATCGTGTTCGTCTACGACGACGACGACGAACGCGCCGGCGAGGTGTACGCGGCCTATGTGCGCAAGCTGATCAACTGGCTCACCGTGAAGACGCGCGAGGGCGACCTGTTCGAGATCGACACGGCGCTGCGGCCCAACGGCAACTCGGGCCTGCTGACCACCAGCTTCCAGGCCTACGAGAAGTACCAGCTCGGCCGCGGCAGCAACACCGCGTGGACCTGGGAGCACCAGGCCATGACGCGCGCGCGCTTCGTGCTGGGCAGCGAGGACCACGGCGCCGAACTGGGCGCGCGCTTCGACCAGGTGCGCGAGGCCGTGCTGGTGGCGCCGCGCGACCGCGAGGCCCTGAAGGCCGAGATCATCGCCATGCGCGACAAGCTGCGCGGCGCGCGGCCGGTGAAGGCCGGCCACTTCGATGTGAAACACAGCCCCGGCGGCATGGTCGATGCCGAGTTCGCGGTGCAGTTCCTGGTGCTGTCGTCGTCCGGCGAGCACCCCGAGCTGATTCCCAACGTGGGCAACATCGCGCTGCTGCTGCGCGCCGAACTGGCCGGCATGCTGCCCGAGGGCGTGGGCCGCAGCGCCGCGCGCGCCTACCGCGAGCTGCGCCGCGTGCAGCATCGCGCGCGGCTGAACGAAGAGCCCACGCAGGTCACCCCGCCCGCACTGGCCGCCGAGCGCGACGCCATGCTGGCACTGTGGAAGGCCGTGTTTGGCTGACGGCGGCCGTTCGCACGCGACGACCGCGCTGGGCGCCTGCGCGGTGGCCGTGGCCATTGTTCTGGCCGGCTGCGCCAGCGGCCCTCGTGGAAACAGTGGAAGCAGCGGTGGCGTCGCCGGCGGCCGGGACGGCCCGGGCTCGAACATTCCACCGAACCTGGCCAGCGTGCCCGACGCCGAGCCCCGCATCGAACCCATCCGCACCAGCGGCGGCACCAGCAAGCCGTACACGGTGCTGGGCCGCGGCTACGCGCCGCTGACCGACGACCGGCCGTTCCGCGAATCGGGGCTGGCCTCCTGGTATGGCAGCAAATTTCACGCGGCCTCCACGTCCAGCGGCGAGCCCTACGACATGTACGCCATGACGGCCGCGCACAAGACGCTGCCGCTGCCGAGCTATGTGCGCGTGCGCAACCCGGCCAACGGGCGCGAAGTGGTCGTGCGCGTGAACGACCGCGGCCCCTTCGTCGACGGCCGCGTCATCGACCTGAGCTACACGGCCGCGCTGAAGCTCGACCTGCTGCGCGGCGTGGCGCCGGTGGAGATCGAGCGGATCACCAACGAAGACATCCGTACCGGTGCATGGCGGCGGGATGACGGCACGGCGTACGCGGCTGCTGCGCCGGTCACGGCACCCATGGCCTCGCCGCTGGCCGTTCCGGTGCGCATGCCGGCCACGCGCGTGGCGAGCGCCCAGCAGGTGCAGGTGCCGGCCGAATGGGTGGCGCCGGTGGGCGCGGCCTACAACGACCTGCCACCGCCGGCCTCGACCATGCCGGTGGCGCCACAGACGCCGATGACCTCGGCGATGCCGGCCGGGACCGGGGCCGAGCCGGAGTCGGCGCAATCGCCTCCGTCCGTGCCGCCTGCCAGGTCGCCCTCTTTCCAATCTTCTGTGCCGTCCGCGCCGTCCGGGCCCGCCATCGTGGTCAACGACCTGGCGCCGCTGCAGGCGGCACCTTCGTCGCCGCCGCCGCTGCCGCCCGGCGCACCCGCGCCATCGGCCGCACTGCAGGGCTTCTGGGTGCAGCTCGGTGCCTTCCGCGAGCGCGACGGCGCCGAGACCTTGCTGAACCAGGCCGCGCGCGGCCTGCCCTCTCTGGCGTCGCAACTGCGCGTGTTCAGCGAGGCGGGCACGCACCGGCTGCAGGCCGGGCCTTTCCCGTCGCGCAGTGCTGCCGGCGAGGCGGTCACGCAGTTGCGCGACAGCCTGCGCATTTCACCGATGGTGGTGGAAAGGCGCTGAGCCTTCCGGGCCTTCCAGGCCTTCAGCGCCCGAGCTCAGTCGATGGCCTTGGCCGCCACCGGCAGCTGCATGCCCACGCCCAGGCGGTTCCAGGCGTTGATCTGCGCGATGGCCACCGAGAGTTCGACGATCTCAAGCTCGTTGAACTGGGCCTTCACAGCCTCGTATTCCTCATCGCGCGAGCCGTGGTCGCTCGACAGGCGGGTCAGGCTTTCGGCCCAGCCGAGGGCGGCGCGTTCGCGTGCGTCGTAGAAGCTCACTTCGCGCCAGGTGGCCAGGCTGTTGATGCGCTGCCAGCCTTCGCCCTGCACGCGCAGGTCGCGCACGTGCATGTCCAGGCAGTAGGCGCAGCCGTTGATCTGCGAGACGCGGGCAAAGACCAGGTCGACCAGCTTCTTGCCGAGCGTGGTCGCCTCGATGGCGCCGTTGACGCCGATCATGGCCTGGAAGGCCTTGGGCGCGATCTTGAACCAGGCGAGACGGGGGGCGGTGTTCATGGTGAATTCCTTCAGGTGGTTGACGATGAAATCTGCTTACCCACTGAAGACGGGCGAACTGATCGCCCTGTGACACGCCGCGCGAATTATTTCGACGAAAGCGCCTGCGCAGTTCCAGCGATGTTCGCCATGTTCGCGATCCGCGCGAGCTTGTCCGGGTTGCGCTGCGCGCGGATGCGCACGATGCGCTCGCCCTCGATCTCGAAGGTCTGCGCCGATTCAAGCTGGCCGTCGATGAAGCGCAGCAGCCCCGGCTCGCCGTTGAGGTCGACCAGCACCATGTGCGCGCCGCCCGGGCCCAGCCGGCGCCAGACCGAGAAATACAGCTGCGCCAGCCGCTGGCTGCCGCGCAGGATCTTGCCGAAGCTGGGCACCTTGCCGCCGCCGTCGGAGACGAGTTCGGCGTCTTCCGACATCAGCGCCTTCAGGTCCTGCAGGTTGCCGCGGGCGGCGGCGTCGGCAAAGGCGCGCAGCAGGCGCTCGTGCGTCTCGCGCGACACGCTGAAGCGCGGGCGCGCCTCCAGCACCTGCGACTTGGCGCGGTGCACCAGCTGGCGGCAGGCGGCCTCGGTCTTGCCGAGGGTGCTGGCGATGTCCTCGTAGTCGGCGTCGAACACCTCGCGCAGCAGGAAGGCGGCGCGCGACTCCGGCGCCAGGCGCTCGAGCACGGCCAGGAACGCGACGGAAACGTTGTCGGCGCGCTCCAGCAGCTGCTCGGGGGTGTCGGGCGCGCCCGTCATCGTGGGCTCGGGCATCCAGGTGCCGATGTAGTGCTCGCGCTCGACCTTGGCGGTGCGCAGCCGGTCGATCGACAGGCGGGTGACAACGGTCACCAGCCAGGCTTCGGCGCTGTCGAGGGTGTCTTTTGCGGCTTCATGCCAGCGCAGCCAGGCGTCCTGCACCACCTCTTCCGCCTCGCCCATGGAGCCGAGCATGCGGTAGGCGATGCCCTGCAGGCGCGGGCGCAGGCGGTTGAAGGTGAGGGTGGCGTCGTCCATGGGGGCTAGACGGATGGCGTTGGTGGTTTGTGACGGTGGCTGCCAAAAAAAAGCGCCCCGGGGTCCGGGGCGCTTTCTGGTGTGTTGCTTGCGTGCGCCCTGGCGCCCCGCGCCTATGCGCCCTGGTACTCGGGCCTGGGGCCCAGCGTGGCCGCGACTTCCTTGCGGTAGCGGTTCAGCTCCTGCACGGTCTTGAAGCTGCGGTTCATCAGCAGGCTCAGGTTGTGCAGGATGCGCTCGCCCACCTTGGTTTCCCACACGGCGTCGAACTTGATCTGCTTGTCGAGCCAGTGCTCCAGCCAGTCCGGGTCGGGCATGCGGCTCTGGATGGTGTCGTTGGGGAACAGCGCCTTGTTCACGTGCAGGTTGGTCGGGTGCAGCGCCTGCGCGGTGCGCCGGGCGCTGGCCATCAGCACGCCGACCTTGGTGAAGGCCGCGCGGGCTTCGTCGCCGAACTTTTCCATCGCGCGCTTCATGTAGCGCAGGTAGGCGCCGCCGTGGCGGGCTTCGTCCTGGCTCAGCGTGGTGTAGATGTGCTTGATGACCGGCTCGGTGTGCCACTGGGCGGCGCGGCGGTACCAGTGGTTGAGGCGGATTTCGCCGCAGAAATGCAGCATGAGGGTTTCCAGCGGCGGCGCCGGATCGAAGTCGAAGCGCACCTCGTGCAGCTCGGCCTCGGTGGGCGCGTGCTTGGGGCTGAAGCGCTTCAGGTACTCCATGAGCACCAGCGAGTGCTTCTGTTCCTCGAAGAACCAGATCGACATGAAAGCGGAAAAATCGCTATCGTGGCGGTTGTCGCGCAGGAACATCTCGGTGGCCGGCAACGCCGCCCACTCGGTGATGGCATTCATCTTGATGGTCTGCGCCTGCTCATCCGTCAGCAAGGAAGCGTCGAACGACTGCCAGGGAATGTCTTTGTCCATGTCCCAGCGGACGGATTCGAGTTGTCTGAAGAGTTCCGGATAGAGCATCAATGTCTTTCTATGGCCGTCGATTTTAGTCGGCACGTTTGGCGCGACCATGACAGACGCGCGATGATGCGGATACGTGCGCCTCGACGACACGGATGCGCCCCCCTTTTCCGAACCTGGAGTCCGCCATGCGAACCCTCTCCCGATTGTCGACGCTGGTGCGCTGCGCACCTGCGATTTCCCTCGTGGCGAGCCTCTTTTCCGCCCTGCCGGCCAGCGCCCAGGGCACGCCCGCCGCACCCGCCGCGGAGCAGGCCGCAGGGTGCCCCGCCATCCTGCAACACACCTTCCCGCGACTGCAGGACGAAAAACCCCAGGCCTTGTGCCAGTACTCCGGAAAGGTGGTGCTGGTAGTCAATACGGCCAGCTTCTGCGGATTCACGCCGCAATACAAGGGGCTGGAGGCGCTGGACCTCAAATACCGCTCGCGCGGCCTCGTGGTGCTGGGCTTTCCGTCGAACGACTTCGCCCAGGAATCGGGCTCGAACAAAGAAATTGCCGACTTCTGCGAAAGCACCTTCGGCGTGAAATTCCCGATGTTCGCCAAGACCTCGGTGCGCGGCAGCGACGCCAACCCGCTGTTCAAGCAGCTGGCGCAGGCCTCGGGCACCACGCCCAAGTGGAACTTCTACAAGTACCTGATCGGGCGCGACGGCAAGGTCGTGCAGGCGTGGTCGAGCATGACGGCGCCCGACGAGAACGGCTTTGTGAACGTCATCGAGAAGCAGCTCGGGCCGAATTGAGACTGACCAGTTCACAAGAAGACGCATCGGTAATATTATTTACCGATGCGTCCAAATCAATGTGAACTCCGTGAGCCGAGAGAAACAAACGTTTACGAAACGCGCGGGAACCGTGCTGCGGATGCCGCGCTCCTAAATCGGGTGGGCAGTGAGTGCCCACCGGTTTTCATGTTGCGAGGTCTTCCGGGCGCCTGCCGTCCGGTCGAAATCCCGAGGCGATTCTTCTCCTCCTCCCTCCCTCCCTCCTTCGCGTCGGGGCGCCTCGCAGCATTTTTGTCTTCCCGCCGGCCGGGGGGTGCGTCATGACCACCGTGACGTCACCCGCCCGCGTGGCCGTCATCGGCGCCGGCATTTCCGGGTTGGCCGCGGCCCACGCATTGCGCGACGTGGCTGCCGTCACCCTCTTCGAAGCCAGTGACTACTTCGGTGGCCACGCCCACACGGCAACGATCGAGCTTCCCCGCTCCGCCTCGAACCCCACCCGCGTCGCCCACGGCGTCGACACCGGCTTCCTGGTCTACAACGACCGCACCTACCCCCAGCTGATCCGGCTTTTCTCCGAACTCGGCGTCGACACGGCGCTGTCGGAAATGTCGTTCTCGGTGCAGGCCACGCGCGACGACGGCGGCCCGCTCGAATGGAGCGGCAACAACCTGAACACCGTGTTCGCCCAGCGGCGCAACCTGCTGGACGCCCGCTTCCTCGGCATGCTGGGCGACCTGCTGCGCTTCAACCGCCTCACCACCCGCATCGCCCTGGCCGGCACCGAGGGCGAGCTGGCCCAGCCGCTGGGCCAGTTCTTGGACGCCCACCGCTTCGGCGCGGCGTTTCGCGACTGGTACTTCCTGCCGATGATGGGTTGCATCTGGAGCTGCTCGACCACGCAGATGCTCGCGTTTCCGGTGGCGACCATGATCCGCTTCTGCCACAACCACGGCCTGATCCAGATCGCCAACCGGCCGCAGTGGCGCACCGTGCGCGGCGGCTCGCGCCACTACGTCGAGAAGATCGTCGCGGGCCTGCCCGACACGCGGCTGAACACGCCCGTGCGCCACATCGACCGCGCCGCAGATGGCGTGCGGCTGGCCACCGACGCCGGCACCGAGCACTTCGACCACGTGGTGCTCGCCACCCATTCGGACCAGTCGCTCGCCCTGCTGGGCGGCGGCGCCAGCCCGGCCGAGGCTGCGGTGCTGGGCGCCATCCGCTACCAGGCGAACCACGCCGTGCTGCACACCGACGCCGGCGTGCTGCCCCGGCGCCCCTCGGCCTGGGCCGCCTGGAACTACGAGCGCGCGGCCGCCGGCGAGCGCGAGTCGGGCCGGGTCTGCCTGCACTACCTGCTCAACAAGCTGCAGCCGCTGCCCTGGGAACAACCGGTCGTCGTTTCGTTGAATCCGGTGCGCGAGATCCAGCGTAGTCAGGTCATGGCCGAATACGACTACGACCACCCGGTGCTCGACCTTGCCGCGATCCGCGCGCAAGCCGAGGTGCCCGCCCTGCAAGGCCAGCGCAACACCTGGTTCGCGGGCGCGTGGATGGGCTACGGCTTCCACGAAGACGGGCTGAAGGCCGGCCTGGCCGCGGCCGAGGGCCTGCGCGCCCGCCTCGCCGGCCAGGGCGCGCCCGCCCATGCCATGGGGAGCGCGCTGGCATGACCCACGCGCAACCGACGCCGGCCCCGCTGATGGGATTCGGCGAGGTGCGCCATGCTCGCCTGCGCCCCGCGCGCAACGCCTTCGTCTACCCGACCTATTTCCTGATGCTGCCCATGCGCACCCTGCGCGCGCACGGCAGCGACAGCCTGGCGGTCAACCGCGCGGGCGCCCTGTCGTTCCACGACGTCGACCACGGCGACGGGCGCACGCCCGCGCAGGGCGGCGCGCTGGCCTGGCTCGACGAGCTGCTGGCAGCGCACCACATCCACGACGCCGCCGGCGAAGCCTGGCTGCACTGCTACCCGCGCGTGCTCGGCTACACCTTCAAGCCGGTGAGCTTCTGGTACTGCCACACACGCGAAGGCGTGCTGCGCGCCATCGTGGTCGAGGTGAACAACACCTTCGGCGAGCGCCATTGCTACCTGCTCGACCGGCCCGTGTACGGCACGGAGCTGAAGGCGAGCAAGGCCTTTCATGTGTCGCCGTTCTGCCACGTGAGCGGCAGCTACCGGTTTCGCTTCTTCGTCGACGCCGACATGACCCGCACCGTGGTGCGCATCGACCACGACGACGCCGACGGCCCGCTGCTGCAGACCAGCGTGAGCGGCGACCTGGTGCTGGCAACGCCGGCCAACGTGCGGCGCGCGCTGTGGCGCTACCCCGCAATGACCTTCGGGCTGATCGCGCGCATCCACTGGCAGGCCGCGAAGCTCTGGTTCAAGCGCGTGCCGTTCATTCCCAAGCCGGCAGCGCCCACCCATTTCGTTTCGCGCGACAACCAGCAGCCACAGCAACCGCCGCAACAGCCGTATCCAACGCTGCCGCAACCGCAGCAGGCGACCTCCCGCGAGCCGCGCCAGGCCGCCCCCAGCAAGCTCGCACCGTAGTGCGACGCACCAAGGTATTTCCATGACGTCCACCACCACGGCCACCCGCTTTTCGCTTCCCCAGGACGCGCCCGGTTCCGCACGCACCGTGCTCGGCCTGCTGCAGCGGCTGGCCTACGGCTCGCTCACCGTGCGCCTGCCGGACGACTCGGTGCGCCACTTCGGCGCCACGCCGGGCAGCGGCCCCACGGCCTCGCTCACGCTGCGCAACTGGAACGTGTGCCACGCGGCGCTGAAGTCGGGCGACATCGGCTTTGCCGAGAGCTACATCGCCGGCGACTGGACCACGCCCAACCTCACCGAACTCATCAAGGTGTTCATCGCCAACCGCCGCGCCATCGAGGACGTGGTGTACGGCAGCTGGTTCGGCCGGCTGGTGTACCGGGTGCGGCACATCATGAACCGCAACAGCAAGGCCGGCAGCTCGCGCAACATCCACGCGCACTACGACCTGGGCAACGCCTTCTACAAGCTGTGGCTCGACGAGACCATGAACTACTCGTCGGCCTGGTTCGAAGGCGACCTCGCCAAGCCGATGCCCGTGGCGCAACGCGCCAAGGTGCGCCGCGCGCTCGAGCTGGCGGCGGTGAAGCCCGGCGACCGCGTGCTCGAAATCGGCTGCGGCTGGGGCGCGCTGGCCGAAATGGCGGCCGCCGACTTCGGCGCCTCGGTGACAGGCGTGACGCTGTCCACCGAGCAGCTGGCCTTCGCCCAGAACCGCACCGCCGGCATGGGCGCCGACCTGCGGCTGCAGGACTACCGCGACATCCAGGACGCGCCCTTCGACGCCGTGTGCTCCATCGAGATGGTGGAGGCCGTGGGCCGCGAATACTGGCCGACGTACTTCCAGAGCGTGAGCCGGCTGCTGAAGCCGGGCGGGCGCGCCTGCGTGCAGAGCATCGTGATCGACGACCAGCTGTTCGACCGCTACATCGACTCGACCGACTTCATCCAGCAGTACATCTTTCCGGGCGGCTGCCTGCCGTGCCCGCGCGAGTTCCGCCGCGAAGCCGAGGCCGCGGGGCTGGACGTGATCGACGAATTCGCCTTTGGCGCCGACTACGCCGAAACATTACGCCGCTGGCGCGAGAGCTTCCTGGCGCAGCGCGCCCACATCCTGCAGCTGGGCTTCGACGAGCGCTTCATGCGCATCTGGGAGTTCTACCTGGCCTACTGCGAGGCCGCGTTCTCGCAGGCCAACATCGACGTGGTGCAGTACACGCTGCGCAAGCGCTAGCAGCGCGCGGCCTTCCGTGCCTCCTGTTTCTTCTTCCCGCTTCGGAACCCTCGACGGCCTGCGCTACGGACTGCTCGGGCTGCCGCTCGCGTTCGTTGCGCTGCCGCTGTACGTGCTGCTGCCGAACCACTACGCGCGCGCCTTCGGCGTGCCGCTGGCCACGCTGGGCGCGGTGCTGCTGGGCGCACGGCTGCTCGATGCGCTGGTCGACCCGCTGCTGGGGCGGTTGAGCGACCGGCTGCATGCGCGCTCGCCGCGGGCGGTGCTGGGCTTCGGCGCCTTCGCCGCGGGCGTGCTGCTGCTGGGCTTCGGGCTGCTGTTCTTTCCGCAGTTGCTGGTCGACCCCGCGCGCCACGGCGCGCTGCTGGTGGCGGCGGCCGTGCTGCTGGCGGTGACCTATGCGGGCTACAGCATGCTGAGCATCGCGCACCAGTCGTGGGGCGCGATGCTGGGCGGCGACGCGCTGCAGCGCGGGCGCATCGTGGGCTGGCGCGAAGGCATGGGGCTGGTGGGCGTGGTGCTGGCGTCGGTGGTGCCGACGGTGGCGGGCCTGCTGGCGATGGTGGCGCTGTTCGGCGTGCTGCTGGTGCTCGGCTGGGCGCTGTGGACGCAGGCGCCCCGACCGGTGCGCGGCACGGCGCCCCACGCGCCAGTCGACCTGCGCCTGCCGCTTCGGCGCCCCGCGTTCCGCCGGCTGCTCGCGGTGTTCGTGCTCAACGGCATCGCCAGCGCGGTGCCGGCCACGCTGGTGCTGTTCTTCGTGCAAGACCGGCTGCAGGCGCCGGCCTCGCTGGAGCCGGCCTTTCTCGGGCTTTACTTCGTGATGGCCGCGGCGTCGATTCCGGCGTGGCTACGCATCGTGCGGCGCTTCGGGCTGGCGCGCTCGTGGCTGGGTGGCATGTGCATGTCGGTGGCGGTGTTCGCCTGGGCCGGCGCCATGGGCGCGGGCGACGCGGTGCCGTTCCTGGTGGTGTGCGCGCTGTCGGGCTTCGCCATCGGTTCCGACCTGGTGCTGCCGGGCGCGATGCTGGCCGGCCTCATCGCCGAGGCGGGCGACCAGCCCCACGCCGGCGCCTACTTCGGCTGGTGGAACTTCGCGACTAAGCTCAACCTGGCGCTGGCCGCCGGGCTCGCCCTGCCCTTGCTCGGGCTGGCCGGCTACGTGCCGGGCGCGCGCGAAGCCGGCGCGCTGCAGGCGCTGTCGCTGGCGTACTGCCTGCTGCCCTGCGTGCTGAAGGTGGCGGCGGGGCTGGCGCTGTGGGCGCTGGTGATTCGCCCGTCCAACGACGCCTCTTCCTTGCCGCTGCCGAAAGTTTCTCCTTGAAGCCCATGAATCCACCACTGACCGACTGGCAGGGCAAGACGGCGTGGGTCGTGGGCGCCTCGTCGGGCATCGGCCGCGCGACGGTGCTGGCGCTGCTCGCGCGCGGGGCGCGGGTGGGTGTGTCGGCGCGCAACGGCGAGGCGCTCGACGAACTGGCGGCGCTGCACAACGAGGCCGGCCAGCCCCCGCGCGTGATCGTGCTGCCGCTGGACGTGCGCGACGCCGCCGCCGTGGCCACCGCGCACGCGCACCTGCGCGCGGCCACCGGCAGCGTCGACTTCGTGCTGCACAACGCGGCCATGTACGACGCCCTGCGCGCGGACGCCTTCGCGCTCGACACGATGCTGGCGCACCAGGAGGTCAACTACGTGGGCGCGCTGCACGTGCTGGCGGCCGTGCTGCCCGACTTCGTGGCGCGCAACGCGGGCCACATCGCCATCACCGGCAGCGTGGCCGGCTTTCGCGGCCTGCCGAAGAGCCTGGCCTACGGGCCCACCAAGGCGGCACTGGCCAACCTGGCCGAGGTGCTGTACGTGGACCTGCACGCGCGCGGCATCGGCGTGAGCCTGGTGCAGCCGGGCTTCGTCGACACCCCGCTCACGGCGAAGAACGACTTCAGGATGCCCGCGCTGATCACGCCCGCCGCGGCCGCCGACGCCATGCTCGAGGGCTGGCGCCGGGGGCATTTCGAGATCCACTTTCCGCGCCGGTTCACCTTCTGGATGAAGTTGATGCGGCTGTTGCCGTACCGGCTGTACTTTCCGGCGGTGGCGCGGTTCACAGGGCTCTAGAAACGACGAAGGCGCCGTGAGGCGCCTTGGTTCCGACTTTTCGGGGCTTCCGGAGCTTGCTGAGTTCTTCAGGGCTTGGTGTCGATGAAGCTAGGCCGCAGCATCAGCTTGTCGTACAGCTTCGCCAGGTTGCTGTAGTCGGCGCGCCAGTCGATCTCGGGGAAGCGCAGGTTCAGCCAGCCCAGCGTGCAGCCCACGGCGATGTCCGACAGGCTCAGGTGAATGCCGCTGCAGAAGGGCTTGTCGGCCAGGCCCTTGGCCATGGCGGCCACGCCGTCCTCGACCTTGGTGCGCTGGCGCTCGATCCAGGCGGCGCTGCGTTCGCCGTCGTTGCGCCCGGCCCAGGTGGCTTCCAGCCGCCAGAGCACGCCGGCGTCCATCACGCCGTCGGCCAATGCCTCCCAGGTCTTGACCTCGGCGCGCTCGCGGCCCTGCTGCGGGATGAGCTTGCCTACCGGAGACAGCGTGTCGAGATATTCCACGATCACGCGGGAGTCGAACATCGCCTCGCCGCCTTCCATGATCAGGCAGGGCACCTTGCCCAGCGGGTTGGAGCTGGAAATGGTGGTCTCGGCAGCCCAGACGTCTTCGATGACAAACTGGTAATCGAGCCGCTTTTCGGCCAGCACCACGCGCACCTTGCGCACATAAGGGCTGGCGGCGGATCCGATCAGTTTCATGAAGGCTCTCTCCCTAAGCGTGAAAACGTTTGTTAATAGTCATTTTAGGTGAACGGGAAAACCAGAGCCTCAAATCGAACCCCATGTGTAGGCAGCACCCCACGGACCGGCAGCCGCCTAAAATTCGGGCATGAGCTTTTCCACCGTTTCCGCCCTCTCCCCCCTTGACGGCCGCTATGCGGCCAAACTCGCGGCGTTGCGTCCGCTGATGAGCGAGCAGGGCTATATGCACCGGCGCGTGCAAGTCGAGGTGGCGTGGTTCATTGCGCTGTCCGACTGCGGCTTCGCCGAATTCAAGCCCCTCACGGGCGGCGCCCGCAAGTACCTGCTGGGCCTGGTCGCCCACTTTTCCGAGGCCGACGCGCTGGCCATCAAGGAAATCGAAAAAACCACCAACCACGACGTGAAGGCCGTCGAATACTGGATCAAGTCCAAGTTCGAAGCCCGCCCGGAGCTGCTGGCCGCCGCCGAGTTCGTGCACTTCGCCTGCACCAGCGAAGACATCAACAACACCAGCCACGCCCTGCAGATCCAGGCCGCGCGCGAGAAGGTGGTGCTGCCGGCCATCGACGGCCTGATCGCCAAGCTGCGCGAAATGGCGCACCAGTTCGCCAACGTGTCGATGCTCTCGCGCACCCACGGCCAGACCGCCAGCCCCACCACCGTGGGCAAGGAAATCGCCAACGTGGCGGTGCGCCTGTCGAAGGCCCGCGCGCAGATCGCCTCGGTGCAGCTGCTGGGCAAGATGAACGGCGCGGTCGGCAACTACAACGCCCACCTGGCCGCCTGGCCCGACTTCGACTGGGAAGCCTTCAGCCGCAAGGTCATCGAGACGCCCGCGCCGCTGGGCCTGGGCCTGAGCTTCCAGCCGTACAGCATCCAGATCGAGCCGCACGACTACATGGCCGAGCTGTTCGACGCGGTGGCCCGCGCGAACACCATCCTGGTCGACTTCTCGCGCGACATCTGGGGCTACGTGAGCCTCGGTTACTTCAAGCAGCGCCTGAAGAAGGGCGAGATCGGCTCGTCGACCATGCCGCACAAGGTCAACCCGATCGACTTCGAGAACGCCGAAGGCAACCTGGGCCTGGCCAACGCGGTGCTGCGCCACCTGAGCGAAAAGCTCCCCATCAGCCGCTGGCAGCGCGACCTGACCGACAGCACGGTGCTGCGCAACATCGGCGTGGCCTTCGGCTACGCCACGCTGGCCTACGCCAGCCTGGCCACCGGCCTGGGCAAGCTCGAGCTCAACGAGGAAGCGCTGGCCGAAGACCTCGACGCCTCGTGGGAAGTGCTGGCCGAACCCATCCAGACCGTGATGCGTCGCTTCGGCGTGCAGGGCGCGTACGAGCAGCTCAAGGAAGTCACGCGCGGCAAGACCGTGACGGCCGAGGCGCTGCACGGGCTCATTCGCTCGCTGGAGATCCCGGATGAGGAAAAAGCCCGCCTCCTGGCCATGACGCCGGCCAGCTACGTGGGCAAGGCGGCGGAGCTCGCCAGTAGAATCTAAGGCTTCGTGTACCGATACACCAGCCGCCTGAGGGCGGCTGTTTCACGTCGGTCACGGGCTTTTTTCAGCTTCCAGTTCCCAGCCAACGCCCGTCCAGGGCGCCAGCCAACAACCTGCTTTTCGGGACTCGCCGTCCCCGTTGGTCATGCGCGCGCCTTTGAGACGCCTCTGGCTCAAGATTCACCGCTGGGTCGGGCTCACGCTCGGGCCGGTGCTCGCCTTCGTGGCGCTACTGGGCGCGGTGTTGGTGGTGGGCTCGCCGATCGACCGCAGGGTGAATTCCGAACTCTTCGTCGCGCGCAGCAGCGGTGATGCCGTGGCGGCCGCGGCGGCGCTGCCGCTGGAGCCGCTGCGCCAGCGCATCGTGGCCGAGTTCGGCCCCGACACCAACATCACGCTGCGCCCGCCGCGCGCGCCTGACGAAACGCTCTGGGTGCTGGTGCGCGGCAAGTGGAGCGGCACGCTCTACCTCGACCCCGCCACCGGCGCCGAGCAAGGCCGGCGCGGCACCCAGCAGGGCGTCTACGCCTTCGTCTACAAGGTCCACAGCAGCCTGCTGCTCGACAGCACGGGCAAGGCCATCCTCGCGTTCGTGGCGCTGTCCTACCTGTCGCTGCTGGTGACGGGCCTGGTGCTGTGGTGGCCCGCGCGCTGGCCGCCGTCGCTGCGCATCGTGCTGAACCGCGGCCTGCTGCGCGGGCTGTTCGACCTGCACCGCACCGGCGGCGCGGTGCTCGGGCTGCTGATTGCGGTGTCGGTGGCCACGGGCGCCTACATGGCCTGGCGGCCGCTGGGCGGCTACATCTCCGCGGCGCTGGGGCAGCAGCCGGTCAAGGCGCCCACGATTCCCAAGGGCTCCGCCGACGGCCCGCGCATGCCGCTGGACGAGCTCGTGGCGCGCGCGCAGCAGGTGTTTCCGGGCCAGCCGATCGGCTACGTGCTGGTGCCGGGCAAGGCCGACCGGCCGGTGCGCGTGCGCTTTCGCCTGCCGGACGACCCGCACCCGAACGGCATCAGTTCGGCATGGCTCCACCCCGTGACCGGCGAGGTGCTGGCGGTGCGCAAGTGGCAGCAACTGGACACCGGCAACGGCATGGTGGCGGTGGTGTTTCCGCTGCACACCGGCGAGCTCGGCGGGGTGCTGCACGAAATCGTCACCGCGCTGCTGGGCCTGGCGCTCGGCGGGCTGGGCGTGAGCGGCGTGTGGCTCTGGTGGCGCCGGCGCGCCGAGCGGCGGCGGCTGGCCGCGCGACAACTGCATTCGACAACATAAAAGAGGGTTTCCTTTGATCTCGCACCAACACCATCACCCGAACCATCACCCGAACCACCAGCCGAACCAGCGCAGGCTCCGGCACAAGCGCACCGCCCTGGCCCTCGCGCTGCTGCCCCTGAGCCTGCAGGGCTACGCCGCAGAGGCAGAGCCCGCGGCCGAGCCGTCGGCATCGCTCGGCGCCATCACCGTCACCGGCGACTGGCTCGGCAGCCCCAGCGAGACGAAGGTGCTCGAGCACGCCGGCGCGCGGACCATCATCGAGCGCAAGCAGATCCAGGAAAGCGGCTCGGCCAGCGTGCGCGACGTGCTGCGCCAGGTGCCCGGCGTGCAGGTGCAGGAGAGCAACGGCACCGGCGGCAGCGACATCTCGCTGAACGTGGGCGTGCGCGGCCTCACCTCGCGGCTGTCGCCGCGCTCGACCATCCTGCTGGACGGCGTGCCGATGGCCTACGCGCCCTACGGCCAGCCGCAGCTGTCGCTGGCACCGCTGTCGCTGGGCAACCTGGAAGCGGTGGACGTGGTGCGCGGCGCGGGCTCGGTGCGCTTCGGACCCCAGAACGTGGGCGGCATCATCAACTTCGTGTCGCGCGCGATCCCCACGCAATTCACGGCGCAGGCCAGCGTGGGCGTCGAGAGCGCCAGCCACGGCGGCGGCACCAAGACCACGCCCAGCGTGTTCATCGGCGGCACCAACGAGAACGGCCTGGGCCTGGCGCTGCTGTACTCCGGCACGCACGGCGACGGCTGGCGCCAGAGCAACGACCACGTGAGCATCGACGACCTGATGCTCAAGGGCGCGTACCGCATCTCCAGGACGGACGACATCGCGGTGTCGCTGCATCACTTCGAGGGCAGCGGGCGCATGCCGGGCGGGTTGACCACGGCGCAGTTCGCGGCCAACCCGTTCCAGTCGGACCGGCCCTTCGACGAATTCACCGGGCGCCGCACCGACGGCTCGATCAAGTACACGCACAACGACGGCGTGAACAAGTTCGAGATGCTCACCTACTACACCGACTCGTTTCGCGGCAGCCACCTGGAGCAGGAAGGCACCGGCACCAGCGCCGGCCAGCGCCGCCTGACCTCGGCCCCGCGCGACTACAACACCTTCGCCATCGAGCCGCGCTACTCGCGCCTGATCGATTCGGGCAGCGTGGTGCAGGAGGTGAGCGTGGGCTACCGCTACCTGAAGGAAGAGGCCGCCGAAACCGCCACGCGCAGCGCCTACTACCGCCCGCGCGCGGGCTTCGACGCCTACGGCCTGGCCAACCCCGCGTACCAGAAGAGCAAAGGCGGCACGACCGCGCACGCGTTCTACATCGACGACCGCATCGACTTCGGCAACTGGACGATCACGCCCGGCGTGCGCCATGAATCGATCAGCTCGTTCAACAACGTGTACACGCTGGTCAACAACCGCATCACCAATGCGATCGCCCCGACCATCGACTCCGACGAGTGGCTGCCCACGCTGTCGGTGATGTACCGCATGAACGAGCGCTGGTCGCTGTTCGCGAACGCGGGCGTGTCCTTCGGGCCGCAGCAGTACGCGCAGCTGGCGCAGTCGACCACCAACCTGCACCCCGAGAAGGCCAAGACCTACGAGATCGGCACGCACTACAAGGGCGAGGCCTGGAGCGGCGAGCTCACGCTGTTCAACATCAACTTCGACAAGGAGCTGCAGCTGGCGCGCTCCATCACCGGCGACGTCGGCCAGTGGACCGACCTGGGCGCCACGCGCCACCGCGGGCTGGAGTCGGCGCTGCGCTACGACCTGGGCACGCTGAGCGACTCGCTCAAGGGCTTCTCGGTGTCGGGCACCTACACGTACACGCAGGCCACCTCCAAGGCCGGCGTGTTCGCGGGGCGCGACCTGCCGTTCTACTCGCGCCAGGTGGCGTCGCTGGGCGCGCGCTACGAGCGCGGGCCGTGGACCTTCAATGCCGACATCTACGCGCAGTCGAAGCAGCGCTCGCCCGGCTCGCCGGACGACGGCGCGCGCTACGTGACCATCGAGGACGCCACCGGCCGCCTGGGCAACATCCCCGGCTACGCCACCATGAACCTGCGCGCGGCCTACGACTTCGGCAAGAACATGAGCAACCTGAAGCTGGCCGTGGGCGTCAAGAACCTGTTCGACCGCCGCTACTTCAACCGCTCGGTGGACAACAACGGCGGCAAGTACGTGGGACAGCCCCGCACGGTGTACCTGCAGGCGTCGGTGGCGTTCTGAGGCCGGGGGTGCGCAGGCATACACTCGCGCACCCATGGCCCTCAAATCAACCATCTTCAAGGCCACCCTCGCGGTGGCCGACATCGACCACGGCTACTACGCCGACCACGCGCTGACCCTGGCGCGCCACCCCAGCGAGACCGACGAACGGATGATGATCCGGCTCGTCGCGCTCGCGCTCAATGCCCACCAGCTGCAGGACATCTGCCACGGCGACGGCACGCTGGCCTTCGGCGCCGGCCTGTCGAACGTCGAGGAGCCCGACGTGTGGCTGCGCGACTTCACCGGCGAGGTGAAGATCTGGATCGAGGTCGGCCAGCCGGAAGACAAGCCCATCATCAAGGCCTGCGGCAAGGCCGACGAGGTGATCGTGTACTGCTTCAACCACGCGGCCGAGATCTGGTGGCGTGGCATCGAGAACAAGCTCACGCGGCCGCAGAACCTGAAGGTCTACCGCGTGCCGACCGAGGCCTCGCAGGCACTGGCCGCGCTCGCGCAACGCAGCATGCAGCTGCAGGCGACCATCCAGGAAAACACGCTGACGCTGGGCGACGGCAAGAACAGCATCGACGTCGAGCTGCTGCGCTGGAAGTAGCTCCGCGCTGCCGGCGCTAGGCCGCCGGCATCATCTCGCCGCACTGCCAGCACTGCTCGAAGCCGCCTTCGACATGCTCGCCGCACACGCACAGCCAGCTGCGCTGCGGGCGGTGTTGCAGCTCGTGCAGCAGGCGCTGCGCCAGATCGAACTGGGTTTCGTCGTCGATCCAGATCTCGGGCAGGCACTGGTCGGGCGGCAACTGGCCCATGACCGCGCCGAGGAACTCGCGCTGCACCGTGGCGGCCACGCCCTCTTCGCGCAGGGCGTGCGCCCACACGGTCGCGATGGCGAGGTTGGGCGCTTGCGCGAGGCGGCGCATCGTCAGGGCGCCCAGTTCTTTTCGTCGTCGGGGTCGAACTCGGGCTCGGCGGCAGCGGGCGACGCGCCCTCTTCGCGTGTCTCGCGCGCCCGTTCGGCGTAGCGGTTGAAGCGCCAGGCCGAGTCTTCCATCGTGATGCGGCGCCACGTGGCGCGCTTTTCGACCGGGGTCATGGCGGGCCAGAGCTGCACCTCGTCGAAGCTGCGTCCGCAGCCCTTGCACTCGTCATCGCCCTGGCTGGTGGAGCAGATCGCGATGCAGGGCGTGTCGGGCGTGCTCTCGTACCAGGCCATCCAGGCGGCCCAGGCCCTGGGCGGAAAGCCGACCTCGGCGACCTCGTCCTCGTGATGGAAGACCATGAGCGCGTACACCTCCGCCAGCGCGCGCAATTCGGGGCCGAGCGTGACCCCGTCGGGCGAGGGCGTCTTCTCGCGCCAGTGGTTGATGGCGGCCTCGATGTCGGTGATGTGTATGGCGGCCATGGAACGTGAAAAAACAGCGGACGGCGATCATAGTCCGGCAAAGTCCCGAAGCGCCGAAGGGGCAAGATCGCTATGAAAAAAATAGCGACACAGCCACTGTTCATCGGCGTTTCCAAAGAGTTCTCTTCAAGCCCCTGAAAACTTTCGATTGCGCCGGCGCGGGCTTCGATGCTTTAATCCGCCCCACGAAGGGGAGTAGCTCCCGACCGCTGTTTACGGCAGCGCGAATCGCCAGGTCGTCAATACGAAGCAAAACACTTCCGGCCTGTCGGACAACGAACGTGCACTCGCGCGCGCGCTGTCGAGCAAGACCTTCGATTTGAACCTGTGCAGGTTTGGTCGAAGCGTTCGCAAGCTCCCGGTCCCCCGGTCTTCACCCCCGCTTTCGATCCTCCCCGCGCAGGATGAATCGAAACGCATCGGCATGCGCCTTCCGTCGTCACCCCTGAAGGGAGAGACAGGGGCGCGAAGACAAAGAGGAACTTATGGAAATGTTCATGGCCCCGGAATTCTGGGTCGCAGTCGGTCAGATCATCATGATCGACATCCTGCTCGGCGGCGACAACGCCGTCGTCATTGCGCTGGCGTGCCGCAAGCTGCCCGCGCACCAACGCACCAAGGGCATTCTTTGGGGCACCGCCGGCGCCATCATCCTGCGCGTCATCCTGATCTTCTTCGCGCTCACGCTGCTGGCCATTCCGTTCCTGAAGCTGGTCGGCGCCATCCTGCTGGTGTGGATCGGCATGAAGCTGCTGGCACCCGAGCACGACGACGCGCACGGCAACATCTCCGGCAGCGACAAGCTGTGGGGTGCCGTGAAGACCGTGATCATTGCCGACCTGGTGATGAGCGTGGACAACGTCATCGCCATCGCCGGCGCCGCACAGGGTGCGGGCGAAGGCCACCAGATGCCGCTCGTGATCTTCGGCCTGCTCGTGAGCATCCCGATCATCGTGTGGGGCAGCCAGCTGGTGATCAAGCTGATGGACAAGTTCCCGATGATCATCACGCTGGGCGGCATGCTGCTGGGCTGGATCGCCGGCACGATGGCCATGTCCGACCCCGCGCTGGCGAACACCGCCGCCTGGACCTGGGTGCCCAAGGTGCCGCAGACCGACGTCGTCAAGTACGGTGCCGGCATTGCCGGTGCGCTGCTGGTGCTGGCCCTGGGCAAGTGGGCGGCCGCACGCAATGCGCGCAACAAGCCGGCCACGGCCGTGGCCGCCGACTGAGCCGCAGGGCCTTTCGAGAAACTTCCTGCCCCGCAGAGCCTCTGTCACTCTAACTACCTGAAGGAGCACACCATGGAAAAGATCATTCTTTATGTCGACGACGTCACTTACGCCAGTGAGCAGTTCGCCGAACTTGCGCCGGACGCGAACAACGTCGTGGCGCGCCATTGGGTGCTCGTGGCCTGCGCGCCGCGCATGACGCATCGCATCAGCAAGTGGGTGAGCCACAGCGCGCGCGAGAACTGGCGCGCCAAGTGGTTCAGCAAGGTGCAGGCGCAGATGCTGCCGCTGCTGGAGCGCAACGGCGGCCAGGTGACCCCGGTGCTGGCCAAGGGCCCGCTGACCGAGCTCACGGCGCAGCTCAAGCGCGAGCACGCCGCGGTGCACGTGGTCGATGCGCGCCGCCCGAAGATCGGTGTCGACCTGGAGCCGGTCACGCCCGAGCAGAAGCCGGCCCACCAGACGGGCTGGGCCTTTCCCGGCGCCGTGATGGGCATGGGTGCATTGCTGGTGCTGGCGAACGAGCTGGCCGAGTAACACGGCAAGTTAACCCTCGACGAGCCCCGGTGCGGCAACGCACCGGGGCTCGTTGTTTTTCAGGCCCTGCGGTATCCTGCGCCGCATGCGCATCATCATCAAATGGCTGCTCAGCGCCGTCGCGCTGCTGGCGGTGGCTTATCTCTACAGCGGTGTCCAGGTCAACAGCTTCGGCTCCGCGCTGATCGCGGCCGCGGTCATCGGCCTGCTCAACATGATCGTGCGGCCGGTGCTGGTGGTGCTGACACTGCCCGTCACCATCGTCACGCTCGGGCTGTTCCTGTTCGTGATCAACGCGCTGCTGTTCTGGGCCGCGTCGGGGCTGCTGGGCGGCTTCCACGTCAACGGCTTCGTGGCCGCGCTGATCGGCTCGCTGCTGTATTCGCTGCTGGGGCTGGTGATCGAATCCGCGGTGGGCGGGCTGCTGTCCAAGCGCTGAGCCGCTCTGTCTACTTGAAGCGGCGGCTCCGCCGCAGCGCTCATTTGAGAGGCGGCTCCGCCGCCTGCTCCTTCACCAACGCCTCCACCGCCCGCGCGCGCGTGTCGATGATCGACGCCTCGTAGTGGTCGACCACCTTCGACTGCCGCACCAGTTCCTGCGCGGCCTTGAAGCGGTCGCGCGCGGCCGGGTAGTCGAGGATGGCGACGTTGGCTTCCGCATCGGCACGCACCGCGCGCAGCGTGTCGCCTTCGGCGCCATAAAGGTTGCCCAGCGCGCGCCACACGGTGGCATCGCGCGGCGTGGCGGCCACCCAGTCGCGCAGCACCGGAATCATCGGAGCGGGCTGGTGCATGGCGGTCGCGGCTTCGGCGGCCAACAGCATCTCCGGGCGCTCCTTCGACTTGGGGTCCAGCAGCGCGGCCGCCTTGGGCGCCGCGCCCGCGGCCAGCTCGATCTCCGCGCCGAGCCAGCGCGCCTGCTTCGCCGCGGCGGGGTTCTCGGCCGTGCGCGCCGTCAGGCGTTCGGCCATCGCGCGGGCGGTCTTGTACTCGCGCATTTCCTTGGCCGACAGCGCGGCCGCGTACAGCGTGCCGGCCTGCTGGGCGGGGGAGCTTTTCGCGAACTCGCCGCTGTTGGCCGCGTCGATCCACTGGCGAAGCACATCGACGCCGGGGCGCGTCAGCACGCGGGCGCGCGAGGCGATCATGGCGTGGTCCATGGCCAGCGGCAGCGGCGGCACGGTGTCCATGCGGAACTGGAAGCGGCCCTGCATGTCGGAGATGCGCTCGGTGGTCAGGGGGTGGCTGCGCAGGTAGGGAAACGAGCCGTTGTCGTTCAGGCGCGAGGCGTACTGCAGCTTCTCGAACATGGCGGCGGCGCCCTGCGGCGCAAAGCCCGCCTGCGTCATCACGCCGAAGCCGATGCGGTCGGCCTCGCGCTCCATGTCGCGCGAGAAGTTCAGCTGGTTCTGCGCGAACATCGCCTGGCTGCCCATCATCACGGCCTGCCCGGCGTCGCCGCTGCGGCTTCGGCCGGCGGCGATCATCCCGAGGATGAGCCCCGCGATCATCAGCGGCATCTGCTTGCCCTGCTTGTCCATCATGCGGGAGATGTGGCGCTGCGTGACGTGCGAGAGCTCGTGGCCCAGCACCGTGGCCAGCTCGTCGCGGCTGCCCACCGTGGCGACCAGCCCCAGGTTCAGCCCCAGGTAGCCGCCGGGCAGCGCGAAGGCGTTGATGTTGCGGTCGCGCCCCAGCAGGATGGTCCAGGCAAAGCGCTCGTCGAGCTCGGGCGTGAGCTCGCCGCGGGTGCGCGCGGCGGCCAGCAGGCGCTGCCAGATCTCCTGCACGTAGGCCGCGATGACCGGGTCGTCGATGTAGTCGGTGTCGCGGTACAGCTCGCGGGCAATCTGGTCGCCCAGGTGGCGTTCGGCGCTGGCCGTCATTTCGCCGCCGTCGCCCATGCCGGGCAGCACCTGCTGGATCTGTTGCATCTGCGCCAGCGCAGGGGCGGGCAGCAGCGCCTGCGAAGCGATCAGGAAGGCCGTGCACAGCGGCCGCAGCGCGGTCGCCGGCTGGCGTTTTCGGGGGCGTTCGGGAGTCAAGCGCGGCATTCCTCGTCAGTGGCTCGGGCTCGTATGATGCACCTTCGAACCGATCGTTCAACCACCCCCGTACGCAAGCCGTACGGCACTTTTTCGGCCACTTGTCCGTCACTTGTCCGCCACTTGTCCGCCATGAGCACTCTCACCCATTTCGACGCACAGGGGCAGGCCCACATGGTCGACGTCGCCGGCAAGCCCGCCACCCACCGCGTGGCCGTGGCCACCGGGCGCATCGAGATGCAGGCCGCCACGCTGGCGCTGATCGAGTCGGGCACCGCCAAGAAGGGCGACGTGCTCGGCATTGCGCGCATTGCCGGCATCCAGGCCGCCAAGAAGACCAGCGACCTGATTCCCCTGTGCCACCCGCTGGCGCTCACCCGCGTGGCGGTGGCGTTCGCGCTGGCCGACGCGGGCAACACGCCGCAGGTGGCGTGCACGGCCACCGTCGAGACCGTGGGGCCGACCGGCGTGGAAATGGAGGCGCTCACCGCCGTGCAGGTGGCGCTCCTGACCATCTACGACATGTGCAAGGCGGTCGACCGGGGGATGCGGATCACCGACGTGCATGTGCTGGAAAAGCACGGGGGCAAATCGGGCAGCTGGACGGTGGGCCCCGCCGCGTAGCGCCCTGCGGCTACGGCGCGGACGCTTCCGCGGGCCTTGCCGGTGCGCCTTTCAGCCAGTGTGCGAACTCCTTCGGAAACGCATCGCTGAAGCGCGCCGCCTGCGCCCTGGCCTCGTCCTCGAGGCCGAGCATCTCGGCACTTTCGATCAGCTTGACGATGACCCGCGGCTCCGGCGAGAAGTGGATCACCCGCAGCGCCATCGCATGCATCTCGGCCGCGTTGGCGCGCGTGACGGTGGTCAGCGTCAGCTCCGCGAATTCGGCCTGGCGGGCAAACAACCAGGTTCCGCGCACCTTGGCGAGCGTGTCGTCCTCGTAGGCCGGAAGCCGTTCGTCGCGCGGCAGGTAGATCTGGCTCACGCGAACGTAGTCCCAGCTGGCGCACGCGACCACCAGCAACAGCACGCCCGCGGCCAGCGAGGACAGCGCCGGCCGCACCGCCACGCCGGCCTTGCCCGGCCACAGCACACCCAGGCACAGCCCCAAGACCAGCTGGAACGGCCCGTACCAGAGCGGATATTCGAGCAGGCTGTGCAGCACGATCGCGCCCAGCATGCCCCAGGCCATGAGCCGGGTCGGGTCGCGCTCGCGCCAGGGCCGCGCGGCCAGCACCAGCCACAGGAAGCCGCCGCAGATCAGCACCGCGGCGGGAACGCCCAGCTCCACGGCCAGGTGCAGCGGCAGGTTGTGCGCGTTGTCCAGGATCTCGACGAAGCGCGCGCCGGGGTACTGGGTGCTGTAGTGCGCAAAGCTGAGCTCGCCCCAGCCCCAGCCGGTCCAGGGGCGCTCGCCGATCAGCGTGAGCACGTTGTGCCAGAGGATCAGCCGGCCGTGGTCGTCGGGCGCGCCGGTCTGCAGGCGCTGGAGCATGCTTTCGACGCCGGCGCCGCTGCCGCCGGCCATCAATTGGACCAGTTGGGGCAGCGTCCAGGCGACCAGGAAATAGAGCGGAATGATCGACAGCAGGAGCAGCGGCGAGGGCAGGCGCAGGTGTGAGGCGGCGCCTGCCTGCGTGCGCCAGCCCTGGCGCTCCCGCCTGGCGATGAAGCTGGCCACGCCGACGATCGACAGCAACTGCAGCAGGCCCGTGCGCGAGGTCGAGGCGGCCGCGGCGACCAAGAGCAGCAGCGCCGCGGCGACCAGGGCGCGTCGCGTGCGTAGCGATGGATTGGTGGCGTAGAGCCACAGCGCCGCGACCCAGGCCATGCTGATCAGCGTGGCGAACTGGTTGCGCTGGCGCAGGTTGCCGTAGGCCTGGCCCAGGGCGGGAGAGGTGGTCCAGGGGACGAGGGGGTCGGCGAGGCCGTAGTACTGGAGGAGGCCGAGGACGGCGCTGAGGAGGCCCGCGGCGAGGATGCCCCAGGCCAGGGCGGCGCCCCCTCGCCCTTGCCCTTGAGCGGCGCTCGGCATGCGCGCGCCCACCATGGCTGCCAATGCGACGGTCACCATCACGACGCAGGCGGGGAGCCAGTAGCCCGCCTCGCCGCGGAATGCCGCGATGCAAATTGCGCAGAGCAAGAGCCAGCACAGCACGCGGCGGCTGGGCACCTTGCCTCTGGCGTCGCCCGCGCAGAGCAGGAACGCGATGCAAGCCCAGGTGCAAAGCAGCTGCCAGACATTGACGGACGGGCCGGCCACCCACGGCGCCAGGAAAGGAAGGGCGATCAGCGCCGCGCTGGAGAAGGGCATTGGCGGAATTGTGCAGCGCCGCGCCGAACAGGCGTCCAAGGCTTCACCAGCAACAACGCGAGCGGCTCGATCGGCGAGCCGAGAAACCGGCGTTCGTTTGTATGATCCGGAAGTTTTTCCTGCCAGGGCCTGAAATGCAGAAGTCTCTATTCGCGGCAAGCCTCTTTGCTCTCCTCTCCCATGCCGCTTTCGCCAACACGCTCAGCGACAAGGTCGATGCGATGTCCGAGAACGGACGTCGCAACTTCATCTCCACGCTGGTTCAGCAAAGTGGTGCACAGTGCCCCGCCGTGCAGCGCGTGTTCTTCCAGGGGCTGCTGGACAAGGCGGCGGTATGGAACGTGCGGTGCAGCGGCAAGAACGCCGACTTCGGCATCGTCTTCTACGACGACCAGGCCAACACCACGCGTGTGATGCCCTGCGCGCAGCTCAAGGAACTGGGCGCGCCCGGTTGCTTCAAGAAGTTCTGAGTTTCAACGTGAGGGCGGGGCCTGCAGCGGCGTTTCCGCTCCGGAAACCGCCATGCCTGTGGCGCTGAACTGCACCGCCACCCGCATGCGCGCCGCCGTAGGCACACCGGCACGCATGCCCGGCGAAAAACGCGTGCTGACGAAGGCACCGATGGCCGAGGCCTCGAACATCCCGGGCGGCGTCGCCTCGATGACCTTGACGTTCTCCACGGCACCGCTGCTGCCGATCAACAGCTCCAACACCACTTCGCCCGTGCGCATGCCGGCGCTCGGCGGATACGCCAGGCGGATCTCGGTGAGCGGGCGCGGCGGCGGATCGAGTTCGGAGGCGGGCAGGTAGGCTGCGGCAGCGCTCGCAGACGCGACCACGCCGACCTCGGGTTGCATGGGTGCGGACTGGGGCGTCGATTCGACGGCAGCAGCGGCAGGTGACTCGGCAGGTGTGCTCCTTGCCGGTTGTGTCGGTGTCGGTGTCGGTGTCGGTGCTTCGGGCACCGGCGCAGCAGCCGCCTCGCGAGCGGGCAACCGAGGGCTCGGTTCGCTGTGCTCTTTCACAGGCTGTGGCTCTGCCTCCGGCTCGGGCGCAGGCAGGTCCGGCGGCGGGGGCGGCGCGCTGACCGGCATCGTGGCCGGCTCGGCAGGCATCGGCAGCAAGCGCGCTTCTATCACCTGCACCTTCGACTGCGACGCCACCGGCGGCCGCGGCCATGCCGCATACAGCAGCGCCGCGTGCAACACGACCGACCCCAGCACCGCGGCGGACAGGGACCGGCGCGGCGCCGGGAGCAAACTCAACGCACCAGCTCGCGCCAGCTGACCCGCTTGCCTTGCGGCGGCGGGCTGCCGACCGGGATGCCCATCGACAGGGGAACACCCGACGCATCGCGTCCCAGGGCCCGGAACGTGCCGTTCGGCAGTCCGAGGATGCCAAGGCCCACCACCACGGAATTGCCGAAGAACGGCACCGAGGTCACCCGGTTCTCGCTGGAGCTGACCGGCAGGCCTGTGATGAGGTCGACATAGTTCAGCCAGCTGTAGCCACCGCCCGAGCACATCGTATTGCTCGGCACGTTGGACGCGAACACCAGGGTGCCGAGCACGCTTTGCATGTCCACGTTCACGCGCTCGCCGGTGTCGGGCAGGTCGATGTACCAACCCTTGGTCTGCGTGCAGGCACCGTCGCCGGTGGCCGCGCACTGGACCGTGCGCGTCGCCGTGCTGCCCGAGCCGGTCTGTACCAGTTGCAGGCCCCTCAGCTCGGTTCTCAGGTTGGAGTAAACCGACGGATCCACATTCGTCAGCGGATCCTGCATCGCGTAGACGGTCTGCGCGCTGGTATCGGTCAGGTCGTCCGTCGACAGCATCCGCCCGGTGGCAGTCAACACCATGGTGGTGCCACTGACCTCGGCCAGTTGCGGTCGCGTGGTGATCGGCTGCGGATTGCCGCTCTTGTCCTTCGCCGTCGCGAGCAGCGCCGCTTCGAAACCAGCCGGATCGAGCACGTTGTTGATGTCGAAGCGCCAGATGTTGCCCAGCAAGTCGGCACCGTAGGCGCGCTCGGCCGTGTTGTTCAACGCGTAGTTGTTCACGAAGATGTTGATCTCTCGCAGGCCGCTCGGCGTGTCCTTGCTCCCCGACGAGGTGGCGATGCGCTGGATGATCGCGCCGGTGCCGGCGTCGAGCACGTAGAGGTAGCCGCGGCCATCGCCGCTGACCGAGTTGTTGTAGCCCGAAGTGACCAGCACCACCCAGGTGCCGTTGCGCAGCTTGGTGATGATCGGGCGTCCGTAGGTCAGCCCCACGTTGCAATCCGAGGTCGCGCCGACCGGATTGGTCGCGCAGGCGGTGCTCATGTTGAACTCCCACATCGCACGGGGCGCCGTCGGATTGGTGACGTCCAGCGCGTAATAGCCGTTGCCGCCATGGCCCAGGCCGGCGACGACCATCGTGCGCCATTGGCCGCCGGTGCGCACGTCGCCTGCGATCGGCGAACCGTCGACGAAGAACTGGTGCTTGTCGGCATAGTTCATATCGGCCAGCGTCCACATGTTGGGCATTACCACTTGCGGAACGAAGGCCCACGCTTCCTGCCCGGCGTTGGCGTAGTTCGAGTCGGTGGAGCTGGCCGGCGCGTAGAAGGCATGCAGCATGCCGTCGTTGGCGCCCACGTACACCATGGGGGTACGCGCCTTGTTCGCGGTCTTGAACGCGTCGTAGTCGGCGTCCTGGAAGAACTGGCTGGGGGCCTTCACGTAGGCAGGCTGCGAGTTGACGATGTCGCCCAGCACGTGCGCCCGGGTCCGGTAGAGCTTGGCGGTGTTGGAGACGTAGCCTTCCCGCTTGCGCTGGCCACGCAAGTAGTTCACCAGGTTCGCGCCAGTGGTAACGCTGCGCTGGTCGATGGTGCCGGAGCTGCCGTCGCTCATGAACGGATACTGGCTCAGGCCGGTGGTGATGGCGGTGCTGGTGAACGCCGCCTTCATGGCGGTGGTCAACCCGGTCGAGGCGCTGCCGGTGGGCAGGCCGCTCGTGGTGTCGCAGGCGCTGGTATTCCAGGTGAAGTCGACCAGGTTGTTGGTCGCCGGATCGCGTGCGTAGATTTTCCGGTTGTCGCACTCATCGCTCACCTTGGCGTCCAGCAGCCCGCGCCCGGACCATTTCACCGTCGTCGACAGGTTGCCGGTCGTGAGGTCCACCTCTTGCGCCAGCAATTCGCCGGTCCAGTCCAGCGTGGTGAAGCTGCCGGTGTAGGCGATGTTGTCACCCGCGGTCGGCGTGAGGCTGGAAACCGATGCACCCGCGCCGGCACCGGCTTGCGCCTTGATGCCCGAGAGCGCTTCCTTCAGCCCGTCGACCACCGACTGGGGATCGCGCGCGCTGAAGTACTTGCCGCGGCCATTCACCGCCGTGTGCCAGAAATCGTCGATGGAGCGCGGGTCGTTGTATTGCAGCTGCGACAGGTTCGTGCCGTTCGGCCAGATCGGCCAGTTGACCGGTGGCGTGTTTTCGTAGCTGCGAATTTTCGAGAAGTCGCCCGTGGTCGCGCTCTTGTAGTTCTCCTGGTAGCTCAGATTGCCCGAGACGCCCAGGCCCACGACGAAGGTCGTCATGTGCTGCCACGGTGCGCGGTCGTCCTCGATGCCTTCGCCCAGGCGCGGAATGTCGTTCGACATGCCGGGGCGCAGGTCGGTGATGTAGTAGTACTGCGCCACGTCGGCGAGGGAGTCGACGCTGCCCTGGATGCCGCTGCCGGTCACGGTGCCCTTGGTCGTCGTCGTCCCGCCCCAGGCGCCGGACACATCGACCACCGGCGGCGAGGCGGGGCTGGCGTAGCAGACATTGCCCACGTCCGCCCAGTCCGTTTCCTCCGTCGTCTTGTTGCGCACGCTGGAATCGATGGCCGTGCCACCGCTCACGTCATAGGTGGCGGTGATGGTCTGCGTGCGGCTCTGCACCTTGGTGCCGGGAATGGACACGCAGGTGGTGGAGGTATATCCGTTGCTGGCGGTCGGTTCGACCGGCGAGCAACTCGTCACGCGGTCCGGCCCCTGCGTGTTCGCGCTGCAGGTGGTGGTGAGGAAGCTGGAATCCGTGCCGGGCGTGCACGCCGCCACAGGCGTCGGGCTGGTCGTTACCGTGGCGCAGCTCACAACGGGCAACACGCCGCGCGGCGAGGGCACGCATGCTCCCGAGGCCACGCCCACCGTCGTATCGGTGGCGGTGCAGGTGGTGCGCGTGAAGTTGTTGGCGCTCGTTGGTGCTTCGCTGGTGCAGGCCGTGCCTGGTGCCAGTTGCTGCGGCTGCGAGGTGTTGACCGAGCAGCTGGTGACCTTGAAGTTGGCGTCCACGCCGTCCGTGCACGCGGCGACCAGGGCCGGGCCTGTGTTCACGGTGTTGCAGCTGGTCGTGGTGAAGTTGCCGCTCGTGCCAGGCGTGCAGGTGCCTTGCGCGACGAAGGTCGGCCCCGTCGTGACCGTGTTGCAGCTGATCTGCTTGAAGCCATTGTCCGAGGTCGGCGCCTGGGCCACGCAAGTGCCGGCAGCCACGCCGACAACCGGGCTCGCGGACACGCAGTTGATCGTCATGTAGCCGTTGGCTTGCGTCGGCTGTTGCGCCGAGCAGGTTCCGGGAACCACGTTGGTCACCGGCGTGTTGTTGGTCGAGCACGTCGTGATGGTGAAGTTGGCCGACGTGCCGGGCGTGCAGCTGGCCACCGGCGCGGGCGTCGTCGGGCCATTCATCGCGCAGGTCGTCGCCGTCCAGGCGTTCGCCAGGCTGGCGGGCACGGGCGTACAACTGTTCAGCAGTACCCCGGTAGGCCCGGTCGTGACCGCGGCCGGGCAGGAGATCGTCACCCAGTTGTTGCCGGCGTTGCCAGTCTGGGCCGCGCAGGAGCCCGGCGGGGTCGGCACCGTTTCGGTGTGCTGGTTGCAGAAGGTGGCGGTGTTGCCGTTGCCGGGGCCGGCATTCACCGGCGTGCATGTGCCCACGTTGACTTCGGGCGTGTCCACGTTGCTGCAGCTCGTGATGACCCAGTTGGTGCTGGCATCGCCGCCTGGCGTGCACGAGGCGACCAGCGTCGGGCCTGTAACGGCCGTGGTGCACGTGACGACCGTCGCACCGGTCGCGTTGGGGACGCAGGACGACACCGGCACGTTGGACTCGACCGTGGGCGTGCAGGTGGTGACGACGCCGGCACTGTCAGTGCCTGCCACGCACGCGGTCGCCTGGACACGCGTCGTGGTGGGGGGCGAGCTCTGCTGGCACTGGCGCTCGAGGAAGTTGTTGAGGGCAGTCGGAGATTGCGCGACGCAGCTCGTCGCGGTGGTCCAGGCCGTGTAGGCGGTGCCGCCGCAGGAAGTCCGCAGGAAGCCGTTCGCGCTCGTCGGGGTCACCGCGTTGCAAGTGTCAACGTTCTTGGTCGGGGTCACGGTCTCCACCGGGGTCTCGCACACGGTTTCGGTGAAGTTGGGCGAGCTTCCACCACTGTTGCTGCAACTGGCTGCAGCGGTCCTGGCGGTCGTCTGGACGGTATTGCAGGAAGTGGACGTGAAGTTGTTGCTCGAGCTTGCCGACGCGAACACGCACGATGCCTTTGAGGCGACCTTGGTGGTGGTCGTATTCGGTGCCGGGCAGGTGGTCGTGGTGTTGTTGTTGGCGGAGGTCGGTCCTGACGCCGTGCAACTCGCCACGGGCGTAGGGCCACTGACGATGGGGTCGCACGTGGTGACAGCCTTCGTCGACGGATTGGTGCCGGGCGTGCACGCGGTCACGAAGGTCTTGACGGGCGGAATCGAGGTGGAATCGCAGAAGGTCTGGGTAAAGGTCGAGTCGGTACCGGGGGTGCACGAAGCAACATTCGTCGTCTGCGACCGGTTTTGCGAGCAGCTCACCGTCGTCCAGCTGTTGCTGGCGCTCGCGGTCACTGGGGTGCAACTCGCAGCTGGAACAAAGCCGGTGTCTCGTGAGCGCGAGCAATCGACGCTGACGTAGTTGTTGCCGGAGTTGGCCGATTGCGGCGTGCAGCTTTGAACGGCGGTCACAGCGGACTGCTGCGTCGTGCAGGTCGTCGCCACCCAGTTGTTGCTGGCGGAAGCCGGCTGCGCAGTGCACGATGCGACAGGCGTCGGGCCCGTCCTGAGGGTCAGGCAAGAAATATTGCCGGCGCTGGTGCAAGACTGCACGGGGGTCGTCGTTTCGGTCGCGCCGTTGTACGCCAGCGTCTGCGTGGTCGACTGAAGGTACTGCGTGGTTTGCTGGAACGGTTGTACCGTTTTCTGCAACGGCTGAATCGTGTACGTCTGCGTCGTGGTGACGGTCTGCTGCATCTGGCTCTTCGTCTGCAGGGCCTGCGACGTCGACTTGGTCGTCGTCTGCTGCGTGTACCACTGGCGCGTTTGCGTGAGGGTCTGCGTGCGCGTGCGCGTCTGGGTCTGGGTCTGCGACTTCAGCGTGTAGGAAGACGTCTGCAGATTCTGCAGAGTGCTCTTGTAGACCTTGCGCGTGCCCTGGCCCCACCACGTGCGGGTGAGCAGTTCCTGGCGCGTCGAGCGGGTCTGCTGCTGTGTGCTGGCCAGGTTCTGCAGGCTCTCGCGCGTTTGCGTGCTCGTCGTCTTCCGGTCCTGCGTCGTGGAGCGGCTGGTCTGCACGGTCGAAGCGTAGATCTGCTCGGTGGCCTTCGTCAGCGACTGGGTGCGCTGCGTCGGTTGCGAGGTAGCACGCGACACCACCGAGATCGTGCGGAAGAACTCGCCGCTGTCGCAAGGCATGTAGCGGTTCATCGACGACGTCGTCGTGTCCGTGCGGCTGCCGGTCGTGGTGCCGTCCCAGATGGGTCGATGCGTATACAACAGCGGATCGAAGCGGTCCAGGATCGTCTTGGAGGTGAGGTTGCCGTCCTGGTTGCCCACGCGCGTAACCCCGTCGACGCCCACTGGACCGCGCGTTTCCTGCGCGGTGTTCCAGTAACCGTCCGTGGTCATGATGGTGAAGTTCTGCTGGCAGGTGTAGCGCACCGGGTCGGGCGTCATCTCGGCGTTGATGCCGTCGGTGCGGCCGGCATAGTGGCGGCCCACCCGGGCTAGGCCTTCGCGCGCCGGCGACGAGCCATCGGGCGTCTGTCCGTACAGCTTGGCGTACCACGCGGCCTTTTGCGTGTCGTTGAAGTCGTCGATCGCCAGGTACTTGGTGGGGTTCACGCCGCTGTCGGCATTGCTCGAATCGCGCAGCGGGCTCATGCTGACCAGGCCGACGCGGAAGCCGTCGTTGATCGGGTTGAACGCAAGGCTGATGCTGCTCTTCACCATCGCCATGCGGGTGCGATAGAAGGTGTACCAGATCGCGAAATTTCGGCGTTCGTCGGCCCCGGCCGCGCCGGTGCCCGAGCCGGAGGTGACCAGCTTGCGGCGCCACAGGCCACCCGTGGTGTTGGCCGTGACATTCGATTGGGTCAGGTTGACGCCCGAGAAGCGCACGCTCTCCATGTCGGTGCAGGGCGCGGCGTCGTACCTCAGGGTTTGCGTGCCTTCGTACGTGTAGTAGTACGCGGCCTGCGCCGGGTCTTCGGCGTCATTGGCAACCTGCAGCTGGCGCGTGTTGCGGTCGTAGGCCCTGAAGCTGGTGGCCAGGTTGGTGGTGGCCGTGCCGGACGAATAGAAGTCGTAGCGTGCAGCCCCGAAGTCGACATTGGTCGGTGGGTTCACCAGGTAGTAGCCGTCGGCGCCGCGCGGCACCTCGTACACCTTGGCCGGGTCGTAATACAGCGCGTTGCACTGCGCGCTGCGATAGCCGATGGGCATCTCGTAGCTCGGATCGCCGCCGGGAAACTCCAGCTCGTCGGGCATGTGCGTGAAAGCCATGGACCGCGAGGTGTCCATCAGCAGCATCACGTTCGGCTTGGGCACGGCCTGCCCCGTGCCCGCGACGGGCACGGTGGACAGTTGCGTCTGCGCCGCCTGCACGTCGGTCGTCGACGCTCCGTTCCCCCACAGGAGCGCGCCGGCGATGGCCGACACGGCCACCGCAAAAACCTTGGAGCGATTCATTTCCCCTGCCCTCATAGCATGATTACTTGTGTGTAGCTGACAGCGCCGCGCACCCCGTCCACGCGGGCGGTGATGCGGTAGTACGGCGACTTGGGCGCCACGAAGCCCCCTTCGACTCCGCCTCCGGTTCCCAGTCCGCTGGCCGATTGCGGAATGACGCACTTCTGCGTGACTTCGGTGGCCGGGCCGGGCATGGCGCACAGACGGTGGATCACGTAACGCACACGGTTGCCCGTGCCGTCGTTCGCGGTCGCTTCCTTGGCGTTCGACCAGTCGTAGGTCATCGGGTTGAACGTCTCGTCCCACGTGGCGAAGTACGCTTCGGCGGGAACGTCGGCGTTGAGCACATTGGGGGCCGTGCGCTGGTTGTAGACCCAGTTGAAGGCCGCCTCGGTGCCCAGGTCGGCCAGCGAGGTTGCGTTCTGCTTGAAGCCGACGTTGCCGGCAATTTCCACGCCGGTGCCGCTGGTGCGGAACATCAGCAAGCCCGAGATCGTCATCACCACCAGAACGACCAGCGCGATGATCAGGACGATGCCGCGTTGCGCACTTGTGCGCAACGAACCGCGTGCGCGATTTGCTCTCATTGGGTCACTCCCCAGATCATGTTGCGCAAGGGCACGACGGTGTCGTACACCCGGTACCGGTAGTTGCGCCAGTTGTTGGCCGCGGCGTCGCCGTTGATGGCGGAGGCGCCGTCGCCCGAATCGTCGGTGTTGTCGACGTTCCTCATCGGGAAGGCGATCGAGCCGTTGGCCCACTTGGGCGCCGACGCGGTCACCGGCACCGCCGTGCCCGACTCCACGTTCGGACGCTCGAATTGCCGGCTGCGAATGAGCAGGCCGAAACGCACGGCGAGCAGCCGGGCGTAGTTGGGGGTCGGACCGGGCAGTGTGTCGTACCACTCGCCGGTACCGATGACACCATCGCCCGAGGCGTCGTAGCCGTACTGTGCCTTGAGCGTGACAACGTCCGTGACCACATCGGACGCATTCACCTCATCTTCGAACAGGCTGTTGTAGCGCGTGAGCGACTGGCGGCTCGGGTTGACTTTCCACACCGTCAAGGCGGGCGCCATCCCCAGGTTGAATAGGACACCGGAGGTGATGTCAGTGCCGGTGCCGCCGGCCTTGTTCATCGTTGCCGTCTTGTTCAGACCTTGGTTGGTCGTATAGATAAATGCCTCTTTGTGCTCGACGGCATTCGGATCGGAGCTGGAAAGCCCCGTGATCTCCACCAGGTTGCAACTGCCGGTGGCGGGATTGGCAGCAATGGCTTTGTCGCCGAGCAGGAAGCCCTCGCGCGACTTCAGCGAATTCGACTCCGCGGTCGACGACATGATTGGCTGGCTGGAAACGAAGTAGGACGAGTTGCCGTAGAGCACTCGGATCTCGTCTGGCTTGCCATCCGCCTTGATGATCTGGACAGGAGCGAGCTTGAAGGTGAAGGTCGGTGCCGCAAGGTCCTGGCTGAACGCCTTCACTGTGCAGCCCATCGCGCTGGTCGTGGGGTCTGCCGGGTCACCCCCGGCCGTACCGAAGCCGAAGCCCGCAAGCCGCAGGTCTCGGTCGAGCGCGAAGGCGCCCAGGGTGCCGCTGATCTGCGCGTCGTTGCCCGACCCGACGGAACGCTTGCGCGCGTCCCACAAGGTCTGCAGCTGCACGATGATGAGCACGCAGACCAGCCCGACGACCAGGCCGACCATCAGTTCGATCAGGGACACGCCGTGTTGCCGACGGGCGCGGTCGCGCCAGGAATGCGAGCGAGGATGCATGTCGTCTTTGCGCACGGCGCTTGTCTCAATTGATGAGGGTGGCAAAAACATGACGACGCTTCACGTCCGGTTGCGACGGGACCGTCCAGCACACCGTGACGGTCATCTTGTTGTACCCACCGGGGGTCGAATTGATGCGAATCTGCTGCATGAATTGCGTCGAGCCAGGCAAGCCGCCATGCGTCGCATCACGCACCGCAGCGACCCAGGCGGTCACCGTTTCGTTGGCTGCGGTTTTTCCCGAGAACTCGCAGTCGTCGCCATCTTGTTGATACTCGAAGGCGCCCAGCGACTCGGCCAACTTGGCGGCGCGCGTGACGGGGTCCACACCTGAGCGGCTTGCGCTGATCCAGGCCTCCTGGCCGATCTGGCTGGCCCATTGCGCGGCCAGGGTGCGGTACTCTGCATCGGACTGCGTGGTGACGGCCTGCGCACTCAGCCCCACCATGCCGAGGATGCCGAGCATGAACAGCAGGATGGCGACCACGGCCTCGATGAGGAACATGCCGCGTTGGCGCACCGCGCCCCGCATGGTTTTCGAATGCAACGACATCCGATTGAAATGACGCTTCAGCATTTGCGCGTGTCCCCCGCACCCGAAGCCCCGGGATCGCATAGGCGCACCTGTCCGCCTCCGCTGGCCAACACCCGCAGGCAGCGAGCCGAGCCGCCATCTTCCACGCAGGTTGCCCCTTGCTGTTTGAAATCTACAGTCGCCAGCGTCCCCACCAACGCGCCTGCAGCGTTGAAGCGAATGCTGCTGGAGGTGTGCGCATCGATAACGACAGAAGTCCCCTGGCCTGCACGCCCTCCCCCTTCGGCGCCCGCCTTGCCTTCGATGAACACATGCGGGTCTTCGGTCGTTTCCGGCGTCTGGCGCACCATCCAATTAGGTCCACTCGTGGTCAGCGCTGTGGTCTCCACATTTGACGCCAACGGGGAGGCGGTCGTGAGGATCAACTCCACCGGGATGTTCCTGCGAAGGGCTTCGCCGCGCGCTTGCTGCAAGGAGGCAACGAAGGCTTCCGCAGTGGCGAGGGTCTTCATGTTCTCGGCGTACTGGCGTATCGATGGCGCCGCCATGGCCGCCATCACCGCGAATATGACGAGCGTCACCATCAATTCGACGAGCGAGAAGCCGTCTTCTCGCTCGGTGGTCAGCATGTGCCACCCTTGCTGGTGATCCAGCAGCTGTCCGTTGGAGCACCTGTCCAGCCAGCACCCAATGTGCTGGTGCTGCGTGTGCCGTCGGCTTTCAAGGTGTATACGAAACCAGCCGTGGAGGTGTTATCCAATCCAGTAGCGGTGATCGTGTACGTCGTTGCAGTGGGAGTTCCGCAATCGAAACGGAAGCCTTTCGTGGTAGCCGGTTTTGCCGCTACGCTGCCGCTGAGACATGCATCCACAAATGTGCGATTGTCTTGAAAGAACTGTTCCATTCGGGGACGCATCCCAGCCAAGAGGCCCAGCGCCTCCGATACCCGCGCACGACGCACATAGTCGGAATACTGGGGAACCGCGATCGCAGCCAAGATGCCGATGATCACGACAACGATCATGAGTTCGATCAGCGTGAAGCCGGCGTTGCGACGGCGGGTTTTATGAGTGGTCATGCCGAGGCCCCAAGTCGCGCAGAGCGCGCGGAAACAAATGTGTATCTTTGTCTCCTAGCTTACTATTCCTTACGTTACAGAACGACGCCACTCATCCGGAAAAATGCGCCGTCCGTCGCGTCGAGGCTTCTTGACAAGCGGGTGAGGGGCTCACTTGCATCGATGAACAAGTCTAGAGTTAACGTGGATTCACGCGCGAGCGTCTTGGATACGCTCGGCCCGCCCTAAGTCTTTTCGTGAAGGCGGTCGGCACCAATAAGGCTGAGCGTCAACATGTCCACGTGAGAACCTTTTCAATTAAGCAGCCGCCCCTTGTTCAAGACATCGATCACTGAATTGAATTGCTCATCATTGGCTTTCGAAAACCAGACCATAAATATCTTGATTCTGTACTCGGAAGTAACGCTTCAGTAGTCGCGATTTGCGAAAAAAGAACTTATTAAAGAAATAAATTTGATTTTTCAGGGTCCAACATTTTATTTTTCACGCCAACCATCACCTCGAGCACTGCTTCTCGATTGACTAAGTCGACATATTTTGACCGTTGCATTTGAAATTCTTCGAAAAAACGACTAGCGCCCAAGATCTAGTTACTGCAAGTACTCCGGCCCGCCCTATTAAAAATTTCTTCTCAATGCGAAGCTGGCTTGTTCGCTCGACTCAATAGATTTTCTCTATATTCCGAAGCAAGTGCAGCGGATCGGTTGGCAAGTAATCTCCGCCACTCCTGCCGCTGCAAGTCATTTACTTTCGACTCTATGTTTTTTTGCTCTTCAGGATCACTCTGCAAATCAAAAGCAAATTCTTTGCCTTCGCGCAAATCAATCCAATACTTAAGCAAGGAATTTGGCAAGCGAGCATCAATCAATCCAATTTGCTGCGCTTGCTGGAAATAAACAACGCGAGGAACTGCTGGATCTTGAAGAGGCATCCCTTCCCATGTACTTGGTATCGGCATGCCCAAAGCCCGCAAAATAGTTGGCGCGACATCGATTTGAGAAGAGATTGAATGGGTCTCGAATTTCCCCGGGTCGGCATTGCCGAAGTTCATCAGCAAAAACGGGACGCGCACCGCTTCTTCCCAAACACTATGAGTATGAACATAGCGTCCTCGCTCACCTAAAGACTCGCCGTGATCCCCAGTGACAATGACCAAGGCATTTTGCAAATAACCTTGTTCCCTCAATTTTTTCAATAGGTCGCCTACTACACGGTCAACTTGCAGGACCCCTCGATCGTAAAAATTTGCAGCGAGCTCCGGCATATTTGAATTGCTGCTCCCCGACACGAGGCCGACATAACTTTGCTCTGGCCCAAAACTCGGCGTATCCTCGAAACGACTTCCCAATACGTGAGAAGACATCAAATGAAAATGAAACATTGTGGGAACGCCATCCCATCTAGCAAGCTCGTCCACGCGATTAATTAACAAGCGGTCATCGTTAATGTATCGTGTTGTCTGCGAGGCGCCATCGAAATAGCTGTCTACCGGGCCATACACATCTTTAAGCCCGTAAAAATTCGTGTGGTCTCCCGAAAATATTAAGTTTGTTCGATATCCGTTCTTCTTTAGCACTTCTTCCAAAGTAACTGGTTTTGTTGCTTGACGATCCAGATATCGAGAACTTGCAAGGCCGCGCAGACCACACGACGATTCATTACACACAGAAATTACCGATGTCGCGAGCGACATGTGTCCTTCATAGCGCAGCACTTCGAGGTTAGGCGTGGTTTTTCTTTTGTAACCCAACAACGAAAGATGATCTGCCCGAAGTGCATCGACAACAATCAAAATTACATTGCTATTTTTTGCCGCCTTCGATGCTACATAATTTGATCTAACCAATTCTTCGTCGCGATCAATGCGCGACGAGTGCAACAACTCCAATGGATGGCTCTGCATTGCAGTGGTTCCTTGCTCAGGAAAAATTCCTAAGCTGAATGGCTCGCCCAGCCGCCCCCAGCCGCGATCAGATAACGTAACTACCGAAATTGATGCAATGGCAATAAGCAGGCACGGTAAAGCGATAAAAACAACATTTGAAGTTTTTTCGCGAAGCTGCGGTATCCAATCGTAGCGGCTTAAAAACAAATAGACTGACAGCCAAGCAATACTGATGACCGCGGCCGATGCAACCATTGGAACCAAAGGGTGATAACCTAGCGCACCGAGAAATTCCGGGATTTGCTTGGCATAAGTGCTCGCCAAATCAACAGTAGTAACTCGCCCCCAATACTTCAGTCCAACCAACGCCAATACATAGCTTAAAAATAAGCAAAGCCCGACAAGCAACACCGCTATAGCCGAAACAGCTCGATAAATCTTCCCCTTCAATACCAACGAAGATAAAAGCCTAACTGCAGCAAGCGCGGCAAGAACATTCAATACCAAGCAAATATGCGGCTCGATCGCTGAAGCTGGCGCCCCAAAGCTATACAAGTAGATTATTAAAAAGACTACCGGGATAGACAAAAAAATGATCCACGACAACACCAATAGGCGAGCCGTGGACCACCAGGTCGTACTCTGATCACACATTTTTAATGTGGATTAATCGAGAAAGGGCGAATAAATTAGCAGGCGCCACCGATTGTAATTTCCAACTGTGACTGAGGATGTTTCGCTCATAGCTGAATTCCGATCGAAAGCCCAACCAACTAGAAAGCGGACGCGCTAGCGATTCAAGCCATCGCCACGAAGATTGACCGCTAAAGTGGTTGACGATTACGATATCTCCATCGGGTCGGCATACTCTACGTACTTCATTTACCAAACGATCAGGATTCGGAGTGACCGAAAGAACATATGGCAGGGTCACACAGTCAAATGAAGCATTCGGAAAATCCATGAGTTCAGCATCCATGGCATGCAAAACAATTCGATTTGAGTCCTGCGGCTGAATTCTTCGGTGTGCCACGGCCAACATTTCTTCTGAAACATCTACGCCAGTAATGTGGGAGTTCTTTGGGTATCGAGATAGGGTTAGACCTGTACCGACGCCAACTTCTAATATGCGGCGAGGCTCGAGCGTGGAGACCAGGCGCGTCATGGACTCACGACCAGGCCCTAGCGAAGCGCCAAATAAAATGTCATATATTGGCGCATAACGACGATAACTTCGCTCGACTTGCTCTTTGGACAAAGAGTCGCTATCGACAACCCCATTTTGTGCTGGAGTTTTTCCGCTCCTAAAAGGGGCGCTTTTATCAGCTTTATTTGAGTTCTGTCCCATACCACTATGATTATTTTAAGTGCCAAGGCTCAGCCGGCGTGAACCAGGCTCGCCTACATTTTTCGCTGTCAAGTGTTTCAGCGCATCCACTCGCCGATTGAGACTTGACGCATGCGAAAAGTCAATTCGACGACACGTCGAATTTCTCAAATCATAAAAATTGGCCTGCGGTTTTAGAGCTTAATAAAAAAGCCGCCCAAAGGCGGCTTTTTTAAAAAACGCGGAATTAGGTGCCAGTGCCGGTTGCAGCAGCGCCGATGTCCGTAGCGCAATCCTTCGGGCGAAGCTTGCTAGCGACGTTGGTTTGGCAAGCCCACGCACCGCTGGTACCACCAGTTGTGTCTGCAGTGCGAACCCATTGAATCTTCTGATCCTTGACTTGCGCATTGCCGATGATCGTGCAGGTCAACGTGGTCAGGCCGCTGGTAGCTACCGAGACAGTAATAGCGCAACGATTGGTGGTGGCAAGCGGCACACCGAGTGTCGTGACATCGGTGATTTCCGCCGTAATGCCGTCTGCTAGCTTCGTTTCAATATTTACCTTGGCGGGCGTGATTTCCGCGAGAGCGGAAGCCACCTGCGATTTGGCGATGTAATCCTGGTAGGCCGGCAGAGCCACAGCAGCCAAGATACCAATGATCGCCACGACGATCATCAATTCGATAAGGGTAAAGCCGGCCTGTGCGCGGCGGGCGAGGGTACGACGGTTCATGTGAACTAACTCCAGGTTGGTTGGTTGTTACGCCCGGGAACCTGCCCGGAGCGGAGTACCTTCCGCAGCAACTGTGCCAACCTGTTTTCAGTAGTTTACAAAGTTGAATTAGTGCATTTGTTCACACTTCGGTTACAGAGAGTGACACTTTTTGCCGTCATTCGCAACAACCCGTGACAAGTTTGTCACTCGTGCAGCGCCGCCAAACTCAAAACGTCAGCACCCCGTCCGCCTTCAACCACCGGATGTCCCGCTCGGCCAATCCCGCCACCTGCCGCGCTGCCAGCACCTCGATCTGGCTCATGATTTCCTCGGTCTCGGCCGGCTTGGTGTGCGTGATGTAGATGGGGTATCGCTTGCCAGGCTCGATCTGCGCCAGTTCATCCGCCAACACCGCGGGCGACAGGTGCAGGCTGCGTTCCGCCAGCACCTGCTCCCGGCTGCTGAACGCCGTCTCTATCACCAGCATGGCCACGTCCAGCGCGTTCACCCGTTCCCAGAACGGCGCGTTGCGTTCGGTGTCGCCGCTGAACACCCAGTGCGGGCCGCCATCGGCGCGTCGAATGGCGAAACCGCAGGCGGGCACGGTGTGCACGGCCGGGAGCACCTCGATGCGCTTGGGCTCGCGGCTACCGAGCGCCAGCACCTGCCCCACGGCGATGTCGTGGAAGGTGACGAACGGCGCCTCCAGGCTCGGAATGCTCTCGAAATCGGGCCAGATCACGTTGTTGAACACATGGGCGCGCAGGGCCTCGATGGTCGCGCGCAGCGCATGCACGCGCAGCGGCCGGGTGCGGCGGCTGCCGACGGCGTCGAGCATCAGGGGCAGCGCGGCGATGTGGTCGAGGTGGCTGTGGGTGAGCACCACGTCGTCGATGGCGGCCATCTCGTCGAGGGTGAGGTCCCCGACGCCGGTGCCGGCGTCCACGAGCAGGTCGGAGTCCACCAGAAACGAGGTGGTGCGGCAGCCTTTGGCGATGGCGCCCGAGCAACCCAGCACACGAACCTGCATTGTGAGAGACCCCTTGTGTGTGTCTGCCGTCATTTGGTTTCGAACCGGGTTGCGCCGTCCCAGTTCGGGTCTTGCGGGCGCAACGCCATCGAGGCTAAACGCTGGGCGTAGAGCTGGTAAAGGACTTTTTTGGCATCCGCCGCGAGCAGAGGCGCAAGCAGGTTGCGGCCGACGGCCCAATCCTGGCGGCGGTAGGCGGCAAGCACCTCGCTCCAGCGTTCGAGCAGCTGCCGGGTCTGCGCGACGGTCTCGGGGGTGCGCGCTGCCAGGGGGGTGAACACGGCCACGACCTGGGCCTTGCCCTTGACGCGCACGCTGTCCAGCTCTTGCCAGACGTGGTCGGGCGCGAGTTCGCGGGTGGCGCCGCTGGCCACGATCTCCACGCCGTAGTGCCCGCTCAGGCCCTCCAGGCGCGAGGCCAGGTTGACGGCGTCGCCCACCACGGTGTAGCTGCGGCGCGCGGCCGAGCCCATGTCGCCGACGCTCATCACGCCGCTGTTGATGCCGATGCCCACGCTGATCTCGGGCCGGCCGCTGGCGCGGTGCAGGCGGTTGATGTCGTGCACGGCGTCGGCCATGTCCAGCGCCGCCCGCACGGCGAGGGTGGCGTGCTCGGGCGTGTCGATGGGCGCGCCCCAGAAGGCCATGACGCAGTCGCCCATGTACTTGTCGACGGTGCCGCGGTGCGCGCTGATGACGTCGGTGAGCCGGCTGAACACGGTGTTGAGAAAGGCCTGCAGCTCGGCCGGCGGCATCTGCTCCGACAGGCGGGTGAAGTCGCGCATGTCGCAGAACAGCACGGTCATGGGCTTGCTCTCGGCGCGCATGCTGTAGCGGTCGGGGTGCACCAGCATCTCGTCGACCAGCTGGGGCGGCACGTAGGTGCCGAAGAGCCGCACCAGGCCGCGCCGCGCGTGCGACTCGACGAAATAGCCCCAGCTCATGTTCAGCGCGAAGGCCAGCGCGGTCATGGCCAGCGCCGACGCCAGCGGGAGCACGAGTCCGTGGGCCATGTAGAGCCAGGCGTTCACCCCGGCGAGTGCGGCGACGGTGCCCGCCGCCAGCAGCACGGCGCGCGGCGCCGACAGCAGCGACAGGCCGAAGGCCAGCACCAGCCCCGCCGTGAGCACGCCCAGCACCTCGTAGCCGGGCGCGTAGTCGGGCACGCTGAGCAGGCGGCGGTCGAGCAGGCCGGAGACCACGTTGGCGTGCACCTCGACCCCCGGAAAGGCGGCGTCCACCGGGGTGGCGCGCAGGTCCTGCAGGCCGGGCGCGGTCGCGCCGAGCAACACGATGCGGTCTTTCAGCTCGCCGGGCGCGAGCTTGCCCTCGAGCACGTCGGCGGCCGACACGTAGCGAAACGAGCCACCGTCCGGCCCGCCCGGCCCGCGAAACGGCACGCGCATGCTGGCGGTGCGGTCGACCGGCACACGCAGCGGGCCCAGCCGCAACGATTCGAGCCGCGGCGCGCCAGCGCCCGAGACGAAGGCCGGGTGCACGGCCGGCGCGCCGTTGGCGAGCCGGTAGACCGCCAGGGCGAGCGATTCGTAATAGCCGGGCTGCGCCTGGTCGCCCTCGTAGCGGGCCACGAGCGGCACGCTGCGGATCACGCCGTCGCCGTTGGCGCCCACCAGGGTATTGAGAAAGCCCGCCACCGGCGCGGCCTGCGCCAACGCCGGCAGGCTGGCGCCGAAGCCGTTCCAGCTGGTGCCATAGATAGCGGAAGTCCCGTTCGTGGGAAAGCTGTCGCCCGAAACCACGGGCGTGGCCGGCAACTGCCCCTTGGCCCGGGGCGGCTGCGTGCGGGTGAAGTAGTAGCCCAGCGCCACCGGCCGGCCCTTCAGCGCTTCGGCGAAGGTGGCGTCATGGTCCAGCGATGGGGCCAGCCGTTCGACCTCAGACGCCAGCCCGGGCATGCCCTTGAGCGGCCCGCCGGCCAGCTCGCGCAGGCGGTCGAGGCCGGAACTGCGGTCGGACTCGAGGAACATCACGTCGAAGCCGACCACCGCCGCCTGCTGGCGGGACAGCAGCTCGGTGGTGAGCGCGGCCATCTTGTCGCGCGCCCACGGCCATTGGCCCTGTCGCGCCAGGCTGGCGTCGTCGACGTCGACGATCACCACGCGCGTCTCGAGCGTGCGCGGCATGGTGGCGCGCAGGCGAATGTCGTAGATCAGCCGGTCGAGGCGTTCAAGGGCGCTCAGCGGCCAGGCGCCGGTGGCGTGGGCCAGGGCCAGCAGCAGCGGCAAGAGGGTGATGGCAATGCGCGGCCAGTGCCGCCGCAGCTCGCTCACGACACCCCGTCCAAGCGGGCGTTGCCGCGGCAAGGCAAGAGAAAAACCTCAGATGCGAACGAACTGCATCCGGATGGCGCCGCCCAGCTCGAGCACGTCGCGCTCCTGCAACGCGACCGCCTCGGTGCCCAGCTGCAGGCCGTTGAGCGTGACGTTGCCTTCGACGCCCGCGGCCACGTAGCCCTGGCGCCGGCGCGTGACGACAGCCACGGCCACGCCGGGCTTGCCGATGGTGGTGACGACCTTCTGCAGGGCCACGTCCTGCCCTTCGTTAACGCCCGAAAGCACCCGCAGCACCGGAATGCCCAGCTCGACCAGCGCGCCCGATTCAGTGGGCGCCGACGACAGCGGCATCGACCCTGAGTTGCCCGAATGGCCCGGGTGTTCGTCCAGCGTGGTCCGCACGGAACCGGGGCCGATGGCCAAGTTGCTGCGGGCACGGAAGTGGATGCGGCAGCCGCCGACCTCGATGACATCGTTGTCCTTGAGCGCCTGCCTCTGGATGGCGAGCGCGTTGACATAGGTGCCGTTGGTGCTGTTGAGGTCTTCAATTTCGACTTCGCCGTCGCTCATGTGCAACACGGCATGCTCGCCGCTGACCGCCAGGTTGTCGATCACGATGTCGTTATAGGCACGGCGTCCCAGCGTCGTGCGTTCCTTGGCGAGTGCCACTTGCCCGATGACAACGCCATCGACCGAAATGATCATCTTCGGCATTGCCGACTCCCCGATTGCAAAGCTTGAATGATGGCAAGCTGAACGGTGGGGTACCGCCCCGGCCTGCTACTTGGCTGCGCGAGGCGTTTCCGCGACGCCAGCCCTTGCCAGGACAACTGAAATATTGTCCCTGCCGCCATTGTCGTTTGCAATTGCAACCAAAAGTGCAGCTTTTTTCTGAAGCCCGGTATCGTGCTGAAGAAGCGTGAAAAGCTGCTCATCGGAAACCATCTCGCTCAAACCGTCGGAACACAGCATATACAGGTCGCCCGCCCGGGCGCTGTGCTCGTGCATTTCCAGCAGCACCTGGGCTTCCACGCCCACGGCGCGGGTCACGAGGTTGCGGGTGGGCGAGTTCGCCGCTTCTTCCGGCGTGATGGCGCCGGCGTCGAGTTGCTGCTGGCGCAGCGAATGGTCGCGCGTGAGCAGTTCGAGCTTGTTGTTGCGCAGCCGATAGCAGCGCGAATCGCCGATGTGGCCCACCAGCACGCGCTGGGGCCGGAACGCCGCCAGCACCAGCGTGGTTCCCATGCCCTGGAGCTCGGGGTTGGTGGTGCCGGCCTGCAGGATGGAGCCGTTGGCCTCGTCGGTGGCCGCCTGCAGCGCGCGCCGCACCACGCGGGCCGGCGCCTGCATGCCGGCATGGGCGAACCAGCGGCCGAAGCTGCCGTGCATCAGCGACACGGCCATGGCGCTGGCCACCTCGCCACCCTTGTAGCCGCCCATGCCGTCGGCCAGCAGGGCCAGGCCGAGCGCCGAATCGACGTGCACCGCGTCTTCGTTGTGTGCGCGCAACTTGCCGACGTCGGTCAGCGAGGCGAACTCCCAGCTCAGCGCGGGGCGCGTGGAAAAAAGAGAGACGCCGACACTCGCCATGGTTTGCCAGCGCCGACTTCTCTGCGACTCAGTGTGCAGCGGCGTGCGCGCGCCGTTGCAGCAGGCGGCCGACGGCCACGACGAACAATGCACCGGCGGCAGCCGCCGCGTAGTGCAGCCAGGGGTTGGCCGCGAGCGTGTCGCGCAGCGCCACGTCGCTCACGATGGTCTCTCCACCGACCCAGCCGATCAGGGCGGCGCCCAGCATGACGATGATCGGAAAGCGTTCCATGAGCTTGATCATGAGGGTGCTGCCGAAAATGACCAAGGGAATACTGATGGCCAGGCCGAGCACCAGCAGCACCATGCTGCCCTGGGCGGCGGCCGCCACGGCGATCACGTTGTCCAGGCTCATCACCAGGTCGGCCAGGAGGATGGTGCGCACGGCGACCATCATGCTGCCGTATTCCTTGGATTCGCCTTCGCCCTCGTCGTCGCCGCTGAGCAGCTGCGTGCCGATCCACAGCAGCAGCAGGCCGCCGACGATCTGCAGGAACGGGAGCGCCAGCAGCTTGGCCGCCACCACCGTGAGCACGATGCGCAGCACCACGGCCGCGCCCGAGCCGAACATGACGGCTTTTTTCTGTTGCGCGGGCGGCAGCGATCGCGCCGCCATGGCGATCACGACGGCGTTGTCGCCCGACAGGATGATGTTGATCCAGACGATCTTGAGCAGACCTATCCAGAAATCTGTGCTTTGAAGGAGTTCCATGTCTCTGATCCCACTGTGTTTTATTTGAAAAAAGCGCCCGCAGTCGATGCGGGCGCTTTTTTATATCTGCGTGGTCCTCGAATGACCCGGCTCTGCGGCCGGTGTCCTGAAGCCGCTTTTTACAGCTTGGCCTTGAGCAGCTTGGCCAGTTCCGAGAAGTTGCGCGTCACGGTGAAGCCGCACTCTTCCATGATGGAGAGCTTGGCATCGGCCGTGTCGGCGCCGCCCGAGATCAGCGCGCCGGCGTGGCCCATGCGCTTGCCGGGAGGGGCGGTGACACCGGCGATGAAGCCGACGACCGGCTTCTTCATGTGTTCCTTGCACCAGCGGGCTGCGTCAGCCTCGTCGGGGCCGCCGATTTCGCCGATCATGATGACGGCGTCGGTGTCCGGATCGTCGTTGAAGGCCTTCATCACGTCGATGTGCTTCAGGCCGTTGATCGGGTCGCCGCCGATGCCCACTGCCGACGATTGGCCCAGGCCGATTTCGGTCAGTTGAGCCACGGCTTCGTACGTCAGCGTGCCCGAGCGCGAGACCACGCCGATGCGGCCCTTGCGGTGGATATGGCCGGGCATGATGCCGATCTTGATTTCGTCGGGCGTGATCAGGCCGGGGCAGTTCGGGCCCAGCAGCAGAGTCTTCTTGCCGCCGGCCGCTTCCTTGGCCTTCATCTTGTTGCGCACTTCGAGCATGTCGCGAACCGGAATGCCTTCGGTGATGCAGATCGCCAGGTCCAGGTCGGCCTCGACGGCTTCCCAGATGGCGGCGGCTGCGCCTGCCGGCGGCACGTAGATCACCGACACGGTGGCGCCGGTTTGCGAAGCGGCTTCCTTCACCGAACCGAAGATCGGGATGTTGAAGATCGACTCGCCGGCCTTCTTCGGGTTCACGCCCGCCACGAAGGCGTTCTTGCCGTTCGCGTATTCCTGGCACTTTTCCGTGTGGAACTGGCCGGTCTTGCCGGTGATGCCTTGGGTGATGACTTTGGTGTCTTTGTTGATATAGATCGACATGACTTGTTCCTTAGGCCTTCTTGACTGCTGCGACGACCTTCTGGGCCCCGTCCGCCATGGTGTCGGCACTGATGATCGGCAGGCCCGAATCGGCCAGCAGCTTCTTGCCTTCGACTTCGTTGGTGCCCTTCATGCGCACGACCAGCGGCACTTGCAGGTTCACGGCCTTGCAGGCCGCGATCACGCCGGTGGCGATGGTGTCGCACTTCATGATGCCTCCGAAGATGTTCACGAGGATGGCTTCCACGTTCTTGTTCTTCAGCATGATCTTGAAAGCTTCGGTGACCTTCTCGGGGGTAGCGCCGCCGCCCACGTCCAGGAAGTTGGCCGGCTCGCCGCCGAACAGCTTGATGGTGTCCATGGTGGCCATGGCCAGGCCGGCACCGTTCACCAGGCAGCCGATGTTGCCGTCCAGCGAGATGTAGGCCAGGTCGAACTTGGAGGCTTCGACTTCGGCCGCGTCTTCTTCGTCGAGGTCGCGCAGGGCCACGATTTCGGGGTGGCGGAACAGCGCGTTGCTGTCGAAGTTGAACTTGGCGTCCAGCGCCATGACGTTGCCCTTGCTGTCACGGTTGAGCGGGTTGATCTCGACCAGCGAGGCGTCCGTCTCCATGTAGCAGGTGTAAAGCTTCTTCAGGATGTCGACCGTTTGCGCGGTCGAGTCGGCCGGCATGCCGATGCCGTCGGCGATCTGCTTGGCCTGTTCGTCGGTCAGGCCCTTTTCGGGGTCCGCGAACACGGTGATGATCTTTTCCGGCGAGGAGTGGGCCACTTCCTCGATGTCCATGCCGCCTTCGCTCGAAGCGATGAAGGCCACCTTCTGGGTGGCGCGGTCGGTCACGGCGGAAACGTAGTATTCCTTGTTGATGTCGGCGCCGTCTTCGATGTACAGGCGGCGAACCTTCTGGCCTTCGGGGCCGGTCTGGTGCGTCTTGAGCTGCATGCCGAGGATTTCGCCGGCGAGCTTCTTGACGTCTTCGATGGTCTTGGCGACCTTGACGCCACCGCCCTTGCCGCGGCCACCCGCGTGAATCTGGGCCTTGACGACCCAGACCGGGCCTCCAAGTTTCTGGGCGGCTTCCACCGCCTCCTGGACCGTGTAGGCCGGAATGCCGCGCGGCACCGGCACGCCGAACTTGGCAAGAATTTCCTTGCCTTGGTACTCGTGAATCTTCATGAGGGATGTCTCTCGGAAGGAGGAGGTTGAGAACGGGAGATCTGCGGGTGAGAGTGTTTGTGCTCTGTTGCTCGCGGGCGACGGCAGCCTGACGGCTGGGGGCGGCGAACAACCGCGGACTGTATCATGGTGCGCCGCACCAATACTGTACGTGGGGTTGCGGTCAATACGTACTTTCTTCTAGATTGCATCTGGAAGCCCCTTTCCAGCCCCTCCAGACCACACCGAGCACTCCACCATGGCCAAGGTTTTCATCGACGGCGAAGCCGGTACCACCGGCCTGCAGATTCGCGAACGGCTCCAGACGATGCCGCAGATCGAACTCGTGAGCATCGCGCCCGAGCTGCGAAAAGACGTGAACGCCAAGCGCGACCTGATGGCCGGCGTCGACCTGGTGGTGCTGTGCCTGCACGACGACGCGGCCCGCGAATCGGTGGCGCTGATCGACCAGCTGCCGGGCGCCAAGCCGAAGATCATCGACGCCTCCACGGCGCACCGCATCGCCCCGGGCTGGGTGTTCGGCTTCCCCGAACTGGCCGAAGGCCACTGGCAGGCGGTCGCCAAGGCAGACCGCGTAGGCAACCCCGGCTGCTACGCCACCGGCGCCATCGCCATGGTGCGCCCACTGGTCGACGCGGGCATCCTGCCGGCCGATTTCGCGATTTCGCTGCCCTCCGTGAGCGGCTACTCGGGCGGCGGCCGGACCATGATCGAGGCCTACGAAAAGGGCGAGGCGCCCCTGTACGAAACCTACGCGCTGGGCCTGAAGCACAAGCACATCCCTGAAATCATGGCCTACACGGGCCTCACGCGCCGCCCGGTCTTCATTCCGGCCGTGGGCAATTTCAAGCAGGGCATGCTGGTCCAGCTGCCGCTGCACCTCGACCTGCTGCCCGGCAAGCCGAAGGCCGCCGACCTGCACCAAGCGCTGGCCGCGCACTACGCGAAGAGCAACACGCCCGAGCAGTTCGTGAAGGTGCTGCCGCCCACCGAAGACGGCAAGCTCGAGCCGCAGGCACTCAACGACACCAACAACCTCGAGATCCGCGTGTTCCCGAACGAGGACCACCAGCACGCCGTGGTCATCGCCCGCCTCGACAACCTGGGCAAGGGCGCCAGCGGCGCCGCGGTGCAGAACCTGAAGCTGATGCTGGCGCTCTGAGCGCCCGGCCCCGCCTCGCTTCCCTCCCCTGGCTCAGTTGACGAGCCAGAGCCCCACGCCCAGCAACGCCGCGTGCGCGCCCAGCGCGATGTACAGCGGCGTGCGCGACGGCTCCGCCATTTCCTGCAAGGTCTCGTTGATGCGGCGCGTGAGCAGCGCGCGCAGCGCCGGGTCTTGCACCGGACCTTCCCCCGGTGACACGAGCGGTTCTCCGTGCGCGGCGCGGCTCTCCTGCCACTCGGCCATCATTTCGCTCAGCGGCAGCCGGTTGAGCACAAAGCCCACCACCGAACGCACCGCCCTGCCCTCGCCCAGCACGGGCGCGAGCTGCTTGCTCAAGGCATCGGCCGACAGCCAGTCGGCCGCCCGGTGCAGCGTGCCGTGGGCGCGCGGCATCGCCTCGATGCGCCCGGCAATCGCGCCGGCCAGCCGCTGCGACACCGCTTCGCCGCGCGCCGCCACCAGGTGCTGCATGGCGCGGGCACGGCCCTGGGCCACGCCCAGCATCGTGTAGACGACCACGAACAGCAGCAGCAACAGCGCCACCAGCACCGACGGCGTGGTGATCAGCGCAATGATCGCGCCCGCTCCGCCGGCCCGTGCCGCCACATTGCCCGGCCCGTTCAGCTGGCTCAGATAGAAGAAGAAAACGCCGCCGCCCAGCACCACGCCGAGCAAGCCGCCCTTGATGACCGAACCGGCGAACGCAAGGCCGGCCTTGGCGCCGGTGCGAACGAGGGATGGCTGGGCGGCGGGACCGTCGGGACCTGTGGGCATGCGAAATTCCTCCAACTAATTTATTAATCTGATTCCGCACAACACTTTGGTTTGACGCGCGTTTCATGCGAATCGGTGCGGATCGGCGCGCATTGACGCTGAAATATTCGGCAAATGCGAACAAATGCAGCATGGCACGCACGCGTTGGATCATGCCACCGGCCCGGCCCACCAGAATCGCGCCTCACAAACACAAAGGGAGGAATTTCAATGGACCGCACATTTCAAAAACCCACCGGCGCATTCATTGCGGCGTCCTGGACTGCACTGCTGGCAGGCGCTGTCGTCTACCTGATCGGGCTCTGGAACGCCACGATGCAACTCAATGAAAAGGGCTACTACTTCACCATCCTGATGTACGGGCTCTTTGCCGCCGTGTCATTACAAAAGAGCGTGCGCGACCGGCTCGAGGGCACGCCCGTCACGGGCATCTACTACGGGCTGTGCTGGATATCGCTGCTGCTCGCCATCGGGCTCCTGACCATCGGCCTGTTCAATTCGACGCTGGCCAACAGCGAAAAGGGCTTCTACGCCATGGCCTTCCTGCTGAGCCTCTTCGGTGCGGTGGCGGTACAGAAGAACGTTCGCGACCTCACGGCGCGCCATCCCGAGACTTCACCGGCCGCCGAGTTGCCCGAAGCCGGCTGACGCCCACCCTCAGGCATCCAGGCACCCACCGCCTCACTCGTTGTCGTTGTACCCGCTGGCCCCCATCAGCGCCGACAGCCGCGCGGCGATGTTGCCCACGATGCCGCGCACCTGCACCGCGTCGGGCGCCGACTTCTGGTCGATGCGCTCGATGTACGGCACGTTGATCGACGCGATCACATGATCGGCCGCGCCCATCACCGGGAAGGCGATGTTGGTGATGCCGCGCGTCTGCTGGCTCGGCATGGCCGAGTAGCCGCGGGCGCGCACCTCCTGAAGAATGGCGAACAGCTCGCCCGGATCCATGTCGAGCTCGCCCTCCACGCCGATGTGGGCGCGCAACATGCGGGCGCGGTCGATCTCGTCGCGAAACGCCAGCAGCACGTGGCCCGATGAGGTATCCGTCAGCCCCATCACCACGCCCACCTTGAGCCCGAACGACCAGCGCTCCGGGCTCTCGACCTGCGCGATGACCACCACGCGCCCGCCCTGGTACATGGTCAGGTGGCACGACTGGCGCGCCCGGTTGGCCAGTTCGCGCAAAAGCGGCAGCGCCGCGCTCACCAGGCTTTTCAGCGGCTGCTGGCGGTGCGCCAGCTCGAACATGCGCAGCGTGAGCGTGTAGCGGTCGTTGTCGTCGACCTGCACGTAGCCGCGCCGCTGCAAGGTCACGGCCATGCGGAAGATCTCGCTGACCTTGCGCCCCACCTTCTGCGCCAGCTCGTTGAGCGTGTAGCCGCCGGGGCTGTCGGCCAGCGCCTCCAAGATGTCCAGCCCCTTCTCCAGCGCGGGCGCGGCGTAGCGCAGCGCGCCCTCGCCTTCCGGCGCGGCCTCGGCCTCCGCGTGTTCCTGCTGTTGTTCCGGCGCTGGTGCTTGCTTCATTGTTCCCTGCTCAGTTCGACCATCCACCGTCGATCATATGGACCGCGCCGGTGGTGAAGGCCGACTCGTCGGACGCCAGGTACACGACCAGCGCCGCGATTTCCTCCGGCTTGCCCACGCGGCCCAGCGGCTGGCGCGCCACGAAGGCGGCGCGCACGGTGGCCTCGTCGGCACCCGCCTGCTCGGCCTGCGCGGCGATACGGTCGCGCAACGAAGGCGACTCCACCGTGCCCGGGCAGATGGCGTTGCAGCGCACGCCCTGCTGGATGAAGTCGGCCGCCACCGCCTTGGTCAGCCCGATCACCGCCGCCTTCGAGGCGCCGTACACGAAGCGGTTCGGCACGCCCTTCACGCTGGAAGCGGCCGAGGCCATGTTGATGATCGAGCCGCCGCGCTCCAGCATGGCCGGCAGGAAGGCGCGGATGGTGCGGTACATCGACTTGGCGTTCAGGTCCATGCTGAAGTCCCAGTCGGCCTCCTCGCAGGCCAGGATGTTGCCGCTGTGCACGAAGCCCGCGCAGTTGAACAGCACGTCGAGCCGCCCCGCGGTCTGCGCGAAAGCTTGCAGCGCGGCGCTGTCGCGCACGTTGAGCGTGGCGGTCTTCAGGCCGGGCAGCCCCTCGTCGCGGGCCAGCACGGCAAGCTCGGCCAGGGCGGCCTCGTCCACGTCGGTGGCCCACACGGTGCCGCCTTCGCGCGCCAGCGCCAGCGCACTGGCGCGGCCGATGCCCTTGCCGGCGGCGGTGACGAGGATGTTCTTTCCCTGAACGCGAGAAGTCATGGGGGGTGCCCTTTGAGTGAAATTGAATGGTTTTGACGCATGAGTGAAATATAAATTTCACTGATGAAATCAAATATACGCCACAGCCCAACGCCCTCACCCCCTCAAAAACCCGCGATCAAAGGCGTGCACATTGGTGGATACCCTCGAATTCGCGCAAACCCGAGGTCCGGGTTCGAACTCGACTGCTAACCTTCTTCATGAAAACTAGTTTCATCTAAGAAAACAAGGTTCGCCATGTCCTCCGATTCCGCCCTGCTCACCCGACTGCAAGCCTGCTACGCCGGCATCCTTCACGACGTGATGCGCGCGGCGGGCCTGCGCGACTTCACGCTGCCGCCCACGCTGCGCCCGCTGATCGCCGGCCAGAAGCTGTGCGGGCCGGCCTTCACGGTGAACGGCCGCGTCGACCCGACGGCCGATCCGCACGAGACGCTGATGGCGTGGACTGGTTTTCTCTCGCGCGCCAAGCCCGGCCACATCGCGGTGATCCAGCCCAACGACTCCACCGTGTCGCACATGGGCGAGCTGTCGGCCGAGACGCTGGGGCGCAAGGGCGTGCTGGGCGTGATCGCCGACGGCGGCGTGCGCGACGCCGAGTTCATCCTGCAGCAGGGCTTCCAGGTGTGGCACCGCTACTTCACGCCGCGCGACATCGTGGGCTACTGGCTGCCCGACGCCATGGACGTGCCGGTGCGCATCGGCGATGTCACGGTGAACCCCGGCGACCTGCTGCTGGCCGACACCGACGGCGTGATCTGCATTCCGCTGGCGCAGGCCGACGCGGTCATCACCGAGGCCGAGCACATGATGGGCCGCGAGAACCTCGTGCGCAGCGCCATCCTCGCGGGCACCGACCCGCAAGAGGCCTACCTGAAGTACCGCAAGTTCTGAGCGCCGGATGTCCGACACGTCGCCACTGCCCCTCATCGACACCCGGCTGGTGCTGCTCTCGCCGGCCGACAACTGCCTCGTCGCCTGCACCCACCTGGCCGCCGGCACCGAAGTGCGCCTCGAAGGCGGCGCGGTGACCTTGGCCACCGACATCGGCCTGGGCCACAAGCTCGCGCGGCACGCCATCGCGGCCGGGCAGAAGGTGCGGAAGTACGACGCCGTCATCGGCAGCCTGCGCACGCCGGTGGAGGCCGGCGCGCACATCCACACGCACAACCTCGACAGCGACTACACGCCCACCTACACGCTGGACGAAGGCAAGACCTTCGTCGGCCACGCCTGAGGCGCCCTCTTCGAATGAACTCCAACCCGCTCCAGATCCACGGCTTCCCGCGCGCCGACGGCCGCAAGGGCATCCGCAACGTGGTGGTCGTGGCCTACCTTGTCGAGTGCGCGCACCACGTGGCGCGCGAGATCACGCTCAACTTTCGCCGGCAGGAGGGCGAGGAGGGTAAGGAGGGTGAATCGGACGTGCACCTCGTCGGCTTTCCCGGCTGCTATCCCAACGAGTACGCCGAACGCATGATGCAGGCGATTGCCACGCACCCCAACGTGGGCGCGGCGCTGCTCATCTCGCTGGGCTGCGAGAGCATGAACAAGCGCAAGCTCGAGCAGGCCGTGGCCGCCTCGGGCCGGCCGGTGCACACGCTGACCATCCAGCAGAAGGGCGGCACGCGCAGCACCATCCGCGAGGGCACGGAATGGGTGCAGTGGGCGCTGGCCGAACTCGCGCAGCAGCAGCGCGTGCCCATGGACCTGAACGAGCTGGTGGTCGGCACCATCTGCGGCGGCTCCGACGGCACCAGCGGCATCACCGCCAACCCGGCCGTGGGCCGCGCCTTCGACCTGCTGATCGAGCAGGACGCGCGCTGCATCTTCGAGGAAACCGGCGAGCTGATCGGCTGCGAGTTCCACATGCAGCGCCGCGCCGCCACGCCCGAGCTGGGCGAGGCCATCGTCGAATGCGTGAACAAGGCCGCGCGCTACTACAGCACCATGGGCCACGGCAGCTTCGCGCCGGGCAATGCCGACGGCGGTCTCTCGACCATCGAGGAAAAGTCGCTGGGCGCGTACGCCAAGAGCGGCGCCTCGCCCATCAACGGCATCGTGAAGCCCGGCGACGTGCCTTCCCAGCCGGGCCTCTACCTGCTGGACGTGGTACCCGACGGCGAGCCGCGCTTCGGCTTTCCGAACATCAGCGACAACGCGGAAATCGTGGAGCTCATTGCCTGCGGCGCGCACGTGATCCTGTTCACCACGGGGCGCGGCTCGGTGGTGGGCTCCGCCGTGTCGCCGGTGATCAAGGTGTGCGCCAACCCCGACACCTACCGGCAGCTGGGCGAGGACATGGACGTCGACGCCGGCCGCATCCTCGAAGGGCGCGGCACCTTGCAGGAGGTGGGCGAGGAAATCTTCGGCGCGGTGCGCGCCGTGGCCAACGGCGCGGCGAGCAAATCGGAAGCGCTGGGGCACCGCGAGTTCATCCTGACCTACAAGGCCTTCGAACCGATCGGGCCTTCGTGCCTGCCCATCGCACAGGTGCCTCGCACTTCTCCTCACCCTGCGTGAGCGGCGTGCTCTCGCCTTCGCCCCCTTGCCGCCTTCCTTTTCCTGGACTCCCGGAGCCCTCTTCTTGAACTACCAGTTCGACTTCGCGCCCGTGCTCGCGCAGTGGCCCCTGCTGCTCGACGGCGCATGGACCACCGTGCAGCTGTCCTTCATTGCCACGCTGCTGGGCTTCGCGCTCGGCACGCTCTGCGCGCTGGGGCGCAACAGCCGCCACGGCTGGCTGCGCAACCTCACCGGCGGCTACGTGGAGGCCATTCGCAACACGCCGCTGCTGATCCAGAGCTACTTTCTCATCTTCGGCCTCTCGAGCGCGGGCGTGACCATGCCGATCATGGTGGGCGCCGTGCTGGCGCTGGTGGTGAACATCGGCGCCTACAGCTGCGAGATCATCCGCGCGGGCATCGAGTCGATCCACAAGGGCCAGCTCGAGGCCGCGCAGTGCCTGGGCCTGTCGAAGCTGCAGGTGTTCTGGCACGTGATCTTGCGGCCCGCCGTGGAGCGCGTGTACCCGGCGCTGGCGAGCCAGTTCGTACTGCTGATGCTGGCCTCCAGCATCATGTCGTCGATCGGCGCGGAAGAACTCTTCGGCGTGGCCAACCGCATCCAGTCGGACACCTTCCGCAACTTCGAGATCTTCATCGTGCTGTGGGTGGTGTACCTGGTGCTGTCGTACGCCATGCGCCTGGGGTTCTGGCTGCTGGGCATGGTGATCTTCCCGCGCCGGCGCAAGCTGGGCACGCCGCTATGAACCCAGCACAGAAGGCCGCGCCATGACGTTCATGCCCATCGATCACCTCGGCTTCCTGCTGATGGGCGCCTGGGGCACGGTGCAGCTCTCGGCATTGGCGTTCGTCGGCGGCGGGCTCATCGGGCTGGCCGTGGCGCTGGCGCGCGTGTCGCCGGTCAAGGCGGTGCGCGTGGCGGCGGCGGGGTACATCCAGGTCATCCAGGGCACGCCGCTGCTGGTGCTGATGGGCGTGTGCTTCTTCGGGCCCAACATCGCGGGCATCGGCTCGGTGCCCGCCATCGTCGCGGCGGCGCTGGCCATCACCATCTACGCGAGCGCCTTCCTCGGCGAGATCTGGCGCGGCTGCATCCAGTCGGTGCCGCGCAGCCAGTGGGAGGCGGCCGAGTGCCTGGCGCTCACGCGCTGGGAGCGCATGCGCCGCGTGGTCCTGCCGCAGGCGCTGCGCATCGCCACGCCGCCCACCGTGGGCTTCCTGGTGCAGATCATCAAGAACACGTCGATCGCCTCGCTGGTGGTCGGCTACGCCGAGCTTTCCTACAACGCCAAGGTGCTGAACAACTCCACGTTCCAGCCCTTCCTGTATTTCGGGTGCGCGGTGCTGCTGTATTTCATTCTTTGTTATCCGCTCTCGCGATGGAGTCGCGCCCTTGAAAGGAAGCTCAATGCAGCCCGTGGTTGAACTCAACGAAGTCCACAAACACTTCGGCAAGCTGCATGTGCTGAAGGGCGTGTCGTTCTCGGTCACGCGCGGGCAGGTGGTGGCCATCATCGGCCAGAGCGGCTCGGGCAAGAGCACGGCGCTGCGCTGCATCGACCGGCTGGAAACCATCGACAGCGGCACCATCCAGTGCTGCGGCCACGCGGTGCACGACGCCGCGCTGAACCTGCGCGACCTGCGCAAGGACGTGGGCATCGTGTTCCAGAGCTACAACCTGTTCCCGCACCTCACGGTGAAGCAGAACATCACGCTCGCGCCGCAGTCGGTGAAGAAGATGAGCGCGTCCGAGGCCGGCGCCATCGCCATGGAAGTGCTCGAGCGCGTGGGCCTGGCGGAGAAGGCCGGCGCCTACCCCGAGCAGCTCTCCGGCGGCCAGCAGCAGCGCGTGGCCATCGCGCGCTCGCTCGCCATGAAGCCGCAGCTGATGCTGTTCGACGAAGTCACCTCCGCGCTCGACCCGCAGCTCACCGGCGAGGTGCTCAAGGTGATGGAGAAGCTCGCGGCCGAAGGCATGACCATGATTCTGGTGACGCACGAGATGGCCTTCGCGCGCGGCGTGGCCGACAAGGTCATCTACATGCACCAGGGCCTGGTGTGGGAGCAGGGCGACGCCAGCATCCTGAGCCACCCGCAGACGCCCGAGCTGCGCCAGTTCATCGGCACCGGGCTTTGATTTTTTCTTCTACAGACAACTCCAGGAGACCTTCGATGACTTCCCTCTTTTCGTTCAAGCGCCGCGGCGCGCTGCTCTCGGCCCTTGCGCTGGCCCTGCCGCTGGGCTTTGCCGGCGCGGCGCACGCCGACCAGCTCGACACCATCACCGCGGCCAAGAAGATCCGCGTGGCCATCGACCTCGCCGTGCCGCCCTACGGCCTGAAGGACGAGAAGCTCAACGCCACCGGCTCCGACGTGGAAACCGCGCGCCTGCTGGCCAAGAGCCTGGGCCTGGAGCTCGAGATCGTTCCCACCACCGGCGCCAACCGCATTCCCTTCCTGCAGACCGACAAGGCCGACATCGTCATCTCCAGCATGTCGGTGACGCCGGAGCGCGAGAAGGTGGTCGACTTCTCGGTGCCCTACGCCGCCATCCTGGCCGTGGTGGGCGCGCCGAAGGGCATGGCCATCAGCGGCCCGGCCGACCTGGCCGGCAAGAAGGTGATTGCCACGCGCGGCACCACCAACGACCAGGAGCTGACCAAGATAGTGCCGGCCGGCGCGCAGGTGATTCGCTTCGACGACGACGCCACCTCCATCACCGCCGTGGTGAGCGGGCAGGCCGACATCTTCGCGACCGCGCCGCCGCTGCTGAAGACCATCAACGAGAAGAACCCGGCCAAGCAGATGGAGCCCAAGTTCACCATGAAGGTCAACTTCCTGGCCATCGGCATGCGCAAGAACGAGCCGCGGCTGAAGGCCAGGCTCGACGAGTTCGTGAAGGCGCAGCTGAAAAGCGGCGAGCTGAACACCATCTACAAGAAGTTCCACGGCGCCGACCTGCCCGCCGACGTGACCCGCAACGGGGCCTGAAATGCCGGCCTCCCGGCTTTTCACTCCGCTTCGCTTCGTGTAATTCGCCACCTCCCGAGGAGGAGGCGCGGCCCGCCTTGGGCAGCCCGTCGGCGGCCCGTCGGCACTCTCAGCAAAAGGCATTCATGGCAAAGATCGACCAGGTCGAGATCACGCAGATCGACATCGCGCCCAAGGTCAGGCGCACCGACGCCATCCAGTCCTTCGTGACGCAGGAGACCGTGATGGTCACCGTGCGCTGCGACGACGGCTCGTCGGGCACGGGCTACACGTACACCATCGGCACGGGCGGCTCGTCCATCGTGGCGCTGCTGCACGACCACCTGGTGCCGCGCCTGATCGGGCGCGACCCGCAGCAGTACGAGGCCATCTGGCGCGACCTGTTCTTCCACACGCACGCCACCGCGGTGGGCGCCATCACCAGCCTGGCGCTGGCGGCCGTCGACACCGCGCTGTGGGACCGCAACGCGCGCGCGGCGGGCCTGCCGCTGTGGCGCCTGGCCGGCGGCGCGCAGCCGCGCGTGCCGGTCTACACGACCGAGGGCGGCTGGCTGCACATCGAGCCGGCGCAGCTGGTGGAGCAGACGCTGGCCGCGAAGGCCGAGGGATTCCTGGGCGCGAAGATCAAGGTCGGCAAGCCGCACGTGGCGCAGGACATCGCGCGCCTGTCGGCCGTGCGCGAGGCCGTGGGCGCGGACTTCGAGCTGATGGTGGACGCCAACCAGAGCTTCACCGTGGCCGAGGCCATTCGCCGCGCGCGCCAGTACGCGCCGCTGGATCTCGCATGGTTCGAGGAGCCGATGCCGGCCGAGCACGTGCGCGGCCATGCGCAGCTGCTGGCCAGCACCAGCGTGCCGATCGCGGTGGGCGAGTCGATGTACCACCCCTCGCAGTTCGCGGAATACATCCAGCAGGGCGCCTGTTCCATCGTGCAGGCCGACGTGGCGCGCGTGGGCGGCATCACGCCGTGGCTGAAGATTGCGCACCTGGCCGAGGCGCACAACATCGCGATGTGCCCGCACTTCCTGATGGAGCTGCACGTGAGCCTGTGCGCGGCGGTGCCGAATGCGCGCTGGGTCGAATACATCCCGCAGCTCGACGACCTCACGACCAGCCGCTTGCGCATCGAGGGCGGCCACGCGGTGGCGCCCGAAACGCCGGGGCTGGGCATCGAGTGGGACGCCGACCAGCTGAAGGCGCGGCGCAAGTTCGCGCCGATCGTGGTGCGCGGCTGAAAACCGCGCGCGGGCTGCCCGGGGCTCAGGCCTCCAGCAGCGCGCGCAGCGCCAGCAGGTCGCGCGCGATCCACTGCGCGTCGCGCTCGAAGGCCGCGTCGTCCATGTGCGGCTGGCGCAGCAGCGTGAACTGCAGCTCGCAGGCATCGGGCCCGACGCCGATCACGCGAAACGGCAGGTACACCTCGGGCACGCCTTCGGGGGCGACCCAGTGGTCGAGCACGCCGAAGTCGTTGCGCGGCGCGAAGCGCATGCGGGCGTCGCCGCTCTCGGGCGTGCGCACGGTCCAGTGGTCGCCGTGCGGCACCAGTGAGCTCTTCGCGAGGCCGCTGGCCCAGTCGGGCAGGCGCCTGGGGTCGGCCGCGAACGCGTAGGCGCGGCGCCATTCGCAGGCCACGCGCAGCGTGACGACACGCGACTGCACCGACTGCACCGACCGCGGATTGAGGTCTTCATTCGTCTGCTGTTTCATCGAAGTTGCTCCTGAGGACCTTGGACACGACAGCGCCGGAGAACCCGCGCGCCATCAGGAATCGCATCTGCTTCGCCCGCTCCTTGGCGTCGGCGGGGGGCGCCTCGAAACGGCGGCGCCACAGGGCGGTGGCGCGCTCGACCTCCGTCTCCTGCAGGCCGGCCACCGCCTCGGCGATGGCTTCGGGCGCGATACCCTTGGCCTGAAGCTCCTGCTTCACCCGCAGCGCGCCCGAACGGGCCGCGCGCTGGTTGAGCACCGAGGCCACCACGCGCGGCTCGCTGATGAAGTCCTTGGCCGCCAGCTCGTCGAGCGCCTTGGCCAGCGTGCCGGGCTCTTCTTCATGCCGGGCGAGCTTGCGTTCGAGCTCCAGGCGCGAATGCTCGCGCTGGCTCAGCAGGCGCAGGGCGCGGCCTTTGAGGGACGGGGCGTTGAATGCCATGCGGGGGTTGCTCGCGCGGCCCGCGTGCAATCGCGGCGCCGCGCCAGGGGCTTGTTCGGCCTTATTCGCCCTTATTCACCCTTGTCTGCCTTCTCGGCCTTGTCCGCCTTGGCCGCCTTCTGCGGCTTCTCGGGCGTGGCGCCGGCGTCTGCGGCCAGCAGCGGAATGCCCAGCGACTCGCGCACCTTGTTCTCGATCTCGCGCGACAGCTCGGGGTTCTCGCGCAGGAACTCGCGGGCGTTGTCGCGGCCCTGGCCGATCTTCTCGCCGTTGTAGGCGTACCAGGCACCCGACTTGTCGACGATCTTGGCGGTCACGCCCATGTCGATCACCTCGCCTTCGCGGCTGATGCCCTCGCCGAACAGGATGTCGAACTCCGCCGTCTTGAACGGGGGGCTGACCTTGTTCTTCACCACCTTCACCTTGGTTTCGTTGCCGATGGCCTCGTCGCCCTTCTTGATGGTGCCGATGCGGCGGATGTCCAGGCGCACCGAGGCGTAGAACTTCAGCGCGTTGCCGCCGGTGGTGGTTTCGGGCGAGCCGAACATCACGCCGATCTTCATGCGGATCTGGTTGATGAAGATGACCATGCAGTTGGTCTTCTTGATGGTGGCGGTGAGCTTGCGCAGGGCCTGGCTCATGAGGCGGGCCTGCAGGCCGGGCAGCGAGTCGCCCATTTCGCCTTCGATTTCGGCCTTGGGCGTGAGCGCGGCGACCGAGTCGATGACGATCAGGTCGACGGCGCCCGAGCGCACCAGCGAGTCGACGATTTCGAGCGCCTGCTCGCCGGTGTCGGGCTGGCTGATCAGCAGGTCGGACAGGTTCACGCCGAGCTTCTGGGCGTATTGCACGTCGAGCGCGTGCTCGGCGTCGACGAAGGCGCAGGTGCCGGCCTGCTTCTGCATGGCGGCGATGACCTGCAGCGTGAGCGTGGTCTTGCCCGACGATTCAGGGCCGTAGATTTCGATCACGCGGCCGCGCGGCAGGCCGCCGACGCCCAGCGCGATGTCCAGGCCCAGCGAGCCGGTGGAGACCACCTGGATGTCCTCGAGCGCTTCGCCTTCGCCGAGCCGCATGATCGTGCCTTTGCCGAACTGCTTTTCGATCTGGGCCAGCGCGGCCTGCAGGGCCTTGGCTTTTTCACTGTTGGCGACCGAGATGCTTGCGCCCTTGACAACTGCGTCCATGTGGAAAACTCCTTGAATATCAACGGTTTGTGTGAGGTTTCATCCGATCTGCTTTTAACCACAGGCTGGATGCTTGAACAGTAGTGTAGGGGCTCGTTGATTGGAGTAAACCCATTTTTTGGTCAGTTTGCTTTACCATCTGGCGCCATGTCCGAAGCCTCCATTTCCGCCTTTCCTGCCGACCCCGACGCCTGGCGCCAGACCCACCTGGGCCGCCTGCTGGGCCACGCCATGCGCCGCTTCGACGAGCGCGTGCTGGAGCTGATGGCGCACGACGTCGACGTGCCGCTGGCGCTGTCGAACCTGGCGGCGCGCGCGCAGGTGAGCGCGGCGCACATCCACATCACGCGGCACCTGGCGCGCGAGGGCTCGCGCCTGACCGAGCTGGCCGAGCGCGCCGGCATGACCAAGCAGGCGATGGGCGCGCTGGTGGACCAGTGCGAGGCCTGGGGCCTGGTCACGCGCGGGCCCGACCCGCTGGACGCGCGGGCGCGGCGCGTGCTCTTCACCGCCGACGGGCTGGCCTGGCTGGACGCCTTCCGCAGCGCGGTGACGCAGGCGGAAAGCGAGTTCAGGAGCAGCGTGGGCAACGACATCGCCACCGTGGTAACCATCGGTCTGGAAGCCTATACAGCGGGCTAGACTCCGGCGAAGAGACAAATGTGAACGGTGCCGGCGTGGCGCCGCGCACCCACACAGGCCGGAGGTGGCGCATGCGGATTCTGATTGCCGAAGACGACCAGGTGCTGGCCGATGCCCTGCTGCGCAGCCTGCGCACCTCGGGCGCGGCGGTCGACCATGTGGCCAATGGCTCGCAGGCCGACACCGCGCTCATGACGCACGACGAGTTCGACCTGCTGATCCTCGACCTCGGGCTGCCCAGCCTGCACGGCATCGAGATCCTGAAGCGCCTGCGCGCGCGCGGCTCGCAGCTGCCGGTGCTGGTGCTCACGGCGGCCGACAGCGTGGAAGAGCGTGTGAAGGGCCTGGACCACGGCGCCGACGACTACATGGCCAAGCCCTTCAGCCTGCAGGAGCTGGAAGCGCGCGTGCGCGCCCTCACGCGGCGCGGCATGGGCACCACCAGCAACACCATCCGCCACGGCCCGCTGGTGTACGACCAGGGCGGGCGCGTGGCCACCATCGACGGCAAGATGGTCGAGCTGTCGGCGCGCGAACTGGGCCTGCTCGAGGTGCTGCTGCAGCGCGCCGGCCGGCTGGTGAGCAAGGACCAGCTGGTGGACCGCCTGTGCGAGTGGGGCGAGGAGGTGAGCCTGAACGCCATCGAGGTGTACATCCACCGCCTGCGCAAGAAGATCGAGAAGGGCCCGGTGCGCATCGCGACGGTGCGCGGGCTGGGGTACTGCCTCGAAAAGATCCAACCCTGATGCACCCTGACCTGCGGGAAATGCCGCGGAACCGGCTTCGCCGGGCCGCAGGCATCGCCCCCGGCAGGGGGTTGGCGAAACGACACGACGTGCGTGCAGCCCGGGGGCGAGCCAAGTGAAACTGTTCCAGCGCGCCCAGCGCTCCCTGTTCGGCGAAATCCTCGACTGGATGCTCACGCCGCTCTTGCTGCTGGTGCCGGTGAGCATCGGCGTGACCTGGCTGGTGGCGCAGGGCATTGCCAACGCGCCCTTCGACCGCGCGCTGGAGCACAACGTAAAGGCGCTGGCCGAACTGGTCACGGTGAAGGAGGGGCACACGCAGTTCGTGCTGTCGCAGTCGGCGCGCGAGATCCTGCGGGCCGACGACGCGGGCCGCGTGTACTACCAGCTGCTCGACGGCCACGGCACGCTGCTGAGCGGCGAGCACGACATTCCGCAACCCAACCTCGACGAGCCGCTGCCGCCCAACCAGGTGTTCCTGCACAACAGCGACGTGCACGGCCAGCCGGTGCGCGTGGCCTCGATGTGGATCGCCAGCGGCACCGACGACGTGCCGCCCACGCTGCTGCAGCTGGCCGAGACGCGCGAGAAGCAGTCGGTGCTGGCGGCCGAGATCATCAAGGGCGTGCTGCTGCCGCAGTTCGCGATCCTGCCGCTGGCGGTGCTGCTGATCTGGCTGGCGCTGGTGCGCGGCATCAAGCCGCTGTCGGTGGTGGAGGCGCGCATTCGCGAGCGGCGCCCGGGCGACCTGAGCCCGCTCGACGAATCGTCGGTGCCGCTGGAAGTGGTGCCGCTGGTGTCGTCGGTGAACGAGTTGCTCGACAAGCTCAACGACTCCATCGGCACGCAGAAGCGCTTCCTGGCCGACGCGGCGCACCAGCTGAAGACGCCGCTGGCAGGCCTGCGCATGCAGGCCGACCTGGCGCAGCGCGAGGGCGCCAATGCCGACGAGCTGAAACAGTCGCTCAAGCAGATCGGCCGGGCCAGCAAGCGCGCCACGCACACCGTCAACCAGCTGCTGTCACTGGCGCGCGCCGAAGGCAACAGCGCCAACGCGCACCACCAGCCCTGCGACCTGGCGCGGCTCACCATCGAGGTGGTGCGCGAGGCCGTGCCGCGCGCCATCGAAAAGCGCATCGACCTGGGCTACGACGGTGCCGAAGCCGGCGCGCCGGGCGTGGTGTTCGACGGCAACGCCACGCTGCTGAAGGAGCTGGTGCGCAACCTGGTCGACAACGCGATCAACTACACGCCCTCGACGCCCGAGCGGCCGGGCCTGATCACGGTGCGCGTGCTGGCCGACCCCTTCGGCCACGTGCAGCTGCTGCAGGTGGAAGACAACGGCCCCGGCATTGCCGAGACCGACCGCGAGCTCGTGTTCGAACCGTTCTACCGCGTGCTCGGCAACGAGGCCGACGGCTCGGGGCTGGGGTTGCCGATCGTGCGGGAAATTGCGAACCAGCATCGCGCGCAGGTGAAGCTGGAGGATGCGCATCCGGGCAAGCACCCGCCGGGGGCGTTGTTCACGGTGCGCTTCGAGGGCGAGGCGCCAACCTGATCGCGCGGGGTCAGGGCGCCGTCGAGGCGGGCTTGGCGTCCTTGCGCAGCTGCAGCCACTCGGGGTGGATCTGCCGCGCCATGCGCTGCGGCTCGCGCTCGTTGAGGCCCGCGGGCGCCAGGCCGAAGCCGGCCAGGTCGCCGCGCGCCCACAGGAAGTAGGCCGCGTTGGCCAGCAGCAGCACGACGAGCGACACGCGCAGCTTCATGGCGACTAGAAAGCCATGCCGCGAGGGCGCACGCTCACTTCGTCGCTGGAGATGAGCTGCAGGCCGGCGTCGGTGCGCACCTGCAGCTCGCCGCCCCAGGCCACGCCTTCGCACAGGCCGGCGGTGCCGTCGCTGAGCACCACCTCGCGCCCGCGCAGCACGTCGCGCGCGGCAAAGCGTTCGGCGAACGGGCCGAAGCCGCGGGCTTCGAACTCGCGCACGGCGCGCACCAGCGGCTCGGCCAGCTCGGCCAGCACGTCGGGCGCATGGGCGTCCGGGCGCCATTGGCGCAGCCATGCCGGCGGCGTGCGCATGCCGTCGGCGTCGCGCGCGCCGATGTTCAGGCCGATGCCGATCACCAGGTAGCGCGCCGCGTCGGCACGCCCGGCGGAGGGCATCGCGGTCTCGATGAGGATGCCGGCCAGCTTGCTGTCGTTAACCCACACGTCGTTGGGCCACTTGAGGCCGACCTTGTGCGCGCCAGTGGGGTCGAGGCTCTCGGCCACCGCCACGCCCACGGCCAGCGACAGGCCCGACCAGTCGGCAGGCGCCAGCGGCAGGCCGAGCGAGAACACGAGCGAGGCGGAGGCTTCCTGCCGCGGCGCGCTTTGCCAGGGGCGTCCGAGGCGGCCGCGGCCCGCGGTCTGGCGCTCGGCCACCAGCAGCACCGGCTCGGCGCGGCCGGCGCGCGCGCGGCGCATGAGCTCGGTGTTGGTGGAATCGATTTCGGCCACGGCCTCGACCGTGAAGCCGGGCAGCAGCGGGGCGACGGATGCGGCGATCCGGTCTTCGAACCAGGCGGCCGAGGTGCTGCTCATGGTGTCAGTCCTCGGCGGACTTGTCCTTCCTGGCGGACTTCTTTTCCGCTTTCTTATCGGTCTTTTTTTCAGACTTCTTTTCGGCTTTTTTCTCAGCCTTTTCCTTCGCCTTCCTGGCTTCCTTCTTTTCAGCCTTTTTCTTTTCGGCCTTCTTTTCCTTCTTCTTTTTCTTCTTCTCTTCGTCCTCGTCGTCCTTGGGCGTCAGCAGCGTGCCGCGGCACTCTTCGGAGCCGCACCAGCAAGGAAATTCGGACAGCAGCTTGGGCGTGTACGGCTCGTCGATGATCAGGCCGTAGTCGTAGTTGAGCTCTTCTCCTGCAGCGATATTGCGCAGCGCCTTGATATAAACGCGCCCATCGACTTCGTCGGCTTCGCAGTTCGGTTCGCACGAGTGGTTGATCCAGCGTGCGTCGTTGCCCTTGACGTTGCCGTCGATCACACGACCGTCATCGATGTGAAAGTAGAAGGTGTGGTTAGGCTGGGCCGGGTCGTGCGGATGGCGGCGCAGCGCCTCCTTCCAGTTGATGACCTCGCCCTTGTATTCGATCAGCGTTTCGCCTTCGGCGAGGTCCTGCACGGCGAAGACACCGTTGCCGTGGACATCGGAGCGTCGCATTTGAATGCGGCGGCCGCCGGAAATGGGGGTTTTGGAAGGCATCGCCGAAGTCTGTTAGTTTGAATGTGCACACATGCGCGTGTACGCGTGCGCACGCGGGAAGCCGCACAGTATAGAGAGCCCTTAGATGACAAAGACGTTGGTAATCGCAGAAAAGCCGTCGGTGGCACAGGACATCGTCCGTGCCCTCACGCCGGTGGCCGGCAAATTCGACAAACATGACGAGCATTTCGAGAACGACAGCTATGTCGTGACCAGCGCCGTCGGTCACCTGGTCGAAATCCAGGCGCCCGAGGAGTTCGACGTCAAGCGGGGCAAGTGGAGCTTTGCCAACCTCCCCGTGATCCCGCCGCACTTCGACCTGAAGCCGGTCGACAAGACCAAGACGCGCCTGAACGCGGTGGTCAAGCAGGCCAAGCGCAAGGACGTGACCCAGCTCATCAACGCCTGCGACGCGGGCCGCGAGGGCGAGCTGATCTTTCGCCTGATCGAGCAGTACGCCGGCGGCAAGACCGGGCTGAACAAGCCGGTCAAGCGGCTGTGGCTGCAGTCGATGACGCCGCAGGCCATTCGCGACGGCTTCGACGCGCTGCGCACCGAGAAGCAGATGCAGGGCCTGGCCGACGCCGCGCGCTCGCGCTCCGAGGCTGACTGGCTGGTGGGCATCAACGGCACGCGCGCCATGACGGCTTTCAATTCGCGCGACGGCGGCTTCTTCCTCACGACCGTGGGCCGCGTGCAGACGCCCACGCTGTCGGTGGTGGTGGAGCGCGAGGAGCAGATCCGCAAGTTCGTCTCGCGCAACTACTGGGAAGTGCACGGCAGCTTTGCGGCCGAGGCCGGCGAGTACCCGGGCAAGTGGTTCAACCCCGACTGGAAGAAGGCCAACGCCCCGCTGCAGGCCAACGGCGAGCCCGACCCCGAGCAGCGCGCCGACCGCGTGTGGAACGAACAGGACGCGCTGGCCATCGCCAACGCCGCGCGCGGCAAGCCCGCCACGGTCACCGAAGAAAGCAAGCCCACCACGCAGGCCTCGCCCGCGCTGTTCGACCTGACCTCGCTGCAGCGCGAGGCCAACGGCCGCTTCGGCTTCAGCGCCAAGACCACGCTGGCGCTGGCGCAGAGCCTGTACGAACGCCACAAGGCGCTGACCTACCCGCGTACCGATTCGCGCGCGCTGCCGGAAGACTACCTGCCGGTGGTCAAGCAGACCATGGACATGCTCGCCCACAGCGGCATGAAGCACCTGGCGCCGTTCGCCCGGCAGGCGGTCGACGGCAACTACGTGAAGCCCAACAAGCGCATCTTCGACAACGCCAAGGTGTCGGATCACTTCGCCATCATCCCCACGCTGCAGGCGCCCAGCGGCCTGAGCGACGCCGAACAGAAGCTGTACGACTTCGTGGTGCGCCGCTTTCTGTCGGTGTTCTTCCCGAGCGCCGAGCACCAGGTGACCACGCGCATCAGCACGGTGGAGCAGGGCGGCAAGAAGTACCCGTTCCGCACCGACGGCAAGGTGCTGGTGAAGCCGGGCTGGCTCGCCATCTACGGCAAGGAAGCGCAGGACGACGAGAAGGAAGACGACAAGGACGGCAAGCGCCTCGTGCCGGTGAAGCCGGGCGAGATCGTGAACACCGAGTCGGCCGACATCAAGGGCCTGAAAACGCGCCCGCCGGCGCGCTACTCGGAAGCCACGCTGCTCGGCGCCATGGAAGGCGCGGGCAAGACCATCGATGACGACGAGCTGCGCGAGGCCATGCAGGAGAAGGGCCTGGGCACGCCTGCCACGCGAGCGGCCACCATCGAAGGGCTGATCGCCGAGAAGTACATGCTGCGCGAAGGCCGCGAGCTCATTCCCACGGCCAAGGCGTTCCAGCTGATGACGCTGCTGCGCGGGCTGGGCGTGGAAGAACTCTCCAAGGCCGAGCTCACGGGCGAGTGGGAGTACAAGCTCGCGCAGATGGAGAAGGGCGCGCTCAGCCGCGACGCCTTCATGCGCGAGATCGCCGCCATGACGGAGCACATCGTCAAGAAGGCCAAGGAGTACGACCGCGACACCGTGCCGGGCGACTACGCCACGCTCGCGACGCCATGCCCCAATTGCGGCGGCGTCGTGAAGGAAAACTACCGCCGCTACGGCTGCGTGGGCAAGAGCGGCACCGGTGAGGACGCCTGCGGCTTCTCGTTCGGCAAGTCGCCAGCCGGGCGCACCTTCGAGGTGGCCGAGGCCGAGGCGCTGCTGGCCAACAAGCACATCGGCCCGCTGGAAGGCTTCCGCTCCAAGGCGGGCTGGCCCTTTACCGCCGAGATCATCCTCAAGTACGACGAGGAAGAATCGAAGAACTGGAAGCTGGAGTTCGACTTCGGCGACGACAAGAACGCCGACACCGGCGAGATCGTCGACTTCAGCGAGCAGGACACCGTGGGCCCGTGCCCGGTGTGCGGCGCGCCGGTGTTCGAGCACGGCAGCAACTACGTCTGCGAGAAGTCGGTGCCCACCAATGCACAGCCCACGCCGAGCTGCACCTTCAAGACCGGCAAGATCATCCTGCAGCAGCCGGTGGAACGCGCGCAGATGGAAAAGCTGCTGGCCACCGGCAAGACCGACCTGCTCGACAAGTTCGTGAGCATGCGCACGCGCCGCGCCTTCAAGGCCTTCCTGACGTGGAACGCCGAAGAGGGCAAGGTGACCTTCGAGTTCGCGCCGCGCGAAGGCGGCAGCAAGTTCCCGCCGCGCAAGACCTTCGGCAAGCCGGCGGCCAAGACGGCCGCCGCGAAGAAGGTGGCGGCGAAGAAGACGCCGGCCGCCAAGAAGGCGCCCGCGGCGAAGAAGGCCGCCGCGCCGCGCAAGCCCGGCGCGGGCCTGAAGCCCAGCGACTCGCTGGCCGCGGTGATCGGCGCCGAACCGGTGGCGCGCACCGAGGTCATCAAGAAGCTGTGGGACTACATCAAGGCCAACGGCCTGCAGGACGCGACCAACAAGCGCGCCATCAATGCCGACGCCAAGCTGAAGCCCGTGTTCGGCAAGGACCAGGTGACGATGTTCGAACTGGCGGGCATCGTGGGCAAGCACCTGTCGGCGCTTTAAGTATGCGGCGCAGGCAGTTCAACGCAGTGGCGGCCGTGGCACTGGCGGCACTTGTGGGCACCGGCGCGGCGCAGGCCGCCGCCTGGCCCGACAAGCCGGTGAAGCTGGTGGTGCCGTTCCCGCCGGGGCAGGCCACCGACATCTTTGCCCGCGCGGTGGCCGAGCAGCTCGGCAAGCGCCTGGGCCAGCCGGTGATCATCGACAACAAGGCCGGCGCCGGCAGCAACATCGGCACCGAGTTCGTGGTGCGCTCGGCGCCCGACGGCTACACGCTGGTGGTGGCCGGCAGCGCGATGGCGGTCAACCAGACGCTCTACGCCAAGCCGGGCTTCGACCCGCGCAAGGACCTCGTGGGCATCTCGCTGATCGCCAAGGTGCCGCTGGTGTTCCTGGCCACGCCCGAGAGCGGCATCCGCACGCTGGCCGACCTCACCGCGCGCGCCAAGGCCGAGCCCGGCCGCCTCAGCTACGCCAGCGCCGGCATCGGCGGCACGCAGCACCTGTCGGGCGAGATGTACAAGGCGGCGGCGCACGTGTTCATCACCCACATTCCGTACCGCGGCAGCGGCCCGGCGCAGTCGGACTTCCTGGGCAACCAGGTGCCGCTGATGATCGATTCGGTGACGGCCGCGCTGCCGCACATCAAGTCGGGCAAGGCGGTGGCGCTGGCCGTGACGTCGGCCATGCGCTCGTCGCAGCTGCCCGAGGTGCCCACGGTGCGCGAAAGCGGCGTGGCCGGCACGAAGAACTTCGAGGCCGTGGGCTGGCTCGGCCTGATGGCGCCGCGCGGCACGCCGGCGGACATCGTCGAGCGCCTGAACCACGAGGTGACCGACATCCTGAAGAGCGAGCAGATGGCGCGCTTAATTCGCGAGCGCGGCTCCGAGCCCGCGCCCACGACGCCGGCCGAGTTCGACCGCTTCGTGGCGAGCGAGATCGGCGTGTGGGGCGCGGCGGTGAAGGCCTCGGGCGCCAAGCCCGAGTAGCGGGCCGCCGGAAAGTACAAAAGGGCCGGGCTCAGGCCGGCGCGACAGTGAGCGCGTCCGCCCCCCGGTCGACCTCCGCGAGCAGCCAGCTGCGGAAGTGGTCGAGCGTGGCCAGCTGGCCGCGCCCTTCGGGGTAGCAGAACCAGTAGCCCCGGTCGCCGCGGTAGCCGCCGCCCGGCAGCGGCTCGTCCACCAGCCCGGAGGCAATTTCGTCCTGCACCAGGCAGCGCGGCACCAGCGCCACGCCCATGCCCACCATCACCGCGCGGATCATGGTCTGGAACTGGTCGAACTGCGGGCCTGCCAGCGGGTCGAGCCCGCGCACGCCGTGCGCCTCGCTCCACTGCAGCCACGACTGCGGCACCGTCACGTGGCGCAGCAGCGTGCAGCGCGCCACGTCCTGCGGCGAGCGGATGACCACCTCGGCCTGCGCCGCGCGCGGCGCGATCAACGCCACGTCCTGCCCCGCGAGGTAGTGCGAGCGCGCGCCGGGCCAGTGGCCGTCGCCGAAAAGAATGGCGCAGTCCAGCTCGGGCCGCTCGAAGTCGTAGCCGTGCACGAAGGGCACGAAATGCAGCGTGATCTGCGGGTGCAGCCGCTGGAAGTCGGGCAGCCGCGGGATCAGCCACTTGGCGCCGAAGGTGGGCAGCGTCGACAGGTGCAGCGCGCCGCCGCCGTCGCCGCTGGTAATGAGTTCCAGCGTGGCCGCCTCCAGCTGCGCGAGCAGCGCGCGCACCGCCTTCTCGTAGCGCTCGCCGGCGGGCGTGAGCGCCAGGCGCTTGCGGCTGCGCTCGAACAGCGGCGCGCCGATCCAGCGCTCCAGTTCTTGCACCTGCTTGCTCACCGCGCCCTGCGTGAGGTGCAGCGCCTCGGCCGCGCGCGAGACGCCGCCGAAGCGCACCACGGTCGAAAAAGCACGCAGCAGGTTCAGGGGCGGATTGAGACGGCGCAACGACATGGCGAAAAGCCCATTAAAACATTCCAGATCAGAATGTTAGCTGGTCTATCCTTTGCTTTGAAGTGAGGCGGAAATCGCTCCTTCACTCTCAATGCACACTGGAATACACCCCATGCAACGTCGTCATTTCATCTCCACGCTGGCTGCCGCTTCTATCCTTCCAGGAATATCCTTTGCCCAAGGCAAACCCATTCGCCTGGTCGTTCCGTTCCCGCCGGGCGGCGCCACCGACATCACCGCGCGCGTGCTCGGCGAGCCCGTGGCCAAGATCCTGCAGCAGCCCGTGGTCATCGACAACCGCGCCGGTGCCGGCGGTTCCATCGGCATGGCCGAACTGGCCCGCGCCACGCCGGACGGCCTGACCTTCGGCATTGCCACGCTGTCCACGCACGGCGTGAACCCGGCCGTGTACCAGAAGCTGCCGTACGACCCGATCAAGGGCTTCACCGCCGTGACCGAGATCGTCAAGGCGCCGGGCGTGATCGTCATCAACCCGTCGAAGCTGCCGGTGGCCAACTTCGCCGAACTGGTGAAGTACCTGAAGGCCAACCCGGGCAAGGTGTCTTACGCCACGCCGGGCAACGGCACCATCGGCCACATGTGGGGCGAGCTCTTCAAGAGCAGCACCGGAACCTCGATGGTGCACATCCCCTATCGCGGTGCGGGCCCGGCCATCAACGACGTGCTCGCGGGCGAAGTGCCGGTGTACTTCGACCAGGTGGCCTCGTCGCTGCCGCACGTGAAGTCGGGCAAGCTGAAGGCGCTGGCCGTGTCGTGGAGCGGCCGCCTCGACGTGCTGCCCGACGTGCCCACCTACGGCGAGCTGGGCTACCCGGCCAACAACGACCCGTCGTGGTTCGGCATGGTGGCGCCCGCCGGCACGCCCGCCGACCTGGTGCTGCGCATGCAGCAGGCCGTGGCCACCGCGCTGAAGGACGCCTCGGTGCGCGAGCGCCTGGCACTGCAGGGCCTGTACGCCTCGGGCACCACGCCGGCGCAGTTCACCAAGCAGATCGCCAGCGAGATCGACAAGATGAAGAAGGTCGCCGAATTCGCCCGCGTCCGATTGGATTGACCCGCGCCTGCCTATGCATCCAGTCCTGAAAATCATCCAAAGCCGCGCCCAGGTCACCACCGTGGCCGGGCACACACCGCTGGTGCTCGACTCCCCGCACAGCGGCACCGTGTACCCCGACGACTTCGGCACCGTGCGCGAGCTGGCCACGCTGCGCCGCGCCGAAGACACGCACGTGGAAAAGCTCTACGCCTTCGCGCCCGCGCTGGGCGTGGCCTGGGTGGAGGCGCACTTTCCGCGCAGCTACCTGGACGCCAACCGCGACACCACCGAGATCGACACCACCATGCTCGACGGCGCGTGGACCGACCCGGTCTCCACCGACCCGCGCGTGCTCTCGAAGGTGCGCCTGGGCAAGGGGCTGATCTGGAAGCTGACCGACGAGGGCCTGCCCATCTACGACCGGCAGCTGCCGGTCGACGAGGTGCGCCAGCGCATCGACAGCTGCTGGCGGCCGTACCACGCGGCCGTGACGCAGGCGGTGGACGAGGCGCATGTGCGCCACGGCTACGCCATCCACATCAACTGCCACTCGATGCCGGCCATCGCGGCCAGCCATGCCACCGACTTTCCGGGGCTGGCGCATGCCGACTTCGTCATCGGCGACCGCGACGGCAGCACGGCCGACCCGGCGCTGTCGCGCAAGCTGTGCGAGCACCTGCGCGGCCTGGGCTACAGCGTGGACTACAACCACCCCTACAAGGGCGTGGAGCTGGTTCGCCGCAACGGCGACCCGGCCGGCAACCGGCACAGCATCCAGGTGGAGATCAACCGCAAGCTCTACATGGACGAGGCCACGCTGGCGCTCGACGAAGCCGGCGCGGCACGGCTGCAGGCGCACCTGCGCTCGATGGTCGAGATGCTGCTGGCGACGGACCCGCGCTGAGCCGTGCGGCCCCGGTGATCAGGGCCCGATCAAGGCCCGATCACGGTGTGATCACGGCGTGAAGTCGGTCGACACCGACACCGCCTCCCACGCCTTGATCTCCTCCTGCAGCGCGCCCAGCTTCTCGCGCACCACCTTCACCGCGTCGGGGCCGAGCAGCAGGTGCGCGGGCGGGTTCGCCGCTTCGGTCAGCTGGAGCATGGCGCGCGCGGCCTTCGCCGGGTCGCCCGCCTGCTTGCCGCTGCGCGCCAGGCGCGCCTCGCGCACCGGGCCCATCACCGGCGCGTAGTCGTCGATGGTCTGCGGCGCGCGCACCATCGAGCGGCCCGCCCAGTCGGTGCGAAAGCCGCCGGGCTCCACCGCCGTCACGTGGATGCCGAAGCTCGCCACCTCCTTGCCCAGCGTTTCCGAGATGCCCTCGAGCGCGAACTTGCTGCCGTGGTAGTAGCCCAGCCCCGGAAAGGTCACGATGCCGCCCATCGAGGTGATGTTCAGGATGTGGCCGCGCCGGCGCGCGCGCATGAAGGGCAGCACCGCCTTGGCCATGGCCACCGCGCCGAACACGTTCACCTCGAACTGCTGGCGCAGGTCGTCGAGCGACGATTCCTCCACCGTGCCCTCGTGGCCGTAGCCGGCGTTGTTGACCAGCACGTCGATGGGGCCGACCGTGGCCTCGACCTCGGCCACCACGCGCAGCACCTCGGCGCCGTGCGTCACGTCGAGCAGGCGGCCGAAGGAGCGGCCGGGTTGCAGCGCGTCGAACGCGGCACGGGCGGCCTCGTTGCGCAGCGTGCCGACCACGCGGTGGCCGGCAGCCAGCGCTTCCTGCGCCAGCGCGCGGCCGAAGCCGCTGCTGACGCCGGTGATGAACCAGGTGCGCAAAGATGATGAAGAAGCAGCGGAAGCAGTCATTGGAAATGTCCTTGGTGGGGAGGTGGAAGAACCGATGGCCAGACTGTGCGCGCGCCGCATCGCTTTGATAATCCGCCCAATCAGCTAAGCACCTTGAAGGTTTTCTTCAAGACCGCGCCGGCTTCTCCTTCACACCACGTCACACGACTTCATGCGCCAGGACCAGCTCGACGGCCTCGCCACCTTCGTGGCCGTGGCCGAATCACGCGGCTTTTCGGCCGCGGCGGTGCGCCTGGGTGTCTCGCCCTCGGCTGTGAGCCAGGCCGTGCGGCTGCTCGAAAAGCGCGTGGGCGTGCCGCTGTTCAACCGCACCACGCGCAGCGTGAACCTCACCGAAGCCGGCGCTCGCTTTCTGGAACGCATCGGCCCGGCGGTGCAGGAGCTGGCTTCGGCTTCCGAAGAGCTGAGCGACAGCGCCGAGCGCCCCTCGGGCCTGCTGCGGCTCACGGTGTCGCGCGGGGCCTACCTGTGGGTGCTGCAGCCGGTGCTCGGCGCCTTTCTGCGCGCGTACCCGCAGATCGACCTGGAGGTGTCCATCGACAACACGCTGGTCGACATCGTGGGCCGGGGCTTCGACGCGGGCATCCGCTTCGGCGGCATGGTCGAGCGCGACATGGTGGGCCTGCGGGTCGGCCCGCCGATGGCCAACTGCATCGTCGCCGCGCCGCGCTACCTGGCCGAGCGCGGCACGCCGGTGCATCCGCGCGAGCTGCTGGCGCACGATTGCATCGGCTTTCGCTTCGCGAGCTCGGGCCAGCTCGAACGCTGGGAGTTCGCGAAGAACGGCGAGGCCATGACGCTCGCGGTGAGCGGGCGCCTGGTGATGAACGACGTGGCCGTGATGCTCGACGCCGCGGTCGACGGCATCGGCATCGCCAACCTGATCGGCAGCTTCACCGAGCGCCACATCGCCGACGGCAGGCTGGTGCAATTGCTGGCCGACTGGACCACGCCGCTGCCCGACCTGACGCTGTACTACCCCGACCGCCGCCGCGTGCCGCCCAAGCTGCGCGCGCTCATCGACTGGCTGCGCGCAACAACCCCGCCGGCGTCGGGCGTGTTGTTACAGGACGGAAGCACGGCCGGCCTATAGTGGGCCGCTCGTTCCCCTCATCACTCAACCACCCCTTGGAGTTTCCAGTGAAGCCATTCATCACCGCCGTGTTCGTGATCGCCATGGGCGCGCTGGTGTCGGGCTGCGCGGGCACCGGCGCCGCCGGCAGCGGCAACAGCGCATCGGGCACGACCGGCGGCAGCGGCGTGACCGTGTTCGGCACCATCGACGCCAGCGTCAGCGGCACGACGAACAAGTCGTCGCGCTGATCCCGGCAACACCCTTCCTGTCCGTTCAGGCCGCGCCGGCCGCTCCCGGCATTCCCGCCGTTCCCACCAGGTAGCCGTGCAGCGCCCCGCGCAGCTGCCGTGACAGCGCCTGCAGGTCGGGCCGCCCGCCGGTGCCGATGTGGGTGTGCGCCACCAGGCCGTAGATGATGGTCTGGCACACGCGGGCGACTTCCTTCTTCTGGCAATCGGGCGACAGGTCGGCGGCCGCGTCCAGCGCGCCCACCCATTCGGCGACGAAACGGTCGTACATCTTTCGGTAGGCCTCGGGGCTGGAAAGGTGCCGCTCCAGCAGGTAGTGCGCGCCCCAGGCCAGCGGCTGCTCGCGGTGGGCGTCGAGCTGCGCGTCGATCACCGCGTCGACGATCTCGCGCAGCGGCCGGCCCGCATGCGCGGCGACGGCGGCGCGCATGCCCATGAGCAGCGCCTTGGAGCGCAGGTGCAGGCACACGCGGGCCAGGTCGTCCTTGTTCTCGAAGTATTCGTAGAAGCTGCCGAGCCCGGTGCCGGCCACCGCCGCAATCTCGCGGATGGTGACGCCCGCGTAGCCCTTCTCGACCCAAAGCCGAACAAAGGCCTCCTGCAGCGCCTGCGAGGTGTGGCGCGCGCGGGACTGGCGAGGTTTTCTCCTCGGGGCGGCGGCGGGGGTTCGCGTGCTTGTCATTCCGGCCGAACCCGAACACCCTGCAAGCGTGTTGTTCCTAGAATTTTTGGACCCATCGAACGGATTCTGCAATGGCCCTCCACGAAAGCACCTCGGACGAATCCCCCGCATCGCGCGCTTGCGTCTTTGTCGGCGGCGACGGCGCCTGGCTTCCCGGCGCGCTCTCGCGCGGCCCCTGGGACCCGCGCGCGCAGCACGGCGGCGCGCCCTGCGGGCTGCTCGCGCACATCGCCGAAAGCGCGGCGCCCGGCCCGGGCTGGCAGCTGGCGCGGCTCACGGTCGAGCTCGTCAAGCCGGTGCCGGTGGCGCCGCTGGTGTCGCGCTCGCAGGTGCAGTCCTCGCGCGCCACGGTGCGCGTGGGCATCGAGCTGCTGGCGGGCGACGTGGTGGTTGCGCGGGCGCACGCGCTGCTGCTCGCCAGGCAGCCGCTGGCGTTGCCCGCCGACCTGCCGCACGCCACCGCGCAAGCGCCGATGCGCCCACCCGAAGACTGCACAGACCGCGTGCGCATTCCGGGCCTGCCCGAGGGCGTGTCCTTCTACAGCAGCGCGGTCGAATCGCGCGTGGCCGAGGGCGACTCGGCCCGCCCGGGCCCGTGCGGCGCGTGGTTCCGGCTCGGCGTGCCGCTGGTGCAGGGCGTGCCCAATTCGCCAGCCATGCGCACCGCCGCGGCGGCCGATTTCGGCAACGGCCTGAGCTGGGTGCTGCCGGCCGAACGCTTCCTGTTCTCCAACGCGGACCTGAGCCTGAACCTGTTTCGCGCGCCCGAGGGCGAATGGATCGGACTGCGCTCGGCGACCGAAGTGCACGGCGACGGCGCGGGCCTCGCCGTGTCCCGGCTGTACGACACGCGCGGCCCGATCGGCATCGCGACCCAGACGCTGGTGCTGCGCGAGCGCGTGGCCTGAACCACACGGCGCCTTCTTCCAACGAAACACCCCGGAGACACACCATGACCACCACCGGCATCCACCCCGACAACCAGGTCCCCGAACTGAAGGACTACAACGTCTACACCAGCGACCCCGCGCTGCGCGGCGCGGTGGCGCGCGGCGGCGCCGGCTGGCGCGACGACGAGCTGGTGCGCCAGGGCGCTGAATACGGTGCCGAGGCCACGCTGCGCGCCGCCGAGAACGCCAACCGCCACGAGCCCGAGCTGCACACGCACTCGCGCATCGGCGAGCGCATCGACCAGGTCGAGTTCCACCCCGCCTGGCACACGATGATGGCCATCGCGCGGCGCAACGGCATCGCCAACCTGCCGTTCTTCGACGAGCGGCCCTCGGCCTGGGTGGGCTACGGCGCGTCGCTGTACATGCACAGCCAGATCGAGTCGGGCTCCACCTGCCCGACCACCATGACCAAGGCCTGCATTCCGGTGATGCGGCGCAACGCACCGCTGTACGCCGCGCTGAGCGGCAAGCTGGCCTCCAACGAACACGATGCGCGCGACATTCCGCTGGAGCGCAAGACCTCGATGACGGTCGGCATGGGCATGACCGAGAAGCAGGGCGGCAGCGACGTGCGCAGCAACACCACGCGCGCGGGACCGGCCGGCAGCGGCCCGTGGGGCGAAGAATTTCTCATCACCGGCCACAAGTGGTTCTTCTCGGCGCCGATGTGCGACGGCCACCTGGTGCTGGCCAAGACCGACGAGCACGGCTCATCGTGCTTCTTCGTGCCGCGCTGGCGGCCCGACGGCAGCAAGAACCCGATCCATATCCAGCGGCTGAAGGACAAGGTGGGCAACCGCTCCAACTCCAGCAGCGAGGTCGAGTTCAAGGAGGCCTGGGGCGTGCTGGTGGGCGACGAGGGCCGCGGCATTCCGACCATCATCGAAATGGCGACCGTCACCCGGCTCGACTGCGCGCTGGCCAGCGCCGGCTTCATGCGCCAGGCCTTCGCGCAGGCGCTGCACTACACGCGCAACCGCTACGCCTTCGGCAAGGCGCTGGTCGACCAGCCGGTGATGACCGAGCTGCTGGCCGACATGGCGCTGGAGTCGCAGGGCGCCACGCTGCTGGCGATGGGGCTGGCCTCGCGCTTCGGCTCCGCCGCGCCCATCGACACCGCATGGCGCCGCCTGCTCACGCCCGCGGCCAAGTTCTGGAACTGCAAGCGCGCGGTGGCGCTCACGGGCGAGGCGATGGAGGTGTTCGGCGGCAACGGCTATGTGGAAGACGCGCCCATGGGCCGGCTGTTTCGCGAGGCGCCGGTCAACTCGATCTGGGAAGGCTCGGGCAACGTGATGTGCCTGGACGTGCTGCGCGCCGTGTCGCGCAACCCCGACGACGTGCACCTGGTGCTCGACCAGCTGCAGGGTGTCGCGGCCGGCGAGCCGCGCCTGCTGGCCGAGCTGCAGGCGGTGCGCCAGATGGTGCAGCTGCCGCCGCAGGACCTGGAGCGCCAGGCGCGCCGCTTCACGCAGCGGCTGGTGCTGGCCGCGCAGGCCTGCCTGATGCTGGAGCACGCGAGCGCAGAGGCGTCGGCCGCCTTCGTCTCGAGCCGCTTCGACCCCGACTGGGGCGCGGTGACCGGCATCAGCGCCGGCACCAGCGACCCGGGCGCGCTGCTGCGCGCCGCGTGGCACTGAAAAACGAAAAAGTGAAAGCGCGGCTCAGCGCCGCAGCAACGCGCGGCGCAGCATGCGTGCCGCGCGGTCGCGGATCTTGCCGGTGTTGGAGCGCAGCGACGAGCGCGGTGCCACCTTGGCCGTGGCGCAGGCCCACAGGAAGTCGTGGAGGATGGGCGTGTCGTCCACCGTCTCGGTGCTGCCGTACTTGTGGAACTCGGGGTGCCACTGCGTGGCGGCGATGTAGCTGCGGCCCCGGTCGCCGCGGCGGCGAATGGCCTCGGGCACGCGGTCGGGCAGGCTCCAGGCCTCGATGTCGAAGCCGGGCGCGATGTCCTTCACGCCCTGGTGGTGGATGCTGTTGACGCGCGCGTTGCGCACGTCGGGGTACAGCTTCGACAAGCGCGTGCCGTCGACGATCTCGATCTGGTGAAAGTTCTGGTCGTAGGTCACGGGGTCGCGGTGGCGCAGGCCGCCCGCGTGCTGCGCCTCGATGTCCTGGTACAGCGTGCCGCCGAAGGCCACGTTGATGAGCTGCAGCCCGCGGCACACGCCGAAGATGGGCTTGCCCGCCTGCTCGAAGGCCTCGACCAGCGCCAGGTCGTACAGGTCGCGGATCTGGTCGCCGATCCACGCGTCTTTCAGGGGCACCTCGCCGTAGCTGCCGGGCCATACGTCGGCACCGCCGTGCATGACCACGCCGTCGAGCCACTCGGCGTAGTGCGACAGCTTGGTGTCGCCGCGCGCGGTTTCGCCGGTGGGGCAGGGCACCATCACCACCATGGCACCCGCGGACATCAGCCAGTGCGCGATCGATTGCTCGACGTACTGCAGCGTCTTGTTGGTGAACAGCGAGCGGGCCGGGTCGGCGTGCGAGAAGCAGGCGGACAGGCCGATCTTGAGCCGGGCGGAAACGGGTTGTGTCATCGCGGGACTGTCGACGGTGTGAGCCGGACGAGAGGGGCCGAGGCCCAAAGAACGAAGAGGAAAATCCATTGTGGCTCCTTGACTTCTCGCTCGGGGTCGGACGACACGCCAAGTATGCTTTCAACGCCGTCAAAACCAAGAAGGAAGACAAGCCGATGAAAACGATCAAGGGCCCGGCCATTTTTCTGGCCCAGTTCGCCGGAGACAGCGTCCCTTTCAACACGCTCGACGGCATCGCCGGATGGGCCGCGGGGCTGGGCTACAAGGGCGTGCAGATTCCGAGTTGGGACGCGCGCCTGTTCGACCTGAAGAAGGCCGCCGAAAGCAAGACCTACTGCGACGAAGTGACAGGCACGCTGGCCGCGCACGGCCTGCAGATCACCGAACTGTCGACCCATCTGCAAGGCCAGCTGGTGGCCGTGCACCCGGCCTACGACGCGGGCTTCGACGGCTTCGCGGCGCCCGAGGTGCGCGGCGACCCGGTGCGGCGCCAGCAGTGGGCGGTGCAGCAGCTGCATTTCGCGGCGAAGGCATCGGCGAACCTGGGGCTCAGGGCACACGCGACCTTCTCGGGCGCGCTGGCGTGGCCCTACCTGTACTCGTGGCCGCCGCGCCCGCCGGGGCTCATCGAGGAGGCCTTCGACGAACTGGCGCGCCGCTGGCGCCCGATCCTCGATGCATTCGACGCCGCGGGCGTGGACGTGGGCTACGAGATTCATCCCGGCGAGGACCTGCACGACGGCGTGAGCTACGAGATGTTCCTGGAGCGCGTCGGCAACCACCCGCGCGCCTGCCTGCTGTACGACCCGAGCCACTTCCTGCTGCAGCAGCTCGACTACCTGGCGTACATCGACCACTACCACGAGCGCATCAAGATCTTTCACGTGAAGGACGCCGAGTTCAACCCGACCGGCAAGCAGGGCGTGTACGGCGGCTTCCAGAGCTGGATCAACCGGGCCGGGCGCTTCCGCTCGCTGGGCGACGGGCAGGTCGACTTCAAGGGCATCTTCTCGAAGATGGCGCAGTACGACTTTCCGGGCTGGGCGGTGCTGGAGTGGGAGTGCTGCATCAAGCACCCCGAAGACGGCGCGCGCGAGGGCGCCGCCTTCATCGCCGAGCACATCATCCACGTGGCGGACCGCGCGTTCGACGACTTCGCGGCCGGCGGCGTGGACGTGGCGGCGAACCAGCGGATGCTCGGGCTGGGCTGAGCGCCCGCCTTCTTGCAGCGCGTTCCGCCCGCGCCCCTTCATCGGTGCATTGGACAGCCGTTGCGCTCGCTGCGGTAGTTGGACGACGCCGCGTACGCCACCTTGCGCGCGCGCATCACATTGCCCAGCGGGCGGTGCGCGGCGAGCGCGTGCCAGGGGTTGAAGGCCATGCCGTCGTCGAACTCGCGCGCCAGCGCTTCGCTCCACACCTCTTGCGGATCGGCCGTGATGCGCGCGACGGCAATGAAGGGGCTCAGCTCTTGCGACCACTCGATCGACGCGTCTTCGATGGGCATGCGCTCCAGGTCGACGCACAGCTGCGCGCGCAGCTCCCACACGGCCGGCTGCTGGCGCATGAAGTCTGCGACCGCGTCGCGCGTGCCGTCGGGCTTGTCGGTGAGGTCGATGGGGGCGTCTTGCAGCGCCTGCAGCGCGGGCGACACGGGCACCAGTTGCAGCTTGGCGATGTAGTTGCCGTAGCGCAGCGGCACCTGCGTGAAGAAGGTGGCACCCAGCGGATGCGTCTCTGCATGCCCGCCCATGGCGATGAGCGTGCTGCTCTTGCCGCCCACGGCCTCCACGGCTTTCTCGACGCCCTGCAGCACGCTGGACAGCACGCGCTTGGCGTTGGGCGCCTTGTCGGTGGTGCTGGCGAGCAGCTTCAGGCTGCGCAGGAAGCCCTTTGCATCGGGGGCGGAAAACACCGGGCCGTCGACGAAGAGGAAGTCTTGCGAGCTGTGTCCCTTGGAGCCTTCAACGCGCGCGCCTTCCACGTCGAGCACTTTCACGGCCATGCCGCGCGGCAGCGAGACACGGTCGTCGAGCACTTCGGCCGGTGGCGTCGACAAGCGCATGACCACCGGGTAGCGCCGCGCCGCCGCGAACAGCCCCTGGGCCAGCGGCTCGGGCAGGCCGTCGAGCACGCGCAATTCGCCGCGCAGCAAGCCGTGGCTCTTGGCGTGCACCGCGCGCATGGCATGGCCGGTGTGGTCGGCCATGGTCTTCTCCATGTCGACGAGGGTGGCGACAAGGTCCGTGTGCGTCTGCGCCTCATCGTCATGGAAGGTCTCCACGGCGGGGTCGTAGCGAACGGGGGCGGTGGAGAGCATCGTGGTGGTATTCATGGCGCGATTGAGCGCACCGGCCATCGGCCCGGCTGTAGGAGCGCATCGACAAAGCGTGCGCTCGAACGCCTGCGCGCACGGGCGCTCAGAGCACTGAGAGCGTTCAGAGCAATGTCACGAGCCGGCGGACCGCGCCGTCGATCTGACTCTCGCCGATGAGCCCGTAGCCGAACGCGAGGCCGTTGGGCACGCCGGGCGCGCGCGGGTCGAGCGCGAAGCGCGACAACGGCGGCAGCGTGATGCCCGCCGCGGCGGCGCGCTCGACCACCGTGTCGGCACGCACATCGCCGCGCAGCCACGCCGACAGGTGCAGGCCCGCGTCGGACGGAATCGCCTCGAGCCGCCCCTCGCCATGGCGCGCCAGCGCGTCGAGCAGGGTGCCGCGCCGCGCGCCGTACAGCTTGCGCATCTTGCGGATGTGGCGCGCGAGGTGCCCTTCGGCAATGAAGGCCGCCAGCGCCTCCTGCCCGAGCACGGGGCCGTGCCAGTCGGCCAGTTCGCGCGCACGCACCAGCGCCGCGCGGGCCCACGGCGGCGCGACCACGAAGCCCAGGCGCAGCGCGGGGAACAGGCTCTTCGAAAAGGTGCCCACGTAGAACACCGACTCGGCGCGGTCCAGCGTCTGCAATGCGTCGAGCGGTCGGCCGGCGAAGCGGAATTCGCTGTCGTAGTCGTCCTCGATGACGACGGCGTTGCGCGCGCGTGCAAAGGCCAGCAGGGCGGCGCGGCGCTGCGGCGACATCGCCACGCCAGTGGGGAACTGGTGCGAAGGCGTGACGCACACCACGCGCGCCTCGGGCGGAATGCGGTCGACGCACAGGCCTTCGACATCGGTGGGCACCGTCACCACGCGCGCCCCCGCGGCCTGCATGGCCTCGCGCAGCGACGGATAGAACAGCTGCTCCACCGCAACCACCGTGCGCCCCGGCACCACGAGGATGCGCGCCAGCAGCCCGAACGCCTGCTGCGCGCCGGCGGTGACCACGATGTCGTCGGCCGTGCAGCCGACCGCGCGGGTGAACGACACATGGTGGGCAATGGCCTCGCGCAGGGCGCCTTGCCCCTGCGGGTCGGCGTAGGTGGCGGTCTGGCGGGCGATGCGGCGCAAGGCGCGGTCGGAGAGGCGGCGCCAGATGTCGAAGGGAAAAGCGCTCACGTCGGGCAGGCCGACGCGGAAGTCGTCGCGCGCGGGCTGCGGCTGCAGGGTGGGGGCCAGGTCGGCGCCGGGCACGTCGAGTGGGACGAGGCGGGTGTCGCGCTGCGTGCGCCGGACGGTCGACGGCTTCGTGGCCCGGCCCAGGCGCGAGGCGGGCGACGTGTCGGCCACATAGGTGCCGGCGCCGGGGCGCGCCAGCAGGTAGCCCTCGCTCAGCAGCAGGTCGTAGGCCGCGAGCATGGTGTTGCGCGACACGCCCAGGCGCAGCGCCAGCGCGCGCGTGGCGGGCAGCCGCGTGCCGGGCTGCAACCGGCCGTCGACGATGGCGCCGCGCAGCTGCCGGTGCAGTTCGCGCAGCAGGTCGCGCGAGCCGGGGCTCGGCAGGCGCAGGTCGAGTTCGAAAAGTGGCTCCATGAACTTCGCGGATTGTGGTTCTTTTGAAGAGCCAATTGCAAATCTATCGTGCAGGCATCGATCACTTTCCAGTCGCTTCAGGAGTCTTCCATGCACACCGATTTCGCTGCACCCCACCCCGGCAACGCGGCCAGGCTGCCCGCCAGCCTGGGCTGGCTCGCGCTGGGCGCGTTCGCCATCGGCACCGAGAGCTTCATGGTCGCGGGACTGCTGCCGGTGCTGGCGGCCGACCTGCAGATCGGCGCCGCGCGCGCTGGGCAGCTGGTGCTGCTGTTCGCACTGAGCTACGCCATCGGCTCGCCGCTGATGGCCGCGGCGCTGGCGCGCTTCGGGCGGCGCGCCTTGCTGGTCGCGAGCCTCGCGCTCTTCTCGGGGCTGACGCTGGCCGCATCGACGGCGCAGGGCTTCGCGCAACTGGCGATGGCCCGCGTGGCGTTGGGGCTGGTGGCCGGCGTGTTCCTGCCGACCGCGAGCGCGGTGGCCGCCGCGATGGTGCCGCCGGCCTTGCGCGGGCGCGCCCTGGCCATCGTGAGCGGGGGCGGGACGGTGGCGGTGGCGCTCGGCGTGCCGCTGGGCGCGTGGATCGCGGGGTGGGGCGGCTGGCGCACGGCCTACCTGCTGATCGCGGCAGTGGCCGTGCTGGCCACCATCGGCCTGGCGCTGGGCCTGCCGCGCGCGCCGGTGCCGGCACCCGCCGCCGATGCCGGGCGCACGCCGGCCTTTGCCGTGGTGCGCGAGCCCGGCGTGATGCCGGCGCTCGCGGTGACGATGCTGTGGGCCACGGGCGGCTTCAGCTTCTACACGTACATCGCGCTGTTTCTCTCCAGCACGCTGGGCTTCGCGGCGCAGGGCGTGGGCGCGGTGTTCTTCGCCGTGGGCGTGGCGGCGGCCGTGGGCACGGCGGCGGGCGGCTGGGCCACCGACCGCTTCGGCGCGGACCGCGTGGCGCAGGGCTTCGCGCTGATGCTGGTGCTGGCGCTGGGCGGGCTCTCGTTCGCGGCGCAGTGGCTGCCGCGCGGTCTGGCGCTGCCGCTCGTCGTGGGACTGTCGGCGCTGTGGGGTTTCGCGGGCTGGGGCTTCGGGCCGGCGCAGGCGGTGCGGCTCATTCGGCTGGCGCCGGAACGCGCGCCGATGACGCTGTCGCTCAACGCATCGGCGGTGTACCTGGGCATTGCGGCAGGCTCGGCGCTGGGTGGCGCGGCCATCGACCTGGTGGGGGTCGCCGCGGTGGGCTGGGTGGGCGCGGCCTGCCAGCTGGCCGGGCTGGTGATGCTGCTGCGGGCGGCGCGCAGGGCGCGTCTTGCACAGATCGCACGAATGGCCTGCACGTCGCCTTCATCGACGACTTCGCTATGTTTTTAATAGCAAGTAGTGCTTTATGAACGGCCCTTCGGGGCCTTTTTCATGGAATCGTTGTAATTAAGACAAGCGCTCGTCATGCCCTGCGGGCTATAATGTCGGGTTCGTTTCGATACCACGACGAAGAATTTCGTCAATACCGCCGGCTGACCTGCACTGTCCCTTGGATTCTTCAGGCCTCTCATTCCCAAGCCGGCTTTCACAGTGTGTTGGAGCGCCAGACCGGGCGCCCATGATTGCCACCACTGCCTTCGTTCTTGTTGAAGCGAATAGCGCGTCCGCCGCGCCGTTCCGGCCGGCCCACGCCCGTTTTCAATCATTTTTCAGGCACTTCGCGCTCTGTATCCGCGCGCTGTGCCAAGGCTTCATGGACATCATTCAACACAGTATCGCGGTGGGCAAGTACCTTGTTTCCCCGCTCATTCGACACCAGGACGACGGCAACTACGCCGCCTCCGTCTCGATCCGCTCCGGCCACGGCAGCGGCATGCACGACCGCGTGATGCGCTTCACGCCGCGCTTTGCCAGCCGCGCCGCCGCAGTGGGCTACGCCATCGACCAGGGGCTCGGCTGGGTGCGCGAACGCACGCCCCGCCATGCCGGCAATGCCCCTCTCGCGCTCCCGTGCGCGGGCTGAAACAATCACGCCAAATCCATCTCCAACACACATCGAACGATTCAGAGGTAACCACACATGCCCAAGGAAGAACTGATCGAAATGAACGGCGCAGTGACCGAAGTGCTGCCCGACTCGCGCTACCGCGTCACGCTGGACAACGGTCACCAACTGATCGCCTACAGCGGCGGCAAGATGCGCAAGCACCACATCCGCATCCTGGCGGGTGACAAGGTGTCGCTCGAACTCTCGCCCTACGACCTGACCAAGGGCCGTATCACCTTCCGTCACCTGGAACGTCGCGGCCCGCCGCCGACCTCCGGCGGCAACAACTCTCCCCGCCGCTGATCCGCGACTGACGAAAGGCCTTGCGGCGCCCCGCGACGGGCGCTGGCAAGGCTTTTGTTTTTCCGGGCCACGGCTGCTGCACGATGACCACACCCAACTCCACAGCCGGCGGCCCGCAAGCCCAGGCCTCCGCCGACAACGGCTTCGCCGCGCTGGCGCTCTCGCCGCAGATGCTGGCCAACCTCACCCAGCTCGGCTACACGCAGATGACGCCGATCCAGGCAGCCAGCCTGCCGCCGGCGCTGCTTGGCAAGGACCTGATCGCCCAGGCCAAGACCGGCAGCGGAAAAACCGCCGCGTTCGCGCTCGCGCTGCTCTCCAACCTGAACCCGCGCCGCTTCGCCGTGCAGGCGATGGTGCTGTGCCCCACGCGCGAGCTTGCCGACCAGGTCACCACCGAAATCCGCCGCCTGGCGCGCGCGGAAGAAAACATCAAGGTCGTCACGTTGTGCGGCGGCGTGGCCCTGCGCGGGCAGATCGCCAGCCTGGAGCACGGCGCCCACATCGTGGTCGGCACGCCCGGGCGGCTTATGGACCACCTGGAGCGCGGCAACCTCGACCTGTCGGCGCTGAACACGCTGGTGCTCGACGAGGCCGACCGCATGCTGGACATGGGCTTCTTCGAGGACATCGTGAAGGTGGCGCGCCAGTGCCCCAAGGAGCGCCAGACGCTGCTGTTCTCGGCCACCTACCCCGAAGGCATCGCCAAGCTCGCGCAGCAGTTCATGAAGAACCCCGAGCAGATCACGGTGCAGGCGCAGCACGAAGGCAGCAAGATCCGCCAGCGCTGGTACCAGGTGAAGGACAGCGAGCGGCTGCACACCGTGAGCCTGCTGCTCGACCATTTCCGCCCCGTGAGCACGCTGGCCTTCTGCAATACCAAGCAGCAGTGCCGCGACCTGGTCGAGGTGCTGCAGGCGCAGGGCTTCAGCGCGCTGGCGCTGTTCGGCGAGCTGGAACAGCGCGAGCGCGACCAGGTGCTGGTGCAGTTTTCGAACCGCAGCTGCTCGGTGCTGGTGGCCACCGACGTGGCCGCGCGCGGGCTGGACATTGCGCAGCTCGAAGCGGTGATCAACGTCGACGTGACGCCCGACTCCGAAATCCACATCCACCGCGTGGGCCGCACCGGCCGCGTGGGCCAGCAGGGCGGCTCGGAAGGCCTGGCGCTCAACCTGGCCAGCATGAACGAGATGGGCCACGTCGGCAAGATCGAGCAGCTGCAGGGCCGCGAGTCGGAATGGCATGACCTGGCCGAGCTCACGCCGGGCAAGGGCGAGCCGCTGAAGCCGCCCATGGCCACGCTGCAGATTGTGGGCGGGCGCAAGGAAAAGATCCGCGCCGGCGACGTGCTGGGCGCGCTGACGGGCGACTGCGGCTACGCCAAGGAGCAGGTCGGCAAGATCAACGTCAACGAGTTCTCGACCTATGTAGCGGTCGACCGCGCCATTGCCGAGGAAGCCGTGCGCAAGCTCTCCAGCGGGCGCGTGAAGGGCAAGTCGGTCAGGGTGCGGCTGCTGACGCTGCAGGACCTGGGCCAGGACCAGTAACGTCCCCGGGCTGCGGCGTTGCAAGCGCCGCGGCCTCGCCGTGCGCCGAGGTCGGCGCCACCGGGGCGTCGAGCACTGGAACTGCACCTGCTGCAGCATCGGCCACCCTCTCGGCGACCCCATCGGGCGCCTGCTGCCGCGCCAGCTTCGCGGCCAGCCTGAACGCCACCACCACCGCCAGCAATCCGAAGATCGACGAGCCCACGGCCTGTCCGATCAGCACGCCCGGCGCGCCGTAGTGCGAGCCCCACCACGCGAACGGAATGGTCCCCATCGTCGCGCGGCCCCAGTTGAACGCGGTCGACAGCAGCGGATGCCCGAGGTTGTTGAACGACGCGTTCGCCACGAACAGCCCGCCCGCGAAGAAGAAGCTGGGCGCCAGCCAGCTGCAGAACAGCGAGATCAGTTGCGCGGCCAGCCCGTCGGCCGAGAACGCGCGAATCAGCACGCCCTGGCCCAGCGCCAGCACCAGCCACGCCACGGCCACCGACACCACCATGAACAGCAGGCTGTCGCGCAGTCCTTCCTGCACGCGCCGGTACTGCCCCGCGCCCAGGTTCTGCGCAAGGATGGGCCCGACCGCGCCGCTCAGCGCATAGACCAGCCCGAAGGCCACGGGCGTGAGCCGGTCGATGGTGGCCGCGCCCGCCACCGCCGAGGGGCCAAACTGCGCCACCGCATGCGTGACGAAGGCCGCGCCCACGGGCGTGGCCAGGTTGGTCAGCACCGCCGGCCCGGCCACCGTGCCGAGCGCGCGCGCATCGTCGGCCAGCCGCGACGCGTCGAAGCGCCCGAGCATGCGGTGCGTGACCAGCACGCCATGCAGCCCGATGGCCGCCAGCACCAGGCGCGAGACCACCGCGCTGATGGCCGCGCCGTCGAGCCCCAGGCCGAAGCCGAAGATCAAGATGGGGTCGAGCACCGCCGTCACGAAGGCGGCCGCGAGCGTCACCGTCATCGAGCGGCGCGCATCGCCCACCGAACGCAGGAGCGCCGAGCTGGCCATGCCGATGCCCAGCAGCGGCAGCGTGTGCACCGTCACTGAAAGGTAGCGCTGCGCGAGCCGCGCGGTCTCGCCCGTGGCGCCCAGCAGCTGCAGCGCCGGGTGCAGGAAGAAGGCGGTGCCCGTGCCCACCACCACCGACAGCGCTGCCATCAGCACCAGGCTCGAGGTGGCGATGCGCCGCGCGTCTTCCGAGCGGCCCGCGCCCACCGTGCGCGACACCACCGCCGCGATGCCGATGGTCAGCCCGATGCACAGCGACGCATGAAAGAACCCCACCACGCCCGCGAAGCCGACGGCCGCCGCCGTCTCCTTCTCGCCGAGCAGCGAGATGTAGAACAGGTTGATCAGGTCGACCGCGAACACCGCGATCAGCCCGATGGCGCCGGTGCCCGCCATGACGCAGACGTGACGCAGCAGCGAGCCCGAAACGAAGCGCGCCCGCTCGACACCGCCGGCCGTTTCGGTTATTGGCATGTGAAATTCCTGATGTGGCCTAATTGCGGGTCGAACATTCATTACTTTTACCCGAGCTTTTCATGCCCAAGACATTCCGTACCGAAGCCGAACGCGTTGCCACCCCCAAGCCGACGCCGCTGCCCGGCTACACCGCGCCTCGCTCCGGTGGCGGCCAGAAGGTCAGCCTCGAACGCGGCACCGCCACGCGCAGCAAGAAGAACCCTGGCAAGCGTCCCAAGAAGGGCGGCTGATCCAGCACCCCGGCTCTCAGGAGCCACGACGAACGCGCCCTCGGGCGCGTTTTGTCATTGGGGCCGCCCCCGAACAGCCCCTTGAACCACCATGTCCGACGACAACCAGATCTTCATTCCCCCTTCGTTCTTCGCGGTGTACAGCGACGCACGCCAGCGCCTGAGCGAGCCCATCGACGTGGTGCGCGCGCGCTACGAGATCTGCGAAGACCTCGCCAACCACCTCGTGGGCCATGCGCAGCTGCAGCACCACACCGAGGTGCCGGTCGAAAGCGAGATCCTGCGGCGCATCAACGCCGGGCTGGCGACACCCGAGTCGGGCGTGTCCGCGGCGGAGGCCACGTGGATCGTGCAGCGGCTGGCGGAGCTGCTGGGGTGGCCGGGCTGGGAAGAACCCGAGCCGACCCCTGCCAACGACTGAACTTTCGAAGGCCACCATGAGGCGCATCGCCCCGGCACTGCTTTGCGGCCTGCTCGCACCGCTGGCCCAGGCGATGCCGGTGTCGTGCATGGTGGGCGACAACGTGGCGACGGTTTCGCGCAGCGACCCGATCGCCGATGCGCCGTCCACCGCCTTCGGCAGGGTCGAGCAACGGACATCGCAGATGCCCTGCACGATGCCCGCGGCCACGAACTGATCCGTTTCAGGCCTTGACCCAAGGAGCCCGCAGTGCTGCTGAAAGTCGGAGAACTCGCCCGGCACACCGGCCTCACGGTGCGCACGCTGCACCACTACGACGCCATCGGCCTGCTTGCGCCCTCGGCACGCTCCGAGGCCGGCTACCGGCTCTACAACGCGGCCGACATCGGCCGGCTGCACGCCATCCAGGCACTGCGCCTGCTGGGGCTGCCGCTGGCGGAAATCGGCGGGCTGCTCGGCGCTGAAAGCGGCGCGCTGCCCGCGATCATCCGGCGCCAGGTCGCATCGCTCGACCAGCAGATCGCGCAGGTCACGGTGCTGCGCGAGCGGCTTGCCCTGCTCGAAGAGCGGCTCGCCGAAGGCGCCCAGCCCGACCTGAAGGACTGGCTCGCCACGCTGGAGCAGATGACCGCCTACGGCCGCTACTTCAGCCCCGCCGAGATCAAGTCGCTCATGGCCAACTGGAGCGCCGTGGCCGGCCTGTGGCCGCCGCTCATCGCCGAGGTGGCCGCGCTGATGGCGCGCGGCGTGCCCAGCGATGCGCCCGAGGTGCAGCCGCTCGCCTCGCGCTGGATGAACGTCATGGGCCAGTGGATGGACGGCAACTACGACCTCATCACGCGATGGGGCGAGATGTACCGGCGCGAGCCGGTGGCGCGGCGCGACGACGGGCCGCCGACCGAACTGATCGACTACATCGGCGCGGCCATCGGCGTGCGCATGGCCGCGCTGCTGCGCCACCTGGACACCGAAGACCTCGCGCGCCTGGGCAAGCCGCCAGAAGACGAATGGCGCCGCCTCGGCGAGGAACTCGCCGCGCTCCAGGCCCGCCAGGTTCCGCCCGAAGACGAGGCGGTGCAAGCCATCGCGCAGGCCTGGGTTCAGCTGCTGGACGCCTTCACCGACCACGACCCGGCGCTGGCCACGCGGCTGATGAAAGCCATGGCCACGGAGCCGATGCTGCAGGCAGCCGCCGTCGTCGGCCCCGCGGTGCGCGGCTATCTGCTGCAGGCCATCGCCGTGCTTCGGCAAAAAAATGCGATGCCGGGCACCGCCGCCCCTTGACCCTGACGTTGCGTGAGGCCCAACAGTGGGCCGCATGAACAACGCCTGCATCCCCTCCACCCCGCCCACGCCCGCTGCGCCCCAGAGGCTCCACGCGCTCGACAACCTCCGTGCCCTGATGATGTGGCTCGGCATCGTGCTGCACGTGGCCATCAACCACCTCACGGTCGATTCGCCGCTGCCGTGGCGCGACCCGCAGACCTCGCGGGTGGCCGACCTGCTGCTGCTGTTCATTCACAGCTTTCGCATGCCGGTGTTCTTCGTGCTGGCCGGCTTCTTCGTCGCGTTGCTGGTCGAGCGGCGCGGCGCGGGCGGCATGCTGAAGAACCGCGCACTGCGCCTCGCGCTGCCCTTCGCCCTGTTCTGGCCGCCGCTTTTCGCGGCGACCACGTTGCTGACGATGGTCTACATCCACCTGACGGCGCGCGGAGTGCCGGGCATCGACAGCGCGCTCACGCCCGCGCGACAGCCGGGCGGCTCGCCCTTCAACACGATGCACCTGTGGTTTCTTTACCAGCTGTTCTGGTTCAGCGTGCTGGCGGGGGCCGGCGTTCGGCTGCGGCGCTTCGTGCCGACGCGGCAACGCGATGCCGTGGCTCGCGGCTTTGCCGTGCTGGCGCAACGCCGCTGGGGCTTCGTGGTGCTCGCGCTGCCGCTGGCGATCACCGGGGCCTTTCATCCGTCAGGGTTCGTGACGGAGAGCGGCTCGTTCCTGCCGTCGTTTTCCGAATGGCTTCAAAGCGGCCTGTTCTTCGTGTTCGGGTGGTACCTGCACCGCGACCAGGAGCGCTTGCTCGCGCGCCTCGCTGCGCGCTGCAAGGGCCTGGCGCTCGGCGGACTGGCGTTCTTCGTTGCAACGTTGGCGCTGCTGGGCGCGCTGCACGGCCAAGCCCCGTACCGCCTGCCGCACGCCGAGTTCTGGATCGCCTTCGCCTACAACGCGACGTCGTGGCTGTGGAGCCTGGCGCTGATCGGCGGCTTCGTGCGCTACGTGCCGCGCCAGAACGCGGTGCTCACGTACCTCTCGCAAAGCTCGTACTGGGTGTACCTGGTGCACATGCTCGGCACCATCGGCTTCGGCATCCTGCTGTTCCACGCGCCCTTCGGCGCGCTCACGAAGATGGGCCTCAACATCGCAGCCACCTCGCTGGTGGCGCTGGCCAGCTACCAGCTGCTGGTGCGCCGGACGCCGCTGGGCACGCTGCTGAACGGTCAACGCACCGCGAACCGCTCCACCAGAAAGTCGACAAAGGCGCGCGTCTTCGCCGCCAGGTGACGCGAGGGGTACACCGCATACACCGGCGTGCGGTCCGCCTCCCAGTCCGCCAGCACCGCCTGCAGCCGGCCGGTCGACAGCTCGCTCTCCACATAGAGGCGCGGAATCAGGCTCAGGCCGAAGCCGGCCAGCAGCGCGTCGCGCACGGCGATGCTCGAGCTGACCTTGTAGCGCCCGTCCACCGGCACCGCCACGTTGCGGCCGGCGCGGGTGAAGGTCCACCGGTTCGCATGGCCCGAGAGCGTGAACTGCACGCACTCGTGCGCCTTCAGGTCCTCGGGCTGCGCGGGCACGCCGTGCGCCGCGAAGTACGCCGGCGCGCCGCACAGCACATGCGTCAGCGTGGTGAGCTCGCGCGCGACGAGGCTGGAGTCTTCCAGCCGGTCGCTGCCGCGGATGGCCAGGTCGTAGCCGCCGCCGATCAGGTCGGTGCGGGTGTCCTGCAGGTCCAGTTCCAGGCGCAGGTTCGGGTAGCGCCGCATGAACTCGGCGATGGCCGGCGACAGCGACACGAGCGAGAAGGTCAGCGGCGCGCTCACGCGCAGCACGCCGCCGGGGCTCGCCCCCATCGGCGCGAGCGCGGCGTCGGCCTCTGCGAGGTCGTCGAGGATGCGCGCGAGCCGCTCGACGTACGCCGCGCCCGCCTCCGTGAGGCTCATCTGCCGCGTGGTGCGGTTGATGAGCCGCACCTTCAGGTGCGCCTCCAGCTCCGCGATGTTCTTGCTGACCGCCGCCGCCGACAGCCCCATCTGGCGCGCGGCGCCGGCGAAGCTGCCGGTGGCGGCGGTGGTGCGGAAGACCTTGAGGGCGGTGAGATGGTCCATGGCCGAATTGACGACTGACAGTAAAGAATCAATTCATTATTCGAGCATTCACAACCATGGGTCAATTCACTAGATTCAAGCCATGACCCGCACCACCGACCTGCTGCTCACCGCCACCGCGCCCGCCATCTGGGGCAGCACCTACATCGTCACCACCGAGCTGCTGCCCGCGAACTACCCGCTGACGGTCGCGCTGCTGCGCGCCTTGCCCGCGGGCCTGCTGTTGCTGCTGATCGTGCGCAGGCTGCCCGAGCGCGCGTGGTGGGCGCGCATCTTCGTGCTGGGCGGGCTGAACTTCTCGATGCTGTGGGCGATGCTGTTCCTGGCCGCCTACCGGCTGCCGGGCGGCGTGGCGGCCACCATCACCTCGGTGCAGCCGCTGATGGTGGTGTTCCTGGCCGGGCTGTTCCTGGGGGCGCCGGTGCGCGCGCTGTCGGTGCTGGCGGCGGTGGTGGGCATGGGCGGCGTGGCGCTGCTGGTGCTCACGCCGAACGCGGCGCTCGACGCCGTCGGCATTGCCGCGGCCCTGGCCGCCGCGGTGTCGATGGCCTTCGGCACGGTGCTCAGCCGGCGCTGGCAGCCGCCGGTCTCGGCGCTGACCTTCACCGCCTGGCAGCTCACCGCCGGCGGGCTGCTGCTGTTGCCGGTGGCGCTGCTGCTGGAGCCGCCGCTGCCCGCGCTCACGCTGCACAACTGGATCGGGTTCGGCTGGCTGGGCCTCGTGGGCGCCGCGCTGACCTACATCGTGTGGTTCCGCGGCGTGGCGCGGCTGGAGCCCTCGGCGGTGGCGCCGCTGGCTTTCCTGAGCCCGGTGACGGCCGTGGTGCTGGGCTGGGCGCTGCTGGGGCAGGCGCTGTCGGCGTGGCAGGTGGCGGGCATCGGCATCGTCATTGCGAGCATCTGGCTGAGCCAGCGCGCGCAGCGCGGGGCGCCGCCGGTGGCGCGCGCCGTGCCACCGGCACGCCAGGCCGGGGCGGGATGAAAGGCGGGCTAGGAAACGAGCTGAGGAGCGGGCGTCGTGGCTTGCTTCAGCAAGCTCAGGTAGCCCGGCTGCACTTCCATGCGCGCGGTGGCGCCCTGCTGGCGCAGCAGGCGGTGCGCCTTCGGCAGCGCCCAGCAAGGCAGGTTGGTGAACATGTGGTGCTCGCAGTGGTAGTTGACCCAGTAGGGCGCCACCAGCACGCGCTCGAGCCAGCTGGCGTGCGTGGTGCGGGCCTGGCGCAGCGGGTCGGCCTCGTCCTGCGCCACCAGCGCGTGCTCGGCGATGTTGCGCACGCGGCTCACCAGCGGCAGCCACGTGGCCATCGGCAGCAGCCACATCGCCAGCCACGCCCAGCCGTGGCCGGCCAGCATGAAGGCCAGCAGGCCCAGGCCGTTGCCGAGCAGAAAGCGCCGGTCCTTCGCCAGCTCGCGAGCCAACACCTTCAGCACCGCCTCGCCCGGCGCGCGCCGGCGGATGCCTTGCGCTATGTGGCCGAAGCGCTGCTTGTAGAAGGTCTGCCCGCTCAGGTCGCGCAGCACCTTGCGCCACATCGACGCGCGCGTGATGGGGAAGGGCGCCGACAGCACCAGGTCGGGGTCTTCGGCCTGCTGCACAAAGCGGTGGTGCTGCAGGTGGTAGGGCCGGTAGTCGCGCAGCGTCGACGAGCACAGCCAGTGGCCGACCCAGTCGTTCACCTTGCGGTTGCGGTGCAGCCCCGCGTGCGCCGCGTCGTGCATGAGGATGAACAGGCCCAGCTGCCGCGTGCCGACGATGGGCACCATGAACGGCACGGTCCACGGCCACGCGATGCCCACCAGCATCGCCGCGCCGATGACGCCCCAGCAATGCGCCACCAGCCACAGCCCCTTCCACGACGAGCGTGCGGTCAGCGCGCGCCACGCTTCGGTGCTGAAGAAGTCTTCGGGTTGGGCGCGGGGAGCGACGGCCATGCGTTTCAGTATGCGCCGCGAGCCCCGGCGGCACACGCGGACTTCCCCGATGTGCGGCCTACCTGTCGATGACCTTGCGCGCGAAGACTTCGAGGTAGTCCATCAGCCGCTCGGCGCCCGCCATGGCCGCAGCCTCGTCGCCGGTCGCGATGCCCTGCGCCAGCTCGAGGTGCGCGTTGGCGCCCTCGACGATCTCGCCCTCGTGCTGGTAGGCGTACCAGAAGCGGCGGCACTGCACGATGGGCGGAATCACCGCCTTCACCGCGGAGTCGTTGTGGCTCGCCTGGTGGTTGACGAGGTCCAGCGCGTGGTCGGCGCGCATGTAGTCGCTCAGGTCGCCGCGGCCCGCGGCCTCGACCATGGCCTCGGCGCAGCGCACGATCTGCGCGCGCTGCAGCGCCGTGGCGCGCCGCGCTGAGCAGGCGGCAATGAGCCGCTCGAGCACGCGCCGGGTCTGGATCACGTCCAGGTGGTCGGCCAGGTCGATGGCCGACACCAGCAGGCCCCGGCGCGGCTGCTGCACGATGAGCCCGATGGACACCATGCGCATCAGCGCCTCGCGCACCGGCGTGCGGCCCAGGCCCGTGCGCTCGGCCAGCTCGGCCTCCACGACCTGGCTGCCGGGCTGGATCTGCAGCGTCGACAGCAGCGCCTCGATGGCGTCGTAGGCCACGTCGGCGGCGCGGCGCTTGGGTGCGCTGGGCGCGCTTGGCGAACTGGATGGGGGGCTGGAATCGGGGGACGGGGCGGCCATGGGGGTCTCGTGCGGGTGCGGCGTCGTCATTGTCGGGCGTCGCCCTGGGCGGCGAGCGCTGCCAGCGTGGCGATGCGCGCCGGCGACAGCGGCGGGCGCGGCGCGGGCGGCGTCCAGCCGAACAGGAACTGCGCCGCGTCGCCGCACACGCGGCCCTGGCAGGCGCCCATGCCGCAGCGGCGGTGCAGCTTGGCGTCGGCCCAGCCGGTGCATGACGACAGAGCGGACAGCGGCACGTCTTCGCAGCGGCACACCAGCGTGTCGGGCCCGGGCATCTGCCGGAGCTCGGGCGCCAGCGCGAAGCTGCGGTGCAGCTGCGCGGCGAAGGCGTCCCACCTGGCGCGCTCGCGCTGGTGCGCCTTGGCTTCGCGCTCCTGGCCGACGGCCGCGTGGCCGGCGATGGTGCCTTGCGCCAGCGCGCGCTCGCTGCCGCCGAAGCCGGTGCATTCGCCGGCCGCGTAGATGCCCGCCACGCTGGTGGCTTGCAGCGCATCGACCGACAGGCCCGGCCCCGCGAGCGCACAGCCGAGCAGTTGCCCCAGTTGCGTGTTGGGCACCAGGCCGAAGCCGCAGGCGATGCGATCGCATGCGATGTCGACCTCGCGACCGCCCTGCCGCAACCGGACCGACTCGACCTGCGCCGTACCCTGCGCCGACACGATGCGCGACCCGGTACGGTACCGCAGGCCCGGCGCACCGACCGACATGCCGCCCAACGCCACGGCTTGCGCCGCCTTGCCAGGCCAGCGCACAAGGCCGGCACCGAAGCGCGCCACCGATGCGAACGAAGCCTGCTCGGCGATGCGCAGCACCGTCGCGCCCGCGGCGTGCGCCGTGGCCGCGGCGGCCAGCAGCAAGGGCCCGCTGCCCGCGACGACGATGCGCTCGCCCGCCACCGGCAGCCCCGCCTTCACCAGCGCCTGCAGCCCGCCCACGCCCGTCACGCCGGGCAGCGTCCAGCCGGGGAAGGGCAGCAGCAGCTCGCGCGCGCCGGTGCAGAGCACGAGCTTGTTCCAGCGCATGCGCGTGGCGCCCTCGGCGTCTTCGAGCAGCAGTTCGCGCGGCGCGGTCACCGTGGCCACCATGGTCGCGGCCACGACACGCGTGCCGCTGCGCACGCGAATGTTCGCGTGGCGCGCGAGCGCCTCGCGCCACCGGTGCGCCGCGGGCGGCAGCACGGCGCCGGGGCCGTCGCGCCAGATCTGTCCGCCGGGCGCGGGGTTGTCGTCGATGACGACGACCGCCGCGCCGCGGGTCGCGGCCGCCACCGCGGCGGCCATGCCGGCCGGCCCCGCGCCGATGACCAGCACGTCGCAGTGCTGCAGCACGACGCCGTTCATTCCGTCGTCTCCACGCGCATGCCTTCGGCGCACACCGTCTGGCACGCGAGGCGGCGCCGGCCGTCGACCCACACGCGGCATTCCTGGCACACGCCCATGCCGCAGAACGGCGCGCGCGGCTGGCCGGTGACCGAGGTGCGCGCCACGCCCATGCCGCCGGCCACGCGCAGTGCGGCGGCGACGGAGCTGCCGGTTTTCACGCGCACGAGGTGGCCGTCGATGTGCAGCAGGGTGTGGGCGCTCATGCGTGCTCCCGCAGGCCGCGCGGCGCATACGGCGTGGCGTCGAAGTCGGGCGTCGCGCCGGTCATCAGCGCGGCCAGCAGGTGCGCGCTGCCCGGCGCGGTCGTCACGCCCAGGCCTTCGTGCCCGACGGCGAGCCAGAGCCTCTCGCGCCACGGGTGCCTGCCCAGCAGCGGCAGGCCGTCGGGCGAGGCGGCGCGCAGGCCGGTCCATGCGCGCACGGCGTTGAGCGTGCCCAGGCCCGGCAGGTAATCGAGCGTGCGCTGGAGCATGCGGGCCAGCATCGGCGCCTCGACGGCCGGGTCGGTGGTGTCGAACTGGCGCGACGAGCCGACCAGCAGCTGCCCGGTCGGACGCGGCTGCACGTTGAAGGCGACCGAGTCGCCCTCGCTGTGGTGCGCGCTGGTGACGTAGCCGAGCTCGACGAGCTGGTGGTGCACCGTGCCGGGGTAGCGGTCGGTGATGAGCAGGTGGCCCTTCTTCGGGCGTATCGGCAGCTCGGGGCACAGCGTGGTCGCCTGGATGCCGTTGGCCAGCACGACCTGCGGCGCGCTGCGGTGGCCGCCGTCGGCCAGGCGCAGCCTGCCGTCTTCTTCGATGGCCTCCACCTTGGCGTGTTCGACGTGGACCGACCCGGCGTTCTGCGCCAGCAGCCAGCGCGCCGCGTTCGGCGCGTAGAGGATGCCGTCGCCCGGCACTTCGAGCGCGCCCGCGAGTCCCTTGCGCAAGGCGGGCTCGGCGCTGGCCAGCTCGCTCGCGCCGAGCAGGCGGCTGTCGATGCCGTGCGCGCGCAGGCGCTGCTGCTTGCGCTCGGCCTCGGCCATCTCTTCGTCGTTGGCGGCGATCCACAGCGTGCCGCAGGGGCTGTAGGCGCAGTCGTCGCTCATGCGCGCGGCAAGCCCGCGCCAGCGCGCGATCGAATCGCGGCTCAGCGTGAGTTCGGCCGGGTTGTCGTCCATCACCACGAGATGGCCCATGCCGGCGCCGGTGGCGCCGCCAAGCCGCGCATCGAGCACCCGCACGCGCGCCCCGGCCTGCGCCAGCGCGTGCGCGCAGGCCGCGCCGACGATGCCGGCGCCGATGACGATGACGTCCGCGTCCATGCCCCGCGGCGTCAGGGCCGGATGCCCCAGCCGAACGGGTCTTCGTCGTCGATCAGCAGCGTGCTTTCCGCGCTGATGTAGGCGCGCCCGCGCAGCGTGGGAACGAGCCGGTCGCCGTCCATGGCGTAGCTGGCCTCGAACACGCTGCCGATGACGCTGGCCTGCTTCCACACCGCTCCCGGCGCGAGCTTGCCGTCGGCCGCCAGGCAGGCGATCTTGGCGCTGGTGCCGGTGCCGCAGGGGGAGCGGTCGTAGGCGTTGCCGGGGCACAGCACGAAGTTGCGGCTGTCCGCGCCCTGGTCGCTTTCCCCTGGCGGCGCGAAGAGCTCGATGTGGTCGACCTCCGCGCCGTCCGCGCCCGTGATGCCCTGCGCCGCCAGCGCCTTGCGCAAGGCCGTCGTGTAGTCGGTCAGCGCGGCCAGGTTGTCGCTGGCCACGCGCTGGCGGTGTTCGCTTTCACCTACCAGGAAGAACCAGTTGCCGCCATAGGCCACGTCGCCGCGCACGCTGCCGTGGCCCGGCACCTCGACCGCCACCTGGTGCAGATGGCGGTACGCGGGCACGTTGCGCACGCTGACGGAACCGTCCGCGTGCAGCGTGGTGGTCACCGTGCCCACGGGCGTCTCGATGCGGTGCTCGCCCACCCCGATGCGCCCCATGTGCGCCAGGCTCGCGACCAGCCCGATGGTGCCGTGGCCGCACATGCCCAGGTAGCCGGCGTTGTTGAAGAAGACCACGCCGGCGGCCGCATCGGGCGACACCGGCTCGCACAGCAGCGCGCCCACCACCACGTCGCTGCCGCGCGGCTCCAGCACGGTGGCGGCGCGCCATGGGTCGTGCAGGTCGGCCAGCAGCGCGCGGCGCTCGGCCATGGTGCCCTTCCCCAGATCGGGAAAGCCGCCGATCACGAGGCGCGTGGGCTCGCCGCCGGTGTGCGAGTCGATGACCTGGATGCGTTGCATGGGGGTCCGTTCAATGGCCGATTCAATGGCCGGTTTCAATAGCTCGCGATAGGCACCGGCGCCGCGTTCTTGAACGTGAACACGGTGATCGGTGCCTGCTTCATGTTGCCCTTGTCGTCGTATGCATAGGTGGCGGCCACGCCCTTGTAGGTGGTCTTGTAGAGCTCGGCGCCCACCTTGTCGGTATCGATGGAGTTGGCCTTCTTCATCGACTCGCCGATGAACAGCACCTGGTCGTAGTAAGAGGCGGCGTACGCATCGGGGTCGGCGTTGAAGCGCTTCTTGAACTTCTCCTTGAAGGCCGGGCCGCTTTGCGCCTTCTCGAGCATGGAGCCGCCCTGCGCGCAGAACACCAAGTCGTTGACCGCGTCGCCGCCCAGCTTGCCGGTGGCCGGGCTGCACACGGTGTCGCCGCCCAGCAGCTTGCCGGGCACGGCCAGCTGCTTCATCTGGCGCGCCATGGGCGCGGCCTGCGGCGCGTAGCCGCCGAAGAAGATGGCCTCGGGCGCCTTGGCCTTCAGGTTGGTCAGGATGGCGGTGAAGTCCACCGCCTTGTCGGTGGTGAACTCCTGGCCCACCACCGTCAGGCCCTGGTTCTTGGCTTCCTTGGTGAACTCTTCCGCCAGGCCCTGGCCGAAGGCGGTGCGGTCGTCGATGACGCCCACCTTCTTCACCTTCAGCTCCTTGGCCGCGTAGACGGCCATGGCGCCGCCGATCTGGTTGTCGCTGGCGATGATGCGGTACAGGTTCTTGTAGCCGCCCTGCGTCACCTTCGGGTTGGTGCCCACGGTCGACAGCAGCACGCCGCCGTCGCTGTAGATGCGCGACGCCGGAATGGCCACGCCTGAGCAGTACGGGCCCATGACGTACTTGACGCCGTCGTCCACGAACTTCTGCGCCACGCTCACGCCGGTCTTGGCGTCGCACTGGTCGTCTTCGGAGACCAGCTCGAACTTCAGCGTCTTGCCGCCCACGCTGAGCTTCTTCGCGTTGAGCTCTTCCACCGCGAGGCGAACGCCGTTTTCGTTGTCCTTGCCCGCGAAGGCGTTGGGGCCCGACAGCGGGCCGCTGTGGCCGATCTTGACCACCTGCTCCTGCGCGTGCACCTGGCCGGCAACGGCGAGGGCCACGAGACCGATGAAGGGAACCATGCGTGCGTGTGTCTTCATGCTTCTTCCTAGGTTGGGACGATGAAAAGTGCGAGGGTTCGCGGTGAATGGTGGTGACGGTTGCCGAGGTGTGCCGAGCCGCGGGATGGCGGCTACATCACCGACTGGTACTGCGCCGGCCGCGCCGCCAGCGCCTTGCCGACCACGCCTTCGATGAAGGCGCGCTCCTCGCCGACGAGCGGCAGCCGCGGGCGGCGCATGTGCTCGGTGCCCACGCCCACCAGCGCGTCGATGAGCTTGAGGTTCTGCACCAGCTTGGTCGACACGTCCAGGTGCAGCATCGGCGTCATCCACTGGTAGAGCTTGAGCGCCTCGGCGAACCTGCCGGCCTTCATCAGGTCGTACAGCGCCACCGTCTCGCGCGGAAACGCGCAACCCACGCCCGCCAGCAGCCCGTCGCAGCCCAGCGCCAGACCTTCGTAGGCGAGGTCGTCCACGCCCAGGAACAGCTGGTAGCGGTCGCCCACGGTGTTGCGCAGGTCGGTGATGCGGCGGATGTCGTCGGTGCTTTCCTTGATGGCCGCGATCCATTCGCAGTCGGCCAGCGCCAGCATGTGCTCGGGCTTCAGGTCGACCCGGTAGGCCACCGGGTTGTTGTAGACCATGATGGGCCGTTGCGCGGCGTTGGCGATGGTGCGCACGTTGAGCATGGCCTCGCGCGCGTCGGCCACGTAGATCACCGAGGGCATCACCATGAAGCCGGCCACGCCCAGCTTGTTGGCCCCGTCCACGTAGCGCAGCGCCTCGCGGGTGCTGGTTTCCGACACGTTGGCCAGCACCGGGATGCGGCCGTCGACGGCCTCCAGCGCGATCTTCGCGACCTGCAGTTTTTCTTCGAGCGTCAGCGTGCTCGCCTCGCCCAGCGAGCCGCAGGTGACCAGGCCGTGGATGCCGTTGCGAACCTGGAAGTCGATGTGACGCGCCGTGCCTTCGGCATCGATGCTTTCGTCGGCGTGGAACTTGGTGGTGACGGCGGGAAAGATGCCTTGCCAGCGGGGATTGCTCACTTGATCGCTCCTTGTGGATGTGCGGTGTGGAAGCGCCGCACTTTAAATATATTAAGGATATATCGTCAAGATATCCGTGGGAAAAGCGAGCTTCCAGCCCTGATGCTTATGTGATATCGGAGGAAAAAGGAGCCGGGCCGCGCACGCTTGCGCGACCCCAGACGGGCTTACTTGCGCCCGTCGGCCGGGCGCAGCACCCCGCGCTTGAGCGTCACCGGCTTGCCGATGGGCGGCGCGGACTTGGTCTCGGCCGTGCGCAGCGTGCCGTTGTCCATGCGCACCGCCACTTCGTACACCGTGACCGTGCGCACGTGCTTCTCGATCTCGTTGCCCGCGAAGCCGCCCCCGACCGCGCCCAGCACCGTGGTCGCGGCGCGCCCGTTGCCGTGCCCGAACTGGTTGCCGACCAGGCCCCCCACCACGCCCCCGGCCACGGCGCCCACGCCGCTGGTGCTTTGAAGGCGCTTCTGCACGGGGCGAACCGACTCGACCCGTCCGCAGACCGCGCAAGGCGGCGCAGCGGGGGCCGCGGCCACCACGGGCGCGTTCGCGCCGGGTGCCGGTCCGGGCTGTACAGCCTGTGCGGGCAAAGGTGCGGGAGCGGGCATGGGCGCAGCGGCCATGGCCTGGGGCGCAGGCCCTGCGGAGGTGGGCGGCACGGCAGGCGCCGCCGGCATCATTTCAGGTTTGAAGTCGTCAGGCGCGTTGGGCGAGGCCGCCGCCACGACAGGCGCTGGCGTGCCAGCGGTGGTGCTCGGACCTTGGCGGCTGACCAGCACGCCGCCCAGTGCCACGACAGCCACGGCCAGTGCCCCGATCACGGCCCAGAGCGCCTTGGGCGACTTGCTCACGGGCTGGCCCGGAGGCGGGTTGAATGGCGAAGACGAGTCCATGAAAAATCCCGGTTGTGTCCGAAGCGAAATCCTTCGGAACCCACCCGGGAGCATGAGCGCGGACGGCGCGTTGTCAATTGACCGGCGTCCTACAGCCGCGTCGGGGCCCGGTGCCGGGCATTGCAGTTCAGGGCGCCACGGTCATCGGGCAGCGGTCCGCCAGCCGCGTGCCCGAGTGAACAGGGCGTCGGGTGCTTCCCGCAGCGAAATGAATGCAAAGGGACTTCTCGCTTCCTGGTCACGGTATCGAGTACCAAGATTGATGTGCGAAGTCAATCTGAAACCT
>NZ_JASZYK010000012.1 GCF_030317035.1 Variovorax sp. J22G73
GCACCGTGGCGATCGCAGCCGTCAGCGTGGTCTTGCCGTGGTCGACGTGACCGATCGTGCCCACGTTCACGTGCGGCTTGGTGCGGGTGAATTTACCTTTTGCCATTTTTCGACTCCGAAAAAAACGTTTCCAACGTATGCAGATGGGTTGCAACGCTGCATTTGCAACCCCCAAAAACTGGTGCCCTTTGCGGGAATCGGACCCGCGACCTCTCCCTTACCAAGGGAGTGCTCTACCACTGAGCCAAAAGGGCTTTTGTAACAAAGTTACGAATTCACATCGCCTCAACAACAAACCGAGTCTCTGGAGCGGGAGACGGGAATCGAACCCGCGTCATCAGCTTGGAAGGCTGGGGTTCTACCATTGAACTACTCCCGCATCGGGGGCACTCCAAGGCACCCAAAGCGCTAGATCCAATCGCTCTTAGAAACCAAATTCATCGCTGGTGGAGAGGGCTGGATTCGAACCAGCGTACTCGTAAGAGGGCAGATTTACAGTCTGCTGCCATTAACCACTCGGCCACCTCTCCGGCGAACCTCGAAATATAGCACGTTTTTGTGACTACTCAGAAATCCCTGCATCTCAGCGATGCGGAAGAACTGCTCGAGGAGCGAATCCTCCGATTATTAACCAAGTTCAGCCCTCGATCCGTTGAGCCTCACGCCAAGCACGCGCTTCTCCGAAATGTCCGCATCCGATGAACGGAACCGGCGGACGCATCGCAGAAAGCGGCGACGGATGATTCGACATCAGCACCTTATGGCGCTCAACATCGATCAACGCACGCTTACTTTGGGCGTGCGCACCCCATAGCATAAAAACAACAGGCTTCGCGCCAGCCGAAACGTGTCGAATGACGGCGTCCGTCAGCACCTCCCAGCCCTTGCCGGCGTGGCTGGCCGGCTGGGCCTCTTCCACCGTCAGGCAGGTGTTGAGCAGCAGCACGCCATGGGTCGCCCATTTCACGAGGCTGCCACCCGGATCGGGGAATGGCGGCGGCGGTGTGCCGAAGTCGCGCTGCAGTTCCTTGAAGATGTTGCGCAGCGACGGCGGCAATGCCACGCCGGGTGCCACCGAGAAGGCCAAGCCCTCGGCCTGGCCACGCCCGTGGTACGGGTCCTGCCCCAGGATCACCACGCGCACATCGTCGGGCGGCGTCAGTTCGAGCGCCCTCAACGGCTGCGGCGGAAAGATCACCGCGCCCGCATCCAGGCGCTCGCGCAAAAAGCCCTGCAGCTTCTGTCCCACCGCGCCGGCGAAGAACCCGTCGACCAGCGCCTGCCAACCCGGCGCCACCGGCCAGTCGGCAGCGTTGCTGCTCGACAGCTGATCGGGCCGGCTCATTGGAACAACGCAGCGAGGGCCTCGCCGGGTTCCTTGGCGCGCATGAAGGCCTCGCCGACCAGGAAGGCGTTGACGCCCGCCGCACGCAGCGTGGCCACGTCTTCCCGCGTGCCGATGCCCGACTCCGTCACCGGCAGGCGGTCCGCGGGCAGCCTCGGCAGCAGGTCGATGGTCGCCTGGATGGAGACTTCGAAGTTGCGCAGGTTGCGGTTGTTGACGCCGATCAGCGCCGTCTTCAGCTTGAGCGCGCGGTCGAGCTCGGCCGCGTCGTGCACCTCCACCAGCACCGCCATGCCAAGGCCGCGCGCAATGGCTTCGTAGTCCTTCATCTGCGCATCGTCGAGGCACGCGGCAATCAGCAGGATGGCGTCGGCGCCCATCGCGCGCGACTCGTACACCTGGTACGCGTCGATGATGAAGTCCTTGCGCAGCACCGGCAGGTCGCAGGAGGCACGCGCCTGCTTGAGGTAGTCGACACCGCCCTGGAAGAACTGCTTGTCGGTCAGCACCGAGAGGCAGGCGGCGCTCACCGTGCCGTCGCCCTCCGCATAGCTCTGCGCAATATCGGCCGGAATGAAGTCTTCGCGCAGCACGCCCTTGCTCGGGCTCGCCTTCTTCACTTCGGCGATCACGGCGGCGTGGCCGGCGGCGATCTTGGCGCGCAGCGCGGCTTCGAAGTCGCGCGTGAGCACGCGGCTTTCGGCGTCGAAGCGCACCGCTTCGAGCGGCGCGCGCCTCAGGGCAGCGGCCACTTCCTGGCGCTTGACGGCAACGATCTTGTCGAGGATGTCGGACATGGGTTCGGGTTCTCTCTGGTGGGGTCTCAGACGGTCGTGGAAGCCTTGACCAGTTCGGCCAGCTTGGCCTTCGCGGCGCCCGAGGCGATGGCGCCGCGCGAGCGCTCCACGCCCGCGGCAATGGAGTCGACCACGTTCGCCGCATACAGGGCCGCACCGGCGTTCAGCAGCACGATGTCCAGCGCGGGGCCGGCCTGATTGTCGAGCACCCCCCGCAGCATCGCCATCGACTGTTCGGGCGTTTCCACGCGCAGCGCGCGGTTGCTCGACATCTGGAAGCCGAAGTCCTCGGGGTGCAGTTCGTACTCGCGGATCTCGCCGTCTTTCAACTCGCCCACCATGGTGGCGGCGCCGAGCGAAATCTCGTCCATGCCGTCGCGCCCGTAGACCACCACCGCGTGCTCGGCGCCGAGCCGCTGCAGCGCGCGCACCTGGATGCCCACGAGGTCGGGGTGGAACACGCCCATCAGGATGTTCGGCGCACCCGCCGGGTTGGTCAGCGGCCCGAGGATGTTGAAGATGGTCTTGATGCCCAGCTCCTTGCGCACCGGCGCCACGTTCTTCATGGCCGGATGGTGGTTGGGCGCGAACATGAAGCCAATGCCGCACTCCTCGATGGAACGCGCGATCTGCTCGGGCTTCAGGTTGATGTTCACGCCCAGCGCTTCCAGCACGTCGGCGCTGCCCGACTTGCTCGACACGCTGCGCCCGCCGTGCTTGCTCACCTTGGCGCCCGCCGCGGCCGCGACGAACATCGAGCAGGTCGAGATGTTGAAGGTGTGCGAGCCGTCGCCGCCGGTGCCCACGATGTCCACCAGGTGCGCGGTGTCCTTCACGGGCACCTTGGTCGACACCTCGCGCATCACCTGCGCGGCGGCGGTGATCTCGCCGATGGTTTCCTTCTTCACGCGCAGGCCGGTGATCAGCGCGGCCATCATCACGGGCGAGCACTCGCCGCTCATGATGAGGCGCACGATGTGCAGCATCTCGTCGTGGAAGACCTCGCGGTGCTCGATGGTGCGCTGCAGCGCTTCCTGGGGGGTAATCATGATGGGGTCTCCTCGAGAGTGAATCAGCGGCCGATGCGAACGGCCGGCGCGTCGGTGAACGCGAGCTTGAGGCCGAAGCCGATGAAAAGAACGCCGGCGGCGCGGTCCAGCCAGTGCATGCCCTTGCGCACCGCGCCGCGCCGCGCCATCCAGCCCGCTGCCAGAGCCCATCCGATGTTGACGGGCACGGCGTTGAGGTTGAACAGCACGCCGAGCAGCACGAAGTACAGTGCCTTGTCGTCGGCGCCCGGCGCGATGAACTGCGGCACGAACGCCAGGAAGAACAGCGCCACCTTCGGGTTGAGCACGTTGGTCCAGAAGCCGCCCATGAAGACGGCCTTGAGGCCGCGCTCCCCGCCGACAGCCACCACCTGTTCGATGTCGGCCGGCGGGGCCGGGCGCGAAAGCACCATGCGCACGCCCAGGTACAGCAGGTAGGCCGCGCCGATGTACTTGAGCACCGTGAAGGCCGCGGCCGATGTCGCCATCAGCGTGCCCACGCCGACCGCTGCTGCGAAGATGTGGACGAAGCAGCCCGCCGTGATGCCCAGCCCCGCCACGATGCCGGCACGCACGCCGGAACGCAGCGAGTTCGTCACCACGTACAGCACGTCGGGCCCCGGCGTGAGGTTCAGCAGCCAGCCGGCGGCGATGAAAGCGAGCAGATGGGGAAGATCAGGCATCGCGTCCTCGCGGGGCTCAGGCGTTGAAGAAGCCGCGGATCGCGGCGACGGCCCGGTCGACGCCGGCGGCATCGACGTCGAGGTGCGTCACGAAGCGCAGGCGGTAGAGCCCCGTCGCCAGGATGCCCTGCTGGTTGAGGCTGGCGATCAGTTCCGACGAGCGCGCCTGCGCGGCGCCGGCGAGGTCGGCGAACACGATGTTCGTGTGCGGCGCCTCGACCGTCAGGCCCTCGATGCCTTCGAGCCCCTGCGCAAGCCGCTGCGCCAGTGCGTGGTCGTCGGCCAGCCGGTCGACGTGGTGGTCGAGCGCATGCGACGCGGCCGCGGCCAGCAGGCCCGCCTGGCGCATGCCGCCGCCGGCCATCTTGCGGATGCGGTGCGCACGCGCGATGAACTCGCGCGAGCCCACCAGCGCCGAGCCGATGGGCGCGCCCAGGCCTTTGCTGAAGCAGACCGACACGCTGTCGAAGCACTGCGCGATGCGGCGTGCTTCCGCGCGGATGTCGCTGCGACCGTTCTGCGCAGCCTGCGCGGTGGCGGCATTGAAGAGCCGCGCGCCGTCCAGGTGCCGCTGCAGCCCCTTGCGCTTCGCCAGGTCGGTCGCGGCCTGCACGTAGTCGAAGGGCAGCAGCTTGCCGCCCAGCGTGTTCTCCAGCGCCAGCAGCCGCGTGCGCGCGAAGTGCGCGTCGTCGGGCTTGATGGCCGCTTCGATCTGCGCGAGCGGCAGCGTGCCGTCTCCCGCATGGTCCAGCGGCTGCGGCTGCACGCTGCCGAACACCGCCGCGCCGCCGCCCTCCCAGCGATAGCAATGCGCCTGCTGGCCGACGATGTACTCGTCGCCGCGGCCGCAATGCGAGAGGATGGCGCACAGGTTGCTCTGCGTGCCGGTGGGCACGAACATCGCCGCCTCGAAGCCCAGCAGCGCCGCGATCTTTTCCTGCAGCGCATTCACGCTCGGGTCGGTGCCGAAGACGTCGTCGCCCAGCGGCGCGGCCATCATGGCCTCGCGCATCGCGGGCGTGGGTTGGGTGACGGTGTCGCTGCGCAGGTCGACGAGGGAGGTGCTGTCGGTCATGGTGGGTCAGTCCAGGAAGTTCTTGAGCATGGCGTGGCCGTGCTCGGTGAGGATCGATTCAGGATGGAACTGCACGCCTTCGATGCGCACGTCGTGCGCGTACCCGGTGTGCCGCACGCCCATGATCTCGCCGTCGTCGGTCCAGGCAGTGACAGCCAGCGCCTTGGGGCAGCTCTCGCGCTCGATCGACAGCGAGTGATAGCGGTTGACGACGAACTTCTGCGGCAGCCCCGCGAACACGCCCTCTTGCGTGGTCGTGATCTCGCTGGTCTTGCCGTGCATGAGCTGCTGCGCGCGAACGATCTTGCCGCCGAAGGCCGCGCCGATGGCCTGGTGGCCCAGGCACACGCCCAGGATCGGGAGCTTGCCCGCGAAGGCCTCGATGGCCGCCACCGACACGCCCGCTTCCGCCGGCGAGCAGGGCCCCGGCGACACCACCAGCCGCGTCACGCCGGAAGCGATGAGCTCGCCGATCTGCGCCACCGTGATCTCGTCGTTACGGTGCACCTGCACGTCCGCGCCCAGTTCGCCGAAGTACTGGACGATGTTGTAGGTGAAGCTGTCGTAGTTGTCGATCATCAGCAGTTTCATGGCTTGCTCGCAATCCGGTGCACGCCCTTCACCACGGGGAACACGTTGAAGTTGATGAGAAGGCCCAGCTTCAGGCCCGAAAGCCGCAGCGCGGCCAGCACCTGCGCGCGGTGCAGGTCGGTGAGCACGTCGACCGCCTTGAGCTCCACGATGACCGACTGCTCGATCACGAAGCCCGCGCGGTACACCTCGCCCAGCGAGCGGCCCTTGTAGGTGGCCGCGAGCGCCACGTCGCGCGTGAAGCCGATCTCGCGTTCGGCCAGCTCGATGGCCAGCGCCGCGGCGTAGGCGCCCTCGTCGAGCCCCGTGCCGAGCACGCGCTGCACTTCGACCGCCGCGCCGATGATCTCGTGCGAAAAGTCGTTCTGAATATCGGGTGCGTTGCTCATGCTTATTCCAGGCCTTCCTCGACCAGTTCGGCGGCACGCAGGAGTGCGCGCGCCTTGGCTTCCGTTTCTTTCCACTCCAGCTCGGGCACCGAATCGGCCACCACGCCGGCCGCGGCCTGCACGTGCAGCATCTGGTCCTTCACGATGCCGGTGCGAATCGCAATGGCCACGTCCATGTCGCCCGCGTAGCTGATGTAGCCGCACGCGCCGCCGTACAGGCCGCGCTTGGTGGGCTCCAGCTGGTCGATGAGCTCCATCGCGTGCACCTTGGGCGCGCCGGTCAGCGTGCCGGCCGGGAAGGTGGCCTTCAGCACGTCGATGGCGGTCATGCCGTCCTTCAGCGTGCCTTCGACGTTGCTCACGATGTGCATCACGTGGCTGTAGCGCTCCACCGCGAAGGCCTCGGTCACCTTCACGGTGCCGGTCTTGGCGATGCGCCCGATGTCGTTGCGCGCCAGGTCGATCAGCATCACGTGCTCGGCGCGTTCCTTCGGGTCGTTGATGAGTTCCACCTCGGCGGCCTTGTCGAGCTCCAGCGACGCGCCGCGCGGGCGCGTGCCGGCCAGCGGGCGGATGGTGATCTTCTGCTCGCCGTCGCCGGTGTTCTCCTGGCGCACCAGGATCTCGGGCGACGCGCCCACCACGTGGAAGTCGCCCAGGTGGTAGTAGTACATGTAGGGCGAGGGGTTCAGCGAACGCAGCGCGCGGTACAGCGACAGCGGCGACTCGGTGTAGCGCTTGCTGATGCGCTGGCCCACCTGCACCTGCATGAAGTCGCCCGCGGCGATCATTTCCTTGGCGCGCTCCACGGCCGCGAGGTAGTCCGCCTTGGCGAAGCTGCGCTCCGGCGGATGCGGCTGCGTGGGCTTTACCACGGGCGCGCTCACCGAGTACTTGAGCTTGTCCTTCAGCTCGCGCAGGCGGCGCTTGGCCACGGCGTAGGCCTCGGGCTGCTTGGGGTCGGCGTAGACGATGAGGTACAGCTTGCCCGACAGGTTGTCGATGACCGCGAGCTCCTCGCACTGCAGCAGCAGGATGTCGGGGCAGCCCAGCGTGTCGGGCGGGCAGCTTTTTTCGAGCTTGCGCTCGATGTGGCGCACGGTGTCGTAGCCGAAGTAGCCGGCCAGGCCGCCGCAAAAGCGCGGCAGCCCCGGGCGCAGCGCCACCTTGAAGCGCTGCTGGTACGCGGCCACGAAGTCGAGCGGGTTGCCCCGGGCGGTCTCCACGACCTGGCCGTCGGTCACCACTTCGGTGACGGCCTCGTCGCCGAAGCCGGAGGCGCGCAGCAGCGTCTTCGCGGGCAGTCCGATGAAGCTGTAGCGCCCGAAGCGCTCGCCGCCCACCACCGATTCGAGCAGGAAGCTGTGCTTGCCGCCGCCTTGCGAATGGGCCAGCTTGAGGTAGAGGGACAGGGGGGTTTCGAGGTCGGCAAAGGCCTCGGCCATCAGCGGAATACGGTTGTAGCCCTGGGCGCTGAGGCTCTTGAATTCAAGTTCGGTGATCACGGATTCGTTCTCCAGTTGCCGCTCGGCGCTCTCTGGCCGGGGGCAAGGTCATTCACTGGTGGTCCGGAGCGGGTGTGCAGATCCGGAACCGCGGGCGCACGGCGTGCGCCGTGCAATCAAACAGTCAGCGAAGTATGGCTACGCCAGGGCCAGGCTCCCCGGCCTTGACCTGTCTGAATGATGTGATGAACGAACATGAGGCGCGGAGTTTAGCCCACGAAAACGCCGAACGCGTGCAATACGGCTGTCAACGGCCTTCTTCAGGGTTCCCCCGGAGCCTTGTGCGTAAAACGAAAAGATACATTCGCACGACCGTTCGCAAAATTCCAAGGAGACTCCCGTGCCCGTTCCATCGCTCTCGTCCGTGTGCGTCCGCCTTGCGCTGCTGGCGTCTTTCGCCGCCGCTCTGGGCGCCTCTTTCGGCGCCGGCGCCGCGCAGGTCGACGTGGCCGGCGTCAAGCTGGAAGACCGCATGGACCTGCGCGGCACCGCCTTGCAACTGAACGGCGCGGGCGTGCGCTACAAGGCCATCTTCAAGGTCTACACGGCGGGCCTGTACGTCGGCCAGAAGGTGTCCACGCCCGAAGAGGCGCTGGCCGCGCCCGGCCCCAAGCGCGTGGCCATCACGATGCTGCGCGACATCGACGCCAACGAACTCGGCAAGCTCTTCACCAAGGGCGTGGAAGACAACTCGCCCAAGAGCGAGATGCTCAACCTCATTCCGGGCCTGCTGCGCATGGGCCAGATGTTTGCCGACCAGAAGCAGCTGAAGACCGGCGACACCTTCACCATCGACTGGCTGCCCGGCACCGGCACGCTCATCACCGTGCGCGGCGTGCCGCAGCCCGACCCGGTGAAGGAGCCGGCGTTCTTCAATGCGCTGTTGCGCATCTGGCTCGGGCCGAGCCCGGCCGACTGGAAGCTGAAGAACGCGATGCTCGGCAAGCAGTAGCCGGCGCGGCCAGAGCAGAACGAACCAGGCAGGCGCCCCGCGTTCAGCCCGCCGCCGGCACCAACTCGGCCAGCGAATCCACGAAGCCGTCCGCGTCCACGCCGCGCACCGGCTCGCCATGGTTGTAGCCGTAGCTCACCAGCACCACTTGGCAGCCGGCGGCACGCGCGGCCTGCGCGTCGTTGCTCGAGTCGCCGATCATCAGCGTGCGCGCGGGCACGGTCGCCAGCGCCTCGCAGGTCTTCAGCAGCGGCAGCGGGTCGGGCTTCTTGCGTTCGAAGGCGTCGCCGCCGAACACCAGTTCGAAGAAGCCGTCCAGCCCCTTCGCCGCCAGCAGCGGCACGGCGAACGAGCCCGGCTTGTTCGTGAGGCACGCCAGCCGCACGCCCCGCGCACGCAGCGCCGTCAGCCCCTCGACGACACCGCCATACACCGCCGAATGCTGCCCGTTGATGGCCAGGTAGTGGTGCTGGTAGCGCTCCCAGGCCGCGTCGAACAGCGCGCGCGCCTTGGCCTGCGCGCCCTCGGGGTCGGTCGGCTTCAGCACGTGCACGAGCGCGGAATGAATCAGGTGCTCCGAGCCCTTGCCCACCATCCGCTCGATGGCGGCGGGCGCCACGGGCGGCAGCGACAGGTCGCGCAGCATGCGGTTCAGGGCCTCGGCAAAGTCGCCGAGCGTGTCGACCATGGTGCCGTCGAGGTCGACGATGGCGGCGTCGAAGCGGGTGAAATCGAAGCGAAAGGGGTTCAAGGCAGGCAGCGAAAGTAGGAGCCGCAGGAGTTTATGCGGCCCGGCTTTGTCGAAAACCCGCCAGAAACCCGCCGAAAGCCGCGCCGGAAACTTTTTGCGGCTTTCGCACACCTACAGGGCGTACCCGTCCCGCGCGTCCAGCGCCGGACATCCCTTCACCGCCTTGCCCCGCAAGGCCCATCCACGAGGAATACTCCATGCGTCTGACGACGAAGGGCGGCTTCGCCCTGACGGCCATGATCGATGTCGCGCTGCGCGAGAGGGACGGCCCCGTGCCATTGGCGTCGATCAGCCGGCGGCAGCACATCGCCCGCTCCTCGCTCGAACTGCTGTTCAGCAAACTGCGCCGGCATGCGCTGATCAAGGCCACCCGCGGCCCCGGCGGCGGCTACACGCTCACGCGCCGCGCCTGCGAAATCACCGTGGCCGACATCCTGGCGTCGGTCGACGCCCAGGTGCCCACCGAGGCAGAAGCCCCGGCCGACAAGAACGGCGCCGCCGAAGTCGGCTGCTATTCAACCGAAGCCCTCTGGGCCTCCGCCAAGCACCACGTGATGGAGTTCCTGGGCTCCGTCACCCTGCAGAGCCTGGTCGACGACCAGCTCGCCAAGGGCCTGCGCGTGGACGACGAACCGGTGCGCAAGAAGGCGCCGCCCCCGCGCAACGAACCCAGCCTGCGGCACGTGAACGCGCCGAACTCGGTGTTCGCCTGGAACGGCGTGTTCGCCAAGCGTTGAAGAAAAAACTGCCATGAACGAAATTTCCCTCGCTCTTTTCGGTTTCAGCGCGCTGCTGCTGTACCTGGCCTGGCGCGAGCGTGCCGGCGCGAACCACCGCGACGCCGGGCTGCTGGCCGGCAGCGCAGGCACCGCGGGCCTGGCGGGCGCGGTGGCCGCCATCGCTGGCGTTTTCGACTGAAGTCGGGCGCCCGGCACCGGGGCGTGCCGGCTCAACGCAGCGTGGCGTGCGGATGCAGCGGATGCGCCAGCGTGTCCGCGATGAGCCGCAGCGCCTGGTCGCACTGCTCGCGCGTCATCGGCCCGCCCAGGCAGATGCGCACCGCGTCGGGCGGGTCGCCGTCGGTGGAAAAGGCGGCGCTCGCCACAACGCCCACGTTCTGCGTGCGCAGGTAGGAGGCGAACTCCACCGGGCTCCAGCCCGGGGTGAGCGGCAGCCACGCATGAAAACCCTCGGGGTGCGCCTGCAGGCCGCTGTCACCCAGGTAGCGCAGGGCCAGCAGCTGGCGCGCGACCGATTCGGCGCGCACCGCCTGCAGCATCTCCTCGGTGGTGCCGTCTTCCACCCACAGCGTGGTCAGTGCATTGGTGATCGGCGAGGCCATCACGGTGGTCGCGCGCATGGCGCCGGCCAGCCGCTGCGACTGCACCACGGTGGGCGAACACACATAAGCGCTGCGCAGCCCGGCGCCGAAGCATTTCGAAAAACCGCTCACGTAGTAGGTGAGCCCCGGCGCCAGCGTGGCCAATGACGCGGGCGTCTGGCGCGGCAGCATGCCGTAGGCGTCGTCCTCGATGATGGGCACGGCGTAGCGCAGCGCCACGTCGGCCAGCGCCTCGCGCCGCGCGCGCGACACCGTGGCCGCGGTCGGGTTCAGCAGCGTGGGGTTGCAGTACAGCGCCTTGGGCTTGAGCGTCTTGCAGGCGTGCTCGAAGGCGTCGGCGATGGGGCCGTCGTCGTCCATCTGCAGTGCGTGCAGCTGCACGCCCAGTTGCGCCGCGATGGCCTTCACGCCCGGGTACGTGAGCGACTCCACGCACACCAGCTCCCCGGGGCGCGCCAGCTGCGAGAACAGCGCGGTCAGCACCGCGTGGATGCCCGGGCACACCAGGATGCGGTCCACGCTCGCGTGCGGCACGAAGGGCCGCAGCCAGCGCATGGCCACCTCGCGGTCGTGCGCGGTGCCGCCGAAGTCCTGGTAGCGCAGCAGGTCGTGGAAGTCGATTTCCGCGAAGGCGCGGCTGGCGCTGTCGTGCAGGCGCGCCATCAGGTGGGCGTCGTCGGGCTCGGGCGGCATGTTCATCGTCATCTCGGCGCCGCTGCCGCCGCGCAGCCGCAGGCTCGGGCTGCCCGAGCGAATGAAGGTGCCCGTGCCTGCGCGCGAATCGATCAGCCCGCGCTTGCGCGCCTCGGCATAGCCGCGCGCCACCGTCGTGTAGTTCAGTTCCAGGTCGCTCGCCAGCTCGCGCAGCGTGGGCAGGCGGTCGCGCACGCCCAGCCGGCCTGTCTTGATGTCGTCGGCGATCAGGTCGGCCAGCAGCAGGTAGGCCGGCTTGGCGGCGGTGCGCAGCTGCCTGCGCCAGTGGGCGGTGATGGTGGTCATCGGCGGGTGTCCTGGCGAAGTTGATTGCATCCATTGATTGCATCGAGCCACCGATCAACACGCAGGAATCGCGCCCGCGTCCCGCCCGCCTCCCGCCTGCTCAGGCCCGCAGCCGCCGTGGCGAATGCTTCGATCAGGTGCGATCAACCCCATTGATCGGGTGCATTGATTGCATCGGATGTGCGTCGTCCCGGTGCGAAACGCAAAGCAGAGGAGCGCCCCGGCCGGCCGTCAACGGGTCTTTGGCGGCCACGCAAAAAAACTTTCGGCCGCGCGGCCCGCATCGCAGCGCATTGATCGCGAGTTGATCGCACGGCCGCCGCCGCGCGCTGGCACATCGCCTGCGAAGAGAAAGGCACGCAAGACCTGCGTAGTGCCCTCGTAGCCATCCACCTAACCCGGAGTACCCCATGCCCAAAGTCACCCGCCCCCGCAACGAAAAAGGCGAGTTCCTTGTCGACTACGAAGAGAAGGTGTTCGAAGACGTCAAGGCCGAGCCCGGCGAGAAGGCGCTCGTCACCTTCCACACGGTGGCCTTCGAAGGCTCCATCGGTTTCGTCAACCTGCTGCAGGCCACGCGGCTGCGCCGCAAGGGCTACGAGACCTCGGTGCTGCTGTACGGCCCCGGCGTGACGCTGGGCGTGCAACGCGGCTTTCCCACGCTGGGCGACGAGGCCTTCCCCGGCCACCAGAACTTCAACAAGCAGATCGTCAAGTTCATGGAAGAAGGCGGCAAGGTGTACGCCTGCCGCTTCGCGCTGCAGGCGCTGTACGGCCACGGCGAAGGCGCGCTCATCGAAGGCATCAAGCCGATCAACCCGCTCGACGTGCTGGACATCGTGCTGCTGCACAAGAAGGCCGGCGCCGTCATCCTCGACACCTGGACCCTGTAAGGCAGCGCGAGCGATGGCTTCCCCACCCCGCACCGTGCGCGCCGCCGCGATCCAGATCGCGCCCGATTTCGAGCGCCCCGACGGCACGCTCGAGCGGGTGTGCGCCGCCATCGACGAGGCCGCCGCCCAGGGCGTGCAGCTGGCGGTCTTTCCCGAGACCTTCGTGCCCTACTACCCCTACTTCAGCTTCGTGCTGCCGCCGGTGCTGCAGGGCGCGCCGCACCTGCGGCTGGCGGAGCGCGCGGTGGTGGTGCCCGGCCCGGTGACGCAGGCCGTGGCCGAGCGCGCCCGCGCACGCCGCATGGTGGTGGTGCTCGGCGTGAACGAGCGCGACCACGGCAGCCTCTACAACACGCAGCTGGTGTTCGACGCCGACGGCACCCTGGCGCTCAAGCGCCGCAAGATCACGCCCACGTACCACGAGCGCATGGTCTGGGGCATGGGCGACGCCGCAGGCCTGAAGGTGGTCGACACCGCCGTGGGCCGCGTCGGCGCGCTGGCCTGCTGGGAGCACTACAACCCGCTCGCGCGCTACGCGCTGATGGCGCAGCACGAGGAGATCCACTGCGCGCAGTTCCCCGGCTCGCTGGTCGGCCCGATCTTCGCGGAGCAGATGGAAGTGACCATCCGCCACCACGCGCTGGAGTCGGGCTGCTTCGTGGTCAACGCCACCGGCTGGCTCACCGACGAGCAGATCCGCGCGGTCACGCCCGACGCGCAGCTGCAGAAGGCGCTGCGCGGCGGCTGCCACACGGCCATCGTCTCGCCAGAGGGCAAGCACCTGGCGCCGCCCCTCACTGAAGGCGAAGGCATGGTGGTGGCCGACCTCGACATGGCGCTGATCGCAAAGCGCAAGCGAATGATGGATTCGGTGGGCCACTACGCACGGCCCGAGCTGCTGTCGCTCGCCATCAACGACCGCCCGGCACAGACGACGGTGCCGATGCACGCGACGCGCTCGACGCACTCGACGCACCCCACGCAACCCTTCGCCTCCAGGAGCCCCGAACATGAACACCACCACGACACAGCCCCACAGCCGGCAACTGATGACCGAGCTGCAGTCCTTCGGGTTGCGGCTGGTTGACCCTTCGGCCGGTGTCGCCAGCCGCCGCGGCGGCGCGGGCCCCTCGGACCACAAGGCCGTGACGGTCGACGGCCACACGATCATGGTGCCGGTGCACACCTCCACCGCCTGGCACTCGCCCTTCACGGCCGAGGCGCCCGACGCGCAGGGCATGAGCCGCGTGATGCGCGGCAACATTCCCATCGCGAGCATCAGCTTTCCGAAGCAGCCGCGCTTCTACGCCATGCAGACCTTCGACGGCGTGCCCTACTCGCACATTGCCACGCTGCACGGCGCGGACGTGCTGGCCACCACCGTGCTGCAGACCTGCATCCGCTACGAGAGCCGCAAGAAGAGCTGCAAGTTCTGCGCAATCGGCCAGTCGCTCGCGGCCGGGCGCACCGTGGCGCGCAAGACGCCCGAGCAACTGGCAGAGGTGGCCCGCGCCGCCGTGCTGCTCGACGGCGTGAAGCACATGGTGATGACCACCGGCACGCCCAACGCCACCGACCGCGGCGCGGCCATCCTCTGCGAGAGCGCCTTCGCCATCAAGGCGGCGGTCGACATTCCCATCCAGGGCCAGTGCGAGCCGCCCGACGACGACCAGTGGTTCCACCGCATGAAGGCCGCGGGCATCGACACGCTCGGCATGCACCTGGAGGTGGTCACGCCCGAGGTGCGCGAACGCATCATGCCGGGCAAGGCCGGCGTGCCGGTGTCGCGCTACATGAGCGCCTTCGAGGCGGCCGTGGGCGTGTTCGGCCGCGGGCAGGTCAGCACCTACATCCTGGCCGGGCTGGGCGACACGCGCGAGGCCATCCTCGACACCTGCGACCAGCTCCTCGCACGCGGCGTGTATCCCTTCGTGGTGCCCTTCGTGCCGATCAGCGGCACGCCGCTGGAAGACCACCCGGCCCCCTCGCCCGAGTTCATGAAGTCGCTGCTCGCGCCGCTGGGCGAGCGCGTGGTGGCGGCGGGCCTGCGCTCGGCCGACATCAAGGCCGGCTGCGGCAAGTGCGGCGCCTGCTCGTCGCTGTCGATCTACGAAAAAGAAAGCGAAGGCTGACCATGCTGTGCATCGACGACCTCTGCGAAATGGCGGACCACTACGCGCCCGTCGAATACCTGGTGCGCGAAGCCGCGCAGCAGTGGGAGCACGACCAGGCCATGGCGCTGCGCCGGGCGGTGTTCTGCATCGAGCAGGGCATCTTCGCGCGCGACGACCGCGACGCCATCGACGACCATGCGCGGCTGCTGGTGGCCATGTCGTGCAACGGCGGCATGCCCGAACAGGTGGTGGGCACGGTGCGCATCCACCGCGGTGACAGCACCGGCGAATGGTGGGGTTCCCGCCTGGCCGTGCACCCGGCATTCCGCAGCCAGGGCCACCTGGGTGCCACGCTGATCCGCCTGGCCGTGTCGCGCGCCCATGCGCTGGGCTGCACCACCTTCCTGGCGCAGGTGCAGATGCAGAACGTGCCGCTGTTCAAGAAGCTGGGCTGGCAACTGCGCGAGGAAACCAGCGTGCACGGCCGGCCGCATGCGCGCATGCAGGCCGACCTGGGCTGGTACCCGCCGTGCCACGACCCGGTCAGCGGCTTCGTCACGCGCGCGAAGGTGGCCGCATGACCGAGCCCATCGATGTGCGGGCGGTGGCCGAGGCGCTGCGCGCCACGCGCGGCTTCGCCCACAAGCGCGACATCAGCGACGTGGTGGCCGCGTTGGGCCGCTCGCTGCCCGGCGGCCATGCCGCGCTGGCGCAGGCGGTGCCCATCGGCGACGACTGCGCGGCCATTCCCGACGGCCACGGCGGCTACCTGCTGTTCGCCATCGAGGGGCTGGTGGAAGACTTCATCGTGCGCATGCCGTGGTTCGCCGGCTACTGCGGCGTGATGGTGAACGTGAGCGACATCTACGCCATGGGCGGGCGCCCCACCGCCGTGGTCGATGCGCTGTGGAGCACGGGCATGAACCCGGCGGACGATGTGCTGCGCGGGCTCGCGGAGGCCGCCGTGCGCTACGGCGTGCCCATCGTCGGCGGCCACAGCAACAACCGCAGCGAGCGGCCGCAACTCGCGGTCGCGATCCTCGGCCACGCGCGCAAGCTGCTCACCAGCTTCGACGCCAGGCCGGGCGACCTGCTGGTGATGGCCGCCGACCTGCGCGGCGAATACCAGGAGCCCTTTCCGTACTGGAACGCATCGACCAGCGCGCCCGCCGCGCGCCTGCGCGCCGACCTCGAAGTGCTGCCCCTGCTGGCCGAAGACGGCCTGTGCCGCGCGGGCAAGGACATCAGCATGGCCGGCGCCGTGGGCACGGCCATGATGCTGCTCGAATGCTCGGGCGTGGGCGCGCGCATCGACCTCGACGCCCTGCCGCGGCCCGACGGCGTGCCGCTGCTGCGCTGGCTCTCGTCTTTCCCTAGCTACGGCTTCGTGCTGAGCGTGGCGCCCGCGCAGGTGGCCGGCGTGCTGGCGCGCTTTGCCGCGCGCGACATCGCCTGCGGCGTTGTCGGCGAGGTCGATGCGTCGCGCCAGGTCCGGTTGCGCGCCCACGGCGAAGAAGCCCTGCTGTGGGACTTCGGCAGCGACGCCTTCATCCAGCCGCCCGCCCTGGCCGAGGCCGTGCCATGCCCGTGACGCACTTCCACGTGCGCTGGCCCGACGGCAGCGAAACCCGCTGCTATTCGCCCTCCAGCGTGGTGCGAGAGCACCTGGTGCCCGGCCAGCGCTACGCCCTGGGCGACTTCCTGCACCGCACGCGCGAGGCGCTCGGCATCGCCTCGGAGCGCGTGCGCGCCAAGTACGGCTTCGCCTGTTCGCAGGCGATGGACCAGCTCGGCGACATCGAGCACATCGCGCTGCGCTTCAGCGACACGGCCGGCGCCGAGGTGACCGTGCTCGCGTTCGACTGACGCCCCCCATTCAAGAGAAAGAAGCACCCCATGTCCCACCCCACCCACCCATCCTTTCCCCATGGCGGGCGCAGCCACTACAGCGTCGTCATCGTCGGCGGCGGCCAGGCCGGCCTCTCGCTCAGCCACTGCCTGCAGCAGCGCGGCATCGACCACCTCGTCATCGAGAAGCGCAGCCTCGTGCACACCTGGCGCACGCAACGCTGGGATTCGTTCTGCCTCGTCACCCCCAACTGGCAGTGCCAGCTGCCCGGCTGGGGCTACACCGGCGCCGATCCGCACGGCTTCATGGTCAAGGAGCAGATCAACGACTGGCTCGCCGGCTTCGTCGACCACGTGAAGGCCCCGGCCATCGAGGGCGTGACCGTCGAGCGCGTGTTCCGCATGCCGGCCAGCGGGGAACGTGACCGCTTCAGCGTGCAGACCGACGCCGGCACCTACACCGCCGACCAGGTGGTGGTGGCCTCGGGCGGCTACCATCGCCCCATCGTGCCGCGCCTGGCCGAGAAGCTGCCCGCGCACGTGGCGCAGTTCCACTCCGCGCAGTACCGCAACGCCGCGCAACTGCCCGAGGGCGCGGTGCTGGTCGTGGGCTGCGGCCAGTCGGGCGCGCAGATTGCCGAAGACCTGCATCTGGCCGGCCGCAAGGTGCACCTGGCCACCGGCCACGCACCGCGCTGCGCGCGCTTCTACCGCGGCCGCGAGGTGGTCGACTGGCTGGCCGACATGAAGTACTACGACATGCCCGTGACCGAGCACCCGCTGCGCGAGGGCGTGCGCGACAACACCAACCACTACGTGACCGGGCGCGACGGCGGCCGCGACATCGACCTGCGGCGCTTCGCCCTCGAGGGCATGCAGCTTTACGGCCTGCTGAGCGGCTTCGACGGCGGCAACTTCGAGTTGCAGCCCAACCTGCGCGACAACCTGGACAGCGCCGACGACACCTACAACCGCATCAACGCCTCCATCGACAAGTTCATCGCCGCGCAGGGCATCGACGCGCCCCCGCCTTCGGTCTACTCACCCGTGTGGGAACCTGCTGAAGAGCGCACCCGGCTCGACCTTGCGGCCGCCGGCATCACCAGCGTGGTGTGGTGCATCGGCTTCTCGCCGGACTTCGCCTGGGTCGATGCCCCGGTGTTCAACGGCCGCGGCGCGCCGGTGCACCTGCGCGGCGTGACGAACGAGCCCGGCCTGTACTTCCTGGGCCTGCCATGGCTGCACACCTGGGGGTCGGGCCGCTTCTCGGGCGTGGCGCGCGATGCGGAATTTCTGGCCGAGGCCATCGAGGAACGAAAGACGGGCTTGAGTGAAAGCGCAACGCAGGCGCCGCCAGCTCCAACGCTCAAAGCAGCCTAGGCACAAGCCAGCGCGCCCGCATCAGCCACGTGCGAGCCGCGTGCCCTGTGCACCCGCCTTGAAAAACGAAACCCTGGAAGCAGCAGCCCCTCAGGCCTGCTGCGCCTCGGTCAAAGCCTGCGCCGCCACCACCGCCTCGGTGCGGTTGCGCACGTTCAGCGCGCGGAAGATCGCGGCCAGGTGGATCTTCACGGTGCCTTCGCTGATGCCCAGGCTGCGCCCGATCAGCTTGTTGGGCTTGCCCTGCGACAGCAGCTGCAGCACCTCGACCTGGCGCTCGGTGAGCACATTGCGCAGGTGCTCCAGCGTCTGCGTGCCGCCGCCGTTGCCGCCCGTGCTGCCGCCCCGCGCCAGCGCCTCCGTGCCCGCCTGCGGCGCCATGCCCGCCACGATGCCCGGCGGCAGCGCCGTCAGCATCATCGGCGGCACGTACACCCCGCCGGCCAGCACCAGCCGCACCGCCGACAGCATCACCTCGGGTGAGTAGGCCTTCGGAATGAAGCCCAGCACGCCGCGCTCCAGCGCCGCACGCATGATGGCCGGGTCTTCGTAGCCCGACAGCACGATCACCGGCACCGCGGGATGGCGGCGGCGAATGTCGTCGATGTGGGCCTGCCCGTCGGCACCGGGCATGTTGAGATCGATCAGGGCCAGGTCGAGGTCGTCGGTGGCTCCGGCAAGCAATTCGTCGACGCTCATCGCCAGGACGAATTCGATGCCGGGTTCCAGCTCCGACAACTTGGCTTTGACCGCCTCGATGACGAGCCTGTGGTCGTCGGCGATCAGGATTTTCATGGCGTTTCCCCGTGTCCCAGCGTTCAGTGCACTTGCAGCCGCCGAAGATACCGGCGAATGCCCCGCACCACAAGGGCGGCGGCCCCACCAACGGCATAGACCCCAAGCGGTATGGCGCACGCGGCGCCCCCCTTGAAAGAATGGCCCCCTACTCGAAGGAACCGGGGACATGGGCATGTGCCAACTGAGCAGACGCCGGTGCAAGGCATCCTTCGCAACCCTCGACTGAGCGGGCAGCGCCCATGGCTCGCCTGTACGACTGCTTCTCCGCCCTCATCTCGTTCGGCCTGGCGCTGGACGCGTCGATCGCGGCCGGCGCGCCCGCCCTGCCCCATGCCGAGGCCCAACGCGAAGCCCGCCGCCTGCTGGAGGCCGCGCGCTGCGACGCCGACGCCGCCGGCACCCCCGCCGCGCAGGTCGAGCTGGCCGCCTTCGCCATGGTCGCGTGGATCGACGAGATTCTGGCGCGCCACCCTGGCGCCAACGGCACCGCGCCGCTGCAGGCGCAGCTCTTCAACTCCACCAACGCGCACAGCGAGTTCTTTCACCACCTGTCGGCCCTGGGCCCCGACGACGACGCGGTGCGCGAGGTGTACTGGCATGCGATGGCGCTGGGCTTCAAGGGCCAGTACTACTTCGAGGAAGGCGACCAGGGCGAGCTCGGCAAGCTCAAGGACCTGCACGGCCGCCAGCTGAACCTGCAGCCGCCCGGTGACGACCTGGCGACCTTGGCCCAGGAACACATCACGCCGCAGCCCTACGGCGTGGCCGACCCGCGCGGCCCCAACGACACCCGGCGGCGCGATCGCACCCTGCTGCGCAGCGCCGCCGCGCTGGCGCTGATGCTGCCGCTGCTCTACCTGCTGTGGCTATGGTCCACCGGCCCGCCGGCGGCCGCCACCGGCCTGGGCCAACGCATCGAGCAGCACCTGCAGGGCTTTGCCTGCGCCGACCTCTCGGCCACGGTGGACCCCGAAGGCGGCACCCATGTGCGCGGCTTCGTCTCCCTGCCCGAGGACGTGCCCCGCGTGGAGCGCGAGGTCGCGGCCATGCCCGGCGTGAAGTCGCCGCAGTTCGACATCGGCCTGCGCGTGTGGCCGCACTGCGAGGTGTTCTCCATCCTGAAGCCCTACCAGGTGCGCAACATCGAGAAGGCCTACGGCCTCGACGTGGAGGCGCCCTCCGCGCACGACGGCAAGCTGCGCGAAGGCGACAACGTGCGCGTGCAGGTGGTGGCGCCGCGCCACGACAGCTACATCTGGGTCGACTACTACACCGTCGACGGCTCGGTGATGCACCTGAACGCCGGGCAGGCGCCCGTGCTGCTGCACGCCGGACAGACGCTGGACTTCGGGCGCGACATTCCGTCGAGCTGGCTGGTGAGCCCGCCCTTCGGCAGCGTGCTGGTCACGGTGCTGTCCGCGCCGATGCCGTTCGCCGAGACCTCCGACCGTCCGCCCTTCGAGCTGGCCTCGGCCTACCTGCTGCGCGTGCGCGAGGCGCTGGCGGCCAGCAAGAACAGCGAGCGGCTCATCGCCGACTTCGTGTTCCTGCAGACCGTGCCCCGCTGACACCGCATGACCACCATGACCGCCACGAGACCGCACCCATGCTGACGCCCGCCCTGCGCTTCTGGCTGCTGCTGTCGCTATGCCTGCTGGGCTTCGGCCTGCTGTACGCGGTGGTGCACGACGCGGGCTGCGGCGCGCGCCGACGCGCGGTGCAGCGTCGCATCGCGGCGCTCGGCGCGCCGCTCGATGCCGCCGACGAGGTGGCGGTCGAATCGCTGCGCGACGCGATGGCGCAAGCGCAGCAGGCGCTGCGGCGCACGGCCAGCGTGGCCAGTACAAAGAGGGCCGCAAAGCGCGCAGCGCCCGTGCCCTGGTTCCTCTGCTTCGGCGATGCGGCCGCCAACCTGCCCGGCCTGCTGGCCACCGCGCGCGGCCAGCGCGTGCCCCCGGCCGAACCGGTCGTGAGCGTGCCGTTCACCGACACGTGGTGGCACTGGTGGCTGACCGGTGCCACCGTGGCCATCGAGCTGCATCCCGCCGCGGTCGGCGACACCGCGGGCACGCCGCCGGTGCGCGCGCTGTGGCTGCAGTCCTTGCTGGCCCTGGCGGTACGCCGCGACCGCTTTCCGCTGAACGGCCTGGTGGTCGGCGTGGCGGCCAACGAGCTGCTGCAGGCCGACGGCACCGAGCTGAAGGCCCTGGCCGCGCGCATGCGCCACCTGCTCGACGAAACCGGCGACACGCTGCGCCTGCAGCTGCCCACGTACCTCGTGGTGACCGGCCTGGAGCGGCTCGATGGCTATGCCACGGTGCGCCGCGCGCTGCCGCCCGAGGTGCTGTCGCAGGTGCTGGGGCACCGGCTGACGAACCCATCCGCCTTCATCGAGACACCGGCGGGCGAGCGCTTCGATGCGGTGTTCGAGCCGCTCGCGCAGCACCTGCATGCGTTGCGCGCGGCCCTGCTGCGCACGCAGCACGAGGCCACGGGCCGGCTCGCGGTGCATGAGTTCGTGGAAGCGCTGCGCGCCCTGCAGCCCGGCCTGCGCCAGTTCGCGCAGGTGCTGTTCGAGCCCCATGGCAAGGGCGTGCGCGCGCCGCGCTGGCGCGGCCTGTACCTCACGGCCAATGCATCGCCGGTGGGCGACGGCGCGTTCGTGAACGACCTGTTCGAACGCTTCCTGCCCGCCGACCAGCCGCTGGTGCGGCCGGGGCGCCCGTCGTCGAACACGGGCCACGCATCGCGTGCGGAGAGTTTGGAGCACACGTCCACCACCATGATGGGCACGCTTTGAACGCGACGGCGCAGCGCGTTCCCTTGCCCCTGCTGCTGCCCTGGCCCTCGGCCTTGTCCTTACTTGGCGTCCACGCGCATCTGGCGCGCGCCGAAGGTCACGTCCAGCGACTGCGCCTTGCCCGTGGTCACCGGGCGCACCTCGCGCCAGCGCGCGCGGTCGAGGTCGCGGTACGCGGCCATCACGCCGATGGACTTCGCATCGGCCGGCAGGTTGAAGTCGAGCTTGCGGCTCTCGCCGGGCCGCAGCAGCACCTCTTCGCGCTGCACCAGCTCGGCGCCGAGCGTGGCCTGGTCTTTCTCGAACAGCGAGAAGAAGTCGGCGCCTTCGAAGGGCCCCGGCGACTTCATGGCATAGACGCGCACCGTGAGCGGCGATGCGCGCCCGCGCGCGTCGGGGTTGGCATCGGTGCCCGCCGTGAGTGTGACGGCCACCGTGGTGACCACCGGCTTGGCCGCGCACCCCGCCATCAGAAGAGCCGCTCCAGCAAGGCCGAGAACGGCGATGCGGCGTCGCATCGGGGCGGCAATGAAGCCTTCATAGGACGAATGGTGTGTACCCAGCGTGCGCATGCTATTCCCTTCGTTGCATTGACCGGTTCAGGTGCTTCTTTGATTATCACCAGCCAACTCGAACAGGCAACATGCTGACTCCAGAACTTGCAGACACGCTGCTCGCGCCCATCGGCGAAGCAGCGCCGTGCGGCGACGATCTCGAATACGACGCGGACTTCATGGCCCTCGTGGCCGCCGCGCAAGGCAAGGCGGAGCAACAGTTCGGCGACACCGTGATTCCCGCGGTCGAGCCCGAGTGGCGCGACGTGGGCGAGCGCGCCGAAAGCGTCCTGCGCCGCAGCAAGGACGTGCGCGTGGCGGTGCTGCTGCTGCGTGCCTCCGCGCGCATGCAGGGCGTGCGCGGCTTCGTGGCCGGCATGCAGTTGCTCGACCGCCTGCTCGACTCTTTCTGGGACGGCATACATCCAAAGCTCGATGCCGACGACGACAACGACCCGACGATGCGCCTGAACGCACTCGCGCCGCTGACCGACGAAGCCATGGGCCTGCGCGACCTGTACGAAGCGCAGGTCGGCATCGCGCGCGGCGTGGGGCCGATCCGCGTGCGCGACATTGCCATTGCGCACAACGCGCTCACCGCCGTGGGCGGCGAGGCCACCTACTCGACCGCACAGGTGCAGGGCGGGCTCGAGGCCATCCAGGCCGAGCAGCCCGAGGCGATCCAGGCGGCCGTGGGCCTGCTGGCGCTGGTCGACCGGCTGCAGGCGCTGGTGGTCGAGCGCACCGGCCGGGCCGACGTGGTCGACCTCGATGCGCTGCGCACCATCGCGCGCGTGCTGCACAAGGCCGGCGCCGCCGCCAGCGGCGCGCCGGCCGATGCGGCGCAGGACCCTGCTGCGGCAGACGGCGACGCGGACGCACAGGCAGCCGGAAGCGGCAACGCATCGCGCCCCGCCGCCGCGCGCGGCGAGATCCAGAACCGCCAGGACGCAGTGCAGATGCTCGACCGCGTGATCCGCTACCTCGAGCAGGCCGAGCCCGGCAACCCCGCGCCGCTGCTGATCGAGCGCGCCAAGAAGCTCATCGGCGTGAGCTTCCTCGAGATCATGGCCAACCTCGCGCCGAACGCGATGGACACCATCGAGACCGTGACCGGACGGCGTCCGTCCGATTGATTCACCGCTTTCCTCGTTCTCTCTTTTTCTCTTTCCGTTCTTCCCGTCTTCAGACACCGCCCCATTCACCCCCGCAAGGAGCATCTCCATGGCCAAGAGCAGTCAGAAATTCATCGCCCGCAACCGGGCGCCCCGGGTCCAGATCGAGTACGACGTGGAGCTCTACGGCGCCGAGAAGAAGGTGCAGCTGCCCTTCGTGATGGGCGTGCTGGCCGACCTGTCGGGCAAGCCGGCCGACCCGCTCGCGCCGGTGGCCGACCGCAAGTTCCTGGAGATCGACGTCGACAACTTCGACTCGCGCATGAAGGCCATGAAGCCGCGCGCCGCCTTCGCGGTGGAGAACTCGCTCACCGGCGAGGGCGACCTGAAAGTGGAGCTCACCTTCGAGAACATGGAAGACTTTTCGCCCGCCGCAGTCGCCCGCAAGGTGGGCGCGCTGAACAAGCTGCTCGAGGCGCGCACCCAGCTGTCGAACCTGGTCACCTACATGGACGGCAAGGGCGGCGCCGAAGACCTGCTGGCCAAGGTGCTCGAAGACCCGGCCCTGCTGCAGACGCTGGCCGCCAGCAAGAAGCCCGAAGACGGCAGCGCACCCGCCGCCTGAACCCCATCGTCAGAACACCGGTTAACCGAGGAGTAGAACCACCATGGCCGAAGCACTCGAACAGGGCGCGCTGAAAGACGTCGCCTACGCGGGCAGCGACTTTTCATCGCTGCTGCAAAAGGAATTCAAGCCGCGCAGCGACGAAGCCAAGAGCGCCGTCGAAGCCGCCGTGCTCACGCTGGCGCAGCAGGCGCTGGCCAACAGCACCGTCATCGGCAAGGACGTGACCAAGTCGATCCAGGCCATGATCGCCGCGATCGACGCCAAGCTCACCGACCAGGTGAACAAGATCATTCACCACCCCGACTACCAGAAGCTCGAGAGTGCATGGCGCGGCTTGCACTACATGGTGAACAACACCGAGACCGACGAGCACCTGAAGATCCGCGTGATGGACATCTCCAAGGTCGAGCTGGCCAAGAACCTGAAGAAGTTCAAGGGCGCGGCTTGGGACCAGAGCCCGATGTTCAAGAAGATCTACGAGCAGGAGTACGGCCAGTTCGGCGGCGAGCCCTTCGGCGCGCTGGTGGGCGACTACCACTTCGACCAGAGCCCGCCCGACGTGGAGCTGCTCGGCGAGATGGCCAAGATAGCGGCCTCAGCGCATGCGCCCTTCATCACCGGCGCCAGCCCCAACCTGATGCAGATGGAGTCGTGGCAGGAGCTGGCGAACCCGCGCGACCTGACCAAGATCTTTCTCACGCCCGAGTACGCCGGCTGGCGCTCGCTGCGCGAATCGGACGACGCCAAGTACCTGGGCCTGTGCATGCCGCGCTTCCTGGCGCGCACGCCCTACGGCGCCAACACCAACCCGGTGGAGGAGTTCGACTTCGAGGAAGACACCGCCGGCGCCGACCACGGCAAGTACGCCTGGGCCAACGCGGCCTATGCCATGGCCACCAACATCAACCGCTCGTACAAGCTGTACGGCTGGGGCTCGCGCATTCGCGGCATCGAGTCGGGCGGCGCGGTGGAAAACCTGCCGCTGCACACCTTTCCCAGCGACGACGGCGGCGTCGACCAGAAGTGCCCCACCGAGATCGCCATCAGCGACCGGCGCGAGGCCGAGCTGTCGAAGGCCGGTCTGCTCTCGCTCATTCACCGCAAGAACTCCGACTTCGCGGCCTTCATCGGCGCGCAGTCGCTGCACAAGCCGGCCGAGTACGACGACCCCGACGCCACCGCCAACGCCAACCTGGCCGCGCGCCTTCCGTACCTGTTCGCCTGCAACCGCTTTGCGCACTACCTGAAGTGCATCGTGCGCGACAAGATCGGCAGCTTCAAGGAGCGCGAGGAAATGCAGCGCTGGCTGAACAAATGGATCATGAACTACGTGGACGGCGACCCCGTCAACTCGTCGGAAACCACCAAGGCGCAAAAGCCGCTGGCGGCCGCCGAGGTGGTGGTGGAAGAGGTCGAGGGCAACCCCGGCTACTACACCTCCAAGTTCTTCCTGCGCCCGCACTACCAGCTCGAAGGCCTCACCGTGTCGCTGCGGCTGGTGTCGAAGCTGCCGTCGGCCAAGGGTGGCAAGTAAGGCATTTGATTTTTTAAGGGGACCGCGTCTTCGTGTTTGAAACGCGCGCTCCTTCTTCGTTCTAGATACAGCCGGCGACAAGGCGTCGCGCGGCACCCACCGCCAAGGGTTCGAGGCGTCGCCTCGAAGCGATTTTTCAACCATCCGGCCGCAACGCAAGGCCAACCAGGAGAACCAACATGATCGATTGCCACTTCAAGATCGACGGCGTCAAGGGCGAAGCCGTGCACAAGGACCACAAGGACGAGATCGAGCTGCAGAGCTGGAGCTGGAACGTGCACAACGCCACTTGCACCGTCGGCGGCGGCTCCTCGGTGGGCAAGGGTTCGCCCGGCATGGTCACCCTGAGCAAGAAGTTCGACAGCTCTTCGCCCACGCTGGCCAAGGCCTGCGCCAACGGCAAGCATTTCGACAAGGCCACGCTGGTGATGGCCAAGTCGGGCGAAGGCCAGCAGACCTTCATGACGGTCACCTTCAAGGAAGTGCGCATCGCCGACTTCAACGTGAGCGCCGCACAGGGCGGCGAAGTGCACGAGAGCGTGGCCGTGTCGTACGGCGACATCGAGATCGCCTACAAGCCGCAGAAGGCCGACGGCACGATGGGCGGCGACATCAAGTTCGGCTGGGACACGCGCACCACCGAAACGCGCTGATCCGCGCGCGCGCTCCGCACCGCTGGCCGGACAAGGCCGGCGTCCGCACCGCCGGCCGGACAAGGCCGGCGATGCCCTTGCCCCGCGCGTGCGCTTGTCCGGCTGGCTGGCCGTCCCGGCCGGCCGGTTGGTTGGCTGGTGACGCGGCCGCTCTGGCCGACGAGGTTGAAATGGCTACGACACCCCCCATCAAGACACGCCTGGAGTCGCCCGAACTGACGACCCGGCAAACGCCCGCCGTGCAGCAGCGCCTGAGCCTCTGCCTGGCATCGGACGCGCACAACATCCGGCCGCGTACCAGCGGCGACCACGTCAAGGCGATCCAGGACGCGATGGAGGCGATCCGCAAGCGCCTGCCCGGCGTCGGCCTGGAAGAAATCACCGATCCGGGCGGCACCTTCGGGCCGTCCACCGAGAAGGCGGTCGGCAAGTACAAGGCGCACTTCGGCATCGTGCGGCCCGGCCAGCCGCTGGACACCATCGTGGGCCGCGGCACCCTCACCCAGATGGACGAGCACCTGAAGTCGCCCGCGCCGCAGCCGGCACCCGCCGCGGTGAAGTTCGTGTGCGGACCCGATGTGACCGACCAGGTCGCCCTGACCTGGATGAAGATCCAGAGCGACTTCCGCGCCATGAGCCGCGACCAGAAGGTCAAGGCCTGCAACACCATCCTGATCCCGGTGCAGATGCCGACCAACCCTTTCGAGGGTGGTGTTCCGCTCGACCTGGAAGCGCTCAAGCAGAAAGCCCAGATGTTCGCCGACATCAACGGCTGGGACACGCTGCCGCTGTTCCAGGGCGCGTCCGCCTGGCTGCGTTCGCCGCCCGTGTACGACCCGGCGCTGAAGGGGCCATGCGCCACGCCGTCGTCCGACACGCTGCCCGGCGCCGACCAGGCCAACCCCTTCGACCCACTGCACGAAAGCCCCGAGGTCTGCTCGAACACGGTACAGGTCGCGGGCAAGTGCTGGCTCAACGGCACGGTCAACTACGGCACCTTCGGTGTCATGGTGCGCTTGTGCAGCGACTTCGCCGGCAGCGACCTGCGGCTGCGCTTCAACCCCGTGGTGCGCGCCGTGTATTCGCTGAGCTGGGCCGTGATGCTGATCCGCGCCTACAAGCGCTTCGGCCACGACCCCGAGGCCGCCGCGCTGCCGGTGGCCTGGACCGAGGCCACCTTTCACGGCGGCCCGCGCGCCACGCCCTCGTCGGCCGCACCCAATCGCCCGAAGTGCGAGTGCTCTTGCACCTGCAGCGGCAACACCGTGCCCTGGGACTACGTCTGGGAGCCGGTGCACAACAGCCGCAAGGGCGCCGCGCACTGAGCGCCAACCACAGTTTCCGCAAGGACAAGGAGGATTCCGACATGGCCGATATTTCGCCTGCCGTCGCCACGCTGATGACGGTGCTGAAAGACGAGTTTCCGGGCGTCAAGCTCGACGCCGGCAACAACATCCAGCCGGGAACGCGGCACACCTCAGGCATTGCGCTGGACATCATGCTGAATTACAAGAACCCGTCCGACGCCGCCATCGGGCGACGCATCATGGCCGGGCTGGTGAAGAACTTCGAGGCCATGCAGTGGTCGGCGTTCATCTTCACGGTGCGCAACCCGAGCTCCAGCGCGCCGGTGCACTTCTGGGTGCGCGGCGCCGACGGCACCGGCTACGGCGGGCACAAGCTCGAGGCCGGCAACTACACGGCCGACACCCGCCACGAAGACCACATCCACATCGACTGGGTGAACTTCAGCATGAAGAACACCGGCGCCACCTACGCCACCAACCCGTACAAGCAGCCACCATCGGCGCAGCGAACGGGCTTCGACGCGGCACTGAAGATCTTCCTGAAAACGGCGAGCGACGAGGAGGTCGACGCCATCCTCGACACCATGTTCGCCAAGCTGCCGACAAGCACGCCGAAGTTGCCGACGCCCGATTGGGCGCGTGGCTGGTGGAAGGTTCAGCAGGAGGGCCAGACCTACTACTACCTGATCGACGCGAAGAGCGGTGCGGGCTGGACCTACGACCGCCCCGCGTCGCAGGCCACCTCCATGAGCAACAAGCAGAACAGCGGCGCCTGCACCTTCGGCGCCGGTGGCGCAATGAAGATCAGCTGGACCCCGCTTACGTCGAACGTGAGCACCGTGGAAACCTTCAAGGGCCAGGGCAGCAGCCTGACCGGGAGCTCCAACCGCGGAGGCCCGCTGAGCGCCGAAAAGATCTGACCCGCGGGGGCTGCCAGAGCCGCAAGGGCCGCAAGAGCCGCGCGGGCTGAGAGCGCCGCGCCGGCTGCGCGCCGCGGCGGCGCCGTTTCAACGCGGGCCGGGCTCCGCGGGCACGGTCTTCTCGCCTTCGTCCTCGCCGGGCCGCCTGTGGTCGCCAACGCTTGCGGCCTCGTCCGGCGACGGCTCGTTCTCCATCATTGGCATCAACCGCGTCGCGTCCGCGTCCTCGTCGATCACCCACAGCGTGAGCGCCGTGTAGTTGTCGTAGCCGGGCTTGGCGTTGGCCTTGACCTGCGCGTCGAGCAGCGCGGTCCACTGGCTGGGGGTGCGCGAGGCGTGAAGCGTGTCGACCAGGCGCTCGTCGCCCAGCGGCTCCCACACGCCGTCGCTGCACAGCAGCAGCACGTCGCCGGGCAGCAGGCGCATGCGGTCGGACACCGCGATGTCGGGCGCCTCGTCGACCGAGCCGAGCGCCGACAGCAGCATGTTGCGCTGCGGGTGCAGGCGCGCGCCCTCTTCGTCGAGCATGCCGCCGGCCACCATCTGCTGCACCAGGCTGTGGTCGGTGGTGCGCGCCACGATGGCGCCGCCGCGAAACAGGTAGGCCCGGCTGTCGCCGCTGTGCACCCAGGCCAGCGCCTGGCTCTCCAGGTCGATGGCCGCGAACACGATGGTCGAGCGCATGCCCGCCAGCGTGCCGCCTTCGGCCTGGCGCGTCACCACGTCGAGGTTGGCCTGCGCCACCAGGCCGCGCAGCGTGGGCTCGTCCAGCCCCGGCGCCGCGGCAAAGCCCGCCAGCACGCTGGCGCGCGCGGTGGCCGCCGCCACGTCGCCGCCGCCATGGCCGCCGGCGCCGTCGGCCACCAGGCAGGCGACGTAGCGCTCGTCGTGCCAGTGGCCGTGCACGTCTTCGTTGTAGGTGCGGCCACCCTGTCGGGAGAGCGTGACGATTTCGATTTCCAAGCGGGTGCCTCGCTTCAGCTGGGGGGGTTGGCGTCGCCGTGGTTCTTCAGGCGCGCCATCTGCTCTTCATAGGCCTGCAGGAAGGCCTTGCCGAAGAGCGTGTGAAAGTCGTCCTCGGCCTCGCTCGCGATGCCGCCGTACAGCGACACGAACTGGTCCCAGAGCTTGGCCTTGCGGTTGGCGCTGAAAAGCGCGTCCAGCGCCGTCTTGGCGCTGATCTTCTTTTCCAGCTCCGCCGGCTCGAAGCGCGCGATGACATGGGCCAGCGCCGCGCGCAGCCCCACCATCACGCCGAACTGGTGGGCGCGCAGGTCGTCGAAGGCGTCGCGCATCGCGGCCTCCGGCGGCATGAAGCCACGCACGCCCGGGCCCAGCAGGTGCGCGAGCGCCACCTCGACCGTGGGCGAGAACTTCAACGGGTTGTTGGCCTGCGCCGCAATCATCGTGACCTCGGCGCGCACCTCGCGCTTGAACTCCTGGCGCGTGAGCAGCAGCTGCAGCGTGCCTTCGGTGGCGCTGCGCAGCATGGAGCCGACACGCTCCATGAGCCCCGGCGTGAGCATCGTGGGAGGCTGGTGCGTGCTGGCCAGGCCGCGCAGGAAGGCGGCGAGCAGCTCGTCGTCGCTGGCGGTGCGCTCGGCGGCCGGCGCCACGGCGCGCGGGGCCGGCGACGCGACGTACACGGGCGGTGGTGGCGGGGGCGGCGGTGACGCAGGCAACGGCTCGAAGGCCTTGCCCGAACTGTCGGGGCCGACGATGCGGATCGGCTGGCCCGTCATGTCGTCGAACTGCGCAAGGGACTGGACCGGTGGAGCGGGTGGAGCCGAAGGAGCAGGCCCCGACGGCACCACCGCCTTCGGCGGATTGAAGCCGAACTGGTCGATGGGCAGGTGGTCGCCGCGCGGGCTCGGCGTGGCGGGCGCGGCGCGCTGCAGGGCGGCGAGCGGATCGGCGTCGGACGCGGTGTTGGGCTGCAGCAGCGGATCGGCCAGCGGCGACAGCGCGAGTGGATCGCCACCGATGCCGCCGCCCGCGCCCATGCCGCCGAACAGGTCGTCGATGCCGGCGGCTTTGCCGTGCGCGGGCGGTGCGCCGAGGTCAGAGAAATCGGAGAAGGCGGAGAAGGCATCGGGCGCGCCGACGCCGCTACCAGCGCCACTGCCGGGGCCGAGCAGGTTCGCGAACGGATCGACCTTGTCGGCCTGCGCATTGCGCGAGCCGCTGGCCATCGGGTCGGGGAACAGCAGCGAATCGGCCGGCGCGGCGGATGGCCGGGGCGCGGGTGCCGCGGCGGGTGCCGGTGGCGGCGAGAGCCCCGCGAGCAGGTCCGCGAAGGGGTCGTCGCTCGAAGGCGTGCCGGCCTGTGCACTCATCGGCGCATTCATCGGCGCATTCATCGGCGCATTCATCGGCGCGCCGAGCATCGTGTCCGGAATGATGGGCGCGCCCGCCGGCGCCCCACGCGCAACCATCGCGGGCGCCGCCTGGACGCGAACCGTGAGCTCGAAACTGCCGATCACCAGCCGCGCGCCGTCGGCCAGCGCGGCCTCCTTGCCCGAGCCCAGCGACACGCCGTTGCATTGCATCGGGTTGCTGCCGCGGTCGATCACGAAGTAGCGGCCGTCGCGGCACAGCACCTGCGCGTGCACGCGCGAGACGGTGCGGTCGGGGTCGTCGAGCACCAGGGTGTTGGTGTCGGCGCGGCCGATGGTGCCGCCGTCGGGCCCGAAGTCCGCGGCAATGGACTGCCCCGCCGGAGCGCCTTGCCGGGTGATGACAGCGATATGGATCATGAATGGGCCCCCGAAGGCTCCGTGGCTGAATGCGCCCGAACGAGCTCGCAAGGAGTATTCATTCCGAGGTGCATGTTGGCAATCTCGCCTTAAGAGGTATGCCATTGCAGCCAGGCTGCGACGGCGGTGAAGATGAGGGCGATGAGGAGCCAGGTGCGCACCGCCGGGTCTCTCGCGCCACGCCCGCGCACGTACCGCCCGCCCGCAGCCGCGAGAAAGGCCAGCGCGAGCGCGGCAAGAACGTACTTCGCGGACATCGGTGGGCCTGCTTCATTCCTCGGGCATCTGCGCCAGCCAGCGCTCCTGGCGCCATGCGGGCGCGCCTGTAGGAAAGAGCTGCGTGCCCGGCCGCAGCAGGCACAGGTACGCCGCCGCCGCCGCGCGTTGGCGTTGGCAGCCCAGGCGCAGCACCCGCAGGCAGTGCGGCCAGGAAGGCGGCTGTCCCATGAAGCAGCGCTCGCCGGCAGCGGGGTAGCGCGAGGCGTTGGCCTCCCACCAGTGCAGCAGCCGTTCGGGGTCGGGCCATGGCAGGCCTTCGTCTTCGTCCATGGCGACGTCCGCGGCCTCGGGGTCGTCCGCGTCGGCCGCGAGCATCTGCTGCGATGGCTTGCGTTCCAGGTCGTTCCACGCCAGGTCGACCCCGGTGAGGGTCGTGAAGGCCTCGCCCGCCAGCCGCGCGAGCGCGGGCTCCGCCATCTGCTCGACGAGCCACGGCACGGCCTGCACGTCGCCGACGGCGCCCACCGCGCGGATCGCGTCACGCAAGCCGTCCGGCTGCGCGACCAGCGTGCGCAACAGCGGCGCGGCGCGCGCGGCATCTGCAAGTTGCAACAGCAGTTCCAGTGCCTGCGTTCGAAAGAGCCCGCCAGGCACGCGCACCACCTCCAGCAGCGCAGGCACGGGTTTCTGGCGCTCCCCCAGCAGCACCGCCGACCGCGCGGCCCAGAAGCGGCACGCCGCGTCTTCGTCCCCGAGCGCGGCGATGCAGCGCGCCACCAGGTCCTGCCGGCCGCAGTCGCCTGCGGCCTGCAAGGCTTGCGCGCGCAACAGCGCACTGGCGTCGGACATCGCTTCGGCGAGCATGCCGCCAGGATCGACGCGATGGAAGTCGCAGGCGGCAATGCCGATGGCACGGCGCAGCGGCTGGGGCGACACCAGCAGTTCACCGACGATGCCGCGCAGCGACTGGGCAGAGGCCCAGCCGACCGCCAACGCCGACGCTTCGCGCACGTCGGCGACGGTCTCGGCCAGCGCCAGCATGTGCGCGATGCGCCGGTCGTCGCGATTGTCCAGCGCCAATGCGAACGAGGCGAACACTTCGCCGGGCCCCAGGTTGGCAAGCGCCTCGTCGGTGGCCCGGCTACCGGCTTCGCCCGCCACGCCGAGGCCGTCGAGGTGTGCCGCCAGCCGGTCGTCGAGCCTGCGCAGATGGTGCAGCCTCACGTGCCCCGCGCGCACGAGGAAGAAGCGCTGGGTGCAGAGCAGGGCCGCTTCCTCGGCGTGGCGTGCCACGACGGTCGGGTTGGACGCGGAAACGAACGTGCCGGCCACGGTGTTCATGAGGTCCCCGCGCAGCTCAGTCGAAGGTGCGCCATGCGGCACCGTCGAACGACGCCACGTGCGCGCGCCCCACCGACCAAAGCACGCCTTCGGCGACGGACAGGCTGTAGCAGGTCGCCGGACCGGTGCCACCGAAATCGACGGGCACCAGCACGTCCCGGTCCAGCGTGTAGAGCGCCGACATGGTCGCCACGTAGAGTCGGTCCTGGAACCAGCACAGGTCCCACAGGTCGGTGGAAACTTCGTCCTGCCATGGCACCAGGGACCATGCGTCGTGGCGACCGCGCAGCATCACGCCGCCCTGCCCCGCCGCATAGACGACGCCGTCGCCCGCGCAGCACACCGCAGTGAGGATCACGTTGGTGGGGCTGGCGCGCTGCACCCACGCCGCGGCGTCGTACTGCCAGACCTCGCCGCCCCATCCCACGGCATAGATCTCGTCCCTGGCGAAGCCGTCGATGGCCTCGAAGCCGTACTTCTCGGTGTCGCCGGCGCGCGGGGCGCTGCGGTCTACCCATTGGCCGTCGAGCCGCTGAAACACCTGCCGCTTCATGCCGCAGGCGTACACGCGCCCGCCGATGTCGCGCGCGTTGCGGATCATCACGGGCGGCGGCACGATCGCCTCCTCGCTCGAGTTGCCGCCCGCGTAGGTCACCACATCTCCATCCTCGCCGATGAGCACCACGCACTCCTCGGGGCCGCGCGCGATGGCGATGGCGCTCGCGTCCCAGTCGGCGTCGACGGCGTCGCTCCACAGCCCCTGGTCGACCGCGACCAGGCTGGTGTGCGCAATTTCCTGCGCCACCAGCGAATGGCTCTTGCTGATGACGTAGACCAGGTCGTGAAAGCGCGCGGCGCCGCGCACGAATTCGCGCGCATCGGAAGCTCGGGTGGCCATACAAAATTCCTTTCCGTTGTCAGCGCGCCGCCCGGCCGAACTTGGCCAGCGCGGCGGCAATGGTCTTTTTCAATTCGGCGAACCTCGACATCTCGTTCTTGCCCGTGGGCGAGTACTTCACCGCCTTGCGCTGGTCGCCCATGCCCTTGTGCCCCTGGCGGAGCTGCGCCTCGATGCATTCCTTGCTGCATTGCGGCGCGACCTCCTTGGCCCCCGCGGCGCAGTGCGCGACCTCCGCGTTGAAAGAGCGGTGATCGCCGGGGGACACGCCGGGCCCCGCCGTCGTCTTGTGGTGCGCATGCCGCAGCCCGTGCGTTCCGGAGCAGCTGCCACCCTCGGTGCACATGCAGGGCGCCTTGCCGATGTCGTACTTCTCCCAGCCGGGCATCTTTGTGCCGTTCTTCACCGAGCTCACGAAGAACGAACTCTTGGGCACGATGTGGTCGCCGGTCTGCGCGGGGCAGCACCCGGAGATGCCGTCCCTGGGCTCGGCGTCGTACGAGGTGAGGCGGCAGCGTCGCGCGGCCGAGCACGGGTTCTCGCTGGCATTGCGCGCACGCGTGGTGGTCGCGCCCTTGCTGCGCGTGAACGCGCTGCCGAGCCCGGCCTCCTCGCACACGTCCTTTCCGGGACCTCCCGCCTTCTTCTTGTAGCCCTGGCAGGCGGTCTTCTCCTGTTCGCGGTCCTTGTCGCACAGGGCCTTGATCTCGGCGTCGGCCATCGAGTCGACGAAGGGCCACGGGATCGACTCGTTGGCAATCGGGCTGCCGTGGTTGTTGGTGGTCTTGTCGAGATGCCGCACCGCGTTCTCGCCCTCGAACTTGACGTTCATCGACCAGTCGATGAAATAGACCTTGCCCTTGTTCTTGCTCGACACCACGCCCTTCTTCGCGGCGCAGCCGGCCTCGTCGCCGGTCGAGGTCTTGAAGTACGACTTGTTCTTCAGCATGACCTCCTGCCCCGATATCTGCACCGTGCGGCTGCCGTCGGTGGTGTCCGAGGCGAGGCCGGTGTTCGGGTAGGGCACGGGCACGCCGGGCGGCGTCGCCGGGTTTTCGGGCGGCGTCATGCAGACGTCGGGCGTCGCGCAGATGGTCTTGCCCGCGCCGGCCTTGCAGGCGACCTCCCGGCCGTTGGCGAAAACCTGGTTGGCCATGCCGCTCAGCCTCCGTCGCCCGCTTGCCAGGAGAACACCATGGCCGCGCGCCTGCCGTCGTCGTTGCCCAGGTGCAGCAGCGCGTTGGCGCCGCGCGCATAGGCTTTCTCGCTGGCCGCCTTCAGCACGGCGATCATCACCGCGCCGATGGGCGCGCCCACCTCGCCGATGCAGTCGGCCGGGTGCCACACGTCGAACTCGCTGCGTTTCGTGCGGTCCAGGCGGCCGAACGCGAGCGTGGCCTCCTTGAATGCGTACTGCCCGCCCGAGGCGTCGATGATCTTGAAATCGAGAATGCCTTCACCGCAGTCCGCGTCGCGCAGCGACTGCCGGATGGCTTCGGTAAGGCCGTCCGCGCGCAGCGGCTCCTCTGAATCGATATGGGCGTGCTCCAGCCCGAAGCCCAGGCCCCGGCATAGCAGCTGCGGTCCCGCCTGCGCATCCACCGGTTGCACGAGCAGCGCCGCGGCACCCTCGCCGGGAATGAAGCCATCGGAGTTCTCGCTCGTCAGCAGCCGGTCGCGCGCCTCGCAGTCGGCCAGCGTGGCGCCGGACAGCATGCTGTCGGCGGCAACGACCAGCACGCGCGGCATGCGCAAGCCGGCGATCAGCTGGCGGGCCTGCAGCAGCGCGACGGCCACCGACACATGGCCCTGCGCCACGAGCGCCGAGCGTTCATGAAAGCGCAGGCCGAGCTCGTCTTCCAGTGCCGCGAAGAAGCGCGCATCGTCCGGCACCAGCCGGCCGGGGCGTTCGGTCTCGGGCAGGCACAGCAGCAGCGGCATGGTCTCGCAGACCACCCGGTCCAGCCCGGCCAGGCACTGCGAGACGGCCAGCGCGGCCATCTTCAGCAGCTTCTTCTCGCCACGCCAGGCCGCAGGCAGCGCAACCTCGCAGCCCATGAGCCACTCGCCGGCCGTGTCCCTGAAGCCGGTCTGCTGGAAGTTGTCGATGGCACCGCGAATGGCGGCGCAGGTGGACGCCGCGTCGAGCCCCACGCCCGTGACCAGGCCCGCGCGTGCGATGGCGATGGGCACCGCGCCCACCGGCCCGTCGGCGCTCATGCCTCGTCCTCCATTGCTTCGCGCCGGGCACGCACCAGGTCGGCGAGCGACGGATGCCATTCCTTTCCCAGCTCGCGCGCACGCCACCAGCCGCTCGACATGCGCCCGGCGAGGATGTTCGACACCTCGAAGATGCTTTTCTTCAGCGGCAGCGTGGCACGCCATGCCAGCGTGAGAAAGCCCTGCTCGGCATCGATCGCGACCGTGTCGAGCGTGGCCATGATTTCCTCGTGGCCGCCCTTGCGCTGGAAGAAGGTCACCGGGACTTCGCGGCGCGGCAGGCGGAAGCGGGTCTGCCCCTCGGGCCTGAGGTTCATCAGCACGACTTCTTCACCGCCGAGCGGGAATCCGATCTGCTGGTCGGCCGGAGCGGCCTGGTAGTAGGCCTCGTCGAAGTCGGCCGGCAGGAACGGAAACGCATGGTCGAGCCACGCCTGGTCGTAGGTGCCCGCATGCGGCAGCCGCTCCGCCCAGTGGCGCCCGACCGGGCCGAACGCCATGGGCGCGAACGCGCCGTCGGGCGCGTCCACGGGACGGTCGATTTCTTCGGTATGGGGCAGCGGCGCACCATCGACGTAGCGGGCCTGCAGATGCCGATGCCAGCCACGCCCCACGGGATTGCGCATGTAGGCGCCATGCTGCGCGGGGTCTTCATGGCGCGCGTCGACGCCGCCGAAAGCCACGTCGTAGGAAATGCGCCGCGTGACGAAAGGCTCGGGCGCCGAGGCCCGGGCGCCCGACAGGCCGCAGAGCCACTGCCGGTCGCCCGTCACCGCGAAGGCCTTGCGCCAGTGGCCGATCCGCACGCCGACCAGCACGCGCCCGGCAGGCTCGCCGTGCGGTGCGTGCGCAACGCCGGAAACGAGCACGTCGCAGCGGTGCTTGCGCGGCGCGAAGTCCACCTCCTCGGCCGGCGCCGAATAACCGGGCTCGCCCGTGAAGGTGTCCGCCACGATCAACGGCCGCTGCACTAGGTGCGGTTGCGCCGGTGCATCGGCATCGTCGAACGGACCGGGAATGGCGAAGGTGCCTTTCACCACCACGACCAGCAGTTCGCGCCCCGAAGGCTCGACGCCCTGCGTGTAGCCGACGGTCATGCCCGTTGCGTTGACAACTTCCATGGTGTTCGCGCTCGGTCGGTTGGCTCGGTCGGTCGGCCCGGTCAGTTGATCTGCACCGCGCCGCCCTTGAGCCGGTTGATGCCCGTCGAACGGCTGAGCACATAGCTGCCCTGGATCAGCACCTTGCCCGCGCGCGTCAGCGTGATGCTGGCCTTGCCGCAGCGCAGCACCATCTGCGTCCGCGCGCTGACGAGGAGCCGTTCGCCGTCGGCATCGACCTCCACCTGCGCGGGCGCGGGCACCTCCGGCCGGGGCCAACCCGTGGCGTCGCGCAGCACGCCCATCACGATGGGCCTGGCCGGATCGGCCCGCTCGAACATCAGCACCACGGCGCGTCCGATGTGCGCGCCGTGCAGGTCGATCACGCTGTGCGCGCGCAGCGCCGCCGTGCCGGGCTGCCCCGCGAACACGACCAGGGGGGTGCTTCCTTCGTCGGCGATGGCCACCAGTTCGCCGATGACAGCGGCCTGCCATGGGCCCGCGACCGCCTCCTGCGTGGCGTTCGCCGCCAGTTGCGTCTCGATCAGGTCTCTGCCGCTCATGGTCGATCTCCCAAGTGAATCAGTTCTGCAGAATCTTCGAACCCTTCATCACGATGTCGCTGCTCGCCTTGACGTTGATCTTTCCCGAGCCCTCGATCGTGATGTCCTTGCCCTTGATGACGATGGTTCCATCCTTCTTCATCGTGATGCTCGCGCTGCCCGTGGTGATGGAAATGGAATCGCCCGCGGTGATGACCAGGTTCTTGCCCACGGAGAGCGAATCGTCCTTGCCCACGCTGGCCGTGCGCGCCTCGCTCACGCTGCGCGTCTCGTTCTTGCCCACGTTGGTCGACAGGTTCGCCCCCACGTCCACCGAGCGGTTCGCGCCGATGCTGCTCGACTGGCTGGCGCCCACGCTGATGGTCTGGCTCGCGCCCACGGTCACCGCCTGCATCGCACCCACGGTGATCTCCTGCGCCGCGCCCACGGTGATGGTCTCGTTCACGCCCACGGTGTGCGTGCGCTGCAGCGCCACGGTGGCCGCTTCGCTCGCGCCTACGGTGATGGTGCGGTTCTGGCCGATGGAAATCGTCTCGTTCAAATCCACCGTTTCGGTGCGGTTCTGGTGGATGGTGATGGTCTCGTTCTTGTCGACCGTTTCCGTGCGCTGGCCGTGCACGGTGATGGTCTCGTTGTTGTCCACCGTCTCGGTGCGGTCGTGCTTCACGTGCACGGTCTCGTCGTGGTCGATGGTCTTGGTGCGGTCGTGGCCGACCCAGTGCGTCTCGTCGTTCTCGACCTCGATGTCCTGGTTCTTCTCGGCATGCAGGTACACCTGCTCCGAGCCCTTCTTGTCCTCGAAGCGCAGCTCGTTGCAGTTGGCCGCGCTGCCCTTGGGCGTGGAGCGCGTGCGAAAGCCGCTCTGCGTGTGGGTTCCGAAAGGAATGGGCTGGTCGTCGTTGTACACGCGCCCGGTGATCAGCGGCCGGTCGGGGTCGCCGTTCAGAAAGTCGACGATCACCTCCTGCCCGATGCGCGGGCAGAAGTAGCCGCCCCAGCCCTTGCCGGCCCAGGGCTGCGACACGCGCACCCAGCAGGTCGATTTCTCGTTGCTCTTGTCGTAGCGGTCCCAGTGAAAGTGCACCTTCACGCGGCCGAAGTCGTCGGCGTGGATTTCCTCGCCCGCCGGCCCCACCACGATGGCCGACTGCGGCCCCGGCATGACCACGCGCGGCGTGAGGCGCGGCGGGCGAAACGGCACGTTCACCGGGAACACGGTGAGCAGGAAAGTGCTGGCGCCCGGCAGGCCCGCCTGCAGCGACGGCGTGCGCGCCACCACGGCCTCGAACGCGGCGCGGGTGTCGGCCAGCACGGCGTCGTCCGCGAGCGCCTCGCGCAGCACGTCGTTCACGCTCATGCTCACGTGCTGCGCCTCGACGTCGGCGCCCTCGTAGCCGGGGTGGCTGGCGACGAAGGTGCAGGCCGCGATCACGTAGTCGCTGTCGCGCGTGCCGTCGGGGTCGTCCTTGAAAGTGAAGCTGCGCCCGGCGGCCACGTCGGGCCAGGGCGTGAGCGCCCAGTGGCGCTCGCGGCGTGCGCCGAGTTCTTCGCCGCGCAGCTTGCCCTTGTCGTCGGCGTCGCCACCGCTGAAGTAGCCGCCCGCGAACTCGAAGGCCTCGAACTCGGCCAGCTCGTGCTTGTCGGGCGTGCCGCCGGCGGCCTCCAGCTTTTTCTTGATGGCCTTGAAGTCGCTGTCGGTGGAGGCGTACTTTCCGGTGTCGAACTGGCGCTCGCCCACCCAGCGCGACACCTCGTTGAAGCGCGCCTCGGCCGCATCGCCCGGCACGTAGCGCAGCGTGTCGGCCACGGGCAGCTTGTCGTGCGCCATGTCGCTGGCGTCCGACAGGTGCATGGTGCCCGGCGCGTCGTGCGCATCGAACCAGTAGTAGATGCCCTCGTCTTCCAGCAACCGCGATGCGAAGTGGTAGTCGCTCTCCTGGTGCTGCACGCAGTAGCGGCGCGGCTTGTGGGTGCCGATGACGTTGTCGCTGCGCGTCTTCTTGAAGCGCTTGATGGGGCTGTCCTCGAACACCGCGTCGAGCACCTCGAGCACCGGCTTGTCCTGCAGGATGCGCGAGTTGATGCGCCGGCTGAGCAGCCCGAACCACGAGCGCAGCGTGAACCGGTATTCGAAGAAACGCCCCACATGGCCCGCGCGCACGAAGCGCACGGCGTGGCCCTGGCAGTGCCGCTCGTGCCGGCCGCCGTCGGCGTCCTCGAAGCCGATGACGATGTCGAACGCGCGCCCGAGGATGTCCCTGGCGTCGATGGCCTTGTTTTCCGACAGCACCGTGAGCTCGTAGGTCGAGGGGCGCGCCAGGGCCTCGTGGCCCACCACGCGCCAGAACATCAGCTCGCCGTTGGCGGGCGAATCGCTCTCGATGCGGAACTCGTGGTCGGCCATGGCCCTGCTCCTTGGCGGCGCGCCGCGCTACGGCGCCAGCAGCAGCACCAGCGTCTGGCTGGGTACGGTGCGCACGCCGGGGCAGTTGGTGCTGTTCTGCAGCGACACGCTGGTCAGGCGCGTGGCGGGCATGCCGTTCCACAGCACGGTGAAGGCGCCCGTGAGATGGCGGCTGGGCCCCATCACCGTGCCCGAGGCCACACCCAGCAGCACGCCGGCGTTGTCGCCGTTGGTCATCGGAATGGTGGTGCCCAGGTTGTGGGCCGGTGCGCCCATGACCAGGATCGTGGGGCAGTTGGGAATGGCCATCGGCCCCATCGCGATGTTGGGGTACGGCACCGGAATGGGCGACGGCGCGGCGGGCGTGATGCAGACATCGGGAAAGCCCATGTCGGTGCCCATCAGCTGGCAGTTGGCGAACATTTTCTGGTGGCTCCGGTTGGCGTGGCCGCTTCAGCCGAAGTGAATCTGCGCGCCCCGCGCCTTGATGAGCTCGCGGCCGTTCACCAGCGTGTGCTCGCCTTCGAGCCGCAGCACCTGGCTGGCCTCGCACTCCACGTGCGTGGCGGCCACGCGGTCGATGCCGTCGGTGGTGCGCAGGTAGTGCTTGCTGAAGTGCTGCACGCGGTCCATCACCGAGGACAGCACCGAGCCGACCAGCTTGAGGGTCGTGCCCACCAGGTGCAGTTCGCGGCCCACCACCTCGGCGCTGTCGGTGACCACGCGGGTCTTCTGGGTGGCGACATCGAGTGCCCCGGCCTTCAGGCCGACGCGCGCGGCCTCCAGCTCGAGCACGCCGCCGTCCACGGCAATGCGCAGGTTGCCGGGGCAGTCGAGCACGTTGGGGGTGCCCTCCTCGCGTTGCAGCACGGCCATGATCCAGACCTCGTCGGGCGCGATGCGCAGGCAGGCCACGCTGTCGCCGTCTGCGGGCGCCAGCAGGCAGCTGGCGGCGCGTTGCGCGCGCAGCCGCAGCCCGCCGCTGGCGACGACCCGCGCGCCGCTGGCGTCGGTTCCCAGGATGCCCACGCACCATTCGCCGGCAATGGCCTGGGGGACAGGCTGGCGACGGCGGCTGGCGGGCCTGGATGTGGCGGGATTGGTGTAGCTCATGGCATGTTCCTCTGTGTCTGTGTTCGTGCGCTCAGGCCACCAGCGGCTGCCAGCGCTCGGACTGCGCCAGCTCGGGGTCGGTTTCCAGCGCGCGCGCACGGTCGGTCGCCTGCGCGTCGTCGGTGGTGGCGCCGTGCAGCACGGTGCGCAGCAAGCTCGCGCGGCGCAGGTCGGCGCCGCCGAGGTCGGCATGGCGCAAGTCGGCATAGGTGAGCTCGGCGCCGGTGAAGTTGGCGCCGCGCAGCATGGCGCCCGCGAAGTGCGCCTGGTAGAGGTCGCAGGCGCTGAAGTCGGCCTGCGGGAGCACGGCACCGGTGAACATCGCTTGCCGCAGGCGCGCGCCCGCGAAGTCGACCCCCTTGCCCGTGGCCGCGCAGAAGATGGCCTGGGGCGCGGTGGCGCCGGCGAACTTCGCGCCGTCGAGGCTGGCGCCCTGGAAGTTGCATTGCGCAAGCGCCACGCCGCTGAAGTCGGCGCCGCCCAGGTCGGTCGATGAAAACTGGCAGCCCTCGAGCGTCAGGCCCGCGAACGACTTGCCCCGCAGCGAGGTCTTGAAGAACACGTTGCGCAGCATGCGCGCGCCGCTCCAGCTCAGGTGGGCAAGGTCGCACTCGGTGACGGTGGTGTAGTGCCAGCGGGTGTCGTCGGCGCACACGTCGAGCAGCACCGATTGGCTGATCACCGCCGAGTCGAGCAGCACGCCGCGCAGCACCGCGTGGTCGAGCCTGCAGCGCGACAGCGTGGCCATCGTCATGACCGATTGCGCCATCTGCGCATGCGCCATGTCGCACTCGGTGAACACCGCGCCGTGCAGGTTGGCATCGCGCAGGTCGACGTGGTCGAGCGTGCAGCGGTTGAACACGGCCTTGCGCAGGTTGGCGCCCGAGGCCAGGGCACCGCGCAGGTCGCACTGGTCGAACACGGTTTCGCGCAGGTCGGCGCCGCGGAAGTCCGTGCCGGCGAAATCGATCCGCGAGAAGATCCCGCCGCCCAGCGACAGGCCGGCATAGGCGCCCTTCTTCAGGTCGAGCCCTTCCAGGGTCTCGCCGAGGCCGACGGCCATCGTCAGCAGCTCGGGGCTCATCGCTGTACGCGGCGCCGCGCTCATGGCGCCGCCTGCTGTTCGGGGGTGAGCCGCGGCCACGTGCGCGCCCGCTTGAGCAAGGCGCCGTCGAAGCTCGTCGAGCCGTCCAGGCGCACGCGACCGAGGTCGGCGCCGAAGAGGTTGCTGCGCCGCAGGTCGGCCCCGCGCAGGTCCGCCGACTGGAAGATCGCGTCGCTGAAGTTCACGCCCGACAACAGCGCGCGGGTGCAGACAGCCTTTCGCAACAGCGCGCCCTTGGCGCTGGCGAGCCGAAGGTCGGCTTCTTCCAGCAGAGCCTCGCAGAGATTGGCGCCGTCCAGCAGCGCGCGGACCAGCTTGGCGCCGCGCAGGTCGCCCGCGCCGAAATTGAAGTTGCGCAGGTCGGCCTGGCTCAGGTCCGCGCCCGCCAGGCTGCAGCCCTTGACCGCCACCGCGCTCTTGCAGCGCGCCGCCGTCATCCGGGCGCCGTCGAGCTTGCTGGTGACGAAGGTCGCGTTCTCCAGCGTCGCCAGGTGCATGTCGACGCCCGAAAGATCCGACTCGATGAAGCTGCACGCCGACAGGTTCGCCTCCGGCCAGCGCATGCCCTTCAGGTCGAGCTTGTGGAACACCTGCTCGCCCAGGTCGGCGCCCGACCAGTCGGCGTCGCCCCACGTGGTCTCCAGCAGGTTGGCCCGGGCGAAACGGGCGCGCCGCATCTGCGTGCCGGCAAAGGCGCAATGCATCAGCATCGCGCCCGAAAAATCCGATTCATCGAAGACGCCCCCCGCCAGCACGGCCTTGCCGAGGTTGGCCTTGGCGAACCGCGTGCCGATGGCGATCACGCCTTCGAGGTTGGCATGGGCCAGCACCGCGCCCGAGAAGTCGGCGCCCGAGAGGTTGCTGTTGCGCAGGTTGGCGCTCTCCAGCCAGGCGCCCACGAAGTTCACATTCCGCAGGTCGAGCCCGGAAAAATCCGCGCCGGTGAAGTCGATGCCCGCGAACAACCGGATGCCCGCCGCCACCGCGCGCGCCATCTCGTCGCGCAGCGCGGCGGCCTGCTCGTGCGGCATGGCAAAGGCCGGCGGCTGCATGTGCGCGCCGTGCAGGTAGCCCGTGCGGTGCGCGTCCTCGGCGTGGCACAGCCCGGGAAAGAGCGGCGTCGGGTCGAAGGGTGGCGTTCCGGCACCGGCCTGCACGCGCAGTTGCGCCATCTGGTGGTCCGCGTTCCAGGTCGGCGGACCCCGGTGCTGTACCTTGGCCAGGTCGATGTTCAGCGCCTGCGACATGGCCATCGCCCGCTCGATGGCGCCGACCGCTTCCTCGACCGCCGCCCACTGCAGGGCCTCGGCCTCCTTCAGCTGCTTTTCCAGGTAGGGCGGCAGCGCGTCGCCCACCGGCACGCTCTCGCGCGGCGGCATGCGGATGCCCAGCGCGTCCGGGTCCTTGCCCATGGCCACGGCCTTGTCGCACGCCAGCGTCACTTCCATCTCGGCGCGGCGGCGCTGGGCTTCGCCTTGCAGGCCTTCGGCGGCGAACGGTTCCTTGGCGGCCTCCACGTCGGGGTCGAGGGTGCTCACGCCCTGCGGCAGCAGGTCGCTGTCGACAAGGGCGTGGATCGGGCCCATCTTCGGGTCGGCGCGCTTTGCTGCAGCGTCGAGGTAGTGCGCGTCGGAGCGCGCCTCGCCGATGCGCTCGATGGCGCCCATGAGGCTGACCACGTCGCTGCCGTCGTCGGTGCCGACTTCCGCCAGCCCCTGGAAGATGGCGATGCAGCGCTCGGCATGCGGAAAGAACCACACCGTCGTCAGCCGCAACGGCACCTCGCGCACCTTGGGCTCGCCGGCCGCCATCCTGTAGCCGGCGAACACACGCGCGCGCAGGCCCGGCAGGCGGCCTTCGACCAGGCGCTTTTGCGGGTGCATGTTCTCGAACGAGAACGCCTCGTCGCCCGCGAGCGCGCCGTCCATCCATTGGTCGGGCGGCGCCAGGTTGAAGTAGCGCCAGTCGGTGTCCGGCGCGAAACCCGGCGCGTGCTGCTTCAGGTAGTCGGCGTCGTAGGTGCCGCGGTATTGCACGCGCTGCGGGTGCATCGGGTCCAGCGCGCCCAGGCCGGCGGGCGCTATGGCCTGGTCGGGGCGCAGCAGGCGGTCGTGCGGCAGTTCGATGTTGGGCAGCCACACCGCGCCGCCCGCCTGATCCCGGCCGCGGCCGCCGGTGTTGGCGGGAAAGTCCGGCCCGCCGTAGGCCCTGGACCAGTCCAGCGGCATTTCCTCGAAGGGCCGGGCCTCGCTCGGGTTGGCGCCGTTCCAGTAGCGGTCTCCCAGCACCAGCAGCGTTTTCTCCCGCGTGCCGAAGCGGGCGCGCACCGCGCAACCGGAGGGCCGGTCCGGCGGGGTGAATGCCTTGCCGTGCACCAGGAACTCCGGCGTGAGCTTGGCCACGCCTTCGTCGATCAGCGGCTGGGCCATCTCCTTGGCCAGGAACGACCACATCGATTGCTCGGCCCACAGCGTGCCGTGCTCGCCCTGCGCGAACGGCAGGTGCAGGCAGGCGCTGATGCTCAGGCCGAAGCGCTTGCGAAACTCGATGGGGCGCGTCGACAGGCCGAGCGACTGGGGCTTGAGGATCTGCATCGCGGCGTGTCCTTGCGGCTACAACCCACCACCGCCCGAGCCACCGCCCGAGCCGCCACCCGAACCCCCGCCCGATCCGCCACCGGACCCCGCAGGCGGCGCCCACGGCGCGGCCGAGCCGCTGTCGTCTTTCGAGGCGGTGCGCGAGCCGTCGGCGTTGGCGGGCACGTTGCCGGCCAGGTCGCTCGCACCCGCGTCGTCCGTGGCACTGGTGGCCGCCGCGGCCGCCCCCATGGCCATGAAGAGGGGCAGTGCCGGCGGCATGAAGATGCCGGCCGCGGCCGTGCCCGCCGCCATCAGGCCTTGTTCGCGCCGCTTGCGCGTGATGCCGGCCAGCGAGGACAACCGGCCGGCGAGCCCGGGCAGCCCCGCGGCCGTCGCCTCCGCGGACGCCCGGTCCAGCGCTTCGGCCGCATCGGCGTACTGCTGCAGCGTGGCCGCGATCCCCATGACCGCGGTGGCCGCGCCGGACACCGCGCCGATCACGCCGGCCACCGCGCCCGCGGTGGCGGCGCCACCGCCGCCGCCCGGGCTGATGACCTTCAGCGGCGTCAGGTTCACGTCCGCGGTGGAAATCGACTTGATCTCCGGCGCCGCGCAGTTGATGAGCTTCACGGCCAGCGTGTTCTCGATGGCCACGCCCACGAAGTTGCTCATCGCCAGCGACACCGAGTTCTCGATGCTCATGCCCATGAAGGTGGAGCTGGTGATGCCCAGGTTGGCCTCGGAGTTGTTGCCGATGTAGCCGCTGGTGTTGGGCCCGAGGATGGTGGTGTTGGAGCCCACGGCCGTCTGGTCGATGTTGCCCGCGGCCATCATCTCGATGCCGGTGTTGCTCATCAGCTTGATCTTGTTGGCCATCAGGTGCAGCGGCCCGGTCGGCACGGTGATGTACTTGGAGCTCGAGCCCGTCACCAGCCAGTCGATATGGCCGGCCTCGAAGCTCATCTTCGCGGCCTTGTAGGTGAGGTTGCCGCTGACGGTGATGCTCTGGTTGCCGATGACGTTGCGGGTTTCTCCGGCGCGCGAGGTGTCGGTGCGCGCACCTGTCACGTCGCTCAGGCTGGTGCCCGTGACCATCGTCTTGTCGTCGCTGTCGACGAAGCTGGTGCGGTTGCCCACCACCTGGTTGTTCTGGTTGCCCTTGACGGTGTTCTTCTGGTCGACCACCACCATGTTGGTGTCGTTGCGCGTCACGGTGCTCTTGCGGTCACGGTCCACGTGGCTGGTCTGGTCCCGCTTGACAGTGATGCTCTGGTCCCGGTCCACCGAGGTCGAGTCGTCCAGCTCCACGCTGCGGCTCATGTTGCGCTCGGCGTGGATGTTGATGTTCTCCTCGCCCTTCTTGTCCTCGAACATGATCTCGTTGTAGTTCGCGGGACCGCCGCCGGGCGTGGAGCGGGTCTTGAAGCCGCTCTGCGTGGGCGACTTGTACGGAATGGGCTGGTCGTCGTTGTAGACGCGGCCCACGATGATGGGGCGGTCGGGGTCGCCGTTCAGAAAGTCGACGATCACCTCCTGCCCGATGCGCGGAATGAAGTACCCGCCCCAGCCCTTGCCGCCCCAGGGTTGCGACACGCGCACCCAGCAGGTCGACTTCTCGTTGCTCTCGTCGTAGCGGTCCCAGTGAAAGTGCACCTTCACGCGGCCGTGGTCGTCCACGTGCAGCTCGTCGCCCTTGGGGCCGACCACGATGGCGGTCTGCGGGCCGGGCATGGTCACGCGCGGCGTGAGGCGCGGCGCGCGGTACAGGCGCTCGGCCGGCATGGCGGTCACGAGGAACACGCTGGCGCCGGTCTGCGCCGCGGCCAGCGCGGGGGTGGCGGCCATCAGCTCTTCGAGCACGGGCAGCGTGTCGGCGTTGACGGCGTCGTCGCGCAGTACCTCGGCCAGCGCGTCGCGCACGGGCCGCGCCGCAACGGAGGCGCTGGCGCTCACGCCTTCGTAGCCGCGGTGGCTGGCCACGAAGGTGCAGGCCGCGACGATGTAGTCGCCGTTGCGCGTGCCGTCGGGGTCGCCCTCGAACTTGAAGCCGCGCCCTGCAGCCACGTCGGGCCAGGGCGTGACGGCCCAGTGGCGGTCGCGGCGTGCGTTGAGCTCGTCGCCGCGCAGCTTGGCGCGCGCCTCGCCGTCGTCGCCGCTGAAGTAGCCGCCGGGAAACTCGAACATCTCCAGGTTGGCCAGCTCGTGGTCGTCCGACGAATCGATGTCGGCACCGAGCTTTTTCTTGATGGCCTTGAAGTCGCTGTCGCGCGACGAATGCTTGCCGGTGTCGAACTGGCGCGCGCTGACCCAGCGCGAAATCTCGTTGAAGCGCGGCTCGGCGGCGTTGGTGGCCATGTGGCGCAGCGTGGCGGCGGCGGGCAGCTTGTCGTGCGCGATATCGCTGGCGTCCGACAGGTGCATGGTGCCGGGTGCGTCGTGCGCGTCGAACCAGTAGTAGATGCCTTCGTCCTCGAGCAGGCGCGACAGGAACTGGTAGTCGCTTTCCTGGTGCTGCACGCAGTACCGTCGCGGCTTGTGGGTGCCGATGACGTTGTCGGCCTTGGTCTTCTTGAAACGCTTGATGGGGCTGTCCTCGAACACGGCGTCGAGCACTTCGAGCACTTTCTTGTCCTGCACGATGCGGGAGTTGGTGCGTTTGCCGAGCAGCCAGAACCACGAGCGCAGGGTGATCCGGTATTCGTGGTGCCGGCCCATGTGCCCCGCGCGCACGAAGCGCACGGCGTGGCCCTGGCAGTGCCGCTCGTGCGTGCCGCCGTCTTCGTCCTTGAACACGATGACGACATCGAAGGCATGGCCGAGGATGTCCTTGGCGTCCAGCGCCTTGTTCGTCGACAACACCGTGAGCTCGTAGGCCGACGGACGCGCCAGCGCCTCGTGCCCCACGATGCGCCAGAACATCAGGTCGTCCTTGGCAGGGGAATCGCTTTCTATGCGGAACTCGTTGTCGGCCATTTTTTTTATTGCGCTGGTGGTGTTGTTGTTCGGGGCGTGTGAACAGGCCGCCTCAAAGACAAACAGCAGTCCATCTCAGTCGAACGCGTAGGTGAATTCCGCGTCCTTCACATCGAGCGCGACACGGCGAATCTCGCCGCCGGAGGCCAGCCGCTGCAGGTACTCGACGGAGATGGTCGGCAACACGGTGTTGGTGAGGATGGCGTCGATCACGCGCCCGCCCGACTCCGGGTCCTGGCACCGCGCGACCACCTGGTCGACCACCGCGTCGCTGTAGTCGAACGGCACGCCGTGGTTGGCCTCCACCCGCTTCTTGATGCGGCCCAGCTGCAGCCGCACGATCTTCTTCATCATGTCCGGCGACAACGGGTAGTAGGGAATGGTGACGATGCGGCCCAGCAGCGCGGGCGGAAACACCTTCATCAGCGGCGCCTTCAACGCGTCGGCCAGGCTGTTGGGCTCAGGCAGCAGCTCGGGGTCGCGGCACATGCTCATCACCAGCTCGCTGCCCGCGTTGGTCGTCAGCAAGATGATGGTGTTCTTGAAGTCGATCATGCGGCCCTCGCCGTCTTCCATCCAGCCCTTGTCGAACACCTGGAAGAAGATCTCGTGCACGTCGGGGTGGGCCTTCTCGACCTCGTCGAGCAGCACCACGCTGTACGGGCGGCGGCGCACGGCCTCGGTCAGGATGCCGCCCTCTCCGTAACCCACGTAGCCCGGGGGCGCGCCCTTGAGCGTGGAGACGGTGTGCGCCTCCTGGAACTCGCTCATGTTGATGGTGATGATGTTCTGCTCGCCGCCGTACAGGGCCTCGGCGAGTGCCAGCGCCGTCTCGGTCTTGCCCACGCCCGAGGTGCCGCACAGCATGAACACGCCGATGGGTTTCTGCGGGTTGTCCAGCCGGGCGCGCGAGGTCTGGATGCGCCGCGCGATCATCTCCAGCCCGTGCTTCTGGCCGATGACGCGCTGGTTGAGCGTGTCGGCCAGCTTCAGCACCGCCTCGACTTCGTTCTTCACCATGCGGCCCACCGGAATGCCCGTCCAGTCCGCGACCACCGAGGCCACGGCCTGCTCGTCGACCGACGGAAGAATCAGCGGGCTCTCGCCCTGCACCGCGTGGATCTTCGCTTGCAACTCGTGCAGTTCCGCCAACAAGGCGGCGCGGTCTTCGCTCCCTCCCCCGCTGGGAGAGGGCTGGGGTGGGGGCACGTCGGCCTTCGCATCGCTCGCGGCGCCGGGCGCATCCACCGGCTTGCTCCCCGCCCGCAGCTTCGCGCGCAACTCCAGCAGCCGGTCGACCAGCCCCTTCTCTTCCTTCCACCGCACGTTCAGCCCGTCGAGCTGCACCTTCGACTCGGCCAGCAGCGTGCTCACCTGCGCCGCGCGCTTGGTCACGTCGATGCCGATGGCTTCTTCGCGCCCGATGATTTCCTGCTCGACCGTGAGCCCCTCGATGCGGCGCATGCAGTCTTCCACCTCGGGCGGCGTGGCGTGCTGGCTCACGGCCACGCGCGCGCAGGCCGTGTCCAGCAGGCTCACCGCCTTGTCGGGCAGCTGGCGCGCGGGAATGTAGCGGTGGCTGAGCTTCACCGCGGCCTCGATGGCTTCGTCGAGCAGTTGCACGCGGTGGTGCTTCTCCAGCACGCTGGCCACGCCGCGCAGCATCAATATCGCCTTCACCTCGTCGGGCTCGGGCACCTGCACCACCTGGAAGCGGCGGGTGAGCGCCGGGTCTTTCTCGATGTATTTCTTGTACTCGGCCCAGGTGGTCGCGCCGATGGTGCGCAGGTTGCCGCGTGCCAGCGCGGGCTTCAGCAGGTTGGCCGCGTCGCCGGTGCCGGCCGCGCCGCCCGCGCCCACCAGCGTGTGGATCTCGTCGATGAACAGGATGATGGGCGTGGGCGAGCTCTGCACCTCGTCGATCACCTGGCGCAGCCGCTGCTCGAACTCGCCCTTCATGCTCGCGCCGGCCTGCAGCAGGCCGATGTCCAGCGTGAGCAGCTTCACGTCCTTCAGCTGCGGCGGCACGTCGCCGCGCGCCAGTCGCTGCGCGAAGCCTTCCACCACCGCGGTCTTGCCGACGCCGGCCTCGCCGGTGAGCAGCGGGTTGTTCTGGCGCCGGCGCATGAGGATGTCGACGATCTGGCGGATTTCCTCGTCCCGCCCGGTCACCGGGTCCATCTCTCCCTTCTTCGCTTTTTCCGTGAGGTCGACAGCAAATTTCTTCAGCGCATCGCCCTTGCCCATGGCGGCCGGCGCCATGGCGCCCGTGTCTTCGCCCGGGGCGCCGCTGCCCATGCCGGTGCCGTCCTGCGCGCGCATCTGCGCCTCGGGAGAGGCATCGCACACCTTGGCGAAGTTGTCGGCCAGGTCTTCGACCTTCACCTTCTCGAACTGCTTCGACAGGTTGAACAGCGGGTTGCGCAGGCTCTGCGTCTTCAGCATGCCCACCAGCAGGTAGCCGGTGCGCACCTGCGCCTCGCCGAACTGCAGGGTGGCGTAGGTCCACGCACGCTCGATGGCGTTCTCGATGTGTGGCGAGAAGTCGCTGATGGCGGTGGCGCCGCGCGGCAGGCGGTCGAGCGCGGCGGTCATGTCCTTGGCGATGACGGACACGTCCAGCCCGTAGTGCTGGATCACGCGGTGCAGGTCGGAGTCCTGCGCCTGCAGCAGCTGGGCGAACCAGTGCTCCAGCTCCACGTACGGATTGCCCCGCATCTTGCAGAACACCGTCGCGCCTTCGATGGCCTTGTAGGCCAGCGCGTTGAGTTTTCCGAACAGGGCGGTGCGGCTGATTTCGCTCATGGGAGGACTCCGTATCTCTTCTAGACGAATGAAGCTGTGACGATTGAAAGGCCCGCGCGCATCAATGCGCACCGGCCGGTTGACTGCCGATGCGCACGTCGGCCGCATCGCGCTGGCGCGGCCGCTCGCCGAGCCACGAGACCCAGCCCAGGCGCGGCGCGTTGCCCCTGGCGCTGCCCAGCCGCGTGGGGGGCACCTGGGCTTTTTCGAGCATCAGCTCGGCGTCCCACTCGAGCTCGTCGCCCAGCAGCTGCTGCATCCAGCGCTGCAGCACGGGGCGCGCGTTGCCCACCTCGGCCGTCGGCAGGAACATGCGGTACTGCGCGAGCGTGAGCGGCCCCAGGTGCAGGCGCACGCGGTGCTGGCGGTCCCACGCGCGCGTGCCCAGCATCGCGCCCATGCCCATGGAGCGCGAGCTGTCGCCCTGCCCCAGCCGCGTGAGCTCGTCGGCGGGCAGGCGCATCCAGTGGCCGACCCAGCGCTCCAGCGTCACGGGCACGCCGAAGTAGCTGCACAGCACGCGCTCCACGCTCTCCACGTTGTGCACGCGGCGCGCGAGCCAGCCCGAGAAGTGCAGCCGCGCATCGTCGTGGATCTCGTCGCGCTGCGTGCGCCCCGGCGTGCCGATGCCCACCAGCGCGCCCACCTGCAGCCTGAAGCGGTCCTCGCCCGGACGGTCCAGCGCCACGGCCGGGCGCGACTGCGCCCACGCGCGGTAGAAGTGCAGCGAGAAGCGGTGCGAAAAGCTGTCGAGAAACGCGAGCCACGTCGGGTCGCCGAAGTTCAGGCTGCGCTCGCGAATGAAGTCGCTCAGGTGCACCGGCAGCGGCCCGTTGGGGCCGATGTAGCCGAAGAACTGCTGGCGCAGCCGCGGCGGCGAATGCGCGGTGGCGGGCTCGAAGCGGCTGAAGCTCGCGGGCGCGAACGACAGCGAAGGCTCCTGCCCCACGCGCACCGGCTCGGCGCCGGGCAGCAGCGCCCGGCCCCAGCGCGGCGTGGTGCGCGCGACCGATTCCAGCCGGCGCATCACCGCGAAGTAGTCGTACGCCCACGGCTGCGCCGACCACGCCTGCAGCGCCGCGTCGACGCGGGTGCGTACCGTCTCCCCCGGGGCTTCGTTCCCCCCCTCGCGGACGCGGGGGCGATCGCCTTCGGGCGGCCGAGGGGTGCTCACAGGATCTGCCGCGTTCCGCACAGCGGCCTCCAGCGCATGGTCTCGCCCTTGCCCGCCACGCGCAGCACGGTCTCGACGAAATGGTTCACCTCGACATGGCGCGACAGGAAGCGCGCGAGCACGGCACCGAACAGGAATGCGCTATGGCCGTGGAAGGCGTCCTTGTCGACCTCCAGCGTCACCTCCAGCCCGCGGCCGAAGGCGATGGGGCCCTTCAGCGGCAGGCGCCGCGCCACCGGCTTGCTCTTGACCGACAGCAGGCCGCGCACCTGGCCCTGGCGCATTTCGTCGGCATGCACGGCGTAGAGCATCAGCGTTTCGCGCAGCGCGGCGGCGCCCTGCTCGGGCGTGCTGTCCGACAGCGACAGGTAGTTGAGCGCCAGGTGGTCGACCACGCGCCAGCCCAGCCCCTGGCTCACCACCGGCGACACCGGCCGCGAAGGGCCGCGCACCATGCGCACGCGCTGCACGGGAAAGGAGTCGACGCAGTCGAAGTCGTTCTCGCGGCCCAGCGGCATCAGCAGCGGGAGGTCGCGGTTGGTGCACAGCGCGGTCACCGCCAGCTGGCGCAGCGTGGCCGCGTAGGGCGCCTGCTGCGGATCGACGATCTGCATGTAGACCTCGGAGCCGATGTGGCTGCTGCGGTGGCCCTCCGCGCGCTGGCGCACCGACAGCATGCGCGGCTCGCGCGTGGTCGTGAAGTAGGCGGGGTGGCTGCTGCGGCTGCCGTGAAAGGCCGAGTAGAAGGGCAGGAAGGGCTGCTCCGCCGCCGTCGCGGCATCGGGGCCCGGCACGCCATGGCCGATGACCTCGGTCACGGTGTGCACCTCGAAGTCCTGCGGCCGCGTGCGGTCGGGCACCAGGTGGAACTGGCTCACGCCCTCGCTCATGGGCACGCGGTCCAGCCGCTTGGTGAACAGGTTGATGGCGGGCACGCAGTGCAGCTGCACGTTGTCGGCGCTCACCAGCTTCTCGAGCGCCGCGTCGCCGCGCGAGAACAGCAGCACGATCTCGACCTCGTTCACCGGCATGGCCGCGAGCAGCGTCTTCAGCCCACCGACCCGCACGAACTGGAAGCGCTGCGGAAACGCGAAGTACTCCTGCAGCAGCCTGAAGCCAGAGAAGCCCGTGGCCGTGGTGGGCAGCAGTGCCTCGTCTTCCTCGAAGCCGACCGCGCCGATGGCGCTGGCCGGCAGGCTCTGCGCCGTGCCCTGCAAGGCACCGCCGGGACCGATCGGACGAACCAGCACGCCGATGGGCTGGCCCAGCGCGCATTCATGCAGCTGCCAGGCCACGTCTTCGGCGCCGCCGAAGTGCAGCACCAGCTCGTCGAGCGCGATCTGGCTGAAGTCCAGCCCCGCCGTGGCGCGCAATGCGATGCGCAGGCCGCCGCGGATGGCGCGCGACTGCGGGTGCGTGTTCAGCGGAAGATCAGGTGCGTAGGTGAAGTACTGCGCGCGCTGCACCTCGACAGGCCAGATGCGCAATGCGCTGGCGGTGCGGAACTCGCAGTGCGTGTTCTGCCCCACCGCCTGCCGCGCGCGCAGGCCGCTGCCGCGTGGCAGCAAAGGGCCGGTCGCGAGGTTGGCGTCTTCAGGGTCGGGCACGAAGTTGACGACCACCATCGCCGGCGTGGGCGCGAGGAAGTGCGGGTAGACGATGTCGAGCAGGTGGCCCGTGAAGCGCGGGTACTCCGCATCGAGCTTCAGGCCCACGCGCGCCGAAAGAAATGCGGTCGCCTCGATGAGCCGCTCCACATACGGGTCGGCCACTTCCTGGCCCTCGATGCCCAGGCGGTGCGCGATCTTCGGGAACGCGCGCGCGAACTCGGCGGAGCTTTCGCGGAAGTAGCGCAGTTCCTGCTCGTAGAGACTCAGCAGCCGAGGGTCCATGGCGGACTACTCACCTTGGGTTTTGCGCCATGTCCACGATCTCGATGCGTCCCTCTTCGAGGTCTACGCGGCTTCGCATCAGGAACTCGAGCGGTACCGGCTGCGCCCACAGCATGCCGCGTATCTGCAGGCCGATGCTGTTGTGGGAGTCCAGTGCCGGGCCTTCCATGACGAGTTCAACTTCGAGGGTGCGGGACAAAATGCGCGGCTCGAACTGCAGGATTGCGTTCTTCAAAGCCTGTTCCATGCTGACACGCTGCACCGACGAGGTGAACTGGCCAGACAGCATAGGCAATCCGTAGTTGATGACCGAGCGTGCCGCGTTGGGGTACTGCTTGTCGTCCATCGACAGGCCATGGCCCGTGGCGTTGAAGAGCCAGCCCAGGTCGCGCAGCACGGCCTGCCGCAGCGCCTGCTTGGTCAGCGTGCGCTTCTCGTCGCCCTCGCGCTGCTCGTCGGGCGCGTGGTCGACGAGGCGGTCGAGCAGCGAGGGCTGCAGCCGCTCCTGCGCGGTGAGTTCAGGCATCGCGCGTGCCCTCGCTCTCGCTCTCGCTTTCGTTCTCGGCTTGGGTGAACAAGATCTCGCGCACGTCCATCAGCGCGTACTCGCCGGCATCGCTGCCCAGCACACGCTGGCCGTGGCCGGCCCACACCTCGGGGCGCAGCTCGCGCCATTCGGTCTTGCGCGCAAGGCGCAGCTCGCCGTCTTCGCACTTCTCGGTGCCTTCGTAGCGCGTGGGAATCAGCGCCAGCGTTTCACCGCCGTTCTCGAACTGCAGGTGCGCGGGCATCCACACGCAGTCGCGCAGGTCCTCGGGCGGTTCGATCTTGATGTGCGCGAGCCGCGCGTAGGGAATCCAGTAGTACTTGCCGTTGACGAAGGCCTCCAGCACCGGGCCCAGGCGCATGTCGGCATCGGCGAGCCATTCGAAGGGCACACCATCGATGGTGCCCGCGATGGCGGGCGCACCGTCGAAGGCGCGCTGGCGCAGGTCTTCGGCCAGCGCGCTTTCACCGCGGCCCTGGCGCAGCAGCGACTCGATGAGCAGCGCCAGCCATTCGTCGGGCTGGCCGAAGATCATCGGCGTGCGCGTGCCCGCGAACACCTCGGCGCGCAGGCCTTCGCAGCGCACGGCCTCGCCGTACACCTGCTTCATGGGCACGGCCAGCGCATCGAGTTCTGCCGCCACGGTGAGCTGGTTGAGCGCGCGCTCCCACTGCCCCAGCACGCACAGCAACTGCGCCATGAATACGCGGTGCTTGCTGTCGGCGGGCTTGGCGCGCACGTCGTCGCTCAGGGCCTTCAGGGCGGCCACCGGGTCGGCGGCCTTGAGGAATTCGGCGGCGGTCGTCATGGGGTGTGCTCCTTGAATGGGTGCATGGGGTGCGGCTGCATCGCGTGCGGGGTCATCACGTGCGGTTTCTTCATGCGCGGGTGAACTGGCATTCGCGCACCGCGCCGCGCGCGCCGGTCGATTTCTGCGGCGCCGACTTGAGCTTCAGCGTGCGGTAGCTGATGGAGATGAGCTCCGACGGCACGCCCCAGTTGCCGCCGGAGTTGAGCACCAGGCGGCACACGCGCGCGTTCTCCAGCACCATCTCGAAGATGGGCTGCGCCTCGGTGGAGCGCTGGTCGCCGCCGGCCTTGAAGGCACTGACGATGACCTTCAGGTCTTTCTCCTGCGCGCGCAGCAGGCTGGCGATGGTGGCGGTGGCCGCGTCGCTGCGGCGCGCGACGATCAGGTTGTTGGGCACCACCTGGTTCTGCGCCGACGACTCGGGCACCTGCACCGACCAGTAGTAGCCGCCGATGCTCAGGCGCGCCTTGCCGTCTTCGAAAGACCGCTCGAGCTCGCCTTCGACGGGCGCGCCTTTGTTCTCGATCATCATGACCAGGTCGACCTCGGCCGAGCCGGTGCCCACCAGGTCGTAGAAGCGCCGCGCGTCTTCGGGGCTCCAGGAGCCGTCGTCTAGAAATGCCATATCACCTCCGGTGTTCGAAAAGAAACTGAATCGGGAACGGGTGCGCCAGCCTCATGGCCGCGCTCCGCCGTCGGGCGCGGTGGCTCGGCGCAGCAGCGCGGCGAACACCTGGCGCTCGCTGCGTTCGGCCGGCGGCTGGCCGCCGCGCACGCGCACCTGCGCCACCTCGGCCTGCACGCCTTCGGCCTGCGCGGACGCCATGCCGAACAGGCGCGGCGCGCTGTAGGGCGTGGCGGGCACGGCCATGACCAGCAGGCGCGCCTCGCCGCCCGCGTCGAGCCACGGCAGGTCGAAGCGCTTGACCGCGGGCTGCTCGGGCGTGCCGCGCTTGAAGCGGTTGCTCTCGCCGGGCTCGTCGGGGTACACCGACTGCAGCGCGCCGCGCGCGTCGATGCCGGCCACGACCAGGTCCAGCGAGCGGCCGCTGGTGTTGCGCACGTTCAGGCGCAGGCGCTCGCCGGTCGCGAGCCCGGGCAGCGCTGGCAACGCGCCGGCGGCTTGCGCGACCGGCGTGCTGCGCAGCAGGCGATCGGCGTTCCAGACCTCCAGCGCGGCGTCGAAGCCGTCGAGCTGGCCCTCCTTGGCATAGGCCTGCAACTGCGCGAGCCACTTGAGCTGCGCCAGCGCCTGCAACCGGCGGCGCAGCGCGGCGGTGTCGGGCACGACCACGGCGGACACCGTGGTGCCGAACATCGGCGCGAGCAGCTCGATGCGGTGGCCCGCAGCGCCCAGGTCGGTCCAGCGCACGTCGGCGTTCGCTGCGTCGTCGGCCGTGCGGATGGCGGCCGGGTAGTCCAGGCTCAGGCCGGCGGGCAAGGGCTTGTCGGCCCTCACGCGCAAGGCGATGGCGGCGGGCTCGGCGAGCGGCGTGACGCTCCAGAAGGCGCTGCCGGCCACGTCCTTCAACGCGGCCGGCACCGCAAGCCCCGCGGCGCCCAGCCTGGCCTGCGCGACCGTGGCCGGCGCGCTGCGCACCGTGCCGTCGTCGAGCGTGGCCAGCACGCGAACCGGCAACTGCGGCGCAAGCCCGTCGAGCAGGCCCGCGCCGATGGCCAGGCTGTCGCCGCTGCGCTGCGCGCGCCACACCGGGCGTGTGGACGCGGGCGCGCCGCTGTTGGCGAACAGCGGCGCATCGAGGTTGCCCTCGGCCACCGGCGAAGGCAGCTCGCGCGTGGGAAAGCGCTGCGCGAGCTCGTCGATGACCGGCGGGTACAGCGCGAGCACGCCGTCGAACAGGTCGCGCCAGGTGGCGGGCCGGCGCGACAGCGCCTCGACCACGGCCCAGGTCAGCAGGCCTTGCGCGCGGGCATTGCGCGCCTTGCGCGGCAGGCGCAGCTCGGGCGTGATCTGGTGGCTCTCGGAGGCGAAGAAGGCGACGTAGCGGGCGCGCGGCACGGACTCGGCCGGCAGGGGCAACACCGGCACTGGCGCCGGCGTCGTGCGAGCGGACGACGGAGCATTGCCGCCGGTGAGCTGCATCGAACGCAGGCCGCGCCAGCGCACCTCGTCGTCGCCCGCGCCTTCGACGGTGGCCGGCGCGTCGACGCTGCCGCGCGTCATGGAGTTGGCGGAGCAGGTGTCGAACACCGAGGCGACGAACACGTTCTTCGCGAGAAAGGCCTGGATCCATGCGTCGAAGTCGGCGTCGCGCAGGTCGCCGCTGAGCACGGTGTCGGCGCCGAGCGTGCCGCGCACGTCGCGCGCGAGAAAGTTCTCGGACAGGCCGTCGGGCTCCTGGTAGCGCTTGGCCACGTCGCGCAGGCGCGTGCCGTGGCCGGAGAAATACAGCAGCACGAAGTCGCCGCTCTTCGATTGCGCGAGCAGGCGCGCAAGCGCTTCGTGGATGGCCTGGGCCTCGGGCAACGCGGCGCCGGGCACGCCGTCGGCAAGCGTGGCGATGTCGGGCGCGGCGAAGCCTTGCCTGAGCAGGGTTTCGCGCATGAGCATCACGTCGTTGCGGGGTGCTTGCAGCCACAGGGCCTGCGGCTGGTTGACGAGTTCGGAGACGCCGACGAGCAAGGCGCGCGGGGTGGCGAAGGCGAGGCTGCCGCAAGCGAGCAGCCAGAGCACGAGCAGCGCCTGCAAGATGCGCTGCTGTCTTGCTCCTTCCCCCTTTGGGCGAAGGCTGGGATGGGGGCACGCAGAGCGCTCGGTGGATACGCCGCTTGCCCCCACCCCTGCCCTCCCCCGGGAGGGGAGGGAGAAAGGCATGGCTCCTTCCCCCTCTGGGGGAAGGCTGGGATGGGGGCAGGCAGAGCGCTCAGTGGACACGCCGCCTGCCCCCACCCCTGCCCTCCCCCAGAGGGGGAGGGAGAAACGCAGGAGCAGGGCGGCGCGCGTCATTGCCGCTCCGACGCCGGCCCCGCCGACTCGACCAGCGGCGATGCCGCCAGCACCGCCAGCGCATCCACCGGCTCCGGCACGCGCAGCAGCCACGCCCCATTGCCGCCGGGCCCCCCCACCACGTCCGCTGAGATCGATTGCAGCAGCCGGTCGGCCTCGTCCATGCGCACGCCTTCTTTCCAGCGCATCACGAGATCGGCCCTGACGGTTGCAGCCGCAGGCGCGGCCGGCACGTCGCGAAAGCGCACCTCGTCTTCGTCCGACGCGTCGCGCCCGCCCAGCAGCCCGATGTTCTGCACCAGCACGCACAGCGCCAGCACCGCGAAGGCCGGGCGGGCCCAGCCCTCGGCGCCGAACCAGCGGCGGATGCTGCCCCACCAGCCGCCCTCAGGCCTGGGCTGCGGCTTCGCACGCGCAGGAGCGGCCTCCTCCCCTGCATCGACCTGCGGCTGCACCAGCACCCTGCCCAGCTGCAGCCCCGCGTTGCGGTACAGCCCCTGGTAATCGACCCGCGGGTCGTGCGGGCCCAGCGGCGTGCCCGACAGCACCGAAAACGCCCCGCCCACCTCGCGCAGCGCGATGCACCCCGGCTCGGGCGCGATGTCCGGCGCGGCATGCGCGGCCCATTCGTCGTGCACCGCGCGCATCGCCGCGAGCCGCGTGGCCGAGAGCTCGCCCAGCACGCGCGCGCGCAGCTGCGGGCCGGGTTGCAGCGTGACCACGTTCCAGGTCTGCACCACGCCGAACATTGGCTCGAAAGGCTCGTCGTCGGGTTCCAGCAGCACGTCGAAGGCGCCGGCCCAGTCGGCCTCGCCGGCGGCCATCCAGCCCTGCCAGCGCTCGCCGTCGGTCTCGATGCAACGGTCGAGCAGCACGCCGAGCAGCCGCCCCTCGTGCACCACGCTCACCAGCCGCCCCGGCGCCCAGCGCGCGGGAAAGGCACGGCGTGCGACGGCCTCGCGGCGCCGCGCCAGTTCGGCCAACGGCATCAGCAGGTCGATGGCGCCGGCCGTGCCCGCGGGTCCGGCGCCTGGAACGGACGTCGAACCCGTGGGCATGGCGACCACGGCCAAGCCGGGCACACCAGGCACGTCGTCGGCTTCTGCTTCGGGCACGGCCGCGCCGGTCTCCAGCGCGTTGCGAATCACGCTGAGCGGGGGCCAGAGGTCGGTGGTCATGGCGTCTGTTCCTGAATGGCTATGTCTTCAGGCATAAGACGCTTCAGCCCCCAGGATTTTGAAAACCTGCAGGATCGCGGCCATGTTCTCGGGCGCCAGCGCGATGCCCAGCGTCTGCTGCAGCCAGCCGCCGAGCCGGGTCTTGCCGTAATCGGCGGTGAGCCCCTCGCGCTTGTGCACGAGCCCCAGGCGCCCCGCGCGGTAGTGGTACGAGGCAATGGCGTGGCGCGACGCAATGCCCGACAGCCCGCCCTCGGCCTCCTGGCCGAAGCCCTCGCACAGCAGCAGGCGCTCGGGCTCGGGCAGCCCGGCGATGAAGGCGCGCGCGGCCAGCTGCACGGCCTGCGCGCTCAGGCCGTGCTCGGCCAGGCAGCCGTCGAGGTCGTCGCCCGCGCCGAGCGCGTCTTCGAGCTGCGCCTCGCTGACCTGGTCGCCGATGGAGAGCTTGCGCCGGAACGAGCTGGCGCGCGTGCAGTCGATGAGGTAGCGGCGAAAGTACGCGCACAGCGCGAAGGCCGTCGACGGCGCGCTGTGGGCCGCGCGGTCTTCGGCTTCATCGCCTTTTTCTGCTTCGGCTGCGTTGGGGTCGGCGGCGTCGATGTTCAGCCGCAGCACCTTCACGTAGATGAACTGCGCCACCAGCTCCTGCCGCCCTTCGCCCAGCACCTGCAGCTCGGGCGGGTTGCAGGCCCGCAGCGCGTCGCCCACGATGCGGTACATCGCGCCCATGTCGTTCGGCGACAGCGCCTGCCGGCGCCGCCAGAGGCGCACGAGCTCGCTGCTTTGCGCGGACGAGAGCGTTTCCTGCATGAGGGGTCGAAGCCGCGCGGCCCGCTCAGTCGTCGACGCAGCTGCCTTCCGACGGCACCAGGCACTGCGGCAGGTCGGCGCCCACTGCGGCGCCGCGCGTGCGAATGGTGGAAGACACCGCGGCCTGCGCCACGGCCAGGCCGCGCGGCAGAAGAATCCACAGCTGGCCGCGCTCCTTCATGCGGCGCGCGTTGGTCGCGGCCTGCTGGCCGTTGCCGAAGAAATAGTCGGCCCGCACCGCGCCGCGAATGGCGCCGCCGGTGTCCTGCGCGATGGTCAGGCGCTGCATCGGCGCGCCGCTGCCGGGCGTGCGCGTGGACACGAACACCGGGTAGCCCAGCGGCGTGCTGCGCGGGTCCACCGCAATCGAGCGCCCCGCCGACAGCGGCACGCCGAACGCGCCCACCGGCCCGCCGACCGGCGAGGTGGCCTCCTTGAAGAACACGTAGCTCGGGTCCTTGATGCCCGAGCCCGCCACCGCGCCCGCGGCACGGCGCCCCGGCACGACGACCGGCCCGCTGGCCACCGGCCGCGCGAGCGTGAAGCCGCGCGTGCGAATGGCGCCGCTGTCCACGGCGCCAGCAGCCCCCGAAGCGCCCGCATCGTCGTCATCGCCGTCGTCGAGCTGCAGCTCGATGGACGAGCCGCGCACCTTCACCGGGCTGCGCGGCTTGCCGTTGGCAGCCTGCGCCAGCACCGGGCGGAAGGGCTGGCCGTTCTGCTCGGCGTAGGCCACGCGCACGATGTCGCCGTTGGCCATCTTGATGCGGCCCGAGCCCTGGATCTGCATCTCGTACAGCGCGGTGGCGCTGCTCACGAAGGCCAGCACCTTGGCGTTGGGCGCGCCCTTGGTCTCGATTTCTTCGCGCGTGTAGTACGGCAGCAGCTGCTTGCCCTCGATGCGCAGGCGCACCTTGCGGTCGAGCGTGTCGCGCGCGATGCCCGACAGGTCGAGCACGTACAGGCCCGGCGCGCCCATGTCGCGCGTGCTCAGGCCGGTCTGCACCAGCACGTTGCGGCCTTCCACGCGCGCGGCCACGGTGGTGTTGCCCGCGGGCAGCTTGCGCGCGTCGGCGAACAGCATGTCTTCCGGCTGGCCGTACACGGGGTAGATGAAGGGCGCGCCGTACTGGCGCGCGCCCGCGATCTCGGGCTCGAAGTAGCCGGTGACCACGCCGTCGGGGCGGCGGTCGTCGTCGCGGATCTGGTATGCCGAGAACTCGCTTTCGAAGAAGCCCCGGATGGCGTTGGTGCTCTTGCCGTCGACCCGCAGGGCGCGCGCGCACACGTCCTTCCACTCCGCGCCGCGGCCGGTGAGCACCTTGCAGCTGCCGAGAAAGGCGGGCCAGCTCTCGGAGAAGTCGTCGCGCGACCAGCCCGGCACGGCGTCGAAGCTCACCGAGGTGTAGGTGGCCAGCTGCGTGGAAAAGGTGCGCGCCTGGCCCGCCACGCTCGCACCCGCGGGCGGCGAGGGACGCGGGCTCGCGGTGTCGGGCGGCGCGGCGGTGGTGCTGGTGGTGGCGGCCGGCGGCGGCGCGGCGCAACCGGCCAGGGACGCCAGCGCGGCGGCCGCGGCCCAGCGAAATGCGCAAGAGACGAGCGGATGCTGCGGGGTGTTCATGAAAGCCTCCTTGGTCCGTAGATGGGCGGCCCGGAGGCCGACGCCCTACAGACGATTACTTCTCGACGATTTTGAAATTCGCGACGCCGTAGACGTCGTTGCATGGGGCGCTGCCCGAACCGGCCGGGCACACCGGCTTGCCCAGCAGCGGCGAAGGCCCGCTGCCGCGCGTGGCCTCCAGCGCGGCCAGCACCGGCAGCGGAAACACGGGGAACACGCCGTCGTTCTGCACGCCGGCGGCGCTGAAGTCGCGCTCGCGCTCGCTCACGAGCACCGCGAACTGGTCGGTGCCGGCCGGGCCGCCCGCGTCCATCGGCCACGAGGCGCGCGGCAGCGACAGCGTGCCGCCCGCGGTGATCTTGTTGTACTTGTCCAGCAGGTTGGGGAACAGCAGGAACATCTCGCCGCCGCTGGACAGCAGGAACACGTAGACGAAGCCCTCGCGCTTGCTGCGCACCTCGAAGGCCAGGCGGTCCTTGCCGATCGTGACCTCGGGCTTCCTGGGCGCGGCCGTCACGTCGAAGCCGGCGGCGGCGCCGGCCGCGAGCGACAGCAGCGACTCGGTGGGCGTGCGCGGAGCCGGGGGTGGCGCCGGGGCAGGCGGTGGCGGCGGCGGTGGAGGGGCTTCTGCGACCTTGGTGTCGGTTTGCTGCTGCTGGGGCGGCGGCGCTGCGGCCACGGACGGCTTCGTGCCGTCGCCGGCACCGGAACGCCCCTGCAGCCACCACCAGCCACCGCCGGCCGCGACCGCGAGGACGGCGAGCGATGCGAGAACGGCGACGGTCTTGTTGCCCTTCGTGCCGGCGCTACCCGCGCTGCCCGCGGGGGAAGAGGCCGGTGACGGGGCTGGTGCCGGTGGCTTGCCACCCGACTTGTTGATGGCCTTGTTGCCGCTGGCGATGACGGTGGCCGCGTCGGCATTGGCCGCACCGGTGCCAGTGCCCGTGCCTGCGCTGCGCGGCGGTTGCGTGCGCGGCATCTGCGCGATGGTGTGCCCCGCATCGAGGTCGAGCGCCTCGCGCAGTTTGGCCATCGACTGCGGGCGTTGCTCGGGCCGTACGCCCAGGCCCGCGTCGATGGCCTCCAGCAGCCGCGGGCTGTAGCGCTGGCGCAGGATGTCGTTGCCCGCCAGCGGCACGTAGCTGTCGGACAGCAGGCGCGCCACCGACGGCGGCGGCGCGCGCCCGCACACCGCCACGTGCATCACCGCCGCCAGGGCGTACACGTCGGTCCATGCGCCTTGCGACATGTCGGGCATTTCGGCGTACTGCTCGATGGGCGCGTAGCCGGGCTTGAGGATGACGGTGATGGCCTGCGTCTTGTCGGTGATCACGCGGCGCGCGGCGCCGAAGTCGAGCACCACGGGCCGGCCCGAGCCTTCGAGCAGGATGATGTTGTCGGGCGCGATGTCGCGGTGGTAGCAGTTGGCGCCGTGCATCACCGCCAGCGCCTGCGTGACGCCGTCCATGATGCGCAGCAGCCAGCCCTCGTCCACGCCCGCGGGAATGGCCACCAGCGCCTCGCGCAGCGTGTCGCCGCGGTAGAAGGGCATGACCATGTAGGTGGTGCCCTTCTCTTGCCAGAAGCGGTAGACCTTCAGCAGCGAGGGGTGGTCGAACTGCGCGAGCAGGCGGGCTTCGTTGATGAAGCTGCGCATGCCGAGGTCGAAGGTTTCGCGGTGTCTTTCCGACAGGGGGACCACGGTGCCGTCGTGCTGTCTCGTGGACAGGGAGGTCGGCAGGTATTCCTTGATGGCGACGACGCGCTCCAGCGTGTGGTCCCAAGCCTCGTAGACGACGCCGAAGCCGCCCTGGCCTATGACGCGGGTGACTTCGAATTCTGCGAGGCGGCTGCCTACGGGGAGGAGGCCGGCTTCGTGAGGGGCTGATGCTGCAGATGCTGCAGATGCTGCAGAGGCGCCGGGGGCTGGCTGGCTGGTGGTTGCGGCGCCGGCTGTGATGACTGTGGCGGATGTGTCGGCTGTTGCCGTTGTCGGCTGCGGCTGCTTGGGTACAACGCGGGTGCGGTCGTCTTCCTGGCTGGAGTCGGTCATTGACGGGCTCCTTTTTGGGCTGTGTCTTGAGGTTGCTTTCCGGGGCCGGGTCTCGCCCCGGCAGGCGATCTACTTTCTTTTGCTTCGCCAAAAGAAAGTAGACAAAGAAAAGGCGACCCCACTGGATGCGTCCCTCCGCTGCGCTGCGGGCAACCTGCGGTGCTCACGTTTCGCGGGGTCTCGCCCAAACTCGCTGCGCTCAAACAAGGGCGAGCCCTGATCCGCGAAACGCTCCGCTCCTCGGCGCAGCCAGAGGGGTGGGGAACCGACGGGCCATTGCTTCGCTCGGCCACCAAGCCGCTGCAGGCGCTTCGCGCCTGCAGCGGTTGGTACGACGCCTGGCGGCTGTGGCTACGGCGGCTGTGGCTGTGGCTTCGGCTGTTGCTTTCCCCCCGGCCGAGCGCAGCGACGGCCCGCCGGGTTCCGAAGGCCGAGCGCAGCGATGGCCTGTTGGCTTTTGCCCCTCTGGCTACGCCGAGGAGCGGAGTGTTTCGCGGATCAGGGCTCGCAGCTGTTTGAGCGAAGCGAGTTCTGCGAGACCCCGCGAAACGCGAGCACCGCAGGTTGCCCGCAGCGAAGCGGAGGGACGCAGACAGTGGGGTCGCCTTTTCTTTGGCAACTTTCTTTTGGCGAAGCAAAAGAAAGTGGCTCGCCCGCCGGGGCGAGACCCGGCCCCGGAAAGCAAAAGAAAGAGCGGCCTTCATCACCCCTCCTCCGCAAAGCCGAGGAACAACGCATCGAACTGATCATCCCGAGGCAGCCCGGAGCTGAGCATCCGAATCCCTTCGGCAACAGAAGGATCCCCCAACCAAACAGAAGCCCCCGCCGCAGGCAAGCCAACCGACTCCACAACATGCGCCCCTTCAGCACCAGAAGAACCAGCAAACAACCGCTCCAGCACAGCATCGAAGCGCAACGCATCCAGATCCCCATCGAGCCCTTCCAGCGCGGCCTGCGTCGCCAACGCCCACCACCGCAACGCAGCAGCCAGCGCCTCCCCCCGCAACGCGTCCCCCACCGCCTCATCGAGCTCCACGCAAAGCGTGAAAGGAAAGTACCGCCCCACTCCATCCACCGAAGGCATCAACACCCCGATCCACCCCCGCGCCCCAGCCACCCGGGGCCCCAGCGCAAAACACCAGATCGGCGCTTCCAGATACCGCTCGGTCCAGTCGGCATGCCGGTCGCGCAGCCCCGCCAACCCGCGCTGCAGCCACGCGTCCCACACCGAGCGAAACGACTCCGGCAGCCGCCGATGCGCAAAGTCACCCATGCCCGGCAACTTGCCGAACCACCCGGGCAGCGCGGTGGAAGCAAAGGGCGACGAAGCGGCCAGCGTCACAGCCCCTCCGGACAAGAAAACTCCCGCAGCTCGCGCAGGCGGATCGGGTGCTGCACGCTGTTCGTCGTCACCTCGAAGCGCGTCTTGCGCGCCCCGACCTGGAAGGTGATGAAGAACTTCTCCGGCGCATCGCCCGCCTCGAGCTGCCCGTCGTCCAGCGCGCGGAACAGCGCCCAGGGCCCGTTCACGGCCGCGCCCGAGCTGCCGGTGGTCGACGGCGGGCTCACCTGGATGCGCACCTGGTTGCTGCCCTTCGGGCCGGGCCACTGCACCGCCATCGGCACCACCGGGCCATGCGCGTACTTCACGAGCTGGCCGTCGACGTCGAGGATGAACTGGGTGATGCCCGCGTCCATCTCCACCGGCTTGAAGTCCAGCCGCATCGACGGGCCGCGCCCGCCGCCGCGGAAAAAAATCTCCTTGATGCGCGCGGCGCGCTCGAACTGGGCCAGCGCCTGGGTGGTGACGGCGCCGCGTTCGGCCACGGGCTTGTAGCGCCAGGGCTTGGTGCTGGTGTCGACCAGCGCGGCCAGGCGCTTCTGGAAGAAGTCGTCCATCAGGCCGCCGGGGCCGAACATCTGGCCGAAGTCCTCGGGCAGCACGTCGCGCTTGCTGGCCTGCACGAAGGGGTAGCGCCCGGCAATGGCGCGCGCGCAGAACTCGGCCACGGGGCGCAGGTCCTGGCTGAGGTTGCCGCGCTCGGCCACCTGCGCCTGCGTGGCGCCGGCCTGGCTCAGGTTCTCGACCATCGAGCGCACGGGCTCGGGCAGCCGGCCGGCGTCGGACTTGAGCTTGCCGGCCACGTCGCCCGGCGGCGGCGAGGTGCGGCCCTTCACGGCCGTGTCGACCGCGTTGAGGTACACGTACACCTCGTTGAAGAGCTTGAGCGCGTCGTCGATGGGCGCGGGCTGGTTGGGGCCGCCGGCGGTGACGAGGCGGCGAAGCGACTCGAAGCGGTCGTCCACGATGCTCTCGATGCGCTTGCCCGGCGCCACCTGGCGGCCGGGGTCGCCGCCGAACAGGTCTTCCAGGCCCTTGCGGGTGTTGCGCACGGTTTCGGTGGCCTTGCTGACCACGTCCTTGCCGGCGTCGGCCGCGGGAATGAGCGTGGTCTGCCTGACCACCGCGCGCAGGAAGTTGGCGAGCGGCGAATCGACGCCCGAGAGAATGCGCGCGGTCTCGATGTTCTTGTCGAGCCCGCTCACGCGAATCAGCCGCACGTCGGCCAGCAGGGCCTCCCACTGCTTCACGTACTCCTCGAGGTACAGGCGGCGCACGCGGTCGGTGAGCGCGCCCAGCGCGGCCACGTCGCGCAGGCGGTCGGCGGCGTTGCGGTCCTGCCCCAGCACCCACGGGTCTTCGTTGGCCAGCAGGCCGGTGAGCACGGTGACCTCGTTCTGGAAGCGCTTGTGATACCCGTCGTAGGTGAACATGCCCGGCACGCCCTCGGTCAGCGGCTTGCCGCTGATGCGCTCGAACACCAGCGGGCCCGAGGGGCCGGTGGCCTGGGCCACGCTGAAGGCGGGAATGTCCTTGGTGGCGCGCTGGCGCTTCAGGCGGCTGAACACGCGCTGCTCCAGCGGGTAGCTCGCGAGCACGGCGCGCACGCTGCGCACCAGGTTCTCGTCCATCTTCAGCGGCGAGCGCGGCGGGCCCTGGGCGATGAGCACGTCGAGCTGGTCTTCGAGCTGCCTGCGCTGGTCTTCGGGAATGCCGCGGTCGAGGTTGCGCGACCAGTCGAGCGTGATCCAGGCCTTCAGCGCCTCGGGGTCGAAGTGCTCGGGCTGGTAGAGCATCAGGTAGCTCTTCAGGGCCTCGTAGGTGAACTCGAGGTTGTCCTTCTGCGCGGTGCGCAGCTGGTCTTCGATGCGCTTGGCAATCTGCGGCAGGAAGGCGTCGTTCAGCGCGCGCTGGTGCGTCAGCATGGCGGCGGCGTCGAGCTTGTCGCCCTGGTACAGGCCCAGCGTCATCGACAGCGGCTCGTCGCCCTGGCGGTTGTCGGGCGTCTTCCAGATGTCGCGCAGGCTCTGCAGCACGGGTGCGACCTCGACCAGGTTCTGCACGCGCGCGGGCAGCGCGGCCAGGTTCTGCCTGGCGGGCTCGACGCGGGCCTCGACCGACTTCAGGTAGTTGAGGTTCTGCAGCGTGCTGTAGCCCCAGGCCGCGAGCAGGCCGACGGTGACCAGCGTCATGGCGGTGACGCCGATCACGCGCAGCGTGTGGCGACGGCGCTCCAGCTTCACGTCGGCGCCGGCCAGGCGCTGCTCGGGGAACACCACCTCGCGCAGCAGCGCGGTGAGGAAGTAGCTGCGCCCGCTGCTCTTCTGCGGCGGCAGCATCGCGCGCTCGATGCCGAAGCTGCGCGCAAGGCTGCCCATCACGCGGTCGATGGGGCTGCCCTCTTGCGTGCCGCTGGTGAAGTACACGCCGCGCACCCACGGCGGCTGCGCGAAGCGCGAGCCGGTGAACACCTGCTCGAGCAGGTCGGACAGCAGCGAGCCGATGGAGCCGAACTGCGCCGGAAAACCGAAGATGGCCGCGCGCCGCGTGCCATCGGTCTCGCGCTGCATGCGCGCGATGAGGCCGTCGTTCACACGGTTGTGCAGCAGCGCGAACTCGCGGTGGAAGGCGGTGGACAGGCCCTTTTCTTCGGTCTGCACGTTCTCGTCGGCCGGCAGCGTGAAGCCGAAGACCTGCGCGCGCTGCTCCTTGCCGAGGTCGTCGAAGTAGTCGGTGAAGCCGTAGAGCAGGTCGCTCTTGGTGACCAGCACATACACGGGCAGCCGGGTGGTGAGCTTGCTGTCGAGCTCCAGCAGCCGCGCTCGAATCGAGGCCGCGAGCTGCGTGCGCGCCTCGGGGCCCTGGCTCAGCAGGTCGGCCACGCTCACGGTGAGGAACACACCGTTCAGCGGCCGGCGCGGGCGGGCCTTTTTCAGCAGGCCCAGGAAGCCTTCCCACGCGCTCTTGTCCTCGGCCTGGTGGCTGTCCTGCGTGGTGTAGCGCCCGGCGGTGTCGATGAGCACGGCCTCGTCGGTGAACCACCAGTCGCAGTTGCGCGTGCCGCCCACGCCGCGGATGGCGCCGGGGCCGAACTTCTCGGCCAGCGGAAACGACAGGCCCGAGTTGACGAGCGCCGTGGTCTTGCCCGCGCCCGGCGCGCCGATGAACACGTACCACGGCAGGTCGTACAGGTAGCTGCCGCCCGAGATCGACATCCAGTCGCGCCAGCCGGGCTTCTTGCCGGCGGCGTGCAGGCGCATCTGCTTGAGCGTGGCGACGGCCTCGCTGAAGCGGGTGTCGAGAATCTGCTGTTCGCCGCCCACGGGTCCACCCGATGCGCCCGCTCTGGCGGCGGGCGCTTTCATCAGCCCGTCGGTCAGGTGGCGGCTCGCACGCCGCGCGCGCCAGCGGCGGTACAGCGCGCGCAGCAGCACGACGAGCACGATCACGCCGATGACGACGGCGCGCACGGTTTCGCTTTCCAGCGGCGCGAGCGAGCCGATCTTCACCAGCGGGCCGATCCACCACACCAGCACAGCGACCACGAGCAGGGCCAGCAGCGTGAGCAGCAGCGGGCTGAACAGGAAGCCGAAAATTTTCTTGATCATTTGCCGGCTCCTGGGACGGGAGCGCCTGCCACCGCAGGCGCGGCCGGCGCGGCCGAAGCTGCCGCGAGGCGGTCGGGCTCGGTCAGCAGCACGATGTCGACGCGGCGGTTCCTCGCGCGGTTGGCGGGGCTGTCGTTGGCGGCCACCGGCTCGGCGTCGGCCTTGCCATCGGAGCGCATGCGCGCGGGGTCGACCAGCGTGGTGAGCGCGCCCTTCACCGCGTCGGCGCGCGCGGCCGACAGGTGCCAGTTCGACGGATAGCGCAGCGAGCGGATCGGCTGGTTGTCGGAGTGGCCGGTGATCAGCACGTCGCCCTTCACCTCGGCCAGCGCCTGCCCGATGCGGCGCAGCACCGGCAGCGACTGCGCCATGGGCTCCGCGCTGCCGGAGCCGAAGAACGAGTCGCCGCGCAGGCGCACCGTGCTGCGGTCGGCTTCATCGGTCACGGTGACAAGGCCCTGCTTGATCTCGGGTTCGAGAAAGCGCGCGAGGCGCGGCGTTTTCGCGGGCAAGGCGGGCGGCGCGATCTGCAGGTTGGGCGCGCGCAGGCTGGACACCGCGGCGTACGTGGTGTCGGAGCGGTAGTTGAGCGTAAGGCGCAGCGCGAACCACGCGAGCGCCAGCAGCAGCGCGAAGCCGGCCGCGAACACCCACAGCGGCAGCGACTCGCGCAGCCGCACCGTGCCCGCGCCCTGCCCGCGCCAGTGCGGCGACAGCTCGGGCTCGACGGCGGGGCGGTCCTTGGCGATCAGGTCGGCCAGGCGCTGGCGCACCGAGTCGAGCTGCGCGCGGCCGTTGTCGACCACGCGGTAGCGGCCTTCGAAGCCGAGCGCGAGCACGCTGTAGATCAGCTCCAGCAGCGGGCGGTGCGCGGGCACGTCCTGCGCGAGCTTGGCCAGCAGCTGGAACACTTTTTCGCCGCCCCAGGTCTCGTTGTGGAACTGCACCAGCAGGCTCTGCTTGTTCCAGCCGGCCTGCACGCCCCAGGGCGTGTTGGCCACGGCCTCGTCGAGCGCGGTGCACAGCACGTAGCGCGCGGCCAGCACCGACTCGTTGCTGACGCCCGCGCGGCGCGCGTTGGCGTCGAACTGGTTGACGGCGTCGGCGGTAGAGGCGCGCAGCGCCGGCACGTTGGGCGGCTGCACCAGGTTGCGCAGCTTGCCGATCAGCACCAGCAGCTTGCCCGCGGCGGAGACCAGCGGGTTCAGCAGGCCGAGCTCGCCGACGTCGGCGGCGGGCGTCGGGTCGGCGCCGCCGAAGAAAGGTGCGGGTGAGGCGGACGAAGCCGCCGGCGACATGCCGCCGGGCGTGCGCGGCTTGGGCTTGATGACCGTGCGCTCGGACTCGAAGGCCGCGAAGGGATCGGGAGGTGTGCTCATGATGGTGGTCCGCGTCCTTCAGCCGTCGCGGCTAGGAACGAATGGCCCAGAACGCCAGGTCCAGGCCGGGGAAGTCGCCCGCGATGTGCATCGCGATGCCGCCCGACTGCTCCAGCTGGCGCCACAGGTCGCTGTTGCGCGTGTCGAGCTCGAAGTAGTTGGCGCCCGTGTGAAACGGAATCTGCCGCGGCGCCACCGGCATCGGCGTGAGCGTGACGCCGGGCAGCGCGAGGTTGACGAGGTCGCGGATGCGCTCGACCGGGCCGATCTTCACCTGCGTGGGAAAGCGCGCGCGCAGCGCCTCGCTCGGCATGTTCGCGTTCACCGCGAGCACGAAGGTGGCCTTGCGCTGCAGCTCCACGTCGGTCACCACCGCCACGCGCACGCCGTGCTTGCGGTCGTGCAGGTCGATGCGGATGGCCGACTGCTCCAGCACCATCGACAGGCTGCGCCGCAGGTCGTCCATCACCGGGCGAAAGCTCAGCGCCAGGTCGTCGTGCACGTACGGGCCGAAGCGCGCCACGCGGCGCGAATCGCGAAAGCTCGCCAGGTCGCCGGCCAAACCCAGCGCGTGCTCGAAGAAGTGCTGCGGGTGCAGCATCGCGCTCTTTGCCAGGTGCGCGAACACGGCCTCGTTGCGGTTCACGGCCTGCAGCAGCATGAAGTCGGCAATCTCGGCCACGCCGCCCGTGCCGCCCTGCGTCATGCGCCCGGCCAGTGCTTCGCCGCGCTGGCGCAGCAGGCCCAGCAGCTCGTCGAGCCAGGCGCGAATGACCGCATGGCCCGCCACGTCCAGCAGCGGCGGCAGCATCGCGCGGTCGAGCTGCACCTGGTTGTCGACCCGGCGCTCGACCACGCGCACCACGCCCAGCGTGGTCCAGGCGTCGGTCGCTTCGCTGGCGCGCATCAGGCGCGTGTGGAGCTGGCCGAGCTGCAGCATCGCCGTGCGCTCGCCGGCGGTGTTCGAGTCGGGCACTTCAGATTCGAGCACCCGGTGGCGCACCAGCTCTTCGTAGGCCTCGGCATCGGCCTCGCGCGCGCCAGCGCGGCGCAGCGGCAGCGCCAGCACGACGGCCTCGTCGCGCAGCGATGCGGGAATGTCCACGGGTTCGGGCAGCGGATCGACCGCCGGCATGTCGAACACCGTGCCGTCGGCGAACATGCCCACCGCGCGCACCAGCGCCAGCTTGCCCAGCGTGAGCGCGGCGGTGTCGATCTCGAGCTCGGCGAAGCCCCAGGCGTAGGGGGTGGTCGAGCGCAACAGCACGTGCCGCGCATGGTCGCCATGACGCTCGCTTTGCTGCAGGTGCTGAGGCTGCAACAGCATCCCCTCGCTCCAGACCACTTTTGTTCGCCAACTCATCCGCGCTCCGTCAACGGCAAGGGTGCCGGGAAGAAAGAAACACGAAGTTTCAGCCGCGGGGGGGCGCAGGCAAATCCGCCTTAAGGCCTATCCAATGGCCTAGGTGGGGCGGATTGGAGGTACGGCGAAGGGAGTAGATGGAGGGGAAGGCCCGTCGCCGGGTCTGGCGCGGCGACGGGCTTCGGATCAACCGGCGAGCGTGCCGGCTTGGGCGGCTTTGGTCGCTTCGGTCGCTTGGGTCGCTTGGGTCGCTTGGGTCGCTTCAGGTTCGGGGCTTTCGACGCGCATCCACAGTGCCTCCTGCGCGTTCGCGGCCTGGACCACGTCCACGCATGCGTAGCCCTTGCCGACTTGCCAGCTGGCGCGCAGCGAATTCCCGATGCTGCCGAGCACGATGCTGTTCACGATGCCGAAGAGCGACGCAATGACAAGCGTGGTGGCATTGCTTGCGCCCAACCCAGGCGCACCGAACCCGATCAGCATGCCAAATGCGAGGACGCCGAGGGCCAGGGGCCACACACCGTGGCACAACGCCCATATCCAGCCGAAGAGAAAAGCCGTCCAGCTCCAACCCTCCCTGATGGCCTCCCTGTGCCCTGACGGGTGCTCGAATACCTTGTAGATCTTCATTTTTTTAACTCACGTTTCCCTGTTTTTTTAGTGGCGGCGTTTGGCCGCCTGCACGACGTCGGCGCCTTCGGCCTGACGAGGTCCTCCTTCTTTTTTCTCTCCCGGTTTGGTGACCGGCCTGACAAGGCCGGGCTACAGCTCGGGCGGTGGACCGGGACGCAGGCTGCGATGGGTGTAGGTGCGCAGCTCGAGCTCGTTGATCAATAGGCCGATGGCGCGCTTGATCTCTTGCGGCCATTCGACCTTTTGCGCGGTCCAGACGGTCAGCCGGTTGAAGAACAGCCAGTTCAAGTACAGCGGCACGGTGACAGGCATGGCGATATATTTGTAGAGCGTCTTCCAGGGCTGTTCCTTCCAACGCCTGGCGGGTTGGTCGAGGAAAGGGACGACGGCGCCGAAATCGCTCCAGGGGACGTAGGCGCCTATGTTCGAGACCGGCGGTAGCTCACCTTCGATAAGTGGTGCAGAACCTTCTTCCATGTAGCGGCGGATGTACTCCCACAGCGCGGGTACGAAATCGACGTCGGCGAAGATGATGTGGTCCACGATGGTGGGGTCGTCTTCGCTCCTGCGCACCAGGAAGACCAGATGATGCAGGCGACGGGCTGAGGCGGTGCTGGCTTGCAGCGTGGTCTGGTGTTCGGCGTCTACCAAGTCCCAGTCATAGGCGACGAGCCTGGACTTGCGGGGGCCGAAAATTGCCCAGCGACGGGCGCCGGATTGCAGCACCTTCTAGACCTTGCGATGCTTACGGTCGAAGTAGATGGGGCTGTCGGCGGGCGCGAAGAGTTCGAGGTAGGTGAAGAATGCGAAGAACATCCAGGAGCCAGCATATGCAAAGCACACCACGCCATAGACTTCATTTCGCAGCGCTCCTTCCAATGCGAAGACCGTGAACAAGCATGTTCCGATCAGCCCCATGACAAAGCACTCGGCCAGATAGTGCCCGCCAGCACCTGTCACGTGGGCCCGACGAAATTCGATGGTGTCGGGATACACACCTGTCAGACGCCCACCATGGCCGCTCATGCCGCCCGCGCGCTTCCGTTTGCTGAAACGCTCTATCAGCCCCAAGACTTTTCCTTCGCTGCGGTCGCGATCGGTGCTGCGACCGCCCACATCGAGGCCACCGATCATCGGACCCAATCCTTGCGAGCATCCATCGCATATGCAAAACGAGAGGCCTGCGCTCGACACCACGCGAAGCGGCGTCTGCTTGTTTGGTCGACCGGTCGCATCAAATCACCGGCGGTGGACCGGGCCGCAGTCTGCGATGGGTGTCGGTGCGCAGGTCCTGTTCCGTGACTAACGGTCCGATGGCGTCGACGATCTGCCTTGGCCATTCCACCTGCTGCGCGGTCCAGACCGTCAGGCGATTGAAGAACAGCCACAGCACATACAGCGGCACGGTGACGGGAATGGCAAGACACTGGAACAAGGTCTTCCACGGCTTTTCACGCCAGCGTCTTATGGGTTGGTCCAGGAACGGCACCACGCCGCCGAAATCGCTCCACGGCTTGTACACGCCCATCGTCGACTGCGGCGGAAACTCGCCCGCCGTCAGCGGAGCTTGGTTCTCTTCCATGTAGCGCCGGATGTACTCCCACAGTGCCGAGACGATCTCGACATTCGTGAACTCGAAGTGATCGACGATCGTGGGGTCGCTGCTGCTTTTGCGCACGAGCAATACCAGGTGATGGTTTCGCTGTGCAGTCGCAGCCGATACCTGCACGGTGGCGTGATGCTCGGCGTCGACCAGGCTCCAGTTATAGGCTTTCAGGATGGCGTTTCGCGGGCCGATGCGACCCCAGCGCCGGGGACCGACGGAGACTACTTTGTAGACCTTGCGGTTCTTGCGGTCGAAGTAGATGGGGCTGTCGGCAGGCGAGAAAAGCTCGAGGTACGCGAACAGCATGAAGAGAAGCCATGGGACGGTCTGCCAGAAAACGATGGACGCGTAGGCCCGGAGTTCGAGAAAACCAGGAACGACGAGTCCCTGCAAGAAAAGTGTGCCCAGCACGCCCGCCACAAATCCGTATGTCATCCAAAAGCCACCACCTCCCAGGAACGGCATGCGTTGAAACTCGATGGCGTTCGCATACACACCGGTCAGGCGCCCCCAATGGTCAACAGGCCCGGCGACCGCAGTTTTCCTTTTGTAGCGTTGAAGCAGCCCGACCACGGTGGCTGGCGACCTGTCCTTGTCTGTGCTACGGCTCTTGACGTTGAGACTGGCCATCGCATCAGCCCCACGTGCCGGGTGCGTCAAGAGACGGTGGCGGCGGTGCGTTCCCGGACGCGTCAATCCGGTTTAGCTTGCGCTTCGTCTCGTTCGCCTCCATCGCCTCGAAGTCGATGTCCATCGTGTCGTACTCCCACATTTCAGAGGCGCAACTCTTGTAGGCCAGTAGACGATCCTTGCCAAAATAGCTGCGATTGGCCCACCGCTGAAGTCTGTTGCGCTCAGACGCAGTACCAACTACCGTAGACAGCACCCCGATAACAAGCAGACCCCATCCCACGGGGGCGACGACGCCAAGCACTGCGATGCCCAGAGCTCTTGCGCCCATGCCAACAATCGCAACGAGCAAGCCACGCTCAACCCCGCGTTTGACGATCAGTTGGGCGACTCTTTGGGCACCGGCGCCGATTGCGCGGCTGGAAGCCCCACTGCTGACGGCGTCTGCAGCGACAGCGGCATTGAAAAGGCTCTGCATCCCGAATGCGGCTTGAGAAGTGAGATGGGCCATGTATGCCGCCTCATCCCCTTCCGCCTTCGCTTTCACCGCCCTGCGATACGACATGTACCCATCGATAGCCCCCGTGGCCAACCCCGCCACCGCGAGCCCGATGCGGATGTTGGCAAGCTTTGTCGTGATCGCTGCGCGGTTCGCACGATCGGTTGCATCGACCACATTGGGTGTCTTGGACAGCATCGACCTGTAAGCCACTGCGCGAAGTTCTACCAGGGAGGCCGTGAAGCTCACCATGCCACTGAAAAGATTCAGTGACTGATCGAAGCGCTCTAGCCGGTCGGGTTTTGCGAACGATTTCCAGAAATCCCGCATTGCCCAGACCAAACCCGCTGCCTGAACTACCGCCACGCCGTAGCCGAGCCGTCGATCTGCGTGGATCTCGGCTTTGACGTTTCCTCCTTCCGCTGCAAGATGGTCTTGAACATTGCGCCGGGTCTGCGGAGACAGCGTTTGCAGATTCACGCTTTTCACGTACTCCTCGAATCTGGCCAGTGCTACTCCACCTGTGCTGTGCGTCGACCTGCCGGGCGCATGTGCGCGTTCGCTCGGGATCGCGTGGAGCGCGCCATCGTGAGCACCTATGAGCCACAAGCGCTTCACCGCCACCGTGCCGTTCACTTTCCGATTCTTCAGCAACGCCTGTCGATCTGCATCGGAGTAATAACCTCGATAGTCGCGCGACCGCATATGGGCATCGACATCCGTCGGCGATGCACAGGGTGCGCGCGTCGTGGGGGTGCGTCATCTTCTTGTCGCACGCGAAGCTGCTGTCCTCGAAGACGAATTCGCCCTGCGGAATCAGCGCTCCCTTGTCATGCACCCTGTAGGCCAGCCATCCACCGATCTGGCCTTTGGGCTTCTCATTCGGGAAGAAGACGTAGACGTACCCCTCCCGCCGCAGCAGGCGCAAGGCGTACTTCGACTGCGCCTCGAGCTTCGGCAAGCCGAACGCCTCGACGGTTGCGGCGTGGGTGTCGAGCGCGGCCACGCCCTGGGGCGCGATGTCGGGGTCCGTCGCCACGGCCGTGGGCCGCACGAGCAGGATCGAGAGGCCGCTCTTTTCGCATTTCTTGCAGGTCATGGTGTTCGGTGGAGGCTGAAGTCGGGCAACGGGCGAGCGTCCTGAGTCAAGACCAATGGCTGCGAAGTGCTCGCAGGCGGTCGGCCAACGGCTGCCGGGTCTGAAGGTTTCGGTCGATGCGGCCTTGCAGTTCGGGAAATTGCTCGAACGCGGGAAAGCGCAGCGCCTCGACCACGTAGGCCGCCAGGTCCTCGGGTTCGCGCAGTCCCCGAAAGCGGGCGCGCTCCAGGGCCTTGGCCACCTGGTTCAACGCGTCGTCCGGCAACGGATGGCGTAGCCCCTGCCACGCCATCAGGCTGCGATTGATGGCCTCGGCATCGGCCACGAGCCGCCAGTGCGCCACGGTCAATCGCAAGGCGTTTGTGGCAGCCGGTCCGGGTCGGCCGTGCAGCGCCTGCAGCTTGAAGTTGGTGTCCAGGTAGATCCAGTGCGCCATGCCTGCCAGTTGCTGCGTCCAGTCGATGACCGCGGTTTCGACCGACAGTGCAGGCGGGTTCAGCAGCGCCAGCACGCGGCGGTCGGCCAGCCTCAGGCACTGGCCGGTGCGTGATCGGTCGCCCGCCGCCAGCAATGCGCCGACTTGCCGCGCCAGGGCCGGTCCATCGTTCTCGGCATGCGGTTGCAGCCAGCCGCCGATGCGGTAGGCGCCGCTGCCATTGACGCAGGCGTGCAGGTGCTCGCGGGCCGCCCACACGATGCTCTGCACCAGCAAGGGATCGTGGATGTCCCCGATCTCGATCAGGTACGGCCATTGCGCGTCGGACACCGGCATGTGGTCCTTGGGGATGGCGTGGCGCTTGTGCATGTCGATTCGCGGTTCCACATCGCCCAGGAATGGGTCGATCAGCAGGTACACGGGGCCTTCGTGCAGCCGTTGCCTGAGCGACGTCGCGAGTGCATCGACGAGGGTTTGCGGCAGCTCGCTCCACGGCCATTGCGTCGCGAGTTCGTTGGGGGTCGTTGGAATGGCGGTCATTCAGATCACCCCTGCGCCGCCGGCCACTGCCTTGCTGTCGGATGCCGAGCAGCCTTTGTACGTTTGCGGCGTCAGCGGAGCGCTGGCCGGCCCCGCCTTGACGTGGCTCGCCGCATGCTCCACCCACCCTCCCGAGGTGCCGTGCAGGATGCCCCCGTCGCTCCACTCGGTGAAACTGCCGCCGCCATTGACGACGACCTTGACCGGCGCGCTGATGCGAATTTCGCTCGTCGTGCTGGTGATGCGCACGGCCTTCCTCGCGGTCAGGTCGATCTTGTCGCGGTGCGCCTCGATCTGCACCTTGCCGTTGCCCGCGATCCAGTTCATGCCGCTCTTGAGCGCGAACAGGCGAATGCCGTCTTTGGCGCTCACAAGCAGGCGCTTGCCGGCACTGATGCTTGCATGGCCCTCGCTCGACACGGCGATGTGTTCGCCCGCCTGGAGATGCAGGCTGCCCGATGTGGTGGCGGCCACGCCCGCGGCGCTGGCGAGCACGAGCTGCGGTTTTTCGAGTTCGGGGAAACGGCTTCGCGAGGTCTCGGTGTCGCTGCCCTTGATGGCGCCTGCTTGCGACCCGAGTGCCTTGGCGACGGCGGCCTGGTCCTCGTCATGCGCCTGTGCCGTGGCGGTTGCGGCGGCATCGGCCAGTCCTTTTTGCAGCGCAGACGCGGCGTTCAATCGCGCGATGGTCTCGCCCATGTCCTTGGCATGGCGAGCCGCATCCGGCCGCGCTTCCGTGGTGATGAGCAGCCCGTCTTGCGCACGCAGCACGCCGTGCCCGTCCGTGCGCAGTTCGAAGCCCTCGCCTCTCGCCTCCTTTCTCCCCGCGTTGTCTTCCACCCGGGTGATGCTTCCCAGGCTCAGGCTCGAACTCTGGTGGTCGCTTTTCAGTTGCGCCTGGATGCGGCCCTCGGTGTCGTCCATCAGCAGGTGGTTCGATCTGCCCGCCGCGCCGTTGCCGCCACCGTCCTTCGTCAGCTCCCGGCTCCTGAAGCCGCTCAGCGCGCTCTGCCCCGGCAGCGCCCATGGCGGCAGGTTCGCCTGGTTGTGCACCCGGCCCGTGCAGATCGGCAGGTCCGGGTCGCCCGAGATGAAGTCGACGATCACCTCCTGGCCGATCCGCGGAATGTGGATGCCGCCCAGCTGGTTGCCCGCCCACGGCGAGCTCACGCGCAGCCAGCAGCTGCTGTGCGCGTCGTTCCCGCCGAGGCGGTCCCAGGGGAACTGCACCTTGATGCGGCCCAGCGCATCGGTCCAGATGTTCTCTCCCGCTGGCCCGACCACCACGGCCACCTGGCAGCCCCCCGCGCGGGGTTTGGGCTGGGTGAGCGCCGGACGCAGGGGTTCGGTGACGGGGTGCGAAGTGAAGTCGACGCTGACGCGCCATTGCTGCTTTTCCTCAGCGTTTTCCTTGCCCTGGCTCTCTTGCGCGACGTTCTCGATCAGGAACCGCGTGGCCAGGACCAGGTATTCGGCGTTGGCGGACTCCCTGGGATGCTTCTGCAGCCTGAAGGTGCGCCCGGCCACCATGCCCCGGAGGTTGCCGCTGGCCTGTGCCCTGGCGCCGTGGGTGCGCAGGGCCTGCATGCGCAGCATCGCCAGCAGGTCGCCTTCCGCCTTCGGGTCGTTGTTGCCGGCGCTGCCGGCATCGGGCTGGACGAAATGAGAGCCGCCAGTCTCCGCATGCCACTGGTAGACCTCGCCATCGGCGTGCCCCGTGGGCCTCGGGTCCTTGCGGCTTGAGCTCAGGTCGGCCCGTGGCCGGATGTAGTCGTAATCCCGTGCCGCATACCGCCCGCTGGTGAGTTGATGCGCCGGCACGAAGCTGTGGACGTACTCCGCATCCAGCTTCCAGCCCGGGGCGTGGTATTCGACCTCGCTGTACGCGGCACCGTCGGCGGGCATGAAGGCGCCCATGGCGTCCGACAGCACCAGCCGGTGCCTGCCCTGCGAATGCTCGAAGTGGTAGCTGATGCCCCATTCCTGGCACAGGCGGCTGAAGAACTGGAAGTCGCTCTCGTTGAACTGGGTCTGGTAGTCCCGCAGCGGGTAGCTCTCGGCCAGCCTCTTGTCGACAGGAAACCCGTAGTTCGCCAGCAGCGCGTCGAGGATCTGCACGACCGTCTGGTTCTGGAAGATCCGGCAATCGGTGCGCAAGGTGGCCAGGTGCAGCCAGGGACGCAGTTTGAGCTTGTATTGCACGTGGCGCCCCTGCTCGCCCCACAGCGCCGCATCGGTGATGAGCGCATTGATCTGGCGAGGCGCAGCACCGTCGAGTTCGATCTCGCAACAGATCTCCCGCCCCACGAAGTCATCGAGTTCCAGCTCCGCCGCCCCCGACAGCCAAAGCTCATAGGCAAACAACCCATCGACGCCTTCTTCGCCGCAAAGCCGCACAGGCTCCAGCACCGGGCGACCAAAAACAACAGGAATGGCGGAACAAGAAACAGACAGCGTGCGCGACATCGACGACCTTCCATCACGGACATGAGGTCGCGGCAGTTTGCGGGGGCATTCCCGCAGGCACTGCAAACAATGGTCACGCCAGCAGGCGCGTGGCTACAAAGGCGCTGAAAGCAGGAGATATGTCATGGATGCCATCGATGACATGGCCGCCCCGTCATCGGCCGCCACGCAGCAGCTCGACCTGCTCCGCATAGGTCTTCTCGATGCGCTGCAGCCGCTGCGCGCGCGCCGCCTCGTTGACCCACGCCGCCGCCATGGCCCGCTGCTTGCCGAGCCGGTACTCCAGCAGGGCTTCTGGCAGCAGCGCGCTGTCGTCGACGGCCACGTAGCCATACGCGGCGCGCAAAGACTTCAGCACCTCGCGCTCGGCGTTGGCGCGTGCACCCTTGCCCTTGCCGTACCCAGTCAAAAAGCTCTGCAGCCGCGCCTGGAACTCGGGCGGGTAGTCGCGCCGCACGACCATGGGCGCGCCGGGCGGCGGCTCCGACTGCCAGATGACCTGCAGCCGCTCGGCCTCCACCGGAAACTGCTGGCGAAAGCGCTCGAAGTCGGTGGTGTTGTTGGTGGCCACGTCGGCGTCGCCGTTGGCCACGGCCAGCGCGGTGGCCTGGTGCGTGCCGACGAACTCGCTGCGAAAGCGCGTCTCCATCTCGATGTGGTTCGGCAGGAAGAGCTGGCTCTGCGGCACGATGAAGCCGGTGACCGAGCGGCTGTCGCCGCGCGCGAGCCGCCATTGCTCCGGCCTGGCGAGCATGCCTTCGAGCGTGTTGAGCGGCCCGCTCTTGCGCGCCAGCAGCACGGCGCGGTGCTCGGGCACGTCGGGGTGCCGCGCAATCTGCGCGACCACCTTCATGCGCCGCTGCATCACGGCGTCCAGCGCCATCTTGGCCGAGAGGAAGGCCATGTCGATCTCGTCGCGGCCGATGGCGCGGTCGAGCTCCTCGTACGAAGGCACCGAATAGGCGCTCACCGGAATGCCGAGCGCGCGGCTCATGTCGGCCATGAGCGGCGTCCACAGCGCGCGCGATTCCACGGTGCCCCCCAGCGGCAGCACGCCGAAGCGGATCATCGCGAGCGACGGCGCGGCCTTTGCCCCGGCCGGTGCCGCGGGCGACGCCGGCACCGCGCCGGGCGCCACCCCGTGCGTCATGACTTGCGCCACGACTTGCGCCACGACTTGCGCCATCACCGGCCCGGCCCCCCCCAGCAGCCCGGCACAAGCCAGCAGCCCGGCGGCCAGGCGCGATGCGAACGTCAAGGCGACACGTCCTTCAGCACGCTGACCTGCTCCGCATAGCCGCTCTCGATGCGCTGCAGGCGTGCCTCGCGCGCGGCCTCGTTCACCCACTGCGCGGTCATCGCGGTCTGCCTGGCCAGCTGGTAGGCCAGCTTGGCCGCGGGCTGCAGCGAGCTGTTGTCGGCGGGCAGGAAACCCGCCAGGTCGTGCAGCGACTTGAGCACCACGCGCTCGGCGTCGCCGCGCGGCCCCTTGGCGCGGCCGTAGGCCGTCAGAAAGGTTTGCACGCGCTTGCGCAGCTCGGGCGGGTAGCCGCTGCGCACCACGATCTGCGCGTGCGGAATCAGCTCCGACTCCCACAGCACCTGCAGCCGCTCGGCCTCGGCCGGAAAGCGCAGCCTGAAGCGCTCGAAGTCGGCGGTGTTGTTGGTGGCCACGTCGGCCTCGCTGTTGGCCACGGCCAGCGCGGTGGCCTGGTGGGTGCCGACGATCTCGCTCTGGAAGCGGGTCTCCATGGCGATGTGGTTCGGCAAGAACAGCTGCAGCTGCGGCACGATGAAGCCCGACACCGACTGCCGCTCCCCGCGCGCCAGCCGCCAGCGTTCGGGCTGCTCCAGCAGCCCCTTGAGCGTGTTCAGCGGCGGCGTCTTGCGCGCCAGCAGCAGCGCGCGGTAGCCCGGCAGGCCGTCGTGGCGCACCACCTGGGCCACCACCTTCATGCGGCGTTGCGTCACGGCGTCGAGCGCCATCTTTCCGGACAGGAAGGCCATGTCGACCTCGTCGCGCTGGATGGCCTGCTCCAGCGCCTCGTACGAGTTGACCGACAGCACGCTCACCGGCCGGCCGATGGCCCGGCTGAGCTCGGCCAGCAGCGGGTCCCAGTCGCTGCGCGACTCGAAGGCACCGCCCAGCGGCAGGATGCCGAAGCGCACCGGAGACTCCACGGTGCCCACCACGCCCACCACGCCCACCGTACCGCCACTGCCGACCTGGGCCGCGACCCACGGCGGCAGGCCCAGCAGCAAGGCCAGCGCCGTTGCACGAACGGCGCCCGGAACGTGGACAAGGCGAACAAGGCGGCGCAGGAAAGTCAGCATTTTTGAACCGAAAGACATAGAGCCGTTGCGCGTCGATGGGCCTAACATGGCGGCGCGGACGCCATTACATATCAATTGCTAACAATCTTCGTGATGTTTTTCCGGTCTTCCCAGTTCTGCAACGGGCACCCCCGCCGGGCCTCCATGCTCTTGGTAGCTTCGGTGGCTTCGGTGCCTTCGGTGGCCTCGGTGCCCCTGACGGCCCCATGAACTGGAACTTTCGCGTCCTGCGCGGCCTGGCCCGCCTCACCTTCGCCCAGCAGCTGATCCTGCTGGCGCTGGTGCCGGCCACGCTGGCCACGCTCACGGCCATTGCCGTGCTCACGCGCCAGCACCTGGGCAACCTCACCGAGCTGATGCGCGCCAATGCGCAGACGGTGGCGCTGCAGGTGGCCACCGTGGCGCAAGCGCCGCTGGCGCGCATGGACCGCCGCGCGCTGCAGCGCACCGCGCAGTCGGGCACCTTCCAGCCCAACGTGCAGCAGGTGCAGATCTGGACAGAAGACGGCGAGATCGTCGCCAACTCCGAGACCATGGACCGCGCCCGCAGCGAAGGCCTGCAGGTGGTGGTGCCCATCGTGAGCGACGACGGGCGCCACAGCGGCAAGGTGATGGTCGACATGAGCCTGGCCGCCGTGCAGGGCGCGCGGCGCTCGGTGTGGCTCAACGTGGGGCTGGTGCTGGCCGTCAGCCTGCTGTGCGTGGCGCTGGCCGGCTGGTGGGCGGCGCGGCGCATCAGCGAGCCGATCCGCGCGCTGGGCAAGGCGGTCGACCGCCTGGGCGCGGGCGAGAACGCCAGCGTGGCCATCGAGGGCACGTCGGAGGTGCGCCACCTGCAGCACGGCTTCAACCAGGCCGCGCGCGCGCTGGCGGAAAGCCACCGGCTGCTGCAAAGCCGCATCAACGAGGCCACGGCCGAGCTGGCGCGCAAGAACGGCCAGCTCGAGGTGGCCAGCCAGGCCAAGACCCGCCTGCTGGCCGCCGCCAGCCACGACCTGCGCCAGCCCCTGCATGCGCTCACGCTGTTCTCCGACGGCCTGGCCAACGGCGAGACCGACCCGGTGAAGCTGCAGCGCATCGGCCACATCCGTGAATGCGTCGACTCGCTCGACCGGCTGTTCTCCGAGCTGCTGAACCTGTCGCAGCTCGACGCCGGCGTGCTGCAGCCGCAGTGGATCGACTTTCCGCTGGACCGCCTGTTCGACGAAATCAGCCGCAACTTTCGCCCGGTGGCCGAGCAGCAGGGCCTGCGGCTGGTGGTGCGCAAGACCGAGCTGTGGGTGCGCTGCGACTACGTGATGCTCTCGCGCATCCTGAACAACCTGGTGTCCAACTCGCTGCGCCACACCATCGACGGCGGCGTGCTCATCGGCGCGCGGCGCCGCGGCAAGGGCGTGCGCATCGACGTGGTCGACACCGGCGTGGGCATCGCCAGGCAGCACCAGGCGCGGGTGTTCGAAGAGTTCTACCAGGTGGAGCCCACCGGCCGCCAGGCGGCGCGCGGCGCGCGCGGCATGGGCCTGGGCCTGGCCACGGTGCGGCGGCTGGCCGACCTGCTGAACACGCGCGTGGAGCTCAGCTCCCGGCCCGGCAAGGGCACCTGCGTGCGGGCGATGGTGCGCTCGGCGCAGGCGATGCTGCCCTCGCCCGTGCTGGCGCCCGCGCTGGCGGCCATCGAGGAGGAAGAGAGCCTGGCGAACGTGCGCATCCTGGTCATCGACGACGAGCGCACCATCCTCGAAGGCCTGAGCGTGGTGCTCGCCAACTGGGGCGCCGAGGTGCTGGCCGCGCAGACCCGCGCCGAGGCGCTGGCGCTGGCCGACGGCTGGGAGCAGCCGCCCGACGTGGTCATCAGCGACCTGCTGCTGCAGGGCGGCGACAACGGGCTGGACGTGATCGCCGCGCTGGAGCGGCATCCGCGCGGCATCGGCGCGGGCACGGCGCGGCTGCTGGTCACGGGCGAGACCAAGCCCGACCGGCTGCGCGAGGTGGCCAGCGCGGGCATCACGGTGCTCTACAAGCCGGTGTCGCCGCGGGTGCTGCGCCAGGCCATCCAGGCGCAGCGCGTGGTGGCGGCGCAACTGGTGGGCGCGTAGGCCGGCATGCGGGTGCCACCGATCCACAGATCGGCGTAGGCGCGGCGCCGGGTAAGGCCCTGGGTAGTCCATCTGAGATAGGCCGAGCGGCTGCCGCGATGAGCATTTCGTCACGTGCAGCGGCCCTTGCGGGCGCGGGCATAGGCTGACATAAGCCCTCCGCCTTATCGCGCGAAGCCGGGCCCGTCCTTACATTGGACCATCGCCCCTTGCTGCGAAAGCAGTCCATGCCCGTTGCCGTGAAACCCGTTCTCCCGCCGCTTTGCGCAAGGCTGCTCACCGCCGCCCGCAAGGGCGCGGGCGCGTCGGCCGTGCTGGTGGGCCTCGCGCTGGCCCTGGGCGTGGCGGTGGCCGACGCCGCGGCCCCGGCCACCAACCTCACGGTGCTGATGGGCGACGACGCGGCGGCGTCCTCGGAGTTCGTGCAGCAGCTGCGCGCCGACCAGGGCGCGGGCGGCAAGTTCGAGCTGGTGCGGCTTCCGTCCTCACCGTCCTCACCGTCCTCACCGTCCTCACCTTCATCGCCTTCATCCACCGCTGTGGCCGGCGCCGACCCGCAGGCCGCCGAGAACACCGACACCGAGCGCGCGGCCAACGCCGGCGTGCGAACGCGCAGCCTGCGCACCGCCGAGACGCCATTGACCATGGCCGTGGGCCCCGCCGCCGCGCGCGCCGCCGTCGAGCGCCCGGGCCAGGAGCCGCTGGTGCTGGCGATGCTGAGCCGGCTCGACTACGAAGCCCTGAAGGCCAGCAGCCCCGCCCTCAAGCGCGGCGACCGCCGCGTGGGCGTGCTGCTGCGCGACCCGGCCATGGCCGACCAGCTGGCGCTGATCAACGCGGTGCTGCCGCAGAAGCGCCGCATCGGCGTGGTGGCCACGCCCGAATCGGAGCCGCTGGTGCGCGAGCTGCAGCGCGCCGCGCAGGGCGCCAACCCGGCCTGGGACGTGCACGTGGAATACGCGCCCGACCCCACCTCGCTGGCCAACGCGCTGCGCCAGGTGGTGCCGCAAAGCGACGCGCTCATGGTGCTGCCCGACCTGATCGGCGACAGCCAGGCGGCCACGCTGTCGGTGCTGCGCGCGGGCGCCACCGCGGGCCTGCCGGTGTTCGGCGCCAGCGAGGGGCTGGTGCGCTCGGGCGGGCTGGCGGCGGCGGTGTCCACGCCGTCGCAGCTGGCGCAGCAGGCGCGCCTGCTCGGCGTGAAGGTGGCCAGCGCGGCAAGTTCGGCAAGCGGCACGGCAGGCAACACCGCCTCGCCGCTGGTGGAAGCGGCCACGCCCGCCACCGTGCGCGTCAACGCCACCGTGGCACGCGGACTCGGCCTGCGCCTGCCGGAGGAACGGGAACTGACCGAACGGCTTGCGGTTCCGCGATGAGCGCCCCCCTGCCCCCCGACGGCTCGGCAAGCGCCGCGGCAGCCGGCGCCCACACCCTGGTGCTGCGCGGCAACCTGCAGCGTGACCTGTTCCGCCTGGGCGTGGTGCCGTGCGCGGCGGTGGCGCTGGCGCTCACCGGCTGGTTCACGCACAACCGGCTGCAGACACTGGAGGCCGCCTTCGACGCCGAAGGCCAGGCCGTGGCGCGCCAGGTGGCGGCCATGTCCGACCTGAGCCTGTACGCGGGCGACCTGCCGGCGCTGCAGAACGTGGCCAACGCCGCGTTGCGCGGCGGCCAGGTGGCGCGGGTCGAAATCAGCAACAGCGCGGGCGTGTACGTCACGGCCGGGCCCAAGACCACCTCGCTGGCGCAGTTGCGCATGTTCACCTCGCCGGTCACGCTGCGCGAGGCCTCGCGCGCCAGCGCCTTCGCGCCCGCGGGCTCCACCGCGGCGGGCGAGACGCCCATCGGCCTGGTGCAGACGTTTCGCGACACCACCGCCTACACGCGCGAGCGCAGCCGCTCGCTGTTCGCGGGCGTGGGCATCGCGCTGGTCGCGCTGCTGGCGGCCTGGGCCTCGGTGCGGCACATGGCGCGCAACGTGGCGCGGCCGCTGCGGCGCGTGTCGCGCACCGTCGCCGCGCTGGAGGCCGGCCACTTCGAGGTGCGCTGCGGCGTGGTCGAGGACGGCACCCCCAACGCGTCCCGCACGCACGAGCTGGCGGTGCTCGCGCACGACATCGACCGCCTGGCCGAGCGCCTGCAGAGCAACCGCGAGATCAGTGAGGAGCGCGTGCGCGAGGCCACCGCCGTCGCGCTGCAGCGCATGGCCGAGGCCGAGCAGGCGGCGCTGTCGCGCGCGCGCTTCCTGGCCGCCGCCAGCCACGACCTGCGCCAGCCGCTGCACGCCATGGGCCTGTTCATCGACGGCCTGCTGCCGGGCGCATCGCCCGCGCAGCGCCCGGCCGTGCTGCGGCTGCAGGAAAGCACCGAGTTCATGGGCGTGCTGCTGGACGACCTGCTCGAAATCTCGCGGCTCGATGCGCAGGTGCTCACCCCCTCGATCACCAACGTGTCGCTGGCCGCCCTGTTCGACCAGCTCGACGCCCAGCACGCCGCCACCGCCGCCGAGGCCCGCGTGCGGCTGCGCTGGAGCGACCGGGGCCTGGTGGTGCGCACCGACGCGGCCATGCTGCAGCGCATCGCCGGCAACCTGGTGGCCAACGCGCTGCGCCATGCGCCCGAAGGCGGCACGGTGCTGGTGGCCGCGCGGCGCGGCATGGCGGGAGGTGTGGCGCAGGTGCGCATCGAGGTGCGCGACAACGGCGTGGGCATCGCGCCCATCCACCAGGGCCGCATCTTCGAGGAGTTCTACCAGGTGGCCAACACCGAGCGCGACCGGCGCCGCGGCTTCGGCCTGGGGCTGGCCATCTGCGCGCGCATCGCGGCGCTGCTGGGCACGCGCATCACCGTGCGCTCGGCGCTGCAGGCCGGCAGCACCTTCGCCTTCACGCTGCCCGCGGCGCGCGCCGCCGACGTGACGCCGCCCGCGCCGCCGGCGCTGGCCGTGGCCCCGCTGGCCGGCCTGCGCTGCCTGGTGGTGGACGACGACCCGGCCATCCTCGACGGCAGCCGCACGCTGCTGGAGCAATGGGGCTGCCAGGCCGAATGCGTGACCACCGGCGCCGAGGCCATCGCACGCATGGGCACCGGCGACGTCGCTTTCGACGCCGTGCTATGCGACCTGCAGCTGGCCGGCGAGGGCGACGGCGTGGACGTGATCGACGCCGCCAAGCGCCTGCAGCCCGACGCGCTGGCGGTGCTGGTGTCGGGCGCCACCGGGCCCGAGGTGCTGCAGCGCCTGCGCCACGGCGGCGTGATGCTGTTGACCAAGCCGGTGGCACCGGCCAAGCTGCGCGCGTTGCTCACCACGCGCCGGCATGCGCACGCGGCCTGAGAGCGACAGCCGACCATTGCCCATTGCCCATTGCCTATCGACTCGCGCGACACAGAGACACCCCCAACCGCCCATGCTCCCTCTCGACGCCCTGCAGCACATCCGCCCCTTCATCGCCACGCCCAGCTACACCGGCCAGCTCACCAGCGACTACGTGCGCAGCCTGCTCGGGCTGGTCAACCTGGCGTGGCGCCACGGCTTCGCGATGCAGACGCGCTTCCTCGACGGCGACAGCCTGATCCCGCGCGCGCGCAACCGGCTGGTGGCGGAGTTCATGGCAGACGAGCGCTGGACGCACCTGTTCTGGATCGACGCCGACATCGGCTTCGAGCCCGAGGCCGCATTGCGCCTGCTGCTGGCCGGCCGGCCGGTGGTGGCCGGCGTGTACCCGCACAAGAGCGACGGCTGGCCGCGCGAGGGCCTGGCGCAGGCGCTGCCCGCGGGCAGCACGCGCGAGGACTTCGAGGCGCGCCACGCGGTGTTCCCGGTGAACCTGAAGGCTCCCCGCGTGGACGCCGACGGATTCGCCGAAGTGCTCGACGCGCCCACCGGCTTCATGCTGATCGAGCGCGGCGTGTTCACCCGGCTCGCGCAGGCCATGCCCGAGCTGCGCTACACGCCCGACCACATGGACGATGCGGCCGCCGCCGCGCAGGCGCACTACCGCTTCTTCGACGTGTGGGCCGAGCCCGGCAACGGCCGCTACCTGAGCGAAGACTTCGCCTTCTGCCGGCGCTGGCAGTCCGTCGGCGGGCAGGTGTTCGTCGACACCCGCTCGCGCCTGACCCACACCGGCACGCGCACCTACCGCGGCGACTTCGCGCGGTCGCTGGTGGCGTCCGCGGGGCCCTCTGTTGGGCCATCCACGGGCTCGGCCACCGAGGCTGTCGCGGGGCCTTCCACGGGGTCGCCCTGAAGCAGCGCCGCCAGCTCCCGCGGCAGGCTCTCCAGCGCGTAGCCGCGCCCCGGCGCCACCGCCGCGAGCCGCAGCGCCGGCCCTTCCTCGGCCAGGTAGTCGTAGCCCATGGGCTGGAGGCGGCCCTCGGGGTCCAGCCGCCGGTACAGGTCGCGCCGCGCGACGCGGTCTTCGCGCCGGATCATCTTCAGGTGGTACAGCCGGTAGTAGCTGCGGTACATCACGCCGTGGCGCGCCACCGCGTCGGGGTACCACGGCCCATGCAGCGCGGGCGCGTTCGCGAAGCCAATTTCCTGCGGCAGCCGGAACAGGCAGGCGCGCGACTTGTGCTCCCACGGGCCGTCGACGCGGAAACGGTCGGGCGCGTCCCACAGCTCGCGCATCGCGAGCGACAGGCAAGACAGCTGCGCCTCGGACAGCGAATCGACGATGTGCTGCAGGTTGTGCAGAAAGAGCGTCTCGTAGCGCTCGTCCGCATCGCACGACAGCACCCAGCCGGCACCGTGCGCGCGGGCGCTTTCGAGCACGCGGCGGCGGTTCTCGCGCTCGTTCCATGCATGCGGCTGCACCGGCGGGTTCGACAGCAGCTCCAGCAGCTTGGGCTCGCGCCGCGCGATCTGCGCGGTGTCGTCGCTCGAGCCGTCGTCGAGCAGCACGAAGCCGTCGACGTAGGGGCGCAGGTGCGACAGGCAGCCCTCGAGCAACTGCGCCTCGTTGCGCAGCTGCATCACGCAGACGATGCGCGGCCGCGCGGTCAGGCGCTGCGGCGCGGGCTTGCTGCAGCGCGGGCAATGGAAATGCGGCACCGGCTCATGGTGGACCATGCGCGCGCAGATCTCGCACTGCAGGCGCGAGCCCATCGCGAACACAGTTGCGGGGCGCAGCCAGGGCGGTGCGGAACGAGATGCGCCGTGGGGTGCATCGTGAACCACCTCGTGGAATGTGGGCTGCGGCAACGCCGTGTCCTTGCGGGCGATGCGCGTGAAGTCGAAGCCCCACGCGCGGCCGGTCTGTCCAATTTTTTCACTGCCCGCTTCATTGGCCCGCGCGCTCGCCGGCGTGCAACGCGCCCAGTCGTTGTCCGGGTCGAACTGCTCGCTGCCGTCTCGCGCCTCGAAGGACAGGTGCAGCAGCTTCAGCTCGGCGCAGGCCTGCAGCTGCCAGCCGGCCATCTCCAGGCGCACGCGAAAGTTGTCGTCGTCCCCGCCCCACTGCGCCAGAGACTCGTCGTAGCCGCCGACCGCGTCGAAGGCTTCGCGCGCGCAGCACAGGGAGCCGTAGAAGGTGCGCAGGTACAGGGCGTCGGGCACCGCTTGCGCGAACAGGGCGGCCAGCGCGGCGTCCGATGCGTGCTGCGGTGCCGCCTGCAGCGCATCGAACCGCGCGAAGCCGACGCGGCCGACCGCCACGCCGCGCTCGCCCTGCATGGCCGCATGCAGCGCGAGGGCCGGCGCGTCGTCCACATAGGCCGACTCGGGCGAGTGCACGAACACGAAGCGCCCCGCGCTGTGGCGAACGCCCGCGTTGATCGCGCAGCTCGGCGGGCGCCATGCGTGCGCGCGGTCGTTGACCAGCAGCGTCCAGCACACCGCGGGAAAGCGCGCGAGCAGGCGCTGCAGGTCGGGCTCGTCGGCCGCGTCGTCGAGCGCGATCACCACCTCGATGCCGGGGCGCGACCAGTACGGCGCGTTGAGCACCACGACGCGCTCGAACTCCGCGAGCTTGCGATAGAACGGCATCACGACGCTGAGCCACGGCCCCGCGGTGTCGTTCGCCGTCATGCGTCACCCCGCAGCGAGCAAACGGGGCCATCGGCGCGTGAGAATGCCTCGCTCACCTGTGTTCCCACCTGTGCTTCCACCTGAGTCATTCCGCCATCATGAACGGTCGCTTCATCAACCTGCAAGCCAGCACCGAACGCCGCGAGGCCATGGAAGTGCAGCTGCGCGCGCTCGGCCTGCAACACATTGGCCGCCTGGAGGCGACCGACACGCACAGCCTGCCCACCCACGCGGCCTCGCCCAACGCGCCGGTGAGCCCGCGCGAGCACGCCTGCTTCCTGTCGCACGCGCGGGCCATCGACAGCGCGCCGCCCGGTGACTTTTTCCTGGTGCTGGAAGACGACGCGCTGCTGAGCCGCGCGCTGCCGCCGCTGCTGGGCCAGCCCGACGCGCTCGCGCAGCTCGAAGGCTTCGACCTGGTGTTCCTCGAATGCATGCCCAGCATCGCGGCACCCGGCCTGCTGGCGCTCTGGCAGGGGCTGCGCAAGCACCTGCCGCACGACGCGGGCGCGCCGCGCGATGCCATCGGCGGCATCGAAATTCTCGACGCGCGCGGCCTCTACAACTGGGGCGCGGTGGCCTACCTGGTCACGCCCCGGGGCCAGCGCACGCTGCCCCCGCTGCTGCGCGAGGCACTGGCCGAGGGCCCGGCGCTGGCCTTCGACATGACGCTCGGCGCGCTGCTGCACGGCGAGCGCATCCGCGCGGCGGTGCTTGCGCCCTTCCTGGCCACGCCCACGCTCCGCAGCCACGCGCAGAGCACCATCGACGACCGCCCCCGCGCGGCCGAGAACGACGCGCTGGCCGGCGCGCTGCGGCGGCTGTTCTTCGCCGGCCCGCTCGACGGGCCCGCGCATGACGAGCCCGGGCATGGCGAGCCCGGGGTTGACGCCCATCTGGGTGCCTACCGCCATGCACCGCTCACGCAAGACCCGCAACTGCAGCTGCTGGCCGACCTGATGGCGCAGCTGTTCGTCATCGCGGCGCGGCCGGCGCGCTGAGCCCGCGGGCTCAGAAGTCCGCGCAGCCGTTGCGCCGCTCGGTGTTCACGCAGCTCAGCAGGTTGGGCCGCGAACGCACGCGCGACCATTCGCGCGCCAGCACGTCGCCGGCCTGCGAAGCGCGGTCGCCGTCCAGCGGACCGGTCGCCAGGCAGATCGGTGCCTGGCCGATGTTGCGGTCGTAGAGGTACGTCGAAGGCAGCTCGCGCACCACGTCCACCGAAGGCAGGTCCGACGGCCGGAACAGCGGCACGGCCGGGCCCGGGTCCACCCGCAGCACGCCCGGCACCACCTTCACCGCGTAGCCCGCGGCCGAGGCGAAGGCGCCGTCGATGGGGTAGCTGCCCGGCGGGCTGCCGAAGTTGGCGGTGGTGCCCGGCGCGCCGCTGAAGCTGGCGGCGTTGTCGCCCAATATCAGCCCGCTCACGCTGTACGTGAAGAACGGGTTCGGCGCGCCCTGGGGCCGCGCGGCGTTGTCGATGGTCACGGTGGCGGTCGGCTGCTGCGCGTAGATGAAGTGGTTGCCGCCCGCGGGCACCGTCACCGTGCACAGGCCCAGGTAGGCGCAGTGGTACAGGTTGGGCAGCGTGCCGGTGCCGGCAAGGCCGCCGCGCGTCTCGCCCACCCAGGTGTCGGCCCAGATGCGCCACGCGCCGCCGTTGATGGCGAAGCTGCCCGGGTTCTGGAAGCGCGCCGCAGCCACCAGGTCGGTGCCCGTGCCGCCAGCCACCGTCGTGCCCAGCGTGAGGTCGTCGGCCAGCGTGCGCACGAACACCGTGTTGGCCGCCATCGACCCCACGCCGGTGGGTGCCGCCTGGTTGGTGGCGGCGTCGAAGCCGTTGACGCTCAGCGCGCCGATGGTCACCGCGTTGGCGTCCACATAGCCGAAGCCGCCCGCGGCGCCACCGCCCACGGTGGCCACGTTGTTCGCCGGGTTGCGCAGGTCGACGTCGCCCTTCAGCGAGCGCGCCAGCAGGCTGCCGGCGGTGATGGCGCCCGCCGTCGATTGCGCGATATTGCCGGCCGACAGCAGCCCCACCTGCGACGCGTTGATGGCGCCGTTGACCGCGATGTTGCCGCCCGCGTCGTTCTGCAGCGTCAGCGCGCCGGGCGTGGCCAGCGCGCCGGCCACGGTGATGTCCGCCGCATGCGTGCTGCTGCCCGCCACGATGGTGGGCGCGCTGAGCCGCGCGAACTCGGCACCCGACACCGAGAACCCGCCCGTGCCCGCGCCGCCGAGCACCACGGGCGTGGTGGTCGCGTCGGAGGCCGCGAAGCTGGCGTCCATGCCGCCCGGGCGCAGGTCGATCACGCCCGCCGCGCTCACCGGCGCGCCGATGACGATGGCGTCGGTGCTGCCGTCGTTCACCGCGCGCAGCACGACGTTGCCGCTGCCCTGCACCACCGGCAGCGCGCCCGGCGCGGTCGGCGAGCCGCCGGCCTCGATGGCCACGCCCGCGCCGCTGTTGGCCGAGCGGCCCGTGATCTCGATGCCGCCGCCGCCCGTGGTGACGATGCGCGCGCCGTTCTCCAGCCGCACGCCGCTGTCGCCGCCTGTTCCCGGTGCGGTGGGCGCCGTGGCGTCGTTGTTGAAGTTGTAGCCGCGCAGCGCGATGGTGCCGCTGCCGCTGGTGATGCTGCTGCCGCCGTTCACCAGCACGCCGTGCGAGCCGGCGAAGGTCGACGAGGCCTGGCGCCGCGCCACGCCCTGCACCGTCACGTTGCCGCTGGTGGTCGACAGCGCCGAGGCCGCGCGGCCGTCGGTGATGACCACGCCGCTGTTCCAGTCCGCCGAGCTGCCGCGGATGTCGATGGCGCCGCTCGAGCTTGCAATCTGCACGCCCGCCAGCCGGACGTTGCCGCCCGCGATCTGCACCGCGCCGCCCGCGCCGGCGTCGCTCTGGCCCGTGCGCGTGTCGATCTGCGAATCGACCAGCGTGACATAGCCCGTGGGCGCGCCCGCCTGGCCGCTGTAGAGCGTGACGGCGCCGCCGCCGGTCTGCACGCGCGCGCCGTTCATGTTGATCAGGCCGCTGGTGGGCGTGCCGTTGCCGCGCGCGGTCATGGCGACGCTGCCGCCGCGCGTGTCGATGCTGCCGTTGTAGGTGATGTTGCCGGTCGACGCCGAGGGCGTGCCGTCGGGGTTGAAGCCCGCGTTGAACACCACGCTGAGCGGCCCGCCCGCGCCCGAGGAACGGATGGTGGTGCCCACGCCGTTGGCCTGGATGCTGTTGCCCGAGACCAGCTCGAATCTCAGCGGGCCGGCGGCCGCGGTGTAGTCGATGAGCACGTCGTTGGCCAGCGTGATGCTGCCCGAGCCCACGCCGCCCGTGCCGGTGGTGATCTTCACGCTGGAGCCGCCGTTGAGCGCGGCGTTGATGTCACCGTCCTGGATGGTCGAGTTCGCCAGCGCGTCGAAGGGGTTGGTCGGCAGCGTGCCGCCGCCGGTGCCGTTCACGATGGCCACCGAGAAGGGATCGACCAGCCAGCTTCCGGCAGTGCCCGCCGGCGCGCCCGCGTTCACGCGGATGCCGGTCAGGTCCACGTTGGCGCCCGAGGTCTCGATGAAGCCGCCGTTGCCGCCCGCCGTGCCGCCGCGCGCCGACAGCGTGCCGTGCGCGCGCAGGCTGTTGTCCGCCAGCAGGCGGATGTTGCCGCCGTTGCCGGTGGCACCGGCGCTGTCCGCCAGCACCGACAGCCCCGTTCCCACCGCCAGCATGCCGCCGGTGTTGTCGCTGGTGCGCGTGGAGGCCTGCAGGCGCACGTCGCCGGCCGTGCCCACGCCGCTCGCGTCGGCCAGCGTGCCGGTCGCGCCGGCCAGCCCGCCGGCGTAGATGTTGCGCCCGGTGACCGTGATGGCGCCGCCGGCGCCGCTGTCGCTCGCGGTGCTCAGCAAGGCATCGTCCTGCGCGCCGCGCTGCAGCAGCACGTCGCCGGTGCCGCCGGTCACCGCGATCTGCCCGCCCTCGGCCCGCAGGCCCTGGTCGGCGCCGCTCGCGCGGATCCACACCGCCGCGGGCGTGAGACCTTCGTCGATGGTGCCCGACGGCGGCAGCGGATCGCCGTTGAAGTCGTACACCACGCCGGCGCTGCCGGTGGTGCCCACGATGTCGATGCGGCGGCCCTGCCCCGCCACGACGCTCGAATCGCCCACGATCACGCCCCGCGAGGCCACGATGCTGGACGACGCCGAGAGCTTGCGGAACGCGTCGTTGGCCAGCAGCGCGCCCAGGTCGGCGCCCTTGCCTTCGATGCGCACGTTGCCGCCGGTAGTGATGTCGGTGCCGTTCACCGCCACGCCGACCGGTGCCGCCCGCGACGACCAGTCGGCGACCGGGTCGGCGTCGGTCCATCCGCGGGTGGCGCCGCGCACGGTGATGTCGCCGCTGGCCGATGCGATGCGGCTGCGCGCGCCCGGACCGCCTTCGTCCGACGTCTGCCCCGTCGCCACGCCCGTGCCGCCCAGGCCGCCGACGCCGTCGAGGGTGATGCCGCCGCTGCCGCTCAGGATTTCCGCGCTCGAGATCAGCACGCCGGTGCTGCCCGAAAAGGTCGAGCTCGACACCACGGTGCCGCCCTGCCCGCGCAGGCTGATGGTGCCGCCCAGCGCGCAGCTGGCCGCGCCCGGCGCGCAGGTCGAGATGCGCCCGCCCGTCACCTGCACGCCAGCGCTTTCGTACGGCACGTTGAAGTAGGTGTCGTCGGTGTAGCCGATGGCGCGGCCGTTCTGCGCGTCGCCCTGGCCGTAGAAACGCACGTTGCCACCGTTGGTGTCGATGGTTGCGTCGGTCATCACGATGGGGGCGGTGCGCAGGCCGGACGTGTTGGCGATCGGCATGTCGCCGGCCGGCAGCGGCGCACCGAAGGCGTCGGCGTTGAAGTCGACGTTCAACGCGCCCGTCTTCGACTGGATGGCCGAGCGCTCGGACATGCCGATGCCGGTGGCCGAGTCGACGCGCAGCGACGCGCTGCCGCCCGCGTTCTTCACCACCTGGGCCGACGTGTCGAACACCACGCCCAGCGCCTCCTGCCCGCCTTCGGCGTTGCGCGCGTTGCTGCTGAGCACCACGTCGGTCGAACGGCCGAGCGCGCCGCCGAGGGCCGTGTCGCTCACCTGGCTGGTGGCCGCGCCGCCTGCGCTCGGGTAGGCGCCGGCGTCGTATGTCGGCGCTGCGGGTGTGACGAGAATCTGCTTTTCGGACTGCAAGGTCCACTGCCCGTTGGCACCACCATTCGCGCCGCCTGCCGCGGAGACGGAAAGGTCGCTGCCGACCTCGACCGCGTTCGCGCTGGTGACGATGGTCCCGCCCTTGCCGCTGCCCGAGCCCTGGGCCGACAACGCGCCCGACAGGTGCAGGCCCAGCACGGTGGCCGGGGGCGCTTCGTTGCCCACGCCGGGCAGCGCCGCGTAGCTGGCCGCTTCGATGCGGATCTCGCCGCCAGCGGCATTGCCGGCGCTGCCGTTCGCGCGCAGCGTGGCGCTGGGCGCCACCGACAGGCCGTTCAGCGCCGCCAGCTGCACCGTGCCGCCGCCGGCCTCGCCGCTGGCGTCGAGCGTGGCGTTTTCCACGCGCACGTTGCCCGCGCTCACCGCGATGCGGCCGCCGGCCACGGTGCCGGTCGACGTGGCCTGCAGCGTGCCGCCGACGCGCACTTCATTGACGCTGCCCGCGCTGAGCACGATTTCGCCGTTCTTCATGCCCAGCGAATTGGCGCGCACGGTGCCGCTCTGGTTCACCACCAGGTCGCCGGCCGTGGTCGACTGGCCCACCAGCACCACGCGCCCGCCGTTGGCCTGCAGCGTGCCGCTGTTGGCGACCGCGGCCTTGGTGGCCATGGAGTCCGGCAGGATGTTCAGGCTGGTGAGGCCGTCGCCCCCGATGTCCAGCGTGATCTTTCGCCCCGAGGCCAGCGCCACGGCCTGGCCGTCGGCGGTGATGGTGCCGGTGGCTTCGTTGCTCACGCCGGCGCCCATCAGCACCACCGGCCCGCCGGTGGCGGTGATGTCGCCCAGGTTGCGCACGGTGGTGGTGTCGGTGTTGACGCGCTCGAAGGTGAGGCTGGTCCTGCCGTCGAGAAAGTTCGCGTCGCTGGTGGTCATGCCCAGCGTGGAGGCCAGCAGGCCGCCCACGTTCACGCTCGCGCCCTGGCTGAACAGCACGCCGTTCGGGTTGATGAGGAACACGCGGCCGTTGGCGGTGAGCTGGCCGGCGATGGTCGAGAGCTCGTTGCCGGTCACGCGGTTCAGCAGGATGCTGGAGGCGCCCAGGCTCTGCTGGATGTTCACCGCGTCCTTGGCGCCGATGGAGAAGCTGTTCCAGTCGATGATCGCGCGCAGCGAGCCTTGCGTGATGCCCAGCGCCTGGCCGCCGCGCGGCGCGAGCGTGGTCATGGGGTTGACCGTGACCATGCCCTGCGTGGCGAACATGCCCGGCTGGAAGCTCGGCAGGATGACCTGCGCCAGCGCGGGCGCCATGCCCATGCACGCGAGCGAGAGGGCCAGCGGCCGCAGCGGAAGCTGCAGCGGGTGGCGCAGCTGAGTGCGCAGCGGGTGGCGCAACGATGGGGTTTGGAGTTTGCGTGGCTTCATGGTCAGAACGCCTTTTGAAGCTGGACGTACAGCCGCGGGCCGCGCTCGGCGCCGTCCGTCAGGGGCCGGGGCGTGCCGTCGCGCCATGCCAGCGTCGCGTTGATCGAGAAATTGCCCGGCCGCGACCAGCTCAGCCCCAGGCCGTAGCCGCGCAGGCTGTGCGAGTTCTCGCCGTCGAACGGCGAGGGGTGGCGCGCCAGCCGGCCGCGCGCCGCGTCGTAGAACAGGAAGGGCGTGAGCTCTTCGTTCACCGACCAGCGCCACTCGACAGTGCCGATCACGCCCTGGTCCGCCAGCAGCTCGCCCGAGGGGTAGGCGCGCACCGCGCGCGCGCCGCCGAGCGCGAGCTTTTCGGACGCATCGAGGTTCTTGCTGGCCCACTGGCCGCCGATGGACAGGTACAGCGAGTGCCGCGGCACGATGGCCTGCAGCCGCGACAGCTGGAAGCTCAGCTTGCTGAAGCCGCCTTCGGTGTGGCGCCCGCCCAAGGCCTGGTCGTCGGCCAGGCTCTGCGGATCGCGGATGGACAGCGAGCCGTGGTACAGCGTGCCCGAGCTGGCCCAGTAGCCGCCGCCCAGCACGTCGTCGCGCCGCTCCCAGGTCCAGCCCACGCCGAAGCCGTGCACGCGCTTCTTGGAGTCGAACTCGAACGCGCGGATCTCGTCGTTCAGGTCCTTGCTGTCGGCGCTCAGGCGCAGGAACAGGTTCTGCTGGCGCTGCCGAATGAGCGGGTAGTTGAGCGACACGTCGAACACGTTGGCGCGGCCCTGCGCCTCGAGGTCGGAAAACTGCCCGCCCAGGTCGTAGCTGACGCGCGACAGCCCCACGCCCGCGCGCAGCCCGCTGGTGCCGATGGGCGCCTCGTACGACACGCGGCCGAACTGCAGCGCGCTGTTGTTGGAGACCATGACACGCGCGTCGAGGTTGTCGCCGATGCCGAAGGGGCTGAGCCAGCGCGCGGTGCCGCCCACCCGAAAGCGCCCCGATTCCTTGGTGCCGTGGTTGTCGGCCTCGCCGGTGAAGGCCCAGCGCGGCGCGGCCGTGACCTCGACCGACAGGTCGGTGGTGCCGGTCTGCCCGCCCTCTTGCAAGCCCGAGGACACCTTGACGCCGGGCTGGTCCGACAGCAGCAGCATGGCGCGCTCGTAGGCGGGCGCGTTGACGGCCTCGCCGGGTTGCAGCGGCGCCAGGAAGCCGCGCACGCGCGCCTCGCTGAGGGGCGCGTCGGGCGCGACGACCACGTCGACCTTGCCGAGGCGGCCTTCGATGACGCTGATCTCGACGACGCCGTCGCGCACGGTCTGCACGGGCACCACGGCCTGCGCGAGAAAGTAGCCGCGCTCCTTGTAGCGCGCGGTGATGGCCCTGGCCAGTTCCTCGAGGTCGCCGAGCGTGACGTCGCGGCCGATGTAGGGGGCGGTGATGGACTGCAGTTCTTCGTTGCTCAGCGCCTTCACGCCGTTGAGCCGCAGGTCGGTGAGCTTGAACGCGATGCCGGCGGGGCGCGGCGGCGTGGGAAGCGTCTGCGGCGCGGCGGCATCGGTGGTCTGGGCCTGTGCAAGCGGCCGGCTGCAAGTGCCGCAGGGGTCTTGCGTGGGAAGCAGGGTGTGGGGGTCCGCGTCCGCCGCGTGGGTGCGTTGGGTGGCCACCAGCAAGGCGGCACTCACCAGTGCGGTGACTGCGAAGGCAATCGGCGTGGGTCGTTGGCTGGCACGTGTCCTCATCTCGATGCTCCACCCTGCTCTTTTGCTGCTGTTGTGTTGACCGCGTCGGCGTGAGCCCGCCCTGAACAGCGAACCTCGAACCCGACACGGGGACCGGGTGTTCCAAAGGGAAAGAACGACATGTCAGCCCCCCACCGTCAGGCGCCAGTTGCCGATCAGGTTGAACGGCGCCCAGAAGAAGGGGTGGGACATCTTGGGGTCCTTCAACACCGCGAGCTGGCCGGCCTGCATCGCCTTCTGGATGTCGCGGCCCTTGGCGAGCTCGCCGTAGAGCGTGCCCATGAGCACCGCGGTGGCATCGTCGGAGACGGGCCACAACGAAGCGATCAGGCTGGAGCTACCGGCCGAGAGGAACGAGCGCGTGAAGCCCAGCACCTCGTCGCCCTGCGCGATGCGCCCGAGCCCCGACTCGCAGGCCGACAGGGTGACCAGCGCGGTGCCCTGCATCGGCAGGTCGAGGATCTCGTGGGCCTCCAGGAAATTCTGCTTGCCGCCCTCGTTGGCCAGCAGGATGCGCGAGTACAGCGGGTCGACCGCGTCGGCCTCCGCGTGCGCCGCCACGTGCATCAGCGGCGAGCGCGAGGCCACGTCGCGGAACTGGGTCTTGGTGGCGGCCGCGCCCATGTACAGCGTGTTGCGCGGGAACAGCTGCGCGAGCTGCTTCACCTCGGTCTCGGCGCCGGGCAGGTCGTACTTGTCCTCGATGCGCGGGTTGCCGAAGGCCACCAGCGAGGCGTTCACACGCGGCGTGCGCTGCGCGAGCTGCACCGCGATGCTGATCGACGGCGCCACCGCCACCGGATGCGTCTCGATGATGTAGCGGCCGTCCAGCCGCAGCGCCTGGAACGGCAGGTAGTGCAGCGGGCCGTGGGGCACCACGACCAGACGCTGCCCCGGTGCGAGGCCGAGCGGGCCCAGCAATGCGGCGCCCAGCTTGTCGGCGTTGGCGATGGCCGTGCGCCGGCCGCGCACGATGGAGTTGCGAAAGGTCTCGACCAGCTCGGTCAGGTCGTCGCGCTTCACCGCCACCGTCTTCTCGGCGATGTCGGTGGGGCTCACGATCCACACCACCAGGCGGTCGGGCAGCGAGTGGAACTGCACCACGCGCTCGTCGGGCGCCAGCGTGCGCTGCAGCGCGGCCAGGTCGATGGTGGTGGCGGCCTGCTCGTTGATCTTCGCGCGGCCGCGCACCGCGTCGAGCAGCGCGCGCGAGCGGCTGTGCTCGCTCACCTCGAAGGCCTGGCGCGCGTCGCCCGCGTCGCTGTACACGGCCACGCCGCGCTCGAACACCGATTGCAGGTCGGAGAACAGGCCCATCTTGAATTCTTCGCTGCGAAAGCGCGCGCGCACCTTGTCCACGTCGCCCAGCGCGCGGCCCACGGCCTCGGCCGCGGCCTGCTTCTGGCCCAGCGCGAGCTCGCTGCGGGCCACGCCGTCCCACGCCCACAGGCGGTAGTACTCGGTGTCGGTGCCGACCTGGCGCGCGGTGAGCGCGCGGTACATGTCGCGCGCCTCGGCCGGCTTGTTCTCGGCCAGCAGCAGGCGCGCGCGGGTGCGGTCGAGCAAGGCGGTGAGCGGTGCGTCTTTCGGCGGCGCCATGGTGCCCAGCACCTGGCGCGCGCGCGCCGCGTCGCCCGACTCGATCAGCGCGTTCACCAGCGAGGCCTGCACCAGCGGCGCATAACGCGGCGAGCTGTTGGCCAGCGCCTCGTCGTAGCTGAGCACCGCGCCCGAGAAATCGCCGCGGCGCGTGCGCACGTCGCCGATCACTTTCTGCGCGGGGCCGACCACCAGCTTGGGGTCGCGCGCCGGATGGCGCAGCGCCTCGCGTGCGAACTCCTCGGCCTTGTCGAGCTGGCCCGAGTAGCTGTAGACGATGGCCAGGTCCCGGTTGGCCATGGCCAGGAGGTTGGGGTCGTTGGTGGCGTTGGCCAGGTGCAGCGCCTTGCTGGCGGCGCGCACGCTCTGGCGGAACTCGCCGGCTTCGGCCAGTGCCACGGCCTGGCTGCAGTACTGGTAGCCCGAGAGCTTGACCGCGTCTTCGCCGTAGAGCACGGCGCCCTGGCTGGTGAGCGCCAGCAGGGTGTCGCCGTCGTCGAGCCGGGACTGCTCCATGCGGCTGCCCGCCGCCTCGGCGTTGGCCACCGCTTGCGCGGTGGGCTGCTGCGCCGATGCCGCGGGCGCCAGGCCCGCAAGCAGCGCGCCCGTGACGCCCGCCAGCGCGACGGCCCCTGCCGCACGCGCACGAAGGCGCGCAGGGCGCTTCCATCCCCATCTCGAAAACCAAGCCATTGGACCCCCACGCATGGCCCTTCGAGCCCGCCGGAGGCGGGCCGTCGGCGTCGCAGAAGTGCGCGCCGTTCAGGCCTCGTGGGGAAAGTCTAGGAGCGGGGGGGTACCGCGGCTATTCGCAATAAGGTCTAGCGCGAACGGACTACGGCGCCGTAAAGGCGCGAGCTTTTGAAGGCTTCCCGGGTGACCATTGTTTGCAGTGCGATGCCGGTTGCCTCGGCAAACTGCCGCGAGTTTCTCCATTCGAAAAGGTCGCCGATGACACGCACGCTGTCCGTTCAATCCCCTGCGATCCCTCTTGTTCTTGGACAGCCCGCGTTGGAGCCCGTGCGACTGTCAGGCCGCGAGGGCGTCAACAACCTGTTCGCCTACGAGCTTCGCCTCAAGACCCCCGATGCCCTGAACCTCGGTGCCAGCGGTGCAGCCGACTTCGAACTCGACGCCTTCATCGGACGCGAAATATCGTGCGTCCTGCAACTCGACGGCGCGGGGCAGTTCGTGCCGGGTGCCGTGGGTGCGTCGGTCGATCAAGTCGGTGCCGGTACGCGCCAGATCAACGCACTGATCACCGACGCGGCGATGTGGGGCGAGGAAGGTCGCCACGTTCAGTACGTGCTCACGCTGCGCCCGTGGCTCCATCTCGCAACACTCACGACCGACTGCAGGATCTACCAGAACAAGACCGTCGTCCAGATCTTCGATGAACTGCTGGGCGGCTACGACTTTGCCGTGGAGAAGCGCCTGGTCGAAAGCTACCCCAGCCGCGACTACCAGACCCAGTACAACGAGAGCGACTTCGATTTTTTCAGTCGCCTGTGCCAGGAGTGGGGAATCAGCTACTTCTTCGAGCACAGCGGCGACAGGCATCGCCTCGTGCTCATCGACAACATGGGCGCGTACAGAAAAAGCGACAGCGCCGCATACCAAGAGATCGACTACCGCGCCCCCGGCTGGAAAGGCGATGCCGAATGCATCCACAGCTTCGCTTCTCACAATCACCTGACGAGCGGCAGGTACGCCAGCCGAGACTACGACTACACGCGCCCCCGGGCCGACCTGGGCACGGCGCGCAGCGATCCGCGTGCGACCGGGCAGGCCGATGGCGAGGTCTATCAATGGCATGCAGACCGAGCAGGCAGTCACTACGCACAACCCAGGGCTGGCGGCGCAAATGCCGCAAATGCCGACGATGCCAACGACGCGCATGGCGAGGGTCGCCAGCTGGCACTGTTGCGCATGCAGGCCCTGCGCACGCACGGTGCGCGCGCTGAGGCCAGCGGCAACCTGCGCGGCATGGTGCCCGGCTGCAGCTTCATGCTGCGCAATCACCCACGCCAGAAAGCCAACACCGAATACCTGATCCTGGACACGCGGCTTCTCGTCGAAGACGTTGCGCAGGACAGCCAGATCGGCGATGCCGCCGCCGGACGAAAGCAGCGCTGGAAGGTGGAGGTTGACTTCACCGCGCACCCGATGACGGAACCGCTGCGCCCGGTGTCCACGCAAGCCAAGCCTTTCACGCATGGCCCTCAGTGCGCCCTCGTGGTCGGCCCCGCAGGGCAGAACATCTGGACCGACGAACTGGGCCGCATCAAGGTGCAGTTTCCGTGGGACCGAATCGGGCAGAAGGACCAGCACAGCACCTGCTGGATTCGCGTGTGCAGCCCGTGGGCTGGCAACCAGCTCGGTGGCGTGCAGGTCCCGCGCATCGGGCAAGAGGTGATCGTCGATTTTCTGGGGGGCGACCCCGATCTGCCGATCTGCACGGGGCGCGCCTACAACCAGGCGAACCTGCCGCCGTGGGCGTTGCCGGGGCAGTCGGCGCTCTCGGGTTTCAGAAGCCGGGAGCTAAGCGAAGACGGCGGCAATAGCGCGGCAGGACGCTCGAACCACCTCACGCTCGACGACACCGCCGGACAGATCCAGGTCCAGCTCAAGAGCGACCACCAGCACAGCCAGCTGAGCCTGGGGCACATCACGCGCATCGAGGACAACGCCGGACGCAAGGACTCGCGGGGCGAAGGCTTCGAGTTGCGCACCGATGGGCACGGCGTGCTGCGCGCGCAGGACGGCATGCTCATCACCACCGAGGCGCGCGGGAAGGCATTCGGGCATGCCAAGGACATGGGCGAGACGGTGGTCCGGTTGACCATCGGTCGCGACCAGCATGAGCGCCTGTCCGGGGCGGCACAGCAGGCCGAAGCGCATTCCACGGGCGACCAGGACGAGGTTGCCCGAGCGCTCAAGATCCAGAACGACGCCGTCAAGGGCTCGGGCTCGCCCGGCGACGGCCGTTTTTCCGAACTGGCCGAGCCGCACCTCGTGCTGGCCAGTCCGGCGGGCATCGAAACCAGCACGGGGCAATCCACCCACATTGCCAGCGCCGAGCACAACGCCCTCACCAGCGGAGGACACACCAGCATTTCCGCAGCCAGGAGCTTGCTGGTAAGCGTTGGACAGGCGATCCGGCTCTTCGCCTACCAAACAGGGATTCGGCTGTTCGCGTTCGGGGGAGACATCGACATCAAGGCGCTCAAGCAGAGCATCAACATCCTGGCGAAGCTGAACATCGTTCAGGTCGCCAACAAGATCACCATCACCGCCAAGGAAGAGCTTTTGCTCAATGGCGGTGGCAGCACGCTCCGCCTCAATGCCGCGGGGATCGAAGAGGCAACGTCGGGTCGGCACATCGTGTACGCCGTCGTTCACAGCATGGTCGGCCCGAAGAATGCGCCCACCCGCTCGGTGAGCGGTGCGTCAAGCCTCGAACTCAAGAACGAGAAAGCGCTGAGCTTCGTGCTGCTGTCGCACGCCCTGGACGGACGGGCGCTCGGCTTCGAGCCCTATGTTTTGTACAAGGACGGAGCGAAGGTGGCCGACGGCGTGACCGATGCGCAGGGCCGGGTGGTCATTGAGACGCATGAGGACGACACGACGTCGTACAAGGTCAAGCTCACCAACGGCAATGAATACGAGTTGCCCGTCAAGGCGCAGCTGCAAAGCGCCGACGACAAGCTCGCCGCCACCGGGTATCGCGCGGCGCACAGCGAGACGAACAACCGCATGCAGCACTACCTCCAACGCCGTGACGACGAAAGCAATCCATGAGCGACCTGCGCCCCATGCACGACACCCAGCACAAATCGGTCGTCCCTTTGTGCGCAGCCACGGGCACCGCCATCGGCAGCGCGCAATGGCTTCTGGAGAAGAAGGGCGACGACGAGAAATCGCCGGTCCTGCATCACAACAATCTGCGCCTCTACCTATGCGGCGAAGAAACGTTCGAGCAGATAGCAGTCGACATTCGAAACGCAAAGCACAGTATCGATCTCGTCTGCTGGGGCTTCGATCCTGCGATGGAACTCACACGCAACACTGCCGAACAATGGCCACGTGGCGACACCTGGGGTGACCTGCTGCTGGGCGCTGCGCAGGGAAGATTCAACAACGCAAAGCCGGTCACGGTACGTCTTCTGGTGTGGTACGACTTCATTGGCAGCGCCGCGGTGAACAACATGCCGGGCTACAGGACCGAGGCGCCGTATGAACGCAACAAACGGGGTCTGTTGTTTCCCCCATCTCCCTCCGTGCGTGATCGGCGAGAGATCTTCAATTCGCGTTGGTACAAAGATGTCGTGGCGGGAAACCATCAGGCCCTGTCGCTTCGCACCCGCGGCGGCGTTCATGGCGACGTGATGGCCAGCCTGGAAAGCGAAGCAAGCGCCAAGGGACTGGGTCGCGTCGAGCGGCTCGGCTTTGAATATCTCGCGACCCATCACCAGAAGACTATCGTCATCGACTACGAGGGCGACAAACCCTGCGGCTATGTGCTCGGCCTGAATTCGGTCACCGACTACTGGGACACCACGGTACACAAGTTCGACGACCCGAGGCGCGGCCAGAGCTGGGAAGGTGCGAATGACGCGGAGCCCGGCCTCAAGCCGTATCAGGACTACGGTTGCCGCATCGAAGGACAGGCACTGGCGGCCGTCTGCAAGAACTTCACCGAGGCCTGGAACAAAGCCGACGCGAACGGCAAGGGTGCGGGCGGCAATGTCAGCCGGGAGTTCGATCTCAAGGCCACGCCCGCGAACCTGACCCGCAACCTTGTCGCCCCGCGCCAGAGCGCGCAGATCTTGCGCACGCTGCCTTCCGCCGATGGCAGCGAGAAGTCGATCCACCGCCTCTATGACCATGCGATCAGCTTCGCGCGTCACTATTTGTACGTGGAGAACCAGTACTTCCAGCACGCGGCCTGGGTCAAGCAACTGAAGCACCTGCGTGCGGAACATCTTAAGGGTTGCGAAAAAGCAAAGCTGGCCATGACCGATGTGCCCAAGCTGCATGTGATGGTCGTGACCCCCACGCCGGAGCGCCAGCAGATGGTGCCGCGAACGCACGACACGGTAACGGAGCTGGGACATGGCTCGTCCATGCCGAACCAGGCCAAGATGGTGGAGGAAGAAATTGCGCGCTACGACGCCGTGCAGGAAGCCCGAAGGCGCGCCCAGGATCCGCTGATGATCCCGCCGCCGGCGCCCCTGTCCGCCATCGCCCAGGCCTACAAGGACGCGGGCGGCGGCAAGAGCGACGACGCAGCCCGCAAGGAGCTGGAGGGCCAGTTCGCCATGCGCTCGTTGGTGGCCAGCCTTTGGACCTTCGATACGAACTGGCAGACCACGCAGAAGAAAGAGCTGGACAGACTCAGGGAATGGACGGACACGTCGACCTACGACAAGAGCGGGAAGGACAGCAGCCGAAACAGTCAGCACATCAAAAGCATGAGCGACAAGCTGTACAAGGCGCGCTACCGCGAAATCTACATCCACAGCAAGCTGATGATCATCGACGACAGCATGTTCACGCTGGGCAGCGCCAATCTCAACCTGCGCAGCTTCGCGGTGGACAGCGAGATCAACATCGCAAGCGACGATGCGGCCACGGCCAAGAATCTGCGCGAGCGGGTATGGGGGCAGCACACCGACGGGAAGTTCGCGGGTGGGGTGGCGACGGATCAGAAGGTGATGTACGACACGTTTCAGAAATGGCAAAAAGAGGCCGGCAACAACCTGACAAGGCAAAAAAGCGGCCTCCAGCCGTCCTGCTTCCTTGTTGCATTTCACGACGACCGTACTAGCAAGCTTCGGTTGAGCTGATCACCTTGAATCTCTTCCATCTTTCCAGTATCTCCAGACTAGGCACAGCAACGGCCGTGCTGCTGGTTTTCTTCGCCCTGACAGCCTGCTCTATGAATGAACTGCCTCGCAACATGAACCTGAAGGCCTTCACCCCGCACAGGCCAGACTTCACCTGCACGTATGAAGCGACCAAGTTGCCGCAGATCACGAACGAATCGGAAACGCTGTTCCAGCAAGGCATGGTGGCAACCAGCAATGAGCTCTGGCCCAACCAGCGCGACTACAAGGAGGCGGCGCAACTGTGGGAGAAGGCAGCAGCCTTGGGCCATTGGAAAGCGGCGATAAACCTTGCCGGCCTTTACGAAAGTGGGCTGGGCGTACAGCGCGATACCGAGCGCGCCGTGCTGGTTGTCGAAGAGCTGATGAAGCAGAACGTACCTGCCGCGTTCGACAAGATGGGCACGTACCACCAGAGCGGCATCGGGGTCAAACCGGATATCAACCGGGCCTATGGTTTCTGGCAACTGGCTGCAGACATGGGCAGCCCTGCAGCGCAGACTTATCTCGGGGTCAAACTAGACGCTGCCTACAACGATACGAGGCTCGGCGTGTGGAGCAACCGTGCTGTGGGCCTCCAGATGATGGAGTGCGCGTTTGCGCAAGGGTATGGAGAAGCTGCGTACAGGCTGGGGCAAACATTGGACGTTGTTGATCAACGCTATGTTCGCGCGCTTGTCGTGCTGCATGAAGGCGTGAAGTTTGGAAGCGGGGACGCTGCAAGCTATCTGTTCGCCTCTTTCGACGAAGTCGACCCGCTTACCGGCAATCTGATTGATCGCGCTCGTGCTGAGCGCTACAGCACTCTCGCGGCAGCTCTCGAACTCAATCCCGATCTTCGCTTCCCCAATCTCGACAAGGTCTTGCCTCTCCCGCCCGCCCCGCTGCCTTTTTGGGACGGCAAACGCGAAACCTTGATCAACGCGGCCAAGGCAGTGGTCGTCAAGCAGCCTGCGCCGGTCACGCCGGGAGCCGACCGCACCGGCCGCGCCCATATCCCGCAGGGCTATGTACTGACAGGCAACTTCACGCCGCCACTGGGCGAGAGCGTTCACGACAACGAGGGCAGGCCATGGGGTCTCAAAGCCAGGCAGCAAGCCCACTTTACCGGATACTGGCTCCCGCGGATCGATGTCGTCCGTGGCGACTGGCAGGTCGACTGGAACGCGGCACAGGTGCCTTGGCACTTCAAGCGCGGCGAGCCGCTGCCGACTCTTGCCGATCAAATCCCGCCCGGCTACGGTGATGTGTTCTGGTACTACAAGGGCGAACCGGTGCGGCAGGCAGTGCAAATCCATCCGGACGTTGCACAGGGAATTGCGCGTTATGTACCAACGCCGGAGTTCGCCACCAGCTGCAACGGAACCGCGCCCTGCCCAGAGACCGGCATCTGGTCAGCACGCCTGAACAAGACGCATGAGAACTACAAAGTGTTCCGCGACCGCTGGCAGCAAGCGTATGTCGAGCGAGGTCAGCCCTTCCCCGTGCCAACCGCATTGCACCAAGTTGGCGGGATCACCGCAGGAGCGAGGGACGTCCGATGGCATTGGATTGGCGATGCCAACCAGCCGGATGCCTCGGGGCACGTGCATGTGACTTTGACACCGCTAGCCAGTTAACGCAGTCGCTTCTCGCTCCCGCATCACTCGCCTTCGCCACACTCAAGCCGGCACTGCGTCCACGTTCGCCCGGTCCCAATGCCGGTGCTTCGCGATCGCCGCGATGAAGTCGCTCGCCACCTGCGCGGCCGCCGATGCATCGCCCATGTTGGTGACCGGCGTTGCCGCCACCACCACGCCGGCGGGCGCGTCGGCCTGTTGCGTGTCGGCCGCGATGCCCAGCGTCGACAGCAGCTGCACGCCCTCGCCCACCGTGCAGATGGCCTTGCAGTGCTTGTAGGCCTCCAGCACGAAGTGCACCGCGTCGCCGATGCCGGCCATGGCGGCCGCGGCTTCGCTGCCCGCGGGCACCAGCACGGCGTCGAACATCACCGACGGCGTGTTGGCGAAGGTCATGTCCACGTCGATCTGGCGCTTCGATGCGCTGGCCACGGTGCCCAGGCGCGGGCCCACCACCTTGCACTGCGCGCCGGCCTGTTCGAGCGCGTCGCGAATGGGCTTGAGCGAAGCCGAATCGACACCGTCGGCCACCAGGATGGCGATCTTGCGCGTGCGGATGGAGCCGTCGCCGGTGTCGGCCATGCTGAGCGCGGGCGACTCGTCGATGGGCAGCGACATGCGGTGGTCGCGGAACCCCGCGCGCCCTGCGGCGGCCTTGGCATCGGGCTCGCCGATGCCCAGCGGCTCGGCCACGCGGCGTGCGAGCTTCTCGTCCACGTGCGCCAGGTTGTCGACCATGCGCTGGCGAATGGCCGGCACCTCGAGTTTCGACAGCTCGAAGCGGAAGGCCGCGATGATGTGTTCCTTCTCGGGCGCGCTCTGGCTGTTGAAGAACAGCCGCGCCTGCGTGAAGTGGTCGTCGAACGAGGGGCTGCGCCGGCGCACCTTGGGCGGGTCGATTTCCTCGGGGAACGACTGGAAGCCGTTGCTGCCGCCGTCCACGCGGAATTCGGTGCCGCTGCCCAGCGTGTTGGGCTCGTAGGCCACCTGGCCGCGCGCGATGGTCTGGCGGTGCATGCCGTCGCGCTGCATGTTGTGGAACGGGCACACGGCCTTGTTGATGGGCAGCTCGTGGAAGTTGGCGCCGCCCAGGCGCGAGATCTGCGTGTCGGTGTACGAGAACAGCCGGCCCTGCAGCAGCGGGTCGTTGCTGAAGTCGATGCCCGGCACCACGTGGCCCGGGTGGAAGGCCACCTGCTCGGTCTCGGCGAAGAAGTTGTCGGGGTTGCGGTTGAGCACCAGCCGGCCGATCTTCTGCACGGGCACCAGCTCTTCGGGAATGAGCTTGGTGGGGTCGAGCAGGTCGAAGCCCAGCGAATGTTCCTTGTCGGCCGGAATCATCTGCACGCCGAGCTCCCATTCGGGGAAGTCGCCGTTCTCGATGGCCTCCCACAGGTCGCGGCGGTGGAAGTCGGCGTCCTTGCCGGCGATCTTCTGTGCCTCGTCCCACACCAGGCCGTGGATGCCGAGCTTGGGCTTCCAGTGGAACTTCACGAAGTGGCTCTCGCCACGGGCGTTGATGAAGCGGAAGGTGTGCACCCCAAAGCCTTCCATCATGCGAAGGCTGCGCGGAATGGCGCGGTCGCTCATGGCCCACATCAGCATGTGGGTGCTCTCGGGCATGAGCGAGGCAAAGTCCCAGAAGGTGTCGTGCGCGCTCGCGGCCTGCGGCATCTCGTGGTGCGGCTCGGGCTTGACGGCGTGGATGAGGTCGGGGAACTTCATCGCGTCCTGGATGAAGAACACCGGAATGTTGTTGCCCACGAGGTCGTAGTTGCCTTCGCGGGTATAGAACTTGACGGCGAAGCCGCGCACGTCGCGCACGGTGTCGGCCGAGCCGCGCGAGCCGGCCACGGTCGAGAAGCGCACGAAAACGGGCGTCTTGGCGTCCGGGTCCTGCAGGAAGTCGGCGCAGGTGAACTGCGACATCGACTTGTAGACCTGGAAGTAGCCGTGTGCCGCAGAACCGCGCGCATGCACGGCACGCTCGGGAATGCGCTCGTGGTCGAAGTGCGTGATCTTCTCGCGCAGGATGAAGTCTTCGAGCAGCGTGGGGCCGCGCACGCCGGCCTTCAGCGAGTTGTGGTTGTCCGGTATCTGCAGGCCCTGGTTGGTGGTCAGGGTCGACGGATGCTCGACGGTGAAGCCTTCGAGCTGCTGCTGCTTGGCGTTGGCGCCATCGCTGGCCTTCGAGGCGCTGGTGCGGCGGCCGGCGGCGGCCTTGTTCTGTGGCGTCATCGTGGACCTGGAGTCTTTCATGGGGAGGGCGCTCAGCCCATTTCGTTGTTGTCGAGGAACATGTCGAGCACGTTGACCACGGCGATCAGGCAGATGCAGCCCGCCACGGCGGCGACGGCCCACACGAGGATTTCGTCGCCCCAGGTGGTGGTGAGCGTGTCGAAAAGCGAAGAAAACTCCATGATTCCCTCCAAGGAAGCAGACAGATCGGGGCCGGGACCGGCGGCAGTTAACGGGTTCGGTGCTTCGCCCGCGGGGTCCGCAGATGCCATCCACGGATGCAGTGCGGGTGTGGGCTGCAAGCGAATTGCAAGGTTATGTTTCGCCCTGCCCCGGAGCCGTAGTGGCGCCCCTCCCCCCTTTGTGGGAGAAGGCGGGCGCACGCAGTAGGAGCGCACCGACAGCGCCGGAGCGGCAACCTACGCGGGGTCGGGCTTCATGGCCGTGGGGCGTGCGCGCCTTCGTCGCATAGCATGGGCGTGGACACTGCAGGCGGCATCAATCGTGCTTGTCGTTCCATGCTTCGCGCACCGGCCGCACCGCCCGGATCACCCAGGGAAGAAAGACACCCATGCAGATCAGGATCGGTTTCGACATCGAACTCGGCGTGACCGCCCCCACCGCATTGATCTACATGCTGCAGGTGCACCCGTCGCGCGCGGCGGACCTGCAAGGCGGGGAGAACATCACCATCAGCCCGCCGCTGGTCACCGACCACTACCGCGACAGCTTCGACAACCACTGCGCGCGCGTGCACATTCCGTACGGCACGAGCAGCGTGCGGCTGCGCAACCACGCCGTGGTGTACGACACCGGCTGGCCCGACCCGGTGGACTACGGCGCCATCGAGCACGGGGCGGCCGACCTTCCCGTGTCCACGCTGCCCTTCGTGCTGCCCAGCCGCTACTGCGAGGTCGACAGCGAGCTGCTGCAGTTCGCCTGGGCCAACTTCCTGAACGTGACGCCGGGCTGGTCGCGGGTGCAGGCCATCTGCGACTTCGTGCACCGGCACCTGCGCTTCGACTACCAGAACGCACGCGCCACGCGCACCGCATTGGAGGGTTTTCGCGAGGGAACGGGCGTGTGCCGCGACTTCGCGCACCTGGCGATCACGCTGTGCCGCTGCATGAACATTCCGGCGCGCTACGTGACGGGCTACCTGGGCGACATCGGCATTCCGCCGGTGCGCTACCCGATGGACTTCAGCGCGTGGTTCGAGGTGTACCTGGGCAACCGCTGGCACACCTTCGACGCGCGCCACAACACGCCGCGCATCGGCCGCATCGTGATCGCGCGCGGACGGGACGCGGCGGACGTGCCGATCACGATGATGTTCGGGGCGAACACGCTGCAGCGGTTCGATGTGACGACGGAAGAAGTGCTGTAGCAGCGGTATTGCTCCTTCCCCCGTTGGGGGAAGGCGGGGATGGGGGCAGGCCTTCTATGAGGCGCTGCGTGATCCTGGAGGCCGTCGTGCCCCCACCCCGACCCTCGCCCAAAGGGGGAGGGAGAAAGGCACAAGTCGCTACTTGTAGCCCAGCAGCTTCATCGCCGCGGCCAGCCCCTTGCGGCTGCCCTCCATCGCATCCCACGGCGTGTTTCCTATGTCGAACCGCTCCGCCGCGTTCGCCACCGTCCACTGCGACGCGCTCGTCAGCTCCGGCAACTCCTCCCACGCCACCGGCACCGACACCCCCAGCCCCGGCCGCGACCGCGCCGACCACGCGGCCACCGTCGTCGCGCCGAACCCGTTGCGCAGGTAGTCCACGAACACCTTGCCCACCCGGTTGCGCGGGCCGCTCTTGGCGACGAAGCGTTGCGGAATGGTCTGCGCAAGATGCACCACCACCGCCTGCGAAAAGCCCTTGACGGTGTCCCAGTCGTATTGCCTGCGCACCGGCACCACCACGTGCAGGCCCTTGCCGCCGCTGGTCTTCAGGAACGACGGCAGGCCCATCTCGTCGAGCAGCGTGCGCACCAGCATCGCGGCCTCCTGGATCTGCGGCCACGCCACACCCTCGCCCGGGTCCAGGTCGAAGGTCATGCGGTCGGGCTTGCCGATGGCGCGCGAGGTGGCGTTCCAGGTGTGCAGTTCGATGACGTTCATCTGCGCCGCGCCGATCAGCCCCGTCTTCGTGTCGATCTGCAGCAGCGGCTCGTGGCCCGGGTCGAGCGCGGGGTCGAGCAGCTTCACGCCGGGAATCTCGCGGTTCTGGATGTGCTTCTGGAAGAACAGCTCGCCGCCCACGCCCTCGGGCGCGCGCACAAGCGACACCGGCCGCCCGCGCAGGTGCGGCAGCATGAGCATGGCCACGCGGTCGTAGTAGGCGGCGAGCTCGCCCTTGGTGGTGCCGCTTTGCTTGTCGATCACGCGCTCGGCGTGGCTGATCTTGAGTGCCATGGGTGGGGTCGCTCCCTTGTCCTTGTCCCTGTGCTCGCCCTTGCGCTTTGGCGCAGCGTCGGCGCCTTCGGCCGGCTGCGCCCGTTCGCGGCGGATGTCGCGCGCGGGCTTGTCGGCGCGCAGGCCCTGGAACACCGAATGGCGCACGCGGTCTTCGCGCGTCCATTCGCCGAACGAAACCTCCGCCACCAGCGTGGGCTTGACCCACTGCGCCTTCACGCCTGCCGGCCGGGGCGCGAACGGGCAGTCGTCGGTGGCCAGCTTGTCGAGGCGGGCCTTGATGTCGGCCAGCCGGTTCGCGTCGAAGCCGGTGCCCACGTTGCCGCAATAACGAAGCTTGCGCAGATTGCCCGCGCCTTCTTCGTACACGCCCAGCAACAAGGCGCCGAACCCCGCGCGCGAGCCCTTGGGCGCGGTATAGCCGCCGATCACGAACTCCTGGCGCTGCTGGTTCTTCAGCTTGATCCAGTCGGGCGAGCGGCGCGACACATAGGCCGAGCCCTTGCGCTTGCCGACGATGCCCTCGAAGCCGATGCGCGCGGACGACAACAGCAGGTCGCGCGGCGAAGCCTCGAAGGCTTCGCTCAGGCGCAGCGGCGCGGGCGGCTTCCTGCCGAGCAGCTTCGCCAGCCGCGCGCGGCGCTCCTCGACGGGCAGCGCACGCAGGTCTTCACCGTCGAGAAAGGGCGCGTCGAACAGCCAGTAGGCGATGCGCGACGTGGCGCCGCTGTCGAAGGCGTTCTGCAGCGCCTGGAAATCGGGTGCGCCGTTGTCGCCGTCGACCGTGATCTCGCCGTCGAGCCAGGCCGCGTCGGTGCGCAGCTTGGCCAGGGCCTTGGCCAGCGCGGGCAGCTTCGCGGTCCAGTCGTGGCCGTTGCGGGTGAAGCACTGCACCTGGCCCTTGTCGATGCGCGCGAGCAGGCGGTAGCCGTCGAACTTCAGCTCGTACAGCCATTCGTCGGGCGATGCAGGCGGCGCCGCCGCGAGGGTGGCGAGCTGGGGCTGGAGGGTGGCGGGCAACGCGACCTTGCTTGCGACCTTCCTTGCTGCCTTGGTGGACGCCTTGGCGGGGGCTTTCGCAGGCGCGGCCTTGGCAGCGGCGGCCTTCTTCGCAGGCGCCTTGGCACTCGCCACCTTCTTCGGCGGCTGGCCCACCTCGTCCACGCCCAGCCCGGTGATCACGCTCGCGGGTTGTTCGGCGAGCACGTCGTACTCGCCGAGCGCGCGCGCCTCGCCGTCGCGCTCCTTGATGAGCAGCCAGGGCTCGTGCGACTCGTCGCCCTTGCCATGCATGCGCACCAGCGTCCAGTGGCCGTGCAGCTTCTCGCCCCGCAGCTCGAACTTGAGCTTGCCGGCCGCCAGCGCCTTGCGCGCATCGCTGGCGTCGCCTTGCGGGAGCCAGTCGCCACGGTCCCAGACGATGACGCGGCCCGCGCCGTACTGCTTGGGCGGAATGGTGCCTTCGAAGTCCGCGTACGAAATCGGGTGGTCCTCCACATGCACGGCCATGCGCTTGACCGTCGGGTCGAGGCAGGGGCCCTTCGGCACGGCCCAGCTCTTCAGCGTGCCGTCGAGCTCCAGGCGAAAGTCGTAGTGCAGGTGGCTCGCGTGGTGCTTCTGGATGACGAAGGACAGCGTGCCCTTCGTTGTCTTGCCGCCCGTCTTGGGTTCGGGCGTGCGCGTGAAGTCGCGCTTGTCGTGGTAACGCGCCAGCGCCTGGCGCGCGGTCGATGCGGTGGTGCCCATGCCCGGGGTCCGGCGTCAGGCGGCGCGCCGGCTGCGGGCCGTGGGGGTGGCCTTGCGCGCGGGCTTGGCCGCGGGCTTCCGAGGCTTCGACGTGGCCTTGGGTGGAGGCTCATCGTCCTGGTCTTCCGCGTCTTCTTCAGCGTCGTCGGCCTTCGCCCTCGGCTTGCCGCCGCCCTTGCGCAGGCTGCGCTGCAGCAGCTCGGTCAGGTCGATGATCTTGGCGCCGCGGCCTTCGCCGGCGCTGCTTTCCTCGGGCTCGGGCTGGGTCACCGTCTCGGTCTGGCCGGCCTTCACCTTCTTGTCGACCAGCCGCAGGATCTCGTCCTTGAACTCGTCCTTGAATTCGTCGGGGTCCCAGTCGGTGCTCATGTCGTCGACCAGCTGGCTGGCCATCTTCAGCTCGCGCTCGCTCAGGCCGGCCTTCTTCACGTCTTCGGAGGGCAGCGGCAGGTCGGCCCAGGGCCGGATGTCCGCGCCCCAGCGCAGCAGGTTCAGCACCAGCCCCGGCCCGGTGGGCACCAGCACCGCCAGGTGCTGCTTGGTCTGGATGACGACGCGCGCCACGCCCACGCGGCCGCTGCGGTGCAGGGTTTCGCGCAGCAGCGCGTACACCTTGGCGCCGCGGTTGATCGGCGCCACGTAGTAGGGCCGCTCCAGGTACACGAAGGGAATGCCGTCGGCGGGCACGAAGGTTTCTATCTCGATGGTCTGCGTGCTCTTGGGGTAGGCCGCCGAAATCTCGTCGTCGCTGAGCACCACGTACTCGCCGTCTTCGTAGGCGATGCCCTTCACTATGTGCTCGCGCGCGATTTCCTTGCCGGTCTTCTTGTTGATGCGCTTGTAGCCCACCGGGTCCATGGTGCGCTTGTCGAGCCAGTCGAAGTCGATGCCGTGGTCGGAGGTGGCGGAGTAGAGCGCGACCGGAATGTGGACCAGACCGAAGCTGATCGCGCCCTTCCACAGGACGCGCGGCGTGGTGGCTTTCTTGGTGATCGGCGTGGTGGACATGGGCGCACTCCTTCAGGCTTCGAATGTGCGCCGCCCATGGCCGGGCGGTGTAGGAGCGCGGCGCCAGCCGTGGTCAGGCGGGGCCGAGGGTGCCTTGAGCCTTCGGCAGTGGCCCGAGTTCGCGCTCGCTCGGGTGCGCGAAGTAGAACCACTCGGTGCCGGGCAGCGCCACGGCGTTCGGGAACACGATGAAGCCGTCGCCCGGCGCGCTCACCAGCGTGCCGTCGTGGCGCATGCCGATGGGCTCGCCGCGCTGCACGGCGTCGAAGGTGGCCCAGTCGCGCACGAAGCTGTCTTCTTCGTGCAGGCGGTCGGTCACGCTGGCCAGGCGCAGCAGCGTGGGCTGCGCCGACGCGGCAGGCAGGCCGTCGGGCAGCGCCGCCATGCCCAGCAGCGCGAGCGTGCGCCGAATGGCGCGCCATGCCACCTCGGGCGCCTGCGGGTCCAGGTGCTGGCCGCATTCGAGCGTGACGCCGTAGCCGCCCTGGCTGCGGATGTATTCGTTGGTGCCGCGGCCGAAATCGAGCGCGGCCTCGTCGGCCGGCGCGCCGCCCGCGCGCTGCGCGAGGCCGGCGGCGTAGATGTCGAGCCAGCCTTCCACCACGATGGGCGTGCCGATGTGCAGCGCCAGCTGGCCCTCTTCGAACGAGCGGGCGAAGGGCTCCAGCGTGCCGCTGTTGTCGCGCGGGCCGATCATGGAAAACGCCTCGCCCTCGCTCTGGAAGGAATGCAGGTCGAGCAGCACGTCGTGGCGCGCGATGAGCGGCGCCAGCACGTTGGTGATGCGGGCCTCGTAGTCGGCGGGCTGCTCGCTGGGGCGAAACAGCCGGTTGAGGTTGCGCTCGCCTTCCCGCCGCAGGCGCCGTCGCGCGAGCGGGTTGGCCACGGGCACCAGGGTGAGTTCGCCGCGCCGCAGCTCAAGCGCGCCGGCCTCGAGCTCGGCCACGATGCGCTCGATGCCCAGCGTGCCAGAGACCTCGTCGCCATGCACCCCGCCCAGCACGAGCAGCCGCGGGCCGGGGGTGAGCGAGGCGAAGGTGTAGATGCGCAGGCTGTCGGTGGCCAAGCCAGCGAGACCGGCGAGACTGGCGTGGGGATCGGTGGACATGCGGAGGATTATTGCGGAGGCACCTTGCCGGAAGCAAAGATGGCAGCATGGCCGCTACGCAATCGATAGCGGTCAATCACATGCCTATTCGCATGCCTACAGGGGCAGGCTTGCCTGTCCTACCGGCCTGGCGCCGCGGGCGCGGCACGCTTGCAGCCACTACAAGGAGCAGCCGCCATGAACACGAAGACGAACACGAAAACCCAGCCCAGCGACAAGACCGCCGACGCGAACGACGGCAAGACCAAGGTGCAGCAAGGTGGCGAAGCCGCCCCGCGGCTGCCCAACGAGCACGACCAGTCGTCAGACAGCCAGCAGACGCAGGACGGGCAGGCCCCCGAGGTGGGCCGCAAGGCGCATGACGACGTGGAGCGCGGCGTGGTCGACACCGACCGCGGTCCGGAGGCCGACCGGGTCTACAACGACAAGGTCAAGCGCTAGACACTGCCTGAAACAGGCGCCTGAATGAAGACGCTGGAGATCAGGCCGCCGGAATGCTGGCGAGCTGCTTGCGCATGTCGCCGATGACCGCGCCGTAGTCCTTGGCGTTGAAGATGGCGCTGCCCGCCACGAAGGTGTCGGCGCCGGCCGAGGCCACGCGCGCGATGTTGTCGATCTTGATGCCGCCGTCCACCTCGAGGCGGATGTCGCGCCCGCTCTGCTCGATGCGCTTGCGTGCGAGTTCGATCTTGCGCAGCGCCGAGTCGATGAAGCTCTGGCCGCCGAAGCCGGGGTTCACGCTCATGATCAGGATCAGGTCGATGTCGTCGATGGCCCAGTCCAGCGCTTCCAGCCCCAGCCCGGGGTTGAACACCAGCCCGGCCTTGCAGCCCGCGCCCTTGATGGCCTGGATGCTGCGGTTCACGTGCGGCGAGGCATCGGGGTGGAAGCTGATGTAGTCGGCGCCCGCTTCCGCGAAGGAGGCCGCCAGCGCGTCGACCGGCTGGATCATCAGGTGCACGTCGATGGGCACGGGGGTGCCGTCGGCTTTCTTGGCGTAGGGCTTGAGCGCGTGGCAGATCATCGGGCCGAAGGTCAGGTTCGGCACGTAGTGGTTGTCCATCACGTCGAAGTGGATCCAGTCGGCGCCGGCCGCGATCACGTCGGTCAGTTCTTTGCCGAGGTGCGCGAAGTCGGCGGACAGGATGGAGGGCGCGATGCGAAACGGGGTGCTCATAACCCCCGATTCTCGCAGCCGATGGAAGTCCGACGAAAGGCCTCCGTTACCATGCGCCCCATGTCAAACAGCCCCTTCAGCGTCCAGGTCGAACCGCGCTACCTGGCCGAGCAGTCTTCCCCCACGGACAACATCTACACGTTTTCGTACGCGGTCACCGTCACGAACACGGGGTCGGTGGCGGCGCAGCTGATCGCACGCCACTGGCTCATCAACGACGCCTCGGGCCACCCGCAAGAGGTGAAGGGCCTGGGCGTGATCGGGCAGCAGCCGCTGCTGGCGCCGGGCGAATCCTTCCGTTACACGAGCGGCTGCCGCCTGCAGGCGCCCAGCGGCACCATGCACGGCAGCTACCTGGTGGTGACCGAAGAAGGCGAACGCTTCGACGTGACCATCCCGATGTTCGTGCTCGAGGCCGACGTGGGCGGCGCACCTGTCTCGCGCGTTCTGCATTAGCGCTCCCCCAGGCTTCGCGCACTGCGTGTCGCTTCTCTTCCCCCTCCCCGGGGGCGACACCGGCGGCCCGGCAAAGCCGGTTCCGCGGTGTCTCTTGAATTGAATTGCTGAACTCCCGACTCTCATGGCTGCCGCATCGCGCGACTTGCAGGGGCTGCTTGCCGGCCTCGACCCGACAGCCGACGTGGCGCAGCGCCACATCTGGCTCATCGACCTCTTCGACTGGCTGCGCGGCGACCGTGCGTCGCCCCAGGCGGCGATGGGCCGCGTGCAGCTGCTGCTCGACGCCATCGAGGCGCGGCCCGAGCTGCGCGAGCGCCTGCGCGCCTGGTGGCGCGCCTTCACGCGGGCGGTCGACCTGACCACGCTGCTGGCCGACTACGGCTTCGCGCCGCGCACCGCCTTCGCCAGCGAGCTGGCCGAGCGGCTGCGCCGCAAGATACTGCCGGGCACGCCCGAGACCACCGACGCATCGGACCTGTTCCGAATGGTGCTGCCGGGCGTGTTCGACGCGGGCTGGATCGCGCTGCTCGACGACACGCAGCTCGCGCGCATCGGCGCGTTGCTGGCCGATGCCTCGCCGGACGGCCCGCTGGGCGACCCGATCGATGCCGACGCCGCCCCGCGCTGGCGCCACACCGTGATGGACGCCGTGACCTACTGCGCCAGCCAGGTGGTGGCCGCCGGCTTCTCGCCGGAGCTGCGCCTGCGCATGAGCGCCGAGCTGGGCGCCGCGCGCCCCTTTCATTCGCTGATGGCCGACCTGGACCACCTGCGCGAGCAGATGTTCGTGCAGCCGCGCGACGCGCAGGCGCTGCAGGCGGCCTTCGTCGCCTTTCGCGACCGGCTGGAGGCCTGCCGCGCGGTCACGTCGTCGGTCTACACGCACCTGGAAGACAACGGCATCTCCGTGGGCCTGGTGTTCCGGCTGCGGCAGCTGCGCGAGCGGGTGCTGCGCATTCGCGAGCTGCTCGACTGCCTCATGTCGCCCACGCCCGCGCCCAGCGTGGCGCGGCTGGTCGGCAAGCTGGTGCTGGCCGGCGGTGAGCGCAACAGCATACGCGCGCTGATCGCCTCCAACTCGTCGATGCTGGCCGCCAAGGTGACCGAGCGCAGCGCCGAGACCGGCGAGCACTACATCACCCGCGACCGCGCCAGCTACGCGCAGATGGTGAAGAAGGCCGCGGGCGGCGGCGCGCTCACCGCCCTCACGGTGCTGCTGAAGTTCAGCATCTACGCGCTGGGGCTGTCGGCCTTCTGGAGCGGGCTGGGCGCCGGCCTCATGTATGCGGCCAGCTTCGTCGCGATCCAGCTGCTGCACCTGACGCTGGCCACCAAGCAGCCCGCCATGACCGCGCCGGCGCTGGCCGCGCGGCTGCGCGACATCAAGTCGGACGGCGCGGTGGGCGACTTTGTCGACGAGGTCGCCAACCTCGTGCGCTCGCAGGTCGCCGCCGTGCTGGGCAACGTGCTGGTGGTGGTGCCGGCGATGCTGGCGGTGGCGCTGCTGGTGCAGGCGGCGCGGGGGCGGCCGCTGCTCGACGCGGCGCATGCCGCGGCCACGCTCGATTCGCTGTCGCTGCTCGGCCCGACTGCGCTTTACGCGGCAATCACCGGCATCCTGCTGTTTTCGGCCAGCATCATCGCCGGTTGGACAGAAAACGCCTTTGTCCTGCATCGCCTGGACTCCGCCATGCGTTACAACCCCCGCATCGGCGCCTTTCTGGGCGCCGCCCGGGCCCGACGCTGGGCCGACTTCATGCGCACACACATCTCAGGCTTCGCCTCCAACATCTCGCTGGGACTCATGCTCGGACTGCTGCCCGCGTTCGCGGGTTTCTTCGGGCTCGGGCTGGATGTGCGGCACGTGACACTGTCGGCCGGGCAGATTGCCGCGGCGGCCGCCTCCACGGGCCTCGCGGTGCTGCAGCAGCCCGCCCTGTGGTGGGCGGTGGCGGCCATTCCGGTCATTGGCGCGCTCAATGTGAGCGTGAGTTTCTATTTCGCTTTCCGGCTGGCGCTGCGCGCGCACAGCGTGAGCCTGGGCGACCGCGCACGCATCCGCAGCGCGATCTGGGCACGCTGGCGCAGCCGGCCGGTGAGCTTCTTCCTACCTGCATGAACCTGACGAGCTTCTTCAACGATCTGCTGGGCTTCTGGTCCGAATGGGTGCGCCCCTCGGCCGGCCTGCCCACGGTGCTGTGGTCGCTGCTGCTGGCCGCGGCCGCGGCCTCCGGCCACCTGGTGCAGCGCTACCTGGGGCTGCCCAAGGTCATCGGCTATTCGCTGGTGGGCGCGGTGGTGGGCTTTGCCGGCTTCGAGGGCGCCATCTGGCCGCTGCGCGGGCTGAGCCTGTTCCTGCTGGAGCTCGGCGTGGCCGTGGTGCTGTTCGAGGCCGGCGGGCGGCTGCCGCTGCGCTGGTTTCGCCACAACCCGATGGTGCTGGTGCAAAGCCTGCTGGAAGCCACGCTCACCTACTTCGGCGTGTACTGGATATTGACGCTGCTCGGCCTGCCCGAGCCGGTGGCCAACCCCATCGCGCTGATGGCGATCGTCGCCTCGCCCGCGGTGCTGAGCCGCGTGATCATCGACACCCGCGCCGCCGGCCCCGTTACCGAGCGCGCCATGACGCTGGCCACGCTCAACACCTTCTACGCGCTGGCGCTGGGCTACGCGCAGGCCGGGCTCATCGAGCGCGCGCCGCAGACGCTGCTGCAAAAGCTCTACCCGGTGGCGGTGGTGCTGGGCCTGTCGTTCGTGGTGGGCGGCATCATGGCGCTGGCGCTGCGCTCGGCCCTGCGGGTGATGAGCCCGACCAGCGAGAACACCTCCATCCTGCTGCTGGCGATCATCGCGGCCGGCGCCGCGCTCACCGCGCACATCGGCGGCTCGGCGCCGCTGGCCGCGCTCATCGGCGGCGTGCTGCTGAAAACGCTCAACCCCAAGCCCTGGGCCTGGCAACGCCAACTCGGTACGGCCGCCTCGCTGCTGACCATGCTGATGTTCGTGCTGGTGTCCATCGTGGCGGCGCAGGCCGACTGGACATTGCCCGTGGCCAGCGTGGTGCTGGCGGTGATCGGCGTGCGCCTGGTCACCAAGATCGCCGGCGTGGCCATTGCCAACCCCGGCAGCGGCGCCAGCTGGAAGCAGGCGTTCTGGGTGGGCTGCGCGATGTCGCCGCTGTCGTCGATCGCGCTGCTCATCGCCTCCAATTTCGCGACCGCCTCTCCGCTGCTGGGCACCATGATCACGCAGGTTGCGCTGCCCTCCATCCTGCTGATGGAAGTGGTGGGCGCGGTGCTGGCCACGGTGGCCATCCACGCGGTGGGCGAGAGTTCGGTGCCCTGGGCGCCCCAGGCCTTCAGCACCACCGAGGACACGCAGCGATGAGCACGGCAGTGAACACCCCCTTCGACCCCGACAGCGACGACTTCCGCTCGGCCCCGTTGCCGGTCGACCCCGACAGCCGCACCGTCAAGCTCGAGCCCTTCAACAAGTCGGAGGCGCTGTCGCTGGGCGTGGAGCTGGAGCTGCAGCTCGTGAACACGCACGACTACGACCTGGCCCCCTACGCGGAGGACATGCTGCGCCTGATGGCGCAAACCCCGCTGCCCGGCAGCGTGGTGCCCGAGATGACCTCGAGCATGATCGAGATCTCGACCGACATCTGCCACTCGGCGCAGGACGTGATCACGCAGCTTTCGCCCATTCGGGAGGCGCTCATCCGCAATGCCGACAAGCTCAACATCGCGGTGGTGGGCGGCGGCACGCATGCCTTCCAGCAGTGGCACGAGCGGCGCATCTATGACAAACCGCGCTTTCGCGAACTGTCGGAGCTGTACGGCTACCTGAGCAAGCAGTTCACCATCTTCGGCCAGCACGTGCACATCGGCTGCCCCGACGCCGACGCGGCGCTGCTCATGCTGCACCGCATGTCGCGCTACATCCCGCACTTCATCGCGCTGTCGGCGTCTTCGCCCTTCGTGCAGGGGCAGGACACGCAGTTCGACTCGGCGCGGCTGAACTCGGTGTTCGCGTTTCCGCTGTCGGGCCGCGCGCCCTTCACCACCAGCTGGAAGGAGTTCGAGGCCTACTTCGAGCGCATGACCCGCACCGGCGTGGTCCGCAGCATGAAGGACTTCTACTGGGACATCCGCCCCAAGCCCGAGTTCGGCACCATCGAGATCCGCGTGTTCGACACGCCGCTCACGGTGGAGCGCGCCGCGGCGCTGGCGGGCTACGTGCAGTCGCTGGCGGCGTGGTTCCTGCAGGAGCAGCCCTTCGAGCCTTGCGAGGACGACTACCTCGTGTACACCTACAACCGCTTCCAGGCCTGCCGATTCGGGCTGGACGCGGTGTACGTCGACCCGGCCACCGGCCAGCACATGCCGCTGCGCGAGCACATCCTGATGACGATGACGCAGCTCGAGTGGCACAGCGAGGCGCTCAACGCGACGCAGGCATTGGGCGAGCTGCGCACCAGCGTGGAGGCCAACCGCAACGACGCGCGCTGGCTGCGCGAGAAGCAGGGCAAGGAACGGCTGCTGGCCGAGGTGGTGCGCCAGGCCTCGCTGCGCTTTCGCGGGCAGGCCTGACGGGTCTGGTGGGCCTGACGGGCCTGACGGGCCTGCATGGAGGCCGGGGCCTTCAACCCGGCGCCGCGTCCTGCGAGAACTGCCTGCGGTACGCCGTGGGCGACACCTTGAACGCGCCCACGAAATGCTTGCGCAGCGACACCGCCGAGCCGAAGCCCGCGTCGGTCGCCACGCGCTCCACCGGCCGGTCGGTGGTTTCCAGCAGCCGCTGCGCCAGCGCGAGCCGCTGGTTCTGCAGCCACTGGCCGACGGTGGTGCCGGTGGATTCGCGAAAGCGCCGCGTGAAGGTGCGCCGGCTCATCAGCGCGCGCCCGGCCAGTGCGTCCAGCTCGTGCGCCGTGTGCAGGTGGCGCCCCAGCCATTCCAGCAGCGGCGTGAGGCGGTCGCGTTCCGCCGCGGCCGGCATCGGCTGCTGGATGTACTGCGCCTGCCCGCCCTGGCGATGCGGTGCCACCACCATGCGCCGTGCGGCGCGGTTGGCGGTCTCGGCGCCGTAGCGCACGCGCAGCAGGTGCAGGCAGCAGTCGATGCCTGCGGCGGTGCCGGCCGACGTGAGCACATCGCCGTCGTCGACGTACAGCACCTCGGGCTGCAGCGTGACCTTCGGGTATTGCCGCGCGAAGGCCTCCGCCAGGTTCCAGTGCGTGGTGGCCGGCCGGCCGTCGAGCAGGCCCGCCTCGGCCAGCACGAAGGCGCCCAGGCACAGCCCGACGATGGTGGCGCCGCGGCGGTGCGCGGCCTGCAAGGCGCGAATCAGCTCGGGCGGCGCGGGCCGGCCGTCGTCGCGCCACGAGGGCACCACCACGATCTGCGCGCGACGTATCACCTGGAGCCCGTGCTGCACGCCCAGCGTGAAGCCCGCGTTGGTCCGCAGGGGGCCGGGCTCGCTCGCGCACACGCGCAGGCGAAAACGCGGGGTGCCCGCTTCGGTGCGGTCCTCGCCGAACACCATGCAGGGCACGGAGAGGTGGAACGGGCTGATGCCGTCGAAGGCCACGACGGCGATGGTTTCAGCAGGGGACCCAGTGGTTTCGACGGCGGCTTTTCGCATGGCCCGATGTTATCGATGAATGGCTGACGGGCCACTTTCGGCGCAAGGCCTCGAAGCGAAGAATCGGGCCATCGACATCCCCAACCAACGACGCCACCAAGGACCCAGACCATGAGCCAACCCGCACCGCGCCGCGCCCTCGTCGTGATCGACGTGCAGAACGAATACTTCGAGGGCGGCGGCCTGCCCATCGAGTACCCGCCGGTCGCGCAGTCGCTGCCGAAGATCACGCAGGCCATGGACGCCGCGCACGCGGCCGGCACGCCCGTGGTGGTGGTGCGCCACCACGCGCCCAAGGGCGCGCCCGTGTTCCAGGCCGACGCGCACAACGGCCAGCTGCACCCCGAGGTCGCCAAGCGGCCGCACGACCACCTCGTGACCAAGGCGCTGCCGAGCGTGTTCGCCGGCACCGACTTCGCCGAGTGGATCGCGCAGAACCGGATCGACACGCTGAGCGTGGCCGGCTACATGACGCACAACTGCGACGCCTCCACCGTGTACGAGGCGCTGCACCGCGGGCTGAACGTGGAGTTCCTGTCGGACGCGACCGGCGCGCTGCCTTACGAGAACGCGGCGGGCCGCGCCAGCGCGGAGGAAATCCACCGCGTGTTCAGCGTCGTGTTCCACAGCAACTTCGCGGCCGTGGCGACCACCGACGCATGGGTCGCGGCGCTGCAGGCCGGCCAGGCCCTCGAGAAGGACAACGTGGTCATGTCCAACCGCCGCGCGCGGGGCTGAGCCGGCAGCCCTTATGCTTCACCCCCCATGGGTGAATTCGACCTGATCACACGCTACTTCAAGCGCCCCGCCGTGCGCTCTCCGCTCGGCGTGGGCGACGACTGCGCGCTGCTGGCGCCCGCGGCGGGCATGCAGCTCGCCGTGTCTTCCGACATGCTGGTCGAGGGGCGGCACTTTCTGTCCACCGTCGAGCCCGCGCGGCTGGGCCACAAGGCGCTGGCGGTGAACCTCAGCGACCTGGCGGCCTGCGGCGCGAAGCCGCTGGCCTTCACGCTCGCGCTCGCGTTGCCGGGCGTGGACGAGTCCTGGCTCGAAGGCTTCTCGCGCGGCCTGTTCGCGCTGGCCGACGCGCACGGCTGCGAGCTGGTGGGCGGCGACACCACGCGCGGACCGCTCAACATCTGCATCACCGTGTTCGGCGAAGTGCCGGCCGGCGCGGCGCTGCTGCGCTCGGGCGCGCGCGCGGGCGACGACATCTGGGTGAGCGGCACGCTGGGCGACGCGCGGCTGGCGCTGGAAGTGTTCCGCGGCACGATCGCGCTGTCGGCCGAGGCCTTCGAGGCCGCGCGCTTTCGCATGGAGCAGCCCACGCCGCGCGTGGCGCTGGGCCAGGCATTGCGCGGCGTGGCCACGTCGGCGGTGGATGTGAGCGACGGGCTCATCGGCGACCTGGGGCACATCCTGGCGGCGAGCCGGGTCGGCGCCACGCTCGACGTCGATGCCACCACGGCGCTGGTCGCCGCCGAGGCGCCGGGGTTGCGCACCGAGCTGCTGCGCACCTGCGCGCTCTCGGGGGGCGACGACTACGAGCTGGTCTTCACCGCGCCGCCCTCGGCGCGCGAGGCCGTAATGCAGGCCGGCGCGCACAGCACCACGCGCGTCACGCGCATCGGCGGCATCGAGGCCGATGCCGGACTGCGCATCGTGGACGCGGCCGGCGCGCCGGTGTCGCAGCGCTTCGGCTCGTTCGACCACTTCGTCTGAGGCGCCGAGCCGCGGCGCGCCAGACGCTTCAGCGTTGGCGTGGTGCTCAGGAGCCCCGCACCATCGCCTGCATCTTGCGTTGCGCCGCGTTGATGGCGGCGGACTGGCCGTTCAGCTGCTGCAGCATCTTGTTGAACTCGGCCTGCACCACCGGGTCGGTCACGCTCACCGTGCTGCCCGAGATCTGGATCTTCGACTTGTTCTGCTCGATGTAGCCGCCGATGGCCAGCGCGCTGTCGAACACGGCGTCGAGCGCGGGGAACACTTCCTTGAAGGTGGTCGAGGGCTCGGTCACGGTCTTGGCGTAGGCCTTGTCGTAGACCTGCTTCAGGTCGTCGGGCTGCTTGAGCTGCGCGTGCGCGGCGTCGGCCTTGGCGGTCTGCTGGTCGAGCGCGGTGCGCAGGCCGGCCAGGCCGTCCTTCGCGGCCTTGATGTCGTCGCGGCGCGAAACCAGGTCGCCGATGGAGCGCAGCCCGCCCTTGGCCATGATCTGCGTCATCGGCTGGCTCACCGACTGGTTCATGCCCTCGTTGAAATCGGTGATCACCGCGTAGTGCTGCGCGTAGTCGCCGAAGGACGACTTCTCTTCGGCCGTGGGCTTGGGCACGTGGATGCCGGGCTTGTCGAGCACGCGGGTCTGCAGGTAGGTGCTGAAGGCCTGGCGCTGCTCGGCCTCCTTGTTGCCGCAGGCCACCAGCGCGAAGCTGAAGGCCAGCAGGAGCGACAGGGGCCCGAAACGTTGAACGAAATTTCTCATGGGGCAAGGCCCTCCCGCTTGTTGTGAATGCGAAAAATTATAGGGAGCGCCTTGTTGCGTCGGTGCAGGCGAGCGCCGCGACCTGCGGTGCGCTGCGGCGGCCTGCAACCCGTCAAGTGCCCCGCCGGGCCACGGCCCGAAAGGCCAGCCAGACGGCCACCGCGGGCGCGATCGCGAAGCTCGCGAACAGCCAGGCGGCCGCCGACTGCGCACCCGTCACCCCGCCCGGCGTGGTGAGCCCCGCCGCGTTCGCCACCAGCCCCGCCACCGCGGCGCCCACGGCCATGCCGTAGAGCTGCACGGTGGTGATCGAGGCGGAGGCCAGGCCTTCCTCGCCCTTGGGTGCGAGCGACATCACGCGCGTCAGCAGGTGCGGCCAGCCGATGCCCACGCCAAACCCCACGGCCGCCAGCGCGATGGCCACCAGCAAGGTCTCCACACCCGGGCCGAAGCGGCCCGGCGCGGGCAGCAGCAGCGCGAGCGCCACGAGGCCCAGCGTGCAGATCACCGGCCCGGCGCGCAGCATGCGGTCGGCACCCGCGCCGCTGCGGCCCGACGAGCTCAGCGAGCCCACGCTCCAGCCGCCGGCCATCGCTGCGGTGAGGTAGCCCGCCGCCAGCGGCGAGTGGCCGTGCAGCAGCTGCAGGAAGTACGGCACGAAGATCTCGGTGGTGGTGCCGATAAGCAGCAGCGCCACGCTCGCGTAGATGGCGCCCAGCGGCGCGCGCATCGAATACGCGCCGCTCGGCAGCACGCGCACGGCGGCGCGGCTGTCGATGCGCGTGGCCGCGAAGCCGATGCCCAGCCCCAGCGCCACGCCGAGCGCCTGCCACGCCAGGCTGGACCACAGGCCGCTGGCCGCGATCACCAGCACCGAGGCCGCGAGCAGGCCGATCTGCACGGCCGGCACGCGGGGCAGCGTGGCGGGGCGCGCGTGCATCACGCCGGCCGAGGGGCGCAGCTGCACCAGCACCAGCAGCGCCTGCGCGGCCGCCACCGGCAGCAGGAACCAGAAGGCCCAGCGCCAGTGGCCCGCCTGCGCGAAAAGCCCGCCCACCGCCGGCCCGCACAGCGTGGCGACGCCCCACATGCCCGACACCAGCGCCACCGCGCGCGGCCACAGCCGCTGCGCGAACACCAGCTGGATGAGCCCGTAGCTCAACGCGGCGAGCAACCCGCCGCCCAGCCCCTGCACCGTGCGGCCCGCGAGCATCCACGCCATGGCCGGTGCCAGCGCGCAGCCGACGGAGCCGGCGCTGAACACCGCCAGCGCGGCCAGGCAGGCGCCGCGCGGCCCCAGCACCGCGAGCAGCCGCACCGACAGCGTGGCGCCCAGGATCGAGCCGACCACGAAGAGCGTGGTGCTCCACGCATACCAGTCGAGCCCGCCGATCTCGCGCACCACCGAGGGCAGCACGGTGGTCACGATGTGCACGTTGACGGCGTGCAGCGCGACGCCGCCGGTGAGCGCCAGCGCGCGCCAGCCGTTGCGCCCGCTGAAGAGCTCGCGCCATGCGGCGGTGGGCGGTGGCGACGAAGGGGCTGGGCGCACGGCGGCGGAAGAAGAAGACATGAGGGAATGCGAAGCTCGAAAAGGAAGCCCCGATGCTAGGGGCCCGGGCTCAATTAAACAAGCAATTGCTTTGATTAATAAAATTGCCGGGCGAGCGGGCCGTGCCGCAGATGCGCGACACTCCTGCCCCTGATGCAAGCCGCTTCTTCTACGCCCTCGCCCTCCCCCTCCGGCCCCATGCCCCCACCCCCGATGCGCCGCGCCACGCTGCGCTTCATGCTCTCCCACCCCGCGCACTACATCGCGCTGGGTTTCGGCTCGGGCCTGCCGCGCATCGCGCCCGGCACCGTGGGCACGCTGTGGGCGTGGGCGGCCTTCGTGGTGATGCAGCTGTGGTTCACGCCCGCGACCATCGGCTGGATCATCCTGGCGTCGCTGCCCATCGGCTGGTGGGCCTGCACCGTGACCGCGCGCGACATGAACGTGGCCGACCCCGGCGCCGTGGTGTGGGACGAGGTGGTCGCCTTCTGGATCGTGCTGTGGCTGGTCACGCCGGCCGGGCTGCTGGCGCAGGCCATCGCCTTCGGGCTGTTCCGTTACTTCGACGCCGCCAAGCCCGGCCCGGTGGCCTGGGCCGACGGCTTGTTCAAGCAGCGCGACGCGGCGCAGGTGCGCTGGTGGCACGCGGGCTTTGGCATCATCCTGGACGACCTGGTGGCGGCCTTCTGCACGCTGCTCGTGATTGCGCTGTGGCGCGCATGGTGAACCCGATGGACTCTTCGCTTTCTTCTTCGACGTCGCCGGCCCCGGCCGAGCTCAGCAACCTCACCGACCTCGCCGACCTGGATACACCCGCGCTGGTGGCGACGCTGGCCGGCCTGCTGCAGCACAAGGGCTGGATGCTCGCCACCGCCGAGAGCTGCACCGGCGGCCTCATCGGCGCCGCCTGCACCGAGCTGGCCGGCTCCAGCGCCTGGTACGAGCGCGGCTTCATCACCTATTCGAACGAAGCCAAGACCGCGCTGCTGGGCGTGGACGCGGCCGTGATCGCCGCGAACGGCGCGGTCAGCGAGCCGGTGGCGCGCGCCATGGCCACGGGCGCCATCGCCCGGTCGGTGCCCGCGCGCGTGTCGCTGGCCGTGACCGGCGTGGCCGGCCCCACCGGCGGCACGCCCGACAAGCCGGTGGGCACGGTGTGGTTCGGCTGGTCGGTCGACGGCAGCGTGCGCACCGAGCGCCGCTGCTTCGACGGCGACCGCGCCACAGTGCGCGCGGCCACGGTGCGGCACGCGCTGCAGACGCTGGTCGGGCTGCTCGGCCGCTGATCCCCGATTTTTTTCAACCAAGAGGCCTCATGACCGCAGCCACCAACGCCCAGACCATCGAGCGCTTCTACAGCGCGTTCGCCAAGCTCGACGCCGCCACCATGCAGGCCTGCTACGCCAGCGACGCGCAGTTCGACGACGAGGCCTTCTCGCTGCGCGGGCGGCGCGAGGTGGGCGGCATGTGGCGCATGCTGGCCTCGGCCACGCAGGCCAAGGGCGCCGACGTGTGGCGCCTGACCTGGCGCGACGTGAAGGCCGACGACACCTCCGGCAGCGCCCACTGGGACGCGCACTACCGCTTCAGCGCCACCGGGCGCCTGGTGGACAACAGCATCGACGCGCGCTTCACCTTCACGCCCGACGGCCTCATCGCCACGCACCGCGACAGCTTCGCGTTCTGGACCTGGTCGCGCCAGGCGCTCGGCGCGCCCGGCCTGCTGCTGGGCTGGAGCCCGATGCTGCGCAAGAAGGTGCGCGCCACGGCCGCCGCCAATCTTGCCAACTACCTTGCACGCCAACCATGAGCAACACCGACCTCGCCTTTTCGAACAACGAAGCCCAGCACCGCTACGAAGCCGCGCTGGACGGCAAGCTCGCGGCCTATGCCGAGTACAACCTGCTGACCGACGCGATCATGTTCACGCACACCGAGGTGCTGCCCGAACACGAAGGCAAGGGCGTGGGCTCGGGCATCGCGAAGCATGTGCTGGACGAGGCCCGCGCCAAGGGGCTGCATGTGATTCCGGTGTGCCAGTTCATCGCGGGGTACATCCGCAAGCACCGCGAGTACGCCGACCTGGTTCGCCCGGACATCCAGCGCGCCTTCAAGATCTGACGGAATTCCTGGCCGGATCGGCCTTCGGCGCGGGCAGCCAAGCGAAGGCCGCGACGCCCGCCACCAGCAGCGCGGCGATGGTGCCCAGCACGGCCGTGAGCGGGTCCTTGCCGTGCGCCGCGGCCACCGAGGCGGCCACGCCGGTGCCCCACTGCATGAGCGCCACGCCGAGGAACATGGCCATGGTGAACACCGCCATCGCGCGGCCGGTGAGCGTGGCCGGGTAGGCGCCGCGCACGTCGGCGTACTGCCACACGATGAAGCCCGAGAGCACGCCGATGAGCACCATGCCGGCAATGTCGAGCCAGGCCGAGTGCAGCACCGCGATGAGCGCGAACAGCGCCGCGTAGCCCAGCGCGCAGACCACGATCCAGCGGCGGCGCCCGGCGCCGTCGCGGTCCAGCCGGCCGAACAGCGGCGCGCCGAACAGCGAAATGACCGACACCGCCAGCGCCACGTTGCCGCTCTGCACCAGCGAGTAGCCGTGGCGCTCCATCATGAGCGGGCCCAGCCACAGGCCGCGCAGCGAGATGAAGGCGGCATAGGTCACGGCACCGAGCACCACGATGCCCAGCGTGTGCGGCATGGCGAACAGCGCGCCGAACTGGCGGATGGCATCGGGAATGGATTCCCTGTTTTGCGGCACGGCCGAGGCCGGCTCGTGCACCCAGTGCCAGATGGCCAGCCAGGCCAGCGCCGCGGCCACGGCCAGCACCACGAAGCCGGCGCGCCACGAGTACGCCTGCACCAGCCAGGCGAGCGGCGTGCCGGTCACCAGCATGCCCAGGCCGCCGATGGCCAGCACCATGCCCGACACCGTGGCGAAGCGCGCCGCCGGAAAGTGCCGCGCGATGAACACGGTGCACACCAGGAAGGCCGGCGCGCAGCCGATGCCGATCAGCGCCTGCCCGGCCACCAGCATGAGGTAGCTGGACGACACCGCCGACAGCAGCGCGCCGGCAATGGCCACCGGAAACGCCACCAGCACCGTGCGCCGCACGCCGTGCAGGTCGATGCCGATGCCCATGAACAGCTGCATGGCGCCGAACGCGAAGTGGAAGGCGCCCGAGAAGATGCCCAGGGCCTGGGCGGACAGGTGAAAGTCGGCCTGCAGCGGGCTCGCCATGATGGCGCCCACCGTGCGAAAGGCCTGGCTGAGCGCCACCCCGGCGCACAGCGCCAGCACCATCACCCAGGCGGCCCGGGGCGTCAGCGGTTCGCGGTCGGCCACGGCACCAGGTCCTGTGTCAGGCCCCGTGGCACTTCTTGTACTTCTTGCCGCTGCCGCAGGGGCAGGGATCGTTGCGGCCCGGCTCGGCCTCCTTGCGGATCGTCTCGACCTTCGGGCCCAGGCTCTTCCAGAGCTGGCGCAGGTCGTACACGGCCCAGATGGCGGCGCCGAAGTCGTCCAGGCGCTGCTGGCTCACGCTGGGCGGGGCGTCGTCGCTGTACATCGACAGCGTGGGCTTGGCGTTGTCGTCCTCGGTGAGGGCGACGATGTTGTCCAGCGCGTCGTCCAGCATCTGGGCGGCTTCCTTGTCGCGCGGGGTGGCCCAGTCTTCGGGCCAGTTTTCCACCGCGTACATGAAGCCCAGCGCCCACACCTGCGCGAACGACGGAATCTCCTCGCCGGCGACCTCGGCACGCTCTTCCTCGGGCAGCGAGGCGATGGCGCCGCGGGTGTCGAGCACCTCGGGCTGCCAGCTGCGCTCGTCGTCGAGCGTTTCGACGGGGGCGTCCAGGCCCTCCTCGATCTCGATCCAGCGGCGCTTCCAGTTCCAGACGAACTCCATGTGCTGCGCGGACGAGAAGCTGTCGCCCAGCAGCACGGGCCAGTATTCGGACGGGAGGATGGGGCGGCGCGTGCAGATCAGCGCGGCCATGAAGCCTTCGCAGAACTCCCACTGGGGAATTTCCTCGTCGTGCTCGCGCATGGCGTCCAGGGCCTGGTCGAGCGCGTCGAAATCGTCGGGGCCGAGCGGGGTCTGGGCGGGTGGGGTGGCTTCAAGGGCCGTTTGGGGGTCGGGAATGGTCGTCATGGCAAGTTCGGGGCAGCCCTCTATGATGCAGCAGGCTTCGGTCGCCCCTATATCTATGCCCACGATTATTCCGTTTCCGGCGCGCTACAGCGCCTTCGCCGTGTGCGTCGTCGGCCTGCTGGCCTGCATCGTCTTCGTGCTCGTGTCGCCGCACCTGTGGCTCGCCTGGATCGGCGTGGTGGTGTTCGCGGTGCTCACGGGCACCGGCATCCACGACCTGCGGCAGGCCCGCCACGCCATCCTGCGCAACTACCCGGTCATCGGGCACCTGCGCTTCCTGCTGGAGTTCATTCGGCCGGAAATGCGGCAGTACTTCATCGAGAGCGACTCCGAGGCCGCGCCCTTCTCGCGCGCCCAGCGCTCGCTGGTGTACCAGCGCGCCAAGGGCGAGCCCGACAACCGCCCCTTCGGCACCCAGCTGAACGTGACCATCGCCGGCTACGAGTGGATCAACCACTCCATGCAGCCCACCCAGCTCGCGAACCACGACTTCCGCATCGTCATCGGCGGCACGCCCCAGCAGGACGGGGGCCACCACCCCTGCACGCAGCCGTACAACGCCAGCGTGTTCAACATCTCGGCCATGAGCTTCGGCGCGCTGTCGGCCAACGCCATCCTGGCGCTCAACCAGGGCGCCAAGATGGGCGGCTTCGCGCACGACACCGGCGAAGGCTCCATCTCGCAGCACCACCGCGTGCACGGCGGCGACCTGATCTGGGAAATCGGCTCGGGCTACTTCGGCTGCCGCAACGACGACGGCAGCTTCAGCGAAGAGCGCTTCACCGCCAACGCGCGCGACCCGCAGGTGAAGATGATCGAGCTCAAGCTCAGCCAGGGCGCCAAGCCCGGCCACGGCGGCGTGCTGCCCGCCCCCAAGGTCACGCCCGAGATCGCCGCGGCGCGCGGCGTGCCGGTGGGGGTGGACTGCATCTCGCCCTCGTCGCACAGCGCGTTCTCCACGCCGACCGAGATGATGCATTTCATCGCCAGGCTGCGCGAACTGTCGGGCGGCAAGCCGACCGGCTTCAAGTTCTGCCTGGGCCACCCGTGGGAATGGTTCGGCATCGTCAAGGCCATGCAGGCCACCGGCATCACGCCCGACTTCATCGTGGTGGACGGCGCCGAGGGCGGCACCGGCGCGGCGCCGGTCGAGTTCAGCGACCACGTGGGCGCGCCGCTGCAGGAAGGCCTGCTGCTGGTGCACAACACGCTGGTGGGCGTCAACCTGCGCCACCGCATCAAGATCGGCTGCGCGGCCAAGGTGATCACCGCCTTCGACGTGGCCCGCATGATGGCGCTGGGCGCCGACTGGTGCAACGCGGCGCGCGGTTTCATGATGGCGCTGGGCTGCATCCAGGCGCAGAGCTGCCACACCGGCCACTGCCCCACCGGCGTGACCACGCAGGACCCGCTGCGCCAGCAGGCGCTGGTGGTGCCCACCAAGGCCGACCGGGTGCGCAACTTTCACCGCAGCACGCTGCATGCGCTGCAGGAGCTGGTGCAGGCCGCGGGCCTGGACCATCCGCAGCAGATCACCGCGCACCACATCGTGCGCCGCATCTCCGACACCGAGGTGCGCCTGCTGAGCAACCTGGTGATGCAGGTGCAGCCGGGCGCCCTGCTCGGCGCGCTCGACGCGCAGCACAATGTCTTTCGCACCTACTGGCCGCTGGCCAGCGCGGAGAGTTTCCAGCCCGTCACGCAGGGCCCGCAGGGGCTGGTGTCGGGCTTTGCAATGGCAGCATGAGCGCTGCGCCGGGCCGCCCCAGGCAAGCTCGCGCCGCAGCACGGAGTGCGAAGGTATCGACCTGATGAGTCCTTTGAAACGAGGCGCCAACGGGCGCCTGCAATCGCGCAAGGGCGCTGCTTCGGCGCCCGCGCCGCTCGACGCGCTTGCGCGCGCGCCCGCTGCGGGCGACTACGCCGAGTTCCTGCGCGTCACCCTGCCCCGGCAGGAGAAGAACGTGGCCAGCCACCGCTTCGGCAGCGAGCGCGTGTGGCTCAAGAAGGCCGGCCCCCGGCACGGCAAGTGGGGCTACCGCGTGATGGCCGCCGTGGCGCGCATGGTGCGGCTGGACATCATCAAGCCCGTGCCCAACCCCGGCGGCGAGGCCGCCATCGCCACCGAGGCGCGGCGGCTCAAGCAGCTCGCGGCCGCCGGCCTGCGCGTGCCGGTGGTGCTGGCGCAGCAGCCGGACGGGCTGCTCATTTCAGACCTGGGTGAAAGCGGCCGCGCGACCGTGGTGCTGCAGGAGCGGCTCGACCAGGCCGCCGCCGCCGGCCCCGCCGCGCTGCTGGCCGTATGGCGCGAGGGCCTGGCCGCCATTGCCGCGGTGCACGTGCGCGGCCAGCACCTGAGCCAGGCCTTCGACCGCAACCTGGTGCAGTGCCCCGACGGCACCATCGGCTACATCGACTTCGAGGACGACCCCGCCGAGGTGATGACGCTGGCCGAATGCCAGGCGCGCGACTGGCTGAGCTACCTGCATTCGACGGCCATGATGCTGGAGGCCGCGGCCCCGCAGGCCGCCGGGCAGCACTGGCACGCGGCGCTGGCCGGCGTGAACGACGAGGTGCGCGAGCGCATCGCCAATGCCGCGCGGCGCATGAAGTGGGCGCAGAAGCTGCCCGCGAGCCGCCGCTGGGGCCGCGACACGCAGCGCGTGCGCGCCGTGGCGCGCCTGCTGGGGCAGTGGCACCTGGCGCCGCAGGCCTAGGAGCCCGCGCGCTGGCTGGCGATAGCCGCGGTGAGCCGTGGTGAGCCGCAGTCAGCCGCCATCAGCCGCGCTTCATTCCCACTTCAGCACGCCCAGCAAGTCGCTGTGGTCGTCCGTCCACAGCGCCGCACCCGCCGCGCTGACAGGCTCGCCGCGCTCCCGCACCACCGGGTCCGCCAGAAAGCGCGCGTCCTGCGTCAGCAGCACGTAGTCGGAGGTGTGCTCCAGCGTCGGGTTGCCGCGCTCGGGCTCGAAGCGGATGCGCACCGCCTGCATGCCCGCGTCGTCGGCCAGCCGCTTCACCACCGGCGCCAGGTCGAGGTGGCGGTTGCTGATGTGGAACGCGATCACGCCGGTCGCCTTCAGGTGCCTGCGGTAGAGCGCGAGCGCCTCGCGCGTCATCAGGTGCATGGGAATGGCGTCGCCGGAGAACGCGTCGACCACCAGCACGTCGAAGCGCCGGGCGTCCTGGGCTGCTTGAGCAACTTGACCGGCTTGCGCATCCAGCTCCTGCTGCAACAGCAGCCGCGCATCGCCCGGCACCACCTCGACCTGGGCCACCGAATCGGCCAGGTACGTGAAGTGCGAGCGCGCGGCCGCCGTCACCAGCGGGTTGATCTCGTAGAAGCGCACCGTGTCGCCCGCGCGCCCGTAGGCCGCGAGCGTGCCCACGCCCAGGCCGATCACGCCGATGCGTTGCGCGTCGCCGCGGTTGGTCGTCAACGCCACGCCGGCGCCCGACTTCGGGCCGTAGTAGGTGCTCGGCAGGCGCCGGTGGATCGCGCCGGTGACCTGCTCGCCGTGCGAGATCACGCCGTTCATCAGCCGGCGGTACGAGGTGAGCGCGCCGGGCACGCCGTACTGCTCCACGCGCAGGGCGCCGTAGAAATTGCGCTCGCGCAGCAGGGTGCGGTTGTCGGCCTCGCGCACGTTCGACACGGTGAGCCAGGCCACGGCGACCGACACCAGCGCCCCCAGCAGCCCCGCCCCCACCGCCCACGACCGCGCGCGCCACGCGGTGTAGCCGGCCGCGAAGCAGGCATGCGCCCCCACCATGGCATAGAACACCGGCAGCGACACCGCGACCGATGCCAGCCGCAGCCAGGCCGCGAAGCCCACCACGACGGCGAGCGCGAAGAGCAGCCACACCCATTGCTGGCGCGCGCGCGTGAGCCACAGCATGAGCAGCCCCGGCACCGCCAGGCTGGCGGGCAGCTCCCAGTAGCCGTTGAACGCGTGCGGCGCGACCACGCCGGCAAACAGCCCGCCCAGCGCGCCGCCGAGCGCGATCATCAGATAGAAGCGCGTGAGCCGCGCCGCGTCGGGCCGGGCGCGCGCGAGTTCGCCGTTGGCGAACATGCAGATGGCGAACAGGCCCGCGCAGTACAGCGCGATGGCCGCCGCAATCGGCAGCGAGCGCTGCGGCGTGTTCAGGTACCAGCCCATCACCGGCGTGAGCAGCAGCACCGCCGGCCAGAACACGCGGCGCCGGTACCAGAAGCCGCTGTCGAAGCACAGCACGAAGGACAGCAGGTACAGCGCGAGCGGCACGATCCACAGCATCGGCACGGAGGCCACGTCCTGCGTGATGAAGGTCGACACCGACAGCAGCGCCACCGTGCCCAGCGCGGAGAGCACCAGCCACAGCGCGTGGTCGGCCCACGACGGTGGCTGCGCCGGCGCCTTCGGCTCGACCGGTGCCGCAACCATCGTGGCCGTGTCGCCCTGCCCGTGTTGCGCCTGCTGCCACCGCGCCACCGACAGCACCGACGCCATCGCCAGCACCGCGAACAGCGCGAACCCCACCGACCACGCCACCGCCTGCGCATGCAGCGCGAACGCCGGCTCCAGCACGAAGGGGTACACCACCAGCGCCACCAGCGCCGCCACGTTCGACAGCGCGAACAGCCGGTACACGCGCGCCTGCCGCGGCGCGTCGTGCGCATGCAGCCGCGCCACCCAGCTCTGCACCAGCGGCCCGGTGGTGCACACGGCCAGGTACGGCAGGCCGACGGTGGCGGCCAGCACCGCGAGCACGCCCGTGGCCGGGTCGCCCTGCCCGCCCGGCTTGAACGCCGCGTCGGGAATCACGGGCAGCATCGCGCAGGCGGCCAGCAGCAGCAGCGCGTGCACCACGGCCTGCGTGCGCAGCGGCCGGCGGGAAAGCTGGTCGGCATAGAAGTAGCCCGCCAGCAGCACCACCTGAAAGAACACCAGGCACAGCGTCCACACCGCGGCCGAGCCGCCGAACCACGGCAGGATCTGCCGCGCGATCAGCGGTTGCACCAGGAACAGCAGGAAGGCCGAGACGAAGATGGTCGACGCGCAGAGCATCGACACGCGGGCACTGGCGCTGGCGCTGGCGCTGGCACTGGCACTGGCGTGGGCCGGGGCGTTCTCCATCCTCCCGCTCATCCTCCCGCGCCTGCCGCCCCGGCGCCCGGGTTCGGCACCTTGTCGAGCTGCCCCTTCACCGAGCCGTCCCAGATGGCGGGGCAGAAGGCGTTGCCGTCGCCCACCTTGCCGGCCAGCCCGTCGAGGCCGCGCGCCAGCAGCTGCGAGGCCCACTCGGTGCTGTTGTTGCGCACGAAGGCGGCCACGTTGGTCATGGCGTCGCCCGGTGCCTCGAGCACGTTGGTGCCGATGTTGTCGTTCCACGCCGGGTCCCACTGCAGGCCGATGGCGCGGTCGGCCTTGGGGCCGAACGAATAGAAGGGGTGCCAGTACATCGGCGACTCCATGCCCACCACCCCTTCGGCCGACAGCGGGATCTTGCCGTTGGCCAGGTAATAGGTGTCCAGCTGGTTCAGCCTGAAGTCGCTCGCCGGCGCGGTGGTGCCGTCGGTGGACAGCAGCTTGAACCACGCCTCGCCCACGTACTGGTAGCCCTGCAGCGCCTTGATGATGATCTTGTTGGCCACCGGAATGCCCAGCCGGTAGCCGTAGTGCACGCGCAGGTGCAGCACGTTGGTCTCGCCCAGCGTCTTGTTCGAGGTGTTGCCGCGCAGCTCGGCGTCGGGCGGCGTGGGGTCGTTGATGCCCGCGGCCGTGCCCAGGGCCTTGGCCTTGTAGTCGTAGGCGAGCGGCTTGCGGTAGCGCATGGTGTCGTTGGGTATCTGCAGGATCCAGCGGTTCTCGCCGAAGTTCTCGATGAAGGACCAGTCGATGAAGGTGGTCTGCGTCGGGTTCAGGTACTCGATGCAGGCCGACTCGATCATGTCCTTGTTGGTGGCGGCCCAGCCGGTGAACATGCCGCCCACGCTGGTGTCGTTCACGTACAGCGGCATCATGCCCTTCACCAGCCCCTGCCACACGCTGCCGCGCGTAAGCACGTTGGTGAGCGTTTCCAGGGCGGCGCTGCCCAGCGTGCCCAGCCCCGGCACGCCCGAGTTGCCGACGCGGAAGATGAAGGGCAGCGGCATGCCGTTGTTCAGCGAGCCCGCGCGCGCGGCCTCGTGCGCCGCGTACTCCAGCGTGAGCTTGGCGCGGTAGATGAGGCCGAACTGCACCACGCACATCACGAACAGGATGATGACGGGCAGCGCGACCAGCGTCTCGGTCATCGACACGCCATGCTGGGCGCGGCGCTGCATGGTCTGGCGAATGGTTCGACGGGTTCGACGGGTTCGCATGGGTTCTCTCCTTCGGATCGTTCGGCTTCACCAGCCCATCAGCTGCAGCCCCGGGCGCAGGGCCAGCCGGCGCGCCTGGCCCGCGGCCAGCTCCAGCACGCTGGACGCGCCCAGGCAGATGGCCATGCGCATCGGGTTCAGCCCCTCGACCACGCGCGCCACGCAGCCATGGCGGTCCAGGAAGACGACGTCGATGGCGTAGCGCATGCCCACCGTGTGCACCGAGCTGCAGCGCGTGATGAGCAGCCCCTCGCTGCCGCTGATGCGCGGCCGCCCGAGCAGCCCGCGCGTGCGGTCCCAGCCGCGCTCGGCAACGCGCACCGGGCCGAACGGGGCCTGCGTGTGGGCGGTGCGAAGGGAAACGATGCGCATGCGGTACGGCGGCGGCGCGTCAGCGCTGGGTTTCCAGGAACTGCATCACCAGCGGGAAGAAGATGATGATGAAGGTCACCGGAAAGATGAAGATCACCAGCGGCCCGATCATCTTCACCGGCGCCTCCATGGCCAGCTTCTCGGCCTGCTGGAAGCGCTCGGTGCGCCGCTGGTCCGAAATGGCGGCCAGCGTGTCGGCCAGGCTCGCGCCCAGCGACTCGGCCTGCGTGAGGTTGGACACCAGGCTCTTGATGTGCCGGTTGTCCAGCCGGTCGGCCATGGCGTTGAGCGCGTCCATGCGGCTTGCGCCGGTGCGCATCTCGCGCATCATGCGGTCGAACTCCTGGCCCAGCGCGCCGCCGGGGCCCTTCTGCACCGCCTGCGCGATGGCGCCGGTGAGGCTCAGGCCGGCCTGGCAGCACAGCGTGATCATGTCGAGGTAGCCCGGCAGCGTGCGCAGGATGTCCTTCTCGCGGCGCTTGCGGCGGTCGCGCATCCACAGCACCGGGTAGTACCAGCCCAGCAGGCAGCAGCACAGCGTGACCCACACCTTGGTGCCCGCGTGCGCGTCGAGCAGCCCCGCCGTCCACAGCCCCAGCGCGGCCACCACGATGAGCGACACGATCTGCACCGCGATGAACTCCTCCGCCTTCAGCACGAACTCCAGCCCCGAGAGCTGCAGCTGCCGCTTGCGCTTCACCAGCATCGAGGTGGGCGCGATTTCAGAGGCGTGGAACTGCAGGATGTTCACCACCGGCCACACCACGCGCAGCATGGGCGGCAGCGGGTCCATGTGCGTGCGCTCCGAAGGCCGCGCCTTGCGGATCAGCGAGATCATGTACAGCAGCAGGATCACGCCCGTGGTCGCGCACAGGAAGATGATGGCCAGCAATATCAGCGATCGCATCGTGCGTCTCCTTGCCCGTCAGATGTCGATGGCGACGATCTTGCGGATCATCAGGTAGCCCAGCAGCAGCATGATGCCGGTCACGGTGAGCACCACCCAGCCGATGGTGGTGCTGAACAGCATTCCCATGCTCGGCTGCATCAGGTAGAGCACGCCGCCCAGGAACACCGGAAACAGCGTCATCACCAGCCCCTGGATGCGCCCCTGCGCCGTGAGCGCCTGGATGCGCCCTTCAAGAATCGCCTTGCGCCGCAGCGTCTCGGCCAGCACCTGCAGCGGCTCCGACAGGTTGCCGCCCACCTCCTTCGACACGCGCAGCGCCACCACCACCAGCACGAAGTCGGGAATGCCCAGGCGCTGCGACATCTTCTGGATGGCGTCGTCGAAGCTCACGCCCAGGCGCTGCTCCTTGAGCACCAGGCCGAACTCCTGCCCCAGCGGCCCCACCTGGTCGCGCACCAGCACCTGCAGCGCCACCGACAGCGCGCTGCCCGCGCGCAACGCGCTGGCGATGAACAGCAGCGCATCGGGCAGCTCCGACTCGATCTGCTTCCTGCGCTTCTTGCGCTGCCAGGCGAACCAGCGCGCGGGCAGCAGGTAGAGCACCACCGCCGCCACCACGCCGCCGATGAGGTTGCCCGTGACCAGCCAGCCCAGCGCGCCGCACAGCGCGATCAGCAGCGCATGGCCCGAGGCGAAGGCCACCGCGTGCTGCGCCTGGAACTCCGACAGGTTCAGCGTGCGGCGCCCGCTGGCCTGCAGCTTGCGCATCATCTTGCCGGTGAGCTCGGGCGAGCGCTTGAGCAGCAGGTAGCCGCACAGCGTGATGAAGCCCATGCCGCTGAGCACCGAGGCCAGGAGCACCAGCGTCTTCATGCGCCCGCCTCGCCGAACAGGAAGTCCAGGTCCAGCTTCAGGCCGTGCTCCTGCAGCCGCGTGAAGAACTCGGGCACGGTGCCGGCCGCGGCAAAGTGGCCCACCGTCTTGTAGTCGGCGTCCACGCCGGTCTTGCGGAACATGTACACGTCCTGCATCTGGATCATGCCGTCGGCAAAGCCGGTGAGCTCGGTGATCTGCGTCACCTTGCGGCTGCCGCACGGAAAGCGCGTGAGCTGCACGATGAGGTCCACCGCCGAGGCGATCTGCTCGCGGATGGCGGCCACCGGAATGTTCATGCCCGCCATGGTCACCAGCACCTCCAGGCGCGACACCGCGTCGCGCGGCGAGTTGCTGTGCAGCGTGGTGAGCGAGCCGTCGTGGCCGGTGTTCATGGCCTGCAGCATGTCCAGCGCCTCGCCGCCGCGGCACTCGCCCACCACGATGCGGTCGGGCCGCATGCGCAGCGAGTTGCGCACCAGGTCGCGGATGGCGATGGCGCCCTTGCCCTCGATGTTGGCCGGCCGCGATTCGAGCGACACCAGGTTGGGCTGGCCCAGCGAGAGCTCGGCCGCGTCCTCGATGGTCACGATGCGCTCGTTGGGCGGGATGAAGTTCGACATCATGTTCAGCAGCGTCGTCTTGCCGGTGCCCGTGCCGCCCGAGACGATGATGTTGAGCTTTTCTTCCACCGCGATGCGCATGAACTCCACCATCTGCGGCGTGACCGAGCCGGTGCGGATCATGCCCTCGTGGCCCATGCGGTTCTTCGGAAACTTCCGGATCGTCACGCTCGGGCCGCGCAGCGCCAGCGGCGGAATGATGGCGTTCACGCGCGAGCCGTCCTTCAGCCGCGCGTCCACCATCGGCGAGCTCTCGTCGATGCGCCGGCCCAGCGGCGTCACGATGCGCTCGATGGCGCCCAGCACCGCGATGTTGCTGGTGAAAGCCACGTTGGTGCGCTCCAGCCGGCCGGAGCGCTCGATCCAGATCTCGTCGAAGCGGTTGACCATCACCTCGGTCACGCTCTCGTCCTTCAGCAGCACCTCCAGCGGGCCCAGGCCGATGGCCTCGTCCAGCAGCTGCTGGCTCAGCAGCGCGCGGTCGAGCTCGGGCGGCAGCTCGCGCGTGTCGCGGATGATCTCGGCGATCAGCGCGCGGATGTTGGAGCGCAGCTCCTCGTCCTTCATCTGCGCGGTGTCGATGCGGCGGTTGTCCAGCTGCTGCAGCAGCGTGCGGTGCAGCGAGCGGCGCCACTGCAGCAGCGGGTCTTCGGCCAGCGGCGCGAGCTGCAGCTGCGCGGCCTCCTCCGCGTCGAGCGGCTCGGCGCCCGCGGGGCGCAGCGCGATATCGATGGACACCACCAGCGTGTGGCCGCCGATGATGATTTCTTCTCCCCCCTTCAGCGGCCCGAAGCGCGTGACGCGGTTGCCGTCCACCCACGTGCCGAACAGGCTGCCCTGGTCCTGCACGAACACTTCTTCGTCGTGCAGCACGAACTGCGCGTGCTGCTTGGCGACGTTCCAGCCCGACAGCACGATGTGGCTGGCGGCGTCCTTGCCGACCTGCAGCTCGGCCACGTCCAGCGCAACCTCGCGCAGCGCCTGCTGGGGGGAATTGACGAAGACCTTGTGCATGGCGTGTGGGCTTCAGCGTTGGAATTCAGGGATGCGAATCACGGCGCCACGGGCTGGCCGGGCGTGCCCGCGGGAACACCCGCCGGCACGCCACCCGCGTCGGGCGTGGCCGGCACGTCGGTCTGCTTCGGGCGCAGGCCCTCGGGGTCGGTGCGGTCTTCGGTGAGCGTGCCGAAGTTGCGGTTCACGTCCTGCTCGATCTGGCGCGCGCGCTCGATGCGCGGCTGGCTCCAGGCCGGGTCGACCACGCGCGGCGTGATGAACACCACCACCTCCTGTTCCTTGTCGGTGTCGTTGTCGGCGCGAAACGCGCGCCCGATGATCGGCGCCTTGCGCAGCCCCGGCACGCCGTCGCTGGCGCGCGTCGACTCGCGGCTCAGCAGGCCCGACAGCACGATGGTCTCGCCGGCCTTGGTGTTGAACTCGGTGTCGGTGCGCCGGATCAGCAGGCCCGGAATGCCCTGCACCGCCACGCTGCGGTCGATGCTGCTCACCTCGGTGAGGATGCTGCCCGAGATGTTGCCCTCGCCGTCGGCAATGGGCTTGATGTTCAGCCGCACGCCGTAGGGCTTGAACTCCACCGAGCCCGCGCCCTGCGTGCTCAGCGCGGGCAGCGGGATTTCGCCGCCGGCCAGGAACTTGGCCTCGCCGCCGCTGCGCGTGGAGAGGTTGGGCGAGGCCAGCAGGTAGGCGTTGCCGCGCTGCACCAGCAGGTTGATGCGCGAGGACAGCGTCATGCCGATGCCGAAGTAGGCCTCCGGCGTGCGCCGGTTGCGGCTGAGCAGCGCCGAGCCCTCGGGGGTGGAGGTGTTGAAGCTCGAGCCCTCGGGCAGCACGCGGTAGCTGCCGCTGGAGGCGATGTCCGAGAACAGCCCGAAGTTGAAGCCGTCGCCCGAGCTCTGCCAGCGCACGCCCAGGTCGTCCAGCGCGGTCTTGCTGAACTCCACGATGCGCACCTGGATGTCGATCATGCGGTCCACGCGAATGCGGTCGGCGGTGGCCAGCGACACCACGGCCGGCGCGTACAGCTGCGCCACCGTGTTCAGCCGCTCCACGGCGGCGGGGTCGAGGTTGTTGCCGTCCAGGATCACGCGCTCGCCGATGCGGCGAATGCCCACGCCCGAGATGCCGCGCGTGATCTCGCGCAGCTCGCCTGCGATGCGGTCGAGGTCGACCACGTTCACCCGCACCTGCAGCTTGCGCACGCGGCCGTTGCGCTCCCACACGTGCAGCGTGCTGTCGCCCGCGTCCTGCGCGGTGATGAGCATGTTGGCGCCGTCGAGCACGCGCGCCTCCATGACCTTGCCGCTGCCGATGGCCACGCGCGCCACGCCCGGCATCTTCACCAGCACCATCTGCCCCACGTAGAGCGTGAGGCTGGACGGCAGCTCCTGCAGCACGGTGGCGCGCGCGGCGATGCGCTGCAGCTCGGCCGCGTCGATGGCCGGCGGCGGCGGTGGCGGCGGGCGGATGCCGGGCGAGCGCTCGACGCCGCCGCTGGCGGGCGACGGGCCGGGGCCTGGAACCGTGGCGCCCCCCGGCGCGGCCAAAGTGCCACCGGACGCACCACCGGACGCGCCACCGCCCGTGATGCCCTCCACGCCCACGCCCCCACCCATGCGCTGGCCGTGCGCCACGCCCTGGAAAGCCACCACCAGCGTCACCGCTGCCAACCCGCATCGCTTGAGATTCATCGAACTTCTTCTGGAGATCAAAAAATGAGAGGCACCACGAGCGCGGTGAACAGGCTCAGCGCAGCGGCGCCTCGCCCGGCGGCAGCATCTGGCCAAGGCCCAGGCCGGCACCCGGCGCGGAACCCCGGTTGCCCGCGCCGCCGACGATGTACTCCACCCCCGGGCGCGAAGGCGCGAACGAGGGCGGCGGCGCGCGCACCGCGCGCTGCGGCCGGAAGCCCGCGACGGTGGCATCGAGGTCGACCGAGTCCACGCCCGTCTGCATGGTGGCGCGGTCTTCGGGGTTGCGCAGCGTGGCGACGATCTTGCCCAGGCGCTGCGCGAGGATGAGCTTCTGCGCGTCCTGCGGCTGGATCGCCACTGTCACGGTGGAGTAGCGGTTGCGCTCGTAGGGGTCGGTCTCGGCCGAGGCGTCGGAGCGCTTGCGCAGCGAGGCGAACTGCTCGGAGGTGATCTGCCCAGTGGCGCGCACCTCGATGTCCTGCAGCAGCGGCACCACCACCGAGGGCTCGCCCGCGCCGGGCTTGTCGACCACGTACATGAAGTCGATGCGGTCGCCCGCGCGCAGCATGCCCGAGATGGAGCTGATCTCGTCCACCGGAATGGTGATGGCGCGCACGCCCTGCTCGATTTCCTGCGCGAACACCTTGCGCGGCGTGGAGAAGAACGAGGCCAGCAGCGGCTTGCCCGCGGCCACCGGCACCGTGAGCTGGCGCCCGGCGAACTGCGCGAAGGTCTCGGGCGTGAGCGCGTCGTTGTGCACGTACTCGTTGGGCACCGAGCGCTTGGCCACCATGCTGGGCATGACGGTGGTGCCGTCGTTCAGCGCCTGGCGCGCCACCACCACGTCGCGGCGCTGGCTGTCGGCGTCCTTCTCCAGGCTGGCCGCGATCTCGCGCTCGCTGGCCCGCAGGTAGTACCAGCCGAGGCCGGCGGCCAGCAGCCCGAGCACCAGCGCGCCGATGAGGGGAGACAGCCTTCTGACGCTTTGCTTGAACTTGAGAAATCCCGGAGATGGTTTCATGCCTGGCTAGAGAGGAAAGGAAAGGGTGTACGAGTAGGTCGCCCAGGCGTCGCGAAAGGCCTTCAGCAGCAGCCCGACGACGGATCGGTCGGCGCCGGGGAAGGTGGCGAACAGCATCACGGCGAGGATGCCGGCGACGATGACGTACTCGGTGATGACCTGGCCTCGCTGGCGGCGCTGGGGGCGCTTGCACGGGCGATGCGGGGAACGAAGGCTTCGGTGGCGTGGCATGGTGCGGGCTCTGGCGGCTATTGCCCGTCCGTGTCCGGCGAGGTCTGGCTCGCGATGACGATGTAGTCCGTGTCGCGCCGGGCGATGGTGACCACCATCTCTTCCTGCGCGCGGCGAAACACCAGGCCCGAGCGCAGGCCGCCGTCGATGGTGCGGTCCTGCACCAGCGTCCAGCCCAGGCGGATCATCTGCTCGCGCAGGTAGAGCGCGTTGGTCTCCACGCTCACGCCGTTGGTGACCATCACGGTGCGGTTGCGCTGGCCGCGGTCGAAGGAGAGCGTGTCGGAGATCACCTGCGAGCCGGCCGGGCGCGGAAAGCCGCGGCCGATGCGCGCGGCGCGCGCCTCGGGGTCGGGCACGTCCTCGTACACCACGGCCGCCACCAGCCGGCCCTTGGTGCCCATGCCGGCGCCGGCGCCCGTGGGCGTGGCCCACAGCTGCACCGTGACCTGGTAGGCGCCCATGCGCGCGCCGAGCACGCGCGCCGGGCCCAGCTCGCTGGCGCCGTAGCCGTTCTTGTCGGCGAACCACTTCTCGTAGTAACGAACCACCTCGGACAGCGGCACGCGCGTCTCGAAGCCGCGGATCTGCATGGGCACGGTGTTCTGCTCGAGGTACTCGGCGATCCAGAAGGTGCTGGCGTCGGGCGGCGAGGGAATGGCCGGCCAGTCGCGTTGCGGCGCCGCGCCGGCGGCCGTGGCGGCGACAAGGCCGATGCAAAGGCACAGCCACGCGAATGCCGCCCGCATGCGCCGCGATGACCACTGCGATGGCGCTCGCGGCCTCATGGCAGCGTGTTGACCACGGGCGTGGGCGGAAAGGCGCGGTAGTAGCGGAACCTGTCCTTCGGGCTGCCGCCGTCGGCATCGGCGCCGCCGCCGGTCTCGCCACCTGCACCACCCGCGCCGCCCCCTGCCGCGGCCGGCATGCGCTCGAAGCGGTCGAGCGGCGTCTTCTCCAGCGCGTCGCCCGGCGTGAGCCCGAAGGTGAGGTTGGAGTTGGCGAAGGCCGGGTAGACCTGGCTGATCTGGTAGGCCGCCGAATGCAGCCCGCCGCGCAGCTGCTGGTAGAACACGCTGTCGGTCAGCTTCAGCGGCACCAGGCCCTGGATCTTCTTTTCCTCGCGGTTGGTGCCGCCGGCGTTCCAGGCCTCGGTGAGCATGGTCACCTGCTCGCTGATCTCGATCTGCGGCATGAGCGTGAAGCGCGTGTTGGTCTGGATCACGTCGACCTGGTTGCGCATGTAGCCGCTGCTCACGAAGGTGAACTTGCCCAGCGACTGCGTCACCAGGTTGCCCGACAGCGCGCTCTGCGCGATGCGCACCTTGTCCCACAGCACGTCGCTGGCGTTCAGCAGCGACGGCAGCGCCACCGCCGTGCTCGACGCGGTCACGTGCGTGGTGCGCCGGTCGATGGCCGGCTCCAGCGGCTCGAACTCGGCGATGTCTTCCGCATGGATGGTGGCGCCGTCGGTGGAGCGGTCGCGAAAGATGTGGCGGCGCAGGTCGCGCGTGACTTCGGCATCGGTCTTCTTCACCGCGCCCGACGCGCCAGTGGCGTCTTCGGCGCTGATGCCGTGGGCCTCGGGCATCCACACGGTGCGCTGCCACGCCACCAGGCGCGCGGCGGACACGGTCTGCAGCCGCTTGGCGCCGTACTCTCCCAGCGCCGGAATGGCCGCGAGCGCGAGCGCCGCGAAGCTCGCGATGAGCAGGGTCTCGGTCATGGCATGGCCGCGCGCATGCCTGCGCGAAGCCGATCGCCGTGGGGTGCGCGTCATTCGCCGTTGTCCTCCTCGGCGCCGAGCACCGCGCCGCCCATGGCGACGGCGCGCGCCCACAGCGAGGGCTCGATGTTGTGCGCGTGCCAGTACGGGCTGAACAGGCTGCGGTGCTCGATGTAGCCGCCCGCGAAGCCCACGTTGTACTTGCCGATCTGCGGCGGATCGTCGGCCGAGAAATCGCGCCGCGCCCAGCGGTCCTGCGGCCGGCGGAAGTACACCTGCGCGGTGGACAGCGCCTTGATCTGCTGGCCCGCGAACTGGTCGCGCAGGCCGGTGCGGCCGTCGGGGCTGGCGTCGCCGAAGCCCACTGTCTGGCCGGTGCGAACGAGGTTGCCGCCCTTTTGCACCACCAGCGAAAGGGCCGGGCCCTTGTCTGTGTTCTTGCCCCACTTGAGCGGGTTGGCGCCCTTGAAGGCCTGCTCGGCAATCCAGTTGTCGGAGCCGTGCGCCTCCATCGGCGGATGCTCGCGAATGTCCACGTAGCGCGGCAGCGACCAGTTCTGCGTGAGGTTGGTGCCGATGCTGGTGCGCGGCCCGTAGTGCAGCTTGGCGTTGAAGATCAGCACCGCCATGGGCAGCAGCAGGATGTCGCCGTCGCGGTCGGCCGCGGCGCGGCGGAACGAGCCGCGCACCATGTTGGCGGTGTCGCCGGTCTCGTCGTTCAGGCCACCGTAGGTGCGCGCCTCGCGCGCATAGCTGCGCAGCGTGAGGCGCTGGCCCTCCCAGCTGCTCATGTAGTTGGGCCCGCCCGCCGCGGCCGCGCCCGCGCCCAGGCCGAAGCGCCCGCGCAGCGTGTCGCCCAGGCCGCCGAAGAAGTCGGTGTACAGCGGCGCGAGCGGCAGCTTGATCTCGATGGCGTCGCCCGACTGCCAGCGGATGCGCCCCTCTTCGCGGCCGATGCCGTTGGCCGCCACCAGCTCGGTGCCGCCCTTCCATTCGACCAGCCCGCCGAGCACGTCGCTCGCGAGCCCGCCGAAGCCCGCCGGCGTGGGGCTCTGGCTCACGATGCCGCTGATGGAGCTGGCCAGGCCCGAGCCGATCCAGCTGGCCCAGTCGGGCAGGAAGCGGCGCTTCTTGGTCCAGTCGTCGCGCGTGGCCTGCGCCGCGTGGGCGAAGCGCAGCACCTCGTTGTATTCGTCGGCGTCGAAGGGGCCGCTGGCCGACTGGTGGTAGGTGTTGAGGTACAGGCCCAGGTCGGCCACGAACTTGGTCGCGAGGATGGCGGTTTCGCCCGGCGGCACCGAGGCGTCGGGGTCGTTGGCCTTGAGCACGTCGACGATCAGCTGCGGCAGCTGCGCCGCGGTGCTCGCGAGCATCGCGACCTGGCTGGCGGAGATGCCCTGGTTGAGCACGCGCAGCACGTCCACGCCCACCTGCAGCGGCTTGGACACGGGCTCGACGAAACCGGCGATGCGGTCGGCCGTGCGCTGCAGGCGCTGGGCCTGCCCCACGTTCGCCAGGTAGGCCAGGAAGAAGAAGGGGCCGACGACGGGCGTGCGGCTGCGCTCGAGGTTGCGAATGCCCTGGTAGGCCTTGGCGATCACCAGGCCCTCCTGGATGTTCGATGCGCTGGTGATGAACGCGGCCATCGAGGTCTGCACGCTCGCGAGCGTGGCAATGCTCGCTTCGTTGGCCGCCATCGCGCGGTTGGTGTAGGCCAGGTAGTTCAGGCTGCGCGCGGTGAGCACGCTGGCGCTGTAGGTGGTGGCGTCCGCGGTGTTCTGCAGCTTCATCTTCTCGCGCGTGGCGGCGGCGGTGTTGTAGACCACCAGCACGCTGATGAAGACGAAAGGCAGCAGCGCAACGATGTAGACGATCGCCTGGCCGGCTTGCCTGGCTCTGTTCGGCGCTTTCACTGGACGTTGCGGGTCAGTGGAGGGCGAGCGTCTTGCGGACTTGCTGCTTGGCTTGGCGGCTTACTTCGCGCCGTCCGCGCCGCCCTTGGTGTAGGTGCTCATGTTCATGTTGACGTCGGCGTTGGTGGAGGCCTTGCCGGCGGCGGTCTGGGCCTTGGTCACTTCTGCGGTGCCGGTCTTGCCGCCCACTTCCTGCGCCATGCCGGCCACCTGGTTGCGCATGGTCTGGCCGAAGAAGCTGAACACCGCGATGGCCGCGATGGCGATGAGGCCGAGGATCACGAGGTACTCGGTCATGCCTTGCCCGCGGATCTTGATCTTCGAGGCAACGTGACGGCTCAACAGGGTCAGGCGATGGATGTGCATGAGAGAAGTTCCTGAAAGGTGGCTGAAAGAAACAGCCCGGATCGTAGGGACGCACTCGCCTCGCGTTCGATAGACTTTTTGCGATTGCCGATACGAATTGACTTTCAGGACACGCTTGTCAAAACACTCGCAGTCTTTAGTTCACTGAACGTTCGCTGAACCTTCGCCGAGCAGTCATCGAACCGTCATCGAACCGTCACTCGAGGCTTGCAGGAACCGTCGCGCCTTCGAACCGCAGCTGGCTCTGCCTTCTGAATTCGGTCGGCGTCACGCCCTTGATCTCGAGGAACTGCCGGTTGAAGTTCGACACGTTGTTGAAGCCCACGTCGTAGCAGATCGAGGTGACGTAGCGGTCGCTGTGCATCAGCAGCAGGCAGGCCTTGTTCACGCGCACCTGGTTCACGTAGCTGAGAAAGCTGTGGCCCGTGGCACGCCTGAACAGCCTGCTGAAGCGCCCCGCATGCATGCCGAGCTCCGCGGCGATGTCGGCCGCGCTCACGTCCTTCGACGGGTCGTTGGCGATGCGCGTGACGATGTCGTTGATGGCCTCCAGCGGGTTGTCGCCGTCGGTCTGCATGCCCGACAGCAGCCTGTAGTCGGTGCATTGCGCGATGTCGGCAAGAAAGTCGCAGAACAGGCTGAAGCGCTTCAGCCCGCGCGCATCCTTCACACGGTGCCAATGTTGCTGCGCGCATTCGGCCATGCCGAAGAACTCGATGCCGTAGCGCGCGCGCTCGAGCATGCGCACCGCTTCGAGCAGCTCGGGAATGCGCTGCGCGGCCTCGAAGATGGGATCGTGCAGGAACTGGATGACGAGGTCGCGCTGCGCGACGCCCTCGGGTGGTGCGTCGAGCGAGATCCAGTTGTGCGGCAGCTTGGGGCCGCACAGCACCAGGTGGCCGGGCTCGAAGGCCCCGATCCAGTCGCCCACGAAGGCCTGCCCCGAGGTGGCCACGATGAGGTGCAGCTCGTACTCCTCGTGGCAATGCCAGCGCGCCAGCGGCGTGGGGAAACCATGTTCCAGGCAACGCACCAGGCCCACTTCGTCGGATGGCTCGTAGCCCAGTTCGGTGGAACGGGCAAGCTCGACTTCGAGCTCGGGCAACAGTTGGCGTGGCGATCGCTGGTGTGAACTCGGCATGACTTTGTTTGAAGGACGGAAAGCGTTTTCCAACAACCGGCGCGGGGCGCCAAGGGCGCTCCGGACGGTCGTGGGGTCGTGGTCTTCGAAGTCGGCGTGGCTCGCATCACGCGAGCCCGCAAGCGGTGTGCGTGAACCACTTCGGCGCGGCGGACGATAGTTGCGAGGCCATGCAATTGCCAGACCCTATGCGGGCTACAGCAGTCGATATGCGCGCACGGCAAGCCGCCGGAACAGGCGCGATGCACACCTGCCGGCATTGTCTAGACAGCTGAACCACGGCAACTCCCTCTGTGATTTGCCGATCAGTAGACGCGAGGGCGCGGCCTGTCTAGAAGCCGAACCGATGCCGTCGCGAAGTAAGCTTTTTTCGCGCGGCGTCGAAAGGCTATGTCGCGGCGAACACGGCCTGCACCACCACGCCTTGCGCCGCCAAACGTTTGCGCATGGTGAGCACCTGCTGGTCCTTGCTGATGAGCAAGGCACGCCGCGCCACCGCCAGGTCGATGAAGACCTGGTCGTCGGGGTCCTTGCACACGCACGGTGCACGCGGGGGCGTGTCGGCCTGCAGGTGCACGCGCGCATCGAAGGCCTCGAGCACGCTGGCGGCGGCCATCTGCCGCTGCGCGAGCCGCTTCACGATGAGCGGATAGCCAAGCACGCGCGCCAGCTCGGTGCGCATGGGTGCGGTCACGAGCCAGCGCAGGTGGCCGGCGTCGAGCGCGGCCACCAGCGGTGCGCAATCGGGGTTGTCGAACACGAACAGGTCGAGCGCGATGTTGGTGTCGATGACGACGGGGCCGGGTTCTGTCAACGTCATGGAATGTGAGAGGGAATGCTTCGATGTTGCACCATGCGGGGCGAGGTCAGCCTGGCGTAGGTTCGGGGCTGGAAAATGCCGCGGCCCGTCTTGGCCTGCCTTGCTTGCTTTGCCTGCACCGTTGTTCTTCTTGCGTACCGCTTCCGTCCCGCTGCCCTTTTCATGAAACGACTTCCGCTGCCTTGCCCTGTCCTCGTTGCCCTGGTTGCTCTGGTTGCCTCGGCCGGTGCGCGCGCCGAATGGCTGACGCTCACCGGCTCGCCCGGCGATGCGGCCAGCAGCTACGTGCAGGTCGACCCGACCACGGTGCAGGTCGACGGCTCGCACCGCATCGTGAACCTGCGCCTGAGCCTGGCGCAGGAGCGCACCACGAAGGACGGCCTGCGCTTTCGCTCGTTCAACGCCCGCGTGAACGTCGACTGCGAGGCGCGCAACGCGCGCTATGTGAGCGCTACCTACTTCGGCCACCCTGATTTCGTGGGCGAGCCGATTGCGGTGCGGGTGTTCGAGGCGGACGACGTGCGGCCCATGACGCTGTCCGGCGCGCCGCGCGACCTGGCGGGGCGCACCATCAACGCGGCGTGCAGCGTGAGCGGCAAGGAGCAGAAGGAAGCGGCGGAGCAGCCGGTGCCGGATGCATCTCAGGCGCCGCAAGCACCTCAGGCACCGCAGGCGCCCCGGACGCCTTAGGAAGCGACCGGCTTGCGCGCCGAGCCCGCGACCATGTCGAAGCGGAACAGCCGGCACTCGATGGGGCCGTTCCACATCGGCACGCGGCGCGACTCCTTCAGGCGCATCTGCTTGGGCAGCTTCAGGTCGGGCGTGAGCACCCAGGCGGTCCAGCCGGCGTAGTTCTTCTTCCAGTGGGTGGCGAGCTGCGGGAAGAACTCGCCGCCGTCGCTGCCATCTCCGCCTTCTCCTCGTTCTGACGAATCGCTGGCCGACGTTTGCGCCGATTCGCGCGCACCGAAACGCCCCGGGCCGGCCACGCCGCCCACCTCGATGCGCTCGCCGTACGGCGGGTTGAGCATGATCACGCCGCCCTCCGCGGGCGGCATGCGCTGCAGCGCGTCGCCGCCGCGGAACTCGATGGCCTGCGCCACGCCGGCGCGTTCGGCGTTGCGCTCGGCAAAGTCGACCATGCGGTGCGACACGTCGGAGCCGAAGATGGCCACGCCGGCATCGCGCTCGGCCTTTTCAGCCTCGTTCTTGATGGCCGTCCACACATGCGGCTGGAACGGCAGCAGCTTCTCGAAGCCGAAGCGCCGCAGCGAACCGGCCGCGATGCCGCGCGCGATCTGCGCCGCCTCGATGGCGATGGTGCCGCTGCCGCAGCAGGGGTCGTACAGGGGCTGGTCGGACACGGTGCCGGCCTCGGGGTTCCACCAGCCGCTGGCGGCCAGCATGGCGGCGGCCAGGGTTTCCTTCAGCGGGGCGTCGCCCTTGTCCTGGCGCCAGCCGCGCTTGAACAGCGGCTCGCCCGAGGTGTCGATGTACAGCGTGCAGGTGTCGGTGGTCAGGTGGGCGAACACGCGGCAGTCGGGCCACTGGGTCTCGATGCTCGGGCGCACGCCGTTGGCCTTGGCGCGAAAGCGGTCGGCAATGGCGTCCTTGATGCGCAGGGTGGCGAAGTTCAGGCTCTGCAGCGGGCTGTGCTGGGCGGTGGTCTCGATCTTGAAGGTCTGCTTGGGCGTGAACCAGATTTCCCAGGCCACGCCGTTGGCAATGGCGTACAGGTCGTTCTCGTTGCGGTAGGGCGCATGGGCCAGCTCGACCAGCACGCGCTGCGCGAGGCGGCTGTGCAGGTTGAGCTTGAGGGCGTCGCGCCAGTCGGCACGCACGCGCACGCCGCCTCGCAGGGTGAGCAGGTCTTGCCCGGCGCGGCCCGTCAGGGCGTGCACCTCCTGGGCAAGGAATTCCTCGACGCCGGCGGCGCAAGGCAGGAAGAAGGAGAGATCGTTCACGGGAATTTCGCTATCGGGAAGCCCGACCAGGGGCCTCCATTGTCGCCGCGTCACAGTCCTTCTCTATATAGTCGATTCGCCGATGAACTCCACCCCCTCCTCGTCCAGCGTGCTTTCGAGCGGGCTCGCCACTGCGCCGGCCGTGGTCGGCGGCGGCAGCGACCGCTTCGAGATCCAGTGCGAGGTGCTGCGGCTGTCGATCCGCCCCATCGGGCCGGTGCTGGCGGTGCAGTACCTGCTGAACTGCGGGGTGGCGGCGCTGTTCGCCTGGCAGTACTCGCTGCCGCGCGCGCTGCTCTGGATGGCGCTGATCACCGGCGTGACGCTCATGCGCGGCTTCTTCCCCCAGCGCCTGCCGGAGCCCTTCTCCCCGCAGACGCTGCGCGCCGCCCAGCGCACGCACACGCTGCGCACGGCCGTCTGGGAGCTGGCCCACGGGCTGGCCGGGCTGCTGTTGTTCAACCCCGAGCGGGCCGACCTGCAGCTGCTGCTGGGGCTGATCGTGATGGGCATGACGCTGTCGTCGGCCTTCTCGGTGTCGTTCTACACGCCGGCCACGCAGCTGGCGATCACGCTGCTGCTGGCGCCGATCATCGTCACCGGGCTGTGGCTGGGCGCCCCGGTGATGATCGCGGTGTCGGTCATCGGCATCGGCCTGACGGCCATGATGTGGAAGCTGGTGGCCGAGCGCTCGCGCCAGCTCGAGGAAAACATCGGCCTGCGGCTCAACGAGCGCACGCTGCGCGAACAGGCCCTGGCCGGCCTGCGCGCCTCCGAACAGGCGCAGGCCGAGCGGCTGCGCTTTTTCTCGGCCGCCAACCACGACCTGCGCCAGCCGGTGATGGCCATCGGCCTGCAGGCCGAGGTTCTGCGCCAGCAGCTGCACGGTGGCGCGGACATGCAGGCGGTGCAGCACACGGTGGGCTCGCTGGCGCGCGCGCAGCAGGCGCTCGAAGGGCTGACCAACCAGCTGCTCGAAATCGGCCGCATCGAGGCGGCGGTCGACCCGCTGCGGCCCACGGCGGTGGCGCTGGCGCCGCTGCTGCACGAGCTGGCGCGCCAGGCGGGCGAAAGCCGGGTGCGGGTGCGCTGCCCGGCGGGCGCGGTGGTGTGGACCGACACCGTTTCGCTGCGCCGCGTGCTGGCCAACCTGGTGGACAACGCGGTCAAGTTCACGCCGCGCGGGCGGGTGCTGCTGGCCGTGCGCGCGCGCCGGCGCGGCGATGCGGCCGGGCAGGGGCAGGGGCAGGGGCAGGGGCAAGGGCAGGGCCAAGGGCTGGCCTGGCGTGTCGAGGTGCGCGACAGCGGCATCGGCATCGCGGCTGACGCGCAGGCGCGCGTGTTCAACGACTTCGAGCAGGTCGGCAACGTGGAGCGCAACCTGCAGCGCGGCCACGGGCTGGGCCTGGCGATCGTGCGGCGGCTGGCGACGCAGCTGGGCATCGAGGTGTCGCTGCGCTCGGCGCCGGGGCGGGGGTCGGTGTTCAGCTTCGAGCTGCCGGCGCCCGCCGATGCCACGGGCGGTGGCGACATGGCCCAGGCGGCGCTCGCACCGCCCACGCTGCCCGTCGACGGGCCCGACGCCGCGCGCACGCTGCGCCCGGGCCTGGCGGTGCTGGTGGTCGAAGACAACACCGTGGTGGCCGACAGCCTCAGCGCGCTGCTGCGCCAATGGCAGGTGCAGCCGCGCGTGTACGCCAGCGCGGCCGAGGCGCTGGCGCTGGCCGACCTGCGCGCGCTCGACGCGGCGCTGTGCGACATCCGGCTGCCCGGGGCGCTCGACGGCATCGCGCTGGCCGAAAGGCTGCAGCAGCAGAAGCCTTCGCTGGCCATCGCGTTGATCTCGGCGGACATCAACGAGGCCACCCAGCGGCTGGCCACCGAGCGCGGCTGGCATGCGCTGCGCAAGCCGGTGCAGCCCGACGAGCTGCGCAACGTGCTGCTGAAGGCGCAGCGGGGCTGACGCGGGCGGGCCGAGCCTGCCTCGCCTGCCTCACTCGCCTCTCTGGCACGGCCCGTGCTGTCATCGCTTCCGATATATGCTCCGCGCACAGGCCCCCGGCGCTGCCGCCGACCCTGCTCCCGATGTCCGCCGACACCCCCTCTCTTCCCCTGGACCCCCGCGTGCGCGCCCCGCGCTACGACGGCTTTGCCATCGCACTGCACTGGCTGCTCGCGGCGCTCATCATCGGCTCGCTCGGCGTGGGGCTCTTCATGACGGGGCTGCCCTTCTCGCCGCTGCGGCTGAAGATGTACAGCTGGCACAAGTGGGCCGGCGTCACCATCCTGGCGCTGTCGGCGCTGCGGCTGCTGTGGCGTGCCGGGCACCGGCCGCCCGCGCTGCCGCCCGGCATGTCGCGCCTGCAGCTGGCGAGCTACCGGGTGAGCCACACGCTGATGTACCTGCTGTTCTTCGCGGTGCCCATTTCGGGCTGGGCCTACAGCTCGGCCATGGGCATGCCGGTGGCATGGTTCGGCGTGCTGGCGCTGCCCGACTTCATGCCGGTGGACCACGTGTTCGCCGAGGCCGCGCTGCAGCCGCTGCACAAGTACTGCGCCTTCGCGCTGGCCGGCGTCACGCTGCTGCACGTGGCCGCCGTGTGCAAGCACCACTGGATCGACCGCGACGGGCTGATGCAACGCATGTGGCCCGCGCCACGCAAGGAATCCGACCGATGAACCCATGCTTTTTCCGCCTGCGGCCCGCGCTGCTTCCAACGGCGCTGGCCTTTGCCACGGCCCTGCCCGCGCTCTCGCTGGCCGAGCCCGCGGCCACCCGGCTGGTGCCCGACAAGAGCCAGATCGTGTTCGTCACCAAGCAGATGGGCGTGCCGGTGGAAGGTGCGTTCAAGAAGTTCGACGCCCAGGTCGCCTTCGACCCGCGAAAGCCCGAAGGCGGCAGCGTGGCGTTGCAGATCGACACGGCCAGCGCCGGCTTCGGCATTCCGATGAGCGACGCCGAGCTGCCCAAGGCGCCCTGGTTCGACGCCACGCACTTTCCGCAGGCGAGCTTCCAGTCGAACGGCATCAAGGCGCTGGGCGACGGGCGCTTCGAAATGACGGGCAAGCTCACGCTCAAGGGCACGGCCAAGCCGGTGACGGTGCCTGTCAGCATCGCGACCACGGGCGGCTACGCGGTGGCCACCGGAAGCTTTACGATCCAGCGGCTCGACTTCAAGGTGGGCGACGGCGAATGGACGGACACCTCGATGGTCGGCAACGACGTGCAGGTGAAGTTCAAGTTCACGCTCGCGGGCTTCGGGCCCCTTTGAAGACACCGCTCGCGCCCGTGCTCCCCACATGTCATCCCGCATGTCTCACATGTCTCACATGTCCCCCCTACCCCACGCCATGAACAAGCTCTTCTCAGTTACGGCGCTCTCGGCCGCGGCCTTCGCCGGCACTCCTGCACTGGCGCAGGACTACACGGCCCCGCCCATCGCCGTCAAACCCGCCGGCGGCCCGGTGAAGAACGCCAGCTACGTGGTCGACCCGACCCACACCTTCGTGATGTACGAGATGGGCCACTACGGCACCACCACCAACCGCGGGCGCTTCAGCACCAAGGACGGCACGGTGAAGATCGACGGCACCGGCACCAGCGGCGCGGTGGACATCACCATGGACATCAGCTCCATCAACACGGGCGTCGACCTGCTTAACCGGCACGTGCAGAGCAAGGACTTCTTCAACGTGGCGGAGTTTCCAACCGCCCGCTTCGTGGCCGATCGCATCGATTTCACCGGCGACAAGGTGGCCGACGTGCCCGGCACGCTCACGCTGATGGGCCAGAGCCGGCCGGTGACGCTGAAGGCCGCGCGCTTCAACTGCTACCTGAGCCCGCTGATCAACCGCCAGGTCTGCGGCGGCGACTTCGAGACCACGGTGGAGCGCAGCGACTGGGGAATTACCTGGGGCCTGAACTTCGGCTTCGAGAACAAGGTGAAGCTGCTGGTGCAGGTGGAAGCGGTGAACCTGAACGCACAGCCCTGAGCGGCCCCGGCCGCTGGACGCGGCCGGACGCCTGGGACGCGACCTAGATGCCGGAGCCCAGGCGCTTGCGGTCGTCTTCCTTGGGCACCTTCAGCAGGTTGCGGGTGGCGAGGAAGGCGCGCGGCAGGTTCAGCAGCACCAGCATCCAGGCGCCGGTGGCCACGGTCATGAGGGCGCCGAACAGCAGCTGCTCGGCCAGCGGGGCGTCGCTCCAGTAGAAGAAACTCAGCAAAAACGCCAGCACCACTGCCCAGGCGGCCAGAAGAATGAGGTTTTTCATTTTTTGCATGGTAGTAACTCCGGTCATCAAAATGTAATCCAAAAGTTACCGAAGTACTACTTAAAGTTTAACTTCTAAGCCGCGATGAACGTGCATTTGTGCACGTTGTTCGCTCATTCGTAACCAAGCGCAGCCCGAAAAAACCAATGAACAACACGCTTTCCCTGCTCGGCATTGCCGGCGCCATGGCCCTGGGCGCGATGAGCCCCGGCCCCAGCTTCGTGATGGTCGCGCGCACGGCCGTGGCCTCCCGCACCGACGGGCTGGCGGCCGCGCTGGGCATGGGCGCGGGCGGGCTGGTGTTCGCGATTGCCGCGCTGGCCGGCTTGCAGGCAGCCTTCCTGGCGGTGCCGGCGCTGTACCTGGCCATCAAGGGCTTCGGCGGCGCTTACCTGGTGTATCTGGGCGTGCGCATCTGGCGTGGCGCGCGGCAGCCGCTGGCCCTGGCCGAGGCGGGTACCTCGGCGAATGCGCAGGGGAGTGCGAACGGCGGCGGCGGCCGGGCGCGCAAGACCTTCCTGCTGGGCCTGGCCACCCAGGTCAGCAACCCGAAGACGGCGGTGGTCTACGCCAGCATCTTCGCGGCCTTCCTGCCGCACGACGTGCCGCTGGTGCTGGCGCTGGCCGTGCCGGCGGTCATCTTCTGCATCGAGACCGGCTGGTACACGGTGGTGGCGCTGGCGCTGTCTTCGGCGGCGCCGCGCTCGGCCTACCTGCGCTACAAGCTCTGGATCGACCGCGCCGCCGGCGGCGTGATGGGGCTGCTGGGCCTGCGGCTGGTCTGGTCGGCGGTGCGGGACTGAACGCTGAACTCGCCTGACCTTGCCTGAACGCGCCTGAACTTGGGTGGAGCCGCTGCTACAGCAGGCTCTCCGGCGTCAGCGGCGCCAGTATCTCGAGCATGGTGCGGTCCCAGAAGCCCGAGTCGGGCTCCTCGGTCAGCACGGTGAGCTTGCCGGCGTCGTCGCTGGTCCACTCGATGCGCGACTGGTTGCTGCCTTCGGCAAAGCGCAGCCTGTAGGCGCCCTGCTGCTTGAGCAGGTCGAGCAGCTTGAGCATCTGCTGCGCCATCTCGGGGCTGTGGATGATCAGCCCGATCTCGGTGTTGGCCGACTCGGAGCGCGGGTCGAAATTCATCGACCCCACGAACAGCGTGCGCCGGTCGATCACGGCCGACTTGGCGTGCAGCCGCCCCACCGAGGTACCGAACAGGCCCAGCCGCACGCTGCGCCGGGTGCGGCTGGAGCTCAGCTCGTACAGGTCGGCGCCCAGCTTGAGCATGTCGCCGCGATAGCGCCGGTAGGCGGTGTGCACCAGCGGCTCGTCGGTGGCGGCCAGCGAATTGGTGACCACGCTGATCTTCACGTCGCGCCGGCGAATCTCGCGCATCACCTCCAGCCCGGTGGCGCCCGGAATCAGGTACGGCGAGACGATGGTCACCTCGGAGCGCGCGCGGCGCATCTGCTCGACCACGTTGTAGCGCACGCTGTCCACGTCCAGCAGCGGCACGCCGCCGTAGGAAGCGGTCTTGCCGATCACGCGGTCGGGCGAGTCGGCATAGGCCTCGGCCAGGTTCCAGATGAGGTTGAGCTTGCCGGTGTTCAGGTCGTCGGCCATGGGGCTGTAGCCCAGCAGGTCGTTGGGCGCGGGCGGCGGCGGGGGCGGCGTGGTGTCGGGGCCGGTGGCGGCCTCGAAGCGGCGCTGCAGCTCGTCGCGCGGCACGTCGGTGGCGACCACCGCGCCGATGGGCCGCACATAGACGCTGTTCCAGTACTGGTCGAACAGGCTGCCCAGCCGCGGGATCAGCGCGCCGGTCACGAAGGTGTCGAGATCGAGAAAGTTCTCGCCCGCCGTGCGCCGGAAGTACTGGTTGCCGATGTTGCGCCCGCCCGCCACCGCCATCGCGCCGTCGGCGATGAACAGCTTGTTGTGCATGCGGCGGTTGACGCGGCTGAAGTCGAACAGCGACGCCGTGAAGCGCTTCAGGATGCTGCCGCGCCCGGCCGGGAACGGGTTGAACAGGCGCAGCTCCACGTTGGGCGTGGCGGCAAAGGCCAGCAGCAGCTCGTCTTCGCCCGAGGTGTACAGGTCGTCCATCAGCAGGCGCACGCGCACGCCGCGCAGGGCGGCGTCGCGCAGGGTGCGCAGCAGGTAGCGACCGGTCTCGTCGTTCTCGATCTGGTAGTACTGCACGTCGAGCGTGCGCTGGGCGCGGCGCGCGAGCTGGATGCGGGTGTCGAAGGCGAAGTCGCCGCCAGGCATCAGGCGAAAGCCGCTCAGGTCAGGGTCGGGCTGGGCCGCCAGCGCGATCTTGCCGAGCGCGGTGTCGCCCGAGACGGGCACGGCCTTCACCGGTGGGCGCGGCGCCTCGTCGGGCAAGGTGGCGCAACCGGTGGACAGCAGCACGAACAGCGCCGCCACCATGGCGAACAACCGGAGCCCCCAGCGCGACATCGGCAGCATCGGCGATATCGGCGGCATGGGGAAACGGTGCATCGCCGGCTTTCTACAGGGCCTTGCGCAGGTTGGCGGGCGCGATGCGCAGCGCCTCGCGGTACTTGGCCACGGTGCGGCGCGCGCACTCGATGCCCTGCTCTTTCAGCATCTCGGAAATCTGGCTGTCCGACAGCGGCTTCTTGATGCTCTCGGAGCTCACGAACTGCTTGATGAGCGCGCGCACCGCGGTGCTCGACGCGTTGCCGCCGGTCTCGGTGCCCAGCGCCGAGCCGAAGAAGTACTTCAGCTCGACCGTGCCGAACGGCGTGGACATGTACTTGGCCGTGGTCACGCGCGAGATGGTCGACTCGTGCAGGCCCAGCTCGTCGGCAATTTCGCGCAGCACCAGCGGGCGCATGGCCAGCTCGCCGTGCACGAAGTAGCTCTTCTGCCGCTCCACGATGGCGTTGCTCACGCGCAGGATGGTGTCGAAGCGCTGCTGGATGTTCTTGATGAACCATCGCGCCTCCTGCAGCCGCTGCGACAGCGCCTGGCTGCCCTCGCCCTTGTGCGCCTTGAGCGCGCCGGCGTAGATGTCGTGCACGCGCAGCCGCGGCATGACCTCGGGGTTGAGCATGACGCGGAACTTGACGTTGGTGCCGCGACCGGTCTTGGTGACGATCACGTCGGGAATGACGATGTTGCGCTCGACGTCGACAAAGCGCCGGCCCGGCTTGGGCTCCAGCCGCGCGATGACCTGCAGCGCCGAGCGCACCAGGTCTTCGTTGGTGCGCGTGAGCGTGGCCAGGCGCTTGAAGTCGCGCCGCGCGAGCAGCTCCATGGGCTGCTTGCAGATGGCGATGGCGGTCTTGCGCACCAGCGCTTCTTCTTCGGTCTCGTCCTCGCTGGCCATGCCGCGCAGCTGGATGCTCAGGCATTCGCCCAGGTCGCGCGCGCCAACGCCGGCGGGCTCCAGGCTCTGCAGCAGGCCCAGCGCCACCTGGAAGTGGTGCACCAGGTCGTCGAACTGGTCGTTGTCGTCGCCGGCCAGGCCCGAGGCGAGCGCGGGCAGCGAGTCTTCGAGGTAGCCGTCGTCGTTGAGCGACTCGATCAGGAAGCGCAGCGCGGCGTGGTCGTTCTCGCCCAGGCGCAGGCTGAGCACTTGGCGGTGCAGGAAGGACTGCAGCGACTCCTGGCTGCGCGCGAGCTCGGTGGCGTCGGCGCGCTCGTCGTCGCCCAGGTTGTTCTGGCGCGCGGGGGCGTCGCTGCCCCACTCGCTGTCGTCGGGCGCCATGTCGACGGTGCCGTCGCCTTCCCAGTCGGGCTCGCGCTCGGTGATCTCGGTGGCGGGGCCGTCGGACTCGGCGGTGCTGGTGGTGCTCTCGGTGGACGCGGTGCTGCTGCTGGCGGTGGGCGCGGAGAAATCGCTTTCGCCATCACCTCCATCACCGCTGCCGCCGTCGCTGTCGTCGCGCGGCACCGGCGCGTCGGCCGTGTCGAGCCCGAACTCCTCGCGCGCGGCTTCTTCCGCGGTGCGTTCGAGGAACGGGTTCTCGTCCAGCATCTGCTCCACCTCCTGGCTCAGTTCGAGCGTGGAGAGCTGCAGCAGCCGAATGGACTGCTGCAGCTGTGGCGTCAATGCCAGATGCTGCGAGACGCGAAGGGACAGCCCTTGCTTCATGGAGAGCCCACCCGCCCTTACATCCGGAAGTGCTCGCCCAGGTACACGCGTCGTACCTCGGCGTTGTCGACGATCTCCGAAGGCGTGCCTTGTGCCAGCACATGCCCGTCGCTGATGATGAACGCGTGGTCGCAGATGCCCAGCGTCTCACGCACGTTGTGGTCGGTGATGAGCACGCCGATGCCACGTTCCTTCAGGAAACTGATGATCCGCTGGATCTCGATCACCGCGATCGGGTCGATGCCGGCAAAGGGCTCGTCCAGCAGGATGAAGCGCGGCTGCGTGGCCAGAGCGCGGGCAATTTCCACGCGGCGGCGCTCGCCGCCGGACAGCGCGAGCGCGGGCGAATCGCGCAGGTGGTCCACCCGCAGGTCGGCCAGCAGCTCGGACAGGCGCTCTTCGATGTGCGCCTTGGACAGCGGCGCCAGCTTGCCGCTGGCGTCGGGCTCCTGCTGCAGCTCGAGCACGGCGCGCACGTTTTCCTCGACCGTGAGCTTGCGGAAGATCGAGGCTTCCTGCGGCAGATAGCTCAGGCCCATGCGGGCGCGCCGGTGAATGGGCATGTGGGCGATGGGCTCGCCGTCGATGGTGATGTCGCCGGCGTCGGCGCGCACCAGCCCGACGATCATGTAGAACGAGGTGGTCTTGCCCGCGCCGTTGGGCCCGAGCAGCCCGACGACTTCGCCCTTCTGCACGTCGAGCGAGACGTCCTTCACGACCGTGCGGCTGCCGTAGCTCTTCTTCAGGCCGCGCGCGACCAGGCGGCTGCCCGGGGTGCCGTTGGCGTCCTGCGTTCCAGCGGTTTCGATCACTTGCGGGTTTCTCCGTCGTCGCTGAGCGTGGTGCTCGGGCGCAGGCCCTTGCCGGGCGCCGGGGTGGGTGCCGGCGGCGCCGCCTTGGCACCGGCGGGAGCGCCGGGGGCCGCGGCGCCGGGCGCGGTCGCGGCCTTGGGCGTGAGGATGGTCTTCACGCGCCCGCCCGGGGTGGACGCGTTGACGGCGGTGTTCGCCGGCACGGTGGAACCGTTGACGGTGTAGGTGTCGTTGCTCTGGTCGTAGACGATCAGCGCGCCCTGGCTCTCGTCGTTCGGCGTGGCGCCCAGCAGGCGGCGCATGACGGCGTTGCGGATGAACTTGACGTTGTCGGCGCGGCTGTCGTACTCGATGACTTCCGACTCGCCCTCGATCCACTCGTCGGGCGCGTTGCGCTTCTGCTTGTAGTAAGCGCGCTTGCCCGGGGCCGCGGTGACCACGCCGTACTGGTAGCCCTCGGCGTCCTGGCGCACGTCCATGCGCGCGCCGCGGATGATGATCGTGCCCTTGGTCACCAGCACGTTGCCGGTGAACACGCTCGTCTGCTTGAGGTCGTCGTAGCGCATGGCGTCCGACTCGATGTTCATCGGCTTGGTGCGGTCGGCGGTTTCCGCCACGGCGCCCGAGGCGAAGCCGGCCAGCAGGAACGCGGCGGCGGCCAGGCGGGCGAGGCGGCCCAGGCGATGCAGGAGGGGAGTGGTGGGGTAAGAATGCAATGTCATAGAGGCACGAAACTTGCTCGGCATTGTATGCGGCTGATTGCGTCAGCCCCGCACGCACAGATGAAAAAGCCCGCCGAAGCGGGCCATGTATCCCTTGCAAAAAGGGAGAAAGACTGCGCCGGAAGCCGCGCGCAGCCTCGGGCTCAGCCCTTCTTGGCTTCGCCGATCAGGTAGTTCACCACCTGGAGGACCTTGGTCATGTTACCGGCGGTCTCGCCATCCACATACCAGCGCCCGGCCACGGCCATCGCGGGCACGCCGGCCACCTTGTAGGCGTCGGTCATCTGCGAGGCGCGCTTGGCCTTGCTGGCCACGCCGAAGGAGGTGAAGGTTTCCTTGAACTTGGCGCCGTCCAGGCCGTTGGCCGTGGCCCAGGCAATGATGTTGGCGTCGCCGTTCACGTTCTGGCGCTGGGCATGGATGGCGTTGAACACCTTCGGCTGGTACTCGTCGACCTTGCCCATGGCTTCGAGCGCGTAGTACAGGCGCTGCTTGGCTTCCACGTCGTTGCCCACGAACGGCACCGGAATGCGGCGGAAGGCGACTTCCTTCGGCAGCGTCTTGACCCAGGCTTCGAGCGACGGCTCGAAGTCGTTGCAATGCGGGCAGTTGTACGAGAAGAACTCGACCACCTCGATCTTGCCGGCCGGTGCGTCGACCGGTGCGCGCTTGTCGAGCACCAGGTACTCGGTGCCGGCCTTGGGCGCGCGCGCCTGGGCGTGGGCCGGGTTGGCGGCCAGGGACAGCAGCCCGAGCGAAGTGGCGGCGAGCGAAAAGTCACGACGTTTCATTGAAAGGGTTCTCCAGTTGGTACGGCAGTACTGAGCCGGCGCGCGGCGGGGAGTTCCCCTGCCGCCGGCGCGCCCGGGGCCGTGAATGGTGGCGGCAAACGCCGCGGCGCGAAGCTTAAGGGCTAATCGTGTCAGCGTGTCAGCGCTGCACGCGCACCAGCGCCGACTCCATGCCGCCGCCGTCCAGGCGGTCCTTCAGGCGGTCGGCGTCGTCCTTCTTGTTGAACGGGCCGGCGCGCACGCGGTACACGGTGCGGCCCGCCTGCTCGCGCTCGGTGACCTTGGCCTCCACGCCCATCAGCGACAGCTTGGCGCGCTGCGCCTCGGCGTCGTCGGTGGTGCGGAAGGCGCCGGCCTGCACGAAGTACATGAACGGATCGGCGCCGGAGGTGGAGGCCGCCGCGGTGCTGTTGTTGCTGCTGCTCGGTGCGGCCGAAGCGGTGGTCACGCTGCCCGAGCGTGCCCGGGCCAGGTCGCCCAGCGGATCGTTCGACGGCGGCAGCGCATTGGCTTCGGCCGGCACCGGGGCCGCGCGCGTCGGCTTGGGCGCGACCACCACGGGCACCGGCGGCGCGGTCGTGGGCGGCGGGCTGCCGGGCGCCACGGCGGCGGTGGCCGGCTCGCCGGTCACGGGGTTGACCGGGCCGGTGGCGGCCGGCGCGGGCCTGGCGACCCCGGCCTTGCCGGCCAGGGGCGCGTTCGGGTCCCAGTCGCGGTTCTTGCGGGCTTCGGCCTCGTCCTGCTCGGCGCCGCCCTTCTGGGTCTTGGTCACGAACGGGATCGGCACCTTGGTCACGTAGACCGCGATGCCCAGCGCGACGCCCAGGCCGAGCACCAGCCCGATGATCAGGCCGATGACGATGTTGCCGCGTTGTCTGGTTGTCTTCTTCATGGTGAGGTTCACATCTTGCTCGGCGCACTGACGCCGAGAATCGCGAGGCCATTGTGCAGCACCTGCGCGGTCGCGGCGACCAGCGCCAGGCGGGCCAGCTTGACCTTCTCGTCGTCCACCAGGATGCGCTCGGCGTCGTAGTAGCTGTGGTAGCTGGCGGCCAGTTCGCGCAGGTAGAAAGTGACGTCGTGCGGCGCGAAATCCTTGGCCGCGGCGGTGAGCATGGCCGGGTACTTGGCCAGCAGCAGCATCAGCGCCTGGGCGGCCGGGCTTTCCAGCGGCGACAGGTCCACGCCCTTCAGCGTGGCCGCGTCGCCGCCCCAGCCGGCCAGCACCGAGCAGATGCGCGCATGCGCGTACTGCACGTAGTACACCGGGTTGTCGTTGTTCTTCGCGACGGCCAGGTCGACGTCGAAGGTGTACTCGGTGTCGGGCTTGCGGCTCAGCAGGAAGAAGCGCACGGCGTCGGTGCTGGTCCACTCGATCAGGTCGCGCAGCGTGACGTAGCTGCCCGCGCGCTTGCTGATCTTGACCTCTTCGCCGCCCTTCATCACGCGCACCATGGTGTGCAGCACGTAGTCGGGGTAGCCCTCGGGAATGCCTTCGCCCGCCGCCTGCAGGCCGGCGCGCACGCGCGCGATGGTGCCGTGGTGGTCGGTGCCCTGGATGTTGATGACCTTGTGGAAGCCGCGCTCCCACTTGGCGATGTGGTACGCGACGTCGGGCACGAAGTACGTGTACGTACCGTCCTGCTTCTTCATCACGCGGTCCTTGTCGTCGCCGTAGTCGGTCGAGCGCAGCCACAGCGCGCCGTCCTGCTCGTAGGTCTTGCCGGCGGCCACCAGCTTCGCGACGGCGGCCTCGACGCGCCCGCTGGTGTACAGGCTGGACTCCAAGTAGTACTGGTCGAAGCGCACCCGGAAGGCCTGCAGGTCGAGATCCTGCTCGCGGCGCAGGTAGGCCACGGCGAACTCGCGGATGGCATCCAGGTCCTCGATGTCGCCGCTGCCGGTGACTTCGCGGTCTTCGGACTTGACCGTTTTCTTCGCCTTGAAGTCGGCCGCGATCTCGGCGATGTAGTCGCCGTTGTACGCGGGCGCCTTCTCGCCGCTGGGCCATTCGGCGTCGCCGGGCTTGAAGCCGCGCGCGCGCAGCTGCGTGCTGTTGGCCAGCGTCTGGATCTGCACGCCGGCGTCGTTGTAGTAGTACTCGCGCCACACGCTCTCGCCCTGCGAGGCGCGCAGGTTGCAGATGGCGTCGCCCAGCGCCGCCTGGCGGCCGTGGCCCACGTGCAGCGGGCCGGTCGGGTTGGCCGAGACGAACTCCACCAGCACCTTCTCGCCCGTGGCCGGCTGCTGGCCGAAGCCCGCGCCCGCCGACAGCACCTCGCGCACGATCTGCTGCTTGGCAGAGGTCTTCAGGCGGATGTTGAGGAAGCCGGGGCCGGCGATCTCGATGGCCTCGACCCATCGGGAAAAAGCGGGGGTGGCGAGCAGCGCGGTGCTCAGGCGCTCGGCCAGATCGCGGGGCTTCTGGCCCAGCGGTTTGGCGAGCTGCATGGCGGCCGTGCTGGCGAAATCGCCATGGGCAGCCACCTTGGGCGACTCGAACGCGGCTTTGGAGCCAGCGCCGGGCGAGAGGGATTCGAGCGTGTTCGCGAGCGCCGCGAGCAGCTCCTGTTTGACCAATAGCATCCGGGAATTTTACCGGGGGCAAACCCGGACTCAGTTGACGATCGTCATCCGATTGTTGCCTTGACCCGTTAGGGTGGTCTGCCCCGGGGCGGGGCACCTGTCACACCACCCAACCTTGCAAGGACACATCCCATCATGAAGAAGCTCCTTTCCCTGGTCGCCTCCACCGTCGCGCTCGGCGCCTGCCTCTCGTTCAGCGCCTTCGCGCAGGACAAGGCCGCCGCACCCGCGGCCGCCCCCGCCGCCATGGCGGCACCCGCTGCCGGCGCCACCTGCGACGCCAAGGCCGTGGACAAGAACGGCAAGCCCCTGGCCGGCGCCGCCAAGGCCAGCTCCATCAAGAAGTGCGAGAAGGACACCAAGGCCGCCGCCGCTCCCGCCTGCGCCACCAAGGCGGTCGACAAGAACGGCAAGGCCCTGGCCGGTGCCGCCAAGAACAGCTTCATGAAGAAGTGCGAAGCCGACGCAGCCAAGGGCTGACCGCACGCCCACGGCGCGCCGAACGCGCTGTCGAAGAGGCCCGCCGCGTGCGGGCCTTTTTCATGGAGTCGCCGCGTGGGCGTTACTTGCCGAAGCCCCGCGCGAAGAACACCGCCACCAGCGGGATCACCGCGATGATGTGCGCCTGCATCATCACCAGCCGGCGCGTCTTCTTGATGTCGGCTTCCACCGGCAGCTTGCCGGTGGCGCGCAGCGTCTTGCGCCAGCGGAAATAGGTGAGCGTCGGAAAGATAGACAGCACGCCCACGATGATGAAAAGCCCCAGCTTCACGTGCAGCAGCGGGTTGGTCCAGTACCACGCCGTGCCCTTCACGCCCCACACGGTGCGTGCGATGCCGGTGGCCAGCACCGCGATGGCCGCAATGCCGTAGACCATGTCGAGCCTGGCCAGCCGCTCCACCACCGCGGCGTTGAGCCACTGCACGCGGCACAGGGCCGCTTCGCTGGAGATGAACACGACCATCGTGAGGATGGCCAGGATGTGCAGGTACGCGAGGATGGCTTCGAGCGTCATTCGATGGCTTTCTTCTCAATGCAGTGGGGTTTGCAATTGAGGACAGATTGTGCCGCCGCGAAGCCGTCGTTGCCCTGAAGCTACGCCCTGCCGCCCCAGAATTCCGGATTGCCGTACTGCGCCTTCAGGAAGTCGAGCCACAGCCGCACGCGCAGCGGCAGGTGCTTGGCGCCCGCGAACACGGCGTAGATGCCGTTGGGCGGCGCGGCGAATTCGTCGAGCAGCGGCACCAGCAGGCCGGCGTCGATCTCGGCCTCGACCTCCCAGGTGCTGCGCCAGGCGATGCCGTGGCCGGCCAGGCACCAGTCGTGCAGCACCTGGCCGTCGGAGCAATCGAGCGGGCCGCTGGGGCGCAGGTGAATCAGTTCCTGCGCGCCGCCCTCGGTGGTGATGCGAAAGGCCCAGCCGCGGGTTTGCGAGGCGTCGCTCGACAGCGTCAGGCACGCGAAGCGCGACAGCTCGCCGGGGTGCTTCGGCTTGCCGTGGCGCCGCACGAACTCCGGCGTGGCGACGCAGCGGCGGCGGTTGTCGGCCAGCCGCACGCTCACCAGCGAAGAGTCGGGCAGGTCGCCCACGCGCACCGCGCAGTCGAAGCTCTCGCCGGTCACGTCGACCACGCGGTCGCTCAGGTTCAGCGAAATGGTGACCTCCGGGTGCAGCGCATGAAAGCGCGGCACCAGCGGCGCGACGTGGCGGCGGCCGAAGCCGGCCGGCGCGGTCACGCGCAGGTGGCCGCTGGCCTTGACGCCGCCGGCGCTCACGCTGGCCTCGGCATTGGCGAACTCGGTGAGCAGCCGCTGGCAGTCTTCGAGAAAGGCGCTGCCCTCGTGCGTGAGCGTGATGCGCCGCGTGGTGCGCACCAGCAGCTTCACGCCCAGCCGCTCTTCCAGCGCGTCGAGCCGGCGGCCCATGATGGCGGGCGCCACGCCCTCGGCCTTGGCCGCGGCCGTGAGCCCGCCCCGGGTCGCGACCGAGACGAAGGATTCGAGCTGCTTCAAGCGGTCCATGGGGCGGAAACTATATCGTCCTCATCGTCCTGTATCCGTCCGCCCGCCGGGCAGGCACCGCCTGTTCGCGCCAGCCCGGTACTTTGGGGTTTATTCCGGGCGAACGCCGGCCGAGCGCACCGCTGCGCCCCAGCGCGCGTGTTCCGCCTTGATGTACTGCGCCGCCTGCTCCGGGCTGCCGCCGACGGGCGTGCTGCCCTCGGCCAGCAGCTGCGAAATGGTGGCGGGCTTGGCCAGCGCCTTGTCGACGGCGGCGTTCAGCTTCTTCACGATGTCGGGGCTGGTGCCGGCCGGCACGACCAGCGCCTTCCAGTCCACGGCCTCGAAGCCCTTGTAGCTCTCGGCCACGGTCGGCACGTCGGGCATCACCGGCAGGCGCTTGGCCGAGGTGACGGCCAGCGCGCGCAGCTTGCCGCCCTTCACCATGGCCAGCGCGCCCTGCGGCGTGGCGAACATGCAGTCGGTCTGGCCGCCCAGCAGGTCGGTGATGGCGGGCGCCGCACCCTTGTACGGCACGTTCAGCACCTTGAAGCCCGCGCGCTGCGCCAGCACCTCGCCGGCCATGTGGCCCAGCGTGCCGGTGCCCGCGAGCGCCTGCTTGATCTCGCCGGGCTTGGCCTTGGCGGCGGCGACCAGTTCGGCCAGCGACTTGTAGGGCGAGTCCGCGCGCACCACCAGCACCACCGGCTGCGAGGCCACCACCGCCACCGGCAGCAGGTCTTTCAGCGCGTCGTAGGGCATCTTGGGGAACAGCGTCGGGTTGATCGCCAGGTTGGCGGTCTGGCCCAGGCCGACGGTGTAGCCGTCGGGCTTGGCCTTGGCGACCACGTCCATGCCGATGTTGCCGTTGCCGCCCGCGCGGTTGTCGACGATGAAGGTCCACCTGGTGTCGTCGGCGAGCTTCTGCGCGACGAGGCGCGCCACGATGTCGGTGGCGCCGCCGGGCGTGTAGGGCACGACCAGGCGCACGGGCTTGTCGGGCCAGGCGGTGTCGGCCAGGACGGCGGTTGCGTTCAGGCATGCCGCAGCCGCGGCGCAGGCGAGCAGTGCGCGCCGGTTGATCAAATACATGGGGGTCAGTCTCCGAAGGTGATGTGTCGTGTCTGGAGCGCAGCGATGTCTTCGTCGCTGTAGCCCACTTCTTTCAGCAGCTCGCGGCTGTGCTCGCCGATGTGCGGCGGCTGCAGCCGGATGCCGGGGCGCTCGCCGTCCAGCGTGAACGGCGCCAGCGGCACCTTGGCCATGCTGCCGTCGTTCATGCGCACCGGGGCCAGGCCGCCGGTGGCGTTCAGGTGCGGGTCGTCGAACAGGTCCTGCGGCTTGGTGATGGGGGCGAAAGGCAGCTCGTGCTGCTCGAACACCGCCGCGAGCTCGGCCGCGCTGTGGTCGGCCAGGTGCGAGCGCAGGATGGGCATCATCCATTCGCGGGCGCGCACGCGGTCGTTGTTGGTCTTCAGGCGCGGGTCGGCCAGCATGTCTTCCAGGCCGAAGGCCTTGCAGAAGATGGCCCACTGCTTGTCGCTCACGGCCGCCAGGAAGATCTGCTCGCCGTCCTTCACGGTGAACACGTCGTACACGGCCCAGGCCGAGATGCGGCTGGGCATCGGGTCGGCGGGCTTGCCGGTGGCGGCGAACTGCATCATGTGCTGCGCCACCAGGAACACGTTGTTCTCGAACAGCGCCGACTGCACCTCGCAGCCCTTGCCCGTGAGCTCGCGCTGGCGCAGCGCGGCCATGGCGCCGATGGCGCCGAACATGCCGCCCATGATGTCGTTCACGCTGGTGCCCGCGCGCAGCGGGTCGCCCGAGCGGCCGGTCATGTAGGCCAGGCCGCCCATCATCTGCACCACCTCGTCGAGCGCGGTGCGGTGGTCGTACGGGCCGGGCAGGAAGCCCTTGTGGCTCACGTAGATGAGGCGCGGGTTGAGCTTGGCGAGCGTGTCGTAGTCGAGCCCCAGCTTCTTCATGGTGCCGGGCTTGAAGTTCTCGCTCACGATGTCGGCCGTGGCGATGAGCCGCAGCGCGGCCTCCACGCCTTCGGGCTGCTTCAGGTCGAGCGCGATGCTCTTCTTGTTGCGGTTGAAGGTCGGGAAGAAGCCCGAGCCCGAGCCCAGCAGGCGGCGCGTGTTGTCGCCCTCGATGGGCTCGACCTTGATCACCTCGGCGCCCAGGTCGGCCAGCAGCAGGCCGCAGGTCGGGCCCATGACCATGTGGGTGAACTCGACGACGCGCACGCCGGCGTAGGGCAGCGGGTGGGCGGCGTTGGCTGTGTTGGCTTCAGACATGTGCGGTGTGTTCCTGGGCAAGACCTTGGACGAAGCCCTTGGGCAGGCCGGCTTCGGGCGTCATGCCGTAGACCGGTTCGCCCGGCAGGCCGGCCATGAGCGGCGCGCGCGCCGCGATGAGTTTCTGGATGTCGATGCCGGTGCGCACGCCCATGGCCTCGAACATGAAGACCAGGTCTTCGGTCACGGCGTTGCCCGACGCGCCCGGCGCATAGGGGCAGCCGCCGAGGCCGCCGAGCGAGGCGTCGAAGGTGCGCACGCCCTCGTCCCACGCGGCCAGGCAGTTCGCGATGCCCAGGCCGCGCGTGTTGTGCATGTGCGCGGCGCCCGCGTGTTGGCCGAGCTCGGCGCGCAGGCGCCTGAACAGGCGGCGCACCTGCGCGGGGTTGGCGTAGCCCACGGTGTCGGACAGGCCCGATTCGTCGGCGCCCGCTTCGATGCACTGCGCGGCCAGGCGGATCACGTCGTCCTCGGGCACCAGCCCCTGCAGCGTGCAGCCGAAGGCGGTGGAAATGCCGGCTTCGAGCTTCACCTGCGGCGCGATGGCGCGGCGCAGCTCGGCGATGGCGCGCACCTCCTCGACCATTTCTGTCGGTGTCTTGCGCACGTTGGCCAGCGAATGCGCCACGCTGGCCGACACCGGCATCGTGAGCTTGTGCACGCCCGCCTCGAGCGCGGCCTGCGCGCCCTTTCGGTTGGGCACCAGCGCCATCACCACGAGGCCGGGCAGCGTGACGGCGTGGCGCACCACGTCGGCGGCGTCGGCCATCTGGGGCAGCAGCTTCGCGGGAACGAAGGAAGCGACCTCGATCTCGCGCACGCCGGCGGCGTAGAGCGCGTCGATCCAGCGCAGCTTGTCGGCGGTCGGCATGGTGGCCTTGACCGATTGCAGGCCGTCGCGCGGGCCGACCTCGCTGATGAGGACGTCGGGGGATGTCATTGGATTCGTCTCCTTGAAGCGACCTGTGGGTGGGTTGCTTGACAGTTCTATCTTACAGAACTAAATTCCGTTAAACAGAATTAGACCGCTGATCGACTTTCACTGTCAAGTCCGTGGGCACCCGCTCGCGGCACGCCGCCACCCCACGCCACCCCCACGCCATGCCACGCAAAGCCCAGACCGAATCGGTTTCCGACCTCAACGCCGCCCCCGGCGGTGCCGCCGCCGTCGACCGCGCGCTCAGCCTGCTCTCGGCCTTCCAGCCGGGCGACGAGGCGCTGTCGCTCGCGCAGTTCGCCGAGCGCACGCAGCTCTACAAGAGCACCGTGCTGCGCCTGCTGGCTTCGCTGGAACATGCGCGGCTGATTCGCCGGCAGGACGACGGCCGGTACGCGCTGGGCATGGAAATCGCGCGGCTGCACGGGCTGTACGCCGCCTCGCAGTCGCTGGAGCACATCGTGCTGCCGGTGCTGCGCGCGCTGGCCGCGGCCACCGGCGAAAGCGCGGCGTACCACGTGCGGCAGGGCCAAGGTGACGGCTGGGCGCGGCTGTGCCAGTTCAGGGTCGATTCGTCGCACGTGGTGCGCGACCACGTGCGCGCGGGCGACCTGCTGCCCAACGACCGGGGCGCGGGCGCGCGGGTGCTGATCGCCTTCGGCCCGCCGGCCGGCCTGCCGCGCGGCGCGAAGGAGCGCGCGCTGTACGAGGGCATTCGCGCGCAGGGCTACTGCGCGCTGGTGGGCGATCGAACGGCCGAGCTGGCGGGCATCTCGGCGCCGGTGTTCCATGCGGACGGCAGCCTTGCGGCGGCCGTGACGCTGACGATGCCCACGCATCGCTATGACGAGCGGTACATCGAGCCTGTGCGTGCGGCGGCGAAGGAGCTGGGCGGGCTGGTCTGAGGGGGAGTGCCTTGCTCCTTCCCCTTCCGGGGGAAGGTTGGGATGGGGGCGAGCGGCGCTCGCCTTGCCCGCGGCGCTCGATCGACCGCCGCGTGCCCCCACCCCTGCCCTCCCCGGCAGGGGAGGGAGAAATTCAACGACTCAGCCCAGCGCCGCCAGCACCGCCTTGTTCTGCTCCGGCAACCCCACAGTGATGCGCAGCCATTCCGGCAGCCCATAGTTCCCGAGCAGCGACACCTCGATGCCAGCCGCCAGCAGCCGTGCGTGCACGGCCTGCGCGTCGCCCACCCGCACCATCAAAAAGTTGCCCGACGACGGCACGAAGCTCAACCCCAGGGCCTGGAAGCCCGCCGCCAGTTGCTCGCGCCCCGTCGTGTTGAGCGCGTAGGTACGAGCCAGAAAGTCCGCATCGCCCAACGCCGCCACCGCAGCGGCCTGCGCCGGCGTCGTCACGTTGAAGCGCGGGCGCTGCGCGTTCATGCGCAAGGCCAGCGGGGGCTGCGACACGCCGTAGCCGATGCGCAGCCCCGCCAGCCCGAAGGCCTTGGAGAAGGTGCGCGCCACGACCAGGTTCGGCAGGCGCCGCACCCATTCGACGCTGTCGTAGCGCTGCGCGGGCGACAGGTACTCGGTGTAGGCCTCGTCCAGCAGCACCGTCACGTGCGAGGGCACCGACTGCAAGAAGGCCAGCAGCGGCGCGGCGTCGATGAAGGTGCCGGTCGGGTTGTTCGGGTTGGCGACGAACACCAGCCGGGTGTCGTCGCCGATGGCGGCGCGCATCGCGTCCAGGTCGTGGCCGAACTCGCGCGCCGGCACGACGGTGGCGCGCGCGTGGGCGTGCGCCGTGGCCTGCGCATAGACGATGAAGCCGTACTGCGAATAGACGACGCCCTCGCCCGGCTTCAGGCTCACCTGCGCCGCGAGCTCGAGCAGCTCGCTCGATCCGCTGCCGAGCGTGAGCCAGTCGGGCGGCACGTCGAGGCGGGCCGCCAGCGCCTTCTTCAGCGCGGTGCCGTTGCTGTCGGGGTAGTTGCCGGCGCCCTCGAGCGCCGCGGCCGCCGCGCGGCGGGCCGACTCGGGCATGCCGAGGGGGTTTTCATTGGAGGCGAGGAGGATCATGGAGGCGGGGCCCGGATTTGCTTAAGAAGTTAAATATATCCGGCAGCGCCATGGTCCTTATCGGTGCCTACCCTTTGCACCTGGCGTCGGGCCACCGTCGATTACCTTCATTTTTGTCACAGATAAATCTCGCCCGCACCTCTTACTGCCCAGCAAAGTATCGAATAAAGTTCATCCCAAGATTGCATCTTTCTCAAGGAGAAACCCCCATGACCGCACGCACCACCGCCCACGGACTCCAGGTCGCGACCGAGCTCCACCGCTTCATCGAGGACAAGGTCCTGCCCGCCACCGGCGTGGCCAGCGACGTGTTCTGGAAGGGCTTCGACGCCATCGTCAGCGACCTCGCCCCGAAGAACATCGCCCTGCTCGCCGAGCGCGACCGCCTGCAGACCGAGCTCGACGCCTGGCACAGGAAGAACCCCGGCCCGATCGGCGACATGCCCGCGTACCGCGCCTTCCTCGAGAAGATCGGCTACCTGCTGCCGGCCCCCAAGGGCGCCAAGGCCACCACCGAAAACGTCGACTCCGAACTCGCGCTGCAGGCCGGCCCGCAGCTGGTGGTGCCCATCCTGAACGCGCGCTACGCGCTGAACGCGGCCAACGCGCGCTGGGGTTCGCTGTACGACGCGCTCTACGGCACCGACGCCATCTCCGAAGCCGACGGCGCTGAAAAGGGCAAGGGCTACAACCCCGTGCGCGGCGCCAAGGTCATCGAGTTCGCGCGCAACGTGCTCGACCAGGCCGCGCCGCTGGAAAACGGTTCGCACAAGCAGGCCACCGGCTACAGCGTGAAGGACGGCAAGCTGGTCGTCGCGCTGCAAAGCAGCAGCACCGGCCTGGCCGACGCCTCGCAGTTCATCGGCTACCAGGGCGACGCCACGGCGCCGTCCTCGGTGCTGCTGAAGCACAACGGCATTCACCTGGACATCCGCATCGACCGCGGCACGCCCATCGGCAAGACCGACGCGGCCGGCGTGAGCGACCTGGTGCTCGAAGCCGCGCTCTCGACCATCCTCGACCTGGAAGACTCGGTGGCCGTGGTCGATGCCGCCGACAAGGTGGTCGCGTACGCGAACTGGCTCGGCATCGTCGAGGGCACGCTGACCGAAGAAGTCGCCAAGGGCGGCAAGACCTTCACGCGCGGCCTGAACGCCGACCGCGAATACACCGGCGCCGACGGCAAGGCCGTGAAGCTGCACGGCCGCTCGCTCATGTTCCTGCGCAACGTGGGCCACCTGATGACCAACCCGGCCATCCTCTACGCAGGTGGCAAGGAGATCCCCGAAGGCATCCTCGACGCCGTGGTGACCACCACCATCGCCACCATCGACCTGAAGCGCAAGGGCAACTCGCGCACCGGCAGCATCTACATCGTCAAGCCGAAGATGCACGGCCCGGCCGAAGTGGCCTTCGCGAGCGAGCTGTTCGGCCGCGTCGAACAACTGCTGGGCCTGCCGGCCAACACCGTGAAGCTCGGCATCATGGACGAAGAGCGCCGCACCAGCGCGAACCTGAAGGCCTGCATCGCCGAGGCGGCCGCCCGCGTGGCCTTCATCAACACCGGCTTCCTCGACCGCACCGGCGACGAGATGCACACCGCCATGCAGGGCGGCCCGATGATCCGCAAGGGCGACATGAAGTCCAGCGCGTGGATCGGCGCCTACGAGAAGAACAACGTGCTGGTCGGCCTCTCGTGCGGCCTGCGCGGCAAGGCCCAGATCGGCAAGGGCATGTGGGCCATGCCCGACCTGATGGCCGCGATGCTCGAACAGAAGATCGGCCACCCCAAGGCCGGCGCCAACACCGCCTGGGTGCCCTCGCCCACCGCCGCCACGCTGCACGCGCTGCACTACCACCAGGTGAGCGTGACCGCGGTGCAGCAGGAGCTGGAGAAGATCGACGCCGACGCCGAGCGCGACAACATCCTCGACGCGCTGCTGCAGGTGCCCATCGCCGCCGAGGCGAAGTGGACCGATGCCGAGAAGCAGCAGGAAATCGACAACAACGTGCAGGGCATCCTGGGCTACGTGGTGCGCTGGATCGACCAGGGCGTGGGCTGCTCGAAGGTGCCCGACATCCACAACGTGGGCCTGATGGAAGACCGCGCCACGCTGCGCATCTCCAGCCAGCACATCGCCAACTGGCTGCTGCACGGCGTGGTGACCAAGGCGCAGGTCGACGAGACCTTCCAGCGCATGGCCAAGGTGGTGGATGAGCAGAACGCGGGCGACGCGCAGTACCTGCCGATGGCCGGGCACTTCGACACCTCGGCCGCATACAAGGCGGCGCAGGACCTGGTGTTCAAGGGCATCGAGCAGCCCAGCGGCTACACCGAGCCGCTGCTGCACGCATGGCGCCTGAAGGTCAAGGGCGAGGCTTGATGCCTGGTCAGGCAAGGCCATGAAACGACGGCACCTTCGGGTGCCGTTTTTCATGCGCGCGGCTTGGCCTTCCTGGGAGTCGTCTTGATTGGTGGTGCTTCGGACAATTGTCGGAATTCACGGCGCAACTCCCGCTCAAGCTCCTGTTCGGTTGGAAGATGCAATTGGTAGCGGCTCGTGAAAATGTTGCGCTCCTGCTGCTCGCCCAAGGTGTATCTCACGACCGCGTCGTTTTTGTCCGGGCAGAGGATCACGCCCAAAGTCGGGTTGTCGCCTTCAGTACGGCGCTCACGATCGAAGTAGTTCACGTAGAACTGGATCTGGCCGAGATCACCATGCGTCAGCTTGCCGACCTTGAGGTCGATGAGCACGTAGCACTTGAGCACGGCGTGATAGAAGACCAGATCGATGTAGAAATGATCGCCGTCGATGGTGATGCGTTCCTGACGCGACACGAAAGCAAAGCCCTTGCCCAGTTCGAGCAAAAAGGTTTGCAAGTTGTCGATAAGCGCTTGCTCGAGCTTGGACTCGACCAGCTTCGGAGACTCTGGCAGATCGAGAAATTCGATGACCATCGGATCTTTCAGCACGTCGAGCGGTCGGGCCACCTCTTGGCCGTGCGTTGCCAGACGCATCAATCCCTTCTTGTCCTTGCTTTTTGCCAGGCGGTCATACAAAAGGCTCGCCGCTTGCCGCTGAAGTTCACGCACCGACCATGCGTTGCGTATCGCTTCGATCTCGTAGAACGCACGCGCTTCCGGTCTTGTCACTCGCAAAAGTTGGCGGTAGTGGCTCCATGAAAGAGAAGGGCTCAGCTCTCCGGGATGCCAATCGGTGCTTCCGCTGGATTCCCGAGACGGCGTCTCGGAATTCGTCTGGAGAGGCAAAGCTGGCGGCATCATCAATTTCCGAGATACCGTGTCGGAAATAAGCTGCGGAAAATCCAGGTAGAACTGCCTGAAGGCTTCAAGGTTGTCCACGGAATAGCCGCGTCCAAACTCGGCGTTCAAGCGCGCCGACAGTTCCGCAAGCAGCTTGGTGCCGTAGTCCGCCCTTCGCTGTCCACGCTGCTCTTCCTCGACGATCTCGCGCCCGATCAGCCAGTTGGCAGCAACCTGTGTCGTGTTGACGGTACGCGCCAAGCCAACACGCGCGGCATCCAAAATTTCGCGCACACGGCTGAAAAGCGGCGGCGAACCCGAAACCGCGTTGACACCGGCTGGCTTGGTCGCACGGGGGCGGGAAGTAGAGGGAGTTGCCAAGGAAGTGCTTCTGACAAGTTGTTGGGAAATTATGGAGGCACGCCAGAATGAAATCGATCAACTCTATTTCCTCGGAAACAGCACTGATCGGTAGACATCGGTCTGTCGCGCAGCGTGCAACGCAGCGCGCCTCGATCCATTAGCATTCAGGCCGCCTCCTCTTTCCCCCCGGCCTCCCCTCATGAACCCGAACGCGGCACCCCAGCCCGCGGAGCGCACCGGCGACGCCGCTGCGAACTCACGCCCTTCCCTTTTGCCTCGCTTGTCTCGTTTTTCAAATTGGTCGTCCTCGGCCTCGGCCATGCTGGTCGCGCTGGTCTCGGCCTTCGCGCTGAGCCAGGCATTCCGCACGGTCGGCGCCATGATGGCCACGCCGCTCACCGGCCACTTCGGCCTCACGCCGCAGCAGCTCGGCATCTGGGCGGGCACCTTTCACTTCGCGTTCGGCATCATGCAGCTCGCGATGGGCGTGTCCATCGACATGTTCGGCGTGCGCCGCACGGTGCTCACCGCGTTTCCGCTCGCCGTGGCGGGCGCGGCGCTGTGTGCCGTGGCACCCAACTACCACGCGCTGCTGCTGGGGCAGGCGCTGATCGGCGTGGGCTGCGCGCCGGCCTTCCTGGCCTGCACGGTGTTCATCGCGCGGCACTTCGACGCCTCGCGCTTCACGGCCATGTCGGGGCTGGTGATGAGCATGGCCGGGCTGGGCATCGTGTTCACCGGCACGCCGCTGGCGCTGCTGATCGAAGCCGCCTCGTGGCGCGCGGGCTATGCGGTGCTGGCCGGCGTGGCGGTGCTGTCGTGGCTGGTGATCTTCTGGCGCGTGCGCGAGCCTGCACATGCTGCGGTCACTGCGGTCACTGAGAGCGCACCGGCCGCGCCGGCCGAACGCCAGTCGCTCGGCAAGGCCGTGCGCGAGCTGCTGCCGCTGTTCGCGATGCCGCACACGCTGGGCCTGGTCTGCTTCGCCTGCGTGTCGTATGCCGCGTTCATCACGCTGCGCGGCCTGTGGCTGGGCCCGGTGCTGCACGAGCGCCATGGCCTGTCGCTGGTGGCCAGCGGCAACGTGGCGCTGGTGATGACGGTGGCCGGCATGATCAGCCCCGCGCTGTTCGGCCGCATGGACCCGGGCGGCACCGCGCGCACGCGCTGGATGATGGGCTGCGCGCTGGCTGGCGCATTGATGTTCGCGGCCATGGCATTCACGAATTCGCGCGCGGTCGACATCGGCCTGCCGATCGTCTACGGCCTGCTCTCCGGCTACAGCGTGCTGCAGTACGCGTACACCAAGAACGCCTACCCCGCGGCCATGACGGGCCGCGCGCTGGCGCTGATGAACATGGCGATGTTCCTCGGCGTGTCGCTCATGCAATGGACCACCGGCGTGGCCGCGTCGTGGGCCGTCGACCACGGCGCAGAGCCGTTTCGCGCAGTGTTCCTCACGGTGGCCGGCATGCTGGCCGCGGGGACGCTGGCGTTCCTGGTGCTACCGCGCGCGCAAGGCGTGCGCTAAGTCCCAAGCTCGCGCGCAAGGCTCCGCAACAACGCCGGCCGCGTGGCCCTCACTGCGCATCGCCCAGCCGCGCACGCACCTCGCGGCGGCTCAACTGCCGCTTGCCCACGGCATACACGAACGCACGCGCATAGCTCACCGGCCGGTACGACATGCCTTCCATGACGTGGCACACGCCATGGCGCGTCACCAGGCAGCCGCGCATCACGTCGAAGCGCTTGTCGTTGTCGGCCACGCCGCTGGAGGGAAACGCCGCCAGGCGCACCTCGAACCAGCAGCCGTCGACCCGATGCCACTCGGTGAAGTCGTCCACGACCACGCGCTCCGGCGGCTGCGCCCTGCGTTGCTCGGCGGCGCGCTGCCGCGCTTTCTTCAGCCGCAGCCGGTTGGGCAGCAGGATGCCGGTGGCCGGGTGCACGAACAGCTCGACGCGCGGCGCGTCGGCAAGCGGCACGTGCGCGCGGTTCCACCGGTGCGAAGGCACCCACACCTCGCCGTCGCGCAGCACCGCCTTGCGTTCGACGAAGTCGTCGATGTGCTCGAAGATGTGCGCCTGCACCGTGCTGCGACGATCGATGCCGCTGCACAGTTGCGCGTACACCTTGTCCCACGGCCGGTGCACCTGCTTGTGCAGCCAGCGCCTGAGCGGCGCGAGGTTTTCGTTGAGCCCCTTCGGGCGGTCGTAGCCGCGCTTCATGCCCAGGTGCGAACCACGCTCGCGGCTGTTGCGAAAGCCGCGCCCGTCGCCCTGCACGCCGCCGCCACGGCGCGGCCGCTCGACGATGACCTTGCTCATGTCGTCACGCATCGTCGCCTCCGCGTCCCACGCTGCGCGCGGCCTTCTGCAACGCCACCTTCTGCGCACGCCGCTCCGCGCGGTGCGTGCGCAGGTGGCGCCCGGCGCCCTGGCTGGACTCGCGGCGCGCCATCGCGGCCACCACGGGATTGCGAGGTGCCGCATTCGGCACCGAGAAATAAAACCGGCCCAGACGCTTGTCGTCGTCGCGGGCCCTTCGTTGAGCACTCATATGTGCGCACACTCCAGAAACAGAAAAGCCCCGGCGAATGGCTGCGCGGGGCCTTTGTCGATGGGCCTCGGCGGGTGCGTGGATGCACATCCGGCCGGGGCGGTCGGTGTGCGGGTCAGGTGTTCAGGAAACGGTTCATTGATTGCGTTGTGCGCCCGGGAGGTCGATCGTCACCGGGCGCGGTGAAAAGAAACTGTTGCTGAAAAACGAAGGGCGGATTCTGTCGAGCACGCGTTCGATGCGCAAGCGCGCCCTGCGCGGCTGTGGCGCAAAGCCGACGCGCCACAAATCTGAAACCGGGTGCGAATCCAAACGCGAAGCGCTGCCGTATTCGATTCAAGCGCATCGCGCCTCCGAGCTGATGGCGGTTTCCACAGACACCTTCCAAGAACCATTTCTATCCAGGAGCCTTCAATGAAAAAACTCATGATTGCAGTCGGCGTTTCGGTCCTGCTCGGCGCTTGCGCGGGCGGCATGGGCATGAGCGGCAGCGGCAGCACGGCGATGTCGTCGAACCCGATGGTCGGCGGCGCCGCGATGTACCCGACGAAGGACATCGTCGACAACGCCGTCAACTCCAAGGACCACACCACGCTGGTGGCCGCCGTGAAGGCCGCGGGCCTGGTCGACACGCTGAAGAGCCCGGGTCCGTTCACCGTGTTCGCGCCCACCAACGCCGCCTTCGCCGCGCTGCCGGCCGGCACCGTCGACACGCTGCTCAAGCCCGAGAACAAGGCCACGCTGACCAAGGTGCTCACGTACCACGTGGTGCCCGGCAAGATGGACGGCCCGGCCCTCATGAGCGCCATCAACGCAGGCGGCGGCAAGGCCGTGCTGAAGACCGCCAGCGGCGGCACGCTGACCGCCACCATGAGCGGCAAGGACGTGCTGGTGACCGACGCCAAGGGCGGCACCGCGATGGTGACCATCGCCAACGTGTACCAGTCGAACGGCGTGATCCACGTCGTGAACAAGGTGCTGCTGCCAGGTTGAGCGCTTTAAGCGCAGGGCGCCGGCGCGGCGGGCTTTCATAGGCATAGCCTCGCCGCCCTCATCTCCTGCGCTTCATTTCTTGCGCTTCATTTCCTGCGCGTCATCTCCTCCGCTTCATCGCGCAGCCACTGCGCGAACTCGAGCGCGTCGCGGTTGCCCGCGGCGCGCTTCGACGTTTCGACGAAGTAGCCGCGTCGCGACACGACCTGCTCGCCCAGCGGCGCCACCAGCCGACCGTCGCGCAGCAGTTCGCGAAGCAGCGGCAGCCTCCCGATGACCACGCCTTGCCCCGCCACCGCGGCGGCCACGGCGTCGGCGTATTGCGTGAAGCGCAGCGTGCTCTTCATGCGCAGGTCTTCCAGCCCCATCACCTTCAGCCACGGCTCCCAGTCGGCCAGCGGCGCCTCGCTGTGGTCGGGGTACTCGACCGTCAGCAGCGTGAGCTGGGCCAGGTCGGCCGGCGTGCGCAAGGCGTCGGCCAGCGCGGGCGAACACAGCGGCACCACCGACTCCTCGAACAGCGCGGGCCCCACGCCCCTGCCGATGGGCGTGAGTCGTACCGCGATGTCGATGCGGCTGCGCTCCATGTCGAGCACGTCGAGCGTGGCCGACACGCGCACGTCCACCTGCGGATGGCTGCCGGTGAAGCGCGCGAGCCTGGGAATGAGCCACAACGACGCGAAGCCCGGCGTGGTGGTGATCGCGACCTGGCGCGGCGCGGAGGCCGCGCGCACGCGCGCCGTGGCGTCGCGCAGCCGCTCCAGGCTGTCGGTGACGGCGCGCTGCAGCACGCCGCCGGCCTCGGTGAGCGCAAGCGCGCGGTGCCGGCGCTCGAACAGCGCCACGCCCAGGCTGGCCTCCAGCTGCTGCATCTGGCGGCTCACCGCGGACTGCGTCAGGTGCAGTTCGCCGGCGGCCAGGGTGAAGCTCAGGCGCCGCGCGGCGGCCTCGAAGCTGCGCAGCAGTTCGAGCGGCGGCAGCTCGGCGGCGGAGGCTTTCGCATTCTCTGGATGCATGCAACGAGTTCCGAATGACCGCGTGTAAAGGGCGGGCCGGCTCACTATATTCATTCGTATCCCGAATGCAATGGAGCTTGCCATGAGCACCACCTTCACCACTTACGCCGCCTTTTCTTCCTGCCCCTCCTCGGACGCCTCGCGCTTCCACGTCAGCCTGCCGCACCGCGCGGTCTTCGCCGTGCCCGACGGCGCGGGCGTGGGCATCGAATGCCGCAGCGGCTCGGTGTGGGTCACGCTGGACCGCGACCCGCGCGACATCGTGCTGGCGCCCGGCGAGCGCTTCGAAAGCGACGAGCACCGGCGCGTGCTGGTCTCCGCGCTGGAGGCCTCGTGCATCACCGTGTCCGACGCGCAGCCCGCGGCCATTCCGCTGGCGCGCCGCACGCAGGCGCGGTCGCCTTGGCGACTTCTGCCCCACGGGTTGTCCCCGGCTTGACCGGCCCCCGTGGGCGTCGAACCATCGATGCCCATGAGTCCCGACGCACCGAAGGCCGCCGTTGTCAGTGACGGGCGGCCTTCTTGCCTTGGGGCACCCCGCATTCCCGTTACCTGAAGGACATGAACATGGCAGAGGCATACATCGTGGCCGCGGCGCGCACGGCCGGCGGCCGGCGCGGCGGCAAGCTCGCGGGCTGGCACCCGGCGGACCTGGCGGCGCGGGTGATCGACGCGCTGGTGGCGCGCAGCGGCATCGACCCCGCGGCGGTCGAAGACGTGATCCTCGGCTGCGTGAGCCAGGTGGGCGAGCAGGCCACCAACATCGCGCGCAACGCGGTACTGGCGTCGAAGCTGCCCGAGTCGGTGCCGGGCACCTCGGTCGACCGGCAGTGCGGCTCGTCGCAGCAGGCCTTGCACTTCGCGGCGCAGGCCGTGATGTCGGGCGCCATGGACGCGGTGATTGCCGGCGGCGTCGAGAGCATGACGCGCGTGCCCATGTTCACGCCCAACGTGCTGCCGGCCAAGGCGGGCCTGGGCAGCTACATGAGCCCGGCCATGAAGGCGCGCTACCCCGGCGTGGAGTTCAGCCAGTTCACCGGCGCGGAAATGATCGCGAAGAACTACGGCATCGAGAAAGAGGCGCTCGACCGCTACGCGCTGGAGAGCCACCACCGCGCCATCGCGGCCACGCGCGCGGGTGCGTTCAACGACGAGATCGTGCCCATCGACATCCTGCTGCCCGACGGATCGGGCTCGCCCAGCGGCGAGCAGCACACGGTGGACGAAGGCATCCGCTTCGAGGCCACGCTGGAGGGCATCGCGGGCGTGAAGCTCATCGCCGAAGGCGGTCGCTGCACCGCGGCCACGGCCAGCCAGATCTGCGACGGCGCCAGCGGCGTGCTGGTGGTGAACGAGCGCGGCCTGAAGGCGCTGGGCGTGAAGCCGCTGGCACGCATCCACCACATGAGCGTGATGGGGCACGACCCGGTCATCATGCTGGAGGCACCCCTGCCCGCCACGCAACGCGCGCTGAAGAAGGCCGGCATGAACATCGCCGACATCGACCTGTACGAAGTGAACGAGGCCTTCGCGCCCGTGCCCATCGCTTGGCTGCAGGCGCTGGACGCCGACCCGGCGCGGCTCAACGTGAACGGTGGCGCCATCGCGCTGGGCCATCCGCTGGGCGCCTCGGGCACCAAGCTGATGACCACGCTGGTCCACGCGCTCGGCCAGCGCGGCAAGCGCTACGGCCTGCAGACCATGTGCGAAGGCGGCGGCATGGCCAACGTGACCATCGTCGAGAGGCTGTGATGGCCGAGCAGCCATTCATCCTGTACGCGCTGGCCGACGGCATCGCCACGCTCACGCTGAACCTGCCCGCCAAGCTCAACCCGATCGCGCGCGACCTGCAGGTGGAGCTGCGCGACACGCTGGAGCGCATTCGCGACGACCGCGCGGTGCGCGCCGTGATCCTCACCGGCGCGGGCAAGGCCTTTTGCGTGGGCGCCGACCTGAGCGCGATGGCGCCGGGCGAAGCCGGCAAGTCGCTCGGCACGCAGACCGCCGAGGCCATGCAGGCGCTGAGCAACCCGCTGATCGAAACGCTGCGCACGCTGCCCGTGCCGGTGGTGGCCGCGGTGAACGGGCCGGCGGCCGGCGCGGGCGTGGGCCTGGCGCTGGCCGCCGACGTGACCATCGCGGCGCGCAGCGCGTACTTCTACCTGCCCTTCCTGCCCAAGCTGGGCATCGTGCCCGACCTGGGCTGCACCTGGGCCATTCCGCGGCGCGCCGGCCGGGCGCGCGCCATGGGCATGGCGCTGCTCGACGAGCGCGTGGGCGCGGGGCGCGCGGTGCAGTGGGGCCTGATCTGGGCCTGCGTGGACGACGAGCAATTGATGGAAGAAGCCAGGGCCATCGCCCAGCGCCTGGCGCAGCTGCCGGCCCACGCAGTGGTCGAGGCGCGCGAAGCCTTCGAGGCCTCGGAGCGCCACACGCTGAAGGAACAGCTGCACTACGAAAGCGAACGCCAGCGCGAGCTCATCGACAGCCCCAGCTTCCGCGAAGGCGTGAGCGCGTTCCTTCAGAAGCGGCCACCCGTATTCGAGCGCCGCTGACCGCGCCCGGCAGGCGCTGACATCCTGTCACTGGCGCCTGCCGGAGGGCTGCGGGAGAATGCCCGCATGACGATCTCCAACGCCTTCTACGCCCAGTCGGGTGGTGTCACCTCGGTCATCAACGCCTCGGCCTGCGGCGTGATCGAGACGGTGCGCAAGCACCCCGAGCGCATCGGCAAGCTCTACGCAGGGCGCAACGGCATCATCGGCGCGCTGACCGAGGAGCTGATCGACACCGGCGCCGAATCGGCCGAGGCCATCGCGGCGCTGCGCAGCACGCCCTCGGGCGCCTTCGGCTCGTGCCGCTACAAGCTCAAGTCGCTGGAGAAGAACCGGCGCGAGTACGAGCGGCTCATCGAGGTGTTCAAGGCGCACGGCATCGGCTACTTCTTCTACAACGGCGGCGGCGACTCGGCCGACACCTGCTTCAAGGTGAGCCAGCTGTCGCAGTCGATGGGCTATGCGCTGCAGGCCATCCACGTGCCCAAGACCATCGACAACGACCTGCCGCTGACCGACTGCTGCCCGGGCTTCGGCTCGGTCGCGAAGTACGTGGCGGTGTCCACCATCGAGGCCTCGTTCGACGTGCGCTCGATGGCGGCCACGTCGACCAAGGTGTTCGTGCTCGAGGTGATGGGCCGGCACGCAGGCTGGATCGCCGCGGCCGGCGGGCTCGCCGCCGACCAGGGCATTCCGGTGGTGGTGCTGTTCCCCGAGATCGAGTTCGACAAGGCCCGCTTCATCGCGCGCGTCGACGAACTGGTGAAGCAGCACGGCTACTGCTCGGTGGTGGTGTCCGAAGGCTGCCATCACCCCGAGGGCACCTTCCTGGCCGAGCAGGGCACGCGCGACGCCTTCGGCCATGCGCAACTGGGCGGCGCGGCGCCGGTGGTGGCGCAGATGGTGAAGGACGCGCTGGGCCACAAGTTTCACTGGGCGGTGGCCGACTACCTGCAGCGCGCGGCGCGCCACATCGCCTCGGCCACCGACGTGAAGCAGGCCTACGAGCTGGGGCAGCGCGCGGTCGAGCTGGCGCTGGAAGGCCGCAACGCGGTGATGCCGACCATCGAGCGCATCTCCGACGTGCCTTATGCCTACCGCCTGGGCAGCGCGCCGCTCGAATCGGTCGCCAATGTCGAGAAGCCGATGCCGCGCGATTTCATTTCGGACGACGGCTACGGCATCACCGAGAAGTGCCGGCGCTACCTGCTGCCGCTGATCGAGGGCGAGGACTACCCGGCCTACAGCGGCGGGCTGCCGGTGTACGTGACGCTGAAGAACACGGTGGTGGCGAAGAAGCTGCCGGCGTTCGAGATCGCATGACGACCGCGGTGGCAGCCCCGGGGCTTATCGACGCCACGCGCTGCCCGCTGTGCGGCGAGCTGAACCGCTGCGCGATGGAGACCGAGCGCGAGACGGGCCAGCCACAGCCGCCGTGCTGGTGCATGCAGGCCGACTTCAGCAACGCCCCGCTCACCAACCTGCCGCAGGAGATGCGCGGGCTGGCTTGCATCTGCGCCCGCTGTGCCACAGGCGCCACGGGCTCCACACCCGCAAAGGGCGCAACAAGCGCGCCGTGAGCCACGCCGGTCAGGACTGCGATTGAGTCTGTGACTGCGACGGTGCCAGCTCAGGCATCGCCGCGAGTTCGGGCATCGGCGCCAGTGGCGCAGCTTCGGCCGGCGCCGCATCGACAGGCTCGGCCACGGGCACGCCGATTTCGCTGGCCACCACCATCGTCGGCGCGCTGCCGGGGCGTTGCTCGGTGATCACGCGGTGGATGAACTGCAGCTTGCCCACCGCCGCGCGCGGCAGCACGAATGGGTAGTAGTCGGGCTGGCCCATGCTGCGCGACAGCTCGTTGAGCACGTTGGTCAGCAGCACCCAGCCGTTGATGAAGTCCAGGAACTTGCCCGCGTCGGGGTGGTCCGGCTGCCACAGGTCGTCCAGCGTGAACAGGTCGCTGGTGAGTTCGACGTTGGTGGCGTCGACGCCGAAGCTCATCGCGGTGTCGGCCGTGTCGGCCATGTGCAGGTAGTGGGCCCAGGTCTCGGCCCAGTCCTCCCACGGGTGGGTGCTGGCGTAGCTGCTCACGTAGCGGTCGGCCCAGTCGGGCGGCGGGCCCTGTTCGTAGTGGGTCTGCAGCGCGGCGGCGTAGTCGGCGCGGTCGTCGCCGAAGAGCGCGCGGAAGTCGTCGATCCACGGCGTGGGCAGCACCAGCAGGTCCCAGTAGTAGTGGCCGATCTCGTGGCGGAAGTGGCCCAGCAGCGTGCGGTAGGGCTCGCGCATCTCGGCGCGGATGCGCTCGCGCACGGCGTCCTCGGCCTCCTCCGCGTTCAGCGTGATCACGCCGTCGTCGTGGCCCGTCATCACGTGCGGGGCGCCGGGCATGTTGCTCAAGAAGTCGAAGGCCAGGCCGTGCACCGGGTCGGCATGGCGGCTCACCACCGGCAGGCCCAGCGCGAGCAGTTGCGAGATGAGCCGGCGCTTGGCCTGCTCCAGCTTGCCCCAGAACACGCCGTTGACCTCCTGCGACAGGTCGGGAATGGTACGCGTCACGCTGCACGCCAGGCAGTAGCCCGGCGCCAGGCCGTGCACGTCGGCGGGCAGCGCCTGGCCGTCGCGCGCGGCGGGCACCATCCAGCTGCAGGCCGCGGCGGTCATGAGGTTGGCGCAGCGCCGGTAGATGGGGCCTTGCGCGTCGCCGAACACGGTGAAGGTGTCGGGCGGCACGCCCTCGCCCTGCGCGGGCGCCAGCGGCATCACGCCGAGGCGGTCGGCCACATAGCCCAGCGGCGTCTGGCAGGCCAGGCACTGGCTGTTGCGCAGGAACACGGGGCGCCCGCACTGGCAGCGGTAGCTGCGGCTGAGCGTGGGGGCCGCGAGCTCGGCGGCGAGCGTGGGGACGGCTTCGGGGGTGCCGAGGTCTGGCGCAGCGCTTTGTGCACCACTCTGTGCAGTGCCTTGCGCGGCGTCTTGTGCCTGGGCGACTTGTTCGTTCACTGGGGAGTCCATTTGTTGTATCGGTCTTGGCGCGGAGGGTTGACGCGGAGGGGACAGCCGCTGCATTGTGCGATTCGACACCGCGTCCTCCGCCATGCAATCGCCGATATGCTTGTAGGACGACGGACCTGAGACATTCCGCCGCCCCATGACCTCCCCACGAACTCCCCAAGCCGCGACCACGCCGGCCCCGCCCTCCATCGGCACGCTGCGCGAACGCTATGGCGAGCGCTACCGCTGGTACCTGCTGCTGTCGGTCATGGTGGGGACGATGGCGTCGATCATGTCCTCGACCATCGTCAACGTGGCCATCCCCGGCATGAGCCACCACTTCTCGCTCGGCCAGGAGCGCGCGCAGTGGGTGAGCTCGGGCTTCATGGTGGCGATGACGGTGTCGATGCTCACCACCCCCTGGCTGCTGTCGCGCTACGGCTACCGGCGCACCTATGTCGGCACCATGCTGTTGCTGCTGCTGGGCGGCATCGTGGGCGGGCTGGCCAACAACTTCTCGCTGGTGCTGCTCGCGCGCGTGGCCGAGGGGCTGGCGGCGGGCGTGGTGCAGCCCATACCGGCCATCATCATCCTGCGCGCCTTCGAGCCCCACGAGCAGGGGCGCGCGAGCGGCATCTTCGGCATGGGCGTGGTGCTGGCGCCGGCCATCGGGCCGAGCATCGGCGGGGTGCTGGTCGACCTGTTCGGCTGGCGCTCGATCTTCTTCATGGTGGTGCCCTTCTGCCTGGCGTCGCTGTACCTGGCCTACAAGTTCGTGCCCAAGACGGCGCCGGGCGGCGTGGCCGCGGTGCGCGGCAGCGGGCTCGACGCGCGCGGGCTGGCGCTGGGCACGGTGGGCACGCTGTGCCTGCTGAACGGGCTGGTGGCGCTGCGTGGCGATTCGCCGCTGCAAGCGGGCCTGCTGCTGGCGGGCGCGCTGGCGGCCTTCGGCGCGTTCGTGTGGTGGCAGCGCCGGCTCGCGGCCTCGGGCGGCACGCCGCTGATGAACCTGGCGCTGTTCCAGTACCGGCAGTTCGCCATGGGCAGCGTGGTGGCCTTCATCTATGGGACGGCGCTGTTCGGCTCCACCTACCTGCTGCCGGTGTACATGCAGGTGGGGCTGCAGCTGTCGGCCTCGCACGTGGGCACCATCCTGCTGCCGGCGGGCTTCGTGCTGGCGATCACCATCGCGGGCGTGGGCCGGCTGGCCGACCGGCACCCGACGTGGCTGCTGGTGACCATCGGCCTGGCGCTGCTGGCGGCCTCCTTCGCGCTGATGATGGTGCTGCGCCTGGACAGCGCGCTGTGGCTGCTGGTGGCCTTCGCGATCATCGGGCGCATCGGGCTCGGCTTCATCCTGCCGTCGCTCAACCTGGGCTCGATGCGGCCGCTGGCCAAGCCGCTGATTCCGCAGGGCGCGAGCGCCATCAACTTCGTGCGCATGCTGGGCGGCGCGGCCGGCGTGAGCCTGTGCGCCATCGTGCTCGAGTGGCGGCTGGCCGCGCACGGCGATTCGCTGGCCAACCCCATGACCAGCCCGGCCCGGCTGGCCGCCTTCGACGAGGTGTTCGCGATGCTGGCGGGGCTGTGCGCGCTGGCCATCTGCGCGGCGTGGCAGCTGCGCACGCGGCCCTCCGAACTCGGCAAGGCCGAAGCGCCGGTGCGCAACACGGGGTAAACCCCGGCGGCGGAAGCGGGGACTTTCGCATTCAATTGTTATCAGTTGTATCCATCTGGTCCAGATAGCAATCGGGTTCCCCATGCACCGCAGAAACTTCATCGCCGCCACGGCCACGGCCGCGGCCGTGGCCGGCCTTGGCCCGCTCGCTCCGCTCTCCTGTGCCCTGGCGGCGGAGAACGGCGTTACCGACACCGAGATCGTGCTTGGCCACACCGGCATCCTGAGCGGCCCGCTGGGCGCGCCCATCAAGGTGGTGATGGCCGGCGCGGGGCTGGCCTTCGACGCGGTCAACGCGCAGGGCGGGCTCTCGGGCCGCAAGATCAGGCTGGTGTCGCTCGACGACGAACTGGTGCCCGAGAAGGCCGTGGCCAACTACGAGAAGCTGCTGGGCGAGCACCGCGCCTTCGCCTTCTTCGGCTGCGTGGGCTCCGGCACCACGGCGGCCGCCGCCAAGGTGCTCAACCAGAGCGGCGCCCCCATGGTGGGCGGCTATGCGGTGTCCGACTCGGCGCGCGAGAAGGTCGCGGGTTCGGGCTACTTCGTGCGCGCCACCTTCGCGCGCGAGGCGCAGGCGCTGGTGCAGCACCTGACGACCATCGGCGTGTCGCGCATCGGCGTGGCGTACCTCGACAACCCGGGCGGCGCCGAAGTGGCCCGGCTGGTGGAGGCGGCGCTGGCCACGCTGCAGCTCAAGCCCGCGGTGGCCGTGCCCGTGAAGGGCGACGGCTCGACCAACGAGGCGGCCGGCAAGGCGCTGGCCGACAGCAAGGCGCAGGCCGTTGTCATGTACCTGGGCGGCGGCATCGGCGGCGAGGTGATGAAGAGCGCCTGGACCGCCGGCGGGCGCCAGATGTTCTACGGCATGTCGATCGTGCCGGGCGACGTCACCGCCAGGCTGGTGGGCGAGAAGACCAGCGGGCTGGCCATCTCGCAGATCGTGCCGTACCCGTGGAGCGAGGTCGACGCCGGCACCCGGGAATACCGGCAGCTGGCCGAGCGCGCCAAGGTCGACATCGGCTACCTGAGCTACGAGGGCTACGTGAACGCGATGGTGATGGTCGAGGCGCTGCGCCGCACGGGGCGCGACCTCACGCGCGCCAAGCTGCACGCCACGCTGAAGAGCATGAAGCTGCGCGTGAGCAACATGGAAGTCGACTTCACCGGCGCCAGCAACACGGGCTCGCGCTTCATCGAGATGGTGCGGGTGACAAAGGAAGGCAAGTTCCTGCGCTGATGCGACGCACCGGCACCGCGGAAGAACCCGCGTCGGCGCCGGGGGCCGCGCGAATCGGGGTCTAATCGCTGGCATGTGTCAATTGCTAGGGATGAACTGCAACACGCCGACCGACGTGACCTTCAGCTTCACGGGGTTCGCGCAGCGCGGCGGCCGCACCGACCACCATGCGGACGGCTGGGGCATCGCGTTCTTCGAGGACCGCGGGCTGCGCCACTTCGTCGACCACCAGCCCGCGTGCGAATCGCCGGTGGCGGAGCTCATTCGGCGCTACCCCATCCAGAGCCGCAACGTCATCGCGCACATCCGCAAGGCGACGCAGGGCGAGGTCAACCTGCAGAACTGCCACCCCTTCGTGCGCGAGCTGTGGGGGCGCTACTGGGTGTTTGCCCACAACGGCGACCTGAAGGACTTTCGCCCGCGCCTGCACGGCAACTTCCACCCGGTGGGCAACACCGACAGCGAGCACGCCTTCTGCTGGCTGATGCAGGAGCTGGCCAAGTCGCACGCCGGCGTGCCGAGCATCGAGGAGCTGACGCTCACGCTGCGCGAACTGGCGCCGCAGCTGGCGAGCCACGGCACCTTCAACTTCATGCTGTCCAACGGGCAGGCGCTGTGGGCGCATGCGTCGACCAACCTCTGGTACGTGGAGCGCCGGCACCCGTTCGTGACGGCGCAGCTGTCGGACGAAGACCTGGCCATCGATTTCTCGGAGCACACCACGCCCACCGACCGCGTGGCCGTGGTGGTGACGGCGCCGCTCACCACCAACGAGACGTGGACGCAGTTCGCACCGGGCGAGCTGCATGTGTTCGTGGACGGGCAGTTGTCAGGCGTCTGATTGCAGACCGATGTGCGGTCTTTTGACTGACACATTTTCGCAACAGTGCAAGAAAGTATCGGTGGCGATGGGCAAGTGCGTGAACAATAACGGTTCTCATTTGCAATCTTTCGGACCGTCCCATGCCCGCTCCCCACTTCTACCTTCGCCCGACCGTGGTCGCAACGCTGCTCGCGCTCAACGCCGTGGCAGCCCTGGCCCAGACCACCGCGGCCGAGCCGGCTGCCGGAGCGGCGTCCAGCGGCACCCTTTCCACCGTGAACGTGGAAGCCAGCGCCGACGCCTCGGCCGAAGGCCTGACCAAGCCGTATGCCGGCGGCCAGGTGGCGCGCGGCGGGCGGGTCGGCATCCTGGGCAACCAGGACATGATGAGCACGCCGTTTTCGAGCACCAACTACACCAACGAGCTCATCCAGGACCAGCAGGCCAAGAGCGTGGCCGACGTGCTGCTGAACGACCCGTCGGTGCGCCAGGCGCGCGGCTTCGGCAACTTCCAGGAGCTGTACGTGGTGCGCGGCTTCCCCGTGTACTCGGACGACGTTTCCTACAACGGCCTGTACGGCATGCTGCCGCGCCAGTACATCGCCTCTGAATTCTTCGAGCGCGTGGAAGTGTTCCGCGGCGCCAACACCTTCCTGAACGGCGCGGCCCCAGGCGGCAGCGGCATCGGCGGCGCGATCAACCTGCTGCCCAAGCGCGCGCCCAACGAACCGCTCACCCGCGTGGGCTTCGGCGTGCAGACCGGCGGCCAGGGCTTCGTCAACCTCGACCTGGCACGCCGCTTCGGCCCCGACGACAGCCTGGGCATCCGCGTGAACGCGGTGCGCCGCGAAGGCGGCACGGGCATCAAGAACGAGAGCCAGCAGCTCAGCGCCTTCGGCGTGGGCCTCGACTGGCACAACCGCAACGTGCGCCTGTCGGCCGACTTCGGCTATCAGGACTTCGACCTGAAGGACGGCCGCCCCAGCGTCACGCCGTCGTCGACGCTGCCGATCCCGCGCGCGCCCGACGCCCGCACCAACTTCGCCCAGCCCTGGACCTACTCCAAGGAAAAGGACAAGTTCGCCACCTTCCGCGGCGAGGTCGACATCACCGACAACATCACGGCCTGGGCCGCCGGCGGCGTGCGCCGCAGCGACGAGGACAACGTGCTGTCGAACCCCACGCTCACCAGCGCGTTCGGCGACACCAGCAACACGCGCTTCAGCAACACCCGCAAGGACCGCATCGGCACGGCCGAGATCGGCGTGCGCGGCAACTTCACCACCGGCCCGGTGAAGCACACCCTGGTGGCATCGGCCGCCAAGTACAGCAACGACCGCGACAACGCCTACGCCATCTCGGCAAGCAGCGTGCGCAACAACATCTACACGCCGTACGCCTCGCCCTACCCGATCGCCAACGGCGCCGGCGGCTTCGTCGGCAACACGCTCGCGGACCCGCGCCTGACCGACAAGATCGACACCTCAAGCGTGGCCATTGCCGACACCATGTCGTTCATGGACGACCGCCTGCTGGTCACGCTCGGCGCGCGCCGCCAGACCATCGAGCAGACCAGCTTCGCGTACACCACGCTCAAGCAGACCAGCACCTACGACAAGAGCAAGACCACGCCGGTGGCGGGCGTCGTGTTCAAGATCACGCCCACGGTGTCGGCCTATGCCAACTACATCGAAGGCCTGGTCAAGGGCAACGTGGCGCCCGGCACGGTGAACAACCGCCCGGTGACCAACAGCGGCGAAATCTTCGCGCCGTACCAGGCCAAGCAGAAGGAAGTCGGCGTCAAGTACGACGGCGGCACGCTCGGCGCCAGCGCCGCGTTCTTCACCACCGACCAGCCCACCTACGCCTACTCGGGCCAGACCTACGGCCTGTACGGCAAGCAGCGCAACCAGGGCCTGGAGTTCTCGGTGTTCGGCCAACCCGCCAAGGGCCTGCGCCTGCTCGGCGGCCTGACGCTGATCGACGCCAAGCAGAAGCAGACGCAAGGCGGCGCCACCGACGGCCTGACCGCCATCGGCGTGGCCAAGCAGCAAGCCAACCTGGGCGCCGAGTGGGACGTGCCCGGCCTGCGCAACGTGGCGCTCAACGCCCGCGTGCTCTACACCTCCAAGCAGTACGCCAACGCGACCAACACGCAGTCGGTTCCCTCGTGGACGCGCGTGGACATCGGCGCGCGCTACCTGGTCGACCTGGGCAACGGCCGCGCGCTCACGCTGCGCGCGCGCATCGACAACCTGTTCAACAAGTCGTACTGGGCGTCGGTGGGCGGCACGCAAGGCTCCAACTACCTGGTGCTGGGCGCACCGCGGACCTTCGCAGTGAGCGGCACCATCGACTTCTGATCTCGCCATGCGCGCCTTCGCGACCGCAGTGCACCGCTGGGCGGGACTTGCGGTCGCGCTGTTTCTCATCGTCTCGGGCCTGACCGGCGCCGTCATCTCGTGGGACCACGAGATCGACGGCTGGCTCAACCGCAAGCTCTACGACACCACCGCGCGCGGCCCGTTCAAGGACCCCTTCGAGCTCGCCGCCGCCGTCGAACGACACGACCCGCGCGCGCGGGTCGCCTACCTTCCGCTGGGCTTCGAGGAAGGGCACGCGGCCGGCTACTTCGTGCAGCCGCGCACCGACCCCGCCACCGGCAAGCCGTTCAGGCTCGGCTACAACCAGGTCTTCGTCGACCCTGTCACGGCCGAGGTGCGCGGGCAGCGCGACTCGGCCGCCGTGTCGCTCAGGCCCGAGACACTGATGCCCTTCCTGCGCAAGCTGCACTACATGCTGCATGTGCCGGCGATGTGGGGCACCGACCGCATAGGCTGGTGGATCATGGGCACGGTGGCGCTCGTGTGGCTGCTCGACAGCTTCGTGGCGCTGTACCTCACGATGCCCAGGCGGCTGCGCAGGTCGGCGCAGGCAGTGCACGCGGTGCACCGCCCTCCCTCCGCTTGGTGGCAACGCTGGAAGCCGGCCTGGACGGTGCGCTGGGCGGCCGGTGGCTACAAGCTCAACTTCGACCTGCACCGCGCGGGCGGGCTGTGGATCTGGCTGCTGATCATCGTCATCGCCTTCACCTCGTTCTCGCTGAACCTCTACAAGGAGGTGTTCTATCCGGTGCTGTCGCTGGTGTCGAAGACCACGCCGGGGCCTTCGGCGCTGGTGCCGCTCGCACCGCTGGGCACGCGCATCGAGCCGGCCATCGGCTTTCGCGAGATCGTGGCGCAGGCCGACGCCGAGGCCCGGCGCCGCGGCTGGACCACGCCGCTGGGCGGCGTGTTCTACAACGCGCGCGGCGGCTTCTACAACGTGTCTGTCTTCGACCATGCCACGCACGACGACAGCGACGGCATGGGCCTGTCGAACCTCTACCTCGACGGGCGCGACGGCCACCTCATCGGCAGCAACCACCCATGGCACGGCACCGCGGCCGATGTGTTCGCGCAGCTGCAGCTGCCACTGCACGGCGGGCGCATCCTCGGCCTGCCGGGGCGCATCCTGATGTCGGCGATGGGGTTGATGGTGGCGATGCTGTCGGTCACGGGCATCGTCATCTGGGCGCGCAAGCGGCGCTCGCGGGTGCTGCAGAAGCGGCAGCGCCCCAGGCTGCCCGCCACCGCGAAAGCTTGAACCAGGCGCTGATCAGCCCTTTGCCAAATGCGCCTCCAGCGCATCGATGAACATCCTCGGCACGTCGAAGCCCGTCTGCTCGGTGATCTCCTGGAAGCACGTCGGGCTCGTCACGTTGATCTCGGTGACCGAGTCGCCGATCACGTCCAGCCCGATCAGCAGCAGCCCGCGCGGCGCCAGCGCGCGGCCCACGGCCTCGGCGATCTCGCGGTTGCGCGCCGTGAGCGGCTGCGCCACGCCCTTGCCGCCGGCCGCCAGGTTGCCGCGCACCTCGGTGCCTTGCGGAATGCGCGCCAGCACGAAAGGCGCCGGCTCGCCCGCGATGATCAGGATGCGCTTGTCGCCCTGCACTACCTCGGGCACGAAGCGCTGCACCATGATGGTTTCGGCGCCGTCCTTGTTGAGCGTCTCGACGATGGAGCCCAGGTTCAGCGCGTCCTGCTTCACGCGGAAGATGCCCATGCCGCCCATGCCGTCGAGCGGCTTCAGGATGATGTCGCCATGCTCCGCGTGAAAGTCGCGCACGGCCTGCGCGCTGCGCGTGACCAGCGTGGGCGTGACGAACTGCGGAAACTCCATGATCGCGAGCTTCTCGGGGTGGTCGCGCAGCGCGCGCGGCGAGTTGACCACCTTCGCGCCTTCGCGCTCGGCCTGCTGCAGCAGGTGCGTGGCGTAGATGTACTCGGCGTCGAAGGGCGGGTCCTTGCGCATCAGCACCGCATCGAAGTCCTTCAGCGCCTTCGACTCTGTGATGTCGACCGTGTACCAATCTTTCGCGTCGCCGGTGAGCGTGATCTGCTGCACCACCGCCGTCACCTGGCCGCCCGACTTCCACTGGATGTCCTGCGGCAGGCAGGCCGCGATGCGGTGGCCGCGGCGCTGGGCCTCGCGCATCATCGAGAAGGTCGTGTCCTTGTAGATCTTGAACTGGTCGAGCGGATCGGCGACGAAGAGGATGTTTTTCATCAGGTGTTCTTTCCGGCGCCGGGAGCGGCGGCCTCAGGGATGTCGGGCGCGATGTTGCCGGAAGCGGCGATGTCCTTGCCGGGAGGGGCCTTTTCAGCGCCCCGCGCGCGGCGTCCGATCTGCTGCACCGCCAGCGCCACCGCTCCGGCCACCACGCCCCAGAACGCCGAGCCGATGCCCGCCAGCGTGACGCTCGAGAGCGTGACCAGGAAGGTGATCAGCGCGGCCTCGCGGTGCGACTCGTCGCGCACCGCCGCGGCCAGCCCGCCGCCGATGGTGCCCAGCAGCGCCAGCCCGGCGATGGCCGCGACCAGCTCCTTCGGAAACGCGGTGAGCAGCCCCGTGACGGCCGCGCCGAACAGGCCGATCACCACGTAGATGGCGCCGCAGCTCACGGCCGCCGTGTAGCGCCGCGCCGGGTCTTCGTGCGCCTCGCGGCCCATGCAGATGGCGGCGGTGATGGCGCTCAGGTTCAGCGCGAAGGCGCCGAAGGGCGCCAGCACCAGCGTGGTCAGCCCGCTGATGGTGATGAGCTTGCTGACCGGCAGGTCGCCGTAGCCGGCCGCGCGAATGGCCGCCACGCCCGGCAGGTTCTGCGAGGCCATGGTCACCACGAACAGCGGCAGCGACAGGCTGACGATGGCTTGCCAGCTGAACGCCGGCATCGTGAACACCGGCCAGGTGAGCGAGAAGTGCACCGACGACCACGCCAGCTGCCCGCGCGCCACCACGTACACGATGGCCACCAGCAGCGTGAGCGGCACCGCGTAGCGCGGCAGCAGCCGCTTGGCGACCAGGTAGGTGCCGAGCATCAGCAGCACCAGCGGCAGCGCCGTTTGTGCCGCAACGAAGGCGCCCAACCCGAAGCGCGCCAGCACGCCGGCCAGCAGCGCCGAGGCGATGGCCATCGGGATCTTGTTCATGACCCGTTCGAACCAGCCGGTGGCGCCCGCCAGCACCATCAGCACCGCGCAGACGATGAAGGCACCCACCGCCTCGTTCATGCTGTAGCCCATGCCGGCCACCGCCAGCACGGCCGCGCCGGGCGTGCTCCAGGCGATCATCACCGGCTTGCGCCACCACAGCGAGGGCAGCGCCGAGGCCAGCCCCATGCCGATGCCCAGCGCCCACATCCACGAGGCCGCCATTTCGGGCGTGGCACCGAAGGCCTGCGCGGCCTGGAACACGATGGCTACCGAACTCGTGAAACCCACGAGCACGGCGACGAAGCCCGCGGTGAAAGCCGAAAGGCTCAGGTCCTTGAAAAATCGCATCCGGCGATTGTGCCGGGAGGGGCGCGCGCCAGCGCCGCCGGGCCGAGCAGCCCGTCGGCCTGCGCCCTCGCGATGACGTGCCCTTGCGCCGCGGCCCGGGCGATCCACATGAGCGCGAGATATTCGTTGCGCTCGACGCCCTGGCCCGTCGCGTGCGCCACGCCGAGCCATTGCATGGCGTCAGCGCAGCCTTGGCGGGCGGCTTGTTCGATCCAGTAGACGGCGGCGGCGGGACGGTCCAGCAGGAACAGGTGCTGGCCGAAGTCGTTCTGCGCGGCCATGTCGCCGGCATCGGCCTGGAACATGAGCTGCAGGTCTTGCAGGCTCAGGGGAAGCGGCACGTGGTGGTGCACGCTGTCCCAGGCAAGCATGACGCGGCCTCTGGCGTCGTCGGGGAGGCGCCGCACCTCGGTGGAGGAGATGCGGCGCCACCAGGTTCGGCGGCTCCACGTGGAGATGATGACCAGTGCGTCGAGGCTGATTGCTGGCGGGGAAAGGCGGCGCCCGCGTACCCCCGTCATCGGGCCTTCTTATGGATTCACCGGGGGCGCGGTTCCACCCGAGCTGCCGCCAGCGGAGGGGCTACCGCCGCCGCTATTTGCAACTTGCGCTGGGCCGCAACCATGTGGAATTAAAGAAGGGCCAAGGGACGTAACGCACCCCCATTGGGAGGTGTTTGCTCCAGCGGCCAATTTCCAAGTAATGGTTTGGCCTGAGATCTTGGAATTTACTTGCTGCGTCTTGAACGTTGTCTGAACTGTGCACCCCTCAGTAACATTTCCTGCAGTCACGATTTTATCGACGTATCTTCCCTTGATATTTGTAGAAATATCAATTGTTGCATCAGCAACCGTGGCGTTATTTGGGCATCTATTTTCGAGGCCGTGAATCAATTCCACCTCATATTTGACGCTCTCTGCCAAGGTTAATGCCTCACTAGACTGCGCTTTCGCCGTGTAATTTTGATAAGAAGGCATCGCAATTGCGGTCAGTATCCCAACAACCGCTATAACAATCATTAACTCAATAAGCGTAAAACCTTTTTGCGCAACAAAAGAAGCTTTTCCGAAACGATTCATGCATTTCCCCTGATTGAAAAAACCACAGACTCAAGTCCGCAGAATTTCTTATTGCAGATCGCATGCCGTTGAAAAATTTCGTGGCTTTTCAGAAAAATTCTTTAATATTCGTTTGCAATTATAAATTTGTTAAAGCAATGTGGCTTTTTAGAAGAACGGAAGATACAACCACGACAAACTTGTCGCACTGCAAGTGCCAAAAGGCGACTTGGCACACACTTCAGCGCGCCAACCCAGATGCCACGCGCTGCAAACAACACGCAGCCCAGCACGTACAGCGCTCCGAATCGATGCGCGCCTCATCGCTTTGTCGACAATTTCAAGCAATCAATGTCGACAACCCAGGCACAGGACTTGCAAAAACCCCTCCGCCGCATCCCGCCATGCACCGCCATGGCCCACCCCTTCGGAGCCCTCATGACCTCGCCCACCTCCCCCGAACCCCACACCCTCGACCCCGCCGCCGTCGTCGACGAGTTCCTTCGCCTGGTGATGATTCCCGACCCCGAGTCGGCCTCGCGCTACACCGCGCCCGGCATCCGCATCCGCTTCACCGGCAACCGCCCGATGCAGGCGCCCGGCGACACCTCGGCCTTCAACGCCAAGCGCTACGCCTGGGTGAAGAAGAAGATCGAGCGCACCGAAACCGTGGCCGGCGGCACGTCCGAGGCCACGGTGGTCTACAGCCTGGGCACGCTCTACGGCGCCTGGCCCGACGGCACCGCGTTCGAAGACAACCGCTACGTCGACCGCTACGTGGTGAGCCACGGGCTCATCGTGCAGATGGACGTGTGGAACGACAGCGCCGAATGGCTGCTGGTGCGCGCCGGCCTCGCGGTGCTGTGAGGCGCGGCGCATGAGCACCCGCTGGCCCGACCGGCTCCCCACGCACGACCGCTTCGACTACCGGCCCATCACGCGGCGCCCCGACCACGTGTGGCCCAACGGCGCGCGGCTGGCGGTGTACATAGGTTTCAACGTGGAGCATTTCGCGTTCGGCGACGGGCTGGGCGCGTGCATCGGCCCGGCCTCGCCGCAGCCCGACGTGCTCAACCACGGCTGGCGCGAGTACGGCAACCGGGTGGGCGCGTGGCGCTGCCTGGAACTGTTCGATGCGCTCGCGCTGCCCACCGGCGCGCTCATCAACACGGCGCTGTACGACCACTGCCCGGAGCTGGTGCAGGCGCTGGTGGCGCGCGGCGACGAGCTGATCGGCCACGGCCACAGCAACGCCGAGCGCCAGGGCGTGCTCGACGAAACGCACGAGCGCGCGCTGCTGCAGCGCTGCCGCGAGCGCATGGTGCGCGAGAGCGGCCAGGCGCCTTCGGGCTGGCTGTCGCCGTGGATTTCCGAAAGCGCCCTCACGCTCGACCTGCTGGCCGAGACGGGCTACGCCTACACGCTGAACTGGTGCCACGACGACCAGCCGATCCGCATGCGCACGCGCGGCGGCGGCGCGCTGTGGTCGGTGCCGTATCCGCAGGAGCTCAACGACATTCCGATGATCGTCGGCCGCCTGATGGACGCGAAGGACTTCAGCGCGATGGTGGTCGACAACTTCGAGGAGATGCTGCTGCAGTCGCGCAGCCAGCCGCTGGTGATGGGCCTGGCGCTGCACCCGTACATCGTGGGCCAGCCGTACCGGCTGCGGCACCTGCGCACGGCGCTCGCGCACCTGGCGCGGGCGCGCGACCGCGGCGACATCTGGTTCACCACGCCGGGCGCCATCGCGGCCCACATGACGCAACTGGCCGGCGACCGGCCCGGAGAGTTCGAGTGAGCGAAGCGGCGGCCGGGCTCGCTGCGCGAACAGCGCCGGAGCCCGAGCCCGAGCCTGCGCCTGCGCCTGCGCGTGCCCCGGTCGGCGAAGACATCGAGGCGCGCATCTACCGCGCGGTGTTCGAAGGCGTGACCCACCAGCGCCTGGCACCCGGCACCAAGCTGCCCGAGGCCGCGCTGTGCGAGCTGTTCGGCGTGAGCCGCGCGCTGGTGCGCAAGGTGCTGCAGCGGCTGGCGCACGACCACATCGTGCAGCTGCGGCCCAACCGCGGCGCCATCGTCGCGAAGCCCTCGCCGGAAGAAACGCGGCAGATCTTCGAGGCGCGCCGCGCGCTCGAGGCCGCGCTGGTGCGCATGGCCGTGCGCCACGCGACCCAGGCCGAGCTGGCCGAACTGCGGCTGCACCTGCAGCAAGAGCACGCGGCCATGCACCGCCACACGCAGCCCGAATGGGCGCGGCTGGCCAGCGCGTTCCACCTGCGCGTGGCGCGGCTGGCGCGCAACCCGATATTGGAGCGCTACCTCACGGAGCTGATGTCGCGCTGCTCACTGATCGTGGCGCTGTACGAGCCGCCCGGCCATGCGGCGTGCGAGCACGGCGAGCATGCGGCGGTGGTCGATGCCATCGCGCTCGGCGACGCGGACGCGGCCGTGCGGCTGATGGAAGCGCACCTGCTGGTGCTGGAGGCAAACGTGGTGCTCGAGCGGCCGGCGGTGCAGCGCAGCCTGGGGCAGATGCTGGGGTTGGGCTAGGCCGAGCCCCGCCGAAGCCCGAGCCCTTCAGATCTCGATCTTCGAGCCCAGCTCCACCACCGCGTTGTTCGGCAGCCCCAGGAAGGCGGCCGCGCCGCTCGCGTTGTGGTGCATCTGCGCGAACAGCTTCTCGCGCCACGGCGCCATGCCGCTGCCCAGCGTGGGAATCACCACGTCGCGCGAGAGAAAGTAGCTGGTCGTCATCGGCTCGAGCTGGCAGCCCCGCAGGCGCGCGTTGTCGAGCGCGCGCGGCAGGTCGATGTCGTTCTTGAAGCCGTAGTGCACGATCACCTGCCAGCAGTGATTGCCGAGCGCGTCGATCTCGATGCGCTTGTCCATCGGGATCCAGGGCACCTCGTGGTTGCGCACGGTGACGAACATGTTCTGCTCGTGCAGCACCTTGTTGTGCTTCAGGTTGTGCAGCAGCGCGTTGGGCACGGTGCCGGGCTCGGCCGTGAGGAACACCGCCGTGCCTTCCACCCGCACCGGCGGGCTCACGAACACCGAGCCTAGAAAGGACTTGAGGTCGATCGCGTCCGCATGCTGTGCCTCGCCCATCAGGCGCCGGCCTTCCTTCCACGTGATCATCAGCGTGAAGACGAAGCCGCCGATCATCAGCGGGAACCAGCCGCCTTCGAACAGCTTGAGCAGGTTCGAGGCGAAGAACATGAAGTCGACGAAGAAGAAGATGGCCGTGGAGCCGATGCACAGCGCCAGCGGCAGCTTCCACGCATAGCGGATCACGAAGAAGGTCAGCACCGTGGTGATGAGCATGTCGGTGGTCACGGCAATGCCGTAGGCCGCGGCCAGGCTGCTCGACGAGCGGAACATGACCACCGCCAGCACGATGGCCACGAACAGCCCCCAGTTGACCAGCGGAATGTAGATTTGCCCGGCCGTGCGCACGCTGGTGTGCTCGATGTTCAGGCGCGGCAGGTAGCCCAGCTGGATGACCTGGCGCGTGACGCTGAACGCGCCGGTGATGAGCGCCTGCGAGGCGATCACCGTGGCCAGCGTGGCCAGCAGCACCAGCGGAATCAGCGCCCACTCGGGCGCCATCATGAAGAACGGGTTCTTCACCGCCTCGGGGTTCTCCAGCAGCAGCGCGCCCTGGCCGAAGTAGTTCAGCGTCAGGGCCGGCATCACCACCGAGAACCACGCCAGGCGGATCGGGCGCTTGCCGAAGTGGCCGAGGTCGGCGTACAGCGCCTCGGCGCCGGTCACGCACAGCACGGTGGCGCCCAGCAGGATGAAGCTGGTGCCGGGGTTGTCCCAGATGAACTTCAGCGCATAGAACGGGTTCAGCGCCTTCAGGATCTCGGGGTGGTGCAGGATCTGCGACACGCCCAGCACGGCGATGGCCAGGAACCACACCAGCGTGACCGGCCCGAAGAACTTGCCGATGCCCGCCGTGCCGCGCTTCTGCACCACGAACAGGCAGAACAGCACGACCAGCGTGAGCGGGATCACATAGTGCGAGAAGTGCGGCGACACCACCTCCAGGCCCTCGACCGCCGACAGCACCGAGATGGCCGGCGTGATGACCCCGTCGCCATAGAAAAGCGAGGTGCCGAAGATGCCGACCACCAGCAGCACGTGGCGCAGCCGGGGCTTGTCGGCCACCGCCCGGGACGCCAGCGCGAGCATGGCGACCAGGCCGCCCTCTCCCTCGTTGTCGGCCCGCAGCACCAGCACCACGTACTTGATGGAGACGATGACGGTCAGCGTCCAGAAGAACATCGACAGGATGCCGTAGACGTTCTCCACGGTGAACGGCACGTGGCCGTGGCCGAACACTTCCTTGACGGCATACAGCACGCTGGTGCCGATGTCGCCATAGACGACGCCGATGGCGCCGACGATCAGGCCGGCGGAGAGAGATTTGGGGGCTGACACGAGGTCGATGGGAAAAGGGCAGGCAACAGGTTTCGACGCGTCAGACACGCCGGGGTGCGACAAGGGCGAACATCTGTCCGCGCGCCCGCATCACCCCTCCCGCCCTTTTGTTTCCGTTGCTGTGGGGCCGCTATTTTGCCGTTGCTTGCGCACGGTGCAAGCCGAGCCCCTCCAGATTTAGAGCTTCATTCGTATATTTCGGCGTCCGGGTCGGTCGCTTCCATCTCGTAGCTGGCCGCCACCATGGCCAGCCGGCCGACCACGCCGTACATGTAGAAGCGGTTCGGCGCGCTGGCACCCGGCTTGGCGCCGGGCTGCGGCAGGTGCGTGCTTTCGGAGAAGGCCAGCGGCACGAAGCTCGCGCCCGGCAGCTTGAGGTTCTCGTCGGGCGCCTGCTCGGCGTGCACGCGGTAGAAGCCGCCCACCACGTAGCGGTCCATCATGTAGACGACCGGCTCGGCCACGCCGTTGTGCACGCGCTCGTTGGTGAGCACGCCTTCCTGCACGATCAGCTCGGTGGGCTCGCGCAGGTCGCGCCCAGCGGGGGTCTTGGCGGCCGAAGAGGTACTGGTGCGCGACTTGCCGATGAGCGACTCGACTTCTTTCGCGTCGCGCACCGTCACCACGCCCGGGCTGCCGCTGCCGCTGTGGCCGCCCTTGACGACCACGAACGGCTTCTCGTTGATGCCGTATTCCTTGTACTTGCGCCGCACCTTGGTGAGCACCGCGTCCACGTGGCTGGTCAGCACGTCGATGCCGCGGCCTTCGGCCACGTCCACGCCTTCGGCGCGCGCATAGATCGGGTTGATGAGCCAGGGGTCGATGCCCAGCAGCTTGCCGAAGCGCTTGGAAAGCTCTTCGTAGCTGTGCAGGTGGTTGCTCTTGCGGCGCACCGACCAGCCCGCATGCAGCGGCGGCAGCAGATACTGCTCGTGCAGGTCTTCGAGGATGCCGGGCGTTCCCGCCGAAAGCTCGTTGTTGAGCAGAATTGTGCAGGGATCGAAGTTTTTCAGACCCAGCCGACGCTTGGTGCGGACCACCGGCTCCAGCGTGACGGTGTCGCCGTTGGGCAACTCGATCTTCTTGGGCGACTTGATGGCCGGGTCGATGGACCCGATACGCACGTTGAGCCCCGCCATGTGGAAGATGCGCACCAGTTGCGCGACGTTGGCGAGATAAAAGGTGTTCTTCGAATGATTTTCCGGAATGACGAGCAGGTTGCGCGCCTCCGGACAGATCTTCTCGATGGCGGCCTGCGCGGCCTGCACCGCCAGCGGCAGCATCTCCTTGGTGAGGTTGTTCCAGCCGCCGGGAAACAGGCTGGTGTCCACCGGCGCCAGCTTGAAGCCGGCGTTGCGGATGTCTACGGCGCTGTAGAACGGCGGCGTGTGCTCCATCCACTCGAGCCGGAACCAGCGCTCGATGGCGGGCATCGAGTCGAGCACCCGCTGCTCCAGTTCATTGATCGGGCCGGTCAGGGCGGTGACGAGATGCGGAACCATGCGGCGGCCTTGTTGGTTTTGTGCTTAAAGGTGGAGCGGAATTGTAGGATTTGGGGATGGCCGCCCCAATGACAAGACGGCGCGAAGGCGCATCAAGTCCGGACCTCGCCCTGCCCGAGCACCACGTACTTGAGCGAGGTCAGGCCTTCGATGCCCACCGGGCCGCGGGCGTGGAACTTGTCCGTGCTGATGCCGATTTCTGCACCCAGCCCGAACTCGAAGCCGTCCGCGAAGCGTGTGCTCGCATTGACCATCACGCTGGCCGAATCGACCTCGCGCAGGAAGCGCTGGGCGTGCACGTGGTCGCGCGTGACGATGGCATCGGTGTGGTGGCTCGAATAGCGGTTGATGTGGGCAATGGCTTCGTCCACGCCCGACACCACCTTGATGCTGATCACGGCGGCGAGGTATTCCTCGGACCAGTCGGACTCGACGGCATCGACGATCCTGGCCTGCGCACCCACGCTTCCTTCGGCCCCTTCGGCGCGCAGGATTGCCGCGGCCGCCGGGTCGCAGCGCATCTCCACGCCCTTGGCCGCGAACACGGCGGCAATCTCGGGCAGGAAGTCTTCGGCCACCGCGGCCGACACCAGCAGGCCTTCGGCGGCGTTGCAGGGGCTGTACTTCTGGGTCTTGGCGTTGTCGACGATGCGCAGCGCCATGTCGAACTCGGCCGTGTCGTCCACGTACACGTGGCAGTTGCCGTCCAGGTGCTTGATGACCGGCACCTTGGCGTCGCGGCTGATGCGCTCGATCAGGCCCTTGCCGCCGCGCGGAATGATCACGTCGACGAATTCGGGCATGGCGATGAGCTGGCCGACGGCTTCGCGGTCGGTGGTCTGCACCAGCTGCACCGCTTCCACCGGCAGGCCGGCCTCGGCCAGCGACTCGGACACCAGCAGCGCCAGCGCCTTGTTCGACTCGATGGCCTCCGAGCCGCCGCGCAGGATGGCCGCGTTGCCGCTCTTGATGGCCAGGCTCGCGGCCTCGATGGTCACGTTGGGGCGGCTCTCGTAGATCATGCCGAACACGCCGATGGGCACGCGCATCTGGCCCACTCGAATGCCGCTGGGCTGCTGCTTCATGCCGATGATTTCGCCGATGACGTCGGCCATGCCGGCGAGCTGCTCGCAGCCCAGGGCGACGGTCTCGATGACCTTGGGCGTGAGCTTCAGGCGGTCGACCATCGGGGCCGAGAGGCCGGCGGCGGTGGCGCGGGCCAGGTCTTTCTCGTTGGCGATCGCCAACCCCGGGCCGGCTTCGCGCAGGCGCCGGGCCAAGACCTTCAATGCTCTGTTTTTGGTAGCTGCATCCGCACGGGCCATGAGGAATGCAGCGGCTTTGGCTTGCAGACCAAGGGTCTGCATGTGCTCGCTGACGTTGAACGCGTTCATGCCGCTATTTTCCCACGCCGACCTGTGGCCCGGATGACACAGGCTTTTCGATGGCTCGCGCGCTCGCGGCCCCGGCCTTCGCTCAGCCGCGCCGCGGTGCCGCCGCCGCGCTGCTGCACGCGCGGCACAGCATCAGCGCCAGCCGCTGCAGCGACTGCCAGCCGCTCGCGGGCCAGTCGGGCTGCTTCAGCCCCTTCACGATGCCGTCCACCAGGTGCGCGGCGCGCAGCAGCCGGGCCAGCATGCGGTCGTCCAGCCGCGGCAGCACGCGCTCGAAGGCGCGCTCGCGCGGGCCCCAGATGCGGTTTTCGCGCAGCGCCATCGGCAGCGGCCGGCCCGATGCCATGGCGTCCTTCACGCGCTTGAGTGCGCGAATGTCCTCGGCGATGGTGTAGTGCACCAGCACCTCGGCCTCGCCCTCGGCCTGCAGGCCGTCGAGCATGCGCGCCACGCGCTGCGGGTTGCCGGCCAGCACCGCCTCCGACAGCTTGAACACGTCGTAGCGCGCCACGTTGTTGACCGCGCCTTCGACCTGCTCCCAGCTCAGCTCGCCGGCCGGATGCAGCAGCGCCAGCTTCTGGATTTCCTGGTGCGCGGCCAGCAGGTTGCCTTCGACGCGGTCGGCGAAGAACTGCAGCGTGCGCTGGCCTTCGTCGCCGGCCATCACGCGCTGGCCTTGCTGGCCCAGGCGCTGCGCGATCCATTGCGGCAGCGCGTTGCGCTCGATGGGCTCGACCTGGATGCTCGCGCCGTTGTTCTCCAGCGCGGAGAACCAGGCGCCGGTGCGCGTGGCCTTGTCCAGCCGCGGCAGCATCACCAGCGTGAGCGTGCTGTCGTTGCCGGGCGCGGCCTCGGCCATCTGCTGCAGCGCGGCGCTGCCGTCCTTGCCGGGCTTGCCCGAGGGAATGCGGATCTCGACGATCTGCTTGTCGGCGAACAGAGACAGCGACCCGCCCGCGGCCAGCACCGCGCTCCAGTCGAAGTGCGCGCCGGCCACGGTGTACGAGCTGCGCTCGGTGTAGCCCTGCGTGCGCGCCGCCGCGCGAATGGCGTCGGCCGCTTCCTGCGCGAGCAGCGGCTCGTCGCCGTGGATGGTGTAGAGCGGCTTCAGCCCCTTCTGCAGGTGGGCTGCGAGCTGGGCGCTGGCAAGTTGCATGGAATTGAAATGACCCGGGCGCGCAGCCTCAGAGTTCCTTGACGGCGGCCAGCCGGCGCATCAGCTGCTGTGCGATGTCCGACTGCATGTCGCGGAACAGCAGGTCGGCTTCGCCTTCCTTGGCCAGCGCGTTGGTTTCGTTGAAGCTCAGGTCGCGCGTCTGCGAGACCTCGGTGGCGGGCAGCAGGTCCTTGCCGCCCGGCGTGCGCAGGCGGAAGCGCACGCTCAGTTGCAGCTGCAGCTCGCGCACCAGGCCGGCCGAGTTGGTGGAGATGACGAAGCGGTTGCGGTTCTCGCCCAGGATCTCGAGCACCGCATCGGCGGTCGAGATGACGGGCGGGCTGCCTGCCACGACGGGCTCCGGCGTCACCACCGTCACCGTGCCGGTGGCCCGCAGCTCGCGCCGGATCTGGTTGATCATGGCCGAGTTGCCCGACACCGACAGCGTCTTGAACGCGAAGACCGGCGCCTTGCGCAGCTCGAAGCCGCAACCGGCCAGGCCCAGCGAGGCGCCTGCCGCCACCAAACCCAGGAGAAAGCCGCGGCGCGGCTGCGAGACAGTGCGAGTGTTCATGCTTGAGTCGTTCGTCAGAGAACCACGTTGACCAGGCGGCCGGGAACCACGATCACGCGCTTGGGCGGCGCGCCCTCGGCGAAGGCGACGAAGTCGTCGCAGGCGAGCGCCAGCTTCTCGATCTCGTCCTTGGAGGCGCCGGCCGGCACCAGCAGCTTGCCGCGCAGCTTGCCGTTGACCTGCAGCATCAGCTCGATCTCGTCCTGCACCAGCGCGCCGACGTCGACCGTGGGCCAGGCCGCGTCGAGCAGGCCGCCCAGGTCCTTGTCGTAGCCGAGCTCGTTCCACAGCTGCTGCGCGATGTGCGGCGTGGCCGGGTACATGCAGCGCAGCAGGATGCCGAAGCCCTCGCGCAGCGCGGCCGCGTCGCCCTTGCTGCCGTCGGGCTTGAAGCCTTCGAGCGCGTTGAGCAGCTTCATCGCGCCCGACACCACGGTGTTGTATTGCATGCGCTGGTAGTCGTAATCGACCTGGCGCAGCACGGTATGAACCTCGCGGCGCAGCGCCTGGGCGCCCTTGCCCAAGGTCTGGCCGGCCAGCGCGACGGGCGCCACCTCGGCCTGCGCGGCACCGAAGTTCCACACGCGGCGCAGGAAGCGGTAGCTGCCTTCGACGGCCGCGTCGTTCCACTCGAGCGTGGCTTCGGGCGGCGCGGTGAACATGGTGTACAGGCGCGCGGTGTCGGCGCCGTACTTCTCGATCAGGTCCTGCGGGTCGACGCCGTTGCGCTCGCTCTTGCCCATCTTGCCCACGCCGCCGTACTCGACCCGGGTGCCGTCGGCGGTGGTGCCGCCCGTGATGCGGCCCTGCGCGTCGAGCACGGTCGTCACCTCGGTGGGCGGGAAGTAGTCCTTGCCGCCCTTCTCGTTGCGCTTGTAGAAGATGTGGTTGAGCACCATGCCCTGCGTGAGCAGCTTGCTGAAGGGCTCGTCGGCCTTCACCAGGCCCAGGTCGCGCATCACCTTGGTCCAGAAGCGTGCGTACAGCAGGTGAAGAATCGCGTGCTCGATGCCGCCGATGTACTGGTCCATCGGCATCCAGTAATTGGCGCCCTCGGCGACCATGGCCTGGTCGTTCTTGGGGTCGCAGTAGCGCATGAAGTACCACGACGAATCGACGAAGGTGTCCATCGTGTCGGTCTCGCGCCGCGCGGCCTTGCCGCACACGGGGCACACCACGCCGGCGTGGAAGCCTTCGTGCTTGTTCAGCGGGTTGCCGGAGCCGTCGGGCACGCAGTCGGTGGGCAGCACCACGGGCAGGTCCTTCTCGGGGACCGGCACCGCGCCGTGCTCTTCGCAATGGATGATCGGGATCGGCGTGCCCCAGTAGCGCTGGCGGCTCACGCCCCAGTCGCGCAGGCGCCAGGTGGTCTGCAACTCGCCCAGGCCCTTCTGGCCCAGGGCATGCGCCACGGCGGCCACGGCCTCCTTGTAGGTCATGCCGCTGAAGTTGTCGGAGTTGATGGTGATGCCGCGCTGCTTGTCGCCGTACCAGTCCTGCCACTTGTGATAGTCGAAGTGCGGCTCGTCGTCCACCAGCACCACCTGGATGATCTCGATGCCGTACTTGTTGGCGAAGGCGAAGTCGCGCTCGTCGTGCGCGGGCACGCCCATGACGGCGCCGTCGCCGTAGCCGATCAGCACGTAGTTGCCGACCCACACGGGCACCTGCTCGTCGGTGATCGGGTGCGTCACCGTGAGGCCGGTGGGCACGCCCTTTTTCTCCTGCGTGGCGAGCTCGGCCTCGGTGGTGCCACCGTTCTTGCACTCCTCGATGAAGGCCGCGACCTTCGGGTCGAGCGTGGCGGCGTGCGCGGCCAGCGGGTGCTCGGGCGCCACGGCGCAGAACGTCACGCCCATGATGGTGTCGGCGCGCGTGGTGAACACGTACATCCGGCCGTCCTGGATCGGCTTGCCGCCCGCGTCCTTGATGTCGTGCGTGAAGGCGAAGCGCAGGCCTTCGCTCTTGCCGATCCAGTTCTCCTGCATCAGCTTCACGCGCTCGGGCCAGCCCGGCAGCTTGTGCTGGGTGTGCTCGAGCAGTTCTTCGGCGTAGTCGCTGATCTTCAGGTAGTAGCCCGGGATTTCACGGCGCTCGACCGTGGCGCCGGTGCGCCAGCCCTTGCCGTCGATCACCTGCTCGTTGGCCAGCACGGTCTGGTCGACCGGGTCCCAGTTCACGACCTGGGTCTTGCGGTAGGCAATGCCCTTTTCGAGCATCTTCAGGAACAGCCACTGGTTCCACTTGTAGTAGCTCGGGTCGCAGGTGGCGATCTCGCGGCTCCAGTCGATGGCCAGGCCCATGGCCTGGAGCTGGCCCTTCATGTAGGCGATGTTCTCGTAGGTCCACTTGGCCGGGGGCACGCCGTTTTTCAGGGCGGCGTTCTCGGCCGGCAGGCCGAAGGCGTCCCAGCCCATGGGCATCAGCACGTTGTAGCCGCTCATGCGCAGGTAGCGCGTGAGCATGTCGTTGATGGTGTAGTTGCGCACGTGGCCCATGTGCAGCTTGCCGCTGGGGTACGGCAGCATCGAGCAGGCGTAGTACTTCTTGCGGCTCGCGTCTTCGGTGACGCGGTAGGCATCGGCGGCGCTCCATTGCGCCTGGGCAGCGGACTCGACGTCGCTGGGTTTGTAGCTGGGGTTCATGTCGGCTCGGCAAGAGCCCGGCGCAAGGCGGCCGGGAACGCGGGATTATCGCGCCCGGGAGAAAGCCCCGGGCCGCAAACGCCGGCCGGGGGGCACGTAACCTGCGTGTTGCACCGGCCGCGCCTGCCCGGGCGCGGCTTTTTCGGTACGCAAGACCGCGCCCGTGGCCCGGATTTCGCATGCCACAATGTTTTTCGACCACAGGGACCGGCATGGGCAGCAACAGCGACAGCAGCAAACGCGACGGCGAAATCGGCGGAAAAAGCAGCGATTGGTGGCGCGGCGCGGTGATCTACCAGATCTATCCCCGCAGTTTCATGGACAGCAACGGCGACGGCATCGGCGACCTGCCCGGCATCACGTCCCGGCTCGAGCACGTGGCCCGCCTGGGCGTCGATGCCATCTGGGTCTCCCCCTTCTTCCGCTCCCCCATGAAGGACTTCGGCTACGACGTGTCCGACTACCGGGCGGTCGACCCGCTGTTCGGCACGCTGGCCGACTTCGACGCCATGCTCGCGCGCATGCATGCGCTGGGGCTGAAGCTCATCATCGACCAGGTGCTCTCGCACACCTCCGACCAGCATGCCTGGTTCACCGAGAGCCGCAGCAGCCGCGACAACCCCAAGGCCGACTGGTACGTGTGGGCCGACCCCCGGCCCGACGGCACCCCGCCGACCAACTGGCTGTCGGTGTTCGGCGGCTCGGCCTGGCAATGGGACTCGCGCCGGCGCCAGTACTACCTGCACAGCTTCCTGGCCGAGCAGCCCGACCTGAACTTCCACAGCGCCGAGGTGCAGCAGGCCCTGCTGGGCGAGGTGCGCTTCTGGTGCGAGCGCGGCGTGGACGGCTTTCGCTTCGACGCCTGCAACCACCAGTTCCACGACGCGCTGCTGCGCGACAACCCGCCGGCCACGCTGGCCTCCATCGACGAGGTCAGCACCGTGCGCGCGGACAACCCCTACGCGATGCAGCAGCACCTGTACGACAAGAGCCAGACCGAGAACCTGGCGTTTCTCGAAAGCCTGCGCCGCCTGCTCGACGGCTACGGCGCAGTGGCGCTGGGCGAGGTCGGCGACGAAAACGCACCGCCCGTGATGGCGCAGTACACCGAGCTGGGCAAGCGCCTGCACCTGGCCTACAGCTTCAGCCTGCTAACGGCCGAGCACAGCCCGGCGCACCTGCGCCACCAAGTCGAGGCGCTCGACCACGCGCTGGCACCCACCGGCGGCTGGGGCTGCTGGGCGGTGTCCAACCACGACGTGCCGCGCGTCGCCACCCGCTGGAGCGGCGGCGGCCCGCCCGACACCCGGCGCGACCGGCTCTGGCTGGCGCTGCTGCTCACGCTGCGCGGCAGCGCCAGCATCTACCAGGGCGAAGAGCTGGGCCTGCCCGAGGCCGAGGTGCCCTTCGAGTTGCTGCAAGACCCCTACGGCCGCGCCTTCTGGCCTGAGTTCAAGGGCCGCGACGGCTGCCGCACTCCGCTGGCGTGGACCTCCGAGTCGCCCCACGGCGGCTTCACCACCGGCACGCCCTGGCTGCCGGTGCACGGCGCGCACCTGCCGCTGGCCGTCGAGCAGCAGGCCGACGACCCCGGTTCGATGCTCGCCTTCAGCCGCGCGCTGCTGCACTGGCGCCGCGCGCAGCCGCTGCTGCGCACCGGCGGCATCACCTTCTTCGACGCGCCCGAGCCGCTGCTGCACTTCGAGCGGCGCAGCGGGCGCCAGTCGCTGCAGGCCGTGTTCAATTTTTCGGGCGAGCCGGTGTCAATGCCGCTGCCCGAAGGCGTGTTGCCCCTTGTCGGACAACCGCTGTCGGCCACCGCCGTCGTGCAGGGCACGGGTGACAGGCGCATGCTGGTGCTGTCGCCGTACGGCGTCTTCATCGGCGTGCCTGCCGGTGAAGCTACCGGCGCGGGAACCGACTGACCACCATGCCCCTGAAGCCGCTGCCCGAATCCGAAGTCCATGCGCTGATGCGTGCCGAGCACGGCGACCCCTTCGCCGTGCTGGGGCCGCACGAGACACCCGAAGGCCTGGTCGTGCGCGCCCTGCTGCCCGGCGCGCAGCGCGTGGCCGTGCTGCACTCGCGCACCGGCTGGCCGCTGGCCATCCTCACGCGCCACGAGGAGTCGGACCTGTTCAGCGGCCTCGTGCCCGCGGCCGAGGCCCGCATGGGCTATTCGTTCCAGGTCGACTGGGACTCGCACACCTCGCGCCTCGAAGACCCCTACCGCTTTCCCTTCGTGCTCGGCGAGACCGACGTGTGGCTGCTGGCCGAGGGCACGCACCTGCGGCCCTGGGAGCGGCTGGGCGCGCACCTGCGCGAGATGGACGGCGTGAAGGGCGTGGCCTTTGCCGTGTGGGCGCCGAACGCGCGGCGCGTGTCGGTGGTCGGCAACTTCAACAACTGGGACGGCCGGCGCCACGCGATGCGGCTGCGCCGCGAGTGCGGCGTGTGGGAAATCTTCGCGCCGCACGTGACCGTGGGCGACAGCTACGAGTTCGAGATTCTCTCGGCGCACGGCGACGTGCTGCGCAAGGCCGACCCGTTCGCCTTCTCGGCGCAGCTGCGCCCCGACACCGCCTGCGTGGTGCAGCCCCTGCCCGCCCCCGTGAAGATGCCCGAGGGCCGCGCCGAAGCCAACGAGCGCCATGCCCCCCTCAGCATCTACGAGGTGCACCTGGGTTCGTGGCGCCGCAAGAACGGCCACGAGTGGCTGGACTACCGCGAGCTGGCCGACACGCTGGTGCCCTACGTGCGCGACCTGGGCTTCACGCACATCGAGCTGCTGCCGATCAGCGAGCACCCCTTCGACGGGTCGTGGGGCTACCAGCCGATCGGCCTGTACGCGCCGACCTCGCGCTTCGGCACGCCCGGCGACTTCAGGCACTTCGTGGAGGCCGCGCACGCGGCGGGCCTGGGCGTGATCCTCGACTGGGTGCCCGCCCACTTTCCGACCGACGCGCACGGCCTGGGCAATTTCGACGGCACGCCGCTGTACGAGTACGCCGACCCGCGCGAGGGCTTCCACAACGACTGGCAGACGCTGATCTTCAACTACGCGCGCACCGAGGTGCGCAACTACCTGGTCGGCAATGCGCTGTACTGGCTGGAGCGCTACGGCGTGGACGGCCTGCGCGTGGACGCGGTGGCCTCGATGCTCTACCGCGACTACAGCCGCAAGGCCGGCGAGTGGGTACCCAACGTGCTGGGCGGGCGCGAGAACCTGGAGGCCATCGATTTCCTGCGGCGCATGAACCGCGTGGTGGGCGTCGAGCGGCCCGGCGCCATCACCCTGGCCGAGGAATCGACCAGCTTCCCCGGCGTGACCCGCCCGCCGGAAGACGGCGGGCTGGGCTTTCACTACAAATGGAACATGGGGTGGATGAACGACACCCTGGCCTACGCCGGCACCGACCCGCTGTACCGCAAGCACCATCACCAGCAGATCACCTTCGGGCTGATGTACGCCCACACCGAGAACTTCGTGCTGCCGCTGTCGCACGACGAGGTGGTGCACGGCAAGGGCTCGATGATCGGGCGCATGCCGGGCGACGAATGGCAGAAGTTCGCGGGGCTGCGCAACCTGTACGGCTACCTGTGGGCGTATCCGGGGAAGAAGCTGCTCTTCATGGGCGGCGAGTTTGCGCAGTACGCCGAGTGGAACGCCGACCGCGCGCTGGACTGGCACCTGCTGGAACATGCGTCGCACCAGGGGGTGCGGCGGCTGGTGCGGGACTTGAACAACGTGTACCGGCACTTTCCGGCGCTGCATGAGCTGGACAACGACGGGGCCGGGTTCGAGTGGATCGTGCATGACGATTCGGAACAGTCGGTGTTTGCTTTTGTGCGTCGGGCACGGGACGGCTCTTTTGTCGTGGTGGTCTGCAACTTCACGCCTGTGCCTCGGCATGGGTATCGGCTGGGGGTTCCTTGTGCCGGGGCGTATCGGGAGATTCTCAATACGGACGCTTCCGTCTATGGGGGGAGCGGGGTCGGCAACGGGGTTGTGTCTACGTCTTCGGTGCCTTGGCATGGAAAGGCGGCGTCTGTTGCTGTGAGCTTGCCGCCGTTGGGGACTGTGATGTGGGTGCTCGGTTGAGGGTGTGTTCAGGGGTTGGGTTTCCGGGGCCGGGTCTCGCCCCGGCGGGCGATCTACTTTCTTTTGCTTCGCCAAAAGAAAGTAGCCAAAGAAAAGGCGACCCTGCTGTCTGCGTCCCTTCGCTTCGCTACGGGCAACCTGCGGTGCTCGACGTAGAGGGGGGTCCGCAGAACTCGCTTCGCTCAAACAGCTGCGGCCCTGATCCCCTCTACATCTGCGCTCCTCGGCGCAGCCAGAAGGGCTTGAAAACCAAGCAGGCCATCGCTGCGCTCGGCGTGGCAGTTTCCCGGGCAGCGCCGCCGCGAAGCGGCAGCGTTGCCCCACGGGCCGAGCGCAGCAATGGCCCGTCCGGTTCCCCGCCCCTCTGGCTGCGCCGAGGAGCGGAGCGTTTCGCGGATCAGGGCTCGCCCTTGTTTGAGCGAAGCGAGTTTGGGCGAGACCCCGCGAAACGTGAGCACCGCAGGTTGCCCCGTAGCGCAGCGCAGGGGACGCAGACAGTGGGGTCGCCTTTTCCTTGCTTGGCGGCCTCAAATCCCAAGTGCAACGATGGGTTGGATATCGACATTCTGGTTGAAACAGTCTTCGAAGAGGACTTGCGCCGGAGTGCGGAACCCCAAGGTCTTGC
>NZ_JASZYK010000013.1 GCF_030317035.1 Variovorax sp. J22G73
GAACCACAACCTGTTCGTGACCGCGCTGCTCAACGGCAACGAGGCCATCACGGCGCTGCGCGGCCGGCTGGAGAAGGTCGCGCAGGACAATGGCAAGGACCTGGACGAGGACGTGAAGTTCGGCTTCCTGCGCTGCGCCTATGCGTCGGACAGCAAGTCGGAGATCGACGCCTACCTGGACTGCGCACGCTTCCAGCGGCGCATCTCGGAGAGCCTGAAGTACCGCCGCGCGCAGTCCGACGACGGCTACATGGTCAAGGAGGTGCCTTCGGAGACCGACCCGAGCTTCGAGCAACTGCGCCGCAACCTGCCCGTGGGCTCGGTCAACCAGGTGATCGACAAGATGCTGGAAGAGATCAGCATCCTGCGGCCCAAGCACATCGCGCTGCAGACGCAGCTGGGCGACTTCGACCAGAAGACCATGCTGCGACAGATCGAACTGTGGGGCGAGCGGATCATCCCGGCCATCCGCAAGGAAGTCGGCGCCACCCGCCTTGCCACGGCCTGAGGCTCGGCAGACAAGCAGAAAGACCCACCATGCGCGTGCACCTCACCCATGCCGGCGGCATCACCTTGAGTGAGCCCTCGGTCTTCAACCGACTCGATGTCCGGGTCGACCCCCAAGCGCCACAGCAGCTGGAGCAGGCCATTGCCCGCATTGGCCAGCGCGATGGTGCGGAGCACGTCCGGCTCGCGCCGGCCGTGCTGCGGTTCCTCTCGGGCCACGCGGGCGAGGCCGAATGGGACGCGGGCTTCGACGCGATGATCGGCTACGCCGCCAGCAAGGGCTGGCTGGACGCGCAAGGGCGGGTGCGCGCGCACCTGACCCACGGCGAAGCGGCTGGCGTTGCGGACGCCGTGGCGCCGCCGGTCCGCGCCGGGGCCGGGGCAGGGGCCGTGGCCGCCTTCGGCCGCGAAGCGCTGCAGGGCAGGGTGGCGGTGGTCACCGGCGCGGCCGGTGGCCTCGGCCTTGCCATGTGCCGGCACCTGCAGGCGATGGGTGCGAAGGTGGTGCAGGTCGACATCGGCTGCGCGGCCACGCCCGCCGAAACCGACGGCATGCTGGCCGTGCAATGCGACATCGCGGACCCCGCATCGATCGCCGCCATGGCGGACGTGGTTCGGTCGCGCTTCGGACGTTGCGACGTGCTGGTGAACAACGCCGCCATCAGCGCCGCGCCGGTGCGGCTCGAGGCCTTTCCCGTCGCGCTGTGGGACCGCATGCTCCAGGTGAACCTGCGCGGGGCCCTGCTGTGCGCGCAGGCGCTGGTGCCGATGATGTTCGAGCGGCAGGCCGGAAGCATCGTCAACGTGGCGTCGATCGCCGCGCAGGTCGCTACCCGCGTCGGTGCTTACGGTACCTCGAAAGGCGCCATGCTCGCGCTGACGCACCAGATGTCAGTGGAGTGGGGACCGCGCGGCCTGCGCGCAAATTCGATCAGCCCCGGCATGATCCGGACCCCCTTGTCGGAAGTGCACTACCGCGACGAAGCCAAGCTGCAGAGCCGCATCTCCAGCATTCCGGCACGGCGCCTCGGCCTGCCTTCCGACGTCGCGGACGCCGTTTGCTTCCTGGCGAGCGATGCATCCACATACATCAACGGGCAGGACATCGCGGTCGACGGCGGCTTCCTGAAGGCCTCCCTGGCCAACCTCTACTGACAGCGCGCAAAGGAAGCCTCATGCCCGAAACCTCTTCTCCTGTTGCCGAACGGACGGCGACGCCCGGCACCGCCATCGAGCCGCGGCAGCTTCGCCAGTTGCTCGGCTGCTTTCCGACCGGCGTGGCCGTCATCACGACGACCAATGCCGACGGACAGCCGGTGGGGCTGACCTGCAACTCGTTCAGCTCCGTTTCGCTGGAGCCACCGCTGGTTCTTTTCAGCCTGCGCAAGGCCAGCAGCCTGGTGCCCGCGTTCTGCGCGTCCGACGCCTTTGCCATCAACATCCTCTCGCAGCGCCAGGATGCACTGTCAGGACGCTTTGCCTCCAGCAAGATTGCAGACAAGTTCGAGGGGGTCGCGTGGCATGTAGGGTCCCTGGGCATGCCCGTCATCGAGGATTGCCTGGCCAGCTTCGAATGCCGCGTGCATGCCTGTCACGACGCGGGTGACCACCATGTCTTCATCGGCGAGGTGAAGCACATGAGCGAGGGTTGCGCGGACCATGCGCTGGTGTTCTACAAGGGCGCCTACATGCAGTTGGCGGAGTCGCTTCGCAAGCAGGTGATCGAGGGAAAGCTGGGCACCGCCGACCTCGACGAGGCCTACCGCACGCTGTATGGCCGGCTGCTTCGGCTGGCGTGCGAGCACGCCAGCGAGGCCGAGCTCGACATGGTCGAATCAGCGGTCGACGCCATCGAGGCGCATGGCCCTGACGATTCGCTTGCGCAGCGCATCGAATCGGCGAGCCGATTCTTTTCCGCCATCGCGGTGGCCGGGCACAACGCGGCGCTGATGCTGATGGCGCAGACGATGACTGGCGTGCTGCGCGAACGCATGACCCATGTGATCCCGGTGCGACCGCGGCCCGACTTGTTTCCGCTGCGGCGAAAGGTTGTGCTTCGCCTGCGGCAGCGGGACCCCGACGGCGCGGCGGGCGCGCTCGACGAGTTGATCACCAAGCTGCGTGTCGACCGCGACGGCGGCGTTGTCGCGAATGGTTTCGGCGACTGAAGCCAGATCAGATGCACCGAAGCCGAGCAGGTCGGCGGTGCGTGTGGCCCGGTGGCACATTCGTACCAGAGCGTCCGCCAAAAGAAATGAGGACTTGGACCATTGAAGGCGATGAGGAAGCAACCAACAGCGCGATGTGAGCTTGTGCAGATCGTGACGAGCCTAGATCAGCCCGGTGCAGTTGCCGGCATCGCGAATTGCGCACAGCACGCGCTGGATCGCGTCTTCGACCTCGCACGTTTTCCCATCGTTGCCGAAACCCATGACGTGGGCGTGATCGTCGGACGGCGAGGGGCGCGGTCCGTTCGACCGCGACAGGAGTCTCGATCGTGACGATCAGGGCCATGCCGGCATTGCTGCGTGAGGTGTGCGCCACGCCGGGAAGTACGTCGTAGCCGGCCCCTCGCGGACTAACGTGCTGCCCATGCGGGGGGGCGGCATCTGACGCAACAGGTCGAGTGCCTCCTCGGCGCTGCCGTCAATGGTTATCTGCTAGCCGCTCGCGCCGCGTGTCGAGCGCGCGAGAGATGTCGCTGAGAAACAGCAGTCCGAGCACGCACCCGACCACCTTTGGCGCATTGGCGCTCGTTTCCCGGTGCCTACCGCACAGCCCTCCAGGCTTGACGCACATGTACGTCGAAGCGGACCTCGCCATGAAGGAGCGAGCACTGGCGCGCTTGAAGCAACCCAAGATCAAGCATGCTCGATACCGGCCGCCCAAAGCGCTGTTGGCGTTCCGGCGCTCCTTGTGATTATGCGAAGTGCCCCGGCTGCGCGAGTCGAGCGCGTTCGCGTCGGCCATCACGAAGACTTCGCATAAACCCCGACTTCGCCTTATTGCGGCCCGTTTCCCAGGGCTTGATCTGACGCTCCAGGTGGTTGTTACCGAGCATGCTTGTCTTCGCGCGCCTCCCGGCGCACGTCATGCCAGCAGGCGTGTCGTGCAGGTACCGGGATGGGGGCGACGGAAGCATCAGTGTTTGCGGGCAGGCCGCTATAAGACATGAGCTGCGAGCTCGGGTTGTTCTCTGGCTGGAAGCGCGGAAGCCGCGATCGAGGCGTTCATTGAAGCGATGGGCGCACAGCGCCATTTCGGATGAGAGACCAATCCGCCGAATCCTTGAGACACTGATCCGCGGCGGCTGCGGCTACGTAGAGCTGCCACGAGCGGGATCGGTCTCACGGTTCGGGGGTCGTCCTTTCTGTGTGCTCGGCCGAAGCGTTAGGCCACGTATTGAGCGAGTGCGCGGGCAAACGCTTGAAGTCGACCGAACTCTTCATCACTCAGCGGCTGTTCGACCACATCGAAGTGGCACAGCGATCCGAACAGCTTGCCTTCGGCGTCTAGGATGGGAACGCCGTGGTAGGCGACCATCACGCCCTTATACGGATGCCCGTTCAGCCGATCGTCCTGGCTGGAGTCGCTCGTAAGAAATACGCCGTCCCTGAGCACGTACTGGCAAAAGCTGGACGTCAGGGGTACCTCCGCCAGAAACTCCGGGCGAACTTCTCCGCGCTTGTCGACCAGTTCAATATTGGACAGCTTCATGTCGCGAAGCCGGTACACCGCCGTGTAGCGGTGCGGCACCCGGGCGTTGAGCTCCGTGAGAGCCGCATGAATGCCCTGTGCGTTGCACAGGCTGGCGAACTGACGGACTTCCTCCGCGTACTGCTCAGTCTCCCGCTTCTGGCGCATCTGCAGATACAGGCGGTCAACCTCATGCTCCCAGGCACTGCCAGCCATGATCAGAAAGCGATCGGCTTCCAATGGGTCCGCCCGAGCCAACGCGGGGTCGAGCTTGGGGTATGGGCGAATGGCGATCCCCGCGTGCCGGAGCGCAGTCTCTTTTTCCCGCCGCGTCAATGTCATTCAGTTCCTTGGTGTTGGCCGAAGATGTTAAGCCCCGAAGCCCTGAGAAGGCTGGACGACTGGCCAACTTCCGCCAGCCAGCAGGGGCAATCCGATGGACAGGCTCACGCCTTTCTATCGGCGGACACCACTCGCAGCGTCATCCGACGCCGGTGTACCGTCTTTGGGGGCGGCCGAAAGCCGCAGGACTCGGGCAGCTACTACGGCACCGCGGCCTCGATGCCGGCTTTCGCAATCGACTCGTAAGCCTCGAGGATGGCCTTGGTCGAGGCGCAATTACCACATCCATTCTTGGGCTGCTTTGTCAAAAGACGTAGCAGCCGATGGGAAGATCGGTTCATGCTTTTTCCAGTTTCAGGCGGCGCCGAGCGAGCAGAGGCGCTGGCCCTAAAGCTCGGCTGCTCCGTCGTATCGTTTTGCGAGCCCTATGGTCAAGTGAGACCAGCGTTGCTGGGCAGCGTCGGAGCCTTCGCTTCGACGCTCAAGGAGTTTGGAGGCCGGTGGGATCGAGTCGACAGGGTCTACTTTTTCGCCAGTTGGCCAATGCTGGAAGCCGCATTGCAGCACGTGATCGCCCATCGGGAGCGGGCCAGCATCGGGTAGCCATCGACCCGGTGATGATGCCGCCACCGCCACCTCTTTGCTGCAGGCATGGGTCGACCGAGGTGTGCCTGATCCAGAGCTCGGGCTCATCGGGCAAGCGACGCCGCGATGCTTCGTGCAAACAGCCAGTTCTGCATTTAGCATCCGCCGAAATCCGCATCAGGCGGATCGGCTGTACTGCCCTTGGCAGCGCTCGCAAGTTTCTAAGAATGCCCTTGCAAGACTGCACCACATAACCACCGATACCACGACCATCACCGATGCACCGACCAGCCGCCTTGTTGAATCGAGGACGGCGATCTAGATCTGCAGCTCCACTACAACGATGCCGGCGACGGCGAGCAGACCGTCGTCATGCTTCATGGCTGCGGTTCCCGGCGCGAGTGGTTGGTCGAACCTCCTTCGCAATGTCGAGTCGCTCGTCTCGGTCGGCTACCAGGTCGTCCTCATGGATGCTTCTGGCTGGAGCAAAAGCGATCCGATTTTTCTTGACGGGGTCTCGCCCTGAGCTCAACGCCACGGCCGCGAAGGGCTTGATGGATGTGCTGGAGATCGACAGGGCGTACCTCATTGGAAAGGCGATGGGTGGCCACAGCGCCGTGGCATTCGCGTTCGCTGATCTTTCGCGCGTCGGCAAGCTCGTGTTCATGGGCGGCGGCACTGGCGGCAGCTCGTATGTCCCGATGCCCTTGGAAGGTACCGAGCTCATCGGTGCGCTGTACCGCGATCTCAGTAACGAGAACCTCAGGCGAATGATGAATGTGTTCGTATAAGACACGAGCACGCTCAAAGAAGATCCTCCACCTGTGCCTACAGCGATCCGGCTGTACGCGCAGCGTGCGCCGGCTGTTCCACTTCGGCTCAAAGTCCTCAGCGTGAAGCGAATGTGGATATATCGTGAAGTGATATATTTGCGGCCGTTTCGCTGCACCCATAGACCATGGCCTCATCCCGCAAACTCGCCAAGAAAGACTTCGAGGCGCTCTCCCAGTTCCGCTACCAGATGCGCCGCTTCGAGCGCTTCTCCGAGCGCGCCGCGCAGGGCGAGGGCCTCACGCCGCAGCAGTACCTGGTGCTGCTGCACATCAAGGGCGTGCCCGGGCGCGAGTGGGCCTCGGTGGGCGAGATTGCCGAGCGCCTGCAGCTGCAGCCGCACGGCGTGGTGGCGTTGGTTACGCGCTGCGAGGCGCTCGAGCTCGTGCAGCGCCGGCCCAGCGAGGCCGATCGCCGGCAGGTCGAGGTGCACCTGCTCGCCAAGGGCGAACGGCTGCTTCTGCGTCTGGCCGAACTCCACCGCGCCGAGCTGCGCTCGCTCAAGGGCGTGTTCGACGTGCCGCAAATCGATCTTCCCGACACGCCATGAACGCCCGCACCGATCATTCCCATCCGCCGCGTGGCGACTTCGCGCTCAACACCCGCCTGCTGCGCATCACCGCCATGGCCGCCGTCATCGGTGCCATCAGCACAGGCGCGGCGCGCGTGCTGCTCGACCTGATCCGCTTCTTCACCAACCTGTTCTTCTTCCAGACCTTCTCGCTGGCCGAGCATTCGCCGGGCGCGAACACGCTGGGCCTGTGGGTCATCGCGGTGCCGGTGGTGGGCGGGCTCGTCGTCGGGCTGGTGGCGCGCTACGGCTCCGACAAGATCCGCGGCCATGGCATTCCCGAGGCCATCGAGGCAATCCTGTTCGGCAAGAGCAGGATGTCGTTCAAGGTCGCACTGCTCAAGCCGCTGTCCTCGGGCATCGTCATCGGCAGCGGCGGGCCCTTCGGCGCCGAGGGGCCGATCATCATGACCGGCGGCGCCATCGGCTCGCTGATCGCGCAGCACTTTCACCTCACCGCGGCCGAGCGCAAGGCGCTGCTGGTGGCCGGCGCCACCGCCGGCATGACGGCCGTGTTCGGCACGCCGGTGGCAGCCGTGCTGCTGGCCGTGGAGCTGCTGCTGTTCGAGCTGCGCCCGCGCAGCCTGCTGCCGGTGGCCGTGGCCTGCGCGGTGGCGGGCTTCACCCGGCCGCTGCTGATGGACGCCGGCCCGCTGTTCCCGCTGCAGACGGCCGTGCCCGGCCCCCTCGCCATGCTGTCGTGCGTGGTGGCGGGTGTGCTGTGCGGGGCGCTGTCGGCGTCGCTGTCGCTCTCGCTTTACAAAGTGGAAGACTGGTTCGGCAAGCTGCCGGTGCACTGGATGTGGTGGCCCGCCATCGGCGGCCTGGCGGTGGGCATCGGCGGCTACTTTCAGCCACGTGCGCTGGGCGTGGGCTACGACGTCATCGGCGACCTGCTGAACAACCACCTGGCGCTGGGCGTGGTGGCTGCGCTGCTGGCGGTGAAGGCGTTGATCTGGGTCGTCTCGCTGGGCTCGGGCACTTCGGGCGGCGTGCTCGCGCCGCTGTTGATGATGGGCGCCGGCCTGGGCGCGGTGCTGTCGCACGTGCTGCCCGGCAACGACCCAACGCTGTGGCCGCTGGTGTGCATGGCCGCCACGCTGGGCGGCGTGATGCGCGCGCCGCTTACCGCCACCGTCTTCGCCTTCGGCCTCACGCACGACAGCAATGCGCTGCTGCCGCTGCTCACCACCTCAGCCGTGGCCTACGGCTTCACGGTGCTGACCATGCGCCGCTCCATCCTCACCGAGAAGATCGCGCGCCGCGGCTATCACATCTACCGCGAGTACGGCGTCGATCCGCTGGAGCGGCATTCGGTCGAAGAAGTCATGACGCGCGAGGTGCGCAGCATCGACGCGGCGCTGCCGGTGGCGCGCGCGCTGTTCGCGTATTTCGGTGAAGGGCAGGCGCACCGCGCGTTCCCGGTGCTGCGCAACGGCGGCGTCATCGGCATGGCCGACCGCGTGATGCTGGCCGCGTGCCATGCCCGCGACGTGCATGAGGCGGGCGGCGCCGGCGGCCCGCTCGCCACCGTGGGCGAGGCCTGTGCCGACCTGCCGCTGTACTACGCGCTGCCGGGCGAAAACTGCCGCACGGTGGCCACGCGCATGGCGCGCCACCGGCTCGAGCGCCTGCCCGTGGTGAAAGACGCGCAGTCGTTCGCCCTGGCGGGCATCGTGGCGCGCAGCGACCTCATCAAACCCTCGCTCGCGCATTTCGACGAAGAAGAAAAGCGCGAGCGCACGCGCAGGCTGCCGTGGCGCTCCGCATAGGTACCCGGTTCGCGCGGGCTATGCGATTCGGCGCTCTGCGGGCAAACCGTTCCGGTCGTGGCCGGCAGCCTGTCGGCTGGCTGCAGCAGCAATCGGTGCGACCCTGAGATTTCCGACGACCCGCGTTGAGCCAAGTGCTGGATTTCGCCGCTCTTTGACCCTGGATTTCCATCGAGGACTGACCCACCCGCTTCGTGAGCCTCAGGCTTCACTGTGTGGATAAGTGCTTGATATTCCCCTTTTTGGGTTGAGTGTGTGAATCTGCCGCAGATTGCGCCGCTGTTTACGCGATTTCGTGGCCTCGATGCGAGCGAGGTCGCGAGCTTCTCGCATAGAGAACGAGCTTGCTTGAGTTCAGCCACTTGGCGTCGCGCGGCATTTTTTTGCCCGCTCCGAGGTACTTCTCATTTCGTTGAGCGCGATGGCTCATAGCGCCAGAGAGGCGCACTCAAGCGCAGTTGCGGGATCGTCCTACAGTACGCTTTTCGCCAGGAAGCTAGATTTATCGCGCTTCTCCGGAAGGAAGCGTGGTTAGTTCTGAGCCCAGTCGGTCTGCCCGGCTGGGCTATTTTTTGGCTCACTGACCGTCGATAGGCCTTTGAACTCCACGGCTTTGTGTTCGCGCGCTGGCGCGTTTTGCGGGGATTTTCCGAACGCCTATGACAACATGCTCGGCTCCGGTGCCGGCATCACGCTGGCCTTCCATTCGTATTCGATGATCATTCAAGCGTTGCACACGGTCAACGCTTAAGGGTCGTAAAACTTGAGTGCGGCGAGCATCATCAACGGGGGCATCCTCATGGGCGCCTTCGTCATGCTCGCATTGAACCGCAGCGCTCCCACGCGCCGCAGCAGCACGACTCGGCAGGGCAGCGCGCACATCGCTTGCGATGGAAATGGGCCCATGACCACGGCGGCGACGGCCGTGGGAATGCTTGATCCCGCACGCGGGAAGGCCGCCTTGGTTCGAGGCAGGCACCTCGGCTCTGGTCGCCGTCAGCTCGGCCAGCTTGCCAGCGACACCCGCGAAGGCTTTTCCTGACGCAGGCCTTCACTCACCACCGCGCCACATTGCTGGTGTTGCGGATACCTTGCATCTTGTGCTTGACCATCAAATGCATGCCGGTCGCCGTGACAGGGATGGTCGACTGAACCGTCCTACTTCGGAGCGGACCGGTCTCATACCTGTCGGTGGTGTTCACGCTGCGGGAATAGGCTGGTCTTGACGGGACAGCCGCGCAAGGGTACGTGGATGCCAATTCTATGATCCCCCGAATTCGCTGCGTGCTGTATTCACCTCCCAGTGCGGCTCTAGTCCCTTGTTCTGCATGCGGCCACAGGCTCGCGCGGTCAAGGCCTGCCAAGCGACAGGATTTCATTGGCGTTGACGATGGTCTGCGCGATTTCGTCGATGCTGACACGCTTGCTCATCGCCTGGTCTCGCAGCAGATCGTAGGCCTTGGTCTCGCCGATGCCTCGAGTGCGCATGAGGATGGCTTTGGCTTCCTCGATCCGGCGCACACCCTGGACCTTGCCAATCAGCTTGCGAAGGTGTCGCTTCTGAGCTTTCAGGTCCCCATGGACTTGCCGGGCGACGACCAGCACGGAGAGCAACCCGAAGGACCGCACGGGCGAAGGCAGCGTGGCCTTGGCCCCGACCCGGAGCACCGTCTCGACGATCGTGGGATTTTCGTAATTCACCACCGCAATGATGGTCGGCCCGTCCTCTGCACTGAACCACTCATAGTTCATGTCGATGCTGTCCGGTCGTACCGCGAGAAAGACGACATCTGTTTGCTCGGGCAATTGGGGCAGTGGCGGCCAGAACCCCTGCACGTGGCAGCCGATCCGGCGCAACTGCTGTGTCAGCTGTTGGCCGTCCGCGTCGTCGGGGTGGCACACCGCCACGCGCAGCATTCGCAGGTTTTTCAACTGGGTCGACGTCGGCCCGGCGTTCTGACGAACGGGATCTGCGCTCACGTCAGAGCTCCAGCGTGCTCAGCTCGGCGGCCCAGTCACCGAGCGAATGGGTGACCATGTACGGATCAGGATGGACTGGGCGCGTCGCCTCGCGCACGATGGTGAACTGCCCTTTGGAATTGACCACGCCGATACGCGGATAAAGGCAAGTGTGGTGGTTCGTTGGATCGATTCGGATCCGGCCTTGTGGCGCTTCGAACTCGCTGCCCAGGATGTGGGGCATGAGCTGCGCCAGTTCGTCAGTACCGGCCCGCGCGAAGGCATTGGCGAACACATGGGTCTGAAAATAGGCGGCTTCCCAGCACAGGTTGGGAACACAGTCCTCCCCGAAGCGCTCGCGCAGCCGCTCGAGACATCGAAGGTTGGTCTGCGAACTGATCGACTGGAAATAGGGTGCGGACGTGAAGTGGCCCGTGCCCGCCCCACGCATTTGCGAGACCTCCGCTTCCGAAGTAGTAAGGCTGCCGATGGGCATGGTCTTGGGGTCAAATCCAGCTTCGGCATAGGCTCGATACAGGCACGCAGCGGAGTCGCCGACGACCGTGGAGAAAATGAAGTCCGGCCGAAGGTTCTTGATCTCCTCGATGATCGGACGAAAGTCCTCCTCGGTCGCGTCCAGCGCCACGTAGCGTTCTGCCACCTTCTCGCTGTTCTGGCGCTGCAGAACGAGCTCGCTCATGATGCGGTTCGATTCGTAGGGATAGATGTAGTCGGATCCGACCAGGTACACACGCGCGCCGAAGTTGGCTGTCATGAACTCGGCGAGTTGCACACTGTTCTGATTGGGCGCCGCACCGGTGTAGATGATGTTGTTCGAAAACTCGAACCCCTCATAGAGGGTGGGGTAGAACAGGAGCTTGTTCCACTTCTCGATCAGCGGCAGTACCGCCTTCCGGCTGCTCGACATGTAGCAGCCCAGGATGACGTTGACCTTGTCTTCGACGATCAGCCGCTCGGCCAGGCTCGCATAGATCGCAGGTGTCGACTGAGCATCGTAATAAACCGGCACCATCTCTCGACCGTCGAGCCCGCCGGCCGCGTTGATCTCGTCGATGGCCAGCAAGGTGCCCTGAAGCTGAGACTTTCCGATGGTCGAGGTAACGCCGGTCTTCGAATAGAGAACGCCGACGCGCACGGGATCTTTGTTGGCCACGGACTGTGTCCTCGCGGTTGACTAGGGGTGTTTCAACGCCAGTGCCCGGCGATTCACGCTGGATGACTCATGCCGAACTCAGGCGAGCATACAGCCGGCACAGCGTGGCGGGCAGAGCATGCGGATCGTCCACGATGTCGAAATGGCCCCAGCCGAAGACCTTGCGAACATAGACGTCGGCCGCGGCGTCCACGGCCAGGCAATGAACTTGCAGCCCTTCGGCGCGCGCTTCCAGCACCGCGGTGCGTGCATCCTCGATCAGGTACGCGGGATCGTGGACGTCCACATCCGACGGCGCACCGTCCGTCACGATCAGAATAACCCGGTGCTGCGAGACCTCGTGAGACAGCGTGCGCGCGCCATGGCGCAGTGCGGCGCCCATGCGCGTGGAGTGGCGACCAGGCGCCGTGCAGATCATGGCTTCCGCTCGCGCATCCAGCGGCGCACCAAAGTCGAGCAGCCGATAGTTGTCGACCCCGGCACGGGTGTTCGAGGAAAATCCGTGGATCGCTATCCGGTCCGCAGTCCCGTGCGCTGTCGCGGCCGCATGGAGTGTAGGGGGGGACACCGCCTTCACGGCGCGTGCCAGCATCAACGCCGCCTGCTTCTCCAGGTCCAGCAGGCAGGCACCGGTGTCATTCAGCGGGTCGTTGGTCGACTCCGACAGGTCGAGCAGAACCAGCACGCTGCAGGCACGTGCCTCGCTGGCGCTGCCGATGAACAGGCGCGGCTCCGCCGGGATGCCGGCTCGATGCGCCACCATCACCTCGATGGCCGCATTCAGGTCGAGGTCGTCGCCTTCCCACTGACGGCGAAGCCTGTGGGCGCGGCTGAGCCGGCGCGCGCGTACCAGCCGCAACGCTTCGCCCCCGATGCGCGCGGGCGCCGCTGCTTTGGCCCCGGCCATTGCGGTTCGCCACGACGGAAGCTTGTCGATCACTGTGCACCAGTCCTTGCGCAGCACAGCGACGCGATGATCCCATTCGGGGTACGTTGTCCTGCGCAATTCTTCTTCGCGCGTGCCCGTTTCTTCCGATGGCAACTGCGCATCGTCCGATGGGGGGGGCGGTGGCGGCGCTGGTGGCCGCGATGGGCCGGGAGGTGGCGACTCGAGCACCATTTCCTGAGGCCGCGCGCGCGAGTCTTCATGAGTCCAAAGGAAGGCGTTGTCGTCCCGATAGGGGGCCGGTACCCGGTAGAGCTCGGACCGGAAGGGCACGCGCATCTGGCCCAGGTCGTTGGCGAGCAGCGAGCCGATGCGCCTGAATGCGGCATAGTCGTCGAGGTCGATCGTCGCCTGCGCTTCGAAAAGATCGCGTGCCTTGTTGACCCAGTAATTGTCGTCCTGGTAGTTGCCATCCATGAGCACCAGGTCCATGCGCGAGACCAGTGCTCCAAAGCTGAGGGCGCGGGGCTGCAATGCCAGCGTGAGCGCATCAACGAACCACCCACGCATGCCCGGGTAGGTGCGCAGCATCAGTCGTTCCACCCGCGCGTCCTCGATTGCGGAGATGACGGCAAGACTCATCGGTTTGAGCTTGCCGGCGGGAAGACCGGCTGGCGAATGCAGCAGGTGCGCCGCGGCATGCGCCGTGGCTGCGCGGTAGAGCCGCGAGCGGTCACTGCCGTCCAGGACGGTGTAATCGCCGGGCAGCAAGAGGTGAGTCGGTGTCAACGAGGGGCGCAGCGGGGCTGCGTAGAGCCTGCCCTGGTCGAGCGGCTGGATAAGGATGGAACGCCCGGTGAGCCCTCGCAAGAACCACCCGAGTGACGGTGCCCAGCGTTCGACGCCACCCGACGCCGCTTCTCGGTGCAGCGACTCGATGGAAGGTCCGTTCGCCAAGGACAGGTAGGCGCGCCGGCCATTGCGATCGTCAGCGTGCAGGCGCAAGCCGGTGAGAATCCAGCGTCCGACCGCTTCGATGGACGCGTGCTCGAGCAGCGCAGCGAGGCGGTCCTCCACTGCTCGCGCACACGCCGGATCGTCTTCGTTCAGTTCTTCCAGCCATGCCGAGAGCAGCACGCGCGGCGCTGTGGAATCCATCGAGATCATGTTTGTACTCAACCCTCGTCGAATTGCGCCTCGACGAAGCCTTGCAGTGCCCTGGACATGTCGGGGTCATCCGTGAGAGCACGGGTCATCGTCATCTCGCAGCTTTGACGGGGACTCACGCCGGAGACGATCAGGCGTGCGGCATAGATCAGCATCCGGGTCGAAATTCCCTCGTCCAGCCCACGGTACTTGAGTGCTCGCGAGCGGTGCGCGATGTTGACCAGGCACTGCGCGACCTGCTCGCTCGCGCCGCTTTCCCGGGCCACGATGGCGGCTTCGATGGCTTCTTGCGGATAGTCGAACTCCAGCGCCGCGAAGCGCTGGCGCGTGGACGGCTTCATATCCTTGCTGCGGCTTTGGTAGCCCGGGTTGTAAGACACAACCAGCTGGAAGTCAGGGTGCGCTTGCACCACCTCGCCTTTCTTGTCAAGCGAGAGGATGCGGCGGGCATCGGTCAACGGGTGAATCACCACCGTGGTGTCCTGCCGCGCCTCGACGACCTCGTCGAGATAGCAGATTCCGCCGTGGCGCACCGCCAGCGTCAACGGTCCGTCATGCCATGCGGTGCCGTCAGCATCGAGCAGGTAGCGCCCGACCAGGTCGGAGGCCGTCATGTCCTCATTGCAGGCTAGCGTGACGAGTGGCCGGTCGAGCTTCCACGCCATGTATTCGATGAAACGGGTCTTGCCGCAGCCCGTCGGACCCTTCAGCAGCATGGGCATGCGGTGGGCATAGGCCTGCTCGTAGAGCTCGACCTCATTGCCGGTGGGCTTGTAGAAGGGTTTGGCCGCCAGCCTGTAGCTGTCGATGGAATTGGGGGTGATCGTCGAGGTAGGCACAGGTGTCCTCAATGACGGGGCGGCGCAAGGGCGCCACCGCCCCGTGAAGTGGATGGATGTCAGCGGTGCGTGGAGGCTTCGTGGGGAATGCCCTCGATGGGGCATTCCGGCGTGCCCGGCGCCTCGCGGGTGAAGCCCTCGACCATCTTGCGGGTGCCCTCAGGGTCGTTGATCCACTTGCCGTAGAAATCGTACGGACAGGCGGCCACGCCGGCGGCATCTTCGCCCGAATTGATCTTGCCGGTGTAGCCACGGTGCACGAGCTTGTAGAGGAAGTTGTTCGACTGCTGGTTCTTGCGCGCGTCGCGAATCGCGCTGACCGACATCTCGGCGTACTGAATGCCCATTTCTTCGGTCCCGCAATCGCCAAGGCTGCGCCCGTCGAAGCCCACCAGCGCCGAATGGCCGAAGTACGAATACACGCCGTCGAAGCCGGTCGCGTTGGCCACGGCCACGTAGACGTTGTTCATCCAGGCCATGGTGCGCGCGACCATGATCTGCTGCTCCTTGGCAGGGTACATGTAGCCCTGGCAGCGCACGACGAGCTCGGCGCCGCGCATCGCGCAGTCTCGCCAGATCTCCGGGAAGTTCCCGTCGTCGCAAATGATCAGGCTCACTTTCATGCCCTTGGGACCATCGCTCACGTAGGTGCAGTCGCCCGGGTACCAGCCCTCGATGGGTGTCCACGGCATGATCTTGCGGTACTTCTGCACGATCTCGCCCTTGTTGTTCATGAGGATCAGCGTGTTGTAAGGCGCCTTGTTCGGGTGCTCCTCGTGACGTTCGCCGGTCAGAGAGAAAACGCCCCACACATTGGCGCGGCGGCAGGCGTCGGCGAAAATCTCGGTCTCGTCGCCCGGAATGGTGGAGGCCGTCTCGTACATCTCCTTGGGGTCATACATGATCCCGTGCGTCGAGTACTCGGGGAAGATCACCAGGTCCATGCCGGGCAGCCCCTGCTTCATGCCCACGACCATCTCGCCAATCTTGCGCGCATTGGCAAGCACCTCGCTTTTCGTGTGAAGGCGGGGCATCTTGTAGTTGACGACGGCCACGCCGACGCAATCGTTGCTGCTTCCAATATCTCCGTGACGCATATGAAACTCCAGGTGGTTGAGGTGAAAGAAACGGGTTGAGGAAAATGTTGTGAATCAGATGGTGAGGAACGACTTGACTTTGTCCTGGTCGAGCCGCGCGCGAGCCTCGTCGTGGACGATGCGTCCACCGTCGATCACGAGGAAGCGGTCTGCCAGGTCGAGCGCGAAGCTCAGCACTTGCTCGGACACCACGATGGCGATTTGTCGCTCGGTGCGCAGCACGTTCAGCGTGCGCGCGATCTCCTTGATGATCGAGGGCTGTATGCCCTCGGTCGGCTCGTCGAGGATCAACACCTTCGGCTCGGTCACCAGTGCGCGTGCGATCGCCAGCATCTGCTGCTGTCCGCCCGAGAGATTGCCGCCACGGCGGGATTTCATCTCGGCCAGCACCGGGAAGAAGCGGTAGATGTATTCGGGCACCACCGCATGGGCCGCCGCGCGCAGGCCGACGAGGATGTTCTCTTCCACTGTCAGCTGCGAGAAGATCATTCGCCCCTGCGGAACGAACGCCAGCCCGTGGTGAACGCGTGAATGACTGGGAGTCCCTGCCAGTTCTTGGGCGTCGATGCGGATGCTTCCTGAGCGCGTCGGCAGCATGCCGATCAGGGCTTTCAGCAGCGTGGTCTTCCCCATGCCGTTGCGGCCCATGATGGCCACCGATTCGCATCGGCCCACGCTGAAGGACACATCGCGAACCGCTTGCGACTCGCCGTAGAAAACATTCAGATGGCTGACTTCCAGCATGTTCTCTCCTTCAGTGCCCGAGGTAGACATCGATGACACGCGGGTCGCACTGCACTTGCGCTGCACTGCCTTCGCTCAAGACACGTCCCTGGTGGAGGACGGTCACCTTGCTGGCGATGCGCTTGACGAAGTCCATGTCGTGCTCGATGACGATGACCGATTTGCCGCGCGCTATTCGCTGCAGCAGCTCGCCGGTCAGCTCGCGTTCGCGCGGGCTCATTCCGGCGACAGGCTCGTCCAGCAGAAGAAGCTCGGGTGACTGGATCAGCAGCATGCCGATCTCGAGCCATTGCTTCTGTCCGTGGCTCAGCCGGCCTGCCTTGTGCTGCAGCATCGACTGAAGAAAGACCTGCTCGGCGACCGCCCGGATCCGGTCTTGCACATCGCGGCTTCTGCGGAAGAAGACCGAGCCCAGAACGTCCTGCTTGCCGGGGATGGAGATCTCGAAGTTCTCGATCACCGTGAGGTCTTCATAGACCGAGGGTGTCTGGAACTTGCGTCCCACGCCGGCGCGAACGATCTCGTGCTCGGGCAACCCCACCAGCTCTCGTCCGTTGAAGCGCACGCTTCCGGAGGTGGGGCGCGTCTTGCCGCAGATCATGTCGAGCAGCGTCGTCTTGCCGGCGCCGTTGGGGCCGATGATGACGCGGAGTTCGTCGCGGTGGATGGAAAGGCTCAGGCCGTCGACAGCCTTGAAACCATCGAAGGACACGGTGAGCGCGTCGACCTGCAGGATCTGCTGCGCCGTGGTGGAGACAGAAGACACGGTGGGGGTCTCCGTGGAGGTTGTGGACAATGGCAGCACGGCACTCATGGCGCGACTCCTTTGGCGCCGCGGCCAGTGGCCAGGCGATCGACGATGCCGGCAATGCCCAGCGGCATGAAAGCGACGACGACGATGAACAGCGCGCCAAGAAAATAGAGCCAGATCTCCGGAAAGGCCTCGGACAGGTAGGACTTCAGGAAGCCAACCAGCAGGGCACCAATCACCGCGCCCGGGATCGACAAGCGACCACCGACCGCGGCATAGATCACCATCTCGATGGAGGCCACCACGCCGATTGCAGTCGGCGATATCAATCCGACCTGCAGGCTGTAGAACGCCCCGCCAATGGAGGACAGCAACGCCGAGATGGCGAAGACGAATGCCTTCATGTGCGCCGTGTTGTAGCCGCTGAATCGAACTCGGTCTTCCTTGTCGCGAATGGCGATCAGCACCTTGCCGAAGCGGCTGCGCATGAGCGCCACGCACAAGACCATGGCCACAGCAAGCACCGCCGCTTCCACCAGATAGATGGTCTGCTTGGCGTCGTCGCCGACGATATCCATGCCGACGAGCGTGCGGAAGTCGGTGATGCCATTGGCGCCACCCGTGTCACCCTGCTGGCCGACAATGAGCACAGTGCCGGTGAGCGCGAGGGAAAGTGTGACGATGGCGAAGTAGACGCCGCCCACCCGCTTGCGGAAGATGGCGTAAGCAAAGAGATAAGCCAGCAACGCCGGCAGCGCCACGATCAGAAGCAGCGTCAGCGTCAGGCTATGAAACGGCTGCCACCACAGCGGCAGGTGCTCGACGCTGCTCCACACCATGAAATCCGGCAGCTGCGGCACCGAGGCCTCCAGCTTGAGGAACATGGCCATCATGTACCCACCGGCACCGAAGAAAAGGCCCTGTCCGAGGCTGAGCACTCCGCCATAGCCCCACAGGAGCACGATGCCGAGCGCGACGAAGGCGAAGGACATGTACTTGCCCATCAGGTTGAGGCGGAAGGGATCGAGCAGGACCACCATGGCCAGGAGCAGCGCGATCACAACCATCGTGGCGCGGGTGTCCGCCGCACGAATGAAATCTTTCATTGCATCAACTCCTGGATTTGGTCGCGAACAGCCCGTTGGGCCGGAAATAAAGAACCACGATCACCAGCAGCAGGATGGTCACGCGTGCCATTGAGCCGCTCATGAGGTATTCAAGCGTGGTCTGTGATTGGGCGATGGCGAATCCCGAGAGCGCCGTGCCGATCAGGCTCTGTACACCACCGAACACGACCACGATGAACGAGTCGACGATGTAGAGCTGCCCAGTTCCGGGGTTGGTGGAGCCGATCATCGTGAACACGCACCCGGCGATGCCCGCCAATCCCGCGCCCAGCGCGAAGGTCAGCGCATCCAGCCGTTGGGTGTCGATGCCGACTGCCTCGCTCATCGCACGGTTCTGCGTGACCGCGCGCACCTTCAGTCCCCAGCGCGTTCGGTTCAGCAACAGATAAACGCTCGTGGCCACCGCGACAGTGAGCCCGATGATGAAGATCCTGCTGATCGGCAACTGGATTCCCACCACAGGCTCCCATGCGCCGCTGAGCCACTGGGGCAGCGGCACGCTGACTTCCTGCGCTCCGAAGATCGAGCGATAGGCTTGCTGCAGCATCAGGCTCAGGCCCCAGGTGGCCAGCAGCGTGTCCAGCGGCCGGTTGTAGAAGAAGCGCACGAAACCGCGTTCCAGCAGATAGCCGAAGGCGTAGGTGACGAGGAAGGCCAGTGCGATTGCCACGAACAGGTAGATTCCCATCCACTGAGGCGCGAACTTGGAGAAGGCGTTGGCTGTCAGGTAGGTCACGTAAGAGCCCAGCGCCATCAGCTCACCGTGAGCCATGTTGATGACGCCCATCAGGCCGAAGACGATGGCCAGACCGATGGCCATCAGCAGCAGGATCGTGAACAGGCTCACGCCGTTGAAGACCTGCATGATTGCAATGTCGATAGTCATGAGACTCCAGTAGCCAGGTGGGCGTGGTGGTCCGTACGCTTACAGCGTGGGGAACGGGTTCGGCTCGACCAGGTTGGGCGATTCCCAGACGATCTCGAACTGGCCGTCCGCGAGCGCCTTGCCCACACGGACCTTCTTCCAGACGTGCTGGTTGCCTGCATGCACGCGCACCTTGCCTTCGGGGGCGTCGATCTCGACGCCGGCGCTCGCGGCCAGCACCTTCTCGGGGTCGAACGACTTGGCCTTCTCGACCGCGAGCTTCCACAGGTAGACGGAGTTGTAGGCCACCTCCATCGGGTCGCCGATCACGCGGTCACCTCCGTACTTGGCCTTGAACGCCTTGACGAATTTCTCGTTTGCTGCGCTCTTGATGCTCTGGAAGTAACCCATGCAGGCGTAGTAGCCTGCCGCGTTGTCCTTACCGATCCCTTCGATCTCGTTTTCGGACACGACGGTTGAAAGCAGCGTCTGCTTGCTGCCATCGAGGCCGGCCGCGCGCAGCTGCTTGTAGAACGCGACGTTGGATCCACCGACTACCGTGCTGTAGATGCAGTCGGGCTTCGCGGCCTTGATCTTGTTGATGATCGAGGAGAACTCGGTGTGGCCGAGCGGCGCGTACTCTTCGCCGAGCACCTTTCCTCCCAGCTTGGCGATGGTGGGCTTGGCGATCTTGTTGCAGGTGCGTGGGTAGATGTAATCCGAGCCTACGAGGAAGAACGTCTTGCCCTTCTCGCGTGCGAGCCACTCCACCGCAGCAACCACCGATTGGGTGGCCTCCTGAGAGGTGTAGATCACGTGTTTGTCCTGTTCCTGGCCTTCGTAGTAGGTCGGGTAGAACAGCAGGCCTTTGGCGCGCGCAAGCGCCGGCAGTACGGCCTTGCGAGAGGCGGAGGTGTAGCAGCCGATGATGGCCGCGACCTTGTCGCGCTCGAGCAGCTTGCGAGCTTTTTCAGAGAACACCGAGTTCTCGCTCGCGCCGTCTTCGACTACCACCTCGATCTTGCAGCCCATCACGCCACCAGCGGCATTGATTTCGTCGACGGCCATCTTCTCGGCGTCCACGAGCGAGGCTTCCGCAATCGCGATGGTGCCTGACAGGGAGTGCAGGAGGCCCAGCTTCACGCTGTCTTGCGCATGCGCTGCCTCGGACAGCAGCGCTGCGCCCGAAGCGGCGCCGAGAAGAAACATGGTGCCGCCGGTCTTGACCAGGTCGCGGCGATTGAGTTGGCTCATCAGATCATCTCCTTCAAGGGTTGAGGTGTTCAGGTCTGACGGATCCACCGCTGGCATCTCGTTCGCTTTCTTCAGGCCGAGTTCATCCCTGGACGCCGAGGCGTCCATTTGAAAATGGCGTCTTAGAAACCAAAAAAGCAAAAGGGCCTGAGCCGGGGTAAACCGGATCAGGCCCTTTTGCCTTGCACCTGACTGGCAACACTGGCAGTCGGTGCGAAATGATGAGCGACGAAGTTCTCGTCTGGGCCGGAATTTAGCACTCGGCTGTTGCCCCTGAATAGGGGTTTGCGCTAACAAACCGTAGACGGTCGGTCTAGTTGAAGAGGCGCAAGTCCGACCCGAGCCCGACGCTTCGGCAACCCGAGAGGGCCTTGTTTAGGAGATGAAAGCTGAACTGATGCCGCATCACAGATGCGAAAAGAGAAAAAGGCGCTTGATTTAACGAGACGAGCAGTCTAATAATCAGCGCATGAGTGCCAATCTCGATCTTCCGCGCAGGCGCGGACGCCCCGCCAAAGATGAGGGAGACCATCGCGCCTCCCGCGAAGCGCTTTTGAACGCTGGCGTTGCGGCGCTGACGGAGAAGGGGTTCTCGGCCACGGGCATCGACGAGATACTCAGGTCTGTCGGAGTGCCGAAGGGGTCCTTCTATCATTTCTTCGGTAGCAAAGAAGCGTTTGGTGCGCAGCTCATCACGCGCTACGACGAATACTTCACCCACAAGCTGGATCGGTTTTTTCTTGATGAAACCCTCTCGCCGCTGGATCGGATCGACGCATTCTTCGCGGACGCTGAGCGTGGCATGAAGCGCTTCGGTTTTCGCCGTGGTTGCCTGATTGGAAATCTGGGTCAGGAGATGGGGGCGCTGCCAGAGCCCTTTCGCGCACAGTTGACCAATGTGTTGCTTGGCTGGCAGCGACGCACGGCGGTGGTGCTCGAGCAAGCCAGGCGAGCGCGCGAGATCGACCCGGCCGCAGACTGTGCCGAATGGGCTGCGTTTCTCTGGACCGGATGGGAAGGCGCCGTGCTGCGCGCCAAGCTCGAGCGCAAGGCTGCGCCTCTGCAGATGTTTGCGAAACTCTTTCGCAAGAGCATCGAGGCCTGAGCATCACTGGACCACGACGTTCCTTTTTTTTGCCTTTTAAAAGACGATCGGTCTAATTTATAGGAGTGGTCCCCATGGCATTTGTCATAAGCGGAGATATCGCATGAGTTCGCTGGAGTTTGACTATGTGGTGATCGGGGCGGGCACGGCGGGCTGCCTGCTCGCCAATCGCCTGAGCGCCGACAGCACCCGTCGTGTCCTTCTGATCGAAGCGGGAGGAGCGGACAACTACCCGTGGATACACGTCCCGGTGGGCTATCTTTACTGCATCGACAACCCGCGCACCGACTGGCGGTTTCGCACCGAGGAGTCGGCCGGTCTGAATGGCAGGTCGCTGCTCTACCCACGGGGAAAGACCCTGGGCGGATGCTCGAGCATCAACGGCATGATCTACATGCGCGGCCAAGCGCGCGACTATGCGCATTGGGCCGACGTCACGAATGACGAAGCGTGGAGCTGGGCCAACTGTTTGGCCGACTTTCGAGCGCACGAGGACCACTACCGGCTCGACGCCGTGGGTGCGGGGGAGGGTGGGATGCAGGCGTTCGATGCCCTGCACGGTTCGGGCGGCGAATGGCGGGTCGAGAAACAACGCCTGCGCTGGGACGTGCTGGACGCATTTGCGATGGCCGCTCAGCAGGCAGGCATCCCGGCCACCAGTGACTTCAACTCCGGCGACAACTTCGGCGTGAGCTACTTCGAGGTGAATCAGCGCAGTGGATGGCGGTGGAACGCTTCCAAGGCATTCTTGAGACCCATCCGCAAGCAGCGCAAGAACCTCACGGTCTGGACCGGCGCACAGGTCTGCCGCGTCTTGTTCGACCGGGCAGCGGACGGGACCCAGGTTTGCAGCGGTGTCCAGCTTGTCTGGAAGGGCCAACGGCATACCGTGAAGGTATTGCGCGAGGTGATCCTCAGCGCGGGAGCGATCGGTACGCCACAGGTGCTCCAGCTGTCAGGCATCGCAGACAGCACACTGCTGCAGTCTCTGGGCATTCCCGTGGTCAGGCACAGCCCGGGCGTTGGCCGCAATCTTCAGGATCATCTTCAGATCCGCTCTGTGTACAAAGTCGAAGGCGCCAAGACCCTGAACACCCAGGCCAACAGTCTCTTCGGAAAGACAAGGATTGCGCTCGAGTACGCACTCAAGCGCAGTGGTCCGATGAGCATGGCACCGTCGCAATTGGGAATCTTCACCCGAAGCGACGCGGCACGCAGCCACGCGAACATCCAATATCACGTTCAACCCCTGAGCCTGGACGCCTTCGGGCAGCCGCTTCACGCCTTTCCTGCGATCACCGCGAGCGTTTGCAACCTCAATCCGACCAGCCGGGGCAGTGTGTCCATTCGAAGCGCCGATTTCACTCACGCTCCGCGTATCGCACCTGACTATCTGAGCACCGAAGAAGATCGGCGCGTGGCTGCCGACTCGCTGCGTGTGACGCGGCGCATCGCGGCACAGCCGGCGATGTTGCGCTACAGGCCGCAAGAGTTCAAGCCCGGCGCGCAGTACGAAACCGACGAACAGCTCGCGCGCCTGGCCGGAGACATCGGGACGACGATCTTCCATCCGGTGGGAACCGCGAAGATGGGGCGCGCTTGCGACGAATTGGCGGTGGTGGACAGTCATCTGCGGGTGCGCGGTTGCCGCGGTTTGCGCGTCGTGGATGCAAGCGTCATGCCGACGATCACCAGCGGCAACACCAACAGTCCCACGCTCATGATTGCAGAGAAAGCCGCAAGGTGGATCGTTGCCGGGCAATGAAACTCAAGGAGACAACAAATGCAAAAACCCCAAGACAACCCGCTTCGTAAAGGCCCGCTCAGCGGCATCACGGTGCTTGATTTTTCCCGGGTACTGGCCGGGCCGTACTGCACGATGGTGTTAGCCGACCTCGGCGCGCGCGTCATCAAGGTCGAGAAGCTCGGCACCGGTGACGACACGCGTGCCTTCGGCCCGTTCGTGCAGCAGGAGTCCGCGTACTTCATGTGCTTCAACCGCGGCAAGGAAAGCATCGCGCTGGACCTCAAGAGTCCACGTGATCGGGAGCTTCTCGAGAAGATGCTGTCGCAGGCAGACGTGCTGGTCGAGAATTTCCGGCCCGGCGTGATGGACCGCCTGGGTTACGGTGCCGAGCGGCTGGCGCGCACCCACCCGCATCTGGTGTACGCATCGATCTCGGGCTTCGGGCACACGGGCCCCTACAGCGACCTGCCCGGCTACGACATGGTCGTGCAAGCAATGGGCGGGATCATGAGCCTGACAGGCTGGCCGGACGCAGCGCCCGCGCGGGTGGGCACCAGCTTCGGCGACCTCAGCGCCGCACTTTTCGCGGCAGTGGGCATCGTCTCGTCGCTGTACAAGCGCACCCACGATGCGCAGGGAATGCGAGTCGATATCGGAATGCTCGATTGCCAGGCGGCGCTGATGGAAACGGCGCTGGCACGCTTCGATGTCGAGGGGATCGTCCCCACGCGCACGGGTGACAGCCATCCCTCGCTTGCTCCGTTCGAGACTTTCGCCGCGAAAGATGGACGCTTCGTCATCGCCGCAGGAAACGACCAGCTCTTCATGCTGATGGCAGATGCGCTGGGCACCCCCATGCTTGCCCTTGACGCCCGATTCCTCAGCAACGACCTGCGCTGCCGCAACCGGCCCGAGATGGTCGCGGCCATCGAAGCAGTGACGAGCACGCAGCTCAGCGCGCATTGGATCGACAGGCTCAACGAGGCCGGCGTCCCCTGTGCGCCGATCAACACCATCGACGAGCTGTTCGATCATCCTCAGTTGCTGGCACGAAACATGATTGTCCAGGTGCAGGGCACATCGCCGCAGGTGGTCCGGACCGCGGGAAATCCGATCAAGCTCAGCGCGTTCGCCGACATCGAAGCGGGCACGCCGCTGCGAGCGCCAGGGCTGGACGAACACAGGGAAAAAATCCTGGCCGAGCTCATGTCGGCAACTGGGGATTATTCCCCCGCGAAGTCGCCGTCCACCGCGGCGGCAAGAGTTTTGCATACGGCTTCGAACGAAGTCCTCTGAATCCTTTCACAAGCAATCCGCGAACCAAGGAGTCCACATGGCCGCCATCACTGCAACCAAGACACAGTCCGTATCGACTGCTTTGCCGCAGTCCACCGAACGGCAGGCGCAGCATCAACCGTCGTCGCTGACGAAGGCCGCGCAATCACCCGTGCAAACGCCCTTGCAAGCGCCGCTGCCAGGACTGTACGAAACCATCCTGGTAGAGCGTCGCGAGCGTGTCGGGTTGATCACCCTGAATCGCCCGAGGAGCCTGAACGCATTGAACGTCGCGCTCTCCGTCGAAGTCATGTCGGCGTTGCGAGCCTTCGACGCAGACAGCAACGTCGGCGCGATCGTGATCGCAGGAAGTCCGCGCGCATTTGCTGCCGGCGCGGACATCGCGGAGATGGCAGACAAGACCTTCGCCGAACTGCAGAGCGATGATGTGTTCGCAGCTTGGCAGGGCATGCAGGCCATCAGCAAACCGGTCGTCGCCGCCGTCAGCGGCTACGCCTTGGGCGGCGGATGTGAACTGGCGATGATGTGCGACTTCATCATCGCCGCCGACGATGCGCACTTTGGCCAGCCCGAGATCAAGCTGGGCATCTTGCCCGGCATCGGTGGAACGCAGCGCCTCACACGCTGCGTCGGCAAGGCACTCGCCATGGACCTGATCCTGACCGGACGCAGCATCACCGCCGCCGAGGCAAAGAGCGCCGGACTCGTTGCGCGCGTGGTGCCTGCCGCGGAGTTGCTGCAGACGGCCCTTGAGGCTGCGCACACCATTGCAGGCTACAACGCACCTGCCGTTCGCATGGCAAAAGAAGCGGTAAGCCGTGCGCAGGAAGCGTCTCTGGCTGAAGGGTTGCTTCACGAGCGGCGCCTGTTCCAGGCGGCGTTCGCCACCGACGGACAGAAAGAGGGCATGCATGCCTTTCTCGCCAAGCGCGCGCCGGTGTTCCGCCACCGGTGAGCACAAGCGATTTGCCCCCGGAACCTGAGCAGCAGCCCGTGCCAAGTACCTCAATGACGCCTTCGGCCGCATCCCGCTCTCATGTGCAGCGGCGCGGTCAACGCACCTCGACCAGGGAGCATCTGATCCGAGCAGGCCTTGATTCGGTGCTTGAAAACGGCTGGACAGGTACAAGTGTCGACAAGGTGCTGAGCAGTGTCGGTGTCCCAAAGGGCTCGTTCTATCACTACTTCAGCAGCAAGGACGACTTCGGCTTCACGCTGCTGGACACGTACCAGGCCTTCTTTTTGCGCAGGCTTGAGCGTTGCTTCGGCGAACGTCCCAGCGGGGCCGCTCCCACATTCACGCACCAACTCGCAGCCTTTCTTTCGGAGTCCGCCGTTGGCATGCGTCGCTACAACTGGCGGCGCGGCTGCTTCATCGGCACACTCGGACAGGAGGTTGCCGGCCTTCACGACGAATTCCGCACCCGACTGGACGCGTCGATCGAGGCGTGGGAGATCCTGTTGAATGCGTCGATCCGCAAAGCGCAAGCGAGCGGGGAGGTGCGCGCCGACCTCGACGCGCGGCGCCTGTCCCGAAGCTTCTGGTCAGCGTGGGAGGGTGCGGTGCTGCGGGCGCGCCTTGCGCGGTCCGCAGCACCGCTGGTTTTCGTGGTCGAGGACTTCGATCAATTGATCCATATTTGAGGAGTCAGCATGTTCAAAGCGCTGGTGCTGGAAAAGTCGCCGGAATTTTCGGCCAGGGTCCGGGACGTCGCAGACGAATTTCTTCCTGGCGGTGATGTGATGATCGATGTTGCCTATTCGACGCTGAACTACAAGGACGCGCTGGCGATCACCAACAGTTCGCCAGTGGTGCGCGAGTGGCCCATGGTCGCTGGCATCGATGGCGCGGGCACTGTGCGAGAGAGCGCTCATCCGGCATGGAGGCCGGGTGATCGGGTATTGCTCAATGGGTTTGGCGTCGGAGAAAGGCACAAGGGTTGCCTCGCGCAGCGCGCGCGGCTGGACGGCGACTGGCTGGTACGCTTGCCGGACGTGTTCACTCCACGTCAGGCCATGGCCATCGGCACCGCGGGATACACGGCGATGCTGTGCGTGATGGCGCTCGAGCGACACGGACTGGTGCCGGGCGAAGGCGAAGTTCTTGTCACCGGGGCAACCGGCGGGGTCGGATCGGTTGCGGTGGCGCTGCTGTCGAAGCTTGGCTACAGGGTGGTCGCCGCGAGCGGGAAGATCGGCGAGATCGCCTACCTGAAAACGCTTGGCGCCACGTCGGTAATCGATCGTGCCGAACTATCCCAGCCGGGCAAGCCCTTGCAGAAGGAGCGTTGGCGCGCTGTTGTCGACGCCGTGGGGAGCCAGACCCTCGTGAATGCGTGCGCACAGACACAGTACGGCGGCGCAGTGGCCGCCTGTGGGCTGGCGCAGGGCGCTGACTTTCCTGCTACGGTGATGCCATTCATCCTGCGCGGCGTCGCATTGCTCGGCGTGGACAGCGTGATGGCGCCACTTTCGCTGAGAAATGAAGCGTGGATGCGCTTGGCAAGGGACCTCGATGGCGCGCTGCTGGAGACGATCACACACGAGATCGCACTGACAGAGGCCATTGATGTCGCGCGGGAACTGTTATCAGGAAAGATCCGCGGGCGTATCGTGGTGCGCACAGCCGACTGACGCAGCAACGCGGAATTCGTCTTGGCCTGTGCGCAGAATCGGGGTGTTGGCACGCGCCCGGCGAGGGTTCAGCCGCACTATGTGCGAGCCGCCGAGTTTCGGCGCATGTGCGCGGTTGATGGTTTGGCAGAGCCGGCGGGCTGCCGTGCACACGAATCTCTGGGGCTGGCGTCCTTAACTTTGAGGCTGTGTCGCTTGAGCCTTGAGTTTCAGGCTGCAGCCGGTCAGCTCGCCTGCGCGTCGCCTGCCCACACGGCAGGCCGCCGCGTCTTCCAGGGCAGTGACTGTTCAAGTTGCCCCGCCAGGCGCAGCAACAGGTCCTCCCGGCCGAATCCTGCTGCGAACTGGATGCCGATGGGCAGGCCCGTGGCGGGCTCTACGGCCAGAGGAACGGACATCGCTGGCGTCCCCGCCACATTGGCGGGGGGAGTGAAGGGGGTGTGGCGAAAGACGCGCGCGGTCCATTCCAGTCCGTTCATGCGCTCCGCGCCTTCGCTGTAGGTTGCAAGAAGCCCCGGCATTTGCGGCAGTGTCGGCGTCATGAGCATGTCCATGCTGGAGAACCAGCTGCCCACAGTGCGTGCAACTGTGTTGCGCACTTCGAGCGCTGCGGCAAACTCCACCGCGCTTGCGGTGCGGCCATAGCGATAGTTCGCCAATGTGGAAGGCTCCAGCGTCGTCGCGTCGATCGGGCGGCCGGTTGCCGACGCGAGGCCATCGATCCAGCGCACGAGCGTCGCGCACCAGATCTGCGCGTTCGCGTGAACGAAGGCCTCCCAAGTCACGCCAAGCGGCAGCGCAACTTCCTCCACACGGTGACCAAGTAACTCCACTTGGCGCGCTGCCTCCCGTGTAGCCTGCGCTCTGACGTTGCACCAGGCACGCCGCGATGTGGGGTACGTGTGGCCGCTGCGCCAAGGCGCAGGGAAGCCGCGAGGGTACCTGGTCGATCCGGTGGTCGTGGCCAGCGACCCGGCATTGCTGCACGATGCGCTTTGCGGCGGTGTGGGCATCTCGTTGGCAATGGAGCGGAGCATGGCGGCAGACGTCAAAGCGCGGCGCCTCGTGCGGGTGCTGCCGCAATGGGTTGGTCCGCCTCAGGAGCTGAACGCGCTTTCGTCGCGTGAGCGAATGCCTTCGCCGAAGGTACAGGCCTTCATCAGCTACCTGAAGGAGCATCTGACGTTCGAAAGCGGATCGAGATCTCTCACGGCTCCCTCAGCCCCATCGAATACCGGGTGAGCCGTGGATTGCGGCATAAAACCAGTCCAAGTTTTTATACGCACCCCCACTGAGTCACTTCTAGATGGAGATGAACATGTTCGGGTCATGGACAGCTACCAAGCCGTTTCGTCGTTCGACTACCCGAAGCTCGGCAGCGGCGCGCCCTCGGCATTTAACTCAAGCGACTTAGGAGGCTGTGCACATGGCCGCCGTGGAGGCCTGCTTGCATTTCTGCTCCTGGGCCTTCTTGAATAGCTTCGTGCACTTGGCAACTGAACTTGCGAACCAATCAGCATGCGCCTCTTGAGGGGGTCTGATTGCATCGCCGGCCAGCGCCGTCGCTAGACGTGCCATGTTGTGTGAGTGCGTTCCGAAAGTGCTTGAATCGTAGTTGAATCTCACCTCCTGGATATGCAGATGCGCGGGATAGAAGATCTTGTGGAAGATCCTCAGATTGCTCAGGATCTCGTTGGACTCGTACACCCGAATGATCGGCGCCTCGGCGCCCAAGTCGCGCGAGCAATTGCACAAAGCTACCCTCTCAGCACCGTCGATGGCCGTGTATCCCGTGATGATGCTAGGATCAAAAACGACGGCTTGATGAATCTCCTTGGGGTAGCTATATAGCGCGTGTTGAGCCAGTCCTCCTCCGAGAGAGTGACCTGTCACGATGACTTTCGCTCCAGAAAGATTCGGAGTCGCCTTCACCTTATCGAGGACGTTACGAACATGTCTCTGAACCTCGCTGTATTGAGTCTTTTCGGTGAGACCGCGGCTCAATGGCCACAGATTGCCGTACCACCAGTCGCGTGCATCGGAGGTTCCTCTGAACGCGATGACTAGTTCGTTGCGATCCGGGCTGTGCCAGACGCGATACATCAGACCGAACCTGTCTTCGCATCCGTGATTCCCTTCCAATTCTTCTACGGGCGTAAACGGCTTCGCACGATCGAAGTTTGTGAGGGTCTCCCTGACCGTAATCGCTTCGGCCCTTATTCGCTCTATTTCGGCGGCCGACTGTGTAGTACCTGGGCAGCCCTCTTTGTCGAAATAGGCGTACGCCGACATCAGCGCATAGGGTGCGAAACGCGTGGCGGCGCTCGGAACATCTCCGAGAGCCATGCGGTACTTCGCCGATCGCACGCGAGGGACGTCGTGACCAAGGACCGAGAACGGGTTGTACCAATCCTTGGGGGCGGGGCAATCGGAAACGCTCATGTGAGTGCATCCGCCGAGAATGAAGGACAGAGAGCAGATCGTTGTTGCGTGCGAGAGCCTTCGGTATTTCATGGAGCACCTCGGTTGTTGCCTCTGACTGAACCTTCAACTCGCGTGTCAAATGTTATTGCTCGCCCAGCGACTGGTGTCTCCCCTGTTCATGGGAGAGCTCCTGTGGCTTACCACGCCCGCATTGCGCATCGCAGGAACCGTTGCTGCAGTCCAGACCGATTGGTCAGTCTCATCGCTATCTGCGCTCGTCACGCCAAGGTCCGGCTGGATTCATGGCCCTCCCAGATTTTGGGGATGCGCATGCATGCCAAGGGGGCATAGAAAGGCGGACAGTTTTCTCTTTGAGGAGCCGTCATGCCGGAAAGCACCTTCAATCACCCTTTGTTCGGTCCCGTCCGGTTCCGTACAGCGTCGAAGTTGCAGTGGATACGTGGGGATGCCATTAGCTTTGTCAGTGGCTTCGACGAAGCCGACATTCTTTCGCTCCAGATACCGCAACTCGCAGGCATTGATGGCGCCAACAATGGCCACCTGAGGTTCCACAAACGCGGCCATGCCCAGCTTCTGCGTTCCTTCGAGGAGATTGCGCAGCGCGGTCTGCTGCATCACATCAAGACGTGCGCCGGCACCTTGAACAAGCGGCTGCGAAAGCCCGTAGGCGGCGGGCTCAGCAAGCTTCCCTCGAACCATGCATTCGGAATCGCGATCGACCTGAACTCCGACGACGGCAGCATGGGTGGGTCCGTCGCCCCCGTGGCTCCGATTTTTCAGGCAAACGGCTTCATCTGGGGAAAGTCGTTCAACGATCCGATGCACTTTGAGGTGAACACCTTCGTGTCGGCCGATTCGTTGGCTGCCAAGGGTGTCGAAGCAGTCCAGCCGCAATTTATCGCCTGCGGCCAGAAGGTTCACAACCGGGGCGCACCGCCCGAAGCATTTCTCACCGAGCTGGTCAAATGGGGCCGCGGTGCGGATAACGAGGTCTTCGAGCGGAACGGTGTCTTCGACATCTATTCGAGCGTCGTCTCACAGCTGGGTCCGTGGCGCGGCGAGCTGCATCGGCGTGCCGTGATGCTGGAGGTACTCAGGGTGCTCGCAGGATTCGAGAGTTCCTGGAAATGGGATGCCGGCCGGGATGTGACGAACCCAAACTCAGGCACGTCTTGTACAGAGGAAGCGGGCATCTTTCAGTGTTCGGGCAACTCGATGGCATTCAGCCCGCATCTTCGGCAACTGCTGGTCGACGCTGGCGGCGACGGGACGTGCGAGTCGTTCATCAAGACCACCAAGTCGAATCACAGGTTCGCACTGGAATACTGCGCTCGGTTGATGAGAGTCACGACGAAGCATCACGGCCCAATCAAGAATGGGCACATTCATTCATGGCTTCGCAGGGATGCGGTCGACGAGTTCATGCGATACCTTGGACATGACTGAAGAAGTGGGGGCGGCGCTGACCCCGTCATCGCCGAGGGCAGCGTGCCTGAAGTGCTCTTTCCCCACCCATGATGTGTCGCTTGATGACAGCTGCGCGCACGCGTCCCGGGGCGCGGACGGCCGCGCCGCCGGCCCGGCGCTTGCCCAGACGCATTCGCACGGCAGCATGACTTCGAAGGTCTCGTGTTAGTCGCCGAAAGTGTTGATTTCCACCGAGATTTGAACCGACTAGGGTCATAACCGTGGCGGTTGTCTGCCGCGGATCCACCTCGTCGAGTCGCATCATGCAGACAGCATCTCGCCAAATCGACAGCAAACCAGTGCGTAGCGGCTGGCCACGATGAGGCTGTCATCTTCCGCATCCTGCGTACCGACGAAGAACACCCACGCCTTGCCAGGAGACTTCTGATCCTGCTTTCTTGAATCTATGGCGTCTTGCTGTGCAGCGCGGATTTCGCCGTGAAGCGTGGTGCGCTGCCGATCTGTCCAATGCGCCCATTGAACACGCAGCCGGTAGAACCGCCCCGGCTTTCCCGTGGCTTCATCCCACTCACCAGCATCCAGCGACACTTCCATGTGGTCATCGGTTCGCGCCGGCGCTGACCATCGAAGCGCCACGCAGAAAAGACGCGTCCTTTGACGCATCAACCACATGCCTGAAAAAGCCAAGCGCTGAAATACCGTCGCATAGGTATCGCCCGGACAGTCCGGAATGCTCAAGTCCAGACCACGATCATGGGGGTATTGCATATATTGCCCGCAGATGGGGCAGATGGTCGCCACGGTGTGGCCATGGAAACTCGCCGCAGCTTGGCGATTCGGTCGACCACCCGGTCGAGTAGCAGCCCCATGAGGAACTGGTCGCGTGTCGCCGCCATCCACCACCGGCCGCTCGTCGGTCAAAACCAATTTGTTGGGATACGGCAGAGGGAAACCGTCTGGGAGGCTGATCGACTCCTCCTTCGCCCTGTCGACCAACTTCTCGAAGCCGCTGACGCCGCAAGGATCGATGTGCTTGTTTGCACTTGGCGTGAAGTACGGTGCGCGTTTGCTCACGCCCTTTTGAAACGATGCGGGAAAAACCTGAATGCCACAGCCGGGACACACGTAGTCGTCGCGACCGACGACCTCCATTTCCCAAAGCCGGATGGCGTCGATGATTCTTCCGCTTCGTCTATCGCGAGCACTATCCATTTGACTGCCTTTCAGCGTGACAGCGAACAATCACAGGTAGACAGATGCGTTTCTCGACAAATGTTTCGCATCGCCTTTGGTCCCAATCGGCCGCGTGAAAGCTGATCACCAATTCATCGGGCGGCAGCGTTTTCGTGGCGATTGACAGCGCGCCGTTGCTCATTTTTTGACATCGAATGGTCATGTCGACGTGTCGCCACATCGGCGACGCCGCACCCTTAGCGTGCGCAGCCACATCGCTGCAGGCACCAGCCTTGGAGCGGGGTGTCCGATTCTTCGGTCGGCGCGCCGCGCATGGCCCGTCTTGCCAGCGCCGCGGGGAGGAACCGAATTCGGCGAGGTCTGGCTATGCGTTGTCGCTGCCGGAACGGACAAAGGAGTAGCGGTGGATGTCGGTGCGCAGCTTCCATTGCTTGCGCTCCCAGAATCGCTGGGCCTGCAGGTTCGTCTTGAACACGTCGATGTGCGTCTTGAGGATGCCCAGGCCTTCAAGTGCGGCGAGGCATTGCTCGGCCAGCTCGGAGCCGACGCCGCGGTCTCGGTATGTCGGCAGGACGATCAGGTGCTGCAGATACCCGCGGCGCCCATCGTGTCCAGACATCACGCAACCGACGATCGCGTTGCCATGCTCGGCGACGAAACTCAACGACGGGTTGCGCAACAGATATCGCTCGGTGGATGCGCGTGAATCGGCGTCGCGCAACGAGATCCCGGGCGTTTGCGTCACCAGCTCAATGACGCCCTCGTAGTCTGCGATCGTCATCGCTCGGATTGACGGTCGGGATAACGTGTCGAATGAATTCATAGGGGTCGCGAGGCCTACGCAAGTTCGCGCGTCATTGGCGGGCTCGCACCGCAGCGCGGCGCCGCCGCTCTTGCGCGAAGCCAGGTACGGACATCACCATCGGAGGCTGTCAGATGGTTGCGTCACGGGTGCTGGCGCCGCCCGCACGCGAACCTGAGATAAACCAGGGGGAAGTGAGGATGAGCCAATGGTACAACCTGCGTGCTGCCGGCGAGGCCGCGTCATCCGCAGGACAAGGCGAGGGTCGGATCGGCCGTGCAGGTCGTGCAACGGTGGATCCTGATGCGCTTGCGCGATTCGAAGGCGAGGTCACTGCCCGAGATGGCGATGCGATGGCTCATGCCCGGCCTCTCCAAAGCAGCGCGATGGCGCGCAACACGGCTTGCGGATCGGCCTTGCCGCGGCCCGCGGTGTCCGTGGCACTGCCATGCCCGACGCTCCACCGCAGCGCGTCGCCAATTGGCTCATTTGGAGTTGCGAGCCCGCTTGCTCGGTACGTCTCGGGTCAGCCATTAGTTGCTGGAGGACCGTAATCGGTCAGCCAACACATGTTGACGTGTCGTATGCACAGGTGACCAGCAATGTAGCGAAGCACTCGGCGTCGCAGGTGAGAAGGTGTGAGCCAGTGTCCTGAATGCCAAACCTGCGGCTCGATAGGCGTTCTATTTCGGCCTCGCCTAGACACACGACCGGAAAGAGAACATCATTAGTTACATGAAATGCGCCAGCTGCCTTTCGTCCGTGCTCACGGGCTGCTGCACATGACCGAGCAGGACGGACCCCATTGCCTGAGAAGACCTGGCTCAGTGCCTTAGCGCCGATCCCGTGCCGGTCGAGCAGCTGACTGCCGGCGACTGAATACGTTGGTGAGAACCGCCCAGCCCAGCCCCGCTCCGCGAATATTGATTGTTCAACCACGTCTTCGAATGGAAAGCGCGATGAAACTCTATCAATTCTCCTGGGGCATCTACCCGCGCCGCATTCACGTCTACCTCAAGGAAAAGAAAATCACCAGCCTGGAGATGATCGAGATTGACGTCATCGGGCAAGAAAACCGCAAGCCAGGGTATCTAAAGAAGAACCCAACCGGCGGCATTCCGACGCTGGAGACCGAGGATGGGTTCACCATCTGTCAGTCGAGCTCCATCATGCAATATCTTGAGGATCTATACCCCGCACCGGACATGCGCGGAAGCACCCCGGAGGCGCGAGCGCGCACCCATGATCAACTCATGCTCGTGAATGAGGCTTACAACTTTGCAGGAATTTGCACATTTCACGCCAGCCCGCTCTTCTCCAAGATGCGCCTGCAGAACGACGAGGTAGCCCGTGGGATGCATTCCGAGTATGTACGGGTGCTGGGAAGCCTCGAGACGATGGCCGGCGCGAGGCCCTATATGGGCGGCGAAACGCCCAGCATCGCTGACGTGGCTTTCTTTGCCTCCGAGCAGTTCATGCGTGATCTCTACCAGCTCGAACTGCCCGCCACATGCGCAAGATTGGAGGCCATCTACAACCGATTTCTGCTGCGCCCGAGCGCGGCGCCGGCGGCGTATCCGAAGTTCATCGTGCCACTCGCTCCCTTGCGCGCGATCTAAAGACGTTCCGGCGCGATCAGCAGCCATCCGGAACGACAGAACGCCGAGCGGCTCATGCGCGCAGTCACTCCACTGGGCAATTCGCCGGATAGCATGGTCAATGTCTCCCGCCTCGATGCAGGTGTCGTCACTCCCGACAACCAACCGGTCGAACTCGACGCACTTCTGCTGGCGACTCAATCATGTCTTCCTGGCGACCGCGGTGGAGGTTGGACTGCAACTTCGCGTGCAGGCCAGCGGCGTCTGGCACGTGCCATGTCCAGTGCAGAGATGGAAGGCTAGCCCTTCAACTGCTGCTGTGCGGCTACCGATTGGCCGACGGTGGCCGCAGGCTCGATGCGGGGCTGCGCCTGAAGCAGCGCAGTGGCATGCGGATTCCGCTGCTTCCGATCATCGGAGAGACTGCGCCCGATCGCCCCCGGCGTGTTTGGCAATCAGGTGTCGCCGTGCTTTTCAAGCCCGTCGACCCAGACCGACTCCCGCGTGCCTTGAAGGCGACGCTCCAAGATGCCCGGGAATTTCCAGGATTTTTAAAAGGCCGATGGACGTTGCCTCAAGGCTGTGGGTATCGCACGGCAAGTCTCTTTGATGCGGCGAGGGTCCGAGCCAGGGCGCGTGCGTCGCGATGGGTCGCGATAGCTTCGGGGCTCACGAATGGTCGTGATCCAGCGCAGTTTCTTGTCGGGATGGCCGTATCGAATGGCGCTTGAGTCCGACGTCCACGTTGTCGTTGGGCTGGCGGCGAGAACTGGCTGTCGGCCCGACGGGATGGCGGCAGCCCAAGTGAGTCGCTGATCTGGTCACGCGGCTCTCGGGCACCGCTGCCGTGTGGCGCCACAGATGAGCGAAGGACTGGCCCGAGTGCGGGTTGATTTATCGCAAGACGGTTTGGACGGCCGATGCTAGAAACCCACCATCACAGCTTGCGGCCTCGAAAGGAGTTTTCATGTTCGATCACATCGGTATCCGCGCCAGCAACAGCGAGGCCAGCGAGACCTTCTTCCTGCGCGCACTGGCGCCGCTGGGCGTGACCGTTGCGATGAAGGGCCCGCACGGGGCTGGCTTGGGAAAGAACGGCAAACCATCGCTCTGGATCTACGAAAGCAAAGCGTGCCCAGTTCCGCTGCACCTCGCGTTCACGGCGGAGCACCGCAGCCAGGTCGATGCGTTTCATCGCGCGGCGATCGAAGCAGGCGGCAAGGACAACGGAGCGCCGGGCCTGCGAGCACACTACCACCCCCACTGTTACGCAGCCTTCGTCATCGCGCCCGATGGCCACAACGTCGAGGCGGTATGCCACGTGCCATAACTGTGCGTTCATCAGCACATGACAAATGCTTTGCTAAATGCGCTCATGATGGCGGGCTTTCTTGCCTTCGCATTGCTTGCCTTCGCATTGCTTGCCTTCGCATTGCTTGCCTTTGTCCTTTTTCTAGTTTGGCGGCGAGCCGTCGGGCGCGGTCCTGTCGGCCCGCTGTCCGCAAACCTTGGCTACGCATCGTGCGTCGCCGTCATTCCGCCCGCGGTGTGGTGTGCAGAGCGCGCCTGTCTGATGAGCTTTCGAGACGCGAGCCAGTCGTTTTGGGCGCACATGGACGACATCGCGCATGGGTTCGCGCTTTTGGCGGCCCTCTGGACGTCCTGGGGCGTGGGCGCCTTAGTGGCGTGCCTCGCCGCTTAGCGCTTCGTCGTGATCAATCGACGTCTTGCAACGGCCCCTTGATTGAAGCGGTGTACACGGTTCGCACGCACGAACGGATCTCTCGAAAGTTGTCGCTCGTGACCGGCCGCATTCTGACCTAGCCCGGCCAGCACGCGCAGCAGCCCGACAGCTTCCTCGCGCCCCGGCGAGACCAAAGCGGGCAAGCTGGGCGGTAGCTTCCGGAGGTGCGGCGGCCGTTTGGCTTTCTGAGTTGGAGAGGATTTGTGCCGAGGCAGCGCATGCCCCATAGCGACGAACTGCTCGCTTTGCGAATCGCCAACAGGAGGCTGCGCTCGTTCGCATTCGATACGCGCAGCCGAAGCCTGTGCACAGGGAGACGAACCGCTGGTATCCGTCAATGGCAGCTATTGCGAAAGTCTTCATGTACCTAGGTGGACGTCTGTGCTGCATGTCCGGTTGTGACCTGTCGCCAACTTGGCGCCCATATTGGCTGTCAAGCTTCCTCATGGCCGTCGTTCGAGCCGCGCCCTGCAGTGTTCCTACTCGATGCGAAAGAACTGTCCAAGTCAATGACAGCTCTAGCCCTCTCGATAGTCTTGAATTTGAGAACGCGCGAGGTTCTGTGCCGCTGCAACATCTTCTGCTGTGGCGGCGGCTGCGTCGGGCAGCCACAGGAAAACGTTCGGCCCTTGGAACAGCATGAGACCGTCAGCGAAACGACGAGCTTTTGTGAAGATCGCCCAGCCCGTGCGCGATTCAGAGCCCCGGCCTCGCACGTGCGCTCCGCTCTCGGACAGAGAAAAGGTGATCTCGTCGTTATAGAACGGGCTTTTTCGGAATTTCTTCTCAAGCATCCAGATGCTTAGTGAGCGAGGCCAACCCGCCAAGAGCACCCCCACCATGATCAGGCAAGCCAGAATTACCGCCACGCCCGGAGCCTTGTTCGCCAAGATGCTCAAAGCCAGCACACAAGAGAGTCCCCACAGCCATCGATTCTGAAAAAACGGGCGCATCCACCAGATTTCCCGCTTGTAGCGTTGAAGGCCCGTCCAGAAGTGGTGTACCGAAAATTGAAACCGGTATTCGATCGGCATTCGAGGTAACGCATTCTTGTCTTGCATGGAAGTGTGACTAATCCGGGTCGATATGGTGATTTGAACTGTTTGCGGTCCCTGGCTGAATGCCATGCGCTTTCACGGTCGCGCAAGAACCGCATGCCGCCGGCGCACAAGACCAGGCGGCGTCGAGGGACCAGTTTCTGGCCGGCAGAAGCCCTTCAATGAAGGACCGCATCCTGTTGTTGTTCGGCAGAGGCCGCCAGAGCGTTCTCGAGCACCTCGAACACGTCGCGTCCGTGCTCGACACGTAGTAGTTGCCAAGGTTCGCGATGTGCGTTGCGATCTTGTCGCCCCAGGGCGGCTTGGAGCCGCCGTTCTCGAGGTCCCATAACAAAAATGCGGGAGGCAACTGCTCAGGGTTACTTTGATCAGTTGCAGCTCTGCGAGCTCAAAGAGCACTGGCATGTGGTCGATGCCCAACTGCGCGGGGAGGCCGTTGGTGCAAAACCCGACGCGAGCATTGCCATGCAGCGCCGCTATGCATTGAGCCGGATGATCGGCCACGGCAAGATTCGGGATGAGGTTCCACTCGACATCTGAAGTTCATGTTTGGGCTTACGCGAACTGTTCCGGGCGCGCGAAAGATCACCTCTCAGGGTGCTTGCGGGTCAACGCCAACCGCGCGCTGCCGGAGAGCGGAACGCCTTCCGGCAGCGAAGCCAAAACCTCGGCGCCTCGCGCTGCGGTCCCCATGTTGGCTACGAAGGTCAGTGGTGTGTGGCGAAACGAGAAGATCAGGTTGAACGTGCCGTAGGCCTCGCGCACGTCAACCTCGCGAATGTCCGTACAGGGCCGCTGGCGCCGGCGGATCACCCGGAGGACCAACTGGTCGCCTTCGATGCGGCAGACGGGATTCAGGCTGTTGGTCGCAAGTGCGATCCACGGCAATCCACGCAGACCGGTAAATGTTGCCAACGGCGCCGCGGCCTCAGCCAAGCGCGTTCACTCCCTGGGTGCGCAAGCGCTGCATCAGCGATTCCCAGCGCTCCGCTTCCCAATCCGCAAGGCATTGTTCGAGCAGCGCGGGTGAATGCAGCTCCGCCGTGATCGTGGTCTTCCGAGAACTCAGCCATCCCGTCTTTAGGGTGCGCATGAAGTGCACCTGGTCGTAAGGCGCTTCGTCCATCGGCACATGACTCACGTACAGCTCCGCACGGGAGGCCGGGGCCTGGAACACGATGGCGGGCAATGGTCCTTCTTGCGTTTCGTACCATGCGGCCATGACCTTCTTCCAGTCGACCGACCTGACGAGCGCGATGGCCGCTTCAAAGCCGTCGACCTGGCCGATGTCGATCGGGTCTGTCGAAGGCACACCGGACTGGATGGTTGTGTAGTGGAGCATCGGGTTGCTGCGGGACGAAATGAAAAGTTGTCGACGACATGCATCGCTGCGTCCCGCACATATATCACAACATCCTGAAGACCAGCGGCGCGTCGCCGTTCTAAAGTCTGCGGTCTCGCCACTTCTGTAGGAACATGCAGGACAGTATTTCGCGTGTGCGACATTGCCGGATGGGTGGCCGTCCTGGCCTTGCCGATGACCGTTGCCCTGACTGGTTGCAAACCGGAAGCGTCGACAACTCCGACAGCGCCAACAGGCGCGTGCAATCTCGTGGTGTCGGAGAAGCAGCAGATAGCAAAGCTGAACGCCTATGGCGTGGCTTACAACAAGTTGCTCCAATGGCACAGCTTCGGCAGGATCCAGCGCGACTACCGGCTTGCCAACCCGAAGGTCGCAAAAGCAGGCGCCCCGCTTGACAGTTACAGCTTTGCGGGCGGGATGTCGACGACGCCCTGCGCGCTTTCGACAAGGCCATGGCCATGGCACAGCCCTGGCCAGAACTAGACGCGCCGGGCAAGGCGCTCAAGGCCGCGCTCGAAGCGTTCAACCCGCTGATCAAGGAAGCGCGCACCTGCGAAAGCACCAAGGAATACCTGGGCGACAAGGGCGCCAAGGCGTGCCTGGATGTGCCTCTGGTCGCAGCACTCGATGCCGCCAACAAGGCCACCGCGGCCTTCGGTGCCGCGTTGTCCGCGCAGACGCTGAAGCGCGACGAGGCAGAACTGGCCACGCTCAAGCCGGGTACGCCGGGCTTTCACCGTTGAAGGTGTCGCTCGAAACGCGCAAGCTCGCAGGTACCGTCAGGCTCGCTCTCGAAGAGAGGCAGAATCTGCCCGCCGTGGACGCCGCGCTGCAAGGCGTGAGCGCCGCGAACACCGAGCTCGGCACGCTGCGCAAGGGCCCGAAGGCGCCGCCGGCCTGGGATCCGGTGTGCGCGAGGTACAAGGAGAAGATCGACAGCCTGATCGGCAGCACGCGCGCGCTGACGGCCACGATGAGGGACGGCTCGAACAAAGCGGTTGCCGATGCAGCTACGCAGTGGGCCGACGCGCGCAACAAGGCGGTCAACGCGGCTTACAGCTGTGCCAGCTGAGGCGCCTATAGGCAGGATCAGCAAAGCGGTACATAGCTGAAGACGGGTACTGCACCAAGGCGACGACATTGCATGGACGCGCGCCCGCTCATCTAGTTCGAAAGCGGCATGCCGAGAGCAGTGGGCCAATCGAACTCTCCACATGTTGATTTTCAGGGCTTGACCCCCCACATAGAGTTCAAGATTGGCTTTGCTCTGAATGACCTTCAAACAGCTCTTGGAATTTTCCAACGTCGGCGAGCAGTTTCTGCCCTTCCACGACGACACCCGTGATGCGGTTTCCTGCGACTTCGATCGCTTCAACCGTTCCCTGGCGGACACGTGCCCCTGTGGCCTGCGCTCCTGCCAGCAATTGGCGTGTGGATGCAGAGGGTTCCAATTCAAAGTCGCTGGGCGCCCAAGTGGCGAGCGACGGCGGTTTTGCAAGTATCGGCCCGCGTTTCGGCGGCCTTGGAGCGAGGCAATCGCTCCATTCGCGTGCCGGCGCTCGATGCTCAGCAATCATTGCCTCCGTTTCGTCTTCCGCAGACCGCCGGAGAAGCGCGCCGCGCGTGGCAATCGGCGACGGGCCGAGCTCGAGCTTGATCGATAATGCGCTTGAGCAGTATGGGCATGTGTTTGGCGGAGCGATTCATCAACGGCGGGGGTGGGGTCGCATTCCCTCTTCCATCGGATTCCAATGGATCCGCTGGTGCCGAGTCAGTCAGGTGATTCCAAGCTGAGACGCAGGACCGCTCCTGGCTGACTGCAGCCGGTCGGGGCTGGGCCTTATGGGCTCGAGGCGGTCACGGGCCGTTGCTTCTCCAATCGGACGTCTCCGCCACCAATCTCCACCTCGTGACCCCATCCGAGGTAACGATAGAGTTGCGCAGCGCGGCTGTCCTGCGCGGTTTCGAGCCATGCCGCAGGGTGCCGCTCGAACAAGGCCGACTCACAGGCCTGGGTCAAGCGCGTGCCTATTCCACGACCTTCATGCTCGGGCAGAACGAACAAAGCAAATAGGCATCCGTTGTCCAAGTCGACCATTGCAAACCCAACGATTTCTTCATCAAGGGTCGTTACCCACGAGCAAGGTGCGCTACTGACCGCAATGGCGATGGATTCCGGCGTAACGCCTATTTCCGTCAGCTCATCAGTGGTCATCTTGTTTTCTCCGACCGACGCTCTGACCTTGAACATAGCGCTTACGTCTTTGACTGATGCAGGCCGGATTTTTGGAGCTGATCTTTTCATCGAGGAGAGGTGAGGGCTAACGACTGCTCTTGAGCGGTTCGGCCGGGAGCTAGGTTTTGCGGTGCTCGGCCGGCACGGCGGAAGCTCCAGCGACCGTTCGACGCGGGCCGGCGAAGGTTAAATCGTATGTCGACGGGCAAGGAGCGCCATTCCGCGCTGCCAAAGCTCCCCCTGCCGGAACCGTAGGACGCTTTGCCCGAGGACTACCCGACCTTGTGGCCCAGAGCGCTGGAACTCCTATTGCGTAAAGGTGCCCAAGGCGAAAACGCTGTTCGGCACATTGGGCAGCGAGGGCGGGAATCGATGCTGGGCCGAAGCGACTGATGGCGGATTCTTCCGCTCGTGTTCGCGCAGCCTCTCCCGGCCAGCCGGCAAAAGGAACCACTCAGCAGGCCCCATGCGATCTCCTGGCTCAACATCCACCAGCGCCTGCGCTTTAGCGGCACGAAGTGCGCGCCGCACCTGCTCCGCATCGCAGTGCAACAGTACCGCAAGTTCCTTCGCTTGAGCACCCAAGGGCAGGGACAACATCGCACGAAGTATCAAAGCCGTCAGTGGCTTGATGGACGATTCGCCTTGCGCAAGGATTTCAATTGACTCTTTTGACATAGTTCACAAAATTGATCGTTGGATAGCAGCCGTTGCACTACAACTTGTATCGTGTCGCTCGTCAATAGGCGAAGCCGCCGTCTTGGACAAGTGCAATTGATGTCGGGACCCATGCGATGGCACGCCGTTGTGTGTTTTGTCTTTGCTTCCGCGTCGGGTTGCCGAGACCCACCAGCTACCAACCTCCGCTACCGGATCCGCCTTTGAAGGGTCCGGCCAAGTCGGGGGTGATCCAGCCTCCATAGAAAGGGCCCGCCTGTGGCTGGGCCTTCGATCCGCCGACACGGCAGTCAAGATTGTGGGCATAGAAGGCGACACAGCCGGCGAGCGGCTCGGCACCAGACAAGGGATGGGGATAGCTCCAAGCGACCTGGTCCAAGCGGCGTGCGCCGTCGACCAGATTCCAATAGCGCGCCTGTCCCTTCCACTCGCAAAACGAACCATTGCCAGCGGGCTGCAACAGTCCACGCCTTACGTCGGCCCGCGGCAGGTAGAAGGTCGGTGGGTGGGCCGTTTCTCGGACTGCCCAGGCGGCGCGGGTGCGCGCTACCTCGAGATGGCCCCAGAGCACGACGATCTCACGTGGTTCGCGTACGAGCTCTGGCGGCCTCGGGAAATCCCAAACCGAAACCTGTCCCGGCGCAGGAACGTCGGCGAACGGCGGGCGCTTCTCCCCTCGCCAATGCCACTGCGCGCGGGCGCTATCAAGCCAGTTGGAATCGCTGCTCATGATGGATTGGAAGATACACGACGACGCCATGTGCCGGTCGAACGCCGAGAACCCCTGATGGTTCGGAACAATGAGTTTGTGGCGGAGACCGTGATGCCGATGTGCACCTGCGGCCCAAACATTTTCCATCAGCGATTGGCCTGATGCCAGCTGTTCAGACCTGCGCAGTGACGCTGCCGCTGCAATGCGGACATGTGCTTCACCAAGCCGTATGACTGCAATGGGTCCGATGCACCCCGTTGTGGGGCAGGTCGGCCGGTTGCTCTGCAGCGATTGCCGACGTTTTCGAAGGCAAGTTCGATGACGGCGGCGCAGCCGAAATCGGTCTTTTAGCAGACCGTGCCTCGCGTCAACTCTTATGGCAACAGCAAGCGGCGCGATGAATCTAGAGGATCGTCGGCGGGGTCTAAAGGGCTTGGTTTTCCGAATTGCTGGGTTCACGCGGCACGGTCTGGCGGATGAGCATGAAAAGCGCGATCGAAAGCGCTTGTGATGCCGTCACAACCAGTCCCATGGCCGTCATCGGCGACACGCCTGCAAGCTTCGTCACGAGGGTTGCGCCCAAAGCGGCCCCCGACATCTGCATGAAGCCCAGCATGGCCGACGCGGCACCGGCTTGGGCCGCCACTGGCGCGAGCGACAGGGCGGTGCCCAGTGGATTCGCGATGCCCATGCCGAAAAGGAACACGCAAAGGGCCGCGGTGAACGCGACCAGATCGGTGGGCGCCCAAACCGCCACGCCGCACATGGCCATGCCACCGGCAAGCGAGAGCACAAGCCCGAATTGCAAGGTCTTTTGCGGACCCCACCGGCCCGACAGTTTCGGCACGAGCATCCCCGCAGCGAACACGACGGGAACAGTTGCCGCGAAGAAGAATCCCAATTGCAGCGAGCTCAAGCCGAGGGCGCCGATGAGCACGGCAGGCGCGGCGGCAAAGAAGCCGTAGAGCGCGCCGGTGACGCATGCCACGACGGTCGCTGGCCGCACGAAACGCGCATCTTTCAGCAAACCAGCGTACGTCGCGAAGACGGGGCCGATCGACAACGGCGTACGCTGTGAAGTGGCGTGGGTTTCCGGCAGCCGCAGTGCGTACCAGGTCGCCAGAATCAGCCCCAGCGCGCTGACCGTCCCGAAAGTCCAGCGCCAGCCGACGAACTGCTCGGCCACGCTGCCCAGCAAGGGAGAAAACCCGGGCGCCGCGGCCATCGCCACGATCACCATCGCCAGCACCTTCGAGAGCGTCTCGCCTTCGAACAGGTCTCTGGCAATGGCGCGCGCGAGCACCGATGCGGCACACACGCCGGCCGCCTGAACGGCCCGACCGCCCACCAGCCAGGCGAGGTTGGGCGACAGCGCGCACATGACGCCCCCTGCCGCGAAGAGCAGCAGGCCGCCGATGACCAGCTTTCGCCGTCCGTACCGGTCCGAGAGCGGGCCGACGATGAGTTGACCGATCGCGAACACGACAAAAAAAGTGCTCAATGTCAGCCCGAGCTGGGCGCCGGTCGCGCCAAGTCCTGCGCCGATGGCAGGAAACGACGGCAGGATGATGTTGGTCGACAAGGCCCCGATGGCCGCGAGAGCGGCAAGCAGCGACACCAGGCCGCGCGTCGGCGCCAGCCGAGCAGCCGCACGCATCTGGACGGTGTCGCTTTTCATTCGGGGACCACGATCCGGATGGGTCGGGTGCCAAGCTCGAAGCCGGTGACGGTGTCGATCGCGGCCGGCTTGAGTTCTGTGCCGTTCTCGGCATCGAGGAAGCGCGTCAACCGACCGCCGCCCCGATGCTTCTGACCCCACGCTGCAATCATGAAGAGGACCGGCAGAAAGTCTCGCCCGGCATCGGTCAGCACGTATTCCTCGCGCGGCGGGCGTTCCGAGTAGAGCTTTTTCTCGAGCAGGCGCTCGTCCGTCAGCGTTGCCAATCGCTTGGTCAGGATGGTCGGCGCGATGCCCAGATTTTTCTTGAACTGATCGAAGCGCGTCACGCCCGCATTGGCGTCTCGCAGGATCAGCATGGTCCAGTTGTCCCCCAGAAAGGCAAGGCTGCGCTCGATGGGGCATGTGGATTGGGCATCGGGTTTCGAGTTCATATCGATTCGATATTGACTTAGTATTGAATCGATACTAACCTGCGGCCCGCGGTTCGTCCAGAGCCGAGAAATGCCTCGATCGATCCTTCAACGGGAAGCTCACATGAAAAAGACAGTACTGATCACAGGCGCGTCGTCGGGCTTCGGCCTGATGCTGGCCACCCGCCTGCACGCCCAGGGCCACCACGTGGTTGGTACCAGCCGCACGCCGGAAAAATATGCAGCGCAGATGCCTTTCCAGCTGCTGCGCCTGGACATCGACGACGACCAATCCATTGCGTCATTCGCTCGCGAACTGGCCCTGTCCATCGAGCGCTTGGATGTCCTCGTGAACAACGCCGGGTACATGGTGACCGGCATTGCCGAAGAAACGCCCATCGGCCTGGGCCGCCAGCAGTTCGAGACGAACTTCTGGGGAACCGTCAAGGTGACCAACGCATTGCTGCCCCGCCTGCGGGCCCAGAGGTCCGGGCAGATCATCACGGTGAGTTCGATCGTGGGACTGATCGGTCCGCCCAATCTGTCTTTCTACGCCGCCTCGAAGCACGCGGTGCAGGGATACTTCAAGTCGCTGCGGTTCGAGCTGGACCAGTTCAACATCAAGGTCAGCATGGTGGAGCCGGTGTGGTTCAAGACGAACCTCGGCCACAACGCGGTCGCCGCGGCGAGCGGCGAGATCGCCGACTACAACGCTTACCGCCAGCAGGTGCAGGCCGCGACGCAAAAAGGCATCGACGGGGCGGAATCGCCGGACGCCGTCATCCAGGCCATTTCCAGCCTCATCGAGGCGCCCGCCCCGAAGTTCAGCAATCCGGTCGGAAAGATGACCGGGATGATCCTGTTCCTGCAGAACTACGTCCCGAAGCTGTTCGAGGGCTCGATTCTCAAAAGCGTGAAGACGGCTTGACTGGAGACACCATGAAGTTCTACCTGTGCAAATTCATTCCGCCCCGTGCAGATTTCCTCGCGACGATGTCCCCGGATGAAAAGATCTGGATGAGCGAGCACGGCGCGTTCCTGAACGACCTGCTCGACAAGGGCGTTGTCGTCGCGCATGGCCCGGTGATAGACCCGGCAGGCGGCTACGGCGTGTCGCTGTTCCGGATCGAAGAGGGGCAGGACGTTGATACCTATACGTCACAAGACCCCATCGTCAAGAACGGGGTCGGGCACTATGAGCATTTCAAGATGCTGAGTCTGAAGTCGCGTCCTTAGTTGCGTCGCTTCATGTGCAAACGCCGTTGAAGCAGGCGGCGAGCCGCCTATGGAGCGAAGCCTAGATCAAGATGACTGTGCCGGACGCACACGGGCTCCCAGCAGCGCTGCCTTGTTAGCGCCAGCGCAATCGTGATCAGCGTGGGATGCGGAAAAAAACGCGGACTGCCAAGAGCTAGTTCATGTATTCAGTCGACGACAGGATTTGAGCGGTCGCGCTGTACATCAAGCTCGGCAAACGCGTCGGAGCGACCATTCGTCAGTTGGGTTACCCAACCAAGAATGCCTTGAAGGGCTGGTGCCGGGAATTCGAGCAGCGCCTCGAATTACCTGTGGGCCATGCGGGGCCGGAGACCCAAGTTCTCGCAGAATCAAAAAGCGGAGGCTATCGCGCACTGGCTCACTGAAGACCGCTGCATTGCTGCCACCAAGGGCATTGGGTTAACCCGGCAGAGGGACACTGACTGCGTGGGTTCGAGGCCCTTCGTGAGGCCAGAAGGGCTGTCGTTGGCGGTGTGCGGCGACGCAAAGCCGACAGGAACATGGTCATGGCAATGGCCTCGAGCTTCGGATGATCGACCAAAGCGTCGCAGCCAGCTATGCCTTCCACGTCAACATGTGTGACCCAGTGCTGCAACCGAGCGGCAATGCGCTTTCAGCGCGTCCATGCCGCGGGCTCGGCCGAGGAGGGCAGTCAGCAGCTGGCAGGCAACAAGGCCGCAGGTGCCGGGCCGCGAGGCCAAGCTGGGGGCGAGAGGTTCTTGATACGGGGAAGTCAGGGCTGAGCAGTTCGGCTGAGCCGACCGTCGACCCGTGCACTCAGTGCCCAAAGACGGCGCGCCGATCGCCGTGCGCGTCGATGCCGACCAGAATCCCCTCACGCAGTCTCCAGGACTGCGCGACCGATTCGATTCGAAAGGCCTCCATTGATCGATTTCCTGAGCCAGCGCCCCATCGGGCGCACCGGCATCTCCGTGACCGCGCTGGGTCTGGGCGGCGCACCCTTCGGCAACATGTACGCCGCCATGGCGGCCGGCGAAGCCGAGGCGACCGTCGCCGCCGCGTTTGCGGCCGGCATCCGCTATTTCGACACGGCCCCGCTCTACGGCTACGGCCTCAGCGAGACCCGCCTCGGCGAGGCGATCAAGCCGCTGCCACGCGACGAACTGGTGATCGCGTCCAAGGTCGGGTTCGACCTGATCCCGGTCGATCCGTCCGAGGTGACCTCGCGCATCTTCGTGCAGCCCGTGCCCATGCGCGCCGAGTTCAACTACTCGCGGGACGCGACGCTGCGCTCGATCGAGGCGAGCCTGAAGCGGCTCGACACCTCGCGCATCGACATGCTCGCGATCCACGATCCCGACGAGGCGGTCGATGTGTTTGGCGGCGCCGACCCGCGCAGCCGCTCACATTTCAAGGAGGCCATGGAGGGCGCCTACCCGGCGCTCGCGGAGCTTCGCAGCCAGGGCGTGATCAAGGCCATTGGCGTTGGCATCAACCAGTGGCAGATGCTGTGCGACTTCGCGGTGGAGGGCGACTTCGACTACTTCCTGCTGGCGGGGCGCTACACGCTGCTGGACCAGGGCTCGCTCGACCAGCTGTTTCCGCTGTGCAAGCAACGCGGGATCAGCCTCGTGATCGGCGGGCCGTACAACTCCGGCATCCTCGCGAGCGGCGCCGTCGAAGGCGCGACCTACAACTACCGTCCCGCCACGCCGAAGACGCTCGAGCGGGTGCGCCGCATCGAAGCGGTCTGCGTCGCGTATGGCGTGCCGCTGCAGGCCGCGGCGCTGCAGTTTCCGATGAACCATCCGCTGGTGACCAGCGTGATTCCCGGCGCGCGTTCGATCGCCGAATTGGAGCAGAGCGTGCGCCTGTCGACGATCGCGATTCCGGCCGACTTCTGGCTCGAACTGAAGGCGCAGCAACTGATCGACGAGCGCGCGCCGCTGGGTCCGGCCTGAGCGGCATGCCGATGCCACCGACGAGCCGGCCCGATGACGGCGTGGTGGGCGAAAAGCCGGGCGTCGACCTGAACCCCGAGAGCACGCGGGGGCTTGCCGTGCTCTGCTCGGCCTCGGTGGCGGGGGTGTACTTTTTGCAGCCGCTGCTCGTGCTGGTCAGCATGAGCTTCGGCGTGACCGGCGCCAGCGTCGGCCTGATCCCGATGCTCGCGCAGGTCGCCGTGGGCCTCGGCGTGATCTTCCTGCTGCCCCTCGGCGACATGGTCGACAACCGCCGCATCGTGATGGCCGCGATCACGGGGCAGGCCGCTGCGATGCTGCTGATGGCGTGGTCGCCGAACTTCGCAACTTTCCTGTTGGGCATCGCGCTGCTGGGGCTGCTCACGATCGCGCCCTACCTGATTCCCTCGGCCGCATCGCACCTGACCACGACGCGCACGCGCGGCCGCGTCACCGGCGCGCTGACCAAGGGCATCATCGTCGGCATCCTCTTCGCACGCACCGTGGGCGGCTTCGTTGGTGCCTATGCGAACTGGCGCCTGGTCTATGGCCTGTCGGCCGTCGCGGCGTTGATCTTGCTGGCCTGGAGCGCGCGGCACGTGCCGCGCACCAACCGCACAGCCACCATTTCCTATCCACGATTGCTCGGCTCACTGCCCGTGCTGATCCGCCGGGAGCGGGTGCTCAGGGTGGCGGCCCTCACGCAGGCCCTGATGTTCGGCACCTTCGGTTCGCTCTGGATTGCGCTGGGCCTGCACATCCAGGGGCCGGCCTTCGGCCTGAGCAGCGCGACGGTCGGTGCCCTCGGCCTGCTCGGCCTGATCTCCGCGGCGCTCGCGCCGCGCTCGGGCAGCCTGATTGACCGGCTCGGTGCCGACCGCGTGGTTCGCGCGGCGATCGTGCTCACCATCGCGGCATGGGCGCTGTTGGCCGCCTTCGGTCATTCGCTGATCTGCCTGGGCGTGGGCATCGTCATGCTCGACGTGGGCGCCTCGGCTGCCCACATCGCGAAGCAGACCATGCTCTTCGCGCTCGAACCCGGCAACCGCACGCGCATGGTCACGGTCTACATCGTCGGCCAGTACGTCGGCGGCGGGCTGCTCGCGCTGCTGACCGGCATCGCCTGGGCGCAGGGTGGCTGGACGGGCGTCTGCCTGCTGGGCATCGGCACGACAACGCTGGCGCTCGCGGTCAACCTCAGGGCGCGGCGGCACTGAATTGCGCGGGTCTTGTGCACTGGGTGCACGGAACGCCGACGCCGCTCGTCGCGGGCGAAGCCCGCCACCAGAATCACTTCATGCGCGCATTTCGCTCGCGAACGGAGAACAAAGATGTCGAACACCACCCAGCCCCACCACACGAAGACGCTCGTCCTGCATACCGAACACACGGGTCTCACCGTGTCCTCGCTCGACGAGGCCCTCGATTTCTGGTGCGGTGTGATGGGCTTCGAGCTCGTCTCTCGCAAGGACCTCGGCACGGGCCCGCTGGTCGAGAACATCGTCGGCGTACCGGGCGCCGACCTGCAGATCGCAACGGTGCTTGCGCCCGGCGGCCACAAGATCGAGCTGCTCGAGTACCGCGCGCCGGCCGATCGCACCGTCTACCGGCCGCGTTCGTGCGACGTGGGCTCGGCCCACCTGACGTTCTCAGTGTCGGACATCGAAGAGATGATCGCGCGCGTCGAAGCGGCGAACTGGCAGCGGCTCGGCATCACGCAATTGCTGCCGACGGGTACGCGCGCCGCCTACGTCCGCGGCCCCGAGGGTCACACGATGGAATTCATGCAGTTCCCCGTCGCGAAGGCCGCGTCCGCGAACTGAAGGCCGCAGGCACAACAACAACGATCCACGGAGACAAACCAATGAAAAAGCTCATTGCCGCCTGCGCGGCCGCCATCGCCTTGGCCGCGCCTGCACTGGCGCAGGTGAAGGTCGGCGTGATCATCGGCACGACCGGCCCTGCGGCCGGCCTCGGCATTCCGTACAAGAACACCTTCGCGATCCTGCCGAAGACGCTGGGCGGCCAGCCGGTGGACTACATCATCCGCGACGATGCGAGCGACCCGACCAATGCCGTGAAATTCGCGCGCGACCTGGTCGTCGGCGACAAGGTCGACCTGCTGATCGGCGCGGGCACCGTGTCGTCTTCGCTCGCCATCGCGGATGTGGCGGCCCAGCTCAAGACGCCGCAGATCGCCATGGCGCCGGTCGGCGCGGAGATCTCAAAGAACCTATGGATGTTCGCGAGTGTGCAGCCGGCGCCCCTGATGATGGCCGCCGTCGCGGCCGACATGAAGGCCCATGCCATCAAGACGGCCGGCTTCATCGGTTTCTCGGACTCGTGGGGCGACACGGTGCTCAACGGCCTCAAGGCCCATGCGGATGCCAATGGCGTGAAGATCGTCACCGACCAACGCTATGGGCGCCTCGACACCAGCGTGGTGGGCCAGGTGCTGAAGGTGCTCGCGTCCAACCCGGACGCGGTGGTGCTGGGCGGCTCGGGAACGCCCGGCGTGCTGCCGCTGATGACGCTGCGCGAGCGCGGCTACAAGGGGCGCATCTACCAGAACCACGGCATGGTCAACAGGGAGTTCATGCGCGTGGGCACCAAGGCCTGGGACGGCGTGGTCGCGCCCGCGGGCCCGGTGGTCGTGGCGGAGCAGCTGGCCGACGGCGCGCCGACCAAAAAGACGGCGATGGAGTTCGCGAAGTTGTATGACCAGGTCTATGGCCCCGGCACGCGAAATTCGACCTCGGCGTATTCGTACGACACGTACCTTATCGCCGATCGTGCGGTCGCCGAGGCCATGAAGAAGGCGAAGCCTGGCACGCCGGAGTTCCGGCAGGCGGTGCGCGATGCGCTCGAGTCGTCGAAGGAGGTGGTCGGCACGCACGGTGTCTACAACATGACGGCGACCGACCACGTGGGCGTGGACCAGCGGGCCGTGGTGCTGCTGCGCGCCGAAAACGGCGACTGGAAACTGGTGAAGTGATCGGCCCGGCGCCCAGCGCGCCCGGCCCTGTTCCAACCAAGCTGCCACAGGCACACGCATGGACTTCCAAACCGCATTGCTTCTCGCGCAGGACGGCGTGATCACCGGCGCCATCTACGCGCTGCTGGCCGTCGCGATCCTGCTCGTCTTCACGGTCACGCGCGTGATCTTCGTGCCGCAGGGCGAGTTCGTCGCTTTCAGCGCGCTCACCATGGCGGCGCTGCAGAACGGCAAGACGCCCGGCACGCTCTGGCTGCTGCTCGCGATGTCGGGCATCGCGGCCGCCATGGAGCTGTGGGCGGGATGGCGCGATCGCGATCGCGCCCGCATGGTGAAGGGCGTGGTGCTCTACGGCGCCTTGCCGGCCGCCCTGGCGGCCGTCGTCACCTGGTTGGTCCCGCTCGGCATGCCACTCTTGGTGCAGGCCCTGGTGGCGATGGTCATCGTCATTCCGATGGGGCCGGTGCTTTATCGCATCGCCTTCCAGGATGTGGCACATGCCTCGGTATTGCTGTTGCTGATCATCTCGGTTGCCGCGCACCTGGCGCTCGCGGGCGTCGGCCTGCTCGTGTTCGGGCCCGAGGGCACGCGCACGACGCCCTTCAGTGATGCGAGCTGGACCGTCGGGCCGCTGCAGGTGACCGGCCAATCGCTCTGGGTCGTCTGCGCGAGCGTGCTGGCCATCCTTGCGCTCTTCTGGTTCTTCACCCACACCTACCGCGGCAAGGCGCTCAAGGCGACCGCGGTGAACCGCGTGGGCGCGGAGCTGATGGGCATCGGCACGACCCGTGCGGGCGCTGTGGCGTTCACGCTGGCGACCGCCATCGGTGCGCTGTCGGGACTGCTGATCGCGCCGATGACGACCATCGTCTACGACACCGGCTTCCTGATCGGCCTGAAGGGCTTCGTCGCCGCCATCATCGGTGGACTGGTCAGCTATCCGCTCGCCGCGGCGGGCGCGTTGCTGGTGGGCCTGCTCGACTCGTACTCGTCCTTCTGGGCCAGCGCCTACAAGGAGGTGATTGTCTTCACGCTGATCCTGCCGGTGCTGCTGTGGCGCTCGCTGCAATCGCCTCATGTCGAGGAGGATGAGGAATGACGCGCCTGCGCTCCCCCCTGTTTGCACTGCTGGTGCTGCTGCTGTTGGCAGTCGGCCCGCAGCTGTTGCCCGAATCGGCAGTCACCATCCTGAACTACACCGGCCTCTACGGCCTGGTTGCGATCGGGCTGGCCCTGTTGACTGGCATCGGCGGCATGAGTTCATTCGGCCATGCCGCATTCGTCGGCGTCGGCGCCTATGCGACCAGCTACCTCACGACCGCAGCCGGGCTCTCGCCCTGGATCGCGCTGCCGGTGGGCATCGCCGCGAGCTGCGCAATCGCGACGGTGCTCGGTGCGTTGACCCTGCGGCTGGCCGGGCACTACCTGCCGCTCAGCACCATCGCTTGGGGGCTCAGCCTGTTTTTCCTGGCCGGCAACCTCGACTTCCTCGGCGGCCACACCGGCATCGGCAACATCCCGGTCATCACGCTGTTCACGTTCGACTTCGACAACGCCCGGCGCTTCGCCTACCTGATCTGGGCCATCGTGCTGGGCGTCGTGCTTCTCGTGCACAACATGCTGTCGTCGCGCCAGGGCCGGGCGATCCGCTGCCTGAAGGGCGGTCGTGTGATGGCCGAATCGATGGGCGTGGACATTCCGCGCACCAAGCTCATCGTTTTCGTCCTGTCGGCGGTGCTGGCTTCGGTGTCAGGCTGGCTCTACGCGCACCTGCAGCGCTTCGTGAACCCGACCCCGTTCGGCCTCGACTACGGCATCGAGTTCCTGTTCATGGCGGTGGTGGGCGGGGCCGGCCACATCTGGGGCGCGCTGCTCGGCGCCGGGCTGATCACGGGCCTGCGCGAGACGCTCAACGACGTGCTTCCGCGGCTGCTCGGGCAGACCGGCAATTACGAAGTGATCGTGCTGTCGGTGCTGACCATCGTCCTGTTGCAGCGCGCACCCGAGGGCCTCTGGCCTTTGATCACGCGGCGGTTCCCGGCGGGCGCTGACCCGACGGGTGCGCAGAGGCGCACGGAGCCTGCCCTCGAGCGTCGCACGCTGCCGCCGGCGGGCGAGACCCTGCTCGACGTCGAGGAGGCGACCAAGCGGTTCGGTGGCCTGGTGGCGGTGGGCCGCGTGAGCCTCACGGTCAGGAGCGGCGAGATCCTCGCGCTGCTCGGGCCCAACGGCGCGGGCAAGAGCACGATGTTCAACCTGATCTCGGGCGTGCTGCCCGTGAGCTCGGGCACCGTACGCTTCCTCGGCAAGACGATCGACGGCCTCAATGCCCACGAGCTCGCACGCTGCGGCATGAGCCGCACCTTCCAGCACGTCAAGCTGCTGCCGCAGCTCACGGTGCTCGAGAACGTCGCGATCGGGGCGCACCTTCGCGGCCGCGCCGGCATCCTGCGCTCGTCGCTGCACCTGGAGCGCCACGAAGAGAGCCGCCTGCTGGCCGAGGCCGCGCGGCAGCTCCATCGCGTCGGCCTGGGCGCGCACCGGCAATCGCTGGCCGGCAGCCTGCCGCTCGGCGACCAGCGCGTGGTCGAGATTGCCCGCGCGCTCGCAGCCGACCCGTGCCTGTTGCTGCTCGACGAACCGGCGGCCGGTCTGCGCCTGCAGGAGAAGCAGGCCCTCGCGGCGCTGCTGCGCAAGCTGCGCGCAGAGGGCATGGGCGTGTTGCTGGTCGAGCACGACATGGACTTCGTGATGGGGCTGGTCGACCGCATCGTGGTGATGGAGTTCGGCCAGAAGATTGCCGAAGGTCTGCCCGCGGAGATCCAGAAGAATCCGGCCGTTCTCGAGGCTTACCTGGGCAGTGTCGAATGAGAGTTCGAGAACCGTCAGACGGTGAAGTCGCAACCCTTCTTGAAGTGCGAGGCCTGAACGTGGCCTACGGCAAGGTCGACGCGCTGCTTGGCGCGACGCTGCGCGTGAACGCGGGGCAGATCGTCACCGTGATCGGCCCGAACGGTGCCGGCAAGACCACCATGCTCGCCGCGATCATGGGGCAGCTGGGCTGCAGTGGTGAGGTGAACTTCCTCGGCAGAAGCCAGGCAGGCGTCAAGGTCGAGCGGCGGGTCGCGGCCGGAATGAGCCTGGTGCCGGAGCGCCGTGAGCTGTTCGGCACCATGAGCATCGAGGACAACCTGCTGATGGGCGCCTATGCGCGCCATAGCCAGGGCCTGCGCGACCACCGCGAGACGATGGACGAAGTGTTCAGGCGCTTCCCGCGCCTGAAGGAGCGGCGCGGGCAACTCGCCAACACGCTTTCTGGCGGCGAGCGCGCGATGCTGGTGCTCGGGCGAGCCTTGATGGGCAAGCCCCGGGTGCTGCTGCTCGACGAACCCAGCCTCGGCCTCGCGCCGCTCGTGGTTCGCGAGGTGTTCCGCATCATCGCGGACCTCCGCCGCAGCGGCGTGGCCATCCTGCTGGTGGAGCAGAACGCGCGCGCCGCGCTGCAGGTAAGTGACCACGGCTATGTGCTCGAGACCGGGACCATCGTGCTGGACGGCCCAAGCGCCGCGCTCGCGGAGGACCCGCGCGTGGCCGCGACCTACCTCGGTGGCGCGGGCCGGCATTGACGGCGCCGCGCCTGTTCACCCGATCCCTTCAACGACAGCCTTTGAAATGACCGCCTTGTATCACCCATCCCATGCCCCATTGGCCGGACCGCTCCTCGATCGGCGTTCGATCCTCCTCGCGACCGGTGCAGTCGCCGTGTCCGGCTTAGCATGGGGCATGACTGTTCCCGCATTGGCCTCGCGCACCTTCGGCACGCCGCGCCACACCACGCACTACCTCGAGTCGGGGCCAGCCGACGGGCCGCTCATGATCTTCCTCCATGGGTGGCCTGGCATCGGGCTGATCTGGCATGCGCAGATGGATGCGTTCGCGGCCGAGGGCTGGCACTGCGTGGCGCCGGACCTGCGCGGCTACGGCGGCTCTTCGGCTCCTGCGGCCAACGATGCCTACACCATGGAAGCCATCGTGGCGGACATGACCGAGCTGCACGACCACCTGGGCGGCAAGCCTGCGGTATGGGTCGGCCACGACTGGGGTGCGGCCGTGGTGGGCGCGCTGGCCGCGCATCATCCCCGGCGCAGCCGCGGCGTGGTGCTGACCTCGCTCGCGTACTTTCCGGAGGCGTTCGCGCTGCCCACGCTTGTTCCGCTGGTGGACCGCACGCTCTATCCGGCCGACACCTATCCCGACGGGCAATGGGACTACTACCGCTACTACACGACGAATTTCGCGTCGGCCGTGGCCGATCTCGATGCCGACCCGGCGGCCTCGCTGGCCTCGGTGTACCGGTCCGGCAACCCGGCCGCCATGGGCAAGGTGTCGCCGTCGGCGATGGTCACGCGCAACGGCGGGCGTTACGGCGCCGCGCACCGTGCCCCCGCGATGGCGCCTGACCCGGCGCTGTGGCCGGCGGCGGACTTCGATGCGCTGGTGCAGGCCTTCAAGGCCCATGGCTTCGGTCCCGTGAGCGCCTGGTACACGAACGGCGACGCCAACATCGCCCATGCCCGGCGCGCGCCCGACCATGGCCGCCTGTCGCAGCCGGTGCTCTACATCAACGGCGACTGGGATGCCATCTGCAGCATCGCGGGGAACCGCCAGGGCGACCCGATGCGCGCCGCGTGCCCCGACCTGACGGAGACCAGCCTGCCGGCCGGGCACTGGCTGCCGCTCGAGCGCAAGGCGGAGCACGTCGCGGCGATCCGCAGCTGGCTGCGTGCCAAGAAACTCTGAGCGCGAAGCAGGCGCCGGCTGTTGGCGGGAGTCTTGCCGGGGCTCACCCCGTGCGCAACTTCGACTCGCTCTGCGCGATCGCCACTTCGATCTCGGATGCGGCGTCGCGCAGTTGCGCGAGGAACTTCTTCGCGAGCTGGTCGGGGCTCGTCGCCCGCGTGATGGCAACCACGTTGATGCATGCCAGCACCGCCCCCTGCTTGTTCGTCACCGGCACCGCGATGGCCGCCACCTTCTTGTCCGCCGACCATTCGCCATGGTTGGCGCCGTAGCCGTCGCGCTGGGTCCGCAGCATGATCTGCTTGAAGGTCGCGAGCGAGATCAACGGCACTTCGCCGGCCTCGTACTTGCTCGCGATCAGGTCGAGGATGCGGTCGCGTGTGGAAGCGTTCGAGAACGCCAGGTAGGCGCGGCCCATCGACGTCATGAGCATCGGCAGCCGCCGGCCCAGTGTGCGCCGGTGGAACGACAGAGGGCTCTGGTGGTGCGTGGCCGCGCGAATGACCATGGTGTCTTCCTGCGGCGTGGCCAGCGAGCAGGGCCAGGTGATGCGCGCTGAGAGCTCGTCCAGGATCGGCGCGGCCAGTTCGGCCACATGGTCGTAGGTGGTGAAGGCGTCGCCCCAGCGCTTCAGTTCTGCCGTGAGGAAGTAGGCGCCGTCGTCCTCGGAAGACTGCACGAGCCCTTCGAGCACCAGCGTCTCGAGCAGCCGCCGCACCGTGGTGCGGTGGATGTCGGTGCGCGCGCTCAGTTCGGGAATCTGGGCGCGCCCGTCCGCGCAATCGCACAGGGCGCGCAGGATCGCGAGGCCGCGAGACAGGCCCTGGACGTGCTTGTAGACAGAGGAGTCGGGGGAGGAATCGTTGGCGGGCATGGCGGTCGGAATGGCAGAACCCATGAACCGATTGTGCGGCGGTCGGCTGCGAACTTCCACCTTTGCCGCCGCGCGCGAAGCGTTCGTGCACCCAGTGCACAACCCGTTCGAAGTCGTTGGCGTGCAGCGAGGCCGCGCCGAGACTCGGTCGCACTTGAACCAAACCGACCTCATGACCGCCTCAACTTCGCCCCCCTTCTCCAGCGTCTGGAGTGATCTCCACGGCGTGCCCTTCACGCAAGGCTATCTCGACGCAGGGGGCATCCGCACCCGCTACCTCAGCGCGGGCGACCCTGGCCAGCCACTGCTGTTGTTGCTGCACGGTGTCGGTGGGCATGCGGAGGCCTATGTGCGCAATCTGGCGGCCCACGGCAAACACTTCTGGACCGTCGCGATCGACCTGCTGGGCCACGGCTGGACCGACAAGCCTGATGTCGACTACCGGCTGCGCCATTACGCGCAGCACCTGCACGACGTGCTAGCGGCCCTGGGCCGCAAGAAGGCGCATCTTTCGGGCGAGTCGCTCGGCGGTTGGCTGGCGGCCTGGATGGCGGTGCACCACCCCGAGGTGGTCGAACGGCTGGTGCTCAACACGGCGGCCGGCTGGACCGCGCATCCGGAGGTGATGACGCGCCTCAAGACGATCTCGACCGCCGCGGCCGAAGACCCGTCGTGGGAGCGCATCCGCGCCCGCATCGAGTTCCTGATGTACGACAAGGCCATGGTGACGGACGATTTGATCGAGACGCGACGTGCCATCTATGCGCAGCCCGGCTTCGTACGGACGATGCAGCACATCATGTGCCTGCAGGAGATGGTGGTACGGCGCGAGGACATGATCACGGCCGACCAGTACCGCTCGATCGTAGCGCCTTCGCTCGTGGTGTGGACCTCGCACGACCCGACCGCGACGCCCGCCGAAGGCCGGCAGATCGCCGAAATGATCCCCGACAGCCGCTATGTCGTCATGAACGAGTGCGGCCATTGGCCTCAGTATGAAAACGCGAACGAGTTCAACCGCGTCCACCTCGACTTCCTGCGGGGTGGCTGAGCAATGGACGCCCTTCAAAACGACCTGGCGCAGCGCCTGCGTGCGGCCCGCGACACCGGCGTGCCGATCGCGCCGATCCGGGACCTCGTCGGCGTCGCGGATGTCGACGCGGCTTACGCGATCCAGGACATCAACACGCGCGATGCCATCGCATCCGGCAGGCGGCTGACCGGCCGCAAGATCGGGTTGACATCGCTCGCCGTGCAGAAGCAGCTGGGCGTCTCGCAGCCGGATTTCGGCATGCTCTTCGCAGACATGCAGGTGGGCGAGGGCGAGCCCATCGCGATGCAGCGCTTGCAGCAGCCGAAGATCGAGGCCGAGATTGCGCTGATCCTCGGGCAAGACCTCACTGGCGACGAGCTCACGATGGCCGACGTGCTGCGGGCCACCGCGTATGTGCTGCCCGCGCTCGAGATTGTCGGCAGCCGCATCGCGAACTGGAACATCGGCATCGTCGACACCATCGCGGACAACGCCTCGGCAGGCCTGTTCGTGCTCGGCGGCCCGGCGCACGGCGTGGCCGGCCTCGACATGAAGGACGCGGCCATGGTCATGACGCGCAACGGCGAGACGGTGTCCACGGGCTCGGGTGCAGCCTGCCTCGGCCACCCGCTCAACGCGGCGACCTGGCTCGCGCGCGAGATGGTCAGGCGCCGCCGGCCGCTGCGTGCGGGCGACATCGTGCTCACCGGCGCGCTCGGGCCCATGGTGCCGGTGCAACCGGGAGACCGCTTCGTCGCCACGGTCGAAGGCCTGGGCACGGTCGAGGCGCTTTTTTCTGGGGCCTCGGCATGAGCAGGGTCAAGGCTGCCATCATCGGCTCCGGCAACATCGGCAGCGACCTGATGTTCAAGATCATGCGGCATGCCGAGCACCTCGAGATGGGTGCGATGGTCGGCATCGATCCGACCTCGGACGGGCTGCAGCGCGCCGCGCGTTTGGGCGCCGCAACCACCGCAGACGGCATCGAGGGCCTTCTGCGCCTGCCGGTGTTCGACGAGATCGACGTGGTGTTCGACGCGACCTCCGCGGGCGCCCATGCCGGGCACGACGCGCTGCTGCAACGGCACGGCATCCAGGTCATCGACCTCACGCCGGCCGCCATCGGCCCCTTCGTCATTCCCGCGATCAACCTCGAACGCGAGCATGCGAGCAACATGAACATGGTGACCTGCGGCGGGCAGGCGACCATCCCGATGATCGCGGCGGTGTCGCAGGTCGCCCGGGTGTTCTACGGCGAGATCGTGGCGAGCATCTCGAGCAAGTCGGCCGGGCCCGGCACGCGCGCGAACATCGACGAGTTCACCGAGACGACCGCGCGCGCCATCGAGGCCCTCGGCGGTGCCGAACGCGGCAAGGCCATCATCGTGCTCAACCCGGCCGAGCCGCCGCTCATCATGCGGGACACCGTCTTCGTGCTGTCCGAGGACGCTGACCGCGCCGCGATCGAAAACAGCATCGCCGACATGGTGGCCCGGGTGCAGTCGTACGTGCCGGGCTACCGGCTGAAGCAACAGGTGCAGTTCGAAGCCGTTGCGGCTGACCGTCCGGTGAACATTCCGGGTGTCGGGCTGCGGCACGGCCTGAAGACCTCGGTGTTCCTGGAGGTCGAAGGGGCCGCGCACTACCTGCCGGCCTACGCCGGCAACCTGGACATCATGACCTCGGCGGCCGTCGCCTGCGGCGACCGGATGGCGCGTCGGCGCATCGAGGCCGGCATCGCGCGCCGACGGGGGAACCAGCCATGAACGAGCGATCCATGCGCAACAAGATCTACATCTCCGATGTCACCTTGCGGGACGGTAGCCATGCGATCCGTCATCAGTACTCCGTGCCGGATGTGCGTCGGATCGCCAAGGCGCTCGACGATGCACGGGTCGATTCCATCGAGGTGGCGCACGGCGACGGGCTGGCGGGCTCCTCCTTCAACTATGGCTTCGGGGCGCACACCGACCTCGAGTGGATCGAGGCGGTCGCATCGACGGTACACTTCGCGAAGGTCGCAACGTTGCTGCTGCCCGGCATCGGCACCGTGCACGACCTGAAGGCGGCGCACGCGGCCGGTGCGCGGATCGTGCGGGTGGCCACGCATTGCACCGAAGCCGACGTCTCGCGCCAGCACATCGAGGCGGCGCGAGCGCTCGGCATGGACACGGTCGGCTTCTTGATGATGAGCCACATGACCACGCCACAGCAGCTGGCGCAGCAGGCCAGGCTGATGGAGGGTTACGGCGCCACCTGCATCTATGTCGTCGATTCGGGTGGTGCGTTGAGCATGACGGATGTCCGCGACCGGTTCCGGGCGCTGAAGGACGTGCTCGCGCCCGAGACGCACACCGGCATCCATGCCCATCACAACCTGAGCCTGGGCGTGGCGAACTCGATCGTCGCAGTCGAGGAGGGCTGCGACCGCGTCGATGCGAGCCTGGCCGGCATGGGCGCGGGCGCTGGCAACGCGCCGCTCGAGGTGTTCATCGCCGCGGCCGAGCGCCTGGGCTGGAACCATGGCTGCGACCTGTACACACTGATGGACGCCGCCGATGACATCGTGCGGCCCTTGCAGGACCGGCCCGTGCGCGTCGATCGTGAGACGCTGGCGCTCGGCTACGCAGGCGTGTATTCCAGTTTCCTGCGGCACGCGGAACTGGCCGCCGCTCGCCATGGCCTGAAGACGGTGGACATCCTCGTCGAGCTGGGGCGGCGTCGCATGGTGGGCGGACAGGAAGACATGATCGTCGACGTCGCGCTCGACCTGCTGAAGGCCGCGCCATGAAGGTGCTCTGCATCTCCCACACGCCGCTGCGCGGGCACCTCGATCCGGCGGATTCGGCCATGGCCGAGATCGACGCGCAGATCGAAGCGCTGCGCGACAGGGTGCGGGCCTTTGCGCCCGAGCTGGTGGTGCTTTTCGCGCCCGACCATTTCAACGGTTTCTTCTACGACCTGATGCCGTCGTTCTGCATCGGCACCGCGGCCTCGGCCATCGGCGACTTCGGCACGGTGGCCGGGGAGCTGTCGGTGCCGACCGCGATGGCTTCGGCCTGCGCCGCCTCTTTGCTCAAGCAGGGGATCGATGTGGCAGTGTCGCATCGCATGCGGGTTGACCACGGCTTCGCCAATCCGCTGCAGGACATCTTCGGCGGGTTGGCCGAAGTGCCGGTGATTCCGGTCTTCATCAACTCCGTCGCGCCGCCGCTGCCGGCCCTCGCGCGCAGCCGTGCGCTGGGTCGGGCGGTTGGCGTCTTCGCCCGGTCCACGGGCAAGCGCACGCTGTTCATTGGCTCGGGCGGGCTCTCGCACGAGCCGCCTGTGCCCCGCTACGCGACTGCGCCTGCGGACGTGAAGGAGCGCCTGATCTCCGGGCGCAACCCGCCGCCCGCGATCTCCGAAGCGCGGTTCGATCGCCTCATGCAAGCGGCCACGTCGCTCGCGCGCGGCGATCCGCAGTTCAAGCCCTTGAACCCGCAATGGGACCGGCAGTTCCTCGACTTGCTGAAGGAGGGCCGGATCGCCGAGTGCGACAGCTGGAGCGACGAGGAGGTGGGCCGCATCGCGGGCGATTCGGCGCACGAGGTGCGGACCTGGCTTGCGGCCGTATCCGCCGTCGAGGCGGATGGGCATCCCACCGTCGATTTCACGTACTACCGAGAAGTACCGGAATGGATCGCGGGCTTCGGCCTGCTCTGGGGGAACGGCAAATGACACTCGATAACGGAATCAAAGGTGAATGACATGACGAACACGAACTTGAGCGGAAAGACGGTCCTGGTCATCGGCGGCAGCGCCGGAATCGGCCTCTCCATTGCGCGGATCGCGGCCAGCGAGGGTGCTCGCGTCCATGTCGCATCCCGCGGCGTCACCAACCGCGAGGGAAACCTGGAGGCGGCGACTTACCACCAGTGCGATGCGAAATCCCAGGAGTCCCTGGACGAGCTCTTCGAGGCGATTGGCCGAGTCGACCACGTCGCCATGACGGTCCACGAGTCAGCCGCGCGGCTTGGCATCGACACGACCGCCGACAAGATGAATTTGGATGCGGTCATGGAGTACTGCAACGGCAAGTTCTTCAGCCAGTACCGTGTCGTCAAGGCTGCGCTACCGTACCTGGCGAGCGGCGGGTCGATCACGCTCACCTCCGGTGTCGCGAGCCGCGCGACGATGGCAAACCACTCCGCCATCTCGGCGGTGAACGCGGCGATCGAGGCTTGCGTCCGGCAACTGGCCAAGGAACTCGCGCCGCATCGCATGAACGCCGTTGCGCCCGGGGTCACAGCCACCACGACCTACGACGCGATGTTGCCTGCCGCCAAGGAAGATTTCGTGAAGAAGATCGTGGCCAAGGTCCCGCTGCAGCGGATTGCCAGCGCTGAGGAGGTTGCACTCGCGTACATCTTCGCAATGAAAAGCGGATACGTGAGCGGAAGCGTCATCGACGTAAGTGGAGGTCAGCTCGTCGCATAATAGACATCGTGGACTGCCCATCCAAGCACTCGGCCATCCTCAGCCAGCCACTCCGCAATCCACTGCTTCGCCCACGCGTGTCCCCGGTATATCGGCCCAAAACTCTCGATCACTTCGCAGTCTGGGTGAAGCGTGTTCAGAATTGCGTTCGCGTCATGCGCCCGCCAACCGGCGATGTATTGTTCAAGCAAAGTCATGAACTTTAGTGCTGAGCGTTGTAATGTGCGCCCCGCCATCGAGGTTCGACAGCCGCGCGGGGCGCGAATCATAGACAAGCTGGTCACGCAGTTCCACACCGAACACCCCGAGCGCTACCTGCTCGCTTACGTCTACGGCTACCTCGGCGAGCACGACCTGCTGAAGATTCGCACGGACGCCGAGAAGTCCTTGCTACTGGCCGTACTCAACCTCGTCGAGTGCATCGCAGCCGTCAACGCAAGGCCGGCGGGGCTGTAGCTGCACAGCGTGCCGGAAACCCAACGGCTACCTACAGCGCTGTCCATTTACGCGCGGCCTTGTAGGCCGCTTGAGCCTCAGCGATGAGGCCGGCTTTATCGGGGCCATCCTCAAGCTGACCGGCGACTTCCAGAATCTTGGCATCCACCCGTGTGTCGTCTGCCGGCGAGTTGACTAGGAGTATCTTCATCAGCTGCAGCGGCCCGATGTCAACGCGCGAGGTCGATGCATCGATCTTCGCCAGCTTCTTCTCGATCGCCGAGCCAAATGATCTATTAGAGCTCAGTCCGACGGGCATCACCGCCAGCCACACGTCAGCCATCCCGGGACCAAGGCACGCCCGGTTGATGACGTGATCGGCGTCGAGTTGGCTCATGTCAGTTTCTGAAGTTCCATGCAGCTTGGCATGCGCAATCATCGCCTCGCGATACCTGTCGCTGGCCGATTCGACCCAAATTCCATCATAGGTGCGGCCCAATTTGTCGACCACATTCACCGCCTCATCGCGTGCAAAGCCATCAAGGGGCCTGAGCTCGAAGCGCCGCTTATCGACCCAGGCCTCAAGGTTCGCGAACCCTTGGAACATCGCCGGCGGCATCACGCCATGCTTAGCGTGGTAGAGGTCGACGTCCATGCGTTTCATCACTGTGTAGAAGGTCGATCCGCTAGGGAGCTTCCCATCTGTCTTGTGTTGCGCCATGACCTAGCCATTGAAGTAAGTTCAGCCGAGCATGACGTGCAGCGCACCGTCAGCCTCGGCGCGTCTCACACTTCCGCGATCGCGTTCTCCGTTCTTCCTTATTAAGTTGCATACATATATGCTGCCTCAAAACACTTGGAGGTGGAGATGAATCGAGGCTACTGGAATCGCGCCGCGCGGTGCGCGGCTGCCCTGTTTTTCCTTGTCGCGCTGAGTGGTTGCGGAGCGATCACTTCAGTTCGAGAGGCTATGTACTACAACTCGGATATGGCCAGGAAGGCAAATGACAGTCTGAAGGAATGCCGGGCTACGTCTTCTCTCGAAATCCGGCATCCCATGGACCATCGTCCGGCGAGCGCCGAGGAACCAGACTGCTATAGCGTGGTGATTTCCACGTCCAGTCGTGCACTGGGCGATATGAGCATCAGCCCCTCTGCGTCATCCGGCGAGTACCGAGGACCGATGGCACCGCAAGAGTTTGGACGAGCAAGCTCTGCAGCTGCTGTGCTCGGTCAGATTGCATGGCCTGCGGTTCTAAGCAAAATTGTCTATCGCCGCTACGCACCCGAAGCCGACCGCAGCGACTGCAACTATGAAGCTGGACTGCACCCGCTAGGCCGAATTCCAATCGCTGCTGCAGGACGATGGGAGTCTTGGGAGACCACTGGCGATGGCTGCAAGGCAATCGGCGGACTCTTCTATGAAACGTTCATCTATCGGCTGCGCAATGGGCCAGTAACCCAGGCATTCATCGTTTTCCGAGGAACCGAAAACTACTCGGGCCAGGCTCTCACGGATTGGTCCACGAACTTCGCGATGGCGATGAATATTGAACCAAGCCAGTTCAAGGATGTTCGCCGCAACGTAAAAGTCATCATCGCGAGATTGAGAGTGCAGTATCCAGGCGTACGAATCTTTACTGCAGGTCACTCGTTGGGAGGAAGTCTTGCGCAGCTTGCCGCCTACGTGAGCAAGGACATCGACATCGCCTACGCTTTCAACACCTCGCCGGTGAGTGGCTGGACAGCATTGCGGGAACAGCAAGAGCGGAACCCGCCAAAACGATCATCGAGAACCAAGATCCTGCAATCATCCGGGTCGTGCAGGAAAAAGAAGCTCTTGGGCTGTTCCGGATCGTCTCGAATGCCGCGAACACTGCTGTGCGTCGAGAAGGCAGGACCGATGTGGCGCTTGACTTTCCCGCGAGCCATGAAGTGCTGAACATTTCCGAGGAGCGCGGTTGGGCGAGCAGTGGCATCGAACTACATTCGATCACTCTTCTGGCCTGCAACCTCACTGCGCGCGTGGCTGCAAGCAAGAACGAAATAGGAGCCTTCGGCTTTACCGCGGCTCAAGCCTCTGCCATTCTTCGTGAAAACACTGGGGAATTTTCCGTCAAGAGCGGCGACGGATTGGCTCGTCCCGGTACAGAAGGTCTGTGCCAAGTGGTCGACAAGGGCGTTGACTGCGATGTCAATTGGACCGGCGGGAAGCTCCCAACCACTTGCAGTCGTAAAAGCTCACTTGATCAGGCAGCTCCGCCTTCACCATGACGTCATCTCCGCAACTGCACCAAATCTTCAGCTGTTGATTCCATCTAGAAGTGAGCCGGTGGGGGGGGGCGGGATTCCATGGAAATCAACACTCAAGATGGGTGAACTGAACGCTCACCGTCCTCCCGTAGCTTTGGCTTAAATCAACATGACCCGCGACTACTCAAAGTCGCCTACACCGAGATGCATTGGAAAACTATCGGAGTAGAGACTGCCGGAAGGATCCAACTCCAAAGCCTTCGCATTGATGGACTTTTGATGCGCCAAATAGGCCTGCGCAAGAGTCGTGCCTTCTTCTGCGAGCGCGAAGTGGACTTCGAATACTTCTTGCGGGATCAGTACAGGCACCGATCCTCCGTCCGCGCGTCTGATACGCACGAACAGAGTATTTCCGCGGTCTTCCAGATTCACAAAATCTTTACCGCCGTCGGCGCTCTCCGTGCTGTTGTTCGCTCGCTCGCCACCAGTCATGTTGTACTCCAGTCTTGCAAGCTGCATGTATCAGATGCTCGCCCTGACGGCGAGCAAGAAGGGCAGGCAGAAGTGCATACGTAAAGCAGGACAGTCGCTTGAGTTGAGGGTCTTGGGTTGCGCATCGAATTTCGAATTCAGCGGCCAAGTCACGCCCGCTGCATGCTTGGGCAGCTCGAATGCTGGGCGGCCGCCAAGTCGCCCTAAAGTGCATCGAGAGGCGGGCACCCAGTTCAGCAGTTGTCTATGAGATCTCAGCGGAAGGGCTGTATCCCCTCCAGCGCGGGGCCGTCTGATGCGCACTTCATGACGCAAAGTTCATGCTGAATACTCGATTTCATGGGGATGAAAAGGAACACCAGCGTCTTTTCCCTCTAGTTTCACCCTCACATAGTCGCCACTCATCCCGGTAATTATTCCCGCACAGCCACCAACCACGACCAGTCCGCCACGGCGCGCGGGAACGCCGAACTTCTTGCGAATCAAGGTCAGGTTGTCTGGTTTTTTGATGCTCATGGAAACCAAGGTACTACATGTCTGCGACTTGCAGGTAGGACTTGCGCCTTTCATCGTGCGGAAAGGAGCTTGCCTCCCGATTCGCTGCCGGCCGTTCGGGCCTCAGGGGCGCGCCCAAAGCCCGTCGGTTAGTTCTTCGCTCATGGCAGTCGGTTCGTGGGATTCCTCTGCCCCACTTGTGGCCTATCGTCTCACCAACTTCGGAAGTTAGCGGCTAAATTGCGGCGTCGGATGGCGCTCATCGTTCTGGCGCGACGCCGAAAGACCGCCACAATCCGAGATTCACCTGCCGCGTACAGCCGCGCGTGTCGCGTGTCGTATCTATCAAAACGCCGCGCGTCCGAGCGATGCGCCACCATCGACATGCAGGGTCTGACCGGTCATGGATGCCGCATCTTCGGACAGCAAGTAAGCGATGGTTGCGGCAATCTCATCCGGCTTGCCGAAGCGTCCCATCGGCACCCCCGCCAGGTAACACCGTTCACCCTCGCTTCTGGCGGATTGTTGGCGCGGAACAATGCAGTTTCGGTGGGGCCAGATGCCACGGCATTCAACTTGATACCCGCGGCGGCCAATTCCAGTCTCTAACTGCGGGTGAGAAGTCTTGTGATTCAAAAGCTCAGGTGGCATTCGACCAAGTGGGCGTGTGGGAAAGCTCTCGACGACCCTCGCGGTCGTGGCAGCGCTGCCCTGTCGCCCCGGCTCGCCGGCTCACGCCGGCGGCGTTGTCACTTGCTTCTCGGGCGGCCTGAGTCGGTTCGCCGCGCGCTCACGAAGCACTGCGTTGATCTCTGCGCCGAAGATGAGGGTCGTGGCGCTGATGTACAGGAAGACCAGCGTCGCGACCACGCCAGCGAAGCTCCCGTAAATCAGCGCCAGCTTCCCCGCGCTGCGCAGCGTGTAAGACAGCGTGGCTGCTGCTGCGACCCACAAGGCGGCGCCTGAGAACGCGCCAGGTATGACTGTGTACAGGCGCTGCCGGGTGTCGGGCAGCCAGCCGTACAAGAGGGCGTACAGGCAGGTCAAGACCAGGAACGCCGTGCCATACCGAACGCTGTTGCGCAGCCAGAGCGTTTCTTCCCCGACGCCCACATTGTCCCGCAACACGGCCCACAGATATGGCATCACGACCACGGAGCTGAAAGCTGCGACGGTGGCCGCGCCGACGACCACCGTGAAGACCGTCGACTTGATGCGCGCGCGCCAGAACGGAAGCCCGTGCTCGATGCCGTACGCGCGATTCAACGCGGAGCGTACAGCCTGCATGCCCGATGACGCGGTCCACACAGTTCCGACCAGCCCCACCGCGACCAGGGCTTGATTGCGCTGCGCGAGCACCTGGCGGATGACGGGCTGCATGGCATCTTTCACAAGCTGTGGCGCATAACTCATGACACGGTTGGCCAGGGCTGCTGCGTCGCCTGGCTCTCCCACGTAGCCTGCGGTGGCAGACAACAGGATGAGCAGTGGAAACATCGCCAGCACGGCGGAAAACGCGAGGCTACCTGCCTGGTTGGCGCTTTGATGAAAGATGTAGTTGCGAAGGGCCAGAACCAATACCCGCAGGCCGGGCGTCGACAACACAGCGCTGTGCAGACGCCGAATCACTTGTCCAGCGGATGTCACTCGGCGATCTCCAGCCATGCGGGCCCGCCTGGATCGCGCGATGTCATGGCGGGGAGACGAATCATCTGCGTATTGGGCACGATGGCATGCAAGCTCGGCGTAGGAAGATCTCCCCACACCGGTGACAACGCTGCGCGCCTTGCGGCGCCGTCCCATCGCATGCACGCACACTTGATGATCCTGTGCGGCGTCGTTCCATCCCAACTCGCACCGCAGCCTTGACGCGTGTCGCACGTGCGCGGGGTGCACCCGCCCAGTCGACGCCCGCGTAGGAAGACTTCTGACGAAACGTTGAGTAGATCACTGACGATGCTGGAAACATCGGGCCCCGAACTATCCCTCGGTCTTGCTCTACGACCATTCCTCCCCGGAGCGAGACCCTCTTGCGTGACAGTCAGAGGCATGGCCCGGCGAATGCCGGGCTTTTTTCTTGGATCGGTGATCAGGGCGCCGTTCCTATGGCTCCAAAGCACGGCGGCGAGGTTTGCGGCCAGGCTCCACGTGGCAGCGAGGTTGAAAGTTCGAATTCGGGCGTCTGTCGAGCCACTTGCCGCGCTTCGGCTTAGCAACTCTGTGCGTCCGCGGTAGGTCCCCGGTTGCACCCAGGCCAACCGCCTGGGGGAGGGCTTGTGGCGATAAGGCGATGTAGGGGAGGCAGCCGCACCGCGTTCGACCGAGGTCCGCTCACTGCGAGCGGGGCGCTACAGGTACTTGTGCAGCTATGTCGATGCCGGCGCGCGCAAGGTCACTGCCATGACCGATCAGCCAAGGCGCGATGTGCGAATGGCCTGTCTCCGGATGAAATTGCAACGTGAAAGCGTTGCCGCTATGACGGAAGGCTTGTTGCGATGTCAGGGACGTGCCGGCGGCGTGGCACCGCCCTGCCGAAAGTTGATCTCATGGTCCACGTTCGCGAGAATTGGCTCGAACAGGCCGAGATCCTCGAAGGCAACGTGTTGCAGGAAGATGCTTTTTTTCATGGCGTCAACCTCTTGCGCTGCGGCAGCGGTCTTCATCACAGTGCTCGTCGTCAGCGTCGTCAGCGTCGGCGTCGCCAGAAGCGCGAGTGATCAGCGTCGTAGGCATCTCCTCGGCGGCCAACTGGCCGATGGCCGCGCCGAGCGCCATGTCGTCGATCACACCGAAGCGGCTCAATCGGACGCGCCCTTGCTTGTCGACGAGCACGATGCTTGGGGTGCCCTGCAGCTGATAGGCCCGCATCGTCGCGGGAATGTTGCCATCCGCGGGCGCGTCGATACCGATCGGGAAGGTGTAGCGGAACTCGCGCACGAAGGCCTCGAGCGCAGCGGGCGTCATGACATCGTGATGTTCGAACACGGTGTGCAGGCCGACCACGGCGACGTCCCTGTCGGCGAAGAGTTGACGCGTCTTTTTCGCCTGCGGTAGGCCGTGGGTCACGCAGGCGGGACACAGCATCTGGAACGCGTGCATTACCACCACGCGACCGCGCAGCGACTCAAGCGTGAGGGCGGCGTCGCTGTTGAGCCATCGGGCGACCTGCAGAGCGGGGGCTTCAGGAAAGTGGTGCGACATGGCGTGGAAAGCTCCGACTCGAAGGCAAAGCTGGAAAGCGAGCAACGCGCGCTTCCCAGGACGGTTGTTATCGGATTGCTCTCACGCAGCGGCGCGCAGCTTGACCGAGGGGAAGTCGACCGGCACGTCGAACGCCACGTTCACGTAGTTGGTGAACAGGTTCAGCGCCACATGCGCCAGGATCTCGACGATGTGCTGGTCGTCGAATCCTGCATCGCGCAACGCCTGCACATCCGCATCGCCGACCTGGCCGCGCTCGTCGACCACCTTGAGCGCGAAGCGCAAGGCCGCGGCGGTCGGCGGGTCGGACGATTCGCCGGCCTGCGCGGCCGCCATGTCCGCGGCGGACACGCCAGCCTTGCGGCCCAGCGCTGTGTGCGCGGCCAGGCAGTAGTTGCAGGCGTTGCGGTCGGCCACCGCCACTGCGATCTGCTCGCCGAGCTGCGCGGAGATGACGCCGCCGCCGAGCGCGCCGAAGGAACCCCACAGGCTCTTGAGCGCGGCCGGCGAGTTGGCGACGGCGCGGAACATGTTGGGCGTGGCGCCGAACGCGCCGTGGATCTGGCCGAGGAGCGCCTGGGATTCGCCAATGGCTGCGGCTTGGGTAACGAGTTGAATGCGGGACATGAAGCAGTCCTTGGAAAGTGGTTGAAGTCCACAGTGTCCTGCTTCAATCAGTATGATTCGGCACGTTCAGTCCGAACTACATATCTTTTCGTCCAATGCCGCCACCTACCATGCCTTCGATCGACCGGCTGTCCTCGCTGCTGGAGCGCTTCCGTGTGCGGGCGCATTTGTTTCACGCCGGCCCGTTGTGCGGAACTACCCACTTCGCGGCAAAGCCGGGACGCGGATTCCTGCATGTGTTGCGTCAAGGCGAAATGGCGGTCACGCATTCCTCGCGCGCGGGCGTGCCGCGCAAGCTGGTCGTGAAGGAGCCCAGCCTGCTTTTCTATCCACGACCGCTGGCGCACGACTTCCACAACGCGCCCACGGAAGGATCCGACTTCGTGTGCGCAACCCTCGATTTCGACGGGGGCGAGACTCATCCGCTCGTGCGTGCGCTGCCGGCCCTGATTCGGCTCCCGTTGCACGCCGTGGAGGGCCTCGAGCAGTCACTGGCACTGCTCTTTGCCGAGACCACCCGGGTCCTCTGCGGGCACAGGCTGTTGGCCGACAGGATGTTCGATGTGGTGCTGATCCAGCTCTTGCGCTGGCTGCTCGACCATCCTCAGGAAGCCGAGCTACCTACAGGCCTGCTCACGGGACTGGGCGATCAGAAGCTCGCCTGTGTACTGGTCGCGATGCACGAGCGGCCGGGTCATCCATGGTCGCTGGAGGACATGGCTCGGGAGGCAGGTTTGTCGCGCAGCGCCTTCGCCCAACACTTCAAGGCCAGGGTCGGAACGACGCCGGCCGACTACCTGGCCAGCTGGCGCCTCAGCATCGCGCAGGCTGAACTCAGAAAGGGCGCTTCTGTGAAGGCCATCGCAGCCAGCCTGGGCTATGCGAATGCTTCAGCGCTGTCCCGTGTCTTTGCGCAGAGAGTCGGGATTTCGCCACGCGAATGGCTTGCCTCGTCAAGCTGAGCGGGCAACGCGCGTCTTTGCGTGGACATCGCTCGCGGGGCCACGCAACCGCACACTTTTCTTTGCGGGCGCGATGACGCGGCCAACGGCAGCCCTGAACCCGTGGGGCGATGCGAGAACCTTATCCAGGTGAACGCAGCCCCTCAATCAGCATCATGGAAATGGCACCCGGCCACAACTTGGAGTTTTGCGATGGCGCATGGCATTCAGGGGCAACGAAGAGCGGCGGCTGATCTCCAAATGCGGTGGTCGCACGCCTGTGACCTTGCAGATCAGCGACTCACACTGACAACGGCGACGGTGGGGGGCGTTCCTCTCCCGGCACACCCGCCGGCGAGGGAGCGAGGGGTCAAAAATGTTCAGGAACGGAATGTGCCCGGGTCACCCCAGCGAAGCCTCCGCGGGGACCATCCGAAGCCGCTTCAAAACTTCGGCCGGCGTGGCAAGTGCAACTGGTCGGCCAAATCCGCCATAGCCTCTGGTCGTCTACTCGGCCAGTTCGAATCGCTTCTGAAGTTCACGGATTGCACGCGCAATCTCGGGACGATGCTGGTCGACGTTCGTTTCGCTGCGTACTGTCCAGTTTGCTGCGCCAGCGCGCTCGGCGGCTGCGACCACTTTGGCCCGGCCGAGGTCAGTGATCAACGCGAAAAGTGCCGAATCACTAGCTACGAAATCCAGTAGCGCGTCCATAAGCTCGTTCGCGGTTCGGCGTTCCTTTTTCACAATCGCTCCCAAAAGGACAGACGATAGAAGCAAGGAAGCTTCCACAAGATTACATGTGCGTTAGGCCAGCGCCCTGGCCGCCCAAAGCGTTAAATAGTTCGCGATCTGCTTCACCTGAGACCGGGCTGTAGGATTCCGCCAATCTCCACCTTCGGGGGGTGAGGATCAGAACTTGAACTGGCTGACGAGGATGGCGCAGACGGCGGCGCCGCTCATGAGCGCCACGATGTCGCCCAGCGCATTCAGCGGCAGGGTGGCATTGCGCCGCACCACGCCGTCGAGCAGTGCGAGGCGAAGCCGGTCATGTGCGAGGTGTAGAGGTGCGGAACCAGGGAGCCGCCCTTGTTGATGGCGCGGACGTTCAAGGCCAGCCGCAGGCCGAGCGCCAGGTTCATCGAGGGCGCCTTGTGGCGTTGGTAAGACAGCGGAGTCTGCGCATGGGCACCTTGCAGGCCGGTGCCGGCCTGCCTTCCGGCTGTCAGCGCTGCTCCCAGCGCCAGTTCTCAATGTCCGGCATGTCCTTGCCGTGGCGCACGATGTAGGCCCGATGTTCGAGCAGCCGGTCGCGCAGGTGCTGCTGCACGTGGCCGGCGGTGTCGCGGATGCGCGGCACGCGGTCGATGGCGTCAGCGGCCAGGTGGAAGCGGTCGAGCCGGTTGAGCACCGTCATGTCGAAGGGTGTGGTGGTGGTGCCTTCTTCCAGGTAGCCGTGCACGTGGAAGTTGCTGTGGTTGCGCCGCTTGTAGGTCAACCGGTGGATCAGCGCCGGATAACCGTGGAAGGCGAAGATCACCGGCGCGTCGGTGCTGAAGATGGAGTCGAACACCGCGTCCTCCAGCCCGTGCGGATGGCCCGAGGGCGATTCGAGCGCCATCAGGTCGACCACGTTCACCACGCGGACCTTCAGATCGGGCAGCAGCGTGCGCAGCAGGTCGACGGCGGCCATGGTCTCCAGCGTGGGCACGTCGCCGGCGCAGGCCATCACCACGTCGGGCGCCACGCCGTGGTCGTTGCTGGCCCAGTCCCAGATGCCCAGGCCGACCGTGCAATGGCGTTCGGCCGCGGCCATGTCCAGCCACTGCGCCTCGGGCTGCTTGCCGGCCACGATCACGTTGACGTAGTTGCGGCTGCGCAGGCAGTGGTCCGTGACGGACAGCAGCGTATTGGCGTCGGGCGGCAGATACACCCGCACCACCTCGGCCTTCTTGTTGACGACGTGGTCGATGAAGCCCGGGTCCTGGTGGCTGAAACCGTTGTGGTCCTGGCGCCAGACGTGGCTGGTCAGCAGGTAGTTCAGCGACGCGATGGGGCGGCGCCACGGAATGTGGCGCGTCACCTTCAGCCACTTCGCATGCTGGTTGAACATCGAGTCGACGATGTGGATGAAGGCCTCGTAGCACGAGAAGAAGCCGTGCCGACCCGTCAGCAGGTAGCCTTCGAGCCAGCCCTGGCACAGGTGCTCGCTCAGCACTTCCATCACCCGCCCGTCGGGCGCCAAGTGGTCGTCGCCGGGCAGGATCTCGGCGGTCGAGGTGCGATTGCTCACCTCGAACACCGCACCCAGGCGGTTGGACGCGGTCTCGTCGGGGCCCATGAGGCGAAAATTGCTGTCCGCCGCGTTGAGCCGCATGACGTCGCGCAGGAACTCGCCCATCACGCGCGTCGCCTCGGCATCGACGGCGCCGGGCTTGGTCACCGTGACGGCGTAATCGCGGAAGTCGGGCAGCTTGAGATTCTTCAGCAGCAGGCCGCCGTTGGCGTGCGGGTTGGCGCTCATGCGGCGCGTGCCCTGCGGCGACAGGGCGGCAACGTCGGCTCGCAGGGCGCCGTCGGCATCGAACAGTTCTTCCGGCCGGTAGCTCTGCATCCACTGCTGCAGCAGCGCGATGTGCCCGGGCTTGTCGGCAAAGCCGGTGAGCGGCACCTGGTGCGCGCGCTGCGTGCCCTCGATGGGCAGGCCGTCCACTGTCTTCGGGCCTGTCCAGCCCTTGGGCGAGCGCAGCACGATCATGGGCCAGCGGTGTCGGCGGCTGAAGCCGTCGGAGCGCGCTTCCACCTGGATGGCGCGGATGGCATCGAGCGAGGTGTCCAGCGTGGACGCCATCAGTGCGTGCATCAGCGCGGGGTCGTCGCCCGACACGAAGCGCGGCTCGTAACCGTAGCCGCGCAACAGCTGTGTGAGCTGTTCGTCGCCGATGCGCGCGAGTACCGTCGGCCCCGCGATCTTGTAGCCGTTCAGGTGCAGGATCGGTAGCACCGCGCCGTCGCATGCGGGGTTGAGGAACTTATTCGAATGCCAGCTAGCCGCGAGCGCGCCGGTCTCGGCCTCGCCGTCGCCGATGACGCAGCAGGCCAGCAGGGCGGGGTTGTCGAACACCGCGCCGTGCGCGTGCAGCAGTGAATAACCGAGCTCGCCGCCTTCGTGGATCGACCCGGGCGTTTCGGGGGACACGTGGCTGGGGATACCGCCTGGGAATGAGAACTGCGTGAAGAGGCGCTTGAGCCCTTCTGCGTCGCGCGAAATGTGCGGATACACCTCGGTGTAGGTGCCTTCGAGGTAGGTGCTGGCCACCACGCCCGGCCCGCCGTGGCCGGGGCCGGCGATGAAGATCGCGTCGAGCCCGCGCGCGTTGATGGCGCGGTTCATGTGCGCGTAGATGAAGTTCAGCCCCGGCGTGGTGCCCCAGTGGCCCAGCAGGCGCGGCTTGATGTGCTCCAGCGCAAGCGGCTCGCGCAGCAGCGGGTTGTCCATCAGGTAGATCTGGCCCACCGAGAGGTAGTTGGCGGCGCGCCACCAGGCGTCCAGCAGGGTGAAGTCTTCCAGGGGCGGGTGAACGGCGGGGTTTGGCATGCGACGGGCTCCAGTCAGGGCGTGCGGGCGCCTGCGATGGCAGGCGGTGTCTTGGAACCGAATGTGCGCGCACGGCGCCCTCGGGTCTGTACGACGTCGCACAGACCGCCTGCCGGGTGGGTCTCCAGAATGACCCGGTTCATGAAACTTCACCAATCAAAAGCAAATGAAATTTCTTCTTGCAACTGATGGGTCAGCCCCAGCCTTACGGGCCGTCAAGTACGCAGCGAAGCTCGTCGCGCTCTTGGAGAAATCGCGCGAGCACAAGGTCACGCTGGTCAGCGTGCATGACGACGCGGGCCTGCGCCATGCCAAGGCGCTCGTGGGCAGCGATGCCGTACAGGATTATTTGCGTGAACTCAGCGACAAGGAGCTTCGGCCCGTCATGAGGGCGCTCGACGCCGCCGGCATTCGGCACGACATCGTGATTCGCACCGGCAGCATCGCCGGAGAGATCGTCGCACTCGCGAACAAGGGCAGGTTCGACATGATCGTGCTGGGTTCGAAGGGGCGCGGCGCGATGATGGATCTTCTGATCGGCTCCGTGGCCCAGCGAGTACTTGCCACTGCGAAGCAGCCGGTGACGCTGGTGAAGTAGGCGCATGTTGCCTCGCCGCGGCGTCCCCCTGACAGCACCGGAAGAAGCTCCCCGCATGGCGACACAGCCCTCCGCGGACATTTCCAGGACGAGGATTCAGGTGCTGGCGAAGCGCTGGTCCACCGACCTTCGGCAGGACGTGCACTTGCCGCCGCACGTCACTCATTACCTCCGCTTCGAAGGCGCAGGTCCGCCCACTGGATACAGCGCTCCAGGACCATTTCAGCGACCTCCAAGCGTGTGCGCTTCCTGTCGACGACCTGCAAGACGGCTTTGAGGACTGAGTGCTCGAAAATTTCCGCTCTGCACACCACGGTCCGTCCATCGGTACTCTGCTCGACGTGGAACACAAATTCAAAGCGATCCCGGTATTGCGGGGGCACGGTCAGCTTCATCCCTGTACTCGAGGTTAGGCGGCCTTGCGATGCGGAGATATGTATGGGAAGCCCGCGGGAACCGTGGGGACGTGCACGAAATCCATTCTTTTCCATCCTTTCACTGCCGTCCCCAATCAATTGATTCGGACCGGTTTTTTAGGATAGAAAATATATCTCTAGATTGAAAATCTATCTATGCGACCGTGCGTTTTTTGCGACGGCTAGCGAAATCGCTTGGTGAATTCGCGCACCACACCAATGACCTTGGCATCGCCGAGCGGTTTCAAGGGATAGCGGCTGTTCAACGGCTTGAGATAGAGGTCGCCGCCGTCTTTCACGAGTTGTTTGAACGTGGTCTCGCGCGCTGGATTTAATGCAATGACGTAGTCACCCGGAATTGCCTCCATGTCGGGCTCCACGATCAGGATCGACCCGGCAGGAAACGAGTCTCCGATATCACTGACCATGCTGTCCCCGTGCACCCGCAACGCGTAGGTGTGCTTCTTGACCGGCACGCTCACAGGGACAGTGTCGAACTGTGTCACCGGCTTGAAGTTGTCGATGACGGTGTAGTTGCCGGCCTCAACCTCCGATACGAGAGGAACTTCAACTCTCATGTCGGCACCCCGCGCACCCGCTGACACCCCGGATACCAGCTCGGCGATGGTGATCCCGAGCAGTTTCGCCACTCGCCCTTGATTGGCCCGCTTTGGAGCTGTGCCGCCTTGCTTTTCCCATTGCTGTACTGCGCCACGGCTCACCCCCAACGCAACAGCAAATTGCTGTTCGCTCATCTGGAGACGCTTGCGTCCTTCGCGAATTAAACGGCTGCTGGTCACAGCCCCTAGAGTAGGCGCTGTTTCAGATAGAAATAAAATCCATGATAGCTCTTCCATCCTTGGGGTAGGGAAATCCTTAGAGATTCGATAGATTGACTGTGGTTTGACCAAATTTCTATCGTCGTTCTAACGCTTTGGTAGCCCTACTATCAGCCGCCTGCCGGCTCGGTAAGTAATAGTTCACCGGCAGTGTTTGAAGAGCCCCTATGACCAGCGATGGCAATTTCAACGAATTGCGAGTGACTACGCCCAGCGAAGTTCGTGGCAGCACCATGCTCGGGGTCCGCGTAAGGGCTGCTTGCCAAGCGCCGTTTGCGGAGAATTCGATCGGTGGGGTGCAGGACCGTATCGACCGGCAGTTTCGATACTTCGAGGCGCTCGGAAAATTCGTCATGTTCGCCGACGGCGCGGTCTTCGTTGGAGCTCGTGTGAGTTCCATCGTCGCCACGACAGCAAGCATTTGCTGGAAGTCTGCTTTCTACCCGGGGCCGCGTCATCGGCAAGCCATCCAGGCAGGGCGCGGCGAACTGCTCCCCCTGGGCTTTCACGGACGGTTCGATCTGTACCTGCAGCAAGCCGAGGACATGCTTGGTGGTGCGAAAGCCTCCGTTGTGGCTAGATCAGGGTTGGGCGAGGCAACCACGCTCGATTGCAAGATCGGCATGCCCGCAGATGTTGCACGTGCCCTGTGCGACGGCATGATGCGCGCGAGGCTCCTGGCTGCCGGGCCTCCATAGCAGCAGTTGCGGGACCAGTCCCCTGAGAGCACGCCGGTGCGAGCGATGAAAAAGCCGATCTTCCACCGCGCAACCATCACGTTGAAGCTCCCGCTGGACATCAGCGCGCGCGAAGAAGTCGAAGCCCTGCGAGCCGCAGGTATTCCGGTCGACGCGCTGGGCCATGAGAGATCCGGTTTTCTGTTTGTGCGAACCGTTGGAGGCGGCGGGCAGAGCCAGCAGAACATCTTTCGGTGGTTTGCCTCCCAAATACGCTAGATCCACCGGCTTGCAAGGGGATCGGTCTCATCAGACACGGGTGGTGTGGCCGATTGGACGACGCTTTGGTTTTCAATGGACGGAGGGGGAAAAATGACGGAAAAGATTCGGCTCAACGATGAGCAATGGAAGAAGCTGCTCAGCCTGCCCCACGAGGGCGAGACCAAGACGCATGGGGAGCCAAGCCCTGTGTCGAACAGGTTGAGGTCACATGGATTGGTGACACAAGACAGCCAGGGCCGCGAGCACCTTACCGAACAAGGAATTCGTCGATTGAGCCAAGGCGGTAGTTTTTGCACGCTCATCCTGGCCGCCGCACTCACGCCAGTAGTTGCGTGAGTACGCACGGTCGACCAGACTGCCTCAACGGGCCTGCCTGAAATCCGCCGGGGTCTTGCCGGTCCAGCGCTTGAAGGAGCGGACGAAAAGTTGGGCTCCGAAAAGCCGAGCTCTGGCACGTCACCGTGCAGCTGCGGCTCCAGGATCTTGCGCACCGCCGCCGCGGTACCGCGGGATGAGGCTTCGTAGGGCCCGCAGGTCGGGTTCGACTGCCGACTCGAACATCGTGGTCACACCCTGGTTGGTGCTGACCAGCGGCGGGTCGTTGTCGGCACGCCTGAATGCGGTCAAATCATGGGACGAACAAATCCGAGTGCATCGGCTGCAGCCCGACAAAGAGCCCCGTGGCCGGGTTGTCGGCTTTCTTGTACTTCTCGAGGAAGACGCGGTCGGCCTGTTCGCTGCTCAGCGGCGGCCTCAGGTCGTCGGTTTCGGGACCGGCAAGTGCGGGCGTCGCGCCCAGATTGACACCGGCCTTTTGCACGCCATTGAGCCTTTTCCAAAGGAAGGCGTGCCAGCGTCCTAGCGACGTGTCGAACGGACCTGCTTTCGCAAGCCCATGCTGTGGGCGGCGTCGAACAGGGGTGTCCGCATCGAGGCCCGGGCAGGCCGCTCCGACGCAAGGAGTTGAAGAATGGACGCCCCGATCACTCCGAGGAAGGAGGCCGACTTGCATCAGGAGCGAGGACACGAACGGTGGCGGCCGTTAAACCACACCTTTTTGTAAGAGATGCCGGCCTTCCCGCGTAATTCCGTGGACGACCGCAGACTGCGGTTGTGCATCTGGTGAAGTGCGTTGCACCGTTGCCGTGATGACCAGCGCAGCGCGGAGTAGCTCTATTTGTTTGATGTCTTCGGGATCAGTGACGGTGAGCGGCAATGTTGCTCGTTCGATTACTCGAAGAAAATTGAGGGGCATGACATCAGGTCATTGAAGCGAGGAAAGTTTAAACCGAAAAACGGCGACTCATGACGATAAAAAACTGCGATGGGCAGCCCTTATCTCTTGCTCAAATAATTTTAGGTCGGAACGGGTCGCTCTCCACTTATTTTTCCCAGATAAAATCCTAAGCATTGCGACTAAATGTAATTTCGCTGCGACAACTCCATCAATAATATGAGCAGCAGCGATTATTGGAAATTCACCGATCTGGACAGCATAAACAAATGGGCTTGATTCCCAAACGAGGAATTTCTGGGACTATAAGAGGGGTCTAAGAATACTGGAAGGCCGTATTTTGAAAAACGGTGGTTGTTTTCATTTCAGAAGAAAGCGCGTCGAAGCGCCATCCTTTTCCTACAAGCATCCCTGGTGGCAGGGTGGGAGCCAGCAGCCTCAAGCCACAAGGTTGCGCCTGGCAGAGAGAGTTGGAACTCCATCACGGCTTCAATCGAGGGGACTTGAACAGATCCAGCATGCGCCAGCGCTATTTCTCGGAGGACATGCAGACCAGGGCCAACGTTCGCACGCGCAACCTCGGATTCCGAACCTAAGTGAAGGAGCGGCCATCTAGGCGTGCTCTCACATTGCCTATCGTCCTTGAGCGCGCAGGCAGGCGCGGGCGCCCCGGGAACTTGCGATGAAAACTTCCATGACCCCATTCGCATGGCCGTCGAAATGTCTCGAGAAGGCTGCCCTGGTTGAGGCAGAGCCCCGGCTTCGGTCGCCTCCAGATCAGCCAGCCTGCCCCCGCTCTTTGCGCCGACGCCGCGGAATCGAACCGGACGCTGGAGTTCTGCACCGCCCATATCCGCAGCACGCATTGGCCGCACGCGCGCAGGGTAGCGCTGAACTCAGCCTTTCGGCAGCGTCACGGGATTTCCGTTGAGCACCGCGGGTGCGAATAAAGGAAAAGCGAAGGGCTGGAACCGGCAACGCAGGTGCCAGCCCTTTGCCTATCCTGCCCCGCTGGTTCAGTCCAACGACGTGCAAGCATGTTGGGTCGAGATTCAGTTTTTCGCAATCGGAAATCCATTCTTCTCCGATCGCCGATCCATCGAATGCCTGTACTGAGTTTGTGGCTACGCGATCCGCCCGCGTTCAATCCACGTGCGAATCACGGGTTGGTACCCCCAGGAGAGAAGCCGCGCTGGTCACCATGGAACGCGGCCTTGGGATGACCCATGCGGGCATGGGTTGCCTCGCTGTTTGGTGTCGAGGTTCCGGACCGTCGCCTCTGGACCAGCGCTAAAGAAAATCTGAAATTGGTGCCGGCGAAGGTTGCCTCTGCTCAGCCGTCCCATGAGAACAGGTTGGAAACGCGTTTTCTTTTAGCCGAAGGTCAGCCCATCGTATGCATCGTTCCAAGACAGCATCGGTGACTTCCAAGTGGGTTTGATTTTTTGTCGCGATTTGCAGCGTTGCTTTCAGAACCGAACGCTCAAAAATTTCCGCCCGGCCACAACCGTTTTTCCATCGGCGCTCTGATCAATATGAAATATGAATTCGAACTGGTCGCGGTATTGCGGCGGAACAGTCAGTTTCATCCCCATTGGATATCTCTCCCTGGCGCAGCTCCCACTGCGCTTTATCAAACCAACGCATTATTTTTACTTCATTGGACCCGATGGTTTTATTGGGGTAAACAGCTATCGACTCAAAGAAGCGGTGACCTTTACAGAATGCAGCAGCGGATGCCAACGAACGGGCCCCCACTTACCGGAACAGCGCGGTATGCGCTCCTCGTCGCACAAAGCTGATGCGCTAACCGGCGACCTGGTAAATCATCATCAAGTCGCCTTTGGCGCGGCACCCGAAGGGTTCGGCGCGCCACGAGGTGAACGGCCTGCGCCTACTGCAGCGCTTGGCGAGGCAGGGAGATGGTGAAGACGCAACCCGAGTTGGGGACGTCACGCACTGTTAGCGCGCCCTCATTGGCTTCGATGCTTTGACGTGCGATGGACAGCCCGAGCCCAAGGCCTGCGCGCCCGTCGTCATTGGGCTTGAAGGGCACGAACATCTTGGCCGCGCCGCCAGGAGGCAAGCCGCCGCAGTGGTCCTCCACATCGATGAGGACATGGTCGCCGAAGGCATAAGCATTCAGCGTGACCAGCGAGTCCTTTCGCGTGAACTTGAACGCGTTCTGCAGCAGATTGGCCAGGGCCGCGTGCAGTAGATCTCGATTGGCGTGCACTGCCAACCCTGGGTCCACGGCACGCACTTCGAAAACTGCCGCTTTCATATTCGGGTCGAGGCGGGCCGCCAGCTCGACGTCGACGATGAAGGTGGCGACCGAGAAAGTCTGGCGCTGGTCCGATCCTTCGCCCCGGACTTCTGCAGTGGCTCTGCTGATCAACAGGCCGAGCGTGGAAAGGCTGCGCTTGAGGATCGCACCGGTGGCCCCGCCAATCTGCATGTTGCCGAGTTCGAGCGCCCGCACCGCAAGGGTGGCCGTGCCCAGCGAGTTGCGCAGTTCGTGAACCAGGAAGCCCAAGCGCTGCTTCTCGCCGGCCGTTTGCTGCACCAACAGGAATGCATCGCGCTGAGAGCTGAACTCGGTCACTGCGTCTGCAATGGCGTTGTCCAGGCAGCGATTCAGGGTGCGGAACTCACCCACCGCAAACGGCGCGTCGCGCTCGAACGCCAGGTCGGTGATCGCCTGGCAAAGATCGCCATAGTCATGCACCACCTGATCGACGGTGTAGCCGAGGTTCAGCAGTTCTTTGCCGTGGGCAGTAGCACTCACGCCGATCTCAGACAGCGCGAGCGAGTCCCCGCCGGACGGGCCGGAAATGGCGATGCTCGCTGCGGCGTCGTCGTTACGCTCAGCGGCAAGTGTTCGCGTGAGCTGGTCGAGAAACATCGGCACCCCGTGGGCCAACTGCTTGTCCGTGGCCGCGCGCAAAGGACGTTGCGCCACCTTCAGCTTGCATCTGGCGACCAGTTCGTCGCGGTTGTTTGAAAGAAATCGATGCATGTCCGTTCGCGCTTCACGCGCTGTTTTTTCTGATGTCAGAACGAGCCTTTTCCTGTGCTACGGCCAAGCTTCCTTTTGCCGTGATGACCTTCACCAGCATGGCGTGGAGCCCGATGCCCGATTTTGTGGAATGCATTTGATGCGAGGCTTCGATGAACCCATCGTCAAGGAGTCGCTTCGCAGCGGCGAAGTCGGCCTGCAGGGTCAGGATCCTGGGAGGAAGCATGCGGTCGAGGCGCATTAAAAGTTGAATGTCCATAGAGGCTCTCTGAAGTGGGACCGCGGCCAAGCCGCATCGCTGCCTGCTGTCAGGGTGTCCGCCATGGCGAGGGTCGTCTGTACGCCCCCGTACAGACTGGTGGGAATTTGCAACCTCAGGCGGTCCCCCTAGCAGGCGTCATGTCGCGAGAATCAGACCCAATGCGACTCTTTCAGCATGGCTGCGAGTCTTCGAAAGATGTTGCTGCGTTTACTGACCCGCAGCGCGAACAGCTAGCCGGCCTGCCGATTGCCCCGCGCGCGCGCGGAAGTTCCCACAGGGCGACGTGTCGTTGACTCGCTCATCCGAAACGATCCTGAAGGAACGCGAAAACGTCAGCGTGGCTCGGCACCCACGGCGTCTTGGATTGCCGCCCTTCCTGCGTTTTCCGACGAAGCGGATTTCCCCCGGGGCGTCACGCGCATCACGATGGCTTGACCCGAATAGACGGTTCTTCCACGCTCGTGCGTCACTGGCGGCAGCTCGGCTTCAATCAGCCCCGCGCTACGCAGCAACTCGCACTTCTGAATCTCTTCCTGATCGTCGAGCTTCAGGGGCAATTCCGTACAGCAAAGGCGGCAGAGCAGTCGCATGGGCATGTCATTCTCCTGAGGGCCCGCCTGCGGGCGTACGAGCAACTGATACCTCGGGTGCGCTGGCTTCGTGGTCGATGTTGGCGCGCAGGGCCGCATCGAGCACGGGCAGCTTGCCGCTGTTCATGCGCGTCTGTGCGATCCACACCACCGCGTGGTGCAGGACCTTCGGCAACTGCCTGCTACTCAGGTAGGCCCGAACCAGCTTGTCGGCGGCAACTTCCGAATAGTTCATCGAGTGCATCGTGTGTTCCTCCAGAACAGAGAGAGATCTGGTTCCCACGCTAGCCAGAAACAGGTTCTAGCACCGTTCGCTAGCGCACCGAAGCGCTCATCTGGCAATATGTCCAGGGTATGTGCGTCACCGCACAGACGTGCAGCGTTCTGCCGCGGAATCATGTGAGCTTTGGAAGGTCCCTCCCCCCTATGGCATTGCCCCCGCGTTCGTCTTCGCTCAATATGGCCCCCGCGCGCAATGGCCTCCTGGATGCCATCCCTCCCGAGTTGATGGCCCGAATGAAACCTTCCCTGGAACTGGTGCAGCTGGGTCTGGGCGAGGTGCTCTACGAGTCGGGCGTGGTGCAGCAACACGTATTTTTCCCGACCGACAGCATCGTCTCGCTGCTGTATGTGCTGGAGAACGGCCAGTCGGCTGAGATTGCGGTCGTGGGCTTCGAGGGCATGGTGGGCGTGTCGCTGCTCATGGGCGGAGGCAGCACGCCCAACCGCGCGGTGGTGCAAAGCGCCGGCCATGCCTTTCGCTTGAGTGCCACCCATATCAAGGAATTGACGGACAAGGGTGGCCCGCTGCTGCACCTGCTGCTGCGCTACACACAGTCGCTGATCACGCAGATGTCGCAGACGGCGGTGTGCAACCGCCACCATTCGCTGGAGCAGCAGCTGTGCCGCTGGCTGCTGCTGAGCCTGGACCGCCTGCCCGGCAACGAACTGGTGATGACGCAGGAACTCATTGCCAACATGCTTGGCGTGCGGCGCGAAGGCGTGACCGAAGCGGCGGGCAAGCTGCAGCGTCTGAACCTCATCAAGTACGCGCGCGGCCATATCACGGTGCTTGATCGGCAGGGGCTGGAACGGCAGGTGTGCGAATGCTACGAAGTCGTCAAGCGCGAGACCGACCGGCTGTTACCGCACCGGCTGGCCACCTGAGGCGGTGTGTGGGTACGGCGGCGCACAAAGGGCAAGCCCTCGGTGAGCAAGAATGGCTCGCCAGCGCTTTTGCAGCGTTGGCATTTCTGACCTTTTCCTCTTCCTGACAGGCGGTTTCGTGGCTCCAGATCCGTCCGCCTCCATGGTCAACCGGCTGCTCGAGGCCCTGCCTCCCGAAGAGCACATTCGGCTGCTCTCGCGCTGCGATCAAGTGCAGCTGGAGGGTGCGCAGGTTCTATACGAGCCGGGCGACGTTATCCGGCACGTGCACTTTCCCACCACGGCCTTCGTGTCGCTGGTGTCCACCGCGGATGGGCACGACGGTCTGCAAGCCGGCATGGTGGGCAACGAAGGCGCACTTGGCTACGAGCTGTCGCTGGGTGCGCAACGCGCTCCGTTGCGCACGCTGGTGCAGGGCGCGGGCCTGGCGTGGCGCCTCTCTGCGCAGTCGTTCGAGCAGGAGCTGGCGGACAGCGCAGCGCTGAAGCGCGTGCTGCATCGCTATGTGTGCGTGCTGCTGGCCGAATTCGGCCGCTCGGGCCTGTGCCATCAGTTCCACCAGATCGAGGAACGCCTGGCCCGCTGGCTGCTCACCACGCAGGACTGCGCGCAGTCGGCGCAACTTACGCTCACGCATGAGGTGCTGGGGCGCATGTTGGGCGTGCGCCGGGTCGGCATCACCAACGCGGCCACGGCGCTGCACACGCGCGGCCTCATCTACTACCGGCGCGGCGTTATCGCCATCACCGACCGCCAAGGGCTGGAGAACGCGGCCTGCGACTGCTACCGCGCCAATCGGCGCAGCTACTCGCAACTCATTGCAAGGGGCTAGCAAGCGGTCGAATCAGACTACGGCGTTGCGAAAGCCGTGCTCACGCAGCCTTGCGGCTCCCGGTCAGCCTGCCAGTGCTGGCAGAGACGCCAGTAACAAGTAAAGATTCGCTTGCTGCCGTTTTCCGGGCAAGGCATGTTGCCCCCGACTTACTCCGCCGTGGACCTCAGCTCGGCGAGCAGCACGACGCGTTCGCGCAGCAGCAGCGGTAGAGGAATCGACGAGTTCAGTGAACATCGAGAGGTCGAAAAGGGTCAATTCCTATGCCAATCAATTTGCCGCGGCGCATCGAAATGCTGCCTTTTCGCTTGCAGCTCGCTCGCCCACGCTTTTGTCTCGGCTAAGGTGTTGGCGTTGATGTTCAGGGTCTTTGCATGAACGGTCATGCTCTCGTCAGAGAATAAGTCTGCGGGCGCGAGCGGCCCAAGTTGGAAGAGCGACGACGATGGCAAGTTGATCGCGACGTTCGATCCGCAAATGCAGCATCTGCGTTGCCGGTGTTTCTCACGAACGCGCGAACCTGCTGCAGAGGCCGCGCGGCCCGCCGTTCATATACAAGACGCTTACAAGACCGTCGCGGTACCATCTCCCAACCATGCCACTCTCACGCTTTCAGAAAGAACAAGCTCTCAAACGGGCAGGGGTTCTAGTGCCTCCCTACCCGGTCACGCCGGCGGGCGGCGAAATCCTCGGCGACCTCGATGCCGCCCGAGCGCTACTGGCAGCAGGCACGGCCTGGGATACTGAGGTTGACCGCCTGTACCTTCAGTTGCTGGCAACCAGTGAGGCCGCGGAGCCGCAGGAGGCCGTTAAGCAGTTCATGGAGACGTGCGCCTCCAAGAGCCTCACTGAAGCGCTCGTTTCATTGAATGCTCGGGTACCTCATCGATACACGGCTGTCTATCAACTGGAAGGCGCCTTGCTCCGAAACGTGGAACTGGTCGACAAGGCGGGGGAGGCACGGCCTGAGTTCCTGAAAGCCGTGCCCCTGGGCTCCAGCTTTTGCCAGTTCGTGCTCCGAGACGGTGTGTTTTTGACGAGCAATTCGGCTCAAGACGATCGACTCACCGGCCATCCGTACAAAGGCGTGATGGTGGCCTATCACGGGGTCCCGATTCCGAAGCCGGACGGAGGGCTGTTCGGCACGCTCTGCCACTTCGACGTTCTTGAGCAACCTCTCAGCGATGCGGAGTATGAAAATCTGCGCGGCGTGGCCCGGGTATTGCCCGCCTTTCTTCGCTGAAGGTTGCAGCCAATGGCGGCAAGGTCCGAGCCCACCTTGGGACTGAGCGCGCCTCTCGCGCCCGCAGATCAGCGGCCGCGAGGTATGTGCCCGGGCGAGTCATGTTGACCCGGCGCGATCAGTCGATCAAGCCCGCCAGCACCCCGGTAGCAGCTCGCGCGCGCGGCTGTTCGCTGTTCGGCAAGCGCTCGATCACCTCCTTGAGGCACTGGTACGGGTCGTGGCCTTCAAAGGCATGATCTCTCCAAGAAGCAATCGAATCTCCATGATCTGCGTTCAGGGTCCCACTTGAAAGACGCCTGCTCAAGGCCGCGACCGCCCACGATTCATCGGGTCTGGCAACCGAGGCGACATAGCCAAAAATGGCGCGAGCAACGCGGAGCGCTCACGCGCTGTCGCTGTCCTCGCCGCGTTGACCGTCGGCGTCAACCATTCCGTGGATAGTGGCGAAGAGATCTTGGGCCGCTGCAGACTCATGCGCGACTGGTGTGTCGCCGACGCAGTGTAAAAAGATGGGCACCCGCATATCGTCGAGGTGGCGGGCGTTGCAGGGATGAAGGCGACGATATCGATCAAATGGCTCGCGCCTTCCTCCAACGCCTTCAACGCTTCTGGATTGAGGATCACGAAGCGCTCTTCGTCCAACTCGTAACCCTTGACCATCTCGGCCTGCGGTGAAGCCATTGATGGCGACCCCGATACCTGCTGTGCACTTATCAAACGCATCACGCCGGAAGGCAGGGCTGCGCTCGCAGGGGCACCCAATCCCGACGTCTAGGGAGGCGGCGTAAGACGCTCGAGGAAATCCAGGAGCCCGTCAATTTCCGTGGACTTGTCGAAAATCGCGTCTGCCCCGAGCTCCTTCGCACGGCGGCGGATTTCCTCGGTGGCATAGTTAGAGAAGATGACCACGCGCTGGCCAGCGCGTCGATTCACGCAGCTCGCGAGCACGCCCAAGCCAGACCCCTCGCGCAAGAAAAGGTCCACCACCGCCACGTCCCAACCATCGTGCGATTCAAGCCAAGCGATCGCCTCGGCCTCGGTCTCGGCGACACCTTCCACGCGGGCCTCAGACAACGCCTCGAGCGTCGGAATAAGGTTGTCGCGGATTACCTTGTTGTCTTCGACGAGCAATGCATGAATGACCATGCTGCGAAGGTAAGCCGCGAATCCGTCTCATTTGTAGGAAATAGGGCCTGCGGAAAGAAAGCATGGCGGCATTTCGCATCTCTGATGCCGGTCCTTCCTGGGATGTTGAAAGGCCTTGGCCCAGGTCCCTGGGCATTTTCTCGTGCCGGCAAGTTCGCCGCACGTAGCAATCGCTACGCTACCCGATCGGAGTAGCTTCCACGCCGTGGGCGCCCACGGGGATTCCGGCGCGTGAGCGGCTCTTACCTCGAAGACCGTTCCAGCGTCCGCTTCGCGCCTCCAAGGGCGTCAGGTTCGCGATCATCCCGCCTGCCCGTCGCAGGATTTGCATGTTCTCTTCGAAGATCTGCTTCGGTGTGCCTGGGTCGTGAGCCGCTTCGAACGGGGCCAACGCTTCCATCCGAACTCTGCACATGCGCGAGTCAATGCCCGGAAGTGCTCGGCGGCATCGGCGCGGAAAATCGGGACCTGCGAGGTAGACAAGCGGCAACGACGGAGAGGGCATGCCGGCACTATGCGGAGCCTTCAGGTCGCATCGTTGTCGGGATCGATGCCACTGTCGCCGACAGGATCGGCGTCTTCGTCCTCGTGGGACAGAATCAACGCTCCAGGGACGAAAAGTCCGACGCGCTCCGCGAGGGCCTGCAGGACCGCTCGATTCGAGTCGGGAGACTTGGAATGGGGAATGTTTGACTCTGCATCGGGCACGGCAAAAATCCTCATTTGCGCCAGGCCGAGGCTAAGAAAAGGAACGCACAAATGCACGCCAACGCGCTTTCCAGCGTGCAAGCACTCCGGCACGCTCGCCTTCGGCGCGAACGTTGGCGATCTCCGAGGCAGTCCATTGGCGCAGCGTCGCCTCTGGCGACCGATGCTTGTCACCGCTTGTACCCCAACAGCTTCATCGCCTCCGCAAGCGGCTGGCGTGTCTTCCAATAATCGACCCACGGGTCTGACGTTTGGAAAGACAGGTGCTCGCGCGCGGTGCGCACGGTCCATTGGGCCCCGCTCTTCAGCTTGGGAAGATCGTCCCAACTCACAGGGATCGACACGCCCAGGCCCGGCCGCGCGCGCGCGGAGAATGCCGCAGCGGTCGTCGCACCATGGCCATTTCGCAGGTAGTCGATGAAAAGTTTGCCTATTCGGTTGCTTGGGCCGCTCTTGGACACGAATCGCATGGGGATCGTCCTGGCCATATGCTGGACAATGGCTTGAGAAAATCCCTTCACCGTGTCGTAGTCGTAGCGCGGCGCCAGCGGGATGACGACATGCAGCCCTTTGCCCCCACTCGTCTTCAGCCAGGATTCCAGGCCCAGAGCGTTGAGCATGGTTCGCATGAGCGTCGCAGCTTCCTGGATGTGTTCCCAGGTTGTCCCTTCGCCGGGGTCCAGGTCGAAAATCATCCGGTCGGGCTTGTCGATGGCCTTGGCCGTCGAATTCCACGTGTGGAACTCAATCACGTTCATCTGCGCGGCGCCGACCAGCGCCTTTCCGTTGCCCACCTCGAGCAGTGACGTATGCCCCGGCCATAGGGTTTCTTTCAACTCGGTGATGCCGGGAATGCCGATTTTTTCGCCGTGCTTCTGGAAGAACAACTCCCCCGTGACCCCAGCAGGACCGCGAACGAGAGAGCAGGGGCGCCCTTTCAGGTGTGGCAGGATGAAATCGGCGACCGATTCGTAATACCTCACCAGGTCGAGTTTGGTGACGCCAGTGGTGGCGTCGATCACCCGCTCCCCGTGACTCACTTTGATGGTTCTTCCGGCGTCCCTGCGGCTGGCGCCGGCAACGCCAATGTCGCTATTGGCGCCCACAGCCGCAGGCGCGCCAACGACCTTCGGTTGCTCTCTCACGATGGCCTCGGCCGGCTTGTCGTCGCGCAGCCCGATGAAGGATGCATGCCTCACTTGACCATCCGGCGTCCATTCGGCGAACGAAGCCTCTGCCAGGAGGACTGGCTTTACCCAACGCTCGCTGCCCACCTTGCGCTTGGACCATCGGCCCGGCTTCGAGGTGCCTTTGTCGAAGGGGGATGCGTCGACAGCCAACGGCAGGAGCTGACGCTTGAACTCAGCCGCCTCGTCGCCGCTCCAACCGGTTCCTACGCTGCCCGCAGGGACCAGGTTGCCCTGGTCATCATGAATGCCGAGCAGCAAGCTTCCGATTTGGGCGCTGTTGTCCGTCCGGTCCGTATACCCGCACACGATGAATTCCTGGCGGAGCTTGCATTTCAGCTTCAGCCAGGTCTCGCTGCGACGCGACACATAGGGGGCGTCTGCCCGTTTGGCGATGACACCCTCCAGGTGCATCTGGCAGGCAGACTTCAGAATCGAAACCGGATCGGCTGGGAAATCAGCGCTGAAACGCACGTGCTCAGATGCGCGCTCTTCGAAAAAATCCCGAAGAAGCGCTCGACGCTCCTTCAACGGCACTTCGCGAAGGTCCGCGCCTTCGAAGAAGGGGGCGTCGAAGACGAAATACACAATCTGCTCGGCGCCTTTGCGCTGGTCGAAAGCGTTCTGCAGGGCATTGAAGTCCGGTGCGCCATTGGCGCCCAACACCACGATTTCACCGTCCAGGAACGCGGAATTCAGGCCGAGCGCGCCGAGCTCGGAAACGAGACCTGGCATCTTGGCGGCCCAGTCATGCCCACCGCGGGTCATGAGGCCAATCCTGCCCTTCTCGATGCGAGCCATGAGCCTGTAGCCGTCGAATTTGATTTCGTAGAGCCATTCGCCCGCCGAAGGAACGCCGGCGGCCAGCGTGGCGAGCTGAGGCTCGATCTTGGCGGGCAGAACGGCTTTGCGCGCGCTGGCCAGCGGGTCTGCTTTCCTGGCAGTCTTGCGCCCGAGGGCCGCTGCAGGTCGAGCTGCAGCCTTCTTCAATGGCTTGGAAATAACGCTGTCGGGCAGGGCGGTGAGCACGTTGTACTCCAGGTGCGGCCGCGCGAAGTCGTCCTTTTTCTTGAAAAGAATCCACGGTTCCTGCCTCTCGCCCTCCTTGGCGATCTTCACAAGTTCCCACAGGCCTTCCAGCTTCTGACCATGCAGCCTGAACACCAGCTTGCCGGCGGCCAAGCCCTTGCGCGGGTCGCCCACAGGCTCCCAGGTGCCGTTGTCCCAAACGATCACGGTGCCGGCGCCGTACTGCTTCGGTGGAATGGTGCCCTCGAAGCAGGAATAAGAAATTGGATGGTCCTCTACGTGGATAGCCATCCGTTTCTCTTTGGGATCGAAGCTGGGGCCTTTGGGCACGGCCCAAGACAGCATGACTCCATCCAACTCGAGGCGGAAGTCGTAGTGCAGTCGAGAAGCTGCATGCTTCTGGATCACGAACGACAGGGCGGCCGGGTTGGCTACGCCGCCCTCTGAAGGCTCTGCGGTCACGGCGAAATTGCGCTTCGCCTTGTAGACGGACAGCGCGTCGGCCTTCGGCATGATGGCCGCCGGCTACTTTTTCTTCGCCAGGTACTCGCGGACCTTCTCTGCCGAATGGCCTACAGCCTTCACAGCTTCACGCAACTCGCCCGGGGTACAGCCCAGGCTTTTGGTCCAGTCCCGCACTTCGTAATCTTCTTCAAGCGAGATGAGTTTGCGGTCGAGCGCGGTTTTCTTGCTGTCGTCTGTCATGCGTGCCTCCCAAAAAACAATAACCTTGCGAGGGTTCATGGACTGCCGTTGTAGGCGGTCGTCGCGAGCGCGACTCAGATGTTGGCAGTTCGCGCATCAACACGGCGGGATTGAGCGCGAGCGGCGCACGCCCCGTCAGTCCTTATACGGCTGCGGGGCACGGGCGAACGAACGCAGGATTTGGGGGTGAGATCTGACCGCCGGTAGACGTCCCGCGTCAGCGCCAGCGGTCTTGAAAGCGCCGTCGCCGCACATGGCAGCGCTCCCACCGTGTTACTCCAACGCCATCGCAATCTGTTGCACACATTCCGCGATGACCACCAAACGGGCAACACCTGATGCCTGCTCATTTCGCGACACGGATCAAAGAAACATCAAAAAGAAGAGGTTTTCTGCACATGAGGAGCTTGCCAACTCAACGTCGGCGTCAGCAAAACGAAGCGACGTGAGCTAGCGATGCAATTTGCATGGACTCGACTGTCCACACCCAGATCGAAGTTGAGATTTTCTATTCCGCAGTGCGCGAAGCCATCAAGGACACCGACCTGTTGGATGAAGCCAACGATCGAGCACGCAAGTGCGAAGGATCTCATCCCAGTTGCAGGAGGCCCCCAAGGGGGACGACATGTTTAACGCTAAGGTCAAACTGCTTGGAGAGTGCATCGACCACCACGTCAAGGGAATGCAACGAACTATTCCCGAAGGCAAGGGCGGCACGCCAGCTCGACCTCGTTGCGATGCGCGAAACGCTCGCGGCGCGCAAGGAGGAGCTGATGGCAAGAATGGCGGTCATGGCCTAGCGCCTACAACTTGATTTCAGTCCACCCGCAGTCGCCCAACAGGGCGGCTTTGTGACTTGTACGAGCGAAAAATCACAAGCAAAAATGCGGGTGAAGGCCGAGCTATTGGCGATCTCGTCGGTTCGATGCCCGCCACGACGAGCGCGTCGCTAAGTTCCACGTTCAACCTGCAGCGCTCGCGCGTGAAACCCGGTCGTGCAGGGAGCGTCACTCGATCGACGAGCGCTCCGAAACACCACCGATTTCCCATGAGAGTAGAGCGCGCACCAGCGCCTCAGGGGGCATCGATCGCGACTTTATTGGGCCGGCCTGCACCATCGATGCGCGGACCTGAACGGTTCTCCCGCCAAGTCTCAGCGGCGCGTGAAGGCCGTCGCCCGACGATCTAAGCCCCTGGTACTGGGTTAGTCGACCTTTACCTCAATACGTCTGGGCTGCGCGTGTGACGTCTTGGGGATCCGGAGTTTGAGCACGCCCTGCGACAACTCCGCCGTCACATTCTCGGTGTCCAGCTCCTTGCTGAGAGTGAACACGCGGCGAAAACGGCCAAACTCCACCTCGGTATGGCTCGTCTTCAGCCCTTCGGGTGTCTTCAGGGAAGACTCGGCGTCGATGGTCAGCGTAGCCCCTTCGACATGCAGGTTCAGTCCCTCGCGACGCACGCCAGGCAAGTCTGCATACAGCGTGATGCCGCTGACATCCTCGATCACATCCACAGGAGGTGTGAGTGCTGCCGCGTCGTAGCGAGAAGCATCGGAGGCGGCAGCGTCTTGGCGCACTGCGCGACCGGCGGTCTGGACATCGTGGTTCATGGTCATCTCCTTTGATCTGAATAGCTATTGAATATCGATCCGACGTGGCTGTGCAGAGGCGCGACGCTGAACGGTGATGTGAAGAAGGCCGTCTCTCAGCTTCGCATCCACGGCTTCAGGATCTGCGTCTTCGGGCAAAGTCATCACACGACGAAACGCGCCTTCGAAACGCTCATGAATATGAACTGCAGCCTTGCCTTCAGGCGGCGTCGCAATGCCCTTTCGCTCTCCGGAAATGGTGAGCAGGCCCCGCTCCAGGTGGAGCTCGAGCGTGGCGGGGTCCACGCCAGGGGCAAATGCGTAGATCTCCAGCGAATGATCAGTGCTCCCAACGTTCAACGCTGGAAACCCGTCGCGTGGAAGGCCGCGGATATTGGGCGACAGATCAGCGGCTTGGCGGATGTCCCGTTGGAGCCGATCAAGCTCGGCCAGGACGTCTCGGGGAAACAGGGAACGGTACATGACAAACCTCCAGAAGTTGCAGGCACCCCCCGGTCGTCGGGGCGGCGATCAAAGCAAGAAACGTACGGCGGCGCAAGGCGTTTTGGCTCGGTGCCGCAGGCCCTACTGCATCCGTGGCGGCTCGCGTGATTCGGACGTCGTGCGAAGGAGCTTGGCCCACGGCGCAGATCTGACCCGAGGCATCCTGAAGCGCCACCGTGGAGGGCGTGATTCGGGGTATTGAAATCTCGCGAGTTCTTCGCGGCCCTTCTGCGTGATGGCCAGCACCTGGGCCATAGATGGCGCGTGAGGGGGGTGTGTAGCAGACGACAACATCGCCACTACCAAGCCGGCTGCGCTCAACACCCTGACTTGATCGATGTCCTCGGTACGGTAGAACGTCAAAGGCAAGCGGGAGCCGGCGATTTGCTTGAGCAAGTTCATGGTCATTCGATACCTCCTTTTGCGGGTGACCAGGTTCCGACGGTGTGAAAGTTAGGTGCCGCCCGAAGAGTCTTCAAGAGCACCATCTACATTTTTTTTGGGCGCGGTTGTCGCCTCGCAAGCGTTCCTCCGCTATCCCCTGACAGCCGGCGCCAGTCAAGTCGAAATGGCAACTTCCTACAAGGCGCGAGGCCCGCGCATGCCAGCGTATCCGCTTCACGAACGACCTGGAAATTCCATGTTCAAGCTCCCAAACTCCGCCGTCATCGCTGCGGCCTCGGCCACATTGGCAATGTCGATGTTCGCTCCCGTTGCTCAGGCAGCCGGGAAACTCTCATCCGCAGACGAGTCGATGCTCAAGGACATTGCGCGAGCCAATATCGCGGAAATCGATAGCGGCAGGCTCGCGGTCGAAAAATCGACAAATCCCGAGATCAAGAAGTTCGCCCAAATGATGGTCGATGACCATTCGAAGGGTTTGGAGGAGACGAAGGCGTTGGCTTCGTCCAAGAGTGCAAGCTTGCCTGACGGGCCCGATACGAAGCACAAAGCAGCGATGATTGAATTCAAGACGCTATCGGGCGGTCTGTTCGACAGCCGCTACGTGAAGCAGGCGGGCGTGGGCGACCATGAGGCAACTGCGAAGCTCTTGCAGAAGGTGCAGGCGGAAGCCAAAGATGCGGATCTCAAGGCCCTCGCCACCAAGATGCTTCCCGCCGTGCAAGGCCATCTCCAACATGCGCAGGATCTCGCCGCCAAGACCGGCAAATGAACCCACAGGCTTGAGGCGGGAGCGAAGCGCCCGCGATCTTTAAGGACAACACATGTCACTCATCTGGACCATCATCATCGGATTTCTTGCAGGCCTGGTAGCGCGGGCGGTACTGCCCGGGCGTCAGTCGCTCGGCATCATATGGACGACCTTGCTAGGTATTGTGGGGTCGGTGATCGCTACTTACATCGGGCAAGCCTTGGGGTGGTATGCCGCGGGAACCGGGGCTGGATTCATTGCATCAGTCGTCGGTGCGATCATCGTTCTGGTCATCTACGGGATGGTCGCGAAGCGGGCGTAAGCAGGCAGGAGCCTGCCGGGAGCTCGGGATTCCGCGGCCCCGGACTCTGCCCTCCCGCTGTGCTGCTCGGCCAGACATGGAAAACAGGGTGTTGTTCGCCAGAACGGGCTGCTGCTCCTCTCCCAACCCGCGACCATGTCGCCTTCGCGCCCCAGCATAGCCTCGAGGCCAAGCTTGGCTCCCTGAGCGGCGCCGGCCTTTCCGCTGGCCACTTTCTCGCCAAGCATGTCTGCGCGCGCGACGGTGGCGAGTGAACCGTTGTGATCAGCCGCAGAAGAGATCTGGTGGCTCCATCTAAGGGATCGTTGTCTCAGGATGTGCGCTTGTTCGGCGGCTGTGCCCGTTCCTGCACTTCCTGTTTCGCCGCCGGATCAGTCGGCAGTTCGGCCGGCGTCCGACCGTCGGGATTGGCGCCGGTGGTTGGCTTGGGCGTCTTGGTGGGACTGCCCGCTGAATGAACGCTTCGTCGCTGGGTCATGACCGGTCTCCGAATATGTACAGGGGATTCACGATGGCACCTTCAAAACGTGCCCGTGTAGGAGGGTGGCGCGTGAACTCCGAAGGAAGCCGGGCGCCGGAAGCGATTCACATCCATCCATCGGCACCGGCGAGCCGGCGCGCAGGACGATTGCCTGTGCTCCTACACGGAGGCTGGATGGCGAGACCTAGCTTCCAGCACCGGGGCAGTGTTCCCGTCCCTGCATCTCCCGTTGCCTCCAACCCCTAAGGAAAACTGCGCCATGAAAGCCCTGACCTACCAGTCCTCCAAGAACGTAAGTGTTGAGACGGTGCCCGATCCGGTGCTGGAGCAGGAGGACGATGTGCTGCTGCGCGTAACCGCCACGGCCATCTGCGGCTCCGACCTCCACATCTTCCGCGGCAAGATTCCCGACATGGAGTCCGGCGACATCCTCGGCCACGAGTTCATGGGCATTGTCGAGGAGACGGGAAAGGGCGTCACGCGCCTGAAGAAGGGCGACCGCGTGGTCGTGCCCTTTACCATCGCCTGCGGCCAGTGCTTCTTTTGCAACAAGACCCTGTTCGCGGCCTGCGAAACCACCAACCCTGGACGCGGCGCCATCCTCAACAAGAAGAACGTTCGCTCCGGTGCGGGGCTGTTCGGGTACTCGCACTTATACGGCGGCTATCCTGGTGGCCAGGCGGAGTACGTGCGCGTGCCCAAGGCCAACGTGGGCCCGCTCGTGATCCCGCCGGGGCTGGCCGACGAGCAGGTGCTGTTCCTGTCGGACATTCTCCCCACGGGGTACCAAGCGGCGTTGAACGGCGAAGTCGGGCCGGGCTCGACGGTAGCCATCTTCGGCGCGGGTCCGGTGGGGCTGATGGCTGCCGCCTCCGCCCGGCTGCTGGGCGCTGAGCGCATCTTCATGGTCGACGAGCACGCGTACCGCCTCGAGTTCGCGCGTGCCACGTACGGCGTGGAACCGATCAACTTCAAGGACATCGACGACCCTGCGGGCGCCATCATCGAGCGCACCGATTTCCGCGGCGTGGATGCATCTATCGACGCTGTCGGGTTCGAGGCCAAGGGCAGCACGTTGGAGACTGTCATGACCGACCTCAAACTCGAGGGCTCCAGCGGCAAGGCGCTGCGACAGGCCATCGCAGCCACGCGGCGCGGCGGTGTGGTCAGCGTGCCCGGGGTGTACGCGGGCTTCATTCACGGCTTCCTGTTTGGCGACGCGTTCGAGAAGGGCTTGACCTTCAAGATGGGCCAGACACATGCGCAACAGCACATGCCCAAGCTGCTTGAGCACATCCAGGCAGGCGACCTGAAACCCGAGGTGATCATCACGCACCACATGGCGCTGGAAGACGCTGCGCGCGGCTATGAAATCTTCGAGAAGGCGGAGGAGGAGTGCCGAAAGGTAGTGCTCACGCCTTCGGGGCCGCGGCCCATGGCGGCCGTCGGGCTCGAGACCAACGGCACCTTGCCGCTCTGATGCAAATTTCTTCAAATTCTTAACTGGAGGCCTCATGGCAGACCACGATTCCGCAACACCCCGCATTGACAAGAACGACTCGACGCAGATCGAACGATGGACGCGCGAACTCAACGTGACGGCCGAGCAGTTGACGGAAGCCATTGCCAAGGTGGGCGACAAGGCGGCCGACGTAGAGCTGTATCTGAAGGGCAGCCGCAGCTCGACCAATTCAGACACTGCGGAAGACGCAGCGAAGGTGAAGTAGCGCGCACAGGCGCCGCGGCGCTGGCGAGCCTCGTCACCTGTTAAATACCTTCTAAAGCGAAGTGTGGGGCGCAAGCCAATCCAGCGCTGACGTGCGACCCGTTCTCGTTTGCCGATGGCGGGGTCACTCTCCGACGGCGTTGCGTCCTTCAAGGATTGCCCCTGCGTGCCTGCGTCGCGCCAGCCATCGACGCGCACGCTCTGTGCAACTCGCGAGGGCATATCCATGAGCAACGACATCACTCCCGCAGACGGCCACTCACTCGAGTACCGCGGTTTTCGATTTGAGCTTCGCATTGAGCCGCAGCAGGGCGGCTATCGTCCGGTCGTCGTTCTGCTCCGCTCGCCTGCAGCTCAAGAAGAGTCACTGCTGCCCAACGACACCGAAGAGATCGTCTACGGGACGGCGGCGGAGGCAATCCGGCACGCCGAGCAACAAGCCATGCGCTGGGTTCACGACCGCACGGGCGACGGGCGAGGGCAGTTCTAGGCACAGTGCGTAGCTGCGCCGGACGCAAGGCGCTGTTCGAGCTTAGAGCAGGGGCGTGGTCGGGCGCGGGTCCTGCACTTGTCCGATGGAATCATGTGAGTCCGTGCGTAGCTTGAGCGCTGGACCTATTCTCAACCCGCAACCGAATGGAGCGCACCATGACAGACCCCCAGAACGCAGGCCCCCGTCCGCCCTTCGACACGCCGGAGCAGTCGCCGCCCGGCCTGGAGTCGAAGATGACGCCACGCCCGGACTTCGGCGAGTCCTCCTACGTCGGCAGCGGCAAGCTCAAGGGCAAGGCTGCGTTGATCACGGGCGGCGACAGCGGCATCGGCCGCGCCGTGGCGCTCGCCTTCGCGCGAGAAGGCGCCGACGTGCTGATCTCATACCTGGCACAGGAAGAGTCCGACGCGCAGGCCTGCAAGGAACTGATCGAGCGCGAGGGCCGGGTATGCGTCGCGGTGGCGGGCGACATCTGCGACGAGGCGCATTGCAACCGGCTGGTCGACACGGCGGTGCAGCGCTTCGGCAAGCTCGACGTGCTGGTGAACAACGCGGCGTTCCAGATGAGTCACAAGGACCTGGGCGACATCACTGCCGAAGAGTTCGATCGTACCTTCCGCACCAACGTGTACGCCAACTTCTATCTCTGCAAGGCCGCCGTGGCGCACATGAAGCCGGGCAGCGCGATCATCAGCACGGCGTCGGTCAACGCCGACAAGCCGAACGCCACGCTCGTCGCATATGCGGCAACGAAGGGCGCCATCCAGAACATGTCCGGCGGCATGGCGCAGTTGCTGGCCGAGAAAGGCATTCGCGTGAACTGCGTGGCGCCGGGTCCCTTCTGGACGCCGCTGATTCCTTCGACCATGCCGCCGGACAAGGTGAAGGAGTTCGGCACGCAGACGCCGATGAAGCGCCCTGGCCAACCCGCCGAGCTGCAGGCTGTGTACGTGCTGCTGGCGTCAGACCAGGCGAGCTACATCTCCGGCGCGACCATTCCCGTGACAGGCGGCGTGCCTTTCATCTGAGTCGGCGGCGATGTTCGCGCATGTACGGATGTGCGCGCGCGCGAGTGCACTGGTTTGCGCTGTCTTGCTCAAACGTTCTGGCTACGGCGGTTTCCGAGGATTTCCTCGAGGACCTCTTCAAGCGTCGACCACGTTGGAAACAGGATCACCTCGTCCGAGGAACTCCAGCGCCCTCCAGCGGCCTTGAGTTTAGTGGCCAGCACATCATCGGCTCCAAGGAGGGCAGGTTGGGACCATCCAACCTTCGGCAGTGATTCCCGCACTTCGCATCCCAGCCGCGCAGCAAGTTTTTCCGCGCGCAATCCGCTCCGTCCTGCTGGAGAAAGCATGTGGTCCTCCAAGTTTTCCGTCTTCAGTTGCCTTGTTTGCTTGCCACTCGGGCTTCCCATTCGTGGGTGAAGTGATCAGCACGAAATTGCAAGCGAGCCGAAACTTCGTCTCGACTGTCTTGATGTGCAGCTACGAAGTCACACCGAGTTCCCTTGCCTTGGCACAACTCGCTTTTGAGAAATCCAGTCGTCGCCGTTTTCGGTCAATACAACGCTGCAGCGCCAACCATGAGGAAGACTAAGGTCGGGTGCAGGGTGGGACATCGCAGGAGAGTAGGCTTTCTGGCAAGTTGACGCTAGCCGTCCACGGCTCGCATGGTCTTTTGACGCATGGCCAAGAAAGGCGGCGGCGGAGCGAAGTAAGGGGCGGAGGGGGCGGAGGGGCAGGGCGGCATTGGTCGCTCAAGCACCGGGCGGGCCGGACGCGCGAGGGCCGCCGCCAGTCGGTGGTGGCTCTCCATCGCCCCGCATCTTGAACACGCTCAAAGTGCCGTCGCTTTCAAGGCGGGCGATGCGTACCTCCGCAATGTCTTCAACGCCTTGTTCGCGCAGCTTGCCGTCGAGTTCCTCGCGTGTGATCATCTCCCGCTTCATCGCCCGCCGGTTCACTCGGCCGTGACGCACAAGCACTTCGGGCACCGGCTCGAGAAAGCGCTCGACCATGGGCGATCTGTAGCTCAGCCAGTCAAGGCCGAAGTTCCAGGCGATGAGGGTCAAAAGCAGCACGAGGCCGTCGTTGATGGATTTGTACTCTCCCTGCATTGCATTGCTCGACGCGTCTGCGACCAGCACGACGAACAGAAGATCGGCGACGCCCATCGAACCGATGTCGCGGCGCAGCACAAAACGAAAGACGAGCAGCAGGAACCAGTAAACGACGGTCCCGCGCAGCACCATGTGCCAAACCGGATACTCACGGGCAAACAGTTCTGCGAGGTCATTCATTCGGACGGCCGAGCACGCGGTGTGCGCATGTCACATTGCAGCTGTCGCGGTGTGCAGTGGAGCGGCCGCCTCGGCGAGGCGCTGCGCCACGGCGTTCAACAGCGCGCCTGCGAACCCGCCCGGTGCCCGCGCGTGCACGCGTGCGCTCGTCACCACGCGGGGAAGCGAACTCCAAGCGACATGGCGACCGGCGGCGACAAGTGCGGCCACCAATGCCTCGTCTTCTCCGCAAGCGAGGTGCCTGAAACCGCCGACCGCACGGTATGCCTCGGCCGACACGCCGAGGTTCGCGCCGTGCACATGACGATGGTCGTCGCGATCAAAGTACGTCTCCTTGAAGTGCGATTCCAGCAGTTCAGCGTTGGCACCGTGTGGCGACCAGTCCTGAATGCAGACGGTGCCACAGACCACATCCGCCTGCAGTTCGAGCTGGTTCGCCAGCCACGCTTCTGAGACCACGGTATCCGCATCGGTGAAGGCCAGCCAGCGGGCGCCGCGTGCCAGCATCGCCTGCGCGCCTGCCGCGCGGGCCATGCCCACGTTGCGCGCTCGAATGCTCAACGTCATCGCACCGGCGGCGCCGGCCTCCACACACGTTGCGTCCGTACAGTCGTCCAGCACGACGACCGTTTCCACAGGCTCACCCGTCAAGGAGGGATGTTGCGCGGCGCGACTGACGGCGGCAAGGCAGATGCGGATGACTTGCTCCTCGTTGTGTGCCGGGATGACGATGCCGATCATGTGACTACCTCCGCTGCAGTGCTTTTTTTGGGTGTGCGTCGGGACATTCGTTGCTATGCACCGCTTCTCTGGCGCACGTGCGCTTCGGCCTCCAGCCAATCGCTCGTCTCGTCGCCAGGCCCGCCGTTGCGCCGCAGATACGCCTCGTAGGCGGCCCGTCGGATCGCGTCATCGGGCGTGTCGTTGCTGGATGGGGAAACGGTTGAATCAGCAGTACCTTCGCTGGAGTAGTCGTCGTCCGGCCCATGGTTCCCGTTCGCCTGCTCGGCTTCACCCGGGTAGCCATGCGGTTTGTTTGCTTCCCGCCCCATTCGGCTTCCTTCGGCCGGGCTGTCTTGACCCACGGCCCGGGCTTGGTCAATGTTTACCGGCGACATCTGCTTTTGACCATCACTTTGCTTCATTGATGACTCCTTTGTGGCTCGCCCCGCAAGGGGCGAGGTATCTTTCAATCAGAATTTCGGCGGATCGTTTTCACGCCCGAAGTGACGGTGCGCACCCATCGCGGCGATGAAGGAGGCGATGCCCTCATCCGCCCCTGCAACGTCCACCAGAATGAGACCAGGATCGACTGCACCATCTGGCATCGTCAGCGGAATCTGCGCTTCAGCCAGCAGTGCTTCCGATGCTCCGAACGCCAGAATGGTCTTGCAATGCCAATACTGGTCGCGCAGGAATTCGAGCGTGTGAGCGTCCGCGTCGAGTGCCTCCACGGCCTTGGCGCCGTCAGGCAGTACCAACGCGTCGAAGAGGAAGCCCGGGGAGTTTTCCATCGTGGCATCGGCTTCGAACTTCTCGCCGCCCGCGCCGACGTAGGTACCCAGCCGAGCTGCAATCAAACGCGGAATGGCACCAGCTGCAAAGAGGGACGCAATAAGCTTCTGCAGGGAAGCGCCCTCGACGCCATGGTCGATCAGCACTGCCACCTTGCGCGTGCGAATGCCGCCGTCCCCGGGCCGCGCCATCAAGGACAGCGCCGGCGATGCCTCCACCTCGGGCGCGACGGGCGTTTCCAGCGCTCTGGGCAAAGGTGCGGGGAGCTCCATGCCGAGGTCCTGCGCGACCCGCTGGGCGAGATCGGGCGCCGCGTTCAACAAGCTGGCAACCACGCGCTGCCGGATCGCAGGCACAGTGACCTTCGAAAGTTCGAAGCGAAACGCATTGCCGATGTGGGCCTTCTCGACTTCGGTCTGGCTCTCGAAGAACAGCCGCGCCTGCGTGTAGTGGTCAGCAAATTTTTCGGGCTTGATCCGCACCTTGTCGGCGCTTTCCTTGGCGTCGATGCGCCGGGCAACGCTCATGAAGCCCTGTGCTGCGCCTGCTTGGAAGGGGCAGCCGCCAGCCAATGAGTTCGGCTCGTAGGCAACGCGGCCGCGATTGATCGCTTGGCGGTGCATGCCGTCGCGCTGGTTGTTGTGGACCTGCGCGATGGGCGCGTTGATCGGCAACTCGTGAAAGTTGGGTCCACCAAGGCGGCTGATCTGCGTGTCGACGTAGGAGTGGATGCGCCCCGCCAGCAGCGGGTCGTTGGTGAAGTCCAGGCCGGGCACGATATGCGCCGTGCAGAACGCGACCTGCTCTGTCTCTGCAAAAAAGTTGTCGGGGTTGCGGTTGAGCACCATGCGCCCAACGATTTGCACAGGCACCAGCTCCTCGGGGATGAGCTTGGTCGCATCAAGGATGTCAAAACTGAACTGCTCGGCCTGCTCCTCGGTGAAGATCTGCAGGCCCAGCTCCCATTCGGGGTACTCACCCGCCTCAATCGCCTCCCACAGGTCACGGCGATGAAAGTCGGGATCGGCGCCCGAGATCTTCACAGCTTCTTCCCAAACCAACGAATGCGTGCCCAGCTTGGGCTGCCAGTGGAACTTCACCAGGACGCTTTCACCTGCGTCGTTGACCAGGCGGAAGGTGTGCACACCGAAGCCCTGCATCATCCGGTAGCTCCGGGGGATAGCCCGGTCGCTCATCTGCCACATGAGCATGTGCGTCGACTCGGGCATCAGCGAAACGAAGTCCCAGAAGGTGTCGTGAGCGCTTGCCGCCTGAGGCATCTGGTGATGCGGCTCCGGCTTCACTGCATGCACGAGGTCCGGGAACTTCATTGCGTCCTGGATGAAGAAGACCGGAATGTTGTTACCGACCAGGTCCCAGTTGCCTTCATCGGTATAGAACTTGACGGCAAAGCCGCGCACGTCACGCGCGGTGTCCTTGGAGCCGCGCTCGCCGGCCACGGTCGAGAAGCGCACGAACACCGGCGTCACCTTGCCGGCCTCCTTGAAGGGCGCAGCCTTGGTGTGTTGGGTCAGGGGCTCGTAGCACTCGAAGAAGCCGTGCGCACCCGAGCCGCGCGCATGCACGATGCGTTCGGGAATGCGCTCGTGGTCGAAGTGAGTGATCTTCTCGCGCAGGATGAAGTCCTCGAGCAGTGCGGGCCCGCGCGCGCCCGCCTTCAGCGAGTTCTGGTTGTCGGCCACGGCCACGCCCTGATTGGTGGTGAGTACCTGGCCGGAAGAGTCCACGCGCACGCGGTCCAGCGTGCCAGTCGTGGCATTGAGACCCTCCGGGGCTACAGAGCCCGTCTTGTCGGAGGCGTTGCTTTCTGACAGCGTGCTCGCGCCTGGCAGCCGCGACGGCGGTGCGACGGTCACCCCGGCCGGTGTCGCCGCCGCGTTCGCGTCTCCGTATTCCAGCGCCTTGTTCTCGTTGGCAGGCATGCCAGCGGCCAACGTCTGGGTGTCGATGGCTTTCTGGGCAGGTGAATCGCCAGCACCAGCCGCAGGCGGTGCGGGCTGCGCAGGTGCGCTGTCGGTGTTGCGCGCGGCGGCGCGTGCCGCAACGAGCTCGGGGGTGATTTTTTTGGCCATGGTGGGTGTGCTTTAGGAGGAGGGTTGGGACGGGTGTCGCTGCGCAGCGTATGGACCACGGTTCGCCTTTTTCTGTAGGACGCAACCCCTCTGCACCGCAATCCGCAAATTAAGGTCCAAACTTGATCTGGGTTAATGCAGCGCCGAAAAACATGACGCACGATGGCGCCCTCGTCTGATCTATGCTGACAAATTCCGTACTCCTGAACCGCACCACCTCACTGTCCGACGCCGAGCGGGACCGGCTGGAGAAATCGATCGCGAGTCTCCGGACATATCGTGCAGGTGAAACGGCAGTGCGCCAGGACACGCCGATCAATACAAGCTTGCTGCTTGTGGAAGGTTTCATGACGCGGCACGTCGACGCACGCGATGGCAAGCGGCACCTTGTGGCCGTGCATGTGCCGGGCGACTTTGTGGACCTGCATGCTTTCACGTTGAAGCAGCTTGATCACGACGTCGGCGCGCTCACAGACGTCAGCGTCGCGGTTTTCACGCATGAAGCGTTGGACAAGATCCTGTTAGACGACGCCGCCCTGGCCAAGCGCCTTTGGTTTATCACGATGCTCGATGCCGCACAGCATCGACAGTGGATTTATCGACTTTCCAGCCTCACAGCGCAGCAGCGTGTGGCTCACTTTTTGTGCGAGACCCATGCCCGGCTCTTGGCGGTCGGTTGGTCTCACAGCCACGGGTTCCCGCTGCCGATGACACAGTCTGACATCGGCGAGGTGTGCAGTTTGACGAACGTGCACGTCAGTCGCGTTTTGCGAGATCTGCGCGAAATGGGGCTGTGCCAGGTTCGCTCATCACGGGTCCAAATCCTTGACATTGCGGGGCTGGTGAAAGTCGGGTCGTTCGACCCTGGATACCTTTACTTGAATGCTCACGTGGCCGCGCAGTCGGTTGGATACATTGGAGACTCTCATCATGAATAGCAGGTCCTCGCTCAAGCCGCGTGAAGACGCTGGCGTGGCCACGGCGGTCGATGGCGTGGTGGTTCTGGACGGTCCCGATGGAGTGGCTGTGACGATGACGGCGGACGCTGCCGCCCAAACGGCAGACAGCCTGCATGCGGCTGCGAACGAAGCCCGCCGGTATGCAGGGGCGGGACCCGACCCTGCAGATGAAGTCCGCGCCGGGCCATGAGTTTCCTCAATACGCGCGTCCATTGGAGAGCGGGTGACGATCGACTTTCCGGTGCGTTTCCGGAGGTGAAGGTCCGGAGCCGGGGCAGGCGTCAAGGCCCGAGCGCACTTGCCATACCGACAGCGGCTGCGTTTGGGCAAGCGTTGCATGCCTAGGGATTTCCTGCGCAAGATCGAGTGGGTGGATCTTCCGATTGAAGTTCGAAGTCCGCGGGATATTCGAAGTGCTGCCGTCTTGCGTGCAGCGGGCATGCTCGAAGCGATCGTGCCGCCGGAGCCATTCGACGAAAGAAGCGTCGGTACCATCCTGAAAATCACGCCTCTGGGCCGCGCGGAGCTTAGGCGAGACGCTGATGGGGGACGGCCGCTCGGGAAGGGTGACCCTGACACGGTCGCAAAGAAAGCTTAGCGAGGCCGCCTGTGCACCTGTCTCTCGCGCCGTCCTCCGTGTTCCCGCTCCTACCGAGCGCTTCTTGCAGCGCGCACTACCGCAGCGGTCGCAAGAAGAATGCTGGCCACCAACGCAGCAATGGCCAACAAGCCTTTCGGCGTCACGTCTACTCTCGCCTCGATGTGCAAAGGATTGGTCTTCAAGAGAAATGCCGCCGTCTGAGAGGAAGCGGCACCAAGATCGCGAGTATGTTCTTCCAAAGCCATCTCCTAGCCGGGCGAACGAGCATTGCGAACCACCGGCGTGGTACTGAGAGCAGTGAACAATTCGGACATTGTCTGCACATCAACAGCCGTCAAGCCGGAGTTGCGCTCTCTTTGAACGGCAAGGTGCAAAAGCGCGATCGTCGCCAACAGCGTCAAGACTGCGATGAGCAATCAGAATTCACCTCCGAAGCCGCGGCGAAGGTGGGGGCGAGGATTGTCCATTATTCAACCTCCTTATTTGCAAGCGTTCTAAGTCGACGAGTCAATTTTCGTTCCTGCGAATTTTCCCAGAGATACAACGCAGGCATCGCTAGCAAGTGGGCTATGGACACCAGAAGACCAAACGAAAGCAGTGCAAAAACCACGAATGGAAATGCTGCCGTTTCCACTAAAGCACGCATCACCCTGAGCCTGCCTGACATGCCGCCTCCAAATCATTTGATAAAACCGCTACCCGGACCGATGTTCTGTTGCGGGTGGACCATGGCCCCTCGAAGTTTCCAAGTGGACGCATATTACTGAGTCAGCAAGCAGTGAACTGTGGCTTGAAGCTGACCAGATCATGGGTTTTTTTGGACAAGGACCACCTCAAGACAAAAGATGATTTTGATGACGTCTCCACTCCTACACAGCCGAGATTGGCCCGTTCCACCCACGCGCCAGCCGTTTTTGCCTACAACCGGGCACCTTGTTCCCGGTAGACGGTCACCATGCGCGACGCTGATCCGGTTGCTATCACCAGGTCATCACTGATGGCTGGCACCGAAGCCGACGTGGTGGAACCTGGTTTGGCAACGCACGCCTGCCGTACGCGCGCTGGAGGCGAACGAGCGCGCTGCCCGCTCCGGGTAGGAATTGCAGATGACCACGCGATCGTTCGCGAGGGCCTGAAAGATGTACTTGCCGGGCTGGCTGACATCAAGGTGGTGGGAGAGGCCTGCGATGGACGTCAAGCGGTCGAACTTGCCCGACGCGTGGAGATGGATGTACTGCTCATGGATATCGCCATGCCTCACAGGGGCGGCCTCGACGCTCTGGGGAGCCTCCGTGCGCAGTTCCCACGCGTGTCGGTCTTGATCGTGTCGGGATTTCCTGAAGAACAGTACGCCCTTGCCTTGATACGGCTCGGCGCTGCAGGCTACCTCTGCAAAGACACTGCCGCTCAGGAATTGATTGTTGCGATCCGAGCTGTCGGCACCGGCAAGCGCTACTGGAGCGTGAAGGTCGCGCCGATGCTCGTGTCGCACATGGTCGACCAGCGACCACCCCAACCTCATGATGCCTTGTCGACACGCGAATTCCAGATCTTCTTATGGCTGGCACGCGGGGAAAGGGTGGGCGACGTGGGCCGCAATCTCGCTCTTTCTCACAAAACCGTGTCGACGTACCGAACCAGCCTGTTGCGAAATCTGGCGTTGGCCAGCAACAGCGATCTCATGTATTACGCGATGAAGCATGGGCTGATGGAATAAATCCGTTCGAAATAAAGGCCCAGTGCAGATTGGCGGGTCCATGCGCCCGACATCCACACCGCGGCTCCAGCCGCTAGCAACTCTGACAAAAATATCTTGGAAAGCAATGAACGAAGCGCTCGACCTGATTCAATGGGTCGCATTTGCAGTGTCCCTCCTCGCAGCCTGGTTGGTGGCTTCTACGCAGGAGCGCCGTCGGAATATCGGCTTCTGGGTCTTCCTTCTAAGCAATGTGGCGTGGACTGTCTGGGGAGTGCACACGTCGGCCCATGCGCTCATCGCTTTGCAGGTCTGCCTCGCAGCGCTCAATATCCGCGGCCTGTCAAAGACCAAGCGAGGAAACTAGAGGAGCGGTCTACGGACTTTCATAGTTTCCGTGCGCCAGGAGGGAGGGCACGAACCCAATGAGCCCGCGGACGCTTCACCCAACGCCACGGAAGCGGCCTTGCCCACGCACAAATACCTCACTTTCCTACGTCGAACGGCCATCGATCGGCCGACACCAGAGGGCATGAAAAACCTGTTCTCTCCAACGCTTGGCCGAATGCTCATCTGTTGCGCCTTAGGTGCTGTGGCCGGTCAGGCCATGGCCCAGTCCACTGGAAACCCAAAGGGAACCGCGGCGCCGACTTCGAGCGACGCGCCGAAGGCGCCGGCGGCTCGGTCGCCCACCGGGGCATTCGGCGACAGCGGAAAGATCATCACGGACGAGAGCACCGCCAGGGCACGCACGCAGACCAGCAGGCCGCCCGCCTCAGCAGGGGGAGACAAGGCGACCCGGGATGGTGAGCCTGGAAAGGCCGGAAGCGGGGCCGCTGCGGGCGGCGCAGATCCGACTGCGAAGCCAGCACCGCAGTGACAACCCCATTTGGGGCGGCGAGCGTTGATCTTCATTAAGAAGGATTCCCATGGCCAGCAACAGCAGAACCCTGTGGAAGGGCGCGATCACGTTCGGGCTTGTCCATATTCCCGTGGGCTTGCACACCGCGAGCATCGAGCAAGGGGTCGACTTCGACTGGCTCGACAAGCGCAGCATGGATCCGGTGGGCTACAAGCGCATCAACAAGAGGACGGGCAAGGAGATCGACAAGGACAACATCGTCAAGGGCGTGGAGTACGAAGACGGCAAGTACGTGGTGATCTCGCCCGACGAGATCGAGGCGGTGTACCCGCGCACCACGCAGACCATCGAGATTCAGCGGTTCATCGACGCCAACGAGATCCCCTTTGTGTACCTGGAGCGGCCCTACTACGTGGCGCCCATCAACAAGGGCCAGAAGGTGTACGCGCTGCTGCGCGAGGTGCTCGTCAAGACCGGCAAGGTCGGCCTGGCCAAGGTGGTGATCGCCACGAAGCAGCACCTGGCCGTGCTGGTGCCCTCGGGCAAGGCGCTGGTGCTGAACCTGCTGCGCTGGGGCGACGAGGTGAAGACGCTCGACGGACTTGACCTGCCAGCAGCTGGAGTCAAAGGCGCCAATGTCACAGCCGCCGAGATGAAGATGGCCGAGCAGCTTGTCGGCGACATGTCGGGCAAGTGGAACCCCGACGACTTCAAGGACGAGTTCAAGCACGCGGTGATGAAGATCGTGGACAAGAAGGTCAAGGCAGGCGACACCGAGACCGTCATCCAGCCGGAGGAAGAAGCTCCTGGGGAATCCGCTCAGGTCATCGATCTCACCGAGCTGCTTGCGCGCAGCTTGAAGAGCGGCAAGAGCGTGAAGGCGCCCTCGAAAGGAGCACCGACGGGCGAAGGCGAAGCAAAGGAAAAGCGGCCTGCACGCAAGGCTGCGGCCAAGAGGGCCACGCCTGCAGCCAAACGCAAAGCCGCTTAAGTGGTGGCGCTGTAGAACGGTTGTGCGAGTCGCTACCTACAACATCAACAACGTCGTCGCACGGCTTCCTCAATTGCGCGCCTGGCTTGAAGTCACGAAGCCAGACGTGGTGTGCCTGCAGGAGCTCAAATGCGTCGCGGGGAAGTTTCCATACGGAGAGCTCGCCGCACTTGGCTACGAAGCACTGGTTCATGGGCAGAAGACTTGGAACGGCGTAGCGATCCTTTCTCGCGGGTCCGCTCCCTTGGAGATACGCCGCAGTCTGCCTGGCGACGCAGCCGACACGCAGAGCCGGTATCTCGAAGCAGCGGTCAATGGCATTGTGGTCGCATGCCTGTATCTCCCCAATGGCAACCCTTGGCCAGGCCCAAAATTCGACTACAAGATGGCGTGGTTTGAGCGCTTGCTTCGACATGCTTCCGCATTGGTCCGGGCCGGTCATCCTGCCGTTCTCGCAGGCGACTTCAATGTCGTTCCCACCGACGGCGACATTTATTCGACCAGGTCTTGGAAAGACAACGCGCTGCTACGGCCGGAGCCGCGCGCGGCGTTCCGAAGATTGGTGAAGCAGGGATGGACAGACGCGCTCAAGCCGAACGACGGCCAGCAGTCCCCGTACACCTTCTGGAGTTACCTGCGAAACAGGTGGCCACGTGATGCCGGCATGCGCATTGATCATCTTCTGGTCAGCAAAGCACTCATGCCTCGGCTCAGATCCGCTGGCGTCGACAAGGCCATGCGTGGTCTGGAGGGCGCCAGTGACCATGCCCCTGCCTGGATAGAGCTCAAGGATTCTGCTTAGGCATGCGATCACGAAGCCCTGTCAGGATCAGGGAAAGCAATGGCAGCAAGCCTGCTCCTGCGAAAAGCTGTCCATTCGCCTTCAGGCTGTGCGAGTCGATCGGCAACTGCGTAGAGCACAGCAGGATTGCCGCCCATCCCCGTGTGGCTCCCGTGGACTTCGATGTTTTCCGATTGGGGTCCCGCTTGGATCGTGCTGGCGCGCCATGACACGATACCGTCGGATCGGCTGAAGATCGAGGTGGTTGGCATGTCCAGCGACTGAGCGACAAGCTTTTTCACGCTGGAGTCCGTCTTTCCCTGGCGATTGAGAGCTCGGTAGACGCGATCGGCCTTTGTGACATCAGCGCCGCCGCTGATTGGACTCCCAAGGGTGATGACGCTGCGGACCATTTCCGGGCGGCGAGCCGCCAGCAGCCGTGCGAACGCCCCACCCAAGCTCCATCCGACGATGCTGACTTTGCGCCGGCTTTCGCCAAATATCTCTTCGAGCTGGCCAAGCATCTCGGCTTCCAATTTCTGCCGGTGACCCAGGTTCAAGCCCATGTTCCAACCCTGCGCGTCGTAGCCAAGGGTGCTGAAATACCGCCGCATCAATAGTGTCGATGCATTGCCTGCCAGGAAACCCGGCAGAACAAGCACAGGATGGCCGTCACCTCGAGGTGCAAGCTGCAACAAGGGCCAGAGAGCGAGGCCAGAGCCGAACTCTAAGACCGCTCTGCCTTCCGCTAAGAGCAGCAGCGTTGATGGCGGCGCAACGCGGCCGTCCCTTGACTTGTCAGTCGGCGAAGGGAGATGCTCGGCATGATTCATTCAATGCACTTTGGGAAGCTCTCCGCCGCCTCATCGTCGGACAACGCCGCTTCCTTGACCACCTCGGGACGCCGCTCGGAATGTGAATACAGCGCAGTCAGGTCGATCTCAATGCCGAGTGCCAGTTTGAGCTCGAGGTTCTAAGGGCAGCGATGCCTGCAACTGAGGAACAGGTCCGCCTTGGCCAGGGCGGCACAGGGGCCTTGCCAGTGTCTCCTCAAAACGCTCAACGAACTCGTTGCGCAGGACGTATCGCTCTGGAAGAGCACGTCTGCAGACCGGACGCTCAGCGTCGAAGCGCTCGAATTCAGGAAGACTTCTCCGGTCGCAAAAATGGGGCAACGGGTGAGGCATCATCGGGGTGGTCAATGACTCACCGTTAGCAAGATCCAAGGATTTCATGTCCGACACGCCGACTGACGCTGCCGACTCTCAACGACGAACAAGACGAGCACTCCTGTTTGTCGCCGGCTGCTTGTCCTGGTCCATGAGTTATGCCGATCCCGGCCAATCCAACCGCGATGAACCGGCGCTTCAGAATGAAGCCGACTATCGGGTGATTGCCGCGCGATGCGGCACCCCCGCGTTTGAGAAGCAATTCTCCAAGCAGTCCAGGGCCGCAGTGGCGGCAGGTTTAATCGTGAGGAACCAGGAGTCGGCGTCGATCGAGAAGGCCATCGAGGCCCGCAGACGCAACCCACTTCTGCTTGTCAGTACAAAAGCGGATTGCGTGGAAAAGATGTCCCTCCTCAAAGCGGTTCAACAACAGCGGGCGCAAGCCGTCCGCACAGGATTGCGGCAGGTTCAGAAGTGAGTCCATCGACTCGCGTTCTGTAAGCGGCCAGTTGAACCATCTTGAGACTGCTGCGTGAGGCATGGACCATGCTGTCCATCTAACCTTGGCGGACAGGAAAATGCACGTCAATCTGAAGCAACGGCGCCGGCACGGCCCGCCCTTGGGGCCGAAGTCCTGGCAGCGTGTGGCGAGCCGGAGCGTCGGTGGCTGCAGTGGCCCTGGCGGTTGCGTTGAACGACAGCCTGGCGCATCAATGGCGCCGCGGCCGTGGCGCCCGGAAGGCTCCAGGCGAGGCCTCAACGGGGATGGCCGAAGCACGCTGAGCGCGCAATACACCACGCCGTTGCGCGTGATGTCGGAACCGGGGTCCGCGGGGCGATCTACGGTGCGAAAAGGCTGTTGTCCAGCCACGCTGTTGAACGCAGTTGAACGGCCGCATTGATGAGCTGCTCGTGCATCACTGGCAGCCCGCCCGCTGAGCGCATCACGCCGATCGGCAAGTTGGGCAGACTGCCTTTGCTCCCAATCAACACAGCATCACTAGACCCGGCGTAGGACACGGCGAAGTCATTACGACGTCATGGTTCCATGCTGCGCATTTTTCTCGCCTGAACGGTTAATGAACGCCAAAAGTACTACATTTTTGCAATGCCTGCGGTAGTTGCAGCCGCATTCAAGGGCGGGCGCGCGCTATTGCACAGCGATCGCGTGCGACGGCCCATGGAAGTGAATTCGTGTAATTGGAACGGGAGAATAAGGTGCACTTGGATTATTTGATCAAGTTGGATCACATGCCGTTGCCTGTGACCATCACGTCGCCGGCGGACTTGAAACATGTGGTCAAGTTGCAAGCGACCGGTCTGATCGATGCGACGTTGATGCCCTCACTTACGTCCGCCAGGACGTTTCGCAGGATGGATGCGGCGCTGGTCCATGCTGTGACGGAGTCAGGAAGGGCGGAGGTTGATGCAGCCGTTGGAAGCAGGCTGCGGTCCAAGAGCGAACGCCTCAACACGAACAGTTTGGCCTTGCAGTACCTGCGCTTGTTCGAACACACCGATCTTCCCGTCCTGCTGACAGACGAGAGAGATACACATGGGGCGCTGTCGCTTCTCAAAGCCGGGTTGATCGATGCGGTGCAGAAGGAGCAGCGCGCGGACGAGCCTGCCGTGGTCAGGCAGACGGTGCAGGTGCTTCGAGTGACTGCTGTGGGTCTCGACTATCTCGCGCGCCGACATGGCAAGTCTCCGGCCATTTCGCGCCGCGCGCCGGAGGAAGTGCAGCGGTGGCGCACGCCCACTGCGGGCAGGCGGGCCAAGGACGATTTTAGACGCAGCGGTGCGCGTCGGCGGCTCGGAGTGATGCGCGTGAAGCATCCGATCGACGGTTGCTACGCCCCGGATTCACGGGCGGCCAAATGAACCCGATCTCCTACCTGGTCTGGCTTCAAAAGGAGAGATTGCCAGTGAGTGCGTCCACCACGCCAGAGATACGGCATGTATCGGTGCTCAAAGCGGCCGGCCTTGTGGAAGCATCGATTGTGGGACCTGCAGACTCAAGGGGGCGGTATTGGCCAGCTGTCGAGGCGGTGGTGTTACGTATCACCGATCACGGATTGGATGTCATCAAGGAGCACCTCACACCCAGATGCTCAACATCCGCAGCCCCCGTCGACAAGGAAAAGGTTACTGTCATGTACTTGAGGTCGATCGAGGACGGGCCGTTTCCGATTCGGGTCGGGGATTCCAACGCAGTGAGGCATCTTGTCCTCCTGAAGGCTGCTGGCTATGTGGAAGCTAGCTTTAGCGAAACGCACCGTCTCGCCGACGACCGTAGGAGAAGCGCACAGGCCACTATCCTTTGCATCACCCTGTTGGGACGCAGTGCGCTCGAAGCATCGCGCCATTGAATTGCTTTGCAACTTCTTGGAGTAAAAATGAGAATGTCGACCTTTCCTTTGCTCGATCAGCTTTTCGATGCCGAGTGCAACGCCACAAGAGTCAAAGATCCAAACGAATTTCTGCTTCTTCGACTTGAGCGATTGGGTGATCGCGTGGATGAGCTTGCGTACACCGCCTTCGTCCAGGCGGAAGAGTACTTGAATGAATTGCTCGGAGACAGGGTGGAATGCTACGTAGAGCGGAACACGGACACTGATCTAGGCGGCGCACCAAGCATGGGCTTTAGGTGGGGTGTCCAGGGCCAACGGCTCAACTCCCTGTCCCTTGCGGCCCATGTTGATTCAGGATCGATCCACGCCACCTGGTCGTGCTGGAGAAACGGCACGCCCTTTCACGGAGATTGCGCGATCACAGCAGTATGGACCGGTGCGCACGTGCACGAGATGCTGCAAGAGCTGCTTTTTAACTTTCCTCCGATCGCGACCGTTGCCGCTTCGGAAGCCGGGCGTTCATGGGTACCGAGGTTCGTTGGATAGCCACGACGCGCTTGGGTGGCTTGCCTTCAAGGTGAGCCGCAGGCAGGGCAGTCGATGTGATCAGCGCGCAGGGTGTGCCGGACCTTGTTCGATGCACGAGAAATGAAAACATGGCCAATGCAGTGTTGGTCGGTTTGTCGAACCTGCTCATTGTTTCGGTTGGCGATTGATTTGCTCAAAGCGCCGCTGGGCTTGCACACAGATGGGCCGATGCGTCCCCAGGCGGTCGCTTGCACCACCACGCAGCCGAGTGCAGTCGGGGGATGTCGCTGGCGGCGCCAGCGATTCGACTTTGACGGAAATTCGCGTTGTGCCGAGCGCTCCGCGCAGCGGGTTCGGCAGCACCACAGCCCCTGTGTTTCGAGCACCTCGGTCTCGGATAGAGCGAGCAGTCGTCGCGCGGCATGCGAATTGCTCATCGATTTGCGCGAGGCCGGCCAAAGGTGTGTGGCGCCACAGCGCTCGATGGCGATTGCGCAGACTGGGGATCGCAGGCTCGTGTCACGGACTGGCGCTGCAATCTCTTGCCGGTGAATGCCCGCTGCACGAGGGACTCTTCATGGTTACCGCTCGGAGATGTATGCACCCTGTCTTCCTGTTGCTTGTACATGCCGACCCTCAACAAGTCAGGCGATTGATTCGCTTGCTCGTGCGTTTTGGCCCGTGCATCGTGCATGTTGACGCGAAGGCTGATCGCAAGGCCTTCCAAATCGACCACCTCGACGTGACTTACGTCGACGATCGTGTCAATGTTCACTGGGCTGGCATTTCGCAGGTCAGTGCGACGCTGTGCCTCATGCGTGCCGCGCTTGCGCAGTGCGACCCATCGCGGGTCAGCCATTTTGTCCTGCTGTCTGGAAGTTGCTATCCGGTGCGTCCTCTTGAGGAGCTGAGCGCATTTCTGTCGAACAATCAAGGCGTCAACTTTATCAAGCAGATGCCGCTGGACAGCGCTCCCGAGTTGGATAGCCGCGTTCGCCACCTTTGGTTCTACGAAGATTTTCCGGTGGATGGAAGGCGATTCACGCGGACGCGACTGTTGCGTGGGGTCTTGCAGTTGGTGGGCAAGTTTGCGCGTCGCTCCCTGAGCCTGATCCCGCGTTGGCATGTCGGTTCCCAGTGGTGGGCCCTCACGCCTGAAGCCGTGAGCTATCTGGCGACCTTTCTGCATGAGTCGCAGGTCAAGCGCTTCTTGCGATTCTCCAAAGCGCCAGATGAAATTTATTTCCACACGCTGCTCGCTCATTCACCCCTTCGGCATACGGTGGAGTCGGTAAGCGGGGGAGGGGTGTGGGACGCGGCCAACCTCCACCTCATTGATCCCTCGCTGTCGCGCTGGTTTGAAGCGTCCGACTATGAGGAGGTCGTGTCTTCTGGAAAGTGGTTCGTTCGGAAGGTGAGCACCCAGTCGTCCGGCGAACTGTGCACCCGGCTGGACGGTCATCGCACCGTGGTTGAAGAGTTCGGCCTTCAGACGGCTCAACCGGCCAGCGGCGAATCTTGCCCTCCAGTGGACGAAGAATAAGCGGCCTGGCAACTCATGTTGCCAGCGGTCCCAGACTCAAATCCAAAGCGCTCCTATGGCTGCCGCGGTCCTTGGCAGCAACTATTGCAGCATGTTGACATTCATTTTCCGAGGAGTCACGAGGGCGGTCGGCAGATCAACGTGCGAGCCTTCCCTTGCAGTCGCCCTGACCTTGCTCGCGCATGCCATCGTGGTTCCGGCGAGCATTGACGTTGACTGACCGGCGTCAACTACTTCGAGAGGCCGCATTGATCGGTAGCTTTGCTACCCAAGCCGACCTGCTGCCCACATGATTTGCTCCCCAGTGGATGGTCCGGCGGGAGCAAGCAACGCAAAGAGGCAAGTCAGCATGACCACACGCAAGGAGCTCACTGAGGCGATCCGTGGTGTGCGGTCAAGGCCCACCACGTCGACGCCCTGTTGGTACCTCGTCGCCTTGTTCACGAAGCTCCTCTGGCGCAGACCGTCGACGACTACGAGGCGCTGCTGCCTTGGCGCGTGACGCAGTAAACCGGCCTGCGGGCTCTGTTCACAATCCGCCTCGATGCAGATCCCCCGCTGCTCCGCAGCACTGCTTGAACTTCTTGCCGCTGCCGCAGGGGCATGGTTCATTGCGTCCCACCTTGGGTTGCATCGCCTTGGCCACCTCGCGCTGATAGACAGCGTGCCGCAGCGGCAGCCAGTGCGCATGCATGTCCAAGACGGCCTGTGGGATTTGAAGCGCCAGTTCTGCTCGCATGGCAGGGGTTCGTGTGAGCTCGTCCTGATCCACTGAGAAGTCACCTTCGCCGAGCAAGCCAATCGGCCTGAGCAGAGCTTGCGCTTGCGGTGTCGACAGCAACGGTTGCCAGTCACTCCAGCAGAGTCTCATCCCCTCAATGAAGCCATAGGCCCACACTTCCGCGTCGTCGTATTCCTGCTTGTCGCCTTCGTAGGTCATCGTTGACCAGCAAGGGCTGATCTCTCGCGGATTGCCCTCGAGCCCGGCAATGATGCTGTTGAAGTGACGCATGACCAGCCCCAACATGTGGTTCAACTGGTCGATTGAATCCATCGGAGGCATCATCTCCTTGGTGCCCCAGACCTTGGGAAGCCATTGACCCGGAGGTATGGTGGTCGGGCCGACCGCAATGGCGTGCAAGAACCCATCGGCCATGTCCAGTGCCATGACATCTTCCGTGTCGACGTCATAGAGCAAAAACTGCTCGAGTTCGGTGAACTCGTCCTCGCTCAATGGGGAAAATGGAATGGTCATCGATGGAATCGGGGTGCGACAACGACCAGGATTCTCGCCCACCACCGACAGCAGCTGATCACTTCGTCTGCCATCGCTTCCCGAGACGCGAGCTTGCCGTTTCGCATCCGAAGCCGGCACGACCTCCAAGGAATCGGGTGTAGGACGAAGCGGTCTGGCAGGCGCTGATCGTGCTGCGGGAGGCCAGCGACCGCGTTTGCGGCAAGCGGCTGAAGACGCTTATCCCGAGCCTTGTCGGTGCGGGCCGGCCCGCACTCTGATCTGCCGATCGCCGTCATTGCTTCCTCGGCACCTGACTGCGGCCATGCTGCAATAGTTGCTGTCAGGCAGCCGTGGCCAGCCATCTGCGCGCGTTGGTCTTGGGTCTGAGACCGCCGTCAGTATGAGTTGCCAGGACGCTTACCGCGTTCTCCCGCCATCAGACGGACAAACGAGGCGAAAAAAAACCGGCCCCAGAGCCGGTTTTTCGCTAGGTGCTGACCGCTCAGTAACGTCCGCCACCGAAGCCACCAGTACCGTAGCCAACATCCGTACGCTTGCTAGCGCTGTACCCGGCCGCGCTGTAGCCACCATAGCCTGCACCCTCGTCGCGGGGCCGCGCAAGGTTCACGACGATCGCGCGCCCATCAACGGACATCCCGTTCAAGGCACTGATCGCAGCTTGGGCTACCTCAGCGGATGCCATTTCGACAAAGCCAAAACCCTTGGAGCGGCCAGTTTCACGGTCCATCATGACCTTTGCAGAACGGACACCGCCAAACTCGGCAAAGTTGCTTTCAAGGCTGTCATCGGTCACGGAGAAGGGCAGGTTGCCCACGTAGATTTTTTTGCTCATGAAAAGAGCCTTTCAAAAATAGGTACCAAGCGAAGCTTCGTGCATTGCGCAGGTGGGCAACGCAAGAATTCGCAGCGACAGTTCGGTATCGCCACGCTCTGTAGTTGCAATTCAGGTTGTGAGAGCGTGGGGCATGCTTGTCTGCAACCAGCCCTGCGTCACTGCAACAAGGCGGGCAGCCTCGCGCGATCTAAAAGCTTGTGCCAAATGAAATACACCACATTCGCTGGCATTGCCCCGCAAAGGGTGGACCGAGAAGGAGGCGCGATAGCGCCCACATTCAGTCTGGTGTGTCGTGGGCGAAACGACAAAGTTGCCCATGGAAATAGCAATATTGGAAATCTAATACATTCGGGAACGCAAGCTTGCAAGCCTGCGCTGAGCTTCCGAGAACTCTGCTGGCTGCAGCTCTACAGACCATCAGGGCGACCAAGGTCGCAAATTTGCCGTGCCCGCGGCACGACCGCCAGAGCACGCATGCGGTAGTCACAAAGATTGTGACCACTGCAACGCATCTATTATATCACTGAAACGCATTTAAAAAGCCAATCGGGTGTGGATTCCGATGTAACGGGAGGGGTTCGTCTGGCTCGGATCAAGGATCGGTTCGCGCGATTTCCTAAGTGTCATTACCCACGTCATATGCATGGCCTGAGAGGTTCTATAGCTCGTGGAGTAGAGTGCGTAGACCTCAACACGGGCCCGCAAGGGAAGGACAAAATGACCACACCGGAAGAGGCAACGGCTTCAGCAGCAAACTTCCTCGGTACGGAAATGGCGCTCGCTGCCGCTTTGCGGGCGATTATCAAAACTCATCCGCACCCTAAATTGCTGGCGCAAGAATTAGCGCAGCAGCGGCAATTTTCGCAGGCCCATTTGGAAGCAAGCCCAGTACCTGACAAGGCGCTGTTAGGTTTTGAATTGACGTGGGCAATGATCCTTCACCAAGATCCCGCCCAAGACGTCAAGCTTGTTCCAGCATCCTGAACGTCTTGCAACCGCTAATGCCTTGCGAAACGAACCTGAACTTATGCCAAATTCCTATCGCCGACTTGCGGTGTTTGTAGACCGTCCGAGCTCCGGTCACTTCGTTTGGATCCTGTTGGAGAGTACCGACGACCCAGCAGTGTGGCTGGACCTTGAGACCTCGGACGGAATATTTGACACGTGGCACGAAGCCTACAACGCAGGCAATGTCGCGCTCTTGGCTCATGTCGCTGATGAACGTGCAGGCCCAGAGGCAGTGCAGGCCTGAGTTTGTCCATCTAGTTCCACTTGCGACGTCAGCCGCCAACGCATAGCGGCCAATGGATTCGGCCAGCGGGCTCAACAGACGTGCCGCTTGGGCCAGCCAGTCCGCCAGTGTCGAGCGCTGCGGTTCCACGCCTTCAAGCGCGTAGATCTAGCACAGCCGATACAAGGGCGCGTGATCGCAATATTCGCTCACCAGCGCAGGCCGATCATGCACGCTGGCGCAGCGCGCGCAGCGTGCGCAGGACGCTGCACATACTGTCTTCGTCGACAGCGCCACGCAGTCGCAATTGCGCGCCGGCGAACTCCAGCTCGATGACGCTGGTCCGCGATGTCGGTCTCGATGACGATGGGGCGGGCGCAGCGGAAGTCGGAAGGGACATGACCTCGGTCGCCGGTACTACCTCTATCGGCAACAGCACCGCCGCCGGCGGGTCGCCTGCGGCTCGAACATGCTCCCTGCGCCACTTGAACAGCATGTTGGCGTTGACGCCACTGCGCACGCGATCGCCGATACGGACGCGCCTGGCTGCAGGCTTTGTCGCACCAGCCTCTTCTTGAACGCACGGTCGTGATGTCGTCGGCCGGCCTTCGAGCCTTGCTCACCCTTCATGGTGTGCACCAGCTCCTTTCGCGCATACCTCCAAGCGGGTCTGCGATTGGGTCAGATGCTTCCTGCAGCCTGCGCATCAGGCAAGGACGGCCTTCGTCGGACTATTACCGTCAACCGGCGTGCGCACACGCCGGTTGAGGTAGGGGCTCGGGCGTTGCAGCGAGTCGAACGAGCCGTTGATGTCGATGCTCGACACCTTGCCCCGCGCAAAGTCTAGTTCGTCGCCTGTGCACCGGTGGAGTAGAAGCTCGCGCGCCTAGACAGGTACTCCCAGCGCGCGATTCCACTTCGTGTTTCATGCGTCGACAGATCGGAACCGACGTGACGGCTCCCACACATGCCACCGTTCACGCTGCCGAGTGACGATGACCACTGCACTTTCCGCGTGTTGCGCCGCAGCAGCGCTCTCGCGCACGCTGGTTGTTCTCCGGCATGTATCTGGGCATGCCGATTGCCATCCACCGCGGTTTCGGAGGAAATATGAGCATCTCTTTCTTGCCACGCCTAGCGAAGTCGCCGCGCCCGTCGGCCCTCACGGATCCACACCGGATCGACGAGCTCGTCGTCCTGTGGGCGGCCGGACTGGTCGCGGGTTGGGCAATTCGTCGGGACGCGCAAATCGTATCCACGGTATTCCTGACACTCACGCAAACGGGCCACGAAACACTCTCGGCTTTGAACCCCAGCGTCCAGGGGGCCGGCTGATGTTTGCGGCAGGAAATACCGATGTGGCACTTCTTGCGCCCACTTCGTCGATGCACATCCGCGTTACAGGCGAACGCGGCAAGCCGGAACAGGACGAAATTCGTCTGGGCTGGTCGGCCGAGATTTGTCATTTCGGGCACGAGATCCAGTCCTTCGCGGTCTGGTGCGCCGCGAATCCCTGGCTGCGCAGAGACTTCGAAATCATGGTCGCCACTGCGAACGAAGTGTTCGGAGACGCCACCCACTGGATCGAAGAGCGGCCTGCCTACCAAACTCTCTGCATGTTCTGCGCATCCGATCAGCCTCAGGGCTGATCGATGCTTCCCTTGTCCTTGGGGCCCTGCCCGGGTCTTGCGGCATGCTGGCTTTCCACGGTATCGGTGACCTCCTTGGGCGTTGGAGGCCGGGGCGTCTTGACTCCCGCTTTCTTGTCGGTAACGGGCAAAGCCGTTGCGGTGCCGGGTAGGATTTTTTCGGTCATCTGAAACCTCGCTACAAAAAGTTCATGCTGGATAGAGCGTCTGTCGCGGTTGTAGGACCTTGCTTTCGGTGTCCGTCAGTTCGGCAGCACTTCGCAGCGCCACCTGTCCGAAAGACCCAAGCTCGCGAAGCCAAGCGCGCAATATCGACGCATCGTTCTTTCTTGTTTCCACAAGTGTGCGCAGGGCGGCCAGGTGATCCTCGTCGGCCGATGTCTTCGCGTGCCTGCTCAGCGTCTTCAGTAGCCGCCCCAGGTGGTGCGCTAGGGGTATGCGCTCCAGCGAACCAGGGTCGATGTAGACCGCGTCCAGGCCGAACCTTGCTGCCTGGAACTTGTTGTACGCGTAGACGACGTGATCGTCCTGGCGGGGTACGAACGGCTTGTCGATCAGCAGCCATGCGCCGAGCAGCTGCGCAAAGCAGGCGAGGGACGCTGCCCGTTTGATGGTCAACGGACTGTCTAGCACACGAATTTCGACGGTGCCGAATTCCGGCTTGGGTCGAATATCCCAGTGGAGGTCCTTGATCGATTCAATAACGCCGCACGAAAGCCACCTGACGAGGTGGTCGGTCAACTCGTTCCACGACAGGGTGAACGGCGCGCATGGACCCGTCGGGAACGGGCTCGGACAGTTCAGGCGCGTCGAGTCGAAACGGGTGTCATGGCCCTCCATGAAGGGACTCGAGGCCGACAGCGCCACAAAGTGTGGGACATACCGCGCCAATTGGTGCATCAGCAGGGGAACGCGGTGCACGTCCGAGCAGCCGAGATGAATATGCTGGCCGAACACGGTGGTTTGTTTCAGCACCTCGCCATAGGACGCGAACAAAGAGCGGTATCTGGGGCTGTCGAATATTTGCTGTTCCGACCAGTGCTTGAACGGGTGCATGCCGCCGCCGGCAAGGAGCGCACCGTGCGCGGCAGCCGCGCAGGAGACGCGATCTCGCAGGGCTTCCAGATCGGCCTGTACGCCGGAGGCGTTCGCGCAAATGCCCGTGGAGATTTCGATCATGCCCGCGGTGACTTCCGGGACGATGGCGCCACGATCGGGCGATTGAAGACCAGCCAACGAGTTCAAGATGTTCTGGCTCAGCGGAGCCAGATCGCCCGTGTGTGCGTCGATGATCTGCAGCTCGAGCTCGACGCCCAAGCTGAGCTCCCTAGAGCCAGCGAAATTGAAACCCGGCGGATCCAGAAACACGACGAACTCCCTTCACAGGCCGGGGCGACCCTGCAATCGGCTTTCGAAAAGGGCGCAAAGCTGCCCACGGATTCGGGCGGTCACGCTGCCGCCCGCACAGAGCGTGGTGCGTCCTTTGGAGCACTCTGTAGGACGGGCTCGCGTTCAGCCCGTCATCAGTGCGACAAATATTTCGCATCTACCTGCAGAGGCGTTCGCCTACCTTCCACGGGCAGATCGACTCACGCCCATGAAGCCCTGTGCCTCTCGTGGAGGCCAAGCGGCGTCGCTACCGTGGGAACATGAAATTCCACAGTCATTTACCCAGTCAAGCAGAACACACAGTTGCGGCCCTGCAACTTCGATGTCCCGTCGACAGTTCGTCAGCGCGCGACGAAATGAGCTCCTTCATTTCCGACACTTCCTTCCCGTGCGTCGGCGCCAAGTCCGCGCTGAACAAGGACCGGATGCGCTTCGGCGATTTCGGTGAACTTGGCAATCCGGCCGGGGCCGCCGCACTTTGCGATGCGCTGCTGGCTTACTCCGCCGAGTTCGAGGCGCCCGGGAGCTCGCCCGTGAGCTTCATCGCGCTCTTCACCGCTGACGGTCAGGACGAAGCCAAGTTCGAGCGCCAGCTCTGGCAGATGCTCCAGGCTATGCACGATCTGGACAAGGCCCGCGGCTTTGCATGGGACCCGCAGGTCAGCCAAGACCCGAACCGGGGCGACTTTTCTTTCAGCATCGGGGGCCGCGCCTTTTTTGTGGTCGGGCTGCACCCGCATTCCTCAAGGCTGGCACGACGCGCTCCCGTACCCTGTCTCGTCTTCAACTTTCACGAGCAGTTTGAAACGTTGAAAGCCTCGGGCAAATACCAGAGCATGCAGACGGCGATCCGCGCGCGAGACGTGACGTTGCAGGGAACGGTCAACCCAGTGCTTGAGAGTTTTGGAAAGTCCTCGGAAGCCCGTCAATACTCCGGCCGTGCTGTCGAGACTGACTGGAAATGCCCCTTCCATCAATGAAGCACGTCATGTCCGAAACCCATCCCACCGGCTGCTGCCGCATTCCGCCTCAATCGGGTGTGGCGTTCACGCTTCGCGCCAGCGAAATACTGCGCATCTACGACCCGCTCGGCGAGCAGGTAGCCGATCTCTTCGCATTCGCCGAGAACGATCATCGCTGCAGCCTTTCGTCGGGCCGCAGCATCGACTATGCCTCCAAGATCTATCTCACCAAGGGCGACGTGCTGTACGCGAACGACAGCCGCCCCATGTTCCGCATCATTGATGACGCCGTGGGACGTCACGATTTCCTGCTCACGCCGTGCAGCCAGGAGATGTTCGAAATCTTGTACCGGCATCGAGGCCACCACCCCAGCTGCTTCGAAAACCTCTACCGCGCGTTTGAGCCCTTCGGCATCCGGCCCGAGCAGATCGGCACGACTTTCAATGTCTTCATGAACGTGGTGGTGTCGGAAAAAGGCGAGGTGAAGGTGAAACCCCCCTTGTCCCGTGCGGGCGATTTCATCGAACTTCGCGCGGAGATGAACCTGGTGTGCGGCCTGACGTCGTGTTCGGCAGAGAACTCGAACAACGGATCGTTTAAGCCGATTGACTACGAGATCCTCCGCCGGCCCTGCAACGAATGACCAAATTTTGAAGCGGCGTGCCAGTTGCCGTTTGTCACACTTGCAGTGCAACGTCGTCGTTTGCATCCGCGCTCGGCCAACTTAGCCTGGGCAGGTCAATGGTGAAGCGAATGCGGCCTTCCGAACTCGCGCCGGTGATTTCACCGCCGTGCGCACGGGCGATCTGACGCGCGATGAACAGGCCAAGACCGAGATGGGTTCGCTCGGTGCTCGCCGAGGGACCGTCGCGCTGGCGCAGGGGCTCGAACAGCGTCTCGAACTCATGGACCGCGATCTCGTCGCCGGCGTTCTCCACCGTGATGCGCACGAACGCTTCGTGTCCTTCGACCCTCGCGAGCGACGCCTGCGTCGGGTCGCCGTGCTTGATCGCATTTGACACCAGGTTCATCAACGCCTCGCCCACGCGCGACGCGTCGAAGGCTCCGCAGGTGTCGCCGGTGGCTTCGTAGTCGCTTAGAGCTTCGGGATGCGCCGCCCGCAGCAGCTCGATTTCTTCCGCGCACACATGGGCCAGGTCGACCTGCGCGGCCCGCAGCACCATGCCCGCGCCCAGGCTGGCCCTGCTGTACTCCAGCAGCGAGTCGAGCAACGACGTCAGGCGCTTGACGCCGCGCGACAGCAGCGCCGTCTGTGCCGCGGGGGCCGTTGCGCCCAGGCGCATCAGCTCGACGGTCAGCCCGATGGCGTTGAGCGGGCCGCGCAGGTCGTGCCCCAGGACGCTCAGGAAGATTTGCCGCCAGCGTTCACGCTCCTGCGCATAGAAGCGCACCGACTCCGCCACCGCCTGGTCGATGGCTTCGTTGAAGCGGGCAATGTCTTCAATGGCGCCGGCTTCGGGCACATAGGACTCGCCCCAGAGGCGAAGCACGCTGGAGCGCAGAGCTCGAAATTCGGCCACCAGCTGTTCGATGTCGATGCCGGCCCGCGCCCTCATCAGGCCGTGGGTCTGCGCCGAGGTCTGCCATGAAGATTGCGGCGCGTTGCCTTCGGATTTGTCGATGGCCTCCGTCCTACTTTGCGACGTCCTCAAGTCCGCTGAAATCGCGTCCAGAAGATGCGGCAAGTGGTCTCTCAGCAGCAGCGAATCGGTCTGGTGCAGCGCGGGAATGGTCTTGGCGAACGCCTCGGCGGCGTCGAGGATCTGTTCTTGGGCAACGTTCAGAAACGTGGCAAGTCGCATCGGCTCCTCCATGGTGTACGGGTTTAAACCCTATAGCAAAGTGGCCGAGAGGCAAGAGGTTTGTGACTATTCGTTCAGTTATCCTCGTCATGGACGACGAGCCCGACTCCGCGCACTTGCTAGGCATGATCCTGGGCATGCATTGTCCCCACGCCACGGTCGGCGTGGCCCACGGCGCGCAGGCGCGCTCGACCTCGACACGCGGCAGCGGCCGGTCGTGGTCATCTCTGACCTTGAAATGCCGACCATGGACAGTGAAAGAAGGCGGTGGCCCTGCGCGCCGGCATCACGGGTGCCGTGCCGGTGCTCAGTGCGTTGCCGGGCAACGTGGTGCGGTTGTCGGCGCTTCGCGGTGTCGGTATTTTCGATCATCGGGTCAGCAAGCCGGTCGATGTGGCAAGTCTCCTGCGCTTGATCTAAAAGGCCCTGGCCCCGTCGCAGCCCGACCGCACTGGGCCAGCATAAGCCGCCCTGCGCCTGCTCACGCCGCGATCAGGTCGATAAGCAGCGGTGCAATGTCGTCGAGCAGTACGATGTGGTCGGGGCTGTCATGCACGATGGCGCTGATGGGCATGCCCGGCACCTTGGCGTCCGAGGGGCTCTGTACCACGCAGCGGCCGCCGTGCTTCTTGACTTCGACCAGCCCGGCGCTGCCATCCGCGCCCGCGCCTGTCAGCACCACCCCGATGACCTGTCGACCGAATGCCCGGGCCGCGCTCGCGAAGAGACGATCGGCCACTGCCGAAGCACCGGCGGCGTTTGCCTCCAGCCCGAGTCGCCTGTTGGCGCGTACCACCAAATCGCTGCCGGGCGGCGGCAGCACGATCCGGCCATGGCTGAGCGGCTCTCCCTCCTGGGCAATCCCCACTTGCAGTGCGGTGTGCCGCTTCAGGTTGTCGATAAGGCGCCCGGGGTCCTCGTCGCCGGTGTCGATCACCGCGGCGATCGCGCCGTGAAAGTCGGGGGCGAAACGTCCGACAATGCGTTCGAAGGCCTCAAGGCCACCGCTCGAGGCGGCGACGACGATCAAGCGAAAGGGCGTGCCCATGGTGGCGTGCGGTCAAGGCGCCGCGGGCGTGTCCGCGAGCGATGACGTGCGTGGCTTCGTCGGCAGCGCGAGGCTCTGCAGCGACACCCTGCGCAGCCGCGTCACGTAGTCGGGATGAAAGCACCGCTCGGTTCCGTCCTCGAATCCAACAGTGACCGAAGCCCCGTCCGAGGCGACCACGGTGCCCCGGCCGTAGCGTCGCACCTTCACCGGGTCGCCGGCCTCGAGGGCCTGCGATCGCGGCGCGGAAACCGCGGGACTGTTGCTCACGACGATGGGCTGGGCGAGCGCCGCCTGGTGCGCCGCGATGCGCCGGCAGTTGTCGCAGGCACCGCAGTGCTTCAGGGCGGTCGATGGGGCCAGATCCCCCAGCAGCAGCTGCCATCTGCACTGGCCCGACTGCGCGTACGAGACCATGCGCTCGAGCGTCTCGCGGTCCTGCACGCGTCGGCGCTTGTAGGCGTCGAGCACGGCGGAAAGGTCGGCGGATGCGCCCACGCCAGCGGCTTCGCGCAACGACAGCCGCCCGCGCCGGTCGGTTCTGAGCACCTGCTCCTGCTTGAGCACCGCGACGCCCGCCTGCATGCGCGCGCGCGGACGCTCCAGCGCGTGGAGCAGACTCTGCGCCGTCCAGCCCCCGGCGTCGGGCGGTGCGGCCAGAAGCTGCCGGTGGATCGCATCCAGGTCTTCCAGCTGTGGGTATTTGCCGGCCAGAAAGAACTGCTGCACCGAGCGGTCCTTGGCATGAAACAGCAAGGTGCAGCGTGCCTGCTCGCCATCGCGCCCCGCGCGCCCAGCTTCCTGGTAGTACGCATGCAAGCTGGAAGGCATCTGGCAGTGCAGCACGAAGCGGATGTCCGGCTTGTCGATGCCCATGCCGAACGCGTTGGTGGCTACCATGATGCGCACCTCACCTGCCATGAAGGCCTCCTGCGCAGCTGTTCGCTCGCGCGGGCCGAGCTTGCCGTGATACAGCGCCACAGATTCGCCCTGCGCCTTCAGCGCATCGAAGGCGCGCTGGGCGGCCTTCACCGTGGCGGCATAGACGATGCCGCTGCCGGGCTCCTGAGCCGCAAGCTCGACGGTGCGGCGCACGCGCTCGTTCTCGTCGCCCAACTGCTCCACGGCGAACTGCAAGTTGGCACGGTAGGCGCCTATGTCGATCAGCCCGGCGTGCGGAATGCCCAGCAGCTTCATCACATCAGCTGCAACGTCTTCGCCCGCGGTGGCGGTCAACGCGAGCACGGGCGGGCTGCCCAGCGCGGCAATGGCCGACCCAATTTCCAGGAAGGCAGGGCGGAAGTCGTGGCCCCACTGCGAGATGCAATGAGCCTCGTCTACCACCAGCAACGCGGTCGGGCGTGCTCCCAAGCGCTGCAGAAATGCCGAATCGCACAGCCGTTCGGGCGTCGTCAGCACGATGCGTGCGCTGCCACTTGCCAAGTCGTCCTCGGCCTGCGCGAGTTCGCCGGCGCCCAGGGCGCTGTTGACTTGCACCGCGTGAATGCCCAGGTCACGCAGCCGGTCGCACTGGTCCTTCATCAGCGCAATCAAGGGGGACACCACCACGGTGCGCCCCTCAAGCAGCACGGCGGGCAGCTGATAGCACAGCGACTTGCCGGCGCCCGTAGGCATCACAGCCAAGGTCGGCAAGCCCGCCATGACGCGCTCGATCACCTCTGCCTGGCCGCCGCGCAGGCGCGCATGGCCGAAGACCTTGCGAAGAGCGTGCGCCAGGCTTGCTGTACCGGCTCCCGTGGTCATGTCGGTTGCCTTGTCGCGCATCAGGCGTCCTCGCCCACGTCGGTGTCACCGTCCTCGGGATCGGGGTGCGCGGCCAGCTCGTCGACGCGTGCCGCTTTGGAGTCGTCCACCGCGCTCGACGCTTCGACCGCGCCGTCCGGAAACACGCCGATGCGCTCGGGCAGGATGTCGGCGTTGGTGGCCCCTTCAAGGCCCGCCTCGGCGAGGGCACGGCCGCCGGTGCCCAGGGCATCGCTGCCGCTGTCGCTGGAGTCGCTCGGGCTCACGCTGTCGTCGTGGATGCCGCGGGCCTCGGCGGGCGGGCGCTCGCCACCCAGAATGCTGCTGGTTGCCATGGTCGTGGTGTTTTGAGAGGGGAAACGTGTCAGGTTGCCGGTTAGGTGCGCGTGGCGGCCTGGCGGTCGAATTCGGCTTCGGCATCGAGCCAGTCCTGCTTGTGGCTGCCAGCGCCGCCGCCGCGTCGCTGGTGCGCGTCGTAGGCGGCCCGGCGGATCGCGTCTTCGCGCGAAAGCGCGTCGGGCGCGGGTGCGTTGTCCACCGATTCGCGGTTGGTCTCGGACGACAGGTCTTCCTTCAGCGAGAACGGCGCGGCGTCGTCGTTCCTGGAGGACTCGATGTTCTTGCGCTTGGCCTGCATGCCCTCGCTGGGCGCGGGCCCTGCGAGGTCCTCACCGGTCGCGCTCTTTTTGCCGGTGAAACTCTCGCCTGCACCTATGTTTTCCACCCCGCCGCTGGTGGCGGGACGGCTTCCGTCGCCGGATGCGTTGACTGGTCGGTCGCTCATGTCTTTCTCCTGTTCGCGGTGAATCGGCGGAGCGATTGAAACTCGGTCTACTGAGGCGCCGGCTTGGCCGTGGGGCCGGCGCCCTTGGCGTCCGTGCCGCTGCTGGCGTGGCCTGGGGCCTGGTCTGGCGTGGTTTGCGCGGGGCCGGGGTTCACTGAGGGGCGCAGGGTTTGCGTGCGGGCTTTGGCGGTCGCTTCATCGGTAACGATCTTTCCGCTGTCGCCGAAGCCGCCCGTGGGCGCGCGGGCCGTCTGCGCTTTCTGCGAATCGCTCGAAGGTGGCGGCGCCGAGCCCTTCGGGTTGCCGGTCGGCTGCGCGACGGCCGACAAGGCCAGGCCCGCGGCCATTCCCAAAACGGCGATGCCGCGTGCGCTTTGCACAAATTGAAGTGTGTTCATGGCTGCACATTCGATGCAGCCCGCTTTGGGGCACGTAGGCGCACTTCAGCATGAGTTGTATGAGGATGGAGCGGTTGTCGGCCATGCCCCCTCGACGGCCTTCCCGGTCAGCCCGGGTCGGCTTCCGATCTTTTGGCAGGCGTGGGCGGATGGCGCTCGAGGTGGCGCTCCCACAGGAACAGTGCGGGCAGCGCAACAAGATGCGCAAGCGCGCTGAGCAGGCCGATGCAGAACAAGGCAATGGCAATTAGCGGGCTGGCGGCGATGCCGAGAAGAGTCTTGATCATTTACGACAAGGGGGCTGAAGGGAAAAAACCGATGTTCTTCAGTGCGCGCGCGCCTTGCGTAGGAGCGCGCCGCAACCTGGAGGCGGGACTGCGTGCGCGACGGGGTGCCGTCCCACAAGGCAACCCGCCACACGTTGTGCATGGTGCGTTGCAACCCCATTTCGCACAGCCTCCAGGACCGTCATGGACTTCACGCACATCGCCGTCAACGGCATCCGTTTGCACGTTGCCACTGCGGGCCCCGCGCATGCGCCTCTGGTCGTTCTGCTCCACGGGTTTCCCGAGACCGCGCTGGCGTGGCGACGCTATGTTGATCCCCTGCTCGCCCTCGGCTGGCGTGTGGCCGTTCCGGACCAACGCGGCTACGGCGCGTCGGACAAGCCCGGGGGTGTCCGCGACTATGTGCTGGACGTGCTGGCCGACGACGTCTGCGCCCTGGGCGCGGCGCTCGGCGCCGAGCAGTTCGCCGTGGTGGGGCACGACTGGGGCGGCATGGTGGCGTGGCACTTGGCCGCGCGCCACCCGGAGGTGGTCGAGCGCCTCGCCATCCTCAACGCGCCGCATCCGGCGAGCTTTCTCGGTTATGCGCTGACGCACCCGTTCCAGCTCGCGCGCAGCGCCTATGTCGGGCTGTTCCAGCTGCCTTTGGTGCCCGAGGCGCTGCTGAGCGTCAACGGTTTCTCGCTGCTGGCCGCGTCGCTCACCCGAACCAGCAAACCCGGCACCTTCGACGACGAGCTGCTCGCGGCGTACCGGCAGGCATGGCAAGCGCCGCGAGCCATCGCGAGCATGCTCAACTGGTACCGCGCAATGGCCTTGGCCCGCCCGGTTTCCACGCTCATCGAGGCGCCCACGCTCATCCTGTGGGGCGGGCAGGACGCCGCCCTGGAAGCCGGCCTGGCGGACGAGGCGCTTGCCTACTGCGCGCGAGGGAAGCTCGAACGCCTGCCCGATGCCACGCACTGGCTGCACCATGAGCAGCCGGTTCGCGTGGGCGCGCTGCTGTGCGACTTTCTCGCGCAGCCCGCGACGGCCGGAGCAGCCGGATGACGCGTCCCAACCCACTCGGGCTGTTTCCCGCTGTCTCCGGCGTACTGTTCGGGCTGGGCCTGGGGGGCTTCTTCGACGGCATCGTCCTGCACCAGCTGTTGCAATGGCATCACATGCTCAGCAGCTGGTACCCGCCGACCACCGTCGAGAACCTGCGGCTGAACACCTTGTGGGACGGCATCTTCCACAGCGCGACCTATGTGCTCGTCGTGGTGGCGCTGTACCTGCTGTGGCGGGTGGCGCAGCGCAGCCACCTGTTCTGGTCGAGCAGGCTCATCGTCGGCACCGCGCTGGTTGGGTGGGGCTGTTTCAACCTGGTCGAGGGCGTGATCGATCACCACCTGCTGCAGCTGCATCACGTCAACGAAACGGTGCCGTTGGCGCAGCGCATGGCCTGGGACCTAGGCTTTCTTGCCTGGGGCGCGGCGATGCTGGTGGGCGGCCTGACTCTCTGGCAGTCCGGCCGCCGTGAGCACCGGGTCCTTCAAGCCGACGGAGCGCCGCACGATGTCACGCCTGCTGCGTAGCCGCTGGCTGGTCCGCACAGTCTTCGCGGCGATGCTGGTGCTGGCCACCTGGCCTGCATGGCGCGTGGCCTCGCTGGGCGCCGAGCCGACGCTGGCCGAACTGCTGCAACTGGTCTGCGCGACACCGCCGCCCGAAACTGACGGGCCGGCCGGCGCCACGGGCCGCCGCTAACAAGCCTTGTCGGGCGTTCGAAGCACGCATGCCGCGAGTGCGGCGCGCCCTGTCGGCGTCAATGACCGCACTTGCGCAAATTTCGCCTCGCGCGGGTCGGGCGGATAGAAGTGCGCCTCGACGTGGCCCAGCTCGCAAAGGCGGCACAGATGCCGCAGCTTGGCCGGCGTGGACACAAACATCGGAAGGCGGTGGGTGGCGAGCTTGGCCAAGTAGACAAGGGGCATGTGTACTCCTGCGCCTGTACGGCAACCGGCGTGCCCGCTCGGCGGGCTAAAGGCGTGCAGTATTGCAAAGCCGGTCGCGCGTCGTGTGTTCTCCTACACCCAGTGGGTTGAAACGCTGACGGGCTCGATTCGCCGGTGCCGCAACGTCGGGCGCCTCACTTCAGGAGCGAACATGACCACCACGAAGAATGCAACACCCGCCCGAGACCGCGGTGCCGACCCCAAAGCAAAAGCCGAAGGGAACGCGAAGGCCGAGGCCGAACAGACCGCTGCCCCCGGCGAAACCCGCTGGTCGAAGGCCAGTGGCGACGGCCTGCAAAAGCCGGTGCTCCAGCAACCCAACGAGCTCGACGAATCGGCCAGCAGCCAGGAAGCGGCTAGCGCCTCGATGGAAGGCGTGGGCCGCGCGGCTTACAACGACGCCGTCACCAAGCAGGATACCGACCGTGGCCCCGTGATGGACGCGGTCTACAACGGACCCGTTACCGAAGGCCATCGCGTAGGCGATGACGAAGAGGTGCGCGGCGAGCGGGACCCGATGAAGTCCACGTCGTCGCGGCACCCATGAGGCGTCGCGCTGCAGCGAGCCATTGATGATCTACAGGAAAAGATCCATGGAAACGAAAAGGGAATTCAAGAAGGGAGACCTGGCGCGCCGGTTAATGGCGGGGCTCTTGGCGCTCATTGCCGTCTGCGTGGTGCTCGTGTTTTTTCTCTTTGGGCTGAGGAGTCCTGACAAAGGTCCGGGAAACATGCCCGCCAATGGCGACGCGACGCCGCTTCGCAGCAACGGAAGCCCACCCACTTCCAAATAGCGCAAACAGCGCAAGTCGCGCGCGCCGCGGCCACTGCGGGTGCCTTCGCCACCTCGGGCACGCCGCTTGCCACCTACGGCGTGAACACGTCGCGCTGCGACCTCACCTCGGCAGGCTTTTTTTAAAGGCGCGCTCGGCAGGCCTCGCGGCGTGCGCCCGCATTTCGCCCATCGCAACCCCCCTCAGGAGTCACCCACCATGCTTGCAATGAACTATCGCGGCCCCTACCGCGTTCGCGCTTCGCACAAGGCCGAGCCCGAAATCGAACACCCGGGCGATGCGATCGTGCGCGTCACGCGCTCGTGCATCTGCGGCTCCGACCTGCACCTGTACCACGGCCTTGTGCCCGACACCCGCGTGGGCACCACCTTCGGCCACGAGTTCACCGGCGTGGTTGAGGCCGTGGGCACGGCGGTGCAGCACCTCAAGCCGGGCGACCATGTGCTGGTGCCCTTCAACATCTTTTGCGGCAATTGCTACTTTTGCCAGAAAGAGCTCTACAGCAACTGCCACGAAACCAATCCGGCTGCCACGGCCGTGGGCGGCATCTTCGGCTACTCGCACACCACGGGCGGCTACGAAGGCGGCCAGGCGGAGTACGTGCGCGTGCCCATGGCCGACGTGGGGCCCACAGTGATCCCGCCCGACATGGACGTGGACGACGCCGTGTTGCTCACCGACGCCTTGCCCACCGGCTACCAGGCCGCGGAGATGGGCGACATTGAGGAGGGCGACACGGTGGTGATCTTCGGCGCGGGGCCTGTGGGCATCTTCGCCGCCAAGTCGGCATGGCTGCTGGGCGCGGGCCGGGTGATCGTGGTCGACCACGTCGAATATCGGCTCGACTTCGTGCGCCGCTACGCGCAGTGCGAAGTGGTCGACTTCAAAGACGTGGGCGACATGGCCATTCACATCAAGAAGATGACCGACTGGCTGGGCGCCGACGTGTGCATCGACTGCGTGGGTTGCGAGGCCGCGGGCAGCTTCGCGCAAACGCTGCTGGGTGTCAGGCTCAAGCTGCAGGGCGGCGCCGCCACGGTGCTGCACTGGTGCATCAACTCGGTGCGCAAGGGTGGCCGCGTGTCGATCGTGGGCGTGTACGGTCCGACCTTCAATGCCATGCCCATCGGCAACGCCGTCAACAAGGGCCTGACGCTGCGCATGAACCAGACCAGCGTCAAGCGGCACTTGCCGCGGCTCATCGAGCATATCCAGGCCGGGCACATCAACCCGAAGGAGATCATCACGCACCGCATCGACCTGTGCGACGTGGCCGACGCCTACCACCTGTTCTCCAGCAAGCTGGACAACTGCATCAAGGCGGTGCTCGTGCCGCCCTCCGCGATGGCGGCCTGAGCTGCCGACACCGCGACACGCCTGCCGCTCGCCCCCTCATATTGGAGCAACCTCGACATGATCATCACCGACACCGAAGGCACGCCGCGCACCCAGCGCGAGCGCCACGCCCATATCCTCGGCTGGGGCGCCGACCTCGACCATGCCGACCGCCCGGCCTATCCGATGGAGCGCACGCCACCGCGCCTGCCGTACCCTATGCCGCCGCCGGAGCAGCAGCACTCGCATGCCGAAGTGCTGGTGTCCACTGAGCGTCCGCGCATCACCCGGGTGTACGGCACCGCGCAGCCCCCCAAAGGCCTCAGCGGGTGGCTGCGTCGCCAGGCCTTCTACCATTCCGAGAACGACCTGCGGCGCTGGCTGATGTTGCTGCTGGCGGACCGCGTGAACGTGGGCGAGGGCCTGGTGGAGGACCTGGCGCGCGGCCACGTGCCCAACCTGTACGCGGAGATGGGCGGCCGGGCGGAACTCATGCACAACCCGAAGGGCGCGGCGCGCAAGGTTGCGATAGGCATTGCCGCGGTGGCGCTGCTGGCCTTGGCGCTCCAGCGCCGACGCAGCGGACGGCGCGCCGGGCTCCGCTGAAGGCGCGGCCGGCCTCGGCCGGCGCTCCTCGTCAGTGCGCCTCGCTCAGCGCGTCTTGTCGAGCTGGTCGTTCAGCGTGTTGAGCATGGCATCTTCCGACATGCCGAGTTCGGCGCCGGTCTGCGGATCGCCCAGCGGGTCGGAGGCTGTCCGCAGGGCCATGGCATCGACGGCCGTTTCTTCCTCGGGCGTCATCCTTACGGTTGCGCTGCCGTCGCCGCCGTCAAGCGCCACTTGGTCGTCAGGCGCGTCCACAAACTCCCATTGGGGCCCTTGGTTCCAGGGACCGCGCACATCGCCACCCTTGGACATGTCGAAGTACACGTTGGTGAACTCGGGCATGCCCGGTAGCTTGCCCGGCGGGAAGTTGGGCGAAATAGCGTAGAGCGCCTTTTCAAACGACTTCTGGTGGGCGATTTCGCGCGTCATGAGGAAGCCCAGCGCTTCCTTCACGCCCGGGTCGTCCGTGAGGTTGATCAGGCGTTCATAGACGATCTTGGCTCTTGCCTCCGCCGCGATGTTCGAGCGCAGGTCGGCGGTGGGCTCGCCGATGGTGTCGATGTACGCCGCCGTCCACGGAACGCCCGCGGAGTTGACCAGCGCGGGGCCGCCGCCATAGAGCACCTGCGTGATGTGGCTGTCGTTGCCCGCGGCCGTGATGCTGCGGTAGGCTTCAGCTTCGGAGTCGACGCCTTCGGCCAGTCGGCCCTTGGCGCCCTTGTTCAGCATGGCCACCATGGTGCCGATCACCTCCAAGTGGCTCAGCTCTTCGGTGGCGATGTCGAACAACATGTCCTTGCGGCCGGGGTCGTCCTCGCCGATGGCCTGTGTGAAGTAGCGGCAGGCCGCGGCGAGCTCGCCCTGCGATCCGCCGAACTGCTCGAGCATCAAGTTGGCGAGGCCGGGGTTCGACTCGCTCACCCGCAGGGTGTATTGAAGGCGCTTGTTGTGAGAAAACATGAGAAAGATCTCCTGATCGTGAGGCGCGCCGGCATGCGGCGCAAGAGGGGTGGAAAGACGGCAACGTGACCGGGCGCCCATGTCTTGCCGGGCCTTCTTGAAAGCGGCTGAAGCGAGACACGCGCAACTCGGACGCTTTTCAAACTGCGCGTGCGTACCGATGCGCTCTGTAGGCCTTGAACGCGCCGCCTGGTGAGTGCTGCACGGTGGCCGCGGCAAGCGCGCGTCGGACCTTCGAGCGCCGGACCCATGCCTTCGTCCGACACGACAGCGCAAGACGGGCATCAGGCTTGCGGCCTTTCCTCGGCCCCTTGTACGCCGGCGCACACGCACGGCTGAATTCCAAGCAGGTTCAAGCGGTTTCCTGCCCCTGCGCCTGCATGCGCCACAGGTCGGCGTACACGCCGCCGCGCGCAATCAGCACGCCCGGCGCGCCGTCTTCCACGATGCGCCCGTCTACCAGCACCACGATGCGGTCGAATGCCGCCACCGTCGACAGCCGGTGCGCCACCGCCACCACCGTGCGCCCGCGCATGAGCCGATCTAGCGCGGCCTGGATCTCCGCCTCGGAGCGGCTGTCCAGCGCCGAGGTGGCTTCGTCGAGCAACAGCACCGGCGCGTTCTTGAGCATGGCGCGCGCAATGCTGATGCGCTGGCGCTGGCCGCCCGACAGCCGCGCGCCTCGCTCGCCCACCACCGTGTCGTAGCCCTCGGGCAGCGCCATGATGAAGTCGTGGCACAGCGCCTCGCGCGCGGCCGCGTGCACCTGCGCGTCGCTTGCCGCGGGGTTGCCGTAGCGCAGGTTTTCGAGAATGGAGCGGTGCAGCAGCGTGATGTCCTGCGGCACCACGCCGATGGCGTTGCGCAGGCTGTCCTGTTGCACATGCGACACGTCCACGCCGTCGACCGTGATGCTGCCGCGCGTGGCGTCCATCACACGGCCGATCAGCCGCACGAAGGTCGACTTGCCCGCGCCCGACGGTCCGACCACACCCAGCCGCTGCCCCGCGGGAATGAGCAGGTCCAGGTGCTCGAACACCGGCCGGCGTTCCTCGTAGGCGAAGCACACGTCGTGAAAGGCGATGGCGCCCGCGCCGGGCTCGAAGGGCGCTGCGCCCGGCCGGTCGGCCACCTCGTGCGGCACCGCCACCACGCGCAGCATTTCGGTGATCACGCCGAAATGCTGCGATGCATCGACCAGCGACAGCGCCAGTTCGCGCGAGCCGTGGAGGATGCGAAAGGTCAGTGCACTGATCAGCACCACGTCGCCGGCCTCGCTGAGTCCGGCGCGCCAGGCCTCGACGGCCCAGATCAGCATGGCGCCGGCCATCAGCCACAGGCACAGGTCGTGGCAGGCGCGTGCCTTCTCCAGAAAAAGCCAGCTGCGCCGCTGCGCCTGCGCCTCGAGGCCGAAGGCCGCGCGCAGGCGCTGGTACTCGCGCTCGCGCGCCGAGAACGCCATCACGGTGAAGATGTTCGACACGACGTCCACCACTTCGCCGCCCACCTGCGACGCGCGCGCGGCAAACACCTGCTGCAACGGCCGCGCGCGGCGACCGAAGGCGAACATGAAGGTGGCCACCACCGCCACGAAGCCGATGAGCGCGAGCGCCATGCGCACGTCGATCGTGCACAGCACCACCACCGCGCCGATGAAGTCCACGCACGGCGGCAGGATCTTCCAGATGAACGTGCCGAAGATGGCGCCGGTCGCGCCCGCGGTGGCCGTCACGCGGTTGCCCAGCGAGCCTGCGAGATGTCGCGAGAAGTAGTCCAGCGAGTGGCCCGACAGGTGCCTGAACAGGTCGAGCCGAACGTCCACGCCGCTTTTGACCACCGTGACGCAGCCCAGCCAGCCGCTCAGCCGCCAGAAGGCGCTCTCGGCGGCGATCAGCACGATGAACAGGCCGAGCCATTTCCAGATGGCGCGCGAGCTGCGGTCGTTGTCGGCCATGGTGTCGACGATGAGCTTCATGCCGTACTGCACGCCCACCGAGCAGGAGGCCGCCGCCACGATCAGCGTCAGCAGCACGCCGAAGGCGGCGGGCCTCTGGCGCACGTAGCGCCAGAGAAACCGAACCGGACGGTCGGGCAGCGGCGTGCTGCCCGCCGCCGGCCTGGCGGTCAGGCGGCCGCCGCCACGGCGCGCGGCGCCGCGTCGGCGTTCAGCTTCAGCGCCGCCTCTGCGGCCTTGTGGCCGGCGACGAAGGCGTGGTCGGAGTTGTAGTACGCCCACTCGCTGTAGCGCCCCGCCAGCAGGATGCCGGCGTCCGCAAGCCAGCTGCGAATCGCCTCCACATGCGCCGCGCGTGCGTGGTCGTAGACCACGTAGGCAATGGGCATGTCGACCTCGTTGGCGCACACGATGGCATCGTCCGGGCGCAGCAATCCGACACTCACGGCGTCGTCGATGCAGCGCTGGATCAACGCCTGGCCCTCGGCGGGCAGCGGCTTGGAAGGCGAATACGTGATCTCGCAAGTCAGCCCGAAGCCGCCCGGCGCGTTGCAATGCGGGCTTGCGTTGCCCTGCACGAACACGCGGTGGAACACCGTGTCCTCGGGGTAGTAGATCCAGTGCTTGTCGGTGATGTTCTCGCGCGCCACGCCCAGGTTCACGCAGCGCACGGACACATGGCGCAGCTGGCGCGCCGCCTCGCGCACGAAGGCCGGGGCTTCGGCGCCGATGGCCTCGACCAGGCGCGGCAGCGGCATGGTGTTGATGAGGGTGTCAAACGCCACCGTGCGCCCGTCGTCGAAGCTCACGGTCTTGCGAGAGGGCGACACTGCAGTCACGCGGGTGCCGAGCGCCAGCGGACCTTCAAGCAGCGGCAGGAAGCCGTTCATCAGCGCTTGGAAACCGCCGCGCAGCGGGTAGCCGAAACGCGCGTTCGGACCGATGGGCTTGTGCACCGGCTGCAGCGCACCTTCGATCATTTCGTCGAGGTCGGGCATCGGCACGCGCCCGCCGAGCCAGGAGGTTTCCATGTCGCTCAGCGGCACCGCCCACAGCTTGCGGTTGTACGGGATGGCGAAATGCCTGGCCACGCCCTTGCCCCAGACCTTGTAGATGAACTCCTCGAAATTGCGCGGCGCCATGGCCGGCGGCGTGGCCGGCAGCGCGGCGGGCGCGGCAGTCGCGGTGTGGACCGCGGGCGGCGCGGTGGCGGCCGGCGATGCTGCCGCGCGCGACGGGCCGGTCGGGGACACGCGCAGCGTTGGCTTGTCCAGACTGCCGAAGCGCGCCTCGATGGCGCCGACCAGACACTCCTTCAGCACGTCGGGCGGCAGGCCGTGCAGCGCCGACTGGAACGGATACCGCGTGTACACCTCCTTGCTGTAGATCCAGGCCTCGCGGTTTTGCCAATGCAGGTTGTCGCCCAGCAGGCGCTCGTACAGCGCCAGCACGTACGGGTCGGTGGAGAACATGATGTGCCCGGCACAGTCGAAGGTGAAGCCCTTGTCCTCGATGGAGCGGCACCAACCGCCCACGGTCTCGTTCTGCTCCACCAGCAAGGCGTCCTGCCCGGCGTGCAGCGCGGCTGCCAGGCCCGTGGGCCCGGCGCCGAGGATGACGATGGGATGGCTGGCGGGGCCCTGGTCGTCCGTGCGACCCGCCGCCGGTTGCGTTCGCGAAGCTGCCGGCGCCGGGCGGGATCGCCGCTTCTTGTCCGCCGTGAGCGCCATCAACACCGCCATCTGGTCGGCCGTGCGGTCCCACGAGGTCGACTGCAGCACCTCCTCGCGCGCGGCGGCCTGCCGTGCGCGCCCCGCGTCGTCCAGCGCGAGCATGTCCTCGCAGGCGCGCACGAAGGTTTGCGCGTCGTCGGCGATGCCGACCAGGCCCGCATAGGGGCATACCACGTCGCGGATCGGCGTGCTCACGATCGGCTTGTCGGCGGCCATGTACTCAAGCGTCTTGGTCGGGCTGATGTAGCGCGTGGCTTCGTTTAGCGCAAAGGGCATCAGGCACACGTCCCAGCCCGCGATGAGTTCGGGAAGGTCCTGGTAGCTGCGCTGGCCCAGCCAGTGGATGTTGTCGCGCTGCGGCAACGCGGCGCGGTCGATCTTTACGACGGGACCGACCGCCACGATCTGCCACTCGGGGTGCGCATCGGCCAAGGCTTCGAAGAGCGAGAGGTCAATGCGTTCGTCGATCACGCCGCAGTAGCCCAGCCGCGGGCGGGCGATGCCTGCCTGTGCCGGGTGGTCGGCGTCCGCCCGGGACGGCGGCGAGAAGTGCGCGGCATCGACGCTGCTCGGAAAGCAGTGCGTGTCGGCATGGCGCTCGCGCTTGGACTCGTACAGGCTCTGCCCGCCGGTGAACACCAGGTCGGCCATGTGGAACAGCGCGCTCTCCCGTTGCAGCAGCTGGCGCGGTGCGTGGCGGAACGCGGAGAGTTCGTCCATGCAGTCGTACACCACGCCCACCGGCTGCAGGCCCGCGGCCAGCGGCATCGCCATGGGTGTGTAGAACCACAGCCAGTAGTCGCCCGTGCCCGAGGCCTCCAGGTGCTGCGCCAGCAGCATCTGCAGCTGCGGAATGTGGTCGTCGTGGAAGCCCGTGGCCGTGCCGGCCAGGTGCGGCCGCAGCACCGTCACGCCGTCGCAGGGCGAGAGCGTTTCGAGTACCGCTTGCGCGGCGCCCGGCATCGGCTCTTCTACGAACACGACGTGAAAGTGCTGCGCCAGGCGCGACAGCAGCTGCTGCGGACGCTGGTAGACGAAGTCCCAGCGCAAGTGGGAGAAGACGATCAAGGTGGGGGTCATGGGGCTTCCTGAAGGGTGGGTCTGGGTCGATGAAAGGGGTGAAAGGGGTAAAGCGTTCGATGTGTAATTCGCCTGCCAGTGCAGCAGCCGCCGCAGCGAAGGCAGATGGATCTGCCGGTCGCCGCTGCGGCGCTCGACGTCCCACAGGCCGCTGCGGTGCCAGTGCTGCGTGTCCTCCCAGTCGGGGCGGTCGACCAGCGGATACAGGCAGATGCCTTCGAGCGGCACGTTGGCGATGCGGCAGCGTTGTGCGGCGGTGGCCACCTCATCGATCCACTGCGCGCGGCCGTCGCCGACGTGGCCGGTCTCGGCAATGAACAGGGGCCGGCCGTAGCGTTGCCAGATGCCCGCGAGCATGTCGGCGAGGTCGCGCCGGCGCGGGTCGCGCACATGCCAGTGCAGGCGCTCGTTGGTGGGGTGCTCCCACTGGTTGCTGTGGTAGTAGTTCAGGCCCAACACGTCGAGGTAGCGGGGCGCGCCGCCCAGCGAGGGCTCGCGCCTGCCGCACAGCATGTCCCAGGCTTCGTACTGCGCGTCGTCGAGTGCGCGCGCCTGCAGGACCCAGGCCGCGGGGTCGCCGTGCAGGGCTTGAACGATGCGGTCGTCGTGAACGCTTTCGGTGGCGGGCACCACGTGGATCAAGGGATCGTTGTGCACGATGCGCGCATCGGGCCAGGTCGCCCACAGCGCATCGGTGCCGCGCAGCGCCGCGCGCACCAGGTTGCATTTGAGCGCGTGGGCGCGCTCGGTGGCATCGGGCTGGGTCGGAAGGAATGGATGCATCAGCGAAGTGCTGCTCGCGGCCCAGCTGAGGAACGAGATCTCGTTGACTGGCTGGAACACGAGGGGGCCGCCGGCCAGGTCGGCAACATCGCGCAGGCTGCGTGCGACCACATCGCAGAAACCGGCGAAGCGCGGCGCGAAGTCATCCGCGAAAAGGTCCACGCCGTCGGGCACGCCGTAGTGGTGCAGCGTCCAGATCACCTGCAGGCCGTGGCGCGCCGCCAGCTGCGCCGTTCGCACGATTTCGCGGCGGCCGGCCGGCGCACCGAGCGCGGCAAAGCTGCGCCAGCCGATGCTCTCGCGGATCGTGCGAATGCCCAGGCGCGCAAGCCGCGCATAGTCCTCATCGCGCCTCTGCGCGTGGCCGTTGCGCAGGTTCATCGCCACTTCTTCGCCACGGCTGTTGAGGTGGTCGGCGCCTTCGTAGCCGCCGATCCAGAACGACCTGAACAGCGGCGCGGCGGAGGAACGTGGGTCAAGGGTCAAAGCAGATTTCCATGAGGTGTGTGCCTACAGGGCAAGCGCGATGCCCGGCAGCCTAGGCACCCAGCGCGGAGCAGGCGGCGGCAATCCGTACCGATACCGGCAAGCCTTGCCGCGCGAAGGCCGCACGAGTCCCGAGGCAAGCGCATGGGCCCGCACAAGCGGCGCCGGGTATGTCGCTTGCCGTTGGCTTGCATCTCTCTTACGGAGTCGCAATGACCAAGAACATCCTCGTGACCGGCGGCGCCGGTTTCATCGGCAGCCACACCTGCGTGGCACTCATCGAAGCAGGCTTCACGCCGCTCGTCGTCGACAACCTCGGCAACGCCGACGCAGGCTCGCTTGAGCGCATCGCGCAAGTGGCCGCATGCGCCGAGCCGATTGCCTTCTGGCGCGGCGACGTTCGTGACGGCGCCTTGCTCGACGACATCTTCGCCACGCACCGCGTGCATGCGGTGGTGCACTTCGCGGGCCTGAAGTCAGTGGGCGAATCGGTCGCGCACCCGGTGAGCTACTACGACTGCAACGTGCAGGGCTCGCTCAGCCTCGTGGCTGCCATGCAGCGCGCCGGCGTGCACCGGCTCATCTTCTCGTCGTCGGCCACGGTCTATGGGCAGCCGGAGAGTTCGCCCGTGTGCGAGAGCGCGGTGCTGCAGCCCTGCAGCCCCTACGGGCGCTCCAAGCTCTTTGTCGAGCGGCTGCTGCAGGACCTGGCCCAGGCCGATGCACGCTGGCGCATCGCGTCGCTGCGCTACTTCAACCCGGCCGGCGCGCACCCGAGCGGCCTGCTGGGCGAACGCACCGCGGGCGCGCCCAACAACCTGCTGCCGGTGCTGTGCAAGGTTGCGTCGAGCGCGAGCGAGCGGCTCACCGTGCATGGCGGCGACTACCCCACGCCCGATGGCACCTGCGTGCGCGACTATGTGCACGTGATGGACGTGGCTGAAGGGCACCTCGCGGCGCTGCGCCATCTGGACGCGCACGCTGGCGCATCGGCCTTCAACCTGGGCGTGGGCAGGGGCACCTCGGTGATGGAGCTGATCGGTGCCTTTGGCCGCGCGTGCGGCGCGGACGTGCGCCATGCCGTGGGCCCTCGGCGCGACGGCGATGCGGCGGCCTACTGGGCCGACGTCGAGCTGATGCGCAAGGCCACCGGCTGGAGCGCGCGTCGCACCATTGCCGATATCTGCGGCGACGCGTGGCGCTGGCAACAGAGTCAGGGGGTTCAACAACCGGCGGGCGTGCTCGCAATCGCCTGAGCGGGGCATAAAAAGGGGCAGCCAGCGGCAGATCGGATCTGTCGCTGGCTGCCCCCCTGATGGCGGCGCTTGCGCGAGCCGTCAGATGGCGGCGGGCGGCTTGTCGTCGCCTTCGCGCTGCGTGAGCGCCGGGCCGTCGTTCGGCCCCACGGGCGCGTCGCGTTCGGCGTCGGTCTTGGAGAACTGCTTCATGGCCTTCTGCGCGGGGAGCTGGTGCGCATCGCCGACTGGGCCCGTGCGGTCCGCGCCAGAGGAGTCCTTGTCGTTGGTGCTGGTGTCGGTCATTAGGGTGTCTTTCGGAATTCCTGAAAGCACTGCTCAGCGGGCACGCGGCGCGAGGCGCATTGGCAGCGTCAGGCCCCAGAGCCCGCCGAGGCCGACCAGCACGTAGACGGCACGGCTCGCCATAGTGCCGCTTCCGAAGATTGCGGCCACGAGGTCAAAGTTGAACGCGCCGACGAGGCCCCAGTTGATGGCGCCGACGATCATCAGCACGAGGGCAATCCAGTCGGCAATGCCGAGAGCGTTGGTGTGGGCGGTTCCGTCGCTGCGCAAAGTGGTGGCCATCGGGAAATTCCTGGTGAGTGGTTGAAGAGAAGGAGCAATGAATGCTCTAGGCACACGCAGTTGCGTGCGTAGGAAGAGTACCTGTGCGTTCGTCGGTACTGCAGGCGATGCGGCGTTACGCATGGCAGGCATGTGCGTGGCCAAGCACGTGTCGATGAAAGCCTTGTCGATTCCCATGAGCGTCCGCACAACGAACTCCGCAGTTGCCGCCCTGTTCCATCCCGCCTCGCGGCCCGCGCGGTCGAGCGCATGCGCCACCGGCCACGCCTGGGCTTCTACGGCGCGGGCTCGCTGGCTCGCGAACGCATGCTCACCATTGCCGTGGACGGCGCCGCCGAGGTGGTGGCCATCGGCGACGCCGATGCGCAAAAGCGGGAGGTGGCGCACGGCGTCGAGCCCGGTGCGGCCTTGTGCGAATCGTTCGACGCGCTGCTGCAGCACCCCGTGGACGGCATCGTGCTTGCCACGCCCGGGCAGGCGCATGCCGCCCAGGCCGAGGCGGCGCTTGCGCGCGGCATTGCCGTGTTCAGCCTGTGGCCGCTGGCGCGCGGTGCCGCCGAGACACGGCATGTGGTCGACGCCGCGCAGCGTGCCGACCGGCTGCTGGGCGACAACCTGTCGTACCGGCGCACGCGGGCCATGCAGGCGGTGCGCCAGTGCGTCGCGGCCGGCGAGATCGGCGAGGTGTTCGCGGTCGAGCTGGCTTTTCACCGGGCGCTCGGACCCAACCGAGCGCAGTTGCATGGCTCGCAGCGCCCGGGCGGCGGGTGCGTGAGCGACCTGGGCGTCCACATGATCGACCTGGCGCTGTGGGTGCCCGACTTTGCGCAGGTGCGCTCGGTCACCGGCTGTCTGCATGCCGAAGGGCGGCGGCTGGTGATGCCCGCAGAGCATGTGGAAGACCACGCGCTCGCGCAGTTCGACCTGCCCGGCGGCTGCGTGGTGCGGCTCGGCTGTTCGTGGAACCGGCCAGCCAGGTGCGACGCCACCATCGAAGCGCGCTTCCATGGCACGCGGGGCGGGATCTGGCGTTGCGCAACGTGAGGGGCTCCTTGCACGACTTCGTGGCCGAGCGCTTCGAAGGCACGCGCACGCTGCCGCTGGCCGCACCGCCCAATGCCTGGAAAAGCCGTGCGGCGGTGCACTGGGTTCACACGCTGGCGGCTGGCGGCTGGCGGACGCTTGATGCGGGGGTGCGGCAGCTGGTGCAGGCCGCCGAAGTGGTCGACGTTATTTACGGGCGCTGACCGCCCAAGGCTTGGTCCTCAGGCCTGGTGTTGGCTGTCAGCCAGCGCCACACGGCCCGCAGGCGTCAGCGCAAGAAAGCGGCCGTATTCACGTATCTGGCCGCGTTCGGTGGCGTGCAGGGTGAAAGCGGCCACCAGGCCGGCCGCGCGCAGCATGACCAGTTGCTGCACCTCTCGCGGCTGCGTGAGCGTGAGCGGTGCCTGGCCGCGGCTCAGTTGAGCCAAGAATGCGATGGACACGGTACGGGCTCCCGTCAGGCGTTCAGGACGCTGCGGCAAGCCGCTCGCCGCGCGCGCGGCGCCGCTCCACGGGGTCGATGGCCAGCGTCTGGCGGTACTTGGTGATCGTGCGCCGGGCAATGTGAAAGCCTTGCTGCGCCAGCTGCCGTGCCAGCGCTGCATCGCTCAGCGGCGCGGTTGGTGCCTCAATGGCGATGAGTTCGCGAATCAGCTGCTGCACGGCCACCGGCGCGCTCGCGCCGCCTGCCGTGTGCTGCAGCCCGCGAGAAAAGAAGTGCTGCAGCTCAAACACGCCCGCGGGCGTGGCGATGTACTTGTTGTGCACCGTGCGCGACACGGTCGACGCATGCACGCCCACCTCGTCGGCGATTTCCTTGAGGCCCAGCGGCTTCATGGCGAGCGGGCCGTGCTCCAGGAACATCTGCTGGCGCGCGACGATGGCGCTCGCCACGTCAAGGATGGTGGAGGTGCGCTGCGCCACCGTGCCCACCATCCAGCGCGCCTGTTCCAGGTAGGCCTTGAGCGCGGCGGTGCCCGCGCCGCGGCGGATGTCGAGCAACCGCGCGCAGTCGGCATTCAGCCGCACCCGCGGCATCGCGTGCGCGTTGAGCGAGGTGCGCCACGTGCCGCGCACTTTCTTGACCGTGACGTCGGCAATGACGATGCGCGAGCCCGTTTCGCCCTGGGACCAGCCCGGGCGCGGGTTCAGCCGGCGAATGCCCGCCGCCGCGCACTGCAGCTCGGCGGGCGTTGCACCCAGCGCTTTGGCCAAGCCGCGCCAGTCTTGCGCCGCAAGCAGCCCGATGTGGCCCTGCAGCATGCGCCGCGCCAGCGCGCGCACCTCGAACGAGCCGATGGCGTCGAGTTGCAGGCACAAGCATTCGGACACGTCGCGCGCGCCCACGCCGGCCGGGTCCAGGGCCTGCACCCGGCACAGCGCGGTGCGCAGCTCGCAGGCGCCAGCGGCGGGATTTTCCCCCAGTGCGTGGGCAATGTCGTCCAGCGAGATGCGCAGGTAGCCGTCGTCGTCCAGCGACTCGACCACCGCGTGCGCGAAGGCACGCTCGCGTGGCGACAGCCGCAGCACGCCCACCTGCGCATGCAGGTGTGCCGCCAGCGACGGTGGCAGCGCCACGCGCTGCATCACGTCGAAGCTCTCGTCGTGCGACAGGTGCCGCGTGCCGGCGGGCGGCGAGGCGGTGATGCGCTCGAAGGCGGCGGCCGCCTCGAACTGCGCATTCACCTCGCTTCCTGCAGAGGGTTCGTCCACTTCGAGAAAAGGGTTCAGCTCGGCGGCGTCGCGCAATGCCTGCGCATAGTCTTGCGAAGACAGTTGCAGCAGCCGCACCGCATGCTGCAGGCGTGGAGAAAAAACAGGTGCTTGCGCCTGGCGCGCCTGCATGGCCATCATGGGGTTCATGGCGTTGGACAGCGCAATGGTCGTGCCAGGCCAAAAAGAAGCCGTCGCCGCGACTTAAGGGCCTGAAAGAGGCTCAAAGTATCCATTGCCGCGCCGCTGCTTGAGGGCCCTGGGAAGGTTTGCCGCAAAACTTGCAGGCGATTGCTGGCAGACAGCGGCGTCGCATTGGCCCACACTGGTAGTCATGACAAACATTCAAAGCGGCGAGCAGCGCCGGCCGGGCTCGTGGAAGGTTGCGATGGTGGCCGCCGCGATGGGCATGGCCGCCAGCGCCTTCGCCGGCGCCGTGCAACGAGGCCGCAGGGAATGCGAGGTGCCGTCGGCCGCAGCGCAGCTGGCCGCGCTGCGCGAGCGCATGGCCCTGCAGGCCCTGGCCGCTCGGCAGCTTGACCACGACCTGCGTGCGCCGGTGGGTGCCATGGCGGTGGCGCTGGAGCTGATGGGCTCCGCGGACGACGACGCGCTGCGACAGGAAGCCCTCCAGGTGCTGGTGCGCCAGGTAGCGCGTATGAATACGCTGACACAGCGTCTGCATGAAATCTCACGCGACTTCAACGAGTAAGGCGCCGGGCGGGAGCGCTGCCATGGCGCATCCTGCGCAGCAGGGACGCAAACAACAGCGCGCCACGACGCGCATCAGTTCGGGAGAGTCGATTTGGCGCACGCATTGATCGTCGAGGACGATGAAGACTCCGCAAGGATGATGGCCGCGTTTGTGGCACGCGAAGGCCACTCGGTGATGTGCGCGAGCTCCATCGCGGCGGCGCGCCGCCTCATGACCATGCAGCGGCCCGACCTGCTCCTGCTCGACCTTCACCTGCCCGACGGCGACGGCTTTGCGCTGTTGGACGAAAAAGACGAGGCGCTCAACGACACGGTGCTGGTGCTCATGACGGGCCAGGCAAGCCTGGAAACCTCGATACGTGCCATGCGCCTGGGCGCGGCAGATTACCTGGTCAAACCCATCAATCCGCAGCATTTGAAGGGATTGCTGTCGCGCCTGATCGCGCCCTCGCAGTTGCGCGCGGAATTCGACGAGGTGGAAGAACTTTGGCGCGAAACCGGCCGCTTCGGTCCGTTGATCGGCCGCTCGCAGGAGATGCAGCGCGTTTACCGCCAGATCACTCGCGTCGCGCGCACGGCCGTCACCGTGTTCATTCATGGCGAGAGCGGCACCGGCAAGGAACTGGTGGCGCGCGCAGTGCACGACATGAGCCGGCGGCGCGAGCAGCCGTTCCTGGCCGTGAACTGCGGTGCACTCTCGCCCAGCCTGATCGAAAGCGAAATTTTCGGTCACGAGCGCGGCAGCTTCACCGGCGCGGAGCGCCAGCACCAGGGCTTTTTCGAGCGTGCGCACGGCGGCACGCTTTTTCTGGACGAAGTTACCGAAATGCCGCTGGAGCTGCAGGTCAAGCTCCTGCGGGTGCTGGAAACCGGCACCTTCATGCGCGTGGGCTCGACCCAGGTGCAGCAGACTGACGTGCGCGTCATTGCCGCCACCAACCGCGACGCCGCGGTGGCGGTGGCCAGCGGCAGGATGCGCGAAGACCTGCTGTACCGCCTCAACGTGTTTCCCATTGCCTTGCCGCCGCTGCGCGAGCGCGGCGACGACACGGCGTTGATCGCGGTCGACTTTCTGCGCGAGATGGGGCGCCAGGAGGGCGAGGCCAAGCACCTGAGCGCGCCGGCGCTCGCGCGGCTTGCGGGCTGGCGCTGGCCCGGCAACGTCCGGGAGTTGCGCAATGTGCTGCAGCGCGCGTGGGTGATGGCGACCGGCGCCGAGATCGACGAGGAATGGCTGCCCGCCACGGTGCCTGTGCAGGGGCAGGGGCAAGGGCACGCGCAAGGCGGCGCGCCTGCTGCGTTTGCCGTGGCCATGCCCGGCGCTGAAGGGCCCGACAGCGCCCGGACGCCGTTCACTGCCGGCGCGAACCAGCTCGTGGTCGAGCTGGGCACGCAGCTTGCCGATGTGGAGCGGCAGATCATTCTGGCCACCTACGAGCGCTGCGGGCGCCACCGGGAGCGCACGGCCACGCTCCTGGGCATCAGCATGAAGACCCTCTACAACCGGCTGCGCGAATACCAGCAGTGAGCCTGCGCGACCCCAGGGACGGCCCCCGGGGTTGCGCCACCACAAGGGGTACGCATTGAACGAATCCACGCCCGACCGGGCTGAACAAGACGCGGAAGGCGAGCTGGACGACGCAGTGCCGTCGTTCGGCTATGCGCTGCTGCCCGTCGTTGGCCTGGCTGGCGCGGCGGGTGGGCTGGAATCGCTGCGCGCGTTTCTCGAAGGCGCGGCGGAACGCTCGGGCATGGCCTTTGTGGTGGTGTTGAACTTGCCGACCATGCGCCTGGAGGCCCTGGTCGAGCAGCTAAGGGTGTGGACGCACATGCACGTGGTGCCGGTCACTGGGCGGCAGCGCCTGGCCGCCGACACCGTGCATGTGCTGCCGCCCGGCATGTCGCCGCGCCTGAGCGGCAATTTCGTCGCGCTCGGCGACCCGCCCGGCCGTGCGCGCCACCTGCCGGCCGACCTGTTCCTGCGCACGCTCGCGGATTCGCACGGCCCGCACGGCACGGCCGTGGTGCTGTCGGGGGCGGGCGGCGACGGCGCGCTCGGCATTCGGCGCCTGAAGGAGCGCGGCGGCCTCACCATCGCCCAGGAGCCGGGCGAAACGGCCGAAGGCGGCATGGTGAATGCAGCCATCGCCACCGGGATGGTCGACTGGGTGTTGCCGCCGCGCGAGATGGGCGAGCGCATTGCCGGGTACTACCGCATCGAGGCGCAGTTGCGCCTGCCGCCCGAGCAGGCGGAAGAGGCCGGCAGGCCCACCGGCCGCAACGGCGATGACGGCAATGACGGCGAAGCGGCGTTGCGCGACGTGCTGGACTTCGTGCGCGAGCGCACCGGGCGCGACTTCGACGACTACAAGCGCGCCACGGTGCTGCGGCGCATCGGCCGGCGCATGCAGGTCAATGGCACGCACGACCTGCGCGCCTACCTCGATTGCCTGCGCACGCGGCCGGGCGAGGCCGGCGCGCTGGTGCACGACATGCTCATCAGCGTGACCAACTTCTTCCGCGATGCCGACAGCTTTGCCGCGCTCGAAGCGCGCGTGCCCGCTTTGTTCCGCGACAAGGGCCCGCAGGACGCCGTGCGCGTGTGGGTGGTGGCCTGCGCCACCGGCGAGGAGGCGTATTCCATCGCGATGCTGCTGAGCGAGTACGCTCGCACGCTCGCGCACCCGCCCGCGATCCAGGTCTTTGCCACCGACCTCGACGAGGACGCCGTGCGCACGGCGCGCAACGGTGTCTATCCGCTCGCGGCCGAGGCCGATCTGAGTGAAGAGCGCATCCGGCAGTTCTTCGTGCGCGACCCGCGCGGCTGGCGCGTGCGACGCGAATTGCGCGAGATGGTGCTGTTCGCGGTGCACGATGTGCTGCGCGACTCGCCGTTCTCGCGCATCGACCTGGCGAGCTGCCGCAACCTGCTCATTTACATGAGCCGCAGCGCGCAGGCGCACGTGCTGCAGACGCTGCACTTCGCCCTGCAGCCCGGCGCGCCGCTGTTTCTGGGGGTGTCGGAGTCTGCGGGCGGGCAGCAGGCGCTGTTCTCCGTGGCGGACAAGGCCCATCGCATCTACGTGCACCGCCGCGTGCCGCGCGCGAGCGTGCCCGCGCCGCACAGGGCGCCCAGTGGGCCGCGCGTGCCCGATGCGCGGCCCGCACTTGCCCTGATTCCGCACGCTGCGGTGGCTGGGCCTGCCGCACCCGCCACGGCGCTGCCCACGCTGCCCACCTTGCGTGGGGGGCGCACGATGACCTGGGCCGAGATGCACCTCCTGCTGATCGACCAACTCGCGCCGCCTTCGATCCTGGTGGATGCCGACAACGAGATGCTGCACATTTCGCCCGCGGCCACCGGCTTGCTGTACTTCGACGGCGGTGAACCCACGCGCAACGTGCTGCGCGCAATAGTGCCCGACCTGAAGGCAGAGCTTCAGACGGCGCTGCACCACGCGCGCGAGCGCAACGAGCCGGTGGAGGTGGCGCCGGTGCGGGTGCGCCATGCGCGCGGCGAGTGGGAGGTGGCGATCGGCGTGCAGCCGGTGCAAGGCTTCGGCAGCGGCTTTCTGGTGCTGTTGCGCCACACCGACGTGGGCGGCGCGGCCGCGAGCGACACCCCGGACGCCGCGCGCGCTGCGCCGGACGACGCCATTGTCGTGCGGCCTCGGCTCCAGCCCGAACCCGTTTCCGAGCACCTGGAGCGCGAGGTCGACCGCCTGAAGGCCCGCCTTCGCCAGACGGTGGAGCAGTACGAGGTGTCGACCGAGGAACTGAAGGCGGGCAACGAGGAGCTGCACGCCATGAACGAAGAGTTGCATGCGGCGGCCGAAGAGCTGGACACCAGCCGCGAGGAACTGCAATCGATCAACGAAGAGATGATCACCGTCAACCAGGAGCTGAAAAGCAAGGTGGACGACCTGGGCCACGCCAACAGCGACATCCTCAACCTGATGGACGCGACGTCCATTGCGACCGTGTTCCTCGACCGCCAGCTGCGCGTGATGCGCTTCACGCCCAGCGCGGCGGTGATCTTCAACCTGATGGCGGGCGACACCGGGCGGCCGCTGTCGGACCTGGTCAACGGGCTGGACTACCCCGAGCTCGCCGAAGACGCGCGCGCGGTGCTGCGCGAGCTGCGGCCCACCGAGCGCGAGGTGGGCGATGCCAAAGGCAGCTGGTTCCTGGCGCGCATGCGGCCCTACCGCACCATTGAGGACGTGATTGCCGGCGTGGCGATCACCTTCGTGGACATCACCGAGCGCAAGGCCGAGCAGGAGCAGTTGCGCCAGTCGCAGGAGCGTTTCAGCGCCATCGTCACCCAGGCGTCCGTGGGCGTGGCGCAGCTGCGCCTGGACGGCGAGATCACCTTTGCGAACCCCAGGTACTGCGCGCTCATGGGCTACCGGGCCGACGAAGTGGTGGGCCTGCGCGCGCTCGACATGGTGCATTCGGCGGATCTGGCGCACATGCAGGCGCTGTTCAGCGCGCTGGCGGCGTACGGCGAACCGTTTCAGGCCGAGTCGCGCAGCGTGCGCAAGGACGGTTCGGTCATCTGGCTGCACAAGAGCGCGACCGTGCTCACCGACGACAGCGGCCAGCCGCACGCCGCGCTCGTGGTGTGCACCGACGTGAGCAAGCGCAAGTTCGCCGAGGACGCGCTGCGCGAGAGCAAGGAGCGCATGCGCATGGTGCTGGAAAACGCGGTGGAGTACGCGATCTTCTCGCTCGATTTGGCGCGCCGCGTGACCAGCTGGAACGCCGGCGCCGAGCGGCTGCTGGGCTACAGCGAGCAGGAGATCCTGGGCCACCCGGGCGACCTGATCTTCACGCCGGAAGACCGCGCCGCCGATGCGCCTGGTCACGAGCAGCGCACGGCGCTGGCCCAGGGCCGGGCGGCCGACGAGCGGGTACACCAGCGCAAGGACGGCTCGCGCTTCTGGGCCAGCGGCGCACTGATGCCCATGCACGACGGCCAGGGCGCGGTGGTTGGGCTGGTGAAGGTGCTGCGCGACCAGAGCGAGCAGCGCGCCGCGCAGCAGGAGCTCGAAGCGGGGCGCGCGGAACTGCTCGAAGTGCTGCGTGCCAACGAGGCCGCCCGGCGCGCACTGGAAACCGCCGATGCGGCCAAGGACCGCTTCTTGGCGGTGCTGTCGCACGAGCTGCGCAACCCGCTTGCCTCCATCAGCGCCTCGTCCGAAGTGCTGGCGCCCGAGCAACTGGCCATGCCCGACCAGGCGCGCGCGGCGCGCGTGATCCGCCGCCAGGCCCTGGCCATAAAGGTCATGCTCAACGACCTGCTCGACGTGTCGACCCTGCGCCAGGGGCGGCTGGCGATCAAGCCCGAGCGCACCAGCGCGCTGGCGGTGGTCGAGGCGGCGCTCGAGGCGGTGCGCCCGCTGATCGAGCACGGCCGCCACGTGCTGGAACTGGACCTGGCCGAAGAAGAAATCGCGCTGGACGCCGACCCAACCCGGCTGACGCAGGTGCTGTCGAACCTGCTATCTAACGCAGCCAAGTACACCCCCGCGCAGGGCCGCATCGTGCTGTCGCTGCACGCCGACGCGCGCGATGCCGTGTTCGAGGTGACGGACGACGGCATCGGCATGGACGCCGACACCATCGAGACCATGTTCGAGATGTTCGTGCAGAGCGCGCACGGGCACGAGCGCGCCGCGGGCGGCCTGGGCATCGGCCTTGCGCTGGCGCGCAGCATCGTCGAGATGCACGGCGGCACCGTCAGTGGCCAGAGCCCGGGCCTGGGGCGGGGCTGCCGCTTCACCGTGCGCGTTCCCTGTGCCAGGGCACACGGCCATGCGTCGGCGTTCGCACCCGCCGCGTTTGCCGCGCCCGCCGCGCCCGCCCTGGCTGTGGAGCGGCTCGCACCGGCACTGCCGCAGGTGCCGCAACGCCTGCTGCTGGCCGACGACAACGTCGACGCGCTCTGGGGCATGGGGCAGATGCTCACCCTGGCGGGCTTCAGCGTGGAGACGGTGCACAACGGCATCGACGCGCTGCGGCTGGCGCGCGAGCAGCACCCCGATGCGGCGGTGCTCGACATTGGCATGCCGGGGCTCGACGGCCACGAGGTGGCGCGCCGAATCCGCGCCGAGCCGTGGGGCCGCGACATCGTGCTGATCGCGGCCACCGGCTGGGGCCAGCCGGCCGACCGCGCCGCCGCGCTGGCGGCGGGCTTCGACGAGCACGTGGCCAAGCCGGTGACGGCGGCCGACCTGCAGCGCCTGCTGAGGGCGCATGAGGCGGGCAAGCGCCCGGCAAGCGACTCCGGAAGGTAATGCCATGCAGCCAGCCGGCCAAGGCACGCCGTTTGCCAGCAAAGGGTGAAATGACATTCCAGAACAACTTCCAGACCCCGGGCGGGCCGCTGCGGCGTGCAGTCTTCATCGGTGCCTCCGCAGGTGGCGTGTTCGCGATCCTCGAACTCGCGGCGGCATTGCGGGCGAATTTTCCGGTGCCGATGTTCTTCGTGCAGCACATCGGCGCCCACCGCAGCGAGATCGCGCTGCTGATGAACGCCCGCGGCCCCAATTTCGCCGTGGAAGCGCGCGACGGCGACCTTCCGGCCGCGGGCAGCATCCACGTTGCGCCGCCCGACCACCACATGCTGCTCGAAGGCGGCCTCATTCGGGTGGTGCGCGGGCCCAAGGAGCACCACGCCCGCCCGGCCATCGACCCGCTGTTTCGCTCGGCGGCGCTCGAACTGGGCGTGGGCGCCATCGGCGTGGTGCTCACGGGCATGCTGGACGACGGCAGCGCCGGCCTGCGCGCCATCAAGGACTGCGGCGGCACGGCCGTGGTGCAGGACCCGGACGATGCGTTCGAGCCGAGCATGCCGCGCGCTGCGCTGGCGGTGGTGCGGGCCGACCATGTGGTACCGATGGCGGACATGGCGGCCTTGCTGCTGGCGTTGGCGCTGGCCAACGAAACGCACGACGCAGCCGGCGGCCAGGGCGGGCCGGCGCCCTCCGACGCGCTGCGCGGCGAACACGCCGTGGGCGAAGGGGAGGGGGCCATGCAGACCTTGAAGCGGATTGCCACGCCGTCGACTTTCAGCTGCCCCGACTGCGGTGGCGTGCTGTTCGAGCTCGAAGATAAACACCCGGTGCGCTATCGCTGCCATACCGGCCACGCCTTCAGCCTGCGCAGCCTTGCTGCCACGCAGGAGCAGGCGACCGACGCCGCGCTGTGGAGCGCATTGCGCGCCCTGCAGGAGAAAGAGGCTCTGCTGCGCCGGCTTGCCTGCCTGCATCGCGCACGCGATCCGGCCCGCGCCGCGCTGTGCGAGAACGAGGCCGAGGACATTGTCGCGGCGGCCATCGTCATGCGCCGGCTCGCTGTGAAGTCCCCGAGCCCGTCGAGCTACGACGTTTGAACGCATGGCGCGGCGGCCGTGCTGACGTCGCGCTCATCCGATGTTGTGGCTATTCAGCGCGTGGCGATGTCGAACAGCGTGTCCTAGCGGCCCGCGTTGTCCTCTCCGACGGCCTGGGTGAAATAGCGGCACGCCGCGGCGAGCTCGCCCTGCTGGCCGCGGAACGGCTCGAGCAAAAGATTGGCACGGCCAGGGTTGGACTCGCTCACGCGCACGGTGTATAGAAGTCGCTTGTTGTGGGAGAACATGGCAAAGCTACTGAGTGGGCGGGTTGTAAACGATGTGAAAGTGCGCCGGGACGCACGCATGGCGCAGGTTGCATTCGCGCCAAGCGGCACGCCGGCGCGGCCAGCACTCCCTACGACGCAAAAGCGGCAGTGGTCCGGGCTCGCCGCCCGCCCGCGGGTGCCGCGGCGACAGCCGCACGCAGCGCCTTCGGGTCGAACAGGCGCTCCAGTACGGCGTCGAAGCCATTGGCTTCGCCAAGACATTCACGCCGCGGAGCGTTGGCAGCCTCAACGGCGATCAACCGCCGGTCGAATCCCGCGCCGCGCGCCAGCCGCGCCAGCGAGCGCGCTTCCCCGGCCGAGGTGCGCAGGTCAATCACCGCCACGTCGGGCCGCTCGCGCACCAGCGCCTCGTAGCCCGCCACGGTGCTCAGCGCCAGATCGATGCGGTAGCCGGCATGAGACAGCAGGCCGACTAGGCGTGCAAGCAGGCACAGGTCGTCCGACACCACGAGAGCGCGCCCGGTCTGGGCGCTCCCCTGACGCGCGTGGGCCATGAGCTCGCCCATGAACTCGGTCAGCGCGTGCGCCTGCCGCGCTACCACCGCGCCGGCCTCGTGCAGCACGGCCTTGGTGGACGCATCGCGCTCCAGCAACTCGCTGGCGGTGGAAAGGGCGGCCAGCGCGTTGCGCGCACTGTGTATGCAGTGGTCCAGCCGCGAGGCGGCACGAGGAGGCAGGAGTGGATTCATGGCGGGACCGGCTGCGAAGGTGGATACCACCTGCACGCGGTGTGCCCGCCGGTGGCCCGCGAGAATGCAGCAGGCCTGCGGCGCAGGTTCCGTATTTGCCGCAAGTCTTGCCGGGTGGCCGCAAAGTGCGCCTCCGAGCAAGACCACCCGAGGCCACGCTGGAAGTGCCTGATCGAACGGCAGTACCGCGAACGGCTCCTGCAAGCGCCGGGCCGATGTGCTGTGCCAGGGAGAGCGCCGCTGCGTGCTCGTGGCGCTGAACGAGTCAGGCCTCGACGACGGCCTGGAGCGTCTCATGCTCGGAGCCACCACGTTCATGGACCGGGCCACTTGCTCTAACAACGACGGCGACGGCGACGGCGACGGCGACGCCGACGGAGCGCCGGCGCCGCGGCGCGCGTGCTGCCCGCCCCGCTCAGATGAAGGGCACACCGCCCGTCACCAGAATCGTCGCGCCCGAGGCGTAGCTTGCCTGTTCGGACGCGAGCATTGCATACACCACCTGCAGCTCGGCCGGCTGGCCTGGGCGCTGCATGGGCGTTTGCTTGCCGAATTCCGTGACTTTCTCGGGCGGCAGTGTCGAGGGAACGAGCGGCGTCCAGAACGGGCCCGGCGCCACGCAGTTCATGCGAATGCCCTTTGCGAAAGCAACTGCGCCATCCCGCCCGAAAGGTTCTGAATGGTGCCCTTGGTGGCGACATAGGCCATCAGCGTGGCATTGGGCTTGTCGGCACGGACCGAAGCCGTCCTGATGATCGACGAGCCCGGCTCATGCAGGGGGCCGGGGCCTTTGCTGACGAAGAAGTTGACGTAGAAGTCGGTGAGCGGTCGAACTCATCTGCCGTGAGGTCGTCGAGCGACTTGTGTCTCATCTGGAAGGCCGCTTTGTCCTCCAGCACGTCGAGCCGGCCGAAGGCGCTGTCGACTAAGCGCCGGCACTGCGCCTCCTCGCGGATGTCGCCCGGCATGGTGATGCAGCGGCGCCCCGCGCGCTCCACCCATGCGATGAGGGGCGGTGCAGAGAAGTTCTTGGGGCCTGTCGTGCTGCACGTCGGGCGCTCGCGAGCGTCGGGCGCGCGAGGCAGGCGCGTTCGTGCGTCAGACAAGGACCACGTCATCGCGGCGTCGCGTACGGGGCGGCACATGGTGAACGAGCGCAAAATTGCAGATCTGTGCAGCCGAGTGGCTGTAATCCGGCGCCCCGCTCCTTCCTGCCAACGAGATTCCATGCTCCCTCAAAAACCCGCCGCTGCATCGCCTGCCGAGCCCGTGGCGTCTCCTCTGGTACGCAGCCACCTGAGGTTTCCGGTGGTCGGCATCGGGGGCTCGGCCGGGGGCTTGAAATCGGCGATCCGTTTCTTCGAGCAGATGCCCGCAAACGAAGGCATCGCCTTCGTGGTGATCCTGCACCTGTCGCCCACGCACAAGAGCAACGCTGCTGAAATCCTGCAGCGCGCCACCAGCATGCCCGTGCGGCAGGTGACGGAGGCGGTGCCGGTCGAAGCCAACCATGTGTATGTGATTCCCCCTGGCGTGGAGCTCACCATGAACGACGGTCACCTCCGGGTGACACCCAGCGAGCGCGTCGCCGGGCGCCACATCGCCATCGACGTGTTCTTCCGCACCATGGCCGAAGTACATGAGGAGCGCGCGGTCTGCATCGTGATGTCGGGCACCGGCAGCGACGGCGCGGTCGGGCTCACCAGCGTGAAGGAACATGGCGGTATTTCGATGGCGGAGGCGCCCGAAGACGCTGAGCACGACGGCATGCCGCGCGCGGCCATCGCCACCGGCGTGGTCGACTTTGTGCTGCCCGCCGCCGGCATGCCCCATCGGTTGGTGGAGATATGGCGCACCGCGCGCCACATCCAGTTGCCCGCCGCGGAAGCCTCGGGCCCTTTTTCTTCCGACCCGTCGGGCCCGATGGAGTCGGAAGAAGCCGAAGCCGCGCTGCAGGACGTGATGTCGTATCTGCGCGCTTACACCAAGCACGATTTCCGCCACTACAAACGCGCGACCGTGCTGCGCCGCATTGAACGCAGGCTGCAGGTCAACCGGCTCACCGACTTGACCGCCTACCGCAACTACCTGCGCGAGCACCCGGCGGAGGCGCCCTTGTTGCTGCAGGACATGCTGATCAGCGTGACAAGCTTCTTTCGCGACCGCGAAGCCTTCGGATCGCTGGAGAGCGAGGCCATCCGCCGGATCATCGAGGCCAAGCAGCCTGGGGAACGCTTGCGTGTGTGGGTGGCTGGCTGCGCCACCGGCGAAGAAGCGTACTCGGTCAGCATGCTGCTGCGGGAGCAGGCCGACTTGCTTTCCAAGCAGCTCGAAATTCAAGTGTTCGCCACCGACATCGACGAGCGCGCCATCGTCACGGCGCGCAAGGGCGTCTACCCCCAAGGCATCGCGGAAGACGTGACGCCTTCGCGGCTGCGTCAGTTTTTCGTGAAGGAGCAGGGGCAGTACCGGGTGGCTACGGTGGTGCGGGAACCGGTGCTGTTTGCCTCGCACAACCTGCTGCGCGACCCGCCGTTCTCGCGGCTGGACCTCGTGTGCTGCCGCAACCTGCTGATCTACTTGGACCGGGCCGCGCAGACGCATGTGCTGGAGATGTTTCGCATTGCGCTGGACGGCGGCGGCTACCTGTTCATGGGAACATCGGAATCCACCGATGCGGTGAGCAACCTGTTCACTGCGGTCGACAAGAAGCAACGCATCTTTCGCGCGAACCCAGGCTATCCCCCTGCACGCCAGTTGCCGCTGATGAATGAGCCGGGGCTCAGCGCCGACTACAGCGCGCTGTCACCTGCGCCGCTCGGCGCGCCGCGCCGCGCGAGCGACGCGCCCGCCACCGCTGAGATGCATCAGCGCGCCATCGAGCAATTTGCCCCGCCCAGCGTGTTAATCAACGCGCAGCACGAAGTGCTGCACCTGTCCAACGGGGTCGGGCGGTTCCTGGAGCGCGCGGGTGGCGAGCCCTCGAACAACCTTCTCAACAATGTGCGGCCCGACGTGCGCCTGGAGCTGCGCACCGCACTGTTCAAGGCCGCGCAGTCTTCGCGCAGCGTGGAAAAGCGCATTCTGCAAAGCGAGGAAGACGGCAGCCAGATACTGCTGAACATCATCGTGCGGCCATTACCGCCGCATGCGGGGCAGTCGGGGCTCCTCCTGGTGGTCTTCGACGAGGTGGAGGGGCGCATGCCAACACACGCGGGCGACCCTGGCGAGCCGGCGCCCATGCTGCTGGTCGGGCAGCTCGAAGACGAGATCCGCCAGCTCAAGCTGCATCTTCAGGACACTGTAGAGCATGCCGAGACCTCCACCGAGGAGCTGAGGGCCTCGAACGAGGAACTGCAGGCCATCAACGAAGAACTGCGCTCGGCCACCGAGGAGTTGGAGACCAGCAAGGAAGAGCTCCAGTCGATGAACGAAGAGCTCGTGACGGTGAACTACGAGCTCAAGGTGAAGGTGGAGGAGCGCGGCAACATCAACGACGACCTGCAGAACCTGATTTCGTCGTCAGAGATCGCCACCGTGTTCGTCAACCGCGGCATGGATGTCAAGCGCTACACGCCGCAGGCTGCGACCCTGTTCAACCTGATTCCCACCGACCTAGGCCGCTCGCTTTTCGACATCACCAGCCAACTGGACTACCCCGAATTGGCGGCCGACACCGAATCGGCCTTCAAGAACTTGCGCACCATCGAGCGGCAAGTGAGCGGCGCCGACGGTCGTCATTACGCCGCGCGCATCCTTCCCTACCGCACGGCGGACGACAAGATCGAAGGCGCGATCCTCAACTTTTTCGACATCACCGACCTGCGCGCGGCCGAAGAGCGGGTGCGCGCCGGGGAAGAGCGCCTGCGCCGGGTGGCCGCCACCACGCGCGACTTCGCGATCATCACCACCGATGTGGCCGGCCTCATTACCAGCTGGAACCTGGGCGCCCAGCGCATCTTCGGCTACAGCGAGGAAGAAATGCTGCAACGCCCGATTGCGACGATCTTCACGCCAGAGGACCAGGCCCACGGCGTTTCGGACAAGGAGCTGCGAACGGCCGCGCTCAAAGGCCGCGCCGAGGACGAGCGTTGGCACCTGCGCAAGGACGGCAGCCGCCTTTACTGCAGCGGCGTGACCACGCCCCTCGAAGAAGGCGAGGGCGGCGGATTCGCCAAGATCGCGCGCGATATGACGGGCACCAAGCGGCAGGAACTGGCCCAAGAGCACCGGCTCAACAAGGAGAAAAAAGCCAGCCTCAACGCGCAGATGGCCAATGAGCTGAAAGACCGCTTTCTTGCCGTGATGTCGCACGAGCTGAAACAGCCGCTCAACCTGATCCAGATGAACGCTGAGCTGCTGATGCGACTGCCGGTGGCCGTGCAGAACCCGTCGGTGCACCGACTGGGCGACGCGATACGTCGGGCCGTGAGCAGCCAGTCGCGCATCATTAACGACTTGCTGGACCTGTCTCGCGTTCGCACTGGCAAGCTGCGCCTGAATCGCGTGGCGCTGAACCTGGGTGAACTCGTGCAGACGGCGGCGGCCGCCGCGATGGCGAACGTGTCCGGCAAGAACATCGAACTGGTCGTGCAATGCGAGTCTGATGTCGCGTGCGACGGCGACCGCGTGCGCGTGGAACAGATTGCCTGGAACCTGTTAACTAACGCCGCGAAGTTCACCCCCGATGGGGGGCGGATCACTGTGAGCGTCACCGGCGAGAACGGTTTCGCGCGGCTCACGGTTACCGACACCGGCTGTGGCATCGCGGCGGATTTCTTGCCGCACGTGTTCGGCATGTTCAACCAGGCCGCCCACGGCGCGGCACGGCCCAACGGCGGCCTGGGCATCGGGCTGGCGCTGGTGCACGAGCTGGCTGCGGCCCATGGCGGCCGTGTGCAGGCGCTTTCTCAGGGCGAGGGGTACGGTGCCGAGTTCAGTGTGTGGCTGCCGCAGGTCGGCACCGACGAAAGGACGCAGCCCGAGTCGCAACCGGCCGGCGTGGATCTGAACGGATGGCGCGTGCTAGCGGTGGACGACTATGCCGACGCGCTCACGCCGTTCGCGGAAGTGCTGAGGCTGGAAGGCGCCATCGTCGACACCGCCTCCGGCGGCAAGGAGGCGCTGGAGATGCTGCAGGCGCAGCCTCCCTACGACCTGCTGGTGTCTGACCTTGGCATGCCTGGAATGGACGGGTTCGAATTGATCGCTGAGGTGCGGCGACTCGAACATACGCGCGAGCTTCGCGCCATCGCCATGTCGGGCTTCGGTCGGCGCGTCGACGCGCGCCGTGCATTAGAGGCCGGGTTCGACGCCCACGTGCCCAAGCCTGCCTCGATCGACGAGCTCAAGGCGGCCATCGGCGCCCTGTGAGTTTGCGGCGTGGACTGTCATGCCCGCTGGACAGGCGAGGCCGGCGGCGAACGCCAGGTGGCTTGTGCAGTGCGGGCATTGCGGGCGAGCGAGTTGCGGCCTTCCACGGTAATGGCGGTGACCACTGCGTGCGCGATGCGCCGCTCGCCGGTGCGCAGTAGTTCGGTCGGTTCCATCTGCGCTTCGACGAGGGCCGCGCTGCGCAGCGCCAATACGCGGTGAATGTCTTCGGGCGCGGAGCAGACCACGGGCATTTGCCGGTGCGAAAGGAGTTCGAGAAACTTGAAGTACTCGGCCGCACGTAGTTCGCGGGGGGGGATCTTTTTTCTCATGCGTGCTGCCTGCTTAAAAGGGTGGAAAGTGAAAGGAGAAGAGCCCCTTTTCCGGCAATCCGCGTGCCTGCTTCATTCGTTGCTGTGCGGTGCGGCCCAGAGAATTGATGGTGCGTCGTACGGAGTGTTCTCCTACATGGCCGGCCACGTACGCTGTGCAGTCTCCAGGCCTCGATCAACTGGAGTACTTACATGACCCGACCCCCCCGCCAACTCGCGGCATCCTTTGCCGTCGTCGCTTCGCTGATGTCGTTCCCTTCCGCCTGGGCCGCTGACAAGCTCGCGTCGGCCGACGCCTCGATGCTCAAGGACATCGCCGAGGCCAACATCGCGGAAATCGAAACCGGCAAGATCGCGCTGGAAAAAAGCTCGAACGGCGAGATCAAGAAGTTTGCCCAGATGATGGTCGACGACCACTCAAAGGGCCTGGCCGACGTGAAGACGCTGGCATCGGCCAAGGGCACCGACCTGCCGGACAGCCCGAGCGTCAAGCACAAGGCCGTGGAGTTGGAGCTCAAGGCCCTTTCGGGCAACACCTTCGCCAGCCGCTATGTGAAGCAGGCCGGCGTGGGCGACCACGAAGCCACCGAGAAGCTGCTGAAGAAGACGCAGGCCGACGCCAAGGACGCCGACCTGAAGGCGCTGGCTGGCAAGATGCTGCCGGTGGTGCAAGGGCACCTGAAGCACGCGCGGGCCCTGGACACCAGCATCGCCAAGAAATAAGCGCCAGGAGCCGCCGGGTTCGCGCAGCCCGGCGCTTTTTTGGCGGCGCCTTGCCGGCTCAACCCAGCGCGGTGTCCAGCAGCATCATCAGCACGAAGCCCAGCATCAGGCCCGTGGTGGCGTAGGCCTCGTGGCCCTTGCGGTGCGACTCGGGAATGATCTCGTGGCTGATCACGAACAGCATCGCACCCGCCGCCATGGCGAGACCCCAGGGCAGCATCGCGGCGGTCAGACCGATCACCGCGGCGCCCAGCACCGCGGCCATAGGTTCCACCAGCCCCGACAGCACCCCCAGCCCCACCGCAGCCAGCTTGCCGTAGCCCACGCTGCGCAGCGCCAGTGCCACCACCAGGCCCTCGGGCACGTCCTGGATCGAAATGCCGGTGGTCAGCGCGGCGGCGCCGACTGGGTCGGTGCCCGCGAACGCGACGCCGATGGCCAGCCCCTCCGGCAGGTTGTGCAGTACGATCGCCAGCACGAAGAGCCATACGCGCTTGAGCGCGCGCGCCTGTGGGCCTTCCAGCCCCTTGACGAAATGCTCGTGCGGCACGACTCGGTCGATGAACAGCAGCGCCATCGCGCCCACCAGCACCCCCGCGCCCACCAGCGCGCCGCTGCCCCAGGCGCCGGCGCCCTGCGCCTTCGCCGCGGCCAGCGCCGGAATGACCAGCGAGAACGAGCTGGCGGCCAGCATCACGCCCGCACCGAAACCCAGCATGCTGTCGTAGGCGCGCTGCGAAAACTGCTGCGACAGCAGCACCGGCAGCGTGCCCAGCGCGGTGGCCAGCGCGGCGATGCACCCCCCGGTAAGCGCGGCGCCGACGGTGGAACCCGAACGCGCGAGCTGCAGGCCTTCGGCGAGCAGCACCAGCAATCCGCCGCCGGCGATACAGGCACCTAGGCAGCGCCTTGCCGTGCGAAGGCCGTGGGCGGGTTTAGGGGCAGGCGGACCGGTGACATCGGACGGTGGAGGTGTCATGAAGAGGGCGCGCGCATGAAAGAGGTATGTACCGGAAGCGAGAGGGAGAGGGAGAGGTAAGGGAGAAGACGTGAAGACGGTGGGTGCAGCCTGTAGTTTGCGCTGTTGCTGCGCGTAGGACCGGGAGCCGCCGGGGCGCGAGTGCTGGCAGCTTCCCGAGCGCTTCGCAAGCCATCGTGTTCGCAGGCAAAAGGCATGTTGATCGGCTACGACAGTCCGCCCGGGTGTGCACGCGGCCACTACCCTCGATGCAACCCACTGATTCCACTCGGGCACGATGGCGAAAGAGCAAGATGCCGGCGGCCAGTGCGATACCGATTGGTTTGCGCTCTTCTGAGACTGTTTGACGCAAGGCGGAGGCTGTTCCGGTTTCTGGAGCGTGAGTGGTGGTTCTCTTCAGCAGCGAGGACACTGTTTTTTTGGCCCGCCACCGCTGCGATCAGAGAAGGTCGAACAGCGACTTGTTCGCCTTGGTCACCTCGGGCAGCACATAGACCACCCCCTGTCGATTGCCCAACGCTGGCTTTACATAGGCATCATAAAAAGCCGCTGGCACGTTGATGCAGCCGAAGGTGATCCGGTTGTCGTCGGGCGTTGGCGTGGCAAGGCGCTCCAGCCGACGCTCGGCCTTCACGTTGGGGCGCACGCGGTGCATCGACACTGCTGCGTCGTAGTCGACCCACACAATGTCCTCACCCGACAGGTTGCGCCCGGGCTCGCTGGCGAAGCGGCCCGCCGGCGTGGTGCGCTCGTCGGGCCGAATCTCTGACATCTTTCGGTCACCGATGCCCGGCACCGACGTGTCGCCGGGTGCCAGTCCCAGCAGCACCGGCGACGAACCCAACAGCGCACCGTCGCCCTGGAAGACGAACACACGTGCCAATTGCTTGTCGACGACCGCGAACGGCCTCGACCGGTTGTCGTTGGCAGCCACTGCGGCGAGGGCAAGGCGCTGCGCGTCGCCCTGCGCCGCGCCGCTGGCCAAGGGCGCCGCCAGCACAGCTGCCAGAGCAGTGCACCATGCAGCGCGGGCGCACATGGACGCGCTTCGGCTCATCGCGTGCCGGTCAGTTGCGATCGGCACGCGCCGGGCGCATCGACCGGGTGGAGGCCATGGCGTTGGTGTCGTTGGTGCTGCCGGTGCTTCCCGTGTTGCCCGAACTGCTCATGCCCGAGTTGCCGGAGCCTTGGCTGCCGCCGCTCATGCCTGAGCCGGCGTTGTTCTGCGGCGTCGTGCCGGTGGTGCCCATGGGGCCGCCAGTCGGGTTCTGCGTGCCGGCAGCGGTGGCGGGGTTCGGCGACGACGTGTTGGGCGGCGTGCCCTGGGCCAAGGCGGCGCCGGATGCGGCGAGCGCCAGTGCGGCGATGAGGGTGGATGTCTTGTTCATGCTGGTCTCCTGTGGGGATCGAAGAGCGGAGGTGTTGATGCTTCCGCGATGCCGGTCGAAGTCCGACCGGTTCCGCACCTTTCGGCGAGGCTCGGCGGCGCCGCGTGGGCGGTTGGCGGGCCATCTCGTAGGAGAGCATCAGAAGCGGCCCGCCTGTACTGCCTCGCCTTCGGCTGCCCCGGTTCGGCATACGGGCAGTTATTCGCGTGTCGAAGGCTCCTGCTCCTACAACCCGGCTTGTGGCGCCGCAAATTTTCTTCCGACCTTTCCTCTCAACGCCAGACCCTTCAAGGAGCCAGCCGGCCCGAGCCGGCGCTGGAACAGGATGACCACATCATCCTGTGCGTGACGTCCACCGCCATCTGCTGCTCCGACCCGCACATCTACCGCAAGATCCCAGACATGGAATCGGGCGACATCCTCGGCCACGAATTCAGGGATATCGTGGAAGAGGGGCGCGACGGGCCTGAGCAAAGGCGACCGCGTGGTGGTGTCCTTCACCATCGCGTGCGGCCAGTGCTTCTTCTGCAAGAAGACGTTATTCGCCACATGCGAAACGCTAACCCCGGGTGCAGCGCTATCTTCAACAAGAAAAATCTGCACTCGGGTGCCAGCATGTTCGGCTACTCGCGCCTGTATGGCGGCTACTCGGGCGGGGAGGCCGAACATGCGGGTCCCCGGGGCCAACATCGGGCCGTCAGTAATTCCGCCCGGGCTCTCCCATGCGCAGATGCTGTTTATGTCGGACCTCCTGCGTTCGGGTGATCAAGCCGCGGTGAACGCGTCGAGTCATGAGCTCTGCTGATAAAACTTGCGGCTGCGCCATCCGCCTACGAACACGGGTCATCAACCGCAGTACATCTGACGTATGCGCACTGTTCTTTCTACGCCGGAGCTGACATCAAAAGGCGTCATCCGCGACGCCCCTGAGAAAGCGACTGCAGGCTTGGTTGAAAAGCAAAGGCGCTCAACACTGCTTCCCACCCCGCAGCTGGGCGGCTCTCGCCTAAGGGTCGGCATTGCGGATGATCATGCGATCGTGCGTAAGGGTCTGAGGGAATTGCTCTCCGGGTTGACAGACGTCGAGGTGGTCGGGGAAGCGGCCGATGGACGAGAAGTCATGGACCTCGCGCGGCGCGTGCAGATGGATGTTCTGCTCATGGATCTTGCAATGCCCAAAAAAACTGGCTTGGACGCCCTAGGGAGCCTTCGTACCCAATTTCCTGACCTGTCGGTCTTAATTTTCTCGGGGTTGCCGGAAGACCGATATGCCCTTGCATTGCTTCGGCTCGGGGCCGCAGGCTTCCTAGGTAAGGATACGGCTCCAGAGGACATGATCAAGGCCATCCGGGCAGTGGGAAGTGGCAAGCGCTATTGGAGCGTGGACATGACCTCCATGCTCCCATTTCACCTGTGCGAGGAGCAGCATCCACAACTGCATGACGCTTTGACCTCGCGGGAGTTTCAGATCTTTTTACGATTGGGGCGCGGGGAAACGGTGGGAGCCGTGGGACGTAGTCTGGATCTCTCTTATAAAACCATTTCCGCGCACCGGACGAGCTTGATGCGAAAGTTGGCTTTGACGAGCAATAGCGATCTCACTTACTACGCTGTCAAGCACGGGCTGATGGAATGAGCCTGCCCCTTTCAAATGGAGCAGGGCGCAGCAGCGTCGCCATGCGAAAGCGTCCGTGTCGCTCCAACAACCCGCTGTAACGTCAGCCGGGAAATTTGCATGGAAACCAAATGGGCGAAGCGCACAACGTGATTCAATGGGTTGCGTTTGCGCTGTCCCTGCTGGCGGACTGGCTTGTCGCGTCGATCAACGAGAGACGTCGGAACACCGGTTTTGGGATGTTCCTCCTAAGCAATGTTGTTTGGACGGTGTGGGGCGTACAGACGTTGGCTTATGCTCTCATCGCCTTGCCGGTCTGTCTTGCAGCGCTCAACATTCGTCGCCTGCCAAAGGTTAAGCAGGACGGCTTGTATGCGGCAGTTTGCCAAACCGGCCGTGGATGTTGAGAGTTTAGAGTGGCCGAGGTGCGAAGCTCGACGGCACGATGGGGCCGAAGTGCTGCACTTCATATTTCGGCGCAGCGCTCTTACTCACGCGCAGAGATTCGACTTTGATCATCTCTTGGTGAACGAAGCCCTTTGCCCCGTTTCGTGTCGACCGGCGTTGACAAGGCCATGCATGGTGATGCTGCAGTCAGCGACCGTGCGCCCGCCTGAATCGAACTCAAATATCCTGCTTTGGGCGCACCATTCACGCTGGCCTCGCAGGGTCAGGGAAGGCTATGGCGGCCAGACCACTGCCCCGGAAAGGAGCCCATGCACCTTCAGGCTGCGAGAGACGATCTGCAGCGGCGTAGAGCACTGCAGGATTACCACCCAACCCGATGTGGGTGCCGTGAACCTCGATGTTTTCTGATTTGGATCTCACAGGGATGACACTGGCGCGCCAGAACACAACTCCGTCTGATCGACTGTAGATCGAGGTGGCTGGCATTTCGAGCGACTGCGCAACAAGTTTCTTCACACTGGAATCGGCCATGCGACGTCCATTAAGGGTTTGATAGATGCCTTTCGCGTTCGAGGCATCCGGGCCACCGCTGATCGGGCTGCCAAGCGTAATCACGCTACGGACCAACTCCGGATGGCGCGCTGCCAGCAGTCGGGCGTATACACCACCCAGGCTCCATCCCACGATGCTGACTTTGCGCTGGCTATCCCGCGAAAGCTCCTCGAGTTGAGCAAGCATCCCGGATATCAGTTTCTGGCGGTAGCCCAGATTCACACCCAGTCTCCATCCCTGCGCGTCGTAGCCCACGCTGCGCAAATAACGTCGCAATACCAGGGTAGAGGCATTTCCTGCGAGGAATCCTGGCAAGACGAGCACGGGGTGACCATCGCCTTGAGGCGCGAGCTGCAGCAACGGCCAAAGCGCCAAGCCCGCACCGAACTCGAAGACGGCGCGACCTTCGGCAAGTAGCATTGCGGCCGAAGGCGAAGCGCTGCGGCCGGTCGACGACCCTTCGTACGGGTAAGGGAGTACAGCGTAGTTCATGGAGTAGCACCTGATCTGCGCCGGAGCGCAGATACGTCTTCAGGCGACCGCGACCGCGACCGCGGGGTCGGCCACGAGTTCTTCTTTGCGGGCAGCGAGTGTCTCACGCATGCCCACGAGATCAAGTTTGCGGGCCGCACGGGCCTTCACAAAAATCTCGGCCCGTTCTTCTTTTATGTGATGGTCGATGTACTCGCCCAACAGCGTGACCTTCGGATCGGATTTGTCGTCCACGTCAGCAGCCTGACCGATCTGAGCGTGCACGGTGAGCTCGAGGCAGATTTGGTCAGCCAGGTCACGCTTTCTCTGGCTCGTGCTGGCGGGGCGGGGTTTCGTGAGCGCCTCGACGTCCTTGAACATCGCCTTCACTCTTCGATGATCAGCATCGAGTAAAGCGCATGCATCAAGCGTAGAACGGGTGGTTGTCATTTGGAAACTCCTGTTTCTCATGTGGGATCTGCACATTGGACGGCATCAACCGGACATCCAAGTAGGACGAAGCCCATCATTGCAACGGCAACTTTAGAAAAAAAGCCCGGCACTGGGCCGGGCAAATTCACGTGATTTGGCTAAGCCAAATTCCCCACGAGCAAATTAGTGCTCGCAGCGCCCCCGGCTCAGCGGTAGACGCTTTCGCCGCGAGTCTTCCAGTTTGTTTCAAGATGGGCAGCGTCGTCGTCGTTCTTCGCACGCAGGCCCATCAAAATGCCGCCTTTCTTGATGCCTTCTTCATATTCCTTCACGCGCTCCTCGGGCATGTTCCAACCCACGAGCGCACCAATGAGGCCTCCACCTGCAGCGCCCGCACCCGCCCCGGCAAGTGCTGCAGCGAGTGGGCCGGCAATCACGATGCCCAAGCCAGGCAGTGCGAGGCTTGTGCCAACCGCAGCAATGGCGGCGACGATGGCGCCGACAGTGCCGCCGATTGCGCCACCGATCCCCGCGCCCTCTGCAGCCTTATTCCCAAGTTCGGTTTCCTTGCCAGCAGTGGTACCAGCGAAGTGGCGCTCGCGCGTCTCGTCAGACATGACGAGGTTCAGGTCGTCCTTCGAGTAGCCACGGTCGTGCGCAGCCCCGTAGGCAGCTTCTGCGCTTGCGCGATCGGGAAAAAGTCCGGTGACTAGGCGACCTGAGCTGTCGGTGGGGTTGGCAGTGGTGCTAGCGGGAATGATGGGAGTATTCATGTTAATTCCAGTTGTCTTAGGGACGAAACGGTGTTTGAGGCTGAGGGTCAGTTGCGATCGGCACGCGCAGGTCGGCTCAAGCTACGCGAGTTGGCTTCAGAAGTAGGCGGCGCACTTGCATCGATGGGCCGTGCCGTTGAAGAAGAAGCGGCTTGCCGCGCCTTATCAGCGACCGACGGGGACGTGCGCACCAGCGTGCCGGTGTCTGACCTTGGCACTGCCTTCTGGTTGGCTTCGGCTGCGTTTTGGGGCGATGTGCCAACGGCTGCTGGAGCGGAGGTTGTTGGCGCCGTGGTCTGCGCGAAGGCACTCATCCCAATTAGAGCTGAGGCAGAAAGAATCGCGAAGCGCGACAGGCTTGAGGTCATAGGGGGGTCTCCTTTTAATGTGCCGATTTCTTGAACAAGCCGAAACAATGTCACGTGCTTTTCGCAACATCGAAGGGCGCGGACGGCCCTGGACTCTGTAGGAGGTGAGCGCGAGCCTCTTGGCACAGCGCTGCGTGCTGCGCGACTACACACTGCGCGGTCCACGGGACATGGCAGTCGGAAAAATGCATCACGCTCTTGTGCCCACCCTACGGAGCACATCCTGCATGGGCTGCGGGTCAGCAGTCGACTTCAAGTACCGCTTCAACGCTGATGCGGTCTGCGGGCGCGCTGCGTCGGGGAAGGTCAGCTGACGTTGACGTCCAGAGTCCAGTCGGTTTCGGCCGGCGGAGTCGCCCATCCTTGAGAACACGCAGTAATGTCCGCTCGGCGCACTTTTTCGATGGCATCTGCTGAATGAAAAAAATTGCGACAGCATGGCCACGAAGTTGTCCTTGGTGCAGCTCAGGTGCTCGGCGGCGGCGCGCGCGGCCTGCTCGCGCTCGAGCACCTCGCGCCGGCGCCCCTCGAGCTCGAAGCGCTCGGACACGTCCAGCGCAATGCCCACGCGCAGGCCCGGCTCGATCTGCGCGGACATGGTCCATTCGAGCCGGATCCACGAGCCGTCCTGGCGCAGCAGCGGGAACTCGCCCTTCCAGGGCGCGCTCGGGGGGACGGCTTGGCCCAGCGTGACCGGTGTACCAGCCGTTCCCGCCACGCCCGAAGCAGACGCGCCCGTGCCCAGGTCGCCCGCCGTGTGCGCCTTCACGAAGGCCATCCACTCCTCGGGCGCGAAGGCGCTCACGGGCTGGCCGATGAGGGCGTCGCGCGACTGGCCCAGCATGGCGACCATGGCGGGGTTCACGTCGGCGAAACGGCCCTCGGTGTCGATCAGCGCCATGCCGGTGGGCGCCTGGTCGTAGATGGCGCGAAAGCGCGCTTCGCTGTTGCGCTGCTTTTCCCCGGCCATGCGCGCGCGAATCAGCGCCTGCAGCGTGGCGATGAGCACCGGCGGCTCCACCGGGTGCACCAGGTAGGCGTCGGCGCCGGCGTTCAGGCCGGCCACCTTGTCCTCGTTGCGCACGAAGGTGGCCGACAGGTGCACCACGGGCAGCGTGGCGGTCGAAGGCTTGATGCGCAGCTCGCGGCACACCTCGAAGCCGCTGAAGTCGGGCAGGTGCACGTCGAGCACCAGCGCCTTGCCGCCGGTGCCAGCCTCGCACGTTTCGAAACCTGCGGCGCGAATCACGCGGGTTTTGGTGTATCGCGTCGTGGGTTGTCGTTCACCACAAGCACCGTGTGGCGCCCCCGATCAATCGACGTGTTGATCAGCGGCTCGGATGACATGTCCTTCCGGCTGAACCGGGTCCACGGGTTGGTGGTGGACCGGCAAGGTCACGGAGAAAACGGAGCCTTTGCCCAATTCGCTTGCCAACTCCACTCGCCCGCCCAGCAGCAGGGCCAGCTGCCGGCACAGCGACAGACCCAGGCCGGTGCCGCGCAGGCGCTTTTGCACCGGCGAGTCGACCTGCGAGAAATCGTCGAAGACGGCCGCGTGGTGTTCGGGGGCAATGCCGATGCCGGTGTCTGACACCGAGAACCGCACCGCGTCCTCGCCCACGCGCGCCGCGGTCACCCGCACTTCGCCATGCGGCGTGAACTTGAGCGCGTTGGAAATGAAGTTGCGCAAGATCTGCGAGAGCTTGCGGTCGTCGGTGTAAAGCTTCGGCAGCCCCTCCGGCTCCTCGAAGATCAGCGCGGTGGTCGGGTTGCAGAGGACCGGTCGGAACATGCCACGCAGCGCGGAAAACAGGTCGACCATCTCGAACCAGGCCGGCGAGATGTCGACCCGGCCGGCTTCGATCTTGGCCAGGTCGAGCAGGTCGTCGACCATCTCGGCCAGCTCGGTGGCGGTGGTGTTGATGAAGCCGACCTGCTTTTCCTGTTCGGGCGTGAGCGGTCCGTCCACGCGGTCGCTGAGCAGGCGTGTGATGCTGCGAATGGCGCTGATGGGCGTGCGGAACTCGTGGCTCATGTAGGCCAGGAAGCGGCTCTTGAGCTCGGTGGCCTTCCTCAGCTGTGCGGCCTGGGCGTCGAGCTCGGCGTACAGCGCCACCACGCCGCGATTGGTCTCCTCGAGTTCCGCGCGCAGTTCGTCGACCTCGCGCCGGCTCTGAGCCAGCGCATCTTCACGGTCGTCAACCAGGATGCTGTTCATCGGTTATTCCTTTTGGCGGATCACGACGACGGTGGCGTCGTCGCGGTGCCGGGTATGGTCGCGCAAAAGAACGGCCGCCACCAGCGTGGGATCCTTCTGCA
>NZ_JASZYK010000014.1 GCF_030317035.1 Variovorax sp. J22G73
GTTCGTAACTCCTGGTCATGCAAGCTCTTCCTTTCAGGATCGAGTGTGTTGCACTTCAGGTTTGAAACCGCCCTTACTTTCTTTTGGCGAAGCAAAAGAAAGTAAGTCGCCCGCCGGGGCGAGTCCCGGCCCCGAAACCAAAATCCCAAAGCCAATCAACGCCCAGCCAAAAAAATCCGCTCAACAGCCCGACCACGCAAGCGCCATTGGGAGTCACAAGGCATGACTTGTAGACTGACGCGCTATGCAGCAAACCCCCTCCTCCACAGCCATCACCGACTGGCTAGACAGTGCCATCCGCCGCATCGAGGCCGACTACCAGCGCAGCGCCGATACGCACCTCATCCCCTTGCCGCTGCCCTCGCTGGCCGCCGCCGGCATCGACCTGTACCTGAAAGACGAGTCCACGCACCCGACCGGCAGCCTGAAGCACCGGCTCGCGCGTTCGCTCTTCCTCTATGCGCTATGCAACGGCTGGGTGCGCGAGGGCACCACCATCGTCGAGGCCTCCAGCGGCTCCACGGCGGTGAGCGAGGCCTACTTCGCGCGGCTGCTGGGCCTGCCCTTCATCGCGGTCATGCCGCGCACCACCTCGCCCGAGAAGGTCGCGCAGATCGCCTTCTACGGCGCGAGCTGCCACTTCGTGGACCATGCGGCGCAGGTGTACGAAGAGGCCCGCGCGCTGGCCGAGCGCACCGGCGGCCACTACATGGACCAGTTCACCTACGCCGAGCGCGCCACCGACTGGCGCGGCAACAACAACATCGCCGAGAGCATGTTCCAGCAGATGGCGCGCGAGCGGCATCCGGTGCCCAAATGGATCGTGGTGGGCGCGGGCACCGGCGGCACCAGCGCGACCATCGGGCGCTACGTGCGCTTTCGCTGCCACGACACGCAGGTGTGCGTGGCCGACCCCGAGGGCTCGGTGTTCTCGGCCTACCACCGCACCGGCGACGCCACGCTCACCGCCGCCGGCTCGCGCATCGAGGGCATCGGCCGACCGCGCGTGGAGCCCAGCTTCATCCGCACGCTGGTCGACCGGATGATCGAGGTGCCCAACCTCGACTCGGTGGCCGCGATGCATGCGCTGTCGGCGCTGCTGGGGCGCAGGGTAGGCCCGTCGACGGGCACCAACTTCGTCGGCATGCTGGCCGTGGCGCGCGAGATGCGCGCGGCCGGCCAGCAGGGCTCCATTCTTTCGCTGCTGTGCGATGCCGGCGAGCGCTACCTGCCGAGCTACCACGACGCCGCATGGGTGAAGAACGCGTTCGGCGACATCGGCCCCGCGCAGCAGCGCATCGACGCGCTGGTGGCGGCGTGATGCAGCCCGGGCGCACCTCCTTCGCGCTGTCGCGGCGCGGCCTGCTGCTGGCGGCGCTTGCCGCTCCGGCGCTCGGCCCTGTCACGGCATGGGCGTTGCCCGAGCGCAGGCTCGAGTTCCCTCGCGACTTCGGCAGCCACCCCGACCTGCACACCGAGTGGTGGTACATCACCGGGCACGCGAAGACGCCGGCCGGACGCGAGTTCGGTTTTCAGGTGACCTTCTTCCGCTCGCGCGTCGATGCCGCGCTGGGCATGCGCTCGGCGTTCGCGGCGAAGAACCTGGTGTTCGCGCACGCGGCCGTCACCGACCTCGAGGGCCGCGTGCTGCTGCACGACCATCGCATCGCACGCGCCGGCTTCGGCGTGGCCGAGGCCAGCACCAGCGACACAGACGTGCGCATCCGCGACTGGTCTCTGGTGCGCGAGAACGGCCTCTACATCGCGCGCATTCCGGCCGGCGAGTTCGCGCTCGACCTGCGCTTCACGCCCACGCAGCCGGTGTTGCTGCAGGGCAAGGCGGGGCTGTCGCGCAAGGGGCCGGACGAATCGCAGGCGAGCTACTACTACAGCGAGCCTCAGCTGAAGGCGCAGGGCAAGCTGACGCTGAAGGGCCAGGCGTTCGACGTGGGTGGCGCGGCGTGGCTGGACCACGAGTGGAGCGAAGCGCTGATGCACCCCGAGGCCGTGGGCTGGGACTGGATCGGCATGAACCTGGACGACGGCAGCGCGCTGACGGCCTTTCACCTGCGGCGCAGCGACGGCAGTGCGTTGTGGGGCGGCGGATCGTTTCGGCCACGCGATGGCGTGGCGCGCATTTTTGCGAACGACGAGGTGCGCTTCGAGGCGCTCAAGTCATGGGACAGCCCGCGCACGCAGGCCAGGTACCCGACGCAGTGGCGTGTGCAGACGCCAGCAGGTGCGTTCGAGGTGCGGGCGCTGCTCGATGACCAGGAGCTGGACAGCCGTGGCTCTACGGGCGGGGTGTACTGGGAAGGGGTGAGCGATCTGCTCGATGCGCAAGGCCGGCGCGTGGGGCGGGGGTATCTGGAGATGACGGGGTACGCGGCGCCTCTTCGGTTGTAGCGCTTGTTCCTGCTGCTGCCCGGGGCGCGATCGCGCCCTGAGCAACGGCCACGACCCCGCCGACAGCGCTCAGTGCGACTTGCCCGATGCGCCCTTGCGCCGCTCGATGAACGCAATGATCTCGCCCATGATCCCCTTGCGGAAGGCCAGCACGCAGATCACGAAGATCAGCCCCGTCACCATGGTCACCGACTCGCCCAGCGTGTTGAACCAGTCGACCGTGGTGATGCGCGCGAGCAGGTTGCCCAGTTCGCCGATCTTGTTCTCCAGCAGCACCACCACCGCCGAACCCACCAGCGGGCCCGAGAGCGTTCCCAGCCCGCCCACCAGCGTCATCAGGATGACCTGGCCCGAGGCGGTCCAGTGCACGTCCGACAGCGTGGCGAAGCCCAGCACCAGCGTCTTGAGCGAACCGGCCAGGCCCGACAGCGCCGCCGAGATCACGAAGGCCAGCAGCTTGAAGCGGCTCACGTCGTAGCCCAGCGACAGCGCGCGCGGCTCGTTCTCCTTGATGCCCTTGAGCACCTGCCCGAAAGGCGAGTGGATGGTGCGCACGATCAGCAGGAAAGCCAGCACGACCACGACCAGCGCCACGTAGTACATCGTGAGGTCGTTCGACAGGTCGATGAGCCCGAACAGCTTGCCGCGCGGCACGCCCTGCAGGCCGTCTTCGCCGCCCGTGAACTTGGCCTGCAGCGCGACGAAGAACATCATCTGCGCGAGCGCCAGCGTGATCATCGCGAAGTAGATGCCCTGCCGGCGAATGGCCAGCACGCCGAAGATCCAGCCCAGGAAGCCGCCCGCCAGCGTGCCCGCGATGAGGCCCAGCTCGGGCGTGAGGCCCCACACCTTCATGGCGTGGCCCGCGACGTAGGCGGAGCCGCCCAGGAAGGCCGCGTGCCCGAAGGACAGCAGGCCGGTAAAGCCCAGCAGCAGGTTGAACGCCGCCGCGAACAGCGCGAAGCACATCAGCTTCATCACGAACACCGGGTAGGCGCCGAAGAACGGCGCCAGGATGAGCGCGACCAGCAGCAGGCCGTAGACGACGGTGGAGATTTTCTTCATGTTCAGGTTCATGGTGCCGCTCGCCTTACTTCTCTTTGCCGAACAGGCCGGCGGGGCGAATCAACAGCACGATGACCATGATCACGAACACAACCGTAGACGAAGCCTCTGGATAGAAAACCTTGGTGAAGCCCTCGATCACGCCCAGCCCCAGGCCCGTGAGGATGGCGCCCATGATCGAGCCCATGCCGCCGATGACGACCACCGCGAACACCACGATGATGAGGTTCTGCCCCATCAGCGGCGACACCTGGATCACCGGCGCGGCGAGCACGCCGGCGAACGCCGCGAGGCCCGCGCCGAAGGCGTAGGTCAGCGTGATCATCAGCGGCACGTTCACGCCGAAGGCCTCCACCAGCCGCGGGTTCTCGGTGCCGGCGCGCAGGTAGGCGCCCAGGCGCGTCTTCTCGATCACGTACCAGGTGGCGAAGCACACCACCAGCGAAGCCACGACGACCCAGGCGCGGTAGTTGGGCAGCACCATGAAGCCGAGGTCGGTGGCGCTCGACAGCGCCTCGGGCGCGTCGTAGGGCAGCCCCGACACGCCGTACACCGAGCGGAACACGCCCTCGATCAGCAGCGTGAGGCCCAGCGTGAGCAGCAGGCCGTAGAGGTGGTCGAGCTTGTAGATCCAGCGCAGCAGCAGCCGCTCGATGAGCACGCCGAACAGGCCGATGACGATGGGCGCCGCGATCAGCATCACCCAGTAGTTGATGCCGAGGTACTCCATGGCCATCCAGGTGAGGACGGCACCGAGCATGAACAGCGCGCCGTGCGCGAAGTTGATGACGTTGAGCAGGCCGAAGATCACCGCGAGCCCAAGGCTCAGGATGGCATAGAACGAGCCGTTCACCAGCCCCAGGAGGAGCTGGCTCAGCAGGCCGGGAAGGGAAATGGTCATAGGCGTTTCAACGAACCCGGGCGCCGGGGCGCCCGTGAAAAATCACTTCCAGAGGGCGCACTTGCTCTCGGCCTTCGTCGTGTACACGTCCTCGCCCTTGAGCTTCTGGACCACCTTGTAGTAGTCCCACGGCTGCTTCGACTCGGCCGGCGACTTCACCTGCATGAGGTACATGTCGTGCACGAAGCGGCCGTCCTCGCGCACCACGCCCTTGGCGTAGAAGTCGTCGATGGGGGTCTTCTTGATCTGCGCCATGACCGTGTCTGCGTCGGTGCTCTTGGCGGCCTGCACGGCCTTCAGGTAGGTCATGGTGGCCGAGTAGTCGGCGGCCTGGATGTCGGTGGGCATGCGCTTGGTCTTGTCGAAGAACTTCTTGCCGAAGGCGCGCGTCTTGTCGTCCAGGTTCCAGTCCCAGCTGGTGGTGAGCAGCAGGCCCTCGGTGTTCTTCAGGCCCAGGCTGTGCACGTCGGTCACGAAGACCAGCAGGCCGACCATCTTCATGGTCTTGGTGATGCCGAATTCCTTCGCGGCCTTGATGGCGTTGATGGTGTCGCCGCCCGCGTTGGCCAGCGCCAGCACCTGCGCCTTGGAGTTCTGCGCCTGCAGCAGGAACGACGAGAAGTCCGACGTGTTCAGTGGGTGCTTCACGCTGCCCACCACGGTGCCGCCTTTCTCCTTGACCACCTTGGACGCATCGGCTTCCAGCGCCTGGCCGAAGGCGTAGTCGGCCGTCAGGAAGTACCAGCTCTTGTCGCCGCGCGCGATGACCGCGCTGCCGGTGCCCTTGGCCAGCGCCACGGTGTCGTAGGCGTAGTGCACGGTGTAGGGCGAGCACTGCTCGTTGGTGAGCGCCGAGCTGCCCGCGCCGTTGACGATGAACACGCGCTTCTTCTCCTGCGCCACCTTGGCCATGGCCAGGCCTGTGCCCGAGCTGGTGCCGCCGAACAGCATCGTCAGGCCCTGCGTGTCGATCCACTCGCGCGCCTTGGAGGCGGCGATGTCGGCCTTGTTCTGGTGGTCGGCCTGCAGCAGCTCGATGGGCATGCCGTTGACCTTGCCGCCGAAGTCGTCGATGGCCATCTGGATGGCGAGGGCGCCGTTCTTGCCCTCCACGTCCGCGTAGAGGCTCGACATGTCGGTGATGAAGCCGATCTTGACCTTGTCCTGCGCCTGCGCGGCGCCGGCCGCCATCAGGCAGGTGGCGACGAGGCAGGCGGAGGCGATGAGCGTGCGTTTCATGGAAGGGTTCTCCTCGTTGGCTTCGGTGGTGGCTTGGGTGGTGGTGTCTGCGCGGGGGTCAGCGGTCTATGCCGTTTATTTGCCGCTTATTTCCAGGCGGCGCACTTGGTCTCGGCCTTGGTCGTGAAGACCTGGTCGCCCGGCAGCGTCTTGAGCACCTTCAGGTAGTCCCAGGGCTTCTTCGACTCGGCGGGCGACTTCACCTCGACCAGGTACATGTCGTGGATGAAGCTGCCGTCGGCGCGGATCTGGCCCTTGCCGTAGAAGTCGTCGATCTTGGTGCTCTTGAGCTGCGCCATCACCTTGTCGGAGTCGGTGGTCTTGGCGGCGGCCACGGCCTTCAGGTAGGTCATGGTGGCCGAGTAGTCGGCGGCCTGCACGTCGGTGGGCATGCGCTTGGTCTTCTCGAAGAAGCGGTTGGCGAACTTGCGCGACTCGTCGTTCAGGTCCCAGTACCAGCTGGTGGTGTGCAGCAGGCCTTCGGTGTTCTTCAGGCCCAGGCTGTGGATGTCGCTCAGGAAGACCAGCAGGCCGGCGGTCTTCATGGTCTTGTTGATGCCGAACTCCTTCGCCGCCTTGATGGAGTTGATGGTGTCGCCGCCCGCGTTGGCCAGGCCCAGGATCTGCGCCTTCGAGTTCTGCGCCTGCAGCAGGAACGAGGAGAAGTCCGATGCGTTCAGCGGATGGCGCACCGCGCCCACCACCGTGCCGCCCTTTTCTTTCACGACCTTGGTGGTGTCGGCTTCCAGCGCGTGGCCGAAGGCGTAGTCCGCCGTCAGGAAGAACCAGCTCTTGCCGCCGCGGTCGACCACCGCGGCGCCCGTGCCCTTGGCCAGCGCCACGGTGTCGTAGGCGTAGTGGATGGTGTACGGGCTGCACTGCTCGTTGGTGAGCACCGAGCTGCCCGCGCCGTTGTTGAAGTACACGCGCTTCTTTTCTTCGGCCACCTTGGCCGTGGCCAGCGCCACGCCCGAGTTGGTGCCGCCGAAGATCATCGTCACGCCGGCCGTGTCGACCCACTCGCGCGCCTTCGAGGCGGCGATGTCGGCCTTGTTCTGGTGGTCGGCCACCAGCAGCTCGATCGGCTGGCCCAGCGCCTTGCCGCCGAAGTCGTCGATGGCCATCTGGATGGCCGTGGCGCCGCCCTTGCCTTCGAGGTCGGCGTACAGGCTCGACAGGTCGGTGACAAAGCCGATCTTCACTTTTTCCTGTGCCTGCGCGGCGCCCGCGCCGAGCGCGAGGATGCCGATGGCGGTAGCGACGAGGCCGATTTTCTTGTTCATGGTGTTGTCTCCTGGAGGAATCTTTGTGGGATGGGAGTGAGGTCTTGTGGACGTTTCTTTTTTTCTCTTCTCAGACGCCCAGCAGCTCGGTGAGCACGGGCATCTTGGCTTCGAGCTCCGCGGCGCCGAACTTCTCGACGATGCGGCCGTGCTCCATCACGTAGAAGCGGTCGGCCAGCGGCGCGGCGAAGCGGAAGTTCTGCTCCACCATCACGATGGTGTAGCCCTTGGCGCGCAGCGTGGTGATCATGCGGGCCAGCGCCTGCACGATGACCGGCGCCAGGCCTTCGGAAATCTCGTCGAGCAGCAGCAGCTTGGCGCCCGTGCGCAGGATGCGCGCCACCGCCAGCATCTGCTGCTCGCCGCCCGACAGGCGCGTGCCCTGGCTGTGGCGGCGCTCGGCCAGGTTGGGGAACATGGCGTAGATCTCTTCGACCGACATGCCCTGCCCGCCCCCTTTGAGCTCCGGCGGCAGCAGCAGGTTTTCTTCGCACGAGAGGCTGGCGAAGATGCCGCGCTCTTCCGGGCAATAGCCGATGCCCAGATGGGCGATGCGGTGCGTCGGCATGCCGATGGTCTCTTTGCCGTTGACCTCGATGCTGCCCTTGCGCGCGCCCGTCAGGCCCATGATGGCGCGCAGCGTGGTGGTGCGGCCTGCGCCGTTGCGCCCCAGCAGCGTGACGACCTCGCCCGGCTGCACGACCATGTCGACGCCGTGCAGCACGTGCGATTCGCCGTACCAGGCTTGCAGGCCCTTGATTTCGAGTGCGGCGGTCATGTCAGTGGGCGCCCTGCATTTCGCCGTCGGTGGTGCCCATGTAGGCCTCCATGACCTGCGGATTCTTCGAGACCTCGGCGTACGGGCCCTCGGCCAGCACCGCGCCGCGCTGCAGCACCGTGATGGTGTCGGCAATGGTCGACACCACGCTCATGTTGTGCTCCACCATGAGGATGGTGCGGCCCGCGGACACGCGCTTGATGAGCTCGGCCACGCGGTGCACGTCTTCGTGGCCCATGCCCTGCGTGGGTTCATCGAGCAGCATCAGCTCGGGCTCCATGGCCAGCGTGGTCGCGATCTCGAGCGCGCGCTTGCGGCCATAGGGAAGGTTCACGGTCTGCTCGTCGGCGAGCTCCTCGAGGCCCACTTCGGCCAGCAGTTCGCGCGCGCGTGCATCGAGCGGCTTGAGCGACTTCTCGCTCTTCCAGAAGTGGTACGAGGTGCCCAGGCGGCGCTGCAGGCCCAGGCGCACATTTTCCAGCAGCGTGAGGTGCGGGAACACGGCCGAGATCTGGAACGAGCGGATGATGCCGCGCCGCGCGATCTGCGCGGGGCGCTCGCCCGTGATGTCCTGGCCGTTGAAGAGGATCGTGCCGGTGGTCGGCTCGAGGAACTTCGTCAGCAGGTTGAAGCAGGTCGTCTTGCCCGCGCCGTTGGGACCGATGAGCGCGTGAATGGAGCCGCGCACCACCGACAGGTTGACCTTGCTGACCGCGGTGAACCCTTTGAATTCCTTGGTGAGCTGGCGTGTTTCGAGAATGACGTCGCTCATCTCGCGAAGTCGCCCGGATGCGGAAGAAGAAAGTCGGTCATGCGGTCCATCTGAATTCGCCACTACCGGGCGCGGACTGATTGTTGGTGGGCGTTCCGCGCTTGGATACTGGGGCAAATGCCTATGCTGCAGTGCAACCATGCATGGCCCGGCTTGAGCTGTTCAGAGGGACTGTCGTCGCAACGACAAACGGTCGATGCAACGCCTTGCCTGCCTTGGGCGGCATGCAGATGACTGTAGCCGCCGGTGTTCAGTTCACCGCGCCAAGCGCAACCTTCAATTCCTCGCACAGGCGCGCGAGCGCGGGTTGCCGGTCTTGCGCCCACCCGGCGTGCACGCGCGCAGGCAACTTCGCAAGCACATCGACGAGCCGCGTCGGCGCCGTGGCGGACCACACCGAACCGAAGGCCGGATGCTCGTAGAACTTCGGATGGGTCGTCAAGGCGAGCCGGCAGGCGAGCAAGCGGTCGTCCCATCCGAATAACCCAGCGCCACGGGCAAACACCAGTGCATCACGTGCAACCTGCCTGCGCAGCCAGGCGTGCATGCGTGAAAGATCGAGCAACGCCGGGGAGCCCGCCGCCTCCATCTCCTCGAGCAGCAGCGCGACGATCAGTTGCGGCTCGCCCACCTCGTCGACGGCCTTGAGCCATCGGGTGTCCAGTTCGATGGACTCGCTCGACGATGAACCATCGCCGCTTGCAGCGCCGGAGAAGCGGCGAAATTCAAAGCCGCCATCCCAGCCTGCCCACCACGCCAGCGGTGCAAGAAAGCGTTGCCTGACAGCATCCGGCCAATGCACCAGCATGTCGAAGCCGATCCGTGGATCGAACCAACGCAGCAACACCGGGGAACCGTCCGGCAGCACGCCGGACATGAAGCTGCGCAGGTGTTCGGCCAGCTTGGGGATGCGCAGCGCGCTGCACAACAAGGTCATCGACTGCGAGGTCGCCATGTCGGCCAACGCATCGAGCAGCTCAGGCCCAGGCGTGGACGGCAGCTCGATCAGCCAGGGCCCGATGTCCGCCATGTCCGACTCGGGCGTCTGCATGAACAGGCGCTCGTCAGGCAAACGGTGATCGCGTACCGCGGCTGCGACGACGCCTTCATTGCATTGGCCCGCGCTGACGAGCGCGTAACGGCATAGCCCGGCGTTCGCTTCGCCCGGGGCAAGCAACGGGGCAACCTGCGCGCAGAGATAGCGATGCAAGGCCTCGTGAAGCTCGGCGCCATGATTCAGTGCATCGTTCGCACCCAGTGCCGGGAACATCTGCGGGTGGCTCATCTCATGCCCTCGGCGCAGCCGCGGTCCCCCGCCGCATGGCGCGCTGCATGCACTCCCAGCACACCTTGGGTGCCGAGGGAGTCGGCGCGGCATCAGGGCCCGGCGTGGCATGCATGGCGGCATGCTCGATCCAGGTGCCCAGCGTGCCGTGACGAATGCCGCCCTCGTTCCATTCGCTGAAGCTGGTGCCGCCATTGATCGTCACCTTCTTGCTGGCGACGACGTAGACGGTGTCCTGCGTGCTGACGATGTCGACATCTCCCAGCGCCGTGGCCGCCAGCGCATCGCCCTGGGCCTCGATGCGGATGTCACCCTGCAATGCAAAGGCCTTGATGCCGCTCTGGAGCGCGAAGATGCGGATGCCCTCGCCCACGCTCGCCAGGATGCGCTTTGCCGCGCCGATGCACACGTGGCCACCGCTGGTCAGCTGCGTGTGCGCGCCCGTGTGGCTGTGCAGGCTTTGTGCTGCCGTGATCGCCATGCCCGCGGGGCTGGCGAGCACCAGGTGCGGCGCGTCGAGTTCGGGAAAGCTGTGCTGGCTGCGAGGTTCGCCGCCTCCATTGAGCGCATCGTTCTGTTGCTTGGCGGCCCGGGCGACGACGGCTTGGTCTTCGCCCTGCTCCTGCGCGCCGGCCGACTGCGCGGCTTGCGAGAGGCCTTCGATCTGGTCGCGGGCCTGCGCGAGACGCTGGATGGTCTCGCCCATGTCCTTGGCATGGCGGGCCGCATCGGGCCGCGCTTCGGTGGTTATGAGCAGTCCGTCTTGCGCGCGCAGCACGCCGTGGCCGTCCGTGCGCAGTTCGAAGCCCTCGCCTCTCGCCTCCTTTCTCCCCGCGTTGTCCTCCACCCGGGTGATGTTTCCCAGGCTTAGGCTCGAACTCTGGTGGTCGCTTTTCAGTTGCGCCTGGATGCGGCCCTCGGTGTCGTCCATCAGCAGGTGGTTCGATCTGCCCGCTGCGCCGTTGCCGCCACCGTCCTTCGTCAACTCCCGGCTCCTGAAGCCGCTCAGCGCGCTCTGCCCCGGCAGCGCCCACGGCGGCAGGTTCGCCTGGTTATGCACCCGGCCCGTGCAGATCGGCAGGTCCGGGTCGCCCGAGATGAAGTCGACGATCACTTCCTGGCCGATCCGCGGAATGTGGATGCCGCCCAGCTGGTTGCCCGCCCACGGCGAGCTCACGCGCAGCCAGCAGCTGCTGTGCGCGTCGTTCCCGCCGAGGCGGTCCCAGGGGAACTGCACCTTGATGCGGCCCAGCGCGTCGGTCCAGATGTTCTCTCCCGCTGGCCCGACCACCACGGCCACCTGGCACCCGCCCGCGCGGGGTTTGGGCTGGGTGAGCGCGGGGCGCAGGGGTTCGGTGACGGGGTGCGCAGTGAAGTCGACGCTGACGCGCCATTGCTGCTTTTCCTCGTTGTCGACGAGACCGTCCTTGCGCTGGCTTTCTTGCGCGACGTTCTCGATGAGGAAGCGCGTGGTCAGGACCAGGTATTCGGCGTTGGCGGACTCCCTGGGATGCTTCTGCAGCCTGAAGGTGCGCCCGGCCACCATGCCCCGGAGGTTGCCGCTGGCCTGTGCCCTGGCGCCGTGGGTGCGCAGGGCCTGCATGCGCAGCATCGCCAGCAGGTCGCCTTCCGCCTTCGGGTCGTTGTTGCCGGCGCTGCCGGCATTGGGCTGAACGAAATGAGCGCCGCCAGTCTCCGCATGCCACTGGTAGACCTCGCCATCGGCGTGCCCCGTGGGCCTCGGGTCCTTGCGGCTTGCGCTCAGGTCAGCCCGGGGCCGGGTGTAGTCGTAATCCCGTGCCGCATACCGCCCGCTGGTGAGTTGGTGCATCGGCACGAAGCTGTGGATGTATTCCGCATCCAGCTTCCAGCCTGGGGCGTGGTATTCGACCTCGCGGTATGCGGCGCTCTCGGCGGGCTTGAAGGCGCCCATGGCGTCCGACAGCACCAGCCGGTGCCTGCCCTGCGAATGTTCGAAGTGGTAGCTGATGCCCCATTCCTGGCACAGGCGGCTGAAGAACTGGAAGTCGCTCTCGTTGAACTGGGTCTGGTAGTCCCGCGGCGGGTAGCTCTCGGCCAGCCTCTTGTCGACAGGAAACCCGTAGTTCGCCAGCAGCGCGTCGAGGATCTGCGCGACCGTCTGGTTCTGGAAGATCCGGCAGTCGGTGCGCAGGGTGGCCAGGTGCAGCCAGGGGCGCAGGGTGAGCTTGTAATGAACGTGGCGCCCCTGCTCGCCCCACAGCGCCGCATCGGTGATGAGCGCATTGATCTGGCGAGGCGCCGCGCCATCGAGCTCGATCTCGCAACAGATCTCTCGCCCGACAAACCCATCGAGTTCCAGCTCCGCAGCCCCAGACAGCCACAGCTCATAGGCAAACAACCCATCGACGCCTTCTTCGCCAGACAGCCGCACAGGCTCCAGCACTGGGCGACCAAAAACAACAGGAATGGCGGAACAAGAAACAGACAGCGTGCGCGACATCGACGACCTTCCATCACGGACATGAGGTCGCGGCAGTTTGCGGGGGCCTTGCGAAACGCACTGCAAACAATGGTCATACAGCCGAGCGCCGAACACGCGAAGGTGAGGAATTCAGCACTCCATTTGCTTCGCTTCACGCCCAAGGCTGGCGTTCGACATGGCGTCTTGTTCGGGGAAACCACAAGGCCCATTCGCCCATACCCCTGCCTACACTGGTTCGGCAACCCGCATGCCGCTTCATTCCAGATGCCGAACTTTCGCTCCCCCGATTTCCTGGTCGACCACATCCTGCACACGCTCGCGTTCTACGAGCCGCGCAGCCTCGACGCCACGGGCGGCTTCTTTCATTTCTACAAGGACGACGGCACGGTGTACGACCGCCGCACGCGCCACCTGGTGAGCAGCACGCGCTTCGTCTTCAACAACGCGATGGCCTACCGCCGCTTCGGCAACCCGCAGCATCTCGCGGCGGTACGGCACGGGCTGGCCTTTCTTCAGGCGGGCCACGCAAAGCCCGAGGGCGGCCACGCGTGGCAGGTCGACTGGCACCAGCAAGGCGCCACCGTGCAAGACGGCACCAACCACTGCTACGGACTGGCCTTCGTGCTGCTCGCGCATGCGCACGCGCTGATGGCGGGCGTCGAGGAGGCACGCGCCGGCCTCTCGCACACATGGGAGCTGATGGAGCAGCACTTCTGGGAGCCGCGGCACCAGCTCTATGCCGACGAAGCCACGGTCGACTGGCGCGTAGGCGCCTACCGCGGGCAGAACGCCAACATGCACGCCTGCGAGGCGATGCTGGCCGCCTTCGAGGCGACGAAGGACACGCGCTACCTCGACCGCGCGCTCACGCTCGCCGAAGCGGTCACCGGCAAGCAGGCGGCGCTGGCCAACGGGCTGGTCTGGGAGCACTATCGCGAAGACTGGTCGCCCGACTGGGACTACAACCGCGGCGACAAGACCAACATCTTCCGGCCCTGGGGTTTCCAGACCGGCCACCTGACCGAGTGGGCCAAGCTGCTGCTGCAGCTGGAGCGGCAGCTCACCGCGGCGGGCCGCAGCGCCGACTGGGCCGTGCCGCGCGCGCGCCACTTCTTCGACACCGCCATGTTCCGCGGCTGGGACGCCGACAACGGCGGGCTGGTCTACGGCTTCGCCCCCGACGGCACGGTGTGCGACGGCGACAAGTACTTCTGGGTTCAGGCCGAGAGCCTCGCGGCCGCCGCGCTGCTGGCGGTGCGCACCGGCGACGCCGGCTACTGGGACTGGTACGACAGCATCTGGGCGTACAGCTGGGAGCACTTTGTCGATCACCGGCACGGCGCCTGGTATCGCATCCTCACGCCGCAGAACACGAAGATCAGCGACGAGAAGAGCCCGGCCGGCAAGACCGACTACCACACCATGGGCGCCTGCTACGACGTGCTGCGCGCCCTGCAGATGTGAAAACCCCCGGGTCTTCCTGAAGAAGCCCGGGGGTCGAGTGCGTTCTACAGCGTGACGCTCAGTGCGCGCCGGCCGCGGCGTCGCCACCGGCACCGCCCTTTTGCGGCTTGGCCAGCCACACCAGCGGAATCAGCAGCAGGAACAGGATGGCCGACGCATAGAAGATGTCGTTGGTGGCCAGCATGTAGGCCTGCTGGTCGACGATGCGGTTCATCTGCCCCAGCACCTGGTCGGTGCTGAAGCCGCTGCTGGTAAGGCCCGACATGGCGCTCGTGGCGGCGTTGTTGCCCTGGTTGATGGTCTCGGCCAGCTGCGAGTGGTGCAGCGTGGCGCGGTTGTCCCACAGCGTGGTGGTCAGCGACGTGCCCATGGCGCCGGCCGTGATCCGCAGGAAGTTCGACAAGCCCGAGGCGGCCGGAATGCGGTCGGGCGTGAGGCCCGACAGCGTGATGGTCACCAGCGGAATGAAGAAGAACGCCATCGCAATGCCCTGGATCACCGTCGGAATGATGATGGTGACGAAGTCGGCCTGCGTGTTGAAGTTCGAGCGCATCCACAGCACCAGCGCGAACACCAGGAACGAGAAGGTCGCGTAGCGGCGCGGGTCGATCTTGCTCACCGTGAGCCCGACGATCGGCGAGAAGAAGATCGCCAGCAGCCCCACGGGCGCCATGATCATCCCCGCCTGCGTGGCGGTGTAGCCCATCCACTGCTGCAGCCACAGCGGCAGCAGCACCACGTTGCCGAAGAACAGGCCGTAGGCCACCGCCGTCGCCACCGCGCCCGACCAGAAGTTGCGGCGCTTGAACAGCGACAGGTCGACCACCGGGTGCTTGTCGGTCAGCTCCCAGACCAGGAAGAACGCGAAACCCACCACCGCGACCACGGCCATGGTGACGACCTCGGCCGAGTGGAACCAGTCGAGCTCCTTGCCCTTGTCGAGCATCAGCTGCATCGAGCCCACCCACAGCACCAGCAGCGCGAGGCCGATGGCGTCGATGGGCACCTTGTGCGTGGTGCTCTCGCGCTTGCGGTACAGCGCCCACGTGATGGACGCGGCCACGATGCCCACGGGGATGTTGATGTAGAAGATCCACGGCCACGAGATGTTGTCGGTGATCCAGCCGCCCAGGAGCGGCCCCATCACCGGCGCGACCAGCGTGGTCATCGACCACATGGCCATCGCCAGCCCTGCCTTGGCGCGCGGGTAGCTCGACAGCAGCAAGGTTTGCGACAGCGGAATCATCGGCCCCGCGACGAAGCCCTGCAGCGCGCGGAACAGGATGAGCGTGGTCATGTTCGGCGCCAGGCCGCACAGCAGCGAGGCGATCATGAACAGGATCACGCTGGCCATGAACAGGCGCACCTGGCCGAAGCGCTGGGTCATGAACCCCGTGAGCGGCACCGCGATGGCGTTGGCCACCGCGAAGCTGGTGATGACCCAGGTGCCTTGCGTGGTGCTCACGCCAAGGTCGCCCGAGATGGCGGGCAACGACACGTTCGCGATCGACGAGTCGAGCACGTTCATGAAGGTTGCCGCAGACAGCGCTACCGTGCCCCAGATGCGGGCGGAGCCCTCGAGTGGCGGGTGCGCGATGTAGGCAGGAGCAGCGGTGGCCATTGCGGTCGCGCGAACTGTTCAGCTGACTGTGACGGGTGTGCGGGGCGCGCGGGCGATCAGCCCGGCTGGCCCTGCACGGCCACGGATGCCGCAGCGGGCGCGGCGCTGGGCGCGGCCGAGCCCTTGGACGGCACGGCGGCCGTGGCCGGCGCGCTGCGGCCGAGGTTGGCCGCGACGATGCGGTCCACTTCGGCGTCGGCGCCGCGGTCGAGCTGGCTGTACACCGCCGTCTGCGTGAGCGCGGTGGCGCGCGGCGCGTCGGCGAGCATCTTGCCGCTCTTGGACGAGATGTCGATCTCGGCGTCCATCGACAGGCCGATGCGCAGCGGGTTGGCCTTGAGCTGCTCGGGGTCGAGCGCAATGCGCACGGGCACGCGCTGCACCACCTTGATCCAGTTGCCGGTGGCGTTCTGCGCGGGCAGCAGCGCAAAGGCGCTGCCGGTGCCCACGCCCAAACCGGCGACCCGGCCGGTGTACTCGACCTTCTTGCCGTACACGTCGGCCGTGAGCTTCACGGGCTGGTCGATGCGGATGTTGCGCAGCTGCACTTCCTTGAAGTTGGCGTCGACCCAGAGCTGGTTGAGCGGCACGATCGACATCATGGGCGTGCCGGCGGCCACGCGCTGGCCGAGCTGCACGGTGCGCTTGGCGACGTAGCCGTCCACCGGCGCGGGCATGGCGACGCGCTGCGTGGCCAGGTAGGCCTCGCGCACCTTCGAGGCGGCGGACAGCACGCTGGGGTGCTGCGCCACGCTGGTGCCTTCGGTGAGCGACTGGTTGCTCACCAGGGCCTCCTTGGCGGCCACCACGCCGGCCTGGGCCGCGGCGAGCTGGCTCTTGGCGGTGTCGAGCTGGGTTTCGGCGTGGTTGAGTTCTTCCTTCGACACGGCGCCGTTGCCCGACAGCGCGCGACGGCGTTGCAGGTCGTCCTGCGCCTTGGCGATGTCGCTCTGCGCCTTGACGATGTCCGACTGGCGCAGGGTGACCTGCGCGGCCAGCGAGCCGTTGTTGGCGTACAGCGTGCGCACCTGGCGCACGGCCTGCGCGAGCGCGGCCTCGGCCTGCTCCAGCGCCACCTTGGCGTCGGCCGGGTCGAGCTGCACCAGCGGCTGGCCAGCCTTGACGAAGTCGGTGTCGTCGGCGCCGATGGACATCACGGTGCCGCCGATCTGCGGGGTGATCTGGATGACGTTGCCCGACACGTAGGCGTTGTCGGTGTCCTCGTAGTGGCTGGCGACCAGCCATTCGTACAGGCCCCAGCCGCCGCCGGCGACGATGACCACCGCGGCGAGCGCGGTGAGGGCGCGACGGCGCTTGCCGTTGCTGGCGGGCGCCTCGGGCGCCGTCGGGTTCGCGGAGGCTGCGGCAGCAGCGGGCGTCGGAGTGTTGTTATCGCTCATGGTGAAGTTCTTTCCGAAGACGAAGGAGTCGGGTCTGTTCAGTTGGTCAGTGCGGCCGTGGCGGTGGCCGGGGGCTGCCAGCCGCCGCCCAGTGCGCGCGCCAGCGCCACCTGCGTGTCGAGCGCGCGCGCGGCGAGGTCGACCGCCAGGCGGCGTTGCGCCAGCACGGCGGTTTCGGCCGTCAGCACGTTCAGGTAGTTGCCCAGGCCCGCGCGGTAGCGCTGCACGGCGATGTCGTAGGCACCTTCGGCCGCGGTCTGCGCGGCGCGCTGCTCGGCCTGCTGGCGCGTGATGGACTGGGCGCTGGCCACCTGGTCGGCCGCGTCGCGCACGGCGTCGATCACGGCGGCGTTGTAGCTTTCGATGGCCACGTCGAGGTCGGCCGACTTGCCGCGCAGGTTGGCGCGCAGCTTGCCGCCCTCGAAGATCGGCAGGCTGATGGCCGGGCCCACGCCCCACTGCTCGCTGCCCGACTTGAGCAGCTTGCCGAAGCCCAGGCTCTGGAAGCCGGCGAAAGCCGTGAGGTTCACGTTGGGATAGAAGAGCGTCTTGGCGTTCTTCACGTCGCTGGTGGCGGCCTCGACGCGCCAGCGCGCGGCGGCGATGTCGGCGCGGCGGCCCAGCAGGTCGGCCGGAATGTTGGACTGCAGCGCCATCGTCTTCACGCTGTCGAGCACCGGCGGCTTCAGCGAAACCGACACGTTGGGCTGGCCCACGAGGGCGTCGAGCGCGTGCTGCTGCAGCGCGATCTGCTCGTTGAGCGCTTCGATCTGCTGGCGCGCCTCGGGCAGGCCGCCTTCGCTCTGGCGCAGTTCGAGGCGGGTGTCCAGGCCGGCGGAGACGCGGTCGCGCACCAGCTTCAGGGTTTCGTCGCGCTGGGCCAGCGTGCGCTTGGCCACGGTGAGCTGGTCGTTCAGGCGCGCCCACTGGAAGTAGCTGCGCGCGACGTTGCTGGCCAGCAGCACACGGGAGGCGTCGGCATCGGCTGCGGCGGCGTTCACCGCGCCGATGGCGGTGTCGAGCGCGCTGCGGTTCTTGCCGAAGAAGTCGAGCTCCCAGCTGGCGCTGAGCTGCAGCAGGCCGATGTTCTGCGTGGAGCCGCCCAGCGGTGCCGGGTAGATGTAGTTGCTGTTGAACTTCTGGCGGTTCAGGTCGAGATCGCCCTTCACCTGCGGCTTGAGGGCCGCACCGGCGATGTCCGCAGAAGCCTGCGCGCGCGCGAGGCGGGCTTGCGCGATCTGCAGGTTCGGGTTGCCGGCCACGGCCTGGTCGATCAGCGAATTGAGCTGCGTGTCGCCGAAGGCGAGCCACCACTGGCTGTCGAGCGTGGCGGCCGGCGCGGCGGCGCTGTCGGGCGCGATGCCCAGCGAGGACGCGTCGCGCAGCTTGGCCTGCGAGCCGATGCCGGACATGTCGGCGCAACCGGCGAGCGCGATCACCAGCAGCGCGGCGGCTGCGACGGTAGTGCGGCGCTGCGCGACAGCTTCGACAGGAGTGCGACGCTGCGCGCGCACGGCGAGGGAATCAGTCATTTTTATCTCCACGGACCGCGAGGGCCTGTGCGTTGTCGAGGATGCGGCGCAGATAGCCTTTCAGCTGCTCCCACTCCTCATTGGAAAAACCTGCAAGGTGTTCGTTCTGCACGCGGCTGAGCACGTAGGGCACTTCCTTGGCGGCGGCACGGCCTTCGTCGGTGAGCTCGATGTTGACCACGCGCCGGTCTTCGAGCGAGCGCACGCGCCGGCACAGGCCCTTGGCCTCCAGGCGGTCGAGCAGGCGCGTCATGGCGCCGGTGTCGAGCTCGCAGGCACGGGCCAGTTCGGCCACCGTGGTGGCGGCGCCCACATGCAATTTATAGAGGGGCACCCACTGCGGATAGGTCGGGCTGCCAGGCTCGCAGATGCGGCTCTCGATCGACTGGCCCACGGCCGTCACGATGCGGCGCATGAGGTAGCCGATGCTCTCTTCGGTCTGGTAGGTTTCCGGCCGGTAGAAGGCGGCAGGCGCGCGACGCTCGGCGTCGGCTTGCGCCGACGTGGCTTGGGTTGAATTGGCATCGCTCATGGCCGAAATATTAGTTGCCGCGGCAGTTATTGTCAAGGCTTCCTTTGTAGAGGCAAGGGATCGTTAGAATCGCCGGATGGCTTCTACCCCCCCGTCTTCCCAGGTATCGCAGGCCAAGGGCTCGCCCCGCTCTCTGTCGGGCCTGAGCCCTTTTCTTCGCCCCTACCGAGTCCAGATCGTCCTGGCGGCTGTCTTTCTGGTGATGGCGGCGGTCACGACGCTGGCTTTTCCTATCGCCTTGCGCAGCCTGATTGACGGCGGCTTGATCAACCCCGACAAGGGCGCCCAGACCATGGCGCTGCGCGAGCACTTCGGCGCGCTGTTCGCGGTGGCGGTGGCGCTGGGGCTTTTCTCGGCGGCGCGCTTCTATACGGTGAGCTGGCTCGGCGAACGCGTGACGGCGGACATCCGCAATGCGGTCTACGGCCACGTGCTCAAGCAAAGCCCGGCATTCTTCGAAACCACGCAAACCGGCGAAGTGCTCTCGCGCCTCACGGCCGACACCACGCTGGTGCAGACGGTCGTCGGCTCTTCCCTGAGCATGGGCCTGCGCAACGCGGTGATGGGCGTGGGCGCGCTGGCGGTGCTGGTGTGGACCAACCCCTATGTGATGGTGCAGGTGCTGGGCATCCTCGTGCTGGTGGTGTTGCCCAGCATGTGGTTCGGCCGTCGCGTGCGCAAGCTGTCGCGCGCCAGCCAGGATCGCGTGGCCGACTCCAGCGCCATCGCGGCCGAGGTGCTGAACGCCATTCCCGTGGTGCAGAGCTATACCGCCGAAGACCGCGAGGCCGCGCGCTTCAACGGCTCGACCGAAAACGCCTTCCGCACCGCCGTGCGCCGCACCAAGGCGCGCTCGGTGCTGGTGGCGTTCATCATCATCGCGACCTCGGCCGCGCTGCTCTGGGGCCTGTACCAGGGCACGCAAGCAGTGCTGCGCGGCGACATCACAGCAGGCCATCTAGGCCAGACCGTGGTCTACGTGGCCATCCTGGCCAGCGCGACGGCCGTGCTCGGCGAGGTCTACGGCGACCTGCTGCGCGCCGCCGGGGCTACCGAGCGGCTGATGGAACTGCTGCACGCGCCCGCGGCCATCGTGTCGCCCACGCGGCCGGCGGTGTCGCCCGTGCCCGTGGCCGGCAGCGCCATCCGCTTCGATGCGGTGACCTTCCACTACCCATCACGGCCGGGCACGCCCGCGCTGCGCGACTTCAGCCTTGACGTCGCGCCCGGCGAAACCGTGGCGCTCGTGGGCTCCAGTGGCGCGGGCAAGAGCACGGTGTTCCAGCTGCTGCTGCGCTACTACGACCCGCAATCGGGCAGCCTGCTGCTCGACGGCACGCCGCTGGCGTCGCTCGCCCTGCCCGACCTGCGCACGCGCATCGGCCTGGTGCCGCAAGACGCGGTGATCTTCTCGGCCAGCGCGTTCGAGAACATCCGCTACGGCCGCCCGGAAGCCACCACCGAAGAAGTGCACGCCGCCGCGCGCGCCGCCTTCGCGCACGACTTCCTGCAGGCATTGCCCGAGGGCTACGACACCTTCCTGGGCGAGCGCGGCGTGCGGCTGTCGGGCGGACAACGCCAGCGCATCGCCATTGCACGCGCCATCCTGAAGAACCCGCCGCTACTGCTGCTCGACGAAGCCACGAGCGCGCTGGACGCGGAGAGCGAGCGCATGGTGCAGGCCGCATTGGAGTCGGCGATGGAGAACCGCACCACCGTCGTCATCGCGCACCGGCTCGCGACCGTGCAGAAGGCCGATCGCATCGTGGTGCTGGACCACGGCGGCATCGTCGAACAAGGCACCCACGCGACGCTGGTCGCGCAAGGCGGGGTCTACGCGCGGCTGGCCGCGCTGCAGTTCACGGCCTGAACTGCGTCTTGCTGTTCCGGCGCCGAATTGCGCGCCGCAGCGATGACTACTGCAGCGTCTCCTTGAGCGCCGCCGGCATCGGCAGCGCCATCACCGCGATGCCTTCGTCGAGCAGCGCCTCGGCCTGCTCGGGCGTGGCCTGGCCGCGAATGCCGCGCTCCTCGGTCTCGCCGTAATGCATCTTGCGGGCTTCGTCGGCAAAGCGTTCGCCGACGTCTTCGGTCTTCGACAGCACCTCGCGCACCGCACGCATCCAGCGCGCCTCGGGCGAAAGCTCGGCCGGAACGTTCGAGGAAGCGATGGGTGTGGCCGCTTGTTGCGGTGGCTTCGCGTTGCCGAGATTCAGCCGCGGTGCGCTCAGCAGCTTGACGATGGCGGTGTCGCCACACACCGGGCACTCGACCTGGCCGTTGGCCAGTTGCGTCTCGAAGGCTTCGCTGGACGCGAACCAGCCCTCGAAGCCATGGCCATGCGTGCAGCGGAGATCGAGAACCTTCATGCGCGGATTATCCCGCGCGGCCTTCTGCAGGCACCGGCTGCCAGTCCAGAGCCCATGCGCCGGAAAGGACGTTCTGCAACCACAGCGTGCAGGTCAGCGTCTTGGCGTCGGTCACGCTGCCGTCGCGGCACCAGCCGGCCAGCTCGTCGGGCGTGGCCGTGAACACGTCGAGAAACTCGCCGTGATCGAGCTTGCGCTCGCCCAGCGAGAGGCCGCGCGCAAAGTAGATGTGGATGATCTCGGTCGAATACGCCACCGCCAGGTGCATCGCACCCGCATGCGCCCATTCGCGCGCGGTGTAGCCCGTTTCCTCGAGCAGCTCGCGCCGGCCGCACACGAACGGGTCTTCGCCCGCGTCGATCTTGCCCGCCGGAAACTCGACCATCACGTGGCCGATCGGGTAGCGGAACTGGCGCTCGAGCACCACGCGCCCGTCGTCCAGCAGCGGAATCACCACCACCGCGCCCGGGTGCACCACGTACTCGCGGGTGGCGGTGTGGCCGTCGGGCAGGCGGATGGTGTCGCGCTTGGCGTGCAGGAAGTTGCCCTTGACGAGCTCCTCGCTGCTGACGAGCTCCTCGCGCAGGTGCGAGTCGGTGGCCGATGCGGGCGTGGGTGATGTCATGTCGTCAGTGCCTGTGCTTCATCAGGTAGCGCCAGGTGAACCCCGGAAAGGCCAGCACGATGAAGAGCGCGCCGGTCACCGCATAGAACTCCCAGCCCTGCGGGGCGATCTGCCCTGCCCTGCGCTCGAACAGCAGCCCGACAGCGCCAGCCAGAAAGTACAAGACCACCAGTTCGGCGAGGCGCACCGCGAGCGACTTGGGTTTCGTCGACAGCGGCACGACCCCGAACAGGCGGTCGTTGAAGAAAGGCAGGTTGGCGGCCACCAGGGCCACCAGCAGGACCACCCAGACCGACGCGGTTTGCGACACCGTGAGTGAGCGAGCGTGGCGCCGTCAGTGGGCCAGCGTCGCCACGATGGCGTCGTAGCACAGCGTCATCAGGCCGCCGGGCACGATGCCCAGGATCAGGATCAGCGCGCCGTTGATCGTCAGCACCGCACGCACATCGCGCGGGGCCGACACGGTGGTGGCCGTGACAGGTGCGTCGAAGTACATCACCTTGACCACGCGCAGGTAGTAGAAGGCGCCGATCAGCGACATGATCACCGCGAACACGGCCAGGCCGATGTAGATGGCCTGGCCCGAGGCGATCAGTGCCTGCAGCACGGCCAGCTTCGCGTAGAAGCCCACCAGCGGCGGCAGGCCGGCCAGCGAGAACATGGCGATGGCCATCACGCCGGCGTACAGCGGGCTGCGCTGGTTCAGGCCGGCCAGGTCGGTGATCTCTTCGCTTTCGAAGCCTTCGCGCGCCAGCAGCAGGATGATGCCGAAGCTCGCCAGCGTCGTCAGCACGTAGGTCACGATGTAGAACATCGAGGCGCTGTAGGCGTACTGGGCGTTGTAGGTGCCCTGCTGGTCCGAACCGGCGACCAGGCCGAGGAGCATGAAGCCCATCTGCGAGATGGTCGAGTACGCCAGCATCCGCTTGAGGTTGCTCTGCGCAATGGCGGCCAGGTTGCCCACCAGCAGCGAGGCGATCGCCAGCACGGCCAGCATCTGCTGCCAGTCGATGGCCAGCGGCTGCAGCGCGTCGACCAGCAGGCGGATGATGATCGCGAAGGCGGCCAGCTCGGGCGCGGCGCCGATCAGCAGCGTGATCGCCGTCGGAGCGCCCTGGTACACGTCGGGCACCCACATGTGGAACGGCGCAGCGCCCACCTTGAATGCCAGGCCGGCGACGATGAACACCAGGCCGAACACCAGCACCTGGTGGTTCACCTTGCCGCTGGCAATGGCCTTGAACACCTCGTTCACGTCCAGCGAACCGGTCGCGCCGTACATCATCGACAGGCCGTACAGCAGGAAGCCGCTGGCCATGGCGCCGAGCACGAAGTACTTCATGGCGGCCTCGCTGGCCACCGCGTTGTCACGGCGCAGCGCCACCAGCGCGTAGCTCGAGAGCGTGAGCAGTTCCAGGCCCAGGTAGATCAACAGGAAGTTGCTGCCCGAGATCATCACGAACATGCCCAGCAGCGCGAACATGCTCATGGTGAACATTTCGCCGCCGCGCAGCATGTCGCGGTCGGCCGCGTAGGGACGACCGTAGACCAGCGTGACCATCAGGGCGATGGTGGCGAAGCACTTGAGCCAGTTGCCCATCGGGTCGCTGACGACCATGCCGCCGAAGCCGTAGGAGGTCTTGCCATTGAGGGCCGCGAGGCCCGACAGCACGCCCACCACGGCGAGCGTGAGCAGCGTCAGCACATAGGTGCGGGTGCGGCGGTGGCTCGTGGTCGACAGGTCGACCAGCGCAATGATGCAGGTCATGACCAGCAACACGATTTCAGGGTAGATCGTGACCCAGCTGATTTTGTCAATCATCTCGTTCTCTTCTTCAGCGTGGAATCAGGAAGGCAACTTCGAAATCGCCACATGGCGCAGGAGCCCGCTCACCGAGGCGTCCATGGCATCGGTGAAAGGCTTCGGATACAGGCCCATCCACAGCACCGCGATGGCGAGCAGCGACAGCATCAGGAACTCGCGGGCGTTGATGTCCTTCAGTTCCTTGACATGGTCGTTGCCGACCGGGCCAAGATACACGCGCTTGTACATCCACAGCGTGTAGGCCGCACCGAAGATCAGTGCGGTGGCGGCGCCCAGGCCGACCCAGAAGTTGGCCTTGACGGCACCCAGGATCACCATCCACTCGCCCACGAAACCGGCGGTGCCCGGCAGGCCGCAATTGGCCATGGCGAACAGCAGCGCGAACGCTGCGAACTTGGGCATGGTGTTGACCACGCCGCCGTAGTCGGCGATCTGGCGCGAGTGCACGCGGTCGTACAGCACGCCGATGCCCAGGAACATCGCGCCCGAGACGAAGCCGTGGGCAATCATCTGCACGATGCCGCCGGACACGCCGAGCTCGTTGAAGATGAAGAAGCCCAGCGTCACGAAACCCATGTGAGCCACCGACGAGTACGCCACCAGCTTCTTCATGTCCTGCTGCACCAGCGCCACCAGGCCCACGTAGATCACGGCGATCAGCGACAGCGCGATCATGAGCCAGGCCCACTCGTGCGAAGCGTCGGGTGCGATGGGCATCGAGAAGCGCAGGAAACCGTAGGCACCCAGCTTCAGCATGATCGCGGCCAGCACGGCCGAGCCGCCGGTGGGCGCCTCGACGTGCACGTCGGGCAGCCAGGTGTGCACCGGCCACATCGGGACCTTCACCGCGAAGGCCGCGAAGAAGGCGAAGAACAGGAAGGTCTGCGCGGTCGACCCCAGCGGCAGCTTGTGCCAGGCCAGGATGTCGAAGCTGCCGCCCGACTTGTTGTACAGGAAGATCAGCGCCACCAGCATCAGCAGCGAGCCGAGCAAGGTGTACAGGAAGAACTTGAACGCCGCGTAGATCTTGTTCGGGCCGCCCCAGATACCGATGATCAGGTACATCGGGATCAGCGTGGCTTCGAAGAACACGTAGAACAGGATGCCGTCGAGGGCGGAAAACACGCCGATCATGAAACCCGACAGGATCAGGAACGCGCCCATGTACTGGTTCACGCGCTCGGTGATCACTTCCCAGGCCGAGATCACGACGATGACCGTGATGAACGACGTCAGCAGCACCAGCCAGAGCGACATGCCGTCGATCCCGAGGTGGTAGTTGACGTTGAAGCGCGCGATCCAGCTCGTCTTCTCGACGAACTGCATGGCGTCGGTTCCGTTCTGGAAGCGCGTAAACAGCGGCACCGTGACCAGGAAGCTCACGATGGCACCGACCAGCGCGACCCAGCGGACGCCCCTGGCGTGCTCGTCACGGCCGAACGCCAGCAGCGCGGTACCGAATGCGATCGGCACCCAGATGGCAAGGCTCAACAAACCCATTTTTCTTTTTCTCCAGCGTTCAGGCTCAGCGTTTGAACCAGACGAAGTACGTCATCAGGATGAAGATGCCGAGCAGCATCGCGAAGGCGTAGTGATAGATGTAGCCCGACTGCATCCAGCGCACCACACCCGAAATACGGCCGACCAGCTTCCACGAACCATTGACCACGGCGCCGTCGATGATGGCCTGGTCGCCGCCCTTCCAGAGGCCGGTGCCGAGCGCACGCGTGCCGCGGGCGATGATGTTTTCGTTGATCCAGTCGAGGTAGTACTTGTTTTCCAGCAGGCGGTAGATCGGGCCGCAGGCACGCTTGATCGCGGCCGGCACGGCCGGGTTGATCATGTACATGTACCAGGACAGGACCACGCCGGCCAGCGCCAGCCAGAACGGTGCCGTCGTCAGGCCGTGGATGGCCATAGCCACCGGACCGTGGAAGCCCTCTTCCAGCTCCTTCATGGCGTGGTGCTTGGCACCGTCCACGAAGATCGCGTTCTTGAAGAACTCGCCGAACAGCATCGGCTCGATCGTCATGAAGCCGATCACCACCGAGGGAATTGCCAGCAGCACCAGCGGCAGCCAGACCACCCAGGGCGACTCGTGCGGCTTGTGGGCGTCATGGCCGTGGCCGTGGTCGCCGTGACCATGTGCGTCGTGCGCGTCGTGACCATGGTCGTCATGGTGCGCATCGGGGTTCTGGTCGTAGCGTTCCTTGCCGTGGAAGACCAGGAAGTACATGCGGAACGAATAGAACGCCGTGATGAACACGCCGGCCAGCACCGCGTAGTACGCGAAGTTCGCGCCCCACAGGTGGCTTTCGTGCACCGCTTCGATGATGCTGTCCTTCGAGTAGAAGCCTGCGAAGAACGGCGTGCCGATCAGCGCGAGCGAACCCAGCAGCGACGTGATCCAGGTGATGGGCATGTACTTGCGCACGCCGCCCATCCAGCGGATGTCCTGGTTGTGGTGCATGCCGATGATGACCGAGCCGGCACCGAGGAACAGCAGCGCCTTGAAGAACGCGTGCGTCATCAGGTGGAACACTGCCACCGAGTAGGCAGAGGCACCGAGCGCCACCGTCATGTAGCCGAGCTGCGAGAGCGTCGAGTACGCGACCACGCGCTTGATGTCGTTCTGGATGATGCCCAGGAAGCCCATGAACAGCGCGGTGATGGCACCGATCACGAGGATGAAGCTCAGGGCCGTGTCGCTCAGCTCGAACAGCGGCGACATGCGCGCCACCATGAAGATGCCGGCGGTCACCATCGTTGCCGCGTGAATCAGCGCGGAGATGGGGGTCGGGCCTTCCATCGAGTCGGGCAGCCACACGTGCAGCGGGAACTGCGCGCTCTTGCCCATCGCGCCGATGAACAGGCAGATGCAGATCACGGTGATCAGCATCCACTCCGTGCCCGGGAAGGTGATGCCGGCCAGCGTGCCCGCCTTGGCGAAGGCTTCGGTGTAGTTCAGCGTGCCTGCGTAGGCGGCGATCAGGCCGATGCCCAGGATGAAGCCGAAGTCGCCCACGCGGTTGACCAGGAAGGCCTTCATGTTCGCGAAGATCGCGGTCGGCTTGTTGAACCAGAAACCGATCAGCAGGTACGACACCAGGCCCACCGCTTCCCAGCCGAAGAACAGCTGGAGCATGTTGTTGCTCATGACGAGCATCAGCATCGAGAAGGTGAACAGCGAGATGTACGCGAAGAAGCGGTTGTAGCCGTCGTCTTCTTCCATGTAGCCGATGGTGTAGATGTGGACCATCAGCGACACGAAGGTCACGACGCACATCATCATGGCGGTGAGGCCGTCGACCATGAAGCCGACTTCCATCTTCAGGCCGCCGACAACCATCCACTCGTAGAGGGTGGCATTGAAGCGGGCACCGTCGGCTACCACGCTCTTGAGCGTCATGGCCGAGATGATGAAGGCGACCAGCACGCCCAGGATGGTCAGCGAATGCGTGACCTTGCGGCCGATGTGATTGCCGCCGAACTTGGTGCCGAACAGGCCGGCGACAGCGGCGCCGACCAGGGGTGCCAGCGGCACGGCCAGCAAGGTGGATGCGGAAAGGGTTGCGCTCATGTTGCTTTCAACCCTTGAGCGAGTTGAGTTCGTCCACGTTGATGTTCGACTTGTTGCGGAACAGCAGAACCAGCAGCGCCAGCCCGATGGCCGACTCGGCCGCGGCCACCGTCAGGATGAAGAACACGAAGATCTGTCCGTGCATGTCGCCCAGGAAGTGGGAGAACGCCACGAAGTTCATGTTGACCGCCAGCAGCATCAGCTCGATGGCCATCAGCAGCACGATCAGGTTCTTGCGGTTCAGGAAGATGCCGATCACGGACAGCGCGAAGAGCATCGCGCCGAGCGAAAGAAAGTGTCCTAGCGTGAGCGTCATGCCTTGTTTTCCTTTGCAGCATCCGCAGCTGCAGCTTCAGCCACAGGTTCGGCCGCACGCGTCGCCTGCATCTGCACGATGCGCACGCGGTCGCGCGCCTTCACGCGCACCTGGTCGGCCGGGTTGACGTACTTGCTGTCCTTGCGGGTGCGCAGCGTCAACGCGATGGCGGCCACGATGGCCACGAGCAGGATGACCGCGGCAATTTCCAGCGGGTAGAGGTATTCGGTGTACAGCAACTTGCCCAGTTCGAGCGTGTTGGATGCGTTGGCCGCCATCGGGCCCGAGGCGGCGCGAGGTGCTTCGCCCAGGCGGAAGCCGCCCATGAGCACGGCCGCCATTTCGAGTGCGATGAGCGCGCCCACCCCTGCCGCCAGCGGGAAGTGCTTCCAGAAGCCCTCTCGCAAGCCGTCGACGTTGATGTCCAGCATCATCACGACGAACAGGAACAGCACCATCACGGCACCGACATACACGAGCACGAGCGAGATCGCTAGGAACTCGGCGCGCAGCAGCAACCAGATGGCCGAGGCCTGGAAGAAGGCCAGCACCAGGTACAACGCGGCGTACACGGGGTTGCGGGCGGTAATGACGCGGAAGGCTGCAAACAGCAGCACCGCGGCAAACAGATAGAACAGACCGGTCTTGACGTCCATGGAATTCGAATGGGTACGGGGTTCGGGCTGGTCGGGATCAGCGGTACTTGGCGTCGGCCGCCTTGTTCGCTGCAATTTCGTTTTCGTAGCGATCGCCCACCGCCAGGAGCATGTCCTTGGTGAAGTACAGGTCGCCACGCTTCTCGCCGTGGTACTCGAAGATGTGCGTCTCGACGATCGAGTCGACCGGGCAGCTTTCTTCGCAGAAGCCGCAGAAGATGCACTTGGTCAGGTCGATGTCGTAGCGCGTCGTGCGGCGCGAGCCGTCGTCGCGCACATCCGATTCGATGGTGATGGCCAGGGCCGGGCAAACGGCTTCGCAGAGCTTGCAGGCAATGCAGCGCTCTTCGCCGTTTTCATAACGGCGCAGTGCATGCAGGCCGCGAAAACGCGGCGACAGCGGCGTCTTCTCTTCGGGGAACTGCACCGTGATCTTGCGGGCGAAGGCGTACTTGCCGGTCACGGCCAGGCCCTTGAACAGCTCGAACAGCATGAAGCTGCTCAGGAAGTCCTTGAGCGAGAAAGGCGCGGAGGCGAGTTTGGAAGGGCGCGCGGACGCGCCGGCGGTATGCGCAGCAGACATGGTATTGGCGCTTCCTGTTATTTCCAGATGTTGAACGGCGTCTGCATCCAGCCACCGACCACGACCAGCCACACGAGGGTGACGGGAATGAAGATCTTCCAGCCCAGACGCATGATCTGGTCATAGCGGAAGCGCGGGAATGTCGAGCGGACCCACAGGAACATGGTGACCACGCAGAAGGTCTTGGCACCCAGCCAGATCCAGCCCGGAATGAAGCTCAGGAAGTCGAACGGCGGCAGCCATCCACCCAGGAACAGCACCACGGTGAGGATCGACACGAGCCACATGTTGGCGTACTCGGCCAGGAAGAACATCGCGAAGCTCATGCCCGAGTACTCGATCATGTGGCCGGCCACGATTTCGGACTCGCCTTCCACCACGTCGAACGGGTGGCGGTTGGTTTCGGCGAGGCCCGAGATGAAGTAGACGACGAAGATCGGCAGCAGCGGCAGCCAGTTCCACGACAGGAAGCCCACGCCCAGGTTGGCGAACATGCCCTTGCCCTGAACGTTCACGATCTCGCTCATGTTCAGGCTGCCGGTGACCATCAGCACCACGACGAAGCAGAAGCCCATCGCGATTTCGTAGCTCACCATCTGCGCCGAGGCGCGCAGCGCGCCCAGGAACGCGTACTTCGAGTTCGACGCCCAGCCGGCGATGATCACGCCGTACACCTCGAGCGAGGTGATGGCCATCACGAACAGCAGGCCGGCGTTGATGTTGGCCAGCGCCACATCGGGACCGAAGGGAATCACGGCCCATGCGGCCAGCGCCGGCATGATGGTCATGATGGGGCCGAGCAGGAACAGGCCCTTGTTGGCGACCGTCGGAAGAATGATTTCCTTGGTCATCAGCTTGAGCGCGTCGGCCATGGGCTGCAGCAGGCCCATGGGACCGATGCGGTTCGGGCCGATGCGGATCTGCGTGAAGCCGATGGCCTTGCGTTCCCACAGCGTGAGGTACGCCACGGCCAGCATCAGCGGGATCACGACCACGATGATCTTAATCAGCGTCCAGATCACGGGCCAGACCACTGCCGTCCACCAGCCTGCGGCAACCAGGCCCTGGCCGAAGCCATGAATAGCGTCGATCATGCCAATGCCTCCTCGGCACGGGCCGGTGCGGTCGATGCGTTGCGCGCATCGGCAGTCAGTTGCAGCGACGGTGCGCGGCGCACGATCGAGTCGAGCTGGTAGATGCTTGCGACCACGGGTGCAGCAGCCTCGCCGTTCGACGCGACAGCGCCGGCGGACGTGACATTGCTCAGCGCATTTGCCGGCAGCGCGCCCTTGTCTCCGATGGTGGCGAGCACTTCGGCGGTCGATTCGAACGCGAAGCCCGGCAGGCCCAGCAGGTTGGCCAGCACGCGCAGCACCTTCCACGCCGGACGCGTTTCGCCTTGCGGCTTCACGACGGCATGGAAACCTTGCAGGCGGCCTTCGGCATTGACAAAGGTGCCGGGGGTTTCGGTGAACGGAGCAATCGGGAGCAGCACATCGCTGAACGCGAGGTTGGCCTTGAAGGGGCTGAGCGTGACCACCATTTGCGCATTGCCGATGACATCGGCAGCGGCAACGCCAGCGGCCGAGTCGAACACCGGCTCGGTGTTCAGCAGCAGCACCGCCTTCAGGCCGGAGCCCGCGGCGAGCATGCGGCCGGCATCGAGGCCGCCGTTCTTCGGGAACGCACCGACGAGCTGCGCGCCCACGGTGTTGGCGGCTTCGGTCAGGTAGCCGACGGTGGCGCCGGTCTGCGTGCCGATCCAGTTCGCCAGGGCCAGCAGGCTGGCGGCCTGGGCGTGGTGGGCGGCGGCGTTGCCGAGCAGCACGGCCTTGCGTTCGCCGCTCAGCAGCGACGCGGCGATGGCCTTGGCGGCATCGTCCGGCGTGTTCTTCGGTGCCAGCGGCGCGGCTGCGCCGTTGGTTTCGCCGATGGCGGCCGCCACGGCGGCCAGCGCCTCGACCCATTGGTCGGCTTCGACGATGGTCGATTGCGCCACGTCGATGGCCCACGCGTCGCGGTCGGCCATCAGGCCGGCCGAGGTGATCACCGACAGCTTGGCGCCCTTGCGCACGGCCTGGCGGATGCGCTGTGCGAACAGCGGATGGTCCTTGCGCAGGTTGGAGCCGACGACCAGCGCGCGCTGCACTTGCGTGAGCGAAGCGATGGAAGTGCCGAGCCAGCGCACGCCTTCGAAGGCCGTGAATTCGGCGTTGCGCAGACGGTAGTCGATGTTGTCGCTGCCGAGTTCACGCGTGAGCATGGCGGCGAGCTGCAGCTCTTCGAGCGTGCTGTGCGGGCTGACCAGCGTGCCGATGCTTTGCGCGCCGTGGTCGGTCTTGATCTGGCGCAGGCCGTTGGCGACGTACTCGAGCGCCGTCTGCCAGTCGACCTGTTGCCATTGGCCGCCCTGCTTCAGCATGGGCTGCGTCAGGCGTTCCGGGCCGTTGAGCGCTTCGTACGAGAAGCGGTCGCGGTCGGCGATCCAGCATTCGTTGACGTCTTCGTTCTCCAGCGGCACCACGCGCATCACGCGGTTGTTCTTGACCTGGACGATCAGGTTGGCGCCGGTGGAATCGTGCGGGCTCACCGACTTGCGGCGCGACAGTTCCCACGTGCGGGCGCTGTAGCGAAACGGCTTGCTCGTGAGCGCGCCGACCGGGCAGATGTCGATCATGTTGCCCGAGAGTTCGGAGTCGACCGAGTCGCCCACGAAGGTCTCGATTTCGGAGTGCTCGCCGCGCTGGGTCATGCCGAGCTCCATCACGCCGGCCACTTCCTGGCCGAAGCGGACGCAGCGCGTGCAGTGAATGCAGCGGCTCATCTCTTCCATGCTGATCAGCGGGCCCACGTCCTTGTGGAACACGACGCGCTTTTCTTCTTCGTAGCGCGAAGAAGAACCGCCGTAGCCCACCGCCAAGTCTTGCAGCTGGCATTCGCCGCCCTGGTCGCAGATGGGGCAATCCAGCGGGTGGTTGATCAGGAGGAACTCCATGACCGACTGCTGCGCCTTGATGGCCTTCTCGCTCTTGGTGCGAACGATCATGCCTTGCGTGACGGGCGTGGCGCAGGCCGGCATCGGCTTGGGCGCCTTTTCCACGTCGACGAGGCACATGCGGCAGTTGGCCGCGATGCTCAGTTTCTTGTGATAGCAGAAGTGCGGAATGTACGTGCCCGCCTTGTCGGCCGCATGCATGATCATGCTGCCTTCGGTCACGTCGACCTTCTTGCCGTCGAGTTCGATTTCAACCATATGTGTGTTTCTCGCGCTCAGGCCTGGACCGGCGCTTTGGGAACGTAGCCCGGGATCAGGGCTTCGAACTCATGACGGAAGTGCTTGATCATGGCGCGCACCGGCATGGCCGCCGCGTCGCCGAGCGCGCAGATCGTGCGGCCCTGGATGTTGTCTGCCACGGAGTTCAGCAGGTCCATGTCGGTCGCCCTGCCCTGCCCGTTGTGAATGCGGTCCACCACGCGGTACAGCCAGCCCGTGCCTTCGCGGCAAGGGGTGCATTGGCCGCACGACTCGTGCATGTAGAAGTACGACAGGCGCTTGAGCGACTCGACCATCGAGCGGCTGTCGTCCATGACGATCACCGCGCCCGACCCCAGCATGGAGCCCGCCTTGGCGATGGAGTCGTAGTCCATGGTGCAGGCCATCATGATGTCGGCCGGCAGCACGGGAGACGACGATCCGCCGGGAATCACGGCCTTCAGCGTGCGGCCCTTGCGAATGCCGCCGCACAGCTCGAGCAGCTTGGAGAACGGCGTGCCCATGGGCACTTCGTAGTTGCCGGGCAACTCGACGTCGCCGCTCACCGAATAGATCTTGGTGCCGCCGTTGTTCGGCTTGCCGCATTCGAGGTACGCCGGGCCACCGTTGTTGATGATCCAGGGCACCGCCGCGAAGGTCTCGGTGTTGTTGATGGTGGTCGGCTTGCCGTACAGGCCGAAGCTGGCCGGGAACGGCGGCTTGAAGCGCGGCTGGCCCTTCTTGCCTTCGAGCGATTCGAGCAGCGCGGTTTCTTCGCCGCAGATGTAGGCGCCGAAGCCGTGGGCCGCGTGCAACTGGAAGTTGTACGTGCTGCCCATGATCTTGTCGCCGAGGTAGCCCGCGGCGCGCGCTTCTTCGAGGGCTTCCTCGAAACGGTCGTAGCTCTGGAAGATCTCGCCGTGGATGTAGTTGTAGCCCACGCTGATGCCCATCGCATACGCGGCGATGGCCATGCCTTCGATCACGATGTGCGGGTTGAACTGCAGGATGTCGCGGTCCTTGCACGTGCCCGGCTCGCCTTCGTCCGAATTGCAGACGAGGTACTTCTGGCCCGGGAACTGGCGGGGCATGAAGCTCCACTTCAGGCCGGTCGGGAAGCCCGCGCCGCCACGGCCGCGCAGGCCCGAGGCCTTCACTTCGGCGATCACCTGGTCGGGCGTGAGGCCCTCGGTCAGGATCTTGCGCAGCGCCTTGTAGCCACCGCGCGCTTCGTAGTCGGCCAGGCGCCAGTTGGTGCCGTTCAGGCCCGCGTAGATCTGCGGCTCGATGTGGCGGTCATGAAAACAGGTCTGGACACCCGTTGCCTGGAACTGCTGGAGAACTTGTTCGGGCGACATCAGGAAGCCTCCCCTTTGGTGGCGGGCGTGGCACCGCGCAGGCCGTCGACGAGCTGGTCGAGCTTTTCGTTGCTCATGAAGCTGCACATGGTGCGATCGTTCACCAGCATCACGGGCGAGTCGGCGCACGCGCCCAGGCACTCGCTCTGCTGCAGCGTGAACAGGCCGTCGGCCGTGGTCTCGCCCATCTTGATGCCGAGCTTCTTCTCGAGGTGCACGAGGGCGGTCACGCCGTCGCGCAACTGGCAAGGCAGGTTGGTGCACACGTTGAGCTTGAACTTGCCCACCGGGTGCTGGTTGTACATGTTGTAGAAGGTCGTCACTTCATGCACGGCGATGGGCGCCATGCCGAGGTAGTCGGCAATCTCGCGCTCGCGCTGCAGGCTGACGTAGCCTTCGTCCTGCTGGACGATCGACAGGCAGGCCATCACTGCGGATTGCTTGCCTGCCTCTGGGTACTTGGCCACCTCGCGCGCAAAACGCTCGAGGATCGCAGGTTGCAGAGGGGAAGAAGGCGCCGAGGGCGCCGTTTCATGGTGGGTCGAGGAAGTCGTCATTCGCTCTTTCTCACCTGTCGATCTCGCCGAACACGATGTCCATCGTGCCGATCACCGCGACAGCGTCGGCGATCATGTGACCGCGCGACATTTCGTCAAGGGCGGCGAGGTGCGGGAAGCCAGGGGCGCGGATCTTCAGGCGGTACGGCTTGTTGGCGCCATCGCTCACCAGGTAGATGCCGAACTCGCCCTTCGGATGCTCGACGGCGGCATACGCCTCGCCTTCGGGCACATGGAAGCCTTCGGTGAAGAGCTTGAAATGGTGGATCAGCTCCTCCATGTTCGCCTTCATCGATTCGCGCGCAGGCGCGGCGACTTTGTGGTTGTCGGTAATGACGGGGCCCGGGTTGGCACGCAACCAGGCCGAGCACTGCTCGATGATCTTGTTGGCCTGGCGCATCTCTTCGACGCGAACCAGGTAGCGGTCGTAGCAGTCGCCGGTCCTGCCGACGGGCACGTCGAACTGCATGCGGTCGTAGACGTCGTAGGGCTGCTTCTTGCGCAGGTCCCATTCGATGCCCGAGCCACGCAGCATGGGGCCGGTGAAACCGAGGTTCAGCGCGCGCTCCGGCGTGACCACGCCGATGCCCACGGTGCGCTGCTTCCAGATGCGGTTGTCGGTGAGCAGCGTTTCGTACTCGTCGACCATCTTCGGGAAGCGCTTGCAGAACGCGTCGATGAAGTCGAGCAGCGATCCCTGGCGATCTTCGTTCAGGCGCTCGATGGCCTTGGCGTTCTTGATCTTGCTGACCTTGTACTGCGGCATCGCATCCGGCAGGTCGCGGTAGACGCCGCCCGGACGGAAGTACGCCGCATGCATGCGCGCGCCGGACACGGCCTCGTACATGTCGAACAGGTCTTCACGCTCGCGGAAGCAGTAGATGAGCATGTTCATCGCGCCGCAGTCCAGACCGTGCGCACCGAGCCACAGCAGGTGGTTCAGCAGGCGGGTGATCTCGGCGAACATCACGCGGATGTACTGTGCGCGAATCGGCACGTCCAAGCCCATCATCCGCTCGATGGCCAGGCAGTAGGCGTGCTCGTTGGACATCATCGACACGTAATCGAGGCGGTCCATGTAGGGCAGCGACTGGATGAAGGTGCGCGATTCGGCGAGCTTCTCGGTCGCGCGGTGCAGCAGGCCGATGTGGGGGTCGGCGCGCTGGATCACTTCGCCGTCCAGCTCGAGCACCAGGCGCAACACGCCGTGGGCCGCCGGATGCTGGGGACCGAAGTTGAGTGTGTAGTTCTTGATTTCGGCCATATCAGTGCAAACCGCCGCCGTAGTTGTCTTCGCGGATCACGCGCGGGGTGATTTCGCGCGGCTCGATCGATACCGGCTGGTAGACCACGCGCTTTTGTTCTTCGTCGTAACGCATCTCGACGTGACCCGACACCGGGAAATCCTTGCGAAACGGGTGGCCGATGAAGCCATAGTCGGTCAGGATGCGGCGCAGGTCGTCGTGACCGTCGAACACGATGCCGTACAGGTCGAAGGCCTCGCGCTCGAACCAGGTGCACGAGCTCCAAACGGGCTGCAGCGAGTCGACCACAGGCAGGTCTTCGCTAGGCGCGAACACCTTCAGGCGCACACGCTGGTTGAGCGTGACGGACAGGAGGTGCGAGACGACGCAGTAGCGCTCGCCCTGCCACTCGCCTTCACGGTAGTCGGAATAGTCCATGCCGCAGAGGTCGATCAGTTGCTCGAAGCGGCAGCCGGGCGCATCGCGCAGCAGCGTGGCGGCTTCGAGGTAATCAGCCGCACTCACCACCACGGTCACTTCGCCCAGGGCGAGCGTCACGCTCTTGGCCTTGGCGCCGAGCGTCTCGGTGATGGTGGCGCGCAGCACGTCCGGCGAAATTGCAAAGTCAGTCATCGTCGGCAATCTCTCAGGCGCGGGCAATGGTGTTGGTGCGGCGAATCTTCTGCTGCAACTGGATCACGCCGTAGAGCAAAGCTTCGGCGGTGGGCGGGCAACCCGGCACATAGACGTCGACCGGCACGATGCGGTCGCAGCCGCGCACGACCGAATAGCTGTAGTGGTAGTAGCCACCACCGTTCGCGCACGAACCCATCGACAGCACCCAGCGCGGCTCGGGCATCTGGTCGTAGACCTTGCGCAGCGCCGGCGCCATCTTGTTGCACAGCGTGCCGGCCACGATCATCAGATCGGACTGGCGCGGGCTGGGACGGAACAGCATGCCGAATCGGTCGATGTCGTAGCGGGCAGCGCCCGCGTGCATCATTTCCACCGCACAGCATGCGAGGCCGAATGTCATCGGCCAGAGAGATCCGGTCTTCGCCCAGTTCACCACCGAGTCATAGGTGGTCGTGACGAAACCTTCTTTGAGAACGCCTTCAATGGCCATCGTGTGCTTTCTTTGTCATTCCCAGTCGAGCGCGCCTTTTTTCCACTCGTAGGCGAAGCCCACGACGAGGATGGCGAGGAAGATCATCATGGCCCAGAAGCCGACAGCACCGATCTCCTTGAGCGCAATGGCCCACGGAAAGAGAAAGGCAATTTCGAGATCGAACAGGATGAAGAGAATGGCGACGAGGTAGTAGCGCACGTCGAACTTCATGCGCGCGTCCTCGAAGGCTTCAAAGCCACACTCGTAGGGAGCGTTCTTTGCGGCGTCGGGCCGGTTGGGGCCGAGAATGTATCCGATGACCTGAGGTGCGACGCCTACGCCGACTCCGACCAAAATGAACAAAAGGACGGGGAGGTAGGAGTCGAGATTCATCGAGAGTTTTTCACCGCTTGCCACCGGCAAGAAGAACCTCTGGATGAGGTTTTCTGCCGATGAGATTTGGTGCGGTCGGCGAGACTCGAACTCGCACAGCTTTCGCCACTACCCCCTCAAGATAGCGTGTCTACCAATTTCACCACGACCGCGGTTTTTACTGTTCAGATGGCATGAGGTACCTGGTTACAGGCATTTGGCTTTCCGAACAGATTTAGAGTTTACCCTGAAATGAAGTCATTTTTCACAGGGGACTCATGAAAACGAGATGATTACTTCGCCGGGATCTGGCCAGCACCCGAAACCGGTGCCGCAGGCGCCGAAGCAGGTGCGCTCGGTGCTGCTGCACCCGGGATTTCGTTCGCCGCGCCAGTGGCCGGCTTGGCCGGTGCGGCGGGCGTGCCGATGGCTGCGCGCTCGAGCAGGCTGCCACCGCCCGCGGGCCGTGCGTGGCTGAAGTAAGCCAGCAGCAGCGTGCACGCGAAGAAGACCGCAGCAAGCACTGCCGTGGTGCGCGACAGGAAATTCGCACTGCCGCTCGCACCGAACAGGCTGCCGGCACTGCCGCTGCCGAAGGCCGCGCCCATGTCGGCACCCTTGCCGTGCTGGATCAGGATCAGGCCGATCATCGCGAGGGCGGACAGCATCTGCACGCCGACGAGAAGGTTGAGGACCACGTTCATTCGTTCTTACTCCTAAGTGATACAGCCGTTGCGCGTTCAGCGCGCAGCGGCAGAAATGATCTGCAGAAAATCGGCGGCCTTGAGCGACGCGCCACCGATGAGACCGCCGTCGATGTCGGCCTGCGACAACAGCTGGGCGGCGTTCGCCGCGTTCATGCTGCCGCCATAAAGAATCTGGATGCCCGCGGCATGCTCGCTCGCCGCATGGTGCAGTTGCGCGCGCAGAACGGCATGCACCGCTTGCGCCTGCTCCGGCGTGGCCGTCTTGCCCGTGCCGATGGCCCAGACAGGCTCGTACGCCACGACGATCTCGCTGATGCAATGGCCGTTCACGTGGATCACCGCGGCCAGTTGGCGCTTCACGACCTCTTCGGTCTGCCCTGCTTCGCGCTGTGCCAGCGTTTCGCCGACGCACACGATCGGGGTGATGCCGTTGGCCAGCGCGGCAGCCGCCTTGGCCGCCACCGTTTCATCGGTTTCACCGTGGTACTGGCGACGCTCGGAGTGACCGACGATCGCATAGCGCACGCCGAAATCCTTCAGCATCGCAGCCGATTGCTCGCCCGTGAACGCCCCTTGCGGATGCGCCGAGACGTCCTGCGCACCCAACGCCAATGCCGGCGAACCCGCCAGCAGCGACTGCAGTTGCGCAAAGTACGGCGCAGGCGCGCACAGCGCGATGTCACAGGCGGCAGGGCTTGCCGCCAGGCCTTGCTGCAAAGCCTTCACCAGCGCCTCGTTGGCGGCCAGGCCGCCATTCATCTTCCAGTTGCCGGCGATCAGTTTCTTCTTGGTTGTCATCGCGTTTTCGTCACCATGTCAGCACGATCTTGCCGATGTGCTGGTTCGATTCCATGAGCGTGTGTGCCTGCGCCGCGCCACTCGCCGCAGCGCCAGGTTCACCCACCGCCGCAAAGCTGCTGTGGATCACGGGCTTGATGGCACCGCTTTCGAGCAACGGCCAGACCTTCTCTCGCAGCGCCTTGGCGATCGCGCCCTTGAACGCCACCGGCCGGGGCCGCAGCGTCGAGCCGGTGATCGTGAGACGCCTGCGCAGCACGAGGCCTGCATTGATCTCGCTCTTCACCCCGCCCTGCACTGCGATGATCACGAGCCGGCCGTCTTCGGCCAGGCATTCGATCTCGCGCGCCACGTAGTCGCCAGCGACCATGTCGAGCACCACGTCCACGCCTTTGCCGCCGGTCAGCTTCTTCGCCTGTTCGACGAAATCGCTGGTGCGGTAGTTGATGGCATGGTCGGCGCCGAGCTTCTTGCAGGCTTCGCACTTGTCGTCGCTGCCGGCCGTGACGATCACGGTCGCACCGAGCGCCTTGGCGATCTGGATCGCCGTGACGCCGATGCCGCTCGAGCCACCGTGGATCAGCAGCGTCTCGCCCTTTTGCAGGCGGCCGCGCTCGAACACATTGCTCCAGACGGTGAAGAAGGTCTCGGGCAGCGAGGCCGCGTCGGCATCGCTCCAGCCCTTGGGCACCGGCAGGCATTGCACCACGGGCGCCACGCACAGCTCGGCATAGCCACCACCCGCGATCAACGCGCAGACGTGATCGCCGATCTTGAAGCCCGCTTCGGCAAGTGCCGCGGCGTCGCCCGACACGATCTCGCCGGCCACCTCGAGGCCCGGCAGGTCGGACGCACCCGGCGGCACCGGGTAGTGGCCCATGCGCTGCAGCACGCCGGGGCGATTGACGCCACTCGCCGCAACGCGGATCAGCAGTTCGCCCGCGCCGGCCACCGGGTCGGGACGCTCTGCCACGCGCAGCACCTCGGGGGCGCCGTACGAAGTGATTTCAATGGCTTTCATGGTCTTTCGGCCTCCAACGCCCGCAGATGGGGCGAAGCTTGCTGTTCAAAAGATTGCAACGGCGGCATCTGGCGCCGCCGTTGCGCCCTTCTTACTCCTGAGGCTCGCGCGGGGCCTGTTGCTGCTCGCCGGCCGGGGCCTGCGGCTGCTCGTTGCGCGGCTGCTGTTGCTGCTCGTTGTTGAAGCGCGGTGCGCGCTCGCCACGATCACCACCACGGTCGCCGCGGTCGCCACGGTCCGAACGTTCGCGGCGGTCGCCGCCACGGTCACCGCGGTCTTCACGCGGCGGGCGCTCGCTGTATTCCATGCCGGCCGGACGCTCGGTCAGTGCCTTCATGGACAGCTTGACGCGGCCCTTTTCGTCGGTCTCGAGAACCTTGACCTTCACGATCTGGCCTTCGCTCAGGTAGTCGGTCACCTTCTCGACGCGCTCGTGCGCGATCTGGCTGATGTGCAGCAGGCCGTCCTTGCCGGGCAGCAGGTTGATGAGCGCGCCGAAGTCCAGGATCTTGGTGACCGGGCCTTCGTAGACCTTGCCGATTTCGACTTCGGCCGTGATCTGCTCGATGCGCTTCTTGGCCAGCTCGGCCTTTTCGGGATCGGTGGACGCGATGGTGATGAGGCCCGGATCTTCATCGGAGATGTTGATCGTCGTGCCGGTCTCTTCCTGCAGGCCACGGATGACCGCGCCGCCCTTGCCGATCACGTCGCGGATCTTCTCGGGGTTGATGCGCATCGTGGTCAGGCGGGGCGCGAAGTTCGAAACCTCGGCTTTGGCCTCGCCCATGGCTTCCTGCATCTTGCCCAGGATGTGCATGCGCGCTTCCTTGGCTTGCGCCAGTGCGACCTGCATGATTTCCTTCGTGATGCCCTGGATCTTGATGTCCATCTGCAGCGCGGTGATGCCGTTGGTGGTACCGGCCACCTTGAAGTCCATGTCGCCCAGGTGATCTTCATCGCCCAGGATGTCGGTCAGCACGGCGAAGCGGTTGTCTTCCTTGATCAGGCCCATGGCGATACCGGCCACGTGCGCCTTCATGGGCACGCCGGCGTCCATCAGGGACAGGCAGCCGCCGCAGACCGAAGCCATCGACGACGAGCCGTTCGACTCGGTGATTTCCGACACGACGCGAACCGTGTACGGGAACTCTTCCTTGGTCGGCAACACTGCGACGAGCGCGCGCTTGGCCAGGCGGCCGTGGCCGATTTCGCGGCGCTTGGTCGAGCCCATGCGGCCCACTTCGCCGGTGGCGAAGGGAGGCATGTTGTAGTGGAACAGGAAGCGGTCTTCGTACTCGCCGGCCAGCGCGTCGATGCGCTGCGCGTCGCGTTCGGTGCCCAGCGTGGTGATGACCAGCGCCTGCGTTTCACCGCGCGTGAACAGGGCCGAACCGTGGGTGCGGGGCAGCACCGAGTTGCGGATTTCGATGGGGCGCACGGTGCGCGTGTCGCGGCCGTCGATGCGGGGTTCGCCCGACAGGATCTGGCTGCGCACGATCTTCGATTCGATGGCGAACAGCAGGTCGCTGACCTTGCCGGCGTCGAAGGGCTCGCCGCTTTCCTTCAGCGAGGCCAGCACACCGGCGTTGGCTTCGCGCAGGGCTTGCGTGCGGGCTTGCTTGCTGCGGATTTGGTACACGGCGCGCAGCTTTTCTTCGGCCAGGCCCTTGACCTTGGCGACGAAGGCTTCGTCTTCGGCGGGTGCCTGCCAGTCCCACACCGGCTTGCCGGCGTCGCGCACGAGGTCATGGATCGCGTTGATGGCGATGTTGGCTTGTTCATGGCCGAACACCACGCCACCCAGCATGATTTCTTCGCTGAGTTGCTGAGCTTCGGACTCGACCATCAGCACGGCGGCTTGCGTGCCGGCCACGACGAGGTCCATCTGCGAATCCTTGCGGGCCGTCTGGCCCGGATTCAGCACGTACTGGCCGTTGATGTAGCCCACGCGGGCGGCACCGATGGGGCCGCTGAACGGAATGCCGGAGATTGCGAGCGCTGCGCTCACGCCGATCATGGCGGCGATGTCGGCGTCGACTTCAGGGTTGAGCGACACGGTGTGGATGACCACGTGCACTTCGTTCAGGAAGCCTTCGGGGAACAGCGGGCGGATCGGACGGTCGATCAGGCGGCTGGTCAGCGTTTCGTGTTCGCTGGGCTTGGCTTCGCGCTTGAAGAAGCTGCCGGGGATCTTGCCCGCGGCGTAGGTCTTCTCGATGTAGTCGACGGTCAGCGGAAAGAAGTCCTGGCCGGGCTTGGCCGACTTGGAGGCGACCACGGTCGCGAGGATGACGGTGCCGTCGATGTCGACCAGCACGGCGCCGTTGGCCTGGCGGGCAACTTCGCCCGTTTCCATGACGACGGTCTTGTCGCCCCACTGGAAGGACTTGGTAACTTTGTTGAAGAGGCTCATTTTCGCTCCTGTTTTAATAGCAGACCACACAGGATCTGCAAGGGCCGGAGGCTTCTCAGAACACGATGCCATTCCAGTGAAGATCGCCCGAACTTCATTGGAATGACACAGCTTCGCTCTGCTTGGGCACTCCGAAAAGTGGATCGCGAAGTAAAAAACGCCTGAGCTAGCGGACTAACCCAGGCGTTTTTTCATGCGATTCGAATTACTTGCGCAGACCCAGCTTGGCGATCAGCGCGGTGTAACGGTCGGCGTCCTTGGACTTGAGGTAGTCCAGGAGCTTGCGGCGGCGGCTCACCATGCGCAGCAGACCGCGACGGCCGTGGTGGTCCTTGGCGTGAGTCTTGAAGTGGGGGGTGAGCTCGTTGATACGGGCGGTCAGCAGTGCGACTTGCACTTCGGGGCTGCCAGTGTCGTTGGCGGCGCGGGCGTTGTCCTTGACGACTTCGGCCTTGATGGAGGCTGCGATCATGTTTGATTTCCTTGTTCCGGGATGTTTGACTTGCGGTGAGCGCTGGAACTGCCCTCACCGTGCGCCTTGCGGCATGCAAAGCCTCGGGATTATAGCCCGGGGACTTTCAGCGGGCTTTCACCTCCCCTTTTCGCCTCTTTCGTGCCAGCTCAACGCCCACATCAAGCCCCGTGATCAGCTCGCCCGCGACTGCTCCGCCAGCCAGGTGCGCAGCCGCTCCACGCCCCGCACCAGCCGCTGCGGGTCCTTCGACGCGAAGCACCAGCGCAGCCAGCCCTGCGCCTCGGGCGCGAAGGCGTTGCCAGGCGCGAGCCCCAGGGCGGCCTCGGCCACCAGCCGCTTCGCCACCTCCAGCGAATCGCCGAAACCCTCGAGCCGGAAGAAGGCATACATGCCGCCCTTGGCCGGCGCCACCTGCACGCCCGGCAAGGCCGCCAGCAGCGGCACCAGCGTGTCGCGGCACTGCTTCAGGTGCGCCACCACGCGCGGCGTGATCTCGCCCGTGTGTTCGATGGCGGCAATGGCCGCGCGCTGCGTGAACACGCTGGCGCACGAGGTGTTGAACTCGATCAGCTTGCCGATGCCCTCCACCATCGCGGGCGGCAGCACCAGCCAGCCCAGGCGCCATCCGGTCATCAGGAAGCTCTTCGAGAAACTGTGCGTCACCACGAGCCGGTCGTCGGCCTTCGAGATGTCCAGGAAGCTGGGCGCGCAGCCGTTGGGCGTGGGCTCGTAGTACAGGCGCTCGTACACCTCGTCGGCCAGGATCCAGGTGCCGGTGTGGCGGCAGTGGTCGAGCACGGCCTGCTGCTCGTCGCGCGTCATGGTCCAGCCCGTGGGGTTGTTGGGCGCGTTGACGATCAGCAGCTTCGTGTTCGACGTGACGGCCGCGCGCAGCGACTGCAGGTCGAGCGTCCATTGCCCGTTCACCGGCACCAGCGGCAGCGTGCGCACCTGCGCGCCCATGATCGCGGGCTGCGCCGTCAGGTTGGGCCACACCGGCGTCACCGCGACCACCTCGTCGCCCGCGTCGACCAGCGCCTGCACCGCGAGCATCAGCGCGCTCACGCCGCCAGATGTGACGGCGATGCGCGACGCATCCACCGCCGGATGCAGCGCGCTGGTGTAGCGCGCGATGGCCTCGCGCAGCTCGGGCAGCCCGAGGTTGTGCGAGTAGAAAGTCTCGCCTCGCTGCAGCGACTCGATGGCCGCCTGGCGGATCACCTCGGGCGTGACTTCGTCGCTTTCGCCGAACCAGAAGGCCAGCACGTCGTCGCGGCCCATGCCGGCATTGGCGACTTCGCGGATCTTCGAGGCTTCGAGGTTGTGGATGGCTTCACGCATGGTTCGGGGTCCTGTGGTTCATCGATCGATCAAGGTCTTTTCATCTTGCACGAGGTCGGCAGTTCGGCGCGCTCGGCGGCAATGGTCTTCACCACGCGAAAGCCGTAGCCCGAGCCCTCGACGTCGAACTGCACGCCCGGGCGGCCCTGCCGGTCCATCACGCCGACCACGAGCTGCTGCTGGAACTGGTGGTCGGCGGCGCGCATGCGTCCGCGCTGGCCGTACAGGCTCACGTCGGCCTGCTCGAGGGCGCGCGCGACCGGCACCGCATCGACGCTCCCGGCACGCTCGATGGCCTGCGCGAGCGCCTCGACCAGCAGCTGCAGCCGCATGTGCACATAGTCGTCGGCCGGCTTGGGAAAGCGCGTGCGAAAGGCGCGATAGAACGCCTCCGACTGCGAGGTCTGCACATTGGGCAGCCAGTCGGCCACCGCCACCACGCGGCCGATGCCCGCGTCGCCGATGGCCGCGGGCGCACCCAGCGCGTTGCCGTAGAAGGTATAGAAGGTGCCGTTGAAACCCGCCTCGCGCGCCGCCTTCACCAGCAGCGTGAGGTCGTTGCCCCAGTTGCCCGTGACCACGGCCTGCGCGCCGCTCGCGATGATCTTCGTGGCGTAGGGCGCGAAGTCTTTCACCTTGCCCATCGGGTGCAGCTCGTCGCCCACGATGTCCACGTCGGGCCGCTGCACGCCGAGCTGCCGGCGCGCCTCGCGCAGCACGGCCTGGCCGAAGCTGTAGTCCTGCCCGATGAGGTACACGCGCTTGAGCGACGCGTCGTCCTTCACCGCCGACATCAGCGCGGCCACGCGCATGTCGGCATGCGCGTCGAAGCGAAAGTGCCAGAAGCTGCAGCGCTCGTTCGTCAGCACCGGATCGACCGCGGCGTAGTTGAGAAAGATCACGCGCCGCGACGGGTCGCGCTCGTTGTTCTTGTCGATGGCAGCGACCAGCGCCGACGCGGTGGCCGACGAGTTGCCCTGCAGCACGATGCGCGCGCCGTCGTCCATGGCCGCGCGCAGTGCGGAGAGCGCCTCTTCGTTCTGGCCCTTGCTGTCGTACCGGTCGAGCTGCAACGGCCGCGCACCGCCCGGCACGCCGGGCAGCTTGATGCCGCCGCGCGCATTCACGCGCTCCACCGCCCACAGCAGGTTGCGGAACACCGCTTCACCGGTGTTGGCGAAGGGGCCGCTCATGCTTTCGATGAGGGCCAGGCGGATGGGTGCGGGAGGTGCGGAAGGTGTGGACGGTACGGCGGAAGCCGCCTGCGCGAGCGCGGCGAAGGGCTTCGCGCATAGCGCCAGCGCCGCGAATTTCAAGGCCTCGCGACGCCAAATAAAGGGGGGATTCATTGTCTTGAAACGCCTGCCGATGCGCCTAGATGAGGTGTCAAGCGGCACTCACGATTGAACGGCCGCGCAGTGTAAGGGACACACATTCCTTGTCCCCATTGTGTTGATTCAGGAGTTCTTCATCATGTTTTTTGCCCCCACCCTTCGCACCGCCCGCTTCGCTCCCCGCGCCTACGACCAGGCCTTCGAACGCTTCGCCAGCGAGGCCTTCGCGGGTGCCCGCCGTTCGCCGCTCGTGGAGCAGGACGACACCAGCTGGACCCTGTCGCTCGACGTGCCGGGCCTTGCGCGTGAAGACCTCGTCATCAACATCGAAGGCGCCGTGGTGCGCATCGACAGCAAGGCCGAAGCCAAGCGCCAGTTCAAGGCCGCCTACGAGCTGCCGCTGGACATCGACGTGACCGCGAGCGACGCCAAGCTCGAGAACGGCGTGCTCACGCTGAAGCTCGGCAAGCGCGTTCCCGTGAGCCAGGCCGCACAGTTGCAAATCAACTAGTTCGACCTAAGCCCACAAGAAGAAAGTGTCAGTAAACGTTCCTTTTGACTTTGAACATGCTCCCTATTCACAATAGGGCCGCATAACGTCACATCATGTGACGTTTTCTTAGTACTTTCTTCTTCGTGGGCGTCTCGTAAACGCATCGAGTTCCATGACGGTGCGGGTCGGGTGCCCCCTCACGGCACCATGCAAACACATCTCCAACCCGCCCATCCCAACGAACAGTCCGACACGCTCCTGATCTTCCTGCCAGGCGCGTACCTCAAGCCCGACGAATTCGAGCGCGAAGGTTTCATTGCCGCCGTGCGCGAACGCCACCTGGCGGCCGACGCGCTGCTGGTCGACGCCGACGTCTCTTACTACTACGAGCAGACGCTCAGCGAGCGGCTGCACGCCGACGTCATCGAGCCGCAGCGCGCCAAGGGCTACAAGTCGATCTGGCTGGTGGGCATTTCCATCGGCGGCTTCGGCGCCTTGATTCATGAACTGGCGCGACCGGGCTCAGTCGACGGCATCGTGGCGCTGGCGCCCTACCTGGGCCGGCGCGTGCTCGGCGCGGAAATCAAGAAGGCCGGCGGCCTTCGCATGTGGCAGGCCCCCACCGGCCCGCAGCCCGATGAGGAACCCGACCGCAAGCTGTGGCCCTTCTTCCAGCAGTACCTGCAGGACCAGCCCGTCAAGAACCTGCCGCCGCTGTACCTGGGCTTTGGCCTGGAAGACCGCTTCGTCAACAACCACAAGCTGCTGGCCGACGCCCTGCCCTCGGGCCAGGTGTTCACCACCGAAGGCGGCCACGACTGGCCGCAATGGCGCCAGCTGTGGCGCAACATGCTCGACGTGTTGCCGCTGCCTTCGAGCGCCCGCGCGCGTCAGCCGCTTACGCAGTCTCCGGTATCGGCGGCTCGGCCGACAGCATCGCCATGGGCCATCGCGGCTTGACGTCGAAGGCATAGCGCTCGCTGGCCTGCGACAGTCCCGATTGCAGGCGCATGGCGGCGGCCATGGCGATCATGGCGCCGTTGTCGGTGCACAGGTGCAGCTCGGGGTAGTGCACCCGCACCTTGCGCTTGGCGCAGGCGGCATTGAGCTGCTCGCGCAAGTTCTTGTTGGCCCCCACCCCACCCGCCACCACCAGGCGCTTGAGCCCGGTCTGCTCGAGCGCGGCGAGCGACTTCTTCAGCAGCACCTCCACGATGGCCGCCTGCGTCGAGGCCGCCAGGTCGGCCTTGTTCGACTCGAGCGTGTCGCCCAGCTTCTTGGCCTGCGTGAGCACGGCCGTCTTCAGGCCGGCGAACGAAAAGTCGAGGTCGCCGCTGTGCAGCAGCGGGCGCGGCAGCTTGAAGGCCGTGGCGTTGCCGCCCTCGGCCAGCTTGGCGAGCCAGGGGCCGCCGGGGTACGGCAGGCCCATGAGCTTGGCGCTCTTGTCGAAGGCCTCGCCGGCCGCGTCGTCGATGGTCTCGCCGAGCAGTTCGTAGCGGCCCACGCCGTCCACCCGCATCAGCTGCGTGTGGCCGCCGGAGACCAGCAGCGCGACGAACGGAAACTCCGGCGGATCGGCACTGAGAAACGGCGACAGCAGGTGCCCTTCGAGGTGATGCACGCCCAGCACCGGCTTGCCCAGCGCCACGCCCAGCGCGCAGGCCACGCCCGCGCCCACCAGCAGCGCGCCCGCCAGGCCGGGGCCGCGGGTGTAGGCCACCACGTCGATCTCGGCGAGCGAGCGGCCGGCCTCGGCCATCACGGCCTCGGTCAGCGGCAGCACGCGGCGGATGTGGTCGCGGCTGGCCAGTTCGGGCACCACGCCGCCGTAGGCCTGGTGCATGGCGATCTGGCTGTGCAACGCATGCGAGCGCAGCAGCGGCAGCGCGTTGCCGTGCGACTCGACCAGCGCCACGCCGGTTTCATCGCAGGATGATTCGATTCCCAACAAGAGCATGCTGCCGAGTGTAGGTGGCGCCCGCCGCGCCCGTCCCCCGAAGGGGCAAGGCTGCGGGGCCGCAAGGCCGCTGCGCCGGCGGGGGCACGGATGTTGCAGTGCCGCTACGTACCCCGCGCACCGACCCCACCCATGAAATCCGGACTGAGCTTCCTCATCGCCGCCCGCCGTTGCGAAATCGACGAGCTCGACCAGCTTGCGCGCACCAGCGAGCTGGTCGGGCTGATTGGCCGCCTCGTGCATGCGCTGCAGCGCGAGCGCGGCATGTCGAACATCTTCCTTGCCACGCGCGGCAGCCGCTTTGCCGAGCAGCGCGCCCCGCAGATCGCCGAATGCCTGGCGCTGGAGCGCGAGGTGCGCGCCGGCTTCGACCAGCTCGAAACCGACAAGCACCGCGGCGTGGGCGCGGGCAACGGCGCGCGGCTGTTCAGCCGCATCGCCTGGGTGCTGCCGGGGCTGGACGCGCTGCCCACCCTGCGCAAGCGCATCGACGCGCTCGAGCTCAAGCCGGCGCAGGCCGTCGCCGCCTTCGCCAAGCTCATCGCCGGGCTGCTGTCGGTGGTGTTCGAGGCGGCCGACGGCGCGGCCGACCCCGAGATCTCGCGGCTGCTGGTCGCCATGTTCAATTTCATGCAGGGCAAGGAATTCGCCGGGCAGGAGCGTGCCTTCGGCGCCGCGGCGCTCGCGCTGGGCCGCAGCGACGAGGCGCAGCGCCTGCAGTGGCTGCACCTCATCGAATCGCAGGAGCGCTGCTTCCAGGTGTTCACCGACTTCTCGGGCGACGCCGTGCTCGCGCTGTGGCGCGACAGCCAGCCCGACGCCATGCTGGCCGAGCTGGAGCGCATGCGCCGGCGCGGCACCACCTCGGCACCGGCCGACGCGCCCCTGAGCCAGGCCTGGTTCGACTGCTGCACCCGCCGCATCGACGCCATGAAGACCGTCGAAGACCGCCTGGCCGCCGACCTGCGCGCGCTGTGCGAGCGCAAGACCGCGCAGTCGCGCGCCGAGTTGCAGGACTACCAGCAGCTGCTCGACACGCTGGCCCCGCAGGCCGCCGCGCTGTTCTTCGACGACGCCGACGCCCAGGCCGCGGCGCCCGCCCAGTTCGGCCGGCACCTGGAGCGCTCGGTGCTCGACATGGTGCAGGAGCAGTCGCACCGGCTGCAGGCCATGAGCGACGAGCTGGAAACCGTGCGCGCATCGCTCAACGAACGCAAGATCGTCGAGCGTGCCAAGGGCCTGCTGATGGCGCACCGCCGCCTCAGCGAAGAAGAGGCGCACAAGATGCTGCGCCAGACCGCCATGAACCAGAAGCGGCGCCTGGTCGACGTGGCCGAGTCGATGCTGGCCATGGCCGACTACCTGCCCGTGGTCGAGCGCACGCCGCCGCGCTGAAAGCGTTCAACTTGGTGCGGTGCACAACAACTGTGCCCAGATCGTGTCCTCGACGTGTCCATAGCGTGTCCGCAAGACACCGTCCGTCCACCCGCGCCAGCCCTGCCGAACCCTTTCCATGCGGCCGCGCCATTGGCCGCGCGCCGTGAACGCACCAGCTGGCACGCCGTTTGCAAGCACCCAGCCCACAGGCCCCCCAATGGGTCTTGAGGCAGGCGGCACCCAACGGCGGGTGCTTCCCGCCGAACCGGACAAAGGCGTCCCCATCCCGCAAGGGCTCGTTTTCGAGCAGCCCCTGCGCGGTGCGGACGCCTTTTTTGTTTTTGTCTTTCCAGTCTGTTCGTCTTCAACCGGAGCCCGCCCCATGACCGATCTGCTCACCACCCGCCTCAGCCGACGCCGCGTATTGCAAGCCGCCGCCATCGGCGCCGTGGGCATCGACCCCGCCCTGCGCGCGGCCGTCTGGGCCGCGGGCTCGGACAAGCCCGAGAAGGAGGAAGTGAAGATCGGCTTCATTCCACTCACCGACTGCGCCAGCGTGGTCATGGCCTCGGTGCTGGGCATCGACAAGAAGTACGGCGTGAAGATCGTTCCCAGCAAGGAGGCCAGCTGGGCCGGCGTGCGCGACAAGCTGGTGAACGGCGAGCTCGACTTCGCCCATGTGCTGTACGGCCTGGTCTACGGCGTGCACGTGGGCGCCGGCGGCCCGAAGAAGGACATGGCCGTGCTCATGACCCTGAACAACAACGGCCAGGCCATCACGCTGTCGAAGAAGCTGGCCGACAAGGGCGCGGTCGATGCCGCCTCGCTCGCCAAGCTCATCGCCAGCGACAAGCGCGAATACACCTTCGCGCAGACCTTTCCCACCGGCACGCATGCCATGTGGCTGTACTACTGGCTCGCGTCGGCCGGCATCGATCCGTTCAAGGACGTGAAGAACATCACCGTGCCGCCCCCGCAGATGGTGGCCAACATGCGCATCGGCAACATGGACGGCTACTGCGTGGGCGAACCCTGGGGCCAGCGCGCCATCATGGACGGCATCGGCATCACGGCCATCACCACGCAGGACATCTGGAAGGACCACCCCGAGAAGGTGCTGGGCACCACCGGCGACTTCGTCAAGAAGTACCCCAACACCGCGCGCGCCGTGACCGCCGCCGTGCTCGAGGCCAGCAAGTGGATCGACGCCGGCCTGCAGAACAAGAACAAGATGGCCGAGACCATTGCCGACAAGAGCTACGTCAACACCAGCGTGGACGCGATCAACCAGCGCATCCTGGGCCGCTACACCAACGGCCTGGGCAAGAGCTGGGACGACCCCAACCACATGAAGTTCTACGGCGACGGCGCCGTGAACTTCCCCTACCTGTCGGACGGCATGTGGTTCCTCACGCAGCAAAAGCGCTGGGGCCTGCTGAAGGAACACCCCGACTACCTGAAGGTGGCCGGCGAAATCAACCGCATCGACATCTACAAGCAGGCCGCCGCCGCCACGCAGACGCCCGTGCCCAAGGACGCGATGCGCACCAGCAAGCTGTTCGACGGCACGGTGTGGGACGGCAAGGACCCGAAGAAGTACGCCGAGTCTTTCAAGCTGCATGCCTGAGGAGAACACCATGGTCAGCGCTGTTTTTCATTCGCCCCTGGATGCGTCCCTTTCGGCACCACCCTCGCCCACTCTTCCTCTCGCCCGTGCGGAAGCCGCTCCTCACCCGCTCCCGAACTCCGTCGCCAGAGCGGAGCGGGAGCCCAGGCCGCGCACGCCCATCGACCTGCGCGCCTTCTGGATGCGCGTGCTCCCGCCGCTCGCCGGCTTCGGCCTGCTGCTGCTGGTGTGGGAGCTCATTGCCGTGAACAGCACCACCGGCTTTCCCACGCCGCTGGCCGTGTGGCACCAGGCCGTGACCGTGTTCAGCGACCCGTTCTACAGCAAGGGCCCGAACGACCAGGGCGTGGGCTGGAACGTGCTGTCGTCGCTGCAGCGCGTGGCGTTGGGCTTCGGGCTGGCGGCGCTGGTGGGCATTCCGGCGGGCTTCGCCATCGGGCGCTTCGAGTTCCTGGCGCGCATGTTCAACCCGCTCATCAGCCTGCTGCGCCCGGTGTCGCCGCTGGCGTGGCTGCCCATCGGGCTGCTGGTGTTCAAGGGCGCCAACCCGGCGGCCATCTGGACCATCTTCATCTGCTCGATCTGGCCGATGGTCATCAACACCGCCGTGGGCGTGCAGCGCGTGCCCAGCGACTACATGAACGTGGCCAAGGTGCTGAACCTGAGCGAATGGAAGATCCTCACCAAGATCCTGTTTCCCGCCGTGCTGCCCTACATGCTCACCGGCGTGCGGCTGGCCGTGGGCACCGCGTGGCTGGTGATCGTGGCGGCCGAGATGCTCACCGGCGGCGTCGGCATCGGCTTCTGGGTGTGGGACGAGTGGAACAACCTGAACGTCGCCAACATCATCATCGCGATCTTCGTGATCGGCATCGTCGGCCTGGTGCTGGAGTTCGCGCTCGTCAAGCTCGCCACCGCGTTCACGTTCGAAGAGGTGAAGTCATGATCGACGACAGCAAGTACATCGAGATCCACGGGGTGGAGCAGGCGTTCAAGACGCCCAAGGGCCGCTTCGTGGCGCTGCGCGACGTGAACCTGAATGTGGCCAAGGGCGAGTTCATCACGCTCATCGGGCACTCGGGCTGCGGCAAGTCGACGCTGCTGAACCTGGTGGCCGGCCTCACCACGCCCACGCAGGGTTCGCTGCTGTGCGCCAACAAGGAAATCAAAGGCCCGGGCCCCGAGCGCGCGGTCGTGTTCCAGAACCACTCGCTGCTGCCCTGGCTCACCTGCTTCGAAAACGTGTACCTCGCGGTCGAGCGCGTGTTCGCGGTCACCGAAGGCAAGGCGCAACTGCGCGAGCGCACCGACGCGGCCCTGGCGCTGGTCGGCCTCACCCCTGCCGCGCAGAAGCGCCCCGGCGAGATCTCCGGCGGCATGAAGCAGCGCGTGGGCATTGCGCGCGCGCTGTCGATGGAGCCCAAGGTGCTGCTGATGGACGAGCCCTTCGGCGCGCTCGACGCCCTCACCCGCGCCAAGCTGCAGGACGAGCTGCTGGCCATCGTGCAGAAGACCCGCAGCACCGTGGTCATGGTGACGCACGACGTCGACGAGGCCGTGCTGCTGAGCGACCGCATCGTCATGCTCACCAACGGCCCCGCCGCCACCATCGGCGAGGTGCTGAGCGTGGGCATCGCGCGCCCGCGCAACCGCGTGGAACTGGCCGAAGACCCGGCCTACGTGCACGCGCGCAAGGCCGTCATCGACTTCCTCTACACGCGCCAGGCGCACGTGGAAAAGACCGCGGCCTGAGCCACGGCGCGGCAGGAACCCGGCACCATGGACATGCGCGTGAAGAAGCAGAAGCTCGTGATGGTCGGCAACGGCATGGCCGGCGTGCGCACGCTGGAGGAGCTGCTGAAGGTCGAGCCCGATCTGTACGACATCACGGTGTTCGGCGCCGAGCCGCATCCCAACTACAACCGCATCCTGCTGTCGCCGGTGCTGGCGGGCGAGCAGACGGTGGACGAGATCATCCTCAACCCCTGGGCCTGGTACGCGCAGAACGGCATCACGCTGCATGCCGGCAAGACGGTGACCCGCGTCGACCGCGTGAAGCGCGTTGTGCGCGCGGTGGACGCGCAAGGCACCGTCACCGAGGCCGCCTACGACCGCCTGCTGCTGTGCACCGGCTCCAACCCCTTCATGCTGCCGGTGCCGGGCGCCAAGCTCGAGGGCGTCATCGCCTACCGCGACATCGCCGACACCCGCCTGATGATCGAGACCGCGAAGACGCACCGGCATGCGGTGGTCATCGGCGGCGGACTGCTCGGGCTGGAGGCCGCCAACGGGCTCATGAAGCGCGGCATGCAGGTCACGGTGGTGCATGTGAACCCCTGGCTCATGGACCGCCAGCTCGACGAGGTCGCCGGCAAGCTGCTGCAGAAGTCGCTGGAAGAACGCGGCATGCAGTTCCTGCTGGGCGCGCACACGCAGGAGCTCGTGGGCGACGCGCAAGAAGGCAAGGCCGGCCGCGTGAAGGCCATTCGCTTCAAGCACGGCCTCGAAGTGCCGACCGACCTCGTCGTGATGGCCGTGGGCATCCGCCCCAACACCGCGCTCGCGCAAAGCATGCGGCTGCATGTCGATCGCGGCATCGTGGTGAGCGACACCATGCAGACCGTGACCGACGCGCGCATCTACTCGGTGGGCGAATGCGCGGCGCACCGCGGCATCGCCTACGGGCTGGTGGCGCCGCTGTTCGAGCAGGCCAAGGTGGCGGCCAACCACCTGGCGATGTCCGGCATCGGCCGCTACCTGGGCTCACTCACTTCCACCAAGCTGAAGGTGACGGGCATCGACCTGTTCAGCGCGGGCGACTTCCGGGGCGGCGAAGGCACCGAGGAAATCGTCATGAGCGACCCCTTCGGCGGCGTGTACAAGAAGCTGGTGATCAAGGACGACAAGCTCGTGGGCGCCTGCCTGTACGGCGACACGGTCGACGGCGGCTGGTACTTCGAGCTGCTGCGCGAAGGGCGCAACGTGCAGGGCATTCGCGACCGGCTGATGTTCGGTGAATCGAGCATCGGCGACGCAGCTTCCAATGTCTTGTCCCCTCTCCCGCTAGCGGGAGAGGGCTAGGGTGAGGGCCAGCGGCATGAGCATGACCCACCGCGTGTCCATCGACCAGGCCGCGAGCCCCCACCCGAACCCTCCCCCGGAAGGGGAGGGCGCGATGCGGGAAACGAAGTCCACCTGCCCTTACTGCGGCGTCGGCTGCGGCGTCGTCATCGAATCGCGCGGCGACCAGATCACCGGCGTGCGCGGCGACCCCGACCACCCCGCCAACTTCGGCCGCCTGTGCACCAAGGGCTCGACGCTGCACCTCACGGCCAGCGCGACGGTCACGCGGCAGACGCGGCTGCTGCAGCCGCTGCAGCGCCTGGCGCGCGGCGACGCACCGACCGCCGTGCCGTGGGACACCGCCCTGGACAACGCCGCCGGCAAGTTCGCCCAGGTGATCCGCGACCACGGGCCGGACGCGGTCGGCTTCTACGTGTCGGGCCAGCTGCTGACCGAGGACTACTACGTCTTCAACAAGCTCGCCAAGGGCCTGGTGGGCACCAACAACATCGACACCAACTCGCGCCTCTGCATGAGCAGCGCGGTGGCCGGCTACAAGCAGACGCTGGGCGCCGACGCACCGCCGGCCTGCTACGACGACCTGAAGCACGCGCAGTGCCTGTTCATCACGGGCAGCAACACGGCGTGGGCGCACCCCATTCTTTTCCGCCGCATCGAAGACGCGAAGGCCGCCAACCCGGCTATGAAGATCGTGGTGACCGACCCGCGCCGCACCGACACGGTGGAAATCGCCGACCTCTTCCTTCCGCTGCAGCCCGGCACGGACGTGATGCTGTTCAACGGCATGCTGCACCTGATGCTGCGCGAAGGCTGGACCGACACGGCCTACATCGCCGCGCACACCAGCGGCTTCGACGCGCTGGAGGCCACGGTGCGCGGCTGCACGCCCGACACGGTGGCGCAGGTGTGCGGCATCTCGAAGGCAGACCTGTTCGAGGCGGCGCGCCTGTTCGCGACCTCCCAAGCCACGCTGAGCCTGTATTGCCAGGGCCTGAACCAGTCGTCCAGCGGCACGGCGAAGAACGCGGCGCTCATCAACCTGCACCTGGCGACGGGGCACATCGGCCGCGCCGGCGCCGGGCCCTTCTCGCTCACCGGCCAGCCCAACGCCATGGGCGGGCGCGAGGTGGGCGGCCTGGCCAACCTGCTGAGCGCGCACCGCGACCTGGCCAACCCCGCGCACCGCGCCGAGGTGGCCGCGCTGTGGGGCCTGAACCGGCAGGGGCGCTCCGTGCCCGGCAAGCCGGGCAAGACCGCCATCGAGATGTTCCAGGCGGCGGCCGACGGCGAGATCCGCGCGCTGTACATCGCCTGCACCAACCCCGCCCAGTCGATGCCCGACCAGGCCACCGTGCGCCGCGCGCTGGAACGCGCCGAGTTCGTGGTGGTGCAGGAGGCCTTCGCCACCACCGCCACCTGCGCCTACGCCGACCTGCTCCTGCCCGCCACCACCTGGGGCGAAAAGGAAGGCACCGTGACCAACAGCGAGCGCCGCATCTCGCGCGTGCGCCCCGCGGTGCCGGCGCCGGGCGACGCGCGCAACGACTGGTCGATTGCGGTGGCGTTCGCGCGCCGGCTCGAGCGGCAGCTGGGCCGCAACGTGGGCGAGGGGGTCGACGAGACCACGCTGTTCCCCTACGACACGGCCGAGTCGGTGTGGAACGAGCACCGCGAATCGACGCGCGGGCGCGACCTGGACATCACCGGCATGAGCTACGCCATGCTGGAAACCGCCGGCCCCCAGCAATGGCCGCTGAAGCAAGGCGAAAGCACCGGCCGCGCGCGCCTGTACGAAGACGGCGTGTTCCCCACGTCCGACGGTCGTGCGCGCTTCGCCGACACCGTCTACCAGCCCGTGGCCGAGGCCCGCGAGCCGCGCTACCCCTTCTCGCTGAACACCGGCCGGCTGCGCGACCAATGGCACGGCATGAGCCGCACCGGCACGGCCGGGCGGCTGTTCGGGCATGTGTCGGAGCCCGTGGTGCAGATGCACGCGCAGGACATGGCCCGCCGGCAGCTCCAGGAAGGCGACCTGGTGCATGTCACGTCGAAGCGCGGCTCCATCCTGCTGCCGGCACGCGCCAGCGCCGAGGTGGGCCTGGGCCAGGCCTTCGTGGCGATGCACTGGGGCGAGGAGTACCTGAGCGGTTGTTCGTCGACCGGCGAGCGGCTGGCAGGCATCAACGCGCTGACCACGCCGGCGTATTGCCCCACGTCGAAACAGCCCGAGCTGAAGCACACGCCGGTGAAGATCCTGAAGGCCGAGCTGCCATGGTCGCTGCTAGCCATGGCCTGGCTGCCCGCAGACGCGGCGCTGACCGCGCAGCGTGCGCTGCGGCCGCTGATGACGATGTTTCCATTCGCCACCTGCGTGCCTTTCGCGGGGAACACCCAGGGCGATGAACGCTGCGGCCTGCTGTTTCGCGCCGCCGCCCACGAAGCGCCCGACGCCGCGCTGCTCGAGAAGATCGAAGCCCTGCTCGGCCTGCAGGCCGCCGACACCCTGCGCTACGCCGACCGCCGCCGCGGCCAGCGCCGCGCCGCCCGGCTGCTGCGCCGCGCCGACGGCAGCGTGGGCCTGGAGGCCTTCTTGCTGGGCGGCGACACCAGCGCCGAAGCCTGGATCGCCACGCTGCTGCGCGAGGAGCTGCCGGCGCAAAGCTACGGCCGGCTGCTGCTCTCGCCGGGCGCGCGGGCGCCGGTGGCGGTGCAGTCGCGCGGCAAGACGGTGTGCACCTGCTTCAACGTGGCGGACGTGGCGATACAGGCGGAGCTGGGGCGCTGCGGCGGCACGGCGGAAGAGCGGCTGGGCAAGCTGCAAGGGGCGCTGAAGTGCGGGACGAACTGCGGGTCGTGCATTCCGGAGCTGAAGCGGATGGTGCGGGCGGTGGCGGTTGAAGCGCAGGCGGAGGTGGCGCTGTGAGGCTCCTGCATTGCTCCCTCTCCCCTTGGGGAGAGGGCTGGGGTGAGGGTGAGCGGCAATGACGCCCACGCGACGTTGGAAAGCCGCCGCCCTCACCCTAGCCCTCTCCCCGAGGGGAGAGGGGACAAAACCAGAAGCCGACCCCATGCATAAGCCGAATGACATTCCGGCATAAGCCTTGCAGGACAATCCCCCCACCCATGGGAATCAGCCAATACATCAAGGAAATCGGCCGCGGCGCGCGAGGCGCCAAGCCGCTCACGCGCGAACAGGCCACCGACCTGTTCGCCCAGGTGCTGGACGGCACCGTCACCGACCTCGAAATCGGCGGCTTCTGCCTGGCCATGCGCATCAAGGGCGAGACGCCCGAGGAGATGGCGGGCTTTCTGGACGCCACCCACGCGCGGCTGAACCGCATTCCGGCCGGCGACCGCCCGCTGGTGGTGCTGCCCAGCTACAACGGCGCGCGCAAGCTGCCGGTGCTCACGCCGCTGCTGGCGCTGCTGCTGGCCCGAGAAGGCCTGCCGGTGCTGGTGCACGGCAGCGCCAGCGAAACCTCGCGCGTGCTGGCGTCGAACGTGCTGGCCGCGATGGACCTGCTGCCGCTCACCGCCATTCGCTCCATCGCCAACGGCGAAGCGGCCTTCGCACCCACCGAGCTGCTGAACCCTGCCCTGAAGCGCCTGCTCGACGTGCGCCGCGTGGTCGGCCTGCGCAACCCGGGCCACAGCGTGGTCAAGCTCATGCAGCCCGGCGCCGGCGCCTGCGTGGTGGTCGCGAGCTACACGCACCCCGAATACGCCCGCACCATGGGCGAGACCTTCGAGCTCACGGGGCAGACCGCCCTGCTCTCGCGCGGCCTCGAAGGCGAAGTGGTGTCCGACCCGCGCCGCACCGCGCAGATCGACGGCTTCGTGCGCGGCGCGCGCACCGAGCTGCAGGCCCAGCAGCCCGGCACCACCAGCGAGGTGCCGGGGCTCCCGAAGGAAATCGACGTGGCCACCACGGCCGACTACACGCGCCGCGTGCTGGCCGGCGAGCTTCCGGTGCCCGAGGCCATCGCGACGCAGGTCAGGCACATCACGCAACTGGCATCCCACGCATGAACCACGACGACCACCACAACCCCTCCGCCCCCCTCGTCACCGGCCGCTGCACCCTGGTCGGCGCCGGCCCGGGCGACCCGGAGCTACTGACGGTCAAGGCCGTGAAGGCGATCCAGGCCGCCACGGTGCTGCTGGTGGACGACCTGGTGAACGACGAGATCCTGGCCTACGCCCGGCCCGGCGCGCGCATCGTGCACGTGGGCAAGCGCGGCGGCTGCAAGAGCACGCCGCAGGCCTTCATCGAGCGGCTGATGATCACCGCGGTGCGCGAAGGCGAGACCGTGGTGCGGCTGAAGGGCGGCGACCCGTTCATCTTCGGGCGCGGCGGCGAAGAGGTGGCGCACCTGCGCGAGGCCGGCATCGAGTGCGCGGTGGTCAACGGCATCACCGCCGGGCTGGCGGCCGTCACCTCGCTGGGCGTGCCGCTCACGCACCGCGACCATGCGCAGGGCGTGGTGTTCGTCACCGGCCATGCCAAGACCGGCGCCGGCGCGGCCGAAGACCCGACCGACTGGCGCGCGCTGGCCGCCATGGCCTGCAACGCGCGCCTCACGCTGGTGATCTACATGGGCGTGGCGGGCGCCGGGCACATCGAGCGCGAGCTGCTGCACGGCCTGCCGGGCGACACGCCAGTGGCCGTCATCCAGCATGCGAGCCTGCCGCAGCAGCGGCACATCGCGACCACGCTCGACAAGCTGCACAGCGGCATCGCCGAGGCCGGCCTCGCCAGCCCGGCGGTGATCGTGGTGGGCGACGTGCTGCGCGGACTGGCCGCGGCGCAGCTGCCGGTGGACGCGGGCAAGTTCGGCACCTGATCGCGCGGCGGTAGCGCCCCAAGGCTGGGCCACCGCGCAGCCCGTCTTACCGCGACCGGCACGCGCCGGTCTGTACGCCTTTCGGCCCCCCGCCCTCCCCCCGGTCCGCACCCCGCTTTGGTGCGGCGTGGCATGGATCCTGCTGAGCTTTCGGCAATGAATGCCGTCGCCACGCCAGTTCCCGCCGCCGTCGAGATCGTCGCGCTCACCAAGCGCTACGCCCCCGGCACGCCGGCCGCCGTCGACCAGATCGACCTGCGCATCGCCAGCGGCAGCTACTGCTGCCTGCTGGGCCCCTCGGGCTGCGGCAAGAGCACCACGCTGCGCATGGTCGCGGGGCACGAATCGGTCACCAGCGGCGACATCCTGCTGGACAACCGCAACATCACCAACCTGCCCGCCGCCGCGCGCGGCACGGCCATGATGTTCCAGAGCTTCGCGCTGTTCCCGCACCTCTCGGCCACCGACAACGTGGCCTTCAGCCTGAAGATGAAGGGCGTGGGCAAGGCCGAGCGCCAGAAGCGCGCGCACGACCTGCTCGACCGCGTGGCCATGGGCCACCTGGCCGAGCGCAAGCCCGGCGAACTTTCCGGCGGCCAGCAGCAGCGCGTGGCGCTGGCGCGGGCGCTCATCACCGAGCCGCGCGTGCTGCTGCTCGACGAGCCGCTGTCGGCGCTCGACCCGTTCCTGCGCATCCAGATGCGCGCCGAGCTGCGGCGCTGGCAGAAGGAACTGGGCCTGACCTTCGTGCACGTCACGCACTCGCAGGAAGAAGCCATGGCGCTGGCCGACACCATGGTGGTCATGAACCACGGCGTGATCGAGCAGGTCGGTGCGCCGCACGCCATCTACAACCACCCGGCCAGCGAGTTCGTGGCGCGCTTCATGGGCGGGCACAACGTGTTCGACACGCCCGCCGGCCCCATCGCCGTGCGCAACGACCACATGCGCATCGCCGCGGTGGACGGTGCCGCCACGCATGGCCTGGCCGCCAAGGTGACCGACGTCGAGTACCAGGGCACCTACGTGCTGCTGGGCCTGGCGCTGGACGCCGCCGCGCCGGGCCGCCAGAGCGTGTCGGTGCTGCTCGGCGAGGCCGCCTTTCTTGCCAGCCCCTACAGCCCGGGTGACAGCGTGCGCCTGTCGTGGGCCGAGGCCGACGCCCGCACCCTGGGCCCCGGCGTGAAGCCGCCGGGCCAGCGCTCGGCCGCCACCGCCACCACCCCCGCCGGCGCGCTGCGCGACGACACCGCCGCGATCGCCATGACGCTTTGAGCGCGCGGCGCCTTCCGTTTTTTGTGCCCCTTCCCCTCCCGCTTTCCAGCGACTTTTTCCACGGAGACTTTGCAATGACCGAACCCATCGACTCGTCCACCGGCGTCAAGCGCCGCACGCTGCTGCAAGGCACCGCCGGTATCCTGGCCACGGGCATCGCGCCCTTCGTGCATGCGCAGGAAAAGATCGTGCTGCGCTACCTGGGCACCGCCGTGAACCAGGACAAGGCCATCGCCGAGAAGTTCAAGGCCGACACCGGCATCGAGATCCAGTACGTGGCCGTCACCACCGACGACGTGACCAAGCGCGCCGTGACCGCGCCCAACAGCTTCGACCTGATCGACACCGAGTTCTTCTCGCTGAAGAAGATCGTGCCCACCGGCAACCTGAAGGGCATCGACACCAAGCGCGTGAAGAACGCCGACAAGATCACCTCGCTGTTCACCAAGGGCGAAGTCGCCGGCAAGAAGGTGGGCGACCAGGGTACGGCGCCGGTGAAGGTGATCTACCTCGAGGGCGAGAAGAGCAAGGTCTTCGCCAAGTCGGCCACGCAGTTCATGTCGCTCATTCCGACCACCTACAACGCCGACACGCTGGGCATTCGCCCCGACCTCATCAAGCGCCCCATTACCTCGTGGGCCGAGCTGCTGAACCCCGAGTTCAAGGGCAAGGCCGCGATCCTGAACATTCCGTCGATCGGCATCATGGACGCCGCGATGGTGGTGGAGGCCAAGGGCATCCACAAGTACGCCGACAAGGGCAACATGACCAAGGCCGAGATCGACCTGACGATCAAGGCGCTCATCGAGGCCAAGAAGGCCGGCCAGTTCCGCGCGCTGTGGAAGGACTTCAACGAGTCGGTCAACCTCATGGCCTCGGGCGAAGTGGTGATCCAGTCGATGTGGTCGCCGGCCGTGACGGCCGTGCGCGGCAAGGGCATCGACTGCACCTTCCAGCCGCTGAAGGAAGGCTATCGCGCCTGGGCCTCGGGCTTCGGGCTGCCGGCCACGCTGTCGGGCAAGAAGCTCGACGGCGCGTACGAGTTCATCAACTGGTTCCTCGACGGCTGGGCCGGCGCGTACCTCAACCGCCAGGGCTACTACAGCGCCGTGCTGGACACCGCCAAGACCAAGATGGAAGGCTACGAGTGGGCCTACTGGATGGAAGGCAAGCCCGCCGCGCAGGACATCAAGAGCCCGCAGGGCGACGTGATCGCCAAGGCCGGTTCGGTGCGCGACGGCGGCAGCTACGAGCAGCGCATGGGCGGCATCGCCTGCTGGAACGCGGTGATGGACGAGAACGAATACATGGTTCGCAAGTGGAACGAATTCGTCGCGGCCTGAGCGCGCGACCCCGCAGGACACCATCGACATGAGCGCACCCGCCGCGTCCGGCCACGCCGCCACCATGCCCACGCACACCGTGAAAGCCTGGTGGCAGGCGGCGCCGTTCGCGCTGGTGTTCCTGCTGTTCTTCCTGATTCCGCTGGCGCTGGTCGCGATGGTCAGCCTGTGGAACTTCAACGAGTACGAGCTGATCCCGGCCGTCACGCTGCGCAACTACCTGAGCCTGTTCGACGGGTGCTCGCGCCTCACGGACAACGGCGACCTGTGCGTCACGCTGAACACCTACCTCAGCACCTTCAAGTTCTGCCTGCTGGTGTGGGGCATCACGCTGCTCATCGGGTTTTCGGTGGCCTACTTCCTGGCGTTCCATGTGCGCTCGTCGACCATGCAGACAGTGCTGTTCGTGCTGTGCACGGTGCCGTTCTGGACGTCGAACGTGATCCGCATGATTTCGTGGGTACCTCTCCTGGGGCGCAACGGGCTGGTCAACCAGGCGTTGATGGGCACGGGCCTGGTGAACCAGCCGGTCGAGTGGCTGCTGTTCTCCGACTTCTCGGTGGTGCTGGCCTTCGTGCACCTGTACACGATGTTCATGATTGTGCCCATCTTCAACAGCATGATGCGCATCGACCGTTCGCTGCTCGAGGCGGCGAGCGACGCGGGCGCCTCGGGCTGGCAGACGCTGTGGAACGTGGTGGTGCCGCTGTCGCGCACGGGCATCCTGATCGGCTCGATCTTCGTGATCACCATCGTCATGGGCGACTTCGTGACCATCGGCGTGATGGGTGGCCAGCAGATCGCCTCCATCGGCAAGATCATCCAGGTGCAGACCTCGTACCTGCAGTTTCCCCTGGCCGCGGCCAACGCGATGATTCTTCTGGCGGTGGTGCTGATGATCATCTGGGGCCTGACGCGGCTGGTCGACATTCGCAAGGAGCTCTGAGCATGCAGACGCCCATCAGCGCGCAGCGCGCCCCCGGCTTCTGGCCCCTCGCCACGGTCTTCGCCCTCTTCGTGCTGTTTCTCTACGGCCCGATGATCACGATCTTCGTGCTGAGCTTCCAGGGCCCCGAAGGCGGCCTGACCTTTCCGTTGCGCGGCGTTTCGCTGCACTGGTTCTACAAGCTGGCCGAAGGGCTGGGCACGGTCGACATCGGCGCGGCGTTCAGGCGCTCGCTGGCGCTGGGCGCGGTGGTGATGGCCTTCACCGTGGTGCTGTCGGTGCTCGCGGGCCTGGCCTTTCGCAAGAAGCTCAAAGGCAGCAACGCGCTGTTCTTCGTGACGGTGGCCAGCCTGATCATGCCGTCGATCATCATTTCGCTGGGCATCGGGCTGCAGTTCCGGCTGCTGGACACGGGCATCAAGGGCCTGCTGACGGCCGTGGACGCGACCTCGCTGCTCGAAGGCTATGGCACGGCGCTGGGCCTGTTCAGCTCCGCGCTCGGGGCGCACCTGACGTGGACGCTGCCCTTCGGCCTGCTCATCATGTTCGCGGTGTTCAACCGCTTCAACCCGGCCTACGAAGAAGCCGCGCGCGACCTGGGTGCCACGCCCTGGCAAACCTTCCGCTTCGTGGTGCTGCCGCTGATCGGCCCGTCGATCGTGGGCATCGGCATGTTCGGCTTCACGCTGTCGTGGGACGAAATTGCGCGCACCTCGCAAGCCATCGGCGACGTCAACACGCTGCCGCTGGAACTGCAGGGGCTGACCTCGACGGTGACCACGCCTTCGATCTATGCACTGGGCACGGTGACCACCGTGGTGTCGCTGCTGGTCATGGCCGTGGCGCTGGGCTCGGCCGCGCTGCTGCGCAGGCGCGCGACCCGCAAGCGCTAGCCAGCAACAGCAGCCGCTGCAGCGCGCCAGCGGGCGACGAGCAGCGTCTCGATGTCGTGCACGCGCCGGCCCGTGGCGCGCGCGACAGCCTCCCGGTAAGGCGGCATGTTGGTGCACTCCAGCACGATGTCTTCCACCGCAGGGTGAAGCGCCACCAGCCGGCGCGCGGCATCGACCACGTTGCGCTCGGCTTCCGCCAGATCGAGCTGTGCCTCGTTGTTCAAGATGCGCCGATGGAACTCGCAGCCCGGCTGCACGCCCTGCACCGGCGTGCCGGCCGGCACATCGGCAGCGTCGAGGATGGGCTGGCGCATCGACGCCGCGTCGAAGGTCAAGATGCCGGGCCGCGCGAACTCGCGGCATTGCAGCAGGCTCGAGGTGAGCACGGGCACGTTGACCGCATGGGACAGCACCTGCTGGTACGCCGCGAGAAAGCCGCAGCTGGTGGTGAGCACGGCAGCGCCCTCTTCAACGAGCCGCAGCGCGCCGTCGACGAAGGGCTGCAGCAGCGAAGCGTCGGCCTCCTTCACGATGCGCTCGGGCGACGCGCCCTCGATGGTGAGCAGGCGCACCGCGATGCCGTGACGCTCGAAGGTCTTGGGGTTGCCCACGTCGCCGGGCGGCCGCGGAAAGCGGGTGTCGAGCATCAGCACGCCCAAGAACGGTTTGGAGGGCATGGAGGGCGTAGAGGGCATGGCGGGCGTGGCGCTGCGCCTCAAGCCAGGCACGACCGCGGACACCACGTCACTGCGCCGCCACGCCCTTGAAGCGGCCCAGGAAAGCCTGCGTCGACGCCTCCTGCGGGTTGTCGATCACGCTCTCCGGCGGGCCGCTTTCCGCCACCACGCCGTCGCGCATGAAGACGACCTGGTCGGCCACCTCGCGCGCGAAGCCGATCTCGTGCGTGACCAGGATCATGGTCATGCCGTCCTTGGCCAGGCCCTTGATGACGCCGAGCACTTCGCCCACCAGCTCCGGGTCGAGCGCGGAGGTGGCCTCGTCGAACAGCATCACGGTCGGCTTCATGGCCAGCGCGCGCGCAATGGCCACGCGCTGCTTCTGGCCACCGGAGAGCTTGTCGGGAAAGTAGTCGGCGCGCTCCAGCAGGCCCACCTTGGCGAGCAGCGCGCGCGCCTCGGCCTCGGCCTGCGCCTTGGGCGTCTTCAGCACGGTGACGGGCCCTTCCATCACGTTGCGCAGCACCGTCATGTGCGGGAACAGGTTGAAGTGCTGGAACACCATGCCCGTCGATGCGCGAAAGCGCGCCAGCGCGCGCTCGTTGGGCAGCGTGGTATGCACGCCGTTGAACTCGATGGTCTGCTCGCCCACGGTGATGCGTCCGCCCTGGGGCACCGACAGCAGGTTGATGCAGCGCAGCAGCGTCGACTTGCCCGAGCCCGAGGGCCCGATGATGGCGACCACCTGGCCGCGCTCGACCTGCAGCGAAATGTCCTTCAGCACCACGTTCTGCCCGAAGGCCTTCTTGAGCTTGCTGATGTCGATCAGGGGTGCGGCCATTTCAGCTTTCTTCCTTCGGCCCGGCGCCGAATTCCATGCGCTTGGCCCAGACGGTGACGGGCAGCAGCACCGCGAAGTACGCGACCGCGATGAAGGTGTAGAGCTCCAGCGGGCGGTAGGTTTCGTGCGCGATCACCTGGCCCTGGTAGAGCAGGTCGGGCACGGCCAGCACCGACAGCAGCGAGGTGTTCTTCAGCTGCATGATCGACTGGCTCATCAGCGGCGGCACCATGCGTTTGAAGGCCTGCGGCAGCACCACCCGGCGCATGAGCTGCAGGCGGGTCATGCCGAGCGCGCGGCCGGCCTCGACCTGGCCGTTGTCGATGGAAATGATGCCGCCGCGCACGATCTCCGAATAGAACGCGCCGCCGTACAGCGACAGGCACAGCGTGGCCGCGACCACGGCCGATATCTCCAGCCCGGTGAGCACCGGCAGCGCGTAATAGAACCACACCAGCTGCACCAGCACCGGCGTGCAGCGGAACACCTCGATGTAGGCACGGATCGGCCCCGACACCCAGGGGTTGCGCGACAGCCGCCCCAGCCCGGTCGCCAGGCCGACGAGCAGCCCCAGCACCACGCACACGACGGTGAAGACCAACGTGTAGGCCAGGCCGATGAGCAGCAGCCGGCGGTAGCTCCAGAGCACGCTGAAGTCCCAGTCGTAGGCCGTGCCCGAGGCGCCGCCCGAGAAGTGGCGCACAGCGGCCCACACGCCGGCCAGCCCGCATGCGAGCAGCAAGGCCGTGCCGAGCCGTGAGCGGCCGGTGGGCCCGCTCGCGGGATCGTGGAGGTCCATGGCGCCCCCTTAGAACTTGATTTCGGGCGGGAAGGCGCTGGCCGGCACGCCGGCGAGCTTTTCCATGTTCTTCAGGATGACGCTGCGCACTTCGCCGTTGGTGCGCTCCTGCGCGAGCCAGGCGTTGACGGCCTTCTGCAGGCCGGGGTCGGTGTCCTTGCGCAGGCCGATGCTCACGGGCGCGGTGTAGACCGGCTGCGGGATGTACATGGTGCCCAGGCCCGGGCGCTTGGCCAGCAGCGGCTCGGCCAGCAGGATCACCAGCACCTGGCAGTCGGCGCGGCCGGCCTGCAGCTGCATGGTGGCGGCGCCGGAGTTTTCCAGCCGGGTCACTTCGGCCTTGGGCAGCACGCGCTGGGCCAGCTGGTCGTGGCTGGAGCCGATGTCCACCACGATCTTGGTGTCGGGCGTGTTCAGCTGCTCCCAGCTCTTTTGCGGCACGCCCTTCTTGCAGACCACTGTGTAGGTGTTCTCGAACAGGGTGTCGGCAAAGTTGACCATGGCCGCGCGCTGCGGCGACGGGGCCAGGCCGAACATGGCGTCGATCTTGTTGGACTGCAGGTCGAGCACCGCGTTGCCCCAGGTGGTCTCGACGTATTCGACCTTGGCGCCCAGGCTCTTGGCCAGGCTCTCGCCGAAGTCGGGGCCGAAGCCTTCCCACTTGCCGGTGCCCGGGTCCTTGGCGAAGTACGGAATGGCGCCGGCAATGGCCCCCACGCGCAGCACATGGGTGCGCTGCACGCGAGCGAGCGAGCTTTCCTGGGCTTGCGCCTGGGCAAAGGCCGGCACGAGGGTGCAGGCGGCCACGGCAGCTGCGGCAGCCACGAGGGCGCGAATGAAATTTCGTTTGATGGTCACGGCCACTCCAAGCAATTAGTTTGCCAATATACAAAGGTGGACGATTGTGTTCCAAGGCCTGCATTTCGCCTGTTGCGCCCGTGACGACGCCCGAAGCGGCGCAAGGCGCCCGAAAAGGGCCGCGCGACCTAAAATCCGCCGCACAACAACCACAACGCAACCCCGAGGGGGCTCCATGCTCGACATCGACAAACTGAACGATTTCACCCAGAACCACGGCGAACTGCGCCGCGGCCAGGGCCTGGTCACCGGCACCATCGCACTGAGCCTGGCCATCCTGTGCTTCCTGGGCGTGCTGGCGTTCCACTTTCCGCAGTACCTCACCACGCCCGAGCTGCGCAAGAGCTACAACGTCGACGTGATGCGCTTCATCTTGCTGGCGGCCCTGGTCATCTCGGGCGGGCTGTCGCTGGTGAACATCATCTTCAACCGCTCGCGCTGGCTGTCGTCGGCCGCGTTCCTGTTGGTGGCCGCCTCGGCGCTGCTGGGCGGGCACAAGGTGCCGGTGCACGACTTCGCGGACAACACGCCGTACATCGGGCTGGACTGGTTCATCCTCGACCTGCTGGGCTCGTCGCTGATCTTCATCTTCATCGAGAAGCTGTTCGCGCTGCGCAAGGACCAGCCGGTGTTCCGCGAAGAGTGGCAAACCGACTTCCACCACTTCGTGGTGAACCACATGATCGTGGGCTTCGTGCTGCTGGCCACCAACCTGATGGTGCACAAGCTCTTCGGCTGGGCGGCCAACGACGGCATTCGCGGCTGGGTGGGCAACCTGCCGTTCTGGGCGGGCATCCTGCTGATCATCCTGGTGGCCGACCTGGTGCAGTACTGGACCCACCGCGCGTACCACGAGGTGCCCGTGCTGTGGCGCCTGCACGCGGTGCACCACAGCGTGAAGAGCATGGACTGGATGGCGGGCTCGCGCCAGCACATCCTCGAGCTGCTGATCACGCGCACGCTGGTGCTGGCCCCCATCTACGTGCTGGGCTTCAGCAAGGAAGTGATCGACGCGTACATCGTGGTGGTCGGCTTCCAGGCGGTGTTCAACCACTGCAACGTGAGCGTGCGGCTGGGGCCGCTGCGCTACATCATCGTGACGCCCAACTTCCACCACTGGCACCACAGCCAGGACATCGAGGCGCTCGACAAGAACTACGCGGCCCACTACGCCTTTCTCGACTACCTCTTCGGCACGGCCGTGAAGAGCACCAAGCTCTGGCCCGAAAAGTACGGCGTGCTGGGCGACTACGTGCCCAACGGCTTCTTCAAGCAGCTGAAGTTTCCGTTCGTCTGGAAGGGCTGATGCGCTCCCACCTCAAGACCTTCGCGGCCCTGGCTGCCGCGGGCGCCGCCCTGCTGCTCGGCGCCTGCGCCACCCGGCTCGATATGCCCTCCAAGGACAACGGCCTGCGCCTGCGGGTGCAAAGCTCGGTCATCGCGCCGGGCAACGGCGGCGAGCTCATCGCGGCCGACGCGCTGGAGCCCGGCGACATCCTGCTGACCTCCATTGCCACGGTGAACTCCTTCGGCATCCGCCTGGGCACCTTCGCGCCGGTGAGCCACGCGGTGCTGTACCTGGGCGACGGGCAGATCGCCGAGGCCGTGGGCACCGGCGTGCGCGCCCGGCCGCTGGCCGAAGTGGTCGACGAGGAACAGATGGTGGTGGCGTTTCGCGTGCCGGGCGTGGACGAAGCCGGCGCCGGGCGCATGCGCGCCTGGGCGCTGTCGAAGGTGGGCGTGCAATACAACACCGTGGGCGTGCTGCTGAACGCGCCCTTCGTGCTCAACCGCCGCCTGTGCGAGCTGCCGCTGGTGCCCAGCGCCGTCAGCAGCTACTGCATGAGCGGCATGGCGATGGTGCAGCTGGGCGCGAGCCGCAATGACCAGTTCTTCTGCTCGCAGTTCGTGCTGGAGGCCTACAAGCAGGCCGGCCTGCCGATCACCAGCGCCGACCCGCGCTGGGTGAGCCCGGCCGACCTGCTGCACATGCGCGAGGGCGACGTGCCCTCCATTGCCGCCACGCAGCCGCTGCGCTACGTGGGCCACCTGAAGTACAACCCGCCGCCGCTGCTGGCGGCCGACGGCCCTTGACTGCCGGATCGAACGCCGAATTGACCGCCGAATCGAACGCGGGATCGAGCTCGCCAGACGTGTCCCACCGCTTCGACGTGGTCGTGATCGGCGCCGGCGCCGCTGGCCTGTTCTGCGCCGGCGTGGCCGGCCAGCGCGGGCTGAAAGTGCTGGTGGTGGACCACAGCGAGAAGGTGGGCGAGAAGATCCGCATCTCCGGCGGCGGGCGCGCCAACTTCACCAACCGCGACCTCGACGTGCGCGCGCCGCAGCGCCACTTCATCGGCGACAACCCGAACTTCTGCCGCTCGGCGCTGTCGCGCTACGCGCCGCAGCAGTTCGTCGAGTTGGTGCAGAAGCACGGCATCGCCTTTCACGAAAAGCACAAGGGGCAGCTGTTTTGCGACGGCTCCTCGCAACAGATCGTCGACATGCTGCTGGCGGAATGCGCGGCGGGTGGGGTCGCGCGCTGGCAGCCGTGCAAGGTGGGGAAGATCACGTCTTTTGCCGAATCTGCTGATGGCGTCGACGTTTCTCGCTACCAAATCGAGAGCAGCCGCGGCGTCATCGAGACGGCGAAGATTGTGGTCGCGACCGGCGGGCTGTCGATTCCGCAGATCGGCGCGAGCGACTTCGGCTACCGCATCGCCGAGCAGTTCGGCCTGCGCCTGGTCTCGCCACGCCCGGCGCTGGTGCCGCTGACCTTCGGCGGCGATGCCTGGGCGCCCTATGCCGAACTGGCCGGGCTGGCGCTGCCGGTGCGCATCGAAACGGGAGCGAAAAAAGACAAGATGGCCTTCCTCGAAGACCTGCTGTTCACCCACCGCGGCCTGTCGGGCCCGGCGGTGCTGCAGATTTCGAGCTACTGGAAGCCCGGCACCCCGCTCACGCTGGACTTCGCGCCCGGCGTGGACGTGGCCGCGTCGCTGGGCGAAGCCAAGCTGCGCTCCAAGAAGCGCATTGCCAACGAGCTGGCCACGCTGGTGCCCTCCCGCCTGGCGGACGCCTGGGTCGGGCAGGACCCGGGCCTGCAGCGGCCGGTGAACGAGGCCGCCGACAAGGCGCTGGCGGCGCTGTCGGAGCGCATCGCCCGCTGGCAGATCACGCCCAGCGGCACCGAGGGCTACAAGAAGGCCGAGGTCACAGCGGGTGGGGTCGACACGCGCGATTTGTCTTCGCAGACCATGGAATCGAAGCAGCCGGGCCTGTATTTCATCGGCGAAGTGGTCGATGTGACCGGTTGGTTGGGTGGATACAACTTCCAATGGGCGTGGGCGAGCGCCCATGCGTGCGCAACCGCGCTATAATCGCGGGCTAACTCTGGCCTCCCCTCAACGGCCGCAAAAAGTTTTCAGTTGAGGAACCCCGGCTTTGGGCCTCGATCTCCCCGAGCCAACTTCATTTCAACGATTCATCAATGACCACCATCCGCGTTAAAGAAAACGAGCCCTTCGACGTCGCCCTGCGCCGCTTCAAGCGCACCATCGAAAAGCTCGGCCTGCTGACCGACCTGCGCGCCCGCGAGTTCTACGAAAAGCCGACCGCCGAGCGCAAGCGCAAGAAGGCCGCTGCAGTCAAGCGCCACTACAAGCGCGTGCGCAGCATGCAGCTCCCCAAGAAGCTGTACTAAGCAACGCCCAGGGCAGCTGGCGCTCGACGAAAGTCTCCGCCAGCACCCCGTTGCCCAAGCCGCGCCAGGGAAACCTGCCGCGGCTTTTGTTTTTTGCCAAAGGTTCCCGAATGACACTCAAAGAACAGATCACCGAAGACATGAAGACGGCCATGCGCGCCAAGGACTCCGAGCGCCTGGGCACCATCCGCCTGCTGCTCGCAGCCCTGAAGCAGAAGGAAGTCGACGAGCGCGTGGAGCTCGACGACGCCATGGTGGTGGCCATCGTCGACAAGATGGTCAAGCAGCGCAAGGACTCGATCGCCGCGTTCACCACCGGCGGCCGCGCCGACCTGGCCGACAAGGAAGCCGCCGAGATCAAGGTGCTGGAGGTGTACCTGCCCCAGCGCATGAGCGCCGAAGAAACCACCGCCGCCGTGAAAGCCATCGTGGCCGAGCTGGGCGCCAGCGGCCCCGGCGACATGGGCAAGGTCATGGGCGTGGTCAAGACCCGCCTGGCCGGCAAGGCCGACATGGGCCAGGTCAGCGCCGCGGTCAAGGCCGCGTTGACGGGCGCCTGAAGATGAACGCCGGCAGCCCCTGCGCGCCCGACGCCCCGGTCCTCAAGGCCTGCGCCTGCCTGGTCGACGCGCGGGACCGGCTGCTGGTGTTCCGCCACCCCGCGGACGGCAACATGCAGCTCCCCAAGGGCACCATCGAGCCTGGGGAGTCGCCTGAAATCGCCGTGCGGCGCGAGCTGCTCGAAGAATCGGGCATCGATTACGCCGGCGCGCTGCAATCTCTGGGCACGCTGGACCGCGAATGCGAAGCCGGCGTCGAAGGCAACACGCACCGCCATCCGCAGCTGTGGCACCTGTTCCTGATGCGCGCCGAGGGCACGCTGCCCGAGAGCTTCCCGCACACGGCGACCGGCAGCCCCGAAGAAGAAGGCCTGGTGTTCGTGTTCAGCTGGCTCGAAGCCGGCGACAGCATCGACGACTTCGCCCTGCCCTACCGCCAGACCATCGAGCGCGTGCGCGCGGCCCTGCTGCTGTCGGCCTGAACCGCCCGAACAGGATTCGCGCTCACGCCACGGCCCGCGTGGCCATGTACAGGCCCAGCAGCGCCAGCCCGATCAGAAAACAGCGCCTGAACACCGCCACCGGCAGCCGCTTGCGCAGCCAGGTGCCCAGCACCATGCCGCCGACGGCCGGCACCAGCATCGCGAGCGATGCGCCCATCGCCGACATCGGATAACCCCCGTTCCCCGCCAGCCCGATGGCCAGCACCACGGTGGACGTGGTGAACGAAATGCCCATCGCCTGGATCAGCGAATCGCGCTGGAAACCCAGCGCCTGCAGGTACGGCACGGCCGGCACCGCGAACACGCCAGTTACCGCCGTCACCAGCCCCGTGACGATGCCCACCAGCGGCCCCAGCCAGCGCGAGCGCGCGTCGCTCACATGCGGCTGGCGACCGGTCAGGCTCCAGCCCGCGTAGACGATCAGCGCCACGCCCAGCGCCACCGAGGCCCACGCCCCCGCCGGCACCCCCAGCCACAGCGCCCCGCCCAGCGTGCCGACGACCACGCCCACCTGCATGCCACCGATGCGCCGCAGCACCGGCATGAAGCTGGCGCGCGGCCCGGTCTGCCAGATGTTGGTGACCAGCGACGGCACGATCAGCAGCGCCGCCGCCTGCACCGGCGGCATCCACAGCGCCAGCACCGCCATCGACACCGTGGGCAGGCCCAGGCCGATCACGCCCTTGATCACCCCGGCCAGCAGGAACACGGCCGTGGCTGCGGCCCAGAAACTCGCCGTGTCGTTCGCATGTGTCATCGCGGCGGAGTCTGCCGGGCAACGCCGTGGCTGGAAATGCGGGGTTCGCAGAGCCGGCCTCAGGCTGCGGCTGAGGCCCGTGGCGCTTCCTGATGCACACTGCGCCGAACCATGCGATTCGACCTCACCGACCTGCGGCTCTTCCTGAACGTCGTCGAAGCCGGCAGCCTCACCGGCGGCGCCGCGCGCTCGCACATGACCCTGGCCTCCGCGAGCCAGCGCGTGCGCGGCATGGAGGACGCGCTGGGCTCCGCGCTGCTCACGCGCCATGCGCAGGGCGTGCGCCCCACCGAGGCCGGCCGCACGCTGCTGCATCACGCGCGTGTCGTGCTGCAGCAGATGGAGCGGCTGCGCGGCGAGCTCGGCGAGTACGGCCAGGGCCTGAAGGGCCATGTGCGTTTTCTGTGCGGCACCGCGGCGCTGACCGAGCACCTGCCCGAGGTGCTGGCGCGCTTCCTGGCGCAGCACCCGCGCGTGTCCATCGACCTCGAGGAACGCGCGAGCCCCGACACCGTCGAGGCCCTGCGCGCGGGCCTGTGCGACATCGGCATCGTCTCGGACGCCATCGACACGCAGGGCCTCGAATGCCACCCCTTCCGGCGCGACGACCTCGTGCTGGTGATGCCGCGCGGCCATGCGCTGGCCACGCGTCGGCGCGTGATGCTGTCCGACGTGGTCGACGACGAATTCGTCGGCCTGCCCGCGGACAGCGCGCTGCAGCAGCTGGTGACCTCGCATGCGCGCACGCTGGCGCGGCACTTGTCCTACCGTGTGCGTGTGCGCAACTTCGAGGCCGTGTGCCGCCTGGTCGAGCAGGGCATCGGCGTGGCCATCGTGCCGCAGACCGCGGCGGCGCGTTGCGCCCGCACGATGAAGATTGCGCGCGCCTCGCTGGGGGACGCGTGGGCCGAGCGCACGTTGATGGCATGCGTGCGAACCTCGGAAGAGCTGCCGCTCAATGCGCGGCGGATGCTCGAGTTCCTGATCGCGCCCCAGCAGGACGTTGCGAAGAAGTGACCTAGCGTCCGGGCAACCGCATAGGGTTTGTCCGGTGCGTCTTCCGTTCATCGCGCCTGTACCTCCTTCGTGTCGATAACGACACGAAGGTGTGTAGGCCGTGCGCATTCACGCTGAAAACCTGCGGTATCGACTACTTCCAGCGTATCGACGCTCCATGGCATCCCGGCTGTAATGCACCCGCCCAATGAGCGCTGCCACAAGCGGCGGTCGGGTCGGTATGTGTCTACCCCTTACATCACCTTTTGTGGAACGCGTATGAAAACCAGGCTCAGAATTCTCGTGGTCGCAGTGCTGACCGTGGCGGGGCATTCAGCCTTCGCCGCCGAGGCGGACCGACAGGCGGCGATCGACCGCGCACTGGCGTTGATCCAGACCAACCCGTCGAACTTCAACGTTGCGCCGCCCCCTGCCGCCTCACCCTCCCCTTCCCCCTCACACTCGCCTGCACCCTCGGGCCGGTCGATGGCATCCAGCGCCGCCGCCCCGCCGGCACTGCCCGGCAGCGGCGATCAGTTCAAGGCGCGCGACGTGATCGTGGACAAGGACGGCACCGAGCACGTGCGCTTCGACCGCTATCACGACGGCCTGCGCGTGATCGGCGGCGACGTGGTCGTGCATTCGAGCCAGGGCCGGCTGCTGCCGCCCGACCTGACGCAAAAGAGCGCCATCCGCCTGCCCGAAACGCTGGGCAAGGTCGGCGGGCGCACCGTGATCCAGAACGCGCCCGACATCGGCGCCGAGCGCGCGAAAAGCATTGCCGCGCAGAGCTTCGCCAGCGCGGTGCTGCGTTACGGCACGCCCGAGCTCGTCGTGTTCGCGCGCGACGAGACACCGGTGCTCGCCTATGCGGTGCGCGTGTACGGCAGGGCCACCGCGGCGCACGGAAGCGCCGTCGTGTACTACGTGGATGCGCGCGACGGCAAGCTGCTGGACGCCGAAGACCTGGTGCACACCGCGGCCACCACGGGCACCGGCAAGTCGCTGTACTACGGCGACCTGCAGATCGCCACCGACCAGACCGGCAACAACGCCTATCGCATGGTCGACCCGACGCGCGGCGGCGGCGAGGTGATCGACGGGCGCGACTCGGTGGCCAGCGACCTTGGAGACTCGCCCGACCTGGTGCCGTTCACCAGTCCCGACAACAAGTGGGGCAACGGCGCCACCACGGACCGCAAGACCGTCGCGGTCGACATCAACTACGGCCTGGCCAAGACCTGGGACTACTACAAGGACACGCACGGCCGCAACGGCATCTTCAACGACGGCAAGGGCGTGCAGAGCTACGCGCACGTGCAGTTCCTCAACCCGGACGGTTCCACCACGGGCGCGAATGCCGCATGGCTGAGCGAAGGCCGCATGATGGCTTACGGCGACGGCGAGGCGGGCACCTCGCTGCCGAAGCCGGTGGTCTCCATCGACGTCGCCGGGCACGAGATGAGCCACGGCGTGAACCAGGCCACCGCGAACCTGGCCTACTCGCGCGACGCCGGCGGCCTGAACGAGGCGAACTCCGACATCTTCGGCACCCTCGTCAAGTTCTATGCGAACAACGTGAACGATCCCGGCAACTACGTCATCGGCGCAAGGATCCTGCCCGGCGGCCTGCGCAAGATGTACAAGCAGGACGTCGACGGGCGCTCGTCCGTCTGCTATCCGCAGGGCGGCTTCAAGAGCACGCAGACGAATCCCCGGCACGACCCGCACCTCTCGTCCGGCGTGGGCAACCGCTTCTTCTACCTGCTGGCCGAAGGCGCGGTGGTGCCCGCGGGCGAAAGCAGGCTGACGAAGAGCGACCTGGTGTGCAACGGCGACACCGGCCTTGCAGGCATCGGCCGCGACAAGGCCGGCAGGATCTGGTACCGCACGTTGACCGTGTACCTGAACTCCAGCTCGACGTACCCGAATGCCCGCGCGGCATCGATCCGTGCGGCCACCGACCTGTACGGCGCCAACTCGGCGGAACAGGCGGCGGTTACCCGCGCCTGGAGCGCGGTGTCGGTGCAATGACCTGTTGATGTGATGCGGTGAGGCAGAAGACGGCGCGGCGCCGTCTTCTGCCTCAAGCGTATTTCCATGCGACGCTGCAGCCTCAGCTGCCCGCGACCTTCATCCGGTTCACCAGGATCGACCCCGTCGTCTTGGCGCCGAAGGTATAGGCATCCGCGCCGATGGCCTGGATGCCCATCAGCATGTCCTTCAGGTTGCCGGCGATGGTGATTTCTTCCACCGGGAAGGCGATGCGGCCCTTCTCGACCCAGAAGCCGCTGGCGCCGCGCGAGTAGTCGCCGGTCACGTAGTTCACGCCCTGGCCCATCAGCTCGATGACGAACAGGCCGGTGCCCAGCTTGGCGAGCATGGCGTCCAGGTCGTCGCTGTGCTTCGTCAGGCGCGAGCTCAGCGTCAGGTTGTGCGAGCCGCCGGCGTTGCCGGTGGTCTTCATGCCCAGCTTGCGGGCCGAATACGTCGAGAGAAAGTAGCCTTCGAGGCGGCCGGCATCGACCACCTTGCGCGCCCGGGTGATCACGCCTTCGTCGTCGAAGGGCGAGCTGCCCTTGCCGCGCATCACGTGCGGGTCTTCGGCAATGTCGATGTGCTTGGGCAGCACGGGCTTGCCCAGCGAGTCGAGCAGGAAGGTGCTCTTGCGGTACAGCGCACCGCCGCTCACGGCCTGCACCAGCCCGCCGAGCAGGCCCACGGCCAGCGGCGATTCGAACAGCACCGGGCATTCGGTGGTCTTGATCTTGCGCGACTTCAACCGGCTGAGCGCGCGCTCGGCAGCGTAGCGGCCCACGGCCTGCGGGCTGGCCAGTTCGTCGGCCGCGCGCATGGAGCTGTACCAAGCGTCGCGCTGCATGTTGTCGCCCTTGCCGGCGATGGGCGCCACCGAAATCGAGTGCCGCGAGCTGGCATAGCCGCCGCGAAAGCCGTGTGTGTGGGCGCTGAAGAAGTGGCTCTGCTGGGCCGAGACGCCCGCGCCTTCGCTGTTGGTGATGCGCTTGTCGGTCGACAGCGCCGCCTCTTCGCACTCCAGGGCCAGCTTGGCGGCCTGCTCGCTCGTCACGTCCCAGGGGTGGAACAGGTCGAGCTCGGGGTGTTCCTTGGCGATGTCGGCCTCGTCGGGCAGGCCGCTCACCGGGTCTTCGGCCGTGAAGCGGGCAATGTCGTAGGCCGCCTGCACGGTCTGGGCGATGGCTGCTTCGGAGAAGTCGGAGGTGCTGGCGTTGCCTCGGCGGTGGCCCACGTACACCGTGACACCCAGCGACTTGTCGCGGTTGCGTTCGACGTTTTCCAGCTCGCCCTTGCGCACCGAGACGCTCAGGCCGCAGCCCTCGGAGGCCTCGGCCCCGGCGTCGGTGGCACCGAGCTTCTTGGCGTGCGCCAAGGCCGTGTCGACCAGGTTTTCGAAGAAGGAGCGGCTGTAGGCGAAGCCGGAATCGGCGCGCGAGGAGGATGTCGTCATGTGGTGGCTATGATACTTGCGCCCCCTGTTTCACGTTTACCCCCCCAGCTTCCCACTGCACATTGCACGCATTGCATGCGTTGCAACACCGCACGGTGCGGCCCAGAATCCATTCCATGTCCCGCAAACCCAAAAAAGGCTATTTCGTCCGTGGCCAGTTCGTCGCCGAAGGCAGCGAGCTCGACCTGGAGCTCAAGCGCGAGCTCAAGGGCACCGACGACGCCAGCCGCACCGACCTCAAGCGCGAAAGCGACGAGCTGCAAAAGCTGGGCACCGAGCTGCTCGGCCTGCGCGCCGCCCTGTTCGACGCCCTGCCCCTGGGCGAGAAGCTGGTCGACGCCGTCGCCGAGGCCAAGCGCATCACCAATTTCGAGGGCAAGCGCCGCCAGATGCAGTTCATCGGCAAGCTGATGCGCAAGCTCGACGAACCCACGCTGGAGGCCGTGAAGCTCGCCCTCACCGAGCAGAACACCGTGCCGGCCGCCGAGGCCGCCGCCCTGCACGAAGCCGAACGCTGGCGCGACCGGCTGATTGCCGACGACGACGCCCTGGGCGGCTGGATAGAAACCCACCCCGCCACCGACTCCCAGCAACTGCGAGCCCTGGTGCGCCAGGCCCGCAAGGACATGAAGACCGGCCCGGCCGGCGAGGCGCCGCGCCAGGGCAAGGCGTACCGCGAGATCTTCCAGCTGGTGCGCGCGCAGCTGGCGGTGCATGGCGGCGACGACCATGCGGCGGCGGCGGCGGCGCAGGATCGCGAAGAGGACGCGTGACGGCTTGCCCGGACTTACCCCCCTCTCCCGCCTGCGGGAGTACCCCCCTCTCTCGCCTGCGGGAGAGGGTCGGGGTGAGGGCCGAGGGCCTGTCCACCCACGCGCCTTTTCCATCGCCCGCAACCCTCACCCCAGCCCTCTCCCGCAAGCGGGAGAGGGAGCAAGAGCCACGAGGCCAATGACGCAATGAGCACCTTCGACCCCGTCCGCATCGGCATCGTCTCCATCAGCGACCGCGCCTCCAGCGGCACCTACGAAGACAAGGGCCTGCCCTCCCTCAAGGAATGGCTCGGCCGGGCGCTGAAGAACCCGCTCGAGTTCGAGCCCCGCCTCATCCCCGACGAGGCCGAGCGCATCAGCGCCACGCTCATCGAGCTGGTCGACGCCGGCTGCTCGCTGGTGCTGACCACCGGCGGCACCGGCCCCGCCCTGCGCGACGTGACGCCCGAAGCCACCCTGGCCGTCGCCGACAAGGAAATGCCCGGCTTCGGCGAGCAGATGCGCCAGATCAGCCTGCGCTTCGTGCCCACCGCGATCCTCTCGCGCCAGGTGGCGGTGATTCGCGCGCAGAGCCTGATCATCAACCTGCCCGGCCAGCCCAAGTCCATCGCGGAGACGCTCGAAGGCCTGAAGGATGCCGACGGCGCACAGGTGGTGCCCGGCATCTTCGCGGCCGTGCCCTATTGCATCGACCTGATCGGCGGCCCGTATCTCGAGACCGACGACGCGGTCTGCAAGGCCTTCCGGCCCAAGTCGGCCATTCGCCCGGCGCGCTGAAGGCCGGCAGAACGATGCTGGCGCGCCCCTTCAGCACCTACGCCGATAGCGCCAACGCCGCTCGCCTGCTGGCCGACTGCACCGCGCAGGCCGCGACGTGGCGCTGGGCCACCGAATCGATGGGCGAGCCGACGCCCTTCATGCAGGAGCACTACGGCGGCCCCAAGCCCCGGTGGCTGGCCGACGACAAGGCCGACCCCGAGCGCCACATGCACCACGGCTTCGACGCCGAAGGCCGCCTGGTGCTGCAGCGCCAGAGCCGCGGCCGCGCCACGGCCTGGCTCCACGAGGCCGATGGCCGCACCGGCGTGGACCTGCAGGTGTACGAGGGCGAGCCCTCCGTCAGCACCGTCACCCGGTACCGCCATGCGGACGGCCTGCTGGTGGCGCAGCACATCAGCCACGGCCACAAGGGCCTCGACACGCGCTACGAATGGCAAGACGGCCAGCTGCAGCGCGCCGTCACCTCCAACTGGGCCGACGACCGGAAGACCTGGGGGTGCCAGGACGTCTACCGCTACGACGAGGCCGGCCGGCTGGACACCATCACGCTCGAATACCTCGACGACGACGGCACGCCCAGCGGCGAGACCCGCCTGAGCTACCGCCGCCCGCGAAAGGGCGAGACGCTGGCGAGCGTGGCCGCCAGGGTCGAGGCCCTGCTCGTCGATGCGATCACGCACGCGCTCGCACAGGTTCCCCGCGACGAGAAGATCTACGCCCTGTTCATCTGCTACACGCAGGAAGACTTCGGCGCCGCGTGGCCGCCCTTTCTGGTGTGGGGCCGCGAGCCCTACCGCCGCGCGATCGTGGAAGCCGGCGAAGAAGTGCGCTATTACCTCTGGGCGCCCGACGAAATTCGCGCGGTGCAGGGCGATGCGCACGAACGCTGGTTCGACGACGCGGCGCTGAAGGAGGCCTGCCTGCTGCACGCGCAGTTCATGGACCTCGCGCAAAGCACGGCCTCGGCGATGCGGGTGCTGAAAAACCTGGCGGCGCATTTCAACGCGCCCGCGTCGCAAGCCGTGCTGAACACGACCGACGACTTCGTCGTCGCCCACGCGGACAACACGGGCGAGATCGACCCGCTGAAGGCCATGAAGGCCGCGCTCGCGCCCGAGCGCTGGGCCTTGCTGAAGGCGCGCGGCCTGGTCTGAGCGCGCTTTGCTTTCCCCTGCCAGCGCCATGCGAATGGCCACAGGCAAGGGATCGGTCAGGCGCCGGTCGACCCTTGCGTTGCAGGCACCAGCGGCGCACCGTGCTGGCTGTCGCCGTTCGCCTGCGCCACTTCGTCCTCGTCGCGCCGGTGCGCGATGCGGTACAGCAGCGGCAGCACCAGCAAGGTCAGCGCCGTCGACGACAGGATGCCGCCGATCACCACCGTCGCCAGCGGCCGCTGCACCTCGGCCCCGGTGCCGGTCGCGATGGCCATCGGCACGAAGCCCAATGACGCGACCAGCGCCGTCATCAGCACCGGCCGCAGCCGCGTGAGCGCGCCTTCGCGGATGGCCGCGTCCAGCGGCACGCCGTTCTCGCGCAGGTTGCGAATGAACGAGATCATCACCAGCCCGTTGAGCACCGCCACGCCCGACAGCGCAATGAAGCCCACGGCCGCCGAGATGGACAGCGGAATGTCGCGCAGCCACAGCGCCACGATGCCGCCGGTGAGCGCGAAGGGAATGCCGGTGAACACCAGCAGCCCGTCCTTCAAATTGCCGAACATGGCGAACAGCAGCACGAACACCAGCGCCAGCGACACCGGCACCACCACCTGCAGCCGCTCGGTGGCCGAGGCCAGGTTCTCGTACTGGCCGCCCCACACGGTCCAGTAGCCGGCGGGAATCTTCACGCCGCGCAGGGCCTCTTCGGCCTCGGCCACGAAGGAGCCGAGGTCGCGCCCGCGCACGTTGGCGCTCACCACGATGCGGCGCTTGCCGTCTTCGCGGCTCACCTGGTTGGGGCCCGGCGCAATGTCGAGCGTGGCCACCTCGCCCAGCGGAATGAAGCTGGTGCGCGCGCCATCGGCCCCCGCGCCCTTGGGCAAGGCCACGGGCAACCGCTTGATGGCCTCCAGGTCGGTGCGCAGGTGCTCGGGCAGCCGCACGATGATGTCGAAGCGCCGGTCGCCGTCGAACAGCGTGCCCGCCTCGCGCCCGCCCACGGCGATGGAAATCGTGTCCTGCACGTCGCCCACGTTCAGGCCGTAGCGCGCGGTCTTCTGGCGATCGATGTTCACCGTGAGCATCGGCAGGCCGGTGGTCTGCTCGACCTTCACCTCGGCCGCGCCGGGGATCTTGCCCAGCGCCTGCGACACCTCGGCCGCGGTCTTGTCCAGCACAGCCATGTCGTCGCCGAAGATCTTCACCGCCACGTCGCTGCGCACGCCCGAGATCAGTTCGTTGAAGCGCAGCTGGATGGGCTGCGAGAACTCGTAGTTGTTGCCCGGCAGCTTCTCCACCTCTTCCTGCACGGCCGCCAGCAGCTCGGCGCGCGTGCGCCGCGCGCCGCCCTCGGCCACGGGCCATTCGCGCTCGGGCTTGAGCATGATGTAGCCGTCGGAGATGTTCGGCGGCATCGGGTCGGACGCGATCTCGGCCGTGCCGGTGCGCGCGAACACGCGCTCTATTTCCGGAAACTTCGCCGTCAGCGTGCGCTCGAGCTGCTTCTGCATGTCCACCGACTGCGTGAGGCTGGTGCCCGGAATGCGCAGCGCCTGGATGGCGAAGTCGCCCTCGCTCAGGCTGGGCACGAACTCCGTGCCCAGCCGCGTGGCCAGCAGGCCCGACAGCAGCACCGCCACCACCGCGGTGGTGATGACCAGCGGCTTGGCGTTCATCACGCGCGCCAGCAGCGGCGAGTAGCCGCGCTTGGCCCACAGCATGAGGCGGTTCTCCTTCTCGCCGACCTTGTTGCCGATGAACAGCGCCACGGCCGCGGGAATGAAGGTGATCGACAAGATCATCGCGCCCAGCAGCGCGATCACCACCGTGAACGCCATCGGGTGGAACAGCTTGCCCTCCACGCCCGTGAGCGCAAAGATCGGCAGGTACACGATCATGATGATCAGCTGGCCGAACAGCAGCGGGCGCCTGGCCTCCTGCGAGGCCGCGAACACCTCGTGGAAGCGCTCGCTGCGCGTCAGCGGCCGCCCGAGCCTGGCCTGCGCATGGGCCAGCCGCCGCACGCAGTTCTCCACGATCACCACCGCCCCGTCGACGATGATGCCGAAGTCCAGCGCGCCCAGGCTCATGAGGTTGGCGCTGACCTTCTGGTTCACCATGCCGGTGAAGGTGAAGAGCATCGACAGCGGAATCACCAGCGCCGTGATGAGCGCCGCGCGGATGTTGCCTAGGAACAGGAACAGCACCGCGATGACCAGCACGGCGCCCTCGAACAGGTTCTTCTTCACCGTGGCGATGGCCTTGTCGACCAGCACCGTGCGGTCGTACACCGTGACGGCCTTCACGCCCGCGGGCAGCGTGCGGTTGACCTCCTGCATCTTCCTGTCGACGGCCTGCGACACGGTGCGGCTGTTTTCGCCGATGAGCATGAACACCGTGCCCAGCACCACCTCGCGGCCGTTGTCGGTGGCGGCGCCCGTGCGCAGCTCCTGGCCGATGCCGACCTCGGCCACGTCCTGCACGCGCAACGGAACCCCGCCGGCATTGCCCAAAATGACGTTGCCGATGTCTTGCGCCGACTTCACCTGTCCCGGCGCGCGAATGAGGTACTGCTCGCCGCGCTTCTCGATGTAGCCCGCGCCCACGTTGGCGTTGTTGCGCTCCAGCGCGGTGACCAGGTCGGTCATGGTCAGGCCGTGGGCCAGCAGCTTGGCCGGGTCGGGCGCGATCTGGAATTCCTTGGCGTAGCCGCCGATGGAGTTGATCTCGGTCACGCCCGCCACGTTGCGCAGCTGCGGCTTGATGATCCAGTCCTGGATCTCGCGCAGGTCCGTGGGCGAGTAGGGCTTGCCGTCGGGCTTTCTCGCGCCGTCTTCGGCCTCCACGGTCCAGAGGTAGATCTCGCCCAGCCCGGTCGAAATGGGCCCGATCACCGGCGAGATGCCGCCGGGCATGCTCTCGCGCGCCGACTGGATGCGCTCGTTGACCAGCTGCCGCGCAAAGTAGATGTCGGTGCCGTCCTTGAAGATCACCGTCACCTGCGACAGGCCGTAGCGCGAGAGCGAGCGCGTCTGCTGCAGCCCGGGCAGGCCGGCCATGACGGTCTCTATGGGGTACGTCACGCGCTGTTCTGTTTCCAGCGGGGAGTAGCCGGGCGTGGCGGTGTTGATCTGCACCTGCACGTTGGTGATGTCGGGCACGGCGTCGATGGGCAGCTTCTGGTAGCTGTAGATGCCCAGGGCCGCCATGCCGAGCACGGCGAGCAGCACGAGCCAGCGCTGCGCGATGGAAAAACCGATGATGCGTTCGAACATGCGGCGTCCTCAGTGCGTGTGCGTGGCCGAGCTCTTGCCCTGCTGCGACTTCACGACGAAGCTGCCGTTGGCGGCATGGCTGGCGCCAGGCGCCAGGCCGCCGACGATCTCCACGCGCCGGCCGTCGCTGCGCCCCGTCTGCACGTGCTGCGGCATGAAGCCGCCGGGCACGCGCAGGAACACGGTGGGCTTGCCTTCCACCGTCTGTATCGCCTCGGCGGACACCGTCACGGGCGCGTCGGTCTCGGAAGCCACCAGCTCGACGTTCACGAACAGCCCCGGGCGCCAGATGCGCTGCGGGTTGGTCAGCGTGACGCGGGCGGTGGCGGTGCGCGTCTGCGCGCCGATGAGCGAGCCCACGTAAGACACCTTGCCGCTGGCCGTCTGCTCGAAGGCGCTGGAGCGGATGGTCACCGGCTCGCCGATGCGCACCAGGTTCAGCTGGTTGGCGGCCACGCTGATCTCCGCCCACACGCTCGACAGGTCGGAAATGGTGAACACGTTGACGTCTTCCTTCACCGACTCGCCCAGCGAGATGTGCTTTTCGACCACCATGCCGTCGAAGGGCGCGCGCAGCTCGTAGCGCCCGAGCGCGGCCGAGCCCGGCGTGGCGCCCAGCGCCAGCAGCTTCTGGTTGGCGTTGGCCACTTCGATGCGCGCCTCCTGCATGGCCTGCTCGGCCTGCAGGTAGTCCTGCTGCGGGGAAATCTTTTCTTCCCACAGCTTCTTCTCGCGCTCGTAGGTGGTGCGGGCCAGCGCGAGCCGGCGCTGCGCCGACTGCAGGGCGCTGCGCTGCTCCGACAACGACGGGCTCGACAGCACGGCCAGTACCTGGCCGCGCTTGACCTCCTGTCCCAGGTTGGCCGACACGCTGTCGACCACGCCTGCCACGCGCGGCACCACGTGGGCGGTGCGGTCTTCGTTGAACCTGATCTCGCCGGGCAGCTGCAGCGCGTTCCTGATGCGGGCCGGGCCGGCGCCTTCGATGGTGATGTCGGCGGCCTTGAGTTGCGCGTCGGTGAAGGGGATCTTTTCTTCGCCTTCGCTGTGTTCCTTGTGTTCCCTGGGCTCATTGCTGCCGGCGGAGGCGGCGGCGGTCTTGCCCTCTGCCTCGGCCTTTGGCTTGCCTTCTTCGTGATGCTCCTTGTCGCCGTGGCCGGCCGCCTCTTCATGACCGTGGCTGTGGTCGTGGTCCTTGGTTTCTTGCTTGGCCGCTGTCGGCTTGGCGGCCTCATTGCCGTGGGCGTCCCCTTCTTCGTGGTGCTCGCCGTCCCCATGGCCCGCGGCCTCGGAATGGCCGCTCGCCGCGGGCTTGGAAGGCGAGGTCCGCAGGATCAGCGCGCCCGCGCCGATGCCCAATGCGAGGACCACCGCGATAGCGATCCACTGCTTCTTGCCGACGCGCTCGGCCACGGTGTTGCGTTCTTGTGCGTTCATGGTGTGTGGAGTTCGTTGGGTCAGCGCGCGACGGGCGACGCGGGCAAGGTGGCGGACGGAGTGGCAGCCGAGGTGCCGTGAGGCGCGGCGAGCGCGACGTCATCGCCCTCGCGCCCCAGCAGCCGGTCGAGTTCGCCGGCAGCGCGGTGCGCGTCGGCCAGCGCCAGCAGGTACTGCGCACGCACCTGGAACAGCGTGCGTTGCGCGTCCAGCGCCTCCAGGAAGCTGAACTTGCCCAGCTCGAAGCCCTTGGTCGCGGCCTTGTAGGCAGTCTCGGCGCCGGGCAGCGCGTCGCGCTGCAGCGTCTGGGCGGTGGCTCGCGCGGAGCGCAGGCGCTCGGTGGCCTGGGCCACGTCGGCGCCCAGCTGCAGCTCGGCGGCGGCGAGCTCGTCGCGCGCCTTCTCTTCGCGGCTCAAGGCCTCGGCCACGTTGCCGCGGTTGCTGTCGAAGATCGGCAGCGGAATCGACAGGCCCACCACCACCTGGTTGCGCCGGCCGCCGCCGGTCTCGCCCTCGGACGAAGGCACGCGCTTGGCGCCCAGCGACACCGTCACGTCAGGAATGCGCCTGGCCTGCTCCAGGTCGGACAGCGCACGGCGCCGCTCGACTTCGAGCCTGGCCTGCCGCACGACGGGCGCATCCGCAAGCCGGCCCAGGAGGTCGCCATCCGATGCCATGCCGGGCAGCTGGTCGACCGCGCCGTCCACCCGCGTGAAGCGCGGCGCCGGGTTGCCCCACAGCGCGGCGAGCTGCTGGCGCGCCGAACGCAGCGTGCCTTCGGCCTGCAGCAGCTCGACGCGAATGCCCGCCTCGGCCACGCGCGCGCGGGTTTCCTCCAGCGGCGAGACCTTGCCAGCGGCCACGCGGTTCTCCGCGGCGCGCGTGCCCGCTTGCGCGAGCCCCACCGAATCCTGCGCGAGGCGCAGGCGCTCCTGCGCGGTCAGCACCTCGAAGAAGGCGGTGACGGTGGCGGCGCGAATGTCGGCGCGGCGCGCGGCCAGTGCCGAAGCCGCCTGGTCGCGCGCGCGCTCGGCCGCCGTGACACGTGCGGCGCGCTTGCCGCCCAGCTCGATGGGCTGGCTCAGTTGCAGCGTGGTGGTGCGGTTGTCGCGGCGCAGGTCTTCCACCTGCGCGTCGAGCGTGGGGTTGGGCCAGGCGCCGGCCTGCACGATGGCGGCTTCGGTGGCGTCCTGCTCGCGCGACGCGGCGCGCAGGCCGGGGTTGGCCTGCAGCGCCAGGGCGAGCGCGGCCTGCAGGTTCAGCGCGCCGGCGGGCTCCAGCGTGCGAACAGGCGAGGGAGGCGGCGAGGAAGACGGCGATGAGGACGCCGAGGATGACAAGTGGGTGCCGGCGGCAGTGTCGCCCTGTGCGAACTGCGTGGTCTGTGAAAAAGCCGGGGGCGCCGCCATGGCCAATGCGGCCAGCGGCACGAAGAGCGTGCGCATCGAATTCTCCTGGGTTGCAAAACAACGGACGGACGAATTCGGCGAGAAAAGCTCAGCTGACGATGAAGATCAGAAGGTGCGTGGGTTCTCTCGCCGAATCAACGGGCGAGAGACCAGTCGGGCCGCACGGGCACGTCGGCGATGTGCGAGGCGAAGCGTTCCTGCGCTGCCACGCGAAGGGCCTGCGCCGTGCGCGCGACCGCCGGGGCCGGCGCGGTGGAGGCATCGGCGTGCTGCGCCCAGCCCGCGTGGCAGACCGCGCAGTCGCCGACCACGGCGTTGGGCTGGGTGCTGGAATTTTTCTGCGCACCCTCGCCGCTGTGGCTGCGGTCGGTGCCGCGGCCTTCGTTCTCGTGGTGGCCCCAGTGCTCGGGCTGGGTGTCCCGCTCGTGCTGGCAATACGCCGATGCCGCGGCCCAGCTGAGCTGGAGCGGCAGGAGGGCGAGCAGGAAGATGAGGAGCCAGCGGCGCATGGAGGCAAAAAGTATATCGAGCGCCTTCGGCGCGGCCGTCGGGCAAAAGCCCTGCCACTGGCAGGCCCAGCGCAATGTATGACGCCGTGCCGGGCTTTTGTCCGTCAATAGGATTACTAATTCGTAACCGCCGTAGTAAAAGCGCTTCGATACCATCTATCAATGCGAATTCTTGTGATTGAAGATGAGCCCAAACTCGGTGATTACCTCAAAAAGGGACTCGAAGAGAACGGTTACGTGGTGGATATCGCCCGCGACGGCATCGAAGGAAAGTACCTGGCGACAGAGGGCGACTACGCGCTGGTGCTGCTCGACGTGATGCTCCCGGGCATCGACGGCTTTTCGGTGTTGCAGGCCATTCGCCGGACCAAGAACGTGCCGGTGCTGGTGCTGACCGCGCGCGACAAGGTCGAAGACCGCGTGCAGGGGCTGCAGCAGGGGGCGGACGACTACCTGGTCAAGCCCTTCTCCTTTTCCGAACTGCTGGCGCGTGTGCAGGCGCTGCTGCGCCGTGGCAAGCCGCAGGAGTCGACCCAGCTGCGCCTGGCCGACCTGGAGGTCGACCTCATCAGCCGCAAGTGCATGCGCAACCGCACGCGGCTCGACCTCACGGCCAAGGAGTTCACGCTGCTGGTGGTGCTGCTGCGAAGGCGCGGGCAGATCCTGTCGCGCACCACGCTCGCCGAGCAGGTGTGGGACATGAACTTCGACAGCGACACCAACGTGGTCGAGGTGGCCATCCGCCGCCTGCGCAGCAAGATCGACGACCCCTTCGACGTGAAGCTGCTGCACACGGTGCGCGGCATGGGCTACGTGCTGGAGGACCGGTCCTGGGCATGACCGTGGCAGGCGCGCCGGCACAAGCCCAGGCAGGCAAGCGCACGAGCACGGGCACGGCGCGCGCGCATTCGCTGCAGCGCCGCCTCTCGCTGTGGTTCGCCGTGCAGACGCTGTTCGGCCTGAGCGTGGTGTGCCTGGCGGTGTACCTGGTCACGGCCTGGAGCTTCGGCCAGAAGCAGGAAGACGAGCTCGACCAGAAGGCCGTGCTGGTGCGCCACCTGCTGCAGGAGGCCGAGAAAGGCGGCGACCTGGTCTTCTTGCGGCACAAGCTGGATGACTTCTTCTCCATGCAGGACGAGGTGTCGCTGCGAATTTCGCATGCCGGGCGCGAGCTGTTCCGCTCGGCCGCCGCGCCCGACGGCCACTGGATGCGCCGCGACCTCGAGGTGCCATGGACGCAGGGCGGCACGACCACGCCGCTGTCGGTGCAGCTGGGCGTGAACATGGCGCAGGAGGCGCGGCTGCTGCAGCGCCTGGCGTGGACGCTGCTGGGCGCCGTGGTGCTGGGCACCGCGCTGGTCTCGCTCACGGGCATGTGGCTGGTGCGGCGCGGCCTGCGCCCGCTGAGGGCGCTGGCCGACCGCACCGCCGCCATGGCGCCTGATAAAGACAACCCGCCCATCGACGCCATGGCCTTCGCCGAAGAGCTGCGCCCGTGGATCACGCAGTTCAACGCCCTGCTGCTGCGGGTGCAGCGCGCCTACGTGCAACTGGAGGCCTTCAATGCCGACGTGGCGCACGAGCTGCGCACGCCGCTGGCCAACCTGCGCGGCTCCACCGAGCTGGCGCTCACGCGGCCGCGCAGCAACGAGGAGCTGCAGACGGTGCTCGCGTCGAACATGGAAGAGATCGGGCGGCTGTCGGGCATCGTCACCGACATGCTGTTTTTGTCGCAGGCCGAGCGTGGCGTGCCGGTGCGCACGCGCGCCGCCGCCAGCCTGGCGGTGCAGGCGGCCGATGTCATCGACTTCTACGACGCGATGCTCGAAGAGGCCGGGCTGCGCGCCGAAGTGCAGGGCGACGCCACCGCCGACGTGGACGCCGCGCTGATTCGGCGCGCGCTGTTCAACCTGCTGGGCAATGCGATCCGCTTCGCGGCGCCGGCATCGACGCTGCGCATCGAGATCGGCGAGCAGTCAGCTCAAGACGGCGCGGGCGAATTCGCCGTGACCGTGGTCAACCAGGGCGAGCCCATCGACCCGGCCGCCCTGCCCCGCCTGTTCGAGCGCTTCTACCGCGCCGCGCACGCGCGCGACGGCTCCACGCGGCACCACGGCCTGGGGCTGTCCATCGTGGAGGCCATTGCGCGCATGCATGGCGGGCGCGTGTTCGCGGCGAGCCAGGGCGGCGAGACGCGCATCGGCTTCACGGTGCGGCGCGGCGCTTGAGCCTCGTTTGGGCGGCGGCCCGCAGCGCCGCTGCTCAGACCCGTGGCTGTTCAGGACTGTTCAGGACTTCGCAGGCGCGCCGACTTCTGCAGCGCTTGCAGCCACCGCCGGCTTGCGCCCGATGAACAGGTTGATGAGCGGCCCCGTCATCGCGGTGGTCACCAGCGCCATCACCAGCAGCATGGTGAAGAGCTCGGGGCCGATCAGCCCGGCGTCCAGCCCGATCTTCATGACGATGAGCTCCATGAGCCCGCGCGCGTTCATCAGCGAGCCCGTGGCCAGGCTGTCGCGCCAGCCGTAGCCGGCCATGCGCGCGCCGATGGCGCCGCCGGCGATCTTGCCGAAGGCGGCCACCGCCAGGATGAGCATCATGGCGCCGAAGCCCGCGCCCGAGAAAGCGTTCGACGTGGTGCCCAGCCCCGCCAGCGCGAAGAACAGCGGCATCAGCACCACGATGGAAATAGGCTCGATGCGCTCGGTGAGCGACTTCAGCAGCCGGTCGTCGCGCGGCAGGCAGGCGCCGAACAGGAAGGCGCCGAACACCGCGTGCAGGTGCAGCCACTCGGTGACCAGCGCAGTGGCAAGCAGGCCGATCATCAGCGCGGCCATCAGCGTGATCGACGGCTCGCCCTCGGGCGCCTTGGTGCGCAGCAGCCAGGCAAAGGCCGGCTTCACGCCCAGGAAGAGCACGCACAGCACCACCACCATGCCCAGCGTGGTCTTGAGCAGCCCGTGAAAGCCTTCGCCTGCACCGACCATCGCGACCACGAAGGCCAGCAGGATCCAGGCGAACACGTCGACCACCGCGGCCGCGCCCAGCGACAGCTGGCCGAAGGAGGTGCGCGTCATGCCGCGGTCTTTCAGGATGCGCGCCATCACCGGGAACGCGGTGATCGACAGCGCCGCCGCGATGAACAGCGCGAACGGCCAGAAGCCCACGCCGGCCGGCGCCAGCGAGGGGTGCAGCGCGGGCGCGATGGCAATGCCCAGCGCGGCAGGCACCACCGTGCTCAGCACGCCCACGTAGCCGGCGGAACGCAGCTGCTCGCGCACGCCCTTGGCAGCGCGAAGCTCCAGCCCGACCACGAACATGAACAGCACCAGCCCCAGCGTGGACAGCGACGAGAGCCCCTGCAGCGACGCCTTGGAGAACAGCTGCGCGTGCAGCTCGGGAAAGAGCGCGCCCATCACCACCGGCCCCAGCATGAGCCCCGCCGCCATCTCGCCCACGACGCTGGGCTGGCCCGCATAGCGAAGCACCCAGCCGCAGACGCGCGCGGTGGTGAGGATGACGATGAGTTGCAGCAGCAGCGAGGTGGCGGACATGGAGCGGATCGCTTCGTTGACAAAAGTGTCCGCAATGTTAGTTGCAACCCGCCCCGCGACGCCAGCGCGGCGGCGCAGGGGCTTCAGCGGCTCGCGCGCATCAGCCGCAGCCCGTTCGCCACCACCAGCAGGCTCGCGCCCATGTCAGCGAACACGGCCATCCACATGGTCGCGCTGCCGAACACCGCCAGCACGAAGAACACCGCCTTGATGCCCAGCGCCAGCGAAATGTTCTGCCACAGCACCGCGTGCGCCCGGCGCGACAGGCGGATGGTCTCGGGAATGCGGCGCAGGTCGTCGTTCATGATGACCACGTCGGCCGCTTCCATGGCGGTGTCGGTGCCGGCGCCGCCCATGGCGAAACCGATGTCGGCCTGCGCGAGCGCGGGGGCGTCGTTGATGCCGTCGCCGGTCATGGCCACCGCGCCGTAGCGCTGCTGCAGGGCCTTGACGGCGGCCAGCTTGTCCTCGGGCAGCAGGTTGCCGCGCACGTCCTCGATGCCGGCGTGCGTGCCGATGCTCTTCGCGGTGGCGGCGTTGTCGCCGGTGAGCATCACCGGCACCACGCCCAGCGCACGCAGCTCGGCCACCGCGGCCTGCGACGACAGCTTGATGGTGTCGGCCACGGCGAACAGCGCGAGCACGGCCGTGTTCGACGCCAGCAGCGTGACGGTGCGCCCGGCTTCCTCGTGCCCCTTGAGCTCGGCTTCGAGCGCCGGGGTGCACAGCCCGCGCTCCTCGACCAGGCGGTGGTTGCCCAGCACATAGGCCTGCCCGCCGACCGTGGCCTGCACGCCGCGCCCGGCCAGCGCCGTGAACCCGTCCGCCTCCCCGGCTTCTTCGCGCGCACCCTTCAGCCCCTCTGCGATGGCCTTGGACACCGGGTGGTCGGAGCGGCCCGCGATGCTCGCGGCAATGGCGAACACCGCCGCCTCGTTGCCCGAGGCGTCGAGCAGCGACGAGGCCACCAGCTTCGGCTTGCCTTCGGTGATGGTGCCGGTCTTGTCGAGCGCGATTGCCTTGAGCTTGCGTGCTTCTTCGAGGTAGGTGCCGCCCTTGATCAGGATGCCGCGCCGCGCCGCCGCGGCCAGCGCGCTCACCACCGTGACGGGCGTGGAGATGACCAGCGCGCACGGGCAGGCGATGACCAGCAGCACCAGCGCCTTGTAAAGCGCCTGCAGCCAGGTCCAGTCCATGAACAGCGGCGTGAGCACCGCCACGGCCAGCGCCAGCACGAACACCGTGGGCGTGTAGATGGCGGCGAAGCGGTCGACAAAGCGCTGCGTGGGCGCGCGCGAGCCCTGCGCTTCCTCGACCGCGTGGATGATGCGCGCCAGCGTGGTGTTGGCGGCCACCGCCGTCACGCGAAACTCGAGCGCGGCGGTCTGGTTGATGGTGCCGGCGAACACCGGGTCGCCCACGGTCTTGTCGACCGGAATGCTCTCGCCCGTGACCGGCGCCTGGTCGATGGCGCTGCTGCCCGCGGTGACGACGCCGTCCAGCGGCACGCGCTCGCCGGGGCGAATGCGCGCAACGGCGTCCAGCGCCACGGCGTTGGCCATCACGGTGCGCCAGCTGCCGTCGGGCTGCTTCACCTCGGCCTGCTCAGGTGCGAGCGCCAGCAGGCTCTGGATGGCGTTGCGCGCGCGGTCCACCGCGCGGGCCTCGATGAGTTCGGCAATCGCGTACAGCGCCATCACCATCGCGGCCTCGGGCCACTGCCCGATGACGAACGCGCCGGTCACGGCCACCGCCATCAGCGCGTTGATGTTCAGCCGCCCGCGCACCAGCGCGGCGAAGCCCTTCTTGTAGGTGTCCAGCCCGGCCAGGCCGATGGCGCCCAGCGCCAGCACCATTTCCGCGGCCATGAAGCCCTTGCTTTCGAAGCCCATGAACGAGATCGACTCAGCCGCGATGGCCAGCACCAGCGCCGCCACCAGGCGGGCGAGCCCCACGCTCATGCCCGCGATCTGCGCGGGCGCGGCCGCGGCCTGCGTGCCGGATGCGGGGCCGCCCGCGGGGTTCAGCGGCTCGGGCTTGAAGCCGGCCTTGCGAATGGCCGCCAGCGCCTCGGGCAGCGCGCCTTCGTCGGTGGTGATGGCCATGGTGCGTTCGCCGAGCCGGAAGCGCAGCGCCTTCACGCCCGCCACGGGTTCGAGCGCGCGGCGGATTTCGGACTCTTCCACCGCGCAGTCCATGGTGGCGATGCGGAACAGCTGCGCGCCCTTGGGCACGTCGCCCGCGTCAGGTGACAGCGGAATCGATCCGTGGCTGCTCGCGCCGCCGCAGCAGGCGTCGGCCGCGTGGGCGTGCGGCTTCGCGTGGGGATCGGCGTGCGAGTCGGCGTGGCCGTGGCCGTGGTCATGACCATGGTCGTCGCCATGCGAATGGGTGTGCGCGTGCGGCGCGGGCTGCTTCAGGGCGTTCTCGTTCGTCATGCAATCGATTGGAAACCCTGAAGCAGGTGTAGAGTCAAACGCTCTTTTCCACTCGCTGATTTGCCGCATCATGAAAATCGGAGAACTGGCCAAGGTCGCGAACACACCGGTCGAAACCATCCGGTACTACGAGCGCGAGCGGCTCCTGCCCGAGCCCGCGCGCACCGACGGCAACTACCGCATCTACGACGAAGACCATGCCCAGCGCCTGGGCTTCATCCGCCGTTGCCGCTCGCTGGACATGACGCTGGACGAGATCCGCAGCCTGCTGAAATTCCGCGACGCGCCGCAGGAAGACTGCGGCCAGGTCAACCAGCTGCTGGACGACCACATCGGCCACGTGGCCGCGCGCATCGCGGAGCTGAAGACACTGGAAAAGCAGCTGAAGGCCTTGCGCCTGCAATGCGGCGGGCCGGAGTCGGCGAATGCCTGCGGCATCCTGCAGGAGCTGGACACTGCGGCGCTCGCGCCCGAGGGCTTCGGGCAGCACGCGGGGCATGTGCATGGGTCGCTGCACAGCGCGACGGCGAAGCGGTCGGCTTAGAGGTCGGCTTAGGGCTTTCGCCTCGCCCCGAACACCGACCCGAGGGCGTTACTTGCCCACCAGCTGCGTCAGCTTCTCCGCCTCGAAGCTCTCGCCGAGCGCCGCCTCGCGCGGCACGCAGTCCTTGGTGCCGGGCTGGGCCGACAGCTTCTCGATCGCCTTCCACAGCAGCGCGATCTGGTGTTCCTGGCTCGACGCGTTGTCGATCAACCCGCGCATCGCCTGGCTCAGCGGGTCGTCTTCCTGCGTGATGCCGTAGGCCGAGAACTTCTGCGGCGGCGCCACGTCGGCGCTCTCGCCGGCCACCGAGCTCTTCGCCGGAATGATGCGCGCCGGAATGCCCACCGCTGTCGCCCCCGCCGGCACCGGCTTGATGACCACCGCGTTGCTGCCGATCTTCGCGCCGTCGCCCACCACGAACCCGCCGAGCACCTTCGCGCCCGCGCTCACCACCACGTTGCGGCCCAGCGTCGGATGCCGCTTGGCGCCCTTGTAGAGCGAGGTGCCGCCCAGCGTCACCCCCTGGTAGATGGTGCAGCCGTCGCCGATCTCGGCCGTCTCGCCCACCACCACGCCCATCGCGTGGTCGAAGAACACCTGCTGGCCGATCTTGGCCGCCGGATGAATCTCGATGCCCGTCAGCCCGCGCGCGCAATGCGCGATGAAACGCGCCGACCACTTGAAGCCATGGTTCCAGCACGCGTGGGCCCAGCGGTGCAGCACCAGGGCATGCAGCCCCGGGTACAGCGTGAGCACCTCCCAGGCGCTGCGCGCGGCCGGGTCGCGTTCGAGAATGCACCGGATGTCGGCGCGCAGTCGAGAGAACATCGCTGCCTTTGTTGTCGTTATATCGATAGGGGGCGCGCAGTCTATAACCCGCCGTCATCGCGTACGGGCAATGGGGGTTTTACTCGCCCGAACCTTCACCCGAACCCTCAGCCGAGCGGTCACCGGAGGCGGGAGCCTGGCGAGCCTGCCGCGGGGGGCGCGTCGCGTCGCTCATGGCCTTGGCGATGCCGCGCAGGATGTGGATTTCTTCCGGCGTCGGCTGCGCCCGGTTGAACAGCTGCTGCAGGCGCGGCATCAGCTTCTTCGGCGCCTCGGGGTCCAGGAAGCCGACCTCCACCAGCGAGCGCTCCCAGTGATCGAGCATGCCGGCCACGGCCTGCGCGTCGGCCGCCTGCACCGGCTCGGCCTCGCGCACCCCGTAGCCGCCCAGCGCCAGGCGCCATTCATAAGCCACCACCTGGATGGCCGCGCCCAGGTTCAGCGAGCCGAATTTCGGGTCGGTCGGAATGCTCAGCGCCACGTTGCAGCGGTAGACGTCTTCGTTTCGCATGCCGAAACGCTCGGAGCCGAACAGGAAGGCCACGTGCTGGTCGCCCTGCTTGCCCAGCGGCTCCAGGTGCTCGCGCGGCGTGCGCGTGGGCGGGCCGAAGTCGCGCGGGATCATGGCGGTGGCGCACAGGTGGGTGACGCCGTCGAGCGCTTCGTCGAGGGTTTCGACGATGCGGGCGTTGGTCAGCACGTCGAGCGCGCCGCTCGCGCGCTGGATGGTTTCCTCGCGCCGCAGCACGTTGGCCCAGCGCGGCGCCACCAGCACGAGGTCGTCGAAACCCATGGTCTTCATGGCGCGGGCGGCGGCGCCCACATTGCCGGCGTGGCTGGTCTGGATCAGGATGAAACGGGTGCGCATGGCGGGTTGGAGAGGCACAGGGGAGACACGAACGGGCGGACCCGGTAAAATCCTGCGATTCTCGCCGCCCGCATCGCCGGGTCGCTTCCAGGGGTTCCCAGAGGCCCCTTCCCTGTTCTTCTCACAATCCAATGTCGTCCCCCAACCTGCATCCCATGCTCAATGTGGCCGTCAAGGCCGCACGCGCCGCCGGCGCGATCATCAACCGCGCTGCGCTCGACGTCGAGGCCGTGCGCATCTCCCAGAAGCAGGTCAACGACTTCGTCACCGAAGTCGATCACGCCAGCGAGAAGGTGATCATCGAAACGCTGCTTGGCGCATACCCGGGGCACGGCATCCTGGCCGAGGAATCGGGCACCGAGCATGGTGCGCAAGACTCCGACTACGTGTGGATCATCGATCCGCTGGACGGCACCACCAACTTCATCCACGGCTTTCCGGTGTACTGCGTGTCCATCGCGCTGTCGGTGCGCGGCAAGATCGAACAGGCCGTCATCTACGACCCGAGCCGCAACGACCTGTTCACCGCCACCAAGGGCCGCGGCGCCTACCTGAACGAGCGCCGCATCCGCGTATCCAAGCGCGTGAAGCTCAGCGAGTGCCTGATTTCCACCGGCTTCCCGTTCCGCACCGGCGACAACTTCAAGCAGTACTTGGCCATCATGGCCGACATGATGCCCCGCATGGCCGGCCTGCGCCGCCCTGGCGCCGCCGCGCTCGACCTGGCCTACGTGGCCGCGGGCTTCACCGACGGCTTCTTCGAAACCGGCCTGAACCCCTGGGACGTGGCCGCGGGTTCGCTGCTGGTGACCGAGGCCGGCGGCCTGATCGGCAACTTCACCGGCGAGCCCGAGTTCCTGGAGCAGCGCGAATGCCTGGCCGGCGCCCCGCGCGTGTACGGCCAGCTGGTGCCGCTGCTCGCCAAGTACTCCAAGTTCGCCAACGTGGACGACAAGTTGCGCGCCAGCGACCGCGTGCGCGCGGTGTCGGCCTCGACCAAGTCGAACCCCGAAGAAGCCTCGGCCGACCTGTACGCCCGCAGCACCGTGGTCGACTTTGCCGACGAATCGGCCGAAGGCAGCGCACCCGCGGTGGCCGCGCCGCCCGCCCCCCGCAAGCTCACGCGCATTCGCCGTGACGCACCCGCCGCCGGTGGCCCCGCAGAGGGCGACAACGCCGCCAAGTGATGGCGGGGCCCCACGCCGCGAGCGCCGAGAGCCGAGTCCGCGCCGCGCTGCGCATTGCACTGAGCCACTACGTCGCGAGCGGGCTCACCGTGGCGCTGGGGCTGCTGTTCATTTCGGGCGGCATTCATTTCTGGCTGGGCACGCTCGCGGCCTCGGCCGCCGCCACCGGCGTGATCGTGACCGCGCCGCCCGACCTGCCCGGCCCGCGCCGCGGCAAGTTCCTGCAGATGCTGCCGGCACCGCTCATCGGGCTGCCGCTGTTCTTCGCGGTGCAGATGCTGCACACCGCCCCCATCCGCCTCGGGCTGCTGCTGGTGCCCGCCACCTTCATGGCCTTCCTGCTGATGGCCTGGGGCAAGCGGGGCATTCCCATTGCCATCGCGGTGATGTTCTCGATGATCTTCTCCATGGCCACGCCCACCCCCTCGGGCATGGCCGACGCGCTGGAGCGCACCTGGCACTTCGGCATGGGTGCGGGGCTGTACGTGGTGTGGGCCACGCTCGCCAACCTGGTGCTCAACGGGCGCTTTCGCACGCAGTCGGTGGCCGACGTGCTGTATTCGCTGGCCGCGCTGATGCGCACCGAGGCCAGCCAGTTCCTGCCGCAGGACGAGACCCGCGACGTGCGCGACACCCCCGCCCCGCTGCTGGGCCAGCTGCTGCGCGAGCAGGCCGCGCTGGCCGACCAGCTGCAGGCCACGCGCGACATCGTGCTGGAGTCTCCGCGCACGCCGCGCCGCCAGCGGCTGGCCGCGATGCTGGTGATCGTGCTCGAGATGCGCGACCAGCTGCTGGCCAGCGAGCTCGACCTGGACACCCTGCGCGCCCACCCCTCGCACGCCGAGGCGCTCATCGAGATGCGTACCGTGCTCGAGGAGCTGGCCGCCGAAACCACCGCGCTGGCCGACGCCCTGCTCATGCGCCGCCACCCCGAGGCCGTGGCCGACCGCCGCCCGCGGCTGGCGGCCATCCATGTCTCGGCGGACGACAGCGCCAGCAACCGCCTCGGCGGTGGCCACATCGGACCCACGGCCGCCATGCTCGCGCGCGGCCTGGCCAGCCGCATCGGCCACATCAACGACGAGGTGCTGCGCCTGTCGGCCATGGCGCGCGGCGACGTGGAGCCCAACCTGGCCGTGGTGCGCGCCAACTGGCAGATGTTCGTGAGCCCGACCGACTGGTCGCTGCGCCCCTTCTTCACGCTGTGGCGATGGGACCAGCCGCCGCTGCGCCACGCCATTCGCGCCGCGCTGGCCATCGCCGCGGGGTACGCCATCGCGGTGTCGATGCCGTGGGGCTCGCACGACTATTGGATCTTGCTGACCATCGTGGTGGTGCTGCGCGGCAGCCTCTCGCAGACGCTGGAGCGCCGCAACGCGCGGGTGGCCGGCACGCTGCTGGGCTGCGTGCTCGCGGTGGGGCTGTTGTCCGCGCATCCGTCGGCGCTGATGCTGCTGGTGTTCGTGACCGTGGCGCAGGCCATTGCGCACAGCTTCGCGGTGCGGCGCTACCTGGTCACCGCCGTGGCCGCCACCGTGCTGGGCCTGGTGCAGGCCCACATGCTGAACGTGGGCGTGGCGCCCATCTTCGCGCTGTTCGAGCGCATTGCCGACACGCTCATCGGCGCCACGCTGGCCTGGGGCTTCTGCTACGTGCTGCCCTCGTGGGAGCGCACGCAGATTCCGGCGCTGGTGGCGCGCGTGCTCACCGCGCAGGCCCGCCATGCGCGCCTGGCGCTCGGCCTGGGCCAGCTGCAGGCCGTCGACAGCAGCCCCGAGCTCGAATGGCGCCTGGCGCGCCGCGAGGCCTACGACAGCCTCTCGGCGCTGGTGCAGGCGACGCAGCGCTCGCTCTCCGAACCGCGTGCGGTGCAGCCGCCGCTGGAGCCGCTGGAGCACCTGCAGGCCCACAGCTACCAGCTGCTCGCGCAGCTGAGCGCGGTGAAGTCGATGCTGGTGCTGCGGCGCGACCGCCTCACGCCGGCGGACATCGAGGGGCCCATCAGCCGCACCTCGCAACGCATCGAAGCCGCCATCGGAACTCTGCCCACCACCGGGCCCTCTCACCCCGAGAGCGCCGGTTCCACCGCCGTGGGCGGCCCCATTCCGCTGCCCGACCCGTTCGACAACGACATCAGCCCCTGGCTGCTGCGCCGGCTCGACCAGGCCACGGCGCTTTCCACGCAGCTGCGCGACGACGCGGCGCGCATTCTTCAACCTCTGAACGAGACAACGGAACAAGCAAAGACGACCCCCGCCTGATGACCAAAGAGATACTCGCCCACCCGTGGTTCGGCACCTGGGTTGCCGCACTCATCGCAGTTCCCCTGGCCCTCCTGGCCCACCGCATCGGCGGCCTCGTGTTGAGGCGGATCACCCGCCCGGCCCCGACCATCCACACGATGGTGGTCAACTGCAACGCCGCGGCGCGGCTGGTGCTGCCGCTGGTGGCGCTCAACGTGGTCTGGCAGGGCGCGCCCGACGACCTGCGCTTCATCGGCAACGTGCGCCACTTCACCGGGCTGCTGCTCATCGCGTCGAGCACCTGGCTCGCGGTGAAGGCCATCAGCGGCTTCGCCGACGGCGTGCTGGCGCAGAACCCCTCCGACGTTTCCGACAACCTGCAGGCGCGGCGCGTGCTCACGCAGACCCGCGTGCTCGCGCGCACCGCCGCCACCGTGGTGCTGGTGGCCGGCGGCGCCATGATGCTCATGACCTTTCCGGGCGCGCGCCAGGTGGGTGCCAGCCTGCTGGCCTCGGCCGGCGTGATCGGCATCGTGGCCGGCCTGGCGGCCAAGCCGGTGTTCAGCAACCTCATCGCGGGCCTGCAGATTGCGCTGGCGCAGCCCATTCGCATCGACGACGTGCTGGTGGTCGAGGGCGAATGGGGCCGCGTCGAGGAAATCACCGGCACCTTCGTCGTCATCAAGATCTGGGACGAGCGCCGGCTGATCCTGCCGCTGACCTACTTCATCGAGAAGCCGTTCCAGAACTGGACGCGGCACTCGGCGCAGCTGCTGGGCGCGGTGTTCATCTACGCCGACTACGGCATGCCGCTGACGCCGCTGCGCGAAGAGGTGGAACGCATCGTGAAGGCCGCGCCCGAGTGGGACGGCCGCTTTTTCAACCTGCGCGTGACCGACGCCACCGAGCGCACCATGCAGATCCGCGTGCTGTGCACCGCGGCCACCTCGGGGCTGGCCTTCGACCTGCGCTGCAGCGTGCGCGAAGCGCTCATCGACTTCATGCAGCGCGAGTACCCGCAGTTCCTGCCCAAGATGCGCATCGAGAGCGACGGGCCGCAGGAGCGGGAGCAGCCGAGGCAGATGGCGGCCGCGCCCGGCGTGGCCTGATTCGCATCGAAGGCGACACGGTGAGACTGCTGCGTTGAAGCCCGACCCCGAACGCAATTCGCCGCTCACGCGGTTCCTGCTGTACGCCTTTGCCGTGCTGTGCCTGGTGCTGGGCCTCATCGGCGTGGTGCTGCCGGGCATGCCGACCACCGTGTTCATCCTGATGGCGGCGTGGGCCGCCGCGCGCAGCTCGCCGCGCCTGCACGCCTGGCTGCTGAACCACCGCCTGTTCGGCCCGCTGCTGCACAACTGGGAAAACGGCCGCACCGTGAGCCGCCGCGCCAAGTGGAGCGCCACCATCACCATGGCGGTGTGCGCGGTGATCGTGTCGTTCACCGCGCACCGCGCATGGCTCGCCGTGCTGGCCATCGCGTGCATGGCGACCGTGCTGGCGTGGTTGTGGTCGCGGCCTGTGCCGCCTGTGCCTCCTTCACCTCCCGCTTGACGACGCCCGGGGCCGCCGGCCTGGCGGCGGCCAACGCTCCGCTCGCACCCGCGCTCGCCGTCCCTCAGCTTTCAATGCCGCTCCCGCGCTGACCACCAGCCACCCTTCGCCGCATCGGCGGCACCTCGAGGTTGGTGAACGCCCGCAGCACCCACTCCACCGGCCCATACGCAAAGCGGCGCATCCACCAGCGGCTCAGCACCAGCTGACACCCGAAGATCGCGAAGGCGATGGCCGTGGCCGCGAGCGGGCCCATGGTGCCGATCCATCGCAGCCCGTAGGCCAGGAAGAGCCACGCGCACACCGTCGACTGCAGCAGGTAGTTCGACAGCGCCATGCGCCCCGCGGGCGCGAGCCAGCCTTCGAGCACGCGGCCGCGCGGGGTCAGCATCCACAGCACCAGCGCGCTCGCGTAGGCGGCTGACAGGAGCGGCGCGGTCAGCAGCGTGGCGGAAAGGCCGTAGATCTCGCGGATCGTGTTGTCCAGCCGCGCCGAAGGCCACGCGTACACCGCGGCCCCCGGCAAGCCAATGACCAGCCCCCAGAACACCACCCGCCGGAACAGGCCGCGGTGCGCCTCGGCATTGGCGAAGAGCCCACGCCGGCCGGCGTTGAAGCCGACGAAGAACATCGCCAGCGCGGTCGGCGCCTGCACCAGCCCCGTGATCCACCAGATCTGCATCAGCTCGCGCACATGCTGCGCGATCACCGTGAGGGGCGTGCCTCGGTAGGCGGCCAACGCCCGGCCCGCCTCGGCATAGGCACCGCGCATGTCCGACAGGCCGCCGCCCAGCGTCAGCAGGTAACCGATGCCAGCCCACAGCAACGAAGTCGCCAGCACCAGCCCGACGGCGGCACGCATCAAGAAGGCATCGCCGCGCCGCCGCACCATCAGCAGCACCATGCCGATCACCGCGTAGGTGGTGAGGATGTCGCCGTGGTACAGCAGCACGGCATGCAGCAGGCCGAGCAACCACAGCCCGAGCAACCGACGCGCCATGCGCGGCGCAAAGCGCTTGCCGTCGCGCTGCGCGGACTGCATCTGCAAGCTGAAGCTGTAGCCGAACAGGAACGAGAACAGCAGGTAGAACTTGGTCTCGAACACGAAGGTGCGCACGAACGAAGCGCAGCGCTCCACCAGCGACACGGCCATCGGGTCGGGCACGCCCGCGCCGTAGTAGGTCGACGAAAAGGTGGCGATGTTGACGACCAGGATGCCCAGCAGCGCGAAGCCGCGCAGCGCGTCGACGAGGGACTCGCGCTGCGGCGCGATCTGGCCGTCGTGGACGTCGTGGACGTCGTGGACGTCGTGGCCACTATGGCCGGTGCAGGGCGGCGACGGCGCCATCAGCCGGCCGGCCGCGTGTCGAAGCGATCGTTGATTTTTTGCATCTTGCGAGTTCTTTGTAAAAGCAAAGTATGTGATTGACCGCGAATCGCAAACTCTAAACGCGCGCACGACAAGCAGATGTGAAAAGACCGTGGCCCGCGCCAAGAAACGACCGCCGTTTCACCGATACTTCGCCCCTTCAAAAAAACGCCGCACCCGCGGCAAGAGGGAGAAGCAAATGATTTTTGTCTGGTCGGGCCTTGGTTTTCTGGTGGTGCCCATCGTGTTCGTTACCTCGATGGCAGTCACGCTGCTGCTCGAGCGCCTGCTCGGCGCCATCGGGCACAGCGAGTGGTTGACGGCGGCCATTGCGCTGGGCATTTTTTCTGGCGCGGCGGCCAACTGGTTCATCGGCCGCAAGCTCAACAGCAAGCCGCCGCGCGAGCTGGTCGACACCAAGACCCAGGAGACGGTGTTGCTCTACAAGCGCCACAAGTTCTTCTGGGTGCCGATGCAGTACTGGTCGTTTCCTGTGGCGGTGATCGGCCTGTTCGTGCTGTTCGCGCAATCGACCCAGGCCGCGCCGGCGGACGGCGGCAAGGCGCTGCCGCCGCTGCAGGCGCTGGTCGAATGCAAGGGCACGGCCAGCGGCATCGCCGCCTATGCCGACAAGCTCGAAGCAGGCACGCTCGCCGGCTGGACCCAGAGCCCCGAGCTCAGTGCCTTCATGTCGACCGTGTGGCGCATGCCCAAGCCGATCACCGTGGCGGGTTTTCAGGTGCAGGACGTGCGCTTCGGCAGCTACGAACTGGGCAACTACGCAGTGCACGCCGTGACCGACAGCACCGACATCGATGCGGTCGCCCCCCAGCTGGGGCTGCGCGGCGTCGAGGGCCGGGGCCTGGCGCGCGAGGCCAGCAAGGGAGCCTGGATCGTGGCAGGCAAGCTCAAGGGCCGCGTCGAAGTGGGTTGCGAGTACCCGAACCCCAAGCTCGCCGGCTGAGCACGCACTCTCACCAGTCGCGGAGCGGCATCAGGCCTTGCGCTTGCGCACGATGCCGCGAATTTCCTCGATCAACAGGCGCGCGCCCTCGGTCAATTCGCCCAACTCGCCGCCTTCACCCGCATCGACGGTGCGCCGCACCGTGAGCCCCACCGGCCCCTCGGTGCTGGTGGTGTCGATGGCCACGCGCTGGAGCTCGCCGCGCGCGAGCAACCCTTCCACCGCGCCCTGCGGTGCGAACCACACGGCGTCCGAGCGCTGCAGCAGGCCGACCACGAAGCTGGTGTCGGTCGCCTCCACCAACTGGTTCGGCAGCGCCATGCCCTGGGCGATGAGAAAGGCGTCCGCCGTGTGCCGGATCAGCGTGCCCGACACGGGCAGCACCAGCGGGCAGTCGGCCAACGCGTCCAGCGTCGGCTTGCGTAGCGACGCCAGCGGATGCCCCGGGCGCACCACCAGCCGCAAGGGCTCGCTGTAGAGGTGCTCGAAGGCCAGGTCGGCCATGGCCGAGGCCTGCGCGAGCCGGCCCAGCACCAGGTCGATTTCGCCCTGGCGCAGCTGCGTCATCAGCTGCGCGTTGGTGCCGCTCACCACGCGCACGCGCAGCGCCGGGTGCGCGGCGTGCAGCTGCGCCACGGCCTGCGGCAGCAGCTCGCCCGCCATGTTGGGCAGTGCGCCGACGGCCACGCGCAGCTGGTCGGCCTCGGGCTGGTCCATGGCCAGGCCCAGGCCTTCGCGCAGGCCGCGCAAGGCCGAGACGGCGTGGCGCACCAGCACCTCGGCCGCGGGCGTCAGCTCCACGCCCCGGCGGCGGCGCAGCAGCAACTGGCGCCCGACGATCTCTTCCAGCTCGGCCACGGTCTTGGACACCGCCGGCTGCGTGAGCGACAGCGCCTTGGCCGCGCGCACCAGGTTGCGCTCTTGCGCCACCATCACCAGGCACTGCAGGTGGCGCATCTTCAAGCGCCCAAAGTTCATGGCTGACATGGGGTTTTCTTCTGGAGCGGCATCGCTGAAATATAACGAGCCGGAATACCTGGCGGATGAGCTTTCAGTTGTGAAGCGCCCGGCGCCCTTCTAGAGTTGCCTTCAATACCGCGGTCGCCACAGGCCGGCACACAACGAAGAGAGACACATGACCCACCGCCTTTTGAACGCCTTCGGCGGCACGCGCCGCCGCCTTGCCATCACCACACTCGCCAAATTCGCCACGTTCGCTACCTGCGCCGCGCTCTGCGCGGGCAACGCCGCGGCGGCCGACGCGCCCTACCCCACCAAGGCGGTGAAGCTGCTCACCAACTTCCCCGCGGGCGGCCCCATCGACATCCTTGCCCGCGCGCTGGCCGACGCGCTGCAAAAGGACCTGAAGCAGCCCTTCATCGTCGACAACCGCCCCGGCGCGGGCGGCAACATCGGCGCCGACCTGGTCGCCAAGAGCCCGGCCGACGGCTACACCGTGCTGCTGGGCATCGACACCACCTTCACCATCAACCCGCACCTGTACGCGTCGATGCCCTTCGCCGCTAAAGACCTGAAGCCGCTGATGATCTTCAGCTCGTCGGGGCTGAGCTTCGGCGTGGCGTCGAACGTGAAGGCGAAGACGCTGCCCGAGTTCATCGCGCAGGCCAAGGCCGAGCCGGCCACCTTCAGCTCGGCCGGCAACGGCAGCCCGGGCCACATCGCTGCTGAAATTTTCGCGAGCGAAACAGGCGCGAAGATCACGCACGTGCCCTACAAGGGCAACGCGCCGGCGGTGCTGGCGCTCATGGGCAACGAGGTGCAGGCCGGCATCCTGGCCACGCCGGGCCTGCTGCCGCAGGTGCAGTCGGGCAAGCTGCGCGCGCTGGCCGTCACCGGCAAGCAGCGCTCGCCGCTGCTGCCGCAGGTGCCCACGGTGGGCGAGCTGGGCCTGAAGGACCTGGAGTTCGAGGTGCTCTACATCGCCATGGTGCCCGCCGCCACGCCCGAGCCGGTGATGCAGACGCTGCGCCAGTCGCTGCAGAAGGCCATGGCGCTGCCCGAGCTCAAGTCGCGCCTGGCCTCGCTCGACATGGTGCCGCTGGGCGAGACCGGCGCCGCCGCCAGCGAGCACCTGGCCGCGAGCCAGGCGCGCTACGGCCGCATCGTGAAAGCAACAGGCATGAAGGTGGATTGAGACCTTCGGGTTAACACGGGCAATGGTTGATTTGAACAATCAGATGCCGCGTCTTCAGAATCGTCCGCAACCGCGGACCTCGCGGTCACACACACCGGCCACCGCCTGAACGACGACTAGGACCTGCCCATCATGCTGACGAACACCCCCTCCACCCAACGCCGCGACGGCCCCGCTCGCTGCATGAGCCGCCGTGTCGCCGGCCTGCTGGCCATCGCCGCCGCCACGATGGCTTTCGCCGGCGGCGCGGCCGCGCAGGCCAAGCTCGACAGCCCCCTGCACATCGTGGTGGGCTACGCGCCCGGCGGCGCCACCGACCGCGTGGCGCGCATCGTGGGCGACAAGCTCGGCACCAAGCTGGGCGTGGCGGTGGTGGTCGACAACAAGCCCGGCGCGGGCGGACGGCTGGCGGCGCAGCAGGTGAAGATCACGCCCGCCAACCAGAACGTGCTCATGCTCGCCAACCCCGCCGTGATGGTGGTGGCGCCGCTGGTGTTCAAGGACAACAACTACGACGCCGAGCGCGACTTCGTGCCCGTGTCGCACGTGAACGACTACGACTTCGCGCTGGCCGTGTCGCCCACCCTGCCCGTGCGCGAACTGAACCACCTGCTGGCGTGGATGCGCGCCAACCCCGGGCAGGCCAACGTGGGCGTGCCCGCCACCGGCAGCCTGCCGCACTTCTTCGGCCTGATGGTGGGCGAGAAGGCCAAGGTGCAGACCCAGGTCATCGGCTACCGCGGCTCCGCGCCGCTGCTGAACGACCTCATCGGCGGGCAGGTGCCCATCGCGGTGGACACCGAAGACGTCGTGCTGCCGCAGCATGCCGCGGGCAAGCTGCGCATCCTGGCGCTGTCGGGGGCCAAGCGCTCGCCTTTCGCGCCGGACATTCCCACCTTCAAGGAAGCCGGGCTCGATCTGTCCGCCACCGGCTGGAACACCTTCTTCGCCCCCACCAGCATGCCCAAGACCAAGGTCGAGCAGCTGGCCGCGGCCATCCGCGAAGTCATGCAGGACCCGGACACCCAACGCAAGTTCAAGGACTCCGGCATGACGCCGGTGGTCAGCACGCAGGCGCAGACCGCCGCGATGCTGAAGGCCTACAAGACGCAGTGGGCGCCGGTCGTGCAGAAGTCGGGCTACCAGCCCTGAGCCGTCCCAAGAAACCTGTAGAGACATGACCCGACCCAACATCATCTTCATCGTGGCCGACGACCTCGGCTATGCCGACCTGGGCTGCTACGGCGGGCGCGACGCCGCCTTCGGCCCCGTGTCGCCCGTGCTCGACGGCCTGGCGGCCAACGGCCTGAAGCTCACGCAGGGCTACGCCAACTCGCCCGTGTGCTCGCCCACGCGCTTCGGCATGATCACCGCGCGCTACCAATACCGCCTGCGCGGCGCGGCCGAAGAGCCCATCAACAGCAAGAGCCGCGGCAGCACCACGCTCGGCCTGCCCACCGACCACCCCACGCTGCCGTCGCTGCTGAAGGCCGGCGGCTACCAGACCGCGCTCATCGGCAAATGGCACCTGGGCTACCCGCCCACCTTCGGGCCGCTGCGCTCGGGCTACGACGAGTTCTTCGGGCCCATGTCGGGCGGTGTCGACTACTTCACCCACTGCGACTCCACCGGCCGCCACGACCTGTGGTTCGGCGAGGAAGACAGGCAGGAAGAGGGCTACCTCACCGACATCCTGTCGAAGCGCGCGGTCGACTATGTCGAGCGCATGGCCGAACACCAGAAGCACGAACAGGACGCGCCCTTCTTCCTGAGCCTGCACTACACCGCCCCGCACTGGCCGTGGGAGACGCGCGACGACGCCGCGAAAGCGCCGCTGGTGAAGGACAACCTGTTCGACCTGGCCGGCGGCAACATCCACGTGTACCGCCGCATGATCCATCACATGGACGAAGGCATCGGCTGGATCATGGCCGCGCTCGAGAAGCACGGCCTGGCCGACAACACGCTGGTGGTGTTTACCAGCGACAACGGCGGCGAGCGCTTCTCGGACAACTGGCCGCTGGTGGGCGGCAAGATGGACCTGACCGAAGGCGGCATCCGCGTGCCATGGATCGCGCACTGGCCCGCCGTGATCGCCAAGGGCGGCGAGAGCACGCAGCTGTGCATGACGATGGACTGGTCCGCCACCATGCTCGACGCCGCGGGCGTGGCGGCCGACCCGGCCTATCCGCTGGACGGCTTGTCGCTGATGCCCGTGCTGAAAGACGCGACCCAAAGCTTCCGCCGGCCCTTGCACTGGCGCATGAACCACCGCGGCCAGGAAGCCCTGCGCGACGGCGACTGGAAGTACCTGAAGGTCGACGGCAACGAATACCTCTTCAACATTCCCGCGGACGAACGCGAACGGGCGAACCTGGGCAAGAAGGAGCCGGAGCGCCTGGCAGCGATGCGTGCGGACTGGGCAGCGTGGAACGCGACGATGCCTGCGATTCCGGAGGATGCGACGGTGAGCCTGGGGTATTCGGTGAAGGACATGCCGCAGCGCTGAGGGCGCGGCTCGGCACCTGCGGCTTCCCGGATCAGGGCCCGTCACCCATCGCTGCGGGCTCCCCCTCCCGCAGCACCTTGATCACCCCGATCACGTCCTCGTCCCCCTGCCCCCGCCGCATCGCCTGTGCGAACACCACGCGGTTGGTGCGCGCGGCGGGCAGCCACAGGCCGAGCGCCTGCGCCTCGTCGCAGACGAAACCGATGTCCTTGAACGCCTGGCTGATGGCGGCCTGCCGCTCGAAGTCGTCGGCCAGCAGCTTGGGCGCCTTCATGCGCAGCACGTCGTTGGCCAGCGGGCCGGCCTGCGCCATCTCCAGGAACTGCCGCACATCGAGGCCGATGGCGCCCGCGAAGTGCACGGCCTCGGTGATGGCCTCGAAGCTCGCGATCAGCAGCAGGTTGTTCGCGAGCTTCATGCGCATGGCGCCCGGCACGGCGCCGCAGCGCACGGTGCGCTTGCCGATCGCATCGAAGGCGGGCTGCAGCGCGTCGATCTGCGCGGCATCGGCCGCTGCGGCCAGCACCACCAGCTGGCCGGTCTGCGCCGGCGTCTTCGAGCCCGACACCGGCGCCTCGACATAGCGCCCGCCCGCCTCCCCCACGGCGCGCTCCAGTGCCTGCGAGTACGCGGGCGCCACCGTGGCCATGAGCACCAGCGTCTTCCCCTCGACGGGAATGCCGATGCGCCCGCCGGCATCGCGCGCGAGCACGGCGTCGATGTCGCCGTGGCCCGGCAGCATCAGCACGGTGGCGTCGCTGGCCGCGATGGCCTGCGCCGCGCTCGCGGCCACGTCGATGCCCGCCTCGCGCAAGGGTTCGCAGCTTTCGGGGCGGCGGCTGTACACGGTCACGTGCAGCCCGGCCTTCTTCAGGTTGCGCGCAATGGGGTCGCCCATCACGCCGATTCCGATCACGCCTATCTTCATGGTTTCCTTTCAGGGGAAGGCCAATCTAGGGCATCGGATCGTTCTCATAAAATGAATTATTCAGAACGAATTCTTCGTCTCTGACGAACACAAAAGGTCAACGCCATGGAACTCTCCGATCTGCAGGTCTTCAAGGCGGTGGTGCAGACGGGCGGCATCGTGCGGGCGGCCGAGTCGCTGCACCGGGCGCAGTCGAGCGTCACGGCGCGCATCCAGGCGCTGGAAGAAAAGCTGGCCGCGCCGCTGTTCATTCGCGAAGGCCGGCGCCTGCAGCTGGCGCCGGCCGGCCGGGTGCTGCTGCAGTACGCCGACCGGCTGCTCGACCTGGCCAAGGAAGCGAGCGAGGCGGTCAAGCTCGACCAGCCCTCGGGCGTGCTGCGGCTGGGCGCCATGGAAAGCACGGCGGCGGTGCGGCTACCGAAGCCGCTGGGCGAGTTCCACGACGCGCACCCTGAAGTGGCCCTGGAGCTGTATATCGGCGACCCGACCGATCACACGCGGCAGGTGCTCAACGGCGAGCTCGACGCGGCCCTGGTCGCCATTCCGGCATCGGACAAGCGGCTGGCGTCGGTGCCGGTCTACGAGGAAGAGATGGTGCTCATCTCCGAAGCGAAGCACCGGCCCATCGCGTCACCGCGCGACATCGAGGCGAAGGCGCTGCTGGCCTTTCACCCCGGATGCCCGCACCGCAAGCGCTTCGAAGACTGGTTCGCGCGTGCGCGCGTGTCGCCGCAGCAGATGGTGGAAATGGGCTCGTACCACGCCATCCTGGGTTGCGTGGCCATCGGCATGGGCGTGGCGCTGGTGCCCGCGAGCGTGCTGCCGACCTACGCCCAGCGCGACCGGCTCGGCGTGCACAGGCTGAGCCCCAAGTTCCGCCATGCGCAAACCCGGTTGATCTGGCGCCGGGATGCGCCGCAGGCCAAGATCGCGGCGCTCCGGCAGGTGCTGGGGCGCACTTGATCGCGCCTTGATTGCCTTGATCGCCGGGGTCAGCCCAGCGGGTCGTAGCCGGGTGCCGAGCTGATCTCGGTGGCCTTGAAGATCTTGTGCTGCGCTGTCGGCCCGATGGCGTCCAGCACTACCAGCAGGCGCCACAGCGGCTCGCGCGCGGAGCTGGTGCGCTCCTCGGGCGTGAGCTGGAAGGTCGACACGCCCGAGCCGATGCCCTTGGCCACCACCCGCAGCAGCGTGGCGCCCTTCGAGTTCGAGATTTCCAGGTCGTAGCCCAGGTTCTGCTCGGTCACGTTCTCGGCCTTGTAGCCGTAGCCGGTGAAGTGGCGCGTCACGTAGGCGAGCGCCGCGGCCTGTATTTCTTCCTGCGAGGCTTGGCTGGCGACCACGGGTGCAAGGTCGGCCGGCTCGGGCACGTTGCTGCGCGCCTTGGCGGCCTTGATTTCTTCTTCGCTCGGCTCCCAGCCGCGCGGGCCGCGAACCAGCACGGCGAGCTTGCTGTCGAGTTCCCAGCTCGCCACGTGCCATTCGTCGTCGTCGCGCACGCGGGTGGACACCTTGGCGTCCTTGTTGCTCTCGACCTCGGAAATGGCGATGCGGTTGGTCTGCACCACGGCGCGGAAACCCTGGCCTGCGTCCCAGGTGCGCTTGAGCAGGGCCAGGCGGTCCTTGGCGCGCTGCACCTGGTGGGCGCTGCGGGCGCCGCCGTCGGCACGGCGCTGCACGTCGAGCGATTCGAGGCAGAACCAGCGTCCGCCGGCGCCTACGCTCACCCACTCGGCCCAGATGGTGGCGATGACGTTGTCGCCCGTTGCCAGCCAGGCATGGTCGAACGGCTTCTCGCGGGCGTCGAACACGCCCATCTTGGCCACGATTTCGACCGGCGTGAGCCGTGGTCCGGACAGTCGCTTTTCATTGATGACAGCGAGTACCTGGGAGTCGACTTCGTTTTCCATTCAGCGCGTTTCTGGCAAGTTGTTGTGGGGGCTGGAAGTATGCCGCATCCGTCATTCGGCCCTGCGCCACCGGCCCGAACCGGGGCACGGCTCCACCAGCTCGCCGTTCAGCCGCACCTGCTCCGCGTCCAGCTGCGATGCGGCGGTGGCGGGGTCGATGTCGAACGACAGACCCAGCAGGCGCGCCACCTCGGCCTGCTCGATGGGCAGCTCCCAAGTCAGGAACACCAGCGTGTCGTCACCGCCCGCCGGGAAATCAGCCGCGTCGAAGCCGGCACTGCCGCGCCGCACGACGGCATGCGGCTGGCAGGTGTCGAAGATCACCGCGGTGCCGCGCGCCAGCGGCATGCGCACGCCGGCACCGGGGAAATGCACGTCGAGCCCCTTGTCCTCGCTGAGGAACAGGTTGCAGAAGGCGGCGCTGCCGTACTGCGCGCCATCGTGGTGGTAATGGGCGCCGCGGCAGGCCATGAGGGCGACATCGCTGGCCGCCAGCACGTCGGCCAGGCCCAGGGTGCGCGTCCAGTCGGACACCGCCTGCACGCAATGCTTGTAGTCGGGCCAGCGCGTGCGCGCCCGCGCCAGCGGCAAGGGCTCGACATCGCCGGGCTCCAGCGCCAGGCGCTGCACGATGTCGCGCGCCCAGTCGGCGACCAGGCGCTCGGGCGGCGCCGGCACGTCGAGGGTGGTGCTCGGCACGGTGCGGCTCACGCTGCGGCTGCGGATGACGTCGCCGCTCCAGAAATAGGAGGCCAGGAGGTCTGGCGCGCCATGCGGCCGGGCGGGTGAGTTCATCCGGCGCAGTGTAGTGAGGGCTCCTGACGGCGGCGCCAGGGAACGGAAGGGAACGACAGGGAACGACAGAGATCAGGGCTTGAACAGCGGCGCGAACGCCCATGCCTGTCCCTTGAACGCCGCGTAGTCCAGCGTGACGCTCACCGCGTTCGGCGGCGTACCGCCCGAGGTGCCGCCCGAGATGCCGATGACCTTCGGGTCCAGCGCATTGCTGACCACGCTCTTGCTCTGCACGGTCCAGTAGCCCGGCATCATCGTCGGCGACAGGCACCACAGCTGGTCGTCGCGCTCGTCTTCGGCCGGCCTGGACACGACGATGCTGCCGCTGGCCGCCAGCGTCAGCACAAAGCCCGTGCCCATCTTCGTGCGCAGGTACCACCATCCCGGCGCGCCGGCCGGCACGAACTCCCATTGCTGGTTGAGCCCTTCGTTCAGCGGGTACGCAATGACCTGCTGGTTGTCGGCCTTGTTGTTCTGGAACACGTCCAGCACCAGCCCCTTGGGCTCCAGCAGCCGGATGTAGAACACGTCCTGAACGCCGTGCGTGCTCTTCGACCCAATGGGGGCAACCGCCCTCTTCTCGGTGATCGTCATCATTTCTCCTTTGCGCAGTTCGTCGCGCGGTTCATGGCGCAGTTCGTAGCACGGTGGCGTGCGCGGTCAGGTCTCGATGGGCATCACCGACCGGCGCCAGTGCAGTTCGACGAGCTCCAGCGCGTGGTCGATGTTTTCGCGGTTGCCGCTGTCCTGCAACAGCGCAAGGGCCTGCGGGCTGGTCGAGTTCTCGGGAATGAAGCACGGCAGGCGCGGGTTGATGTTGGCGTAGCGCTTGCCGAGCAGCAGCCGCGCCATCGTCGGCATGACTTGCGCCGACGTGCCGTTCAGGCACATGTCGAGCATGGGCGACGGCCGGGCCTGGTTCATGAGAAACGGCGGCGTGTTGTCGAAGGGGTTGGCCACGCCGTTCATCCACTGGTCGGCGCCCCAGTCGTGCGTGTCCTCGGCGACCCAGTCGGGCATCAGCCCGGTGCCGATGGTGATCGCCGTGATGTCTTCCAGCGCATGGCCCTTGTGCACCGCCAGCGCGATGGCCGCGACCGTGGGGTCGTGGTTGAAGTAGGTGCCGTCGACGTTGCCGTCGAACGAGCCCAGCTGCCCCGGCATCGCGCCGCTGGATGTCGCTGCCTTGGCGATGGCGTAGCCGCCGTGGCCGTCCAGGCCCTGCAGCCGGTCGGCCTCGTCGAGCATGTTGGTGTACATGCGCGGCTCCCACGGCCGGGGCACCACGATGCCGTCCACCACGTCGAGGCCCCCGACATTGAACGACACGAAGAGCGCCTTCCTGTCCTTGAGCCCGTTGACGGGTGCATCACCGTGCAGCAAGTACTGCGAGGCGTAGGCCTTGTCGATGTCATAGGCGGGCTTGCGCGGGTCGGCGCTCATGTGGTCGTAGAACTTGATCTCGCCGTGGGTGAACAGCTTGATGAGCTCAGGCGGCGTCTTCCCCGCCAGGATCTCGCTGGTGATGATCGACCCCGTGGAGCAACCCGCAATCAGGTCCGTCGTGTCGAGCATCCAGGGGTGGTTTTCCCATAGCCGGTTCAGGATCGTCGAAGACATCAGCCCGCGTATGCCCCCACCCACGAACGCGAGGATGGTGAATTTCCTTTTAGTCGCCACTGCCAACTCCTTTGAAGAAAAGATATGACTTCAGACCCCGGGGCAGCGAGTCTCGGCGTTGCGGCGGTGCATCGTCTACGAGTGGAATCCCGTTCAGGAGAACGACGTAATTCACGAGGGTGCGGTAGCCAATGCAGCGCGGCTGTTCGAAACAGAATGCGGTGCAAAAGAGCACAGGCATGTCTATTCGCAACGCACCCTCCGGCTTCTGCACGGCGTTCGCGCTCGTCGCGACAGCAGCACCCACGCCGGCGCAAGCCGCAGGTGAAATTCAACTCTCTCAATTGCAGGGCATGTTTGCGGACATGCGCGCAAAGACGACGTGGAACCTCGACGGGCCCATGCTCTGGGGCTACTTCTTCTTCGACCCGGAGCCGAAGAAACTGGAGCTCGCGGCAAGCGAATTGCGCACGCTCGGCTATCGCTTCGTCAACCTGCAACAGGTTGCTGGAAGACAGACGTTTCGGTTGCACGTCGAACGCGTCGAGGTTCATTCACCTGAATCCCTGAACGCTCGCAACAACGAGTTCTACGCATTGGCCAAGAAGTATTCGCTTGCGTCATACGACGGCATGGACGTAGGGCCCGCCGCCGCTTCGCCTGCAAAATGAATGCTCGGCACTTCGACCATTGACAAACCGAAAGCACCCGACATGACCGACACCGATCTGCGCGTCATCTATCGCGACTACATCGCCTGCCTCAACGCTCGCGACTTGGCGAACCTCGATAAATTCGTTCACCCGCAGGCGCGCCACAACGGACGGCAATTCGGTGTGTCCGGCTACAGGGACATGCTGGAGAACGACTGCCGAGAGATTCCCGATCTCTTCTTCGATGTCGATCTGCTGGTCTGCGAGCCCCCGCACGTCGCGAGCCGCATTCGCTTCGACTGCGCACCGAAGGGCGAATTTCTCGGGTTGCCTGTGAACGGCCGGCAAATCTCTTTCACCGAGAACGTGTTCTATGAATTTAGCGACGGAAAAATTTTGAACGTGTGGTCGGTCATCGACAAGGCGGCCATTGAAGCGCAGCTTGCACCGGTGAAGTCTTGAGCCTCGAAATTCAATCGACCTCCCCGACCGGGCGCTATCAGCTCCAGGTCGATCCCTGGGAAGCCAGAAATTCCCATTGGGTGCTGTCCCCGCAAATCGCCGACGGCGAGAGCGGAAGAATTCTTTTCAGGCTTTCTGCATCCGCATGGTCGGCCGAAAACTCCGCGTGGGAAAACGACGAAGTGGTACGCATCGACCTGCGCAAATACCCCGGCGACCAGCCTCGCCCGTGCCTGGTCGTCCGCTTGAATTGCGCGCAGGAAACGGGTGGCCTCGAAGACGATCACGCCGTTCCGTTCGCGGCGCTCGAAGCCTTGCTCGAAGAAGCGCTTTTCAGCGCGTCTTGAGGCCGCTCAACCGCCCGCCGCCTCGGGCAGCTTCGCGATCACCTTGATCTCGAACTTGAAGCCGTAGAGCCAGGTCACGCCGATGCCTGTCAGCGTCGGGTGCGGCGCCTCGCCCCAGAACTCGGGCACCAGCTTCCAGATGGTCTCGAAGTTCGCTTCGGGGTCGACGACGAACACGGTCACGTCGACCACGTCGTCGAAGGTGCAGCCCGCGGCCGCCAGCACGGCGTTCAGGTTGCCGAAGGCGAGCCGCACCTGTGCCTCGAGGTCGGGTTCGGGCGAGCCGTCTTCGCGGCTGCCGACCTGGCCCGACACGAACAGGAAACCGTTGGAGCGAACGGCCGGCGAATAGCGGTTCTTTTCATAGAGCGCCTGGCGGCCAAGGGGAAAAACGACGTCGCGCTGGGTCATGGAGTGCCTTTGTATGGAATGGGTCGGTGAGCCGGCATCGAAGCCGCCCCAGGATCACGGTGAAGGGACTTTAGGCACTGCCCCGCTCGCGATAAACAGGCAAGGCCAACAATCACTGTTTGTGGATTCCAAACAATCCCGTCCTTCACAAGACCAGACCCGACCAGACCGAACAGGATCAGCCATGGACCGTTTCGATGCGATGCAGGCGTTCGCGCGCGTGGTGGAAGCCGGCAGCTTCACCAAGGCGGCCGGCACGCTCCACATGAGCAAGACCACCGTGACGCAGCTCGTGCAGCAGCTGGAGGCGCGCCTGCGCGTGAAGCTGCTCAACCGCACCACGCGCAAGGTGAACGTGACGGCCGACGGCGCGGCCTACTACGAGCGCGTGGTGCGGCTGCTGGCCGACATGGACGACGCGGAAACCAGCCTGTCCGACGCGTCGGCGGCGCCTCGCGGCCGGCTGCGGGTGGACGTGCCCAGCCCGCTGGCCCGCACGATCCTGGTGCCGGCTCTGCCGGGCTTCTGCGCGCGCTACCCCGACATCCAGCTCGACATGGGCGTGAGCGACCGCATGGTGGACCTGATCGGCGAGAACGTGGACTGCGTGGTGCGCGGCGGCGAGCTCACCGACCAGTCGCTGATGGCGCGCCGTGTGGGTGACCTGCAGCTCGGTGTCTACGCGGCGCCCGGCTACCTGGCGCTGGCCGGCACGCCCGCGCACCCGCACGCACTCGAAGACACGCACCACCGCATCGTCGGCTTCCTGTGGTCGCGCAACGGCAAGACCTTTCCGTACGCGATGCGCCGCGGCGACGAGCGCATCGAGGTGCAGGGGCGCTACGTGCTGTCGGTAGACGACGGCAACGCCTACCTCGCGGCCGGCCTGGCCGGGCTGGGCGTGCTCTGGCTGCCGGACTACATGGCCAAGGCGCACGTGGCGCAAGGCGAACTGGTGCCGCTGTTCGAAGACTGGCGGCTCGACCCGATGCCGCTGTACGTGGCGTTTCCGCCGAACCGGCATGTGAGCGCCAAGCTGCGCGTGTTCATCGACTGGGTGGCGCAGCTGATGGCGCAGCACGCGCCGGTGGCCGTGGGGCTCGGCTAAAGGCCAGACCTAGGTGGCGTAACGCTAGAAAAGCGTGATGGAGCAGCCGGGCGCCTGAAGGCACCCGGCTGCCGAACCTTCACACCGCAGCTCAGGACTTGCCGAAGCTCAGCGCGCCGGTCAGGTCACCCATCGGGTGGCTGCCGTTCTTCACGAGCGCGGTGTCGCGGTCGACCAGGCCCTTCAGCGGCGGCAGCGACCAGCGGTGCGTGATGAAGCGCAGCGTGGAGGCGGTGTCGTACTGCGTCTTGTCGACAAAGCCCCTCTTGGAGAACGGCGAGACGATCAGCGCGGGAATGCGCGTGCCGGGGCCCCAGCGGTCGCCCTTGGGCACGCCGGCGTGGTCGTAGAAGCCGCCGTTTTCGTCGTAGGTGACGACCACGAGCATGTGGCCCCACTGAGGGCTGGCCTGCAGCTTGGCCAGCACGTTGGCGATGTGGGCGTCGCCGTCGGCCACGCTGGCATAGCCGGCGTGCTGGTTCAGGTTGCCCTGCGGCTTGTAGAAGCTCACGGCGGGCAGCGTGCCGGCGGCGGCGTCCTTCAGGAAGTCGGCGTCGAAGTCCTTCAGGTGGGCGGCGCGCGCGTCCGGGTGGGCCGACGGGTCGAAGGCCGCGTAGTAGTTGAACGGCTGGTGGTGGAACTGGAAGTTCGGCGTCTGCGCGGCGGGCGGCACGGCCACCGGGAACTTGCGGTCGCCGCTGGCGATGGCGGAGGTGTCCTTCCACGCACCGCCGTACCAGGCCCAGCTCAGGCCCTTGGCCGTGAGCAGGTCGCCGATGGTGGTCTGCGTCTGCGGCGGCAGCGTACTGGCATTGGCCGGGTCTGCGAAGAGCTTGCCGGTGTCGCTGCTCGCCGGAGCGACGTTGCTGGGCTGGTACGGCGGCTGCATGGTGTTCACCGCGTAGAAGTTGCCGGCCGCATCCTTCGGCGTGATGGTGTTGTCGTTCAGGTAGGTGGGCGCGCCGTTCAGCACGGAAGTCGGCGCGCCGGCCTTGGGCGTCAGGCGCACGAAGTTGCCGTCGGCGTCGGTGTCGATGGCCGAGATCGACTTGACGACCGGCGAGTTCGCGCCGTCGGCGTTCGGGTACAGCGGCGCGCAGGCGCACACCAGGTACTGGTGGTTCAGGAACGAGCCACCGAACGCGCCCATGAAGAAGTTGTCGGCCAGCGTGAAGTTCTTTGCCACTTGCCACAGCTGCATCTGGGTGCCGTCGTAGTAGCCCATGCTCAGGCCACCCGCGTCGGAGTAGGCGGCGAACTTGTCGTTCTTGCCGCCGTTGATCTGCATCTGGTTGTTGTAGAAGCGGTGCACCAGGTCGCGCGTGATGACCGTCTGGTCGACCACCGTGGTGGTGTTGAAGAAGCCAGCCTTCGCGTCGATCTGGAACATCTTGTTGGGCATGCCGACGGTGGCCTGCTGAATGATCTGCACCGTCTGGCCGCCGGCGGTGACGCCGTTCCACACCGGTGGCAGCGTCGGCAGCGTCGAGCCGTCGAAATCCTTCTGCGGCTCGGGCGTGCTCGTCGACGACGTCGGGTTCACGCCCGGAATGCCGTTGGCGCCGGGGAACAGGCCGTACAGGTTGTCGAAGCCACGGTTTTCCGCGTAGATCACGACCACGTTGGTGATCTGGTCGAGCGCGAAGCGGTTGCGCAGCGCGGCGATCACGTCGCCGCCGGCACCGGCCTCGGCCACCGCTTCGGCGATGCGCTCGAGCGACTGGTCGATCTCGTTCTGCAGCGCGGTCTTGATGGCCGCGTCGCTCACCTTGTTGTGGTCGGCCAGCAGCTGCGCTTCGCTCACGCCGATGCGTGCGGCCAGCGCGGTGCGCGCGGCGGCCAGGTTGCCGCCGTTGGCGTCCATCAGCGCGACGAGCTCGGTGGTGATGGCGTTCACCACGCCGTTGGCGCTGGCCGGGGCGCGGAACACCAGCGGCTGGGTGACGGCGCTCTCGGTGTTGGTGGCGGGGTTGAAGCGCTTGCTCGAGGTGCCGATCTCGGCGACCACGGCGCCCTCGCCCTTCAGCGTGAAGGCGCCGTTGGCGTCGGTGGTGGTGCTGACTTCGCCGCTGTCGCAACGGCCGTTGTTGTTGGCGTCGATGCAGACCTTGGCGTTGCGGTAGTAACTGCCGGTGACGACGCCCGAGGTCGTGGGCCCGGCGCTGCTGGAGGGGAACCCGAAAAAGCCCGGGCCGCTGTCGCCGCCGCCGCAGGCCGCGACCAGCGCCGCCGCGGCGATGGCTGTAGGCCAGGGGGTGAGGTGGCGTACGAGTTTGCGCCCGCGAGCGGACACGTTGCTGCGTTGGAAGGTGGTCATCATGTGTGGAGTTATGAGATGTGGATGAGCCTGACCAGCGGTCGGCGGGCGTGATGCTCTGCCCGCGCCGTGACAGCCACATTTCAGTCGGCGCAGTGACGGGAAACCGCCGAAAAATCAGCCGATGGTCAGGTGAAAGTCAGCCTTCGCCCCGGCTTTCCGCGCGCAAAAGAAGGGCTCCAGCAGCCCTTCTCCGTCGGTTCGACTCGCTAATTCGCAGCTAAGTCATTTGCCGCCGGACTGACATGGGGCAACCCTAGATTCACCGGCGGTCCGCGGCAGCGGCACCTGTGCCTGGTCGACCGGGCAGCCGGGTGCCGTGCACGTGCATCACGCCCTCCCCCCATTGTTTGAAAGAAGAAATTGAAAGCCACTCCAACAATCAGATCAGGCTTGCTGTATCCCGCCTTGACGGTGCTCGCGGCCTCGCTGCTGGCCGCGTGCGGCGGTGGCGGCGACGGCCCGGGCATCGCCTTCCTGCCGCCCGCCACCCAACCCGCAGGCTCCGGCACCACGGTGAGCGGCGTGCTCACGGCCAGCGCCTTCAAGCCCGGCAGCAGCACCGACCCCGTGGTCGCGGCCGGCTACTACGCAGGCGCCACGGTGTGCGTGGACAGCAACGGCAACGGCCGCTGCGACACCGGCGAGCCCGCCGCCGTCACCGATGCCAACGGCAAGTTCAGCCTGTCGCTGTCGGCCGCCTCGGCCCTCATCGCCGACATCGGCACCAACGCGAAGAACACCGCCACCAACACCAAGGTGGCCACGCGCGAAGTGCTGCGCGTGATGCTCGACCAGGTGCAGGAACAGGGCGCGACCGTGGTGGTGAGCCCGCTGTCGTCCGAAGTGGCGCGGCTGGTGGAAGCCAACCACACCAGCTACGCCGTCGAGAAGCAGAACCTGGCCACGCGCCTGGGCGTGCCCGCGGCCTCGCTGCTGGGCGACCTGAACGCCGCCAGCGGCACGGTGCAGACCGCGCTGCTGAACGAAGCCAACGCGCTGAACAACCGCTTCGCCTACGCCACCACCAAGCTCGACCGCGGCGACAAGTTCCCCGACGCGCTGGCCAACCCCGGTGGCGACCCGCGCCTGACCGGTATGGCCGGGGTGACCACCGCCACCGCGAACGTGGCGGACAACCGCAAGCCCATCACCTTCCTGCAGTCGCAGCAGGCGGCGTTCAACGTGGAAGGCATTCCGCGCTACGACAACATCTTCATCGTGATGCTGGAGAACAAGGCCACGATGTCGATCCTGAACTCGGCCTACGCGCCGAAGATCAACGGCTACCTGAAGGCCGGCAACCAGCTCGTGAGCTACTACGCCACCGGCAACCCGAGCGAGCCCAACTACACGGCGCTGGGCGGCGCGGACGACTGGGGCATCACCGACGACGCGCAGTGGAACTGCGACGCCACCGGCGCCAACGCGGTGCAGGACACGCCAACGCCTGACAGCTCGCAACCCGGCCTGAGCAAGTCGCCGTTCGCGGCCACCTGCACGCAGTCCGCCGCGGTCAACCACAACATCGTGGGCCGGCCCAACCTGTTCAACGCCATCACCAAGGCCGGCCTGACCTGGCGCACGTACAGCGAGTCGATGAACCCGGGGCAAGACTTCCGCACCGACAGCGTGGCCGACACTTCCGTCAGCGCCAAGGACAACGTGTATGCGCCGGGCACGCTGGGCGGCAACGCCACCGCCGTGGGCGACGCCACGCTCACGCTGCCGCTGCCGGCCGGCCTGTACAAGACCAAGCACCACCCCGGCATGGCCTACCAGAACGTGCGCAGCGCGCCCGAATGGAAGTACAGCAACCGCACCATGGGCGGCGGCCAGTGGGACGCCGCGCTGAAGAACAGCCTCGACTACACCATTCCGGCCGGCTACGACTACGACCAGCTCGGCAGCGACCTGGCCAGCGGCAACGTGGGCAACCTGAACTTCCTGGTGCCCGACCAGTGCGACGACATGCACGGCATCAGCGTGAAGGGCACCAACGGCGGCGGCGCCACCGGCACCGCGAGCGATTGCAGCAGCGTTGCCAACAACGTGTCGGCCACCGCCGTCTCGCCGATCATCACGCGCGGCGACAACTACGTGGACTACACCGTCAAGCGCATCCAGGCCTCGGCGCTGTGGAAGAACCCGCAGAAGCGCGTGGCCATCGTGCTGATGTTCGACGAAGGCAATGCCACCAGCGGCTTCAACTCCTGCTGCGGCTGGAACCCGCTGAAGGGCAGCGACCCGGCGCACCCGGTGCGCCCGCTGATGCAGAACGCGGACGGCAGCTGGACCTTCGACCCCAGCATCAACAACTACCAGGTGGGCAACCGCGGCCACGGCGAGAGCATCTTCGGCATCCTGACCAACCAGGCGGACGCACCCAAGGGCGTGTCCGACAGCGATGCCTACAGCCACTTCTCGTTCGTGCGCACGCTGCAGGACATGTTCCAGCTGGCCGACCCGACCGACGACGCCACGTACATGAACCGCTCGAAGTACACCGAGGCCTTCATCGCCGCGAACATCATGAACCTGCCGGACTACGCGGGCAGCGCGGACACGCACTTCGACAGCGTGCGGCCGATCAACCATGCCTTCGTGATTCCGGCGAGCTACACGCAGAAGCAGTCGGGCGACGTGTCGACCACGGCGCAGGTCGGGGCCGATACCAACCAGGTCAATGTCTGGTCGCTGAAGCAATGAGGTCACACCGTTCAGGCCCGCAAGGGCCGGCGGTGGCACGCCCGGGCTGGCTGGCGCTTGCTCGGGTTCGGGCCCTGGCCTGGGGCGCGGCGGGCATCGCGGGCGCGATGCTCGCCGCGTGCGGCGGCAGCAGCGGCGGCGGCTCCGCTGCCGCGCTGCCAGGCGCGGCTGGCGCACCGGCGGCGGTGGCCTCCGCGCCACCCCCCTCATCGGCCAGCACGCTGAGCCTCGCCGCGCAAGTCGGCCAGAAGATGTTCTTCGACAAGAACCTCTCGGGCTCCGGCACCATGTCGTGCGCCAGCTGCCACGACCCGGCGCACGCGCACGCGCCGGCCAACGACCTGTCGGTACAGCTCGGCGGCGCGCACATGGACCAGGCCGGCCTGCGCGCCGTGCCCTCGCTGCGCTACAAGGACATCACCCCGCCCTACGCCGACCTGCTGGACAACCCGGACGGCATCAGCGTGCCGGGCCCGGGCGGCGGCTTCACCGCCGACGGCCGCGCCGACACGCTGGCTGCGCAGGCGCGCATTCCGCTGCTCGACCCGATCGAGATGGCCAACGCCAGCAGCGCAGACGTGGTGAAGAAGCTGCAGGCCGCCGACTACGCACCGCTTGTCGCCAAGGCCTTCGGGGACAAGGTGTTCGACGACAGCGACGCAGCCTTTGCCAGCGCGCTGAAGGCCCTGCAGGCCTACCAGCTCGAGGACAACAGCTTTCACCCGTACAGCAGCAAGTTCGACAAGTACGCGAGCAACAAGATCGGCGGCACGCTCACGCCCGCGGAAACGCGCGGCCTGAAGGTGTTCACCAACCCGAACACCGGCAACTGCGCCTCGTGCCACTACCAGGGCGCGGGGCTGAACGGCAGCTCGGCGCTGTTCACCGACTTTTCCTACGAGGCGATCAGCGTGCCGCGCAACGCAGGCATCGCGGCCAACAACGACCTGAAGTACTTCGACATGGGTGTGTGCGGCCCGCTGCGCACCGACCATGCGCCGGCCGGGCCCAATGCCGCGAACAGCTTCTGCGGCATGTTCAAGGCGCCCACCCTGCGCAACGTGGCGACGCGCGGCGCCTTCTTCCACAACGGCGTGATGCATTCGCTGGAGCAGGTCGTTCGCTTCTACAACACGCGCGACACGCAACCCGAGCTCTGGTATCCCACCGTGGGCGGCACGCCGAAGGCGAAGAACGACCCGGGCTTTCCGACCTATGGCCTGGTCACCACGCAGTACACGGGCGGCAAGGTGCAGAAGTACGACGACCTGCCGGCGGCCTACGCGTCGAACATCGACACGCAGCTGCCGATGGACGGCCGCGCCGCGGGCTCGGCGCCGCCGATGTCCGAGCAGGACATCTCCGACCTGATCTGCTTCCTGAACATCCTGAGCGACGCGGACACCCAGCCCGCCACGCCGGCGAAGCCGGGGGCGTGCACCAATTGATTTCTTCCCTTTCTCTTTCATGAACAAGAAAAACATCTACGCGGCCACGGGTGCGCTTAGCTTTGCCGCGCTGGCCCTGCTCTCCGGCTGCGGCCCGCAGCAACCCGAAGCCAACCTGCAGGACATGACGGCCGCGATGAACGCCTACCTCGCGAAGAAGGGCGACCTCTGCCTGGGCAAGACCCAGTGGCCCATCGACGTGCCGCAGCGCGAAGTCGGCACGCGCGCGCGCAACGCAGTGCAGATGCCGGTGCTGGAGCACGTGGGGCTGGTGAGCGCGTCCGAAGCGAAGGTCGAGGACGTTAAGGAAGGCGAGCAGCCCACCGAGATCACCGTCACGCGCTATGTGCTGACCGAGGAAGGAAAAAAGTACCTTCACACGCGCGGCACACCCGGCACACCCGGCACTACCGACACGCAAGCCGACTTCTGCGCCGCGCACCTCACGCTCGACAAGGTCGTGGGCTGGGAAGCGCGCAAGGAAACCGGCGACGCCGACAAGGCGAAGAACGCGGCGGCCGATGCCGTCTCTGTCACCTACACCTACAAGGTCGAGGCCGCGCCGTGGACCGGCGACGCCGACGTGCAGAAGGCCTTCCCCATGGTCGACCGCGTGGTGCGCGGCGCCGGCACGATGCAGCTGAAGCAGAACTTCAGGCACACCGACAGCGGCTGGGTGCCCGAAGGTGTCTGAGCCGGCGGACGCGGTGCTGCGCTTCGCGCCCGCGCTGAGCGAGTGGGTGCTGCACAACCTGCGCCAGGGGTGCGCGCCCGCGCAGGTCATGGAGGCCATGCGCGCGCAGCGCATGCCTGCAGAGGCGGCCCGGTCCATCGTCGATGCCTTCGTGTTCGCGCTGCGCACCGGCAGCCCCGTGCCCGTCGACTCGGTGACGGTGGCGCCGCCCTACCAGTACGAGCCGTCGCGCTTGCCGCAGGGCACGTCGATTCGCGCGGCGGACCGCCTCGTGCGCGTGGCGGCCCGCGCCGCGCAGCCGGCGATGGCCGTGCTGAACGACGTGCTCGACGCACAGGAGTGCGAGGAACTGATCGCGCTGGCGCGCCCGCGGCTCACGCCGTCGACCACGGTCGATCCGCTGACCGGGCAAGACCGCGCGGGCGGCCATCGCAGCAGCCTGGGCATGTTCTTCAGGCTGCGCGAAAACCCGCTGGTCGCGCGCATCGACGAGCGCGTCTCCGCGCTCATGAACCTGCCGGTGGAGAACGGCGAGGGGCTGCAGGTGCTGCACTACCCGGCGGGCGCGCAGAGCCTGCCGCACTTCGACTTTCTGGTGTCGTCCAACGCCGCCAACCAGGCGTCGCTGCAACGCAGCGGCCAGCGCGTGAGCACGCTAGTGAGCTACCTCAACGACGTGGAAGAAGGCGGGGAAACGGTGTTTCCGGAAACCGGCTGGTCGGTGTCGCCGCAGCGTGGCAGCGCCGTGTACTTCGAGTACTGCAACAGCCTGGGCCAGATCGACCCGGCCTCGCTGCATGCGGGCGCCGCGGTGGTGCGAGGCGAGAAATGGGTCGCGACCAAGTGGATGCGGCAGCGCCTCTTCGTGCCTGCGCCGGCACCGCTGGGCCGCTGACACGCGATTGACACACCGCTGACACACGCCCGGCCGATCCTCGCGGCTGCGCTGCGGCCCTGCCCCTTGCTCCGCGCCCTGCTCCTCCAGTTCCACGTGCCTGCGACGTTCTTTTCTTCCACCCGCCTGGGCCACCCGGTGCGCCTGGCTGCAGCTGCCGTGCTCTGCGCCCTGCTGGCCGCATGCGGCCCCGCGCCCGGTGCCGCGTCGCTGACCGCCGCTACACCGGCACCCGCGCCGCAGGCCGCGCCCACGCCGGCCACTCCCGGTACAAGCGAAACAGGCGCGACGGGCGCAGCAGGCGCAACAAGCCCCACCGGCGCCACGCCCGCCTATGTGGGCGCCACCTACGCACCCGTTCCCGGCCGCCCGCAGCCCAGCGCCGCGCAGCTCACCGACATCGGCCGGCGCATCTTCTTCGACGGCAGCCTGTCGGCGTCTGGCAAGGCGTCTTGCGCGAGCTGCCACGATCCGCAGCACGCCTGGGGGCCGCCGAACGCGCTGTCGGTGCAGCTCGGCGGCGTGGACGGCAAGCGCGAGGGCCCGCGCGCCGCGCCGTCGTTGCGCTACCTGGAAACGCTCACCGCCTTCACCGAGCACCACCACGACAACGACGGCGACGACAGCGTGGACGCCGGCCCCACCGGCGGCCACATGTGGGACGGCCGCGCCGGCTCGGCGCACGAGCAGGCCGGCATGCCGCTGCTGTCGCCCGACGAGATGGGCAACGCATCGGTGCAGGAGGTGGCGGCCAAGCTCGAACGCGCGAGCTATGCCGGCGCGCTCCGCAAGGCCTTCGGCGACGACGTGTTCAAGGACCCGAACGCCGCCTTCAAGGCCGCGGGGCTGGCGCTGGAGGTGTTCCAGCAGTCGCCGAGCGACTTCTACCCGTTCACCAGCAAGTTCGACGCGGTGCTGCGCGGCCAGGTCAAGCTCAGCGCGGCCGAGGCGCGCGGGCAGCAACTGTTCAACGACGCGGCCAAGGGCAACTGCGCTTCGTGCCACATCAGCGAACGCACGCAGGACGGCGCGTTTCCCTTCTTTACCGACTACGGGCTCATTGCGCTCGGCGTGCCGCGCAACCGCAAGCTGAAGGCCAACGCGGACCCCGCCTTTCATGACATGGGCCTGTGCGGCCCGTACCGCACCGACATGAAGGACCACCCCGAGTACTGCGGCCTGTTCCGCACGCCCACGCTGCGCAACGTGGCGGTGCGCCAGAGCTTCTTTCACAACGGGGTCTTCCACTCGCTGGAGGAAGCCATTCGCTTCTATGCCCAGCGCGACACCGCCCCCGAACGCTGGTATGGGCGCACGCGCAACGGCATCGTGCAGAAGTACGACGACCTGCCCGCGCAGTACCACGCCAACGTCAACACCGAAGCCCCCTTCGGCCAGAAGCGCGGCGACAAGCCGGCGTTGACCGAGGCGGAGATACGCGACGTGGCGGCTTTCTTGCGCACGCTGACGGACGCCGACCAGAAGAACGCGCCGGTCACCGCGGCGCGATAGGGCCTATCGGGCGTCAGCTTCGGTATCGGCGTCGGTCCCTGCCGCGCCCCCGGCGCCCATGCGCTCGACATTCGCATCGAGCCGCACCAGCAGCGCCGTCAACTGCGCGATCTCTTCCTGCGAGAAGCCGGCCAGCGCGCGTTGCGCGTGCGCATCCATCAGCGCCTTCGCCTTGGGCAGCCGCCTGGCGGCCAGCGGCGTGAGCGAGATGAGGCGGCTGCGGCCGTCCTGCGGGTCGGGCACGCGCTCGACCAGGCCGTCGCGCTCCATGCGGGCCAGCAGCTGCGCCATGCTGGGCTGCTCGACCTGCGCGATGCGCGCGAGCTCGGCCTGCGAGAGCGCCTTGCGCAGCTTGAGCGACACCAGCACCGGCAACTGGCCCACCGCCAGGCCCAGCTCGCGCAGGCCGCCGTCTGCAATGCGCATGAAGCCGCGCGTGACGCGGCCGATGAGCTTCAGGGGGTTGGGTTCGTGGATGTCGGTCATGCGGGGCATTCTAACTTCATAGCCTCCTATGCTAATATGAATAGGAGCCTATCTTTCAACGCGCATTCCCTTCGGAGATCGACCGATGACCCACCCTCCCCGCATCGCCATCGTCGGCGCCGGCCCCGGCGGCCTCACGCTGGCGCGCATTCTTCACCTGTCGGGCATTGCTGCCACGGTCTTCGAGCGCGAAGAAGGCCCGCTCGTGCGGCCCCAGGGCGGCACGCTCGACCTGCACGAAGAGTCGGGCCTGCTGGCCGTGCGGCGCGCCGGGCTCGACGCCGAGTTCCAGCGCATCGCGCGCTACGACGACCAGGGCTCGCGGCTGCTCGACAAGACCGGTCGCGTGCTGTTCGAAGAGCCCGACGCCTCGGCCGGCAACCGCCCCGAAGTCGATCGCACCGCGCTGCGCGACATGCTGCTGGCGTCGCTGCCGCCCGGTCGCGTGCAGTGGGGCCGTTCGTTGCGCGACGTGCGGCTGCAAGGTGGCGGCAGTGGCGGCGGCTGGAACCTGTTGTTCCCCGACGCCGAAGCCGGCCCCTTCGACCTGGTGGTCGGCGCGGACGGCGCCTGGTCGCGCGTGCGGCCGATGCTGTCGCCGTACAAGCCGCAGTACAGCGGGCTGACCTTCGTCGAGTTCGGCATCGACGATGTCGACCGCCGCCACCCGGCGCTCTCGCAGCTGGTGGGCCGCGGCAAGCTCGACGTGCAGGGCGACGGCAAGATGCTCATCGCGCAACGCAACGGCCACGCGCACATCCGCGGCTACGCGATCTTCCGGGTGCCGCCGGACTGGGCCGCGAAGCGCTTCGACTTCACCTCGCCCGCCGCCGTGCGCAGCGCGCTGCTCGCGGAGTTCGCGGGGTACGCGGACGCCATCACCGACCTTTTTCGCGCCAGCAACGACCACTTCGTGCCGCGGCCCATCCACGCGCTGCCGGTGGGCCATTGCTGGACGTCGCGGCGCGGGCTGACGCTGCTGGGCGACGCGGCGCACCTGATGTCGCCCTTCGGCGGCGAAGGCGTGAACGCGGCGATGCGCGACGCGGCCGAGCTGGCGGCGCTGCTTGCCGCGCAGGACGACTGGGCGGCGGCCGTCGCCACTTACGAAATGCACATGTTCGAACGCGTGGCCGAAGCCGCCGAAGGTTCGGCCGAGGGCGCGGCGGTGCAGATGTCGCATGTGGGCGAGGCACTGGCGCTGGCGCACCTGCAGGCACATCGGGCGGATCAAACACAGAGGCGTCAGGCAACGACCGCCTGAAGCTTCCGCCACCTCGCGGGGCGTCCTTGCTGTATCGATTTGACTTTATTTTAGATATATCTAAAATAATTCCGATACACATCACAAAGGATGCCCACCATGAGACATTTCCATCACGCCCATCACCACTGCCGCACCGCCCGCGGCGAACATGAAGACGGCCTTTCCGGTGGCCGCGGACCGCGCGGCGGCCGTGGCGGCGGCGGCGGGCGCGTGTTCGGCCACGGCGGCCTGCGCTTCGTGCTGCTGCAGCTCATCGCCGAAAAGCCGGCCCACGGCTACGAGCTGATCAAGGCCATCGAAGACCGCCTGGGCGGCAGCTACGCACCCAGCCCCGGCGTGGTCTACCCCACGCTCACGCTGCTCGAAGAGCTCGGCTACCTCAGCGTGGAAAACGCCGACGGCGGCGGGCGCAAGCGCTACAGCGTCACCGACAGCGGCCAGGAGTTCCTGGCGGCCAACCGCGAGACGGCCGACGCCATGATGGCCCGCATGAACGGCGGCGTGGACGGCGCCGGCCCTCGCGGCGGGCGCCCGCCGCAGGTCACGCGCGCCATCGAGAACCTCAAGCTCGCCATGCGCATGCGCCTGTCGGGCACGCCGCTGACCGAGCAGCAGGCGCACGACTTCGCCGCCGTGCTCGACAGCGCCGCGCAGCAGATCGAGAAGATCTGAGCCGCACCCCGTCGCTGCACGCAACCGCCCTCCTCATTCGCCACGGCCATGCCCCACAACATCGCAACGATCAGGGGCTACCACGCCCATGTCTACTTCGACGCCGCCACGCGCGCCACGGCGCTCGCCGTGCGGCATGCGCTCACCGGCTGCTTCGAGCTGCGGGTGGGCGGCCTGCGCGACGCGCCCGGCGGCCCGCACCCGAAGCCGTCGTACCAGCTCGGGTTCACGCCCGGCCAGTTCGACCACGTGGTGCCCTGGCTCATGCTCAACCGCCAGGGCCTCGACGTGCTCGTGCACCCGCTGACGGGCGACGACGCCGGCGACCACGCTTTTCGCGCGCTGTGGCTGGGCACGCCGCAGCCGCTGGACATCGACTTCCTGCGCGGCCCGCCGGTCACGGCCGCAGCGCCTTCCCCATCTCAACCCGCCCTGCTCACACAGGAAACCTGCAATGACTGACTTCAGCACATCACCTGCTTCCACCGCCCCCGACCGCACGCCGCGCCGGGTGCGCCACGACCTGCGGTTTCGCCAGCTCACGGTGAAGACCGCCGAGCGCGTCACGCCGCACCTGATCCGCATCACGCTCACCGGCGCCGACCTCGCGGGCTTCAACAGCCCCGGCTTCGACGACCACGCGAAGATCTTCTTTCCCGATGCCAATACCGGCAAGCTCACGCTGCCGACCGCCGGCCCCGACGGGCCGGTGTGGCCCGCCAGCGGCCGCCCCACCATGCGCGACTACACGCCGCGCCGCCACGACGCCCAGGCCAACACGCTCGAAATCGACTTCGCGCTGCACGAGGCCGGCCCCGCCACCCGATGGGCCGAGCAGGCCAAGCCCGGCGACGTGGTCGGCGTGGGCGGCCCGCGCGGCTCGTTCATCGTGCCGACCGAGTTCGACTGGCACCTGCTGATCGGCGACGACACCGCCCTGCCCGCCATCTCGCGCCGACTGGCCGAGTTGCCCGCCGGCGCGCGCGTGGTGGTGCTGGCCGAAGTCGACAGCGAGGCCGACGAACTGCCGTTCGATACGCAGGCCGAACTCACGCTGCACTGGGTGCACCGCCGCGGCGCCGAGCCGGGCACGAGCACCGTGCTGGTCGACGCGCTGAAGGCGGCCAAGCTGCCGGCCGGCGACTTCCATGCATGGGTGGGTTGCGAGTCGGCGATTGCCAAGGCGCTGCGCGCGCACCTGGTCGGCGAACGCGGCGCGAACCCGAAGTGGACGCGGGCCTCGGGGTACTGGCGCAAGGGCGCCGCCGCGACGCACGATTCGCACGACGAGTAGTCCGGTCTTGCTCCTTCCCCCTTTGGGGGAAGGCTGGGATGGGGGCAAGCGGCGTTCGACAAGCCGCTGATGACGTACAGGCCGTCGTGCCCCCACCCCTGCCCTCCCCCAGCGGGGGAGGGAGAAATGCAGAGTCAGTGCGGCACTTCCGCCGGCCCCGACGTCGCCGCGTTCCGCCGCGGGCTCCTGATCAACAACAGCAGCGGAATCGCCAGCACCGTGATCACCATCATGATCCCGAAGTCGTCCAGGTACCCGATCAGCGCGCCCTGCCGCGTCACCTCGGCGTTGATCAACGCCAGCCCGGTCATCGTGTCGGGCGACATCATCTGCGGCAGCGTCGACAGCGCCTGGTTGCCGGGCGCCACGGTCGCGGCGATCTGCGCATGCGCCTTGCTCGAACCCTCGGTCAGCAACGCCTGCACGATCGAGATGCCCACGCTGCTGCCGATGTTGCGCAGCAGGCTGAAGATGGGCGTGCCCTGGTTGCGCAGCCGCGGCGCCAGCGTGGCGAAGGTGGCGGTCGACAGCGGCACGAAGGTGAAGCCAATGCCCAGCCCCTGGATGAAGCCCGACATGATGATCAGGCTGCTGTCCATCTGCAGCGTGAGCCGCGTCATCTGGTAGAGCGAGAACGCCGTCAGGCCGAAGCCCACCGCCATGATCGCGCGCACGTCGATGCGCTGCACCAGCCGGCCCACGATGATCATCGCGATCATCGTGCCCACGCCGCGCGGCGCGGTCACCTCCCCGGTGTAGATCACCGGATAACCCATCAGCCCCTGCAGGAAGTTGGGCAACAGCGCCATGGTCGCGAACAGGATCATGCCGACGATGAACGCGAACAGCAGCCCGGTGACGAAGTTGCGGTCTTTCAGCAGGTCGCGGTCGAAGAACGACACGCCCTGCACCGTCCACGTGTGCACCACGAAGAAGCCGAAGGCCACCAGCGCGGCGGCCGCCTCGAGCTTGATTTCCCACGAGTCGAACCAGTCGAGCTGCTCGCCGCGGTCCAGGAAGAGCTGCAGCATGCCGATGGCCAGGCTCAGCGTGACGAAGCCGAAGATGTCGAGCTTCTCGCCCTGCGGCCGGCTCTCGGGCAGGTAGCGCGCAATGCCCCAGAACGCGAAGATGCCCACCGGCAGGTTGATGAAGAACACCCAGCGCCAGTCGAAGTTCTCGGTGAGCCAGCCGCCCAGCAGCGGCCCGAGGATGGGCCCGACCATGATGCCCGCGCCCCAGATGGCCATGGCCTGGCCGACCTTTTCGCGCGGGTTGATGTCCAGCAGCACCGCCTGCGACAGCGGCACCAGCGCGGCCCCGAAGATGCCCTGCAGCAACCGCGCCGCCACGATGCCCACCAGCGAGGTCGCCAGACCGCACAGCGCCGACGCCACCGTGAAGCCGATCACCGAGATGATGAACACGCGCCGCCGGCCCCAGTGGCCGCACAGCCAGCCGGTCAGCGGCAGCGCGATGGCCGAGGCCACGATGTACGAGGTGAGCACCCAGGTGATCTGGTCCTGCGAGGCCTGCAGGCTGCCCTGCATGTGCGGCAGCGCGACGTTGGCAATGGTCGTGTCCAGCGCCTGCATGATGGTCGCCAGCATGATCGAGATGGTGATCATGCCCTTGTGCGGCACGGTGGTTCCGGGCGCGACGCTCATGGCTTCTGGCCCCCGCCGGTGATGTCCACCAGGCTGCCCTGCACACGGCCCAGCAGGCTCAGCAGCTGCGCGCGCTCGGGCTGCGTCAGCACCGACATCACGCGCGCGTTGAGGCCGTCGCTGATGCTCAGCGCGGCGTCGAGCGCCTTCTCGGCGCTGGGCTCCAGGAGGATGTTGTTGACGCGGCGGTCGGTGGCACTGGGCTCGCGGCGAATCCAGCCGGCGGCGGCCATGCGGTCGCACAGGCCGGCCACGGCCATCGGGCTCAGGTCGAGGCGCTGGGCCAGCTCGGCCTGAGAAAGCGGTTCGACCTCGCCCGGGTCGCCGTGCATGGCCAGCGCGCCGAGCAGGCGGCACTGGGCGCTGGTAAGGCCGATGCGTTCGCGCGCCAGGCGGTCGAACTCTTCGATGTAAAGCTTGCCGACGCTCTTGACGAGAAAGCCGAAACGCTGGGTGAAGTCCCTTTTCATAAGGGACTGGATTATCTACATGTTTATTAGTTTGGCATTAGCAACGCCAAGCCAATGCTCATCCACTACAGCCCGACCCCTACAGCCAGCCTGCGCGCCTGAACCGGTAGTAGAGGTAGCCGCAGGTGCTCACGATGAGGGCCAGCGCCACCGGGTAGCCGTAGTGGAATTTCAGCTCCGGCATGTGCTCGAAGTTCATGCCCCAGATGCCGGCGAACGCGGTGCACACCGCGAAGATGCTGGCCCAGGCCGCCAGGCGCTTGGTGACTTCGCTTTCTTCGATGGTCACCATCGACAGGTTCACCTGGATCGCCGTTCCGATGGTGTCGCGCATGGCGTCGATGGAGCCGTTGATGCGCCCCAGGTGGTCGCCCACGTCGCGAAAGTACTCCTGCGAGCTCATGCAGATCTGCGGCACCCGCCCGCCGTGCATCTTGCCGGCCGCCTCCAGCAGCGGCGCCACCGCGCGCTTCAGGATCATGCTGCGGCGCTTCAGGTCGTACAGCTGCTTGATCTTGTCGCGCGCCGCGCCGCCCTGGCCGAAGATCTGCTGCTCGATGCTCTCGAGCTCCACTTCCAGCGCGTCGATCACCGGAAAGTAGCGGTCGACCACCGCGTCCATCAGCGCATACAGCACAAAGCCCGCGCCGTTGCGCAGCAGGTCGGGCTCGCGCTCGCAGCGCTCGCGCACGCCCAGGAAGCCCTGCTTGCTGCGGTTGCGCACCGACAGCACGTAGTTGGTACCGACGAACACGTCGACCTCGCCCACGTTGGTGCAGTGCTCGCCTTCGGGCGAGGGCTCCACCAGGTGCATGACCACGAAGAGCGAGTCGCCGTACTCCTCGACCTTCGGGCGCTGGTGGCCGTGGTGGGCGTCTTCGACCGCCAGCGGATGCAGGTTGAATTCCTTCTGCATCTCTTCCAGCTCTTCGTTGGAGGCGTCGCTCAGCGCCACCCACACGAAGCAGCCCGGGCGGCTGATGTAGTCGCTGATGTCCTCGACCGAGATGTCGGCGAGCTTGGCGCCGTTTTCATACGCCACGCAGTTGATCAGCATCGGTGCTCCGAATGAATCGCGGTTGGTTGGAATGGCCGGGGGTGGGCCCGTTCAGGACAGTTCAGGGCGCGTCGGCGTCGGCGGTTGCTGCAAGGCGGGCCGTGGCGGCCAGCGCCGCGTCGATGGCTTGCGTTTCGCGGCGAAGCAGGGCGAGGCCCTTGTCAGCAAGAGCGGTATGGCTGGCCACGTCGGCCCACAGGCTGGCAGCCGCCTCGGCGCAGGTGAGCGAGGCGAAACGGATGCGGCCCTTCGCCAGTTCGACGAAGCGCTGTTCGCGCAGCGGGTCCGCGCGGTCCCAGGCGCCGCCGATGAGCACCCGCTTGCCGCGCTTGACGCGCGGTTCCAGCTCGGCGAAGAAAGGCAGCTTGGCGGAGAGCCAGCCGGCCAGGCCGGTGTTCAGCGCGGTGTCGAACGCCGACGGCGCGGCATGCGCCCTGGCGAACTCGCGCAGGGTGCCGAGTTGATACAGCACCGCGTCCTTCGGACCGGCCGCGCCGCCTTCGACGGGCCGGATGACCGACGGCGGGCTGCCCGCGCGGCCTTCGGGCCGTTTCGATTTGCGCAGGTCCGCGAGCTGGGCCGGTGACATGCAGAGATAGAGCGCGGCCAGTTCGGCGGGCAAGGTGGCGGTGTCTGGCAGCGCCAGGGCGCCGGCATCAGGGCCTTGGGGTTCGTTCATTTGGGCCATGGGCGCCTTGTTCTTCATGCGCGGGTCGCGCTGGCGGATTTTAGGGGGGTGGGTGCATGCGAGTGGTGCTGCCTGAAATGCCCGGGCGCTCCGGCAGCCAGTGAACCTGGTAGTCGGCTGAGCCGTCCGCCCGTCCCCGATAATCGCCCGAGTGAAAACGACGACTGCCCAACCCCCCCCCTCGACCAGCGACTTTTCCGGGCACACGCCCATGATGGCGCAGTACCTAGGCCTCAAGGCCAACCACCCGGACACCTTGCTGTTCTACCGGATGGGCGACTTTTACGAGCTGTTCTGGGCCGATGCCGAAAAGGCCGCGCGCCTGCTCGACATCACGCTCACGCAGCGCGGCCAGTCGGCCGGGCAGCCCGTGGTGATGTGCGGCGTGCCCTTTCATGCGGTCGACACCTACCTGGCGCGGCTCATCAAGCTGGGTGAATCGGTGGCCATCTGCGAGCAGGTGGGCGAGGTCGGCGCGAGCAAGGGACCGGTCGAGCGCAAGGTGATGCGGGTGGTCACGCCCGGCACGCTGACCGACTCCGAGCTGCTCAGCGACAAGAGCGAATCGCTGCTGCTCGCGGTGCACGCGGGCACGCGCAACTTCTGCGGGCTGGCCTGGCTCAGCGTGACGGGCGCGGAGCTTCGGCTGGCCGAATGCCCGGCCGACGCGCTCGAGACCTGGATCGCCCGCATCGCGCCCAGCGAACTGCTGTACAGCGCCGAGGTCACGCCCGCCTTCGAGCAGCGCCTGAAGGCCGCGCGCGCCGCCACCCCCTTCACGCTGTCGATCCGCCCCGCGTGGCAGTTCGACGGCGGCCTGGGCGAGCGCAAGCTCAGCGAGCAGATGGGCAGCAACAGCCTGGCGGCTTGGAACGCCGAGTCGCTCACCAACGCGCATGCCGCGGCCGCCGCGCTGCTGGGCTACGCAGAACATACGCAAGGCCGCGCGCTCTCGCACGTGCAGCGCCTGTCGGTGGAGCGCGACGGCGACCTGATCGAGCTGCCGCCCACCACGCGGCGCAACCTCGAGCTGGTGCAGACGCTGCGCGGCGAAGAGTCGCCCACGATGTTCTCGCTGCTCGACACCTGCATGACGGGCATGGGCAGCCGGCTGCTGAAGCGCTGGCTGCTATCGCCGCGCCGCGATCGCTCCGAGGCGCAGGCGCGGCTCGAGGCCATCGGCGCGCTGCAGTCCACGGTGCTCGGCGGCACGGCCGCGCCGTGGCGCACGCTGCGCGAGCAACTGAAGAACACCAGCGACGTGGAACGCATCGCCGCGCGCATCGCGCTGCGCCAGGTGCGCCCGCGCGAACTGCTGGCACTGCGCCTGGCGCTATCGAAAGCGGAGCAGCTCGCCCCGCTGCTGCCCGCCGCCTCCGAGCTGCTCTCCCGCATCACCGAGCGCCTGGCGCCGCCGCCGGGCTGCGCTGACCTGCTGGTGAGCGCCATCAAGCCCGACCCGTCCGCGCTGGTGCGCGACGGCGGCGTGATTGCCACCGGCCACGACGCCGAGCTCGACGAGCTGCGCGCCATCAGCGACAACTGCGACGACTTCTTGCTGAAGCTCGAAATCAGCGAGCGCGAGCGCACCGGCATCAGCAACCTGCGGGTGCAGTTCAACCGGGTGCACGGCTTCTACATCGAGGTGACGCAAAGCGCGCTCTCCAAGGTGCCCGACAACTACCGCCGCCGCCAGACGCTGAAGAACGCCGAGCGCTTCATCACGCCCGAGCTGAAGGCCTTCGAGGACAAGGCGCTGAGCGCGCAAGACCGCGCGCTGGCCCGCGAGAAGTGGCTGTACGAGCAGCTGCTCGATGCGCTGCAGCCCTCGGTGGGCGCGCTCACGCAACTGGCCGGCGGCATCGCCACGCTCGACGCGCTGTGCGCGCTGGCCGAGCGCTCGCACACGCTGCACTGGCGCGCGCCCAGCTTCGTGTCGCACCCTTGCATCGAGATCTCGCAGGGCCGCCACCCGGTGGTGGAAGCGCGGCTGGCCGAAAAGTCGTCGGGCGGCTTCATCGCCAACGACACGCAACTGGGCCCGCAGCAGCGCATGCAGGTCATCACCGGCCCCAACATGGGCGGTAAATCGACGTACATGCGCCAGGTGGCCATCGTGGTGCTGCTGGCTTCCATCGGCTCGCACGTGCCGGCCGCGGCCTGCAGGCTCGGGCCCATCGACGCCATCCACACCCGCATCGGCGCGGCGGACGACCTGGCCAACGCGCAGTCGACCTTCATGCTGGAGATGACCGAGGCCGCGCAGATACTGCACAGCGCCACGGCCCAGTCGCTGGTGCTGATGGACGAAATCGGCCGCGGCACCAGCACCTTCGACGGCCTGGCGCTGGCCGCGGGCATCGCGGCCCAGCTGCACGACCGCAGCAAGGCCTTCACGCTGTTCGCCACGCACTACTTCGAGCTGACCGAGTTCCCGGCCACGCACCATGGCGCGGTGAACATGCACGTGAGCGCGACGGAAGCAGGCCGCGACATCGTCTTCCTTCACGAAATGCAGCCCGGCCCGGCCAGCAAGAGCTACGGGATCCAGGTGGCGCGGCTGGCCGGCATGCCGGCCGCGGTGGTCAACCATGCGCGCCAGGCGCTGGAGGCGCTCGAATCGCAGCATGCGCAAACGCGTGCGCAGGTCGACCTGTTCGCACCGCCTCCGGTGGCCGAAACGCCCTTGTCCAGCGCCGTAGAATCCGCCCTGGCTGCGCTCGACCCCGACACCATGAGCCCGCGCGAGGCACTCGACGCCTTGTACGCCCTTCAAAAATTGAACAAACGCGAACAGGCCGCCGGCTGACCGGGCACTGTTCATGCGAGATGAACTCATGACTTACTGCGTAGGCATCAAACTCAACGCCGGCCTGGTGTTCCTGTCCGACTCGCGCACCAATGCGGGCGTGGACCACATCAGCACCTTCCGCAAGATGATCGTCTACGAGCAGCCGGGCGACCGCGTGATGGTGCTGCTGTCTTCGGGCAACCTCAGCATCTCGCAGTCGGTGCGCGAAATTCTCCAGATCGAGGAGCTGCGCGAAACCCGCGAAGACGGCACGCCCGGCGAGCCCATCACCATCTGGAACGCCAAGAGCATGTTCGACGCCGCCCGCGTGCTCGGCTCGGCGGTGCGCCATGTGTACGACCGCGACGCCGAGGCGCTCAAGCATGCGGGGCTGGACTTCAACGTGTCCTTCATCTTCGGCGGGCAGGTCAAGGGGGAGGGCATGCGCCTGTTCCTGGTGTACGCGGCCGGCAACTTCATCGAAGCGACCACCGAAACGCCCTACTTCCAGGTCGGCGAGTCGAAGTACGGCAAGCCCGTGCTCGACCGCGTGCTCACCCCCGAGACCCCGCTGGACGAAGCCGCCAAGTGCGCGCTGGTGTCGATGGACTCGACCATGAAGTCGAACCTGTCGGTCGGCCTGCCGCTCGACCTGGTGGTGTACGAGGCCAACAAGCTCGAGACCGACCGCGTGATCTGCATCGACGCCGACAACCCCTACTACCGCATGATGCACAACAGCTGGGGCCAGAAGCTGCGCGAGGTGTTCGACAGCATCGAAGACCCGGTGTGGGACGACAGCCATACCGAGCATCCGTTGAAGATGCCCGCAACGCGCCACGGCGCCCTGCGCAAGATCTCCACCCCCGACGAAAAGCTGATCTGAACCCCGTGCCCCCGGTCGTTTTCTCGCACGGCAACAGCTTTCCCGCCAGCACCTACCGCGTCGTTCTCGACAGCCTGCGCGCCCGCGGCTTCGAGGTCGACGCCATCGAGAAGTTCGGGCACGACCCGAAGTACCCGGTGACCGACAACTGGCCGCACCTGGTGCAGCAGCTGGCCGACTTCGCCAAGCTGCGCGCCGAACGCGCGGGCGGCCCGGTGTTTTTGGTCGGCCACTCGCTGGGCGGCTTCCTGAGCCTGATGTGCGCGGCGCGACACCCCGAGCTGGCACGTGGCGTGGTGCTGGTCGACTCGCCCATCCTCGGCGGCTGGCGCGCCAACACGCTCAACGTGGTGAAGCGCACGCCGCTCATGAAGAGCATTTCGCCAGGCGCCATCAGCCGCAAGCGCCGCAACAGCTGGGAGCACCGCGAGGCGGTGTTCGAGCATTTCCGCAGCAAGAAGGCCTTCGCGAAGTGGGACGAGCAGGTGCTGCACGACTACATCGACCACGGCACCTTCGACGGCGACAAGGGCGGCGAAGACGGCCGCGAGCTCAGCTTCGACCGCGACGTGGAAACCGCCATCTACAACACCCTGCCCCACAACCTGGGCGCCTTGCTGCGCGCGCACCCGCTCAAGTGCAAGGCGGCCTTCATCGGCGGGCGCCAGTCGGCCGAGATGAAGCGCGTGGGCATGACGATGACCCAGCTGGTCACCAAGGGCCGCATCGCCATGATGGACGGCACGCACCTGTTTCCGATGGAAAAGCCGCTCGCGACAGCGGCGGCCATCGAGGCCGCGCTGCGCAACCTGCTCTGAGCGGCTGCAGGCGCCGCGTCATCACCCCGTGATGACGCACGCGCAGGTCACGTGTCGGTGACGTGCAAGCAGGTCACGCGTTCGTGAGGTGCAAGGAGGTCACGCGTTCGTGAGATGCAAGCAGGTCACGCGTTCGTGAAGTGCAAGCAGGTCACGCGTTCGCGACGTGCACCCCCGGCCGCTGCCCCGCGTTCCACTTGCCCCCCAACGCCCGCTCGATCTGCGCGGCCAGCTGCAGCAGCAGCCCGTCGTTCGCCTGCGCCGCCTGCGCCTGGATGCCCAGCGGCAGGCCGTTTTCCTGTGCTGCCATCGGCAGCGAGATGCCCGGCAGCCCGCACAGGTTCGACAGCGGCGTGTACGCAAAGTTTTGCCACAGGTTGGCGAACCAGTCGTACACCGAGGGGTTGGTGCTGGTCGTCAGGTATTCGCTGGTGCCCACCTTGGGCGTGGGCAGCGCGGTGATGGGCGTGAGGATGATGTCCCAGCGCTGGAAGAAATTGCCGAACGCGCGCGAGGTCGTGTTGAACACCGCCTGCATCTTCGAGCGCTCGGTGTACGAGGTGTTCAGCCCGGCTTCCCAGATCTTGATGTTGATGGGCTCCAGCAGCTCGGCCGGCGGGCGCTCCAGCCCCAGGCGGTGCAGGTGGCCGTCGATGACCTGCGCGAAGTTGCTGATGTAGCAGGTGGTCTGCGCGGCAAAGGCGGTCTGAAAGTCGACTTCGGGCAGCACCCACTCCACGTGGTGCCCCAGCCCTTCGAGGAACTTGCCCGTGCGCTCCAGCTCGGCCACGAAATGCGGCGTGGCGCGAAAGTCGCCCCACTCGTGCGACAGCGCGATGCGCAGGCGGCCCGGGTCTTTGCGGATGAGTTCGCTGTACGGTTCGGCGGGCGACCAGAAGGGCATGAACTCGCCCGGCGCGCCGCCGCGGCAGTGATCGACAAAGGCGGCCGTGTCGCGCACGGTGCGGCTGTGGCAGCCCTGGATGGACACCAGCCCCGACAGGTCCGACAGCCCTGGCGCCAGCGAGAACACGCCGCGCGACACCTTCAGGCCGATGTTGCCATTCACGCCCGCCGGAATGCGGATGGAGCCGCCGCCGTCGGTGGCGTGCGACAGCGGCAGCACGCCCGCGGCCACGGCCGCCGCCGTGCCGGCCGACGAGCCGCAGGTGGTGTATTCGAGGTCCCACGGGTTGCGCGTGACGTGCAGCGCGTTTTCCACCGAGCTGCACACGCCGAACTCCGGCGTGGTGCTGCGGCCCACGATGTTCAGGCCGGCCTTGCGCAGCTTTTCCGTGAGGAAGCTGTCGGCCGCCGGGCGGTTGCCCTGCATGATCATCGAGCCGAACTCCTGCAGCCGGCCCTTCAGCGTGGGGCCCAGGTCCTTCATGAGGTACGGCAGGCCGGCGAACACGCCTTCGGGGTCCATGCCGTCCTTCAGCGGGTCGGCCACCACGTCGTCGAACACCTCGACCACCGCGTCGAGCCGCGGGTTGACCTTGGCGATGCCGGCCGCGGCCTGCGCGGCCAGTTCGGCCGCCGTCACGTCGCCCTTGCGCACGCGCTCGGCCAGCGCCATGCCGTCGTGCGCGGCCCATTCGTCCCAGCTCATTGCCAGCGTCATCTCATGTACTCCAGTTCGCTTCAAAAAAATGTGGATCGGTCGTTGTTCGTTTCATGGCCAGCCGAAGCCCAGCCGCAGGAGCATCAGCGTACCCGTGCCGACCAGGATCGTCCCGGCCACGTCGTTTCGCCGGACCAGGTAGTAGGCCAATGCGGCGCCCACTGCAAAAAGCCGCGCATCGTGCCAGTCGGACAGCAGGCGCCCGTTGCTCAGGAACACGTCGGGCACCACCATGGCGAGCAGCGCCGCCACCGGGGCGTGGCGCAGCCCGCGCCACAGCCAGCCGGGCAGCCTGGGTTCGCTGTCGGGCAGCAGGAAGAAGCTGCGCGTGAGCACCGTCACCACCACCAGCGCGCCCACGGCCAGCCACACGTAGGCCTCGTGCCCAAGGTGCATCAGCGCGCACCCCAGTGGCGGTCGGCCCAGGTGCCCGCCACGAAGGCGGTGGCAATGGCCGCGACCACGTTGAGCCCCATCGGCAGCGATGCTGTCGCCAGCGCCACCGCGCCCGCGGCCAGTGCCGAGCAGCGCACCGCGCGGTCGGTGAGCATCGGCAAGGCCAGCGCCAGCAAGGCGAGCACGCCGATGAAGCGCAGGCCCCATGCAGCCGGAATGGCGTCGGCCAGGAAGATGCCCGCCAGCGACGCGACGTGCCACGCCGCCCAGTTGGTCAACGCCAGCCCCAGAAAGTAGCCCTGCTGGCGCGCCGTGGCGCGCCCTTCAGGCGAAGGCTGCGGATGCCGGTGCACGAACTGCGCATACACCGGGTCGCCCGCCAGGTACGACAGCAGCACGCGCGCGAGCCGGCGGTGCGCGCCGAAATAGCGCCGCCAGTTCACGCTGAACACCACGAAGCGCAGGTTCAGCACGCACGCGGTCGCCACGATCACCCACAGCGGCGCGCCGGCCGCGATGAGCGGCAGGCAGGCCAGCTGCGAGGCGCTGGCGAACACCAGCAGCGACATCGCCAGGATCACGCCCAGCCCGACGCCGCTCTTGGCCATGGCCACGCCGGCCACCAGCCCCATGGCCATGGTGCCCAGCGCCGCGCCCGCGATGTCGCGCCGCCCTTCGGCAAAGGCGCCGCGCCAGGCGGGGTCGTCGATGGCCGCGCGCCAGGCGCCCCGCAGGCTCACTGCGCGCTCGCGAGTTCCGCGCGCGGCGCCGCCGCCAGCAGCCGCCGCGTGTACGCGTCGGCCGGCGCGTTGAACACCTGCCCCGTGGGGCCCTGCTCCACGATGCGGCCCTGGCTCATGACGATGACGCGGTCGCACAGCTGCGCGGCCACGCGCAGGTCGTGCGTGATGAACAGAATGCCCAGCCCCAGGTCGCGCTGTATCTCGCGCAGCAGATCGAGAATCTGCGCCTGCACCGACACGTCGAGCGCCGACACGGCCTCGTCGGCCACCAGCACCTGCGGCTGGCAGGCAATGGCGCGCGCGATGGCCAGGCGCTGGCGCTGGCCGCCGGAGAACTGGTGCGGGTAGCGCTCCAGCGCGGTGCGCGGCAGCTGGATGCGGTCCATCAGCTCTTCGGCGGTCTGGCGTGCGTGCAGCTTGCTCAGCCCGAAGTTCATCGCGCCCTCCACCATCGACGAGCCCACGGTGCGCCGCGGGTTCAGCGAACGGTTCGGGTCCTGGAACACCACCTGCACGCGCGAGCGCAGCGGCCGCAGCCGGCCCTCGGGCAGGTCGCGCACCTCGGCGTCGCCCCACAGGATGCTGCCCGCGCTGGGCGCGATCAGCCGGATCATGCAGCGCGCGAAGGTCGACTTGCCCGAGCCCGACTCGCCCACCACGCCCACCGTTTCGCCGCGGTGCACGGCCACGCTCGCGTCCTGCAGCGCGGTGTTGTGCTTCGCGCGGCCGAGCCAGTCGCGCCGCGTGTAGACCTTGCCGACGCCGGTGCCGCTCAGCAGCGGCTTGCCGCCGGGCAATGCGCGCGCGGGCGGCGGCGTCATGCCGGGCACGGCGTCGAGCAGCATGCGCGTGTAGGCCTCGCGCGGCTGGCGCAGCACCTGTTCGCACGGGCCCTGCTCCACCAGCGCGCCGCGGTGCATCACCATCACGTCGTCGGCAATTTCCGCGACCACGCCCATGTCGTGCGTGATGAAGAGCACCGCGCTGCCCTGCTCGGCCTGCAGCTCGGCGATGAGCTTCAGTATCTCGGCCTGCGTGGTCACGTCCAGCGCGGTGGTCGGCTCGTCGCAGATCAGCAGGCGCGGCTTCAGGATGATGGCCATCGCGATCACGATGCGCTGGCGCTGCCCGCCCGAGAGCTGGTGCGGGTAGCTCGCATGAATGCGCGCCGGCTCGGGCAGCCGCACGCGCTCGAAGATGGCGATGGTGTGCGCCTTGCGCTCGGCCGCGCCCCATGCGGTGTGCGTGCGCAGCAGCTCGTCGACCTGCTCGCCGCAGGTGAGCACCGGGTTCAGCGCCGTCATCGGCTCCTGGAACACCATGCCCATGCCGGTGCCGCGCAACTGGCGCAGCCGCTTGTCGGAGGTGAAGCGGCCCTGCGCCACCAGCTTCTCGCCGCACAGCATCACGTCGCCGGCCTTCAGCGTGAGGCCCTTGGCCAGCAGGCCCATCACCGTGGTGGCCAGCACGGACTTGCCCGAGCCCGACTCCCCCACGATGCACAGCGTGCGCCCGGCCTCGATGCGCAGGTCGAGCCGTTCGATGGCGTGCGGGCGGTCGGCGTCAGAGGGCAACGCCACCTGCAGGCCGCGCACTTCGAGGATGGGGGCGCCCGGGTTGGAACCGGGTGTGGAACCGGATGTGGAATCGGATGTGGCGTTCATGAAAATCTGCGCCTCACACGCGTTTGGAGAACTTGGGGTCGAGCACGTCGCGCAGGCCGTCGCCCAGCATGTTGATGGCCAGCACCGTGGGCACCAGGAACAGCGCGGGGAACAGCACGTTGCCCGGGCTCTGCGAGAACTGCACGCGCCCCTCGGCCATGATGTTTCCCCAGGTGGGCACGTCCGACGGCAGGCCCAGCCCGAGAAAGCTCAGGATGGCCTCGGTCAGCACGGCCGAGGCCGCGATGAAGGTGCCCTGCACGATCAGCGGCGCCAGCGCGTTGGGCAAGATGTCGCGCCACAGGATGGTCGCGTCGGCCGTGGCCAGCGCGCGCGCGGCCTCCACGAAGGGCTCGTCGCGCAGGCTCATCACCAGCGCGCGCACCAGGCGCGTCACGCGCGGCACCTCGGGCACGGCAATGGCCAATATCACCGTCGGCAGGCTGGCGCCCAGCACCGCCACCAGCGTGATGGCCAGCAGCACGGCGGGAATGGCCATCACGCCGTCCATCACGCGCATCAGCACCGCGTCGACCGCGCGGAAGTAGCCCGCCAGCATGCCCAGCAGGCAGCCGAAGGCGATGGCGACGAAGGCGGTGAACAGGCCCACCGTCATCGAGATGCGGGTGCCGTAAAGCACGCGGCTCCACACGTCGCGGCCCACGCTGTCGCTGCCCATCCAGAAGGTGTGGGCGAACTGCGCGCCGTCGGGCAGCGTCACCTGGCCCGCGGTGCCCGCGCCCACCGAGATGAAGCTCGGGTCCATCACCGAGGGGTCGAAGGTGCCCAGCCAGGGCGCGAACACGCCCAGCAGCGCGAGCACCACCAGCACGACGATGCCGCCGCGCACGGCGCTGTTGCGCCAGAGTCTTTTCAAGGTGCTCATGTCAGTAGCGAATGCGTGGATCGATGAACAGGTAGCTCACGTCCACCAGCAGGTTGACGGCCACGTACACCACGGCGAAGAACAGCACCACGCCCTGCAGCACCGGAAAGTCGCGGTTCAGCACCGCGTCCACCGTGAGCTGCCCCAGGCCCGGAATGGCGAACACCGTCTCGGTGACCACCACGCCGCCCAGCAGCAGCGCCGCGCTCACGCCGATCACCGTGACCACCGGCACCGCCGCATTGCGCAGCGCGTGGTGCTTGAGCACCTGCAGCTCGGTGATGCCCTTGGCGCGCGCGGTGCGAATGAAGTCTTCGGTCAGCGCCTCGCTCACCGCGGCGCGCGTCACGCGCGACAGCAGCGCCACGTAGGTGATGGCCAGCGTGAGGCATGGCAGCACCAGCTGGTTCAGCCATGGCCCCACGCCTTCTCCTATGCGCCGGTAGCCCTGCACCGGAAACCACTGCAGCTTCATCGCCAGCAGATAGATCAGCACATAGCCGACCACGAACACCGGCACCGAGAAGCCCGCCACCGAGAACGCCATGACGGCCTTGTCGAGCCAGCCGCCCATGCGCCACGCGGCCAGCGTGCCAAGCGGCAGCGCAATGGCCACCGCCAGCAGCAGCGTGCCGCCGGCCAGCGAGAGCGTGGGCTCCATGCGCTGGCCGATGAGCTCCAGCACCGGCTTGTTCAAAAAGAACGAGAAGCCCAGGTCGCCGTGCAGCACGCCGTTGCCCCAGATCGCGAACTGCTCCCACAGCGGCCGGGTGAGGCCGAGCTGCACGCGGATGCGGTCCAGGTCTTCGTTGGTGGCGCTGTTGCCGCCGATGACGGCCGCCGGGTCGCCGGGCGTGAGGCGCACGATCATGAAGATCGCCACCGCCACCACCAGCAGCACGGGAATGGTGGCGAGCAGGCGCTTGCCGAGGAAGGTCAGCATGGACGGGCCCTCTTCTCTTCGTTCTTATTGCTTCTTGATGTTCCAGTACACCTGCGCACCGGCCGGCACCAGGCCGCTCACGTTCTTGCGCACCGCGGCGGGCTGGTTGTACTGGCCCACGGGCACGTGCGTGGCGGTCTCGAAGGCGCGCAGCTGGGCGGCCTGCGCCAGCTTCTTCTTGTCGGCGTCGGTCTTGGCCTGGGTGAACTGCATCTTGATTTCCTCGAGCTTGGCGTCGGTCTGCCAGCCGAACCAGCCCTTGTCGCCGGTGGCGTTCATCATGGCCATGGTGATGGGGTTCAGGATGTCCGAGGCGGTCCACGAGGTCATGAACGCGCTCCAGCCGCCGGCCGCGGGGGCGTCCTTCTTGGCGCGGCGCGCCACCAGCGTGGACCAGTCCATCGACTGCATGTCGACCTTGAAGCCGGCCTGCTCCAGCTGCTGCTTGGCCACCAGCGGCAGCTTGCCGATGGTCGGGTTGTCGGTCGGGCGCATCAGCACCACCGGCTCGCCCTTGTAGCCCGCCTCTTCGAGCAAGGCCTTGGCCTTCTGCGGGTTGGCTACGCCGGTGTAGTCGCCGGTTTGCTCCGACTCGAACAGCGTGCCGCAGGGGAACATGCTCTTGCAGTAGCGCGTGAGGCCGGGCGTGCCGACCTGGGTGCGCAGGAAGGCTTCCTGCCCCAGCGCCAGCAAGGCCGCGCGGCGCACCTTCTCGTTGTTGAACGGCGGCTGCAGGAAGTTGAAGCGCAGGATGAACTGGTTGCCCGCGGGTTGCGCATCGACCAGCTTGATGTCGGGGTTGGTGCGCAGCGTGGCGTACTGCTCGAACGCCGGCTGCTCCAGGATGTCGGCCTCGCCGTTGAGCAGCGCGTTCATCTGCGTCTGTGCGTCGCGAATGATGAGCCACTCCACGCGGTCCACGTACACGTTCTTGCCGCCGGCGGTGCCCGAGGGTGCTTCGGCGCGCGGCTTGTAGCGCGTGTTCCTGGTGAACACCACGCGCTCGCCGGGGCGGAATTCGTCGGCCTTGAACACGTAGGGGCCGGAGCCGATCGACTCCTTGATCTGCACGTCGCCCGAGGTGTCGGCAATGCGCTTGGGCATGATGAACGGCACGTTGGAAGACGGCTTGCCCAGCGCCTCGAGCACCAGGCCGAAGGGCTCCTTCAGCACGATGACGAAGGTCTTGGCGTCGGGCGTGTCGTAGCGCTCGGTCACCTTCGACAGCTGCGCGCCGAAGGTGTCGCGGCTGGCCCAGCGCTTGATGGACGAGACCACGTCCTCGCTGGTGACGGGCTTGCCGTCATGGAACTCCAGGCCGTCGCGCAGCGTGAAGGTCCAGGTCTTGTTGTCGGGCGACACCTTCCACTTGTCGACCATCTGCGGGCGGATGTGGCCTTCGAGGTCGGTGGCGAACAGCGTGTCGTACACCATGTAGCCGAAGTTGCGCGTCACGTAGGCGGTGGTCCAGATCGGGTCGAGCACGGTGATGTTGCTGCTCGGAATGATCTTCAGCGTGGTGGTCTGCGCCATCGCCGGGGCAATGAACGCACCGGCCAGCAGCGCGGCGGCGCCCCATCGGGCAAGGCGGCGCGACAAGATTCCTGCCGGGCGGACAGGCGAAGGCGAGAAGGGCTGCGGTTGCATGTGATTTCCTGACAAAGGATGAACGGGGAACGCCGTGCCGGGCAGCCTCGGAAGGCGTGCGGCGGCGAGGTCTCCATTGAGACATCTGCCAAGGGAAATGCATATATACAGTTGAGAGGGTCTGTAGTAGAACAGTCGCTCTTCTTCCCTGTGTTCGTCCCCGTGTTGGGGCTTTTTCGTGCACACGAAACGTGCATGCCATGCCGTGATCACTGTCAACCCTTCGCTGCCCACGCCCCTGGTGCGCCAGGTCTACGACGCACTGCTCGCGCAGATCGCCTCCAGCGCGATGAAGCCCGGCGACAAGCTGCCTTCGGTGCGCGCGCTGTCCACCGACTGCGGCGTGAGCACCATGACCATCACCAACGCCTACCAGCGGCTGGTGGCCGAGGGCCATGTGGAGGCGCGGCGCGCCAGCGGCTACTACGTGGCCGAGGCCGAGCGCTCGGCCGCCACGCGGCGCAAGCCCTTCCTGGGCCGCACCTCGGTCGACTCGCTGTGGCTGCTGAAGCACGTGTACGAAGACGACCGCACGCTGCTGAACGCCGGCTGCGGCTGGATCCCGCCCGAGATGCTGCATATAGACGGTGTGAAGCGCGCGCTGGCCGCGCTGTCGCGCAAGTCGGCCGCCGGGCTGGCGAACTACGGCACGCCCCACGGCTACCTGCCGCTGCGCCAGCAGGTGCAGACGCTGCTCGCGCAGCAGGGCATCGAGACCGCGCCGCACCAGATCGTGCTGACGCACGGCGCCTCTCAGGCGCTGAACCTGGTGGCGCGCTGCCTGCTGCAGCCGCGCGACGTGGTGCTGGTCGACGAGCCCGGCTCCACCAACCTGTACGCGATGCTGCGCTCGCTCGACCTGAAGCTGGTGGGCGTGGAGCGCACCGTGCACGGCCCCGACGTGGCCGCGCTGCAGGCGCTGGCGCAGCGCCACGGGGCCAAGGCTTTCTTCACCACCACCAACCTGCACAACCCCACCGGCGGCCACTGCACGCCGGCGGTTGCCTACCAGATGCTGCGGCTGGCCGAGCAGCTGGATTTCCACATCGTCGACAACGACGTGATGGCCGGGCTGGAGCCGCCCGGCGCCGCCACGCCGCTGGCGAGCCTGGACCGGCTGCAGCGCGTGATCCATGTGGGGAGCTTTTCGAAGACGGTGTCGCCCGCGCTGCGCGTGGGCTTCGTGGCGTGCAACGAGGAGTTCGCGGAAAAGATGATCCTGCAGAAGATGGTCAACAGCCTCACCACCTCGGAACTCACCGAGCGGCTGCTGCACGGCGTGCTGGTCGAGGGCCGCTACCGCGCGCACGTGTCGAAGCTCGCCGAGCGGCTGCAGGCGGCGCAGCACACGGTGTGCGACAGGCTGGAGGCCGCGGGCATGCAGCTGTTCACGCGGCCGGCGGGCGGGCCCTTTCTGTGGGCGCGCTTCGAGCGCGACGACGTCGACATGCGGGCGCTGGCGCAGCGCGCCATTGCCGAGAGCTTTCTGCTGGCGCCGGGCGACCTGTTTCGCACCGACCTGCGGCCCACGCCGTGGCTGCGCTTCAACGTGGGCTACGCGGACGACCCGAGGCTGTACCGCTTCCTGGCGCAAGAGGCCAAGCGGCTGCGCGCCAGGGCCTGAGCGCGCGCCTTTCGCCACACAGGCGCTTCCTAGAATCACACGGGTTCCGCCGCCCCCCAAAGTCCCATCCTGTCCCGTCCCGTCCCGTCCCGTCTCTGCAGACCCGCATGCCACCCCCACATATCTCCACGCCAGCGCTGGCCGACGCGCTGATCGTCGATCCGTTCTACCTCGCGATTTCCGTCGACTTCGAGCACGACCTGCACCAGCGCAAGGCGGTGCTCGCCGCGTACTTCGGCTACTCGATGGGCGAGGCCGCGCGCACCGGCCGCTGCCTGGTGCCCGACGACCCCGCGCTGGGCGCCGCGGCCTGGCTGCTGCCGCGTGCGGACGATGTGGACGCCACGGAGTCCGCCGCCAAGAGCGCTTTTCTGGCCGACACGCTGGGCCCGCGCGGCCTGGCGAACTACGACCGCATCGTCGCGTTCATGTCGGCGCGCGCGCCGGCCGTGGTGCCGGCGGGTGCGTGGTACCTGTCGATCCTGGGCATCGCACCGGCGGCGCAGGGGCGCGGCATTGGCGCGCGGCTGCTCGCGCCCACGCTGGCCGAGGCCGACGCGGCGGGCGCGCCCTGCTTCCTGGAAACCTTCACGCCGCCGAGCGTGGGCTTCTACGAGCGGCTGGGCTTTCGCAGCGAGGCCGCGCACCACGAGCCGGTGTCGGGGGCGCAGTACCTCATCATGTGCAGGCCGCCTTTCAAGCCCCTTTGATCCGCGCGCGCGGCGGGGTCGATAGATACAGCTGGCAATACTTGGCAACATTTCCGGGACAATGGCCGCCCAGGCCCCACCCACCTCGGGCAACCGGCCTGGCAACAGAATCCGCCGCATGTCCGCCGTCGCTTTCACCGAAGAAGTCCAGCCCGTCTCGCTGAGCCCCGCGCTCATCGTCGAAGACGACCCTGCCATGCAGGCCCGCCTGCGCCACGTGCTGTCCACGCTGGGCTGCAACGCCGCGCACATCGCCGTGACCGACAGCGTGGCCGGCGCGCAGCGGCTGCTGGCCGACAACCGCTACAGCGTGGCGCTGGTCGACATCGGCCTGCCCGACGGCAGCGGCGTGGAGCTCATCGGCTGGCTGCAGGCGCACCACCCGGGCGTGCCCGCGGTGGTGATCTCGGCCTGGCGCACCGAAGAAGTCATCTTCGCGGCGCTGCGCGCGGGCGCCATCGGCTACCTGCTGAAGGAGCGCGACGACCTCGAGCTGGGCCTGGCGCTGCGCAGCATCGAGCAAGGCGGCGCGCCCATCGACCCGACCATCGCGCGGCGCATCCTGGCCTGGGTGGCCGCGGCGGCGCCGCCGACCACCGCTACGGCGTCCACCCCGGCGCAAACGCCCCCGGTCGGCGCGCTGCGCTCCGCGCTCACGCCGCGCGAACGCAAGATCCTCGAGCTCGTGGCGCAGGGCCTGAGCAACCGCGACATGGCGGAGTCGCTGTCGATCTCCAGACTGACCGTGGAATGCCACACGAAGAACATCTACCGCAAGCTGGCCGTCAACTCCCGCACCGAAGCCGTGTTCCAGGCGCGGCGGCATGGCTTGCTGCGCTGATCGGCGCGCTGCCTCCCTTTTTCGCGCTCCTTTTCACGTTCTTTGTCGCGCTCTTTCTCGCGGCCGCGCCCGTGCCTGTGTTCGCGCAGGAGGCGACCCCGCCCGCATTGCGCGTGGAGGCCGTGCGCGCCGCCGGCTGGCACGACACCGCGCCGCCCGCCGAGGGCTGGACACCGGTCGCCCTGCCCGACAGCTGGGCCCAGCGCTGGCCCGGCTTCGACGGCGTGGTCTGGTACCGGCTGAGCTGGACGCAGCCTGAGCCGGTGCACGAAGCCGGCCTGCTGCTGCGCTACCTGAACATGGCCGGCGAGGTGTCGCTCAACGGCACGCCCCTTTCGCGCGACGACAGCCTGGTGGAGCCGCTCACCCGCGCATGGAACACGCCGCGCTACTGGCTGCTGGCGGCGCCGCTGCTGCGCCCCGGCGCCAACACGCTGCTGGTGCGCGTGTCGGGCCTCGCGGCCTACCAGGCCGGGCTGGGGCCGGTGGAGCTGGGCGCGCCCCGCGCCATGCAGGCGGCGTTCGAACGCGAGCGGCTGCTGCGCCGCGACCTGCAGGTGCTGGGCCTGGCGGTGAGCGCGGCGGTGTCGGCCTTCTTCGCGGCGTGGTGGTGGCTGCGCCGGCGCGAGACGGCCTACGGCTGGTTCGCTGCCATGTCGGTGCTGTGGCTGCTGTTCGCCTACAACCAGATCGCGACCAGCCCCTGGCCCTTCGCGTCGAACCACGGCTGGCAGGCGCTGAACACCTCGCTGCTGCTGGTGTTCAGCCTGTCGTACCTGGTGTTCGCGCTGCGCTATGCCGGGCGGCGCAAGCCTCGCCTGGAAGGCGCGGCGCTGCTGGTGGTGGCCGCGGGCGTGGTCGACCTGTGGACCGCGCCGCTGGCCGACCTGATGGCACACCGCGCGCTGTGGACGCTGGTGGGCGGGCTGACCATCATCGTGGTGAACAGCGTGGCCGTCGTGCATGCGTGGCGCCACCCGGGCAGCCCGATGCGCGCGCTCACGCCATTCATGGCGCTGTCGGCCATCACCGGGGCGCACGACCTGCTGGTGTTCACGCAGGTGATCGACAGCAACATCTACTACACCAACATGTCCTCGTACGTGCTGCTGCTGGGCATGGCGCTGGCGCAGGCCGCGCGCTTCGCGCAGAGCCTGCGGCGCATCGAGAACTTCAACACCGAGCTCATCGAGGAAGTGAACGCCGCCAAAGCCGAGCTGGCGGCCACGCTGGCGCAGCAGCACGCGCTGGAACTCGCGCACGCGCGCATCGGCGAGCGCGTGAACCTGGTGAGCGACCTGCACGACGGCCTGGGCGGCATGCTGGTGGGCAGCATCGCCACGCTGGAGCGCGCGCCCGAAAACCTGAGCGCGCCCGAGCTGCTGGCCATGCTCAAGCGCCTGCGCGACGACCTGCGGCTGATCATCGACGCCACCGGCCGCGACGACGGCGCCCGCACGCTGGGCGAGCTGCTGGCGCCGATGCGCCACCGCAGCGCGCAGCTGCTGGAGGCCAACGGCATCGACTGCCGCTGGCAGGTGGCGAACATCGACACGCTGGAGCTGCCGCCTTCGCAAAGCCTGGACCTGATGCGTTTCCTGCAGGAGGCGCTGACCAACGTGCTCAAGCACAGCGCCAGCGCGCGGGTGGACGTGAGCGTGGCGCGCGCCGGTGCCGAGCTGCGCCTGAGCGTGCGTGACGACGGGCGCGGCTTCGCGGTCGAAGACACGGCTCGCAACGCGGGCGCAGGGCTGCGGAATCTGCGCGCGCGGGCGCGGCGCCTGGGGGGCGAGCTGCAGCTGCAGTCGCGCCCCGGCGAAACGCAGGTGGCGCTGCGGATGCCGCTGGCGCCCTAGGCGCTCAGAGCTCCAGCACCAGCCGCCCCTGGCCTTGCCCCTCGCCCTGGGCGCTACAGGCGCGCGAGCAGCAGGCCATCATCTTGGTGTTGGCCTCTCGCTCCATGCGCGTGAGCACCACGTCGCGGTGGTCGACCTTGCCCGACAGCACGCGCACTTCGCAGGAGCCGCACAGGCCCTCTTCGCAGTCGCTCTGCACATCGACATTGGCGGCGCGCAAGGCGCTCAGCAAGGTCTGGTCGGGCGGCACGGTGAGCACCAGGCCGGAGTCTTTCAGCTCGACCTCGAAGGCATGCTCCTTCGACGGGTCGAGCGTGGCCAGCGTCGATTCGAAATGCTCCACGCGCAACGCGCCCTCGGGCCATGCGGCGCACGCGTCTTCCAGCGCCTCGAGCATGCGCAGCGGGCCGCAGGCGTACACCTGCGCACCGGGCACGGGCTGCGCGAGCAGCGCCTGCAGGTCGTTGCGGCGGCCTTCGCTCGCGGCGTGCAGGTGCAGGCGCTCGCCGTGCAGCGCGACCAGCTCGTCGACGAAGGCCATGCTGGCGCGGCTGCGGCCGCTGTAGTGCAGCTCGTAGTCCATGCCCAGCGCCTTGGCGCGCCGCGCCATCGCGCTCACCGGCGTGATGCCGATGCCGCCTGCGATGAAGATGGCCTTCTTCAGCGACTCGTCCAGCCTGAAGTGATTGCGCGGGCCGCGAATGCGCAGCCGGTCGCCCGCTTTCACGTTCGCATGCACCCAGGCCGAGCCGCCGCGGCCTTCGGGCTCGTGCAGCACGGCAATCTCGAGCACGCCGGCCTCGTCCGGGTCGCCGCACAGCGAGTACTGGCGAGACAGGTCGGCCGTGCCGCATTCCACGTCGATGTGCGCGCCGGGCGTCCAGCGCGGCAGCGGCTTGCCGTCGGGCGAGGCCAGGCGCAGCCTGACGATGCCGTCGGCCACCGGCGTCACGCGCTCGACCACCACGGGCCGCGCGATCGAGCCGGCCGAAGGCTCGCCGATGCGTACCGGCACCGGCACCTGCACATCGCGCAGGCCCTTGTTCGTGCGCTCGGGGTTCGCCGCCGGGTCCCATTCCACGAGCAGGTGCTCCGGCCCGCGAAACGAGGTGTTCGGCACGTAGGTGAAGCGCTGCGCCGACAGCTTCATGTGCGGCAGGCGGCGCGTGAACTCCTCCAGGAAGATCTGCATTTCCATGCGCGCCAGGTTCTTGCCCATGCACTGGTGCGAGCCGTAGCCGAAGGTGAGGTGGTCGCTGGCGTTGTCGCGGCGAATGTCGAACAGGTCGGCGTCCTCGAAGTGGCCTTCGTCGTGGTTGGCCGACGACGTGACGATCAGCAGGCGCGAGCCCGCGGGCAGGTCGACGCCGTCGATGCGCGTGTCCTTGGTGACCAGGCGGCGCCACGCGGCCACCGAGCCGTTGTGGCGCAGGCACTCTTCCACCGCGTTGGGAATCAGGCCCGGGTCTTCGCACAGCTCCTGCCACACCTGCGGGTGCTGCAGCAGCAGCTTCATCGCGTTGGCGGTGGCGTTGGCGGTGGTCTCGTGCGCGGCGACGATGCCGGCCATCATCATCGAGTGCAGGTACGAGTCGGTCACCACCTCGGGCTGCAGCGCCTGCTTGCGAATGCCGTACTGCATCCAGCCGGGCGCGTCGGGGTCTTGCCGCATCTTCTCGAGCACCTTGCCGGCGTACTGCCAGAAGTTGCCCACCGCGTGCGCCACGGCCACCTGCTCTTCGGGCCTGGGCCGGCCCCAGGTGTTGACGGTGTGGGCAATGGAGTACTTGCGCAGCGTGTCCATGTCTTCCTCGGGCACGCCGAGAAAGTGCAGCGCCACGGTCAGCGGAATTTCCCACAGCATCTGGTCGACGAGGTCGGCCTTGCCGTCGTCGATGAAGCGGTCCACATACGTGCGCGCCAGCTCGCGCACCATCGGCTCGTGGTGCTTCAGCGCCTCGGGCGTGAACGGGTCCATGAGCGCGCGGCGGCGCGGCATGTGCGCGGGCTCGTCCTCGTTCACCAGCGTGCGGTTCAGCGCGAAGCCGTACGACGCCAGCACCGCGTTGGCCTCCTCGCCGGTGGGCGTGATCTTTTCCAGCGCGTTCGACGGGCTGAAGGTGATGTTGTCGCGAAACACCGCCTTGATGTCCGCATAGCGCGTGAGCACCCAGTAGCCCAGCTTCGGGCTGTAGAAGACGGGCTCCTGCTCGCGCGCCCAGCGCACGTACTCGGGCGGGTCCTGCTGGTAGCCGTCTTCGAAGGGGTCGAAGCCGGCGGCGCGCTGGCTCACCGGGCAGCCGGTGGGCGTGCGCTCGGAAGACAGCGCGCCATGCGCGACGGGGCAGCCCGAACGCTGCGGGGCGCTCGTGCTCGCGGCTGGCTGGACGGGGGCGGTGTCTGGCATGGCGTGGGTTCTCAGTCGAGGGTGATCTTGAGATCGCGGATGAGCTTTTGCCAGCGCACGGTCTCGTTCTTGAGCAGCTCGGCGTACTGCGCGGGCGTGTTGCCCACCGGCTCCACGCCGAAGTCGACCATGCGCGTGCGCACCGACGGCTCGTTGATGGCCGCGACGATCTGGCGGTTCAGCGTCTTCACCACGTCGGGCGGCGTGGCCGAAGGCACCACCACGCCGACCAGCGCGGCGGCTTCGACGTTCTTGTAGCCCAGCTCGGCGAAGGTGGGCACGTCGGGCAGCTGCGGCAGGCGGGTGGCGTTGGCCACGGCCAGCGCGCGCACCTTGCCGCCCTTGATGAAGCCCGAGCCCGCGGCCAGGTCGACCATCATGGCCGGCAGCTGCCCGCCGACCACGTCGGCCAGCGCGGGCGCCGCGCCGCGGTAAGGCACGTGCACCATGAAGAGCTTGGCCTCCACCTTCAGCAGCTCCATCGCCAGGTGGTGCGGGCTGCCCGCGCCGGCCGAGGCGTAGTTGATGCCGCCGGGCTTGGCGCGCGCCTGCGCGATGAAGTCCTTGGCCGAGGCGAAGCCCGAGTTGGCACCCACCACCAGGATCATCGGGAACTTGCCCATCAGCGTGACCGGGGCCAGGTCCTTGGTGGGGCTGTACGTGAGCGACTTGTACAGCGCCGGGTTGAACACCAGCGTGCCGTTGTCGGCCGAGAGGATGGTGTAGCCGTCCGCCGGCGCGCGCGCCGTTTCCGCGGCGCCCAGGGCGGTGTTGCCGCCGGGCTTGTTGTCGACCAGCACCGGCTGGCCGACCTGCGTGGAGAAGGTCTGCGCGACCGTGCGCGCGAGAAAGTCGGAGCCGCCGCCGGCCGCGTACGGAACGATCCAGCGGATCGGCTTGGCGGGATAGGTCTGCGCGCTGGCGGCGGTGGCGCCAAGGCCGGCGACGGCCGCGATGCCGGCGAAGGAAATGACCGCGAGGGCGCGGGCGGCGTGCTTCTTCATGGGGGTGTCTCCGGGGTGAATATTGTGTATTGCGTAATTATCATACGCATTGCGTAATCTTCAGATCACGGGTTTACCCGGCCTCCACCGGCCGTTTTCAGGGCGCCCCGGGCCTGCACCTAACATCGAGCGCACATGACCTCATCGCCGGAACCCCTCGCCGCCCCCGCCCCCGCACGTGAACGCCGCCAGCGCGTGCAGGCCGCCGAAACCGGCATGGCCGTGCTCAAGGGGCTGGCGCACCTGGGCGGGCGCAGCAGCCTCACCGCCCTGTCGACCCACGTGGCCGAAAGCCCGGCCAAGGTGCACCGCTACCTCGCCAGCCTGATGGAAGAAGGCCTGGTGGCGCAGGACGCCGCCTCGCAGCACTACTACCTGGGCACCGAGGCCATCCAGATCGGGCTGGCCGCCATGCGCCAGGCCGACCCCATTCGCGCGGCCGAGCCCTGCCTGATACGCCTGCGCGAAACGCTGGAGGTGACCTGCTTCGTGGCAGTGATGGGCAACAAGGGCCCGACCATCGTGCGCTTCGAGGAACCGGGCCTGCCGGTGACGGTGAACGTGCGCGTGGGCTCGGTGATGTCGATGCTGTGGTCGGCCACCGGCCGCGCCTTCCTGGGGCTGCTCGACGAGTCGCGCGTGCTGGCGCTGGCCGAGCAGGAACTGGGCGACGCCACGCCCGACATGCGCGCGCTGCTCGACGCGAAAGACCCGATCGGCAGCTTGCGCCGCGAGGTGCAGCAGGCGCGCTGCGCCAGCGTGAAGGACACCTACCTGCGCGGCATCAGCGCCGTGGCGGCGCCGGTGTACGACTACGCGGGCCGCGTGAGCGCGGTGATTACCGCGCTGGGCGCCACGGGCGGCTTCGACCCCGCCATCGACGGCCCCATTGCCGTGGCGGTGCGGCAGGAGGCCCGGGCCGCCAGCGCCCTGCTGGGCGCCACCGCGGCCGCGGCCTGAAGTTTCAAACGCTCAAGTTTTGCGCAGGCGGCTCAGTCCGCCCACACCACCACGCCGCTCCACGCGGTCGCCAGCACCACGATGCCGAAGGCGATGCGGTACCAGGCGAAGGGCACGAAGCTGTGGCTGCTGATGTAGCGCAGCAGCCAGCGCACGCACAGCCAGGCGCTGATGAACGAGAACACCAGCCCCACCGCGAACAGCGGCAGGTCGGCCATCGACAGCGCCGCGCGCTCCTTGTAGACGCTGTACACGCCCGCGCCGATGAGCGTGGGAATGGCCAGGAAGAACGAGAAGTCGGTCGCTGCCTGGCGCGACAGGCCCAGCAGCATGCCGCCGATGATGGTCGAGCCGCTGCGGCTGGTGCCCGGGATCATGGCGAAGCACTGCACCAGGCCCACCTTGAGCGCGTCCCACGGCGTCATGTCGTCCACGTGCTCCACGCGCACCGAGCCGGGCGGGCGCTTCTCGGCCCACAGGATGATGAAGCCGCCGATGATGAAGGTGCTGGCCACCACGGTCGGAATGAACAGGTGCGCCTTGATGACCTTGCCGAACAGCAGGCCCAGCACCACCGCCGGCAGGAAGCCGATGAAGATGTTCAGCGCCAGGCGCTGCGCCTTGGGCTGGCGGGGCAGCGCCACCACGGTGGAGCGGATCTTCTGCCAGTACACCAGGATCACCGCGAAGATCGCGCCGGTCTGGATGGCGATCTCGAAGACCTTGCCCCGGTTGTCGCCGAAGCCGCCGAGCAACGAGCCCGCAAGAATCAGATGGCCTGTCGACGAAATTGGAAGAAATTCGGTCAGCCCCTCCACGATGCCCATGATGGCGGCCTTGACCAGCAAAACGATGTCCACGCGTACTCCTTGAAAGAGCGGCAATTATGGCGAGGCGGGTGGTCAGGCGGCGTTCAGGTGAGCGCCCCGGATACCCAGTTCTGGTGATGTTCGGATGCATTGCGTTGACACATAGTCACAAATGCGCGGACCCCGCGGTCCGCAGGAGCCTCACCCATGCAGACGTTCACCCCCGGCAACGGGCTCGAAGAACACGTCTCCACCGCCGACGACCATGGCGAAGACCGGCGCAAGAACGTGCACGACCTGGAGCGCGAGCAGTGCGAGTCGATCCGCCGCGTGAGCCAGGCCACCGGCGCCTCGGCCGGCGAGCTGCGCCGGCTGATGCAGCGCCTGCTCGACATCGACCGTTCGGGCACCAGCGCGGGCATCGTGGCGCAGGGCCACATCGCGGCCGACCGCATGCAGTCGGCGATGCCGCTGCTCGACCTGGGCGACGGCCGCACCGCCGACCAGCGCAGCGACGCGGTGCAGAGCCTCGACTTCTGGCTGCTCGAGCCGCTGGACCCGGCGCACGACAAGAAGTGGTACGCGCGTTGGAAGTTCTGGAGCTTCGTGCTGGGCGCCTCGGGGCCCGACGTGGCACTCACGCTGCAGGGGCTGGCGCTGCGCCCCACCGAGCCCGGCGACACGCATGCCGACCTGGTGGCCAAGGCGCGCAAGGTGCTGGAGAGCTGGCGCCGCACCTCGGAGCCGCTGTTCTGGGCGGCGGTGGAGTGCTACGTGCGCCAGCATTCGTTCTCGCTGGAAACGCAGGCCTACCTCATGCACTGCATTGCCGCCATGTTCCCGGGCGACGGCATGAAGCTGTCGAACGCGCAGAGCGAGCAGCTCACCGCCGTGCTGGCCGACACCTGGTGCGACGCGCTGGGCAACGCCGCGGCCATGCCCTCGGCCGACATCTACCGACGCCTGTCGCAGGGGCTGCAGGCCACCGACCGCGAAAGCAACATCACCCGGACGCTGGGGCGCAGCGACGCGGCGCAGATCGCGATCACGGCGCTGTTCTCGATCATCGAGAGCAGCCGCGCGGCGATGAAGCAGCGGGCCTGAGCTTGCGGGCCTGAGCTTGCGGTGCTGAATCAGCGCTGCGTGGCGCGGCGCCGCAACGCGCGCACCGCGCTGTCGACCGTGGTCAGCACCGGCAACCCGCTCGCAGCCTCGCAGGCCGTGCGCGCCCGCGCCATGCTGAACTGCGCCAGCGCGATGCGCGTGCAGCCGCGCTCGCGCAAGGCGGCCGCCTGCGCGGCGATGAGCGCGTCGTGCCGCTGCGTGTCGCCAGCGTTCAATGCGTCGAGCGCGCCTTCGGCCAGCGCCGTTTCCAGCTCGGTGCCCGGCGCGAACTCCGGCGGCATCGAGGCGAGCGTGGGCGCGAAGGTGGCGATGAGGCCCAGCCTGCCCTGCCCTTGCGCCACTTTCTCTGTCACTTTCTCTGCCACTTTCTCGGCAACCTCCTCGACCATGGCCTCGTTCGGCTTGAGCACCGGAATGCCCGCGTGCCGGCGCGCCACCGCCTCGATGCACGGCCCGAAGGCCGAGCAGGTGAACAGGATGCCGCGCGCGCCCGTGTCCACCGCGTACTGCGCCAGGCGCTGGAAGCGCTCGTGCATGGCCGCGTCCAGCCCCTTGCCGTCGCGCGCCAGGTCGGCGGACAGGCTGTCGTCGAGCAGGTTCATGCGCACCGCCTCGGGCCAGTCGCGCGCAAAGGCTTCGTTGATGGGCGCGACGGAGTGCGAGAGCGCGTGGATCAGGGCAATGCGGGTCATGGTGCGGGGAGCTTCGGGTGCGCTCAGATGCCTTTGGAAGACGGGTTCGCGAACGCGTCCTTCGTCTCGGCATTCAGCGGATAGTTGATGTTGATGCCCTTCGGCGGAATGGGCGACATGAACCACTTGTTGTACAGCTTTTCCATCTCGCCCGACTTCATCATGCCGGAGACCACGCGGTCCACCAGCGCCTTGAAGGCCGGGTCGTCCTTGCGGAACATGAGCGACTGGTTCTCGGTGCGCAGGCTCTCGCCGGTGATCACGAAGTCCTTCGGGTTGCGCGCGTTCGCGAGCTGCCCGGCCAGCAGGATGTCGTCGAGCACGAAGGCCTGCGCGCGCCCGCTTTCCACCAGCAGGAAGGAGTCGCTGTGGTCCTTGCCCGCGAGGTTGGTCACGTCGAGGCTGCGGCCGCGGTCGGCCTCGCGCAGCAGGCGGAACGAGGTGGTGCCGGTGGTGGTGGCCACGGTCTTGCCCTGCAGGTCGGCGATGCCCTTGATGCCCGAATCGGCCTTGACCAGCATGCGCACGTTGTAGCGAAAGATGTCGGGCGAGAACGCCACCTGCTTCTGCCGGTCGACCAGGTTGGTGGTGGAGCCGCACTCGATGTCGACCGTGCCGTTCTGCACCAGCGGCATGCGGTTGGCCGAGGTGACGGCCTGGTACTTGATTTCGATGGCGGGCATCTTCAGCTCGGTCTTCAGCGCCTCGACGATGCGGTTGCAGATCTCGATGCTGTAGCCCACGGGCTTCAGGTTGCCGTCGAGGTACGAGAAGCCGAAGGACGACTCGCGGTAGCCGAAGGTGATGGCGCCGCTGGCCTTGACCTTGGCGAGCGTGTCGCTGTCCTGCGCGTGGGCGGCGAAGGCCAGCACGAAGGAAAGCGAAAGGGAGAGCGGGAGCGACAGTGAAAAGGCACCGCGCGAAAACGACAGACGTGGCTTGGGCATGGAACGCTCCTTGGAACGACGGTTGAAGAAAAAAGCGGGAAGAAAAAAGGCGCTCAGCGCACGGCCGCGCGCGTGACCGCGTCGATGGACTCGGCCAGCCGCTCGGCAATGGCCTGCAGGTGTTGCCGCGTGGCGATGAAGGGCGGCGCCAGCAGCACGTGGTCGCCCTGGCGCCCGTCGACCGTGCCGCCGAAGGGGTAGCACAGCAGGCCGCGGGCCATGGCGTCTTTCTTCACGGCGGCGTTCAGCTTGAGCGCCGGGTCGAACGGCGCCTTGCTGGCGCGGTCGGCGACCAGCTCCAGGCCCCAGAAGAAGCCGCGGCCGCGGATGTCGCCCACATGCGGGTGCCCGCCCAGCGCATCGCGCAGCATCGCGCCGAAGGCTGCGCCGTCTTCGCGCACCTTGGCGACCAGCCCGTCGCGGCGGATCACGCGCTGCACCGCGAGCGCGGCGGCGCAGGCCATCGGGTGGCCCAGGTAGGTGTGGCCGTGCTGGAAGAAGCCGCTGCCCTGCGACATGGCCTCCACGATGCGGCGCTGCGCCAGCACCGCGCCCACCGGCTGGTAGCCGCCGCCCAGGCCCTTGGCGATGGTGATCAGGTCGGGCACCACGCCCTCCTGCTCGCAGGCGTGCAGCGTGCCGGTGCGGCCCATGCCGCACATGACCTCGTCGAGGATCAGCAGCACGCCGTACCTGTCGCACACCGCGCGCACCGCCTTGAAGTAGCCCGGCACCGGCGTGAGCACGCCGGCGGTGGCGCCGCCGACCGTCTCGGCCACGAAGGCGATCACCCGGTCGGCGCCCTGCGCGAGGATGGCCGCTTCGAGCTCGGCCGCCAGCCGCAGGCCGTACTGCTCCGCGCTTTCGTCGTCGCGCTGCTCGCGGTACGGGTAGCACGGCGCCACGTGCGTGGCCGGCACCAGGATGGGCGCGAAGGGCTCGCGCCGCCAGGCGTTGCCGCCCACCGCCAGCGCGCCCAGCGTGTTGCCGTGGTAGCTCTGGCGCCGCGCGATGAAGTGGGTGCGCTGCGGCTGGCCGGTTTCCACGAAGTACTGGCGCGCCATCTTCAGCGCGGACTCCACCGCCTCGGAGCCGCCGCTCACCAGGTACACGTGGCTCATGCCCTCGGGCGCGGAGCCGATGAGCTCGTCGGCCAGCTGCTCGGCCACCTCGCTGGTGAAGAAGCTGGTGTGCGCGTACGCCAGCGTATCGAGCTGCGCGTGCATGGCGGCCAGCACCTCGGGGTGCGCATGGCCCAGCGAGGAAACCGCGGCGCCGCCGGAGGCGTCGAGGTACTCGCGGCCTTCGGCGTCGCGGATGAACATGCCGTGCGAGCCGGCGGCGACGGGTGGGGTCTGGCGGAGGTGGCGGTGGAAAACGTGCGTCATGGCGGGTGGGGTCGGGTACAGGAGAGTCCGGGACGGTCCGGGTGGCAGTTCGGGAAGCAGTTCGGGAAGCAGTTCGGTTTTGTTGGAACTAACGTTTCGGCTGAATTATTGTTTGGAACATTTGTTCCGTCAACTGTTCCGTTCGAACCCCTCCGGTACATTTGTTCCAGACACAGCCGAAGAGAGACACCACGCCATGGGCGCCAGAGACCAGATCCGCCAGCGCTTCAACGAACTGAGCCCCGCCCTGCAGCAGGTGGCGCGCTACGTGCTCGACCACCCGAACGAGGTGGTCACGGGCTCGATGCGCAACGTGGGCACGCGCTCGCAGAGCACGCCGGCCACGCTGGTGCGCTTCGCTCAGCACCTGGGCTTCGAGGGCTGGCCGCAACTGAAGGAGGCCTTTGCCGCGGACATGGGCCTGGGCACCGACACCTACGGCGGTCGCGCCAAGCAGCTGGTGGGCCGCGCGCAGGACCAGAGCCTGACCGGCGAGATGTTCGAGGTGCAGCGCCGCAACCTCGAGGCCACGCACCAGCAGAGCGAGCAGGCGCTGCAGAAAGCCTGCGCGCTCATCGAGAAGGCGCCCGCCGTGCATGCGGCGGGGTTCCGGGCGTGCTTTCCGATCGCGTTCTCGTTCGTGTACGTCTACCGCATCTTCCGCAGCAGCGTGCACCTGGTCGACGGCCAGGGCGGCTCGCTCGAAATGCAGCAGCGCGCCTTCGCCAAGGGCGACGCGCTGGTGGTGGCCAGCTTCGCGCCCTACTCGCGCGAGGCGCTGCAGGTGACGCAGGCGGCGAAGGCGGCGGGCTGCCGCATCGTGGCCATCACCGACAGCCTGGGCTCGCCGCTGTCGCTGCTGGCGGACGAGACGCTGCTGTTCACCATCCACAGCCCCTCGTTCTTCCCGTCGGTGGCGGCGGGGGTGGCGCTGTCGGAGGCGCTGGTCGAGCTGCTCGCGAGCCGCGCGGGCAAGCCGGTGGTGCGGCGCATCGACCAGGCGGAGGCGCAGCTGTTCGAGTCGGGCGCGTACCTGGCGCCACCGGCGTCGCGCGGCGGGTAGGCGCGCGGCAACGGGCGCAGGGTCAGACCCTGGCCATTGCGCGCGCCTCGGTCGCGTTCTTGCGCAGGTGGTGCACCAGCAGGTCGCGGTGGCCCAGGATGTGGTCGCGCATGGCCGCCTCGGCCTCCACGCCGTCGCGCTGGCCCAGCGCCTCCAGGATGCGGGTGTGGTCGTCCAGCGCCTGCAGCGCCTGCTCGTGGCGGTAGAGCTGCATCGACGCGTCGCGGTTGTGCGGGCGCAGGTTGCTGTCGAAGATGATGGGCAGCTGGCAGGCCCGGTACACCGCCTCGGTGAGCCAGCGGTTGTCCGCCGCCTGCAGCAGCTTGCGGTGGAAGTCGAGGTTCAGCTCGTGCCAGCGCAGCGCCCGCGCCGAGGTCCAGTCCCTGCTCTGCAGCAGCCGGGCCTGCTCGCCCACCAGGGCCGCCAGCTGGGCGAACACCTCGTCGTCGATGCCGCGCTCGCCCAGCAGCCGGCAGGCCATGCCTTCGAGGTTGGCGCGCAGGGTGAAGGCGTCGAACACGTCCTTGGCGTTGAAGCGGCGCACCTGGAAGCCCTTGTTGGGCAGGTACACCAGCAGCCCCTCGTCCGCCAGCCGCGCCATGGCGCCGCGCACCGGCGTGCGCGACACGCCGAGCTCGGTGGCCAGCGCAATCTCCATCAGGTGGCAGCCGGGCGCGAACACGCCGTCGAAGATCTTGTTGCGCAGCGTTTCGGCCACGGACAACGCGCGTGTCCGGGAAGGATCTGGGGGGGTCATCGAGGGTCGAGAACGGGTGGTGTCAGCCAGGGCTCGGGAATGAGCCGGGCGCATGGTACGGCCCCGTATCGAAGCTTCATATCCCCGGTTTCCGTAAAAATTCGAAGAAAGTTGATTTTTCGAAAATTGAGGAAAAGTTCCTAACTGCTGTCTGCATTCATATGGCATGCACGCCGTGGAACCTCGCCGCGCCGAAACGGGTCCAACACCCCGTCGCGGCGTCGTGTCGCGACAGGAGGCAATGACCATGAGGCAAGTGAAGCACTGGCAAGACCCCGTCAACGCCGTCGCCGGCGCCTGGCTGATCGTCTCGCCCTGGGTCCTGGGCTTTTCGGACATGACGCCCGCCATGTGGACCATGGTGGCGACCGGCATCGTGCTGGGCGCCGTGGCACTGGGCGCGACCTTCGTGCCCCGACAGTGGGAAGAGTGGACCGAGGTCGCGCTGGCGGCCTGGCTTGCGGTGTCTCCCTGGCTGGTCGGTTTCCGCGGCCTGGAGCCGGCGCTGGTCAACGCGGTGCTGGTGGCCGCGGTGATATTGGTGCTCGCGCTCTGGGTGCTGGTGACCGACAAGGACTACCTGGGACACACCATCGACCGTCCGGCGCATTGACCATCGGTGCGCCGCGACATGACAAGGCCCGCCCCGGCGGCATGCGCGCCGGCCAGCGGGCCTGAGGACGGGCAAGGCCGGCATTGGCGCCCTGCCCGCCCGCCAGATCAGCCGTTCACTGCGCGCGGGGCGTGGTGGCGGGATCCGTTTGTTGCGTGTTTGCGCTGCCGCCCATCCACCCCGCCTGCCAGCCGCCGCCCATCGCCTGGACCAGCGCGATGGCGGTGGTCTGGCGGTTCACCTGCAATTGCACCAGCGTGCGCCGTGCGCTCAGCGCGGCTGCCTGCGCCGTGACCACGTCGGTGTAGCTCACCTGGCCCGCGCGATAGCGGTTGAGCAGCTGCTGCTCGGTCTTGTCGGCCGCCGCCGAGGCTTCGCGCCGCAGGCCCTCCTGTTGCGCCAATGTGGCGCTGGCGGTGAGCTGGTCTTCCACCGCCTGGAAGGCCGTGAGCACGGTCTGGCGGTAGCGCGCCACGCTCGATTCGTAGCCGGCCTTGGCCGAATCGACGTTGGCCGCGATGGCGCCAGCGTCGAACACCACCTGCGCCACCGAGAAGCCCAGCGACCACAACGAGTTGGCCGAGCTGAACAGGTCCTTCACACGGCTGGCGTTGCTGCCCACCGAGGCCGTGAGGTTGATGTTGGGAAAGTACGCCGCCCGCGCGATGCCGATCTGCGAATTGGCCGAGGCCACCGTGCGCTCGGCCGCGGCAATGTCGGGCCGGCGCTGCAGCAGCGTCGAGGGCACGCCGGTCGGCACGCCCGGCACGCTGGGCGTCCATTGGGCGGCCGGCAGGCTGAAGTCGGCCGGGGCCACGCCCAGCAGCGTGGCGATCGCGTGCTCGTAGGTGGCGCGGCTGCGCTGCAGGCCCACGCGGTCGGCCTTGGCGTTGACCAGCTGGGTCTGCGCCTGCAGCACGTCGGTCTGCGCGGCGATGCCGGCGGCGTAGCGGTTGCTGGTGATGTCGAAGGCGCGCTGGTAGCCCTGGATGGTTTCGTCCAGCAGCACCATCTCGGCGTCGGCCTCGCGCAGCGAGAAGTAGTTGATGGCCAGGTCGCCGATGGCCGAGAGGCGCGCCGCCGCCAGGTCGGCCTCGCTGGCCTGCGCATTGGCTTGCGCGCTGCTCACGGCCTCGCGCAGGCGGCCCCACACGTCGGGCGTCCAGCTGGCGCCCAGCGTGGCGGAGAACGCGTTCGACGGGCTCGATCCGCTGGTGCCGCCACCGCCCACCGTGCCCGTGCGCTTGCCCGAGCCGTCGAGCGACACCGACGGGAACAGCGCCGCCCGCTCGCCGCGCACCAGCGCCTGGGCCTGCGAGTAGTTGGCCACCGCCGCGGCGATGTTCTGGTTCGACACCTGCACCCGGCCGGCCAGGTCGTCGAGCGTGGCGTCGTTGAACAGCTTCCACCATTCGCCGCGGTCCAGCGCGTCGGCCGGCGCGGCCGGCAGCCAGCCTTCGGCGGTCTGCAGCTCCTTCCAGTTGGAGGGCAAGGCGGTGGTGGGCTGCTCGTAGCGCGGGCCCACGGCGCAGCCGCTGACGGTGAAAGCGATGGCAAGGGCCGCGGCCAGCGCGAGCGCCGAGCGCGGAAAACGGGAGGCGAAAGGCAATGCGTTCATGGTGTCGTTGTTCTCAGGCGGGCGTGGCGCGGCTCAGTTCGTGTTCGTTCTTGCCGCGGCGGCGCAGCTTGTCGAGCAGCAGGTAGACCACCGGCGTGGTCAGCAGCGTCAGCAACTGGCTCGCGATGAGCCCGCCGATGATCGCCACGCCCAGCGGCCGGCGCAGCTCGGCGCCCTCGCCGAAGCCGATGGCCAGCGGCAGCGCGCCCAGCGCCGCGGCCAGCGTGGTCATCAGGATGGGGCGAAAGCGCAGCAGGCAGGCCTCGCGCACCGCCTCCAGCGGCGTGAGCCCGCGCGAGCGCTCGGCCTCCAGCGCGAAGTCGATGATCAGGATGGCGTTCTTCTTCACGATGCCGATCAGCAGGAACACGCCGATGAGCGCGATGATGGAAAACTCCATGCGGAACATCAGCAGCGCCAGCACCGCGCCCACGCCGGCCGAGGGCAGCGTCGACAGCACCGTGATCGGGTGCACCAGGCTTTCGTACAGGATGCCTAGCACGATGTAGATCACCACCAGCGCCGCCGCGATCAGCATCACCTGCTGGCCCTGCGACTGCTGCGCGCTGGCGGCGGTGCCCGCGAAGGCGCCGCGCACGTTGGTGGGCATGGCGATGTTGGCCTCGGCCTTGGCGATGGCCTCGCGCGCGTCGCCCAGGTTGGCGCCTTCGGCGAGGTTGAACGAGATGGTGGTGGCCAGCTCGCCGTCTTCGTGGCTCACCGAGGTGGCCACCGACTGCTCCTCGAACTTCGCGACCGCCGACAGCGGCACCAGGCTGGTGGCCGTGTTGCTCAGCACGTTGCCCGACGAGGCATTGCGCAGCGCCGGGTTGGCGGACACGGGGACCGCGGCGCTGGAACTGCTCGAAGAAGACGCAGAAGACGACGACGAACCGGTCGACGCCGTGGAAGTGGCTGCCGCCACCTGCGTGGTCACCGTCTGCCCCGCCACCACCGACGTTTTGGTGGCCGGCACGTAGATGTCCTTCAGCGCGTTCGGGCTGCGCGTGTAGCGCGGCGCCCATTCCATCACCACGTGGTACTGGTTCAGCTCGGTGTAGATGGTGGCCACCTGCCGCTGGCCGAAGGCGTTGTACAGCGCGTTGTCGATCGAGGTCGAGGTCAGCCCGAGCCGGCGCGCGCTGTCGGGGTCGATCTTGGCCACCGTTTCCACGCCGTTCTCGTCCTGGTCGGTGTCGATGTCGGTGAGCACCGGCTGCTGCTTGAGCTCTTCGGACAGCTTCAGCGCCCAGGTGCGCAGGTCGGCCAGGCTGTCGCTCTTCAGCGTGTACTGGTAGGTCGAGTTGCTCGACCGGCCGCCCGAGCGCACGTCCTGCACCGTGCCCAGGAACACGCGCAGCCCCGTGACCTCGGCCAGCTGCGGGCGCAGCCGCGCGATGACGGCCAGGCCGCTTTCGGTGCGCTGGTTGGCCGGCTTCAGGTTGACGAACATGAAGCCGCCCCCGGCCCGGCCGGCGCCGGTGAAGCCCACCACCGTGTCCACGGCCGGGTCCTTGCGGATGATGTCCACCACCTGCCGCAGCTTGGCCGCCAGCGCCTGCGAAGAAATGCTCTGGTCGGCGCGCAGGCCGCCGTTGAGCTGGCCGCTGTCCTGCTGCGGAAAGAAGCCCTTGGGCGCGGCGCTGAACAGGTACACGTTCAGCCCCACCACCGCCACCAGGATCAGCATGACCAGGCCCTTGCTGTCGAGCGCCCAGTCGAGGCTGGTTTCGTAGCGCTTCAGGATCCAGTCGTAGCTGCGCGCGGCCATGCGGCCCAGGCGGCCTTGCGGCTTGTTCTTGTCGTGCTCGCCGCCCGGCTTGAGCAGCCAGGCGCACATCATGGGCGTGGTGGTGAGCGAGATGACCAGCGAGATCAGCACCGCCGCCGACAGCGTGACCGCGAACTCGCGGAACAGCCGCCCCACCTGCCCGCCCATGAACAGCAGCGGAATGAACACCGCCACCAGCGACACGCTGATCGACAGCACCGTGAAGCCCACCTCCTTCGCGCCGAGCAGCGCCGCCTTCATGCGCGTCATGCCCGACTCGATGTGGCGGCTGGTGTTCTCCAGCACCACGATGGCGTCGTCCACCACGAAGCCGGTGGCCACCGTGAGCGCCATCAGGCTCAGGTTGTTCAGGCTGAAGCCCAGCAGGTACATGACCCCGAAGGTGCCCAGCAGCGCCGCCACCGTGGCCACCGCCGGCACGATGGTCGCGCGCACGCTGCGCAGGAACAGGCTCACCACCAGCACCACCAGGATCACCGAGATGACCAGCGTGAACTCCACCTCGCGCAGCGAGCCGCGGATGGAGTTGGTGCTGTCCGACGCCACCTGCAACGTGACGTCCGGCGGCAGCTGCGCCTGCAGCTCGGGCAGCAGCGCGCGCACGCTGTCGACCGTCTCGATGATGTTGGCCGAGGGCTGGCGCGTGATGAGCACGATGATGGCCGGCTCGCCGTTGAAGAGGCCGAGCGTGCGCGTGTCTTCCACGCCGTCGATCACCTCGGCCACGTCCTGCAGCCGCACCGCCGCGCCGTTGCGCCAGGCGATGACCATCGAGGCGTAGTCGCTCGCGCGCAGCGCTGGCGTCTGCGTGTAGATCTGCAGCTTGCGCCCGTCGCCCTGCACCGTGCCCTTGGGCCGGTTTGCGTTGGAGGCCTGGATGGCCGCGCGCACGTCGTCGGTGCTGATGCCGTAGCGGCTGAGCGCGAACGGCAGCAGCTCGATGCGCACCGCCGGCAGCGAGCCCCCGCCGATTTCCACGTCGCCCACGCCGTCGACCTGCGACAGCCGCTGGCTGACGATGTTGGACACCGCGTCGTAGATCTGGCCCGGCGTCTTGGTCTTTGACGTGAGCGCCAGGATGATGACCGGGGACGCGGCCGGGTTGGCCTTGCGGTAGGTCGGGTTGCTGCGCAGCGTGGCGGGCAGGTCGACGCGGCTGGCGTTGATGGCGGCCTGCACTTCGCGCGCGGCGCCGTCGATGTTGCGGCTCAGGTCGAACTGGAGCGTGACACGGGCGGAGCCCACCGAGCTGGTGGACGTCATTTCGTTGACGCCTGCGATGGTGCCCAGGTGGCGCTCCAGAGGGGTTGCCACGCTGGTGGCCATGGTCTCGGGGCTGGCGCCGGGGATGGAGGCTCTGACGGAGATGACGGGGTAGTCGACCTGGGGGAGCGGGGATACCGGCAATACGAAGAATGCCGCTATGCCGGCCAGGGCGATGCCTATGGTCAGGAGGACTGTGCCTATGGGGCGCTTGACGAAGGGGAGGGAGAGATTCATCGTTGCGCTCCTTGCGGAGGGCAGAGGCCGGGTCTCGCCCCGGCAGGCGATCTACTTTCTTTTGCTTCGCCAAAAGAAAGTAGAGGCGGTTTCAAACCTGAAGTGCAACACACTCGATCCTGAAAGGAAGAGCTTGCATGACCAGGAGTTACGAACAACTGAGTGCCGAAGAGCGCGGGATGATCATGGCGATGA
>NZ_JASZYK010000015.1 GCF_030317035.1 Variovorax sp. J22G73
CCTGTTCATCAACACGCTGCCGCTGCGCGTGAAGCTCGGCGCACAGGGCGTGGCCCAGTGCGTCAAGGAAACCCACGCAGCACTCACCCAGCTTCTGCATCATGAGCACGCGAACCTCTCATTGGCCCAGCGCTGCAGCGCTTTGCCGGGTGGCACGCCGCTGTTCTCCGCACTGCTCAACTACCGCTACACGCCTGAGGGTGAGCAGGAGCAGGCTGTTCCGGATCTTGCTTGGGAAGGCATGGAGGTGATCGGCGGCGCGGAGCGGACCAACTATCCGTTCGGCATGTCGGTGGACGACCTGGGCAAGGGCTTCGAGCTGGTGGCACAGGTGCATGAAGCGGTCGACGCATTGCGTGTCTGCGGCTACATGCATGCAGCGATCAAAGGGGTGGTCGATGCATTGGTCGTGCGGCCGCAGCAACCGATTTGCGAACTCCATATCGTGTCCGAGAAGGAAACGGTTCAGCTTGCTGCGTGGAGCGAGAACACGCGTCGCCACGGGGGTGCGCAGCCTGTGCATCAGCAGATCGAGGCGCATGCGCGGTTGAAGCCTTCGTCACCCGCGCTGGTGTTCGGTGACGAGGCACTGACGTATTCGCAGCTCAATGCACAGGCAAATCGCTTGGCACATCGGCTGATCGCGTTGGGCGTTCGGCAAGACTCCCTGGTCGGCATCTGTGTGGAACGCTCCACCGAGATGATGGTGGGCATCCTTGCCGTGCTGAAGGCAGGCGGCGCCTACGTTCCCCTGGACCCCGAGTACCCCGCAGATCGACTTTCGTACATGGTCGAGGACAGCGGCATCTCGCTGCTGCTGACCCAACGCAGCCTGCGTTCCTTGATTCACGGCGTCGAAGCACTTCAGGTGCTGGAACTCGACACGCTCGATACATCGTCCGAATCAAGTTCCGACCCACAAGTGGCCCTGCATGGCGAACACCTCGCCTACGTCATCTACACCTCGGGCTCCACCGGCCGCCCCAAGGGCGCAGCCATCCGCCATCAAGCGCTCTTCAGCTGCATGGCCTGGATGCAGGAGTTCTACACACTGGAAGGCGCGGACACGGTCCTGCACAAGGCCCCGTTCGGCTTCGACGTGTCGGTGTGGGAGATGTTCTGGCCCCTGACTTCAGGCGCAAGGCTGGTCATCGCCAACCCCGGCGATCACCGCGACCCGGTGCGCCTGGTCGAACTGATCCAGAAACATCAGATCACGACACTGAACTTCGTTCCCTCGATGCTCCAGGCCTTCCTGGCCTACGAGGGCATCGAGGCAACGACGAAGCTGAAACACATCATCTGCGGCGGAGAGGCCATGCCGGCGGCCACGCAGAAAGAGGCTTTGCAACGGTTGAGCGGCGCTACCTTGCAGAACCTGTACGGCCCCACAGAAACAACGATCCACGTCACCCAGTGGACTTGCAGGGACGACGGCAGCACGCAGGTACCCATCGGCAGGCCGATCAGCGAGACGCAGGCGTATGTGCTGGACGCGAGCCTGAACGAAGTACCGGCCGGCGTCGCTGGAGAGCTGTATTTAGGCGGCGTCAACCTTGCGCGCGGTTACCTGAAGCGGGCGGGCCTTACTGCTGAGCGGTTTGTAGCGGCCAGCAACGGACAACGGCTGTACAGAACAGGCGACCTGGTGCGCTGGAACAACGAAGGCCAGCTGGAGTACCTCGGCCGCATCGACCATCAGGTGAAAGTGCGGGGCTTCCGCATCGAGCTGGGCGAGATCGAGGCGCAACTACAGGCGAAGCCCGAAGTGCGAGAAGCGGTCGTCGTGGCAAACGAAGGCCCGGCGGGTGCAAGATTGGTGGGTTACGTCTCGGGCACCAACATCGACACGGCAGACCTGAGAGAACGCCTCGGCGAAGCGCTGCCCGACTACATGGTCCCAAGCGTCCTCATGGTCCTCGACGCACTGCCGCTGAACGCCAACGGCAAGGTAGACCGCAAGGCGCTCCCTGCGCCGGAGTTCACGAGCGACAGGGCCTATGAAGCGCCAGAAGGCGAAGTCGAGCAAGCGCTTGCAACGATCTGGGCTGAAGTCCTGAACGTGCCCCGCGTAGGCCGCACCGACAACTTCTTCGAACTCGGTGGTCACTCATTGCTGGCGCTACGCCTCCTGGAAAGCGTGCGTGCGAGGGGCTGGACCGTTCAGGTGCGAACGCTGTTCCAGCATCCGCAACTCGAAGCCTTCGCCCAAGCTCTGATGCAGGAGCAGGGACGCGTCGAAGTGGTCGTGCCGCCGAACCGCATTCCCGAGGTCTGCGAAGCCATCGAGCCCGGCATGCTGCCGTTGATCGATCTCGACGCCGCACAGATCGCCCGCATCCAATCCGCGGTCCCCGGGGGCGCCTCGAACATCCAGGACATCTACCCTCTGGCCCCGCTGCAGGAAGGCATGCTGTTCCATCACCTGCTGCAGACCGAAGGCGATGCATACATCACCTCGCATTCACTGAGCTTCGACAGCCAGGAGCGGCTGGAGCGATTCATCGACAGCTTCGATCAGGTCATCGCCCGCCACGACATCCTGCGCACCGCGGTGCTGTGGGAAGGCTTGAAAGAGCCAGTACAGGTCGTGCATCGCCATGCCGAGCTGAAGCTGCAGTGGCTTGACGTCGAAGCGGGACGCTCGTTCGAACAGCTCGCTGCACACGTCGATCCGTCGCACTACCGGATCGACGTGCAACAGGCGCCGATGATCCGCGCTGTCGCGGCTTATGACCCGGTGCAGGGACGCTGGCTGCTGCAACTGCCCAGCCACCACATGGTGCTGGACCACACGACGCTGGACTTCCTGATCGAGGAAATCTCGCTGATCCAACAGGGACGCCACGAGGACTTGCCCGAACCGATTCCCTTCCGGAACTACGTCGCCCAGGCGCGCCTCGGCGTGAGTCAAGCGGAGCACGAAGCCTTCTTCACCCAGATGCTGGGCGACGTGGACGAGCCTACGGCCCCGTTCAACCTGCTGGATGTGCAAGGCGACGGCACGCGAGTCGAAGAGGCAAGACTGAAGCTCGAGCCTCAGCTTGCCCAACAGATCCGACGCGAAGCGCAGCGCCACGGCGTGAGCGCCGCCACGTTGTTTCATCTGGCCTGGGCCTTGGTGTTGGCCAAGACGACGGGCAAGGACGACGTCGTCTTCGGCACCGTCCTCTTCGGCCGCATGCAAGGCGGAGAAGGTGCCCAACGCGCACTGGGCCTGTTCATCAACACGCTGCCGCTGCGCGTGAAGCTCGGCGCACAGGGCGTGGCTCAGTGCGTCAAGGAAACCCACGCAGCACTCACCCAGCTTCTGCATCATGAGCACGCCAACCTCTCATTGGCCCAGCGTTGCAGCGCGCTACCGAGCGGCACGCCGCTGTTCTCCGCATTGCTCAACTACCGCTACAGCCCCGAACCCGAAATGCCCGAAGGCCAGGAAGCCACGCCGGCCTGGGAAGGCATGGACGACCTCGGCGGCCAGGAGCGCACGAACTATCCCTTCGGCATGTCCGTGGACGACCTGGGCGAGGGCTTCGAGCTCGTGGCACAGATTCATGAAGCGGTGGACGCGCAGCGCATCTGCGGTTTCATGCGCATGGCCGTCGATGGCATCGTGGCCGCGCTGGAGACGCGTCCTGCGCAGCCGGTCCGCGAACTGGTCGTGCTTTCGCGCGTCGAGCGTGACCAGCTTGCAGCCTGGGGCGCGCAGCGCCAAGGCCACACAGATGAAATCAATGGCGCGGCGATCCACCACCTGATTGAACGCCATGCGCACGCCAGACCCCAAGCACCCGCGCTGGCCTTCGGCGACGAAGCCCTGAGCTACGGCCAACTCAACGCACGTGCCAACCGGCTCGCGCACCGCCTGATCGCGCTGGGCGTGAAGCCCGAGAGCCGCGTCGGCATCGCGGTGGAGCGCTCCATCGAGATGGTGGTGGGCATCCTGGGCGTCCTCAAGGCCGGCGGCGCCTATGTCCCCCTGGACCCCGAGTACCCGGCAGACCGCCTGGCCTACATGGTGGAAGACAGCGGCATCGAACTGCTGCTGACCCAGAGCCACCTGGGGGCTTTGCCGGGCGCCGAGTCGGTCCACGTCCTGGCACTGGACATGCTGGACACTTCCACGGAGTCCGAAGCAGACCCTGATGTGAACACCCACGGCGAGAACCTCGCCTACGTCATCTACACCTCGGGCTCTACAGGTCGCCCCAAGGGCGCGCAGCTGTGCCACCGCAACGTGACGCGCCTGCTGCAGGCCACCGAGCCGTGGTTCGGCTTCGGCGAGCACGACGTCTGGACGCTGTTCCACTCCTACGCCTTCGACTTCTCGGTGTGGGAGATCTTCGGTGCGCTGTGCACCGGGGGCAAGCTGGTGGTGGTGCCGTTCTGGGTGAGCCGCTCGCCGGAAGATTTTCTTCAGTTGCTTCGTGTGCAACGCGTGACGGTGCTCAACCAGACGCCCTCGGCCTTCGGGCAGCTGGTGGCCTTGCCGCAGACCTACAAGAATGACGAGAACGACCTGGCGCTGCGCGTGGTGATCTTCGGCGGCGAGGCGCTGGACCCGCAGCGCCTGCGGCCCTGGATGGCGCACTTCGGTGACGACAGGCCGCAGCTGATCAACATGTACGGCATCACCGAGACGACGGTGCACGTGACGTACCGCCGGATCACGCAGGCGGACCTGGGGCAGCAGCGCAGCCCGGTGGGCGTGGCGATCGCGGACCTGGGCATGCAGGTGCTGGACGGCGAACTGGGGTTGGTGCCGATGGGGGTGGCGGGGGAGTTGTATGTGAGTGGCGAAGGGCTGGCGCGGGGGTACCTGAAGCGGGCAGGGCTTACGGCTGAGCGGTTCGTGGCGGCCAGCGATGGACAGCGGCTGTACAGAACAGGCGACCTGGTGCGCTGGAACAACGAGGGCGAGCTGGAATACCTGGGCCGAATCGACCACCAGGTGAAGGTGCGGGGCTTCCGCATCGAGCTGGGAGAGATCGAGGCGCAGTTGCAGGCGCAGCCCGGAGTGCGAGAGGCGATTGTGCTGGCGAGCGAGGGCGCTACGGGAACGCGGCTGGTGGGCTATGTCTCGGGCAACAACATCGACACGGGAACGCTCAGAGAGCGACTGGGTGAAGAGCTGCCCGACTACATGGTCCCCAGCGTCCTCATGGTCCTCGACGCACTCCCGCTGAACGCCAACGGCAAGGTCGACCGCAAGGCGCTCCCTGCACCGGAGTTCACCAGCGACAAAGCGTACGAAGCGCCGGAAGGCGAAGTCGAGCAAGCGCTTGCAACCATCTGGGCCGAGGTACTGAACGTGCCCCGCGTAGGCCGCACCGACAACTTCTTCGAACTCGGCGGCGATTCCATCGTGAGCCTCAAGCTCATGGCGCGCATCCGCGACAGGGTGCCGGGCGGCGGCTGGCTGTCGCTCATCGACGTGTTGCAGAGCGCGTCGCTGCAGGACCTGGCTGCGCGCCTGCGCCAGAAGTTCGCGCAGGAGCACAACGCCGTCTGCTTGAGCGCCACCGGCGCGGGAACGCCGCTGTATTGCCTGCCGGGCCTCATGGTCAACTCGCGCGAGTTCCTGCCGCTGGCGCAGGCGCTGCAGGACGATCGACCGGTGTACGGTTTTGCCTGCCATGTCTTCACCCGCGACCGCTGGCGCGGCTTCGACGTGCAGGCCATCGCGGCGGAGTACGCCGGCTTCATCGCGGCAACGGCTTCGCAGGCGCGCTGCGCGTTGCTTGGCTGGTCCTCCGGTGGCGAGCTGGCGGTCGAGGTGGTGCGGCAGCTGCGGGGCAGGGGCATCGAGATCGAGTTCGTCGGCATGGTCGACGTGTTCGAGAACGAACCGCTGCAGCCCGCGCGCACCCTGACCGACGCGCAGCGCGGGGAGGCCGAGCAGGCCCTGGCCGCCTGGCTGGCGCGCTCCGACATGGCCTTGCGCTGGCACGCGCTGCTGGCGCGCATGGACGAGACCGAGCGTGACTTCGTGCGCGAGCAGGTGCTGTTTGCCGCGCGCGAGTTTCCGCTCGACGGCCCGGGCGAGGAAGCGCTCGAATGCGAGATGTGGATCCGCCTGGACAAGCGCGTGCGTGCGCGGCGCGCCAACGCGGAGCGCATCGAGACGCCGGTGCATGTCTTCCTGGCCGACGCGTCGCTCAAGGAGCGTGGCGTGCTGCGCAACTGGTCGGACAGCGCCGCGGTGCTGTCGACGGAGATCGTGCCCGACGCGGACCACCTGAGCATCGTTCGCCATCCGCGGATGCTGGCCAGCCTGAAGCGCCACCTCGCGCAGGCGCAGGTGCCTGCCTAGCAAAAGAGCAGGAAAGGGAGGAGAAAGGAAGCGGGCTCCGGCCCGCGAACCAAAGAAAAAGCGGCCTTCACGAATGAAGGCCGCTTTTCTTGCGTGTTCGACCCCGCCCGCAGCCGGCCGCGCCCGGCCGGCTGGGTGCTCAGAAGCGGTAGGTCGCCGTCGCCACCACCTTGCGCAGCTCGCCGTAGCGGCAGCTGCCGGAGCTGCAGTTGCTGATGTAGGTCTTGTTGGTCAGGTTGCGCAGGTTCAGCGCCAGGCTCCAGCGCTGCCAGTCGTAGCCCACCAAGCCATCGACCACGGTGTACGACGGCACCTTGGCACCCGCGGATTCCTGGTAGCCATGGTTGGACCCCATGAAGCGCGCACCCAGGCCCACCTTGATGCCCGAGTCGAAGCGGTAGTCGCTCCACACCGACAGCTGGTTCCTCGACACGGCCTGCATCTGCTTGCCGATCTCGCTCTCCGTGCTGCTGGCCGTGACGATGGCCTTGGGCGTGTAGGTGTAGGCGGCCACCACGTTCATGTTCTTCACAGGCTGGAATGCGGCCTCCAGCTCGAGCCCGCGCACCAGGATCTCGCCTGTCTGCTTGGGCAGGAAGTCCGCGGTGTAGGTGATGTAGTTCTTGCGGCGCAGGTCGAAGATCGCGGCGCTGTACTTGCTCTTGCCGTCCAGCGGCTGGTAGCGCACGCCCACCTCGTACTGGCGGCCGGTCTCGGGCTTCAGCGGCTGGTTGGTCTCGGGGTCCAGCGTCGCCGTCGGCGAGAACGACTCCGAGTAGCTGAAATACGGTGCCCAGCCGCTCGGGTGCAGGTACACCAGGCCCGCGCGGCTGGTGAACTTGTGGTCCGAGAAGCGTGCGGTGGTGCCGTCGATGTAGCTGTTGTAGTCGGTGTGGGCGCTGTCGTAGCGCCCGCCCAGCGTGGCCACCCAGTTGCCCCACTTGATCTGGTCCTGCAGGTAGACGCCGGTCTGCGTCAGGCTGGTCTTGGCGTCGAACCAGGGGTCGGAGGGAACGACGTCGTTGGTGTACACCGGGTTGTAGCCGTCGATGCCCGAGACCGTGCCCGCGTTGTAGGTGCGCTGGTAGTTGCGCGAGCGCTGGGCGTCCAGGCCGAACAGGAAGGTGTGCTGCCAGTCGCCGAGCTTGACCTTGGCCTGCGCCTGGTTGTCGATGGTGAAGAGCCGCGCGCTTTCCTTGCTGCCGAACGGGAACCGGTTCAGCACGCGAAAGTTGGCCGGGTCTTCGGGCACATCGGGGTTGACGACGGCGAAGTCGGCCTGGTTGTAGACCTGGCGGTAGTCGACCTTGATCGAGCCGTAACGCACGTTCTGGCGCAGCGTCCAGGTGTCGTTCACGCGGTGGTCGAGCAGGTAGCCGACCATCCACTGGTCCTGGTTGAAGTGGTCGAAGCCCGGCTCGCCCACGTAGGTCTTCGGCGAGAAGCGGCCGTTGGGGTTGGGCAGCAGCGTGCCGACCTCGGGGAAGCTGCCGTAGGAGCTTCCGTCGCGAATGCGCAGGTAGTGCGACAGCACCGTGAGCGAGGTGTCGCTCGACGGGCGCCAGGTGATCGAGGGGGCGAGGAAGATGCGGTTGTTCGGCAGCCCGCTGCCTTCCAGCTTGGCGTCGCGCGCCAGTCCGGTGATGCGGTAGAGCACCTTGCCTTCGCTGTCCAGGGGGCCCGAGAAGTCGCCCGCGATCTGGCGGCGCGAGTTGTCGCCGAACTGCACCTGCAGCTCGCGCAGGGGCTCCTCGGTGGGCCGCTTGCTGACCACGTTGATCATGCCGCCCGGGCCGGTCTGCCCATAAAGCACCGACGAGGGGCCGCGCAGCACCTCGATGCGCTCGGTGCCGTAGTTCTCGGTCTGCCAGATGGCCCAGCTGTTGTTGTTGCGCAGTTGCAGGCCGTCCAGGTAGTAGCCGGGCGTCTGCGCGTCGAAGCCGCGGATGATGGTCCAGTCGAAGCGCGAGTCCGCGCCCCAGGGCGACACATTGATCCCTGGCGTGTAGGCCAGCGCGTCTTTCAGGCGCAGCGCGCCGGTCGCCTCGATGAAGTCGGAGGTGACCACCGAAATCGACTGCGGCGTCTCGATGATGGGCGTGTCGGTCTTGGTGCCGGTGGCGTTGCGTTTGGCGACGTAGCCCTTCAGCGGGCCCGCGGCCGTCTCGGCGGCGCCTTCGGCCGTGACGGTGACCGTCGGCAGTGCGGACGAAGAGGCCGGCAGGTCGGCCGCGCGGCGGATGGCATAGCCGCCGTTCTCGGTGCGGGTGGCGCGCAGCGAGGTGCCAGCGAGCAGCGCGTCGAGGGCCTGGGCCACGGTGAGCCTGCCCGAGACCGCGCTGGAGCCGACGCCGGCCACCACGTCGCCTGCGGCGAACACCTGCACGCCGGTCTGGCGCGACAGCTCGTTCAGCGCGGCGGTCACCGGCTGGGCCGGCACGTTGATCTGGAACACCTGCACCGCGGCCCGCCCCGCCGTTTGCGCCACGGCAACGGGGCTCAGCAGGCCGAGGGCGGTTCCGAAGGCCGCCGCGAGCGCGGCATTCAGCAGGTGTTGGCGGGGCAGGGGACGCATAAGGCTAGGACTCCAGTGTTTCAAGGCAAGACGTATTCACGGTCGGGAGCGCATGTCAGCCCGATTTCCGGCCTCTGGCGCTTCTATGAGTAAGACGTTCGAACTCAAAAAACAGAGACACCCCGTCACGAATTTTTCGGACGCCGCGGTCCGCGCGCGCAGAAGCGCTCAGGTCCCGACGGCCTCGCGGTGCTGGCGCGCGTGGGCGTGAGCGTGCGAGCCGGGCGATCCCGCTGAAGCGGGCGCGTTGGGCGCAGTGGCCGAGGTGGCCGAATGCGGCGGCGTGGCCAGCAGCGCGCTGCCGATTTCCCCCGTGCGCACCGAGGTGACCGACAGCAGCGTGTCGCTCAGCCCGTGCGAGTCCTCGCAGGCGCCCTGCAGGTAGATAGCGGGGTGGAAGTCGGGCGTGGCCTGCAGCCGGTAGTGGCGGTCGACCGCGTGGTCGCCCAGCCAGGCCGCCAGCGGCGACAGCAGCGTCTTGTGGTGTTCCCGGGCATACCCGGTGGCCAGTACCACGGCGTCGTAGCGCACGGTGCTTTCGCGCAAGGCGTTCTGGTCCCACAGCGTGAGGTGCACGCCGTCGGCGTCCGCCGCAACGCCGCGGATGTCGTGCCGGCGCAGCAGGCGCAGGCGGTCGCCGCCGGTCACGCGCTGCTGGTAGAAGGCCTTGAAGATCTGCTGGATCAGTTCCAGGTCGGCCACGGCGTAGTTGGTGTGCCAGAACTCGTCCAGCAGCGCGGCGCGCTCGTCGTCGGAGCGGCTGAAGGTGTAGTCGGTGAACTCGGCGTTGAAGATTTCGTTCACGAACGGGCTGTCGTCGGCCGGCCGAATGGAGCGCGCTCGCGTGATGAGGTCGACCTGCGGCGCGCCCGGGCGGCCCTGCAGGTCCATGAAGATCTCCGCGGCGCTCTGGCCCGCGCCCACCACGGCCACCCGCCGCGCATGCCCGAGCTGCGCGATGTCCTGCAGGTAGCTGCTCGAATGGAACACGCGCGGGTCGTTCCTGAGGGTGCGAAAACTCTCGGGAATGTTGGCCATGCCGCCGATGCTCACCACCAGGTTGCGCGCCAGCCGCTCGACCAGCTTGCCCGCAGGGTCGCGCGAGCGCACGCGCAGCAGGGCCACCTCGCCGTTGCGCTCCTCGGGCAGCACCTCGAACACCTCTTCGCCGTATGCGCAGGCGTCGTCGAACTGCCCGGCGGCCCACGACAGGTAGTCGTTGAACTCGTGGCGGCTCGGAAAGAAGCTCTTGAGGTTGACGAAGTCGGTGAGCCGGCCTTTTTCGTACAGGTAGTTGATGAAGGTGAAGCGGCTGGTCGGGTTGCGCAGCGTGGCCAGGTCCTTCAGGAACGAGATCTGCATGTGCGCATGGTCCAGCAGCATGTGCGGGTGCCAGGCGAAGCTCGGCTGCTTCTCGATGAACAGCGCGTCCAGTGCGCGTGCGGCGTGGCGCTTTTCCTCGAGCGCGATGGCCAGCGCGATGTTGGACGGACCGAAGCCGACCCCGATCAGGTCATGGACGTGTTGCATTGAAGATCGACTCCTGTGGTTGAACAGGGCCCGGCGATTCGCCCGGGGCCCTTGCTGGACATGACGCGCCGCGCGGCCGGATGTTCATGCCTCGACCGTCTCGGCCAGCAGGGCCAGCCCCTGGTGCATGGCCGGAAACAGGCTGTGGTTGAAGTTGTTCCAGCGCAGCTCCAGGATCGATTCACCCGGCTCGATCTTCGTGTTCAGCACGTCGAAGATGACTTCGCCGGAGTCGATGCCGTTGTCGACGTAGTGGAACGACGCGCCGGTCATGCCCACGGGGGCGATGTCGACCGCTTCCATCGTCTGCCAGTCGACCACCCGCTTGCCCTGCGCGCCGTACAGCGCGTCGAGCGTGGCATGCGCGCCGCGGCGCTCGTAGGGCGACTCCAGCCGCGTGATGCCGGGGTGGATGTTGGCGATCCTGCGGTGAAACGGCGCACCCGGGCGCACCAGCTCGTCCAGGATCACCAGCAGCCCGTCGAGCAGGACCACGTCGGCTTCCAGCTGCACCAGCTTGTCGAACAGGCGGCGCTCGAAGTCGCTCTTGGCGCTCGGGCGCTCGGGTGCATCCAGCGGCAGCTGGCGGTAGGTGGAGGCAATCGGGTGCAGCATGTCGTTCAGCCGCTTGCCCTGGGTGCTCAGCTGCGCCGGAAAGATCCATTTCTTGCCGGGCTCGCATGCGAAGCCGTAGCCGTGCAACGCCTTGTGGTCGCGCGGCGAGCTCGCGTCGTCGTCGTAGACGATGCCTTCCAGCGAATAGGCGTCGCCCAGCGGCGTGCGGTCCAGCGCCTCGGCGAGGTACTCGAGCGGCGACTTCATGTAGCGCTGCTCGCCCTTGTAGTCGATGAACTGGCCGGCCTGGTCGGCGGCCGCGTTTCTCAGGGACAGGATGTAGACGAGTCTGGTCTTGGACATGGGCGTGTGATGAAGTTGGAAGAAAACGGCTGCGCGGCGAGCCGGCGCAGCAAGGGTCAGGCGTCTTGCGCCTCGGCGCGGCCCTTGCGGTGCGCCGGGGCCAGGGGGCAGGGGCCGCAATGGCTTTCGCCGGGCAGCAGGTGGTTCAGGCAACAGTGGCGGTACAGCGTGAGGGTTTCGCGGCGGCCTTCGGGCGTCGGGCGCACCGGTGCTTGCAATTCAACTTGCCGCTGCGGCGCATACAGCGGGTGCGTGCGCTGCGGCTGCGGCCAGGTGGCGTCGCGCAGCAGCCGGTCGCGGTCCTGCGCGATGGGCGCCGCGCCGCCGGTGAGGGCCAGCGCCTCTTCCAGGATGGTCTCCAGGTGCCGGGCCGCATTGCTCCAGAGCACCTTCGGCGCGAGGCGCGTCAGCTGGCCGATCACGGCGAACAGCGGCGCCATGTGCTGCCAGAACATCGGCGCGTAGCGCTGCGCCGCCGAGGTGCCGGGCATGGGCCGGCCCAGCTCCCGGATGTGAAAGCCGAGCGGATCGCCGTCGTCGTCGAAGCGCACCCACACATGTTCCGGGTCGGCCGGAAAGGCGTGCTGCAGCACGCTGGCCGCCGCCACCATCGGCGGCAGCCACATGCCCAGGTATTCCAGGCTCCATGCGGATGCCACCGGCCGCAGGTCGCGCGTGTCCGCGCCCAGGTGGCGGGCCTGGCGGTGCAGCAGGTCGAGCAGCAACGGAGGCTGAGCAATCAGGTCGGCCACGCGCAGCGCGTCGGCCGGCGGCTGCGGCGCGCACTGCAGCGCCTCGCCATGGCGCGCATGGTCGCCCTGGAACAGCGGCTCCAGCAGCGCGATCATGGTCCGGGCTGCGGGGCGGCCCAAGGTGTGGCCCGGACCGCGGCATGGGCCGCGGCCCAGGGAACGAACATGGGTCCGGGCGGCGGGCGAAATTCGGCGTGCATGAAGCTAGGACGCACGGCGCGCGCTGGTGTTCACGGCACCGCGCATGAACATTTCGCAGCCGAGCCCGTTGAGAGAGGAGCAGCCCGAAGCTGCCGGCGGCCGCGGCGCACAGCGCGGGCCGTCTTCCATTCGTTATGTGTCCGGCCGCAGGAAGGTTTGCCGCCGGGCCGCAGTCGCCCACGGGCGGAAAGACCTTCGCATGACAACTTCGAACGGCAATGCCGCCGAGATCCGGCGCCTGCTGAAGCCATTCCTGCCGTGGATCGTGCTGTCGGCGGTCACCGGCATCGGCGCGGGCGCGGCGACGGTGTCGCTGCTGGCCACCATCAACCGCGTGCTGAACACGCCGGGCGGGCTGGCCGGTGGGCTGCTGCTGACCTTTGTGGCGCTGTGCGCGGTCTCGCTGCTCGGGCGCGTGATTTCCGACGTGTCCACCAACCTGGTCGGCCAGCGGCTGGTGTCGCAGGTGCGCAAGAACCTGGCCCAGAAGATCTTGTCGGCGCCCATCGACGCGCTGGAGCGCTACCGCACGCACCGGCTCATGCCGGTGCTGTCGCAGGACGTGGACATGATCAGCGACGTGGCCTTCGCGCTGTCGGAAACGCTCATTGCACTGGCCATCGCGCTGGGGTGCCTGGCTTACCTGGCGGTGCTGTCGTTTCCGCTGTTCTGCATCCTGCTGGTGGCGCTGGTGCTGGGCGCGTCGATACAGATGCTGGCGCAGGCGCGCGGCGTGGCCGGCTTCTGGAAGGCGCGCGACTTCGAGGAGCAGCTGCACAAGGCCTACCGCGGCATCAGCGAGGGCGCCAAGGAGCTGCGCATGCACCGCTCGCGCCGCGCGCTGGTGTTCGGCGAGCAGATCGAGCGCATCGTGGACAGCATCCGCGTCATCAACAGCAGGGCGATCAACACCTACGTGATTGCCACGGCATTCGGCTCGGCGCTGTTCTTCCTGCTGATCGCGCTCATTCTGGGCTGGGCGGCGTTTCGCAGCACCGACCCGGTGGTGCTGAGCGGTTTCGTGCTGGTGCTGCTGTTCCTGAAGGGGCCGATGGACCAGATCGCCGGCGCGCTACCGGGCGTGGGCCGCGCCAAGGTGGCGTTCCAGCGCATTGCCGACCTGTCGACGCGCTTCGCCAGCCCCGAGCCGCACCTGCACCTGGACGGCGCGCCCGGCGAAGCCCACCTGCGCGACACCATCGAGCTGCGCGGCGTGCGCTACGCCTTCGATGCGGCCGAAGGCAGCGAGCCCTTCGTGCTCGGCCCGATCGACCTGCGGCTGCAAAAGGGCGAGCTGGTCTTCGTGGTGGGCGACAACGGTTCGGGCAAGACCACCATGATCAAGCTGCTGCTCGGCCTCTATGCGCCGCAGGGCGGCGAGATCCTGGTCGACGGCAAGGGCGTGGCGCCCGAGGACCGCGACGACTACCGGCAGCTGTTCACCACCGTGTTCTCCGACTTCTACCTGTTCGAGGACCTGGTGAGCGACGGGCCCGCCGGTGCCGCGAGCACCGCCAAGGGCCTGCCCGAGGCGGCGCTGCCCTACCTGGAGCGCCTGGAGATCGCCCACAAGGTGTCGGTGAAGGACGGCTCCTTCACCACCACCGACCTGTCCACCGGCCAGCGCAAGCGCCTGGCCCTGGTGCACGCCTACCTCGAGGGCCGCCCGGTGCTGGTGTTCGACGAGTGGGCCGCCGACCAGGACCCGACCTTCCGCCATCTCTTCTATACCGAGCTGCTCCCCGAGCTGCGCGCCAAGGGGCACCTGCTGGTGGTCATCTCGCACGACGACCGCTACTTTCACCTGGCCGACCGCGTCATCACCATGCGCGCCGGCCGCATCGCGGAAGACCGGCCGCGCACCCGACTCGAAAGCCTGGCCGCATGAACGAGCAAGCGCAGGCATGGCCACTGGCGCAGGGCCCGCAACGATCCGCCTTCATGGCGCAACTGCGCGGGGCGCAGCTGCGGCCGTCGGTGGTTCGCCTCTGCGTGCTGCAGACGCTGGCGGACGCCGGCACCGAGGCGCAACGCGGCGAGGAGGTGTTTCGCCGCATGCTGCTGCGCGGAACGTCGGTGAGCCTGACCACCGTGTACCGCATCCTGAAGGAGTTCGAGCACAACGGCCTGATCGTGCGCGAATGGGTGCGCAGCCGCGGCGGTGCGCTCGCGGTGTTTCGCTACCGGGCGCCCGATACCGATTCAGGCGCGGTGCGCATGCGCTGCGGCGGTTGCGGCGTGGTCGCCGAGGTCGACGACCGCGACCTGCACGAGGTGCTGATGCGGGTCGCGGCGAGCCGGGGGCTGCCGGCGCAGGGCGCGTTCGACGTGCAGATCCACGGCCCCTGCGCGGCATGCCGCCATGCGGGCGCTGCGAAGCCCACGACCGGCGAGCGGGAAAGCATGCCATCCGGTGTGTCCGCGGGCGCCACCGGCATGCTGCCGCTGTCGGGCTTTCATGCCCGGCCGCGCAGCCAGCGCCTTTCTGCTTAGCGGGGTGCCGATTTGAAAAGTGCCAGCAAAGGCGCCGGGCGCCGCCACGTGGTGGGCCTGGTGCTGGTGTCGCTTGTGGCTGTGGCTGGGGTGGCCGGGGTGGCCGGCGCCAGCTTCTGGGCCCGCGGCGCCGGCGCGGACGTGGCATCGGTGCCCGTGACACGCACCACCATCGAGTCGAGCGTCACGGCGCTCGGCGTGCTGCAGCCCCGGCACTACGTGGACGTGGGCGCCCAGGTGTCGGGGCAGGTCATGGCGCTGCGCGCGCAGCCCGGCGACGTGGTCGCCAAGGGGCAGTTGCTGGTCGAGATCGATCCCAGCGTGCAGCAGGCCACGGTCGACGCGGGCCGCGCATCGCTGGCCGGGTTGCGGGCCCAGCGCGACGAGCAGCGCGCGCAGCACCGGCTCGCGCAGCAGCAGCAGGCGCGCCAGCGGCAGATGGCGGCCGACGGCGCCACGCGCGACGAAGACGTGCAGGCCGCCGAGGCCGCGCTGGACACCGCGGCCGCGCGCGTGCGCAACTTCGAGGCGCAGATCGCGCAGACCCAGGCCACGTTGAAGGCCGACGAGGCGCGCCTGGGCTATACCCGCATCTACGCACCCATTGCCGGCACCGTGGTGTCGGTGGAGGCGCGCGAGGGCCAGACGCTCAACGCCACCTACCAGACGCCCAATGTGCTGCGCATTGCCGACCTGTCTGCGATGACGGTGTGGTCCGAGGTGTCGGAGGCCGACGTGCGCCGCATCAAGGCGGGCATGCCGGTGTACTTCACCACGCTCGGCGAAAGCCGGCGCCAGTGGCAGGGCAAGGTGCGCCAGCTGCTGCCGGCGCCGCCGGTGCCCGAGGCCAAGGCGGGCGGCGGCGACGGCGGCTCGAAGCAATCGGCCGCGGCCAGCAAGGTGGTGGTCTACACCGCGCTGTTCGACGTGGACAACACCGACGGCGAGCTCATGCCGCAGATGACCGCCAAGGTCTCCTTCGTCGAGTACGCCGAGAAAGACGTGCTGTCGGTGCCGCTGGCCGCGCTGACGCCGGTGGCGGGCAGCCACGACCGCTTTACCGCGCGCGTGCTGCGCGCCGACGGCAAGGCGGAGCCGCGCGAACTGCGCATCGGCGTGCGCAACCGGTTGTCGGCCCAGGTGCTGGCCGGCGCGCAGGCCGGCGAGCGCATCGTGCTGGGCAAGGCCGCCAGGGAATGACGCCGCCGCAGCACCCGGAGGGGAGAGGGCGCCGTCCGCTGATAGAGCTGCAGGACATTCGCAAGTCGTACGGCGGCGAGGCGGCGGGCAAAGAGATAGGCGAGGAGGTAAGCGCGGCGCACGGTGAAGACGAAGGCAGCCCGGTCGTCACCGTGCTGCACGGCGTCTCGCTGCGGCTGCATGCGGGCGAGTTCGTGGCCATCGTCGGTGCCTCGGGCTCGGGCAAGTCCACGCTCATGCACATCCTCGGCTGCCTCGACCGCGCCAGCGCGGGGCGCTACCTGTTCGACGGGCGCGACGTGTCCACGTTCGACGCCGACGCCCTGGCCTGGCTGCGCCGCGAGGCCTTCGGCTTCGTGTTCCAGGGCTACCACCTGGTGCCCAGCGAATCGGTGCTGGAGAACACCGAGATTCCCGCGCTCTACGCCGGCATGCCCGAGGCCGAGCGGCATGCGCGCGCCATCGCGCTGCTGCAGCGGCTGGGCATGGGCGCGCGGCTGCACCACCGGCCGCACCAGCTGTCGGGTGGCCAGCAGCAGCGCGTGGCCATCGCGCGCGCGCTGATGAACGGCGGGCGCATCATCCTGGCCGACGAGCCCACCGGCGCGCTCGACAGCAAGAGCGGCGCCGAGGTGATGGCGCTGCTGCACGAGCTGGCGGACGCGGGCCACACCATCGTCCTCATCACGCACGACCGCTCGGTGGCGGCGCAGGCGCGGCGGGTCATCGAGATCAGCGACGGGCGCATCGTGGCGGACTCGGGGGAAACGCAACCCGGGGCACGATCGGCGACTGACGCAATGCCGGCAACGCCTTCGATGGCACCCGCGCCGCAGCCCGGCCACGGCGGCGCCTCGGTGCTCGCAGACATGCGCGAGGCCACGCGCACCGCCTGGCGCGTGATGTGGAGCAACCGCTTTCGCACGGGCCTCACGCTGCTGGGCATCGTCATCGGCGTGGCCTCGGTCATCGTGATGCTGGCGGTGGGCGGCGGCTCGCAGGCCAAGGTGATGGCGCAGTTCGAGACCTTCGGCACCCGCACCATGTTCGTGTCGGCGCAGGTCGCGAGCAGCCGCAACCCCGGCGCGCCGCTGACGCTGGCCGATGCGGACGCCATCCGCATGCTGCCCAACGTGGAAGGCGTGGCGCCCTACATCGAGGACAAGGTGGTGGTACGGCGCGGCAATGTCGACCACCTGACCGAGGGCGGCGGCGCCACGGTCGGTTTCTCTTCCGTGCTGGGCTGGGGCGTGGCCGAGGGCCTGATGTTCGACGCCGAGGACGAGTTGCGCGTGGCCAAGGTCGCGGTGATCGGGCAGACGGTCCGCAAGCTGCTGTTCGCCGACGGGCAAAGCCCCGTGGGCCAGGACATATTGGTCGACAAGGTGCCGTTCCAGGTGGTGGGCGTGCTCGCGGCCAAGGGGGCCAACGACGGCGAGGACCAGGACGACCGCGTGGTGGTGCCGCTGTCTGCCGCCACCACCCGCATCTACGGCCATCCGAACCCGACGTGGATCGCGGTGCAGGTGCGCGACATCGAGCGGGCGCAGGAAACAGCCGAGGCCATCGAGGCGCAGCTGGCGCGCCAGCAGGCCGGGCGCGAGGTGCGCATCTGGAACCGGGTGGAAGCACTGCGCGTGCAGACCGAAACGGCGCGCGCCATGACGCTGATGCTGGGCCTGATCGCGGTGGTGTCGCTCATCGTGGGCGGCATCGGCGTGATGAACGTGATGCTCATGACGGTGCGCGAGCGCACGCGCGAGATCGGCATTCGCATGGCCACGGGCGCGCGCCAGCGCGACATTCTTCGCCAGTTCATGACCGAGGCGGTGCTCGTGACATCGGTGGGCGGCACCGCCGGCGTGCTCGCCGGGCTGGGCATCGTCGTGGGGCTGCTGCTGGCCGGCGTGCCCGTGCTGTTCTCGCTGGCGGCGAGCGTGGGCGCGTTCGGATGTGCGGTGCTGACGGGCGTGATCTTCGGTTTCATGCCCGCGCGCAATGCCGCGCGGCTGGACCCGGTCGTGGCGCTGGCGGGGGAGTGACGATGCCGCGCATGCGCCTTGTTCGGCACTTTTGGCACCTTCGGCACCTTCGGCACCTTCGGCACCTCGGGCATGCCGGCGGATGGGCGGCGCTGCTGTGCGCGGCGCTGTCTGCCGGTTGCGCGTTGCGTGGCGAAGGCGCGCCCCGTGCGGTGGAGGCGCCTTCGGCGTGGCGCGCGGTGCCCTCGGATGCCGCGCTGGAGGCCGCACCGATGGAGGCCGACTGGTGGCGCAGCTTCGGCAGCACGGAACTCGATGCGCTGGTGGCGCGCGCGCAGTCGCAAAGCAATGCGCTGGCGGGTGCCGAAGCGCGGGAGCGGCAGGCCGGTGCGCGGGTGCTCATTGCCGGCGCCGCGCTTCAGCCCGAGGTCACGGCCAGCCTCGGTGTTTCACGCGAAGGCCGCCTCGGCGGCCATGCGGTGGTCGATGGCACCACCCATGCGGCGGGCTTCGCCGCGCGCTACGAAATCGACCTGTGGGGGCGCGACGCCGCCCTGCGCGACGAGGCACTGCAGGGCCTGCGTGCCAGCGCTTTCGAGCGCGACGCACTGCGGCTCAGCGTGACGGCCGATGTCGCGGCCACCTGGCTGCTGGCACTGGCGCTGCGCGAGCGCACCGACATTGCCGCGCGCAACCTCGACAACGCACGCCGCGTGCTGGCACTTGTGGTGTCGCGCAGCCGCGCCGGCGCAGCGTTGCCGCTGGACCTGGCGCAACAGCGCGGCCTGGTTGCCGCGCAGCAGCGCACGCTCGCGGCGTTGCAGCAGCAGGCCGCAGGCGCAGGGACCGCGCTGGCCGTGCTGCTCGGCACTGCGGCACCGGCCTTCGAATTACGTGGGCCGCGGCTCGACGCGTTGCACGTGCCGGTCATCGTCGCGGGCACGCCGTCGGCCTTGCTGGTGCGGCGCCCGGACATCGCCGGCGCGGAAGCGCAGCTGGCCGCGGCCGATGCCAGCGTGCTGGCAGCGCGCGCCGCCCTGTTGCCCGCCGTGTCGTTGAGCGCCGGCGTGGGCACCGGTCCGAGCCGCTTGAGGCGGCTCTTCGACAACCCGGTGTACAGCCTGGCCGCGGGGCTCAGCGCACCGATCTTCGACGGCGGCCGCCTGGCGGGCGGACAGCGCCTGGCCGAGGCGCGGCGCGAGGAACTGCTGGCGGCCTACCGCGCGGCGGTCATCGGCGCCTTCGCGGATGCACAGACCGCGCTGGAGGGCATGTCCTTCGTCGATGCGCAGGCCGCGGCGCAAGCCGACGAGCTGGCCGAGGCCCATCGCGCCGCGGCCCTGTCGGAGGCCCGCTACCGCGCGGGCGCCGAGACGCTGCTGGTGCTGCTCGACGCACAGCGCACCCTCTATGCGGCGCAGGACCTGGCGGTGCAGCTGCGCCTGGCGCGGCTGCAGGCGCGGGTGTCGCTCTATCGCGCGCTGGGCGGCGGGTGGCGGCAGGCGAACACCGCCGGTTGAACATTCCGCGCGGTGGTTCGTCTCTTTTCTTGAGCGCCGCACAGGCGCATCCGCTGGCGCACGGCGCCCGCGCGGGGATTTTCCCGAATCAAACACAGCGCCTGGAGTAGCCGTGGCCCCGCAAAACCATCCGCAGGCGCCCTCCGCCGAGGAGACCGCCTGGCGGCTCTACATGGAATTCAGAGAGAACCCATGCCGCACGGCCGCGTTGAAGCTGACGCACTGGCTGCATGAAGCGCCCGCGCATCCGCAGGCTTTCGAGCGTGCGCTGCGGTTGTGGGCGTTGGCCGGCGCCGCGCTGGTCGTCAACCGCCGCAGGCACTTTCACCCGCCCACCGGTGGGCTCGAATGAGGCGGGCCGCGCCGGCCTTGCAAGCCCTGGTGCCCGACGCCTGCCTGGCCAGCGCGGCGTCGCTCTTCGCCGCGCTGCACGCCGCGCCCACGCTGGACAACGCCGAGCGGCTCGCGCAGTGGCTGGGCGCTGACGCGCGGCATGCGCGCGCGCTGGACATCGCGCTGACCGAGTGGGGGCTGGTGAGGTCGGGGCACCCGGTGGGTGAGCCGGGCGATCTGCGCGGTCTGCCCGGTCTGCCCGGTCCGCGCGGTTCCTGCGGCGGAGGCTGAGGTTTCTCCGCGAGCCACCTTGCGCCGTCAGCGCATCTGCAAGGCCACGCTGCCGTCGGGGCGCGACACCGCGGACAGCGGCAGGATGGTCGGCAGCACGGCCACGAGGCCGTCGGAATCGTTGGTGCGAAAACGCCCGGACAGGCGCATGGCGTCGATGCGTATGTTGGTGGTGAGGATGGGCTGCGTGCGGTAGCTGTTGACGGCCGCCAGCGCGTCGCCCAGCGGTGTGTTCTCGAACACCAGCCAGCCGCTGCGCCACGCGGAGAGCGCCGCGGTGTCGGTCTGGCGCACGGGGGTGGCGTGGCCGTCCTGGATCTCGAGCAAGTCGCCCTTGCGCAGGTCGATCACCTCCGCCTCGGTGCCCTGCGACCCGGGGCGCGGCGCCAGCCGCACACGCACGTGGCCGTGCTCCACGCCCACGGTGATCGGGCCGCCGCGGTCGCGCACGGTGAACGCGGTGCCGACTACTTCGATGGTGGCACCGCGCGTGCGAACCTCGAACGGCCGGTCCGCATCGCGTGAGACTTCGAAACGCACCTCGCCGCGTGTCATGTTCACGACGCGGCGCTGGCGGTAGAGCGCCACGTCGATCGCGCTGAGCGGGGCCAGGTCGAGCTGGCTGCCCGGCAGCGCGCCGCGGCTGTCGGCCAGCGTCACTTTCAGCATCTGCGCGGTGCGGGTTTCGTAGGCCGAGCGGAACACCGGCTGCTGCCAATACCACTGCACACCGCGCCCCGCGAGCAGGCCAGTACCCAGCAGGCCCGCGATGGAAAACAGCATCTTGCGCCGCTGCTGGCGGTGCGCCGACGTTGCGGAGGAGGCCGAGGCGGCGGCGTTGGCCATCAGCGCGCCATCGGGCGCGTCGAAATGCGCGCGCAGGTCGTTCGCCATGCCGCCGAGCGCATCCCACCGCTGCCGTGCTTCCTGCACGGCGGCCGCGTGCTCGGCCGACTTGCCGCGCCATTGGTTGAGCGCCGTGCGGGCCTGGCCCGCGGCGTCGCCGGGCGCCATCTCGCCTTCGACGATCAGCGCGAGCGCGCGTTCGACCAGCCGTTCGCGCGGCGCGCCCATGGCCATGCCGTTCACGAGAAGTCTTCGGCCAGCGCCGTTTCGAAGCCGGTGCGGCTGGACACCGCCTGCGGCTCGATCAGTTCGGCGCGCAGTTCCGCGAACACGCGCGAGCAGTCGATGGTGGCGCGCAGCAGGTGCTTGGCCACGGCCATCTCGGTGATGCCGAGCCGCAGCGCGATCTCGGCGCGCGTATGGCCGTACGCGCGAAACAGCAGGAACACCTCGCGACGGCGCGGCGGGAGCTTTTCCATGGTCTCGACCACGCGCGCCAGCACACGCTGCTGGGCCACGACGTACTCGCTGGACTGCGCGGTCTGGTGGGTGCCGATGCCGTCGTGCGCGCCGGCCCATTCCTGGGCCACCTTGCGGCGGCGCGCGTCGTCGATGCACAGGTTGCGCGCCACGCGAAAGAGCAGGGCACGAGGCGATTCGATGGTGCCGCCGGCCGCCTCGGCGCCCTCCGGCGGGGCATCGTCGCGCGTGCCGCCGCGGGCCTTGAGCGCCGCGGTGTAGACGCGCTCGAAGCTGGACTGCGCGATGTCGGCCGCGTAGTGCGGGTCGCGCAGGTCGCGGGTCAGCTGCCGGCGCAGGTCCGCATAGTGAGCTACCAGTTCCTGAACGAGGTCGCGCATCCGGCCGCCTTCTCGCAAGCATCGACGATGGACCCCGAGGTCTTACGCCCGCGCGCAATGAATGGCGGGAGTCGATGGCCTCGGGAGGAGTGAATAAGAACTATTCTTATTGGAGTGTATCACCGATTGTTAACTGGGCGAAGGTCTGCGTGGCGCCTTCGATGCCCATGCCCGCGTCGTGGATCAACCCGAAAACTAACGTTGTTAGATTAATATCCGACGCCAAACTAACGCTGTCAGGTTGACTCGCGTTTTTCTTTTCAAGCCGTCCAAAGAGTTGCTCATGTCTTCTTCCAACATCGGGTCCGAATCGCCGCCAGGCGCGCTCCAGCCGGGGCTTGTCGAACGCACGCTCACGCGGCTGTTCCTGCGTCCGGCACGCGTCATCGCGGCCACCACGCTGTCGCCGCGGTTCCGGCTCATCGACCTCGAGGGCGTAACCTTCGAGGGCGACCGCTGGTCGCCCGGGCAAAAGGTGCAGATCAAGCTCGATGGCGGCTTCATGACGCGCACGTACACGCCCATGCGCTGGGACGCCGCGCGCGGCGTGACCCGCATCGTGGCCTTCGCGCACGGGGAGGGGCCGGGAAGCGACTGGGTGCGCCATGCGGGCCCGGGCGACGAGCGCCAGGTGTTCGGCCCGCGCCGCTCGCTCGACCTGGCGCCGCTGGTGCAGCAGGCGGGGCCGGTTGTGTTTTTCGGCGACGAGACCTCCTTCGGGCTCGTGGCGTCGCTGGGTTCGCGTGATGATGTGCGGGCCGTGTTCGAAGTCGGCGCCATCGCCGAATCGCGCAACGTGCTCGACGCGCTGGGCGTCCGGCCGCTGGCGCTGATGGAGCGCCGCACCGACGACTCGCACTTGGCTGAATTGCAGGCCGCGATGTCGTCACCCCTGTCTTCCGACACGCGCTACGTGCTGACTGGCAAGGCCTCGTCGATCCGCCAGGTGAGCCGCGCGCTGAAGGCGCAGGGCGTGGAGGCCCGGCGCATCATGGCCAAGGCCTACTGGGCGCCGGGGAAGACCGGGCTCGACTGAGCCCGGCCGCTCATCGCTTCTTCTTTTTCGGCGCCTCGATCCTGCTCGCCAGCCCGGCGATGAAAATGTCGAGGCCCAGCGCAAAGCGCTCTTCCAGGTCGGTGTCGAACAGCGTACCCGCGCATGCGAACACCGAAGGGAATCGCTCCTTCGACATGGCCAGCAGGTCTGCCTGGTTCCCGGCCAGGTCCACGTGCTGGTCGGGGCCCAGTGCCTGCTCTTCCATGACGAAGCCGAGCACGTAATACATCATGCTGAACGAACCCCAGGCCGCGAGTTCGTGGCTGGCGCCAGCGCGCAGCAGCGGACCGACCATCGCCTCGCCCATGCGCAGGGTGTTCTCCGAGGTCACGTAGGTGCCGGCATACACGCGGGCGCCGTCGCGGTGCGCGAGCAGGCCCTGGCGCAACTGCTCGCCCACGAGGCGAATCGCGTCCTGCCACGGCAGGCCGTCGACCGGCTCGCGCGCCACGCCCTCGACCAGCGCGTCGGCCATGCCGTCGATCAGCGCCTTCTTGTTCGGAAAGTGCCAGTACAGCGAGGGCGCCTGCACCTGCAGCGCCTGCGCCAGCGCGCGCATCGTGAGGCCGTCGAGGCCGTTTTCTTCGAGCAGCACCAAGGCCGTGGCAATGATCTGGTCGCGCTGGATTCGCATCGGGGGTCCGGTTTCTTTCGTGGGAAGTAAGGCTAACGTTGTTAGTGTAGTCAGCGGCTTGACCCGTTCGCGACGCGGGTGATAGCCTGCCGCGGCCCCCTCAGTCGGACTGCTTCGGACTGCTCTACAGAACCCAAACGTACAACCCAACGCACAACATGAAGACTCGCACGCGCTCCTATTCCGTCACCTCGACCTCGACCTCCACTTCGAGCGTCAGCCGCTGGGCGCGCACCGCCTGCCACGGCGCCGTGCTCGCCTGCGCGCTGCTGGCCGGCCAGGCCATGGCGCAGAAGCCGCACCAGAGCGCGCTCGACGCGGCCACGCAAAGCAAGGACGAGGCGCTGAAGCTGCTGGAGCGCATGGTCAACATCGACTCCGGCTCCACCACCATCGAAGGGCTCGACAAGGTGCGCGAGATCGCGGTGGAAGAGCTGCGCAAGCTGGGGGCACGCATCGAGACCTTTCCGGCCGAGCCGCACCCGGGCACCAACGTGGTCGCCACGCTCACGGGGCAAGGCAAGAAGAAGATCTTGATCCTCGCGCACATGGACACCGTGTTCAAGGACGGCACGGCCGCGGCCAAGCCCTTCTACATCAAGGACGGCCGCGCCTACGGCCCCGGTGTGATGGACGACAAGGGCGGCGTGGTGGCCGGCCTGTACGCGCTGAAGATCCTGCAGCAGATCGGTTTCAAGGACTACGGCCAGATCACCTTCCTGCTCGACACCAATGAGGAGACCGGCTCGGTCGGCACCAGCGCGCTCATCGAGCGCATCGCCAAGCAGCACGACGTGGCGCTCAACCTGGAGCCGGGCCGCCCGGCCGACGGCCTGGTGGTGGAGCGCAAGGGCTCGGCCACCGCGCTGCTCGAGGTGAAGGGCACGGCCGCGCACGCGGGCGTGGCGCCCGAGGCCGGCCGCAACGCGGCGATGGAAGTGGCGCACCAGGTGCTGCAGTTGTCGAAGACGGCCGATGCCGCGAAGAAGACCACGGTCAACTTCACCGTGCTCACGGCCAACGGCCCGACCAACGTGATTCCCGCCACGGCGAGCGCCAAGGCCGACGTGCGCGTGGCCACGCCCGAGGAGTTCGACCGCGTCGAGAAAGACATGGTGCGCATCGCGCAGAACAAGCTCATTCCCGAGACCGAGGTGCGCGTGCGCCTGAGCCGCGGGCTGCCGCCGATGCCGCGCCTGCCGTCGTCCGAAAAGCTGGTGAAGATGGCCGAGGGGATCTACGCGGAAATCGGCAAGAAGCTCACCATCGAGAGCAGCGGCGGCGCTGCCGACGCGAGCCTGGTGGCGGGCGTGGGCGTGCCGGTGCTCGACGGCTTCGGCATCGTGGGCGGCGGCATCCACACGCCGGAGGAATACGCGGAGGTCGAGAGTGTCGTGCCGCGCCTCTACCTGCTGTCGCGCATGCTGATGGACCTGTCAGCGAGCAACTGACCGGCCCATCGATCCATAGCCCCACCGCCAGGACGACGGGGCCTCGGCGCTCAGCCGCGCGCGGGAATGTTCAGCCCTCGCGCCACGGCGGGGCGCGCCACGAAGGCTTCGAGCACGCGCGCGACGTTCTTGAAGTCCTTGAAGCCCACCAGGTCGCCCGCTTCGTAGAAGCCGACCAGGTTGCGGATCCACGGGAAGGTGGCGATGTCGGCGATGCTGTAGTCGTTGCCCAGGATCCACTTGCGGCCCTGCAGGTGCTTGTCGAGCACGCCCAGCAGGCGCTTCGACTCGGCCACGTAGCGGTCGCGCGGGCGCTTGTCCTCGTACTCCTTGCCGGCGAACTTGTTGAAGAAGCCGAGCTGGCCGAACATGGGGCCGACGCCGCCCATCTGGAACATCACCCACTGCAGCGCCTCGTAGCGCCCGGCGGTGTCCTGCGGAATGAACTTGCCGGTCTTCGACGCCAGGTACACCAGGATGGCGCCCGACTCGAACAGCGGCAGCGGCTTGCCGTCGGGCCCGTTCGGGTCGAGGATGGCCGGGATCTTGTTGTTCGGGTTGAGCGACAGGAACTCGGGCGACATCTGGTCCTGTTTCTCGAAGCTCACCAGGTGCACCTCGTAGGGCAGGCCGGTTTCCTCCAGCATGATCGACACCTTCACGCCGTTGGGCGTGGGCAGCGAATACAGCTGCAGCCGCTCGGGGTGCTGCGCGGGCCATTTCTTCGTGATGGGGAAGCTCGAGAGATCGGTCATGTGTCGTCCTTGATGAGGGTCAGGTTTTGCCAAGCGCCGGATTCTGCCCGGCTTGGGCCCGCGGCGTGCGCGCATGGCCTTGCAGCCGCGGCAGCACCTCGCGCCCCAGTTCGTCGACCACTTCCATCGCCGGGCGCGGGCCGCGCACCAGGTTCAGCAGCACGTGGGCCACGCCCGCGTCTTCCATGCGGTCGAGGTAGCCGACGAGCGCGTGCCGGCCCGTGCGCAGGCCCAGCTCGATGGGTTCGGCCGGCGCATCGGCGTCATCGAGCAGGTCGAGCTGCAACGACTGCACGAACGGCTTGGTCTCGCCCGCGTTGCGCTCGCGCAGCGCGGTCTGCCACAGGCCGATGCGGCCCTGCTGGCGCGCCTCGTCGCGGTGGTAGGTGGCCCAGCCGTCGGCATGCGCGGCGGTCCATTGCAGCGACTGGCGCGCAGAGCCCACCACCAGCATGCCGATGCGCTCGGCGGGCGGCGCCATCAGGTCGTAGCCGCCGGTGGCCTCGCGCAGGACGGCGCGGTCTTCAACCTCGGGCGACAGCGCCGAGCGCACCAGGTTCCAGCGCTCGCGGAACACGTCGCCGCGCAGCGCGATGTCCTGCTGGAAGATGGCGAATTCGGCTTCGCGGTCGCCCGAGCCCAGGCCCAGCACGAAGCGCCCGCCCGACAACCGGTTCAACGACAACGCGGCCTTGGCCACGTGCAGCGGATGTCGCAGCGGCAGCACCGCGGCGGCCGTGCCCAGCGCGATGCGCGCGGTGGCGCCGGCCAGCGTCGCGAGCCAGACGAAGGGCTCGTCGAGCACCGAGATTTCTTCGCCCTGCGGCACCATCACCGGCACGTCGCGCGTCCACAGCGCGGCGAAGCCGAGCGCGTCGGCGTGCCTGGCAAGTTGCAGCTCGAGCGCGGGCTCCGCCATCGCGCCGTTGGCGCGGGCCATGGGCGTCATCAGGCCCAGCGTGAGGCGGCCGGCGAGCAAGGCCTGCCGGTAGGCGATGTTGAAGGGGGTCATGTCGCTCGGGTGCTCGCGTGTTCACGTGTCCACGTGTTCGCATGCTCGCGTGTTCGCACGCTCGCGTGCTCAGGTTGAGGGGGTGCCGCGAAATGATCGCACGGGGCAATCTCGTTCGGAGATGCACCGATCTTTAATCCATATGAATCTTGCGCGTAAACCCGCTGCGGCGATGCGGGGGGCGCCACGACCATCGTGGCACTGATACGGCCCACACGAACCCCAAGACCCGCAAGATCCACAGAAAGCGAGACGCCCCCTCATGAGCTCCACCACCACCGCTGCCGGCGCGCAGCCCTACAAGGGCCGCCTCGACAGCACGTCCGACGCCGTGTACCGCAAGGTCGGCTGGCGGCTGATTCCGCTGCTGTTCCTGTGCTACATCGTGGCCTACCTCGACCGCGTGAACGTCGGCTTCGCAAAGCTCCAGATGCAGGGCGACCTGCAGTTCAGCGAGGCGGTGTACGGCCTGGGCGCGGGTATCTTCTTCATCGGCTACTTCCTGTTCGAGGTGCCCAGCAACGTGGTGCTGCACCGCGTGGGCGCGCGCCGCTGGATCGCCCGCATCATGATCACCTGGGGCCTGCTCTCGGCGGCCACCATGTTCGTGAGCTCGCCGGTGTCGTTCTACGTCATTCGCTTCCTGCTGGGCGCGGCCGAGGCAGGCTTCTTCCCCGGCATCATCCTGTACCTCACCTACTGGTACCCGGCCGCGCGGCGCGGCAAGGCGACCTCGCTGTTCCTCGCGGCCATTCCGTTCGCGGGCATCCTGGGCGGGCCGATCTCGGGCTGGATCCTGCAGGGCATGGGCGGCGTGAACGGCTGGGCCGGCTGGCAGTGGCTCTTCCTGCTTCAGGGCCTGCCGACCGTGGCGCTGGGCCTGGTGGTGTGGCGCTACCTGGACGACCGCGTGAAGGACGCGCAGTGGCTCACCCCCGCCGAGCGCGAGCTCATCGCGCGCGACATCGCCGCCGAAGACGCGGGCAAGGCCGCGCCGCGCATCCTCAGCGTACTGAGCAACGGCCGCGTGTGGCTGCTGGCGCTGGTGTACTTCGCCTACACCTCGGGGCTGTACGGCATCTCGTTCTGGCTGCCGAGCATCATCAAGGCCATCGGCGTGAAGGGCGCGCTCGACATCGGGCTGCTCAGCGCCATTCCGTGGAGCTTCGGCGTGGTGGCGATGTACCTCATGGCACGCAGCGCCGACCGCCGGCTGGAGTACCGCTGGCACAGCGCGCTGGCCGCCATCGTCGGCGCGGTCGGGCTGGTGCTGAGCGTGGCCTTCCACGGCAACGCGACGCTCGCGATGGCCGGGCTCACGCTGGCCACCATGGGCATCATGTCGACGCTGCCGATCTTCTGGGGCATGCCCACGGCCTTCCTGGGCGGCGCGGCTGCGGCGGCGGGCATCGCGCTCATCAATTCCTTCGGCAACCTCTCGGGCTTCAGCGCGCCGTTTCTCATCGGCCTGATCAAGGACGCCACGCAGAGCACCGATGCCGGGCTGCACATGCTGGCGGCCATTCTGGTGGTCGGCGCCGTGCTGGTGCTGCTGGTGAAGCCGGAGCGCATCGCTTCGAAGCGCTGATTCGTTTCCCCGCGCCGCGGCGTTCGCCCGCGGCGCTTTCTCCCCCGTTTTCGTTTCCTGAAAGTAGAACCCCATGGATGCGGTCGTGAGTACCCCTGCGCGTTCGAACGCGCCCGCCGTCGCCCGGCGATCCCCGTCGCCCGAACTGCTCGCGCTGCTGCAGCGCAGGTTTGCCGAGCGCTTTTCCACCAGCCAGGCTGTGCTGCTGCAGCACGGCACCGACGAATCGGCCTACCTGCCGCAGCCGCCCGACGCGGTGGTGTTCGTGCACAGTACCGACGAAGTGGCCTTCGTGGTGCGGGCCTGCGCGCGGGAGCGCGTGCCGGTCATCGGCTTCGGCGTGGGCTCGTCGGTGGAAGGCCACCTGCTGGCGGTGCAGGGCGGCGTGTGCGTCGACTTCTCGCAGATGAACAAGGTGCTGGCCATTCGCCCCGGTGACCTCACGGCCACGGTGGAGGCCGGCGTCACGCGCGGGCAGCTGAACGCGGCGCTGCTGGAGACCGGCTTCTTCTTCTCGGTCGACCCCGGGGCCGACGCGTCCATCGGCGGCATGGTCGCCACGGCCGCCTCGGGCACCAACACCGTTCGCTACGGCACCATGCGCGACAACCTCGTGAGCCTCACGGTGGTCACGGCCAACGGCGATGTGGTGCGCACCGCCTCGCAGGCGCGCAAGAGCTCGGCGGGCTACAACCTCACGCAGCTGTACTGCGGCAGCGAAGGCACGCTGGGCCTGATCACCGAGGCGACCGTGCGGCTGCATCCGCACCCCGAGGCGTACGCGGCGGCGGTGGTGCACTTTCCGTCGGTGCGCGCGGCGGTCGACTGCGTGACCGAGGCGATCCAGATGGGCGTGCCGCTGGCGCGCGCCGAGATGCTGGACGCGCTGACGATCCGCGCCGTGAACGCGCACAGCCGCACCTCGCTCAGCGAGAACCCCACGCTGTTCCTGGAGTTTGGCGCGAGCCAGGCGCAGATCGACGAGCAGGCCGACGTGGTGCGCGAGATCGTGGGCAACCACGGCGGCGGCGCCTTCCAGTGGGCCATTCGGCAGGAAGAGCGCTCGCGCCTGTGGACACCGCGCCACCACGCCTACTTCGCCTGCCTCCAGCTGAAAGCGGGCAGCCGCAGCCTGACGACGGACGCATGCGTGCCGCTGTCGGCGCTGGCGCAGTGCATCGACGAAACGCAGGCCGACATTGATGCGCACGGCCTGCTCGCCCCCGTGTTCGGCCATGTGGGCGACGGCAACTTCCATTGCCTGGTGCTGGTGGACCCGAACAGCGTCGAGGAAAACGAAGCGGCCGAGGCCTTCAGCCACCGGCTGGTGCAGCGCGCGCTGCGACACGGCGGCACTTCCACAGGCGAGCACGGCGTGGGGCTGCACAAGATGAAGTACCTGGTGGAGGAGCACGGCGAGCACACCGTGGCGCTGATGCGCGCCATCAAGCACGCGCTGGACCCGCACGACATCTTCAACCCCGGCAAGGTGGTCGGGCCGGCCGCGGCTTGAACGGCTCTTCGCTTTACGCACAACAACACTGGAGACACGACGATGAAGAGCTCGAACATGCCCACGGTCGCACCCACGCTCGCACCCACGGTTGCACGCCGCGCGCTGGTTTCAGTTTCGGTGGCCGTGGCCATGGCCGCGTTGGCCGCGGGGTGCGGCGGCGGTGGGAGCAGCGCGAGCGGCTTCCTGCCGCTGCTGCCTCCGGCACCCGCGCCCGCCACTCCTCCCCCGGACGCGCCCCCGGCCGCACCCCCGCCGCCCGCCATGTCGCTCACCGACAAGTGCCCCACGCTCAAGGGCGAGGCCTTCGGCGCCGGCGCAGTGCTCGTCGACGATGCCAAGGTGGTGGCCGCGACCGGGCCGCAGCCCGCGTACTGCGTCGTCACCGCGAGCTTCAAGGGCTCCAGCCTGCGCTTCGAGGCGCGGCTGCCCACGGAAGGCTGGAACGGCAAGCTGGCCTTCATCGGCGGTGGCGGCTTCGACGGGCAACTGCCCAAGGCCACCGACCCGCAGTTCAGCGAATCGATCTTCTCCGAGCGCTACGCCACCATCGGCACCAACGGCGGCTACGACTATGGCGGGCCGGCCGACGCGGGCTATTTCGCCGCGGGCTTCGCGGCCGATCCGGCGAAGCTGCTCGACTTCACGCAGCAGTCGGAACACCGCGCGCTGCCGCCGGGCAAGGAGGTCATCGCGGCCTTCTTCGGCAGCGGCCCCGCGCGCAGCTACTTCGAAGGCTGCTCCATGGGCGGGCACGACGCGCTGATGCAGGCGCAGCGCTTTCCCGACGACTTCGACGGCATCGTGGCGCGCGCGCCGGCAGGCAACATCATGGGCCTGTTCATGCAGTTCAACCGCATCTCCAAGCGGGTGCGCACGCCGGCCAACACGCTCAACGCCGCCAAGCAGACGCTGCTCGCCAACGCGGTGCTCGCGCAGTGCGACGCGCTCGACGGCGTGGCCGACGGCATCGTCTCCAGGCCCGCGGCCTGCAACTACGACCCCGCGCCGCTGCGTTGCGCGGGCGGCGCGGACACGGGCGACAGCTGCCTGTCGGACGCGCAGATCGGCACGGTGAACACCATCATCTCGGCCGTGGCCACGTCGGACAACGCATGGTCGCACCCGGGCTACAACTTCGGGCTGGAGAACACGGCCGAGGGCTGGGGCTCGTACATCTGGCCGCAGGCGGCGCTGGGCGGCAACTCCATCCAGGGCATGTTCTCGGACGGCTTCGTTCGCTCGTTCATCACGCAGGACGCGGCCTTCGACACGCTCGCGTGGAATCCCGACCAGTGGCTCGCGCGCATGGGCGTCATCGGCAGCTTGTTCAGCGCGGCCGACCCCGACCTGGGCAAGCTGCATGCGCGCGGCGCCAAGCTGATCCTGTGGAACGGCACCAACGACACCTCGGTGAGCGCGCGCGACACGTCGCGCTACTACGACCGCGTGGTGAGCACGCTGGGCCAGCAGAAGGCCGACGACACGGTCGAGCTTTTTCTAGCGCCGGGCGTGGGCCACTGCTACGGCGGGCCGGGCGCCGACAAGGTCGACCTGCTGAAGGCGATGTCGACGTGGGTGGAGCAGGGCGTGCCCGCGTCGGCGCAGAAGCTGGTGCAGCGCAAGGTCGATGCCGCGAGCGGGGCCACGGCGCTCTCCAGGCCGATGTGCAAGTACCCGGCCTACCCGCGCTACAAGGGTACGGGCGACACGCACGACGCAGCCAGCTTCGACTGCGTGAACTGAGGACTTGTCCGAACCGAAGGCCTGCATACCGCGACCTAGAATGACCGGCCCGCCGCTGCAGCCCTTGCAGCGCGCGGCCGGAGACCTTTGGATGGAACTGCGCCAGTTCAAGTATTTCGTCGCCATCGTGGACTGCGGCAGCCTGTCGCGCGCCGCGCAACAGCTCTTCATCGCGCAGTCGGCCTTGAGCAAGCAGATGGCCGAGCTGGAGTCCGAGCTCGGCACCCAGCTGCTGCTGCGCAGCCGCAACGGCGTGGCGATGACCGAGGCCGGCAAGGTGTTCTACGAATACGCGCAGGGCATCACCAAGCAGGTGAGCGATGCCAAGGCCGCGGTGCACGTGGCGTCCGACGCGGTGGTGGGCTCGGTGGTGGCGGCGCTGCCGCAAAGCGTGTCGCCCATGATGGCGCTGCCTCTGATGCGCGCCGCGGCGCGGCGCTACCCCGACGTGGTGCTGCACCTGAACGAGGAGCTCACCGGCAACATGGCCGACCAGCTGTTGCGCGGGCGTGTCGACGTGGCGGTGTTCTCGCCGACCATGCCCGCGGAAGACATCTTGTTCACGCCGCTGGTGGAAGAAGACTTCGTGCTGCTCGAATCACCGCAGAGCGCGCATGCGCTGCCGCCCGGCGACGTGAGCATCGCGCAGGCCACCGCGCGGCCGCTGGTGTGGCCCGCGAATGCGCACGGACACTGCACGCGCTGGCTGGTCGATGCGGTGCTGGAACAGGCCGGGCACCCGGCGGCGCAGGTGGCCGCGGAAATCAACTCGGTCTACACGCTGAAGGCGGCGGTGGAGGCGGGGCTGGGGCCGACCATCATGCCCTTCGGGCTCGCGCAGCGCGAGGTGCAGGAAGGCCGGCTGGCCGCGCACCGCATCGACTCGCCGTCGATGTTCCGCACGCTGGGGCTGTGCGTGTCGGTGCACCTGCCGACCACGAACGCCAAGCGCGCGGTGTGCGCGCTCATCGGCGACGTGATGCGCGAGCTGTGCGAGAGCGGGCAGTGGGCCGGCGCACGCGTGGTCGTGCCGGCGAAGAAGCCCAAGGAGAAGGAACCCAAGCCGCCGAAAGCGCCGAAGGCATAGCGGCGGCGGCGACGCGCGTCAGGCGATGCGCTTGCGGCCGGCGACGGCGGTGGCAGCTGTTCTGACCGCTGTCTTGGCCGATGCTTTGGCCGGTGCGGCGAACAGGCGCGAAATGGCCTGGCGCACATCGGACTGCAGCGTCTCGATGGCCTTCGCATCGCCCGACAGGTGCTTGAGCAGCGCTTGCTGGAAGAGGCCGTCGAACAGCGCATACGTGGCCGAGGGCGGCATGCCGCCGGACTCGCCCGACAGCTCCGCGAAGCGGCTCATGATGCGCCAGATCATGTCTTCCAGGCTCTTGTCGATCTGCACCACGTCGGCGCGAAAAGCCTCTTCGAACAGCGCCTGTGAACGCAGGTCGTACCACAGGCGGTGCACGTGGCCTTCGTCGCGCAGCGTGTCGCCCAGGCTCTGCAGAAAACCGTCCATCAGCTCGTCGTAGGTGGCGGCGGTTTCCACCGCGTGGTCGTAGCGCGTGACGCAGCGCGCCTTGTACTGCTTGACGCTGCAGATGATCAGGTCGACCTTGTCGCTGAAGTAGTAGTGCAGCACGCCGTGCGAGAACTCGGAGTTCTGCGCGATCTCCCGCAGGCTGGTGCGTGCATAGCCGAGCGCGGCCAGCGTGGTGAGCGCTGCCTCGCCGAGCTCGGCGCGGCGCTCCGAGAACTTGTCCACGCGTGCCTTGGGCACTCGTTCAGTGTGTTTCTTGACCCGTTGATGTGTCGTCATGGAAAGCCTGCCGCTTGCATGCCGGCTGTGTGTTCTTCGTTGGTTCAAACCATAGCACGCAAGCGGGAGAACCCGCATCAGGCGTGCCACGGATGGCGATTTAAGAATTTGGGCAGTCGTCAAATAAAAACTTGACACTCGTAAAGTCGATTTCTAGCATGGCCGCTCCATCTCACAACTATTCAGACAGGAGACAAGTGATGGCCAAGTTCGACTTGAAAGGGCGCAACGCGCTCGTGACGGGCGGTGCGCGCGGCATTGGCGCGAGCATTGCCGAGGCGCTGGCGGCCGCCGGTGCCTCCGTGATGATCGGCGACGTGCTCGCCGACCTGGGGCGCGAAACCGCGTCGCGGCTCTCTGCTTCAGGTGCCAAGGTGGGCTTCGTGCCGCTCGACGTCACGAAGGACGCCGACTGGGCGTCCGCCACCGAGACCACGGTGAAGGAGCTGGGCGGCTTCGACATCCTGGTGAACAACGCAGGCATCGAGATCACCTCGCTGGTGATCGACGTCGATGGCGACGACCTGCGCCGCATGCTCGACGTGAACGTGGCCGGCACGCTGCTTGGCATGAAGCACGCGTTTCGCGCGATGCGCCCCGGCGGCAGCGCGGGCGGCGGCGGGGCGGTGGTCAACATCGCATCGGTCGCGGCGACCATCGCCTTTCCGGCCATCGCGGGCTACTCGGCCACCAAGTCGGCGGTCGACCGCGCCACGCGCGTCGCGGCCATGGAGTCGGGCAAGCTGGGCTACGGCGTGCGCGTCAACTGCATCTACCCCGGCCTGGTGCCCACCGACATGGGCATGAAGCTGGCGAGCGACATCGTCTCCGCGGGCCTCGCGCCCAGCGTGGAGGCCGCGGTGGGCGACGTGATCGGCCAGACGCCGCTCGGGCGCCTGGGCGAGGTCGGCGACATGGCCGACGTGGTGGTCTTCCTCTGCAGCGACGCGGCCCGGTTCATTACCGGCGCGGGCCTCGCGGTGGACGGCGGCATGGGCATGTGAACGAAGAACACCAAGGAGACACAGCATGAGCACCAGCACCAACAAGAACACGGGCAAGAAGAAGCCCGTCGTCGTCTACGGCGCCTCCGGCTACACCGGCCGCCTGGTCTGCGAGTACCTGCGCGAGTACAACATTCCGTTCGTCGCCGCGGGCCGCAGCGCGCAGAAGGTGGACGCGGCCATGAAATCGAACGTGCCCGGCATCGAGACCGCGAACTACGAGGTGGTGGAGGTGAAGCATTCAGTGGGCGCGCTCACCGAGCTGTTCACCGGCGCCTCGGTGGTGCTGAACACCGTGGGGCCGTTCGCCAAGTTCGGCCCCGAGGTCGTCGAAGCGAGCCTGGCGGCAGGCTGCCACTACACCGACACCACCGGCGAGCAAGACTGGCTCATCACGCTGGAGCGCGAATGGGGCGACAGGTTTGCCAAGGCGGGCCTGCTGCTTTCGCCCGGCCTGGCGCACATGTACACCACCGGCGAAATCGCCGCGCAACTGTGCCTGGAAACGCCGGGCCTCGACACGCTGGACATCGCCGTGTTCTGGGGCGGCAGCCCGACCATCGCGTCCACGCAGACCATCCTCGTCAATGCCGCCACCTCGAAGGCCTACTACCTCGAACAGAACGAGTACGTCGAATGGCAGCCCGACGCGGGCCTGTACCACCTGGCCATTCCGGGCCAGCACGAGGCGGCGCTGGCGCTGCCGTGGGGCGGCACCTCGCACCCCGTGTGGTTCAAGCGCGATCCGCGCGTGGCCAACGTGAAGGTGCTCGGCGGCGTGTTCAACAAGGCGCTGATGCAGGGCGTGCCGCAGATCGTGGCGGCCGCGCTCAAGGCCACCGAGGGCATGAACGAGGAAGACCGCTATGCCGCGCTGTCGCAGACCGCCTCGGGCGTGATGAACACCATGCCCCCGCGCGAGAACCCGCGCATCAACAAGTCGGTCGATTCGGTGCATGCCTCGGGTCCGCTGGGCCGCGTGCACTGCGTGATCTTCGGCAACTGCAACTACAAGCAGACCGGTTTGCTGCAGGCCTACGCGGCGGCATCGCTGCTGCAGCAGGCACCGCGGCGCGCCGGCTTCGCCTCGGGTTGCCAGGCCTTCGGGCACCACGAGCTGCTGGGTGCGCTGCGCGGCTTCGGGCTCGTGCAGGAGCCCGTGCTCACGCGGCTGGGCTGACGGCCATGCGCCTCGTCGACTACCTCGACAAGGGCGCCCAGCTGGGCGCCCACGCGCCCTGCCTGGGCATGGGGGATACACAGCTGTCGTACGGCGACGTGCAGCGGCTCAGCCACCGCGTGGCCCGCGCCTTGCAGCGCAGCGGCGTGGGGCCGGGCAGCAAGGTGGCGGTGCTGTCGGGCAACGACCCCGTCGCGTTCGCGTGCGTCTTCGGGCTCTCGCGTGCCGCGGCCGTGTGGTGCCCGATCAACCCGCGCAACGAGGCGGCCGAGAACCGCTACGTGCTCGACGCCTTCGATTGCAGCTGCCTCGTGTTCCACAGCAACTACGCGCCGCTGGTCGAGCAGATGCGCGCCGACCTGCCCAAGCTGACGACGCTGGTGTGCCTGGACCGCGAGATGCCATACGCCCCGTCGCTCGACCAGTGGCTCGACGGCGCGAGCGACGCGCCCATCGACGTTCCCGTGGTCGACGACGTCGCGATGATCGCCGGCACCGGCGGCACCACCGGCCAGCCCAAGGGCGTGATGCTGTCGGGCCGCAACCTGGAGGCGATGTCGGCGCTGACCCTGATGGGCTACCCCTTCGAGGGCCGGCCCGCCTACCTCGCGCTCGCGCCGCTCACGCATGCGGCCGGCGTGCTGTGCCTGCCGGTGATGGCGCTGGGCGGGCGCGTGGTGATCATGCCCAGGCCCGACCTGGGCGAGTTTCTCGGGCTCATCGAGCAACACGGCATCACCCACACCTTCTTGCCGCCCACGCTCATCTACATGCTGCTGCAGCACCCGCAGCTGGCGTCCACCAGGCTCCAGTCGCTGCAATGCTTCTGGTACGGCGCTGCGCCCATGTCCGCCGCGCGGCTCGAAGAGGCGCTGCAGAAGATCGGCCCCGTCATGGCGCAGCTCTTCGGCCAGACCGAAGCGCCGATGATGATCTCGATGATGTCGCCGCGCGAGCACTTCAACCACGACGGCTCCATTGCGCTGAACCGCCTTTCTTCCGCGGGGCGCCCCGGTCCGCTGGTGCAGGTGGGCGTGATGAACACCGAAGGCGCGCTGCTGCCCACGGGCGAGAGCGGCGAGATCGTGGTGCGCGGCTCGCTCGTGATGCTGGGCTACTACAAGGACGCGCGCGCCACCGAAGAGGCCTCGCGCCACGGCTGGCACCACACCGGCGACATCGGCTACCTCGACGCCGACGGCTTCCTGTACATCGTGGACCGCGCGAAGGACATGATCATCTCGGGCGGCTTCAACGTGTACTCCGCCGAGGTCGAGCAGGCCCTGCTGCAGCACCCCGACATCCAGGACAGCGCCGTGGTCGGTCTGCCCGACGAGAAGTGGGGCGAGCGCGTGGTGGCCGTGCTGCAGCTGCACGCCGGGCGGCAGGTCGACGTGGAAGACATCAAGGCCTTCGTGAAGGCGCGCATCGGCAGCGTGAAGGCGCCCAAGCAGGTCGAGGTGTGGCTGGACCTGCCGCGGTCGAAGGTGGGCAAGGTGTTGAAGAAGGATGTGCGTGCGGCGTTGATTGCGGCGTTGCCTTGAACTGACTTGGCCGCACCGCATGTGGGGGGTCCCCACACCGCCAACGTCGAATCTCAGCGACCGGTGCTCAGGCGCGACTTGCCATACCCGCGATACCGCTCCCGCACCACCGCCATCTCTTCGGTGCTCAGGATCACGGGTGCGCCGAGCTGCGCGCTCATCCAGTACTGCCTGGCCAGCGTTTCCAGCTTCGCCGCATTGGCCACGGCCTTGTCCAATGCGGGCGCGTGGCAGATCATTCCGTGGTTCGCCAGCAGGCAGGCGTTGCGGCCCTCGAGGGCATCGACCGCCGACTGCGCCAGCGCGTCGGTGCCGAAGGTTGCGTACTCGGCGCAGCGCACGTCGTCGCCGCCGAATCCCGCGAGCATGTAGTGAAAGGCCGGAATCGGCTTGCGCTGGCACGACAGCGCCACGCAGGCGTCGGCGTGCGTGTGCACCACGGCCTGGGCCTGCGGGTAGGCGCGGTAGATGGCGGTGTGCATCGACCATTCGCTGGAGGGCACCCCGGGGCCGCGCGCTTCGCCCCCCATGGCGATGTGGACGAAGGCCTCGGGGCTGATGCTGTCGCCGTCCGCGCCCGTGGGGCTGATCAGCACGTCCTCGCCGAAACGGCAGCTGATGTTGCCGGCGCTGCCGTTGTTCAGCCCGAGCCGCGCAAGGCGTTGGTAGGCGCTGGCGAGGGCTTCGCGAAGCTGGTGTTCCGTGGGAAGAGTGGGGACGGTGGGCGGGGTGGGGGGAGTGGTGGTCGTCATGGGCGTCCTGTGCAGGTGAGAGGGAAGGTCACGCGTCGCGCATGCTGTCCAGCATCGGCAACAGCATGTCCGCGGGGCCGAGCTTTCCGGACTTGAGGCACAACGCGAGCGGACCCGCGCCGTCGATCGCCACGCCGCGCGAAATGCCTGGGGCCACATAGGCGCCGACCTGCAGCCGGTCGATGCCCAGGTGCTCCAGCACCGAGCCCGAGGTTTCGCCGCCGGAAATCACGAAGCGCGCCACGCCCGCGTCGCGCAGCCGGCGCGCGAGCTGGCCGAGAATCTTTTCCGCGAACGCCGCCGCCTCGTGCTTGCCGATGCGCGCCTGGATGCGCTCGATGACCGAGGCCTGCGCCGACGTGGCGATGGCGACCGGCCCGCGCGGCAGTTCGCGCAGCGCCCAGGCGAGCGCGTCGCCCACCACGTCGACACCGTCCAACGCCTGCTCCACGTCGACCCAGCGCACCGGTCGCTCGCGTTCGAATGCCTTCAGCTGTTCGATGGAGCGGTCGGCGCAACTGCCGGCCAGCACCACGCCAGGACCGTCTATGGCGGGCAGCGCGCCGGCATCCGCATCGGCTTCCGGTGGCAGCCATCCGTTCTGGCGCCACAGGGCGGGGTAGTAGGCACCGACCGACGAGTTGCCGGTCATCAACGGCCAGTTCCAGGTGAGCTCCGCGAGCGCCGCGAGGTCGGCCGGCTCGGCCGCGTCGGCAATGGCGAAGCCGATGCCCGCGTCTTCCAGCGCGTGCGCATGGGCGCGCAGCGCCGTCGGCCCCGCGTGCACCACCTGCTGCGCGATCAGCCCGACCGGCGTCTTCGTCTGCCGCTGCAGCACGCGCACGAGGTTGGGGTCCAGCATGGGCGTGAGCGGATCGAAGCGCTTGGGCGACTCCGAGATCAGCATGTGGTCCGCGAACAAGTGGCCTTGGAACACGCGCCGCCCGGCTTCCGGGAAGGAAGGGCAGAAGCCAGTCAGCCGCGCGCCCGTCATCTCGCGCAGCACATCGGCGCAGGGGCCGATGTTGCCGGCGTCGGTCGAATCGAAGGTCGCGCAGTACTTGAAGAAGAGCTGCCTCGCACCACGCGCCTGCAGCGCCTTCGCGCCGCGCTCGAAAGCCGCGACCGCATCGGCGGCCGGGATCACGCGCGTCTTCTGCGCGACGACCACTGCATGCAGGTCGTCGGGCAGCGACGCCACGCCCTCGGGCCGCGTGACGAAACCGCAGCGCACGCCGTGTGCCACCAGCATGGCGGCGAGCTCCATGCCGCCCGTCAGGTCGTCTGCCAATGCGCCGAACAAAAGTGCCATGAAGTGTCTCCGGGTGTGGGTTGCTGCACCGGTTTTTCGGGGTTGTGCAGCGGATTAAATATGATATATCATGCCGCAAATCGCCAACATCCAAGGATCTCGCATGTCGTCCGTTGCCTCGCAAGCTTTGTCGAATCGCCAGGACGCCGCATGGCGCCAACGTGCCGCGAAGGTGGTGCCGGGCGGGATGACGGGGCACCTGAACGCGGCCTCGCTGCCGGCGGGCTACCCGCAGTTCTTCGAGCGCGGCGAGGGCTGCCGCGTGTGGGACGTCGACGGCAACGCCTACATCGACTTCATGTGCAGCTGGGGCCCGAACCTGCTGGGCCACCACCGCCCCGAGGTCGATGCCGCGGCGCAACGCCAGCAGGCCCTGGGCGATTGCCTCAACGGCCCGACGCCGCGCTTCGTGGAACTGGCCGAGCGCTTCGTGGCGCGCAGCGCGCACGCCGACTGGGTGCTGTTCCAGAAGAACGGCACCGACGCCACCACCGTCAGCCTGATGGTCGCGCGCGCCGCCACCGGCAAGCGCAAGGTGTTGGTGGCCACCAAGGCCTACCACGGTGCCGATCCGTGGTGCACGCCGGTGCCGGCCGGCGTCACGCCCGAAGACCGGGCGCACCTCATTCAGTACGCGTACAACGACGTCGCCAGCCTCGAGGCTGCGGCCGACGCCGCGGGCAACGACCTTGCCGCGATCGTCTGCGCCGCTTTCAAGCACGACCTGGGCATCGACCAGGCCCTGCCCACGCCCGAGTTCGCCCGCCGTGCCCGCGAGCTCTGCGACAAGGCCGGCGCCGCGCTGATCCTGGACGAGGTGCGCGCCGGCTTTCGCGTGCATGCGGGCGGCAGCTGGGAAACCGTGGGCGTGCGCCCCGACCTCAGCGCCTGGAGCAAATCGATTGCCAACGGCTACGCGCTGGCCGCCGTCACCGGCGTCGACGCATTGCGCGAGGCTGCCACCCGCATCTACACCACAGGCTCTTTCTGGTCGGGCGGCGTGGCCATGGCCGCGGGCCTGGCCACGCTGGAGATCGCCGATGCCGCCGACGTGGTGGGCCACGTGCAGCGCATGGGGCAGCGCCTGCGCGACGGCATCGAGGCGCAGGCGGCGAGCCACGGCACGCCGGTGCGCCAGACCGGGCCGGCCGCGCTGCCGCTGATTCTTTTCGACGACGACCCCGGCTTCGACAAGGGCGCGGTGTTCACCGTGGAGGCGCTGCGCCGCGGCGTCTACATGCACCCGAAGCACAACATGTTCCTGTCGCTGGCGCACACCGAGCACGACATCGACCTGGCGCTGCAGGCCACCGACGCCGCCTTCGCCGCGGTGGCGGCACGCTTCGGCCGCCGCTGACGCCAAGGAAACGCACGCATGACCTCTACCTCCAGCGCCACCCCCACGGCCGCCCCCGTCGGTGGCGGCGCCATCGAGATCCGCGGACTCAGCAAGCGCTTCGGTTCGGTGCAGGCGGTGGACGATGTGTCGCTCAGCGTGCGGGCCGGTGAATTCATCGCGCTGCTAGGCCCCAGCGGCTCGGGCAAGACGTCGATCCTGATGAGCATCGCGGGCTTCGAGCTGCCCGACGCCGGCAGCATTTCCATCGACGGCGAAGACCTCACCTACCTGCCCGCGAGCCAGCGCAACCTGGGCATGGTGTTCCAGAAGTACACGCTGTTCCCGCACCTCTCGGTGCTCGACAACGTGGCCTTCGGGCTGAAGATGCGCGGCGTGGCCCGGGCCGAGCGCCACCGGCTGGCCGAAGAGGCACTGGCCACCGTGCGCCTCGCGGGCTACGGCAAGCGCATGCCGGCGCAGCTCTCGGGCGGCCAGCAGCAGCGCGTGGCGCTGGCGCGTGCCATCGTCTACCGGCCCAAGGTGCTGTTGATGGACGAGCCGCTGAGCGCACTCGACAAAAACCTGCGCGAAGAGATGCAGCTGGAAATCAAGCGGCTGCAGTCGCAGCTCGGCATCACGGTGGTGTTCGTCACGCACGACCAGGGCGAGGCGCTCACCATGGCCGACCGCGTCGCCATCCTGAACCAGGGCCGCATCCAGCAGCTCGACGCGCCGAAGGCACTGTACGAGCGCCCGCGCACCCGTTTCGTCGCCGGCTTCATCGGCGAAACCAACTTCGTGCCGGTGCAGGTCGGCTCGCTGCGGGCGCATGGGGCGCTGGTGCAGTTGCCTGGTGGCGCCGCGCCGCGCGAGGTGCGCAACGACGCGCTGGTCGGGCGCGTCGCGGGCAGCAGCACCGCGGTGGCCGCCTTGCGGCCTGAACAGATCTCGCTCGGCCGCGCCGATGCGCCCGGCGCGCTCGGCGCCACCATCACCGGGGTGATCTACAGCGGCTCCACCGTGCTGTGCATCGCGCGGCTGGCCGACGGCACCGAACTGCGCGCGCGGCTGCCCGACCCGAGCCGCGTCACCGTGGCCAGCGGGGACCGCGTGGGCCTGCTCTGGCCCGACGAGGCACTGCGCATCTACGGCGAAGAGGTGAGCCAAGAGGTGAACAAGGAGGTGGGCAAAGAGGCAGACAGAAAGGGCGCGGCCCGATGACCGCCGCGGTCGCGCCGACCACCCCGTCGCCGTTCCAGCGCCTGTGGCTGGGCAGCCGGCAGCTCAGCGTGGCGGCGTCGGCCCTGCTGCTGGCGCCTTTCTTCGCGCTGCTGCTCGTCGTGTTCCTCTATCCGCTGCTGAGCCTGCTGTCGACCAGCTTCCTGGAGCCGCATGTGGGCCTGGGCAACTACCAGCGCGTGTTCGACAACCCGGTGTACCTGCGCGTGATGCTGCGCACCGGCTGGATCAGCCTGCTGACCACCGCGCTCGCGCTGGTGCTGGGCTTTCCCATCGCCTACATGATGACCAAGGTGAAGGGCGCCACCGCCGCCTTGCTCACCGCGTGCGTGCTGCTGCCGCTGTGGTCCAGCGTGCTGGTGCGCACGGCCGCGTGGATCGTGCTGCTGCGCCGCGACGGCATCGTCAACAACGCGCTGCAGTGGCTGGGCCTCACCGGCAAGCCGCTCACGTTGCTCTACACCGAAGGCGCGGTGGTGCTGGCCATGGCGCACGTGCTGCTGCCGTTTCTCATCCTGCCGATCTACTCGGCGCTGAAGAACATTCCCGACGACTACATGCGCGCGGCCGCCATGCTGGGCGCCAACCGCCGCCGCGCCTTCTTCGAAGTGCTGCTGCCCCTGAGCCGTGCCGGCGTGCTGAGCGGCTGCCTCATGGTGTTCCTGTCGGCGCTGGGCTTCTTCGTGACGCCCGCGCTCATCGGCAGCCCGCAGGAGCTGATGATCGCCACGCTGGTGTCCCAGCAGGTGCGCGAAATGCTCGACTGGCCTTTTGCCGCCGCGCTCATCGGCGTGCTGATGGTGGTGGTCGCCACGCTGACCATGGTCTTCAACAAGGCCGTGAGCTTCAACCGGCTGATGGGGGGAGGGGCATGACCGACCGCGCGACGAACTCTAACCGCACGAACCGAGTGAACCGCGCCCGCTTCGACTTCGGCGCCTTCTCGCTGCGCGCCTACGTGTGGCTGGTGGTGCTCTTCATCATGGTGCCCACGCTGATCATCGTGCCGATGTCGTTCAGCCCGGCCGACTTCCTGGAGTTTCCGCCGAGCGGCTTCACGCTGCATTGGTACGAAGAGTTCTTCGGCGACCTGCAATGGCGCAAGGCGGCCCTGCTCAGCCTGCAGGTGGCCGCGCTCACCATGCTGTGCTCGGTGGTGATCGGCACCATGGTGTCCTACGCCATCGTGCGTGGCACCGCGCGCTTCAGGTCGGCCACGCAGCTGCTGGTGATCGGCCCGGTGATCGCACCGCACATCGCGGTGGCGGTGGCCTGCTACCTGTTCTACCAGCAGCTGGGCATCGTGGGCTCGCTGGGCGGCTTCGTCGCGGCGCACACCGTGCTGGCGCTGCCCTTCGTGGTGTTCACGGTGTCGGCCGCGCTGAGCCGCGTCGACCCCGACCTCGAGGCCGCCGCCATGAGCTGCGGCGCCAGCCGGCCCCGCGCCTTCTTCCACGTCACGCTGCCGCTGATCGTGCCGGGACTGCTGAGCGGGGCGCTGTTCGCGTTCATCATTTCCTTCGACGAGCCGGTGGTGTCCTTCTTCGTCTCCAGCGTGCGCCAGCGCACCCTGCCGCGGCGCATGTTCGAGGACATCGAGCAGAACCTCACGCCCATCATTCCGGCCATCGCCACCTTGCTCACGCTGCTGTCCATCGCCGTGCTGATCGCGGTGGCGCTGCTGCGCGTGCTGGAGCGGCGGCGCAACGAGAAGAGCGGCTGAGGGCCGCGCCTTCTTCCCTCCTTTTTCTCCCCTTTTCTCTTTTTTCCTGGTCTTCATTCACAAGGAGTTCGCGATGACTGTCATGACGAAATGGCTCGATCGATGCAAGAGCGCCTCGCTCGCTTCGCTGACCTGCACCGCCGCCCTGGTGGGCGCGAGCGCCGTCCACGCCCAGGCGCTCGAAAAGGAACTGGTCATCGCCACCACCGGCGGGCTGATGGAGAAGACGCTGGTGCAGCACTTCTACACGCCGTTCTCCAAGGCCAAGGGCGTCGAGGTGGTGCCCGCCGCCATCGAGGTGCCCGACCAGTGGGCCAAGGTGCAGGCCATGGCGCGCAGCGGCGGCATGGAATTCGACATCGTCACGGCCACGCCGCCCGACCTGGTGCAGAAGAAAGACCTGCTGCAAGCCATCGACTGCGCCAAGCTGCCCAGCGTGGTGGCCAATGGCGTGAAGGGCGCCTGCACGCCCTACGGCGTGATCCGCACCGTGGGCGGCATGCAGATCGGCTACAGCACCGAGGCCTTCAAGGGCGCCAACGTGCCCAAGACCTGGGCCGACTTCTGGGACACCGCCAGGTTCCCCGGCCCGCGCGGCCTGCCCGACACCGGCGACCGCGAATGGTGGGTGCCGGTCGCGGCCTTGCTGGCCGACGGCGTGGCGCCCGACAAGCTGTTTCCGCTCGACCTCGACCGCGCCTACAAGAAGCTCGACAAGATCCGCCCCAACGTCACCGTGTGGTGGAAGAGCGGCGACCAGCTGCAGCAGATCCTGCGCAACAAGGAAGTGGTCATGAGCATGGGCTACTCGGGCCGCCTCATCTCGCTGATGGGGGCCAAGGTGCCGATCAACGTGTCGTGGGACGGCGCCATTCGCGACGTGGGCTACATGTCGATTCCCAAGGGCGCGCCGCACCCGAAGGCGGCCATGGCCTACCTCGATTATTTCTACGCCTCGTCGCCCGAGCAGCACGTGGCCTTCGTCAACGCCGTCAACTACGACACCGGCAACGGCAAGACCGCCAGCCTGTTCCCGCCCGAGCGTCGCGCCATGCTGGCGACCTCGGCCGAGAACTTCGACAAGCTGATCGTGGCCGACTACGAGTGGATCGGCAACAACCGCCAGATGCTGCGCGACCGCTGGATCGCCTGGCTGGGCCGCTGAGCCATGCCTGCTGCGGTGCACTGCTTCGCCAACGCCACAATCTAGGCCGCGCGAATCTACGCAACCCGCAATCAAGGAGAGATTTCAATGGCAACCGGTATCAATGTGGTCGAACGTGTCAATCTGGCCAGCCAGATCTACGAGCACCTGCGCGAGCAACTGATGTCGGCCACCTTCCAGCCCGGCCAGCGCCTGAAGATCCGCGAGCTGGCCAAGACCATGGGCACCAGCGAGACGCCGGTGCGAGAAGCCTTGATCCAGCTGGTGCGGGACCGTGCGCTCGAGATGAAGGAGGGCTACTTCATCCGCGTGCGCATGCTGTCGCTGGCCGAGTACATCGAGCTGCGCGACATTCGCCTGTCGCTGGAGCCGCTGGCGGCCGAGCGCGCCGTGCCGCTGCTTGACAACGCCGCCATCAAGCAGCTCACCGAGAGCCATCGCCTGCTGATGCGCGCGGAGAAAACCAAGGACTACCGCGCGGCGCTGCAGCACAACTTCGACTTTCACTTCGGCATCTACCGCCGTTCCGGCATGCCGCAGCTGACCGAGCTGCTCGACCGCATCTGGGTGCAGGTCGGGCCGATGATGAATTTTCTCTACCCGCACGGCCACCCGCGCTACGACGGCGCGCACCAGCACGTGAACGTGCTGCGCGGCCTGCAGCAGCGCGACGTGGAAGCCGTGCGCACCGCGATTCGCGACGACCTGATCGAGGGCGGACGCGACTTCCTGCGCGTGCTGGGAGAAATCGACGCCAACCCCGCGCGCGCGGACGAGCTGCTCGCGCTGCGCAACCAATCCCGCCAAGCAGAAAGTCCGCCCTGATGATGGATCACACCAGCGACCCGAACGCCGCCTCCTACCGCCTCGACCCGCAGCGCACCGACCTGGCCCGCGAATTCCGCAGCCACATCCGCGGTCCGCACAGCGCGGAACTGCAGAAGCTGCTGCACCGCATGCGTTGGGGCCCACCCGGCGGTCGTTACCTGCTGGTGGTGCTGGAGCCGGGCCGGCGCTGGGCCCTGGCGCAGATGCCGCCCGAGCGCGGCCAGAAGGTCAAGGTGTTCCACGACCGCACCTTCGATTCGCTCGACGACGCCGAGTGGCATGTGTTCGGCCTGCGCTGGCAGGTACTGACAGGCCAGGAACTCAAGCTCGACTGAACGAAGAACGAACGACCATGACTGCCACTCCCTTCGAAACCAACGCCTTCGTCGGCTACCCCGACACCCTCAGCGTGCGCGCGGGCGAACGCATCCGGTTCCACCTCAGCAGCCGGCTCGCGCAGGCCGACGCCAGGTTCCTGCGCGTGCGCTGCGCCGACGCCGACGCGACCGGCCCCGGCCTCAAGTTCGAGGAACTCGTCTCGCCCATCGACGGCGTGCATGCCGTCGAATGGCACGAGGTGCCTTGCGGCTCCAGCATGTCGGTGCCCACTGACCGCAGGCTGGTGCCCACGGGTGCGTTTTCCTTCGGTTGCTACATCTGGCCGACGCGCCTGGGCGACGCGCCGCAGACCGTGCTCGCGCGCTGGAACGACGACACCGGCCACGGCTACGCGCTGCAGGTGTCGCGCCGCGGCGTGACGGTGCGCGTGGGTGGCGAAGGTGGCCAGGGTGGCCAGGGTGGCAAGGGCGCTGCGCATGAGGTCTCGACCGGCGCCGCGCTCGACGAGCGCCGCTGGTACTGGGTGCAGGGCAGCATCGACCCCGCCACCGGCGAGCTGGTCGCGCACCAGAGCCGGCTGGCCGATGGCGTGATGCCAGAGGCGCGCCATGAAAGGCGCGCCACGCACCCGGCCGGCGCATGGCGTCTCGATTCGCAGGGCCCGTTCACCGTTGCAGCGCACCACGCCGAGCTCGCCACGCTACGCACCACCGCGCACTTCGATGGCAAGGTGGAAGCGCCGCGCATCGTGGCCGGCGTGCTCTCGGCCGAGGCGCTGCGCCGCGCCGACGACCTCGCGCCGCCCGGCCTGGCCGACGCGAACCTGATCGCCTGCTGGGACTTCAGCGCCGGCATCGACACGCTGGAGGTGACCGACCGCTCGCCCAACCGCCTGCACGGCGTGCTGCACCAGCTGCCATGCCGCGGCATGACCGGCGTGCACTGGACCGGCGACGTGCACGACTGGCGCCTGGCGCCGCGCGAATACGGCGCCATTCACTTTCACAGCGACGACATCTACGACTGCGGCTGGCCCGCCACGCTGGTGCTCGACGTGCCGCGCGAATGGCGCTCGGGCTTCCACGCGCTTCGCCTGCGGCCCGTGTCGACCGACGCGGCGCAGAACACCGAGACCTACATCAGCTTCTTCGTCACGCCCGCCGCCGATGCGCCGCGCGCCAAGCTGGCGGTGCTCGCGGCCACCATGACCTACATGGCCTATGCCAACAGCGCGCTGCGCCTGCATTCGGTTCATTTCGAAGTGCTGACCGAGCGCCTTCTGATGCTCACCGGAGACGACGTCTACCTTCAGGAACACCCGGAGCTCGGCCAGTCCACCTACGACCACCATGTGGATGGCAGCGGCCGCGCCTACAGCTCGTGGCTGCGCCCGGTGCTCAACATGCGACCTCGCTCGCAGCCCGGCAACCTGGCCATCGACACCCACTTCATCGACTGGCTCGAGGAAAAGGGCATCGATTATGACCTGATCACCGACGTGGAGCTCGACCGGCAGGGCGTGGGCGCGCTCGCGGGCTACCCGGTGCTCGCGACGCTCTCGCACCCCGAGTACTACAGCGAAGCCATGATGAACGGCATCATGGCCTACCAGAACGCCGGCGGCCGCCACCTGGCGCTGGGCGCCAACGGCTTCTACTGGCGCTGCGCCTTCCACCCGAAGGCGCCCGCGGCCGTCGAGGTGCGGCGCGGCATGGCCGGCACGCGCACCTGGGAGTCGCGCCCCGGCGAACTTAACCTGGCCGGCACCGGTGAGCCCGGCGCGCTGTGGCGCCACAGCGGCTTCGCACCGCAGAAGCTCATCGGCGTGGGCTTCGCGGCCATGGTGTACGACCATGCCGGCTACTACCTGCTGACGCCCGACGCCGCCAACCCGCGCGTGGCCTTCGCGGTGAAGGGCATCGAGCAGGGCGAGCGCATCGGCGACTACGGCGTGCGCATCGGCGGCGCGGTCGGCATCGAGATCGACCGCTTCGACGTCGGCTTGGGTTCGCCGCCGCATGCGGTGATGCTCGCGACCTCGCACGGCCTGGGCCCCGGCGCGCTGCCCACGCCCGAGGAATACCGCACCACGGTGCACGGCCTGGACGGCGAGCAGAACGCGCTGGTGCGCGCCGACATGGTGTTCTTCGAGACCGCACGGGGCGGCGCCGTGTTCTCGACCGGCTCCATCTCGTACGTGCTTTCGCTGAGCCACAACGGCTACGACAACAACGTGAGCCGCATCACGGGCAACGTGCTGCAGCGCTTTCTCGACCCCACGCCTTTCGAGGTGCCGGCATGAGCGCGCCGTCGAGCTTGAGCCCGAGCGCCTTCCGGGCGCAGTGGCAAGCGCGTGACCGGCTGGCATTGCCCGTGGGCGAGCTGAAGCAGGTGGCGCACACGCTGCGCCGCCAGGTCATCGAACTGGTGCGCAGGCACGGGCAGGGCTACGTGCAGCAGGGGCTGGGCGCGGCCGAGATCTTCGCGGCCCTGTACTTCAACGAGGCCCGCATCGATCCCGCCGATGCGCGCTGGGAGGCGCGCGACCGCTGCCTGCTTTCGACCGCGCACAACTCCGCGCTGTTCCACGCGGTGCTGGCGCTGCGCGGCATGATTCCGGCGGCGTCGCTGGACGACTACGTGAAGGACGGCTCGGCGCTGGAGATCAACGTGTCCGAGCGCCTGGGTCCCGTGGTCGAGGGCACCTTCGGCTCGCTGGGGCAGGGCATGTCGGTGGCCGCGGGCATGGCGCTGGCATCGCGCATCCGCGGCATTCCGTACCGCGTGAACGTGGTGCTGGGCGACGGCGAGCTCGAAGAGGGCCAGGTGTGGGAGGCCGCGATGCTCGCGGGCTCGCAAGGACTGCACAACCTGTGCGTGGTGCTCGACCTGAACTGGATGCAGGTCGAAGGCCATACCGACAGCGTGCTGCGGCTGAACCCCATCGCCGACAAGTGGCGTGCCTTCAACTGGCAGGTGATCGAGGTCGACGGCCACGACCTCGACGCACTGCTCGCGGCCTTTGCCGCCGCGCGCGGCCAGGCCGAGCGGCCGACCATGATCGTCGCGACCACGGTGCCGGGCAAGGGCGTGAGCCTGCTCGAAGGCGTGATCAGCCACAACGCCAAGCTGCCGGCCGACGTGGCCGACGCAGCCCTGCTCGAACTGGGAGAAACAGCATGACCCTCGCGGTCGACGACTTCACGCAGGGCGGGGCGCACACAGCCACGCCCGCCACCGCAGCCGCTGCCGCATCGGCCATTCCGCGCTACTACGGCGAGACGCTGCTGGCGCTCGCCCGCGAGCGCCGGAACATCGTGTGCCTCTCGGCCGACCTCACGGCCTCCACCGAGACCGACCTGTTTCGCGACACCTTTCCCGAGCGCTTCATCAACCCCGGCATCGCCGAGGCCAACATGGTGGGCCTCGCGGGCGGTCTGGCGCGCAGCGGGCTGCAGGCCTGGGTGCACACCTTCTGCGTGTTCGCCACGCGCCGGCCCTTCGACCAGATCGCGATGCAGGTGGCCTACCCGCGCACCGACGTGAAGATCGTCGGCTTCCTGCCGGGCCTGTCGACCATCCTGGGCGTGAGCCACCAGGCCATCGACGACATCGCGTTGATGCGCGCGCTGCCCAACATGACGGTCATCGAGCCCTCGGGCCCGGCGCAGGTGCCGGCCGCGGTGCGCGCGGCGGCCGACCACAAGGGGCCGGTGTACCTGCGGATGCTGCGCGCGCCGGCCGCGCTGCCCGCGGGCACGCCGTGGGAGCCCCTGGAGCTGGGACGCATCCAGCCGCTGGAGGGCATCGAGGAGGGCGTTGGCGTCGGCGTCGGCAAGGGCGGCGATGCACTCCTCATCGCCAGCGGCCTGATGGTCGAGCCCGCGCGGGCCGCCGCGCGCGCGCTGCGGGCGCAGGGCATCGCGGTGGCCGTGGCCAACGCGCATACGCTCAAGCCTTTCGACGAAGCCTTCGTGCAGGCGCAATCCAGGCGCCATGGCCTGATCGTCACCGTGGAGAACCATTCCATCGTCGGCGGCCTGGGCTCCGCGGTGGCCGAGGTGCTGGCCGAGGCGGGCAGCGGCACGCGCCTGCTGCGCCTGGGCGTGCGCGACAGCTTCGCGCAGGGCGCTTCGATGCCCTACCTCTTCGAGCGCCACGGCCTCACGGCCGCAGGCATTGCCGACGCGGTACGCGCCGTGCTGAAGGACGCCCGATGAAGATCACCGGCCGCACCGGCATCCTGCTGATGCTCGCGGACCCGGTGGCGCACGTGGTCGGCTCGCACCGGCTCAACGAGCGATTCGAGGCGGAAGGCCACGACATCGCGGTGTCGCCGCTGCATGTGTCGCCGGCGGATTTGCCGCTGGTGATCGGCGCCATCCGCCGCATGCAGAACGTGCGCGGCTTCGGCGTGACCATTCCACACAAGATCGACGTGCTGTCCCTGCTCGATGCGACCACGCCGCGCGCCGCGCTGGTGGGCGCGGTCAACTTCGTGCGACGCGACGGCGACGGCCGCCTCACCGGAGACAACCTCGACGGCACCGGCTTCGTCGACGGCCTGGCGCACAGCGGCATCGCGCTGCGCGGCCGGCGCGTGCTGCAGATCGGCGCCGGCGGCGCAGGGCGAGCGGTGGCCTTCGCCATCGCCGAGGCGGGCGCGGCGGAACTGGTCGTGCACAACCGCACGCAGGACAGGGCCGCGTCGCTGGCCGCCGATGTGGCCGCGGCGCACCCGCACTGCAGGACCGTCGCGGGCGACAACGACCCGCGCGGCTTCGACGTGGTCGTCAACACCACGTCGATGGGCATGCACGCGGGCGACCCGCTGCCGCTGCCTACCGAACACCTGGGCGCGCACACCGAGCTGGCCGAGATCATCATGACGCCCGAGATCACGCCGCTGCTCGCGGCGGCGCAGGCGCGGGGCTGCCGCGTCTCGCTGGGCAAGTCGATGCTCGACGAGCAGTACAAGCTGCTGAAGGCGCTGCTGCGCATCGGGGCCGCGGCGCCATGACCGCGATGGCCCCGGACGACTTCAACCCCGTGCGCGTGCCCGACATCTGCCAGCTGCCCGCACGCGAACTCGCCGCGCTCATCCGCCGTCGCGCGCTTTCGTCGCGCGAGGTGGTGAGCGCCTTTTTGCAGCAGGTCGATGCGCTGAACCCGCGCTTCAACGCCATCGTCTCGATGGTGCCGCGCGAGCAGGTGCTGGCGCAGGCCGACGCCGCCGACGCGGCCGTGGCGCGTGGCGATGCACTGGGCGCGCTGCACGGGCTGCCGCAGGCCATCAAGGACACGGCGCCCGCGCGCGGCATTCGCTCCACCTTCGGCTCGCCGCTGTTCGCCGACAACGTGCCCACGGTCGACGCCGTCATGGTGCAGCGCATGCGCGAGGCCGGAGCGATCTTCATCGGCAAGACCAACGTGCCCGAGTTCGGGCTCGGCTCGCACACCTACAACCCGGTGTTCGGTGCCACGGGCAATGCCTGGGACCCACGCTTCAGCGCCGGTGGCTCCAGCGGCGGCGCCGCGGTCGCGCTGGCACTGCGCATGCTGCCCGTGGCCGACGGCGCCGACATGGGCGGCTCCCTGCGCAACCCGGCCGGCTTCAACAACGTGCTCGGCTTCAGGCCTTCACAGGGGCGGGTGCCGTTCTGGCCGCGCGGCGACGCCTTTCTCGGCCAGCTGACCACCGAAGGCCCGATGGGCCGCAGCGCGGACGACCTCGCGCTGCTGTTGTCGGTGCAGTCGGGCTACGACGCGCGCGCGCCGCTGTCGCTGGACGGCACGGTGCCCGACTGGCACGCGCAGCTGGACACGGACCTTGCCGGTACTCGCATCGGATGGCTCGGCGACCTCGGCGGGCACCTGCCCTTCGAGGACGGCATCCTCGCGCTGTGCGAATCCGCGCTCGCGCGTTTCGGCGCGGCGGGCGTGCGGGTCGAGGCGATCCGGCCGGAGTTCGACTGGGCCCGCATCTGGCGCTCCTTCACGGTGCTGCGCCACTTCAGCCTTGGCGGCAAGCACGGGCCCGCGTACGACCGACCCGCCTCGCGCGCGCTGATGAAGCCAGAGCTGCAATGGGAGGTGGCGCAGTACCGCGCGCTGTCGGTGAACGACGTGCAACAGGCGTTGGCCGACCGCACCGCCTGGTACGACGCGCTGCTGGACCTGTTCGGCCAGCACGACTTTCTCGCGCTGCCGACGGCGCAGGTCTTTCCCTTCGCCGTCGAAGAACACTGGCCGCGCGAGATCGCGGGCCGCGCCATGAGCAGCTACCACCGGTGGATGGAAGTGGTCACGCCCGGCACGCTGTCGGGCTGCCCCGTCATCAGCGTGCCGGTGGGGTTCGATGCGCGGGGCTTGCCCATGGGCATGCAGATCATCGGCCGCCCGCGCGGCGATCTCTCGGTGCTGCAGTTGACCCATCTCTACGAACGCCTGAGCCCGTGGCTGCAGATGGCGCCGCCCGCCTTGCGCACGGACTGACCGACAACCCCCGACGAAGGAGAAGCCTGTGACGAATGCCGCCCGGCAACAACTGCCCGGCCTGCGTGCGCCGGTCGACCTCTGGCGCGATGCCTGGGGCATTCCGCACCTGCGTGCCACCTGCGCCGACGACGCCTTCTTCGCGCTCGGCCATGTGCATGCGAGCGACCGGCTCTGGCAGATGGACGCGCTGCGCCGCCGCACGCTGGGCCGCTATGCCGAATGGATGGGGCCCAGCGCGCTGCCGATGGACATGCTCGTGCGCCGCCTCGGGCTGGCCGAGTGCAGCCGCCGCGACCTGGAGACCGTGAACGAACGCACCCGCGCCATGCTCTCGGCCTACACCGCGGGTGTGAACGCCTTCATGGCCACCGGGCCGCTGCCGCCTGAGTACGCGCTGCTCGGCGAGACGCCGGAACCGTGGGAGGCGTGGCACAGCATCGCCGTGCTGCGCCAGACCAGCCTGCTGCTGAACTCCGTCTACCCCAAGCTGTGGCGCGCCATTGCGCTGCCGGTGGTCGGCGCGCAGGCGCTGGACCGCCTGCGCATGGACGACGGCGGCGAAGAGCTGGTGTGCATGCCGCCGGGCGCGCTCGCGGGCCGGCTCTCGCCCGACATGGCGGCGCTGGCGGACGCCATCTCGGCCTTCGTGAGCGAGAGCAACACCGACGCCGCCGGCGGCGGCAGCAACAACTGGGCGGTGCACGGCAGCCGCACGCAAAGCGGACGGCCGCTGCTCGCGGGCGATCCGCACCGCGTGCTCGACATGCCCAACATGTACCTGCAGTGCCATGTGGCCTGCGACGAGTTCGACGTGATCGGCCTGACCACGCCGGGCGTGCCGGGTTTTCCGCACTTCGCGCACAACCCCGACGTGGCGTGGTGCGTGACGGTGGCCTTCGTGGACACGGCGGACGTGTACCTCGAACGCTTCGAAAACGAAGGCCGGCGCTACCTGCTGCGCACCGAAACGGACGGCAGCCATGGGCAGTGGGTCGAGGTGGAGCGCCGTGTGGAGCGCATCCGCGTGCGCGGCCAGGCCGATGTCGCGTGCGAGGTGCTCGCGACCGCGCGCGGCCCGGTGGTCGCGGGCGATGCGAAGAGCGGCTCCGCGCTGGTGCTGCGCCATTCGTCCGACGTGGAAGCCGACCGCTCCTTCGACTGCATGCGCCCGATGATGGAGGCCCGCAACGTCGATGCGCTGTTCGAGGCCAGCCGCGGCTGGGGCCTGGTGGACCACAACCTGGTCGCGGCCGACACGCAGGGCCACGTCGGCCACCACGTGCGCGCCAAGGTGCCGCGCCGCCCGGCCATCAACGGCTGGCTGCCGGTGCCGGGGTGGCTCGACAAGCACGCATGGCGCGGCTGGATCGAGTGGGAGCACATGCCCCGGCAGATCGACCCCCCGGCGGGGCTGATCGTGACCGCGAACAACCGCGTGGTGGAGCGGCACGACGACTACCTGAGCACCGACTGCCATCCGCCGCACCGCGCGCGGCGCATCTGGCAACTGCTCACGGCGATGGAATCCGCAGGCGTGCAGGACATGGAAGCGGTGCACCTCGACACGCTGAGCCTGCCGGCGCTCGAAATCTGTGCGCGGCTCGCACCGCTTGCGCTCACCGAGCCCGCATCGGTGGCGTTGCGCGACCGGCTGGTGGCGTGGAACGGTCGGGTCGATGCAGACGCCGTCGATGCCAACGCCTACATCTCGCTGCGCATGGCGCTGGCGCGTTCGGTCGCGCGGCGCAGCGGGCTGGGCGCGCTCGACATGGGCCTGCAGCGCACCATCGCGCCCGGCCTCGCGGTCGACTACCAGCTGGGCTGGTGCGTGCCGCAGTTGCTGCGCGCCGACGACGATGCATTGCTCGGCGGCGCTTCGTGGAACGAGGTACTCACCGAAGCCCTGGCCGAAGTGGCGCGCGACCCGGCGGCGCCATGGGGCGCGCGGCACCGCCTGCTGCTGCGGCATCCGCTGGCAATGGCGTTCCCTTCGGCGGCGCTGCTCGCGCCGGTGGACAAGGGCGCGGTCGATGGCGACAACGAAACGGTGTTCACCACCGGCTACTTGCCGCACCTGGGCGCGCATGCGCACTACGCGTCGCTGGCGCGCTATGTGTTCGACGTGGGGCAGTGGGACGCGTGCCGGTGGATCGTGTTCCACGGTGCATCGGGCGACCCGCGCGACGCGCACTACGACGACCAGACCGCCGCATGGCTGCGTGGAGAAACGGTGCCCATGCTCTATGACTGGGCCGCGGTGGCGGACACCGCATCGAGCCACACGGTGCTCGCGCCGCGCTGAACGCACGGCGCTGCGCCGAGGACTCGCCGCAGCGACGGCAGCGGGGCGTCGAGCATCTGCTGGGTGCAATGTGCGGCGCGCAGTGTGCAGCGCGTGAATTTGCTGCGCGGCCGGCAACCGCGCACGCGTCTTGCAAGGGGGAAGTCCGTCTTGTTTTGATTTTTAACATGATATATCGTGTATCAAATCTCAAAACCGGCACCGTCACCAGACGCCTCGTCGGTGAAGCCCAGTCACAGCGCGCCGCGGCCGCACGTTCCAAAGAGCGATGCCGGCCAGCGCACTCCCAGCGAACTGTCGAAACCAGGAAAGGAACCGGGGTCATGAAGAAATCCACGTACGAGAAGTCCACGCATGCGAGATCCACGCATGTGAGCGCCACTTGCGCGAGATTGGTCGGTTGGGCATTGGCGTCGGCCGTGGGCATGGCCGCGGCCACCGCCTCGGCCCAGACGCCGACACCGGCCCAGGCGCAGGCCAAGACGCTGCGCATGGCCATCAACAACGACCTGAAGGTGGTCGACCCGCTGTTCAGCAACACCTACGTCACGCGCGACTTCGGCTACATGAACTTCGACACGCTGTTCTCGCGCGACAGCAAGGGCGAGCCCAAGCCGCAGATGGTGGAGAAGTTCACGCAGTCGCCCGACAGCAAGGCATGGACCTTCACCCTGCGCCCCGGCCTGAAGTTCCATGACGGCCAGCCCGTCACCTCCGCCGACGTGGTGGCCACGCTGCAGCGCTGGGCCAAGCGCGCGACCATGGGCCTGCTGCTGGCCGACTCGGGTGCCGAGTGGAAAGTGGTCGACGGCCAGACCTTCGCGCTGCAGCTGAAGGAGGGCATGGGCCAGGTGCCGCTGATCCTCGCGGCGAAGACCTTGTTCATCGTGCCCGAGCGCCAGGCCAAGGCCTTTCCCGATGCGCCCATTCCAGAGCCCGTGGGCTCGGGCCCCTTCGTGTTCAAGCGCGACGAATGGATTCCGGGCAACCGCATGGTGTTCGTGCGCAATGCCGCGTACGTGCCGCGCAGCGAGCCGGCCGACGGCCTGGCGGGCGGCAAGCGCGTGAAGGTCGAGCGCGTCGAGTGGCGCTACATGCCCGACGCCAACACGGCCACCTCGGCGTTGAAGAACGGCGAGGTCGACATCGTCAACGTGGTGCCGCCCGACTACCAGGCCTCGCTGCGCACCGACGCCAACATCAAGCTCGAGCAAACCGGCATCTGGCAGCCCTTCATGGTCGCCAACACGCTGGCGCCGCCCTTCAACAACCCGAAGGGGCGGCAAGCCCTGCTGTACATGGTCAACCAGGAAGAGATCCTGGCCGGCATGGGCTTCACGCCGCAGCCGGGCAAGTCGCTGTACTGCCCGGCCGTCTTCATGTGCGGTGGCGCCAACGAAACCGCCGCGGGCTCCGAGCCCTTCAGGAAGCAGGACTTCGAGAAGGCCAAGCAACTGCTGAAGGAGGCCGGCTACAAGGGCGAGAAGATCGTGTTCCTGCAGCCCACCGACGGCACGCAGTCGATGGCTGCGCTGATCTGGATCCAGTACCTCAAAAAGGCGGGCCTGAACCTCGACGTGCAGGTGATGGACCAGTCGTCGGTGCTGGCGCGCGTGTACAAGAAGGAAGGCCCCGCGCAAGGCGGCTGGAGCCTGTACCTCACCGCCTCCAAGAATGCCGACGTCGACACGCCCCTGAGCAACGGCTGGGTGTTGTCTTCGTGCAAGGGCAGCGTGGTGCCGGGCTGGCCGTGCGACGCGAAGATCGACGAGCTGCGCGACGCCTGGATCCGCGAGGCCGATGCCGGCAAGCGCAAGCAGCTGGTCGAGAGCCTGCAGCGCCGCATCTACGAGGCGCCGCCCTACATTCCCTACGGCCAGTACCCCGCGATCTTTGCCGCGCGCAAGGAGGTGCGCAACACCGAGCTGTTCGGCATGGGCATCCCGGTCATGTGGAACATCGAGAAGTAGGGGCGCGGCATGGAATATGTGATCCGGCGGGTGCTCGCCACCGTGCCGGTGATGCTGGTGGTGTCGGTGATCGTGTTCATGCTGATCCACCTGGCGCCCGGTGACCCGGTGCTGCTGATCGTGGGCGACTTCGCCACGCCCGAGCAGATCGAGCAGACCCGCGTGGCGCTGGGGCTCGACCAGCCGCTGTGGCACCAGTTCTTCGTGTGGTCGCGCAACGTGCTCGGCGGCGACTTCGGCGTGTCGCTGTTCAACCAGATGCCGGTGACGCAGCTGCTCGGCCAGCGCATCGGCGCGACGCTGTCCATCGCCTTCTTCACCATCGTGATCGCGGTGGCGCTGTCGGTACCGCTGGGCGTGCTGGCGGCGTACCGCGCGGGCAGCTGGATCGACCGGCTGGTGATGGTGTTCGCGGTGTGCGCGTTCTCGATGCCGGTGTTTCTCACGGGCTACGTGCTGGTCTACACCTTCGCGCTGAAGCTGCAGTGGCTGCCGGTGCAGGGCTACCGCAGCCTGGCCGAGGGCGTGATCCCGTACCTGAAGCACCTGGTGCTGCCGTGTGTGAACCTGGGCCTGCTGTACACGGCGCTGCTCACGCGCATGACGCGCGCTTCGATGCTCGAGGTGCTGCACGAGGACTACATCCGCACCGCGCGGGCCAAGGGCCTGGGCGTGCTGCCGGTGCTGGGCCATGCGCTGCGCAACGCGGCCATTCCCATCGTCACGACCATCGGCGTGGGCATCGCGTTGCTGCTGGGCGGCGTGGTGGTCACCGAGACGGTGTTCTCGATTCCGGGGCTCGGCAGCCTCGTGGTCGATGCGGTGCAGCACCACGACTACCCGGTGATCCAGAGCCTGCTGCTGCTGTCGGCGGCGGCCTATGTGCTGATCAACCTGCTGGTCGACCTGAGCTACACGCTGTTCGACCCGCGCATCCGCTATTGAGGCCACTGAATGACCGATGCCACATTGAACATCCACACGGCGGCGCCGCGGCGCGCGTCGCCCGCGCTGCGCCTGCTGCGCAAGCACTACACGCTGATGCTGGGCGGGCTGATCTTGCTGGTGGTCGTCGTCGCGGCGCTGGGCGCGCCCTGGATCGCGACGCACGACCCGCAGGCCATCAACCCCATCGCGCGCATGAAGGCGCCTTCGGGCGAGCACCTCTTTGGCACCGACGCGCTCGGGCGCGACACCTTCAGCCGCGCGGTGTGGGGCGCGCGCGTGTCGCTCATGACGGGCGCCTCGGTCGCGCTGCTGGCCACGCTGCTCGGCGTGGCGCTGGGCCTGCTGGCGGGTTTCGTGCGCTGGACCGACGGGCCGATCATGCGGGTGATGGACGGGCTCATGGCCATCCCCGGCATCCTGCTGGCCATCGCGCTGATGGCGCTCACCAAGGCCAGCCTCACCACGGTGATCGTGGCGATCACGGTGCCCGAGATACCGCGCATGGTGCGGCTGGTGCGCGCGCTGGCGCTGTCGCTGCGCGAGCGCCTGTACGTGGAGGCGGCGCATGCGCTGGGCACGCCGCTGTGCACCATCCTGCGTCGCCATGTGCTGCCCAACATCCTGGCGCCGCTGCTGGTGCAGGCGACCTTCATCGCGGCTTCCGCGGTGCTGGCGGAGGCCGCGCTCTCATTCCTCGGCGTGGGCGTGCCGCCGCAGGTGCCGAGCTGGGGCAACATGATTTCGGAAGGCCGCAACCTGATCGCGATCGTGTTCTACCCGATCGTTTTCCCCGGCGTGCTGCTGGGCCTGACGGTGCTGGCCATCAACCTGCTGGGCGACGGGCTGCGCGACGCGCTCGACCCGCACGTGGCGCGGCAGCTGTGAGCGTACGGACATGAACATGACGACACCTCACGTGCCTTCGAACTCTGCCCCCGGTTCTGCCCCCGGCGCCGCGACCGCGCCGCTGCTCGAAATCGACGGCCTGCGCACGTACTTCGACACCCTGCAGGGCGAGGTCCGCTCGGTCAACGGCGTGTCCTACCGCGTGGAGGTCGGCCAGACCGTGGGCGTGGTGGGCGAGTCGGGCTGCGGCAAGAGCGTGACGGCGCTGTCCGTGATGCGGCTGATTCCGACGCCGCCCGGGCGCTATGCCGGCGGGGCCATCCGCTATCGCGGCACCGACCTGCTCAAGCTCTCGGAGCCCGAGATGCGCAAGATCCGCGGCAACCGCATCTCCATGATCTTCCAGGAGCCGATGACCTCGCTGAACCCGGTGCTCACCGTGGGCCGGCAGATTGCCGAGACCGTGATGCTCCACCAGCAGGTCGGCCGCAAGGAGGCGCTGGAGCGTGCGACCGACATGCTGCGCCTGGTGCAGATACCGGAGCCGCACCGCCGGGTGAACGAGTACCCGCACCAGCTCTCGGGCGGCATGCGCCAGCGCGTGATGATCGCCCTGGCGCTGGTGTGCCACCCCGAGGTGCTGATTGCCGACGAGCCCACCACCGCGCTCGACGTCACCATCCAGGCGCAGATCCTCGCGTTGCTGCGCGGCCTGCAGAAGCAGCTGGGCATGGGCATCGTGATGATCACGCACGACCTGGGCGTGGTGGCCGAGTGCTGCGACCGCGTGGTCGTCATGTATGCGGGGCGCAAGGTGGAGGAGGCCGACGTGATCGACCTGTTCGACCGCCCGTTGCACCCGTACACCCGCGCGCTGATGGCCTCGATGCCGTCGATGAACACGCACACCGCGCGGCTCACCGAAATTCCGGGCATCGTGCCCGCGCCCCATGAGCCCGAGGGCGGCTGCCCGTTCGCGCCGCGCTGCGGCTTCGCCACCGAGCGCTGCCGCAACGAGATGCCCATGCTCGAAGACCACGGCAGCGAGGGGTCGCCGCACGTGGTCGCCTGCTTCGAGGTCGACGAGGTGGTGCGCCGCACGCCGGTGCCGGTGGCGCAGGTCGAGCTCGAAGCGTTGCACGGGGAGGGCGCATGAACGGCATGAACGCCACGACGGCAACGACAGCAGCGGCAACAACGGCAGCGACTGCAGCGACTGCAGCCAAGGCCCCGCTGATCGAGGTGCGCGACCTGCGCAAGCACTACGAGTCGCCGGGCTCGTGGCTGGGCCGGCGCAAGGCCTCCAAGGTGTATGCGGTGGACGGCGTTTCGTTCTCCGTGGCGCCGGGCGAGACGCTGGCGCTGGTGGGCGAGTCGGGCTGCGGCAAGACCACCACGGGCAAGTCGATCCTGCGGCTGATCGAGCCGACCTCGGGTTCGGTGCGGCTCGAAGGCCGGGAGCTGCTGGCGCTTGACGCGCAGGCCATGCGCCAGCAGCGCAGGGCGCTGCAGATCATCTTCCAGGACCCGTACGCCTCGCTGAACCCGCGCATGCAGGCGGGCGAACTGGTGGCCGAGCCGCTGCGCAACTTTGCGCAGTCGGACCAGGCGGGCGTGTCCAGCGCCGCCGAGCGGCGCGAGCGCGTGGCGTGGCTGTTCTCCAAGGTGGGCCTGCGCCCCGAGGCGATGAAAAAGTTTCCGCACGAGTTCTCGGGCGGCCAGCGCCAGCGCCTGGGCATTGCGCGCGCACTGGCGCTGAACCCCAGGCTCATCGTGTGCGACGAGCCGGTGTCCGCGCTCGACGTGTCGGTGCAGGCGCAGGTGATCAACCTGCTGACCGACCTGCAGGCCGAGTTCGGCATTGCGTACCTGTTCGTGGCGCACGACCTGGCGGTGGTGCGCCACATCAGCCACCGCGTGGCCGTGATGTACCTCGGCAAGATCGTCGAGGTGGCAACGCGCGACGTGCTGTTCAGGAAGCCGCTGCATCCGTACACCGAGATCCTGCTGTCGGCGGTGCCCATTCCCAACCCGCGCGTGCGGGCCGAACGCATCCTGCTCAAGGGCGACCCGCCCAACCCGGCCGCCCCGCCCAGCGGCTGCCGCTTTCACACGCGCTGCCCCATGGCGCAGCCGCGCTGCAGCGCCGAAGAGCCGCTGCTGGCCGAAAAGACGACGGGCCAGTGGGTGGCCTGTCATTTCCGTTGAACGCTCCGCAGGGCGTTCTGTTGAACCGCACAACCAAGAGGAAACCGATACCGATGATTGCCGAATACGACAAGCTCGACGCAGTGGCCATGGCCGACCTGGTGCGCCGCAAGGAAGTGAAGGCCGAGGAACTGCTGGACGAGGCCATCGCCCGCACCGAGGCGCGCGACACCGTGCTCAACGCGGTGACCACGCGCTTCTTCGAGCATGCGCACGCGCGCATCGCTCAGGGTCTGCCAGACGGGCCGCTGCGCGGCGTGCCCTTTCTGCTGAAGGACCTGGGCGTGTACTACGCGGGCCTGCCGACCACCAATGCCTCGCGCCTGTTCGCGGATTTCAGCTCCCCCATCGACAGCACATTGGCCGAGCGCTATGTGCGCGCGGGCCTGGTCATCTTCGGCAAGTCGAGCCTGTCGGAGTTCGGCATCAGCGCCACCAACGAGCCCGAGATGTTCGGCCCCTGCAGAAACCCCTGGAGCCTGGAACACACCACGGGCGGCTCCAGCGGCGGTGCCTGCGCGGCGGTGGCCGGCGGCGTCATTCCCAGCGCGCACGCAGCGGACGGCGGCGGCTCCATCCGCATTCCCGCGGCGCACACCGGCCTGTTCGGCCTGAAGCCCACGCGCGGGCGCATTCCACTGGGCCCGCACATCAGCGAGAGCTGGGCCGGCATGACCATTCACCACGTCGTGACACGTTCGGTGCGCGACAGCGCCGTGCTGCTCGACGTGACGCAGGGAGCGGCACCCGGCGACCCCTACTGCGCGCCGCCGGCGGCCGCGTCGTACCTCGACCTGGTGGGGCGCGACCCGAAGAAGCTGCGCATCGCCGTGTCGCTCAAGTCCTTCGAGGGCGTGGCGCTCGACGCGCAGGTGCGCGCGGGCGTGGAGAACGCGGCCAAGCTGTGCGAGTCGCTGGGCCACCAGGTGGAGTGGGTGGACCCGGTGTTCGACGACGTGATCTCGGACGCGGAATACATCCAGTGCCGCTCCGACATCATCCACGCGAGCATGTACACCTCGCTGCTGCGCCGCAACCAGCAGCTGGGCCGCGAGTTCAGCGGGCGCGACCTGCAGCGCGTGACCGCCATGTTCGGCGAGGCCGGCAAGTCGGTCACGGCGCAGCAGTACCTGAACGCCATCCAGACGCTGCAGCGCGTGAGCCGCAACCTCGGCCAGAAGTTCGAGAACTGGGACATGCTGCTGGGCCCGGTGACCGCCACGCCGCCTCACAAGCTTGGCAAGGTGGACATGGAAGCCACCGACCTCGAGGCCTACAAGGCCAAGGCGCGCGAGCACACGGGCTACACATCGATCTGGAACGTGACCGGGCACCCGGGCATGTCGGTGCCGCTGCACGAGACCAAGGAAGGGCTGCCGGTGGGCGTGCAGTTCGTCGGCCGCTTCGGCGACGAGGCCACCATGTTCCAGCTGGCCGGCCAGCTGGAGCGCGCGGCACCGTGGGACGGGCGGCGCGCCAAGGCATTCTTGCAGGCCTGAAAGCCGCGCGCGGCGAACTCCTACCGGCGCTTCCGAAGCCCGCCCACGGGCTTCGGCCAGGCGGTGCTTAGCCTTTGCGATTTGCAGCAAAGGAAAGCACCGCATGGCCCACCGCAAAGTCGCAGACCTCGTCATCGAAACCCTGCAGCACGCAGGCGTCAAGCGCTGCTACGGCATCGTGGGCGATACCCTGAACCACGTGACCGACGCGATCCGCCGCAGCGACATCGAATGGGTGCACGTGCGCCACGAAGAAGCCGCCGCCTTCGCCGCGGGCGCGGAGTCGTACCTTTCGGGCGAGCTCACGGCCTGCGCGGGCTCTTGCGGGCCGGGCGGGCTGCACTTCATCAACGGCGTGTTCGAGGCCAACCGCAACCGCGCGCCGATGGTGCTCATCGCGAGCCAGATCGTGACGAGCGAGCTCGGCATGGACTTTCCGCAGGAGGTGGACTTCAAGTCGCTGTATGCGGGCTGCAGCGTGTTCTGCGCGCAGGTGCATTCGGCCGACCAGGCGCAGCGGGTGACGGCGCTGGCGGCGCAGGCAGCGCTGTCGCGCGGCGGCGTGGCCGTGGTGATCCTGCCGAGCGACATCGCGCAGACCGAAGTGAAAGAAGGCCTGACCTTCGCCGTGCACCGCACCGCGCCGGTGGTGCGCCCGAACGACGCCGAGCTGGCGCAGCTGGCCGCGCTGCTCGCCAAGGGAAAGAAGATTGCCATCTACGCCGGCCACGGCTGCGAAGGCGCGCACGAGATGCTGCTGGCGCTGGGCCAGTGCCTGAAGGCGCCCATTGCGCACACCTCGCGCGCGAAGGATTTCGTGGAGTACGACAACCCCTTCAACATGGGCATGACGGGCATCTTCGGCGTGGAGTCGGGCTACCGCGCGCTGCAGGAATGCGACACGCTGCTGCTGCTGGGCGCGGACTTCGCGTGGAGCCAGTTCTATCCGTCGAAGGCCACCATCCTGCAGATAGACACCGACGGCAGCCACCTGGGGCGGCGCCATCCGGTGGCGCTGGGGCTGGTGGGCGACGTGGCGCACACCATCGAGGCGCTGATTCCGCTGCTTGAAGAGCGCAGCGACCGCGCCTTCCTGGACGAGTGCCTGCGCCACCGCAAGGACGCGGTCGACACCCTTCGGCGCGACGAGCGACCCGGCAAGGAAGGGCTGATCCACCCGCAGCACCTCACGCACGTGATCGACGAGCTGGCCGCCGACGATGCGATCTTCACCGCCGACGGCGGCAGCCCGATGGTGTGGTCGTTGCGCCACCTGCACATGAACGGGCGGCGCCGCACGCTGGTGAGCCTGCTGCACGGCACCATGGCCAACGCGATGCCGCAGGCGCTGGGCGCGCAGAAGGCGTACCCGGGGCGGCAGGTGATTTCTCTCTCGGGCGACGGCGGCATCGCGATGCTGCTGGGCGACCTGATGACGGCGGTGCAGGAGAAGCTGCCGATCAAGGTGGTGGTCTACAACAACGCGAGCCTGAACTTCGTGGAGCTGGAGCAGAAGGTCGAAGGCCTGCTCGACAACTACACCGATTTGCTGAACCCCGACTTCGCGCGGCTGGCCGAGGTGATCGGCTTCTACGGCCAGAAGGTGGAGCGCGCCGAGCAGCTGCCCGACGCGGTGCGCGCCTTTCTTGCGCACCCGGGGCCGGCGCTGCTCGACGTGAAGGTCAACCGCACCGAGCTGGTGATGCCGCCGAAGGTGGAGTTCAGCCAGGTGGCGGGCACGATGCTGTATTCCGCCAAGGCGGTGCTCAGCGGTCGCGGGTCGGACGTGGTGGACCTGATCAAGGACAACTTCACGCAGTGATCCGGAGTTGTAGCGATAGGCCTCGTTACCGCTGGTACAGGTCCTGGTGCGCCTTGCGCAGCTCGAACTTCTGGATCTTGCCGGTGGACGTCATCGGCAGCGCGGGCAGGAACACGATCTCCTTCGGCACCTCGAAGCCGCCCAGGTGTTCCTTGCAGTGCGCGGTGAGCGCGGCCTCGGTGAAGTCGGCGGGCGCATCGGGCCGGCGCGTGACGAAGGCGGTGATGGCCTCGCCCCAGTGCGCATGCGGCAGGCCCACGACGGCGGCGTTCATCACGCCGGGGTGGCGCAGAAGCACCTCCTCGACCTTGATGGACGGCACGTTCTCGCCGCCGGACTTCACCATGTCCTTCAGGCGGTCGAGAAAGATGAGCTGGCCGTCGTCGTCCATCTTGCCGAGGTCGCCCGAGTGGTGCCAGCCGAAGCGCTGGGCGCTGGCGGTAGCCTCCGGGTCCTTGTAGTAGCCGAGCATCACGTTGGGGCCGCGAAAGACGATTTCGCCGACCTGGTTGGGCGCGAGCAGTTCGCCGTCGTCGCCCATGATGGCGACCTCGTTCACCAGCGTGCCCACGCCCCAGTAGGAGCCGAAGCGCTTGCGCTGCTCGTGCGCCTCGAAGATGGTGGCGCCGGGGTACATCTCGGTCTGGCCCGAGACCAGCGCGAAGTGGGGGCAGAACTCGTCGAGCAGGCGCAGCAGCAGGGTGCGCGACATGGGGGCCATCGCATACACGCACAGTCGCAGGCTCGACAGGTCGCGCGACGCGCGCTGCGGGTGCGCCAGCAGCGCGCCGTACATCATGGGCAGGCCGACCATCACGGTGATCTTGTGGCGCTCGATGGCGCCCAGCACCGCGCCGGGGTCGAAGCCGCGCAGCACCACCAGCGCGCCGCCCACCGCCAGCGCCGACATCAGCACCGTGTGCTGGCCGCAGTGGAACAGCGGCAGCACGCTGCTCCACACGTCGGCGCGCTCGGGGCTGCTAGCCCACTCGACCATGTTGCTGAGCAGCACCGAGTGCACCGACGCGTGCGAATGCATCACGCCCTTCTGGCGGCCGGTGGTGCCGCTGGTGTACATGATGAGCGCGAGCTGCGTGCTGTCGATGGGCACGTCGGGCAGCGTCTGCGGGCCGTGCGAGATGGCCTGCGGCACGGTCGCGATGCCGGGCGGCGGCGTGTCGCCGTCGAGCACGCACAGCAGCGGCGCGACGCCGGTGTCTTGCAGCAGCGCGCCCAGTTCGGGCCTGGCATGCAGCGCGGTGTCGATCACCAGGTGGCGCACCTCGGCATGCGCGAGGATGTAGCCGATGGCGTCCACCGCCAGCGCGGTGTTGATCGGCACCCACACCAGCCCCGCCTTCTGGATGCCCAGCAGCGCGACCACCATCTGGATGGAGTTGTTGCACAGCATGCCCACGCGCTCGCCGGCGAGCAGGCCGAGGCCCAGCAGGTGGTGCGCGAAGCGGTTCGACGCGGCGTCGAGCTCGCTGTACGACATGCGGTGCTCGCCCTCGATCAGCGCGGTGCGCGTGCCGAAGCGGCGTGCGCTGCGATGGATCACGTCGCCCAGTGCGACGCGCGAGATGCGCGGGTGGAAGCCCGGCGCTGCAGGGGAGGGCGAGGGGCTGGTGGGCTGGGAGGGCGCGAGGCCCGTGGCGGCTGCAGGCATGCTGGTGTCTCCGGTCTTCTGTGGTTGGAGCGCAGCCTAAGGCTGGCCCCGCACCACGTCTTGCGAAGACTGGCTACACCGGGCGCCGCGGCGCGCCCCGTGCCTTTGGCACCCGATGCGTCGGCTTTAGAAGCGTGCCTTCAGGAAAGCCGACGGACCTTGCAGCCGAACCTTCAGCCGCGAATCCGCGAAGTTGGCTTCGCGCGTCAGGTCGATGTTGGTCACGCCATAGGAGAGCACCACGCCGATGTTCTTCACCGGGAACCACTCCACGCCGGCCGAGGCGTTGTAGATGTTGCCGTGGAAGCGGCCACCGTTCTTCCACACGCCCGAGGCGTCCGCGAACAGGCGCAGGTCGGGCGTGATGGCATGGCGCACGCCAATTTCGAGCAGCGGCGCGATGGCGTTGTCGCTGGAGCTGTCGCTCACGGTGCCGACCTGGCCGTTCACCGAAGCCAGGGCCGACGCGCCCAGCGTGGCGCGGTAGTAGGCGGCACCCGCGCCCAGGCCGAGCACGGTGTTGCCCGAGCCGATCCACCACTTGTAGGACAGCTTGGCGAAGTCGAGCTTGGTGTTGACGCTGGCGTTGCCGAAGGTGTTCAGCGTGCCGAAGTTGCCGAAGGACGTGGTGTTCGCCACACCGCCCGAGTAGTCGCGCTTGTACTGGTAGTAGTCGAACGAAATGCCCTGGCTGTCGCCCAGCAGCACGTCGGCCGTGACGCGCGGCATGGTCACGCGGCCGGGCTTGATGTCACCCGACTGCAGCGTGCCGTAGGGCGTGTTCACCGAGGCATTGAACTTGGGGTCGGCGTTGAACGCCCCCACGGAAAAGCTGAAGCGGTCGAGCGCGGGCGAGGGGTCGGCCAGGGCGGGCGTGGCGGCCATGAGAAAGCCGGTGCCGACCATGGCGCCCAACGTGCCGAGCTTGCCGAGTCTTGCGGTCCGATCGAAGGGGCGGGTGCGAAGCAGCATGGAAGAAGTCCTTGATGACCTGAAGAGGGTTGGAAAAACGTGACCGCCGCGGCATGTAATGAAAATGAACGCAAGCCGTTCGGCCCTGCGTGGCGCCTGTGGGCGGAGCTCCCTGAGACGAGTGCAACGATAGGCGCGTCGCACGCGTGCTTGCATGCGCGGAATGCCGTTGTGCATGTAGGACTTTGTCGATGGCTGAACAGGCGCGAACACGCGAGTGGTCTGGCAAGGCCAGCGGCTAAAGTGGCGCGCATGCTCAGACACCTTTCCACCACCACCGGCCGCCAGCGTCTTCTCTACGGCGGCATCGCGGCCGCGGCCACCGCGGCCGCGTTGATGCCGGTGCCGCTGAGCAGCATGGCGCGCGGGCTGGCCGGCTGGTGCGTCGGCGTGCTGGTGTACCAGGTGCTCACGTGGTGGCTGGCCGACACCTTCGATGCCAGGCGCACGCGCGAACGCGCGCAGCAGCTCGACCAGCCCAACATCGTGATCCTGGTGTCGATGCTGGTGGTCGTGGCCGTCAGCGTGGTGGCCATCGCCATGATGCTGCAGCAGGTGAAGCAGCTGAGCGGCTGGGAGCGCGCCGCGCACGTCGCGCTGGGGCTGGTGGCGCTGGCGGGCTCGTGGCTGATGATGCACACCATCTATGCCTTTCACTACGCGCACCGCTACTACATCGACCAGAAGGGCGGCACGCCCGACGGCGGGCTGGACTTTCCGGGCAAGGACGACGCGCCCGAGTACTTCGACTTTCTCTACTACTCGTTCGTGATCGGCATGACCTCGCAGGTGTCCGACGTGCAGGCCACCTCGAAGGAAATGCGGCGCATCACCCTGTTCCACAGCGTGCTGGCCTTCGCGTTCAACATGCTGGTGCTGGCGCTGTCGGTCAACGTGGTGGCGGGCGCCATCTAGGGCTCATCCACAGGCCACCCACGGGCCTACGCAGTCGGTGCTCGACGCCCGGCGCTCAGGGCACCTGGCGCGTCGGGCGGAACACGATCTCGTTCACGTCCATGTCCTCGGGCTGGTCGATGGCGAAGGCGACGGCGCGCGCGAAGGCGTCGGCCGGAATGGCGACGGCCTGGTAGAAGTCCTTCATGCCGCGCGCGATGTCGGGCTCGGTGACGCTGGCCTTCAGCTCGCTGTCGACCGCGCCCGGCGACACGATGGTGGTGCGGATGTTCCAGGGTTTTGTCTCCTGCCGCAGGCCTTCGGACAGGGCCCGCACCGCATGCTTGGTCGCGCTGTAGACCGCCCCGTTGACCAGCACCTTGTGCCCCGCCACCGACGCCACGTTGACGAACTGGCCGCCCATCTGGCGCTGCATGTGCGGCAGCGCCGCGGCCACGCCGTACAGCACGCCCTTCAGGTTCACGTCGATCATGCGGTCCCAGTCGCCGATCTTCAGCCGCTCCAGCGGCGACAGCGGCATGAGCCCCGCGTTGTTCACCATGACGTCGATGCGCCCGAAGGCCTGCACGGCGGTGTCGACCAGGTGCTTGACCTGTTCGGGCACGGTGACGTCGGTGGCGACGGCCAATGCACGAGATTGTTCGGCCCCTCGTGGCCCGTTCAGCGTGTCGACCAATTCCTGCAGGCGGTCGATGCGCCGCGCGCCGAGCACGACGCGCGCGCCCTGCGCGCTCAGCAGGCGTGCCGCCGCTTCGCCCAGGCCGCTGCTGGCGCCGGTGATGACGATGACCTTGCCTTCGATGTGACTGCTCATGAATTGCTCCGGGTGTTGATGGAGCGCCCGACTGTAGGCAGCGCACTGTCAACCGACTAGAAGGCCGTTTCTTGCACCACTCGCAAGCACAGGTTGATACTGTCGGGCTCGTATATCCAGCAAATCAGGGGAGCACCACGTGGCCATCAGCGACTTTCGCGCCATCGAGACCTTCACCAAGGCGATCGAGCTCGGCAGCATCCGGCGTGCGGCGGCGGCCCAGGGCGTGAGCCCGCAGGCCGCGAGCCAGGCGCTCGCGGCGCTGGAGGCGCGTCTGGGCGTGCGCCTGCTGCACCGCACGACGCGCAGCATCGCGCTCACGTTCGAGGGGCAGCAGTTTCTCGAGGCCACCCAGCCTGCCCTGGCGGCGCTGGAACGCGCGGTGGACCGCGCGCGCACCGCCAAGGACGAGATCGCGGGGCCGCTGCGCATCGTGGCCCCCAGGTACGCGTTCTTGCCGCTGCTGTGGCCGCTGATCGAGGAGTTCTGCAGGCGCCACCCCGGCGTGCAGCCCGACCTGAAGCTCGACGACCGCATCGGCAACTGGGTGCAGGACCGCGCCGACGTCGGCTTTCGCATCGGCTCCGCGCCGCAGGACGGCGTGGCGGCGCGCCGGCTGTTCGCGATGCAGCTCATCGTCTGCGCGGCGCCGGCCTATATCGCTGCGCATGGCGCGCCGAATTCCATAGAGCAGCTGGCCTCGCACCGGTGCAGCGTGTTCCGCCAATCCGCCACCGGGCGCGTGCTGCCCTGGCTCTTCAAGGTCGGCGGCGAGGTGGTTTCGCACGACCTGCCGCCCACCTTGTCGACGAACGACGCGCAACTGGAGACCGAGGCGGTGCTCTCGGGCCAGGTGATCGGCATGTTGTCGAACCTGTCGGCCGCGCCGCTGATTCGTTCAGGGCGGCTGGTGCCGCTGCTGGTCGACCACGTCAGCGACCACATGGGCGTGCACGTTTACTACGGCAGCCGCACGGCGTTGCCGTCGCGGGTGCGTGCCTTCATCGACCTGGCGGTGGAACGGCTGGCGCAGTCGCGCGAGTACGTGCTGGACGCCAGGGAGCTCGCCGCGGCGGAGGCCAAGGGGCGCAGGAAGCCGCGCCGGCGATGAATGAACGGCACGGGCACGGCACAGGGCGCCGCACGCCGCGTTGCCGCAATGTCCGTTACCGCAAGCTCAGGCCGAAGCCTTGCGCGGCAGCCCCAGTTTGACGATGCCGGTCGACAGCGCCACGCCGCACACGATGACGGCGGCGCACATCAGCATCCACTGCGTGATGCTTTCGCCGAGGAACACCGCGCCGTAGAAGAGCGCGAACACCGGCACCAGGAAGGTCACGGTCAGCGCGCGCGCAGGGCCGGCGCGTTCGATCAGCCGAAAGAACAGGATGTACGCGACGCCGGTGCAGGCGATGCCCAGCGCCAGCAGCGCGAGCCAGGCGCGCAGGCTGGGCATTTGCGCGGGCCAGAGCCAGAGCGCCGGAATGGCCAGGAACAGGGTGGCGCCGATCTGGCTGCCGGTGGCCGTGGTGAGCGCGGGCACGCCGCCCAGGTGCGCCCGCGTGGCGCTGGCCGAAATGCCGTAGCACAGGCACGCGCCCAGGCAGGCCAGCACCGCGAAGAGCGCGGCATTGCCGCTGGCGCCCGCATGCAGGCCGGCGCTGCGGCTGGCCAGCATGGCGACGCCGGCAAAGCCGATCACCAGCCCCACGATGCGCGAGCCTGCCGGGCGCTCGCGAAACCACGCCCACGCCACCAGCGCGCCGAACATCGGCGTGGTCGCGTTGAGCACGGCGGCCAGGCCGGTGTTGATGGTCAGCAGCGCGAAGCAGAAGAGCGCGAAGGGCATGCCCGAGTTGAAGACGCCGACCGCGAAGCTGGCCTTCCAGTGCTTCGCCAGGCTGGGGCCCTGGCCGCGCAGCAGCGCGATGGGCAGCAGGAACAGCGCGGCGATCGCCACGCGCACCGCGGCCGCCGGCAGCGCGCCGAACTCGGCCGCGCCGATGCGCATGAACAGGAAGGAGGCGCCCCAGAGCGCGCCGAGCAGCACGAGGTCGACGAGCCAGGCCTTGGGGGCGAGGGGTTTGGCGGGGGTGGTGTTGTTGGTCGTGGCGGTCATGCGTCCTCTGTTTTTATGGGGTGCCCTGCACTTGCGAGCTGGTGAGCCGGTGCGCGCGAGCGTGTGAACTCAGCGCGCCTTCTCCAGCTCGAGCAGGGCGGTCTTGCGCTCCAGCCCGCCAGCGTAACCGGTCAGCGAACCGTCGGCGCCCAGCACGCGGTGGCAGGGCACGATCACGCTGATCGGGTTGCGCCCCACGGCCGCGCCCACCGCGCGCACGGCGCTCGGGTTGCCCACGTTCGCGCTGAGCGCGCCGTAGCTCACGGTGGCGCCGGCCGGAATGGCCAGCAGCTGCTGCCACACGCTCTGCTGGAAGGCAGTGCCGTGCGACAGGTCGAGCTTCATGTCGAAGCTGTCGCGCTTGCCGGCGAAGTAGTCGCGCAGCTGCGCGGCCGCCTCGACCAGCGCCGGGTGGTCGTCCCGGGTGATCCAGCCCGTGGTGTCGGGCCAGTGGCGTTGCTGGTCGAACCAGACGCCGGCCAGGCCCTGGTCGGTGGCCGCCATCGTCATGCCGCCCAGCGGCGTGTCGAGGTGCGAGCTGTAGATGACTTTGCTCTTGAACTTCATGGCGTTTCAGGCGGCAAGGCCTGCCGTGGTGACGAGGGGGAGTGCCGTGGCGGTTGCGTCCGCACCCGGCAACGAGGAAGAAGGAGAAGAAAGGGAAGGGGAGGCCGTGGGCGCATGCCACGCGCGCAGCACCGCATAGCTGCGCCACGGCCGCCAGGCCTGCGAGGCCTCGCTGGCGGCGCGCGCCGTGCTCACGCCCAGCGCCTTCTGCAGCGCGACGTCGCCGGCCGGAAAGGCGTCGGGCCAGCGCAGCGCGCGCATGGCGATGTACTGCGCGGTCCAGGCGCCGATGCCCGGCAGCTCTTGCAGGGCCGCGATGGTCGAGGGCACGTCGGCACCCGCATGCAGCGCCAGCTTGCCGTCCAGCACCTGCTGGGCAATGGCGTGCAGCGCGGTCTGCCGCTGCCGCACGATGCCGAGCTGGCCCAGCGCGTCACCGCTGGCCGCCGCGATGGCGGCGGGCGTGGGAAACAGCCGGGCCAGGCCGTCGATGGGCGTGGCCAGCGGCTCGCCGAAGGCCTCGACCAGCCGCGAGCCCAGCGTGCGCGCCGCGGCCACCGTGACCTGCTGGCCCAGCACCGCGCGCACCGCCAGCTCGAAGCCGTCGACCGCGCCGGGCACGCGCAGCCCGTCGCCGTGCGGAAACGCCGCGTGCAGCGCCGCGTTGATGGCCATCGGCTCGGCGTCGAGGTCGAACAGCGCCCGCGCGCGGCTGATGACGATCGGCAGCACGGGCGCGAGCGAGTCGCTGACCGACAGCAGCACCTGCTCGCGCTCCAGGTCGAAGCGCAGCTGCAGCCAGCCGGCATGCGCCTGCGCGCCCTGCTGGATGCGCAGCGTGCGCGACAGCTTCACATAGGTGGGCGTGCTGCCCTTGGCGGGCTCCTTGCCGTCCGCCGTCGACACGGCTTCGATGCCCCGCAGCGCGCGGCGCGCGAAGAAGCCGAGCATGGCGTTGGCGTCGTAGGGCGGCCGAAAACCCAGCCGCACCTCGATGGGCCTGGCGGGGCCGCCTTCACCGTCGGCCGCGGTGCCGCCGGCGCGGCGCAGGGCGCTGGGGTTCAGACCGTAGTGTTCGAGAAAGGCCGCGTTGAAGCGCCGCACGCTCGCGAAGCCGCTGGCCAGCGCCACCTGCGTCATCGGCAGGCGCGTGTCGGCGATGAGCTGTTTGGCGGCCAGCAGGCGGCGCGTCTGCAGGTACTGCAGCGGCGACACGCCGAACTGCACCTCGAAGATGCGCCGCAGGTGGCGGTCGCTCACGCCCAGCCGCGCGGCGATCTGCGCGGCGCCGGGGCCGTCTTCGGCCCATGCGTCGGGCTCGTCGATGAGCCGTGCCGCCTGCAGCGCGAGGATGCGCGAGGCGTCTTCGGTCGACCAGCTGGCCGCGCCGTTCGCGCGGGGGGCCAGCTCGGGCCGGCAGCGCAGGCAGGGGCGAAAGCCCGCGGCCTCGGCCTGCGCCGCGTGGCGGAAGAAGCGGCAGTTCTCGCGCCGCGGCAGCTTCACGCGGCACACCGGGCGGCAGTAGATGCCGGTGGAGGTCACCGCGGTGAAGAACGACCCGTCGAAGCGCGCGTCGTGCGTCTTCATCGCCAGGTAGCAGGCGTCGCTCTCGAGCGCTTCGGTGGGGGCGTGGGTGGTAGGCATGGGGAAATCATAAGGTTTCGAGTCGTTTCAACTGGCCGTTTTCGGACATGTGCCTGCCCGGTGCCTTGCCTACAATGCCCCGTTCGCAAAACCAACGGGAATCGCACTTCATGCAGCTCAGCGCGTCGATCTTCAAGGCCTATGACATCCGCGGCGTGGTGCCCACAACCCTCGATGCCGACGTGGCCGAAGCGCTCGGCCGGGCCTTCGGCAGCGCCGCGCGCGCCGCCGGCGAGAAGTCGGTGGCGGTGGGGCGCGACGGACGCCTGTCGGGCCCCGCGCTGGCCGAGGCGCTGATCAAGGGCCTGGTGGCCACCGGCGTCGAGGTGATCGACGTGGGCGCGGTCACCACCCCCATGCTGTACTTCGCGGCCCACACGCTGTGCACGAGCGGCATCCAGGTCACGGGCAGCCACAACCCCAAGGACTACAACGGCTTCAAGATGGTGCTGGCCGGCCGCGCGATCTACGGCGAAGAAATCCAGGGCCTGCGCAAGACCATGGAAGCCGGCAGCGCCCAGCTAGCGCCCGGCGGCAGCGTGCGCAGGGTCGACGTGACCGAGGCCTACGTGAAGCGCATTGCCGGCGACATCAAGCTGGCGCGCCCCATGAAGATCGTGGTCGATTCGGGCAACGGCATTGCCGGCGCCTCGGCCCCGGCCATCTTCCGCGCCATCGGCTGCGACGTGACCGAGCTGTACAGCGAGGTCGACGGCAACTTCCCCAACCACCATCCCGACCCGAGCAAGCCCGAGAACCTGAAGGACCTGATGGCCGCGCTGGCCGCCGGCGACGCCGAACTGGGCCTGGCCTTCGACGGCGACGGCGACCGCCTGGGCATCGTCACCAAGGACGGCCAGAACATCTTCCCCGACCGCCAGATGCAGCTCTTCGCGCAGGACGTGCTGTCGCGCGTGCCGGGCGGCACCATCATCTTCGACGTGAAGTGCTCGCAGCGGCTGGCGCCGGCCATCGAGGCGGCCGGCGGCAAGGCCATGATCTACAAGACCGGCCACTCGCTCATCAAGGCGAAGATGAAGGAAATCGATTCGCCGCTGGGCGGCGAAATGAGCGGCCACATCTTCTTCAAGGAGCGCTGGTTCGGCTTCGACGACGGCACCTACGCGGGCTGCCGCCTGCTCGAGATACTGAGCAAGAGCCCCGACGCCAACGCCGTGCTCAACGGGCTGCCCACCAGCTTCTCTACGCCCGAGCTGAACGTGGCCTGCGCCGAAGGCGAGCCGCACACCGTGGTCGAGCAGCTCGTGAAGGGCGCCAGCTTCGCGGCGCCCGCGAAGGTCTCGACCATCGACGGCCTGCGCGTGGACTGGCCCGATGGCTTCGGGCTGATTCGCGCATCCAACACCACCCCCGTGCTCGTGCTTCGCTTCGAAGGCCAGACCGATGCCGCGCTGAAGCGCATCGAAGCCGAGATGCTCGCGCTGCTGCGCACGGCCAAGCCCGACGCCAGGCTGGCCGAAGCCAGCCACTGAACTGAAACGAACCGACCCTGTGCGTTCCTTGTTGCTGCGCCTGTACGGCGTCTTCACCACCGTTGTGCAACCGCTGGTGCGCCGCAAGCTGCGGCGCCGTGCGCAGGCCGAGCCGGGCTATGGCGTGGCCGTGGAGGAGCGCTTCGGCCACTACGACGCGGCCACCACCGGCCAGGCGCAGTGCTGGGTGCACGCCGTGTCGCTCGGCGAGACGCGTGCCGCCGCCATCCTGATCGCCGAGCTGCGCCGCCAGTACCCGGGCGTGCCCATTCTGCTGACGCACGGCACCGCCACCGGCCGCGAAGAGGGCGCCAAGCTGCTCGAACCCGGCGACACGCAGGTGTGGCAGCCCTGGGACACGCCGGGCGCCGTGAAGCGTTTCCTGGACAAGTTCGAGCCGCGCATCGGCGTGCTGATGGAAACCGAGGTCTGGCCCGTGATGGCCGCCGCCTGCGCCGAGCGCCGCATTCCGCTGGTGCTGGCTAATGCGCGGCTCAGCGAAAAGTCGCTGGCCGCGGCCGAGCGCCTGGCCTGGCTGTCGCGCCCCGCGTATTCGGCGCTGACGGCCGTGTGGGCGCAAACAGAGGCCGACGCGCACCGGCTGGTGTCGCTGGGCGCCAAGGTGGCCGGCGTGTACGGCAACCTGAAGTTCGACGCCACGCCCGACGAGCGCCAGCTCACCGCGGCCGTGTCGCTGCGCGAGCGGCTGCCCAAGCCGATGGTGGTGCTCGCGAGCTCGCGCGACGGCGAGGAGCGCATGCTGCTCGAAGTGCTCAAGCGCTTCGGCGCCACGCAGCCGGTGCCGCCGGAGCAGGGCGCGATCCGCTCGATTGCCAAGCGCGTGCACGACGTGCAATGGATGATCGTGCCGCGCCACCCGCAGCGCTTCGACGAAGTGGCCGCGCTGATCGAGGCCGAGGGCTTCGCCGTGGCGCGCCGCAGCGCCGCGGGGCAGCCGGCCGAGGCCGAGATCTGGCTGGGCGATTCGCTCGGTGAAATGGCGCTGTACTACGGCCTGGCCGACGTGGCGCTGCTGGGCGGCAGCTTCGAGCCGCTGGGCGGGCAGAACCTGATCGAGCCGGCCGCCTGCGGCTGCCCGGTGGTGATGGGCCCGTCGACCTTCAATTTCGCCGAGGCTTCGCAGCTGTCGCTGCAGGCGGGTGCGTCGCTGCGTGTCGAGGGCATGGAGCAGGCGGTGACGGCGGCGCTGAAGCTGGTCGAGAACCCCGAGCGCCGCGCCGTGATGGCACAGGCCGCGCTGGGCTTTTCGTCGTCGAACCGCGGGGCCGCCGAGCGCACGGCGACGGCGGTGCTGGCGATTGCGCAGGCCGCGGAACCGGTCGCGACCGCGGCCGCGCCGCTGGACGACACCGAACCGCCGCGCGCGGAACCCACGCTGGACTGAGTTTTGTATTTGCTCCTTCCCCCTCCGGGGGAAGGAAAACACCTCAGCGCACCGGCGGATTCAGGATCACAGGCGGCACGGGCGCCGTCGGCATCACCGGCGCCGGCGGATTGAACGGCTGCACCGGCACCGGCGGAATCACCGGAATGCTGCGCGGCGCGACCGGCACCGCCGACGAGGGGGTGCTGCTGCTACCCCGGTCCGGCGCCGTGGCCGCCGGCACCGCGGGCACGCTGCCGTTGCTCGCCAGCGTCGCGTTGATCGCATTCATGTCGTCCGTCGTCAGCGTGCCGTTGGCCTGGCGCAGCTTCAGGTTGCCCAGCAGCACGTTGTAGCGCGCCTGTGCCAGATCGCGCTTGGTCTGGAACAGCTGGCTCTGCGAGTTCAGCACGTCGATGTTGATGCGCACGCCCACCTGGTAGCCCAGGCGGTTGGCGTCCAGCGCGCTCTGGCTCGACGACTCGGCCGCCTCCAGCGCCTTCACCTGGCCCGCGCCCGACACCAGCCCCAGGTACGCCGCGCGCGTCGACTGCGCCACGTTGCGGCGCGTGCCTTCGAGCACGCTGCGCGACTGGTCTTCGAGCGCCAGCGTTTCCTTGATGCGGTTCTCGGTCGCGAAGCCGGCGAACAGCGGCAGGTTGAAGACCACGCCCACCGTGGCCGCGTTGGCCCGCGTGCCCACCGTGCTGGTGGTGGTGCCGGTCGGGTTTCGCGTCACGTTGTAGCCCAGGTTGGCGTCCAGCGTGGGCTTGTGGCCGGCCTTGGCCTTCTCGACCTCGAGCCCGGCCACGTCCACGCCCAGGCGGGCCTGCTGGATGGCGGGGTGCACGTTGTCGGCCTGCGCGACCCAGGCGTTGATGTCCGCGGGCATGGCCACGGGCAGCACCACCGGCACCTGCAGCGGCACCGGCACGCTGCCCGGCCGGCCGACCAGCTGGTCGAGCACCACCTTCTTCACCTGCAGGTCGTTCTCGGCCGCGATTTCCTGCGCGATCACCAGGTCGTAGCGGGCCTGGGCCTCGCGCGAGTCGGTGATGGTCGAGGTGCCGACCTCGAAGTTGCGCTTGGCCGAGGCCAGCTGCTCGGCCACGGCCACCTTCTGCGCGCGCACCAGCGCCAGGCTGTCCTGGCTGGCGAGCACGTCGAAGTAGGCCTGGCTCACGCGCACGATCAGGTCCTGCTCGGCGATGGTGAACACCGCCTGCGCGATGTCGGCCTGGCGCTTGCCCTGCTCGTAGGTGGCCCAGTTGGCGGGCCGGTACAGCGGCTGCGTGGCGTTGATGCCCACGTTCTGCGTGTTGAAGTCGCGCGGCGTGGTGGTGCCGCGGCCGGCACCGGTGAGGGTGTCGATCTCGATGTCGCTGCGCGTCACGCCGGCCGTGAGGCCCACCGCCGGCAGGATGCCCGCCTTGGCCTGCGCGGCGCGCGCCACGTTGGCGTCGTACTGGGCCCGGGCCCCCTGGTACGTGGCGTCGTAGCCGCGGGCGGCGTCGTAGAGTTCGTTCAGTGTCTGGCCCTGGGCCGGCAATGCGAGCAGGGCTGCGAAGGTGCTTGCGAGCGCTGCGGTAAGGGGCGAAAGCCGGGGCCTGGGAGGCATTGAACGTCCTTGAATCAGTAGCGTGGGACCGTGGGGTCGTGGGAAGACCAGGCGTCGATGCCGCCCGCCACGTTGGCGAGCTCGGCAAAGCCGTTCTGGTTCAGGAAGGCGGCCACGCGCTGGCTGCGCGCGCCGTGATGGCAAAGGCAGGCGATGCGATGGTCCTCGCCCAGCTCGGCGAGCCGGCCGGGGATTTCGTTCATCGGAATCGCCAGCAGGGTGAAGCCCTGGGGCGTCACGCTCGCCGTCTGCAGTTCCCACGGCTCGCGCACGTCGAGCAGCACCGGAATGGCCGCGGGGTCCTGGGCGAACCAGGCGGCGAGGTCGGCGGGGCGGACTTGGTCGATCATGTCGGTCAACCGCCGCTCAGAACGAGAAGCGCGAAGGCTCGGGAAAGTTCAGCAGGCGCGGCGCCACGATGTCCCAGGGCTGGATGGTGTCCCACTTGCTTTCGCTGGTGCGGGTGACGAAATGGGCACGCATCATCGGCTCTTCGCCCACGATGGCCGCGAGGCGACCGCCGACCTTCAGCGAACCCAGCAGGTTCTGCGGAATGCGGGCCACCGAGCCGCTGAGCACGATCACGTCGAAGCTCGGGCCGCTGGCCAGGGGCACGGCGCCGTCGGCGTGGCGCACTTCGACGTTGGTCACGCCGTTCTGGCGCAGCGTTTGCGCGGCGCGGGCGGCCAGCACGGGGTTGATCTCGAGCGACAGCACCTGGGCGGCACGGGCGCCGAGCAGGGCGGCCATGAAGCCGGAGCCGGTGCCGATCTCGAGCACCGATTCGTGCTTCTGCACATGCAGGTCCTGCAAGGTGCGGGCCTCGACCTTGGGCGACAGCATGAATTCGCCGGGCACCGAGCCGTCCAGCAGCGGCAGTTCCATGTCGAAGAACGACAGGGTGCGGTGCTCTTCGGGCACGTAGTCTTCGCGGTGGATCTGGGCCAGCAGTTCGAGGATGTCGGTTTCAAGCACATCCCAGGGGCGGATCTGCTGTTCGATCATGTTGAAGCGCAAGCGCTCGAGGGTGGGGGTGGGGTTCATGGCGTGGTTTTCCTAGTGGGCTCAGGACAAACCTTCAATTTTAGGTGGCACCGGTGACGCCAGCGGCGCGCTCGGCCTTCCGGGGTGCGCGCTGAGCCCGTTGATGACCACGTCGGCCTGGATCGCGACGTATTTTTCGGGGTCGAGCGTCGACACGCCGTCGACGCAGACCATGGCCGAATGCTTCCAGAGCATGAGGAAGACCATGGGCGCCACCACCGAATAAATGGCGTGGTCGACGTCCATGGGCGCGAACTCGCCGCTGTCGATGCCGCGCTGGAAAATGCGTCGCAGCAGGTCGTGGCCGGGGCGCACCACCTCGCGGCGGTAGAACTCCGCCAGCTCGGGAAAGTTGGCACCTTCGCCCATCATGAGCTTGGTGAGGCCCGAGGCCTGGGTGTTGCCCACGCGCTCCCACCACACGTTCATGCAATAGCGCAGCATGTCGGACGTGGTGCCCTCAAAGGCCTCGAACTCGGCGTTCCACTCGGTGAAGCGGCCGCCGAGGTTCTCGATGACCACGGCCTTGAACAGCTCTTCCTTGCTCGGAAAGTAGAGAAAAAGCGTGCCCTTGGACACCCCGGCGCGCACCGCCACTTCTTCGGAGCGGGTGGCGGCGAAGCCTTTTTCCACGAACAGGTCGAGCGCAGCGGCCAGCAGTTCGCCGGGGCGCGCTTCTTTCCGGCGCTCGCGCTTGGAGCGCACCGGGCAGATCTTGTCGACGAAGGAACGGGGGGTTGGCATGGGGTTAATGACTCGCGGGTTAGTAATGTAGTGACCGGCATCCGTCACGTCAAGCCGCGACAATATCGGGTTCGTCTTTTGCCAACCTGCCGGAACAGTGCCCTTGTCTTCCTCTGCGCCTTCTTCCTTTCCACCGTCTTTGCCGCCTTCGCCCCCTTCCACCGACACCATCGTCCTCGGCGGTGGCTGCTTCTGGTGCACCGAAGCGGTGTTCGACCGGGTGCAGGGCGTGCTGGACGTGGAGTCGGGTTATTGCAACGGCCAGGTCGTGAACCCGACCTACGAGCAGGTCTGCACCGGCCGCACCGGGCACAACGAGGTGGTGAAGCTGCAGTTCGACCCGGCGCAGATCGGCCTGCGCGAGCTGCTGGAGATCTTCTTCGTGGTGCACGACCCGACCACGCCCGACCGCCAGGGCAACGATGTCGGCACCCAGTACCGCAGCGGCATCTACGTGACGAGCGACGCGCAGAAGCAGGTGGCGCAGGCGGTCATCGCCGAGCTCGAGGCGAGCAAGGCCTACCGCGCTCCCGTGGTCACCGAGGTGGCCACGCTGGCCAACTACTCGGCGGCCGAGGCCTACCACCAGGACTACTTCCTGAACCATCCCAGGCAGGGCTACTGCGCGTTCGTGGTCGGCCCGAAGGTCGAGAAATTCCAAAAGACCTTCGCCTCGCGCGTCAAGAAGGCCTGACCGAGGCCCGAGCCGAGACCTGAGCCCACCGCCCTGCGCACCATGCTGACAGCCCGCCGTTCCCCTTCCCGTTCCGCCCGCGCGATCCTCGTCGCGCTGGCGTTCGCGTTGTGGATCGCCGGCACGCTGGGCGTGATGCACCGTTCGCTGCACGTGCCCGGCCTGGCCGAAGCCGCGACCGCCTCGGCCCCCCTCGTCGGTGCCACTGCCACTGCCACCGCGGCACAGGCCCAGGGCGACGTGCACAAGCACGCCCACGGCCTGGGCAGCCTCTTCGGCGAGCACACCGACGCCGAGTGCCGCCTGTACGACCAGCTCGGCGACGGCAGCGCCACGCCGAACGTGCCGCTGGTGGTGCTGCCGATCTTGCTGCCGGCGGCCACCTTCGCCTGGCTGCAGGGCGAGGCCATCGCCCGATGGGTCGCGCTGTTCGACGCGCGCGGCCCGCCTTCCTCTCGCTGAATCCCCCTGTGTTCCGGCTGCCGCCACCCGCCTTGCGCGGGCGGCGGCGGACGTTCATTGATTCAACGAGTGCCCCATCCATGATTCCCAATTTCCGTCGCAACGCCATCGGCGTCGCCGTTCTTTCCCTTTTGTCCTGGCCCGCGCTGGCGCAGGACGCCACCGTCACCGTGTCGCCCGACGCGGCCAGCACGCCGCCCGGCACCTTGTCCACGGTCGAGATCCAGTCCCAGTCCGAGCGCCTGAAGAAGGCGCGCATGGAGCTCTCGCCCGAGGTCGGCGCCACCGTCTACCGCATCGACCGCGCCGCCATCGACGCGCTCGGCAAGGGCGACGCCACCCCGCTGGACGACGTGCTGCTCACCCTGCCGGGCGTCGCCAAGGACTCCAAGGCCTCCGGCTCCCTGCACGTGCGCGACGACCACGGCAACGTGCAGTACCGCATCAACGGCGTGCAGCTGCCCGAGGGCATCTCTGGCTTCGGCCAGTCGCTGGACACGCGCTACATCGACTCGGTCGACTTCCTCACCGGCGCCTTGCCCGCGCAGTACGGCCTGCGCACCGCCGGCGTGGTCGACATCCAGACCAAGCAGGGCCTGGGCAAGCCGGGCGGCTCGCTCGGCTTCACCTTCGGCAGCCACAACACGCTGGAGGAAAGCGCCTCGGTCTACGGCACCACCGGCAACCTGAGCTACTACCTGTCGGGCAGCCTGGTGTCGAACACCAACGGCATCGAGAACCCGCAGCCCACGCTCACCGCGCAGAACGACCGCACGCGCCAGGGCAAGACCTTCGGCAACCTGTCTTACTACCTGGACGCCGACACCCGCCTGGGCCTGATGTTCGGCACGTACAACGGCAAGTTCCAGATCCCGACCAACCCGAACCAGGCGCCGGCCTTCTCGCTGGCGGGCTACAGCGACCTGGGCAGCGGTTACAACGGGCTGCCTTCGTCGGACGTGCGCGAGCGCCAGACCGAGGCCACGCGCTTCGTGGCGTTGTCGTTCCAGAAGACGCTGGGCGCGCTCGACTTCCAGGTCTCGGCCTTTCACCAGTACTCCAACCTGCACTACGTGCCGGACGCCGTCGGCGACCTGGTCTACAACGGCGTGGCCTCCGACACCCTGCGCTCCAACAGCTCGAACGGCCTGCAGGCCGATGCCTCGTACAAGCTGAGCGACGCCCACACGCTGCGCTTCGGCGGGGCCTACACGCGGCAGAGCACGCGCAGCATCAATGCGGTGAACGTGTTTCCGGTGGACGACAGCGGCGCGCAGGCCGGCAATACGCCGGTGCTGATCAACGACAACTCCGGCAAGGTCGGCCAGCTCGCCAGCCTGTACGTGCAGGACGAATGGCGCATCGACCCCCAACTGACCTTCAACTACGGCCTGCGCTACGACAGCGTCGACGCGTTCACCAAGGAGCACCAGTGGAGCCCGCGCCTGAACCTGGCGTACAAGCTCACCGGCGACACCGCGCTGCACGCGGGCTATGCCCGCTACTTCACGCCGCCGCCGCAGGAGCTGGCCTCGCAGCAGAGCATCGACCTGTATGCGGGCACCACCAACCAGCCGGAGATCGCCAACTCCGACCCGGTGAAGGCCGAGCGCACGCACTACTTCGACCTGGGCCTGGACCACAAGGTGAACGACAACCTGTCGCTGTCGGCCGACGTGTACTACAAGAACATCACCAACCTGCTCGACGAAGGGCAGTTCGGCCAGGCGCTGATCCTGTCGCCCTTCAACTACGCCAAGGGCTTCGCGCGCGGGCTGGAAATGTCGGCGCGCTACAACGACGAGCACTGGTCGGCCTACGCCAACTTCGCTTACCAGAAGGCGATGGGCAGGAACATCGTGTCGAGCCAGTCGCTGTTCGGCGCCGACGAGCTGAGCTACATCGCCAACCACTACGTGTACCTGGACCATGACCAGACGTACACGCTGTCGGGCGGCGCGAGCTACCGCTTCGGCGACAACCAGGTCAGCGGCGACCTGGTCTTCGGCAGCGGCCTGCGCCGCACGCCCGACGACGGCGCGCCCAACAGCGCCGCGCTGCCGCACTACGCGGTGGTGAACGCCGCCTACTCGCACACGTGGAAGGAGGCCTCGGGCGGCGACATCGTCGGCCGCGTCGCCATCCTGAACCTGTTCGACAAGGGCTACCTGCTGCGCGACGGCACGGGCGTGGGCGTGGGCGCGCCGCAGTACGGCACCCGGCGCAGCCTGTACGTCAGCATGACCACGCACTTCTGAAGCACCGAGGCCTGACGATGCACACGAGGCTGTTGCGCTCCGTCGCTTCCACACTGCTGCTTGCGGTGTGGCTGGCGTCGACGCTCGGCCTCGTGCATGCCACGCTGCATGTGCCGGGCGACCAGGCGCGCGCGCTCGCCGAAGTGCGCGCCGTGCTGGCCACGGCCGGCCAGGGCAATGTGCAGGCCCAGGCCCAGGCCGAAGCCAGCCCCGCGTTATCTCGGCACGGCTGGATCCACGCGCTGTTCGGCGACAAGACCGATGCGCAATGCCGCCTGTACGACCAGCTCGCGCACGGCGCCAGCGCGCCGGGCGTGCCGCTGGTCGTGCTGCCGATGCTGCTGCCGGCAGCCACCTTCGCTTTCCTGGAGGGCGAGGCCGTCGCCCGCTGGGTCTCGCTGTTCGAGGCGCGCGGGCCGCCTCCTGTTCGCTGAATTTCCTGAGTGCCGGTTGCTTTCCCTCGCATCACGCGGGGCGCGGCCGGTCGTTCCTCGATTCAACGAATGTTTTTTTCATGACCCCCAATTTCCGCCGCAACGCCGTGGGCGCTGCCATTCTTTCGCTCGCTTCGTTCGCGGGTATCGCGCACGCGCAAGCCCAGGCCCAGGTTCCAACCCAGGTCCAAGCCGTCCCTGCCGACCCCGCCAGCCTGCGCGAAGTCACCGTCACCGGCAACCCGCTCGGCGCCTCCGACCTCATCGCGCCCACCACCACGCTGTCGGGCGACAGGCTGCTGCTGCGTTCCGAATCGACGCTGGGCGAAACGCTCAACAACGTGCCCGGCGTGAGCAGCAGCTACTTCGGCCCCAACGCGAGCCGACCGATCATTCGCGGCCAGGACGGCGACCGCATCCGCATCCTGCAGAACGGCGGCGGCGCGCCCGACGCCTCGGCGCTCAGCTACGACCATGCGGTGCCGGTCGACGCGCTGGTCACCGAGCGCATCGAGGTGCTGCGCGGCCCGTCGGCGCTGCAGTACGGCGGCAGCGCCGTGGGCGGCGTGGTGAACGTGATCGACAACCGCATTCCCACCGAACCCCTCAACGGCTTCGGCGGCCGTGCCGACCTGGGCTATGCCACCGGCAACAAGGAGAAGAACGGCGGCGTGGTGCTCGAAGGCGGCAACGACCGCATCGCGGTACACGTCGACGCCTTCAACCGCGACTCGAAAGACGTGTCGGTGCCCATCACGCTCGAATGCAGCAAGCCCGGCTCGCCGTGGTCGGCGCGCAAGATCTGCAACTCGGCCAACGAGGCGCACGGCGGCGCGGTCGGCGGCACGCTGTTCTTCGACCAGGGCTACATCGGCGCCTCGGTCAGCACCTACCGCAGCACCTACGGCACCGTGGCGGAAGACGACGTGACCATCGGCATGAAGTCGGACCGCTACGCCATCGAGGGCGAGTGGCGCCCGGGCGGCTTCATCAGCAGCATCCACGCCAAGCTGAGCCACACCGACTACCGCCACACCGAGTTCGAAGGCGGCCAGGCCGGCACCGCCTTCTCGAACATGAGCAACGACCTGCGCATCGAGGCGCGCCACCAGAAGATCGGCAACTTCGAAGGCCTGGTGGGCTTCAGCAGCGAGACCAACCGCTTCGCCGCCGACGGCGAGGAGGCCTTTGCGCCGCACAGCCGCACGCGCTCGAACGCCTTCTTCCTGCACGAAGAGCTCGGCACCTCGTGGGGCCGGCTGAGCTTCGGCGCGCGCACCGAGCAGGTCCGCATTCGGTCGCTGGGCTACCCGGACGACCCGAGCGTGACGCGCTTCGCCATCGGCGAGCGCACCTTCAACCCGCACAGCGCGGCCTTCGGGGCGCTGGTCAACCTGGCGCCGCAGTGGCAGCTGACCTCGAACCTGGCCTACACCGAGCGCGCGCCCAAGGACTACGAGCTGCTGGCCAACGGCCCGCACGTGGCCACGGCCGCGTGGGAGGTGGGCGACCCGAACCTGAAGAAGGAGAAGTCGACCGGCTTCGACCTGGGCGCGCAATGGAAGTCGGGGCCGAACACGGCGCGCGTCAACGCGTACGTCACGCGCTTCCAGAACTACATCGGCCTCACGGCGTCGGGGCGCAACCTCGACGAGGAGGGCAACGTGGCCGAGCCGGGCGCCACCGACACGCTGGCCGAGTACGTCTACGGCGGCGTGCGTGCGCGCTTCACCGGCATCGAGGCCAACGGCAACCTGCGGCTCTTGGGCGCGGACGGTTTCGGGCGCCTGCGCGACGCGGACACGCTCGACCTCGAATGGCGCGGCGACATCGTGCGCGCGAAGAACCTCGACACCGGCGAGCCGCTGCCGCGCATCGCGCCGTTGCGGATGGGTGCGACGCTGGCCTACGGCAGCGGTCCGTGGAGCGCGCGCGTGGGCTTCGACTACAACGCGGCGCAGCGCCGCATTCCGACGGTGGGCGCGCGCGAGACCGAGGCGTACACGCTGTGGAACGCGGCCATCACGTACCGCATGAAGGTGCAGCGCGCCAACCTGACCTGGTATGCGCGCATGGACAACATCGGCAACAAGCTGGCGTACAGCCCGACGTCGATCCTGACGACGACGGTGTACCCGAATGCGCCGCTGCCGGGGCGCACGTTGAAGGTGGGTTTGCGCGTGACGTTCTGAGTTTGGTTTTCTCCCTCCCCTTCCGGGGGAGGGCGGGGGCTCGCGGCCTTTGATGAGGCAGCGGCTTTTGCAAACGCCGCTTGCCCCCATCCCAGCCTTCCCCCAGAGGGGGAAGGAGCAAGACAGCAGAAATCCCTCGGCTATCCTCGCCGCGTGAATTCCTTCGTCATCTCTTCGCTTCTCCCCGTTGTTCTTCTCATCGCCGCCGGCTACCTCGCCGGGCGCCGCCGCTGGATCGGCGGCAATGCCGTGAAAGACCTGTCGAACCTCATCTTTTTACTGCTCGCGCCCGCGCTGCTCTTCCGCGCGATGAGCACGGTGCACGTCGAGCAGCTCAGCCTGAAGCCGGTGGCGGCTTACTTCATTGCCTCGGGCCTGCTGTTCGCGGGCACCCTGGCCCTGCGCGGCTTCAACCGCACGGCGGCGGTGATCGCGCTGGCCAACACCTACAGCAACACCGTGATGATCGGCATCGTGCTGGTGGACCTCGCGTATGGCGAGCCCGGCATGGTGGTGCTGCTCACGCTGATCTCGCTGCATTCGCTGGTGCTGTTGACCAGCGCCACCGTGGTGCTCGAACTGGCGGTGGCGCGTGAGCACGCCGCGGTCGGCGGGGCCGACAGGCGCTCGATGTCTCGCACCGTTCTGCGCGCCCTGCGCAACGCCATCGTGCACCCGGTGCCGCTGCCGATCATGGCGGGCCTGCTGTTCGCGCAGACCGGCTGGACCATGCCCGAGGTGATCGACAAGCCGATCCAGCTGCTGGGCCAGGCTTTCGGCCCGGTGGCGCTGGTGATGGTGGGCATCACGCTGGCGCTCACGCCCATCGGGCGGCACTGGCGTGGCGCGCTCGCGCAGGCGCTGGTGAAGAACCTGCTGCATCCGCTGCTGGTGGCCGGCATCGGCTGGCTGCTGGGCGTGCGCGGCATTCCGCTCACGGTGATGGTGGTGGCCGCGGCGCTGCCCATCGGCGCCAACGTGTTTCTGTTTTCGCAGCGCTATCGCACGGCCGAAGACCTGGTGACGGCCAGCGTCGCGGTGTCCACGGTGCTGGCGCTGGGCACGCTCACGCTGGTGATGGTGTGCGTGCGGTACCTTCCTTGAGACCGGCCCCGGGCGGTCAGGGCGCGAGGCGTTCGCGCACCCAGTCGCTGCCTTCGGCGCCCGCACCTGCACCCGCATCCACACCTGTACCTGCTTCGCGCCGGTAGCGCAGCCGGTCGTGCAGCCGGCTCTTGCGGCCCTGCCAGAACTCCCAGCGGTCGGGCACCAGCCGGTAGCCGCCCCAGTGCGGCGGGCGCGGCGGCGACAGCAGGTGCTTGGCCGCGAACAGGGCCGCGTTCTTCACCAGCACGTCGCGCCCGCTGATCACCTCGCTCTGCGGGCTGGCCCAGGCGCCGATGCGCGAGTCGAGCGGGCGGCTCTTGAAGTAGGCGTCGCTCTCGTCGGCGCCGGCCTTCTCGACGCGGCCTTCGATGCGCACCACGCGCTCCAGCTCGACCCAGTGGAACTGCAGCGACGCATAGGGGTTGCCCGACAGCTCGCGGCCCTTGCGGCTTTCGTAGTTTGTGTACCAGACGAGGCCGCGCGCGTCGTAGCCCTTGATGAGCACGATGCGGCTGGACGGCCGCAGGTCGCTGCCCACGGTGCACAGCGTCATGGCATTGGGCTCGGGCACCTGCGCGTCGATGGCTTCGGTGAGCCAGCGCTCGAACTGCTTCAGCGGATCGCCCGCGCTGTGCGCCTCGCCGAGTTCCGCGCGCTCGTAGCTCTTGCGCAGCGCGGCCAGCGCGTCATTGGAGAGAGGGGAAGTCATGGCGGGATTGTTGCGCACATACTCGCGCGATGACGACGAAGGCAAATTCCCCCGTGGTGATCGTGCTGGCTTCGGGCCGCGGCGAGCGGTTCGTGGCGGCCGGGGGCTCGGGCTCCAAGCTGAAGGCGCTGCTCGCCGGCAAGCCGGTGCTGGAGCGCACGCTCGATGCCGTGCGCGCCAGCGGCCTGCCATGGCATGTGGAAGACGCAGGGCATCCGGGCATGGGCGATTCGATTGCCGCGGCGGTGCGCGCCACGCGCGACGCGCCGGGCTGGCTGGTCTTGCCGGGTGATTTGCCGCTGGTGCAGGCGGCCACGCTGCGGGCGGTGGCGGCGGCGCTCGACGGCCGGGTGAACGCCGTGCAGCCGAACTACCAGGGGGAGCGTGGCCACCCGGTCGGCTTCGCGGCCGGCTGCGGCCCGCAGCTCGCGGCCCTGGCGGGGAACCTGGGCGCATCGCCGGTCCTGAAATCGATGCGCGCCATCGCCTCGGTGGCCGACCTGGCGGTGGACGACATCGGCGTGGTCACCGATGTCGACACGCCCGCCGCGCTGGCGCAGGCCGAGGCGCTCTGGCTGGCGCGCCGGGGCGGCTAGCTTTTTTCTCGCTCAGGGCTTGGGGATGACCGCGCAGGCGATGCGCGGGCCCGAGTTGCCCGAGGGCTGCGTCGTGAAGTCGTCGCGGTCGCGGTGCACCACCAGCGCGCGGCCGGCCACGTTGTTGACGGCGCCGTCGGTCAGCGAGATGGAATGGTCTTCCACGCTGAAACGGGCCACGCCGCCGGCGTCGGCCACCAGGCTCGGCAGTTCGCCGGCATGGCTGCCGGGCGCGGCGAACTTGCCGTGCGTGCCGCCGGTCGGGTTGAAGTGGCCGCCCGAGGCATCGCCGTTGTTGCCGCAGTCGCCCTTTTCATGGATGTGGAAGCCGTGCTCGCTGCCCGGCACCAGGCCGCGCACCTCGCCCGACACGCGCAGGCCGTGCTCCAGCGCGGTGAAGTTCACCGTGCCGCGGGTCGGGTTGGGCGTGATGGCGCCGGTGGGCACCAGTTCGACGGCCGTGCTGGGCTTGCCGCCCATGCTGCCGCAGGCGGCGAGGAGGGCGGAGGCGAGCACGAGGCTGCCGGTGGCGATGAGACGGCTTTGGTTCATGTGTGGTCCTTGGACGGGTTGGACGGTTGGGAAGGGTGGGAGGGAACAGGGGCCGCAGCGGGGGACGAAGTTTCCGCGGAACCCGGAACGTATACCGGAGGCGGCGGCGCATCGCAATCGGCGGCGGCCTCGGCCTCTGCACCGGTCTGCTGCTGGCGCTGCTGTTCCTGCGCCGCGGCCAGCGCCACCAGCCGGGCCAGCGCGGCGTCGTGGATGGCGTGGCGCTGCAGTTCCAGCAGCGTCTGGCGCGCGTAGTCGAGCGAGCTGCCGTAGCGGCCCACCGCGTTGGCGAAGATGTGGCGGTAGCGCTCGTCGGTGAGTTCGCCGGTGAAGTTGGGGCTGCGCCGCGAGAGCGTGAAGGCCAGCGCGCGCACCGGGCCGTCGGCCGTGCCGCAAGTCAGCCACTTCGGGTCGTACACGCCCGTGGGCATTTCGCGCAGCCAGAGCCGGCGCAGCGTGGCCAGGCCGTCGGCCTTCGGCACGCGAAACACCATGCCCCGGCAACTGCCGCCCGAAAGCAGGCCGAACACCAGGCCGGGCACCTGCACGCTGCCGCGGTTTACGCGGCTCCACATCTTCAGCGCCCGGTGCCAGCCGCGCACCCAGGCCTGGCGCCGCTCGATGAAATCGAACTCCGGCCGCCAGATGAGCGAGCCGTAGCCGAAGAGCCACAGGTCCTCATGCCCGCCCCAGTCGGCAATGGCGCGCTCGAGCATCGGCTGTGGATCGCGCAGCGGGGTGGGCATGGGGTCGAGTCCCGGCGGACCGGGATCCGGCGCGGGGTCCGACACGGAAGTGCCGGGGCCGACGCCTACAATTTCCTGATCATGGTTCACCGTACCATTATTTACCGCCCTCTTTCCTACGGAGCAAGACCCCCGATGAGCGACGACGACAGCCAGCAGAATTTCATCCTCGGATTCGTCATGGCGCTGATCGCCCTGGTGATCTTCTTCGTGATCGGCATCGTGCTCTGGCACAAGGGCCACAACCCGGCCACCGTCGCGCAGGCCGCGGCGGCCCAGCCGGCGGTGGTCATCTCCACGCCCGCCCCCGGCGCCGAGCCCAAGGTGGCCGAGGTGACCGAGACGGTGACCGTGACCATTCCCGACGGCGCGAGCATCCGCGTGGCCAACGGCGTGGTGAACTTCTACTTCGCCACCGGCAGCGCCGACCTGGCGCCCGGCGCCGCCGAGGCGCTGGCCGCGGTCATCAAGGGCGTGGAAAGCGGCCGCAAGGCAGTCGTTTCGGGCTACCACGACACCACCGGCGACCCCGCCGTGAACGAGTCGCTCGCCAAGAAGCGCGCCGAAATGATCCGCGACGTGCTGGTGGGCCTGGGCGTGCCGGCCGCGAAGATCGACCTGCAGAAGCCCGAAGTCACGGCCGGCTCGGGCAACAATGCCGAGGCGCGCCGGGTCGAGGTGAAGCTGGTCGACTGAGCTCGGCGTCACCTTCGGTTGCAAGAAAAGCCCGGTGATGCCGGGCTTTTTCATGGGTGCCGCGCCCGGCGGCGCGGATGGGTAAATTCGTATTGCCAGCCGGCCGGATTTCATCGGGCTTTCGCGCATCGCTTGGTACGATGGGCCCCCAGGCCCACCGTCGCCCTGGCGACACGCAGCAAGACGCAGCAAGAGCCCACGACCCCCATGAGCAGCAGCACACACCCCACCGTACGCGACGTCACCGATCGCATCCGCGAGCGCAGCGAGGGGCTGCGCAGCGCCTACCTCGCCCGCCTCGCAGAAATCCGCAACCGCGACCGCGGCTCCGACCGCATGGGCTGCGCCAACGTGGCGCACGCGGTGGCCGGCATTCCGGCCAACGACAAGTTCCGCGTGGTGACCGAGCGCGCACCCAACATCGGCATCGTCACCGCCTACAACGACATGCTCTCGGCCCACGCGCCGTACCAGGGCTACCCGGACATCATCAAGCAGGAGGCCCGCCGCCTCGGCGCCACCGCCCAGGTGGCCGGCGGCGTGCCCGCCATGTGCGACGGGGTGACGCAGGGCACGCCCGGCATGGAGCTGAGCCTGTTCAGCCGCGACCTCATCGCCATGAGCACCGCCGTCGCGCTCACGCACGACATGTTCGACGCGGCGCTGCTGCTGGGCGTGTGCGACAAGATCGTGCCCGGCCTGCTGATCGGCGCGCTGCACTTCGGCCATCTGCCCACCGTGTTCGTGCCCGCCGGCCCGATGGCCTCGGGCCTGTCGAACGGCGCCAAGTCGAAGGTGCGCGAGCAGGCCGCGCAGGGGCTCGTGGGCCGCCAGGGCCTGCTCGACGCCGAAATGGCCGCGTACCACTCGGTGGGCACCTGCACCTTCTACGGCACGGCCAACAGCAACCAGATGCTGCTCGAGGCCATGGGCCTGCACGTGCCCGGCACGGCCTTCATCCAGCCCGGCGACGCGATGCGCGACACGCTCACGCGCGAAGCCGTGCGCACGGTGCTCGGCAAGGCGAGCGACGCCGCGTTCAACTGTCCGCCGATTGGCGAAATGGTCGACGAGCGCTGCATCGTCAACGCCATGGTCGCGCTGCTGGCCACCGGCGGCTCCACCAACCACCTGATCCACTGGGTGGCCGTGGCCCGCGCCGCGGGCGTCGTGATCGACTGGGACGACTTCTCGAAGCTTTCGGACATCGTTCCGCTGCTGACCCGCGTGTACCCCAACGGCAGCGCCGACGTGAACGAGTTCCAGGCCGCAGGCGGTCCGGGCTTCGTCATCGGCGAGCTGGTCGACGCGGGTCTGATGCACGGCGACGTGCTCACGGTGCGCGCCGGCGGCATCCACGAGTTCGCGAACATTCCCCACCCTGTGGATGCCGCGGGCGATGCACAGGCGCAGCGCCTGCAATGGACGCCCGCCGCGCCGCTGAAGAACGAAGCCATCACGCGCACGGTGGCCAGCCCCTTCAGCGCCACCGGCGGCCTGAAGCTGCTGAGCGGCAACCTGGGGCGCAGCGTGATCAAGGTGTCTTCGGTGCCCGACGACCGCCACGTCATCGAGGCGCCCGCGCGCGTGTTCGACTCGCAGGCCGCGCTGCAGAAGGCCTTCACCGCCGGCGAGCTGGAGCGCGACGTGGTCTGCGTGGTGCGCTGGCAGGGCCCGCAGGCCAATGGCATGCCCGAGCTGCACAAGCTCACGCCGCCGCTGTCGGTGCTGCAGGGCAAGGGCTTTCGCGTGGCGCTGGTGACCGACGGGCGCATGAGCGGTGCCTCCGGCAAGATCCCGGCCGCCATCCACGTGTCGCCCGAGGCGGCCGCCGGTGGCCCGCTGGCCAAGGTGCGCGACGGCGACCTGATTCGCCTGGACGCCATAGCGGGTACGCTCGCCGTGCTGCTTCCCGAAGACGAATGGGCCGCGCGCGAGACCGCGACGCTGTCCGAAGCACAACGCATCGCGGACGGGCACGGCCTGGGCCGCGAGCTGTTCGCCGGCATGCGCCGCAATGCGCTGACCGCCGAAGAAGGCGCCTGCACCTGGATGTGACCGGGCCCTGCGCGGGCCGCAAGAAATTTTTGGAGCCATGAGATGACAGACAGACTCACCCCCCTCGACGTGATGCGCGACGCACCCGTCATTCCGGTCATCGTGCTGAACGACGTGAAAGACGCCGTGCCCCTGGCGCGCGCGCTGGTCGCCGGCGGCATCCGCATGCTCGAGGTGACGCTGCGCACGCCGCAGGCGCTGCAGTGCATCGAGGCCATCGCCAGGGACGTGCCCGAGGCCGTGGCCGGCGCGGGCACCATCCGCAGCGCTGCCGACGCGCAGGCCTCCGCGCTGGCCGGCGCCAAGTTCGGCGTGAGCCCGGGCTACACGCGCTCGGTCGGCAAGGCCTGCCACGACCTCGGCCTGCCGCTGCTGCCCGGCGTGGCCACCGGCAGCGAGATCATGACGGCGCAGGAAGACGGCTACACCCAGCTGAAGTTCTTCCCCGCGCTGCAGGCCGGCGGCCTGCCGATGCTGAAGGCCTGGCAAGGTCCGTTCGGCGACGTCACCTTCTGCCCCACGGGCGGCATCCATGCGGGCAACGCGGCGGAGTTTCTCGCGCTGTCGAACGTGGCCTGCGTGGGCGGTTCGTGGATCGTGCCGGCCGACGCCATCCGCGACGGCGACTGGGCCCGCATCGAGCAACTGGCACGCGCCGCGAGCCAGCTGCCGCGCTGAGCATGCGCACCGATTTCGACGCGAGCGACCTGAAGGTCATCGCGTTCGACGTCTTCGGCACGGTGGTCGACTGGCACAGCGGCATTGCCGCGGAGGCCCAGAGCGCCTTGCCGGGCGTGGACGGCGCGGCCTTCGCGCTGGCCTGGCGCGCGGGCTACCAGCCCGCCATGAAGGCCGTGATGGAGCGCATCGCCGCGGGCGAGGGCGGCTTCACGCTGCTCGACGAACTGCACCTGAGCATGCTCGAGCAGGTGCTGCGCGACTTCGGCCTGGGCGACCGGCTCGACACCGCCGCCAAGCGCGACCTGAGCCGCGCCTGGCACCGCCTGCCGGCCTGGCCCGATGCGGTCGCCGGGCTCACGCGGCTGAAGAAGAAGTTCACCATCTGCACGCTGTCGAACGGCAACATCGGCCTGCTCACCGAAATGGCCAAGCGCGCCGGCCTGCCCTGGGACTGCGTGCTGTCGGCCGAAGTGTTCAAGGCCTACAAGCCCGACCCGCGCACCTACCTGGGCGTGGCGGGCGTGTTCGACGCGACGCCCGGGCAGGTGATGCTGGCCGCCGCGCACCACGACGACCTGGCCGCCGCGCGCGTGTGCGGCCTGAAGTCCGCGTATATCGAGCGGCCGTACGAGTTCGGCCGCGCGCAGCCGAAAGACGTGTCGCCGCAGCCGGACAACCACCTGCACGCGCGCGACATCAACGCGCTGGCGGACCTGCTGGGGTGCTGACCCGCCGGGTGATCAGCCGCTGATCAGCCGGTGACCAGCTTTTCGACCGTGCGCAGGTTGCGCGTGGTGGTGCTCGACTTGTAGCGCGTTTTCGCGAGCAGCTTGGCCACCGGGGTGTCCAGGCTTTCGCCGCGCGGGCATTGCCAGTACAGCACGCCCTTGCCGCGCTTCAGTTGCTCGACGTCGGCGTCGACGGCGCCGGCCTTCTCCAACACTTCGTCGAGCATCGCCGCGTCGGAGCCGAACACGATGTACGGATGCCGCTCGTCGTCGATGCGCTCGAAGGGGTAGCCCTTGGCCATGGCCGCCACCTGCTTCTGCGTGAGCAGCACGATCCATGCGTCGTAGCCGAAGCGCTTGCGCAGCGCCTGCTCGATGCGCGTGCGCAGCGCAGCGGCATCGCTGGTGTCGGTGTCGAACAGCACGTTGCCGCTGGCGAGCACGGTGCGCACCGCGCCGAAGCCGAGGTCATCGGCGAACAGCGCCTTCAGCTCGGCGCTCTTGATCGCGATGCCGTTGACGTTCACGCCGCGCAGCAGCGCGACGTGGCGCGTGGCGGCGGGTTGCTTCGCACTGGCCATGGTGCTACCGGGTGTTGTTCGTGTTGCTGGTGCTGCCCGTGCCGCCCGTGCCGCTCGTGGAGACTCAGCGCAGCCCGCCGCCGGCGGCGTCTTCGTCGCGCTGGATCAGCTCGATCTTGTAGCCGTCGGGGTCCGTCACGAACGCGATCACGGTAGTGCCGCCCTTCACCGGGCCGGCTTCGCGCGTCACGTTGCCGCCGCTGGCCTTGATCTTCTCGCAGGCCGCATACGCATCGGGCACGCCGAGCGCGATGTGGCCATAGGCGGTACCGAGCTCGTAGCTCTCGGTGCCCCAGTTGTAGGTGAGCTCGATCTCGGCCTGCCCGGGGTTGCCCTTGTCGAAGCCGAGGAAGGCGAGGCTGTACTTGTACTCGGGGTTTTCCGAGGTGCGCAGCAGGTTCATGCCGAGCACCTTGGTATAGAAGTCGATGGAGCGCTGGAGGTTGCCGACGCGCAGCATGGTGTGGAGGAATCGCATCTCGTGGTGCCGTGTAGTTATGGAGTGATCGAAAAAGGGGAGGCCGCTATTGTCCGCCTCCCGGCGCGCCGATCAAGCCGCCAGCGTCAGCAGGTGGGCCTGGTGGCGCTCCAGGAACGCCATGAGGTGCTGCGGGTACTCGGGCACCACCGCCGCGCGCACGCTGGGCCGCGCGGCCAGCGCCTTGCGCCAGGCGTTCACCTTGGGCAACGTGTCGAAAACGTGCGAATCGGTGATGGCGTCGAACACCTCGAAGTAGCGGAACACGGGCGCGAAGACCGCGTCGACCAGGCTGAAGTTCGTGCCCGCGAAGTAGGGGCCTTCGCCCAACGCGGCTTCCACGCGCTCGAACTTGGCGACCAGGGCGAGCCGCTTCTGCTCGAACACGGCAGCGTCCTGCGTGGTTTCGTAGCCCCAGAGGTCGGCCAGCGTGGCCGAGCCGAACTCCATCCACGCGCGATGCTGCGCACGTGCGAGCGGGTCTTCGGGGTGCAGGCGGGCGCCGGACTGCGTTTCTTCGAGGTACTCGCAGATCACGTTGCTTTCGAACAGCACGGTTTCGTTGCCGTCGGGCTGGCGTACTTTCAGCAGCGGCACCTTGCCCAGCGGCGAGATGTCGAGGAACCACTGGGGCTTGTTCGCGAGGTCGATGACGACGCGCTCGAAGGGCACGCCTTTTTCATGCAGCGCGATGGCGGCGCGCTGCACGTACGGGCACAGCAGGTGGCTGACGAGGGTGAGGGCTTGCGGCATGGGGCTTTCCGTTCTCGGGTGTGCTGGTGCGGGGATGTGGGAACCATGGATCGCCGCGATTCTTGCGATACCGAACAACCTTTTCCCGCGAAGCCCATTCGCCGAACGGGCGCCTTGTGCTATGCCTCGGTGTCCAGCCAGTGCGTGATGCGCCCGCCGTGCATCACGCCGATGCGGTCGGCCATGGCGTGCGCTTCGGCCTCGTTGTGCGTGACCAGCACCGCGGTCTGGCCCGCCTGCTTCAGGATGCCGCGCACCTCGGCCGTGAGCCGTTCGCGCGTGCCGCCGTCGAGGTTGGAGAAGGGCTCGTCGAGCAGCAGCAAGGAAGGCGAGGGCGCCAGCGCGCGGGCCAGCGCGATGCGTTGCTGCTGGCCGCCGGAAAGCTCGTGCGGGTAACGCTCGCCGGCCTCGGCCAGCCCCACGAGCGCCAGCATCTCGGCCACGCGCGACTGCTGCGCGGCGCGGTCGAGGCGGCGCAGCCCGAAGGCCACGTTCTTCGCCGCCGACAGGTGCGGGAACAGCGCGTACTCCTGGAACATCATGCCCACGCGCCGTTGCTCGGGCGGCAGGTGCGTGTGCGTGGACGACAGCAGCACCTCGCCCAGGCGGACCGTGCCCGCGCGCACCGGCTCGAAGCCCGCGATGGCGCGCAGCACCGTCGTCTTGCCGCAGCCCGAGGGGCCGAACAGGCAGGCGATGTCGCCCGCCTTCAGTGCGAGCGAGAAGCCGTCGACGACCGTGTGCGGGCCGCGCGAGGTGTCGTATGCGAGCTGGACCGCATCGATGTTCAGGGGAGCGCTCATGTCTTGTCGGGTACGGGGGTGTTCGAAGGCGTGCCCAGCGGGTTGCGCGCGAGCAGCACCACGGGCAGCAGGCCGGCCAGCACGATGGCGAGCGCGGCGATGGCGCCTTCTTCGTAGGTGCCGCGCGCGGCCTCGGCGTAGAGCCAGGTGGCGAGGGTGTCGAAATTGGCGGGGCGCAGCAGCAGCGTGGCCGGCAGCTCCTTCATGGCATCGACAAACACCAGCAGCGCGCCGGCCGCCAATGCGGGCCGCAGCAGTGGCAGGTGCACGCGGCGCAGCGTGCCGGCGGTGGTTTCGCCGAGCAGGCGCGAGGCTTGTTCGATGGCCGGCGGAATGCGCGCCAGCCCGGCCTCGATGCCGCCGACCGGCATCGCCAGGAAGCGGATCACGCAGGCCACGACCAGCACGACGCCCGCGCCCATCAGCGGCAGGCCTTGCCAGCCCATCGCCGTGGCCAGCGCCCCGTCGAAGGCGAGCGCGGGCGTGAGCAGCCCGATGGCCAGCACCGTGCCCGGCACCGCGTAGCCCAGCGCAGCCACGCGCGCCTGCCAGCGCGCGCGGTTGGGCCGCGAGCCCTGGCCGCGCGCGGCCCAGGCGACGACCAGCCCGGCGGCCACGGCGACGACCGTGACACCGGCGGCCAGCGCCAGCGTGTTGCCCAGGCTTGCGACCAGCCCGCGGGAAATGCCGCCGCCCTGGTACAGCCGCTTGGCGCTTTCCCAGACCAGGTACAGCGCGGGCGCGACGAAGCCGACCAGCACCGGCAGCGAGGCTGTCGCGGTCGCGGCCCAGGCGGCGCCACCACGCAGCCGGCGCGGCTGCACGGCCCGCATGCGCTGCGCCGAGCCGAAGCGCTGGTGCTGCCGGCCATGGCGCTCCAGCCACACCAGCGCCACCACCACGAACAGCATGGCGCAGGCGATCTGCGCCGCGCCCGCGAGGTCGGAGCGCGTGATCCACGTGGTGTAGACGGCCACGGTGAGCGTGTTCACGCCCAGGAATTCGGAGGCGCCGATGTCGTTGAGCGTCTCCAGCAGCGCCAGGCTCAGCCCCACGGCCAGCGCGGGCCGGGCCAGCGGCAGCGCCACCCTGAAGAACGCGCCACGCCGGCTTTCGCCGAGCATGCGCGCGGCTTCCATCAGGTGCGCGGGCTGCGTCATGAACATCGCGCGCGCCGTCAGGTAGACGTACGGGTACAGCACGAAGCCCAGCACGAAGACGGCGCCCGGCAGCGAGCGCAGGTCGGGCAGGCGGAACTGGCGCGGGCTGTCGAAGCCCAGCATCCAGCGGATGGCGCCCTGCACCGGGCCGATGGGGTGCAGCAGGTCGAGGTAGGCGAAGGCGACGATGTAGGTCGGCATGGCCAGCGGCAGCAGCAGCGCCCAGTGCAGCACGCCGCGCCCCGGAAAGTCGTGCGCCGTCACCAGCCAGGCGCAGCCGGTGCCGATCAGCAGCACCAGCGCGCCGACGCCCGCCAGCAGCAAGGCCGTGTTGAGCGCCGCCTGCGGCAGCACATGCGCCAGCAGCGGCCCCCAGTGCCCCACGCCCGAGCCAAATGCGAGCCACGCCAGCGTGAGCACCGGCGCAAGCACGCCGAGGGCGATCAGCAACGACGCGCAGCGCCAGGCCGGGCCCGCTGCGCGCAGGCCCGGCGGCTGGCGCCGGAGCAGGTTCATTCAGTCGCCGGCAAGGCGTGCCCGGCCCGCGTGGTCACTGGTCGAAGCCGACCTTGTCGACCAGCGCGCTGGCCTGCTTGCGGTACTTGGCGATGTCTGTGAGCGGCAGCGGATCGACCTTCAGCTCGCCGATGCTCTGGCCGATGATCGGGTCCAGCGCCACGCCCTTGCGCACCGGGTATTCGAAGTTGGCCTGCGCATACAGCGACTGCGCCGGCTCCGACACCAAAAACTCGAGCAGCTTGACCGCGTTGGCGCGCTGCGGCGCATTCCTGGCGACCGACGCGCCGCTGATGTTCACGTGCGTGCCGCCGCTCCTGGCGAAGGTCGGGCGCACGACCTTGATGCCGTCGCCCCACTTGCGCGCGTCGGTGCCTTCCTTCGCGCTCTTCATCTGGCCCACGTAGTACGAATTTGCCAGGCCCACGTCGCAGATGCCGCCCAGGATGTCGCGCGCCACGTCGCGGTCGCCGCCCGTGGCCTTGCGTGCCAGGTTGGCCTTCACGCCGCGCAGCCATTGCTCGGCCTTGGCCTCGCCGTCGTGCGCGATGAGCGAAGCGACCAGCGCGGTGTTGTACGGGTGCTGGCCCGCGCGGATGCAGACCTTGCCCTTGTACTTGGGGTTGGCCAGGTCTTCGTAGCGGAAGCTGTTCAGCGGCAGGCCCTTGTCGGCGTACAGCACGCGCGCGCGCATCGACAGCGAGAACCACTGGCCGTCGGCGCCGCGCAGGTTGGCCGGAATGGCCGATTCGAGCGCGGCCGACTTCACCGGCTGCGTGACGCCGCCGTCGACCAGGTCCATGAGGTTGCCGATGTCGACCGTCATCAATACGTCGGCGGGCGAGCGCGCGCCCTCGGCCTTCACGCGCTCCAGCAGGCCGTCTTTCACGAACACGGTGTTGACCTTGATGTTGCTCTGCGCGCTGAAGGCGGAGATCAGCGGCTGGATCAGCGCGGGCTCGCGCGTGGTGTACAGCGTGAGTTCGTCGGCGGCGGCGGCCTGAGCAGGCAGGGCCGTGACGGCGAGTCAGGCGGCGATGGCGGTGCTGGTGCCAAACAGTGCGCGCGCGGCGCGGCCGTGGACGCGGGAGCGTTCGGTCATGAAGATCCTCCGGGGGAGCAGTGAAATGTTCTGGAAACGCCGGCGCTTGTTGTTGTCGTCGTTCTGGCCGCGATGAGAATAATTATCACTGGGAGGATCGGGCGGGGAGGCCTTTGCACTTACGTGGCAAAGGCCTACTTTGCCCCGTTGCGCACCGGCGCGCCCCGCGTTGCGCCCTGTCGCGCGGCTTGGCTCAGCGCGCTGGAGGGATCTCAAACACCAGGCAGGTCGTCGTGGCATGCGCGTACAGCGTGCCGTCCGGGCCGTACAGCCGCGCCTCGGCGGTGGCCAGCTGCTTGCCGCAATGGATCACCTTGCCCTCGGCGCGCACGCGCTGCACCTTGGGCGTGAGGCCCTTCACGTAGTTCACGCCCAGTTCGGCGGTGGTGTAGGCGCGACCGGGCGGCATCATGGTGTGCACCGAGCAGCCCAGGGCGGAGTCGAGCATGGTCGCGACCCAGCCGCCATGGATGGTGCCCAGCGGGTTCAGGTGCCGGGGCAGCGGCGTGCCCTGGAAAACGGCCACGCCCTGGCGCACTTCCAGGATGGTGAAGTCCAGCGTCTTGGCGATGGCGGCGTAGGGAATGTCGCCGTTCAGCATGGCCTGCATGATCTCCAGGCCGGTCTTGCCGGCGAGCTGGTCGGGGCGGGCCAGGCCGGGGCCCGGGCCGGCGTCGAGCCGCTCGGCGATGTGGCGTTCTTCGGCAATCCAGGCTTCGAGCTGGTTCGGGGTCTCGGCGGTTGGGGTCATGCCTGCGTTCCTTCTGGGGGCTTTGTCGGGAGGTGTTTATTGCATATGCAATAGTTGCACATACAATAATATCCCATGGAAACCGCCGCCACCGTCACCCCAGTCGCCAACACGACGACCGCCGCCAAGCCGCGCGGCTGCACCAGCTTCAAGGTGCGCCAGCTCTCGCGCCGCCTGTCGCAGCACTACGACGCCGAGGTGTCGCAAAGCGGCCTGAAGACCACGCAGTACTCGCTGCTGTCGCACCTGGCGCGGCTGGGCCCCTCGCGGCCGGTCGACCTGGCGGGCGAACTCAAGATGACCGCCTCCACCCTCAGCCGCAACCTGCAGCCGCTGATTGCCGCGGGCTTCATCGCGCAAAGTGCCGGCGCCGATGCGCGCAGCCTGCTGGTGCAGCTCACCGAGGCGGGCGAGGCCAAGCGCCGCGAAGCGCAGCAGTACTGGAAGTCGGCGCAGCAGAAGATCAATGCGCTTCTGGGCGTGGAGCGCGTGCTCGCGCTGCACCAGCTGATCGACGACGCGATGGAACTGCTGGGCGCCGACGACGAGCCCGCCATCGAAGACTGAGCGTTTCCCGCCCCAGCGATACCCGAGACACCCCCTTTATTCATCGCCGCGCAGAGGCTGCGCGCGCGACCGCGTCTTTCGTGTTTTTGCGTTTTGTATTCGCGTTTTTCCTCCATTCAATTCCAACAGCAGAGGTCCCATGTTCGCCACCCAAGTCTCCGCATGGCTGCAGCGCCGCGGCATTCACTACGGATGGATCGTCGCCGCCATCACCTTCCTGACCATGCTGACCATGTCGGCGGCGCTGGGCCTGCCGGGCGCCATGCTCAAGCCGCTGGGGCAGGAGTTCGGCTGGAGCACCGAGCAGATCTCCTCGGCGCTGGCGCTGCGCTTCGCGCTGTTCGGCCTCATGGGCCCGTTCGCCGCGGTGCTGATGGAGCGCTACGGCCTGCGCGCCGTCATCTGCACCGGCCTCACGCTGGTGGGCCTGGGCATGGCGCTGGTCACCATGGCCTCGCAGCTGTGGCAACTGTTCGTGCTGTGGAGCCTGATGCTGGGCCTGGGCACCGGCATGACGGCGCTGGTGCTCGGCGCGGTGGTGGCCAACCGCTGGTTCGTGGCGCGGCGCGGCCTGGTCATCGGCATGCTCACGGCCAGCTCGGCCACCGGGCAGCTGGCCTTCCTGCCGTTCGCGGCCTGGATGATCGAGCACTGGGGCTGGCGCTCGGCCATCGTGCCTATCGTGATCGGCAGCGTGCTCATCGGCGTGCTGGCCCTGTGCCTGATGCGCAACCGCCCGTCGGACATCGGCCTGCTGCCCTACGGTGAAAAGCCCGGCACGCAGCCCGCTGCCCCTGCCGCCGCCGTGCCCATGATGAACTTCGCCACGCCGTTCCGCGTGCTGAAGGAAGTCTCGACCAACCGCACCTTCTGGATCCTGGCGGGCACCTTCTTCATCTGCGGGCTGAGCACCAACGGCTTGGTGCAGACCCACTTCATCTCGCTGTGCGGCGACAACGGCATGGGCGCCGTGCCGGCCGCCTCGGTGCTCGCGATGATGGGCGCCTTCGACTTCGTGGGCACCATCCTGTCGGGCTGGCTGTCGGACCGCTACGACAACCGCAAGCTGCTGTTCTGGTACTACGGCCTGCGCGGGCTGTCGCTGTTCTGGCTGCCGCATTCGGAGTTCACCATCTACGGCCTGGGCATCTTCGCGATGTTCTACGGCCTCGACTGGATCGCCACCGTGCCGCCCACCGTCAAGCTCGCGGGCGCCGCCTTCGGCCCGGCCAAGGTCGGCCTGGTGTTCGGCTGGGTCTTTGCCGCGCACCAGCTCGGCGCCGCCACCGCCGCCTACGGCGCCGGCTTTGCCCGCACGCTGCTGCTGACCTACACCCCCGCGCTGTACGCCGCCGGTGCCGCCTGCCTGGTGGCCGCGGTGATCGTGATGATGATCCGCCGCCCCGCGGCCAAGTCCGGCACGCCGGCCGCCAGCACCGGTGCCGCCGCGGCGCGCGCCTGAACCCACGAGACGCACGCCGCCATGACAAGCACCACGACCCCTTCGGCACCGGCATCGCCAACGCCATCGCCGCCATCGCCGCCACCGCCGCTCCAGGGCGACCTCGACCCGCGCACCCGCCGCCTGCTCGAGGCGCCCATCGTGCCCACGCTGCTGCGCCTGGCCGCGCCCAACGTGCTGGTGATGGTGGCGCAGGCCTGCGTCGGCCTCATCGAGACCTACTTCGTGGGCAAGCTGGGCACCGATGCGCTCGCGGGCATGGCGCTGGTGTTTCCCATCGTCATGCTGATGCAGATGACCTCCAGCGGCGCCATGGGCGGCGGCATCGCCTCGTCGATTGCCCGCGCGCTGGGCGCGCGCCGCCGCGCCGATGCCGACGCGCTGGTGTGGCACGCCATCGTCATCGCGCTGGGCTTCGGCCTGTGCTTCTCGCTGGCGCTGCTGCTGGGCGGGCGCTGGCTCTACGGGATCATGGGCGGCACCGGGCCCGCGCTGGAGGCCGCGCTCACGTACTCGAACTGGGTGTTCGCGGGCGCGGTGCTGGTGTGGCTCTTCAACTCGCTGTCGGCCATCATCCGCGGCACCGGCAACATGTCGGTGCCGGCCAACGTGACGGTGGTGGGCGTGGTGTTCCTCATCCCCGCGTCGCCGCTGCTGATCTTCGGCATCGGCCCGCTGCCGGGCATGGGCATCGCGGGCGGCGCGATGGCGCTGCTGCTGTACTACCTGCTGGGCTCGGTGGCGCTCATCGTCTACCTGCGCTCGCCGCGCAGCCTGCTGCGGCCCACGCTGGCCGCGCTGAAGCTGCGCTGGCCGATGTTCCGCGACATCCTGCGCATCGGGCTCATCGGCGCGGTGTCGACGGTGGCCACCAACCTGTCGATCGGCATCGCCACCGCGCTCACGGGCCACTTCGGTTCCGGCGCGCTGGCGGGCTACGGCACGGCGTCGCGGCTCGAGTACCTGCTGGTGCCGCTGGTGTTCGGCCTGGGCGCGCCGCTGGTGGCCATGGTCGGCACCTGCATGGGCGCGGGCCAGCGCGAGCGCGCGCTGCGCGCCACCTGGGCCGGCGCGGCGCTGGCCTTTGCGCTCACCGAAACCATCGGCCTGGCCGCGGCGCTGTTCCCGCGCCCCTGGCTGATGCTGTTCGGCCATGACGCGGCCATGCTCGAAACGGGCGCGCACTACCTGCGCGTGGTCGGGCCGCTGTATGGCTTCTTCGGCGTCGGGCTGGTGCTGTACTTCGCGTCGCAGGGCGCGGGCCGGCTGATGTGGCCGGTGCTGGGCAACATCGCGCGCCTGGTGGTGGCGGGCACCGGCGGCTGGCTGGCGCTGCGCTGGGGCGGCGGGCTGGGCGGCGTGTTTGCCGCACAGGGCGTGGCGCTGGTGGTGTACGGTGTGGTGAGCGCGTCGGCCATCGCGGGCGGCGCCTGGTTCGGTCGCGTGGGCTGGCCGCGCACCACCAGCGGTTTGCTGCGCCGGGTGGCGCAGGCCTGAAGCAATTTTCAACAACCTCGTTCAACGAAAAGGCTCGTCATGAAAATCAAGGACTCCGTGGTCTTCATCACCGGTGCGAACCGGGGGCTCGGCCTGGCGTTCGCCAAGGCCGCGCTGGCCGCCGGCGCGCGCAAGGTCTATGGCGCGGCGCGCGACCCGAACAGCATCACGCTGGCCGGCGTGACGCCGGTGGCGCTCGACGTGACGCAGCCCGCGCAGATCGAGGCGGCCGCGCGCGCCTGCGGCGACGTCACGCTGCTGGTCAACAACGCGGGCATCTCGCGCGGCTCCAGCTTCCTGGGCTCGCCCGATGCCGTGGCCGCCGCGCGGGCCGAGCTGGAAACCAACTTCTTCGGCCCCTGGGCGGTCACGCAGGCCTTCGCGCCGGTGCTCGCGGCCAACGGCGGCGGCGCGGTGCTCAATGCGCTGTCGGTGCTGAGCTGGGCGACCTTCCCGAGCGTGGCGACCTACTGCGCGAGCAAGTCGGCGGCCTGGTCGCTGAGCAACGGCCTGCGCAACGAGCTCGCGGGGCAGGGCACGCAGGTCACGAGCCTGCACATGGCGCTGATGGACACCGACATGGCGCGCAACGTGCCCGGCGACAAGGTCTCGCCCGACGACGTGGCGCGCCAGGCGCTCGAAGGCGTGGAGGCCGGCCAGATCGAGGTGCTGGCGGACGACACGTCGCGCCACGTGAAGCAGGGCCTGTCGAGCGCCACGCCGCCTTACGCATCGGCACCGGGCTGAGCGCGGCAACCGCAGCACACGCGGGCTGCGCCCCAAACGACAACCCGGGCCTGGCCCGGGTTTTTTGTATCAGTAGCGGTACGGATTGTTCGGCCGGCGGTCGTAGCGGTTGGGCACGCCGTCGCGGTCGTTGTCGCGGCGGCCGTAGTGGCGGCGGTCGTCCCAGCGGCGGTCGCGGTAATGGCGGTCGGGTCCGTAGTGGCGCGGGCCGTAGTACCGCGGCGGAGGCGGCGGTGCGTAGTAACGGCGCGGCGGCGGCGGTGGCACGACGTACACCTGCGCCTGGATGATGGGGCCGCCTCGCTGGGCCTGTGCCGGTGCGCTGAGCGCGGCCAGCGACAGCAGGACTGCGGCGCCGAATGCGAAAGTAAGCTTTTTCATGTGATCCCCCGGTTTGTGGTTGGAAGCCTCATCCTCGCGGCCTTGTGTGAAGCGCTTGTAAGGCTGGAGCGAAATCGGATGAAGAGCTGTAAGCCCGTGCGCGCCGCTTTTCTTGTGCGTTGCGGCATCACGACCGAGGCTCGATGCTAAAGGCGCACGGCGGCCGGCGCGCCTCATGAGGCGCGCCATTGGTTGTAGGCCGTTGGCTCAGACGCGCAGGGCTGCCGCGGCCGTCCTGGCCGCCGGATCGGGCAGCATGCGCCGCAGCGCCTCGAAGAACAGGTCCGACTGTTCGCGCTCGCCCTGGATCTGCGCGGCCACGTGCGCGGCCAGCTTCGCATCGACCGGCACCAGCGGGCGCCCGGTCGACTGCGCGATCACCTGGTGCAGGCAGGCGCGTTCCAGGTAGTACAGGTCGTCGTAGGCGTGCGCGATGGTGCCGCCCGCGACGATCACGCCGTGGTTCGCCAGGAAGGCCACGTCCTTGCCGGCCATGGCGCGCGCGATGCGCTCGCCTTCAGCGTCGTCGAGCGCCAGTCCGTTGTACTGGGCGTCGATGGCGATGCGGTTCATGTAGCGCATCGCGTTCTGGCTCGCGGTCGGGTCCAGCGCGCGGTCGACCGTGAGCGTGAGCGCGGTGGCGTAGGGCATGTGGCAGTGCAGCACCACAGCGTGACCGGTGAGCCGGTGCACCGCGCCGTGGATGAACAGCGCCGTGGGCTCCACGCGGTGGCGGCCCGCGAGCACCTCGCCGTGCACGTCGATCAGCACGATGTCGTCCGCGCCGATCTCGCTCCAGTGCAGCCCGCGCGGGTTGATGAGGTAGCGGTCTTGCGCGCCCGGCAGCATCACGCTGAAGTGGTTGCACACGCCTTCGGACAGCCCGTGGTGGGCGGCCGCGCGCAGGGCGAGGGCGAGGTCTTCGCGCAGCTTGCGCACGGTGGGGCTGGCGTAGTCGGAATCGGCGGACATGGTGGGGTTCTCCGTTGTTCTTGTGAGGGAAAAAAGCGAAAAGGCCGCGGCCTTGTCAGGCAAGCTTCGTGCCGGTCCACGCGGCAATGAACTGCTTCGCGTCCTCGCGCACCGCCGAGGCCTGCTTGCCGGGCTTGTACAGCGCTGAGCCGATGCCGAAGCCGGTCGCGCCCGCGGCGCGCCACTCGTTCATGTTCGACGGCGTGATGCCGCCCACGGGCATCACCGGCGTGCCCTTGGGCAGCACGGCCAGCAGCGCCTTCACCACGGCGGGCGAGGCCAGTTCGGCCGGGAACAGCTTGAGCCCGGTGGCGCCCGATGCGAGCGCGCCGAAAGCCTCGGTCGGCGTCATCACGCCGGGCAGGCAGACCAGGCCCAGGCGCGCGGCTTCGCTCACCACCTCGGCGTTGTAGTTGGGCGAGACGATCAGCTCGCCGCCGGCCGCGTGCACGTCGCGCACCTGCTGCGCCGACAGCACCGTGCCCGCGCCCACCAGCGCCCGCGGAAAGCGCTGGCGCATCAGCGCGATGCTCTCCAGCGGCTGCGGCGAATTGAGCGGCACCTCGAGCAGCCGGAAGCCGGGCTCGACGATGGCGTCGCCCACGTCGGCCGCTTCCGCCGGCGTGAGCCCGCGCAGGATGGCCACCAGCGGCAGCGTGCGCACGGCGGCGTTGAATTTGTCGAGGGGCGTGGTCATGCGGGCGTTCGTTCGGTGCGGTCGGTGTCGAGAAAGCCGGACAGCGCGTGCAATCCGGCCCAGGTGGCTTCGGCGCCCAGCGTGCGCGTGGCGACGCCGGTGGCGCGCAGGGCCAGTGTGTAGCGCTGGGTGAGGGCGGAGGAGCCGATGAGCACTACCTCGCCCACGGCCTGCAGCGACTGCGTGAACAGTTCTTCGCCAATCAGCAGGCCCGAGAGGTAGCTGGCCAGCTCCTGCTTCGGCATGCGCTCGAACAGCGCCAGCGTGCGCGTGCCGAAGGCGTTGTGCAGCAGGCCGTGGCCTTTCTCGGAGCGCGTGACGCCCTCGAGGAACGATGCCTCGTCGAGCGGCGCCGACGCATCGAGCGTGCGCGCGAGGATCGAATGCTGGCTCAGCAGCGCGTAGAACTCGCCGGTCATGTAGGTGCGAAAGCCCGCCACGCGGCCCTTCTTCACCGTGACCCATTTGTTGTGCGTGCCGGGCAGCACGAACACGCCGTCGTCCAGCGCGGTGATCGACATGGCGCCGAAGATCTGCACTTCTTCGCCGCGCATCACGTCGGGCACGCCGGCATGCTCGTCGCTCAGCCCCGGCACGATCGCGATGCGCGAGCCCGGAACGGCGTCGATGTCGATGATCTTGCGGCCCACTTCCACGCGGCCCGCGGGGCAGGCGCAGTAGGGCGCCTCGACCCAGCCCTGCTTGCTGCCGGCCATGCCGGAGATGAGGCACCGCGCGCCGTCGAGGCGCATCCAGTCGCCGAACAGCGCCTCGAAGACGGCGGGGAAACCGCCTTCAGGCACGGTGAGGATGCCGCGCGCGTCGCTGCGTTCTTCGAGCACCTTGCCGGCTTCGTCCAGCAGGGCGCCTCGCAGGGAGCTTGTGCCCCAGTCGATTGCTACCAGTCTTGTCATTTCAATGGTCGGATTTGTTCGAGGCTTGGTTGTTCGTTGCGCGCTTGTTCAGGGCGTGGTCGCACCCCGAACACGACACCCCTCGCCACAAACCCTGAACCCTAGTGATTGTCGCGCGGCACGAAAGACCCGCGACGACCGCGCAGGAAGTTCAGGTCGGCCCCCTGGTCGGCCTGCAGCACCGTGTCGACATACAGCTTCCAGTACCCCGAGTCGAGCGGCGCAACCGGCGCGACCCACTTCGAACGGCGTTCGGCGAGCTCCTCGTCGCTCACGTGCAGGTGCAGCCTGCGGTTGGGCACGTCGAGCTCCACGATGTCGCCGTTCTGCACCAATGCCAGCGGTCCGCCGGCCGCGGCCTCGGGCGACGTGTGCAGCACCACCGTGCCGTAGGCCGTGCCGCTCATGCGGGCATCGCTGATGCGGACCATGTCGGTGATGCCCTTGCGCAGCACCTTCGGCGGCAGCGGCATGTTGCCCGCCTCGGCCATGCCGGGGTAGCCCTTGGGGCCGCAGTTCTTCAGCACCATGATGCAGTGCTCGTCGATGTCCAGGCTCTCGTCGTCGATGCGCTTGTGCAGGTCTTCGGCGCTTTCGAACACCACCGCGCGGCCCTTGTGCACCAGCAGTTCCGGCGTGGCCGCGCTGGGCTTGATGATGGCGCCGTTGGGCGCGAGGTTGCCGCGCAGCACGCAGATGCCGGCCTTTTCCTTGAAGGGCTCGGCCACCGTGCGGATGACCTGCGGGCCATAGTTTTCGGCGTCCTTCACGTTGTTCCACAGGCTGTCGCCGGTGACCGTGAGCACATCCTTGTGCAGGTGCTCGGCGATTTCCTTGATGACCACCGGCAGGCCGCCCGCGTAGCAGAAGTCTTCCATCAGGTACTGGCCCGAGGGCTGCAGGTTGACCAGGCAGGGCAGCTCGGAGGCCAGGCGGTCGAAGTCGTCGAGCGTCAGGTCGACGCCGATGCGCCCGGCAATCGCCAGCAGGTGGATCACCAGGTTGGTCGAGCCGCCGATGGCCGCGTTGACCTTGATGGCGTTCTCGATGGCCTCGCGCGTGAGGATCTTCGACATGTTCATGTCTTCATGCACCATGCCGACGATGCGCCGGCCCGCCTGGCGCGCCAGCACGTTGCGCCGGCCGTCGACCGCGGGGTAGGCCGCGTTGCCCGGCAGGCCGATGCCCAGCGACTCGACCATGCAGGCCATGGTGCTGGCGGTGCCCATCGTCATGCAGTGGCCGTGGCTGCGGTGCATGCAGCTCTCGGCCTCGAAAAATTCCTGCAGCTTCAGCGTGCCGGCGCGCACCTGCTCGCTCATCTGCCACACGCCGGTGCCCGAGCCCAGCTCCTGGCCGCGCCACTTGCCCGAGAGCATCGGGCCACCGGACACGCCGATGGTGGGGAGGTCGACGCTGGCCGCGCCCATCATCAGTGCGGGGGTTGTCTTGTCGCAGCCCATGAGCAGCACCACGCCGTCGAGCGGGTTGCCGCGAATGCTTTCCTCGACGTCCATGCTCGCGAGGTTGCGGTACAGCATGGCGGTGGGGCGCAGCAGCGTCTCGCCGAGCGACATCACCGGGAACTCGAGCGGAAAGCCGCCGGCCTCGTACACGCCGATCTTCACCTGCTCGGCCAGCGTGCGGAAATGCGAGTTGCAGGGCGTGAGCTCGCTGAAGGTGTTGCAGATGCCGATGACCGGACGACCGTCGAACTGGTCGTGCGGCACGCCCTTGCCCTTCATCCAGCTGCGGTAGATGAAACCGTCGCGGTCGTTGCGGCCGAACCATTGCTGGCTGCGCAGCTCTCCGGGTTTTTTCTTCGGGGGAATGCTCATGGGGTGTCTCCGTTTTATTGGCTCCAGCAGCCCCAAGGCTCAGGGTTTGTCCTGCCGAAGGTCGATTTCAATCATCATATGATAAGCGCGAACGACTCGCCGAGCACCCCCATTTTCAGAGCGCAGAGATAGCAAATTTCGCATCGCACATGATCAAGAACATCCACGGTCGAACGCTCGAACTGCTCGGTGAAGCAGTGGTGGCGGGACGCTATGCGATCGGTGCGTCGATACCCGCGGAACCCATCCTCGGCGAAGAGCTGGGCGTGAGCCGCACCGTGGTGCGCGAGGCCATCAAGTCGCTCGCGGCCAAGGGCCTGATCGTGACCGGCCCGAAGGTCGGCACGCGCGTGCTGCCCAAGGACAAGTGGAACTGGTTTGACCCCGACGTCATCACTTGGCAGGCGCGCGCCGGGCTCACGCCCGAGTTCTTGCGCGACCTGCAGGACCTGCGCCGCGTGGTGGAGCCCGCGGCCGTGCGCCTCGCGGCCGAACGCGCCACCGACACGGACATCGCCGAAATCGAAAGCGCCTTCGCCGGCATGAAGGAAGCCGTGGAAAACGGCGGCGACTACGTCACCTTCGACCTGCGCTTTCACAACGGCCTGCTGAGCGCCGCGGGCAACCGCATGCTGTCGCAGATGAGCAAGGTGCTCAATGCGCTGCTGCGCACCAGCTTCGAGATTTCGACCACCAAGCCCGACGGCCCCGCGCTCTCGCTGCCGCTGCACCGCGCGGTGCTCGACGCGGTGATTGCGCACGACCCGGCCAAGGCCGAGCTTGCGATCATCCGGCTCATCGACGGCGCGCGCCAGGACATCGAGGACGTGCTGGGCTCCCGCCGGCGCCTGCCGCGCCTGAGCAGGCCGCCGCCACGGCTGAAGGCGAGCTAGCCGCTCAGGCCGCCCGCGTCCGCCTTCGCGTTTGTCCGCAGTTCGCATCCGGTTCTTTCACCCTACGCTCGCCCCCCGAGCCAATTCCACCAGAGAAGAGAAGGAGACAAACCCATGAAACTCGTCAAATCGCTCATTGCGCCGACGCTCGTCGCGCTGGGCCTGATCGCGTCAGGCAACGCCGCCGCACAAGAAAAGCTCACCGTCTGGTGGGTCAAGGGCTTCTACAAGGCGGAGGACGACGCGCTGTTTGCCGCCATCAAGAAGTTCGAGGAAAAGCACAAGGACGTGAAGGTCGAGCTGTCGCAGTACCCGGTGCAGGACATGATCCCCAAGACCGTGTCCGCGCTCGACTCCGGCAGCCCGCCCGATGTGGCCTATGCCGACGTGTACGACTTCCAGGTCACGGGCAAGTGGGCGTTCGACGGCAAGCTCGAAGACATCGGCAGCGTGCTCACGCCCATGAAGGACCGCTTCGCGACCAACACCATCGAGACCACGTTCCTCTACAACGACCAGACCAAGAAGAAGGCGTACTACGCCTTCCCCATCAAGCAGCAGACGATGCACATCGAGTACTGGCTCGACATGCTCGCGGAAGCCGGCTTCAAGGAGTCCGACATCCCAACGACGTGGAAGGAGTACTGGCCCTTCTGGTGCGAGAAGGTGCAGCCCGCCAGCCGGCAGAAGAGCGGCAAGCGCACCTTCGGCATCGGCATGCCGATGGGCGTGGATTCGAGCGACGCGTTCTATTCGTTCCTGACCTTCATGGACGCCTACAACGTGAAGCTGGTGGACGACAACGGCAAGCTGCTGGTGGACGACCCCAAGGTGCGCACCGGCCTCATCGCGGCCATGACCGATTACACCAAGCCCTACCTCACGGGCTGCACGCCGCCTTCGTCCACCAGCTGGAAAGACCCGGACAACAACGTCGCGTTCCACAACAAGACCACCGTGATGACGCACAACGCGACCATCTCGCTGCCGGCGAAGTGGCTCGACGATTCGAACAACGCCACGCTCACGCCCGAGCAGCGTGAAGAGGCCAAGAAGAACTACACCGAGCGCATTCGCACGGCCGGTTTTCCGACCAAGCCCGACGGCACCAAGATGGTCTACCGCACGGCGGTGAAGACCGGCGTGGTGTTCAAGGACGGCAAGAACAAGGCGCGCGCCAAGGAGTTCGTGACCTTCCTGCTGCAGGAAGAAAACCTCACGCCGTACGTCGAGGGTTCGCTGGGCCGCTGGTTCCCGGTGACCAAGGCCGGGCAGGCCAGCCCGTTCTGGCAGGCCGACTCGCATCGCAAGTCGGTGTTCAACCAGTACGCGGCCGGCACCGTGACCTTCGAGTTCACGAAGAACTACCGCTTCACCGTGATCAACAACGAGAACGTCTGGGCCAAGGCCATGAGCCGCATCGTGACCGACAAGCTGCCGGTGGACAAGGCGGTGGACGAGATGATCGCGCGCATCAAGACGGTGGCGGCGCAGTAAGCGCGCAGCGCCCGCGAACGCACAGCAGTTGACGCCATGAGCTCGACCGTTACCGTCTCCGACACCGCTGTCGATGCCGCGGCCCCCGCCGCGGCACCGGTGGCGAACCTGGGTGCGCGCCACGCGCGCTGGCAGTTCTGGGGCGCGGTGATGGTCGTGCCCTACCTGCTGGTGTTCGTGGTGTTCGTGCTCTACCCGGTGGGCTACGGGCTGTGGCTCGCCCGCCATCCGCAGAGCTACGTGAAGCTGGTGGAAGACCCGATCTTCTTCCGCTCCGTGATCAACACGGCCGTGTTCCTGGTCGTGGCCATCAACATCAAGATGCTCGTGGCGCTGGTGCTGTCGGGCTTCTTCGTGACCTCGCGCTGGTGGATCAAGATCGTCTCGGCGATCTTCATCCTGCCGTGGGCGATGCCTTCGATTCCGACCATCCTGTCGTTCCGCTTCATGCTGAACCCGGAGTGGGGCGTGATCAACACCACCATCTTCCGCCTCACCGGCGCCGATGGTCCCAACTGGCTCAACGACCCGTCGCTGGCGCTGGGCTTCGCGATGCTGGTACACGTGTGGAAGTCGCTGCCGTTCTGGACACTCATCCTCGTGGCCGGCCGGCTGGCCATTCCGGGCGAGCAGTACGAGGCGGCGTCTGTCGACGGCGCCTCGTCGTGGCAGAAGTTCCGCTTCGTGAGCTGGCCGGCGCTGAAGACGCTGTACGTCACCTCGCTCATCCTGTCGATGATCTGGACGCTGGGCGACTTCAACAGCGTGTACCTGCTGACCGGTGGCGGCCCTGCCGACCTGACGCACGTGCTCGCCACGCTGGGCATTCGCTACCTGCGGCTGGACCAGGTCGACTTGTCGATGGCGTCCATCGTCGTGGCCATGCCGCTGGTGTTGCCCCTTGTGTACTTCATGATGAAGAGGCTCTCGAAATGAAGCGCTGGACCCCCAAGGCCGTGCTGACCGAGGCCAAGCTGCTGCTCATCGGCATTCCGGTGCTGCTGTGGACGCTGGTGCCGGTCTATCACATGGCGCTGTTCGCGTTCTCGAGCAAGGACTCGGCCACCAGCGGCCACCTGTGGCCCACGCACCCGACGCTGAACAACTTTGCCACGGTGTTCCAGCAGAAGCACTTCTACCTGAGCCACTTCTGGGTGCAGCTGGGCAACTCGCTGGTCATCGCGCTGTCGGTGGGCGCGATCACGCTGTTCGTGGCGACCACCGCCGCGTTCGCCATCAGCCGGCTGCGCGTGCGCGGCGGGCGCACGGTGATGAACCTGGCGCTGTTCACGTACTTCATTCCGGCGGCCTTCCTGGCGGTGCCCATGTACAAGACCATGGGCAACTACGGGCTGCTGAACAGCCAGTGGGCGCTCATTCTTGCCATGGTGACCATCGCCTCGCCCTACTGCATATGGGTGCTGAAGCAGGCGTCGGACAAGCTGCCCTACGAGCTCGACGAGGCCGCGCGCATGGACGGCGCCTCGCCGCTGCAGCTGTTCCGCCTGGTGTACCTGCCGCTGATGGTGCCTTCGCTGGTGGCCGTGGGCACGTACTCGCTGCTGCTCGCGTGGAACGAGTACCTCTATGCCTTCCTGCTGCTGTCGAACGACAAGAGCGTGACGCTGGCGGTGGCGCTGGGCAACTTCCTGTCGGCCGACGATTCGCCATGGGAGCTGCTGATGGCCACGGGCCTGATCTACGCGTTGCCTCCGGCGGCGATCTACTACGCATTCAAGCGCTACATGGTCGGCGGGCTGACCGCCGGCGCCGTCAAGAGCTGAACGATTTCAGGGACTACACATGGCATCCGTTTCCTTTCGCAATATCGAGAAATCCTTCGGCAAGGTCCAGATCATCAAGGGCCTGGGCTTCGACATCACCGACGGCGAGTTCGTGGTGCTGGTCGGTCCGTCGGGCTGCGGCAAGTCGACGCTGCTGCGCATGCTCGCGGGGCTGGAAGACATCAGCGGCGGCGAGATCGTGATCGACGGCCGGGTGGTCAACGACCTGGAGTCGAAGGACCGCGACATCGCCATGGTGTTCCAGAGCTATGCGCTCTACCCGCACATGACGGTGGGCGAGAACATGGGCTTCAGCCTGCGCCTGCGCAACGCCGAGAAATCGGTGACCGACGAACGCGTGTCGCGCGCCGCCAAGATCCTCAACCTCGACGCGCTGCTGGGCCGCTACCCGCGCGAACTCTCGGGCGGGCAGCGCCAGCGCGTGGCCATGGGGCGCGCCATCGTGCGCGACCCGAAGGTGTTTCTGTTCGACGAGCCGCTGTCCAACCTGGACGCCAAGCTGCGCGTGGCGATGCGCGCGGAGATCAAGGCGCTGCACCAGCGCCTGAAGACCACCACCGTGTACGTCACCCACGACCAGATCGAGGCCATGACCATGGCCGACCGCATCGTGGTGATGCACGACGGCATCGTCGAGCAGATCGGCACGCCGCTGGACCTGTACGACCGGCCCGACAACCTGTTCGTGGCGCAGTTCATCGGCTCGCCGTCGATGAACGTCATCGAGGGCACGGTGCGGCGTTCGGGCGGCGAGTGCTGGGTCGAGGCGCAGGGTGCGCGCTGGCCGGTGCCGGTGGGCACCTCGGCGCCCGACGGGCAGCCGGTGCACTACGGCGTGCGCCCGGGCGACATGACGCTCGGCGGCGGCTCGCACGGCGTGGAAGCCAAGGTGATCGTGGTCGAGCCCACGGGCGCGGAAACCGAGCTGCTGGTGCAGGTCGGCGAAGCCAGGCTGGTGCTGGCGGTGCACGGCCGTGTCGATGCCCGGCCCGACGAGCTCGTGCGGCTGGCCATCGAGGCCGAGAGCGTGCACCTGTTCGACCGGCAGAGCGGCAAGCGCATGGGCTGACAAAGCCCCGGTGACGGGCGCTCAGTCGGTGCGCAGTCGCAGCAGCGCCCGCACGAAGCCGTGGTCGGAGCGCGAGCGGTCGCGCCCCTCGTGCAGGTGGTCGTTGAAGTAGTCGACGCGCCGCACGTCGCCCAGGCTGTGGCGGCTGGAGGCCACGAACTCCTCGCTCACCAGGATCTGGTCGAGCACATCGGGAAAGCCCTGGTGGATGTGCGAATAGGCCACGTCCTTCTTCAGCGCCGCCTCGCCCTGCATCTCGTAGGCGTTGAACAGCGCCACGTCGCGCGCGCCCTTGTCGTACGCGACCTCCGATGTGGCCGCCACCAGTTGCGTGGTGACGCTGTGCGGGTTGTCGTTGAAGTCCCCCATCACCACCAGCGGCACGTTGGTGCCCTGCAGCAGGTCGATGACGATGCAGCGCAGGGCGGCGGCCTCGGCGCCGCGCATCAGCAGCGAACGCAGCGAGGCCATCACGCCGACCTTGCGGTCGTCGCGGTCCTCCAGGTGGTTGCCCTGGGCGTCCTGCAGGAACTTGGGGCGCTTGGACTTCAGGTGCACCGTGAGCACGTGCACCTGCTGGCCGTGCTTCATGTGCACCGTGACCAGCAGGGGTGGGCGCTCGAAGCGCGTGTGCGGGCCCAGGCCGGGCACGTCGACGCCGAAGCCCGGCGGAAAGTCTATGAAGGAGCGGACGTCGTCCACCTTGAGCCGCGTGGCGATGCCCACGCGCGGCGTGCCCTGCGCGCCCGGCCGTGCGGGCGAGCCCGGCGGGCTGCCGGGCAGCGGCGTGTTTTCCGCGCCGGGCGCCGACACGAAGTCGTAGCGCAGCCCGCTGCGCGCGATGCAGGCCTTGAGCGCCGCCTCGTCCCACACCTCCTGCACCGCCAGCACGTCGGCGTTGAGCGCGTGGAAGCGCTCGCCGGTCCAGTCGATCTTTCGCTCGTACTCGCGCTCGGTGTAGCCGTCCTGGTTCTCGTAGTACACCCGGCTCGGGTTCGCGAGGTTCAGCAGGTTGCAGGTGGCTACGAAGAGGGTGGCGTAGTTGGGTGGGATGTACTGCATGAGGACACGATTGTGACGATTGTGTCCTGAGTCGGAATGGGCGGTCGGAGCACTGTGCGCGCAAGCGCATGCCGCGGCGCCAAAGAAAAAGGGCACCGAAGTGCCCTTGATTCATGTGCGAGGCAGCCGTGCTGCCTGCGCTATTCAGCGACCGAACGAACGGCCACCGCCGCCGCCACCACCGGAGCGGCCACCGCCGCCACCGCCGTAGCCGCCGCCGCCACCCGAACGGCCACCGCCGCCCGAACGGTTGCCGCCGTAGCCGCCACCGCCGCCACCCGGGCGACCGCGACCGCGGCCGGCACCCATGTGGTCCACGCTCGTGCGCAACGGATCCGGCTGGCCTGCCGCGCCGCCCGCGACCGCTTCGGCGCGCAGGTGCGCGACCTGGTTGGCCTGCGTCGGGCTGTGGCTGTTGCCGTGATGGCGCGGTTGGCGCTCGTCGTGCGGCTGGTGGTTTTGCGCCTGGTGCGCCGGTGCATGGTGCGGTGCGCGTGCCGGGCCTTGCGGGCCGCGGCCTTGCGGCGCGCGTGCGCCCGGACCACGCGGGCCCTGGCCCTGGCCCTGGCCTTGACCTCCGCCCTGGCCACCGCCGTTGGCGCTGCGGCCTTGGCCGCCGCCCTGGCCGCCACCGCGGCGTTGACCGCCGCCGTTGCCGCCACCACCACCGTTGCCGCCGCCCTGGCCGGCCTTGTTCTCGCGGATGCGCGACAGCATCTCGGTGCGCGCGGCCTTCGCGGCCGCCTGCATCACGTCGCGGCTCGGCGGACGGCCGGCGCCGCCCCAGATCGTCTGGCGACCCATGGCGATCGGCTCAGCGCGCTCGCCGTCTTCAGGGCCGTAGCCCTCGACGATCTGCACGGGAATCGTCTGCTTGGTGAAGCGTTCGATTTCCTGCATGAAGCCTTCTTCGTCCAGGCACACGAAGCTCACGGCCTCGCCGCTCGAACCGGCGCGGCCGGTGCGGCCGATGCGGTGCACGTAGTCTTCGCTGACGTTCGGAATCTCGTAGTTCACGACGTGCGGCAGCTCGTCGATGTCGATGCCGCGCGCGGCGATGTCGGTGGCCACCAGGGCGCGGATGTCACCGCTCTTGAAGCCGGCCAGCGCCTGCGTGCGCGCGCTCTGGCTCTTGTTGCCGTGCAGCGCCATCGCCTCGATGCCGTTCTTGGTCAGGAACTCGGCCACGCTGTTCGCACCGAACTTGGTGCGCGTGAACACGAGCACCTGGCTCCACTTGTTCTCGTTGATGATGTGCGCGAGCAGCGCCTTCTTCTTGCCGCGGCCCACGGGGTGGATCACCTGGGTGATGCGCTGCACGGTGGTGTTGCGCGGCGTGACCTGGATGCTTTGCGGGTTCTTCAGCAGCGTGGCGGCGAGGTCGCGGATGTCGTCGCTGAAGGTGGCCGAGAACAGCAGGCTCTGCTTTTCCTTGGGCACCAGCGCCAGGATCTTCTTCACGTCGTGGATGAAGCCCATGTCCAGCATGCGGTCGGCTTCGTCCAGGATCAGCATCTGCACCTGGCTCAGGTCGAGCATGCCCTGCTGTTGCAGGTCGAGCAGGCGGCCTGGCGTGGCCACGAGGATGTCGACGCCCTTCTTGAGCTTGCTGATCTGCGGATTCATGCCGACGCCGCCGAAGATCACGGTCGAGTCGAGCTGCAGGTACTTGCCGTAGGTGCGAACCGACTCTTCGACCTGCGCGGCGAGTTCGCGCGTGGGGGTGAGCACCAGGGCACGGATGCCGATGCCGCCGAACTTGTTGGTGGCGCTGCGGCTCATGGTGAGCTTGTGCAGCATCGGCAGCGTGAAGGCGGCCGTCTTGCCGGTGCCGGTTTGTGCGCCGCCCAGCAGGTCATGACCTTCGAGCACTGCGGGGATGGCCTGCGCCTGGATGGGGGTGGGGGTGTCGTAGCCGTGCTCGTGCACAGCCTTCAAGATGGCGGGAGCCAGCTTCAGTTCATCAAAATTCATTGGAAACAATAAGCGCCATACACGGCGCAGTGGCATCGGCCCGCCAGGCGTCTTTGGCGACGCAAGGCCAGTCAAGGCAGATGAAGGTCAGGGGTGGGAGCCGAAAAACCCACTGTCATAAAGGGTTTTCTTCGTCCCCGGCAGAGAGCCGGTGTTGCGGGCAACTGGACCCGGCAACGTTGACATTGTCGCATGAGTCGATAATCGGTGGTTTGCCGCGCCCGGATGCGTTGTTCTGGCGCCCGCGCTTTTCCCCCAATTTCCGCTACCCAAGGTAACTATCCACAGATGGCTCAATACGTCTATTCGATGAACCGTGTCAGCAAGACCGTGCCGCCCAAGCGGCAGCTCTTGAAGGACATTTCGCTCTCTTTCTTCCCCGGCGCCAAGATCGGCGTGCTCGGCCTCAATGGCTCGGGCAAGTCCACGCTGCTCAAGATCATGGCGGGTGTGGACAAGGAGTTCGAGGGCGAGGCGCTGCCCATGCCGGGCATGACGATCGGCTATCTGGAGCAGGAACCCAAGCTCAACCCCGAGCACACGGTGCGTGAATCGGTCGAGGAGTCCATGGGCGCGGTGTTCGCGGCCAAGGCGCGCCTCGAAGAGGTGTACATCGCCTACGGTGCCGAAGACGCCGATTTCGACGCGCTGGCCGCCGAGCAGGCCCAGCTCGAAGCCATCATCGCCACCGCCGGCACCGATTCCGAGCATCAGCTCGAAATTGCCGCCGACGCGCTGCGCCTCCCACCGTGGGACGCGAAGATAGGCTTGCTGTCGGGCGGTGAAAAGCGGCGCGTGGCGCTGTGCCGCCTGCTGCTGTCCAAGCCCGACATGCTGCTGCTCGACGAGCCGACCAACCACTTGGACGCCGAATCGGTGGAGTGGCTCGAAGTGTTCCTGCAGCGCTTCACGGGCACCGTGGTGGCCATCACCCACGATCGCTACTTCCTGGACAACGCCGCCGAGTGGATCCTGGAAATGGACCGCGGTCGCGGCATTCCCTGGAAGGGCAACTACAGCACCTGGCTCGAGCAGAAGGGCGAACGCCTGGCGCAGGAGCAGAAGAGCGAAGAAGCCCACGCCAAGGCACTGAAGAAGGAACTGGAATGGTCGCGCCAGAACCCGAAGGCACGCCAGGCCAAGAGCAAGTCCCGCCTCGCCCGCTTCGAAGAGCTGAGCGACATGGAATACCAGAAGCGCAACGAAACGCAGGAAATCTTCATTCCTGTGGCCGAGCGGCTGGGCCAGCAGGTGTTCGAGTTCCACGGCGTGAGCAAGTCCTTCGGGGACCGCATGCTGATCGACAACCTGAGCTTCACCGTGCCGCCGGGCGCCATCGTCGGCATCATCGGCCCGAACGGCGCCGGCAAGTCGACGCTGTTCAAGCTGCTCGCGGGCAAGGAACAGCCGGACGCCGGCAGTGTGGTCATCGGCTCGACCGTCAAGGCGGCTTTCGTCGACCAGCACCGCGACGAACTCGCCAATCAGAAAACCGTGTGGGAAGACATCTCGAACGGCCTGGACATCATCAACGTCGGCAAGTTCCAGATGGCCAGCCGTGCGTACGCGGGTCGCTTCAACTTCAACGGCGCGGACCAGCAGAAGAAGGTCGGCACGCTGTCGGGCGGCGAACGCGGCCGCCTGCACCTGGCCAAGACGCTGATCGCCGGCGGCAACGTGCTGATGCTCGATGAACCGTCGAACGACCTGGACGTGGAAACCCTGCGCGCGCTCGAAGACGCGCTGCTCGAGTTCGCCGGCACGGTCATGGTGATCAGCCATGACCGCTGGTTCCTCGACCGCATCGCCACGCACATCCTGGCCGCCGAAGGCGACAGCCAGTGGACCTTCTTCGACGGCAACTACCAGGAGTACGAAGCCGACAAGAAGAAGCGCCTGGGCGAAGAAGGCGCCAAGCCCAAGCGCATGCGCTACAAGGCCCTGAAGTAAGCCTTAGCCTGTTCCAGGCTCGTTCAGGCTGCTTCCAGCGAAGCGCGCGGTTCCGCAAGGGGCCGCGCGCTTTTTTCATCGTCGGCCGCGAACACCTCGCGTGCCGCGGCAAGGCCGTTCAGCGCCGCCGGAAAGCCCGCGTACACGGCCATCTGCATGATGACCTCGACGACTTCGGTGCGCGTCACGCCCACGTTCAGCGCGCCCTGGATGTGCACCTTCAGTTGCGGCGCCGCATTGCCCATGGCCGTGAGCGCGGCCACCACAGCGATCTCGCGTGCGCGCAGGTCCAGGCCGGGGCGCGAGTAGACGTCGCCGAACGGAAACTCGATCAGCAGCCGGGCGAAGTCCGGTGCGATGTCGGCCAGGCTCTCGACCACCTTGACGCCGCCTTCGCCGTCGATTTCCTGCAGCTTGGCCAGGCCGCGTACGTAGCGCGTGTCGTCATGGCCATCGGGTGCTTGTGTGTTCGTCATCGCTCGCTTTTCCTTCCGGGGCTTTGCCCGACAAAGGAAGACGCCGGCCCGGCTGCTTCGGCTGGTTCAGCTTCTTCGACCCGTTCTCGACCGCACGGTAGTGGTCGATCTTCAGCGACAGCGCCTGCATGGATTGCTGCAGCGCCGCCACCTTGGCCTGGACTGCGGCGAGGTGCTGCTCGAGCATCTCGCGCCGTTCGCCGACGCTGGCGTCCCCCTGGCTTCGAAGCCTGGCGAAGGCCTGCATGCCCTGGATGGGCATGCCGGTCTCGCGCAGGCGCAACAGGAAAGCCAGCCAGTCCATGTCGGCGCGCGCATAGCGGCGCTGGCCGCCCGGTGCGCGCGGCACGGCGGCGATCAGGCCGATGCGCTCGTAGTACCGCAGCGTGTAGGCCGTGAGGCCCGTGCGCTCGGCGACTTCCGCAATGGTCAGACTGGTCAGGCTGGTTTCCATGGCGTCGATTCTCGAAATTAGAGCGCGCTCCAAGTCAAGCGCCCGGCCGAACTATTTTTGCGCGGTGGCCGCGTCGGCCTCCGGCGTGCCGCGCGCCAGCACCCGCTTGCGCACCGCGTAGATGTTGTTGCGCAGCGCGTAGAGCTCGTCCGCGTACGACAGCGGCACCGCCACCTTGTTCACCGTGCGGTCGAGCTGGTCGAGGTCGTCCAGCAGCGCCTTCTGGCCGCCTTCCTTCACGTCGGCCTTGGCGTCGACCTTCGCCTCGATGTCGCGCAGCCGCGCATACCAGCGGAACACGCGACGGCGAACGCGGAACTGGTACAGCGGCGGCACCACGCGGCTCAGCGGCAGCATCAGCACCAGCAGGCCGCCCAGCACCAGCCACATGCGCTCGATGAGGTTGCTGGCCCAGAAGGGCAGGTAGCGCTGCCACACCGGCGGCGTGCCGTTGATGGCGCGGTCGCCCTCGGGGCTCACCGGCAGTTCGCTGGTGCGCGTGTTCGGAAAGTCGCGCGCGCGGTTGAACCAGCCCGCGCCGCTGTGCACCGTTTGCGCGGCCTGCGCGAACAGCTGGCGCAGGGCCGGGTGGGTCTCGTCGCGCGACAGCAGCGAGGTGGTGGCCGCGAGCAGCGCCACGTCGTGCGGCGGCAGGTCTTTCGACAGGTCGACCACGCCGCGCGGCAGCGTCACGGCCGACAGGAACGGAAAGCGCCGCGAGTACGCATCGGCCTGGCCGAAGTCCATGAGCTTGATGTCGTCCGAGCGCAGCAGCCGCTGCACCTGCGGCGACTGCGGCGCCGACGACAGCACGATGGCGTCCAGCAGGCCCGCCTCCAGCGCCGCGGCGGCCGCGCCTTGCTCCAGGTTCGACAGCAGCAGGTCGTCGGGCCCGAGCTTGTTGGCCTTGAACAGCCGTTCCATGATCTCCGGCAGCCCGCTGCCCTGCAGGTCGACGTTCACGCGCAGGCCGCGCAACTGCGTGAGCGAGCTCAGCGTGGCGGTCTTGCGGTCGATTTTCTGCGCGGTGTCGGCGCGGTAGAACAGCCACACCGGCTCGAAGAACAGGCTGCCCAGCGAGTTGAGCCCGGCCTCTTCGTCGGCCTTGGGGTCGGCGCTGCCGCCGCGCACGAAGCCCACGTCGGCGCCGCCGTTGCGCAGCAGCTCCAGGTTCTCGGTCGAGCCCGAGGTGGGCTTGAGCTCGACCTCGATGCCGGTGTGCTTGAGCGCCTCCGCGTAGCGCTTGCCGAACTGCGCGTAGGCGCTGCCCGTGGGGCCGGTGGCCAGCGTCACGTGCTTGGGCGGCTGCGGCTGCAGGTACCAGTAGGCCGCGACCAGCAGGCCGATGACGAGGAACACGATGGGCCCCGCCGAGGCAATCAGGTCCCGGATCGACAGCAGGATCAGCTTGAGTGTCTTGGGCATGGCCATGGTGTGTGCCGTTGTCGGTTCGTGTGCTCAGCCGCGCGGCGCGCCGAGGTCCGCCACGCAGGGAATGTGCAGTTCGCCCACCGTGACGGTGCGCGCCGCGTGCACCGCGCGCAGCGTGGCGATGGCCACGGCCTCGGCCGCCATGGTGCTCAGCACGGTCATGCCGGGAGCGTTGCCTTCGAGCGGCACGCGGCCGGTGGCCAGCGCGAACAGCGTGTCGCCGTCGCTCATGGTGTGCACCGGGTTGATGGCGCGCGCCAGGCCGTCGTGCGCCACGGTGGCCAGCCGGTTGGCCTGCACCTTGGTCAGCACCGCGTCGGTGGCGATCACGCCGATGGTGGTGTTGGTGCCCGCCAGCAGCGGCTTGGGCAGGTCGCCGCGCAGCAGGGCGCGGCGGGTGTCGAGCAAGGCGGTGCCGTCTTCGGTGCGCGCGCCGGCCACGGGCTGGCCGGTGTTGTGGTCGATCACGTCGCCCAGCGAGTTGACGGCAATCAGGGCGCCCACGGTCACGCCGCCGACCGTGACCGACGCGGTGCCGACGCCGCCCTTCATCGCGCGGTGCACGCCGAAGAGCTTGCCCACCAGCGCGCCGGCGCCCGCGCCCACGTTGCCTTCGGCGGGCGCCGCGGTGCTCGCGGCCTCGCAGGCGGCGTAGCCGGCGGCGGCGTCGGGGCGGATGCGCGCGTCGCCCATCGGCAGGTCGAACAGCACGGCGGCCGGCACGATGGGCAGGGTGCCGAAGCGCACGTCCATGCCGATGTCGCGTTCTTCCATCCAGCGCATCGCGCCTTCGGCCGCCGCCAGGCCCCAGGCGCTGCCGCCCGCGAGCATCACGGCGTGCACCTGCTGCACCAAATTGCCGGGCGCGAGCAGGTCGGTCTCGCGCGTGCCGGGCGCCGCGCCGCGCACGTCCACGCCGCCCACGGCGCCGTCGCGGGCCATGATGACGGTGCAGCCGGTGGGGCGGCGCGTGTCCGAGAAATGGCCGACTTCGATGCCGGCGACGTCGGTGATGGCACCGGCGGACGAAAGAGAGGGAGCAGGAGTGTGGGAGAGGGCGGACATGGCGGCCGATTATGGGACCGCACCCTCTACGATCCAGCGCATGACAGTTGCAAGAAGTTTCTCCGTGGGCGGCATTGGCGGCGCTGGCGGCAATGACGGTGCGCGCCGCCACGTGGTCGTGATCGGCGCGGGCGCCGTGGGCAGCGCCACCGCCCTCGAGGCCCTGCGCGCCGGCCTGCGCGTGACGGTGCTGGAGCCCGGCGAGCCGGGCGGCCCGCAGGCCACGAGCTACGGCAATGCCGGCTGGTTGTCGTCGCACTCCGTGGTGCCGCCCGCGTTGCCCGGCGCCTGGCGCAAGGTGCCCGGCTGGCTGGCCGACCCGCTCGGTCCGCTGGCGTTGCGCTGGCGCTACCTGCCGCGCGCAGCGCCCTGGCTGCTGCGCTACCTGGCCTCGGGCTGGACCGAGGCGCGCGTGCAGCGCACGGCCGACGCGCTGCGCACCCTGCTGGCCGATGCGCCCGCGCTGCATGCGCGGCTGGCCGCCGAAGCCGGCGTGCCGCAGCTCATCGAGCAGCGTGGGCTGCTGCACGCCTACCGCTCGCGCGAGGAGTTCGAGGGCGACGCGCTCGGCTGGCGCGTGCGCGGGCGCACGGGCGTCCGGTGGGAGGAATGGTCGGCCAGCGAACTGCGCCGCCGCGAGCCCGACCTGGACGCGCGCTACACGCTGGGCATCTACGTGCCGGAGGCCGGCCACTGCCGCAACCCGGGCGCCTACGTGGCCGCGCTGGCGCAGCATGCGCGCGACGGCGGCGCCGAGCGCGTGGCCGCGCGGGCCACGGGTTTTCGCATCGAAGGCGTGCGGCTGCGCGCCGTGCGCACCGAGTCGGGCGAAATCGCCTGCGACGCGGCCGCCATCTGCGCCGGTGCGCGCTCAGGCCCGCTCGCCGCGGCCGCTGGCTCGCCCGTCCCGCTGGAGTCGGAGCGCGGCTACCACGTGGTCGTCGAAGACGCGAAGGCGGGACCGCGCACCCCGGTGATGGTGGCCGACGGCAAGCTCATCGCGCACTGGATGGACGGCGGCCTGCGCGCCGCAGGCCAGGTCGAGATCGGCGGCCTGGAAGCCGCGCCCGACTGGCGCCGCGCCGAGATCCTGCACAAGCACCTGCAGTCGATGTTTCCGGGCTTGGCGAGCGCGACCGGCACGCCGTCCGTCAAGCAGTGGCTCGGCCACCGGCCCAGCCTGCCCGACGGGCTGCCGTGCATCGGGCCGGCACGCGCCAGCGCCGACGTGGTGCTGGCGTTCGGGCACGGCCACGTGGGGCTGTGCGGCTCGGCGCGCACGGGGCGTGTGGTGGCGCAGTTGCTGGCGGGAGCGGGAGCGGGTGCGGGGCCCGAGATTGCGCTGGCGCCGTTCGACCCGCAGCGCTTCAGCGTGTAAGGCGATGCGCTTCTAGGAAAAAGCGTCGGGCGATGGCGGCCAGCCTGCCGGGTCGCGCCGCTGGTGCTGGCAACTCAGCACCACCAGGCGATCCGTCTCGACGATGTAAAAAATGGAATACGGAAAGCGCTTCAGATGTGTTCTGCGAACGTCTTCCCAGACCAGAGGTGCGCCTTCAGGCTGACGTGCAATCCGGTGCACCACGGCCTCCAGGCTGCGGGCGAATTCCGCGCCCAAGCCGGGGCGCTGCGACTCGTACCAACTCTGGGCCTCTTCCAGTTCGCGCGCTGCGCTCCTCCGAAAAAAGACGTTCGGCAAGGTCAGAGCTTCAATGATGTCTTGACGTCGGCCCAGGACACGACCGCTTGCGGGTCGGCGCGGTGTTCAGCGCGACGAAGCGCCACTTCTTCCTGTTCGCGGGGGCTTAGCTTTCGTGCCTCGACATCCCGTGCAACGCTGTCCCAGAGTTCTTCGGCCAGCTCGATGCGTTCCGCCACGCTCAGCGAAGAAAGAGCCTGCTGCAGATCGGAGCTTCCCAATTCGATCTCCCAAAGAGTGGATCAACGCTTCATTCTATGCACCGACGCCGAAGGCGCCGCAGTGGTCAGTTCGCAGGCACCATGGACATCACAGTCAACGCCCCGTCGACCTTGTCCGCCGTGAACTGCACCTTGTCGCCGGCCTTCACCTTGCCCAGCAGTGCCGGGTCGGTCACGCGAAACACCATCGTCATGCCGCTCATGTCGAGGTTGGGAATGTCGCCGTGCTTCAGCGTGATCTTCTTCGCGTCGGTGTCGACCTTGCGGACTTCGCCTTCGACGGAAGGCAGTGCGGCCTGCGCGAACGCGGCGGCTGCGAGCAGGGCGGTGGAAAGTGCGATGGCGAGCTTCTTCATGAGTTGGTTTCCTTGGTCGGTGAGTGAAAGATCCGGTGGGTCGGTTCAGCGGTAGCTTTGGTACACGCGCGTGCTGCCGTCGGCCAGCACGAGCAGCACGTCGTAGGGATCGCGCTGGTCGCCGTAGGCGGGGCCGTCCATGCCGGGCGAGCCGACCGGCATGCCGGGCACGGCGAGGCCGACGGCCTGGGGCTTTTCCTTCAGCAGGCGCTGCACCTCGCTTGCCGGCACGTGGCCTTCGATGGCGTAGCCGCCCACCTGTCCGGTGTGGCAGGAGCCCAGCTTGACGGGCATGCCCAGCCGGGCGCGCGCGGCGGCGTTGCCTTCGTCGTGCACGCGGGTGGCGAAGCCGTTCTTGTTGAGGTGCTTCACCCAGTCCTGGCAGCAGCCGCAGTTTGGGTCTTTCCAGATCTCGACCATCGGCGCGGCGGCCAGGGCGAGGGGCGTGAAGGGCAGGCTCGCGGCCAGCGCCAGCAGGGTTCGTCTTTGCATGGGTGGGTTCCTTTCAGAAAAATCAGTGGTCGTGGGCGCCATGGCCCGAGGGCTTGCGCACGGTGGCGTCGGGCTTGCCGCCCGAGCTGCTGTCTTGGGTTTCGGGCGCGCTGCGCGTGGCCGTCGGCACGTCGGCGTTCGGCACTTCGCGCGCCACGGTGCCCGGCGGGTGCTTGAACCAGCCGGGGTCACGGTAGTCGCCGGGCTTCTGGTCGCGCCGCACCTTCAGCAGCGTGAACATGCCGCCCATCTCGGCCGCGCCGAAGGGGCCGGTGCCGGTCATCATGGGCAGGGTGTTGTCGGGAATGGGCATCTCCATGCCGCCCATGTCGGCCATGCCCTTCTCGCCCATGACCATGTAGTCGGGCACCAGCTTCCTGATCTTCTCGGCCACGCCCTTGTGGTCGACGCCGATCATGGTCGGCACCTCATGGCCCATGGGCCCCATGGTGTGGTGCGCCTTGTGGCAGTGCAGCGACCAGTCGCCTTCCTCGTCGGCGATGAATTCCATCTGCCGCATCTGGCCCACGGCCACGTCCACCGACACCTCGGGCCAGCGCGCGGTGCGCGACACGGGGCCGCCGTCGGTGCCGGTCACCTCGAACTCGTGGCCGTGGATGTGAATCGGGTGGTTGGTCATCGTGAGGTTGCCCACGCGGATGCGCACGCGGTCGCCCTTGCGCACGTTGAGCGTGTCGATGGCCGGGAACACGCGGCTGTTGAAGCTCCAGATGTTGAAGTCGGTCATGGTGTTGACCTTGGGCGTGGCGCTGCCGGGCTCCACGTCGAAGCTGCCGAGCAGAAAGCAGAAGTCGCGCTGCACGGGGTCGATGAGCGGATGCTTCTCTTTCGGGTGCGTGACCCAGAAGCCCATCATTCCCATGGCCATCTGCACCATCTCGTCGGCGTGCGGGTGGTACATGAAGGTGCCGGGGCGGCGTGCGGTGAACTCGTAGACGAAGGTCTTGCCCGGCGGAATGTGCGGCTGCGTGATGCCGCCCACGCCGTCCATGCCGTTGGGCAGGCGCTGGCCGTGCCAGTGCACGGTGGTGTGCTCGGGCAGCCGGTTGGTCACGAAGATGCGCACGCGGTCGCCCTCGACCACCTCGATGGTCGGGCCCGGCGACTGGCCGTTGTAGCCCCACATGTTGACCTTGAAGCCGGGCGCCATCTCGCGCACGACGGGCTCGGCGACGAGGTGAAACTCCTTCACGCCTGCGTTCATGCGCCAGGGGAGCGTCCAGCCGTTGAGGGTGACGACGGGGTTGTAGGGCCGGCCGTTCGGCGGCACCAGGGGCGCCGCGGTGGCGGTGGAGCTTTGCGAGACCGGCTCGGGCAGCGCGGCCATGGCCACGCGGCTGACGGTGGTGGCGGCGACCGCGGTGGCGGCGCCTGCGAAGAAGTTGCGGCGGTTCATGGTGTTGGCTCCTTCCGCTTCCGGGGGAAGGTGGGGATGGGGGCTGGGCTGCGTTGGATGAGGTGGCATTGCTGGTGCTGATGCGGGTTCGGGTGTGAGCGGCTCATTCGGTGGCCCCTCCTGCCGCAGCGGCCTGCAGCGCCGTCATGCCGCCGGGCGAACTGCCCGTGAGCACCAGTTGCAGGTCGACGTCGGCCAGCCAGAAATCGCGCTGCGCCTCGATGCCCGCATTCACGACCAGCATGCTGGCGCGCGTTTCGCCCAGCAGCTCCCACACGCTCGCGAGCATGCCGTTGTAGCGCAGCACCATCTCCTCGTTGACTTTCTTGCGCAGCGGCAGCACTTCGTCGCGGTAGCGCCGGGCAATGGCGTAGGCGGTGTTCCAGCCCTGCCAGGCTTCGCGCGCCTCGCTCGCGGCCAGCACGCCCACGTCGCGAACCCGCGCGGCCGATTGCAGGTACAGCGCCTCGGCGCGGCCGTTGCGGGCCTGGCCCCAGTCGAAGAGCGGAATGGGCAGCGCGAGCTCGAAGCCGCGCTGCGTGCGGCGCGAGCGCTCGGGGCCGTCGTCGAACTTGCTGTTGCGCGCCACGCCCAGCTCCATCGCGTCGACGACGCTGGTGGCGCGCGTGAGGCCGAGCGAGCCGGCCACGGCGGTGTTTCGCGCTTGCGCCGAGCGCACGTCGAGCCGGTCGCGCAGCGCCAGCGCCTGCACGTCGCCGAGTTCGGGCGCGGCCTTGGGCAGCGGCGGCAGGCGGTCGGGCAGGGTGTAGGCGGTGCGCTCGCCGCTCAGGCCCAGCAGGCGGTTGAGCTGTTCGCGCGAGGCGAGCGCGGCCTGCTCGGCGCGCGCCAGCTGCGCCGCCGCATCGGCCAGCAGCAGCTGCTCGCGCGTGCGCTGCAGCGCGCTCCAGTTGCCTGCCTGCGCCATGCGGTGCGCGAGCTCGGCCCCGGCTTCGGCGGCGTCCTTCGCGTCGCGCAGGTACACCACGCTCTGCTGCGCCGCCACCGCGCGCACCCAGGCGCGGCGCGTGTCGGCGGCCAGTGCCAGCACGCTCTGCGCGGCCTGCAGCTTAGCCGACTCGTGCCGCTGCCCGGCCCAGCGCGCCTGCCATGGCAGCGTGAGCAGGCCCACCACGTTGAAGCTGACGAGCCGGTCGATCTCGCGCTCGCTGCCCTCGGTCAGGCGGCTGAAGGCGAACACCGGGTTCGGCAGGCTCGCGGCCTGCACGCGGTCGGCGTCGCTCAGTTGTAGCGTCGCGAAGGCGTCCTGCACGCGCGGGCTTTCGAGCAGCGCGATGCGCACGGCGGCCTCGGCGTCGAGCGGCTTGGCGAGCAGCGCGTCCACGCGCTGGCGCGAGGCTTCGTCGGGCGTGCGCTGGGCCGTGGCGCCCGCCATGAGCGGGTTGGCGCCGACCAGCGCCTGAACGTCGGCGCTGCCGCCGTCCGGCGACAGGCTGGCGCAGCCGGCCAGCACCGCCGCGGCGGCCAGCGCGGCGGCTGGCCTGATGAATGAAATGCCGCGGGTGCGTGCGCCTGGCGTGCGCGGGTCGCTACCCGGTGCGGGGCGACGGATGCCGGCCAACGGCCAGCCAACAAAGGGGTTCACGCTCGATCTCCATGAGCAATACGACCAACGCCGCGAGCCTCGAAGGGCTCACCGCGGACGGACTACGGGCAGGGAGATCAGGAAATGGGTGGCTTCAGGCCCTGGGCGGGCTCTGCGCTGGCGAAGCGGCTGGCGTGTGCGGCGGGCGCCGCCTGGGGGGCGCCGTGCACGGTGTCGATCAGGGGCATGCCGCCGAGTGCCACCGTGTGGCAGACCTGGCAGGCGGTGCAGGTGCCGCAGCCCTGGTGGTCGGCGCCGCCGGTGGTGTCGTGGCTGGCGTGGCCGGCAGGGCTGTCGGACATGTCCATGGCCATCTGCATGCCGGCGTCCGCGTCCGTGGCGTCCATGGCTTCCATCGCCTCATGGCAATGGGCTTGCGTGGCCATCGTGGCACCCGAGGCCGCAGAAACCGTCGAGACGGAAGCCACCGGCAGCGAATGCCGCGCCATCTCCAGCGCCATCGCGTCGCCTAGCCAGCCGCGAATGGGCAGCAGGGCGATCATGAGGGCGAGCAGCAGGGTGCGCATGGGGCCGGATGATAAACGCGGGTGCTAAGCCACCAGCTGCCCGCGGGCCTTGTCCACCCACACCTGCAGGTTGTCGAGCAGGTCCTTCTGGCTGAACGAGCAGCTCTCCTCGCTGAACAGCGCGCTCGACTCCAGCCGGTCGAGCAGGTTCAGCAGCACCTCCGCGTAACGCGGCGGCAGGGCGCCCAGCAGCTCGGTGCTGGCGCGGGCCTCGTTCGACAGCGCGGTGATGGGTCCGCTTCCGCCGTCCCGCAAGGCCGTCACGCGCGTGGCGATGGCGTCGAGTTGCAGCGCCGCGCTCATGGCGTGCTCCTGCCGGGCGGCGGCAGCGACAGCTCGCGCTCGCGCATCAGGTCGCGCAGCACGTCGGGGTAGTCCGTGATGATCCCGTCGGCGCCCGCGTCCATCAGGCGCAGCATGTCGGCGCGCTCGTTCACGGTCCAGGGCAGCACCTTCATGCCGAGCTTCTGCGCTTCCTTGATGACGGCGGGGGTCAGGTCGGCGTAGGCCGGCGACCAGACGACGGGGCCAGGCCCATTGGCCGCGGCCGCCTTCACCAGCTGCGGCGTCGACGCGTAGCCGGCCGCGTCGAGGCCCGCCGTCCAGCGGCTGTCCTTCAGCGTGCGCGGCGTGGTGAGGTAGGCGCGCGGCAGCTGCGGGGCCAGCTGGCCGACCAGCGCCAGCGTGCGCCAGTCGAAGCTCTGGATGGTCACGCGTGCGGCCATGCCGGCCTTGTCGATCTCGGCCAGCAGCGCACGCACCATCGGCTCGGGCGCGGCGGTTTCGGCCGGCCTGGTCGGGTCGATCTTGGTCTCGATGTTGAAGCGCACCGTGGCCGCGTTCGCGCCGCGCGCCTGCACCTGCGCGAACAGCGCGGCCAGCGTGGGAATGCGCTCGCCGTCGCGCGGCTGCTGCAGCGCGAACTGCTTGCCGTAGTTGCTGCCCGGGTTCAGGCGGCCCACGTCGTAGGTCTGCAGCTGCGCCAGCGTGAGCGTGCGAATGGCCGCGCCGCTCTTCGGCGCCAGCCAGTTGCCGCCGGCGTCGCGCGTGTGGTCGGGGTTGAGCGAGGTGTCGTGCGAGATCACCACCACGCCGTCGGCCGTGAGCCCGATGTCGAGTTCCAGCGTGGTCACGCCCAGGTCGATGGCGTTGTTGAACGCCGCCAGCGTGTTCTCGGGCGCCAGGCCGCGACCGCCGCGGTGGGCTTCGAGGTCGAAGTGCTGCTTGGCGGCGGGCACGACGGCCGCGCAGCCGGTGATGCCGGCAAGCCCGGCAATCCCGGCGAGGGCGCTGGCGAGCACGACAGTGGAAAGGCGTGTGAATTTCATTTGAGCTGGACCTTGATTCCGTTGTCTAGCACCGTGATGTCGCCGATCTCGTAGGTCTTGCGCCCGACCGTGAGTTCGTCGGCCGTGAAGCTGCGCAGCACCTGGCCCTGCAGCAGCTCCTGCGCCACCACCGCGCCCACGCGCTGCAGGCGTTCGGCGTCGCGGCCTTCCACGCCCTGCAGCTCCAGCCGCTCGGCCTTGGGCTGGTCCAGCCGCAGCGCGCGGGTGGCGGCGTCGTACTTCAGCGCGCTGCTCACCGCCACCACGCCCTGCACCGGCGAGGCCGCCAGCAGGGGGCTCGCGATGGTCAGGGCGGCGGTGATGGTGGCGCGGTTGGTAGCGGCGTCCAGGCCCAGCTGCGGGTCGCGCAGCCCGACCATGAAGAGCTCGGCGTAGCGCTCGGCCACCGGAAAGCGCTTGGCGATCTGCGCCTGCAGCTCGTCGCGGGTGGCGGTGTATTCGCTGGTGAAGAAGTTGAAGCCGGCCAGCGCCGCGAACGGGGCCTGGAGCGCGGCGGCGCCCAGCAGCACGCGCAACAGGTGGCGGCGGGCGGGCACGGGCGGGGGGAGGGAGGGGGAGAACGAAGGGCGGATGTTCATACGGTTGGCGAGCTTGCCACAGCCCGGTGAAGCTGGTGAAGCCCGATGCACCCAGGTGCAGCGCCCGAGCGAGGGGCGGCTGCATTTTCTGCCGCGGCCGCGCCCCCCGGGCCCGTTCAGAGCGCCCGGCGCCGGGCGTAGCGCACCACCGTCACGCCCGGCTTGGCTTGGCGGGTCGATGGCATCACCAGCACGCAGTCGTCGTACGGCGTGGCCACGGGCTCGCCGTCGTTCCAGCCGATGACGGTGCCGGCCTTTGCAATCACCTCGAGCCCGGTGAAGGGCTTGGCGAAGCGAAAGTCTTCGCTGCGCGCGACCACGGGGCCGGTCACGTCGAGCGCCCACTGGCGGGGCGCGTCGGGCTGCAGCCAGCCGGGCAGCGCCTGGGCGATGGCCGCGTCGTCGAGCGTGCCGGCCGCGCGCAGGAAGCGCGCGCACTGGTCCTGCGCCACGGTGCGGCTGGCCGGGTCGCCGTGGAAGCCGCATTCGACCAGCAGCGCCAGCGCGTCGCTGGCCGGGTCCGCGTCGGCTGCGCCGAAGCGCCCGAAGTCGCGCATGCGCACGCCGTCCTTGTGGCCCGCGTCGATCACGATGTGCTCCGGGCTGCGCAGCTGCCGCGCCAGCACCAGGTTGCGCGGCAGCACGCCGGTGAGCGTGAGCGGGGCGGAGGGCTCGTGCATCGAGTGCAGGTCGAGCAGCCAGTCGGCCTGCGCCATGTGCGGCTGCAGCGCGGCGGCGCGGCGGCGTTCGCGCGTGCCGCCGGCCTCGAGCCGGTCGGCGGACCACTGGCGGTTGAGGTCTTCGTCGGTGAAGCGCGAGGCGTCGGCGTCGGTGGGGTCGAAGCGCTCGAAGGCCTCCAGGTTGCAGAAGGCCAGCGTCAGGCTGCCGCGCTGCGGGCGCACGCCGGCTTCGAGCAGGCCCTTGAGCGCCCAGGCGCCGCACACCTCGTTGCCGTGCACCAGCGCGCTGATCATCACGCGGTGCCCGGTCTGGCCCGAGTCGAAATGCCAGACGCCTTCGGTGCCGGTGTTGCCGGCGCGCCAGGCGGAAATGTCGGGTGCGGGGAGTTCGAAAGTGGACGCGGACAAGCTCATTCCTTGATGTTGGCGAATTGCACGATGTTGCGGTATTTGTCGGTTTCGGTGACAAGGAAGCGGTCGATGTCCAACGGCGCCAGTGGGACGACCGAGCTGGTCGCCTCCATCTTCTTGCGGAAGTCGGGCGACTGCAGCGTGTCGTCCAGCGCCTTCTTCAGCCGCGCCACCACCGGCTCGGGCAGCCTGGCCGGCCCCATCAGCGCGAACCACACGCCGATGTCCATGCGCTTGAGCGCCGGGGTCTCGCCCAGGGCGGGCAGGTCCGGCGTGATGGCCGAGCGCTTCGCCTCGGTGGTGCCCAGCGCCACCAGCTTGCCGCTGCGGATGTAGGGCAGCGCGCTGGACAGCACGAACATGCCGAAGTCGATGTTGCCGCCCATCAGGTCGTTGGTGAGCGGCGCCACGCCGCGGTAGGGCACGTGCGTCATGAACACGCCGCCCTGCTGCTTGAGCGTTTCGCCCGCCAGGTGCAGCGACGTGCCCACGCCCGAGCTGCCGTAGCTGTACCTGGCCGGGTTCTTCTTCAGCAGCGCGAGCAGATCGCCGGCGGTTTTCACGCCCACCGCCGGCGTCGCCACCAGCACCAGCGGCTGCGAGGCGACCAGGCCGATGGCGGTGAAGTCCTTCGGCTCGTAGCGCACGCTGGCGTTCACCAGCCTGCTGATGGCGATCTCGTTGTTGGCGCCCAGCAGCAGCGTGTAGCCGTCGGGCGCGGCGTTGGCCACCTTCTGCGCGCCGATGGCGCCACCGGCACCGCCGATGTTGTCGACGATCACCGGCACGCCCAGGCGATGCGACAGCTCCACGCCGAGCGCGCGGCCGGTCAGGTCGGTCGAGCCGCCGGGCGGGTAGCCGACCACCAGTGTGATGGGCTTGGCGGGATAGGCGTCGGCGGCGGAGGCCAGCGAGGGCACGGCGGCAAGCCCGCAGCATGCGGCGAGGGCGAGGCAGGAAGAAAAAGCAAGGGAAAAAGCACGCGGAAGACGCATCGTGGGCCTCGGGTTGGGAGTGGGTGCGCGAATTCTGCGAACCCGCACCCCGCCTCGTGGTGCCGTGCTGGCACCAACCCGTGCCGATTGGGTTGCGCTCAGCGCGTGGCCATGGCGCGCCAGACGTCTTCGGCCAGCGGCCCGAGCCGGCGCTTGGGGCGGTACAGCCGCACCTCGAAGCGCACTTCCATGCGCCGCCCGCCGGTGGGCACCAGCCGGCCGGCCTTGCAGTCGGCCTGCACCATCGACCACGGCAGCCAGGCCACGCCCAGGCCGCGCAGCACGTACTCGTACAGCGCATCGGCCGAGTCGCACTCGATGCGGCGCTTCAGCCGCGGCGCCTGCGGGTTGTTGGCCAGCAGGTCTTCCACCAGCCGGCCCATGGCCAGCGTGCGCACGTAGGACAGAAAGGGCACGTCGCCGGGCGCGTCGAAGCTGTGCGCCGGCTGCCCGCGCGCGTCGGCGCGCGACACCGGCACCAGCTTGTCGGAGGCCACCGTCACATGCGAAAACTGCCGCCCGTCGAGCCGGAAGGTGAGGGCGGAGTGATGAAAGATGAGCGAAAAGTCGACCTCGTCGTGCTCCAGCATGCGCACCGTTTCGGCCAGCGCACCGGTCAGTACGCGCACCTCGCCGCCGCGCAGCACCGGCTGCAGCCGCACCAGCCAGTCGGCCATCACGGTGCGCGCGAGCGTGCGGCCGGTCACCACCGTCACCGTGCGCGCCTGCCGCCCGGCCACGCTCTGCATTTCTTCGCGCGAGCTTTCCACGCCGCGCACCATCTGGCCGGCGTTTTCAAGAAAGCTCTCGCCCGCGGGCGTCAGCGCCACCGGCGAACTGCCGCGCTCGACCAGCGGCGTGCCCGCCCACGATTCCAGCGCGCGAATGCGCCGGCCGAAGGCCGGATGCGTCACATGGCGCAGCTCGGCCGCGCGGGTGAAGCTGCGCGTTTGCGCCAGCACGATGAAGTCTTCCATCCACTTGAATTGCATGGCGCGGCGGGTGTGGTGATCGTCAGTTGCCGAGCGGCTTCACCGCCAGTTCGTAGCGCGCGAAGGCCCGCTCGGCCTTGTGGATCACGCTGTGCAGCGAGAAGCCGAAGCGTTCGTACAGCGCGCGCAGCGGGGCCCGGTCCGCCACGCAGTCCAGCCGCAGAAAGGGGCGGCCCAGCTCGCGTGCGCGCGCCAGCGCAAAGTCCAGCAGCTGCACCGGCACGCCCTGGCCCGACCACGCGCGGCGCACCGCGAGCTTGTGCACATACAGCGAGCTGCCACTTTCGATCTCGGGCCAGAAGTACGGGTCTTCGAGGTCGAGACGCACGACGCCGGCGACATCACCGTTCCTGCGTGCGATGAAGTAGCCGCCGGCATCGGTGTCGCGCTGGATGCGCTCCAGCGCGACGTCGGCCGCCGACCACAGCGGACGCCCTTCGGCGGCGATCCACTGCGCGGCTTCGTTCAACACGGCTGCGACGGTGGCAGCTTCTTCGGGGAGGGCTTGTTGGATCTGCATCGGGGGCGAGCATACCGGCGCCCCGGCGCCCCGGCGCCTCGGCGCCCGTTGCCATCACTGCCAGCGGTAGCGTGCCGTGAGCGTCGCCGTGCGGCGGGTGCCCTGGTAGCACTCGCCGTGGTAGCAGATCGAGTTGTACTTCTTGTCCGCCAGGTTGGAGACGTTGAGCGCGAAGCGCCACGGGCCGCGCTCGTAGTGCGCCACCGCGTCCAGCAGCGTCACGCCGCGTTCGAAGGTGGAGTTCTGCTCGTCGTTCTGGCGTTTGCCCACGTAGCGCACCCCGCCCCCGAAGCCCAGGCCGTTGCCCAGCGTGTAGTCGAGCCACACCGAGGCGGACTGCCTGGGCACCAGCGGCGGGATCTTTCCGACCTCGCTCGCATCGGCGCTGTCGAGCACCTTCATGTCCAGCCAGGTGTAGGCGGCCGCAATGTTCAGGCCCGGGGCGACTTCGCCCTTGGCCTCCAGTTCGATGCCTCGTGAGCGCTGCCTGCCGACCTGGCGTCCCTCGCCGGTCGCCGGGTCGTAGGTGACCACGTTGGTCTTGCGCAGGTCGAATGCCGCGGCGGTGAACAGCGTGCGCGTGCCCACGGGCTGGAACTTGACGCCCACCTCGACCTGCTTGCCGCGGCTGGGCTTGAAGGGTTCGCTGTTGGCGTCGACGCCGCTGTTGGGCAGGAAGGAGGTGACATGGCTGATGTACGGCGCCCAGCCGTTGCCCAGCAGGTAGGTGAGGCCGGCGCGGCCACTGAACGCGCTGTCCGATTGGCGGGTATGGCCCACGTTCAGGTAGTCGTCGGTGAGCTGGCGCACATGGTCCTGCCGCCCGCCGAGGGTGACGACCCAGTTCTCGCCGAACTTGATCTGGTCCTGCGCGTAGAAGCCGGTCTGGCGCGTCGACTGGGCCAGGTTGTTCATCGGATCGGTGGGCGTCGCCACGGCCTGGCCGTAGACGGGGGCGAACAGGTCGAGGTCGGGGGCCGCGCCGATGAAGCGCTGTTGCCTGCCCTTCTGGTCGCTGTAGTCGACGCCCAGCAGCACCGTGTGCTGGACGGCGCCGTACTGCAGCTTGCCCTGCACGCTGGTGTCCAGCGCCGCCAGGTTCACGGGGTTGTTCCAGGTCCTGGCGATGCGCGAGAGCGTGTGCTGGTCTTCGCCGAGCGAGTCGGCCCACACCACGCGCCGGCTCATCTCGATCTGGCTGTAGCGGAAGTTCTGGCGCAGGGTCCAGCTGTCGTTCAGGGCCGTTTCGAAGCGGTAGCCAACGGCGCCGGACGTCTGCTTGAGCTGGCCGAAGCTGTAGTCGCCCACCTTGATGGGGTAGAGCACGTAGTTCTGGGTCAGGTAGTAGGGGTCTTCGCCGGTGCTGTTCCTGAGGTACTCGCCGAACACCGTCAACGAGGTCGTCGCGTTGGGCTGCCAGCGCACCGAAGGCGCGATGTAGCTGCGCGTGTGATTGAGCTTGCGGCCGTCGGGGTAGCGGTCCTGGTCGTTGCTGTCCAGTCCCAGGCCGACCACGCGGTAGCTCAGGTCGGTGTTGTTGCCGACCTGGTCGCCAAGGTCGAACGCCAGCTGCTTGCGCTGGAAGTTGCCGTACTGCAGCTCGATTTCGCGGACGCGATCGCCGGGCTGCTTGCTCACGCGGTTGACGATGCCGCCCGCATCGCCCTTGCCGAAGACCATGGACGACGGCCCACGCAGCACCTCCACGCGCTCCAGGCCGTAGGGCTCGGTGAGGTAGTAGGTGGGCAGGAACGCCGGCTGGCCGAGCCCGTCGCGGTAGATGCCGTTGACGCCGGCTTCGAAGCCGCGCAGCAGGATGTATTCCCAGCCCCGGTTGTCGGGGCCGTAGGTACTGGTCGTCACGCCGGGCGTGTAGCGCACGACGTCCATCACGTCCTGCGCGCCGCGCGCGTCCATCTCTTCGCGCCCGATGATGGAGATCGACTGCGGCACCTCGATCACCGGCGTGTCGGTCTTGGTGGCCGTGGCGCTGACGCGCGCGACATAGCCGGGCACGGGGCCGGTGGCGGTGTCGCGCTCGGCGGTGGCCGTCACGCGCACGGCGGGGAGGGTGGCCGCGTCAGATGGTGAGGCTGGCGGTGGGGGCGTTGCGGGCATCGGCTGGCTGCGCAGCACGTAGCCGCCGTTGTCCAGCCGCACGGCCAGCAGGCCGGAGCCGGCGAGCAGGGTGGCCAGCGCCTCTTGCGGCGTGAACTGCCCCTGCACGCCCGAAGTGAGCTTGCCCGCGGTCTGCTCGGCGACGAAAGTCAGCGGCAGGTTGGCCGCGCTGGCAAAGCTGCGCAGCGCCGGTGCGAGCGGGCCCGCGGGAACGTTGTAGCTCTGGCGGACCGGCTGGCCTTGCTGGGTTTGCTGGCCTTGAAAGGGTGCATTGGCGGGTGCCTGGGCCCGGGCGGGCCCCACCATGCCGGCCTGCGCGCCCAGCAGTGCGAGGCCGCAAAGGGCCGATGCCGAAATTCCCCGAGCTGGATGCTTGTTCTTGTGTGTGTGCTGGCGCCTGTTGGTCGGCATGGTGGTCTCTCGAAGTGATTGCTGAAAAAAAGCCCTCACTTGGTAGGTGCCGCGAGAAATGAAATCGGGCAGGCGAAACCCGAAAAATTCTCAAGAAAGGTCGGCCGGGCTCAGGTCGCGGGTTCCACCGTGGTCCAGTAGCGGGTGCGCAGGCGCACCTGAACCGGCAGCACGCTGGGCAGCATCGCGAGGATGCGATCGGTGTCGCCCAGCGGGAACACGCCCGAGAAGCGCAGGCTGGCCACTGCCGGGTCGCAGCGCAGGATGCCCGGGCGGTAGCGGCCGAGCTCGTCGATGAAGTCGTCCAGCCGCATGTCGTCGGCAATGATCTGGCCGAGCGACCATGCGGAGGTCTGCTCGTTCACCGGAGCGGGTGCGTCGATGTCGCTCGTGCTGAAGGAGGTGCGCTCGCCGGCGCGCAGGAGGCGCGACGGGGCCGAGGCGGCGAGCGGCGTGATCTCGACCGCGCTTTCGAGCACGGCCACGCGGGTGCGGCCCTGGTCTTGCCGCACGAAAAACCGGGTGCCCAGCGCGCGGATGCGGCCTTCGGCGGTGTCGACCACGAAGGGCGGACTGCCGGGCTGCGCGTGGCCGGTGACGATCATCACCTCGCCGGCCACCAGTCGCACCAGCCGGCGCCGGGCGTCGAAGCGCACGTCGATGGCGCTGGCCGTGTCGAGCGTGATGCGCGTGCCGTCGTCCAGCAGCACGCTGCGTTGCTCTCCGGTGCCGGTACGAAAGTCGGCCACCGACTGTTGCCAGGCCTGTGTGCGCGATGCGAGCACGCCCGTGACGCCGGTGGCCCCGAGCCAGAAAAGAGCGCGCATCGCCTTGCGGCGGGCCGGCGCCCGTGCGTGGCCCGCAGACGCGAGCACCGCGTAGGCCGCCGCGGGGTTCAGGCCTTTCAGGCGTGCGGTGAAGCTTTCGATGTGCTGCCACGCGCGCTCGTTGTCGGAGTGGCCGCGCCGCCATTGCTGCCAGCGCTGGCGGTCTTCGTCGGTGGCTTCGCCGGACATCAGCACGGTAAGCCACTCGGAGGCTTCGTCGGCGGCGCGCTCGCCGAAAGGCAGTGCCGCGGCGCTGCTCGTTGTCGCCGGCATCTCAGTCGGCCATGCCGAAGAAGCACTGTCGGTTGGCACGCGAGAGGTACTGCTTCACCGAGCTGGCCGACACGGCCAGCCGTTCGGCAATCTCCGCATAGCTGAGCCCTTCGAGATGGGCCAGCAGAAAAGCTTCCTTCGCCGCGGGCGGCAGGCTGTCGAGCACGCGGTCGACCTGGTGCAGCGCCTCGATGGCCAGCAGCTGTACCTCGGGGGACGGCGCCATGTCTTGCGGCAGGGCGGCCAGCGCCTCGAGGTAGCTCTGTTCAAGCACCTGCCGGCGATGCCGGTGCGCCATCAGGCGCCGCGCGATGGTGGCCAGGAAGGGGCGCGGCTCGCGAATGTCGGCCGTCGCGCCGGTGGTGATGACGCTGACGAACGTGTCCTGGGCCAGGTCCGCCGCGGCAAAGGAATCGCCCAGCTTGCGGCGTAGCCAGGTCTGCAGCCACCCGTGGTGTTCGCAATAGAGCGCCTGCACTTCCTGGTGCATGACCGACTCGGCGGCAGACATGGCATTCCTCTCGGCCAGCGGCCTGGTGTGGATCGATCAATGAGAACGTTTCTCATTAATTTTAGATGAGTCGAAATGCCTCGCGCAACATTTGTGTCTCGCCCCTGTGTCTCGTCCCTATGTCTCGCTCCTGTGTCACCCATGTCTCACCGGTGCCGAACCACCTCGAACCCCTCCGCCTCGGATGGCGCCACGAAATGGCTGCTGATCAGGTCGAACTGCGCATCCGTCGTCTCGAACGGGTGCTCTCCGCTCGCATTGCGCGCACGCAGGCGCTCCTTGCAGACCGCGTCGGGCACGTCCAGGAAGTGCAGGGCGTGCGCCACGCCGGCGGCTTCGAAGATGCCGCGCATCCAGCTTCGGCCACTCACGGTGTTGGCGGGAAAGTCGAGCACCACCGACACGCCGGCACGCAGCAAGTCCGTCACATGGCCGGCCATCACCTGCTTCAACCGGCCTGCGCAGCGCACATAGTCGGGCAGTTCGTGGATCTCGCCCGGGTACAGCGCCGCGAGCCAGGTGTCTTCGCTGATGAGCACCGTGGCGGGCGCCTGGGCCAGCTGCCGGGTAAGGGTCGATTTGCCGGCGCCGATCTTGCCGCAGACCATGTGAAGCGTCGGGGTGAGGGGTGCTGTCATTCGTTTCTCCTGCTGGGTCGGTTTTGAAAAAGAACCCCAGGAAACGAAAAACCCGCCTCGTGGGGCGGGTTGCATGGCGTGTGTCTGTGGAACCGCGCGCTAACCCACCATCTTTCGGATGGTGCGAATAATCGACGCGGTGTGCAGGCAAGCCATGGGCCGAGGATAGCCCAGCGCGGCCCGTTCAGTCATGCAGTGACGACAGGAACTGCTTCAGCTCCGCCGTCTGCGGGTTGCCGAACAGCTCCGCCGGCGGCCCCATCTCGTGCACGCGGCCCTGGTGCATGAAGATGACGCGGTCGCTCACCTTGCGCGCAAAGCTCATCTCGTGCGTGACCATCAGCAGCGTCATGCCCTCGTCGGCCAGCGACTCCACCACGCGCAGCACTTCGCCCACCAGCTCGGGGTCGAGCGCGGAGGTGATCTCGTCGCACAGCAGCACGGCCGGCTCCATGGCCAGCGCGCGCGCGATGGCCACGCGCTGCTGCTGGCCGCCCGAAAGCTGGTCGGGCATGGCGTCGAATTTTTCCTGCAGCCCCACGCGGTTGAGCAGCTTGCGCGCCTGCGAAGCGGCCTCCATGCTGCCGCGCTTTTTCACCAGCGTGGGCGCGAGCATCACGTTCTTTCCCACCGTGAGGTGCGGGAACAGGTTGAAGCTCTGGAAGATCATGCCCACGCGCTGGCGCAGCTCGCGCATGGCCATGGTGCTTTCGTGCAGCAGCGGCTTGCCGTCGACCGTGAGCGAGCCTTCCTGGAACACTTCGAGCCCGTTGATGCAGCGCAGCAGCGTGCTCTTGCCCGAGCCGCTCTTGCCGATGATGGCGATCACCTCGCCGCGCTTCACGTCCAGGTCGATGCCCTTGAGCACCTCGTTGGTGCCGTAAGACTTGCGCAGCGCGGTGATGCGCACGATGGGGGCGCCCACCGAGGTGGCGGGTTGTTGCGGTTCAAGCACGGCGGCCATGGGTTTTCCTCTCGAGGGTCTTGGCGTACAGGCTCACGGGAAAGCACAGCACGAAATAAAGCAGGGCCACGCAGCTGAACACCACGAAGGGCTTGAAGGTGGCGTTCGAAATCATGCTGCCGGCCTTGGTGAGTTCGACAAAGCCGATCACCGAGGCCAGCGCCGTGCCCTTGATGACCTGCACCAGGAAGCCGACCGTCGGCGCGATCGCGATCTTCACGGCCTGCGGCAGGATCACGTGGCGCATCTGCTCGCCGAAGCTCAGCGCCAGGCTGCCCGAGGCCTCCCATTGCCCCTTCGGGATGGAGGCCACGCAGCCGCGCCATATCTCGGTGAGAAAAGCGCTGGTGTACAGCGTGAGCGCCAAGCTGGCGGCCGTCCACGCCGACACGTCGATGCCGAACAGCGCAATGCCGAAGTAGGCGAGAAACAGCTGCATGAGCAGCGGCGTGCCCTGGAAGAGTTGAACGTACAGGCTCACGGCCTTGCCCGCCACCTTGCCGCCGCGCAGCCGCACGAACAGCAGCGCCGCCCCCACGATGCCGCCGCCGACGAAGGCGATGAGCGAGAGCACGACGGTCCAGCGCAGCGCCATCAGCAGGTTGCGCAGGATGTCCCAGAGAGAAAAATCGGTCATGGCAACGAAGTTCCTGCGTTCAGCGGCCGAAGAAGAACTTCGGCCCCGCCCAGTCGAGCAGCCGGCGCAACGCGACCGACAGCGCCAGGTAGATGAGCGTGGCGACGATGAAGGCCTCGAAGGCGCGGAAGTTGCGGCTTTGGATGAGGTTGGCCGCGTAGCTGAGCTCTTCGGTCGAAATCTGCCCGCACACCGCCGAGCCCAGCATCACGATGACGATCTGGCTCACCATCGACGGCCACACCTTCTTCAGCGCCGGCGGCAGCACCACGCGCAGGAACACCTGCGCCTTGCTCAGCGCCAGGCTCACGGCGGCCTCGATCTGCCCCTTGGGCGTGGCCTCGATGCCGGCGCGGATGATCTCGGTGGAGTACGCCCCCAGGTTCATCACCATGGCGATCACCGAGGCCACCTCCGGCGAGAGCTTGACGCCCGCGGCCGGCAGCCCGAAGAAGATGAAGAACAGCTGCACGATGAAGGGCGTGTTGCGGATCAGCTCCACGTAGGTGCCCACCAGCAGCCGCAGCCAGCGCGGCCCGCCCGAGCGTGCCCAGGCGCAGAAGGTGCCCACGGTCATGCCCAGCACGGTGCCCACGGCGGTGAGGCCGATGGTCCACGCCACGCCGCGCAGCAGCAGCGGCCATTCCGACAGAACCGCCAAAAAGTCGAATTCGATGTTCATGGCCGCGCGGCTCGATCAGACCGGCAGGTCGCCGGCCGGGCGGCCGAGCCACTTCTTGGACATGGCGTCGATGGTGCCGTCCTTGCGCGCGTTGGCGATGATCTCGTTGACCTTGGCCTTCAGCTTGTCCTCGCCCTTGGCGATGCCGACGAAGCAGGGGCTGTCTTTCAGCAGCAGCTTGTATTCGGCGTTGAGCTGCGGGTTCTTCTGCATCATGTCGCCGGCCACGGCGGCGCTGGCGGCCAGGGTCTGCGTCTGGCCCGAGACGAAGGCGGCGATGGTGGCGTTGTTGTCCTCGAAGCGCTTGTAGTCCAGCGTGGTGGGCGCCACCTTGGCGAGCTCCTGGTCTTCCATGGCGCCGCGCGTGACGGCCACGGTCTTGCCGCCCATGTCGGCGAAGGTCTTGATGTTCAGGCTCTTGGCCGCGAACACGGCCTGGAAGAAGGGCGCGTAGGCCGAGGAGAAGTCGATGACCTTCTCGCGCTCCGGGTTCTTGCCGAGCGTGGAGATCACCAGGTCGGCCTTGCGCGTCTGCAGGTACGGAATGCGGTTGGCGCTGGTGACGGGCACCAGCTCGATCTTCACGCCGAGCTTGGCGGCGATGAGCTCGGCCATTTCCACGTCGAGGCCCTGCGGCTTCATGTTCTTGTCGACCGAGCCGTAGGGCGGGTAGTCGGTGGGCACCGCGATCTTGATGGTCTTGGCCTTGAGCACGTTGTCGAGCGCGTTCTGGGCCTGGGCGGCGCCGGTGGCGGCCAGCATGGCAATGGAAGCCAGTGCGAGCGCGAGGTGGCGTTTGGACGAAGAGAAGTTCATAGCAGGGCTCCTAGGTAAGTCGAAGAATCTGGATCGGAATCGGGAATGGAATCTGAAGCGGGCAATGCGGCGGGCTTGCGGCGCTTCGCCTTCGGGGCTGCGGCCGCTGTAGCGGCGCTTGTGTTGTTCAGCGGCGCCAGCGCGTCGCGCAGCTGCGCGAGCGGATCGGTCGGTGCCTGCACGCGCAGGGCCGACTGCACCGTGCCGATGTGCTCTGCCATCAGCGACTCGGCCGTGGCGTGGTCGCCGCGCTCCAGCGCCGCGACGATCTGCACGTGGTCTTCGCACGACTGCACCGCGTCGTGCGTGGACTGGTAGAGCATGGCGATCAGCGTGGTGCGCGCCGTGTAGTCGCGCAGCGTGTCGGCCAGCAGCGTGTTGCCCAGGCATTCGGCCAGGCACACATGGAAGTCGCCCAGCAGGAAGCTGCGGTTGCCGACGTCGCTTTCTTTCAGTGCGGCCTTTTCACGCTGGAGGTGCGCCTTCAGCTGGCGCAGGGCGGTTTTCTCGATCTTTCCGGTGCTGCCGGCGCTGCGGATCAGGCCCAGCTCGATGACGCGCCGCGCCTCGAAGGCCTCGCGCGCCTCGTCCTGCGAGGGCTCGATGACGAACCAGCCGCGCCGCGCGCTCACGGTGACGATGCCGCGCGCCGCCAGCCGCGTGAGCGCCTCGCGCACGATGGTGCGGCTGCAGTCGAACAGCATGGCCAGCTGCTGCTCGCCCAGGCGCGAACCGGGCGCGAGCTTTTGCGCCATCACCGCTTCGACGATGCGTGCACTGATTTCGGATGCGGAGATGGCCATGGTCCTGCATATCAGCAGCTTCTGTGCCAACTGGTATGCAAGATCTGTGCACCCGAATGGCGCACGGGCCCTGGATCAGGGCAGTAAACGGGTGCAGTGGCCGGCCGCGCTCAGCGCGGCGAGCGCCCTGGCCTGCGCCCCAGCGCGCTCGCCGGCAGTGCCACCAGCATGAGCAGTGCCGACAGCACCAGCGCGCCGCTCAGCACACACAGGCTGGCGGTGAAGCCGCCCGTCAGCGTCTTCAGCGCGCCGACCATCATCGGCGCCACCAGCCCCGCGCTGCCGCCGATGGTGCTGATGAGCGCAATGCCCGCCGCCGCCGCGCTCTTCGACATGAAGGTGCCCGGCACCGACCACAGCACGGTGAAGGCGGCGGAAATGCCCATGGACGCCAGCGCCAGGCACAGCACCGCGGCGAAGGCGTTGTGCATGAACAGCGTGGTCAGCGCCAGCCCGGCGGCGCCCACCACCGCGCTGAGCGCGAAGTGCCAGCGGCGCTCTTTGTGTTTGTCGGAATGCCGCCCGACGGCGATGTTGGCCGCGATGCCCGCCAGCGCCGGAATGACCGCATAGAAGCCGATCTGCAGCACGCTGAGCCCCATCGACTTCAGGATGGTCGGCTGCCAGAAAGACAGCGCGTAGATGCCCAGGATGATGAGGAACGACATGAAGCCGATCAGCCACACGCGGGCGTCGCGCATCGCCGCGCCGAAGGTGTGCCGCTCGGTGGCGCCGTGGGCTGCCTGGTCTTCGGCCAGCAGCCGCGCCACGCGCTGCTTCTCGGCGGGCGAGAGCCACGCCGCCTGCGCCGGGCTGTTCGACAGCCAGCGAAAGGCCGCCACGCCCAGCAGCACGCTGGGCACGCCTTCGAGCAGGAAGAGCCATTGCCAGCCGCGCAGCGACAGCACGCCGTCGAGGTAGGTCATGGTCAGCCCCGCGATCGGCCCGGCCACGATGGGCGCCGCCCCGAAGGCCATGAAGAACAGCGCCGTGGCCTGCGCGCGCCGGTGCGAGGGGAACCACAGCGTCAGGTAGAACAGCACGCCCGGCGCGAAGCCCGCCTCGAACACGCCGATGAGAAAGCGCAGCACGTAGAACTGCGTGGGCGTGGTGGCGAACATCATGGCCGCCGACGCCAGCCCCCACAGACCCATGATGCGCAGCAGTGTCGCGCGCACGCCGATCTTCGCGAGCATCAGGTTGCTCGGAATCTCGAACACCGCATAGCCGATGAAGAAAATGCCCGCGCCCAGCCCGAACACGGCGTCGCTGAAGCCCAGCTGCTCCTTCATCTGCAGCTGCGCATAGCCGACGTTGGTGCGGTCGAGGTAGTTCAGCATGTAGCAGGCGCACAGCAGCGGCATCAGCCGCCAGGTGATCTTGCGGAAGAGGGCGGCGTCATCGCTGGTGGTGCTTGCGCTGCCGGTGGCGGAGGTCTGCGCCGGTGGATGCGCGCCGGTGGTGTCGAGCGTGGCGGTGTTCATCGTTGTCTCCTTCTGTTGTCTTGTTGTTCGTGGCGACGTGCGGGCCGGCGCGTCAGGCGACGGTGACCGTGCCGAAGCGCGTCTCGCCCCACAGGTGGCTGGTCGGCGCGCCCGGAAACAGCCAGTGCGGCGAACACTCGCTGGACGGCACCACGTTGCTGAAGCCGTGCAGCGCCGACGTGCCCGCCAGCGTCTTCTCCAGCACCATCGACAGGTACTGGTCGTTGCTGCTTTCCTGCGTGTTGCCGTTGAGGATCACCTCCGCGCCCGTGGCCTGTGCGTAGCGTCGGATGCCGTTGTGCCGCGACTGCAGCGGTGCCCAGCTGTCGGCCGACACGCCGTTCTCGCTGCTCACGCGCAGCCCGTCGCCGGCGCGATACACCAGCGAGTGATTGCCTTCGGTGTGGCCCGGCGTGTGCACCAGCGCCACGCCGCGCCCCAGCTGGATGCTGCCGTCGAAGGAGACCAGGCGGTCGGCCGGCACGCCTTGCAGCCCCTGCGGGCAGTACCACTCGGCCTGCACCGGCAGCAGGCCTTGCACGTTCGCGAGCTCCTGCTGATGCACCAGCAGCCGGGCGTTGGGCAGCAGCCCCGGCGTGCCCGCGCTGCCGAGCCAGCGCCGAACGTCTTGCGTGTGCAGGTGGTCGTAGGTGATGTAGTCGACCTGCTCCGGCTTCACCCCGCAGAGCGCCAGCGCCTGCAACACGGTCTGGTAGACCGGCGCGATGGTGCTGTGCAGGAACTTGGGCGTCTGCGCGCTCAGCCGTTTGAAGTACGGCGTCTCGCCGCCCGATTCGAAGTCGGCGGGCGTGAACAGCAGCGTGCGCAGCCGCCCTTCGAAGTCGTCGTACTGGACCAGCGTGGTCCGCGCCAGCAGGTGAACCATGTGCGGCTTGAGCAATTGCTGCGAGTACACGCCGGTGAAGGCGAACCACGCGGGGTAGGGAATGCGCAGCAGGTTGAAGCTGCGCGCGAAGCGAACCGGCGGTGCGTCCAGCAGCTGTTCGCGCAGCGCTTCGGCGCCGTGGCGAATGGCGCGCAAGCGGTCTTGCGGCATGGCCGCGTTGCGGGTGCCATCGAATGCCGTCAGTTGCGCGAAGCCGGTGGGTTCGGGGTCTCGGGTCATGTCGTCTCCTGGAAATGCTGGTCGTTGGGTTGCTGTTGTTCAGGGCGCGATCACGACGGCGCGGTGGTTGATCGCAGTTCACCAACCCAGAACAACCCCTTGCGCGAAGCAGCTCAATACAAAGAGCGCCCGCCAGAAATATCGAACACCGCTCCCGTACTGAAAGAGCAGTCGTCCGAAGCGAGCCACGCCGCCATGGCGGCCACCTCGTCCACTTCCACGAAGCGCCCCATCGGCACCCGCGAGAGCAATGCCGTGCGCAACTGTTCGCGGTGCTCCGCGGGCACGGCGGCGAACACCTCGGTGTCGGCGGCAGACGGTGTGATGCAGTTCACCAGCACCCCCGAAGAGGCCAGCTCCTTGCCCAGCGACTTCGTCAACGCGATGAGCCCCGCCTTCGACGCCGAATACGCGGCGTTGAGCCCGTTGCCCTCCTTGCCCGCGACCGAGGCGATGTTGACGATGCGCCCGCGCCGCTGCGCGAGCATCACCGGCGCCACCGCGCGGCAACACAACCACGCGCCCGTGAGGTTGACGTCGAGCACGTCGCGCCACTGCGCGGGCGTGTGCGCCCAGCTCGGTACCGTCGGGCCCAGTATTCCGGCGTTGTTGACGAGGATGTCGAGGCTGCCGAAGCGCTCCTGCGACTGCGCGGCGGCGCGGGCGATCTGCGCTTCGTCGCGCACATCGACGACCGCCGAAGTCGCGGTGCCCAGGGGTTCGAGCGCCTGCACGGCCGCCGACAGCACGGCCGCATCGAGGTCCCACAGCGCCACGCTGGCACCTGCCTGCAGGCAGCGCCGCGCAATGGCCAGGCCGATGCCGCGGGCGCCGCCCGTCACGATGGCGTGGCGGCCACGGAGCGCGTCGGAGCGCAGCGCTGTCATGCGGTGGCTGCTTCGGCTGCGCTGGCTGCATGGGCTGCAGCGGGCTGGCCCAGCAGGCTGCCCACCAGTGCCGCGACATGCTCCGCCGGCACGCCCACCAGCAGCTGCCGCAGCATCGTCAGCGTGTCGAAGTACACGCGCTCGCACACCAGCGTGTCGCCCTCGAAGATGAAGAAGGCGTTCATGCGGCAGCGAAAGCTGTTGCCCGTCGGCGGAATGCCCTTCAGCGGACCGCGGTGCGTGCCCAGCAGCCAGAACTCCACGATGACCGAATCGTGCGCATGGCGCAGCTGGATGATCTCGTGGCGCTGGTCAGGAAAGGCACGGCGCGTGTCGATGTAGTACTGGCGCACGTCCGCCGTGCCGTCATGCACCTCGCCGCTGGGAATGAGCTCGTAGTGCGGGTGCGGAAAGGTGCCGAGCACGGCGTCGAAGTCTTGCCGGGTCTCGTCGGCGAAGTGGTCGAGCACGAGGCGCTCGCGGCGGGCTTGAAGGTCGGCGAGTTCGTTGAGTTCGTTGAGTTCGTTGCGTTCGTTGCGTTCGTTGGTCGAGGCGTTCATCGGGGTGTGCTCCATGTGACAGGAAATGGCGAGTCATGACGGGTGGCCTCGGGTTGCTGCGAATGCGCCGCCCCGGGCTCGCTGCGTACTATCGGCAACCCCTCGAACCAAGACTGTCCGGTGTTGGCAATCGCCGCTACGGACAAACCCGCGATGCCACGCACGCCCCCTTCATCCCCCGTCACCGCGCCGAACGCGCAACCCTCGCCGGTGCACAACAGCGACATGCGCCTGGCCGAAGACGTGCAGCAGCGCCTGCTCGCGGTGGCGCACCGGCGCACGCTGGCGCGCGGCGAGTCGCTGTTTCACAAGGGCTCGTCGCCCGACGCGCTGTTCGGCGTGGTCGGGGGCTCGCTGCGCGTGAGCGTGGTGGCGCCGGGCGGGCGCGAGGCGGTGATTGCCATGCTCGAGCCCGGCCATTGGTTCGGGGAGGTGTCGCTGCTGGTGGGGCGCGAGCGGGTCTACGACACCTGCGCGGTCGACACGACCGAAATGGCCGTGGTGGCGGCGGCCGACTTCCACCGGCTGGTGGCCGAGTTCCCCGACGTGCACATGGCCTTCACGCGGCTGGTGTGCCTGCGGCTGCGACAGGCGCTGGCGTGGATCGACGACGTCATCCTCATGCCGCTGCCCGTGCGGCTCGCGCACCGGCTGCTCACGCTGGACCCGCACGGCCAGGTGCGTGCCGAGGGTGGTGAGCCCGGCGGCACCCTGCTGGCGGTGTCGCAGGAAGACCTGTCGTTCATGCTCGGCGTGTCGCGCCAAAGCGTGAACCGGCAGCTGAAGCTGTGGGAAGAAGATGGCACGCTGCGGGTGCGCTACCGCAGCATCGAGCTGCTGAGCCGCGCGCAGTTGGAGCGGCACGCGGCCACGCCAAGCTGAACTGAGCCGGGCCGAACCGAACCGAGCGCCGGCGTGAAGAAAGCGCCGGCTCAGTCCATCCGCGCGCCGGACGCCTTCACCGCCTGCTGCCAACGCGGCGTTTCCGTCGCCAGGAAGCGCGCGAAATCCTCGCTGCCCAAAAAGGCCGGGTCCGCGCCCTGGCTCACCATGCGGTCGCGCACCTCGGGGTTGTTCAGCACCTGCTTGAATGCGTCGCTCAGCCTGGCGACCACGTCCTTGGGCGTGTCCTTCGGCGCAAGAAAGCCATAGAAGCCGACCACCTCGAAGCCCTTGACGCCGGACTCGATCACGGTCGGCACGTCGGGCAGCGCGGGGTTGCGCTCGCGGCTGGTCACGGCCAGCGCGCGCACCTTGCCTTGCTTGTGGTAGTTGGCGGCCTGCGGAATCGACTCGGCCATGAACTGCACCTGGCCGCCCATCAGGTCGGTGAAGGCCGGCGCGCTGCCGCGGTAGGGAATGTGCACCATGAAGATGCCGGTCGCGGTCTTGAACATCTCGGGCACCAGGTGGCTGATGCCGCCGTTGCCGGCCGAGCCGTAGTTGACCTGCCCGGGCCGCGCCTTGGCGTAGTCGACGAACTGCTTCAGGTTCTGCACCGGCAGCTTGGGCGTGACCAGCAGGGCCAGCGGCTGCATGGCGGTGCGCGCGATGGGCACGAAGTCGCGCTGCGTGTCGTAGGGCAGCTTGCTGTACAGCGCGCCGTTGATCACGGCCACGCCGGTGTTGGCCAGCATGAGCGTGTAGCCGTCGGCGGGGCTCTTGGCGACCGCGTCGGCGCCCACCGAGCCGCCCGCGCCGGGCTTGTAGTCGACGATCAGCGGCTGGCCGAGCACGGCCTGCAGCTTGTCGGTGAGCAGGCGTGCGTGCTGGTCGAGCGGCCCGCCCGCCGGAAAGCCGATGACGACCTTGATCGGCTTGTCGGGGTAGGCGGCCAGCGCGCTCGTGCTGATCGTGCAGGTGGCGCCTGCGGCGAAAGAAAGGACCGCCAGGGCGGTCCGGATGGGGGTGTTCATGATCCGTCTCCTTTTTTTGTGGAGACGATCATAAGCAGCCGGGTTCGGCCCGATCAGCTGGCCAGCGTCGCCTTCAGCGTGATCTCGGGCACGCTCGCCAGGGCCTTCGACAGCGGGCAGCCGGCCTTGGCGCCGGCCGCGATTTCCTGGAACTTGGCTTCGTCCAGGCCGGGCACGGCCGCGTCCAGTTCGAGCTGGATGCGGTCGATCTTGAAACCAGCGCCGTCCTTGGCCAGCCGCACGGCCGCCTTGGTGTCGATGCGCGTGGCGGTCAGGCCCGCCGCTTCCAGCGCGAAGGCGAAGGCCATGGTCAGGCAGGCGGCATGGGCCGCGCCGACGATTTCCTCGGGGTTGGTGCCGCGCTTGTCGTCTTCGAAGCGGCTGGCGAAGCCGTAGGGGTAGTCCTTGAGTGCGCCGGTCTCGGTGCTGACCTGGCCCTTGCCGGTCTTGCCGGCGCCTTCCCAGTGAACGCTTGCGTGCTTGTCTGCTGCCATGTCGGTTCCTTCGGTGCGGTGGGTGGTTGGGGGAACCTGCAGGTATCGCCGATGCGGGGGGGCGCTGTCTGTAGTCGCACATCGCGTGCGGCATCCCCCGAACGGGGTGGGGGTGGAGGGCTGGGAGCAGCTAGGAGGAGCGGGCGGTCAGTCGAAAGGGCGTCACCTTGGCGACGTTACGGGGGCTTCCCCGATGGGAGCGGCGGCCCGCTCGGCTTAGGCTGGCGAACGACCGTCCTTTTTGGCGCACTTTTCTCGGTTTGCCCCTCTGCCCTCTGTCTTCCCCTCTGTTTCCCTTCCTCCGCCTGTTCTCACCATGCAACAACGCCCGCATCACAAGTTCTGGCCCAAACGCCTGCCGCACGCCATCACCGTTCCCGCCACCTCGCTCTGGCACAACCTGGCCACCTCGGCCGCGCGCTACCCCAACAAGCCCGCGCTGGTGTTCTTCGGCCGCGTGCTCAGCTACCGCGAGTTCGCGGCCCAGGCCGAGCGGCTGGCGGGCGCGCTGCATGCGCTGGGCGTGAAGCGCGGCGACCGCGTGATCCTGGACATGCAGAACTGCCCGCAGCTCGTCATCGCGCATTTCGCGATCCTGCGGGCCAATGCCGTGGTGGTGCCGGTCAACCCGATGAACCGGGCCGAGGAACTCAAGCACTACATCACCGACCCCGACGCCAAGGTGGCGATCATCACCGGCGACCTGGCCGGCGAACTGGCCAAGGCCAGCAACGCGCTGCCGCGCGAGCAGCAGCTCGACCACATGATCGTGACCCAGTTCACCGACGCCTTCGACGCCGACGTGTCGGGCGACGACGCGCCGGCCCCGGCCTGGAAAGACTGGCTCACCACCCGCCACCCGCTGCCCGAACTGGCCCACGGCAAGGTCGTGGCCTGGACCGACGCGCTGGCCGCGAACCACGCGCCGCCCGAGCACGTGGTGGGCGCCAACGACATGGCGCTGCTGCCCTACACCAGCGGCACCACCGGCCTGCCCAAGGGCTGCGTGCACCACCACTCGAGCCTGATGCACAACGCGGTGGCCGGCCAGATGTGGGGCGGCTCCACCTCCGAAGCGGTGGTGCTGGCCGTGGTGCCCATGTTCCACATCACCGGCGTGGTGAGCATGATGCACACCGCCGTGCTGGCGGCGGCCACGCTGATCATCATGCCGCGCTGGGACCGCGACGTGGCGGGCCGGCTCATCTCGCGCTGGAAGGTGACGGCCTGGACCAACATCCCGACCATGGTCATCGACCTGATGGCCAGCCCCAACTTCGCGAGCTACGACCTGTCGAGCATGAACTACATCGGCGGCGGCGGCGCGGCCATGCCGCAGGCGGTGGCGCAGCGCCTGTTCGAGCAGTACGGGCTGAAGTACCAGGAGGGCTACGGCCTGACCGAGACCGCCGCGCCTTCGCACACCAACCCGTCGGACCACCCCAAGCAGCAGTGCCTGGGCATTCCGTTCATGAGCACCGACGCGCGCGTGGTCGACCCCGACACCCTGCAGGAGATGCCCATCGGCGAGTCGGGCGAAATCATCATCCACGGGCCCGAGGTGTTCCAGGGCTACTGGAAGCGGCCCGACGCCACGGCGGCGGCCTTCGTCGAGTTCGAGGGCAAGCGCTTCTTCCGCTCGGGCGACATGGGCCGCATGGACGAGGAGGGCTACTTCTTCATCACCGACCGGCTGAAGCGGATGATCAACGCGAGCGGCTTCAAGGTGTGGCCGGCCGAGGTCGAGCTGCTGATGTTCCGCCACCCCGCCATCCAGGAGGCCTGCGTCATCTCGACCAAGGACGCCTACCGCGGCGAATCGGTCAAGGCGGTGGTGGTGCTGCGGCCCACGCACAAGGACACGAGCGAGCAGGACATCATCGACTGGTGCCGCGAGAACATGGCGGTCTACAAAATTCCGCGCAAGGTGCAGTTCGTCGACGCGCTGCCCAAGAGCGGCAGCGGCAAGGTGATGTGGCGGCTGCTGCAGGAGGACGAGGCCGCGGCTGGGAAGTGACGCGCCGGAAGTGATGCGCCGGAAGTGAAACGCGCTGAGCGCGAGCGACCGGGCGGCGCTTGCTGCTCGGCCGGCTGGCGCTACTTGCGCGCCATCGACTTCAGCAGGCTGCCGGCCTCCTTCTTGCCCTCCGCGCTGATGCACGGCGAGGCCGCGGCCTTGCTCAGGTAGTCGACGACTTTGCGGTGGTTCTGGTTGGGGCCTTCCCACAGAAAGAGCCGGCCCAGCTCGAGTGCCGCATCGGCGTCGCCCTGCGCGTAGGCCTTCTCGAACCAGAAGCGGGCCCAGCGGAAATTGCCCTCGTCGCGGTAGCAGATCGCCAGGTTGGCGCAGCCTGCGATGTCGCCGGCCCTGGCGGCCTTGCGGTACCACTCGCGCGCGGCCGCGGCGTCTTGCTTCACGCCGATGCCGTGGTCCAGGAAGTAGCCCACGCTGTTCAGCGCATGGGTCTCGCCCGCGGCCGCCGCCTTCAGGAACAGCGAGAGCGCCTTCTTGTGCGCGCCGGCTTCCCATGCGTCGTTGGCCGCGAGAAACCAGTCGTCGTTGGTCGGTTCTTGCATGGTGCGCAGTCTCCTTCGAAGCACCGGCTGAAAGAAAGAGGGACAAAGGAAAAAGTCTGTGTACCGCCGCGTGGCGGTGCGCGAATGACTTAGCCTCGCTCCGACGGCCATTCTGCCCATCTTCGGGCGGAAGGGCTGCTTCTGTTTTGTTCGCCGGGTCTCCCCCTTTCCCCCGTCTTTTCTGCCCGTCCGGTTCCCTTCGGCTATTTCATGCATCTTCGCGCGCTGTCTTCCGCCTTTCTTCTTTTCGGCCTGCTGGCCCTCCCTGTTTTCTCTCAAGCCGCTCCCCGCACCTGTCTTGTCGTCGGCATCAGCGACGGCGACACGCTTACCGCGCGCTGCGGCCGTGCCGGCGCCTACGAGCGTGTGAAGGTGCGCATCGCCGCCATCGACGCGCCCGAGAAATCGCAGCCCTACGGCCAGCGCAGCAAGCAGGCGCTGAGCAGCATCTGCTTCCAGGAAAAGGCGCGCATCACCGAGATCGACACCGACCGCTACGGCCGCACCGTGGCCGACGTCGACTGCAACGGCGAAGACGTCGGCACCCGCATGGTGAGCGACGGCTGGGCCTGGGTGTACGACTACAACCGCATCGCCACCAAGCGCGGTGGCGGCCTGTTCAAGCTGCAGGACAGCGCGCGTGCGCGGCACCTCGGGCTGTGGGCCGATTCGAAACCCACGCCGCCCTGGGACTGGCGCAAGCACCAGCGCAACGAGTCGTCGCACTGGGGCGGGTTCTTCTGAATTTGCCTTGAGTTTCTTTGGGGAGCGCGCGGCGTGCCCGGCGGTCAGCAGGCGCCGCCCACCCAGCAGCGCAGCGACGGCACGAACAGCCCGACCACAAAGCTGACCGCGCAGAACACCAGCAATATCAGCGCCGCCATGCGCAGCCCCTCGGCGCTCCAGCGCGGCGCGAAGGTGCTGACGAGAAAGCCCGAGAGCAACGTGCCCTCGAGGTAGGCGGCGCCACCCCAGCGCAGTATCCAGAGCCACAGCAGCGCCTGCGCCGCGTGCACCACGGTCCACAGCGTCAGCGACATGGCAGGCCTCTGTGCAGCATTCCGTTCAGGATTCGCGTCAGGACTCGTATCAGGATTCGCTCTTGCCCTGCACGTCGGCCACCACGCGCGCGTTGCGCCGGAAGCTCCAGTAGGCGCCGGCCCAGTCCATCATCACGACGATGCGGTTGCGAAACCCGATCAGGAAGTACGCGTGCGCGAACAGCCAGAACAGCCACGCCAGCCGTCCGCTGAAACGCAGCGGCCCGAAGGGCGTGCCCAGGTCGACCACGGCCGAGTTGCGCCCGATGGTGGCCAGGTTGCCGTAGTCCGCATAGCGGAACGGCACCGTCGGCTGGCCCGCGATGCGCCGCAGGATGTTGGCCGCCGCGGCGCGCCCCATCTGCTTGGCACCGGGCGACACGCCCGGCACCGGCTTGGGGGGCTTGCCGGGCGCATGGCTCATGGCGGCGGCCAGGTCGCCGACCACGCTGATCTCGGGGTAGCCGGCCAGGCTCAGGTCGGGCTCGACCTTGATGCGGCCCGCGCGGTCGCACTCCACGCCGGTGGCCGTGCCCAGCATGCGGCCCAGCGGCGAGGCCGCGACGCCGGCCGCCCAGACCACGCAGCTGCTATCGATTCGGTAGCTGGTGGCCGGCGCGCCGTCCGCGCCGCCGCCGGTCTGCACTTCGAGCCCGCTCGGGTCGATGGCCGTCACGCGCGCGTTCAGCCGCACCTCCACGCCCAGCCGCTCCAGCTGTTCGAGCGCCTTCTGGCTCAGCGACTCGGGCATGGCCTGCAGCACGCGCGCGCCACCCTCGACCAGCAGCACCTGCGAGCTGCTCGGGTCGATGTGGCGGAACTCGCCCGAGAGCGTGTGCTTGGCAATTTCGGCCAGCGTGCCGGCCATTTCCACGCCCGTGGGGCCGGCGCCGATCACCACGAAGGTGAGCAGGGCGCGGCGGCGTTCGGGGTCGGTGGTGATCTCGGCGGCCTCGAACGACAGCAGCACGCGGCGGCGAATCTCGAAGGCATCGGCCAGCGTCTTCAGCCCCGGCGCCACGCTGGCCCATTCGTCGTGGCCGAAGTAGCTGTGCGTGGCGCCTGCCGCGACGATCAGGTGGTCGTAGGGCACGCGGTCGCCGTGGGCCAGGTGCACGCTGTTGGTGGAGGGGTCGATGCCGCTCACTTCGCCCAGCAGCGTGGTGATGTTCGGCTGCTTGCGGAACAGCGAACGCACCGGCGCCGCGATGGAGGGCGCTGCCAGCCCCGCGGTCGCCACCTGGTAGAGCAGGGGCTGGAACAGGTGGTGGTTGGTCTTGTCGATCACCGTCACGTCGACGTCGGCGCCTTGCAGCTTTCGCGCGGCTTCGAGGCCGCCGAATCCGCAGCCGACGATGACGACTTGGGGCCTGCCCGAGGGGTTGGTCGTTTGCATCCGACGGATGATACGCAGCCCCCCTGCACGCCCCGGCGTCTTGTGCCACAGTGGCGGCCCGCCGATTTTTTGGCTGCGGGGCTGCGGGGTCTTGTCCTACGCGGCGCCGTAACCGGGATGGGCTACAACTTGCGGCTGACCCGACTGGAGACCCCATGACGCTTTCCCGGCCGATCACACCGGCGGCAAGCGCACTGCGCGACAAGTTTCGCGAGGTGCGTGCCACGAGCCTGGCGCTGGCCGCACCGCTTTCCGCCGAAGACCAATGCATCCAGTCCATGCCCGACGCGAGCCCGACCAAGTGGCACCTGGCGCACACGACCTGGTTCTTCGAGACGGTGCTGCTGCAGCCGCACGCCGCGGGCTACCAGCCCTTCGACGTGCGTTTTCATTACCTCTTCAATTCGTACTACGAGGCGCTGGGCCCACGCCATCCGCGCCCGCACCGCGGCCTGCTCACGCGCCCTTCGGTGGACGAGGTGCATGCGTACCGCCGCCATGTGGACGAGGCCGTGGTCGCACTGCTTGAAGCGGGCGCCTTCGACTGGGCGGCCATCGAGCCCATCGTCACGCTGGGGCTGAACCACGAGCAGCAGCACCAGGAGCTGCTGCTCACCGACATCCTGCATGCGCTGTCGTGCAACCCGATGCTGCCGGCCTACAAGCCCGCGAGCGGGCCGGCCTTGCGGCTGGCCGCGGTGCCGCCGGCCGTGCGCTGGATTGCGCAGCCTGGTGGCGTGGTCGAGGTGGGCTTCGCGGGCCAGCCTGAGTTTTCTTTCGACAACGAAACCCCGCGCCACCAGGCGCTGGTGCAGCCGCATGCCATTGCCGACCGGCTGGTGAACTGCGGCGACTATGCGCAGTTCATTGCCGACGGTGGCTACCAGCGGCCGGAGCTCTGGCTGTCCGACGGCTGGGCCGCGGTGCAGGCGAATGGATGGCGGCATCCCGCGTACTGGCTCGCCCCCGACGATCCGCGCCTGGGCTTCGGTGCGCAGACGCAGGGCGCTGCCAGCTGGCATGTGTTCGGCCTGCACGGCGTGCGGCCGATGGAGGCCGACGCGCCGGTGTCGCAGCTCAGCTTCTACGAAGCCGCCGCGTACGCCGAGTGGGCCGGCGCGCGGTTGCCGACCGAGTTCGAGTGGGAGGCCGCGTACGACGCGCCGGGCATCTCGCAGATGACCGGCCATGTGTGGCAGTGGACACGCTCGTCGTACGACCCGTACCCCGGCTTTCGTCCCATGCCCGGCATTGCGGCCGAATACAACGGCAAGTTCATGGTGGGGCAACTGGTGTTGCGCGGTGGCAGCGTGGCCACGCCGGCCGGGCACACGCGGCCCAGCTACCGCAACTTCTTTCCGCCGGCCGCGCGCTGGCAGTTCTCGGGGCTGCGGCTCGCGAAAGACCTTTGATCATGCGCAATCCAATTCCCTCTTCGTCGCTGTCCTTCGTGCCTTCGAGCGGGCAGGCACAGAAGAAGCCGCGTAGTGCTTCTTCGTCCGCCGACGCGGCCCCTGCGCCGGCGATGTCCGAGTTTGCCCGCGAGATGCAGGCGGGGCTCGCACGGTCGCCGCGCAGCATTTCGCCGAAGTTCTTCTACGACGTGGCGGGCTCGCAGCTGTTCGACCGCATCTGCGACCTGCCCGAGTACTACCCCACGCGCACCGAGCTGCGCATATTGGGCGAGTGCGCGGGAGAAATCGCCGAGCAGGTCGGGCCGAACGCTGAAATCGTGGAGTTCGGCGCGGGGTCGCTGACCAAGGTGCGGCTGCTGCTGGACGCGCTCGATTCGCCCAAGCGCTACCTGCCGATCGATATCTCGGGGGAGCACCTGGAGGCGGCTGCGGCGCGGTTGAAGGCGGACTATCCGGCGCTCGTGGTGCAGCCGATTGCCGCGGACTACACGATGCCCTTGGTGCTGCCCGCGCCGTTGCCTGGCGCGGGGCGCCGGGTCGGGTTTTTTCCGGGGTCGACGATCGGGAATTTCGAGCCTGAGGAGGCGTTGGCTTTTCTTCAGCTGGCGGCTCGGATGCTGCGGGGCGGCGGGCTGTTGATCGGGGTCGACCTGGTGAAAGACCCGGCGCGTTTGCATGCGGCCTACAACGACGCGCAAGGGGTGACGGGGGAGTTCAACCTGAACCTGCTTCGGCGTGCCAATTCGGAACTCGATGCGGACTTCGACGTCGACGGGTTCGCGCATGCGGCGTTCTACAACGCGCCTCGTCAACGCATCGAAATGCACCTTGTCAGTCGCCGGGCACAGAGCGTTTCTTTGAATGGGGAAAGCTTCGGGTTCGAAGAAGGGGAGACCATTCATACGGAGTACTCGCACAAGTTCACTGTGGAGGGGCTTCGGGCGCTGGCTGTGCGGGCAGGGTTTCGGCCGGGGGCTGTCTGGATGGATCCTGAGAGGTTGTTCAGCGTGCATTGGCTGGCTGCTTAGTTCTTTTTGGCTTTGCAAAGGCTGCTGGCCGGGTCTCGCCCCGGCGGGCGACTTGCTTTCTTTTGCTTCGCCAAAAGAAAGTAAGCAAAGAAAAGGCGACCCCACTGGCTGCGTCCCTCCGCTTCGCTGCGGGCAACCTGCGGTGCTCACGTTTCGCGGGGTCTCGCCCAAACTCGCTTCGCTCAAACAAGGG
>NZ_JASZYK010000016.1 GCF_030317035.1 Variovorax sp. J22G73
TAATCTCGTTCATGGGGCTTCTCCTTCCAAAGGTTTCAGATTGACTTCGCACATCAATCTTGGTACTCGATACCGTGACCAGGAAGCGAGAAGTCCCTTTGCATTCATTTCTCGAAAAGAGGCACCGCATCGGCGCGAGCCCTCAGGGCCGTCGTTGATCGGCCGCGCCCCGAACGCAAGCACGACCCAAAGCCAAAGCAGCACAAAAGTCATTGCACGAAGGAAACTGACATGACGGCAATGGACAAATCCAGCCCCTTGGTGGAACTCAAGGACATCCGCAAGTCCTTCGGTGGCGTCAAGGCTGTGGATGGGGTGAGCATCAACCTGTATCCCGGCGAAGTGGTCGCGCTGCTGGGCCACAACGGCGCGGGCAAGTCGACGCTCATGAAGATGCTCGCGGGTGCGTACCCGATCGATTCGGGCGACACCCTGATCGCGGGCGAGAAGGTCAACATCCGCACGCCGGCCGAGGCGCAGGCGCAAGGCATCGAGACCATCTACCAGACGCTGGCGCTGGCCGACAACCTCGACTCGGTGGCCAACCTGTTCCTGGGCCGCGAGAAGATGACCGCCTGGAACACGCTGGACGATCACTTCATGGAGATACAGGCGCGCAAGGTGTTCCAGCGCCTGAACAAGAACTTCACCAACATCCGCATTCCCGTGCGGCGCCTGTCGGGCGGGCAGCGGCAGGTGGTGGCCATTTCGCGGGCGCTGTACTTCAACGCGCGCATCCTCATCATGGACGAGCCCTGCGCCGCGCTAGGCCCCGAGGAAACCGCCATGGTCGGGCGGCTGGTGAAGCAGCTGAAGGACGACGGCGTCGGCATTTTCCTCATCACCCACGACATGCCCGACGTGTTCTCGCTGAGCGACCGGCTCGCCGTGATGAAGAACGGCAAGCTCGTGGGCACCTACCGCACCGCCGACGTGACCGAGGACGAGGTGCTCGGCATGATCATCGCGGGCAAGCGGCCCGAAGGCAGGGAACAAGCACCGCATGCAGCGACCGCTGCCCTCGCTTCAGCCGCCTCCGGCGCCGCAAGGACCACGGCGGCCTGACGTGACCACCATCGGCGACCAGCAGCTGCTGAAGCGCATGAACCGCAGCGTGCTGCTGCGGCTGCTGCGCGCGCAGCCCGGCCTGTCGCGCGCGCGGCTGGCCACCGAAAGCGGCCTCACCAAGTCGACCGTGAGCCTGCTGGCGCGCGAGCTCATCGACGAAGGCTGGCTCAGCGAGGCCGACACCGCCGTGGCCGACGGGCTGGGGCGGCCGTCGACGCCGCTGCAGATCAACGTGGGCGTGCGCGCGCTGATGGGCGTGGAGATCGCGGTGGAAACCGTGCGCCTGGTGTGCGTGTCGCTGCAGGGCGAGGTGCTGTACTCGAACACCCACGCGCTGACCGACAGCGCGCCCGCCGGCGTGTGCGCGCAGGTGGCGCGCATGGCGGCCATCGGCCACGCGATGCTGCAGCGGCTCGGGCTGCAGCTGTCGAGCATCGGCGTGTGCGTGCCCGGCGCGGTGGACGACTGCACCGGCGTGGTCCGCTTCGCGCCCAACCTCGGCTGGCGCAACGTGAGCCTGCTGCCCGCGCTGGAAAAAGCCTTCGGCGCCGTCGGCCTGCCGGGCGTGACGGTGCAGCTGCAGAACGATGCGGATGCGGCGGCGCTGGGCGAGTACGAGTTCGCCGCTGGAGAGCGTCGCGCGGGCCAGCCGGACGCACAGGGGCAGGACGGCGAAGACCCGCTCATCTTCGTGAACTGCGACGTCGGCGTGGGCGCGGGCGTGGTGCTGAACGACCGGCTCTTCACCGGCGCGCAGGGCATGGCCGGCGAAATCGGCCACACCATCCTCGAACTCGACGGGCCGCGGTGCTCGTGCGGGCGGCGCGGCTGCGCCGAGGCCTTCTTCGGCTCGCGCGTGCTGGAGCGCCAGGGCGCCGACCTGCAGCGCGCCGCCGCGTTCTTCGGCGTGCTGCTGCAGAACCTGTGGGTCACCTTCAATCCGCGCGCGATCGTGCTCGGCGGCAAGGCGTGCGCGGACCATCCGGGCTTTGCGCAGGCGGCCTTCGAAAGCGTGAAGCGGCACGCCGACGGTGCCGGCATGCCGCCGCCGGACCTGCGCACCGCACGCTACGGGGCACTGGCGCCCGCGGTGGGCGCGGCGGCGCTGGCGCTGCACGAGTACCTGCGGCCGCTGCAGCCCGATGCCAAGGCGCGCCGGGCGCGTGCGCTGGCGCGCGCGGTGGCCTGATCAGCTGCAGGGGGAGGAAGAGGGCAACGCGGCGCCTTGCTCGGCGTCTTCCGAAGAGGGCAACGCGGCGCCTTGCTCGGCGTCTTCCGCAGCCCCTTCCCGCCAGCCACGCATGCGGCGGTACAGCGTGCCGCGCGACACGTTGAGCTGCCGCGCCGCCTGCGACACATTGCCGCCGTGCGCGGCGAGCGTGTCCTCGATCAGCTTGCGGCTGTGCTCGCGCAGCGTTTCCGCATGCGGCGCGGGTTCGTCGTTGTCGGTGACGCGCGAGACGGTATCGGCATCGAGGGCCATCGCCTGCGCGCCATGTGCAGCATGCGACCCATTCGGACCATGCGCGCCGTGTACGCCATGCGAGATGCCGCTCGATGCCTCCCCCGGCATCGCCACCCCATGGCGAAAGTCCGCGCCGTCCGGCCCCTTCAGGTGCGCCTGCACCCACACGCCCAGCCCGCTCGCCAGCCGCAGCGGTTGCGCGGCCTCGCGCCGTCCCAGCCGCAGCAGGCTCGCCATGTCGTGCCCCAGCAGGCACTCGACGTCGCGTTCATCCGCCGCCTCGGGCAGCCGCCCAAGCAGCCGCGCGCCGGCGTTGTTGAGCCAGGCGATGGTGCCGTCGGGCGCAATGCCGGCCAGCGCTTCCAGCGGCGTGCCCAGCAACGTGGGGCTGGCCTGGAAGCGCAGGATCAGGTGGTCGCGCGACTGCGCCTGCAGCAGCCGGTTCTCGATGGTGGTGGCATACAGCGCCACCATCGACGCCGCGTCGAAGCCGAAGCGCCGCGCCTCGGCCGTGAGGTCGAGCACGCCGGCCAGCTCGCCGCTCACGTCGCGGATGGGCGCGGCCGCGCACTGCATGTGGCGCAGCACGTCGAAGTAGTGCTCCGCGCCATCGACCGTGCAGGCCTGCCCGGTGCTGGCCACGATGCCCGGCGCCGTGGTGCCGACGATGCGCTCCGAAATGTTCACGCCCACGCGCGCCGTCTTGCACAGCACCGGCTGGTGCGCGGCGGGCGGCTGGTCGGTGACGTGCACCACCACGCCTTCGCTGTCGGTGAGGATCACGCGGCAGTCGGTGCCCGCGAGCATGTTCTCCATCTGCGCGAGCTCCTTGCGCGCCACCTCGAGCAGCTCGCGGTTGCGCGCCAGCGTGGCGTGCAGCCGGCTCGGTGTGACGGGGTCGAAGGGCACCAGCCGCTGGCGGTCGGCATGCGTGCGGGTGCAGCGCAGCCACGACTGGATCACCGCCTCGCCGACCAGGCCCGACGGGCGCACGCCTTCTTCGAAGAACTGCTGCCGCGCGAGCGCCACGCGCTGCGCGGGCGTGCTGGCGAAGAGCTGGCGCGGCGCATCCGCGGTGCCGATTCTGTCGAGTGCCATGGGGTCGTCGTCTCCCGGTTCGGGGCCAGCGCTGAATGTGTTCCGCAATGGAACATCGCCGGACTGGGGAAATCCCGGGGGTGAAGGCGAAGCCCCGGCGGACCATCCTTGCGGCACACAAGGAGACCTGCGATGACCACAACACACTCCGGGCTGCGGATGCTCGCCGGCGCATTGCTGTGCCTGGGCGGCACGGCCCTGGTCGCCATGCCGGGCGCGGCACAGACGGCGCAGACTGCGCAGGAGCGCGCCGCGAGCGCCACGAAGCGCGTCGACGGCGGCTTCATCCGCGCCAACGCGGCGCAGAAAACCCCCGACTGGCCCAGCGTGGGGCTCGACTACTCGGAGTCGCGCTTCAGCAAGCTCGACCAGGTGAACGCGGGCAACGTGAAGGACCTGGGGCTGGTCTGGTCGTACAACCTGGAGTCCACGCGCGGCGTGGAGGCCACGCCGCTGGTGGTGGACGGCATCATGTACGTCACCGCCTCGTGGAGCGTGGTGCACGCCATCGACACGCGCACCGGGCAGAAGCTGTGGACCTTCGATCCGCAGGTCGATAAATCGAAAGGCTACAGGGGCTGCTGCGACGTGGTGAACCGCGGCGTGGCAATTTACGAAGGCAAGGTCTACGTGGCGGCGTACGACGGCCGCCTCATCGCGCTCGACGCGGCCACCGGCCAGGCCGTGTGGGAGAAGAACACGCTCGAAGGGCAGAAGGGCAGCTACACCATCACCGGCGCGCCGCGCGTGTTCAAGGGCAAGGTCATCATCGGCAACGGCGGCGCCGAGTACGGCGTGCGCGGCTTCGTGACCGCCTACGACGCGAAGACCGGCGACCAGAAGTGGCGCTGGTTCGTGGTGCCGGGCGACCCGGCCAAGCCCTTCGAGGACGCCTCGATGGCGCGCGCCGCCAAGACCTGGGACCCGTCGGGCAAGTACTGGGAGGCCGGCGGCGGCGGCACCGCGTGGGACAGCTTCGCCTTCGACCCCGAGCTCAACCTGATGTACGTGGGCACCGGCAACGGCTCGCCGTGGTCGCACAAGGCGCGCAGCCCCGGCGGCGGCGACAACCTCTACCTGGGCTCGGTGGTGGCGCTGGACCCCGACACCGGCAAGTACAAGTGGCACTACCAGGAGACGCCCGGCGACAACTGGGACTACACCTCCACGCAGTCGATGATCCTGGCCAACGTGAAGCTCGACGGCAAGCCGCGCAAGGTGCTGCTGCACGCGCCGAAGAACGGCTTCTTCTTCGTCATCGACCGCACCAACGGCAAGTTCATCTCGGCGAAGAACTTCACCGAGGTGAACTGGGCCACCGGCTACGACAAGAACGGCCGGCCCAACGTGGTGGCCTCGGCGCGCGACGGCACCAGGCCCAACGACGCCATTCCGGGCCCGTTCGGCGCGCACAACTGGCACCCGATGTCGTTCAACCCGCAGACCGGCCTGGCCTACCTGCCGTCGCAGCACGTGCCGATCAACCTGATGGACGACAAGGACTGGAAGTTCAACGAAGACGTGCCCGGCCGCCCGCATGCCGGCCTGGGCTGGAACCTGGGCAAGTTCGCCAACGTGGAGCCGCCCAAGAGCAAGCCCTCGGGCCGGCTGGTGGCCTGGGACCCGGTGACGCAGAAGGAAGCCTGGGGCGTGGACTACGTGTCGCCCTGGAACGGCGGCACGCTCACCACCGCCGGCAACCTGGTGTTCCAGGGCACGGCCGACGGCCGGCTGCTGGCCTACAACGCCAAGACCGGCGACAAGCTCTGGGAGTCGCCCACCGGCACCGGCGTGGTGGCCGCGCCCTCCACCTACATGGTGGACGGCAAGCAGTACGTGTCGGTGGCCGTGGGCTGGGGCGGCGTGTACGGCCTGGCGCAGCGCGCCACCGAAAAGCAGGGCCCGGGCACGGTCTACACCTTTGCCGTGGGCGGCACCGCCAAGATGCCGGAGTTCGTGCAGTACCGCATGGACAAGCTGGTGCAGGGCGTGAAGTACGACCCCGCCAAGGTGCAGGCCGGCACCATGCTGTACGTGAGCAACTGCGTGTTCTGCCACGGCGTGCCGGGCGTGGACCGCGGCGGCAACATTCCCAACCTGGGCTACCTGGACGCGGCCTACATCGAGAACCTGGACAAGTTCATCCTGAAGGGCCCGGCCATGGCGCGCGGCATGCCCGACTTCACGGGCAAGCTGTCGGGCGACGACATCGAGAGCATCAAGGCGTTCATCCAGGGCACGGCGGACGCGATCAGGCCGAAGTAGCCTGCTGGCGGGCGAGCGTCATGGGCGCTCGCGGTGTGTCCTGCTATCGCCCGCCGTACCAGTACTGCGTGCTGGCCGCCCAGGTCGACTTCGGGTAGTTCGCGTGCAGGGCCTGCAGGCCCTTGCGCGACCAGTCGCCCACCGCCTTGTCCTGGCAGGTGTAGCGCGCCATCTTCACGGCCACCGACAGCGCCTGCGGCACCAGCGGGTCGGCGCGGTCGCGCTGCATCAGCGCCAGGCTTTCCTGCGTGAAGTACACCGAGTCCTGCGGCACCGTGCGCAGCCTGGCGACCAGCGCCGCCTGCTGCGCGCGTTCTTGCTGCGGCAGGAACGCGGGCATGTCGAAGTCGGCCTGCCCCGCGGCTTGCGACCCCGTGGTCGGCACGCCGAGCGTGTTGCACCACTTGCCGTAGCTGCCGACGGTCGCGCCGCGGTCGTAGGTGCGTACCAGCCCGGGCTTGAGCGGCGTGGGCCGGATGTCCCAGCCGGCGTCGGGCCAGTGCGGCGGCTGCAGCGTCTCGGTGGTGCTGGCCATGCGCTCCAGCAGCAGGCGGTGCCAGGCGGCCTTGTCCGTCGTCGCCAACGCGATCGAGCGGCGCATGCCGGCGATGGGGTCGGGGCCCGGACCTGAACGCCCGGCCGCCGCCGGCGCCTGAGCGGGAGGCTTCTGCGCGGACGCGATGCGCAGCTCGGCCGCGCGGCGGGCCGCGGCGTAGTCCTCGGCCAGCACGGCGCGCGTCCATGCGGTTTCCAGCAGCGTGTCGCGCAGCGCGGGCGCCAGCGCCGGGTCGGCGGCCAGGCGCAGCCACATGGCCAGCGGCGCGCGCGTGTTCAAGAAGCGCGCCACGTCGTCGTCGAAGGCACTGGCCAGCGGCACCGCGCTCGGCCTGGCCTCTTGCGACTCGGGGTCGCTGCGCGCCACCACCGGGCGGATCGCCAGGCGGCGCCATTCTTCTTCCGACGCGGCCGTGGGCAGCAGCAGCGCCTTCACGAGGTTCTGGCCCGAGAGGCTGTGGGCGATCAGCGGTGAATCCAACGACGGCGCGACGAGCTCGCGCGCCGCCTTGAAGCGGCCCTGCGCGAACAGGCGCTGCGCCCGCAGTTGCGTGGCGGCGAAGCGCGCGGGGTGGTCCGCGGGCACGGCCGCCAGCGCGGCCTGCAGCTGCGCCTCGCGCGGGTCGTCGGCCGCGGCGCTCACCGGCACCAGGCTCGCCGCGGCCATCAGCCAGGCGAGTTCGTGGGTGCGCTGGTAGCTGCTCCAGCTGACGGTTTCGCGCCACGTCGCTTGCGAGCCGAGCCCGCCCGACGGCCCGTCGAAGCCGCGCACCGTGCTGAGCCACTGCACCAGGTCCGACTTCTGTTCCGGCCCCACGTACGCGCAACCGGCGATGGCGCAGGTGCGGAACTCGTGGTTCAGCAGCAGCAGCCTGGCCGCGGCTTCCTCGGGTGTGCCCGGCGTCTTCAGGCTGTCGGCCAGGCGCTGCAGCCGCGTGCCCGGCGTGAGGTAGCGAATGCGCAGCGCCTCGGCCAGCCGGTGCACCGACGCGTGCAGCGGCTGCACGCGCGGGTTCTTCAACAGCGGCAGCGCGATGGCGTCCACCGCCTTGGTGAGCGCGGCCTGCTGGCGGAGCGCCTCGGGGCTTTCCTTGCCGGGGCCGTCGCCCTCCGAGAACGAGGGCTCGCTGCCGGGGTTCTGGCGGGCCAGCACGCGCAGGCGCATGTACGCCGCGAGGTCGCGCCAGGGGCTGGCCTTGCTGGCTGCGCTGTCTGCAATTTCGGTGAAGGCGGTGTCCGCGCCGGCCAGGTCATCGGCGTAGAAGCGCTGCGCGGCCAGCTGGTAGGCGTGGTCATCCTTCAGCCACGCGGGCGCGCGGGCGGGCAGCTCGGGCGCCGGGGTGGCGGCGGCCTTCTCGTTGCAGGTGTCGAACACGCTGTCCTGCATCTGCAGCCAGTGCAGCACGAAGGGCGCGGCGGCCTTGTCGCCGGCGGCCAGCGCCAGGCGCTGGGCGAGCGTCTTCGTCGCGTTGCGGAAGGCGTCGCCGTAGAAGCAGTTGGGGCTGGCTTGCAGGCTGTCGGCGTTCCACTGCGGGGCTTGCTGCGACGGCGGCGTGGCAGGCTTTGCCGTCTCCGCCAATGGACGGCCCAGCTTCGCGTAGGCGCTGCCGCGGGCCTCGCGCCATGCGGTCCAGGCGGTGTCGGTGTCGTCCATGCCGTTGTCCTCGCGCGGCAGCTTTTCCAGCAGGTCGGAAAAGACGCGCATCGCCTCCGGCGAAAGCGCCTGGCCGTGCAGGCGCCAGTACCAGAGCACCTGGTAGGGCACGAGGTAGTCGGTGTAGTAGCCGGCGGGCCGTTCGACGAACTCGCGCACCGGCTGGTCGGGCCGGGCGGTGGCGAAGAACAGGTCGACGGGGTCGCCGCCGCCGCTGGCGTGCGCGGTGGCGGCCATCAGCGATGCGGCCAGTGAGGCCGCCAGCGCGAGCCACCTGAAGCCGGCGCGCGTCGCACGCGGAATGGAGTGAATCATTGTTTTGCGTCCCTGGATTTGTTGGTGTCGGTGGTGTTGTTCGGGTCGTCCGTGTTTTCGGTACGGAGCTTCTGCAAGTCTTCGTTCTTCCACGCGCCCGTGTGGAACACGTAGCGCCGCTTCACGTTCTTCAACGCGGGCCAGGGCTCGCCGAGCAGCAGCCCGGCAGCATCGCGACAGGCCGCCACCGGCGCCTCGCCCGTGGCGGCCAGCCGCTGGCGAATGCGCGCAGATTCGGCCCCCATGCGGAAGTACATCGGCACCACCTCGTCGAGCAGGCCGGCCGGCAACCAAGGGTCGCCCACGCACCACGAGGCCAGCGCCGTGGCCGAGAGCCGCACGCGCGCGCGCATCGGCTGCAGGCGCTGCAGCAGCGCGACGTAGGCCTCGCGCTGGCTGCGGCGCGCCTCGAAGTCCAGCTGCACCCACCCCGAGCGGCTGTGCGCCGCCGCATGGTCCAGCGCGGCGCCGATCGCCTGCTGCTGCGCCTCGTCGACGGGCGAGGGTGCGAGGTTGTCGAGCGAGACGTGCACCACCGGAATCAAGGTGACGCCCGGGGCAATGCGCAGCGGCCACTGGCGCCAGGCCGTGCGGCTCTGCGTGCCGCTCAGGCGCACCGTGGCGTGCAGGTAGGCGATGCCCGTGCCCGCGGGCGGCGAGGTGAAGAGCTGGGGGCGGTCCCACACCCAAAGCAGTGTTCGAGCGGGTTGCGAGGCCTGCGGCGGCAGCGCTTGCTGCGCTTGCTCCGCCATGGCCGCAGCTCCGGCCAGCAAGGCCAGCACAGGCAGGGTGCCGCGAAGACGCATGAAAGAGGGGAGGGTGGCGTGCAGGAAAGCCCGGCGAGCATAAACAAAATCGCCGGCAAAAATGCCAGCAAAAAAGCCGCCTGGCCCCGGGGGGCGCAAGCGGCTTCGCGCGGCCTCGCGGCCGTGGATGCGGAAGGCGGCTGCGTCAGTCGGCGTACACGCCCGCGGCCTTGATGATCGGGCCCCACTTGGCGATCTCGGCGGAGACGAACTTCTTGTGTTCCGCCGGCTGGGTGCGGCTGTCGGTGGTAATCACGGCGCCCAGCGCCTCTTCACGCTTGATGAAGCCCGGGTCCTTCATGGCCGCGGTGATGGCGTCGTTGAGCTTCTTCAGCACCGGCGCGGGCGTGCCCTTGGGCGCGTACACGCCGTGCCAGATCGAGACCTCGAAGCCCTTCACGCCCGACTCGTCCAGCGTGGGCAGGTCTTTCAGCGCGGGCGTGGTCAGGCGCTTGGCGGTGGTGACGGCATAGGCCTTCACCTTCTTGGCCTCGATCTGCGAGGTGGTGTTGGTGGTCTGGTCGCACAGCAGGTCGATCTGGCCGCCCAGCAGGTCGGCGATGGCCGGGGCCGTGCCCTTGTAGGGAACGGGCGTCATCTCGACCTTCAGCGCGCTCTGGAACAGCAGGCCGCACAGGTGCGACGCGGCGCCCAGGCCGGCGTTGCCCAGGTTGATCTTGCCCTTGTTGGCCGCGATCCAGGCGGTCAGTTCCTTGTAGTTGTTGGCCGGCAGCGTGGGCTTGCCGATGAGCGTCATCGGCACTTCGTTGACCATGCCCAGGTACTCGAAGTCGGTTTCCACGTTGAAGGGCAGCTTGCGGTACAGCGCCGGCATGGTGGACATGCCGATGTGGTTCAGCAGCAGCGTGTAGCCGTCGGGGTTGGCGCGCGCCACCTTGGCCGTGCCGATGGAACTGCCCGCGCCCGCGGTGTTGTCCACCACGATGGTCGTGCCCAGCGTCTTCTGCATGGCTTCGGCCAGGTCGCGCGCCACGCGGTCGGTCGGGCCGCCGGCCGCGAAAGGCACCACCAGCGTGACGGTCTTGCCCGCCGGAAAGTCCTGGGCGTGGGCACCGACGGCTGCGGCGGCAATCGCCGCGAGGGCGAACAGTTTCTTCATGTCGTCTCCGAGAGGGGGTAAAAATGGCCGCGATCTTAAGGGCTGACTGGAGCCTGACCTATACCCAATAGCCCTTAGGCGAGCGGCGGGATTCGCGCGGCGGCCCGGGCCCGCGCGGGGCGCGAAAGAACCGCTGACCGAGCGGTTTTTCGCTCGGGCCGTGGCACTTCTTGCGCACCCGTCTGCCCGTCGTTCAGCCCGTCGGTCTGCCCGTCGACTTGTCCGACAAACGGACCCGACGCAGGACGATGCGGCCGTGCCGCGCAGCCCTTAGGGTGGGTCTTCATTGCCCGTTTTTCTGCAACCCCATGGAGATCCCACACATGCCCACCACCTCCTCTTGCCTTGACGGAATGAAGGTCGCCATCCTCGTGGCCGACGGCTTCGAGCAGGTCGAGCTGACCGAGCCGCGCAAGGCGCTGGACGGCGCCGGCGCGCACACGCAGATCGTTTCGCCGGCCGACGGCCGCGTTCGCGGCTGGAAGCACCACGACCCGGCCGACAGCTTCGAGGTCGACGTGCCGCTGAAGAGCGCCAACCCCGACGACTTCGATGCACTGCTGCTGCCCGGCGGCGTGGTCAACCCCGACACGCTGCGCATCGACGAGAAGGCTGTCGCCTTCGTGCGTGCCTTCGTGGAAGCGGGCAAGCCCATTGCGGCGATCTGCCACGGGCCGTGGACGCTCATCGACGCGGGCGGCGTCAAGGGCCGCAAGCTGACCTCGTGGCCCTCACTGCGCGCCGACCTGCAGAACGCGGGCGCGCAGTGGAGCGACGCCGAGGTGGTGGTCGATCACACCCTGGTGACCAGCCGCAAGCCCGACGACCTGCCGGCCTTCAACCGCGAGATGACGAAGCTCTTCGAAGTGGCGCACGAGGCGGAGCTGCACTGACCGCTGGAGCCGCAGGGCCCAGTGCCGCCGGTCCCGTGTAGCGGGCGCGCGGCCGTATCAGCTGGCCCGCCGCCTGCTGTTCCAGCACATGGGCGGTCCAGCCGACCGTGCGCGCGAGCGCGAACAGCGTGAGCGGCGCGCCGGCCGGCAGCTTGTGCACGGCCGCGAGGGCGGCCAGCGCGAAGTCGATGTTCACGGCCTCGCCCAGCAGCCGTTCGCCCACATCGCGCAACTCGGCGAACGACGCGGGCAGTTCGATGTTCGCCAGCAGCGCGTTGCAGCGCACGTCGCCGTTGGCGTACAGCGGATGCCCGAAGGCGGCGAGCGGCCGGTCGTGCGCCAGCCATTCGCGCACCGCGGCCTCGGTGCCGATGGCCGTGGCGTTGCGCATCAGGGCCTGCACCGCGGCGGCGGCGCCGCCATGCAGCGGGCCCGTCAACGTCGAAAGACCCGTGAGCAGGCACGCCGCCACCGAGGCGCCCGTTGATGCCGTCACGCGCGCCGCGAAGGTCGATGCGTTGAGCTCGTGGTCGGCCAGCAGCACCAGCGCGCGGCGCAGGTCGTCGGCGGCGCGCGGGCGGCGCCATGCCGACGCGATGCGAAGGTGCATTGGCATTGGCATCGGCAGCGGCAGCGGCAGCGGTGTGGTGCGAGAGGGCGCGGGGCCGAGCAGCGCATCGGCCAGCGTGCCGATCACCTCCGCGGCTTCCGCCTGCAGCACGGCGCGTGAGCGGCCGCGCGTGGGCAGGTCGGTGGCGGCGCGCGATGCCAGCGCGACCAGCCCGGCCTGCAGCGGCAGCGTGTTTTTCGGTGCCGATGCGGTTGCCAGTGCCGGTGCCGATGCCTTGATGTGCGCGCGCGAAACGAAGCCCGGCGCCGCGCTGTCCCACAGCACCCCCGCGGCTTCTTCGAGCGTGGCGTGCGCGGCCAGTTCGCACGCGTCCTGCCCGCGGTACAGCAACCGGCCCTCGGCCACCGTCGACACGCCCGAGGCCAGCACCGGCTCGCCCCACTGGATGGCTTCGCTCGCCACCGTCTCGCTGCTGCGCCGGCCGCGCGTGCGCGCCGCGACGCGCTGCACGTCGTCGCGGTGGTAGAGGCTGCGGCGCGGGTCGGCGGCGTCGGGCTTGGCGCGGATGCGCCCGCGGCTCACGCTGGCATAGAGCGTTTGCGGGCGCACCTGCATCAGCGCGAGGGCGTCGGCGGCGGGCAGCCACAGCGGTGCTTGGGTCGATGTCATGTTGACAGAATAGATCAAGATTGACGTCAATGTCCGTGTGGCCAGAATCGGGTTCATCGTGAACACAGGAGCAAAGACGATGAACGACGACGATGGCAGCCTCGAAGGCGTGGTGGCTGCGCGCACGGTGCTGTCCGAGGTGGACGGCGAGGCCGGGCGGCTGGTGATTCGCGGGCACGAGCTCGACGAGATCGCGCAGCGCTGGCGCTACGAAGACGTGGTGGCGCTGCTGTTCGAGGGCTTCTTCGACACACTGCCGCCGCAAGACGGCCTGCGCGCCGCCATCGGCCGCGCGCGCCGCGAAGCCTTCGAGCGGCTGCAGCCCAACGACGACGCGGTGTTGCGCCGCATGCCGCCCATCGAGGCGGTGCGCGCGCTGATGGCGCGCCTGCCCGATGGCGACGACCTGCCCACCGCCCTGCGCCTGCTGGCCGCGCCCGCGGTCTACACCGCCGCGGTCATGCGCTGGCGGCTGGGGGTGCAGGCGCTGCCGCCCGACGAGTCGCTGCCGCACGCGGCCGACATGCTGCGCATGCTGCACGGCCGCGCGCCCACGCCGGTGCAGGCCGCGGCGCTCGACACCTACCTCGTCACCGTGTGCGACCACGGCCTGAACGCCTCGACCTTTGCCGCGCGCGTGGTGGCCTCGACCGGCGCGGGGCTCGCCTCGGCCGTGCTGGCCGGCATCAGCGCGCTCAAGGGCCCGCTGCACGGCGGCGCGCCGGGCCCGGTGCTCGATGCGCTCGACGCCATCGGCACCGCCGCCAACGCGCGCGCCTGGCTCGAGGAGGCGGTGGCCGGCGGCCAGCGGCTGATGGGCTTCGGCCACCGCATCTACCGCGTGCGCGATCCGCGCGCCGATGCGCTGAAGGGCGCGCTGCGCAAGCTCGGGGCCGAGGGCAGCGTGAACGCGGCGCGCTTCGAGCTCGCCGAAGCCGCCGAGCAGGCCGCGCTCGCCATCCTGCGCGAGAAGAAGCCCGGCCGCGCGCTGGAAACCAACGTGGAGTTCTACACCGCGCTGCTGCTGGAGGCGCTGGGCTTCGGCCGCGAGAGCTTCACCTGCGTGTTCGCCGCGGGCCGTGTCGGCGGCTGGCTGGCGCATGCGCGCGAGCAGGTGAAGAAGGGGCGGCTGATTCGCCCGCAGTCGGTGTACGTCGGCCCCGCGCCCCGAAAGACGGAGGGCGAAGCCGCACTCGCGCACTGAACCTACACGGCGCGCGCGCCGTCATCCGATACCCTCGCTGGGTTCGCGTGCCCCTGCGGCACGCCTGATTCAAAGCGAAAGTATTCCTATGTCGGCGACCCCTTCCTACGTGCGCGCACTGCGCCTGCCCCGCGACTTCGCGCTCATCGCGGTGGGGCTGGACGCGGCGATGTTCGTCATCAACATGGCCTTGCTGCTGGTGCCGTCCAGGCCGGAGTCCGAGCAGCTGCGCAGCGCCTACGCCACGCCCGACGTGTGGGTGACGCTGCTCATCGGCATGGTCATGTCGTGGACGCTGGTTTCCACGCTGGCGTGGAGCCACGGCCGCAGCGCGCTCGAACGCATGGGCATGGCCCGCGTGGCGCTGGCGCACGACGCGCGGCTGCGCTTCGGCGGCGTGTGGGTGCTGGTGATGGTGCTGAACTACTACGCGCTGACGCCGCTGTTCTACGAGCTGCAGGTGATGTTCATGCCGGGCGGCCGCTTCGAGGATGCCTTCGCGTACTCGCCGCGCGTGTACATGGGCGTGGCGATGCTGCTGCAGTCGCTGGTGCAGCTGGTGGTGCTCGTGCTGGGCGTGTGGCTGGCGGCGTGGATCGCGCTGGCGAAGAGCCGGGTGGCGAACGCGAGCGTGCCGCGCATGGAGGCGCTCGATGCCGGGGAGGCTGTCGCCGTCGATGCGCCCGAGGCCCTCGGCGTGCCACCGCGCCGCGCCGTCGCCCTGGTGGTCGCCGCCATGTTTTCCGCGCTGCAGCTCTGGGGCAGCCTGGCCGCGGCCCGCTGGGCCTTTCCGGCACCGGGCTTGAGCGTCGTGGTGCTGCTGCTGACCTGGGGTCTGCCGCTGGTGGTGGGCTTCGCGCTGGCCTGGTGGGGTGCATGGCTGGGCACCCGGCCGGGAACATTTCCCGCGCTGCCCGCGGTGCGCCCGTTCAGGGCCGTGGCCGCGGGCGTGCTGTCGTTCGCGCTGGTGCAGGTGGGCTGCATCGTCATCGCGCTGGCATGGCTGTTCCTAGCGGCGAAGGCGTCGTTCAGCTTCTACAGCGGCGGCGGCATCGTCGGCTTCGTGCTGGCGCTGGTGCTGGTCTACATGGCGCTGGTGATGACGCTGGCGCGCTCCGTCACGCGCCGGCTCTACAAGAACAGCCTGTAGCCGCTGCTGCTACTTGTAGCTGCGCGCGTCCTCGATCACCTTGCCGTCGTTGGGCAGGCTGCCCGGCGCCACCTGCTCGATGGTGGCGCGCAGCTTGGTCACCTCGCGCGCCGCGTCGGCAATGCGCGCGTCCAGCCCTTCGGGGGCGCTCGCGCATTCGATCTTCAGCGTCATGCGGTCGTCGCCCATCTCGCCCGACACCACCAGCCGCGCGCGCTGCACTTCCGGAAAGCGCCGCACCACGTCGGCCACCTGCGAGGGGTGCACGAACATGCCGCGCACCTTGGTGGTCTGGTCGGCGCGGCCGAGCCAGCCCTTGATGCGCTTGTTGGTGCGGCCCGTGGGGCAGGTGCCCGCCAGCACCGCGGAAAGGTCGCCCGTGCCGAAGCGCACCAGCGGGTAGTCGGGGTTGAAGGTGGTCACCACCACCTCGCCGACCTCGCCGTCGGGCACCGGGTCGCCGGTGCCGGGCCGCACGATCTCTACCAGCACGCCCTCGTCGATCACCAGCCCTTCGCGCGCCGTGGTTTCGTAGGCGATGAGGCCCAGGTCGGCGGTGGCGTAGCACTGCGTGCCCTGCACGCCGTGCGCGGCAATCCAGTCGTGCAGGCTGGGCGGAAAAGCCTCGCCCGACACCAGCGCCTTGGTGAGCGAGGGCAGCTTCAGCCCTTTCTCCTCGGCCTTCTCCAGCAGTATCTTCAGGAAGCTCGGCGTGCCGGCATAGCCTTCGGGCTTGAGGTCGACCATGGCCTCGAGCTGCTGTTCGGTCTGGCCGGTGCCGCCCGCGAACACGGTGCAGCCCATGGCGCGCGCGCCGCTTTCCATGATCGAGCCCGCGGGCGTCATGTGGTAGCTGAAGCTGTTGTGAATGAGCTCGCCGTTCCTGAAGCCCGCGGCGTGCAGCGCACGCGCGGTGCGCCAGTAGTCGCGCGCCTCGCCCTCGGGCTCGTAGATGGTGCCGGGGCTGGCGAACACGCGCGGCATGCGCGCGCCGCGCCCGATCGAAGAGAAGCCGCCGAACGGATCGTCCTCGCGCCTGGCCTTCTGCAGTTCGAGCAATTCCGACTTGCGCGTGACCGGCAGCCTGGCGAGCGCTTCGCGCGTCGTGACGTCCGCGGGCTTCACGCCGTCGAGGATCTTCGTGAACGCGGGTGCGGCGGTCTGGGCCTGCGCGACCTGCCGGGGCAGTGCGGCGAGCAGGTCGCGTTCGCGTTCGGCGGGGTCACGGATTTCTAGGTTGTCGTAGTGGTCGGTCATGTCCGTACCCTTGGTCTTTCAGTTCGGTCTTGCGACGCGGGTGCACCCATCAAGCCAGCCACCTCTTGCGCCGCTTGTAGCTCTTCACGTCGCGAAAGCTCTTGCGGTCCGCGCCGCCGACGCCGAGGTAGAACTCCTTCACGTCCTCGTTCTCGCGCAGGCTCCTGGCCTCGCCGTCCATCACGATGCGGCCGTTTTCCAGGATGTAGCCATAGTCCGCGTAGCGCAGCGCCATGTTGGTGTTCTGCTCGGCCAGCAGGAAGGTCACGCGCTCCTTGGTGTTCAGGTCTTTCACGATCTCGAACACCTCTTCGACGATCTGCGGCGCCAGGCCCATCGACGGTTCGTCGAGCAGCACCATGGTCGGGTTGGCCATCAGCGCGCGGCCGATGGCGCACATCTGCTGCTCGCCGCCCGAGGTGTAGGCCGCCTGCGAGGCGCGCCGCGTCTTCAGCCGCGGAAAGTACGCGTAGACCTTCTCCAGCGTCTGCTGCACCGCGGCCTTGCCGTCGGTGCGCGTGTAGGCGCCGGTCATCAGGTTTTCCTCGATGGTCAGGTGGGCGAAGCAGTGGCGGCCTTCCATCACCTGGATCAGCCCGCGCCGCACCAGCTCGGCCGGCGACAGCGCCTCGATGCGCTCGCCGCGCAGCTCGATGGTGCCCTTGGTGACCGCGCCGCGCTCGCCCGCCAGCAGGTTGCTCACCGCGCGCAGCGTGGTCGTCTTGCCCGCGCCGTTGCCGCCGAGCAGCGCCACGATGCCGCCGTCGGGCACCGAGAGCGACACGCCCTTCAGCACGAGGATCACGTGGTTGTAGATCACCTCGATGCCGTTGACGTTGAGAAGGATGTTGGGTTCGCTCATGGTGATGTCCGAAGCATGTGGAAGGCGGCCGTGGTCGTGTGCGTGGTCGTGCGCATGCCCCGCCTTTCAGATGCCGGCTCGCGACGGAGCCGACGGGGAGGGCCGCGCCGCGCGCAGCCCCCGTGCGGTGCCTTACGAGCAGGCGCGCGGCTTGACGTTCTTGTCCTTCGCGTACTTGGCCGCGTATTCCTTCACCAGCGGGTCGATGTGGGTCTTGTCCGATTGGTACCAGTCCGACTTGATCTCCCACTTGCCGCCGTCCCACTGCACGATGCGCGCCCAGTCGTCGCCCATGTGGTTGCTGCACGAGGTCTTCACCGGCCGCATGACTTCGCCGAAGCCCAGCGCCTTGAGCTTGTCGGCCGTGAGGTTCAGGTTCTCGAAGCCCCAGCGCACCTGCTCGGGCGACAGCGGCTTGCCCTTGCCGTACTTCTCTTGCGCGGTGCGGATTGCCTCGACCTGCAGCATCGAGATCATCATGCCGCGGGTGTGCGCGATGGAGCCGATGCCGTCGGCCGGGCCGGTGCCCTGGCCCTTGTCGTACACCAGCTTCTTCAGGTCGTCGTGCACCTTGTCCTTGGCCGCGCTGTTGTGCAGCGTGATGGCGTTGTAGCCCTTGGCGCCGGCGCCGATGTCCTTCACGTCATGGTCCGATCCGGCCCACCACACCGCGTAGATCTTCTCGCGCGGGTAGCCGCTGGCCTGCGCCTCGCGAATGCCGGCGGGCGTCATCACGCCGGCCGACCAGAACAGCACGTAGTCGGGCTTCTGCTGGCGAATCTGCAGCCAGGTCGACTTCTGCTCCACGCCGGGCGGCGTGACCGGGAACAGCGAGAGCTCGAAGCCCTCGGCCGCGGCGCGCTTCTGCAGCAGCGGAATCGGTTCCTTGCCGTAGGGCGAGTCGTGGTAGACCAGCGCGATCTTCTTGCCCTTGAGGTTGCCCTTCTCCTTCTTCGCAATGTCCTGGATCATCACGTCGGCCGCGGTCCAGTAGGTGCCCAGCAGCGGAAAGTTCCACTCGAACACCGTGCCGTCGGCCGACTGCGACAGGCCGTAGCCCGGGGTCTCGACGACCACCTTGTCGACGAAGGCCTTGTCGGTCACCGCGAAGGTGATGCCGGTGGACTGCGTGTCGAAGCCCGAGGCGCCCGAGCCCTTGGCCTTCAGGCGCTCGTAGCACTCCACGCCCTTGGCCGCGTCGTAGGCGGTTTCGCATTCTTCGTACGTGAGCTTCACGCCGTTGACGCCGCCGTCGCGCGCGTTCACCAGCTTCAGGTAGTCCTGCTTGCCGTCGGCCCATGGAATGCCCAGCGGTGCGAACTGGCCGGTGCGGTAGACCAGCAGCGGCACGAACTGCTCGGCCGGCTGGGCCTGCGCGAGCGAGCCCGCGACGGCCATCGAAAGCCCCGCAGCGGCAAGTGCCGCGGTGCGTGCGAGTTTCCTGAATTGCATGGCTTGTCTCCTTTTATTGAGCACGTGAGTGCGTGGTGAAACGGGATGCGGTAACCGGATGCGGTAGCTGGATGCCGGGGGTCAGTGCGGGAAGGGCCACAGCCGCAGCTTCTGCCGCGCGGTGGACCACAGCCGCGCCAGGCCGTGCGGCTCGACGATCAGGAAGAACACGATGAGCGCGCCGAAGATCATGTGTTCCAGGTGCGACGCGGTGGCCGTCGAAATCGACAGCCCCAGCCAGTGCGGCACGTAGTTCAGCAGCAGCGGCAGCAGCACGATGAAGGCCGCGCCGAAGAAGCTGCCGGCAATGGAGCCCAGCCCGCCGATGATGATCATGAACAGCAGCTGCAGCGACTTGTCGATGCCGAAGGCCGCGGGCTCCCACGCGCCCAGGTGCACGAAGCCCCAGAGCGCGCCGGCCACGCCCACGATGAAGCTGCTCACCGCGAAGGCCGTGAGCTTGGCGTACACCGGGCGAATGCCGATCACCGAGGCGGCCACGTCCATGTCGCGCATGGCCATCCATTCGCGCCCGATGGCGCCGCGCACCAGGTTCTTGGCCAGCAGCGCGAACACCACCACCAGGCTCAGGCACAGCAGGTACTTCTGCGTGGGCGTGTTGAACTCGTAGCCCAGCATCTGCAGCGAGTTGACGCTCACCGAGCCCGAGGACGAATCGTTGGTGACCCACTTCACGCGGTTGGTGAACCAGTCCATGAAGAACTGCGCGGCCAGCGTGGCCACCGCCAGGTACAGCCCGCGGATGCGCAGGCTCGGTATGCCGAACAGCACCCCCACCACCGTGGCCGCCAGCCCGCCGCCGATGAGCGCCACCAGCAGCGGCATGCCCTCGATGCGCACCTGCAGGTTGTAGGCCGCGTAGGCGCCCACCGCCATGAAGGCGCCGGTGCCCAGCGAGATCTGCCCGCAGTAGCCCACCAGCACGTTCAGCCCGATGGCGGCCAGCGCCAGGATGAGGAAGGGAATGAGCACCGCGCGAAAGCTGTAGTCGCTGGCCAGCAGCGGCACCGCCACGAAGGCAATGGCCGCCAGCGCCAGCATGGCCCAGCGGTCTTGCGCCACCGGGAACAGCGCAAGGTCGGCGCGGTAGCTGCTCTTGAATTGGCCGTTTTCTCTGTAGAACATCTTTGTGTGCCTTTAGACGCGGTCGATGATCTTGTCGCCGAACAGGCCCTGCGGCCTGACCAGCAGCACCGCCAGCGCGAGCACGTAGGCAAACCAGTTCTCGATGCCGCCGCCCAGGAACGGGCCCAGGTAGATCTCCGACACCTTCTCGCCCGTGCCGATGATCAGCCCGCCCAGGATGGCGCCGGGCACCGAGGTCAGGCCGCCCAGGATCACCACCGGAAACGCCTTCAGCGCCACCAGCGAGATGGAAAACTGCACGCCCAGCTTGCTGCCCCAGATCATTCCCGCTACCAGCGCGACGATGCCGCCGATGGACCACACGATGACCCAGATGCGCGCCAGCGGAATGCCGATCGACTGCGCGGCCTGGTGGTCGTCGGCCACCGCGCGCAGGGCGCGGCCGGTGCCGGTCTTCTGGAAGAACAGCGTCAGCGCCACCACCAGCGCGGCGGCGATCACGGCGGCGTAGAGGTCTTCCTTGCTCAGCAGCAGGCCGCCTTCGAACACGTTCTCAAGCACCAGCAGCGGGTCCTTGGGCATGCCGATGTCGATCTTGTAGGTGGCGCTGCCGAAGATCAGCTGGCCCGCGCCGTCGAGCACGTACGAGATGCCCAGCGTGGCCATGAGCAGCGTGATGCCCTCCTGGTTGACCAGCCGGCGCAGCGCGAGCCGCTCGATGAGCCAGGCCACCGCCACCATGCACGCCGCCGCGGCGATGAAGCCGAGCACGGCGCCCAGCACCACGCTCTGGAAGCCCAGCCACTTCGGTATCCATTCGGCGAAGCGCGCCATCGCGAGCGCGGCGAACAGCACCATCGCGCCCTGCGCGAAGTTGAAGACGCCCGAGGCCTTGAAGATCAGCACGAAGCCCAGCGCCACCAGCGCGTAGAGCATGCCGGCCATCAAGCCGCCGAAAATCGTTTCGAGAAAGAAACCCATGGGGCCCGCCGTTCCTAGTGTTCCGCGCCGAGATAAGCCCGGATCACGTCTTCGTTGTTCCGAACCTCGTCGGGCGTGCCGTCGCCGATCTTCTTGCCGTAGTCCAGCACCACCACGCGGTCGGAGATGTCCATCACCACGCCCATGTCGTGCTCGATGAGAACGATGGTGGCGCCGAACTCGTCGTTCACGTCGAGGATGAAGCGGCTCATGTCCTGCTTTTCCTCCACGTTCATGCCGGCCATGGGCTCGTCCAGCAGCAGCACCTGCGGCTCCATGGCCAGCGCGCGGCCCAGGTCCACGCGCTTCTGCAGGCCGTAGGGCAGGCGGCCCACCGGCGTCTTGCGGTGCGGCTGGATCTCCAGGAAGTCGATGATGTGCTCGACGAACTCGCGGTGCCGCAGCTCTTCGCGTTCGGCCGGGCCCCAGCGCAATGCCTGCGCCAGCAGGCCGCTCTTCATCTTCAGGTTGCGCCCCGTCATGATGTTGTCGAGCACGCTCATGCCCTTGAACAGCGCCAGGTTCTGGAACGTGCGCGCCACGCCCATCTCGGCCACCTGGCGCGAGTTCATGTGCTTGAAGGTCTGGCCGCGGAAGGTGATGGAGCCCTGCTGCGGCCAGTACACGCCGTTGATGCAGTTCAGCATCGAGCTCTTGCCCGCGCCGTTCGGCCCGATGATGGCGCGCACCTCGTGCTCGCGCACGTTGAAGCTGATGTCTGTCAGCGCCTTCACGCCGCCGAAGCTCAGCGAGATGTTCTGCACGTCGAGGATGACGTCGCCGGTCTTTCGCGCGCTCATGCCGCTGCCTTCACGATGGGAAAGGTCTTCGCCTCGACGATCTTCAGCGTGGCGCTCACCGCGCCCGTGCGGCCGTCCTCGAACTTGACCTGCGTCTCGATGAACTGCTCGGTCTTGCCACCGTACAGCGCCTCGAGCAGCACCGCGTATTTCTCGGCGATGAAGCCGCGGCGCACCTTGCGCGTGCGGGTGAGCTCGTCGTCGTCGGGGTCGAGTTCCTTGTGCAGCACCAGGAAGCGCGCGATCTGCGTCTCGCCCATGCCGTCCTCGCCCGCGAGGTCGGCGTTGACCTTGCCGATGCACTCGGCAATGAGCGCCAGCACGTCGGGCTTGCCCGCCAGGTCGACGTAGCCGCCGTAGGCGAGCCCGCGCCGCTCGGCCCAGTTGCCCACCGCCTCGAAGTCGATGTTGATGGCCGCGCACACCTCGTCGCGCCCGTTGCCGAAGCACACCGCTTCCTTGATCTGCGGGAAGAACTTGAGCTTGTTCTCGATGTAGTTGGGCGCGAACATGGCGCCGCCCACGAGCTTGCCCACGTCCTTGGCGCGGTCGATGATGCGCAGGTGCCCTTCGCTGTCGAGCACGCCCGCGTCGCCGGTGTGGAAGTAGCCGTTGGCGTCCAGCACCTCGGCGGTGGCGTCGGGGCGCTTGTAGTACTCCTTGAGCACCGACACGCCGCGCACCAGCACCTCGCCGTCGTCCGAGATCTTCAGCTCGATGCCCGGCGCGGCGGTGCCCACGGTCTGCAGCTTGACCTTGCCGTCCTGCTGCAGGCACACGTAGGCGCAGGTCTCGGTCTGGCCGTAGAACTGCTTCAGGTTCACGCCGATGGAGCGGTAGAAGCGGAACAGGTCGGGCCCGATGGCCGCGCCCGCGGTGTACGCCACGCGGATGCGGCTCATGCCCAGCACGTTGCGCAGCGGCCCGTAGACCAGCAGGTTGCCCACGGCATACATCAGGCGGTCGCCCGCGCTCACCGGCGCGCCGTTGAGGATGTCGGCGCCCACGCGCTGCGCCAGCGCCATGAACTTCGCGTACAGCCAGCGCTTGGGCGCGGCCGCGTCTTCCATGCGGATGGACACGGCCGTGAGCAGCCCTTCGAAGGTGCGCGGCGGGCCGAAGTAGTAGCTCGGGCCGATCTCGCGCATGTCGTTCATCACCGTCTCGCTCGACTCGGGGCAGTTCAGCGTGAAGCCGCCCACCAGCCACTGCGCCACCGAGAACAGGTGGTCGCCCACCCACGCCATCGGCAGGTAGCTCATGATGTCGTCGCCGGGGCCGAGCCGGTCGGTCTCCACGCCGCCGCGGCCCGCCGCGATGAAGCTCGCATGCGTCTGGCACACGCCCTTGGGCCGCCCGGTGGTGCCCGAGGTGTAGAGGATGACGCCCACGTCGGTCGCCTCGCCGGCGGCCACCGCGCGGTCGTAGTAGCCCAGGTTGGCCTTGTCGAACTCGCGGCCCAGCGCGCGCAGCTGCTCGTAGCTGATGAGCCCGGGCTGGTCGTAGTGGCGCAGGCCCTTGGGGTCGTCGTAGATGATGTGGCGGATGCAGGGGTAGCGCTCTTTCTGCAGCTCGCGGCACTCCAGCAGCTTGTCGACCTGCTCCTGGTCTTCGACGACCACGAACTCGATGGCGGCGTCCTGCAGCATGAAGACCATCTCGCCGGCCACCGCGTCCTGGTACAGCGGCACGGGCACGCCGCGCAGGCTCTGCGCGGCGACCACCGCCATGTACAGGTGCGGCCGGTTGGCGCCCACGATGGCCAGGTTGTCGAAGGCCTTGAAGCCGAGGCTCGCCAGGCCGCAGGCCATTTCGCGCACTTCCTGCGCCACGGCGTTCCAGGTCCAGGTTTGCCAGATGCCGAGGTCCTTCTCGCGCACGGCGGGCGATTCGGGTCGGGCCTCGGCATGCGCGAGCAGCAGACGGGGGAAGGTGGGAGCGGTAGTTTGCACAGTGGGCGGATCGTAGGTCTCACTTTGACGCCCGGTTGTCGTTCCAACGACAATCCTAGGGACACTACTCCCCGGAGTTTCCCGATGCCTGCTGGCAACCTTTCCTCCAACAACGTGCTCGGCGGTTCCATCAAGGACCGCGTGCGTCCCCCCAACGGTGCCGAGCTCGGCAGCATTCCCTGGCTGCACACGCTCACGCCCGCCGAGCGCCGCCGCGCCGAGGCCACGCTGGTGGTGGGCGAGGCCGAGCCCGGCGACCTGGTGTGCCGCGTCGGGCGCTCGCCCACCTACTGGTTCGGCGTGGTCGAGGGGCTCCTGAAGATGAGCAACGACAACGCCGACGGCGGCTCGGTCACCTACACCGGCGTGCCGCCCGGCGGCTGGTTCGGCGAAGGCACGGTGATGAAGCGCGAGCCCTACCGCTACAACATCCAGGCGCTGCGCCGCAGCGTGGTGGCGGGCCTGCCCATCGAGAGCTTCCACTGGCTGCTGGACCACTCCATCGGCTTCAACCGCTTCGTGATGAACCAGCTCAACGAGCGGCTCGGCCAGTTCATCGCGGCGCTGGAAATCGACCGCCTCAACAACCCCGACGCCCGCGTGGCGCGCAACCTGGTGTCGCTGTTCAACCCGGTGCTGTATCCGGGCGTGGGCGAGGTCCTGCGCATCACGCAGCAGGAGCTGGCGTACCTGGTGGGCCTGTCGCGCCAGCGCGTGAACGAGGCGCTGAACGGCCTCTCGGCGCAGGGGTTGATCCGCGTGGAGTACGGTGGCCTGCGCGTGCTCGACCTGCCGGGCCTGCGCGTGAGCGCGATGTCGAACAAGAAGAACAACCCCGCTGCGAACCCCGCCGCGAACCCTGCTGCGGGCAGTGCCGCGAACAGCACCGCTGAAATGGAAACCCAATGAGCCTCGAAGACCAGATCCAGATCGTGCCCGCCAATGCGCAGGCCGCTTTCATCCCGCCGCCCGAAACCGCGAAGGCCAAACCAAAGCCCGACGGCCCCACGCTCGAGGAAGCCTTGGAGCGCAACGAGCAGCTCACCGAGCAGCTCGACGCGCTCCACCAGGTGCTGGCCAAGCCGCTCGCCGAGATCCTGGCCGACCGCGAGAACGCCGACGAGGCCGCGCTCGCCTGGGACCGCTTCGGCGCCATGTGGATGCTGTCGCAGCGCGCCATGCGCCGCGTGGCGCTCGACCTGGCGGCGCAGCTCGGCGTGAGCGAGCAGGAGGTGGTGGCGCGCGCCATGGACAACGCCAACGCCGTGCTCAACGGCGCGGACGAGGTCGACCTGGGCGGCACCGTCGCGCCCGCGCAGCTGGAGCACATCGCGCGCCACCGCGCCTTCTTGCGCAAGCAGTTCAAGACCGGCTGAGCGCGCCGCGCCGTTATTCGATTGCCCTTACCCTTGCCGCCTTCGTTCCAGAAAGACTTTTCCAGATGACCGCTTCCCACCTCACCCTCATCACCGGCGCCTCGCGCGGCCTGGGCCAGGCCATGGCCGAACAGCTGCTGCAGGCCGGCCACGTGGTGCTGGGCATTTCGCGCAAGCAGAACCCCGAGCTCGCGGCGCTGGCCGGCAAGGCCGAGGCCGCCGGCGCCGAGCTCACGCAATGGGAGCAGGACCTGTCCGACCCCGTGGCCGCCGCGGCGCGCCTGTCGGACTGGCTGAAGACGCTGGACGGCCAGCGCTTCGACAGCGTCACGCTCATCAACAACGCCGGCACCGTGGGCAACCCCGCGCCCCTGTCGGGCGCGGTGGCCGCCGAGCTGTCGCTGGCGCTGCGCATCGGGCTGGAGGCGCCGATGTTGCTGACCTCCGCGTTCCTGGGTGCCACGCGCGAATGGCGCGGCGCGCGCAAGGTGCTGAACATCTCGTCGGGCCTGGGCCGCAACGCCATGGGCAGCCAGGCGCCGTACTGCGGCGCCAAGGCCGGCATGGACCACTTCTCGCGTGCCGTGGCGCTCGAGGAGGCGCAAGCGCCGAACGGCGCGCGCATCGTCTCGCTGGCGCCGGGCGTGATCGACACCGACATGCAGGTGCAGCTGCGCGGCGCCTCGGCCGAGAAGTTTCCGGACCGCACGCGCTTCGAGAAGATGAAGAACGAAGGCATGCTCGACAGCCCCGCCACGGCCGCGGCCAAGGTGCTGAAGTACCTGGCGCGCGAAGACTTCGGCGCGAACCCCGTGGCCGACGTGCGCGACCCGGCCTGAACGGCACCCTCACGCAAGAAACGGCAGCACACCATGGCCACCGCCAAGTCGATAGACACCAACGACTACAAGCTCTTTCCGTCGCCGCGGAACGTGCACCGCGTCATCTTCGAGCACCAGGTCTTCGTGCCGTACCCGTACGCGCTGATCGTGATGGACGAGTTCTATTTCAAGGGCCGCTTCAGCCTGTTTTCTGCGTGCAGGATGAGCGACGGAAAGATGGGGCAGGTGGCGACGTTCGAGCTGGAGACGGACGTGGATATCTTCAATACGAAGTTCGTGCCGGACTGAGTGCAGCCTTCGTGGGCTTGTCCCCTCTCCCCCTGGGGAGAGGGTCAGGGTGAGGGCCGGCGGCCCGACAACATCGCGCAGTCTTCATTGCCGCCACCCTCACCCCAGCCCTCTCCCCGAGGGGAGAGGGAGCAAGAGCCGCGGTTCGCACGCGCGCGCTCTCGGACGATCACTTCTGCATCGCAAACCGGTCACGCTGCGCCTGCGCGCATTCCCCCATCACATTCAACGCCCGCTCCACCGTCGGCGTCCCCAGCACGAACGGGTTCGCCCCCGCCGGCTGCTGCCGCAGCGCCGCCAGCTTGGCCTGCGACCCATCGAAGCCCGAGTGGTTCGACACCAGCACGTCGATCTTCTGCGCCTGCGCCAGCGTGCCCATGCGCCGCGTGGCGTCGATGTAGCTGCCCAGGCGCGGCACGTTGTTGCCGAAGTTGAACGACGTGCCGCCCCACAGCATGGCGCGGTGCACCTGCCCGCCCGCGCGCACGTCGAACACCGGCGAGAGCGTGCCCATGGTGTGTCCCGGCGTGAGGTACAGCGTGACGGTGGTGTCGCCCAGCGTGAGGCGGTCGCCATCTTTCACCGACAGGTCGCGCGGGCCGCGCTTGGGGGGCGCGCCCCAGATCGGCGTGGCGAACTCCAGCCGGGTCTCGGTCATCGTCCAGTCGGCCTCGCTCATGACCACGCGCGCGCCGTATTTCTGCGCGAGGTAGGGCACGCCGCCGTAGTGGTCGCCGTGGCCGTGCGTGACCACCACGTACTTGATCTGCGCCGGGTCCAGGCCCAGCTTGCGCATGCCGCCCTCGATGAGCGCGGCCGCCTCCACCTGGTTGTTCAGCGCATCGATGAGGATGATGCCGTCCGAGGTCTTCAGCGCCCAGGCGCTCACCCAGTCGGCGCCCACGAAGTAGAGGTTGTCGAAGGCCTTGCCGGGCGGCGGCGCGGGCTTGTCGATGAGCGCGGTAAGGCTCCTGTCGAGCTCGGCCTGCGCCGGCCGCGTGGAGGGGGCGGGCTTGCACAGCGCGAGCAGGGCGCCGAGGTCGCTGCCGGCGTAGCGCGTGGCGGCGGCGACGTGCGATGCGACCGAAGCATCGCTGGGCGCGGAAGCGCCCGCAACCGGCGCCTGCGCGCAGCCTTGAATGAACGCGGCCACCGCGGCCAGCGCGGCGGTCTTCAGAAGCGCGTGCGAAGAATGGAAAGTACGGGAAGGCGAAAGAACCATCGGTGTCTCCATGCCGTCGGTGCGGCTTGTTCTGGAGACACCATTCTGCGGCGCGGGGCGTTATTCGATTGTCGCGCCCGAGGCTTGCACGATGCCCTTCCACTTCTCGTAGTCGGTCTTCAGCAGCGCGCCGAACTTCTCGGGCGTCATGCTCTGCGGCTCCGCGCCCTGGGCAATGATGGCCGCCTGCATCTCGGGCGTGGCCAACAGCTTGTTGATCTCTGCGTTCAGCGTGGCGACCACGTCCTTGGGCGTCTTGGCCGGCACGAACACGCCGTACCAGGTGCTCACGTCGAAGTCCTTGTAGCCGAGCTCGGCCACGGTGGGCGTGTCGGGCAGCGAGGTGCTGCGCTTGGCCGAGGTGACGGCCAGCGGACGCAGCTTGCCCGCCTTGATCTGCGCCATGGCCGAGGGCACCGACGACACCATCAGGTCGACGTTGCCCGCCAGCACGTCCATCATGGCCGCGTTGGAGCCCTTGTAGGGCACGTGGCGCATCTTGATCTTGGCGGCGCTGTTGAAGATCTCGCCGGCCAGGTGGATGGTGGTGCCGTTGCCGGGCGAGCCGTAGGTGATGGTGTCGGGCGCGGCGCGCGCGGCCTTCACCACGTCGTCCAGCGACTTGAACTTGGAGTTGGCCTGCGTGACGATCACCACCGGCGTGTAGGCCACGTGGGCCACGGCGGTCAGGTCCTTCACCGGGTTGTAGCTCAGGTTCTTGTAGAGCCAGGGCGCGACGACCATGTTGTCCTTCTGGCCCATCACGATGTCGTAGCCCGTGGGCGCCGAGCGCGCCGCCTCGGCGATGCCGATGGTGCCGCCGGCGCCGGCGCGGTTGTCGGGCACCACGGTCCAGTGGACGGTCTCGGTGAGCTTCTGGGCCACCAGGCGCGCCAGGATGTCGGTGCCGCCGCCGGGCGGGAAGGGCACGATCATGCGGATGGGCTTGGCCGGGTAGGCCGCGCCCTGGGCGTGGGCGGTGGCCGTGAGGGCGAGCGAGAACGTGAGAGGAAGGGCCAATGCGATGGCCAGCGTGCCGAGGTGTCTGCGGATCATGGGTTGTCTCTTTGTAGGGGGCGGTTCGCTCGTGCAGTGGTCGTCTTCACTGCACCGGGGGTGCAGTGTGCCGCAAGGCGCGCCAAGGGGTTTTCTTCATTCGAGATGGGGCCCGTATCGACACGCGGGGGCCGACACACGGCGGCATGGCGCTTTGACACGGTGCCTTGACACGGCGCCGCGCGAGGCAAATACTTCACCGATCGGTTGAGTATTCTTGTCGAAGGAGACGCTCATGCTCGCAAACATCGACGCGGTCGCCAACCTGGCGGTGAAAGACCTCGCCGTGGCCCGCCGCTTCTACGAAGACACGCTGGGCCTGGTGCAGCACAAGACGGAGGGCGACGAAGTCATCGTCTACCGCAGCGGCGGCACGCGCATCAACGTGTACCGCTCGCAGTTCGCGGGCACCAACCAGGCCACGGCCGTCACCTGGCAGGTCGACGGCGACCTCGAGCGCATCGTGGCGGCGCTGAAGGCCAAGGGCGTGCGTTTCGAGCACTACGACATGCCCGACACGCAACTGATCGGCGACGTCCATGTCATGGGAGACATGAAGGTCGCCTGGTTCAAGGACCCCGACGGGAACATCCTGAACCTGATCAACGGCTGATCGGCCGTCGACCGGTTGCCGCAGGTCGATCAGCCGAAGTTCTTGGCCGCGAAGTCCCAGTTGGCCAGCTTGGCCAGGAAGGTCTCGACGAACTTCGGGCGCAGGTTGCGGTAGTCGATGTAGTAGGCGTGCTCCCAGACGTCCACGGTCAGCAGCGCGGTGTCTTCGGTGGTCAGCGGCGTGCCGGCGGCGCCGGTGTTCACGATGTCCACAGAACCGTCGGCCTTCTTCACCAGCCACGTCCAGCCCGAGCCGAAGTTGCCCACGGCCGACTTCACGAAGGCTTCCTTGAACGCGTCGTAGCTGCCCCACTTGGCATCGATGGCCTTGGCCAGCGCGCCGGTCGGTGCACCGCCGCCTTGCGGCTTCATGCAGTTCCAGAAGAAGGTGTGGTTCCAGATCTGGGCCGAGTTGTTGTAGATGCCGCCGCTCGACTTCTTGATGATCTCCTCGAGCGTCATCGATTCGAACTCGGTGCCCTTCTGCAGGTTGTTGAGGTTCACCACATAGGCGTTGTGGTGCTTGCCGTAGTGGTACTCCAGGGTTTCCTGCGAGTACTCGGGTGCCAGTGCGTCGAGCGCGTAGGGCAGGGGTGGGAGCTTGTGTTCCATCGTGGTTTCCTTTTGGGTTGTTGAAAAACAGGGAGAGAAAAAGTAAAGCGAAAAGGCGGGGGCCAAGTGCCGTTCAGGGCGCGCTCGCCTTCGGTTCGACCCGGTAAGCGCAGCGCCGCGCGCCCGCCAGCACGTGCTCGACGCGGCTCACGCTCACGTCGGGCCCCAGCACCTCGTCGAAGAGCTGAAGTTCGCTGCGGCAAAAGCCGGTGCAGGCCTGCGCCGCGGTGCAGATGGGGCAGTGGTTCTCGATGAAGAGAAAGCTCTGGCCTGGGTTTTCCTGGCCGTCCCCGTCTGCTTTGACCTCGGCCCTGACCTCGGCACTGAACTCGGTCCTGAACTCGGCCCTGAACTCGGCCATGTAGCCCTCGCGGCTGCGAATCTCCGCCAGCCGCTCCAGCCGCGTCTTCAGGCTGCGCGCGCCGCGCATGGCTTCCTTGTAGTTCGCGCGCATGACGGCCTCGCGCGCGCCGATGAGCTGGTCCATGCCTTTCTCGCCGAACACGCTGATGACGGCGCTGATCATCTGCACCGTCATCTCGGCGTGGGTGTCGGGAAAGCGCTTGTGGCCTTCGCCGGTGAGCCGCCAGATCTGCGTGGGCCGGCCGCGGCCGCTGGAGCGGCTCTCGGCGTCGACCAGGCCCTCGGCCTCCAGCTTGGCCATCTGCTGGCGCACCGCCTCCACGGTCACGTTCAGCACCTTGGCGATGTCGGGAATGCCGAGCGCGCCCCGCGTCTTGAGCGTGGAGAGGATGCGGTCTGCCGGCTGGTGCGGCATCCAGGCGGGCTTGGCATCTGGTGCGGACATGGCGAGTTCGGTCGTGGAGGAAAACAGGGCCATTGTCAGGTGCTTGCGTCTCCCTTGGCATCGTGGGGTGCTTGCCAGCCGCCCCCCAGCGCCTTGTACAGCGCGACCAGGCTGGTGTACGAGGCCGTCTCGGCCTCGGCCACCGCGTCCTGCGCGCGCAGCAGGGTGCGCTGCGCGTCGAGCACGCTCAGGTACGGCGCGGCGCCTTCGCGGTAGCGCACCTCGGCCAGCTCGGCGGCGCGCGCGCTGCGTGCCGATGCCTCGGCCAGCCGCTGCAGGCGCAGCTGGTTCTGGCCGTAGCCGGTGAGCGCGCCTTCGACGTCTTCGATGGCGCGCAGCACGGTCTGCTCGTACAGCGCGCGGTCGCCCTCGGCACGGGCCTCGGCGCCGCGCACGCGGGCCTTCACCGAACCCAGGCGCAGGGCCGGCCAGCTCACGCCCGGCGTCACGCTGAAGGCGCGGCTCGACGCGCTGCCCAGGTCCGCGCCGCGCAGCGCCACGAAGCCCAGGAAGCCGCCGATGTCGAAGCGCGGGTACAGCTCGGCCGTGACCGCGCCCACGTCGGCCGTGCTGGCCGCCAGCCCGCGCTCGGCGCGCAGCACGTCGGGGCGGCGGCGCAGCAGCTCGCCCAGGTCGCCGATGGGCAAGCGCTTGTCGAGCACATGCAAGGCCCGCGGCTGCAGCATCGGCGCCATCTCCGCGGGGCGCAGGCCGGCCAGCACCGCGACGCGGTAGGCGGCCTGGCGGCGCGTGGTTTCCAGCGCGGGCAGCTGGCTCTCGGTGGTCGCCAGGTTGGCCTGCGCGCTGGCCAGGTCGCCTTCGAGCGCGCGGCCGGTGCGCACCTGCGCCTCGGTCACGCGCAGGCTGCCGCGCAGGCTGTCGAGCGTGCGGCGCGTCACGGCCATGCGCTGCTCGGCGCCGCGCATCTCGTAGTAGTTGCGCGCCAGCTCGGCCACGGCCACGAGGCGCACCTGCGCCAGGTCGGCCGCGCTCGCCTCGGTGCGCGCGGTGGCGGCGTCGTCGAGCCGCCTCAGCCGGCCGAACAGGTCGATTTCCCACGAGGCGTCGAAGCCCGCGCGGCTGCTCTGCGACAGCGAACGCACATCGGGCTGCGCGGCGCTGTTGCCCTGGGCGATGCCGCGCGTCTTGCTCGCGCCCGCGGTCACCACCGGCAGCCGGTCGAGCTCGGCCTCGGCCTGCGTGGCGCGGGCCTCGAGCAGGCGGGCCTGCGCGATGCGGATGTCGTGGTTGCCGGCCAGCGCGCGCTCGATGAGCGCGTCGAGCTGCGCATCGTCGAGCTGGCGCCACCAGTCGCGCTGCACCGCGTCGCTCGCGAACAGCGAGCGCTCGGGCGCCGAGATGGCGACCGGCGCTTCCACCGGCGCGGTGTAGGTCGGGCCGACCGCGCAGCCGGCGAGCACGAGCGCGCTCAGTGCGAAGGGCGTTGCAAGGGAAAAAAGCCGGTTCATGGTCATGCGCCTTCGGTCAGTGCGTGGAGTTCGGCCGCGCGTTGCGATTGGCTGGCCGGGCGGTGGTCGCGCGCCAGCAGCGTGTACATGGTGGGCAGCACGAACAGCGTGAACAGCGTGCCCACCAGCATGCCGACCACGATCACCAGGCCGATGCTGAAGCGGCTGTTGGCACCCGCGCCGCTGGCGAACAGCAGCGGCACCAGGCCCATCACCATCGCGGCCGTGGTCATCAGGATGGGGCGCAGCCGGATGCGCGCGGCCTCTTCGATCGAGGCGCGGCGGTCGAGTCCCTTGTGCATCTGGATCTCGTTGGCGAACTCCACCATCAATATGCCGTGCTTGCTGATGAGCCCGATGAGCGTCACCAGCCCGATCTGCGTGTAGATGTTGATGGTGCCGAAGCCCAGCGCCAGCGGCACCAGCGCGCCGCAGATCGACATCGGCACGCTGATCAGGATGATCAGCGGGTCGCGCAGGCTCTCGTACTGCGCCGCCAGCACCAGGTAGATCACCACGATGGCGAACACGAAGGCCATCACCAGCGCCGAGCCCTCCTGCGTGAACTGCCGCGCATCCGATTGCCAGTCGTAGCTGAAGCCGGCGGGCAGCTTCTTCGCCTCGTCGCTCAGGAAGGCCACCGCGTCGCCCATGGTCACGCCCGGCATCGGAATGGCCTGGAAGGTCGATGCGTTGAGCTGGTTGAACTGCGTGAGCTTGTTGGGCCCCACGCTGGTCGACAGCTGCACCAGGTTGGCCAGCGGCACGCTCTGGCCGCTGGCGCTCTTCACGAAGTAGCGCGCCAGCGCCTCGGCCGTCAGGCGCTGCTCGCGCGGCGACTGCGGAATCACGTCGTAAGAGCGGCCGTCCATGCCGAAGCGGTTGACGTAGTTCTCGCCCACCAGCACGGCCAGCGTGTCGCCAATGGCCTTCATGGTCACGCCCATGCTGTTGGCCTTGGCACGGTCCACGCGGATCTCGACCGTGGGGTTGTTGAACTCCAGGTCGCTGTCGACCACGGCGAACTTGCCGCTGTCGCGCGCCGCCTTCTTCAGCGTTTCCATCGCCTCGAACACGCTGGCGTGGTCGCCCGCGCTGCGGATCACCATCTGCACCGGAAGCCCGCCGGTCGAGCCCGGCAGCGAGGGGAGCTGAAAGGCGAACACGCTGCTGCCTTCCACGTCGTTCATGCGGCCCTGCGTGTCGCCCTGGATCTGGTCGGCGTTGCGCTGGCGGTCTTTCCAGTCGGAGAGCTGCACGCCGCCGATGCTGTTGGCCACGCCGTCGGAGCCGTTGATGAGCCAGCGCCCGGTGTTCTCGGGCAGTGCGGCGAACACCTCGTCCCACTTCTTGCCGAACTTCTCCACGTAGTCGATGTTGGCGTGCTGCGGCGACTTGATGGCCGTGAGCACCATGGCCTGGTCTTCGCCTGGCGCCAGCTCGCGCTGAGCCGCGTTGTACAGGAAGGGCAGGCTCGCCAGCACCACGGCCGCGAACACGCCCGTCACCCAGCGGTGGCGCAGCGACACGTCGAGCAGCCGGCCATAGCCCGTCGACAGGCGGTGGAAGAAAGCCTCCGCCGCGCGCGCCATGCGGCTGCCGGTGGCGTCCCGCGGCAGCAGGAACGAACTCATCACCGGCGACAGCGTGAGCGCGATCACGCCCGACACCACCACCGCGCCGGCCAACGTGAAGGCGAACTCCTTGAAGAGCGAGCCCGTGAGCCCGCCCATGAGTCCGATGGGCGCGTACACCGCGGCCAGCGTGAGCGTCATCGCGATCACCGGGCCCGCCACTTCGCGCGCGCCGATCAACGCGGCCTGCACGCGCGACTTGCCCTCCTCGATGTGGCGGTGCACGTTCTCCACCACCACGATGGCGTCGTCCACCACCAAGCCGATGGCCAGCACCATCGCCAGCAAGGTCAGCAGGTTGATGCTGAAGCCGAACAGCAGCATCAGCGCCGCGGCGCCCAGCATCGACAGCGGAATGGTCACCACCGGAATGAGCACCGCGCGCAGCGAGCCCAGGCACAGGAAGATCACCAGCACCACGATGGCGATGGCCTCCAGCAGCGTCTTCTGCACCTCGTCGATCGACGCCTCGATGAAGCGCGCCAGCTCGAAGGGCAGCTGCACCTCCACGCCCGGCGGCAGGTTCTGCTTGATGCCGGGCAGCAGGTTGCGAATGCGCTTCACGATCACCAGCGGGTTGCCGTTGGGCGCGGCCTGCAGGCCGAGGTAGATGGCGGGCACGCCGTCCATGGTGGCGCTGCTGTCGGCGCTGGCGGCGCCCAGCTCCACCGTGGCCACGTCGCCCAGGCGCACCAGGGCTTCACCGTCGCGCTTGACGACCATGTCGCGGAACTCCGCCACGTTCACCAGGTCGGTGTTCACGCGAATGTTCGACACCACGTACAGCCCCTTCACCTGCCCCGGCGCGGCCTGCACGTTGTTCTGGCGCAGCGCGTCGGCCAGCTCGCCGGCCGAGATGCCGCGCGCGGCCATGCGGTTGGGGTCCAGCCACACGCGCATCGCCAGCGTCTGCCCGCCCGACACCTCCACGCCCGACACGCCCGTGATGGACGCGAACTGCGGCTGCACCACGCGCGACAGGTAGTCGGTGAGGGCGGGCATCGGCATCGTCTTGCTCGAGAAGCCCACGTAGGCCACGGCCGTGGCCTCGCCCGACGACTTCAGGATGACCGGGTCGAAGGCCTCGGCCGGCAGCCGGTACTTCACCTGGCTGACCTGCGCCATCGCCTGCGTGAGCGCCTGGTTGGCGTTGGCGTTGAGCTTCATGCGCACGCTGATCACGCTGCGCCCCAGCGTGGAAGACGACGACAGGTAGTCGACGTTCTCGATGGTCGCCACCGCCTGCGCGATGGGCTGCGTGACAAAGCCCTGCATCAGCTCCGGCGAGGCGCCCGGGTACTGCGTGGTGATGGTGAGCGTGGTGCTTTCGGTGAGCGGGTACTGGCGCACCGGCAGGTCGCCCAGCGCACGCGCGCCCAGCAGCAGGATGAGCGTGCTCACCACGAGCGCCAGCACGGGCCGGCGCACGAAGAGGTCGGTGAACTTCATGACCGGGGCTCCTGCAGCGCCAGCGTGTCCTTCTCGGTCGGCGCCACGGCGGCGCCGGTGTACAGCCGCAGCTGGCCCGAGGTGACGACCTTGTCGCCGGGCGCGAGGCCCTTCTCGATGACCACGTGGCCGTCCTGCCGGTCGCCGGCCTTCACGAACACCTGCTGCGCGGTGTAGCCCTCGCCCTTCTCGGCGGCGCGCACCACGAACACCGAGTCGCCGTGCGTGCTGTAGGTGAGCGCGGTCTCGGGCACGGTGATGGCGTCGGCGCGCGCGGGCAGCGCCACCTTTCCGTTGACGAACATGCCGGGCGTGAGCGCGCCGTCGGCGTTGTCCACCGTGGCCTGCAGGCGCACGGTGCGCGTGTCGGTGCCGATCTGCGGCTCGATGGTGCTCAGCCGGGCCTGGAACACGCGCCCCGGGTACGCGTCGACCGAGAGCGCCACCTGCTGGTTGCGCTTGAGCACGGGCAGCGCGGTCTCGGGCAGCGTGAGGTTGGCGAACAGCGTGCGGGCGTCGGTGAGCGACACCAGCGCATCGCCCGCGCGCACGAACTGCCCGAGGTTGACGCGGCGAATGCCCAGCACGCCGTCGAACGGCGCCTTGACCTGCTTCTGCTCGCGCATCGCCTGCGCGCGCTTCAGCTCGCCGCTGGCCTGGTCGAAGGCGGCCTGCGCCTGTTCGAGCTGCTCCTGCGTGGCGGCCTGCTGCGGCAGCAGGCGGCGCGTGCGCTCCAGCAGCGCGCGGGCATTGGCGCGCTGCGCGGTGAGGCGCTCGAGGTCGCCTTGCTCGGGCGCGTCGTTCAGCTGCACCAGCAATTGGCCGGCGCGCACTTCGCCGCCGGGCGTGAAGAGGATCTTCGCGACGCGCCCTTCCACCTCGGCCGGCACCTCGACCTGGCGGTTGGCCTCCAGCGTGCCGATGCCGCTCAGGAAGCGCGCCACCTCGGTCTTCTTCGCGGCGGCCACCGCCACCTTGGCCGGCGGCATGCCGCCGCCCTGCGCATGGGCTGGCGCGGGCTTCGCGACAAGCCCATAGCCGGCGCCTCCTACCACCACGGTCGCAAGGCCGGCACCCAGCCACGCCCTTGATTGCTTGTTCATACGACGTCCATTATTAATCAAAGAAAGTGCTTTGATTATTAAAGGGCGCCCGGTGGCCTGTCGAGGACGGCGTGGCAATGGCCGTCATAGCCGAGGGCTATCCGTGCGGCGCGGGTCCCTGGCGGTACTGCTCGGCCATGAAATCGACAAAGGCACGCACCGCCGGCGGCACGTGCCGCGTGCGCGGGTACAGCGCCGCGTACGTGCGCTGCCCGAGCGTGACCTGCGGCAGCACGCGCACCAGCGCGCCCGCGTGCAGGTCGGCGCGCACCGTGTGCCATGTGAAGGCCGCGATGCCGCTGCCGCACCGGGCCGCCGCGTACAGCGCGGTGACGGTGTCGCAGGCGAAACGCGCGCCGGGCCTGAACGCCTGCTGTCCGCCGCCTTGCAGGTGCAGCGTCCAGTGCGCGGGGCTCTCGGGCCCGTTGTGCTGCAGGCACTGGTGGTGCGCCAGGTCTTCCGGGGTGCGGGGCAGGCCGTGCGCCACGAGGTAGCGCGGCGCCGCGACCAGCACCATGTCGGAGACCGCGAGCGTGCGCGCCATGAGCGAGGTGTCTTCCAGCCCGGCGCTGATGCGCAGCGCCACGTCGATGCCTTCGGCCACCAGCCGGGTGAAGCGGTCGGTGCTCGTCACCTCCAGCCGCAGGCCGGCGTGCCGCGCCTGGAAAGCCGGCAGCCACTCGGGCAGGTCGAGCGTGGCGATGGCCAGCGGCATGCTCACCTTCAGCGTGCCGGTGGGCGCGGTGGCGTTCGAGGCCACGTCGGCATGCGCCGCGTCGAGCCGCGAAAGAATGTCGGCGCAGGCCGCCAGGTAGCGCTGCCCCGCCTCGGTCAGCGTGATGCCGCGCGTGTCGCGCCGCACCAGCTGCGCGCCCAGCGAGGTCTCCAGTGCCTGCAATTGGCGCGACAGGCTGGAATGCGTGGTGCCCAGCGACTGCGCCGCCGCCGACAGGCTGCTGGCCTGCGCGATGCGTTGAAAGGCGCGCATCGCCTTGAGCTGGTCCATGCGCCGCCCTCCCGCGGTAATTTCAGAAGCCCGGCATTTTCAGGCAAGCGGCAGCGCGACGACCTGCGCGGTGCTCAGCACGTCGCCGAAGGTGTCCTCGATCTCGGCCAGCGCCGCGCGGTGCAATTGGTCGTGCGGCACCGTGTCGCCGTTCTCCCGGCGAATGGAGCGGGTGGCCGTGGCGTCCGAGGCCACCACCACCTCGAAGCCCTGCGCCGCCGCGTCGCGCGCGGCGCCGGCCACGCAGGCGTGGGTCATGAGCCCGGCAATGACCAGCGCCTGCGCGCCGGCCTTGCGCAGCTGCTGCGCGATGTCGGTGCTCGCGAAGACGCTCACGCTGGTCTTCTGCACGAGGGTGTCGCGCGGGCGCGGCTGCATGTCGGCGTGGAAGGCGAAGGCCTCGCTGCCCTGCGCGAAGGTCGCGGCATCGGCCGGTGCCACGTGTTGGATCTAGAACACCGGCAGCGCATGCCGGTCGGCCCAGTCGAGCAGGCGCCGGGCGTGGGCCATGGCGGCCGGTGCGTCGGCGATGGGCATGCGGCCGGTGAAGTACTCGTTCTGGAAATCGATGACGAGCAGCGCGGTGCCCTTGGCCGGCAACTGCTGGCGGGCGCGCACGCCCGACATGGCGCGGATCGTGGGGGTCGGGGTGGAAGCGGAGCCCGTTGCTGAAGCCGTTGCCGAAGCCGTTGCCGAAGCCGTGCGGCCGACGACCCCGGCGACGCCGGCCGCGAGAGGCCATGCCAGCGTGCCCATGAGGCCGCGGCGCGAGAGAGTGAACATGGTGGGTTCCTTGAAGACGGAGGTTGGTCGAAAGCGACGCAGCAAAGTCTAGGAACGGCACCAGCCCGCGCACAGGGTCGCGCGGCGACAACTGCTGTGCGTGCCGCGCACGGCACGGGGTGTCGGGGGTGCCCGAGGCGCGGCGTTTTTACGCTTTCTTTATACGGCTCCGCCGACTCTGTTCCCCGTTTTTACGCACCGCTGCCGAGACTGGAGGCCTTGTGTTTCGCTCCAGGAGCAATTGAATGGACATCGTCTGGATGGGCGCCTTGCTGGCGCTGTGGGCCGTGGTGGGGGCCATGGTGGTCGGGCTGGACAAGCTCGACGCGCCGAAGAACCCATCGAAGGCGTCGAACGCCTTGAAGGCGCCCGGCGCCGTCGACGGAGCCGCATCGTGATCGGCCTCGAAGTGCTGTACGGCTTCGGCGCCCTGATTGCCGTGATCCTCTTCGCCTACCTCGTGTTCGCGCTGATCTGCGCGGAGGAGTTCTGACATGACCGCCTCCGCCTGGGGCCTGCTGGCCCTTTTCTTCGCGGTGCTGGGCGTGCTCGCCTGGCCCGTCGGCAAGTTCCTTGCCGCGATGTGCAACGAGCGCCTGCCGCGCTGGATGCAGCGCGTCGAGGCGCCGCTGTACAAGCTCGCGGGCACCCGGCCCGAGCAGTCGATGCACTGGCTGCGCTACGCGTTCGCGCTGCTGGCCTTCAACGCCATCGGCGCTGTCTTTCTCTATGCGCTGCAACGCGTGCAGGGCTGGCTGCCGCTGAACCCCGCGGGCATGACGGCGGTGTCCAGCGACTCGGCCTTCAACACCGCCGTGAGCTTCGTGGCCAACACCAACTGGCAGGGCTACGCCGGCGAGTCGACCATGAGCTACCTCACGCAGATGCTCGGGCTCTCGGTGCAGAACTTTCTGTCGGCCGCCACCGGCATCGCCGTGGCGTTCGCGCTGGTGCGCGGCTTCGCGCGGCGCGGGGAAGGCGGCGAAGGCAAGGGCCTGGTCGGCAACTTCTGGGCCGACGTGACGCGCATCACGCTGTGGGTGCTGCTGCCCATCTCGTTCGTGCTCGCCATGGTCTTCGCGGGCCAGGGCGTGATCCAGAACTTCGACGGCTACAAGACCGTGAACACGCTGGAGACCACCGCCTTCCAGCAGCCGAAGAACGGCCCCGATGGCCAGCCGCTGAAGGACGACAAGGGCCAGCCGGTGATGGAAGACGCCACCACCGCCACGCAGACGCTCGCCATGGGGCCGGTCGCTTCGCAAGAGGCCATCAAGATGCTGGGCACCAACGGCGGCGGCTTCTTCAACGCCAACTCGGCGCACCCTTACGAGAACCCGACGGCGCTGGTGAACCTGCTGCAGATGATCGCGATCTTCCTGATCCCGGCGGCGCTGTGCTTCACCTTCGGCCGCGTGGTGGGCGACATGCGCCAGGGCTGGGCCGTGCTGGCCGCCATGACGGTGATGTTCGTCATTGCCGTGATGGTCATCACGCCCGCCGAGCAGGCCGGCAACCCGCTGCTCGCGTCGCTGGGCGTCGACCAGGTGGCCAGCGCGCTGCAGTCCGGCGGCAACATGGAAGGCAAGGAGCTGCGCTTCGGCATCGACGCATCGACCCTGTTCGCCGCGGTGACCACCGCCGCCTCGTGCGGCGCGGTCAACCTCATGCACGACTCGCTCACGCCGCTGGGCGGCATGGTGCCCATCGTGCTGATGCAGCTCGGGGAGGTGGTGTTCGGCGGCGTGGGCTCGGGCCTGTACGGCATGCTGATCTTCGCGATGCTCGCGGTGTTCATCGCCGGCCTGATGATCGGGCGCACGCCCGAGTACCTCGGCAAGAAGATCGAGGTGTGCGAGATGAAGCTGATCTCCATCGCCATCCTGGTCACGCCCATCCTGGTGCTGGCGGGCACGGCGGTGGCGGTGGTCGCGGGCGCGGGCAAGGCCGGCATAGCGAACCCGGGCGCGCACGGCTTCTCCGAAATTCTGTACGCGCTGACCTCGGCCGCCAACAACAACGGCAGCGCCTTCGCGGGCCTGTCGGCCAACACGCCCTTCTACAACGGCCTGCTCGGGCTGGCCATGTGGCTGGGCCGCTTCGCGATGATCGTGCCGGTGCTGGCCATTGCCGGCTCGCTCGCGGCCAAGAAGCGCCTGCCCGTCACCGGCGGCACGCTGCCCACGCACGGCCCGCTGTTCGTCTCGTTGCTGATCGGCACGGTGCTGCTGGTCGGCTTGCTCAACTATGTGCCGGCGCTGGCCCTGGGCCCGATCGTCGAGCACCTGGTGCTCTGGAAGTAAGGAGCCCGTCATGACCGCCAATACAAAAACCTCTCTCTCGCTGTTCGACGCAGCGCTGGTCAAGCCCGCTCTGTGGGGCGCCTTCGCCAAGCTCAACCCGCGCACCCAGTGGCGCAACCCGGTGATGTTCATCGTGTACATCGGCAGCATCCTCACGACGCTGCTGTGGGTGCATGCGCTGAGCTTCCCGGGCGACACCGGCATGAAGCCCGCCTTCGTGCTCGCCATCACCGTGTGGCTGTGGTTCACCGTGCTGTTCGCGAACTTCGCCGAAGCGCTGGCCGAAGGCCGCAGCAAGGCACAGGCCGCGTCGCTGCGCGGGCTGCGCAAGGACACCTGGGCCAAGAAGCTCACCGAGCCGCACCACGGCGCGCAGTGGCTGCCCGAACAGGCGCCCAACCTGCGCAAGGGCGACATCGTGCTGGTGGAAACCGGCGACGTGATCCCGCTGGACGGCGAAGTCATCGAAGGCGTGGCCTCGGTCGACGAGAGCGCCATCACCGGCGAATCGGCACCGGTGGTGCGCGAATCGGGCGGCGACTTCTCGGCCGTGACGGGCGGCACCCGCGTGCTGTCCGACTGGCTGGTGGTGCGCGTGTCGGTGAACCCGGGCGAGTCGTTTCTCGACCGCATGATCGGCATGGTCGAGGCCGCCAAGCGCCAGAAAACGCCCAACGAGATCGCGCTCACCATCCTGCTTGTGGCGCTGACGCTGGTGTTCCTGATGGTCACCGTCACGCTGCTGCCGTTCTCGGTGTTCAGCGTGGAGGCGGCCGGCGCCGGCACCGTGGTGTCGCTCACCGCGCTGGTCGCGCTGCTGGTGTGCCTGATTCCGACCACCATCGGCGGGCTGCTATCGGCCGTGGGCGTGGCCGGCATGAGCCGCATGATGCAGGCCAACGTGATCGCCACCTCGGGCCGCGCGGTGGAAGCCGCCGGCGACGTCGACGTGCTGCTGCTGGACAAGACCGGCACCATCACGCACGGCAACCGCCAGGCGACCTCGTTCCTGCCCGCCCCGGGCATCACCAAGGCACGGCTGGCCCGCGCCGCCATGTTCGCCTCGCTGGCCGACGAGACGCCCGAAGGCCGCAGCATCGTCGAGCTGGCGCGCCGCGACGGGCTGGACACCAGCGCCGTCGACGGCGCGCGCTTCGTGCCCTTCACCGCGCAGACGCGCATGAGCGGCGTCGACCTGCCCGCGGCGCCCAACAGCCTGGACACCGACGACGTGCTGCTGCGCAAGGGCGCGGTGGAGGCCGTGCGCCGCCACGTCGAGGCGCTGGGCGGCAGCATGGCGCCCGAGGTGCTGCGCGCCGCGGAAGAAACCGCGCGCCGCGGCAGCACGCCGCTGGCCGTGGCCGAAGGCAACCGCGTGCTCGGCGTGGTCGAGCTGAAGGACATCGTCAAGGCCGACATCAAGGAGCGCTTTGCCGAGCTGCGCCGCATGGGCATCAAGACGGTGATGATCACCGGCGACAACAAGCTCACTGCCGCCGCCATTGCCGCCGAGGCCGGCGTGGACGACTTCCTGGCCGAGGCCACGCCGGAAGACAAGCTGGCGCTCATCCGCCAGTACCAGGCCGAAGGCCGCCTCGTGGCCATGACCGGCGACGGCACCAACGACGCCCCCGCGCTCGCGCAGGCCGACGTGGCCGTGGCCATGGGCAGCGGCACGCAGGCCGCCAAGGAGGCCGGCAACATGGTCGACCTGGACTCCAACCCGACCAAGCTGCTCGAGGTGGTGGAAACCGGCAAGGCGCTGCTGATGACGCGCGGCTCGCTCACCACCTTCTCGATCGCGAACGACGTGGCGAAGTATTTCGCCATCATTCCGGCGATCTTCGTGTCGACCTACCCGCAGCTGGGCGCGCTGAACGTGATGCGCCTGGCGAGCCCGTCGTCGGCCATTTTGAGCGCGGTGATCTTCAATGCGCTGGTCATCGTGTTCCTGATTCCGCTGGCGCTCAAGGGCGTGCGCTACCGGCCCGTGGGCGCCGCCGCGCTGCTGCGCCGCAACCTGGCCATCTACGGGCTGGGCGGCCTGCTGGTTCCCTTCATCGGCATCAAGCTGATCGACTGGCTGCTCGTCGCAGTCCACCTGGTCTGAGGAGTTCTCGTCATGAACAACAACAACGGCAACCACGGCAACCACGGCAACATCGTTCGCCCCGCGCTCGTGCTCTTCGTGCTGCTGAGCGCGCTCACCGGCCTCATCTACCCCATGGCCGTCACCGGCGCCGCCAAGGCGGTGTTCCCCGCGCAGGCGGACGGCAGCCTGGTCGTGCTCGACGGCACCACCGTGGGCTCGAAGCTCATCGGCCAGAACTTCAGCGACCCGAGGCACTTCTGGGGCCGGCCGTCGGCCACCGCGCCGCAGCCGTACAACGCCAGCGCCTCGGGCGGCTCCAACCAGGGGCCGCTGAACCCGGCGCTCACCGACGCGGTGAAGGCGCGCGTCGAGGCGCTGCGCGCGGCCGATCCGGGCAACACCGCGCCGGTGCCGGTCGACCTGGTCACCACCTCGGGCAGCGGACTCGACCCCGACATCAGCCCGGCCGCCGCCAGGTACCAGGCGGCGCGCGTGGCGCGTGCGCGCGGCGTGCCGATCGAGCAGGTCAACGCGCTGATCGCCAACAACACGCAAGGCCCGCTGTGGGGCTTTCTGGGCGAGCACCGCGTCAACGTGCTGGCGCTGAACATCGCGCTGGACGCGTCTTCCGGTGCCTTCAGTCCGTCGACCCCGCGTTGAGGAGCAAACAACCATGGCCTATGCCGCCTACCGTGAACACCCCGGCGTGCCGCGAATGCACGCTCCCATGAACAACCACCCGAGCCCGTTCTATGTGCTCGACGTCACCGTGTGCTGTGCCGACGCCCTGCGCGTGCGCCGCAGCATCGCCGGCTGCCCCGACGCGGGCGTGGTGCGCTGCGAGCCGCTGCTGCACGGCTGCTGCTCGCAGGAAAGCGACGCGCCCTGCGTGCGCCTGATGATCCGCCTGCCGCTCGCGCGCTATGCCGACGTGCTGCACCGGCTGATCGAGTGCGTGCCCTCCGGCGAGATCGGCCGGCTCGTGAGCTGGCGCGAGCACCTCGCGCGCTGCGGCCTGCGCCATGGTCACTGACCTGCTGCTGGCCTTGCTGGCCATGGCGGCGCTGTTCGTGCCGCTGGGCTTTGCGTGGTGGGTGCTGTCGCGCACCGTCCGGCGCCACCATCGTCCCCGCGGCAAGGACGAGTCGGCGCGCTGACAGGCGTGCCGTTTCCGCATGCGGGCCGATCTCCGCTCCGAAGCCGCCGGGTCAGGCCGGGCCAGTCTTCGCCGTGTTTCGCGCGTTGTTTCGCGCCATGTCCCGCGCCAGCCCCGCGCAACCCAACTGCACCGCGGCGCCCGCGAACATCGCGATCTGCAGCCCCCGGGCACCGCCGTGCGCTGCCGCAAAGAGCGCGCCCAGCATCGCGACGCCGAGCGTGGCGCCCGCGATGCGCGCGACGTTGATCAACGCCGACGCCGTGCCCGAGCGCGCGGCATCGACCGCACCGACCGCCGCGCCCATCAGCGGGCCGGTGGCCAGGCCCATGCCGATGCCCGTCGACACCAGCCCCGCTTGCGCGAGCGCGAGCGCGAGCGCGATCGATGCGAAGGGCGCGCCGATCCCGATCAGGATCAGCCCGCAGCCGATGACCGCCACGCCGCCGCAGGTCATGGTGCGCGCGCCGAGCCGCGTGGTCAGCCTGCCGCTGAACGGCGAGACGGCCACGAACGCCAGCGCCATCGGGATCAGCGCGCGGCCGGCCTGCGTGGCGTCGAGCGCGCCGGTGCTCAACCAGGTGAGCGGCACCAGGAACAGCGTGCCGTACATGCCGAAGGTCATGCCGACGGTGGCGACCATCGCGCCGCGGAACGCGCGAACCTTGAAGAGGTCGAGCGGCACCAGCGCCGCGGCGCCCTTGCCGCGCTCGATGCGAAGAAACAGCGCGAAGGCGACCACGGCCCCCGCCAGCACGGCGGCAGCCAGCGCCGGCGCGTCGTGCGATTGGATGGCGGCGAAGGCCAGGCCGCCCAGCGCGAGCGCACCGGAGACCTGCGCCGGCATGTCGAGGCTGCGGCCGCTGGGGTCCGACGATTCGGGAATCGCGCGCAACGCCAGCACCAGCGCGGCCCCGCTCAGCGGGATCACCGCGAGAAAGATGCTGCGCCATCCGAAGTGATGGATCAGCACGCCGCCCAGCGGCGCGCCGATGGCCATGGCAAGGCCGTTGCATGCGGCCCAGATGCCCAGCGCCCGGCCGCGCTCGGCGGCGTCCTGCCACACCACCCGAACGATCGCAAGGGACGCGGGCATCAGCAGCGCCGCGCCCAGGCCCGCCAGCGCACGGCCGGCGATCAGCATCCAGACCGACGTCGAAAACGCGCACAGCAGCGTGGCGCCGGTGAACACCGCCGCACCCGTCATGAAGATGCGGCGCCGGCCGTACAGGTCGGCCAGCAGGCCCCCGGTGAGCAGCAGCACGGCGTAGACCAGGTTGTAGCTGTCCACCACCCACTGCAGCGCGATGACGCTCGCGGAGAAATAGTCCCCGATGGGGCGCGTGCCGAGATTGACCACGGCCATGTCGACCTGCGCGACCAGGACCGCCAGGCACAGCGTGACCAGCGCGAGCCCGCGGTGCCCGCCAGCGGCGCGGCCGGGCGGCGAAGGAGCCGGAGGGGTGGGAGAAGAGGTGCTGTTCATGGTGTGTCTGCTTTCCAGGCTTCAGACGATTCATTCTGGGCCGCGGGAAATTCGCCGCTTCGCCCGCGAGCGAAGCGTTCGACACGCCACTGGCGCCCCTGCCACCCGATGCGATAACCTGAGTTGCCGATGAACGACATGCTCCGCCCCGACCCCGACGCCCTGATTGCGCAGCTGCGCAACAGCGAGGCGCGCGCCCAGCGCGGCAAGCTGCGCATCTACTTCGGCGCCAGCGCCGGCGTGGGAAAAACCTGGGCCATGCTGAGCGCCGCGCAGCGCGAGCAGGCGGCGGGGCGCGACGTGCTCATCGGCGTGGTCGAGACGCACGGCCGCAGCGAAACCGCCGCGCTGCTCGCAGGGCTGGCCGCGCTGCCGCTGCGTGAGCTGGCCTACCGCGGCCGCACGCTGGCCGAGTTCGACCTGGACGCCGCGCTGGCCCGCAAGCCCGCCGTGCTGCTGGTCGACGAGCTGGCCCACACCAACGCGCCCGGCTCGCGCCACGCGAAGCGCTGGCAGGACGTGCAGGAGCTGCTGGCCGCGGGCATCGAGGTGTGGTCGGCGCTGAACGTGCAGCACCTGGAGAGCCTGAACGGCACGGTGGGCGCCATCACCGGCGTGCGCGTGCACGAGACCGTGCCCGACACCGTGCTCGACGAGGCCGACGAGGTGGTGCTGGTCGACGTCACGCCCGACGAACTCACCGCGCGGCTGGCCGCCGGCAAGGTCTACCTGCCCCAGCAGGCCGAGCGCGCAGCGCAGAACTTCTTCCGCAAAGGCAACCTGATCGCGCTGCGCGAGATTGCGCTGCGCCGCACGGCCGAGCATGTGGAAGACGACGTGCGCGGCTGGCGCGTGGAGCAGTCGGGCGCCGGCGCGGGCGGCACCTGGGGCAACGGCAAGGGCCGCGGCCTGCAGGCCTGGAACACCTCGGGCGCCATCCTCGCGTGCGTGGGCCCGCACGAAGGCGCGGCGCAAACGGTGCGCACCGCGGCGCGGCTGGCCGGCCAGCTCAATGTGCGCTGGCATGCGGCCTACGTCGAGACGCCGCGGCTGCAGCGGCTGGCCGCGGCGGAACGCGACCGCATCCTGGCGGTGCTCAAGCTGGCGGAAGAACTGGGCGCGGCCACGGCAGTGCTCACCGGCGCCGACGTGGCCGAGCAGCTCGCCGAGCAGGCGCGCCGGCTCAACTGCGCGACGCTGGTGCTCGGGCGCTCCGAGCCGGCGGCGGGCTGGCGCCGCTGGTGGCCCGCGGCCGCGCAGCCGCTGTCGGCGGCCATCGCCGCGCAGGCGCCCGCGCTGGACATCATGGAAGTCGCGCGGGCCGACAGCTCGCGCCGCCTGTCGCGCGCGCCGCTGGAGGGCGCGCGCATCGACAGCGACGACCACGAGAAGGCGCCCACCTACTGGCCCGCCTACGCCTGGGCCACCGCCACCAGCGTGGCGCTCACGCTGCTGTGCACGCCGCTGGCCAGCGTGCTGGAGCTGTCGAACATCGTCATGCTGCTGCTGCTCGGCGTGGTGGGCGTGGCGATGCGCTTCGGGCGCGGGCCCTCGGCGCTGGCCGCGCTGCTGAACGTGGCGGCGTTCGACTATTTCTTCGTGCCGCCGCGCATGTCCTTCGCGGTGAGCGACGTGCAGTACGTGCTGACCTTCGCGATCATGCTCGGCGTCGGCCTGCTGGTGGGCCAGCTCACCGCGGGCCTGCGCTTCGCGGCCGGCGTGTCGACCAGCCGCGAGCGGCGCGCGCGCTCGCTGTTCGAGCTCACGCGCGAGCTGTCGGCCGCGCTCGAAAGCTCGCAGGTGGTCGCGCTCGGCGCGGCCGCGGTGCGCGGCCATTTCGGCGGCGATGCGCTGGTGCTGGTGACCGACGCGGCCGACCAGCTGGTGCTGCCCGCCGAGCCGCCCCGGGGCTTCGACCCGCAGGTGGCCGACTGGGCCTTTCGCCACGGCCAGAGCGCGGGCCTGGCGACTGCCACGCTGGCCGCGCAGCCCTGGCACTACGTGCCGCTGCAGGCGCCGATGCGCGTGCGCGGCGTGCTGGCGCTGTCGCCCGCGCAGCCGCGCTGGCTGCTCATTCCCGAACAGGCGCAGCAGCTGGACACGCTGGCGCGCCAGATCGCCATTGCGCTGGAGCGCGTGCACTACGTCGAGGTGGCGCAGCAGGCCGTGGTCGAGATGGAGTCGGAACGCCTGCGCAACGCGCTGCTCGGCGCCATTTCGCACGACGTACGCACGCCGCTCACCGCGCTCATCGCGCTGGCCGAGTCGCTGCAGACGCTGCCGCCGGATGAACATGCCGACGCCGCGCGCGCCATCGTCGCGCAGGCGCACGAGCTGCATGCGCTGGTGAACAACCTGCTCGACATGGCGCGGCTCGAAAGCGGCATTGCCGGCGGCGCCGTGAACCTGCGGCGCGACTGGCAGTCGGTGGAAGAGGTGGTGGGCTCGGCCATTCGCGCGGCGCGCACCTCGCTGGGCAGCACCGTGGTGCAGACCGCGCTCGACCCCGACCTGCCGCTGGTCGAGTTCGACGCGGTGCTGATCGAGCGCGTGCTGGTCAACCTGCTGGAGAACGCCACCAAGTACGGTGCGCCGCCCATCGTGGTCGGCGCGCGGGCCGAACCCGGCACGCTGGTGCTCACCGTGCGCGACCACGGCCCGGGCCTGCCCGCCGCGCTGCTCGGCCACGAACAGAAGCTGTTCGACAAGTTCACGCGCGGCGAGGCCGAGTCGGCCACGCCCGGCGTGGGCCTGGGGCTGGCCATCTGCAAGGCGGTGGTGAGCGCGCACGGCGGCGAAATCGCGGCGGGGAATGCGCGCAGCGGCGGTGCAGAATTCACGGTCGCCTTGCCGCGCCGCGAGCCGCCGGAACCCGCCGAAGCCCAACTCTGAAGCCATGCCATCTCCCACCGCCATCGTGATCGAAGACGAGCCGCAGATCCGCCGCTTCGTGCGCGGCGCGCTCGAAGCCGAGGGCTGGCTGGTGCATGAGGCAGGCACCTTGCGCGACGGCCTGGCGGCGGCCGGCACGCGCCAGCCCGACCTGCTGGTGCTCGACCTGGGCCTGCCCGACGGCGACGGCGTGTCGCTGATTCGCGATGTGCGCGGCTGGTCGGCCGTGCCGATCATCGTGCTGTCTGCGCGCACCGACGAGGCCGACAAGATCGCCGCGCTGGACGCCGGCGCCGACGACTACCTGACCAAGCCCTTCGGCACCGGCGAGCTGCTCGCGCGCGTGCGGGCCAACCTGCGCCGCCCGCGCGCGGCGGGCGGTGGCAGCGACGAGCCGCCCGAGGCGCTGTTCCGCTTCGGCGACATCGAGCTCGACCGCGCCGCGCGCCTGGTGCGGCGCGCCGGCGCCGAGGTGCACCTGACGCCCACCGAGTACCGCCTGCTGTCGGTGCTGGTCGCCAACGCCGGCCGCGTGCTCACCCAGCGCCAGCTGCTGCGCGAGGTGTGGGGGCCGTCGCACACCGACCAGAGCCACTACCTGCGCATCTACATGGGCCACCTGCGGCAGAAGCTCGAAGCCGACCCGGCGCAGCCGAAGCACCTGCTGACAGAGACGGCCGTGGGGTACCGGCTGGTCGTCTAGCGGTGCTGCTGCGCGTTGGCCCGCACGTTGGGCCTCCAGGTGCCGTGGAAGCCGAAGGGCACGCGGTGCGGCAGCCGGGCCACCGCCGCCGCGCCGGCCGCGAGGTCGGTGGCGTCGAACACCAGCAGGTCGCTGCGCTGCTGCCCCGCGCGCCATGCCACCGCCAGCAACCAGCCGTCGCCTTCGGCCGCGTCGGGCGTGCGCGGCACGAACACCGGCTCGGACGCCACATCGCCTTCAGGCAGCGTGTGCAGCGTGCGCTCGCCGGTGTCGAAGTCGAAGCGCGCCAGGCTGTCGTAGAGCACGCTCTCGCTGTCGTCGCGCAAGCGCGGCGTCGCGTGGCAGGTGTAGAAGCCGTAGCGGTTGCGCCGCCCGGTGTAGCGCTCGTCGATGCGCGGAAACTCCGCCGCCAGGTCGTCGAGGTACTCGCGGCGGAAGGTGTTGTCCGCACGGCCCAGGTCGAAAGTCCAGCGGCACAGGCGCGCGGCCATCGCGCCGGGCTCGCCGGGGCGGCCTTCGGCATCGGGCAGGCCGGGGGCGGTGTCCGACTGCATCACGTAGGCCACGATGGTGTCGCCTTCGTCCCAGGCGTTCATCACGTGGAACACGTGGCAGGCGTCGGTGTCGAACCAGCGCAGCACGGGCGCTGCATTCGCGTTGCTGTCGCGTTGCATCACGCCGACGTGCGTGCGCAGGCTGGCGTCCCATGCCAGCAGCGGCTTGCCGCGCATCGCGCGCTCCATGCTGAGCGTGAGCGGCGTCACGGGGAACAGCACATGCCCGCGCGTCAGCATGAAGTCGTGCGCCATGCTGGCGTACGGCGCGGTGAAGGTCCGGCGCTGCGTCACCTCGCAGTGCCGGTCCATCACGCCGTAGAGCATGGTCGGCGAGCAGGGCCCATCGGGCGAGTAGGCGAAGAAATGCAGCTCGCCGCTCTCGGGGTCTTGCTTCGGGTGCGCGGTGCAGCGCGAGTCGATGCGGTCGCCGAAGCTCTGGTGCCCTTTGGACGCCAGCGTGTGCGCATCCAGCTCGAAGGGCTGGTGCGATTCTTCGAGCGCAAACAGCCGCTCCCCGTGCCACAGCATGCTGGTGTTGGCCGTGCCGCCGTTGCGGCCCTGCGCCAGCGGATCGCTGGTGGCGGGGTTGCCGAAGGTGCCGAACAGCGCGCGTCCCGCGTCGTGCTCCAGCTGCCATTTCGGCGTGCGCGCCCAGCGGTTGCGGTAAGACACCTTGCCCGCTTCGATGTGGAACGCATGCACCATGCCGTCGCCGGAGAACCAGTGGTAGTGGTCGTCGCGCGGCGCGTACTGCGGGCTCGGGCCGACCCGGTAGAGGCTGCCCGAGAGGCCCGGCGGCAGCGTGCCTTCGATGTCGAGCGCCGCAAGGTCGTGCTCCTCGGTGAGCGGCGCGTAGTTGCCGGTGAAGAAGTGCGGGTTCGTCTGTGTGAGCGGGGTCATTGCGTTGCTGCTTGCGTCGTGAATGTCGTCGGTGTCGTTGGCGTGGTGGAGGCGTTCAGGCGTTGGACGGTGCATCGAGCCGGGCGATGGCCTGCTGCACATAGGCCGCCAGCGGCGCATCGATGCCCGAGCCGACGCGCAGGGCCGGGTCGTTGCGAAGGGCGTGCTGCAAGCGGGCGTCGAGCGCCGCATCGCCGCCCGCCTTGGCCAGCGACAGCACCCGCCACCGCTGCGCGAGCGCACGCATCGGCGCGCCGTCGGCGGGCGCATCGGCCAGCATCTGCTGCCGCACTTCGGCGATCAGCGGTGGCCACGCATCGGTCTGCCCGACGTAGTGCCGGCGCAGCGTGGCCATGTCGTCGGCATTGCAATGCGGCGCATAGAGCGCGAGGCGCGCATACGCCATCGCGTGCGAGATGTACTGGATGCCGGCCCGGTCCACGCCGGTGAGCGCGCGCAGCGACGGCTCGTTCCAGTGCATGGTGTAGAGCTTGATCAGCAGGCCTTCGTCGCCGCCCGCTTCTTCGAGCAGCATGTCGATCCAGCGTCGCGCCAGGGCCTGCGCCGGCGGGCTTTCAGGCGAAATGCCGGCGGCGACCAGTTCGCGCAGCGAGCTCGCCAGCGCGGCGCGCTTGCGCGTCCTGGTCTCGACGGCATCGGTGGCCTGGGTGGTGCCGGCGTCATCGCCGTGCCGCGCACCCAGCGTGCGCAGTTCGTCGTCGCTGAAGTATTTCGCCCCCGCGACCATGCTTTCGAGCGCCAGCAGCCAGTCGTCGAGCCCGGGCTCTTCGCTGGCCTGCAACTGGCGCTGCATGGCCAGCAGGTGCGCGCGCAGGGCCGTGGCCTGGCGGATCTCGCGGTCGAGTTGCGTCACCTGCTGCGCGACGACGTCCGACAGCCCGCCGGCCGCGTCGTCGAGCAGGCGCTGTATCTCTGCTAGCGACAGGTCGAGCCGCCGCAGCGCCTGGATGCGGTAGAGCCGCGCCACGTCCTTGCCGTCGTACAGCCGGTAGCCGCCGCTGGACCGTTGCGACGGCACCAGCAGGCCGATGTCTTCGTAGTGCCGCAACGCGCGCACCGTCAGCCCGGTGCGCCGGGCGAGTTCGCCGATCTTCAGAAACATGCCTTCCCTCTCTGTATCTCTCTGTCCGTATGTCTTCAAGTCGAAGGCATCCTAGGGTGTGACGCAACGAGAGGGTCAAGCGTTTTGCTTGTCGGGCACGGTAGACGCGTAGTGACAATCACCGGCATGCACCCGAAGACGAATCACCTTGTCGCGCTCGTCGCGCTGTTCGGCGCCGCACTCCAAGTCACCCTTCATGCCGCGCCGTTGCCGGCGGTGGACGCGACCTGGACCCCCGCGCTGAAGCGCGCCGTCGCCGCATCGGACGACGCCTTCATCGTCGGCGCGAAGACCTTCGAGCAGGACGGCCGGACGTACCTCTACCTGGTCACGCAGCAGCCTTCACGCAGCAACCGTGGCGCGGGTTACTGCGGCGCGGGAACGGAAGACGTGTTGCGGCTCGTCGAGGTGTCGAAGCCGTCGTTGCGGATGGTGGAGCGGGACAGCTTGCTTGTTCAGAGCTGCCTGGAAACGATCGAGCTCGACGATGACAGAGGGGCGTCGCTGCGCGAGCGTTTGGGGCGCTTCCGTACGCCGGACAGCCTGTGGTTGACGTGGCTTGCCCATCCGAAGTTCGGCTCTGTGCGCAAGGAAGTGACTGTGCGCGGTGGGCGGCTTGTGCTGCAGTAGGCGCTTGTGTTCGAGGGTGCCGGTTCGGGGCGTGTGAACAGGCCGCCGGGTACTTCCCTCCGCGAATGTCCTCCGCCCTGCGGGCTCCCCCTTTATTTCGCTGCGTGAAGCACCCGACGCCCTGTTCACTGGGGCGCGCTGCGGGTGAACCGCGATCAACAACCGCTGCGCATAACGATCACGACGGCGCGGTGCCCCTTTTCGAGAAATAAAGGAGGAGGCCGAAGGCCGGGGGACATTCGAGAAAAGGGGCACCGCGCCGGCGTGATCGCGCCCTGAACATCAGCCCCCTGAACATCAACGCCCCGAACAACAGCGCATCACACGCAACAAATGCTTCAAGCAGCAATCCCCTTGTTCGGATTCAGCAAGAACTTCTCGCCCGTGGCCTGCTTGCCGTACACGCCGATTGCATCCAGCTGGAGCGCCTCGACAAGCGACACCTCGCGCGTGTACTTGCTGGCGAACGTCGTTTTCAATTCGGCGACGACCCGTGCCTTCAGGCGCTTCGTGCCTTCGTCGCCGAGCTTGCCGAGGAAGGGGAACAGCAGCCATCCACCCATGCCCCAGGCCATGCCGAAGTTGCGCACGAACTCCGTCGGGCTGCGGTCCAGGCCGCCGTAGATGTACACCTGCTTGTGCGTGGTCGAGCCGTAGCGGCTGTATTCCTTGGCGGTGCGGTTGAGCGCCGCTTCCATGCACCCGAGGATCTGGCCCGCGAGCTTGCCGCCGCCGGTCGCGTCGAAGGCCAGCGTGGCGCCGGTCTCGACCAGCGCCTGCGTCAGGTCTTCGGTGAAAGTGGTCGCGCTCGCGTTGCACACGTACTTTGCGCCCAGCCCGCGCAGCAGGTCTTCCTGCTCCTGCTTGCGCACGATGTTCACCAGCGCGATGCCGTCCTTCTGGCAGATCTTGTTGAGCATCTGCCCCAGGTTGGACGCCGCCGCCGTGTGCACCAGCGCCTTGTGGCCCTCCATGCGCATGGTCTCGACCATGCCGAGCGACGTCAGCGGGTTGACGAAGCACGACGCGCCTTCCGACGGCGTGGTGCCTGCCGGCAGCTCGATGCACTGCGCAACCGCCACGGCCCGGTACTGCGAGTACATCGCGCCACCGATGGCCGCCACCGTCTTGCCCAGCAGCGCCTGCGCCTGCGGCGACGAACCGGCCTTCACCACCACGCCCGCGCCCTCGTTGCCGACCGGCATCGACTGGTTGAGGCGGCCCGCCATCGCGGGCCTTGCGCGCTCGGGCACCGTGGCGGTCACCACGGGCCGCTCGGGCGTGCCCGAGGCCTTCGCGGTGCCCATGTCGGCCGCGCCGAACAGCAGGCCGAGGTCCGACGGGTTCATCGGCGACGCCTCGACGCGGATCACCACTTCATGCGCCTGCGGCTCGGGAATCGGGTCGTCGTGCAGCGAGAGTTCGAGTTCGCCGTTCGCGCGAACGAGGGAGCGGATCTGCAGTGCCATGGTGGAAGCCTTTTGAAGGGGTTCGTAGATGGCCTGTGGCCACGGGGCGGCCAGTATAGGAGCGCGTTTCGAAACCTGCAGGCGCCTTCAGGACACCACCGGAATCACCGGGGCATGGGCCAGCGCGTGGCGCATCTTCACCGGGTCGAGCCGCTCGATGTAGCGCGGAATGTTGCGCCACAGCGTGTGATAGCCGTAGCCGCCGCGCAGCATCTCGTGGCGCGCGCTGTCCTTGTCCCAGTCCTGCACGGCCATGCGGTACACCGCGGCCACCACGCCGGTGCGGTCGGCGCCGTGCATGCAGTGGATGAGCACCGGCCCGTGCTTCTCGGCCTCGCGAATGGCCGCGAGCGCGCGCAGCACCTTGGCGTCGTCGATGGACCATGTGTTGATCGGCACGCGCACCAGCCGGATGCCGGAGCCCGCGAACACCTTCTTGTCGTCGTTGAACGAACGCAGGCTCACCACTGTGCGAATGCCCAGCTGCTGCAGCGCCGCCATGTCCGCGCGCCGCGGCTGCGCGCTGCGGTACAGCGTGGGCGTGATGCGGTGCAGGTTCTCGACGTGGAGCTCGTCCAGCGCGTCGGCCCAGTGGCTGGGGCGCGGGTCGACAGGGCCCTTGTCGTCGCCGGGTGTGCGTGCCTTCGTCATGGCTTGCGCGGCCAGTGGCGCACCACCAGGATCAGCAGCGCTACCGCCAGCCCGCCCCAGTAGTCCACCGGCGCGCCCCATGCCCAATGCTTGTGCCAGAACGCATCGACCGGGTTGAAGCGTGCCCAGCCGAAGGCCGGGTTGATGAGAAACCAGAGAAAGTCCTCGCACACCCAGAACACGATGAGGCCGACGGCGGCCAGCCCCACGTTGCGCCACGTCCATCGCCCGTTGAAGGCCAGCGGCGAGAAGAACACCAGCGCCATGAAGGTGAACACCCACGCGTGGTAGCCCGTCATCGCGCGGCCGCCCCAGAACAGGTCGAGCCAGATGCTGTTCTCGATGCGCCACGTCGGCAGCGACGTGGCCCAGCCCGCGCCGCCCTCGATCTGGATCTCGGCGTTGGCGAAGAAGAACGCCATCACGACCACCCAGGCGAGGTAGCCGAGCGTGCGGCCCACGCCGGTTTTTTCGGCGGCGGCGTTCATGCCGCCGTTCCCGTCGCGGTCGTTGCTTTCGCCGCGCCCAGCACATGCTGCAGCACCGCGCGCGCCGCCTGCGGCTTGCCCAGCGCGCGGCTGCGCGCGGCCATGGCCGCGAGCTTGGCCGGGTCGGCCATCAGCCGCGCGACCTTGTAGTCCAGGCCGATGGCGTCGTATGCGAGCCAGCCCGCGCCTTCTTCCATCAGGAAGCCGGCGTTGTGTTCTTCCTGCCCCGGAATGGGCGAGATCAGCAGCATCGGCTTGCCCAGCGCCAGGCATTCGGACACCGTGAGCCCGCCGGGCTTGGTCACGACCAGGTCGGCCGCGGCCATGAGCTTGTGCATCTCGTTGGTGAAGCCGATGGCCACCACGCGGCCGGGGTGGCGCCTGGCCAGCGCCTCGAGCTTGCCGTGCGCCTCCACGTTGCGCCCGGCCACGGCAATCACCTGGAAGTTGCCTGGCGTGCCGTTGGTTCCGCCCAACCCGAGCACACGCTCGACCATGCTCGCGAGATCGCCCACGCCCGCGCCGCCCGAGGCCATCAGCAGCACGGGGCGCGCCGGGTCGAGCCCGAGTTCGGCCACGCAGGCGTCGCGCGAGAGCGCCGGCGCATCGGGCTCGGAAAACGCGGGCATCACCGGAATGCCCGTCACATGGATGCGGTCCGCCGGAATGCCGCGCGCCCGCAGCCTGAAGGCCACTTCCTCGGTCGCTGCCAGGTAGCCCGCCATGCCCGGCACCAGCCACATGTTGTGCAGGTCGTAGTCGGTGATCTGCAGCCACACCGGGTACTCGATGCGCCCGCGGTTGCGTTCGCGCATCAGCAGCTCGGCCGGCAGAAAGTGCGTGCAGACGACGGCATCGGGTTGCTCGCGGCGAATTTCCTTCACCAGCGCCCCGGTGCTCAGCCGCTCGATGCCGCGGCGCAGGCGTTGCGAGGGCGCGTGGTGCGGCGTGGTGTCGGTGCGTTGGTGCAGGTAGGACCAGAGCTCGGGTGCGCGGTTCACGAGCTGGATGTACCAGTCCGTGTAGACCTTGCGAAACCCCCCGGCCACGTGGGCCATCGCGTCGATGTGGACCGCCGTGCAGGGCGGGGCGAGGGTCTGGGCGGTGGCGGCGAGCGCCTGTGCTGCACGCACGTGGCCGTTGCCGGCGCTCACGCTGAGGATCAGGAGTTTGGTCATGAATTCCGGGAGTTGCGCGGATTATGGCGATGGCGTGTGGCACTCGCCCTGATCACGCGCCCCTCTCGCACGCCCTGGTTCACACGCCCTTCAGAGCGGCGCCCGAGAAGTGACGAACTGATTCACCCCTTCCGCAGCCCGTGCCCGAATCGCTTCGAAGCTGGTGCTCTCCACGATGCGCCCGTTCTCGAACACCGTCTGCAGAAGGTCGACCTGCCCCGGCGGCAGCGCCTCTTCGCGCACCGTGTTCTCCACGCCGCCCGAACCGCGCACCAACGCAAGACGCCCCTTCTTCGATGCCTTGCTCACGTCGCCCACCGGCGACTTGTACACGTCGCGCCACTCGCCGTTCACCTGCATGGCCGAGCACTTCATGGCCCACTGCATCGTGTCGCGATTGACCTGCTGCAGCAACCCGCCGCCCATGCCGAAGGAGATGTTCTCGGTGGAAAAACCGTTGTGATAGAAGTTTGACAGGCACAGCCGCAGCGAGTCGAGGTTGACGCCGTCGCCCTGGATGATGCGCACGTTGTTCAGCACCCTGAAGCCCTTCGCGTTCGTCGTCGTACCGAAACGCTCCGCCAGTATCTGCGCCACCTTCAGCGTCGTTTCCGCCGGGTCGCCCGAGTCGGGCCGCACCACCAGCGTCGAACCCGAGGCCACGACCTTCGCCTTCAGCTCGTCGCCCCAGATGCGCGCGCAGGCGTTGAAGATGTCGTAGCTGTCGCTCACCACCGCGAAGGTGGCGCCGGGCTTGCCGAACTGGTCGATCATGTTGCTGTACGCATCGGCTTCGTGGTCGCGCCCCCAGCCCGTGATCGTGCTGTGCTCGGCCGCCGGAATCGAAAAACCCGCCACGTCGCAGTCGTAGTACCGGCGCGCCGCCACCAGCGCCGCCAGCGTGTCCGTGCCCATGAAGTTCACCAGGTGGGCCATGCCGCCCAGCGCCGCCGATTCCAGGCTCGACACGCCGCGCGCGCCGAAGTCGTGCAGCCTGAACGCGATCTGCCCCTGCGGGTCGTCGCAGGTGGCTTCCAGGTAGCGCAGCAGCGTGGTGCGGGCAGCTGCCGACAGCGTGGCCACCGTGGTCGGGTACCAGATGGCGCGCAGCAGCTCGGTCTCCAGGAAGCTCGTTACCCAGAAGAACTCGGGGTCGGTGTTCTCGATGGTGGCCAGCACGTTGTGCACCGGCGTCACGCTGCCCTCGGGCACCGCGCGGATGCGCACCGGCATCAGCCCGCCGTGCTTCTCGATGAGGCGCAGCCAGCCTTCGCGGTTGAAGGGCTCGCCGTGCACCGCCATCAGGGCCGCGGCCTCTTCGACGTCGTCGAGCGTCACCGGCGTCTGCAGGTATTCGCGCAGGTAGGCCTGCAGGCCGAAGAACAGCGAGTGGCTGAAGATGCCGCCGCGCGACTCGATGTAGCTGTACACCGTTTGCGTGCCGGGCGGGTACTGCATCCAGTGCGACACCTTGTAGGAGTCGGTGCGAAGCAGCAGGTTGTTGCCCAGGGGCGTGGAGGTGAGATTGCGGTTCATGTGTGAAAGCTCCTTTCACTGTGGCACCCGTCAACCGGGGCCGTTCTTGCTGACAAAGCCCGGTCGTTCAGTTCTTGCCCAGGCCACCCAAAAAATGATTCGCGATGAAGAAGTGGTCTTCGTAGATGAGGTCCTGCATGTCGAGGAACTCGGCAATGGGAACCCACCGCACCTCGGCCGCGTCGTCGTCGGCGCGCACGTCCGACAGGCCGGTCCACTGGTTGTGCGCCAGCTCGAAGAAGAAGCCGTGTGTGATGGTGCGCCCGCGCTGCGAGCGGTCGGGCGCGTCGAACACATGGCTGGCCTTCATGCTGCCGTTGAGCACGGGCACCGGCACCTTCAGGCGGGTTTCTTCCTTCAGCTCGCGAATGGCCGCGTCCTGCAGCCGCTCGTGCTGGCCGACGAAGCCGCCGGGCAGGGCCCAGGTGCCCTTGCCGGGATGGAACTTGCGCTGCACCAGCAGGATGTGGCCGGCCTCGACCACGATGGCGTCCACCGTGGTGTAGATGGGCGGAAAGCTGCTGCCGGCGTAGCGGTACTTGTCGCGGTAGTCGACCAGGAAGGCGCGCTCTTCGCAGAGCTCGGCGTAGTCGGCGGTGCGGGTGAACTGGTCGAGAAAGGCGGCCGTGCCGTCGGGCAGGTCGGCGCGTGCCAGCTGGCCGCGGTTCTCGGGGTCGAAGTAGAGGCTGCGCACGTCGGTCGCGTTGAGGCTTTCGACGCTGTTCTGGCCGACGAATTCCCAGTGCGGAAAGAGCTTGAGGTAGTAGCTCGACGCGTCCTTCAGGTGGCCCACCAGCGCCACCCTGGCCTGGGCCGGCGCGTGGCCGTCCTGCACGATGAGCCGCTCGACGGCGGACTGGATCGACGCGATCCAGAGCTGGTCGTTGTAGGGCGAATCGCCCACGCCGACCACGCTCACGCGCATCTGCTCGCTGCCGCGCAGGCAGGCGCGCACCATGCGTTCGCGCTCGTCGAAGGTGAAGGGGTTCTTCACGCTGCGCGGCTTGCGGTCGGAGCCGACCACCACGATCACGCGTTCAGCGGCGCGCAGGCCTTCTTCGATGAGTCTTTGGTGTCCGAAATGGACGGGTTGGAAACGCCCGATGACGATGGCGTATTGAAACTTGCGTGCAGTCTGAGTGCTTGGTGTGGTCACTTGGGAATCCCCCAAAAAGGGCGAGATCAACTCTCGCTTGCGTTCAGGATAGCATCGGTGCCGCACATTGATCAAGCCCTCCGATGACCGAGCCTTCCAACTCCCCCCACGCGCCCGTGCGCCTCAACAAGCGCATGGCCGAGCTCGGCATGTGCTCGCGCCGTGAGGCCGACGAGTGGATCGCCAACGGCTGGGTGAAGGTCAACGGCAAGCCGGCCGAGATGGGCGTGAAGGTCACGCCCTCCGACCGCGTGGAGGTCGACAAGGCCGCCAAGGGCCAGCAGGCCAACCAGGTCACCATCCTCATCAACAAGCCCATCGGCTACGTGAGCGGCCAGGCCGAGGACGGCCACGAGCCCGCGGTGACGCTGTTCACCCCGCAGAACCGCTGGGCCGACGACAACGCGCGCTTCTTCTTCAGCCCCCAGCAACTGCGCGGCCTGGCGCCGTGCGGGCGGCTGGACATCGACTCCATCGGCCTGCTGGTGATGACGCAGGACGGGCGCATCGCGCGCCAGCTCATCGGCGAAGACTCGGTGATGGAAAAGGAATACCTGGTGCGCGTGGCCTACCACGGCCTGGGCCAGCCCGCGCCCCCGGGCCAACTGGTGCGCATGGACGACGACGACCCCATCACCACCAACGTGCAGGCGGTGTTTCCGCCGGCCATGCTGGCCCGGCTGCGCCACGGCCTGAGCCTGGACGGCCAGGCGCTGAAGCCGGCGCGCGTCGAATGGCAGAACCCCGAGCAGCTGCGCTTCGTGCTCACCGAAGGCAAGAAGCGCCAGATCCGCCGCATGTGCGAGCTGGTCGGCCTGAAGGTGGTGGGCCTGAAGCGGGTGCGCATCGGCAAGGTCATGCTGGGCAACCTGCCGGTGGGGCAGTGGCGCTACCTGGGGCCGCACGAGAAGTTCTGAAAAGCCGGCTCAGGTTGCCTTAAGTCTGGGCAATTACGCTGCGCCCGGCGCAGGCACTTCCGATCATCCCGTTCGCGTGCTACCTTGCGGCCGAAGGAGACGCCGCCATGCGCGTACTGTTGGTGGAAGACGATGAAATGATCGGGCGCAGCCTGAAGCAGGCGCTCGAAGGCGCGGGCTGGTCCGCGGACTGGGTGCGCGACGGCGAGCTGGCGCAAAGCGCACTGGGCGACGGCGGCTACACCTGCGTGCTGCTCGACCTCGGCCTGCCCCGGCAAGACGGCACCGAGGTGTTGCGGCGGGCCCGGGAGCGCGGCGACGCCACCCCCGTGCTGGTGCTGACCGCGCGCGACGGCCTGGACGACCGCATCCACAGCCTCGACCTGGGTGCCGACGACTACCTGCTCAAGCCCTTCGAATTCCGCGAGCTGCTCGCGCGCATGCGCGCCGTGGTGCGCCGGCGCGACGGCGCCGCGCATTCGCTGGTGGGCGGCGGCGCGCTGCAGCTCGACCTGACCACGCGCGAGGTGGTGGTCAACGGCGCGCGCGAGGCGCTCACCGCGCGCGAGTTCGCGCTGCTGCATGCGCTGCTGGAGCGGCCCGGCGCCATCCTGTCGCGCGAACAGCTGGAGAACCGCATCTACGGCTGGGGCGAGGAAGTGACCAGCAACGCCATCGACGTGCTCATCCACGGCATGCGCCGCAAGCTGGGCGCGGACTCGATCCGCAACGTCCGCGGCCTGGGCTGGCGCGTGGCTGCATGAACGGCGCGGTGCGCGGCGCGGGCCGCTGGTGGCGGCCGCGTTCGCTGCGCACGCAGCTGCTGCTGTGGCTCATCACGCTGCACCTGGGTGCGGCCGTGCTCACGGCGTGGTTTTCTTTCGTGGCCTACGGCAACCTGGTGCACAACGCGCTGGACGACCAGATGCGCCTGGTGGCCGAGTCGTACGCGGGCAGCGACCCGCTGAAGCTGCCGCAGCCGATGGACGGCGAGGCCGCGTTCTCGCGCGGCGCCTTCATCGTGCAGATCTGGAGCGCCGACGGCGCCACGCTGCGCGCCACCTCGTGGCCGGTGCTGTCGGTGCCGCTGCAAAAAAGCCCCGGCTTCGGCGATGTGAGCACCGGCGCGCACGCGGGCTCCAGCTGGCGCGTGTTCACCGCCGAGCCCGGCCCGCGCGCCGACCAGCCGCGCGTGCAGGTGCTGCAGAACGAGGACTACCGCCGCCGCCGCGCGCTGCGCCGCGCGCTGCTCGAAGGCCTGCCCATCACGCTGCTGCTGCCGCTGGCGCTGCTGATCCTGTGGGTCATCGTGTCGGCCGCCTCGCGCTCGCTGCGCGCGGTGGCGCGCGACGTGGCCTCGCAGGACGAGCGCAGCCCCACCGAGCTTTCGTTGGCGCGCGTGCCCGACGAGATCGCGCCGCTGGTGGGCGCCTTCAACAACCTGCTGTCGCGCGTGCGCAGCGCCTTCGCCACGCAGCGCCGCTTCGTGCAGGACGCCGCGCACGAGCTGCGCACGCCCATGGCCGCCATCGGCCTGCAGATCGAGAACCTGCGCGCGCACGTGCCGGCCGGCGAAGCCACCGAGCGCTTCAACCAGCTCGAGGCCGGCGTCACGCGCGCGCAGCACCTGATCGAGCAGCTGCTGCACCTGTCGCGCCAGGACGCGCCGCAAGGCAGCAACGCGCGCGAGCGGGTCGACATCGAGGTGCTGCTGCGCGAGAGCGTGAGCCAGCTGATGGTGCTGGCCGATGCGCGCCGCGTGGACATCGGTTTCGAGAGCGAAGGCCGCATCGCCGCCGTGGTCTTCGCGCCCGCCGCCGAGCTGCGCAGCGTGTTCGACAACCTCATCGACAACGCGCTGCGCTATGCGCCCGAGGGCGGCGTGGTCGACGTGGCGCTGCGCCAGGTCGACGGCCACGTGGTGGTCGATGTGCTGGACAACGGACCCGGCATTCCGCAGGCCGCGATGGGCCGCGTGTTCGACCGTTTCTTTCGCGTGCCGGGCTCGGCCGTGGGCGGCAGCGGGCTGGGCCTGGCCATTGCGCGCACGGCCGCCGAGCGGCACGGATTGCGTATCGAGCTGTGCAACCGAAGCGACGGCCCGGGCCTGATGGCGCGGGTGCATTTGCCATCCTTGCCCACGTAGAGTGGGTAGAAACGAGCATGCCGGCCCGCGGCATCACTCACTCGCAGCTAAGTCTTCGCTCACCGTCCCCTCAGTCTGCGTGCCTAGAGTGCATCCAGGTCCTGCTACGGGCAGTTCGCCCGATGGCACGCGACCGGAGACAACCTGAACCCAGGAGAAGACACATCATGCGCACTTCCTTCAAGCTTCTTGCCGTTGGTTCCTTCGCTGCGCTGGCAGCCTTGGGCGCGGTCAACGCATCGGCCGAAACCATGGACGGCTCGGACTTTCATCCGCTGCAGATGAACTCGCCCGAACGCCCCGACGTGCAGGCCGGCGCCATGGCCGCCGCGCGCCCGACCGGCACCGAACCCGTCGGCCAGTCGACCAGCGCACCGGCAATGAACTCCACGCTGCCCGTGTCTGACATCCAGGCCGGTGCCTATGCCGCGTCGCACCCCACCGGCACAGAGCCGATCGGGCAATCGACGTCGCTGCCGATGGTGAAGTCGGGCACCGGCAGCTGACGCTTCAGTCGTCGTTGTTGTTGCTGAGCAGCGCGCGGTAGATTGCCGCGCCAAGCAGCGCGCCCGCGATGGGCGCCACCCAGAAGAGCCACAGTTCCGACAGCGCGGCCGGCGGCCCGAACAGCGCCGGGCCCGTGCTGCGCGCCGGGTTGACCGAGGTGTTGGTCACCGGGATCGAGACCAGGTGGATCAGCGTGAGGCACAGGCCGATGGCAAGGCCGGCAAAGCCGCCGGCCGCGCGCCTGGCCGTGGACCCCAGGATCACGATCAGGAACACCGCTGTCATCACCACTTCGCACAGCAAGGCGGCCACGAGGCCGTACTTGCCGGGCGAGTGCTCGCCATAGCCGTTGGTGGCGAAGCCGCCGATGTCCGCGCCCGGCTTGCCCGTGGCGATGAGGTAGAGCACGCCGGCCGCCGCGATGGCGCCGAGCACCTGCGCCACGATGTAGCCCGCCAGCAGCGAGGCCTTGAAGCGGCCCGCCGCGGCCAGGCCGATGGACACCGCCGGGTTGAAGTGCCCGCCCGAGACCGGGCCTAGCGCATACGCCCCGGTCACCACCGTGAGGCCGAAGGCCAGCGCCACGCCAGCAAAGCCGATGCCCGTGCCGGGGAAGGTCGCCGCCAGCACCGCGCTGCCGCAGCCGCCGAACGTGAGCCAGAAGGTGCCGATGAATTCGGCGGCCCATTTCTTGTAGGTACTGTGTTCCATGACGCCCGATCCTGAAGTTGAGAAAGCACGCAGGGCGCAGCCCGGCGCGGGCGGATTCTAGGAACGGTGCGAGAGCGGAAGCGGCCGTCGCGATGCACGTCTTTCGCGCGATCGGAACCTGTTCACGGTTGTTGCGGCTTTGTAGATCCGCGCCCTTTCTCCGGGTTTTCGGACTGTGCTTTCCTTCACGCTTTTACAGGGCGTGACGGCCGCCTTGCCCATCTTGCGGAAAGCGCAGCGCGCCAGGTCCCCGCACCTGACGCAGGTGCTGGCCGCGCTTTGACGCGGGCGCTATCCTGCCGCTTCGCGCGCTTCAGATCCACCGAAGCGTCGAGCCACCGAACGACAAGGAGACCCCTGCATGCACCGCTTCGCCTTCCGCCGCCTCGCCACCGGCGCGCTCACCGCCACATGTGTGGCTGCCGCTGCCTTTTTGGGGGTGTCGAACGCCGCCGCGCAGGGCACGGTCAACGCGCTGTGCAGCACCGACGCGGGCTGGTGCGAAGCGGCCGCGACGGCCTTCACGCGCGAGACCGGCATCCGCGTGCTGCAGGCCCACAAGGGCACGGGAGAAATCGGCGCCCAGCTGCGCGCCGAGGCCGCCAACCCCAAGACCGACATCTGGTGGGGCGGCACCGGCGACCCCTTTCTGCAGGCGGCGGAACAGGGGCTGCTGGAGCCCTACCGGCCGGCGTACATCAACGACCTGTACGACTGGTCGGTGCGCCAGTACGCGATGTCGCAGAACATGGTGGGCGGCTTCTACACCAGCGCGATGGGCTTCGGCTTCAACACCGACGTGCTGCGCAAGAAGAAGCTGGCCGAGCCGAAGTGCTGGGCCGACCTGATCAAGCCCGAGTACAAGGGCGAGATCGAAATTTCGCACCCCGCCACCAGCGGCACGGCCTACACCATCATCGCGGGCCTGGTGCAGCAGATGGGCGAGGACGCCGCCTTCGACTACCTGAAGAAATTGCACAGGAACGTCACCAGCTACACCCGCAGCGGCCAGGCGCAGGCGCCCAACGTGGCCAAGGGCGAGGTGGCGATCGGCGTGAGCTTCATCTTCGGCTTCGAAAAATGGCGCCACGACAAGTTTCCGGTGAAGACCGCCGCACCCTGCGAAGGCACGGGCTACGAGGTGGGCGGCATCGCGCTGGTGAAGGGCGCGCGCAACAAGGACAACGCCAGGCGCTACTACGACTGGCTCATGAGCCCCGCGGGCCAGTCCATCGGCGCGAAGGCCGGCAGTCTGCAGTCGCCGGCCAACAAGACCTTCAAGCCCGACGCGCGCATTCCGTCGATGGCCGACGTGAAGCTCATCAAGTACGACTTCGAGAAGTACGGCAAGGCCGACGAGCGCAAGCGCCTGATCGATCGCTGGACGCGCGAAGTCGAGTCACAACCGCGCTAGGGCTCGCCCCCAGCCTGGGAGCTTCAGGACGTGCAGGCTTTGTTGTGCGAGGCGTGCATGCCCTTGGCCTTGGCGTCGGCCTCGCTCAGGTACTCGCCCTTCTTGGTCTTGCCGTAGTAGCGGTCGCCCATGCAGTGGTAGACCTTGGTCTCGTCGTTGGCCCACACCTTGCCCGCGCCACCGCCGGGGGCGGCCGCCATCTTGGTGAGGTCGGGCGCGCCGGGGGTGCGGGTGGCGGTGCCGGTGCTCGGGGCCACGCCGGTTTTGTCGACGCTGGCGGACTGGGTTTCCACGGCGGGAGCGGCTGCTGCCGTTGCGCCAGGTGCCGGAGCTGTGCCAGCCGCCGTTTTTCCGTACCAGGTCTTGATGCCCTTGTGCCCGCGGCAGGCGCCGGACTTGGTGTCGGGCGAGGCGTAGCTGTCGTCCTTGCACTGCACGGTGGTGCCGGCGGGGGCGCCGGCGGGCGCCGCCGTCTGGGCCTGGGCCTGCATCTGTGCGGTCAGCGCGGCCAGGCCGAGGCAGGCGGCGATCCACAGCGTGCGGGGGGTGTTGTTCATGCAAAGCTCCTGATGGTGAAGGGAAAGATCCACGCCGGAGCTTTGGGGCGCGATCCCAGCGGCAGCTGACTTGAGGAGGCGATCTTGTCCCGTCTCGCCCATTCAGGCCGTCGATCAGGGAGAACTGGCAGTGAAAGTGACCATGCCAAGGTAGGTGCCCGCCCTGCGGCTGGCCAGGTTGGCATAGGAAAACGTCCAGGTGGCCGAGCGCACGGTCACCAGGTTGCCTAAGGCGGTGCCGGCCACGTTCACCGGCGTGCCTGTACCCGTGTTGGGAATGGCGGGCGCCGGCAGGTTGGTGTCGCTGCTGGCAATGGCGATCTCCGACATCGGGATCGTGCTGGTGCCGTTCGACAGCGGCGTGGTGGCGGTGGCGCGCAGCGTGACCTGGCCCGCGTTGCTGCGCACTTCCACCGGCAGAGCGTTGCCGCTGGGCGTCACGCTGAAGGTCGGCGCCGCGCCGTTCCAGTTCACCGGCTTGTTGTTGCCGGCCGTGGGCGTGGTGGGGCCGCCGGGAATGGTCGGCGCGAGCGCGAAGCTCACCATGCTGGTGGTGCCTCCGGGCGTGGGCCAGGCGCCGTCGCCGATGCGAAAAAAGATGAACTTGTCGATGGCGATGGTGAAGTCCAGCGCCACCGCCCCCGTGCTCAGCGGCACGGTCGCACTGGGCACCGCGCTGCTGGAGGCGGCACGGGCCGTGTCCGTGTCCGTGGCCGCCGAGGCGACGGCGAGCAGGGCCACCGCGTTGGCGAAGGTGCCCCGCAGGTGCCTCACTTCAACTCCACGTCCATCTTGAAGCTGCCCTTGTCCCAGTCCAGCGTGCCGCTGGCCTTCACCGGGTACACGGGCGCCGGACCGCTCTGCCCGCCTTCGCCCTTGGGCACGAGCGCCAGCGTGCGGGTCTGGCCCGGCAGGATGGGCGTGCCCTCGGGCACCAGCTCGAAGGCGCGGCCCTTGCTGTCGACCGCGTCCAGGCTGCCTTCGAGTCGGCCGTGCGCGTCGCCGGTGTTGACCACCGTCACCAGCGTGCGGCGGGCGCCGGCGGTCTCGCCGCTGGCGATCTGCTTGATGTCGAGCTTGGGCTCGGCGCCGTCGAGCATCACGTAGACCGCCACCGCGATGCGCCCGGTGACCGGCAAGCTCAGGCTGGCGCCGCTGCTGCGAATGACGGTCTGCTGTGCCGGCTCGCTGCCTTCGATGGCGATCATGAAGCGGCATTCCCCGCGCGCCGTGCCGGCCGGCGGCTCGACCTGGAAGCGGAACGACTTCTTGCTGCGCGCCGGCACCGACAGCGTGCGCCGCTCCAGCAGCACCCACGGCCTGCAGCTGCCGGGCAGCAGTTCGTCGTGGTACCCGATGTTGCCCTCGGCCGAGTAGGTCCAGTCAATGGTGCGGATCGTCACGTCGGTGGCCGTGGGCGCCAGGTTGTGGATGTCCAGCGACTGCCCGATGCGCGCGCCGGGCTTGCCGGAGAGCTCGAAGCGCGAGGGGGTGACGCCCAGCTCGAAGGGCGCCGCATGGGCCGCGCCCGCGATCAGTGCCGGCAGCAGCCACGTTCTTGCGCAAGACAATCGAAGGAGGCGGGGAGCGTTCATGGGGAGGTCTCGATTTCGAAGATCGACTCGAAGCTCAGCGCCGCGCCCGTGGGCAGGCGCAGCTCGCGCGGATCGATGCGCAGCGTCAGGTCGAAGGTTTCGTTCATCCACGGCGTCTGCACCACGCCGTTCCACACCTGCACGCGGTCGCCGGGGCGTCCGCTGCCGCTGGCGAAGGCGCCGTTGCCGCGCCATTGCACCTGCAGGCCAGCGGGCGAGCGAAGGCCGGCCACGGCGGGCGGAATCACGTAGAAGATGCGCGCCCGGCGCCCCACGTGCGGGGCCGTTGCCAGCCGGTATTCGATACGCCCGAAAGGCAGCACCACCAGGTTGCCGTCCATGGCCTGCGCGTTGGCGAAGTCGCTGCGCACCTGCGCGCGCGGCGAGGCCGAATCGTCCAGCCGCGCGACCAGCGCCCACGCGGCCGCGGGCGACAGCAGCAGCAGGGCGATCCACCGGTGCGCGCGGGCTCCGTTCATTCCATCGACGCCGTGAAGCGCACGGTGCCCTTGTAGTTGCCGCCCGGGTAGATGGTGCTGTTGTCGTAGGAGAACTGCAGCCGCGTGGCCGTCACGTTGTTCGACTGGTAGGTCCACGTGCCGACGCCCAGCAGGCACAGCAGGCCGACGCAGATGGACGCGTTGGCGTTGTAGTTGGCAATGGTCTGGTTCGCGCTGCCGTCGAAGCGGCCGCTCTGGATGTCGCCCGAGGCCGCATTGCCGTTGTTCGACGCCACCCAGCTGATCGTGTTGAAAGGAATGGTCTGGGAACCGCAGCCGCCCGACTGGCACGCCAGCGCGATGGACGAATCCACCCGCAGCGTCACCGGCCGCGCCAGGGTGTTGTTGACCATCGGCCGCATCGGCATCACCCAGACGTCGATGGCCGGCGTGCCGGTGACCGCCGTCGGCGTGAGCCCCGCGTTGGCGCCGGTCACGCCGAAGGCCACGGTGTCGACGGTGGTGCCGGCGGACCCGACGCGCAGCGTCAGCGCATAGGTGCTGCCGGTGTCGGTGACGGTGGTGATGACGGCGTGCGCGCGCGGCGCCAGGCCGAGGCCCAGCACCGGCGTCAGTGCCAGCAACGCGGCCGGGACCATCGAAGCCGCCCGGGTGGCCGCGGGCCGCCCGCGCATCAGACGCCCTGCGCGGTGTAGGTGATGGTGTTGGTGTACGTGTTCGCGACCCAGCCCGCGGGCGTGCCGCCGAGCGCGTACGCCCAGGTGCCCGTGGCCACCACGTTGGACGCGAACGGGGTCGACGCGCAGGCGCCGAGGTTGGCACCCGGATGCGGCAGCGTGCCGGTGGCGGTCACGGTGAAGTCGGCGTTTGCCGGGCCGCCCACGGCATTCCACGCGCCCATCGCGCAATTGATGGTGCCGGTGCCCGCGTTGGTCCAGGCGTACACGGTGAGCGTGCCGCCTGCGGTGGTGGTGGTGACGGTGGGCGCCGCGCCGTTCCAGTCGACGTTGGTGTTGTTGACGTTGGCCAGCGGCGTCGTCGGCACACCGGGAATGCTGAGCGCAGAGGTCCATGTCACGGTGTCGACCGTGGTGTTGGTCGAACCTACGCGCAGCAGGATGAGCTTGGGCACGGTGACGCTGAGGTTCACCTTCGCCTGCGCGGTGATGGTGCCCGTGCCGGAGCCGTACTGGCTCTCGGCCATGGCCGCGCCCGCGAGCAGCGCGAGGGCCGCGAGCGACAGGGCCCGCAAGGGGCGGGGGCATGCAGTGGATTTCAGCGTCATGGACTCTCCTTGGGTTGATGGGAACTGGCAGGACATGTCGGAAACCGTCCGGCGGCGCGCTTCATTCGCTCACTTTCGTTACTGGAATGACGGCGCTGGCCTGACCGCGCAGCGGCACGTTCACGCTCGTGCCGCTGTCCTGTGCCGCGCCCCAGGGCAGGGGCACGCTCTCTGGCGTCAGCGTGAGCTGGTGCCGTCCGCTGGTCACCAGCGGAAACTCGAAGCGGCCGTCGCGGTCGGTGATGGCGCGGTAGCGGCCGTCGAGCAGCACCTCCACGCCAGCCGCGCCGGCCTCGCCGGGCTGCGGCTCGCCATCGCGGTTGGCGTCGAAGAACACGCGCCCCGACACGCTGCCGCCGCCGGCTCCGCCGCCTGCGGCATCGCGCATGCCGGCGGCCTGGAAGGCCGTGCCGCCGCTTCCTTCCCAGCGCAGGTACACGAAGGCGGTTTTCTCGTTGCTGCGGTACAGGTTCGGACCTGAGAGCGAGGTCTGCACCAGCGCGGCGCGCGCCTGGTTGAAATTGGCGACGAAGCCCACGCGCCAACCGCGCGACAGCTCCTTCTCGGCCGTGAGCGAGCCCGACAGCCCCCGGCTCGTGTAGAGGCCGCCGCTTTGCGAGGTGTAGCGCAGGTTGCCGGCGAGCTGCACGCCGCTGTCGAGCCAATAGCGCCACTGCAGGCCGGCCGTGGGGTAGTTGCGCGCGGTGCCGCCGCTGCGGTCGTGCGCGTAGCCGAGGGTGGTGGTGAACTCGGGGCGCATCGTCTCGTAGCGCCCGCCGATCCAGTCCTGCTCCCACTGCAGCTCCTGCCCGGTGGCCGCGCTGTCGCCGAGCACCACCAGCTCGTTGCGCCGCGCGGTGAGCGTGAAGCGGCTGCGCGGCCAGTCGAACAGGCGGGTCTGGAAGAACGCGTTGGCGTAGAGGCTGCGGCTGTCGGCCGTGGCCAGGCCGGTGCTTCCGGTACCTGTGGCGGTGCCTGGCCGGTCGTAGCGCGTGCGGTACACGCTCAGGCTGCCGCCGAGAGAGTTGTAGCGGTCGAACACGTACTGCGCGTTGCCATTGGCGCCGGTGCGCGTGTAGCCGGAGAGGCTGAAGTTGCTGTCCGGCTGCGCGCGCTCATGGTCGAGCCCGACGCCCCAGCTCAGGCGGCTGGTGCTGCGGTCCATGCGCCAGTACGCGCCGCGCGTCCCGGTGGCCAGCGCGAAGTCGCCGAAGTACAGGTCCGGCCGCGCGGTGTAGGCGCCGAACTCGTGGCGGTACGGGCCCGTGCGCGCACTCGCCTCCAGGAAGATCCCGTGCGAGCCGCCGGTGCTCACGCCCGGTGTCTGCGAGCTGGTGCGGCTGCCGATCAGCGTGGCGCGCGCCTTGAAGTCGCCGTCGCGCACCACCTCGCGGCCATAGCCGAGCGAAGCGGCCCAGCTCGTGACGTCCTTGCGGCCGAAGCCGATCGCCGTGAGCGGATCGAGGTAGTAGGCCGGAATGTCGCGCGCGCGGTCGAGCTGCACCGACGCGAACCACGGATCGCCCAGGCGCTGCGTGATCCCGAGCCACCCCAGCGTGCCCTGGCTTTTCTCGTACCCCGGGTACGGACCGCCCGCCAGGTTGCCGCGCTCGCCGTAGCCGGCGCGCACGTCCGTCTGCGTGTTGAAGATGCGCGCCGACGCGCCGCGCACCAGGCTCGAGCCGAGCGACAGCCGGTAGTTGCGCGCCAGCCCGTCGGTGAGTTCGCTGTAGACGTCGCCCACGGCGGTGTCGGCGAAGGTCTGCGTGGTCAGCGGAAAGCCCAGGTTGCGCAAGGTGTAGCGACCGCTGGTCGAACGGCGCGCATAGCCCAGCGAGCCGATGCCGCCGCCGCCCAGGAAGCTGTCTCCGCTCAGGTGCCGCGCGTCGGCCTGCAGCACGAACTCGCCGTAGTTGAGCGTCTCGCGCCGGTATTCCAGGCGCTGCCCGAACTCGGTGGCGCGCTGGCGGCGGTAGCCCGTGGAGGTGGCGTCGCCGAAGCCGATGCGGCTTTCCACCAGCCAGGCGCGAAAGCCCTGAGGTTGCTCGGCCTGAGGTTCGGCTTCGCTGCCACCGCCCGTGTCCACGCTCATGAAACGGTCTTCATAAGCCTTGGGCGCGGCGTCGATGAGCGCCTTCAGCCGCACCTGCTCCGCCTGCGCACGGTCGATGGGTTCGATGCGCGCGTCAGCCACGAGCGGGGCGGCCGGCGCCGCGGGGTTGCGGGGGGCGGAGCTCGTCTGCGCATGCGCGCACGACAGCGAGGCCAGGGCGGTTGCGCATCCCAGCCATGCGTGGGCAAGGCAGGGCAGGCAGGGTAACCCCGGGAACCCCGAGAGGCCCGGCACGGGCGCCCGGGCCACGCGCGGAGGTACCGCGGCGGGAGCTGCCGCGATCCACAGTGTCACTCGATTCATCAAACGACATCCCTGTTTTCCCGGGGCGTTGCCACCCTGTTCCGAATCGAAGATCAGGATATTTCAGAACTGTCATCTACGGTAACTTTTGATGTCACCGTGGGTATCGTCCGACGAGAGCGTTGGTTTTTGTCCTTCAGCATTGCGCAAAATGCGAGCTTTCGAATTCGTCGCGTCCTTGATGAAGTCGAAGGACCTCCCCATCTGACGCGCTGGTGCGGCGTAACCTCCGGGACGCCTTGCCGGCTTAGAATTTTTTGGCTTCGACATTTCTTATTCCATGGCTGACTCCTCCAATACCAAACTCCCGTTCCAGGCCGAAGTCGCGCAACTGCTGCACCTCGTCACGCATGCGCTGTACTCGAACAAGGAAATCTTTCTTCGCGAGCTGATCTCGAACGCATCGGACGCCTGCGACAAGCTGCGCTTCGAGGCGCTCGACCATCCCGAGCTGTACGAAGACCAGCCCGAGCTCGACGTTCGCCTGAGCTTCGACAAGGCCGCGCGCACGCTCACCATCACCGACAAGGGCATCGGCCTGTCGCGCCAGGAGGCCATCGACAACCTCGGCACCATCGCCAAGAGCGGCACCAAGGACTTCATGAGCAAGCTGAGCGGCGACCAGAAGGCCGACGCGCAGCTCATCGGCCAGTTCGGCGTGGGCTTCTACTCGGGCTTCATCGTGGCCGACAAGATCTCGGTCGAGTCGCGCCGCGCGGGCCTGCCCGCAGAGCAAGGCGTGCGCTGGGTCAGCGGCGGTGCCGGCGACTTCGAGGTGGCCGACATCACGCGCGCCGCGCGCGGCACCAGCATCACGCTGCACCTGCGCGACGATGCCGACGAATACCTCAACGCCTGGAAGCTCAAGCAAATCGTCGGCAAGTACTCCGACCACATCTCCCTGCCCATCCTGATGGAAAAGGAAGAGTGGAAGGAAGGCGAGAACGACCAGCCCGGCGACATGGTGAAGACCGGCGAGTGGGAAACCGTCAACAAGGCCAACGCCCTGTGGAGCCGCCCCAAGAAGGACATCAGCACCGAGCAGTACGAAGAGTTCTACAAGAGCATCAGCCACGACTTCGAGGCGCCCCTGGCCTGGAGCCACAACCGCGTGGAAGGCAGCACCGAGTACACGCAGCTGCTCTACATTCCGGCCAAGGCGCCGTTCGACCTGTGGAACCGCGAGAAGAGCGCGGGCGTGAAGCTGTACGTGAAGCGCGTGTTCATCATGGACGACGCCGAGGCGCTGATGCCCAGCTACCTGCGCTTCGTGAAGGGCGTGATCGATTCGGCCGACCTGCCGCTGAACGTGAGCCGCGAGCTGCTGCAGGAAAGCCGTGACGTGAAGGCCATTCGCGAAGGCAGCACCAAGCGCGTGCTCGGCATGCTCGAAGACCTGGCGAAGAAGCAGAAGACCGGCCCTGAAAGCAGCGAAGGCAAGATCGACGTGGGCTCGGGCGAATCGGTGCCCGCGCCCGAGCCGACCGAGGCCGTGACGGACGTGGTCGACAAGAACGCGCCCACCGCCGCCGAAGCCGCCGCGGCGCATGCCGACGAATCCGGCAAGTACGCCAGGTTCTACGCCGAGTTCGGCGCGGTGCTGAAGGAAGGCCTGGGCGAGGACATGGGCAACCGCGACCGCATCGCCAAGCTGCTGCGCTACGCCTCCACCACCACCGACACGGTGAGCGTGAGCTTCGCGGACTACAAGGCCCGCATGAAGGACGGGCAGGACGCCATCTACTACATCACCGCCGACACGCTGGCCGGCGCCAAGAACAGCCCGCAGCTCGAGGTCTTCAAGAAGAAGGGCATCGAGGTGCTGCTGATGACCGACCGCGTGGACGAGTGGGCGCTGAACTACCTCAACGAGTTCGACGGCACGCCGCTGCAAAGCGTGGCCAAGGGCGCGGTCGACCTGGGCAAGCTGCAGGACGACGACGAGAAGAAGGCCGCCGAGCAGGCCGCCGAGTCGTTCAAGCCGCTGCTGGAGAAGCTCAAGGAAGCGCTCAAGGACAAGGCCGACGACGTGCGCGTGACCACCCGCCTGGTCGACTCGCCCGCCTGCCTGGTGGTGCAGGACGGCGGCATGAGCACGCAGCTCGCGCGCATGCTCAAGCAGGCCGGCCAGCCCGCGCCCGAGCTCAAGCCGGTGCTCGAGGTGAACGCCGAGCATCCGCTGGTGAAGAAGCTCGAAGGCTCCGCGCACTTCGACGACCTGGCGAACATCCTGTTCGACCAGGCGCTGCTGGCCGAAGGCGGCCTGCCGGCCGACCCCGCGGCCTATGTGAGGCGCGTGAACGCGCTGCTGGTGTGACGCCGCGGCCGCGCGTCGTCCGTGGTGCGGCCCTGGCTTCGGCCGGGCTGGTGTTGCTGATGGCGGGCGGCTGCTCGCACTACCACGTGGGGATTCCGCTGGTCCCCGGGCTCTCGCTGGGGCTCGGCGCCACGAAGGACGGCAATTTTTCCGTCGGCCTGAACACCGGCTTCGGCCCGCTGGGCGCGGGCGTGGCGGTGAACAACGGCGGGCAGGTGACCGGCTCGGCCGGCGCGGCTGTCGGCGTCGGGCCGATGAGCACCGGGGTCGGCAAGGGCGCGGTGCTGTACGACCCGAAGACGGCGCCGGTCGCACCGACCGCACCGGCCGTCGCGGGTGGTGCGCCCGTTGCGGGTGGTGCGGTGGCCGCGGCAACCCCGGCTCCGGCGGCCACGCCGGTGCGCTATTCGACGCCCGCCGATCCCTTCACACCCATCGCGGCCGCCTCGCCTGCGACGGCTGCGCCAGCGGCAACTACGACGCCGCCGGCGCGTGCCACGGCCCCGGCCAGGGCACCGCTGGTCAAGATCACGCGCCCGCCGCCGCAGCCTCCCATGCCGGCGACACCCGCGGTGAACGTCAGCTACCGCACCCCTGCTGTCGCCGCTGCCGCGGCCTCCGCGCGCGATGCCGGCACCCCCGGTTCCCCGGGCAACCCCATCGCCCCCTGACCGGGCGACCACCCCCCGTTCCCCGTCCCCCCGTTCGCAAGGACAAGGCCGCGCCGCGAGCAGGGCGGGCTGCTGTCGGCCTAACATGGCGGCTCCTTCTCCTTCGGAGACCGACGCCCCCATGACCCGCAGACCGCTGCTGCTGCAACTCCTGGCGCTGGCCGCCCTGGCCGCCACGGCGCTGCCCCGCGCGGGCAAGGCGCAGTTCGCCTCCTCCGTCTATCCCGTCAAGCCCATCCGCTGGATCGTGCCGTACCCGGCCGGTGCCGGCGCCGACATCGTGGCGCGTACCATCGGCACGCAGCTGGCCATCGACGCGGGCCAGCCGGTGCTCATCGAGAACCGTGCCGGCGGCAACACCGCGCTGGGCGCCATCGAGGCCGCCCGCGCCGCCGCCGACGGCTACACCTTGCTGTCGGCCGACAACGGCATGCTGGTGTTCAACCCCGCGCTGTACCGCAACCTCAGCTACAACCCGTCGCGCGACTTCGCCCCTGTCACCCTGCTGGGCCGGTTGCCCATGGTGATGCTGGTCGGCCCGTCCAGCGGCCAGAAGGACGCCAAGGCCTTCATCGAGGACGCGCGCGCCTTCCCCGGCAAGGTGAGCTTCGCCTCGGCCGGCACCGGCAGCCCGCAGCACCTGGCCATGGAGCTGCTGGAGCGCGAAGCCGGGCTGGAGATGGTGCACGTGCCCTACCGCGCCGCCGCGCCCGCCCTGGCCGACGTTGCCGGCGGCCAGCTGCCCGTGATGATGTGCGACCTGGCCGCCTCGCGCCGCTTCATCCAGAGCGGCAAGCTGCGCGCGCTGGCCGTGGCGCACCCGCAGCGGCTGAAGGAGCTGGCCGGCGTGCCCACCTTCGCCGAGCTCGGCATGCCGCACGTGGAGGCCGCCGCGCTCATGGGCCTGGTGGTGCCGGCCAGCACCCCGGGCGAACTCGTGTCGCGGCTGCAGCAGTCGGTGGCCAACGCCATCCACAACCCGGCCGTGCAGCGCAAGCTGGCCGAGTTCGGCGTCGAGCCCGTGGGCGACGCACCCAGCCAGTTCGCGGCGCTGCTGCAGGGGGAGTCGGCCCGGTGGCATCCGCTGATCCGGGACCTGAACCTCACGTTGGATTAGCAGGGCTTCTGCTTCCGCAAGGGCTGGGTTCGAACGGCCGTACCCGGCGGCCTGCTCACCCGTCCCGAAGGACTTGCTCGCCCGTCACACGCTCCGCGCCGGCAAGCCGGGACAGCAGCGCAGTCCAATGCCCGAGCCGATCGACAGCGCCCTGCCGACCTTCGTCGGCATTTCCGGAACCCGCCGGCAGGGCCAGCAGTTCCCCGGCAGCAACAGCCACGGCCCGCGCGAACTTCGCCGCGTCGCCACGCCACACCACCACGCGGTGCGTCAGGCCGAGCTGCGCCGCGCGCCCCGCGTTGATCGCCTGCTCGGGCTGGTCCGTCAGCAGCAGCAGGATCGGCTTTCGGTAGACCGACGCGATCGACAGCGCCGCCATGCCCGGCGCCGAGACGATGAACGCGCTGTGCGCCGCCGCCTCGATCCAGTGCTCATCCCGCGCGTGCCAGTGCGCGCGCTGCGCATAGCCCTCGCCGACCAGGTGCGCGGGCACGCCCGCGTCGGCCAGGCCCTGCTCCAGGCCGTCCGCGAGCGCTGCGTCCTTGAAGTGCGGGTTCAGGTACACGGCCGCCACGCGCTGCGCCGCATCGCTGTGGTCCACCGCATCGACCACCGCGACCGGGGTGGCCAGCCGGTGGCGCCCGTGGCCGTCGTGCTGGGGCTCGCCATACGCGAAGTCGTGCTCGATGCGCGCGCGGCTGCGGTCGATCTGCCACGCCACGATGCCGCCGAACAGCCTGGCGACCGGGCCCGGCATGCGGCCCTTGAAGTTGGTTTCGAGCGCGCGCCGCAAGCTCGCGCCGTACACATGCACCACCTTGCGCCGCCAGAACGGCAGCCAGCCCATCAGCAGCAGCGCGGGGTGGAACGAGTCGTTCACCACCAGGTCCGCGTGGCGGAAATGCGCGCTCAGCGTGCCCACGTCGCGCAGCATGCGCCCGGGGTGGAACATGTAGTGCGCCACGTTGCGGTCGGTCTCGCGGCGCAGCATGTTCTGCTGCGCGTCGAACTGCACCGCGTAGTGGCGCGAGAGCACCGGCGCGTCGATGCCGAAGCCCGCCAGAAAGCGCGCGCCCTCGTCGGACGTGGTGAGCACCTGTACCTGCGCGCCGGCCGCGCGCAGCGCATGCGTGAGCAGCTGCGCGCGCATCAGGTGGCCGCGCGCGTCCGCGGTCGCGAGGTAGAGGATGCGCGGGGGCATCGGCGCGGGGGTCAACTGGCGCGCGTCACTTGCAGGCACTTGGCAGGTGTCACGCGTGCACGGGCCGCGCCGCGCCGGGTCGCAGCCGCAAGGCCACGCCGGCGAGCCACATGCCCAGCGCGCCGGTCACGCCGAAGCCGCGCTCGGTGTCGCGCACCTCGCCCATCAGTTGCGCCAGCCGCGCCTGCTCGTGCGGCGCCACGCAGCGCTGCAGCGTGTGGCTGCACAGCCGGATGTGGCGGTCTTCGTCGGCCAGCACGCGCGTGAGCAAGGGGTGCAGCGCATGCTGCTCGCCGATCAGCGCGCAATGGCGCTGCAGGATGCGCGAGGCCATCTGCTCGGCCGCCAGGCCGATGGCATAGGCCGGCACCAGCCCGCCCTGCGCGAAGTGCGGCGCATGGCGGCGAATGAGCGCCTGCCAGCGCGCGAGCTTGCGGCGGCTGAACCAGTCGGGCCGCGGCGCTTCTTCGGGCGACGCCGCGGCCTGCGCGCTGCCGCCGCGTTCGACGATGGCCTGCGCGAACAGGCGCGCATGCAGCTGCTCGTCGGCCAGGTGCTGGTCGAGCTGGCGCACCAGCCAGTCGGGCGGCGCGATGCGCAGCTCGCGCTGCAGCGCCTGCTCCGAAGACTCTTCACCCACCAGGTAGAAGCGCAGCAGCAGCATCTCGCCCGCGTTGCTCGCATGCAGCTGGCGCAGCGCGGCGCGCTTCACGTGGTGCACCAGCCGCGCCTGCAGCGCCGGCCAGCCGCGCAGGGGCGGCGGCAGGAGGCAGTCGAAGCCGGGTGCGATGGAAGGGCGTTCAGCGTCCATCGGCCTTCGCCTGCGGGCTCGCGGGCTGCTGCTGTTGCTGCCAGCCCAGCACCAGCCCGATGAAGCTGTCCTGCAGGAACGCGCGCGCCGCCGCGTCGGCGCCGGCGAACTCGCGCTGCTGCCCGTCGTAGCGCACATAGCCCTTGCCGTTGGTGGCGCCCAGCACCAGCTTCTCGTTCTTGTGGAAGCCGCGCTGCAGCAGCGGTTGCAGCAGCGACTGCTGTTCGAGCCCGTACAGGAACAGGTCGCGCTGCACCACCTGGCGCGGGATCTTGCCGCTGAGCGCCTGCAGCTCCAGCGTCCAGTTGCCCTGCCGCATGGCGTCGGCCAGTTCGCGGCCCTTGGCGCCGGGCGCGCGAAAACGCGCGCGCGCCACCGACTTGGAGGCCTTGCTCAGCCCCAGGCCGATGGTGATGTCGGCGTCCTTGGCGCCATCGGTGCGGTTGTCGTCCACCTGCACCAGCACGTTGGCCAGGCGCGCGGTGAGCGACGGCTTGGCCAGCGCCTCGACCACCTGGTCGGCAGAGAGCACCACGCGGTCGGTGCCGGCGTCGTTCACCACCACCTGGTAGGGGTCGATGCGGATGTCGCTGAACTCGTCGCCGAGGGGCGAGTGCGCATGGCTGCTCACCGACCACTCGGTGCCCGAGCGGCTCAGCAGCGCATGAAAGGTGAGCGGCACGCGCTGGCCGCTGCGCGCCTGGCCGGAGCCCTGCAGCAGCATGTCGCCGACGATGGTTTTTTCCGCATAGCTGCGCGTGTTGGCGAAGCGGATGGTGTGCGCGGCGCTGTCGAGCGCCGCGCGGGTGTCGGCGTCGTCCAGCGCGAGGCGATTGCAGTCGTTGCCGGCGCCCGCGAGCGCGGCGAAAGGGCAGCCCGCGTCGGACCTGAAGTTGAAGACGCCGCGGCCGGCGAAGTCGGCGGCATGGGCGAAGGCGCAGGCGCCGGCGAGCGCGAGGCCCAGCGCCAATCGGTGGCCGATGAAGGAGGAGCGGATGTGCATGGTCTTGTCTTGTTGTTCTTCTTCGGGAGATGCCGTCAAGTGCAGCGAAAGGCTGTGAATTTCGAGACGAGCTCAGGGCCGGTGGTACGACAGCGCCTGCGCATCCGCGTTGGTGCGCCCCGTGGTGTGCCAGCCGATGCCGCGCGCGAACGCGCCCAGCATGTCGACCGCCGAGAACCCGAGGATCAGCGCCACGCCCGCCAGCCAGCGCAGCCCGCGCAGGGGCGGCAGGTCCTGGTGGTTCAGCGCCCTCACGCTGAAGCCCAGCCGCGTGAACAGCACGGCCAGCGGCCCGATCGGGCCGCTCCTGGCCAGCCACTGCCAGCGCGGCGACACATAGCTGCGCAGCAGGTGCGGCGTGAGCGAGTAGGTGTCCTGCCCGCGCATCCAGCGCAGCTTGAGCGCCTCGGCGCGCGTGTCGGGCAGGTGGTGCTCGGTGTGGGCCGCCGCGGCGTAGTGGATGGGCACGCCCGCCGCCTTCAGCCGCATGCCCAGCACCTGGCAGTGCGCGCGGTACACGCCGTCCAGCGCCTGGTAGCTGTGCTGCGCGAACACCTCGCGGCGAAAGGCCACGTTGTTCGCGTAGAAGTTGCTCGTGGCGCCGGCATGGTCGGCGTTGGGGAAGTACATGAAGTCGATGGTGGTCAGCGCCGTGCCCACCACGTTGGCCGCGTAGCTGGTGCGCCCGGCCACCACGGCGGGGGCGTCGGCGCGCGTGAACGGCAGCAGCATCTGCAGCAGCCAGTCGTCGTCGGGCAGGCAGTCGGCGTCGGCGAACACCACGTGGGTGCAGCGCTGCGCGTCGGTGGCCTCGAAGCCGACGTTCTTCGCGTCGTAGTAGCCGGTGGTGGTGTCGATGCGCACGAACTCGACCGGGCGGCCCGCGAGCGCGCTCACGGCCTCGCAGGTGGCGGGGCTGAAGCCGTCGTGCGTGACGATCACCTGCGCCAGCGCGGTGAGCGGCAGCTTCTGTTTCGCCAGCAACGCGACCAGGCGCTGCAGGCTGGTGCTGGCCTTTGCCTCGGCATCGGCTCCGCCGCGCAGGTTGTTGGTCTCCAGGACCAGCGCGCAACGCGCGGCAACTTGATCGGGCATCATCGAATTTTCCTGTCCGGACATTGTTTTGAAGGCTTCCATCCTGCTTTTATCGCACAACCGCGCCGGCGACCAGTGCGCCACATCAAGCGCGCCGAGGGCATGGTCATGAAAGTCAGCCTCTTCGGCGCCGGCTACGTCGGCCTGAGCTTCGCCGCCACCCTGGCCGAGGCCGGCCACGAGGTGCTGTGCGCCGACGCCGACCTGGCCCGCATCGAGGGCCTGCAGCGCGGCCTGGTGCCCCTGCACGAACCGGAGCTGGACGCGCTGGTGGCCGCCGGCCTGGCCGCCGGCACGCTGCGCTTCACCCCCGACGCGCACGCGGCCTGCGAGCATGGCGAGGTGATCTTCATCGTGGTGAACACGCCCGCCGACGCCCAGGGCCGCGTCGACCTGCGGCATGTGATGGCGGTGGCCGCGGGCATCGGCCGGCACCGCGACCGCGAGGCGCTGGTGGTGTGCAAGTCGACGGCGCCCGTGGGCACCGCCGACCAGGTCGAGGCCGTGCTCGCCGGCGAGCTGGCGCAGCGCGGCGCGCGGCACCGCATCGCCGTGGCGGTGAACCCCGAGTTCCTGCGCGAAGGCTCGGCGGTGCGCGACTGCCGCGCGCCCGAGCGCGTCGTGATCGGCTCGCAAGACCCGTGGGCCATCGCGCTGCTGGCCCGGCTCTACGAACCCTTCGTTCGAGACCCGAAGCAGCTGCTGGTGATGGACCGCCGCTCCGCCGAGCTCACCAAGTACGCCGCCAACGCGATGCTGGCCACGCGCATCAGCTTCATGAACGAGATGGCGCGCGTGGCCGAGCAGGCGGGCGCCGACATCGACAGCGTGCGCCGCGGCATCGGCGCGGACCGGCGCATCGGCCCCGACTTCCTGCAGGCCGGCGCCGGCTACGGCGGCTCCTGCCTCGCGAAGGACGTGCGCGCGCTGAAGCACGCGGCCGAGCGCGGCGGCCACGCGCTGCGCATCCTGTCGGCGGTGGAGGCCACCAACCACGAGCAGAAGGGCCGCCTGTTCGAGCTGATGACGCACCACTTCGAAGGCCGCATCGCGGGCAAGACCATCGCCGTGTGGGGCCTGGCCTTCAAGCCCGACACCGACGACATGCGCGACGCGCCGAGCCTGGTGCTGCTGGAGCGGCTGTGGGCCGCGGGCGCGCGCGTGCAGGTCTACGACCCGGCGGCGATGACGGCGGCGCGCGACATCGTCGGCGAACGCGCCGAACGTGGCGATGTGCGCTGGTGCGGCACGGCCGACGAGGCGCTGCAGGGCGCCGACGCGCTGGCGCTGGTCACCGAGTGGCCGGAGTTTCGCGCGCCCGATTTCGCGCGCATCGCGCAGGCGCTGCGCACGCCGGCGCTTTTCGACGGCCGCAACCTGTACGACGCGGCGCAGGTCGAGGCCGCGGGCATCGCGTACTACGGCATCGGCCGCGGCCGGTCGTCAATGCGGCGTTGAAGCGTCGGGGCCGGTGGGCAGGAAGGCATCGCCCGGCGTCAGCGGCGCATGGCGGTAGCTGGCCGGCGTGCGGCTGAGCTTCACCGGCGCGCCGATGCCGCGGTAGCCGCCCGGCATGTCGACCACCATCTCGCGGTGCAGCGTGTGCGGGTGCTGCAGCGCGGCATCGACCGGCAGCACGGGCGCGGCGGGCACGCCGGCGGCCATGAGTTGCTCGACCAGCGCGCGGCCGTCGAACGCGGCCATCGCGGCCTCCAGCTGCTGCTTGAGCCCGGCACGGTTCACCGAGCGCGCACCGGCGCTGCGGTAGAGCGGGTCGTCCGACAGGGCGGGCAGGCCGATGCAGCGGCACAGGCTTGCGAACTGGCGGTCGTTGCCCACGGCGACGAACACGGGGTCGGTGCCGGTGGCGAGCGCGTCGTAGGGGTAGATGTTGGGGTGCGCGTTGCCGGTGCGGCGCGGCGCGGTGCCGTCCATGAACCAGTTGGCGGCATGCGGGTGCAGCAGCGAAAGGCCGCTGTCGTACAGCGCGGCTTCCACGAACTGGCCGCGCCCGCTGCGGTTGCGCTCCTGCAGGGCGAGCAGCACGCCGATGACGGCGTTCAGCCCGGTCACCATGTCGACCACCGGTAGGCCCACGCGCAGCGGGCCGCCGTCGGCCTCGCCGTTGATGCTCATGATGCCGGTCATGGCCTGCACGGCGGCGTCGTAGCCGGGCAGCGCCCCCAGCGGACCGTCGGCGCCAAAGCCCGACACGCGGCACCACACGAGCCGCGGAAAGCGTTGCGACAACGTCTCGTAGCCGATGCCCCAGCGTTCCATGGTGCCGGTCTTGAAGTTCTCGATGAGCACGTCGGCTTCGGCCACCAGCGCGAGCAGTGCGTCGCGGCCTTCTTCGGTCGAAAAGTCGAGGTGCTGCACGCGCTTGTTGCGGTTCAGCCCGTGGTAGTACGAGGCCACGCCTTCCTTGAAGGGCGGGCCCCAGGTGCGCGTGTCGTCGCCCTGCGGCGGCTCGACCTTGAGCACGTCGGCGCCATGGTCACCGAGGATCTGGCCGCAGTAGGGGCCGCCGAGGATGCGGGAGATGTCGAGGACGCGGATGCCGGCGAGGGCGCCTTGGGGGTGGGTCATTGCTTGTGTTCCGTGATTTGCGTTGCGTTGCTTTGTTCAGGGCGGGTGAACAGGCCGCCGGGTCGTGGCCGATCAACGATCGCGCCCTGAACGACCACGGTCGAATCAGTCCAGCTGCGCCCCGGACTTCTGCACCACGTCCTTCCACTTCACAGACTCCGTGCCAATGAACTGCCCGAGCTTCTGCGGCGAGGTATCGGCCGGCGCTTCCAGGCCTTGGGAGGCGAACATCTGCTTCACCTTGGGTGAGTTCAGCACCTCCGCGAACGCATGGTTGAGCTTGGCGATGCGGTCGGCGGGCGTGCCGGCCGGGGCGACGATGCCGAAGAACACGCTCACGTCGTAGCCCTTGTAGCCCTGCTCGGAAATCGTGGGCACGTCGGGCAGCGCCTGCGAGCGCGCGACGGTGGCCACGCCCAGCGCGCGCAGCTTGCCGGCCTTGACGTAGGGCAGGGCGGTGAGGATGTCGGTGAAGGTCATGCTCACCTGGTTGCCCAGCAGGTCGTTGAGCGCGGGGCCCGTGCCCTTGTAGGGAATGTGCTGCAGGTCGGTGCCGGCCACGGAGTTGAAGAGCACGCCCGCCAGGTGCGACGACGCGCCGTTGCCCGACGAGGCGTAGCTGAGCTTGCCCGGGTTGGCCTTGGCATAGGCCACGAGCTCGGGCACGTTCTTCACCGGCAGCGCCGGGTTCACCACCAGGATGTTGGGCAGGTAGCCGACCTGGATGACGGGCGCGAAGCTCTTCACCGGGTCGTAGTTGATCTTGCGGTACAGGCTCTTGTTGATGGCCAGCGGGCCCGAGGTGCCGAACATGAGCGTGTGGCCGTCGGCCTCGGCGCGCGCGACGTACTCGGCGCCGATGTTGCCGCCCGCGCCGGCGCGGTTCTCCACGATCATGGGCTGGCCGAGGCGGTCCTTCATCTCGGCGGCCAGCGTGCGCGCCATGGCGTCGGTGGGACCGCCGGGCGGAAACGGAATGACCAGCGTGAGCGGCTTGGAGGGGAAGGCGTCGGCGGCTTGCGCGACGGGGAAAGCGGCGGGCAAGGCGTTGAGCACGGTGGCGGCACAGGCGGCCAGCAGGAAGGTCGAGCGTTTCAAGGGATGTCTCCGGTTCTTTGTGTGGGGCAGGGCAAAGGTTCAGGCGAGCGCCGCGTCGTTGCGGTCGGTGGTGGCGACCGCGGCGGCGTTCCAGTCCGCCGGCATGGCGTCGGGCGAGAGCGGGTCGCGCGGCAGCACGCGGTGCAGCAGCACCAGCTGCGACCAGCGCAGGCGTGGCGCGGAGCCGCTGTGCGCGGCCTCCCAGGCCATCGCGATGGCGCTGGTGCAGTGGTAGAGCGCGGAGGCGGCCTGGCGCGCGAGCACGTCGCCGCCTTCGCGCGCGGCGGTTTCGGTCAGCGCGGCGGCGCGCGCGAGCGCGTCGCGCAGGGCCTTGGCGTAGCCGGGGGCGAGGGCGAGGGCAAGAGCGTGGGCGCGGGCCGCGTCGTCGAGCAGCTTCTCGCAGTGCGCGCGCAGCACGGGCAGCGAGCCTTCTCGCTTCACCGCGCGAACCACGTCCAGCGCCACGATGTTGCTGGTGCCTTCCCAGATCGAGCCCAGGTGGGCGTCGCGCACCAGCCGCGCGTCGCTCCACTCCTCGATGTAGCCGCAGCCGCCGCGCACTTCCATCGCGTCGCCCGTCACCTTGCGCGCGTCGCGGCAGGCGCGGAACTTGATGAGCGGCGTGAGGATGCGCAGCAGCGCGTAGGCGTCCGGCTCGCCGGCGTCCGAACGCGCCAGCGCCAGCGCGGTCTGGCACACCATGGTGCGCGCCTGCTCGGCCGGCAGGCGCAGCTTGTCGAGCTGGCGCTGCATCAGCGGCATCTGCGCCAGCGTGCGGCCGAAGGCGCGGCGCTCGGACGCGATGAACTCGGCCTCGGCCACCGCGCGGCGCATCAGGCCCGCGGCGCGCACGCCGTTCGACAGGCGCGAGTTGTTGACCATGTCGGCCATCTGCACGAAGCCGCGGCCGGCCTCGCCCACCAGGTAAGCGATCGCGCCTTCGAGGCGGATCTCGCCGCTGGCCATCGAGCGCGTGCCCAGCTTGTCCTTCAAACGGATGATGCGGTAGCGGTTGAGGCTGCCGTCGTCGAGCCGGCGCGGCAGCAGGAACAGCGACACGCCCTTCATGCCGGGCAAGCCGCCGGACGCATCGTCGGCGCGCGCCAGCACCATCGCGAAGTCGGCATCGGGGTTGGAGCAGAACCACTTGTCGCCCGTGAGGCGCCAGCTGCCGTCGGCCTCCTGGTGCGCGAGCGTGGCGGTGGCGGCAATGTCGGAGCCAGCGGCCTGCTCGGTCATGAACATCGCGCCCTGCGCCAGTTCGTCGAAGTCGAGCGAGGTCAGGCGCGGCAGGTACTTGGCGACCAGCTCGGGCGTGCCGAACTTCTTCAGCGTGCGCGTGAGCGAGTCGGTCATCGACACCGGGCAGCACAGGCCGAACTCGGCCTGCACGAACAGGTAGGTCAGCACGTATTTCACGAGCGGCGGCATCTTGCCCTGCCAGCCCAGCGTGTCGTCGCGGTGCGAAACGGCGGCCAGGCCGAACTCGCTGAGCGCGAGGCGTTCCATCTCGACATACGCCGGATGCTTGACGACCGTTTGCTCGTCCAGCCCGGTGCGCGTGCGCTGCTTCAGCGTGGGCGGGTTGCGGTCGGCGGTGCCGGCCAGCTCGTCGAGCAGGCCGCCCGCGAGGCCGCCCAGGCGCTCGAAGTGCGGCTGCATGTGGGCGCGCAGGTCGTCGGGCAGGTAGAGCGCGAGCAGGCCGTGCAGCTCGGTGTCGGTGCTGAAGAGGTTCTGGCCGTGGCGGTCGGGGATGGGGTGCGGCGCGATGGGTGCGGCTTGCGGCGCCGCATGCGCGCCGTGGGCAACGCGTGCAACGGGTGCAACGGGTGCAACGGGTGCAACTGGTTCTTGCATGGCTTCTTGTCTCCTGGTTCGCCGCATTGTTGAAGCCCCGACGATCTGTGTCTAATATCGATTTGGTCTTGTTCTATTCGTTCTGACTATCCATGGAACTGCGGCACCTGCGCTACTTCTCCGTGCTCGCCGAAGAGCTGCACTTCGGCCGCGCGGCGCGCCGCCTGTCGATCTCGCAGCCGCCTCTGTCGGTGGCGATCCGGCAGCTCGAAGAAACCGTGGGCGCGCGCCTGTTCGAGCGCAACAGCAAGGAGGTGCGACTCACCCCCGCCGGCGAGGCGCTGCGCATCTCGGCGCGGCGCGTGCTGCTGCAGGCCGAAGAGGCGGCCATCGAAGCGCGCGACGTGGCATTCGGCTCGGCGGGGCGGCTGCGCATCGGCTTCGTCGGCGCCATGCTGTACCGCGGACTGCCGCAGGCGCTGCGCGCGTTCCAGGCGAAGCACCCGGCGGTGCGCATCACGCTGAGCGAGCTGAATTCGGGCGTGCAGATCACCGAGCTGCTGAACGACCGGCTCGACCTGGGCTTTGCCCACACGCGCCGCGTGCCGCTGGAGCTGCAGCACCGGCTGCTGCTGTCGGAGCCCTTCGTGGCCTGCGTGCCGGCCGGCCATGCGCTGGCGCGCAAGCGCGTGCTGGCGCCGATGGACCTGCGCGACCAGCCCTTCGTGCTGTTCTCGCGCGAGGCTTCACCGGACTATCACGAGCGCATCCTGTCGATCTGCGCCGACGCGGGCTTCCTGCCCGAGGTGCGGCACGAGGTGCGCCACTGGCTGGCCGTGGTGTCGCTGGTGTCGCAGGGCCTGGGCGTGGCGCTGGTGCCGCAGGCGATGCGCCATTCGGCGCTGCGCGGCGCGGTGTTCAGGCCGCTGGACCGGCCGGTGGCGCAGTCGGAGGCCTATGGCATCTGGCGCAACGGGCCGGCGAACGTGCTGGTCGAGCGCTTGCTGCAGGGCGTGGCCGACAGCATCGCGGCAGGGCAGCAGGCCCCGCTGCAGCCCTAGGCGTACAGGGGCTCTTCCGCCATCTGCTCGCACTGGTCTTCGAGCACCAGGATCTGCCCCTTCCAGTAGTCGCTGGAGCCGAACCACGGAAAGTTGATCGGGAAGATCGGGTCTTCCCAGCGCCGCGCCAGCCACGCGCTGTAGTGAATGAGCCGCAGCGTGCGCAGCGGCTCGATCAGCGCCAGCTCGCGCCGGTCGAACTCGCGGAACTGCTCGTAGCCGTCGAGCAGGCCCGACAGCTGCGAGGTGCGCTGCGCGCGGTCGCCCGACAGCAGCATCCAAAAGTCCTGCACGGCGAAGCCGGTGCGCGCGTCGTCCAGGTCGACGAAGTGCGGGCCGCCGCCGGGGCGGTCGGTGGGCGTCCACAGGATGTTGCCGGGGTGCACGTCGCCGTGCAGGCGCAGCTTGCGGGGCTTGAAGTCGGAGGCCGGCGGCTGCAGCGCGAGGGCCGTGGCGCGCACCATGTCCAGCGCTTCGTTGCACATCTTTTCCCAGTCGCGCTGCATGTCGAGCGGGATCTTGTCGTTCTCCAGCAGCCAGTCGCGCGAGTCGAGGCCGAAGGTCTGCAGGTCGAGCGCGGGGCGGGCCTCGAAAGGCTTGGCGCTGCCCACGGTGTGGATGCGCGCCAGGAAGCGGCCGACCCATTCGAGCACCTCGAAGTTGTCGAGCTCGGGCGCGCGGCCACCGCGGTACGGGCTCACGCTGAACGCGAAGCCGGCGTGGTGGTGCAGCGTCTTGCCTTCGAAGGCCAGCGGCGGCACGGCCGGCACTTCGCCGGCGGCCAGTTCGAGCGAGAAGCCGTGCTCTTCGAGAATTTCGGCGTCGCTCCAGCGGCCGGGGCGGTAGAACTTGACGACGACCGCGCTGCGGTCTTCCAGGTAGACCTGGTACACGCGGTTCTCATAGGAGTTCAGGCCGGTGAGCCGGCCGTCGCCGTACAGGCCGAGCGTCGCGAGCGCGTCGAGCACCACGTCGGGCGTGAGGCTCTCGTAAGGATGGTTGTTCGCGGGCGCTGCAGAGGAAAGGGTCATGCGGCGATTGTCGCCACACGGCGCCCGCCGGGCTCAGGCGCTCACGGGTTGTTTGTAAAGAGAAAGGACATGGCCCGTGCGCGGGTCGCCCTTGCCTTCGAGCACCTGCGCGTAGGCGGCGGTGACCGCGTCGCCGCCATGGTGATGCGTGGCGTGCAGCCACGGATTCTTCGCATCGCTCACCGTGGCCATGAACGCGTGCCAGGCCGCGACCATGCGCCGGCCGAATTCCTCGGCGCCCCATTCGGCGGTGCGCTTCTTGATCTGCGCGGGCGCGAAGAACAGCGTGGCGCGCGGACCAGCCAGGTCTTTGCCCGCGCCCTTGGCCGCCAGCTGCTCGACGTGCGTGCCGCCGATGGAGCTGCTGTACTTCAGGTTCGTGAAGCGCTCGTGGATGGCGTTGCGCAGCGCGCCGTTGCCCGCGAAGTCGATGTACACGCAGGGCGTGTCCGCGTCGAGCGCCGAGAGGGCGTCGTAGGTCAGCACGCGGTCGTAGCAGCCCAGGCTTTCGCAGAAGGCGACGTTGGCGGGCGAGGTCAGGCCGATCACCTCGATGCCTTCGCCCTGGTGCCGCTGGTGCAGCTGGAACGCCGTGCCGTAGGCCGTCTTGCTCGACGCGCTCGACAGCAGCATGGTCTTCGCGCCGAAGAAATCGTTGTCGGCCATGAAGTCGTCGATCAGCCACGAGGTGATGAACAGCGGGCGCAGCAGCGACTGCGTGTCTTCGGTGCCGGCCGTGTACAGCGGGTCGCTCGCGCAGCGGAAGTACTGGTTGTAGACGGCCGGCAGCGCCGCGCGGTGCTCGGCCATGTCGGTGAAGCGCTCGGGCGACAGCCGCCCGGGGCTCAGCACCGCGCTGGAGGCCATCGGCCAGTAGCCGTACAGCCGCTCGCCCACCGCCACGCCCGGGTGCAGCGACTGCACCACGCTGGCGAAGCCCCACACCGGAATGCTGCCCCAGCCTTCTTCGCCCGTCGGGTAGAACTGCCAGTAGCTCATGGCGTCGCCGAAGGCCGCGTAGGTGATGTTGTTCGAGGTGAGCGCAAAGCTGTCGATGCGCACCCGCACCTGGCCGTCGGCCAGGGCTTCGTCGGTGGCGGTGTGCAGGCGCGTGGTGGCGAGCTGGTCTTTGCGAACGAGGAGGCTGGTCGTGCTCATGGTGAAGCTCCGGCAGTGGATGTGCCCGCGACGTTAGCCAAGCTCGGTGAAAGGCGCTACCGCGCGGGGCGTTTCGGCGTCACCCGTGAGACAACGGTGGACGTCGGCAGGCGTCGGCACGCGCAAAAAAAGGCGGCCCGTTGCCGGGCCGCCTTCTTGTGTGCCGAACGGGGCGATCAGGCGATCGTCAGTTCGACGTCGATGTTGCCGCGCGTGGCGTTCGAGTACGGGCACACCTGGTGGGCGGTGTCGACCAGCTTCTGCTTGGCTTCCGCATCGAGGCCCGGCAGCGTGATGGCCAGCTTCACGGCGATGCCGTAGGCGGCGCCGCCGTTCGTCGGGCCGAGGGAAACGCTGGAGTCGATGGCGACGTCTTCAGGCACCTTCACGCCGATCTTCGGGCCCACGGCCTTCATCGCACCGATGAAGCAGGCGGCGTAGCCGACCGCGAACAGCTGTTCGGGGTTGGTGCCGGGCTTGCCGGAGCCGGGCGAGCTCAGCTTGACGTCGATGGCGCCGTCGCTGGACTTGCCTGCGCCGTCACGGCCGCCGACGGTGTGGGCTTCTGCGGTGTAGAGCACTTTGTCGAGCTTGGTGGTCATGGTGATTTCCTTTGGTGAAGTGAGGAAGGGACGGGGGTGGACACGGCCGCGCGGGTTCACGCGGCTTTCTTGATGCGGTCGCGCAGCGTCTGGATCTGCTGCGTGAGCGCAATGAGTTCCGGCACCGAGCATTCGGTGGCGGCCATGAGGCAGGCGGGCACGTCGGCCGCCTTGGTCTTCAGCTTGCGGCCCGCGGCCGTGAGCGTGATGTGCACGCGCCGCTCGTCGGCCACGTCGCGCACGCGCGCCACGTAGCCGTTGGCCTCGAGCCGCTTGAGCAGCGGCGTGAGCGTGCCCGAGTCGAGCGACAGCAGCTCGCCGAGCGCGGAGACCGTGGGGCCGTCCTGCTCCCACAGGGCGAGCATGACGAGGTATTGCGGGTACGTGAGCTGGAGCTTTTCGAGCGCGGGCTTGTACAGGCGCGTCATGGCCAGCGAGGCGGAATACACCGCGAAGCACAGCTGGTTGTCCAGCTTGAGCATTTCGTCGTGGGGGGCCGGGGTGGAGCGCATGGGCTGAAGTGTAGCGAGCAATTGAATTGCGTGCAATATAAATCGAAAGCTTCTGTTTCAGCGAGTCCAGCGGCCTGGCCGCTGAGGTCACGCGGCCTTGCCGCGGCCCGTCTTCCTGGTGTTTTCGGTGCGCGGCGCGCTGGCCGCCGCGGCCGCCATGCTGCCATTGGCCTGGTCGATCCACAACAGGGCATCGACGTAGGACATGAACCGGTTGAGGTATTCCGGCGAGAGGTCGCGCATCAGCAGCAGCGCGCGGTGCACCAGGTGGTGCGAGTTGAGCGGCCCCGCGTTGTCGGGCACCTTGGCCAGCGACTGCGTCAGGCGCCGCTCGGCGCTGAGCTTCGACCAGGTGCTGCGGAAGTAGGTGACGGCCTTCAGCTCGGGCGTGGTGCCGCCCGATGGCAAGCCCACCGCAGGCGCCGGCGCATGCTGCGCGATGTGCTCGACAAGCTCGGCGAGCGCGCTGCGCGCGGTCAATGGTTCTGGCGCGGCGACGGCATCGGGCCGCTGCGCCAATGCTTCTGCGTTCCCTGCATTCGCTGCATTGGCTTCCGTGTACACCGCGAGCAGCTGCGCGATGCGCTCGTCCAGCATGCGCCGGGTGTCGCCGCCGTGCGCATCCGCGCGCCGCGCCATCGCCTCGATGAAGCGAAAGCGCACCGGGTCGGCGTTGTGCGCGCCGCGCTCGCGCAATGCCGCAAGTGCCGCAAGCGCGGCGCCCGCATCGAATGTGGGTGCGTCGTTCACGGTGTCACTGGTGCTCACGGCTACTCGCGGGCTTTCGTGCCCATCCCCATGCCCGACCGCGAGGGCCGCGGCGTGGGCGCCATTTCCACGCGCCGGTTCTTCGAGCGGCCGTCGGCGTCGGCATTCGACGCCACGGCCTGTTCCGCGCCGAAGGCCGCCGCGAAGATCGACGACGAGGGCACGCCCGACTCGATGAGCGCGCGCGTCACCGTGAGCGCGCGCTGCGCCGACAGCTCCCAGTTGTCCGCGAACTGGCGCGCGTTGTCGCGCATCTGCCGGTCGTCGGTGAAGCCGCTCACCATCAGGATCTCGTCGCGCGAGCGCAGGTACGCCGACAGCGGGCCGGCCAGGCTCTTGAGCAACTGCCGCCCTTCGGGCTGCAGGTCGGCCGAGTTGAAGGCGAACAGCACGTTGCCGCTGATGCCGATGCGCCCGTTGGTCAGCGTGACGCGGCCCGCCGCCAGCGGGCCCGCCAGCGCCTCTTCGAGCGTCTGGCGGCGCTTGGCCTCGGCCTCGCGCTGCTGCACCTCCGACTCGAGCTTGGTCGCCAGCTCCAGCTGCATGCCCAGCGCGCACACCAGGATGAGCACGAAGGCGCCCAGCAGGCCCGACATCAGGTCGCCGAACACCGCCCATACGGGCACGCCCGGCTCGGTGCCGCCGTCCCCACCGTCCGCACCGTCGAGTTGGTCGTGCATCACGCCTCGCTGCCCACGGCCGCCTGCCGGTCGGCAACGCGCTGCAGGTCTTCCACGATCTGCTTCTGCGACATGATGCTCAGGTCGATCACCTCGCGCGCCTGCGCCACGTAGTACTCCAGCTGCTCGTCGCTGCGCGAAATCGACTTGCCCAGCGCGCCTTCGATGCGCTGCAGCTGCGCGGCCATCTTGTCGTTCGATTCACTGAACAGCTGCACCGCCAGGCCGAAGGCCTCGCCCATGCTGGCCACTTCCACGGCGCCGCCCGCGATCTGCGCGGCCACGCCCGACATGCGGTTCGTTTCCTCGTCGATCTTCTCGGTGAAGCGGCTGCCCACGCGCTCGAGCACGTCGGCCGACGCGGCCACCAGCGAATCGACCGCGGCGCGCTGCTCCGTGGAGGCGTGGTTCACCGCGTCGAGCAGGGTGGACAGCGTCTCGAGGATGCGGCTGCGCTCCTCGAGCATCGCGTTGTCGCGCGCCATGCTGTCGGAGAGCTTCTGGCGCAGCTCGGCCACCACCTCGGCCGCGACGCGGGGCGCGTCGGAGGCGGCCTGCAGCAGCTGCGCGATCTCGGCCGTGGTGCTCCTGGCGTGCGCGTCGTTCTGCGCGGACATTTCGCGCGCGGTCTGCGCCATGGTCTCCAGCAGTTGCTGCTGCTGCGCCAGCGTGTTCGCGCCGGCCTGCCGCCATTCGTGCTGCAGCGTATCGGCCACCGACGCGAGCGACTGCGTCCAGGCGGACAGTCGCTGCTCGTCGCGCGCCACCAGCCCGGTCTGCAGCTCGGCGTGCGCCTGGCCCACGGTGCCAAGCAGCGAGGCGGAATGCGCCTCGAAGGTGGCGGCGGCGGCGGTGAGCGCCTGCTGCGTGTCGGCCGACAGCTTCTCGCTCGCCTGCTGGTGCTGCGCCAGGGCGCTGCCCCAGGTGGTCGACACGGTGCCGACGGCGCTTTCGAGCCGCGCCGCCACGCTGTCGACCAGCGCACCCGAGCGCTCGCCGAAGGTCTGCGCGAGCTGGTCGTGCGCGCCGCGCACATCGGCGGACAGCGCCTCGGTCGTGCGCTGGTGTTCGGCCAGGGTGGCCTGCCAGCTGTCCATGCTGTCGGCGAGCTTCTCGCGCACCGACACCATCACTTCGCCCGCGACGCGTGGCGCCTCGGCGGCGGCCTGCAGCAGCTGCGCGATTTCCGCGGTGGTGCTCTTCGCATGCGCTTCGGTCTGGGCCGACATTTCGCGCGCGGTCTGCGCCATGGTCTCCAGCAGGTGCTGCTGCTGCGCCAGCGTGTTCGCACCGGCCTGTTGCCATTCGTGGCGCAGCGCATCGGCCATCGACGCCAGCGATTGGCTCCACGCGCCCAGGCGCTGTTCGTCGCGCGAAGCGAGCGCGCCCTGCAGCTCGGTGTGCGCCTGGCCGACGGTGCCCAGCAGCGAGGCGGAATGCTGCTCGAAGGTGGCGGCCGCGGCGGTGAGGGCCTGCTGCGTGTCGGCGGACAGCTTCTCGCTGGCGCGCTGGTGCTGCGCCAGCGCGCTGCCCCAGGTGTCCGACACGGTGGCCACGGTGCCTTCGAGCCGCGCGGCCACGCTGCCCACCAGTTCGGCCGAGCGCTCGCCGAAGGCCTGGGCCAGGCGGTCGTGCGCGCCGCGCACGTCGCTGGACAAAGCCTCGGTGGTGCGCTGGTGCTCGGCGAGCGCCAGCTTCCAGGTGTCGGCCACGCGGCCGGTGGTGGCCTCGAAGCGGTTCGAAAGACCGTCGAGCTGCTGCTGCACCGTTTGCGCGAGCGTGTCGTGCAGCGAGGCCGTTTCGCGCGCGATGCCGGCCATGGTGGCCTCGACCACGGGCTGGATCGCCGCGCTCGCGATCCGCGCGCTCTCGGTCAGGCTGTGCTGCAGCGACTTGTCGACGGACGCGGCCAGCCCGACGTAGGCGGCCTCGGTGCGGTGGTGGAAGTTGTCCTGCCCCGCGGCAAGGCGCTCGTTCAGCGCCAGGCTCTGGCGCTCCATGGCGGCCATCACGGCCTGCAGCTGGCCCACCAGTTCGGGCATGGCCTCGGCCTGGCGCTGCAGCAGCTTGAAGGACTCTTCGCGCTGGTGCACCTGCGAGTACGGGCGCAGGGTGGTCGCTATCTTGCTGTCGAGCAATTGCCCGGCCTGCATGCGCTCGCGCCGGCTCAACGCCGAGGCAAAGCCCAGCATCGCCGATGCGGCCACGCCCGCCACCGAGGTGCCGAAGGCCAGGCCCAGGCCCTTCACCGGCGCGGAAAGCGAGGCGCGAATGGATTGCAGGTCGGTCGAGCTTTCCAGCGCGATGCCCGTGCCCTTCAGCGTGACGACCATGCCCAGGAAGGTGCCCAGCATGCCCAGCAGCACCAGGAAGCCGGCGAGGTACGGCGTCAGCGCCGGGCCGGGCAGGCCCACGCGCTCTCCCTCGATGCGCAGGCGCACCGCGTTCTGCAGCGAGGGGTGCAGCTGGGCCAGCCATGCGCCCAGGCTGGCCGGCGGCGCGTTCAGCTCGGCCACGGCCTTGCTCAAGGTGGAGGTGGCCTGGTGGAAGCGGTGCAGCTCCAGCGCCCCCATCACGTAGAACGCACCGACCAGCAAAGTGACGCCGAGCGCCAGCGGGTTCGAGCCGATGTAGCCCGCGCCGGCCCAGGCCACCACGGCCAGGCCCGCGGCCATGACCGCGTGATGAAGGATTCTGTTCATTGGGGAATGTCTTTGTGTTCTGCGCGAAGGGCTTCGAGCAGCCCGTCCACAGGTTGGAATCGGAGTTCGAGTTCCGCCAGCAGCACGTCGCGTGCGTCCTGGTGGAAGGCGTCGAGCCAGCCCTCGGGGGCGGCCTGGCGCAGGCGCTTGAAATGCTTTTCGAGCAGGGTGGGCACGCTGCCCAGCAGGCTGCGCTCCTGCGCGCCCAGCACCTGCTCCATGACCACGTCGACCGCCGCGAGCCGCGCCATGGCGGGCGACTTGCCCGCCAGCCGGGCGCGCAGCCGGCCGCGCAACGGGCCGACGGCCGCGTCCATCGCCTGCTGGCGCGCGAGGTAGCGCTGCCGGTAGGGGGCGAAGTCGGTCAGCGGGAGCGGTGCGGTCGGCGCGGCCTGGGGGTCGATGGCGATGTCCTTCGGGCCTTCGGGGCCGGGCGTGAGGGCGATGGCGGCCTTCGGCGTGTTGGGCGTGTTGAGCGCCTTGGGCGTGTTGGACGCTTTGGGCGTTTTGGATGAGGCCGTCGAAGCGGCCGCAGGCGCCTGCACGAACGTGCTGTCCTGCACGATGGCGCTCGTGAGCGCCGCGCGCACACGGTTACATTCGTTCGCTTCCGCGTCGGCGCCCTTGCCCATGCTCGCGCGCGCACCGGACGGCGAGGCCGCCGGGGTGCCGTTCAATGCGGCGGAAAGTGAGATGGCATCGGTCCAGCCGAACCATTGGCTCAGCCGGTCCGCGGTGACTTGCCGGGGCTCGCGAACATCGACCTGCGAGAGCCGTGAAAGCAAGCGAACGAGCGCCGAGCCGTTGAATCCTGTGCGCCCTGAAACTTGCGCCATACAGCCAGTTACCGCCAGTCCGAAAAACTCGGCAGTCTACACCGAAGACCCTCTGTGGCCGGCCCCGTTACAGCCTCTGACGCGCGGGTGGAACAGCCTCTCGGCCTGCTGCAGATGGCGGCTGTTCAGCCCCTGAACCGCCTGCGCGTGAGCGCCAGCGCCAGCCAGAACGCCGCCACCGCGTACACCGCCAGCACCGCCGCGTGCAGCCACCAGTCGGCGGGCCACTGGTCCATGAACAGCGGGCGCACCAGCGCCACCGCGTTGGTCAGCGGCAGCCAGGCGGCCACCGCCTTCACGGCCGCGGGCAGCTGTTCGAGCGGAAAGAACACGCCGCTCAGGAACATCATCGGCGTCATGAACAGCGTGAAGTAGTAGGTGAAGAAGTCGTAGCCCTTGGCCAGCGCGTTGAAGATCAGCGCGATCGACGAGAAGGTGATGCCCGCGCCGATCAGCACCAGCCACGCGACGACGAGCTTCGGGCTGTGGCTGATGCCCAGCCCGAGCATCACGAACAGGATGGCGGTCACCGTGAAGATCGACTTGAACGCCGCCCACAGCATCTCGGCCAGCACGATGTCGTCCAGCCCCACCGGCGCGTTCATGATGCCGTCCCAGGTCTTTTGCACGTGCATGCGCGAGAAGGCCGAGTACAGCGCCTCGAAGCTGGCCGCGTTCATCGCGCTCATGCAGATCGAGCCGCTGGCCAGGAACAGGATGTAGGGCACCTTCACCCCGTCGACCGCCACCTGCCCCACCAGCGCGCCCATGCCGTAGCCGAAGGCCACCAGCCAGATCAGCGGCTCGGCGATGTTGCCGATGAGGCTCGGAATGGCCAGCTTGCGCCACACCAGCAGGTTGCGCAGGAACACGGGCCACCAGCGCATCGAGAGTTCGGGCGCGCGCCACACCGAAGGCGTGGGCGCGATGGCGGACGGGTTCGCTGTTTCGGTGGATGTCGTGGTGGTCGTATTGGTCGAGGTCGTCGTGTTCATGGTCTAGCCGTCCTCGCGAATCTGGCGACCCGTGAGTTTCAGGAAAAGGTCTTCCAGGTTCGCCGGCCGGTGGAAGGTGCGCAGCCCGCCGTGCCGGGTGAGCGCGTCGAGCAGCCGGCGCGCGTCCTGCGTGTAGAAGAACACCGTCTCGCCGCTTACCTCCACGCGCGCCGCCATTGCCTTCAGCTCGGCCGATTCGGCCAGCGCCAGCGCGCCGTTGCCGTACACCTCGACCACGTCGGGCTCCAGGTGCTCGGCGATCAGGTCGCGCGGCTTGCCTTCGGCGATCTTGCGGCCGTGGTCGAGCACCAGCAGCCGCGAGCACAGGCGCTCGGCCTCGTCCATGAAGTGCGTGGTCAGCAAGATCGACTTGCCCTGCTGCAGCAGCACCTGCAGCCGCTCCCACATCAGGTGGCGCGCCTGCGGGTCGAGCCCGGTGGTGGGCTCGTCGAGCAGCAGCAGCTTGGGGTCGTTGACCAGCGCGCGCGCCAGCGACAGCCGCCGGCGCATGCCGCCCGAGAGCTCGCCGGGCTTGGCGTCGGCCTTGTGCGAGAGCGCCGCGAACTCCAGCAGCTGCGGCACGCGCGCGCGCACCTGCGCCTTGCCGAAACCGAAGTAGCGGCCGTACACCACCAGGTTCTCGGCGCAGCTGAAGTCGGGGTCCAGCGTGTCGAACTGCGTGACCACGCCCAGCTGCGCCTTGATGGCCAGCGCGTCGCGCGGCATCTGCAGGCCCAGCGCCTCGATGGTGCCGCCGTCGGGCGCGGTCAGCCCCAGGCACATGCGGATGGTGGTGGTCTTGCCCGCGCCGTTCGGGCCGATCACGCCCAGGCATTCGCCGGGCGCGATCTCGAACGACAGGTCGTCGACCACGGTGGTGTCGCCGTAGCGCTTGCGCAGCTGGCTCGCGCGAAAGAGCGGGGACGGTGGAAGGGACGACGAAGGCGAAGACGCAGGTGAAGACGAAGGTGAAGACGCGGGGGGTGGGGTGGGGAGGGAGGAGGGCGGCACGCGGCCATTCTGACGCAGCCGCGCAACAGCGCGTCCCATCGCTTCAATCGATGGACAAGCGGCGCAACTTGGGTGCAGCCGGCGGCGTCACAATCGATAACAGTTTTTGCCAATCTGCATTTGGCGGGGGGAGGCCCAAGGAATGCTGCGTTTTCGGCTCGCGTGGTTCGCATGGTTCGCGCCGCTTGCGTTGTTGTCGCTGGGCGCCTGCGCCCCCTTTTCACCGATTCACAAACCCCTGGCCTCGGCCGACCGCGGCAAGGTGCAGGAGGTCGACGTGCGCGTGGTCGTCGCGCAGGAGAGCTTCATGTTCTCCGCGCAGCCGCCCGGCATGAGCGCGGCCCTGGGCGGCGGCCTGGTCGGCGCGCTGATCGATTCGTCGGTGCAGCAGTCGCGCCAGAAGGCCATGAGCGCCGAGGTGCAGGCCATCGTCGGTCCGCTGCTCGACTACGACTACCGCGTCGAAGCCGCCAAGGCCCTGGACATCGCGCTGGCCGAGCCGACCACGTTTCCGCTGAAGGTCCGCTCCTCGCAGCTGCTCGCGGCCATGCCGCTGAAGGCCGAGCAGGACGCGCGCATCGCCGCCACCCGCGGCGGCCCGGCCTACCTGCAGCTGCTGATGCAGTACGCGCTGGAGCCCGGCCTGGGCGCCTTCACCACGCGCACCTCGGCCCTGCTGTGGCAGGACGGGCGCAGCGAGCCGAGCTACCGCGCGTCGGTCATCTTCCAGACGCCCATCGGCGGCACCGCGCGCTCGGCCGTCATTCGGCGGCTCACGGCCAACGACGCCCAGGTGCTGCGCGGCGTGATGCGCGAGTCGCTCGCGCAGACGCTGCATGCGCTGGCCATGGACATCGCGGGCGCCCGCTCCGCCGGCGTGAAGACCGCGCGCTTCAACGTCAACGGCTCGTGGGTCACGCTGGCCGGCAACAGCTTCGACGAGCAGCCGGGGCGCGTGCTGTTCCGCGACCAGGACGGCGCCCTGTACTCGGTGCGGAGCGCGGCGCCGTGAGGGGGCGGCCTTCGACCGCCTTGGTGCCGTGCCTGCTCGGCGTGCTGCTGAGCACGCTACCGGGCGTCTCGCGCGCCGTGACCGAGAGCGAGCCGCTGCCCATGGTCTTCGAGACCGCGCCCGAGGCCTCGGCGCGGGCCGAGCAGCCCGAGTCCGCGGCCAATGCACCCGTGCGGCTGGTGCGCGGCTGCACGCTGTACCTGCCCCGCATCGAGGACGCGCGCAGCAACAAGGCCAACGTCGGCAACCTCACCGTGATGCTGCCGACCGTGCATGCCACGCCCCGCTCGGTGCAGTCGCTGCGCAGCGGCGACGCCACCGCGTGGACGCGCGGCGCGCTGCTGTCGACCCGCCGCTACGGCTTTCAGCCGGTGGCCGCGCCCCCGCCCGGCAACCCGGCGCCCAGGCAGGTCACGGCGGAGGTCGCGCTGCGCCTCGCGCACGCCTGGTCGGTCGACCTGAACCTGGTGTCGCACGTGGTGCTCAAGGTGGGCTACCGCCTGCCCGGCGGCGAGACCGTGGTGCGGCAGTACCACGGCATGGGCACGCGCACCAACTTCGCCAGCGGCAACGGGGAGTTCATGACGGTGCTGAACCTGGGCCTCGAAGAGGCGGTGCGCGGCATGGCGCTGGACGCCGCCGCGCTGTGCGACGGCAAGCCGTTGCCCGAAGCGGCGGTGCCGCAATGAAGGGCATGCTGGAGCTGCAGCTGACCTGCGGCGCGCTGCACGATTCGCAGATTCCGCTGTTCGTCGCCACCTGCGAGCAGGTCGGCCTGCGGCCGTTGCTGATCGACCACCACCATCCGCAGCCACATCCGCATCCAGACTCGCATGGCCACCCGCCCGGTGGGCCGCCGCCGCAGCGCCAGCCCTCGGCCACTGCCTGGCTGCGCGCCGACCTGGAAGAGGCCCGCGCCGAAGCGATGGCGCTCGCGCAATGGCTGGCGCATGCGGGCGTGGCCGTACTCGACGTGAAGGTCGATGCGCCGGTGCAGGACCTGGAGCGCTTCGGCCCCAGCGGAACCCATGGCGAGCACGGCCATCACGGCTACGGCGGCTACCAGGGCCGGTATTTCGAGTGGCGCGGCAAGCTGCGCCAGCCGAACGACATGGCCGCCCTGCAGGCCCTGTGCAAGCAGCACGGCGCGCAGCTGTCGCGCGACAACTTGCGCGACACCTGCTTCGTCACGCTGCGCAGCCGCGAGCCGCAGGCCGGCTTCGATGCCCGCGTCGAGGCGCTCGCGCAGCAGCTGGCGCACGGCGGCTGGCCGCTGCTGAAGCAGCATTCGGAGGTGTGCCTGCACGACAGCCGCGAGCTGCCGAACATCGACTGGCTCGCGCCCTACCTGCTGCCGCCAGACGACCCGGCGGACCCGAAAGACCCGGCCGCGCCGGCCGAACGCTAGAGCCTGAGCCCGCTGAACTCCGCCTTCATCCACTCGATGAACGCGCGGGTGCGCGCCGGCAGCAGCCGCGCGTTCGGGTAGATCACGTTCACCGGCCGCGGCTGCGGCTCGAAGTCTTCCAGCACCAGCGCCAGCCGGCCCTGCGCCACATGCGGCAGCACCTGGTAGGAGAAGAAGGTGCCGAAGCCCATGCCCGCCGCGCAGGCCTCGATGGCCGGCGCGATGTGGTTGAACTCCAGCCGGGCGTCCGGCGTCACGCCGATCGACTTGCCGCCCTCGCGGAACAGCCACTGCGAGGGCGCGTCGACGCGCCCGCGCACGCAGGGCGCGCCTTCGAGCTCGCGCGGGTGGCGCGGCATGCCGTGCTGCGCGAGAAAGGCGGGGCTCGCGGCCACCACGCGGCGGATGGTGCCCAGCGTCTGCGCCACCAACGACGAGTCTTCCAGCGGGCTGATGCGGATGGCCACGTCCACGCCTTCTTCCAGCAGGTTCACCGCGCGGTCGTGCAGCCGCACGCTGCAGCGCACCTTCTGGTGGCGCTGCATGAAGCGCACGATGGCCGGCGCCACGTACATGTGGCCGAACAGCACCGGCGCCGCGATGGTGAGCTGCCCCGCCGGCTCGCGCGCCTCGGCCTTCAGCGCCAGGTCGGCGGCGTCGGCCGCGTGCAGCACGTCGCGCGCGCTCGGCAGGTAGTGGCGGCCTTCCTCGGTGAGCGACAGGCGGCGCGTGGTGCGGTGGAACAGCCGCACGCCCAGGTGCGCCTCCAGCGCGGCCAGCGATCGCACCACCACGGGCAACGACGTGCCGAGCGCCGCGGCGGCGCGGGTCAGGTTGCCCTGGTCGGCAATCTGCACGAAGGTCTGCATGGCTTTGAAACGGTCCATGGCCGCGATTAAACCGGAAAACGCAGCAGTCAAATACAGCAATGGCTATTCATTCATTCGGCGCAAGAGAGAACAATCGAGGCTTGCGAACCTAAACGCCTGCAACCTCCACGCCAGAAAGCCGCCGCATGAACGCCGATGTCACCCGCCCCCTGGAGCAGACCCCTCAGCCCATCAAGCTCCACGGCTTCGCGCTGTCGGGCCACGTGCACCGCGTGAGCCTGTTCCTGGCCATGCTGGGCCTGCCCTTCGAACACATCGAGCTCGACCTGGGCGGCGGCGAAAACCGCACGCCCGCGTTCCTCGCGCTCAACCCTTTCGGCCAGGTGCCGGTGATCGAAGACGGCGAGCTGGTGCTGGCCGATTCCAACGCCATCCTGATGTACCTGAACGAGCGCTACGCGAGCGACCCCGCGCGCTGGATGCCGCGCGACGCGGTGGGCGCGGCGCGCGTGCAGCGCTGGTTCTCGGTGGCGGCCGGCCCGCTGGCCAACGGCCCCGCGGCGGCCCGCATCCTGGCGCTGTTCGGCAAGGGCGGTGACGCCACCGAGATCGCCACGCGCGCGCATGCCTTGCTCTCGGTGATGGAGCAGCACCTGCAGTCGCAGCCCTTCCTCGCGGGCGAGCACGCCACGCTGGCCGACATCGCGAACTACGCGTACGTGGCGCATGCGCCCGAGGGCGGCGTGTCGCTGGAGGCCTATGCGCAGGTGCGGGGCTGGCTCGAACGGGTGGAGGCCTTGCCGGGCTTCGTGCCCATGGCTGGCACACCAGCGCGCACGCCGGCTGGTACACCGGCGCGGCCGGAGGCGGTCGCATGATCGCCGCGCCCTTCCATGCAGGCGAGCGCGCGCTGCAGACCCTCGCGGGTTCGCGCGAGCAGATGGAGGAATTCGGCTCGCGCATCATCCGCGACCGCATGCCCGAGCAGCACCGCGCATTCTTCGCGCAGCTGCCGTTCCTGGTGGTGGGCAGCCTCGACGCCGAACTGCAGCCCTGGGCCAGCGCGCTGGCCGCGCCGGCCGGCTTCATGCAGTCGCCCGACGCCGCGCACCTGCATGTCGGCGCCTTGCCCGCGGCGGGCGATCCGCTGGCGGGCCAGCTGAAGCAGGGCGCGCTGCTGGGCCTGCTCGGCATCGAGCCGCACACGCGGCGGCGCAACCGCATGAACGGCACGGTCGAGTCGCTCGATGCAGGCGGGTTCATGGTCGCGGTGCAGCAGAGCTTCGGCAATTGCCCGCGCTACATCCAGGCGCGCGAGCCGGTGCCGGCCCCGGCGCGTGGCGGCGAGCCGCCGGTGCAGTGGCTCGACAAGCTCGACCTGGCCGCGCACCGCCTCATCGGCAGCGCCGACACGCTGTTCATCGCCACCGCGTACCCGAACGAAGTGGCGCAAGGCGACGAGGCCGACGCGAGTTCGCACGGCGTCGACGTGTCGCACCGCGGCGGCCGCCCTGGCTTCGTGCGCATCGACGGCGACGACACGCTCACCGTGCCCGACTTCAACGGCAACCGCTTCTTCAACACGCTGGGCAACCTGGCGGTGCACCCGCGCGCGGGGCTGCTCTTCATCGACTTCGACAGCGGTGACCTGCTGCACCTGGCGGTCACGGCCGAGATCGTGTGGAACGGCCCCGAGGTCGAGGCCTTCGAGGGCGCGGAGCGGCTGATGCGCTTTCATGTGACGCACGCGCTGCGCCGCCCCGCAGCCCTGCCGCTGCGCTGGGGCGATGCCGCGCTGTCGCCGCACCTTGCGGGTACCGGTCAGTGGAACACCGGAATGCGCGCGTTGGCCGACGGCCGGTAGCCCCAGCCGCGCTGGCGCTGCGCTTCGAGGTCGGGCGCGCGTTGCAGCAAGGCTTCGAGCCCGGCCGCCGCCAGCGTGCAGGCGAGTGCCTGGCCGGGGCAGGCGTGCATGCCGTGGCCGAAGCCGAGCATGCGCCGCTGCGCGCGCACGATCACGAAGCGGTCGGGCGTTGGGTTGAAGCCGGGGTCGCGGTTGGCCGAGGCGAGCAGCACCAGCACCGCATCGCCCGCGGCCAGCGTGGTGCCGGCGATGGCGACGGGCTCCACCACGAAGCGCCGCGTGTTCTGCACCGAAGGGTCGTGCCGTGCGGTTTCTTCGACGATGGCCTGCAGCCCGTCGCGCGTGCGGGTCTCGGCACGCAGCGCGGGCTCGCGCATCAGCGCGACGAGGCTGTTGCCGAGCAGGCCCGCCGTGGCGTCGCAGGTCTGCGACAGCAGCCCGACGAGGTTCGCGAGCAGCGCGCGCGACGGCGCCGCGCTTTCTGCCGGCACACCGGCCAGCACACCCTCGAGCAACGAGCCGCGGCGTGGTGGCGCACCGGCAACCAGCGCCTCGAAACGCGTCATCAGTTCGCCCGCCGCGGCGCTGGCCCCTTGCAACTGCGCCGCCGTGGACAGCGGCGACAGGCAGGCGACAAAGTCGCGCATCCACCGGTCGACCTGCGGCAACGCATCGTCGGCAAAGCCCAGCAGGTGCGCCACGGCGCGCACTGGCATCGAGAACAGCGTGTCCGACAACGGCTGCTCGCGCGGCACGCGCTGCGCCACCCGCAGCGCCGCTTCGCGCACCGCGTTCAGGTCGAGCCCTACCAGTCCGCGCTGCAACGCGGGCCGGTGCGCCGCATGCGCTGCGCCGTCGTTCATGCGCACCAGGTGGCCGAACACCTCGCCGGCCGCGCTGCCCACGATGGCGCGCGGCACCGGCTCGGCGGCCGGCCGCACGCGCAGCGGGCCGTGCGCCTGCAGCACCTGCGCGACGACCTCGGCCCGGCTCGCGACCCACACGCGCAGGGCGTCGTGCCAGGCGAGCGGCGGGCCTTCGCGCAGGGCGGCGTAGTACGGGTAGGGGTCGGCATGCGTGGCGGCGGCGACCGGGTCGATCGTGGTGTCGGGTGCATCGGATGCATCGGGGGTGGCTTGTTTCATGGCCGCAGTGTGCGATCGGCGCCGCCGCCACACTTCGCCCGCGAGCGAAGTGTCGGATGCAGCGCCGTTTTACGATGCGCGCATGGACACCTCCACGTCACCCGATTCTTCCGCCGATTTCCAGCTCGCCCGCCTGGCCGGCGCCATCGCCGAGCCGGCGCGCGCCCGCATGCTGGGCTGCCTGATGGACGGCCACGCGCGCACGGCCACCGAACTCGCCACCGTGGCCGAGGTGGCCGCGTCCACCGCGAGCGCGCACCTGGCGCGGCTGAAGGACGAGCGGCTGGTCGAGCTGCTCGTGCAGGGCAAGCACCGCTACTTTCGCCTGGCCAGCGACGAGGTGGCGGCCGCGCTCGAAAGCCTGATGGTGCTGGCCGGCGCGCCACGAGCACCGAGCGGGCAGAGTGCACCTTCCACGGCCAGCTTCGTGCCCAGCACGCCCAGCCGCCTGCGCAGCGCGCGCACCTGCTACGACCACATGGCGGGCACCGCCGGCGTGGCGCTGCACGACCGGCTGCACGCGCAGGGCTGGCTCAGCGGCCTGCACAGCGGCTCCTACGAGCTCACGCCCGACGGCGCCATCGCGCTGGAAAGCCTGGGTGTCGAGGTCGATGCGGTGCGGCGGTCACGCCGCCGCTTCGCCTGCGCCTGCCTCGACTGGAGCGAGCGGCGCCCGCACCTGGGCGGCGCGCTGGGGGCGGCGTGGCTGCAGCTGTCGCTGCGCCGCGGCTGGGTGCGCCAGGAGCTCGACGGGCGGGCGCTGGTGCTCACGCCGAAGGCGCAGCGCGAAATGCCCGAGCTGTTCGCCTGAAGCAAAACGAGCGCGGGGTGCAGCAGGAGCGCCGCAGGAGAACTCAGGCCTTCAGCTTGAGCAGGTAGATCAGCGGGCCGGCCATGGCGGTGTCGAGTTCGAGGAAGCTCTCGAAGTCCTTGCCCGCCATCCAGTACGGGTCCCAGTTGTTGCGCTTGATGGTCTTGGCCCACAGCTCGTGGGTGGTGGCCTTGCGCACGGCGTCGAGCAGCACGGCCTTGCGGTACGGCGGCACCTTCTTGCCCGTCATCACGCCGCGCCAGTTGGCCAGGTCGGCGTCCACGCCCTGTTCGCGCACCGAGGTGATGCCCTGGAACGGATGCTTCGACGACACGCCGATGGCGCGCAGCTTGCCGCTGGCCAGGCTCTCGCTGAATTCGCTGTAGCCCGAGATGCCGGCCACCGCCTTGCCCGAGTCCAGCGCCGCCACCACCTCCGCGCCGCCCGGGTGCGGCAGGTAGGACAGGGTGGACGACGCGCCCGCCACGCGCGCCAGCATGCCGGCGTACATGTGGTCCACGCCACCGGCCGAGCCGCCCGCGATGACGGTGTTGGCGGCATCGGCGCGCAGCTGCGCGATCAGGTCCTTGGGTGTCTTGATGGGGGAATCGGCCTTCACCGCCACCACCTCGTAGTCGCTGGTGAGCCGCGCGATCGGCGACACGCTGGCCATGGTCACCGCGGGCTTCTGCAGCGCCACCGCGCCCACCATGACCATGCCGCTGATGAGCAGGGTCTCGGGGTCGGCGTCGTATTTTTCCGCGTACTTGGCCAGGCCGATGGTGCCGCCCTTGCCGCCGATGTTCTCGTACACCACGCCGCCCACGGCGCCCGAGGCCACCAGCGCGGCGCCGAGCGCGCGGCCGGTCTGGTCCCAGCCACCGCCTTCGTTGGCGGGAATCACGATGCGCAGCCTGCTGCTCTGCGGCGCATCCGCCGCGCGCGCCGCCCCGGGCCACAACGCGGCTTGCCCTGCGCCTGCTGCTGCGGCAGAAGCCGCGATCCATGCCGAGAAGCTGCGGCGCGAGAGAGGAACGGAAGGCGACTGGGGCATCTTGTTTCCGGTTTTCTGTGGGGAAACCGGATGATGTCCGCGAAACGGTGCATTCATGCACGCCCGCGGGCAGGGACAAACCCTGATGGACGCGGGGGTTTTGGGGCGCGGCCCGCCTGTGCGCAAGGCGCCGCGCCGCTGCCGCTTACTGGAACGCCACCTCGGCAAAACTGCGCAACTTGCGGCTGTGCAAGCGGGTGGAGCCCTCTTCGCGCAAGATCTCGATGGCCCGCATGCCGATGCGCAAGTGCTGCTCCACGCGCTCGCGGTAGAAGTGGTTGGCCATGCCGGGCAGCTTGATCTCGCCGTGCAGCGGCTTGTCGCTCACGCACAGCAGGGTGCCGTAGGGCACGCGAAAGCGAAAGCCGTTGGCCGCGATGGTCGCGCTTTCCATGTCGAGCGCCACCGCGCGGCTCTGGCTGAAGCGGCGCTGCGGCTGGTTGCCCGGCAGCAGTTCCCAGTTGCGGTTGTCGGTGCTGGCCACGGTGCCGGTGCGCATGATCTTCTTCAGGTCGGGCCCCTCGTAGCGCGTGACGTCGGCCACCGCCTGCTCCAGCGCCAGCTGAATTTCCGACAGCGCCGGAATGGGCACCCACAGCGGCAGCTCTTCGTCCAGCACGTGGTCCTCGCGCACGTAGGCGTGGGCCAGCACGTAGTCGCCCAGCTGCTGCGTGTTGCGCAGGCCGGCGCAGTGGCCCAGCATCATCCACGCATGCGGGCGCAGCACGGCGATGTGGTCGGTGATGGTCTTGGCATTGGCCGGGCCCACGCCGATGTTGGTCATGGTGATGCCGCTGTAGTCCTCGCGCACCAGGTGGTAAGCAGGCATTTGCGGCAGCCGCGGCGGCGCCGTGCCCTGGCTGCCGTCGAGCAGGTGGCCGAAGGTGTCGCTCTGCCCCGCCGCCAGGCCGCGCCGGCGCGTGATGACGTTGCCCGGCTCGATGAAGGCCACGTACTCGCTGTTCTCGTCGGCCATGGCCTCGTGGCCCAGGCGCACGAACTCGTCGATGTAGAACTGGTAGTTGGTGAACAGCACGAAGTTCTGGAACCACTCAGGCGCCGTGCCCGTGTAGTGGCGCAGGCGGTGCAGCGAATAGTCCACGCGCGCCGCCGTGAACAGCGACAGCGGCTGCGCCTCGCCGTCGCGCGCCTCGTAGGTGCCGTTGGCGATGCCGTCGTCCATCACGCCCAGGTCGGGCAGGTCGAACACGTCGCGCATGAGCGCGCGGCGCTCGTTGCTCATCGTGCCTTCGATGTGGTCGTTCTCGGCGAACGAGAAGTGGATGGGAATGGGCTGCGTGCTGGTGCCCACCTCGATCTCGACCTGGTGGTTTTCAAGCAGCAGGCGAAACTGGTCGAGGTAGTAGCGCGAGAACAGGTCGGGCCGCGTCAGCGTGGTCTCGTAGCGGCCCGGGCCGGCCACGAAGCCGTAGCTCAGGCCCGCGTTGGCCGGCGGCGTGTGGCGCGACACGGTGTGCGTGTGCACCCGCACGAACGGGTAGCAGGCCCGCACCCGGCCGGGCAGTGCCTCGCCGGCGACGAAGCGCAGCATCGACTCGCGCAGGTGGGCGATGCCGCCCTGGTAGATGGCCTTGACCTGGTCCAGCGCGGCGGCTGCGTCGGTGAAGCGGGCGGGAGCAACGAAGGTGGGCATGTAGGGCATGGCGGCATTGTGCAATGGCTGCCGCGTGGTTTGCCTTGGCGCCGGTCGCCTTGTTCACCCGCCCCGGACAACACGCGCAACAGGCCGCAACTCAGGCCAGCAGGCAGCCCAGCACCTTCACCAGCATGTCGTTCACGTCCGCGGCCTGCACGGCGCCGGGCAGCGCCACGTCGCCATGCATCACGAACACCGGCTTGCCCCACTTCAACCCCATCGCCATTTCGGACAGCGTGCCCATGTTGCCGCCGATGGCGATCAGGCACACGCCGCTGCGCGCGATGATGCCGTTGCGCATCTCGCCCATGCCGGTGGGGATGGCCACGCTGAGCCATTCGTTGGCATTGCGGTCGTCGTCCTCGGGCAGGATGCCCACGGCGATGCCGCCGGCTTCCACCGCGCCGCGCGAGGCCGCGGCCATCACGCCGCCGCGCCCGCCGCACACCACCGCCATGCCCGCGCCGGCCAGCGCGTGCGCCACCGCGTACGCGGCCTCGCACTCGGCCGGGCCGCCGTCGCCCGGGCCCAGCATGGCCACCGGTTGCCGGTGGCGCGTGGGGCCCCACTGCCTGCGCGCCAGGCGCGTCAGCGCCTCAGTGACCGGCGCCGACAGCACCGCGCTCGCGCCTTCTGGTAAAGACATCGCCCACTCCCATCACGATCACACACACCACCATCAGCACCAGCGACAAGGCCGCCGCCACCGCGAAGTCCGATCCCCCGTCGCCCACCTGCGCCAGCAGCATCAGCGGCAGGATGTTCAGCTGCGTGCCCACCAGCGCCAGCGCCGTGCCGTAGGTGCCCATCGCAATCGCGGCCACCATGCAGGCGTTCGACAGCACCGAGGGCATCACCTCGGGCACCACCGTGTCCCAGAACGCGCGCGCCTTCGACGCACCCAGCGTGCGCGCCGCCTGCGCCGGGCGCAGGTCGAGGTTGGCGAACACCGGGTACAGCGACAGCGCCACGCGCGGAATCAGGTAGTAGGCGTAGGCAAAGCCCAGGCCCGACACGCTGTAGATCCAGCTGCCGATCACCGCCGGGTCGGCCCCCAGCCCCGCGAGCAGCTGCGTCACGAAGCCCGCGCGGCCGAAGGCCAGGATGAAGCCGTAGGCAATCACCAGCCCCGAGAAGGCCAGCGGCAGGCCCAGCAAGGTCATCATCCATTGGCGCCGGCCTTCGGGCTGGCGCGCCAGCTCGATGGCGATGCAGGTGCCCACCAGCGCCGATATCGCGCCCGCTGCCAGGCCCAGGCCCAGCGTGTTGCGCAGCGCGCCGAAGAACAGCGGGTTGCCGAACAGCCGCGCGAAGGCGCTGCCGCCATCGCCGAAGGCCTCGGGCAGCAGCGCCGCGAGCGGCACCGCGAAGAACAGCGCCATGAAGGCCCATGCGGGCCAGGCGCCAAAGCGTCGCATCACGGCGGGTTCTTCTTTCCTACTTGCCCAGGGCGGCCTGCGCCCAGAGCTTGTCGACCTCGGCCTTGCGCTGCGACGCCTTCACCACGTCGAGCGGGCGAATCTGCGGCGCCGCCGGCATCTTGGCCGCGATGTCGGCGCTCAGCGGCGTGCCCGGCACGGCCGGCCGCACGAAGCCCTGCGCGAACAGCGCCTGGCCGGCCTCGCTCATCACGAAGTTCAGCCACAGCTTGCCGGCATTGGGGTTCGGCCCGTTCTTCACCAGGCTGATGGCGTAGGGCGCGGCCACGCTGGCTTCCTTGGGAATCACCACCTCCACCGCGTCGCCCATGCCGTCGACGTGCTTGGCCTTCAGGCCGTCGTTCTCGTAGCTGATCCACACCGGGATCTCGCCCTTCAGGAACTTGGCGTAGGGCGTGGTGCCCTCCACGCGCAGCACGTTGCCGGCCGAGTGCAGCTTGCCCAGGTAGTCGGTGCCGGGCTGCACGTTGTCCACGCTGCCGCCGTTGGCGTAGGCCGCGGCGAAGGTCAGCACCTGGCCGATGCCGGTGGAGCGCGGGTCGAGGTACACCACCGTGCTCTTGAACTCGGGCTTGAGCAGGTCGGCCCAGCCGGTGGGCACGTTCTTCACCAGCTTCCTGTTCACCAGGAAGGCGATGTTCAGCGTGTGGATGGTGAACCATCGGCCCTCGGCCTCGCGGAACACCGCCGGCAGCTTGTCGAAGTTGGTGGGCTGGAAGGGCGCGACCACGTCCTTCTTCGCGGCATCGACGCCCGAGGCCGCGAAGTAGTAGGCGGTGTCGGCCTGCGGGCGGCGTTTGGTCTTCTCGAGCGCGACCACGGTGGCGGCGGAGCCGATGTCGTTGTAGGTCAGCTCGATCTCGGGGTAGCGCTTCTTGAAGGCGGCGAACAGCGACTTCCAGTTGGCCCATTCGGGGCCGGTGTCGAAGGAGACGCACAGGCCTTCCTTCTGCGCTTCTGCATACAGCGCCTTCTCGCCCGCGTAGAGCTCGGGGCCGTCGAAGGCGAAGGCGGTGTGGGCCGAGATGGCGGCCAGCGACAGTGCGCCGGCGGCCTGGATCAGATGTCTGCGTTGCATGGTGGCTCCTTGGAGGAAGAGAGTCGAAAAGGGTCGAGAGAGAGTCGAAAGGGAGTCGAAAGAGAGCGAGAGATCAGTTGTCGAGCAGCCGAAGGTGTTCGGGCGCGATCGCAATGGCCTGCGCGGCCGGCCGTGCCGACTCGGCGAGAAAGGGCCTGGCGGCGCCGGGCACCTCGAAGTCGTAGCGCGTGAGCGCGCCCAGGTAGCGCTGCGCGCCGGTGCGCCCCGCCAGCAGGTTCACGCTGCCGGGCGCCGGGTCGGGCTGTATGTGTTCGGGGCGCACCAGCACGTGCACCGCCGCGCCGAAGGCGCGCGTGCCCGTGGGCGCGGCCAGTTCGGCAAAGCCCAGGTCGATGCGGTCGGCGCCGCTCACCTTCGCGCCCAGGATGGTCGAGAGCCCGACGAACTCCGCCACCGCACGGCTCGCGGGGTGTTCGTAGATGTCGCGCGGCGTCGCGATCTGCAGCAGCCGGCCGTCCTTCAGCATGGCCACGCGGTCGGCCATGACCAGCGCTTCTTCCTGGTCGTGCGTGACCAGCAGCGTGGTGGCGTTGAAGCGCTGCTGAATGGCGCGGATCTGGTCGCGCAGGTGGCCGCGCACGCTGGCGTCGAGCGCCGAGAGCGGCTCGTCGAGCAGCAGCGCGCGCGGGTCGATGGCCAGCGCGCGTGCCAGCGCCACGCGCTGCTGCTGCCCGCCCGAGAGCTGCGCGACGGCGCGCTGCGCGAAGTCGCCCAGGCCCACGATGTCGAGCAGCTCCTGCGCGCGCTGGCGCCGCTCGGCCGTGCCCACCTTGCGCAGCTTGAGCCCGTAGGCCACGTTGTCGAGCACGCTCAGGTGCGGAAAGAGCGCGTAGCTCTGGAACACCATGCCGATGTGGCGCTGGTGCACCGGCGTGCGCGACATGTCGTCGCCGCCGAGCGCAATGCGCCCGGCGTGGCCCGTTTCCAGGCCGGCCACCAGCTTCAGCAGGGTCGACTTGCCCGAGCCGCTGGGCCCGATCACCGCGACCAGCTCGCCCGTGCGCACGTCGAGCGACACGTCGTGCAGGCCGTGCGTGCTGCCGGGGTAGTTGTAGCTGACGTTGTCGAGAAGAAGGCTCATGGCAGGTTACGCGCGTTGCTTCACCAGGGAGGAAGAAAGAAGCGCCGACGCGCTCGCCAGCACCAGGAGGATGACCGTGGCCGCGCAGGCGAAGCCCGTCGCGCCGTAGAAGGCCTGCAGCAGCACCACCGGGTAGGTGCGGTTCTGGAAGCTCGTGAGCAGGTTCGACACGCCGAACTCCCCCACCGAAATGGCCGCCACCATCACCAGCCCGCTCACCAGGCTCTGGCGCAGGCTGGGCAGCACGATGCCGCTGAACTGCTGCCAGCCCGAGGCGCCCAGCGTGGCGGCCGCCTGCTCGAGCCGGCCCAGGTCGAGGTGGCGCAGGTCGGTCAGCAGCGTGTTGGTGAGGTAGGGCAGCGTGAGGATGGCGTGCGCGGCGATCAGCAGCGGCATCGAGCCCAGCCAGGGCGCCAGGTCGGTGTTGAAGACGATCATGTAGCCGAAGGCCATGGTGATGGGAGGCACCGCCACCGGCGTGGCGCTCACGATGCGCGCCGCCAGGCTGCCGCCGCGGCGCGCCCCGTGGTACAGCGCATAGGCCAGCGGCAGCGCCAGCACCGTGTTGATGGCGCAGGCCGCCAGCGCCACCACCAGGCTGTTGACGAAGGCCTTGCGAAACGAGGTGTCGAGCCACAGGTCGACGTACCACTGCCCCGTGACGCCCGTGGGCAGCAGCGTGTTGGTCCAGTTGCCGCCCAGGCTGCCGATCATCAGCAGCACGATGGGCAGCAGCAGGTACAGGCCGTAGATGAGCGAGATGCCGCGAACCAAGGTTGTCTCCAGTGTCATCGGCGCCCGGCATACTTTCCGGATGCGCTACTGTCTGCGCAGGTCTTGCCGCAGCGATGCCCCGAATTCTAGGAAGCGCATGCGCACTCATGGGTGAAAGTTGGATGATGACACTTGAGCAGTTGGAAAGCGTTTTTCACGCAGCTTTCACACATGCGGGCCAGGGCCCAGGCCGCAGCGCAGGCTTGGGCGCGCGCGGGGCGGCGCGATGAAGCGCGACTGCCCCACCATCCAGGAGCTGCTGGCCTTCGACGCCGTGGCGCGGCACCAGAGCATCACGCTGGCGGCCGGCGCGCTGTGCATCACGGTGAGCGCGGTCAGCAAGCAGATCGCCGGGCTCGAGGCCTTCCTGGGCCGCGAGCTGCTGCAGAAGAACGGCCGCGGCGTGCAGCTCACGCCGCAGGGGCGCGTGTACTGGCAGAAGATTTCGGGCGGCCTGCGCGCCATCGAGACCGCGACCTTCGAGGCCCGCTCGGGCGATGCCGGCGCCGGCCTGCTCACGCTGGCGAGCGTGCCCACCTTTCTCACCAAGTGGCTCATTCCGCGGCTGCCCGCCTTCAGCCAGAAGAGCCGCCACGTGATGCTGAGCTTCAGCCGCCACCTGGAGCCCAGCGACGGCATTCCCGCGGGCGTGGACGCGGCCATCCGCTACGGGCCCGACGGCTGGCCGGGCGTGGTGTCGGAGTACATCGCGGGGCGCGAGTTCGTGCTGATCGTGGCGCGCTCGCTGGTCGAGGGGCGCCACCGCATCGCGCAGCCCGCCGACATCCTGGGCCACACGCTGCTGCACCACGAGGGCGCGCCCACCGCCTGGCGCCAGTGGGCCGCGCAGCACGGCGTGCCCGAGGTTCAGACCGTGGCCGGCCCGCGCTTCGCGCAGTACTCGGCGCTGATCCAGGCCGCGCTCAACGGGCTGGGCATCGGCCTGGTGCCCCGGCTGCTGGTGCAGGAAGAAATGGCCGAGGGCTCGCTCCTGAGCCCCTGCGGCACGCCGGTGAGCGTCAACCAGGGTCACTACCTGTGCTACCGGCCCGACCGCCTCGACCTGCCGGCCTTCGCGGCGTTTCGCGAATGGCTGCTCGACGAAGGCGTGGCCTCGCGCGGCGCGGAGGCGGGGGCGGGGGCCGAGGCCGAGGCATGATTTCCACAGTCGAACAACCAGGGATCGAAGCGATGAAAGTTGCAGTGATGGGCGCCGGCGCGGTCGGCTGCTACTACGGCGCCATGCTGGCGCGCGCGGGCCACGAGGTGGTGCTGGTCGGACGGCCTTCGCACGTGGCCGCCGTCGAGGCGCGCGGCCTGCGGCTGGAAACCAGCGCCTTCGACGAGCACGTGCCGCTGGCCGCCAGCACCGAGGCGAGCGCGGTGCAGGGCGCCGACCTGGTGCTGTTCTGCGTGAAGTCGACCGACACCGAGGCCGCCGCCGCGCAGATCGCGCCGCACCTGGCGCCCGATGCGCTGGTGCTCACGCTGCAGAACGGGGTGGACAACGACGCGCGCGTGCGCTCCGTGCTCGCGTCGAACGACGTGGCCGCCGCGGTCGTCTACGTGGCGACCGAGATGGCCGGCCCCGGCCATGTGAAGCACCACGGGCGCGGCGAGCTGGTGATCGCGCCTTCGCGCCGCAGCGAAGAGATGGCGCGCCACCTGGAAGCCGCGGGCGTGCCCACGCACATTTCCGCCAACGTGCGCGGCGCGCTGTGGGCCAAGCTGATCCTCAACTGCGCGTACAACGCGCTCTCGGCCATCACGCAGCTGCCCTACGGCGTGCTGGTGCAGGGCACGGGCGTGACGGATGTGCTGCGCGACGTGGTGGCCGAATGCCTGGCCGTGGCCAAGGCCGAAGGCGTCGATGTGGTCGGCGACACCGAAGCCGCCGTGCGCGGCATCGCGCAGACCATGCCCACGCAGTACTCGTCGACCGCGCAAGACCTGGCGCGCGGCAAGCTCAGCGAAATCGACCACCTCAACGGGCTGGTCGTGCGGCGCGGCGAGGCGCTGGGCGTGCCCACGCCCGCGAACCGCGTGCTGTTCGTGCTGGTGAAGCTGCTCGAGAACAAGCAGCAGGCAACGAAGGTCGAGAAGGTAGCGAAGGTAGCGAAGGTTTAGCCCGGCATCGGTTCGCGCATCGTCACGAACTCTTCGGCGGCGGTCGGGTGGATGCCGATGGTGCTGTCGAACAGCGCCTTGGTCGCGCCCGCGCGCATCGCCACCGCAAAGCCCTGCACCACCTCGCCCGCGTCCGCGCCCACCATGTGCAGGCCGACCACGCGGTCGCTCTTCTTGTCTACCACCAGCTTCATGAAGGTGCGCTCGGTGCTGCCCGACAGCGTGTGGCGCAGCGACTTGAACTCGCTGGAGAACACGGTGATCTCGCCGAACTTCGCGCGCGCGTCGATCTCGCTGTAACCGCAGGTGCCGATGTTCGGGTGCGTGAACACGGCGGTGGGAATGAACTCGTAGTCCATGCGGCGCTTGCCCTTGCCGAACAGCGCGTCGACCACCACCATCGCCTCGGCCAGCGCCACCGGCGTGAGCTGCACGCGCGTGGACACGTCGCCCACCGCGTAGATCGACGGCACCGAGGTGCGGTAGTGCGCATCGACTGCGATGGCGCCCTTGTCGTCCAGCTTCACGCCCGCGGCCTCCAGGCCCAGGCCCTGCGTGTTGGGCACGCGGCCGGTGGCGAAGAGCACCGTGTCGGCCTCCACCTGCTGGCCGCGCGCCAGCGTGACGGTGAGCGCGTGCTTGCCGTGCGGGTTGCGCGCGACCGACGCGGCCTCGCTGTTGAGCCGGATGTCGACGCCGGCCTTGCCCATCTCGCCCGCGACGAACTGCCGCACGTCGTCGTCGAAACCGGTGAGCAGGTGCGCGCGGCGGTGCAGCTGCGTCACCTGCGAGCCCAGGCCGTTGAAGATCGATGCGAACTCGCACGCGATGTAGCCGCCGCCCACCACCAGCAGGCGCCGGGGGAAGGGGTCGAGGTCGAACATGGCGTCAGAGGTCACGATGTGCTCGCGCCCCGGAATGTCGGGCACGTAGGGCGTGCCGCCGGTGGCCACCAGCAGGTGCTCGGCGGTGTGGCGCTTGCCGTCGACTTCCACCGTGTGGGCATCGACCAGTTGCGCCCAGCCCGTGACCAGCACGACGCCCGAGTTCTTCAGCAGCGAGGCGTAGATGCCGTTGAGCCGCGTGATCTCCCTGGCGCGCTGCGACTTGAGGTGGGCCCAGTCGAAGTGCGGCTCCTTGTGCAGCTTCCAGCCGAAGCCCGCGGCCTCCTCGAACGATTCGGCGTAGCCGGCCGCGTAGCTGTAGAGCTTCTTCGGGATGCAGCCCACGTTGACGCAGGTGCCGCCCAGGTCGGCGGCCTCGGCCAGGCCGACGCGCGCGCCGGTTTGCGCCGCCATGCGCGCGGCGCGAACGCCCCCGCTGCCGCCGCCGATGACGAAGAGATCGAAGTCGAATGTGCGCATGAAAGGCTCCTTGGCCGCCGACTGTAGCGGCGGGCCGAAGGCAGCGCTTCAGTCGGGGCTTGCCGCCGGCGCGCGTTCAGCGCGAATCGGGCGAGGTCAGCAGCCGGCGCCGTTCGTCGGCGGCGCTTTGGCCTTGCGGCTGGGGTCCCGGCGGCTGCGGCTGGATGCCGCGCTGCTGCTGGAGCGCGCGCAGCTGGGCCTCTTGCGCCTGGCGCATCGCGTTCTGCTGGGCCTGCTGCTGCGCCTGCACCTGTTGTTGCATCTGCTGCTGCATCTGCGCGGCGCGCAACTGCTGTTGCTGCGCCAGCGCCTGTTGCTGCTGTTGCGCGAGCGCCTGCTGCTGGGCCGCGCGTTGCTGCTGCAGCTGCATCTGTTGCATCTGCTGTTGCTGGAGCAGTTGTTGCTGCTGCTGGGCTTGCGCCTGCGCGGCGCGCTGTTGCATGTCCTGCTGCATTTGTTGCTGCATTTGCTGCTGTTGGCGCTGGGCCTGTTGCTGCTGGAGCTGCAACTGCTGCTGTTGTTGCTGCTGCTGTTGCCAGCGGTCCGGCTCGCCGCGCTGGCGCCAGTCCTGGCGCTGCTGTTGTTGCTGCCAGTCTTGCTGCTGACGCGCGTCCTGCTGCTGGCGCCAGCCCTGCTGGCGTTGCCATTCCATCTGTTGCTGCTGCTGTTGCTGGGCCGCCTGGGCGGCTTGCGCGGCGCGCTGCTGCTGCGCCCACTGCTGCTGTTGGCCCTGCTGGAACTGCTGGGCCTGTTGCGCTTGCTGCGCTTGCTGCGCTTGCTGCGCCTGCTGCGCCTGCTGTGCGTGCTGGAACTGGATCTGCTGCTGCCGCGCGATCAGCGCCGCGGGCGGCACCACCGCGGCGGGCCGGCCGAAGCCGCCGCCGAAGCCGTTGGTCGAGATGCCGGGCACGGCCACCACCGGTCCGCGCGCGAAGCGGTCGTCGGGCAGCCGCACCAGGTCGCGCCGCCCGAAGGCGCCGCGGCCGAAGCGCTCGGCGGGCAGCACGCTCATGGCGCCGGGCAGCTGCTGGTTGGCATAGAAGTCGTTGCGCTGCACGCCCTGGCGGCCTTGCAGCGCGGCGCGGTTCACCTGCGCCACGTAGCGCTCGCTCGCGCGGTAGCCGGGGCGCCACTGCTCGCCGGGGGCCAGCGGGAACCAGCCGACGCCGTTGCGGCCGTTGCCGATCTGCACGCCCGCATTGCCGCTGCCGCCACCGCCTACGAAGCCCACCAGCGCCGGCGAATACACCGGCCGCTCGTTGGTGCGTCCCGGCACCCAGCCCCAGCGCGGACCCACGCGGGCCCAGCGGCCGTAGTGCGAGGGCGCGAAGCCCCACGGCGCGGCGTCGACCCAGGTCAGGCCCCAGGGCGCGACGTTCACCCACTGGCCGTCGCGGTAGGGCGCCCAGTCGGCATCGACGTTGCGCGGGAACCAGACGTCGCCGTAGCTGGCGTCGTTCTGCCAGTCGCCGTAGGCGTCGAGCTGCTGGTAGCCGACCACCTCGCGCGACACGTAGCGCGCGGACACCGACTGGTCTTCCAGCCGGTTGCGCTCGGCCACCCAGTTGTCGAAGGCGCCGCTGCGCGAGGGCGCGCCGGCCACCGTTTCCAGGTTGCGGCCCGACACCGTGAGCTGCTGGCGCGCGCCCAGCGACTGCTGCTCGCCGTTCTCGCCGTACAGCGTCACGCGGCCCGAGGCCACTGCCACCCAGGTGGTGCCGGCGGCGGGGTCGGAGGCGATGCGGTACTCGCCCGGCGCGTCGATCACCACGGCGAGGTTGCCGGTGTCGACCTCCACGCGCTGGCCGGCCAGGTCGTCGCGCACGCGCAGCTGCAGGTTGCCCTGGTTGGAGGTGATGCGCGCGGTGTCGTCGTCGATCTCGGTGAACTCCACGTGCGTCTGGCCGTCCAGCCGCAGGGCGGCCGAGCCGATGTACAGCTCGGCACGCGCGTTGCGGTCGGTCCAGAGCCGGTCGCCGGTGGTGATGGGGCGGTTGGGCTGGGCGTCGTACCAGCTGTCGTCGCCGGCCGGCGCGAAGCTCACGGTGCCCTGCTGCAGGTTCAGGCGCGCGATGCGGCCCGGCGGGTCTTGCTGGGCGCTGGCGGCCAGGCCCACGCACAGCAGCGCCAGGCCGATCAGCCATCGGCGGGGGGTGGAGAGCACGGAAAGGTCGGTCGGGTTCATGGGTGTGGTTTCTCTGATCCGCTGGGCGAACGCTTCGGGTTGGCTTGATTTGTAACGCGCGAGAATCCGCTTCCGCTGTCAGCGCCTGCCCAGGGATTGGTGAAGCGCGCGTGCATTCGGCAACCGACTGTAAGGAGGGACTCCAATGAAGAACCAACAAGGCACATGCCCGATGCGGCGTGAGCGCTCACGGAACAACACCATGGCCGCGCCGTTGCTGGCCTGGCTGCCGTGCATGGCGGCGGTGGCGCTGCTCGCCGCGCACCCCGCCAACGCCCAGCTTGCGCGCAAGCCCTCTTATTACCAGCAACAAAGCCAGCAACAGAACCAGCCACCCGAAGGCCCTGCCGCCCAGCTGGCGCCGCGCCCCTCGGTGCCGTCGTCGCTGCCCGCGCTGCGCAGCCAGGGCGACTTCGACCAGCTCGCGCGCGTGTACGACGCCGGCACGCCGATGCAGCTGGCGCACGTGCTGTTCGCCATCGACCGCCAGGCGAAGCCGCCGCGCATGCACTACATCGACACGCCGCGCTACCAGCTGCACGTGCGCTTCCTGCGCGACACGCGGCTCGTGGCCAGCACCGCCAAGCGCGACATCGACCGCAACTACCTGGTGCCCGAGCGCCGCTTCCTGTTCGGCACGCTGAGCTGGCAGCAGAACATCGGCAGCTTCACCTACGAATTCTGGGAGGGCGACCGGCTCACGCCCGCGCTGCTGCGCGAGGCCGACGCGCACGTGAAGGCCAGCTTCTTCGCGCCGGTGAAGTTCAAGACCAATTCCACGCTGCACGAGCGCGTGGCGCAGGAGACCGGCATCGACTTCGTGAGCCAGGAGGCGCTGATCCGCGAGCAGCCCTACCTGCCCATGAACCTGGGCACCGCCACCGGCCGGGTGCGCATCGTGGAGGACGAGGGCGCCATCAACGCGCTGCTGCCCGACGACATCGCCGTGCTGCGCCAGGTGCCCATCGGCCTGCCGCCGGTGGCGGGCGTGCTGACCGAGCGGCCGTCGACCGCGCTGTCGCATGTCAACCTGCTGGCCAAGGGCTGGGGCATTCCGAACGCCTATGTGCGCGACGCGGCCACGGTGCTGAAGGAACACGCCGGCCAGTGGGTGGCGCTGAAGGTAGCGGCCTCGGGCTACCAGGTGCGCCGGCTCACGCCCGAAGAGGTTTCGGCCCTGCCGCCGCGCGCCGCGCGCGTGGCGGCCACCGGCGCGGTGCCCGGCGGCGCGCGCGCCCTGCAGCCCGACCTGCGCGAAGCCCGCCTGCTGCCGCTGGCCGCGCTGCGCGCGCGCAACAGCGCGCAATGCGGCGTGAAGGCCGCCAACCTCGGCGCGATGCAGGCCGCGCGCATTCCGGGCACGTCGGTGCCCGACGGCTTCTGCATTCCGTTCGCGCACTACGACCGCTTCATGCGCGCCAACGGCCTGGCCGCGCGCATCGCGCGCATGCAGCAGCAACCCGGTTTCGCCAACGACCCGAAGTCCCGGCAGAGGGCGCTGGCGCAGCTGCGCGACGAGATCGTGCAGTGGCCCGTCGACCCCGCCACCGCCGCCGCATGGCGCGCGGCGTGGCAGTCGCAGCTGGGCGGCGGCGGCGTGTTCGTGCGCAGCTCGTCCAACTCCGAAGACCTGCCCGGCTTCAGCGGCGCCGGCCTGTACTCCACCGTGCCCAACGTGAAGACCGGCGACGCGCTCGAGGCGGCGGTGAAGAAGGTGTGGGCCTCGGTGTTCAACCCCGAGGCCTGGGAGGCCCGCGGCGCCGCGGGCTTCGGGGCCGAGTCGGTGCTGATGGGCGTGTTCGTGCAGACCGCCATCGACGCGACCAACGCCGGCGTGATGATCACGCGCGACCCCTTCGACGCGGGCCACCCGCACGTGACCTACATCTCGGCCAAGCGCGGCATCGGCATTCGCGTGGTCGAGGGCCAGCGCGTGGCGGAGCAGGTGATGTACTCGAGCTGGTCGAAGGCCGTGCAGGTGCTCAGCCGCTCGGCCGAGGACACGGCGCTGCAGCTCGACAAGGACGGCGGCGTGAAGGAGGTGCCGGTGGAGGCCGGGCGCAAGGTGCTCACCGACGAGCTGGTGGTGCGCCTGGCCGCGGTGGGCGCGGCGGTGAAGCGCACCTTCAACGCGGTGGACCAGGACATCGAGTGGGCAACGGTGGGCGAGCGCATCGTGCTGTTGCAGGCAAGGCCGTATGTGGAGCGGCGGCGTTGAAATGCTTTCAACTTGCGTGTAGAGCGGCGGCGTTGAAACTCTCTCCCCCCGCATGCCTCGCACGGAGCCGACCATGAACCTGCACCGCCTCGACCTCGTCTCGCTGTCGCTCTTCCACCTCGTGGTGCGCACCGGCAGCATCAGCAAGGGCGCGGAGCTCGCGCACCTGGCGGTGGGCGCGGCCAGCAAGCGCATTTCCGACCTGGAGGCGGCGGTGGGCACCGAGCTGTTCGAGCGCCATTCGCGCGGCGTGACGCTCACCGTGGCGGGCCATGCGCTGCACCGCCATGCGCAGCGCATCCTGAACGATGTCGACCAGCTCGCCGCGGACCTGTCCGACTACGCCTCGGGCGTGCTGGGCGTGGTGCGGCTGTGGGTGAACACCTCGGCGGTCACTCAGTTCCTGCCGCGCGAGCTCGCGAGCTTCGTGGCGGCCAACCCCGGCATCCGCATCGAGCTGGAGGAGCAGAACAGCAGCGAGATCGTGCTCGCCGTGCTCGACGGCCGCGCCGACGTGGGCATCTTCGCCGACCGCACGCCCTCGCTGGGCCTGCACCTCGTCAACTACCGCACCGACCAGCTGGCGCTGGTGGTGCCGCGCGGCCATGCGCTGGCGCGGCGGCGCAGCGTGCGCTTCGAGGAGGCGACCGAGTTCGACTTCGTGAGCCTCGCGGCCGGCACCTCGCTCGCGCAGCGCCTGCAGACCGCCACCGAGGCGCTGGGGCGAAGGCTGCGGCTGCGCATCCAGGTGCGCAGCTTCGACGCCATGTGCCAGATGGTGGCCGCGGGCATGGGCGTGGCCGTGCTGCCGCGCGAGGCGATCCAGCCGCACCTGCGCTCGATGAACCTGCGCGAGATCGCGCTGGAAGACGCCTGGGCCGAGCGCCGCCTGCTGATCGGCCTGCGCGACGCGAACGCGGTGCCGCGCCACGTGCGCACGCTGATCGACCACCTTTGCACAGACGCCACGGACGGCACCAACGTCACGGGTTAACCCTGGCGCGCTTTCGCGATCCGCGAAAGCTGGGTGCGCGGCTTTGTCATTCCGCTCGAGGGGGGCGCTGACCAGAATCGGGCCCATGAATCTTCCCCGCGTTCCCGATGTTTCCGACGTTCCCCACCTTTCCTTGAGCCCCGGCGCGCTGCAGGGCCTGCGCGTCATCGAGATGGGCCAGCTCATCGCCGGCCCCTTCGCCGGCAAGACGCTCGGCGAGTTCGGCGCCGACGTCGTCAAGATCGAGGCGCCCGGCGCCGGCGACCCGCTGCGCAACTGGCGCCTGCTGCAGGACGGCACCTCGGTGTGGTGGCAGGTGCAGTCGCGCAACAAGCGCTCGCTGGCGCTCGACCTTCGCAGCACCGAGGGCCAGGGCATCGCGCGCCGGCTCATCGCCGAGGCCGACGTGCTCATCGAGAACTTCCGCCCCGGCACGCTCGAAGGCTGGGGCATGGGCTACGAGGTGCTGAGCGAGCTGAACCCCGGCCTGGTGATGCTGCGCATCTCGGGCTACGGCCAGAGCGGCCCGTACCGCGACCTGCCGGGCTTCGGCGCCATCGGCGAGGCGATGGGCGGGCTGCGTCACCTCACCGGCGAGCCGGGCCGGGTGCCGGTGCGCTGCGGCATTTCGATCGGCGACACGCTCGCCGCGCTGCACGGCACCATCGGCGTGCTCACCGCGCTGTATCACCGCAAGGTCAACGGCGGCAAGGGACAGGTGATCGACGTGGCGCTGAACGAGGCGGTGTTCAACGTCATGGAAAGCCTGGTGCCCGAGTACAGCGCGTTCGGCGCGGTGCGCGAGGCCGCGGGCAGCGCGCTGCCGGGCATCGCGCCGTCGAACGCCTACCGCTGCGCCGACGGCTACGTGCTGGTGGCGGGCAACGGCGACAGCATCTTCCGCCGGCTGATGCAGACCATCGGCCGCGACGACCTGGGCGCCGACCCGGCGCTGGCGAACAACGCGGGCCGCGTGGCGCGCGTGGCCGAGCTCGACGCGGCCATCGAGGCCTGGACGCTGCCGCGCCCCGTGGCCGGGGTGCTCGAGGTGCTGGGCGCGGCGCGCGTGCCCGCGGGCAAGGTCTACACCGCGAAGGACATCGCCGAAGACCCGCACTACCGCGCGCGCGACATGCTGCTGCGCCAGCGCACGCGCGACGGCCACGACATCGAGGTGCCCGGCGTGGTGCCCAAGCTCATGGGCACGCCCGGCACGGTGCGCTCTTCGGCGCCGGGGCTCGGCGACGACACCGACGCGGTGCTGGCCGGGCTCGGTTTCACATCGGAAGACATCGCCGCGCTGCGCGGCAGGAAGGTGGTGGCATGAACAGCACGGTCTTGAACGAGCCGGTCTTGAACGAGTCGGCCTGGAACGGCAACGCACGGCGCGTGCAGATGTGCGAGGTCGGCCTGCGCGACGGCCTGCAGGTGGAGGCCGCCTTCGTGCCCACCCCCGAGAAGATCGCGCTGTGCAACGCGCTGTCGCGCGCGGGCATGGCGAAGATCGAGGTCACGGCCTTCGTGTCGCCGCAGGCGATTCCCGCGCTGCGCGACGCCGAGGTGGTGCTGCGCGAGATCGAGCGCGTGCCCGGCGTGGCCTACACCGCGCTGGTGCCCAACGTGCGCGGCGCGGAGCGCGCCATCGACGCGCGCGCCGACGAGATGAACCTGGTCATGTCGGCCAGCGAGAGCCACAACCTGGCCAACCTGCGCATGCTGCGCGAGCAGTCGTTCCGCGCGCTGGCCGAGGTGGCGGCGCTGGCGCGGCAGGCGGGCGTGGCGGTGAACGTGTCGCTGTCGTGCAGCTTCGGCTGCCCCATCGAGGGCGAGGTGCCCGAGGCCGAAGTGCTCCGCTGGTGCGCGCGCTTCGTGGACGAACTGGGCGCGGGCGGCGTCACGCTGTGCGACACCACCGGCATGGCGTACCCGGGGCAGGTGCAGGCGCTGGTGCGCGCCTTCGTGCAGCGCTGGCCCGGCACCGGGCTCACGCTGCACTTCCACAACACGCGCGGCATGGGGCTGGCGAACGTGCTGGCGGGCATCGACGCCGGCGCGCGCCGCTTCGACGCATCCATCGGCGGCATCGGCGGCTGCCCCTATGCGCCGGGCGCCACCGGCAATGTGTGCAGCGAGGAGATCGTGCACGCGCTCGAACTCATGGGCTACGACACCGGCGTCGACCTGGCCCGCGTGATCGACGCCGCGCGGCGGTTGCCGGCGCTCATCGGGCATGACATTCCGAGCCAGATCGTGAAGGCCGGCCGCCGGCTCGACCTGCATGCGCCGCCGGCCGATTTCGCGGCCACGCGCGAGCGGGCGCTGGCGCGCGCAGGCTGATCCGCGCCCACGGTTGCGCACCCCCCATTCGCGATTCGATTTCAAGAACCAACGGAGACATTCAATGACCCCCTCGAACCATTTCTTCCTTACGCGCCGCCAGCTCGGCGCGCTGGCCGCCGCCGCGCTGCTGGCCGGCACCGGCACCGCCGGCGCGCAGACCTATCCGTCGAAGCCCGTCACGCTGATGGTGCCCACCGCCGCCGGTGGCACCACCGACATCGCCGGTCGCATGCTGGCCGACCCGCTGGGCAAGGCGCTGGGCCAGCCGGTGATCGTGGACAACCGCGGCGGCGCCAGCGGCGTGATCGCCGCGGTGGCGGTGAAGCGCGCCGAGGCCGACGGCCACACGCTGCTGATGCAGTACTCGGGCTACCACGTCATCTCGCCCCACGTCACCAGGCAGAAGGCGCAGTGGGTGCCCGAGGACTTCCGCGCCGTGGCCAACGTGCTGAGCGCGCCGCAGGTGGTGGTGGTGCGCGAGGGCCTGCCGGTGAAGAACATGGCCGAGCTCATCGCCTACGCCAAGGCCCACCCGGGCAAGCTGACCTACGCATCGTCGGGCCCCGGCTCGCTGCAGCACGTGACGGGCGCCATGCTCGAGCAGCAGGCCGGCATCCAGCTCACGCACATTCCCTACAAGGGCACCGGCCCGGCGCTGCAGGACCTGCTGGGCGCGCAGGTGGACATGACCTTCGGCACGCCGCCGCCCTTCATGCCGTTCATCCAGTCGGGCAAGCTGCGCGCGGTGGCCGTCACCGGCAAGACGCGCGTGGCCTCGCTGCCCACCGTGCCCACGGCGGCGGAGGCCGGGCTGCCCAACCTGGACGCGACCTCGTGGTTCGCCGTGTTCGCGCCGGCGAAGACGCCGCAGCCCGTCATCGACAAGCTCACGGCCGAGATCGCCAAGGTGGTGGCAACGCCGGCCTTCCAGCAGAAGGCCTCCGAGCTCGGCGCCACCGCCGACTACATGAACCCGCAGAAGCTGGCCGACTACAGCAAGGCCGAGTACCTGCGCTGGGGCAAGGTGGTGGAGGCGGCGAAGATCGAAGGCGAATAAGTCTTCTCGCCCGCCGCGTGTTGCCTGCGCCCGGCTGCTGTTACTTGTAGAGCAGCTGCGGCAGCCACAGCCCGATCTGCGGCCACATGTACAGCAGCACGATCGCCAGGACCTGGATGCCCATGAACGGCAGCATGCCCAGGAAGATCTGGTTCAGCGTCACGTGCGGCGGGCTCACCCCCTTCAGGTAGAACGCGGCCATGGCCACCGGCGGCGAGAGGAACGCCGTCTGCAGGTTCAGCGCCACCAGCAGCCCGAAGAACAGCGGGTCGACGCCGAAGTTGTCGAGCAGCGGAATGAAGATGGGCATGAAGATCACGATGATCTCGGTCCACTCCAGCGGCCAGCCCAGCAGGAAGATGATGACCTGGCTCAAGATCAGGAACTCCACCTTCGTGAGGTTCATGCCCAGCACCCATTCCTCCACCAGCGCTTGCCCGCCCAGCAGCGCGAACGCGGCCGAGAAGATGGCCGAGCCCACGAACAGCCAGCACACCATGGCCGAGGTCTTGGCCGTGAGGAACACCGACTCCTTGAGCACCGCGAGGTTGAGCCGCCGGTAGGCCGCCGCCAGCAGCATGCCGCCGAGCGCGCCCATGGCGGCCGCCTCGGTCGGCGTGGCCAGCCCCAGCACGATGGAGCCCAGCACCGCGAAGATCAGCAGCATCAGCGGAAAGAACGAGGCGAGCAGCAGCTTGAAGATCTCCAGCCGCGCGAAGCTCAGGAACAGGTAGAACAACGTGACCAGCGCGCCGAAGACCGCGAAGGCGACCCACCACCAGGTGGGGGCGGGGCGCTGTGTCGCGGCTTCGGTGGACGGCTCCGCGGCGGTACTTTGCGCCGCGGCAGGCGGCTCGGCCAATGGCGCAGGCGATGTCGGAGGTGTTGAAGATGCTGCGGACGGCGCTGCCGTCTCGCCTTCCACGGGCGGCTCCTGCAGCCCGCCTTCCTGCGGAGGCTCCGCCAGCCCTCCTTCGCTCGGCGGCTCCTGCAGGCCGCCCTCGCTGGGCGCGCTGCGCACGGCCCCGATCTCCTCGATGTCGTAGCGCGCCTGCGCCTCCACCGTGGTCACGGCCTTGTAGCTGAAGCACGCCAGCAGCACGAACACCACGCCCGGCAGCGCGACGATGCCGAGCTGCCGGAGCACATGCGACATCGGCACGCCCGCGTTGCGCCGCCCCTTCAGCAGCCCCACCAGCGCATGCGCCGCGGGGCTGTCGGCCAGGCGCTGCGACAGCGGCGGCAGCGGCACCACGCGCTCGGCCTGCGACAGCGGCGGCGCCCATTGCGGCTTGAGCCATGCGACGACGATCACGTACAGCACGTAGAGCGACGACAGCATCAGCCCCGGAAAGAAGGCCCCCGCGTACAGCTGCACCACCGACACGCCCGCCGTGGCGCCGTACACGATGAGCAGCACCGAAGGCGGCAGCAAGATGCCCAGGCAGCCGCCCGCGGTGATGGCGCCCGCGGCCAGCGGCACGCTGTAGCCGCCGCGCAGCATGGCCGGCAGCGCCAGCAGGCCCATCAGCGTGACCACCGCGCCCACGATGCCGGTGGCCGTGGCGAAGATGGTGCAGGTCACCAGCGTGGCCACCGCCAGCGCGCCGGGCAGCCGCGCCAGCGCCAGGTGCAGGCTCTTGAAGAGCGACTCGATCAGGTTCGCGCGCTCCACCAGATAGCCCATGAACACGAACAGCGGCACCGCGATGAGCACGTCGTTGGCCATGGTCTTGAAGGCCGACTGCACCATCAGGTCGAGCGTGCGGTGCCAGTCGCGCTCGTAGGCCAGGAAGGTGAACACCATGCCCATGCCCATCAGCGTGAACGCGGTGGGAAAGCCCAGCATGATGGCCACCACCACCAGCGAGAGCATCAGCAGGCCCAGGTGGCCGTTGGTGATGGTGTCGGCGCTGGCCAGCACCGAGCCCGCGCCGACGACGATCAGCGCCATGAACGACAGGCCGAACCAGAGTTCGCGGCGGATCATCGCGCGGCTCCTTTCAGCGCGGGGGAGGGCGCGTGGGCTGCGGACTGCGCCACCACCACGCGGTCGAGCGCGGCGATGTCCGCGTCCTTCACGTGCACCATCTGCTTGAGCTTCTCGACGTCGACCTCTTCCACGTCCTGCTCGCGCGAGGGCCACGCGCCGGTGCGGATGCACAGCACGCAGCGCACGATTTCCACGATGCCCTGCAGCAGCAGCGTGAAGCCCGCCAGCGGAATGACGAACTTGAACGGGTACAGCGGCAGCGGCTCGGCCGAGAAGGTCTGCTCGCGAATGGCCATCGACTCGCCCGCGTACACCCAGCCGGCCCAGGTGAGCGCCACGATGCCGGGCAGGAAGAACACGATGTACAGCACCAGGTCCACCAGCGCCTGCGTGCGCGGGCGGAAGAAGCCGTAGAGCACGTCCCCGCGCACATGGCCGTTCTTGGACAGCGTGTACGCGCCGGCGGTCATGAACATGGCGCCGTACAGCATGATCTGCGCGTCGAGCACCCAGGCGTGGGGCTTGTTCAGCACGTAGCGCGAGAACACCTCCCAGCTGATCAGCAGCGTGAGCAGCAGCACGCACCAGGCGAAGGTCTTGCCGATCCAGGTGGAAAACCGGTCGACCGCGAGCAGAAAGGATTGCATCGGAACGAACTCCTCGCCGCGAGCCCTTGCAGGGCTGTCGCGGCTTGCGTGCAGGCATTGCACGGACATGAAAAAGAAGGGCACCACCCGGTGCCCCCCGCGTCGCTGGGCGCGCTTCAGGTCTTCTTCGCCTGCCGTCCGAAGTAGTGGTTGTAGGCCATCTTGAAATCGACCTCGTAGTCGTTCTGCCACTGGCCGGCGCGCTCGGCGAAGGTGCGCTGCGAGTCGAGCACCTTCTTGAACATCGGGTTCTCGGCCGACTTCTTGGCGATGGTCTTGTCCCACGAGGCGAGCTGCGCGCGCAGCACGGCGTCGGGTGTCTTGTAGAACTTGATGCCGCTCTTCTTCAGCTCTTCGTAGTCCTTCGAGTTGCGGTCGATGGCCTTCCAGCTCATGTCGGCGCTGGCGGCCTGCGTGGCGTACTCGATGATGGAGCGCAGCTCGGCGGGCAGCGCCTTGAGCTTGCCGCCGTTGAACAGCACCTCGAACTGTTCGCCGCACTGGTGAAAGCTCTGCAGCATGCAGTTCTTGGCCACGTCGGGAAAGCCCAGCACGCGGTCGCTCGATGCGTTGTTGAACTCGGCCGCGTCGATGAGCCCGCGGTCCAGCGCGGGCACGATCTCGCCGCCGGGCAGCGGGTTCACCGCCGCGCCCATGTCGGTGAACACATCGACCGCCAGGCCCACGGTGCGGAACTTCAGGCCCTTCATGTCCTCGGCCTTAGCCACCGGCTTCTTGAACCAGCCCAGCGGCTGCGTGGGCATGGGCCCGTAGAGGTAGGAGGCGACGTCGAGGTTGAGGCTCTTGTAGATCTCGTCCATCAGCGCCTTGCCGCCGCCGTAAGCGTGCCAGGCCAGGATCATGTTGGCGTCCATGCCGTAGCCCGGGCCCGACCCCCACAGCGCGAGCGCGGAGTTCTTGCCGTACCAGTACGCCACCACGCCGTGGCCGCCGTCGAGCGTGCCCTTGGCCACCGCGTCGAGCAGCTGGAAGGCCGGCACCACCGAACCGGCGGGCAGCACCTCGATCTTCAGGCGGTTGCCCGCCATGTCGTTCACCTTCTTGGCGTAGTCCTGCGCGTACTCGTGGAAGATGTCCTTGGCGGGCCAGGTGCTCTGGAAGCGCAGCGAGGTGGTCTGGGCCATGCTGACCATCGGCACGGACATGGCGCCCGCGGCCACCGCGGCGCCCTTGAGCAGCCCGCGGCGGCGGGGCATTTTGCTGTCTGTCATGTGTCTCTCTCCAAGTGGGACTGACTGGGAAAACCCAGGCCGCCGTCTTGGAGTTATGGTTTGACGGGCCAAGCCGCCATCTTTGGCGCGCGGGAACACGCCGACAAACAGGGTTTTCACGAACCGGTGAAAAATTCCGCTCATTGAAAACCCGAACCCCAAGGAATCAACTCCAATGACCGAACCCGAAAACAAGGGCTACGCCGGCGACGTGACGCCCGAGCAGGCCGCCCAGTGGATGACCAGCGGCGAGGCCGTGCTGGTCGACGTGCGCACCGACGCCGAGCGCGAGTGGGTCGGCTACGTGCCGGGCGCTGTCCCCCTGGCCTGGAAGCAATGGCCGGGCATGGCGATGAACCCCGCGTTCGACGACGGCGTGGTCGCCGCTGCCGCCGGTGGCAGGAAGGTCGTGCTGCTGTGCCGCAGCGGCGTGCGTTCCGTGGCCGCGGCCAGGCGCGCGACCGAGCTGGGTGTCGAGGCCTACAACATCCTCGAAGGGTTCGAAGGGAATCCGGACGAGCAAGGGCACCGGAACCAGGTCGGCGGGTGGCGCAAGCGCGGGTTGCCCTGGAAGCAGAACTAGAACCGAGTTTTTCGAGGTGCGCCGGCGGCCTGTACACCCGCCCAGGAACCGTTCTCTTGCGCACAAAACAAAAAGGCCCGCCGATCTCCCGGCGAGCCTTCGCATGAACAGCTTCGCGGCCGTTACTTGAGCGGCGGAATCCGCAGCTTCTGCCCCGGATAGATCTTGTCCGGGTTGCTCAGCATCGGCTTGTTCGCCTCGAAGATCGCGTTGTATTTGTTGGCGTCGCCGTAGTACTTCTTGGAGATGGCCGACAGCGTGTCGCCCTTCACCACGTCGTGGTACTGCGCGGGCGGCGCCGCGGGGGCGACGAGGTTGTTGTCCACGCTGGTCACGTTGGCCACGTTGCCGGCGGCCAGCGATGCCTTTTCGCTGGCTTCCTGCGAAGGCGCGTTGCCCGCGAGGGTGACCACGCCGCTGCTCGCCGCGTAGGTCACGACCAGCCCGGTGAGGCCGAGGTTCTGTGTCTCGATGTAGGTCTTGATGGCGGCTGCCGCGGCGGCGTTGGCGTCCGGTGCATCGGGGGTGGCGGCGTGGGCCGACGAGCCGCCGAACAGCTTTTCACCGGCTTCCTTGATGAAACTGAGCAATCCCATGGTTCTCTCCTTCGTGCGGTGGTTGAGTGGCAAGGACTGGCATGGTGCGGCGGAACGCGGCGCCCCGGCGTAGGCCCATGCCGCATATGCCGTCCATGGCGCCCGTGCCACCTGTGCCACCTGTGCGGCCGCCGTGCCGCCTGCGCGACGCCCCGCAAGCAGAAGTTTTCACAATGTCGCAATAATCCCGCGCATGGCATCCCCCTTCCTCGCGATCGACATCGGCAACACCCGCCTCAAATGGGCGCTCTACGACGGGGCCCATCCGGGGGCCGCGCTGCAGGCGCAGGGGGCCGAATTCCTGGACCACATCGAGCGGCTGGCCGACGGCCCCTGGGCCGACCTGCCCGCGCCGGCGTCCATGCTGGGCTGCGTGGTGGCCGGCGACGCGGTGCGCCGGCGCGCCGAGGAACAGATCAACGAGCGCTTCGACTGCACCCCGCGCTGGGTGATGCCGAGCGCGGGCGAGGCCGGCATCGTCAACGGGTACGACCACCCCACGCGCCTGGGCGCCGACCGCTTCGTGGCCATGATCGGCGCGCGGCATCGCATGCTGGCCGAGCAAGCGGGCCGCGAAGCGCTGCCGATGGTGGTGGTGATGATCGGCACGGCGGTCACCGTCGAGGCCATCGACGCCGGCGGCAAGTTCCTGGGCGGGCTCATCCTGCCGGGCCACGGCATCATGCTGCGCGCGCTGGAGTCGGGCACGGCCGGGCTGCACGTACCCACCGGCGAGGTGCGCGAGTTTCCGACCAACACCAGCGACGCGCTCACCAGCGGCGGCACCTACGCCATCGCGGGCGCGGTCGAGCGCATGGTGCAGCACGTGCGCTCGCACTGCGGCGCCGAGCCGGCCTGCTACATGACCGGTGGCGCGGGCTGGAAGATGGCGCCCGTGATGAACGGGCACTTCGAGCTGGTCGAGAGCCTGATCATGGACGGGCTGCTGGTCATCGCCCGCGAGCGGGCCGCCGCCTGAGCAGCCCTCTCGGGCTCAGGGCCGCATCAGCGCCTCGCCCAGCGCCTGGAACGCGGGCAGCGTGAGCGGGTCGTTGGCGCCGTTGGCCGCCACCGGGTGCGCCGCGTAGCGCACGATCACCATCTCGGCCTTCGGGTCGATGTAGATGCTCTGGCCGTGAATGCCGCGCGCCATGTACGCGCCGTGCGGGTTGTGCGACACCCACCACATGTCGCGGTAGCTCCAGCCCTGCAGCAGCGGATAGCCGGCCTTCACGAACCTGGCCGGGTCGCCGCCGCGCTGGATGTCGTCGACCACTGCCTTCGCAATGGCCTGCTGCCCGTTGGTGGCGCGACCGCCGTTGCGCAGGGTTTCGCCGAAGCGCGCCAGGTCGCGCAGCACGGTGTTCAGGCCGCCGCCGCCCGACTCGGTGCCGATGCGGTCGACCATGAAGTAGGCGTCCTGCTCGGCGCCGATGCGCCGCCAGATCTTCTCGCTCAGCAGGTCCGCCAGAGACTGGTTGCTGGCGCGGCGCAGCACCCAGGCCAGCACCTCGGCGTTGACGGTCTTGTACGCGAAGGCATCGCCGTGCTCGCCTTCCTTCTTCAGCGTGACGAGGAACTCGTAGAACGACTTCGGGCCGGTGTAGTTCGGGCCCTGCGTGAGCATGCCGCCGGCGCGTGCGTAGTCCCAGATCTCGGCCTTCGGGTCGGCGTAGTTCTCGGAGTAGTGCACGCCCACGGTCATGTCCATCACCTGGCGCACGGTGGCGTCGCCGTACGCCGTGTCCTTCAGCTCGGGAATGTATTGGGTGACGAGCGCGGACGGGTCGAGCTTGCCCTCGTCCGCGAGGATGGCGGCCAGCGTGCCCACGAAGGACTTGGTGACCGACATCGCGATGTGCGGGCGCTCGGGCGTGAGCGCGCCGAAGTACTTCTCGTAGACCACCTTGCCGCGGTGCATCACGAGGATGCCGTCGGTGTAGGTGCCCGAGATCATCTGGGCGAAGTTCAGCGTCTGCTCGTTGCCCGTGCTGCCGAGCGGCTTGAACGTGACGGCCTCGATCTGCACCGGCGACGTGGCCGCGGGCAGCGGGCTCGCGGCGCCGCTGCCGCGCCACACGTTGGCCGTGGGCACGGTCTCGCGCACGTGCGAGAAGCTCCAGCGCGTGCGCGGAAACACGCCGCCGGCCGGGTTGTCGAAGGTGATGAGCTTGTCGGGCGGGGGCGGAAAGCCCTTCATCCAGCCCAGCGCGTCGACCGAGGTGGCCGCGGGGTCGGGCAGCGCGGCGGGCGCGGGCGTCTGGGCGGAAGTGGTGTTCACTGCGAGCAGGGTGAAAGCGGCGGCGAGCGCCGTGCGAATGAAAAATGCCATGGCTGTGGGTGCAAGGCTGTTCAACGGCCGCTGAAGCGCGCGGGACGGCGTTCGACGAAAGAGCGCACGCCCTCGGCGGCGTCTTCGCTGTTCGACAGGCGCTTCTGCGTCTCGATGAACTCGCTCACGGCCGCCAGCGGCCCGTGCTCGATGGCCTTCAGCACATTGAGCCGCGTGGCCACCACCGCCAGCGGGGCCTGCGCCGCGATGCGCTGCGCGATGGCCAGCGCCGCGTCGAGTTCCTGGCCGGCGGGCACCACCTTCTGCACGAAGTTCAGGCGGTAGGCCTCGGCGCTGTCGAACTCGTCGGCCGTGAGCAGGTGCAGCATCGCGTTGCCCAGGCCGGCGCGCTCGGCCATGCGCAGCGTGGCGCCGCCCGTGGCCATGATGCCGCGCTGCACTTCCATCTGCGAGAAGCGGCAGTTGTCGGCCGCCACCACGATGTCGGCGCCCAGCATCAGCTCGATGCCCACGGTGAAGCAGATGCCCTTCACCGCCGCCACCATCGGCTTGGTGCGGCGGCGGTAGCCTTCCAGGCCGAAGTCGTGCGGCTCCACCAGCCCTTGCGGAATGGCCTTTTCGCCGCGCTTCATGTACTCGGCCACCGCCGGCAGGTCGAGCCCGGCCGTGAAGTGGTCGCCGAAGGCATGCAGCACGCCCACGCGCAGGTTCGGGTCGTCGTCCAGCCGGGTGTAGGCCTCGGCCAGCTGCTTGAACATGGGCGGCGTCCAGCCGTTGCGCTTGGCCGGGCGGTTGATGCCGATGAGCAGCACGTGGTCGAGCACCTGGGTGTCGATGCAGCCTTCGGTGGGGGGCGAGGTGGGGGTGGCGGTCATGTGCGTTTGTCTCCGGTTGTTCTTGTTGAAGCGCGGTATTTAGTAGGCGTACACGCCGCGGCCGGTCTTGCGGCCCAGCTGGCCGGCGGCGACCATTTCCTTCAGCAGCGGGCAGGGGCGGTACTTGGAGTCGCCGAACTGCTCGAGGTACACCTCCATCACCGCCAGGCACACGTCCAGGCCGATCATGTCGGCCAGCGCCAGCGGGCCGATGGGCTGGTTGCAGCCCAGCTTCATGCCCGCGTCGATGTCTTCCGCCGTGGCGATGCCCTCGGACAGCACGAAGAAGGCCTCGTTGATCATCGGCACCAGGATGCGGTTGACCACGAAGCCCGGCGCGTTCTTCACCGTGATGGGCGACTTGCCCAGGCGCTCGGCCAGTTCCTTCACCGCGTCGTGCGTGGCGTCGCTGGTGAGGTAGCCGCGAATCAGCTCCACCAGCGCCATCATCGGCACCGGGTTGAAGAAGTGCATGCCGATGAAGCGGTCGGCGCGCGAGGTGGCCGCGGCCAGTTGCGTGATGGAGATCGACGAGGTGTTCGACGCGATGATCACCTCGGGCGCCAGCAGGTCGTCGACCTGCTTGAGGATCTTCAGCTTGAGCGCATGGTTCTCGGTGGCCGCCTCGATGACCAGCTGCGCGCTCTTCAGGTCTTCGTAGTTGGTGGAGCCCTGGATGAGCGCCAGCGCGGCGGTCTTCTGCTCGGCGGTGAGCTTTTCTTTCTTGATCAGGCGGTCGAGGCTGCCCGACACGGTGGCCAGGCCCTTGTCGACCGCCGCCTGGGCGATGTCCACCATCACCACCTTCACGCCGGCCACCGCGCAGGCCTGCGCGATGCCGTTGCCCATTGTTCCGGCGCCGATGATGCCGACAGTCTGGATGGCCATGAGAAAACTCCTTGGAAAAACAAAAGAAAGGGAAAAAAGGGGAGCGCTCGCGGCCGGTGCCGCGGCAGGCCGTCGATTGTGAATCAGCCCCACGGCCGCGCCGTTGCCGCGTGTGACACACCCGGCGCGCGGGTGGCTTACAGTCCTGCGGTTGCGTTTTTCCCGTCTTTCTTTTCGACTCTCGACCATGACCACCCTCGGCACCCCCCTTTCCCCCTCCGCCACCCGCGTGATGCTGCTCGGCTCCGGTGAACTCGGCAAGGAGGTGCTGATCGCCCTGCAGCGCCTCGGCGTCGAGACCATTGCGGTCGACCGTTACGAGAACGCCCCCGGCCAGCAGGTGGCCCACCACGCGCGCACCATCACCATGAGCGACCCGGCGCAGCTCAAGGCGCTGATCGAGGCCGAGAAGCCCACGCTGGTGGTGCCCGAGATCGAGGCCATCGCCACGCCCATGCTGCAGCAGCTGGAAGACGCCGGCGTGGTGCGCGTGATTCCCACCGCCCGCGCCGCCCGCCTCACGATGGACCGCGAAGGCATCCGCCGCCTGGCCGCCGAGACGCTGGGCGTGCCCACCAGCCCGTACAAGTTCTGCGATTCGCTGGCCGAGCTGCAGGCGGCCATCGACGAAGGTATTGGTTATCCCTGCATCGTCAAGCCCGTGATGAGCAGCTCCGGCAAGGGCCAGAGCAAGATCGACGGCCCCGCCGACGTGCAGAAGGCCTGGGACTACGCCATGGCCGGCGGCCGCGTGAGCCACGGCCGCGTGATCGTCGAGGGCTTCATCGACTTCGACTACGAGATCACGCTGCTGACCGTGCGCGCCAAGGGCACGGCCGGCGCGGTGGAAACGAAGTTCTGCGACCCCATCGGCCATGTGCAGGTGAGCGGCGACTACGTGGAAAGCTGGCAGCCGCACCCCATGGCGCCCGCCGCGCTGCAGAAGGCGCAGCAGATCGCGCAGGCCGTCACGGCCGACCTGGGCGGGCAGGGCCTGTTCGGCGTGGAGCTGTTCGTGAAGGGCGACGAGGTGTGGTTCAGCGAGGTCAGCCCGCGCCCGCACGACACCGGCATGGTCACCATGGCCACGCAGTGGCAGAACGAGTTCGAGCTGCATGCGCGCGCCATCCTCGGCCTGCCGGTGGACACCTCGCTGAAGAGCCCGGGCGCCAGCGCGGTGATCTACGGCGGCGTGGACGCCACCGGCATCGCGTTCGACGGCGTGGCCGAGGCGCTGCAGGTGCCGGGCAGCGACATCCGCCTGTTCGGCAAGCCCGAGAGCTTCGTCAAGCGCCGCATGGGCGTGGCGCTGGTGCACGCGGCCGATACCGACACGGCGCGCAAGTTGGCCAAGGAAGCCGCCTCGCGCGTGAAGCCACGCACGGCTTGACCTGTATGGGGCACAGACCGCATCTGCGTGATTGCGCCCTGAAAGCGTCTTGAAGGCGCCATAGCCAGTTTCCGCAAGCCGCGCCTTCACGACGCGGGCATGGTGCGGGAAGATCGAGGGACACCCACTCTCGACCCTCCCGGAGACACCATGCTGCACCCCCAGGCGCGCGCCTTGCTCGACTTCATCGAGGCGCGCGGCATTCCGCCGACCCACACCCTCTCGCCCGCCGACGCGCGCGCCTTCTACCGCGAGCGCCGCACCGCCACGCAACCGCTGCCCGCCGAAGTGGCCGAGGTGCGCGACCTGGCGGCCGACGGTCCGCACGGGCCCATTCCGGTCCGGCTCTACAGGCCGCTCGGTTCGGGCGCCGGCCCGCTGCCGGTGCTCGTGTACTACCACGGGGGCGGCTGGGTCATCGGCGACCTCGACACGCACGACGTGCTGTGCCGCGAACTGGCCAACGGCGCGGGCTGCGCCGTGGTGGCGGTCGACTACCGCATGGGGCCCGAGCACCGCTTTCCCGCCGCGGTGGACGACGTGCTCGCCGCCACCCGCTGGGTGCGCCGCGAAGCCGCCACGCTCGGGCTCGACGCGGGCCGCATGGCCGTGGGCGGCGACAGCGCGGGCGGCAACCTCGCGGCCGTGGCGGCCATTGCCGCGCGCGATGCCGGCGACCTGCCGCTCGTGTACCAGCTGCTCATCTATCCGGCCACCGACATGCGCCGCGGCCATCCGTCGCACCAGGCGAACGGGCAGGGCTACCTGCTGACCAGCGACACGATGAAGTACTTCCACGACCACTACATCACCGACCCCGCGCACGACCTCGACTGGCGCGCCTCGCCGCTGCTGCACACCGACCTGTCGGCGCTGCCGCCGGCGCTGGTCGTCACCGCCGGCTACGACCCGCTGCGCGATGAGGGCGCCGCGTATGCGCAGGCGCTCACCGCCGCCGGCAACCACGCCGCGTACGTGTGCTTCGAGCGCCAGATCCATGGCTTCATCACCATGGGCAAGATGCTCGACGAGGCCAACACCGCGGTCGCGCTGTGCGCGTCGGAGCTGCGCCGCGCGTTCGCGCAGGCCTAGGGAAAGTCCCCGCGCAAATCGCCATCGCGCGAGCGGTTCGCGCCGCTACGATCCAGCCAACCCAGACGCCACCGCAGAGTGGCAACCCATCGATTGCAGGAGACAAACCATGCAGCGAACGAGGACGACGCCACCCGAGCGTGGCGCCGCAAGGCAGGGCGAACGCCTGATGTGGCTCACGCCGCACCGCGTGTTCTATGCCGGCCTGCTCGGCGCGGCGGCCGAGCGCACGATGGGCGGCCACGGCGTGTGCGTGTCGCCCGCCGGCGCGCCGCCCAACCGCATCCGCATCGGCGGCGGCGCCTGGCAGACGGGCGAGCTCATCGTGGTGCCGCCGCACGTGCCGCACCAGGTCGAGAGCGCGCACCCGCTCATCTTCAGCCTGCTGATCGAGTCGGAGTCGGTCGACCCGGCGCGCATGCCAGCCTTCTTGCAGCACTGCGGCCCGGTGGAGGCGCCGGCCTTCGTGCAGCGCGTGCGCGACGCCCATGCCCACCTGCTGGCGGCCTCGGGCCGCGGCACCGACTTCGAGGGCTTCGACTTCGACCACCTGTTCTTCGGCGAGGCGCTTGCGCCGCGCGCGCTCGACGCGCGCATCCGCAAGGTGGCCGACGCCATCAACGCCGACCCGGCCGCGCCCATGTCGGCCGAAGACTGCGCGGCCTCGGTGCACCTGTCGTTCTCGCGCTTCCTGCACCTGTTCAAGCAGGAGACGGGCATGGCCTTCAGGGCATTTCGCGCATGGAAGCGCGCGCGCAGCCTGCTGCGCTACGTGCGCCAGGACAGCACGCTGACCGACATCGCGCTGGACACCGGCTACCCCGACTCCACGCACTTCAGCCATTCGATTCGCCAGGTGTACGGCCTGAAACCCAGCGACATCCTGGCCGGCTCGCGGCGCCTCGCGCTGCACGACGCGGCCGGCGGCTTGCGGCACTGAGCGCGACACGAAGGACCCCATGCAGATCCTTCAACTCCTGCTCTCGGGCATTGCGCAAGGTTGTATCTACGGGCTCATCGCGCTGGGCTTCGTGCTCATCTACAAGGCCACCGAAACGGTGAGCTTCGCGCAGGGCGACCTGATGATGCTCGGCGCCTTCGGCGCGTTCGCCGGCATGTCGCTGTTCGGCCTGCCGTTCTGGCTCGCGGCCGTGCTGGCCATCGTGGCCATGGCGGCCTTCGGCGTGCTGCTGGAGCTGGTGGTGATCCGCCCGATATTGGGCCAGCCGCAGTTCTCCATCGTCATGCTCACCATCGGCATCGCCTACGTGGCGCGCGGGCTCATCACGATGGTGCCGGGCATCGGCACCGAGACGCACACGCTGGCCGTGCCCTACAAGGACCAGATCTGGAAGCTGGGCGAGCTGGTGGTCAACCTGGAGCAGCTGGCCATCATCGTGGCCACCGCCGTGCTGTGCGGCCTGCTGTTCGCGATGTTCCGCTACAGCAAGCTGGGCATCGCGATGCAGGCGTCGTCGCAGAACCAGCTGGCCGCGTACTACATGGGCATTCCGGTGAAGCGGCTCAACGGGCTGGTGTGGGGCCTGGCCGCCGCGGTGGCTGCCATTGCCGGCATGCTGCTGGCGCCCATCACCTTCGTGCACGCGAACATGGGCTTCATCGGGCTGAAGGCGTTTCCGGCGGCGGTGGTGGGCGGCTTCGGCAGCCTGCCGGGCGCCATCGTGGGCGGGCTGGTGATCGGCATCGTCGAGTCGTTCGCGGGCTTCTACCTGCCCGACGGGTTCAAGGACACGGCGCCGTACATCGTGGTGCTGCTGATGCTCATGGTGAAGCCGAACGGCCTGTTCGGCGAAAAGCTGCGCAAGAAGGTCTAGAACACATGCGCCCCCACGCTCGTCACTTCGTGTACTCGCTGCCCACCGAGGGGGCGCAGCTCCGCCTCGAGCCGGCCCGGCCGCGGACCTGATATGCGCTTCATCTTCAAGACCAGCTACGACCAGGACATCCGCCTCGCGCGGCACGGCGGCCATGTGTTCTGGTACGGCCTGCTCGTGGCCTTTCTCGTGGCTGCGCCGTGGATCATCGAGGAGTACTGGCTCGCGCAGCTCACCTTCGTGCTCATCTACGGCATCGTCGGCCTGGGGCTGATGCTGCTCGCCGGCTTCACCGGGCAGTTCTCCATCGGGCATGCGGCGTTCCTGGGAACGGGGGCCTACGCGCAGGGCGTGCTGACGAACCTGGGCGTGCCGTTTCCGCTGGCGCTGGTTGCCGCGGCGGCGCTGTCGGCGGGCGTGGGCGTGGTGGTCGCGCTGCCGGCGCTGCGCGTGAAGGGCATCTACCTGGGCATCGCGACGCTGTCCTTCGGCTTCATCGTGGAAGAGGTGTTCGCGCGCTGGGAGAGCGTGACGGGCGGCAACGCCGGCCTGCACGTGAAGTCGCCGCAGCTCTTCGGCTGGTCGCTGGGCTCGGGCGATGGCTTCTACTTCCTGTGCCTGGTGGTGGCGGTGCTGAGCACGCTGGGCATCCTGAACCTGCTGCGCTCGCCCACGGGGCGCGCCTTTGTCGCGATTCGCGATTCGGAAATCTCGGCGCAGAGCATGGGCATTCACCTGGCGCGCTACAAGACGATGTCGTTCGCCATCTCGGCCGCGCTCGCGGGGCTGGGCGGGGCGCTGTACGCGCACAAGCTGAGCTTCATTTCGCCGGACCAGTTCAGCATCCTGCAGTCGATCGACCTGCTGCTGATGGTGGTGATCGGCGGGCTGGGGTCGGTGCACGGCGCGTTCCTGGGCGCGATCTTCCTGATCGCGATGCCGCAGCTGATCTCGATGGGCAAGGACTGGCTGCCCGCGGTCGTGGGGCAGGCGCCGGGGCTGCAGGGGCTGGTGTACGGGCTGGTGCTGATCGCGTTCGTGCTGTTCGAGCCGCTGGGGCTGTACGGGCGCTGGCTGAAGATTCGCACCTGGCTGCAGCTCTTTCCGTTCTACCGCAGGGGGTTGTTCAAGCGGCAGAAGTCGTTCACCAAGTCGGACCGTTTGAGATGAGCGACGACATTCTTCTTTCCGCGAAGGAGCTCAGCGTGCGCTTCGGCGGCGTGCTGGCGGTGAACAAGGTGAGCTTCGACGTGCAGCGCGGCGAGGTGTTCACGCTGATCGGCCCGAACGGCGCGGGCAAGACGACGGTGTTCAACCTGATCAGCCGCATCTACACGCCGACCACGGGCGAGATCACGTGGCACGGCGAGGACAGCGGACCGATCGCGTTGACGCAGCAGGCGCCGCATGCCATCGCGGCGCTGGGCATTGCGCGCACCTTCCAGAACATCGAGCTGTTCGAGCACGCGACGGTGTTGCACAACCTGCTGATCGGGCGCCACACGCACCGGCGCACGGGCTTCTGGAGCGAGGTGTTCTTCACACCCGCCACGCGGCGCGCGGAGATCGCGGCGCGCGAGAAGGCGGAGCAGGTGATAGAGCTGCTCGACCTGCAGCACCATCGCGATTCAATGGTGGCGGGGCTGCCCTATGGCGTGCGCAAGGTGGTCGAGCTGGCGCGTGCGCTGTGCACGGAGCCCAAGCTGCTGCTGCTCGACGAGCCGTCTTCGGGCCTCAATGTGGAAGAAACGGCGGACATGGCGTTCTGGATCCAGGACATCCAGCACGAGCTGGGCGTGTCGGTGCTGATGGTGGAGCACGACATGTCGCTGGTGTCCAAGGTGTCCGACCGCGTGCTCGCCATGAACATGGGCGAGGTGCTGGCCACCGGGTCGCCGCGCGAGGTGCAGGCCGATCCGCGTGTCGTGGAGGCCTACCTCGGGACCGTGGACGACGTGAGCAGCTTGAGGAGGGTGGCTGCATGAGCGACGCAGTCCTCCAGCTCCTGAACGTGGAGAGCGCCTACGGCCCCATCAAGGCGATTCGCGGCGTGAGCCTGAAGGTGCGGCAAGGCGAGATCGCGACCGTGCTCGGCTCCAACGGCGCGGGCAAGACGACCATCCTGAAGACCATCTCGGGAATCATCGACCCGCGCAAGGGCAGCATCGAATTCCAGGGCAAGGACATCACCGCCAAGGACCCGGCGTACATCGTGCAGCAGGGCCTGAGCCACGTGCCCGAAGGCCGCGAGGTGTTTCCGCTGCTGTCGGTGAAGGACAACCTGCTGATGGGCGCCTACACCCGCAAGGACCGCGACGGCGTGGCACGCGACATGGAAACGGTCTACAGCTACTTTCCCATTCTTCGCGAGCGCGCCACGCAGGACGCGGGGCTGCTGTCGGGCGGGCAGCAGCAGATGCTGGCGATCTCGCGCGCGATCATGGCCGCGCCGCACCTCATTCTTCTGGACGAACCCAGCCTGGGCCTGAGCCCGAAACTGACGAAGGAAATCTTCGAGATCGTGGTGCGCATCAACCGCGAGCGCGGCACCACCATCCTGCTGGTGGAGCAGAACGCCAACATGGCGCTCAATGCCGCCGACCACGGCTACGTGCTGGAAAACGGCCGCATCGTGATGGAAGACACCTGCGAACGCCTGCGGGAGAAGGAAGACATCAAGGAGTTCTACCTGGGCGTGAAAGACGACGGCGTGCGCGGCGAGCGGCGCTGGAAAAAGAAGAAGACCTGGAGGTAGGCGCCATGCAAGGACTCTGGGACCTGAACACCTTCGCCCCGCGGCTCGACGTGGTCGTGCCGGGCGAGACCATTCCCGCCATGTTCTGGAACGCGGTGAAGCAACGCGGCGACACCACCTGGATGCGGCAGAAGGAACTCGGCATCTGGCGCACCTGGAGCTGGCACCAGACGGCCGACGCGGTGCGCGAGATTGCGGCCGGCCTGCAGGCCACCGGCTTCGCGCCCGGCGAGTGCGCGTCGATCCTGTCGAACACGGTCATCGAATGGGTGCTCGCCGACCTGGGCGTGCTCAGTTGCGGCGGGGTGTCCAACGGCATCTACCCGACCGACGCGGCCTCGCAGGTGCACTACCTGTGCGAAGACTCGCGCACCACCGTGCTCTTCGTGGAAGACGACGAGCAGCTCGACAAGGCGCTCGAGGTGCGCGCCGGCCTGCCGGGCCTGCGCCGCATCGTGGTGTTCGACATGGAGGGCCTGCGCGAACTGGACGACGCGGGCGTGATGAGCCTCGAGGCATTGCGCGCGCTGGGCCGCGCGCGCCTGGCCGCCGAGCCGCGGTGCGTGGAGCGCACGGTGGCGGCGTGCCGGCCGGAGGACCTGGCCATCCTGGTCTACACCTCGGGCACCACCGGCAAGCCCAAGGGCGCGATGCACAGCCACGCGGGGCTGGTGTACACCGCGCGCGGCTACAACACGCTCATCGCGCAGGACGAGACCGACGAGCGCATGTGCTTCCTGCCGCTGTGCCACATCGCCGAGCGCATGGGCGGCGAGTATTTCGCGATGTACACGGGCTCGATCCTCAACTTCGTCGAGAACCCCGAGACGGTGCCTGAGAACGTGCGCGAGATTGCGCCGACGGTGTTCACCGCGGTGCCGCGCGTGTGGGAGAAGTTCTATTCGGGCGTGATGATCGCGCTGAAGGAGGCCAGCCCGCTGCAGCAGGCGGCCTACAAGTGGAGCATCGGCGTGGGCGAGGACATTGCCGCACGCGTGCTCGAAGGCCGGCCGGTGGGCGCGGCGCTGAAGCTCAAGTTCAGGCTGGCGCGGGTGCTGGCGCTGGACAACGCGCGCAAGCTCATCGGCATTCACCGCGCGCGCTTCCTGGTGACGGGCGCGGCGCCCATTTCGCCCGAGCTGGTGAAGTGGTACCTGGCGCTGGGCGTGCCCATGCTGGAAGTGTGGGGCATGACCGAGTCGTGCGGCGCGTCGACCGCGGTGCCGGCGGCCCGCATCAAGCCCGGCTCCATCGGCCCGGCCACGGGCTACAACGAGGTGCGCATCGACGCCGCCTCGGGCGAAATCTTGGTGCGCGGGCCCAACGTGTTCATGGGTTACCTCAACCTGCCCGAGAAGACGGCCGAGACCATCGACGCCGACGGCTGGCTGCACACGGGCGACGTGGGCGTGATGGACGGGGACGGGTATTTCCGCATCACCGACCGCATGAAAGACATCATCATCACGGCGGGCGGGAAGAACGTGACGCCCAGCGAGCTGGAGAACGAGCTCAAGTTCAGCCTCTACATCACCGATGCGGTGGTTATCGGCGACAAGAAACCGTACCTCACGGTGATCGTCATGATCGACCAGGAGAACGTCGAGAAATTCGCGCAGGACAACGACGTGCCGTTCAGCAACTACGAGAGCCTGACGCGCACGCAGGAAGTGCAGGACCTGATCCAGGGCGAGATCGACCGCGTCAACGCCCGGTTCGCGCGCGTGGAGCAGATCAAGAAGTTCTTCCTGCTCGAGACGCAGCTCAGCGCCGAGGACGAAGAGCTCACGCCCACGATGAAGCTCAAGCGCAAGCTGGTGCAGGCCAAGTACGCGGAGCGCATCGAGGCCATGTACAGGTAGACAGGTAGGCCATGCACAGGCAGCGCCACTGATATTGCCGATCCGTTTTTTTCGCCAACCCGAGGAGACAACCGCATGAAGCTCAAGACATTGACGACTTTGGCCGTGCTGGGCCTGATCGCGGCGCACGCGTCCGCGCAGCAGCAGGGCGTGAGCAAGGACGAGATCCGCATCGGCACCATCCAGGACCTGTCGGGCCCGCTCGCGGGCTTCGGCAAGCAGGCGCGCAACGGCATGCAGCTGCGCGTGGACGAGCTCAACGAGCAGGGCAACGTCAACGGGCGCAAGCTCAAGCTCTTCGTGGAGGACTCGGGCTACGACCCGAAGAAGGCGGTGCTGGCCGCGCAGAAGCTGGTGAACCAGGAAAAGATCTTCATCATGGCCGGCCACATCGGCACGGCGCAGAACATGGCGGCGATGCCGGTGCAGTTCGACAAGAACATCATCAACTACATGCCCATCACCGCGGCGCGCGAGATGTACGAGCCGCTGAACCGGCTGAAGTACTCGTTCGCGGCCACCTACTACGACCAGATCCGCCTGGCGTTGCCCAAGATGATCAAGGACAAGGGCGCCAAGAAGGTCTGCACCATCTACCAGGACGACGAGTTCGGCCTGGAGGTGCAGCGCGGCGCCGAGGCCGGGCTGAAGGCCGCGGGCATGGAGCTGGCCGAGAAGACCTCGTTCAAGCGCGGCGCCACCGACTTCAGCTCGCAGGTCGCGAAGATGAAGGCGGCCAACTGCGACCTGGTGGTGCTGGGCACCATCATTCGCGAGACCATCGGCACCGTGGGCGAGGCGCGCAAGACGGGCTTCAACCCGACCTTCATCGGCTCCAGCGCGGCGTACACCGACCTGATCCACAAGCTGGGCGGCAAGGCGATGGACGGCGTGTACGCCACCATGACCGTGCAGAACCCCTACACCGACGAGCAGTCGCAGCCGCTGCGCTTCTGGGCCAACAAGTACAAGACCAAGTTCAACGAAGACCCGACGGTGTTCTCGGTGTACGGCTACGTGATCGTCGACTCGTTCATTAAGGCGGCGACCAAGGCCGGCCCCAACCTCACGACCGACAGTTTCATCAAGGCGATGGACAGCATCACCTTCGAGCCCGACATGTTCGGCAGCCCGAAAAGCACCTACACGGCCACCAAGCGCCTGGGCAACGACCAGTCGCGGCTGTCGCAGATCAAGGACGGCAAGTGGGTGGTGGTGTCCGACTATGTGACACCATGACGGGACCATGCCCACCGAACACCCGAACTATTGGTTGATGAAGTCCGAGCCCGACGAGGTCTCGATCGACGACGCGCTCGCCGCGCCCGACGCCACCGTGGCGTGGACCGGCGTGCGCAACTACCAGGCACGCAACTTCATGCGCGACGGCATGAAGGTCGGCGACGGCGTGCTGTTCTATCACTCGAGCTGCCCGGAGCCGGGCATCGCCGGCATCGCGCGCGTGGCCTCGGGCGTGAAGCCCGACCCGACGCAGTTCGACGCGAAGTCGCCGTACTACGACGCCAAGTCGAAGCCGGACGATCCGCGCTGGCTGCTGGTGGACGTGCAGGCGCTGCGCAAGACGCGGCTGCTGGCGCTGCCCGAGCTGCGCGAGAAGCCGGAGCTGGCCGAGCTGGTGGTGCTGCGCAAGGGCAACCGGCTGTCGATCACGCCGGTGGAGCCGGCGCACTGGAAGGTCATCGAGAAGATGCTGGGCTGAACTCGTTCAACCCGCTCAACCCGTTGAATCCGGTTCACGCGATCTTCGACAGCACCGGAAACAGCTTGCCCAGTCCGTCCGCCATCACCTCGACCGCGAGCGCGGCCAGGATCAGGCCCATCAGCCGGGTCATGATGTTGATGCCCGTTTTGCCCAGCACCCGCGCGATGGGTTGCGCGAGCGAGAAGGCCAGCGCGGTCGCCAGCGCCACCACCACGCCGTAGCCGACCAGCACCGCCAGCTCCCACAGGTGCTGCGCCTTGTCGGCGTAGATCACCACGGTCGAGATGGCCGCGGGCCCGGTCAGCAGCGGGATCGTGAGCGGCACCACGGCAATGGAGGCGCCCATCGAGGCCTTGACCTCGGTGGCGCGCAGCTCCTCGACGTTGGTCTTGCTCTCGGCCGGCTTGGCGTTCAGCATCGACATCGAGCTCATGAGCAGCAGCAGGCCGCCGCCCACCTGGAAGCTCGCGATCGAAATGCCGAAGAACGACAGCAGCTGCAGCCCGAGCAGCGCGCTCACCGCGATGACCACGAACGCGCTGAACGCCGACATGCGCACCGTGTGGCGGCGCTGCGCGTCGCTGTAGCCCTGCGTGTAGTGGATGAAGAAGGGCACGATGGCCAGCGGGTTGACGATGGCCACCAGCGTGACCAGCGGCTTGATGAGGTCCATCGAGGTGCTCATGGCTCAGCGGCCTCCGGTGACGTCGAGCAGGGCCATGGTGGTGTAGCTGGCCTCGGCCGAGAGCAGCCACAGGATGGCGCCCGCGATTTCGTCCGCCGTGCCGGCGCGCTGCATCGGAATCTGCGGCCCGAGCGCGGCGGCGCGGTCGGGCAGGCCGCCGGAGGCATGGATGTCGGTGTCGATCACGCCGGGGCGCACCGCGTTCACGCGAATGCCTTCGCCCGCCACTTCCTTGGCCAGGCCGAGGGTGAAGGTGTCGATGGCGCCCTTGCTGGCGGCGTAGTCGACGTACTGCCCCGGCGAGCCCAGCCGCGAGGCGCCGCTGGAAACGTTGACGATGGCGCCGCCCGTGCCGCCGTGCTTCGTGCTCATGCGGCGCACGGCCTCGCGCGCGCAGAGAAAGCTGCCGATCACGTTGATGCGGAACATGCGCTCCAGCCGGGCCGCGCTCATGGCGTCGACGCGGGCCGTGACGTCCACGATGCCGGCGTTGTTGACCAGCGCGCTGAGGCGGCCGAGCTTGGCGTCGACCTTCTCGAACATCGCATTCACCTGGGCCTCGTCGCCCACGTCGGCCTGCACCGCCATGGCCGTGCCGCCGCCCGCGCGAATGGTGCGCACCACCTCGTCGGCGGCCAGCGAGTTGCTGGCGTAGTTGACGGCCACCGCGTAGCCGCGCTTCGCGGCGAGCAAGGCGGTGGCGGCACCGATGCCGCGCCCGCCGCCCGTGATCAAGAGCACCTGGTCCAAAACCTACCTCCTGCAGAGAAACTGCGTGTCAGTTAAAACCGTCGGCTTGGATTACATCACCCGGGGGCGCGGGCACGAACGCCGGTATCGGCGCCGCGCCGGGCCGCCCCAGGCCAGCTCGCACCGGAGTGCGAAGCACCGAGGTTGTCGGCACCGAGCGACACCAAGCGACACCGAGCGACACGGAGGTTATCGAATGAGCACCCAAGCCAAGACGGTCGACTACTACTTTGCCCCGCAGAGCCCATGGACCTATCTGGGACATTCCCGCTTCGCGGAGATTGCCGCGGCCACCGGCGCCACGGTGCGCGTGCGCCCCATCGACCTGGGCAGCGTGTTCCCGGTGTCGGGCGGGCTGCCGCTGGGCAAGCGCGCGCCGCAGCGCCAGGCGTATCGGCTGGTCGACCTGGCGCGCTGCTCGCGCCACCTCGGCCTGCCGCTGAACCCCAAGCCCAAGTTCTTTCCGGTGGCCGGCGACGACGCAGCGCGCGTCATCATCGCGGTCGACCTGCACGACGGCACCGAGGCCGCGATGCGCATGTGCGCGGCGGTGTTCGCTGCGGTGTGGGTGCAGGAGCGGAACATTGGCGACCCGAACGTGCTCGAAGCGCTGGTCGCGGAGTGCGGCCTGCCGGCCAAGCGCGGCGAGCAGTCGCAAAGCCAGGCGGTGCAGGAACGCTACGAGGCCAACACGCAGGAGGCCATCGACATCCAGGTGTTCGGCGCGCCCAGCTACGTGATCGACGGCGAGATCTTCTGGGGGCAGGACCGGCTCGACTTCGTCGAGCGGGCGCTGCGCCCTTGATTCCCTGATGCCGGAACCCCGGCATCCATTCATCCAATTGCCATCAAGGAGCAAGACAACATGGGCCAATTCATCGATCTCACCGCCAAGGACGGCTTCACCTTTCCCGCGTACGTGGCCGAGCCCGCGGGCAAGCCGCGCGGCGCGGTGGTCGTGGTGCAGGAGATCTTCGGCGTGAACTCGCACATCCGCTCGGTGGCCGACGGCTACGCGGCCGATGGCTACCTGGCGGTGGCGCCCGCCACCTTCCACCGCGTCAAGCCCGGCGTGGAGCTGGGCTATTCGGACGACGACATGAAGAACGGCTTCGGCCTGAAGACGGCGGTGGAGGCGCTGCCCGCGCCCGGCGTGCTGCAGGACATCGAGGCATCGATCGCCTACGCATCGAAGGCCGGCAAGGTCGGCATCGTGGGCTACTGCTGGGGCGGCCTGCTGGTGTGGCGCTCGGCCGCGCTGCTGCCGGGCCTGGCCGCGGCGGCGCCTTACTACGGCGGCGGCATGACCACGCCGGAAGAAGCGGCGCGCCAGCCGAAGGTGCCGGTGCTCGCGCACTTCGGCGACCAGGACCACTGGATTCCGCTGGAAACGGTGGAAGCCTTCAAGAAGGCGCACCCCGAGGTCGAGGTGCATGTGTACAACGCCAACCACGGCTTCAACTGCGACCAGCGCGGCTCCTACGACGCGACCGCGGCCAAGCTGGCGCGCGAGCGCACGCTGGCGTTCTTCGCCAAGCACGTGGGCTGAGCGCGACCGGCCTGAAAAGAAAAAACCCGGCGCTGCCGGGTTTTTTCATGCGTGGCTGGTTTTGCGCGGCGTGCTGCCGGGGCCCACGCGGGTCTGCAGGAAGTCGAGCAGGGCGCGCAGCGCGGCGCTGTTGTGGCGCCGCTGCAGGTAGGCGGCCGACAGCCACACGTCCTTGCGCGCGTAGTCCTGCAGCACGGGCACCAGCTCGCCGTGGTCGATGTGCGACTGCACCAGGATCGACGGCAGGTAGATCACGCCGAAGCCGTGCATGGCCACGCGGATCAGCGGCGCGCCTTCGGTGCAGTCCATGCGGCTCTTGACGGACACGTCGAGCGGGGTGCCGTTGTCGTCGAAGCGCCAGACCGGCTGCTGGCCGAGCAGCGAGAAGGTCAGCGCCTCGTGGGCGGCGAGGTCGCGCGGATGCTCGGGCTTGCCGTGCTTTTTCCAGTAGACGGGCGAGGCGCAGACCACCATGTTCATGAGCCGCAGCTTGCGCACGATGAGGTTGGCGTCTTCGACCGGGCCGCTGCGCAGCTCGACGTCGATGCCTTCCTCGGCCAGGTCGACGGTGCGGTTGGTCAGCTGCAGGCTGATGGTCACGTCGGGGTAGTAGCGCATGAAGTCGGCCAGCAGGTTCGGGAACTCGCCGCTGCCCATGCCGTGCGGGGCCGAGATGCGCAGCCGGCCGCTGGGCTGGCTGGCGCGGTCCTGCAGCTCGGACTGGGTGAGCTCGACCATCTCGAGCATGGGGGTGCTGCGGTCCAGCAGCAGCTGGCCGGCGTCGGTGAGGCTCACGGAGCGGGTGGAGCGGTTGAGAAGTCGCACGCCGAAACGGGTTTCCAGCTCGGCCACATACTTGCTGACCGTGGCTTTCGACATGTCGAGCCTCTTGGCTGCCTGGGAAAAGCTGCCGTGCGATGCAACTTCCCGGAAGGTTCTGATCAGATCGAGACTGTCCATGAATGTGGGCCCATTGTTTCCGTTTTGGGAACGCGATGGTTCGATTCTCTCGGGTTTTTCCTAACCTGTTCGGGCGACACTTCGGTTACACGCCGACGTCGCCAGCCAGGCTGGGTCGTTGGAAGGAACTGAAATGACACGCTCGAACCTCACTGCCGCTCTCGTCCTGTCGCTGCTCGCTGCTTCCGGCGCCTCCAGCGCGCAGGCGCAGGGCTTCGCGCCGGTGCAGCCGCTGGCGGCGGTAACCAGCCGCAGCGACGTTGCCGCGGGCGCCGACGCCGCGGCGCGGGGAGGGAATGTGTATGGCGACGTGGTCGCCGCGCCGCTGAGGTCGCAGCCGAGTTCGCGCGACCGGGCGTCGATTCGCGCCGAGGCGGTGGCCGCCGCCCATGCGCCGAACCAGAACCTGGACCGCCGCGCCTTCGTCAACAGCGAAGTGCCGCCGCAGTTCCAGACGCCAGGGCGCTGAGCCGCTGGTCATTCGCTTCGTGTGCAGGCCGGGCCGGTGCGAACCGGGCCCGGCTTTTTCATTGCTTGCATGCCTTCATGACGCGATTGTTTCAATAGAGGAAACACGGTGTCTCTGATCGGCGTGTTCTGTCAGGCCTGTTCGCCCGGAAACTCGCTGCACAGGCAAGCGAACCAGCAAGCCTGGTGGACGAACCATCCGAACACACTAGGAGAACTGAACAATGAAGACCTCGCAAATCATCGCCGCTGCCGCCCTGACCCTGCTCGCCGCCACCGGCGCCCAAGCGGAAACGTACCAAGGCGTGAACACCGCCGTCTCGACCAAGAGCCGCGACGAAGTGAACGCCGAAGCCGTGCGCACCGCATCGGCTCCGAACCAGAACGTGACCCGCGGTTCGCGCGGCCCGGAAACGGTCGCCGTGTCGAAGGACCGTTCGATCGTCGAAGCCGAAGCCGTTCGCACCGCCTACGCTCCGAACCAGAACGTGACCGCCGGTTCGCGCGTGAACAGCAAGGTGATCTCGAACATGCAACACCCGCTGGACGTGAATGTCCAAGCCCAGCAAGGTTCGGGCGCCGTCGCCAAGTAATTGAAGCGGCCCCTCGGGGCTGTGGAAATAAAAAAGGGGCCACGCGAAAGCGTGGCCCCTTTTTTTTGCCTGCGACCGGCCCGGGCCCGGGCCCGGTCAGCGCGTGCGCGCCAGGTAGCGCTTGCGCCAGAAAATCAGCACCAGCAGCACCGCGATGACCAGCATCGACGTCATCGCGATCCAGAAGCCGTCGGCCTTGTGCACCAGCGGAATGAACTCGAAGTTCATGCCGAAGATGCCAGCGATCAGGTTCAGCGGCAGGAACACGGCGGTGAGCACCGTCAGCACCCGCATGATGTCGTTGGCCCGGTGGCCCTGCACGCTGAAATGCATCTGCACGGCCGTCTCTGCGTTCTGCTCCAGCCGGTGCACGTGGTGCACCACGCGCTCGATGTGCTCCAGCACGTCGCGGCTGCGAATCAGGATGAGCTCGCGCTCGCGCTGCTCCGTGTCGCCCTTGGGCGCGGGCAGCGTCTCCAGCGAGTCGATCCAGTCCTGCATGGCGGCGCGCTGGTCTTCGCAGATCTCGTCCAGGTGGTGCAGCGACTGGCGCGCCTCCATCAGCGCGCCCCAGTTGGTGAAGCGGCTGCGCGGGTCGATGAGCTCGGTCTGCCAGTGGTCGAGCTGTTTGGTGAGCTCGCGGCGCAGGTCGAGGTAGCCGTCGACGATCTGGTTGATCACCCGCAGCATCAGGTCCGACGGGCTTGTGGGCAGGCGCGCCGAGGTGGCGCGCGCGTCCAGCGCCGGGGCGCCGCGGCCGTCGCTCGCGCCGGCGGCCAGCAGCCGGGCGGCGAAGCCGTCGCGCACCGCGCCGTCTTCCGGGTGCACCGACAGCAGCACCCGGTCGAACACGGCGAAGCCGACCGGGCGGGTGTCGACGCGGCGCAGCACGGGCGGGCCGCTGCGCGGCGGCGGGCGCTGCGGGCTGGCCGGGGCCGCCTGAGGTTGGCCCTGCACCGGGCCCTGCGCCGCACCAGCGCCTTGCCCGTTCGCCAGGCGCCGGAACACCAGCACGTCGTACAGCGAGGTGTAGTCGTAGTGCGAGGGCAGTTGGTCGTTCAGCAGGTCGGCCACGTGCAGGTCGACCAGCTGCGTGAGGCACAGCGTCTGCAGGATCTGCTGTACCTCGGGCAGCGCATTGCGGAATTCCTCGCGCGTGAGCGAGATCCAGAGGTAGCCCCCGGCGCCGCACGCGCCCGGCACGCTCAGCGGCGCCAATGCCGCGTGCTCGCTGACCTCGGTGCGTTTGATTTCGAAGATGCGCATGCCCGGTGCCTGCGCGGCTACTTCTGCAGCAGCCGGGCGGCGTCGAGCGCGAAGTACGTCAGCACGCCGTCGGCGCCCGCGCGCTTGAAGGCCAGCAGGCTTTCGAGCACCACGGCGTCGTGGTCGAGCCAGCCGTTCTGCGCGGCGGCCTTCAGCATGGCGTACTCGCCGCTCACCTGGTAGGCGAAGGTGGGCACGTGGAACTCGTCCTTCACGCGCCGCACGATGTCCAGGTAGGACATGCCGGGCTTCACCATGACCATGTCCGCGCCTTCGGCGATGTCGATCGCCACTTCGCGCAGGGCCTCGTCGCTGTTGCCCGGGTCCATCTGGTAGACCTTCTTGTTGGCCTTGCCGAGCGTCGCGGCCGAGCCGACGGCGTCGCGGAAGGGGCCGTAGAAGGCGCTCGCGTACTTGGCGCTGTAGGCCATGATGCGCGTGTGGATGTCGCCGCGGGCTTCCAGCGCCGTGCGAATGGCGCCGATGCGCCCGTCCATCATGTCGCTGGGCGCCACGATGTCCACGCCGGCCTGCGACTGGGTGAGCGCCTGCTTCACCAGCACCTCGACCGTGGGCTCGTTCAGGATGTAGCCCGTGTCGTCGAGCAGGCCGTCCTGGCCGTGGCTGGTGTAGGGGTCGAGCGCCACATCGGTCATCACGCCCAGTTCGGGAAAGCGCGCCTTCAGCGCAGCCACCACGCGGGGAATCAGCCCGTCGGGGTTGAAGGCCTCGTCGCCGTTGGGCGTCTTCAGGCTGGCGTCGATCACGGGGAACAGCGCCATCACCGGAATGCCCGCCTGCACGCACTGCTCGGCCACGGGCAGCAGCAGGTCGAGGCTCAGGCGTTCCACGCCGGGCATCGACCCGACGGCATCGCGGCGCTTTTCGCCTTCCTGCACGAACACCGGATAGATCAGGTCGTTGACAGTGAGCGCGTGCTCTCGCACCAGGTTGCGGGTGAACGTGTCGCGGCGCAGGCGCCGCGGCCGCCCGGCGGGAAACATGGCCAGGGGGGAGGTGGATGACGTCATATGCCCAAAATTGTGCCTGAAGCAACATTTCGGGGTACTTGCTGCCATGCAGCCAGTTGTCTGACAACTACGGAAAATCGTAGAACCAAGGTTCTCATTTTTTTGCTTGAAATGTTAAAGAAAGTGGGCTATTCGCTTGAAACCTTGTTTCGTCTTTGTTAAATTCTGAAGCGGGCGGCTTGCCGCTCCCCGCTTTTCCTCCCTGAGCGGGTGCCTTGATGTGTGACAGCAAAAGGGCTTCCCAGCCCGACGTGCAGACGTCGGGCTTTTTTTTGTCCGTCGCCTTGGCGGGGCAGGGCCAAAGCGGGGCGAGCCGCAGGGTGCGCCACTAAACTGCCCCGCATGCTCTGGGTCAAATCTCTTCACATCGTCTTCATTGCCAGCTGGTTCGCGGGGCTCTTCTACCTGCCGCGGATCTTCGTCAACCTGGCGATGGTGCCGCCCGAGTCGGTGGCCGAGCGCGAACGGCTGCTGCTGATGGCGCGCAAGCTGCTGCGGTTCACCACGATGCTGGCCGTTCCGGCGATCGGCTTCGGCCTGTGGCTCTGGCTGGGTTACGGCATCGGCCGCGGGCCGGGCAACGGCTGGATGCACGCCAAGCTGGCGCTGGTGCTGGTGGCCATCGGCTATCACCACGGCTGCGGCGTGCTGCTGCGCCGTTTCGTGGCGGGGCAGAACCGGCGCAGCGACCGCTGGTACCGCTGGTTCAACGAACTGCCGGTGGTGCTGTTGCTGCTGATCGTGATCCTGGTGGTGGTGAAGCCGTTCTGAGTCCGGTTCGTACCGTGGAGAAGCCGCACAAGTCCGCTGCACTTCCCCTGGCGCTCGCCTACGCGGCGCTGATCGTCTATGCCAGCCTGTACCCGTTCGCGGACTGGCGCGACCAGGGCATCGCGCCCTGGGCCTACCTGTCGGCGCCCTGGCCCAAGTACTGGACGGGCTTCGACTTCGCGATCAACGTGGTGGGCTACGTGCCCTTCGGTTTTCTCTGCGCGCTGGTGGTGCTGCGCACGCGTCCGGGCGCGGGCGTGTGGCGCGCGGTGTTGCGCGCCAGCGCGGCGGGCGCCGCCATCGCCTTTGCGATGGAAACGCTGCAAAGCTACCTGCCGGCGCGCATTCCTTCCAACGTCGACCTGGGGCTGAACACCGCGGGCGCCATCGTGGGCGCGGTGCTGGCCGCGGGGCTCGAGCGCATCGGCGCGGTGGCGCACTGGAGCCGGGCGCGCTCGCAGTGGTTCGTCGAGGAGGCGCGCGGCGGCTTCGTGCTGCTCGCGCTCTGGCCGTTCGCGCTGCTGTTTCCGGCGGCCGTCACCTTCGGGCTGGGGCAGGTGTTCGAGCGGCTGGAGGGGGCCATTTCCGAATGGCTGCTCGACACGCCCTTCATCGACTGGCTGCCGGTGCGCCAGTTCGAGCTCGAGCCGCTGGTGCCCGCGGTCGAGCTGCTGTGCGTGCTGCTGGGGGCGCTGGTGCCCTGCCTGCTGGGCTATCTGGTGGCGCGATCGGCGGTGCAGCGCGCCGTGTTGCTGCCGCTGATCCTGCTGGGCGGCGTGGCGGCCTCGGCCTTGTCGGCGGCGCTGAGCTACGGCCCCGACCATGCCTGGGCGTGGCTCGACCTGCCGGTGCAGGTCGGCCTGGCGACGGCGCTGTTCGCGGGCGTGCTGCTGCTGTTCGCGCCACGCCGCCTCTGCGCGGCATTGCTGCTGGTGGGGCTGGTGCTGCAGTTGAGCTTGCTGAACCAGGCGCCCGAGAGCGCTTACTTCGCCCAGACCCTCGCCACCTGGGAGCAAGGGCGCTTCATCCGGTTCCACGGCCTAGCGCAATGGCTGGGATGGGTGTGGCCTTTCGCGGTGCTGGCCTATGTGGTGGCGGCGTTGTCGCGCCGGGCGCGGCCGAACGGGGACACGGCTGCATGACAGCGGCGTCACAGCCGTGAAAGAGCCCCGGTCACTAAAATCGGCCGATGCCCAGCCCCACACCCGCCACGTCGTCCGGCTACTACGGCCGCCACATTTTCTTCTGCCTCAACGAACGCAAGAACGGCGAGGACTCCTGCGCCATGCACAACGCGCAGGAAGGCTTCGACCGCTGCAAGGCGAAGGTCAAGGCCGAGGGCCTGTCCGGCCCTGGCAAGGTGCGCGTCAACAAGGCCGGCTGCCTCGACCGCTGCGCCGGCGGGCCGGTGGCGGTGGTGTACCCGGAGGCCGTCTGGTACACCTTCGTGGACGGCGATGACATCGACGAGATCGTCGAGTCGCACCTGAAGCACGGCAAGGTCGTCGAGCGCCTGGTGCTGCCGGCCGATGTCGGCCGCTGAACTTTTTCGACGCCCTCCCGCTCGTACCGTTGCTTCTCCGTGCCCATGAATTCACAAACCGAAAAACTCAGCCTCCAGGGCGCCGCCGGCGCCATCGAGGTGCAGCGTGACCAGCCCGCGGACACGCCCCGCGGCACCGCGGTGATCGCCCATCCGCATCCGCTGTTCGGCGGTACCATGGACAACAAGGTCGTGCAGACCCTGGCGCGCGCCTTCGTGGCCTGCGGCTGGACCACGGTGCGCTTCAACTTCCGCGGCGTGGGCGCCAGCGAAGGCGTGCACGACGAAGGGCGCGGCGAGCTGGAAGACATGCTGCATGTCGTCGGCCAGCTGGCCTCCGACGGCCCGCTGGCGATCGCCGGGTTTTCCTTCGGCGCCTTCGTGGCGAGCGGTGCGGCGCACACGCTCTGGAGCGAGCGCGAGCTGCAGCAGATCGTGCTCGTCGGCACCGCCGCGGCGCGCAACACGGTGGCGACGCTGCCCGTCGAAGCGCACGAGCGCACGCTGGTGGTCCACGGCGAAGCCGACGACACGGTGGCGTTGTCCGCGGTGATGGACTGGGCGCGGCCGCAGTCACTTCCTGTCACAGTCGTCCCGGGGGGCGGCCATTTCTTTCACGGACAATTGCCGCTGCTCAAAAGTCTCGTTGTCCGCCATCTGCGCGCGGGCACGGCCTGACGGCCTCGCAGGCTTGTCTCCGTCTCTTTCCAAACTCCCCATGACCCGTTTTCTCGGCGCACTTCGCGCCCTGGTTTCTATTGCCGTTGCCTCCGTCAGCCTGATTGCCGCAGCCCAGGTGCCCGCGCCGCCCGAGATCGCCGCGCGCAGCTACCTGCTGATGGACGTGACCGCGAACCAGATCCTGGCGCAGAAGGACATCGACAGCCCGGTCGAGCCGGCCTCGCTGACGAAGCTGATGTCGGCTTATGTGGTGTTCGACGCGCTGCGCGCCCGGAAGATCACGCTCACGCAGACGTTGCCGGTCAGCCCGCGCGCATGGAAGATGCCCGGCTCGCGCATGTTCATCGACCCCAAGATGCAGGTGCCGGTCGAAGACCTGATCAAGGGGCTGATCGTGCAGTCGGGCAACGACGCCACGGTGGCGCTGGCCGAAGGCGTGGGCGGCACGGTGGAGCACTTCGTCGAGATGATGAACGCCCAGGCCAAGGCGCTGGGCATGAAAAGCACCACCTACAAGAACCCCGAAGGCCTGACGGCCCCCGGCCACACGACCACGGCGCGCGACCTGAGCATCCTGGCGACCCGGCTGGTGCGCGACTTTCCGGAAGAGGCCAAGTACTACGCCATCAAGAAGTACCGCTATCCGGGCACGCCGTCGACCAACGACACCAACCGCAACCTGCTGCTGTTTCGCGACCCGACCGTCGACGGCCTGAAGACCGGCCATACCGAAGCGGCCGGCTACGGCATGGTCGCCACCGCCAAGCGCGACTTTCCGAACCTGAGCGGCGGTCGGCGCCTGCTGTCCGTCGTGCTGGGCACCACGGGCGAGACCGTGCGAGCCAACGAGTCGCAGAAGCTGCTGAACTGGGGCTACACCGCCTACGACGCGGTACGCCTGTTCGACGGCGGCCAGCCGGCCGCCACCCCGGCGGTCTGGAAGGGCAAGGCCAACGAGCTGAAGCTGGGCCGCCCCGATGCCATCGTGGTCGCCGTGCCCGCTGGCACCGCCAGCAAGATCAAGACGCAGGTGTCGCGCCCCGACCCGCTGGTGGCGCCGTTCACCAAGTACCAGCCGGTGGGCTCGCTCAAGGTCACGCTGGACGAGCAGCCCGTGGCCGACGTGCCACTGGTGGCCCTCGAGGGGGTGGAGCAGGCCGGTGTCTTCGGCCGTGCCTGGGACGCCGTGCGTCTCTGGATCAAGTAACGGGCCGCTCTGAAAAGCCTGCAGGAGCACGTTCGCGACCGCGGTGCTTGCTGTTTCAGGCTCGTTTGCTATACTCGTGGGCTTTTCGGAAATTTCCGAAGGGTTTCACGTTTTCGTCATCTCCCGGTTGTTCCTGCGTCACGACAGGAGCGGTTAATAGCCAGAGCCGGGCTGTTTTGGGACTTATTCATTCATGCCAACCATCAATCAACTGGTGCGTCAGGGTCGAACGGTCGAAAAGATCAATTCGAAGAGCCCTGCCATGCAGAACTCGCCGCAACGTCGCGGTGTCTGCACCCGCGTCTACACCACGACGCCAAAGAAGCCCAACTCGGCGCTTCGTAAAGTTGCCAAGGTCCGTCTGACCAATGGCTTCGAAGTCATCTCCTACATCGGCGGCGAAGGCCACAACCTGCAGGAACACAGCGTCGTGCTGGTTCGCGGCGGTCGTGTCAAGGACTTGCCCGGTGTGCGTTACCACATCGTGCGCGGTTCGCTCGACTTGCAAGGCGTGAAAGACCGCAAGCAGTCGCGTTCCAAGTACGGCGCGAAGCGTCCCAAGAAGGCTTAAGCCTTCCTGTCGTAAAAAACAAAGCGGTGTTCGGTTGCCTTGGCGGGCACATCGAACGAAGTGACCCAATGTCGGGTCGAGTAAGTGAGAGCTCCAGCTGGCTCTCGCGGTATCGGAAACGATGCCAACTGAAGCAAAGAGGTTAAAAAAATGCCACGTCGTCGCGAAGTCCCCAAACGTGAAATCCTGCCGGATCCCAAGTACGGCAATGTCGAGCTGTCGAAGTTCATGAACGTGATCATGGAAGGCGGCAAGAAGGCGATCGCCGAGCGCATCATTTATGGCGCGCTCGACTTCATCGAGAAGAAGAACCCGGACAAGGACCCCCTCGAAGCGTTCACCGTTGCCATCAACAACGTGAAGCCGATGGTCGAAGTGAAGTCGCGCCGCGTGGGCGGTGCGAACTATCAAGTGCCGGTCGAAGTGCGCCCCGTGCGCCGCCTGGCGCTGTCGATGCGCTGGATCAAGGAAGCCGCCCGCAAGCGCGGCGAGAAGTCGATGGCCCTGCGTCTGGCCAACGAACTGATGGAAGCCACGGAAGGCCGTGGCGGTGCCATGAAGAAGCGCGACGAAGTGCACCGCATGGCAGAAGCCAACCGGGCGTTCAGCCACTTCCGCTTCTAAAAATCAAACTTCGCTTGGGCGTTGGGTGTCGAGTGTCGGGCGTTGTGCCCGTGCTCGGGGCCCAGCGCTCAACGCATTTAACCCGAAAGTAAATCATGTCCCGCAAGACCCCCATCGAGCGCTACCGCAACATCGGCATCTCCGCGCACATCGACGCCGGCAAGACCACGACGACCGAACGTATCCTGTTCTACACCGGTGTGAACCACAAGATCGGTGAAGTGCACGACGGTGCCGCCACGATGGACTGGATGGAGCAAGAGCAAGAGCGCGGTATCACGATCACGTCGGCCGCCACCACCTGCTTCTGGAAGGGCATGGCTGGCAAGTTCGAAGAACACCGCATCAACATCATCGACACCCCCGGCCACGTGGACTTCACCATTGAAGTCGAGCGCTCGATGCGCGTGCTGGACGGCGCCGTGATGGTGTACGACGCCGTCGGCGGCGTGCAGCCCCAGTCGGAAACCGTCTGGCGCCAGGCCAACAAGTACAAGGTGCCCCGTCTCGCGTTCGTCAACAAGATGGACCGCACCGGCGCCGACTTCCTGCGCGTGCGCCAGATGATGGTGGACCGCCTGAAGGCCAACCCCGTCGTGATCCAGATCCCGATCGGTGCCGAAGAGCACTTCCAGGGCATCGTCGACCTCGTGAAGATGAAGGCGATCATCTGGGACGAAGACAAGGGCGTGACCTTCCAGTACGGCGAGATCCCCGCCAACCTGACCGACGTCTGCAACGAATACCGTGAAAAGCTCGTCGAAGCGGCTGCCGAAGCCAGCGAAGAGCTGATGAACAAGTACCTCGAAGGCAACGAGCTGACCGAGGAAGAAATCAAGGCGGCCATTCGCCAGCGCACCATCGCCGGCGAAATCCAGCCGATGCTGTGCGGCTCGGCCTTCAAGAACAAGGGCGTGCAGGCCATGCTCGACGCCGTCATCGAATACATGCCCGCGCCGACCGACATCCCCCCGGTCAATGGCCTGGACGAAGACGAAGCACCGGTCATCCGCAAGGCTGACGACTCGGAAAAGTTCTCGGCACTGGCATTCAAGCTGATGACCGACCCGTTCGTGGGCCAGTTGACCTTCGTGCGCGTCTACTCGGGCGTGCTGACCAAGGGCGACAGCGTCTACAACCCGGTGCGCGGCAAGAAGGAACGTATCGGCCGTATCGTGCAGATGCACGCGAACAACCGCGAAGAAGTCAACGAAATCCGCGCCGGCGACATCGCTGCCTGCGTGGGCCTGAAGGAAGTGACCACGGGCGAAACCCTGTGCGATCCGTCGGCCATCGTGACGCTCGAGCGCATGGTGTTCCCGGAATCGGTGATTTCGCAGGCCGTCGAGCCGAAGACCAAGGCCGACCAGGAAAAGATGGGCATCGCCCTGCAACGCCTGGCTCAGGAAGATCCTTCGTTCCGCGTGAAGACCGACGAAGAATCGGGCCAGACCATCATCGCCGGCATGGGCGAGCTCCACCTTGAAATCATCGTGGACCGCATGAAGCGCGAATTCGGCGTGGAAGCCAACGTGGGCAAGCCGCAAGTGGCCTACCGCGAAACGATCCGCAAGACCGTCGAAGACGCCGAAGGCAAGTTCGTTCGCCAGTCGGGCGGCAAGGGCCAGTACGGCCACGTGATCCTGAAGCTCGAGCCGCAGGAAGCGGGTAAGGGCTTCGAGTTCGTCGACGCCATCAAGGGCGGTGTGGTTCCTCGCGAATACATCCCCGCGGTGGAAAAGGGCGTCGTGGAAGCGCTGACGCAAGGCGTGCTGGCGGGCTACCCCGTCGTGGACGTCAAGGTCACGCTGCACTTCGGTTCGTACCACGACGTGGACTCGAACGAAATGGCGTTCAAGATGGCCGCGATCTTCGGTTTCAAGGAAGGCGCACGCAAGGCCAGCCCGGTCATCCTCGAGCCGATGATGGCCGTGGAAGTCGAGACGCCTGAAGACTACGCCGGCAACGTGATGGGCGACCTGTCCTCGCGTCGCGGCATGGTGCAGGGCATGGACGACATGATCGGTGGCGGCAAGTCCATCAAGGCAGAAGTGCCGCTGTCGGAAATGTTCGGCTACTCGACCACGCTGCGTTCGATGTCGCAAGGCCGCGCCACGTACACGATGGAGTTCAAGCACTACGCCGAAGCTCCCCGTAACGTTGCCGAAGCCATCGTCGCTGCACGCGCCAAGTAAGTTTTTGAAGAATGCGGGGCCGTGCAGTGCGCGGCCCTTCTTGTCTGCGATCCGGTGCCGCCTTGTTCCCGTGCGAGGCGAACCAGCAATCGGGTGCAGACATAAAACCAATACACGGGACATGCTCTTTCAAGGATTGAAAAATGGCAAAAGGTAAATTCACCCGCACCAAGCCGCACGTGAACGTGGGCACGATCGGTCACGTCGACCACGGCAAGACCACGCTGACGGCTGCGATCGCCACGGTGC
>NZ_JASZYK010000017.1 GCF_030317035.1 Variovorax sp. J22G73
CGAAGATGCAATAAACAGGTCAGACCGGCAGCGGGCAAGCTCGACTCCTCCTGTGTGGCACCGATCGCGGTGAGCGCCACGAAAAATGAATGGAGCCCCGCTGAGCGGTTCTTATCTGGGTCCGCACGGCCATGCGCCGGTGCAACAAGGCCGACGGTAGATGTGCAGTCTGTTCCTGGTTCTATTGCAGCTTGGCCCTCACCTTGACGCAGCCAATACTGCCTATTGAAAAACCAAACTCGCACCGCCGCTTGCGGATTGGAGAAGTCCCGGTAAAAGGAGGAGGCCGCAGGCCGGGGGACATTCGAGAAAAGAGGTACCGCGTCGGCGTGAGCGCCGCCCTGAATGACCCGACCCCGATCCAGGTCCAGGTCCCGGTCCAGCGCCCTAAGGCATCCCCCGCGCCAACAAATGATCGACCAACCTGCGCTGCGGAAAACTCAACGCCTCCTGCCGCGTGCACAGGTACATGCGACGTGACGCCCACGCATCGGTGAGGTTGATGAAGCGCAGCTTCATCTCCTTGCGGTAAGTCACCGCGGCCCCCTCGGGCAAGATGCCCACGCCCATGCCGGCCTCGATCATCCGGCACACGGCTTCGAAACTCTTCACCCGCACACGCAGCCGCAGCACCTTGCGCGCGCTCATGGCCGCGTCTTCCATGGTGCGCGAAATGGCCGAGTCGTCTTCGAGCCCCACGAAGTCGAAGTCCAGCAGTTCTTCGAAAGACACCTCGCGCCCGCGCCACGGATGCTTCTGCCGAACGATGGCGACCAGCCGGTCGGTGCGGTAGGGAATGAAGTGCAGCGCCGGGTCTGCCGCTTCGCTCGTGATGACGCCCACGTCGGCTTGCCGGTCGCGAATGGCCTGCACGATGTACACGCTGCGGTGCTCCTCCACGCTCACGCGAATCTCGGGGTAACGCTGGCGAAAGCTCGCCACGTCGTCGGGCAAGAACTGGCCCATGGCCGACGCATTGGCATGCAGGCGCACCCGGCCCGTGGCGCCCTGCGCGTAGTCCGACAGGTCGGCGCGCATGCGGTCGACGTCGCGCAATATCTGGCGCGCATGCATCGCCAGCGACTCGCCCGCGCCGGTCGGCGTCACGCCCTTCGAGCTTCGGTTGAGCAGCGCCACGCCCAGTTGCCCCTCCAAGATGGCCAGGCGCCGGCTGGCGGCCGATAACACCATGTGGCTCTCGGCGGCGGCCTTTGACAGGCTGCCGTGCTCAATGGCGCGCAGGAAAAGTGCGAGCGAGTCGAGGTCGGGTCTCATGGGGGTCGGGGTCTTTCTGCGGGGCCGCCATTGTCGGGCCAGCGACCCGGCCAGCGCGCGCCGAAATCCTTTCGGCGGATGGCGCCTTAAAAAGACAAATCTTCCGTGCGGCGCTGCGCGCTGCCAAAAAGAAGAAGCACTTTCCGCCCACAACCCTGAAGAATCGTTGCTGCCCTGCCGTCTACCCCGGCGCGGCACTGCGCGAGCCGGCCCCTTACCGGGGCCACGCCCGCATCCCACGAGTCCTACCCGGAGTCTTTTTCAGTCATGGCATCCCACGAACTGGCCAGCGTTGCGCTGGACGACAAATACACGGCCACCGAAGGCCGGATCTACCTGAGCGGCATCCAGGCGCTGGTGCGCCTCATGCTCGTGCAGAAATGGCGCGACCAGCGGGCCGGGCTCAACACAGCGGGCTTCGTCTCCGGCTACCGCGGCTCGCCGCTCGGCGGCCTGGACGAAGCACTGTGGAAGGCGCAGCCGCAGCTCGAGGCCAACGCGGTCAAGTTCTTGCCCGGCGTGAACGAAGAGCTGGCCGCCACCGCCGTGTGGGGCACGCAGCAGGTGCACCTGACCGGCGAAAGCGCGGTCGATGGTGTGTTCGCCATGTGGTACGGCAAGGCGCCGGGCGTGGACCGCTGCGGCGACGTTTTCAAGCACATGAGCCACGCGGGCACCTCGCCCCACGGCGGCGTGCTGCTGGTGGCGGGCGACGACCACGGCGCGTCTTCTTCCACGCTGCCCAACCAGAGCGACCACCTGTTCGCGGCCTCGATGATCCCCATGCTCTACCCGCAGAGCGTGGAGGAGTACATCGAGCTCGGCCTGCACGGCTTCGCGATGTCGCGCTTTGCCGGGCTGCCGGTGGGCTTCAAGGCGTTGGCGGACACGGTGGAGTCGTCGGGCTCCATCGCGGCCGGCGCGCTCGACGTGCACACGCGCCTGCCCGCGGACTTCGTGTTTCCGCCCGGCGGCGTGCACGCGCGCCTGTCGACCGACACGCTGGGCGTGCAGGCGCGCAAGCAGGAAGCGCTGATGCAGGACTACAAAATCTACGCCGCCATCGCCTACGCGCGCGCCAACAAGCTCAACCGCGTGACCATCGATTCGCCGAAGGCGCGGCTGGGCATCGTGGCTTCGGGCAAGTCGTACCGCGACGTGCTCGAGGCGCTGGAAGAACTGGGCATCGACGCGGACGGGGCCGCGCGCATCGGCATCCGCCTGTTCAAAGTGTCGATGCCCTGGCCGCTGGAGCCGGACTCGATTCGCGAGTTCGCCGATGGGCTCGAAGAAATCCTGGTGGTCGAGGAGAAGCGCCAGATCGTCGAGTACCAGCTTAAGGAGCACCTGTACAACTGGCGCGAAAACGTGCGCCCGCGCGTGATCGGCAAGTTCGACGAGCAGGGCGAATGGGGCGCGCATCCGCGCGGCCAGTGGCTGCTGCCAGCCACGGCGGACTTCTCGGTGGCGCAGGTGGCGCGCGTCATCGCGGGCCGGGTGGCGCGCTTTCACACCAGCGACCGCATCCGCATGCGGCTGGCGATTCTCGACGCGAAGGACGTGGTGCTGGGCAAGGCGGTGGCCACGCCCTCGCGCCCGGCCTGGTACTGCTCGGGCTGCCCGCACAACACCTCGACCAAGGTGCCCGAAGGCAGCCTGGCGCTGGCCGGCATCGGCTGCCACGTGATGGCCACGGCCATCTACCCCGAGCACAACAAGACGACAACGCACATGGGCGGCGAAGGCGCGCCGTGGCTGGGGCAGGCCTGGTTCTCCAAGCGCAGGCACGTGTTCGCGAACCTGGGCGACGGCACGTACTACCACTCGGGCTCGATGGCGATCCGCGCGGCCGTGGCGGCGGGCGTGAACATCACCTACAAGATCCTCTACAACGACGCGGTGGCCATGACCGGCGGCCAGCCGGTCGACGGGCCCATCAACGTGCCACGCATCGCGCACCAGATGGCGGCCGAGGGCGTGAAGCGCCTGGCGCTCGTGGCCGAAGACCCGACGCGCTGGGCCGACCGCAGCCCCCTGCCGGCCGACCGCGAAGGCTTCGTGCTCACCGTGCACCACCGCGACGACATGGACGCGGTGCAGCGCGAGCTGCGCGAGTTCGAGGGCGTGTCGGTGCTCATCTACGACCAGGTGTGCGCGGCCGAGAAGCGCCGCCGCCGCAAGAAGGGCGAGTTTCCGCAGGCGGCGCGGCGCGTGTTCATCAACGACGCGGTGTGCGAAGGCTGCGGCGATTGCGGCGAGCAATCGAACTGCACCGCGCTGCTGCCCAAGCAGACCGAACTGGGCCTGAAGCGCAGCGTGGACCAGAGCGCGTGCAACGCGGACGAGTCGTGCATCAAGGGTTTCTGCCCGAGCTTCGTCACGGTCGAAGGCGTGAAGCCGCGCAAGCACGCGCCCGTCGCGGCCAAGGCGGCCGCCGAAGAAGCGCCGCTGCCGGCACCGCCCACGCTGGCGCTCGACGGCATGCACAACATTCTCATCACCGGCATCGGCGGCACGGGCGTCATCACCATCGGCGCGCTGATCGGCATGGCGGCGCACCTCGAAGGCAAGGGCGTGAGCGTGCTCGACATGACGGGCATGTCGCAGAAGAACGGCTCGGTCACCTCGCACGTGCGCATCGCCCGCGACGCGGCGCAGCTGAAGGCGCAGCGCATTCCCACGGGCGAGGCCGACCTGATCCTGGGGTGCGACATGCTCACGGCGGGCGCCCCCGACGCCATCGCGCGCATGCGGCCGGGGCGCACCTATGCGCTGGTCAACACCTTCGAGCAGCCGACGGGCCATTTCGCGCAGCAGCCCGACTGGGAGTTTCCGGCGGCGCAGGTGCGCGCGCTGATCGAGGAATCGGTCGAAGGCCGCGCCGATTTCATCGACGCCACGCAACTGGCCACGCGGCTCATGGGCGATGCCATCGCGGCCAACCTGTTCCTGCTGGGCTTCGCGTTCCAGAAGGGCTGCGTGCCGCTGTCGGCCGAGGCGCTGGACAAGGCCATCGAAATCAACGGCGTGGCGGTCAAGGCCAACCAGTCGGCCTTTCGCTGGGGCCGCAAGGCGGCGCTGGACCTGGCCGCGGTCACGCGCGAGGCCGCGCCGGCGAAGGTGGTGGCGCTGCAGCGGCCGCAGGGCTTCGAGGCGCTGGTGAAGGACCGCACCGCGTTCCTTACCGCGTACCAGAACGCGGCGTATGCGCAGCGCTATGCGGAGCTGGTGGAGCGCGTGCGCGTGGCCGAGCAGCGCGAGCGCGGCACCACGCTGCTGGCCAAGGCGGTGGCGTCGGGCCTGTTCAAGCTCATGGCCTACAAGGACGAGTACGAGGTCGCGCGGCTGTACACCGACAAGCGCTTCATCGAGCAGTTGGGCGAGCAGTTCGAAGGCAAGCTGGTGCTGCGCTTTCACCTGGCGCCGCCGGTGCTGGGCCGTCGCGACGCCGAAGGCCGCGCGGTAAAGACGAGCTTCGGGCCGTGGATGCTGAACGCGTTTCGCGTGCTCGCGAAGCTGCGCGGCCTGCGCGGCACGGCGCTCGACGTGTTCGGGCGCACGGCCGAGCGGCGCATGGAGCGCCAGCTGATCGCCGACTATCGCGCCATGGTCGAGGACGTGCTGGCGCGCTTCGACCGCATCGACTTCGACACCGCGCTCGCCCTGGCGCGCCTGCCGGAGCAGATTCGCGGGTTCGGCCATGTGAAGGAAGAAAGCGTGGTGTCGGCGCGCGTGCGGTGGAGCGCGCTGGCGAAGCAGCTCGATGCGGGTACGGCGGGCACGGCGGCCACACCCCGGGCGGCCCCGCGCCCCGCGGCGCTGGCCGCCTGAGCGGCAAGCGTTGCGGATGCGCCGCGCTGGAGAGAACGGCGCATACGCGACAGTCACCGGCCCGTTCCCAACGGCGCGGCGCGCGCCCCGCTGAAAGAATGGCTTCATGAAAGAAGCCACCACATTCCAGGCCGACGAAGCCGCCATCGTCGCTGCCGCGCGCGCCCTGCGCGAAGAAACCGTCGCCATGCTGAGCGAGCTGGTCACTCACCCTTCCCTGCTGGGCCACGAGCAGAGCGCGCAGCGCTTCATGGCCGATGCCTTCGGCGCGCTCGGCCTGCAGGTGGACGAGTTCCAGATCGACGAGGAAAAGCTGCGCGCCCACCCGGGCTACTCGCCCTCCATCGTCTCCTACGAGGGCCGCACGAACGTGGTGGGCATCCACCGGCCCTCGGGTCCGTTCAAGGGCAACTCGCTGATCTTCAACGGCCACATCGACGTGGTGCCCACGGGCGCCGAGGTGCTGTGGACGCACCCGCCCTTCTCGGGCAAGGTCGAGGGCGACCGGCTCTATGGGCGCGGCTCGTCGGACATGAAGGCCGGCATCATCGCGTACACCATGGCCTTCAAGGCGCTGAAGTCGCTCGGGCTGGAGCCGGCCTCGCCGGTGTACTTCCAGTCGGTCATCGAAGAAGAGTGCACAGGCAACGGCGCGCTGGCCTGCCTGGCGGAGGGCTACCGCGCCGACGCGGCCGTCATCACCGAGCCGGTGGCGGCCGACGGCGTCATGACCTGCCAGATGGGCGTGCTGTGGCTGGCCATCGAGGTGCTGGGCAAGCCGGTGCATGCCTCGGTGGCGCAGACCGGCGTGGGCGCCATCGACTTCGCGCTGTACCTCTTCGGCGAGCTCAAGAAGCTCGAAGACAAATGGAACGCGCCGAGCGCGCGCTACCGCTCGTTCGCGCACCACAACCACCCGGTGAACTTCAACCTGGGCAAGATCCAGGGCGGCGAGTGGGCCTCGTCGGTGCCCTCGGCCTGCCGCGCCGACGTGCGCCTGGGCTTCTACCCCGACATGAAGGTGGAGAAGGTGAAGGCCGAGGTCGAGGCGCTGCTGGCCGCCGCCTACGAGGCACACCCCGCGCATGCCGCGCTGAGCTACAAGATCGTGTACGAGGGCTTCCAGGCCGACGGCTGCGAGGTGGCGCCCGACGCGCCCATCGTCGCGGCGCTGTCGCAGTGCCACCTGGACATCGTCGGCAAGGTGCTGACGCCCACGGCCTTCACCGGCACCACCGACGCGAAGTTCTTCAACCTGTACGGCGAGACGCCGGCCATCTGCTACGGCCCGTCGGGCGGCGAGAACATCCATGGCATCGACGAGTGGGTGTCCATCGACAGCGTGGTGCAGGTGACGGCGGTGCTCGCGGTGTTCATGGCGCGCTGGTGCGGGGTGAACCGCATCGGCAAGGATGCCGGCTGAACAAGCGGTTCAAAGCGGCTCAGGACGCGTGCAGCGGCAGCTCCAGCGTCTGCCAGTTGCCCAGCATGGTGACCTGGCGGCGCAGGTAGTCCGTGGGAATGGCCTGCGAGCCCCAGACGTCGATGCGCCCCGAATACTCGCCCAGCAGCCAGAACTGGCGGATGGCCATGAAGCGCGGAATGGCCGCGAGATCGGCGTCGGACACGGGCCGCACCTCGCGGTACGCGGAAATGAAGTGCAGCCACTTGGCCTTGGCCTTGTCGGTGGCCACGCCGTCGGGCGTGTGCGGGTGCAGGCTCCACGGGTACACGGCGAGCTCGTAGGCGAGGTAGCCTGGGCCGGCCTCGTCGAAGTCGAAGAAGACGGCCTCGCGCTTTGCCTTGGCGTCGGCGTTGGCGTCGGCTTCATCGCCCGTCCCAGCCTTCGCATCCACCACGAAATTGTTGCTCCCGTGCGCGTCCCCGTGGCACAGCACGCGGGCCAGCTCGCCCAGCGACAGGATGTCGTCCTGCAGCCGCCGCGCCAGCGCCTCGAACTGCGGGCGCAGCTCGGCGGTCATGGTGGGGGCGTGCAGCAGGCCTTCGAGCGGGTGCAGCAGCAGGTAGTCGAGGTCGAGGCAGTAGGCGCTGCTCGGCCCCTGGTAGCTTTCGCCCGCGATGTGCAGGCCGGCCAGGCCGCGCGCGAAGGCCTCTATGTCTTCGCCCGCGTCGCCGGTGAACTCGCCGTCGAGGTGCTCGAACAGCATCAGCGCGCGCGGGCCTTCGGGCAGCGGCACCTCGATGGCGACGCCGCCGTCAGCCGCCGGCAGGCAGCGCGACACGCGGCAGCCGGCGTTCGACCAGTGTTGCAGCGCGGCCGCCTCGAACAGGGTGTTGGGGCCGCCGCGCGGCCGGGCGGCGCACAGGCGCGCCACCACGCGTTGGCCGCTGGCAAAGCTCAACCGGTACACCTGGTTGAAGCTGCGCCGCAGAAACTCGCTCTCGACCACCTCGCCCAGGTCATAGTTCGCCTGCACGAGCGCGGCGATGCTGGCGGCTGTCGGCGTCGATTGCGCAATCTCTAGGGGCATCCGGCTTCCAAAGGGAAAAGGGCGCGATTATGCAGTGCGGGTGTTTGCGGGCCCCGCGGGCAACCCGCCGGAGGGCGCGGCTGTGCGGGTTCGCCAGGGTTCAGGCGATGGCGCCGACGTCGAACTCGCGCTCGTAGGCCTCCAGCGGCTGCGGCCGGCCGAACAGGTAGCCCTGGCACATCAGGCAGCCGTGGCGCGCCAAAAAGTCGCGCTGTGCGTGCGTTTCCACGCCCTCGGCCACGATCTCCAGCTCCAGGTTGCGCGCCATGCCGATGATGGTCTGGATGATCAGCTCCACCTTCGGGTTCAGCCCGATGCTGTGCACGAAGAACTTGTCGACCTTCACCTGGCTGAGCGGCAGCTGCGTCATGTACGACAGCGACGAGAAGCCCGTGCCGAAGTCGTCCATCGAGAACTGGATGCCCAGCGCCACCAGCGCCTCCATCTTGCCGATGGCGTCGATCACCTTCTCGTGCAGCAGGCTCTCGGTGAGCTCCAGCTTGAGCCGGCGCGGGTCGGCGCCGGTGCGCTCCAGCACCAGGCGCACCTGGTCAACAAAGTCTTCCTCGCGAAACTGCCGCGCGCTCACGTTCACCGACAGCTGCAGGTGGCTGCGGCGCGGGTCGTCGCGCCAAGCCGTGAGCTGCCTGCACGCCGTTTCCAGCACCCACAGGCCCAGCGGAATGATGAGGCCCGTGTCTTCCGCCACATCGATGAACTCGCGCGGCAGCAGCAGCCCGCGCACCGGATGGCGCCAACGCACCAGCACCTCGGCGCCAACCACCCGGTTCTCGCCCGTGACCTGGCTCTGGTAGTGCAGCACGAACTGCTTGGCCGCAATGGCGGCGTGCAGCTCGTTTTCCAGCGTGGCGCGCGCGGTGATGGTGGTCTGCATGCCCGCCTCGAAGAAGCGCAGCGCGTTGCCGCCGTCGGTCTTGGCGTAGTACATGGCAATGTCGGCCTGCTTGAGCACCTCTTCGGTCGATGCGCCCTTGGCCTCGAACAGCGAGGCGCCGATGCTGCAGGTGCTGTGGTGCTGCTGCAGGCCGAGCTGGTAGGGCTGGTTGAGCCGCGCGAGGATGGTCGCGCCCATGGTCTCGGTCTGCGAAGTGGCAATGACCGCCTGCTCGCTGAGGTCTTCCAGCATCACCACGAACTCGTCGCCGCCCAGGCGCGCCACGATGTCGCCTTCGCGCAGGCAGTCTTTCAGGCGCTGCGCCACCTGTTTGAGCATCACGTCGCCGATGTCGTGGCCCAGCGCGTCGTTCAGCGTCTTGAAGTTGTCCAGGTCGAGGAACAGCACCGCGCACAGCCGCTGGCGCCGCGCGGCGGCGGCAATGGCGTGGTTGAGCCGGTCGAGCAGCAGCCGCCGGTTGGGCAGGCCGGTGAGCGTGTCGTAGAAGGCCAGGTGCTCGATTTCGCGCGCGGCGAGCTTGCTTTCGGTGATGTTGCGCAGGATGACGATGAAGCGCGAATCGCCCTCGTCGCCCACCAGCTTGCGCGACACCGAGATTTCGAACCACGCCTTCTCGCGCGCGTCGCGCCGCTCGAACTGCCGGCCCGCCGAATAGCCCGACACATCGGCCTCGCGCAGCGCGCTCATCACCTCGGCCGCGGCCTCGGCCGGCAGCAGCTCGGTCAGCATGTGGCCCACCGGGTTCTCGACGTCGGTGGCCGGGAAGGGCACGCGCGGCGCGTGGTAGCCGTGGCAGCGGCCGTCCAACCCCACTTCGAGCAGCAGGTCGGGCAGTGCGTCGAGCGTGGCCTGCAGCTGCGCCTTGCTCTCGATGATGGCGGCCGTGTGGCGGCGCTTTTCGGTGATGTCCTGGTAGACGCACACGGTGCCGCCGTCGGGCGTGCGGCTGCGCGTGGCGCGGATCACCTGGCCGCCCTGCAGCAGCGCCTCCTGCTCGGAGTGCGGCTGCGCCATCTGCGGCATGTTCATGGCCGACCAGTCGGCCGGGCCGCGGCCGTGCACCACGTGGCGCGCGGTCTCGTCCATGATGCGGCGAAACGGCACCTGCGGCGCGATCATCGGTTCGGTCCAGGGGAACATCGCGACGAAACGGCGGTTCCAGGTGAGCACACGGCTGTCGGCGTCCAGCAGGATGAAGCCGTCGATCATCGACTCCAGCGCCTGGTCGAGCGTGGACTTGGAGCGCACCAGCTCCATGCGCGCGCGCCACTGGCGGCGCAGCTGGAAGTGCGTGAACAGCGCCACCGCCAGGATCATCAGCCCGATGGCCGCGGCGGTCCAGGCGATCAGGTCGCGCTCGCGGCGCCAGTCCTGCAGCGCCGCGGTCAGCGGAATGCTCGCCACGATGAGCAGGTTGCGGTGCAGCGTGGGCCGCGCCACCACGATGCCCGGCTGTCCGCTCAGGCGCGCGGCCATGCGCTGCGGCTTGCCGTCGCTGGTCTGCTCGTGCAGGGGCGGCTCTATTTGCCGGCCGGTGAGGTCGTCGCGCGGCGGCAGGCTGGCCAGCAGGGCGCCGGCGTCGCGCTCCAGCGTGACCTCGAGCCCGCGAATGCCCGCGCCCTGCGTCATGATCGTCGCCAGCAGCGACAGCTGCACCTCGGCCACCGCCAGCATGCGCGAGCCGTCAGCCAGCGTGACGGCGCGCGCGAAGAACAGCACCTTCTGCGACGTGACCAGGCTGGCGGCCGGGTCGCTGATCGCCAGCGTGGACACCGGGTTCGCCAGCACGCCGTCGACAAAGCCGGCCGGCAGCACCAGCGGCAGGCGTTCGCCGCGCCGGTCCGACGAGGCCACCACCGTACCGCGCGCATCGACGAACGCGACGTGGCGCACCAGCAGGTTCTGCCGCACCACGTTGTCGAGCAGGCGGTGCGCGTCGAAGCTGCCCGCGTCGGCGCCCGCGCTGGCGGCGGTGGAGCCGCGCAGCAGCTCGTTGGCGCCCGCCAGCAGCATGTCGACGCTGAGCAGCGAGCGGTTCAGCGCCGCCTCGGAGCCGGCCACGAAGCGCACGGCCTGGCTCTCGTGGTCGCTGATCGCCTTTTGGTGCGCCTCCCACACGATGACCGTGGCCACTGCGCCCACCGTGAAAAGAAAGAGCATCGCCACGCCATAGACGATGGCGCTCACGCGACGAAGAAAGCGCGGCTTCACTGCGTGGTCTGCGCCTGCAGGCCGACGACCGGCCCCACCGTCTGGTTCCACACCCTGGCGCACACCGGACCGCAGCGCTGCACCCAGCCCGGCAGCACGCGGGTCGCGAAGATTTCGCGGCGGCGGGCCTCGTCCTGCGCCGACGGCCGCACCGCCACCATGCGCCCCTTGGTGGGCTTGCCGCAGCTGGCCACGCCGGTGTTGCAGGCAATGCCTTCTTCGGTCTCGCGCTCCGACTGGGCCCATACCGCGGCCTCCAGCCGCGGCAGCTCCTTGCGCAGCAGCGCCTGCAGGTCGGGCGGCAGCGCGTTCAGGCTTTCGCGGTTGGCCGCGAAAACCGCCACGCCCCAGCTCAGCGGCATGGCGTAGATGGCGCTGGTCACTTCGTGCAGGCCCAGCGAGTGGCCGGACATGGTGCCGGTGATGACGCAGTCGGTGTTGCCCGACTTCATGTTCGCCATGATCTGAGCGAACTCGGTGTACACCGGCGTGCCGCCCAGCGCCGAGACGAAGTCGGCCTGCGTCGAGCTCGACACCCGCGTGCGCCGGCCTGCCAGGTCGCCCAGCTGCTGCACCGGCTTGTTGCAGAACACCTCTTGCGCGGGGTAGATGTACACCGCCAGCAGCTCCACCCCGTAGCGCTCGCGCAGCTGCTGCGCCAGGTACGGGCGGAACGCGCTCACCACCCGGCGCAGCGTGGGAATGTCGGGGTTCAGCCCGGCCATGTCGGGCGCGCCCAATTCTGGAAACTGCGTTGACATCTGGCTCATGAGCGCCGTGCCGAAGGGCACCACGCCGAGTTGCATCAGGTTGAGCATTTCCTGGCCCGGCACGCCGGCACGGTCGAAGGGCACGATGCTGGCGGTGTAGCGCCCGCCCGACAGCGTGGCGAGGTCGCGCGTCCAGAATTGTTCCTCGTGGCCCGTGTACTGCGAGACACCCCCCAGGCCACCGACGATGCGCAAACGCTGGGCGGGCGCCGTCTGTGCATTGCACAGCGACGCGAAGAACATCAGGAGGCCGACCAGATAAACCACGATTACGCCGTGCGAGGGGGTGCAGGTACAGCGCTTGAGCGCAGGGAAATATTCAGAAATTCATCATGACACAGGATCACGCGGGTTCGGTCTGCGAACGGGGTGGCGCGTTGCGCGGCGGGGACGAGCTTTGCCGGGCCGTGTCGCCATGGGTACAGGCGGCCCCCGATGGGGCGTGGCGCCGCGTCAAACCTTCGGGTTACTCCGGATGCAGAACGGCGGCTCGCGCGAGGTGGCCTGGCGCCCCTCTGCCGCGATACAGCGCGGCGTGCTCGAGGCTGTATTCGCGCAGCGGCCCGAGACGCGCGTCCGCGGGACGGAAGTGCGCACGCTGCTTGACGTAGGCATGCACGTCGAGCGTCGAAGCGGGCTCGCCGCCCACGGCCCGCACCTTCATCTTCACCCGGCGGTAACCATCGGGCTCCGTGATTCGCTCGAGCACGTCCATCGCGTCCAGCGCCGGCTGGTCGACTTCGAACACCTGGCCCGCCACCTGCTCGCCCTCCCCCGCGGCGTCGACCAGCCACGGAGAAAACCGATCGCCGACCAGGTACAGCGGATAGCGCTCGACCGTGACGAAGTCGCCGCCCACGCGCGTTCCCTTGTTGGTGGCGAAGTTGGGAAACCCTTGTTTCAGGGTTCCGAAGACGAAGACGAGCTGTGGCATCGAGAGCCTGTGGGCATGGGGGCGAACGGGTTCGCCGAATGTAGTCGCGCGCTATATTGTTCGTTCAACAACACCAGAGAAATCACCATGGCAAAAGCCTATTGGGTCAGTGCGTACCGTGCCGTCAAGGACGCCGACAAACTCGCGGCCTACGCAAAGCTCGCCGGCCCGGCGATCACCGCCGGCGGCGGCCGCTTCCTGGCGCGCGGCCTGCCCGCCAAGACCTACGAGTTCGGCCTGACCGAACGCACCGTGCTGATCGAGTTCGACAGCGTCGAACAAGCGACCGCCACGCACGACAGCCCCGACTACAAGGCCGCGCTCGCCGCACTGGGCGACGGCGCCGAGCGGGACCTGCGGATCATCGAAGGGGTCTGAGCGACCAGGGGCGCGGCACGCGTCCTGCCGCGCCCGCGCCGTTCCTTCGGGCGTGCCGCCCCTTTCCACGCCCCTCCAGAGGCAGGCGCACGCTTTCTCAAGGCCGCATGCCTCGCATTCGACCGAACACCGCCAGATCATACGAAACATATATAATTTGTATATGTTTCATATAGAAGGTCGGCAATGAGGATCGAAGAAGGTTTTGCCCCGATGCACGAGAGCCCGCAGGGCTCGCGCGGAGCCCGCTGATGGCCCGCGACATCCGCATCAAGTCCCCCGAGCAGATCGAAAAGTCCCGGCGCGCCGCCAGGCTCGCCGCCGAGGTGCTCGCCATGATCGAACCCCATGTCGTGCCGGGGGTGAGCACCGAGGCGCTCGACCGCATCTGCCACGACCACATCGTGAACGTGCAGGGCGCCATTCCGGCGAACGTGGGGTACCAGGGCTATCCGAAGACCGTCCTCACCTCGGTCAACCAGGTGGTCTGCCACGGCATTCCGTCGCCCGAGAAGATCCTGAAGAAGGGCGACATCGTCAACATCGACGTCGCCGTCATCAAGGACGGCTGGTTCGGCGACACCAGCCGCATGTACTTCGTCGGCGCGCCGAGCGTGCTGGCGCGGCGCCTGGTCGAGACCACCTACAAAGCCATGTGCGCGGGCATTCGGCAGGTGAGGCCCGGCGCGACCCTGGGCGACATTGGCCATGCCATCCAGTCGGTGGCGCACCGCGAACATTTCAGCGTGGTACGCGAGTACTGCGGCCACGGCATCGGCGAGGTCTATCACGAAGACCTGCAGGTGCTGCATTACGGCCAGCGCGGCGAAGGGCTCACGCTGGAGCCGGGCATGGTCTTCACCATCGAGCCCATGCTCAACGCGGGCAAGCGCGACACCCGGCAATTGCCCGACGGCTGGACGGTCGTGACGAAGGACCGTTCGCTGTCCGCGCAGTGGGAACACATGGTGGCGGTGACGCCCGAGGGGTACGAGGTGCTGACGGCGTGGCCTGGAGGCACGGGGCAGTACGCGGCGATTTGATCGCTCGGCCTGGAGGATCGAGCCGACGCGTCCACATGACCAACCCGTACCGCACAAGACCTTCCGAAGCGCGCGCAGTGCGCTCGGTCAACACGCCAGCAGCTCCCAGACCTCCGACAAGCACGCCACGCGCAAGCGCGGTTCCGGCTGGTCGCTCGGCCAATCGTGAAAGCCCTCGAGCCACACCGCCTGCATGCCCGCGCTCACCGCACCCACGATGTCGTTCACCGGGTGGTCGCCGACGTACCAGCAGTCGCGTGCGTCAAGCCCGGCCTCCGCGGCAGCCTGGAGAAAGATTCGTGGGTCCGGCTTCCTGAAGCCCGAGCGCTCCGAACTCAGCAGCGAGCCAACGGCATCGCCGAACCCCAGCGCATCGACGGTGGCCTTGCGCGAACGCTCCGCGCCGTTCGTCACGATCCCGACGTGGAACCCCTGTTCATTCAATTGCCGCAAGAGCTTCGACGCTCCCGGCATCTCGACCGCGTGCTGCGGAAAGTGTCCGGCCCAGTGGGCACGAAGCTGTTGCGCCGACGGCGCGCTTTTCCACCGCAGCCCACTTCCGTTCGCAAGCGCAAAACCTATCGCTTCCTGAATGGAAGCAAACCGACTGCCTGGCGGCAGATAGCCTCCGCAGTCCTCTTTCGTAATGATCGACGCGACAAGCTCGCCCGACGTTTCCACGTCGAGCGCTCCGGCGAAATCCGCCGCGAACTGGCGCGCGTAGGAAGCGATGCTGCGCGCTCGATGCGTGAGCGTGTTGTCCAGGTCGAAGAAGACGGCACGAGGATTCATGGCCACGTGTTACGCCCGAGGCGCCTTCGCAATGAACGCCTGCTTGTCATCGCGATTGAACCCCGCCGCCTCATAGAACCGAAACGTCGCCTCATCCTTCCTGCCGGTCATCAACATGACCTTGTAGCGTTGAAGCTCAATGCGGATGTCGGTCTGCAGTTGCGGTGCAGGCAACTTCAGGGGGACGAACTCAGGGGGCGGCGGCGGCCTGGCAGGTGCAGCGGCAGACTCAGGCTGCTCGGCACAGTTGACCCACCGGCGAAGCATGTTGGCGTTGAGCCCGTTGGCCAGCGCGATCGCCGCGCTCGACACGCCAGGCTGCTGGCAGGCCCGGATGAGTTCGGCCTTGAACTCGGCGCTGTGCTTGCGCCTGCGGCGCCGCCCGGCTGGCTCCAAAACAGAAGTGTCCACGTGTCCGCGAAGAAGTTAAGTGGAGTAGAGCCTCCTATGGAGCGAAGACGGGATCAAGATGACTTTGCCGGACGCATACCCGCATCCTGCCTAGTACGAGGTTCGAGAGGGGGCTGATGGTGTCAGCACATATCGCTCAAGCCCGGGCGCCTTGGACGATCGACGTAGTCGCAGAGAACTGTGGCGCGTCGTCCTTGGTCATGACAAACCCCTGGTAGGGCAGTGGCCCTTCTTCAGGGCGGCATCGGCATGCCGCTCAGGAGAAGCGCTACCGCGCCAGCAAGCCTGCGAACTCTTCCTGGAAGGTTGCTTCTATCGGTCCCGCCTCAGAGGTCCCGATGACCGCCAACCGAGGAGCATCCCGGCGAGGGCGCTGGCAAATGACGCACGCGGGACGCCTTGCGATTCGGGCCTAAGCGGCACGGTGCCAGCTTTCAAGCGAGCGCTCCGCCGCAGCCAAGTGCCTTCCCAGTGTGCGCCCATCAGCTTTGAACGCGAACTCTTGAAGGAGCAGCTCGCGAAGCTTTCGCATGTCCTCTTCCAAAGCATGTCGCTGGTCGGGGTCAGGACGAAGAATCGCTTGCATAGAAAAGACGCCCACTCCGTAGATGGCCAGCAACTCGGCGTCGGACACTTCCTCCTCGGTCGAGGAGGTCATGAGTAGTTCGCGCAGCAAGTCCCGTACGGAATCAAGATGGGTTTTGATTCCGGACCGACGGCGACATAGACCGATCAGCCGTGTCAGCAGCAGTCCCGCCTGCTTGTGAAAAATGACCGCTGGAGCCGCCATATCATCGTGTTGAATGCTGAGGCGCGGTATCGGTTCAGGCTTTGGAATAGGTTGCCCTTCCATCGGACTGCTGAAGCGCGATGTCGCGGAGGCGGACTCTCCTGTCCAATGGTCAGCAGTACATGAGGGAAGTGCATCGACCGCAGCGACCAAGGGCCCAACTGGTACGCCATTGAATGCGTGGCTAACGAAATAGATTTGCGTCCCATCTTGCGGCAGGGAGTTGTACATTCCCTTCCAAGTGGGCTTGACGATGACTCGGAAATGGCCGACCGCCCACCTCTCCCGAGCCCGTTGCTCGCGCTCACCAATCGCTTTCTCGTATGGCTCGTCGATGAACAGGTAGCGACGCGTCGAAGGTTCAAACCAGATGCTTGGATGGTCGGAGTGCGGCACACAATTGCGTGAGTCTCCCTTCGGATAGGCACGGCCAAAGCTCGCAGAGGGCCGTAGCCTGGTGGCATCGATGAAATAGAAAGCCCGTGCCGCAGCGCATGCGTGCTCACGAGCCTCTTTTTGATCAGCACACAGGTACCGCCCTTCGAGATGATCGGGCGCCATCGGGAACAGATCATGTAGTGCGCAGTTATGGCTCAGCTGTGGCACCGTGATCAAGGACGCCCAAGTGGCCGCAAGCTGAATTGTGAGGGTCTCGCGGCCTCGCTCACCGGTCTCCTTGTTCTTCCAGTAGAACGTGAGATAGAGCAGATGCAAGTTCGTCCGCGTGCCCGTCCGCAGCAGCGCAGTGTTCGCATGAGCAGTCAGCGTTCGCTGCGCGTGAGCGTAGTTCTGGAAATTTGCCGCCTGCGCTGCGCTGTCTAGAGCCTCATTGTGCGAAGCGCCCGTGGCGTGCTTGATCTTTCGGGCGAAGCTCTTGATGCCGCCGATCGATGACGGGACTTGGGAAATCATGGACATGTCCGTTCTCCATGGTCCATACCGAAAACGTCGCCCGCCACCGTCTCCACATGGACCTTGAGAAAAGTCATGCCAGGAGTTTGAGAATTGAAGGCAACACTCTCTGAGCTGCGCTGCTGCGGGCGGCGTGCCGTTGCCAAAGGCATAGAAATACTAACCGCTTTTGGTCACAAGCGTCAAAAACGCAGATCCTTCCTGGGCGACACCAAGTGCATAGGACCGACGCGTCGGAAGCGAACATGGCGATGCGCGAGCACGCGGATATGCAGGTTTGGACCCGCCATTCAACCCATCTTCGGCGACCGCGCCGGGGACGTCGTGCACTTTTTGAACGCATGGTCCAAGCTGACAGTTGCAATCGCGGCACCGCCCAAGACGTTGTGCCGTCTAACGACACGCGCATCAGGAGCAGGATCGCTTTGCCAACAAGGCCGATATGGCGCAACAACCTCAGCATGTGTTCGGCGACGCCAAGATGACCACGGCGCTGCTGGATCGCTTGACGATCACTGCCACATCATCGAAACGGGCAACGAGTCTTACCGCTTCCGTCACAGCACGCACGAGGCCCAGGGGGCGCATCAAGACGCGCGAGCAGACAAGGAAGGCAGCGGCGGCCCAGGTGAGCGAGACCGGAGGAAGGGGCCTCGCCTGACGGCTCGGGAATACCAACAACCAGTTCAAGAAAAGGAGGACCTACCGAGGCATCCAACCCATAGTTATCCACAGCTAGCTCCTACCGAACCAGCTCCAGCCCCTGGTCAATGTTCGACTGGCACCGCTGATCTCGATTGCACGGGCGCTAACACCAGTCCGAACCCTCGACAGATTGACCAATTGCGCGCCCGCGAAATTCTTCAGGCCGTATGGGCTTCGCTGGACATCGCGGCCGCCATGTCGCCTCGCTTGATTGCATCCAGCTGCGTGCTCAACCGATCGTTGCGCGCGATGGCTCTGACGATGCGCTCGCAAAGTTCCTTCCAGCCCTTCCAGTAAGTGTTTTTCGCGTACATCGACTGGTCCCATGCGTCCTCCCACCAAGGCGTCTTCTCGCAGTCGCGCAGGAGGGTCAGTGCGTTGACCTGACCCGACGTCATCTGTTTGTACGTGTTGGGCTGCGCGAGGTAGCTGAACACCATGAAATGGCGGCTTCCGCGGGTATAGCGCTTGTAGAGAAGCGCTAGCGTTACCCACAGGTGGGTCAGCATGGATTCGCCGCCGTTGCCGATTTCTTCGCTGACGTGGATGCCGGTGGCAAAGACCTTGAACTGGTGCCGCGTGCTTTCCTTGATGACCAGCAGCGAGCCTGTTTTGGAGGCTTCGCGCACCAGGTGGATGGCGTCGATGGGTTCACCGTCTTCCCATTCGCTCAACCAGGTCGCGGCTTCGACGGCGTCTTCGGGTAGCCGGTGATTTTCGATGGGAAACATGGTGTTGTTCCCGTGCTTGATCCATCCCGGCGACACGGCGAAGAGCTTGGCCAGCGCGTCCAGCTGCGCAAATGTTGGCTCGGCTCGGCCGAGGAACCACTTTTCGACTTCGCCTGCACGTTCCTCGCCCATCTTCTCTGCGATCTCGGAGGGTCTGAGGGTCTTGCCGGTGTTTTCGTCGTTCAGTTGCTCGAGGAGGCGCATGAGCCGGGTTCCGACTTCGGCGGATCGCTTGCTCTGCTCGGCCTCGATCGCGATCGGTTCGACCCAGGCGCTCAACGCTTGGCGGGCCTCTGCTTCAACAGACCTATCGTGTCGCACGGCGGAGGCCTCCAAGTTGTCTAGGACGCTTTTGGGGATCCCTCGGATTACCATTCTTCCAAGCATGATTGTTCGATGTGGTTGCAATGTGATCAGTCTAGTTCATTTTGATAGCGTTTTGTCTATTTTCGGTTGGTCGAATTTCGCGGGCGAGAAATTTAGGGGCGTCGCCGGCAAACTGGCCGCGATGTGGTGCTGCGCGTCTCCCATTCGGCTTCCATCGATGGCACGCTGGCCGCAGCACTGTCCAGCGTCAAGGGCGTGGGGCGCGGCAACGGTCTCCACGCGGTTGCTGGAAGAAACGCTCACGCAATTGCACTCGTTGCTGTGCTATTGCCATGACCACGGTCACCCGGCGCAGGAAGACGCGGGCCCCGAGCATCGCAACAACGTTTTCTGGCTGGCGTCCGAGCTGGCGCGCAAAGCGGCGGAGCTGTTCCAGCAGTGCGCGCTGCGCGCAGGCACTTAAGTAGCCAACGCGCAGGGCGCCCTTTCGATGGGCGCCCTCTTGCTGTCTTTTTTGCTGTCCTTTTTTGCTGGGCCCTTTTCCTGGCCGCAGCCCGCTTTCCAGCTCAGCCCATGTCCAGGTCGCACCGCCCCAGGTAGTGCTTGGGCGTCTTGCCCATCACGCGACGGAACATCGCGGTGAAAGCGCTCGGGCTCTCGTACCCCAGGTCCATCGCCACCGTGGTCACCGGCGTGTCCATGGCCAGCCTGCGCAAGGCCTCCATCAACCGCACCTGCTGGCGCCACATGGTGAAGGTGATGCCCGTCTCGTCGCGGAACAGCCGCGTGAGCGTGCGCCGCCCCAGCGCGCCGAAGCGCGCCCAGTACTCCAGGTCGCCCTCGCTGCCCGGGTCGTCCAGCAGCGCGCGGCAAATGCGCAGCAGCCGCGCGTCTTGCGGCATGGGCACGTGCAGCGGCACCTTGGGCGCCGCGCAAATCTCGTCGAGTATGAGCCGCATCACCCGGCCGTCTCGCCCCGCTTCGTCGTACAGCAAGGGAATGCCGATGGCGTCGATGACCAGCTGGCGCATCAGCGGCGACACCTCGATCACGCAGCACTCCGTGGGCAGGTTGGGCGAGGCGTCGGGCTGTATGTAGAGCGAGCGGTTCGACACCGCCTGCCCGCGCGCATGCATTTCATGCACCACGCCGCCCGGCACCCACACCGCTCGGTTGGGCGGCACCAGCCAGGCGCCCGTGGGCGTGTGCAGCGTGAAGGTGCCCTTCACCGCATACGCAAGCTGCGCGCGCGGGTGCGAATGCGAGGGCACGATGAGAGACGGTTCGGGGTCATGCTCGACCACGATCATCGATACCGGCCTCGGAATGGACTGGTAGGCGTGGAAAGTGTTGCTTCGAATCATGCGGTTCCTGGCCTGCTGGAGGAGCCACGGTTGGTGGCTGCGACCCATCGGCTTGGCCATCGCGCTTCCCCCGTATGCAGGGGAAGGTAGTCATGCAAGACATGTGCCACTGATCGGCACCGCCAAGGTGCCCGTGCGGATGGCCCGCGCGGAACAGAACTCGGCTCGATCCCTGCAAACACGCGGGGGCCCCTTCCCTAAACTGAAATTCGCAATTCGGGGCGCCCCGTGCGGCTCGCCAGTGACTCCAACTCTCCTCTGAGGACCTTCATGCAGAAACGCGACTTCAACAAGTTCCTGATGGCCGCCGGCGCCATGGGCCTGCTCGACCTCAACCTGGGCATCACGCTCGCGCACGGCCAGACCCGCGGCGGCACGCTCAACTCCATCGTGCAGCCGGAGCCGCCCATCCTGAACCTGGCCATCAGCCAGCTCACGCCCACGCAGATGGTGGCGGGCAAGATCTTCCTAAGCCTGCTGACCTACGACACGAACCTGAAGCCGCTGCCCAGCCTGGCCAAGAGCTGGACGATCTCTCCCGACGGCAAGACCTACACCTTCAACCTCGAGCGCAACGTGAAGTGGCACGACGGCAAGCCGCTCACGGCCGACGACGTGCTCTACACGGTGAAAGAATTCCTGCCCGTCACGCACCCGCGCGCCAAGGCGCTGTTCGGTCGCTGCGAGTCGATCACCGCGCCCGACCCGTACACGGTGGTCTTCAAGCTGCAGCAGCCGTTCGCGCCCTTCATCGGCGCCTTCGACATCTCCAACCTGCCGGTGATGCCCAAGCATGTGTATGCGGGCACCGACGTCACGAAGAACCCGGCCAACCTGGCGCCCATCGGCTCGGGCCCGTTCAAGCTCAAGGAATGGGTGCGCGGCTCGCACATTCACCTGGTGCGCAACGACGAGTACTTCAAGCCCGGCCTGCCGTACCTGGACGCGATCATCTACCGCGTGGTGCCCGACGGCGCCTCGCGCGCGCTCGCACTGGAAAACGGCACGGTGCAACTCACGCAGTGGACCGACCTGGAGCTGTTCGACGCGCAGCGCCTGGGCAAGAAGTCGAACCTGGCGGTGACCACCAAGGGCTATGAATACTTCGCGCCCATCATGTGGCTGGAGATCAACAACCGCACCGCGCCGCTGAACGACAAGCGCTTTCGCCAGGCGGTGATGCACGCCATCGACCGCAACTTCATCAAGGACAAGATCCTGTACGGCTTCGGCAAGGTCGCCACCGGCCCCGTCAACTCCAAGACCAAGTACTACGAGCCCAACGTGCGCAAGTACGACTTCTCCATCGAGAAGGCCAAGGCCCTGCTCGACGAGATGGGCCTGAAGCCCGACGACAAGGGCATTCGCGCCCGCGTGAAGCTGCCGGTGTCGCCCTACGGCGAGATGGTGCAGCGCTCTTGCGAGTACATCCGCCAGTGCCTGGCCAAGGTGGGCATCGCGGTGACGCTGGAGTCGACCGACCCGGGCAGCTACACGCAGCGCATCAGCAACTGGGACTACGACATGAACCTGTCGTGGCTCTACCAGTTCGGGGACCCGGCGCTGGGCGTCACGCGCAACTACGTCAGCTCGAACATCCGCAAGATTTTGTTCACCAACACGGTGGGCTATTCGAACCCCGAGGTCGACCGCATCGCGGAGGCGGCGGCGGTGGAAATCGACGAGGCCAAGCGCGGCGCGCTGTACAGCCAGATGCAGAAGCTCATCGTCGAAGACGTGCCCATCGCCTGGCTGGTGGAAATGGAATTCCCGACCATCTACGACAAGCGCATCCAGAACCTGGTGACCACGGCCATCGGCATCCACGAGAGCTTCGACACCGTGTCGTTCAAGGCCTGACGCGCACATGAAAGTCCAATGGCTGGGCGGGCTGGGCGTGCTGGGTTCGCTCGGCGCGCGGCTCGCAAAAATGGTGGCGGTGGTGCTGCTCATCGCCGTCTTCAATTTCCTGCTGGTGCGCGCCGCGCCGGGCGACCCGGCGCTGGTGATCGCCGGGCAGTCGGGCGCCACCGACGAGGCCTTCCTGGCGCGCGTTCGCAAGGACTACGGGCTCGACAAGCCCGTCGCCACGCAGCTCGCGACCTACCTGGGCAAGGTGGTCACGCTCGACCTGGGCTACTCGTACCGCCAGCAGCGCACGGTGGCCAGCGCCATTCTGGAGCGGCTGCCCGCCACGCTGCTGCTCACGCTGTCGGCCTTCGCCATCTCTCTCGTGGGCGGCGTGGTGCTGGGCGCGCTGGCCGGCGTGCGCGCGGGGCGCCCTTCGGACACGCTCATCAGCCTGCTGGCGCTGGTGATCTACGCCACGCCGGTGTTCTGGCTGGGGCTGATGCTGGTGCTGCTGTTCTCGGTGCAGCTGGGCTGGCTGCCGGCCTTCGGCTACGAGACCATCGGCGTCACCATGAGCGGCTGGGCCGCGGTGACCGACAAGCTGGTGCACCTGGTGCTGCCGGCCTTCACGCTGGGCATGCTGTACCTGGCGATCTACGCGCGGCTGATGCGCTCGTCGATCATCGAGGTGAGCCACCAGGACTACGTGAAGACGGCGCGCGCCAAGGGCGCCTCCGACAGCCGCATCCTGTGGCGCCACATGCTGCGCAACGCGCTGCTGCCGGTGGTGACCATGGCGGGCGTGCAGGCCGGCACGCTCATCGGCGGCTCGGTGGTCATCGAGACGGTGTTCGCCTGGCCCGGCCTGGGCCGCCTCACGTACGACGCCGTGCTGCAGCGCGACTACCAGGTGATGCTGGGCATCTTCCTGGTGCTTTCCGTTCTCGTCATCGCCTTCAACTGGCTGACCGATCTGCTGTACCGCGTGATCGACCCTCGAATCAAGGCCGCGTGAGCGCCAGACAAGCGCTGCACACGCCTCTACAAGCCCCCAATGAAAGCCACTCTGCGTTCTTTTCTTCGCCACCCGAGCGGCATGCTCGGCCTGGTGATACTGCTGGCCGTCGTCGTGCTGGCGCTGACCGCGCCGGTGTTCTTCCCCGGCGACCCCTGGGACACCTCCGCCGCGCCCTTCACGCCGCCGGGCACCGACGGCCTGCTGCTGGGCAGTGACAGCCTGGGGCGCGACATTGCCTCGGGCATTGCGCACGGCACGCGCGTGTCGCTCATGATCGGGCTGGCCTCCACGCTGGTGGCGCTGGTCATCGGCGTGGTGGTGGGGGCCCTGTCGGGCTACCTGGGCGGGCGCATCGGCGAGGCGCTGATGCGCTTCACCGAGCTGTTCCAGACCATTCCGGCGTTCATGCTGTGCATCCTGCTGGTGGCCATCCTGGAGCCTTCGATCCGCACCATCGTGATCGCCATCGCGCTGGTGAGCTGGCCGCAGGTGGCGCGCCTCACGCGCGGCGAGTTCCTGAGCCTGAAGGAGCGCGAGTTCGTGCAGGCCGCGCGCTGCCAGGGCGAGTCGCCGCTGTCGCTCATCGTGCGCTACATCCTGCCGAACGCGCTGTCGCCCATCATCGTGGCGGGCTCGCTGAGCATCGCCAGCGCCATCCTCATCGAGAGCGCGCTGAGCTTCATGGGGCTGGGCGACCCCAACCTCATGAGCTGGGGTTTCATGATCGGCGCGGCGCGCACCATGCTGCGCCAGGCGTGGTGGATGAGCTTTTTCCCCGGCCTGGCCATCCTGCTGACGGTGCTGGCCATCAACCTCGTGGGCGAAGGCCTGAACGACGTGCTCAACCCACGAATCTCGCGCAAGTGACCACGCTCATGACGACACCTTCCGCTCCCCTGCTGTCGATCCAGGACCTCTCCATCGTGCTGCCCAGCTCCGGCGACCGCAGCTACGCGGTCGACCGGCTCTCGCTGGACATCGCCGAGAACGAAATCGTGTGCCTGGTCGGTGAGTCCGGCTCGGGCAAGTCGATGACGGCGCACGCCATCCTCGGGCTGCTGCCGCCGCGCGTGAAGCTCGACGCCAAGAGCCGCGTGCTGCTCGAAGGCGCCGACCTCACCAGGCTCGACGCGGCCGGCATGCGCAAGCTGCGCGGCGAGCGCATCGCCATGGTGTTCCAGGAGCCGATGAGCGCGCTCAACCCGCTGCAGCGCATCGGCGCGCAGGTGGCCGAGGCGCTGCAGCTGCACAACACGGCGGGCCTGGCGGCCTCGGCCATCGAGGAGCGCTGCATCGCGCTGATCGAGGCGGTGGGCCTGCCCGCGCCGCGGCAGATCGTGCGCAGCTACCCGTTCCAGCTCTCGGGCGGACAGCGCCAGCGCGTGATGATCGCCATGGCCCTGCTGAACAACCCGCGCCTGCTGCTGGCCGACGAGCCCACCACCGCGCTGGACGTGACCACGCAGCGCCAGATTCTCGACCTGATCCAGAAGCTGCAGGCCGAGCGCCGCATGGGCGTGCTCTTCATCACGCACGACTTCGGCGTGGTGGCCGACATTGCCGACCGCGTGGTGGTGATGCGCCACGGCCGCGTGGTGGAGCACGGCACGCGCGACGAGGTGCTGCGCAACCCGCAGCACGAGTACACGCGCAAGCTCATCGACGCGGTGCCGGGCCGCCAGGCGCGCAGCACGCCACTGCGCACGCGCACCGAGCCGCTGCTGAAGATCTCGCAGCTGCGCAAGACCTTCGTGTCGAAGTCGGGCATGTTCGCGCCGCCGCGCACCGTGGTGGCGGCCGACGGCATCGACCTGGCCATCGAAGAGGGCGAAACCGTGTCGGTGGTCGGTGAATCGGGCTCGGGCAAGTCCACGCTCGGGCGCATGGTGATGCGGCTGATGACGCCCGACAGCGGCGACATCGCCTTCGCGGGCCGCTCCATCCTGTCGCAGGACGCCGCGGCGCTGCGCGAATACCGGCGCCAGGTGCAGATCATTTTCCAGGACCCCTTCGCCTCGCTGAACCCGCGCCAGAAGGTGGGCGACGCCATAGCGCGCGGCCCGATGATCTTCGGCACCCCGCGCGCCGAAGCCCTGAAGATGGCCGCCGCGCTGCTCGAGCGCGTGGGGCTGGGCGCCTCGGCCGTGGGCCGCTTTCCGCACGAGTTCTCGGGCGGGCAACGCCAGCGCATATCGATTGCACGCGCGCTGGCGCTGAAGCCGCGCCTGCTCATCGCCGACGAGGCCGTGTCGGCGCTGGACGTGTCGATTCAGTCGCAGGTGCTGGCGCTGCTGGCGGAGCTGAAGGCCGAGCTGGGGCTGACGATGATGTTCATCACGCACGACCTGCGCGTGGCCGCCGAGATTTCGAACTCGGTGGTGGTGATGCGCAAGGGCCAGATCGTGGAGCGCGGCGCGCCGGGGCAGCTGTTCAGCGCGCCGCAGCACGACTACACGCGGCAGCTGCTCGGCGCGATGCCGGGCCTCGACTACTTCGAACACAAGCTCGCGGCATGACGGCGCCTGTGGAACTGGGCTGGCGCATGGGTGCGCCCCGCCTGTCGGAAGACCCCGATGCCTGGTCGGCACCGCGGGTGCGCGAACGCTTCAGCGCCCTGCGCGAGAGCGAGCCCACCGCGCAGGTGTGGCGCGGCGACGGGCCCGCGAGCGAGCTGCCGTATGCGCTGCGCGACGACATCGACGCGGTGGTCTTCACGCCGCTGGGCGGCACCGCCTCCATGGCACAGATGGCACCGATGACCTGGCGCCAGTCGCTGGCCGCCAACCACACCGACGGCATCGTGGTGCTGCACAAGGGCCGCATCGTCTACGAGCACTACGACGGCCCGCTGCAGCCGCACACGCCGCATGTGTGCATGTCGGTCACCAAGTCGCTGGTGGGCACGCTGGCCGCCGCCGAGATGGTGGCCGGCCGCATCGACCCCGACGCGCTGGTGACCGCCTACGTGCCCGAGCTGGAGGCCAGCGCCTGGGGCAACGCCACCGTGCGCCAGGTGATGGACATGACCACCGCGCTCGAATACGACGAGGACTACACGCGCCCCGGCGCCGAGGTGTGGTCGTACCTGCGCGCGGCCGGCCAGCTGCCGCGCGAGCCCGGCGTGATCGACCCCGCGGGCATTCGTGCCTTCCTGTGCACGGTGCAGCGCAACGACTGGCACGGCGAGGCCTTCGCGTACAAGACCGTCAACACCGAGGTGCTGGCCTGGGTGCTGTGCAACGTGACCGGGCAAACGCTGCAGCAGCTGGTGCAGGAGCGCCTGTGGCGGCCCATGGGCGCGGAGCACGACGCGTACTTCGGCGTCGACGGCAAGCGCCTGGCCGGCGCGGGCGGCGCCTTCAACGGCACGCTGCGCGACATGGCGCGCTTCGGCGAGGTGATGCGCGGCAACGGCTTCTTCAACGGCCGCCAGATCGTGCCCGAGGCGGCCGTGGCCGACATTCGCCAGGGCGCAGCCCCCGCGCACTTCGCGCGTGCCGGCTACGCGCTGCTGAAGGGCTGGAGCTACCGCCACATGTGGTGGGTGACGCACAACGCCCACGGCGCGTACTGCGCGCGCGGCATCCACGGCCAGGGCATCTACATCGACCCCGTGGCCAAGATGACCATCGCGCGCTTCGCCTCGCACCCCCGGGCCGGCAACGCCGGGCTCGACCCCACCACCCTGCCGGCGTACCACGCGCTGGCGCAGCACCTTCTCGCCACCCCATGACCACCGTTGCACTGCTGAGCCGTTCCGCCGACCTCGACTTCCTGCGCCCGCTGCTGCTGGCCGCCGACCCCACGCTGGACATCGCCACCTGGCCCGACCCGCGCTGCCTCGACGCCGAGGTGGCCGCCTGCTGGCAGTCGCCGCCGGACATCTACGCGCGCATGCCGAACCTGAAGCTGGTGCACAGCATTGCCGCGGGTGTGGACAACGTGGTGGCCGGGCAGGACCTGCGCGGCCTGCCGGTGTGCCGCGTGGTCGACCCGCTGCTGGCCGACGGCATGCTGCAGTTCGTGCTGTGGGGCGTGCTGCACTTTCACCGCAAGCTCGACCAGGCGATGGCCAGCCAGCGCCAGCAGCAATGGAAGCGCCCGCTGCAGACGCCCGCGTCGTCCTGCCGCGTGGGGCTGATGGGCCTGGGCGAGCTGGGCGGGCACATTGCCTCGTACCTGCCCTCGCTGGGCTACGCGGTGAGCGGCTGGGCGCGCAGCGCGCGCGAGCTGCCGGGCGTGACGGTGTTCAGCGGCGAGGCGGGGCTGCAGCCCTTCCTGGCGCAGACCGACGTGCTGGTGTGCCTGTTGCCGCTCACGCCGGAGACGCGCGGCATCCTGAACGCGCGCACCTTCGCGGCGCTGCCCCGGGGCAGCACGCTCATTCACTGCGGGCGCGGCGAGCACCTGGTCGAGGCCGACCTGCTGGCCGCGCTGGACAGCGGCCATCTGCGCGGCGCCGTGATCGACGTGTTCGAGCAGGAGCCGCTGCCGGCCGACAACCCGCTGTGGACCGCGCCGGGCGTGGTCGTCACGCCGCACATGGCGACCATGGCCGCCTTCGACGTGGTCGCCTCGCAGATTGCGCGCAACGTGGCGCAGCTGCGCGCGGGCGCGCCGCTTTTCAACCAGGTGGACATGGCGCGCGGGTACTGAGCGCCTGTTCGTCGTTTCTTTTTCCCTCCCTTTTCTGTAGCCCAACAAGCAACGCACCATGACCCAACTCGACCCCGCATTCGCCGCTTCGATGGAGGGCGCCGCGCCCGCGCCGCTCGACCCTCAGGTCCGCGACTTCGCGCAACGCATGGCCGCCGACGCCTCGAAGTACCCGCGCCGCGACACCGTCTCGATGGCCGAAGGCCGCGACATTGCCGAGAAGGTGCGCGCGCCCTGGACCGAAGGCGGCCCGAAGATGGCGCGCACCGTGAACCGCATGATTCCGACGCGCCACGGCGAGATCGAGATGCGCGTGCACTACCCCGCCGAGGTGAAGATGCCCGGCGTGTTCCTGTACATCCACGGCGGCGGCTTCGTGCTGTTCAGCATCGACACCCATGACCGCCTGATGCGCGAGTACGCGCAGCGCGCGGGCATCGTGGTGGTGGGCATCAACTACACGCGTGCGCCCGAGGCGCGCTTTCCGCAGCCCATCGAGGAGTGCGTGGACACGGTGACCTGGCTGCTGGCCAACGCGGCCGAGATCGGCTTCGACCCGGCGCAGTTCTTCATCGGCGGCGACTCGGCCGGCGGCAACCTGTCGCTGAACACCTGCCTGCACTTTCGCGACCACGGCGCGAGCCCCATCAAGGGCATGGTGCTGAACTACACCGGCTTCAGCACCAACCTGTACCGCGACTCGGTGGTGCGCTACGGCGCGGGCGACTACGGCCTCTCGCTGCACATGATGGTCTGGTTCTACCGCAACTACCTGCGCCGCACGGAAGACTTCACCGACCCGCGCATGAACCTGCTGGCCGCGCAGCTCGAAGGCATTCCGCCGGCGTTCATGGTCATCACCGAGTGCGACCCGCTGTACGACGACAACATCGACATGGTGGAGAAGATGAAGGCCGCCGGCGTGCAGGTGGAGGCCAAGGTCTACAAGGGCACGGTGCACAGCTTTCTGGAGGCGGTGTCCATCGCCGACGTGGCCGGCGTGGCCTTCGACGACACCGCGGCCTGGCTGCACCGCCACGCCTGAGGACCGCGCCGATGTACACGCCCCCGGCCTATGCCGAGCAAGACGAGGTGCTGCTGCGCGCGCGCATGCGCGAATGGAGCTTTGCCACGCTGGTGACGCACGGTGACAACGGCCTGAACGCCACGCACCTTCCTTTCCTGGTGGACGAGGAGGGCCCGGAGGGAACCGCCCACATGCACGGCCTGCTCACCACCCACCTGGCGCGCGGCAACCCGCAGTTCCACGACCTGAAGGCCGGCGCGCCGGCGCTGGTGATCTTCCAGGGGCCGCATGCCTTCATCTCGCCGAGCTGGTACGAGAACCGCATGACCTTCCCGACCTGGAACTACACCGCCATCCACGTGCAGGGCACGCCCGAGGTGGTGGAAGACGCCGACGCCATCCGCGCGGTGCTGGAGCGCACCGTGGCCACCTACGACACGCCGCTGGGCGGCGACTGGTCGTTTCCCGGCGTGCCGGCCGACTACACCGCGCTGCGCCTGAAGGCGATTGCCGCGGTGCGCATTCCCATCGCGCGCATCGAGGGAAAGATGAAGCTCAACCAGGACAAGCCGGTGGCCGACCGCCTCGGCGTGATCGCCGCGCTGGAGCGCCAGGGCGACGCGCAGAGCCTGGCGGTGGCCGCGCTCATCCGGCAGCAGCCTGGCATCGCCGCCACCTGACAACGCACATCACGCTCCTCACGCCTTCAAGCACCTACCGACCCGACCCATGACAAGCACAGAGACACTCCCCGTCGAGGACGCCGAAGCCCGCACGCGCCACGACCTGGCCGCGCTGTACCGGCTGATCGCGCACTTCAAGATGACCGACCTGGTCGACACGCACATCAGCGCGCGCATTCCGGGCACGCCCGACCACTTCCTCATCAACCGCTACGGCGTGCTGTTCCACGAGATGCAGCCGCACGACCTGGTGAAGATCGACCCGAGCGGCAAGGCCGTGAACGCCGACGAGGCACCGCAGCGCGTGAACGCGGCGGGCTTCACCATCCACTCGGCCGTGCACATGGCGCGCCACGACCTGGCCTGCGTCATTCACACGCACACGGCCGACGGCATCGCGGTGTCGTGCATGGAAGAGGGGCTGCTGCCCATCACCCAGCACGCGCTGAAGTTCTACGGCCACCTGGGCTACCACGACTACGAGGGCATCGCGCTGGACCTGGACGAGCGCGAGCGGCTGGTGAAGAGCCTGGGCGAGCACCGCGTGATGATCCTGCGCAACCACGGCCTGCTGGCCGCGGGGCGCAGCATTGCCGAGGCCTTCCTGAACATCTACTTCCTGGAGCGGGCGTGCCAGGCGCAGGTGAAGGCGCTGAGCGGTGGGCGCAAGCTGAGCATGCCTTCGCAGGCGGTGTGCGAGCGCACGGCGGCGCAGTTCAACCGCGGCGAGGGGCTGGCGCACGCGCAGTTCGCGTGGGAGTCGGCGCTGCGGCTGATCGACTGAAAAGCACGGCGTTCTAACGCCCCAGCAGCTCGCCGACCTTGCGCAGCAGCGCATCGGCATCGAAGGGCTTCACCATCAGCTCCACGTCGCCGCGCAGCAGCGCGGCGTCGCTGGCCACGTGCGCCGCGTAGCCGGTCATCAAGATCACGCGCATGTCCGGCATGCGCGACAACGCGAAGTCGGCCAGCTGCCGGCCGTTGGGGCCGGGCAGCCCGACGTCGGACAGCAGCAGGTCGATGGGCGCCGAGCGCTCCAGCAAGGCCATGCCCTGCGCGCCGTCGCTCGCCTCCAGCACCTGGTAGCCCTGGTCGCGCAGCAACTCGACGGCCATGCGCCGCACCACCTCGTCGTCTTCCACCACCAGAATCTGGCGCTGCGACGCGCTGGGCGACGGCATGTCGGGCAGCGCCACGCTGGCGGGCACCGCGAGCGCGGTGGCGCGCGGCAGGTACAGGTTGACCGCGGTGCCTATGCCCTCCACGCTTTCGAGCACCACGGTGCCCTGCGACTGGCGGGCGTAGCCGTAGATCATCGACAGCCCGAGCCCGGTGCCCTGCCCCAGCGGCTTGGTGGTGAAGAAGGGCTCGAAAGCCTGCGCCATTACCGCGTTCGACATGCCCACGCCGGTGTCGCGCACGGCCACGCGCACGTAGTCGCCGGCGGCCAGGCCCTCGATGCGCGCGGCCTGCGCCGCCGTGAGCGCCACGTTGGACAGCGCGATGGTCAGCGTGCCGCCGTCGGGCATGGCGTCGCGCGCGTTGATGGTCAGGTTGAGCACCGCGCTGTCGAACTGGTGCGGGTCGGTCAGCACGTCCCAGGCGTCGGGCGCCTCTTCGATGACCAGCGTCACGTTCTCGCCCACGGCGTTGCGCAGGATGGCTTCCAGCCCGCGCAGCGCCGCGCTGAGGGAGATGCTGCGGTTGACCAGCGGCTGCCTGCGCGAAAACGCCAGCAGCCGCTGCGTGATGGAGGCGGCGCGCCGCGCCGATTCGAGCCCGGCCTCGATGTAGCGCTCCAGCCCCTCGTACTTCTGCGCGGCCACGCGCTTGCGAATGAGCTGCAGCGGCATCACGATGCCCTGCAGCATGTTGTTGAAGTCGTGCGCGATGCCGCCGGTGAGCTGGCCCAGCGCGTCCATCTTCTGCGACTGGCGCAGCTGCTCCTCGAGCTGGCGCTGGCGCGTCATGTCGATGCCCACGCCGGTGCGGCGCACCGCGTGGCCGGCCTCGTCGAAGTAGGTGTGGCCGCGCGAGAGCACGGCGCGCACCGAGCCGTCGGGGTGGCAGATGCGGTATTCGAGCTCCAGCTCGCCTTCGGTCTGCAGGCCGCCCGACATGGTCTGCCGCAGGCGCGGCATGTCTTCGGGGTGCACGTTGGCCAGGAAGCCGCGGCGCGAGATGCCGTTGGCCGCCACCGTCGCGTCGAGCCCGTACAGCTCGGAGATGGCCGCGTCGCAGTAGAACTTGTCGACCGCCACCAGGTACGACCACACGCCCACGCCGCCGGTGGCGCCGAGCGCGAGGCGGGTGAAATCTTCGGAGTCCTGCAGCGCGCGGGTGCGCTGGTCGACCTGCCGCTCCAGCGACGCCGCCAGCGCCAGCAGGCGCGCCTCGCTGTCGGCCAGCTCGGCCTTGGCGCGCACATGCTCGGTGGTGTCGTAGCCGCCCACGAAGATGCCCAGCACCTGGCCGTCGTCGCCGTGGATGGGCTCGTAGAGCAGGTCGATGTAGCGGGTGCCCTGCCCGCCGTCCTTGCCCTGCAGCTTCAGCGGCAGCGCCTTGGCGTGCACCGGCTGGCCGGTGGCGTACACGCCGTCGAGCAGTTCGTAGATGCCCTGGCCCTCCAGCTCGGGAAACACCTCGCGCACCGTGCGCCCGAGGAATTCGCGCGGGCCGGAGATGGCCACGTAGGCGTCGTTCACGTAGGTGTACACATGCGTGGGCCCGGCCAGCACGGCGACGAAGCCGGGCATCTGCTGCAGCAGCTGGTTCTGCCGCTTGCGTTCGCCCTGCAGCCGGCGGTCGGCCAGCACCTTGCCGGTGGTTTCCACCACCGTGTCCAGGATGCCCAGCACCTCGCCGTGCTCGTCGTACAGCGGGCTGTAGCAAAAAGTGAAGAAGCCGTCTTCCATGAAACCACGGCGATCCGAGCGCACCAGGTAGTCCTCGATGAAGGTCGACTCGCCCTGCATGGCCTTCTCGGCGATGGGGCGCAGGTCGGCCCAGGCTTCGCTCCAGGTGACGCGCATCGGCTGGCCGAGCGCCTCCGGCTTGTCGCCGAGCAGCACGCGGTAGCCGTCGTTGTAGATGGCGACAAAGTCCGCGCCCCAGAAGATGCAGGCCGGAAAGTCAGACGACAGCATGTTGTCGACCGAGATCTTCAGCGCGGCGGGCCAGGTGTCGATCGCACCGACGGCCGTGGCGGCCCAGTCGAACGCGCGAATGCGCGCGCCCATGGCGCCGCCGCCGGAGTGGAAGGCGGAACTGCGTCGGTCGCTCACGGACGCCGGGCGCCGGCTGGGGCAGCGCTGAGTTGCGTGGGACCCGTGCAGGGATCGGTGCGGAGATCGGTGCGCATGAGAAGACGAAGGGGGTACGTGGCTGGTTCAGGAAGGCCGCCGCGGCGACACGCGGAAGGTGCTTTTCGGGCGCGGCTGGCATCTTAATTTGCGTCTGCCCGCCCACAATGGGTGGAGTCCCGATGGCCGACGGGTCAGGCGCTCGGCCTACAGGCAATGCGGCGGCGTGCACCTACAACGAATCCCATGCAAGATCGGCGTCGCCTCATCGAACTCATCCAGAGCCTGTCCAGGCAGGAAAGCACCCGGCAGCCCACGGCCGAGCAGTGGCTGCGCGAGCAGGACGAGAAAAAAGCCAGGAACGGCGTGCCGGACACCGCGGCGGATGACCCGATGAAGGCAGACGACCCTCCGGACAATCCCGTCGCCTGACGACCTGACGCCTTCATCTGCATCTTCACTTGCACGTTCACCTGCACTCCATGCTCAAGATCCACCACCTCGGCCACTCCCAATCGGAACGCATCGTCTGGCTCTGCGAAGAGCTCGGCATTTCCTACGACCTGCAGCACTACACGCGCGACGCCGTCACCCGCCTGTCGCCGCCCGAGCTGGTGGCGCTGCACCCGCTGGGCGCGGCCCCGGTCATCGAAGACGGCGAACTCATGCTGGCCGAGTCGGCGGCGGTCGTCGAATACATCATCGTGAAGCACGGCGGCGGCCGGCTGAAGCCCGGGCCCGAGCATGCGGACTACGCCTCCTTCCTGTACTGGTTTCACTTCTCGAACGGCAACCTGCAGCCGGTGGTTGGCCGGCTGATGATGGCGAGCCGGGCCAAGCTGGCGCCGGACCACCCGGTGCTGGCGTCGGCGCAGAGCCGGCTCGACCGCGTGCTGGCGCTGGTGGAAACACGGCTGGGCGAGACGCCCTTCCTGGCGGGCAGCGAGTTCACGGCGGCGGACATCATGAGCGTGTTCTCGCTCACGACGATGCGGCTGTTCCAGCCGCTGGACCTGGCGGCGTACCCGAACATTCGCGCGTACCTGCAGCGCATCGGGGAGCGGCCGGCGTACCGCCGGGCGATGGCGAAGGGTGATCCGGACCTGGTGCCGATGCTCGGTTGAGGCGCAGGGCATCGGGGAAAGTCGGCGAGGAACGGCGCAGCGCCTTGCTGCATGCGCATATCGTTAATCGCGCTTCAAGCATTGCGATGCAATACTCTTGCGTTATCCTCTGGGCTTCGCGCCCCGCCCCCGCTTTCCGCGCCAAAAAGCCCCAAGAAGGCCCACCCACCGAATGACCGCTCGCCCCGACACGCTCTACATCCAGTCGCTCGCCAAGGGCATGAAGGTGCTGGAGTGCTTCGCCGACCATCCGGCGCCGCTCAGCCTGAACGACATTGCCGAATTCTGCGAGATGGACCGCAGCGCCGCCCAGCGCATGGCCTACACGCTGGTGACGCTGGGTTACCTGGAGCGCGGCATCAACGGCCGGGGCTACGTGCTGGGCAAGAAGATACTGGAGCGCACCTTCGACTACCTACGCAGCGTGCCCCTGCTGGAGCGCGCCACGCCGCTCATCGTCGACGTGCAGCGCGAATCGGGCGAGCGCGTGGAGCTGAGCCTGTTCGACGACCTCACCATCATCTTCGCGCTGCGCCGCCAGACCAAGCGCCAGACCTACACCACCACGCTGATCGGGCGGCGGCTCGCGACCATCCACACCGCCAGCGGCCGATCGATCATGTCGCACCTGCGCGCTGAGGAAGTCGACAGCATCCTCGCGCGCTCCGTCGCCACGCCGCTCACTTCGCGCACCGTGACCGATGCGGCGCAGATCCGCGAGCTCATCGCCAGGAGCGCGGCCGACGGCTACGCCATAGCGTCGGAAGAAAGCATGCTCGGCGAGATCAGCCTGGCCAGCGCGGTGCTGGACAACGAGAACCGCCCGATTGCCGCCATCGACATCTCGGGCTCGCTGGCCGACTGGAGCCCCGACGCCTTTGCCAAGCGCTTCGCGCCGATGCTCATGAGCGCCACCAAGGCGCTCAGCGGCAAGGCCGGGCTCTCCTGAGCTACCGGTAGCTATCGGCCACCCGGCCTCACAACAGCCGCAGCGCCGCCGCCCACACGCGGTTGCAGTAAGCCATGGCGGTGGGCCGCTCGAACTGCCGCGCGGTGCGCTCGCAGACTTCCGCCGGCGGGTACACCAGCTCGTCGCCGCCCGAGGTGGCCTTGATCTGCGCCTGGCACGCGCGCTCCAGGAAGTAGATGTTCACGAAGGCTTCGGGAATGGTCGTGCCCGCGGCCAGCAGGCCGTGGTTGCGCAAGACCATCGCCTTGTGCGGCCCCAGGTCGGCCACCAGGCGCTCGCGCTCCTGCAGGTCGACCGCGATGCCTTCGTAGTCGTGGTAGCCCAGCCGGTCGTAGAAGCGCAGCGCGTGCTGCGTGATGGGCAACAGCCCCTTGGCGCGGCAGGCCACCGCGATGCCGTCGGCGGTGTGCGTGTGGATGACGCAGGCCAGGTCGTGGCGCGCCATGTGCACGGCCGAGTGGATGGTGAAGCCGGCGGCGTTCACGCGGTTGGTGGTCTCCGGGTCGCCGGGGTCGACAGGCCTGCCGTCGGTGTCGATCTTCACCAGGTCCTGCGGGCGCATCTCGTGGAAGAGCACGCCGTAGCGGTTGATGAGAAAGTGGTTCTCCGGCCCCGGCACGCGCGCGCTGATGTGCGTGTCGATCAGGTCGGTCATCTTGAAATGCGCGACCAGGCGGTAGAGCGCGGCCAGGTCCTGGCGCACCTGCGCTTCGGTCTGCGTGGCAGCAGGCGTGGCGGCATCAGCCGGGTTCTGGAGGGGAATGTCTGCGAGGTTCATGCGGTGCTTTCCATCGAAGGGACTTGCAGGGCCTCGCGCATGTCGGGCTGCGCGCGAATGAGGCCCGCCATCTGCAGGCTCTGAGCGTCGCCCTGCGCCTGCAGCGCGGCGATCACGCCCAGCCGGTCTTCGACCGTCTTGTCCTGGTTGAGCTTCATTTTCCCGGTGAGCGTGGCAATCGGGATCTCGAGCGTGGCAATGACCCGCAGGCGCGAGCCGGTATGCGACATCGGGATCTTCTCGAAGTCCCAGCTACCGCCCAGCGGCGTGTCGTAGTGGGCGACGGTGCGGCGCAGCACCTCCATCACCTTGTCCTCGTCCTCGCTCACGCGCGGCTTGCCGCGCGCGTGGATGAGCGTGTAGTTCCAGGTCGGGAAGGTCATCTGGTGGCGGTACCAGCTGGGCGACACGAAGGCGTGCGGGCCCTGGAATATGACCAGCACCTCCCCGGCCGCCAGCAGGTCTGCATAGAGCGGGTCGTGGCGCGGCAGGTGGGTGACGAGCGTGCCGAAGGGCGCGGCCTCGCTGGTCGCGCTGTCGAGCAGGAAGGGCAGCATCGACGACTGGATGCCGCCCGCGCCCTGCGTCACCAGCGTGGCAAAGCTCCACGCGCGCATGCCCGCGTGCAGCGCGGCCGTGTCTGTCTCGGCGTAGGCCGGTTGGACGAACATGGCGCGGCCCTCAGTTCGAAAGCGCGGCGGCAGCCGAGCGCTCGCGCAGCCAGCGCGCCGTGTCCTCGAAGGCCTCCACGGCCAGGTCCGAGATCGAGACCGCCTCCAGAAAGCTGTGCGCCGCGCCGGCGTACACCTTCATGCGCACGTCGTTGCCGGCATCGCGCAGCATCTGCTCCAGCTCGATCATGTCGTCGTGCACCGGGTCGCACTCGGCCACCACCAGCCAGGCCGGCGGCAGGCCGTGCAGCTCGGCGCGCAGGATGTCCACGCGCGGGTCGGTCAGGTCGGCGCCGCTGGCCACGTGCATGGCGCGGAACCACATCATGCTGAGCAGCGACAGGCCGTAGTCGCCGCCGCCGTACTGGATGACCGAGTTGCGGTACAGGTTGCTGCTGACGCTGCCGTAGTTCAGCACGATGCCCTTCAGCAGCTGCTCGCCGCGGTCGCGCAGCTCCAGGCTGGCGCCCATCGAGAAGTTGGCGCCGGCCGAGTCGCCACCCACGAAGAGCTGCGCCGCATCCACATCGAGCAGCGCGCCGTTCGCCGCCACCCAGCGCAGCACGTCGGCGCACTCCTGCATGGGACGAGGAAACTTGGCGTCGGGCGCGCGGGTGTAGTGCACGCCGACAACGACGATGCCCGCGCGCTGCGCGTATTCGCGCATCACGCGGTCGTGTGTGTCCAGGCTGCCCAGCACGAAGCCGCCGCCGTGCAGGTAGACGAACACGCCGGGCAGCGCGCGCTGCACCGGGTAGTGCGCGCGCACGCGCACCTCGCCATGGCGCGTAGGCACGGTGTGCTCGACCGACCGGGCCATCACCGGCCCGCCGACAACCCAGCGCTTGCGCACGGTCTCGGCGATTTCGCGCGCCTCGGCGATCGACACAGTCTCGCGCCGGCCGAACTGGCCGGCGTCGGCGTCCATGGCGCGCACGAACTGCGCCACCTGCGGGTCCAGCGGCGAGCGGGTGGGAATGGGAACGGAAATGGCGGGGTCTTCGAAACTCATGGGTTCTCCAGCGAATTCAGCAAAAAGATAAGGAAGGGGTCAATAACCGCGGTGCATGTCGACCACGTTGAGAAGGGGTTCGCCGGCGTCCAGCCGGCGCACGTTGTCCACCACCTGCCGCGCCACCACGGCGGACGAGGCCATGGTGGCCATGTGCGGCGTGACGATCACGCCCGGGGCCTGCCACAGCGGGTCTTCCGCGGGCAAGGGCTCGCTCGCGAACACGTCGAGCACGGCGCCGCGCACCTGGCCGCTGCCGAGCGCGGCGAGCAGGTCGGCGGCGACCAGGTGCTCGCCGCGGCCGCAGTTGACGACCGCCGCGCCGCGCGGCAGCGCGTCGAAGGTGCGCCGGCCCAGGATGCCGCGCGTGGCCTCGGTCAGCGGCAGCACGCACACCAGCACGTCGGTCGCGCCCAGGAAGTCGTCGAGGGCCTCGGCGCCACCGTACATCGCCATGCCCTCGATGGCATGCGCGCTGCGCGACCAGCCGTTGACGGCATAGCCCAGCCCGAGCAGGCTGCGCGCGATGGCGCCGCCCAGCTTGCCCAGGCCCATGAGGCCGACGCGGCATTCACCGGCCGGCGTCTGCTGCGGGCGCTGCCAAACGCGCTGTCGCTGGTTGGCCAGCGCCACGTCGAACCTGCGATGAAAGTGCAGCACCGACCACAGCACGTACTGCACCATGCCGTCCGCGAGCTTCGGGTCGACCACGCGGCACACCGGCAGGCCGCGCAGGTCCTGCCCCGCCACCACGTTGTCGACACCGGCGGCGATGCTGTGCACCAGCCGCAGCTTGGGCATTTGCGCGTACACGCCGGCCGGCGCGTTCCAGCACATGGCCACGTCGGCCTCGCGAAAGCCGGGGTCGGGCCACACGACCACCTCGAGCTCGGGCGCCACGGCCTGCACCAGCGGCGCGAAGTAGCCGAGGTTGGCCGACTGGCTGATGAGTGCGATGCGCGTCATACCAGCGCCCCCTCGCGCGCGCCGGCGGCGGCGGCGTCGGCGTCGGCGTCGGCGTCGTGCTCGTGCCTGTGCTGCTGGCCCGGAATGGCCGACAGCAGCTCGCGCGTGTACGCGGCCGCGGGCTGCCCGAACACCTGGCGGGCCGTGCCCAGCTCGACCACCTTGCCGCGCTGCATCACCGCGATGCGGTGGCACAGGCGCGCGGCCACGCGCAGGTCGTGCGTGATGAACACGATGCTCAGGCCCAGCCGCGCGCGGATCTCCTCGAGCAGGTCGAGAATCTGCGCCTGCACCGACACGTCGAGCGCGGACACGGCCTCGTCGGCAATCAGCACCTCGGGCTCCATCATCAACGCCCGCGCGATCGACAGGCGCTGGCGCTGGCCGCCCGAGAACTCGTGCGGAAAGCGCTGCAGCGCGCTGGCGTCCAGCTGCACCAGGGCGAGCATGCGCAGCATTCGGGCGTCGACCTCGGCGCGGGTCTCGCCGTAGTTCATCGGCCCTTCGGCCAGCGAGCTGCCGATCTTCATGCGCGGGTTGAACGAGCGGAACGGGTCCTGGAAGATCATCTGCACGCGCTTGCAATGCACCCGCCACTGCGCGCGCGACAGGTGCGTCACGTCGATGCCGTCGAGCAGCACCTGGCCGCCGGTGGGTGCGGCCATGTGCGCCAGGCAGCGGCCCAGCGTGGTCTTGCCCGAGCCCGACTCGCCCACCACGCCCAGCGTTTCGCCGCGCGCGAGCGAGAGCGTGACGCCGTCCAGCGCGTTCACCACGCGCCGGCGCGAGGCGAAGAAGCTGGCGGTTTCGTAGCGCAGCGCCAGGTTCTTCACGGCCAGCACGGTGTCCGCAGTGCCACCCGTCTCGTGCGCGTCGGCGCCGAACTCGCCGCGCGGCACGGCCGCCAGCAGCTTGCGCGTGTAGGGCTGCCGGGGGTTGCGCAGCACCTCTTGCGCGGTGCCGCTCTCGATGATGCGGCCGTGCTGCATGACGACGACACGGTCGGCAATTTCGGCGACCACGTCGAAGTCGTGCGTGATGAACAGCACGCCGTTGTCGTGCTTGTCGCGCAGCTCGTTCAGCAGGCGCAGCACCTGCGCCTGCGAGGTGACGTCCAGCGCGGTGGTGGGCTCGTCGGCAATGATGAGCGCGGGCTTCATGGCCAGGGCCATGGCGATCATCACGCGCTGGCGCTGGCCGCCCGAGAGCTGGTGCGGGAAGGCGCTGCGCAGCGTCTCGGGCGAGGGAAGCTTCACGTCGACCAGCAGCGCGAGCACGCGCCGCGCCACTTCTGCCGCGCCCAGCGAGGCGTCGTGGAACTCGAAGACCTCGGCAATCTGGTCGCCCACGCGCATCAGCGGGTTCAGAGCTGTCATGGGCTCCTGGAAGATCATGGCCATGCGGTCGCCGCGCAGGGCACGCAGGCCGGCGCGCGAGGTGTGCGTGATGTCTCTGCCCTCCAGCAGGATCTGGCCGCTTTCGAGCGTGAGCACGTCCTTGGGCAGCAGGCCCATCACGGCGCCGGCGGTCACGGACTTGCCCGAGCCGGACTCGCCGACGATGCAGACGATTTCCTTGCGGCCCACGGTGAGGCTGATGTCTTGCGCCGCATACGCGCGCTCGCTGGTGCCAGGCAGGCGCACGTGCAGGTTGCGCACCTCGAGAATGGGTGCCGCCCCAGAGGCGGACGCGTGGGTTGCTTGCGTGGATTGAGAGGGGGGATGGGGCATCAGTTCCTGCCTTTGCGCGCAAGGCGCGGGTCGAGCCGGTCGCGCAGGGCGTCGCCGAACATGTTGATGGCCAATATCAGCAGCGCGAGAAACGCGCCGGGAAACAGGATGATCCAGGGCGCGCGCTGGAAGTACGGCCGGCCCTCGGCAATGATGCTGCCCAGGCTCGGAACCTCAGGCGGAAAGCCCAGGCCCAGGAAGCCCAGCACGGCCTCGGTGAGGATGGCCGCGGCGCACACGAAGGTGGCCTGCACCACCAGCGGGTTGATGGTGCTCGGCAGGATGTGCCAGGTGAGCACGCGCAGCGTCGACGAGCCCATACCGAAGGAGGCTTCCACGTAAGGCTCCTCGCGCACCGACAGCACCACGCTGCGCACGAGGCGCGCGATGCGCGGCACCTCGGGAATGGCAATGGCCAGCACCATGGTCGATATCTGCGCGCCGCCCAGCGCCACCATGGCAATGGCCAGCAGCAGGCCGGGAATGGCCATGATGCCGTCCATGAGCCGCATGACGAGCGAGTCGATGCGGCGAAAGTAACCCGCCACGATGCCGAACAGCAGGCCCACCACCACCGAGCTCACGCTCACGAGCAAGGCGAGCGAGATGGAAAGCCGCCCGCCGTGCAGGATGCGCGAGAACAGGTCGCGCCCGAGCGAGTCGGTGCCCAGCCAATGCGCGGTCGAGGCGCCCTGCAGGCGCTCGCGCGGTGCGATGGCCGCCGGGTCTTGCGAGGCGAGCAGCGGCGCGAACACCGACACCGCGACCAGCAGCAGCAAGAGCACCAGGGACAGCAGCATCACGCGGTCGTGCAGCACGGCGCCGGCCGCGGCGCGCAGGCGCGACACCGGGACGGGCATTGAAGAAGACGGTGAAGAAGGGGAGGAAGGGGAGGAAGGAGGGTTCGTCACAGCGGCTGGCATGGTCGTTCCGGTTCAGTAGCGAATGCGCGGGTCGAGCAGCACATAGATCAGGTCGATCGCAAGGTTCACGAACACGTAGATGAAGGAGAAGAACAGGATCGTCCCCTGCACCACCGGGTAGTCGCGCGCCAGCACCGCATCGACGATGAGGCTGCCCACGCCGGGGATGTTGAAGATGGTCTCGGTGACCACCACCCCGCTGATGAGCGTGGTGACGGCCACGCCGACCACGGTGACGATGGGCGCGGCCGCGTTGCGCAGCGCATGGCGAAACAGCACGTAGCGCTCGGGCGCGCCCTTGGCACGCGCGGTGCGCACGAAGTCTTCGCCCAGCACGTCGAGCATGCTGGCGCGCGTGATGCGCGTGATGAGCGCGACGAACACCGTGGCCAGCGTGAGGCTGGGCAGCACCAGCCGGTACACGAAGCCGCCCACGCCGTCGGCCAGCGGCGCGTAGCCCTGCACCGGAAACCAGTTCAGCGTGACCGAGAACACCAGGATGAGCACGTAGCCCACCACGAAGGCCGGCACAGAGAAGGCCAGCACGGTCAGCGCCATGGTGGCGCGGTCGAACGCGCGGCGGTGCCACCAGGCCGACAGCACGCCCAGCGGAATGGCCAGCAGCACCGTGAGCAGCAGCGAGCTCACGGCGAGCGCGGCCGTGGGCCCGATGCGCGAGCCGATGAGCGCGGACACCGGCTGCTTCGACACGATGGAAGTGCCCAGGTCGCCCTTCACCAGGGCGCCCATGGCCATCGCGTACTGCGTGGGCAGCGGCCGGTCGAGCCCGAGGTTGGTGCGGATCTGCGCGATGGTGTCCTCGCTGGCCATGTCGCCGGCGATGACCCTGGCCGGGTCGCCGGGCGCCATGCGCAGCAGCAGGAACACCACCGTGGCCACGATCAGCACCACCGGCACGGCGGCGAGCAGGCGCTTGAAGACGAGGCTCAGCACGTCACTTGCTCGACCAGAACAGGGGCAACTGCGCGTCCACGAGCTTGCCCATCTTCGCGTCGTAGGCCTTGTACTCGATGACCTCGCCCAGCGGCACGTACATGACCTGGTCGTAGGCGCGCTTCTGGATGGCCTGGGCGATCTGCGCGCGCTTGGCCGCGTCGGTCTCGCTGGCGAACTGGTCGCGCAGGCCTTCCATGGTGTCGTCCTTGGTCCAGCCGGGGTAGCCGACTTCGCCGCGGCCGTCCAGGTTGGGGTTGACCACCGGGTTGATCAGGTCGAGCACCACGATGCTCGACTGGAAGATGCTCCAGCCGCCCTTGTCCACCGGGTCTTTCTTGGTGCGGCGCGCCAGCAGCGTGGTGAAGTCCATGGCCTGCATGTCGACGTTCATGCCGATGCTGCGCAGCGCCTGCGCGGTGATGGGCGCGATGTTGACCAGGCTGCGCACGTCGGTGGAGTGCAGCACCACCACCTTCTCTCCCTTGTAGCCGCTGTCTTTCAGCATCTGCCTGGCCTTGGCCAGGTCGGGCTTGTGCACCTGCGTGGCGCCCTCGTCGCTCTTGTAGGGCGACGAGCAGGTCAGCACCGCGCCGCACACGCGGTAGCGCTTGGGGTCGCCGATGGAGGCATCGAGGTAGTCGAGCTGGTAGAGCGCGGCCATGGCGGCGCGGCGCACCTTCACGTTGTCGAACGGGGGCTGCATCCAGTTCATGCGCAGCGTGTACATGTTGGTCTCGCGGCTCTTGGGCTCGGTCTTCACGCCCTTCACGCCGTCGAACTGCTGCAGCAGGTCGGGCGCGACGTTCTCGATGAAGTCGATCTCGCCGTTGCGCAACGCGTTCACCGCGGTCTGGCCGTCGGCGATGTTGACGACCTCAAGGCGGTCGATGTTCACCACCTTGCCGCCGGCGAAATTGCTGGCCGGCTCGCTGCGCGGCACATAGTCGGCGAACTTCACGTAGGTGGCCTTCACGCCAGGCAGGAAGTCGCCCTGCACGAACTTGTACGGGCCGGAGCCGACCATCTCGGTGATGGCCTCGTTCGGCGACGTGGCGGCCAGGCGCTTGGGCATGATGAAAGGCACCGGCGAGCCGGGCTTGGCGAGCGAGTCGAGCACCAGACCGTAGGGCTTCTTCAGCTGCAGCGTGAACGTGCCGGCGTCGACCGCGGCCATCTTCTCGGTCACGGCCAGCAGGCGCGTTCCCAGCACGTCGCGCGCGGCCCAGCGTTGCAGCGAGGCGATCACGTCTTCCGAGGTGACGGGCGAGCCGTCATGAAACTTCAGGCCCGGGCGCAGCGTGAAGGAGTAGGTGAGCTTGTCGGGCGACAGCTTGTAGCTGCCGACCATCTGCGGCTGCGGCTTGCCTTCGCTGTCGAGCGAGAACAGCGTGTCGAACACCAGGTAGCCGTGGTTGCGGGTGATGTAGGCGTTGGTGAAGATGGGGTCGAGCACGCGCAGGGGAGCGTGCATGACGACCTTCACGGCAACGTCGTCCTTGGTGTCCTTGGCGAACACGGGGGCGGCCGGCAAGACCATCGCCGCGCACAGGGCGACGGCGGCGAGGAGCAGGTTCTTCTTCATGCGGATCCTTGATGAATGGAAAGGTGAATGCAGTGATGCAGCGAATGCGAAGGCGCTCGGCAGGTCAGCGCTGCGCCGGCCGCACGTGGGCCCAAGGCGCCGCGCGTTCGAGCTGCGCCGACAGCGCCAGCACCTGGTCTTCGCGCCCGAAATGGCCGATGAGCTGCGTGCCGACGGGCACGCCCTGCGCGGTGCGGTTCATCGGCAGCGTCGCCGCGGGCTGGCCCGAGGCGTTGATGACGGCCAGGAAGGTGGCGTAGCGCGACACCTTGGTGCGAAAGTTCCAGAAGCCGCCCGTGAGCGCGAGCTCGCCGAGCTTGGCCGGCAATTGTGTGAGCGTGGTGCTGATGACGATGTCGCATCCGTTCATCGCCGCCTCGAAGGCGCGGCCGATGGCATGGAAGCGCTGGATGGCTTCCACGTACTGCGTGGCGGCCAGCGCCTTGCCGACGGCGTAGCCGTCGTGGATCACTTCCTCGATGTCGCCTTGCGCCAGCGGCCGGCCCCGCAGCTTCACGCGCGTGTCGACCGCCATGGCGATGTTCGACGCCAGCACCGTGCCGTGGGCGCGCACGAAGGCTTCGTAGTCGATGTCGGGCAGCGGCACCTCGACGATCTCGTGGCCCATGTCGCGGCACAGCGCCGCGGTGCGGTCCACGGCGGCCAGGCATTCGGGCGCGATGGCGATGTCGTTCCACGCCTGGCGCCACACGCCGATGCGCAAGGGCCGCTCGGGTGGGCGCGCAATCAGGTCGAGGTAGCTGCCCGCCTTGGGCGGCGACGCGTAGGGCGCGCCGGTTTCGTAGCCGCTGATGGCGTCCATGGCCGCGGCCGTGTCGCGCACGGTGCGCGTGAGCACGCCGTCCACCGCCATGCCGCCCCAGCCTTCGCCGCGGAACGGGCCCATCGGCACGCGGCCGCGCGAAGGTTTCAGCCCGTACACGCCGCAGCAGGCGGCCGGCAGCCGGATGGAGCCGCCGCCGTCGCTGCCGTGCGCCACCGGCACGATGCCCGCCGCAATCGCGGCTGCCGCGCCGCCGCTGGAGCCGCCCACGGAACGGGTGCGGTCCCAGGGGTTGAGCGTGGCGCCGCCGTTGCGCACGGCCTCGGTCGACGGACCCATGCACAGCTCGGACACGGTGGAGCGCGCGAACGAGATCAGGCCAGCCTGCTCGAAGCGCTCGGTCAGCGTGGCGTTCACGGTGTAGGTGGTGTCGTCGAGCAGGCGCGAACCGATGCTCGACGGAAAGCGCGTGGCCGCGAGCCCCGAGTCCTTCAGCAGGAAGGGAATGCCGCCGAACACGCCGCGCGGCTGCCAGTCGCGCGCCAGCGCCAGCGATTCGTCGAAGCGCTCGTAGGTCAGCGCGTTGAGGTCCGCATGGCGGCGTGCGGCGTCGGTGGCGGCCTGCATCAGCGCCTGCGAGCTGAGTTCGCGCTCCGCCAGCAGCTGGGCCATTGCCAGGCCGTCGAGAGCGTCGTAATCGGTGGGCGAGAGCACGTTCATGCGCGGGCCTCGCGGCTAAAGTATTGCATTGCGATCTTTGGATAGTGCATATTGATATATTCCCATGTTTGCCGGCGAAGAGCAATCCGCAGCCCATTGGTACAAACCCACCTGTGGAAAAGCCTCATCGTGGTGCACCATGTGCGTTAAGTATCTTTTAGCAATACACATAACTTGCTATACGATTCATTTAAGCAAGCTTCGTGCACAGATCGGCACGAAGTGCTTTCTCTTTTCAGGACGACCGCCTTGAACCCCTCCGCTTCCGCTCGCTCTTCTGTTTCCCTTCCCCGCATCCCCGGCAGCGTGTTCCTCCACGCGCCCGGCCCCACGCGGTTGCCCCCTCAGGTGGTCGATGCCATGGGCACCCAGCCACTGGAACTCGGCGACCCCGCGCTGGACACCCTCATCGCCAACTGCGAGCAGGGCCTGCGGCGCGTGTTCGGCACGGCGCGCTCCGACGTGTTCATGTATGCGGCGAACGGCCACGGCGCTTGGGAGGCGGCCATCAGCAACTTGGCGGCGCCGGGCGAGTGCGTGGTGGTGGTGGGCAGCGGCACCTTCTCGGAGGCCTGGGCGCTGCATGCCGAGGGCATGGGCGTGCGCGTGCGCCGCACCGCCTGCGAGGAAGGCCACGGCGCCGACCCGCGCGCGGTCGAGCAGTTGCTGCGCGCCGACGCCGCGCGCGAGATCGTCGCGGTGTTCGTGGTGCACACCGACACCGGCAGCGGCGTGACCAGCGACATGCAGGCCTTCAGGGACGCCATCGACGCCGCCGCGCACCCCGCGCTGCTGGTGGTCGACGTGGTGGCCTCGCTGGCGGCCGCGCGCTTCGACATGGACGCGCTGCGCGTCGACGTGGCCATCGGCGCTTCGCAGAAGGCGCTGATGGTGCCGCCGGGCCTGAGCTTCGTGGCCGTGAACGAGAAGGCGCTGCGCGTCGCGCAAGCCAACCCCACGCCGCGCGTCTACTGGGACTGGATGCGCCGCAAGAGTGAGCTGAGCTACCGCAAGTTCTGCGGCACGCCGCCGCAGAACCTGCTAATGGGGCTGGAGGCGGCGCTGGGCCTGGTGTTCGCCGAAGGGCTGGCGCAGGTCGTTGCGCGCCACCGCCACCTGGCGCAGGCGGTGCAGGCGGCGGTGGAGGGCTGGAGCGAGCGCGGCGACGTGGGCTTTCACGTGCGCACGCCCGCGCACCGCTCGGTGTCGGTCACCACCGTCGCGGTGCGAGCGGGCATCGACCCCGAGGCGCTGCGCACGCTGGCGCGCGAGCGCTTCCAGGTCGGCATCGCGGGCGGGCTGGGCGCGCTCGCGGGGAAGATCTTTCGCATCGGCCACCTGGGCGACCTGAACGCGCCGATGGTGCTGGGCTGCCTGGCCGGCGTCGAGGCGGCCATGAGCGCGAGCGGCATCGCCTACGGCCCCGGCGTGGAGCGCGCGGTGCGCGTGCTGGCGATGCCGGTGGGGCAAGCGGTGCAAATAGCACAGGCTGCGCAGCCAGCGCAGGACGCACGATGAGCGGCCCGCTGAGTGGCGTGCGCGTGATCGACCTGACCTCGGTCGCCATGGGCCCCTATGCCACGCAGATCCTGGGCGACATGGGCGCCGACGTGGTCAAGGTCGAGTCGAAGGACGGCGACGTGTTCCGTCACGTGGCGCCCGCGCGGCATGCGGGCATGGGCGCGCCCTTTCTGAACCTCAACCGCAACAAGCGCAGCGTGGTGCTCGACCTGAAGTCGCCCGCCGACGCCGAGCGGCTGCGCGCGCTGGTGCGCCATGCCGACGTGTTCGTGTCGAACGTGCGGCCAAAGTCGATGGCGCGCCTTGGGCTGGACGACGCCACGCTGCGCGCGCTGAACCCGCGGCTCGTCTACTGCGCGGCGGTCGGCTTCTCGGAGAAGGGCCGCTATGCGGGCCGGCCCGCGTTCGACGACATCATCCAGGCCATGAGCGGGCTCGCGGCCGTGCAGGCGAATGCGCAGACGGGGCACCCGGCCTACGTGAACACCATCGTGGCCGACAAGACCGCCGGCCTCACCGTGGCCTATGCCGTGGCGATGGCGCTGTACGAGCGCGAGCGCTCGGGGCTGGGGCAGGCCGTCGAGGTGCCAATGTTCGAGACGCTGGCGGCCTTCACCATGGTGGAACACCTGGCGGGCCACACCTTCGCGCCGCCCGAGGGGCCGATGGGCTACGAGCGCCTGCTCTCCAGCGCGCGCCGGCCCTACCAGACGCAGGACGGCTTCATCGCCCTGCTGCCCTACACCACCGCGCAATGGCAGCGCTTCTTTCTGCTGGCGGGCCGGCCCGAGGTGGCCGAAGACCCGCGGTACATGGAGCCGGCGCAGCGCAGCCGCAACATCCACGCGCTGTACGGCATGCTGGCCGACCTGGTGCTGCAACGCACCACCGCGCAGTGGCTGGACTTGCTGGCGGACGCGGACATTCCGCATTCGCAGGTGCTGTCGATGGAAGGCGTGATGGCCGACCCGCACCTGCACGACAGCGGGCTGGTGCAGTCGCACGCGCACCCGACGGAAGGCGCGCTGCAGATGCTGGGGATTCCGACCGGTTTCTCGCGCACGCCGGGCAGCATTCGGGCGAGCGCACCGGGGCTGGGCGAGCACGACGTGGCGGACATCGCGAGGGAGTGGGCGGCAGCCGCGCAGGCTTGACACGGCGGCAGGGCAAAATTCCGGCTCGCCGCGCCGGTCGGCCTCCTCCACCATGCCGCCCACCCTGCCCCCTTCGTCAGAGCCGACGCCCGAGCTAGCGCCCGAGTCGACGCCAGATAGCGCGCCAGCCCCCGCGCGCTTTCGCCGCACGCGCCTGCGCAAGCTCGCCCCCTGGGCCGCCGCGCTCGCCCTGGCCCTGCTGCTCATCGGCCTGGCCGCCCAATGGGCCGCGACGCGCGAGGCGAACTTTCAGGCCGACTCCATCCGCCGCGCCATGGAAGTGCACGTGCTCGGCCTGCGCGACTCGGCCGGCAAATACAACTACCTGCCGTTCACCACCGGCCTGCACCCCGAGGTGCTGGCCGCGCTGGCCCACCCGCAGGACGCCGCGGTGCGGCAGCGCGCCAACCTCTACATCGAGGAGGTCAACCGCCAGGCGGGCTCCGACGCGCTCTACCTCATCGACCTGAACGGCACGACGCTGGCGGCCAGCAACTGGGCCACGCCGCAGAGCTTCGTGGGCGAGTCGTATGCCAACCGGCCCTACTTCATCGACGCGCGCGCAGGCCGCGGCGGCATGTTCTACGGCGTGGGGCAGACCACGGGGGAGCCGGGGCTGTTCATCTCGGCGCCGGTGCGCGCGGAGGGTGGCACAGGGGGTGGCACCGGCGGCGGCGCGGCTGGCGCGGTGCTGGGCGTGGTCACCGTCAAGGTCAGCCTGCGCCAGCTGCAGGAGGCCTGGACCTTCGTGCGCGACCCCATCCTGCTGACCGACGCGCGCGGCGTGGTGTTCCTGAGCTCGGTGCCTTCGTGGCTCTACCAGACCACGCGCGACATCGCCCCGGCCGAGCTCGACCGCGTGCGGCGCGACCAGCAGTACGGCGCGCGCACCCGCTTCGCGGCGTTGCCCTGGAAGGTGGAGCGCAGCGACGACCAGCCCGGCTACCTGGTGCGCACCGACATCGCGGGCAAGCCGCGCCGCTTCCTGGCCGTCGACGAGCCGCTGCCCGACCTGGGCTGGACGCTGACCGTCATGGCCGACCACGCCGAGGTGAGCCGCGCCCGCGAGCGCGCCTGGATGCTGGGCCTGCTGTGCGCCGGCGTGCTGCTGCTGGGCGGCCTGTATTGGCGGCTGCGCGAGCGTCGCTTTGCCGAGCAGCGCGACGCGCGGCGCGACCTGGAGCTGCGCGTGCGCGAGCGTACCCATGCGCTGGACGAGGCGCACGCCTTTCGCAAGGCGATGGAAGACTCACTGCTGGTCGGCATGCGCGCGCGCGACCGCGAGGGCCGCATCACCTACGTCAACCCGGCCTTCTGCGACATGACCGGCTACGGCGCCGACGAGCTGCTCGGCAAGCTGCCGCCCTACCCCTACTGGCACCCCGACGACGTGACGCAGCACTGGCACCACTATGACGCCATGATGAGCGGCCAGCCCGCGCGCTCGGGCTTCGAGTCGCGCCTGCGGCACCGCGACGGGCGCGAGGTGATCACCATGGTCTACACGGCGCCGCTGATCGACGCCGACGGCGCGCACAGCGGCTGGATGAGCTCGGTGGTCGACATCACCGAGCAAAAGCGCGCCGAGCTGCGCCAGCGCCAGAACGACGAGCAGCTGCAGCACGCGCAGCGCCTGGCCAGCCTGGGAGAAATGGCCTCCACCCTGGCCCACGAACTCAACCAGCCGCTGATGGCGCTGAGCAACTTCGCCAGCGCGGCCAAGGCCTTCGCGGAACAGGGCAACCAGCCGCTGCTGGTGAGCAGCCTCGACGAGACCATGGCGCAGGCCCAGCGCAGCGCCGAGATCGTGCGGCGCATTCGCGGCTTCGTGCGCCAGCGCACCGTGGGCACCGAAGACTGCGCCGTGAACGCGCTGGTGGCCAACGCGCTGGCGCTGCTGCAGGGCGAGATGCGCCAGCGCCAGGCGCGCGCCGAGGTGCGCATGCCCGCCGCCCTGCCGCCGGTGCGCGGCGACCGCGTGCTGCTGGAGCAGGTGCTGCTCAACCTGGTGTCCAACAGCCTGCAGGCCATGCAAGCCACGCCGGTGGAACAGCGCGTGGTGGAGATAGAGGCCGAGCTGCTCGACGCCCGCGTGCACATTCGCGTGGCCGACCACGGCCCCGGCATCGACGCCGCGCTGGCCGAGCAGGTGTTCGCGCCCTTCTTCACCACCAAGGCCGGCGGGCTGGGGCTGGGCCTGAACATCTGCCGCACCATCGTGGAGGCCCACCGGGGCCGGCTGTCTTTTGCCGACCGGCCCGGCGGCGGCACCGTTTTCACCCTTGCGCTGGAGATCTCACCGCCATGAACGCAGCCAACGCCATCAACCCCCTGGCCAACAACCTCTGCGTGGTGGACGACGACGAGGCCGTGCGCCGTTCGCTCGGCCTGCTGCTGCTGTCGCGCGGCTACGCGGTGCAGACCTTTGCGTCGGGCGAGGCCTTTCTGGCGGGCGCCGACCTGCAGCGCGCGGGCTGCGTCATCCTCGACCTGCGCATGGAGGGCGTGAGCGGCCTGCAGGTGTTCGACGCGCTGCGCGCGCAGCACAGCCCGCTGGTGGTCATCTTCCTGTCCGGCCACGGCGACATTCCCATGGCCGTGGAGGCCGTGCAGAACGGCGCCTTCGGCTGGCTGGAGAAACCGTGCAACGACGAGCGCCTGCTCGAGAGCATCGCCAAGGCGCTGCAGCAGGCCGGCGACATCGCCGTGCGGCAGCAGGCCCGCCAGGCGGCGCAGGCCCTGTGGAACAAGCTCACCCCGCGCGAGATGCAGGTCGCGCGGCTGGTGGCCGAGGGCAAGCCGAACAAGCAGATTGCCCTGGAGCTCGCGCCGCTGGAGCAGCGCACGGTGGAAACCCACCGGGCGCATGTGTTCGCGAAGCTGGGGCTGTCGAACAGCCACCAGCTCGACAGGTTCCTGCGGGAGCATGGGCTGTAGGGCCTTGTTCTGTTTGTCAGTTTGTCGGTCGGTTGTCGTGACATCGGGAGGCGTTGGACCATGGCGAGTTCTTTCTTCGACAAGTTGCCCGAGGGTGACGACGGGCAGCAGCACCCGGACGGGTCTGCGGCGGCGGTGCTGCAGGCCTACTTCGATGCGCTCGCACTGTTCGACGGTGAGGGCTCGGCCCTTCTCCCCGAACCTGCGGTGCGCGAGCAAAGCGAGCGCTTCGCCTACCACCCCGTCGTTGCGCAGTTGGGCGGCTACGTGCTGGACGATGCCGACACGAGCGACCACCACGTTCTGGTGACCCGCTCGCCCCTCGCCGGAAGCGTGCTCTTCCTCGCGCACGACGCCGACACGCGCGTCGTGTTCGACTCCGGCGTGGCCTTTCTGGCCGCCGTTCACGAGGCGCGTGAAAGCGATGTCGACGTGACCGACCTGCATCCCGCGCAATCGCCGGTCGCGCAAGACCAGGGCGCGCTGGGCGCATTCGTTCGCGGCCTGCTCGCCTCCGACGAACTGAGCGATGTGGTGGTTTGCCTGGTTCCATCGCTGGACCTCGCGGACATCGATTTGCTGCAGCGGCTCGTGCAGGACGAAGACTTCTTTCTCGGCGAGGCCGTGGCGAACGAGATCGCGAAGCGTCCGTCGCCTGCGCTGTTGCCGGTTGCGCAGCTGTGCGCGGCGCATCGGCATCCGCAGGCCGCTCGGGCCGGGGAGCGTGCGCTGCAGCGGGTTCGCCAAGCCGGCTAGCGGCCGGAACCTCTCACCAATCGCAAACCTGAACCTATGCCAGCAGCAAATTCTTCACGGCGTTTCCCGGCAGCTTGGCCCGTGCTGGTCTTTTCCACGGTGCTGCTAGTGACAAGCGGATGCGCCTCCGTCGAGGTGAAAGAAGGCCAACGGCTCGACGCCATCCTGGCCTCGGCCAAGGGACAACCGACCGACAGGCTCGCCCGGACGTTGGCGGCGAATGGCTACGCCTGCAGCGCAGGCACGCAAGCGGCGTCCGGCGAGAAGGCGGCGCTGGAATGCACCAGCCAGCGGTCCAACCGGTGGCCGCCGTATTCCTGCGTTTTCCGTGTCGAGCTGCAACCTGAGCCGCTGGCTGGCGCTGCTGGAGCTTCTCCTGTGGTGAGCCATGCGTGTGCCGGCATGTAGGCGGGGTCGGGCGGGGACGACATCCGGCAAGTGAACGCTCGGAGCATTGCGTCCGCGAATTTCAATCGATGAACGCCGCCAGCTCGTCAGGCGCCCCGGTGGGAAAGCACTCTTTAAGGAAATCCAGGAACACGGAGACCCGCGTGCTCAGCAACCGGCGCGACGGGTACAGCGCCCACAGCGCGATCTCGGGCCCCTCCACATCGCCCCAATGCACCAGCTTTCCCGCGGCCAGGTCGTGCGTGACCAGCGACAACGGCAGGCGCGCGACGCCGACGCCCGCCCTGACCGCGTCGCGCACCATGAACAACGACGACAGGTGCAGCACAGGCTCCACGGCGATGCGCTTCGTGCCTGACGCACCGGTCATCTCCCATGACAAGTTCTGGTCGCCCGTGCCGCCGCCGCGCACCACCGCCGGGACCGGCACGGTGCCCTTGGGCCGCGTCAGTTCCGGCGCTGCGACCACGACGAGCCGGTCCCTCAAGAAGACCCGCCCGACCAGCCGCGCGTCGGGGTCGGGGTTCACGCGAATCACCAGGTCGTAGCCCTCCTCGACCATGTCGACCGCCCGGTCCTCCGTGGTGACCTCGAGCCGCACGTCGCCGTACCTCGCGGCGAAGCCCGCGGCGAGCTTGCCCATCGCGGCTTGCGAAAAAAGCAGCGGCGCGCTCACCCTCAGCCTGCCGCGCGGCGCACCGCCGCCGGCCGCGATGGCCGCCGCGGTCTCGTCAATTTCGATCAGCAGCACGGAGGTTCTCTCGTAGAGCGCGCGCCCTTCCTCGGTGAGCTTCAGCGTGCGCGCACCCCGCTCGAACAGACGCAGGTCGAGCCCGCGTTCCAGGTCGGCGACCCGCCGCGACAGCGTGGCCTTCGGCCGCCCGGATTCCCGGGCAGCGCGCCCGAAGCCGCCATGGCGCGCCACGAGGTTGAAGTCGGTGAGGGCGAGGAAGTCCATGTGTTCCAACAGTGAGACGAGGTGTCTAAATATAGAGGCTATCGGTCCGCCCCTGGAACTTTGAAGATCGAGGCTCCTTCAACGAACCGGAGCAATTCCATGACCATCCTTATCACCGGCGCCAGCGGCAACATCGGCCGCCAGGTCGTCCAGCAACTCGTCGAACGCGGTGCGGCAGTGCGCGCACTGGTGCGCGATCCATCCAAGGCCAGCTTCCCCGCGGGGGTCGAGGTCGTGCAGGGCGACCTGCTGGACGTGCAGGCGCTGCGCCGTGCCCTAGCCGGCGTGACCACCCTGTTCCTGCTCAACGGCGTGGTGCCCGACGAATTCACCCAGGCCCTGGTCACGCTGAACCTGGCGCGAGAAGCGGGAATAGAGCGTGTCGTGTACCTGTCGGTGATCCACAGCGACAAGTACCTCAACGTGCCCCACTTCGCGGGCAAGTTCGGCGTCGAGCGAATGCTCGAGCAGATGGGCTTCGGCGCCACCATCCTGCGGCCGGCCTACTTCATGCAGAACGACCTGACCATCAAGGACGTGGTGCTCGGGCACGGCGTGTACCCGATGCCCATCGGCGCCAAGGGCCTCGCGATGATCGACACGCGCGACATCGCGGAGATCGCCGCCGTCGAGCTGCTGGAGCGCGGCACCTCGAAGCCGTTGCCGCTCAAGCGCATCAACCTGGTGGGCCCCGACACGCTGACGGGTGCCGACGTCGCCGGCATCTGGTCCGCCGTGACGGGTCGCGCCGTGGCCTATGGCGGCGACGACACCGCGGGCTTCGAGAAGAACCTGCTGAACTTCATGCTGGGCTGGATGGCGTACGACATGCGCCTCATGAGCGAGCGCTTCCTGTCGGACGGAATGGTCCCGCAGGCCGGCGATGTGGAGCGGCTGGCGACGCTGCTGGGGCGGCCCCTGCGCTCGTACCGCGAGTTCGCTTCCGAGGCCTTCGCCTCGGCCTGAAGGGCGAGCGCCCGAGCCCCGAGCCACCTCAAGGAAAGGACCGCCTCATGATCTATTCGACCGCAACCCCTGCCGGTACCGGGCCGGCTCGCCGGAGCGTGCTGGTGCTCGGCGCCACCGGCGGCACGGGCCGGCTCATCGTCGCGCAGGCGCTGGCGCGCGGACACGACGTTCACGTATTGGTGCGCTCACCCGAGAAGCTGGAGAAGGCGACGGGCCTGGAGGGCGCGACGGTCACCGTCGGGGACGCTCGCGACGAGCGTGCGTTGCGCAACGCCCTGCGGGGCAGGGACGCCGTGGTCAGCGCGCTGGGCACGCCGGCCAGCCCGTTGCGGGAGGTGACGGCGCTCTCCGAGTCGACGCGCGCACTCGTCGGTGCCATGCGGGCTGAAGGCGTCAGGCGGCTGGTGTGCATCACCGGCATGGGGGCAGGCGACAGCGTCGGGCACGGCGGGTTCTTCTTCGATCGCGTGATTTTTCCGGCGCTGTTGAAGAAGGTCTACGCCGACAAGAACCGGCAGGAAGCGCTGGTCAGGCAGAGCGGGCTGGACTGGGTGCTGGTGCGGCCTTCGGTGCTCAACGACAAGGCCTCCGGGCCGGTGGTCCGCGCCTTCACGGACCTCTCGGGCTTCCACGGGGGAACCATCGCGAGGGCGGACGCCGCGAGCTTTGTGCTGGACCAGGTGAGCAGCGATGCCTGGCTGCACCGGTCGCCGCTGGTCTCCTGGTGAACACCCCCGTGGGCGAGGCGGCTGCCGGGTCTTCTAGGTATTTACCCTTGCGTACCGATACGTAGCCCCCCGCCGGCCGGCTACGGACGACAAGCGCCCCGCCGCCGAAGAGACTCGCCGGTACGGCTCCCCGCGGCCACCGAGGCCGCGCGGCAGACGCCGCCAGAGACGACAAGGACTGCTCCCATGACCACCATCGCCAACACCGGCAGCGCCGGCGCGGACACCTCCGACGCCAACGCGCCCTACACCTTCGAAGAAAAACGCAAGCGCATCTTCGCCATCTTTGCCGCATCGTCGGGCAATCTGGTCGAATGGTTCGACTTCTACGTGTACGCCTTCTGCGCGATCTATTTCGCGCCGGCATTCTTCCCCAAGTCGGACCCGACCGTGCAGCTGCTGAACACGGCCGGCGTGTTTGCGGCCGGCTTCCTGATGCGCCCGGTGGGCGGCTGGCTGTTCGGCCGGCTGGCCGACCGCAAGGGCCGCAAGACCTCGATGGTGGTCTCGGTCACGATGATGTGCGTGGGCTCGCTGATCATTGCCTGCCTGCCCACCTACGCGCAGATCGGCGCCGCCGCGCCCGCGCTGCTGCTGGCCGCGCGCCTGCTGCAGGGCCTGTCGGTCGGCGGCGAATACGGCACCACCGCCACCTACATGAGCGAAGTGGCCATGCGCGGCCAGCGCGGCTTCTTCTCGTCGTTCCAGTACGTCACGCTCATCGGCGGCCAGCTGCTGGCGGTAGTGGTCGTGGTGGTGCTGCAGCAGCTGCTGGACGACACCGAGCTCAAGAGCTGGGGCTGGCGCATTCCCTTCGTGCTGGGCGCCGTGGCGGCCGTGGTGGCGCTGATGCTGCGCCGCACGCTCACCGAAACCGCCAGCAACAAGACCCGCGCCGCCAAGGGCGCGGGCACCATGCGCGAACTGTTCACGCACCACAAGCGCGCCTTCCTGGTGGTGCTGGGCTACACGGCCGGCGGCTCGCTGATCTTCTACACCTTCACCACGTACATGCAGAAGTACCTGGTGAACTCGGCCGGCATGTCGATCAAGACGGCCAGCAACGTGATGACGGCCTGCCTGTTCATCTACATGTGCATGCAGCCGGTGTTCGGCGCCCTGTCTGACCGCATCGGCCGCCGCACCAACATGCTGCTGTTCGGCGCGCTGGGCGCGCTGATGACGGTGCCCGTGCTCAGCAGCCTGCAGAACGTGGCCAGCCCGCTGATGGCCGGCGTGCTGATCACCGTGGCGCTGGCGGTGGTGAGCTTCTACACCTCGATCAGCGGCATCGTGAAAGCCGAGATGTTCCCGCCCGAAGTCCGCGCGCTGGGCGTGGGCCTGTCGTACGCGGTGGGCAACGCGATCTTCGGGGGCAGCGCGGAGTACGTGGCGCTGGGGCTGAAGTCGATCGGCCACGAGTCGTACTTCTACTGGTACGTGACCGGCATGATGGCCGTGGCCTTCCTGGTGAGCCTGCTGCTGCCGAAGCAGGCCTCGTACCTGCACCACGACAAGTAAGAACAGACAAGCAAAAAGCTTCAGGGCGCGTTCGACCGCGCCCTGGTGAGCCGGCCTGCCACCAGCCCGGCCACCACGCTCCCCAGCAGGGAGCCGGCAAAGGGAGAGGCCGCCAGGGCCCATCCCGCGAGCGCGCCGACGCAGCCGCCCGCCAGCGCCCAAGCCCACACCGAACGCCGCCGCGCATACGCCGACGAAGGCTTCTGGGCCCACATGCCGTTGGCCACCAGCCAACCGATGGCGATCAGCCACAAGATCACTGTCGTGAACAAACGCGTACCCCCTGAGAATGAAATCCGGCACCGTGCCGCTTCGTTCAAAGGGTAACCCGGCGGCCTTTCAAAACGCGTTCATTCGAGCGCCTTTGCCCGACCTGCGCGCCGGATGGGTCCGCCGCCTACGCGCGGCTGCGCCATTGACTACCGGTGCCGCGGGCACCGGCGTGGAAACTTTGCAGCTTCCTTCTGCAACCCGCACCACCACGCCTCCCCACACACCATGGCCGACACCCCCTCCGCTGCACAGCCCCTGACCGTGCTGGAAGGCACTTCGCACCCGCTCGGGTCCACCTTCACCGGCGACGGCGTCAACTTCGCCGTGTTCTCGGCCCATGCCACGCAGGTGCAGGTCTGCATCTTCGACGAGGCCGGCACCACGCAGATCGGCTGCGTCACGCTGCCCGAGTACACCGACGAGATCTGGCACGGCTTCGTGCCGGGCCTGCAGCCCGGCGCGCGCTACGGCCTGCGCGTGCACGGCCCCTACGAGCCTGAGAAGGGCCACCGCTTCAACCACCACAAGCTGCTGCTCGACCCCTACGCCAAGGCCTACATGGGCGAGCTCAAGTGGGGGCCCGAGGTGTTCGGCTACACCGTGGGCCACGCCGACGGCGACCTGAGCTTCGACGAGCGCGACAGCGCCCCCTTCATGCCCAAGTGCGTGGTGGTCGACTCCCGCTTCGAGTGGACGCAGACCGACGCGCTGCGCGTGCCATGGAAGGAAACCGTGTTCTACGAAACCCATGTGCGCGGCTTCACCATGAAGCACCCGCAGGTGCCCGAGCAGTTCCGCGGCACCTTCGCCGGCATGGCGCGCGACGAGGTGCTCGCGCCCATCCGCGCGCTGGGCGTGACCAGCGTGGAACTGCTGCCGGTGCAGATGTTCCTCAACCAGTCGTCGCTGCTCGAAAAGGAACTCACCAACTTCTGGGGCTACGACACCATCGGCTTCTTCGCGCTCGACCCGCGCTACATGGACGGCCCGCACATCGACGAGTTCAAGCACATGGTCGACCGCTTCCATGCGCACGGGCTCGAGGTGATCCTGGACGTGGTCTACAACCACACGCCCGAGGGCAACGAGCTCGGGCCGACCATTTCCTTCAAGGGCATCGACAACGCCAGCTACTACCGCCTGATGCCCGACGGCGACGGGCCGGGGCCGCGCTACTACATCAACGACACGGGCACCGGCAACACAGTCAACCTGAGCCACCCGCGCGTGCTGCAGATGGTGATGGACAGCTTGCGCTACTGGGTGACGGAGATGCGCGTCGACGGTTTCCGCTTCGACCTGGCGACCATCCTGGCGCGCGAGCCGCACGGCTTCGACGAAGGCGGCGGCTTTCTCAAGAGCTGCCGGCAAGACCCGGTGCTCTCCAGCGTGAAGCTGGTTGCCGAGCCCTGGGACATCGGCCCCGGCGGCTACCAGGTCGGCGGTTTTCCGCCGGGCTGGGCCGAGTGGAACGACCAGTTCCGCGACACCGTGCGCGCCTACTGGAAGGGCGCGGAAGGCATGGCGGGCAAGCTGGCCCAGTGCCTCACCGCGAGCGGCGAGCGCTTCAACCAGCGTGGGCGCAGGCCATGGGCCAGCGTCAACTTCATCAGCGCGCACGACGGCTTCACGCTGGCCGACACGGTGAGCTACAACGACAAGCACAACGAGGCCAACGGCGAGGACAACCGCGACGGCCACTCCGACAACCGCTCGTGGAACTGCGGTGTCGAAGGGCCCAGCGACGACGAAGCGGTGCTCGCCCTGCGCGCGCGCCAGCAGCGCAACCTGCTGGCCACGCTGCTGCTCTCGCAGGGCACGCCCATGCTGCTGGCCGGCGACGAGTTCGGCCGCACGCAGCAGGGCAACAACAACGCGTACTGCCAGGACAACGAGATCTCGTGGGTCGACTGGGGCACCGCGGGCAACGACGCCGGACGCGCGCTGGCCGCGTTCTCTGCGCGGCTGCTGGCCTTACGCCGCGACCTGCCGGTGCTGCGGCGCAACCGCTTCCTCGCCGGCGCCTTCTTCGAAGACATCGGCGCCAAGGACTCGACCTGGTACACGCCCGCGGGTGAAGAAATGCAGGCGCCGCAGTGGGAAGACCCGCAAACGCGCTCCTTCGCGCTGCTGCTCGACGGCCGCGCGCCGGCCTCGGCCATTCCGGTGGCGGCGCACGACGCGAGCGTGCTGCTGGTGTTCAACGCCTGGCACGACGCGGTGCCCTTCACGCTCCCCCCGCCGCCCGCCGGCGCATGGACGTTGAAGGTGGACACGGCCGATGCGGCGCTGGGCACGGAAGACGAGGCGGTGACCAGGGACGAGTACCTGGTCACCGGGCGCTCGGTATTGGTGTTCACCAGCCAGTAAGCAGCGGGTCAGCGAAACCCGCGCCGCAAAGTCTTACAAAACCATCTCTATGCCATCCCATTACCATCCATACAGATGGTGATAGGATGGCGCATGCCTGCCAAGAACCATCCAGCGCCCGCCCTCGTCAAGACACCCGAGTCCGAGAAAATCACCATCAACATGGGCTTCGTCGACCTGGGCCATGTCGACCTGCTGGTGGCCGAGGGCTTCTACTCGAACCGCACCGACTTCATTCGCACGGCCATCCGCACGCACCTCGCCTCCCATGCCGACGTGCTGCGCCAGGCCGTGTCTCGCAAGATGCTGGTGCTGGGGCTGCAGACCTTCTCGGCCGCGGATCTCGAGGCCGTGCGCGCCGCGGGCGAGACGCTGCAGATCCGCGTGCTCGGCCTGGCCGTGATTGCGCCGGACGTGAGCGCCGCGCTGGCCACCGCCACCATCGATTCGCTCACCGTGCTCGGCGTGCTGCACGCCTCGCCGGACGTGAAGACCGCGCTGGCCGGGCGCATCCGCTGAACCGACCCAATCAATCAAATCCACCACCAGGGCCCTTCCCATGAATCCACTTTTCGCGGGGCTGATGAAAGAGGCGGCCCACCTCACGCGCACCGGCCGCCTGACCGATGCCACCGATGCGATACAGCGCGCGCTGCGCGGCAGTGCCGGGGCGCATGCCGCATCGCCGAATGCATCGGCCCCTGCATCGCCCAGCGCCAACACTGATGCCGACGCCGATGTGATCGACATCGAGGCACGCGTGATCGAAACCGATCGCAAGGCAGACGACGCGCAGCAGTCGCCCCCGCCGCGCGAGCCCGACGCCGCCACCGACAGCTGGACCCGCGCGAGCTTCACGCACCAGGGCCGCGACATCGACTACATGCTCTTCGTTCCTGCGAGCAATACGTCGCAGCCCGCGTCACCCAGGCCGCTGGTCGTGATGCTGCACGGCTGCACGCAGGACGCGGCCGACTTCGCGGCCGGCACGCGCATGAACGAACACGCGCGCGCGTGCGGCGCCATCGTGCTCTACCCCGAGCAGCCGCTGCGCGCGCATGGCCAGAAATGCTGGAACTGGTTCAAGACACCGCACCAGCAGCGCGGGCGCGGCGAGCCGGCGTTGCTGGCCGCGCTCACGCAGCACATCGTCGCGCAGCAGCATGCGGACGCATCGCGTGTCTACGTGGCGGGCCTGTCGGCAGGCGGCGCGATGGCCGATGTGCTGGGCCATTGCTATCCGGACGTGTATGCGGCGGTCGGCGTGCATTCGGGACTGCCGCACGGCGCGGCGCACGACATGATGTCTGCGCTGAATGCGATGCGGACCGGCGCGCCCGTTTCGCGTGCGGCCACCGCCACCTCCGCTGTCGTGCCGCCGACCATCGTGTTCCACGGCGATGCCGACACGACCGTGCATGCGAACAACGGGCTGGCCATCGTCGCGGGCTCTGCGCCCTGCGAGACAAGCGATGGGCAATCGACTTCAGGCCGCCGCTTCACGCGCACACGGTATGCAGCGTCAGCGGCTCGCGGCGACGCAGAGCACTGGCGGGTGCATGCCGCGGGCCATGCCTGGTCGGGCGGCAGCGCACAAGGCAGCTACACGCTGCCCGACGGCGTCGACGCGAGCAAGGAAATGCTGCGCTTCTTCCTGGCCCATCGGCTGGACGCCCCTGCTTGAACGCCTCTGCGTGAACGCCTCTGTCTGCACGCCTCTTCCTGAAAGAGCAAAGGCGAGGCGAAAGCAAGGCATAAAAAAAGGGCGCCCGCGGGCGCCCTCTTTGCTCATGAAGCGGCTCAGCCCTTCATGGCCTTGATGTCGGCCTTGGCCTTGTCGTGGTCGGCCTTGGCCTGATTCACGCAAGCGCTCTTGGCGTCGCCCGATTGGTCGTCGCACTTTTCCTTGGCCACGTTGTAGTTCATGGTGGCGGTTTCTTCGGCGACCTTCTTGGCGTGGCCGGCGGTGGGCTTGTAGTCTTGCTCCAGCTGGGCCTTGGCGACGTTTTCGGTGCCCTTGGCTTCCTTGTCGCACACGTCCTTGGCGTTGTCCTTCAGCGTGTCGCACTTGGCCTTGGCGACCTTGTAGTCGGCAGAGATTTTTTCCTTGGCGACCTTGTACTGGTCCTTGGTCATGCCGTCGGCCGCGTTGGCGGCGGTCATGGCGAAGCAGCTGGAAGCGATGGCGAGAACGAGAAGATGCTTTTTCATGGGAAGTCCCTCATGGAGTTGATTGATCTGCGGAACCACCCTTTGCGGCTCCAGTGAATGCAATGTATGAACACCGGGTTCCCCCGCGAGTAGGACGGCGCCCATGCGCCGCCTAGGCGGCAGGCACAAGCGGAGGGAGGCAAAAAGGAGACACCGAGAAGGCGCGGACGCACGCGGCGTTTCGCCCCGAAGCGCGCCCCTTCCAACGCCTGCGTCCAGGGATGCAAAGCTTCATCCGCGCTCACCTCGCACCCACGTTGCAATCAGGTGCGAGCCGCCATGCGCGCCGCGTTTCGCAGGTCGCGGATCTGGTCATGGTTGCGCTGCGCGGCTTGTGCCTGCGACTGCAACACCTGGCGCACGCCCAGTGGCAGGCGCTGCTTGAGCGCCTTGCGATAGCGCGCGACGGCTGTGTCTTCGCCGCGCTCGCATTCCTCCAGGATCGACAGCTCGCTGTTGGCGCCCACGGCGGCCTTGAGCTGCACCCAGCCGCGGTGAAGCGCGCCGGAGGCCGTGCCACCTTCAGCGGGCTTGCCACCATAGGTGACGACGATCTGCGAGAGCTGCGCTGCAGCTTCGCGGCATTGCGCGGCTCGCGTGGCGAACAGCGCTTTCAGGTTCGCGGTCTCCACTTCTTCCGCGCAGGTGCGAAAGCCGGCTTCGCCGTCGCGGGTGTTCTCGAGCACGTCGTTCAGCACGTCGACCACGTCGTCGTTCGACAGGGCATCGCCCTCGCCTTCTGCTGCCCCCAACGCGTCGGCCGATGTTGCGGGGAACGACATGTCTTCCTCACGCATGTACAGCCGGTCGGCACGCTCCCATGCAGCATGCGACGCAGGGCGGGCCTGCTCCCACGTGAGCGACGAGGCGCCGCGGCGCGCCTCCCATTCCTGCGCCAGCGAGGGTTCGACGGCCGCGAATTCGTCGTCCACGGTGGCGCGGCGGCTCCACCCGAGTTCGTAGGCTGGCGCGTAGTGGTCGTAGCTCAGGCCCGGCTCGTAATAGGGCTCGCGGGTGAACTCGTTTTGCCAGTGGCTGTGTTCGGCGGTGGGGTTGATGCGCTCGGCCACGGCCTTGCCGCCCATGCCGCCGACGACGGCGCCCACGAGCATGCCAGCCACGGCGCCGGCCGGGCCGCCGATGGCGCCGACGGCCGCACCGGCCACTGCGCCGCCTGCCGCACCCGCGCCGGTGCCCACGGGATGCATGCCCGGCTCACCGGTGAGGGGGTCGAGGTGGAGGTCGTCGCGGTCGGCGGGGGTCTTGATGGAGGTCATGGTGGTTCCTTGCAGGTGGAATGAAACGGAAATAAACAGGAATGGATGGGGGACCTGGTCGCTTGTCGCCGGTCGGCTTTGCTTGTTGTGTGCGGCTGTTGTGTGCGACGGTGCGGTTCATACTTGGCCACTTGCTGGTGGCACGAGGTCGGCGACCGGCGCGGCGCGCTGTAGTCCATACCGTCGCCCGGCGCGCCGATACCATCTCCCGCATGCCGAACCTGCAAATCCCGCTACAGCGCGATGCGCGCGAGCCGATTGCCGCGCAGATCAGCGCGGGCCTGCGCGCGGCCATGCGCGACGGGCGTCTGGCGCCGGGTGCGCGCCTGCCGTCGTGGCGCGACTTTGCGGCGCAGCTGGGGGTGGCGCGCGGCACGGTGCGCCAGGCCTATGAAAGGCTGATCGACGAGGGGCTGGTGGTGGCGCTGGGCGCGGCCGGCACGCGCGTCGTGCAACGCCCGCCCGCCGCGCCGCCGCAGCCCTCCTCGGAGTCCGCCGTGGCCGACGACTTCGCCAGCTTTGTTACGGCCGTGTCGGTGTTCCAGATGGGCGTGCCCGCGCAGGACGCGTTTCCGGCGCAGGTGTGGTCGCGCACCATGGCGCGCGCGGTGCGCGCCGCGGCCGGCGCGCCGCTGGTGTACCCCGACCCACGCGGCCTGCCCGAGCTGCGCGCGGAAATCGCCGCGCATTTGGCCATTGCGCGTGGGCTCGCCTGCCAGCCGGCGCAGGTGTTCGTGACTTCGGGCTATGCCAGCGCCTTGGCGCTGGTGGTGCACGCGCTGGGCGCGGCGGGCAGCGCGGCCTGGGTGGAAGACCCGGGCTACCCGCGCTCGCGCAGCGCGCTGGGCCTGCTGGGGGTCGATGCGGTGCCGGTGCCGGTCGACCGCGAAGGTCTCGACGTGGCGTGCGGTATCGGGCGCGCACCGCACGCCGCGCTGGCGCTGGTCACGCCCGGGCAACAGGCGCCGCTGGGCGTGGCGCTGTCGCCGCGGCGGCGCGCGGCGCTGCTCGACTGGGCCGCGCGCTCGCAGGGCTGGGTCGTCGAAGACGACTACCTCAGCGAGCTGCAGCTGCAAGGCCGCGCCGTGCCGGCACTGGGCGCGCGCCACCCCGAAGCGCGCGTGCTGCACATCGGTACCTTCAGCAAGACGTTGAGCCCCACGTTGCGGCTGGGCTTCCTGGTGGTGCCGCCGGGCGAGGTGGCGCGCTTCACGCGGGCGGCGGCGGTGCTGTCGCCCGCGGCGTCGCCGCTCACGCAGTTGGCGCTGTCGGCGTTCATGCGCGAGGGCCACTACCTGCGCCATCTGCGGCGCATGAAGCGGCTGTACCTGGCGCGACGCAACGCGCTGGTGGTCGCGCTGGACGCGGTGTCGGCCACGTACGTGGCATCGGGCCTGTCGGTGCTGCTGCGGCTGCCGCCGGGGCTGCACGACGACGTGGCGCTGGTCCAGGCGGCGCGGGCACTCGACATGTCGCCGTCACCGCTTTCGCCTTGGTACGCGCGGCCCGATGCCGCGCACGCGGGCCTGGTGCTGGGCGTGACCAACCTGCACGAAGACCACGCCCGCGCCACCTGCGAGCGGCTGACGCGATTGATCGCGCGGCACGCCTGAGGCGACTGCATTGCGCTGCGCTTCGCATCGACCCGCATGGTCCAGTGCGCAACGCAATTCTTGGGTCTACCGCCCGAGGGCCGCAATCCACAGAATTCCTTCATGCACCCAGAACCGATGAAGGACACCGACATGACCCCGACCCTCGCGATGCCTGAGGGCTTCGCCATTCGCCACGCAGACAGCGCCGCCGACCTGGATGCCTGCTGGCCCGTGATGCACCAGCTGCGCCCGCACCTGCGCGACGCGCAGGACATGGCCAAGCGCATGCAGCGCATGCGCGAGCACAGCTACCGCGTGCTGGCCGTGTGGCAAGGCGAGGAAGCGATCGCGCTCGCCGGCTACCGGCTGCAAGAAAACCTGGTGTACGGGCGCTTCCTGTACGTCGACGACCTCGTCACCCTCGAGGGCAAGCGCGGCGGCCAATGGGGCGCACGGCTGCTCGACGAGACCACGCGCATCGCCGAGGAAGCGGGCTGCGCGAAGCTGGTGCTCGACACCGGGCTGACCAACGCGCTGGCCCAGCGCTTCTATTTCCGCCAGGGGCTGCTGACCGGCTCGATGCGCTTCAGCAAGCTGCTGGGGAGCGCGGCGCGATGAGCAACATCCTTCACATCACGGCCAGCCCGCGCGGAAAGGCCTCGTTCAGCGTCAATTTCTCGGAGCGCATCGTCGAGCGACTGCGCGAGCGCACACCCGGTGCCATCGTCGTGCGGCGCGACTTCGGCACCATCGGCCTGCCGCACATCGACGAAACCTACGGCCACACGCTGGCCGGCTCGTGGCCGCAGCAGCCCGATGCGTATGAACGACCGGGCTCGCTGGCGCAGTCGGAGCGGCTCATTTGCGAGCTGGAGGCGGCCGACGCGGTGGTTATCGGCACGCCGATGCACAACTACACCGTGCCCTCGGTGTTGAAGGCCTGGATCGACCATGTGCTGCGCGCGCACCGCAGCTTCGGCTTCTCGGCCGAAGGCAAGGTGGGGCTGCTGGCCGACCGGCCGGTGTATGTGGCGGTGGCCTCGGGCGGCGGCTACACAGGCGAAGGCGCCCGGCAGCCCGACTTTCTTACCCCGTACCTGGAAGCGGTGTTCGCGACCATCGGCATTCGCGACCTGCACTTCTTCTCGCTGCAGCGCACGGTGATGGGCGACGCGGCGGTGGCGCAGGCGCTTCGCGGGGTGGAAGACTTGCTGGAACAGAAGCTGCCGTCGCCGATGACCCTGGCGACGGTTTGAAGCTAAGCAGAGGGCATGAGGGCATGAGGCCCCTGCCCCGCTGCCCTGCTGCCTTCAGCCCGCGACCTTGGCCCGCTTCGGCAGCACCCAGCCCGGGCGGATGAAGTGGCAGGTGTAGCCGTCGGGCCGGTGCTCCAGGTAGTCCTGGTGCTCAGGCTCGGCCTGCCAGAAGTCACCCGCGGCGGCCACCTCGGTCACCACCTTGCCGGGCCACAGGCCCGAGGCGTCGACGTCGGCGATGGTGTCGAGCGCCACGCGGCGCTGCTCGTCGCTCGTGTAGAAGATGGCCGAGCGGTAGCTCAGGCCCACGTCATTGCCCTGGCGGTTCTTCGTGCTCGGGTCGTGCAGCTGGAAGAAGAACTCGAGCAGTTGGCGGAAGCTGATGCGCTCGGGGTCGAAGATGATTTCGATGGCCTCGGCGTGCGTCCCGTGGTTGCGGTACGTGGCATTGGGCACATCGCCGCCCGAGTAGCCCACGCGGGTGGAAAGCACGCCGTCGTAGCGCCTGAAAAGCTGCTGCATGCCCCAGAAGCAACCGCCGGCGAGCACCGCCCGTTCTTGACTCATGAGATCTCCTTGACTTGGTCCAGATACGCTTCGTAGCCCTCTTGCGCCATGCGTTCCCGCGGAACGAAGCGCAGCGAGGCCGAGTTGATGCAATAGCGCAGCCCGCCCTGCGCCTTGGGGCCGTCGGGAAACACATGGCCCAGGTGGCTGTCACCGTGCTTGGAGCGCACCTCGGTGCGCACCATGCCTAGGCTGGCGTCGCGCAGTTCCTCAACGTTGGCATGCTCGATGGGGCGGGTGAAGCTGGGCCAGCCGCAGCCGGACTCGTATTTGTCCGACGAAGCGAACAGGGGCTCGCCGGAGACGATGTCGACGTAGATGCCCACTTCCTTGTTGTCCAGGTATTCGCCGGTGCCGGGGCGTTCGGTGCCGCTTTGCTGGGTGACGCGGAATTGCTCGGGGTTGAGCCTGGCGATGGCGTCGGGGTCTTTGCGGTAGTCGGGCATGGGGTCCTTCCGGGGTTGGGGGGATTCTTGCGAAGATTCTTGCGAGGATTCTTGCCAATTGCGCCCGACCCGGCGTTATTCAACCGCCCTATGCCCCTGCCCTCAAAGCGGAGAACCGCTTCGCCAGTGTCTAGCCCTTGCAGTCTTTCTCGGGCCGCTCCAGCTCCGCCCAACCGCTCGGCGTGATCCACATGATGACGCCGCTGCGGCCCTCTCCGGCGCCGCGCTCCGGTAGGTTCGCTTCGACCAGCGAGGCCGCGGCCAGCGCCTTGGCGTTGCGGATGTCGGTGTCGTCGTGGATGGTGACGGGGAACGACGCCTTCTCGATGCGCCGCAGGAAGTTCATCGGCTTCGCCATCAGGCCGCGCAACGCGGATTCCTGTGGCGACACAGGCGTTTCAGCCCCCGGCGCCGAAGGCAAGGCAGCTGACGAGGGGGCAGAGCGAGCGGCCAGTGCGCGGCGGCGGTGCCGCAGCGCAACGACGGTGCGGGCAACCGAACGCACCCAGGGGCCGTACCCGGCGCCAACGTTCGCGCCGGTGCTGGCGCTGGTGTCGGTGGTGCTGCGCTGTTGAACGTCGCTCTTGCTGATCATGCTGTTTCCTCGAAGCCGCCGCGGCGGGGTGTGTCGGGTGGGAATCCAGGCCTTCAATCTTGCGAGTACACGATTTCGTGGGGATGAAATGGCAGGCCCGCCGCCATCCCATTCAACTTGACCCTGACGAAGTCACCGCTCATGCCGGTGATGACGCCCGGGTGGCCGTTGATTTCGACCGCACCGCCCCGCCTTGCAGGTACGCCGAACTTGTTTCGAATCGCGCTCAGATTGTCCGGTTTTTTAACATTCATGCACACCAAGGTACTACTTTTTAACGTTCTTGGGGTAGTACTAAGGCTCAAAAGCGTGCGAAAGTTCACGCCCTGAGCACCGCCACCGCCAGCGCTGGGGGCGGTGCCTACGGGCTTTGGCGGTTCTTGGTGGTGCTTTCACGCGCTTTTCCGCGCTTTTTCACGTTTTGGGACGTTTTTGGCCCGCTTCCCGGCGCCTATTCCGCGCTCGCATCGGCCGCCGATGCATCCGCCACGCGCGGTACCCCGTCCAGCCGGGACACTTCCGCGCCGTATTCCGGCCCGCTGCGCAGGCGCGCATACAGGGCCGTGCGCTGGGCGCGCTCGGCGCTGAACGGCTCGAAGTGATCGCGCGCGCCGTACTCGGTGTCGTAGTTGCCCAGGCCGGCACGCGCGAAGAGGTTGAAATCCGCCTGCACCTGCGAGCGCGTGAGCGCCCCGACCGACACGCCTGCCGACTCCGCGCTGCCGGCCCATTGCTGCTGCGGTGCCTGCGCCACCGCGGCGGCGCGCTCCATGGCGGCGACGACGTCCGCCCGCGTGTGCTGGCTGGCGGTGGTGGCGATGGGCGGCCCCACCCACAGTTCCGCCGGAACGGTCTGGGCCGATGCGGGGTTGTTGAAGATCAGGGTGAGCGCCAGGCTGGGCGCGAGTGCGATGAATTTCATGATGCTCTCCAGTGGTTTCTGGTTCACGACCGCGGAAATCGAGGCCGCATGGGCAGTGTGCGAACGCAGCGCCTGCGTGGATGTGCGTCAGCTCACAGTGCGATGCGCACTTGCACCCGCACCGGCACCCACGCTCGCGCTGCGCTCCAGCCGCTCCACGTCGGGCGCGACCAGCGCACCCCGCTCCTTCGCCAGCACGCCCTGGCGGATCAACGCGTTCAGCGCGCGCGTCACCTGCTCGCGCCCGGTGCTGACTTGCCCGGCCAGCGCCTCGTGCGTGGGCGCGGGCTCCAGCCGCGCACCGCGGGTGCCCGGTGATTGCGACGCGCGGAAGCGGCGAAGCAGCTCAGCCTCCAGTCGCTGGCCGACCTCCATGGTGCTGAGCTCGAACACGCGCTCCGACAACGCGCGCACCGAGCGGGCCAGGTCGTGCAGCAGCCGCATGGCCACGCAGGGCTCCTCGCGCAGCAGGCGCGCGAAATCGGCGTGGCCCAAGGCGGCGATGCGGCTCGGCACCAGGGCCACCACGTCGGCCGCGCGGGGCTTGCCGTCGATGGCGGCCAGCTCGCCGAAATAGTGGCCCGCGGCCACATCGCGAAAGTTGACCTGCCGCCCGCCCGCCGAACACGCGGTCACGCGCACCCGGCCGGAAATCAGGAAGTACACGTCGCCCGGCACGGCGAGGCGGCCGATGAACGCCTGTCGCGCGTCGACGGCGTGCCAGTGCATCTGCGCGGCCACGGCGTCAAGCCGCTGCCTGGACAAGCCTTCGAACAGCGGGAAGTCGCCCAGCGCGGCGACCGATGCGGGGTGCAGGTCCATCGTGGCCTCCCGTCAGGCATGCAGGCGCGCGGGCGCATCGCCCCACCCGACGCCTGCGCAGTCGCCATGGCCGAAGCCGACGACCTCGCAGGTGGGCAAGGGTTGCGCGCAGCCACGCAGCCGCACGGGTTTCATGCCCTGCGTGAGGAACGACGCCGCGTGGCCGCGCAGCACCACGTCGCTCGCAAGGATCTGGTCGCGCCCGGCCAGCGCCGCCAGGCGCGCCGCGATGTTGGGCGTGCAGCCGATCAGGTCGTAGCGGCCGCGTTCGATGTCGCCGTCGTCCAGGTAGGTGACGCCCGCATGGATGCCGGAATGCAGCGCCAGCGGCCACCCGCCCGCGCGCGCCCGCACGGCGGCATGCAGGGCCAGCGCGCACGCCATGGCGCGGCGCGCGTCTTCTTGCGGGCCTGCGTCGCCGTGGAAAAACACCAGCACGCCGTCGCCCTGCAGGCGGGCGATGGTGCCGCCGCCGGCCGCGACCACGCGCCGCGTGACCGCGCGCAGGTGCTGCACGGCCCTGACGTAGTCGGGCGCATCCAGCGCCTCGCCGAGCGCGACAGAGCCGCAGAGGTCGGAGAACAGGATGGTGATGTAGCGCCAGCGCCGCCCCCTGCCTGCCGCGCGGCTTTCAGGGCCGGGGCGGCCCGCAACGTGCAGCGGCTGCACGCCGGCTGGGCCCTCGCGCACCCCGCCAGGCGGCGAGCCCGGGTCGAACAAGGCGCAAGAAGGGTTTTTCATGCACCGCAGCGTAGGAGCCGGCCAGGCCACCGTCCATACGGACGTCGATCTAGCCAAGGGTTCTATGGGCCGCGGCGGTGGCCAGGTCTATCCTTTGCCCACCTGGATCGTCGGAGACAGCCCATGCCAGTTCCGAACCCCGCCGGCGCGCCGCATCCGCGTGCCGTGATCTTCCGCAAGGACGTCGACCTGGAGCTCGTGCGGTACCTGTACCGGCAGGCGCCGTCGTCGATCCTGGTGCTGCTCACGGTGGGCATGATCATGGCCTACGTGCTGTGGGACCTGGTGGCGCACGACGCGATGCTCGCGTGGCTGGGCCTGCTGGCGGTGGTGAGCGCCGTGCGCTTCGCGCAGATCGCGGCCTTCAAGTGGCGCGCGCCCACCAAGGAGAACAGCCACCGGTGGGCGGTGCTGTCGGCGGCGGGCTCGTCGCTGGTCGGGGGCACATGGGCGCTGGCGTGCTTTCTCTTCCTGGACCCGGCGCACCCCATGAGCCTGATCACGCTCACGGTGATCCTGATGGGCATGAGCGCCGGCTCGGTGGTCAACCTCGCGTCGTACCTCCCCTCGTTCGCGGGCGTGGTCGGGCCTTCGATGGGGGCGCTGGTCGGCCTGCTGTTCTGGTACGGCGACACGGCCAGCACCACGGTGGCGGTGCTCGCGGCCATCGCCTCGCTGGCGTACATCGTCGGGGCGCGCAACGTGCACAAGCTGCTGAAGGCCTCGCTGGAGCTCGGCTTCGAGAACCTCGCGCTGCGCCGCGACGCGGAAGAGAAGACGACGCTGCTCGAAGCGACCCTGCACAACATGGGCCAGGGCATCAGCCTGTCCGACCCCGAGGGCCGGCTGCGCATGTGGAACCCGCAGTTTCTCGACCTGCTGGGCCTGTCGCAGCTTCAGCTCGCCGAAGGCGACCGGCTCGAGGCCGTGCTGAAGACCGCGCGCCCGCCCATCGACGCGGGCGACGCGTCGCGCTCCGAGTACCGGCGCGAAGACGGCGCGGTGGTCGAGATGGCGCAGAACGCCATGCCCGATGGCGGCCGCGTGGTGACCTATGCGGACATCACTGACCTGAAGACCCGCGAGACCGCGCTGGAAACGGCCAAGCGCACCGCCGAGCAGGCCAACGCGGCCAAGACCCGCTTCCTTGCCTCCGCCAGCCATGACTTGCGGCAACCGATCCATGCGCTCGGGCTGCTGTTCGGCTCGCTGGCCGAGCGCGTGCGCGACGAGGAGGCGCGGCGTTTGCTGGTGCCGATCGACAACGCGATCGAGGCGGTCGACTCGATGCTCAACAGCCTGCTCGACATTTCCAAGCTCGACGCGGGCGTGATGCAGCCGCACCTGCTGGCCGTGGACCTTGCCGCGCTGCTGGCGCGGCTGGACGGCACCTTCCAGCCGCTGGCGCAATCGTCGGGCAACCGCCTGCGCGTTCGCGCCAGCGAGGTCGCTGTAAAGACCGACCCTGCGATGCTGCAGCGCATCCTGGACAACCTGATTGCCAATGCGCTGCGCTACACGCGCAACGGCCGCGTGCTGGTGGGCGTGCGCCGGCTCGGCGGCGCGGTGCGCATCGACGTGTGCGACAGCGGCATTGGCATTCCGGCCGCCTCGCTGGAAGAAGTGTTCGTGGAGTTCCACCAGCTCGGCAACCCCGAGCGCGACCAGAAGCAGGGCCTGGGGCTGGGGCTGGCCATCGTCAAGCGGCTGTGCACGCTGCTGGGTCACGCGCTGGCGGTGAAGTCGGTGCCCGGCCGGGGCTCGCGGTTTTCAGTGACGCTGCCGCTCGCCGGTGAAAGCCCGGCAAGCACCGAAGCGCCGACGACGCCTTTCGAACTGGGGCTGGAGCTGCAGGGCCGCCGCGTGCTGGTGCTCGACGACGACGCTGCGGTGCGGGTCGCCATGCGCAGCATGCTGGAGCGCTGGGGCTGCGAGGTGAGCACCGCGGCATCGCACGAAGAAGCGGAGGCGCTCGTCACCCGGCCGGGGCGGCTGCCGGAGCTGCTCATCGTCGACTACCGGCTGCGGCAGCACGCCTCGGGCATCGAATCGGTCGCGCGGCTGCACGCGCTGTGCGGGCATGCGGTGCCTGCATTGGTGATCACCGGCGACACCGCGCCCGAACGCCTGCGCGAGGCGCAACGCAGTGGCTACCCCCTGTTGCACAAGCCGGTCAAGCCTGCGAAGTTGCGCACTGCGATGAGACAGCTGCTTCAACCACCTGGAGAGCCATCATGGAAGTGATCACCGACCCGGACGATGCGCGGTTCATGACCTGGCACCGGAACATCCGCTGCCATGACCAGCGGGTGCTCGTGCCGCGCACGACGCAGGAGCTGGCCAGCATCCTGCGCAACCCGGTGCGCCATCCGTCGCCGGTGCGGCCGATGGGCTCGCGCCACTCGGTCACCGCGTGCATGACGGCCGCGACGGTTGCTGCCGGCGCGGTGCCGTCAGCGGCGTACGGCACCGCCATCGACACGACACAGCTCGGCCGCGGGCAGGCGATACAGGTCAGCGCCAACAGGCAGACGGTGACCGTGCCCGCGAGCCGCAAGCTCTTCGAGGTGTCGCACGAGCTGCGAGACCGGCACGGCCTACAGTTCCCGATGATTTCCGAGTTCGGCAGCCTGACCATGGGCGCGGCCGCGTGCGCCGCCACCAAGCAGTCGTCGTTCGGCGCCGAGTTCGGACAGATGAGCTCGCATGCCGTGGCGATGGAGCTGGTGCTGCCGAACGGCACGGTCTGCAACGTGAGCGCGAGCCACCCCGACTTTCATGCGTTGCGGTGCAGCTTCGGCCTGTTCGGCGTGGTCACCAACGTGACCTTCGAGGTCGTTCCCGCGGAGCAGGTGTCCGTCGAACACTTCGATGTCAACATCAGCGAGCTGGCCAGAAGGAGCCCGGCATGGCTCGCGAGCGGGGCCGCGGTGTTTCTGTACCTGTTTCCCTCGCGCGGGCGCATCGTGGCGGCGGTCAAGCGCAAGGGTTGGGGCACCTCCGGGTGCGCCGCCGGCCTCAGGCTCAGGAACCTGGTGTGGCGCCGCGGCCTGGGCCTGGCTTCGTTCACGGGGGGGCTGGAAGACTGGCTGACCTTCCACTTCCTGAAGCGCCTTCGCTACCAGCATGTCAGCGCCGTCGACCAGATCGTGGATTTCGAGCAGGCCGCGCGCCGGTTCACCTTCAGCATGTGGGCGTTTCCCAGCGAGCACTTCTTCGACGTGCTGCCCGACTACTTCGACCTTTGCGAAAAATGGGCGAGAAAGGGCGTGGCGAACCGATTGCCCGACGTCAGCTATCACATCGCGCAGGACACCAGCTCGTTGCTCTCCTATTCGTACGACTCGAACGTGTGGACGCTGGACCCGGCATCGCCCGGCGACGACGCACGCTGGCCCGACTTTCTGAGTGCGTTCAACACCTTGTGCAGCCAGCACAACGGCTCGCCGCTGCTCAACCAGACGCCGCATCTCACAAGCCAGCATCTACGGCGGGCTTACGGACAGCGCCTGGATGCATTCAAGGCGCTGCGCCGCCAGTACGACCCGCAAGACCGGATGCTGAACGCGTACTTCGCCGACTTGCTCAAGTAGCCGGTTGGTTGCGCGGCAGCAGTCCACGCCGATTGGCCTCGATGACCGCCCCCGTCCGGTTGCGCGCATTGAGCCCGCGCAGCACCGCGTTCACATGCAGCTTGACCGTGCCTTCGCTGAGCGACAGCCGACGCGCAATGCTCTTGTTCGACAGCCCTTCGCCGAGCAGCAGCAGCACTTCGAGCTGGCGCGGGGTCAGCGGCATGTCGATGCCCTGCGCGTCCGGCGCCTGCGTTTCCCTGCCGGCGGCGATGACGGCCAGCAGGGCCGGCGGCACGTAGATGTCGCCGCTCAGCACCAGCCGCAGCGCCTCCGACATCTCGCGCCCGCTCGAGGTCTTGGGAATGAACCCCGCAGCACCGGCCTGGATCACGTCGCACACGTCGTTGGGGTTGGCGGAGCCCGACACCACGACGATGGGCACGGTCGGCGCGCTGGCAAGCAGCTTGGGGAGCCCTGGCAGCCCACCCATGCCCGGCATGTTCAGGTCGAGCAGGATCAGGTCGAGGTCGTGGTAGTGCGTGGCCATGTCGATGGCCTCTTCGGCGGTGCCGGCCTCCAGCAGCACGGCCTTGTCGTCGAAGGCCGTGAGCACATGAGCGATGGCCTCGCGAAACAATCGGTGATCGTCGATGAGGAGGATGCGCATGCTCTGACCGCTTCAGGTTTACGGGCGAATTCTCCACACTCTGAAGTGACGGGGCAGCAACTTTGGCTTCAATGTGTGAGCGGGTGTTTTGTTGCTACCGAAAATTGATCCCCAGGGTCGGAGATCGGCAGAATCCAACACACCGGTCAATACGCCCCAGGCGGCACGGCCGCGCGAGACACGTCGCGCTCGTAGCCGCGCGCAGCCACCATGAAAAGACCAGCGGCCAGCACGCCGAAGACCGGCATCACGGCCAACGCGGCTTCCAACGACCAGGCGTCCGAGATCCACCCCGCAATGAACGGCCCCGCGGCCAGGCCCAGCAGGTTCTGCGCCAGCGACAACACCGACGCACCCGTCGAGCGCACGCCGGGATGCACCACGTCCATCACCACCGCCGCCACCACGCCCGCCTGGCAGGTCATGAAGAAGCCGCCCAGCGCGATGACGCTGAACTGCACCTGTGGGGTGAGCACGACGCCAAGGCGCGCCGCACCGAACGCAAAGCCCAGCACCGCCGCGGAAACAAGGCACAGCAGCGCCGTGACCTGGAGCTTGGCGCTCGCGCGCAACACACCGGCGCGATCGGCCGCGGCGCCCCACACCACGGCGCCTGCCGCACCGCACAACACCACCAGTGCCGCGCGCAGCGCCGCCTGTTCGGGCGCGAGGCCGCTGACGCGGTTCAGGTAGCTCGGCAGCCAGGCCCAAACGGCGGAGATAAGCACGACCTGCGCCGGCGCTGCGACGCAGATCCAGAGCAGCGTCGGCACATTGGCCAGCAGCTTCACCGCGCCACGCAAGCTGCCGTGGCCTGCAGCGGCACCGCCGGCGTCGACTGGAACCGTGTCGTAGTCGCGCACCTTGAGGTAGAGCAGTGCCAGCACCAGCCCCGGCACGCCCACCACGCCGAACGCGGCACGCCACCCCCAGTGGGCCGCAATGACGCCGCCAAGCACCACGCCCAGCACCGACCCCACCGATGCGCACGAGAAGAACACCGCAAGCACGGTCCCGCGCATGCGCATCGGAAAGTGGCCGGCGATCAACGCCGTGCCCACCGACCCGTAGCCGGCCTCGCCCAGTCCGACCACTGCGCGCGCACTCAGAAGCTGCATGTAGTTGCGGCTGAACATGCAAGAGATGGATGCCATGCTCCAGACGAGCGCCATCCACGCGATGCTCTTCACGCGGCTGAACCGGTCGGCCGCCAGCGCCACCGGAATGCCCGCCAGCGCCACCGTCACCGACACCACCGAGGCCAGCGCGCCGAGTTGCTTGTCGGACAGCCCCCACTCCTGTTTCAGGTGCGGGAACAGCGACACGATGACCTGCCGGTCGATGTAGTCGAACAGCATCAGCCCGCAGGTCATGGCAAAGGCGAACCAGGCCTCGCGCGGGCCGATGAGGTAGGTCTTCATGACCGTGTCAGGCCGCCTTGCGCAGGTAGCCTTGCTGGGCCCCGTTGCGGTTCGCTGCGAAGCCGTTGGCCAGCAGCGATTCTTCCGTCGTTTCGTAGAACACGCCGATCTTCGAGATCTCGCGTGCCTGCCGCGCCGTGGCAATGGGGCGGCCGAACTCGCGCGCGATGCGCACGAGCTGTTCGACCTGCGCGACCGTTCCCAGCTTCGCGGTGCGCGACTGGTTCCAAAGGTTGTCCTCGATGCCGCAGCGCACGTGCAGGCCCATCGCGATGCCCATCATGTTCACGGGCAGCACGTTGCGCATGGAGCTTTCGACGGTGAGCACCGCGCCGTCAGGCACCGCGCGCACGAAGTTCGCGAAGCTGTAGATGTTCGGTGCATCCATGCCGCCGCCAATGGCCACCCAGTTCATTACCAGCGGGCCCTTGTAGATGCCCCGGCGCATCAGCCGTTCGACAGACTCGAAGCTGTTGATGTTGTAGCACTGGAACGCACTTTGAATGCCCGCCTTGTTAAGGCGGCGGATGTGCTCTTCGGCCCAGCCTGGCTGCGCCGGCACGGTCATTTCCTTGTAGGCCTTGTAGACCTCCGGGTCTTCCATCGACGTGCCGCGGATGTCCGCGTCTTCCCAGTGCTCGACCACGTTCATCTGCGATGTGTTGATGGTCACGGTGACCTGGTCGGGCGTGGGCTCCAGCTCGGCCAGCATGTGACGCGTGTCGTCGCTGAGCCACTTGGCGGCGGCGCCTTCGCTCTCGGGCGCGAAGCTGATCGAGCCGCCCACCTGGATGATCATCTCGGGCACCGCCTTGCGCACGCCGGCAATGAGCTCGTTGAACTTGGACAATCGCTTGCTGCCCTTGCCGTCGAGTTCGCGCACGTGCAGATGCAGCACCGTGGCGCCGGCGTTGTAGCAGTCGACCGCCTTCTGGATCTGCTCTTCCATGGTGAGCGGAATATCTTCGGGAAAGTCGGCCGGCACCCACGACGGCGCATAGGGCGCGGCGGTGATGATCAGCGTCTGCTGGTTTTCGGGGTACAGGTGTCCGTCGAGAAAGTGCATGGCGTGGGCCTTGTTGAAAAAGAAAAAGAGCCGCTCAGTACGTCGCCTCGCCGACGATGCCGGCGCGCTCCATCTTGCGGTGGCAGGGCGGGTAGTCCATCACCGCGTAGTGCTGTGTGCTGCGGTTGTCCCACATCACCACATCGTCGGGCTGCCAGCGCCAGCGGACCTGGTATTCGGGGATCTGCGACTGGCCGACAAGGTAGGCGAGCAGCATCGCCGCACCGGGGTTGTTGTCCTGCCCGCAACGCACGTTCGACGGTGTGTGGAAGTTGGTGAAGTGCGTGGTGAAGCCGTTCACGAACAAGATCTTCTCGCCCGTGTCGGGGTGCGTGCGCACCACGGGGTGTTCGGCATCGGGGTACTGCGCCCTCAACGCCAGGCGCTTCTCGGTCGGCATGGCCGCGCCGAAGCTGGCCTCGATGCTGTGCCGAGCACGCAGCGTTGCAATGCGGTCCTTGATGTGCCGCGGCAGCCGCTCGTAGGCCAGCGCCATGTTGGCCCACATGGTGTCACCGCCTACGGACGGGCACTCCACGCAGCGCAGCACGCAGCCCATGGCCGGCGCGTCGCGCCAGGTGCCGTCGGTGTGCCAGGCGTTCTCGTAGCGCTCGGGCGGATTGTCAGGGGTCTTGTAGATCTGCACCAGGCCCGGGTGCTCGGGGTCGCTGCCGGCCACGGGGTGATCTTCGAGCTCGCCGAAATGGCGCGCGAAGGCGACGTGCTCGGCGCGCGTGATGTTCTGGTGGCGAAAGAACAGCACCCGGTGCTTGACCAGCAGCGCGCGAATCTCCGCCACCAGGCCGGCGTTGCGCGAGGCCTCTGCGAGGCTGACGTTGCGCAGTTCCGCGCCGATGGCGCAGGTGATCGGGCGCACCTCGATGCCATGCGCCGCCGAAGGGGTCGTCATCGAAATCATGTCTTTGTCTCCTGGACAAAGAATAGGTCGCGGGCCTTTCCCGCGCCCCCTCCTTGCGGGAGGGGGGGCGTGCTCAGTATTGACCGCCCAGCAGGCCCAGGACGCGCGCGCGCTGCACGACCTGCGCCCGCGTGCCCGCGTCCAGCTTGGCGAACAGGTTCTTGACGTGCCACTTGATGGTGGTCTCTCCGGCCTGCATGGCGCGCCCGATCTCCTTGTTCGACAGGTTGCGGGCCAGCAGCGCGAGCACCTCGCGCTCCTTGGGCGTGAGCACGGCGCTGGCGGTGAGGAACGCCGCGGGCGCCTCGGGAGGCGCTGCGACGGCCGGCTTTTCGTTGCTCGCCGCAAGGCTTTCGACCCACGCGCCCAGCTCGGGATGCGCATCGGCGAAAACACGTTGCAGCCCGAGCGCGCGCGCCAGGTCGACCGCCTCGCGGATGAGCGCGACGGCCGGCTGACCGCAGCGCTCCAGCGCCAGAGCGCGCAGCCCCAGCAGTTCGATGTGGAGGCCGCCCTGTCTCAGCGCGCGCGCCCGTGTGTCGGCACGCTCCAGCGGCGCGAGCGCGCCCTGCCATTCGCGCGCGGCGATGGATTCGTAGGCTTGTGCCACGTCGCGCAGCATGTCGGCGCCGCGGCGCCACAGCGGTCCTTGCGGCACCGCCGGGTCGGCCAGATGCTGGTCGATGCGGTTGCAGAGCTCGCTGCAGGTCTGCGCGCGATGGCGGCGCGCATGCACCCGCACCTGCTCCACGAGGCTCGCAATACGCAGGCGCGCCAGCCGGCGTGCCGCGCCCGCTGCATCCAGCGCGGCAAGCAACTCCAGCGCGCGATGCTCCGCGCCTTCCGCGACGGCCATGCGTGACGCGGTGAGATAGGCCAGCATCAGCGACTCCGGCAACCCGCTCTGTTCCAGCACGTCGAGCCGATCCGCAAGCAAGGCCGAGGCATCGCCCGGGAGGTTGCGCTCCCATGCCGTCGCCGCCAGCAACGCGGCCAGATTGCAGCTGAAGCGGTGGCGTCGGCCCAGTTGCGCTTCGGCGCTGGCCACGGCGCTGCGCAGGTACGGCTCGGCCAGCAAGGCCTGGCCTTCCCACACATAGCTCAAGCCGACGACCAGATCGCTCCAGCGCCGGATGTAGTCGGTGCCGAGACCGGCATGGCCGCGCGCGGCTTGCTGCTCGCGCAACCGCGCTAGCGCGGGCTCACCTTCGAGCAACGCGCAGTACGCCATGCGATTGGCATGCGAGCGCAACAGCAGCGGATCGGTCAGCGGCACTGCGTCGGCCCACGGCGCATGCAATGCGACAAAGCGGTCGGGGTCGTCCGCGAACACGGCTGCGCCACCGAGGATCAGCGCGCACTCGCAGCGCAGCGCATCGCCCGCCTCGGGTTGCGCGAGGATGCGCGCGACGAAACGCGCGGCCTCTTCGTGCCGCTCGCTGGAGGCCAGCGTCCACGCGACCGCCAGCAGCAAGCGCGGCCGTTGGTCCAGCTCTTCGGCCGGCAATTGCGCCAGCCATTCGAGCACCGCCCCCAGGCGGCCGTGGCGCATGAGCGATTCGTAGAGGCTGCGCTCTGCCAGCGCATAGGCCTGCTGGTGCTGGCCAGCGCTCCAGGCGTGGCGCGCGGCTTCGTCGGGCAAGCCGTGTGCGGCCAGCCATTGCGCGGCATGGGCGTGCGCACGGACCTGCTCGGCCTTGTCCAATTCGTTGAATCGCCCGCGCAACGCGTCGCGCAGGAGCGCATGCATGCGCAGCCATTCACCCCCTTCCGTCGCGGCGAAAACCGGTGTGTCGTTGGCCAGCCGCGTGAGTCGCGCAGCCGCGTCAGGGACGCCGGCGACGGCGCGGCACAGCGCGGGGTGCAGCAATTCGAGCACCGACACGCGCACGAGAAAGTCGAGGTCTGCCGAATCCATGCCGGCCAGCAACAGTCCGACCAGTTCGCCCTGCAATGTGCCGCCCGCCGCGCCGAGGCCCGCGATGGTGTTGCCCGCATCAGCGCCGCGCGACAGGATGCTCATCGCCAGTTGCAGGCCCAGCGGCCAGCCTTCGGTGAGCGCATGCAGCTGTGCGGCCATGTCGCGGCCGACGCGCGTACCGAAGCGCGCCTGCACCAGCTGCAAAGTCTCTTGGAGAGTGAACCCGAGCTGGGCCGCGCCGATCTCCACGCACTCGCCGTAGGCAATCAGATCGTCGATGTCGAGCTGGCCGTCGGGCCGTGCAGCCATGAAGATGCGCACGTTGGGCGGCGCGTTGCGCAACAGATAGGCGAGCGCGGCGCGCGAATCGGCGCACAGCCGGTCGACCTCGTCGACGATGAGCACCACGCTCGCGCCCGACTGCGCCAGTTCCGCAAGCAGCGCGGTCATGCCCGCGAGGGTGCCGGGCCCATCGTCCTCCAGGACGGTGCGGCCGAAGGCGGGACGCGCCATTGCATTGCGCAGCGACAGGGCCAGGCTCTGCGCGAGCCTGTGCGCGTCGTCGATGGCTTGCGCGCCGACCCATGCGACTGGCACGCCCAGGCCGAGCTGTTCCAGCCGCCACTGCGCCAGCAGCGACGTCTTTCCCGTGCCGGCGGGCGCGCGCACCACCAGCGCCGCGGCGTCGCGCAACGCATCGGCGGCCGAAAGCAGCCGGCCGCGCGAGACCACGTGGCGCTGCACGCGCGGCGGTGCGATCTTGAGAACCAGGTCCTGGGGAATCAATGCGTCATTTCCGCTTGGGTGCAGCGTGCGCCCCGCGGCGCTCGGCGCTGCGCATGGCGCGGCTGTGCTTGGCGCTGCAGCCGAACTCATGGTGAAACCAGCGCGACAGGCCGCTGGGCGCCGAGAAGCCCAGCAGGCCCGCAACTTCGGCCAGCGGGCGGTCGCCCTCCAGCACATGGCGCGTCGCCAGCTCCTTGCGAATGTCGTTCACCACAGACGAATAGGTCTGTCCGTGCTCGGCCAGACGGCGCTGCACAGTGCGGCACACCACGCCGAGGTATTGCGCCACCTGCTGGATGGTGCAACGCCCGCTCGGCAGCAACAGCAGCACCGCGCGCCGCACGTCGCCGAGCACCGGTGCGCCCGTTGTGTGGGCCGATGCGTCCAGCATCTGCTGCGCATAGCGTGCCATGGCGGGGTCGGCCCATGGGTTTCGCGCGTCGAGGTCGCGGCGGGCGCAGACGATGCAATTGAAGTCGTGATCGAACTCGATGGTGCGGCCCATGAGCCGGCGGTGCGCGCCCAGGTCGCGCGGCGCAGCGTGCGAGAGGCACACGCGCTTCGGTTGCCATTCCTCGCCGAGAAACTGCCGCACCAGCCGCAGCATCACGCCCAGCGCCAGTTCGATGCGTTGCCGCGTCGGCTGCCGCCCGTGGCCCGGCCTGACCTCTTCGCGGATCACGACCACGTCGCCAAACTCCTCGATCATCAGAGACAGCGAACCATTGAGCTGCGTCTGGTAACGCATCAGCACGTTGAGCGAATCGCGCAAGGTCGGCTGGTCGCGGATCAGCATGCCGACCGCGCCAAGGTTGGACAACAGCCGCTGCTCCGCCATGCACAGGCCGAAGCTCTCGTTGCCCGACTGCGCGGCCGATGCCCGCAGCAACAGCGCGACGTTCTCGACCGGAATCATGAGGTCGGGCTCGCGCAGGACGTTCGGGCTCAGCCCCGCATCGAGCAGCATGCGCGCCGGGTCGAGCCCGCTCGCGCGAGCAACCTCGTTGAAGTTGGTGAGACTGGCGGCGCGTACCAAGGATGACATCGAAAGCCCGGGCTGCAGAGTGGCATCGAAGGGTAAGTGCGTGGCACGCAAAGTCAATCGGGAGAACACGGCCCCGCACAGAATCCGCCGCATCATGAACAGCACGACCCCCACCGTTCTCATCGTTCCCGGCCTGCGGGACCACGTGGCCGATCACTGGCAGACGCTGCTCGCGGCGAAGCTGGCCAAGGTGCGCAGCGTGCCGCCGCTCGAGCACGACAAGCTCAGTTGCGCGGCGCGCGTGAGCGCCATCGACCGCGCGCTGCAGGACATCGAAGGGCCTGTCGTCATCGTCGCGCACAGCGCGGGCGCGGTGATGGTGGCGCACTGGGCCGGGGCGCACAGCACGCACCGCGTTCGCGGCGCGCTGCTCGCCGCGCCAGCGGACCTGGAGACCCCCATGCCTGCGGGCTACCCCACCACCGAAGTGCTCGCCAGCCACGGCTGGCTGCCGCTTCCGCGCGCCGAGCTGCCGTTCCCCAGCATCGTCGCGGCCAGCAGCAACGACCCGCTCGCACGCCTGGATCGCGCACGCGAACTGGCGCGGTGCTGGGGCAGCCGCCTGGTCGAACTGGGCACCGTCGGCCACCTGAACCCGAGTTCGGGCTTCGGCGAATGGCCGCGCGCCGAAGCGTTGATTCGCGAGCTCAGCTGAGCTGAGCCCAATTTTTCATGACCAGCCATCGGAGACACCAGGCGTGCTAAAAAAATTCGTTCTTCTTGCCGGATCTGTTTGCGTGACCAGCGCAGGCGCCCAATCGTCCATCACGGTCTTCGGCGTCATGGACGCGGAAGTCAGCCACTACGCAACATGGAGTGCGACCTACGGGGCCGCGAAGCTGCTCAACCCCGGCTCCGCGCAACAGAGCCAGACGGTGCTTTCGCCTTCGGGGTTGAGTTCGAGCCGACTGGGTTTTCGCGGCACCGAAGACCTGGGCGGCGGCCTGGCCGCGAGCTTCTGGCTCGAAGCGCCGTTGAGCAACGACACGGGCGGCGGCGTCTCGAACTTCGGACGCCGCTCCACGCTGAGCTTCAGCGGCCCGTTCGGCGAAGTTCGCCTGGGGCGCGACTACACCGCATCGTTCTGGAGCGACGCGGTGTTCGACCCGATGACCGTCAACGGCGTGGGCACCAATCTCATCGCCGTGATCAACAGCAACATCGCGGCTTCGCGCGCACTCGCCACGGGCGGCCTGTTGAACGGCGGACTTTCCGCAGGGACCGACAGCTACCTGCGCACCAGCAATTCGATCGGCTACTTTCTGCCGCCGAACCTCGGCGGCTTCTACGGGCAGGTGCAATATGCGTTCCCGGAGAACATCAAGGGCCTGTCCGCTGCCGAGAGCGCGGGGCAACGCGGGCGTTATGTCGGCACGCGCGGCGGATGGACGAACGGCCCGGTCGACGTGGCGCTGGCGTACGGTGAGAGCACCGTGGCCGACACGGCGGCCTACAAGGAGGTGATCAAGACGATCAATCTCGGCGCCTCCTACGACTTCGGGCCGGCGAAGCTCTTCGGCGAGCTCTCTCGCGTGAAGGACGACATGAACCGCTTCGCAGGCGCTCGCCTGGTAGACAGGTACAACGGCGTCATGTTCGGTGTCACCGTGCCGGTCGGCCCCGGCCTGATCCGCGTGTCCTATGCCAACGTGAAATTCGACAGCGGCTCCAACGCAACCGACGCCGACGCGAGCACCAGCAAGCTCGCGCTGAGCTATGTGCACAACCTGTCGAAGCGCACGGCGCTCTACGCGTCGGTGGCGCGCATGCGACTGCGCGACGCGCACAACAATCCGGCCGTGATGGGCGTGACGCCGCTGGTGCTGAGCCTGCCCGCCATCTTTCCGCAGCCGAGCTACATCACCACCGGCGGGTTCGAGCCGAAGAGTGCCGTGGGCTACGACTTCGGCATCCGTCACGCGTTCTGAGGTCAGAACCAGCGCTCGAACACGGCGGCAATGCCCTGCCCGCCGCCGATGCACATCGTCACCAGCGCGTATCGCCCGCCGGTGCGGTGCAGCTCGGCAATGGCCTTGGTGGTGATGATCGCGCCCGTCGCGCCCACCGGGTGGCCCAGCGAAATGCCCGAGCCGTTCGGGTTCACCTTGGCCGGGTCGAACCCCAGCTCCTTGATGACCGCGCAGGCCTGCGCCGCGAAGGCTTCGTTCGACTCGATCACGTCGAAGTCGCTCACCTTCAGCCCGGTGCGCTCCAGCACCTTGCGCGTGGCCGGCACCGGGCCGATGCCCATGTACGCCGGCTCCACGCCCGCGTGCGCATAGCCCACCAGGCGCGCCAGCGGCTTCAGGCCCAGCGCCTTCACGCGGCCGCCTTCGGCCAGCACCACGGCGGCGGCGCCGTCGTTGATGCCCGAGGCATTGCCGGCGGTGACCAGGCCGTCCTTCTTGAAGGCGGGCTTCATCTTCGCCAGTGTGTCGACGGTGGTGTCGGCGCGCACGTGCTCGTCGGTGTCGAACAGCACCACGCCCTTGCGCGTCTTGACCTCGACCGGAACGATCTGCTCCTTGAAGCGGCCCGCGGCAATGGCGGCCGCCGCGCGCTGCTGGCTGGCCACGGCCAGTTCGTCCATCTGCTCGCGCGTGATGCCGTAGCGCGCGGCCACGTTCTCGGCGGTGATGCCCATGTGGATCTTCTCCCACGGGTCGTGCAGGATGCCCAGCATGTAGTCGACCAGCACCGCGTCGCCCATGCGCGCGCCGTAGCGTGCCGAGGTGTCGAAGTAGGGGCCGCGGCTCATCGACTCCGAGCCGCCGCCGATGGCGATGTCGCAGTCGCCCAGCGCAATAGCCTGCGCCGCCGACACGATGGCCTGCAGGCCCGAGCCGCACAGGCGGTTCACATTGAAGGCCGGCGTCTCGATGGGGCAGCCCGCGTCGATGGCCGCCACGCGGCTCAGGTAGGCGTCCTTCACGTCGGTGGGAATCACGTTGCCCATCACCACGTGGCCGATGGCGTCGGCGGCCACGCCGCTGCGCTCGATGGCGGCCTTGACGGCGGTGGTGGCCAGCTGGGTGTTGGGCACGTCCTTCAGCGCGCCGCCGAAGGTGCCGATGGCGGTGCGGGCGGTGCCGACCACGAAGATGTCGTCCTGCCTCATGGCACGAGCACCGTTGCACCGGTGGTCTTGCGGCCTTCGAGCGCGCGATGCGCTTCGGCCGCATCGGCCAGTGCGAAGACCTGCTGCGGCTCGCTGACGATGCGCCCTGCCAGCACGTGGTCGAACAGCTCGCGAGCCATGTCGAGCATGTGCGCCCGCGGGTGGATGTAGTGAACCATTGCCGGCCGCGTGAGCCAGATCGAGCCCTTGCCCGCGAGCACCTTGGTGTCGATGACCACGGCGCCCGAAGAGGTGCCGTTGCTCACCAGCGAGCCGCGCGGCTGCAGGCAATCGAGCGAGGCTTCGAGCGTGTCCTTGCCCACCGAGTCGAAGACCACGGGCACGCCCTTGCCTTCGGTGATCTCCCTCACGCGCTGGGCGATGTTCTCGCGCGACGTGACGATGGTGTGCGCGCAGCCGTTGGCCTTGGCGACGGCGGCCTTCTCGTCGGTGCTGACGGTGCCGATCATGGTCACGCCCATGGCCCGCGCCCACTGGCAGGCAACAAGGCCCACGCCGCCCGCAGCCGCGTGATAAAGAATGGTCTCGCCGCCCTGGAGCGGGTAGACCTGGCGGAACAGGTACTGCGCCGTCATGCCCTTCATCATGAGCGTGGCGGCCGTGCGGTCGCTGATGCCGTCGGGCAGCGGGATCAGCACGTCGGCCGGCATCACGCGCACCTGCGAGTAGGCCCCCTGCGGCCCGATGAGATAGCCCACGCGGTCGCCCACGCGGATGTCGGTCACACCGGGCCCCACGGCCTCCACGACGCCGACCGCGTCGGAGCCCAGGCCGTTGGGCAGCGCCAGCGGATAGCGGCCGGTGCGGAAGTAGATGTCGATGAAGTTGACGGCGATGTAGCTGTGGCGCACGCGGGCCTCGCCCGCGCCCGGCTCACCAACTTCGACATCCTCCAGCTTCAGGACATCGGCGCCCCCGGTTTCGTGAAAGCGGATGGCCTGGGTCATGGTCTGTCTCCTGATGAATGCATAGGGAGCCAGGATTCTTGCGAGGAGCCGCCGGGACGGGAAGCACGGGCTTCGCGATGTCCCGGATCAACAAATCAATGTCCCCGATAAGCAATGAAGACGTCGTCGCTCAACGCCACGCGGAAGCGCTGCATCCGAACTTCCTGCGGAACCAGTGGCTGAAACTGCTGGGGCCGGAAAACCCCAGCAGCTCGGCCACCTCGCCGAGCGGCAGATCGCTGTCGCGCAGATGGCGCTTGACGAGGTCGCCGCGCACCTGGTCGAGCATGTGGCTGAAGGTGAGCCCTTCGGCATCGAGCCGGCGGTGCAGCGTGCGGCGGTCCACGCGCAGGTGTCGCGCGACCTCCTGCACCGTGCACGTGCCGCCGGGCAGCAGCGCGAGGATGAGTTCTCGGCAGGTTTCCTGCATGGTCTCGTCACGGTCGCGCAGGCCGGCCTCGAGGTACTTGCGCGCCAACCGCGCGGAGCCTTCGTCGGCAATTTCGCGCGGCTTGGCCAGGTCGGCGGCCACGCAGACGAGGCCGTTGAATTCCTCATTGAACTTCACGTTGCGGCCGAAGAAGGCACGGTGCGGCGACACGTCCGCCGGCGGGCGGTGCGTGAAGCACACCTGCAGCGGCCGCCATTGCGGATCGATGAGCTCGCGCAGCATGCGAAAGATGATGCCCACGGCCAGTTCCACCGCCTGGCGCATCGGCAGGCCCGGGCTGGGCAGCAGGTCCTCGCGGATGACGACCACGCTGCCTGTGTCTTCCACCCGCGTGATGAGCGAGGCATTCACGAGCTTGAGGTAGCGGCACAGGGTGTCGAGCGCGTCGCGTGGCGTGGGCTCTTCGCGAAGCACCAGGCTGATGGGGCCGAGGTGCGAGAGCTTGCGCTGTGCCGCCAGACGCAGCGCCAGGTCTTCGGTGCGGGTGGCGCGCGCGGTGATTTCGAGTAGCTCCCGCACCGCGTCTTCCGGGATCATGGTCTCGGGCTCTTCGAGCAGCTTGGCGCGCAGCCCCACGGTTCGCATGAACGCGTGGGGGTCGCGGCCAAGCGACTTCACCAGCTCGACGTAACCGCTGAGGCTGGCACTGCGTATCAATCGGCCGACGGGTTTCATGGGGGCGTTGGTGCGCCCCATGTGTTCATTCGGGGCGGATCTTCAGTTCCAGTTTCTCGATGATGGCCTTATTGTGGGCTGTGGTGGCCTCCAGTGTCTGGCGCAGCTGCTCCATCGACGCGGCGCGCGGCGAATCAAGATTCTGCGCAATCAGCGCCTCGCGGAACCTGGGCGCGTCGACGGCCCTGGCCACCTCGGCGTGCAGCCTGTCCTGCAGCGCCCTGGGCATGCTGCTCAGCACGAAGACGCCGATGCTCGCATCGGGCATCACGAAATCCGGCAGGCCCAGTTCGCCGAAGCTCGGCACGTCGGGCAGGAAGCGCGAGCGGTTGGCCGACGCCACCGCCAGTGCCTTTACCTTGCCGCTGCGCACCAGCGAACTCACGTTGCTCGTCACTTCGAAGGTCAACTGCACCTGGTTGCCCATGAGGTCGACCAATGCGGGCGTCGAGCCCTTGTAAGGCACCACCAGGATGTCGTTGCCGCTGCGCTCGCGCAGCATTTCGCCAAGCAGGTTCGAGCGTGTGCCGGTGCTCAGGTTGGCCACGCTGACGGACTTCGGGTGCTGCCTGGCGTAGGCCAGCAGATCTTTCACGCTGTTCGCGGGAAAGGCCGTGTTGGCCACCAGCACATGGTCCATGCCGGAGACTTCTGCGATGAAGGTGAAGGTCTTCAGCGGATCGTAGGGCGTCTTCACCGCGAGCGGAATGTCGGACATGACGCTCGACGGCGCCACCATCAGGGTGTAGCCGTCGGGCGCTGCGGCCATCACCGCCCGCTCGGCGATCACGGCGGAGCCGCCCGGCTTGTTTTCCACGAGCACGGGCTGGCCGAGCTGGGAGCGCAACTGCTCGGCGAGCAGGCGCGCCGACGCATCGGTGACGCCGCCAGGCGGTGCGGGCACCACCAACCTTATGGGCTTGGTGGGCCACTGCTGTGCCAACGCAGGCGCCGCAGCCAGGGCGCACAGGGTTGCCAGAGCGATCAGGGAAAGTTTCCGTCGATGAATGAGCATGGCTTGCGTGAGTCTCCGTCGTCTTGGACCACCTGCGTGATGCAGGACACATGCATCTTCTGGATTTGGGCCATGGGCCGCTTGCCGGCGGGCGTCGCCCACTTGGCTTTGCGCGACATGGCTGGCGCATTCGGCGCCGGTCCGTCACCGAGGCGCGGCGGCCCGCCCCAAATTGACAAATGCATGTCCCGGATTGGCAAGCCTCGATCAAACGTGCGCCGGACACTGAACCTGGTCCTGTTGCGCGCTCGGAATCGCGCAACCCCGCTCGACAGACAACAACTTTCCATTCGGAGACCCATCGCCATGAATTTTCTCGACGGACACCTTTACCCCGAGAACCAGCAACCGCTGATCATCACCGCCGCGCCCTATGCGCCGGGCTGGATCCCGTCGGATTTCCCCGAGGACATTCCGGTCACGATGGAAGACCAGATTCAGAAGGCCGTGGACTGCTACGAGGCCGGTGCCACCGTGCTGCACCTGCATGTGCGCGAGGCCAATGGCAAGGGCAGCAAGCGCCTGTCGATGTTCAACGAGCTGATTGCCGGGGTGCGTGCGCGCGTGCCGGAAATGGTCATCCAGGTGGGCGGCTCCATCAGCTTCGCACCCGAGGACGACGGCTCTGCGGCCAAGTGGCTGAGCGACGACACGCGGCACATGCTGGCCGAACTCATGCCGAAGCCGGACCAGGTCACGGTCACCGTCAACACCACGCAGATGAACGTGACGGAGCACGCCGGCCTCGACGACTTCAAGGGCGTGTCGCGCGGGGACCCGTGCCTGTATTCGACCTACAAGGACATGATCGTTCCCTCCAACCCCAGTTGGGTGGAAGAGCACATCCGGCGCCTGACGGCCGCCGGCATCCAGAGCGAGTTCCAGTGCTACAACATCAACAGCTTCGAAACCATCGAGCGGATGATCCGCCGCGGCGTGTACAAGGGCCCGCTGGTCATGAACTGGGTGGCCATCAGCGGCGGCATGGACCAGGCGAACATCTACAACCTGGCCAACTTCCTGCGCGCTGCGCCCGACGGCTCGGTGGTCACTGTGGAGAGCTCGGTGCTGAACGTGCTGCCCGTGAACATGATCGGCATCGCGCTGGGCCTTCACGTGCGTTGCGGCATCGAAGACGTGCTCTGGAACCAGACACGCACGGGCAAGATGAGCTCCGTCGAGCAGATCAAGCAGCTGGTGCGCATCTCGAACGAATTCGGCCGCCCCATCGCAACGGCGCAACAGGCGCGCGAGATCATGAAGATCGGCGTCTTTTACGAAACGACCGAAGAAACGCTGCAAGCCAACGGCTTCGCACCCAATCGCAACGGCGGCAACCAGGGCTTCCTGCGCAAGCCGGTCTGATGTTCCCTACCGACCGGCGGAATCCGGCGCCTCGGCTTGCTTGCGCCATTGCGAGGCGCTGCAGCCGAAGAGGTTGCGAAACCAGTGGCTGAAGCTGCTGAGCCTGGCAAAGCCCAGGCGCTCGGCCACTTCGCTCAGCGGCAGGTCGCTCTCGCGCAGATGGCGCCTGGCCAGGTCTGAGCGCACGTCGTCGAGCAGTCGGCTGAAGCTGAGCCCCTCCGCATCAAGCTGGCGGTGCAGCGTGCGGCGGTCGACATGCAGAAGACGTGCGACGTCGTGTGCGCTGCAGGCGCCGCCGGGCAGCAACGCCAGGATGATCTGGCGGCAGCTTTCCTGCGTGCTTTCGGTGCTGCCCTTCATGGCCGCCTCGAGGTACTTGCGCGCAAACCCCGCCGACACCTGGTCCGCGGCCTCACGCGGGCTGGACAGGTCGCTCGCCCTGCAGACCAGTCCGTTGAACTCCTGATTGAACTTGACGCTGCGCCCGAAGAACGCGCGATGCGCGCCGACCTCCTTGGGCGGGCGGTGCGTGAAGCACACGTCGAGCGGCTGCCAGTGCGGCCCGATCAGGTCGCACAGCATGCGGAACATGGTGCCCACCGCCAGTTCCATCGACTGCCGCATGGCGAGCCCGGGGCTCGGCAGCAAGTCTTCCCGGATGACGACCACGCTGGCCGTGTCTTCCACCCGGACGATGAGCGAGGTGTTCACCAGCTTCAGGTAGCGGCACAGCGTGTCCAGGGCGTCCCTGGGCGTGGGCTCTTCTCTCAGCACGAGGCTGATGGGCCCAAGCGCGGAAAGCTTGCGCCTTGCCGCAAGGCGCAGCGCCAAGTCTTCGGTTTGCGTGGCGCGGGCCGTGATTTCCAGCAACTCGCGCGCGGCGTCCCGGGGGATCAGTGTCTCGGGGTCTTCCAGGAACCTGGCGTGCAGCCCCACGGTTCGCATGAACACGTGAGGGTCCCGGCCGAGTGACTCCACCAACTCGATGTAGCCGCCCAAGGAGGCGCTGCGCATCAGTCGGGAGATCGGTCTCGAGGGCTCGTTCATTCGCGCAATTCTGGCATCGCGCAGCGAACGCGGCAGCGGCGCGCGGCTGTCCCGCAAAGGCAAATTGCTGTCCCCGACAAGCAAGTCACCAGCGGTCGTTGCGCCAGATACTGAAGGCGTTCGCACATGGGTGCGGCACCACAAAAACCGGAGACAGAAATGAAGATCAAGCAGCTTTTGCGCGCCACACTGGCGCTGGCCGGATGGTCGTTGGCGCTCAGCGTGTGGGCCTTCGGCGACAAGCCTGTGCGGCTCATCGTGCCCGCGCCGCCGGGCGGCACGATGGACATCGTCGCCCGGGTGCTCGGCCAGCAGATGTCCACCGACATCGGACGCCCCGTGATTGTCGAGAACCGCCCAGGGGCCGGGGGATCGATCGGCCTGCAGGCCATGCTGCAGGCCGCGCCCGACGGCAACACCATCGTGCTCGCAGCCAGCAACGTGCTGGCCGAAACGCCGCAGATCGTGAAGATGCCGTTCGACCCGCTGAAGGACGTGGTGCCCATCGCGTCGCTGGCGCGCTCAGGCATCGTGCTGGTGACGGCAGCCTCCTACCCGGCCAAGGACTTCGACGGCCTGGTCGCGCAGCTGAAGACACGCAAAGGCAAGTCGAGCTTTGCGAGCTACAGCCCTGGCACCACGTCGCAGTACGCGGGGCTGATCCTCAGCGACCGCGCCGGGCTCGACCTGCAGCACGTGGGCTACGCAGGATCGCCACCGGCGCTGCAAGACATCCTGGGCGGGCAGGTCGATCTCATGTTCGACGGCATGGTCACCTCGATGCCGCTGATCCGCGGTGGCAAGCTGCGCCCCTATGCGTTCACCGGCAACGTCCGCTCGCGCTACCTGCCCGACATTCCGACCACCACCGAACTCGGCTTTCCCGACCTGCAGTTCCGCGGCTGGGTGGGTGTGATCGGCTCCAGCAAGCTGCCGCCCGACGTGATGGCCAGGCTGCACGCCACGATCGACAAAGCGGCAAGGTCGCCGCTGGTGCAACAGAAGCTCGTCGACGTGGGGCTGGAGCCCGAAGTCAGCGTCGACACGCCCGCGCTGATTGCCGAGACGCGCACGCTGTCGGAGCGCAACGCCGCCATCGTCAAGAAGTACCACATCCAGGCGAACTGAACCATGAACATACGACCCGTCACGCCGGCCATCGGCGCGCAAGTCACAGACGTGCATCTCGGCGAGGCCGCACGCAATCCGGACACCTTCGCGCAGATCCGCACCGCGCTGCTGAAACACAAGGTGCTCTTTTTTCGCGGGCAGGACATCACGCGTGCCGATCACGTCGCCTTCGCCGGCTGCTTCGGCCCGCTGGAAGACCACCCCGTGGTCGGCAGCGACCCCGAGCATCCGGGCCTCGTGCGCATCTACCGCAGCGACAACAAGCACAGCTACGAGAACACCTACCACTGCGACGGCCTGTGGCGTCAAGCGCCCGCCATGGGCGCGGTGCTGCGCTGCATCGAGTGCCCCGAGATCGGCGGCGACACCATCTGGGTGAACATGGTGCAGGCGCACGAAGAGCTGCCCGAAGAGGTCAAGCAGAAGATCGCCAACCTGCGCGCCAAGGCCAGCATCGAGCATTCGTTCGGCGCCGTGATGGCGCCCGAGGCACGCAGGAAGCTGGGGCAAGACCACCCACCCGTGGAGCACCCGGTGGTGCGAACGCACCCCGAGACCGGGGAGAAGGTGTTGTACGTTGGCAGCTTCACTACGCACTTCGCCAACTACAGCACGCCCGACAACGTGCGCCACGGCATCGACAAGACGCCCGGTGCGGCGCTGCTGCTGAACTACCTGCTGAGCCGCGCCACCATTCCCGAGTACCAGGTGCGCTGGTCGTGGCAGCCCGGCGACGTGGTCGTCTGGGACAACCGCAGCACGCAGCACTACGCGTTGAACGACTACTGGCCGGCACCGCGAAAGATGGAGCGCGCCGGCATCGTCGGCGACGTGCCGTACTGAGCGTGCCTTTCAGCCATCCACATCGCACGTATCCCATTCCCGAGACGCAACGACATGAACTTTCTCGACGGCCACCTGTTCCCCGAGAACCAGCAGCCTCTGATCATCACCGCCGCCCCCTACGCGCCGGGTTGGCTTCCGTCTGACTTTCCGGGGGAAATCCCGGTCACCATGGAAGAGCAGATCCAGAAGGCGGTCGACTGCTACAACGCCGGCGCCACGGTGCTGCACCTGCATGTGCGCGAGTTCGACGGCAAGGGCAGCAAGCGGCTGTCGAAATTCAACGAACTGATCGCGGGCGTGCGCAAGGCGGTGCCCGAGATGATCATCCAGGTGGGCGGCTCGATCAGCTTCGCGCCCGAGAGCGAAGGCGCCGCCGCCAAGTGGCTCAGCGACGACACGCGTCACATGCTGGCCGAGCTGGAGCCCACGCCCGACCAGGTCACGGTGACCGTCAACACCTCGCAGATGAACGTGACAGAGCACGCCGAGCTGGCCGACTTCAAGGGCACCTCGCGCGAGAACCCCGCGATCTTCGAGGCCTACAAGGAAATGACGGTGCCGGCGCAGCCCGGCTGGGTCGAAGAGCACATCCGTCGCCTTACTGCGGCGGGCATCCAGAGCGCATTCCAGTGCTACAACATCAACAGCTTCGAATCGGTGGAGCGGCTGATGCGCCGGGGCGTCTACAAGGGCCCGCTGGTGATGAACTGGGTCGCCATCAGCGGCGGCATGGACGCGCCCAATATCTACAACCTTTCGAACTTCGTGCGCGCCGTGCCTGACGGCGCCGTGCTCACGCTCGAAAGCTCGGTGCGCAACGTGTTGCCCGTGAACATGTTCGGCGTGGCCATGGGATTGCACGTGCGTTGCGGCACCGAGGACGTGCTGTGGAACCAGACGCGCTCTGCCAAGATCGGTACAGTCGCGCAGATCGAGCAACTGGTGCGCATCTCGCGCGAATTCGGCCGGCCGATTGCGACGGCGCGGCAGGCGCGCGAAATATCGAAGATCGGTGTTTTCTATCAGACCACCGAAGAATCGCTGTTGGCAAACGGCTTCGCCCCGAATCGCAACGGCGGCAACCAGGGATTTCTGCGCAAGGCTGCATGACTCCTCGTCGACGCCATCTCCCACGCCCTCCGGTATGAGGGCCAATGAAATGGGCGGCTGCCCAGACTGCCAGCGGGAAGAAAAGCTGGCCACAAAAGCCGGGGAGATTCAGTTCGACCGGTGCTGTTAGCCTCACATGGTCGGCAGGAACTCTGCCGCGCCAACTCCGGCCATCGCGCCCAATTTAGAAGTGAAATCACCATGACCAGCCCGCTGTACAACGCCTCCGTTCCCGTCTTGCAGCAGATGCTGCGCGCCCTGTCCGACGTGCTCAAGAAGGCCGAAGACCACGCAACGCAAAAAAATATCGATCCCAATGCGCTGCTGCAGGCGCGGCTGTTCCCTGACATGTTTCCGCTGGTGCGTCAGGTGCAGATCGCCGCAGACTTCTCCAAGGGCATTGCCTCCCGTCTGGCTGGTGCCGAGGTGCCGTCCTGGTCCGACACCGAAGTCAGCTTCGCCGACCTGCAAGCGTTGATCGCCAAAGCTTTGGCCCATGTCGGCTCCTTCAATTCCGAGCAATTCGATTCAAGCGAGACCCGCGAGATCGTATTGCGCCCTGGCACCCCCAAGGAAAAGAAGCTGACCGCAGGCGCATATCTTCTGCACTATGGACTGCCGCAGTTTTTCTTCCACGTGACCACCACCTATGCCATCTTGCGGCACAACGGCATCGAGATCGGCAAGCGCGACTACATGGGCGCCTACTGACCCGAGACAGACAGGAGACGTTGGGCACTGCGAGAGCAACTGCCCATCCAAGAGACAGCCCGGCGCACAGGCTTGTCTCGCAACACCATCCGCAACGCGATGGACCTCATTCCCTCTGATCGAAGCCCGGGAATACCCTCTTCGCCCCTCGAAGTCTTCTTGCCTACATTTCTTGCATGCAAGACACGGCGTTGCTTGCATACATGCAGACAACATCGACAAAGACAGACAACAGGAGCTCCCATGCCTCGCTTCGCCAAATCGCTTTTCGGTCAGGTGGTCATCGCGCTGGTGCTGGGCGTGCTCGCGGGGCTGTTCGCCCCCGAGTACGCCGCCAAGCTCAAGCCGCTGGGTGACGGGTTCATCAAGCTGATCAAGATGATCATTCCGCTGCTGGTGTTCTGCGTGGTGGTGCACGGCATCGCCGGCGCGGGCGACCTGAAGCGCGTGGGCCGGGTCGGCGTGAAGGCGCTCATCTACTTCGAGGTGCTCACCACCATCGCGCTGGCCATGGGCCTGGTGCTGGCCTTCGTGTTCCAGCCCGGCGCGGGCATGAACGTGGACCCGGCCAAGCTCGACCCGGCCGCCATGAGCGCCTACGCGTCCAACGCCGACAAGCTCACCAGCGGCGGCACGGTCGAGTTCCTGATGAAGCTCATTCCCACCACGGTGGTGAACGCCTTCGCCACCGGCGACGTGCTGCAGGTGCTGCTGTTCGCGGTGCTGTTCGGCTGCGCGCTCACACTGCTGGGCGAGCGCGGCAAGCCGGTGGCCGCGGTGATTGACGCGACCTCGCTGGTGCTGTTCAAGATCATGGGCATCATCATCAAGCTGGCACCGCTGGGCGTGCTGGGCGCCATCGCGTTCACGGTGGGCCAATACGGCATCGGCTCGCTCAAGCAACTGGGCATGCTGGTGGCGCTGTTCTACGGGGCGGTGGCGATCTTCGTGTTCGTGGTGCTGGGGCTGGTGATGCGCCTGTCGGGCTTCAGCCTGTTCAAGCTGCTGCGCTACCTGCGCGAAGAGCTCACCATCGTGTTCGCCACCACCTCGTCGGACAGCGTGCTGCCGCAGGTGATGGCCAAGCTGCGCCGCATGGGCATCCGCGACTCGACGGTGGGGCTGGTGATTCCCACGGGCTACTCGTTCAACCTGGACGCGTTCTCGATCTACATCACGCTGGCGGCGGTGTTCATCGCGCAGGCCACCAACACGCCGATCTCGATGGCCGACCTGCTGACCATCCTGGCGATCGCGCTGGTCACCTCCAAGGGGGCGCACGGCGTGCCGGGCTCGGCCATCGTGGTGCTGGCGGCCACGCTGCACGCCATTCCGGCCATTCCCGCCATCGGACTGGTGCTGGTGCTGTCGGTGGACTGGTTCATGGGCATCGCCCGCGCGCTGGGCAACCTGATCGGCAACTGCGTGGCCACGGTGGCCATCGCGGCATGGGAAGGCGACATCGACCGCGAGCGCGCGCACGCGGTGCTCGACGGGCGCCATTCGCCCGACGACGAGCCGCTGGCCGAAGAAGGCGCCGAGCCCTCGGTGCACGTGGTACACCCGGGCATCACCGCGGCGTCCCGCGCTCACTGAACTTTTTTTTCCAACTTCTTTTTTTCTCCACGCCGCCCATGCCCGCCGCCGACGTCAGCCCCACCGCCATTGCCGAACGCGTCGTCGAGGCCATCCTGGCGCAGAAGCTCGCGCCGGGCGAGCGGCTCGGCGAGCAGGCGCTGGCCGAAAACTTCTCGGTGAGCCGCACGATGGTGCGCGAGGCGCTCATGCAGCTGCAGGCGCGCGGCTTCGTGGAGGTGCAGTCGCGCCGCGGCTGGTACGTGGTGGAGCCTTCGGCCGAGGAGGCGCGCGACGCGTTCTCGGCGCGGCGCATCGTGGAGGCCGGCATCCTCGCGGCCAGCGAGGGGCGCCCGCTGGCCAAGGTGATCCGCAAGCTGCGCGACCACATCGCCGACGAGCAGCGCGCCATCGACGGCGCCGACGCGGCCACGCGCGCCTTCCTGCTGGCCGACTTCCATGTGTGCCTGGCCGAGCAGATGGGCCACCAGCTGCTGGTCGACGTGCTGCGCGACCTCACGGCGCGCACCACGCTGGCGGCCACGCTCTACCAGTCGAAGCACGAGGCCGGGCAGTCTTGCGCGGAGCATGGCGCCATCGTGGCCGCGCTGGAGGCCGGCGACACCGAGCAGGCCCGCCAGCTGATGCTGGCGCACATCGGCAACGTGGAGCGCGCGCTGGAGGTCGACGCCGCCGCCGAGCCCGACGCGCCGAGCCGCCTGCGCGCCACGCTGGCGCCGGTGGCGCTGCCGCGCGCCAAGCGCTGAAACACCCCACGCGGGCGGCCCCGTACCAGACGCCACAAGGGCGCGCCCGCTGACAGGTTGGCCCGTACCGCCTCGGCTACAGTCCGAGTCACGTATGAACTCTCCCCAACTCCAGCGCGGCGTCTTCCTCGCCCTTCTCGCCGCGGTCACTGGTGCCTTCATCTGGGTGCTGCTGCCGTTCTTCGGGGCCGTGCTGTGGGGCGTGGCGCTGGCAATCCTGTTCACGCCGCTCTACAAATGGCTGCTGCGCAAGATGGGCCGCAAGCCCAACGCGGCCGCGCTGTCCACGCTGGCGATCTGCCTGTTCATCGTGATCCTGCCGCTGGCCATGGTGGGCGTGTCGCTGGTGCAGGAGGTGGCGCTGGTCACGCAGAACATCCGCTCGGGCGAGATCAACTTCGCGGCCTACTTCCAGCAGATCCTCGATGCCGCGCCGCAGTGGCTGCTGAACCTGGTGGAGCGCTTCAACCTGGGCGACATGGCCGCGTGGCAGGCGCGCATCTCGGCCGCCGCGGGACAGGCCAGCCAGATCATCGCGAGCCAGGCGCTCACCATCGGGCAGAACACCTTCGACTTCGTGGTCAGCTTCTTCGTGATGCTGTACCTGCTGTACTTCCTGGTGCGCGACGGCGCCGACCTGTCGAAGAAGGTGCGCGACGCGCTGCCCCTGGCCAAGCCGCACACGCACTACCTGCTGAACAAATTCACCACCGTGATCCGCGCGACAGTGAAGGGCAACGTGGCCGTGGCCATTGCGCAGGGCACCATCGGCGGGCTGGCCTTCTGGTTCCTGGGCGTGCAGGGGGCGCTGCTGTGGGCGGTGCTGATGGCCTTCCTGTCGCTGCTGCCGGCCGTGGGCGCGGCGCTGATCTGGGGGCCGGTGGCCATCTATTTCCTGGCCACGGGTCACTTCTGGCAGGGCGGCGTGCTGATCTTCGTGGGCGTGTTCGTGATCGGCCTGGTCGACAACATCCTGCGCCCGCTGCTGGTGGGCAAGGACACGCAGATGCCCGACTACATCGTGCTGATGTCGACCATCGGCGGCATGGCGATCTTCGGCATCAACGGCTTCGTGATCGGGCCGGTGATCGCGGCGCTGTTCATGGCGGCGTGGGGGCTGTTCGCGGACTCGGGCCACGTGGGCAACGGGCACGAGACCATCGACGCGCCGAAGACGCCCGAGGCAGCCGACCCCGCGGTGCAGGCCGCACGCGAAGAAAAGAAGAAGCTGGGCTAAGCCTGCCGCGCCCTCACCGGCGCAGCGCCACCAGCCCGATGCCCGCGAGCACCAGCGCGCTGCCAGCCACGAACGGCAGCGCCAGCGGCTCCCCCAGCAGACGCACGCTCAGCACCACCCCGAACAGCGGCGTGAAAAAGGCGAACACGCCCAGCCGCGACGCCAGGTAGCGGCGGAGCAGCCAGCACCAGGCCAGGAAGCTCGCGAACGACACCACGACGCTCTGGAAACCCAGGTGCGCCCACACCAGCGCGGTGGGCTCGAAGCGCCATTGCCCCGTGAGCCACGCCGCCGGCAGCAGCACGACGAAGGCGCCCAGCAGTTGGTAGAGCAGCGTTTCGGTGGCCGGCGCCGAGGCCAGGCTGGAGCAGCGGATGGTCACCGTCGTCGCGCCCCATGCCACGCCGGCCAGCAGCGCCAGCGCGTCGCCCAGCAACGCGTGGCCGCTCGCATCGCCGGCCATGCCGTCGCCCCCCAGGAAGGCCAGCGCGATGCCGCCGAACGCGAGCCCGATGCCGCCCACCTGCGGCGCGGACAGGCGCTCGGCCGGCAGCCGCAGGTGCAGGCCCAGCGCGGCGAAGATCGGCGCGGTGTAGAGAAAGACGACGACGTGCGATGCGCCGGTGAGGCGAAGCGCCTGCGCCACCAGCAGGTACTCGAACGCGAAGAGCGCCCCGGCGAGCGCGCCGGCCTTCCAGCGGAAGGCGGCCGGGCGCTCGCCGCGGTGCCACATCAGCACCCCCAGCAACACCAGCGCCACGCCCGAGCGCAGCGCCACCATGAGCATCGGGCTGGCCTGCGCCGCCACGGCCTTCAGCGAGATCTGCTGCAGGCTCCACACCAGGCACAGCAGGGTCATCACACCCACGGCGCGGCCGTCGATGGGCCCGGGTGCCGCCTGCTGCGGGGCTGCAAGAGGGGCAAGAGGGGCAAGGGCGGCGCCGCGCAAGGAAGTCAAAGAGTTCATGCAGCGCACTGTGCGACGCGCCATGCGAAACGAAAAGCGCATAATTTTGCAGCCACCCATCCGCTTATCGAATACATGAGAGACCTGCAGATCGACTGGCTCAAGAGCTTCGTGGCGGCGGTCGATGCCGGCACGCTCTCGGGCGCCGCCACCGAAGTGCACCGCTCGCAGTCGGCCATGAGCATGCAGCTGAAGAAGCTGGAGGCGGCCGCGGGGTGCCGGCTGCTGGCGCGCGGCGCGCGGCAGCTGCAGCTCACGCACGAAGGGCAAACGCTGCTGGGCTACGCGCGCCGCATGCTCGACCTGCATGCCGAGGCGCAGGCCTCGCTGCACGGCGAAAGCGTGTCGGGCCTGGTGCGGCTCGGCGTGCCCGACGACTACGCGAGCAAGTACCTCACGCCCGTGCTCAAGCGCTTCGCGCCGCGCCATGGCGGCGTCGAGATCCAGCTCGATTGCGAGCAATCGACCTCGCTGATTCCGCGCGTGGCGCGCGGCGAGCTCGACCTGGCGCTGGTGTCGCGCGACCACGTGCGCCGCGGCACGTTGCTGTTCCACGAGCCGATGGTGTGGGTGGGCGCCGCGCAGTTCGATGTCTGGAGCCGCAACCCGCTGCCCATCGCCGTGTACGAGGAAACCAGCCTGGCGCGGCGCACCGCCATCAACTCGCTCGCGCTGCAGGGCCGGCCCTACCGGGTGGTCTACAACAGCTCCAGCCTGGCCGGGCAGATCGCGGCGGTGGAAAGCGGGCTGGCCGTGGCGGCGCTCACCCAGTGCAGCGCGCCGGCGCACCTGCGGGTGCTGGGCAGCGAGCACGGGCTCGGGCCGCTGGAGCCGATGCAGGTGGCGCTGTACCGCAGCGCCGCCTCGCGCGGCTCGAAGGCGGTCGACAGCCTGCACCACATGCTCGTGCAGACCCTGCGCCACGCCCAGCGCCGCGCCTGAAGTTCAGGCTGCCCACCACCCCTCGGCAAAGCGCCCCTGCAGGAACGCCACGAAGCCCGACACCTTGCCCGGCACCAGCTTCGGAGACGGGAACACGGCGTGGATCTCCTGCTCGGGCAGCGCATGGTCGCCCAGCACCTCGCGCAGCTTGCCCGTGGCCAGCGACTCGCTCGCCACGTAGCGCGGCATCAGCGCGATGCCCAGGCCGTCGCGCGTGGCCGCCAGCACGGCCGACAGGTTGTTGGAGCGAAAGCGCCCCGACACCGGCACCGTCACCGCGTCGCCCTTGGGCGTGTGCATGCGCCAGAACTCGTCGCCCACCACGCTGCTGTAGATCAGCGCCACGTGCGCGCTCAGGTCCTGCGCGCGCTTGGGCGTGCCGTGCTTCTTCAGGTAGGCGGGCGAGGCCACCATGACCCACGGGTTCACGCCCAGGTAGCGCGCGCCCAGCGACGAATCGGCCAGCTTGCCCATGCGGATGGCGATGTCGATGCCCTGCGCGATGAGGTCGACGTAGCGGTCCTCGAAGCTCAGGTCGAGCTGCACCTGCGGGTGCCTGCGCATGTACTCCAGCGCCAGCGGCACCACCACGCGCCGCCCGAAGGCCACCGAGGTGCCCACGCGCAGCAGGCCCTGCGCCTGGTTCTGGCGCAGCTGCACGATGCTCTCGGCCTCCTCCGCCTCGCGCACGATGGTCTTGCACTTCTCGTAGTACAGCGCACCCGGCTCGGTGAGGCTCACGCCGCGCGTGTTGCGGTTGAGCAGCCGCACCTTCAGCCGCGCCTCGGTGGCCGCGACCTGCTTGGTCACGGTGGGCTGCGTGGTGTTGAACTCGCGCGCGGCCTTCGAGAAGCTGCCTGTCTCGACCACGCGCACGAACATTTCCATTGCCAACAATCGGTCCATGGGCGGATGGTAGTCACTTATTCCATGGCGGAATAGGTTTTATGGCCCGCAGCCGTCTTCTTCGAACACGCCCCGCTTCCTACAGTGGGGCCACCTCAAGGAGACATGCAAATGGCAAAGATGACAGCGGTCCAGGCCGCGGTGCTGGTGATGGAAAAGGAAGGCGTGACGCAGGCCTTCGGCGTGCCGGGCGCGGCGATCAACCCGCTGTATTCCGCGCTGCGCCAGCGCGGCAGCATCGCGCACATCCTCGCGCGGCACGTGGAGGGGGCCTCGCACATGGCCGAGGGCTACACGCGGGCCGTTGCCGGCAACATCGGCGTGTGCATCGGCACCTCGGGCCCGGCGGGCACCGACATGATCACGGGCCTGTACTCGGCCTGGGCCGACTCCATTCCCATCCTGTGCATCACCGGCCAGGCGCCGCGCGCGCGGCTGTACAAGGAAGACTTCCAGGCGGTGGACATCGAGTCGATTTCCAAGCCCGTCACCAAGTGGTCGGTCACGGTGCGCGAGCCCGGCCAGGTGCCGCAGGTGTTCCAGCAGGCCTTTCATTTGATGCGCTCGGGCCGACCGGGCCCGGTGCTGATCGACCTGCCCTTCGACGTGCAGATGGCGCAGATCGAGTTCGACATCGACGCCTACCAGCCGCTCACCCCCTACAAGCCCGCCGCCACGCGGGCGCAGATCGAGAAGGCCATCGGCATGCTGAACGCGGCCGAGCGCCCGCTCATCGTGGCCGGTGGCGGCGTCATCAACGCCGACGCGGCCGACCTGCTGGTGCGCTTCGCCGAAGCCACCGGCGTGCCGGTGATTCCCACGCTGATGGCCTGGGGCGCCATTGCCGACGACCACCCGCTCATGGCCGGCATGTGCGGCCTGCAGACCAGCCACCGCTACGGCAACGCAACGCTGCTGGCCAGCGACTTCGTGCTGGGCATCGGCAACCGCTGGGCCAACCGCCACACGGGCTCGGTCGAGGTCTACACCAAGGGCCGCACCTTCGTGCACGTGGACATCGAGCCCACGCAGATCGGCCGCGTGTTCACGCCCGACTTCGGCATCGTGTCCGACGCCAAGGCCGCGCTGCAGCTCTTCGTGGAAGTGGCCGAGGAGATGAAGGCCGCGGGCAAGCTGCCGTCTCGCTCCGCCTGGGCCGGCGAATGCCGCGAGCGCAAGAAGACGATGCTGCGCAAGACCAACTTCGCCGACGTGCCGATGAAGCCGCAGCGCGTGTACCAGTGCATGAACAACCACCTGGAGCGCGACACCTGCTACGTGAGCACCATCGGGCTGTCGCAGATCGCGGCGGCGCAGTTCCTGCACGTGTACAACCCGCGCCACTGGATCAACTGCGGCCAGGCCGGCCCGCTGGGCTGGACCATTCCCGCCGCGCTGGGCGTGCGCGCCGCGGACCCCACGCGCAAGATCGTGGCGCTGTCGGGCGACTACGACTTCCAGTTCATGATCGAAGAGCTGGCCGTGGGTGCGCAGTTCAAGCTGCCTTACCTGCACATCGTGGTCAACAACTCCTACCTCGGGCTCATCCGCCAGGCGCAGCGCGGCTTCGAGATGGACTACTGCGTGCAGCTCGCGTTCGACAACATCAACGCAGCACCCGACAGCGGCATCGAGCGCAGCTACGGCGTGGACCACCTGAAGGTGGTCGAGGGCCTGGGCTGCAAGGCGATCCGCGTGCGCAAGCAGGAAGAAATGTCGCCCGCCATTGCCCGCGCCGAGGCGCTGATGGCCGAGTTCAGCGTGCCCGTGGTCATCGAGGTGATGCTGGAGCGCGTGACCAACATCGCGATGGGCACCGAGATCGACGCCATCAACGAGTTCGAGCCGCTGGCCGAGAGCACGGCCGACGCGCCCACGGCCCTCGCGGTGGCCATGCTCGACTGAGACACACAAGCGAAGAGACACGCAAAGACACACGCAAAGAGACAAGCAAAGTAAGCCAGAGAGAAAGCAAGCACATGCCCAAGTTCGCAGCCAACCTCACGATGCTCTTCACCGAGCTGCCCTTCATGCAACGCTTCGAGGCCGCCGCCAAGGCGGGCTTCGAGGGCGTGGAGTACCTCTTTCCCTACGCCTTCGACAAGAAGGAGCTGGCCGCCGCCCTGCGTGCCAACGGCCTGCAGCAGGTGCTGCACAACCTGCCCGCGGGCGACTGGGACAAGGGCGAGCGCGGCATCGCCTGCCACCCCGATCGCACGGGCGAGTTCATCGAGGGCATCGGCATGGCGATCGAGTACGCGAGCGCGCTCGGCTGCCCACAGGTGAACTGCCTGGTGGGCAAGGTGCCGGCCGGCGTGAGCGCGGCGGAGGCGCACCGCGCGGTGGTGGGCAACCTGCGCATCGCCGCGCGGGAGCTCGAATCCGCCGGGCTGCGGCTGCTGGTCGAGCCCATCAACACCTTCGACATTCCGGGCTTCTTTCTCACGCGCACCGACCAGGCGCTGGCGCTGATCGACGAGGTGGGCTCGGCCAACCTGCGCGTGCAGTACGACATCTACCACGCGCAGCGCATGGAGGGCGAGCTGGGCAACACGCTCACCAGGCACCTGGCGCGCATCGGCCACATCCAGCTGGCCGACAACCCGGGCCGGGGCGAGCCGGGCACGGGAGAAATCAACTACCCGTGGCTGTTGAGGCACATCGACGCGCTGGGCTACGACGGGTGGATCGGCTGCGAATACAAGCCGCGCACCGACACGGTGGACGGTCTCGGCTGGCGCACGGCACTCACGCAAGAACAATGAACGACACAGGATTCAGAGACATGACGACGCAACAAAAGATCGGTTTCATCGGCCTCGGCATCATGGGCGCGCCCATGGCGGGCCACCTGCTCGACGCGGGCCATCAGCTGTTCGTGAACACGCACGGCAACACGCCCGAGCCCTTCGTGTCGAAGGCCACCATCTGCGCCTCGGCGGCCGACGTGGCGCGCCAGGCGGACATCGTCTTCATCATGGTGCCCGACACGCCCGACGTGGAGAAGGTGCTGTTCGGCGAGCCCGGCAAGGAAGGCGTGGCCGCGGGCCTGAAGGGCGCGAGCGGCAAGGTGGTGGTCGACTGCAGCTCCGTCGACCCGATTGCCACCAAGGACTTCGCGCGCCGCATCGCCGCCACCGGCGCCGGCTACATCGACGCGCCGGTCTCCGGCGGCGAGGTGGGCGCCAAGGCCGCGAGCCTGACCATCATGTGCGGCGGCGACGAAGGCACCTTCGAGCGCGTGAAGCCGCTGCTCGACAAGATGGGCAAGAACGTGACGCTGGTGGGCGGCGTGGGCGACGGCCAGGTCTGCAAGGTGGCCAACCAGATCATCGTGGCGCTGAACATCGCGGCCGTGAGCGAGGCGCTGGTGTTCGCCTCGAAGGCCGGCGCCGACCCGGCGCGCGTGCGCCAGGCGCTGATGGGCGGCTTCGCGAGCTCGCGCATTCTCGAAGTGCACGGCGAACGCATGATCAAGCGCACCTTCGCGCCGGGCTTTCGCATCTCGCTGCACCAGAAGGACCTGAACCTGGCCATGCAGAGCGCGCGCACGCTGGGCGTGGCGCTGCCGCAGACGGCGGGCGCGGCGCAGCTGATGAACGCGTGCGCGGCGCTGGGCTACGGGCAGATGGACCACTCGGCGCTGGTGCGCGCGCTCGAGGCGCTCGCGCAGCACACGGTCACGCCGGACTGACCATCGCCCGGCTGAACATCAGGCCGCGCTCAGGTCTTTGCAGCCTCGAGCGACTCCTTCAGGTTGCGCCGGCGCCATGCCCAGGTCTTGATGGCCTGCGGCAGGATGCCGATGCACGACGCGTAGTACGTCACTTTGAAGCCCCAGAAGCGCGGCCCGATGGGCGTGTCGCGGAACAGGTCGCCCGCCAGGATCGACAGCAGCGCTTCCTGCATGCGCCAGATGTTGCGCGGCGCCATGAACAGGCGACGGATGGCCGGCGAGGTGATGCGATAGATGAACCACGAGAACATCTTGGGTCCGTGCTTCATGACCTTCTCGTAGTGGCGGAAGGCGCGCTCGGCCTCCTTCGCCTCGCCCTTGAGCCAGTGGTCGGCGGCGGTGGCGGCCTCGAAGCCGCTGTTCATCGCCAGGTACACGCCCGAGGAGAACATCGGGTCGACGAAGGCGTAGGCGTCGCCGACCATCATGAAGCGGTCGCCGCGGCAGAACTCGGAGTCGTAGGCGTAGTTGCCGGTGGAGGTGGCGCCCTCCATCAGCGTGGCGTTCTTCAGGCGCGCGGCCAGCTTGGGCGCAAGCGCGATGGTTTCCATCAGGAAGTCTTCCAGCGAGCCCTTGCGGCGCTTGAAGTAAGCGGGCGACGCCACCGCGCCCACGCTCACCGTGCCGTCTTTCAGCGGGATGTACCAGAACCACCCATGGTCGAACCAGAACAGCGAGATGTTGCCCTCGAAGCGGCCCGGCCGGCGCTCGGCATTGGCGAAGTGGCCGTACAGCGCGGCGCTGGCGTGCTTGCGGTTGCGCCGCTTCACGTCGAACTGGTTCGACAGCAGCGTGTCGCGCCCGCTGGCGTCGATGACGAAGCGCGGGCGCCACGCGGTCTCGGTGCCGTCGTCGGCCTTGACCTTCACCAGCGGCCGGTTGTCCGGCGTGCCCTTGCCGGCGTCCATGTCGACGCCGGTGACGCGGTGCTGCTCGAAGGTGCGCGCGCCGCGCTTGCCGGCGTGGCGGAACAGCAGCTCGTCGAACTCCGAGCGGCGCACGTGCACTGCGTACGGAAAGCTCTTGTCCATGGCCTCGCCGAAGTCGAAGTGGCTGGTGTGGTCGTGCCAGGGCGAGACGAACTCGGCGCCGTGCTTCTTGATGCCGATGGCCTCGACCTCGGTGCGCACGCCCAGCCGGTCGAACAGCGGCATGTTCATGGGCAGCAGCGACTCGCCGATGTGAAAGCGCGGGTGCTGCGCCTTCTCTATCAGCACCACGTCGTGCCCCTTGTCCGCCAGCAGCGCGGCCACGGTGGAGCCCGAAGGGCCGCCGCCGATGACCACGACGTCGGGGTCGGTGGTGGTGAAAGGTCCGTTGCTCGTGCCGCTCATGCGCTGCCCCTCCGCTGTCGTTTTGTGGTGTTGGGTTGACTTGGCTTTGTTAACCTTGTTTAACCATGGCTAACAGCCGCGGAGTTTAGCGAACCGCCCGCCCTGTCCCACCAGGCTATGGGTTCAGGCGTTTTCGGCATCCCCCCTTCAAGAACACGCCGCACTTTTGCGGTAGCCTCATTGCCCGTCTGAAACAAGGAGACTTTCATGGCTGCACCCCTTTCCCCCGCAGAAGAAGCACTTCGCGAGGCAGCGCGCGAATACCACCGCTCGCCCGTCAAGGGCAAGATCTCGATCACCCCGACCAAGCCCCTGCTGAACCAGCGCGACCTGTCGCTGGCCTATTCGCCGGGCGTGGCCTATCCCTGTCTGGACATCGCGGCCGACCCCTCGCTGGCGGCCGAATACACCGCCCGCGGCAACCTGGTGGGCGTTATCACCAACGGCACGGCCGTGCTGGGCCTGGGCAACATCGGCCCGCTGGCCTCCAAGCCGGTGATGGAAGGCAAGGGCTGCCTGTTCAAGAAATTCGCCGGCATCGACGTGTTCGACATCGAGCTGGCCGAGAACGACCCCGACAAGCTGGTCGACATCATCGCGGCGCTGGAGCCCACGCTGGGCGGCATCAACCTCGAAGACATCAAGGCGCCAGAGTGCTTCTACATCGAGAAGAAGCTGCGCGAGCGCATGAACATTCCGGTGTTCCATGACGACCAGCACGGCACGGCCATCATCTCGGCGGCCGCCCTCATCAACGGGCTGGAGCTGGTGGGCAAGAAGATCGAGGACGTGAAGATCGCCGTCTCGGGCGCGGGCGCCGCCGCCATCGCCTGCCTGGACGTGATGGTCGGCCTGGGCGCCAAGCACACCAACATCTACGCCTGCGACTCCAAGGGCCTGATCTACGAAGGCCGCGCGGGCGGTTTCGACGAATCGAAGGCGCGCTACGCCCAGCAAGACACCGGCGCCCGCACCCTGGCCGACGTGGTCAAGGACGCCGATGTGTTCCTGGGCTGCTCGGCCCCCGGCGTCATGAGCGCCGAGATGGTCAAGACCATGGGCACGCAGCCCATCATCCTGGCGCTGGCCAACCCCGAGCCCGAAATTCGTCCCGAGCTGGCCAAGGCCGTGCGGCCCGACTGCATCATCGCCACGGGCCGTTCGGACTACCCGAACCAGGTCAACAACGTGCTGTGCTTTCCGTACATCTTCCGCGGCGCGCTCGACTGCGGCGCCACCAAGATCACGGAAGAAATGAAGCTGGCCTGCGTGCGCGAGATCGCCGAGCTGACCAAGGCCGACATCAGCGAAGAAGTGGCCACGGCCTACGCCGGCCAGGAGCTGGCCTTCGGCCCCGACTACATCATTCCGAAGCCCTTCGACTCGCGCCTGATCCTGCGCATCGCGCCGGCGGTGGCCCGCGCGGCCGCCGCCTCGGGCGTGGCGACCCGCCCGATCGAGGACATGGAGGCCTACCGCCAGCACCTGACGCGCTTCGTGTACCAGACCGGCATGTTCATGCGCCCGGTGTTCAGCGCCGCCAAGATCGCCACCGCCAAGCGCGTGGCCTATGCCGAAGGCGAAGACGAGCGCGTGCTGCGCGCCGCGCAGTGGGCCGTGGACGAAGGCCTGGCCAAGCCCATCCTGGTGGGCCGCCCGGCCGTGATCGAGGCGCGCATCCAGAAGGCGGGCCTGCACATCCGCGTGGGCACCGACTTCGAGATCGTCAACCCCGAGGACGATCCGCGCTTTCGCACCTACTGGGAGAGCTTCCACAAGATCATGGGCCGCCGCGGCGTGACGCCGGAGGCCGCCAAGACCATGGTGCGCCGCTCGAACACCACCATTGCCGCGCTGATGCTGCACCTGGGAGACGCCGACGCCATGATCTGCGGCCTGGTCGGCCGCTTCGACGTGCACCTGGAGCACATCCGCAACCTGATCGGCCTGAAGCGCGGCGCGCCAGGCTTCGCCACGCTGAACGCGCTGACGCTGGACAAGCGCACCGTGTTCATCACCGACACCAACGTGAACGAAGACCCGACCGCCGAGATGCTGGCCAGCATCGCGGTGATGGCGGCCGACGAGGTGCGCCGCTTCGGCCTGCCGCCGAAGGTCGCCTTCCTGTCGCACTCGAACTACGGCACCTCCAGCCGCGGCTCGGCGCGCAAGATGCGCCTGGCGCGCGACCTGTTCGCGCAGATGGCGCCCGACATCGAGTGCGACGGCGAAATGCACGGCGACGCGGCCCTGTCCGAAGACATCCGCCGCACCGCCCTGCCCGAGACCACGCTCAGCGGCGAGGCCAACCTGCTGGTGTGCCCGAACCTGGATTCGGCGCACATCCTCTACAACGTGCTGAAGATGACCGGCGCCAACGGCATCACGGTGGGCCCGGTGCTGCTGGGCGCAGCCGGCTCGGCGCACGTGCTCACGCCATCTTCGACGGTGCGCCGCATCATCAACATGACGGCGCTGGCGGTGGCGAAGGTCACGGTCGACAAGTAAGGCGCGCGCTGCGGCGGGCTGCCGGGACTGCGGGGGCCCGCGCAGCTCGTGCCTTCAGGCATGGAACGGCGAGGCCAGCGGCACATCGGCCGGATCGAACACCTTCCATGCCAGCAGCTCTTCGTTTTCAGGCGGCGGCTCGCAGCCGCCGACGCGGCTGGGCTTCCAGCCGAAGCGCTGCCTGGTGTCGGCCAGCGCCTCGGCGCGCTTGAAGGCGGCCAGGGCCGAGTCGATCACCGGCACGCCCAGCACGTCCTGCAGCTGGCGGTAGAAGCCGAACTCCAGCGTGCATCCCAATACAAGGGCCTCGGCGCCGTCCTCGTCGATGGCGCGGCGGCCCTGCTCGACCATGCGGCGCACGGTTTCGTCGCGGTCGCGCTGGAAGTCTTCCACGCCCAGCTGCAGCGCGCGGCACGAGGCCAGCAGGTGGCCGTGCCCGTACTCGCGCACGCGCGACTCGATGCGCGGCACCCATTTGCGGCGCCCCACGATCACCGACACCTTCTGCGCCAGGTTGGCGGCCACCTCGAACGAGGCCTGGCAGGGCGCCACCACCACGGTGTCGCCCGAGATCTCGCGCGCCTCCACCAGCACCGGGTCGTAGAAGCAGCCCAGCACCACGGCGTCGAAGCGCCGCACGGCCGCGTCGCGCACCACCCGCACGATGTCGGCGCCCAGCAGCGCCTCGTAGCTCTGGTACTCCACGTGGTGGCGCACCGAGGCGTTGCGCAGCGAGACCACCTCGACCTCGGTGCCGGGGTTCTTCACCTCGGCGAATTCACGGGCGAAGCGCTCGTTGTAGGTGTCGTTGCCGACTGTTCGTATCCATCGCACGCGCAGTGTCATGGCGGTTGCTCCCGGGTTGGCTCGCGGCTCAGGCCAGCGCCGCGGCTTCGTCGCTTTCGGGCGCGAAGGCCTCGCCCAGCGACTTCTCCAGCGGGCGGTACAGCTCGGGCATGAACATGGTGCGCGACAGCAGCAGCCGCGCGCGCGGCGCCACCAGCACGCGCAGCGCGGCGCCCTGGCGCACGTGGGCCGACACCACCGGCTTGCCGTCGCCCGAGAAGGTCATCACCAGGTCGGGGAAGCGCGCGACGCGCCGGCCCTGCTGCTCCAGCAGCATGTATTCGTTGATGAAGCGCAGCGTGGTGCGCGCCGGGTCGTCGAGCTCGACGATGCCCACGTCCAGCCCCTCTTGCTGCTCGCAGCGGTAGGTGCGCACGGTGCCTTCGGCCACGATGCGGCCGTGCAGCGAGTTCACCACCGCATCGACGCCGCCATCGAGGTAGGCCTGGCCCAGCGAAATGGCGTGGCTGATGGCGCCCGGCGCGCCGTGCTGGCGCGCGTAGCCCACGTTCACCGGGTTGCGCGCCACCGCCACCAGGCCGCCCGCTTCCACAGAGGCACGGCGCACCACGGCCGAGGTCTGCTCCAGCCGGCCCGACACCACGCCTTCGACATAGCGGTGCGGCTCGCCGCCCGAATAGGCCTGCACCGAGAGGTAGTCGGGCTCGGTGTGCAGGCCCAGCGCGCCCATCACGCTTGAAGGGTGGGCGCGGCCGTTGCAGGCCAGGTCGATCACCGGCAGCCCGCTCATGGCGGCGTGGAACCAGCCGTTGACCGTGGTCTCGGCGCCGTTCTCGTTGGCATGCAGGCCGACCAGCTTCTGCCCCGCGGGCAGTTCGCGGCGCAGCAGCTCGAGCGTGCGCAGCAGGTGCGCGGGCTGCACGTGCGGGTCGGGCGCGGCCGGCGCGCCGACCAGCGCCATGGTGGCGGTGAGCGCCGACGGGTCGAACTCGTCCACGCTCCACAGCTGCGGCGTGCCCACCTGCAGCGCCAGCCGCGCCGCGCGCTCGCCGGACTCGATGAGCCCGCCGCCGCCGCCGCCCAGGATGGCGCCGCCCCAGATGGCCGCGCGGAGGTCGTCGCTTGTCAGATTGCGTTTCATGCGTTCGTTGTCCTGTGGATGAAGAAATAGAAGAGAAGGCGCTACTTGCGAAGGCTTTTCACCGCGCCCGAGAAGAAGCTGTAGAGCGCGTCGCCGGCAATCACCCCTCCCGCGAACACCTCCAGCCGTTCGCGCGCGGCCGCGCCGAGCACGCGGTGCGCCACCAGCCGGCACCCGATGCCGGCCGCGACCATCCAGCCCGCCATGGGGCTGGCGATGAGCAGGCCGGTGGCAAACAGCACGCCCAGCTGCTGGCGCGCGCCGCCCACGATCTGCAGCAGCGCGCCAGGCAGCGCCCACAGCGCCAGGTTGCGCGCCGTGTCGCCCGAGATGCCGGCCTTGATGGCCGCCACGTAGGCCGCGTTGATGGGCGCCGTCTGGTGGTTGGCGAAGAACATGCGGTAGGTGCAAGCGACCACCACGATGGCCACGGCGAAGCCGACCATGCCCGCGATCATCTGTTCGCGCCGGCCTTCGGTTTCAAAAGGGGTGCCCGAGGTTTCGCCGCGCAGGATGTGCCCAGCCTTCAGGTCGTAGCCCATGTCGGCGAAGGCCGGTCCGGTGGCGGCCGAGAAGCCCGCCAGCACCACCAGCGCCTCCGACGGAAAGCCGATGAGGATGCCGATGAGCAGCGAAATGAGCGCCACCGCGAACGCCGGGAACCAACCCGAGTGCATGGCCGCGATGCCCACGATCAGCTCGTGCACGAAGGCCGCGAAGGTGCCGTAGACGACGAAGCACACCAGCATGCCCGGCGACATGCCCGTGTACACGCCGGTGCCCACGGCCAGCAGCACCATGATGGCGAGGTAGCCGACGCTGCCCAGTCGCAGCGAGCGGCCCAGCGCGGTGGCGCCGCGTGCTTCCTGCGCCGCGAGCGCGGCCGGCGTGCCGGGAGTGTCCTGCCTGCCCGACGTGGCACCGCGCTTCTTCAGCACCACGCGCCCCACCTGCACCAGCGCCACGATGCCCGCGCCGATCATCATGCCATGCGGCACATAGAGCGCCCCGATGTCCAGCCCGAACAGCGGTGCCGAATAGCCGCGCACCAGCAGCCCCACGCCGAAGGCGATCATCGCGCCCAGCCCGCCGATCAGCGCCACGCCGAAGGCCGACATCGGCAGCTTGAACACCGCGCCCGCCACGCCCGTGGCCAGCCCGCCCAGCAGCAGCCAGGCCTGCTTGCCGCCCCCGTCGCCCGCCTTGATGGCCTCGGCCGCCGCGATGCCCAGCGGCCATGGGTTCTTCGCGGGAAAGGCGGGCGTGTCGAACATGCGGTACAGCAGCCAGGCGTCGAGCAGCATCGCCAGGCTCACGCCCACCAGCATCGGCACCACCATGTCGGGCAGGCCGAAGAGAAAGGGAATGCCGATCGGCAGGAACAGGCTGTTGGCCGCGCCGAAGGTGGCCGACGAGATGCTGGTCTGCGCCAGGTTCTGCGCATGCACCGAGCGAAAGCCCCGGAACATGGCCAGCGGCACGCGCGCCAGCGTCATGGCCGCGAGCGCGCCGATGAGCGAGGTGCTGGGCGTGATGCCCAGGCTGGCGAGCATCTGGATGCCGACGATGGCGCCGAAGACGCTAAGCACCACGGTGAGGACGAGGTTGGCCGGGGCCAATGCCTTCGGGTGCAGCTCGTGCGGCGACGGCTGCTGCGCAGGGGCTGCGTTGTCGGCCTGCAGCGGCATGGCGCCGGTTGCCTCGTGGTTCATGGTCATTCCTTGTGGTTCCATATTTTGGAACTTGATCCAACATATTTGGACGAATGATAGAACCGGCGTGAAGGCTGTCAAGGCGGGTTTCACCAGCCTTCTGGCGAACTAGACCCTGCGAGCAACCTGCCGCGAAATGAAGTCGCTCGTCACCTGGCCCAGCGCGCAAACCCCTTCGTCGATCTCCGCCACCGTCAACCCCGCATACCCAAGAATGAACCCCGCAGCCCGCGCCTTCGCTCCCTTGCGGCTCGCGAACAGCGGCGACAGCGGATAGACGCCGACCCCCTTCTGCCGAGCCGCATCTGCCAAGGCCCCCTCGTCCACAGCCTTCAGGCCCGGCAGCCACAGCACCACATGCAGCCCCGCCGCCGTGCCGTCGACACGCGCATCGCGCGGCATGTAGCGCGCCACGGCGGCCAGCAACTCGGCACGCCGGCGCTCGTTCTCTCGACGCACACGCCGAACGTGCCGCTCGTAAGCGCCGCTGTCGATCAGCGATGCCAGCACGCGCTGGTCGAGCACGGGCGCATGGCGGTCGACCAGGCGCTTGGCGTGCCGGAACACGGGCACCAGTTCAACCGGCAGCACCAGGTAGCCCAGCCGAAGCTGCGGCGACAGCGCCTTCGAGAAGGTGCCTATGTAGATCACGCGGCCGTCGGTGTCGATGGACTGCAGCGCATCGATGGGGCGTTGGCCGTAGCGGAACTCGCCGTCGTAGTCGTCTTCCACCACCCACGCGCGGTTGCGCTGCGCCCACTGCAGCAGCGCCATGCGGCGCGCCACGGGCAGCACGCCGCCCAGCGGAAACTGGTGCGACGGCGTGACGAACGCGAGCCGCGCGCGGCCGTCCTGTGGCAGGCTGGCCGTGTCCAGCCCGTATGCGTCCACGCGCACGGGCGCCATGCGGGCGCCCACGGCTTCGAAACCGCGGCGTGCCATGAGGTAGCCCGGGTCCTCGAAGACGAAGTCGTCGCCAGGCTCCAGCAGCAGGCGCGCGCACAGGTCGATGCCCTGCTGCGAACCGTGCACGACCACGATCTGCTCCGCATCGCAGACGAGCCCCCGCGCGCGCCGGAGGTAGCCCTGCAAGGCGCGGCGCAACGACGCCTCGCCCTCGGGCGCCACGTAGAACAGGCTGGGTTGCCTGCGCAGCAGTTCGGCCTGGTAGGCGCGCCGCCAGACCAGCGTCGGAAAGTCGCGCGAGGCCACGGCGCCGTAGCGGAAGTCGATGGCCGCCGCGGGCGACGCCGGAATGGCGGGCATCTCGGTCGCGGCCACGCGGCGGCCATATGCGGACAAGGACACGGACAGGGGCACAGACAGGGACATGGACCGTCCCGCCTTGCCGCGCCGGCCCGGCACAGGGCGAATGGCTGGCGTTGCCACCGGCGGCGTAGCGACACGCGCGGCCCGCCCCGATGAGGTCAGCAGGAAGCCTTCTGCGGCCAGTTGCTCGAAGGCCGCGGTCACCGTGGTGCGCGAAATGCCCAGGTCGCTGGCCAGCGCGCGTGTGGACGGCACGCGCGCGCCCGCCGGCAGCGAGCCGTCGGCCATCTGCCCGCGCAGCAGTTCGTACACGCGGCGACCGGCGCCGGCCGATGCTTGTGAAGAGATTGACAAGACTGGCCCAGCCAAAAGTGGAAAAACTGGATCTTCTCACTGTGCCGGTCTGGCGCGACATTCGGGCTTTGCCAACCAGGCTTCGCCCACCGATGTACATCCCCCCGCATTTCGCCGAGAGCCGCCCCGAACCCCTGCACCGCGTGATGCGCGAGCACCCGCTGGGCGCGCTGGTCACGCAAGGCCCTGACGGCTCGGGCTTGGACGCCGACCACATCCCGTTCGAGTTCGATGCAGACCAGGGGCCGCACGGCCTGCTGTCAGCCCATGTCGCGCGCGCCAACCCGGTGTGGCAACGCTGCCCCTCGGGCAGCCCGGTGATGGTGATCTTCACCGGGCCGCAGGCCTACGTTTCGCCGAACTGGTACCCGAGCAAGCACGAGGCGCACCGCCAGGTGCCCACCTGGAACTACGAGGTCGTGCACGCGCACGGCATCCTCACCGTGCACGACGACGAACGCTTCGTGCGCCGCATCGTCGCGCGGCTCACGCGCCGCCATGAGGCCGACGAGCCCAAGCCCTGGAAGATGGGCGACTCCGAGCCGGAGTTCATCGACGGCATGCTGCGCAACATCGTCGGCATCGAGATTGCGCTGACCTCGCTGGTCGGCAAGTTCAAGCTGAGCCAGAACAAGGCGCATCGTGACCGCGTCGGTGCATCGGACGCGCTGGAGGCGCGCGGGCACGGCGCGCTGGCGGGCCTGATGCGGCCGGAGGATTGAGCGCCGAACGGCGCTGTTACCTGTCCTGCATCCCTTTCTTTCCTGCCCCGAACTCCGGTTTTCGTAACGACTTGCGAATTATTGACGTTTGTATACATTTGTCGCACCAGTTTGGGGCCGACCGGTGCGGCAGAAAAACACCGGGTACATGGAGGATAGAGATGCCACTCTTTTGCCTGATGCGGCTTCAGCACGCGCGGTTTCCACTTCGCCTGGACCGCCCGGAAGACGTGCGGCGCATTTCCGTGCTGGCCGCCACGGGCCTGGTCGAAGCCGAATTCGCCACGCCAGCGGCCAACACCGGCGCCTACCTGGCGCCGCAGGTCGTGGTGGTGAAGGGCATCACGGACGATGGACGGCAGGAGCTGCGGCAGTTCGTCGGGGAGCGCGCGAGCCGCAAGGCCAAGGGCCTGGCGAACGGGAATGCCTGAGCGCCGGAGCATGGACGCTCACCAGCGTCAACGGCACATCGTGTAGCCGCCGGTTTCCAGGTGGAAGTGATCGCGGTGCACGGCGTTGTAGTCCGGGCCGAGCACGCCGTCGAAGAAGCGGCATGCGCCCCGGTGCGCGTCGCGCAGCAGCAGTGCGGTGGGGTTGTCGGCGGCGGCGATATCCGCAACAGCTTCGCGTGGCCAGTCCTGCAGCACGGTGATGCGGCGGCCATCGGCCAGCGTAAGGCCGGCGATGTCCAGCGCATTCGCCGTCGCGTGGCGGCTGCGTGATGCCTGGGGCGCTGGGTTGGCGGACGCGCTTCGCCCCGCGTCAGGCGGCGCGCCTTCGCCGCGGTTGATGTTGCGGCACGCATAGCTGCCCAGGTGCTCGACGGCCACCACCGGCTGGCCGAAGCGCTGTTCGGCGGCAGGTTGAAGCGCATGCGTTTCCCACATGAAGAACGACAGCGCCATCGGGCAGCTCAGCGAAGGCGCCGCCGGGTTCAGCCGCACACCGGCCGAGCGCAGCCGCACTGCGTTCTGGAAGCCGCAGCCGGGGCCTGTCTCGCGGTCGGGCAGCAGGTCGTAGTGCATGCCCGTTCGCTCGAGCGCCGCCAGGCAACGGGCCGGCTCCGCGCGTGCCCGCGCAAGCTTGAAGCCGGTGAGCAAGTCGGGCGGCGCCTTGGCATCGAGCGGTGCCCATGGATCGAAGCGCTCAGGAATCTTCACCGCGCCGGTGCCCACGCCCCAGCCGGCCGCCGCCACGCAAGCGCACAGCGCAAGCCAGAACCAGCGCCCGGGGCGCCGGGGTGATGGAGGAGCAGGAGGCAAAAGGCGGCGCCCCAGCGTTCAGTGGCGGTCGAGCCTGGTCAGCCCACTTCCTTCAGTGAAGAAAGGTTCACCGGCCCGTCCTGGCTGGCGAACGTCGGCGCGCCGCCCTCGGCGTTTTGCTGCTTCTGGCTCACGCCGGAGATGCGGTGGCTGCCGGTATCGTATTGCCTGACCCGCCCGTTCTGCTCGACCGCGAGGCGCCGCTGCGCGGGAAAGAAGGCGTAGCGCACGCCGTTCTGGCCGCCGGTGCTGGAGGGGTCGGACAAGCCCGCGGGCCACCAGCTGTCGTCAGGCGGAGAGATCGGCTCCATCGCCTCCATGGGTTTCATCGGCTTCATCGGTGCCATGCCCTGCATCGGCTTCAGCGGTCCCACGGAAAGCTTCGGCCGTCGAAGTAGCGGCTTGCCGGCCGGTCGAACGCGAGCAGCAGGCCCGCAATCAACGCGCCGCCGGCCGCGGCGATCAGCACCGACTTCACGGGGTCGGCGGCAATCTGCTTCGAGCACGACTCCTGCCACTGCGCGGCCTGCTCCTTGAAGCTCGCGATCTTCTTGCCGGATTCGTTCACGGCGTTGCGGGCGTAGGCGCGGCCGGTGTCCACTGCGTCGGCGGCGACATCCTTGGCATCGGCGGCCACGCCGCGCGCGGTGTCGAGCGCCTCGCCGGCGGCGGCTTTCGCGTCGTCTAGGCCGGAGCGCACCGCCCGCGCGGTGTCGCCGGCGATGTCTTTCGCCTCGCCCGCCAGGCCGCTGGCGGCCCGTGCGGCGTCGTGGCCGGTCTGCCTGGCTTCGTCAGCCAATTGGGAAGGGGTCTTTGCATCGTCTGCCATGGCGGTCTTTCTCGGTCGGTGGATCGGGCGGGTTGCGAAGCGTCCATTTGCGCAACCCCGTGCCAGTCGTCATGTGGGGGGGCGCAGGCAACGCGTGTAGGCCAAGGCAACACGGGCCCGGGGCACGCGGCCGACGCGCCGGGCTCCGGCCGCACCGGCAGTGCCCACCGGTTGCGCCGAACCTATGATCCCCGGTCGCCAACCACCGAACACTATGAGCACCCTTGCCAACGCCATGGACGTCCTGAAGCTGATCGCGCGGCTGCGCCGCGACATCACGGTGACGGACGTGGTGACCGAGCTGGGCCTGCCCAAGAGCTCGGCCTCGCGCACGCTCAGCATGATGGCCAGCTACGGCTTTCTCGACCGCGATCCGGCCACGCGCGCCTACCGGCCGGGCGGCGTGATCATGGAAGCCTCGTACCACTTCCGCGCCTCGCGCAACGCGGCCTCGCTGGTGGAAGAAGCGCTGGACGCGCTGGTGCGCGAAACCAGCTTCACCGGCTACATCAACGTGCTCGACGGCGTGGACACGCTGGTGATCCAGATGCGCACCGGCGCCGGGGCGCTGCAGATCTATACGCCGCCGGGCAGCCGCGCGCCGGCCTACTCCAGCGCCATGGGCCGCGCGCTGCTGGCGCGCCTGGGCGACGACGAGGTCACGGCGCTGCTCGGCGCGCAGCTCGACAAGGGCCGCGGCGACGCGCCCCGCACGGGCAAGGACCTGCTCGCGCGGCTGGCCGTCATCCGCGAGAGCGGCTGGGCGCTGTCGCGCGGCGAATACGTGACCAACGTGGCCGGCATCTCGTCGGCGGTGTTCGACGCGGCCACGCGGCAGACCTACGCCTTCGGCATCGCCCTGCCCGCGGACATGCTGTCCGAAGCGCTGGTCGAGCGCTTCGGCGCCACCGTGCGCGACGCCGCGGCAAGCGTCGGCAAGCGCGTGGGCGACCCCTATTGGCTCTGTTTCGGTGCAACAAGCCCCTGAAACCGAAGGGATTTGCTGAAAAATCCCAGCGCAGGTGCGGCTAACGCACCACCTTGATTCACGGGAAGGGTTCGCACCAATCACGTGCGGGCACCGTTTTTGCTTGAATGCCGGCACTCCCTTGCATTCACCTTTCACGGACCGATCCCGCATGAACAAGCGCCACCTGCTCCAGTCCTTCCTCGCCGCCTCGGCCCTCAGCTTCGGCCTGAACGCGGCCTTTGCGCAGACCCCGACGCCGATCAAGTTCCAGCTCGACTGGCGCTTCGAAGGCCCGGCTGCATTGTTCCTGCACCCCGCGGCCAAGGGCTACTTCAAGGCCGCCGGCCTCGACGTGACCATCGACGCGGGCAACGGCTCGGGCGGCACCGTCACGCGCGTGGCCTCGGGCGCCTACGACATGGGCTTTGCCGACCTCGCGGCGCTGATGGAATTCCACGCCAACAACCCCGACAGCCCCAACAAGCCGGTGGCGGTGATGATGGTCTACAACAACACGCCCGCCTCGGTCATGGCGCTGAAGAAGAGCGGCATCGCCAAGCCCGCCGACCTTGCCGGCAAGAAGCTGGGCGCGCCGGTGTTCGACGCAGGCCGCCGCGCGTTCCCGATCTTCGCCAAGGCCAACAACATCGGCGCCGTCAACTGGACCGCCATGGACCCGACGCTGCGCGAGACCATGCTGATGCGCGGCGACGTCGACGCCATCACAGGCTTCACCTTCACCTCGCTGCTCAACCTGGAAGCGCGCGGCGCGAAGACGGCCGACGTGGTCATCCTCCCCTACCCCGACTACGGCGTGAAGCTGTATGGCAACGTGATCATCGCGTCGCCCAAGCTCATCAAGGAGCACCCGGAGGCGGTGAAGAAGTTCCTGTCGGCCTTTTCCAAAGGCGCGAAGGAAGTCATCGCCAACCCGGCCGTGGCCATCGAGTCGGTGAAGGCGCGCGACGGCATCATCGACAGCAAGCTCGAAACGCGCCGCCTGCAGCTGGCCATCGACACCGTCATCAACAGCGCCGACGCGCGCGCCGAAGGCTTCGGCGCGGTGAACGCGGGCCGCATGTCGCTCATGGCCTCGCAGGTGTCGGACGCCTTCAACACCAAGACGCGCGTGAGCCCCGACGCGGTGTGGACGGCGGCGCTGCTGCCGCCGGCGGCCGAGCTGAACGTGCTGAAGAAGTGATGGCGAACGACGCCACGCAAGCGGCAGCTCCCTTCGTCGACTTCCAGGACGTCTGGCTCGCCTACAACGAGGAACTGCTGCGCGAGAACCACTTTGCGGTCGAGGCCATCGACCTGAAGGTCAGGCGCGGCGAGTTCATTGCCATCGTCGGCCCTTCGGGCTGCGGCAAGTCGACCTTCATGAAGCTCACCACGGGGCTGAAGATGCCCTCGATGGGCAAGATCCGCATTGACGGCCAGCCCGTGACCGGGCCGCTGAAGATCTCGGGCATGGCCTTCCAGGCGCCTTCGCTGCTGCCGTGGCGCACCACGGTCGACAACGTGCTGCTGCCGCTGGAAATCGTCGAGCCCTACCGCTCCAGCTTCAAGGCCAGGCGCAAGGAGTACGTGGAGCGCGCGCGCAAGCTGCTGCAGAAGGTGGGCCTCGCGGGCTATGAAGACAAGTTTCCGTGGCAGCTCTCCGGCGGCATGCAGCAGCGCGCGAGCATCTGCCGCGCGCTCATCCACGAGCCCAAGATGCTGCTGCTCGACGAGCCCTTCGGCGCGCTCGACGCGTTCACGCGCGAAGAGCTGTGGTGCATCCTGCGCGACCTGTGGACCGAGCAGCAGTTCAACGTCATCCTGGTGACGCACGACCTGCGCGAATCGGTGTTCCTGGCCGACACGGTGTACGTGATGAGCAAGAGCCCGGGGCGCTTCGTGGTCAAGCGCGACATCGAGTTGCCGCGCCCGCGCGAGCTGGAGCTGACCTACACCAAGGAGTTCACCGACATCGTGCTGGAGCTGCGCAGCCACATCGGCGCCATCCGCAACACCGGCGTCAGCGCCGCCCAAACTGCCGCCGCAGCAGGAGCCGCCGCATGAAGAACACCCGGCAAATCGAACGCTGGTCGCCCTGGCTGCTGCTGGTCGCGGTGCTGCTGCTGTGGCAGGTCGTGTGCGCGGGCTTCGAGGTTTCGGACTTCATCTTTCCGAGCCCGCTGCGCATCTGGAACCAGTTCTGGGAATACAAGGAAATCATCGCGGGCCATGCGTGGCGCACCTTTTGGGTCACGATGGCGGGCTTTGGCCTGGCGATCGTGGTGGGCGTGCTGCTGGGCTTCGTCATCGGCAGCTCGCGCATCGCTTATGCGGCCGTGTACCCGCTCATGACGGCGTTCAACGCGCTGCCCAAGGCGGCCTTCGTGCCCATCCTGGTGGTGTGGTTCGGCATCGGCGTGGGGCCGGCGATCCTCACGGCGTTCTTGATCAGCTTCTTCCCGATCATGGTGAACATCGCCACCGGCCTCGCCACGCTCGAGCCCGAGCTGGAAGACGTGCTGCGCGTGCTGGGCGCCAAGCGTTGGGACGTGCTCATGAAGATCGGCCTGCCGCGCTCCATGCCCTACTTCTTCGGCTCGCTGAAGGTCGCCATCACGCTGGCTTTCGTCGGCACCACGGTGAGCGAGATGACGGCCGCCAACGAGGGCATCGGCTACCTGCTGATTTCCGCCGGCTCGGCCATGCAGATGGGCCTGGCCTTCGCGGGCCTGATGGTGGTGGGCGCGATGGCCATGCTGATGTACGAACTGTTCAGCGTGATCGAGAAGCACACCACGGGCTGGGCGCACCGCGGCTCGCAGAACCAGTGAGCGCCCGATGACGCGAGACCAGGTCATTCGCGCGCTGCGCCGCGCCGACGAGGTGGCCCGCCGCGCGATGGCCATGGGCCGCCACCCGTTCGGCGCCGTGCTCGTCGCGCCCGACGGCGAGACCGTGCTCGCCGAGCAGGGCAACATCGACACGGTGCATCACGCCGAGGCCACGCTGGCGCGCCACGCGGCGCTGAACTGGCCGCCCGAGTACCTGTGGCAGTGCACGCTGGTAACCACCTTCGAGCCCTGCGCCATGTGCGCGGGCACCAGCTACTGGGCGAACATCGGGTGCGTCGTCTATGGCGCGCAAGAGTCGGCGCTGCTCGCGCTCACGGGTGACCACCCCGAGAACCCAACGCTGAGCCTGCCCTGCCGCGAAGTGTTCGCGCGCGGGCACAAGAACATCGAGGTGATCGGGCCGGTGCCCGAAGTGGCCGACGAGATGGTGGCCACGCACCGGGGTTTCTGGGAAACGCGCTGAGGCGCCGGCGACAGCGGGGGCCGCGACTCACTCCAGCATCAGCGACGCCTCGTCGCGCCAGTAGTTCACCGCGGCCAGCCAGCCCTCCCACACGCAGCCGTTGCAGCCACGCCCGCAGCAGGTGGTGGGCTCGGGCGGCGGCGCGCGCATCGAGACACCCGCTGCATCAAGCACGGCCTGCACGCGAGCGATCAGCGCCTGGGCGCCGGCAAGGTTGGTGGGCTCGGGCAGGCGGTCGATGGCGTTCATGTCGGGAGAGGCATGGAGGGCTTGGTGTGGCCCGGCCGATTGTCGGGGCATCAATGCGCGGCGCAGGGCCTTGTGCCGCCTCGCCGGACGTCTTTGGCGAAACCTGTTGTACAACCGGGCGTCAACCCCAGTGACCCGGAGAGGAAGCCGCCCATGACCGCCATCGAAACCCGCCTGATCGAACGCCTGAAGCAACTGCCGCTCGGCCGCGTGGAGGTGGGCGACTTCATGGAGTCCTTGGCCGCGCGCGAGGAACGTAGCGCAGCCGCCGCGCGACTGGGCGAAGCCATGGCCAAGCTCGACGCCCTGGACAAGGCTGCGCTTTCCGAGGACGAGGTCGAGAACGAGTTGCAAGCCGCTCGCGAAGCGCGGCGCCGAGGCGCCTGAGGCCCCTGCACCGTACGTTTCGTTCTCGACACGAACCTGCTCGCCTCCGGCCTGCTCTTTTCATGATTGCCGCGCCAACTGCTCAACGCCGCGCGCGCACGCGAGTTCGAGCTGTGTAACAGCGAAGTGTTGCTGCCTGAATTGCTCGATGCGCTCATGCGCGACAAATTCGCTCTTCGTTTGGCGCAGGCCGGTCTCGCCGCGCACGGCCTCGTGGACGACCTGCGCAGTCTGGCCGTCGTGGTCTCGCCCGTGAACGTGCCACGGGCGGTGCCCACTGACCCTGATGACGATCACGTGCTGGCCGCGGCCCTCACCGGGGTGGCAGACCTTGTGGCCTCGGCCGACAAGCGCGACTTGCTGCCGCTGCGAAGCTGCGTCGGAATTCCGATCGCATGGCGCAGGAAGCCATGCAGCGCATCGCTGCCAGGTAGCGCCGCGGCGGCTCGCGTTCTTTAGCGCTCTGCCTCGCTGTCACGCACCAAGGTTCAACTCGAGCCGCATCTTCGCCCCGCCCGATTCGCTCGACCCGATGGTCAGCTGCCCGCCATGCAACCGCGCGACCTCGGCCACCAGGTGAAGCCCCAGCCCCGCCCCGCGCCCGCGCGGCACCAGCCGGTGGAACGGCGCCACCACGCGCTCGCGGTCGGCCTCCGGAATGCCCGGGCCCGAGTCGAGCACCTCGAAACCCGAGGGCTCCCACAGCCGCACCTGGATGTCGCAGCCCTGCCCGCCGTGCTCGATGGCGTTCTGGATCAGGTTGGCCAGCGCGCGCTCCAGCGAGGGCGCATCGCCGCGCACCCACAGCGGCCGAGGCGCGTCGACCGAGAGCGTGCAGCGGTTCATGATGGCCAGCGGCGCGATGTCGCCGGCCATGCGCTCGCACAGCGCCTTCAAGTCGACCTGCGGCCACTCCTGCGCGGCGATGCGGTCCAGCCGCTGCAGGTCGAGCAGCTGCTCGGCCAGCGTGGCCAGCCGCGCCGAGGCCTGCATCAGCTTCACCTTCAGCGGGTCGTGCGGCAGGCCCTCGATGTTGATCTGCAGCGTGGTGATGGGCGTGCGCAGCTCATGCGCGGCGTCGGCCAGGAAGCGCTCCTGCCGGTCGTAGCCTTCGTTGAGCCGGTCGAAGGCGCGGTTCACGGCGTTGACCAGCGGGCGGATCTCGCTGGCCACGTTGGCCAGCGGCAGCCGCGTGGTGCGCTCGTGCACGTCGATGCCCTCGGCATGCTCGGCCGTGGCCACCACGCCCTTCAGGCCGCGCTTCACCACGAAGGGCGTGGCCAGGATCACGCCCAGGCAGGTGACCAGCGCCATGGGCGCGACCAGGAACAGGAACGCGATGCCGGTGCCCTTGAGCGTGTTGCGCACGGTGAGCGGGCCGCCGGTCTGCGCCATCACGCTGACGGGGCCGGCGCGGCTGTCGACGCGCTCGAAGCGGGCCTTGGGCCGGGTGCTGTCGGGCTCGGGGTTGATGGCCACGCGCTCCAGTCCGTCGAACGCGGCGAGCAGCTTGAGGTACTCCGGCGGCACCTCGCCATGGCGCAGTTCCGCGCCGCGGCCGTCGCGCACGATGAACCACAACGGCGGATGGGCCTTCTGCAGCCGCTGCAGCTCGGGCGTGGGTTCGGCCGACAGCCGGCCGTCGGCGCTGCGCACCAGCGCGCGCTGGATGGCGGCCACCGTTTCCTGCCCGGTCTCGTCGACCACGCGGCCCAGCACCCAGGCCAGACCGAGAAAACCGCCCATCACCAGCAGGCCGACCACCACCTGCAGCAAGATCAGGCTCCAGATGAGCCGCCAGCGCAGCGACAGCAGGCTCAGGCCCAGGCTCATCGCTCCGCCGCCGCTTCTGGCGGCGGCGCCGCGCAGATCAGGTAGCCCACGCCGCGAATCGCGTGGATCTCGACCTGCGCGCCGGCCTTGTCGAGCTTGGAGCGCAGCCGAGAGACATGCGTGTCGAGTGCGTTCGACTGGATCTCGTCGCGGTCGCCGTACACGCGCTCCTGCATGGCCTCGCGCAGCACGGTGCGGCCGCGGTGTTCCAGCAGCGCCTCCAGCACCAGCAGCTCGCGCCGTGGCAGCGTGATGCTTGCCTCGCCCACGTAGGCCTGGCGCAGGTGATGGTCGAAGCGCAGCTGTGCCAGCGCCATGACGGGTTGCGCGCGCACCGCGGGGCGCCGTGCCAGCGCGCGCACGCGCGCCATCAGCTCGTCCATCGAGAAGGGCTTGGCCAGGTAGTCGTCGGCGCCACCGTCCAGGCTCAGCACGCGCTCGGCCACGTCGCTCATGGCGGTGAGCACCAGCACGGCAGTGGCGATGTCGTTCTGCCGCAGAAAGCCCACCAGCGACAGGCCGTCGCCGTCGGGCAGGCCGCGGTCGAGCACGACCACGTCGTGCTGCGCGCACAGCACCGCCTCTTCGGCCTCGCGCAGCGAACCGGCCACGTCGACCACCGCCTGGTTCTGCCGCAATGCCGAGGCCAGCGCTTGCGCCAGGTCGACTTCGTCTTCGACGAGCAGGATTCTCATGGGGCGTTGTGCAAGGGACGGGACAGAGGAAGGGCGAGGAGCGAGGGGCGAGCGGGAACTGGGGCGCGAAAAGGCCGGTCATTCTAGGAGAGCGTCGATCGCAGAAGGCGCAATGTTCAGGCAATGCAGGCGCCTAAGCTGGGGCGGTATTCCACCCAGGCGCTCACTGAACCCGGCGCCCAACCCACCCCAGTTTTCGCGAGCGCAGCATCGGTGACCTCCCGTCCGGCGATTTCCTCTCCTCCGTCCTCCGTGGTCTCCATGACCGCCGTGAACTCGGCAGCCTCCCTGGCTTCCAGCCCGGCGGTCGCCTGGTACCTGGCGCTGGCCCGGCGCATCGCCACGCTCTGGGTGCCGAAGATGGTGGGCACCACGCTGGGCATCTCGGGCTTCTTCTTCCTGTACTTCTGGGTGATGCACAACCCGCTGGGGCAGCCCACGGTGATGCCGCTCACGCCCCTGGACCACTGGGTGGGCGTGAGCGACGACGCGATGCTGCTGTACGGCTCGCTGTGGTTCTACATTTCGCTGCCGCCGGCCTTCGCAAAGAACAAGGCCGAGCTGTGGGCATGCGCGCGCGACGCCGCGCTGATGGCCGCGGTCGGGCTGGTGGTGTTCTGGGTGTTTCCGACGGTGGTGCCGGCCTTTGCGGTCGACTGGGCGCAGTACCCGGCGCTGCAGTTCCTGAAGAGCGCCGACGCGGGGGGCAACGCGTTTCCGTCGCTGCACGTCGCCTTCGCGGTGCTGGCTGCCGTGCAACTCGGCCGGCAGCTGCGCAGCGTGGGCGCGCCCGCAGGGCTGCGCGTGGTCAACCTGCTGTGGGCCGTCGGCATCGTCTACTCGACGCTGGCCACGCGCCAGCATGTGCTGCTCGACGTGCTCGGCGGCGCGCTGCTGGCGGGCGCCATCAGCTGCGCGGGCAGCGTGCGCGACTGGCGCGTGTGGACCGAAGCCCGGGGCTGAGCTTCAGCCGAAGCTCAGGCCGCCGCGCCGGGCGGGTCTTGCATGCCCCGCGCAGGGTTCGCGGCCACCGCCGCGAAGGCGGCCAACGCCAGCTCGACTTCGCGCTCGCCCACATGCCGGTGCGTGACGCAGCGCAGCCGCTGCCGGCCCCATGAGCGCACCAGCACGCCCCGGCCCTTCAGCTCGCGCTCCCACTGCGCCGCATCGATGCCCGTGGCGCTCACATCGACCTGCACGATGTTGGTCTGCGGCGCGTTGGTGGCAAGCCCCGGCACCCGGCCGATGCCTTGCGCCAGCCGCCGGGCGACCGCATGGTCGTCGGCCAGCCGCGCCACCATCGACTCGACCGCCACCAGGCCCGCGGCCGCCACGATGCCGACCTGGCGCTGGCTGCCGCCCAGCATCTTGCGCAGCGACCGGGCGCGCTCGATGGTGGCGGCCGAGCCGGCGAGCACCGCGCCCATGGGCGCGCTGAGGCCCTTGGACAGGCACAGCGACACCGTGTCGGCGAAGGCCGTGATGTCCGCCGCCGGCACGCCGAGCGCGACCGCCGCGTGCAGGAGCCGGGCGCCGTCGAGGTGCACGCCGGCGCCCATGCGCTTCGACGCCTCGAACACGGCCCGCATGTGCGACAGCGGCAAGACGGCGCCGCCGGCGTTGTTGTGCGAGCTTTCCATGCACACGACACCGGTGCGCAGCTTGTAGCGCCCGGGTGCGAGCGCGTCGCCGAGCCGCTCCAGGTCCATGGCGCCCTCGACGCCCGCAATGCCCTCGTAGAAGGTACCGGTCAGCGCGCCCGCGCCGCGCTCGGTCACGTAGATGTGCGAGGCCGCCTCGGCCAGCACCAGCTCCTGGCGCCCGGCCTGCGCGAGGATCGCCAGCAGGTTGGCCATCGTGGCGCTGGGCACGTACAGCGCGGCCTCCTTGCCCAGCAGCGCGGCGGTGGTCGATTCCAGCTCGCGCGCCGTGGGGTCGCCGTCGAGGCCGTCGTCGCCCAACGGGGCGGTGGCCATGCGCTCGTACATCGCCGCAGTGGGCCGGGTGACGGTGTCGCTGCGCAGGTCAACGGTGGTCGCACCAATAGGGTCAGTCGTATCAGTCGCAGTGTTCATCATGGGAGCAGCTTGCGTCATTCGGCCGTCGCGCCGGACGCTTTCACGACCTCCGCCCATTTCTTGCGCTCGCTGTTCAAGAAGGCGTCGAACGCTTCCGGCGTGCCCGTGCGCACGTAGATGCCACGCGTGGCGAGGTTGGCCCGCACGTCGGGCGCGTCGAGCACACGGTTGATTTCCCTGTTCATGGTCTGCACAACGTTCTCCGGCGTCTTGGCCGGCACGACCACGCCGTAGAGCGTGTAGTACTCGAAGCCCTTGAAGCCGCTCTCGATGAAGGTGGGCACCTCGGGCAGCGAGGCGTCGCGGGTGCCCGAGGTGACGGCCAGCGCGCGCAGCTTGCGGTCCTTGATGAGCGGCAGCGCAGATACCAGCGACGAGATGTAGAAATCGACCTGCCCGCCCAGCATGTCGGTCATGGCCGGGCCGCCGCCCTTGTAGGGCACATGCAGCAGGCCGGCGCCAGTCGCCACGCGCAGGTTCTCGGCCACCAGGTGGCCCACCGTGCCGTTGCCCGAAGACGCATAGGCGAGCTGCTTTTTCTTCGCGCCCGCCAGCAGCGCCGCCAGGCTGTCGTAGGGGCTGGCCGCGTTCACCACCAGCACCGACACGCCGGTGCCCACCAGCGCCACGGGCGCGAGGTCTTTCGCGGGGTCGAAGTTCAGCTTCTTGTAGAGGAACTGGTTGACCGCGAGGTTGCTGGTTTCACCGAGCACCGCGGTGTAGCCGTCGGGTGGCGACTTGGCGCCGAACTCCAGCCCGATGTTGTTGCCCGCGCCGGGCTTGGTGTCGACCACCACCTGCCATCTGGCCTGCTCGCCCAGCTTGGCCGCGAGCAGCCGCGCCACGGCGTCGGTGCCGCCGCCCGGCGGGCTGGGGGAAACGAGGTGGATCGGGCGCTCGGGTACCCATGCGGCGGCGGCGTGTGCCTGCGAGGCGGGCAACCCGGGCAAGGCGAAGCTCAGCGCGAGAGCACTTGAGAGAGCGAAGGCATGGCGTCGTAGAAGGTTCATGGCGGGCGTTTCCAGTCTGTCAAAGCGGTGAATCAGCGCGGATGGAGGTGATGACGCCATTGATCCTAGGCACCCCATAGAATGAGTAAAGCGATATGTACAAACCTCAACTGTGAGGATTTCTCATGAATCTCACGCTGCTGGCCACGCTGCGAACCATCATCGAACAGGGCAGCTTCACCGCCGCCGCCGGGGTCGTCGGCTGCAGCCCGAGCGCGGTCAGCCTGCAGGTCAAGCAGCTGGAGCAGTACTTCGGCCGGCCGCTGTTCGACCGCTCCACGCGCGTGATGCTGCCGACCGACTTTGCGCGCGAAGTGGTGCATGCGGTGGGCGACTTTGCAGACCGGCTGCAAACGCTGCGCTCCCGCCCGGTGGTCGAGGTGGCGGGGCGCGTGCGGGTGGGCGTGATCACCAGCATGCAGAGCGACGTGCTGCCGCAGGCCCTGCATGCGCTGCGCCAGCGGCACCCCGCGCTCGACGTGGTGGTGCCGCCGCTGAACGACAGCGACGAACTGGTGTCCGAACTGAAGGCCGCGCGGCTCGACGTGGCCTTGCTGGTGCGGCCCGAATCGGGCGGCTCGCGCCGGCTGATCTGGCGCGAGCTGCACCGCCAGCCCTACGTGATGCTGGCGCCGCCGAACGCCACCGGAAAGAACGCGAAGCAGCTGCTGGAGGCGCACGACTGGGTCGGCTACGACCTCTCGCTGGCCGGCGGCCGCGTGGCCGCGCGCCATGTGCGCAGTCTGGTGCCGGGCGCGCGCTGCGTGATGGAGCTGCGCTCCATGGATGCCATCGTCGCGATGGTCGCCCAGGGCCTCGGGGTGTCGGTGGTGCCGCAGCCCCGGCGGCCGCTGGTGCGCGCCTACGCGGTGCGCGAGGTGGGGCTGGGAAGCCGCGCGCCGTTCAGGAAGCTGTCGCTGGTCTGGCGAAGCTCCGACGAAGGCAGTCGCAACGTGGAGGCGGTGGCGCAGGCCTTCAGCGAAGCGTTCGGGGCCCGCGCGGCGTAGCTTTTACGAGCGAAGCCTTACCAGAAGATCCAGAGCGCCAGGCCACCGAAGATGGCCCACTTCACCAGGTAGTACGCGCGCTTGTCCCAGGCCTTCAGGCGCTTGCCAACCACGCGGATCTGGTAGATGTACTTGAACGCGCGGTTGATGCCGCCCGTCTTGTCGCCGGCGTCGTTGGGCGAGCTCGCGGCGGCCAGCAGGTTCTTGGCGAACCAGCGGTTCACGGCGCTGGCCCAGCGGTATTTCAACGGCCGCTCGATGTCGCAGAACAGGATCACGCGGTCGTGGTCGGTGGTGTTCTCGGCGTAGTGAATGAAGGTTTCGTCGAACACCACGGCCTCGCCGTCGCGCCAGTGGTAGCGCTGGCCGTCCACGTCGATGTAGCAGCCTTCGACCCCAGGCGTCCACAGCCCCAGGTGATAGCGCAGCGAGCCGGCGAAGGGGTCGCGGTGGCGCACCAGGCGGCTGCCCGGCGGCAGCTCGGCGAACATGGCGGCCTTGATGGTGCCGATGCCCTTCAGCAGTTCGGTGGTGCGCGGGCACAGCACGGCGGCCGACGGATGCGCCTCGTCATACCACTTCAGGTAGAAGCGCTTCCAGCCGCTCTTGAAGAACGAATTGAAGCCCACGTCGTTGAACTGGCTGGAGGCCTTGATGCTGCCGCCGTTGCGCATGGCCAGCGCCTCTTCGCGAATGACTTCCCAGTTCTCCTCGAGGATGCGCATCTCGGGGAACTGCGCGGGCGAAAGGTACGGCGTACCAGGCACCTTCGAGAAAAGGTACATGAAGACGTTCAGCGGGGCGAGGAAGGTCGAGTGATCAGAGAGCTGTCTGAAGAACTTGTGACGGACCTGGCCCCGGAAGTGAACGTAGAGCGCGCTGAGCGCGAAGATGGCAAGAATGACCCACTTCATTGGTGAAAGTGTCCTGTAAACGGCGCCGGGAGGCAGCCCGCTAGTGTAAATCGTCGCCCAAAAATGGACCTGACCAGGCCTTTAGGGGGCATTTGCGGAGCCCCGGGCGCGCTTCGGGCCGCGCCAGCCGCTCAAGCGCACAACAAGGGCTGCGGCGCATCCGCCTCAGCCAGCGGCAGCCGCACGGTCGCCAGCAGACCGCCGCCCGCGGTATCCCCCAGCGTCACTTCTCCACCATGACGGTCGACCACCGACTTGACGATGGCCAGCCCCAACCCGCTGCCGCTCTGCGTCTGTTCCGGATTGCGAAAAAACCGGTCGAACACGCGCTCGCGCAGCGGCGGCGGAATGCCCGGGCCGCGGTCGGCCACGCTCAGCACGGCATGGTCGCCGTCGCGCGCCACATGCACCGTCACCGTCGTGCGTTCGGGGCTGTACTTGATGGCGTTGTTGATCAAGTTGTCGACCATCGAGGCCAGGCTTTCGCGCTCGCCCAGCACCGGCACCGTGCCGTGCGCGTCGTCGCACACCAGCTCCAGCTCCACCTGGCGGGCGCTGGCCAGCCCATCGATCATGGCCAGGCGGTCTTGCACCAGCGCGTCGAGCGACAACATCACCGGCAGGTTGTTGCCCGAGACCGCATCGCTGCGCATCAGCTGCAGCAGCTGCCCCACCAGGCGCGCGGCGCGGTCGTTGCTGCGCAGCAGGTTGCCCATGAGCTCGCGCTGGCCCTCGTCGGTGCTCTGCTCCTTCAGCGCCTCCACGTTCACGCGCATGGCGGCCAGCGGCGTGCGCAACTCGTGCGCCGCGTCGGCGATCAGGCTTCGCTCGCGCGAGGTGCTGTCGCGCACCCGCTGCAGCAGGCTGTTGATGCTCTGCACCAGCGGCTGCAGCTCCTTGTGCGGCGGCGCGTAGGACAGCGGCGTGAGGTCGGCCGGCCCGCGCTCGGCGGTTTCCTTGCTCACCTGGCGCCACGGCCGCAGCGCCAGCCGCACCGACAGCCACGCCGGGAACACCAGGAACGGAAGGCTGATGACCAGCGGCAGCAGGTAGAAGCCGCGGTTCAGCACCGTCACCGTCAACCGCCACACGCTGGGCTCTGCCAGCATCACGCGCGTGTCGGAGGTGGGCGACACCAGCGTGCGCGCACGCCATTCGCGATCGCCGGCCTTCACGGTCTCGATGCGGTTGGGGACGGTGTTCAAGATCACGGGCACGGCCGCCGTCGAGCGGTAGATCAGCCTGTCGCCCTGCCACACCTGCATGACCGGCGCGCTGTCGGAGGCGGCGTCGCCGTCGCCCACGGTCTCCAGCAGCGCGGCGTCGAAGGAGGCCAGGGTTTCCTGCTGGCGCTGCGGGTGGTCGGCCATGTTCTGCGAAATGGCGATCACGGTGTTGAAGATCTTGTCGTACTTCAGCAGCTCGGGGTCGTCGTACGAGTCGTACAGCAGCAGCGCGATGGTCATGGTCCACAGGAGCGCCACCACGGTCATCTGCGCCAGCAGCAAGCGCCGCATCAGGGAAGGCTGTTTCCAGTGCTTCCAGCGCCGCGCCAGCGCCTGCATCACTTGTTAGCGCTCCGCACCAGCGATTGCATGTCGATCACATAGCCGATGCCGCGCACCGTGCGGATGTAGCCCTGCCCGATCTTCTTGCGCAGGTTGGAAATGTGCACCTCCAGCGAGTTGCTGCCGTTGGCCTGCCCGCCGGGCAGCACCTGCTCTTCCATCACGCGGCGCGTGACCACGCGGCCGGTGCGCTTGAGCAGCAGCGCCAGCAGGTCGAACTCGCAGCGCGACAGCTCCACCGGCTCGCCGTCGACGATCACGCCGCGCGTCGGCTCGTGCAGCGCCAGGCCGCGCATGCGGATGGTCTCGTCGTTGAAGCCGTAGCTGCGGCGCGCCAGCGCCCGCACCCGCGACAGCAACTCGGCCAGCGCGAAGGGCTTGACCAGGTAGTCGTCGGCACCGTCGTCCAGGCTGCGCAGCCGGTCGGTCAGCGCGTCGCGCGCGCTCAGCACCAGCACCGGCAAGATCTGCTTGTCGCGCCGCAGGCGGAACAGCAGGTCGAGCCCGTCGCCGTCGGGCAGGCCCAGGTCGAGCAGCACCATGTCGAAGGTGCCGCCGTCGAGCGTGCGCAGGGCGTCGTCGAGCCGGCGCACCCACACCACGTCCATGCCCTGGTTGGCCAGCGCAATGCGCACGCCGTTGCCTAGATCAAGGTCGTCCTCGACGAGCAGGAGGTTCATGGGTGTACAGGCCGTGCGGCCCGAGGTGCTGGAGGAGGCCGAAGTATCTGCCAAGCCATTGCGGCGCACTTCAGGAAATCTTCATGAAGGGCCAAGGCGTCCTTCAGCCGCCGAACAGACACTGGAACGACACCTTCCAGAAAGCCCGTGCACGTGAATCGCCTCCTGAGTCGCCTCCCCCAACCGCCCGCCCCCGCCCCGTTTTTTCCACCCCGGCGCAGGCACGTGCTGCACGCCTTTGCCGCCTTCACGGCCGTTGCGCCAGCGTTGGCCCTGGCGGCCTGCGGCGGTGGAGGTTCGGGTGGCGGTGGCGTAGTCGGCCCCGGCCCCGGTCCTGTGGCTGGCGCCGTGTCGGTGACCGAGCGCCAGGTGAAGGTGTCGACCACGCCCGATGTGTCGCTGCAAGTGCGCGACTGGCGCGCCCCCGGCGCCACGGGCCCCGTCATCGTTTTGCTGGCCGGCCTGGGCGGCAACGCGCGCTACTTCGACAGCCTGGCGCCGGCGCTGGCGGCCGACTTCTCGCGCGTGGTGGCGATCAGCCGGCGCGGCTACGGCCTTTCAAGCAAGCCGCTGCCGGTGAAGAGCGCTACGCAGTACTACGAGGTGGACGACCTGGTCGCCGACCTGAAGGCGGCGCTCGATGCCCTGGGGCTGCAGCGCGTGGTGCTGGCCGGGCACTCGATCGCGGGCAACGAGCTCACGCGCTTCGCGGGCCGCCACCCCGAGCGCGTGCAAGGGCTCGTCTACCTGGACACCACCTACAACTACACGGTGGACGGCGACACCGGCGGTGAAAAGCCGCCAGACAACAAGGCGCTGAACGAACCCACGCCAAGCTACGCCGATACTGCCTCGCTGCAGGCCGCCGTCGCCTTCAACCGGCGCCTGACCAAGAACTGGTGGCCCGCGCTCGAAGCCAATTTGCGCGACTCGCTCGACCTGCGCCCCGACGGCAGCGTGCGGCCCAACACTCCCGACAGCGTGGCCGAGGCGATGGACTTCGCCGCGCACCACTTCGTTCCCGACTACAGCGCCGTGCGCGCGCCCGCGCTGGTGGTGACCGCCCTGCCCGCCGCGGTGCGAGACCTGCTGCCCTGGGTCGAAGAGCCGCTGGCACCGGCGGCGCGCGAAGACGCGACCACCACGGTGCGCCTGCTGCGCCACGTCTACCAGTCGAACGCCGACGAGCTGGTCGCGGCGTTGAAGACGAGCCACAGGCTCACGCTGGACAACGCCTGCCACACCGACTTCCTGATGGAGCGCGAGGCCGAGGTGCTGCGCGCGATCCGCTTCATGACCTGGGCCTGAGGCCCGCGCCCGCCATCGCCGCGACGATCGCGGCGGTGATCTCGACGGTGACAGATCAATCGGCCCAGCCGGTCTCGATCTCGGTCTTCACCTCGGTCATGAGCTTGTGCACCGGGCACTTCTCGGCCACGCGCAGCAGCTCGTCGCGCTGCGCATCGCTGAGGTCGCCGTTCACGCGAAGGCCCGACTTCAGGCGGTACACGCCCTTGCGCTCCTCGCTGGCGTCGCGGTCGACCAGCACCTCGATGTCTTCCACCGGAATGCCCTTGCGCCGCGCGTAGATCAACACCGTGAGCGCCTTGCAGGCGGCGAGCGACGCGTCGTACAGGTCGTGCGGGTCGGGCCCCGCGTCGCTGCCACCGCCCGCGGGCGAGGCATCGACAGCAATCTCGTGGTTGCGGATCTTGAGGATGTGGCGCGTGCCGGTGATGCCGTCGCGGCGGATCGAAATGGTCATGCCGGTGTCCTTGTGTTCTCGTGTTCTCGTGTCGTCGATGAGCGGGTAAATCAGGAAGAGGAAGAAGACGAAGGAGACGAAGAAGAGAGCGTCTTCACATACAGGATGGTCGTGAACCCGCTGTGCCATTCGAGATCGGGGTAGCGCTCCGCCTCGCGGTAGCCCAGCGCCAGGTAGAAGCCCTGGCTCTGCGTGTTGAAGGTGTCGGTTTCCAGCCGCGCGAGCGCCACGCCCTCGGCGCGCATGCCGTCCTCGGCGAAGGCCATCAACGCGCGGGCGATGCCCTTGCGCTGCTGCGCGGCGGGCACGTGCAGCGCGAGCACGAAGTCGTGCTCCCAGTGCACCATGCCGAGCACCTCGCCGTCGATCTCGGCGACGAAAAACGCCGGCCCCATCTCGTCGATGTAGCCCACGGGCTCGCCGCTTTCGCGGTAGGCGGCGGCCGCCTCGGGCGTGAGCTGCGGCAGCCAGGTGCCCGCGAAGGTGTCGTCGAGGATGGCCTTGACGGCGTCGAAGTCGTCCAGCCGCCAGGGCCGGATGACGATGTCGGGAACGTCGTGGTTCGAGGTCATCGGTCCGTGGCCAGCAGCAGCGTTTCCTTGATTTCCTCCATCACCACGTAGCTGTGCGACTCGGCCGCCACGGGCAACTTCTTCAGGATGTCGCCAAGCAGGTGGCGGTACTCGCTCATGCCGCTCAGGCGCGCCTTCACGAGATAGTCGAAGCTGCCCGACACCAGGTGGCACTCGAGCACCTCGGGCATGTGCAGCAGCTCTTGCTTGACCTTGTCGAACACGTCGCCCGACTTGGCCGAGAGCTTGATTTCCACGAACACCAGCAGCGTCTTGCCCAGCGCCTCGGGTGCCACGCGCGCGTGGTAGCCGGTGATGACACCGTCGCGTTCCATGCGCTTCACGCGCTCGGCGCAGGGTGACGCCGACAGGCCGATGTGCTCGGCCAACTCGGTCATGGACATGCGCCCCTGGCGCTGCAAAACGTCGAGGATCTTGCGGTCGATGCGGTCGATGCGGTCGGGTTCGGGCATTTCACTTCGCGCGTGGCCTTGGGCGATTTTCGGCAGTGCTTTTCACTGCCGAAGCTCTAAAAACGATGGAATCCACGGCATTGTGCACTTTAGATTCCATGTATTCCATCTGAATCGGCGAATACACCATGAAAGTCATCGTTCTCGGCGGCGGCGTGATCGGCACCACCACGGCCTACTACCTCGCGCGCTCGGGCGCCGAGGTCACCCTGCTCGACCGGCAGGACGGCCCGGCCGAGGAAACCAGCTTCGGCAATGCCGGCCAGGTGTCGCCCGGCTACTCCACGCCGTGGGCCGCGCCGGGCATTCCGCTGAAGGCGATCAAGTGGATGTTCAAGAAGCACGCGCCGCTGTCCATTCGCCCGGACGGCACGCTGTTCCAGCTGCGCTGGATGGCCGCCATGTTGCGCAACTGCTCGCCCGAGGCTTATGCGGTGAACAAGGAACGCATGATGCGCGTGGCCGAATACAGCCGCGGTTGCCTGCAGCAGCTGCGCGCCGACACCGGCCTGCAGTACGAGCAGCGCACAGGCGGTACGCTGCAGCTGTTTCGCACGCAGGCGCAGCTCGACGCGGTGCAGCGCGACATCGCGGTGCTCGAGGAATGCGGCGTGCCCTACGAGCTGCTCGACCGCGACGCGCTCGCCCGCGTCGAGCCCGCGCTGGCCGGCGCGCGCGACCGCCTCACCGGCGGCCTGCGCCTGCCTAACGACGAAACCGGCGACTGCCACCTTTTCACGCGCGGCCTGGCGAAAATCGCCCAGGGCATGGGCGTGGACTTTCGCTTCGGCCAGACCATCGCCGGCCTGGAAACCGACGGCAACCGCATCACCGGCGTGCGCACCACGGCCGGCAAGGTGCTCACGGCCGACCGCTACGTGATGGCCTTCGGCAGCTACTCGCGCGCCGCGGTCGCCTCTCTGGGCCTGGACATTCCGGTGTACCCGGTGAAGGGCTACTCGCTGACGGTGCCGTTGATCGACGAGTCGCTCGCGCCGCAATCGACGGTGCTCGACGAGACTTACAAGGTGGCGGTCACGCGTTTCGACAAGCGCATTCGCGTGGGCGGCATGGCCGAGCTGTCGGGCTTCGACCTGCGCCTGAACCCGGCGCGCCGCGCCACGCTCGAAAAAGTGGTGACCGACCTGTTCCCCGGCGGCGACGTGCCCCGCGCCACCTTCTGGACCGGCCTGCGCCCCATGACGCCCGACAGCACCCCCATCGTCGGCGGCACGCGCTACGCCAACCTGTTCCTCAACACCGGCCACGGCACCCTCGGCTGGACCATGGCCTGCGGCTCCGGCAAGCTCATCTCCGACATGGTGATGGGCCAGCGCCCGGAAATCCGCACGGACGGGCTCGCGATGGACCGCTATGAGCAGGGGTCTTCGCGCGGCACGCGTCCCAGTCCTGCCGCTGCACCGGCCTGACTGTTCGGCCTGTTCGGGCGTTCTTGTGCACGGCGATCAACGACCGCCGCGCATAACGCTCACGACGGCGCGGTCCCCCCACACATCAGTCAGGCAGCCTTGGCAATCGGTATCACCGCATTCATCCCGCGGTAGACCTCCGCCTCGCCATGCTTCGCAAGCAACTGCATCAGGTGCTTGCGAATCAGCATGCCCGGCCGGTCGGACTCCATCGAATACTCCACGCCGCGCCGGCGCGTGTCGACCAGCGCATCAGGGTCCGTCGACTCCAGGATGTCCTTGTCCTCGCGCGTGACCGCATCGTCGAAGTCGATCAGCATCTGCGCCGCGCAATCGGCCTCGGTGTCGTTGCGGAACAGCCATTGGCACAGCTGCATGCGCCCGTCGTCGATGGGGGTGAAGCAGTTGATGATGATGTGGCGCACACCGCTCGGGTACTCGATGTCCAGCCGGCGCGAGAACGGCAGGAAGTAGGCGTTGCGCATGTGGCGCGTGGTGATGGGGTCGGTCACGCCGCTGATCGCGTGGAACTTCACCGGGTTGGTGGCCTCGATGACCGTCTCGGCGTAGAAGCCCGACTCGTTTTCCACCAGCTCGTACTTGCTCGGCTTCGGGCTCGCGGCCACGCCGAAGGTGGCGCGGTGCACGAAGCTGAAGTGCGAGTTGTCGAAGGAGTTTTCCAGCGCGCGCATCGGGCTGGTCTGCCACTCTTCGTAGAACTGGAAGATGGTGCGGTAGCCCGGGTCGTCGAACTCCGGAATCACCGGAATGTCGGCAATGGGCTCTTCCAGCGCCACCCATGCATAGCCGTAGCGCGCGGTGCAGCGGTAGGCCGTGGTCTTGTACTCGGGCGAGATCTTTCGGTCGGGCTCGTACTGCGGAATACGGACGACCTGGCCGCTGCGGTCGTAGGTCCAGCCGTGGTAGCCGCACTGGATGGCGCCGGTGCCGCAGGCCTGGCCTTCGCTGTCCACGCACCAGCCCTTCGACAGCTTGGCGGTGCGGTGGCAGCACCGGTCGCGCAGCGCGGCGGGCTCGCCGCTGGAATCGATGAAGAGAACGATGTCTTCGCCCAGCAGCCTGAAAGGCTTGGGGCCGTGGGCCAGTTCGGTGAGCGGCATGACGGCATGCCAGAACTTGCGGAAGACGGGTTGTTGGGTAACGAGCATGCGCGGACTCCTTCTGTGGTCGTGTGGGACGAACGTGAAAGAGCAATTTCCTGCCTGCGTGCCGAGGGTTCGTGGAACCCGTGTGGCATCGCGCGACTGAACGCTTCTACTCTGCGCAACCTGCCTCGCAAGTTGCGCGCCCGGATTGTGGCGCGGCCGGCCCACGCCTCCAAGCCCCGAATGCAATGCCCGAGCAAAACCGGCTGGCATCGCGCTTGGCATGCGTCGTGCATCACGCCCTGCAAGAGTAGAAGCGTTCAGCAGCGCACGCACCACGAACGTGCGCCCGCCCGGAAATTGCTCTTGAAGCGCCTTCTGCCCTGCAGGGGGATTCAAGACCTGAAGATCCGAGGCCCCACATGCAACGCCGACTTTTCCTTGCCGCCACCGCCGCCACACTTGCCGCCCCTTCCGTCTTCGCGCAGGGCGGCGGCAAGCTCACCCCGCTCAAGTTCACGCTCGACTTCCGCATCAACGGACAGACCGCGCCCTTCTTCCTTGCGATGACCAAGGGCTACTACAAGGACGAGGGCCTCGACGTGAGCATCGACACCGGCGCGGGCTCGGTGGCTTCCATCACGCGCATCGCCAGCGGCGTATACCAGATGGGCCTGGGCGACATCAGCTCGCTGGTGGAGTTCAACGCGCAGAACCCGGGCACGCCGATGGTGCAGGCCGTGTACCAGTACTACAACCGTGCACCGTTCGTGATCATCGGGCGCAAGGACCGCGGCGTGACCAGCGACTTCAAGAGCCTGCAGGGCAAGAAGGTGGCGGCCGCCGCGGTCGAGTCCACGCGCCGCGCCTGGCCGATGGTGGCGCGCAAGCAGGGCATGCGCGCCGATGCCTTCCAGTGGCAGACCACCGACTTCAGCGCGCGCGACAACGTGATGGTGCGCGGCGACGTCGATGCCGCCACCTACTTCCACGACTCCGCCATGTCGCTGTTCGCGCGCATGAAGCCCGAAGACCTGTCGGTGCTCAAGTACGCGGACGCGGGCGTGAACCTGTACGGCAACGCCATCCTCGCGGGCAGCAACCTGGTGGCGCAGAACCCGAAGGTGGTGGCCGCCTTCCTGCGCGCGACCAACCGCGCCATCGTCGAGACCTTTGTCAACCCGGGGCCCAGCATCGCGGCCATGCGCCAGCGCGAGCCCATCCTCGATGAGAAGGTCGAGCTCGCGCGCTGGGCCGTGACCGCACAGTACGTGGGCGCGGCCGATACGCGCGGCCACGGCCTGGGCGACATCAAGAAGCTCACGCTCGAGCAGCAGGTCGATGAGGTGGTCGATGTGTTCGGCCTGAAGGTCAAGCCCGCGTCCGACGCCATCTTCAACACTTCGATGCTCCCATTGCGCAGTGAACGCAACCTTCCGGCCTTGACCTGATTGACCTGATCCACTTGATATCGAAAAACATCCAGCATGAACTTCAACAACAACATGCACGCCAGCACCGCCTCCTACCCCGCCGAAAACACGCTCGACGAGCGCGATGGCCGCTACCTGCGCAAGGCCATCGTCTGGTCGCACGCAGCGCGGCGCCGGGGCAACCGGCCCTTCGGCTCGGTCATCGTCTCGGCCTCGGGCGAGGTGCTGGCCGAGGCCGCCAACAGCAACACCGAAACCGGCGACTGCACCGCGCACGCCGAGGTCAATGCGCTGCGCGCGCTGGCCGGGCGCAACATCTCGCGCGAAGAACTCGCGGGCGCCACGCTGTACGCGTCGGGCGAGCCCTGCGTGATGTGCGCGGGTGCCATCTTCTGGTCGAACATCGGGCGCGTGGTGTTCGGCATCGACGCCGAACGACTGCGCGTGTTCCGCGGCGAGCGGCAGGACCAGCGCGACGCCGAGCTGTCGTGCCGCGACGTGTTCCGTGCTTCTCCGCACGGCATCGAATGCATCGGCCCGGCGCTGATCGACGAGGCCAGCGCGGCGCACGACGGAGCGTGGAAGGCTTGACCACCTGAAAGACCCGCGCGCACCCGGGTCTGCGGCTTCGCCCAGAATCGCGTCGGCCGACCATGCCCGAGCATGGCCAACGAGACACAGGAGCAAGCCCCCTCATGACCCAGCCTTCGCATTCCGCCACCCGCATTCCCACCCGCATCCCTACCCTCACCCGCGCCATTCGCGTCGCCGACTTCGGCGGCCCCGAGTCCATGCGCCTGGAAACCGTCGACCTGCCCGCGCCCGCCGCCGGCGACGCGCAACTGCGCCAGACCGCCATCGGTTTCAACTACATCGACATCTACCAGCGCAGCGGCAAGTACCCGCTGCCCTCGCCCTCCGGCCTGGGCCACGAGGCCACGGGCGTGGTCGAGGCACTCGGCGACGGCGTGACCGACCTGAAGATCGGCGACCGCGTGGCCTACATGAACGCCGGCGTGGGCGCCTATGCCGAGCGCCGCAACGTGCCGGCGGCCAAGCTGGTGCGCATTCCCGACGGCATTTCCGACGAGGACACGGCAGCCGTGTTCTTCAAGGCCATGACCGCGCAGTACCTCGTGAAGAAGACGCACGCGGTGCAGCCCGGCGACATCGTGGTGGTGCACGCGGCCGCGGGCGGCGTGGGCCAGATTCTGAGCGGCTGGGCCAAGGCGCTGGGCGCCACCGTCATCGGCACCGCGGGTTCCCCCGCCAAGTGCGAGGCCGCGCGCGCCGCGGGCTGCGACGTGGCCATCGACTACTCGAACGCCGACTGGGTGCAGCAGGTGATCGACGCCACCGGCGGGCGCAAGGCGCGCGTGGTGTACGACTCGGTGGCCAGGCACACCTTCCTGGGTTCGCTGGACTGCACCGCGCCCTTCGGCATGGTGGTGCTGTACGGCGCGGCCTCGGGCCCGGCGCCGGCCATCGACCCCGAGCTGCTCAACAAGAAGGGTTGCCTGTTCCTCACGCGGCCTTCGGTGTTCCCGCACAACGCGGACCCGATCACCTTCCGCTCGAACGCGAAAGACGTGTTCGACGCCATGGCCTCGGGCGCGGTGCGCGCGGCCGTCGGTGCGCGTTTTGCGCTGGCCGATGCGCCCGAGGCGCACAAGGCGGCCGAACGGCGCTCGGTGACGGGCGCGATCGTGCTGCTGCCCTGACGAAAACGGCCGGGCGCTGCCTCTAGACTCGCTGCATGCCCTGGCACGCCCGTCTCCACCTCGCCTACCAACAAGAGGCCGAACGCACCGTCGCGCGCTTTCGCCACGACGGACCGCTGCGCATCCTGCAGAGCCTGTACCCCGAGGGCGACACCGTGTGCCACAACGTGCTGGTGCACCCGCCGGGCGGGCTGGTGGGCGGCGACACGCTGGACATCGACATCGAGGCCGCCGACGGCAGCCACGGCCTCATCACCACGCCCGGCGCCTCGCGCTTCTACCGCTCTGAGGGCGAGCTGGCGCTGCAGCGCACGCGCATCCGGCTCGCGGCCGGCGCTCGGCTCGAATGGCTGCCGCTGGAAGCCATCTGCTACAGCGGCTGCCAGGCCGAGAACCGGCTGTCGATGGAAGTCGCACCCGGCGCCGAGCTGATCGGCTGGGACGTGACCGCGCTCGGCCTGCCGAATGCCAACCAGCCTTTCGAGCGCGGCAGCTACCTGCAGCACATCGAGGTGCCCGGCACGTGGCTGGAGCGCGGGCGCATCGACGCGGCCGACCACCGCCTGCTGCAGAGCCCCATCGGCCTGGGCGGACACCGCTGCATGGCCTCGCTGTTCTTCGTGGCGGGCTCGCCGGTGGCGCGCGCGCGGCGCGACGCACTGCTGGCCCACGCGCGCGCAGCGCTCGAGGCCAGCCCCCTGTTCGACAGCGCGGGCGCCACCAGCCCGCATGCCGAGGTGGTGGTGCTGCGCGTGCTGGCCCCGGTGGTCGAGCCCGCGATGCAGCTGCTGCGCCAGGTGTGGCTGGCGTGGCGCCATGAGCTGTGGCAGCTCAGCGCGGCCACGCCGCGGATCTGGGCGACCTGACCTCCAAGACCGCGGGCGCACGCGTTTGCGCCTGCGCCGCGGCATCGGCAATGCGCGTAACTACCTAGGCGCATTCACACATCCAGCTGAACTTGTTGGCCGTACTCAGACAACGCCGGCGCACCCACCTGTGCCGCGTGAGTCGTTCGTGCCCATTCCAACATTTCACTATCCGAGGTGACGCCGATGAGATTGCTGCCTACGCCCGTCCGGGCCTGTGTTCTCGCCTTGTGCGCGGTTGCCGCCACAGGTGCCCTGGCCTCCAGCCACCGCGAGGCGCCCTCCATCGCGGGCATGCCCAAGCTGGACGCCACCGACTTCTACATGTTCCGCAGCTACGAGCCCAACCGCCAGGACTTCGTGACGCTGATCGCCAACTACCAACCTGACCAGAGCCCCTACGGCGGCCCCAACTACTTCACGATGGACCCGAACGGGCTGTACGAGATCCACATCGACAACACCGGCGGCGCGACCGAGGCGCTGACCTTCCAGTTCCGCTTCACCAACACGCTGCGCGACATCCAGCTGCCGATCTCGGGCAAGCAGGTGTCCATTCCGCTGGTGCAGGCCGGCGCGATCACCGGCCCCAACCAGGCCACCAGCAACCTGCGCGAAACCTTCACCCTGACCGTGGTGCGCGGCGACCGCCGCAAGGGCCGGGCCGAGCCCGTCACCAACGCCGCCAACGGCGCCGCGGTGTTCGACCGCCCGACCGACAACATCGGCGAGAAGACCTTCGGCGGCCCCGGCGGCTATGCCACCTACGCGGCGCAGCACCTGTACAGCGTCAACATCCCGGGCTGCTCGACGCCGGGCCGCGTGTTCGCCGGCCAGCGCAAGGACCCGTTCACCGTGGCGCTGGGCCAGGTGTTCGACCTGATCAACCTGAACCCGCTGGGCACCACCAACGGCAACCCCGACGCGCTGGCGCAGAAGAACGTGTCGACCATGGCGCTCGAAGTGCCCATCGCCTGCCTCACCGCGGGCGGCAACGGCACCATCATCGGCGGCTGGACCACGGCCAGCGCCCGCCAGGGCCGCCTGATCGCCAGCCCGCCCAAGAGCGGCCACGGCACCACCACGCTCAACGGCGGCGCCTGGGCGCAGGTGTCGCGACTGGGCATGCCGCTGGTCAACGAAGTGGTCATCGGCCTGAAGGACAAGGACACCTTCAACAGCTCCAGGCCCGCGGACGACGGCCAGTTCGCCACCTACGTGACCAACCCGACGCTGCCTGCGCTGATCCAGACGCTGTACCCCAGCGCCCCGGCGCCCACCAACTTCCCGCGCACCGACCTGGTCGCGGCCTTCCTGACGGGCATCGACGGCGTGAACAAGCCGGCCAACGTGAAGCCTTCGGAAATGCTGCGGCTGAACACCATCACCGCGCCCACGCCCATGGCGAGCCAGAGCAACCTCGGCGTGGCCGGCGGCGACGGCGCGGGCTTTCCGAACGGCCGCCGCCCGGGCGACGACGTGGTGGACATCGAGCTGCGCGTGGCCATGGGCGCCCTGTGCGTGCTGACGGGCGCCAACGACGCGTTGAAGGTCGGCTGCAAGCCCGCCGACGCACCGGCCGGCGGCGCGGCCATCACCGACGGCGCGCTGCAGAGCCCCACGCAGTTCCCCGCCGCCTTCCCGTACCTGAACACACCGCTGCCCGGCGCCGTCAACGCCGCGCCGGCGCAGTGAACAAGGGGCACGCCATGAAGAACATGCAACGACTGTCCCGCGCCACCGGCGCCGTGCTGGTCGCCGCGGCCCTTGCGGGCCTCGGCGGCTGCGGCGGCGGGGGTGGCGGCGGCAGCAGCTTCTACCCGTTCCCGGTCGGCACCACGCCACCCCCGCAGGACGGCCAGCCGCCGGTGGAGGTCAGCGCCTACGACACCTTCGTCGCCTACATCGTGGCGCTGGTGGCCACGAAGGTCGACAACGAGGACGCGGCCAACGTGGCCCAGTTCGACCCGCCGCCCACCTCGGAGACCAAGGACCCGGTCGCCACGCCGTAGGCACAGGCAGCACGCCATGCGAGCCGGCCCCCTCAGCAACTACAGCACCTTCAGCAGCCCCCGCGTCCTTTGCACGCGCGCCATGCGGCAACGCCTGGCACTGCTGGCATGGATGCCGGTGCTGATCGGCGCGATGGCGTGGCTCCTCGCCGTCACGGCGCATGCCGTACCGCGCGTGCCGGCCAGCGACGACGTGGTGGTGGAAACACTGCCCGCCGTCGCCGGTTGGTCCAGCGAACAACGCCGCCTGCGCCGCGAACTGGTGCACCGGCCCAACGACCCGGCGACCGCCATCGAGGCGGCCACCACCTACCTGAACCTGGCGCGCGACCAGGGCGACGCGCGCTACGCCGGCTATGCCATGGGCGCGCTGCAGGCCTGGGAGGCCAGGCCCGCGGCCGACACGCCACCGGCCGTGCTGGTCATGCGTGCCACCATCGCCCAGTTCCTGCACGATTTCGACGGGGCCGAGGCCACGCTGAAGACCGCGCTGGCACGCCAGCCCAACGAGGCCCAGGGCTGGATCACGCTGGCCACCATCCTGCGGGTGCGTGGCCGCTACAACGAATCCGACGCGGCCTGCCGCGCGCTGGGCCGCGTCGGTCCCACGCTCTACGGCGTGGCCTGCCTGGCCGAGAACGCCGGCCTGCGCGGCCGGCACGACGAGGCACGCGACACGCTGCAGCAGCTGCTCGCCAACCCCGCGCTGGCCGGTGCCGCGCAGGCGGGCACGCGCCAGTGGTTGCTGACCAGCGTCGCCGAGGTCGAGGAACTGGCCGGGCGCCCGGCCCAGGCCGACGCCGCCTACCGCAAGGCCATGGCCGCGCAGCCGTCCGGCTACCTGCTGCTGGCCTACAGCGACTACCTGCAGCGCGCCGGCCGGCACACCGAGATTGCCGGCCTGCTGGCGAAGGAGGCGCGCAGCGACGCCGTGCTGCTGCGCCTGGCCATCGCGGCCGCCGCCGCGCAGGACAAGAGCGCCCAGGCCGAAGCCGACGAACTGCGCCAGCGCTTCGAGGCCTCCGCGCTGCGCCCCGGCACCACCGCGCTGCATGCGCGCGAAGAAGCCATGTTCGCGCTCGACGTGCAGAACGACCCGAAGCGCGCGCTCGAACTCGCGCGGCTGAACGTCAAGCTGCAGCGCGAACCCATCGACCTGCTGGTGTTCGCGCGCGCCGCCGCGGCCGCCAAGAACGATGCCGCACGCGGCGAAGTGAAGGCCCTGATGCAACAGATCGGACTGAAGGATGCGCGTGTCGATGCAACGCTGTGAGCGCGCCCTGCGCTTCCTGCTGCCGCTGCTGACGCTGGCGGCGTTGCTCTTCGGCGCGGCGCCGGCCCATGCGCACAAGGCCAGCGACGCCTACCTGCAGCTGCACCGCAGCGGCGATACCGCCAGCAGTGCCGGCACCGTCAATGCTGTCGATGTGCGCTGGGACATCGCGCTGCGCGACCTCGACGCCCTGCTCGAGCTGGACGCCAACACCGACCGCAAGCTGAGCTGGGGCGAGGTGCGCACGCGCCTGCCCGACATTCGCGCCTACGTGCTCCCGCGCCTGCGCCTGCAGCAGGGCCAATGCCCGCTCGCGCTGGCCGAGGCGCAGCCGGCCGCCATCGAGGACCGCATCGACGGCGCGTACCTGGTACTGCAGTTGCAGGGCCGTTGCACCGACGCCGCCGCCGCCACCGCCGCGACCACGGCTACGACTACGACCGCGGGCGGCACCCTCAGCATCGACTACCGCCTGTTCCACGAGGTCGACCCCACCCACCGCGGCCTGCTGCGCATGGAAGCCGACGGCGCGGCGCCGCCCACGGTGCGCTCGCTCGACCCGTCGGCCGGGCCCGTCGAGGTGCCGTGGCCGGGCGCATCGGCCAACGTGTCCACGAACGCGGGCGCATCGGACATCAGCTTCTTCCGCGACGGCATCCACCACATCCTCATCGGCTACGACCACATCCTGTTCCTGGTGTGCCTGCTGCTGCCGGCCGTGCTGCGCCGCCGGCCCGAGGGCTGGGAGCCGGTCATCGGCTGGCGCGAGGCCGTGTGGCCGATGCTGGGCATCGTCACCATGTTCACCATCGCGCACTCCATCACGCTGGCGCTGGCCGGGCTGAAGGTGGTGACCATCTCGCCGCGCATCATCGAGCCGGGCATCGCCCTCACCATCATGCTGGCCGCCATCGACAACATCTACCCGGTGCTGCGCGGGCGGCGCAAGCTGTTCAGCTTCCTGTTCGGGCTGATCCACGGCTTCGGCTTCGCGGGCGCGCTGGCCGAGCTCGACCTGCCGCTGCGCGACTTCGTGGTGGCGCTGCTGCAGTTCAACCTGGGCGTGGAGGCCGGCCAGCTGATGGTGGTGGCCGTGGTGCTGGTCGCGCTGCTGGCGCTGCGCCACTGGCGGCGCTACCCGCCGCTGGTGCTGCGCGGCGGCTCGGCGCTGGCGGTGCTGGTGGCGGCCATCTGGCTCGGCGAGCGGGTGTTCGACGTGAAGGTGCTGCCGTTCTCCTGAGCCGCGGGCCGGTTGCCGGGTCGGCTGCCATGTCAAAAGACATTGCACTGCCCGCTGCGCCTGCGTTCAATCGGCCGTCCGCGCAAGGGGGCGCGAGGGGGCGCGAGGGGGCGTGCGGTAGCCCGCGCGCTGAGCACGTAGGCGCCCGCCTACGCCAAGTGACGGCATCGGGCATTTGCGAAACACCCTTAGCAAGCGTTTGCAACAGCTACGATCTGTAATGTGAAACGTCACATCTCCGCAGGTCGCACTTGCTCGTTCATGCAGCCCCCGTCGTTTCACGCGGACGACCCTAAAAAATCCAGAGGAACTTCATGAATAGCGAATACCAAGCGTTGCTGGCCACCCTGCGCGAGGAAGAAAAAGACGTCGTCGACAACTGGCTTGACGAAGCGCAGCTGGTCGACGCCGGCGCGCGC
>NZ_JASZYK010000018.1 GCF_030317035.1 Variovorax sp. J22G73
CAAGCTCTTCCTTTCAGGATCGAGTGTGTTGCACTTCAGGTTTGAAACCGCCCTTACTTTCTTTTGGCGAAGCAAAAGAAAGTAAGTCGCCCGCCGGGGCGAGTCCCGGCCAGCAGCCCAAAAACAGAAATCAGAGCGTATGACTCCGATCCCCTTCAACAAACCCCATCGCATCCCACCCCTCACCAACAGCAAACCCCACAACCTTGAACAACTCCCCCATCTCATGCTCATGCACCAGCCGAGCCGCCATGGCCCGCTCCCCCACGGAGCCCGCCTCCATCCGCCCCAGCAACCCGCAGTTCAGCAGAAACCGAGCCTGGCTCGTATAGCCCAGCACGGAGAGCCCCGCATCCTGCCCAGCCACGGCAATCCCCGTGAAGTCCACATGCGCCGTGATGTCCTTGTACCCAACATCGGCCAGCGGGTCCCCATCGGCCTGGTGCGCGCGATGGCACATCACCGTGCCCATGTGCCGCTGCGGGTGGTAGTACTCGCCTTCAGGAAAACCGTAGTCCACCAGGAAAGCCGCTCCCTTCTTCAACCGGTCCGCCAGCGTGGCGATGAACGCGAGCGCCTGCGGATGGATTTCGGTCAGGTAGTCGTGCTCGCCGGGCACGTCGACCGGCGGCCGCAGTTCGGTGGCGCGGTCTGCCCACGCCCAGCCATCGCCCTGCGCATTGCGCACCACGCCGCGCTCGAACCACTGCCCGCCCACGCGCGCCAGCAACTGCACCGGCATGGCGTCGAGCACCTCGTTGCCGACCACCACGCCTTCCATCGTCTCGGGCAGTTCGTTGAGCCACTCGACACGCTCCGCATAACGCACCAGCGCCTGCTGCTGCCGCTCGCGCAGGGTGCCCGACAGGTCGACGATGCGGTAGCGCACGTCGGTGCGGCCGATCTCGTCGAGGGCATGCAGCAACTGCACGGCCAGCGCGCCCGAACCCGCGCCGAATTCCCAGACCGTGCCGGTCCCGGTTTTTTCAAGCGCCTCGGCCACCTGCGCCGCCAAGGTGGCGCCGAACATCGGCGTCAATTCGGGCGCCGTCACGAAGTCGCTGCCCGACGAAGGCATGTGGCCGAACTTGGCGGAGGTGTTGGCGTAGTAGCCCAGGCCGGGCGCGTACAGCGCGAGCGCCATGAAGCGGTCGAACCCGATCCAGCCACCTGCGCGTTCCACGGAACGCGCAATGAGGTGATCGAGGGCGGTGGGTAAACTGCTGGGGGTTGTCTTTGTCGTCACGGCGCCATTGTCTCTCTCCTCCCATTTCCCCTCCGCATGAGCACCGCACCGCCCCCCTCCGCCCGCCGCACCGTTCTCGTCACGGGCGCAGGCCGACGGCTGGGCCGCGAGATCGCGCTGGGGCTGGCCGCGGGCGGCTGGCAGGTGGCCGTGCACTACCGCAACTCGCGCGCCGAGGCCGAACAGACGGTGGCCGACTGCGCCGCCCTCTCGGGCGATTCCGCGCTCTTCGCGGCCGACCTCGAGGACGAGGCCGCCACGCGCGCGCTGCTGCCGCAGGTGGTCGCGCGCTTTCGCGGCATCGACGCCGTGGTGCACAGCGCGGCCCTATTCGAGCACGACGAAGCCGCCACCTTCAGCTACGCGCTCATGGAGCGCCATGCGCGCAGCAACACCGGCGCGGCCATCCTGCTGGCGCAGGCGCTGCACGCGCACCTGGCCGCGCGCGACGCGCAGGGCGCGGTGGTCCACCTGCTCGACCAGAAGCTGTGGAACCCCAACCCCGATTTCCTGAGCTACACGCTGTCGAAGGCGGCGCTCGAGGCCGCCACGCCGATGCTGGCGCTGGCGCTGGCCCCGCGCGTGCGCGTGGTGGGCGTGGCCCCGGGCCTCACGCTGGCAAGCCACATGCTGGACGACGAGACCTTCGCGCAGCTGCACAAGCTGTCGCCGCTGGGCCGGTCTTCCACGCCGGAAGACGTGGTCGCCACGGTGAAGTTCGCGCTGGAAAACCGCTCCCTCACCGGCACCACGCTGCTGGTGGACGGCGGCCAGCACCTGATGAAATTCGAGCGCGATTTCTCGCTCATGTGACGACGAGCACCACCACCATGTCTACCCCCTCCACGCCCCTGCCCGCGCCGACCCGGGGGCGCCAGACCCTCACCCTGCAGGGCCTGCGCTTCGATGCCAACCTGGGCATCCTCGACCACGAGAAGACGGCGCCGCAACCCATCCTGGTGGACGCCGAGCTCAGCCTCGGCCCGCAGCCGCTGCTGCCGCAGGACGACGACATCTTCCACGTGCTCGACTACCGCAAGGTGCGCCGCATCATCATCGAGGAGTGCACCGCCGAGCACGTCAACCTGCTCGAAAGCCTCATCGGCAAACTGGTGCAGCGGCTGCTGCAGCTGCCCGGCGTGGTGGGCGTGCGCGTGAAGATCGCCAAGCTCGAAATCTTCGACGACTGCGAGGTGGCGATCCGCATGGAAGCCGGCGAGTGGTGAGCAGCAGCCCGAGCCCCTCAGGCCGCTGAACCGCAGGCCACGGCGGGCTTGGCGCCCGCGGGCCACATGCGCACGCCGAGCGCACCGAGCGCGGACAACGCCGCCATCAGCGCCACGCCCGACCAGCCCCACTGGGCCAGCACCAGGGCACCGAGCGCCGAGCCCGTCGCCATGCCGACGAACACCCCCGTGAAGAACACCGCATTGAGCCGGCTGCGCGCACCGGGGTCGATGCCGTAGACCACCGTCTGGTGCGCGATGAGCGCGGCCTGCAGGCCGAAGTCGAACCCGATGGCGCTGGCCACGATGAGCCCCAGCCGCGCGGCGGGCGCCATCAGCGGCGCGAACAGCATGGCCGCGAAAGACACCACCACCAGCGCCGCGCCCATGCGGATGACCAGCTCCGGCCCGCGCCGGTCGGCCAGCCGCCCGGCAATGGGCGCGGCCAGCGCACCCGCCGCGCCGGCCAGGCCGAAGGCACCGGCCGCCGCGCTGCCCAGGTGGAAGGGCGCGCCATGCAGCATGACCGCCAGCGTCGACCAGAAGGCGCTGAAGCCCACCGACAGCAAGGCCTGCGCGATGGTCGCGCGGCGCAGCGCGCCGTGGCGCTGCCACAGCTTGGCAAGCGAACCCAGCAGCGCGCCGTAGCCCAGTTGCGTGGTCGGGCGCAGGTGCGGCAGGCCGCGCGCGGCGGCCACGCCGATGAAGGCGATGCTGGCGGCGGCCACCACGAACATCGCGCGCCAGCCGAAGTGCTCGGCCACGAAGCCGCTCAGCACGCGCGACAGCAAGATGCCCAGCAGCAGCCCCGTCATGACCGTGCCGACGATCTTGCCGCGGTGCGCCTCGGGCGCCAGCGTGGCGGCGGCGGGCACCACGTCCTGCGCCAGGGTGGCGGCCAGGCCGATCACCAGGCTGGCCGCCAGCAGCGGCCCGACCGACGGCGAAAACGCCGCGCCGAGCAAGGCCAGCACCAGCACGCTGGCCTTGGCGAGGATGATGCGGCGCCGGTCGAAGCGGTCGCCCAGCGGCGCCAGCAGCAGGATGCCCAGCGCGTAGCCCAGTTGCGTGAGCGTGGGCACGAAGCCCACCGAGCGCGCCGAGGCGCCGATGTCCGGACCCAGCACGCCCAGCATGGGCTGGCTGTAATAGAGCGCCGCCACGCCGAAGCCCGCGCTGGCGGCCAGCAGCAGGATCAGCGAGCTCGGCAGCTTTTCATGCGCCGACGGAATGGAAGACATGGTGTTAACCCTTAGATGCGAAAACAAGGGCTGGAGTGTGCGCGTCGCAAGCGGGCGAAGGTAGCCCCTTGCCTCGAACAATTGATATACGCTGCACGCATGGCCGCACCGCTTCCGTCACCTTCATCAGCTTCATCCGCGCCTACCGACCGCATCGAGCTGATGCAGACCTTCGTGCGCATCGTCGAGGCCGGCAGCCTGTCGGCCGCGGCCGCCCAGATGGGCACCACCCAGCCCACCGTGAGCCGGCGCCTGCAGGCGCTGGAGCGCTCGCTGGGCGTGCGCTTGCTGCAGCGCTCCACCCACGCCATGAAGCTCACCGAGGATGGCGAGCGCTGCTTCGACCGCGCCAAGGAACTCATCCTGAGCTGGAGCGCCTTCGAGGCCGAGCTGCGCGGCGCCGGCAACCAGCCCGAGGGCCGGTTGCGCGTGGTGGCGCCGCATGCCTTCGGGCAGCAGCTGCTGGTCGGCCCGCTGGCGGCCTATCTGAAGCGCCACCCGCAGGTGACGGTCGAGTGGCTGCTGCACGACGGCCCGCACGACGAAACGCCCGACTTCATCACCGAGGGCGTCGACTGCGCGGTGCGCGTGGGCCAGGTGAGCGACCCGGGGCTGGTGGCGATCCGGTTGTCGGAGGTGCCGCGCATCGCGTTCGCCGCGCCGTCGATGTTCGAGGGCGTTGCGCTGCCCGCGCACCCCCGCGAGCTGGAGGCGCTGCCCTGGCTGGCCGCGCGCAATTTCTACCGCACCGAGGTCGTGCTGACCCACGAGCACACGGGCGAGGTGGTGCGCGTGCCGATCCGCCCACGCCTGGTCACCGACAGCCTCTACGCCCTGCGCAGCGCCGTGCTGCTGGGCGTGGGCGCGGGCGTGTCGTCGGCCTGGATGCTGAGCGAGGAGATCGCCGCGGGCCGGCTCGTGCACCTGCTGCCGCAGTGGCGCGGCACGCCCGCGCCGGTGCACATCGTGTACCCGTACGCGCGCTTCTATCCGGCGAAGCTGCGGCTCTTCGTGGAGGCGATGCGCACGGCCTTTCCGGCTTCGTGACGCGCGAAAACGCAGGACGAGCGGGGCCGAAGTGCGCCGAATGCGCGTGGAAAACACCCCGAAAGCGCCTGGATGGCACGTGAAATGGGGATCGGGGACAATCGCAGCCTCCCCCGACTCCCCGAAGTAGCCTGCCCATGAACGCCGTCTGGATCGACGAGGCGCCCGCCGCCGCCGACGCCACCAACTCCCTGAAGATCGAACGCGAGACGCACAAGCTCGAAAAGCGCCTGTGCCGCCAGGTCGGGCAGGCCATCGTGGACTACAACATGATCGAGGAGGGCGACAAGGTCATGGTGTGCGTCTCGGGCGGAAAAGACAGCTACGCGCTGCTCGACATCCTGCTCAAGCTGAAGGCGCGCGCGCCCATCCACTTCGACATCGTTGCGGTCAACCTCGACCAGAAGCAGCCCGGCTTCCCCGAAGAGGTGCTGCCCAAGTACCTGAGCGACCTGGGCGTGGACTTCCACATCGAGAACCAGGACACCTACAGCATCGTCAAGCGCGTGATTCCCGAGGGCAAGACCACCTGCGGCCTGTGCAGCCGGCTGCGCCGCGGCATCCTGTACCGCGTGGCCGACGAGCTGGGCGCCACCAAGGTCGCGCTGGGCCACCACCGCGACGACATGCTGCAGACCTTCTTCCTCAACATGTTCTTCGCCGGCAAGCTCAAGAGCATGCCGCCCAAGCTGGTGAGCGACGACGGCAAGCACGTCGTGATCCGCCCGCTGGCCTACGTGGCCGAGAAAGACACCGTGCGCTGGGCCCAGCACCGCGAGTTCCCGATCATTCCGTGCACCCTGTGCGGCAGCCAGGAAAACCTGCAGCGCAAGCAGGTCGGCGAAATGCTGCGCGAATGGGACAAGAAGCACCCCGGGCGCGTGGAAAACATGTTCACCGCGCTGCAGAACGTGGTGCCCTCGCACCTGCTGGACGGAACGCGGCACGATTTCAAGGGTCTGAAGGCGACGGGCGTGGCCGACGACGACGGCGACAAGGCCTTCGACGCGCCCTCTTTCGACTTGCTCTCCCAGGCACCCTCGGCCCTGCGCATCGTCCAGGGCTGACCGGGCAACCCAGGGGAATTTGGAGCCCGCGAGGCTCGGAGACCCTTTCATGAAACCTGCGTTTTCCGTCCTTCGGACCTTTCTGCCCCTTGTTCTTGTCGCGAGCCTGAGCGGCTGCGCCACCTCCTGGGTGGTCGACAGCGACGTGAAGAGCTTCGCCTCCCCCGGCGCCGTGGCGCCCGGCGCCACCTACCGCTTCGACCGCCTGCCCTCGCAGCAGGCCGACGGCGCCCGCCAGGAATCGCTCGAGGCCATGGCCGGCGCGGCGCTCGACCAGGCCGGCCTGCGCCGCGACGACGCCAAGCCCCAGTACACCGCGCAGATCGGCGCGCGCGTCACGGCCGGGCTGTCGCCCTGGGCCGACCCGTGGCTCTACAGCGGGCCCTGGGGCTACGGCGGCTACGGCTACGGTGGCTATGGCTACTACGGCCGGCGCTTCTACGGCGGCGGCTGGTACGGCGGCCCGGTGTTCGCGCCGCCGGCCAACCCCTGGTACGAGCGAGAAGTGAGCATCGTGCTGCGCGAGGTCGGCTCCAACCGCGTGGTCTACGAGACCCGCGCGCGCAACGACGGGCCCTACAACTCGAGCGCGGCGATCCTGCCGGTCATGTTCCAGGCCGCCCTGCAGGGCTTTCCGAATCCGCCGCAGGGCGAGCGCCGCGTGAACATCGAGCTGTCCACGGCGAAAAAGTAGCGCTTCTAGAATCCCGCGGATGGAAGAAGCCACCCGCCTGATCGCCGTTCGCCACGGAGAAACCGCCTGGAACGTCGACACCCGCATCCAGGGCCAGCTCGACATCGGGCTCAATGAAACCGGCCTCTGGCAGGCGCGCCGCGCCGGCGGTGCGCTGGCGGACGAACCCATCGGCGTCGTCTACGCCAGCGACCTGTCGCGCGCCTGGCAGACCGCCGAGGCCATCGCCCAGCCCCACGGCCTGCCTGTTCAGCCCGAGCCGCGCCTGCGCGAGCGGGCCTTCGGCACCTTCGAGGGCATGAGCTTTGCCGAGATCGAGGCCAGGCTCCCCGAGCAGGCCAGGCGATGGCGCGAGCGCGACCCCGAGTTCGAGCCTGAAGGCGGCGAGAGCCTGCTGGTGTTCCGCGACCGCGTGACGGGCGTGGCCGCGGAGCTGGCGGCGCGCCATCCGGGCGAACTGGTGGTGCTGGTGGCGCACGGCGGCGTGATGGACGTGCTGTACCGCGCGGCCACGCGCCAGGAGCTGCAGGCGCCGCGCACCTGGCAGCTGGGCAACGCGGCCATCAACCGCATGCTGTGGACGCCGGGCGGCTTCAGCCTCGTGGGGTGGAGCGATACCGCCCACCTGACGGCGGGCGATGCACTGGACGAGATCACCAGCTGAGTTTTCTTAGGGGTCTCGTTTCGGCGGTTTGTCGTTCAGGGCGCGATCACGCCGGGAGGCACAACTAGGCGTGCGAGGCCGAGTGCCCGCTGGCACCGGCTTCCGCCTTCGCCTCGCTGGGCAGCTCGACCATCGGCCCCGTTCCGCTGTAGCGGTCCAGCGCCAGGTAGATGGCCGGCGTGATGTACAGCGTGATCACCTGCGAGAAGATCAGCCCGCCCACCACCGCCACGCCCAGCGGCTGCCGCAGCTCCGCGCCGGCGCCCAGGCCCAGCGCGAGCGGCAATGCGCCCATCAATGCGGCCAGCGTGGTCATCAGGATGGGCCGGAAGCGCAGGCGGCAGGCCTCGCGGATCGCGTCCACCGGCTTCATGCCCTCGGTGCGTTGCGCGTCCAGCGCAAAGTCGATCAGCATGATCGCGTTCTTCTTCACGATGCCGATCAGCAGCAGGATGCCGATGGTCGCGATCAGCGTCAGGTCGAAGCCGAAGAGCTTCAGCGACAGCAGCGCCCCCACCGCCGCCGAAGGCAGCCCCGCCAAAATGGTCAGCGGGTGGATGTAGCTTTCGTACAGCACGCCCAGCAGCACGTAGATGACCAGCACCGCCAGCACCAGCAGCACCGCCTGGCTCGACTGCGAGCTCTGGAACACCGCCGCGTCGCCGCCGTAGGTGGTGATGATCGACTGCGGCATCTTCAGCTCGTCCTTGAACTGGTCGATCTTCGCGGTCGCGTTGCCCAGCGGCACGTCGGGCCCGAGGTTGAACGACACCGTCACCGCCTGCAGCTGGCCCTGGTGGTTCACCGACGTGGGCCCCACGGTGCGGTTGATGGTCGAGAAGGCCGACAGCGGCACGAGCCGGCCGGTGGTGCTGCGCACCGACAGGCGCGACACGTCGTCCTCGAACTGGCGGTCGTTGTCGGCGGCCGAAAGAATCACCTGGTAGGTATTGCTCGCGGCGTAGATGCTGCCGATCTGCCGGTCGCCGTAGGCGTTGTAGAGCGCGGTGCGCAGGTCGCCCACGTTCACGCCGAGCACGCCGGCCTTGTCGCGGTCGATGTCGAGCGTGGCCTGCAGGCCGCGGTTCTGCGAGTCGCTGGTCACGTCGCGAAAGGCGGGGTCGGCGCGCATGCGCTCCATCAACCTGGTGGCCCACGGCACCATCTCGCCGGCGTTCACGCTCTGCAGCGTGTACTGGAAGCGCGCCTTGCTCTGCCGGCCGCCCAGGCGCAGGTTCTGCACCGGCTGCATGTACACGGCCACGCCCGGAATCTCGCGAAAGCGCTGGCGCAGCGACTCGAGCACCTTGGCCATCTGCGGGCGCTCGCCGCGCGGCTTGAGCACGGCAAACAGCCGGCCCGAATTCTGCGTGGCGGTCGGGCCGCCCACGCCCACGAAGGCGCTCACGTAGTCCACGCTCGGGTCGGCCTGCAGCGCGTCGGACACGCGGGCCTGCAGCGCCTTCATGGCGGTGAACGAGATGTCTTCGGCGGCCTCGGTGGTGATCTGGATCTGGCCGATGTCTTCCTCGGGGAAGAAGCCCTTGGGAATGGTGACGAACAGCCAGCCGGTGATGACGAAGGTGAGCCCCGCCATGGCCAGCATCAGCGCGCGGTGCCCCAGCGTCCAGTCGAGCGAGCGCATGTAGCCGCCGTGCACCGCGCGGTAGCCGCGCTCGAAGGCGCGGCCGATGGCGGTGCCGGGCTCGGGGTGTTCCTCTTCGTGGTCATGCCCCGACGCCAGCGCACCCTCCTTGCGCGGCACCTGCTTGAGCAGCCGGCTCGCGAGCATCGGCACCAGCGTGAGCGACACGATGGCCGACACCAGCACCGCCAGCGCCACCACCACCGCGAACTCGTGGAACAGCAGGCCGATGACGCCCGGCATGAAGAAGATCGGAATGAACACGGCCACCAGCGAGATGGAGATCGACACGATGGTGAAGCCCACTTCGCGCGCCCCGCGCAGCGCCGCGGCGAAGGGCTCCATGCCCTTCTCGACGTAGCGCATGATGTTTTCCAGCACCACGATGGCGTCGTCCACCACCAGGCCCACGGCCAGCGTGATGCCCAGCAGCGACACGTTGTCCAGGCTGTAGCCGAAGGCATAGAGCAGCGCCACCGCGCCGATCAGCGAAATCGGAATGGTGGCCGCCGGAATCAGCGTGGCGACCAGCCGGTGCAGGAACAGAAAGATCACCAGCACCACCAGCGCGATGGTGCCCAGCAGCGTGAGCTGCACGTCGTGCACGGCCTCGCGGATGGAGAGCGAGCGGTCGTTCACCATCTGGATCTCGACCGACTGCGGCAGCTCGGCCTTGAAGCGCGGAATGAGCGCGCGCACCGCGTCCACCACCTGCACGGTGTTGGCGTTGGGCTGGCGCTGCACGGCCAGCGAAATGGAGTCTTGCCCGTTGAAGCTGCTGGCGGTCTTCACCGACTCGAAGCTGTCCTCGATGGTGGCCACTTCGTCGAGGCGCACCGGCGCGCCGTTGCGCTGGCCGACGATGAGCTTGGCGAAGTCGGCCGCCTTCACGAGCTGGCGGTTGGCCTGGATGGTGAGCGTCTGGCGCGGGCCGTCGAGCACGCCGACGGGCGTGTTGGCGTTGGCGGAGTTGACGGCCTTGGCCAGCTCGTCGAGCGTGATGTTGCGCGCGTTGAGCAGGTCGGCGTTGGCCTTGATGCGCACCGCGAAGGCCTTGCGCCCGTACACGCCCACCTGCGCCACGCCGTCGATGGTCGACAGCGTGGGCGAAATCAGGTTCTCGGCATAGTCGTTGAGCTCGGCCGGGTTCATCGACGGCGAGATCAGCGCGATGAACAGCACCGGCGCGTCGGCCGGGTTCACCTTGCGGTACGAGGGCAGCTGCGTGAGCTCCTGCGGCAGCTGGCGCTGGGCGCGCAGCAGCGCGGCCTGCACGTCGACGGCGGCGGCGTCGATGTCGCGGCTGCTCACGAACTCCAGCGTGAGCGAGGTCACGCCCTGCGTGTTCACCGAGCTGATGGTCTGCAGGCCGGGAATGGTGGAGAACTGCTTTTCGAGCGGCAGCGCCACCGAGCTGGCCATGGTGTCCGGGCTGGCGCCCGGCAGCTGCGCGTTGACGTTGATGACCGGCGTGTTGTAGCTGGGCAGCGCGGCCACGGGGATGCTGAAGTACGCAAAGATGCCGATGACCACGACGGCCGCCGACAGCAGCACCGTCATCGCCGGACGGCGGATGCAGAGCTCCGAGATGTTCATGCGCGTTCCTGCTTCGGCGGCTTGACGCCGGTGCCTTCGGACGACGCGGCGCTGCCGGGGGTGACGCCCGTGGTGCCGTTCGTCGGCTTGGCCGGCGCGGTGGATTCACCCGGCGCTGCAGGCGTTGCCGGCGCCGCAACCGGCGCCTTGGTGTCCACCCGCACCTTGCCGCCCGGGCGCACGTTCTGGCTGCCCTCGATCACCACCTGCTCGCCGGGCTCCAGCCCGCTCACCGCGACCTTGGTGCCGAAGGTGTGCAGCGTCTTCACCTTGCGGCGCGTGGCGGTCCTGGCCTCGTCCACCACGTAGAGCGAGGTGCCGTCGGACAGCATCATCAGCGCCGCGGCCGGCACCACGGTGGCGCCTTCGAGCGTGCGCACCGTGATGCGCGTGCCCACGAACTGCCCCGGCCACAGGCCCTGGTCGGCGTTGGCGAACACGGCCTTGGCGCGCACGGTGCCGATCTGCGGATCGACCGTGTTGTCCACGAAGTCGAGCGTGCCGCTCAGCGGCTCCTTGCGGCCGGCGACGAGGGCGTCGACCTTCGAGCGGGCGCGCGCGGCGCCCAGCAGGTCCTGCAGGTTGCCCTCGGGCACCGGAAAGCTCACGGCAATGGGGTCCAGCTGCGTGATGGTCACCAGCGACAGCGTCGGCTGCACCAGCGTGCCCGGGTAGATATTGACGGCACCGATGCGCCCGGCGATGGGCGCGCGCAGCGTGGCGTAGCCCAGCGCCACCTGCGCGCTCTGCACGGCCGCGCGGTCGGCGGCCACGGCGGCGCGCTGCGCCTCCAGCTGCGCGAGCGTGGCGTCGGCCGCGCTCTTGGCGATGAAGTTCTGCGCCACCAGGTCCTGGCTGCGCTTGTACTGGCGCTCCAGGTCGGCCATGGTGGCCTCGTCCTTTTGCTGCTGCGCCCGGGCGCGCGCCAGGTTGGCCTGGTCGTTGCGGTCGTCGAGCGTGAAGAGCAGCTGCCCCGCCTTCACGAACTGCCCTTCCTTCACGTGCACCGCGCTCACCGTGTTCGTCACCTGCGGGCGCAGGTCGACGCTGTTGAGGGAGACCACGCTGCCGTTGACCTGCACGGTGACCGGCACGTCCTGCTTCTGGGCGGTGGCCAGCGTCACCAGCGCGGGGGCGCCGCCGTTGCCCGCTCCTCCGGCGGCCGTGCCGTTCGAAGCGCCGGGTGCCTTGGCCGACTTTGTGTCCGACTTGTTGCCGGACATGCTCCACCATCCGCCTGCGACGGCTACGATCAACACGCCCGCGAGGGCTACGGCAACATTTTTCTTCATGGGTTTTTTGTGCACTTTGGGCTGACAGCGGCTATTGAATCAGTGGCCGGAGCGCAGTGTTCACCACTCCTGTAAAGAAATGTAAAGCAAGCGAACCTTTTCGCCCGCTTTACGACAGGCACCCCCTCCCCGATGACTCCCTGCGAAGCGGCTGGCGCGGCACACCCCTCGCTAAAATCCCCGCTCCACAGCCTCTGGATAAACCCCATGAACCGCTGCAAGACACCCACGAACTCCCGACCTAACTCTCTCCTTTTGGCGCTTTGCGCCGCCGGCCTCGCCGGCCTGTTCTCCCTCGCGGCCCACGCCCAGAACGAAATCCCTCGCCCGCAGACCCAGAACGAATCGCTGGCCGGCGGCCGCACCTTCCCCATCGGCGCCCTGCGCGGCAAGCTCATGGTGGTGGACACCAACGACGTGCAGCTCGACGGCAACCCGGTGCGCCTGTCGCCCGGCGCGCGCATCCGCAACCAGCAGAACCTGCTGCAGATGACCGGCGCGCTGGTCGGCCAGCTCTACCTGGTGAACTACACGCTCGACGCGGCCGGGCTGATCAAGGAAGTCTGGATCCTCACGCCGGAAGAGGCCTCGGCCTCGCGCGAGGCCATGAGCAAGCCGTTCCTGAACATCTGGCCGTTCGTCTCGAACGACACCGTCAACACGCAATAAACCAGGGCGGCGCGCCGCGCGCGCCCGCCGTCCCGCACGCCCTGCCCCCACGCAGGGCACAGAGAGTTCCCCCATGAAAAAAGTATTCATCAAGACCTTCGGCTGCCAGATGAACGAGTACGACTCGGACAAGATGGCCGACGTGCTGCACGCCGCGCAGGGCTACGAGCCCACGCAGAACGTGGACGAGGCCGACCTCATCCTGTTCAACACCTGCTCGGTGCGCGAGAAGGCGCAGGAAAAGGTGTTCTCCGACCTCGGCCGCGTGAAGCACCTGAAGGCCAAGGGCGTGAAGATCGGCGTGGGCGGCTGCGTGGCCAGCCAGGAGGGCCAGGCCATCATCGCGCGCGCGCCGTACGTCGACATCGTGTTCGGCCCGCAGACGCTGCACCGCCTGCCCGAGATGCTGAACGACCGCGAGCGGCTGGGCCGCCCGCAGGTGGACATCAGCTTTCCCGAGATCGAGAAGTTCGACCACCTGCCGCCCGCGCGCGTGGAAGGCGCCACCGCCTTCGTGTCGATCATGGAAGGCTGCTCCAAGTACTGCAGCTACTGCGTGGTGCCCTACACCCGCGGCGAGGAAGTGAACCGCCCGCTGGACGACGTGCTGGTCGAAATCGCCGGCCTGGCCGACCAGGGCGTGCGCGAGATCACGCTGCTGGGGCAGAACGTGAACGCCTACCGCGGCAAGATGGGCGACACGGCGGAAATCGCCGACTTCGCGCTGCTCATCGAGTACGTGGCCGAGATTCCCGGCATCGAGCGCATCCGCTACACCACCAGCCACCCGAACGAGTTCACGCCGCGGCTCATCGAGGCCTACGCCAAGGTGCCGCAGCTGGTGAGCCACCTGCACCTGCCGGTGCAGCACGGCAGCGACCGCATCCTGATGGCCATGAAGCGCGGCTACACCGCCATGGAATACAAGAGCACGGTGCGCAAGCTGCGCGCCATTCGCCCCGAGCTGGCCCTGTCCAGCGACTTCATCGTCGGCTTCCCCGGCGAGACCGACGAAGACTTCGCCAAGATGATGAAGCTGATCGAAGACTGCCAGTTCGACAGCAGCTTCAGCTTCATCTTCAGCCCGCGCCCCGGCACGCCGGCCGCCGCGCTGAAGGACGACACGCCGCACGAGGTGAAGCTGGCGCGCCTGCACGTGCTGCAGGCGGCCATCGACACCAACGTGAAGCGCTTCGGCCAGGCGCTGGTGGGCAGCACGCAGCGCGTGCTGGTCGAGGGCGCTTCGCGCAAGGACGCGAACGAGCTCATGGGCCGCACCGCCTGCAACCGCGTCGTCAACTTCGAAGGCGACGCCCGCCTGGTGGGCCAGATGACCGACCTGCGCATCACGCGCTCGCTGGCCTACACGCTGCGCGGCGAAGTGCTCACGCGCGAATCCGAACTGGCGGCACCGGCCACGGCCCCCGCCGCCGCGCTCGCCCACTGATGGCGAAGCGACCTTCCATCCGCGGCTCGTTCCAGCAGCTGCTGCTGTTCGCGTTCCTGCTGATCACCGCGCTGCTGGTGGGCGTGGCCCTGCGCTCGGTGCTGCAGTACGACGTGCTCATGACCCAGAGCCGCGACGCTGCCGCGCGCGCGCTGCGCCTGTCGGGCGCGGCCCAGTCGCTGGCCGAGCGCAGCGCCGCCATGGAGCGCGCGGGGCGCCAGTCGCTGGTGCTCAACGACGCGGTGCTGCGCCGCCGTTTCGACGACGCCGCGCGCGAGGCGCACCAGGTGCTCGAGCGGCTGGAAACCAACGGCCTGGCGCCGGCCGGCATCGAGATGTGGCGCGCCCAGCTGGGCGTGATCGAGGGGCTGATGAGCGGCAACGCCGACAGCGCCCTGGCACGCGAAAGCACCATGGCCATGCAGTTCCGCGAGCTCGACGCGCTGAACACCAACCTCGCGCAGCAGGCGCAGTTCCTGATCGAAACGCAGAACGACGCGCTGGCCAAGCGCATCGAGAACGCACGCCGCCGGCTGATGCGCGAAGTGGTCGCCGCCAGCGTGCTGGCCGTGTCGCTGGCACTGGCCTTCGGCATCTGGCTGGCGCGGCCGTTCAAGCGGCTGGAGCACGCCATCGTCGGGCTGGGGCAGAACCGGCTGGACGAGCCCATCGACATCCGCGGCCCGGCCGACGTGCGGCGCGTGTCGCAGCAGCTCGAATGGCTGCGCCTGCGCCTGACCGAGCTCGACGCCGACAAGGCGCGCTTCCTGCGCCACGTGTCGCACGAGCTGAAGACGCCGCTGGCCGCGCTGCGCGAAGGCGTGTCGCTGCTGGAAGACGGCGTGCCCGGCCCGCTGAACCCGGCGCAGCTCGAGGTGGCGCAGATCCTCCAGCAGAACACCATCTCGCTGCAGGGGCAGATCGAGGCGCTGCTGCGCTTCAACGCCGCCGCCTTCGAGGCGCGCGAGCTGCGTCGCGAGCGCACCGAGCTGCTGCCGCTGATCGAGGAGCAGATCGAGGCCCAGCGCCTGCAGTGGCAGTCGCACGGCCTGCGCGTGCGCGCCGAGGGCCAGCCCATTGCCATCACGGTGGACCGCACCAAGCTCGGCACCGCCATTGCCAACCTGTTGAGCAACGCCATCCGCTTTTCGGTAACCGGCGGTGTCATCACGCTGGCGGTGTCGGGCACGCCGGAGGCCGTCTACATCGACGTGAACGACGCGGGGCCCGGCATTGCCGAGGGCGACCGCGACCGGATCTTCGAACCCTTCTTCCGCGGCGAGCGCCAGCCGGAGCACACGGTCAAAGGCACCGGCATCGGACTTTCGATCGTGCAGGAGTACATTGCAGCCCACGGGGGCCGCATCACCCTGCAGCCTGACGGACCCGGTGCACGCTTTCGCATCGAACTGCCGCGCACGGCCTGACAACCCCGGCACCCTCCCGAGTCTTCCAACACCGCCTCGCGTCCTCTTTTTCGACCCATGCCTTTCCCGTTCGTCCGCCGTTCCTCCTTCGCCGGGGCGATGACCGTGCCTTTCGTCCTGCTGCTGGCCGCCTGCGCCAGCCAGCCCAAGCCGCCCGCGGAAGCCGACGCGGTGCCGCCGCCGCCCGTGGTGCCGCGCGTGATGCCGGTCGAGGCCGAGCCCCGCGCGCCGGCGACCCAGCCCGCGTCGCTGTTCACGCTGATCACGCAGGGGCCGGTGGCGGCCATGCTGTCCTACGCCGACAAGATGCGCTCGCTCAACGGCGGCGACCTGGCCGGTGAAATCTCGCGCATCGGCGACCCGGGCGATTCGCCCACCACCCAGATGCAGCTGGCGCTGCTGCTCTCGCAGACCCGCGTACCGGCCGACCTGGCGCGCGCGCTGGGGCTGCTGCAGCGCGTCATCGCCAACCCGTCTCCCGAGGCGCAGCCGCTGCAGCCGCTGGCGCGCGCCCTGGCCGCGCGCTACGTGGAGCAGCGCCGCGTGGAAGACGACCGCGACAAGCAGGTGCAGCAGCTGCGCGACAGCCAGCGCCGCATCGACCAGCTGAACGACCGCATCGAAGCCCTGCGCGCCATCGAGCGCAGCTTCGCGCGGCCCAACATGGCGCCCGCGGCACCCGCCGCGCCGCCCAACGGAACAAAGCAAAGCCCATGAGCAACACCGGTGCCCGCCTTCTCGTGGTCGACGACGACCCGGACATGCTCCGCCTGCTCTCGATGCGGCTGAGTTCGGCGGGTTACCAGGTCACGGCCGTGACCTCGGCCGAAACCGCGCTCACGCAGCTCGAAATAGAGCACCCGCAGCTCGTGCTCAGCGACGTGCGCCTGCCCGGGCGCGACGGCCTGCAGCTGTTCGACGAAATCCGCAAGCGCCACCCGTCGCTGCCGGTCATCCTGCTGACGGCGCACGGCACCATTCCCGACGCGGTCGAGGCCACGGCGCGCGGCGTGTTCACCTACCTGACTAAGCCGTACGACGGCCGCGAGCTGCTCGACAAGATCGCGCAGGCGCTGGCGCTGGGCGCGCCCGCCACCACGCCGAGCAAGGGCGGCGACGAAAGCTGGCGCTCCGAAATCGTCAGCCGCAGCAACCGCATGGCCGAGCTGCTGGCCGAGGCGCGCATGGTCGCCAAGTCGGACGCTTCGGTGCTGCTGCGCGGCGACTCCGGCGCCGGCAAGGAACTGCTGGCGCGCGCCATCCACAAGGCCAGCGCGCGCGCCGACAAGCCTTTCGTGGCGGTCAATTGCGGGGCCATTCCCGAAGCGCTGCTGGAGTCGGAGCTGTTCGGCCACATGAAGGGAGCCTTCACCGACGCCCACGCCAACCACAAGGGCCTGTTCCAGCAGGCCGACGGCGGCACGCTGCTGCTGGACGAAATCGGGGACATGCCGCCCGCCCTGCAGGTCAAGCTGCTGCGCGTGCTGCAGGAGCGCGCGGTGCGCCCGCTGGGCGCGAGCCAGTCGATCGAGGTCGATGTGCGCATCGTCTCGGCCACCCACCGCGACCTGGACGCGGCCATGGAGGCCGGCCAGTTCCGCGAAGACCTGTATTACCGCCTGAACGTGGTGACGCTCACGCTGCCGCCGCTTTCGGCGCGGCGCGAAGACATTCCGCTGCTGGCCAACCACTTCCTGCAGCGCCTGTCGACCAAGTACGGCAAGCGGCTGTCGGGCTTCGCGCCCGAGGCGCTGAAGGCGCTGACCACGGCCGCCTGGCCGGGCAACGTGCGCCAGCTGTTCAACGTGGTGGAACAGGTGTGCGCGCTGTCGAGCTCGCCGCTGATTCCGCTGGCGCTGGTGCAGCGCGCGCTGCGCGTGCCCACGGTCGAGGTGCAGACCTATGCCGACGCCAAGCAGCGTTTCGAGCGCGACTACCTGGTCGGTCTGCTCAAGCTGACCGACGGCAACGTGGCCGACGCCGCCCGCCTGGCCGACCGCAATCGCACCGAGTTCTACCGCCTGTTGCAGAAGCACGAGCTCACGCCCGGGCACTTCAAGGCCGACCCTGTCGCCAACGGCAGCGACCCTGTCGGCGAATAGCGACGCACCTAAGTTGTTGATTCATATAGCCATTCCCCACCAGCCCGCCGGGCTTGTCGGGATTCGGCGACAAAAACAGGGGTTTTGAGGCCCGCCAGCGGCCTCCACCCCTGAAAAATGCAGTCGAAGCGGCCTAAGCCGTTGATCTGAAAGCGTTTTTCCAGCCTGGCACAGGGTTTGCCCCTGTACTGGCATGACAGCACTAACCAGCCCATCTTTCGCACTGCGCCAGCAGCGCGACGGCCTGCGTCAAAAGCAGTTTTCTCCCTCGCGGCCCCGTGCCGCGGGCTATTCGCAAGCCGCGCTCGCCAGCGCCGGCGGCGCCGAGCCGGATTGCGTGATCAAGCGCTTTCCTGCCATTGGCGACACCCCTTCCCTCGACAAGCAACGTTGGTAAATCACCATGAAGCCAAACGACTTCTCGCAACTGAATGTTCTGGCCGATGCCGACTTTTCGCACCGCAGCGCGGTGCGTGAAGAACGCCATCCCAACGCCGTGACGGCACCGCCGGTGAACCGCGGTTCCATGACGCCGCGCCCGTGGCGCGGTTTCTGGAACAGCCTGGGCACCGCCGCCCTGGTGAAGCTGGGCGCCGGCCGCAAGGCCGAGGCCGCCAGCGCCGAGTCCGTGCAGCAGGTCAAGCAGCCCTGGCAACGCGCCGCGGCCCAGCGCCGCAATGCCTTCATGCTGCTGACCGTGCTCAGCACCGTGATCGCTTCGTCGCTGTTCGCCGGCGTGCAACCCGACTACGACAACGTCTGGCTCGAATACGGCCAGATCGGCCTGTACGGCCTGCTCTCGGGCTGGGTCGTGACCGGTTTCGTGACCGCCCTGATGGGCTTCTACGTTTCGGTGCGCGGTGACAAGCACGCGCTTTCGGCCAAGCAGGTGGTCAACCACCCGATGAACCCGGAAGCCCGCACCGCGATCATCATGCCGATCTGCAACGAGGACGTGGCCACCGTGTTCGCCGGCCTGCGCGCCACCTGCGAATCGGTCGCCGCCACCGGCCACGCCAAGCAGTTCGACGTGTTCGTGCTGTCCGACAGCTACGCGCCCGAGACCGCCGCCGCCGAGCGCGCGGCCTGGGAAGACCTTCGCGCCGCCCTGGCCGAGAGCCCGAACCAGCCGCAAGTGGAGGTGTACTACCGCCTGCGCACCCGCCGCACGCACCGCAAGGCCGGCAACGTGGCCGACTTCTGCCGCCGCTGGGGCAAGGACTACCGCTACATGGTCGTGCTCGACGCCGACTCCGTGATGAGCGGCGACTGCCTGACCTCGATGGTCAAGCTGATGGAAGCCAACCCCACCGCCGGCATCATCCAGACCGCGACGCAGGCCATCGGCCACGTCACGCTGCATGCCCGCGCACAGCAATTCGCTTCCCGCGTGACGGGCCGCCTGTTCACGCTGGGCATGCAGTTCTGGCAACTGGGCGAATCGCACTACTGGGGCCACAACGCCATCATCCGCGTCGAACCCTTCATGAAGCATTGCGCGCTGGCCCCCATCAAGGGCACCGGCGGCATGTCGGGCGGCATCATGTCGCACGACTTCGTGGAAGCCGCGCTGATGCGCCGTGCCGGCTACAACGTGTGGCTGGTGTCCGACCTGGTCGGCAGCTACGAACAGCAACCGCCGGACCTGCTGGCCGAGCTGCAACGCGACCGTCGCTGGTGCCAGGGCAACCTGCAGAACGCCCGCCTGATGGCCGAGCCCGGCATCCACCCCGTGCACCGCGCCATGTTCGTGACCGGCACCATGGCCTACGTTTCGGCCCCCCTGTGGCTGGCCTTCCTGACGCTGGGCACCGCCCTGTGGCTGAGCGGCTCGAGCCTGGTGTCGAGCTGGAGCGTGCTGCCCGCCGAACTGGCCGGCCTGTGGATCTGGACGCTGTGCCTGCTGTTCCTGCCGCGCGTGCTGGGCATCGCCGCCGTGCTGATGCGCGGCGAGCAACGCCAGTACGGCGGTGTGTGGGGCCTGGTGAAGAGCTCGGTGCTCGAAAGCGGCCTGGCCATCGTGCAAGCCCCGGTTCGCATGCTGGCCCACTCGCTGTTCGTGCTGGTCGCCCTCACCGGCATCAAGCTCGACTGGAAGTCGCCCCCGCGTGAAGCCGCCGCCGTGCCGTGGAAGATCGCTGCCTCGCAGCTGGCGCCCATGACCCTGGTGATCGCCATGCTGGCCGTCGGCGTCGCCATGATCGACCCGAGCGCGCTGATCTGGCTCATGCCTGTCGGCCTGCCGCTGCTGCTGGCGATTCCGCTGACCGTGCTGACCAGCCAGATCGCGCTGGGCACCACGCTGCGCGACCGCGGCTTCCTGCTGATTCCCGAGGAATCGCGCTCGCCGGCCGTGCTGCGCCGCGCCTGGATGCACGCCGTGCGCCTGGCCCGCCCGGCCGCGCTGGCTACCGCCTGATGCGCCACTGACCTGAAGTGACGCGCGGCTGAGCTCTCAGCCCTTCCCCCGAAAGCCGGCCATTGCGCCGGCTTTTTTCATGGCGCAGACTGGCCGCCTGCCCCGGCCGCCCGATGCTGCGCCCGGGGTCAAAATCCGGCCCATATAAGGGTTAACCCTTGGATCGGTGAAAATTCCCGGTTTTCCGGCGGCTGCGCGCAGCCGCCCAAACGATCAAGCAAGGGGGTTCGATCCATGACAGAAACACAGGGGCCGGTGGTCCATCGGCGGTCGTTCTGGCCGCTCGTCGGGCTCGTTGCCCTGGGCGCGCTCGCCATGCTGATGGGCGCATTCCTGGCGGTCGGCGGCGCGTACCTTGCCGCGCTCGGCGGCAGCTGGTACTTCGTGCTGGCCGGGCTGGCGCTGGCGGTGTCCGGTCTGCTCATCGCCAAGCGCCGCACCAGCGGTGCCTGGCTGTTCGCCTTGACGCTGGTGGCCAGCGCCGCCTGGGCCGTGTGGGACGCCGGCTGGCACTTCTGGCCGCTGGTGTCGCGGCTGGTGGCGTTCGGCGTGCTGGGGCTGCTGGTGGCGCTGGCCTATCCGTCGCTGGTGCGCCGGGCCGGTGGCGTTCCCGGGCGCGGCGCCCATGCCGTGGCCGGCCTGCTGGCGCTCGCGCTGGTCGCCACGGGCGGCTATGCCTTCGTGCCGACGCCGGTCATCGCAGCCCAGGGCCCCGCGCCGGCCATCGTGCCGGTCAACCCGCAGGACGCGCAGAAGGACTGGCGCCACTGGGGCAACACCACCGCCGGCAACCGCTTCGCCGCGCTCGACCAGGTGACGAAGGACAACATCGGCGACCTGCAGGTGGCGTGGACCGCCCACACCGGCGACGTGCCGCAGAGCAACGGCTCGGGCGCGGAAGACCAGAACACGCCGCTGCAGATCGGCAGCACCGTGTACGTGTGCACGGCCTACAGCAAGATCGTCGCGCTCGACGCCGACACCGGCGCCGAGCTCTGGAAGTACGACCCGAAGGCCACCGCGCCGAACTGGCAGCGCTGCCGCGGGCTGGGCTATCACGACCAGGATGCGGAAACTACCGCATCGGCTGCACCCGCAGCCGCTGCATCCGCTACATCCGCAGTAGCACCGGCGTCGTCGACCGCGCCCACGCCCGCGGCCTGCCGCCAGCGCCTGCTGCTCCCCACCACCGACGCGCGGCTGATCGCCGTCGACGCCCACAGCGGCACGCCCTGCGCCGACTTCGGCAAGCAAGGCATCGTCGACCTGAAGACCGGCATGGGCGAGGTGAAGGACGGCTACTACCAGCAGACATCCACGCCGCTGGTCGCGGGCGACCTGGTGCTGGTGGGCGGCCGCGTGGCCGACAACTTCTCCACCGACGAGCCGCCCGGCGTGGTGCGGGCCTACAACGCCGTCACCGGCGAGCTGGCCTGGGCCTGGGACCCGGGCAACCCCGCCGTCACCCGGCTGCCGCCGCCCGGCCAGACCTACACGCGCGGCACGCCCAACGTGTGGTCGGCCATGTCGTACGACCCGAAGCTGGGCCTGGTCTACCTGCCGACCGGCAACGCCACGCCCGACTTCTGGGCCGGCGAGCGCACGCCGCTGGACGACAAGTACAGCTCCTCGGTGGTGGCGCTCGACGTGAAGAGCGGCAAGGTGCGCTGGAGCTTCCAGACCACGCACCACGACCTGTGGGACTTCGACCTGCCCGCGCAGCCGCTGCTCTACGACATTCCCGACGGCAGCGGCAACGGGGGCACGCAGCCCGCGCTCGCGCAGGTGACCAAGCAGGGCGAGATCTTCCTGCTGAACCGCGAGACCGGAAAACCCATCGCCGAGGTGCAGGAGCGCCCGGTGCCGCAAGGCAACGTGCCCGGCGAGCGCTATTCGCCGACGCAGCCCTTCTCGGTGGGCATGCCCTCGATCGGCAACAAGACGCTGACCGAGTCCGACATGTGGGGCGCCACGCCCTTCGACCAATTGCTGTGCCGCATCGCCTTCAAGGGCATGCGCCACGAAGGCATCTACACGCCGCCGGGCCTGGACCGCGCGCTGCAGTTCCCGGGCTCGCTGGGCGGCATGAACTGGGGCAGCGTGTCGGTCGACCCGACCAGCAGCTATATGTTCGTGAACGACATGCGCCTGGGCCTGGCCAACTACATGATCCCGCGCGCGAACATCAAGCCCGGTGCCAGCGGCATCGAGATGGGCGTGGTGCCGCAGGAGGGCACGCCCTTCGGCGCGATGCGCGAGCGCTTCCTGTCGCAGCTGGGCATTCCGTGCCAGGCGCCGCCCTTCGGCACGATGTCGGCCATCGACCTGAAGACGCGCAAGCTGGTGTGGCAGGTGCCGGTGGGCACGGTGAAGGACACGGGCCCGCTGGGCATTCGCATGGGCCTGCCGATTCCCATCGGCATGCCCACGCTGGGCGCGTCGCTGGCCACGCAGTCGGGCCTGCTGTTCTTCGCGGGCACGCAGGACTTCTACCTGCGCGCCTTCGACACCGCCAGCGGCAAGGAGATCTGGAAGGCCCGCCTGCCGGTGGGCAGCCAGTCGGGGCCGATGACCTACGTGTCGCCGAAGACGGGCCGCCAGTACATCGTGGTGAGCGCGGGCGGCGCGCGGCAGTCGCCGGACCGCGGCGACTACGTGATCGCGTACGCGCTGCCCGAGAAGAACAAGGGCAAGTAAACGCACGGCAAGCGGGCCAGACCCAGGCCATCGAAAGCGCCGCGACGAGACTTCACCGCGGCGCTTTCTGCTTATAGAATCCGCGCCTCTTTCAACCTCGCCCTTTCACTGGAGCGCCAAGTGCCCCGATTCGCCGTCATCACTTCCTGACGCCGACAACACCGCTTCATTGCTGGTCATGTCGGGCGCCTAGCTGCGTACCCCGCTGACCAGACACGGCCTCCCCCACATGCATGGGGACACCCAGGCCGCAGAGGTCGCACCCGATCTCGCTTAGATATCTCCAGCTTCGCTCCCGCACGTTGTCGGTCTTTCCTGATTCGCATCCGGAGAACCAACGTGTCTGCTTCTTCTCTTTCTCTTTCATCCATTCCGCTGCTCAAGTACCCCCGTACTGCGCACCTGGAAGGCTCGCGCCTGCAAGCGGGCGACACCGACGACGGCCAGGTGCCGCTCGCCGCGCTGCACGGCATGCAGGTGGTCGTCGAGGAAAAGCTCGACGGCGCCAACGCCGCCGTGTCCTTCACCTCGGCGGGAGAGCTGCTGCTGCAGTCGCGCGGCCACTACCTCGCGGGCGGTGCCGGCGAGCGCCAGTTCAATCTCTTCAAGCACTGGGCCGCGGCCCACGAAGGGGCGCTGCTGGCGCGGCTCGAAGACCGCTACGTGATGTACGGCGAGTGGTGCTTTGCCAAGCACAGCTGCTGGTACGACCGGCTGCCGGCGTTCTTCCTGGAGTTCGACATCTACGACCGCGTCGCGCAGTGCTTTCTCTCGACGCCGGCGCGGCACGCGCTGCTCGCGGGCGGGCCGGTGCTGTCGGTGCCGGTGCTGTACGACGGCCAGATGCCGCGGCAGGCGAAGGCACTGCGCTCGCTGGTGCGGCCCTCGCTCGCGCGCAGTGCGGGCTGGAAGGCCGCGTTCGAGCAGGCCGTGGCGCACGAGGGCCAGCCGCTCGACCTGGTGCGGCAGCAGACCGACCTGTCGGACCTGGCCGAAGGCCTGTACCTCAAGACCGAATCGAACGGCCAGGTGACGGGCCGCTACAAGTGGGTGCGGCCGGACTTCGTGCAGACCATTCTCGACTCGGGCTCGCACCACAGCCGCCGGCCAGTGCTGCCCAACCAGCTGGCGCCGGGCGTGGACCTCTACGCACCCACGCCCACCACCACATGGCAAGACCTGGGGCTGCGCACGCTGCGCGAACCGGCGGAACTGACAACGAACGCAAGGAGGTCGCGATGAACTTCGCCGATCTGAAGGCGCTGGTGCCCGCGCCTGGAAAGGGCACCGACTGGCCGCAATGCTGCGCGCTGCTACCGCCACTGCTGCGGCTGGAAGCAACGCCGCAAGACCCGTACTACCACGCCGAAGGCAACGTCGGCATCCACACGCGCATGGTGCTCGACGCGCTGCTGCAGGACGCGCACTACCAGCGCGCCGACGCAGACGGCCGTTTCGTGCTGTTCATGGCCTGCCTGCTGCACGACATCGCCAAGCCCGACACCACGGTGATCGACCCGGCCAGCGGCCGCATCGGCCAGCCCGGCCACTCGCGCCGCGGCGCGGTCGACATGCGCGTGCTGATGTGGAAGGCGCGCGTGCCGTTCGCGCTGCGCGAAGCCGTGTGCCGGATCATCGCGGTGCACCAGCTGCCCTTCCATGCCTTCGCTTCGCGCAAGGGCGTGCGGCCGGAATGGCTGGCGCACAAGCTGTCGTGGGAGCTGAGCCTGCCGGACCTGTGCTGCGTGGCGCGCTGCGACATGCTCGGGCGCCACTACGAGAAGCGCGCCGACAGCCTGGCCGACATCGCGCTCTTCGAGCAGCTCGCGCAGGAAGAAGGCTGCTGGAACGGCCCGCGCAAGATGGCCGATGCGCACACGCGCCTGGCCTACTTTCGCGGCGCCGACACCAGCCCCGACTACCCGCTGTTCCAGAACGCGGGCTCACGGGTCACGGTGATGTGCGGGCTGCCCGCCAGCGGCAAGAACCACTGGGTGGCGCAGCATCGCAAGGGCTGGCCGGTGGTGTCCTTCGACGATGCGCGCGCGGAGCTGGGGCTCAAGCACGGCGAGAACGACGGCATGGCCGCGCACCACGCGGTCGACCAGGCCAAGGCGCTGCTGCGCAGGCAGGAGCGCTTCGTGTGGAACGCCACGCACCTGAGCGAGCAGATGCGCGGCAAGACACTCGACCTGCTGTGGAACTACCACGCGCAGACCGAGCTGGTGTACCTGGAGGTGCCGCACGCCGAGCTGATGCGGCGCAACCGCGAGCGCGACACCACGCTGTCGAACGCGGGCATCGAGCGCATGCTGCACCGCTGGGAACTGCCCGCGCCGGTGGAAGCGCACGACACGGTCTACGACGTGCAGAGCTGAAAGCAGGAGGGCCCGCCAGTGCGAACCGGCGGGCCCTCTTATATATATGTGTGCGGTGATGCAGTGACGCGGCGTTCGCTCAGAACGGCAGCTTGGGACCGCCGGGGCCGCCCATGCCACCCATGCCCTTCATGCCGCCCATCTTCTTCATCATCTTCATCAGGCCGCCGCCCTTCATCTTCTTCATCATTCCCTGCATCTGCTCGAACTCGTTGAGCAGGCGGTTCACTTCCTGGACCTGGACGCCGGCGCCGGCCGCGATGCGGCGCTTGCGCGTGGCCTTCAGCAGCTCGGGCTTGCGGCGCTCCAGCGGGGTCATGCTCTGGATGATGCCTTCCTTGCGGCGGATGTCGCGCTCAGCGCGGGTCATGTCGGCCTCGGTGGCCTTGGCGGCCATTTGCGTGGGCAGCTTGTCCATCAGGCTCGACAGGCCGCCCATCTGCTTCATCTGCTGCAGCTGGCCGAGAAAGTCGTTCAGGTCGAAGCCCGCGCCGCTCTTGACCTTGGCCGCGAGCTTCTGCGCCGCCGCCACGTCCACGCCGGCCGTGACCTGCTCCACCAGCGCCACGATGTCGCCCATGCCCAGGATGCGGCCCGCATGGCGCTCGGCGTCGAACACCTCCAGGCCGTCGATCTTCTCGCTGGTGCCGGCGAACTTGATGGGCACGCCCGTGACCTGGCGCACCGACAGCGCCGCGCCGCCGCGCGAGTCGCCGTCGGTCTTGGTCAGGATGATGCCGGTGAGCGGCAGCGCCTCCTTGAAGGCCTTGGCGGTGTTGATCGCGTCCTGGCCCTGCATGGCGTCGACCACGAACAGCGTTTCCACCGGGTCGAGCTCGGCGTGCAGCTGCTTGATCTCGGTCATGAGCACTTCGTCGATGGCCAGGCGGCCGGCCGTGTCGACCAGCAGCACGTCGAAGTAGTGGCGCTTGGCGTGGTCGAGCGCGGCGCGCGCGATGTCCAGCGGCTTCTGGTCGGGCGTGCTCGGGAACCACTCGGCGCCGGCCTGCTTCGTGACGGTCTTCAGCTGCTCGATGGCGGCGGGCCGGTACACGTCGCCCGACACGGTGAGCACCTTCTTCTTGCGCTTCTCGATCAGGTGCTTGGCCAGCTTGGCGGTGGTGGTGGTCTTGCCGGCGCCCTGCAGGCCGGCCATGAGGATCACCGCGGGCGGCTGGGCCGCGAGATTGATGTCGGACACGCCCTCGCCCATGGTGGCGGCGAGCTCGCGGTTGACGATGCCCACCAGCGCCTGACCCGGCTTGAGCGAGCCCAGCACTTCCTGGCCGAGCGCCTTGTCCTTCACGCGGGCGACGAAGTCGCGCACCACGGGCAGCGCCACGTCGGCCTCGAGCAGCGCCATGCGCACTTCGCGCAGCATGTCCTGCACGTTGCTTTCGGTGATGCGGGCCTGGCCGCTCATCGTCTTGACGAGGCGGGAAAACTTTTCTGTGAGGGCGGTGGCCATGAGCGGGATGCCTTGCTGCCCGCTGCGGCGGGCCGGTGGAAGTCTTGGAGACGAGGGGAGAACTTGAAGTCGGGCGCGGGCAACGCAAGGGCGAGACGCTAAACTCCGGCCGATGATTTTAGCGATCCCCTCTCCACTCGGCGTGGCGCTGGGCATCGCCACCGCGATTGCCTATGGTTTTGCCGCCGCCGCGGGCGCAAGGCTGAGTCGCCAATCGACCCAGTGGGCCCTCGGGATCGCATGGTTGTTGCACGCCGCCGTGCTGGCCCATGGCCTCGTCGGCAGCGAGCCGCGCTTCGGTTTCGCCCCCGCCCTGTCGGTCACCGCGTGGCTGGTGCTCACTGTCTACGCGGTCGAAAGCCGCATGTATCCGCAGCTGAAGGTGCGCCGCGCGCTCGCTTGGCTGGGCGCGGCCGCGGTGCTGCTGGCCATCCTGTTTCCGGGCACGCCGCTGCACGTCACGGCCTCGCCCTGGCTGCCGCTGCACCTGGCCCTCGGCATTGCGTCTTACGGCCTGTTCGGCGCGGCGGTGGTGCATGCCTGGCTGATCACGCGGGCCGAAAAGCAGATTCGCCTGGCCACCGCCGAGCCGCAGGGCGGCGTGCCGCTGCTGACGCTGGAGCGCCTCACCTTCCGCTTCGTTACCGCGGGCTTCGTACTGCTGTCGGCCACGCTGCTGGCCGGCCTGCTGTTCAGCGAACAGCTCTACGGCGCGGCCGGCCGCGCCTGGAAGTGGGACCACAAGACCACCTTCTCGGTGCTCGCCTGGCTCACCTTCGCGGTGCTGCTGATCGGGCGGGTCCGCTTCGGCTGGCGCGGCCGCACGGCGCGGCGCGTGCTCTACGCCGGCTCGGCGTTGCTGCTGCTGGCCTATGTCGGTTCGCGCTTCGTGCTCGAAGTGGTGCTGGCCCGTCCTCCTGTATGAAATACCTCCTTGTTCTCGCGGTCCTGTGGATCGCGATCTGGCTCTGGCGCAAGAACCGGCGCGAAGAAATGCGCGACGCCCAGCGCGAACGCGCGGCCAAGGCCCAGCGCGCGCCCACGCAGGTCGGCCCGCCCAAGGCCATGGTGCGCTGCGCCCACTGCGGGCTGCACCTGCCGGCGACCGACGCCATCGCCGGGCCCGCGGGTTCGAGCGGCGCCGTCTACTGCAGCACCGCCCACCGCGACGCCGCCACGGCGCGATGAGCTCGCCCCCGCGGTCGCTGGCCGACCCCGTCACCGACTGGGACGTGCTCGACCTGGGCCCGGGCGAGAGCACCGCGCTCACGCGCCTGTGGCGCGGCTTCATGGGCGCACGCTGCTTCGTCGCGCTGGTGCTGGTGCTGCTGCAGGGCGTGGCCTTCGCGCTCGGCCAGCCGATGCAGCCGGTGGCCATGGCCATCTCGGCGCTGTACGTGGTCGCCAGCTGGCTGGGCATGCGCTACACGCGCTTCCAGCCGCCGATTCGCGGCTTCACCGCGCTGTGGCTGCTGACCATCGGCATCGACCTGGGCACCTTCACCGCCTTGCAGCTGCTGCAGGGCGGCAGCGTCAACTACACGCCGCTGTTCGCGCTGCCGGTGCTCATGAGCGCGGTGCTCGGCACCATGACCGTCAGCCTGGGCACCGCCGCCAGCGTCACGCTGCTGCTGCTGGCCGACGCCGGCTGGCACTGGCTGCAGCAGCCGGTCGATTCCTCGGGCCGCTTCGTGCAGGCCGCGCTCACGGGCACCGGCCTGTTCGTGGTGGCGCTGCTCGCGCACGAGCTGGCCCGGCGGCTGGCGCGCGAGGAAGCCGTGGCGCAGCGCAGCCGCAGCAGCGCGCAGATGCAGGCGCAGGTGAACGACCTGGTGATCGAGACGCTAAGCGAAGGCGTGCTGGTGATCGACGCCGAAGGCCTGGTGCATGCGGCCAACCCGGCCGCCGACGCCGTGCTGGGCCACGGCCTGGCGCAACTGGCGCTGCCGTTTCCGCTGCATGCGCAGCCCGCGTGGCACGCACTGGCCGCGCTGGCGCGCCAGACCTTCGCGCGCCGCGAACCGCAGACCGAAGAGATCCCGGTGGCGCAGCAACGCGGCGCGGCACGCGAGGTGCGCGTGCGCACGCGGCTCACGCCCACCAGCGAGCGGCGCGTGGACAGCCTGTGCGTGATGTTCCTGCAGGACCTGCGCGAGCTCGAGGCCCGCATCCGCACCGAGAAGCTCGCCGCCATGGGCCGCATGTCGGCCGCGGTGGCCCATGAAATTCGCAACCCGCTGGCCGCCATCACGCAGGCCAGCGCGCTGCTCGCCGAAGACCTCACCGACCCCGCGCACCGCAAGCTCACGAGCATGGTGCAGCACAACGCGCAGCGGCTCGCGCGCATCGTGGACGACGTGCTCGACGTTTCGCGCGCGCGCCAGCAGCGCGTGCTTTCGCTGGGCGAGCAGGTGGTGCTCGACCCCGCGGTGCAGGTGCTGGCCGAGGAGTGGATGCGCCAGACGCAGCGCAAGGGCGTGCACGTGGCGCTGGATGCGCCCGGCACCGACGTGCGCTTCGACGCCGAGCACCTGCGCCGGCTGATCGTCAACCTGATGGACAACGCCGCGCGCTATGCCAGCACGCGCGACGGCGCGATCCAGGTGCTGACCACGCTGCAACGCGCCGGCACGCCGCGCCCCAGCCTGATGGTGTGGAGCGACGGCGCACCGCTGGAACCCGCGGTGCAGCGCCACCTGTTCGAGCCCTTCTTCTCTTCCGAGAGCCGCTCCAGCGGGCTGGGCCTGTTCCTGTGCCGCGAGCTGTGCCGGCGGCACGGCGCCACCATCGGCTACGAGCGCCGCGCGCTGGTGGCGGGCGGGCCCGAGGGCAATGAATTCTTCGTCAGCTTCGCCGTGAGCGAAAACCGGCTGACACAATAGCGCCGTGACCATCCCCACCCCTTCCACCCAGCGGCCGGCGCAGATCCTGGTCATCGACGACGAACCCGACCTGCGCACGCTGTACGAGCTGACGCTGCTGCGCGAAGGCTATCGCGTGGAGGCCGCGGGCAGCGTGTCGGAAGCCTGGCAGTACCTGGAGGCCGGCCGGTTCGACGCGGTGATCACCGACATGCGCCTGCCCGACGGCCAGGGCATGGAGATCATCCACCGCATACAGAAGGACCAGCGCAGCGAGCGCTGCGTGGTCATGACGGCCTACGGCTCCGCCGAGAACGCGGTGGAGGCGCTGAAGGCCGGTGCGTTCGACTACCTCACCAAGCCGGTCGACCTGAAGCAGTTTCGCGCGGTCGTCGCGTCCGCCGTGCAGGCGCGCCACGCGGTGCCGGTGGCGGCCAAGTCCGCGCAGGCGGCGAGCGCCGGCGGGTCGTCCGTGCTCGGGGCTCTCACGCCGCTCGGGTCGCTCGGTGCTCCCGCTTCCGACATCGGCATTGCCGCGCTCGACCGCCTCGTGGGCGACTCGGAACCCATGCGCCTCGTGAAGTCGCGCATCGCGAAAGTGGCGCGCGGCATGGCACCGGTGCTGGTGCGCGGCGAGTCGGGCACCGGCAAGGAGCTGGTGGCGCGCGCCGTGCACGCCTGCAGCCAGCGCAGCGAAGGCCCGTTCGTCGCCGTGAACTGCGGCGCCATTCCCGAGAACCTGCTCGAGGCCGAATTCTTCGGCGCCAAGAAGGGCTCGTACACCGGCTCGGCGCAAGACCGCGACGGCTACTTCCAGGCCGCGCGTGGCGGCACGCTGTTTCTCGACGAAATCGGCGACCTGCCGCTGGCCATGCAGTCGAAGCTGCTGCGCGCGATCCAGGAGCGCAGCGTGCGCGCCATCGGCTCGACGCAGGAAGACGCGGTCGACGTGCGCATTGTGAGCGCGACCCACAAGGACCTGCACGCCGAAGTGCAGGCCGGGCGTTTCCGGCAAGACCTGTTCTATCGCCTCAACGTGATCGAGATCGCCGTGCCCGCGCTGCGCGAGCGCCGCGAAGACCTGCCCGCGCTGTGCGCCGCGCTGCTCGCGCGCATTGCGCAGGACGGCGGGCTGCCGGTGCCGCTGCTGTCGGGCGACCTGCTGCGCCGCCTGTCGCTGCACCCGCTGGACGGCAACGTGCGCGAGCTCGAGAACCTGCTGCACCGCGCGGTCGCGCTGAACGACGGCGACGAGCTGCACCTGGACCTGATGGGCGGCTTCACCGCCGCCGCCGAGGCCGCGGCGTCCGCGCCGGCGCCGCTGATGCCGGCGTTCGATGCGCCTTCGTCGGCGATGACCATGGCGCCTCCTGCACCTGCCGCACCGGCTGCATCCGCCTCGGCCCTCGCCTCGACGGCGACGCTCGCATCGCCCAAGCCCGCCCCGCCGCCGCTGCCCTCCGACCTGCAGGCCTACCTCGACCAGCAGGAGCGCGAGATCCTCGTGCGCGCGCTGCACGAGAGCGGCTTCAACCGCACCGCGGCCGCCGCGCGGCTCGGCATGAGCCTGCGCCAGATCCGCTACCGCATCGCGCGCCTGGGCATCACCACGCCCAACGGCGACCTCACCGGCGACCCCCATGGCGACTCCAGTGGCGAAGATGGCGCGGGCAGCCATGCCGACGACTGACACCCCCGCTGCCGCCGAGGGTTCGCCCACCGGCGACAGCCTCTGGCAAGCCGGCTGGTACCGCTTCGCGAAGGCGCTGCGCTCGCCCAACTTCGGGCCCCGCCCCGGCACCGCGCCCACCGACCTCGTCGTGCTGCACTCCATCAGCCTGCCGCCCGGCGAGTACGGCGGCGACGCGGTGCAGCAGCTGTTCACCAACCAGCTCGACTGGGACGCGCACCCCTACTTCCAGTCGATTCGCGGGCTGCAGGTGTCCTCGCATTTCTTCGTGCGGCGCAACGGCGAGCTCTGGCAGTTCGTGAGCTGCGACGACCGCGCCTGGCACGCGGGCGTGTCGTCGTGGCGCGGGCGCGGCAACTGCAACGACGACTCCATCGGCATCGAGCTCGAAGGCCTGGAGGGACAGCCGTTCGAGGCGCCCCAGTACGAGACGCTCGCGAGCCTGTGCGCCGCCGTGGCGCAGCACTATCCCATCGCGTACATCGCGGGCCACGAGCACATCGCGCCGGGCCGCAAGCAGGACCCCGGCGCCGGCTTCGACTGGCACCTGTTGCGCGAACACCTCGGCTGGAATCCACAGATGTTTCCCGCGCAGCTGGCGCAGCGCTAATTTTTTCAATCGCCCGGCGCGCTGCGATGCGCTGCGGTTGAAGCTAATCGCCACGCGAATTGCAAATGCCCGAGCCAGCAACCATGCGGGCTGCAAGCCCAAATCGCCTTGCAAGCCAAGCCCCATGCGGGTTGCGAGAACATAGGCCAGTGTTCACGCGGCATCTCTGGCGGTGTGCCCCGCCGAACAGATTTTTGTCGGTGTGTGTGTTTAAAGGAAAACACTACCGGTAGTGGCTTGTGGGTCATCCACACCCTAGATATAGTGTCCTCCGTCCGGTCATCAGCACCGGCGTGACGTCCGGCCCGGCCCGGCCCAGACGTCGCCATCCAACAAGAATTGCCAACCGAGAGGAAGCGAATGCAAACAGCCCTGACCCCCCAATCGACCCCGCGCGCCGTTCCCTCGACGCCGCCGCAGCAGCCTCGAGACACCGCTGGTTCGCCTGGCGGCCAGAACCTGGCGCACTACCAGATCATTCGCCGCAACGGCGCCGTGGTGCCCTTCGAGCCGAACAAGATCGCCATCGCGATGATGAAGGCCTTCCTGGCCGTGCACGGCACCCAGGGCGCGGCTTCGGCCAGCGTGCGCGAAACGGTCGACACGCTCACGCAAGGCGTGATCCGCGCCATGGTGCGTTCGCGTCCGGGCGGCGGCACTTTCCACATCGAAGACGTGCAGGACCAGGTCGAGCTCGGCCTGATGCGTGGCGGCCACCACGAGATTGCACGCGCCTACGTGCTGTACCGCGAGCGCCGCACGCAAGAGCGTTCCAAGCAGGGCGAGCATGAAATGCCGGCCGTGCAGACGCTGCATGTGCTGGACAACGGCGAGCGCGTCGAGCTCGACCTGAACCAGCTCAAGGGCCTGATCGAATCGGCCTGCGAAAACCTGGGCGACAGCATCACCGCCGCGCCGATCGTCGCCGAGACGATGCGCAACCTGTACGACGGCGTGCCGCTCGACGAGGTCTACAAGGCGTCCATCCTGGCGGCCCGCACGCTGATCGAGAAGGACCCCGACTACACCTTCGCCACCGCGCGCCTGCTGCTGCACACGATCTTCAAGGAAATCATCGGCCGCGAAGTGATGCCGGTCGAGCGTGCCACCGCCTACGCCGACTACTTCCCGCAGTTCATCAAGAAGGGCGTGGAGAACGACCTGCTCGACGAGAAGCTGCTGCAGTACGACCTGCCCCGCCTGGGCGCCGCCCTGAAGGCCGAGCGCGACAACCAGTTCGACTACCTCGGCCTGCAGACGCTGTACGACCGCTACTTCCTGCACGTGCGCAAGAGCCGCATCGAGCTGCCGCAGGCTTTCTTCATGCGCGTGGCCATGGGCCTGTCGCTGAACGAGATCGACCGCGAAGCGCGCGCCATCGAGTTCTATGAAGTGCTGTCGTCGTTCGACTTCATGTCGAGCACGCCCACGCTGTTCAACGCCGGCACGCTGCGCTCGCAGCTCTCCAGCTGCTACCTGACCACCGTGCCCGACGACCTGGACGGCATCTACGAGTCGATCAAGGAAAACGCGCTGCTGTCGAAGTTCGCCGGCGGCCTGGGCAACGACTGGACCCGCGTGCGCGCGCTCGGCAGCCACATCAAGGGCACGAACGGCGAATCGCAGGGCGTGGTGCCTTTCCTGAAGGTGGTGAACGACACGGCCGTGGCCGTGAACCAGGGCGGCAAGCGCAAGGGCGCGGTCTGCACGTACCTGGAAACCTGGCACCTCGACATCGAGGAGTTCCTGGAGCTGCGCAAGAACACCGGCGACGACCGCCGCCGCACGCACGACATGAACACCGCCAACTGGATCCCCGACCTGTTCATGCGCCGCGTGATGGAAAAGGGCACCTGGACGCTGTTCTCGCCTTCCAACGTGCCTGACCTGCACGACCTGTTCGGCGCCGACTTCGAGAAGGCCTACGTCGCCTACGAAGAAAAGGCCGCCCGCGGCGAGATCAAGCCCGCGCGCACCCTGCAGGCCACCGACCTGTGGCGCAAGATGCTCACGATGCTGTTCGAGACCGGCCACCCCTGGATCACGTTCAAGGACGCCTGCAACGTGCGCTCGCCGCAGCAGCACGCCGGCGTGGTCCACTCGTCGAACCTGTGCACGGAAATCACGCTGAATACCAGCGACACCGAAACCGCCGTGTGCAACCTGGGTTCGGTGAACCTGCTGCAGCATCTGAAGGACGGCAAGGTCGACCAGGTCAAGCTGAAGAAGACGATCTCCACAGCGATGCGCATGCTCGACAACGTGATCGACATCAACTACTACGCCGTGAAGAAGGCGCGCGACTCCAACCTGCGCCACCGTCCGGTCGGCCTGGGCCTGATGGGCTTCCAGGACGCGCTGTACGAACTGCGCATTCCGTACGCCTCGCAAGAAGCCGTGCAGTTCGCCGACGAGTCGATGGAAGCCATTTGCTACCACGCGTACTGGGCGTCCACCGACCTGGCGCGCGAACGCGGCAAGTACTCGAGCTACAAGGGCTCGCTGTGGGACAAGGGCATCCTGCCGATCGACTCGCTCGACCTGCTCGAGAAGGCACGCGGCGGCTACGTCGAAGTCGACCGCTCGGCCACCCTCGACTGGGACGCGCTGCGCTCCAAGATCAAGGCCGACGGCATGCGCAATTCGAACTGCGTGGCCATCGCTCCGACGGCGACCATCTCGAACATCATCGGCGTGGACGCATCGATCGAACCCTGCTTCGGCAACCTGTCGGTCAAGTCGAACCTGTCAGGCGAGTTCACCGTGATCAACCACTACCTGGTGCGCGACCTGAAGCGCCTGGGCCTGTGGGACGACGTGATGGTCATGGACCTGAAGCACTTCGACGGTTCGCTGCGTCCCATCGACCGCGTGCCGCAGGACGTGAAGTCGCTCTACGCGACCGCGTTCGAAGTGGAGACCACGTGGCTGGTGGAAGCCGCGGCGCGCCGCCAGAAGTGGATCGACCAGGCGCAGTCGCTGAACATCTACATGGCCGGCGCATCGGGCAAGAAGCTCGACGACACGTACAAGCTCGCATGGCTGCGCGGCCTGAAGACCACGTACTACCTGCGCACGCAAAGCGCGACGCACGCCGAGAAGTCGACGGTGCAGTCGGGCCGCTTGAACGCGGTGTCGTCGGGCAACGACGCACCCTCGGGCATGAGCGCACTCGAAGCCGCGGCTGCTGCCGCGCAGGCACAAATGAGCGCAATGCCCGCCACCGACATCGCGTTCTGCGGTGTGGACGATCCGACCTGCGAAGCCTGCCAGTGATGTGCAAGTGAATCGTCGCGCCATGCATCGCAAAGATGCGCGCGACGCTTCGAGAAAACAGCGAGGTGCATGCGAAAGACGCGCGACGTTCACTCAATGGCGACATTGACTGACATCGCGCGATGCATGCGAGCAACATAACAACCACATAAATGGCGTGCGATGTGAACGAGCACTTTGCAACTCACATCGTTACTCCGATAATTTGAGCATTGGATTTTTCTATGTTGACCTGGGACGAAGAAGTCAAGCCCTCCTTACCAAAGGACATGCAACAAGGATTGCAGCACCACAACGCATCGACCCTCGGTTCGCCCGCAGGTCGTTCGGTGGATGCTTCGACTTCGTCGATTGCACAACCAGCTCGCACGTTCAACGCGCTCGATGACGGCGCCGCACCACTGCGATCCGTTGCTGCCGCCGCAGCTCCCGCTGCCGCCCAACGCGTCAAGGCTTCCGACAAGCGCATCATCAACGGCCAGACCGACGTCAACCAGCTGGTGCCGTTCAAGTACAAGTGGGCCTGGGAAAAATACCTCGCCACCTGCGCCAATCACTGGATGCCGCAAGAGGTGAACATGACGCGCGACATCGCGTTGTGGAAGGACCCGAACGGCCTGACCGAAGACGAACGCCGCATCGTCAAGCGCAACCTCGGCTTCTTCGTGACCGCCGACTCGCTGGCCGCCAACAACATCGTGCTGGGCACCTACCGCCACATCACGGCGCCCGAGTGCCGCCAGTTCCTGCTGCGCCAGGCGTTCGAGGAAGCGATCCACACGCACGCGTACCAGTACATCGTCGAGTCGCTCGGCCTGGACGAGAGCGAGATCTTCAACGCCTACAACGAAGTGCAGTCGATCCGCGAGAAGGACCAGTTCCTGCTCCCGTTCATCGACGCCATCAGCGACCCGCACTTCAAGACCGGCACGCACGAGACCGACCAGACGCTGCTCAAGTCGCTCATCGTGTTCGCCTGCCTGATGGAAGGCCTGTTCTTCTACGTCGGCTTCACGCAGATCCTCGCGCTGGGCCGCCAGAACAAGATGACCGGCGCCGCCGAGCAGTACCAGTACATCCTGCGCGACGAGTCGATGCACTGCAACTTCGGCATCGACCTGATCAACCAGCTCAAGCTCGAGAACCCCGGCCTCTGGACCGCTGAGTTCAAGGCCGAGATCAAGGACCTTTTCATGAAGGCCGTCGAGCTCGAATACAAGTACGCCGAAGACACGATGCCGCGTGGCGTTCTCGGCATGAACGCCTCCATGTTCAAGGGCTACCTGCGCTACATCGCCAATCGGCGTGCACAGCAGATCGGCCTCGAAACGCTCTTCCCGAACGAGGAAAACCCGTTCCCCTGGATGAGCGAAATGATTGACCTGAAGAAAGAACGCAACTTTTTCGAGACCCGCGTGATCGAGTACCAATCGGGTGGCGCGCTCTCCTGGGATTGAGATCTTTCGACAAGAATTAATGAATTCAAGAATTGCCCTTGCCACCGACTGCGCCAAAGAGCGCGGCATGGACGAGGGCTCAGGTGTTCATGGTGCTGGGGCTCAGATTCCAACGCCATGAATCACTTCACGCTACCCAACGTGCGTGGAGTGCTTCAATAGGTTGATTTTTTCAACTTGATCAAGGAGAAATAGAAATGGCAACTGCAAAGAAAGCGCCGGCCAAGAAGGTCGCTGCAAAGAAGGCTCCGGCAAAGAAGGTCGTGGCTGCAAAGAAGGCTCCGGCAAAGAAGGTAGCCGCCAAGAAGGCAGCTCCCGCCAAGAAGGTCGCTGCCAAGAAGGTAGCCGCCAAGAAGGCAGCGCCGGCGAAGAAGGTTGCGGCCAAGAAGGCAGCTCCTGCCAAGAAGGCCGCCGCCAAGAAGGCGCCTGCGAAGAAGGTAGCCGCCAAGAAGGCAGCACCGGCCAAGAAGGCCGCTGCGAAGAAGGCTCCGGCGAAGAAGGCCGCTGCCAAGAAGGCGCCTGCGAAGAAGGCTGCCGCCAAGAAGGCGCCTGCGAAAAAGGCCGCGGCCAAGAAAGCCGCGAAAAAGCCCGCTGCCGCCAAGCCTGCCGCTGCTGCCAAGAAGCCTGCTGCAAAGAAGGCTCCCAAGGCCAAGGCCGCCGCGCCCGCCAAGGCTGCTGCCGTAGCGCCCGCTCCCGCGGCGCAAACGACGCTGAATCCGCAGGCAGCCTGGCCGTTCCCCACGGCCAGCAAGCCCTGAGTTTTCTCAGCAGCCTTGAAAGCGCAAAAGCCCGGCACCTCACGGTGTCGGGCTTTTTTCATGGGCGTCCGTCGAACGGGCGCCGCGTCAAGCACAAACCGGCGAACCGGCCCGATATGAAACCGATCAGAGCCCCAGCGCCTTGCGATCGATCTCGTAGTTCTGCGGCCCGCGTTGCGCGATCTTGATCGCGCCGACCTTGTTGCCCAGCGCCGCGCACTGCGCGAGCGACCAACCCTTTTCCAGGCCGAACAGCAGCGCGCCGCGCCATGCGTCGCCGCAGCCCGTGGGCTCGACCACCTCGGTGGCCACCACGCCGGGCACATGCTCGCGCTCGCCGTTGACCCACACCTCGCAGCCCTCGGCCGCCAGCGTGACCACAAGGCCGCGCACGCGTTGCGAGATCTCGGCCAGGGTCCAGCCGGTGCGCTGCGAAAGCATCTTGCCTTCGTAGTCGTTCACCACCACCCAGCTCGCGAGCTCGACGAAGTGGCGCAGCGCCTCGCCGTCGAACATCGGCAGGCCCTGGCCCGGATCGAACACGAAGGGAATGTCGGCGGCAGCGAACTGCTCGGCGTGCTGCAGCATGGCCTCGCGGCCATCGGGCGCGACGATGCCGAGCTTGATGTCGTCGCGCGCGACCACCTTCGTGACGTGCGCCTGCTGCATCGCGCCGGGGTGGAAGGCGGTGATCTGGTTGTTGTCGACGTCGCTCATGATCATCGCCTGCGCGGTGTAGGTGTCGTCGAGCTGGCGCACGAACGCGGTGTCGATGCCCAGCGAGCGCATGCGCTCCACGTAAGGGGCGCCGTCGTTGCCCAGCGTGGCCATCGGCAGCGCGGTGCCACCCAGCGCGTTGAGGCTGTAGGCGATGTTGCCGGCGCAGCCGCCGAAGTCACGCCGCAGCGTCGGCACCAGGAACGACACATTGAGGATGTGCAGCTGGTCCGGAAGGATCTGGTCGGCGAACCGGCCCTCGAAAGTCATGATGGTGTCGAACGCGAGGGAACCGCAAATCACTGCTGCCATGGTGTGCCGTTGGTTGGAGGTGGATGAATGAAGAACGAAGGCACGGCGCGCGCAGGCGCCGTGTTCAGGGATAGAAGGCTTCGACGCGGTAGCCCGCGATGGGCGGCAGTGCCGCGGCTTCCGAAGCCGAGAGGCTCAGCGGCAACGAGGCGGCGCGGTCCGCGCGCGCCTGCAGCACCGCCGGTGCGCCGTAGTCCGCCGGCGTGAGCACGCGGCGCACCACGGCGCGCTCCTGCGTGTCGAGCAGCGACAGCTCGACGGCCGGCATCGCGAGCGGCACGGCGGCACCGTTGCGCAGGGTGAAGCTCAGCCGGTAGTCGTTGGCGCCGCTCTTCTCGCGCGCAAAGGCCGCGCCCTCGATCACGATGTCGCCGATCTGGCGCAGCGCCGCGAGTTCGCAGCCGGTGTACTGGCACAGCGCGGCCAGCGCGGGGCGCAGGTTGGGTTGCCGCGCGGCGATGCCGTCGCGCTCATGGCGCAGCACCTGCAGCACGAGCAACAGCACGGCCAGCACCGCGAGCACGATGAGCACCGCGCGCACGCTCCTGCGCTGCCAGAAGCCGGGCGACGACGGTTGCGCAACCTCTTCCTCGTCGGCGAAGGGATGCCCCAGCGGCGGCTCGAAGGCGGCCGACAGCGAATAGTCGGGCTCACTGGCGACCTGCACCACCGAGGCTTCGGCGGCCTTGGCGGCGGCGCGCTCCTCGCGGGCCTTGGCGCCTGCGATCTTGGCCGACTTGGCGCGCGACCGGCGCAGCGCCTTCTGCATCTGCACCTGGTCGTGGTCTTTTTCTTCCTGCTCGCGCTCCCCTTCCCCTTCGTCGCTCGCGCGCTCGATGAGCGCGCGTGTCTTCAGCACGCGCGGCGTGAACGGCAGGGGCGGAGGTGGCGGCGATGGCCGCGCCGCGGGGGGCGGCGAAGCGAGGTTCAGGTCGATGTTCGGGAACGGCGGCAGCGTGCTCGGCGGCGGACGCCAGGCGGGTTCGGAAACATCGAGGTCGGACCAGGGCTCGTCGGCGGCGATGCCGTGGTCGGGCAAGGTGAGCGAGAAAGCGGGGAGCGCTTCGGGTGCCGCGGGCGCGGCGGCGTCGGCGTCGGCGGGCTCGGTGCGCTCGGGGGTTCGCGTTTCCAGCGGCGCATCGGCCAGGGAGGGCTCTGGCTCTTCATCGAAGAAGTCCGCGTCCTCCGACTGCGGTTGGGGCCGCTCGGGTTCGGAAGGCGAAGCAACTGGCGGTGACGATGGAGGCGGAGGTGGCGATGCAGCTTCAGGCGCCGATGGCGGCTGCGGCTGCACCTGCACTTGCACCTTGGGCTCGGCAGCCGCGCCGACCAGCCCCGGCATGTAGCCGCCCTGCGTGGGAGGCGACGCGCCGTCGGGCGCTTCATGCAGGTCGAGCGTGGCGTCGAACACATGGCTGCATCGGCCGCAGCGCACCCATCCGTCGGAGATGCGAAGCTGGTCGCGCACCACCTTGAAGGTGGTGGTGCAGGCGGGGCAGCGCGTGACGAGGCTCATGACCGGGCGATTGTAGGGTTGGGCCCCCGCCGTGTAAGGGGTGTGAGGGGCGCGAGAAGCACGCAAGGCGCGAAGCCGCGCCCATGGCCGCCTGCGCGCTCCCCGGCAAGTCAGCAGCGCGCGGTCATGAGGATCCAGCCGTCCTCGGTGTCGCTGACTTCGAGCGCGGCATAGGGTGCGTACGCTTCTTTCAACTCGTCGGCCTGGCGCTCGAGGATGCCGGCCAGCACCAGCGAACCGCCGGCCTTCACATGGCTGCGCAGCAGCGGTGCCAGCACCTTGAGCGGCGTGGCCAGGATGTTGGCCAGCACGGTGTCGTACGTGCCCTTGGCGGCTTCGGGCAAGCCGGCCTTCAATTGCACGCCGTTGGCCTCGGCGTTGAGCACGGTCGAGGAGACCGCCGCTTCGTCGATGTCGACTGCGTCGATGTCGGAAGCGCCGAACTTGGCCGCGCCGATGGCCAGGATGCCGGAGCCGCAGCCGTAGTCGAGCACGCGCTGGTCGCCCAGCGTGCCCCGGGTCGCGATCCAGCGCAGGCACATGCGCGTGGTGGGGTGCGTGCCCGTACCGAAGGCCAGGCCCGGGTCGAGCCGGATCACCTGCACGGCCTGCTCGGGCGGCTCGTGCCACGTGGGCACGATCCAGAACTCGGGCGTGATCTCGACCGGCGCAAACTGCGACTGCGTGAGCCGCACCCAGTCCTGCTCGGGCACGGATGCAATGCCGAGCACCTCGCAGCCGTCGAAGAAGTCCTGCAGCGCGAGCACCGACGCGGCCTCCTTCGCGAGCGCCTCGTCGGCGAACAGCGCGATCACGCGCGAACGCTGCCAGCCGTCCTTGGGCGGCGGCATGCCGGGCTCGCCGAACAGCGCCTGCTCGGCGTCGGTCTGCGCGTCGGCGTCTTCCACCGACACGCTGAGCGCATCGAGGGCGTCGAGCGCATCGCTGAGCATTTCGACCCGGTCTTCCGGCGCCATCAAGCGGAGTTCAAACATCGCGGGCTTCCGGAATCAGCGCTTGTGCGCGGCCAGCCACTCTTCGAGGTAGTGGATGTTGGTGCCGCCGGTCATGAACTTGCTGTCGACCATCAACTCGCGGTGCAGCGGTATGTTGGTCTGGATGCCTTCGATCACGGTCTCGTTCAGCGCCGTGCGCATGCGGGCCATGGCCTGCTCGCGCGTGTCGCCGTAGACGATGATCTTGCCGATCATCGAGTCGTAGTTCGGCGGCACGAAGTAGTTGGTGTACGCATGCGAATCGACGCGCACGCCGGGGCCGCCCGGCGGGTGCCACATGGTGATGCGGCCCGGCGACGGCGTGAACTTCCACGCGTCTTCGGCGTTGATGCGCACCTCGATGGCGTGGCCGTGCATCTGGATCTGGCGCTGGGTGAACGGCAGCTTCTCGCCGGCCGCGACCATGATCTGCGTCTTGACGATGTCGATGCCCGTGGTGAACTCCGTCACCGGATGCTCCACCTGCACGCGCGTGTTCATCTCGATGAAGTAGAACTCGCCGTTCTCATACAGGAACTCGAAGGTGCCGGCGCCGCGGTAGCCGATCTTCTTGCAGGCAGCGGCGCAACGCTCGCCGATCTTCTCGATCAGCTTGCGCGGAATGCCGGGCGCCGGCGATTCCTCGATCACCTTCTGGTGGCGGCGCTGCATGGAGCAGTCGCGCTCGCCCAGGTACACGGCGTTCTTGTGCTTGTCCGCGAGGATCTGGATCTCGATGTGGCGCGGGTTCTGGAGGTACTTCTCCATGTACACGGCCGGATTGCTGAAGGCCGCGCCGGCCTCCGCCTTGGTCATCTGGATCGCATTGACCAGCGCCGCCTCGGTGTGCACCACGCGCATGCCGCGGCCGCCACCGCCGCCGGCGGCCTTGATGATGACCGGGTAGCCGATGGCGCGGGCAATGCGCTTGTTGGTGGCGGCATCGTCCGAGAGCTCACCCTCGGAGCCGGGCACGCAAGGCACGCCGGCCTTGATCATGGCCTGCTTGGCCGACACCTTGTCGCCCATCGTGCGGATGTTGTCGGGCGTCGGGCCAATGAACTGGAAACCGCTCTGCTCCACGCGTTCGGCGAAGTTCGCGTTCTCGCTGAGGAAACCGTAGCCGGGGTGGATGGCTTCGGCGTCCGTCACCTCGGCGGCGGAAATGATCGCCGGCATGTTGAGGTAGCTCAGCGCCGAAGGGGCCGGGCCGATGCAGACGGCCTCTTCGGCCAGCTTGATGTACTTGGCGTCGCGGTCGGCCTCGGAATACACCATCACGGCCTTGATGCCGAGCTCGCTGCAGGCGCGCTGGATCCGGAGGGCAATTTCCCCCCGGTTTGCAACCAGGATCTTCTTGAACATGGTCACTCGATGATGAACAGCGGCTGTCCGTATTCGACCGCCTGGCCGTTTTCGCCGAGGATCTGGGTGACGGTGCCGGACTTGTCGGCTTCGATTTCGTTAAGGATCTTCATCGCCTCGATGATGCAGAGCGTGTCGCCCTCGTTCACCTTGCTGCCGATTTCGACGAACGCGGCGGCGCCGGGGCTGGACGAGCGGTAGAAGGTGCCGACCATCGGCGATTTCACGGCATGGCCGGTCGGCGCGGCTTCGGCGACCGGCGCGGCGGGCGCTGCGGCGGCACCAGGGGCGGCGGCCGGTGCGGCTGCCTGGGGTGCCAGAGTTTGAACGTACTGCACGGGGGCGGCACCGCCACCCTTGACGATGCGGACCTTGCCTTCGGTCTCGGTGATTTCCAGTTCGGAAATATTCGATTCGGACACCAAATCGATCAGTGTCTTGAGTTTGCGCAGATCCATGGGACTCCAGTGCCGGCTTAGCCGGTCTTCAGGACATAACTTGTTCGAAAATCGTTGATTTTCGGCGTTTGGCGTTCAACGCCAGCGGAAGGGGGCCGATTCTAACCATGAACAAGTTCACGCCGCCAAGTGTCCAGGTCGGCCGGTTCGAGCTTGCCCATTTTACGAGCCGCCACGGAACCGCTGCCATTCAGGACCAGCGTGAAGGGCAATCCACCCCCGGTATTGCCCAGGTTCTTGACCAGTTCCGTCCCTTGCAACCCGGCCAAACCGGTCGGGTAGGTGACGGGTGTGCGCTGCAGGAACTTGCGCACGGCGCTGGGCTGATCGATGGCCAATCCGACCACTTGCAAGCCGTTGCCACCATGTTCGCGAAAAAAGGCGTCGATCATCGGCATTTCTTCGACGCACGGCGGGCACCATGTAGCCCAGAAGTTCAGCAGCAGCGGCTTGCCTCGCAGGCTCGACAGGACCAGGTCACCGCCCTCCGGCCGTTCGAAGCTCTGCGCCCAAAAGGCTGCATCAAGCACCTCGCCGCCTGCGCCGCTAACGCGCTCCTTCCACCAAGCGCCTCCCAGGCCGGCGGCCGCGGCCGCAGCCGCCACGCCGGCATAGAGCATGCCGCGACGGGTAGGCGAAGAAGTCATTCACTTGTCCTTTTCTCGTTCAATCAGTCTGCGCAGCGCGTTCAGGTCGCCTCGCGGCGTGCGCCCTTGCGCATCGGGCTTCAGCGCACCACGCAGGTCGTCGAGGTCGTACACCAACAGATGCACGCCGATTTCCTCGCCCAGCGCGCGGCTCGGCGCATGCACGCTCAAGGCCTCGACCTGCTCGCCATGGAACCCGGGAACCATGCGCGGTTCATAGTCCACGTGATGGTCGATCAACGCGATTTCGGCCGATTTGGAATCATCGCAGAACAATTGAATATAAATGTCTGACAAACGGGTGGCCGTACCGTGCCACACGGCCCCGCCCACGTAGGGGCGAAAGACCGCCATGCGCTCCATCCATTCGAGCGCCAGCATGCGCAATGCGTGCAGCTCCTTCGGCTGGGTGTCCGCGCAGAAGAGCGCGATGTATTCGCGCACCTCGGCCTCCACCTCGTCGTTGTTCGGCAGCGCGGTGCGCGCCGACAGCCCCAGGTCGCGCAGTGCCCGGCGCTTGGCCGGGCCGTACTCCAGTCCCTCCTCGACAACGAGGCGGGCTGCAGAGGCGGCAATTTCACGCTTGGACGTGTCCATCGCGGCATTTTGCCCGCGGAAGGCGTCCCTCACACCAACATCAGTACGGCATGCAGGACAAACCCGGCGCGCTCACTCGGGACCCGCAGGTCGCTTCCCTAGAATCGACCGATGCACATTCATATTCTGGGTATCTGCGGCACGTTCATGGGTGGCGTGGCCGCCTTGGCGCGCGAGGCAGGCCACCGGGTCACGGGCTGCGACGCCGGCGTGTACCCGCCCATGAGCGACCAGTTGCGCGCCCTCGGCATCGAGCTGATCGAAGGCTTCGGCGCCGACCAGCTCTCGCTTTCGCCGGACATGTTCGTGGTCGGCAACGTGGTGTCGCGAGCCCGGCTGGCCGACGGCAGCCCCAAGTTCCCGCTGATGGAAGCCATCCTCGACGCCGGCAAGCCCTACACCAGCGGCCCGCAATGGCTGGCCGAACACGTGCTGCTGGGCCGTCATGTGCTGGCCGTGGCCGGCACGCACGGCAAGACGACGACCACTTCGATGCTGGCCTGGGTGCTGGAAAAAGGCGGCAAGGCGCCCGGCTTCCTGGTGGGCGGCGTGCCGCTGGATTTCGGTGTGTCGGCCCGGCTCGGAGACGGCCCGGCCTTCGTGATCGAGGCCGACGAGTACGACACGGCCTTCTTCGACAAGCGCAGCAAGTTCGTTCACTACAGGCCCCGCACCGCGGTATTGAACAACCTGGAGTTCGATCACGCGGACATCTTCGACGATCTTGCCGCCATCGAACGGCAGTTCCATCACCTGGTGCGTACCGTGCCGAGCACCGGGCGGCTGGTGGTGAACGCGACCGAAGACAGCCTGCAGCGCGTTCTGGCGCAAGGCTGCTGGAGCGAACTGGCGCGCTTCGGCGACGGCGGCGCGAACACGGAATGGCAGGCGCGCGGCTCGCACGACGCCTTCGACGTGCTCCGGCGCGGCGAGCTGGTGGGCCGTGTCGAGTGGGAACTCTCGGGCCTGCACAACCAGATGAACGCGCTCGCGGCCATTGCCGCGGCCGATCATGTGGGCGTGCCGCCGGCCGAAGCGGCGCGCGCACTGGGCAGCTTTCGCAATGTGCGCCGGCGCATGGAACTGCGCGGCATGGTCGAGCGCGCGGGCGGCGCCATCACGGTGTACGACGACTTCGCCCACCACCCGACGGCCATTCGCACCACGCTCGACGGCCTGCGCAGCAAGCTGGACGCGGCCGGCAAGCAAAGTGAGCGCATCCTCGCGGCCTTCGAGCCGCGCAGCAACACGATGAAGCTGGGCGTTATGGCGGCACAACTGCCCTGGAGCCTGGAAGCGGCCGACCTTTCGTTCTGCCACACGGCCGGGCTCGACTGGGACGCCGCCGCGGCGCTCGCGCCGATGGGCGAACGCGTGCAGGTGGCGAATGCTATCGAGCCGCTGCTGGCGCAGATCGTCGCGGCCGCCAGGCCCGGCGATCACATCGTCTGCATGAGCAACGGCGGCTTCGGCGGCGTGCACGACAAACTGCTTGCGGCGCTGCGCAGCCCGGCGGCATCATGAGCCGCATGCGCGCACACGAACTGATCGACACCCTGAAGCTGCAGCCCCACCCCGAGGGCGGCTGGTACAGCGAGGTGTTCCGCTCGGCCGCGAGCGTCACGCCGGGCGACGGCCGCTCGCCGCGCAGCGCGCTGACCAACATCTACTTCCTGCTCGAGGCGGGCCAGCATTCGCGCTGGCACCGGGTGCTGTCGGACGAAGTCTGGGTTCACCTGGAAGGCGTGCCGCTGGCCCTGTGGACCTGCGACGCCGCCATGCGCATCGCGCCGGCCCATGTGCGCCTGGGCCCGGTCGATGTCCACGGCACCCGCCCCCAGCATGTGGTGCCCGCCGGCCAGTGGCAGGCGGCCGAACCCATACAGGGCCACACCTCCGGCGACTACACGCTGGTCGCGTGCGTGGTCGGGCCGGGCTTCGACTTCGCGGACTTCTCGATGGTGCCGCCCGGCAGCGATGAGGCTGCGTCGATGCGGCACCACTGGCCCGACCTGGCGCGCATGCTCTAGATAAGAGCAGCCTAAGAGCAGCCCCGCTCAGCCGCGGCGCCGCTTGACGGCGTGCGACAGCGTGTCGAGCACCTGCACCGAGTCTTCCCAGCCGATGCACGCATCGGTGATGCTCTTGCCGTACTCGAGCCCCGACAGCTGGTCCTTGCCCGGCGTGAACTTCTGGGCGCCGGCCTGCAGGTGGCTTTCGACCATCACGCCGAACACGCGGTTCGAGCCGCCGGCGATCTGGCCCGCGATGTCCTTCGCCACGTCGATCTGCTTCTGGTGCTGCTTGGAGCTGTTAGCGTGGCTGCAGTCGACCATCAGCGTGGGCGGCAGCTTGGCGGCTTCGAGGTCCTTGCAGGCGGCCTCGACGCTGGCGGCGTCGTAGTTGGGCGCCTTGCCGCCGCGCAGGATCACGTGGCAGTCGGGGTTGCCGTTGGTCTGCACGATGGCGACCTGGCCGTTCTTGTGCACCGAAAGAAAGTGGTGGCCGCGCGCCGCCGCCTGGATCGCGTCGGTGGCGATGCGGATGTTGCCGTCGGTGCCGTTCTTGAAGCCGATGGGCGCCGACAACCCCGAGGCCAGCTCGCGGTGCACCTGGCTCTCGGTGGTGCGCGCGCCGATGGCGCCCCAGGAAATCAGGTCGCCGATGTACTGCGGCGAGATCACGTCGAGGAACTCGCTGCCCGCCGGCAGCCCGAGCCGGTTGATGTCGATCAGCAACTGGCGCGCGATGCGCAGGCCTTCGTCGATGCGGAAGCTCTCGTCCAGGTACGGGTCGTTGATGAGGCCCTTCCAGCCGACCGTGGTGCGCGGCTTCTCGAAGTACACGCGCATGACGATTTCCAGCGTGCCGGCGTACTTCTCGCGCTCGACCTTCAGGCGGCGGGCGTAGTCGAGCGCCGCGGCCGGGTCGTGGATGGAGCACGGACCCATGATCACCAGCAGCCGATCGTCCTTGCCCGCCATGATGTTGTGGATGCTGCGGCGCGTGCCCTCGATCAGCGTCTCCACGGGCGTGCCGCGAATCGGGAAGAAGCGGATCAGGTGTTCGGGAGGGGGTAGCACGTTGATGTCCTTGATGCGTTCGTCGTCGGTCTTGCTGGTTTTTTCGACGCTCGCATACCAGCTGTCGCTGGCGGGGGCAGTGTTCGTGCTCATGGGTGCTTCCTTGTTGGAGTGGATATCGTCAGGGCATAAAAAAACCGCCGGGGGCTTGGAGGCCACCGGCGGTTTTGGGAGGGTGTTCGTTTGCTTTACGCGCTCGCCTCTCGTCCGCCGGAAACCGGGAACCAAAAGTAGGCAAAAAAGTAAGCGCGGAGGGCGGACATGTGGGCGGAATGTAGCACGGAAAAAGAAAACCCGGCGCAGGGGCCGGGCGTTCGTTGTTCTTATCGGTAACCCGATTCGTTGGGGTTGTGAATGATCCAGATCAGGTTGCCGGCGGAGTAGTCGCCCATGCCGCCACCAGCGAAGATCAGGCGGCCCTGGCCCTTGTAGGTCATCTCGAAGCGATGCCGGTCGCTGCCGAAATAGAACGGGATGAAGGCCTTGCCGGTCACGTACGCGCCCTGGTCGGTGGGCTGGCCCGCGAGGTCGGTGACCTGCCTGGCGCTCATGCCGATCTGCAGCTTCGTGAACTTGCTGTTGCGCGCCGGGTTGCCGGTGATTTCGCCTTCGTAGCCGTTCAGGCCCTTCACGGTGCGGCCGCTGCCGGCTTCGATCTTCGACGAGTCGACCACGTTGCCTTGCGCGTCCATGCCGGCCTTGGCGCCGCCACGAGCCGGTGTTGCGGGTGCCGCAGCCGTGGGGGCCGCCGCGGGCTGGCTGCCACCCGAACCGCCGCGCGACGCGCAACCCACGGTGGCCAGTGCCACGACGGCGGTCGCGGCCAGCAAAGCCGCGGACGAATTGATCCTGATCCTCATCGAAACGCTCCTTGTTTGAAAAACGAAGGAGCGCAGCTTAACAAGGCCGTTCAGGCCCAATTTCAGGCCCGCTTCGGCAGGTTCAGGCCGTGCCGCCCACCGTCAAGCCGTCGATGCGCAGCGTCGGCTGGCCCACGCCCACGGGCACGCTCTGGCCTTCCTTGCCGCAGGTGCCCACGCCGGTGTCCAGCGCCATGTCGTCGCCGATCATGGTCACGCGGGTGAGCGCGTCGGGGCCGTTGCCCACGATGGTCGCGCCCTTCACCGGGTACTGGATCTTGCCGTTCTCGACCCAGTAGGCCTCGCTGGCCGAGAACACGAACTTGCCGCTCGTGATGTCGACCTGCCCGCCGCCGAAGTTGGTGGCGTACAGGCCCTTCTTGATGCTGGCGACGATTTCCTTCGGGTCCTTATCGCCGCCGAGCATGTAGGTGTTGGTCATGCGCGGCATCGGCACGTGCGCGTAGCTCTCGCGGCGGCCGTTGCCCGTGGGCTTGACCTTCATGAGGCGCGCGTTCATCGAGTCCTGGATATAGCCCTTCAGGATGCCGTCCTCGATCAGCACGTTGCGCTGGCTGGCATTGCCTTCGTCGTCCACGTTCAGCGAGCCACGGCGGTCGGCGATGGTGCCGTCGTCGAGCACGGTCACGCCCTTGGCGGCCACGCGCTGGCCGATGCGGCCCGAGAAGGCGCTGGAGCCCTTGCGGTTGAAGTCGCCTTCCAGCCCGTGGCCGATGGCCTCGTGCAGCAGGATGCCGGGCCAGCCCGAGCCGAGCACCACGGTCATTTCGCCGGCCGGTGCCGGGCGCGCGTCGAGGTTGGTCAGCGCGGCCTTCACGGCGTGGTCGACGTATTCGGCGATCTGCTCGTCCGTGAAATACGCCAGGCCGAAGCGCCCGCCGCCGCCGCCGGAGCCGATTTCGCGGCGGCCGTTCTGCTCGGCGATCACGGTGACCGACAGGCGCACCAGCGGGCGCACGTCGGCGGCCAGCGTGCCGTCGGCACGCGCCACCAGCACCACGTCGTACTCGCTGGCGAGGCCGGCCATCACCTGCGCCACGCGCGGGTCGCGCGAGCGGGCCAGCTTCTCGACCTTTTCGAGCAGCTTCACCTTGGCGGTGCTGTCGAGCGTAGCAATGGGGTCGACGCCGTCGTACAGCGAGCGGCTCGACGCGATCTTGCGCGCGGGCGTCTTCACGCGGCCGGTGCGGCCGGCGGAGGAAATGGAACGCACGGTGCGCGCCGCGTCGAGCAGCGACGCCTCCGAGATGTCGTCCGAGTAGGCGAAGGCGGTTTTCTCGCCACTGACCGCGCGCACGCCGACGCCCTGGTCGATGCTGAAGCTGCCGGTCTTGACGATGCCCTCTTCGAGGCTCCAGCCTTCGCTGCGCGTGTACTGGAAGTAGAGGTCGGCGTCGTCCACCTTGTGCGAGGTGATCTCGGCCAGGGCCTTGCTCAGGTGCGATTCGTCGAGACCGAACGGCGTGAGAAGGAGCTGTTGCGCCGTGGCGAGGCGCTCGATGGTGGGTTCGCGGGAGATCATTGCCAGATTATTGCTCGCCCCCAGGGCCGGCGCGCACTTCGTGCCGCTTTCGCCTTCCCCCTGCCGGGGGCACAACACCGCGGCCTGGCGAGGCAGGCCCTGCGCTGCTCACCACGGCGTCAGTTCTGCGCCAGCTTCCTCGCCCGCGCGATCGACATCAGGATGCCCAGCCCCAGCCCCAGCGTCACCATGGCCGTGCCGCCATAGCTGATGAACGGCAGCGGCACCCCCACCACCGGCAGGATGCCGCTCACCATGCCCATGTTCACGAAGGCGTAGGTGAAGAAGATCATGGTGACCGCCCCCGCGAGCAGCCGCGAGAACAGCGTGGTCGCGTTGGCCGCGATGGTCAGGCCGCGAAAGATCAGCAGGATGAACGACGCGATCAGCGCCAGGTTGCCTACCAGGCCGAATTCCTCGGAATAGGCGGCGAAGATGAAGTCGGTGGTGCGCTCGGGAATGAACTCGAGGTGCGTCTGCGTGCCCTGCATGAAGCCCTTGCCGCCCACGCCGCCCGAGCCGATGGCGATCATTCCCTGGATGATGTGAAAGCCCTTGCCCAGCGGGTCTTTGCTGGGGTCGAGCAGCGTGCACACGCGCTGCTTCTGGTAGTCGTGCAGCACGCGCCAGTCGACGCCGTCGGCGCACAGCTGCGACTCGAACCCCACGATCAGCGTGATGGCCACCGCGCCGATCACCACCGGCGGCACGATCAGCTTCCAGGGCAGCCCGGCAAAGAAGATCACCGCCAGCCCGGCCGCCAGCACCAGCAGCGAGGTACCCAGGTCGGGCTGCTTCATGATGAGCCCGACCGGCACCGCCAGCAGCACCGTGGCCACCACGAAATCGAGCGGCCGCAATTGCCCTTCGCGCCGCTGGAACCACCACGCCAGCATCAGCGGCATGGCGATCTTCAGGATTTCGCTGGGCTGGATCACCACGCCCAGGTTGATCCAGCGCTGCGCGCCCTTCTTGGTGATGCCGAACAGCGCCACCGCCACCAGCAGCGCCACGCCCATGGAATACAGCGGCACCGCGGCCACCATGAGCCGCTGCGGCGGCACCTGCGCCACCACGAACATGATGAACCCGGCCAGCAGCATGTTGCGGCCGTGGTCGATGAAACGCGAGCCGTGGTCGTACCCCGAGGAATACATGGTCAGCAACCCGGCGAACGCGAGCAGCAGCACGGCGAAGGCCAGAAAGCCGTCGAAGCCCTGGAAGATGGGCGCGATGCGACGCGCCAGGGAGGGCTGATTGAACACGGCAGACATGGGGGCGGATTATCCGCGCCCCGCCGCCTGCCTCAACCGAAAACCAGCTGAACGACCGTGCGCCCAGGTCGGCTTTCGAGCGCCAACGCCGCGCCGATGGCCCCCGCGCGCTCGGCCAGCGCCCGCGGCGGGTGCGCGGCGTCGAAGCCCCTGCCGTTGTCGATCACGCGCAACACCAGCGAGCGGCCGCGCATGTCGGCCTCGATGCGCAGCACGCTGGCCTGGGCGTGCTGCAGCACGTTGGAAATCGCCTCGAAAAGTAAAAACTGCAGCTGGCGCATGGCCTGCGCGTCGAGCCGCGCCACCGGCGCCAGCTCGGCCACGGCCCATTCGAGCGCGATGCCCGCCGCCGCCAGCCGGGGTTCCAGCCGGTAGCGCGCCGCCGCGAGCAAGGCGCCGACGTCGCCCGGCGGCAGGTGGATGGAGTCGATCGACAGCTTGAGCTGGTCGAGCGAGTCGCGCAGCGTGCGCAGCAGGTCGCCCGAGCTGGTCTGGCCCGACTGCAGCTGGCGAATGGCCGAGCTGATGTGCGAGCCCACGCCGTCGTGCATGTCGCGCAGGATGCGCTCGCGCTCGTGGGTGCGCGCCTGGTCGCGCGCCGCCGCCTCGAGCTCGGCGTAGGTGGCGGCCAGCTCGCGCTCGCGCTGGGTCACGCGGTCGGCCAGCGCCGTGACCCAGCCGCGCGCCTGCACGGTGGCGGTATGAAAGCGCCGCAGCACGATCAGCAGCAGCGCCACGCCGAAGAACACCGACGAATAGCGCACCCAGGTCGTTTCCCCGTAGGCGTCGCTCAGGCGAATCACCAGCCAGTCGCGCACGCCGAAGGCCACCGACACCAGCGCCGCGCCCGCCACCAGCCACTGCTCGGTGTTCGGCCTGCGCACCGTGGCCACGACGAAGGCGCCCACGAAGCCGGCGACGAACACGATCTCGACCGCGAGCCAGCCGGTGAGCCACAGCGGCTCGTCGCGCTGCAGCGCCAGCGAACTCGCCAGCACCGTGCCGGCCACCATGGCGCACAGTGGCCAGCGCAGCCACTGCAGGCGCGGGTTGCGCGCCCAGCCCGACAGGTGAAAGCAGAACATCATGGCCGACGCCGCCCAGCCCGCGTAGCAGGCCGCCATCAGCACGCCCCAGGCGCCCCAGGTGAGCGGCGGCTCGGCGATCGCGCTGTCGGCCACGCGCGCGGCCCAGCAGAACTCGGCCAGCGCCACCCACAGGTAGATGCCGTCGCGCCGGGCCCCGCCCCGGCCCTGCCCTTGCGCGTCGACCTGCGTCAGCCACAGGCCCATCGCGATGCCGCCCACGACCAGGCTGAAGGCCGTCAGCAGCACCGAGCCGGTGAAGCGCCAGGCGTACGCGCTTTCGAACAGCTCGGTGCGCACCGGCGCCGCCGGGCCGATGACCACGGGCGACAGGCCCGCGCGCCGGGCGCTGTCCGCGCGCAGCCGGATCTGCAGCCGGTTGTCGCCCTGGCGCAGCAGCCGCCCGGGCACCGGCACATAGATGGGCGCCTTGGCGTAGTCGGCGCCATTGCCCTTCGAAAGGTCGCCATAGACCTGCAGCAAGGCGTCGTTGAGCTGCACCTCGAAGACGTTGCCCACGCGCGGAATGAAGATGCCCCACGGCGTTTCGGGCGCGGCGTCGAGCCGGAACGGCAGCTCGAAGCTCGCCATGCCGGGGCGCCCGTGGTGCCGCCGATCCCAGTGGTAGGAAAGCTCGACCGGCTCGGTGCGCAAGACGCCGTCGACCGAAGTGGTCACGGTGCCGTGGCGCAGTTCAATGGGCGCTTCGGCCGCCACCGCCGCCGAAGCCGACAGCCCGCACAGCCCCGACCACCCCGCCAGCAGCATCGCCAGCCATAGCGCAAGCAGCGACAGCCGCCTCGGCCGCATCTGGCGTCAGCCCGGGTGTGACAGCAGGCCCAGCCGCGTCGCCTCGAAGACCGCTTCGCTCTTGGAGTGCACCGCGAGCTTGCCGTAGAGGTTCTTGATGTGGGTCTGCACCGTGTGCACGCTCAGCCCCTTGAGCCGCGCGATTTCCGCATAGGAGAAGCCACGCGCGATGAGCGTGAGCACCTCGTGCTCGCGCGCCGACAACAGGCCGCGGTCGGACTCCTCGGACGCCGCCTCGGGCGCGGCGCCACCGGTTCCACTCGAACCACCCGCGCTCCCGGAGGCCACGCCCGGCACCGCCGCCGACTGCAGGCTGCGGTACTTGGCCAGCACCCGCCGCGCGATCATGGGCGAGATCGGCGAGGCGCCGGCCTTCATCTCCACGATGGTCTGCGCGATGTCCTCGGGCGCTGCGTCCTTATGGATGTAGCCGACCGCGCCGGCCTCGATGCTGGCCAGCACGTTCTCCTCGTCGCCGAAGACCGACACCACCAGCGGCTCGCAGCCGGGAAAGCGCGTGACCGCGTCGCGGATCACGTCCAGCCCGGTGCCGTCGGGCATGCCCAGGTCGACCAGCAGCACGTCGGGAATGGTGGTGGTGCGCGCCAGCCAGGCCAGCGCCTCCTGCACCGTGCCGGCGCTGCCGAGCCAGTACAGCCGCGGGCTGCGCTGCACGCTGGCCTCGAAGAAGGTGCGCGCGCGACTGTCGTCCTCGACGACGAGCACGCCCCAGCGGCGTGGCGTCGCGTCGTGCTGAGCCTCTGTGTTCATGGGCGGAAGCATAAGGCGCGCGGCCTGTCGAAAATCCGGGCAAGACTCCCCCGTTCATGGGATGCACGCAACACTGCCCGCCACGACACTTGCGCCGCTTTCAGCCACGTGAACAACGCAGCGGTACCTCTCCCATGCCAGCGTTCATGCAACTGAAGTAGTCCGAACGTAGACCATTCAAAGCTTCCATGGCTGCGGGCTGAATACTTTTGAATTCCTTGCGCGCAGCAACACTCCACGGGGTGTGCGCGGGATGCCTGAGCACCCCTGGCACCGGCACGCCAGGTCTTTACCGAAGAACCCCGGACAGCGGGGTTTTTGTACGTTGGAAGCGGCCTCGCGAGAACAGACCTCATGCAGAATTACCCGCTTCCGGCAAGTGGGGTGCAACCTCGGCACCCACCGTTTTTTCCTCGCATGGATCCGCAAACCACTCACCTGTTGTACCTGCACGGCTTTCGCTCGTCGCCCCGCTCCACCAAGGCGCGGCTCATGGCGCAGCGCGTGGCGCAACGCCATCCGGACCTCCACTGGTGGTGCCCGCAGCTGCCGCCGTCGCCGCACGACGCCATCGACATGGTGATGAAGGGCATCGCGCACTGGCCGCGCAAGTCGATGGCGGTGGTCGGCTCGTCGCTCGGCGGCTTCTACGCCACCTACGTGGCCGGCATGACGCGCTGCCGCGCCGTGCTGCTGAACCCCGCCGTGCACCCGGCGCGCGACCTCACGCGCTACATCGGCGACCAGACCGTGTGGCACGACCCGTCGGAGCACTTCTACTTTCGCCCCGAATACATCCACGAGCTGCGCGCCATGGAAGTCGGCCAGCTCACGCGGCCCGAGCGCGTGTTCGCCATCATCGCCAAGGGCGACGAGGCGCTCGACTGGCACGAAATGTCCGCGCGCTACCCCGACAGCAACATCAAGCTGCTCGAGGGCAGCGACCACGCGCTGTCCGATTTCGAAAAAGCCCACCTCGACGACGTGATGGCGTTCATCAACCCGGTCTGAACGCGGCTGGGCCCGGGCGGGCCCCTCCTGCGTGGGAGAATCCCGCCCATGTTTGTATTGTTTGAAGAAGCCGGCAAGTACCTCGGCGGCCGCGTGCTGTCGGAGGCCGAATCGTCGGCGCAAGTCGAGCTCGACACGGGCAAGCGCGTGAAGGTCAAGGGCGCCAACATCGTGTTGCGGTTCGAAAAGCCCTCCCCCGCCGAGCTGATCGCCGAGGCGCGCACGCTCGCCGCCGGCATGGACCTCGACCTGGCCTGGGAATTCGCGGACGAGGGCGAATTCGGCTTCGCCGACCTGGCGGCCGACTATTTCAGCGACAAGCCCTCGCTCGCGCAGCAGGCCGCCGCGCTGTTCGCCCTGTTCGAGGCACCGCACTACTTCCGCCGTGCGGGCAAGGGGCGCTTCAAGAAGGCGCCGGCCGAAATCGTGCAGCAGGCGCTGGCCGCCATCGAGAAGAAGAAGGCCGTGCAGGCGCAGATCGTCGAATGGGCCGGGCAACTGGCCGAGGGCGTGTGCCCGCCGCCGATTCGCGAGCAGCTCTACAAGATCCTGTTCAAGCCCGACAAGAACGCCCCCGAGTACAAGGCCGTGGTCGACGCCTCGCGCGCCACGCAACGCCCGCCGCTCGACCTGCTGGAGCGCGCCGGCGCCATCGATTCGCCCTACCAGTTCCACTGGCGGCGCTTCCTGTTCGAGAACTTCCCCAAGGGCACCGGCTTCCCCGCCCTCGCGGCGCCCGCCATTGCCGACGAGCTGCCCGTGGCCGCCGGCGTGCAGGCCTTCTCCATCGACGATTCGCAGACCACCGAAATCGACGACGCGCTCTCGGTGCAGGGCCTGGGCAGCGGCACCGTCACGGTCGGCGTCCACATCGCGGCGCCCGCCCTGGCGCTCACGCCCGGCAGCGCCATCGACAACGTGGCGCGCGCGCGCATGTCCACCGTCTACATGCCGGGCTACAAGATCACGATGCTGCCCGACGAGGTGGTCAACACCTACACGCTGCTCGAAGGCGGCGACCGCCCGGCCGTGTCGCTCTATGCGCGCTTCGACGAAGCCACGCTGGAGCTGCAGGGCACCGAGACCCGGCTGGAGCGCGTGCCCATCGTGGCCAACCTGCGCCACGACCAGCTCGATGCCGTCGTCACGCAGCCCTGGCTCGAAGACGCCGCGTTCCAGGGCGAGGACACGCCCGACGCCGCCGCGCAACTGCGCGCCCCGCTCTCCTTCCTGTTCCGCCTGGCCAAGCAGCTGAAGGCGCAGCGCGAAGTGGTGCGCGGCAAGCCCGAGAACTTCAACCGGCCCGACTACAACTTCCGCCTCGTCGGCAACGACGGCAACGAGCCCGTGGGCAACGAGCAGGTGCAGATCAGCACGCGGCAGCGCGGCGCGCCGCTCGACCTGATCGTGTCCGAGGCCATGATCCTGGCCAACAGCACCTGGGGCAGCTGGCTCGGCGAACTCGGCGTGCCCGGCCTCTACCGCAGCCAGGCCAGCCTGGCGCCCGGCATCAAGGTGCGCATGGGCACGCGCGCGCTGCCGCACGCGGGCCTGGGCGTGAAGAGCTACGCCTGGAGCACCTCGCCCCTGCGCCGCTACACCGACCTGGTGAACCAGTGGCAGATCATTGCCGCCGCGCGCCACGGCAAGACCGCCGCGCTGGCCGCCCCCTTCAAGCCGAAGGACGCCGACCTGTTCTCCATCCTCTCGGGCTTCGACGCGGCCTACGCCACGTACAACGCCTACCAGGGCGGCATGGAGCGCTTCTGGACGCTGAAGTACCTGCAGCAGCAGGGCATCACCGAGCTGGAGGCCACCGTCATCAAGGACCTGCCCAACGGCGCGCTGGTGCGGGCCGAGACGCTGCCGCTGGTGTTCCCCGTGGCCGGCCAGCAGGAGCGCGGTGCGCGCCTGCGCGTGAAGCTCGGCGAGATCGACGAGATCGCGCTCGACGTGACCGGCACGGTACTCGAACGCCTCGACACGCCGAAGCCTGGCGAGGGTGACGAGGGCGCCGGCGAAGACAGCGCCGAGGACGACGAAGAAGTGGTGGCCGGCCCGATCGCCATCGCCGTCGACCTGACAGACAGCGAGGCCGCGCCGGAAAACACCGCTGCATGAACGCCGGCGGATCGTCCGGCGAAGTGCGCCCCCTGGAGGAATTTCGAGAATGAACTTCAAGGACCTCAGCACGCTGCAGATTGCCCTGGGCGTGTCGGTCATTGCGCACGCCGCGCTGCTCGCGGTGCGCTTCGTCGATCCCGAATCGTTCAACAAGGTCTTCAGCGAAACGCCGCTCGAAGTCATCCTGGTCAACAGCAAGACCAACGACAAGCCCGATGCGAGCGCGCGCGTGATGGCGCAGACCTCGCTCGCCGGCGGCGGCGACCTCGACAAGGGCCGCGCCACCAGCCCGCTGCCGCCGTCGAGCTTCACCACCATGGGCGATTCCTTCGAGGAATCGCGCCGCCAGGTGGAGGCGCTGCAGGCCCAGCAGATGCAGATGCTCGCGCAGATCAAGCGCGAGCTGGCCGCCATGCCGGTGCCCGACCCGCGCAGCGCGGGCGAGCCCACCGAGGCTGCCGCGCGCGAGGAAAAGCGCCGCCAGATGGTGAACCTGGTCGCCGAGATCGAGCGCCGCGTGAACGAGGAAAACGCGCGCCCCAAGAAGCGCTACCTGAGCCCCGCCACGCGCGAGGCCGCGTACGCCCTCTACGTCGATTCGCTGCGCCGGCGCATCGAGCTGAAGGGCACCGAGAACTTTCCCACGGCCGCCGGCAAGAAGCTCTACGGCGAGCTGAAGATGACCATCACCATCAACTTCGACGGCAAGGTGCTCGACACCGCCGTCGACGAGAGCTCGGGCGACGTCACGCTCGACCGGCGCGCGCAGGCCATCGTGCGCAGCGTGGGCAACTTCGGCAAGTTCACCGACGCCATGCGCAAGCAGACCGACCAGATCGTGCTGCAGTCGCGCTTCAAGTTCACGCGCGACGAGACCATCGAGCTCTCGTCCCAGTAAGCCCCCCACACCACAAGAGCACGCCACCGGCGGCAGCGGAGACACAAGGCCATGGACCTGTACTGCGTAATGGGCAACCCCGTCGAGCACAGCCGCTCGCCGCGCATCCACGCGCGCTTTGCCGAACTCTGCGGCCAGCAGATGGACTACGGCCGGCGGCTGGTGCCGCTGGGCGCCTTCGCCGAGCACATCGCCGCCTTTCGCCGTGAAGCCGCCGAGCGCGGCGACACCGCGCGCGGCTGCAACGTAACCGTGCCTTTCAAGTTCGACGCCGCCGCGCTGGCGCAGCACACCAGCGAGCGCGCCACGCTCGCGCAGGCGGTGAACACGCTGCGCTTCGCGGACGACGGCGGCATCCACGCCGACAACACCGACGGCATCGGCCTGGTGAACGACATCGAGCGCAACGCGGCGGTGCCGCTGCAGGGCAAGGCGCTGCTGCTGATCGGCGCGGGCGGCGCGGCGGCCGGCGTGCTGGGCCCGCTGCTCGACGCAGGCGCTTCGCGCGTGGTGGTGGCCAACCGCACGGTGGGCAAGGCCGTCGAGCTGGTGCGCCTGCATGCGGCCATCGCGCTGCGCCAAGGCGCCGCGCTCGAGGCCTGGGCGCTCGACGAGGTACCGGGCAGCTTCGACGTGGTGGTGAACGCCACCGCCTCCAGCCTCGCCGGCGATGCCGTGCCCGTGAACGCGAGCGTGCTGCGCCCGGGCGGGCTGGCGGTCGACATGATGTACGGCCCCGCGGCAGCGGGCTTCATGGCATGGGCCGAGGCGCATGGCGCCACGGCGCGCGACGGGCTGGGCATGCTGGTCGAGCAGGCGGCTGAAGCCTTCGAGATCTGGCGCGGCGTGCGCCCGCCTTCGGCGCAGGTGCTGGCGGAGATTCGCGCCGAGCTTGCGGCGCTGGCCGTGGCCAAGCGCCCCGCCGCATGAAAGCCGTGCTGCGCCTGATCGCCTGCCTCGTGGTGGCGGGCGTGGCCCTGGAGCTGTTCTTCGTGGTGCGCATCGCGGCCATGGCCGTGGTCGATCCGCAGAGCACGGCCTTCCAGCGCTCCGAGGCCTGGCAGATCGCCATCCACCAGGGCAGCGAAGGCGGCTGGCGGCAGCAGTGGGTGCCCTACGGCCAGATTAACGACACGCTCAAGCGCGCCGTCATCGCGAGCGAGGACGCGGGCTTCGTCGACCACAACGGCGTGGAGTGGGAAGCCATTGAGCGCGCGCGCCAGCGCAACGCCAAGGCCGAGGAACTGGCCGCCAAGCGCGCCGCACGCGCGGTGGCGCGCGGCAAGCCGGTGCAGCCGGTGCGCCTGCGCGGCGGCTCGACCATCACGCAGCAGCTGGCCAAGAACCTGCTGCTGTCGGGCGAACGCACCATGCTGCGCAAGGGCCAGGAGCTGGTACTCGCCACGCTGCTCGAGGTGTTCCTCGGCAAGCAGCGCATCCTGGAGCTCTACCTCAACAACGTCGAGTGGGGCGAAGGCGTGTTCGGCGCGGAGGCCGCGTCGCAGTACTACTTCAGGAAGCCCGCGGCGCGCCTGAGCGCGAACGAGGCCGCGCGCCTCGCGGTGATGCTGCCGAGCCCCAAGTTCTTCGAGCGCCGGCCCGGCTCGCCCTACCTGAGCGGCCGCGCCTCGACGGTCATGGCGCGGATGTCTTCGGCCGAACTGCCTTGATCGCCTTGGCCTCCCTGAGCGACCGAACTGCGTTGCGCAGGGCTTCGAGCGCCAGCACCGCCGCGAAGCCGATCACGTAGGCCACCACGTCCCACCAGTCGGCCGTGCTGCCGAGCACGATGCGCAGCGCGCGATTCGAAATGCGCAGGTGCCACGCCGACGCCAGGTACTGCCCGAGTTCGACCGCGCACCCCACGCCCAGCGCGGCCAGCGCCAGCGGCCACGCGCGCGCGCCGATCGCTGTCTTGAACACGAAGTACACCCACACCACGGCGAGCACGTCGCCGAAGAAGCTGCGCACCCAGCCCCATCGCGCGCCGACGGTGGCCAGCAGCATGAGCAGAACAAAAAGGGCCACCGCCCACGCCAGGGAAAGAGGATCGAAACGCCATCGCATGGCCCGTATCATCGCGCCCATATGCTGGCTAAGCTCACAGGTTGGTTGTTGTTGGGAATCGTCCGGTTGCTCACGGGCGCGCAAGCGCGCTGGTACGGGTGTCCGCCGAAGGCCGAGCAACGCATCTATTTCGCCAACCACCAGAGCCACGCCGACCTCGTGATGATCTGGGCGGCGCTGCCCGAAGAATTGCGCAGCATCACGCGGCCCATCGCGGCGCGCGACTACTGGGCCAACACGCCGTTCAAGCGATGGATCACGACGGAGGTGTTCAACGCGGTGTACGTGGAGCGCGCGGCGACGACGCCTGTCGTGCCCGTGGCTCCAGGTGCTTCAGCAGCTCCGGCGGATGTTCCGGCACCGGCACCGGCACCGGCACCGACGGCATCACGCGCCGCAGCAGCGTCGCCCGCCGAGCGCATCGAGCCGTCGATGGAGCCGCTGCTCCCCATGTCGCTGCCCTTCGCCGACGCGTCCGTGGAGGTCATGAACGAAGTGCAGGGGCAACTCGACCTTCCTGCGCCACCACCACCGCCTGCTTCACCCGCACCTGAAGCACCACCGGCAGCCACCCAGCCCGAGACACCGCCGGCCGACGCACCGCCCGCCGCCGACCCGCTGGCCCCGCTCATCGAGGCTCTGCGCAGCGGCGACTCGATCATCATCTTTCCCGAAGGCACGCGCGGCCACACCGGCGAGCCGCAGAAGTTCAAGTCGGGCCTGTACGCGCTCGCCACGATGTTTCCCGAGGTGGTGCTGGTGCCGGCCTGGATCGACAACGTGCAGCGCGTCATGCCCAAGGGCGAGATCGTGCCCGTGCCCATTCTTTGCTCCGTCACTTTCGGCGCGCCGCTTCGTGTGGAAGAAGGCGAAGAGCGCCGGCCTTTCCTCGACCGCGCACGCGCCGCGGTGATCGCCTTGCGCGACGTCTGACATGAACCAGTTCCTGCGCAACCTCAGCCCGACGCACCAGGTCGCGGCCCTCTTCCTCATCGTCTTCGGCGTGCTGGTCATCGTGAGCACCACGGCCTTCTTCCTGTCGTTCAGGGAGCGCCGCAACCCCGTGCACGACGCCGCCTGGCAGGCCGAGCTGGCGCACTTTCGCGGCCTGCTGGGCACCACATGGTTCATGGTGGTGATCTTCTGGGTCGGCTGGGCGCTGGGCGAGACGGTGGCCACGGTGCTGTTCGCGCTGATCTCGTTCTTCGCGCTGCGCGAGTTCATCACGCTCTCGCCCACGCGGCGCGGCGACCACCGCAGCCTGATCCTCGCGTTCTTCGTGGTGCTGCCGATCCAGTTCTGGCTGGTGGCCACGGCGCGCTTCGACCTGTTCACCGTGTTCATCCCGGTCTACGTGTTCCTGGCCATTCCGGTGGCCAGCGCGCTGTCGAACGACGCCAGCCACTTCCTGGAGCGCAACGCCAAGCTGCAGTGGGGGATCATGGTCTGCGTCTACGGCATGAGCCACGTGCCGGCGCTGCTGCTGTTGAGCTTTCCGGGCTACGAAGGCAAGAGCGCGTTCCTCGTGTTCTTCCTGGTGTTCGTGGTGCAGACCTCGGTGCTGGTGCAGCACCTGATCTCGCGCCGCATGCAGCGCACGCCCTTCGCGCCCAACGTGAGCCGCAGCTTCAACTGGACCAGCTGGGGCATCGGCATCGCGGTGGCCAGCCTGGTGGGCGCGCTGTTCTCGTTCATCACGCCGTTCAAGTTCGGCCAGGCGCTGGCGGTGTCGGTCATTGCCTGCATCGCGGGCTCGATGGGGCACCTGGTGATGAAGGCGCTCAAGCGCGACCGCGGCATTCCCAACTGGGGCAAGAAGGGCGTGGGCGTGACGGGGGCCAACGGGCTGCTGGACCGCGTCGACGCGCTGTGCTTTGCGGCACCGATCTTCTTCCACTCGATCCGCTGGTACTTCAACGCCTGAAGCGCATGCAGCGCATGCAGCACGCAAGGCGCGGCGCCTGCGCTCAGGCCTTGCGCCGCATCACCCGGGCCAGGGCCTGCTTCGCCATGCGTCCCAGCGCCTTGGCCTTCAGCGCCTGCAGTTCGCGCGACATGCGCGTGCGCTGCTCCGCCGACAGCGCGGTGCCGAAACGCCCCAGCGCCTGTTCGAGCGCCGCGCGCTGCTGCTCCACGCGCCCCTGCCGCCCTTCGGCCTCGGCCAGCCATTCGCAGGCATTGGCCACGCGCTCGCGCAGCGCCGCGTCGCCCGATTCGCCGAAGCGCGCGATCAGCACGCGGTAGGCCTTGGCCTGGCCCGTGGCGTCGCCGAGCTTCTCGAGCACCTTGGCCTTGTTGACCATCGACCTGGCGGCCCACAGCTGCAGCGCGCTCTCGCGCGCGACCGCGGTGCGCGCGACCACTTCGTCGTAGCAGGCAACAGCGTCACCGAGCCGCCCGGCCTGGCGCAGCGCGGCCCCCTTGCGGAACAACGCGCCGGCCACGCGCGCGCGCAGCTCGGGCAGCTCGGAGTTGCCCCAGCGCGCGACGATCTGGTCGTGCACCCGCACCTCTTCGTCGCGCTGGCCGAGGCGGTCGAGCGCCGTGCTCTTGTACTGCAGGCACAGCGCCACCTGCTCCTGCATGGCGGTGGAGGCGTCGGCGCCGTAGCTGGCGTCCATGGCATCGGCGGCCTCGACCACGTCGGCGAAGCGCCCCAGCGCGACCAGGCAGAAGGCCTTGTGCACCAGCGCACGCGCGCACTGGCGGCGCAGCTCGGGGTGCGGCGATGCGGCGTGCGCGGCCAGCACCTCGTCGAACAGCGCGACGGCCTCCAGCGGCTGACCCGCATCGCCGAGCGTGCGGCCCTGCCTGATTTTTTCGCGCACCGCATCGCGCAGCTCGCCAGGCAGCTCGCCCGCATCGGCAGGCCCTGCCCTGCGCAAACGCCGCATGCAGGCCGCGCGCCCGCTCGAGGCCTTGCCGAGCGTCACCTGGTGCTCGGGCGCGCTGGCGTCGCGCAGCGCCGCCACGAGCTGCCCGTACACGGCCAGCGCTTCCTCGGCCCGGCCCAGCAGTTCGAGCAGCACATGGCCCTTGTTGAGCAGCGCGCTGGTCACGGTGCGCTGCACCGCGACGTCGGTGTCGTCGGCGAAGGCAGCGAGCATGCGGTCGCAGGCGGCCAGCGCCGCCTCGCCGTCGCCGCGGTCGCGCAGGCCCACGGCCCAGTCGTAGGCGCGCACCGCCGCCATGCGGCGCACCTGCGACGACGCATCGCGCCCGTAGCGCTCGAGCAGCCAGCCCACCAGCTCGGCGCGCCGCGCCTGCTCCTCGAAGCCCAGTCCGTCGAAGAACAGCGCCAGCGCGCGCACGCCTTCCACGCGCAGCTCGGCGGCCGCATCCGACAGGCTCGCCTCGATCTGGTCGGCCACCTGCAGGCACAGCACCTGCGCCTGCGTGTGCTGCGCCAGCTCGCGCAGGTTCAGCACCGAGGCCAGCCGCGCCCGCGCCACGCGCAGCACCACGTCGGGGTCGGTGCTGGCGTCGAAGCGCTCCACGGCGGCCTCCAGCGTGGCCAGGGCCTGCTGCGGAAGGCCTCGGTGGTGCTCGACCTCGGCCTTGCGCAGCCGGGCCTCCACGCGCTGGGCATCGAGCGCGGCGTCGGCCTTGGTGTCGAGCAGCTCGCTCATGGCATCGCAGGCCTCGCAGCGGGCCTCGGGGTCGTCGAGCAGCCAGGTGCGCTGGAACAGCGCGTCAGCGATCTGCAAGCGGATCTCGGGTTCGCTGCGATGGCCGTGCGCGGCCAGCAGGCGGTCGAGCGTGGTCAGCGCGTCTGCCGAGCGGTGCATCTGCCGCAGCATGTGCGCGATGAGGCGCAGCGCCTGGCAGCAAGGGGCCACCACGTCGGCCCCGGGCATGGCGCCGAACTCCTCCAGCAGCCGGCCGCAGGCGGCCAGCGCTTCGCCGCGGCGGCCCATCTCGTTGAGCAGCTCGGCGCGGCGAAAGCCCGCGACGACGCGCTCCGAGGGCGACGCCGCGTGTGCGTCGGGCAGGGCCTGCGCCTCGTGCGTTTGCCGGCGCGCGGAGGACTCGACTACATTCACATTCGCTTCCTTGTGTGGCGCGCGCCGCGCGCGGCGGGGTGGACTGTACGAACCGGGCCGGATTCTGCCCGTGATCGAACCGGTTTCACACAAGCTTTCGCAGCTCTTTCTGCTCTCTTTACCCGGGCTTAGGCCTTTACGTTTCCTTTCATGCGCATTCTTGGCATCGACCCCGGCTTGCAGACCACCGGCTTCGGCGTGGTCGACGCGGACGGCCATGCGCTGCGCTACGTGGCCAGCGGCACCATCAGCACGCGGCACCTGGGCACCGGCAACCTGCCGGCACGCCTGAAGGTGCTGTTCGACGGCATCGCGGAGATCACCGCGCGCTACCAGCCCGATGCGTCGGCGGTGGAAATCATCTTCGTCAACGTCAACCCGCAGTCGACGCTGCTGCTGGGGCAGGCGCGCGGCGCCTGCGTCACGGCCCTGGTGACGAACAATCTGTCGGTGGCCGAGTACACGGCGCTGCAGATGAAGAAGGCCGTGGCCGGCCATGGCGGCGCGGCCAAGGCGCAGGTGCAGGAGATGGTGCGCCGCCTGCTCGACCTGCCCGGCGTGCCCGGCGCCGATGCGGCGGACGCCTTGGGCATCGCCATCACGCATGCGCAGGTGGGGCGCTCGATGGCGCGGCTGGCGCAGGCCGCGGAGCTGTCGAAGACGCATGCCGGCACGTACCGGCAAGGCCGTTCGCGCTAGCGCGGGCCCGGACGCACGTTCAGGCCACGCGCTCCGCGATCAGCACCGCGAAGAAGCCGAAGGCCGCGAGCAGCGTCCACTTCAGCACGATCCAGCCGAAGCGCCGGTACTTGGCCTGGCCGGTGCCGGCATAGAACGCGAACGACACGCCCGCCACCAGAAGCAGCAGCAGGATGGCCCAGCGGAAGAGAAGCATCGGGGAGGTTGCCGGCGTTGCGAGCGTCGAGAGGCGTTGCGCCTACCAGGCGCGCGCCACTTCGTTGAAGCCGCGCGGTGCGCGCTTCTCGTCGTCGAAGCTCACGACCTCGTAGGCATCGCTGTGCGAGAGCAGCTCGCGCAGCAGCTTGTTGTTCAGCGCATGGCCCGAGCGGAACGCCGTGTAGGCCGCCAGCAGCGGCTTGCCGACCACGTACAGGTCGCCCATGGCGTCGAGGATCTTGTGCTTCACGAACTCGTCGTCGTAGCGCAGGCCGCCGGCATTGAGAACCTTGGTGTCGTCCATGACGATGGCGTTGTCCAGCCCGCCGCCGAGCGCGAGGCCCTTGCTGCGCATGTACTCGACTTCTTTCGTGAAGCCGAAGGTGCGCGCGCGTGCGATGTCGCGGCTGTACGAGTCGGTGCCCAGGTCGAACTCCACGCGCTGGCCGGTGGAGTTCACCACGCGGTGGTCGAAGTCGATCTCGAAGGCCAGCTTGAAGCCGTGGTACGGCTCCAGGCTCGCCCACTTCTCGTTGCCGCCCTCGCCTTCGCGCACCTCGACCTTGCGGGTCACGCGAATGAAGCGGCGCGGCGCCTTCTGCAGCGCGATGCCCGCGCTTTGCAGCAGGAACACGAAGGACGAAGCCGATCCGTCGAGGATCGGCACTTCGTCTGCCGTGATGTCGATGTAGAGGTTGTCGATGCCCAGGCCCGCGCAGGCGGACATCAGGTGCTCGACCGTCTGCACCTTGGCACCGCCTTCGGAGACGGTGGAGGCCAGGCGCGTGTCGGTGACCGCTTCGGCGGTCATGCGGATCTCGACCGGCTCGGGCAGGTCGACGCGGCGAAACACGATGCCCGTGTCGGCCGGGGCCGGTCGCAGGGTCAGTTCCACGCGTTGCCCGCTGTGAAGCCCCACGCCCACGGCGCGGCTGATCGACTTGAGGGTTCGTTGTTGCAGCACGCCGGGGATTTTAGGCGCGCCACGCGCGTGGCGGCCTATGCCCCTGGCTATGGCACCGATAGACATGGGTTCTATGAATGACCAGGCGAATGATGGACGCAACGGGCACGAAGCGAACGCAGCGCGTAGGGCCGGTGGAAGTCCCTTTCAGGTCTCCCCGTGCCCCTTGCGAACCTTCGTGCTCGCTGCGTCTGGTCAGCCACTTCGCACAACACAGCGGAACCGGCTGGGCCGGTCCGCGGGCGTCGCCCCCGGCAGGGGGTCGGCGAAGCGGCACGAAGTGCGCGCAGCCTGGCGGCGAGCCAGGTTCAGTCGGCCTGGCGGCGCAGGAAGGCCGGGATCTCGAAGTCGTCCATGCCGCCCGAGGACAGCGCATCGACCTTGGCAGCGGCCATCGTGCGGTTGGTGCGCCACACGCTGGGCACGGCCATGCCGTCGTAGTTGGGCTGGCTGCCGTGGCCGCCGCTGCTGGCGTGGCCCATGCCACCGAGCGTCGGCACGGTGAACGGGATGTTGTCGGTGCCGGTGCGGATCACTTCCAGCGTCGGTGCCTGGCGGCGCGCGTCGGCGCGCGACAGGCCCGTGGCCACCACGGTCACGCGCATTTCGTCGCCCAGTGTGTCGTCGTAGGCCGCGCCGTAGATCACGTGCGCGTCCGGCGAAGCGTAGGCGCGGATGGTGTTCATCGCCAGCTTCGACTCGTTCAGCTTCAGCGAGCCCTTCGATGCCGTCACCAGCACCAGCACGCCCTTGGCGCCCGACAGGTCGATGCCTTCCAGCAGCGGGCAGGCCACGGCCTGCTCGGCGGCGATGCGCGCACGGTCGGGGCCCGCGGCCGCGGCCGTGCCCATCATGGCCTTGCCGGGTTCGCCCATCACGGTGCGCACGTCTTCGAAGTCGACGTTCACGCCGCCGTACTCGTTGATGATTTCCGAGATGCCGCCCACGGCGTTCTTCAGCACGTCGTTGGCTTGCGCGAAGGCTTCGTCCTGCGTCACGTCTTCGCCCAGCACGTCGAGCAGCTTCTCGTTGAGCACGACGATCAGCGAGTCGACGTTGGCTTCGAGCTCGGTCAGGCCGGCGTCGGCGTTGGTCATGCGGCGGCCGCCTTCCCAGTCGAAGGGCTTGGTCACCACGCCCACGGTGAGGATGCCCATTTCCTTGGCCACGCGCGCGATCACGGGGGCCGCGCCGGTGCCGGTGCCGCCGCCCATGCCGGCGGTGATGAACAGCATGTGCGCGCCGTCGATGGCCGCGCGAATGTCGTCCACCGCGAGCTCGGCTGCTTCACGGCCCTTGTCGGGCTTGCTGCCGGCGCCCAGGCCGCTGGTGCCGAGCTGGATGATCTTGTGCGCGTTGCTGCGTTGCAGTGCCTGTGCGTCGGTGTTCGCGCAGACGAACTGAACGCCCTGCACGCCGCGCTCCATCATGTGGGCGACTGCATTGCCGCCGCCACCGCCGACACCGATCACCTTGATCTGCGTGCCCTGATTGAACTCTTCGACTTCGATCATTTCGATGGTCATTTTTAACTCCTTGAATCTTGCAGTTGCCGTTATGTATCTGTGAATGTTCTTGTGCCTGACGCGCTCAACGTTCGAGCGTCACGATGGTGGACCTGTGCGTCGCCATCGCTCGTTGAAATGCAAAGGGGGGCTGCCGCGTGCGAGCCAGAGTGGAGACTTGATCATGGCTAGAAATTCCCCACAATGAAGTCCTTGAAACGTCCGAATGCAGTCTTTACCGACCCATTCTTCTGTGCCACCTTGAAGCCGCGCATGCGTGCGAAGCGAGCCTCCTCGAGAAGGCCCATGACTGTAGCGGCGCGAGGCTGCGCGACCATGTCGGACAACGCGCTGGAATACTTCGGAATGCCTCGGCGCACGGGCTTCAGGAAGATGTCTTCACCGAGCTCGACCATGCCCGGCATCACCGCGCTGCCGCCCGTGAGCACCACGCCCGAGGACAGCACTTCTTCATAGCCCGACTCGCGCACCACCTGCTGCACGAGCGAGAAGATTTCCTCGATGCGCGGCTCGATCACGCCGGCCAGCGCCTGCTTGCTCAGCATGCGCGGGCCGCGGTCGCCGAGGCCCGGCACCTCGACCTGCGACTCGGGGTCGGCCAGCAGCTGCTTGGCATAGCCGTGCTCGACCTTGATGTCTTCCGCGTCCTTGGTCGGCGTGCGCAGCGCCATCGCGATGTCGCTCGTGATGAGGTCGCCCGCGATCGGGATCACGGCCGTGTGGCGGATCGCGCCGTTGGTGAAGATGGCCACGTCGGTGGTGCCCGCGCCGATGTCCACCAGCACCACGCCCAGCTCGCGCTCGTCCTCGGTCAGCACCGCCTGGCTGGAGGCCAGCGGGTTGAGCATCAGCTGGTCGACTTCCAGGCCGCAGCGGCGCACGCACTTGATGATGTTCTCGGCCGCGCTCTGCGCGCCGGTCACGATGTGCACCTTGGCTTCCAGGCGCATGCCGCTCATGCCGATCGGCTCCTTCACGTCCTGGCCGTCGATCACGAACTCCTGCGGCTCCACCAGCAGCAGGCGCTGGTCGCTGGAGATGTTGATGGCGCGCGCCGTCTCCACCACGCGGGCCACGTCGGCGGGCGTGACTTCCTTGTCCTTCACCGCCACCATGCCGCTGGAGTTGATGCCGCGGATGTGGCTGCCGGTGATGCCCGTGTACACGCGGCTGATCTTGCAGTCGGCCATCAGCTCGGCCTCCTTCAAGGCCTGCTGGATGCTCTGCACCGTGGCGTCGATGTTCACCACCACGCCGCGCTTGAGCCCGTTGCTCGGCGCGATGCCGAGGCCGGCCAGCTTGAGCTCGCCGCCGGGCAGCACCTCGGCCACCACCACCATGACCTTGGCGGTGCCGATGTCGAGTCCTACGACCAGGTCTTTGTATTCTTTGGGCATTGATATGTCCTCGATTCCTCGGTGTTCGCTACTTGATTTTTCTTGGGGTCTCGGGCGAGACCGTGGTGACGCCGCGCAGCCGCAGGGCATACGCGTCGTTGTGGCGCAGATCGGCGCCTTCGACATCGGCCATCGAGCGGCGGTACTGGGCCGAGACCTGGGTCACGGTCTTCAGGAACCGCTGCAACCGGGCCGTCACTTCCTCGCTCTGGCCGCGGCCGAGTTCGATTTCCGCGCCGCTGTCCAGCACCACCTTCCAGCTGCCCCGGCTCGACAGCGTGAGCTCGTCGATGGCCAGGTCGTAGGGCTGGAACTGCGGCTGCAGCACGCGGTACATGCCCAGCACCTGCCCGGCCTGCTCGATCGGGCCGTCCAGGCGCGGCAGGTTGTCGTCCACCTCCGCCACGTTGGCCTCGAACACATCGCCGAAACCGTTGATGAGCTTGGAGCCCGCGTCGTCGCCCCAGGTGGCCACCGGTACCTGCTCGGTCAGCGTGACGTGCAGCTTGTTCGGAAACTCGCGCCGCACCACCGCGCTGCGCACCCACGGCACCGACTCGAACGCCGCGCGGGCGCGCGACAGGTCGATGGTGAAGAAGTTGCCGTTCAGCTGCGGCGCCACGTTGGCGCGCAGGGTCACCGCGTTGTTGTGCGTGACCTCGCCGTCGACCTTGATGCCGGCCAGCGGGAAGAAAGGTTGGCGCAGCACCCACCAGGCACCCGCCGCCAGCAGCATGAGCGTGACCATCACGAAGGCGATGTTCGCGACGATGTTCATGAGCTTGACGTCGAAGGGTGCGGGAATGCTGTCGGCCATGGCTATTGCGAGCCTCCCGTGGCGTCGAGCGTGGCCGAGGCCAGCACGCGCACGCACAGTTCTTCGTAGGCGATGCCCGCGGCGCGCGCGGACATCGGCACCAGCGAATGGCTGGTCATGCCGGGCGAGGTGTTCATCTCCAGCAGGAAGGGCTTGCGGTCGCTGGCGCGGATCATCACGTCGGCTCGGCCCCAGCCGCGGCATCCGAGCGTGCGGTACGCGGCCAGCGTGATGCGCTGGATCTCGTGCTCCTCGGCGTCCGACAGGCCGCTCGGGCACTGGTACTTCACGTCGTCGGTGAAGTACTTGTTCTGGTAGTCGTAGGCACCTTCGGGCGCGCTGATGCGCACCACCGGCAGCGCGCGGGCATCGAGCCCGTGGCCGAGCACGGCGCAGGTCACTTCCTCGCCCTCGATGAACTCCTCGCACAGCACGTCGGCGTCGTACCTGGCCGACAGGGTGATCGCGTCCTGCATCTGCGAGTAACCCTCGACCTTGGTCACGCCGATGGACGAGCCCTCGCGCGGCGGCTTCACGATCAGCGGCAGGCCCAGCACGTCGGGCACGGCCATGACCTGCTCGCGGCTTTGCTGGTCGAAGGCCAGGCGCACGTACTTGGGCGTCGGCAGGCCGTCGGCCTGCCAGATGCGCTTGGTCATGACCTTATCCATGGCCACGCTCGAGGCCATCACGCCCGAGCCGGTGTAGGGAATGCCGAGCAGCTCGAGCGCGCCCTGCACGGTGCCGTCTTCGCCGTGGCGGCCGTGCAGCGCGACGAAGCAGCGCGCGAAGCCTTCGCGCTTCAGGTCGGCCAGCTCGCGCTGCGAGGGGTCGAAGGCGTGCGCGTCGACGCCGCGCGAACGCAGGGCCTCGAGCACGCCGGTGCCGGACATCAAGGAGACTTCGCGTTCGGCGGAACTGCCGCCGAACAGCACGGCGACCTTGCCGAAAAGCTGGGGGTTCTGAAGGCTCACGAGGCCCTCCCTTCGCGCGAATCGCGCTGCGATGTGGGGGACGCCGCGATGGCGGCGGTGGCAGTGGAGGTGGCCGAGGCGTTGGCGTTGCCGAGCTCGACGACCTTGCCCGGCACCGCGCCGATGGAGCCGGCGCCCATGGAAAGAATGACGTCGCCCGCGCGGGCGTTGTCGAGGATGGCGCGCGGCATGGCCGCGATGTCGTCGACGAACACCGGCTCGACCTTGCCGGCCACGCGCAGCGCGCGCGCCAGCGTGCGGCCGTCGGCGGCCACGATGGGCGCCTCGCCGGCGGCGTACACCTCGCCGAGCAGCACCGCGTCGGCCGTGCCGATGACCTTCACGAAGTCTTCGAAGCAGTCGCGCGTGCGGGTGTAGCGGTGCGGCTGAAAGGCCAGCACCAGCCGGCGCCCCGGGAACGCGCCGCGTGCGGCGGCGATGGTCGCGGCCATCTCCACCGGGTGGTGGCCGTAGTCGTCGATCACGGTGAAGGTGCCGTTGCCGGCCTCGCCCTGCACGTGGATGTCGCCGTAGCTCTGAAAGCGCCGGCCCACGCCCTTGAAGCCTTCGAGCCCGCGCTGCACCGCCTCGTCGGCGATGCCGAGCTCCACGGCCACGGCGATCACCGACAGCGCATTGCGCACGTTGTGCTCGCCCGGCAGGTTCAGCACGATGGGCAGGTCGGGCAGCGTCACGCCGTTGCGGCGCTGCGCGGTGAAGTGCATCTGGCTGCCGACGGCGCGCACGTCGATGGCGCGCACCTGCGCGTCTTCGTTGAAGCCGTAGCTGGTCACGGGGCAGTTCACGTCGGCCGCAATCTCGCGCACCGCCGGATCGTCGGTGCAGAGAATGGCCACGCCGTAGAACGGCATGCGGTGCAGGAACTCGACGAAGGCCTTCTTCAGCTTGCCGAAGTCGTGCCCGTAGGTTTCCATGTGGTCGGCGTCGATGTTCGTGACCACCGCCATCACGGGCAGCAGGTTCAGGAACGACGCGTCCGACTCGTCGGCCTCGACCACGATGTAGTCGCCGCTGCCGAGCTGCGCGTTGGCGCCGGCGCTGTTCAGCCGCCCGCCGATCACGAAGGTCGGGTCGAGCCCGGCGGCGGCGAGCACGCTCGCCACCAGGCTGGTGGTGGTGGTCTTGCCGTGCGTGCCGGCAATGGCGATGCCCTGCTTCAGGCGCATCAGCTCGGCCAGCATCACCGCGCGGGGCACCACCGGAATGCGCTTCTCGCGCGCGGCCAGCACCTCGGGGTTGTCCGACTGCACGGCGGTGGAGGTGACGACCGCGTCGGCACCCTCGATGTGCGCGGCCGCATGGCCCACGAAGGTGCCGATGCCCAGGCCCGCGAGCCGGCGCAGCGTGGCGCTGTCGGCCAGGTCGGAGCCGGTGATCCTGTAGCCCAGGTTCAGCAGCACTTCGGCGATGCCGCTCATGCCCGAGCCGCCGACGCCGACGAAATGGATGTGACGAATCGCGTGCTTCATTTGGCAAGCTCCTCGCAAGCGCGGACGACCGCCTCGACGGCTTCGGTCTTCTGCAGGGTCTTGGCCTTGGCGGCCTTGTCGATCAGCGCGGTGCGCCCGGTTTTCTGTAGCAAATCAGCCAGCAATTCAGGAGTGAGGTCGGCCTGCTGCACCAGCCATCCGCCGCCCGCGTCCACAAGGAAGCGCGCGTTGGTGGTCTGGTGGTCGTCGACCGCCGAAGGGAAAGGCACGAACAGCGCTGCTGCGCCGACGGCCGCGATTTCTGTGACGGTGCTGGCACCGGCGCGCGCGACGATGAAGTCGGCGTCCGCATAGGCCTGCGCCGTGTCTTCGATGAAGGGCGTGAGCTCGCCCTCGACGCCGGCGGCCGCGTAGTTGGCGCGCAGCTCGTCGATCTGCTTGGCGCCGCTCTGGTGCAGCACCTGCGGGCGGGCTTCGCTCGCGATGCGGGCCAGCGCCTGCGGCACCACGGTGTTGAGGCCGCGCGCCCCCAGGCTGCCGCCGACCACCAGCAACTTCAGCGGACCGGTGCGGCCCGCGAACCGCGCGGCCGGCTCGGGCTGCGAGGTGAAGGCCGCGCGCAGCGGGTTGCCCACCCATTGGGCCTTCTTCAGCACGTTGGGAAAGGCCGTGAACACGCGGTCGGCCACGCCGGCCAGCACCTTGTTGGCCAGGCCGGCGACCGAGTTCTGCTCGTGCAGCACCAGCGGCTTGCCCATGAGCACGCCCATCATTCCGCCCGGAAAGGTGATGTAGCCGCCCAGGCCCACCAGCACGTCGGGCTTCACGCGGCGCACCACGCCCAGGCTCTGCCAGAACGCGCGCAGCAGCTTCAGCGGCAGCAGGAACAGCGTGAGCGGGCCCTTGCCGCGCACGCCGCCGAACTGCACCGGCTCGAAGGCGAAGCCGCGCGGGGGCACCAGTTTTTCTTCCATGCTGCCGGGCGCGCCCAGCCAGTGCACCCGCCAGCCGCGCTCGCGCAGGGCCTCGGCCACGGCCAGTCCGGGGAAGATGTGGCCGCCCGTGCCGCCCGCCATGACGAGTGCAGTCTTGCCGGTCATACGCGGCCTCCCCGCATCAGCACCCGGTTCTCGTAGTCGATGCGCAGCACGATGGCCAGCGCCACCAGGTTCATCAGGATGGCCGAGCCGCCGAAGCTCATCAGCGGCAGCGTCAGGCCCTTGGTCGGCAGCGCGCCCAGGTTCACGCCCATGTTGATGAAGGTCTGGAAGCCGAGCCACACGCCCACGCCCTGGGCCACGAGGCCGGAGAACACGCGGTCGAGCGCGATGGCCTGGCGGCCGATGTGCATGATGCGGCGTGTGAGCCAGAGGAACATGCCGATGATCAGCAGCACGCCGACCAGGCCGAACTCCTCGCCGATCACCGCGAGCAGGAAGTCGGTGTGCGCCTCGGGCAGCCAGTGCAGCTTTTCCACGCTGCCGCCCAGGCCCACGCCGAACACCTCGCCACGCCCGATGGCGATCAGCGAGTGCGACAGCTGGTAGCCCTTGCCCAGCGCATGCTCCTCGCTCCACGGATCGAGGTACGCGAAGATGCGCTCGCGCCGCCACGGGCTGCTCGCGACGATGCTGCCGAAGGCCACCACCACCAGCGCGGCAATCACGAAGAACATGCGCGCGTTCACGCCGCCCAGGAACAGGATGCCCATGGCGATCACGGCAATCACCATGAACGCGCCCATGTCGGGCTCGGCCATCACCAGCATGCCGACCACCACCACCGCGATGCCCATCGGCAGCACGGCGCGGAAGAAGCGCTCCTTGATCTCCATCTTGCGCACCATGTAGCTGGCGGCGTACAGCACCATCGCCAGCTTGGCCAGCTCCGACGGCTGGAAGCGCATGAAGCCCATCGGCAGCCAGCGGCGCGCGCCGTTCACGTTGATGCCGATGTGCGGAATGAGCACGGCCACCAGCAGCAGCAGCGAGGCGACGAAGAGCCAGGGCGCGGCGCGCTCCCAGGTCTTCATGGGAATCTGGAAGGTCAGCAGCGCGGCGACGAAGGCGAACGCCACCGAGGCCGCATGCCGCGTAAGGAAGTACGACGCGCTGTAGCCGGCGCGCGCGAAGCGCGGGTTGTCGGGCAGCGCGATGGAGGCCGAATACACCATGATCAGGCCCCAGGTCAGCAGCGCGACCGTGACCCACACCAGCGCCTGGTCGAAGCCCAGCACGCGCATGGGCGTGGCCTTGGTCTGCGCGATGCCGGCGCCGCCCAGCCGCACGGGCAGGTGCACGGGCAGCGCGTCGATGCCGCTGCGGGCGCGCCTGAACCAGCCGCTGAAGCGGCCGGTGCGGGTGTTGGACGTGGCGCCTGCGGTTGCGGGGTTCAAAGTGGTTCCTCCGTCGAAGCATCGGACGCGGGGTCTTCCACCAGCCCGCGCGGGCTGTCTTCCCAGGCCTGCACGGCCTCGCGGAACACCTCGGCGCGGTGGGCGTAGTCCTTGAACATGTCGAAGCTCGCGCAGGCCGGCGACAGCAGCACGGCGTCACCCGGGTTGGCGCGCTTGCCGGCCAGCGTCACGGCCTCGTGCATCGACGCAGCGTGCAGCAGCGAGACGCCGGTGGACGCCAGCGCGGCCTCGATGATCGGCGCGTCGCGGCCGATGAGCACCACGGCGCGCGCGTACTGGCGCACCGGCTCGGCCAGCGGCTCGAAATCCTGTCCCTTGCCTTCGCCGCCGAGGATGACGACCACGCGGCGCTCTTCGCCCAGGCCCACGAGCGCGGCCACGGTGGCGCCCACGTTGGTGCCCTTGCTGTCGTCGAAGAACTCGACCTCGTCCACGATGGCGACGGGCTCCACGCGGTGCGGCTCGCCGCGGTACTCGCGCAGGCCATAGAGCATCGGGCCCAGCGCGCAGTCGGCGGCCGTGGCGAGCGCCAGCGCGGCCAGCGCGTTCAGCGCGTTGTGGCGGCCGCGGATGCGCAGCGCGTCGGCGGGCATCAGGCGCTGCAGGAAAATTTCTTCTTCCACCACCGCGCCGCGCTTGCGCTTCTGCGTTTCGTCGGCTTCCAGCGCGCGCACCAGCCAGGTCATGCCGTTGACGCGCTCGATGCCGTAGTCGCCCGGGCGCAGCGGCATCGCCGAGCCGAAGGTGACGTGCGTGCGGATCTGCGGGCGCTGCAGCTTCACGCGCACCGGCGCGGGCAGCATGGCCATCACGCCCTCGTCGTCGCGGTTCAGCACCATGAGGCCGCGCGCGCCGAAGATGCGCGCCTTGGCCGCGGCGTAGCCCTTCATGTCGCCGTGCCAGTCGAGGTGGTCCTGCGTGAGGTTGAGCACGGTGGCGGCGGTGGGCTCGAAGCCCTGCACGCCGTCCAGCTGGAAGCTGGAGAGCTCCAGCACCCACACGTCGGGCAGCGTGTCGGCGTCGATGTGCGCGCTGAGCGTGTCCAGCAGCGTCGGGCCGATGTTGCCGGCCACGGCCACGGTCTTGCCCGCGCGCTCGACCAGCTGGCCGGTGAGCGAGGTGACGGTGGTCTTGCCGTTGGTGCCGGTGATGGCGAGCACGGCCGGCTTGTAGCCCTTGGGCGCTTCGGGCTCGACGGGCGGTGCCAGCTCGAGCTGCGGCGTTTCCTCTTCCACGGCGGCCGAGGCTGGGTTGGAGGCGGCGAGTTCGGCGATCTTGGCGACGAACTCGGCGGCCTCCCTGGCGGCGGTGGGGACGTAGGGCTTGCCGGTGGTGGGCAGGCGGGAAACGGTGGCGGGTGCAGTTGAAGCAGCGGGGGCTTCGAGAGCGTCCGGTGCTTCCAGTGCTTCGGATTCGGGGCTGCTGGAATCGGCGGCTTCGGATGCTGCAGCGGTGGCCTCTGTTGCGGAGGCTTCCGTCGCAGTGACTTCCGATGCCGGCGTTTCGGCGGCTGCGTCTTGCGGCACGGCTTCAGGCTCTGCGGCCACGGGCGCGTCAGGTGCCTCGGTCGGCGCAGGCACGGCCACGCTGATCGATGGATCGCGCGGCATGGCCTCGGCCATCGCGGGCACGGTCGGTTCGGGTTGTGCTTCGGCGGTTTCGGTCGTCGGCTCTGGTTCTGCGGCCTGGGCAGCTTCGACCTCTGCAACCTCTTCGACAGCTTCGACGGCTGCCGCTTCGAGCGGCAGTTCGGCCTGTGCTTCAGCTTGCTCGGCTTCGCCGACGACTTCAGGCACGGCTTCCAACGCAGGCTCGGCGTCGGCCTCGGCTTCGACCACCGGCACATCGACGGTCTGCAGATCGAGCAGCGCGCGCGCGAACAGGTCCAGCTCGCCGCCGACCGGCAGCCCCATGGCGCGTGCCGCATCGGCCACCGGCGCGATGGTCTCGGGCGACAGGCCCGGCGAGCGGTAAACCGCGCGAATCGGCGTGCCTTCGACCAGCGCGGCCGAGAACGGCCCGCCGACAAAAACCACATCGGGCAGCTCGGCCTTCAGCGTGGCCAGCTGCGCCGGCGCCTCGCGCGTATCCGCCACGGTCACGACCGCGCCGTGGCGCGCGCACCAGCGCGCCATCGCCAGCCCGGACGCGCCGAGGCCGAGGATGAGAACGGGGAGGTCTTGAAGGTGCCGCATGTTTTTATTACCGCAGCTTCAGCGTCGACAGGCCCACGAGGCACAGCAGCATCGTGATGATCCAGAAGCGCACCACGACCTGCGTCTCGCGCCAGCCGCTCTTCTCGAAGTGATGGTGCAGCGGCGCCATCTTGAGCACGCGGCGGCCTTCGCCGTAGCGCTTCTTGGTGTACTTGAAGTACATCACCTGCGCCATCACCGAGATCGCCTCGACCACGAAGATGCCGCCCATGATGAAGAACACGATTTCCTGGCGCACGATGACCGCGATGGTGCCCAGCGCGCCGCCCAGCGCCAGCGCGCCCACGTCGCCCATGAAGACCTGCGCCGGGTGCGTGTTGAACCACAGGAAGGCCAGGCCCGCGCCGGCCATGGCCGAGCAGAACACCAGCAGCTCACCCGAGCCCGGGATGTTGGGGAACAGCAGGTACTTGGAGTACACCGCGCTGCCCGTCACATAGGCGAACACGCCCAGCGCCGAGCCCACCATCACCACCGGCATGATCGCCAGGCCGTCCAGCCCGTCGGTGAGGTTCACCGCGTTGCTCGCGCCCACGATCACCAGGTACGTGAGGATCACGAAGCCGATGCCGCCCAGCGGGTAGCTCACTTCCTTGAAGAAGGGCACCAGCAGGTTGATCTTGGGCGGAAAGTCGAGGTCGAACCCCGACTGCACCCAGGCGAAGAACAGCTGCAGCACGCGCCAGTTGGAGCTTTCAGAAATGCTGAACAGCAGGTAGAAGCCCGCCAGCAGGCCCACCACCGACTGCCAGAAATACTTCTCGCGCGAGCGCATGCCTTCGGGGTCCTTGCGGACCACCTTGCGCCAGTCGTCGACCCAGCCGATGGCGCCGAAGCCCATGGTGACCCACAGCACGATCCACACGAACCGGTTCGAAATATCGAACCACAGCAGCGTGGCGAAGGCGATGGCGAACAGCACCAGCACGCCGCCCATGGTGGGCGTGCCGCTCTTGGTCAGGTGCGTTTCCATGCCGTAGCCGCGCACCGGCTGGCCGATCTTGAGCGCGGCGAGCCGGCGGATGACGAAGGGGCCGGCCACCAGGCCGACCACGAGCGCGGTCACCGCGGCCATCAGCGCGCGGAAGGTGAGGTACTGGAAGACGCGCAGGAACCCGAATTCGGGCGACAGCGTCTGCAGCCATTGGGCGAGAGTCAGCAGCATGTGTTTTCGCGCGGCTCATGCGTCATGACCGGCCTCCTTTTGTTGTTGTGCCTCGATGGCCTGCACGATGCGCTCCATCTTCATGAAGCGGGATCCCTTGACCAGCACGCTGCCGACCTGCGGCAGGCGCGCGAGCACGGCCGCGCCCAGCGCGTCGAACTCGTCGAAATGTCGTCCGTCCGCACCGCCCTGGAAGGCGGTGGCGGCATGCGCCGTGGCGGCGCCCAGCGTGTAGACCGACTCGATGCCGCGTTGCCGGGCCCAGGCGCCGACCTCGGCGTGGAACTCCGGCGAGCGGTTCCCCACCTCGCCCATTTCGCCGAGCACCAGCAGGCGCGGCGCCGGCAGGGCGGCGAGCACGTCGATGGCGGCGATCACGGAATCGGGGTTGGCGTTGTAGCTGTCGTCCACCAGCGTGAGCGCGTGGCCGCCGGCCAGCACCACCTCGCTGGCGCGCGAGCGGCCCTTGACCGGCACGAAAGCGTCCAGGCCCGCGGCAATGGTTTCCAGCGACACGCCGGCCGCCAGCGCGCAGGCGGTGGCCGCCAGCGCGTTCACCACGTTGTGGCGCCCGGCGATGTGCAGCCGGGTGGCGAAGGCGCCCAGCGGCGTGCGGATGCGCACGGCCCACGCGCCCTGCGCCCATTCGGCGCTCTCGAGCGAGATGTCGGCGTCCTGCGCTTCGCCGAACGTCATGCAGCGGCGCGAACCGCCGGCGCGCGCCATGTCGGTCCACAGCGCGGTGAAGGTGTCGCCGTACGGGAACACGGCCGTGCCGTCGTCGGGCAGCGCCGCGAACACGGCGGCGTTTTCCACGGCCACCGCCTCGACGCTGGCCATGAACTCCTGGTGCTCGCGCTGCGCGTTGTTCACCAGCGCGATGGTCGGGCGCGAGATGGCGGCCAGCCGCGCAATTTCGCCCGGATGGTTCATGCCCAGCTCGAGCACCGCGCGGCGGTGCTCCGCGCGCAGGCGCAGCAGCGTGAGCGGCACGCCGATCTCGTTGTTGAAGTTGCCGGCCGTGGCCAGCGCACGTTCGGCCCGTTCAGCACGTTCGGCGGCGGACGCGAACAGCACCGCCGCGATCATCTGCGTGACCGTGGTCTTGCCATTGCTGCCGGTGACGGCAATGAGCGGCAGCGTGAACTGCGCGCGCCAGCCGGCGCCGAGCGCGCCGAGCGCGGCCAGCGAATCGGGCACCTCGAGCCCGGCCAGGCCGGCGGCTTCGAGGCCATGGTGCGCAATGGCGGCCACGGCGCCCTGCGCCTTCGCGTCGGCGAGGAATTCGTTGGCGTCGAAGCGCTCGCCCTTGAGCGCGACGAACAGGTCGCCGCTCGCGAGCGTGCGCGTGTCGGTGTGCACGCGGGCGATGACGGTCGCGCCGTCGCCGACCAGGCGCGACCCCGGAATCCATTGCTGCACCTGGGCCAGCGTGAGGTTGAGCGGCGTGGTGTCGGTCATGCCACGCTCCCGGTGTGTGCCGGGTTACCGGGGTTACCCGGGTTCACCCTGCGTGCCAGCGCCTGCAGCGCATGGGCCTTGTCGGAAAACTCGATGCGCTGGCCGGCAATTTCCTGCCACGCCTCGTGGCCCTTGCCGGCGATGAGCACCACGTCTTGCGGGGCCGCCTGCGCGAGCACGTCGGCAATGGCCATGGCGCGGTCGGGCTGCACCTGGGCGGCCTCGGGGCGCGAGAAGCCGCGCAGCACCTGCGCGATGATCGCGTCGGGTTTTTCGCTGCGTGGGTTGTCGCTGGTGACGACCACGTGGTCGGCCTGGCCCTCGGCCACGGCGGCCATCATCGGGCGCTTGATCGGGTCGCGGTCGCCGCCGCAGCCGAACAGGCACCACAGCGCGCCGCCACGCTGCTTCGCGAGCGGGCGCAGGCCGATGAGGGCCTTGTCGAGCGCGTCGGGCGTGTGGGCGTAGTCGACCACGGCCAGCGGCGCGCCCTCCCCGGTGCCGGCGCGGTCCATGCGGCCCGGCACGCTGGTGAGGTTGGCGCAGGCGGCCACGGCCCGCTCCAGCGACAGGCCCAGCGCGCGCAGCGTGCCCAGCACGCCCAGCAGGTTGGCCACGTTGTACTGGCCGATGAGGCCGGTCGACAGGCGCTGCACCTCGGCCGTGCCGTGCTCAGCCACGGAAAACTGCAGGCCCTGCGCGTCGTAGCCGATGTCGCGCGCCATCAGGCGGGCCGGCTTGCCCTCGGCGGACACGGTCCACACGTCGAGCGCGCCGATGCCGGCGTCGATCAGGTTGGCGCACAGGCTCGCGCCGTGCGTGTCGTCGATGTTGATCACCGCGGCGCGCAGGCCGGGCCAGCGGAACAGCTCGGCCTTGGCCTGCCAGTAGGCGTCCATGCTGCCGTGGTAGTCGAGGTGGTCCTGCGTGAAGTTGGTGAACACGGCCACCGCGATCTGCGCGCCGTCGAGCCGGCGCTCAGCGATGCCGATGGACGAGGCCTCGATGGCGCAGGCGCCGAAGCCGCGCTCCACCAGCGCGCGCAGCTCGCGCTGCATCATCACGGGGTCGGGCGTGGTCAGGCCGGTGTAGGTCAGCGCGGGCGGCATGCCGATGCCCAGCGTGCCCATCACGGCGCACGGCGAAGGCGCGTCGCGCTGCACGGTGCCGTCGGGCTTCATGGCGCGAACACCGCCCGCCGCGCGCAGCGTGGAAAGCGACTCGGCCAGCCACCAGGCGGTGGAGGTCTTGCCGTTGGTGCCGGTCACGGCCAGCACGTCGAGCAGCGCCGAGGGGTTGTCGTAGAAGGCCGAGGCGATCGGGCCGGTGGCGGCCTTCAGGCCGGGGTAGCTCACGATGCGTTCATCGCCATCGAAGCCGAAGGCTTCCACGCCTTCGTGCTCCACCAGGCACGCGGCCGCGCCCTGCGCCAGCGCGGCGGCCACGTGCTTGCGGCCGTCGGTGGCGGCGCCGGGCCAGGCGATGAAGATGTCGCCCGCGCCCACGGCACGGCTGTCGGCGTGCATGGCGCCCTGCGGCGCGCGCTCCTTGAGCCAGGCCGCGGCCAATGGGGGGGAAGTGAAGGTCAGCATGTTCAGAAACTCTCGTCGACGCCCTGCGTCATCACAAGCGGTTTGACCGCCAGGTCGGGCGGTACGTTCATCATGCGCAGCGTCTGCTGAACAACTTCGCTGAACACGGGGGCCGCGGCCACGCCGCCGAAATACTGGCCGTCGCTGGGCTCGTCGATCATCACGGCCACGATGATGCGCGGCTTCTCGATGGGCGCCATGCCGGTGAACCACGCGCGGTATTTGTTACTCGCGTAACCCTTGCCAACCTGCTTGTGCGCCGTGCCCGACTTGCCGCCGACCGAGTAGCCGACCGTCTGTGCGCGCGTGCCGGTGCCACCGGGGCCGGCGGCCATCTGCAGCATCTTGCGCACCGCCAGCGCGTTCGACGGCGAGAACACCCGCACGCCTACCGGCGGCTCGGTGTTCTTCAGGATGGTGACCGGAATGAGCGAGCCGTCGTGCGCGAACGAGGTGTACGAATGCGCCATCTGGAACAGCGACGCCGACAGGCCGTAGCCGTAGGCCATGGTGGCTTGCTCGACCGGCTTCCAGGTCTTCCACGGGCGCAGCCGGCCGGTGACCGCGCCGGGGAACTGGATCTGCGGCTTCTGGCCGTAGCCGAGCGCGGTGTAGGTGTCCCACATCTCGTGCGGGGTCATCTTCTGGGCGATCTTGAGCGCGCCGACGTTGCTCGACTTCTGGATCACGCCCTCGACCGTCAGCGTGCCGTAGTTGTGCGTGTCGCTGATGGTGAAGCCGCCGATCTGGAAACGGCCGGGGCCCGTCTCGATGAGCGTCGCGGGCTTCACGCGGCCGGCCTCCAGCGCCATGGCCACGGTGATGGGCTTCATGGTCGAGCCGGGCTCGAAGGTGTCGGTGAGCGCGCGGTTGCGCAGCTGCTCGCCGGTGAGGTCCTGGCGCTTGTCGGGCACGTAGCTCGGGTAGTTGGCCAGCGCCAGCACTTCGCCGGTGGTGCTGTCGAGCACCACCACGCTGCCGGCCTTGGCCTTGCGCGCCGTGACGGCGTCGCGCAGCTTCTGGTAGGCGAAGAACTGCACCTTGCTGTCCACGCTCAGCTGGATGTCCTTGCCGTCCAGCGGCGGCACGGTGTCGCCCACGCCCTCGACCACGCGGCCCAGTCGATCCTTGATGACGCGGCGCGAGCCGGCCTTGCCGGCCAGGTCCTTGTTGAACGCGAGCTCGATGCCCTCCTGCCCGTTGTCTTCCACGCTGGTGAAGCCCACCACGTGCGCGGCGGCCTCGCCCTCGGGGTACTGGCGCTTGTATTCACGGCGCTGGTAGATGCCCTTGATGTTCAGGGCGGCGATCTGCTTGGCGATGGGCTCGTCGACCTGGCGCTTGACCCAGACGAAGGTCTTGTCCTCGTCCTCGAGCTTCTTGTCGAAGTCCTTCTGCGGCATCTCGAGCAGCTTGGCGACCTGCTTGAGCTTGGCGCGCACTTCGGGGTCGTCGCGCTCGATGTCTTCCGGAATGGCCCAGATGCTGGGCGCCACCACGCTGGACGCGAGGATGAGGCCGTTGCGGTCCAGGATGCGGCCGCGGTTGGCCGGCAGCTCCAGCGTGCGGGCGAAGCGCACTTCGCCCTGGCGCTGGAAGAAGCTGTTGTTCAGCACCTGCACGTAAGCGGCCCGGCCCGCCAGCATGACGAAGCCGAGCGCGATGCCCGCGACGATGAACTTGCTGCGCCAGACCGGCGTCTTGCTCGCCAGCAGGGGGCTGGTGGTGTAGCGCACGCTGCGGCGGGTCATGGCGCGGCCCTCGTGGCGGTCACGGGCCTGGCGGCCGGCTTGGCTGGCGGCTTGGCGGCGGGCTTGGCACCGGTGGTCGCGGGCATGGCCGGCGCCACGGGCGCGACGGCCGGAATCACCGAGCCGTCGGGGCGCACGTACTGCGTGATGGCCGGCGAGGTGGTGCGCATCTGCAGTTGCTCCTTGGCGAGCTTTTCCACGCGCAACGGCGTGGCCTGGGCGCGCTTCTCGACCTGCAGGCGGTCGCGGTCCAGCTCGAGGCGACGGGCTTCCTGCTGCACGCGGTCCAGCTCGGTGTAGAGCTGGCGTGACTGGTACTGCGTGTGCACGAGGTACAGCGCCGTCGCGACGACGGCCAGCAGCAGGAGCAGGTTGATGCGGGCCATGCTCAGCTCGCCTCGGTGCGTTCGGCGACGCGAAGGATGGCGCTGCGCGAGCGCGGGTTGCCGCGCACTTCGTCGTCGGACGGCTTGATGCGCTCCAGCGCGTTCAGCTTCATCACCTTGGGCGCGGCAAAGGGCGCGCGGCGGTCGTAGACCTCCTTGGAGTGCTTCGCGATGAACTGCTTCACGATGCGGTCTTCCAGCGAATGGAAGCTGATCACCGCGAGACGGCCGCCGGGCTTGAGCACGGAAAGGCTCGCTTCTAGCGCCTGTTGCAGCTCTTCAAGCTCGGCGTTGATGAAAATCCGAAAAGCCTGAAATGTGCGCGTTGCAGGGTTCTGGCCCTGCTCGCGGGTTTTGACCGTGCCAGCCACGAGCTCGGCCAGTTCGGTGGTGGTTGAAATTGGGCCCCGTTCTTGTCGGCGAGCAACAATCGCCTTTGCAACCTGAACAGCAAACCGTTCTTCGCCATAGTCACGGATCACCTCTGCAATCTGCTGGAGTTCGGCCGTTGCCAGCCATTCGGCCACGCTCTCGCCGCGCGTGGTGTCCATGCGCATGTCGAGCGGGCCGTCGAAACGAAAACTGAAACCGCGCACCGGGTTGTCGATCTGCGGCGAACTCACGCCCAGGTCCATCAACAAGCCGTCGACGCTCGCATCGGGCAGTTCGCCCAGCGAGCGGAATCCCTGGTGCCGGATGGAAAAACGCGCATCGGAGATGCGCGCTGCTTCGGCCACTGCTTCCGCATCCTTGTCGAATGCGATCAGCTTGCCCTGCGGCCCCAGCCTCGCGAGGATGGCGCGCGCGTGCCCTCCCCGCCCGAAGGTGGCGTCCACGTAGGTGCCGGCGGCATCCGTGCTGCCTGAAAGAAGAGCTTCCACCGCTTCGTTCAGCAAGACGGTCGTATGGGTCCATGGGGTGTTCACGTGAGTCCTCAGAACGCGAAGTCCTGAAACACATCCGGCATCTCGCCCTGGGTGGCCTCGGCCTCCTTGGCCTCGTAGGTGGCCTTGTCCCAGAGTTCGAAGTGGTTGCCCATGCCCAGCAGCAGCGTGTCACGCACGATGCCGGTGGCGGCGCGCAGTTCGGGAGAAACCAGGATGCGGCCGGTGCCGTCCATCTCGACGTCCATGGCGTTGCCCAGGAAGACGCGCTTCCACCACTGCGCCGACATCGGCAGCGCGGCAATGCGTTCGCGGAATTTTTCCCATTCGGGACGGGGGAACACCATGAGGCATCCGTGCGGATGCTTGGTGATCGTGAGCTGGCCGCCTGCCGTGGCGCTCAGGACGTCGCGATGCCGGGTCGGCACTGAGAGCCGCCCCTTGGCATCCAGACTGAGCGATGAAGCGCCTTGAAACACGACCACGAAACCCCTGTGTTGGGAGCTGCCGCAGCACCCGAAGGGGGCACTACCCGCACTTTCTCCCACTTAACTGCACTTTTTTGCACTGTAGCAGGAAACACTTAGGAAGCAACTGGCCGTTGGTGGTATTTTTTGTAATGGAATCAACGACTTAGCGCCGATTCCAAATGCATGGAATCGGCGAATTTCGTTGAGAATGAACTACTTAGCTCACGCAGTGAAAGTGATGCGTGAAGCATTGCCGCCGTTACAGGGGCAAGAGAAGCGGCTTCAGAGGATGAAGCGCGAGAGGTCTTCGTCGTGACTTAGTGCCGCAAGGCGCTGGTCGACGTAGGCGGCATCGATGCGGATCGATTGGCCTTCCAGGCGGGTCGCGTCGAAGCTTACCTCATCCAGCAAACGCTCCATCACGGTCGACAAACGGCGCGCGCCGATGTTCTCGGTGCGCTCGTTCACCTCGTACGCAATGGTGGCCAGGCGGTTCACGCCGTCGGGCGTGAATTCGAGCGTGACGCCCTCGGTGGCCAGCAGCGCCTGGTACTGCTTCACGAGCGACGCGCGCGTCTGCGTGAGGATGCTTTCGAAGTCGGCCACCGACAGCGACTGCAGCTCGACGCGAATCGGCATGCGGCCCTGCAGCTCGGGAATCAGGTCGCTGGGCTTGCTCAGGTGGAACGCACCGCTCGCAATGAACAGCATGTGGTCGGTGCGCACTACGCCGTACTTGGTGCTCACGGCCGTGCCCTCCACCAGCGGCAGCAGGTCGCGCTGCACGCCCTGGCGCGACACGTCGGAGCCCTGCGCGTCGCTGCGCGTGGCGACCTTGTCGATCTCGTCGATGAAGACGATGCCGTTCTGCTCGGCGTTGGTGATGGCCTGCGCGCGGATCTCTTCCTCGTTGATCAGCTTGCCCGCCTCTTCGTCGATCAGCAGGCGCATGGCCTCGCCGATCTTCAGCTTGCGCGTCTTGCGCTTGCCACCGCCCATCTGGCCGAACATGCCGCGCAGTTGCTCGGTCATTTCCTCCATGCCGGCCGGGCCCATGATTTCGAGCGGGGCGCGCGTCTCTGCCAGGTCGAGCTCGATCTCCTTGTCGTCGAGCTGGTGCTCGCGCAGCTTCTTGCGGAAGGCCTGGCGCGTGGGGTTGGGGCCGTCCAGCGCGGGCGTGGCGCCGTCGGCACCGCGCGCGGGCGGCAGCAGCACGTCGAGGATGCGTTCCTCGGCCGCGTCTTCGGCGCGCGCGCGCACCTTGACGCTTTCCGATTCACGCGTTTGCTTGACCGCGATTTCGGCAAGGTCGCGAATGATCGAATCGACGTCCTTGCCCACGTAGCCCACCTCGGTGAACTTGGTGGCCTCGACCTTGATGAAGGGCGCGTCCGCCAGGCGGGCCAGGCGGCGCGCGATCTCGGTCTTGCCCACGCCCGTGGGGCCGATCATGAGGATGTTCTTGGGCGTGATCTCGTGGCGCAGCTTTTCGTCGACCTGCTGGCGGCGCCAGCGGTTGCGCAGGGCGATGGCCACGGCGCGCTTGGCGGCCGGCTGCCCGACGATGTGGTTGTCGAGCTCGGAGACGATTTCCTGGGGGGTCATGGACATGGTCAGAGCGCTTCCACGGTGTGGTTCATGTTCGTGTAAATGCAGATTTCTCCGGCGATCGCCAGCGATTTGCGCACGATCTGCTCGGCCGAAAGATCGGTGTTGTCGATCAGCGCCTTGGCCGCCGACTGGGCGTAGGCACCGCCCGAGCCGATGGCGATCACGCCGTCTTCGGGCTCCAGCACATCGCCGTTGCCGGTGATGATGAGCGAGGTGGTGGCGTCGGCCACGGCCAGCATGGCCTCGAGCTTGCGCAGCACGCGGTCGGTGCGCCAGTCCTTGGTGAGCTCGACCGCCGCGCGGGTGAGGTGGCCCTGGTGCTTTTCGAGCTTGGCCTCGAAGCGCTCGAAGAGCGTGAACGCGTCGGCCGTGGCGCCGGCAAAGCCGGCGAGCACCTTGCCGTGATACAGCCGGCGCACTTTGCGCGCCGTGCCCTTGATGACGATATTGCCGAGAGTGACCTGCCCGTCCCCACCGATGGCGACCTGATCGCCTTGGGGGGTCTTGCGGCGCACGCTCACGATGGTGGTGCCGTGAAACTGTTCCATCGAAGCCACTTGGGGATGGCCACAGGCAATGCAACCCGCGCAAGGGCGGGCCGGGCCCTTAGTTTTTCCTAACCGCCACCGTGGCGTGATCGGCAATGCCTACCAGGTTGAACAGCGCGGCAATCAGGCGATGCGCATCCACGAACTGCACGCGCTCGCCGTTGGCGTCGCGCGCCCGCACCCAGCTCAGCAGCGTGCCGGCGGCAGCCAGGTCCATGCGCAGCAGCGCCGCGCACGAGATGACCGGCGCGGTGGTGTGGCGCAGGTCGTGGTCCAGCCGCTGCCAGTTCGACAGCGACTCGCCCCGCAGGTCGCCCGCCAGCGCGGCAAAGCCGCTGTCGGTGGACGGAAAGCTCTCCGAATCGCCGCCGACCGACAGCAGCGACCACACCGAGCTGTGCCGGTTCACCGCTGGCGCGGCCAGCGCGGTGCATTCGCCGCGCGGGTCCTGCCACGAAGGTGGCGACACCTCGTAGGTGATGCAGTAATTCAGCGCCACCAGCTCGAAGTCGTCGGGCAGGTGCATGAGCCGCAGCGCGGCCATGTGCAGCTGCCACCACACATCCTCGGTACTGCGATCGTTGTTGGGAGAGGCCTCGGCCAGCACGGCCAGCAGCTGGGCCGAGCCCATGAAGCGCAGTTGCACCGGCGAGTCGGACCAGTGGTTGAACAGCACGCGCAACGGCGCGGCGGCCTCGAGCTCGATGCCGCCCAGGCTGCGCCAGTCGAGCGTCCACACCGAGCCCGCCTTCGACAGCGCGCGCGTGAGCGCCACCAGCCCCTCGCGCGCCAGGCGCGGCGGGCTGGCCCAGTCGGCGTGGGCGTCGCCCTCGGCGGCGGCACCTGCCGCCTCTTCGCTGGCGGTCACGGCCTTGACGCTGCGGGCCAGCTCCTCGAGCGAGACCCAGTCGGGGCCCATGCGCCGCATGCGCTGGGCGTAGCGCATGCGGGCGGCCGCGAACTTGGCGGCGGCACCCGTGGCGCGGTAGAGATCGAACAAGGCACGCCAGCGGTCGTCGTCGCGCTCGGCCATCGAGGCGTGCTGGCCGTTCTCGGACTCGGGCGGCGCGCTCTCGGAGGCCAGCGCCTGCAGCAGGATAGCTTCCGCGCCGGTGTCGTCGCCGTGCGCGAAGCGGATCACCGCTTCTTCCAGGGCGCCGTCGTGCGAGAGGTGCGAAGAGGTCAGCGGCGTGCTGGCGGCGGCCGGTGTCGTGTCAGGCGATGAAACGGGTGCCGACACAGGCGCATCGGCTGGTCCGTGGGCCGCATGCGCAACGGTTTGAACCGAAGGCTGGGCCGCCGGCTGCCCTTCGGCCGCCTCGTCGTCGAGCACGGGCGGCAGCGTTTCGGCACCGGCGTCCGGCGGCGGGGTGGACAGCGCTTCGCCGTTCGGCCCGCGGCCCTTCCACCACTGCTGGGACATCTGCTCTTCGATCTCGTCGATCTTCTTGAGCGTGAGCGCGCGGCCTTCCTGCTTGCCGGAAGAACTGTTGACGTTGAACGACGACGGCGTCACCGTGCCGTCGAAGGCGTGCGCGGCGGCTTCGCGCTGGCGCAGCTTGCGCAGCATGTCGAACTCGCGCCGGCGCACGAAGTCGTTGCGCTGGCGCCGCTCGATCATTTCCTTCAGCATCTCGCGGCTGTAGGTCTGGTCGGGCAGCGAGGAATCGGACGCGGCCGGCGCGTCGAGCTCCGACCAATCCTTCAGGGGATTGCGAACAAACTTGGCCACCTTCGAAAAAAGGCGGCCCGATTCTTCCTTGGCCATGCGGTGAAGACTATCGAACGGAAAGTGTCCCGGGGGTGCTCTCGGTCAATCCCCGAACATCTTCTGCTTGAGCTCGCGGCGCTGCTGCGCTTCGAGCGACAGCGTGGCCGTCGGGCGGGCCAGCAGGCGGCCCACGCCGATGGGTTCGCCGGTTTCGTCGCAGTAGCCGTAGTCGCCGGCGTCGATGCGCTGGATCGACTGCTCGATCTTCTTCAGCAGCTTGCGTTCGCGGTCGCGCGTGCGCAGCTCGAGGGCGTGTTCTTCCTCGATGGTGGCGCGGTCGGCCGGGTCGGGCACGACCACGGTGTCTTCACGCAGGTGCTCGGTGGTCTCGCCGGCGTTTTCCAGGATGCCGCGCTTGAGTTCGGCGAGCTTCAGGCGAAAGAACGCCATCTGCTTGTCGTTCATGTACTCGTCGTCGGGCATCGCGATGACTTCGGCGTCGCTCAGCTCGGCGGGCGTCTTGGTCTTCCAGTTGTTGGCCAGCTTCGGGTCTTTCTTGACGGCCAGGGGCGGCGGCGGCACCAGCGCGGTGGACGGCGCCTGCGAGAAGCTGGATTTGGCGGCCGTCGACGCCACGGATTGCGGCATCGAGGGGACGGTCAATTGCGACAGCCGGGACACGCGGCCACCACGCGCGGGAGCGGGCGTGGCGGTTTGAGCGGGCATCGAGGGTGTCGCCGGGGCGGAAGTGGAGGCGGCAGCCGTTTTTTTCATGGGACTCGAGGGGACGGAAGTAACGGCAGCAGGGCGGCCGACGGGTTTGGATGACGAGGCGCCCGCGCCTGCGGTCTTGGTCGCAGCAGTGGCAGGCTTGGCGGACTTCTTTGCAGCGGTCTCGGCCTTGGCCGGGGCTGCTGCGGGCTTTTTGGATGCGCTTTTCTCCTTCGCGGGGGAGTCATGTGCAGCGGCGGAAACCTTTTTTGCCGCAGGTACAGCCTGCTTCGCAGCCGGCGCCTTCGTTGCGGCGGGCTTGGTTGCTGGCGTGGCCTTGGCGGCGGGTTTCTTCACGGTGACTGGCTCCTTTGACGAACTGGAACGCGCTTTCACTGGGTGTCTCCTCCCATGGAGACCCTGCGGCTTTCAGGCCGCGCGATGTCTCCGTTGTCGGGGTGCCCGCCAGTGACGAACCCCGGGGTTATACCCCCGAAAGCCCGCCAGAAACGTGCGGCGCCCCGTGCCGGAAGTCACATCTTGTCCATGGGGACGAGGAGTGGCTGCCGGAACAGGCGCGCGATTGTATAGAGAACTCGGCAGCGCGGGCGATGTGCGTGCGCCGCGGCCGGCGCCGCCGGCAACTCCGTTAGCATCGCCCGGCGTTGTCGAGGGGGCAACGCGGGTCCGCGCCCTGTCCTGCTTTGTCCGTACGGCGGCGGGGGCCTATCCGATCATTCGACACAAGAGAGAGAAAAACCTTGAGCAATAAAGCAGTTCTGGGAGTGGGTGCATTGGCCGCGGCCATCGCGGTGGCCTACGGCGGCAGCACCTGGTACGCCGGGTCGCAGATCAAGTCGCGCTACGACACCGCGCTGGACGAGTTGCCGAAGCAGACCGCGCTGGTGCGCGTGACCGACCGCCAATACGAGCGCGGCTTCTTCGGCGCCGTGAGCACCGTGACCCTGGAGATCGGCTGCGCGCCGGACGCCACGGCCGCGGCCACGCCTGCCGCGCCGACCCCGCCCGCCGAGGGTGAAGAAGCCGAAGCCGACGAGGAAGCCGAAGCGCAGGCAGACGCCACGCCGCCCAAGCCGCTGCGCTTCACCATCCGCGACACCATCCACCACGGCCCGATCGCCGGCGGCTCGCTGGCCGCGGCCACCATCGACAGCGAACTGGTGCTCGACGCCAAGACCCAGGCCGACGCGAAGAAGCTCTTCGGCGATGCCAAGCCCCTGAGCGCGCGCACCCAGGTCGGCTTCGGCGGCGCCTTCACCACCGACATGACCGTGGCGCCGGCCAAGCTCACCGAAGCCGGCAAGGGCCAGTTCGCCTGGCAGGGCGCGCAGATGCGCATGGACGTGAACGCCGCGCGCACCCAGGTGCGCTACGACCTGGCCATGCCCGGCCTGGACTTCAGCGACGCCCGCACCGGCACCACCCTGAAGATGGGCAAGCTCACCGCCAAAGCCGACATGGACAGCAGCGCCGGCTGGTTCCTGGCCACCGGCAAGACCGAGGGCAAGCTCGACACGCTGGAGCTCGTCGTGAAGAAGACCGGCGGCCCGCTGGGCGCCGCCGCCGTGCCGGCCGACACCCCGCCCAAGTTGGTGACCACCGTGCTGCTGCAGGGCCTGGACATGCTCGGCGAAGCCACCATCAAGGACGGTCTCTATGCCTCCAGCGGCACCGTCAAGGGCAACGGCACCATCGGCGCGACCAAGATCGACAAGTTCGAGCTGACCAGCAGCGCGCGGCGCATCCAGGCCGCCGGCTACAAGAAGCTGGCCGACGCGTGGATGCAGTCCAGCGCCGTCAACGGCTGCGGCAAGGGCGGCAGCAAGGCATCGCAGGCCGCGATGCAGGCGCTGGCCGACCAGCTCGCGCCCGACCTGAAGGCCATGGCCAAGTTCAGCCCCGAGGCCGGCGTCGACAAGATGGTCGTCGAGATCGACGGCAAGCGCGGTGAAATCAGCTACATGGCCGGCATGGCCGGCGTGACCGACGAAGACCTGCAACTGCCCGGCACCGCCCTGCTCATGAAGCGCGGCGCGCTCAAGGCCAACGCCCGCCTGCCCATGAAGTGGCTCGAGAAGCTCGCCGAAACCGGCGCCGAGAGCGGCCAGACGCCCCCGCCCGAAATGGTGGCGGGCCTGGTCGAGCAAGGCGAGGAAAAGGGCTTCGTGAAGCGCGAAGGCGACGACGTGACCGCCCAGGTCGAGTACAGCGACGGCAGCCTGAAGATCAACGGCAAGCCGATGGGCGCGCCGGGCCGGTAATTTCTTCAAGCAACGCACGACGCCTTGAATGCAAAAAGGGCGCCGACCTCGCGGTCGGCGCCCTTTTTTTGATTTCAACGAGGCCGCCGGCTCACACCAGGCACTGCTCCAGCCCCTGCTCCAGGATTTCGCGCGGCAGCTCGATGCCGATGAACACCATGCGGCTCTGGCGCGCCTCGTCCTGGCCCCATTCCGGGCCCAGGTCGCTGCCCATCAGCTGGTGCACGCCCTGGAAGATCACCTTGCGCTCGGTGCCCTTCATGTTCAGCACGCCCTTGTAGCGCAGCATGCGCGGGCCGTAGATGTTCACGATCGCGCCCAGGAAGTCTTCCAGCTTGGCCGGGTCGAAGGGGCGGTCGGCCTTGTAGACGAAGCTCTTCACGTCGTCGTCGGTGTGGTGGTGGTGGCCGTGGCCCTCGTGCTTGTGGGAGGGGTGGTCGCAGGCCTCGCCATGCGCATGGTCATGGTCGTGATGCTCGTGGCCGTGGTCGTCTTCCTTCAGGAAGTCGGGGTCGATGTCCAGCTTGGCGTTCAGGTTGAAGCCGCGCAGGTCGAAGATGTCCTTCAGCGGCACGTCGCCGAAGTGCGCCTTCTGCTGCGGCGCGCGCGGGTTCATGTGCTTCAGGCGGTGGATGAGCGCCTCGGTTTCCTCGGCCGACACCAGCTCGCTCTTGCTGATGAAGATCTGGTCGGCAAAGCCCACCTGGCGGCGCGCTTCCTGGCGGTCGTTGAGCTGCTGCGGCGCGTGCTTGGCGTCCACCAGCGTGAGGATCGAGTCGAGCAGGTAGCTCTCGGCGATCTCGTCGTCCATGAAGAAGGTCTGCGCCACCGGGCCGGGGTCGGCCAGGCCGGTGGTCTCGATCACCACGCGGTCGAAGTCCAGCAGGCCCTGGCGCTTCTTGGCGGCCAGCAGCTGCAGCGCTTCGCGCAGGTCTTCGCGGATGGTGCAGCACACGCAGCCGTTGCTCATCTGCACGATCTGCTCCTTCGACTCCGTCACCAGGATGTCGCTGTCGATGTTCTCCTCGCCGAACTCGTTCTCGATGACCGCGATCTTCTGGCCGTGGGCTTCGGTCAGGATGCGTTTGAGCAGGGTGGTCTTGCCCGAGCCGAGAAAGCCGGTGAGGATGGTCGCGGGAATGAGGGCCATGGGGAAAGTGCTCCGGAAGCGGAAAACAGGAAAAAGGGGCGAAAAGCAGACGTGGCGGGCAGTTTAGCCAATGCCACTGAGTTGCGTTGCCGAAGGGGTCAACGCGATGTTGGCGCCAGCGGTTTCAGGCCGGCTTCCTGACCACCACCAGCCCCTTGAGGTACTCGCCCTCCGGGAATTCGATGGTCATCGGGTGGTCCGGCGCCGCGCCCAGGCGCTCGCTGATGTAGCCGTCCACGCCCGCGTCCAGCCCCGCCGAGGCCACGATCTTGTGGAACAGGTCGGCGCCGATGCCGCCCGAGCAAGAGAAAGTGAGCAGCACGCCGCCCGGCTCCAGCAGCTTGAGCGCCAGCCGGTTGATGTCCTTGTAGGCCCGTGCGGCGCGCTCGGCGTGCGCCACCGTGGGCGCGAACTTGGGCGGGTCGAGCACGATGGCGTCGAAGGTGCGGCCCTGGTCGATGAACTCGCGCAGCAGCGTGTTGACGTTGGCGTCCAGAAACTCCGTCTTCGCGCCCGAACCCGCATCGCCTTGACCTTCACCTTCACCTTCACCTTCACCTTGACCGCCGCCGAAGCCGTTCAGCGCCACGTTCGCGCGCGCCAGGTTCAGCGCCGGCAGCGACGAATCGACCGACACCAGCTCGGCGCCCTCCAGCGCGCCCGCGGCCTTCAGCCCCGCCAGCGCCGCCACCGTGAAGCCGCCCGTGTAGCAGAAGCAGTTCAGCACGCGCCTGAAGCGCCGGTGCTGCGCCAGCTCCGCGAAGCGCTGGCGGCTGTCGCGCTGGTCGAGGTAGAAGCCGGTCTTGTGGCCGGTCGCGATGTTCAGCGACAGCTGCCAGTCGTGCTCGCGGATGGTGATGTCGGTCGCGCCCTCGCCGCGCAGCCAGCCCGTGATCGGTTTCAGCCCTTCGCGCTCGCGCCCGCTGGCGTCGGAGCGCTCGTAGAGCTTGCCGAGGCCGGTGGCCGCGAGCAGCGCGTCGGCCAGCGCGTCTTTCCAGCGCTCCACGCCGGCGGACAGGAACTGCGCCACCAATGTGTCGCCATAACGGTCGACGATGAGCCCCGGCAGCCCGTCGGCCTCCCCGTGAATCACGCGCACGCCGTCGCTCTGCAGGTCGAACAGGCCGCGGGCCTTCACGGCGCGCACGCACACCGAGGCCAGGAAGGCCGCGTCGATGCGCTGCGTTTCCACGAAGCTCCAGGCCCGCGCGCGGATCTTGGAAGCCGGGCTGAAAGAAGCCCAGGCCAGGAAGGCGCCGTCGTGCGACTCCACGCGCACCGTCTCGCCCGGATCGGCGGCGCCGCGTGCGATGGCGGACTCGAAGATCCAGGGGTGGCGGCGCTGCAGCGAGCGCTCCTTGCCGGGTTTGAGGCGAAGGGTTTTCATGTGTTTATTTGTCTTTGTCTTCGCGAGATTTCGCTCTCGGGTGGGCCTGGTCATAGACCTTGGCCAGGTGCTGGAAATCCAGCCGCGTATAGACCTGCGTGGTCGTGATGCTCGCGTGCCCCAGCAGCTCCTGCACCGCGCGCAGGTCGCTGCTCGACTGCAGCACGTGGCTGGCGAACGAATGGCGCAGCATGTGCGGGTGCACCGGCGCGGCCAGCCCCGCCTTCAGGCTGCGCTCGCGCAGCAGCTTCCACACCGCCTGCGACGTCATGCGCACGCCCTTGGCGCTGATGAAAAGCGCGGCCGCCGCCTGCGGGTCGCGCACCTGGGCCACGGTGATGGCGGCGCACTCGCCGCGCACCGCGAGCCAGTCGCGCACGGCTTCGGCCGCCTTGCTGCCCAGCGGCACGATGCGGCGCTTGCTGCCCTTGCCGAGCACATTGGCCTCGGCTGCGTCCAGGTCGATCCAGCCGCGCGCGGTGCCGCTGGGCTGGGCGTCGAGCCCCGTGAGCTCGCTCACGCGCAGGCCGCAGCCGTACAGCACCTCGACGATGGCGCCATCGCGCGCCTCGGTCCAGGGGTCGGCCTCGGGGTCGTACAGCTCGGCCAGGCGCACCGCGTCGTCCACGCCCAGCGCCTTGGGCAGCGGCCTGCCGGCCTTGGGGGCGTGCACGTCCTGCACCGGGTTGAAGCCGATCAGGCCCTCGTGGCCCAGCCAGCGGTAGAAGCTGCGCCAGCACGACAGCACCAGCGCAATGCCGCGCGGCTCGCGCCCGGCGCTGTGCAGCTGCGCCATCCAGCGGCGAACGTGCGCGGCCTGCACGCGGTCCAGCGACAGCTTCGCCTCAGCGGCGTTGTCGGTCAGCGCCTTCAGGTGAAAGGAATACAGCTCCAGCGTGCGTGCCGCAAGGCGGCGCTCCACGCGCACATGCGCGAGGTACTTGTCGATCCAGCCCGAATCGGCTGGCGGCGCGGCTTCAGAAGAGGAATCCACGGAAGGCATTGTTCACGATGGCCGCCGGCTCGCGCAATGCGCCCTTCGACAACGGCCCCAGCGCGTTCCAGCACGAAGTGGGGGCGGCCGCGTACTGCACGTCGAAGCTGCGGTCGAAGCCGCTCATCTTCACCAGCCGCTGCACGCGCCACAAATGAAAGGGCTCCGACACGATCACCACGCTGCGCACGCCGGCCACCTGCAACAGCGGGAGCGACAGCGACAGGTTCTGCCGCGTCGAGGTGGAGGCCGGCTCCTGCAGCATCGGGCCGGCGAAGCCCTCGGCCACGGCGCGCTCCTGCATCACCTTGGCCTCGATGCGGCCGTCTTCCGAATCCACGCCGCCGGTGAAGGCCAGCAGCTTGACGGTGCCGGCATGGGCCAGCGCCACCGCCGTATCGACCCGGCCCGACAGGCACGGGTGCGGCTTGCCGTCCAGGTAGGCGCGGCTGCCCAGCACCAGCGCCGCATCGGCCGGGCGCTGCGGCGGGTTCGCCAGCAGCGCTTCGGCCTGCCACCACACGAAGGCCCCGAGGGCGGCATACGCCAGCACCCCGCCCGTCAGCACGACCGCCAGCAGCACCTGCCAGCGCCGGCGCAACCCGCGCGGACGCGTCAAGGACGCAGCCGCGACAGTCCGCCCGAGGCCAGCTCGGCGATGCGCTCCAGAAAGTCGGTGCCCATCTCGGCGTTGAAGCGCTGCGCGTCGGGCGACGCCAGCACCAGCATGCCGAAGGCCGGCGACTCGGGGTCGGCGCGCAGCGGAATCAGCGCGATCGACATGGCCGACTGCGGCTCGGGCAGCCAGTTGGCCGCCTCGAAGCCCGCGTTGAGGCCGCAGTACGGAGAGGTCAGCGAGGTGGCCAGCGCCTTCACGTCGTCGCTCACCCACTGGGCGTAGGCCTCGTTCAGGTATTCGCTGCTGCAGTCCCACACCTTGATGGCCGTTTGCGGCACCAGGAACAGCGACTGCAGGTCGACCGCGATGCGGTACGGCAGGCTGCGCGGGTCGCGCGTGGTCAACAGGCCCTTGGTCCAGCGCTGCAGGCGGTCGGCGATGACCACGTTCTCGGTGCCGTGGCGCACCATGTCCATCAGGCGGTGCTCCAGCGCCTTGATCTTCTCGCGCAGCATCTCGGCCTGGCGCTCCTGCAGGCTCACGGCGCGGTTGCCATGCGGGCTGGTGAGCTGCACCTGCGCCAGCAACTGGGCATGGCGCTCGAAGAAGTCGGGGGTGTTCGCCAGGTAGTTGGCGATGTCGTCCTCGGTGATCGGATTCATGGCGTTGGCGTCGTTGTTGTTGTGGGAGGAAGTCATGTCAGATCGGGAACCTCGATGTCGCCTTCGAAAACCGTCGTGGCCGGCCCGGTCATCAGCACCGGCTGACCCTCGCCCTGCCATTCGATCGTGAGAATGCCGCCGTGCGTCTGCACGTCGACCCTGCGCTCCAGCAGCCCCAGCCGTATGCCCGCCACCACCGCCGCGCAGGCGCCCGTGCCGCAGGCCAGCGTTTCGCCGGCGCCGCGCTCGAACACCCGCAACTTGATGTGCGTGCGGTCGACCACCTGCATGAAGCCCGCGTTCACCCGCTGCGGAAAGCGCGGGTGGTGCTCGATCTGCGGGCCCTGCTCGGCCACCGGCGCGGTGTCGACGTTGTCCACCACCTGCACCGCGTGCGGGTTGCCCATCGACAGCACCGCCACCGAGACGATGGCGCTGCCGGCATGCGTGCCCAGCGCCAGGTGCCACTTTTCCCACGCGCCGTCGGGCTGCGGGCTGAGCCCGGCGGGGTCGAAGGGCACGCGCGCGGGCTCGAACACCGGGGCGCCCATGTCGACCGTCACGCGGCCGTCGGCGCCCAGGCGCGGCTCGATCACGCCGGCCAGCGTCTGCACGCGCACCGTGTCCTTGGCCGTGAGCTTGTGTTCGCTGACGAAGCGCATGAAGCAGCGCGCGCCGTTGCCGCACTGCTCCACCTCGCCGCCGTCGGCGTTGTGGATCACGTATTGAAAGTCGATGCCTTCCGAAGGCGATGGCCGCACGGTCAGGATCTGGTCGGCGCCGACGCCGAAATGGCGGTCGGCCAGAAAGCGGTATTGCGCGGCGCTGAGGCCCAGCGTGCCGCGTGTTTCGTCCAGCACGACGAAGTCGTTGCCGGCCCCCTGCATCTTGGTAAAGCGGATTCGCATCCCGGGATTATCGCCACCGGCACCGCCCCTTACGATCGCAGGCCCAAATGAAACCACGGGGGAGAGGCCTGCGAATGAACCACTGGAAAGCACTGGAACCGCTGATCGTCGAGGACGCCCTGCGCGCCTTGCGCGCCCTGATGCAGGAAAACCCCGACGAGCGCTTCTACGTGGCCGCCTTCCACGGCGTGTACCGCGAGTGCGACGGCATCATCGCCCTGCCCTCGCTGGGCGCCAACACCGTGTCCGCGCGCGAGGACGAAGCGCGCGCTTCCATCGACTTCTGGGACGCCGACTGGAACCCGGCCGACTGGGCGCACGAGCTGGTCGAGTTCGAGAGCGACGCGCTCAAGGAAGCCGCCGACGCGGCCGACCAGGCCGCCCGCCAGGGCTCGCGCGCCGACTGGCTGCAGGCCGAGAAGGACTGCTTCGACATGCTGGTGTCGGCGGCGCACAAGGTGCGCCAGGCGCTCGGCGATTCAGTCAGCGATTCGCTCCAGCTCACGCCCGACTTCGTCATGTTCGTGAACGACGAGGAATACGCCACCGCCCTGGCCCGCCGCTGCCTCGGCGACGCCACCTTCGAGCGCCTGTTCGAAAAAGACGCCCGCGACGACCGCGAACGCACCCGCGTGGCCGCGCTGCCCGTGGCCGAGCGCGTCGAGTTCCTGGTCACCTGCCTGGACCGCCCGAACGGCTCCATCGGCGCCGAGGAGGCCTGCGACCAGCTCTGCGCCATTGGCGCGCCGGCCGTGCCCGCGCTGCTCGCGCGCCTGGAAAACGGCAAGCGCAAGAGCCCCCGCGGCTGGCACGCCGCCCTGATGCTCGGGCGCATCGGCGTGGCCACGCCCGAGGTGCTGGACGCGCTGAAGACGCAAATGGCGGCCTCCCGCGACGAACCCGGACGCGCCTGGGCCGCGCGGGCGCTGGCCTACCTGGGCCAGAGCGACTGGTTGCTGGCGCAGCTGAAAAAGGTGATGCAAGAGCCTCAAGACGGCGACAACCTGCCCGACGCCGCCAGGATGGCCATCGAAGGCCTGTGCGCGCCCTGCTCGTCGTTTCGCGACCCGACGCCGCTGCCGCTGGACTACCGCCCGTTGGAGGCGTTGCTCGCGGCGCCGCCGGCCACCGTCGCCCTTGTGCGCGAGATCCTGCGGCCCGGCAGCAGCTACTGCGAACTGCGCCCGGGCGAGGTCGACGAGGCGCTGCGCGGCCTGGCTTCGCCGCACGCCTTCATTCGCCTGCACGCGGCCAGCCTGTGCGGGGAGCGCGGGCTGGGCAGCGCCATCGGCCAGCGCGTGCTGCCCGTGCTGGCCGAACGCGCCGCGCAAGACGACGACGCCGACGTGCGATGGACGGCCGTCACGGGCATCGGCGACTGGAAAGTCGAAGGGAAACCCTGGCACGCCGCGCTCGAAGAGGCCGCGCGGAACGACGCCAGCGAGCGCGTGCGCACCGCCGCGCAGTCGGTGCTCGACGGCGACGATTGAAGTTCAGGTTTGAAATTCAGGCTTGAGATTCAGGCCTGAGGTTCAGCCCGCGCGCAGCTTGTCCAGCGCCCGGTCCAGGAAGCCCAGCCGGTCTTGCCCCCAGAAGCGCTCGCCGTTCAGCAGGAACGTGGGCGAGCCGAACACGCCCGCCTCCACCGCCTCGGCGCTGTTCACGCGGTACGCCGCCAGCACCTCGGCCGACTGCTCCATCGCCTGCAGCGAGGCGCCGTCGTAGCCGTTCTCGATGGCCACGGCAATGCGCACGTCGGCCTGCGCGGTGTCGCGCTCTTCCGCCCACAGCGCGCGCAGCAGTGCATGCGACAGCGGCTGCGCGTCGAGCCCGCGCAGCTGCGCGGCGATCACCATCCAGCCCGGGTACTTGTTCCAGTTCGGGTCGGCGGGCGCGCCCTTGGGGTAGTGCGCGGGCGCCAGGTTCATCGGCATGCCGAGGTACTCGCTCCAGCGCGCCAGCTCCAGCGCGTGGTACGTGCGGCGCGGCTCGGGGCGCGTCTTCAGCGGAATGCCGCCGGTCTGCGGCACCACCGACTGGAAGTCGTAGGGCTTGAGCACGAGCCGCACATGGTGGCGGCGCACGATGTCCTGCAGCCGCGGGCCGCCGAGGTAGGCCCAGGGGGAGGAGAGGCTGTAGTAGCAGTCGAGGGCGATCATGGGCGGATTATTTGCGGCGCTCACGCGCCTGCCATGTCAGCCGCGAGCCCAAGTTTTGCTCCCTCCCCTCCCGGGGGAGGGCGGGGGTGGGGGCACGCGGCGCATCCACGGGGCGCCGTGCCTGCCCCCATCCCGGCCTTCCCCCAGAGGGGGAAGGAGCGATGCAATGCAACGCAAACGCGCGTCTGCTACAGCACCTTCACCGCACGCCCGATGAACTGGATCGGCCCGGTCGGCCGGTCGATCGGCGAGCCGTTCTCGGGCTCCAGCGTCAGTTCGAACAGCTGGTTGGGTTCCAGCGGCGGCAGCTTGTCGATGGGAATGCGCAGCGACTGGCCCTGCTTGACCAGGCCCAGCGACACCGGGCCGCGCCACTGGTCGGCCTTGGTCCAGAACTGCAGCGTCTTCTGCGGCGGCACCTCGAAGGTGCCCAGCGGCACCAGGCTCAGCTGGCGCGACGCGCTGGTCTGTATCACCCAGCCAGGCGCCTTGTCCTGCGGCGCGACCAGCACCACCATGTACTGCGGCGTGGGCAGCGGCCGCGTGACCATCACCGCCACCATCAGCGCGGCGGCGGCGAAACCGCCGGCGGCCAGGCCGCGCCACAGGTTCAGGTTGTTCCACCAATTGGAGAACGCCGACGTGCCCGCAGGCCGCGTCCTGGCACCGAGCACCGGCCCCAGGCTTCGCTCGATGCGCGACCACAGCGCGGGCGACGGCTCGGCCGGCGGCGCGAGCGTGGTCAGCGGCAGCAGGCGCGCTTCCCAGGCCTGCACGGCGTCGCGCAGCGCGGGTTCGTCGCGCATGCGCGCGTCCACCGACGCACGGGCCGCGGCCGACAACGTGCCCAGCACGTACTCGCCCGCCAGCGCGTCGATGTCTTCGAAATTGTTGCTGTTGCCCGGGGTCGTGCTCATGCCATGCACTCCCTCAGCGCGCGCATGCCGCGCTGTATCCAGGACTTGACCGTGCCCAGCGGCGTCTGCAGCCGCTCGGCAATCTCGCCGTGCGAGCAGCCTTCCACGTACGCATACAGGATGCAGTCGCGCCGCGCCGGCTCCAGGCCGCCCAGGCAGCCTTCGAGCTTGCCCAGGTCGGCGCGCAGCTCGAACGGGTCGGCCGACGAGGCATAGGCCGCCATCGCGGCCTGGTCGTCGATGGCTTCCACCGCTTCTTCGCTCACATGCACCTGACGCGCGCCGCTGCGCACCATGTTCAGCGCGGCGTTGCGCACCACGCTGTAGATCCAGCCGCGGCCTTCGCCGCGCGCGGGGTTGAAGGTTTCCGCGCGCTGCCAGATGCTGATGAAGGCGTCGTGCAGCACGTCTTCAGCCTGCTGGCGCTGGCGCACGATGCGCAGGGCCACCCCCATCAGGTAGCGGCTCTCGCGCTGGTAGAGCTGCTGGAGGGCCTGGCGGTCGCCGCGGGCGCAGGCCATGAGTGCGGCGTCGTAGTCGAAGGGGTCTGCGGCGGGCAAGGTGGTGAGCGTCGGCGGGTTGCGGGGATCGGGCAAGGGCCCGATGGTAGTCGCAGCCCCCGCCCTCGCCCCGCATTCACCCCCCGATCAGGACGCCTTCCAGAAGATGTAGTCGGCCTGGTACTGCACCACTTGCTTCTGGCCCTTGGTGGCCGGCGTGCAGGGCATGGCCGCCGGTGCCACGCCGCCTTGCAGGGCCACGCGCTGGATGTAGGTCACGCCGGTCATCGCGCCCGAGCCGGTGGCGGGGTTGGCCTTGACGAGCTGGAACGGCAGGCTCGTGGGGCCCGACGGTGCGACGGCCAGTTGCGTGGCGGTCAGCTTGGAGCCGTCGTTCGATTCCCAGGTGGCCGGCGGGCCGTAGTACTTGCCGACCTGCTTGCCGCTGCGGTCCCACAGCTTGGCGTCGGGGCCGACGAACACCCACTCGGTCTGGCCGGGGGCGTTGGCCTTGTCGCGGCATTCGTAGGTGATGTCGCCCTTGCCCACGGTTTCCATGGCGACCTTGTTGCCGGCCGGCACCTGGATGGTCGGCGGCAGGCTCGACTGGTTGAACGCGGGTGCCATCGACATCGAGCCGCAGGCGGTGAGGAAGGCGGCGGCGGAAACGGCGCCGAGCACGGCGACGGAACGGGTGGTACGGGAGGTGTGCATGGAAGTTCTCCTGGGGTGGTAGAGGGTCAGCAGCTCCTCGCTGCTGTAGGGTCTACACGCCGGGGGGCGGGTTTGGATGCAGGCAGTTTTGAAAAATTTCTGCTGCTGGTGGTTGCGGGGCTTTTTCCAGGCGGCTGGTGTGCGGCTGATGCGTGGCACGGCCCCAGAATCCGGGCCTGCGCCGCAACAACACGCCCACGAAAGCCCCCCGCCCATGAAGCCACGATACGGCTCGATGCTCATCGCGCTCAGCACTCTCTTCCTTGCGACAGCGCCCGCCTGGGCCGATGGCACCGTCAGCTTCGAGTCGGACATTCGGCCGCTGCTCAAGGCCAGGCCGGCGTTCGAGAAGTTCGTGCTCGGCACGCTGAAGATCGACGACGCCGGCTCAGGCGTGCGCATCTCCGATGCGGCGATGCCGCACCTGGGCGGCGCGCGCATGGGGCCCTACGAGTTCCGGGCGGTGTGGCACGGCGACAGCGGCGATGTGCCGGTGACCCTCATCGTCGACACCGACACCAAGTTCCTCGACAAGGCCGGGCGGGAGATCACCACCGGCTCGCTGAAACAGGCGGTGAAGCTGACGGAGACGTTCAGCGCGATCGAGATTGCGCCGGCGCGTTGAACCGCGGCAATTACCCCTTCCCCCGAATCACCTGCGCCAACAACGTCAGCACCGCAAACCCCAGCATCACCCCCACGCCCGGATACAGCATCGCCAGCGCCGTGCCCGGCCCGATCGCCGCCGTCAGCACCGCCAGCCCGCAGGCGCCGCCCACCTGCAGCGAGCTGTTCAGCAGCCCGGCGGCCAGCCCTTGCTCTTCATCGGCGACGCCCGTGGTGCCGGCCACCATCAGCGCGGAGATGCTCAGCGCAAAGCCCGCGCCCCACAGCACCGAGGCCGGCAGCAGCACGCCCCACAAATCGGGCTCGGGGCCGATGCCGAACATCAGCAGGTAGCACGGCACGAAGGCCGACAGCCCCGCCAGCAGCACCAGCGCCATTTGCCACGGCGCCCAGCCCTGGATGTTCTGCAGGTACAGCGCCACCAGAAACTGGAAGGTTGCTGGAGTGCCCGATGAGGGCCAGCGGCTACGCAACCGCAACAAGTCCAAGGTGCGCGCGCAGGTCGAGCACGTGTTCGGTGTCGTCAAGAGACTGTGGGGCTTCAGCAAGGTCCGATACCGTGGACTTCACAAGAACGCGACCAGGGCATTCACGGCCCTTGCGCTGGCCAACATCTACAAGAGCCGAGGGCTGCTGTTGGTGCGAGTGCGCCCGTAAAACGCAGAAGGCCGCCGAAAGCAGCGCGCCGATGCACAGACACGGCAAAAACCGCCATCCCTGAGTGCCGATCAGCGCAATCCAAAGCGTGCAGCATGCTCGATGCAGAAAAAGGGGGGCTACTTCAGCGTAGCCCTAAAGCGCAGGCAAGCTGGCTAAAGCAGTTGTTATCGCAGAGCACTGGAAAAAAATTTGAGACACGCCCAGTCATCGTTTTTCCGGGTTGGTTTGTGGCTAACTCGGGCGGCTTTCGCGATCTATGGGTCTTAGAGCCCAAAGCCTTGCCGTCATTCCTTCAGAACGAGCCCGCCCGCCTCTCTGCCGAAGAGATCAATCTCGCGAGCTTTCATCTTTCCAGATTGATTCGAGCCACTGAACGAGAACGCAATCCAAGCTGATTGTTGATCTATCCGCAACTATCTTCTGCCCCATCCCCCCTTAATCCGCAAAGGTATCCGCAAGACACTCCTCCCATCCCAAGAAGGAGTGCCCCATGCCAATCGCCCTACTCGCGCTGACCCTCAGCGCCTTCGCCATCGGGACGACCGAGTTCGTCATCGTTGGCCTCATTCCCACCGTCGCTGCCGACCTCGGCATCGGCCTTCCCTCGGCCGGCCTGCTGGTCAGCCTCTACGCGCTGGGCGTCGCCATTGGCGCGCCGGTGCTCACCGCCCTCACGGGCAAGCTGCCGCGCAAGGCGCTGCTGCTCGGGCTCATGGCGCTGTTCACGGTCGGCAACCTGCTGGCGTGGAAGGCGCCCAGCTATGAATCGCTGATTGCCGCCCGCGTGCTCACGGGCCTGGCGCACGGCGTGTTCTTCTCCATCGGCTCCACCATCGCCACGGGCCTGGTGCCCAAGGAAAAGGCGGCGAGCGCCATCGCGGTGATGTTCACGGGCCTCACGGTCGCGCTGGTCACGGGCGTGCCGCTGGGCACGTTCATCGGGCAGCACTTCGGCTGGCGCGAAACCTTCCTGGCCGTGTCGGCGCTGGGTGTTGTCGCGTTCATCGGCAGCTGGATCTTCGTGCCCTCCAACATCCGCCACACGCCGCCCGCCTCGCTGGCGCAGCAAGCCAAGGTGCTGGCGGAGCCGCGCTTGCTGCTGGTGTATGCCAAGACGGCCATCGGCTACGGCGGCTCGTTCATTCCGTTCACGTTCCTGGCGCCCATCCTCACCGACGTGTCGGGCTTCAGCGCGGGCGCGGTGGGCTGGGTGATGCTGGTGTACGGCGTGTCGGTGGCGGTGGGCAACATCTGGGGCGGCAAGCTGGCCGACCGGCTGGGCCCCATTCCGGCGCTGAAGATCATCTTCGCGCTGCTGGCCGCGGTGCTTCTGGTCTTCAACTTCGCGGCGCCGCACAAGTGGCTGGCGCTGCTGGCGGTGATGATGTGGGGCGCGGTGGCCTTCGGCAACGTGCCGGGCCTGCAGGTGTACGTGGTGAAGCAGGCCGAGCGCTTCACGCCGCAGGCGGTGGACGTGGCCTCGGGCCTGAACATCGCGGCCTTCAACCTGGGCATTGCCGGCGCGGCCTGGGCCGGCGGCCTCATCGTGACGCACCTGGGCCTGATGCACACGCCCTGGATCGGCGCGCTGGTGGTGCTGGTGTCTCTGGCGCTCACGCAATGGAGCGGCTCGCTCGACCGCCGTGCCGGCATTCCGGTGCGGGCGGCGGGTGCGGTGCCGGTCGGGCACTGAGCCGCTTCGTTTCTCTCGACCTCATTCTTTTCTTTCAACGCACAAGGACAACACATGAACACGAACAACCCCATTCCCGCCTTCGGCCTCGGCACCTTCCGCCTGAAGGGCCAGGTGGTCATCGACTCGGTGAAGAACGGCCTCGACGTGGGCTACCGCGTGATCGACACGGCGCAGATCTACGGCAACGAAGCCGACGTGGGCCAGGCCATTGCCGAGAGCGGCGTGGCCCGCAAAGACCTGTTCATCACCACCAAGATCTGGACCGACAACTACGCCGCCGCCAAGCTGGTGCCCAGCCTGAAAGACAGCCTGGCCAAGCTGCGCACAACCCAAGTGGACCTGACGCTGATCCACTGGCCCTCGCCCGGCAACGCGGTGCCGGTGGCGGAGTTCATGGGCGCGCTGGCCGAGGCCAAGGCGCAGGGGCTCACGAAGCACATCGGCGTGTCCAACTTCAACATCGCGCTCATGAAGGAAGCCATCGCGGCAGTGGGCGCGCAGAACATCGCCACAAACCAGGTCGAGCTGCACCCCTACCTGCAGAACCGCAAGGTGGCGGAGTTCGCAAAGAGCCAGGGCATCCACATCACCTCGTATATGACGCTGGCCTACGGCAAGGTGCTGAACGACCCGGTGGTCGAGGCCATTGCCAAGGCGCACGGCGCCACGGCGGCGCAGGTGGTGCTGGCGTGGGCGATGCAACTGGGCTACGCGGTGATTCCGTCGTCCACGAAGCGCGCGAACCTCGAAGGCAACCTGAAGGCGCAGCAGCTGAAGCTGACCGACGCCGACATGGCGCAGATGGCCGCGCTGGACCGCAACGAGCGCCTGACCGACCCGGCCGGCCTGTCGCCGGCGTGGGACTGAGCGGCAACGCCATGAGCAACGACATGGGAACCGCTTTGCCCTCCCTGCCCACCTTGCCCACCTTGCCGTTCGCTGGTCGCACCTTCGAAGTGCGCTACGGCGACACGATGACGGCGCTGAACATCTACGCCGCCGACGGCCACACGATGCGCTACGAGGTCACGGCCGGCCCCTTCACCGGCGCGACCGCCGAGGTGCGGTACCAAAGCGAGCAGCTCGCGCCGGGGCTCTACGCGCTGTCGTGGCAAGAGGCCGACAAGGGCACGGTGGTGCACGTGGACGACTTCGAGGCCGGGCAATCGCGCTCGTACTACACCACGGCCGCGCATGAGTTCGTGCGCATGGCGGGCACGCTGCGCGAAGTGAAGGCAACGGCGTGATGAGCAGCCCGATGCATGGCGCGCTGCAATCGCTGGTGTCGTCGAACGGCGCGGGCCCGAGCATCGGGCTGGAGCTGCCGCTGGACAACGACTGGTCGCCCGCACGCGAAGCCGCTCGCCGCGCCGAGGGCGATGCGGGCAGGCCCTTCGGCGTGCCCGACCTCGCGCAGCACGCGCGGCTCGCGAAGCTGGCCGACCGGCTGGGCTTTCGTGCGCTGTGGGCGCGCGACGTGCCGCTGTACGACCCGTCGTTCGGCGACGCAGCGCAGGTGTTCGAGGTGTTCAGCTACCTGGGCTACCTGGCGGGCGTTACGCAGCGCATCTTGCTGGGCACCGCCGCGGTGGTGCTGCCGCTGCGCGAGCCGGTGCTCACGCTGAAGTCGGCCGCCACGGTCGACCAGCTGAGCAACGGTCGCCTGCTGCTGGGCGTGGCCAGCGGCGACCGGCCGGTGGAGTACCCGATTTTCGAGCGCGACTTTGCCTCGCGCGGCGAGCGCTTCAGGGAACAGGTGGCGATGGTGCGTAGCTGGGCTTCGGGTAGCCTGCCCGCAGGCATCGAGCTCCTGCCGCGCCCTGCGCAGCCGCTGCCTTTGCTGGTGGCGGGCCTCGCGCAGCAAACGCCCGAGTGGATCGGCGCGCACATGGACGGCTGCCTCGCCTACCCCGGCACGCCGGAAGACCACGCGCGGCGTTCGGCGCAGTGGCGCGCCGTGACAGCGCCCACGGGCGAAGGCACACCCAAGCTCAAGCCGTACATCAGCTTCATTCACCTCGACCTGGCCGACGACGCCAACGCGCCGCTGGAGCGCTACCGCTTCGGCGGGCGCATGGGCCGGCACGCGCTGGTGCACGAGCTGGCTGCGCTGCATGCGGCGGGCGTGCAGCACGTGGCGCTGCACATGCGGCGCAACCAGCGGCCGGTGGACGAGACGATGCAGGAAATCGGGGAGTTCGTGCTGCCGGTGTTCCACACGGCGCAGGCTGTGGCTGCCTGAGCGGCTGACTGCGGCTGAAGAACCAACGTCAGCAAGCCGATTCCGGCATCTCCACCCCCTGCACGACGAAGAAGCGCTGCATACCGTCCAGCGTGTCGAAGAAGCCCTTCTTCGACCTTCGCAACGGCGTGCCGTCGCTCAGCCTGTAGCTGATCGCGCCCCTCACGGCCGGGTAGCGCTTGGAAATGCTCACGCGGTACAGGCACTCCGTGTACTCGAGCACGGTGGCAGTCTTGTCGAGCGCATCGACGACCTCGAAGCGCCCGGTTTCCTGCAGCACGGATTCATAGGTGGACATGGGTGTTTTGTCGCTCCGTCGCAAAACACGTGAACCGCCGAAAGCGCCCTGCTGGAGTAGGACGGCGCCCCGCGCGCACTCGCAGCCAGCAGCGCGCCGCGCAGGGCTGACACGAGTGTTTCAGTTCAGAAACTCCCCAGTTATCACCGTTGTGAAACAGGTGCCGTGCCATCCTCGCGCCGAGTTGCATCGGGGGTCGCCATGCGCGCCATCTCGCGTCAGTTGCGCGTCGATTGCGCGTCATCAAGCGATGCCCTCACGGGTGTTCTTTCAGTCTTCTTCCGTCTTTCTTCCAACCATGACAGCCGAGGAGTTGCTATGCAGCTGGGACGAGTGATGCGCCGGATGGTGTCTGCCTTCGGGTGGGCGTTTGCGTTGGCCGTGGTCAGTTGCGGCGGCGGGGGCGGGGGTGGCGGCGGAGCCGCGTTGCCGGTGCTGCCTGTTGCGCCCGCCACCCCCGCGGCCCAGCCCGCGGCGCCACCGGCGGAGCCTGTCGCGGAGCCCGCGCAGCCTTCGACGGCCCCGGGGCGCGTGGTGTCCGACACCATCACCTCGGCCAAGACGGGGGCGACGTATCCGCTGCAGATCTACCTGCCGGCCTCCTACGACACCGGCAGCACCGCGTACCCGGTGATCTACGCGATGGACGGCGACGCCATCTTCAACCCGCCCGGCACGCGCTTCGACAACTTCAGGCAAACGCTGGACACGCGCCACACGCAGGCGGTAATGGTCGGCATCGGCGGCACCTCGCGCCGCGAGACGGACTACCTGCTGCCCGGCGCGCGGTCGTACCACGACTTTCTGACGCAGGAGCTGGTGCCCTTCATCGAGGCCAAATACCGCGCCGACACCAAGAAGCGCATGCTCACCGGCCTCTCGCTGAGCGGCAGCATGGCGGGCGTCGCGCTGCTGCTGGAGGGCGCGAGCGGCACGCTGACCTTCTCCTACTTTCTGTCGTTCGAAGGCTCCTTCGATTCGCAGACCGACCAGAACAACGACCTGGAGCAGAAGATGTTCGACGCGCTGGCCGGCAAGCCGCTGCCCGCCACGCTGATGCTCACGCGCTGCGACAACCCGCGCGAGTGCAACTTCGGCAACGTCGACGACATGTACAAGCGGCTGCTGGCGCGGGCGTACCCGCAGTTCGTGGTCACGGAAACGACGTACAGCACCATTCACGTGGCGACCGACATTCCCTCGTTCAACGACGCGGTCACCAAGCTGCTGCCGTAGCGCTTGGCCTACCCTGGCATGCATGGCGGTGTGCGAGCATCGCGCGCATGCACATGCAATTTCAAGGGAACACGTCGAACGCCAACCCCTCGCAGGGGCTGTGCGACGAATACCGGTTGAGCGACATCGCCAGCCTTGCGGAGCTGGCCGAGGCCCACCGGCAGATTGCCGCGGACCACCCGGGCTGCACGCCGCTGTTCTCGCTCGATGATTTCGGCCAGGCGCGCTACACCTCGGGGCACGCGCGCATGAACCTGGTACTGGACGACGCGAGCGGGCTCGACATCAGCGGCCTGCCCGCCGAATGCTTCGAAGACGGCAAGTACCTGGGCTACCTGAACACCAAGGCCGAGTTCGCCATTTGCCTGCACAACTTTCGCAAGCACACGGCGGCGGTGTCGTTCGAAGACGCGTGCGCGCACGGGCTCACGCTGGACGACGAGGCGCTGGAGGAATGGACGGGCTACCAGAACGACCCGCTGTCGCTGCTCGACCAGCCGGTGTCCGCGCTGGTGGTGCCGGTGCAGCCCGCGCATGAAGCGCTCGCGGCGTTTCCCAACGGCTACTTCACCTGCGACCTGGGGCCGTCGCTGAACTTCGCGGTGGCGCGCCACCTGCACGGTGCGCACGGCTATGCGCTGGTGGGCGTGGGAGCGTCTTACCTTGGTTACCTGCGTGCAACGCCGCCAGACGAGGCGCAGGCAAAGGCGATTGCGGCGGACCTTTGCGCGCTCTACAACGCGGGGGACGAAGACCGCGACGCGCTGGCCGAGACGTTTGCGCAGGGCATCGCGGGGCGCACGCACCTGTGGGTGCGCTATGTCGAGTAAGGCGGTGAGGCCGAAAGCCTGTAAAGCGCGTTGAAAGCTTCAGCTGACGGCCGTGGGGTCTTCGGCTTCCTGGGCAACGACAGCAGCAGCAACCGGAACCGCAACGACAGCAACGGCGGCCTCCACGGCGCGCGGCGCCGGCACATCGAACGCCGGGCATGCCCTGCGCAACGCGGCGGCCACCAGCTCGGGCGACTGGTGCAGCTCGGCGATGTCGCGCTCGCCCACGCAGTGGCCGTCGAGCCGAACGTAGATGCGCTTGAAGTCGCCGCCCAGGGCCTTGGCCACGTCGCTGAGGCACTCGGCCAGGCTGGCGAAGCCGCAGTCCTGGTAGGAGCTGGGCGGTATCACGCCCTTGGAGCGGGGGGCGCGCACGGAGTACGCAAAAGACGCCCCCTCTTCCCGGAGCTCCACGACGGGCTGCAGGCGGCGTTGAGCTTCCCCGGTGCTTTGCATGGCCGCAGTTTAAGTGCGGCGCGCCGAATCACTTCACGGTGTGCAGCCTGCCAGCAACAAGGTCTGTAAGCAGCGCCAGCACCACCGCGCCGCCGCCCAGCGAGAAGAGCAACGCATAGTTACCACCCGAGTGCCCGAGCAGCCACGACATGCCGTACGCCGCGCTGGCCTGCAGCACCGCGAAACCGGTGGTCGCCTGGCTCCATGCGGCCTTCTGCAGCGAGGGGTGGTGCGCCAGCAGCTCCTGCACCCGGCCCAGCACCAGCGGCACGATGCCCGGCGTGAACGCGCCGATGACCACGCTGGACACGATGAGCCCGCCATGCCCGATGACCCCGAAGGCCGGCAGCGCCAAGGCCAGCGCCTGCACAGCGAAGGCGATGCGCAGCGCGGCGCCGAAGCCCACGCGGTCGGCCAGGTAGCCGCTGAGCACCGGCCCCACGATGGCGCCCAGGCCGAACACCACCCAGTACTGCGCCCCCACCGCCAGCCCCTGTCCCAGCCCGCGCGCGACGAAGTCGACCAGAAAGATCATGTGCGGCACCAGGCACACGGCGTTCAGCGCGTAAGACAGGGTCAACGCGCGCAACCTGCCCGTGGCGATGGGCGGGCGCGCGCTGGCCGCATGCGCAGCGTGCGCGGCCTGCGAACCGGGGGCCACAGGCGCCGCGGCGGGCCAGCCGTGCCACGCGACGGCGGTGAGCACCAGCGCCAGCAGCGCCAGCCCGATCCACGTGGCCGCCAGCCCCTGGCGCAGCAGCAGCGGCACCAGCGTGCCCGAGGCCGCGATGCCCAGGCCGATGCCCGCGAACACCATGCCGCTGGCCAGCCCGCGTTGCTGCGGCGTGACGTGCGCGAGCACCGTGGGCGCAGCCAGCACCATCAGCGCGCCGCCGGCAATGCCCGAGACCACGCGCCAGCCGAAGAACCACGCGAAGTCGACAGGCCAGGCGCAGGCCAGCAGCGACGCGGCGGTCGCAAGCATCATGGCGCGCAGCACGCTGCGCACCGGCCAGCGCGCCGACATGGGCCCGCCCAGCAATGCGCCCAGCAGGTAGCCCACGAGGTTGGCCGCGCCCAGGTAGGTGGCGGCCGAGGCGCTGAACCAGTGCGCATCGATGATGGCCGGCAGCAAGGGCGTGTAGCCGAAGCGCGCCAGCCCCAGGCCGACCAGCGTGGCGCAGAAGCCCGCGAGGATGGCGCGCCACGGCGGCGCGGCGGGGTGCGCGCGACCTGTCGGGTTTGCGGGGATGTCGGTGATGGCGGGGTTCGCCTGGTTGGCGCGGTGGGCTGCGGCCATGGGAATTTCTCCTGCTGTTCGTCGGCCACACGTGTGTGCCGACCGACGCCTCGATGCTAGTAATTGCCGCCGCCCGAGTGAATCCCTATGCTTGGGCATTCAGTATTTCGCAGCAAGGAAGAATCGTGGACCGCATCGATGCCATGAAGGTGTTCGTCGCAGCGCTGGCCGAAGGCAGCCTGGCCGGCGCGGGGCGCAAGCTGGGCAAGTCGCCCGCCGCGGTGAGCCGCGCCATCGCCTTCCTGGAAACGCACGTGGGCGCCGAGCTGCTGCACCGAACCACGCGCTCCATTCGCCTGAGTGACGCGGGCGAGCGCTACGCGGTGGCGTGCCGCCGCATCCTCACCGACCTGGAAGAAGCCGACATCGCCGCCGCCGGCGAGCGCTCGGCCCCGCGCGGCCGGCTCACGGTGACGGCGGCGGTGGCCGTCGGCGAGGCGCTGCTGAGGCCCATCCTCGACGAGTTCATGAACGCGCACCCCACGGTGTCGGTACGGCTGCATCTGCTCGACCGGCCCGCCAACCTGATCGACGAGGGCATCGACGTGGCGCTGCGCATCGCGCACCTGGCCGATTCGACGCTGGTGGCGCTGCCCATTGGCGAGGTCAGGCGCGTGCTCACGGCGTCGCCGCGCTACCTGGCGCGGCACCCGCGCATTGCGCAGCTGTCGGACCTGGCGGAGCACCAGGTGGTGGCCATGACGCACTTCGGCATCGACTCGTGGAGCTTTCCGCCGCAGGCCGGCTCCACGATGCCGCGCACGGTGCAGTTCGCGCCGCGCTTCGTGGTCAACAGCCTGCGCGCGGCGGTGGCGTCGGCGGCGGAGGGGCGCGGCGTGCTGCGCTCGTTCTCGTACCACGTGGCGGACGAGGTGGCGCAGGGGCGGCTGCGCATCATCCTGCCCGACGACGAGGCGCCGCCGCTGCCGGCGCACCTGGTGTCGCCGCACGGGCGGCTGTCGGTGCCGAAGGTGCGGGCCTTTGTCGACTTCGCGTTGCCCCGGCTGCGTGCGGGGTTCGCGGCGTGGTCGGAGGCTTGCGCGCCGAAGGAGAAGGCTGCGGCCAGGCCAAGGGCCAAAGTCGCTCCGAAGCCGCGGAGCACCTGATTCGCTCGCATTGAGGAAGAGTGATTGCCGAACGCCGGCTATTCACTCTTATCCCGGTCGAATCCACACTTCCTTCCATGACGGCGCCGCATCTCGCGGCCCGCTGAAACCGGAAGGAAATCATCATGACCGTGCAGATCCCCCAAGGCGGCAAGACCGCCGTCGTCACCGGCGCCAGCAGCGGCATCGGCTTCGGCATTGCCCGCCGCCTGCTGGCCGAAGGCTGGAACGTCGTCGGCAATGCGCGCAGCGACGCGCGGCTGCAGGAGGCCGCGGGCCAGTTGAACGCGGGCGACCGCTTTGCCGGCGTGGCCGGCGACATTGCCGACCCGCGCGTGGCGCAGGCGATGGTCGGGCATGCGGTGTCGCGCTTCGGCGGCGTCGATGCGCTGGTGAACAACGCCGGCATCTTCCTGCCCAAGCCCTTCGTCGAGTTCACGCCCGAAGAAATCGAGCAGCAGATCGCCACCAACGTGAAGGGCACCATCTTCGCGTCACAGGCCGCGGCCAGGCACATGATCGGCCGCGGCGCGGGCGCCATCGTGAACATCACCGCATCGATCGCGCTGCAGCCGCGCAGCAATGTGCCGGCCTTCATGGCGGTGCTGCTCAAGGGCGGGCTCAACGCGGCCACGCGCGCGCTGGCGCTCGAACTGGCGCCGCATGGCGTGCGCGTGAACGCGGTGGCGCCCGGCATCATCGACAGCCCGATGCACCCGGCCGAGTCGCATGCCTTCCTGAAGACCCTGCAGCCGACCGGCCGCCTGGGCACGGTCGACGAAATTGCCGACGCCGTGCTCTACCTGGTGAACGCGGGCTTCACCAGCGGCGCCGTGCTGGCGGTGGACGGCGCCGCGGCGGCGGGCAACTTCTGAAAACGGGCGCGTAGCGCAAGGAGCACACCATGCCATTCGTCAACGTACGCATCACGCGCGACGGCGTCACGCGCGAACAGAAGGCCACCGTCATCGCGGAGATCACCGACACGCTGCAGCGCGTGCTGGGCAAGAAGCCCGAGCTGACGCACGTGGTGATCGACGAGATCGACACCGACAACTGGGGCTATGCGGGGGAAACGACGACGGTGGTTCGGGCGCGGGAGCGTGCGAACAGGAGTGCCGACTGAAGCGCTGATCGGCGCTCCGACAGCCAACGCCACGCCGCGCGCCCAAGGACGCGCCGGCGTGCGCTCTCAACGGCTGCCTGGCTTTTTTCCCGCGGCGCGGCGCGGCTTCGGCTTTTCGTCGCGGGTTTGCAGCAGCATGTCGTGGAACAGCCGCGCGGCCGGCATCAGCTCCCGGCCGCGCCGCCGTATCAGGCCGATCACGCGCGTGACCGCCGGGTCTTCGAGCGGAATGCTGACCAACCCCGAGTGCCCCTTCGGAGGCATCGCCAGGCGTGGCACCACGCCCAGGCCCAGCCCTGCCTCGACCAGGCTCACCAGCGCAGGCACGTGCCGCACTTCGCAGATCCACTGCGGCTTGTTCTCGACGTGGCTGAGCGCCTGGTCGATCAGGAAGCGGTTGCCGCTTCCCTGCGCGATGGTGACGTACTCGTGCTGCGACAGCTCGGCCCACGTCACGCGCTTGTGCCTTGCAAGCGGATGCCCCGCGGGGCAAGCCACCACGAACCGCTCTTCGAGCAGCGGCTCGAAGTCGATGTCGGCCTCCTGCGTGCCGATGTAGGTCAGGCCGAAATCGGCGTCCCCTCGTGCGACGGCCACGAGGATCTCCGCAGACGATTCGTCGATGAGGCGGATGCGCACCTTGGGATACGCGGTGTGGAACCGCTTGATGGCAACCGGCAGAAAGTAGCCCACGGCCGACGGCACGCAGGCGATGGTGACCTGGCCGGAAACGCGCTCGGTGGTGTCCTTGATGCCGACGAGCGCGTCCTCGAGTTCGCGCATGACGTTGCGTGCCTTGGGCACGAAAGCGCGGCCCACGGTCGTGAGCTCGACCTTGCGCGTGGTGCGGCTGAACAGCTTGACGCCCAGCGCTTCTTCCAGCTTGTCGATTCGCCGGGACAACGCCGATTGCGACAGGTGCAGGTTGTCCGATGCCACGCGAAAGCTGGCGAAGTCGGCAACCGCCAGAAAGGCGCGCAGGTCCGCAAGATCGAAATTCATGCGTTTGGTGCAAGAGTAGAGCGAATATTTGCAATTTACACCGGGTTCGCTCCTGCCGATCATTCAGCCTTGATTCGCGACCACCCACACGGTCGCAAGAACAAGGAGACATCGAATGACACTTTCACCCCGCGCGGGCCGTTGGCAACAACGCCCGTTTTTTGCGACCCTGCGTCGCGCCTTGGGCCTCGCGTCGGTTGCGGTGATGGCCGCGAGCCTGCCGCTGGCACACGCCGCCTGGCCGGAGAAGCCGGTGCGCCTGGTGGTGCCGTATGGCCCGGGCGGCAGCTCCGACGTCATCGCCCGCCTGCTTGCCAGCGAAATGGGCAAGATTCTTGGACAGGCCGTGGTGGTGGACAACAAGGCGGGAGCGTCCGGAATCATCGCCATGCAGGAGGTGGCCCGCGCGGCGCCCGACGGTTACAACGTGGTGCTCGGGCATGTCGGCACGCTGGCCGTCAACCCCGCCATGTTCGCGAAGCTCCCCTACCGCGAGGAAGACTTTGCGCCTGTCGCCTTGCTGGCGAAAGTGCCCATGGTCTTCGCGGTCGGCGCCAAGGTGCCGGCGCAGAACCTGGCGGAGTTCGTGGCGCTGGCCAAGGCCCGGCCCGGCAAGCTGAACTACGGCTCCGCAGGCAACGGCAGCGCTGGACACCTCGCGTTCGAGATGCTGAAGGTCACCGCCGGCATCGACGTCACGCACGTTCCCTACAAGGGAACCGGCGCGCAGCTCAACGACCTGCTGGCCGGCAACACCGACGCGGCCGCCGCGGGCCCGCCGGGCTTCGTCGCCCAGGCAAAGGCCGGAAAGATCCGGATCATCGCGAGCGGCTCGCCACAGCGGCTGGCCGCGCTGCCGAACACGCCCACGGTGGCCGAACTCGGCTATCCGGGGTTCGACAGTTCGCAGTGGTTCGGAATCCTCGCTCCCGCCAGGACACCGCCCGACGTTGTCGCGCGCCTGCACGACGCCGCGGTCAAGGCGCTGAACGTGCCCGCCGTTCGCGCGCGGCTCGAAGACGAAGGCAGCACCGCGTCGCCCATGGGCCCCACGGAGTTCGCCGGCTTCATCAAGGCCGAACGCGAGCGATGGGGAACGGTGGTTCGCAAGGCGGGCCTGCGGGCCGAGTGAGCGTCAAGGCAAGGCACCACGGCAAGGCGTCAAGGCAAATCGCCCAGATCATTTTTTTCAACGCAACGACACCATGAACACCACCATTGCAGAACAGCGGGCGCTCAGCGAATCCGAACTGATGACGCTCGGCACCCGAGCCTTCACCGGCCTGGGCCTTGAACCCAAGGACGCGCACGACGTGGCGCGTGTGCTCGTCATGGCGGACCTCTTCGGCCTGTCCACGCACGGGCTCAGCCGCATCGAGTCGTACGGCGACCGGCTGCGCGTGAACGGCATCAAGGCGCGGCCGAGCATCCAGGTCGAACAGGTCGCGCCTGCCATCGTGCGGGTCGACGGTGACAACGGCGTGGGGCCGCTGGTGGGCATGCGCGCCCTCGAAGCGGCGATGGCCACGGCGAAGCAGGCGGGCGTGGGCATTGCCTTTGCGCGCGGCAGCAACCACTTCGGTCCCGTCTCGCCGTATTCGCTGATAGCCGCGGAGGCCGGCTTTGCCAGCATCATCGGCAGCAACGCCACCACGACCATCGCGCCATGGGGCGGCAGCGACGCGCGGCTTGGAAACAGCCCGGTCGGCTTCGGCGTGCCGAACCCGCAGGGCAGGCCCTTTCTGCTGGACATGGCCATCAGCGTGGCGGCCCGCGCCAAGATTCGCAACGCACTCAAGCGCGGCGAATCGATTCCGCAGACTTGGGCCACCGACAAGGCCGGCCGCGCCACCACCGACCCGGCCGCGGCGCTGGACGGGTTCCTGCTTCCTATCGGCGGCCACAAGGGATACGGCCTGGCGCTGCTCGTCGACCTGTTCGCTGGCCTGCTCTCTGGCGCGGCCTACCTCACGCACGTGAAGTCGTGGGTCGACGCGCCCGACGAGCCGCAGAACCTCGGGCATTTCTTCATCCTCATCGACGCATCGCGGCTGGGTTCCGGCGAATGGCTGGCGCATCGCATGAACGACTTCGCGGCGATCCTTCACGGCAGCCCACCGGCCGAGACGGACCGCCCGGTGCTGGTGCCCGGCGAGATCGAGCTGAACAACCTCGAGCGCCACCGCCGGGACGGGCTGGCACTGGACCCGGCCGTGCGCGAGTTGCTCGAGCAACACGCGGCGAACGCATGACCCGAACGATGACCACAACCACGACCACGAAGATGAACACGGCCATCGACGACCCGATCCGCCGTGCGCTCGCCCCCACCGGCGTGCTGCGCGCATCCATCAACCTCGGCAACCCCATACTGGCCCACTGGAACGCCGCCACCGCCCAGGCCGCGGGCGTGTCGGTCGACCTGGCGAACGCGCTTGCAAGACGCCTGGGCGTCGCGCTGCAGCCGGTGGTGTTCGACGCGGCAGGCAAGTCGGTCGCGGCCGTCACCGGCGAGCAGGCGGACGTCGGCTTCTTCGCGATCGACCCGCTGCGCGGCGAAGGCCTGCTGTTCACGGCCCCGTACATCCTGATCGAGGGGAGCTACCTCGTCCGGGAAGGCTCCGCCATCCAGGCCAACGAACAGGTCGATGCCGAGGGCGTGAAGGTCATGGTGGGCAAGGGCAGCGCCTACGACCTGTTCCTGAGCCGCGAACTCGCCCATGCCGGCATCGTGCGGGCGAACACGTCGCCGGCAGTGGTCGACGAGTTCATCGCGCAGGAGGCCGACGTGGCCGCGGGCGTTCGCCAGCAACTGGCTGCGGACGCAGCGCGGCTGCCGGGGCTGCGGCTGCTGCCGGGGCGGTTCATGGTGATCCAGCAGGCGATGGGGGTTCCGCGCAGCCGGGGCCTGGAGGCCGCGAACTGCGTGCGTGCCTTTGTCGAGGAGATGAAGTCGACCGGCTTCGTCGCGGCGTCGATGTCCAGCCACCGCATCGAGGGCGCACAGGTGGCGCCTGCGCAGGAAGCCGAGGCGGGCTGAGCCGAAGTTCTACCGCAGGTCGAACAACGCAGCCGCATTGCCCCACGCAATGCGCTGCGCCACATCGGGCGGCAGGTCGCCCAGCCACACGCGGTAGCCGCGCATGATGTCGTCGTAGGCGCTCCAGCGCTGGTTGACCCAGGTGTCGGAGCCGACCAGGAAGCGCTCGGGGTACTTGAGGATGAGCGCGCGCCACTCGGGGCACAGCGTGCCGCCCTCGCAGGTGAGCCCGGGCCGGTAAGACAGCTCGCCCATCAGCAGCGGGTAGCGCTCCAGCAGCGCGTGCACGCGCGCGATGGGCGTGCCGCCGATGCCGGTGTGCGCCCAGATGAGGCGCAGGTCCCGCCCCTTCGACGGGGCATTGGCCATCAGCAGGTCGATGGCCTCGTCGTCCACGTGCGCGAGCACCGCGAGCTTCTGGCGCTCGGCCAGGGCAATGAGCTTCTTGGCCACGGGGCCGTTGGCATTGGCGCTGTCAAACAGGTGGAACTCGCCCAGGCCGCGGTAGGGGCCGCTGGGCGTGCCGCGTGCGAGTTCGGCCTGCACCATGTCGTGGATGGTGTCGTCGCGGAACCAGTTGCCGTAGTCGTCGCGGTTGCGGTACAGGCGCACGAAAGGCACCACGCGCACGCCGGCCTCGCGCGTTTCCTTTGCCGCGGCCAGCGTCTGCGTGCCGGCGTTGGGGCGCGAGTTGGCGACGATGGCCTTCACGTTGTTGCGCTGCATGCGCGCCAGCGCTTCGGCGGGCGGGTACGGGCCGGTGTTGCCGTCCCATGCTTCCTGGTTGTAGTGCAGGTGGGTGTCGAACAGCGGGCCGTCGTACGGCGCCTTTGCGGGAGCCTGTGTAGGCGCCTGTGTTGCGGCCTGCGCGAAGGCTTGCGACACCAGGATCGAAGAGGCGGCCAGCAGCAGGCTGGCGAGGGTCGCGGGAGCGCGCATGGGGTCCTCTCGGGGTCGCGGATGGTAGAACCTGAATTATTCGAGACTCCGCACGCACCCATGAGCAATACCCCGACAACCCAGACGCGCATTGCCGACAGCTTCGGCTCGCAAGGCCTCATGAAGACGCTGGGCGCCAGCCTCGTTTTCGTGGGCGAAGGCGAGGTCCACATCGCCATGCCGTTCTCGCTGGCGCTCTCGCAGCAGCAGGGCTTCGTGCACGCGGGCGCGGTCACCAGCATCGTCGACAGCGCGTGCGGCTATGCCGCGTTGACGACGGCACCGGCGGAGTTCGACGTGGTGACGGCCGAGTTCAAGATCAACTTCATGCGCCCCGCGCTGGGCACGCGCTTCGTGGCCGTGGGCAAGGTGCAGAGCGCGGGCAAGCTGCTGTCGGTGTGCACGGGCGAAGTGCGTGCGTTCACCGACGGCGCCACCGCGTACAAGGTGGTCGCGATGATGCAGGCGACGGTGGTCAACGTTCGCCGCGCAGGCTGAACGACGCCTCACCCATCATCACGCGTCGCTCATGAACGACGAAGGGCACGCCGCGCAAGGCGGCATGCCCTTCATCGGCGAAGCGTGGATCAGCCCGCGTTCTTCAGCGACTGCTTGGCCTTGTTGGCCGACGCCTTCGAGCGGTTCTTGTGATAACCCGACTTGACGTTGTTCACGGCCTTGCCCACGGGGCCGCTCTTCTTGGCCTTGCTGTCGGCCTGCTTCTCGTCGATCTTGTGCTGCGCGGCGTCGGTCGCCTCGGAGGCGGCCTTGCCGATCTGCGCGCTGGCGGTGCCGGCGGCGAGCAGGGTGAGCGACGTGGCGATGGCGATCAGGGCTTTGTTCATTGAGCGGTCCTCCGGGTTGTTGAAATCAGGTCTCATGGTTGCATCGACTTCAGCGCCGTCGTGTCAGCCGTGACCGCGCATCGCGTGGCGTACAAGCCCGACAGCGCAACCCGAGCCCTGGGCTGAACCCTCAGTGAATCTTCCCGAGGTACGCATCCACGGACGCGCCCCAAAGCCGTTGCACGGTGTAGGTGCCGTGGCCGTCGAGCCCTTTGGGCGGCATGAGCACTTCGAACGTGCCGGTTCCACCTGCCGACCGGAACGCGTTGAAGTTGGCGCGACTGTGGGCAATGGGGTAATACGGGTCGGCCTCTCCGTAGAGCCAGAGCGTCGGGCCGGGGAAGGAGGCACCACGCGTGAAGAGTTCGCCGTTCACCTTGGCAGCGTCCGGGCAGAGCGCGCCGATCCAGCCGCCCACGAAATTGATCGCGCCCACCACTTCCCGGGGATGCAGTCCTGCATAGGCCGTCGCAAGAATGCCGCCGCGCGACACGCCGCCGATCACCACGCGCCGTGCGTCCACATCGCTGCGTTGCCGAATGTGCGTCATCGCTACCTGGATGTCCGCCAGCGCGCGGTCTGCACCGGGCAACGAGAGCGCCGCCCGGCAGCTGTAGCGCGAGCGGTCCGTTTCGAAGCCCTCGTCGTACAGGCCGTCCGAATGACCGCGGCCACGGCGCTGCGGATAGATGACCTGCCAGCCGCGCGCGACGAAGAACGCGCTCACCTCCGGGCTGACCCAGGTCAACCCGAACCATTCCGGGCGATTGCCGATGCCCGTCGATCCATGGTTCATGACAAGGGTCGGAAAGGGCCCATCACCTTCGGGCCGGTGCACGACCATCTCCAGGCGCACCGGCTTGCCGTTCTCGGTGAACGGGGTCTCCAGCCATTCGACGCGTCGCACATAGGCGGGCGGGCGCCGCGACAGCACGCCCGCGGACAGCAGCTGCGACTCGGGCCGCCAGATTCCCATTTCCATGTCGCCGTCGTCGCGCAGGCGCAGCACGAGTTCGGCGCCGGTCTTCAGGCGCACGTGGAGTTCGTCTTTTTCGAAGCGGCCCGGCGCTTCGTCGACCACGGTCTGCTGCGGGCTGGCGCCTGCGTAGGTGACAGTCGCGCCCGTGGCGGAAAGCTCGCGAATGGCAATCTTGATGTCGCAGCCCGCGCCGCGGCAAGCCCAGCCGCTCCAGACGCCGCGCCACCGTGCGAGCTCGGCGGGCACAGCGGGTGCAGCCGACGCAGCGGTGTCTTCGGCCAGGGCAGTCACCTGCGGCGGCAACTCTGCCGCCACAGCACTCTCCGACACCGCCCGCGGCAGATCGCCGATGTAGCTGGGCCATGCAGTCTGAGCCGACGCGGCCATGCAAACGGCGAGCAGGAGCGCGCCAACAAACATTCGCTTCACAAGCATCCCTCGAAGTTTTTCGGGGGATTGAATCACAAGCGCGGCCCGTTCAGCCCACCCGGCGCGAGGCAGCCCAGTCCGAAAGAATCCGCACGGCGTCGTCGGCCAGCTCCTGTTCCGCGGGCAGCTTGCGCTGCTCCAGCGTGGCACCTGCCTCGGCGCGCAGCGCCTCGACGTCGATGGGGTGCCTCGCCGCCACGCTCACGCCCTCGAAGGCGTCGCCCGACTGCGCGAGCGAGGCTGCGTAGTACAGCTGGCCGATGCCCGCGATGTGCATGGCCGCCACGCACATGGCGCAGGGCTCGCACGAGGTGTACATCTCGCAGCCCGCGAGGTCGACCGTGCCCAGCTTGCGGCAGGCGTCGCGAATGGCCTCGATCTCGCCGTGCGAGGTCGGGTCGGAATGCGCGACGGAGTGGTTGAAGCCTTCGCCGACGATGGCGCCGTCTTTCACGACCACGGCACCGAAGGGCTCGGTGCCGGGCACGCTCAGCGCCTGTGCGGACAGAGCGAGCGCGCGTTGCATGAAGGGCTGGTGGTACATGCGGGTCATGGGGGTCATGGGGGTCATAGGGGTCAGGCCTTTCTGGCGCTGTCGAGCGCGTGGACGGGTGAGTGGGTGTGCGGCGAGGATGGCTGCGGTGCGAACAGGCCCGCCATCGACCTGGCATAGCGGCCCGGGTCGAAGCACAGCATCAGCGGCAGCAGCACCACGACCACCGCGCCCAGGTAGGCCCACGCGAGCGTGAAGCCGCCGGTGTGCTCGCGCACCCAGCCGGTGACGAAGGGCGCGAGCGCCGCGATCATGAAGCCCACGCCCTGCATGAAGCCCGCCAGCGCGCCGGCCTGCGCCGGGTCGCCCAGGTGGTCGAGCGCCAGCACCATGCACAGCGCGAACGCGCCCCCCAGGCCGAAGCCCAGCACCACGGCGACGGCCGGCGCCGGCACGGGCGCCTCGAAGGTGAGCGCGGCAAAGCCCGCGAGCTGCGCGAGCAGCGTGAGCACCAGCCAGGGCCGCATGTCGCGCCCCCGGCTGCGCGCGATGGCGGGCATGGCCAGCGCGGCGACCACCTGCGCCAGCGTCATCAGCGCGAGCACCGAGCCGCCCTGCTGCGCGCTCCAGCCCTGCTGCGCATAGAAGTGCGGCAGCCACGCGACCAGGCTGGTGTAGCCGCCGTTGATGAGGCCGAAGCACACGGCCAGCAGCCATGCGCGGCGGTTGCCGAAGCAGCGCAGCCACGAGAGGTTCTGGCGCGGCGTGTCGGTGGTGAACTGCACGCGCCGCATGTTCAGCCAGTACAGCAGCGCGAAGGTCGCGAGCAGCGCCCAGATGGCCAGGCCCGCATGCCAGTCGGGCTGCGCGCCGCCGAACGCGTGCGCCACCCACGGGCTGGCCATGGCACCGAGGCCGCCGCCGCCCATGATGGCGGCGGAGTACAGCCCCGTCATCACGCCGATGCGCGTGGGGTAGGCCTGCTTGACCACGCCGGGCATCAGCGCCTGCACCAGCCCCACGCCCGCGCCCGCGAGCGCCGCGCTCCACAGCAAGGCCGCCGCGCCGCCCGCCACGTAGCGGCTCGCGCAGGCAACCGCGATGGCCGCCAGCCCGCAGGCAATGCCGGCACGCGCGCCCACGCGCTGCCCCACCGCCGCGCCGACGAGCGACATGGCGCCCATGGCGAACATCGGCAGCACCGTGAGCAACGCGACCGCATGAAAGCTGATGCCCGTGGCCTGCCGGATGGCCGCCAGCAGCGGGCTGCTCGAGGTGAGAAAGGCGCGCAGGTTGAGCGCCACCAGCACGATGACGACGGCGAAGGCCATGCCGCCATCGCCGTCCTTGCTGCCGCGCCGCACCGTCACAAGGCCGCGACCTCGGGCTGCAGCACGCCCTGGCGCGCCACCACGCGCCCGCCCGACACCACCAGCCGGCGCACGGGGCGAGCGACCACGGCCTGCGCCACGGTCTGCGCGTCGACCAGCACCAGGTCGGCGCGGTTGCCCGGCACCAGCCCGTACTGCTCGAAGCCGCAGCCGCGCGCGCCGGAATGGGTGACGGTGTCGAGCGCCACTTCGAGCTCGTCGTCGCGGCGCAGGTTGTAGCGCAGGCCGATGATCATGGCGCGCTCGAGCATGTCGGGGTTGCCGTACGGCGACCAGGTGTCGCGGATGCCGTCGTTGCCGCCGAGCACCGTCACGCCGGCCTGGCGGCAGGCCAGCAGCGGCGGCACGCTGCGCGAAGGCGGCGCGCTGGTGACGAGAACCACGCCCAGTTTGGCCATGCGTGCGAGCAGGGCTTCGCGCTCGCGTTCGCCTACGTCACCCAGGCAGAAGCCGTGGCTGATCGCCACCTTGCCCTGCATGCCCAGCGCCTTGGTGCGCTGCAGGATCAGGTCGAGCGAAAACGCGCCCATGGCGCCGGGCTCGTGCAGGTGGATGTCGAGCGGGCGCTGGTGCTTGTGCGCGATGCCGAAGAGCACGTCGAGCGACTTCACCGGGTCGCCGTCGATGGCGCAGGGGTCGAGGCCGCCGAGCACGTCGGCGCCCATGGCGAGCGACTCGTCGAGCAGCTCAGCGGTGCCGGAGCGGCCCAGCAGGCCCGACTGCGGGAACGCGACCAGCTGGATCTGCTGCACCTCGCGCAGCGCCTCGCGCGTGCGCAAGGTGCCTTCGAGGTGGCGCAGGCCGGCCTGGGTGTCCACGTCCACATGCGTGCGCAGCCGCGTGGTGCCCAGCGCGAGGAAGGCCTTGGCCAGCACCTTCGATTGCGCGGCGGCGTCGTGGCCGCTGGCATGGCGAAAGGCGCGCTCGTTGTCGATCTTGTCGGTGAGGTTGGTGCCGACCTCGTTGCGGTACCAGTCCATGCCCCACATCGTCTTGTCGAGGTGGGTGTGGCCTTCGACCAGGCCGGGCAGCAGCAAGGCGCCACCGCCCTCTTCCACCGGCGTGGCGGCCGGCGCGGCGAGCGCGGGGCCGACCTCGGCGATGCGGCCGTCCTGCACGCGCACGTCGACGGCCGGACCACCAGGGGAGCCCATGGGGCGAACATTGCGGATGAGGAGCGAGGACATGGGGTCGGGTTCTTTCAAGGACATCGGGCGGCAGGTCAGGGCGGCAGCTCAGGGCGACAGGTCAGGCCGGTTGCGCGGACACGCCGCGCGGCACGGCGCGTGCCGTGAACAGCGCGACGATCACGAACACCAGCGCGTTGGTCGCCAGCGCCACCAGGCCGGTGTTGAGCGACTTGAACACCACCGGCGCCGCGGGAAACAGCGTACCCAGGTTGGAGCCCGTCGTCATCATGAAACCGAGCACCGCGCCGCCCGCCAGGATGCCCGCGAAAGCCGCGTGCTTGTTGCCGAAAGGCTTCTTCATGAGGCTGAACAGCAGCGAAGGCAGCAGCTGCGTGAGCAGGCTGGACGCGAAGATGGCCACCGCCACGATGGTGGTGCCGCCGCGCAGCACGAAGTACACCGCCACCAGCGCGAACACCGGCAGCACGCCGCGCGCCACGCGCGACACCTGCTTGTCGGTGGCGTTGTGGGCGAAGCCTTCCTTGTAGACGTTCTTGCCGATCACGGTGGAGGCGGTCAGCAGGATCATCGAGCCCGGCACCAGCGCCGTGAGCACGCCCGTGCCGCCGATGACGCCCACGAACCACGGGTCGAAGGTGTGCTTGACCAGCCCGAACAGGGCCAGGTCGACCTCCGCGCCCTTCAGCCCCGGCACCTGCAGGATGGCCGCGAAACCCACCAGGAACAGGAAGGCGATGACCACCTGGTACAGCGGCATCAGGATGGTGTTGCGGCGCACCGCGCTCGCGCTCTTGGCCGCGTACACCGAGGTGAGGTTGAACGGGTACAGGTAGTAGCCCAGCGCGGTGAGCAGGATGGTCGAGTTGTACCAGGTGAGGTTCAGGCCTTCCTTCGGGAACTCGAAGAACGTGGGGTTCGCGGCGTGGATGGCCGTGAACATGGGCGTGACGCCGCCGTAGTAGTGCCACGGCAGGTAAAGCCCCAGGAACACGGCGAGCGCGAGGATGAGCACGTCTTTCACGATGGCGATGCTGGCCGAGCCGTGGATGCCCGAGAACAGGATGTAGCTGACCATGACCACCGTGCCGATCCAGATGGCCACCTGCGGCGCAATGGTGCCGTACGAGGCCTCCGACACGATGATGCCCAGCCCGCGCAGCTGGATGGTGAGCAGCGCCACCATGCCCATGAGCGCCACCACGGACACCAGCACGCCGAGCGGGCGGCTGTTGTACTTGTGCGCGAAGAAGTCCGAGAACGACACCAGCTTGTGCGTGGTGGCGTAGCGCCACACGGCCGGCAGCATCCAGAAGGCCATGAGGTAGGCCAGCCCGCCGTAGGCCAGGATGTAGAAGGCCGGCGTGCCCTTGCTGTAAGACCAGCCGCTGGCGCCCAGGAAGGTGAAGGTGGAAAACGACTCGCCCGCCATCAGCAGGAACACCATGATGGCGCCCAGCCCGCGCCCGCCGAGCGCCCACTGCTCCAGGCTCATGGTGCGCCCGCGGCGCGCAAGCACCGCCAGGCCCAGCGCGCCGATGACGAACAGCGCGATCACGCCGAGAGCAGCGTTCATCGGGCGTCTCCCTGCGCGCGCAGCGCGACCGCTGCATCAGCCGCGTGAGCCGCGTGAGCCGCGTCGATGGCATCCAGGTCGCCTTCGGCGCGGTCGATGAGCACCATGATGAGCGAGGTCAGCACCAGCCAGCTGACGTTCCACACCATCAGGAAGGGCATGCCGAGCACGAAGGTGGGCGCGACCGACGAGAGCCAGCCGCCGCTGAAGAAGGCGACGACGGGCAGCGCGGCCAGCCATTTGACGGATTTCATCGGGGAGCCTCGATTCGGGTTTGGTTGAGAGTTGAATCCATTTTGGTTGACCATAAATATTATTTTGGTTAACCAAACGAGGCGAATGGTACGGAGCGGGGCGGGCCGCGTCAATCCGGGGGATTTCCCGGGGGCCGTGGGGTGAAGCCGTATGCAACGGGGGTGCGGGCAATAATTGCCCCGCTCTTTTCCATGCCCATGCCTTCCACCGCACGCAAACCACCCGCCCCCACCGAACCGCCGGAGCTCACCGAGGCCATGGAGTCAGACGACGCCAACGTGGACGAGCGCGTGTACGCCGCCGTGTCCAAGGCCCTGCTGAGCGGCAAGCTGCGCCCCGGCACCCCGCTGCGCGAGCGCGCGCTGGCCGAGGCGCTGGGCTGCACGCGCGGCGCGGTGCGCAAGGTGCTCGCGCGGCTGGGCTCGGAAAAGCGGCTGGTGCTGGAGCACAACCGCGGCGCCTTCGTGCCCAACCCGTCGATCGCCGACATGCGCGGCATCTACCGCGCGCGGCGCATCGTGGAGGCCGGGCTCATCACCACGCTGTTCGGCCAGCTCGCGCGCGAGCAGGTGGCCGCGCTGCGCAAGCATGTGCAGGCGGAGCAGAAGGCGTTCAAGGAAGGTCGGCGCGAAGACTCCATTCGCCTGGCCGGCGACTTCCACCTGCTGCTCGCGCAGATGGCGGGCAGCGACGAGCTGCTGTCGTACATCCAGCGGCTGATTTCGAACACCGAGCTCTACAAGGCCCTGTACGACTCGGCCGAGGCCGCGAGCTGCGCGCCGCGCGAGCATGAACAGATCATCGAGGCGCTCACCGGCAAGTCGCTGGACAAGGCCATCGCCATTGCGATGGAACACCTGGACGAGCTGGAGCAGCGCGTGATCGCGGGCGCGGCGGCGGAGCAGGAGGTGGACCTGGCGACGCTGCTGAATGGTGGTGGCAGCGGTGGCAACGCGCCGCACCGCGGGCACGACCACAGCCACTGAGGCATTTACGCTCCGCTAGCAGCGGGGCGTCCACATTTCGCTCTCCAGCGGGGCGTGCACATTTCGCTCGCCAGCGAAGTGTCGGTGGGCCGGTCTCGCGAAGATCGGCGAACCATGCAAAGCCCCGCCCTCGCCGCTTCAAGCCGACCCCACGCCCCTGCCCTCGAATGGGCACTGCTCGCGGTGCTCGCGACCTGCTGGGGCGCGTCGTACACCTTCATCAAGATCGGTGTCGCGACCATCCCGCCCGTCACGCTGATCGCCGCGCGCACCCTGGTCGCCGGCCTGCTGCTGCTCGCGGTGCTGCGCATGCGCGGCGTGCGCTTGCCGACCGATGCCGCCACGTGGCGCCGCTTCGCGCTGCAGGCCTGCCTGAACAGCGTGCTGCCGTTCACGCTCATCGCGTGGGCCGAGCGCAGCGTCGACGCGGGCCTGGCGACCATCCTCAACTCGACCTCGCCCATCTTCATCTTCCTGCTCGGGCTGGTGCTGGGCGGTGCCGACAGGCCGACCCTGCGCCGCCTGTTCGGCGTGGGCGCGGGGCTGGCCGGCATCTGCCTGATCGTCGGGTTCGAGGCATTGAACGGGCTCGGGCATTCGCTTCTTGCGCAGCTGGGGCTGGTGGTGGCCGCCGTTTGCTACGGCTGCGCCGCGATGTTCGGGCGCGTGTTCAAGGGCCTGGACCCGATGGTGCCGGCCGCCGGCTCGCTGCTGAGCGGCGCGGCCATGCTGCTGCCCGCGAGCCTGCTGATCGACAGGCCCTGGACGCTGTCGCCGTCGCCCGGATCGATGGGGGCCGTGCTGGCACTGGCGGTGCTGTCGACCGCGCTGGCCTTCACCCTCTACTTCAGGCTCATCAAGACGCTGGGGCCGATGTCGACCGCGGCGCAGGCGTATCTGCGCGTGCCGATCGGGGTGGGAATCGGCGTGGTGTTTCTGGGCGAGACGCTGGTCGCCACGGCATGGATGGGCCTCGCCTGCATCGTGGCGGGAGTGATCGCCATGACGATTCCTGTCAAACAAAGAGCAGTACTTAACGAAGCTCACAAAGTTTGAATTCTTGCTAACACACTCCCTGTTGGTGCGGGTGCATTTCTGTTGGTGCACTGCCAAATTTGGCACGGATGTTGCGGAAGTTTTTCGCGCCGTCGCGCAAACAACAAACAGGGAGTTGCCTACATGGCTCAACAAGAGAAGTCCGATTCGGAGAAACGGCTTGTTCAGGGAACGAATCGTCGTTCGGTTCTGAGGGCTGGCCTTGCGGTTCCACTCGGCTCGACCGCCTGGTTGGCGGCATGTGGTGGCGGAGGCAACGATCCGTTCACGCCCATCGCCGCCATGGCGGCGGCCGCAGACCCGTCCCCTGCAAGCACGCCCGTTGCAACGCAAACAGAACCCGTCGAGTCGTCGCCACCCTATCCCGCTGAAGCGGAGGAGCAGGAAGTCCAGCCGAATCTGAAGCGCGTGCGCGTGTTGAATCTTGAGACATCGACCTCCAGCCCTCCCAGCAACCAGCGATTGGCAACTGAAGACATCCAGACCTATGCGCAGCGCGCCTTGCAGGCAAAGTTCGAAATTCTCCGGGATGCGTTGACCGAAGGGCTTCCCAAGCAGAGCTCGCCCGCCGATCTTTGCTACTTCGTAGCGCCGGAACTTTTCTGGAACGTGAACTGGGATGCAATGAGGAACCAGGACGACATCCGCATCTTTTCCGAGACCTGCATGGTCGAAGTCCAGAGGCATGTGCGCGCATTGATCGACCTCTTTCCGCAGGAACTGCACGGAAAACTGACCTTGCTTCCCGGAACCCTGCAGGTGCTGAAAAGACAGCAAGCGGGCACGGTGCCGGACCCGATGTCGACGCCAGTTTCCACGTGGCTCAGGAACGGCAGGAAATTTTCGGATTTCCCGATCTACGAAGCAACGAACTACGTCCTGGTGATCGACAACTTCAGCAAAGCAGACGCCGGTGCGGCCAGGCCGCTTGCAACGTGGCCCAAGCAAAGCATCTCGAGAAGGGACTTTCCAAGCGTGAGCGACGCATCGGCCGACGTCGTGGACAGCTGGTTCACGCGACTGAACAGCGTGCTCGGCATCGTCGTCAGGAAAAAGTCCGCGGCAACAGGACGCTCCGATGCACACGGAACGCAGCACCAGGGGTTCGACAACGAGCCGGAGGACGGCGTGGCTTTCGGCATCGATATCGGCGGCGACTACGACACGGCGTACAGCAGCACCGACTACCTTCGGGCATCGCAGATCAAGGAGCCCGACTACGTCATCAACTTCCTGATCTCACGGGGAACATCAGCCACTTTCGATGTGAGCACGCACGGGTTCGCGCCCACGGTCCAGTACGTGGTTCGAAACGACGGCTCGGCTGCTCTCATCTGCGAAATCCTCTTGCTCGCGGCACCGAAGATCGTCAACGGAATTCCAACGCGATCCCAAAAGTTGCGCATTCGGCAAACCCGCGTAGCGACTCTGCGAAGGCCGAGCAGCGTTCTCTTCGACTCCTATTTCAACGTGCATCCGGCAGGGCAGTACCCGGAAATGATCGAGTCGATGCCCTCTGCCCTCACGCCGCCTTCTGCCTAGTTTTCAACCCGTTCGAAGGCAACGAGACCGCGCCCGTTCGGCACGGACGTTGCACGAGCTTTTCGCGTCCTTTCGCGCATTTCGCGCATTTCGCGCATTTCGCGCAATAACAAATACCAGGGAGTTGCCGCCATGGCTCATCAAGACAAGTCTGACTCGGAGAAGAGGTTCTCTCAAGGAACGCGCAGGCGCGCCATCCTGGGCGCCGGGTTGGCGATGCCGCTCGGATCGTCCGCGCTGCTGAGCGCATGTGGTGGCGGAGGCAGCAGCGAGCCGCTCATGCCCCCGCCCGCGCCCACGGCATCTGCCTCCGCACCCGCACCTGCACTCGCACCGGCCCCCGTTGCAGCGCCAGCGCCAGCGGACGGTTCGTCGGGCAAGGGCATCACACACGCGCGCGTTCTGAACTTGCAGACACCCACTTTCCGTCCGCCCGCCCATCAACGCCTGGCGACCGAAGACATGAAGACCTACACCCAGCGTGCATTGCAATCGAAGTTCGAGTTGCTGCGCGACGCACTGGCAGAAGGCCTCCCGAAGCAGAGCGCACCGACCGACATCTGTTACTTCGTGGCCCCGGAATTTTTCTGGAACGTCAATTGGGACGCGATCGAGAACCAGGAAGACATCCGGATCTTTTCCGAGACCTGCATCACCGAGGTGCAGAGGCATGTGCGCACGCTGATCGACCTGTTTCCGCAGGAAAGATACGGAAAGCTGACCTTGCTTCCAGGAAGTGCGCAGATCCTGAAGAAGGAACAGGATGGATCCGTTCCAGACCCGTTGCCGGCGATATGGCCAATAATTCTCCCCCCGGAATTGCCGTTCTACAGGGCTGAAAACTATGTTCACCTGATCGACAACTTCAGCCCGGTGGGGGCCAACAATGTTCGACCCATGGGAATGTGGCCCAAACGCAATGTGTCGAGCATCGACTTTCCGCTAACCCAGTCCACGACGATCGACTCGGTCCAGTATTGGGTGGCGACGTTGAATCAGACAATGGCTGTTCTTGTCAGGAAGAAGTCGACCGGTTCTGCGCGCTCCTATTCAGAAGGTGAGCAGCGCCCCCGCCTCGACAACAATCCGTTCGGTGGCGTGGCATTCGGCATCGACGTTTGTCTCCGACTACAAGATGGCATACGAGAGCTATGAGACCCTTCGGACCTCGCAGCTCGATGAGGCCAGGTACGTCGTCGACTTCCTGATCGCATGCGGCATGCCGATCGACGCGCGTTCGCAAAAGTACATACCGACGCTCCAGTACCTGGTTCGAAACGATGGCATGAAAGGGGGCGCCTGCGAGGTCGTCGTGTTTTCGACCCCGTCGACCACCAACTACCTGTCGATCAGGGCTGGCAGTCGGCACGTCCCTCAAACGCAAGTCGCGAACCCGCCAGGGTCGAACAGTTTTCTCTTCGATTGCTATTTCGACGTGCATCCGACGGGACAGTATCCAAAGTTCGACACCATGCCCTCCCCCATCGCGCCACCCGCCTAGGTGCATTGCGACGACCTTGCTGGCGGGTGCTTGCCGGAACACCGGCACTCAGAAATTTTGCGCCCGCACGCGCATTTTTTACACGGCTTTTAGACCCGGCCTTCTACGCTGCCGGCTCACCGACATTCATCAAGTTTTCCACTCATGAACAACCTTCTTCGCATCGCTTTCCCGGTGCTCGTTCTCCCCACCCTCGTCGCCCTGCCCCTGCTCGCCAGCGCGCAGCTCGCCAGCAACGTGGCCCTCACCACCGACTACAAATTCCGCGGGCAGGACCAGGACATGCTCGGCAAGAACGACTACGCCAAGACCAAGGGCTTCAAGCCCGCCATCCAGGGCGGCCTGGACTACGCCTTCGGCGACAGCGGCTTCTATGTGGGCAACTGGAATTCGAGCGTCAACTGGCTCAAGGGCAACACCATCGAAAGCGACATCTACGGCGGCTACAAGTTCAAGGCCGGTCCCTTCGACATGGACGTGGGCGCCCTCACCTACCTCTACCCCGGCAATTCGTCCGGCAACACCACGGAGCTGTACGGCAGCGCGGGGTACACCAGCGAGGTCATCGGCTCGTTCACGCTGAAGTACTCGCACACCGTGTCCAAGGACTACTTCGGCTACGCCGGCAACAAGGCCGGCTCGGGCCTGAAGGGCACCAACACCGGCTACCTGAACCTGGCCTACAGCAAGGAAATCGTGCCCAAGGTCACGCTGAAGGCCGCCGTGGGCTACACCAACATGTCCAGCGACATCCGCAGCCTGGGCTACAAGAGCTATGTCGACTACAACGTC
>NZ_JASZYK010000019.1 GCF_030317035.1 Variovorax sp. J22G73
TCACCTTGACGCAGCCAATACCGCCTATTGAAAAACCAAACTCGCACCGCCGCTTGCGGATTGGAGAAGTCCCGGTAAAAGGAGGAGGCCGAAGGCCGGGGGACATTCGAGCAAAGGGGTACCGCGTCGGCGTGATCGCGCCCTGAACAAGCCTCCTGAACACACGCTCCGAGCTCTTCGAAACCCTGTCCCAGCCAAGCCCGCCCTAGGGAATCCCCGCCCTGCCCCCGGCCCGTGTCGTCGGGATACTCCGGTTGTTACACCCCGGACATCCGAAGCGGGTCCACTCCAAAGGCACAACAGACCATGGCAGGCAAAAACTCGCTCCACCCGATCCCGCATCCGGCGAAGAAGCCCTTCGTCGGCAACCTGCTGTCGATCGGCTCCGACTCTCCCGTGCTCGACATGTGGAAGATCGCGAAGGACTTGGGCGGCATCTACTGGCTCGACATGCCGGGCATGCCGGTGATCGTGGTGTCCTCCCCCGCGCTGGTGGACGAACTGTGCGAGGAGAAGCGCTTCGACAAGAGCACGCGCGGGGCGCTGCGCCGGTTGCGTGCGGCGTCGCACGGCCTGTTCACTTCCGACACGCACGAGGAAACCTGGTCGAAGCCGCACAACATCTTGCTGGCCAACTTCAGCCAGCGCGCCATGCAGGCCTACCACCCGATGATGCTGGACATCGCGGGCCAGCTGGTCACCAAGTGGGAGCGGCTGAACTTCGACGAAGAGGTGGACGTGGTGCGCGACATGACCGCGCTCACGCTGGACACCATCGGCCTGTGCGGCTTCGGCTATCGCTTCAATTCGTTCTACCGCGAAGGCTTCCACCCCTTCGTCGACGCGATGGTGCGCACGCTGGAAACGGTGCAGAACCGCCGCGGCCTGCCGCTCGAAGAGCTCATGCTGAAGAAGGAACTTGCGCAGCAGCGCAAGGACATCCGCTACATGCACAAGATGGTGGAAGACATCATCGAGGAGCGGCGCGCGAGCGGCGCCGACATCGCCACCAAGCCCGACCTGCTGAGCTACATGATTGCGGGGGTGGACAAGAAAAGCGGCGAGCAGCTCACCGACAAGATGATCCGCGACGAGTGCATCGAATTTCTCATCGCGGGGCACGAGACCACCAGCGGCCTGCTCTCCTTCGCCATCTACTTCCTGCTGAACAACCCCGAGGCACTGGCCAAGGCGCAGGCCGAGGTCGATAACGTGTTCGGCCCCGACACCACGCAAAAGCCCACCTACGCGCAGGTCAACCGGCTGCAGTACGTGATGCAGGTGCTGAAGGAGTCGCTGCGCATGTTCCCCACCGCGCCGGCCATCTCGATGCGCGCGAAGGAAGACACGACGATCGGCGGGCAGTACACGATCAAGAAGAACAACATGGTCATCATGCATGCGCTGGCGCTGCACCGTGACAAGGGCATCTGGGGCGAGGACGCCGACCAGTTCAACCCCGACAACTTCACCCGCGAGGCCGAACGCGAGCGGCCGGTGAACGCCTTCAAGCCCTTCGGCAACGGACAGCGCGCCTGCATCGGGCGGCAGTTTGCGCTGCAGGAGGCCGTGCTCACGCTCGGCATGATCCTGCAGCGCTTCAACCTGGTGGACCACACGGGCTACCAGCTGAAGATCAAGGAGGCGCTGACCATCAAGCCCGAGGGCCTGAAGATCAAGGCGCTGCTGCGCGACCCGGCCACGCGCCCGCGCGGCAACATGACCGACGCGGCCGCCGCGCCCGTCCAGGCCGCGCAGCCCGCGCAACCCGCCACGGGCCCGGCACGCAAACCGCAGCCCGCGCGCCACGGCACCTCGCTGCTGGTGCTGCAGGGCTCCAACCTGGGCACGGCCGAAGACCTGGCGCGCCAGCTGGCCGAGGCCGGCGAGGCGCGCGGCTTTTCCACGCAGCTGGCTTCGCTCGACGACTACGCCGAGCGCCTGCCGGCCAACGGTGCGGTGGCCATCGTGTGCGCCTCGTACAACGGCGTGGCGCCCGACAACGCGGCCGAGTTCCACCGCTGGCTCGACAAGGCCGACGACGCGCTCAACGGCGTGCGCTTCAGCGTGTTCGGCTGCGGCAACACCGACTGGGCCGCCACCTACCAGGCGGTGCCGCGCCGCATCGACGAGCGGCTGCAGGCGCTGGGCGCCACGCGCGTGCACCCGCGCGGCGAAGGCGATGCGCGCGAGGACATGGACGGCGCCTTCCAGGACTGGAGCGACGCGCTGTGGCCCGAGCTGGTGAAGGCCTTCGACATCAAGACCGGCGCCGACACGCCCGCGCAGAGCGAGCCGCTGTACACGCTCGAGGAGCTGCCGCCGCCGCAGAAGAACGCGATCGTCGATGCGCTGGGCGCGGTCGCGTTGCGCGTCATCGAGAACCGCGAGCTGCAAAGCGCGGGCGGCAGCGAAGAGGCCGGCCGCTCCACGCGCCACGTGGAGCTGATGCTGCCCGAAGGCCTGGTGTACCGCGCCGGCGACCACCTGAGCGTGGTGCCGCGCAACAGCCCGGCGCAGGTGGAGCGCGCCATGGCGCGCTTCGGCTTCGACCGCACGGCCCATGTGCGCCTGCACGCGGGCGCGGGCCGCAAGGCGGCACTGCCGGTGGAGCAGGTGATTGCGGTCGACCGGCTGCTGGGCGACTACGTCGAGCTGCAGGACGTGGCCACGCGCAGGCAGATCGCCACACTCGCGGCGTACACGGAATGCCCGTTCACCAAGCCGAAGCTGCTGGCGCTGTCGGGCAGCGACGAGGCCTCGCAAGCCGCCTACAAGGCCGAGGTGCTGCACAAGCGCAAGTCGCTGCTCGACCTGCTCGGCGAGCACCGCGCCTGCCAGGTGCCGTTCGCGGTGTTCCTGGAAATGCTGTCGCCGCTGTCGCCGCGCTACTACTCGATTTCGTCGTCGCCGACGATGACGCCGGGCCGGTGCAGCGTGACGGTGGGCGTGGTGAGCGGCCCTGCCAGGTCGGGCACCGGCACCTTCGAGGGCGTGTGCTCCAACTTCCTGGCGCGCGCGGAAGCGGGCGACACGGTGCACGGCGTGGTGCGCGAGACCACGGCCGAAGGCTTTCGCCTGCCGGACGACGCGAGCCGCCCGCTCATCATGGTCGGCCCGGGCACGGGACTGGCGCCATTCCGCGGCTTCCTGCAGGAGCGCGCGGCGCAGGTCAAGGCGGGGAATTCGATCGGCGAGGCGCTGCTGTTCTTCGGCTGCAGGCATCCGGAGCAGGACTTCATCTACGCCGACGAACTCAACGCCTGGGCGCACCGCGGCGTGATGAAGCTGCACACCGCGTTCTCGCGCGCGGGGGACCGCAAGGTGTACGTGCAGGACCTGATCCGCGAACAGGCGGCCGACGTGTGGAAGCTGCTGGAGGCCGGCGCCGTGGTGTACGTGTGCGGCGACGGCTCGCGCATGGAGCCCGACGTGCGCCGCACGTTGAGCGACCTGGCGCGCGAGCATGGACACGACAGCGCCGCGTGGATGGACAAGATGATTGCCGACCAGCGCTACGTGCTGGACGTGTGGGCAGGGGCCTAGGCTCGCCCCCAGGCTTGCCCACTTCGTGTGGCCTCCTTCTCCCTACCGGGGGCAATACCTGCGGACCGGCGAAGCCGGTTCCGCGGTATTTCTGGAAGGGGGCGCGACAGCTGCGCTGCGTTGCGTCGCGTTGTGTTTTGGTCAGTCGGCGCGGTCGGGGTCCGGGTACACCAGCGGCCCGAGCAGCCCGCGATTGAAGGGCTTCCACTGGCCTTCGGCTTGCGCCAGCCGGTCGGCCACGGCGTAGAGCACGGCGGGGTGCGCGCCCAGGCCCAGGTGGCTGGCCAGCACTTCGATGTTCTCCGACTGCGGGCCGGTCTTTTCTATGCTGCAGCGCCAGGCGACCACGCCGTCGGTGCGGCTGAAGATGGAGGTGGTGGGCACGGGCGGCGTGGGCTGCACGAACTTCATGCGGCGCGGGTCGTGCGAGCTCTGGCCGCTCACGCCCTCGTACACGCGCCATGCGTTGGTGGCGCGCGGGCTGCCGGAAAACGGGCTGCCCAGCGTGATCACGTTGCGGATCATGTGCGAGTACGACGACGCCAGCAGCCGCGCGTAAACGCCGCCCAGGCTCCAGCCGATGACGCTGACCTTCTCGCCGTTCTTCTCGTGCAGGGCCTTCAGCAGCTCGACCATGCCGTGCTCCACGCCTTCGCGCGGGCCGAGGTTGCGGCCCTGGCCCCAGCCGTGCGCGTCGTAGCCGCGGCTGCACAGGTAGCGGCGCAGCAGCAGCGTGGAGCCGTCGCCCGCCACCAGGCCGGGCAGCACGATCACCGGGTGCCCGTCGCCGCGCGGCGTGAGCTGCAGCAGCGGCCACATGGCGATGCCGGCGCCGGTTTCCCACAGCGCGCGCGCCTCGGCCAGCAGCAGCAGGCGCGACGGCGGCGCGATGGGTTCCTTGGCATGGGTGGCGGTGGTCATGATCAGTGGCTCCTTCGGCGCGATGGCCTGTTGTAGCGCGTTGTGGCTCTTGATGGACTTTTATCGTCTTGTTCGCAAAGCTGGGGCTCTGGCAGCCAATGCCCCGTCGGACAACAACGTCATTTATCCGAGGTATTTGCCCCTCAGGTAATCGAGGTAAGCCCTCGATTCGCTGGAAACATACGGCGAGACGAGCGTGAGCGTATAGAACGCCGCCAGCCCCGGGTCGGCCTGCGCGAGGGCGTCGCGCCCCGGCACCAGCCGCTCGAACGACAGCCAGCAGGTGGTGGTGAACACCATCTGCAACGCCAGGATGCGCGCCTGCTCGGCGCTGGTCTCGATCACGCCCGAGGCCACCAGGCCTTCGCACAGCGCCTGCGCGGCCAGCAGGTTCTGTGCGGTGAGGGCCTGCGCGCGCTGGCCCAGCGCGGGGTACTCGCTGGCCAGGAAGGCCATGTCGCGGTAGATGAAGCGGTATTCGTCGATGGCCTCGAAGCGCAGGTGCAGCGCCAGCCACAGGTCGTCGATGGCCGCGATGGCGGCCGACGAGCCGTTCAGCGCCTCCAGCCGCTGCTCGAAGCGGCGGAACAGCCATTCGACGATGAGCTGCTTGGCCTTGAAGTGGTAGTGCAGGTTGCCCGGGCTGATGCCGAGCTCGGCCGCGATCTTGTGCGTGGACACGGCCGCGAGGCCCTGCGCATTGAACAGCGCGAGGCTGGCCTGCAGGATGCGGTCGCGCGTGGTGTTGGAACTGGCCACAACGGCGGTGGGTGGCTCAGCGTCTGGCGCGGCCGCGGGGGGCGGCTGCGCGCGGGCTTGCGGCAGCGGCAGCGGCAGCGGCAGCGGCGGCAGAACCCGCGGAACCTTCAAGCTGCGCCACGCGTTCGCGCAGTTGCGCCACCTCGTCGCGCAGGGCCTGCACCTCTTGCGCGTTCGGCAGGCCCAGGCGCTCCAGCGCGGTGGCCACGCGCTGGTCGAACACGTCCTCGAACTTGCGGATGCCGAAGCTGTCGAGGCTGGGGACCTTGCCCTGGCGGATGCCGAGCAGGCCTTCGATCACGTTGGCCTGGCGCTTGGCGACGTCGTTGCGCACGGTGTCCAGCGCCTTCAGGCCGGCGCGCAGCAGGCCTTCGGCCTTGCCGGGGGCCGCGGCCTGGGTCTTGCCGGCAACCTGCGTGGCCTTGCGGGGCGCGGCCTTGCGGGATGCGGCCTTGCGGGCAGCTGGTGCCTTGCGTGCCGGCACCTTCTTCGCGGGCGCCGCCCTCTCCGTCTTCTTCGACTTTGCAGTTTCGTCAGCGCGGGTCGCCATGCAGTGCTCCAGGTACCGGACAAAAGAAAAAGGGCGCCAGGCGCCCTCGGGGTCAGGCCGCCTTGCGGGCGGCAGCGCGGCGAACCGGCTTCTTGGCGACGGCGGCCTTGGCCTTCACCGTGCGAACCGGCTTGGCTTCTTCGGCGCCGCTCACGCGGGCTTCGATCTGCTTGGTGCCGGCGGCGATGCGGTCGGCGATTTGCACCGACACGGTGGCGATCGGCTGGTTCAGCGCGCCCAGGGCGTTGATCACCGAGGTGGCGACGGGCGACTCGACGCGCGCCACGCGGCCGGCGACGGTCTCGATGCCGGTGGTGGTGCCGGCGGCCACGCGGTCCATCACGGACACGATGCGGCCGGTGTCGATGTCCAGGCGGTTGGCCAGGAAGCCGTTGATCTTTTCCTGCGCGCCGATCAGGTTGGCCTTGACCTGCTCGCTCACCAGCGGAATCTGGCGGCTGCCCAGGAAGTTGCTGTAGCGCGTGGCGGCGCCGCCCAGCAGGCGATGCACGCCGGTGCGGTAGGCGCCGACCAGGGTCTTGCCCGCGTCGTTGTACTGGCCGACGACGTGGACGGCTGCGGAAGCGATGGTGGTTTGCGTGGACATGGTGATTTCCTTTGAAGTTGATGGGCTCGCGAGGAAACGGGGATGTTCTGTCGCGATGGGCCTATCTTCTTCCCGGGGGCCTAGGCCTGGAAAACTAGAACGGTCGGAAAACTAGTCCAACTGCCCCAATTTTCTGCAGGCCGGGCCCGCGCGCCGGTCATGCCGCCGCGGCGCGGGGGGAACGGGCGCGTTTGGCGGGGGCCGCTGGGGCGGTGGGCGCGGTCTTGCGGGCCGGTGGCTTGGGGGCTGCCTTCTTGGCGGCAGCTTTCACAGGCGTTTTTACCGGGGCATTTGCCGGGGCTTTTACCGGGGCTTTTACCGGAGCCTTCGCAGCGGCAGCTTTCACAGGCGCCTTCTTCGCAGCGACCTTCACCGGCGCCTTCTTGCGCGCGGCCGGTGCCTTCCGGGCGGCGACCGGCGCGGGCGCCTCGTCGTCCGACGGCTCCTCCACCGTCTTCGGCGGCACCGGCGCGGGCGCGGCACCGGCGGCGGCCGGGTGCTTCTGCGTGAGCTCCATCAGCAGCTTGTGCTCGGCCAGCATGTAGTCGCCGATCTCGGTGATGTCGGGCACGGCGCGGCGGCAGGCGATCAGGCCGTAGTCCATGCGGCCGTTGTAGCTCTGCACCGTCACGTTCAGCGCCGTGCCGTGGCTGGCGATCGACACCGGGTAGTAGCAGGTCACCAGCGCGCCGGCGAAGTACATCGGAAACGGCGCGCCCGCCACGTTCGAGATGGCCACGTTGGCCGCCGGCGGCAGCAGGTTGACGATGCCCGAGCGCCCCACCATCGACGCGATGCCCGACACCAGCCACGGCGCGGCGAAGGTCGGAAAGTCGTCCAGGATCACCGCCTTGAAGCGGTTCATGGTCGACTTCGACGAGTTCGACGACGCGTTGATGGCCTTCAGCCGCTGCACCGGGTCGGTGATGTCGGTGGCCAGGCTCACCAGGATCATGCTGGCCTGGTTGTTGGCCGTCTGGTCGCCGGCCTCGCGCAGGCTCACCGGGACGCCGGCCACCAGCGGCTTGGCGGGCAGCTCGTTGTTGTCGGCCAGGTAGTGGCGCAGCGCGCCCGACACCGTGGCCATGACCACGTCGTTCAGCGACACGCCGAAGTGCTTGGCGATGTACTTGGTCTCGGCCAGCGAAATGGTGCGCCCGGCGAAGGTGCGCTGGTTGGTGATCGACACGTTCAGCGAGGTGCGCGGCGCGAACAGGTTGAACTTCTTGGGCGCGGCGGCGGCGTCTTTCTCGGCCGCCTTCTCGTCGGGCTTGGCCAGCCCGCCGATGGCGCGCGCGATGGCGGGGGCCATCTTGAAGAGCTTGACGTATTGCTGCGCGGTGTTGCGCAGCGCCGCCGTGGCCAGCTCGGCCATGCCCAGCTGGTAGCCGCTGCCGCGCGGGCGCGAGCGCGGCGGCTTCACCACGCGGCCGGTGGCCTCGAGGTCGAAGATGGCCTTGCCCACTTCCACGCCGGCCTGCCCGTCGATGCCCGCGTGGTGCACCTTGGTGTACAGCGCCACCTGGCCGCTCTTGAGCCCGTCGATGATGAAGAACTCCCACATGGGGCGGCTGCGGTCGATGAGCGTGGAGTGCAGCCGCGCCACGTACTGCTGCAACTGCCGGTTGGTGCCGGGCTTGGGCAGCGTGATGTGGCGCACGTGGTAGTCGATGTCGATGTCCTCGTCGTCCACCCACACGGGGTTGGACATGTCGAAGGGCATCAGCGCGAGCTTGCGCGTGAACACGTCGGCCAGGTGGATCCGGCTGGCCATGAAGTTCTTGGCGTCTTCGTAGAAGTCGCCCTTGTAGCCCTTGGGCAGGTCGAGCACATTGAGCGAGCCCACGTGCATCGGCATTTCCGGCGTTTCCATGTGCAGGAAGGTGGCATCAAGACCGCTCAGGTGTTTCATGTGTTGTGTCTCCTAGGTGGGGCATGCGCCGTTCGGCAGGATAGCGCGGGCATCGCGTTTGTGGGCCCCGCGTTCTTCAGTGTTTCCACCGGGGGCGAGGCGCCGGCGGGACACGGGTTTGCCCGAAGTTCCCGAGCGGCACCGCGACGGCCGCTGGCGGCAACGGCCCGTCCCTTGTGCGAAAGCCCTTGTTTCACACGGGCTCCGTACACTGGGGCCATGACATCCAGCCTCCCCCCGCAAGCAGTGCAAGCTGCGCAAGACGACCACCTCTGGCTCGAGGACATCGACGGCGAGAAACAGCTCGACTGGGCCCGCGCGCAGAACGCGCTCACGGTGCAGGCCTATGCGAAGTCGCCCGCGTTCGAGGCGCTCCAGCAGGGCATCCTCGAGGTGCTCGACTCCGAGGAGCGCATTCCGATGGTGCGCAAGATCGGCAAGCGCTTCTACAACTTCTGGCGCGACAAGGCGCACCCCAAGGGCCTGTGGCGGCGCACCACGCTCGACGAGTACCGCAAGCCGCAGCCCGCCTGGGAAAGCGTGCTCGACCTCGACGCGCTGGCCGCGGCCGACGGCGAGAACTGGGTGTGGCACGGCGCCGACTGCCTCGACCCCGAGTACAAGCGCTGCCTGATCTCGCTGTCGCGCGGCGGCGCCGACGCCGACGTGGTGCGCGAGTTCGACCTGGAGACCAGTCGCTTCGTCGAAGGCGGCTTCACGCTGCCCGAGGCCAAGAACCACGTCGGCTGGAAGGACATCGACCACCTGTACGTGGCCACCGACTTCGGCCCCGGCTCCATGACCAGCTCCAGCTACCCGCGCATCGTGAAGGAATGGCGCCGCGGCACGCCGCTGGAAAGCGCGGTGACGGTGTACGAAGGCCTGCACGAGGACATGTCCGTCGGCGCCTACCGCGACAACACGCCCGGCTTCGAGCGCGACTACGTCTCGCGCCAGATCGACTTCTACGACAGCGAGACCTGGCTGCGCAAGGCCGACGGCTCGCTCGCCAAGATCGACGTGCCCGACGACGCGCTGGCCGAGATCACGCGCGAGTGGATGCTGATCGAGCCGCGCACCGACTGGACCGTGGGCGGCGCCACCTACAAGTCGGGCTCGCTGCTGGCCACGAAGTTCGACGACTACATGGCGGGCGGGCGCGAGCTCACGGTGCTGTTCGAACCCGACGACACCACCGCGCTCGACAGCCACTCGTGGACGCGCAACCACCTGATCGTCAACACCATGCACGACGTGGTGAACCGGCTCGAGGTGCTCACGCCGCCGGCCGACGGCAAGGGCGCATGGAAGCGCGAGAGCCTGGGCGGCGCGCCGGCGCTCTCGACCATTGCGGCGGGCGGCATCGACGAGGACGAGAACGACGACTACTTTCTGACCGTGAGCGGCTTCCTGCAGCCGACCACGCTCTATATCGGCACCCTCGGCGCCACAGGCACCTCTGAAAAGAGCGAGCCCCAGGTGCTGAAGAACAGCCCCGCCTTCTTCGACGCCTCGGGTTTCAGCGTGAGCCAGCACTTCGTGCGTTCGAAGGACGGCACGCGCGTGCCCTACTTCGAGATTGCGCCCAAGAACCTGAAGGCCGACGGCAACCACCACGTGCTGCAGTACGCCTACGGCGGCTTCGAGATTTCGCTGCAGCCCAGCTACAGCGGCAGCATCGGCCGCGCGTGGCTCGAACAGGGGGGCGTGTACGTCATCGCCAACATCCGCGGCGGCGGCGAGTACGGCCCGCGCTGGCACCAGGCCGCGCTGCAGGAGAACCGGCTGCGCACCTGCGAGGACTTCGCGGCCGTGTCCGAAGACCTGATCGCGCGCAAGATCACCTCGCCCGCGCACCTGGGCGCCATGGGCGGCAGCAACGGCGGCCTGCTGATGGGCAACATGCTCACGCTGTACCCGCAGCTGTACGGCGCCATCGTGAGCGAGGTGGCGCTGCTCGACATGCGGCGCTACACGCAGCTGTCGGCCGGGGCCTCGTGGATCGCGGAGTACGGCGACCCGGAGCAGCCCGACGAGTGGGCGTTCATCAAGACCTTCTCGCCCTACGAGAACGCCAGGGCCGGCCAGGCCTACCCGCCGGCGCTGTTCACCACCTCGACCCGCGACGACCGCGTGGGCCCGGTGCATGCGCGCAAGATGCACGCGAAGATGCTGGCGCTGGGCCATGACAGCCGCTTCTACGAGAACCTCGAAGGCGGCCACAGCGCGGCCACGGACAACAAGGAGTCCGCCTTCATGGACGCGCTGGGCTATGCCTACCTGTGGCACCACCTGAGGAGCTGAAATGAGCAACGCCAAAGTCACCCTCGAACTCATCGGCGCGCCCACCGACATCGGCGCCAGCGTGCGCGGTGCCGGCATGGGGCCCGACGCGCTGCGCGTGGCCGGGCTGGCGGAGGCGCTGGCGGGCCAGGGCTACGCGGTGATCGACCGCGGCAACCTCGCCGGCCCGGCCACGCCCTGGACGGCGCCGGCCAACGGACTGCGCCACCTGGACGAGGTGATCGCGTGGAACCGCTCGGTGTACGCCTCGGTCGACGGCGCGCTCGGCGCCGGCCACGTGCCGGTGATGCTGGGCGGCGACCACTGCCTGGCCGTCGGCTCCATCAGCGCGGTGGCGTGGCATGCGCGCAAGCGCGGCAAGAAGCTGCGCGTGCTGTGGCTGGACGCGCACTCCGACGTCAACACCGAGACCACGAGCCCCAGCGGCAACCTGCACGGCATGCCGGTGTCGTGCCTGCTGGGCCACGGGCCCGCGGTGCTCACCGGCTGGAGCGGCGAGCGCGCGGCGCTGGAGCACGATGCGATCCGCTTCATCGGCATCCGCAGCGTGGACAGCGACGAGAAGGAAGCCATTCGCACGCTGGGCCTGCACGTGTTCGACATGCGCCACATCGACGAGCACGGCATGCGCACCACCATGACCGAGGCGCTGCAGGACGTGGACGAAGACACGCACCTGCACGTGAGTTTCGACCTCGACTGCCTGGACCCCGGCATCGCGCCCGGCGTGGGCACCGGCGTGCGCGGCGGGCCGACCTACCGCGAGATGCAGCTGTGCATGGAAATGATCTCCGACACCGGGCGGCTGGCTTCGGTCGACGTGGTGGAGCTGAACCCGGCGCTGGACGTGCGCAACCAGACGGCCGAGGTGGCGGTGGAGCTGATCGAGAGCCTGTTCGGCAAGTCGACGCTGGTGCGCTGACCTTGTTTCAACGCGCCTGGGTGGTCTGAGCGGTCGGCGCGGCGATGCAGCGCTGCAGCCGCCGCAGGTCGTCGAGCAGCAGGCACAGCGGGGCCGCCAGCAAGGCACGCGACGGTGTCGTCGAACCGGCCTCGGCCATCCGCGCGAGGTCGGCCAGGTTGGGCGAGCCCTTGCCAGCCAGATCGTCGGCCGAGTCGTCGGCCAGGGTGTCGGCCAGGGCGTCGGCCATGCCGGCGACCGCGGCAGCCGCGGCCCGAGCGGCCTCGAGCGGAAAAGAGTCAACGCCCTCCTGCCGGCGCAGCACCCGGTCCAGCACGACCGCGTCCTGGAAGATGCGCGCCGCCAGCCGCGCCTTGTTGCGGTAGGTGCGCGCGCCCTCCGCGGCCGTGCCCCGGCGCCACCAGCGGGCTTCCAGGTCGGCGCTGCCCGCAAGCAGCGCCAGGCGGCCCAGCGATGCGCGCGTGGCCGCATGGACGCGCTCCACCTCGGCTTCGGCGGGCCGCTGCGTGGCGGCCATGCGTTTCGCGATGCCCCGCAGCAGCGCGGCGCAGCCCTCGTCGAAGCGCGCCCCCGCGTGGTACTCCGACATGAAGGTGGCGACCGCCAGCGCCACCCCCACGCCGATGCCGATCTGCGCCATGCGCAGCATCGCCACCTGCAACGCCGAATGCCCGGGAATGCCGCCGGCCGACAGGATGATCAACGCCGCCACCGGCGCGCTGCGCAGCCCGGGCGCCGCCGTGCTGGCAAAGGCCAGCAACACCACGATGGACAGCGTGGCCGCGAGCGCGTTCACGCCGTGGTGCTGCAGGTAGACGCCGGCCAGGCCGCACAGGGCGCCGGCAGCGGTGCCGCGCACGCGGTCCCAGCCGGCATCGAGCGTGGAGCCGGCGCTCGGGCGCATGACGATCAGCACGCTCATCACCGACCAGAAGCTCTCGGGCAGCCGCAACGCGACCGACACGCCCCAGGCGAGCGCCACGGCGCCGGCCAGCTGCACGCCCGGTCGCCAGCGGCCGTGGCGCCACAGGCCTGCCAGGCCCTTCAAGCCTTTCAGTAGCTGGAGGGCCGGCGCGCTGCTCATGGTTCGGGCGCGTGGGCCAGCGCGGCGGCAATGCCGTCGATCAGGCGGCAGGCTTCCAGCAGCAGGGCCTGCTGGCCGGCGTCGAGCGTGGCGCCGATGACCCCGGCCAGCGCCGCCTCGCGCGAGCGCATGAGCGCCTTCAACCGCCGCACGCCCTCGGGCGTGAGCGACAGCAGCCACTGGCGTCCGTCGCTCGGGTGCGGGCTGCGGGCGGTCCAGCCTTCGGCGTCCAGCTCGGCCAGCAGGCGGGTCAGCGATTGCGGCTTGACCCTTTCGAGCGCCGCCAGCGCGGTCGGCGTGCTCGGCCCGTGCCGGTGCAGCTGGCCCAGCACGCTGAGCTTGGCGACGCTCGGGCCATCGGGCGAGGCGCTGCCGCTGCGCAGCTCGCGCGCCAGTTGCGCTACTGACGTGCGAAGGTGCGAGGCGCACGACGCCGGCGTGGCGGCCGCAGGAGCAGGGGAAGAAGGAGAAGTGGAAGAAGACACGCCCAGATTGTAAGACGTGTCTTGGTAATTGAGGCTTTCGCCCCGCCGCCGTCAGCCTCGGTTGGGCGACGAGTTCACGGGAAAGGTCATGACCGGGGCGGCTGCCGGTGGCGTCGAAGGCGCAGGCGTCGACGCGGCGGCCGGCGCCTCGTCGGGCACCTCGGCCTCGCTCTCGGGGCCTTCGAGGAAGCGGTCGAGCAGCGCGAAGAAGCGGTCGTAGAAGCGCTCGTCGGTCAACGTCTCGCTGGCCACCTTCACCATCGCGTCGTCGCTGGCCGAGAACGGCAGCGACAGCGAGCCGATCGCGCCCACGCCGACGCTGGCCGAGTTGTTCACCTTCTTGATGCCGTAGCGGTCCTGCAGCGCGGTGGCGAAGGCGACGGTGCTCTTGCTCGCCTTGTTCGCCGCCTTGCTGCCCCTGCCGCCTTCCAGCGCGCAGACCACGCGGAACTCGACCTCCACATGCACCTCGGCCGCGGGCTGGAAGCTCTTGCGCCCGGTGACGAGGTCGGCATTGGCCGCGGTGATCATGTAGCCCTGGCTCAGCAGCGCGCGGCGCGCGGCCTCGCAGGTCTGCGCCTCGGTGGCCTCGTAGTTGCGGGTGTGCGTGGTGGTGGAGCCGAACTCCTCGGGCTCGTAGGTCACGCGGCGCCCGCTGCTGCCGCAGCCCGCGAGCAGCAGCGCGGACAGCAAGGCGAGGGACAGGCCCAGGGGCAGCGCCGGAGCGCGAACGGAAGAAGCAGGAGAAGTGAGGGGCATGGTCGGCATGAAGCGGCGAATGCTAACCGGCGGTGCGCCGGCCAAGCTTCGAGCGCGCGCGGGCGCAGGCGTTCCCTGCGCTGCCGAATTTCAGGACCAGGGCAGCAGGTGGTGCGCCCGCGCCCGCGTGGCCGCGATCAGCCGCGCGTTGGGCGCGTCGGTGCTGTCGACCCAGGCGCGCGCCGCTTCGGCGCTGCGGCCGAACTGCTGGTGGCGCCGCACCAGGCGCGCTTCGCGCAGGGCGTCGTCGATGTCCACGTACCAGGCCTCGTCCAGCAGGGCTGCCGCACCGGCCCAGGGGCCGCCGTCGTGCAGCAGGTAGTTGCCTTCGGTGATGACCAGTTGCGTGGTCGGCAGCACGGCGATGGCGCCGGCAATGGGCTCCTCGATCTCGCGGCGGAATTCGGGGGCGTAGACGATGTCGCCGTCGGGGCGCTGCTCGCGCAGGCGCTGCAGCAGCGCCACGTAGCCGGCGCTGTCGAAGGTGTCGGGGGCGCCCTTGCGGGCCGCGCGGCCGAGCCGTTGCAGCTCGACGTTGGCCAGGTGAAAGCCGTCCATGGGAACGACCTGGGCGCGCTCGGCGCCCACCGCCTGCAGCAGCGCCGCCGCGAGCGTGGACTTGCCCGCGCCGGGCGCACCCACCAGCCCGAGCAGCTTGCGTTGCCCGTCGGCCATCAGGGCGCGCAGGCGGGCGAGGCTTTCCGCGGGGAGGGCTGGAATAGACGGAACGTTCGGGGGCGGCGTGGTGCTCATCCCCCAAGCGTACCGCTCCCCGCGGTTCGATCGATCAGCCGACCAGGGTGATCAGCACGCAATCAAGGCGCGATCAGGGATACAGCCCGCGCTCTTGCCGCGCCATCAGGATGCGCTCGCAAGCCACCGCGTAGGTGGCCGTGCGCAGCGTGATCTTGTGCTTGTCCGCCGTGTCCCAGATCTGGTTGAGCGCGTTCATCATGATGCGGTCCAGGCGCACGTTGATCTCGTCCTCGTCCCAGAAGAACGACGAGAAGTCCTGCACCCATTCGAAGTAGCTCACCGTCACGCCGCCGGCGTTGCAGATCACGTCGGGCACCACCAGCACGCCGCGCTCGGCGAGGATGTCGTCGGCCGTGGGCACGGTGGGGCCGTTGGCGCCTTCGAGCACCAGCTTGGCGGTGGTCTTCTGCGCGCGCTCGGCGGTGATCTGCCCTTCGAGGGCGGCCGGGATCAGGATGTCGCAGGCGACGTTCCAGAAGTCTTCGTTCGGCACGATGTCGCCGCCGGCCTTGAAGGCGACCACGCCGTCCTTGTTGGCCACGGGAATCAGCTTGGCCAGGTCGAGGCCGTTGGTGTTCACGATGGTGCCGGTGTGGTCCTGCACCGCCACGATCTTCGCGCCCGCCTCGGCGAACAGCTCGGCCGCGACCGAGCCCACGTTGCCGAAGCCCTGCACCGCGATGCGCGCGCCGCGCAGGTCCATGCCAAGGCGGCGGGCCGCTTCGCGCCCGGTGACGAACACGCCGCGGCCGGTGGCCTTCACGCGGCCGAGCGAGCCGCCCAGGTGCAGCGGCTTGCCGGTGACCACGCCGGTGGCGGTGCCGCCGACGTTCATCGAGTACGTGTCCATCATCCACGCCATGATCTGGCCGTTGGTGTTCACGTCGGGCGCGGGAATGTCGGTGTGCGGGCCGATGATGATGCCGATCTCGCTGGTGTAGCGGCGCGTGATCTTCTCGAGCTCGTTCTGCGACAGCTTCTTCGGGTCGACGCGGATGCCGCCCTTCGCACCGCCGTACGGCAGGTTCACGGCCGCCGTCTTGATGGTCATCCAGGCCGACAGGGCCATCACTTCTTCCAGCGTGACGTCGGGGTGGAAACGCACGCCGCCCTTGCCCGGGCCGCGGCTCATGTTGTGCTGCACGCGGTAGCCCTCGAAGTGGGCGATGGTGCCGTCGTCCATCTCGATGGGCACGTCCACGATCAGCGCGCGCTTGGGGCGCTTGAGCGTTTCGACCCAGCGGGCCAGCGGGCCGAGGTACGGCACCACGCGGTCGACCTGCGACAGATACGTGCCCCACGGGCTGTTGGCGGTGGGGCTGACGAAGGAGAGTTTTTCACTCATGAGGGATCCCAAGGTTGAACGGATGGGCACAACGATAGACCTGTCCCGCGCGCGACGCCATGGCTTATGCGCGCCGCGCTGGCGGTTATGCAAGAGACGTTTGAAACCGCGTGCGCGCACATGACAAAACCGTCATCGACGGGTTATCGATCCGGCGGATGCGCTTCCTAGAGTCGGCTTCACCCCTCAAGCAACCTCAAGGAGTTCACGAATGACCCAGCAACCGAAAACCATCCGCGTCATGGGCGCCGCCGCAGTCGCCGCCATGCTCGGCCTGCTCTCGGCCCCGAGCTTCGCTGGCAACTACGCCGAGGGCGACCCTCGGCCTCAGGCAACGACCTCGTCGACGACGCGCGCCGCTGTTGCAGCCGACGCGCAGCTATGGATGAAATCCGCGCCCACGCAGGGCTACTCCGACGGCATCTCGCAGCTGGCCGAGGTGGTGTCGACGCATACGCGCGCCGCGGTCGCGGCCGACACGCGCCTCTGGCTGCAATCGGGCCTTGCGGCCAGGCAGAACGGCGAAGCGGGCGCCGACGTGACGCAACCCGGCTACCGGGAGGCCGCGGCGAAATACATGAACGGGCAGTCGGCAGCGCAGGCCGAGGCGCAAGCGACCCGGCGGACCGCTGGCAACTGATCGCTGCGCGGCGCCCCGAAAAGCGCACGAACAAGTACAAACGCCCAAAGGGTAAGCCAAGGGCATTTCCTTGGTTCTATCTCCTATAGCCGGGCTCGCTAGGCCGCATCTTCTGCCGCAGATCGAGGGGCCAGCCGGATAATCCTCCGATGCTCGACCTGGACCGCATCGATCTCCGGCTTCTGAAGATCCTTCAGGAAGACGGCCGCATCACCAATCTCAAGCTGGCGGAGGCGGTGGCGCTGTCGCCCACGGCGGTGCTGGCGCGGGTGCAGCGGCTCACGCGCGACGGTTTCATCCTGGGCTACGAGGCGCGGCTCGACCCGCACAAGCTCAGCCGCGGCTTCACGGTGTTCGTCGAGGTGCTGCTCGACCGCACCACCGCCAACGTGTTCGACCAGTTCAAGGCCGCCGTGCAGGTGCGCGACGAAATCATGGAATGCCACATGGTCGCGGGCGGCTTCGACTACCTGCTGAAGACCCGCATGGCCGACATGGCCGCCTACCGCGAGTTCGCCGGCACCGTGCTGTGGCAACTGCCCGGCGTGCGGGAGACGCGGACCTACGCGGTGATGGAAGAGGTCAAGAGCAGCGCGCGGCTGCCGCTCGGCATCTGAAAGACGAAACCCGGGAATGAGCTAGGCAGGCTTTCGCGCTCGTCCGCCGAAGATGGCAGTGCCGACCCGCACCATCGTGCTGCCCGCGGCAATCGCTGCCTCGAGGTCGGCGCTCATGCCCAGGGAGAGCGTGTCGAGCTCGGCTTGCGCAATGCCGGCGTCGCGAATCGCCTGGAACACCGCATGCGCGCGCAGGAACAAATCTCGCTGCGCCTCGAAACCCTCGGCCGGCTCCGGGATCGCCATGAGCCCGCGCAGCCGCAGCTGTGGCAAAGCCGCCACAGCGCGCGCCAGCGCCACGGCCTCCTGCGGGGGCACGCCCGACTTGTTCGCGCCGCCGTCCACGTTGACCTGCAGGCACACATTGAGCGGCGCCAACCCGGCCGGCCGCTGGGCCGACAGGCGCTCGGCGATCTTCAGCCGGTCGATGCCGTGGACCCAGTCGAACTGCTCGGCCACCGGCCGCGTCTTGTTGCTTTGCAGAGGGCCGATGCAGTGCCATTCGAGGCTGGCGCGCAGGTCCGCGAGCGCCTCGATCTTGTCCAGCCCCTCCTGCACATAGTTCTCGCCGAAGGCCCGCTGGCCGGCCGCATGCGCCTCGCGAACCGCGTCGGGCCCGAAGGTCTTGGACACCGCCAGCAGTCGCACCTCGCCCGGGCCGCGCCCGGCCGTTACACATGCCTGCGCGATCCGGTTGTTTACTTGCTGGAGGTCGTCGCCAATCATCGTCATAATCGTCCAAAATCGTATCAAAACGTCACCGCACCCGAGCCGAGGAGCCCCGTGGACATCACCCAATTGCTGGCGTTCAGCGTCAAGAACAAAGCCTCCGACCTGCACCTTTCCGCCGGTCTTCCGCCCATGATCCGCGTGAACGGCGACGTGCGCCGCATCAACGTCGACGCGCTCGATCACAAGGGCGTGCACGCCATGGTGTACGACATCATGAGCGACACCCACCGCAAGCACTACGAAGAATTCCTGGAGGTCGACTTCTCGTTCGAAATCGACGGCCTGGCGCGCTTTCGCGTCAACGCCTTCAACCAGGCGCGCGGCGCGGCCGCGGTGTTCCGGACCATTCCCTCGAAGATCCTCACGCTCGAGCAGCTGAACGCGCCGAAGATTTTCGGCGAACTCGCGCTCAAGCCGCGCGGCCTGGTGCTGGTGACGGGGCCCACGGGCTCGGGCAAGTCGACCACGCTGGCCGCGATGGTCAACTACCTCAACGAAAACGAATACGGCCACATCCTCACGGTCGAAGACCCGATCGAGTTCGTGCACGAGTCGAAGAAGTGCCTGATCAACCAGCGCGAAGTCGGGCCGATGACGCTGTCGTTTTCCAACGCGCTGCGCTCCGCCCTGCGCGAAGACCCGGACGCCATTCTTGTGGGCGAGCTGCGCGACCTCGAAACCATTCGCCTGGCCATGACCGCGGCCGAAACGGGCCACCTGGTGTTCGGCACGCTGCACACCTCGTCGGCCGCCAAGACCATCGACCGGATCATCGACGTGTTCCCGGGCGAAGAAAAGGAAATGATCCGCGCGATGCTGTCGGAGTCGTTGCAGGCCGTGATCTCGCAGACGCTGTGCAAGACCAAGGACGGCCAGGGCCGCGTGGCGGCGCACGAGATCATGCTGGGCACGCCGGCCATCCGCAACCTGATCCGCGAGGCCAAGGTGGCGCAGATGTACTCCACCATCCAGACCGGCCAGGGCCAGGGCATGCAGACGCTCGACCAGAACCTGACGGAACTGGTGCGCCGCAATACCATCTCGGCTGCCGAAGCGCGCGGCAAGGCAAAGATCCCAGAAAACTTCCCCGGCTGACCCCAGCCCTCCGGAGCACCGACATCATGGAACGCGATCAAGCCAGCCAGTTCATCAACGACCTGCTCAAGCTCATGGTGAGCCGCAACGGCAGCGACCTGTTCATCACCGCCGACTTTCCGCCCGCCATCAAGGTCGACGGCAAGGTCACCAAGGTGTCGCAGCAGGCGCTGGGCGCGCAGCACACGCTGGCGCTCACGCGCTCGATCATGAACGACCGCCAGACGGCCGAGTTCGAGCGCACCAAGGAGTGCAACTTCGCGATCTCGCCCACCGGCATCGGCCGCTTCCGCGTGAACGCCTTCGTGCAGCAGGGCAAGGTCGGCATGGTGCTGCGGACCATTCCCGCCAAGCTGCCGACCATCGACGGCCTGGGCATGCCGCAGGTGCTGAAGGACGTGGCCATGACCAAGCGCGGCCTCACCATCATGGTGGGCGCCACGGGCTCGGGCAAGTCGACCACCCTGGCCGCCATGATCGACTGGCGCAACGAAAACTCCTTCGGCCACATCGTGACGGTGGAAGACCCGGTCGAGTTCGTGCACCCGCACAAGAACTGCGTGATCACGCAGCGCGAGGTGGGCATCGACACCGACAGCTGGGAAGCGGCGCTGAAGAACACGCTGCGCCAAGCGCCCGACGTGATCCTGATGGGCGAAATTCGCGACCGCGAGACCATGGAGCACGCCGTGGCCTTCGCCGAAACCGGCCACCTGTGCATGGCCACGCTGCACGCCAACAGCGCCAACCAGGCGCTGGACCGCATCATCAATTTCTTTCCCGAAGAGCGCCGCGCGCAGCTGCTGATGGACCTGTCGCTGAACCTGCGTTCGCTGGTGTCGCAGCGGCTGGTGCCCACCGAAGACGGCCTGGGCCGCGTGGCCGCGGTGGAGGTGCTGCTGAACACGCCGCTGATTTCCGACCTGATCTTCAAGGGCGAGGTGGGCGAGATCAAGGAAATCATGAAGAAGAGCCGCAACCTGGGCATGCAGACCTTCGACCAGGCGCTGTTCGACCTCTTCGAGAGCCACTCGATCACCTTCGAGGACGCCATCCGCAACGCCGACTCGGCCAACGACCTGCGCCTGCAGATCAAGCTGAACAGCCAGCGCGCGCGCAGCAGCGACCTGTCGGCGGGCACGGAGCACTTCGCGATCGTCTGAGCGCAAGCGCCGGACGAACCAGGCTCAATCGATCGTTCGCTGCCACGCGGCGAACACCCCGGCCACCAGCGCAATCACCGCCATCGCGGTGAAGCCGTCGAGCGAGGCCATGAAGGTGGCCTGCTGCTCCAGCGTGCGGTACAGCGTGCCCAGCGCCATGGCATGCGCCTCGCCCGCCGCGTGGCCCAAGGCGACAAACCCGTGCGTCAACGAGTCCAGCGCCTGCATGAAGCTGGCGTTGGCGGCGTTGGCCGACTCGCCCAGGCGCACCTCGTGCAGCGCCTGGCGGTGCTGCTGCAGCGCGATGACCGAAGACGTCGCGAACGAAATCGCCAGCTGCCGCACCAGGTTCTTCAGCCGGTAGCCGTGCGCGAACTCCTCCGCCGCGAAGGGCTTGAAGGTGAGGTTGGCCACCGGCAGCACCACGAACAGCATCAGCAGCCCGCGCAGCAGCAGCGCCGGCAGCAAGGCCTCGCGCCCGGCCTGCGGCGTGACCTGCGACAGCCACCACGCGGCCAGCGCCGCGATGCCGAAGCCGGTGACGATGAGCCACTTCTTGCGCGCCAGCCGCGCCGAATAGCGCAGGTAGACGAACACCAGCAGCCCGGTCGCCAGCGACACCACACCCGTGAAGTAGCCCGTGTTTCCCACGGTGAAGCCGAGCCCCCCTTCCATCAACCGCGGCAGCAGGTAGCTGAAGCCGGTCGACAGGTAGTAATAGACGACGTACAGCGCCAGCCCGACGCGAAACGACGCATTGCGAAACGCATGCAGCCGCACCAGCGGCGCCGGGTGGCGCCACTGCTGCCAGCCGAACCAGGCCAGCCCCGCCACGCCGGCGATGGTCAGGCCGATGAGCGCCGGCGAGCCCGTGAACAGCTCGAAGTGCGAGCGCGTCAGCACCACCTGCAGCGCCGCCTGCGCGAGCGCGAACACCCCGTAGGCGATGTAGTGCGGCTCGGTGCGCTCGTGCACCGGCACGTCGCCGATGTCGGGCAGCGTCCACAGCACCAGCAGCCCGATGGCCACAGCGACCGGGGCGGTGCTGGCGAACAGCCAGCGCCAGTCGAAATTGGTCACCAGGAAGGCACCCGCGATGGGGGCCAGCGCGCCGCCGAAGACGATGAGCACCATGAACGCCTTCAGCGCCTTGGCGCGGCGCGCGGGCGGAATGCCGATCTGGATCAGGATGCGGCAGGCGCCCAGCATCGGGCCCACGAAGTAACCCTGCACGGCGCGCGCGGCGGTGAGCTGCATCGAACTGTCGCACAGCGCCGCGCCCACGCCGCCCGCGGCGAAGGCGAACATGCAGAGGGCCAGGTAGCGGCGGTAGCCCAGCCGCTCGATCCATGCGTGCTGGTGAAGAATGCCGAGCACCGCGCCCAGCGCGTAGGCACTCGAGGCCCACACCAGCTCGTCGGGCGAGGCGTTGACGCCGCCGGCGATGTAGCTGGCGAAGAACGCGAACAGCGCGTTGTCGAAGTAGTCGATGGCCGTGACCAGCCCGATGGCCCAGGGCAGCAGCGCCAGCGCGGCCGTGCCGCGCGAGGGCCAGGCCAGGGCCGGGGCTGGAGCGCTCATTCCAAAGCCTCCGTGCTGCGCACTGCGGCGCGAGCGCCTTCGGGCGGCCGTGCTGCGCTCATTCGAAAGCCTCCGTGCTGCGCACTGCGGCGCGAGCGCCTTCGGGCGGCCATGCGGCGCTCATTCGAAAGCCTCCGTGCTGCGCACTGCGGCGCGAGCGCCTTCGGGCGGCCGTGCGGCGCTCATGGCGCCGGCCTCTCCTTGCGGCGCTGCTCCAGTGCCTCCTCCACCGGCTCGCCGGCCAGCCGGCGCTCCACGTAGTCGAGGTCGCGCCGCAGCTGCGCCTGCAGCAAAGCGGCCTCCTTGAGCTCGCGGCGGACCTGGGCCACGCGCGTGTCCAGCGTGCCCAGCTGCTCGGTGAGCGTCTCGCGCAGCGCCTTGAGCGAAGCGTTCGACAGCCGCGGCCGGCCGCCTTCAGTTGGCGCCTCCACCGGCTGCTGCAGCATGGCGGTGATGACCGGCAGCGAGAAGCCCAGCGAGCGCATGCGCAGCACGCGCGCCAGCCTGTCGAGGTCGGCCTGCTCGTACAGGCGGTAGCCGCCCTCGCTGCGCACAGGCACCACGATGCCGAGCTCCTCGTAGTACTTGAGGGTGCGCGGGGTGACGTCGAGCCGGGCCGCGGCGTCGCGCACGGTCAGCGCCGTGGCGGGCAAAGACGCAGTCGGTGAAGGGGCGGCAGGCAAGGCGGTCATGACGCGCCCATCTTAGCCAAACCTGCACGTTCACGTACAGGTTGGGGCGTATCGCACCTGCCGCGGAATGGCTTTAAGCTGTCGCCCCATGAGCAGCATCAACCCCCGCACCTACGAATCCGCCCCCGCACAGACCGTCGCCTTTCTCGGCCTCGGCGTCATGGGCGGCCCCATGGCCGGCCACCTGGCCAAGGCCGGCCACACCGTCACGGTCTACAACCGCACGCCCGCCAAGTCGCAGGCGTGGGTCGACGAATTCGGCGCGCCCGGGCGCCACGCGCCCACCCCGCGCGAGGCTGCCGCCGGCGCCGACATCGTGTTCTGCTGCGTCGGCAACGACGACGACCTGCGCTCGGTGGTGCTGGGCGACGACGGCGCCTTCGCCGGCATGAAGAAGGGCGCGACCTTTGTCGACCACACCACCGCCTCGGCCGACGTGGCGCGCGAACTGGCCAAGGCGGCACAGGCGCTGGGCCTGCACTTCATCGACGCGCCCGTCTCGGGCGGCCAGGCCGGCGCGCAGAACGGCGCGCTCACCGTCATGTGCGGCGGCGACGCGGCCGTGTTCGAGCGCATCAAGCCGGTGGCCATGGCGTTTTCGCGCGCGGTCACGCTGCTGGGCGAAAGCGGCGCCGGCCAACTCGCGAAGATGGTCAACCAGATCGCCATCGCAGGGCTGGTGCAGGGCCTGTCGGAAGCCATCGCCTTCGGCCAGCGCGCCGGGCTCGACATGGAAGCCGTGCTGGGCGTCATCAGCAAGGGCGCGGCCCAGAGCTGGCAGATGGAAAACCGCGGCAAGACCATGATCGCCGGCAAGTTCGACTACGGCTTTGCCGTCGACTGGATGCGCAAGGACCTTGGCCTGGTGCTCGACGAGGCCAAGCGCAACGGCGCGCGCGTGCCGGTGACGGCGCTGGTCGACCAGTTCTATGCCGACGTGCAGCAGGCCGGCGGCCGGCGCTGGGACACGTCCAGCCTCATCATCCGACTGAAATGAAAAAAGCCCGCGACAGCGGGCTTTTCTCATTCAGCGCTTTTTTTGCTCAGCGGATCGGCGAAGTCGTCGCGCCGCTCGCGGGCAGCGGCTCCATCGGCGGGAGCGGCACGCGCGAAGACGACGAAGGCGCGGAAGGCGTCGAGGGCGACGCCGAGGTCACCGGCGCCGGGCCCTGCCCACCGCGCTGCGCCGCCGCCTGGTTGGCGGCCTGCGCCGCGGCCAGGTCGGCCTCCGACACGATCTCGACCACGCGCACCACCTTCAGCACGCCGGTCACGCCGCGCGTGATCTCGGTGGCGCGATCGGTCTCGCGCCGCGTGGCGATGCCCATGAGGTACACCGTGCCGCGCTCGGTCACCACCTTGAAGGAGTTGGCGAAGATGTCCTTCGCGTCGAGCAGCGAGGCCTTCACCTTGCCGGTGACGTAGAGGTCGTTCGAGCGGTCCTGGAAGGTGCTCGACGAACCGACGGTCAGCTCGTTGACCACCGAGCGCACATTCACGATGCGGCCCACTTCTTCTTCCACGCGGCGGCGGTCGGCGTCGCTGCCCACGGCACCGGTCAGCAGCACCTGGCGGTTGTAGCTGGTGACGCTCACGTACATGTTGTCGTTGGCGATGTCGCGCACGCGGGCGGCGGCGCGCAGCTCGATGCCCTGGTCGTCCAGCTGGGCGCCCGAGCTGCGGCGGTCGGTGGCCACCATGCCCACGCCCACCACCGCGGCGCCACCCACGACGAGCGGCACGCAGGCGGTCAGGCCGCCCACCAATGCGGCGCCCAGGGTGAGGGCAAGGGCAAGGCGCTGGGTCGACGTCTTCGTCACGGTCGTGAAGGTCATGAGGAAACTTCCTGTTCTCCGAGTAACTGGGCATCCACGCCGTCGCACAGGCAGTGCAGCGCGAGCTGGTGGATTTCGTGAATGCGCGCCGCACGCTCGTGCGGCACGCTGATCTGCACGTCGGTCTCGCGCAGCGCGCGGCCGATGGCGCCGCCGGAGCCGCTGCTGCCCGCGCCCGGCGCCGAAGGCGGCCCCGACACGGCATTGCCGAGCAGCGCCACAACCGTCATGTCGCGTTCGTGCGCGGCCGTGACCGCGGCCAGCACCGCCGCCGACTGCCCGCTGGCGCTGAGCGCCAGCAACACGTCGCCGGCCTGGCCGAGCGCGCGCACCTGGCGCGCGAAGCGGTCCGCATCCATGGCGCCGGCGGTGTCGGCCTCGGGATCGGTGGTGTCGCCCGGCAGCGCGATGGCGCCGAGCTCGGGCCGCTCGCGTTCGAAGCGGCCCACGAACTGCGCGGCAAACTGCGCCGCCAGCAGGCCCGACACGCCGGAGCCGCAGGCCAGCACCTTGCCGCCGCTGGTCACGCAGGCCAGGATGGCCTGCATCGCTTGAGAGATGGGTTTGCTGAGGACCGGTCCGGTCTGGTATTTGAGGTCGGCACTGTCGATGAAGTGCTGCTGAATCCGTTGCTCGAGCATGAGGCGGGATGATAACTGGGGGTTGTGAAACAAGACGTGTGAGTTGTGGAGCCTTCAGGAGGGCTTCAGTTCCCCACATGGGGCACTTCAGCGGGCGTCGAAGGCGCCTTGAAGCCAGGTGATTTTCTCCTCGACCAGCACCACGTCGAAACGGCATGGCGGCACCGTGCGCAGCCCGTTCAGGAAATGCTGCGCGGCGAACACGATGCGCCGCTGCTTCACGCCGGTGATGCTGCCGCCCGCGCCGCCGTGCGTACCGGTGCTGCGCTGTCGCACTTCCACGAACACGAGCGTGGCCTCGGGCGGGCGGCGCGCGTCGCGCATGATCAGGTCGATCTCGCCGCCGCCGCGCCCGGGCGTCCGATAATTGCGCGCGACCAGCGTCAGGCCGGCGTCCTGCAGGTGGTCGAGCGCGGCGTCTTCCGCCGCGTCGCCGCGATGCTTCGTGGTCTTGCTGTTGTTGTTGTTGGTGGTGGTCTTCATGGCTCCCTGCCCTGCGATCTTCTTTTTCGCGCTTTTCTTTTTCGTTCTTTTCTTTTTGGCTCTCGGAGAAACCTCTTGGCTTCACTCGCTCCTGCTTCTTTCGGCGCCGCCCTTGCGGCCGCGCACGACGCCGCGGGTGCGCAGCATTATCCGCAGGGCACCCTGTACGTGGTCGCCACGCCCATCGGCAACCTGGCCGACATCACGCTGCGCGCGCTGCATGTGCTGCAGCTGGTGGACGCCATTGCCTGCGAAGACACGCGCCACACCCAGACCCTGCTGCGCGCCTACGGCATCGACCGGCCCGGCTCGCGCCTGCTGGCCGTGCACCAGCACAACGAGGCCGAGGCCGCGCAAAGCGTGGTGGCGCGGCTGGCGCAGGGCGAGCGCATCGCCTACGTGAGCGACGCTGGCACGCCCGGCGTGAGCGACCCCGGCGCGCGGCTGGCGGCCGCCGTACGCGCGGCCGGGCAGCGCGTGCTGCCGCTGCCGGGTGCCAGCGCCGTGACCACGCTCGTGGGCGCGGCCGGCCTGGTGGCCGACGGCGGCGACGGCAATGCCAGCAGCGCCTTCGTGTTCGCGGGCTTCCTGCCCAGCAAGGCCGGCGAGCGCGACACCGCCGTGCAGGCGCTGTCGCAGGAGCCGCGCGCCGTGGTGTTGCTCGAAGCGCCGCACCGCATCGAAACCCTGGCGCGCGCGCTGGCCACGCTGGGCGAACGCCGCATCACGGTGGGCCGCGAGCTCACCAAGCAGTTCGAGGAAATCGCGACCGTCGCCGCCAGCGCCCTGCCCGACTGGTTCAGCGCCGACCGCGACCGCACGCGCGGCGAGTTCGCGCTGGTGCTGCACCCCGTGGCCGTGAGCGGCGACGACGGTGCCGAAGGCGAGCGCGTGCTGCGCCTGCTGCTGGCCGAGCTGCCCGTGAAGACGGCCGTGAAGCTGGCCGCCGAGATCAGCGGTGCGCCGCGAAACACGCTGTACGACACCGCCCTGCGCATCCGCAAGGACGCGCAAGACACACACGACGCGCAGGACGATTAGCCCGAGAGAAATTCCGGCGGCACCGCGGCCGTCAGCCACACGCCGTTTTCCGCGCGATGAAAGGCGTGGCCCATCGCGTGCATGCGGCCCGCGTCCACGCGCAGCACATGCGCCTTGCCATGGCGCTGGCCCACCTGCACCGCGGTGGCTTCGTCGGCGGACAGGTGCACGTGCTGGCGCGAACCCGGCCGCAGCCCCTGCACGCGAATCGCTTCCAGGAAGCGCGTGGCCGTGCCATGGAAGAGCAGCGCGGGCGGCGTCATCGCCTCGAAGCTGCGGCTGACCTGCGTTGTCGAGTGGCCCTGCAGCGCGCGAATGCGCTGGCCGTCGGCCGAGAGCTCGTAGCGCTTCTTCGCGCCTGAATCCACCGCGTGGACCACGTCTGCCCGCGCCATGTCGCGGCCTTCGGCGACGGCGCCGGCTACCAGCGCGTCGATGTCGGCCCAGCCTTCCGCGTCCAGGCGCAGGCCGATGGATTGCGGCGCGTGCCGCAGCACGTAGGCCATGAACTTGCTCGTGTCTTCGGGTGTCATGTGGTCTTCCAATGGTCGCCGTGCGCCAGCAACGCGTTCCACAGGCGCAGCACATGCGTGGCGGGCGGGCGGTCGGCCGCGTGGAACAGGTGATAGTCGAGCGGCGGATAGCCCTGCAGCGGCACCGCCACCAGCCCCTTGGGAATGCGGCAGCAGGCATTCACCACCGTGAGGCCGAAGCCCAGTTGCGCAAACCGCAGCATCAACTCCCAGCCATCGGCTTCGAGCGAAGGCTGCCATGGCACCGACTCGGCCTGCAGCAGCCGGCCCAGCAGCTCGCGGTGCGGGCGCCCGGCGGGCGGCACGACCAGCTGCGCGCCCTTCAAGTCGCGCAGGCGCACCGACTTGCGCGCGGCCAGCGCATGCCCGCGCGGCACCACCAGCACCTGGCCCACCGCCGTGAGCCGCACCGCATGCAGGTCCGCGGGCACGGTGCCCAGCGGCGCAATACCCAGTTGGGCCTGGCCCGCGCGCACCGCCCGCACCGCCTCGTCGCGGTTGCGCGTGAGCAGGTGCAGGTGCGGCGACGCGGCCGGCCCCGAGAACTGCGACAGCGCCTTGCCCAGCAGGTACAGGTATGCACCTTCGCCCGCAGCCAGCGTGACCGCGGGCGTGTCGTGCCCCGCGGCCAGCCCCTTCACGAAGCGCTGGTTGAGCGTGAGCAGCTCCCGCGCGTGGCGCGCGACCTGCTCGCCCGCGCCCGTGAGTGCCAGCGCGCTGCCCACGCGCACATAGAGCTTCGCGTCGAGCTGCTCCGACAGCTTGCGCACCTTGGCGTGCAACGCCGGCTGGCTGATGTGCAGCAGCCGCGCCGACTCGCTGAAGTTCAGCGTGTCGGCGAACACGGCGAAGGACTGCAGCGCGTCGAGGTTGGTGCGGGGAATGTCCATCTATCCATTTTATGGATAGCACATCCAATATCGGTAGTTCCTGGTGATGGGCTTCGTTTCTACGATCCGGCTGCATCCACACACAAGGAACAAGAACATGAAGAACACTGCAAGCATCGCCCGCCTGGGCATCGACATCGGCCGCGTGCTCATCGCGGCCGAAGGCGCCAACGGCGCGGACACCTCGTTCATCGGCGGCTCGCTGCAAGACGCGCTGGGCACGCCGCCTTACGAAGGCATGTTCGAAGCCGTCGCGCCGCTGGTCGAGAAGTTCGAGGGCCGCGTGTGGCTCGTGTCGAAGTGCGGACCCAGCGTGCAGGCGAAGAGCCGTGCCTGGCTGCGCCACCACCGCTTCTTCGAGCGCACCGGCATCGCGCCCGAGAACCTGCGCTTCTGCCTGCAGCGGCCGCAGAAGGCCGACCACTGCCGGCAGTTGCGCATCACCCACTTCATCGACGACCGCACCGACGTGCTGCACCACCTCGAAGGGCTGGTGCCGCACCGCTACCTGTTCGGCCCGCAGCGCAAGCCGGTGACGGTCGAGGGGCTGGTGCTGCTGCCGGCGTGGAAGGACGCGGCGGCGCTCGTCAACTGAAGCAGCGCTAGTCGCTAGTGGCTCGTCAACCGTCGAGCTCGGCGTAGCGCCTGAAGATGCCGTCTTCGTTGAACGCGATGCGGCGCGGGCTCTGCAGGTAGTCGTGCACGCGCTGGCGGCGCTTGATGTTGTCGTGCAGCTTCTCGACCGCTGGCGTCTTCGCCAGCGCCCGCGCGGTGGCCTTCGGAAAGGCGTAGTGCAGGCCGTCGACCAGCTGGAACAGCGACAGGTCCGCATAGGTCTGCACGTCGCCCACCAGGTGCAGGCTGCCCGCGGGGTTGCGCTGCAGCACGCGTTCGAACCAGCCCAGGAACTTGGGAATGCGCTCGTCGCGAAACGCCTTGGCGCGTTGTTCGGCGGCGTCGCGCTGGTCTTCGTAGTAAGCGCCGGTGGAAATCGGGTGGTGCGTGTCGTGCGCCTCGGCCACCGCATCGGCGATGGTGAGCTGCAGCTGGTGCGTCCACAACCCGTCGGACTCGCCCACGCCCGCCAGGCCGAGCCTCGGGCCGAGGTACAGCAGGATGGCGGCGGTCTGGCCGACCACGACGTCGCCGTCGATCAGGAACGGCGGCGCGAAGGCGGGGCGTGCGTTGTCGGGGTCGCCCAGGCGCTCGCCCAGCGCGGACTCGCCGCCGCCCTTCGACTCGGGCAGGCGCGCCACGTCGACATAGTCGGCGCCGGCCGCCTCCAGTGCGAGCCGCACGAATTCGCCGCGGCCCTGGATGGTGGGCCAGTAGTGGAGTTGGTAAGGCATGCGGCCATGGTGGCAGGGTCGGCGGGGCGCCGCAACCGTGTGCATGCAGAAGTCGAACTTGGCCTACGCGGGCGTGCGCCGGTATGCCGGTACGTCGTCATGCCAGGTTCAGCGCAGCGCCATGCCCGCGAGCACCAGCACCAGCAGCGCGATGTAGCCCCAGGTGTGCACGCGCTCGGGCATGCGACCGATCAGCGGCGCCGCAGCGCGCACGCCCACCAGCGAGCCCGCGACCAGCGCGGCAAAGGCGGGCACGTCGACATAGCCGATGTGCCATCCCTCCAGCGTCTCGGTCGAGCGCCACGCCAGCAGCATGTAGGTGGCGGTGCCGGCCAGCGCGATGGGCAGCGACAGCGGGTTGGCCATGGCGGTGGCGCGAGTCATGTCGATGCCGCGGCGGCGCATGAGCGGCACCGTCATCACGCTGCCGCCCACGCCCAGAAACGCGGCGACGAGCCCGATGACGAAGCTGCCGAGCGTGGTCACGCCGCGCGACAGCGGGCGAACGACGGCAGCGGCATCGCGCGTCATGAAGCCGGGGCGAAACAGGCAGTCGAGGATGGTCGCGCCCAGGTAGGCGATGAAGGCCCAGCGCACGAACTCGCCACGGGCGGCCACTGCCAGCGCTGCTCCCACCACCGCGCCGATGCCGATGAACGCGAGCAGCGGGCGAACCAGCGCCCCATCGAGCGTGCCCGCGCGCTGGTGGCGGCGCGTGGCCAGCGAAGCGCTGACGATCATCACGCAGGTCGAGGTGGCCACGGCGATGTGCATGGACGCCTGGCCGACCGCGCTGTCCGCGCCGTGCGCCAGGATCAGCGCGCGGTACAGCAAGGGCACCACGACGAAGCCGCCGCCAAAACCGAACAGTACCGTGGTGACGCCCGCCAGGCCACCGAAGACCGCGAGCACGAGATAGATCGACACGAAGAAGCTCCAGGCAAGTGAATGAACAAGCCCTTGAAGATAGGGTCGACCTGCCTGGCGCGCTTGCGCATGTTCGACAATGATGTTTTCGTTTCAGCCAATCCGCGAAGTCGCGTTTTTTCGCATGCGCAACGTCAAGATCGATTCGGTCGACGCCATCGACCGCCCGGTGCTGGCCATCGGCACCGACTACCCCTCGGGCTTCCTGCTGCCCACGCACAGCCACCGGCGCGCGCAGTTCCTGTACGGCGCCACGGGCGTGATGGAGGTGGGCAGCGACGACGGCGCCTGGGTGGTGCCGCCGCAGCGCGGCGTGTGGATTCCGGCGGGCAAGCCGCACCGGGTGCGCATGCTGGGCGTGAGCACGCGCAGCCTCTACATCGAGCCGCGCGCGCTGCCGCGCCAGGGCGACCAGTGCGAGGTGCTCAACGTGTCGCCGCTGCTGCGCCAGCTGCTGATGGAGGCCGTCGAGATGCCGCCCGCCTACGACCGGCAGGGCCGCGACGGCGCGCTGGTGCGCCTGGTGCTGCACGAGCTGGCGCGGGCCGAGACGCTTCCGCTGCACGTGCCGCTGCCGCGCGACACGGCGCTGGCCGGCCTGTGCGTGGCGTTTCTTCGGCAGCCCGACGTGCACGTGGCGCCTGGCGCCTGGGCGGCGCAACTGAACGTGAGCGAGCGCACCTTCAACCGGCGCTTCAGCCTGGAGACGGGCATGTCCTTCGGCAAGTGGCGCCAGCGCGCCTGCGTGCTGGTGGCGCTGTCGCGGCTGGCCGCGGGCGAGCCGGTGACGGCGGTGGCGCTGGACATGGGCTACGACAGCCCGGGCGCGTTCTCGACGATGTTCCGCAAGACGCTGGGGCGGCCGCCCTCGCATTTCGCGATGGCGTAGGCGCGGCGGCCCTCTTCTTTCTTCGTGGTTAACAGCGAGCGATGCGCACCGGCCCAGCGGCGGTCCAGCCGTAGCCGCCGGACGGCTCCGGCGTGCCGCGGTCGATCCGGTCGCGCGGGGCCGCCTGAATGGCGCTTCTCAGCGACTTGATCGTCGCGTCGGCCGCGTCGATGCGGCGGTGCATCTCTTCGTTGACGAGGCGCATCAGCGCGCCGAGTTCGGAGCGGGTGGGATGCACGTCTTCGGTCTCGTCCACGCGCTGCGGGAGGATGAGCTTTTCGAGGCAGGCGCAGGCGCAATGCACGTTGCGGATGTTCTCGATGTCGTCGTCCACTTGCAAGGCGAGGGAGTCGGGGTCGGCGTGCGAGGGGGCCGGCTTCGGCGCTGCATCGGGTGCGGTGCCGGCGGCTACAGGGGATGAGGGAGCAAGAGCAGAACTGGCCATGGTGGCCTCCAAGGGTTTCGATTTGCAGAAACCGCCGCACTCAACGCCATTGAGGGCGGCAGCTCGACGGGTTGGCGTACCGGGAAACCACTTGCGTGAAACCGGCAGGGCGCGAGCCCTCCCGTCGAGCCGCCAAAAACTGGAGGCACGAACGACAAAAGCCGCAGACCCTGCGGGGTGACTGCGGCTTGCGTCGCAGTGATTTCAGCGGGACGCCAATCCCGATCACGCCTTGTTCAGACGTGACGTCGCAGTATATCGATGGGGGGTGTGTGCTCGGGGAGGTCGCTGCTGTAGCACCAGAAACGAGAAAACCGGAAGTTTCGAGAGAAACTTCCGGTCTGCTTGTCGTCAAGTCATTGCTCAAGCTGGTAGCAGGGCAATGGAAGCCGCAGCGCCGATCGGTGAGGGAGCAACGTCGAGATTTGCAACAAGCACTGCATCCAATCGAAGTTGGAGGCGGCAGCTCGAACAGGTTGGCGTACCGGGAACCCGCTTGCGCGAACCGGCGAGCCTCGAGGCTCCCTGCCCGAGCCGCCAAACTGGAAGCAAACAAAAAAACCGGAAGTCTCGAGAGAAACTTCCGGTCTTGCATGTGGTCCCGCCGCCAGGAATCGAACCTGGATCTCAGCCTTCGGAGGGCCGAATTCTATCCGTTGAAATACAGCGAGGAATAGGGTTCCGGCGTGCACCGGAGCCCGTGATTATGGCCTATCAGGCGCTCAATGTTTCGTGCTCGTTTTCCACGGGCGCTCCCGGCGCCGGCCGGACGAACCCGAGCCCCGCCAGATACACCCGGAACGTGCGCCTGCCGGTGGCCACCAGCTCGAAGGCCTCGGGGTCGAGCAGCCAGTTTTGAATGAGCCCGCTGATCAGCGCGTGCAGCCCCTGCGCCGCCACGTAGCCCGGCACCGGCAGCTTGATGTGGCCGCGCCGCGCGGCCAGGCGCAGCGCCTTCTCGAAATCGACCACGCAGGCGTTGCGCGCGGCCAGGTGGCGCTGCTGCACCGAGGCCATGTCGTGCGTGTACTCGACCTTGTGCGTGGCCACGTCGAACACGCGGCGCACCTGCGGGTCGGTGGTCATGAGGGTGAGCGCGTGGACCATGCCCTCCTCGATCTCGTCCAGGGGGTCGTCGGTGCCGATGGCGCTCGCGGCCTTGGGGCCGGCCTCCAGCGGGAGGATCACGCGTTCCATCATCGCGTTGAAGAGGTCGGCCTTGTCCTTGAAATGCCAATAGATGGCGCCCCGCGTTGCGCCGGCCTGCTGCGCGATCTGCTGCAGCGTGGTCTGCGAAACGCCTTGCGCCTGAAACAGCAGCTCCGCGGCATCGAGCAAGCGATTCCGCGTGGCCAATGCCTCTTCCTTCGTACGACGTGCCACCCAGTCTCCTGATTTGTAAAGGCAACGCCCTTTAAGTATCGTGGGGCCATTGCACGGCTGTCACTATACATCCATGAATGTATGTAAACTACCGGGCTTCCCCGATGGCCCGCCTGTCTGTGCTGGTTTGCGGCTCGCGCCGCCAACGCGCCATCTCCCGTCTTCGCTTCAAAGGAATCGCATGCCTCTCCTGCATGTTTCGCGTCAATCGTCCTTTTCGCCGCGTCTCGCGACCGTGGCCGCCGTCGTCCTGCTGGTCCTCGCGGGCTGTGGCAAGAGCGATGCGCCCGCCGCCCAGGGCGGCGCTGGCGGCGCCCGCCCCGCGCCCGAAGTGGGCGTGGTGGTGGCCGCACCGGCCGATGTCGGCCTGGTGACCGAGTTGCCCGGGCGCCTCGAAGCCTCGCGCGTGGCCCAGGTCCGCGCCCGCGCGGCCGGCATCCTGCTGAAGCGCGAATTCCGCGAAGGCAGCGACGTGAAGGCCGGCCAGGTGCTGTTCACCATCGACCCGGCACCGCTGCTGGCGGCTTCGCAGAATGCCCAGGCCACGCTGGCCCGCGCCGAAGCCAACGCCGTGCAGGCCAAGGCGCTGGCCGACCGCTACAAGCCGCTGGTCGAGGCCAACGCCGTGAGCAAGCAGGAATACGCGACCGCCGTGGCCTCGCAGAAGACGGCCGAGGCCGACGTGGTCGCCGGCCGCGCCGCCGTGCAAACCGCCAAGATCAACCTCGGCTACGCCACTGTGACCTCGCCCATCGCCGGGCGCATCGGCCGCGCGCTGGTGACCGAAGGCGCGCTGGTGGGCCAGAGCGACGCCACCGAGCTGGCCGTGGTGCAGCAGATCAACCCCGTGTACGTGAACTTCACGCAGTCGGCCACCGACGTGCTCAAGCTGCGCCGCGCCGTGGCCGACGGCCAGTACAAGCGCGCCGGCGGCGGCGAGGCCGCCAGCATCCGCGTGGTGCTCGAAGACGGCAGCGACTACCCGCTGGAAGGCAAGCTGCTGTTCTCCGACCTCACGGTCGACGCGACCACGGGCCAGATCACGCTGCGCGCCGAAGTGCCCAACCCCAAGGGCGAGCTGCTGCCCGGCCTGTACGTGCGCGTGAAGCTCGAGCAGGCCCAGGCAACCAACGCCATCACGCTGCCGCAGCAGGCCGTTACCCGCACCCAGCAGGGCGACACGGTCTCGGTGGTGAGCGCGGACGGCAAGATCAGCCAGCGCCAGGTGAAGATCAGCGCCGCCAAGGACAACCAGTGGGTGGTGCTCGACGGCCTGAAGGCCGGCGAACAGGTGATGGTCGACGGCTTCCAGAAGTTGCAGATGATGCCGCCGGGCACGCCCGTGAAGGCGGTGCCGTGGAAAAAGACCGACCCCAATGCCGCACCGGCACCGGCCGCCGCCGCATCGGGCGCAGCACCCGGTGCCGCACCAGCCGCCGCACCCGCTGCGGCCCCCGCCGCGAACGGCCAGGCTTCCGCCCCGGCCGATAAGAAGTAAGTCAGGAGCGCGCCCGCATGGCCAAATTCTTCATCGACCGCCCGATCTTTGCCTGGGTGATCGCACTGTTCATCCTGGTGATGGGCAGTGTCGCCATCACGCAGCTGCCGATCTCGCAGTACCCACCGGTGGCGCCTCCGGCCATCGTGATCAACGCCGCCTACCCCGGCGCGTCGGCCCAGACGCTCGAGGACAGCGTGCTGTCCGTGATCGAACGCGAAATGAACGGCTCGCCGGGCCTGATCTACATGGAATCGGTGGCGCAAGCCGACGGCACCGGCACCATCACGATCAGCTTCGAGCAGGGCACCGACCCCGACCTGGCACAGGTGGACGTGCAGAACCGGCTGTCGCGCGCAACGCCGCGCCTGCCGGCCACGGTGACGCAGCAGGGCGTGCGCGTGGACAAGTCGCGCAACAACTTCCTGCTGTTCACGATCCTGTCGTCCGACAACCCGGCCTACGACCCGGTGGCGCTGGGCGACTACGCCTCGCGCAACATCGTTCCTGAACTGCAGCGCATTCCCGGCGTGGGCCAGGCGCAGCTGTTCGGCACCGAGAACGCGATGCGCATCTGGATCGACCCGGCCAAGCTGCAGGGCTTCAACCTGTCGCCGCTGGACGTGAACAACGCCATCAAGGCGCAGAACGCGCAAGTGGCCTCCGGCACCATCGGCGACCTGCCGAACGTGCCCGGCCAGGCCATCGCCGCCACCGTGGTGGTGAACGGCCAGCTCGCCAACGTCGACCAGTTCAAGGAAATCGTGCTGCGCGCCAACACCGACGGCTCGACCGTGCGGCTGAAGGACGTGGCCCGCGTGGAGCTGGGCGGCCAGGCCTATGCCACCTCGGCGCGCCTGAACGGCCAGCCGGCCGTGGGCGTGGGCGTGCAGCAGACGCCCACGGGCAACGCGCTGCAGACGGCCAAGGCCGTGCGCGCGAAGATGGACGAGCTGTCCAAGTACTTCCCGCAGGGCGTGAAGTGGGCCATTCCGTACGACAGCTCGCGCTTCGTGAGCATCTCGATCACCGAAGTGGTCAAGACGCTGCTGGAAGCCGTGGCGCTGGTGTTCGTGGTGATGTTCATCTTCCTGCAGAACTGGCGCTACACGATCATCCCGACCATCGTGGTGCCGGTGGCCCTGCTGGGCACCTTCGCCACGCTGCTGGCGCTGGGCTTCTCGATCAACGTGCTGACCATGTTCGGCATGGTGCTGGTGATCGGCATCGTGGTGGACGACGCCATCGTGGTGGTGGAGAACGTCGAGCGCATCATGAGCGAGGAGGGGCTGTCGCCGCTCGAAGCCACGCGCAAGGCCATGAAGCAGATCTCGGGCGCCATCATCGGCGTGACCGTGGTGCTGATCTCGGTGTTCGTGCCGCTGGCGTTCTTCGCGGGCTCCACCGGCAACATCTACCGCCAGTTCTCGGCGGTGATGGTGGCGTCGATCGCGTTCTCGGCCTTCATGGCCCTGTCGCTCACGCCCGCGCTGTGCGCCACGCTGCTCAAGCCGGTGGAAGCCGGCCACCACCATGAGAAGCGCGGCTTCTTCGGCTGGTTCAACCGGGTGTTCACGCGCACGGCCAAGGGCTACGAAAGCGTGGTCTCGCGGCTGCTGCGCCGCGCGGCGCGCTACCTCATCATCTACGCGGCGATCATCGGCGCGGTGGTGGTGGCCTACATGCGCCTGCCCAGCTCGTTCCTGCCGCAGGAAGACCAGGGCAACATCATCGTGAACGTGCAGCTGCCGCCAGGCGCCACGCAGGAGCGTGCGCTGTCGGTCATGCAGCAGGTCGAAGGCTTCATCCTGAAGCAGCCTGAAGTGCAGAGCATGGTGGGCGTGATGGGCTTCAGCTTCTCGGGCCAGGGCCAGAACGCCGGCCTCGCCTTCGTGACGCTGAAGGACTGGGACGAACGCAAGGACCCGGCCCACTCCGCCAGCGCGCTGGCAGGGCGTGCCTTCGGTGCGCTGTCGGGCATTCGGGACGCCTTCATCTACCCGCTGAGCCCGCCGCCCATTCCCGAACTGGGCAACGCCACCGGCTTCAGCTTCCGGCTGCAGGACCGCGCGGGCGCGGGCCACGAGGCGCTCGTGAACGCGCGCAACCAGCTGCTGGGCATGGCCGGGCAGAGCAAGATCCTGGCGCAGGTTCGCCCCGACGGCCTGGAAGACGCGCCGCAGCTGCAGATCGACATCGACCGCGACAAGGCCAACGCACTGGGCGTGACCTTCGACGCGATCAACTCGACGCTGTCGACCGCGCTGGGCTCCAGCTACGTGAACGACTTTCCGAACCGCGGCCGCCTGCAGCGCGTGGTGGTGCAGGCCGACGCGCCCGCCCGCATGCAGCCCGACGACCTGCTGAAGCTGACCGCCCCCAACGGCCAGGGCCTGCCGGTGCCGCTCGCGGCCTTCGCGACCACCAAGTGGGTCAAGGGCGCCACGCAGACGGTGCGCTACAACGGCTATCCGGCCATCCGCATCAGCGGCGACGCGGCGCCCGGCTTCAGCACGGGCGCGGCAATGGCCGAGATGGAAAAGCTCGCCACGCAGCTGCCCCCGGGCTTCGGCTTCGAGTGGACCGGCCAGTCGCGCGAGGAAAAGCTCGCGGGCTCGCAGTCGATCATTCTTTACGGCTTCGCGATCCTGGCGGTGTTCCTGTGCCTGGCCGCGCTGTACGAGAGCTGGACGATTCCGCTGGCGGTGATTCTGGTGGTGCCGCTGGGCGTCATCGGCGTGCTGCTGGCGACCATGCTGCGTTCGTATTCGAACGACGTGTACTTCCAGGTGGGCCTGATCACCATCATCGGCCTGTCCGCGAAGAACGCGATTCTGATCATCGAGTTCGCGAAAGACCTGCAGGCACAGGGCAAGGGCGTCGTGGAAGCGGCACTCACCGCGGCCCACCTGCGGTTCCGCCCGATCGTGATGACCTCGCTGGCCTTCGGGCTGGGCGTGCTGCCGCTGTTCCTCGCCTCCGGCGCGGGCTCGGCCAGCCAGCGTGCCATCGGCACCGGCGTGATCGGCGGGATGATCACCGGCACCGCGCTGGCCGTGTTCTTCGTTCCCATCTTCTTCGTGGTCGTGCGCACGCTGTTCAAGGGCAGCGCGCGACAGCACGAGGCCGAAAAGCGGCACGCCGAAGCCGCAGGCATCGTGGAGGAACCCCAACAATGACCAAGAAACTCATTCCGACGGCCCTGGCCGCAGCCCTGCTGCTGGCCGGCTGCTCGCTGATTCCCACCTACGAGCGCCCCGCGGCGCCGGTGCCGACCACCTACCCGGGCGACCCGACGCAGCCGGCCGGCCAGGCCGCGGCCAGCCTGCCGTGGCAGGACTTCTTCACCGACGCGCGGCTGGCGGGCCTGATCCAGACCTCGCTGGCGAACAACCGCGACCTGCGGGTGTCGGTGCTCAACATCGAGCAGGCGCGCGCGCAGTTCCAGATCGAGCGCTCGGCGCTGTTCCCGGCGCTGGGTCTCACGGGATCGGGCTCGCGCTCGAGCCCCAACGCCTACCAGGCGATCGACCCGAGCCAGGGCAGCGTGTCGTCGCAGTACAGCGTCAACTTCGGCTTCACGGCCTGGGAGCTCGACTTCTTCGGCCGCATCCGCGCGCTGAAGGACCAGGCCCTGGCGCAGTACCTGGCCACCGACGAGACCCGCAAGGCCGTGCAGATCAGCCTGATCGCCTCGGTCGCCAACGGCTGGCTCACGCTGCTGGCGGACGACGAGCTGCTCGAAATCACGCGCCAGACGCTCAGCACGCGCGAAGAGTCGGTGCGCCTGACCAAGCTGCGCTTCGACAACGGCGTGTCGTCGGAGCTCGACTTCCAGGCCGCGAACTCGCTGCTGGAAACCGCACGCGCGGCCTACGCGCAGCAACTGCGCACCCGCCAGCAGGACGAGAACGCGCTGGCGCTGCTGCTGGGCGCGCCGGTGCCCGCCGATGCCACCGCCGGCGGCACGACCGCGGCGAAGGGCCTGGACGGCATCAGCCCGATGCCCGACGTGCCGGCCGGCCTCCCCTCGGACCTGCTGGCCGAGCGGCCCGACATCCGCTCCGCCGAGCAGCAGCTGATCGCGGCCAACGCCAACATCGGCGCGGCGCGCGCGAACTTCTTCCCGCGCGTGTCGCTCACCAGCTCCATCGGCACGGCGAGCACCGAGTTCTCGGGCCTGTTCGACCGCGGCTCCAAGGCCTGGTCGTTCGCACCCACGGTGACGCTGCCGATCTTCAACGCCGGCGCCAACATCGCCACGCTCGACTCGGCCAAGGCCGGGCGCGAGATCGCGGTGGCGCAGTACGAGAAGTCGGTGCAGACGGCGTTCCGCGAAGTGGCCGATGCGCTCGCGGGCCGCGCCACGCTGGGCGAGCAGGTGCGCGCGCAGCGTGCGCAGGCCGACGCGGAAGGCGTTCGCTTCAAGCTGTCGGACCTGCGCTACCGCAACGGCATCGCCAGCGCGCTCGACCTGCTCGATGCGCAGCGCTCGCTGTTCACGGCCCAGCAATCGGCCGTGACCACGCGGCTGTTGCAGCTGCAGAACCAGGTCACGCTGTACAAGACGCTGGGTGGCGGCTGGGCCACGCGCGAGCAGATCGAGAAGAACCAGAAGAGCTGAGCCACTGCGTGCGCGCCGAATGCGCGTCCTCTAAGGGTAGGCCCCTTCCCCCTTCGGGCGGGGGGTCTCTCTATAATCGCCGGTTGGTTAGGAAACGCCCCCCGACGAGCCCCCGATATTGAGGACGCCAATGAGCGCAGACCCGCATTACCAGGCCACAGAAGAAGCCCACACCGGGCCCATCAAGAACCCGAAGCAGCTGCTGCTGGCGGTATTTTTCTCCTTCATCGTACCGATCCTGATCATCGTGGGACTTGTCTCCTACGTGGTCTCGGGCAACAAGCCCGCCGGCACCGCGGAGGGCGACAACATGGCGCTCTACGGCGTGACGAAGGAAGCGCGCGACCGTGAAGTGGCCGAGCGCCTGAAGAAGATCGGCGCCATCGAGATCCGCGACGCCAACCGCCCGCTGGCCACCGGCGAGGCCGTGTTCAAGGCCCAGTGCGCAACCTGCCACGGTGCCCCCGGCATCCCTGGCGCGCCGCACTTCCAGGACGCAGCCGCCTGGGGCCCGCGCATCGGCCAGGGCTATGCCACCCTGCTGGAACACGCGTTGAAGGGCAAGGGCGCGATGCCGGCCCAGGGTGGCGGCGACTTCGAAGACCTCGAAGTGGGCCGTGCCGTGGTCTACATGGCCAATGCCGGCGGCGCCAAGTTCCCGGTGCCGGACCGCCCGGCCGCCGCGGCGCCCGCGGAAGGTGCCTCGGGCGCGGCAGGTGCAACGGGTGCGGCCCCTGCGGCTTCCGCAGCGGCACCTGCAGCAACTGCGGCTCCCGCAGCTCCAGCCGCCAGCGAAGCCGCCAAGTAAGCGTTTTCCCTGGTCAAACAAAACTCGTAAAAAAGCCGGCTTCGCGCCGGCTTTTTCTTGGTCGAAACCCGCGACGTTCAGGGCTTGGCGGCGTGGGGTGTTGCCCCGGTGGCATGTTCGGCGTGCCGCTCGGCAGGGCTCAGCACATGCCCGAAGCGGCCGGGCAAATCGGCGGCCTGCACGGCCTCGGGCTCCCACAGGCCGCGCTCGACGGCCTCGGCCGCAATGCCCACGTCCTGCGTGTGCACCAGGCCCAGCCCCAGCGGCGACGACAGGTAGAGCCGGCCGTGCTCGTCGAGCAGGCATCCCGACACCTCGACCGCTTTGCCGGTGTGGGACACGACACCGAAGCCCTCGCCCTCCCCCTCTTTCTCCTCCGACACCCGCCACACCAGCGGCGCCGCCTCCAGCTCCACGTACACGCGCTGCGGCCCGTTCTGGAAGAACCACTGGCCCTGCTCGTCGTGCTCGTAGTTGCGGTGAATGAAGTCGATCAGCTTGTCGTGCCGCAGCATCGAGCCCTTGGCCGTGCGAAACGGGCCCTCGGCCTGGGTGCGGTCGTCGCGCATGTACCAGTTGCCACGCGCGTCGAGGCCGAGCCAGCCGTAGCAGTGCGGCACGTTGGGCCATTTGGCCAATGCTTGTTTGACGATGTCGTCCATGGCGTCATTCTCTTCCCGCGAGCGGGGGCACGCCGTCAGCCAATGTGCCGCTTGCGCTGCTTGTGCCTGCATGCAGGCGCAGCCAGTTGCCCACGCGCTCCGGCATGCCGCGCACATGCCCCGGCGGCGGCCCCATCGGAAAGCCCACATGCCCGCCCTGCGCCGGCTGCCACAGCGTGACATGCGCGCCGACCTCGCCGGGCCCGGGCAGGCTGTCGGCCGGAATGAACGGGTCGTTGCGCGCATTGACCACCAGCGCGGGCACGCGGACCGACGCCAGGTGCGGCTTGGCCGAGCCGCGCGACCAGTAGTCGGCCACGTCGCGAAAGCCGTGCAGCGGCGCGGTGAACACGTTGTCGAAGTCGTGCAGGTTGCGCGCCTGCAGCAGCCGCTCGCGGTCGAACAGCCCCGGAAACTGCGCCAGCTTGGCCAGCGCCTTGGGCTTCATGGTGTTGAGGAACATGCGCGTGTACACCAGCTTGTTGAAGCCGCGGCCGATGGCTTCGCCGCCCGCCGCGAGATCGAGCGGCGCGCAGACCGAGGCCACGGCGCTCACCACGTCCGAGGCGGTTTCGCCGGCTTCCGAGGCCCATCGCATGAGCGCATTGCCGCCCAGCGACACGCCCGCGGCCAGCACCGGGCCGCCGCCCTTGGCCACGTGCTGCGCGCGCATGCGCGCCAGGATCCAGCCGATTTCCTCGAAGTCGCCCGAGTGGTAGGCGCGCGGCGCCAGGTTCAGCTCGCCGCTGCAGCCGCGAAAGTGCGGCACCGCGAAGGCCATGCCGTGCGCGGCGGCGAAGGTGGCGAAGGCCTCGGCGTAGTGGCTGCGGGACGAGCCTTCGAGGCCGTGGAACAGCACCAGCAGCGGCGCGCCGGTTGACGCGGCGGGGGCATCGCCGGGCGCATCGACGAAATCGACGTCGATGAAGTCGCCGTCCGGCGCGGCCCAGCGCTCGCGCCGGTACACGGGTGCGGGCCCGTCGAAGCGGCGCGCGTACAGCGCGGCCCAGATGGTCTGCAGGTTGCCGCCGGGCAGCCAGCGCGGCGCGGTGTAGTCCAGCGCGGGCTGCGGCTCGCCGCGCGAAGCAGAAGAAGACGCAGAGGATGAAGAAACGAAGGACGGCATCAATGCAGGGTCTGGGGCGGGTCGTTCGCGTCGTCGGGCTCGCGCGCGCTGCCGGGGCTGGCGTGGTGCGCCACCAGGCGCCAGCCCTGGGCGGTCTTGTGATAGACGTTGGTGGCCAGCACGAAGGCGTGGCGCGGGCCTTCGGCGGTGAGTACCTCGATACGCTCCAGCACGTTGTGCACCGCGCTGGCGAGCGACTCGATCTTGCGCACCCGCGCCGGCGTGGCGTGGATGGCGCCGTTGCCGAACATCTGCTCGAAGGCCGCGCGAATGGCCACGGCGCCCACCAGGCGCGGACCGCCGGGGTGCACGCAGAACACCTCGTCCTCGTCGGCCCAGCAGGCCATCAACGCATCGATGTCGCCGCGTTGCAGCGCTTCGTAGAAGGCCGCCTCGACGTCGTCGGCAGTGCCGCTGATGGCCGCGGCGGCGCGGAGTGGGGTCTTGGGCATGGCGTGATTCTGCCGCGCGGACCGTGACGATGGCACTGCACCGCTTTGGCACCTGGCGCACCGCGCCGCCGCAGGCCGGGCCGTTCGTCTGCGCCACTTTGGACCATTTGGTCAAAACCTGGAGCTCGAATTCTCCTAAGTTCTTGATTAAAAACAGTTAATTCATCTGGCACGGCACATGCAAGGCATTGCGAAACCCCGCAACAGGAGCCTTTCCATGAACGTCGGCATCTTCATTCCCATCGGCAACAACGGCTGGCTGTTGTCCGAAAACGCCCCGCAGTACAAGCCCAGTTTCGAGCTCAACAAGCAGATCACGCTGAAGGCCGAGCGCTACGGCGTCGATTTCGCGCTGTCCATGATCAAGCTGCGCGGCTTCGGCGGCAAGACCGAGTTCTGGGACCACAACCTGGAGTCGTTCACGCTCATGGCCGGCCTGGCGGCAGTCACCAGCAAGATCAAGCTCTACGCCACGGCCGCCTCGCTGGTGATGCCGCCGGCCATCGTGGCGCGCATGTCGGCCACCATCGACTCCATTTCCAACGGCCGCTTCGGCCTGAACCTGGTCACCGGCTGGCAGCGCCCCGAGTACTCGCAGATGGGCATGTGGCCCGGCGACCAGTTCTTCGGCACGCGCTACGCGTACCTGAGCGAATACATCCAGGTGCTGCGCGACCTGTGGGGCACCGGCCAGTCCGACTTCAAGGGCGAGCACTTCAAGATGGACGACTGCCGCATGAGCCCGCAGCCGCAGGCCGACATGAAGGTGATCTGCGCCGGCCAGAGCGACGCCGGCATGGAGTTCTCCGCCAGGTACGCCGACTACAACTTCTGCTTCGGCAAGGGCGTGAACACGCCCAAGGCCTTCGCGCCCGCCGCCGAGAAGCTCATCGAGGCCACCGCCAAGACCGGCCGCCACGTGACCACCTATGTGCTGATGATGGTCATTGCCGACGAGAGCGACGAGGCCGCGCGCGCCAAGTGGGAGCACTACAAGGCTGGCGCCGACCACGAGGCCATCTCGTGGCTGGGCCAGCAGGGCGCGGCCGACACCAGGTCGGGCGCCGACACCAACGTGCGCCAGATGGCCGACCCGACCTCGGCCGTGAACATCAACATGGGCACGCTCGTGGGCTCCTACGCGAGCGTCGCGCGCATGCTCGACGAGGTGGCCGAGGTGCCCGGCACCGAAGGCGTGCTGCTGACCTTCGACGACTTCGTGCTGGGCGTGGAAGCCTTCGGCGAGCGCATCCAGCCGCTCATGAAGAGCCGCGCGCATGTGCAGAGCCCGGTGCCTTCGCAGGTCGCGCCCGAGCCCGAACGCCTCGCGGCCTGAGCCGACGCAATCCAGGATCGACCCAGGAACGAGCATGAACGCACCCGCACGCAACACCACCCTCACTTCCACCACGCCCGTCGGCGCGCCGCGCCTGCCCGGCGCGCCCGCGCCGCTGGTGCTGCCCGCGCGGCCCGAGCCGCTCGCGCTGCACGCCACCGACTCGGCCCTGGTCGTGGTCGACATGCAGAACGCCTATGCCTCGCTGGGCGGCTACGTCGACTCGGCCGGCTTCGACATCTCCGGCGCGCAGGGCACCATCGAAGGCATCGTGCGCGCCATTGCCGCGGCGCGCGCTGCCGGCATGCTGGTCGTGTTCCTGCAGAACGGCTGGGACGCGGCGTACGTGGAAGCCGGCGGCCCCGGCTCGCCCAACTGGCACAAGTCGAACGCACTGAAGACCATGCGCGCCAAGCCCGAGCTGCAGGGCAGGTTCCTCGCCAAGGGCGGCTGGGACTACGAACTCATCGAGCAGATGAAGCCGCAGGCCGGCGACATCGTCGTGCCCAAGACGCGCTACAGCGGCTTCTTCAACAGCACGCTCGACAGCACGCTGCGCGCGCGCGGCATCCGCCACCTGGTGTTCACCGGCATCGCCACCAACGTGTGCGTGGAGTCGACGCTGCGCGATGCCTTCCACCTCGAGTACTTCGCGGTGATGCTGGAAGACGCGACGCACGAGCTCGGCGGGCCCGCCATCCAGAAGGCCTCGGTCTACAACGTGGAGACCTTCTTCGGATGGGTCTCCACCGTGCAGCAGTTCTGCAGCACCTTCGCGCCTGGCGCCGAACCTGAACCCGCCATCGCACAGCCCGCCCCGGCGCAAACGAGCGCCGAAATCGCCACCGCCTGATTCTTTCCAAGGAGCCTTCCTCATGCCCAAGCAAGCCATCATTCCGCCGGGCACCGGCGTTCCCCTCGCTCCCTACGTGCCCGGCACGCTCGCCGACGGCGTGCTCTACGTGTCGGGCACGCTGCCCTTCGACAAGGACAACAACGTGGTGCACGTCGGCGACGCCGCCGCGCAGGCGCGCCACGTGCTCAGCACCATCCAGGGCGTGGTCGAGGCCGCCGGCGGCACCATGGACGACGTCACGTTCAACCAGATCATGATCAAGGACTGGGCCGACTACGCGAATATCAACACCGTGTACGCCGAGTTCTTTCCCGGCACCAAGCCCGCGCGCTTCTGCATCCAGTGCGGCCTGGTCAAGCCCGACGCGCTGGTCGAGATCGCCTCGATCGCGCACGTGGGCAAGAAGGCCTGAGCCGAATGACGCGAACCACGTCTTTGCACTTCGAGGTGCATGGCCCCTCCGATGCGGCCGCCACCGTGCTGCTGTCGTCGGGCCTCGGCGGCTCGGCCGGGTTCTGGCAGCCGCAGCTGGGCGCGCTGATTGCCGCGGGCCACCGCGTGATCGCGTACGACCAGCGCGCCACCGGCCGCAGCCCCGGCACGCTGCCCGACGCCTACGCCATCTCGGACATGGCGAACGACGTGCGCGAGATTCTCGATGCCACGAACACCGCGCGCTGCCACTTCGCAGGCCATGCGCTGGGCGGGCTCGTCGGGCTGCAGCTTGCGCTCGACACGCCCGAACGCATCGCCAGCCTGGTGCTCGTCAACGCGTGGTCCAGGCCCAACCCGCATTCGGCGCGCTGCTTCGATGCGCGGCTCGCGCTGCTGGGCGCCGTCGGCCCGCGCGCGTACGTGGAGGCGCAGCCCATCTTCCTGTACCCCGCCGCGTGGTGCGCCGCGCATGCCAAGCGCGTGGCCGACGAGGTCGACCATGCCTTCGCGCACTTTCCCGGCGAGCACACCATGCGCACGCGCATCGCCGCGCTGCGCGCCTTCGACATCGACGCGCGCCTGCGCGACATCGCCGCGCCCACGTTGGTGGCCGCAGCGAAAGACGACGTGCTCGTGCCCTGGACCTGCTCGCTGCGCCTGGCCGACGGCCTGCCCAACGCCACGCTCAACCTCATGGCGCACGGCGGCCACGCCCACAGCGTGACCGAGGCCGATGCCTTCAACAGCACCCTGCTGGCCTTTCTTTCGCGGGCCAGAGCGCCTGCCACATCCACCGTTGCCGCATGACCACCACCGCCACTCTTTCCACGCTCGACGACGCGGCGCTGTCGCTGCTGTTCACCGCCGCGCGCAGCCACAACGGCTGGACCGACGAGCCCGTCACCGACGCGCAGCTGCAGCAGATCTACGCGCTCGCGAGCCTCGGGCCCACGTCGGCCAACTGCTCGCCCGCGCGCTTCGTGTTCGTGCGCACGCCCGAGGGCAAGGAGCGCCTCGCGCCCTCGCTCTCCAAGGGCAACCTCGAGAAGACCCTGAGCGCACCCGTCACCGTCATCGCCGCGTGGGACCGCAAGTTCTACGACAAGCTGCCCACGCTGTTCCCGCATGCCGATGCGCGCAGCTGGTTCACGGGCAGCCCCGAGACCGCGCACGAGACCGCCTTTCGCAACGCCAGCCTGCAAGCGGGCTACCTGCTGCTGGCCGCGCGCGCGGTGGGCCTGGACGCGGGGCCGATGTCGGGCTTCGACAAGGCGAAGGTCGACGCCGCCTTCTTCGAAGGCACCGACTGGACCGTCAACTTCCTTATCAACCTGGGCCACGGCGACGCGTCGAAGGTGTTCGGGCGCCTGCCGCGCCTGCCTTTCGACGAGGCGTGCGTGCTGGCCTGACGGAGTCATCGCACATGCTGAACGCCATGGTTTCCCACGCTGCTTCACCGAACCCCGCCGGCCTTGCGCAAGGCCTCCCCAAGGCGGACTACCGCAATGCGATGGCACGCCTGGGCGCCGCGGTGAACATCATCACCACCGACGGGCCCGCGGGCCGCGCGGGCTTCACTGCGTCGGCCGTGTGCAGCGTGACCGACGAGCCGCCGACCTTGCTGGTGTGCCTCAACCGGTCGGCGTCGGTGTATCCGGCGTTCAAGGCGAACGGCGTGCTGTGCGTGAACGTGCTGGCGGCGGGACACCAGTCGTTGTCGGCGTTGTTCGGCGGCAAGACGCCGATGGACGAACGCTTCGCAGCGGGGCAATGGCGCCGCAAGACCACGGGCTCGCCGATGCTCGACGACGCGGCCGTGTCCTTCGACTGCCGCGTGGTGCATGCGACGAGCGCGGGCACGCACGATGTGCTGTTCTGCGAGGCGGTGGCGATTGCGATCGGCGGCGCGGCGCGGGGGTTGATCTACTTCGATCGGCGGTATCACGAGATTGCGGTGCCGCCGCAGCATTAGTGCGAGCGGAAACGACGCTCCCGTGTTTTCCTCTCTCCTCTCGGGGAGAGGGAGCAAGACATCGACGCGCGCCGTGTTGTCCCCTCTCCCCTTGGGGAGAGGGTCAGGGTGAGGGGGCTGCGGCGCTAGCAAGCAGCTGTCGTGGATTCGGTGCCGCAGCCCTCACCCCAGCCCTCTCCCCAAGGGGAGAGGGAGCAAGGCCCGCCGCGCTCTCCGTGTCTTCTCTCCCGCCTCGGAGAGGGAGCAAAACTCAACGCGGCGTGATCCCCTGCAGCACGATCTGCTGCACGTTCTCCACCGTCCGCTCGAAGAACGCTTCATCGTCCAGCGTGTGCCCCGACAGCGCCTGCACCTGCACGCCGAAATCCGCGTAGTGCTGCGTGATCGCCCACAGCGCGTAGATCAGGTGCTGCGGGTCCACCGGCGCGAGCTTGCCTGCCGCCACCCACGCCGCGATCACCTCCGACTTGCGCTCCACCAGCGTGCGCAGCTCGCGGTCGAGTTCGTCGCGCAGCAGCGGCGCGCCCTGGATCATCTCCAGGCAGAACAGCCGCGACGCATCGGGCCGGTCGCGCGAAATCACGAGCTTGCGGCGGATGTAGCCGCCAATGGCTTCGCTCGGGTCCTGCTCCTCGCTGAAGCCGCGCAGCGGCTCGAGCCACAGCGCGAGCAGGTCGCGCAGCACGTTGACGTACAGCTCCTCCTTGTTCGCAAAGTAATAGAGCAGGTTGCTCTTGGACACATCGGCGCGCGCCGCCACCTGGTCGATCGACGTGCCATGCAGGCCGAAGCGCGAGAACAACCCCAGCGCCGCACCGAGGATGGCGCTGCGCTTGTCCTCGATCTGGCGCAGCCGCCGGCTCACCGCCGACGCGCTGCGCACCGCAGGCTTCGCACGCTGGCGCGGGCCTTCCTTGCTGGCTTCCTTGCCGGCTTTTTTGCTGATGTTTGCAACCAGCGCCTTGGTCTTCGGCATCTTCCCTCGCTCTCTCTTCTGTCTTCGGTTTCGTACTGCGCACCACTGTAAGGCCGCGGTGCATCGCCTTGCGTCACGACGGCCTTCGAAGGCCTGTGCAAAGGCCTCTTTGCGCACCATGCTGACGCGGCCATCGCGATTTGTCCATTTGGTCCAACTGGCACAGACGTTGCATGGCGAAGGGCATGCCAAGCATGAGGAACTCGCCATGACATTGCTGTCCGTCCCCATCATCGATCTCGCGCCCTACTTCGCCGGCACGGCCGAGGGCAAGGCGGAGGTCGCGAAGAAAGTCGATGAAGCCTGTCGCAGCATCGGCTTCCTGGTTATCACCAACCACGGCATCGCGCCCGAGCTGATCGCGAGCGTGTCGTCGCTCTCGCGCAGCTTCTTCGACATGCCGCTCGCCGAGAAGCGCAAGGTCGACCGGCCGCGCGAAGACGCGGTGCGCGGCTACAGCGCGGTGGGCGAAGAAGGCCTCTCGTACAGCCTCGAAGAAGCGGCACCGGGCGACCTGAAGGAGTCGTTCTCCATCGGCCCGTCGAACGTGCCGAACGACGACTACCACCGCGGCCCCGCGGCGGGCCCGCACTTCGAGCCCAACAGCTGGCCGCCCATCGACGGCTTCCGCGAAGCGTACGAAGGCTACTTCGGGGCCATGAGCGATCTCTCGCGCTCGCTCATGCGAATCTTCGCGCTCGGCCTGTCGTTGCCCGAGAAATTCTTCGACGACAAGATCGACGAGCACATCAGCATGTTCCGCGTGCTGAGCTATCCACCGCAGCGCGAACAGCCGCTGCCGGGCCAGCTGCGTGCGGGCGCGCACAGCGACTACGGCAGCCTGACCATCGTGCTGCCCGACGACAAGGGCCTGCAGGTGTTCAACAAGGCCGGCCAGTGGGTCGACGTGCCGCAGGTCGAGGGCGGGCTGGTGGTCAACATCGCCGACCTGATGATGCAGTGGACCAACGACCAGTGGGTGTCCACGCTGCACCGCGTGATCAACCCGCCGTTCGAAGTGGCGAGCACCAACCGCCGCCAGTCGCTGGTGTTCTTCCACCAGCCCAACTACGACGCCATGGTCGAGTGCCTGCCGAGCTGCCTGGCACCGGGCGAGAGCGCCAAGTACGCGCCGATTTCCTCGGGCGACCACCTGACGTCCAAGTTCGTCAAGCAGACGACCTTCGGTGGGACCAAGGTGTCGGCCTGAGCGATGTCCTGCATTTCTGTTCGTGGTGATCGCTATGCAGCGCAGTCGTTGATCCCGGATCACTCGCCCTGAACAGCAGCACAAGAAACACCAGCAACGAACAGCACAACACCGACATGGCCCACCTCTCCTACGTCAACGTCTTCGCCAAGGACGTGGTCGCGCTCAGCGGCTTCTACCAACGCGTGTTCGATTTCAAAGAGATCGAAGCGATCCGCTCGCCCATCTTCCGCGGGCTGGACACCGGCAAATCGAGCCTCGGCTTCAATGCCCTCGATGCCTACGAGCTCCTGCACCTCGCCGAGTTTTCCGACACGCGCGGCGTGAAGTTCCTGCTGAACATCGACGTCGACAGCCAGGCCGATGTCGACCGCATGGTGCCCGTCGCGCTCGAAGCCGGCGCCACGCTCATCAAGCCGCCGTACGTCACTTACTACAACTGGTACCAGTCGGTGCTGCTCGACCCCGAAGGCAATGTGTTCCGCATCAATTTCATGATGTAGCGCGCACCGCGTTCGCTTCTTCTTTTTTCCGTTGCTCTCCTTCCTTCAAAGCCTCTACTCAAAGGTAGTTCCATGCAGTTGCGCACCCTCACTCCAGGCCTGGGCCTCGCGATGACCATCGCAGCCGGCGGCGCGGTCTTCACGACGCTGCCCGCCGCGGCCGCCGACGGCTTCACGCTGAAAGACAAGCCGAAGATCGCGATGCTCTACTTCGGCCCGAAGAACGATGGCGGCTGGACGCAGGCCTTCGACGAAGCGCGCGTGAAGATCGAGAAGGAAATCGGCCAGAAGATCCAGTTCGTCGAGAACGTGCCCGAAGACGCCTCGGCCATCAAGCCGGCGGCCGAGAAGTTCATCCAGCGCGGGGCCAACATCGTCATCGGCACCGCCTTCGGTTACTCCGACAGCTTCAAGGACCTGGCCGCCAAGTACCCCGACGTGGCCTTCCTCAACGGCTCGGGCACCACCAACGGCACCAACCTCGAATCGTTCTACGGCCGCACCTACGAAAGCCAGTACCTCTGCGGCATGGCCGCGGGCGCGGCGTCGAAGACCGGCAAGCTCGGCTTCGTCGCGGCCAACCCCTTCGGCGTGGTGAACTGGACCATCAACGCCTTCGCGCTCGGCGCGCAGAAGATGAACCCCAACGCCACCGTCAACGTGATCTACACCGGCGCGTGGAACGACCCCGTGAAGGAGCGCGCCGCCGCCGCAGCGCTGATCGACCAGGGCGCCGACGTCATCGGCCAGCACGTGGACAGCCCCACCCCGCAGATCGTTGCGCAGGAGCGCGGCGTGTACGGCACCGGCCACCACCGCGACCTGCGCCAGTTCGCGCCCAAGGCCACGCTGTGCTCCTCGGTGTGGGTGTGGGACAAGTTCCTCACGCCGGAGCTGAAGAAGGTGATGGCCGGCGGGTGGAAGCCCGCGCAATACGGCGCCTTCATCGAGATGAAGGACGGCGGCACCGACATCGCGGGCTTCGGCCCCGCCGTGCCCAAGGACAAGGCCGCGGCCATCACCGCCGAGCGCGACGCGATCATGAAGGGCAAGCAGATCTATGCCGGCCCGCTGGCCGACCGCGACGGCAAGGAGCGCGTGGCCAAGGGCGCGGTGCTGTCCGATGCGGACCTGTGGAAGATGGACTGGTTCGTCAAGGGCGTGGTCACGCAGAAATAAACGCGGAAGCCATTCAGAAGAACCCGCCGCCTGACGACACCATGCCCAACGCGCTCGAACTCACCGGCATCCGCAAGTCCTTCGACGGCTTCGCGGCACTGACCGACGCCCACTTCGCCGCGCGCTGGGGCGAGGTGCACGCCCTGCTGGGCGAGAACGGCGCGGGCAAGTCGTCGCTGATGAACATCGCGGCCGGGCTTTATGCGCCCGAGGCCGGGCAGCTGCTGGTGGACGACAACGCGGTGCGCTTCGCCGGACCGCGCGACGCCGCCAAGCACCGCATCGGCATGGTCCACCAGCACTTCAAGCTGGTGCGGCCGTTCACGGTGGCGCAGAACATCCTGCTCACCGCGCCGCCGCCGGCGGAGTTCCAGAGCCACGGCGAACGGCTGCGCGAGATGGCGCGCGACATCCGCAACAAGGCGTCGGAGCTGGGCTTCGACATCGATCCGTCGAAGCGCGTCGATGCGCTGTCGATTGCCGAGCAGCAGCGCGTAGAGATCTTGAAGGTGCTGCTCGCGGGTGCGCGCATCCTGATCCTCGACGAGCCCACCGCCGTGCTCACCGACCAGGAGGCCGCGCGCCTGCTGCAGACCGTGCAGGGCCTGGCGCGCGCCGGCGCCGCCGTGGTGCTGGTCACGCACAAGATGGCCGACGTGAAGACCTACGCCGACCGCGTGACGGTGATGCGCGGCGGCCGCACGGTGGCCACGCTGCAGCCGCGCGATGCGTCGGTCGCCGAGCTGGTGAAGCTCACCGTGGGCGAGTCGATTGCGGCGCAAACCTTCCAGCCCTCCACCGCCGCGCGCGGCGCGATGCGGCTGTCGGTGCGCGGGCTGCGCACGGCGGCCTCGCCCGAAGGCCGGCGCGTGCTCGACGGCGTCGATCTCGAACTGCACGCCGGAGAAATCTACGGCCTGGCCGGCGTGGGCGGCAACGGGCAAGGCGAGCTCGCGGGCGCGATCATGGGCCTGCCGGGCGAGGCCATCGAAGGCGCCATTCACTTCGAGGGCCATGGCGACCTGAAGACCTTGCCCGCCGCGCAGCGCCGCGGCATCGGCATTGCCGCCATTCCGGCCGACCGCTACGGGCTCGCGCTCGCGGGCGGCCTCTCGGTCGCGGAGAACTACGCCATCGGCCGCGTGCACACCGGTCGCTACGGCCCCGTGTGGCGACTGCGCCGGGGGCGCATCCAGAGCGACACGCAGGAAGCCGTGCGCGCCTTCGACGTGCAGGGCGTGCGCTCGGTGTCGCAGAAGGCCGCGCTGCTCTCGGGCGGCAACGCGCAGAAGCTGGTGCTGGCGCGCGAGTTCGGCAAGTCGCCCACGCTGGTGCTGGCGCACAGCCCGAGCCGCGGACTCGACGTGCGCGCCAGCGCCGAGGTGCATGCGCGCCTGCGCGCCGCGCGCGACGGCGGCGCCGCGGTGCTGCTGATCAGCGAAGACCTCGACGAAGTGCTGCAGCTGGCCGATCGCGTGGGCGTGATGACGCGCGGGCGCATCGCCGGTGAATTCGCACAGCCGGCCGACCGGCAGGCCATTGGACAGGCGATGGTCGACCATGGCTGAAGCATCCCTCCCGGCCGACATGGCACACACACCCAAGCCCCCCGCGTCTCTCAAAACCGCCCCCCTCGCTCCCCTTGCGCAGGGAGGGCCGCGCGCAATGCAACCGCTGGCACGCCGCCGCTACGCGCTGGAGATCCGCCAGCATATGGCGTGGCGCTGGCAGGCGCTGATCCTCGCGGTGGCGTTGCTGGTCGGCTTCGCCATTTCCGCGGCCATCCTCGTGGCCGCGGGCGTGCCGGCCGACGAGCTGGCCAACGAGTTCGTCACGCAGACCTTCTTCGACGGGCAGAACTTTCGCGCCGTGCTGTTCCAGGCCGCGCCGATGATCCTGGTCGGACTGGCGGGCTGCATCGCGTTTCGCGCGCGCTTCTGGAACCTGGGGCTGGAAGGCCAGATGGTGTGGGGCGCCATCGGCGCGACCGCCGTGTCGATGTGGCAAGTGGGCCCCGAGCACCTGCGCCTGCCGCTGATGTTCGTCACCGCCGTGGGCTGCGGCCTGCTGTGGGTGTGGGGCCCGGCGTGGCTCAAGCTGAAGCTGGGCGTGAACGAGATCATCTCGACGCTGATGCTCAACTACATGGCCGCCAACTTCCTGCTGCACCTGGTGTACGGCAGCTGGAAAGACCCGAAGGACAACTTTCCGTACTCGCCGCAGTTCCGCGTGTTCGAGCGGCTGCCCGAGCTGGGCGGCGGCGTGGGCAGCGCGATCGTGTTGGCGGGCATCGTCGCGCTGCTGGCGTGGTGGCTGGTGAGCGTGAGCCGCGCGGGGCTGTACCTGCGCTTCGTCGATGCGAACCCGCGCGTGGCGCATGCCAACGGCGTGCCGGTGCGCCGGACCATCTACGGCGCCGTGCTGCTGTCGGGCGCGATGGCCGGGCTGGCGGGCTTCGCGGTGGTGGCGGGGCAGGAGGGGCGGCTCACGCAGGCCTTCTACCAGGGCTACGGCTTCTCTGGCATCCTCATCGCCTTCCTGGCGCGCAACAACCCGCTGGCGGCCACGGTGGTGGCGCTGCTGGTGGCGGCGCTGTTCGTGACCGGGCGCAGCCTGCAGGTGTTCTACCAGGTGCCGTTCTCGATGGTGCAGCTCATCCAGGCCATCATCGTGGTGTGCGTGGCGTCGAGCGACTTCTTCATCCGCCACCGGCTGCGCCGCGTGGGTGGTGTCGGCGGGGAGGCCGCGGCATGAACGGCGGCGTCATCCTGAACTGGCTCGCGAGCACGCCCGATTTCGCGGTGCCCTACGCGCTGGCGGCGCTCGGCCTCATCGTCTGCGAGCGCGCGGGCGTGCTCTCGCTGGGCGCCGAAGGGCTGATGCTGGTCGGCGCGCTGGCGGGCATCGGCGCGCAGATCGCCATCGGCCAGCCGGCGGTGTCGCTGGTGCTGGCCATGCTGGCGGCCAGCGTGGTGTCGGTGCTGTTCGCGGTGATGGTGATCTGGCTGCGCGTGAACCAGGTGATTGCCGGGCTCGCGCTGGTGTTCTTCTGCCAGGGCCTCACCTCGCTGGTCGGCTCCATGGCCGACTGGACCAACCACGCCACCGGCGGCATCGGCGCGATGGCGCTGTGGCCGCTGTCGATGCTGCCGGGCGTGGGCAAGCTCTTTGCGCAGAACGCGATGGTGTGGCTCACGCTGCCGATCTTCGGCGCGGTGGCCTGGTTCTTCGCGCGCACCTCCACCGGGCTGCGGCTGCGCGCCGTAGGCGAGAACCCGCAGGCCGCGGACGCGGCGGGCATCAACGTGACGGCGTGGCGCTTTGCCGCGGTGCTGGCCGGCTCGGCGCTGGTGGGCCTGGCGGGCGCCTACATCTCGGTGGTCAGCACCAAGCTGTGGATCGCCGGCATGACCGGCGGGCGCGGTTGGATCGCTGTGGGCCTGGTGATCTTCGCGCGCTGGTCGCCCTGGAAGGCGCTGGTGGGCGCGGTGCTGTTCGGCTGCATCGAGGCGCTGATTCCGCAGCTGGCCGCCGCCGGCGTGCAGTTGCCGCAGTACTTCGTGATGATGACGCCCTACGCGGTCACGCTGGGCGTGATGGTGTGGGTGGCGCTGTCGCGGCGCGGCGCCGACGAAGAGCCCGGCGCGCTGGGCCAACCCTATGTGCGCGAGGAACGCAGATGAATCCGATCAACCCGATCAAGGCCTGGGTCTACAACGAACAACGCGAGCTCGACGCCGCGCAGTTCGCCGACTACCTGAACCCCGCCACCACCGCGGTCGTGTCCATCGACATGCACCGCGGCCACCTCGACGACGACCCCGGCTGCCCCTGCCCCGCGCCCCGTGCGCGCGACGTGGTGGCGCCCATCGACAGCTTTCACGACGAGGTGCGCGCGCTGGGCGTGCGCATCGTGCACATCAAGTCGGTGCTGCGGCCCGGCGGGGAAGACGACACGCGCGGCATTCCGGCGGCGTGGCGGCGCACCTTCCCGCTGCACGTGGGCGAAATTCCCAACGCCGACGCGCATGCGCTCGAAGGCTCGAAGTGGACCGAGTGGGTCACGCGCGTGGAACCCGGCGACATGCGCGTGGACACCAAGCGCAGGCTGTCGGCCTTCTACCCGACCGACCTCGACTTTCTGCTGCGCAACCAGCGCATCGAGACCGTGGTGCTCGACGGCGGCTTCACCGACTGCTGCGTGCTCAACACCGCCTTCGACGCCAACAACCACAACTACCGCGTGATCGTGCTGCGCGACCTGGTGCGCGGCACCGACGCGCACCTGGAAGGCGCGGCGCTGGCGATGGTGTCGCTGCACCTGGGGCTGGTGCTCGACTCGCAAGAGCTGCTGCGCCAGTGGCGCAAGTGGCGCAAGTGAAATACTGACGGCCCGCTAGGCCGGCACGCCCAGCCAGCGCGCGGCCACGCCCTGCATGTCGCCTTGCGCGGCCTGCCACACCAGCTCGGGCGCGGCCACGTGCACGCCCGGCGGCGCGATGCGCAGCGCCAGGTCGACCAGCTCGGCCACCTTCGACGCGCGCACCGGCTGCTCGCTGCTGGGCACCATGAAGCGCACGACCGACAGCATCCACGCGGCCAGCCGTTCCAGCGGGTTGGCGAAGCTGGGGTTCACCGGCTTGCGCGCCGAGCGCACCAGGATCACGCGCTCGAAGCCGCAGGCCACCACCGCCTGCTCGTCGAGGCTCGCGAGCCCGCGCTTCAGCGCCTCGGGCAGCCGGCCCTGGTCGTGCGGCTGCACGATGGCCAGCGTCTGCACGCCGCAGGCTCGCAGCCAGCGCGCGAGCGCGGGCAGCTCGGCGGGGTCGGGCATCCACAGCGCGCGTTCGCGGTCGTGGTACAGCCGCGGCGGGTCGAAGGCGACGATGGCGGTGTGGGCCGAGGTGAGCGGCCATTGCGCGATGGGCAGCGCCGGGCTCAGGCAGGTCTCCACGCCGCGCAGCCCGTCGCGCATCGGCTCGCGCGCCAGCACGCGGGTGTGCGCATGGCGGTGGCTGCCCGCCAGCCGGCGCAGCAGCTCGGCGCCCAGCGCGCCGGTGGCCCCCGCGATCAGCAGCGTGCCGAAGGCCGTGGAAGCGGCGGGTGCTGCCGGACGGTGGGCAGCCTGCAGGGCTTGGAGCGGGCTGATCGGAGAAGACAGAGAAGACAGAGAGGACGCCATCGCAGTGGACACCATTGGGTTCTTTCAGCGGAACACCGTGGAACCGGCTTTGCCGGGCCGCAGGCGTTGCCCCCTGCTGCGGGTTGGCGCAGCGGCACAAGCGCGCGAAGCCTGGGGTCGGGCAACGTCCTATGCTACCTTCCGCCTCTTCTGTGGAGGTAATGCAAATGATGATGAAGCGCTGGTTCCTGATTCTTGCGGCGGCCGTGTCGCTGAGCGGCTGCGGCTACAACGACTTCCAGTCGCTCGACGAGGCCAGCAAGTCGGCCTGGAGCGAAGTGCTCAACCAGTACCAGCGCAGGGCCGATCTGGTGCCCAACATCGTCGCCACCGTGAAGGGCGAGGCCAGCTTCGAGCAGGACACGCTCACCAAGGTGATCGAGGCGCGCGCCAAGGCCACCTCGATCACGGTGACGCCCGAGACGCTGAACAACCCCGAGGCCTTCCAGAAGTTCCAGCAGGCGCAGGGCGAGCTGTCTTCCGCGCTGTCGCGGCTGATGGCGGTGTCGGAGCGCTACCCCGACCTGAAGGCCAACCAGGCGTTTCGCGACCTGCGCGTGACGCTGGAAGGCACCGAGAACCGCATCACCGTGGCGCGCAACCGCTACATCGAGAGCGTGCAGGAGTACAACGTGCTCGCGCGCAGCTTCCCGACCAACATCACGGCCAAGATCTTCAGCTACGCGCCCAAGCCGAATTTCTCGGTGCAGAACGAGGCGCAGATTTCCACGCCGCCTACCGTCGACTTCAGCGCGCCCAAGAAGTAACAAGCGCAACCGATGGCCGTTGCCTTCCTGTTCCGGCGCGCCTTTGCTGCGCTCTTTTTCGCGCTCTTTGCCTGCATGGGCCCGGGCGCGCTGGCGCAGGGCCTGCTGCCGATTCCCGCGCTCACCGCGCGCGTGATCGACCAGACCCAGACGCTCGACAGCGCGCAGCGCAACGGCCTGGAGACCAAGCTCGCGGCCTTCGAGCAGCGCAAGGGCTCGCAGATCGTGGTGCTGATGGTGCCGACCACCGCGCCCGAAGACATTGCCAGCTACACGCAGCGCGTGGGCGACACCTGGAAGATCGGCCGCAAGGGCGTGGGCGACGGCCTGCTGGTGGTGGTGGCCAAGAACGACCGCGCGATGCGCATCGCCACGGCCAAGACGCTGGAAGGCGCGGTGCCCGACCTGGCGGCCAGCCGCATCATCGACGAGGAGATGAAGCCGCGCTTTCGCAACAACGACTTCGCGGGCGGGCTGAATGCGGCGGTGGACCGGCTCATCGGGCTGGTCGACGGCGAGCCGCTGCCGGCGCCGGCAAGCGACACGGGTGAATCGAGCGGCTTCGGCAACGCGGGCATCTTCGGCTTCCTGCAGCACTTCGGCTTGTTCCTGTTCGTGGGCGTGTTCATCGGCGCGCCGATCGTGCGGGCCATCCTGGGCAAGAAGCTGGGCACGGTGGTGGTGGGCGGTGGCGTCGGGGTGGTTGCCTTTCTGATCACGGCCAGCATCGCCATCGCGGTGGTGGCGGGGTTGATCGCGCTCATCGTCACGCTCGTCACGGCCGCGGGGCGCGGGGGCGGTGGTGGTGGCGGCTGGAGTTCGGGCGGCGGCGGGGGCTGGAGCAGCGGCGGTGGCAGCAGTGGCGGCGGCGGGGGTTTCAGCTCGGGTGGCGGCGGCAATTTCGGCGGCGGTGGCGCCTCGGGAAACTGGTGAACAGGTAACACGATGACAACCGACGCAACCCTGTTCTCCAAGCTCGGACGCATCTGGCGCCATCGCTGGATCGACGAATCCGAGGTGCGCCGCGCGCTGCCCGAGGCCGTGATGCAGCGCCTGACCGGCCGCGTGGGCGCGAGCGAGCGGCGCCACAGCGGCGAGATCCGCATCTGCGTCGAGGCGGGCTTGCCGATGTCGTACCTGTGGCGGCATGCCTCGGCGCGGGAGCGCGCGGTGATGCTGTTCGGCAAGCTGCGCGTGTGGGACACGGCGCACAACAACGGCGTGCTCATCTACCTGCTGCTGGCCGAGCACGCGATCGAGATCGTGGCCGACCGCGGGCTCGATTCGCACGTCGACGACGCGGCGTGGGCCGCGATGACGCAGCGCATGAGCGCGGCGTTTCGCGACGGGCGCTTCGAGGACGGGCTGACGCAGGCGCTGGAAGAGATCTCGGCCTTGCTGGTGGAACACTTTCCGCTGGGCGAGGGCGAGCTGGATGTGAACGAGTTGCCGGACGAGCCGGTGGTGCTTTGACGGTTTGAATTGCGCCCTCCCCCGCTGGGGAGGGTTGGGGTGGGGGCATGACGGCGTCAACGACCACACAGTGCCTCATCGAACGCCGCTTGCCCCCATCCCGGCCTTCCCCCAAAGGGGGAAGGAGCAGGATCGTCAGTCCGCCGCGGGCAACGCCCACACGGCCGATCCGCCCACCGCATGAAAGCGCCGCCCCGGCGCCGCTTCCATCAACCAACCACCCGTGAACTCACCGAAGGCCGGCAGCACGGCCTGCTGCGCATCGCTCACGAAGCACGGCAGGCGCACGCTGTCGCGCCCTGGCCCGTACAGCTTGCATGCGGGGTGCAGGTGCCCCGCGAGCACGAAATGTGTGGCATGCGCCTGCGGGTGATGGCAGCACGCGAACGGCCCCAGCAGGTACGGCTCTTCCACCACGTCGATGCGCATCGCCTCGGGCGGATCGCCCGCGCGGCTGTCGTGGTTGCCGCGCACCAGCGTCATGGCGATGTCCGCATGCCGCGCGCGCCAGGCGGACACGGTCGCGAGCACGGTGCGCGCCTGCGCCGCGTGCAGGAAGTCGCCGAGAAACACGAGGTGCGTCGGCGCGTGCGCGGCGATCAGCGCATCGAGCCGCGCGAGGTTCTCCTGCGTGGTGCCGCCCGGCACCGGCTGGCCCAGCGCGCGGTAGGTCGCGGCCTTGCCGAGGTGCAGGTCGGCCAGGAACAGCGTGCGTTGCGCGGGCCACCATAGCGCGCGTTCGGGCAGCAACAGCAGGTGCTCGCCGGCCCACTGAACAGCGTGCGAAACCCCAGGCGAGGCCACGGAAGAAGAGGAAGTGTTCACTGCCCGCCAGTGTCGCAAAACACGCCCCGCGCGGCGCCCGCCTTGCAATTCGCCCCCGCGGCCCCCAGCTTTTTGGCATGACCGCCGAATCGACCACCGAATCGCCCCCGCTGCACATCGTCTGTCCGCACTGCCACACCACCAACCGCGTGCGCGCGGCGCAGCTGGGCAGCGCGCCCGACTGCGGCAGTTGCCACCGCGCGCTGTTCACCGGGCACTCCACCGCGCTGCCCGACGCGGCCACTTTCGATCGCCACATCGCGCGCAACGACATCCCGGTGCTGGTCGATTTCTGGGCGCCCTGGTGCGGCCCCTGCCGCCAGATGGCGCCGGGCTACGAGCAGGCCGCGGCCCAGCTCGAGCCCCAGGTGCGGCTGGCCAAGGTCGACACCGAGGCCGTGCAGGCGCTGGGCGCGCGCTTCAACATCCGCAGCATCCCGACGCTGGCGCTGTTCCGCGGCGGCCGCGAGGTGGCACGGCAGGCCGGCGCGATGAGCGCGTCGGACATCGTGCGGTGGGTGAAGGCGCACGGCGCGGGCTGAGCGCTTCACAGCGGCGGCAGCGGGCGTGACGGCTTGCGCCGCTCGCGCCCATTCCGCCCACCCCGCCCTTCCCGCCGCGGCGCCGCCGACTTGCCCGCCCCCTCCTGTCCGAAGGCCAGCGAGCCTTTCACGCGGTCCACGCCGCCGGCCGTGACGACTCCGCCCGCGGCTTTTTCCAGCTGCTCGACCATGCGCGCGATGCGGTCGGCCACGTTCTCGTTCGACAGCTTCTCGCGGAACAGCTCGACCATCAGCGGAAACGAAAACGGCGTCGGCCGCGCGAGCGGCTTCAGCACCAGTTGCTGGGAGGCCATGCGAACCAGGCTGGCACGCAGCCGGCCGATTTCGAGCTCCTGCGCCAGCAGCTCCTGCTCGGCCTGCTGCAACAGCCGGTTGCCCGGGTCGTACTTGCGGAACACCTCCCAGAACAACGAGGACGAAGCCTGCAGCTGCTTGCCGCTGCGCTTCTCGCCGGGGTAGCCCTGGAAGATCAACCCCGACACGCGCGCGATCTCGCGAAAACGCCGCTGCGCGAGTTCGCCCGCGTTGAGCGAGGCCAACACCTCGTGCAGCAGCGCCTCGCGTGCATCGGAGCTATCGGGACCATCACCGTCACCTTCCCCGTGCAGGCGCAGCACCTGCGGCAGCAGCACCGGCCAATCGACCGGCGTGGCGCTCAGCAGCTCGAAGCCGTAGTCGTTCACCGCGATGGAGAAGGTGCGCGCCTCGTGCTGCGCCACGCGCCACGCCAGCAGGCTCGCCAGCCCCAGGTGCACATGCCGCCCTGCGAACGGGTACAGGAACAGGTGCGAGCCTTCGCGCGTGGTCAGCGTCTCGGCCAGCAGCGTCTGCGGCGTGGGCAGGGCCGACCACTGCTGCTGCAGCTCGAGCAGCGGCCGCACGCATTGCAGCTCGGGTGAGTCGTAGCGGCCCTGGTCCGCCAGGGCCAGCTGCTGCACCACGGCGTCGGCCAGCGTGTTCGACAGCGGCATGCGCCCGCCGTTCCAGCGCGGCACCGCGGGGCGCTTGCCGCTGGCGCGCCGCACCCAGGCCGTCATGTCGTGGATGCGCACCAGCTCCAGCAGCCGGCCACCGAAGAGAAAGCAGTCGCCGGGCTTCATGCGCGCGACAAAACCTTCTTCGACGCTGCCGATCTTCGCGCCCGCGAGGTACTGCACCGTCATGCTGGCGTCGCTCACGATGGTGCCGATGTTCATGCGGTGGCGCCGCGCCAGCCGCGCATCGGGCACGCGCCACACGCCCTCGGCGTCGGGCACGGCGCGCTTGTAGTCGGGGTAGGCGGCGAGCGCGGCGCCGCCTTGCGACACGAAGTCGAGGCACCACTGCCAGCTTTCGCGCGACAGGTTGTCGTAGGCGGCCGTGCCGCGCACTTCGCGGTAGAGGTCGTCGGGCACGAAGCCGCCGCCGAGCGCCACCGTCACCAGGTGCTGCACCAGCACGTCGAGCGGCTGGTCGGGCGAGCGGCGCGCCTCGATGTGCCCCGCCGCAATGGCCGCGCGCGCGGCCGCACCCTCGACCATCTCGATGCTGTGCGTGGGCACCAGCGTGATGCGCGACGGCCGCCCCGGCGCGTGGCCCGAGCGCCCGGCGCGCTGCAGAAGCCGCGCCACGCCCTTGGGCGAGCCGATCTGCAGCACGCGCTCCACCGGCAGAAAGTCCACGCCCAGGTCCAGGCTCGACGTGCACACCACCGCCTTCAGCTCGCCGCTCTTCAGGCCCCGCTCTACCCATTCGCGCACCTCGCGGTCGAGCGAGCCGTGGTGCAGCGCGATGGTGCCGGCCCACTCGGGCTTGGCCTCCAGCAGGGCCTGGTACCAGATCTCCGACTGCGAGCGCGTGTTGGTGAAGACCAGCGTGGTGCTGCTGCCCGCGATTTCGTCGACGACCTGCGGCAGCATCGTGAGCCCGAGGTGGCCGCCCCACGGAAAGCGCTCTGCGCGCCCGGGCAGCAGCGAATCGATGACGAGCTTCTTGGGCACCTGGCCTTGCACGAGCACGCCGTCTTCATGGCCCAGCAGGGCATGCATCGCCTCGTGCAGGTTGCCCAGCGTGGCCGACATGCCCCAGACCGCGAGGCCTGGGTTCCAGCGCCGCAGGCGCGCCAGCGCGAGTTGCACCTGCACGCCGCGCTTGTTGCCGAGCAGCTCGTGCCATTCGTCGACCACGGTCATGCGCACGTGGCCGAGCACCTCGTGCGCGTCGGCGCGCGCGAGCAGCAGCGAGAGGCTCTCGGGCGTGGTCACGAGCACCGTGGGCAGGCGCTGGTTCTGCGCGCTGCGTTCGGACGACGAGGTGTCGCCGCTGCGCGCGCCGGCGCTCCAGGGGTGCACCTCGGCGCCCAGGGCTTCGAGCGGCTGCTGCAGAGCGCGCAGCGTGTCAGCGGCCAGGGCGCGCATGGGGGTGAGCCACAGCAGGGTGAGCGGCGGGGCCGCGGGGCGGGCCGTGGGCTTGCGGGGTTGCGAGAAGGCCTGCAGCGCGCCGAGCCACACGGCGTAGGTCTTGCCTGCGCCGGTGGTGGCATGGAGCAGGCCGGACTTGCCTTCGGCAATGGCCTTCCAGACCTCGCGCTGGAACGTGAAGGGCTTCCATTCGCGCGCGGCGAACCACGCGTCGAGCGCAGCCTTGACGTGGGTCTTGCTCCTTCCCCCTTTGGGGGAAGGCTGGGATGGGGGCACGCGGCCTTCGACCGATAGCTGGTCTTCGGTACGCCGCTTGCCCCCACCCCTGCCCTCCCCCGGAGGGGGAGGGAGAAGCTCAGCGTCCGACGGCGAGCTCATGACGGCAACAACGCAGCCAGCGTCTGCAAGGTATCCGCCTCCCCCACCGGCTTGTCTTCCCGCCACCGCAGCATCCGCGGAAAGCGCACCGCGATCCCGCTCTTGTGCCGCGTGCTGCGCGCGATGCCTTCGAAGCCCAGCTCGAACACCAGCGTCGGCTTCACGCTCTTCACCGGGCCGAAGCTCTCCACCGTCGTCTTGCGGATGACCGCGTCCACGCGCCCCATCTCCGCATCGGTGAGCCCCGAGTAGGCCTTGGCGAAAGGCACGAGCTTGCGGTCTTGCTGCTCGGGCGGGCCGTCCCACACCGCGAAGGTGTAGTCGCTGTACAGGCTCGCGCGGCGGCCGTGGCCGCGCTGCGCGTAGATCAGCACGGCGTCGATGCTCAGCGGCTCGATCTTCCACTTCCACCACACGCCCACGTCCTTGGTGCGGCCCACGCCGTACTGCGCGTCGCGGCGCTTGAGCATCATTCCTTCGACGCCCATGGTGCGCGCGGCCTCGCGCTGGCGCGCCAGGTCGGCCCAGTCGGTGCCCGTGAGCATCGGGCTCGGCAGCAGCGTCGGATGCTGCATGCGCGCGACCAGGTCGTCGAGCAGCGCGCGGCGCTCCGACTGCGGCAGCGCGCGCAGGTCTCGCCCTTCCCATTCGAGCAGGTCGTAGGCCAGCAGCACCACCGGAATGTTGCGCAGCAGCTTCGGCCCCAGCGTCTTGCGGCCGATGCGCTTCTGCAGCTCGGCAAAGGGTTGGACCTTGCCTTCGCCTTCCGGCGCTGCCTCGTCCCTGCGCCAAACGGCAATCTCGCCGTCGAGCACCGTGCCGTCGGGCAATGCGTCGCCCAGCGCGGCAAGCTCGGGAAAGCGCTCGGTCACCAGTTCTTCGCCGCGCGACCACACCCACGCCACGCCCGCGCGCTTCACCAGTTGCGCGCGAATGCCGTCCCACTTCCACTCGACCACCCAGTCGCCCGGCGGCCCCAGCACCGCGTCGAACTGCTCGACCGGCAGGTTGAACGGATGCGCGAGAAAGAACGGGTACGGCTGCCCGCTGGTCTTCTGCACCTGTTCGGCGCCCGACTCCGGCGCGATGAGCGCGCTGTAGTCCACGGGCTGCGGCCGCGCGCCGATGTGCGTGTAGCCCATGAGGCGCTGCGCGACGCGCTTGGCGTCGATGCCGCCCACCGCCGCCAGCGCCTGCGTAACCTGCAGCTTCGACACGCCCACGCGAAACGCGCCGGTGATGAGCTTGAAGTACACCAGCCGCTCCTCGGCCGCGAGCTGGCGCCACTGCGCGCGCAGGCGGTCGGCCAGTTGCTCGGGCGCGGTCTTCGCGGCGTCGCGCAGCGGCAGCAGGTGCTGCTCGACCCAGGCGGCAAGCCCGAGGTCGTGCGTTTCATCGGGCGGCGGCAGCAGCAGCGCGATGGTTTCGGCCAGGTCGCCCACGGCGTCGTAGCTCTCGTCGAACAGCCACTCGGGCAGGCCGGCGGATTCCTGCGCGAGCAGGCGCAACAACTTGGTGGGCACCAGCTGGCGCGGCTTGCCGCCCGCCAAAAAGTAGACGGCCCATGCGGCGTCGGCTGCATCGGCATCGCGCAGGTAGCGCTGCAGGGCGGCCTGCTTGGCAAGGTTCGACGTGCTGGCGTCGAGCTCGCGGTACAGCGCGGCAAACGCCTTCATGGCGTGTCTCCTTCCCCTTCCGGGGGAAGGTCGGGAAGAACTGGATGAGGGCGCCCGGCATCCCCCTCGGGCGCAGCCGGTGGCTGCACTGCCGCGGAAGCAGCGGGCGCTTCCTGGTCGTCTTCGTCTCCGTACTCGGTCTTGAAGCCGCGCGCGTCGAGCCCAATCTCCGACAGCCATCGCACCATGACCTGCACGCTGCCGTGCGTGACGAACACCCGCTCCGCGCCCGTGCCGGCAATCGCCTGCTGCAGCCCGGGCCAGTCGGCGTGGTCGGACATGACGAAGCCGCGGTCGACGCCGCGCCGGCGCCGCGTGCCGCGCAGCTGCATCCAGCCGCTCGCGAAGGCATCGGCGTAGTTGCCGAAGCGCTTCATCCATGGTGTGCCCTGCGCCGACGGCGGCGCGAGCACCAGCGAGCGTTTCAGCAGCGCCGCGTCGACGCCTTCGTCGCTCACGCGCAAGGTCGGCGGCAGCGCGACGCCCGCGGCGCGGTACACCGCGTTCAAGGGCTCGACCGCGCCGTGCACCACGATCGGCCCGATGCTCGCGTCCACCCCGTGCAGGATGCGCTGCGCCTTTCCGAAGGCATAGCAGAACAGCACCGACGCGCGCCCGGCCTGCGCATTGGCGCGCCACCATGCATCGATCTCCGCGAACAGCACGGCCTGCGTGGGCCAGCGATAGATCGGCAGGCCGAAGGTCGACTCGGTGATGAAGGTGTCGCACGGCACCGGCTCGAAGGGCGTGCAGGTGCCGTCGGCCTCGGTCTTGTAGTCGCCCGAGGCCACCCACACGCGCCCGCCGTATTCCAGCCGCACCTGCGCCGAGCCCAGCACATGGCCGGCCGGGTGCAGCGACACCCGCACCCCGTGGTGCTCGATGGCCTCGCCGTAGGGCAGCGTCTGCAGATTGATGTCCTGCCCGAGGCGCGTGCGCAGCGTGCCTTCGCTGTCGGTGTGGGCCAGGTAGTGCGCGTGCCCGACGCGGGCGTGGTCCGAATGCGCGTGCGTGATGACCGCGCGCGCCACCGGCCGCCAGGGGTCGATGTAGAAATCGCCCGGGGGGCAGTACAGGCCTTCGGGGCGGGCCACGACCAGGTTCGTGTCCAGGTGTGCGGCGAGGTTTTCTTGCGGTGCGGCCATGGCAGGCCATCGTAGGGCGGCCGCGGCTTTCGTGCGTCCGCGCCGCAGCCGCGATGCGCTGTGGGCCGGCGCCTACTTCGGCCGGCCCGGCCTGGGCTCAGGGCTTTTTCGGCCGGCCGCTCATCATGTCCAGCACGTTCATCTTCATGCCGTTGGACATGACCATGTCGCCCGGCTTCTGGTCGGCCTTGCAGGGGCCGATCCATTTGGCCTCCATCACGCTGGTGCCTTCGGCGCGGCCCATCAGCGGCGGGCTGTAGCTCGACTTGCTCTCCATGCGGTACGCGGAGCTGAAGTCGCCGCTCATCACCGCGTGCGAAGTGGCGGTGGTATTGCCGATCTTGCAGACCGAGTCCATCACCAGCTTGCCGCCGTCGGCGCGCAGCTCCTGCTTCGAGCACATGTCCTTGCCCATGCCCTGGCCCATGTCGCGCAGGGCCTTGTCGCTGGCGGCGTCGATGCACTGCTGCATGGTGTGGCCACCTGCGGGGCCATTGCCAGGGGCCTTGGCGGTGCCGTCACCGGTCTGGATTTCCCACAGGCCCGGCTTGCGCGAGGGAAAGTCGAGCGCGAAGGCGGGAGCGGCGATGGCGCCGGCCCCCATGCAGGCCGCGACGGCGAACAAACGGATCTTCATGGCGGCTCCCTCAGAGGTGAACGGGTGGGCGGGTGAACGGGCGGGCGACGGTCCCGGGGTTGTACCGCGCGTGCCGCCGCGGGGGAATACCGCAATCGGCCTAAGCCCTAGGCCGCGTGGCCACGCCCAGCAGCACGCCCAGCGCGAAGCCGCCCATCACGTCGATCAGCACATGCTGGCGCACCGCCATCGTCGAATAGACGATGCCCACCGCCCACGCCACGTTCACCACGCGCAGCCACGCCGGCGCGCCCACCTCGCGCAGCTGCCGCGCCAGCACCACGCAGGCGAACACCGAGAACGACACATGCAGCGAGGGAAAGGCGTTGCCGGCCGAATCCACCATCTTCAGGAACTGCAGCGACGTGCCCGGCAGCGTGTCGACCGTGAAGTTGGGAATGGCCGTGGGCATGAACCAGAACACCAGCAGCGCCAGCGCCGTCATGGCCGCGCAGCCGAGCGAGAAGCTCAGCAGCTCGCGCTTGTCCTTGGCCAGCAGCACGGGCAGCGCGATGTAGCCCCAGAGCGAGAGGTACACCGGCAGCAGCGCCGGCCAGAAGGCGATGAGCTGGTCGACCGCGGTGAGCGGCAGCACCCATGCCTGGCCCGCGTTCTTCATGATCCAGAAGTACAGCGGAAAGAAGCCCAGGGTGGCGACGGTGTTGCCGACCAGCTTCAGGGGGAACAGCGTGGTGCAGCGCCGCCAGAGGGCGGCGAGCCAGGGCCGGGCCGCCGAGGGAGAGACGTGAGAAGCGTCGGGAGAAGAATCGTCGGGGGAAGGAGGCGTCGGAGGCGTCATGGCGGCCCGTGCAGCGCGCCGCGCGCTACCAGGGCGTCCACTTTAATTCGCTTTTCGCCGAAGCCACCGTGCGCTCGATGAAGCGCACGCCGCGCGCGCCGTCCGCCACGCGCGGGTAGTCCGCGTCCAGCGGGTCGGCCACCTGCCCCGCGAGCCGGGCGCGAATGTCCGCCGCCACGCCCGCGTACACATTGGCGAAGGCCTCGATGAAGCCCTCGGGGTGGCCGGCCGGCAGCCGGCTCGCGCGCTGCGCCGATTCGCACAGCCACGGCGCGCCGCGAGTCAGCACGCGCTTGGGGCCGTCGTGCGGCAGGTGCACCAGCTGGCTGGGCTGCTCCTGGTGCCATTCGAGCGTGCCCAACGTGCCTGACACACGCAGGCGCAGGTCGTTCTCCAGCCCGGTGTTGATCTGCGAGGCGACGAGCACGCCGCGCGCGCCGCCCTTGAAGCGCAGCAGCAGGCTGCCGTCGTCGTCCAGCGTGCGGCCCGGCACCAGCGCGCCCAGGTCGGCGCACAGGCTGTCGATTTCGAGCCCGGTCACGGTGGCCACGAGGTTCTCGGCATGCGAGCCGATGTCGCCGATGGCGCCGGCCGCGCCGCTGCGCGCGGGGTCGGTGCGCCAGTCGGCCTGCTTGTTGGTGCCGCCTTCGACATGGCTCGCGAGCCAGCCCTGGTTGTATTCGACGACCACCTTGCGGATGTCGCCGAGCTGGCCCGAACGCACCATCTCGCGGGCCTGCCGCACCATCGGGTAGCCGGTGTAGTTGTAGGTCACGCCGAACACCGTGCCTCGCGCGGCCACGGTGGCGACCAGTGCATCGGCCTGCTCGCGCGTGTGCACCAGCGGCTTGTCGCACACCACGTGGAAGCCCGCTTCAGCAAAGGCCTGCGCCACCGGAAAGTGCACATGGTTGGGCGTGACGATCGACACGAAGTCGATGCGCTCGCGCGCCGGGCGCGCAAGCTCGTCGGCCAGCAGCGCCTGCCAGTCGCCGTGGTTGCGCGCGTCGGCCAGGCCCAGGTCGCGGCCCGAGGCGCGCGCCTTGTCCGGGCTCGAGGACAGCGCGCCGGCGACCAGCTCGATCTGCCCGTCCAGCGCCATCGCCTTGCGGTGCACGGCGCCGATGAAGGCGTCGCGCCCGCCGCCGACCATGGCGTAGCGCAGCTTGCGAAGCGGTGTATCGCTCATCGATCTCCTCGGTGGTCCTGTCTTGGGTAACTGTTCCCTCTCCCCGAAGGGAGAGGGAGCGATGCGATCGGCCACGGGGCCGATGGCATTCAGAAGGGCGAGTTCGGGTGGTAGAAATCCTTGGCGTTGTCCTTGGTGATCAGCACCGAAGGAATGATCGTCGTCGCCGGCAGCTTCTCGCCCTTCAGCCGCGCCTCGGCCGTGAGCTTGATCGCGTCGTAGATGAACTTGGGCGAGTAGCTCACGTCGGCGCCGATGCGCTTGTCCTTGCCGTCCATGATGGTCTTGACCATGTCCTTGGCGCCCGCGCCGCCGAACACGATCTTGATGTCGTCGCGCTTGGCCTGCGAAATGGCCTTGAGCACGCCCACGGCCATGTCGTCGTCGGCGGCCCAGATGGCGTCGATCTGCTTGAAGCGCGTGAGGTAGTCCTGCGTGACCTTGAAGGCGTCGTCGCGGTTCCAGTTGGCGTACTTGGCGTCCAGCAGCTTGATGTCGGGGCTGCCCTTGAGCACGGCGTTGAAGGCGTCCATGCGCTCGTTGTCCAGCGTGGTGGCAATGCCGCGCAGCGCCACCACGTTGCCCTTGCCGCCCAGCGTCTTCACGATGTACTCGGCCGGGATCTTGCCGAAGGCGGTGTTGTCGCCGGCCACGTAGGCGTCTTGCGCGCTGGTGTCGGTCAGGCCGCGGTCGACCACGGTCACGTAGGCGCCCTTGGCCTTCACCTGCGCCACCGGCTTGGTCAGCGCGGCCGATTCGAACGGGAACACGACCAGCGCGTTGATCTTGGTGACCGTCGACAGGTCTTGCAGCTGGTTGGCCTGCTCGGGCGCGTTGGCGGCCGTCTTGATGGTGATCTTCAGGTCCTTGTGTTCCTTCTCGAGGTCTTTCTTCGCCTGGTTGGCCCAGTAGTTGATGCCGCCCATGAAGCTGTGCGTGGCCGCGGGAATCGAAACGCCGAGGTTGACCTTTTCCGCGGCGAGCGCGGGCAGGCTGGCAAACGCCGCGGCCGCGACGGCCGTGAGTGCGATGCGACGGGTGAAAGTGGTCATGCTGGATGTCTCCTCTTGGTGGGTGGAACAGAACGAACGAACAACGAACGAGAAACGAGAAAAAAGCGAACCGAAGCGCCTAGCGCCTGCCGCGCTGCAGGAACGCCACGATGATGATCACGAAGCCCTGCACCGCCGCGTTCAGGTACACGCTGATGATGCTGGTGAGGTTCAGGATGTTGCTGATGACCGAGAGCAGGATGGCGCCCACCACCGTGCCGGTGATGCTGCCCGCGCCGCCCTTCAGCGCGGTGCCGCCGACGATCACCGCGGCAATCGCTTCGAGCTCCCACAGCAGCCCGGTCGTGGGCGACGCAGAGCCCAGGCGCGGCACGTACAGCAGCGTGGCAATGCCCACGCACACGCCCAGCAGCACGTACGTGAGGATCTTCACGCGGTCGACGTCCACCGCCGCGTAGCGCGCCACCTGCTCGTTCGACCCGATGGCCTGCACGTAGCGTCCGTAGGCCGTGCGGTTCAGGATGACGCCGCCGATGATCGCGACGATCACGAACACCCACACCGGCACCGGAATGCCCGCCAGGCTCGCGTAGTACACGGGCGCGTACAGGTCCGACAGGTCGTTGTCGAGCGTGAGCGCGCCGCCGTCGGCAAAGTAGGTGAGGTACGCGCGAAAGATGCCCAGCGTGCCCAGCGTCACGATGAAGGGCTCGATGCGCCCCTTGGTGATGAGCAGCCCGTGCGCCAGCCCGAACACCGCGCCCAGCACGATGGCCAGCACCGCGCCCATCACCACCGCCAGCAGCGGCGAGCCCGACGCGGGCCCGGCCCAGTTGATGAACATGATCACGCTGCCCGCGATGAGCGCGGCCATGGAGCCCACCGACAGGTCGATGCCGCCCGAGATGATCACGAAGCACATGCCCACCGCGATGATGCCGATGAAGGCGGTGCGCGTGAGCACGTTCATCGCGTTGTCCAGCGTGGCGAAGTCGCCGTTGAGCAGCGTGCCGGCAATGCACAGCAGCACCAGGCCGATGACCGGGCCGAGGCCGTGCAGCCGCTCGGTCCAGCGCGGCTTGGCCTCGCTGCGGTGCTGCGGCTGTTGCAGCGGTTGCGCGGCTTCAGGCTGCGGTGTCGATGGGGGTGTCTGCTGTTCCGGTGGCATGAGCGATGAGCTCCTCTTCTGTGAGACGGTCCGCGTCCAGCGTGGCAACCAGCCTGCCCGCGCGCATCACCGCGACGCGGTGGCACAGGCCGATCAGCTCCATCAGCTCGGACGAGACGACGATCACCGCGAGCCCTTCGCGGGCGAGTCGCTGGATCAGGAAATAGATGTCGCGCTTGGCGCCCACGTCCACGCCGCGCGTGGGCTCGTCGAGCACCACCACCTTCGGTTGCGGCTGCAGCACCTTGGCGAGCGCGAGCTTCTGCTGGTTGCCGCCGGACAGCGACGAGGCCTTCACCTCGAGAGAGCCGGTGCGAATGCCGTAGTCCTTCACCGCCTCGGCCAGCGCGCCGCGCTCGGCCTCGGGCTGCAGCCAGGGCTGGGCGTAGCGCTCCAGCGCCATCAGCGTGAGGTTCTGGCGCAGGCCGAAGTTGACGTGCAGGCCCTTGCCCTTGCGGTCTTCGCTGAGGTACGTGAGGCCGTGCCTGGCCGCGTCGCGCGGGTTGCGCCAGCCTCCGGCGCCGGGCACGGGCTTGCCGAGCATCTCGACCTTGCCGCTCGCGGGGCGAAGGCCGAGCAGGCCTTCGAAGAGTTCGGTGCGTCCCGCGCCCACGAGGCCTGCGAAACCGAGGATCTCTCCGGGGCGCACCTCGAAGCTCGCGTCCTGCGCCCAGCCGGGCACGTTGAAATTGCGCACGCGCATGGCGGGAGCGTCCGCGGCCACGACGAGGTCGCGCGGCGGATACAGGTCGGCCAGCTCGCGGCCCACCATCAGGTTGGCCATCTGGTGGCGCGTGACGTCCGGCGTGGGCGAGCGCGCGACGAAGCGGCCGTCGCGCATCACGATGACCTCGTCGGTCACCTGCTCCACCTCGTCGAGCTTGTGCGAGATGTAGACGATGGTCACGCCGTCGGCGCGCAGCTGCGCGATGAGCTTGAACAGGCGCTCGGTCTCGCCGGGCGTGAGCGTGGCGGTGGGCTCGTCCATGATGAGCAGGCGCGCGCGGCGGGCGATGGCCTTCGCGATTTCCACGAGCTGCTTCTCCGCGACGATGAGCTTGCGCACCTTGGTGCGCGGCTCGACCTGCAGGCCGACGGCCGCGAGCGCGGCGGCGGCTTCGCGCTCCATCGACACGTCGTCGAGCAGCCAGCCCTTTTTCTTTTCATGGCCCAGGAAGATGTTCTGGGCGACGCTCAGGTCTTCGGCAAGGTTGAACTCCTGGTGGATCAGCACGATGCCCAGCGCTTCGGCGTCGCGCGAGCTGCTGAACTGCTGCGGCTGGCCGTTGATGCGCAACGCGCCGCCCGTGAGCTGTTCGTAGCCCGCGAGGATCTTCATCAGCGTGGACTTGCCCGCGCCGTTCTCACCGAGCAGCCCGTACACGCGGCCGGGCGAAAGCGCGAAGCTCACGCCGTGCAGCACCTGCACCGGGCCGAAGGCCTTCACCACGCCGTCGAACTCCACGGCCACGCTGCCCTTGTTCGCGTTGCCTTTGTTGTCTGCGTTCATGGCGCCACTCCGCGGACCTTCAACGTTTCGTGCATCGCCAGCACGCCGGCGCCGATCAGCCCGCCCTGCATGCCCAGCGGCGTGTATTGGATTTCGAGGTGCCGCGTCGACAGCGCGAGCGAGCGCTGGTACACGCTCTGGCGCACGGCGGCGAGAAACAGCGGCCCGATGCGCGTGATGCCGCCGCCGATGAACACGTGCGACGGATTGAAGAAGTTCACCACCGACGCGAGCATCTGCCCGATGAGGCCGCCGGCGCGCTGGATGATGCCGTTGGCCGCGGTGTCGCCGCCGCGGCTGGCCTGGCCCACGTCGATGGCGTCGATGCGGCCGTGCACGCGCAGGCATTCGGCCAGCGCCGCGCTCTCGCCGGCTTCGGCCGCCTGCACGGCCATGCGCGTGATGGCGGGGCCGGCCGCCATCGCTTCGACGCAGCCGAGGTTGCCGCAGTGGCAGCGCGGGCCTTCCTGGTCCACGCAGATGTGGCCCACGTCGCCGGCCGAGCCGGCCGCGCCGCGGTACACCTCGCCGTGGCACACGATGCCGCAGCCGATGCCGGTGCCGATCTTGATGACCAGGAAGTTGTTCAGCGAACGCTTCAGCCGCCACAGCTCGCCGAGCGCCATGAGGTTGACGTCGTTGTCGACGAACACGGGCGCGGCGTAGTCCTCGCGCAGGTAGTCGCGGATCGAGAAGCTGTCCCACGCCGGCATCAGCGGCGGGTTCACCAGCTGGCCGATCTCGAAGTTCACGGGGCCGGGCACGCCGATGCCGATGCCCAGCACGTCCTTGGCGCTGGCGCCGCAGCGCGCGAGCAGTTCGCGCATGAGAGTGCGCACGCGGGCCAGCAGCACGGCCGGGCCGTCGCGCACGTCGGCAGGTTCGTCGTGCTGGGCGAGCACGCCCAGGTCGGGGCTGAGCACGGCCACGTCGAGGCTGGTGGCGCCGATGTCGATGCCCACGAGCACGCCGAGGGCGGCATTCAGCTGGAGGTTTTCGGCGCGGCGACCGCCCGAGGAACGTTGCAGGCCAGCTTCGGCCAGCAGGCCCTGGTCGATCAGGCCGGCGATGAGGCCGTTGGCCTTGCTCTTGGAAAAACCGAGCTGTTCGGCCATGGCATGGCGCGAGCCGCCGGCCGACCAGAAGGTCGTTTCCAGCAGGCGCATTTCATCGGCAGTGATGCCACTCCAACGTGCCACGCGTCTTGTCTCCGTGTTCTTTTGCTGTCTTCGCCGCGAATACTAGGGGCAGGGCTTCAGCCAGACAAGGCTGAACTTCGACCATATTCAGACCGAAGACGGTTTTGATTTCCCTGACAAAGCCCAGGCGCAAAAAAGCCGCCCGGAGGCGGCTTTTTAAGAAAGCAGAGCGTGTGCCGCTCTTACTTCTTCTGGCGGTACTTGCGCAGCGCGGCAATCTGCGCGGCCATCACGGCCAGTTCCGACTGCGCCATCGCGATGTCGATGTCGCTCTTCGCGTTCTTCAGCGCTTCTTCGGCAGCCGCCTTGGCCTGGTTGGCCTTTTCGTCGTCGAGGTCCTTGCCGCGGATCGCGGTGTCGGACAGCACGGTGACGGCGTTCGGCTGCACTTCGAGAATGCCGCCGGCCACGAAGACAAACTCTTCCTTGCCGTCGGCCGTCTCGATGCGCACGGCGCCGGGGCGGATGCGCGTGATCAGCGGTGTGTGACGCGGATAGATGCCGAGCTCACCGGCTTCACCGGGCAGCGCGACGAACTTGGCTTCGCCCGAGAAGATCGACTCTTCCGCGCTGACCACGTCGACGTGAATGGTGTTTGCCATCTGAGTTCCTATGTCGCCTTAGGCGATTTTCTTGGCTTTTTCGAACGCTTCGTCGATGCCGCCGACCATGTAGAACGCTTGTTCCGGCAGGTGGTCGGCTTCGCCGTTCACGATCATCTTGAAACCACGGATGGTTTCGGCCAGCGGCACGTACTTGCCGGGCGAGCCCGTGAACACTTCAGCCACGTGGAACGGCTGCGACAGGAAACGCTGGATCTTGCGAGCGCGGGCCACGGCCAGCTTGTCGTCCGGAGCCAGTTCGTCCATGCCCAGAATGGCGATGATGTCGCGCAGTTCCTTGTAGCGCTGCAGCGTGCCTTGCACGGCGCGGGCCACGTTGTAGTGCTCTTCGCCGACCACGTTCGGGTCGAGCTGGCGCGAGGTCGAGTCCAGCGGGTCCACGGCGGGGTAGATACCCAGCGAAGCGATGTCACGCGACAGCACCACGGTCGAGTCCAAGTGGGCGAAGGTGGTGGCGGGCGACGGGTCGGTCAAGTCGTCGGCAGGGACGTACACGGCCTGGATCGAGGTGATCGAGCCGACCTTGGTCGACGTGATGCGCTCTTGCAGGCGGCCCATTTCCTCGGCCAGCGTCGGCTGGTAGCCCACGGCGGAAGGCATGCGGCCCAGCAGTGCCGACACTTCGGTACCGGCCAGCGTGTAGCGGTAGATGTTGTCCACGAAGAACAGAACGTCACGGCCTTCGTCGCGGAACGACTCGGCGATGGTCAGGCCGGTCAGCGCCACGCGCAGACGGTTGCCCGGGGGTTCGTTCATCTGGCCGTAGACCATGGCCACCTTCGAGTCTTCGAGCTTCTCGAGGTTCACCACGCCGGAGTCGGCCATCTCGTGATAGAAGTCGTTGCCTTCGCGGGTACGTTCACCCACACCGGCGAACACCGACAAACCCGAGTGAGCCTTGGCGATGTTGTTGATGAGTTCCATCATGTTCACGGTCTTGCCCACGCCGGCGCCGCCGAACAGGCCCACCTTGCCGCCCTTGGCGAACGGGCACACCAGGTCGATCACCTTGATGCCGGTTTCCAGCAGGTCTTGCGAAGGCGACAGTTCGTCGTACGCGGGGGCCTTGCGGTGGATGGAGGCGGTGAGGTCCTGGCTGACCGGGCCGCGTTCGTCGATGGGCGAACCCAGCACGTCCATGATCCGGCCGAGCGTGGCCTTGCCGACGGGCACCGTGATGGGCGCGCCGGTGTTGGTCACGATCAGACCGCGGCGCAGGCCGTCGGACGAGCCCAGCGCAATGGTACGCACCACGCCGTCGCCGAGCTGTTGCTGGACTTCGAGAGTCAGCGCGCTGCCTTCGAATTTCAAGGCGTCGTACACCTTGGGCATCTGGTCACGCGGGAACTCCACGTCGACCACGGCGCCGATACATTGGACAATTTTTCCTTCAGCCATGGCGTTTCCTTCTGGATGGATCTCAATAAATTTGCGACAGGTTCTTGCAGAAGCGTCCTGGTGCCAAAACGGGCCGCTTTTGCAAGAATGCCGGACGGGCCGGCACCCTTGAATGGTTCAGATCAGCACTTCATGGCCGTGGCTTGCGCCGCGAAGGCGTCCGAGGCAGCCTTGCAGGCCTGGCCCAGCGCAGCCTTGTCGGCACCCATCGAAGCCCAGGTGGCCTTCGTCTGATCGAGACTCGACTTCATTGCATCGGCGGCAGCACCGCTTTGCGAAGAAACGCATGCCTGCACCTTGGCCAGGTAGTCGTTGCACTCTTGCGGCAGGTCGGCGGCCGAGGCCGTCGGGGCCGTTGCAGATGCAGCAGGGGTGGCCGGCGCTGCCGCGGGTTCCGGTGCGGCGGGAGCAGGCGCCGGCGCGGGTGCAGCGGCGGGAGCCGGTGCGGGCGCGGGCGCGTCTTCCTTCTTCGAGCACGCGGTCAACGCGGCGGCAATGGCCACCAGAGCAAGAATCTTCTTCATTTTTTTCGAGTCCCCTAAAAGTAGGCCTTGGATTACCGGGCGCGCAGAGCGCACCCGGCGGGCAATGCGGCCTGTTGCATCGCCTTGATCACACGCCTGCAGCAGCGGCCGCGCCGGACACGATTTCGGAGAGTTCCTTCGTGATGCCGGCCTGACGGGTCTTGTTGTAGACCAGCTTCAGTTCGCTGATCACGTTGCCCGCGTTGTCGGTCGCCGCCTTCATGGCCACCATGCGCGCCGAATGCTCGGACGCCATGTTCTCGGCCACGGCCTGGTACACCAGCGACTCTACGTAGCGCACCAGCAGCTCGTCGATCACGCTTTGCGCGTCGGGTTCGTAGATGTAGTCCCACGAATGATGTCCCGACTCGGTTTGCAGCGTCTCGGCCTTCAGCGGCAGCAGTTGCTCCACCATCGGCTCTTGCTTGATGGTGTTGATGAACTTCGTGTAGCACAGGTACACCGCCGACAGCTTGCCTTCGGCATAGGCGTCCAGCAGCGTCTTGACAGGCCCGATGAGCTTGTCGAGATGCGGCGTGTCGCCCAACTGCGTCACATGGGCCACCACGCGGGCGCCGATGCGATTCAGGAAGCCCAGGCCCTTGCTGCCGATGGCCACCGACTCGACCACATTGCCGGCAGACTGCGCTTCGCGCAGCTTGATCGTGACGGCACGCAGCAGGTTGGTGTTCAAGCCGCCGCACAGGCCCTTGTCGCTGGTCACGATGATGAAACCGACGCCCTTGGCCTCGGTCGTCTTCATGAACGCGTGGGTGTACTCCGGGTTCGCCTTGCCAAGGTTGGCCGCGATGTTGCGGATCTTTTCGCTGTAGGGGCGAGCGGCGCGCATGCGTTCCTGCGCCTTGCGCATCTTGGAAACCGAGACCATTTCCATGGCCTTGGTGATCTTCTTGGTGTTTTCCACCGATTTGATCTTGCCGCGGATTTCCTTACCAGCTGCCATGAGAGCTCCTTCTTGCGTCGATCAAGGCGTCGATCAGGCGAACGACTTCTTGAACGCGGTGACGGCGGCCGTCAGTTCGGCTTCCGCTTCCTTGTCGAGCGCCTTGGACTTCTCGATCTTCTCGAGCAGCGGGGCGTAGCTGGACTTCAGGAATTGATGCAGGCCATGTTCGAACGGCAGCACCTTCTTGATGTCGAGGTCGTCCATGAAACCCTTGTTCACGGCGAACAGCGTCGCGCCCATCAGCGAGATCGGGAGCGGGCTGTATTGCGACTGCTTCAGCAGTTCGGTCACGCGGGCGCCGCGGTCGAGCTGCTTGCGGGTGGCTTCGTCCAGGTCGGAAGCGAACTGCGCGAACGCAGCCAGTTCACGGTACTGCGCCAGGTCGGTACGGATACCGCCGGACAGGCCCTTGATGATCTTCGTCTGGGCCGACGAACCCACGCGCGACACCGAGATACCGGCGTTGATGGCGGGGCGGATACCTGCGTTGAACAGGTTGGTTTCCAGGAAGATCTGGCCGTCGGTGATCGAGATCACGTTCGTCGGAACGAAAGCGGACACGTCGCCGGCTTGCGTTTCGATGATGGGCAGTGCGGTCAGCGAACCGGTCTTGCCCTTGACTTCACCCTTGGTGAAGGCTTCGACGTAGTCGGCGTTCACGCGGGCTGCGCGTTCGAGCAGGCGGCTGTGGAGATAGAACACGTCGCCGGGGTACGCTTCGCGGCCTGGCGGGCGGCGCAGCAGCAGCGAGACCTGGCGGTAGGCCACGGCTTGCTTGGACAGGTCGTCATAGACGATCAGCGCGTCTTCGCCGCGGTCGCGGAAGTACTCGCCCATCGTGCAGCCCGAGTAGGCCGACACGTATTGCATGGCGGCCGATTCCGAAGCGGAAGCTGCCACCACGATCGTGTAGTCCATGGCACCGGCTTGTTCCAGCGCGCGCACCACGTTCTTGATCGACGAAGCCTTCTGGCCGATGGCGACGTAGATGCAGGTCACGCCCTGGCCCTTCTGGGCAATGATCGCGTCGATGGCCACGGCGGTCTTGCCGGTCTGGCGGTCGCCGATGATCAGTTCGCGCTGGCCGCGGCCGATCGGCACCATCGAGTCGATGGACTTCAGGCCGGTCTGCAGGGGCTGATCGACGGACTTCCGTGCGATCACGCCCGGAGCGACCTTTTCGATCACGTCGGTGAGCTTGGCGTTGACCGGACCCTTGCCGTCGATCGGCTGGCCCAATGCGTTCACCACGCGGCCGATGAGCTCGGGGCCCACGGGCACTTCCAGAATGCGGCCCGTGCACTTCACGGTGTCGCCTTCGGAGATGTGTTCGTATTCACCCAGAATCACGGCGCCGACGGAGTCGCGCTCGAGGTTCAGGGCCAGGCCGAACGACGGCGTGCCGTCGGCGCTCGGCGGGAACTCGAGCATTTCGCCCTGCATGGCATCCGACAGGCCGTGCACGCGCACGATGCCGTCGGTCACCGACACCACGGTGCCTTCGTTGCGGATGTTGGCGCTGACCCCGAGGCCCTCGATGCGGCTCTTGATCAGTTCGGAAATTTCTGCGGGATTGAGTTGCATGACTCTTTCCTTCTTTCTTTGTAAGGCGATGGAGACCGTCAGGCCGCCAGCGCAACTTTCATTTGTTCAAGGCGCGCTTTGACGGAGGTGTCGAGCACCTCGTCGCCGACCACCACACGAATGCCACCGATCAGTTCCGGCTCTTGCTGGACCGTGACCTGGAGCTTGCGGCCGAAGCGCTTTTCGAGCGCGGCCGACACGGTGGCCAGGGCCGCCGCGTCGATCGGGAAGGCGCTGTAGACCACGGCGTCGGACGAACCGCTTTTCGCGTTGGCCAGTGCCCGGAACTGCTTCGCAATTTCCGGCAGCACCGAAAAACGCCCGTTCTCGAGCAGCGCGGCCAGGAAGTTCTGGGCAGGAGCGGCCAGCGGTGCACCGAATGCACCGACGACCACGCCGATCACCTGTTCGGCCGTGGCCTTGGGGTTGTCGGCGAACTGCTGGAGCTCCGGATTGGCCGCGATGGCGGCAACCTTTTCGAGCCAGGCGCTGGTTCCGGCGACGTCGGACGACGACGCCTTGAAGAGCGCCTCGGCGTAGGGGCGTGCAATGGTGGCGAGTTCTGCCATGGCTTCTATCAGAGTTCGGTCTGCAGACGGGCGAGCAAATCGGCGTGGACGCCTGCATTCACTTCCTTGCGCAGAATCTGCTCTGCGCCCTTGACGGCCAGTGCGGCAACCTGCTCGCGCAGTGCTTCACGGGCCTTCAGTGCCTGCTGGTCGGCTTCTACGCGTGCGGCTGCAACGATCTTGTTGCCTTCCTCGGTCGCGCGGGCCTTGGCCTCTTCAACGATGGCCTGGGCGCGACGTTCGGCGTCGGCAAGACGCTGTGCGGACTCGTTGCGTGCCTGGCCCAGTTCGGCTTCCACGCGCTTGTTGGCGGCGGTCAGCTCGGACTTGGCCTTGTCGGCGGCAGCGAGGCCTTCGGCGATCTTCGCAGCGCGGTCGTCCAGCGCTTTCGCGATCGGCGGCCACACGTACTTCATCGTGAACCCGACCAAGATCAGGAAGACGATCATCTGAACGATCAGGGTACCGGTAATGCTCACTTTTCACCCTCTCTATGGGATTGAATCGAAGCCATTCGCTAGAGGCTCTAGGGAACGACGACGCAGGTCCGACGAGAAAGACTTACTTCGGCAGGTTGGCGATCTGAGCCAGGAACGGGTTGGCCGTTGCGAACCACAGAGCGATACCGGTGCCGATAATGAAAGCGGCGTCGATCAGACCAGCCAGCAGGAACATCTTGGTTTGAAGTTCGCCCATGAGTTCAGGCTGACGTGCGGCCGACTCGAGGTACTTGCTGCCCATGATGCCGATGCCGATACATGCGCCCACAGCGCCCAGACCGATGATCAGGCCGGCGGCCAGTGCAACAAAGCTAATAACTTCCATGATGACTCCTAGAGGACTTTGGTTGAAGAGAAAACAAAAAACAGAAACGAAAACTGATGATCAGTGGTGATCGTGGGCCTGGCCGATGTAGACCAGCGTCAGCATCATGAACACGAAGGCTTGCAACGTGATGATCAGGATGTGGAAGATGGCCCAGGCCGTGCCCGCGATGATGTGGCCGACGGCCAGGCCGATGCCGGTGGCCGACACGGACCAGGCACCGCCCATCAAGGCGATCAGCAGGAAGATCAGTTCACCGGCGTACATGTTGCCGAACAACCGCATGCCGTGCGAGACCGTCTTGGCGACGAACTCGATCATCTGCATGGCGAAGTTGAAGGGGTACAGCGCCCAGTGGTTGCCGAAGGGTGCGGTGAACAGCTCGTGGATCCAGCCGCCAGCGCCCTTGATCTTGATGTTGTAGTAGATGCAGATCAGCAGCACGGCCACCGACATGCCCATGGTCACCGAGAGGTCGGCGGTGGGCACGACGCGCAGGTAGGCGTGGTGCGGGTCTTCACCGGCGATGCCGAAAATCTTGGCCCAGATCGCCGGGAACAAATCCACCGGGAACAAGTCCATTGCATTGAGCAGGAAGATCCACACGAAGATCGTCAGCGCCAGCGGGGCGACGAACTTGCGGCTCGTGGCGTTGTGGACGATGCCCTTGGCCTGCTGGTCGACCATTTCGACGAGCAGTTCGACAGCCGCTTGAAAACGGCCGGGAACACCCGAAGTAGCCTTGCGGGCAGCCAGCCAGAGCAGCCAGCAACCCAGGATGCCGAGCATGATCGAGAAGAACAGCGAATCGAAATTGAAAACAGTCAGGTCCGCAACACCTCCAGGCTTGGAGCTTTGCAGGTGCGTCAAGTGGTGAACGATGTATTCACCCGCGGTCTGACCATGTTCCGCAGCGTTTTCAGCAGCCATTCCGTTACTCGTCTCTCTGTTTCCGGCGCCGGGGCGAGAACATCACCGCCAACCAGGCCGCCTTCATTGTCACCACCAGGCCGACCAGCATTGCTGGCCAGCTCAGCGCCGTAATCAGCCTTGGCGCAGCGATCAGCATCGCCACCGACAAGGCCATCTTGACCATTTCCCACAGGAAGAATCCGAACACCGCAGTGCCCGGATTCAAGGAAGAAAACCGGCCGGTCAGCCCGCGTGCAAAGACCGCCGATGGAACAACCACCGCGATCGCACCGTAAGCGGCGGACCAACCCAGATTTTGCCTCCCCGTCAGTCCCCAGATGGCCAAAGCCACCACCAGACCGACAGCCAACTGACCCGCGACCACCCGCCAGGGGGAGATCGAAGGGTTCTTTGCTCGCAGTTCACGCGCCTGCTCGGCGGTCAACGGCTTGAATTCTGCGTCGAGGTCTTCAGCGACCTCCGTGTCTTGTCCGGCGATTGTTTTCATTTCGAATGAAGCCCGGATGACGACCCAGAATCTACAAAGCCATTGATTATAAGTAAAAACCCAAGCGCTCCCGCCATCCGACGTGTCGCGCATGCAAATCGGCACCCGATTCCCTGACGCGAACCCGACGATGCACTGCCAACCATAATTCCGGCATGCACCCTATCACCGACGCCCTGCCCGCCACGCTTTGTTACCTCGACGGCGAATACACCGCCCTGCGCGACGCCAAGATCAGCGTGCTCGACCGCGGCTTCATCTTCGGCGACGGCATCTACGAATACGTGCCCGTCTACTTCGGCCAGCCCTTCTGCTTCGAGGAGCACATGGCGCGCCTGGCCCGCTCGCTTGCCGAGCTGCAGATCGACAACCCCCACACGCTCGACGGGTGGCGCGACATTGTCACGCACCTGGTCGCGACCGGCGGCGATGCGCCGCAGTCCGTGTACTTTCAGGTGACACGCGGCGTGGCCCCGCGCGACCATGCGATGGTGCGCGGCCTGCGCCCCACGGTGTTCGTCATGGTGAACCCGCTGCCGCCCATCGCAGACGCCGTGCGCGCCAAGGGCGTGGCCTGCGTGACCGCGGCGGACTTCCGCTGGCAGAAGGCCCACATCAAGAGCACCAGCCTGCTGGGTGCCGTGCTCGCGCGGCAGATCAGCGTGGAGGCCGGCGCCACCGAGACCATCATGTTCCGCGACGAGTGGCTCAGCGAAGCCTCGTCGAGCAACGTGTGGATCGTGCAGGACGGCAAGCTGATCGGCCCGCCCAAGAACAACCTCGTGCTCACCGGCATCCGCTACGGCCTGTTCGAGCGGCTGTGCGAAGAACGCGGCATTCCCTTCGAGCTGCGCCGCATCTCGCGCGACGAGGTGTTCGCCGCCGACGAGCTGCTGATCTCCTCGGCCAGCAAGGAGCTGCTGCCGGTGGTCACGCTCGACGGCAAGGCCATTGCCAACGGCCGTCCCGGCCCCATCTACCAAAGCTTGTACGAGGCCTACCAGGAGGCCAAGGTACGCAACGCAGAGAACGCGAAAAACGCCACGCACGCAAAGAAGCAAGGAGCCCCGGCATGACCGACACCACCACCCCCGGCACGACCCCTGTCGCTACCGAAACCATCGCCGTCCCCGATCCGCGCAAGGAATCGCTGATCGAGTACCCCTCGCAGTTCCCCATCAAGGTGATGGGCGCGAAGGTCGACGGCTTCGTGCATGCCATCACGCAGATCGCCGAGAAGTTCGACCCCGCCTTCGACGCCACCACCGTCGAGTTGCGCGACAGCAAGGCCGGCAACTACCTGGGCGTGACCATCACGGTGACGGCCACCAGCCGCGAGCAGCTCGACGACCTGTACCGCGCGCTGTCCGCGCACCCGATGGTCAAGGTCGTGCTTTGAACCTGCGCTGGCGGTCCGCCGCGGCGGCACTGTGCGCAAGCGGCCTGCTGGCCGCCTGCACGACGGCGCCCAACCCGTACTACGACGCCAGCCGCAAGCACCACCGGCCCGACGGCTTCCAGGACAACTACATCGAGTTCAAGCCGAAGAATTTCTTCACCGACGTGCTGCTCGGCTGGCAGCTGCCTTCATGGTTCAAGGGCCTGCCGCCCGCGCCCGAGGCACCGCCCCCGGTGGTCGCGCCCGACCTCGCGTTCATCCGGGCGAACACGGGCGAGTCCGCGCAGCCCGCGGCCACCTTCATCGGCCACGCCACGGTGCTCGTGCAGGTGCCGGTCGCCAACGGCGGCCTCAACGTGCTGATCGACCCGGTCTTCGGCGAGCGCGCCTCGCCCTTCTCGTTCGCCGGCCCCAAGCGCTTCCAGGCGCCCGGCGTCGCGCTGAAAGACCTGCCGCACATCGACCTGGTGCTCATCAGCCACAACCACTACGACCACCTCGATGAAGGCAGCGTGAAGGCGCTGAACGCGCAGGCCGGCGGGCCGCCGCTGTTCGTGGTGCCGCTGGGCATTGCGCCGTGGCTCGCGGAGCGCGGCATCGCCAACGCGGTGGAGCTCGACTGGTGGGACAGCGTGACGCTGCCAGCGACCGCGGCCGGGCCGCTCCAGGCGTCGCAGGTTCGCATCGAGCGCAACGGCGCGGGCATTGCCACCGGTGCGTTCAACACGTCCGGCACACCCAGCACGCCTGACGCGGTACAGGTGTTCCTCACACCCGCGCAGCACTGGAGCGCACGCGGCCTCGGCGACCGGATGCAGACGCTGTGGGGCGGCTTCGCGCTCCTCTCGCCCCGCATGCACGTCTTCTACTCGGGCGACACCGGCTACTCGAAGGACTTCGCCGACATCCAGGCCCGCCTCGCGCCGCGCCAGGGCAACGCGCAGGGCGGCGGCTTCGACCTGGCGCTGCTGCCGGTCGGCGCCTACGAGCCGCGCTGGTTCATGAAGGACCAGCACGTGAACCCCGACGAGAGCGTGCGCATCCACCGCGACCTGCACGCCAAGCGCAGCCTCGGCGTGCACTGGGCCACCTTCTCGCTGACCGACGAGGCGCTCGACCAGCCGCCCAGGGACCTGGCCGCGGCCCGCAAGGCCCAGGGCCTGGCCGACGACGCCTTCTTCACGCTCGCCATCGGCGAGACCCGCAAGCTGCCCGCGCGGCAGGCCACGCCATGACAGACACCACCGAAGACGCCACCGCGCAGGCCCCCACCATCGCCATCGAACGGCACCTGCTGGGTCGCGTCGACTACGCCACCACCTTCGCCGCCATGCAGCAGTTCACCCGCGAGCGCACGCCGGACACGCCCGACGCGCTATGGGTCTGCGAGCACGCACCGGTCTTCACACAGGGCATCGCGGGCCGGCAGGACCACATCCTGAACCCCGGCGACGTTCCCGTCGTGCAGACCGACCGCGGCGGCCAGGTCACCTTCCACGGCCCCGGGCAGGTGGTGGTCTATCCGCTGATCGACCTGCGCCGCGCGGGCTATTTCGTCAAGGAATACGTCTACCGCATCGAGGAATCGGTGCTGCGCACGCTGGCCCATTTCGGCGTGACCGGCCACCGCGTGGCCAGCGCGCCGGGCATCTACGTGCGGCTGGACGACCCGTTCTCCCACGCCGCGCTGACCGGCCCGCTGCCCGCGGGCGACCCGTTTCGCGGGCTGGGCAAGATCGCCGCGCTGGGCATCAAGGTGAGCCGCCACGCCACCTACCACGGCGTGGCGCTGAACGTCGGCATGGACCTCGAACCCTTCTCGCGCATCAACCCTTGCGGCTACGCGGGGCTGCAAACGGTCGACCTTTCTACAATCGGCATCCAAACCACATGGGAAGAAGCCGCCACGGTGCTGAGCCAGAAGCTCACCACCTTCCTGGCGCCTTGAACTACCAATGAGCACCACAGAAGTCGTCCGCGACGCCCAGAGCGCCGAAACCTACAACCCCCTGGCCAAGCAGAAAGCGGCGGCCAAGCTCTCGCGCATCCCCGTCAAGGTGGTGCAGACCGGCGAAGTGCTCAAGAAGCCCGACTGGATCCGCGTGAAGGCCGGCAGCCCGACCACGCGCTTCTACGAGATCAAGCAGATCCTGCGCGAAAGCAACCTGCACACCGTGTGCGAGGAAGCCTCGTGCCCGAACATCGGCGAATGCTTCGGCAATGGCACGGCCACCTTCATGATCATGGGCGACAAGTGCACGCGCCGCTGCCCGTTCTGCGACGTGGGCCACGGCCGCCCCGACCCGCTGGACAAGGACGAGCCCCTGAACCTCGCCAAGACCATCGCTAAGCTGCGCCTGAAGTACGTGGTGATCACCAGCGTCGACCGCGACGACCTGCGCGACGGCGGCAGCCAGCATTTCGTGGACTGCATCAAGAACATCCGCGAGCTCTCGCCGATGACGCAGATCGAGATCCTGGTGCCCGACTTCCGCGGCCGCGACGACCGCGCCCTCGAGATCCTGAAGGCCGCGCCGCCCGACGTGATGAACCACAACCTGGAAACCGCGCCGCGCCTCTACAAGGAAGCGCGCCCCGGCAGCGACTACCAGTTCAGCCTGAACCTGCTGAAGAAGTTCAAGGCCCTGCACCCGAACGTGCCCACCAAGAGCGGCATCATGGTCGGCCTCGGCGAGACCGACGAAGAGATCCTGCAGGTGATGCGCGACATGCGCGCCCACGACATCGACATGCTCACCATCGGCCAGTACCTGTCGCCGTCGGGCTCGCACCTGCCGGTGCGCCGCTACGTGCACCCCGACACCTTCAAGATGTTCGAGGAAGAGGCCTACAAGATGGGCTTCAGCCATGCGGCCGTCGGCGCGATGGTGCGCTCCAGCTACCACGCCGACCAGCAGGCCCATTCGGCTCAAGCGGCCCAGACGGCCCAGCAGGCGCACGCCGCCGGCGCCTGAGTGTCGCGCTCCCAAGCGCACCCAGAAAAAAGGCCCGTCGAGGGCCTTTTTCAATGGCGCCACGCGGCGCCTACACCACGTCCAGCCGGTAGCCCACCCCGTAGATCGAGCGGATCAGCTCCTGACCGCCGCTGGCCGCGTCCAGCTTGCGCCGCAGGTTCTTCACATGGCTGTCGACCGCGCGATCGGTCACCGCGCGCTGGTCGGCGTGCACGTGGTCGAGCAGCCTGTCGCGCGACAGCACGCGCCCGCGCGCATCGGCCAGCGCCTTCAGCAGGCGGAACTCGATGGGCGTGAGGTCCAGCGGCGCGCCCTGCCACGAAGCCTTGTAGCCCTGCGCGTCGATCTGCAGCGGCGACACCGCGCGCGCCGACTGCCCACCGAAGCCGCTGCGCCGCAGCAGCGCCTTCACCCGCGCCACCACCTCGCGCGGGCTGAAGGGGGTCTTGCAGATGTAGTCGTCCGCGCCGATCTCCAGCCCCATCAGCCGGTCGGCCTCTTCCACGCGCGCGGTCAGCATGATGACCGGCACGTCGCTGAACTGGCGCAGCTCGCGGCACACGCTCATGCCGTCCTGCCCGGGCAGCATCAGGTCGAGCAGCACCACGTCGGGCCGGCGCGCCTTCACGCTGGGCACCACCTCCCGCCCGTTGGCCAGCCATGCCGACGTGTAGCCCGAGGCCTGCAGGTAGTCGGCCAGCAGCGCGGCCATGCGCGGCTCGTCCTCGACGATCAGTACATGCGCGGTCGCGGGCGTAGAAAGTGGCTTGTCGCTCATCGTGGTGTGCCCTGTTGCCTGGCGTGTTTCAGGCACGGGGCAGGCGAATCGCGACCCACACGCCGCCCAGCGGCGAGGCCTTGGCCTCGATGGTGCCGCCATGCGCCTCCACGATGCTGCGGCAGATCGACAGGCCCAGCCCCGCGCCGCCGCTCGCGCGGTTGCGCGAGCCCTCGCCGCGGAAGAAGCGCTCGAACAGCTGCGGCAGCTGCGCCGCGTCCACGCCCGGTGCCGAGTCCATCAGGTCGATGGCCAGCAATGCGCCTTCTTCGCGCGCCTCGACGCGCAGCACGCCGCCCGCGTCGGTGTAGCGGCAGCTGTTGAGCACCAGGTTGCTGAACAGCTGCTGCATGCGCCGCTCGTCGGCGAACGCCACCAGCGGCTGCGCGGGCAGCGCCAGCTCGAGCCGCAGGCCCGCCGACGCCAGCCGCTCGCGGAAGGCGTCGACGCTCAGTTCGACCAGCTCGCGCAGGTCCACGTCGGCCTTGCGGTACGCGAGCGCCCCCACGTCGGCCAGCGACAGGTCGTACAGGTCGGTCACCAGCTTGTTGAGCATGCCCACCTCGTGCTGCAGCGAGCGCACGGCCTGCGCGTCGAGCCGGCGCACGCCGTCTTCCATTGCTTCCAGCTCGCCGTGCAGCACGCCCAGCGGCGTGCGCAGTTCGTGCGACACGTCGGCCATGAACTCGCGGCGCATGCGCTCGTTGCGCTGCAGCGTGTTCGCCAGCGAATTGAAGTCGCGCGCCAGCTGCCCGACCTCGTCGTGCGAGGCCACGGCCACGCGGCTTTCGTAGTCGCCCGCCGCCAGCCGGTGGGTGGCCGCGGCCACGCGCTTCACGGGCCCGAGCAGCACCCGCGCGATCCACCACGCGATGCCCGCGGCCAGCAGCACGCACAGGCTGCCGATGACCCAGCTCGCGCGCGCCTGGTTCTGCTGGAAGCGCTGGTCGCCGGCCTCGCTCACGCTCTGGAACGGCGTCATCACCACCCAGCCCACGGTCTTGCCGTCGACCACCACGGCGCGCTCGGTGGCGTTGTCGCTCACCTGCCTGAAGCCGGCGATCACATGGCGGTCGGCATCGCGCAGCGCGATGCGCAGCACCGCCCCCGTGAGGTCGGACACCGGCGAAGGCGAACGCCCCGGCTCGAAGCGCTCGCCGTTCGCCGACGGGCCGGGCCGCATGATCTCGAACCAGGGCCTGGGGTCGTCGCGCAGGAAGTCCCAGTTGCCATGCTGCCGGTAGGCCGCCACCGCGTTGGGCAGCACCGCGTCCATGCGCTCCACGCCCTGCTCGTTGAGGTACCCGACAAAGCCGCGCTCGAAGTTCCAGCGCGAGGCCGCGCCCATGGCGACCACGGCCAGCACGGCGGTGGCCAGCACGGCGAGAAAGAGCTTGGTGGTAATGCTGATCTTCATGAAGGCCCACAAGATAAGCCAGAAGACACCCGCGCGGTGCGCCGCGCGCGCCATGGCCGCGCGTGCCGGCGGACCTTCACATTGGCTCCACATTCGCTGAAGACCATGGATTCCAACCTGATTGGAACCCGCACATGCGAAACCCGCACACGTCTTCTCGCCTCACCCGCACCGGCCTCGCGTGCGCCCTGGCCCTCGGGCTGCTGGGCGGCATCGCGGGGTGTTCCGGCGCTTCGTCCGCGCCGCCGCAAGCCCCTTCCGATTCCGCTGTCGCGCAAGTCGGCGTGGTCACGCTGCAGGCGCAGAACCAGCCCATCACCACCGAGCTGTCGGGCCGCACGCGGGCCCGGCTGAGCGCCGAGATACGCCCGCAGGTCGGCGGCATCGTGCAGCAGCGGCTCTTCGAGGAGGGCGCGCTGGTCAAGGCCGGGCAGGTGCTCTACCAGCTGGACCCGGCCAGCTACAAGGCCGCTTACGCCAGCGCGCAGGCCAGCGTCGCCAAGGCCGAGGCCACGCTCAATGCCGCGAAGACCGCCGCGCGCCGCAACGCCGAGCTCGCCAAGATCGACGCGGTCAGCCAGCAGGCCAACGACGACAGCCAGGCCACGCTGCAGCAGGCCCAGGCCGACCTCGGCGTGGCGCGCGCCGCGCTGGACACGGCGCGCATCAACCTCGGCTTCACGCGCATCACCGCGCCCATCGCGGGGCGCATCGAGGCCTCCAGCGTCACGCCGGGCGCGCTGGTCACGGCCAGCCAGACCACGGCGCTCACCACCGTGCAGCAGCTCGACCCGATCCACGTCGACGTGACGCAGTCGACCACCGAGCTGCTGCGGCTGCGGCGCGAGCTCGCCAGCGGCGCGCTCAAGAGCGCGGACAGCGGCAATGGGAACGGCACCGGCAACGAAGCCACGGTGCAGCTGATGCTCGAAGACGGCACCGCCTACGCGCACCCCGGGCGCCTGCAGTTCTCCAGCGTCACCGTCAACGAAGGCACCGGCGCGGTCACGCTGCGCATCCTGGTGCCCAACCCCGAGCGCACGCTGCTGCCCGGCATGTACGTGCGCGCCGTGCTCGAGGAAGGCGTGGCCGAGCAGGCCCTGCTGGTGCCGCAGCAGGGCGTGAGCCGCACCGCGAGCGGCGATGCCTCGGCGCTGGTGGTCACGGCCGACGACAAGGTCGAGAAGCGCGCGCTGAAGGTGTCGCGCGCGGTGGGCAACCGCTGGCAGGTGACCGAGGGGCTGAAGGCCGGCGAGCGCGTGATCGTCGAGGGCTCGCTGAAGGTGAAGGCGGGCGACACGGTCAAGCCGGTGGCCGCCGCCGACACGGCGGTCGCCACTGCTGCCACGAGCACAACCACGACCACGACCACGACGGCCACCGTCGCCACCACCCGCTGAGGCCCCACGCACATGGCACGCTTCTTCATCGACCGGCCCATCTTCGCGTGGGTCATCGCCATCGTCATCATGCTGGCGGGGGCGCTGTCCATCGGCACGCTGCCGCTGGAGCAATACCCCGACATCGCGCCCACCAAGGTCTCCATCAACGCCACCTACCCGGGCGCGTCGGCCAAGACCATCGAAGACTCGGTCACCCAGGTCATCGAGCAGAAGATGAAAGGGCTCGACCGGCTGACCTCGATGTCCTCGAGCAGCACCTCCTCGGGCACCGCGCGCATCGAGCTCACCTTCGAGGCCGGCACCAACGCCGACGTGGCGCAGATGCAGGTGCAGAACAAGCTGCAGCAGGCCATGTCGCAGCTGCCGCAGTCGGTGCAGAGCCAGGGCGTGACGGTCACCAAGTCGGGCACCGACTTTTTGATGATCGTCTCGCTCACCTCGCAGGACGGCAGCGCCTCGGCCACCGACATCGGCGACTACATCTCCAGCAGCCTGCTCGACGTGGTGAGCCGCATCGACGGCGTGGGCGACGTGCAGGCGCTGGGCTCGGGCTATGCCATGCGCATCTGGCTCGACCCGTCGAAGCTGCAGAAGTACGCGCTGATGCCGTCTGACGTGACCAGCGCGCTCACCAGCCAGAACACCGAGGTGTCGGCCGGCCAGCTCGGCGCGCTGCCCGCCACCGCGGGCCAGCGGCTCACGGCCACCATCACCGCGCGCAGCAAGCTGCGCACGGCCGACCAGTTCCGCGAGGTGATCGTCAAGTCGGACAGCGCGGGCTCGGTGGTGCGCCTGGGCGACGTGGCGCGCATCGAGCTGGGCAGCGAGAGCTACACCATCAACACCCGCTTCGACGGCAAGGCCTCCGCCGGCATGGGCGTGAAGCTGGCCACCGGCGCCAACGCGCTCACGGTGTCCAACGCGGTGAAGGCCAAGCTCGCCGAGCTGGAGCCCTTCTTTCCGAACCGGATGACGGCCGTGGTCGGCTACGACACCACGCCCTTCGTGCGAATTTCCATCGAGGAGGTGGCCAAGACGCTGGTCGAGGCGATGGTGCTGGTGGTGCTCATCATGTACCTCTTCCTGCAGAACCTGCGCGCCACGCTGGTGCCCGCCATCGCGGTGCCCGTGGTGCTGCTGGGCACCTTCGGCGTGCTGGCGCTGCTGGGCTACTCGATCAACACGCTCACCATGTTCGGCATGGTGCTGGCCATCGGCCTGCTGGTGGACGACGCCATCGTGGTGGTGGAGAACGTGGAGCGGCTCATGGCCGAGGAAGGGCTCTCGCCCAAGGAGGCCACGCGCAGGTCGATGCGCGAGATCACCGGCGCGCTGGTGGGCATTGCGCTGGTGCTGTCGGCGGTGTTCATTCCCATGGCCTTCTTCGGTGGTTCCACGGGCGTGATCTACCGGCAGTTCTCGGTGACCATCGTGGCGGCGATGCTGCTGTCGGTGGTGGTGGCGCTCACGCTGTCGCCGGCGCTGTGCGCCACCTTGCTCAAGCCGCCCGCCGAGGGTGGACATTCACCGCGCTCGGGCCTGTCGGGACGCTTCTTCGGCTGGTTCAACCGCAGCTTCGATCGCAACGCCGAGCGCTACCGCTCGGGCGTGGGCGGCCTGCTGCGCCGCGGCAAGCGCAGCCTGCTGGTGTACGCGCTGCTGGCGGGCGTGATGGCGCTGACCTTCATGCGCCTGCCCACCTCCTTCCTGCCCGACGAAGACCAGGGCACGCTCATGACGCAGGTGAAGCTGCCCGCCAGCGCCACCGACGAGCAACTGCAGCAGACCATGAAAAGCTTCGAGGCCTACCTGGCCGCGCAGAAGGAGGTCAGCCACTTCATCACCCTCAGCGGGCTGAGCGGCGACCAGGCCACGGGCAACGCCTTCATCACGCTGAAAGACTGGAGCGAGCGTGGCGGCAAGGGGCAGGACGCCGCCTCGCTGGCGCGCCGCTTCACGCAGGAGATGTCGGCGCGCGCGGGCAACGCCAGCGTGTTCGTCATGCTGCCGCCGGCGGTGCGCGGCCTGGGCTCCAACGCGGGCTTCGATGTGCAGCTGCAAGACCTGGGCGGCATCGGCCACGACGCGCTGGTGAAGGCCCGCGAGCAGTTCCTGGCGCTCGCGCGCAAGGACCCGGCGCTCAGCCAGGTGCGCAGCAACAACCTGGACGACACGCCGCAGTTCGCCATCGACATCGACGACCGAAAGGCGGCCGCGCTGAGCCTCTCCACGGCCGACATCAACGACACGCTCTCCAGCGCCATGGGCGGCAGCTACGTGAACGACTTCGTGAACAACGGCCGTGTGAAGAAGGTCTACGTGCAGGCCGACGCGCCCTTTCGCATGCAGCCCGACAGCGTGGACAGCTGGTACGTGCGCAACGCCAGCAGCGAGATGGTGCCGTTCTCGGCCTTCGCGAGCAGCCGCTGGACCTATGGTTCGCCGCAGCTGTCGCGCTACAACGGCATGTCGTCGTTCGAGCTCATCGGCGACCCGGCCGCGGGCGTGAGCTCGGGCGCGGCCATGGCGGCGGTGGAGCGCATCATGAAGCAGCTGCCGCAGGGCATCGGCTACGAATGGGCGGGCAGCTCCTACCAGGAGCGGCTGTCGGGCTCGCAGGCGCCGCTGCTGTACGCGGTGTCGATCCTGTTCGTGTTCCTGTGCCTGGCCGCGCTGTACGAAAGCTGGTCGGTGCCGTTCTCGGTGATCTTGGTGGTGCCGCTGGGCGTGCTGGGCGCGGTGCTGGCGACGAAGTTCGCGGGGCTGTCGAACGACGTGTACTTCCAGGTGGGGCTGCTGGCCACGGTGGGGCTGTCGGCGAAGAACGCGATCCTGATCGTGGAGTTCGCCAAGCAGCTGCAGGACGAGGGCATGGCCCTGGTCGACGCCACGCTGCAGGCCGTGCGCCTGCGGCTGCGGCCCATCCTCATGACCTCGCTGGCCTTCATGTTCGGCGTGCTGCCGCTGGCGCTGAGCACCGGCGCGGGCTCGGGCAGCCGGCGCGCCATCGGCGTGGGCGTGCTGGGCGGCGTGGCGAGCGCCACGGCGCTGGGCATCTTCTTCGTGCCGCTGTTCTTCGTCGTCATCCGGCGCTTCTTCGCGCCGAAGGGCCAAACGCCGTTCCAACCCGGCTCCACTGCGGCGCAGATGCCGCCCTCACTCCGCGAAGCCCCCGAGGCGGGAACACCATGACCCTTGTGCACCTTCGACTTTGTGCGCCGGCCGCCGCCGCGCTCGCGCTGCTGGCCGGCTGCGTCAACCTCGCGCCCGTCTACTCGCGGCCGGACGCGCCGGTCGCCTCGGCCTGGCCCACTCCGGCGGCCACCAAGGCCGACGCGGCCACGCCCCTCGCCAGCCTCGCCGGCTGGCAAGACTTCATCACCGACGCGCGGCTGCGCCGCACCGTCGCGCTGGCGCTGGCCAACAACCGCGACCTGCGCGTGGCGGTGCAGAACATCGAGAAGGCGCGCGCGCAGTACGGCGTGCAGCGCGCCGAGCTGTTCCCCAGCATCGCGGCCACGGCCGGCGCCACGCGCCAGCGCACCTCGGCCGCCGCGAGCAGCAGCGGCACCTCGGCCATCGGCACGCAGTACAGCGCGGCGCTGGGCTTCAGCAGCTACGAGCTCGACCTGTTCGGGCGCGTGCGCAACCTGAACGAGGCGGCGCTGCAGAGCTACCTGTCGACCGAGGCCACGCGCCGCGGCACGCAGATCAGCCTGGTGGCGGAGGTGGCCTCGGCCTGGCTCACGCTGGCAGCCGACCACGCGCGGCTGCAGCTCGCGCAGGACACGCTGGCCAGCCAGCAGCGCTCCTACGCGCTCACCGGGCGCATGCACGCGCTGGGCGCCAGCTCGGCGCTGACGCTCGCGCAGGCGCAGACCACCGTGGACTCGGCGCGCGTGGACGTGGCCAGCTACACCGCGCAGGTGGCGCTGGACCGCAACGCGCTCGACCTGCTGGCCGGCGCCACGGTGCCCGACGACATGCTGCCCACCCCCGGCACCCCCGACACCCGCGGCGCCCCGGACACTCCAGCCGCCCCATCGGCCGCCACGCCGGCCAGCGCCCTGGTGGACGTGCCCGCCGGCCTGCCCTCGGCGCTGCTGCAGCAGCGGCCCGACGTGCTGGCCGCCGAGCACACGCTGCAGGGCGCCAATGCCGACATCGGCGCCGCGCGCGCGGCTTTCTTCCCGAGCATTTCGCTGACGGCGAGCGCGGGCGCGTCGAGCACGGCGCTGTCGGGCCTGTTCAAGGGCGGCAGCGACGCGTGGAGCTTCGCGCCCTCGCTCAGCCTGCCGATCTTCAACGCGGGCAGCAACCGAGCCAGCCTGGACGCGGCCAAGGCGCAGCGCGAGATCGAGCTCGCCACCTACGAGAAGACCGTGCAGACCGCGTTCCGCGAAGTGGCCGACGCGCTGGCCACGCGCGCCTCGCTGGGCGAGCAGCTGGCGGCGCAGCAGTCGCTGGTGGACGCCACGCAGAAGAGCTACACGCTGTCGAACGCGCTGTACCGCAACGGCAGCTACAGCTACCTGGAGGTGCTGGACGCGCAGCGCTCGCTGTACACGGCGCAGCAGACGCTGATCGGCCTGCGCCTGTCGGAGCAGAGCAACCGCATCACGCTCTACAAGGTGATGGGCGGCGGCGGCAACACCGCGAACGAGCAGACGCAGGCCGAGACCACGGCCTCGGCCCGCTGAACCGGACGCCGGGTGCCAGATGTCCGGCGCCCTATGCCCGGAACGTCAGCCTCGCGTGGCGTTCTCTTTCATCTTGGCCAACGCGATGGCGATGGCCGCGCCGCCCAGCGTCTTGATCAGCCCCGAGTGCTGCGCATAGAACTGGCTCACCTGGTCGATCACGCCGGCATGCTGCTGCTCGGCGTGCGCGGCAATCTCGGTGACCTGCGCGGGCGAGAGCTGCGAGGCCTGGTCGGGCGTGACCTGCGTCTGCCCCGGCTGCAGCAGGCGCCCGAGCACGCCACCGGCCAGCGCCGAGGCGGCCGCCGGGCCGAGCGTGGCCAGGATCTGGTTGAGCACGCCGGCCTGCTGCGTCGGCGTCGACTGGCCGAACAGCTTGCCCACGGTGTCGCCGAAAGGCGGCGTCTGGTCGGAGCGCATGGCCGCGGCGAGCCCCGCGCCGAGCTCGTCGGTGGAGGCGTGCTGCGCGACCTGGTCGATGTGGGCGTCGGCGTCGTGGTTGCCGATGGCCTGCTGGAGGATGTCGAGTAGCCCCATGGGAAAGCTCCTGGTTGGAATCGAGGTGCCGCGGGTGCACGTTGGCCTGCGGCGCGTGCGTTGCCCGTGTGTTGCCCGTGCATTGCCCGTACGTTAGCCGTCGTCGCAGCAAAAAGCGGCCACGATGCAAGCGGCTGCGCGCGGCCATGGTGGCGCCGCCTGGCTGAGCGGCAACTGACGCGTCGCCAAGGCGCTGGCCGAAAAACATGGCTCCGCTATCCTGCCGGCTGGCCAAGATGGAAGGACCGACTCTCTCATGCACCCCGTTTTTCAAGCCGCGATGGAACGCGAATTCGGCGCCATTGCCGACCTGGTTCGCCTCCACGCCCAACACACGCCCGAGCGCCCCGCCCTGGCCGACGCGCAGCACACGCTGGACTACCGCGCGCTCGACGCGCTGATGGACCGCATCGCCGCCAGCCTGCAGCGCGACGGCCTGCAACCCGGCGACGCCATTGCCGTGTGCGCGGCCTCGTCGGTGAACTACGCGGCCGTGTTCCTGGGCGCGCTGCGCGCGGGCGTGGCCGTGGCACCGCTGGCGCCCGGCTCCACGCCCGCCAGCCTGGCGCGCATGATGTCCGACGCCGACGCGCGCCTCCTGTTCAGCGACGCCTCGGCCGCCGAGGTCATCGGCCCCGCGGTGCCGGGCGGCATCGGCCGCATCGCGCTCGACGGCTCGCAGGTGGGCGCCGCGTTCGAGGCGTGGCTGGCACCGGCCGGCGCCCGGCCGGCACCAGTGGAGGCGCAGCCCGCGTGGCCCTTCAACATCATCTATTCGTCGGGCACCACCGGCGAGCCCAAGGGCATCGTGCAGGGCCACGGCATGCGCTGGGCCCATGTGCAGCGCGGCGCCAAGTACGAGTACGACAGCAGCACCGTCACGCTGCTGTCGACGCCGCTCTACTCCAACACCACGCTGGTGGTGTTCTTCCCGACCATCGCCTTCGGCGGCTGCGTGGTGCTGATGCCCAAGTTCGACGCGCTGGGCTACCTGCAGCTGGCGGTGAAGCACGGCGTGACGCACACCATGCTCGTGCCGGTGCAGTACCAGCGGCTGATGGCGCACCCGCGCTTCGGCGAACACGACCTGTCGAGCTACAGGTTCAAGTTCAGCACCAGCGCGCCCTTCAACGCGGCGCTGAAGGCCGACGTGCTCAGGCGCTGGCCGGGCGGGCTCATCGAGTTCTACGGCATGACCGAGGGCGGCGGCACCTGCATCCTGGAGGCGCACCTGCACCCGACCAAGCTGCACACCGTGGGCCAGGCCGCGCCGGGCAGCGACATCCGCCTGATCGACGAGGCGGGCAACGAGCTGCCGCGCGACCAGCTCGACGCCAACGGAGAGGTGGCGGGACATCCCGCCGGTGAGGTGGTGGGCCACTCCGCCGGCATGATGACCGGCTACCACCGCCAGCCCGAGAAGACGCGCGAGGCCGAGTGGTTCGACGCCACGGGCAAGCGCTTCATCCGCACGGGCGACGTGGGCCGCTTCGACGCCGACGGCTTCCTCACGCTGTTCGACCGCAAGAAGGACATGATCATCAGCGGCGGCTTCAACATCTACCCGAGCGACCTCGAGGCCGTGCTGCGCGGCCATGCCGCGGTGGCCGACGTGGCGGTGGTCGGCGTGCCTTCCGAGCAATGGGGCGAAACGCCGGTGGCCTTCGTGGTGCGCAAGGACGGCGACGCCACCACCGAGCAGGCGCTGTTGCAGTGGACCAACGACCAGCTCGGCAAGACCCAGCGCCTGGCGCGGCTGCGCTTCATCGACGAGCTGCCGCGCAGCGCCATCGGCAAGGTGCTCAAGCGCGAACTGCGCGAACTTCGCGAACGCGACCCCGGCTGACGCGCCGCGGCCCGAACACCGGGCACGATCGCGGCAGATGAAATCCCTGCGCGGTCAGTTGCTGTTCTTCTGGGTGCTGCTGTTCGGCATGTGCGCCGCGCTGGCGGTGGTGATGCTCACGCTGTACCGCAGCAGCGCCGGCGCGCAGGTGGCCGCCGGGCGCGGCGCCACCGAGCAGTCGTGCCGGGCCATCGCGGCGCGCTATGCCAAGTCGGCCGGGCCGCCCGCCCCCGCGAAGCCGCAGGTCGACCTGCTGCAGGTGCTGCTGCAGCTGGTGCTGATCGAGACGCCGCACGTGGAAGGCGGCGTGTGGCAGGCCGCCGGCGGGCAGCTGGCCTACGCCTACCCCACCTACGAAGGCAGCGGCGTGAAGCGCGACGTGCCCGCGGCCGAGCAGCCGCTGATCGTGGAAATGGCGCAGCTCGCCGCGCGCACGCAGCAGCCGCAGACCGACGTGGTGCGCGGCAGCCGCGAGGCGCTCATCGTCTCGGCCTGCCCGCTGGCCGCCCCGGGCAACGACCTGGCCGCCTGGACCATGACCCGCACCAACGGCGGCGCGCTGGCCGCGCAGGACAGCCTGCGCACCGGCCTGGGCGTGTTGCTGCTGCTGGTGCTGGCCTCGGGCCTGTGGCTGGGCTTCATCCTGCTGCGCGGGCTGCGCCATGTGCAGCGGCTGGAAAACCGGCTGGTCCGCGCCGAGGCCGAGGCCGCCGCCGACGGCGGCGCCATGCCCGAGCTGCCGCGCACCGGCGTGCGCGAGCTGGACCGCATCGTCGACGGCTTCAACCGCTACCGGCTGCGCTTCGAAGAGGCGCGCGCCCACCTGCGCGCGGCCGCCCAGCAGCGCAGCCGCGACCAGCGCCTGGCCGCGCTGGGCCGCATGACGGGCGGCATCGCGCATGAAATTCGCAACCCCATCGCCACCATGCGGTTGAAGGCCGAGAACGCGCTGGCCGCCACGCCCGAGCGGCAGGGCGCGGCGCTGCAGGCCATCGTCGGGCAGATCGACCGGCTCGACGGCCTGGTGCAGAGCCTGCTGGCGCTGGTGCAGCCGGTGACGCTGGCGCCGGTGGAGGTGGTGCTGCACCGCTGGCTCGACGAGCGCGTGGCCGCCGTGGCGCCCAAGGCCGACGCCGCCGGCGTGCAGGTCACGCTGCGCCACGACGCGCCCGCCAACGCCGTGTTCGACCCGGTGCACCTGGCGCGCGCGGTCGACAACCTGCTGGACAACGCGGTGCGCCATGCGCCGCGCGGCGGGCACGTGGTGCTGGCGGCTTTGCTTGCGCAGCCGAACCTGCTGGCGATTCGCGTGGACGACGACGGCGCCGGCGTGCCCGCGTCGCTGCAGGCCAGCCTGTTCGAGCCCTTCGCCACGGGCCGCGCCGACGGCACCGGGCTGGGCCTGGCGCTGGCGCGCGAGGTGGCGCTGGCGCACAGCGGCGAGCTGCGCCACGTGCCGCTGGAGGCGGGCACCCGCTTCGAACTGGAGCTGCCATGGCACATCTGCTGATCGTCGACGACGACGACGCGTTTCGCGACACCCTGGCCGAGACGCTGCAGGCCCTGGGCCACGGCACGGTGGCCGTCGCCAGCGGCGCCGAGGCCCTGAAGGCCGTGGAAGCAGTGGGAATGGCCACACGCGGGCGCTTCGACGCGGTGTTCCTCGACCACCGCATGCCCGGCATGGACGGGCTGCAGACGCTGGCGGCGCTGCAGGCGCGCGTGGTGCGGCTGCCGCCGGTGATCGTGCTCACCGCGTTCTCCAGCGCGGGCAACACCATCGAGGCGATGCGCCTGGGCGCCTTCGACCACCTGGCCAAGCCGATCAGCCGCGAGGCGGTGCGCGAGGTGCTGGAACGCGCGCTGCAGCAACGCACGGCGCACGGGCCGTCGGCTGCCTCGGCCGATGCCGCTGAAGAAGACGGCGGCGAGCTGATCGGCCCCAGCCACGCGATGCGCGAGGTGCACAAGCGCATCGGCCTGGCCGCGGCCAATGCGATGCCGGTGCTGGTGCTGGGCGAAACAGGCACCGGCAAGGAAATGGTGGCGCGCGCCCTGCACCGGCATTCGGCGCGCGCCGAGCGCCCTTTCGTGGCCGTCAACTGCTCGGCCATTCCGAAGGAGCTGCTCGAAAGCGAGCTCTTCGGCCACGTGCGCGGCGCCTTCACCGGCGCCACCGGCGAGCGGCCCGGGTGCTTTCGCGCGGCCGACGGCGGCGTGCTGCTGCTTGACGAGATCGGCGACATGGCGCTGGACGTGCAGGCCAAGATACTGCGCGCCCTGCAGGAAGGCGAAGTCACGCCGCTGGGCAGCCACCGCACGGTGAAGGTCGACGTGCGCGTGGTCGCGGCCACGCACCGCGACCTGGCCGCCGCCGTGCGCGAGGGGCGTTTTCGCGAAGACCTGCTGTACCGGCTAGACGTGCTGTCGATCCGGCTGCCGCCGCTGCGCGAACGGCTGGCCGACATCATTCCGCTGGCGGAGCACTTCCTGCGGCGCGCGGCCGGGGCCGATGCTGCCGCGCCACCGAAGGCGCTGTCGGCCGAGGCGGCGCAGGGGCTGCTGAGCCATGCGTGGCCGGGCAACGTGCGCGAACTGCGCAACGTGATGGAACGCTGCCAGGCGCTGGTGCGGCACCGGGTGATCGGCGGGGCGGACCTGGCCACGGCCCTTGGAACGACGCTGCGGGCTGGGTCCCGCGTGGACACGAGCGGTGCGGGCGGTGCGGACGAAAGGCTGCCCGCCGCATGGCTCGACGGCGAACTGCCCGCCGCCGTCGAAAAGCTGGAGCGCCTGCTGATCGCCCACGCGCTCGCGCAAACACAGGGCAACCGCGCCGAGACGGCGCGCCGCCTGGGCATTCACCGCCAGCTGCTGTACCGCAAGCTGGCGCAGTACGGGCTCGACTGAGCTGAGCCGCAGGGCGCCTGGCCGGCGCGGGTGTCCGTAAACCGGACACCCGGTGTACGGAAATCATCCGTAGCTCGCGGGCCAATCGCGCGCAAGTCGTTGATTTCAAAGGATTCAGGGGCTGGCACGTTGTGTGAGTTGTCTTTGGGCATACACCCTTCAAGGAGCCGCCCATGACACCCCGCATCACCTTCATTGCCGCCGCCTGCCTGCTGGCCGGCAGCGCCGCCTTCGCCCAGATGCCGCCGCCGCCCGCCAGCGGGCCCGTGCCACCGGCGCCGCTCGGTGCCACACCACCCGTGCCGCCCGTGCCTCCCATGGCTCCCGCCGCCGCGCCCGACGCCGGCACGGTCGCCACCGGCCGCGTGCAGCAATGGCTCATCAACCCCAACGGCGACGCCGACGGGCTGCTGCTGGCCGACGGCACGCAGGTCGCGTTTCCGCCGCACCTGTCGACGGCGGTGATGCAGGTGCTCAAGCCCGGCGACACCGTGCAGGTGAGCGGCTGGCGCGCACCCGGCGTGCCGGTGGTGCGCATGCAGTCGCTCAGCGCCAACGGGCGCAGCGTGGCCGACCAGCCGCCCGCCCCCGGCATGGCCCCACCCACCCCGCCCATCGCTTCCACCCCTCCCACCTCGCGCGCCCTGCGCGAGCCGGGCGCGCTGAGCGCCATGTCGGCAAGCGGGCGCATCGAGCGGCTGCTGTACACCGACCGCGGCGACGTGCGCGGCGTGCTGCTGGCGGACAAGACCATCGTGCGGTTCCCGCCGCACATCGGCGCCGCGTACGGCGCGCAGCTGCAACCCGGCGCGCAGCTCCATGCGCGCGGCTGGGGCACGCGCGGCGCGCAAGGCGCGGCGCTGGAAGCCACCAGCCTGGGCCCGACCGCGGACACGGTGCGCGAGCTGTTCAGCGGGCCGGGGCTGGTGCCTGGGGCCCGGGGGCCAGCAGGCCGAGGCCCGGGCGTTGCCCGGGGTGCAGGTCCGCGTTCCGCCCGGGATGCAGGCGGCCCCGGCGCCCAGCCGCCCGCCCCGCTGATGGCGCCGCCGGCCCCGGTGCCGGCGTCCTGAGCGTCCTGAGCGTCCCTCCCGAGCGCCCCACGCCATGACCACCGCATTCGCCCCCTTGCCGTCGGCGTCGGAGCCGTCGTCGCCCTCCCCGTCGCGCCGCAGCCTGCGCGCGCTGGACGCCCTGGCCTTCTTCGCGCCCGACATCCAGGGCGGCGTCGGCCCGTTCCTGATCGTGTTCATGGCCGGCACGCTGGCCTGGGACCCGCAGCGCATCGGCACCGTGATGTTCGTCTCGGCGCTGGTGGGGCTGGTGGTGCAGGCGCCGGCCGGCGCGCTGATCGACAGCGTGCCCAACAAGCCCCGCTGGATCGCGGGGGCCATCGCGCTCATCGCGGTGTGCCTGGTGGTCATGGCGAACTGGCCGGGCTACGGCGTGATCCTGGCGGGCCAGTCGCTCGTGGGCGCGGCGGGCACGCTGGTGGCGCCCGCCATCGCGGCCACCAGCCTGGGCATGGTCGGGCGCGCCGGGCTGGACGCGCGCGTGGGCCGCAACGCGGCCATCACCGCGGCGGGCACGGTGCTGTGGGCGCTGGGCACCGGCTGGGTGGGCCAGGCCTTCGGGCCGCACGCGATGTTCTTCTACGCGGTGGCGATGGCGCTGCCGACCGTGGTCGCGGCCATGCTGATCCGCCAGCGCGACGTCGACCCGAAGCTGGCGCGCGGCGCGGACCACGAGGCCGACGATCAAGCCGACCAACAGGCCGATACGCCTTCATCCGAAACGCACACCTCGCGCACCTCGCGCACGTCACGCACCCCGCAGACTTCCGCGCGCTGGTACGACCACCGCCTGGTCGTGCTGCTGGTCTGCGCCTTCCTGTTCCACCTGGCCAACGCCGCCATGCTCACGCTGGTGGCGCAGAAGGTGGGCACGCGCGCCGGCACCTCGGCCACGCTGTGGCTGTCGGGCGGCGTGATCGTCACGCAGCTGGTGACCATTCCCATCGCGCTGGCGGTCGGGCGCTGGGCGCCGCGGCTGCCGCGCAAGCCGATCTTCTTGGCCGGCTTCGCGGTGCTGCCGCTGCGCGGCCTGCTGTACCTGCTGGCCGACAGCCCGGCGGCGCTGCTGTCGCTGCAGGTGCTCGACGGCATCGGCGCGGGCATCTTCGGCGTGATGCTGACGCTGATGATCGGCGACCTCACGCGCGGCAGCGGGCACTTCAACTTCGCGCTGGGCATCGGCGCGGCCTGCGTGGGGCTGGGCGCGGCGCTCAGCAACCTGGTGGCGGGCACGGTGGCGCACCTGGCCGGCTACGGCACGGCCTTCGTGCTGCTCGCGGGCATCGCGGCTTGTGCGCTGACGCTGTTCGCGCTGGCCATGCCGGAAACTCGCGGCCGGCGCGCGCCGATGGCGAACGCGCCGGCCGACCCCGCACTGAACCCCGCCGCTCCATGAACAAAGACACCGCCTCCAGCGCCTCTGCAGCCTTGGCCTCCTCGACATCCGCAGCTTCGGCGGCGCCGGGCCACGACGTCCCCGCCCCGCACGAAGGCGGCGGCAACGGCCTGCTCTGGGTGCTGGTGGCGGTGGCGGTGCTGTTCGCCTTCCTGCGCCCGCGCGCGCCGATGGACTGGCTGAAGCTGGTCGACTGGCAGACGGTGGGCGCGCTGGCCGGGCTGCTGGCCATCACGCAGGGCGTGGAGAAGAGCGGCATGCTGCAGTCGGCCGCGCAGCGCCTGCTGGCGCGCACCACCGACCTGCGCCAGCTGGCGCTGCTGCTCACCGCCACCGCCGCCGTGCTGTCGGCGCTGGTGACCAACGACGTGAGCCTCTTCTTGCTGGTGCCGCTCACGCGCGTGCTGGCCACGCAGGCGCACCTGCCGCTGGCGCGGCTGGTGGTGCTGCAGGCGCTGGCGGTGAACGCGGGCTCGGCGCTCACGCCCATCGGCAATCCACAGAACCTGTACCTGTGGCACCGCACCGGCGAGAGCTTCGGCGGCTTCATGTGGATGATGGCGCCCACGGTGCTGGTCATGCTGTTCTGGCTGTTCGTGGCCGTGTGGCTGCTGGTGCCGCGCACCGCCATCGCGCTGAAGCCCGCGGCCGAGGCGGCGCCGGTGCAGCCGCGGCTGCTGGCGCTGTCGGGCGTGCTGTTCGTGGGCTTCGTGGTCGCGCTCGACCGGCACTGGCTGCTGGCCGGCCTGGCGGTGGTGTTCGTGGCCTACCTGCTGTTCCAGCGCCGGGTGCTGCTGGGCGTCGACTGGGCGCTGCTGGCGATCATCGCGCTGATGTTCGTCGACCTGCGCCAGCTGGCCGAGCTGCCCGCCGTGGCCTCGCTGGTGGGCCAGTGGCCCATCGCGGAAGGCTGGCGTGCGTACCTGGCGGCCATCGTCACCTCGCAGTTCATCAGCAACGTGCCGGCCACCATCCTGCTGGACCGCTACGTGCACGACCTGCCCGCGCTGGCGGCGGGCGTGAGCGTGGGCGGCTTCGGCTGCGTGCTGGGCTCGCTGGCCAACCTCATCGCGCTGCGGCTGGCCAAGGTGCCGCACGGGCTGCGCGAGTTCCACCGCATCGGCATTCCCTTCCTGGTCGTGTGCGCGGCCTCGGCGGCGCTGCTGCGGCTGGGTTGACGCGCGCTTTTCGGCTTCGCAAACCACTTCCTCACTCTTCACTCCCTCACTCTTCACTCTCACAAAGGACACGCCATGCCCCAACACCACGCACCCCACGAAACCCACGCGAAGCACGACACCCAGGACGTCTGGTCGGTCGAAGGCCGCTTCCAGCACCTGGTCTACAGCCCCAAGGGCGGCATCGAGGGCGTGCTGATCGACACCGACGGCGTGGCCACGCAGTTCGTGTTCGAGCGCCACGACGAAGGCGCCGCCACCGCCTTCGAGGGCCTGCAGGTCGGCCAGGCGCTGGTGATCGAGGGCACCGAGGAAGGGCCCTCGCCCAAGGGCGAGGCCGGCCACACGGTGTACCGCTTCGAGCGGCTCGCCTCCATCGACGGCGAGGCGCCCCGGCACGCGCACCCGGACGAGCGCATCGAAGGCACCGTGGTGCGCCTGAACTACGCACGCCATGGCGAGGCCAACGGCGTGGTGCTGGACACGGGCGACTTCGTCCACACCAAGCCCGACGGCTTCGCGCACCTGGGCCTGAAGGTGGGCGACAAGGTGCGCGCCGAAGGACGCGCGCAGCCGCTGGCCACGGGCGAAGGGCGCGTGGTGGAGGCCGTGCGGGTCAATGGGCGGGCGGTGCGGGAGGCGGAAGAAGGCTGAGGCCGGCAGCCTCCACCCGGTTGGCACGGTTGGCACCGAGGGCGGGCGCGCGGACAATTCGCGCCAGCCCATGACCCGCCATGATCCGTCCTGACTTGCCGCTGCCGCTGACCTTGCCCCTGCCAGAGCGGCACGACCTCGTGCTGCGCGACTACAGCGCCTCGCACGGCAGCCACGCGCACGACCACTTCCAGGTGCTGATCGGGCTGGAAGGCGTGCTCGAGATCGAGGTGGAAGGCCGGGGCGCGGGCATCGGCGCCGGCGAGGCGCAGGTGGTCTCGCCCGGCGACCGGCACGACTTCCAGGCCCGCGGCCGGCACAGCCGCTGCCTGGTGCTGGATACCTCGCACGCCGGCTGGGCCCGTTGCGCCGAGCGCGCGCCGGTCGACGCACCGCAGCTGCACTCGCTGGCGCGCTACCTGGCGCAATGCATGGCGCGGCCGCAGGCGTCGGCGCTGGCGCTGCTGCACGGGCCGGCGCTGCTGCTGGAGGCCTGGCGGCCGCAAGCGCCCGCTGCGTCGGACTCGCGCCGCCGGCGCATCGACTGGACCCTGCTCGCCGACTGGGCGCGGGCGCGGTGGCATGAACCCATGAGCGTCGCCGACCTGGCCGAAGTCGCCTGCCTGAGCCCCAGCCAGTTCGCGCAGCGTTGCCGCGATGAGCAGGGGATGGGCGCGATGCAATGGCTGCGCGCGATGCGGCTGGCGCATGCGCGCGAGCTGCGGCTGGGCGGGACGAGCGTGGCGGAGACGGCGCGGCGCACGGGGTACAGGTCGCCTTCGGCGTTGACTGCGGCGTTGCGGCGCTGATTGGGGGGTGTTGCTCCCTCCCCCTCTGGGGGAGGGTCGGGGTGGGGGCACGACGGCGTGCGAAACAACGCAGCGCTTAATCGAAGTCCTGCCCCCATCCCAACCTTCCCCCAAAGGGGGAAGGAGCATCCCCCCAAACCGTCGTTTCCCGACGACGCACCGTCATTGCCCGACGACCGCATCGCGTAGCCTCCTTGCATGTCATCGACCGCCTACGCCCTGCTCGCCATCGCGCTCTGGACCACCCTCGCCTCGCTGGGCACCGCCCTGTCGCACCTGCCGCCTTTCCTGCTCACCGGCCTGGCGCTGATCATCGGCAGCGTGCCGAGCTGGCCGCTGGTGCTGCGCGACCGGCGCGCCTGGAAGGTGCCGGCGCGCACGCTGGCGCTCGGCGTCTACGGCCTGTTCGGCTACCACTTCCTGCTGTTCATCGCGCTGCGCTACGCGCCGCCGGTGGAGGCCAACCTGGTCAACTACCTGTGGCCGCTGCTCATGGTGGTGCTGGCGCCGGTGCTGCTGCCGGGCGTCACGCTGCGCCCGCTGCACCTGGTGGCGGGGCTGCTGGGGTTCGCGGGCGCGGCGGCGGCCATCCTCGGCGCGGGCGGCGGTGGCGGTGGCGACAGTGCCGGTGGAAGCTCGACCTTCACCATGTACTGGGGCTTCCTGCCCGCGCTGGCCTCGGCCTTCGTCTGGGCCAGCTACTCGCTGGGAACGAAGCGCGTCGCGGCCTTTCCGACCTCGGCCATCGGGCTGTTCGGCCTGGTCTCGGGCGTGCTGTCACTCGCCTGCCACGCGCTGCTCGAACCCTCGGTGGCGCTGTCGGGGCGCGACTGGCTGCTGCTGGTGCTGTGCGGCCTGGGCCCGCTGGGCGCGGCCTTCTTCGTGTGGGACATGGCGCTCAAGCGCGGCGACGCGCGCCAGATCGGCATCCTGAGCTACATCACGCCGCTGGGCTCAACCGCGCTGCTGCTGCTGGTCACCGGCCGGCCGCTGACATGGACCATCGTGCTGGCGGCATGGCTCATCATCTCGGCGGCGGTGATGGGCACCCGCGCGCGGCGCGACTGAGCCGATCGGGCCGATCGGGCCGATCAGGCCGACGGGGCCGACTGAATCAGGCTGTGTCCGACGGGTTACCCACCCGTTTTCTGGCTAGAGTGGAGGTTCAGAAAAAAAGGAGCCACCCCTATGGACAACAAGAACAAGAACAAGAACGAGGATTTCGAAATCACCCCCAAGCTGGTGTTCGACCTGAACCTGGCGCTGTACCTCGACCTGGTGGCCGCGCTGGAAAGCGCGGGCGCCGTCACCTACCGCCAGATGGCGGCCCGGGTGCTGAACGTGAGCATGGACGCCCGCGCCGACGGCGAGGTCGGCCTGTCCACCGTGCTCGAAGGCGTCGCCAAGGGCTTTGCCGGCCAGAGCGACGGCATGTCCATCGAACTGCTGAAGGCCGCGCACGGCCTGCGCGACGACGAGGCCCTGGGCGACGTGCCCATGCGCCCCGCCATCGACTGACCCTCCCCCCGGGGTCCGCTCTCGCGCCTGCAGCGGCCTTCCAGCCTTTCGGGGGCCGCGCCCCCTGGCACCGAAATCGCTTGGGCCTTGGGCACAACAGCTCCAAGGTGACAACATGGCGAAGATCCCTCCCGGTGTCGGTCCGCGTTTTCCGCAGGTGGTGGTGCTGGTGGGCGCCACCGGCGACCTGGCCCGGCGCAAGCTGCTGCCGGGGCTGTTCCACCTGTGCAGCGCCGGCTTCATTCCGGGCTGCCGGATCATCGGCGTGTCGCTCGACGAACTCGACGTCGACGGCTTTCGCGACGCGGCCCGCTCGGCCCTCGACGAGTTCAGCAGCCGCAAGACCACCTCCGCCGACTGGGACACCTTCGCGGCCAACCTCGACTACGTGCCGCTCTCGGCCGGCGCCGCCGCCCTGCGCGCCGCGGTCGACCGCGCCGAGGCCTCGCTGGGCACCGAGTGCCGGCGCCTGCACTACCTGAGCGTGCCGCCCAGCGCGGCGCTCACCGTGGTGCGCACGCTGGGCGAGGCCGGGCTGGTGGAGCGCTCGCGCATCGTGATGGAAAAGCCCTTCGGCACCGACCTGGCGAGCGCCGTCAAGCTCAACGGCAAGCTGCACGAGGTGTTCCAGGAAGAGCAGATCTTTCGCATCGACCACTTCCTGGGCAAGGAGCCGGCGCAGAACATCCTGGCGTTCCGTTTCGCGAACGGGCTCTTCGAGCCCATCTGGAACCGCAACTTCATCGACCACGTGCAGATCGACGTGCCCGAAACGCTGGGCCTGGGCAAGCGCGCGGGCTTCTACGAGCAGACCGGCGCCTACCGCGACATGGTGGTCACGCACCTGTTCCAGATCCTGGCGTTCATGGCCATGGAGCCGCCCACCGCGCTGGAGCCCGCGCCCATCAGCGAGGAAAAGAACAAGGTGTTCCGCAGCATGGAGCCCATTCGCCCCGCCGACGTGGTGCGCGGCCAGTACAGCGGCTACCGCGCCGAGGAAGGCGTGGACCCCGACTCTGACACCGAGACCTTCATTGCGCTGAAGTGCCACATCGACAACTGGCGCTGGGCCGGCGTGCCCTTCTACCTGCGCACCGGCAAGCGCATGGCCGAGGGCCAGCGCATCATTTCCATCGCGTTCCGCGAGCCGCCCAAGAGCATGTTCCCGCCCGGCTCGGGCGTGGGCGCGCAGGGGCCGGACCACCTCACCTTCGACCTGGCGGACGCCTCGAAGATGTCGCTGTCGTTCTACGGAAAGCGCCCCGGCCCCGGCATGCGGCTGGACAAGCTGAGCCTGCAGTTCGCCATGCGCGACACCGGCATGGCGGGCGAGGTGCTGGAGGCCTACGAGCGGCTGATCCTCGACGCGATGCGCGGGGACCGCACGCTGTTCACCACGGCCGAGGGCATCGAAAGGCTGTGGGAGGTGTCGACCGCGCTGCTCGAATCGCCGCCGCCGGTGCGGCTGTACGAGCAGGGGTCGTGGGGGCCGAAGCCGGTGCACCAGCTGATTGCGCCGCACGCGTGGCGCCTGCCCTTCGAGCGGGCGTGGCGCGACCCGAACAAGTCCGGCAACTGAGGCGCGACGGCCCCGGCGTCGTGCTCAGGCCTCGGCCACCTGCAGCACCAGCTTGCCGAAGTTCTCCCCCGCGAACAGCTTGTTGAGCGACTCGGGGAAGGTGTCGAGCCCCTTCACCACGTCTTCCTTGCTCTTCATGCGGCCGTCCTTCAGGTAGCCGGCCAGCTCGGCGATGGCGATGGGGTAGCGGTCGGCGTAGTCGAACACCACGATGCCCTCCATGCGCGCGCGGTTCACCAGCAGGCTCAGGTAGTTGCGCGGGCCGGCCGCGGGCATGCTGTTGGCGTTGTTGTACTGGCTGATGGCGCCGCAGATGATGATGCGGGCCTTGCGCGCCAGCTTGGCCAGCACGTGGTCGAGGATCTCGCCGCCGACGTTGTCGAAGTACACGTCCACGCCCTTGGGGCAATGCTCCTTCAGGCCCGCGCGCACCGCGCCCTCGCCGGCCTTGTAGTCGATGCAGGCGTCGAAGCCCAGCTCCTTCACCACCCATTCGCACTTGGCGGCGCCGCCGGCGATGCCGACCACGCGGCAGCCCTTGAGCTTGGCCAGCTGGCCCACGGTCTGCCCCACGGCGCCGGCCGCGCCCGAGACCACCACGGTTTCGCCGGGCTGGGGCTGGCCGACGTCCATCAGGCCGAAGTAGCCGGTCATGCCGGGCATGCCCAGCACGTTGAGCCACTGGCCGATGGTGCCGACGTTCAGGTCGATCTTCACCAGGCCGTTGCGCTTCAGGTCTTCCTGCGCGACGAGCATGTATTCCTGCACGCCCAGCGTGCCGTACACGGTGTCGCCCACGGCGAACCTGGGGTTCCTGGAGGCGACCACGCGGCCCACGCCGCCGGCGCGCATCACCTCGTCGATGGCCACGGGCGGGATGTAGCTCTTGGCGTCGTTGAGCCAGCCGCGCATGGCCGGGTCCAGCGAGAGCGACAGCGTCTTCACCAGCACGCCGCCTTCGGCCGGCTCGCCGACGGGCTCGGTGGTGAACTTCCAGTTCTCGCGGGTGGCGGTGCCTTCGGGGCGCTTGGCGAGGCGGACCTGGTGGTTGGTGAGGGTGCTGCTCATGGTGTCTCCTTCTGGGGGGCCGAGGTAAGCCGATGTAGGCCGTTGGGATCTGCGTGGGCCGCTGCGGCCCCGGGAGGCGCATCGTAGCCGCGGGCCCCGGGCCGGCTGGTAGCGCAGGCGACAGCCCCGGGGCCCGTCGCTCAGCCCCGACCGCTCAGGTCAGCCGGACGATGATCTGCAGGCCCGGCCCGCCGTTGCGCACCGTGAGCTCGCCGCCGTGCGCCTCGGCGATCAGCCGGCACAGGTACATGCCCAGGCCCACGCCGCCGGTGGTGCGCGCCCGCGCGCCGTCGGTGCGGTAGAAGGGCTCGGTGAGCCGCTCCAGCTGTTCCTCGTCCACGCCGGGGCCATGGTCGCGCACCTCAATTTCCACGCCCTGCCTGCTGCCGTCGAGCACCGCGCGCAGCGACACGCAGGGCGGGCGCGGCGCGTCGGCGCTGTAGCGCAGCGCGTTGTCCAGCAAGTTGCGCACCAGCAGGCGGATGCGCATGCGGTCGACGGCATGCGGCGGCAGCCCGTCGGCCAGGTCCAGGTGCACATGCTGCGCGCCGGGCATCTCGGCCACGGTCTCGCGGATGAGCACGGCCAGGTCGACCGGCTCGCGCAGCAGCGCCACGTGCGGGCTCGCCAGGCGCTCGCTTTCGAGCAGGTCGCTGATGAGGTCGCGCATCTCGTTGAGGTCGCGCAGCAGCGCGTCGCGCTCGGCCTGGCCTTCGGGCGTGGCGGGCAGCAGCTCGGCGTTGAGGCGGGCGCGCGTGAGCGGCGAGCGCAGCTCGTGGCTCAGCGCCAGCAGCAGCCCGCGCTTGGCGTCGAGCATGGCCTGGATGTCGTCGGCCATGGTGTTGATGCGTTGCGCGAGGTCGCCCAGGTCGTCGTTGCGGCGCACGGGAATGGGCTGCGTGAACTCGCCGCGGCCGAAGCGCTGCGCGCCTTCGCGAATGTCGATCAGCGGGCGCAGCAGCCGGCTCACGTAGGCGTAGCCCAGCAGCACGCACGACAGCAGCAGCCCGAGCGTGGCCCAGCCGATGGCGCGCGGCGCCAGTTGCCAGAGCTTGGGCGCCCAGCCGAAGATCACCCGGTGGCCGTCGGCCGTGGGGCGTATGAACCACTTGTCGCCACCGAAGATGTCGTCGCGGTCGTGCATCCAGCCGCCGGGGCTGCTCGCGCCGCCGGGGTTGGAGTCCCAGTTGACGGTGGGCCCGACGATGCGGATGGTGATGGGCAGCCGGGCCACCAGCGCCTGCGCGCGCGTCACGTCGGGCGGCGTGCCTATTTCGGCGACCAGGCGGTCGGTGTAGTCGGTCAGCATGGGCTTGGCGGCCTCGGCCCAGCCGGTGGAGAACGACTTCTTCATGCCGCCCATGAACACGCCCGCCATCACCAGCGCGAGCAGCACGAACATCAGCACCAGCCGCACGCGCAGCGAGCGGCGCCAGCGGCGCTTGCCCTGCACCTTCTCGTTCCAGCGGGCGTGCCACTGCTTGCGCCACTCCTCGCGCGTCATGACCTCGCCGGGCATGTCCTCACGGCACGCCATGCGCCGCCGCATTTCGCGCATGGCGGCGCGGTGGTCCCTGCGGGCAGTGCTCATCGGCGTGCCTTCGCGCGTCGCACCGCGGCGCCAGCTTCAGCCTGCTGGAGGCGGCCAGGCGCTGCGCTCATGCCGGCTCGCTGCGCGCCACGGCCAGCGCATAGCCGGCGTTGCGCAGCGTCTTGATGCAGTCCAGCGGCTCCAGCTTCTTGCGCAGGCGGCTCACCACGATGTCGACCGCGCGCGTGTACAGCTCGGCCTCGTGGCCGCGCAGGCGGTTGAGGATGTCGTCGCGGCTGAACACCTTGCCGGGTTCGGCGGCCAGCAGCGCCAGCAGCTCGAACTCGGTGCCGGTGAGCTCCACGCGCTCGCCGTGGCGCAGCACCTGGCGCCGGTCGAGGTCGATCGACAGGCCGTCGAACACGCGCTGCTGCGTGCTGCTCGATGCGGGCGGCGCGCTGCGCTGGCGGCGCAGGATGGTCTGCACGCGCGCCACCAGTTCGCGCGGCTCGAAGGGCTTGGGCACGTAGTCGTCGGCACCCAGCTCGAGGCCGACCACGCGGTCCATCACCTCGCCGCGGGCGGTGAGCATCACGATGGGAATGTCGCTTTCCTTGCGGATCTCGCGGCACAGCGCAAAGCCGTCCATCTCGGGCAGCATCACGTCGAGGATGGCCGCGTCGTAGGTGAAGGCGCGCAGCTTGGCGAGGCCTTCGCTCGGGCGCACGGCGCTGTCGAGCGTGCAGCCGAAGCGTGCGAAGTAGGTGGTCAGCGGCGCGGCGAGGTGTTCGTCGTCGTCGATCAACAGGATGCGCGGCATGGCGGGATTGTGCCTCCTGGCAAGGAAATGGCGGATGACTTCGCTGACCATCAAACCTGCCGGCATCGCACCGCCCAGGTCAGGCCCATCACCAGCAGTGAGAGCAACAGCGCATGAAAGACCACGTCGGGCACGGTGTGCGGACCGATGCCCGCGACGATGGTGCCCAGCCCGACCAGCGTGCCCAGCAGCGCGAAGCCCTGCCCGAAGAGGGCGGCGCGGCGCGCGTCGTGGGGCCGCAGCCAGGTCTCGACGGCGGCGAGCACCAGCACGGTGGCGATCACCGCCTCGGCCGTGCGGGCCGCGGCGTGCGCGTAGCCCGGCACGAGGAAGCCGGCGTGCACCATCGACGCCGTGCCGAGCACGAGCGCCTCGGTCAGCAGCCAGGCGCGCGCGGCGCCCGGGCGCATCACCGGGGCGGGTGCGGAGGTGGGGGTGGGGGCGGAACGACTCACCATGGATCGGCCCGGCCGATGCGGCCGAGGTGCGTGAAGGCGAAGCCCGCGGCGTACTTCAGGCCGTAGCCGAGCGCGCGGTCCAGCCCGATGTGGGTCAGCCAGATCAGGCCGCCGGCCACCGCCCACGGCGTGGCCGCCAGCACGCCGAAGGCCAGCAGCAGCACCGGCCCCGCGTACGAATGCGCGGCGTTGTACAGCGCCGCGCCCACGCGCGCGCCGGCAACGTAGCCCAGCAGCGAGAGGTCGGGCGCCAGCAGCCAGAGCGCGAACACGCCCCAGCCCGCGCCGAACTGGGCGTAGGCGGCAAGCGCCACGCCGAGCACCACCGCGCCTTCGAGCCGCAGCAGCGCGCGCACGCCACCCGCTGCCGCGGCCTGTTCGGCGGCCCGTTCCAGGGACACCGTGGAACCGGCTTCGCCGGTCCACAGGTGTCGCCCCCTCGCAGGGGGTTGGCGCAGCGACACGAAGTGCGCGAAGCCTGGGGGTGAGTCAAGCTCAGCCACGATGGCTCCAGCGGCGGCCGCCGCGGTCCATGAAGTCGCGCACCTTCTGCTGCTGGGCGGCGTTCAGGTTGTCGTAGAAGTCGGCGGCGGCCGCGATGATCTCGGGGCTGCCGTTGCGCACGGCCGTGGTCTTCTCGTCGACCAGGCGCGTGGCGCCGGCCTGGTCGAGCTTGTTGCCCGCGAACAGCGCCTTGAACTGCGAGCGCGGGTCGCCCGAGCCGCCGGCACCGCGCATGGCTTCGCGCTGCGCCTGCAGCTTCTCGGCCAGCACCGTGAGCTTCTGCTTCTGGTTGGCGTCGAGCTCGAGCTTGCTGCCCACGCGCTCGACCATCCTGGCTCGGAACTCGGCGCTGTCGCCGCCGCCCCAGCCGTGGCGTTGGCCGGCACAGCCGGCAATGCTTCCGGCCACCATGGCGGCGCCTGCGAAACCGAAGAGAGTGCGTTTGATCCAGTGCTTCATATCAAGTCCTTGGTGTTGTCTTGTGAGGAGGAAGCTCGATGGTGCGATGGGCACCGGGCCAAGTCCTCTCGCCGCGGTATCGGCGTGTTTCGCTTTATTGCGACGGATGTGGCAACAAGCGTGGGGCTGCTTACAGCCGGCTGCTCTTGGCGTTGGCGGCAGCGGCGCGGGCGTCGACGGGGTTCTGCAGGGTCGAGATGACCTTGCTGTTCACGCGCGAGCCGGACGACACGTTCTGGTCGGGCGCGGCGGCGGCACGAACCGCTTCGGCGACCACGCGCTCGCGCTCCATCGACACGGCCATGGTCTCGGCGCCGCGCGATCCGCGCACCACGTTCTGGTTGGGTGCCGAGGCGGTGCGCAGGGCTTCGGCGTTCACGTCGGCGCGGCTCTTGGCCGACACGGCGGGTTGCACGCCTTCGTAGCTTTCAGCCTTCGCGCCCGCGGCGGCGAGCATGGCGAAGGAGCTGATGGCGATGATCTGGGAGAAGGAAACGGAGGTGGAGACGAACTTCATGATGCAGGCCTTTCTTTCAGGGGTTGAAGGAGAAGGCCTGATCGTGCTTGCGGGCGCTGCGCAAGTCCTTTCGCCGCGGTTGCGGCATGTATCGTTTCTTTTCACCCGCCCGCAGGGCGGGTGAAAAGAACGAAGAGCGCTCAGCCCGCCATGGTGGCGGCGGGGTCGTCCGACTCGAGCACGGCCTTGGCCCAGGCCTCGAGCTTGCCGGTGTCGGCGCGCAGCACTTCCTGCTTGACCGCGAGGATGCGCGAGGGGTGCATCGAGAAGCTGCGCAGGCCCAGGCCCAGCAGCAGGCGCGTGAAGGCCACGTCGCCGGCCATTTCGCCGCACACCGACACGCCCTTGCCCTGGCGTCGGCATTCGGCGATGGTGTCGGCCACCAGGCGCAGCACGGCGGGGTGCGCCGGGTCGTACAGGTGCGCGACCGATTCGTCGGCACGGTCGATGGCCAGCGTGTACTGGATCAGGTCGTTGGTGCCGATCGACAGGAAATCGAAGTGCTTCAGGAAGATGCGCAGCGTGAGCGCGGCCGCCGGAATCTCGATCATGGCGCCGAGCTTCACCGGGCCGTGCACCACGCCGCGGTTGTCGAGCTCCGTGCGCGCGAAGTCGATGAGCGACAGCGTCTGGCGGATCTCGCTCGCGTGCGCGAGCATGGGAATGAGCAGGTGGATTTCGCCGTGCGCCGCCGCGCGAAGAATGGCGCGCAGCTGCGTCAGGAACATGGCCGGGTCGGCCAGGCTCCAGCGAATGGCGCGCAGGCCGAGCGCGGGGTTCAGGTGCTCCTGCTTGTTGGCCGACTTGCTGTCCAGAGGCTTGTCGGCGCCCACGTCGATGGTGCGGATGGTCACGGGCATGCCCTGCATGCCCTCGACCGCGCGCTTGTAGGCCTGGTACTGCTCTTCTTCGTCGGGCAGGCGCGTCTGGCGCGTGGACGACTCGCGGCCCATGAACAGGAATTCGCTGCGGAACAGGCCCACGCCCACCGCGCCGGCCTTGACCGCGCCCAGCGTGTCCTCGGGCATCTCGATGTTGGCCAGCAGCTCGACACGCTGGCCGTCGAGCGTGACGGCCGGCTTGTGGCGCAGCCGCGCGAGCCGGCCGCGCTCCAGGTCACCCTGGCGCTGCTTGAAGCCGTACTCGGCCAGGATGATCGGCGAGGGGTCGACGATGACCACGCCGGCGTCGCCGTCGATGATGACCCAGTCGTCCTGGCGCACCAGCTGGCTCGCGGTGCGCGCGCCGACCACGGCCGGAATGTCCATGCTGCGCGCGACGATGGCGGTGTGCGAGGTGCGCCCGCCCACGTCGGTGACGAAGCCGGCGAACACGCTCTTCTTGAACTGCAGCATGTCGGCCGGCGACAGGTCGTGCGCGATGAGCACCAGCGGCACGTCGATGCCGTCGCCCGCGGTGGGGTCGTCGTGGTCGTCGTTGTCGTCCAGCGGCGCGGCGGCGCGCTTGCGGCGCGGCGGGCTCGGCGCCAGCACGGCGGCGGTGCCCTTCATGCGGTGAAGCAGGCGCTCGACCACCTGTTCGAGGTCGGCCTTGCGCTCGCGCAGGTAGGCGTCTTCCATCTCGTCGAACTGGCGCGCGATGATTTCCAGCTGCGTGGTCAGCGCCCATTCGGCGTTGTAGAGCCGCTCGCTGATCCAGTGCTTCACGCCGGTGCTCAGGGCCTCGTCCTGCAGCAGCATCTGGTGCACCTCGAGCAACGCCGAGAGCTCGTGCGGCGCGTCGTTCGGGCCCATGAGCGCCACGTTGGCCTGCAGCTTGATGAGCTCGTCGGCCACCGCGTTGCGCGCGGTGCGCACACGGTCGATCTCGGTCTCGATCTCTTCGGGCTTGATGAAGTAGTGGGCCACGTCGATGCGGCTGGACACCACCAGCACCGCGCGCCCGATGGCAATGCCACGGGCAACGGGAAGGCCGTGGACTGCGAAAGTCATCGGAGGGTCCTTATTCGCCTTCGCCGAACTTGTCGTCCATCAAGTGGACGATGGCGTTCATCGCTTCTTCTTCCTGCGGGCCGTTGGTCTCGAGCTCGACGGTGGAGCCCAGCCCGGCGGCCAGCATCATCACGCCCATGATGCTCTTGGCGTTGATGCGGCGGTCACCGCGCGACAGCCACACCTCGCAGGGAAAGCTGCCTGCGAGCTTGGTCAGCTTGGCCGACGCGCGTGCGTGCAGGCCCAGCTTATTGCTGATGGTCACGGATTTCTTGATCACTGTGCTTTCTCTTCGCCTGGTTCTGGGGAGCCGCCACCGCCACCTGCATGACGCCGGCGGTGCCGCCCGCGAGGGCGCGCTGCACCAGCGTCTCGAGCGGCTCGTGCCGGTAGGTGACCGCGCGCAGCAGCATCGGGAGGTTCGCCCCCGCCACCAGCCGCGAACGGACGCCGTCCACGAGTTTCTGCGCCACGTTGCAGGGCGTGGCACCGAACACATCGGCCAGCACCAGCACCTGCGAGCGCGGAGCGCGCAACTGCTGCTCGAGCGTGATGCGCGCGGCGGCCAGCGTTTCTTCGGGCGACACGTTGGGCAGCACGTCGAGCGCGACGATGGCCTGCTCGCAGTCGGGGAACACATGCAGCGCGCACTGCCGCAGCGCATGTGCGAACGGTGAGTGGGCGATGATGAGGATGCTGTTCATGCGGGACGGGGGACGACGCGCCGATTATGCGGGGCGGCCCACGGGAAGTAGATATGTGACACAACGCGGCAGCCCCGAAAAACGGACAGTGCGGCACGAAACAGACCGGCCACGCGCCATCGTCATGGCAGGCGCAGGCCCTCGAAGAAGGTCTTCGACGCCTCGGCCGAAGCGGGCGTGCCCAGCACGGTGGCCTGGTAGAGCGCCACGGTGCCGTCTTTTTGCGACTGGGCGAACCACAGGATCTGCACGGTGGGCGCGCCCTGCTTTCGCGCTTCGAGCCGCAGCGGCGCGGGCGTGGCGGTCGCGCGCTGCAGCGTTTCGGGGGTTTCCGCCAGCTGCATGTCGCTCGATTCGCCCGGTTTGACCAGCTGGGCGCGCGTGGCGGTGCGCCAGGCGGCGAGCCACGCCTCGGCCTGCGCGGGTCCGTCGGCGGAGGCATGTGCGATGGCGAAGGTGGCGCCGCCCGCGTCGCAGCCCGCCATGTCGACCTTGACCGATTCCGCGCCCAGCGGCACGGCGCGGTCCGCGCGATCGGCCTTGCAGGGCAGCAGCGCGGTCAGGCCCGCGTCGGCAACCGGCACCTCGCGCCAGTTGAAGGTGGGGCTGCACGCGGCGAGCAGCGCCGCGGCGGCCAGCACCCGCGAGGCGCAAGCGGCAAGGGAGGCGGAAGAGCTGGGAGAGCTGGAAGAGGTGGACCTGGGCGGCATGGGGGAGCGATTATCGGCCGGGCCGTACCGCGCAGCGGCGCTCCAGGGGTGGGCCAGGGGCAGTGCGGTCGCGGCCAGCACGATCGGGCAGGCGGAACTAAACTAGCGCCGCTCCTGTCTGCTCCCTTTCCCCTCCCCTGTGATGCCATGAAGAAATACATCGCCGCTGCCTCCGTCGTCATCGCGCTGGCTGCCGGCGTGGGCGTGTACTTCGGCTCCAGTGCCACCGCCGCGCCGGCCTCGACCTTCGTGCTGCTCGACGGCTCGCAAAAGAGCACCGCCGACCTGAAGGGCAAGGTCACCCTGGTCAACTTCTGGGCCACGAGCTGCGTGACCTGCGTGGGCGAGATGCCCAAGGTGATCGCCACCTACGACAAGTACAAGGCGCAGGGCTACGACACCCTCGCCGTGGCCATGAGCTACGACCCGCCGAGCTACGTGGTCAACTTCGCCGAAACGCGCATGCTGCCCTTCAAGGTCGCCATCGACAACACCGGCAGCGTGGCGCAGGCCTGGGGCGACGTGAAGCTCACGCCCACGACCTACCTGGTCAACAAGCGCGGCGAGATCGTGAAGCGCTACGTGGGCGAGCCCGATTTCGCCGAGCTGCACAAGCTGATCGAGAAGCTCCTGGCCGAGGCCTGATCGCTCGCCCTTTCCCTTCTCGTTTCCCTGCCCGAAGGCGCTCTTGAAGGAGCGCCTTTGCTTTTTGGGTTACGGAGCTTTGGTGGGAGAAAGATGCCGTCGATCGCGGCGCAGGCATGGCCTCGCCGGCGCATAGCAACAACCCGAAGCAGCCTGGGGCCCGGACTTTGCTAAATTGCGCCTTCCGCAGCATCGCGCGCTCCGCGCCTTTCTCGATGACCGATTCCCCAGTGGCCGCCTTTCCGGCGGCTTCCGGTGCCAGAGCTCTCGCCCCGTTCGTCACTGGCCGCGACCATGCCGCGCTTCCCTTGCTGGCGCTGCCGCTGTGCGCGTCCTGCAAGGGGTCGGGCCGTCGGGCCTCTTCCTTGCGCCTATGAGCTTTTCCGTCTCCCGCCCCCTGCCGCTGTCGGCCATGCCGGCCGTCGTGCTGATCGTGCCCGAGGAGCAGCACGAGATCGACGCCACGCGCGCGATCTTCCGCGACTACGCGGGCTCGCTGGGCATTGACCTCGATTTCCAGGATTTCGACGGCGAACTGGCCGGTCTGCCCGGCGACTACGCCGAGCCGCGTGGCACCTTGCTGCTGGCGCTGGTCGACGCGGCGAATGTGAAGGAAGACGCCGGCCGCCAGGCGCCGACGTTGAAGCGCGCCGACGGCACGCTGGCGCACGTGGCGGGCTGCTGCGCACTGCGCCCACTGGACAACGTGGACCACGTCAACGCCGCGGAAATGAAGCGCCTGTACGTGCGCCCGGGTTTTCGCGGACTGGGCCTCGGCCGGCAGCTGGCCGAGGCGATCCTGGATGCCGCACGCGGCGCCGGCTACGGCTGCGTGCTGCTCGACACCCTCGACGACATGGAGTCCGCCCGCGCCCTCTACGAGGACCTGGGCTTCGCCGAGGTGCCGCGCTACTATCACAACCCCGTTGCCGGGGCGCATTACCTGAAGGCGGAGCTCTAGAGCTCTAGCTGGCTGGCTGGCCGCCCGCAGGCTCAGCCGCGGGCTTGCGCCAGCAGCGTGTCTGCGTCGCTGACTTCGAACTTGCCCGGGCCTTCGACGTTGAGCGTCGCGACCTTGCCGTCCTTCACGAGCATCGAATAGCGGTTGCTGCGCACGCCCATGCCGCGGCCGGTCAGGTCAAGCGTGAGGCCGGTGGCCTTGGCGAAATCGGCGCTGCCGTCGGCCAGCATGCGCACCTTGGCGCCGGTCTTCTGGTCGCGCGCCCAGGCGCCCATCACGAAGGCGTCGTTCACGCTCACGCACCAGATCTCGTCCACACCGGCGGCCTTGAAGTCGTCGAAGTGCTGCACATAGCCCGGCACGTGCTTGGCCGAGCAGGTTGGCGTGAAGGCGCCGGGCAGCGCGAACAGCGCAATGGTCTTGCCCGCCGATGCCTTGGTCACGTCGACCGCGTTCGGGCCGATGCTGCAGCCCTCGCCCTCGACTTCGGAATATTCCTGCAGGGTGGCCGAGGGAAGGGTGTCGCCGACTTTGATCATGTAAGTGCTCCGGAAAAAGAAAAACGGCCCACATTGTGGGCCGTTTTCAGGTGGGCTGTCTCGAGCCGGGTATCCGGTCTGCTTAGACCAGGACAGCCTTCTCGACCAAGCGGGTCACAACCCAGTTCTTGGTCTTCGAGATCGGACGGCTTTCCGTGATCTCGATGGTGTCGCCCAGCTTGTACTCGCCCTTTTCGTCATGGGCGTGGTACTTGCTCGTCTTGGCCACGATCTTGCCGTAGAGCTCGTGCTTCACACGGCGCTCGACCAGCACGGTCACGGTCTTGGCACGCTTGTCGCTGACCACCTTGCCGATCAAGGTGCGCTTGAGGGATTTTTTAGGTTCCGTCATGTTCACTCCTTACTTGGCGGCGGGGGTTTCTTGCTGCTTCTGAGCAAGAATGGTCTTGGCGCGAGCGATGTCGCGGCGCGTCACGCGCAGCGTCGAGGTGTTCGACAGCTGTTGCGTGGCCTTCTGCATGCGCAGGCCGAAATGGGCCTTCTGCAGTTCCTTGACTTCGGTCTTCAGCTCTGCGACGTCCTTCGTGCGCAGGGTTGCAGCCTTGGTCACCTTGGCCGGAGCCGCGGTTTCTTTTTTCTTACGGGTTGCCATCAGTGTTCTCCTCTCAGGCGCCGAGCTGGCGAGCGACGAACGTCGTGCGCAGCGGAAGCTTGGCGGCGGCCAGGCGGAACGCTTCGCGGGCGAGTTCTTCGGGCACGCCGACGATCTCGAACACGATCTTGCCGGGCTGGATTTCGGCGACGTAGTACTCGGGGTTGCCCTTACCGTTACCCATCCGCACTTCAGCGGGCTTGGTAGAGATGGGCTTGTCCGGGAACACGCGGATCCAGATACGGCCACCGCGCTTCACGTGACGCGAAATCGCGCGACGAGCGGCTTCGATCTGGCGTGCCGTGAGGCGGCCGCGATCGGTGCATTTGAGACCGAAATCACCGAACGCAACCGAGTTACCCGTGGTTGCGACGCCGGTGTTGCGGCCCTTTTGTTCCTTGCGGAACTTTCTGCGTGCAGGTTGCAGCATGTTTTATTACTCCGTGAGAGCCCCAGGCGCTTTCGCGCCCGGGAGCGACCGATTACTCGGTCTTGGCACCGTCCGCTGCTGCAGCGGGCGCGGCTTTGCGGACGCGCTTAACGGCGGGTTTCGAGTCTGCACCGGCACCGCCGGTTGCTTCTGCGGGCTTGTCGCTGCCATCGGCGGGAGCGGTGTTGCCACCGATCGGGCCACGGCCGCCGGCACGGGGGCCGGGACCACGACGGTCGCCACCCGGACGGTCGCCAGGGCGACCATCACGGCGGGGACCACGCGGACGACGTTCTTCTTCAGGACGCGGCGTTTCGACGGCCGGCAGGTCGTTGCGACCCAGCGTGTCGCCCTTGTAGACCCAGACCTTGACGCCGATGACGCCGTACGTGGTCTTGGCTTCCGAGGTGCCGTAGTCGATGTCGGCGCGCAGGGTATGAAGCGGCACGCGGCCTTCGCGGTACCACTCGGTACGTGCGATCTCGATGCCGTTCAGGCGGCCAGCGGACATGATCTTGATGCCCAGGGCACCCAGACGCATGGCGTTTTGCATGGCGCGCTTCATGGCGCGGCGGAACATGATCCGCTTTTCGAGCTGCTGCGTGATGCTGTCGGCGATCAGTTGCGCATCGATTTCGGGCTTGCGCACTTCTTCGATGTTGACTGCAACCGGCACGCCGAGCTGCTTGCCCAGTTCGCGCTTGAGGTTCTCGATGTCTTCGCCCTTCTTGCCGATCACGACGCCCGGACGTGCCGAGTAGATCGTGATGCGTGCGTTCTTGGCGGGACGCTCGATCATGACGCGCGACACCGAAGCGTTCTTCAGCTTCTTCTTCAGGTATTCGCGAACCTTGATGTCTTCGGCCAGCATGCCCGCGAAATCGCGGTCGCTTGCGTACCAACGGCTGGACCAGTTACGGGTAACCGCAAGGCGGAACCCGGTTGGGTGGATTTTCTGTCCCATATTTCTTCCAGGCCTTCTTAGTTGCCAACCGTCACGTACACATGGCACGTGGGCTTGCTGATGCGATTGCCGCGACCCTTGGCCCGCGCGGTGAAGCGCTTGAGCGTTGCACCTTGCTCGACGTAGATGGTCTTGACCTTCAGCTCGTCGATGTCGGCACCGTCGTTGTGCTCGGCGTTGGCGATAGCCGACTCCAGCACCTTCTTGATGATCACAGCGGCCTTTTTCTGCGTGAACTGCAGAACGTTGAGCGCTTGATCGACCTTCTTGCCGCGGATCAGGTCCGCGACCAGACGGCCCTTGTCGACCGACAGGCGGACACCGCGGAGGACTGCACGTGTTTCAGACATGGTCGTTCCTTACTTCTTCTGGACTTTTTTGTCCGCGGGGTGCCCCTTGAACGTGCGCGTGAGCGCAAATTCGCCGAGCTTGTGGCCGACCATCTGGTCGGTGATGTACACGGGCACGTGTTGCTTGCCGTTGTGCACAGCGATGGTCAGACCGATGAATTCGGGCAGGACCATCGAGCGGCGCGACCAGGTCTTGATCGGCTTCTTGTCCTTGGTCGTCACGGCCTTGTCGGCCTTGGCCACCAGGTGGTGGTCGACGAAAGGACCCTTTTTGAGAGAGCGAGTCATTGGCTATCCCTTACTTCTTGCGACGCGACACGATGAAGACCTGCGTGCGCTTGTTGTTACGGGTGCGATAGCCCTTGGTCAGATTGCCCCATGGGTCGACAGGATGGCGGCCTTCGCCAGTCTTGCCTTCGCCGCCACCGTGCGGGTGGTCGACCGGGTTCATCACGACGCCGCGAACGGTCGGGCGAATGCCCTTCCAGCGCTTGGCGCCGGCCTTGCCGAGTTGGCGCAGGCTGTGCTCTTCGTTGGCCACTTCGCCGATGGTTGCGCGGCATTCGATGTGGATGCGACGCACCTCACCCGAACGCATGCGGACCTGGGCGTAGACGCCTTCGCGAGCCAGCAGCGTGGCCGACGTGCCGGCCGAACGCGCGATCTGCGCGCCCTTGCCGGGTTGCAGTTCGATGCAGTGGATCGTCGAGCCGACCGGGATGTTGCGGATCGGCAGGGTGTTGCCGGCGCGGATCGGGGCTTCGGCGCCCGACAGCAGCGTTGCACCAGCTTCCAGACCGCGCGGGGCGATGATGTAGCGGCGCTCGCCGTCGGCGTAGCAGACCAGAGCGATGTGGGCGGTGCGGTTCGGGTCGTACTCGATGCGTTCGACCTTGGCCGGGATGCCGTCCTTGTTGCGCACGAAGTCGACAACGCGGTAGTGGTGCTTGGAACCACCGCCACGGTGACGGATCGTGATGTGACCGTTGTTGTTACGGCCGGCCTTCTGGAACTGGGGTTCCAGCAGGGCTGCGTGAGGAGCACCCTTGAACAGGTGATCACGCGAAATCTTCACCGCGCCGCGTTGGCCCGGCGAAGTGGGTTTCATCTTGATGACGGCCATGATTAAGCGCCTTCCCCGACGAGGTTGAGCTCTTGACCCGGCTTCAGGGTCACATAGGCCTTGCGAACGTTGTCGCGGCGGCCGATGGACTTGCCAAAGCGCTTGGTCTTGCCCTTGGTGTTGAGCACCGACACGCCCTGGACTTCGACCTTGAACATCAGTTCGACAGCGGCCTTGATCTCGGGCTTGGTGGCGTCTTGCAGCACCTTGAAAGTGACAGCGTTCGACTTTTCGCCGACCATCGTGGCCTTTTCGGACACGATCGGGGCGACCAGCACCGCCATCAGGCGGCCTTCTTCGAACGTACGTTCAGCGGCGGTAGGGTTCACGCGGCTCATGCGAACATCTCCTTGAGCTTGTCGACGGCACCCTTGGTGACCAGCACCTTCTTGTAGTGAACCAGCGACACCGGATCGGCGTAACGGGGTTCGACCACGAGGATGTTGACCAGGTTGCGCGAGGCAAGGTACAGGTTTTCGTCGACTTCTTCGGCGATCACGAGCACGGACTCGAGATTCATCGCCTTGAAACGGGCTGCCAGCGGCTTCGTCTTGGGCGAATCCACGGTCAGCGAATCCACCACGGCCAGACGGCCTTCGCGAGCGAGCTGCGAGAAGATGGCGGCCATGCCGGCGCGGTACATCTTCTTGTTGATCTTCTGCGAGAAGTTTTCGTCAGGCATGTTCGGGAAGATGCGGCCACCCCCGCGCCACAGCGGCGAGGACGTCATACCGGCACGGGCGCGGCCCGTTCCCTTTTGCTTGAAAGGCTTCTTGGTCGAGTGCTTGACCTGCTCGCGGTCCTTCTGGGCGCGCGTGCCTTGGCGGGCATTGGCCTGGAATGCAACGACGATCTGGTGGACCAGGTCTTCGTTGTAGTCACGGCCGAACACGGTTTCAGGGGCGTCGTACTTCGACGCGGCCTGGCCTTGTTCGTTCAGGAGTTCGAGTTCCATTACTTCGCTCCTTCAGCCGCTTGCGGCTTGGCCTTGATGGCGGGACGCACGGTGACGAAGCCACCCTTCGAACCCGGAATCGCGCCCTTGATGAGCAGCAGTTGACGTGCTTCGTCGATGCGGAACACGTCGAGGTTTTGCGTCGTGCGCGTGACGTCGCCGAGGTGGCCCGTCATGCGCTTGCCGGGGAACACGCGACCGGGGTCTTGTGCCATGCCGATCGAGCCGGGAACGTTGTGCGAACGGCTGTTACCGTGCGACGCGCGTTGCGAGCTCATGTTGTGACGCTTGATCGTGCCTGCGAAGCCCTTGCCGATGGAGGTGCCTTGCACGTCCACCTTCTGGCCCACGGAAAACACGCTGCTCGCCGCGATCACGCCGCCAGCCTTGTGCTGACCTGCGGTATCTGCGGTAACGCGGAATTCCTGGATGATTTCGCCTGCTTCGACACCTGCCTTGGCGAGGTGGCCGGCTTGGGGCTTGGTCACGCGCGATGCTTTGCGCGAACCGAACGTCACCTGCAGGGCGACGTAGCCATCGGTCTCTTGGGACTTGATCTGGGTCACACGGTTGTTGGACACATCCACCACCGTGACAGGAACTGCGTCCCCGTCATCGGTGAAGAGACGCATCATCCCCACCTTGCGGCCCAGCAACCCGAGGGAGTTGCTCAGACTCATATGTTTTCTCCAAAAATGGAAATCCTCTTCCGCCACTGCCACTTCAATTGGCAACAGCGTTTGCCAGATTTCTCCGGCTACGGAAGAAGGTTGATAAATCTCTGCCCAAACAACACCCTTGCGGACGCAACAAGGGCAGAGCCAGCGATTATAGCCCGCGGTGCGGGCATGGCGCAAGTGCCACTGTTCAGCCTGTGCAGCAGGCCTCGAAGACCCTGTTTCAGGGCTTTTTGGCGGGTGCCTTTGGCTCTTGGGCAGGCATCGAAATGACCTTTTCACCGTCCGGCGACGGTTTCATCTCGCCCGCTGGCTTGGTGGCCGGCGCGGCCGAACCCGTCTGGATGGGGATGGCCACGATGCTCATGGCACCGTTCTGCGTCACGAAGACGTTCAGATAGGCCAGGCCGTCGCCGCTGCTCGTCACCGTGGCGGTGGCGGTCGTGCGCTGGCCGGCGGGCAACGCGAAGCTGCTCTTCGTGGCCAGGGTCAGGCCTGCGTCGGTCGTCAGGCGCACCGTGGCGCCGGCTGGGTCGGTCACGCCATCGAACTGCAAGAAAACCGAGGCCTGACGACCGGCCTGCGCCGCTGCTTCGACCCGGTACTGGATTGCAACGCCCGAACCATTGGGCTTGCGCGCCGCGACCGTCAGAGAGGCATGGCGGTCGCTGCGTGCTGCCGGCACGCCGTCTGCACAGGCAGAGCCGGCGACGCCGAAAAACGCCAGCCAGGCCATGGCGGCGAACGTGGAGCGGGAATGGAGTTTCATGGCGGTCTTCCCCACGGCTATTGGATGGTCACGCCGAAGCAGGTGTTCGCGGCGGAGTTGTTGAGGTCGTTGATCACCAGCACATAGGGGCCGGGCGACAGCCTGAGCGATCCCGAGTTCCGGCCGACCACGCCGCCCTGGTAGACCGCGAAATTGGGATTCGCCCCTGCCGGCGCGCTGACGCTGAACTGGTACGCGCGATTGGCGGGCGCCGTGAAGCTCACATAGGCATAGCTTCCGAGTTTGTTCCCCGTCCGCGGGGCGGGGTCCGCCGCGTTCGTCACGCAAGCCTGGATGGCGCCGCCTCCAACCGTGGCCGGCTTGTACATCGGTAACGCGGCCGGCACGCCGCCGTCGTTGCTCTCCGCGCCGCCGTAGGCGTCGTTGGCAGCGCTGATGTTCTGGCCCGTCAGCAACGCGTTCAGCGCGGACGCGCTGCCAGTCGCGGCACTGTTGAATGCCGCGGCGAACGGATGGATCGAGGTCACCGGCGCGCCGCCCTTGAACAGTGCATTCGTCATCGTGTCGTGGATCGGCTTGAAACCCACCTGCTGGTTCAGGTTCCAGAAAATCGACTGGATCGATGTTTCCCGGAACCATCCCGGATTCGACGCGGGCCCCTTCGACAGGTCGAGGTTGCTGCCCTGGGCCTGGCCGGGGCCACCCGAATCGACATAGTTCCGCCGCCCGAGCGCAATGCCCGACCAGCCATTGCCCCACCCCTCGGAGAACGCGAGCCGGCGGTCGATCAGGTCCGCCGTAGAGTGCTCGCCGCCGGGTGAATCGTCGCGGCTGAACGCCGACTGGTAGTAGTGGCCCCACTCGTGCGCGATCACGGGCGCGTCGAATTCGTCGGTGTCCACGTCTTCCTTGCCGAGCACGTAGATTTCCGCGCCCGAACTCTGGGCGATGAAGAAGGTGGTGCCGATCTGCCCCAACGCGACGCTGCCGCCAGCGTTCGTGTTGCTGACGCTCCAGAACACCTTCAGCGACGGAAACGCCGTCGCCGGCGCCACCGACAACACCTTCTGCATCGCGATGTAGACCGTGTCCATCACGGCGAACGGTGCCGACACGCGCTGGCCGGTGTAGCTGGAGCCGCCCCAACCGCTGGGCGCGTGCAGGTCGCGGGTCAGCGCCGCGGCGCCCGTGGAGAACGCCGACGACTGCATGGAATAGATGGCGCTCGACTGCGTGTTGTCCCGCACGGTGACGTCCCAGGTCGCGCCCGGCCCGGGGCGCGTCAGCTGCGTGCGCACGCGTACGGTGACGGTCGTGTTCCCCGGCACGCTCACGGCATAGGCTCCACTGTCGTCGGTCGAAGTGACCACCAGTTGGTTGCCGCTGGTGTCGAGCACCTCGACGTAGGCGCCGCGCACCGGCTTGGACGTGGTGTCGGCGTACACGAGGGCGCCGTTGACGTTGGGCACCGACTCGTAGGTGGCGGTGCCGCTCAAGGTGACGGGGTTCGTCGTGGGGACGGGCAGGGGCAGCAAGGGCACGCCACCACCGCCGCCTCCCCCACCACCGCCGCAGGCGACCAGCAACGCCGCGGTCGCGATGCAAGCGACCAGGCCCGACTCAAAGGAGAACTTCTGTCTCATATCTTTTGCTGCCCTCATTTCAGCCCCGGCCAATGCGCTGAGGAATACCGGTGCGGGAGGATGCCACAGAAGGAGAGCAACTGTTAAGAACAGAAAAGCCCGCCTGCATTTCTGCAGGCGGGCTTTGTCAGGAGACGACGCGGGGTCGAATCACTGCAGCTTGATCTCGACGTCGACGCCAGCCGGCAGGTCGAGCTTCATCAGCGCGTCCACGGTCTTGTCGGTCGGGTCGACGATGTCCATCAGGCGCTGGTGGGTGCGGATTTCCAGCTGGTCGCGCGACGTCTTGTTGACGTGCGGCGAACGCAGGATGTCGAAGCGCTTCATGCGGGTCGGCAGGGGCACGGGGCCCTTGACGATCGCGCCGGTGCGCTTGGCGGTGTCCACGATTTCAGCGGCCGATTGGTCGATAAGCTTGTAGTCAAATGCCTTCAGGCGGATGCGGATTTTTTGCTTGGTAGCCATGGTGATTCCTTTGCGTGCCGCTTAGATGTCGAGGATCTTGGCGACGACGCCCGAGCCCACGGTACGGCCGCCTTCGCGGATGGCGAAGCGCAGGCCTTCTTCCATCGCGATCGGGTTGATCAGCTTCACGG
>NZ_JASZYK010000002.1 GCF_030317035.1 Variovorax sp. J22G73
CAACGTCGACAGTTTGTCGACTTCAACGTCCACGGGCTTGAGCACGGCAACGAGCGGGATCGCAAGCCTTTCGTCCGGGTTGAGCACTGCGACGAGCGGCATCAGCAGCCTGTCGACCGGCTTGAGTACGACGAACAGCAACGTGGACAGCTTGTCGACTTCGACATCGACAGGCCTCAGCACAGCAACCAGTGGAATCACCAGCCTGTCGACGGGCTTGAGTACCACGAACAGCAACGTCGACAGTTTGTCGACTTCAACGTCCACGGGCTTGAGCACGGCAACGAGCGGGATCGCAAGCCTTTCGTCCGGGTTGAGCACTGCGACGAGCGGCATCAGCAGCCTATCGACCGGCTTGAGCACGACGAACAGCAACGTGGACAGCTTGTCGACCTCGACATCGACAGGCCTCAGCACGGCGACCAGTGGAATCACCAGCCTGTCGACGGGCTTGAGTACCACGAACAGCAACATCGACAGTTTGTCGACCTCCACTTCTACGGGCTTGAGCACAGCCACAAGCGGAATCGCGAGCCTGTCGTCCGGCTTGAGCACTGCGACAAGCGGCATCAGCAGCCTGTCCACCGGCTTGAGCACGACGAACAGCAACGTGGACAGTCTGTCGACTTCCACTTCAACGGGCTTGAGCACTGCAACGAGCAGCATCGACAGCTTGTCTACTTCGACATCGACGGGGCTCAGCACAGCCACAAGCGGAATCGCGAGCCTGTCGTCCGGCCTGAGTACCGCGACCATCGGCATCACCAGCTTGTCGACTGGCCTCAGCACCACGAACAGCAACGTAGACAGCTTGTCTACTTCCACTTCCACGGGCTTGAGCACAGCCACCAGCGGAATCGCGAGCCTGTCATCTGGGTTGAGCACGGCGACAAGCGGCATCAGCAGCCTGTCGACCGGCTTGAGCACCACGAACAGCACTGTGGACAGTCTGTCTACATCGACTTCAACAGGCCTGAGCACCGCAACAAGCAGCATAGACAGCTTGTCGACCTCGACATCGACTGGTTTGAGCACGGCGGCCAGCGGGATCACGAGTCTGTCCACCGGGCTGAGCTCCACGAACAGCACCGTAGACAGCTTGTCGACTTCAACCTCAACCGGCTTGAGCACGGCGACCAGTGGGATCGCGAGCCTGTCGACAGGCCTGAGCACGACAAACAGCAACGTCGACAGCTTGTCGACCTCCACATCGACAGGACTGAGCACCGCAACGAGCGGAATAACGAGCCTTTCCACAGGCCTCAGCACAACCAACAGCAACGTAGACAGCCTTTCCACCTCCACATCGACAGGCCTCAGCACCGCAACAAGCAGCATCGGCAGCCTCTCCGCCTCCACCTCCACAGGCCTCAGCACCGCGGCAAGCGGCATCGCCAGCCTGTCGACCGGCCTGGGCACCACGAACAGCAGCCTGAGCAGCCTGTCGACTTCCACCTCGACCGGGCTGAGCACCGCGACGAGCAACATCACCAGCCTGTCGACCGGACTGAGCACCACGAACAGCAGCGTGGGAAGTTTGTCGACCGGGCTCAGCACCACCAACAGCACGGTCGGCAGCCTCTCCACCGGCCTCAGCACGACGAACAGCACGGTCAGCAGCCTTTCCACCGGCCTGAGCACCACGAGCAGCAGCATCGGCAGCCTGTCGACCGGGCTCAGCACCACCAACAGCACGGTCAGCAGCCTCTCCACCGGGCTGAGCGCCACGACCAGCAACATCAGCAGCCTGTCGACAGGCCTCAGCACCACCAACAGCAACGTCAGCAGCCTGTCGACCTCGACGTCGAGCGGGCTCAGCACGGCGAACAGCGGCATCTCCAGCCTGTCGAGCGGGCTCAGCAGCACCAACAGCAGCCTCAGCAGCCTGTCGACCAGCGTCATCGGCGCGACCACGGGCTACAACAGCCTGTCGACCGGGGTGAGCACGGCCAACAGCAACGTGAGCAACCTGAGCACGACGATCAACAACATCAACGACACGGGCACCAAGTACTTCCATGCCAACTCGACCGCGGGCGACGCCACGGCCAGCGGGGCGGAGGCGGTGGCGATCGGGCCGCAGTCGATGGCGAGCGGGGCAAACGCGTTCGCGGCCGGCAACGGCGCGAAGGCGACGGCCGACGGCACGGTGGCGGTGGGCTTCGGCGCGCAGGCCACGGGCGCCAACGCGATCGCGATCGGCACGGGCGCGCTGGCCACGGGCTCGCAGGCGATCGGTGCCAATGCACGCGCGGGCGGCGGCGGCGTGGCGCTGGGCGACAACGCCGACGCGGGCGGCACGCCGCTGAGCAAGGCGGGCGCCATCGCGCAGGGCACGGCCATCGGCTTCGGCGCGGTGGTGCAGCAGACCGGCGGCGTGGCGCTGGGCGCGAACTCGGTGGCGTCCACGGCCGCCGGCGTGGCCGGCTATGTGCCGGGCAGCGCCACGCCGCAGCAGGCCGCGGCCATTCGCGCGACCAACAGCACGCAAGCGGCGGTGTCGGTGGGCGACGCCGGCAGCGGGCAGTTCCGCCAGATCACGGGCGTGGCCGCGGGCACCGCCGACAGCGACGCCACCAACGTCGCGCAGCTCAAGGCCACGGCAAACGCGGTGGCCGCGGGCGGCGTGCAGTACGCCACCAACCCCGACGGCTCCATCAACTACAACCAGGTGACGCTGGGCAACGGCCAGGCGCCCAACGGCACGCGGCTGTCGAACGTGGCGCCGGGCGTGCTGCCCAACGACGCGGCCACCGTCGGCCAGGTGGCGGGCGTGCAGAACCAGTTGCAGGGCCAGGTGCGCGACGTGGCGCGCATCGCGTACTCGGGCGTGGCCATGGCCACGGCCATGAGTTCGCTGCCGCAGGCGATGACACCGGGCAAGAACCTGCTGTCGGTGGGCGTGGGCTACTTCTCGGGCTACAGCGCGCTGGCCATCGGCTATTCGCGCCGCTCGGAAAGCGGCAACTGGGTCTACAAGGTCAACGGCGGCATCAGCGCGCAGCGCTTCAACCTGGGCTTGGGCATCGGGTACGAATGGTGAAAGAAAAAAGGGTGCCACGCATGAGCGCGGCACCCTTGAAGGGGGCGGAGGGCTCCAGCAACAGCTGGTGGTGGCGCCGACGCCGAAGGCTTCAGTGGCGGTGTCCAGCTAGTTCAGGTGAGCCGCATGGTCTTCGGCTTGGCCTCAGTTCAGAAAATAGGGGGTGTCCGGCTGTTCACCCACCAAGCCATGCCAGGCACTGCGTAGGGGCTTCCGTTGATGATGAGGTCGAGGCCATGGAGGGACGGATCTCTGCTCGAACTGCGAGGGTTCAAGACGATGAATTTGCCGTGGTTTGGCCCTTCGCCGAATTTGCCGACAGACGTGAGTGTCGAGTGAGTCCCGTTGCTGAAGCTGAGCATGCCGGAGCTCGGCGAATACGACAAAGCAGTGAATCCGTCGTTGAAATTGACCACGTCCTCACCGGTCAGCCGAGCCGCGGTATGCACCCGGGCGCGCTGCTCCTGCTTGCTCCTGGCTTCTTCCTGCGCCGTTTTCGGCTTTTGTTGCTCCTCCTGTGCTTGCGTCGCAGCGAGCTGGCGGCTGCGTTCGAAGGCGGCTGTTTGCTCCTGGCGCCGCGCATCGTCCTCGCGCGAACGCGCCTGCAATGCCTGCTCGTCCTTCTTCTGAGCTGCCTCCCGTGCTTCCTGGCGCCTGCGTGCCAACATTGCTACCTCCGCCGCCTGTTGCTGAGCGCGTCTTTGTGCCGCCTGCTCAGGGTTCTCCACGTCCGCCCGTAGCTGAGCTGTTACTGTTGCCACGTGCTGAGCGCGATCTATCGCCGCCTGTTTCTCCGCCTGCTGTTTAGCGCGTTCCTTTTCCGCTTCCTGCCGCGCGCGTTCCTGCACCATCTCTGCTCTCAGCTTTGCCACATCCATCCGCTCGGGCTTGGCCGCCGAAGGCCCGTGCGTGACGCCGCCTTGCGGCGAAACCTCCAGGCTGCCCGTCAACGCCTTCGCGGTACCGCCGACGTTCACGCCCACGCCCTGGCCGTTGCCCACCAGCGAGATGCCGCTCGAATACATGCCGCCGAGGTTCGACGCGTCCAGCACGATGGTGCTGCTCACGCTGTTCGACGTGTTCTTGCTCAGGTCGATGTCCGTATTGGCTGCGCCCGTGACGATGCTCGCCTGCCGCTTGCTCTGCAAGCCGGAGACTTCGACCGCGTAGGCAATCAGGTCGACCTGGTCGACCGTGCTGGCGTCCAGGCCTTGCCCGTCGATCTTGCCCTTGGCGGTGTCGATGCGGGTGATGTTGCCGCTGGCGTCGAACACCGGCTTGCCGGTGGTCAGCGTGGCGCGCGACACGTTGACGAAGCTCGCGCCCTTGACGCTGATGCCATTCGGGTTGACCAGCACCAGCCGCGCGCGCTGCCCGGCGATTTCAGTCGCGCCGCCCAGCAGCGATGCCTTCGAGCCGATCACCTCGTTGAGGATGACCTTCGCGGCGCCGCCGCGCAGCGCAGGGTTGCCTGCGATATCGCCGCCGAGCTTGGTGCTCAAGCCCGCGGCGCTGTTGTTCAGGATGAGGCCCTGCGCGCCGACGTTGTAGTCGGTGAACCGGTTGTGCGATACGCCCGCGGCGTTCGGCGCCACGATGTTGACGATGGGGGTCTTGTTGCCAGGGGCGGAAAGTGTCGCCTGGCTTGGTCCGGCGGCAGGCGTGAGTTGCGCGAATGCTGCCGTCGACGAGAGCAGCAGAGAGGCGAGGGCTGCGATTCGGTGTTTGTTTTTTTTCATGATTCCCTTGAGGAGTGAAGACAGAAGGCAGGCGGCAACAAAGGCGACCTGCATTGATAGAGCGGTGTGGGTGTGGCGCTGCCTGGTTTGCCCTTGCATCGAATGCCGATGAACCGATGGCCACGCCCGGCGCGGGCGCGATCGCAAGGTTCAAAAGCTGGTGGTTAAAAGAAAGTTCAGGAACGGCTTGCGGCTCTTCAGTACCTCCGGTTTGGTAACGGGTGTTCCCACTGAAAAGTCGTAGCCGACGCGCCCCTGGTTGCCCCGCAAGCCCACGGCGGCGCCGGCCAGGCGGCGCGCGTGGCGCGGCGTGCCGCCGCCCGACACGGCGCCGGTGTCCAGCGCCGCGTAGGCCTCGCCGAAACCCGACGTGGACGCCGCTACCGGTATCGGCATGGCCACTTCGTTGCGCCACAGCCATCCGCCGGGCGCGAACAACGTCGTGTTGCCGTCGAAGCCGCGCACGCTCTCGCGGCCTCCCAGCTGCAGGTATTCGGACGAAGGCAGCGGCGTGGGCGCGTGCTGCAGCAGCAGGCTGCCGCGGTAGCCGAATCTTTGCCCGCCTGCCTCGAACGGCAGGTCCGCGGAGGCCCGCGCCGTGGCGACGCGGTAGCGCCCGTTCCAGTCCGGGTGGTCTTGCACATGGCCAGGAAACCGGCTCTCGCCGGGCAGGCTGCCACGCAGGCCGACGCCGAATTCGAACAAGGCGTCGTCGAACTTCTCGAGATGGCTGAACGCGAGGTCGAAGCCCGTGGTGTCGCGCCGCTGAACATCGAGCGCCTTGCCGTCGAACCAGCCGTTCTCCTGCCGGCGAAACAGCGAGAGCCTGAGCGTGCCCTTGCTGTGGCCCGAGCGATATGGCACATAGGCCATGCCCATCTCGAAGCGGCGCGTGCGCGAGGCATAGGGATACGTTCCCTCAGGGTCTTCGATGCGCTGCCGCGCGGCCCACTCGCTGGCACCGACGGAGACCGACGCGTACCCGATGGGCACGTTCCACGCAATGCTCCTTGCCGTCGAGCCTCGCGTGCGCCTGCGAAAGGGCGCGTCGCCGCTGAAGGTGGCGATCAGCTGGTCGTGCAAGTGCAGCGGCGAGTCGATGGAAACCACGGCCCCCAACTGGTTGCGGCCCGACGCATCGACACCCGCGTTGTCGGCGGTCAACACGCCGTGCACGCGCGCGGCGTCGGCGGGGTGCCTGAACACGATGTCGCTCTGGCCGGCCTCGGCGCCCGGCAGCAGGTCAAACGCCGTGGTGCGTTGGCCCGGCAGGCGGCGGATATTTTCAAGCGCCTGGTCCAGGTCGCGCACGTTCAGCAAATCGCCTGCCGTGGCCGGCAGCACCGTGGCGGGCGATCCGATGCGGCCTTCGGTGTCGCGGATCTGGCCGATGCGGCCCGCGACGATCTCGATGAGCAGGCGACCCGTCGACAGATCCTGTTCCGGCACGACGACCTGCGTGGTCATGTAGCCCCCGTCGAGCAGCGCCCGTGCAATGGCCGTGCGGGCCACCCGCAGCCCTTGCGCGCCGAGGCAATGGCCTTCGATGGCGACGCGGCCGGGCAGCCACGGAAAAGACGCGGCGCCGCGCCATTCGATGGACGAAATCAGGAAGCAGGGCGTTTCGGCGGGGAATACGGTCGGCGAGGCGGCGCCGGCTTGCGTGCGGGTCAACAGGTCGGGCCGCTCGGCCACGCGCGCCCTGGCTTCGTCGAGTTGCAGCCGCAGCCGCTGTTCGTTGTGCGCCGACGCATCGGGCGATGCGGTTTGTGCGGCGGCCTTCAGCGCGAACAGCAGGCAGACCGCCGCGTGGAGCGAGGCGCGCGCCGCCGTTTTTCTTCTTGTTCGATTCAAACTGTTCCATGCCGTAGCCAAACGGCGATTGAAGTTCAGTTCGACTTTTCGACGGCTAGGAGAGGGCTGATTCGGCTTTTGTTTTTTGCCGGGAACGTGGGGTTGTGTTAGCTAGCCTCCTTTGTTTTCATTTGCAGCTCAATGCCCTGTCGGCGCCACCATGCGATGGCGCAGCTGGTCGGCCACCACGGCCACGATCAGCAGCACGCCCAGCACCACCATCTGCAGGTACGAGCCCACGCTAGCCAGGTTCATGCCGTTCTGCACCAGCCCGATGAAGATCGCGCCCATCACCACGTTGGGCACGCGGCCGATGCCGCCGCGCAGGCTCACGCCCGCGATCACGCAGGCGGCGATGGACTCCAGCGCCACCGTGCCGCCCAGGTTGGCCTCGCCGGTCTCGACGCGCGCGGTGAGCAGCAGGCCGCTCACGGCCGCCAGCCCGGCGCACAGCAGGTAGGCCGTCAGCAGCACGCGGCGCGTGTCGATGCCCGAGAGCGCCGCGGCCTTGGCGTTGCCGCCCACGGCCAGCAGGTGCGTGCCCGTGGGCATGCGGCCCATGAGCACGGCCATGCCCGCGACGCACACGGCCGTGACCCACACAGGCACCGGTACCCCCAGCAGCGTGCCGAAGCCGAACAGGTCGCTGAAGCCGGCCGGCAGGCCCGACACCGGCACGCCGCCGGTAAGGTACAGCGCCAGGCCGAAGCCGATGGACTGCACGCCCAGCGTCACGATGAAGGGCGACACGCCGACCACGGCCACGCCGATGCCGTTGACCAGGCCCACCGTGAGCCCCGCGAGCAACCCGCACGCGCAACCGGCGATCACCACGACCCAGGTCGCATCGGGCAGCGCCGCGCCCAGGGCCTGCATGGCCAGCGCCGACACCACCGAGGCGATGGCCATCACCGTGCCCACCGACAGGTCGAAGCCGCCCGTGACCAGCGCCAGCATCTGGCCCATAGACACCAGCACCAGGTAGACCGACTGGCGCAGCAGGTTGACCATGTTCTGCACGGTGAGGAACTGGTCGGACAGGGTGCTGAACACCACGATGGCGATCACCAGCATGAAGGGCAGCACGCCCAGGCGCAGGAACAGGTTGCGCAGCATGCCGAGCACGCGTGCGCCCAGGCCGGGTGGAGCGGACAAAGGCGAGGCTGAAGGCATCGAGGAAGGCATCGAGGAAGGCATGGACGAAGGCAGGGAGGAGGGCGCGGTCATGGGTCTCTTTCGCTGGAACCGAAGAACAGGTTGAGCACGGCGGTCTCCTGGATGGCGTCGCCCCGCAGCTCGCCGGCGATCTCGCCGCGGCACATCACGTACAGGCGGTGGCTCAGGTGCAGCACCTCGGGCAGGTCCGACGAAATGACCACCACCGCCGCGCCGCCCTCGCAGAGCTTGCGAATCACCTGGTACAGCGCGGCGCGCGTGCCGATGTCCACGCCCACCGTGGGTTCGTCGAACACGTAGAGCGCGGCGTCGCGCGTCATGCCCTTGCCGAACAGCACCTTCTGCTGGTTGCCGCCCGACAGCAGGCCCACCGGGCGGTCGAGGTTGCGCGGGGCCAGTTCCACGCGCTCGGCCGCTGCCGCCGAGAGCTTGCGACCCAGGCGCCTGCGCAGCCAGCCACCATGCCCGCGCAGCGGCCCGTGCACCAGCGGCAGCACGATGTTGGCGCGCGAGGCAAAGCCCAGCACCAGCCCCTCGCCCTTGCGGTCGGGCGGCAGGTAGAACATGCCCTCGTCGAGCAGCCGGCGCACCGTGGCGCCGGTGCGCGGCTGGCCCTTGAACAGCACGCGGCCTTCGCTGACCGCGTCCAGCCCGTACACGGCACGGAACAGCTCCGACTTGCCGCAGCCCACCAGCCCCGCCAGCCCGACCACCTCGCCGCGCCGCACCACCAGGGTCGCACGGCGCACGCCGTTGGGCGAGCTGAGCCCGTCGATCTGCAGCACCACCTCGCCGGGGCTGGACGCGATGCGCGGATAGACCTGCTCGACGGCGCGCCCGCTCATCAGTTCGATCAGCCGGTCGGCGCCGGTCTCGCGCGCTTGCACGGTGGTCACCTTGCGCCCGTCGCGCAGCACCGTGATGCGGTCGGCGATCTGCGCAATTTCCTGCATGCGGTGCGAGATGTAGACGATGCCCACGCCGCGCGCCTTCAGCCGCGCGACCAGCGCGAACAGGCGCTGTGTTTCGGTGTCGGTGAGCGAGGCGGTCGGCTCGTCGAGGATCAGCACCGACACCTCGCCGCGCAGGCCCTTGGCAATTTCCACCATCTGCTGCTGCGCGCGCGACAGGCCCGCCACGGGTGCGTCGCAGTCGATGTCGAAGCCCAGGTCGGCCAGCATCGCGCGGGCGCGCTCACGCAGCGCGCCGCGGTCGAGCAGGCCGGCCTTGCACGGCTCCTCGCCCAGGCTCAGGTTCTGCGCCACCGACAGCGTGGGAATGAGCGAGAACTCCTGAAACACCGCGCTGATGCCGTGGCGCCGCGCCTCGTGCACGCTCGACAACTTCACCGGCGCGCCGTGCATGCGGATCTCCCCGGCCGAAGGCACGTTGGCGCCGGCCAGCAGCGAGATCAGCGTCGACTTGCCCGCGCCGTTCTCGCCGAACAGCACGTGCACTTCGCCCGCGCGCAGGTCGAAGTCGACGCCGTCGAGCGCGATCACGCCCGGGTAGCGCTTGCCGAGCCCGCTGGTCTGGAGCAGCGGCTGAGACGATGAAGGCATGGGCCCGCCCGCCTTGGCTACTTGACCTCGAACACCGGCTTGAAGCCCGGCGGCGGCAGGATGTCGTCGAGCTTCACGCTCTTGATGTTGCCGCTGTCGACCACGAAGATCTTCGGGCCCACGTGCTTCACCAGCTCCTTGTTCTCGAGCAGGCGCACGGCCTGGTCGACCGCGATGCGGCCCTGCACCACCATGGAGTCGGCCGGGGAGGCGACGATGCGGCCCTTTTGAATGCCCTCGTACACGCCCGGTGTCATGTAGAAGGACAGCACCTGCACCTTCTTGTCGAGGCCGCGCGAGCGCAGTAGGCCGGTGGCGGCCTCGGCGGTCACGGCCGTGCCGGCCACGTAGGCCAGGTCGGGATTGCCCTGCAGCACGTCTTCGACCAGCTTGCTCTGCGCTTCCTTGCCGGTGTCGCCGTACTTGGGGTCGAGCATCACCACGGCGCTGCCCTTCACCGCGTCCATGAAGCCCTTGTGCGCGGCCTCGACCCAGCCCGCGCCGGCCGGGCCCGGGAACCAGCCGACCTTGACCGCGGGCGAGCCGGCCGGATGCTTCTTCGCGAGGTACTCGCCGGTGGAATGCCCCATCGTGTAGAACGACACCAGCGACTTGGCCGACAGGTCGGGGGAGTTGATGCCGTTCACCAGGTCGATCACCGGCACCTTCTTCGCTGCCGCGGCCTTGATGACGTTGTTGAGCCCGTCGCCCGAAATCGCGCCGATGATCACCGCGTTGGCGCCGCGCGCCACGCAGTCTTCGATCTGCGAGACCTGCTTGCCCAGGTTGGTGTAGCCGCCCGCGTCGGCCACCTGCAGCTTCACGCCCTGGCGCCTGGCCTCTTCGATGACGCCGTAGTCCACGCCCAGCCAGTAGGCGTCCTTCATGTGCGGGAACGACACGCAGATGTCCCACTTCTTCGAGGCCTTGGCCAGCGGCGTGTAGTCGATAGGCTTCTTCGTGCCCTCGGCGGAGAAGGCGGGCTCGGTGGCCTCGGCCTTGTAGGGGAACCAGTCGGCCGCCGAGGCACTGGCGTGCCAGAGCAGGGCGGCGGCGAGCGAACTGGCGAGCAGTGAAATGCGTGACACGCGTGAAACGCGCAGGAGCGAGCTGTTCATGAAGAACTCCTAGGTGGCAACAACAGAAAAAGGAAAAGGCGAAAAAAGGCGAAAGGCGCGCGGCTAGTTAGGGAGCGCCGCGAGCGCCTCACGAAGGCGCGCGATGCGCTGTCGTCGCTCGGCGCGGGCTTCCAGCGCCTGCGCCATGTCGACCTCGACGAAGCGCGCCTTGTGGTTGGGCTGCATCTGCGCGATGAGGTCCATGTCTGCGCTGATCACCGTGCCCACCATGGCGTAGCCGCCACCCGAGACCGCGTCGCGGTGCAGGATGATCGGCTCGCGCCCGCCCGGCACCTGGATCGACCCGTAGGGGTAGCCCGCGTCCACGATGTTCGACGGGTCGGCACCCGCGCCGAAAGGCGGCTTGCGCTCCAGGAACTTCAGCGGCGTGCCGTTCTTGTAGCGGTACCCGATGCGGTCGGCCTCGGAGCCCACGCTCCAGGCGTCGGCGAAGAAGCTGTGCACCGATTCTTTCTGCAGCCGATGAAAGTAGATGCCCGGCAGCACGCGCAGCGCGACTTCCTTCGCGAGCACCGGCAGCAGTTCGGCGGGCGCGGCGCGGCCGGCCCTGGCGCGCGGCGATGGCGTGCCGACGGGCAGCCGGTCTCCGGCCAGCAGCTTGCGGCCGTTGAAGCCGCCGAAGGCGCCCAGGCCGTAGGTGGAGCGGCTGCCGAGCACCACCGGCACGTCGATGCCGCCCGCCACGGCAATGCACATGCGCGCGCCCAGCTTCATGAAGTCGAAGGCGAGCACATCGCCGGCCTGCACCGCGAACGATGCGTTGCGCGGCGCCTCCTGCCCATTGAGCTTCGCCCTGGCCTCGGCGCCCGTGACGGCCACGATGGCCGGCGCGTCGAAGCGCAGTTCGGGCCCGAGCAGCGTGGTTTCCATTGCCGCCGCGCCCTCGTCGTTGCCCACCAGCAGGTTGGCCAGCACCAGCGCCTGCTGGTCGAGCGCGCCCGACAGCGGAATGCCCAGGTGGTAGTAGCCGGGGCGGCCCGCGTCCTGCACGCTGGTCGCAAGGCCGGGCTTGATCACTTCAATGGCCATGGAGCACCTTCAGCAACTGTCGGTTGTAGCCGTCGGGGTCGGCCAGGAATTCGTCGAGCGAGAACGACACGGGTTCGATGCGCAGCGTGTACGTGCCGGCCTCCACCTGCGCGACCTGGCGGTCGTACTCGGCGCGGTCGATGGGCTTCCACTTCACGATGTCGCCGGGGCGGAAGAACACCATCAGCTCCTTCAGGTACGACAGGCGCTGCGCCGGGTCGAAGATGGGCGCGGGCGTGACGCCGAACATCTGGTAGCCGCCCGCGCCGCGCACCGAGTAGATGCAGCTGAAGCAGCCGCCGTGTCCCAGCGTGAGCCGGGGTGTGTCGGTGCGCGGGCTGAGGTACTTGGGCACCTCGATCTGCCGCTGGCGCTCCACCATCTGGAAGAGAAAGGGCAGCCCCGCCACGAAGCCGACCATCGACACGAACCACGGCGCACCCGAGTGCGCGGCGATGAAGGCGTCGACCGAGGCGTGGCCGTTGATGCGCGCGGCGTATTCGATGTCGGTGCTGGCCGGGTCCTGGTGACGCTCGCGAAAGCGCATGAGCGTCTCGTGCGTCCACGGGTCGTTGTAGAGCACCGGAATCTCCACGATGCGGGTCTGCAGTTGCCGGTCGGCATCGCCCAGGCCGGCCTCGATCTCCTTCAGCGCATGGAGCAGCACGTCGGGCACGATCCTGTCGGGGTCGAAGCGCACCAGGTAGGCGGCGTTGGCGGGGCAGATCTCGGTCACGCCGGCGAGCTCGCCCGCCTCCACGCGGCGGCGCAGCGCGTTGCAGATGGCCATGCCCTTGAAGAAGGCGGGCAGCGACATCTCCTCGCTGATCTCGACGAACAGGTGCTCGTCGCCGCCGAAGCTGTAGCGGGCCTGGGCGGGCAGGGTGGTGGCAGTGGTCATGCGGTGACTTTCAGAGCTGGAGCAGCCAGGGGCGCGACATCCACCAGCGGGTTCTCCGCGAGCCAGGGCTCCAGGAAGCCGGTGTGGAAGGCGGCCTTGGCAACGTTCGCGTCGTCGCACAGCGCGCGGTGCAGTGCGATGGTCGTGTGGATGCCTTCGACCTGCAGCTCGCCCAGCGCGCGGCGCATGCGGGCCAGCGCGCTGGCGCGGTCGCTGTCGTGCACGATGAGCTTGCCCAGCAGCGAGTCGTAGTAAGCCGGCACCGTGTAGCCGGGGTACAGCATGGTGTCGAAGCGCACGCCCGGCCCGCCCGGCACCACCAACTGATGCACCTTGCCCGGGCTGGGCATGAAGTTCTTCGCCGCGTTCTCGGCGTTGATGCGCACTTCTATCGCCGCGCCGGTGAGCCGGATGTCTTCCTGCTTCAGCCGCAACGGCTGGCCCAGCGCGATGCGCAGCATTTCTTTCACCAGGTCGATGCCGGTGACCATCTCGGTGACCGGGTGCTCGACCTGGATGCGCGTGTTCATCTCGATGAAGAAGAACTCGTGCGTGTCGTCGTCGTACAGGTACTCCAGCGTGCCCGCCCCGCGGTAGGCCACGGCATGGGCCAGGCGCAGCGCCGAGTCGCACAGCGCGGCGCGCGTGGCCGCGCTGATGGCGGCCGAAGGCGCTTCTTCCCACACCTTCTGGCGGCGGCGCTGCAGCGAGCATTCGCGCTCGAAGCAGTGCACCACGCGCTGGCCGTCGCCCAGTATCTGCACCTCGATATGGCGCGCCCGGCGAATGAAGCGCTCCAGGTACACCTCGCCGTTGCCGAAGGCGGCCAGCGCTTCGGCCGTGGCCGTGGCGAACTGCTGCCGCAGCTCGGCCTCGCCGTGCGCCACCCGGATGCCGCGCCCGCCGCCACCGGCGGAGGCCTTGATCATGATCGGGTAGCCGATGTCCTTCGCCACCTCCACGGCCACGTCGGGGTCGCTCACCACGCCGGCGCTGCCGGGCACCGTGGGCACGCCGGCCTTCATGGCGGCGGCGCGCGCGGCGGCCTTGTCGCCCATGGTGCGAATGGCGTGCGGCGTGGGGCCGACAAAGACCAGCCCCGCGGCTTCGACGCGCTCGGCGAAGGCGGCGTTTTCCGACAGGAAGCCGTAGCCGGGGTGCACCGCGCCGGCACCGCTCGTGGCTGCCGCCTGCAGGATGGCGTCGATGTCCAGGTAGCTCTTGCTCGCGTGGGCCGGGCCGATGCGCACCGCCTCGTCGGCCATCTTCACGGCCAGCCCTTGCGCGTCGGCGTCGCTGTACACGGCCACGGTCTTCAGGCCCAGTTCCCTGGCGGCGCGCACGATGCGCACCGCGATCTCGCCGCGGTTGGCGACGAGCAACTTGTCGAATGCGGCAGCCATGGCTCAGGCGGTCTCGATGACGGCGAGCACCTGGCCCGGATCGACCGGCTCGGCGTTCTCCACGCCGAAGCGCACCAGCCGGCCGGCCGCGTCGGCCGTGACTTCGCTGAACTGCTTCATCACCTCGACCAGGCCCAGCACGTCGCCCACGGCCACCATGTCGCCTTCGGACTTGAACAGCGGCGCGTCGGGCGCCGAGCGGCGGTAGAAGGTGCCCGGCAAGGGGCTCAGGACTTCATGGGTAGCGGACATCGGTGCACTCCTGGAACAACAACAACGGAAACAAGAACAAGAAAAAGAGGCTCAGCCCAGCGCGGGCAGGCCCGCCACGCGAATGCCGTGCCCGGCCAGCGCGGCCCGCGTGGTGCGCACCAGCGCCAGCGCGCCGGGCGTGTCGCTGTGGATGCAGACCGAGTCGAAGCCGATGGCCACGTCCTCGCCCTCGACCGTGCGCACCACGCCCTCGGTGCAGGCGCGCACCACCTTGGCCGCGACGGCTTCCGCATCGAGCGCGCCGACGCGGCGCGTGAAGACAATGGCGCCGCTCAGGTCGTAGTCGCGGTCGGCGTAGAACTCGCGCACCACCGGCTGCCCCAGCTCGCGCGCGACCCGGCAGGTGACGGAGGCCTCCATGCAAAACAGGCGCAGCGTGGGCTCGATCTGCCGCAGCGCCGTGACCAGCGCGCGCGACAGCGCCTCGTCGCGCGCCGCATGCATGTACAGCGCCCCATGCGGCTTGATGTGCTGCAGCCGCAGGCCCTCGAGCCGTGCAAACTCGCGCAGCGCGCCCAGCTGGTAGACCATGTCGTTGACCAGCTCGTCGGCCGGCGCGTGCATGTGGCGGCGCCCGAAGCCCACGAGGTCGCGAAAGCCCGGGTGCGCGCCGATGGCCACGCCGTGCTCGCGGGCCAGGCCGACCATCCTGCGCATGATGTTCGGGTCGCCGGCGTGGAAGCCGGTCGCGATGTTGGCCGAGGTGATCAGCGGCATCAGCGCTTCGTCGACGCCGTCGCCGATGGTCCAGGGGCCGAAGCCTTCGCCGATGTCGGAGTTCAGATCGATCTGCGTTTTCTTCACGGGTCGCGGCCTTTGTTCGGTGCGCATCGCCGGGGCGGCGGTGCAGGACGAAGCGAAGATTAGTCAGCACCCCCACGGCTGAAAAGCATTGTTTTCAGGCAGCCCGGTATCTGAAAAACAGATACTGCGCCGGCGCGCGTTGGCCGCTACGCTGGAGGGGCGCGACACGGCGGTATCGGCTTTGCGCCTGCGGGAGCACGTTGCCAGCGCACTCGCGAATACCCTCGAACGCCCCCAACACCCCCAACACCCGAAAGACCCGCACCATGTCCCTGACGCTGCGTCAGCTCAAGTACTTCTCGGCCGTGGCCGAGGCCGGCCGCATCTCGCACGCGGCGCAGCAGCTAAACATCTCGCAGTCGGCCGTCACCATGGCCATTCGCGAGCTGGAGGACATGATGGGCCGGCAGCTGTTCGAGCGGCACCCCCACGGCGTCGAACTCACCAAGGCAGGCCGGCGCTTTCTGGGCCATGCCTACACGGTGCTGGCCGCCGCCGACGAGGCGCTGCGCATGCCGCACGAAGGCGCCGACGTGGAAGGCGCCATCACCATCGCCGCGAGCTACACCGTGCTGGGCTACTTTCTGCCGCACCACCTGCAGCGCTTCGAGCAGCTGCACCCGCAGGTCACGGTGAAGGTGCACGAGGTGGCGCGCGAGGCCATCGAGGAAGGGCTGATCACCCAGCGCTACGACATCGGCGTGCTGCTCACCTCGAACGTGGTGCTGCGCGAGCTGACGCTGGAAACCTTCTTCGGCTCGCAGCGCCGGCTGTGGGTGCCGGCCAAGCACCCGCTGCTGGACAAGCCCGAGGTCACGCTGGCCGACGTGGCGGCCGAGCCCTACATCATGCTCACCGTGGACGAGGCCGCCGCCACCGCGCTGAAGTACTGGAGCAAGACGCCGCTGCAGCCCAAGGTGCGCCTGCGCACCAGCTCGGTGGAGGCGGTGCGCAGCACGGTGGCCAACGGCCTGGGCGTGACGGTGCTGTCGGACATGGTCTACCGGCCCTGGTCGCTGGAGGGCAAGCGCATCGAGACCATCAACCTGCGCGACACGGTGCCCACGATGAACATCGGGCTGGGCTGGAAGCAGGGCGTGGAGTTTTCGCCGGCGATGACGGCGTTTCGCGAGTACTTTCGCCAGCAGTTCCTGGAGCCGGCCTCGGCGCGGCAGGTGCGAAGCCGGGGCTGAAGGGCGCGCGGCTCAGGCCGCCACCGGCAACCGCCGCAGCCCCGAGACGCGCGAAGCAAAAATGATCGCGGCCTGCAACGCAAAGCCCGCGAGCGCCAGCAGCAGGCAGGCCGGCTCGCCCCACGCGGCGCCGACCACGCCGCCCAGCGCCGCGCCCAGGGGCCGCGCGCCGGTGTTCACCGTCAGGAACACCGCCGACACCCGCCCCAGCATGCTGGCCGGCGCCACGCTCTGGCGCAGCGTGGTCGATGTGATGACCCAGACCATCGGCCCCGCGCCGAACAGGAAGAACGACAGCGCGGCCAACCCGGCACCTGCGGCACCTGCGGCCCCCGAAGCATTCGGCACCGCGAGCGTGGCCGCCATGACCGCCGCCGCCACCACCGCGACCGCGGGCCCGACCTGGATCGCGCGGCCGAACGGCAGCCGCGCGACCACGCGCGAGGTCAGCAGCGCGCCGGCCACCATGCCCGCGCCGTACATCGCCAGCGTGAAGCCCACCGCCTGCGCGCCCAGCCCCAGCGCACGCACCGCATAAGGCACATAGGCGGCCTGCAGCACGAACCACGAGATGTTGAAGACCGCGCCGGTCAGCAGCATGGGCCGCAGCAGCTCGCTGTGCCACACCAGGCGCGCGCCGTCGCGCACCTCCAGCAGCGGATGGCGGCCCGACGCCGGCGCGCGCGGCGCTTCGCTCAGCCGCAGCAGCAGGCCGACGGCCGCCACCGACAGCGCAGCCGCCAGCACGAAAGCCGCCGGCGCGCCGGCCCACGCGACCAAGGCGCCCGCCAGCGCGGGCCCGGCCGTGAAGGCCGCGCTGCGCGCCAGCTCGAGCCGACCGTTGGCCACCGCGAGCGATTCGCGCGGCACCAGGGCCGGCACCAGCGCGGGCGCCGCCACGCTGAAGCCCACGGTGCCGACCGCGCCCAGGAAGCCCAGCAGCGCCAGCCACCCGATGCCGAGCGTCGACGTGCACACCATGCCCAGCAACACCAGCAAGGATGCCGCGCGCAACCCTTCGGCCGCGACCATCAGGCGCCGTCGCGACATGCGGTCGGCGAGCAGCCCCAGGGGCATGGACACGAGCAGGAATGGCAGCGTCTGCACCGCCGCAAGAAAGCCGATGTCGCCCGGCCCGGCGCCGAGCGCGAGCACCGCGACCAGCGGCACGGCGGCCAGGCTCAGTTGTTCGGCGGACTGCGCGGCGAGGTTGGACCAGGCGAGGAAGACGAAGGGGCGGGGCAGGCGTGCGGGCATGGGGGTGAACTGAGATGAAGTGCGTGCGAAGACTTCATCTTGCGAGCCGGCAGCCCGTGGCGCTGGCCGTTTACGGACCTGCGAGCAAGCTCAGCGCGCGGGTTTGGCTTTCGGCTTCGCTGGCTTCACTGGTTTCACTGGCTTCGGGGCCCGCGCGGGAGCCGGCGTGGGCCCCGGCACGATCACGCTCATCACGAAGTCGATGAACGCCCGCACCTTGGCCGCCGGCAAGTGCCGCGACGGGTACAGCGCGTAGATCGGCAGGCGCTCGTCGGGCCAGTCGGGAAACAGGTCGACCAGCTCGCCGCTGTCGAGCTGCGGCTGGATGCCCACCGCCTTGATCTGCGCCACGCAGATGCCCGCGAGCGTGGTCGTGAGCACGGTGCCGGGGTCGCTCAGCAGCAGCCGCCCGGTGGTGGGCACCGTGAGCTGCTTGCGCCCGCGGTGGAACTCCCAGGTGTACGGCTGCCCGGTGACGGGGTTGCGCACCTGCAGGCAGGCGTGCGCGGCCAGGTCCGCCGGCCTGGCGGGGCGGCCGTGGCGCTCCAGGTAGGCCGGGGTGGCGACGGTGACCACGCGCGAGTCCATCAGCTTGCGCGCCACCAGCGACGAGGAGGGCGGCTCGCCGAAGCGCACCGCGATGTCGAAGCCCTCGGCCACCAGGTCGCCGAGCTGCTCGCGCGCGATGAGCTCCAGCGTGAGCTCGGGGTACAGCGCCACGAAGCGCGGCAGGTGCGGCGCCAGCAGCAGCCGCGAGGTGAAGGCGTCGGTGTTCACGCGCAGGCGCCCGCGCACCGCGCCGGACGCGCCCGAGGCCGTGGTGACGGCGTCTTCGATGCCCAGCACCAGCGGGTTGATGTTGGCGTACAGCAGCCGCCCCTCGTCGGTGAGGTTCAGCGAGCGCGTGGTGCGGTCGAACAGCCGCACGCCGATGCGTGCCTCCAGCCGCGCGATGGAGCGGCTCACGCCCGAGGGCGTGAGGCCCAGCGCCGTGGCCGCGTTGGCGAAGCTGCCGCCCTCGACCACGGCGGCCAGCACGCTGACGTTGGAGAGAAGGCGTCCGTCGAGGGTCATGGGGTGGCTTCCGCGGTCCTGTTTGATTGGTGATTCGGTGTCATGAATGATACGACCGCAGGTCGCTTTACTCAAAGGTGAGCGCTTTCTACCATTCGACCCCAACGAGCCCGCCATGGGCTTGTCGTGAACCCACCCAGTCGAAAAAAGGAAAAGTCTCATGTACGCAATCACCGGTATCACAGGCAAGGTCGGCGGCGCCGCCGCACGCGCGCTCCTGGCCGCGGGCCAGCCCGTTCGCGCGGTCGTTCGCGACGCGGCCAAGGGCCGCTTCTGGTCGGAGCTCGGGTGCGAGGTCGCGCTGGCCGACATGCACGACGTCGACGCGCTCAAGCGGGCCTTCGCGGGCACGGCGGGCGTCTTCGTGCTGCCGCCGCCGCAGTTCGATCCGCAGCCGGGCTTTCCCGAGGCCAAGGCCGTCATCGCGGCGGTGCGGCAGTCGCTCGAGGCGGCACGGCCCGGCCGGGTCGTGTGCCTGTCGACCGTCGGCGCGCAGGCTGCCCAGCCCAACCTGCTGAGCCAGCGCACGCTGATGGAGGAGGCGCTGGCCACGCTGGCGCTCCCGGTCAGCTTCCTGCGGCCCGCGTGGTTCCTGGAGAACCTGGCCTGGGACATCGCGCCGGCGCGCGAGCAGGGCGTGCTGCAGAGCTACCTGCAGCCGCTGGACCGCGCCGTGCCGATGGTCGCCACGGCGGACGTGGGCCGGGTGTCGGCCGAGTTGCTGGTGCAGGCCGGCGGCGCGCCGCGCATCGTCGAGCTCGAAGGGCCGGCGCGGCTGAGCCAGCACGACATCGCGGCGGCGCTGGCCCGCGTGCTGGGCCGCCCGGTGCAGGCGCAGGCGGTGCCGCGCGAGACCTGGGCCGCCATCTTCAGCGCGCAGGGCATGCGCAACCCGCTGCCGCGCATGCAGATGCTTGATGGTTTCAACGAGGGCTGGATTCGCTTCGAAGGCGCTGAAGGGGCTGAAGGGTCCGATGCCACCGTGCGCAAGGGCACGGTCGGCGTGGAAGAAGTGATCCGTTCGCTCGCGGCCTGAGGTTGCCGCGCGGGCGTGCTCAGGCCGCCTCGGCCTGCATGCGCTCGAACCACTCGGCCACGTACGCCGCCTCCGGCGCGGCGTCGGGCGCGAGGCCGTAGTAGTAGCGCTCCAGCGTCATGCGCAGGGCCGGCAGCGGCGACTGCAGCCGGCCCGAGGCCAGGTCGTGCGACACCAGCGAGGTCGGCGCCAGCGCAATGCCCAGGCCGTCGACCGCGGCCTGCAGCACGAAGTGCAGGTGGTCGAACTGCAGGCGGCCCGCCGGCCGCGCGCGGGGTGCGGCGAACTGCTTCTTCCAGGCGTCCCAGTCGTCCTTGCGCGTCCTGGCCGACAGCAGCACGTGCGAGGCCAGCGCGCGCAGGTCGGCCAGCGGGTGCTGCGCGAACAGCGCCGGCGCGCCGACCACCAGCACTTCGTCTTTCAGGAACGGCCGCAGCTTGATCGACGGCGGCCAGCCCTCGCGCCCGCGGCGCACCGCGATGTCGAAGCTGTCGAGCGCCTGTTCGGGCATCACCGTGCTGGTGACCACCTGCGGCTCGATGTCGGGGAACTGCTCGACGAAGGAGGGCAGCCGCGGAATGAGCCAGCGCACCGCGAACGACGGCCGCACGTTGATGCGCACCGCGCGCGCCGGCCCCTGCGCCTGCAAGGCCCGCGCGGCCGCGCCGATCTGCGCGAGCGCGGGCTCGACCTCGGCGAAAAACTGCTGGCCCTCGGCGGTCAGCGCCACCTGGCGGATGCGGCGCTCGAACAGCGCCACGCCCAGGAATTCTTCAAGGCTCTTGATCTGCCGGCTCACCGCGCTGTGCGTGACGTGCAGTTCCACCGCGGCCCGTGTGAAGCTCAGGTGGCGGGCCGCCGCGGCAAAGGCGCGCACGGCGTTCAGTGGAGGTTCTCTGGACGGCATGCGTGCAATTTTCTCACGCATGCCGGGCGTTTATGTCGTTTGTCGGCACCGCGTGGTGCGGCGCACTATCGGAATTCGATGTCTCGCACCACCTCTACCACCTCTACCTCTTCCGCTCCCGCTCCCGCTCACGTTCCCGACCGAGCTCCTGGTTCCACCGACCTGAACTCCCGCCACGCGGCCATGGCGCTGGGCCTCTCCCTGCCGGCCGACGTGGTGCTGTACCTGCTGCTGCCCATGTACGCCAGCCAGTTCGGCGTGACGTTGGCCGAGGCCGGCATGCTGCTCGCCGCCAATCGGCTGGTGCGCATCGCGGGCTACGGCTACGTGGCGCGCTTCTACGCCCGGCATGGCGACCGGCTGACCTGCGGCATCGCCGTGGTGGCCGCCGCGGTGTGCGGCCTGGGCTACGCCACGCTGTCGGGCTTCTGGGCCTTGCTGCCGCTGCGGCTGATGTGGGGGCTGTGCTTTGCGGCACTGAACCTGTCGACGCAGGCGCTGGCCACGGCCGACCCGCTGGGCGCCGCGCGTCGCAACGGGCGTTCGCGCGCCTTCATCGCGCTGGGGCCGGTGCTGGCGCTGCCGCTGGGCGCGCTGCTTGCGCACTGGAGCGGGCCGCGCGCCATCTTCGGCATCCTGGCGGTGTTCTCGCTGCTGGCCTGGTTCGTCACGCGGCGGCTGCCGGCGGCGCCGCACCCCATGCCCAATCCGGGCAAGGCCACCAGCCGATTCAAGCGCCCCAACAGCCTCGACAGCTGGTCGTTCATGGAAGGCCTGACGCTCGACGGCCTCTTCATCGTCGGGCTGTCCTACCTGGGCAAGGACCTGATGCCCGGCGGCGCGGTGATCGTCGCCGGCGTGCTCATGGCGCTGCGCTATCTCGCGGAAATCTTGCTGAGTCCGGTGGGTGGCCGCATGGCGGAGCGCTTCGGCGCCGAGCGGCTGCTGGTGTGGCTGTCTTTGGTGACGGCCCTTGCGTTGGTCGGCTTCGGGCTGGGCTGGCTGTGGAGCTGCGCGGCGCTCATCGTGGTGCTGCGCGCCTTGCAACTGCCGCTGCTGCCGCCCATCGTGGCGCGCCGCACGCCGGGGCCCGAGCGGGTGCAGGCGCTGGCCGCGCGCTCGGTGTGGCGCGACATCGGCGCGGGCACGGGGCCGCTCATCGCGGGGCTGCTGCTGCCGGTGGCGTCGCCACCTTGGATCTACGGCGTGGCCGCGCTGCTGCTGGCGCTGACGGCGCTGGCCTGCGGCTGGAGCGCGTCGCAACCCTCCGTCAACATCCAGGAACGAAGCACATGACCACGCCCCATGCCATCGACACCGTCGCCAAGCTCGAGGCCCTGTTCGGCCAGCCCGGCGAGGCCTCGCTGAAAAAAGAGGTCGCGTACCTGCACCCGATGTACCAGGCGCTGATTGCCGCGTCGCCCTTCGCGGCGCTCGCCACGCTGGGCCCGCGCGGCCTCGACGTGTCGCCGCGTGGCGATCCGCCGGGCTTCGTGGCGGTGGAAGACGACAAGACGTTGCTCATGCCCGAGCGCCGCGGCAACAACCGAATCGACAGCCTGCGCAACATCGTGGCCGACCCGCGCGTGGCGCTGCTGTTCTTGATTCCGGGCGTGGGCGAGACGCTGCGCGTGAACGGCAGGGCGCGCATCACCGTGGCGCCCGAGCTGCTGGCGCGCTTCGCAATGGACGGCAAGCCGCCGCAGTGCGTGATCCGCATCGGCGTGGAGAAAGTGTTCTTCCAGTGCGCGCGGGCCATCCAGCGTTCGAAGCTGTGGGCGCCGCTGCCGGCCGATGCCCGGCGCGAGGTGCCGACGCCGGGGGCGATCCTGTCGGCGCTGACGGCGTCGGCGTTCGACGGGGAAACCTACGACAGGGAGTTGCCCGCGCGGCAGCGGGCGACGCTGTATTGAATTGAAAAAGCCCGCTTTCGCGGGCTTTTCGTGGCGCTTGCCGGCGCGCTCAACGCACCCAGTGGCACACGCGGTGGTGGTGGCGCGCGTCCCACTTGCACACCTTGTGCGGGCGGTGGTTGGGCGCTGCCGAGGCAATGCTGGGGGCCAGCACGGCGAGGCCGGCGAAAGCGAGGACGCTGGAGAGGATGAGCTGCTTGGTCTTCATGTGATTCTTTCTAAGCAATGGCATCGAGGGAAGGGAGGGTGCGTCTTTCAACGGGCGCCCTCACAGAACGGGCCGGGGCTGCATTCAGATGACGCCTGTTTACACATTCGTTGTCAAAATTCTTAGGGGCGAATTAGCCCTCAGCCCCAAGCCCTCAGCCCTCAAGCCCGCCCACCCGCCGGGGCCGCCGCCTGCTCCGTGCGCGCGTCGTGCCCGATCACCAGCACCAGCACGAAGGCCACCACCGACAGCAGCGCCAGGAACACCACCGCGTACACGTCGTTGCCCATGCGGTCCTTCAGCGCGCCGAAGATCGTCGGGCCGATGTAGCCGCCCAGGTTGCCGATGGAGTTGATCCACGCGATGCCCGCCGCGGCCGCCGTGCCGCTCAGGATGGCGGTGGGGAGGGTCCAGAAGGTGGGCAGCGCGCTGAAGATGCCGAAGGCGGCGAGCGTGACCGCGGCCATCTTCGGAATGGGCGCGCTGGTCTGCGAGGCCAGCACCAGGCCGACGAAGATGCATGCCAGCGGAATCAGCAGGAACCACTTGCGCTCCTTGCGTGCGTCGGAAGCACGCGTCCAGAACAGCATGGCAATGGCGCCCACCAGGTACGGAAAGGCGTTGATGAAGCCGATTTCCACATTGCTCAGCCCGCCGAAGCCCTTGATGATCTGCGGCAGGAAGAAGCTCAGGCCGTACAGCGGCACGGTGATGCCCATGTAGACAAAGCCGAGCCCGATCACGCGCAGGTTCAGCAGCGACTGCTTCCACGAGATCTTGTTGATCGACTCGCGGTTGCGGCGCTCGGCGTCGAGCGTGGTCTGCAGCCAGCTGCGCTCCTCGGTGGTGAGCCACTTGGCGTCCTTCGGGCCGTCGGGCAGGTACATCAGCACGAAGAAGGTGAGGATGAGCGAGGGAATCGCCTCCAGGATGAACAGCCACTGCCAGCCGTGCATGCCGCCCACGCCGTCCATGTTGAGGATGTAGCCCGAGATGGGCGAGCCGATGACCGTCGAGATCGGAATGGCGAACATGAACCAGCCCACGATGCGCGCGCGGTACGCCGCCGGGAACCACAGCGTGATGTAGAAGATCACGCCCGGAAAGAAGCCGGCCTCCGCGATGCCGAGCAGGAAGCGCACGATGTTGAAGCTGGTCGAGCCGCCCACCCATGCCTGCGCGGCCGACAGAATGCCCCAGCTGAACATGATGCGGGCGATCCAGCGGCGCGCGCCGAAGCGTTCGAGCGCCATGTTGCTGGGCACCTCGAACAGGAAGTACGCCAGGAAGAAGATGCCGGCGGCGCTGCCGAACACGGCGGCGGTGAAGCCCAGGTCCTTGGACATGGCCGCGCCGGCAAAGCCGAGGTTCACGCGGTCGAGGTAGGCGATGAAGTAGCTGATCATCAGCAGCGGCAGCAGCCGCCAGCTGATCTTCGAGATGGTTCTCTGTTCGACGGGGTTCATGGTTTGTCTCCGGTGTTGGATGGTTTTATGGAGTGCGGGAAGTAAATCGCGAAGGGGGAGGGCGGCGTTGGCGCCGCCGGGGGTGTCAGTCTTGCGCTTGCTGTTGTCGGGCCCTCATGATCTGGTGGCGTTGCCAGTACTGCCCGGCGGCGGCCTTGAAGTTGTCCTTCTGCTTGCCCAGGCCCGCGAGCTTCACCTTGGTGGTGCGCGCGCCCAGCATGCCCTTGTCGTGGTGGGTGACGACGAGGGTGTCGCCGAAGCTGCTGTCCTTGTAGGTGAGGCCCTTTACCTCGTCCCATGCGATGAAGGCGCCGCCGTCCGCGGTGGTCTGCAGGCCGGCATAGCTCACGTCGATGCGGTTGCCGCCCTTCAGCGCGAAGCCCACCGGCGGAAAGTGCCGCAGCACCACCGCGCGTTCTTCCTCGGTGGCGGGCTCGTAGCGGTAGGCCAGGCTCAGCTCGTGGTTCTGCACGAAGCGCTGTTCGTACGCGCCCCACAGGCGCTGCTCGATGGCGTGGGCGGTTTCTATCTCGTCGGCCCAGGAGGCCTGCGGCACAGTCGCGACGATGGCGCCGTACGCGGCCTCGGGCACGTGGTGGCCCACGTTGCGCATGCGCTCCAGCAGGGGCGGATGGGTGTCGTAGGGGTGCGGCACGTCGGCCGTCTTCATGGCCTCGATGAAGGCCTCGGAGCGGGCATAGGGCGGCAGGCCGTCGGCCACGAAGCCCGCGATGCCGAGCGCGCCGTCGTGCTGGCGGTTCTGCGCGAAGAGCTGGTGCTCCACGTCGTTGCGGTAGCTGGCGTAGGCCGAGATCTTGATGAGCGACTGCACGATGGCGTGCGGCGCCGTGAGCCCGGCGGCCACGCGGTCGGCGCGGTACTCGCGCTCGCGGCTGTCGCGCGCCAGCGCGAAGGCGAAGATCATGCGGTACAGCCGCAGCAGGTAGTGCGCCACGATGGTGAGGCCGCCGCTGCGCATCTTCCAGGTGTACTGGTCGAACTGCAGCAGCTTGGGGCCCAGCGCCGCGCTGCTGCGGGTGTCGCCGCCGCCCAGGTGGGCCAGCTCGTGCGCCAGCACCGCGTCGGCCTCGGCCTGGTCGAGCACGCGCAGCAGAGGCACGCTGACGAACAGCGTGCGGCCCTTCAGCGCGCGGCCCTGCACCTCGCACGGCGCCTCGGTCACGAAGAAGTTGGTGTCGATGCCCGCCACGATCTGGTCGGGCGGCGCGGTCTTCACGCGGCCGGCCAGCTGGCGCACGCGCTCCCACAGCCGCGGGGCGTCGGCCTGCGCGATGAGCTCGCCCTCGATCTCGTTGCCCGAGGGCAGCTTCTTGAACAGCGTGTAGATCGCATAGAACACCGCCGCGCCGGCCGCGATGCCCGCCAGCGCGATGAGCTTGATGTAGTAGCTCTGCCAGAAGTAGGCCGTGAGCCAGAACGACAGCCACACCAGCATCGCGCTCTGCAGCACCACCTCGAGCGCGCTGGACACCGTCATGAGCCGCCAGCCCGCCACGAAGCTGGCGTAGCGCAGGCCGCGGTTGGCGAAGGCCAGCGCGCCCAGCACCAGCGCCGCCACGAGCAGCGCGGCGCCCAGGCCGATGGTCCAGAGCGCGGCGCGGTCCGCCCAGTGGAACTGCCACTGCATCGAGTACGGGCTGCACACCTTGTCGTGGAAGTTGCGGTCTTCCGGCGCGGTGGCGTCGCAGGCCGTCGACAGCGGGTGGCTGCGATAGAAGCCGGTGGCTTCGGCCTTGTCAGCGGCCGACAGGCGCGCGTCGCCGGCGATGCGTTTTTCTACCGACTGCAAAAAGGCCGCGTCCTGCGAACGCAGCGCGTACTCGGTGAAGACCAGCGTGGCCGCCGGAATGGCGAACAGCCACACGAGCGTGAGAGCGAAGACGCGCAAGAGGTCGCGATGGACCATGGTGCGTGCGAGGGCCATGACATGTTGCTCCTGGACGGCGGCTGCCGTGAGTTGTTATCGATGTGTTCCGGGAAGCGATAGCGTAGCGGGCACGGCGCATGGAGTGAAGCGTGGTTGCCCGTCAAGCCGTCGCGGTCACCGACCTGCCGCCGAATAAGGTTATCGCTTTTGGGTCGTTCCGCGCTCCGGGGTGCAGGTATAGCCTTCGCGCTCATCTATGACTGTCACCTCCGTCACGCCCCCTGGTTCTTCCACCCACGCTGGCCAATCACCGATTCCACCTGTGGCGTGGATCGCCGGTGTCGGCGCCAGCGCCGGCCTCGGTGCCGCGCTGGCGCGGCGCTTCGCGGCCGAAGGCTTCGTCGTCGCGCTCACGGGCCGCACGCAGGCGCAGCTCGACACCGTGGCCCGCGAAATCGCGGCGGCCGGTGGCCGTGCCCATGCCTTCGCGGGCGACGTGGCGAGCGAGGCCGAAATACACGGCATCGCGCAGAAGGTGAGGGCGCTGGGCCCGCTCACCGTGGCCATCTTCAACGCCTCGACCGGCGCGCGCGCACCCACGCTGGAGCTGTCGGTGGAGCAGTTCACGCAGGCCTGGCGCACCAGCGCGCTGGGCGGCTTCATCTTCGGGCACGAGGCGCTCGGCGGCCTGCTGGCCAACCCCTTCGAGGCCAACGGCGCGCGCGGGCGCGGCAGCCTGCTGTTCACCGGGGCCACGGCCGCGCTGCGCGGCAAGCCGCCGTTCGCGGCCTTTGCCGCGGCCAAGGCGGCCCTGCGCTCGCTGAGCCAGAGCCTGGCGCGCGAGTTCGGCCCGCAGGGCGTGCACGTGGCGCACGTGGTGATCGACGGCGGCATCGACGGCGAGCGGCTGCGTGCCGGCGCGCCGCAGCGCGTGGCGCAGGCCGGCGACGACGGGCTGCTGCAGCTGGAGGCCATTGCCGAGAGCTACTGGCAGCTGCATGTGCAGCACCGCAGCGCGTGGACGCAGGAACTCGACCTGCGTCCGTTCAAGGAACCGTTTTGAGAATTCTCAGGAGTCAGAGCGCATGAGCGTCGGATCGAACAGCGGATCGAACCGCGGCTCGGGTGGGGGATCGGGTGTTGGCTCGAATGGCCAGATGCTGGCCGCGACACTGCCCGGCGTGGAGGCCGAGCTCAACTACCTGAAGGCGGGGCAGGGCCGGCCCGTGAGCTACACCTTCGAGCCGCCGCCTGGCACCCCGTGGGTGACCGGCGAGCTGGAAGCGCGCCGCGTGACCATCCGCGACGGCCGCCCGCTGGTGGCGCTGAACGAACTGTCGCTCGACCGCAGCGGCTTCACGCAGATTTCGCACCGCAGCGTGGTGGCCGATTTTTCGCACGACGCCACCATCCGCGACATCTACTACCGCGAGGCCGAGGCCCTGTTGCGCGACGTGACCGGCGCCGAGAAGATCGTGGTGTTCGACCACACGCTGCGCGACAGCGCACAGGGCTCGCGCCGCACGGCCGAGCTGCGCGAGCCGGTGCGCCGGGTGCACAACGACCAGACGCCGGCCTCCGCGCGCCGCCGCGTGCACGACCACCTGCCGGCCGACGAAGCCGAGGCGCGGCTCAAGCAGCGCTTTGCCATCGTCAACCTGTGGCGCCCGCTGGCCACGGTGGAGCGGCTGCCGCTCGCGCTGTGCGACGCGCGCTCCATTTCGCCCGAAGACCTGGTGCCCAGCGACCTGGTCTACCCCGACAAGGTGGGCGAAACCTATTCGTTCACCTGGAACCCCCGACACAGCTGGTACTGGTTTCCGCGGCTGCGGCCCGACGAGGCGCTGCTGCTGAAGATTTTCGATTCGCGCGAAGACGTGGCGCGCTACACGGCGCACACCGCCTTCGAAGACCCGACCGGTTCGCGCGAGGCGCCCGCGCGGCGCAGCATCGAGCTGCGCGCGCTGGTGTTCTGGCCCGCGGGCAAATGAAGGTGGCGCAATGAGTTCTGGCAAAGGTTCCGGCGAAGGCCCCCATAAGCAGCTGCGCCTCGGCGCCTTCATGCGCCCCGTGAGCATCCACACCGGCGCCTGGCGCTACCCGGGCGCATGGCCCGACGCCAACTTCAACTTCTCGCACCTGAAGCAGCTCGCGCAAACGCTGGAGCGCGGGCGCTTCGACGCCTTCTTCATGGCCGACCACCTCGCGGTGCTCAACATGCCGGTGGAGGCGCTGCAGCGCAGCCACACCGTCACGTCGTTCGAGCCGTTCACGCTGCTGTCGGCGCTGGCGCAGCACACGCGGCACATCGGGCTGGTGGCCACGGCCTCGACCACCTTCGACGAGCCCTTTCACATCGCGCGGCGCTTCGCCTCGCTCGACCACCTGAGCGAAGGGCGCGCGGGCTGGAACATCGTCACCACCTCCAACCCCGACGCGGCGCTGAACTTCGGGCGCGACGACCACATGGAGCACGACGAGCGCTATGCGCGCGCCCGCGAGTTCTACGACGTGGTCACGGGCCTGTGGGACAGCTGGGCCGACGACGCCTTCGAGCGCGACGTGGACAGCGGCCGCTTCTTCGACCCGGCCAAGCTGCACGTGCTGGACCACAAGGGCAAGTACCTGTCGGTGCGCGGGCCGCTGCACATCGCGCGGCCGGTGCAGGGCTGGCCGGTGATCGTGCAGGCCGGCGCGTCGGAAGCCGGGCGCCAGCTCGCGGCCGAGACCGCCGAGGCCGTGTTCGCCGCGCCGGGCACGCTGGCCGCGGCGCGCAGCCTGTATGCCGACATCAAGGGCCGCATGCGCCGCATCGGCCGCGACCCCGACCACCTGAAGATCCTGCCGGCCGCGTTCGTCGTGGTCGGCGACACGCTGGAAGAAGCCCGCGCCATCCGCGCCCGGCTCGACAGCCTGGTGCACTACGACAGCGCCATCGCGTCGCTGTCGATCGCGCTGGGCCACGACGCCTCCAGCTTCGACCCCGACGCACCGCTGCCCGACGTGCCCGAGACCAACGCGAGCCAGAGCAGCCGCGCGCGGGTGGTCGAGCTGGCGCGCGCCGAAGGCCTTACCGTGCGCCAGCTGGCCCAGCGCCTGGGCGGCTACGGCGGCCTGGCCTTCGTCGGCACGGCGCAGAGCATTGCCGACCAGATGCAGGAATGGCTGGAGAGCGAGGGCTGCGACGGCTTCAACGTGATGTTCCCGTGGCTGCCCGGCGGGCTCGACGCCTTCGTCGACAAGGTGGTGCCCGAGCTGCAGCGCCGCGGCATCTTCCGGCGCGAATACGAAGGCAGCACGCTGCGCGAGAACCTCGGCCTTCCGCGCCCCGGCAACCGATTCTTCGAACAGAATTAGCGCGCCGGGCCCGAGGCCCCACGCCTGCACCGATTGGCGCCGTTGGCGACAATCGGGCCAATGCGTTCTTCTCCTTTCTTCAAGATGGCCCTGTTGCTGGGCCTGCTCTCGGCCATCGGGCCTTTCGCCATCGACATGTACCTGCCGGCGCTGCCGGCCATCGGGCAGAGCCTGCGGGCCGACATCGGCGCGGTGCAGATGAGCCTCACGGCGTTCTTTCTCTCGCTGGGCGCGGGCCAGCTGCTGTACGGCCCGGTGTCCGACATGTTCGGGCGCAAGCCGCCTCTGTATGTGGGGCTGGTGGTGTTCGCGCTGGCGAGCGTGGGCTGCGCGATGGCCACCGACATCCAGACGCTGATCGTGCTGCGCTTCGTCCAGGGCCTGGGCGCCGCGGCCGGCATGGCCATTCCGCGCGCGGTGGTGCGCGACCTGCACACCGGCACCGACGCGGCGCGGCTCATGTCGCTGCTGATGCTGGTGTTCAGCGTCTCGCCCATCCTCGCGCCGCTCGCGGGCAGCGTGGTGATCGCATTCGCCGGCTGGCGCGGCGTGTTCTGGGCCGTGACCATCGCGGCCGTGGCGGGCTTGGCCATGACGGTGAAGCTGCTCGACGAAACGCGCCCGGCCTCGCAGCGCGTGGAAAGCAGCCTGGGCAGCGCGCTGGCGGCCTACTGGCTGCTGCTGCGCGACCGGCACTACCTGGGCCTGGTGTTCATCGGCGGCTTTGCGCTGGCGGGCTTCTTCACCTACCTGGCCAATTCGTCGTTCGTGATGATCGACCACTACGGCCTTTCGCCCGCGCTGTACAGCGTGGCCTTCGGCGTGAACGCGGCCGCCTTCATCGCGGCCTCGCAGTTCACCGGCGCGCTCGGCGAGCGCTACGGGCTGGTCAACCTCGTCAAGTTCGGCGTGGTGTGCTGCGGCGTGGCAATGGTCGCGATGTTCGTGTACTTCGCGGCCGGCGGCGACAGCATGTGGGTGCTGATTGCGCTGTACTTCATTGCCTCGGGCTTCATGGGCCTGGTGATTCCGACCACCGGCGTGCTGGCGCTTGAAATGCATGGCGCCATTGCCGGCACCGCCTCGGCGCTGCTGGGCACGCTGCAGATGCTCACGGGCGCGCTGGCCATGGCGGTGGTGGGCCTGTTCACCGACGGCCGGCCGCTGCCCATGGTGGCCGGCATGGCCGCCGGCGCGCTGATCGCCGGGGTGCTCACCTGGCTCACGCTGGGCGGGGTGCGCTCGGAGCCGACCGCCAAGCCAGCTTCCACGCCACAACAAAGGACACGGCAAGCCTGATGAACACGGTACGCGCAGGCGCCACGCTCCCGGTGGCCGAACACACAAAGCCGCACGGCGAGCCCATCGACGGCCTCGCCCCCACGGAGCGCCGCTGGGCGATGCTGGTCATCATCCTCGGGCTGATCGTGGCGGTGCTCGACGGCACCATCGTCAACCTGGCGTTGCCGGGCATCGCGCGCGAGCTGCAGGCCAGCCCGTCGCAGTCGATCTGGGTGGTCAACGCCTACCAGATCGCCACGCTGGTGATGCTGCTGCCGCTGGCTTCGCTGGGCGACCTGGTGGGCTACCGGCGCGTGTACCTGGTGGGCATGGCGGTGTTCACGCTGTCGTCGCTGGCGGCCACCTTCGCCAACTCGCTGGGCACGCTGATTGCCGCGCGCGCCTTCCAGGGGCTGGGCGCGGCCGGCATCATGAGCGTGAACGCGGCGCTGGTGCGCCTCACATACCCGTCGTCGCAGCTGGGCAAGGGCATGGCGATCAACTCGCTGGTGGTGGCCACTTCGTCGGTGGCGGGGCCTTCGGTGGCGGCGGCCATTCTGTCGGTGGCCTCGTGGCCGTGGCTCTTCGCCATCAACGTGCCGCTGGGCATCGTCACCTTCGCGTTGGGCATGCGGGCGCTGCCGTTCAACCGCGTGGCACCGGCGGCGGGGCTGCGCTTTTCGCCGGTCGACGTGACGCTCAACATTCTGATGTTCTCGCTGGTGTTCCTGGGCGTAGACCGGCTGGGCGTGCGCGAAGGGCCGGTGCAGGGCGCGGCCGGCGCGGCCGGCTCCGTGGGCTCGCAGGCGTCGGCCTGGGCCATTCTGGCGGCCGGGGTGGCGGTGGGCGTTGTCTACCTGATGCGCCAGCGCAAGCAGGCGGTGCCGCTGTTTCCCATCGACCTGCTGCGCATTCCGGTGTTCGCGCTGTCGATGGGCACCTCGGTGGCGGCGTTCTGCGCGCAGATGCTGGCGTACATCGCGCTGCCGTTCCTGCTGCTGGAGGTGTACGGGCGCAGCCACATCGAGGCAGGCCTGCTCATTACCGCGTGGCCGCTGGCCATCGTGGTGATGGCGCCCATCGCGGGGCGGCTCATCGGCCGCTACCCCGACGGGCTGCTGGGCGGCATCGGCCTGGCGCTGCTGGCCTCGGGGCTGGCGCTGCTGGCGGCGCTGCCGGCGCACCCGGGCAATGCCGACATCGCGTGGCGCATGGCGCTGTGCGGCCTGGGCTTCGGGCTGTTCCAGTCGCCGAACAACCACACCATCGTGACCTCGCCGCCGGCGCACCGCAGCGGGGCGGCCAGCGGCATGCTGGGCACGGCCCGGCTCACCGGCCAGACGCTGGGCGCGGTGGTGCTGGCGGCGGTTTTCAGCCTGTGGAGCCCGCACGGCGGGCACGGCCCGGTGGTGGCGCTGGTGCTGGCCGCCAGCTTTGCCGCGGTGGCGGCGGTTTTCAGCACCTTGCGGCTCAAGACGACAAGCCACGGCAATTGAATGGGTTAGGGTACTCACCCATGAAGGAAGTACCTGACACCGTGGTCTGCCCCGGCTGCGACGCGCTCTACAGCCGCGCGCCGCTGCACCCGCGCGACGTGGCGCGCTGCCCGCGCTGCGGCACGGAACTCGACCGCCACCCCGGCCGTCAGGAGCGCCGCATCCTCCCGCTGACGGTGGCCAGCCTGATCATGTTCGCCATCGCGAACCTGTTTCCCATCGTGGAGATCGAACTGCGTGGCCTCACCAGCCAGACCACGCTGGCCGGCGCCGTGGTGGCGCTGAGCGCCGAGGGCATGTCGCTGGTGGCGCTGCTGGTGCTGGCCACGACCATTTTGTTTCCGCTCTTGCAGCTGTGCATCCTGGCTTATCTGCTGGTGCCGCTGAGCCGCGCGCACCGGCCCGTGGGCTTTGCGCTGCTGGTGCGCGCCATGCAGTCGCTGCGGCCGTGGGGAATGATCGAGGTGTTCCTGCTCGGCGTGCTGGTGGCCATCGTGAAGCTCTCCAGCATGGCGACCGTGGTGCCCGGCCCGGCGCTGTGGGCCTTCGTGGCGCTCACGGTGCTGCTCACCTCGGTGCTGTCGTTCAACCCGGGTGCGTTCTGGGGCATGGCGTTTCGGCCGAAGGACGCGCAGGGCGAAGAGGTCACGCAAGAGAACGGGGCAGCGTCATGAGGCTGTTCGATGTCGTGCGGCGCCGCGGTCCGCGTGATTCACGCAATGAGGCCGCCCCCGGCGACGCCCACGAAGACGAAGAACCCGCGCCCGTTCCCACCGCGGCTTCGCTCGGCCTCATGTCCTGCCGGCATTGCGCCGCCGTGTGGCAAGACGCGCAGGAGGGCGACGCATGCGGGCGCTGCGGCACCCACATGCACACGCGCAAGCCGCAGAGCCTCACGCGCACCTGGGCCTTTCTGCTCGCGGCCTGTGTGATGTACATCCCGGCCAACCTGCTGCCGGTGATGATCACGCGCACGCTGTTCGGCGCGCAGTACGACACCATCCTGAGCGGGGTGATCTATTTCTGGGTGTCGGGCGCCTACGGGCTGGCCGCCATCGTATTCATCGCGAGCTTCCTGGTGCCGCTGTTCAAGCTGGCGGTGCTTTTCTTGCTTGTGGTGACGGCCCAGCGCGGCAGCAGCTGGCGCCAGCACGAGCGGGCCAAGCTGTACCACATCATCGAGATCATCGGCCGCTGGTCGATGCTCGACGTGTTCGTGGTGTCGCTGCTGACAGGGCTGGTGCAGATCCAGGGCTTCGCGGTCATCACCGCGGGCGTGGGCATCGCGGCCTTCGGCTCGGTGGTGGTGCTGACCATGCTCGCCTCGCTGAGCTTCGACCCCAAGCTCACCTGGGACAGCAAGCCCACCCAGGACACATTGCAGGACAAGACGATGGCGCAGGCACATGACAACAGGGACCGTAAACCAGCATGAGTGAAGAAGACCAACCCCAGGAACGGCCGGCGGCCCCCACACCGACCCCCACGTCGGCAGCCGGGCCAGCCTTGCCGAAGCCGCGCGTCACGCGGCGCCGCGAATGGCTGCCCTCGCTGATCTGGCTCATTCCCATCGTGGCGGCGCTGGTCGGCATCACGCTGGTGGCGCGCATCTTGATGGAGCGCGGCCCCGAGGTCGTGCTCACCTTCAAGACCGCCGAGGGCCTGGAGGCCGGCAAGACGGCCGTCAAGTACAAGGACGTGCAGATCGGCCTGGTCACGCACCTGCGCCTGGCGCGCGACCGCTCCCACGTGCGCGTGCTGGTGCAGTTCAACAAGGACGCCGAGGGCTTCACCGCCAGCGACTCCCGTTTCTGGGTGGTGCGCCCGCGGCTGGACACCTCGGGCATCTCGGGGCTGAACACCTTGCTGTCGGGCGCCTACATCGGCGCCGACGCGGGCGTGTCGAAGGAAACCGCCGGCGAGTTCACCGGCCTGGAAACCCCGCCCATCGTCACGCGCGACGACTCGGGCAAGCAGTTTCTGCTGCGCGCCAACGACGTGGGCTCGCTCGACGTGGGCTCGCCGGTGTACTACCGGCGCGTGAAGGTCGGGCAGGTGGCCGCGTACGAGCTCGACGGCGACGGCCGCGGCGTGACCATGCGCGTGTTCGTCAACGCGCCGTACGACAAGTTCGTGGGCATGAACACCCGCTTCTGGCAGGCCAGCGGCATCGACGCCCAGCTGAGCGCCAGCGGCTTCACGCTGCGCACGCAGTCGCTGGCCACCATCCTGCTGGGCGGCATCGCCTTCCAGGCGCCCGAAGGCGTGATGGGGCCGGTGGCCAAGGAAAACGCGTCGTTCACGCTCGCGCAGGACGAGGCCACCGCCATGAAGGAGCCCGACGGTCCTTCGCAAACGCTGCTCATGTACTTCAACCAGTCGCTGCGCGGCCTGGCGCCGGGCGCGCCGGTCGACTTCCGCGGCGTGGTGATCGGCGAGGTCAAGTCGATCGGCGTGGAGTTCGACCGCGCCGAGCGCGAGTTCCGCATGCCGGTGCTGGTGCAGGTGTACCCCGACCGCCTGCGCCGCCGCGAAACCGCGGGCGCCGAGCAGCCCGAGACGCGCGCCACCCAGCAGGAGCGCCTGCGCTTCCTGGCCGAGAAGGGCCTGCGCGCCCAGTTGCGCAACGGCAACCTGCTGACCGGCCAGGTCTACGTGGCGCTCGACTTCTTCCCGAAGGCGCCGGGCGCCAAGGTGGACGTGACCAAGAACCCGATCGAGCTGGCCACCGTGCCCAACAGCCTCGACGAGATCCAGTCGCAGGTGCAGGAAATTGCGACCAAGCTCAACAAGGTGCCGTACGAGCAGATCGCGACCGACCTGCGCACCACGCTGGCCACGCTCAACAAGACGCTCACCGCCGCCGAGCAGACCGTCAACCGCATCAACAGCGACGTCACGCCCGAGCTGGCCGCGGCCATGAAGGACGTGCGCAAGACCGTGAACACGGCCGAGCGCACGCTGGCCGACGACTCGCCGCTGCAGCAGGACATGCGCCAGACGCTGCAGGAGCTCACGCGCGCGGCCGGCTCGGTGCGCGTGCTGACCGACTACCTCGAGCGCCACCCCGAGTCGCTGCTGCGCGGCAAACCGGACGACAAGAAATGAAGAAGACCCCCGCATTCCTCACACGCCGCGCCACCCCCGCGCTGGCGGCCGCGCTGGTTGCAATGGCGACGCTCGCCGGTTGCGCCAGCAAGCCCGACAACTACTACACGCTGGCCAGCCCGGTGGCCGCGGCCGATGCCGCGCCCTCGACGCTGGGCAGCGCCGCGCCGCTGTACATCGAGCTGGCGCCGGTGGCAGTGCCCGAGCGCTTCGCGCGCCCGCAGATGGTGGTGCGCCAGCCCAACGGCAGCGTGCAGGTCGAGGTGCTGGAGCAGCACCGCTGGGCTTCGTCGTTCGAGAACGAGCTGCGCGATGCGCTGTCGAGCGGCATATCCACGAGGCTGGGCGCGCTCGACGTGACCAAGGGCGGGCGGCAGACCTCGCAGCCCGTGTGGCGCGTGGCCGTGCAGCTGCGGCAGTTCGACGCGGTCGATGGCGGGCGCGTGGACGCCAGCTTCAGCTGGACGCTGCGGCGCTCCGACGAGGCGCGCACCGTGGTGTGCCAGGCGAATTTCGGCGAAGCGGTGGGCAGCGGGATGGACGCGGTGGCGCAGGGGGCGCAGCGCGTGACGTCGGCGGCCGCGGCGGCGATGGCGCGCAGTGTTGCGGCGGCGCGGGCGAATCCGATGGGGACTGCTTGCGCTGTTTGAGGGGGTGAGTTTCTGCGGCTGCGCTTGTGTGTGCGCAGCTTCCAGTTGGGGGATGCCCCCATCCCGGCCTTCCCCCAGAGGGGGAAGGAGCAAGACCTAAGCTGAAAACGGTTGGGGGCTGAGCGTCTGAATTTCTCCCTCCCCCTCTGGGGGAGGGCCGGGGTGGGGGCACGACGGCGCCTGTACATGCGCGGCATCCCGTCGGAAGATGTCCCCATCCCCACCTTCCCTTGAAGAGGGAAGGCACAAGACAGGGCATCCCACCACAAGGAGACCTTTCATGGCACAGATCGGCAAGGCGCCCTGCGACGACACGCTGATCCTGCACGGCGTGCGCCCCGGCGACACCGGTTGCCCCCCCGCGTCCAAGCCCTGGGTGCTCGCCGCGGCCATCGTCGGCTCCAGCATGGCCTTCATCGACGGCACGGTGGTCAACGTGGCGCTGCCTGCCATCCAGGCCGACCTGCACGCCACCGCCTTCCAGGCGCAATGGGTGGTCGAGTCGTATGCCTTGCTGCTCGCGGCGCTGCTGCTGGTGGGCGGCGCGCTGGGCGACCACTACGGGCGGCGGCGCATCTTCGCGATCGGGGTCGGCATCTTCGCGTTGTCGTCGGTGGGCTGCGCGCTCGCGGGCAGCGTGCACCAGCTGATCGCGGCGCGGGCGGTGCAGGGCGTTGGCGGGGCGATGCTGGTGCCGGGCAGCCTGGCGCTCATCAGCGCTTCGTTTCCCGAGAAAGAGCGGGGCAAGGCCATCGGCACCTGGTCGGGCTTCAGCGGCATCACGGCCGCGGTGGGGCCGGTGCTCGGCGGCTTCCTGGTCGATCACTTCTCGTGGACCTGGGCCTTTCTCATCAACGTGCCGATGGCGCTCGGCGTGCTGTGGATCGTGTGGCGGCACGTGCCCGAGAGCCGGGGCGCCTCGGCCGGCGGCGGGCTCGACGGGTGGGGCGCGCTCCTGGCCACGGCCGGTCTCGGCGGCATCGTCTACGCCTTCATCGAGGGGCCTACGCAGGGCTGGCGCGCGCCGGCGGTGCTCGCGGCACTGGCCATCGGCGTGGCGGGCAGCGTGGGCTTCTTCGCCGCCGAGCGCAAGGTGCGCTCGCCCATGCTGCCGCTGGCGCTGCTGCGCATCGGCAACTTCAGCGGCGCCAACTTGCTGACGCTGCTGCTGTACGCGGCGCTGGGCGGCGCGCTGTACTTTCTGCCGCTCAACCTGATCCAGGTGCAGGGCTACTCGGCCACGGTGGCGGGCGCGGCGCTGCTGCCTTTCATCTTCACCATGTTCACGCTCTCGGGCTGGGCGGGGCAGCTGGTCGACCGCTTCGGCCCGCGCATGCCGCTGGTGATCGGGCCGTCGATTGCCGCGGTGGGCTTCGCGCTGTTCGCGCTGCCGAGCGTGGGCGCGAGCTACTGGAGCGGGTTTTTTCCGGCGGTGGTGGTGCTGGGCTTCGGCATGACGGTGACGGTGGCGCCGCTCACCACCACCGTCATGAACGCGGTCGGCCCCGACCTCGCGGGCGTGGCCTCGGGCGTGAACAACGCGGTGTCGCGCGCGGCGGCGGTGTTGGCAATCGCGGTGTTCGGCGCGATCATGGCCTGGGCCTTCGACGCCGCGCTGGCCGGCCACCTGCGCGACATGGGCGCCTCCGCGCAGGTGTCGGCGTTCCTGGAGGGCGAGCGCAGCAAGCTGGCCGGCGCCGCGGTGCCGCCGGGGCTGGACGCCGCCACCGCCGCGGCCGTCAAGCGCGCGGTGGCCGAGTCGTTCGTGGCGGGCTTTCGCTGGGTGATGCTGGTGGGCGCGGCGCTGGCGGTGCTGAGTGCCGCGAGCGCGTGGCTGACGATCCGGGGTGGGCCCGCTGAAGGAAGCCCTGGCAAGACATAAGGAGCGTTCCCATGTCGATGCAGCAGGAACAACATGTCGATGTGCTCATCGTCGGCGCCGGCCTCTCGGGCATCGGCGCGGCCTGCCACCTGCAGGCGAAATGCCCGCAGCGCAGCTACGCCATCCTCGAAGGGCGCGAGCGCAGCGGCGGCACCTGGGACCTGTTTCGCTACCCGGGCGTGCGATCCGATTCCGACATGTACACGCTGGGCTACCGCTTTCGCCCGTGGACGCAACCCCAGTCGATCGCCGACGGCCCGGCCATCCTGAACTACCTGCGCGACACCGCCGCGCAGCACGGCATCGAGCGCCACATTCGCTTCAACCACCGCGTGGTGCGCGCCGCCTGGTCGACGCCCGACGCCTGCTGGACGGTCGACGCCGAGCTCGGCCCCGAGCGGCTGCCGGTGCGCCTGCGCTGCAACTTTCTCTTCCTGTGCAGCGGCTACTTCCGCTACGACGCGGGCTACACGCCCGCGTTCAAGGGCACGGCCGATTTCGGCGGGCGCATCGTGCATCCGCAGCAGTGGCCCGAAGGGCTCGACGTGAGCGGGCAGCGGGTGGTCGTCATCGGCAGCGGCGCCACCGCGATGACGCTGGTGCCCGCGCTCGCCGCCAGCGCGGCGCACGTCACGCTGCTGCAGCGCTCGCCGACCTACGTGGTGGCGCGGCCCGCCAAGGACGGGTTCGCCGGCGCGCTGCGGCGGGTGCTGCCGGCCCGGCTCGCCTACGGCGTCACGCGCTGGAAGAACGTGCTGCTGGGCATGTTCTTCTTCAAGCTGGCGCGCCGCCGGCCGGAGCGGGTGAAGCGGTTGATCGTCGGTGGCGTGCGCCACGCGATGGGGCCGGGCTACGACGTGGCCACGCATTTCACCCCGCGCTACAACCCGTGGGACCAGCGCGTGTGCCTGGTGCCCGACGGCGACCTGTTCGCCGCGCTGAAGTCGGGCCACGCGTCGATGGTGACCGACCACATCGACACCTTCACGCCGGGCGGCATCCGGCTGCGGTCGGGCCGGGAGCTGCAGGCCGACCTCGTGGTCACGGCCACGGGGCTGGAACTGGAGGTGCTGGGCGGCGTGCAGCTCGAGGTGGACGGCCACCGTGTCGACCCGGCCGCCACCTTCAACTACAAGGGAATGATGTTCAGCGACGTGCCCAACCTGGCCTCCACCTTCGGCTACACCAACGCCTCGTGGACGCTGAAGAGCGACCTGACCTGCACCTACGTCTGCCGCCTGCTCGACCACATGCGCAAGCACGGCTGGCGGCAGTGCACGCCGCGCAACGACGACCCCGCGCTGGCGCCGCAGCCGTGGCTGGATTTTTCCTCGGGCTATGTGACGCGCGCGGTCGGCAGGTTTCCGAAGCAGGGCTCGCGCACGCCGTGGCGCGTGCACCAGAACTACGCGCGGGACCTGCTGAGCCTGCGCTTCGGGGCGCTGGAAGACGGGGTGATGAAGTTCTCGAACCCGGGCCGTCCATCGAAGCCCTCCGAGGTCTAGCCGGTCAGGTCGGCGCGCGTTCCGGCAGCAGCAGGGCGTCGAGCTCAGCCCACAGCGCATCGCACTGGCCCGCGCGGAACGCGGCGGCGCGAAAGGTCGGCTGCTCGCCGCGGTACGTATCCCACAGCGCGCGGTGCCCGTCGGCCACGCAGGCGCGCACGTTGGCCAGCCGGTCGGCCGCCTTCACCACCAGCGCGAGTTCTTCGTCCCCCGTCACCTGCGCCAGCGCCGCATAGGTCTTGGCCTTGCGCTCCTTGCGGTTGGTGCCGGGCGCGTCGGTCAGCAGCGACACGCAACGCGCGACCAGGTCGCCGAAGCGTTCCTGCACCTGCGAGACGGTGGCTTCGGTGTCTTCGACCACGTCGTGCAGGTAGCCGATGACCTGCGCCGTCTCGCCGTAGGGCTGGAGGAGGGCGACGACGGCGTCCAGGTGAAAGACATAGGGGTGGATGCCGTATTTCTGGTCGCCGTGCATCTGGACGGCGTAGGCGCGGGCAATCGTGGTTGCGGCGAGGGTCGCGGGCGTGGCGGATGTATCGGGTTTGGCAACGGTCATGCAGCTCCTGAAGCGTCTTTGGCCGGTTCATTCTGCGCCGGTCTTCGCGTTGCCGGCCTGGGCGGCTTTACCTCGTTTACGAAGGAAAACACCTACCGCGAGTGCATTGCCGTCGTTCTTGTGTATCGATACAGTAAATCGTTGCACCAAGCGACCGAGCACGACCCGATCCACGAACAACAGATGGGCCACCGACCCACAGGAGACAACACCATGACCCCGATTTCACGCCGCAGGTTCGTCCAGTCATCGTCCGCCCTGTCGTTGGCCGCGGCCACGGCGGGCTTCTCGCCGCATGCGTTCGCGCAGCAGAAGACGGTGGCGCTGCGCCTGTCGTCCTCGCACGTGGCCGACCTCAATTCGTCGCACTTCGCGTGGTCGCAGCTGATGCAGGCCAACCTGAAGAAGGCGGTGGGCGAGCAGATTCGCATCGACTACTTTCCCAACAACCAGCTCGGCAAGGAAAGCGACGTGGTGCAGCAGGTAAAGGTGGGCTCCATCGACATGATGCTCACGGGCTCGTCGATCTGGGCGACCGTCACGCCGCAGCTGGGCATGCTCGACCTGGGCTACCTGTTCGACAGCTACGACCACGTGTCGCGCGCGGTGGAGGCGGGCGTGGGCCCCAAGCTGAACGACATGCTGGTGAAGAGCACAGGCTGCCAGATCATCACCTGGGGCGCGCACTACGGCGCGCGCAACGTGTACACCAAGCAGCCGGTGAAGTCGCTGGCCGACATCAAGAATGTCAAGCTGCGGGTGCTGCCCACGCCGGCCTTCATCGAGACCTTCAAGATCATGGGCGCCATCCCCACGCCCATTTCCTTCGGGGAGCTCTACATGGCGGCGCAAACCGGGGTGGTCGACGGCTTCGAGCACGACGCGGGCACGGTGCTGGCCAACAAGCTCAACGAGGTGGTCAGGCACTGCTGGATGACCGAGCACCTGTTCAGCCCCATGGTCTGCGTGGCCGGCAAGCGCGCGATGGACCGCGTGCCCGCCGCGCTGCGCCCGGCGTTCCTGCAGGCCGCGGCCGACTCCACGCTGCAGCAACGCCAGATCGGCAACGAGCGCACGCAGCAGGTGGTCGAGGAGCTGAAGAAGCTGGGCATCGGCTTCACGCCCATGGCGAAGAACGAGCGCGACCTTGTCCGCAAGGAAATGGAGGCCAAGCTCTGGGCCGGCTTCGCCAAGCAGTACCCGGAGACCGGGCCGCTGTTCGCCACCATCAACGCGGCGCGGGCCTGAGCGGCCATGTCGAGCATTTCGCTTCCCGTGCAACCGCTGCTGCCGCTGGAACAGGCCACCGGCTTCGACGCCAGCCACGCCACCGGCCGCTGGCTCGCCTGGCTGATGCGCATGACCGAGTACGTGGCCGGCGCCGTGCTGGCGGTGGACGTGGTGGTCGTGTTCGTCTCGGTGATCTTTCGCTACTTTCTCCACGACCCCTTCGACTGGGCCGAGGAGGTGGCGCGCGCGCTGATGGTGATCCAGGTGTTCTTCGGCGCGGCCACGGTGCTCGCGCGCAGCCAGCACGTGGGCGTGGACCTGTTCCGCGGCATGCTGCCGGCGCGCTGGCAGCCGGCGCTCATCCAGCTGGGCAGCTGGATCATCGTGGGCGTGTCGGGCAGCCTCTTTGCCTCGTCGTGCGAGCTGCTGGTCGACTCTTACAACATGACCACCTCCATCGGCCTGCCGCAGTGGATCTACGTGTACCCGGTGGCCATCGGCAGCCTGTTCATGACGCTGTTCGGCCTGGCCAACGCGGTGAACGGGCCGCGGCGGATGGTGTGGGGCACGCTGGGCGCGGTGGTGGTGGCAACGGCCGCGGTGGTCGCCTGGAACACCTTGAACAGCGAGCACGCCATACCGCCCTGGGCGCTGCTCACGGCCGGCTTCTTCGGCGGCATGGCGCTGGGCATGCCCATTGCCTTCGTGCTGGCGCTGTCGTCGCTGGTGTTCTTCATGGCCGACCCGTCGTTGCCGATGCTGGTGTATTCGCAGCAGGTGATGGCGGGCACCGACCACTACGTGCTGCTGGCCATTCCGTTCTTCGTGCTGGCGGGCCTGCTGATGGAGGCCAACGGCATGTCGTCGCGGCTCATCGAGCTGCTGCTGCGCATGTTCGGGCGGCTGCGCGGCGGGCTGGGGCTCATCACCATCACGGCCACGGCCTTCTTCTCGGGCGTGTCGGGCTCCAAGCTGGCCGACATCGCGGCGGTGGGCGGCATCATCATGCCGGCCGTGCGCAAGACCCGGCAGGACCCGAACGAGACCGCCGGCCTGCTGGCCTGCACCGCGGTGATGGCCGAGACCATTCCGCCCTGCATCAACATGATCATCATGGGCTTCGTGGCCAACATCTCGATCGCCGGGCTGTTCATGGCGGGGCTGGTGCCGGCGGTGGTGATGGCGGTGTCGCTGGCGGCGGTGACGATCTACGTGGGCACCAAGATCAACCCCGACGAGGCCTTCGACGTGCGCACGCCCACCTTCCGCCTGCTGGGCGGCGCGCTGGTGGCGCTGGTGATGGTGGCCATGATCGGCAAGGGCGTGACCTCGGGCATCGCGACCTCGACCGAGGTGTCTTCCTTCGCCGTGGTGTACGCGCTGGTGGTGGGGTGGCTGGCGTTTCGCGAACTCACCGTGAAGTCGGTGGCGCGGCTCTTCGTGCGCTCGGCGTCGATGGCGGGCGGCATCCTGTTCATCGTGGCGGCGGCGTCCAGCCTGTCGTTCGCGCTCACGATCCAGCAGATCCCGCAGTACCTGTCGGAGTTCATGGTGGGCTTTGCGCACTCGTACGGCAGCACCATGTTCGTGATGCTGTCGGTGCTCATCATGATCGTGTTCGGCGCCATCCTGGAGGGGGCGCCGGCGCTCATCATCTTCGGGCCGCTGCTGACACCCATCGCGTCGCAGCTGGGGGTCAATCCGCTGCACTTCGGCACGGTCATGGTCATTGCCATGGGCTTCGGGCTGTTCGCGCCGCCGGTCGGCCTGGGCCTGTTCGCTACCTGCGCCATCACCGGCACGCAGGTGAAGGACGTGGCGCGGCCGATGATGAAATACCTGGCCGTGTTGTTCGTTACCCTTGTGCTGCTCGTGCTGGTGCCGGCGTTTTCCACATGGCTGCCGACGCGCATGGGCATGTGAGCACACAACAGAGAGACGAACAGGAAGGATGCCGTGAGCAGAATCAGCGATGTAGCCCAGCGGGCGGGCGTTTCCACCAGCACCGTGTCGAACGTGCTGAACGGCCGCAGCGACCGCATGGCCAAGGAGACGCTGGAGCGTGTCGAGACCGCCATCCGCGAGCTGAAGTACCGGCCCAACACCTCGGCGCGGCAACTGAAGACGGGGCACACGCCGCTCATCGGCCTGCTGGTGCCGTCGATGGCCAACCCGATGTACGGCTTCATCGCGCGCGAGGTGGAAACGCTGGCGCAGGAGCGCTACGGCTTTCGCATCATGATCGGCAACACCTACCGCGACGCCGCCAAGGAGGCGCACTTCTTCGAAGACCTGATGGCCCACGGCGTGCGCGGCGTGATCATCATCTCGTCGCTGGTCGACGAGCAGCATGTGGAGGCCGCGGCCGAGCGCGGGCTGGTGGTGGTGAGCTACGACCGTCGGGCCACGCCCGATGCGTCGGGCGCATCGGTGATCGACCACGTGACGGTCGACAGCTTCGAGTCGTCGCGCATCGCCACGCAGCATCTCATCGCGCAAGGGCACCGGCGGCTGGCCTTCGTCACGCCTTCGGGCCGCACCATGAGCCGCAACGAGAAGATCGCGGGCTTTCTCGCCGCGGCGAAGGCGGCGGGCCTCGAAGCCAGCGCGCAGGTGGTCGAGGGCCTGCCGGTCGACGAGTACGGCGACTCGATGATGAGCGAGCTGGGCCGCATGCAGGCCGGCCTGATCGCCCGGCGCGAGCAACGCCCCACCGGCGTGATCGGCGTGAACGACCTGCTGGCCTTCGGGCTGATGGCGGGGTTTCGGGACGCGGGGCTGTCGGTGCCGCAGGACGTGTCGGTCATCGGCATCGACAACGTGTTCCTGTCCACGCTGATGCACCCGGCCATGACCTCGGTGCGCGTGCCCGTGCCCGAGATGGCGCAGGTGATGGTCGAGCGCGTGATGAGCCGCCTGGCCGATCCGTCGATCGCCACGCAGGAGTTCGTCTTCGCGCCCACGCTGGTGGCGCGCGAGTCGGTGGCGCCGCCGCGCGACTGACGCAACGCTTCCTTGTTTCCATATTTCGTTCATTTCCTTCATGACCACGGTTTTCGTCAGCCATCCGCAAAGCAAGCTCGCCCACTACTTCGGAGACCGCGCCATCGCCGCCTTGCGCGCCAGCGCCCAGGTGAGCGACGTGCGCTTCAACCCGACGGACACCGACCTGTCTTCGCGCGAGTTCGCCGAGCTGGCGCAGGGCTGCGACGCCATCGTGTCGTACCGGCAGACGGTGGGCGACGAGGCGCTGTTCTCGGCGCTGCCGCAGCTCAAGGCTTTCGTGCGCTGCGCCATCGACATCCGCAACATCGACCTGGCCTCGGCCAGCCGCCACGGCGTGCTGGTGACGCAGGCCAGCGCGGGCTTCATCGCCTCGGTGGCGGAGTGGATCGTGGGCGTGATGATCGACCTGGGCCGCCACGTGAGCGCCTCGGCCGAGGGCTATCACGCGGGCCGCCACGTGGTGCCGGTGATGGGGCGCGAGCTGCGCGGCAGCACGCTGGGCGTGATCGGCTACGGGCAGATCAGCCGCTACCTGTGCGACATCGCGCTGGCGCTGGGCATGCGCGTGGTGGTGCACGACCCGTTCACGCGCACCGGGCGCGCCGAGCTGGCCGAGACCGGGCTCGATGCGCTGCTCGCGCAATCGGATTTCGTGGTGTGCCTGGCCGCCGCCACCGAGGCGACCGAAAACCTGATGAACGCGCGCGCCTTCGCCGCCATGCAGCCGCACGCCTTCTTCGTGAATGCCGCGCGCGGCAACCTGGTGGACGAAGACGCGCTGCTCGCCGCGCTGGACGCCGGCACCATCGCTGGCTGCGCGCTCGACGTGGGCCGCGCGCCCGACCAGATGCCGTCGCCGCGCGTCGCGGCGCACGCGCGCGTCATCGCCACGCCGCACATCGGCGGGCTCACGCCGCCCGCCGTGGAGCACCAGGCGATGGAAACCGTGTCGCAACTGGCCGAGATCTTCCAGGGCAGGGCGCCGAAGGGCGCGGTGAACGCGGCCGAGGCGTACCGCTGGCGGCAGGCCTTCGGCGGGACTGCCTGAATTTCTCGATCTCCTTCACGCCCACCCCAAGAACTCTTCACGAACTCCTCACGAAGCCCCCATGGAACCCACCCGGAACCCGCGCTACCCCGGCGCCTGCGACTGCCACGTCCACATCTACGAAGACCGCTTTGCGCTGGTTCCGAACGTCGCGTGGGTGCCGCCGCATTCGCCGGTGTCGGTCTACCGCGAGCAGGTGCAGGTGCCGCTGGGCATCGAGCGCGCCGTGGTCGTGCAGCCCACGGGCTACGGCTTCGACAACAGCTGCACGCTCGACGCGCTGGCCCAGTTCGGCGACAGCGCGCGCGGCATCGCGCTGGTGGCGCCCGACGTGGCCGACGCGGAAATCGAGCGCCTGCACGCGGGCGGCATGCGCGGCGTGCGCTACATGATGATCGGCGGCGTGCTGGGCTGGGAGTCGCTCGAACCCATGGCCGCGCGCCTGGCCCATGCCGACTGGATGGTCAACCTGCAGCTCGATGGCCGCACCATGCCCGCGCACGAAGAGGTGCTGAAGCGCCTGCCGTGCCGGCTGGTGCTCGACCACAACGGCAAGTTCCTGGAGCCGGTGGCGCCCAGCCACGCGTCGTTCCAGTCGCTGCTGCGCGTGATCGATTCGGGGCGCGTGTGGATCAAGCTCTCGGCGCCGTATGAAACCTCGAAGGCCGGCGCGCCGGGCTACGACGACGTGAGCCTGCTGGCGCGCACGCTGGCCGAGACCTTTCCCGAGCGCTGCCTGTGGGCCAGCAACTGGCCGCACCCGGGGCGCGACCCGCGGCCGCAGAGCGCGCCGCTGTACGACCTGCTGTTCGACTGGGCGGCCAGCGACGACACGCGCCGCCGCATCCTGGTGGACAACCCGGCGGCGTTGTACGGGTTCTAGGCTGCGTCGAGGCGCAGCGCACCGGCAGCGTGGTGCGCGACCCGCGCGCCTTGCGCTACCGCACCGCACGCAACCTGGTCACCGACCACCACCGCCGCGCCGCTGGTGATGCGGGGCCGCGGCAGCCGTGGCAACCCTGGCGAGCGCTATTGCTGCCGCGGCATCAGCTCGTAGAAGTCGAAGCCGTTGCTGCGCCCGCCCAGGCAGGTGGCCAGGGTGTCCTCGATCTTGCGCGACTGCGCGAGCCGGTTGCGCCACTTGCGCACGCCGTGGCCTTCGTCTGGGAAACCCAGGAACTCGACCGGCCGGCCCAGCCTTCGCAGTTCGGCGACCACGTCGTCGGAGTCCTGCCGCAGCACGCGCACGTCGTTGCCGCCATGAATCACCAGCAGCGGCGCGGTGATGCGGTCGATCTGCGAAATGGGCGAGTCGGCGAGCATCTGCGCGCGCTCGTCGGGCTTGTTCACGTCGCCGAAGAACCGGGCGAAGTAGTGGCGGTTGCGCCAGAACGGCGGCCAGTTCTCGATCACGCGCGGCCAGTTCGCCACGCCCACCATGTCGACGCCGCAGCGGTAGTCGTGCGGCTTCTGAATGAGCTGGGCCAGCACCGAGTAACCGCCGAAGCTCGCGCCCAGCACCGCCATGCGTTGCGGGTCGGCCACGCCCTGGTCGATGGCCCATTGCACGGCCTCGGCGATGTCGCGCTGCAGGCGGTCGTTGGTCTGCCGGGCGCCGGCCATCATGAAGGCGCGGCCGTAGCCGGTCGATCCACGGTAGTTCACGTTGAGCACGGCGTAGCCGCGGTTGGCCAGCATCTGCGTGCCGTTGTAGCTGGCCGGGCGCCAGCGCTCGCGCAGCCACGGGCCGCCGTGGATGTCGACCACCAGCGGCGCCGGGCCCTGCACGCCACGCGGGCGCACGAGGTAGCCGTGCACGGTCAGCCCGTCCGAGGCCTTGAACGAGAAGGGCTCCATGGGCGAGAAGATGTCGTTGGTCGGCGGGCGCGCCGGGCTCAGGCGCTGCACCTGCTGCGTGCCGCGGTCCCACAGGAGCTCGACGCCCCCGTTCTCGGTGATGGCGCCGATCACCATGCGCTGGTCTTCGGTCATGCCCCACGGGCGCGCGATGACGGGTTCTTCCGTGAGCCATCCGCGCTGGCGCGCTTTCTTCACGGCGTCGGATACGTCGTTGCCCAGCGTGGGCTCCAGGTACTCGATGCGCGGCTTGCCCGTTTCGTACACATAGGCGAGCGGGTCGCCCTGCTGCGGCGGGAACACGCCGAAATCGAGGTCGACCTCGGCGTTCTCGGCCAGCACCTTCTCGTTGCCGGTGGCGAGGTCGGCCTCGACCAGCACGACCTTGTCGCGGCCCACGTTGGTCAGCGCCCAGAGCTTGCCGGCGGCATGGTCGATGCGCTGCGGCCAGAAGCTGTCGAAAGCCTGCACGGTCTTGAAGGCGCGCCAGCTGCCGTCGGGCTGCCGCAGTTCCAGCAGCAAGTCGGAGCCGTCGACCTCGCCGAGCTGCCGCATGCGGCCCGAAAGCTCACGCTGCGCGTCGATGAACCAGCCCACCACGCGGCTGCCGGGCTCGCTGCGCGCCACCTCCTGCACAGTGCGCGTGCGGGCGTCGGCCTCGAACAGGTCCATGCTGGAGCGCTCGCGCTGGTTGTTCGCGAAGAAGAAGCGCGCGCTGCCGGGCGCGCCAGGCCCCACGAAGGTGGAGCGAATGCCGGCACCGGGCGACACGGCCCACGGCTTTTCATTGGGCGACTGCGTGTCGAGCACGAAGATCTGCGTGTTCTCGTCGCCGGTGAAGTCCTTCAGGTACGCGATGTGGCGGCTGTCGCGCAGCCAGCTGTAGGTGGGGCCGGAGATGAAGGACCGCGCCAGCGTGCCGGTGGCGAAGGTGCGCGTGCCGGTGCCGCCGGGTTCGCCCGCATCGGCGGTGCGGCGCACGCCCAGGCCTACGTCGGTGCCCACCGTCTGCGTCGACAGCAGCCATTGGCCGTCGGGCGACAGTACATGGCCGCTGACCACATCGATGTTCGCCACGAAGCGGCGCATGGGCACCAGCGGCGGCAGCGTGTCGTTCTTCTGCGCGGCGACCAGCGCCGGGTGCGTGGGCGCGGTGGCGCAGGCGCCGAGCAGGGCGAGGGCGCCCGCGGCAAGCGCCATGGCCGCGATGCGGTGGCGAAGTGATCGTTGCGTGCTTCTCATGTCTCCGGTTCCCTTCCTTGTGTGACCGGATTCTGTGCGGCCCAACCTTTGGCAATGCCAAAGGTCGGCTCCCGCACAATCGCGCCCGTGCACATCCTGTTGATCGAAGACGACCTCGACCTCGGCCGCGCCCTGCAGGCCGCGTTGAAGGTCGACGGCCTGAGCAGCGAGTGGCGCCGGCGTGCCGCCGATGCGCCCCGCGTGCCCGACGCCGCGGTGTTCGACTGCGTGCTGCTCGACCTCTCCTTGCCCGACGGCAACGGCTTCGACCTGCTGGCGCGCTGGCGGCGCGAGGGCAGCGCGCTGCCGGTGATCGTCATCACCGCGCGCTCGGCGGTGGAAGACCGGCTGGCCGGGCTCGACGGCGGCGCGGACGATTTCGTCATCAAGCCCTTTGCCACGGCCGAGCTCATCTCGCGCATTCGCGCGGTGCTGCGCCGCTCGGCGCGCCAGGCCAGCGAAGCCTGGGCGCTGGGCCCGCTGACCATCGAGCCGCGGCGCCACACGGCCTCGCTGCACGGCGAGCCGCTGGACCTGTCGCCGCGCGAGTTCAAGCTGCTGCTGGAGCTGGCGCGCGAGCCGGGCGCGGTGGTGGCCAAGGGCGTGCTGGCGCAACGGCTGGAGCCGCTGGGCGAACCGCTGGACTTCGCGGCGGTGGAGGTGCACGTGTCGAACCTGCGGCGCAAGATCGGCAGCGCCATGGTGCACACCGTGCGCGGCGTGGGCTACATGCTGGCGTCATGACGGCGGCGCTGGCCTTACTGCGGCGCTGGACGCGGCCCACCATCGGCCAGCGCGTGCTGCTCGCGCTGCTGGCGGCGTTCTTCCTGGTGTGGGCGATGCTGGTGCTGTACTTCTACATCCAGTTCCGCCAGCAGCTGGCCGTCGACCAGGGGCTGAAGAAGTTCGGCCGCGCGCTCACGGCGTCGCTGCACGAGGTGAAGGACGAAGCCGAAGCCCTCACGGTCATGAAGGCCGCGGCCACGCAGTTCGACACGCTGCGCATCAGCGGCAACCCGGGCGGCAGCACGCTGATGCAACTTCGCGAGAGGCACGAAGGTCGCGACGGTCGCCTCGTGTACGCGTCGCCGAACCTGGGTGCCCGGCAGCTCGAAGGGCCGCTGGGGCAGGTGACGGAGGCCGACCTGGGCGGTTCGCCGTACTGGGTCTACGGCAGCGACGCCGGCCGCTGGACGCTGCACCTGGCCGAGCCGCCCATCACCGGCGCCTGGGTGGTCGAGCGCAACGCGGGCCGGGTGCTGCCGCACCTGCTGCTGTCGTTTCCGCTGGTGCTGCTGCCGGTGTGGTTCGCGGTGCGCCATGGCCTGCGGCCGCTGCAGCAGCTGGCCGACCGCATCGCCCGGCGCGGCAAGACCGACCTGTCGCCCATCGGCTTCGATCCGCCGTATGCCGAGCTGAAGCCGCTGACCGCCGCGCTCGAACGCATGCTGCAGCAGCTGCGCGACAAGGTGGCGCAGGAGCGCGCCTTCGTGCACGACGCGGCGCACGAGCTGCGCACGCCCATGGCGGTCATCGCGGCGCAGGCGCATGCGCTGGCGGGCGCCGCCAACGCCGCCGAGCGCGAGCGCGCCCAGCTGCACCTGGAGCAGGCCATTGCGCGCGCCTCGCACCTCACGCAGCAACTGCTGGACCTGGCCTTGCTCGACGACGCCCAAGGCGCCGCGCCCCGGCGCATCGACCTGGCGCAGTTCACGCGCCAGCTCATTGCGCAGGCGGTGCCGCAGGCGATGGCGCGCGGCATCGAGCTGGCCTTCGACGCGCCCGACAGCCTGCAGGCCGACATCGACATGCCGGCGTTCCAGTCGGTGCTGGAAAACCTGCTGCACAACGCCATCCGCTATGTGCAGGACGGCGCGCAGGTGGCCGTCACGCTGCGCGAGGAAGCCGAGGGGTTGCTGCTCTCGGTGGTGGACGACGGGCCGGGCATTCCCGCGGCGGAGCAGGGGCGGGTGTTCGAGCGCTTCTATCGCGGCGCGGACGGTGCCGCGCAGCAGGCCAGCGGCTCGGGGCTGGGGCTGGCGATCGTCATGCAGGCGGTGCACCGCATGGGCGGGCAGGTGGCGGTCACCGAGGGGCTCGCGCCGGGGCGGGGCGTGGGGTTTCGCGTGGTGCTGCCGGCGGTTCGCAGCGCATGACAACTTCCTGCTGACGGGGTTCGCACAGGTTGACACGCCCCTCTAGAGACCTTGATACTGAACTCTCCGGTTCATCATCAACGCAAAAGGAGACCCCATGCAGAAGATCGTTCCCTGCCTCTGGTTCGACGGCAACGGCGAGGATGCGCTGAAGTTCTACAGCGCCATATTCCCCAATTCACGCGTGACCGACACGCTGCTCTGGGGCGACGTCAACCCCGCCAAGAAGGGCCAGCTGCTCACTGCCACTTTCGAGCTCGACGGGCAGGAGTTCATGGTGCTCAACGGCGGGCCCGAGTACAAGTTCAACCCGGCCATCTCGATGTACGTTAGGTGCGAGACGCAGGCCGAGGTCGACAACTACTGGAGCAAGCTGCTCGAGGGCGGCGGCAAGCCGGTGCAGTGCGGCTGGCTCACCGACCGCTTCGGCGTGTCGTGGCAGGTCGCGCCCACGCCGGTGATCCGCATGTTCCAGGACAAGGACCCGGCGAAGGCCGCCCGCGCGATGCAGGCGATGATGAAGATGGTCAAGCTCGACATCGCCGAGGTGAAGAAGGCCTTCGACGGGGCCTGAACTTGCGGGGGCTACACCAGGCGGTGGATCGCCTTCTTGCGCCACACCAGCTGGTAGTAGCCGGTCTGCAGCAGCAGCATCGCGCCGAAGGTGGCGGGGTAGGCGATCCAGATGCCGTCCAGCCCCAGGCGATGGCTCATCACATACGCCACCGGCACCTCCACCCCCAGGATGCAGACGATGGAGATCAGCGTGGGCACCAGCACCGAGCCGCTGGCCCGCATGATCCCCGACAGGGCCGACGCCATGCCGAACAAGACCAGGCTCCACAGCATGATGTGCAGCAGCGTCTGCGCGATTTCGATGACCGGCGCGCTGGTGATGAAGAAGCCCATCAGGTGGCGCGAGAACAGGTAGCCCAGCAGCACCAGCCCGCCGGTGAGCACCAGGTTCATCAGCAACGCGGTCTTGGCGATGGCGCCCAGCCGGTCGGCGCGCCCGGCACCGATGGCCTGCGCACCCAAAATCGACGTGGTGATCGCGATCGAGATGGCCGGGAACTGCACGTACGCCACCACCTGGTTCACCGCGCCGTAGGCGGCCGTGGCGTTGGAGCCGTAGCTGTTGACCATCGACAGCAGCACCACTTCGGCCAGCGCCACCACGATCATCTGCACGCCCGTGGGCACGCCGATCTTCAACACCGCCTTCAGCAGGTGCGGCTGGATGCGCAGGTTGCGGAAGAACTCGGCGTCGGGCGCCAGCGGGCTCTTGCGCTGGCGCAGCCTGAAGCCCAGCCACAGCGTGGCCAGCACAAAGGCGAGCACGGTGGCCCAGGCACCGCTGGCCACGCCCAGTTGCGGCAGGCCGCCCCAGCCGCGAATGAGCGCGGGCGTGACCACCAGCCCCACGAGCGTGGAAATGACCAGCGTGAACAGCGGCGTGATGGTGTCGCCCACGCCGCGCAGCATGGCCGTGGACATCAGGAACACGAACAGCCCCGGCATCGCGATGAGCATGATGCGGGCGTAGCGCGTGGAGTCGGCCAGCACGTCGGGCGGCGTGCCCAGCGAGGCCAGCATGGGCGTGGTGAAGATGCCGCCGAACACGGCGATCAGCAGGCCCATGAGGATGCCCACCGACAGCGTGGTGCCGGCCACGGCCTTGACCTTGGCGACATCGCGCGCGCCCCAGGCCTGGCCGATGAGCACCGACGCGCCCGCGCCCAGCCCGATGACGAAGGCGATGAAGAAGAACATCACTGGAAAAAAGCTGGACACCGCCGCCAGCGCGCGCACGCCCAGCATCTGGCCCACGTAGATGTTGTTCAGCGTGCCCGACAGCGACTGCAGGATGTTGCTGAGCAGCATCGGCGCCAGGAAGAAAAGAAAGACTTTCCACAGCGGGCGCGGTGAATTGACGGGCGCCACGGGCACGCCTTGCAGGCCGCTCTGGCCGGCGGCACTGCTGCCGCCGGTGGTTTCGGGTGTTGTTCTCATTGAGGGGTGTTCCAGCCGGCGGCCGAGAGTTTTTGCAGGTGCGCGCGCAGGTCGGCGGGCCAGGGTTCGATCAGGGTCCGAAAGCGCGGCGCTTCGCCTGCGAACAGCGCGCGGGTGGCTTCCTCGAAGCCGGGCAGGTTGCCCGCGATGGCGGTCATGAAGCGGTAGGTGGCCTCGCGCGCGGCGCGCACGGTGTCGCGGTCGGCGTGCACGTGGCGCGCGTCGTCGACCAGCTTGCGCAAGGCGACCGATGCACCGCCGGGCTGGCGGCCCAGCCAGTCCCAGTGGCGCGGCAGCAGCGTGACTTCGCGCGCGACCACGCCCAGCTTGGGCCGGCCGACGCCGCGCGGGGCGTCGTCGCGGTGGGCGAGTGCCGCGCCGTGGGCCGGCGTTGTCGCGATGTTCGGCGCTGGCCGTGCGTGCAGTTCGCGCGGGTCGAGGTCGAGTTGCTCGCCGGTCTGGTCGTCGAACGCGAGGTAGGGGCCGGGGTCGTCGCGGCGGCGCAGTTGCTCGATCACTTCGGCCTTGCTGCCCTGGGCGACGCGCTGGAAGCCGAAGAAGACGGTCAGCGTGGTCAGGGGAGTAGGGGCGGCCGGCGGCGTGAGGGGGTTGTCTGGTGACATGCGGGTATTTGTCTCCCGGTGTTCGGGCGAAAAAGCAGGTGCGTAATCTACCTGCTGTGGCGCTCAGGCGTGCAGTTCGTTGTCGCCGATGAGGGTCGCGAGAACTTCGTGGGCCGACTGCAGGCGCCCGTGCGCGACCGGCTGCACGAAGGCCTTGCAATGCGCCTCGACGGTGAGGAGCGCGGTCTGCGCCAGTTGCCGGCCCCCGGGGCGCAGGGCCGCGTGGCGGCGCGGGTCGGCGGCAGGGCCCGGCACGCGCTCGGCCAGGCCGGTTTTCTCGAGCAGCACCATCCGGCGCATGAGCGCGGACATCGGCAGGCCCAGGGTGCGTGCCAGCGCCACCAGCGGCATGCCGGCGCCCTCGGCGCGCAGCAGCACGCTCAGCAGGATGAAGTCGCCGAAGTCGAGCCCGTGGAAAGCGCCCAGGTCGTCGCCGAGCCGCAGGCCCAGGCTGGCGTGGGCGCGGCCCAGGGCGAGGCAGAAGTCGAGCGCGGTGGCTGTGTTCGCCGTGGTCGCCGTGTTCATGCTGCTCATGGCGTGTTGTAGCCCTGGCTGCCGAAGCATTGCAGTTCTTCCTGCCACAGCGTGAGCAGCTTCTGGAGTTCGTCGGCGCGGTCGAACGCGAGGTCGTCCGGGCGCTCCTTCACGCGGTCGATGGTTTCGAACGCGAAGTGCGCCGCGCCGTGCGCGAGCCAGTCTTGCTGCAGCGCCTTATTGCGGTGCGAGCGCAGGTTGAGCTCGAAGCGCGCCCGGTTCATGGCGCCTTCCACGTCCAGGCTGCCGGACACATAGACGCGGCCGTTGCTCAGGTTGCGCACGACGAACACGCCGGCGGGCCGTGCGTTTTCCTTGTACTGGCGCGTCAACGCGCGCCGGGTGTCGGGGGAGAGGTTCATGTGGTCAATATTACCCGGGCGAAATTAAATTCGCAATATACCCGGGTAAAAATAAGCCGCTCAACTTTCCCGCAACCGCCGCCAGCCGCGCGAGATGCGCCGGTTGATGGCCTTCACCGTGCGCCACGGCCGGCTCTGGCGCACCAGCGCGAGCACCTGGTCTTTCCACGCCTTCCAGCGCGGATACCAGCGCGCGAACCAGGGAATGCGCATCAGCGGCCCTTCGACCAGCTGGAAGATCCGCGCGACCAGCGCCGTGCCGACCAGCTTGGCCAGCACCAGCACCGTCAGCGCGGTGGCGGCATGCCCGTTGCTGAAGAGAAAAAGCGCCAGCACCTTCACCGGCAGCAAGACCAGCACCGGCACGAAGAACGCCAGCAGCGCGCCCCAGGGCGGCAGGCGGCGCAGCCGGTCTTCGAGCGCGGCCCAGAAGGGCAGGCGCGACAGCCGCGCGACGAGGGCGGCCAGCGGCTCCCAGCCCCATTCCTCGAAGAGCAGCAGCGGCACGACGATGACGGTGGCAATGGCGCGCAGCACCGCGCGCAGGAGACCGCCGAAGGAGCGCGCAAGGGAGCGCACAAGGGAGTTCATGCGCGAAGGGTACGGCAATGCGCGCGCCGGGTGGCGCGCGCGGTCGGTGAGCGGGGTGTCTTCCTACCTGCTTGCCTGACTGCCTACCTTCCGGCCGGCAGGAAGAACAGGTACTCACCCCGGCCCAGCTCCGGTGTCACCTCGTAGCCCGGGCACAGGTCGGAAACGCACTGGATGATCACCACCCGCGGCCAGATCGTGGCCGAGGTCGGGTAGCCCGGCATGTACTGCGGCACGTGCCACACGCCCAGGTCGCCGACCGGCTCGGCGTTGTCGGTACCCCGGGCGTTCTGCAGGCCGCTGCCCATGGGCATGCGCTCGATGCGCACCACGTTGAGGGGCGGCGGTGCGGCCGCCGCGACCGTTGCCATGCACGCCAGGCAAGCGGTCGCCGTCCAGAAAAGCAGTGTCCTTGTCATTTCGGACTCCTGCCGTTCACTGCGGGTAGTCCGTCGAGCGCGGTGCCACGGCCACGTCGCCGACCACCGATTCGCCCATCATCCGCGCGGCGCGGATGGCGGCCACGTCGGTCGGATCGATGGCGGTCACCGTGGCGCTGGCGACCGGCGTCATCCGCACCTCGGGGAACACGGTGGCGGGCTCTTGCCGCGCGACAGGCGCAGCCTGGGCGACGGCGGCGGGCGCCTTCTCGGCGATGGGCGCGGGTGGCGCGGGCAGCGGTGCCGTCGCGGGGGCCGTGGTGGGTGCGGGCATGGCAACCGGTTCAGCAGGCGCGATGGCGGCCACGGGCTGTGGCGCTGCAGCGGGTGCAGGTGTGGGTTGAGGCTGTGCCTGCGCCTGAGCTGCAGGGGAGGGCGCGGGCGCGGGCGTTGGCGCCGTGGCCACGGGAGCCGCGGGTGCAACCGGAGCGGCCGGTATCGGTGCGACGGGCGCGACCGGTGCGACAGGCGCCACGGCCACCGGACGCGGCGCCGATGCGGAAAGCTGCGGCCCATAGGCGCTCACGCGTTCATCCGCGGACATCGATTGCGGGCACTTGGTGCCGGTGAGCTCCAGCGCGGCTTGCGCGGCGGGGTCCATGCAGTCCATGGCCAGCGACGCGGCCTTCATGCCCTTGTTCCAGAGCTCGCGGCTCATCTTCAGGCGCTTGCAGTGCTCGTCCGTCCAGGTGGTGCCGAAGCTCAGGCCGACGCCCGGGCCGTTGGCGCTCGCGCTGGTGCTGCCCATGCAGGTGTCGTTGCTGGTGGTGAGATTGGGGCCGTTGACCGACGGCACGTTCTTGATCGTGTAGCTGCCCTGGTAGTCCACCGTCTGGCTGGTGGCACCGGTGTTGTTGACGTTCTGGTTGCTGGTCATCGTGGACGAAGACGTCACGCTGGCCGGGCTGGAGAAGGTCACGGCCTGGGTGTTGCCCTGCGCCGACGTGGTCGCCGAGCTGGTCGAGCCGTTGCTCGAGCCGCCGTTGTTGGTGGTCTGGGCCGTGGCCGCGGCGCAAGCGGTCAGCAGTACGCAAAAAATCAGCTTCTTCATTTTTTCGTCTCCTTGGATGACCGGGGAGGGGCGGCGCCCCTCCCCATGAGAACAGCAACCGTTGCCTGAAACTCTTTCGGATCTCAGGGAGCCGATGCGCTGGCGCTGGCGCCGGCCGTGCCGCTGGTGCCGCCACCGTTGCTGAAGCCGCCGGCATTGCCGAACGCGAAGTTGCTCACGCCGAAGGAGCCGCCGTTGGAGCCTGCCATTGCCGAGGTGCTGGTGCCGTTGATCGGGCCGTTGATGGCGCCCGACGAGGCGTTGTAGCCCGAGGTGGTGGTCGAGGTGCGGGTCACCACGGCCAGGCCGCCGCCAGGGCCGGCTGCCGTGGCGGCCGTGTTGTTGGTGGCCGATGAAGCCGTGCCGGCGACCGCGCCGTTCACATGCGTCGCGCCGCCAGCCGAGTAGTTGGCGCTGCCGGCCGAAGCGGCGTTGGCCGAGGCATTGGCTGCGCCTGCGGCTGCGCCGTTGCCGGTGGTGAGCGCCATGCTGGTCACGCGGCCGGTGCTGGTGGCCGAGCCGTTCGTTGCAGCTGCGCCGGTAGCGAAGCCCGGGAAAGCGATGGCCCCGCCCGAAGCGCTGGCGTTGGCCGACGAACTCGAATTGGCCGCGTTGTAGCTCAGGGCGCTGCCGGTGCCGGAGCTGGCGGCGCTGGAGCCGGCTGCGCTCGAAGAACCGGTCGACGTGGAGGTGGCCGCAAGGGCCGAGCTGCCCGTTGCCGAAGCAACGCTGCCGACCAGGACCACTGCGATGGCGATGAGAGTCTTCTTCATGATGCTGCCTCTATAGATGTGTGAACAAACCTGACGACCGGACCATCCGGTCATCAGCTGACGGTCAGTGGCACAGAAAAAGAATGCTTCCGTGACGACCGAGGTGCAGTTTCTGCGTCGGGCAGGGAATGAAAAATGCCCCAGGCTGGGTAATGCGAGGCTATGGCGAAAGGTGAGGTCGAAGCGGTTGCGGACCGTCACAAGAAACCGCTTCCACATGCGGAGCCAGGAGTAAAAACTACAACTTTCGATGGACACAAACCGCGATTCGCAACAAGATGCAACCAAAGTAATCAAATAAGCTGAATCTCAAAATTTGAGTAGAAATGAATTAACTTTTGGTCACGAACACGGTGTGCTAGTTGTCACAAAGGGGTTGGAATGGAAAGCGAACTCGACATTTCGTTGACAGACGTCGGTACCGGGGGTAGGAAATATGCCGCCCCAGGCCAATTCGGTGGGTTGCTCTCACCGTCCGCCGACACGCTGCCTTGGCCGGACTTTCTGACCGGCCAGCAAACCAAGCCGGTGCGCGTCCTGCTGGTGGACGACGACCCGTTCGTGCGACGCGTCATCGCCCAGGAATTGCTGGGCGACCTGCGCATCCAGCTCGAAGGGCAGGCCGGCACCTTGCGCGAAGGGCGCAGGCTGCTGCTGCAGCACGAGTTCGACGTGCTCATGGTGGACATCCGCCTCGGGGACGGCAGCGGTTTCGAGCTGATCGAGGAGGCCAAGCGCCACCGCAGCGCGGCCGAGATCATCGTCATTTCCGCGCTCGAGGACGAACCCCAGGTGCTGCACGCCTTCGAGCTCGGCGCCTCCGGCTACCTGGTGAAGAACGCCTGGTTCCAGAGCTACGCCCAGGCCGTGCTGCAGGTGGTGAACGGCGGGGCCGCCATCACGCCGCGGCTGGCGCGCCGGCTGCTCGTGCACCTGGACCACAAGCGCTCCAACGTGAACCCGGTGCGCCCGCCGGACAGCAAGGCGACGTTATCGGCACGGGAGCGCGAAGTGTTGCGACTTGTAGCCACGGGGTACGTCACCGAAGAGATCGCCCTGCAGCTCACCATCAGTGCCCAGACGGTTAACGCGCACGTGAAGAACATCTACCGCAAGCTGCACGCCCACACCCGGGCCCAGGCAGTGAGCTTCGCCTCTCACCGCGGGCTTTTGTAGGGCATCGGATGTTCGCGCAGCAGGTCCTTCACTCACCGCACTTTCTGGAAGACCAGTACGTGTGGCTGTCGATCGGAGCCTGGGCCGCGTTGCTGATCTGGCTGCGGCACCGCGCCTCGCCGCGGCGCCTGGCGATGTGGGCCGCGCTGGCCGGCGCGCTCCACCTGACGCCGGTGGCGGCGCAGGTGCTGCGCGCCGGGGGCGCCGAGAGCCTGCTGCCGGCCGAGCTGCCGCTCGCGTTCTGGACGCTGCAGGCGCTCAACCTGGTGGTGCTGGGCACCATCGTGGGCATCGGTTACTTCTCGCTGCGCCGTGTTGCCCAGGGGCGCCAGACGCAGGCGGTGATGGCCGAGCGCCGCCGCATCGCCAACGACCTGCACGACGGCGTCGGTTCCCGGCTGGTGGCCCTGCTGGCCAGCCAGGACCCGAAGGCGGCGCGCTCCGACGGCCTGTCGATGGCGCTGCAGGCCTGCCTGCTGGAGCTGCAGATGACCGTCGACGACCTGGACGACCAGAGCAGCGCCACCGTCTTCGAGCGGCTGGGGCACCTGCGCTACCGGCTGCGCCCGGCGTTCGACCGCATGGGCATCGCCCTTGAATGGAACATCGCGCCCGAGGCGCTGGACTACACCGTGCCGGCGGACACCGCCACGCAGGTGTGCCGGGTGGCGCAGGAGGCCATGTCCAACGCGCTGCGGCATTCGCGGGCGAGCCGGGTCGAGCTGCGCATCGGCGTGGGCCTGGGTGCGCGGGGCCGGGGGCAGGCGCTGGTGCTCGAAGTGCGCGACAACGGCACGGGGCTCGAAAGCGGCACCGACCCGCGTGGCCTGCAGGCCAGCCTGGGCAAGGGCCTGCGCAGCATGCGCGCCCGCGCCGAAGCCATCGGCGGCGAGCTGAGCGTTGCAAGCCTGCGGGCCGCCACGCCGCACGGCCTGTGCGTGCGGCTGGTGGTGCCCTGCGAGGCCGCGGCACCCGAGCCGCACGGCAAGGACAGCGTGCGGCCCGAAGCCGAAAGCATGCTGTAACACGCCGGCCGGGCCGCCCGGCGGGAGGCCGTGCGCGCCTATGGCAAACTCCCGCGCTTTGCCAGGGACGCGCTCAAGCATGCAGAAAATCATTCGCCAGCTCGCCGCCGAAATCAAGGTCGGCGAGCATCAGGTGAAGGCCGCCGTCGAACTGCTCGACGGAGGCGCCACGGTTCCATTCATCGCCCGCTACCGCAAGGAAGTGACCGACGGCCTGGACGACATCCAGCTGCGCGAGCTGGAAGCCCGCCTTTCGTACCTGCGCGAACTCGAAGACCGCCGCGGCGCGGTGCTGAAAGCCATCGACGAGCAGGGCAAGCTCACCCCCGAACTGCGCGCGGCCATCGAATTCGCCCCGACCAAGCAGGAGCTCGAAGACCTGTACCTGCCGTTCAAGCAAAAGCGCCGCACCAAGGGCCAGATTGCCCGCGAATTCGGCATCGAGCCGCTGGCCGACAAGCTGCTGGCCGCCCCCTCGCTCGACCCCGCCGTGGAAGCCAAGGCCTTCCTGCAGCCCGCCACCACGCTGGACGACGGCAAGCCGGGCCCCGATTTCTCGACCGTGCAGCTGGTGCTGGACGGCGTGCGCGACATTCTTTCCGAGCGCTGGGCCGAAGACGCCGCGCTGGTGCAGGGCCTGCGCGAATGGCTCTGGAACGAAGGCCTGCTCAAGTCCAGCCTCATGGCTGGCAAGGACGAGAACAACGCCGACATCGCCAAGTTTCGCGACTACTTCGAATACGACGAGCCCATCGGCCGCGTGCCCTCGCACCGCGCGCTGGCCGTGTTCCGCGGCCGCGCGCTCGACATCCTCGACGCCAAGCTGGTGCTGCCGGTGGAGCCCGAGCCGGGCAAGCCCAGCATCGCCGAAGGCCGCATCGCGCTGCACCTGGGCTGGAGCCACGCCGCTCGCCCGGCCGACGACCTGCTGCGCAAGTGCGTGGCCTGGACCTGGCGCGTGAAACTCGCGCTTTCCACCGAGCGCGACCTGTTCACCCGGCTGCGCGAAGAAGCCGAGAAGGTCGCCATCAAGGTGTTTGCCGACAACCTGCGCGACCTGCTGCTGGCCGCGCCCGCCGGCCCGCGCGTGGTGATGGGGCTGGACCCCGGCATTCGCACCGGTGTGAAGGTGGCCGTGGTCGATTCCACCGGCAAGCTGGTCGAGACCGCCACCGTGTTCCCGCACGAGCCGCGCAAGGACTGGGAAGGCTCGCTGCACACGCTGGGCAAGCTGTGCGCCAAGCACGGCGTGAACCTGATCGCCATCGGCAACGGCACTGCCAGCCGCGAGACCGACAAGCTGGCCGCCGACCTCATCAAGCTGCTGGCCAAGATGGCCGAGCAGGCCGGCGCGCCGGAAATGAAGGTCGATAAGGTGGTGGTGAGCGAAGCCGGCGCTTCTGTCTACTCCGCCAGCGAATTCGCCTCGCAGGAAATGCCCGACGTCGACGTGAGCCTGCGCGGCGCCGCCTCCATTGCGCGCCGCCTGCAAGACCCGCTGGCCGAACTCGTGAAGATCGACCCCAAGAGCATCGGCGTGGGCCAGTACCAGCACGACGTGAACCAGAGCGAGCTCGCGCGCACCCTGCAGGCCGTGGTCGAAGACTGCGTGAACTCCGTGGGCGTGGACCTGAACACGGCCAGCGTGCCGCTGCTGAGCCGCGTGTCGGGCCTGTCGGGCAGCGTGGCCAAGGCCGTGGTGCGCTGGCGCGAGGCCAACGGCGCGTTTTCCACCCGCAAGCAACTGCTGGACGTGAGCGGCTTCGGCCCCAAGGCTTTCGAGCAGAGCGCGGGCTTCCTGCGCATCCGCGGCGGCGCCGACCCGCTGGACATCACCGGCGTGCACCCCGAGACCTATCCGCTGGTCGAGCAGATCATCGTGAAGACCGGCAAGCCCATCGCCGAGCTGATGGGCCGCGCCGACATGCTCAAGACGCTGAAGCCCGAGCTGTTCGCCAACGAGAAATTCGGCGTCATCACCGTCAAGGACATCCTGGGCGAGCTCGAGAAGCCCGGCCGCGACCCGCGCCCCGACTTCAAGGTGGCGCGCTTCAACGACGGCGTGGACGACATCAAGGACCTGGTCGAGGGCATGATCCTCGAGGGCACCGTGAGCAACGTGGCCCAGTTCGGCGCCTTCATCGACCTCGGCGTGCACCAGGACGGCCTGGTGCACGTGAGCCAGCTGAGCCACAAGTTCGTCAACGACGCGCGCGAAGTGGTGAAGACCGGCGACATCGTCAAGGTCAAGGTGATGGAAGTGGACGTGGCGCGCAAGCGCATCGGCCTGTCGATGAAGCTCGACGCAGCGCCCGCAAGGCGCGACGGCCCGCGCGACAACCGCTTCGAAGGAGCGGGCCGTGGCCAGCAGCAGCAAGGCCGCCGAGACAGCTCGCCGCAGCCCGCGGGGCAGATGGCGAGTGCGTTTGCGAAGCTGCAGGGCTTGCGCAAGTAGGCGGCAGGTCGCGGTGTCGAAGTTCGATGCTGCGAACCAGCGCCGGTCGCTGAACAGTCCGAGAAACAGTCCGATGGAGCGGCCGCAATGACAACCTGGCCTGTGCGCGATGCCAAGGTGCGTTTCGACGAAATGCTTGATGCCTGCCTGACCGATGGGCCGCAGGTGCTTGGCAGGGGAGGCGATACCGTGGCCATCCTCGTGAAGGCTTCGGACTGGCGTCGCTTGCAGGCAGCGACGAGGCCATCGCTCAAGGAACTGCTGCTCTCGGCGGATGCCCGAACCGAGTTTCTCGTTGCCGCCAGAGTCGCGGCGCCACAGCGCCATACGACACAGGTACGCGAAACGGGCCCGGCATGAAAGCCCTGCGCATCTACGCCGGCCCCGCGGCCCGCAAGCACATCGAACAGCACGGCCTGCGCCCGCAGGACGTGCGCACCATCCCCGGCGCGGCCGGCGGCCCGAAAGGCCTGATCCTCGGGCCGCTCGACCGCTTCATCTTCGGGCGCTGGCTGCCGCAGTCGACACAGCAGGTGCACCTGGTGGGCGCCTCCATCGGCGCGTGGCGGCTGTCGACGGCTTGCTTGTCGAACACCGAAGCGGCGTTCGAGCGCTTCGAGCACGACTACGTGCACCAGCAGTTCGAAGTGCCGCCGGGCCAGAAGCGGCTGAGCCCGCGCCAGCTCAGCGAGCAGTTCGCGCTGAGCCTGGAGACCTTCTACGGCGGGCGAATCGCCGAGGTGCTGAACCACCCACGCTACCGCCTGCATGTGGTGACCTCGCGCGGGCGCCACATCCTCGGGCGCGAGGGCAGGGCGCGCACGCCGGTGGGCTACCTGGGCGCCTTTGCCACCAACAGCCTGCACCGCAAGAGCCTGGGCGCGTGGCTGGAGCGCTGCGTGTTCTCCACGCCCGGCGCGGCCTTGCCCTTCGGCACGCGCGACTTCCGCACGCGCCAGCACGCGCTGAGCGAGGCCAACTTCAACATGGTGCTGCAGGCGTCGTGCTCCATTCCGTTCCTGCTGGCGGCGGTGCACGACATTCCGGGCGCGCCGCGCGGCGCCTACTGGGACGGCGGCATCACCGACTACCACCTGCACCTGGACTACCGGACTGTCCATGACGACGCCGCTGACGGTGCCGGGAACGCTGCCGGAAATGCTGCCGACGAAGGCATCGTGCTGTACCCGCACTTCCAGCAGGCGGTGGTGCCGGGCTGGCTGGACAAGGGCCTGCGCTGGCGCCACAAGGCGACGGGCTTCCTCGACCGCATGGTGGTGATCGCGCCCGACCCGGAGTGGGTGCGCTCGCTGCCCAACGGCAAGCTGCCCGACCGCAAGGACTTCATTCATTTCGCCAACGACGCGCAGGCGCGCATCGCGGCCTGGGGCAAGGCCACGCGCGAGGCGCAGCGGCTGTCCGATGAGTTCGAGGGCTGGCTCGACAGGGGCGAGCCGACGGAGATGCGTTCGCTCTAGGCCCTGGGCCCGGCTTTCCGAAGCCGGGGCGACCTTGGCGACTTCGGCGACCGGGAAGGCGTAGCAGGCGCCGCACAACGTTCGGCGTGCGCCTCGAAATTGCGCCGCACCATCTCCACCAGCACATCGGCCAACGGCGGCAACCGCTTGCCGGCCAGCCGCACGATGCCGAAGCGGCCCGTGCCGGCGAAGGGCGGCGCGAGCGGGATCTCCTTCAGGCCGTGCGCGCGCGGTGTGTTCTCGACCACCGGGCGGCTCGCCACCAGCACCACGTCGCTGGCTTCGGTGGCCGGCACCAGGTCGTCGAAGCTGTCGCTCTCCATCACCAGCCGGCGCGCGAAGCCCTCGTGCGTGCCCAGTTCGCGCTGCATCGACGCCAGCGCGAAGGTCGACAGCCGGGTGCTCGCGAACTGGAACGTCGCCAGTTCGGCGCGCGACACGGGCCGCCCCGTCAGCAAGGGATGGCCCTTGCGGCAGAACAGCGCCACGGGCCACTGCGGCAGCGGCTCGATGTGGAGCCGGCTGCGGTCTTCCAGCGCATCGAGCGGGGCGATGTCGGCGCAGAAGATGTCGATCTCGTCGTCGTACAGCATCTGCAGCAGCGTGTCGCTGGCGCCGCGCTTCACCGCCACGTAGCTGCCCTGCGGCAGCCCGCTGGTGGCCGTGAGCATCTGCGCCGCCAGCAGCACGGCGGGCGTGGCGCCCAGCCCGAAGGCCACGCTGCCGTAGCCGCCCGTGGCGAGCAGCTGCAGCTCGTTGCGCATCTGCGCCGCCTCGAACAGGATGCGGCGCGCCCGCTCGACCACCACCGCGCCGAAGGGCGTGACCTCCACATGCCGCGCGTCGCGCACGAACAGCTGCACGCCCAGCGTTTCTTCCAGCGACTGCAGGCTGCGCGACAGCGCCGGCTGGCTCAGGTGCACGCGGGCGCAGGCGCGGCCGAAGTGCAGCGTCTCGGCGAGCGCGACCACGTGTTCGAGTTTTCGCAGGTCGGGAAGGTGCATGGGAGGAAGGTGCATGGGGGACGGCGGGGTGCGCTCCGAACGATGCGCATTCTGCATCCTCGAACGCCAAATATCTCATTGGCCTGCATTCTTGATGCCACCTAGCATCCGCGGCATTCACAGCTCCAAGAACGACGAGACCATGGACACCGCAACGCAACGCACCCCCAAAACCCCCGGCGGCGGCCGGCGCCAGCCGATGCGCGCCGCGCTCGGCGCCTTCGTCGGCACCGCCATCGAGTGGTACGACTTCTACATCTTCGCGACCGCCGCCTCACTGGTGTTCGCCACGCTGTTCTTCCCGCAGGGCGACCCCTTCCTGGCCACGCTGAGCGCGCTGGGCACGTTCGCGGTGGGCTTCTTCGCGCGGCCCGTGGGCGCGGTCATCTTCGGCTCCATCGGCGACCGGCTCGGGCGCAAGCGCGGGCTGGTCATCACGCTGCTGATGATGGGCGGCTCCACCTTCGCCATCGGCCTGCTGCCCACCTACGAGAGCATCGGCCTGGTGGCGCCGCTGATGCTGGTGCTGCTGCGCATCTTCCAGGGCATTGCGGTGGGCGGCGAGTGGGGCGGGGCGGTGCTGCTGGCCGGCGAGCACGGCGACGCGAAGCGCAAGACCTTCTCGGCCTCGTTCGCGCAGCTGGGCAGCCCGGCCGGAATGATCCTGTCGATCCTCGCGTTCCGCGCGGTGTCCTCGCTGGACACCGCGCAGCTCATGGCCTGGGGCTGGCGCCTGCCGTTCCTGGCCAGCGCGCTGCTGATGATCGTGGGCATGCTCATTCGCCACGGGGTCGACGAGACGCCCGACTTCGCCAAGGCTTCGAGCCGCGCGCGCCTGCAGCGCGCACCGGCGCTGGAGGTGGTGCGCAGCATGCCGCGCCTGCTGCTGCTGGTGGCCGGGGCCAACGCCATCGGCATTGCGGCGGTGTACTTCCTGGTGGTCTTCATGATCACTTACACCACGCACTACCTCTCGGTGCCGCGCACCGTGATCCTCGACTGCCTGTTCTGGTCGACCGTGCTGCAGCTGTGCATCCAGCCCATCGGCGCGTGGATTGCCGACAAGGTGGGCGTGGGCCGCTTCGTGCTCACGATGAGCTGCGCCACCATCGTCACGCCGTTCCTGCTCTACCCGCTGGTGAACGTGGGCACGCCAAGCGCCATCCTGGCCGGGCTGTGCATTGCCACGCTGTTCGGCGGCTGCTTCTACGCGGCCATCGCGGGCTTCTCGGCCTCGTTCTTTCCGCCGGAGGTGCGCTACTCGGCCATTTCCATCGCCTACCAGGGCTGCGGCGCCATCGCGGGCGGGCTGACGCCGCTGCTGGGCACGGTGCTCGCCGAGCGTTTTCCGGGCAACTGGGTGCCGCTGGCGCTGGCGTACGCGGGCATCGCCACCTTGTCGAGCGTGTGCATCGCGCTGCTGATCCGGCGTTCGGCAAGCGCCACCGCGCCCGCCGCCCAAGCCCTTGCCTGAGCCGTCTTCACCTGTTCCACACGACCTCCATACGACCGCCTCATGACCTCCACAGAAACCCTCATCGACCTCCCATCCCTGGCCGCCGCCGTGCGCGAACGGCGCGACGCGCACGTGCGCATGCTGTGCGACCTGGTGGCCTTTCCCTCGCTGCTCGGGCAGGAGGGCGACGCCCAGCGCTACATGGCGCAGACCTTCGAGCGCATGGCGCTGCAGGTCGACGAGTTCGAGATCGACGATGCCGCCCTGCGCGCCCACCCCGGCTACTCGCCCTCGTTGATGTCCTACGCCGGTCGGCCCAACGTGGTCGGCATCCACACGCCGCGCGGCGCGGCCACGGGGCGCTCGCTGATCCTCAACGGCCACATCGACGTGGTGCCGGTCGGCGACGAGCGGCTGTGGAGCCACCCGCCGTTCTCGCCCGTGGTGCGCGACGGGCGCGTGTACGGCCGCGGCAGCGCGGACATGAAGGCGGGCATCGTCTCGTACACCCTGGCCATGCAGACGCTGGCCGAGCTGGGTTTCGAGCCCGCGGCGTCGGTGTTCCTGCAGTCGGTGGTGGAAGAGGAATGCACCGGCAACGGCGCGCTCGGCTGCCTGGTGCGCGGCTACCGCGCCGACGCGGCCATCATCCCCGAGCCCACGCCCGGCATCATGGACGCGCAGCTCGGCGTCATGTGGCTCACGCTGCAGGTGCAGGGCATGCCGGTGCACGCGGCCTATGCGTCCGAAGGCTCCAGCGCCATCGACTTCGCCCAGCACATGTTCGATGCCCTGCGCCGCCTGGCCGACCAGTGGAACCACGCGGGCTGCCGCCATGCGCGCTACGTGGACCATGCGAAGCCGATCAACTTCAACCTCGGCAAGCTGCAGGGCGGGGAGTGGGCTTCTTCGGTGCCCACGCAGTGCGAGGCGCAGATCCGCGTCAGCTACTACCCGGGCGTGACCGCCGACGACGCGCTCGCCATGATCCGCGCCGCGCTGGCCGAGGCCTTCGAGGCGCACTCCAACAAGCAGGCCTTCCACTGGACGATAGAGAACACGGGCGGCTTCCGCGCCGACGGCTTCGTGCTCGACACGCAGATGCCGCTCATTCGCACGCTCTCGCAGTGCCACGCCGACCTGCACCACCGCGGGCCCGACATGGTCGCCTTCACCGGCACGACGGACGCGAAATTCTTCAACCTCTATGGAAAGACGCCGGCCGTGTGCTACGGCGCGGCGGGCACGTCGATCCACGGCATCGACGAGTCGGTGGCCATCGACGACATGCTGGACACGACCACCGTCATCGCCTGGTTCATCGCGCGCTGGTGCGGCCTGAACGCGATTTAAATCGGGCCGGGTTCAGCGCCGCGCCTTGTCGGCGTGCTGCGCCGGCGTCATCAGCGGCGCGCCGCAGTCGAGCACGTTGACATACACCGTGTCCCCCACATGCAGCACGCCGCCCTCGGGCAGCCGGCCTGTGCCGAGCGAGCGCGAGTGCACGCCGCCCGCGCGGTAGCGCACGAGGGCGTAGCGCGCCGAGGGCCCGCCGTCGGCGCCGCAGTCCTGGTCGGCCAAGGCGGCCAGCTCGCCGGCATTGCCGAGGCGCACCACCTGCGCCGCATGCCAGCCAATGTCGATACTGGTACGGGTATCGGTGGCCGCGGGCCGGCCGTTGGAATGCGCGTCGAGCGCCGTGCAACCGCCCAGCGCCACGGCCAGGGCCGATGCCCACAGCAACCCGGCACGGCCGGCGGTGGTCACGGCTTCACCCCCACGGCCGCGGTGGCCTGGATCTCGACGCGGTATTCCGAGTCGATCAGCTTCGCGCCCACCGTGGCGCGCGCGGGCGTGTGGCCCTGCGGCACCCACTCGTCCCACACCGAGTTCATGGCGGCGTAGTCGCCCACGGTGCGCAGGTAGATGGTCACGCTCACCAGGTCCTGCTTGGTGGCGCCCTGGGTGGCGAGCATGTCGTCGATGTGGTGGAGGATCTCGCGCGTCTGCCCGGTGATGTCGAGCGACGGGTTCTCCGCCACCTGGCCCGACAGGTACAGCAGGCGGGCGCTGCCCAGGTCGACGGTCACCATCTCGCTGAAGCGGGGGCCCATCTCGTGGCGAATGAGGTTCATGGCTGTGCGGGCTTTTGTGTGGTGTTTGCGGAAGATGAATCGGCGAGCTGCGCGGGCGGTGCGTTCCACCAGCCGCCGCCCAGCGCCTGGAAGAGGGCGGCCGCGTCGGTCAGCCGCAGCGCGCGCGCCTGCACCAGGTTGAGCTGCGCCTGCTGTTGCGCCTGCTGCGCCACGCGCAGCGAAAGCGCGCTGGCATCGCCAAGCCGCACCTGCGTACGCGTGCGCGCCAGGCTTTGCGAGGCGGTGCGCTCGGCCTTCAGCGCGGCCTGCAGGGTGCGCGTGTCGGCGTCGATGGCCTCCAGCGTGTTGGCCACGTCCCGGAAGGCGCCGAGCACGGTGGCGCGGTACTGCGCGGCGGCCTGGTCGAAGGCGGCGCGGGCGGCGGCCTCCTTGTGCCTGAGCGCGCCGCCGTCGAACACGGGTTGCGTCACGCTGGCCGCCAGCGTCCAGAACAGCGACGACGACTTGAAGAGCTGCGACAGCGTGTACGCCGACGAGCCGTAGTTCACGCCCAGCGTCACGTTGGGCAGCCGGGCCGCCACGGCCACGCCGATGGCCGCGCTCGCGGCCTGCAGCTGCGCCTCGGCGGCACGCACGTCGGGGCGGTGCTCGACCAGCGTGGAGGGCAGCGTCAGCGGCAGCTCGGTGGGCAGTTGCAACGCATCGAGGTCGAACTGCGCGGCCACGCCTTCGCTCGGGTAGCGCCCGGCCAGCGTGGCGAGCAGGTTGCGCTGCTGGGCCAGTTGCTTGTCCAGCGGTGGCAGCGTGGCCTCGGTGGCGGCCAGCGAGGCCTCTTGCGCGTCGACGTCGGCCAGCGCCACCTGCCCGAGCTGTTGCTGTTTGCGGTAAGCCTGCAGCACCTCTTTCTGGTCCGCGACGATGGCCTGCGTGGCGCGCTGCTGCGCGCGCAGCGAGGCCTCGGTGATGGCCGCGGCCACCACGTTGCTGCTCAGCGAGAGCTTGGCGGCCACCGACTGGAAGCGTTGCTGCTCGGTCTGCGCCTGGGCGCTTTCCACCTGCCGGCGTGTGCCGCCGAACACGTCGGGCGCGTACGACACGGTCACCTGCGCGGTGTGCAGCGTGTACAGGTTGGCGTTCGACGCCACCGGGCTGGCCACGGCGTCGGCCACGCGTTGCCGCGTGGGCGAGTAGCCCACGCCCACGCTGGGCCAGAAGGCGGCGCGGTCGGCCGCCTCGTTCTCCTGTGCCACGCGCAGGGCAGCGTCGGCGGCCTCGATGTTCGGGTTGCCCGCCAGGCTTTGGACGACCAGCGCGTTCAGCGGCTCCGAGCGAAAGGCTTGCCACCATTGCGCGGACACGTCGAGCTCCGGCGACAGGCGGGACAAGGGCACGCCCTCGGCCTGCGCCGGGTCTGTCGAAGCGGGCGCAGGCGTGGCCGTGTAGCTCGCGGGCAGCTTCAACGGCGGGCGTACATAGTCGGGCCCGACCGCGCAGCCGCCCAGCGCCGCAATGCTGGTCATGGCCGTGGCCGCCAGCAGCAGGCCTGCGGGCGTTGCAAGGCGTGTGTTCTTCATGTGGTTGTCTCCAGCGTTCTCACCGGTCGCGCCGGGAGCGCGCACCCCAGCCCTTGCGCTCGAAGAAGCGTTCGAGCGCGAAATACAGCGTCGGCAGGATGAACAGCGTCAGCAGCGTCGACACCACCAGCCCGCCCACCACCACCGTCGCCAGCCCGCGCTGCACGTCGGTGCCCACGCCGGTGGCCAGCGCGGCCGGCAGCATGCCGACCGAGGCCACGGTGGCCGTCATCAGCACCGGGCGCAGCCGCTCGGCCGCGCCTTCGAGCACCGACTCCTGCAGCGCCAGCCCTTCGCCGCGCACGCGGCGGAAGTTCGCGACCATGATGATCCCGTTCTGTATCGATACGCCGAACAGCGCGATGAAGCCCACGGCCGTGGCCACGTTCAGCGTTTCGCCCGCCACGTGCACCGCGATGAGCCCGCCCAGCGTGGCCATCGGCACCACGCCCAGGATGAGCGCCACCTGCCGGATCTTGCCGAACTGGAAGAACAGCAGCACCGCCATGATGCTCACCACGATCGCCAGCGAAATGCCCAGGCGCGACTGCGCGCGCTGCTGGTTCTCGAACTGGCCGGCCCACTGCAGGCGGAATTTCGCGGGGTCGAACTTCACTTCCTTGGCGATGCGTTCTCGCGCCTCGTCGAGGTAGGAGGCCAGGTCGCGGTCGCGGTTGTCCACCCGCACGGTGATCTGCCGCTCGTTCATCTCGTGCGAGATGGTGCTTTCGCCGGTCTGCAGCCGGATGTCGGCCACCTGCGAGAGCGGCACCTTCGCGCCGCTGGAGCTGTTGAGCAGCAGCGCGCCGATGGCCTCGGTGTTGCCCTTGGCGCTCTTGGGCATCTTCACCGACACGTTGTAGGTGCGGTTGCCCGCGTACACCGTGATCACCGGCGCACCGCCGATGCCGGTCTGGATCAGGTTGGCCACGTCGTTCGCGTTCACCCCGAAGCGCGCCGCCGCCTCGCGGTTCAGCTCGATCACCACCTGCGGAATCGGCGGCTCCTGGAAGAGCGATGCCGAGGCCGTGCCGCGCACCGTGCCCAGCAGCTCGACGATCTGGTTGCCGATGCGCCGGCTCTCCTTCAGGTCGTCGCCGTAGATGCGCAGCACCAGCGGGCTGTGCGCGCCGCCCACGGCGTCGTTCACGCCGTCGATGATCGGCTGGCTGATGCCCACGTCGAAGCCCGGCATCTTCGCGAAGCGCTCGGTGAGCGTGCGCACGAACGCCGCCTTGTTCACGCCCGCCGGCCACTCGCTGTAGGGCTTCAGGCCCACGGGCACTTCCATGTGCGAAGGGGTCCAGGGGTCGGTGCCGTCGTCGTTGCGGCCCAGTTGCGTGACCACGTACGACACCTCGGGGTACTCGAGCAGCACGTGGCGCATTTCGGTCGCCATCTCGCTGGCCTTGTCCAGCGACAGGCCCGAGGGAAGCTGCACCTGCAGCCACAGCGCGCCTTCGTCGATGTCGGGCAGGAATTCGCGTCCCGCCGTGGCGCCCAGCACCACCACCGCGGCGAGCGCCAGCGCGCTCAGGCCGTAGGCAATGGCGGGCACGTCGAGCAGCCTGGTCAGCACGCGGCGGTAGGCGCGCGTGAGCCACTCCAGCGGCTTGTTCACGAAGGGCTTGCTCGGCTTGCGCAGCGCCACGTAGGCCAGGCTCGGAATGAGCGTGAGCGCGCAGAGCAGGGCGCCCACCAGCGCATAGCCCACGGTGAACGCCATCGGCTTGAACAGCTTGCCCTCCGCGCGCTCGAAGGCAAAGAGCGGAAAGTACGCCGTGATGATGATCAGCGTGGCGAAGAAGATCGGCCCCGACACATGGCTCACCGTCTCCAGGATGTTGCCTTCGGTGAGCGTGGCGTTCGGCTCTTCTTCGCGCCGGCGAAGAATGGCCTCCATCACCACGATGGCCCCGTCCACGATGATGCCGAAGTCGATCGCGCCCAGCGAGAACAGGTTGGCCGGCATGCGCGTGAAGTGCATCACGATGAACACCGTGACCAGCGACATCGGAATGGCCACCGCGGCCACCACCGCGCTGCGCGGGCTGCCCAGGAAAAGAATGAGCACGAAGCACACCAGCGCCATGCCCTCGAGCACCGTGTGCGTCACCTTGTCGACCGTGAGCTTCACCAGGTCGTCGCGGTCGATGTAGGGCACGATCTTCACGCCCATGGGCGCGAGCTCGGCCTGCAGCTCGTCGATTTTCTTGTGCACGCCTTCGAGTACGCGCGAGGGGTTCTCGTATTTCAGCATCAGCACGATGCCTTCGATGGTGTCGGGGTTGGTGTCCTTGCCCAGGATGCCGCCGCGCTCCTGGTGGCCGAACTGCAGCCGCCCCAGGTCGCGCACCAGCACCGGCGAGCCGCCGTTCTGCGCCACCACCACCGTGCCCAGGTCGTCCAGCGTGTGGATCTGCCCGATGCCGCGCACCACGTAGCTCTGGTCGCCGCGCGCGATGCGCCCGCCGCCCGCGTTGGCGCTGTTGTTGTTGATGGCCGTGACCACGTCGTTCAGCACCAGCCCGTAGGTCTGCAGCCGCGCCGGGTCCAGCTCCAGCTGAAACTCCTTGGTGAAGCCGCCGAAGTTGTTGATGTCGACCACGCCCGCCACCTGCTTGAGCGCGGGAATCACCTTCCAGCGTTGCAGCTCCGACAGCTCCATCAGGTTCTTTGTGTCCGATTCGAGCGTGTAGCGGTAGATTTCGCCCGCCGGCCCCGCGACCGGCCCCAGGCCGGGCTGCGCCCCCGAGGGCAGCGTGACCTGTCCGATGCGCTCCGTGACGCGCTGGCGCGCGAAGTAGTCGTCGGTACCGTCCTTGAAACTCAGGTTGATCAGCGACAGCCCGAAGGTGCTGCTCGAGCGGATCGAGGCCAGCCCGGGCGTGTTGCTGAGCGCGCGCTCCAGCGGCGTGGTGATCTGCTGCTCGATTTCTTCGGCGGCCAGGCCGTTGACCTGCGTGGTGACCTGCACCGTGACGTCGCCAAGGTCGGGGTAGGCCTCGACCGTCATCTGCGTCCACGACCAGGCGCCGAACAGCACCAGCGCGATCGACATCGCCCAGGCCAGGTGCCTGCGGCGAAAGAACTGGGTGATGATGAGATTAATCATTCAGCAGCACACCACCACGCACCACCACGCGCTCGCCCGCGGCCAGGCCGCTGCGGATGCGCACGCTGTCGCCGTCTTCGCGGCCCAGCTCCACCATGCGGCGCACGAAGGTCCAGGGCTCGGCCTCCACGAACACGCTCACGCTGTCGTTGTTCATCAGCAGGGCCGAGGCCGGCACCTGCGCCTGCGCGGCCTGCGGCACGCCGAGCACGGCGGTGGCGTACATGTTGGGCTTGAACAGGCCCTCGGGGTTGGCGAAGACGATGCGTGCGCGCGCGCGGCGCGTGTCGGCGTCGAGCACCGCGCTGACGAAGCCCACCTTGCCGCTGAAGCTGCGCCCCGGGTAGGCCGCCAGCGTGACCACCGCGTTCTGCCCCGGCGCCACCGAGCCCACCACGCTCTCGGGCACGTTCACCGTGACCCAGACCGCGTCGAGGTTCGACACCGTCATGAGCGCGGCGTTGGCGTCGTTCAGGTTCGCGCCGGCTGCGGCGTTGAGCGCGGTGACGGTGCCGGCCATGGGGGCGACGATCTTCAGCACCTGGCCTGACGGGGCGTTGCTTCCACCATTGCTGCCATTGCCTACGGTGCCGTCCGCGCCCAGGCTGCGCAGCCGCGCCTCGCTGCGGCGCAGCTCAGCGCCCTGCTGCGCGACGCTGCTCTGCGCCGCCTCCACGTCTTTCGCGGCGTTGGAGCCGGCCTCGTTCACGCCGCGGGCGCGCACCAGCGCGCGCTGCGCCAGGTCGAGCGCGTCGCGGGCTTTCTGCGCGTCGGACACGGCCTGCGCCAGGTCGGGCGAGCTCATGGTGGCCAACACCTGGCCGCGCTTCACCGTGTCGCCCAGGCGCACTTTCAGCTCCAGCAGCTTGCCCGTCAGCGGCGGCAGGATGTTGACCGTGTTCGCCGGGTTGGCCTCCACCGTGGCGGGCAGGCTCACCTCGTGCGGCGAGGTCTGCTGGCCCACCGTGGCCACCAGCAGCCGGTCGCGCAGCGGCGAGCCGGCCGGCACGCTCAGTCGGTTGCCCTGGCGCACCAGCATCGGCGCGGGGGCGGCGGCCACCGCGGTGGCGGCATGGGCCGTGTTGTCGAACGAGTCCACGCACAGGGCGGCGCAGGCCAGCACCCCGAAGAAGATGCGGGCGTTGGTCACCTGGTAGAGGGTTTTCTTTTTCATCGCAATGCGTCCGTCGCGGGACGGGCGCGCCGTGCACGAAATGCCTTTTCGTGCCCTCGATTCGCTCCCGTCTCCTTTCCGGGGAGCGTATGAAGGCGTGACTGAAGAAGTCCCCAAGATTTCCTGAAGATTTCTTCAGGATCGGCGCGTTCGGCCGGGCTCGCCGTGAGGGCCGGGGCAGAACGGCCTGCAGTCAGGAAGACGCGGCATGATCCGCGCCATGAGAATTCTGCTGATCGAAGACGACCGCAAGGCCGCCCGGCTGCTCGCACGCGGCCTGCAGGAAGAGGGCTTCGTGGTCGACGTGGTGCACACGGCCGAGGAGGGCGACGAGGAGGCCTTCGTCACCGCCTACGACCTCATCGTGCTCGACTGGATGCTGCCCGGCAAGGACGGCCTCACCCTGTGCCGCGACCTGCGCCAGCGCGGCTGCAAGACCCCCGTGCTGATGCTCACCGCCCGCGACGCGCTCAGCGACCGCGTGGCCGGCCTGAACACCGGCGCCGACGACTACCTGACCAAGCCCTTCGCCTTCGACGAACTGCTGGCGCGCGTGCGTGCCTTGCTGCGCCGCTCGGAAATCACGCGGCCCGTGGTGCTGTCGCTGGCCGACCTGAGCCTGGACCCGGTGAGCCAGCGGGTGCTGCGCGGCGGCATGGTGCTGGAGCTGACGCACAAGGAGTTCGCCATCCTGCAGATCCTGCTGCGCCACGTGGGCGAGGTGGTGAGCCGCTCGCGCCTGGCCGAGCAGGTGTGGAAGGACGACCTGATCGCCATCGACAACCTGATCGACGTGCACATCGGCAACCTGCGCCGCAAGGTCGATGCGCCGCCGGCGGTGCCGCTGATCCACACCGTGCGCGGGCGCGGCTTCAGGCTGGCCGTGGCCGAAGAAAGCACTGGCAGCATGGGCGCCCATGCTTAGTTTTCGCAAGCGGCTGGCGCTGGCCCATGTGAGCGCGATCGTGGTGGTGATGGCCATTGCCGCCTTCGCCTCGTACCTGGTGTTCGCGCGCAACGTGCACCGCGAGCTGGACGCGGCCCTGCTCGCGCTGGCCGAAACCGAGATGGGCATGCTGCTGTCGGCCGGCGAGGGCGACACGGTGATCGTGCACGAGGCTCCGCCGGGCCCCGGCGCGCCGTCTTTCGTGCGGCTAGACCGGCTGGTGCAGATCGTCGACGCCGAAGGCCGCGTGCTCGCGCGCAGCGCCAACCTGGGCGAGGCGCAGTTGCCCATACCGCCCGTGCTGCGCGAGCGGCTGGCCGCGGGCGAGACCGTGTTCGAAACGCTCAACGGCTTCGGCGAGGAGCCGACGCGCATGGTGTCGGTGCCGGTGCGGGGCAGGGACAACGAAAAAGGCCAGGCCCCGTTGCTGGCCGTGCAGGTGGCCGGCTCGCTCGACGACGTGAACCGCACGGTGGCGATGGCCAGCGTGCTGTTCGTCATCCTCGGTGGCGCGTTGCTGCTGGCGCTGGGCGCGGCGGGCGCGTTGATCACGCGCCGCGCCTTCGGCGCCATCGACGACGTGGTGCAGCAGGCCCACCGCATCGGCGACGCCAACCTGGGCGAGCGGCTGCCGCACCCGGGCACGAACGACGAGATCGGCCGGCTGGTCGACACGCTCAACGCCATGCTGGCGCGCATCGAGCACGGCATGGAGGCGCAGCGCCGCTTCACCTCCGACGCGTCGCACGAGTTGCGCTCGCCGCTGTCGCGCCTGCGCACCGAACTGGAGCTGGCCTTGCGGCGACCGCGCGAGCCGACGGCGTATGTGGAAACCTTGCACTCGTCGCTCGAAGAGGTGGAATCGCTCACGCTGCTGGTCGAAGAACTGCTGGTGCTCGCGCGGCTGGACGCGGGCCAGGAGCGCGACGCGGTGGAAACCGTGTCGCTCAACGTTCTGGCCGAGGAGGCCGTGCGCAGGCTGGAGCCGATGGCGCGGGAACGGCGGTTGGAACTGTTGCTGGAACCCGCAGCACCGGTGGCTGCGCGGGTGGCGCGCGGCGCGGCGAGCCTGGCATTGGCCAACCTGCTTGACAACGCGTTGAAGTTTTCACCCGCCGGCACCACCGTGCGCGTGAGCCTGCGCGCGGATGCGCAAGCGAACGAGGCGGTGGTCAGCGTGGCGGACCGCGGACCGGGCATTCGCGGCGACGAACTGCCGCACCTGTTCGAGCGTTTCTACCGCGGCGCCACGGCGCGTTCGGACGAGAAGACGCCCGGTCTCGGGCTGGGCCTGGCGTTGTCGCAGGCGGTGGTGCATGCGCATGGCGGGCGCATCGAGGCCGCGAACGAGAGCGGTGGTGGGGCGCGGTTCGACATGCGGTTGCCGTTGGCTCGGTGAGCTGTCGTTCTGCCAGCGATGTTGAATGCCGGTTCCGGGACGGGTGAACAGGCCGCCGGGTGCTTCCCTCCGCGAACGTCCCCCGCCTTCGGCTCCTCCTTGATTTCGCTGCGGGAAGCACCCGACGCCCTGTTCACTTGGGCACGCTGCTGGTGAACCGCGCCGGCGTGATCGCGCCCTGAAGGCGGCCCGCATCAGCTACCTGGCACGACCGCTGCTTGGCAAGACGCATGAAGCACTTCATCGTTGAAATCAACTACCTCGTCCCCCTGGCCCGCGTCCAGGAATCCGTGCCCGCGCACCGCGCCTACCTGCAGACGGGCTACGACGCCGGCTTGCTGCTGTGCTCCGGGCCGAAGGTGCCGGCCACCGGCGGCTTCATGCTGGCGCGCGCAGCCTCGCTAGAGGCATTGCAAGACTTCTTCGCGCAAGACCCGTTCAGCATCGAGCAACTGGCGAGCTTCGCGTTCAGCGAGTTCCAGCCCGTAAAGCGCCAAGGCTGGGCCGAGGCCTGGTTCAGCGAGGCCTGACGGTGCAAAGCGCCGGGTGCGTGCTCAAGAGCGTGGCGACCTTGAAATGCCCCGCGCGCATCAAGGCGCAAGCACCAGCACCTTGAACTGGCTCGGCACGATGCGCATGCCCACGATGTTGCTGCGGTTCTGCACCGTGAGGCTGGTCATGCGCGTGCACGGCGAGCCCTTCAGCAGCACGGTGAAGGCGCCGGTGATGTGGCGCGACGGCCCCATCACCGTCTGCGACACCACGCCCATCAGCACGCCCGCGTTGTCGCCGTTGGTGATGGGCGTGGTGGTTGCCAGGTTGTGCGCGGGCGTGCCGCCATACAAAATGTTCCAGGCATTGGGAATGGCCGTGGGGCCCAGCGCGAAGTTGGGGTAGGGAATGGGGACGGCCGGCGGGGTCTTGCAGACATCGGGAAAGGCGAGGTCCATGCCCATCATCTGGGCGTTGGCGAACATGGCGGGTGGCTCCTTGTGGTTCGGGGGCGGTCAGCCCATGTGGATCTGCTCGGCATCGACCTTGACCAGCTCCTTGCTGGTCACCAGCGTGTTCTTCGCGTGCAGGCGCAGGGTGCTCGACGCCTGCATGTCGATCTGGCCGGCGCGCACCTGCTCGACTTCCTCGGTCAGGCGGAAGCTGGAGCGCGTGAGCAGGTGCAGCCGGTCGAGCACCACCTCGCAGGCGCGCCCGACAAAGCGCGAGACCAGCACGCTGAAGCGCACCTCGGCACCCTGGTAGTCGAGCGTGTCGACCTTGCACCGGGCGCGTTCGGCGTTCAGCTGCCATTCGGGCGCGCGGGTGTGCACGGCGGTGTCCGACTGCAGCGCCAGCGCGCCGGTGCTGCGCAGCGTGAGTTCGCCGCCGACGGCCAGGGTCGCATGGCCGGGGTCAGCTTGCGCGATGACGGCGATCAGGTAGAGCGCGTCATCGCTCGCGCCGGCGACCATGACGGTGTCGCCGGGCGCGGGCACCAGCAGGCAGCTCGCGGCGCGGCGGCAGGGCAGGGGATGGGGTGCGCCTGTTGCACTGGACACGCGCACGTCGTGGCTGTCGTCCGAATGGCTGGCCACGACCGTGGCGATGGTGATGCCTTGCACCGATGCGGGTGACGCTTCGGCCTGTCGCGTCGCGGCGGACGTTTTGCGCAGCAAAGGGGCCAGCTCGCTCTCAATATTGGTCAATGCGGCAGCAGGCAAGGGCGGCAGGGGCGTTCTCGCGGTCATCGTCATGCGGTGTCCTTCGCGTCGGGGGTAAAGCGGCCGTGGTCGTGGCGCATGCGGCCGTCGATGTCGCGGTCGAGGCGGGTGGCGCGCGTGGGCCGTTGCCAGGCGACCTGCTCGGCCTGGTGCAGCGCGGGGTCGTTGTCGAGCACGCCGATGCGGTCGCTCCAGCGCGACCCGGCCAGCGTGGCCCGGTGCAGCTGGGTGCGCTGGCACACGGCCTTCTCGAAGTCCGCGCCGCGCAGGTCGGCATAGGAAAAGTCGGCGTACGCGAGCTGGCAGCGCGCAAAGCGCGCGTTCTCGCAGCGGGCGCGATGGAACACGCCCTGCACCAGGCTGGCACCCGAAAAGTCGGCCGCGTCCAGCCAGGCATCGACCCACAGCGACTGGTCGAGCATGGCGCCGCGGAAGTCGGCGCCGCGCAGGTCGGCTTCGGGGAACAGGCATTGCGGTGCCTGCACGCGCGCCATGCGGGCGCCGTCGAGCGCGGCGCCCTTGAAGTTGCATTGCGTGAGGCGTGCATCTTCGAACCCGCAGCCGGACATGCGCGCGTCCGTGAACTGGCACAGCGCAAAGTGCTGCCCCGCGAACGACTGGCCGCGCAGGTCGGCCTCGGAGAACACGGCGTTGTGAAAGCGCGCGCCCTGGAACCCGACGTCGCGCAGGTCGGCACGAAAGAACACGGCGCTGGTCAGCGCGGTGTCGCGCAGGCTCGCGTTGCCCATGCGGCTGGCGTTGAAAAGGGTCTTGGTGAGCGTGGCGCGCTCGAAGCGCGCGCCGTGCAGTTCGCAGTCGTAGAACACGGTCTCGGCCAATTCGACGCCTTCGCAGCGCGCGTCGCGCAGGTCGCACTCGGCGACCACCGCGCGCGGCCAGTGGCCTGCCTCGGCGTTCACGCCGCGCAGGCTGCAGCGCAGCAAAGACACGCCGTCCAGCCGCGCCGCCGACAGCGTCGCGCCGTCGAAGCCGCAGCGCTCGAACATCGAATCGTCGAGGCGGCAGCCGGCCATGTCGGCCTGCGCGAACCTGCATTCGCTGAACATGCCGCCCGACAGGTCGAGGCCCGCGAGCACCATGCCGCTGAAATCTTCGTGCTCCATGCGCACGCCGCTGCGAATGCGGCCGGCCAGTTCCTGCGGGCTCATCGGCCGGGCGCGGTGCGCAAGGCAGGCACGGTCTTGGCCTGCTCGATGTAGGCGCCCTGGGTGGCGGTGACGGTGTCGATGCGAATCTGCGACATGTCGGCGCGAAACAGGTTGGCCTCGCGCAGGTCGGCGCCGGCCAGCAGGGCCTTGTTGAAGTTGGCGGTCATGAGGTTGGCGCCGCGCAGGGACGCGCGGCTCAGGTCGGCGCGAATGAAGAGGCTGTCGGGCGCCAGCGTGTCGGTGAGGTCGGCGGCGCCCAGGTTGCAGGAAGAAAAGTCGCAGGTGTCCAGCGTGGCGCGGGCCAGGCGCGCGCCTTCGAGCGAGATTTCCCTGAGGCTGCATTGCACGAGCGTCGCGCCCTCGAAGCTGGCGTTGCGCAGGCTGCTGTTGCCGGCGAAGCAGGTGGTGCGCAGCAGGGCCTGCGCGAACACCATGCCGTCGTCGCAGGCGGTGTGGGTGAACGCGCAGGCTTCGAGCGTGGCGCCGGTGAAGTCCAGCCGTGCGACGTGGCACGAGAGAAACGCGGCCTTGAAGAGCCGCGCGCCGCGAAAGCTGCAGTCTTCCAGCGAAGCATCGGACAGGAAGCCGACATAGGCGATGTCGGCCGAGCCGAAGTCGCATCCTTGCAGGCGCGAGTCGAGCACGTGCAGCTGGTGCAGCCGCGCGCCTTCGAAGCTGCAGGCCTTGAGCGTCACTTTCTCCAGCTTGGCGCCTTCGAGGTCGGCATGCGAGAAATCGGCCTGCTTGCAGTCGATGCCCGCCAGGTTGGTTTCGCGCAGCACCGCGCGCTGAAAGCTCGCGCCCGAGAGCTGGGCGCGCACCAGCACGGCTTCGCTGAAGTCGGCGCTGTCGCAGCGGGCGCCGCGCAGGTCGGCGCTTTCGAGCAGCGCACGGCGAAAGCAGGCGCCGCGCAGGTCCATGCCGGACAGGTCGGCGGCGGTGAGGTCCATGCCGGTGAAATCGCGGTCGCCTTCGAGCACCGACGTGACCTGGGCGCGCAGCGCGGCAAGGCGTTCGGCCGCGAGCGGGACGACCGTGGCCTGGTGCTGCGCGGTGCCGCGGTACAGCGCGAGCAGGCCGCGCTCGCCGGCCTCGGCCATCCGGCGCATTGACTCGACCTGGGCCGCGGGCGCGGGCGCGGTGCCTGTGGCGGCAGCGATGCCGGTGAAGCCGCTGAGCACCGACGCGCCGTCCACGCGCGGCGGCCCTTTCACCTCGGTGCGGTCGTGCTCGCGCACCAGCTTGCCGGTGTCGAAGCCGACCTTTCTGGATTCCTTGGCGTTGGCATCGGCCTCGCGCTGCAGCCGCTCGCGCTCGATGGCGCCTTGCGCGCGCTGGGCGCGGGCGTAGGCATCGGCCTGCTCGACGAACTCGGGCAGCTCGTGCAGCGTGGGCAGGCGCTGGAAGGGCGCGGGAAGAGGGCGCTCGCGAAAGTGACGGGCCTTGTGGCCGGCGTCCAGCGCCATCTGCTTGAGCTCGTCGCGGGCTTGCGCGCCGCGTTCGCGCATGTTGCGCACCAGCGCGGATTCGGCCTGCGCGCCTTGTTCGGGCTGGTCGAGCCACGGGCCGATGGCGGTCGCCGGCACCAGTTCGTCGTCGCGGAACATGTAGAGCGCCCCCTTCTCGGGGTCGCAGCGCTGGCGCAGCACGTTGGCGTAGTGCGCGAGGCCGCGCGGCGCATCGGCCGTTTCCAGCGCGGGCATCACGTGCGTGATGTCGCTGGCGTCGTCTTCCTCGATGGTGGTTTCGCCGTGGAACACCAGCGCGATGCGCTCCAGGTGCGGAAAGAACCACGCCGTGGTCAGCCGCTGCGCGACCTTCTCCACGTGACCGGGCGACCCGCGCCGGGCGATGAAGGCCAGCGCGCGCCAGTCGGGCAGGCGCCCCTGCTGCACGGCGATGGCCGGGTGCATGTTCCACACGGCGTAGGGCGTGCCGGGCGCGATCTCCATCGCGTCGGGCAGGCGCTGGTCGGGCGGCGCGGCGTTGAAGAGCTGCCAGTCCATGTCCTGCGCGAAGCCCGGAAAAAGCTGCGTGCGCCAATGCTCGTCGTACTGCTTGCCGATCAGGCGCAGGCGCCGCGGCCACGCGATGTCGAGCGGCCCGAAGCTGGCGGGTTCAGGCTGCTCGTCGGGCCGGTGCACCCGGCGCGACGGGTGCTCGACGTTGGGCAGGCGCTGCACCTCGCGGCCATCGACCGGCTCGCGTTCGTGGCCGCGGCCCAGCGGGTTGTCCGCGAACGAGGGGCCGCCGTAGGCTCGCGTCCAGTCGACGCGCATGGCCTCGAAGGGCTGTGGCGGTGTTGGGCGACCGCCGACCCAGTAGCGGTCGCCGAAGACCGCCAGGTCTTTCGAGAGGCCGCCGAGCTGCAGGCGCACGCCGCACATCGTCTTTTCCTGCTGGTGCGCGGTGTAGGCGAAGCCGGTGGCCAGCACCTCGGCACGTGCCTTGGGCAGCCCCATGTCGATGGCGGTGGCCGGGCCCAGCTCGTCGGACAGCGTCTTCCAGAACTCTGGTTCGGGCGTGAGCAGGTGCGGCTGGCCCATGGACACCATTGGCACCATTGGCACCATCGACACCATGCACATCGTGGTCACGGCCAGGCGCTGTTCGCCCGCGCGCAGGAAGGGCCGCGTGATGACGCTGAGGCGCAGCGGCTTGACGGTCTTCATGCGTGCAGCGCGCTGTGGCTGTATCCGTACCCACGCTCAGGACGCACGCGGAATCTCCAGCGGCGTGCGCTCGCGGTCGATGGCCACCGACGCGGCGTTGCGCGGGTCGTAGCGCAGGTGCACGATCTTCATCGGCTCCTGGAAGCGCGGCACCAGCGCGTCTTCGATGAAGGTGCGGATCGACGCGGTGCGCGGCGTGCCGGCGGCGTCGGCGTAGTCCACCTCGAGCACCACGGCGCACACCGTCTGCCCGCGCGAGCCGGCGCGGGTCATGTTGTCGGGGTGCATGCGAAAGCTGCGCAGCACGCCGTCGGCCGGCTGGCCCTGGCCCGCCGTGGCCAGCGACCTCCATAGCGCCTGCTCGGCCGTGTACAGCCGGTTTTCGCGCCGCATGTAGCCGACCGCGCCGATGGCGCACACGATCACCACCGTCATGACGACCGCGAAGACCCCCCACATCAGCGTTTCCCACTCAGGCATCGGGTCCTTCACATCACGATATGCATGGCCTGCGCATAGGTCGCGAGGCCGTCCATGTAGAAACGCAGCGCGGCCTTGGCGACTTCGGTGGCCTTGTTGGTGATGTCGATGCCCTTGTTGGCGATCTTGAAGGTGATGAAGTCCACCTTCAGCACCGCGTACTGCGAGTTGACGCCGTAGAACTGCTGGCGCACGCCCCAGAAGTCGAGCGACAACCCCACCGCGCCGAAGCGAAACCCCGCGCCGCCCGCGCGCGCCAGCCGCCAGTCGCTGCTCTTGGCGTAGTTGTTGGTGTAGCTGACCGAGTTGTTCGTGTAGCTCACCGCCAGGTTGTTGTAGGTGTTCGACGTCGTGTTGTAGACGTTGGTGTTGATGACGTGCTGCGTCGTGTTGTGGATGTGGTTCGTGGTGTTGAAGGTCACGTCCGGCGAGGTGTGCACGGTCGGGCCCGTCACGGTGGTGGTCGAGGGGCCGTTCACCAGCACGGTGTTCGAGGTGTCGATGGTGTCGTTGCGCCCGTCGCTCACGAAGCGCACCTCTTTTCCGTCGATGGTGCCGTGGTAGCCGCCGGTGATGGCCGAGTCGACACCGCCGGTGATGGTGTCCTTCAGCCCGCCGCTGAGCACGCGGGTCTTGCCGCCCGAGATGGTCTGGCTCACGCCGCCCGTCACCGTTTCGGTGAAGCCGCCGGTCACGCTGCGGGTGTCGCCGCCGGTGATGCTTTCCTTGGCGCCGGCGGTGATGTCGCGCGTTTCGCCGCTCTGGTAGGTGGCCGATTCGTGGCCCTTGATGAGCGTGGTGCGGGTGCCGTCGGTGGTGTGGGTTTCGTCGGCTTCCACCTCGACGTCGAGGTTGCGCTCGGCGTGCAGCAGGATCTGCTCGGCGCCCGCGCGGTCCTCGAAGCGCAGCATGTTGGCCTGGTTGGCCGCGCCGCCGCTGCTGGAGCGCGTGAGGATGCCGCTGGCCGTGGCGTTGTCCGGCAGCTCCCAGGGCGGCATCTGGTCGCTGTTGTAGACGCGGCCGGTGATGAGGGGCCGGTCGGGCTCGCCGCCGATGAAGTCGACGATCACCTCCTGGCCCACGCGCGGCATGTGCATGGTGCCGAAGTTGGCGCCAGCCCAGTTGCTGGACACGCGCACCCAGCAGGAGCTGTTCTCGTCGGACTGGCCGTAGCGGTCCCAGCGAAACTGCAGCTTCACGCGGCCGAAGCGGTCGGTCCAGATTTCTTCGGGGCCGACCACCGTGGCGGTTTGCGGGCCGTTGGTGCGCGGGCGCGGCGTGGTGCGCGCGGGGCGGTAGACCACGCTGGAAGGCAGCACGCTGAAGTCGAACTCGCACACCGATTCGCTGCTGCCGCCCGAGGAGTACTCGGGCTCCTGCAGGTCGTAGCGCGTTTCAATGACCAGGTACTCGCGGTTGTCCGACTCGCGCGGGCAGTGCGTCATCTCGAACAGGTAGCCCGGCGCCATGCCGACGACGTTGGTGTGGCCCGCCGCCAGCTCGTGCGCGCACTGCAGCTCCTGCAGGCGAATGCGCGCGTAGCTGTCGCCCTGCTGGTGCTCGGTGTAGCCGCCGAGCCATTCGTACACCTCGTAGCTCGAGTGGTCGTGCGGCTTGGGGTCTTGCTGCACGCTTTGCAGCGAGGCGCGCGACTTCTTGAAGTCGAAGTCGTCGAGCATCACGCGGCCCGAGGTGATCTGCTCGGCCACGCGCCAGCGGTCGATACAGGGCTCCAGCGCGTTCAGCACGCGGTCGCGCGGGCGGTAGGGAATGCTGGCGTGGCCGGGCAGGGGCGTGTAGCTGCCGGTGTCGTCGGCCAGCACCAGCAGGTGCGTGCCGTTGCCGTGCTCGAAGTGGTAGGCGATGCCTTCGTGCTCCATGAGGCGGCTCGCGAAGGCGAAGTCGCTCTCCTGGTACTGCACGCAGAACTCCCAGGCGGGGTAGCTGCCCGAAAGGCGCTTCTCGAACTGGAAGCCGTACTTGCCCAGCACCTCGTCGAGCACCTCGGGCACGCTCTTGTTCTGGAAGATGCGGCTGTCGGTGGTGCGCGTGAGGTACCACAGCCACGGCTGCACCAGCGCGCGGTAGATGTAGTGGCGGCCGGTTTCGTTGGCGCGGCCCACCAGCTCGAAGCGCACCACGGTGCCGTTCAGGAAGCGCGGGCCGGCCTCGTCGGCCAGTTCCATGGTCAGCGACGTGCCCAGCAGCTGCTTCAGGTCGAGGCTGAAGCTGGTGCTGACCATGTCCACCTCGAACTCGAAGAGCTGCGAGAGCCCTTCGCGTCCCCGCATGGCGCGGAACTTGAGCTGCTCGGCGCTCAGGACGGTGTGGACTTGAACGGTGCGCGGCATGCGGAACTCCCCCTGACCCTGTGGGCTTTCGCGGGTGCGAAGCCTTTCAGGGCAGTCTAGAAATTCCTCATGTCATCGGGATGACTCGCAAGGCGTAGAAGAAGCCCTTACACGCGTGCATGCCCGCACGGCCGCATGGCCGCACGCTCGCAGGCTCACATGGACGCTTCGAGCATCGCCTTGTAGTCGTCGCGCGTGGCCAGCCGCGGATTGGTCTTGTGGCAGTGGTCGGCCATGGCGCCGTCGATGACCTTCTCGAACAGCGCGGGCGTCACGCCCACCTCGGCCAGGCCCTTGGGCAGGCCCAGGCGCGCGTTCATGTCGCGAATGGCATCGCCCAGGTCGCCGGCGGAGTCCAGGTGCATGGCCTGTGCCATGCGTTGCAGGCGCTGCTCCTTCTGCACCGACTCGGCACCCGCGTTGAAGTGGATCACCGCGGGCAGGAACAGGGCGTTGAGCGTGCCGTGGTGCAGCCGCGGATCGACCCCGCCCAGGCTGTGGCTCAGCGAATGCACGCAGCCCAGGCCCTTCTGGAAGGCCATCGCGCCTTGCATCGACGCGCTCATGAGGTTCAGGCGCGCCTCGCGGTCGCTGCCGTCCTTGGTCGCGCGTTCGATGTGGCCCCAGGCGCGCTCCAGCCCGTCGAGGCCGATGCCGTCGGCCGGCGGGTTGAACGCGGCCGACATGAAGGTTTCCATGCAGTGCGCAATGGCGTCCATGCCGGTCGCGGCCGTGAGCTTGGGCGGCAGGCCCAGCGTGAGCTCGGGGTCGCAGATGGCGGCCTTGGGCATCAGGAACCAGCTGTGGAAGCCCAGCTTGCGGTGGTCGTCCACGATGACGATGGCGCCGCGCGCCACCTCGCTGCCGGTGCCGCTGGTGGTGGGCACTGCGATGAGCGGCACCACGCGCTCGGTGATCCTGGGAGACCCGCCTTCGATGGTGGCGTAGGTCTTCAGCGGGCCTTCGTGCGTGGCCGCGATGGCCACGCCCTTGGCGCAGTCGATGGCCGAGCCGCCACCCACCGCGATGAGCCCGTCGCAGCGGCCGCTGCGGTACAGCTCGACGGCCGCGCGCACCGCGGCTTCGGTCGGGTTGGAGGGCGTCTGGTCGAACACCGACACCTCGAGATCGGCGATGGCATCGAGCGCTTTCTGCAGCACGCCGGCCGCGCGCACGCCCGCGTCGGTGACGATCAGCGGGCGGTTGATGCCGATGCGCGCGCACTCGCTGGACAGCAGCTTGATGGCGCCGAATTCGAACTGGATCTGGGTGAGGTACTGGATGAGGGCCATGGGGTGTGGGGTGCTCCGGAATGCATGGGGAATGCTGGGGGCAGTACGATTGCCGACCAGCCAAATCTAACAAGAGCGAGCCGTCTTGCACACGAAAGAAACCCTTGCCGCTGTCGCGCCCGCAACACCCCGCGCTGTGCCGTCCAGCCCGCGCCTCACACCGAAGATGGCCAGCGTGGTCGAACGCATGGCGCGCGCCGGCCATCCGCCGCTCGACCAGCTGACGCCTGACGAAGCGAAGGCGTCCTACGAGAAAGGCGCGGGCGTGCTCGAGGTGCCCAAGCCCGCGTTGGCACGCATAGAAGACTTCAACATCGCCGCGCGAGACGGCACCGCGCTGCCCGCGCGGCTGTACGCGCCTTCGAACGAAGCGCTGCCCGTGCTCGTGTACTTTCATGGTGGCGGCTTCACCGTCGGCAACATCCGCACGCACGACACGCTGTGCCGCGTGCTGAGCCACAAGAGCGGCTGCGCGGTGGTGTCGGTGGACTACCGGCTGGCACCGGCGCACAAGTTTCCGACCGCGTCGAACGACGCGTGGGATGCCTTCGAATTCATCGCGAAACAAGGTGCGAGCCTGGGCCTGGACCCGCGCCGCATGGCCGTGGGCGGCGACAGCGCGGGCGGCACGCTGGCGGCCGTGTGCGCCATCCTGGCGCGCGACGCGGGCCTGCCGCTGGCGCTGCAGATGCTGGTCTACCCCGGCACCACCGCGCACCAGGACACCGCCTCGCACGCGCGCCATGCCGACGGCCCGCTGCTGACGAAGGCCATGATCGATTTCTTCTTCGCGCAGTACGTGCGCACCGACGCCGACCGCGACGACTGGCGCTTTGCGCCGCTGCTGGCCGACGACGTCGACGGCGTGGCGCCCGCATGGATCTGCCTGGCCGAATGCGACCCGGTGGTCGACGAAGGCATCGCCTACGCCGACAAGCTGCGCGCCGCGGGCGTGCCGGTCGACCTGGAGATCTACCGCGGCGTGATCCACGAGTTCATCAAGATGGGCCGCGCGATTCCCGAGGCGCTGCAGGCGCACGACGATGCGGCGCGGGCGCTGCGCGAGGCGTTGCAGCCTTGAGCCTGTAGGCCGGGCCCGCGCCGCGTTCCCTTTTCCCTTTTTTTCAAAACCGTTCCGGAGACAAGAATGCAACGTAGCGATTTCCGCTTTTTTCACCGCCTGCGCGTGCGCTGGGCCGAAGTCGACATGCAGAAGATCGTGTTCAACGCGCACTACCTGATGTACTTCGACACCGCCATCTCCGACTACTGGCGCGCGCTCGCGTTGCCGTACGAGGAAGCGATGCAGTCGCTGGGCGGCGACCTGTACGTGCGCAAGGCCACCATCGACTTTCGCGGCTCGGCGCGCATGGACGACATGATCGACGTGGGCATGCGCTGCGTGCGCGTCGGCACGTCGTCGATGGTGTTCGAGGGCGGGCTGTTCCGGCAAGACCAGTTCCTGGTCGGCTGCGAGCTGGTCTACGTGTTTGCCGACCCGGCCACGCAGACCTCGAAGCCGGTGCCGCAGGTGCTGCGCGACGTGCTCACCGGCTACGAGGCCGGCGAGCCGATGCGCACGGTGGAAACGGGCGCGTGGTCCGCGCTGGGCGACGGCGCGGGCGCGCTGCGGCGCGCGGTGTTCATCGAGGAGCAGAACATTCCCGAATCGATGGAATGGGACGAACACGACGCGGTCGTGCTGCACGCGGTGGCGCGCAACCGGCTGGGGCAGGTCATTGCCACGGGGCGGCTGCTGCACGCGGAAGACGGGGTGTCGCACATCGGGCGCATGGCGGTGCACCGCAACCTGCGCAGCGGCGGCCATGGGGCCGCGGTGGTGCGTGTGCTGGAAGAAGCCGCGCAGGCGCGCGGCGACCGCGAAGTGGCGTTGAACGCTCAGCGCAGCGCCGAGCGCTTCTATGCGCGGCTCGGCTACGCGGTGCATGGCGAGCCCTTCGAGGAAGCCGGCATCCCGCACATCGAGATGCGGCGCGCGTTGCGCTGAAACCGACCACTTCGAACTTCGATAGCGTCAATAGCGCGGCGGCGGGTCGGGCACGTAGCCCGTGTCGGAGCCGGGGAACGCGGAAGGGCCCGTCGGACGCGGCCAGCGCGGCGGCGGTGGCGGCACCGGGATCACGCCCGCGGCGACCAGGTTCTCGCGGCTGTCGTAACGGATGCGCACCACCTCGTCGGGCGACGACTGCGCGCGCTCGAAGGTGGTCTTGCCGACGTACGAAGTCTCGCGGCGGCCGTGTGCGGTGCCCAGGCTGGGAGCCGGGCGGGCGAGCCTGCCGGCCGGGGCTTCGGCGGCGGCGGCGCTCTCTGCCGGTGCGGACTTTGCGCGCGCATCGCCCATCGACGACGACTCGCTGCGGCGCTCGCGCTCGCCGTATTCGTCGCGGCGCGGATACGGGGTGACGGGCGCCACAGGTGGCGGCGCAGGCGGCTCGGCCACGCGCTCGCGGAACATGGCCACGCCGATCACACCCACGTCGTCGGGCCGGCCGGTGCGGCTGGCGTACGAGTTGCCGGCCGCGGCGAACTCGAAGGCCGCGATCTGCGAGTCGCTCTTGCGCCAGCCAGTGATGTCGCTGCGCTCGCGCGGGCCGTACACGTAGCCGTTCTGGCCCACGCCGGCGGTTTCGCCGGTGAGCACGTTGACGCCGTCCACCGACATCACGGCCATGACGCGTTCGCCCACCGCATTGCGTGCCCGGATGGCGTAGCGCGCGCCAGGGCGACCGGCCACCCAGTATTCGCCGCGATGGAAGTACAGCGGCAGCTCGGCGCCGGTGCCGCGGTCGACCACGCTGATCTGCATGAGCGAGCCGATGCGGCCCGAAGGTTGAAGCTGGGGCTGCGCCCAGGCCGGCAGGGCCGAGGCCGCGGCCAGGGCGCCCAGGGCCAGTGCGGTGGTCGAAAAGAATCTGCGCTTCATGGTGTCTTCCTTGCCGGGAGTGGATCGATGCAGGCTTCTACGGACCAGCATCGGCAGCAGGGTTAAACGTCGCGCAAAAAAATGGCGCCATCTTTTCGATGGCGCCATGCGGCCCGTTGAACTGGGTGTCAGTGGGCGATTCTTGAGGAGGGCCTCAGATGTCTTCGAGCAGTGCGTAGGGCAGCGGCTCGACCTGCAGCACAGGCCCGTCGGCCGCGCCGGCACGCAGGCCGCCGGCCTCGAGCGCCGAGATCTGCATGGAAATGAGCGCGGCCCAGCCGCCGCCCGGGGCCGAAGCGGCCTGCGCGACGGTGCCCACGGGTTGCTCGGCGTCGTTGGCGGCGAACACTTCCTGGCCGGCGGCCAGGGGCGCGTCGGCCTGCACGAGGTAGGTGCGGCGCTTCAGCGTGCCGCGGAACTGGCTGCGCGCCACCACTTCCTGGCCGGGGTAGCAGCCCTTCTTGAAGTTGACGCCGCCCACCGACTCGTAGTTGATCATCTGCGGCACGAAGGCGTCGATGACCGGCGTGGTCAGCGTGACGATGCCGCTGCGCACCTCGCTCCATTGCCACAGTTGCAGGTCGAGCGCCGGGCCGACGGGCGCGGGCAGGCCGGCCGGCGCGATCCACAGCGCGCGGGGCACCCCGTCGGCCGGGTAGAGGGACACCACGCTCACCTCGTCACTCACCTCGCCACCCACAGCAGTGCGCTTGCCGGGCAGGGCGGCGGCGTCGAGCCCGTTGGCGGGGAGGGCGGTGCCGGCCAGGCCGTACACCGCGTACTGCTCGGTGGCGTCGGTCAGCTTGACCTTGGCGCGCAGCACATACATGGACAGGCGCTTGAGCGTGGCGGCCAGGATGTCGCGGCTGCACACCAGCAGGATGAGTTCGGGTTGCGGCTTGATGCCGATGAAACTTGCAATCACACGGCCCTTGGCGGTGCACAGCGCGGCCAGCCGGGCGTCGGCGTTGCCGAGCAGGGAGAAGTCCTGCGTGAGCTGGCCGTGCAGGAAGCTGGCGGCATCGGGCCCTTCGGCGCGGATCACGCCGAGCGGGCCTGACATGCCAGACAAGGAAGTGGCGGTAACGCCATTGAGTACGACTGTGGTCATCGCTGAATTATCATGGCCGGGCCTGTTCCTTCGGGACGGCAGGGCCTGATGCCCCGCGGCCCGCAGGGCCACCGTTCGTTCTCGGTCTTCTTCCCACATTCCTCTCCACATCGGACTCGTGCGCAGCTTTTTCCTCACGCTTTTCCTGCTCGCCGCCCTGGTCGCGCTCGCGCTCGGCGGGGCCGGGCTCTGGTGGGTGCACCAGCCGCTCAAGCTGCCGGCGCCCAGCGTCGACCTGTCGGTCGAGCCCGGCACCACGCCGCGCGGCATCGCGCAGGCCGTGGCCGACACGGGCGTCGCCGTGCAGCCGCAGCTGCTCTATTGGTGGTTCCGCGTGTCGGGCCAGGACCGGCAGATGCGCGCCGGCAGCTACGAGCTGGAGCCGGGCGTCACACCCAAGCTGCTGCTCAACATCCTGGTGCGCGGCGAGGAAGCCACGCGCAGCCTGGTGCTGGTCGAGGGGTGGAACTTTCGCCAGGTGCGCGCCGCGCTGGCCAAGGCCGACCAGCTCAAGCCCGACAGCGTCGGCCTGAGCGACCAGGACCTGATGACCAAGCTCGGCAAGCCGGGCATGCACCCGGAAGGGCGCTTCTTTCCGGACACCTACACCTACTCGAAGGGCTCGACCGACGTCGCCCTGCTTCAGCGCGCCATGCGGGCCATGGACAAGAAGCTGGAAGCCGCCTGGGCCGCCCGCGCCTCCGACCTGCCGTTGAAATCGGCCGATGAGGCGCTAATTTTGGCCAGCATTGTCGAAAAGGAGACAGGCAAGGCGAACGACCGCGCGGAAATCGCGGCCGTGTTCACCAATCGCCTGCGCATCGGCATGCCGCTGCAGACCGACCCGACCGTCATCTACGGCTTGGGCGCGGGCTTTGACGGCAACCTGCGCAAGAAAGACCTGCAGGCCGACACGCCCTGGAACACCTACACGCGCGGCGGCCTGCCGCCCACGCCGATTTCGATGCCCGGCAAGGCGGCGCTGCTGGCGGCCGTGCAGCCGGCGCAAAGCAAATCGCTGTATTTCGTTTCTCGCGGCGACGGCACCAGCCAGTTCAGCAGCTCGCTCGACGACCACAACCGCGCAGTCAACCGCTACCAGCGAGGCGGCGGCGACCCCAAAACCAAGGCGACCCAATGAGTGGTAATTCAGGCCGCGACACCGCACCAAGACTGTTCCTGACGCTGGAAGGCATCGACGGCGCGGGCAAGTCCAGCCACCTCGATGCGCTCGAGGCGCTGTTTCGCGCGCAGGGCCGCGCGGTGGTGCGCACGCGCGAACCCGGCGGCACCGCGCTGGCCGAAATGCTGCGCGGGCTGGTGCTGGAGCAGCCGATGGACCCGCTGACCGAGTCGCTGCTGGTGTTCGCCGCGCGGCGCGACCACATCGTGCAGGTCATCGAGCCGGCGCTGCTGCGCGGCGACGTGGTGCTGTGCGACCGGTTCACCGACGCCACCTTCGCCTACCAGGGCGCGGGCCGCGGTTTTGACGACGGCGTGCTGGCCACGCTGGAGCAATGGGTGCAGGCGGGCAGGGCGGGGCGCCCTGCCACGGTGCTGCTGCAGCCGCACATCACGCTGTGGTTCGACCTGGCACCCGCCATTGCCGCGCAGCGGCTGGCCGGAGCGCGCGTGCCCGACAAGTTCGAGTCGCAGCCGGTCGAGTTCTTCAGCCGTGTCGCGCAGGGCTATGCGGCGCGGGCCGCCGCGGACGCGCAGCGCTTCGTGCGCATCGACGCCAGCCAGGCGCGGGACCAGGTCTGGCAACAGGTCGAGACCGCGCTGGTGGCACGCGGCGTGCTCGGAGGCACGCCACGATGAGCGGAACGACGAGTGCTCCCATGCTGTCCCCCTGGCTGCGCCAGCCGCTGGCCGAACTGCTGCGCCAGCGCGGCCACGCCTGGCTGTTGCAAGGCCCCTCGGGCATCGGCCAGTACGAACTGGCGCTGGCGCTGGCCTCCGCCTGGCTGTGCGAGCAGCCGACGCAGGAAGGCACGGCCTGCGGCCACTGCGCCAGCTGCCACGCCATCGAGGTTCGCACCCACGCCGACCTGTGCGTGCTGATGCCCGAAGTCGCCATGCAGGAACTCGGCTGGCCGCTCGACGAGAAGGCGCAGTCGGACATCGACGACAAGAAGCGCAAGGCCAGCCGCGAGATTCGCGTCGAGGCGATGCGCGACGCGGTCGGCTTCGCCCAGCGCACCAGCGCGCGCGGCCGCGGCAAGGTGGTGCTGGTGTACCCGGCCGAGCGCATGAACAACATCACCGCGAACGCCCTGCTGAAGACGCTCGAGGAGCCGGTCGGCGACGTGCGCTTCGTGCTCGCCAGTGAAGCCGCGTGGCAGTTGCTGCCGACCATTCGCAGCCGCTGCCTGGGCTTCACACTGCCGTGGCCCGAGACCGCCGAGGCCGAGGCTTGGCTGGCCGCGCACGGCGTGCCGGCCGCGGATGCATCGGCCCTGTTGCGTGCCGCCGGCGGCCGCCCCAGCGACGCCTTGCGGCTGGCGCGCTCGGGGCAGTCGCCCAAGGCGTGGTCGTTGCTGCCCAAGGCCATGAGCCGCGGCGACGTGGGCGCGCTGGCCGACCATGCGCCGGCCCAGGCCGTGGGCGCGCTGCAGAAGCTCTGCCACGACCTGATGGCCATCGGCCACGGCGCCGAACCCCGTTTCTTCGAGGCGGCCGACCTGCCGGCGGCGCCGTCGCGGCTGGCGCTGGCGCGCTGGTCGAAGTCGCTGGCAAGCGCCGCGCGCACCGCCGAGCACCCGTTCAACGCGGGCCTGATGCTGGAAGCGCTTGTGAGCGAGGCGCGAACCACCCTAAACTCTGCCGCTCGTCGCCCATGAACCAACCTGTCGCCCCCGCAGCCCCCGCCCCGTCGCCCGCCCGGCCGAGCGTGATCCAGCTCGCCATCAAGGAAAAGGGCGCGCTGTACGCGGCGTACATCCCGTTGTTCGCGGAGGGCGGCATCTTCATTCCGACCTCGCGCGAGTACCGGCTCGGCGACGACGTGTACGTGCTGCTCACGCTGCCCGAAGACCCGCAGCGCTATCCGGTGGCCGGCAAGGTCGCCTGGATCACGCCGCCGCGCGCCGCCGGCAACCGGGCGCCCGGCGTGGGCATCCGCTTTCCGTCGGACGAAAAATCGCGCCAGCTGAAGGCGCGCATCGAAGCCGCGCTCGGCGGCTCGATGGCCTCCGACCGGCCCACCCAAACCATTTGATGCTTCCGGCGTCCTCGTGACGCGGAACTCCGTTCACGGCGCCATCTCCCACAGGAGCGAGCGCCGCAGCTCGCCATTTCCGATGTTCACAGACTCCCACTGCCACCTCACGTTCCCCGAGTTCGCCGACCAGATGCCGCAGATTCGCGCCGCCATGGCGGCCGCGCAGGTCGACCGGGCCCTTTGCATCTGCACCAAGCTCGAGGAGTTCGACGACGTGCAGGCGCTGGCCGCCAGCTACGACAACTTCTGGGCCAGCGTGGGCGTGCACCCCGACAACGAAGACATTGCCGAGCCCAGCGTCGAAGACCTGGTGCGGCTCGCCGCCCGGCCGCGGGTGGTCGCCATCGGCGAAACAGGGCTGGACTACTACCAGATGGAAGAACGCAAGGGCGGGCGCAGCATTTCGGACATGGAATGGCAGCGCGACCGCTTTCGCGTGCACATCCACGCAGCCCGGCAGACGCGCAAGCCGCTGATCATCCACACCCGCGAGGCCTCGGCCGACACGCTTGCGATATTGAAGGAGGAGGGCGAAGACGCCTCCCCCGGTTCTGCCGGCGGCGTGTTCCATTGCTTCACCGAGACCGCCGAGGTCGCGCGGGCCGCGCTGGACCTGGGTTTCTACATTTCGTTCTCGGGCATCCTGACCTTCAAGAAAGCGCAGGATCTGCGCGACGTGGCGGCTTTCGTGCCGCTGGACCGCATGCTGATCGAAACCGACAGCCCGTACCTGGCGCCGGTGCCGTACCGTGGCAAGACCAACAACCCGTCGTACGTGCCGTATGTGGCGCAGCAGATCGCCGAGCTGCGAAAGATGCCCGTGGAGGCCATCGCCAAGGCCACGAGCGACAACTTCGACAACCTGTTCAGGGACATCAAATGATGAAAAACTACTTCAAGACATCGGTCTATCTGCTTGTCGCAGCTGCATCTTTTGCAGCGCATGCAGGCTCTTTCGACGACTTTTTCAGGGCTGTGCGCGGCGACAACGCGAGCGGCGTGCGCACCCTGCTGCAGCGCGGTTTCGATCCGAACACGCTCGACGAACATGGGCAAACCGGCCTGCTGATCGCGCTGCGCGAGCCGTCGCCGAAGGTGATCCAGGTGCTGATCGATTCACCGCAGACCAACGTCGACCTGGCCAACCCCAAGGACGAAACGCCGCTGATGCTGGCGGCCATCAAGGGCCAGCAAGACCTGGTGAACCAGTTGCTCAAGCGCGATGCCGCCGTCAACAAGACCGGCTGGACGCCGCTGCATTACGCCGCGACGAGCGGGCAACTGACGATCATGAAGGTGCTGCTCGACAACTACGCGTTCATCGATGCGCAATCGCCCAACGGTTCCACGCCGCTGATGATGGCGGCGATGTACGGGTCGAGCGAAGCCGTGAAGCTGCTGCTGGCCGAAGGTGCGGACACGACGATGAAGAACCAGCTGGGCATGACGGCGGTTGATTTCGCGAACAAGGCGAACCGGTCGGAAGCTGCGTCGTTGATCACGCAAGCGGAAGCTGCGAGGGCCAATGCGCCGAAGCCTGTGCCGAAGGATGGCAAGTGGTGAGATTTGGGAACCTGCTCAAACTCAACACAATGATGATTATGTTAAATTGACTATTCATATTCCAGCCTGATTGCCAGAAGCAGCCTTCCCCGACGAAGGCCGCTTCGCTCAACCGCCTCCCTAAGGAATGCTCCGCGCCACCACCCCCAGGTCTCTCCAGGCCTGCGGATGGCAACTCAGGATCAGTATCTGGTGCCGCGTCGCAGCGTCGTACAGCACGCGCTTCATCTGACCCAGGCGCTCCTCGTCGGTGTGCACCAGCGCGTCGTCCAGGATCAGCAGCGTCGGCTTGTTCGCTTCCTTGAGCAGATCGGCATACGCCAGCCGCGCGACGACACCCATCTGTTCCCGCGCGCCCACGCTCAGCTCCTCGAAAGCACCGCTTTGCGCGCCGCGCAGCCCGGGACGCGTGATGCGACCTGGTGACAGGTCGTCACCGACTTCGACCTGCGCGCCCGGAAACAGAATCTGCAGGTAGTGGTCCAGGTGCTTCTGCAAGGGCGCGCGCAGCCGCCGCGCCAAGGCCGAGCGTTTCTCGCGCAGCAGCTTCAGCAGATGGTCCAGCGCCTTGGCGTGCCGATCGAGTTCCGCGCAGCGCCTTGCGACGTGGTCGAGTTCGCGCTGCTTTTCCGACGCGATTTCTTCCTGCCCCAGCGCACCCTTCGTCTCCAGCTCGACTTCGAGCCGCGTGATCTCGTTGGCCCGCTGGCTGTGCGCTGACTCGGCCTGACGCGCGCTGCGCTCCAGACGCTCCACGTCCTGCGCGAGCACCGGCAAGTTGACGGTCTGCAGCTGCAGCGCCAGGTCGCCGGCCTTTTGCTCGATGGCCGATTGCTGGGCCAGCGCATCGGTCAGCGCCTCGCTGGCTTCGCGCTTGCGGCCGGCGCGCATCGGGTCGGCCAGCGTGGCGCGGACCGCGGCCAGTTCGTCTTCGGCCGCCTTGACCTGTTCACGGGCATTGCCGGCCTGCACCTTGGCGTCGTTGAGGGCCGAGGAGGCCGCTTCCAGCGCGGCGCGTGCGGCGCCCTCCTCCGCTTCGGCTTGCGCGGCCGATGGCACTGCCGTGGCGTCTGCCGGCGCCATGGTCAGAAGCAATGCCTTCGCCTCGGCCAGTCGCGCCTCACGCAAGGTCACGTCAGCCGCGAGCGCGCCCAGGCCCTTGGGGGCCAGCGCCGACAACACTGCCTCTGCCGCGCCGGCCTCGGCCTTTCGCAGCGCATGCAGCCGCGTGCGTTCCTCGACGGCGGCAACGTTGTCCGCGCGCAGGGCTTGCAGTTGGCTGGCGAGCGCGTCGCGGGCGCTGTCGCGCTCCACGCCCAGGCTTTCAAGGTCGGCGCCGCCCGGCAGCACCGTGATGCGTCCGACGCCCTCGATGTCGATCTCGGTCCGAGCGATGACGGTCTGTCGCGCCGAGCCCGCCACCTCGGCGCCGCCCACGCGAACCCGCGCACCGGGCTGCAGTTCGAAGGCCAGCGCGGTCGACACCGCATCGAGCCGGGCCTGCGCCGTGCGCAGCATGTCGGCGGTGCGTTGCAGCCGCTTCAGGTCGCCGTCGGGCACGGCCAGGGCTTGCGCGTCGGCCTGCAGGCGGGTGACCTTGTCTTGCTCGCCCTTGGCTTTGTCCAGGCTTCGCGCCAGCCCGGCGAGCTGCTCGGCCAGGCTTTCGACAGCCTCTTGCTGCGCGACACGCGACGCGGCCTGGCGCGCCAGCCGCAGGCTGTTGCGCGCGCCGGCGTCGGCCAGCGCCGCGGCCGCGTGGCGCGGCTCCCAGGCCTGCAGCTCGACCAGCGCCTTCTCGAGGCCCAGCCTGACGGCTTCGAGGTTTTTCTCGCGCTGCGCGACCGTGGCTTCCTCGCGTTCCATCGCCTGGAGTTGTGTGCGCCACGACGCCACCTGCGCGGCCACCTGCTTCAACGCCGCGTCCTGCGCGGCCTTGCGCTCGGCCAGGCCCTTGCCGTCGTTCAGCCGCTGTTGCGCCAGCGTGAGCTGCTCGCGCAGCGCCACCCAGGGCCGCGCCGCGTCGTCGCGCTGGTGCTCGCGCCGCAGCCCCGACAGCCGGTCGACCCCCGAACGGTAAGCCTCGATGTCCGCATGCAGGCGCGCCAGTTCGCCTTCGAGGTCCGCGCGCAGCTTGATCGCCTCCGCGAACGCGCCCTTGGGAGCGCCGCTGGCGGGCGTCAGCAGCTCGTTGCGCTCTGTTTCGACCGCCTTCAGCACCGCGTCGCCCTGGCTCGAAGCCAGCTCGCCCAGCGATTCGCCGAGCGCGTTGCGCAGGTGATCGCTGGCGAAGCCGACGGCGTTCGATATGTCGTGCGAGGTGCCCTGCTTGATCCACAGCAGCCCCGGAATGCCCATGTGCTCCGGTGCGCTCGCGCCCTTGCTCGGAAAGCGAAAACCCAGCAGCGCCGCCAAGTGGTCTTCGGCCACGGCGCCGTCCATGGCCTTGCCGTCGATGACGAGCTCGCAGCGCTTCTTGCCGAGAAAGGCCTTGGTGAGCTTGCAGGGCTTGCCGTCGAGTTCGAAGTCGAGCTCGACCGTGGGCGTGACCGAGCTTTCGCCCCAGGGCCGCAGGTGCTCGACCACGTTCGAGCGATGGCGCTCGAAGAACGCGGCGCGAATCGCCTCGGCGATGGTCGACTTGCCCGATTCGTTCGGCGCAGCGAACAGGTTCAGCCCGTCCGTGAAACCGGTGATTTCGAGCGGCGCGCGAAACAGCTTGAAGTTCTCGATGCGAAGGCGTTGCAGCTTCATGCGCCGGCCCCCGTGCGCGCGGCTTGCGCGTCGAGGATGCGCGCCAGCGTCAGCAGCGCGTCGCGTGCCAGCTCGGCGTCGGCATCGCCTTGCTGCGCGCGCAGGTCTTGCAGCGCCTCGCCCACGAAACCGTCGGCGTGCAGCGCCTGGATGTCTTCTTCCGTCGGCTCCAGCCGCAGCGCTTCGCCGTCCCACACCAGCGCGCGGGCGCGGGCGCGTGCCGCATCGAGCGCGGCGACGAGCTTGTTGTGCCCGCCCAGGTCGCAGGAGCCGACCGCGCGCAGTTGCAGCACGTCGTGGCCCCCGACCTGTTCCAGCTTTTCCACCAGTTCGTCGATGTCCGATGCCACCGCGAGCCGGGGTTCCAGCTGCTGCCAGGTGAACTGGCCCGTGCGGACCGGTTCCACCTCGGGCACCGCGCCGGCGCCCGCGATCGACACCAGCAGCGCCTGCCCCGAATCGTTGGCGCGAAAGCGGTCGGTCTCGGGCGTGCCGGCGTACCAGGTGCGCTCGTCGATCTGCCGGGTGCCGTGCCAGTCGCCCAGCGCCAGGTAGTCGAGACCGGCCTCCCCTGCCCGGCCCGCGGCAATCGGGTTGGCCGAGTCGATGTCGTCCGAAAGAATGCCCTGCACGCAGCCGTGCGCCAGGCCGATGCGCGGCAAGGCGTTGCCGTCGGGTGTGTTGCCCTCGGAAGCACCTTCGTTCGGCGCGGTGACGAACCAGTCGGTGAGGTCGCCATAGGTGTGGCGCTGCGTGAGCGGCGCGGGCAGCAGCACGAACTTGCCGGCCACGGTGTGCGGCCTGGGCTCCAGGCAGCACACCACGTTGGCGGGCACGGCGCCCAGCCTTTGCGCCCGGCTCCACACCGATTCGCTCAGCGCCGAATCGTGGTTGCCCGGAATCAGCAGCCACGGGCCGCTGAAGCCCTGCATGGCGTTGAACATGCGCCGGATGGTCTTGTCGGACACGGTCTGCAGGTCGAACACATCGCCCGCGACCAGCACGGCGTCGACATGTCGTTCGGCCGCGATGCCGGCCAGCCGCTCGACCACCTTGAAGCGCGCCTCGAACAGCGCCGCGGCGTCGTCGGGCTCGAACTGCGAGAACACGCGGCCTGTTTGCCAGTCCGCGGTATGGAGCAAAGAAATCATGCGTGGCCCTCCCTTTGCCTCTCGCGTCTTCTCAAAACAGCGAGCATCTTAGAGGGCAAGGAGAACGACTTTGCCGGACGACCCTGAGGAAATGACGCGAGCAGGCCGCGCCAAGAGACCGCGAAAGCCTCAGGTGCGCGGCGCGGCGCCCGAAGCGCACTCCTGCACCAGCGCGGCCGACTGCGTGACCTGCTCGGCGATCTGGTCCCTCATGCGCTGTGCGTCGCGGCCGGCCGGCCCCTGCAGCAGCCAAAGCGCCATGACTGCCAGGGCGAAGCCGCCGATGACGAACATCCAGTGCGTGAGTTCCATGTAGGCCCCTTCTGACAGAGTGAGGGCCGGAGTCTGCGCATTTCGCGGGCTGCGCGGTATCACCAATTCGGGGGATGCCTTTCGTGGGATGCGATGAATGCCACCGAGGGGCCGCGTGCTCAGCGTGCAGTCAGGTACTGCCTCGGATCCACGGCGTTGCCGCGGTAGCGGATCTCGAAGTGCAGCTTGGCCTTGTCGCCCTCGCCGCCGCCGATGTCGGCGATCTTCTGGCCGCGCTCCACGCGCTGCCCCTGCTTGACCAGCACCGTGCGCAGGTTGGTGTAGACCGACATGTACGCGCCGCCGTGGTCCACCATGACCACGCTGCCGTAGCCACGCAGCATCTCGGTGACCGCGACCTTGCCGGCGCCCATGGACACCACCGGGTCGCCGGGGTTGGCGGCAATGTCGATGCCCTTGTTGCTCGAGCCGTTGAAGCCCGCAATCACCTGCCCCGGCGCGGGCCAGCCCCAGTCGCTGCGGCGCGACGCGGGCGGTATCACCGTTTCGGGCTCGCGCGGGCGCGGTGGCCGGGCGCGATCGGCGCCAGCGCTGCGGGTCGGCGGCGAAGCCTCTGGCGAAGAGCCCGACGTGCCTGACGACTGAGCAGGCCCCGCGGCTGCGCCGCCCGGCGGCACCACGCGCAGCACCTGCCCTGCTTCCAGCTTGTCGGGGTCCTGCAGGTTGCTCCAGCGGGCGATGTCGCCGGCGGAGCGGCCGGTCCTGGAGGCGATGCGGTACAGCGTGTCGCCGGGCTGCACCACGTACTCGCCGGGGCCCGCCACCGGGGCCTTGGGCGAGGTGGAGCAAGCCGCCAGGGTCAATGCCGCGACCAGCGCGAGGGCTGCGCGCCAGTGGCTGCGCGTGTTCGCTGTCTTGCGTGTCTGGCTTGCGTGGCTTGCGTGGCTTGCCTGGCTTGCCTTGTAGGGATGGGGGATGCCTGCTGCTGTCACAACCACTGATGGAGTCCTTCCTGGATGACCTGGAGAGCGCGCCCCGCAAGGGGGCGCGCGTTCGAAGAATCCGGGGAGGCTACCAGCAGTCGCGGGCCGTCAAGCGCTCGAGCCCAGTCCAGCCCAGCGCTCGGCCAGGCAAACAGGTGTTCACGCCATCTCGTGCGCGCCGACCGTGCTCCCGGCATGGGCGGGCCGCGTCATGCGCATGCCGGCGGGCAGCCGTTCTTCACCGCCCTTCTTCGCGATGCACATCAGCGACAGCGCGCTCGCCGACGCGCCCGGGTCGCGGCCCGACAGCGCATTGCCCATGCGGTACTTCCAGTGCGCGGGGCCGACCTGCCCCTGGAGCGCATCGGCGCCGATCTGGTGGTTGTGCGCATGCACGCGCACGTCGAAGCCCAGCGGCGCCAGCGTCGAGGTGAAGAACTCGCGCGTCACGCCGTCGCCGGGCCGGTGATGGATCTCGGTGCGCAGCCCCCACGACTGCTGGCTGCCGGTCTTGTGGAAGCCGTGGCGCGTCACGCGGTACACCCACAGCCGCGCGTCCCACATGAACTTGGCCAGCCCCTTGTAGTCCCAGGCGGTCAGTTGCGGGTCGTGGTCGGTGATGAGCAGGCCCCCGGGCTTCACCAGCCGCGCGCCCTCGCGCAGCACCGCGTGCATGTCGTCGCAGTGGTGCAGCGACGCATTGATGACCACGATGTCGGCCACCTCCGAGCGAAACGGCGTGTGCGCCGCATCGGCCAGCACCGCCGTGTAGCCCTGTCGCGCCGCCAATTCCAGTGAGCCCGCCGCCACATCCACCCCCACCAGCAGCCTGGGCTTGCCGCCCAGGGTGGCGAACACGTTGCCGGGCCCGCACCCCAGGTCAATCACGGTCTTGCCCGTCCAGTCGCCGCCGGCGGCGAGCCAGCGGCTCCTGAAGTGCGCGTCGCGGTGACAAAAGTCCAGATACTCCTGCGCCCATCCCGCATTGCCGAAATAAGTGGCATTGGCGCGCAGGCCTTCCGAATTATTCGGTATATGCCATTCGCAATAGAGATCGCGGCTTTGAAGCACTACGCCGGGTAATAGGATGTCGCTGAGCATGTCGGACCCTCCAATGAATTGGATCTGCAAAGTTGCAGGCGCACCTGAAGTTTTTGTGCTTTTCCGGTTTTGTACAGCGATTTTTTATCCGGTTACAGACTTGGCAATTCAATAACAGCACGAATTCGGGGCGATGTTTCATTTTGCGGGCACCGTGCCCGTGCGTTTTTCGCATGACTCCCCTGTGACGCGCATGCACCAACACCGTTATGCATGCAAACCATCGGGCACCCCCCTCTCACCCGGTATTCCCCCCTGCGTCTGCCCATGAGTACCCCGCCTCGGTAGACCCGTTTCGGCCCAAAAACGAAGCTGAGCACTCACTCGCTTTCTTCAAACCACGCATCAGTTACCTTGTACTGGACAGTTCGGGTAGTACGTTTTCGAAATAACCTTGTCTGGATGTAACGTAGCCCAAAAGACCACACATTGGCCGAAGCAAAACTCCTAGGATCGGGTCAGGAAAAACACCAACAACAGATCCACAGGGCCAATTGAACGGGCGCTATTTTCGCTCATTCAATTAATTCCATCGTATTTCTTCGCCGGGTAATTACATGGAAATTCAAACTGTTTCGACAGTGCACAAAGAGGCTCCAGACCTGCTTCTGGCAGACCTCTTTGCAATGCGCATCGACCCGGCAGCCTCCCCCGCGCGCCACGCGGTTTCCCTGGCGCTCGAACCCCTGCTGGCCACCGGGCTGCTGCCCGACACCCTGTTCGCCGGTGCCTGGCTGCTGCTGCAGTCGCGCTGGCTCGGCGGCCTCTGGCCCGTGCTGCACGAGGCCGGCCGCGCCCACCGCGTGTCGACCACCGCCGCCTACGACGCCACTCGCGCCGCGGGCGACTGGCTGGCGGAGCTGGACGCGGCGCGCCGTGCCGCCCTGCCCTCCGCTGGCGAACACGACGCACGCCCGGTTGCTTCGCTCTGGCTGCGGGACGACATCGGCGCTGCATATACAGAGACAAAGCACGCAGGCCAGGCCGCACCGCTGCACCTGGGCTACGACGCCGCTCGCGCCTGCCTTCATATAGATGCGGCCGCCAGCCTGATGGACGCCGCCGCGGCCAACGCCCTGCTCGCCGCGCTGGCCGACACCGCCGCCGACCTGCTGGCGCGCCCCGACGCACCGCTGGGCGACATCCGCACGCTGCCGCGCGACCATGGCCAACAGCAGGTCGCCACCTGGAACACCGCGGTCTCACCGCTGGACCGTTCGCTCACCGTGCCAGGCGTGTTCGCCCGCCAGGCGCAAGCCACGCCCGATGCCATCGCCCTCGCCGAAGGTGACGCACGCATGAGCTACGCCGAGCTGGCCGCCCGGTCCGACGAGCTCGCCCACCGCCTGCAGCGCCTGGGCGTGCGCGCCGGCGACGCGGTGGGCATGCTGCTCGACCGCTCGATGGCCGCCATCGTCGCGCAGCTGGGCATCCTGAAGGCCGGCGCCGCCTACGTGCCGGTGCCCACCGATTTCCCGGCCGAGCGCATCGCCTACATGCTGGGCGAGGCTCGCGCGCACCACGTGCTGACCACGCAGGCGCATCACCACCTGGTGTCCACCGCACGCGGCGAACACGCCATTCTTCTGCTCGACGAGTACGCGGACAAGGCAGACCGCAGCGCTTGGAATTCCCCGGCCATCGACGGCGAATCGGTTGCGTACGTGATGTACACCTCGGGTTCGACGGGCACGCCCAAGGGCATCGAGATCGGTCACCGCGCCATCCTGCGGCTGGTGGTCGGCGTGGACTACGTCGCGCTGGCCCCGGGCCGCGCGATGCTGCATGCCGCGCCCCTGGGCTTCGACGCCGCCACGCTCGAGGTGTGGGGCCCGCTGCTCAACGGCGGCTGCTGCGTGGTGCATGAAGAACGCGTGCCCACCGGCCCCGGCCTGGCGCGCACCATCGCGCGGCACGACGTGCACACCGCCTGGCTCACCGCCGCGCTGTTCAACGCCGTGGTCGACGACGACCCGGCCCACCTGGCCGGCCTGCGCCACCTGTTCACCGGCGGCGAAGCGCTGTCGGTGCCGCACGTGCGCCGCGCCCAGGCCGCGCTGCCCGGCCTGGCGCTGAGCAACGGCTACGGCCCGACCGAGTGCACCACCTTCGCAGCCACGCACCGCATTCCCTCTCCCCTGCCGGACGACCTGCGCTCCGTGCCGCTGGGCCGCCCCATCAAGGACACCGTGCTGCGCGTGCTGAGCCCGTCGATGGCGCTGCTGCCCACCGGCTTCATCGGCGAGCTGTGCATCGGCGGCCACGGCCTGGCGCGCGGCTACCTGCGCCAGCCCGAACTCAGCGCCGAGCGCTTCGTGGCCGACCCGTTCGGCGGCGCGGACGATCGTCTCTACCGCACCGGCGACCTCGCGCGCTGGCTGCCCGACGGCACGCTCGAGTTCATCGGCCGGCGCGACGGCCAGGTCAAGATCCACGGCCACCGCATCGAGACCGGCGAAGTCGAGGCCGCCGTGCTGAGCCACCCCGCCATCCAGTCGTGCGCCGTGGTCGCGCGGCCCGACGGCAGCGGGCAGCTGCGGCTGGTTGCCTACCTCGTCGCACGCCCGGGCGCGCAGCAGGTGGCGTGGGACGCCCTGCGCGCGCACCTTGCAGCCCGCCTGCCCGCCGCCCTGGTGCCCACGGCCCAGGTGTGGCTCGCGCAGCTGCCCGTCACGCCCAACGGCAAGCTCGACCGCAAGGCGCTGCCGGAGCCCGCGAACGAGCGTCCCGACCTCGCGCAGCCTTTCGAAGAAGCGCAAGACGCCGTCGAGCAGCAGGTGTGCGAGGCCTTCGCGCGCGCCCTGCGCATCGACAAGGTCGGGCGCAACGACAACTTCTTCGACCTCGGCGGCGACTCGCTGCTGGTGCTGCAGGTGCTGGGCGACCTGCAGCGCGGCAGCAGCATGGCGCTGTCGACCAATCTTTTCTTCCGCAATCCCACGCCAAAAGCAATGGGTGCGCGGATGCAGGTGGCGGGCGACCCGTCCGCCACGGCCGCTGCGGTCGGCTCCCAAGCACGCCCGACCGCGGCGGCCCTTTTTGACAAGGCAGCGGCCGGGCCGGGCGCCGGGCTCGACGACGCCGTCGCGCTGGTGGGCACCGCCGGCCGCTTTCCCGGCGCCGCCGACGTGGAACAGTTCTGGGCCAACTTGGTGGCGGGCCGCGACACCATCAGCTTCTTCGACGACGCCACGCTGGACGCGGGCGTGAGCCAGGCGCTGCGCGACGACCCGCTGTACGTGCGCGCACGCGGCGTGATCGACGGCATCGAAGACTTCGACGCCGCTTTCTTCGGCATCAGCCCGAAAGAAGCGCAGCTGATGGACCCGCAGCAGCGCGTGTTCCTGGAGATCTGCTGGGAGTGCCTGGAGCGCGCCGGCTACGTGCCCGACGCCGCCCCCGGCCCGGTGGGCGTGTACGGCGGCATGTACAACGCCAGCTACTTCCAGCGCCATGTGTCCACCCGGCCCGACCTGGTGGAGAACGTGGGCGAGTTCCAGGTGATGCTGGCCAACGAGAAGGACTACATCACCACCCGCGTGGCCAACCGGCTCAACCTGACCGGCCCGGCCGTCAGCGTGCACACCGCCTGCTCGACCTCGCTGGTGGCCGTGGCCAACGCCTTCCATGCGCTGCGCACGGGCCAGTGCTACATGGCACTGGCCGGCGGTGCGTCGGTGACCTGCCCGCCGCGCAGCGGCTACCTCTACAACGAGGGCTCCATGCTCTCGCCCGACGGCCGCACGCGCAGCTTCGACGCGCAGGCCCAGGGCACCGTGTTCAGCGACGGCGCGGCCGTGGTGCTGCTCAAGCGCCTGGCCGACGCGCAGGCCGACGGCGACACCATCTACGCCGTGCTGCGCAGCGCCGCGGTGAACAACGACGGCGGCGCCAAGGCGAGCTTCACCGCGCCCAGCGTCGACGGCCAGGCCGCGGTGATTCGCGCCGCGCTGGCCGCCGCCGACATCGACGCGCGCAGCATCTCGTACGTGGAGGCGCACGGCACCGCCACGCCGATGGGCGACCCCATCGAGGTCGAGGCGCTGGCCGTGGCCTACGCGGAGCACACCGACGCGCTCGACTTCTGCACGCTGGGCTCGCTCAAGAGCAACGTCGGCCACATGGTCACGGCGGCCGGCGCGGCCGGCCTCATCAAGACCGCGCTGGCGCTGCACCACGAAGTGATTCCGCCGACGGTGCACTTCAACGCGCCGAACCCGGTGATCGACTTCGCGCGCACGCCCTTCCACGTGAGCAGCCAGCTGCAGCCATGGCCGCGCGCCGACCTGCCGCGCCGCGCGGGCGTCAGCTCTTTCGGCGTGGGCGGCACCAACGCGCACGTCATCGTCGAAGAAGCGCCGCCGCGCGCGGCCTCGCCGGTTGCCACGGGCGACCAGCTGCTGTCGCTGTCGGCGCGCTCGGAAGCCGCGCTCGCCGTCGCCACCGAGCAGCTCGCCGCGCACCTCGAAGCAACGCCCGGCCTGCCGCTGGCCGATGTCGCCTACACGCTCGCCGTGGGCCGCAAGGCGCACGCCTTCCGCCGCGTGGTGGTCGCCGGCGACACGGCCAGCGCCGTGGCCGCCCTGCGCGCCGCCGATTCGCCGTGGCGCGCCAGCTCGCGCACCGCGGCTCGCGCACCCCAGCTGGTGCTGATGTTCCCCGGCCAGGGCGCGCAGTACGCCGGCATGGGCAAGCAGCTGCACGCCGCCGACCCGGTGTTCGCCGCCGCCTTCGACGACTGCATGAACGCCTTCGAAGGCGCGGTCGATTTCGACCTGCGCGCGCGCATGTTCTCCGACGACCCGCAGTCGCTGGCGCCCACCGCAGCCACGCAGCCGGCGCTGTTCGCGCTCGAGTACGCGCTGGCGCGGCGCGTGCTGTCGCTGGGTGCGAAGCCGCAGGCGCTCATCGGCCACAGCGTGGGCGAGTTCGTCGCGGCCGTGCTGGCCGGCGTGATGCGCCTGGAAGACGCCGCGCAGCTCGTCGCCCGGCGTGGCGCGCTCATGCAGGCACAGCCGCCTGGCGCCATGCTGTCGGTGCGCCTGGGCGCGGCCGAGCTGCAAGGCCGGCTGGGCCCGCAGCTGTCGCTCGCCGCGGAAAACGGTCCCACCGCCTGCGTGGCTGCCGGCCCCTTCGAGGCCATTGCGGCGCTGCAGGCCGCGCTCGAAGCCGACGGCATTCCCAGCCGCGCGCTGCAGACCTCGCACGCCTTCCACTCGGCCATGATGGACGCGGCCGTCGCGCCCTTCGAGGCGCTGGTGAACGGCGTGGCGCTGCACGCGCCGCACACGCCCATCTTCTCGACCATGACCGGCCGCCTGCTCGAAGCAGCCGAAGCCACCAGCGCCACCTACTGGGCGCAGCACCTGCGCGGCACGGTGCATTTCTCGCCCGCGGTGCGCAGCGCCATGGCGCAGCTGGCCAACCCGCTCTTCGTGGAAGCCGGCCCGCGCAACATGCTCGCCACGCTGGTGCGCCAGCACGGCGCCACCGGCGTGGTGTCGCTGCTGCAGGGCGAGCCGGCCGGCGAGGCCCGCGCCCTGCACCTGTCGCTCGGGCGCCTGTGGACCCTCGGCGCCGACGTCGCCTTGCCGCGCCTGTGCGCGCGGCCTGGCGCGCAGCGCGTGCAACTGCCGACCACGCCGTTCGAGCGCAAGCGCTTCTGGGTCGATATCGCGGCCGTGCCGGCCGCAGCGGCTGTTGATGCGGCCGCGTCAGCCGCCATGGCTGACGTGGCTGTTCCCGCCGCCCCCTCTTTCACCGCGAGCGCGCCCGCCGCCGCCGCGCTCGCCGTTCCCGCTTCCCCCGCCTCTTCCGTTCCACCTACCCCATTGGAGCCGATCGTGACCGCTGCCACGCCTTCGCCACTTCCTCCTCCCGCTTCTTCCCTGGACGCGCGCCTTCGCACGCTGTTCGAGGACATCTCCGGCCTCGACATGGCGCAAGCCGAGGGGCATGCCGCCTTCGGCGAACTGGGGCTGGACTCGCTCACGCTCACCCAGGCCGCCACGCAGATCAAGAAGCACTTCAAGGTCGCCCTCAGCTTTCGCCAGCTGATGGAGAACTACCGCAGCTTCGATGCGCTCTCGGCCTTCCTGCGCGCCAGCCTGCCGGCCGAAGCTGCCGCAGCGGCGGCTCCCACTGTCGCTGCCGTGGCCGCGCCCGCCGCCCCGGCGCCAGTGGCCGCGCCCTCCGCCGTCGCGGTGCCGCAAGTCGCGCCGATGCAGCAGATGGCCATGCCCACATACGTGCCCATGCCCATGCAAGCCGGCATCGCGGGCGGCGCTCCGCTGAACCAGCTGATTTCGCAGCAGATGGAATTGATGCGCCAGCAGCTCGCGCTGCTGTCGGGCACCGCCCAGGCCGCGCCGATGATGACCTTGCAGCAGGTGCAGGCCGAGCCCGCGCCACAACCTGTGATGCAACCCGTGGTGCCGGCCGCGGCCGCCGCCGTGGCACCGGCCGCGTCCATCGAAGACGCCCAGCCCGCGGCGGGCACGACACCGGCCGAAGCCCCCGACACATCGAACGAACCCGTTCGCTACGACGTGAAGAAGGCCTTCGGCGCCATCGCCCGCATCCACACGCAGCGCACCAGCGAGCCCAGCGGCCGCCAGAAGGCGCGCCTGGCGGCCTTCATGCGCCGCTACGTGGAACGCACGCAGAAGAGCAAGCAGTTCACCGAAGCCAATCGCACTCACATGGCCGACCCGCGCGTGGTCAACGGCTTTCGCCCGGTCACCAAGGAGATCACGTACCAGATCGTCATCGAGCGCTCCAAGGGTTCGAAGATGTGGGACCTAGACGGCAACGAGTACGTCGACGCGCTCAACGGCTTCGGCATGAACATGTTCGGCTGGCAGCCCGACTTCGTGCAGGACGCGGTGCGCAAGCAGCTCGACGCCGGCTACGAGATCGGCCCGCAGCACCCGCTGGCGGCCGAGGTCACGGCGCTGGTGTGCGAGCTCACCGGCCACGACCGCGCCGGCCTGTGCAACACCGGCTCCGAGGCCGTGATGGCCGCGCTGCGCATCGCGCGCACCGTCACCGGGCGCAGCACGGTGGTGGTGTTCACCGGCTCCTACCACGGCACCTTCGACGAGGTGCTGGTGCGCGCCGGCAAGGCAGGCAAGGGCCTGTCGGCCGCGCCGGGCGTCATGAGCGGCATGTTCGGCGACATCCGCGTGCTCGACTACGGCACGCCCGAGGCGCTGGCCTTCATTCGCGAGAACGCCGACGACCTGGCCGCCGTGCTGGCCGAGCCGGTGCAAAGCCGCCGGCCCGACTTCCAGCCGCGCGAGTTCCTGCACGAGCTGCGCGCCATCACCGAGCAGAACGGCTGCGCGCTCATCTTCGACGAGGTCATCACCGGCTTTCGCGTGGGCCTGGGCGGCGCGCAAGAACTGTTCGGCGTGCGCGCCGACCTGGCCACCTACGGCAAGGTCATCGGCGGCGGCTTTCCGGTGGGCGTCATCGCGGGCAAGCGCGAGTTCATGGACGCGCTCGACGGCGGCCCCTGGCAGTACGGCGACGACTCCATTCCCGGCGTGGGCGTGACCTACTTCGCCGGCACCTTCGTGCGCCACCCGCTGGCGCTGGCCGCGGCCAAGGCCTCGCTGCTGCACCTGAAGGAAGCCGGGCCGGCCCTGCAGGCCGGGCTGAACGGCAGCACCGCCGCCATGGCCGCCGAACTGTCGGGCTGGTGCAGGGAGGTGGGCGCGCCCATCGAGATCCGCCACTTCTCGTCGCTGTGGCGCGTGAGCTGGCTGGAAGACCACCCGCTGCAGGACCTGCTGTTCGCCATGATGCGCAGCCGCGGCGTGCACATCCTGGACAACTTCCCGTGCTTCCTCACGAGCGCGCACAGCGCCGAGGACATCGCGTTCATCCAGAACGCCTTCAAGGAATCGGTGGCCGAGATGCAGGAGTCCGGCTTCCTGCCGCGCCGCGCCGCCGTGGTCACCGGTTTCGACGTGCGCAAGCCTGTGGAAGACGGTTCCGTGCTGGCGCGCGACATCGACGGCCAGCCCTTCTGGTACGTGCCGGACACCTCCTCCCCCAGTCACCACCTCCTCAACGGAAAGGCAGCAGCATGAACGCCGTTCTCAAACCCACCGCTGTCGGTGGCGTCCTCGAATGCATCGTTCCGACGACGGAATCGCAACGCGAAGTCTGGCTCGGCGCAACGCTGAGCACCGAGGCCTCCATGGCCTACAACGAATCGGTGCTGCTGCGCATGCGCGGCGCGCTCGACAGCGACGCGCTCTCGCGCGCCATGACGCAGCTGGTGGCACGCCACCAGTCACTGCGCGCGACCATCTCGCCCGACGGCACCTGCATGCTGGTGAGCCGCCCCGGCGACGACACGCTGGTGGTGGAAGACCTCAGCCGCCTGGCGCCCGAGGCCCGCGCGCAGGCCCTGCGCGAGGCGCACGACGCGGCCGTGTGCACTCCCTTCTCTCTGGAGCACGGTCCGCTGTTTCGCGCGGTGCTGTTCCGCCTGGGCGGTAGCGCAGACGACATGGCGCATGAACTGGTCATGTCCGCGCACCACGTGGTGTGCGACGGCTGGTCGTGGGCCGTCATTACCGAGCAGCTGGGCCACCTGTATGCGCTGGAAACCAGCGTGGGCCTGAAGCTGAAGCCGCCGACGCTGTTCGCCGAATTCGCCGCAGACGAAATCCTCGAGGCCACGCACCCCGACATGCAGGCCCACGTCGACTACTGGCTGGAGCGCTTCTCGGGCAGCAGCCTGCCCGTGCTGGAACTGCCGCTGGACCGCCCGCGCCCGGCCACGCGCACCTTCAACTCGCGCCGCGTCGAGCGCTTTCTCGACCGCCGCCTGGTCTCCGCCCTGCGCAGCGCCAGCGCCAAGGCCGGCGCCAGCCTGTTCACGGGCCTGCTCAGCGGCTTCGTCGCCACGCTGCACCGGCTCACCGGGCAAGACGACCTGGTGGTCGGCATTCCGGCATCGGGCCAGCTCGCACGCGACATGCCCGGCCTGGTGGGCCACTGCGTCAACCTGCTGCCGCTGCGCCTGGCCGCGAACCCCGAGATGCGTTTCGACGCGCTCATGGAAGAGTGCAACACCGTGGTGCTCGACGCCTTCGACCACCAGGCGCTCACCTATGGCGCGCTGCTGGGCAAGCTGTCGTTGCAGCGCGATGCGAGCCGGCTGCCGCTGGTGAGCGTGGCCTTCAACGTCGACCCCGACGTGGCGGCCAGCGCGCAGGCCTTCCCGGGCATCGACGTGGCGCAGGACTCCATTGCGCGCCAGTACGAGAACTTCGAGATCTTCCTCAACCTGCGCCCGCTCGACGGCGGCCTGCAGATCGAGGCGCAATACAACACCGACCTGTTCGACGAGGCCAGCGTGCTGCGCTGGCTCGACATGTTCGAGTGCGTGCTGCAGTCGGCCGCGCAAGACCCGGGCACGACGGTCGGCCGGCTCGAGGTGCTGTCGGCCGAAGGCGCCCGCGCGCTGCTGGCGCTGCAACCCGCGCGCGTGCCGCTGGAAGGCGAGCCGCTGGCGCATGCCGGCTTCCTGGCGCGCCTGCCGCGCCAGCCCAACCACCCCGCGGTGCGCGACGGCGCGCGCAGCTGCACCTACGCCGAGCTCGAAGCCCTGTCGAACCGGCTGGCGCACGCCCTGCGCGCACGCGGCGTGCGCCGTGGCCAGCACGTGGGCCTGTGCCTGGAACGCAGCATGGAAATGGTCGTGGCGATGCTGGGCATCCTGAAGGCGGGCGCCTCGTACGTGCCGCTGGACCCGGCGTTTCCGCAGGCCCGGCTGGACTACTACGCGAGCGACGCCAAGCTCAGCCTGCTGGTCACCTCGTCGGACATTGCCGCCGCCCCGCGCGACTGGCGCGCCGACGCCGGCGAACGCATCTTCGAGATCGACACCGACAGCGCGTGGCGCCAGGGTTCGGCCGAGCCCTTGGTGCCCAGCGCCGACGACGCGGGGCCCGACGATGCCTCCTACGTCATCTACACCTCGGGCTCGACCGGCAAGCCCAAGGGCGTCATCGCGCACCACCGCGGCGTGGCCCACCTGCTGCAGTGGATGCAGCGGCAGTCGGGCATCGGGCCTGACGACCGCATCGCGGCGGTGACCACGCTGTCTTTCGACATGGCCGTGCCCGACCTGCTGCTGCCGCTGGCCGCCGGTGCCGAGCTGATCATCGTGCAGCGCGACGTGGCCATGGACGGCAACCGCCTGTCGAAGACGCTGGACGACGAGAAGATCACGCTGCTGCAGGCCACCCCCGGCATGTGGCAGGTGCTGCTCGACGCGCAATGGCGCGGCGCCCCCGGCTTTCGCGGCTGGACCGGCGGCGAGGCCCTGCGCCCCAGCCTGGCGCTGGCCCTGTGCGAGCGAATGGAAGGCCTGTGGAACGGCTACGGCCCCACCGAGACCACCGTGTACTCCACCGCATGGCGCGTGCGGCCTGAAGAAATCGCCAGCCGCGGCGTGGCCATCGGGCAGCCGGTGGACAACACCGAGATCTGGATCCTGGACGCCAACCTGCAGCCCTGCCCCGTGGGCGTGCCCGGCGAGATCTGCATTGCCGGCGAAGGCGTGTCGCTGGGCTACCTCGACCGGCCCGAGCTCACGGCGGAACGCTTCGTCACGGCCCGCGTGCTGGGCACGCCGAAGAAGATGTACCGCTCCGGCGACCGCGGCCGCTGGCGCAACGACGGCCTGCTCGACCACATGGGCCGGCTCGACTTCCAGGTGAAGGTGCGGGGCTACCGCATCGAGCCCGGCGAGATCGAGGCGCGCTGCAACGAGCACCCCGGCGTGTCGCGCAGCGTGGTGGTGGCCCGCGAGGACCATCCGGGCGACGTGCGGCTGGTGGCCTACCTGGCGCTCACGCAGGGGGCCAGCTTCGACCTCGACGCGCTCATGCTGCACCTGCGCAAGCACCTGCCGGCCTTCATGCTGCCGCAGCACGTGGTCACGCTGCCCGCGCTGCCCAGCCTGGTCAACGGCAAGATCGACCGCGTCGCGCTGCCGCCGCCGCAGGCCGTGGCCCACAACGAGGTGCGCCGTGGCGCCGCCCCGCGCAACGAGCATGAACGCAAGGTGCTCGCCACCATGGAGAAGGTGCTGAGCCTGCCGGGGCTGGACATGCACGACGACTTCTTCACCATGGGCGGCCACTCGCTGCTGGCCGCGCGACTCACCACGCTGCTGAGCCGCGAGTTCCAGGTGACGCTGCCGCTGCGCTCGCTGTTCGAGGCGCCCACGGCCGAGAAGCTGGCCGTGGTCATCCAGGGCCTGCAGCACGCCGGCGTCGGGCTGGAAGCCCCCATCGGCCTGGCCGCCGTGCGCTCCAGCGCGCCGCTCACCATGCCGCAGGAACGCATCCGCTTCATGGAAGAGCTGCACCCCGGCCGCTCGGTGTACAACGCGCCCTCGGCGCAGCGCCTGACCGGTGCGCTGGACGCCCGCCGCTTCGAGGAAGCGCTGCGCGAAATGATTCGCCGCCAGCCCTCGCTGCGCACCCGCATCGGCAGCGATGCGAGCGGCAATCCACTGCAACTGATTTCGCAGTCCGTGGAATTCTCCCTGCCGATGGTCGACCTGCGCGGCCTGCCTGCCGACCAGCGCGAAGCCGAGCTGGCCGAGCGCATGCAGGAGCTGGCCGACCGCCCCATCGACATCCACCAGGCGCCGATGGCCAACGCCGCGCTCTACCAGCTGGACGACAACGAGCACGTGTTCATGTTCGTGCCGCACCACCTGGTGTGGGACGGCTGGTCTTTCGACCTGCTGCAGCGCGAACTGGCCGCGCTGTACGACGCGGCCGAGCGCGGCCGCCCGCACAGCCTACCGGCGCTCACCACCACCTACGGCGACTACGCCGACTGGCTCGCCGCGTGGATGGACAGCCCCGCCTGCGAAGCGCAGCTGGCCTTCTGGCGCCAGCGGCTCGAAGGCGCCAAGGCCGCGCGCATGCCGCGCACCGACATGCCGCGCCGCGCGGGCAAGAGCGGCCAGGGCGGCGCGCACTGGATCACCATCGACCTGCAGAGCACGCAGCGCCTGCGCGACATCGCCCGCGACATGGACGTGACGCTCAGCATGCTGACCTTCGGCGTGTACGCGCTGACCATGGCGCGCGTCATCGGCACCGACAGCATCGTCATCGCCAACCCGGTGCGCGGCCGCCAGCAGGCCGAGACGGAAGACGTGATGGGCTTCTTCAACAACGTGCTGCCGGTGTCGCTGGCGGTCGACCTGTCGAAGCCGCTGCCCGAGTTCATGCGCTACGTGAAGCAGGAACTGCTGTCGATGATGAACAACCAGCAGGTGCCCTTCGAGCGCCTGATGGCCGAGCCCGGCTACGCCAGCCAGATCAAGACCTCGGGCCCGTACCAGTCGATGTTCTCGTTCCAGGACGCCCGCGAGCGCTCGCGCGCCATCGGCAGCCTGCAGACGCGCCAGATGCACGTGATGCAGCACGGCGCCACCGACGACATCGGCGTGTGGCTGATGGACAAGCCCTTCGGCCTGGAAGGCGCGCTGATCTACAACGCCGACGTGTACCTGCGCGAGACCGGCGCGCAGCTGCGCGAGCGCTACCTCGAGGTGCTGCGCCGCGTGGCGCAAGACCCGCGCGCCACGCTGGCCGAGCTGGCCGACACCGAAGGCTCCACCAGCGCGGCCTACTTGCGCAAGCTGGCCGCGGTGGAGCCCGAGAAGGCACCGCTGGCCACCGCCGCGCAGGGCGAGGCGGTGAAGGCGCGGCAGATTCTGCTGAACCCCGAGCACGCGCCGCTGGCGCAGATCTGGGCCACGGTGATCGGCATCGACGTGGACGACATCCGCGCGAGCGACAACTTCTTCGACCTGGGCGGCGACTCGCTGCTGGTGCTGCGCGCGGTGCAGCAGGCCGCGCAAACGCTGGGCCACCGCGTGGAGCCGCGGCGCTACCTGTTCGAGAACCTCGGGCAGATCGCCTCGTCGGCACGCAGCGTGCCGGAGGGCGTGCCGTCGGACCTGGCCGAGCTCACCGCCGGCACGGCGGCCACCGCGCAGCGCGGCGGGCTGCTCAGCCGCACCTTCGGCAGCTGGCTGCGCAAGGGCTGAGACCATGAACAGCTCCGCCTACGCCCTTTCCATCGACGCGCCGATCTGCCGGTACGTCGACCTGGACAGCTTTACCGACCTGCTGCCCGCCCAGGTGCTGTCGGCGGAAGAGTGCACGCGTGCCGCGAGCTTCCGCTTTCCGGCCGACCGGCAGCGCTTCGTGGCCGCGCACATCGCGCTGCGCCAGGCGCTGGCCGAGTACACCGGCCTGCACCAGGCCGCGCTGCACCTGGCCACGGGCTCCTTCGGCAAGCCGTCGCTGTCGGGCCACACGCGCACCCAGTTCTCGCTGAGCCACAGCCAGGGGCTGGCGCTGATCGCCATCGGCGGGCGCGGCCCGCTGGGCGCCGACGTGGAGCAACTGCGCCCGATGCCCGACGCCGCCGCGCTCGCGGCCGAGCACTTCACCCGGCGCGAGCAGGAGGCGCTGGCGGCCACGCCCGCGCATGAACGCGACCGCGCCTTTCTCACCTGCTGGACGCGCAAGGAAGCCTGCCTGAAGGCCATCGGCGTGGGCCTGCTGCTGTCGCCGCAGAGCTTCGAGGTGGGCGTGGTGCCGGACTGCCGCAGCGTGGAGCTGTCGGTGGCGGGCCGCATCCTGTGGCTGGTGCTGCGCCCGGCGCCCGCGCGCATGGACTGCGTGGGTTCGCTGGCGGAATGGCGCCAGACCGAGGCGCGGGCAGGTGCTGGCCTAGCCAGTTCCGCAGTCAGCTCCACGGCCGCCGCGAACTCCCCTGGTGCTACCGGCGCCTTCGGTTCTTCGAGCCGCCTGGCGGAGGCCCACGCATGACGCACGCCCTGCCCCTGATGTTCGGCCCGGCCTCGCGCCAGGTGTTCGGTGTGTTCCACCCGGCCGAAGAGCGCCAGGGCCATGCCGAGAACACCGCGGTGCTGTTCTGCCCGCCCTTCGGGCAGGAAGGCCTGCGCACGCACCGCTTCTTCAAGGTGCTGGCCGAGCGCCTCGCGCGCTCGGGCATCGCCACGCTGCGCTTCGACTTCTACGGCTCGGGCGATTCGCCCGGCGACGAGAGCGAGGGCGAGCTCGACGGCTGGCGCCGCGACCTGTGCTCCGCGCACGAAGAGCTGCGCCGGCGCGCGCCGGGCGCCTCCATCGTGTGGATCGGCGCGCGCCTGGGCGCCACGCTGGCGGTGCTGGCCGCGCGCAGCGGGCGCTGCGACCCGGTGCGGCTGGTGCTGTGGGAGCCGGTGATCGACGGCAAGCGCTACGCCCGGTCGCTGCGCGAACAGCACGTGGCGGCCATCGACACCACCTTCTGCATTCCCGACCTGGCCTGGCGCCGCGGCCTGGCGCAACAGCCCGACGTGCTGCCCGAAGAGGCGCTGGGCACCACGCTGTCGGCCGCGCTGCGCGGCCAGCTCGCGGCGCTGGTGCCCGAGTCGCTGCCGCTCACGGCGCTGCACGACACCCTGGTGCTGGCCGGCCCCGACGACGAACACACCGCGCAGTGGGCCGCCGACCAGCAGTCGCGCCACATGCCGGTGCGCCTCGCGTACTTCAGCCACCAGCTCGACTGGACGTCCGACCCGTACCCCAACAGCGCCATGGTTCCGGCCGATGCGCTCAACCGCCTGCAGGGAGCTCTTCATGAATGACTCGAAACAGACCCCCGTGCGCTTCGGCCCCGGCGATGCGCTGATGGGCATGCTCACGGCACCCGCTGCTCGCCAGACACCCGGCGGCGTCGCCGTGCTGATGTTCAACATGGGCGCCAACCACCGCGTGGGCCCGCGCCGCATCAACGTGAAGCTGGCCCATGCGCTGGCCGCGCGCGGCATTCCCAGCATGCGCTTCGACCTGGGCGGCATCGGCGACAGCGACGCGCTGAACACCGCGCCCGACGTGCAGACCCGCGCCATGCACGCGCTGGAAGCCGCCATGGACATGGCCGAGCGCCAGCTGGGTGCGCGGCAGTTCGTGATCGTGGCGATGTGCTCCGGCGTGGAGCAGGCCATGGGCGTGGCCGCCGACGACGCGCGCGTGGTGGCGGTGTCGCTGTTCGACGGCTTCGCCTTTCCCGAGCGCCGCTCGCGCTGGGAACGCACCGTGCGCCGCGCGCTCGCCGCCCCCGCGCACCCGGCGTTTCCGGGCAAGGCCAAGCGCTGGCTGCAGCGCCACCTGCTCAAGAGCCATTCGACCAAGCCGCTGCCCGGCTTCTTCACCGAGAGCAAGCCGGCGGAAACCAACGCCGCCTGGTTCGGCGCCACGCTCAAGCGGCTGGTCGAACGCAAGGTGGCGGTGCAGCTGCTGTATTCGGGCTCGCTGCATGTGCGCGACCGCGGCCGCGACCAGCTCGGCCCCTTCGCCCGCGAACCCTATGCGCAGGCGCTGCACTACGAGTTCATGCGCGAGGTCGACCACACGGTGTGCACCGAGCGCGGCCAGCAGCTGTTCCTGCAGTGCGTGGGCGACTGGGTGACCGACCGCTGCTTCGGCGCCTCCACGGCGGCTGTCGAGGCGGTGGAACCAAGCGAAGCCGCCGAAACGGCCGAGCGGCGCACCCCCGCGCGCGCCACCACGAGCCCGGACCGCGGCATGCCCACCACCTGGGCGGCGCCATGAACCGCGCCCCGGCCCTGCCCTTCGTGCCCTCTTCCCGCAACCCGCCCCCCCACCGTCAACCGGCCGTCAAGGAGACCACCATGGAACGCCTCGATCGAGCGACGCAGTCACGAGACATGCGCCCCCTCTCCGCCAGCGCACAGGCCCAGGCGCGCATGCAGATGCGTGCCCGGGTGGAAGACAAGTTGCGATGGATGGGGCTGTCCCTGCTGCTGGCGCTGGGCCTGCTCGGGCTGTCGGGCTGCGCGCCGGGCTTCGGCACGCCGGGCGCGCTGGGCTTCACCCCCACCACGGGCGACAGCACGGCCTCGGCCGAGAGCGGCAAGATCATTCCGATCACGCCCGACCTGGTGCGCGCGCAGATGGCGCAGAAGCCCAAGGAAGTGTCCGCGGCCGTCAAGCGGCTGTTCACCGTGTCGCCGGTCTACACCATCGGGCCGGGCGACGTGGTCGGCATCATCGTCTACAACCGGCCCGAGCTGCTGCCCAACGCCGGCGCGGTGATCGCGCAGCAGTCGGACCCGACCGGCGTGAGCGTGGCGCCCGGCTTCATCGTCGGCGCCAACGGCGAGATCAGCTTTCCGTACATCGGCCGCGTCAGGCTGCAGGGGCTCACCGAAAGCGGCGCCTCGGAGCTGATCGAGCGGGCCATCAAGGAGTACGTGAAAGACCCGCAGGTCACGGTGCGCATCCAGTCGTTCCGCAGCCAGCGCGCCTACGTGCAGGGCGAAGTGCGCACGCCGGGGCTGCAGATCTTCACCGACATCCCGATGACGCTGTCGGAAGCCATCAGCCGCGCGGGCAGCTTCACCACCGCGGGCGACCGCTCGCGTGTGTCGCTCACCCGCGGCGGCGTGACCACGGTGGTCGACCTGCCGCTGCTGGAGTCGCAGGGCTTCGACGGCAACGGCATCGCGCTGCGCAACGGCGACATCATCAACGTCGGCTCCCGGGAAGACAGCCGCGTGTACGTGATGGGCGAGATCAGGGCGCCTTCGGCCCTGCAGATGCGCCTGAACGGCCGCCTGAGCCTGAACGAGGCGCTGGGCGATGCCGGCGGGCCCGACCTGCTGTCGTCCGACCCCGGCCAGATCTACGTGGTGCGCAACGCGCCGGGCAACCCCGACGTGCAGCAGATCTTCAACCTGAACGCGAAGAACCCGGTGGCGCTCGCGCTGGCCGACCGCTTCGAGCTGCTGCCGCGCGACGTGGTGTACGTCGACCACGTGCCGCTGGTGACGTGGAACCGCGTCATCAGCCTCATCCTGCCGGCCGCCCAGGTCGCCAACCTCAGCCGCGACACCGCCCGCCGGTGAAGCACCTTCCTGCTCATTTCAGCAACACGAAAAGGTGAACCCCATGAATGCGCGCTGGCAAGCTTCGCTCCCCGCACCCGCGTCCGCGTCCGCACCTGTTGCGGCCATCGAGGCCGGGTGGGTACGGGAATCCCGCTTCCAGGAGTACCTGGACATCCTCATCGACAGCCGCTGGCTCATTGCCTCCATCACGGCGCTGGCGCTGCTGCTGGGCGTGGGCTACGCGCTGTTCGGCCCGCGGGTGTACGAGGCCAACATCCTGATCCAGGTGGAAGACCCCGACCGCTCGGGCGGCAACTTTCCGGGTGATTCCACCGCGGCCGCGGGCATCGGCAACAAGACGCCGGTGTCCGGCGAGACCGAGATCCTGAAGTCGCGCATGGTGCTGGGCCAGGCGATGGAAGACACGCGCATGTTCATCAGCGCCAAGCCCAACTACATCCCGCTGGTGGGCGAGTTCCTGGCGCGCCATTCGAGCCAGCTCTCCACGCCCGGCATCCTGGGCGTGGGCAACTACGTGTCGGGCACCGAGCGCATCGCCGTCGCGCAGATGGACGTGCCGGCGGCCTTCGAGGGCAAGAAGTTCACCCTGGTGGCGGGCGACGGCGGCACCTACACGCTGACCAACCCCGGCCTCGAGGCACCGCTGAAAGGCACCGTGGGAGTGCCTCTGGACGCCGCCGTGCCCGGCGGCACCCTGCACCTGCTGGTGGGCTCGTTCGACGCGCAGCCCGGCGGCGCCTTCGAGCTGGTGCGCCAGTCGAAGCAGCTCACGCTGCTGGGACTGCAGAAAGACCTGCGCGTGGTCGAGAAGGGCAAGCAGTCGGGCGTGATGGACATCAGCCTGCAGGCCGAGAACCGCAACCAGCTGGCCGACGTGCTCAACGAGATCTCGCGCCTGTACGTGCGCCAGAACATCGACCAGAAGACCGTGCAGGCCGAGCGCGCCCTCGCCTTCCTGGGCACCGAGCTGCCCAAGTTCAAGTCGCAGCTGGAGCAGTCGGAAGACAGCTACAACCAGTACCGCAACCAGAACGGCACCATCAGCCTGGACGACGAGGCGCGCAACGCGCTGGCCCAGAGCGTCGACCTGCAGGCCAAGCTGCTGGACGCCAAGCAGAAGCGGCTCGACCTGATGGGCAACTTCACGGCCAAGCACCCGGCCGTGGTCACGCTGGACACGCAGATTTCCTCGCTGAAGAAAGAGCTCGGCGGCGTGGAAGGCCGCATCCGCCGCATGCCCATGATGCAGCAGAACTCGCTGCGCATGCAGCGCGACATCAAGGTCAACACCGACCTGTACGCCACCCTGCTGAACAGCTCGCTGCAGATGCGCCTGGCCAAGGAAGGCAAGGTCGCCAACGTGCGCGTGCTCGACCAGGCGCTGGTCGCGGAGAAGCCCGTGCGGCCCAAGCCGCTGATCGTGGTGGCGCTGTCGCTGGCGGCCGGCCTCTTTTTCGGCGGTGCCGCGGCCATGGCGCGCAAGAACCTGCGCCGCGCCATCGTCAGCCCCGAGCAGATCGAGGCCACCACCGGCCTGAACGTGTACAGCACCATCGCGCTGAGCACCCAGCAGCGCGTGCTCGACCGCGCCGTGCGCGCCGGCAAGCCCGGCGTGAAGGTGCTGGCCGCGCTGCACGTGGAAGACCCGGCGCTGGACGGCCTGCGCCGGCTGCGCACCGCGCTGAAGTACGTGATGCACACGGCGCCCAACAACCGCATCCTCATCGCCAGCGCCACGGCCGGCGCGGGCAAGACCTTCGTGTCGTCGAACTTCGCCACGCTGCTCGCGGCCTCGGGCAAGCGCGTGCTGCTGATCGACGCCGACATGCACCGCGGCAGCCTGAGCCAGGAGTTCGGCCTGCTGCGCAAGGACGGGCTGTCTGACGTGATCGCCGACGGCGTGCCGCTGGAGCAGGCCATTCACCACCACGTGCTGCCGCACCTGGATGTGATGAGTTCGGGCAAGCCGCATGCCGACCCGGCCGGGCTGATTGCCAGCGAGGTGTTCACGCACGCGCTGCAGACGCTGTCGGCCCGCTACGACGTGGTGATCGTCGATGCGCCGCCCACGCTGGTGGCCGCCGAGACCGCCGAGATGGCGCCCATCATGGGCACCCTGCTGCTGGTGGCGCGCGCCGACGCAAGCGAAATGGGCGAGCTGGTGGAAAGCGCCAAGCGGCTGGCCCATGTGGGCGCGGCCTTCCACGGCGTGGTGTTCAACGCCGTGGACACCACGCAGCGCCACTACCGCGGCTACAGCTACGGCTACAGCTATGCGCCCTCCCCCGCGCGCCGCGAGCCTTCCTACGCCATCGACACCGCCGACACCGTGATGCCCAAGCGCATCGAGCCGGAGCACGTGGCATGAACACGCTGCGATCGGACACCACCACGGCGCCGAGCACCGGCACCGGCACGGGCACCGGCAGCGGCGCTGCGCCGGGCGGCGCCGCCAACACGCCCGTGTACGGCCCCATCGGCGGCGCGCCCTGGCTGCGCCACGCCAAGCGCGCCATGGACATCGCCATGGCCGGGTCGTTCTTTTTGTTCTTCGGCTGGGCCTATGCGCTCATCTGGCTGGGCGTGCTGCTGACCTCGGGCGGCCCGGCCATCTACATGCAGCCGCGCTACGGCAAGGACGGCAAGGTCTTCAAGTTCTACAAGTTCCGCTCGATGGTGGCCGAGTCGGACGCCGTGCTCGCGCGCCACCTGCGCGAGAACGAGGCCGCGCGGCGCGAATGGGCCGTGTACCAGAAGCTGCAGAACGACCCGCGCATCACCCGCTTCGGCGCCATCCTGCGCAAGTACAGCATCGACGAGTTCCCGCAGTTCTGGAACGTGCTGAAGGGCGACATGAGCATGGTCGGCCCGCGCCCCTGCATGTTCACGCAGAAGGACCTGTACGGCGACTACTGGGGCCACTACTGCGCCGTGCGCCCGGGCATCACCGGCCTGTGGCAGATCAGCGGACGCAACGAGATCAGCTACCGCCGCCGCGCCGCCATGGACGCGGAGTACGTGGCAAGGCTGTCGCTGTGGGGCGACCTGGCGATCCTGCTGAAGACCTTCGGCGTGGTGACGGGTGCGCGCGGGTCGCGCTAGGCACGCCCCCACACCAGACCACTTCCACTCCTCATCGAAAGAACCTATGCGTATCTTTGTTGCGGGTCACCACGGCATGGTCGGCCAGGCGCTCACCCGGCGCCTGGGCGAGATGGGCCACGACGTGCTCACCCGGCGCCGCGCGGAACTCGACCTGCTCGACCAAGCCGCCGTGGCGCGCTTCTTCGCGAGCGAGGCGGTCGACCAGGTCTACCTGGCCGCGGCGCGCGTCGGCGGCATCCACGCCAACGCGACCTACCCGGCCCAGTTCATCTACGAGAACCTGATGATCGCGGCCAACGTGACGCACCAGGCCTTCCTGGCCGGCGTGAAGCGCATGCTGTTCCTGGGCTCCAGCTGCATCTACCCGCGGCTGGCCGCGCAACCCATGCGCGAAGAGGCCTTGCTCGGCGGCGAACTGGAGCCCACCAACGAGCCCTACGCCATCGCCAAGATCGCCGGGCTCAAGCTGTGCGAAAGCTACAACCGGCAGTACGGCGAGAGCCACGGCATCGACTACCGCAGCGTCATGCCGACCAACCTGTACGGCCCCGGCGACAACTACCACCCCGAAAACAGCCATGTGGTGCCGGCGCTGATCCAGCGCTTTCACCTGGCCCGCCTTGCCGGCGCGTCCAGCGTGTCCATCTGGGGCAGCGGGCAGGCGCGCCGCGAGTTCCTCTATGTCGACGACATGGCCGAAGGCTGCATCGACGTGATGAACCTGCCGCGCGCCGACTACCTGCAGCAGACGCAACCCATGCGCGGGCACATCAACCTGGGCACCGGCGAAGACGTGTCCATCGCCGAGCTGGCGGCGCTGGTGCGCGAGGTGGTCGGCTACGCCGGCGACATCGACTACGACCGTGCCAGGCCCGACGGCGCGCCGCGCAAGTTGCTGGACGTGTCGCGCGCCAACGCCCTCGGATGGCAGGCCCGCGTGTCGCTGGCCGAAGGACTTCGCCGCACCTACGCGGCCTTTCAGGCAACCCATGCCACCCCCGCCGCCGAACAGGCCAATGCGGTCACACCCCACACCACCCCCCATACCCAAGAGGTCGAACATGTCTAAGCGCGCACTCATCACCGGCATCACCGGCCAGGACGGCTCCTACCTGGCCGAACTGCTGATCGAGAAGGGCTACGAGGTGCACGGCATCAAGCGCCGCAGCTCGCAGTTCAACACCGGGCGCATCGACCACCTGTACTCCGACGTGCACTCCAAGGCCGAGCGCCACCTGCACCTGCACCACGGCGACCTGGCCGACGGCAGCGCGCTCACGCGGATCATGCAGGAGGTGCAGCCCGACGAGGTCTACAACCTGGGCGCGCAAAGCCACGTGGCGGTGAGCTTCGACAGCCCCGAGTACACCGCCGACATCAACGCGCTCGGCACGCTGCGCCTGCTCGAGGCCATCCGCCTGCTGGGCCTGCAGACGAAGACGCGCTTCTACCAGGCCAGCACCAGCGAGCTCTACGGGCTGGTGCAGGAGCCGCGCCAGAGCGAGACCACGCCCTTCTACCCGCGCAGCCCCTACGGCGTGGCCAAGCTCTACGCGTACTGGATCACCAAGAACTACCGCGAGGCCTACGGCTTCTACGCGTGCAACGGCATCCTGTTCAACCACGAGAGCCCGCGCCGCGGCGAGACCTTCGTCACGCGCAAGGTCACGCGCGGCCTCGCCAACGTGGCGCAGGGCCTGGAGCAGTGCCTGTTCCTGGGCAACATGAACGCGCTGCGCGACTGGGGCCACGCCCGCGACTACGTGCGCATGCAGTGGCTGATGCTGCAGCAACCTACCGCGGTCGACTACGTGATCGCCACCGGCGTGCAATACAGCATTCGCGATTTCGTCACGCGCGCCGCCGCGCGGCTCGGCATCTCGCTGGTGTTCGAGGGCAGCGGCGTGGACGAGGTGGCGGTGGTGACCGACGTGGTGGGCGACGACGCGCCGGCCGTGTGCCGCGGCGACGTGCTGGTGCGGGTGGACCCGCGCTACTTCCGCCCGTCGGAAGTGGAAACCCTGTGCGGCAACCCGACCAAGGCCTCCGACGACCTGGGCTGGGTGCCCGAGATCTCGCTCGACCAGATGGTTGCAGAGATGGTCGCCGGCGACCTCGAGCTCGCCAAGCGCCGCGCCCTGCTGCAGCGCCACGGCTACCTCACGCCGCAAAGCATCGAAGCCTGAACACGGCTTTGCACCGCACGCAACCCCACCCCTCCAGGCACACCATGAGAACCCTCTCCTTCTGGTCCGGCATCGTTTGCGCGCTGCTGTGCGGCCTGGTCGATCCGGTGTGGGGCTACGCGGCGGTGTTCGCGCTGTCGCTGGTCCAGCTGTCGATGCTCGGCGGCTCGGGCGGCAGCGTGTTCCTGCTGGTGCACTACGCCACGATCCTCACCTACTTCTCGCTGGCCCCGGCGATGCAGATCGCCTACGACGTGAGCTTCTGGGAGGCCGGCGTGCTCACCACGGCCTCGCACACGCAGGCGCTGGTGCTGCTGCTGCTGTACATGGCCGGCGTGGAGGCCGCGCGGCTGGGCGTGGCCGACGGGCCGGTGCACCTGCCCGGGCGCCACGACACCCACCTGGTGGGCGTGGCCCACCCGCTGCTGCTGTTGCTCAGCTGCTCGCTGGCGGCGTTCGCCACGCTGTTCATCCGGCCCGACCTGAACTTCGTGGCGCGCGGCATCGTGAGCGACGAGGAAGGCGTGCCGATCGACTTCATCTTCTATTCCACGCTGCCCAAGATGGTGGTGCTGCTGTGCTTCGTGGCGCTGGCCATCCACGCGGTGCGCAGCAAGACGCTGTGGGCCTGGTGCGCGGCGGGGCTGGCCGGCGTGCTGGCGGCCATCGCGGCCAACCCGGTGAACACGGCCCGCCAGATCCTGCTGATCGGGCTGCTGCCGCTGCTCATCCACGCCTTCGGGCGCGGCCGGCGCTGGGTGCTGGGCGCGGTGATCTTCGGCGCCATCGCCGGGCTGGGCCCGGTGCTGAACCTGATTTCCCGCGGCAGCTTCTGGGGCGAAGAGCTCACGACCTTTCCGTTCAGCCAGGACTTCGACGCGCAGTACGTGGTGGCCGGCATCCTCGAGCGCGCGCCCATTCCCGACCTGGGCTGGGGCCGCTACCTGCTGTCGGCGGTGTCGTTCTTCCTGCCGCGCGACCTGAAGATGTTTCCGGACTTCGACCCGCTGGGCTGGTCGGCCATCCTGGGCAACTTCTCGCAGAGCAACCTGTCGCTGCCGCCCTTCACCACGGCCTACTTCGACTTCGGCCTGGCCGGCCCGGCGCTGCTGGGGCTGGTGCTGTCGGCGGCCTTCCGGTGGGTGGACCGCGCCATCGACCCGAACCGCGCGCTGTCGGGCGGCTACCTGGCGGCGCTGGTGATGCTGGCCGCGTACGTGCCGTTCATGCGCGGGCCCATCCTGGGCTGGGGGCCGTTCGCCACGTCGGGGCTGATCGCCGCGCTGGTGGCCGGGGCGCTGTGCTCGCGCGCCCGCCGTGTCCGCCGCATTCACCTTGCGCAGCTGCAAGTCGTCCCTCGCGACCTGCCCCACGCCTGAGGCACACACCATGGCCACCTACCTGTACTACGACACCATCCGCCTGAACAAGGCCGCCGGCGGCGTGCTGAACGTGTCCGAGGTGCTGCTGCGCAACATGCGGCTGTCGCGCGACGACCGCATCGAGGCCGTCAGCGAGCGCCATCCGCGCGTGTATGCGCTGACGCAGCGCCTGCGCATGAGCCGCTTCGTGCTCGACACGCTGCTCTACAACTTCCATTTGCTGCGCACGCTGTTCACCGGGGAGCGCGTGCTGTCGATGTTCCCGAACTACTTCCTGCCGTTCGCGCTGTTCGGGCGTCACCGCGACTCGATCGTCATCGTGCACGACCTGCAGTACAAGGCCTACCCGCAGTACTTCAGCCGCCCCAAGCGCATGTTCCTGGACTGGAGCCTGTGGCGCGCGGCGCGCAGCGCGGCCGACGTGGTGTTCATCAGCAAGAGCAGCCAGAACGACTTCGAGCGCCACTTCGGCCGCTGCGCGCACGCGGCGGTGATCTTCAATCCGGTGGACGCGCCGCGTGCGGCGGCACCGGCCGAGGCATCGCTTTCCCCCCAAGGCGCACCGCCGCGCGAGCGCTACCTGATCGCCGCCTACCACTACTACCCGCACAAGAACTTCGGCGGCATCCTCGCGCTGTTCGAGCGCATGAAGCGCGCGGGGCTGGTCGATTTCCTGGACATCACCGGCAACGGCGCCGCCGACGTGGAGCGCATGGTGGCCGCGCTGGCCCCCGAGGTGCGCGGCTTCGTGCGGCACCGCGGGCTGGTGTCGCGCGAGGAGCTCATCCGCCTGTACATGGGCGCGACCGCGTTCATCTCGCTGTCGACCTTCGAGGGCTTCAACCTCTCGGCCGCCGAGGCCGCCACGCTGGGCGTGCCGCTGCTGCTGTCGGACATTCCGGTGCACCGCGAGCTGTTCGCGGGCTACGGCTTCTTCGTGGGCAGCGCGTCCAGCGACCCTTACCGCCTGGCCAAATACCTGGCGCGCCACGAGCGCACGCAACCGGCGTGGACGCTGGCCGCCACCTGCGCGCCGGCGGCCGTGGCCGGGCGCTACCTCACGCTGAAGCGCGGCGCGGTGTCGTTCACCAGGGCCCTGCCATGAAAACCGTGGTCGCCGTCGGCGTGCGCGTGGTGGCCGCGGTGCTCTTCGGGGCGGCGCTGGTGGCGGTGATCGCGCAGCCCAAGCCACAGGCCGCAGTACAGGCTGCAACGCAGAAGCCGGCGCAGCAAGCCCAGCAACCGCAGCAAATCCAGGCCGGCGAAAACGCCATGCCCGGCTTCGGCGTGATGGTGCATTACCTGCCCGACAAGCAGAGCATCCGCGAGATCAAGCGCTTCGACGTCGAGGCCTTCGCCAACCAGCTCGCGGACATGCGCGCGTCGCACCTCGTGCTCACGCTGGGGCAGAACAACGGGCAGTACATCGCGCCCAATTCCGCGCTCGAGGTGCTGTGCCCCGAAAGCGCCAAAAACCGCTCGCCGCGCGACCTGCCGCTGGAAATCGGCCAGGCCCTGCGCAGCCGCGGCATCGCGATGATCCTGTACCTGCCGTTTCGCGCGCCGCAGTCCGACCGCTACCTCATGGGCTGCCTGGGCGACGTGAACGAGCAGCAGCCGCCGCCGCAGAAGTTCGTCGCGGCCTGGGCCAGCGTGATCCGCGACTGGTCGGAGCACTACGGCCCGCTGGCCGCCGGCTGGTGGTTCGACGGCACCTACAACACCAAGGGCATCACCAGCGCCGGCTGGGACCAGCTGTGCGACGCCTCGCGCAGCGGCGCCGCCAACCGGCTGCTGGCCTTCAACGCCGGCGAGGGCCCGGAGCGCTTCGCCCTCAAGTCGGCGCCCTGCCAGAACCTGATGGCCGGCGAGTACATGGAGCCGCCAGAACGCCCGGTGGCCGCGCCGTCGGAGCTGATGTTCCACGTGCTCACGCCGCTCACCGCCACCTGGGGCCACGACGGGCCGCCGCGCTTCACGCCCGCGCAGCTGCGCAACTGGATGTCCGAGGCGGCCACCGCGCGCGGCCTGTTCACGCTGGAAATGCCCATCGACGCCACCGGCCGCTTCCTGCCGTCGCAGGTCGCGCTGGTGCGCGGCGTGACGGCGCGCAAGCCCTGAGCACCGAACGCCCACCGAACTCGACTTCCGCTGTCACACCCTTTCATCACTCCTCACCCAACGCCATGAAATCCTCCCTGCCCTTCATCGTCGTGGAAGACCGCCAGAACAAGACGCTCGCGCTGTGCCGCGAATCGGCCGTGCTCGCAGGGGAGCAACTGTTCGTGCTCGCCCAGACCGATGCCGGCGCGAGCTACGAGCGCTTCTGCAAGTCGTACGTGCACCTGTCGAGCAACTCGCCCGAGTTCGAGAAGATCTGCTTTCGCCGCTACTTTCTTCTTGCGCAGTTTCTGGAATCCAACCCCGAAGTGCGCGAGTTCGTGCTCATCGACAGCGACGTGCTGCTGTTCCAGGGCGCCGCGGCGCACATCGCCCACCTGGTCGGTCGGGCCGACTTCTCGGGCTCGGCGACGCAGGCCGGCGACGGCTGGAACCCCTGCCAGATTTCCCCGCACGTGAGCTACTGGAGCGCCAGCGGCCTGCGCCGCTTCGTGGCCTACGTGCTCGACAGCTACGCCACGCCCTCGGGCCGGCGCAAGCTGCGCGAAATCGCGGCGCGCTTCGCCGCGCGCGGCGTGCGCGGCGGCGTGTCTGACATGACGCTGCTGTACCTCTGGGCGCGCACCACGGGCAACGACGCGCCCATCAACCGCCAGCTCGACGCCACCGTCATCGACCACAACATCAACGGCGGCCAGAACCTGGTGCCGCGCGAGTTCAAGGTTCGCGGCGGCGCCAAGCGCGTGGCCTACCGCGACGGCAAGGCCTGGCTCACCACCGAAGGCGGCGAGGCCACGCGCGTGGTGGCGCTGCACTTCCAGGGCAGCGCCAAGATGGCCATGCCCTATGCGCTGCGCGGCCACATGCACACCGTGGCGGCCGTGACCTACGCGCTGCAGATGGCGCGCAGCGCGAAGAACAAGGCCTTCAGGGCCGCCACCTTCGCGCGCCGGCTGCTCGACACGCGCAGCGTGGCGCACGCCCCGTCCGGCAAGTGATGCCTGGAGCCGCGCGATGAAGCCCTTCAGCCCGTCACTCGCCCTGCCAGGCGCACGCATGGCCTGGATCTCCGGCCTGGGTGCGCTGGCCTCGCGGCTGTACGTGTACCTGTCGGGCTTCCTGGCCGTGTTCCTGATGGCGGCGACCATTTCGCCGGCGCGCTTCGGCGAGTACTCCATCTACCAGTCGGTCATCGAGGTGGCGCTGGTGCTGGGCACGCTGGGCAGCTCGCTGCTGTTCTCGCGCAACGCGGCCAGCGTGCCGCCGGGCGTGACGCGCGGCGACGTGGTGCGCACGCTGTGCATCGGGCTGCCGCTGGCCACGGTGCTGGTCACCATCGTGCTCACGGTGCAGCGCCTGCCGGTGGGCGACGCGCCCTTCCTGCTGGTGGTGGCCACGCTGGCGGTGTTCGCCTTCAACAGCCTGCGGCTGTCGTTCAGCCGCGGGCTGGGGCATGCGGGGCTGCTCAACCTGGAGGCGGGCATTCGCTCGACCATCCTGGTGGCGGGCGTGGGCCTGTGCGCAGCGCTGAAGTTCGACCTGGGCGTGGCGCACCTGCTTCTCATCAACCTGTTCGCGCTGGTGGTGGTGTGCGCGGCCATCGGCCTGCCGGGCAACGGCGCGGCGCCGCCGGCCGGCAGGCACGCCATCGGCCTGCTGCAGCAAGGCACGGCCACGCTGTATTCGCTGCTGATGTTCCTGCTGCGCAAGTCCGACCTGCTGGTGGTGGCGTACTTCATGCCGCTGAGCTACGTGGGCGCGTTCAAGCTGGCGTTTCTGCTGGCGGAGGCGCCTTCGCAGTTCGTGCAGGCCTTCCTGTTCACCAAGACCCGCGCGATGCTGGAGGCCGACCCGAAGCATTTCGGCACCGCGCAGCTGGGGCTGGCGCGCCATTCGTTCCTGCTGGGGTGCGCCCTGTTCGTGGGGCTGGGCTGCGTCATGGCGGTGGCCGCGCCGCTGCTGAAGCTGGGCGAAGAGGCCCGCAGCATCTTCCTGTGCATTGCGCCGTACTTCCTGCTGCGCACCTACACGATCCACCACGAAATGGTGCTGTCGCTGAAGACCTCGATGGGCTCGCTCGGGCGCTGGGCGCTGCTGGAGGTGGCTCTGCGCTTTCTTTCCTACGGCGTGGTCATCGTGCTGTTTCCGGGCAAGCCGCACTACGTGTTCCTGCTGGCCTGCGTGTCGGACTTCGTGCTCTACGAGACGCGCATGCGCCTGGTGTTCGGTTTCTTCCCCATTTACCGCCTGCTTCGCATGAGGTCGACACCGTGAAAATCCTTCTCTACTCGATGAATTTCACGCCCGAGCTGGCCGGCATCGGCAAGTACTCGGGGGAAATGGCGCAATGGCTGCACGCGCGCGGCCACGACGTGCGCGTGATTGCCGCGCCGCCCTTCTTTCCGCAGTGGTCGGTGTTCGACGGCTACTCGGCCTGGCGCTACCGCAAGACGGTGTGGAATGGCATCACCGTGTGGCGCGCGCCCACCTGGGTACCGAAGAAGCCGCGCACGCTGGCGCGCATGGCGCACCTGTTCTCCTTCATGCTGTCGAGCATTCCGCTGCTGGTGGCGCAGATGCGCTGGAAGCCCGACGTGGTGTTCGTGGTGGAGCCGCCGCTGTTCTGCGCGCCCTCGGTGCTGTTCTTCTCGAAGCTGGTGGGCATCAAGTCGTGGCTGCACATCCAGGACTACGAGGTGGACGCCGCCTTCGGCCTGGGCCTGCTGAGCGGCCAGCGCGTGCAGCGCTTCGCGCGCTCGGCCGAGCACTGGCTGCTGAGCAAGTTCAGCCGCGTGTCCACCATTTCCAGCGCCATGGTCGACAAGGCCAGGGGCAAGGGCGTGGCCGAAGGCCGCGTGGTGCTGTTCCCCAACTGGGTGGACGTGAAGTCGATCCACCCCGCGCCGCGCAACACCTCGCCCGACGGCTACCGCGCGATGCTGGGCATTCCCGAAGACGCGGTGGTCGTCCTGTATTCGGGCAGCCTGGGCAGCAAGCAGGGCATCGAGCTGCTGGCCGAGGCGGCGGCGCTGCTGGCGTGCTCGCACGACATCCACTTCGTGTTCTGCGGCAACGGCCCGAGCCGCGAGTCGCTGAAAGACGCGTGCGTGCGGCTGGCCAACGTGCACTTTCTGGACCTGCAGCCGTTCGAGCGCCTGAACGAGCTGCTGGGCATGGCCGACATCCACGTGCTGCCGCAGCGCGCCGACGCCGCCGACCTCGTCATGCCCTCGAAGCTGGGCGGCATGCTGGCCAGCGGGCGCGCCGTGATCGTCACTGCGCATGCCGGCACCGAGCTGAGCAACGTGGTCTCCGGCCGCGGCGTGGTGGTGGCGCCCGGCGACGCGGCGGCGCTGGCCGACGCCATCGAGCAGCTCGCCATGTCGCGCCAGACGCGCGAGGAAATGGGCGCGGCCGGCCGGCGTTTCGCCGAGTCCGCGCTCGACCAGGACGCCATCCTGCAGCGGCTGGAGCACGAGCTGCAGCGCTGCGTGGCCGTCGGCTGACCCCGTCACCCCTTCACGTACCCACGGAGCACTGACCATGAGCCTGCCGAACAAGATCCTCGTGACCGGCGGCGCCGGCTTCATCGGCAGCCACACCTGCGTGGCGCTGATCGAGGCCGGCTACCAGCCGGTGGTGCTCGACACCCTGGTCAACAGCGACGCGCGCTCGCTGCACCGGGTGGGCTGCATCACGGGCGTGACGCCGCTGCTGGTTCGCGCCGACGTGCGCGACCCCGCCGCGCTGGACCGCGTGCTGGCCGACCCCGCCATTCGCGCGGTGGTGCACCTGGCGGGCCTGAAGGCCGTCGGCGAATCGGTGGCCGACCCGGTGAGCTACTACGACGTGAACCTGGCCGGCACGCTGGCGCTGGTGCAGGCCATGGCGCGCGCCAGCGTGCGCACCCTGGTGTTCTCCTCTTCGGCCACGGTGTACGGCGACGCGCAGCATTCCCCTATTCCAGAGAGTGCGCCTTGCGCTGCCGTGAACCCCTACGGCCGCACCAAGGCCATGGTGGAAAGCGTGCTGGCCGACCTGGCGCACGCCGACCCGCGCTGGGGCATTGCCTGCCTGCGCTACTTCAACCCCGTGGGCGCGCACGAAAGCGGCCTGCTCGGCGAGCGCCCGCACGGCCCGCCCAACAACCTCATGCCCTACATCTCGCAGGTGGCCGTGGGCGAACGCGAGCACCTGGTGGTGCATGGCACCGACTACGACACCGTCGACGGCACCGGCGTGCGCGACTACGTGCACGTGATGGACGTGGCCGAAGGCCATGTGGCCGCGCTGCGCCATGCCACGCACACGCCCGGCATCCTCATGAGCAACCTGGGCACCGGCCGCGGTGCCTCGGTGCTGGAGGTGGTGGCCGCCTTCGAGCGCGCGAGCGGACGGCGCATTGCCACCCACCTGGGCCCGCGCCGCCCCGGCGACGCGCCGGCCTACTGGGCCGACGCACGCGGCGCGCGCGACGTGCTCGGCTGGCACGCGCAGCGCGACCTCGACCAGATGTGCGCCGACAGCTGGCGCTGGCAGGCGTCGAACCCGCACGGTTTCGACGACCCGGTGCCGACGCACATGCAGCCGCATCTGCAGCCCCATACACAGCCCCACGCGCATCCCGAGTGGGCTCCCGATGCCGGGCTCGTCCCCGTCTTCGCCGCGGACATGCCGCGCTTCCACACCTCCAACCTGGGGCACTCCAATGTCTGACAACGCATCTCCCTCCTTCGGTGAACAGAACGACGGCCGCTCGGGGTATCCGCCGGGCATTCTTCCGCCGGCCGCGCCGCTGTGGCCCGGCTTTCTGACCGGGCAGCAGGACGCCCCCGTGCGCGTGCTGCTGGTCGACGACGACGAGTTCATGCGCCGCGTGATCGCGCAGGAGCTGCTGTCGGACCTGCGCATCCAGCTCGAAGGCCAGGCCGGCAGCCTGCGCGACGGCCGCCGGCTCATTGCCACGCACGCCTTCGACGTGCTCATGGTCGACCTGCGCCTGGGCGACGGCACCGGCTTCGACCTGATCCGTGAGGCCAGCAAGCTCAACAGCGCGGCCGAGATCATCGTCATCACCGCGCTGGAGGACGAGGCCCACGTGCTGCAGGCCTTCGAGCTCGGCGCCACCGGCTACCTGCTGAAAGATGCGTGGCTGCAGAGCTTTGCGCAGGCCGTGCTGCAGGTGGTGAACGGCGGCGCCGCCATCACGCCGCGGCTGGCGCGACGCCTGCTGGCGCGCCTGAGCCACCGGCCCGCCGGCGCGCCGCCCGCGGTGGAGGCGCCGCAGCGCGAGGCCACGCTCACCGCGCGCGAGTGCGAGGTGCTGCGCTTCGTGGCGCGCGGCCATGTCACCGAAGAAATCGGCACCAAGCTGGGCATCTCGGGGCAGACCGTCAACGCCCACATCAAGAACATCTACAAGAAATTGCACGTGCATTCGCGTGCGCAGGCCGTGAGCTACGCGGCGTATTCGGGGCTCATCTGAAGCGCCCGATGCCCTTTTCGTTTCCTTTCACCTGTCACACCCCCCCCCCCTTTTTCCTGGCGATCATGAACAGCACACTCATTCATCCCGTGGTTCTTTGCGGCGGCAGCGGCACCCGCCTGTGGCCCCTTTCGCGCAAGGCGCTGCCCAAGCAGTTCGCGCCGCTGGTGGGCGGCAAGAGCCTGCTGCAGATGACGCTGGAGCGCCTGCGCGTGCTGAACCCCGACATCACCTGCATCGCGTCCGAAGACCACCGCTTCATGGTGAAGGAAACCGTGGAGGCCGCGCAGACCACCGGCCGGCAGATCCTGGAGCCGATGGCGCGCAACACCGCCGCCGCCATGGCCTCGGCCGCGCTGCTGGCCGCGCCCGACGACCTGCTGCTGTTCGCGCCGTCGGACCACCACATTCCCGATGCCGAGCTGTTCGCGCGCACCGTGCGCGCCGGCATCGACGCCGCGCTGGCCGGAAAAATCGTCACCTTCGGCGTGGTGCCCAGCTTTCCGAGCACGGCCTACGGCTACATCGAGGCCGGCCAGCCTTCGGGCGACGGCCACAGCCAGGCCGTGGTGCGCTTTGTTGAAAAGCCCACCGCCGCCGTCGCCGAAACGCTGCTGCTGCACGGCGGCTACAGCTGGAACGCCGGCATCTTCCTGGTGCAGGCGCGCACCCTCGTGGCGGCGCTGCGCGGGCATGCGCCCGACATCCTGCTGGCCTGCGAGCGTGCGACCGACGCCGCGACCACCGACGGCAGCTTTCTGCGGCTGGACCAGGCGGCCTTCCAGGCGTGCCGCAGCGACAGCATCGACTACGCCGTGCTCGAGAAGCACAAGGACATTGCCGTCGTGAAGTTCGAGGGCCTGTGGAGCGACGTGGGCAGCTGGAACGCCGTGGCCACGCTGCACCCGGCCGACGAGACCGGCAACCGCCTGAGCGGCAAGGCCAGCGCGCTGAATTCGCGCAACACCTTCATCCACGCGCCGCACCGCCAGGTGGTGGCGCTGGGCACCGACGGGCTCATCATCGTGGACACCCCCGACGCCGTGCTGGTGGCCGGCGCGGGCTGCGCCGAACAGGTGGCCGAGGTGGTGCGCAAGCTGTCGCTGGACGGCTGCGTCGAGGCCACCGAACACCGCCGCGTGGTGCGGCCCTGGGGCGCTTATGACAGCGTGGACAACGGCGAGCGCTTCCAGGTCAAGCGCCTGACCGTGAAGCCCGGCGCCAAGCTGTCGCTGCAGATGCACCACCACCGCGCCGAGCACTGGATCGTGGTGCAGGGCACGGCCAAGGCCACCTGCGACGGCGTGGTGACGCTGGTGCGCGAGAACGAATCCATCTACCTGCCCTCGGGCGCCATCCACCGGCTGGAGAACCCGGGCAAAACGATGCTGGAGGTGATCGAGGTGCAGACCGGCGGCTACTTGGGCGAAGACGACATCGTGCGTTTCGACGACACGTATGGGCGGTGCGGGCCGGGGCATACGCTGGCGGATGCGGTGAAGGTGCCGGTGCGTGTGCCGGTGCATGTGCCGGGGGTGGCGGCCGCTTCAGTTGAAGCGGCGGCTTCGGAGGTGGAGTCGATGTCGGTGGGGACTTCGGCCGGGTCGGGGGCGAGTGCGGCGCTGCATGCGCCGGTGGCTCACTGAGATGCGGCGCGAATCTGTGCCTGTATTTGTGCCTGAATCTCTTTGATCACACCCTCCTTCGCCCGGTTGTAGACCTCCGGGTTCACCGGGTCGATCTCATGCGCGTGGTCCTTCGCGGCCTCGTACTTCGCGCGCAGGTCTGCGCGCTCGTTCAGGATCTTCATGAACGCCAGCGAGTCCACGTGCACCGGATCGCCTCGGTGGCACACGTGGATGTTGATGTTGAACCTGCGCCCTTCGTGCACGACGCTTGCGCACACATAGGGCTTCTCGTCGGTGTCCACCCACACGGGTCGGCGGTGGAAGCCGAGCCGCTCGAACTCGCGTTGCACGGCACGCAGGTCTTGCGCGCCGGCGATGGCCGCGGCATCGACCATGGGCTTGCCCCTCAAGCCCGCGATGGCGGTGCTGCCGATGTGCACGAGTTCGATGCGCTCGAGCCGGTTTTCCACATGGCGCTGCACGCGTGCGAACACCTCGGCATACGCGGGGCTGTACGGCACGATGTTGCGTTGCTGCAGGCTCTCGTCGAAGGCATCGATCTTCATGGCGTCTCCTTGCGGTGGTGTGGTTGCCGCAGTGCGTTCCGCTGGTTCCGCTGGTTTCGCTGGGCGGGCGTCAGGCCTTGCCCTGCCCCATCGACCGCACGGCCTCGTCCCATTCCTCGAGCAGCTCGGGCCGGCGCAGCCGCCGTGCCGCCTGCCGCAGATGCGGATGGCCCGCCAGGCGCGTGAGCAGCTGCAGCTTCTGCCGGGGCGTGACACCGCTGGCCACGATGGGCGCCAGCCAATGCCGCGCGGCTTCGGCCGCGGTGTCGCGCACCACCTTGGCCGCGCCCGCGACCTGCAGGCCCAGTTCGTTGCAGAAGGCCTGCAGCCGCGTGGGGCTGAGGATGGCGTCGGTGTGCTGCTTGTCGCCGCCCGGCATCAGCCGCAGGGCATGCCCCCTGGCGCCGTTGTAGAGCAAGGTCGCGGTGATGTCGTAGGCCGGCGCCAGCTGCGCATGGTGGCGGTCACGGTAGAGCAGCCCGAGGTTCTTCAGGTGCATGTCGGCATTGCCCAGCAGCTCGTTGACCTCGATGCGCCGCAGCAGCTCGTGCACCGCCGGCTCGCCGCATTCGGGCAGGCCCAGCAGCACGGCGGCAATGGCGAGGTATGACTCGGCGTACTTCTGCTCGGGCGGCACGCCGAAGACCTGCGCGAAGTCTTCGAAGTGCACCTTGCCGCCCTTGAGGTGATTGAGGTGAGCCTCTCGGTCGAAGCGGGTCACGGCGAGGAACTGGCCGTCCACCTCGTCGCCCAGGTCGTAGCGGTGCGGCGCGGCCAGGGCCGACATGGGCGCCAGCTCGAACCGGCACACGGCCACGCCTGCGAGCCCGGCCAGCGTCATGCTGAGGCTTTCGAGCTGCGGCATGCGCGCGTACTCGGACGACGGCAGCTTGGCGATGATGGCCGCGTCGCCCTTCGACGTGCGGCCCACGAAGCGGCCCTCGGCGTTCTTGTTGACGCCGATCTTGGGCTGCACGCCCGAGATCGACAGCGCGTCCTGAAAGGGCTCGGACCACACCGAGGCCTCGAGCGCGTCCTGGTTCTGGGTGACCAGGCGCTGCAGCGTGGCGCGCGAGATGTCTTCCCACTCGGCGGTGACCGCGCCCGGCATGTTCTTGCCGCAGGCGGCGATCATGCCCATGTGGTCCAGCGGATCGATGCGGGCCTCTTCGGCCACGAAGCGGCGGAACACGCCTTCGGGCAACAGGTTCTGGAAGAACGGGGGCAGCTGGTAGTCGCCCTTGCCGCCGAGCACGGTGTTGAATTCGGGCCGGGTGACGTCGAGCCAGAACGATTGCTGCTGTGCCGGGTCGGCCGCGCGCATGGACTCCGAGAGCACATCGGCCTCGTCCCACGGCAGCCGCGCGTAGCTCTCGTCGGCGACGAAGCGCATCACGGGCGGCGACGCGGGTTGCTCGTACTTGAACAGGCAGCCGATGCGCCGGCCGTACAGCTTGATGACGAGAACGGGCACGTTCATTTGCGGCGCTTTCTGGTGGCAGGGGCGGCGGGAGCGGTGGGGGCCGCCGTGGCCAATGCAGGTGCGGCGATGGGTGCCACGGTGTTTTTCTTGAGGCCTGCCAGCCGGCGCTGCACGGCGGACAGCACGTGAGACGAAGCCGCGGGCGGGCTGACCGCGTTGGTGGTGGTGTTGGCCTTGACCTTGGCCCGGGCCGCCGCTGGCGCTGCATCGCGCAGGTCGAGTTCGGGCAGCGCGCGCTTGAGCGCCCGGGGCACGGTGGCGAGGTCGAGTTGCAGCACCTCCATGACGGCCAGCAGCGTCGACACCTGCACGTCGTTGCCCTTGAACAACCGGTACACGGCCTGGCGGCTCACGCCCGCCTGCTCGGTCAGCTGTTGCCGCGTCAGGCCGCTGGCGAGCCGGGCGGCTTCCAGGCGTTGGGCCAGTTCCAGCGAAGTGCTCATGGTGTTGCGTATTCGATGATATTTCTCGCAACTTACCGTATTCGCAACCTTCTTGCAAGTTGCGTATTCGATACGTTTTGGATAATTTATCGTATTCGATACGAAATTCAGGCGTTTGGAGCGCGCTGTGGCTCTTCGTGCGCTGAAAGACCTGGGAGCGGGCACGCCGTGCCCGCCCCTCCCTTCACGCCCCTGCGAACGGGGCGCTACTCAACAGGCTTGGTTCAAGCCTTCTTGTTCAGCTCGCTCGCGCATTGCTGGAACAGCGTTTGCGCCTTCTGCGCGAGCTCCCATGCGAGCCACAAGACATTGTCGAGGTGCTCCTTGCTTTCGCGCTCGCGCCAACGGGTGCCGTCGCCATGGCAGGCCCAGAGGAAAGAGGTCAGTTGCGCGAGCGTGTTCTCGAGCAGGTCCGAGGGGCCCGGGCCGTCGGGCATGGCGGGTGCGTTGGAGGGTGCCGGCCCGTAGGGCGGGGCTATAGTGCGATCAGCCATTTGTGGTGCGTTTTCTTTCAACGGTTTTGCACTTCATGTGGTCAGACGGTCGGAGCGGTTGTGCGCTCCGGCCGTCGCCTTTTGTGCCTAGTGTTTCTTTGGTGTCTTTGGTGCCTCGCGATTGCTGCCGATGCCCCATGCATCGGCGCATGCGCTGCGAGACCAAGCGGTAGGGTTCAGAGGGGTGCTTGCGTGTGATGCCTTCCTTGCCCACGGGTGGGACGTGAATGTCAGGGGCATTCACTTTAGGGAAGAGAGGGACGCGCGGGGGGAACGGATGCGCTAGAAAGTCTCAGTTCGCGCGACTAAGTCGTGTGGCTGAACATTGACAACAATTCGGGCGCTTTGTAAACCGATGAAGCCCCTGGAGAACATGCGCGTTGTTCTCGAAGGGCCGTCGCTTCACCAGTCACTTTGCCGTGCGCGGCCCGGCCTGTGGGCGCGGGCCAGCGCGCTGCGCGCTCAATGCATTTCCGCCAGCGCTTCGCGCACGCCCTGCTCCTGCAACGGTGTGTCGGCGCCTTCCAGGTGCAAGGCCGCGTGCGCCGGCACGGGCGTGGCGCAGTCCTTGTGGATCACGCCGTCTTTCATGACCAGCTGCACCTTGGCCGGGTCCGTCAGCAGCGCCAGGTTCTGCAGCGGATCGCCATCGACCAGCACGATGTCCGCCAGGAAGCCGGCCTTCAGCTGCCCCAGTTCGTCGGGCCGCTGCATGATCTGCCCGCCGAGCCGGGTCGCGGCCATCAGCGCCTCTTTCGGGGTCATGCCGATGTAGTCGACAAAGTACTGCAGGTCGTTGGCGTTGGTGCCGTGCGGCATCCACGCAAAGCCGTAGTCTCCGCCGGGCAGGATGCGAATGCCGCGCTTGTGCATCTCGCGCAACGAGGCCGACGCAATCTCCAGCTCGCGCTTGTAGCCCATCTGCGTGGCCACGGCTTCGGTGATGCCGTACTCGGCCGCGTTGAAGGTGGTGCGAATCAGCCAGCCGATGCCCGGCGCCACGAAGTGCTTGTCCTTCGCGGCTTCGAGCATGTCGAGCGCTTCGGCATCCGCAAAGCTCGCGTGGTAGACCATTTCGATGCCGTGGCGCACGCACTGCTTCACCGATTCGCTGGAGCGCGCATGCGCGGCCATGCGCTTGCCGTAGCGCTTGGCCTCCTGCGCGAGCATGGCCACTTCTTCTTCGGCGAAAGGCGACATCTCCGCCGGCAGCCCGGCGATGTATTCGCCCGACAGGTTGATCTTCAGATGGTCGACGCCGTACTTGATGAAGGTGCGCGCGGAGCGGCGGATTTCTTCCGGCCCGCTGCACACGCTGCCGAAGCTCAGCTCCTCGAACTTCATGTGCGGCAGGGTGTTGTCGCCCAGCGCGCCGATGGTGGTGATTTCCTGGCTGCCCGCGAGGTAGCGCGGGCCGGGAAATTCGCCCGCCTCGATGGCGTTGCGCAGCACCACGTCGAGCCGCGGCTTGGCCGCCGCCGCGCCGATGGCCGATGTCCAGCCCATGTCGAGGTAGCGCTTGGCCACGCGCACGCACCACAGCATGTGCTCCTCGGGCGGCATGAACTGGATGGCGGCCAGCGAAGGCTGGTCGTTCCACGAGAAATGCGTGTGCGCCTCGGTCATGCCGGGCATCAGGAAGCGCCCTTTGCCGTCGATGACGCGCGCGTCGTCGGTGCTCACGCGCCGCGGGCCGCGCGCCACGTCGACGATGCGCTTGCCCTCGACCAGCACGTCGCCGGTGTAGGTGTCTTCGCCCGAGCCGTCGAAGATGCGGACGTTGGTGAATGCAATGCGGGTCATGGCTTGTCTCCTCCGGCCGGTGGCGCCGGACATGGGTTGATGAATACGTGATCGCCTGAAGAAAGAAATTCAGCGCAGCGCGGCGTGGAACTGCTGCAGCTCCTGCATGCAGCGCTGCGGCTTCTCGAAGGTCGTCCAGTGGCCGCAGCCTTCGACAACCACCTGCCTGGCGCCCGCGATGCGCGCGGCCATGGCGGCCACGTTGGCGGGCGGCGCCACGCCGTCTTCGTCGCCGGTCACCAGCAGCACGGGCACGCCGATGCGCTCGATGTCGGCCGACTGCGCGCTGGCCAGCGCCTCGCAGCTCTGCGCATAGCCTTCGGGCGACTGGCGCATCACGCTCTCGCGCACCAGCGCCAGCACGGCCGGCTGTTGCGCCTTGGTGTCCTGGCTGATGGCGCCCTTGACGATGGCGTCGGCAATGTCCTGCAGGGCCGCCGCGCCGCCACGCGCGGCGGTGGCGCGCGCGCGGATGTTCGGGCGGCCCGCTTCGGGCGGCGCGACCAGCGGCCCGAAGAGCGCCAGCGACTTCACCTTGCCCGGGTTGCGCACCGCGAAATGCTGCGCCACGATGGTCCCGAGCGAATGCGCGGCGATGCGCAGCGACTCGACGCCGAGGCTCTCGAGCAGCGCCTCGAGCGCCGAAACGTAGCCTTCGATGGACAGGGCCTCTTGCGGCAGCGCGGAACGGGCGCTGCCCGGCAGGTCGGGCCGAATCGCCTGAAAGCCGGTCATCGCCGCGAGCACCGGCGTCCATGTGTTCGACGAGCCGCCCAGCCCGTGGATGCACAGCAGCGCCTCGCCGTTGCCGTCGATTTCCACGGCCATGCCTTGAATGATTTGCGTGGTCATGGCGCTGCTCAGACGAACTTGTTCTCGATGGCGCCGAGCCGGTCGATCTCGACCCGCACCACGTCGCCCGCCTTCAGGTAGCGCGGCGGCGCCATGCCCATGCCGACGCCGGCCGGCGTGCCGGTGGCGATCACGTCGCCGGGGTACAGCGTGATGCCGCGCGAGATGGTCTCGATGAGCGTCGGAATGTCGAAGATCATGTTTTCCGTCGGGCCGTCTTGCCGCAGCTCGCCGTTCACCCAGCAGCGCACGCGCGTCTTCGTGCCGTCGAACTCGTCCGCCGTCACGATCCACGGACCCATCGGGCAGAAGGTGTCGAAGGACTTGCCCATGTCCCATTGCCCGTGGCGAATCTGCACGTCGCGCGCGGTCACGTCGTTGACCACCGTGTAGCCGAACACGTGCGCCATCGCGTCGCCGCGCGCGATGTTCTTGCCGCCCTTGCCGATGACCACGGCCAGCTCGGCCTCGTAGTCGATCTGCGTGGACACGGCGCCGGGCAGCAGCACCTCGTCGTGCGGGCCGACCACGCATTCGGGCACCTTGGTGAACACGATGGGCCATTCGTCGGTCTTGGCGCTGTTGTCCTTGAAGACCGAGGCCGACAGTTCCTTGGCGTGCGCGTGGTAGTTGCGGCCCACGCACCAGAGGTTGCGGCGCGGCTTGGGCAGCGGTGCGTCGAGCGTCACGTCGGCCACCTTGACGGCGGCGCCGCTGGCCGCGGGCAGCGTGCCGCCTTCGGCCAGCGACTCGATGAGGTGCAGGGCCCCGGCGGCGGCCTGGGCCGGCGTGAGGGCCAGGGTGTTGATCGTCTGGCCGTCTTCGGACACGAGTCCCACGTGTCGGGTGCCGTCGGAAATGTAGGTGGCGATGCGCATGGCTGCTGGCTCCTGTGAGGTGTTGTTGCGAAGGGTTGTCGCGGGGATGGCGCAACTTTAGAAACGGGCGACCGCGGCCGCTTATCGGTGCATCCGGCGGCGTATCAAGGAGTCAGGTGAAGTGCTAGGGACTTACCCGATGGGGCCATTTCGCGGGCCGCGCGCGGGCGAACAATCGCGCCGTAGACCCCACGAACGACGAACCAAGGACACGGAGACATGGCGGAGGCATACGCACTGCATGAAGGCGCGTTCGGCACGGCGATCGTCCTGGAGTCGCGCGCCAACCTGGTGGCGCACGCGCATTCGGAATCGCAGCTGGCCTTCTGGCTCGGCGGCACGCATGCGGTCGCCCATGTGGGCAACGAGGTGGTGCCCTACGGCGAGAACGTGGCGCTGGGCGTCAACGCCTTCGAGGCGCACGACATGGTCATGGAGAGCACCGGCGGCTGCCTCTTCCTGGTGTTCATGATCTCGCGCCAGTGGCTGGACGACCTGGGCAATGCCACCGGGCGCAGCTTCAGGTTTCCGTCGCCGCGCGTGCCCATCAACGCCGCGCTGCGCCGCTCGTGCTGGCGCGTGCTGGACCTGATCATTTCCGCGAGAGGCGCGCGCCCGGCCATCGACGACGAGGTGGAGCGGCTGCTGGAAACGGCGATAGCCACATCGACCGCTGGCGGCGTGGAGCCGCCAGTGAATGGAATCGCAGGGGTCGGCGGCGTCGGGGTCATGCTCGACCAGCGCCTGCGCAGTGCCATCGCCTACATGCGCGAGCACGTGTCCGAGATCACGACCATCGACGAGATCGCGGCCAAGGTGGGCTTGTCGCGCGGCCACTTCTTCGCGCTGTTTCGCGACCAGCTCAACACCACGCCCCAGGTGTTCTGGAGCGGCGTGCGCGTGGAAGAAGCCATGCGGCGCGTGGCCGAAGGCAGCGCGCTGACCGACGTGGCGCTCGACCTGGGGTTTTCCGCGCCGGGCAATTTCTCGCGCTTCTTCAAGGAGCACACCGGCGTGTCGCCGTCGATCTTCAAGCGCGCGACGCGCGACCCTTCGCCGGTGACGGTCACGGGGATACCGAGGGAGCCGAGCGTCTAGTGTGCGTTGGGGCGGGCCTCGTGCTTACCAGCCGTGGAAGCGGTCCCACGTCTGCAACGCGCCGTCTTCCCCCAGCGCGTGGTATTCCGGAAACTGCGCCCCCGTCGCGCACGCATGGTTCGGCAACACGCGCAGCCGCGTGCCGATGGGAAAGCGCGCGGCAATGTCCGTGTCGGCCGTGCCTTCGCGCGACAAAATTCCGTGCTCCTGGTTCGCGCCGCTCAGCACATAGCCCTCGAGCACGGTGCCATCCACCGCGCACACCTGCCCATAGCCGAAGTCGCGCTTCTGCTTCTGCGTGCCCCGGTCGCGGCTCATGGCCATCCAGCCGGCATCGACGATGGCCCAGCCTTTCTCGACCTGGTGGCCGATGACGGTGGTGAGCACGCTGAGCGCGATGTCGCTCTCGCTGCACACACCCACGTTGCGCATCACCAGGTCGAAGAACACGTACACGCCCGCCCGCACCTCGATCACGCCTTCGAGCGACTGCGCCATCAACGCCGTGGGAGTGGAGCCGACGCTGACCACGGGGCACGGCAGGCCCGCATCGCGAACCCGCTGCGCGGCGTGCACGCAGCCCGCGCGCTCCTGCTCGGCCATGGCGCGCAGGGCCTCGGGCGTGTCGAGCTCGTAGCTGGAGCCGGCGTGCGTCATCACGCCGCCCAGGCGCATGCCGCCTTCGTGCAGCGTGCGCGCCACGTGCAGCAGCGCGTCTTCCTCGGGGCGGATGCCGGAGCGGTGGCCGTCGGTGTCGACCTCGATCAGCACGTCGAACACCTCGCCGTTCGCGCGGCCGAACTCGGCGATGGCGCGTGCCGACTCGGCGCCGTCCGTGATGATGACCAGCGCGCAGCCGCGCCGGCGCAGTTCCATCGCATGTTGCAGCCGGTGCGGCGCCATGCCGACGGCGTACAGGATGTCGGTGAAGCCGTGCGCGAAGAACTGCTCGGCCTCTTTCAGCGTGGACACGGTGATGCCCTGCGCGCCCGCATCGCGCTGGGCCCTGGCCACGTCAATGCACTTGGTGGTCTTCACGTGCGGGCGAAAGCGCACGCCGAGCGCGTTCATGCGCTGCTGCATGCGCTCGATGTTGCGCTGCATGCGCGTGCGTTCGATGAGGGCTGCGGGCGTGTCCAGGGTGTCCAGGGTGTCGAGCGTGGCGAGTGTGTTCATGGGGTTTCTCTTCAGGTGTTCAGGTCCGCGGCCCGTGGGCCGAACGATTGCAGCCACGGCAACGCCGGCGCGAGCGTGTCGCCCTGCAGCTCGGGCGGCGGCGCGCCCTGCGGCAGCGACAGGCCCACGCGGTTGTGCCAGAAGGTGCGCAGCCCGACCGACGAGGTGCCGAACATGTCGTAGCCCGAGCCGGCGACAAAGGCCGCATCCACCGCCTTCACGCCGAGCCGGTCGAGCGCCAATCGGTAGGGGCGCGGGTCGGGCTTGTAGAAGCCGGCCTCCTCCGACGTGACGACCACGTCCCACTCGATGCCCAGCCGCGTCGCCGCCAGGTGGCCGAGCCGCTTCGAGCAGTTGGTGACCACGGCCAGCTTGCAATGCGGCTTCAGCGCCAGCAGCAGCTCGCGGGCGCCGTCCCACACGGGCAGCGTGTGCCACTGGGCTTCGAGCGCATCGGGGGCCGAGGCGGCCATGCCGGTGTTGCGCGCGGCGTCTTTCACGAGCTGTTCGTAGGGCACGTAGGCGCCGCAGCCGTAGGTCAGGCGCAGGTACTCGGCGCGCCAGGCGCGGCCCTTGTCCTCGGCGCCGGCGGCGGTGTTCCACACGGTCCAGGAATCGATCAGCGCGGTGAGCAGGTCGAACAGCACGGCGCGCGGGTAGCGCGCGGAATCTTGCGGCGCTTCTTGCGGGCGGTCTTGTGGGCTGTCTTGCGGGGAAGTGGGTGTGTGCATGGCCACGAACTCTACGTGCCAAGACCCCGCCTGTGCTTCAATTCCCGCTCATCAATCGTTAAGCACACGTTAATGATCCAGATCGAAGACATGCAACTCGCCGCCGCCCTGCTGCGCGAGCCTTCGCTGAGCGCCGCGGCCCGCGCGCTCGACGTGACGCCGCCGGCCCTGTCGATGCGCCTGCGCAAGCTGGAGGCCACGCTGGGCCTGTCGCTGGCCACGCGCACATCGCGCCGGCTGGCCCTCACGCCCGAGGGCGAACGCTTCGCGCGCGAAGCCGCCGCGCTGCTCGGGCAGATCGAGGGGCTGCGCGAATCGATGCAGCGCGACGACCAACGGCTCACGGGCACCTTGCGCATCGCCGCGCCCTTCGGCTACGGTCGCCAGTACATCGCGCCGATGCTGGTGCGCTTCGCCCGCCTGCACCCCGGCCTGCACATGCAGCTGGACCTGCGCGAAACGCCCTGGCCCGACCGGCACGACGCCGACGCGGTGATCCACATCGGCGCGGTGCGCGACTCGTCGTGGGTGGCGCGGACGCTGAGCGACAACGAGCGCTGGCTGTGCGCCAGCCCCGACTACCTGCGCCTGCGCGGCACGCCCCGCCTGCCGCGCGACGTGATGGCACACGACTGCATCTGCATTCGGGAGAACGACGAAGACGTGACGCTGTGGCACCTGCGGCCCGCGAAGACGGGTGCATCACTTCGAACTCGTCCGGCGAAGACGGGCGCGGCACTTCGAACCCGGCCGATGAAGGCCACCACCCGCGAAACCCTGCGCATCAGCCCCGCCTACGTGACCAACGACGGCGCCGTGGCCCGCCAGTGGGCCGAGCAAGGCATGGGCCTGGTGCTGCGCTCGCAATGGGACGCGGCCGAGGCCGTGGCGCGCGGCACGCTGGTGCGCGTGCTGCCCGACTGGCAGTTCGACAGCGCCCCGGTCACGCTGCTGGTGCCCAGCCGCAAGGGCCGCACGGCGCGCGTGCAGGCCATCGTCGCCTTCCTGGTCGAGAGCTTCGGCGCCGCGGGAAAGTAGCTGCGCGCATATCCATAGCCGCATTCATTCGTTGTTGGCGCCGGGGGCGCGCGCCAACACTCCGGGCTTCCAAACATTCCGGTGGAGAAGCTCCGATGAACGTTCCTCTCGATCACTTGCCGCCCTCGCGCCGCAGCGTGCTGCAGGCCGGCGCCGCCGCCGCCGTGGTCGGCTCCGCGGCCCTGCTGGGTGCCTCGGCCTGGTCACAGCCGCGCAAGCTCACCTTCGCCTGGAGCCAGGCCGGCTTCTGCCTGGCGCCGGTGCCGGTGGCGCTGGAGCGCGGCTTCTTCGAGAAGAACGGGCTCGACGTCGACCTGCTGAACTGGGCCGGCTCGTCGGACCAGATGCTCGAGGCGCTGGCCACAGGCAAGGCCGACGTGGGCGTGGGCCTGATCCACCGCTGGGTGAAGCCGCTGGAAGCGGGCTTCGACGTGAAGGTGGTGGGCAGCGTGCACGGCGGCTGCCTGCGGCTCATCGGCGCCAAGGCGGCGGGCGTCACGTCGAACGTGGCGAGCCTGAAGGGCAAGACCATCGGCGTGTCCGACCAGAACAGCCCGGCGCGCCAGTTCTACGCCATTCACCTGGCCAAGAAGGGCATCGACATCGACAAGGACGTCGACTGGCGCGTGTACCCCGCCGACCTGCTCGACGTGGCCGTGAAAAAGGGCGAGGTGCAGGTGATTGCCGACGGCGACCCGAACGTGTTCCTCATCGAGAAGCGCAACCCGGGCGTGTTCGTCGAGCTCGCCAACAGCGCGAAGGGCGAATACGCCGAGCGGCTGTGCTGCATCGTGGGCGCGCGCGGCGAGTTCGCGCGCAACGACAAGCCGCGCGCCGCCGCCGTGGTGCGCGCGCTGGCGCAGGCGTCTGACTACGTGTCGGAAAACCCGAACGAGGCCGCCAGGATCTATTCCAAGTACGCACCCAAGGTGCCGCTCGAAGACCTGCAGAAGCTGCTCGCCGAGCTCACCTACAAGCACCACCCGGCGGGCAAGGCGCTGCGCAACGAAGTGGAAGCCTTTGCCACCGACTTCCGCAACGCCGGCATCCTGAAGAAGAGCACCGACGTGACCCGCTTCGCGAACCAGGTTTCGCTGGACGTGCTCGCATGACGACCGCCGAACAACTCCTGGACGCGCCGCTGGGCCGGCACGGCGATGCGCCTGCTGCACAGCGTGCGCAACGCGCGCCCGTTGCGGCAACGAAAGCTGCAGACACCGTCCTGCTGCGCCCCGCCGCCCCCGTCGCTCCCACGGGCCTCTGGGCCACCGGCCTGCTGGCCGCCGCCGCCTGGTTCGCGCTCGGCCTGCTCACGTTGCTGTGGCCGAACAAGTCGGTGGGCTTCAGCGACTGGGCCTTCACCGACGAGTTCGGCATTGCCACGCTGGTGGTGGCCGCCGTGCTGTTGGCCATCGGCCTGCTCGGCTCGCGCGCGGGCAAGCTCACGCAAACGCTGCGCCCGGCCGGCCAATGGCTGGTGGCGCTGGCCGTGGTGTTCGCCGTGTGGGAGGCCGCCACGGCCAAGCTCGGCGTGCTGCCCTCCCCCTTCTTCGCGCCGCCGCAAAGCCTGATCGACGTGGTGAACGAAGACTGGCAGCGCCTGGGCCTGTCGACCGCGTACTCGCTGCGCCTGCTGGCCAACGGCTTCGTGCTGGGGGCGCTGGTGGGTTTCGTCACGGGCGTGCTGATCGGCTGGTCGCGCATCGCGGGGTACTGGGTGCATCCACTGCTGCGCTTCCTGGGGCCGGTGCCCGCGTCGGCGCTGCTGCCGCTGGCCTTCTTCTTCGCGCCTTCGAGCTACGTGGCGGCGGTGTTCCTGGTGGCGCTGGCCACCTTCTTCCCGGTGGCGGTGCTCACCTGGTCGGGCGTGGCCTCGGTCAACAAGAGCTACTACGACGTGGCGCGCACGCTGGGCGCGTCGGAGCGCTTCCTGGTGCTGCGCGTGGCCATTCCGGCCGCGCTGCCGCAGGTGTTCGTGGGCCTGTTCATGGGCCTGGGCGCGTCGTTCTCGGTGCTGATCACGGCCGAGATGATGGGCGTGAAGGCCGGGCTGGGCTGGTACCTGCAGTGGGCGCAGGGCTGGGCCGCCTACGCCAACATGTACGCGGCGCTGTTCGTCATGGCCGCGCTGTGCTCGGGCCTGATCACGTTGCTGTTCAAGGTGCGCGACCGCGTGCTGTCGTGGCAGAAAGGAACCGTCAAATGGTGAACGCCGTGCTTCCCCTAGCGCCTGCGCCGACCGACGCTGCAGCCACCGCAGCCACCGCAGCCACCGTGACAGCTGCGGCAACGAAGACCAAGGGCGCGCACATCGATATCCGTGGCGTCAGCCACTGGTTCGAGGTGTCCGGCGGCGTGCTGCAGGTGCTCGACGGCATCGACCTGCAGGTGCAGCCCGGCGAGTTCGTGGCGCTGCTGGGGCCCAGCGGCTGCGGCAAGTCGACGCTGCTGCGGCTGGTGGCCGGGCTGGAGCCCGCCACCACCGGCACCATCACGCAAGACGGCCAGGCCATCACCCGGCCCGACCCGTCGCGCATCGTCGTGTTCCAGGACCCGACGCTCTACCCCTGGCGCAGCGTGTGGGACAACGTGGCGCTGGGCCTGCAGGCGCGCGGCGTGCTGAAGGAGCAGCGCGGCCGTGTCGACGAGGCGCTCAAGCTCGTGGGCCTGACCGATTTTGCGAAAGCCTTTCCGCACCACCTCTCGGGCGGCATGGCGCAGCGCGTGGCGCTGGCGCGCGCGCTCGTCAACGACCCGCAGCTGCTGGTGCTCGACGAGCCGCTGGGCAAGCTCGATTCGCTCACGCGCATCGCCATGCAGAGCGAGCTCGTCAACCTGTGGCAGCGCGCGGGCTTCTCCGCCCTGCTGGTCACGCACGACGTGGAAGAGGCGCTGTTCCTGGCCAACCGCGTGATCGTGCTGAGCGACCGGCCGGCGCGCATCGCGGCGGAAATCGTGGTCGACCTGCCCTACCCGCGCCACCGCGGCGACGCCCGACTGGCCGAGCTGCGGCACGAGGCGCTGAAGCACCTCGGGCTCGACGCCACCTGGTGACATGGGCAGCGTTCCCGAGGCCGATTGGCTCAACCTGCTGATCGGCCTGCTGCAGGGGGCGCAACTGCAACTGCTGCGCGTGCTCGATGCGCTGGGGCTGGTGGTGCAGGCGCACGGCCAGCCGGCGTGGCCGTGGGACCACCGGCTGTCGGGCGAGAACCTGCTGATCGACCTGGGCCAGGCGAGGCGCCTCGGGCTGACGGTGGTGGTGCTTGCCGTCGCATTCGTCGTGCTGCTGCTGGCCCTGCTGTGGCGCCGCCGCCGGCCGTGGCTGGTGGCGCTGACCACGCTGCTGGCGGTGCTCGCGCCCTGGCCCGAGGCCAACGTGGTGCTGGTGCCGGCTTACCCGACCAGCTTCCAGCAATCGCCCACGGGCTTCACCGCCGCCAGCATCGACCGCGGGCGCGTGCTGTATGCCGCCCAGTGCGTGGCCTGCCACGGCACCGACGGCAAGGGCCAGGGCCCGCTGGCCGCCGCGCAGCCCGTGTGGCCGCCCAACCTTGCCGGCCCGCTGCTGTGGCGGCGCGCCGATGGCGACGTGCTGTGGCACGTGCTGAACGGCGTGCGCGACCGGCGCGGCGCCGTCACCATGCCCGGCTTCGGCGCCGCGCTGCGCGACGAAGACGCCTGGGCGCTCATCGATTTCATGAAGGCCCAGGGCGCGGGAGAAAGCCTGCGCGCGGCCGGCCTGTGGACCCAGCCCATCGCGCCGCCCGACATGGCCGTGCAATGCAAGGGCAAGCCGCGGCGCATGCTGAGCAGCTGGCGCGGGCAGCGCCTGCGCATCGTGGCGGCCGGTGGCGGGCAACCCCTGCTGGAAGACCCGCGCATGGTCACGGTGTTTCTGAAGCCGAACGCGCAGGCTGGCGATGCCCAGCCCGGCAATGCTCAAACCGGTGATTGCGTGGCCGACGCGCTCACCGCATGGTCGGCCTTCTCGCTCATCGCCGCGACCGACCAGCTCGCGGGCACACAGCTCATCGTCGACCGCGACGGCTGGCTGCGCGCGCGCGGCGAGCCCGGCAAGAACGAATGGAGCGACGACGACCTGCTGTGCCGCACCGACTCGCCCGCGCGCGCCGGTTCAAAACCCCTGCCCCTGCCGCCCGATGGACTCGGCGCCCTCATCGCCCGCATGGACGCCGAGCCGGTGCGCTTCGTCAAGGGCGGCTTCGTGCACTAGCGCAACAGGACTACGATGTTTTTGCCTGCCGCCTTTTTTCAACCACCCTGAAGGAGACGCTCCCATGTCCAACCACGTCTACAAGACCCTCGAGCTCACCGGCTCGTCGCCCATCGGCATCGAAGACGCCGTGCAGACCGCCATCGCCAAGGCGCACGAAACGGTGCGCAACATCCAGTGGTTCACCGTGACCGAAACGCGCGGCCATGTGGTCGAGGGCAAGGTGGCGCACTGGCAGGTGTCGCTGAAGATCGGGTTCACGCTGGAGTGAGTGGAACGGGCGGGGCAAGGTGCCCCAGGCCCAGCCCCGGCAAGCCGGCCACGCTGTCGCGCAACCAGCGCTGCGCCGGGTGCGCGTCGTTGCGCCGGTGCCAGGCCATCACGAAGGGCACCGGGGCCAGCGCCAGCGGCGGCGGCTGCACGCAAAGCTCGCCTACGTAGCCCGATGCCAGCACCACGCCGTGCATCAGCGTCGCGACCATGTCGGAGTGCGCGACCAGCATGGGCGCCGCGTACATGTGCGGCAGCGTAAGCCCGAGCCGGCGCTGAAGCCCCTGCTGCGCAAGTTGCGCATCGACCAGCCCGAAGCGCTCGTTCTCGGGCGACACCAGCAGGTGCGTGAGCTCGACGAAGGCATCGAGCGTCAGCGGCACCTTGGCGGCCGGATGGCCCTTGCGCATCACGCACACGAAGCTTTCCTCGAACAGCGGCTGCGTCAGGATGCGCCCCGACGGCGACGTGGGCGGCACGCCGACCGCCAGGTCGACCTCCCCCGCATCGAGCAGCGCCACCGCGTCGTCGCGCGCGGTGAAGCTGCGCACGCGCAGGTCCACCTGCGGCGCGGCCTCGGCCAGGAAGGCGATGAGCCGCGGCAGCAGCACGAAGGCCGGATGCTCAGACAGCGCGATGCTGAAGGTGGCCGGCGACGAGCCCGGATCGAAGGCTTGGGTGAACTGCAGGATGCGCTGGATCTCGGCCAGCGCCTGGCTCAGCGGCTCGCCGATGTCGAGCGCGCGCGGCGTGGGCTGCAGGCCGTTGGGGCCGCGCACGAAGAGCTCGTCTTTCAGCAGCAGGCGCAGCCTGGCCAGCGCGGCGCTCACCGCCGGTTGCGAACGGTAGATGCGGGCGCCCGCGCGGGTCACGCTGCGCTCGGCGAGCAACGCGTCGAAGGCGACGAGCAGGTTGAGGTCGATGCCATGTAAATCCATGGAACGAATGCTCTCACATACCGTCAATCGATTTTACTTATGAACGCCGAATTCTTACGCTGGCGGCATGAACTCACACACCACTGAAACCAACGCCGCGCCGGCGCTCGTCGCCGGCCTTTCCGCCGCAGAACGGCACGCCATCGAAACCCTGTACCGCGCCTTCAGCGAGGGCGACACCGACCTGCTCGACGAGGTGCTCGCCGAAGACTGGGACGACGTGCCGCTCGCGCCCGGCCAGGGCCCCGGCCGCGACGGCATCAAGCCGATGGTGGTGGCCTTCCGGGCCGCCTTCTCGGACCTGCGCATCACCGTGCACGAAATGATCGGCGTGCCGGGCCGTGCGGCGGTGCGCGCCGCCATCACCGGCGTGCACACCGGCGAATGGTTCGGGGTGGCGCCCAGCGGCAAGCCGTTCGAAATCGCCATCCACGAATTCCACCGCATCGCCGACGGACGCCTCACGCACACCTGGCACCTGGAAGACTGGTTCGGCTGGTTCAACCAGGTGGGCGCCGGCCCGGCCGGCGGAGCCGCAGCATGAGCCGCGCCACTGCCGCATCCACCGTGTCGACGCTCTCGGTCGTCTTCTTTTCGGGCACCGGCACCACCGACCTGCTGGCACAGGCCATCGGCGAAGGCGCGGCCTCGGTCGACGGCGTGCAGATGAAGCTGCTGCGCATCACCGGCGAGCAGATCGACAAGGGCCGCTGGCAAGACGACGCGGTGCTCGAGGCATTGAGCGCGTCCGACGCCATCGTGTTCGGCTCGCCCACCTTCATGGGCGGCGCAGCCGCACCGTTCAAGGCCTTTGCCGATGCCACGGCGGGCATCTGGTACGGCCGCGGCTGGGTCGGCAAGTTCGCGGGCGGGTTCACCATCAGCGGCAGCCCGAGCGGCGACAAGCTGCACACGCTCGCCTACTTCAACCTGCTGGCGGCGCAGCACGGCATGACCTGGCTCAACTGGAACGAGCTGCCGCACCAGCCCGACGGCACCAACCGCCTGGCCTCCTTCATGGGCCTGATGGCGCAGAACGGCGGCGCACCGGGCAGCCCGCCGGCGCTGGACCCGGCCGATGCGCTGTCGGCCGGCAAGTACGGGCGCTACCTGGCGCAGCAGGTGCGCCGGTACGCGGCAGTCAGCCAGCCGGAAGCCGTGGCGGTGGCCGCCTGATCTGCCGGCTTGCCCGCGGGAAACGCGCTGAGCGCGCTCAGCGCGCCAGCAGCTGGTTGAGCTTCTGCTGCGCGTATTCCTCGTTCGTGGTGCCGTCCGGTGCCTTCGCGCCCCAGAAATCGGCGTTCCACTTGATCGCCTTCTTCTCCACCTCGGGGCTGTTGGTCCAGTAGTCGCGCAGCTTGGGGTCGGCCGCGGCGTACACGCGCGGCGACGGCAGCGCCACGCTGGTGGCCTCGGCCACGCGGGCGGCGCGCTCGGCGTCCAGGCGGTACGACAGCAGCTTGAGCGCGGCGTCGTAGTGCGGCGCGTCCTTCGGAATGGAGAAGAAGTCGTAGTAGGTAAAGGCCTGGTCCCAGGTCAGCTCCAGCGGGGCGCTGGCGTCTTCCTTCTTCAGGCGCGCCACCGGTCCGGTGTAAGACAGGCAGGCCGAGGCTTCGCCGTCGAGCAGCAACTGCGGCGCCTGCGAATTGGTCAGCCACCACTTGACCACGTGCGGCTTGATCTCGGCAATCTTGCGCAGCGCGCGGTCGAAGTCGACCGGGTAGATCTTGTCGGCCGGCACGCCGTCGGCCAGCAGCGCCGACTCGAACACGAAGCGCGACCACTGCGGCAGGCAGCGCTTGCCCGGAAAGTCCTTCACGTTCCAGAAGTCGGCCCAGGCCTTGGGGTACTTCTTCGACGGGAAGGCTTCCTTGTTGTAGACCAGCGCCACGCCGATCACCTGCAGCGCCACGCCCTTGGGCCGCACGGCCTCCTTGGGCAGCGAAGCGACGGTCTTCTGCGCCTCGGGCGTGAGCTTCTTGTAGTCGATCTCGGCCAGGTAGGGGTCGAGCTGGCGCACCTCCTGGTCGAAGATGAAGCTCAGGTCCCACTCGGTTCGCTTGGCTTCCACCTGCGCCTTGACGCGCGGGCCGCCGCGGGCTTCCTGCACGGTGAGCACCTTGATGCCGGTGTCCTTGGTGAAGGGGTCGTACACCAGGCGGCGCAGGTTCTCGCCGTAGGTGCCGCCCGGGTCTTGCGTGACCACTTCCTTGGCCTGGCTCCAGGCCGGGCCGACGCCGCAGGCGCTGCCCAGCGCGATCGCCAGGGCGAGCAGGGTCTGCAGCGGACGGGGACTCGATTGCTTCATGCGGATGCTTTCTTTCTTCAAATGACAAACGGAAACGGGAAGGCGCTGTGGCTCTTCGATTGCTCAGCGCCGCTGGCGCGCGGCCCAGGCCGAGCGCGCGAAGAACAGGCCGGCCACGATCAGCGCCACCTCGAAGGTGGCCACCACCGCCGGCACGGGGTCGAGCTTGTAGTTGACGTTGCCCCACAGCCGCAGCGGCAGCGTGGTCATGCGCGCGCCGCTGAGAAACATCGACAGCACGAGGTCGTCGAAGGAATGCAGGAACGCGAAGAACGACGCCGCCAGCACGCCCGGGCGAATGGCCGGCAGCGTGACGAACCAGAACACCCGCAGCGGCGATGCGCCATGCACGGCCGCGGCCTGCTCCTGGCGCATGTCCACCGCCTGCAGGCTGGCCGCGACGATCACCAGCACCAGCGGAATGCCGCCGATGGCATGGGCCGCGGCCAGGCCCGGCACGCTGCCCGCCAGCCCGGCGCGCAGGAACAGGCTGTACAGCGACAGGCCGAGTACCACGCCGGGCACGATGAGCGGGCTGACCAGAAAAGTCATCCACGCCGTCTTGCCGCGCAACGACGAACGCACCAGGCCGAACGCCGCCGCGGTGCCGAGCACCACCGAGATAGCGGTGGCCAGCAGCCCCACCGCCACCGAGGTGCCGAGCGAAGACATCCACACCGGGTCCGACAGGAACTTTTCGTACCAGCGCAGCGAGTACGCGGGCGGCGGAAAGCGCATGTAGGCCGAGTCGCTGAACGAGATGAGCGCTGCGATGGCGATGGGCAGCAGCAGGGTCAGGAAGGCCACGGCCGCCAGCGCGCCCGACACCAGCCGCCCCAGCCACGCCGGCACCGCGCCGAGCGCGCGCAGCAGCGGCCAGCCGAACGCATCGGCCATGCGGTCGAGCACACGCCCGAACACGGCATGCCGCCATGAAGCCGAGCCGCTGTGGGCCACATCACGCACCGGCTTGCCCGCCCTTTGCCCGCCCCAGATGAACTCCAGCCCCAGGAAGCGCGCCGCCACCGCGACCACCAGCAATGTGACGGCCAGCAGCACCGCCGCCAGCGACTGCAGGAAGCCGCCGCTGGCCAGAAAGTCCGCCTGCTGGGTGATGTGCATCGCGAACATCTGGTCGGCCGGGCCGCCCAGCAGCGAGGGCGTGATGAAGAAGCCCAGCGCCGAGATGAACACCAGCAGCACGCCCGCCAGCAGCCCCGGCAGCGTCTGCGGAAACAGCACGCGCCAGAACACCGCCAGCGGCCCTGCCCCGCTGGCCGTGGCCGCGCGCTGCACCAGCGGATCGATGCGCGCCAGGCTGCCGCCCACGGTGAGCACCATCAACGGCAGCAGCACCGCGCTGATCGAGATGAGCACCGACGCCCGGTTGAAGATGAGCGGCAGCGGCGCGTCGACCACGCCGATGGCCAGCAGCAGCTTGTTGATGGGCCCGTTGCGCCCAAGCAGCACCATCCACGAATAGGTGCGGATCAGCACCGAGATGAAATACGGCAGCACCACCGCCGCCGTCAGCACCAGCTTCCAGGTGCCCCGCGCGCGATGGATGAGCAACGCCGTCGGGTAGCCGAACAGCGCGCACAGCGCCGCCACCGCCGCCGCGATGCCGAAGGTGCGCACCAGCGACTCCCAGTACAGCGGCACCTCGAACACACGGGCGTAGAAAGACAACCCGGCGTCGCCCGCCACGCTCAGCTGCAGCAGGTCGAGCAACGGCAGCACGTAGAAGAAGGCGAAGAACAGCAGCGCCGGCGCGAGCAGCCACGCGGGGTTGCGCAGGTTCACGCGGGCCCGCCGGCGCGGCCCTGTGGCAGCGGCCGTTGCACTCAGACCAGCAGTCTCGAGAGCACTCACGCCAGCACCCACGCGTCGCCGGCCTGCCAGGCCAGGTGCACGGTGTCGCCGATGGCCGGCACGTGGCCGTCGCGCGGGTCCAGGCCGCGCACCTGCAGCCTGCCGCCACCGGGCAGCAGCGCATCGACACGCAGTATCTCGCCGAGGAACACGGTCGATTCCACTGTCGCGGCCAACGCGCCCGCGGTGCCCGCGGCTACCAGCGCCACCCGCTCAGGCCGCACCAGCACCTTCACCTCCTGGCCGGGCGACAGCGGCGTGCCGGCATGCCGCGCCTCGAAGGCCTGGCCGTGGTCGATGTGCAGCACCGCCGCCTCGCCGTGCACGCGCAGCACGCGCGCGTCGAGCACGTTCGACTCGCCCACGAAGCGCGCCACGAACTCGTTGCCCGGCTGGCGGTACAGCGCGCCCGGCGTGCCGACCTGCACGATGCGGCCCTTGTCGAGCACCGCGATGCGGTCGCTCAAGGCCAGCGCCTCGCCCTGGTCGTGCGTGACGAAGACGATGGTGGTGCCCAGCGTGCGGTGCAGCGCGCGAATCTCGATCTGGATGGCCTCGCGCAGCCGGCGGTCGAGCGCGCTCAGCGGCTCGTCCATCAGCACCACGGGCGGGCGCCGCACGATGGCGCGCGCAATGGCCACGCGCTGCTGCTGGCCGCCGCTGAGCTGCGCGGGCAGCCGCTCGGCGTACTCGCCCAGGTGCAGCAGCGCCAGCGTCTCGCCGATGCGGCGCGTGCTCTCGGCGCGGCCCAGGCCGGCCATGCGCAGCGGAAAGCCCACGTTCTGCGCCACCGTCATGTGCGGAAACAGCGCGTAGTGCTGAAACACCATGCCGAAGCCGCGCTGGTGCGGCGGCACGCCGCGCACCGAGCGGCCGTCCACCAGGATGTCGCCCTCGTCCACCGCCGCGAAGCCCGCGATGGCGCCCAGCAGCGTGGTCTTGCCGCTGCCGCTGGGGCCCAGCAAGGTGACGAATTCGCCGGGCTCGATCTGCAGGTCGACGTTGTCCACCGCGGTGAAGCGGCCGAAGCGGCGGCTCAGCCCGCGAATGGCGATGCGGCTGCCGATGGAAGCCGACGGCGCCGCGCTGCGCACGCCGACCGGCGCGCGCGAGGTGTGTGCGCCCAGGGGCGCGTCGGTCGCGATGGAACTCATGAAGGAACAGCTTCTGCAAAGGGTTGGCCGTGCACCACGCGCCCGCCGACCAGCGTCAGCTCCGCGTGGATGTGGGCGAGTTGGTCCACCGGCACGGCCAGCGGGTCGGCGTTCAGCACGGCGATGTCGGCCCAGTGGCCCGGCGCCAGCGTGCCCTTGCGGTCTTCCTCGAAGCTCAGGAAGGCGCCGTTGCGCGTGACGGTCTGCAGTGCCTGCAGCCGGCCCAGCGCCTGCGCGGGCGCGATGGCGCGGCCCGTGGTGCGCTCCTGCCGCGCCACGGAAGCCCACACGGCCGTGAACAGGCTCACCGGAATGTTGTCGCTGCCGGCGGCCAGCGGCAGGCCGGCCTCGAGCAGGTCGCGCTGCGGCAGGAAGGTGTGTTGCCTCGCCTGGCCGGCCTCGTCGTGTTCGTCCACCAGCCGCGGCGCGCCGTTCTTCCACAGCATGTAGAACGGAATGCTGGTCACCATCAGGCCCAGGCGCTTCACGCGCGCGATGTCCTGCGCCGTCACGTAGCCCACATGCTCCACCACCCAGCGCCGGCCCGCGAGCGGGAAGCGCGCGTCGATGGCCTCGAACACGTCGAGCACCTCGGTGAGCCGGTCGACCACCACGCTGTGCACGCGCAGGTCGTGCTCGGCCGCGAGCCAGGCATAGTCGCGAAAGTCTTCCACCCGGTTGGCCCATTCGACGAAGCCCATCCAGCCGGTGTTGGGCAGCGCGCGGCGCACCGCGTTGGCGGCCGCCTTGTCGCCGCCCAGGCCGATGTAGATGCCGCTCACGGCCAGCATCGGGTCGCCGGTGCCTCGGCCGCGCGCGTACGAGAGCCAGTCGCGCATCGCAAGGCGGGCCTCCTGCACGTTCGACCAGGTCGGGCTCACGCACAGGCGGGTGCGCATGGTGAGGCCGCCCTCTTCCCACAGCCGGCGGTACACGGCGATGGTCTCGGGCGAGGAGCCGTGCCCCTCGTAGATGCTGGTGGTGCCGCAGGCGTGGTACAGCGGCAGCGAGCGGCGCAGCCCCTCGAGCCGGTCGTCGAAGCCGAAGGCCGGCACCTGCGTGAGCACCGAGAACTCCACCAGCGGGCGCTTGTTGGTCTCGACGATCACGCCGTTGGGCTGGCCGTCGGCGCCGAGCTCGATCTGCAGGCCGCTGCAGTCCGGGCAGGTGGCGTCGTCGATGCGGTGCAGCGCCAGCGCGCGGCTGTTGAGCGCGCTGTGCCCCGGCGGCACGCCCCAGTTGCCGAACAGCCCCGGTATGTAGACGAGGTGGTCGGGCGCGACCGCGTCGAGCTCGTGGCGGTCGGGCATGCGCCCTTCGGCCAGGTTCGACGGGCCACCGAAATAGAACGGCGGCTGCCCCACCGGCATGGTGACGATCCACGCGCCGCGCGGCAGGCGCGCCGCCTCGGCCGCGACGACGGCCAGCACGTCGGCGATGTTCTTCGCGTGCGCCAGGCTGGGGCGCAGCGTCTTCAGGCCTTCGCGCTCCATGTGCGCATGCGCGTCGATGAGGCCAGGCACCAGCGTGCGGCCCGCCAGGTCGACGACCCGCGTGCGCGCGCCGCGTGTCGCCGCGACCTGCGCGTTGCTGCCCGTGGCCAGCACGCGCCCTTGCGCCACGGCCACGGCCTGCACCGGCGCCGCGCCGGGCACCATGGTGAGCACCTGGCCGTTCTCGAAGATGAGTTCAGCGTCTTGCATCGGCGCCGTACCAGGGGAAGAAGCGATGCAGCAGCCACGCGAAGAGCTGGTCGGCCACGAAGCCGATGGCGCCCAGGAACAGCAGGCCGACGAACATGATGTCCACGCGAAACACCAGGTGCGCGAACGAAATCAGAAAGCCCAGGCCCTGCTCCGCGCCCACCAGCTCGGCGGCCACCAGCACCACGAAAGACACGGCCGTGGCCTGGCGCAAGCCGGCGAACACGAAGGGCAAGGCCGCGGGCAGCGCGACCTGCACCATGGTCGCGAACGGGCTGGCGCCCAGCGCGGCGGCCGAGCGCAGGTACACCATCGGAATGTCGCGCACCCCGATGAAGGTGTTGACCCAGACCGGAAAGAACGCGCCCCAGGCGATCAGCATCACCTTCGACAGGTCGCCCAGCCCGAACCACACGATGGCCAGCGGCACGATGGCAATGGCCGGAATGGCGCGCAGCCCGTGCAGCACCGGGTCGCTCAGGTGGCGCAGCGTGGCGTTGCGCCCGGTGAGCACGCCGGCCACCACGCCCAGCGACGCGCCCAGCAGGAAGCCCCACAGCGCGCGCAGCAGGCTCGCGCCCACGTGCGGCCAGATCTCGCCGGTGCGAAAGGTCATGTCGATGAACACGCCCACCACATGCGAGGGCGGCGGGAACATCTTCAGGTTGATGCCGGGCACCACGCGCGGCGCGATCTCCCAGGCCAGCAGGAAGGCGATGACACCCACCACGCCCAGCAGCAGCTGGCGGCGCCGGCCGCTGCGGCGCCGCGCGAGCTGCTCGCGCCGAAAGTCCTGCTCGATGGCCAGGCGGCGGGCGGCTTCGGCGTCGGTGCGCGAGGGCACCGGGGCACTCTCTTGCTGCTGCTCTCGCGCCGTGCCGTCTTCAGCCGCGCCCAGGCCACGAAGGTCGTTCAACGCCGCGCTCATGCCGACGCCTCTTCGGGCTGCGCAAAGGCGGCGCCGATGCGCGCATACAGCTCGCCGAAGGCCGGGTCGGCGCGGTCGCGCGGGTATGGCAGATCGATGTCGACGATCTCGCGGATGCGGCCCGGGTGCGCGCTCATCACCACCACGCGCTGCGCGAGGAACACCGCTTCTTCGATGTTGTGCGTGATGAAGAACACAGAGAGCTTCAGCTCCTGCCAGATGCGCAGCAGCTCGCGCTGCAGGCTGGTGCGGGTGAGCGCGTCGATGGCGGCGAAGGGCTCGTCCATCAGCAGCACCTGCGGCTGCGTGGCCAGCGCGCGCGCCACGGCAATGCGCTGGCGCATGCCGCCCGACAGCTCGAACGGAAAGCGCGTGGCCGCGTGCGACAGGCCCGTGAGCGCCAGCAGTTCGTCGGCGCGCCGGCGGCGGGTGGCTGCGTCCAGCCCCTGCATCTTCAAGCCGAACTCGATGTTCTTGCGCGCGGTGAGCCACGGGAACAGCGCGTATTCCTGGAACACCACGCCCCGGTCGGCGCCCGGGCCGCTCACGCGCTGGCCGCCCGCCGTCACGGTGCCCGTGGTCGGCTGGATGAAGCCCGCGATCATGTTCAGCAACGTGGTCTTGCCGCAGCCGCTGGGGCCGATGGCGCAGACGAATTCGCCCTGGCCGATGTCCAGGTCCACACCGGTCATGGCCCAGTTGAGCTCGCCGCCCGAGGAGGCATAGAGCTTGGAGGCGTCGCGCATGCTGACGCTGGGCGGCGCGGCGTCTTTCACGGAGGCGGTCATGCGCGCTGTGCTCAGGACAGCGTCACGCGGTCGGGCGCGGCGGCCTTCAGCGCGTCGGTGTAGATCAGCTTGCGGTACAGCGCGCGCAGGTCGTCCTTGGTGGGCGTGGCCAGGCCGGCCTCGACCGCCCATTGCGCGTTCAGCACCAGGTCGTCGAGCAGGCGGTTGTCCAGCCGCACGCCGACGGACACGGTGTCCAGCCCGGCCTTGGTGGTGTCCACCGTGGCCTTGGTGCGCTCGGCCACCAGCGCGATGGCGTCGGCGGTTTGCGCGCGGTAGAACTTCTCGGCGTCCAGCAGGCTGCGCACGGCGGCCTCGACCAACTTGGGCTTGCTCTGCACCAGCGACTCGTTGGCGGTGAGCACGTAGTGGCTCAGGAAGACCTTTTCCAGCCCGGTGTCGTCGAGCACCTTCACCTTGCCGCCGCTGTCGGCAATGGCCTTCTGGCCCGCGTCCCAGCCCCAGGCGAAGGCGTCGATGTCGCCTTTGGTCACGGCGGTGACGGCGTCGGGGCCGCGCAGGTTGACCAGCGTGATGTCTTTCAGCGTGAGGCCGTGCAGCGACAGGAAGCGGCTCAGGAAGTAATGGCCGCTGGTGCCGATGGTGGTGGCCACGCGCTTGCCCTTGAGCTGCGCGCCGCCCTGGATGCCGCGGTCGGTGCGCGCGGCCACGACCATGCCGCTGGACAGCCGCGAGAACTCCGCCACGATCACCGCCGGCACGCCGTTGGCGCCCGCCAGCCCGACCACGCTGTCGGTGGAGGTGGCGAACTGCGCCTTGCCGGCCACGGCCGCGTCGAAGGCCAGCCGGCCCGAGGTGAACTGCAGCGTGGTCGCCTCGATGCCGTGGTTCTTCCAGTAGTTCTTGCTGGTGGCCAGGTACGGAATGGCCCAGCTGAAGCCCTGGCTTTCGGCGACGACGATTTTTTCAGCGGCTTGCTGGGCCCACGACGGGGTGTGAAGGGCCAGGCCGGCGAGGCTGGCAAGGCCGAGGCCGAACTGGCGGCGGTCGAGGGAGGTCGAGATGGTCATGCGGGTATCCGGGGAACGAGGGAAAGGCGAAGGGGAAGGCGAAGAAAGAAGCGACGTGAAAAGCGGGTATCAGCCGTACCCGTAAGGGTTGGGCACATCACCCGCCAGCAGCCAGGCGCCGATGCTCTGGTGCCGGTAGTCCAGCGGGTCGTGCAGCGTGTGCACGCGCACGTTGCGCCAGTAGCGGTCGAAGCCGTGGCGCGCCGCGGTGGCGCGCGCGCCAATGAGCTCGAAGATCTGCGAGGTCACGTGCAGCGCGGTGCGTGCCGCCTGCGCGCGGGCGGAGGCCACGTCGATGGCGAGCGCGGCGCGCTCTTCGGCCGTCAGCGCGGCGCCGCGCTCCCAGGCCTGCTGGAAGCGCGCATTGGTGTGGTTCGACAACGCAATGGCCGCCTGCAGGCCGGACCACATCTCGCCCGCGCGCAATTGCAGCAGCCGGTCGTCCTGCGAGCGCTCCACGCCGGCCATCGGCCAGGGCTGGGTCTGCGTACGCAGGTAGTCGATGGCCGCGCGCAAGGCGCCCAGCGCGTTGCCCAGGTAGATCTCGGTGAGCACGACCTGGCCGATGAGGTTGCGCAGCGTGGCGCGCGGGCTGGAGGCCACGCCGGGCGGGCCGAGCAGCTCGTCGTGCGCGATGCGCACATGGTCGAAAGACACGCTGCCGCTGTCGGTCTGGCGCTGGCCCATGTTGTCCCAGTCGTCGTTCACGCGAATGCCCGCGCGCGACGTGGGCACCACCGCGAACACGCGATCGGTCGGCAGCGGGCCGAGGACGGCCGACACGTTGAGCACGTCGGAGTCGGTGGCGCCGGAGCAGAAGGCCTTCACACCGTCGAGCTCGATGCCCTCGGGCGTGCGCACGGCGTTCAGGCGCGTGTCGCGCGCGTTCACCGCGTTGCCCCAGAACCAGCGGTGCTCCACGGCCTGGCCGAGAAAGCGCGCCTGCTGCGCGTCGGAGCCGAACAGCAGCACGCTCGCCACCTGCAGGTGCTGAAAGCCGAACAGGTGCGCCAGCGAGCTGTCGGCCTGCGCAAGCCGGCGCAGGATGCGGAAGATGAGCGGCCACGCGGCCTGCTGCCCGCCGTGCGCGCGAGGAATGGCCAGCGTGAGCAGTCCGCTCTGGCGCAGCAGCTGGCGCTCGGCCAGTGCGGTGCCGCCGGCGCGGTCGCGTTCAGCGGCGGTGGCGGCCAACGAATCGGCCAGCGCATTCACCGCGGATGTGAACTCGCCGAAGTCTTCGGTGAACGGGTCCGAAAACACGGACGAAGCGGACGACGCCGACGAAGCAGAAGACGCTGAGCGCGCGGAAGGCGCGAGGGAGGAAGGCTGTGAAGACAAGGCGATTCCGGCAGGCCGCCGAGGCAGCAGTGGTGCGAGACAGCGAGAAGGCCGCCCGGCAATGGAGCCAGAAGTCTAGAAACGGAAGTGCTCACTCGGAACGAAGAAAAGCGCATGAACAAATGCGAACTTCGTTTCGGCCGGACGCGCACGCGCGGCCGGCCTGTGCTGTTGCAAGGGTGGTGCGCCGGCAGTCCCGCCGTTGTCGCCAACGTTGCCGCAGCGCTCAGGAAGCCGGCGCGTTCTCTTGCGGCTCGCCCAGCGACAGCATCAACCGGTTGGCCCAGTTGAAGAAGGCTGCGCCGTGCACCACGTCGGCAATGGCCAGGTCGTCCAGCCCCTGCGCGCGCAGGTTGTCGATGTGCGTGCCGTCGAAGGTCGAGGGTGTGGACGACAGCGCGACCGACGCTTCGACGATGGCGTTCCAGCGCTCGCCCAGCTCGGCCTTCACCCCCTCGTCGAGCAGGCGTTGCACATCGTCGGTGCGGTGCGAGAAGTGCGAGGCGAATCGCGCGTGCACCGACGCGCAGTAGATGCAGCCGTTGTAGCGCGAGGCCGCCGCGGCCGACAGCTCGCGCTCGGCGCGCGGCAGGCCGGCCTCGGGGTTGTAGAAGATGTCCTTGTCGGTGCGGGTGCGCGCGCCCAGGATGTCGGGGTCGCGCGCCAGCAGCCGAAAGTACGGCGACTTGGCGCGCGCCGCGTCCACCAGGCCCGCGAAGTGGCGCTCGGTCAGCTCGGCCTCGGGCAGCGGTGGCAGCCAGGGCAGCCATTCGAGTTGGGCCTGCGTGAAGGCCGTGGGGTGCATGTTGCCGGGGTGGCGCAAGGTCTGTTCGGTCTCGGTCGTCATGGGGTTCACTCGATGTGGGCTGCGGGACGCCGTGCCAGTGCCTTCAGGCCGATGACGACGCGGATCTGGAACGCGAGAAAAGACACGAGCTGCGACAGCGTCACGACCTCGGTGCTGGTCCAGCCCGCGTCGAGCAGGGCCTGCAACGCCGCCGGGCTCGCGTCGCGCGGATGAAAGACCAGCAGGTGCGCGTGCGCGAGGGCCGCGGCGAGCTTGCCGCCGAGCACGTCGCGGTACGCGTCGCTCACGATGTAAGACGGGCCTGCCGTGTCTTCCACGCTGAGCCGGCCCGCGGGGTAGCTGCCGTACGGGCCTTGCGCCTTGCCGCGCGCGACCTCGGCGGCGATGGCATCGGCCACGCCGGCGCGTGCGCCCTGCCCGGCCAGCTGCTGTGCATAGAAGCTCGCCACGTCGGCCTGGCCATGCAGCCCCGCCACGAAGGCCGCAACCGCGAACCGGTCGGCGATGCCGAACTGCCCGAACACCGGCGGCGTGGGCGCGAACAGCGACAGGTAGCTTTGCTGCGCGTTGATGCGCGCCTGCTCGCGCTGCACGCGAAGCTGGTCGATGGAATCGCCGGGCGCGATGCCGACCAGCTGGTCGATCACGTCGGGAACGGGAGTGGATGCAACGGCGTTCATGCGGCCTTGAGAAGTGAAGCGGAGGGAATATCTGGCGCCGTGGCAGCCTCCGCAGGCTCGCGAACCCAGCCCAGGGCCGGCGCGACCACGGTGGCGGTCAGCTCGATGGAGCGCAGGATGGCGGCGTGCGGCGGATCGACCGAGTGCACCTGGCACACCAGGTCGGTCACGCGCGAGAGCGTGCTGTCGGCGCGCAGCGAGGCGATGACGTCGTCGGGCGAGCCCATGTGCACGTCGTAGGCGGCAATGAGTTGCGCGAGCGTGGCGTCGGGGCCGGCGCGGTCCGCCAGGCCGGCCTGGCCCGATGCGGCGAAGCGCGCAGCCGAGCGCCGCAGGCCGATGTCGGCCAGCCGCAAGGCCTCTTGCCGGGTGTCGGCCACGAACACGCTGCGCGAGCCCACGATGCGCGGCGCGCGCCCCGCTGGCAGCGCCGCCAGGTAGGCATCGACGATGGGGTTCTGTATGTCGGCCAGCGAGGCGTCCTGCGCATCGAGGGGGCGCGGCTGCGTGCGCGACAGCATCAGCCCGTCGCCCGCCAGGCCGGCGCGCGTGCCGCCGCTCACCGAGAAGGTGGCTTGCCAGATGCGATCGAGCAGCTGCGAGCCCGCGGGGTACAGCGTGTCGCCGCCTGCGAGCGGCTGGCCGGCCCAGGCGGCGCGCACCGCGTCGAGCTGCCGCGCGAACAGCGCGGAGCGGTCGTTGCCGTCGAGCCCGAAGGCCGCGAAAGACTCGGGCGTGCCGCCCGTGCCCACGCCCACGTCGAGCCGGCCGCCCGAGAGCAGGTCGAGCACGATGGCGTCTTCGGCCACGCGCACCGCGTTTTCCAGCGGCAAGGTGACGATGCCCGTGCCCAGGCGAATGCGCCGCGTGCGCGACGCCACGTAAGACAGGAACACGAATGGCGACGGCAGCCCGCCCTCGTGCTCATGGAAGTGATGCTGCGCGACCCAGGCGGAATCGAAGCCGAAGGCCTCGGCATGGGCAATCTGCGCGGCCACGAGGCGGTAGCGCTCGGCCGCGGTAGCGTCGTCGAGCAGGCGGCTGAAGAAGCCGAGGCGCAAGGGAGGTCGTTGAATGGCTGGCAAGGTGCGGCGCGCCGAACTGTGAAGGCGCAGGGCAATGAAAGCGCAGATTGGGCCCCCAACGCCGCCCGCGCGGAACGCCGGATTTCGCGTTTGCTTATCCGTTTTTCGTCGATGCCGCCCGCAGGCTTCAGCGCAGCGCGTAGCCTCCGTCGACATAGATCGACGCGCCGTTCATGTTGCCGTTGTCCAGCAAGAAGAGCGCGGCGCCCGCGGCCTCCTGCACGGTGCCGAGGCGCCGGTTGAGCGTGAGCTTCTGCCAGGCCTGGCCGACGGCGTGGTAGACCTCGGGCGGCTTGTTGCGCCACAGCTCGCTGTCGATGGTGCCGGGCGACACGCAGTTCACGCGAATGGGCGCCAGCTCCAGCGCCAGGGCGCGCGCCAGCCCTTCGACCGCGGCGTTGCAGGCCGCGTACGCCGGCGCCCCGATGGGCCGCACCGAGGCCGCGCCCGACATCAGCACCACCGACGCATCGGCCGCCAGGTACGGCAAGGCGGCATGCACCGTCCAGTACTGGCCCCAGAACTTGGCCTGGAACACGGCCTCGGCCTGTTCCTGCGTGTCTTCGCGAAACGAGACCGAGTGGTTGACCGAGCCGGGCGTGAACAGGCCGGCGAGCGTGCCGCCGCCTTCCTGACCGTGGGAAGAGCCCTGGAAAAACCCCTGGAAGAAAGCAGCGATGGAGGCGCGGTCCCTCGCGTCGACGGTGCGCGCGGTGGCCAGCGCGCCCAGCTTGCGCACGGCCGCGTCGGCCTTGTCACGCGAGCGCCCGCCCAGCAGCACGCGGTCGCCGCGCGCCACCAGTTGTTCGGCCAGGGCGAAGCCCATGCCTGAAGTGCCGCCGACGATGGCGTAGGTCTTGCTGTTTCTTGCGGTGCTCACGGGGTGCCTTCGTTGGGTGCTGGTTGAAGGCTTCGATGCTAGGAAGCGGTCGGCCGCAGGTAAAACGATAAGATTTCCGGACACCCGCGCGCCGGGTTCCGCAATCGCCTCCCTTCCGGTTTTTCTCCTTCCTGCCGCATGTCCCACCTCGAGCCGAAGGGCCCCATCCGCGTCTTCCTGGCCGTGTGCGACGCGGGCAGCTTCGCGAAGGCCGCCGACGGACTGGCGCTGTCGGCCTCGGCAGTGGCCAAGACCGTGGCGCGGCTGGAGGCACGGCTGAAGGTGCGCCTGTTCGACCGCACCACGCGCCGCCTGTCGCTCACGCCCGAAGGCCGCACCTACCAGCAGGCCTGCGCCCGCGCGATGGGCGACATCGCCCGCGTCGAAGCCTCTTTGGCGCAGGCCGTGGCCACCCCCAGCGGCACCTTGCGCGTGAGCCTGCCGCCGCTGTTCGGCACCGAGGTGATCGCGCCCGCGCTGCATGCGCTGTGCGACCGCCATCCGGCGCTGAACGTCGACATCTCGCTGGACACCGAGCGCATCGACCTGATGGCCCGCGGCGTGGACCTGGCGGTGCGCATCGGCGAGCTGCCCGACGTGGCCGGCCTGACCGCGCGCCGGCTGGGCCTGCAGGAGGTGGTGCTGTGCGGCGCGGCGAGCTACCTGGAGCGCCACGGCGAACCGGCCACGCAAGCCGACCTGGCCGCGCACGCGCTGATCACGACCACGCACCGTGGCCAGCCGGTGCCGTGGCAGTTGCTGGGCGACGACGGGCGCGTCCGGCCGTGGTCGCCGGCCTCGCGCATCAGCACCGACAGCACCCTGCTCACGCTGGCGGCCGTGCGCGCGGGGCGCGGCCTAGGGCTGCTGCCGCGCTGGCTGGTGCAGGGCGACCTGGCCGCGGGGCGGCTGCGGGTGCTGATGACGGGGCCGGGGCCGGGGCCTGGGCCTGGGCTGGAACGCATCGCCGGGCACCTGCCGGTGCACGCGCTGTGGCTGAGCGCGCCGGTGATGCTGCCGAGGCTGCGGGTGGCCATCGACGCGGTGGTAGCTGCGGTGGCCGCCGTGCTTGCGGTGCCTGCCGTGGACACAATCGTTAGCAAAGCCCCTTGAGGCTGGTACATTTCTCGCGCAAAAGAAACAAAGGGGCACAGGTGTCACTCGCAGCGGCCTTGGCCGGTCTTTCCATCCTCATCATCGGGGACAGTCATCTCGCACAACCCACCTACCTGATCACGTCGTTGCACGACGACCTGCAGCGGCAAGGGGCGAAGGTGCATTCCATCGGCATGTGCGGCGCCATGCCCTATGACTGGATCGTGTCGAAGGCCGGCACCTGCGGCGGCGCGGAGCGCGTGGGCAACCGGCCCGTCGTTCGCAGCGAAACCGGCCGCACCGTGGCCATTGCCCAGCTGGTGAAGACCGAGCACCCCGACCTGGTGCTGGTCGTGATGGGCGACACCATGGCCGCCTACCACCAGCCCGACTTTCCGATGAACTGGGTGTGGCAGCAGGTGGGCGCGCTCACCGGCGCCATCGCCGCGACCGGCACGCGCTGCGCGTGGGTGGGCCCGGCATGGGGCCAGGAAGGCGGCAAGTACGGCAAAAACTATGCACGCGTCGAGCTGATGAGCCGCTTCTTGGCCACCAACGTAGAACCTTGCACTTACATCGACTCGCTGGAGATGTCCAGGCGCGGCCAGTGGACGACGGTCGACGGCCAGCATTTCAACGCCAGCGGCTACCAGGCCTGGGGCAACGGCATCGCCAGGCAGGTGATGCAACTGCAATCGGCAAAGACCGCCAGCCCGATCAACATCAACGCCACCGGCACCGTTCGCCAATGAGTCACCCATCTGCGAACCGCGCGCCGACAAACCGCGCACGCCTGCCGCTGCTCGCGGCCCTGTTCACCGTGTTCGCCCTGCTGCCCGCCGCGTCCTTCGCCGCCCCGCGGCTGTACGACACCGGCCCCGCGCAAGACCTGGCGCTGGTGCGCTTCGTCAACGCGGGCCCGCAACCGCTGACGGTGCACAGCGGCGCCAAGACCAGCCTCGAGGTGCCGCCGACCGCCCCCGTTACCGACTACCTGCCCGCGCGCTCCGACGCGCCCGTCACCGGCCAGTGGCGGGCGGGCGGCAAGAAGCTGCCGATCTCGCTGCGCGTGAAGGCCGGCGGCCAGGCCTCTTCGGTGGCCTGGCCCGATGCCGACGGCAACCTGGCCGGCGCCAGCTTTGCTGAAGAACCCGCGCAGTTCGACCCGCTGCGCGCCTCGCTCGCCTTCTACAACGCCGACGCCCGCTGCACCGCGGGCCTGCAGGCCGCCAGCCAGGGCAACCCGGCCATCTTCGAGAACCAGGCCGCGCTGGCCAATGCCCGCCGCGCCGTCAACCCGGTGAAGCTGGTGGTGCAGGCCACGTGCAACGGCCGCGCCGTGGAAGGCACGCTGGACCTGGGTTCGCTGCAGGCCGGCCAGCGCTACAGCGTGTTTCTTGTTCCCGCGGGCAAGGGCGCCCGGCTGATCGGCCTGCAAGACCGCATCGCGCGCTGAGCGGCCGTGGTCTTCGCGTCGCTCGAGTTCCTCTCGGTCTTCCTGCCTGCCTTTCTGCTGCTGTACGCGGTGACGCCGGCGCGGGCCAAGAACGCGCTGCTGCTGGCGTCGAGCTGGCTGTTCTACGGCTGGTGGAGCCCGCTGTTCCTGCTGCTGTTCATCGCGCTCACGGCGCTGGCCTGGGCAGGCGGCCTGCTGGTGGAACACGCGGGGCGGCATCGCAAGGCCGCGATGATGGTGCTCATTGCGCTCAACCTGGGCGTGCTCGCGTGGTTCAAGTACGCCAACATCGTGGTCGAGACCTTCAGCGCGGGCCTGGTGCACATGGGCGCGATGCCCATCGCGTGGCAGCGCATCGCCCTGCCCATCGGGCTGTCGTTCACGGTGCTGCAGGCCATTTCGTACTTCGTGGACATCTACCGCGGCAAGTTTCCGGCGGAGCGCCGGCCGGTCGATTTCGCGACCTACCTCGCCATGTTCGGCCACCTGGTGGCGGGCCCGATCATTCGCTACGACTGGATCCGCCAGCGGCTCGCGCACCGGTCGATGCGCTGGGCCGGCTTTGCCAAGGGCGCGCGGCGTTTCATGATCGGCATGTCGATGAAGGTGCTGGTGGCCGACACGCTCTCGCCCGTGGTCGAGCAGGTGTTCGCCACGGCCGGCCCCAGCCTGGTGGACGCATGGCTGGGCTGCCTGGCCTACACGCTGCAGCTGTTCTTCGACTTCGCGGGCTACAGCGCGATGGCCATCGGCATCGGGGCGATGCTGGGCTTCCGGTTTCCGGAGAACTTCAACACGCCCTACCTCGCGCGCAACGTCGCCGACTTCTGGCGGCGCTGGCACATCTCGCTGTCGTCGTGGCTGCGCGACTACCTCTACGTGCCGCTGGGCGGCAGCCGCCGCGGCAACGGCCGCACGGTGGCCAACCTGATGCTCACCATGGGCATCGGCGGGCTCTGGCACGGCGCGGACAGCTGGAACTTTCTGTACTGGGGCCTGGCCCACGGCGCGGCGCTGAGCGTGGTGCACCTGTGGCGCGGGCGTGGTTTCACACTGCCAGCGCCGTTGGCGCACGCCGCCACGCTGGTGTTCGTGATGCTGGGCTGGACGCTGTTTCGCTCGCCCGACCTCGCGACCGCCGGCGCCATGCTGGGCGGGCAGTTCGGGCTGCACGGCGTGGGCCTGGGCGCGGCGCTGTCGAACATGCTGCGCCTGCCCGTGATGCTGGCCTACCTGCTGGGCATCGCGTGGGTGGTGGCACCCGCGCTGGTGAAGCGCCCGTGGCCGACCCACAGTGCACGCGCGGTGGCGGCCACGCTGCTGCCCATCGGCGGCTTCGTGCTGTCGCTGGCGCTGGTGGCAAGCCGCGGCACGGTGCCCTTCCTGTACTTCCAGTTCTGACGATGGCACGCCCTACACGACGTTTGCGACGTTTGCGAAGTTTGCGAGATGGCCTCCACTGGGCCGGCACGGCCGTGCTGCTGGCCGCCATCGGCACCGCCTTCGTCGCGACCTGGCCGAACCTGGGCGCGGTGCGCTCGCATGGGGACACGTCGCTGCTGCACGACGCCGCCGCGCGCCGCGCGCTGACCAAGGAACTGGTCACGACGCCGTTCACCGAAGCCCTGGCGCGCTGGCAGCGGCAGGCCAACTGGCTGCTGCTGCGCGACCTGGGGCCCGAGGTGAAGCGCGGCGAAGACAACTGGCTGTTCCTGGACGAGGAGCTGCAGCTTCACCGAGACCGCGCTGCCCACGCAACCGCGCGCGCAGAGGCCGTGTCGGCCATCGCCCGAGCGCTTGCCGACCGGCACATCGCGCTGCTCGTGGTCGTGGTGCCGGACAAGAGCCGCATCGAAGCCGCCCACCTCGGCACGCTGCGCCGTCCGCCGCAGCTCGACGCCCGCGTGCGCGACTGGACCGCGAAACTGGGCGCCGCGAACGTCGCCGCGCTCGACCTGTCTCCGGTGCTCGCGGGCGCGTCGCCCTCGCCGTTCCTGCACACCGACACGCACTGGAACGAGCGCGGCAGCTGGCTCGCGGCGCACGCCGTCGCGCAACGGTTGCAGGAGTTGCATGCGCTTCGGGGCGAGCCGGTGCCTTCGGTCGTCGTGTCGAAGCAAGTGCGCGAAGTGCATGGCGACCTGCTGCACCTGGCCGGCATCGACGGCCTGCCCGCTTCACTGCAACCCGCGCCCGACACCGACACGCAGTCGGTCGTGGAAACGCGCAACGAAAGCACCGACCTGTTCGGCACCGCCGCCGTGCCGTCGACCGTGCTCATCGGCACGTCGTTTTCGCGGCGCAGCAATTTCGTGCCGTTCCTGCAACTGGCCAGCCGCGCGCTGGTGGCCGACTTCGCGATGGACGGTGGCGATTTCTCGGGCGCCGCGCGCCGCTACCTCGCGGGCGAAGATTTCGTGAAGACGCCGCCGCGCACCATCGTCTGGGAAGTGCCCGAGCGCGCCATCGAGGCGCCCATCGGCGAAGCGGAGGCGCAGTGGCTGCGCCAGCCGCTGCCGCTGCGTTGATTCGTTGCGGCCCTCGCCGCTATCGCATGTAGCCCAGGTCCCGCACGTCGGAGCGCACCGCCGCGCGGTCGCCGCCGTGCAGCGGCAAGCTCACGAGCAGCTCCAGCCTGCGGCGCAGCGAAAACAGCAGCTGTATCGCGTCGTGCGCCACCTTCTCGGGGTTGTCGACGGCGGCCACGTCGGGGTAGTCCCACAGCGCCGCGTCGGGCTGGCCGGGCCATGAGGGCTGGCGCGACTCGGTGGCCGCGTCGAGCGTGATGACGAACTCGGCCACCGTGCCGTTGGAGCGCGCCAGCTCGTCCCAGCCGCGGGGCGCGTGCGTGGGAACCGGAATGCTCGCGCTGTGCAATGCGCCGACGGCGGCGGGATGAAGCTCGCGCCCCACATGGCCGGGCTGGCCGCAGGACATGGCCGAGAAGCGCTTCGGGTCGAGGTGCGCGAGGCACGCTTCGGCAAGGATGCTGCGCAATGAATTTCGCCGGGAGACGAAGATCACGCCTATTCGTTTTTGCATGGAGCTTTGACTATAGCCAAGCCCGGCGAATTCGTCATGACAGGCAAGGCCCGCGTGCACAGCGCCGGCCGAACGGTGCAGACTTGGGGGCATGGACAAGCATTTCCTGACCCCGCTTTTTGCCCCCTCTTCCGTCGTGGCCTTCGTCGGCCACGCCGACGATCCGGGCGGCCAGTCGGCCGCGGGCCGCACGCTGCGCGAGGCCTTCCGCGCCGACCGCTTCGACGGCACCCTTCGCTTCCTGGACGTGCGCACCAAGGGCACGCTCGAAGAACTTTCACAGACCCACGCCGACCTCGCGCTGATTGCGCTGGCCCCGCGCGACGTGGCCGCCGCGCTCGAAATCGCGGGGCGCATCGGCTGCACCGCGGCGGTCGTCATCTCCAGTGGCATCGGCGCCGACCAGGCCGCGCAGTGGCGCAAGATCGCCAGGCGCGAAGGCGTGCACCTGCTGGGGCCGAACTCGCTGGGTTTCCAGCGCCCTTCGCTGCACCTGAACGCCAGCGTGGCCGGCCCGCTGGCGCGCTCGGGGCCGCTGGCGCTGGTGTCGCAGTCGGGCTCGCTCACGGCCTCGATGCTCGACTGGGCGCGCCAGAACGGCGTGGGCTTCTCGAGCGTGGTGTCGCTGGGGCCGCACACCTCGGTCGACATGGCGCAGGTGCTCGACTTTCTGGCGAACGACCGCGACACGCACAGCATCATCGTGTACCTCGAGGGCATCGACGACGCGCGCCGCTTCATGAGCGCGCTGCGCTCGGCCTCGCATGCCAAGCCGGTGGTGGTGCTCAAGGCCGGGCGCAAGCCCGCGGGCAACGAGGCCGCGCAAACGCACAGCGCGGCCATCGTGGGCAGCGACGACGTGTTCGACTCGGCCCTGCGCCGCGCCGGCGCGGTGCGCGTGCGCTCCTTCGTCGAACTGTTTTCCGCGGCCAAGTGCCTGGCCTCGCGCTACCGCCCGGTCGGCAAGCGGCTGGCCGTGGTCACCAACGGCGGCGGCCCCGGCGTGCTGGCCGCCGACTGGATCAACGAGATCGGGCTCGACCTGGGCAAGCTCTCCGCGCCCGCGCAGAAACTGCTGCTGCCCACCCTGCCCCCGCTGGCCTCGCTCACCGACCTGATGGACCTGTCGGAAGACGCGCTGCCCGCGCACTACCGCGCGGCCATCGACGCGGCCTCGGCCGACAGCCAGGTCGACGGCGTGCTCGCCATCTTCTCGCCCAAGCCCGGCGCCGACGCGGCCGCCACCGCCAAGGCGCTGGCCGACATTCCGCGCCCCATGAACAAGCCGCTGCTGGCCTGCTGGATGGGTGATTCGTCGGTAGGAAAGGCGCGCACGGTGCTGGCCGACGCGACCATTCCGAGCTTTCGCACGCCCGAGGCCGCCGTGGGCGCCTTCGGCAACATCGCGGCCTTCTACCAGAACCAGCAGCTGCTGCAGCAGACGCCGCCGCCGCTGTCGGCGCTGGCCAAGCCCGACATCGAAGGCGCGCGCCTGCTCATCGAAAGCGTGCTGGCCGAGCGGCGCCGCGTGCTGACCGAGATGGAGTCGAAGACGCTGCTGTCGTCGTTCCACATTCCCATCACGCGCACGCTGCTCGCGCGCAGCGCCAACGAGGCCATGATGATCGCCACGCAGCTGGGATTCCCGGTGGCGCTGAAGATCGACTCGCCCGACATCTCGCACAAGTCCGACGTGGAGGGCGTGGCGCTCAACGTGCTCAACGGCACCGGCGCGCGCGACACCTACATCGAGATGATGGAGCGCGTGGCGCGGCTGGCGCCCGACGCGCGCATCAACGGCGTGACCGTGCAGAAGATGGTGCGCGCGCGGCGCGGCCGCGAAATCTACGTGGGCATGGTGACCGACGAGCCCTTCGGCCCGGTCATCGTGTTCGGCGCGGGCGGCACCATGATCGAGCTGCTGAACGATCGCGCCATGGAGCTGCCGCCGCTCAACCAGTTCCTGGCGCGCCGGCTCATCGAACGCTCGCGCGTGGCCGAGACCCTGGGCGAATGGCGCGGCGCCAACGCCGTGGACATGGAGGCGCTCGAAGAGGTGCTGCTGCGCGTGTCGGAAATGGTGTGCGAGCTGCCCGAGCTGCGCGAGATGGACATCAACCCCATCATCGTGGACGAAAACGGCGCCATCTCGGTCGATGCGCGCATCGTGGTGGCGAGCAGCACGCAGGCGGTGGCGGGGAACAGCGGCTACGGAGGCGGATCGGCCAGCGCAGGCAACGGCTACCAGCACCTGGCCATCATGCCGTACCCCGCGCGCTACCGGCGCGAGTGGCCGCTGCCGGGCGCGGGCGGCGGCACGTACATCGTGCGGCCGGTCCATCCGAACGACGCGCAGATGCTGCAGGCGCTGGTGCAGGGCCTGTCGCCGGAGAGCCGGTGGTTTCGCTTTGTGTCGCGCTTCCATGAGTTGCCGCCGTCGATGCTGTCGCGCTTCACCCTCATCGACTACGACCGAGAGATGGCGCTGGTGGCCGTGGTGCTGGAGCGCAGCGTGTCGCCCGACGGCACCGTGCTGGAAAGCGAACGCATCGTGGGCGTGTCGCGCTACATCACCAACCCCGACCAGACCAGCTGCGAGTTCTCGCTGGTGGTGGCCGACGAGTTCAGCGGCAAGGGCATCGGCTCGCGCCTGATGGAAAGCATCATCGACGTGGCGCGCGACAAGGGCCTGGCCGAGATGGACGGCCTGGTGCTGGCCACCAACCCCGACATGCTGAAGCTGGTGCGGCGGCTGGGGTTCACGGTGAAGTCGTTTCCGGAGGACCCGGACTTCAAGCTGGTGGTCTACATGCTGTGACACCCCGGCGCGCGAAAGGCATCGCGGCCGCGACGTAAGCTCTCGGGTCGCCAGCTTCCTGACCTTTTTTTCATGATCCGAACGCTCTTGCGTGTCATTGGCCGCCTTGCGGTGTCGCTCGCCGTGCTGCTGAGCGCCCTCTGGGCCTGCCTCGCGCTCTGGTACCAGCTGCCCGGCCCCGCCGCCGTGAAGATCGGCGCGGGCGTGCTGTGGGCTTTGTTCGCCCTGGCCGCCATCGCCCTGCTGTGGCGCGGCCGCGCCGCCCGCGCGCTTCTTTCTTACGTGGTCGGCTTCGCGCTGCTGCTCGGCTGGTGGGGCACCATCCTGCCGTCGCAGAACCGCACCTGGGCCGACGACGTGGCGCGGCAGGTGACATCACATGTCGAAGGCAGCGTCGTCACCCTGGACAACGTGCGCAACTTCGACTGGCGCAGCGACGCCGACTACACGCCGCGCTGGGAAACGCGCCGCTACGACCTCGACCGGCTGCGCACGGTCGACGTGGCGCTGTCTTACTGGAGCGGCCCGGCCATCGCGCACACGCTGGTGTCCTTCGGCTTCGACGACGGCCGCTTCCTGACGTTTTCCATCGAGATCCGCAAGGAGCGCGGCGAGAGCTTCTCGTCCATCGGCGGGTTCTTCAAGCAGTTCGAAACCAGCCTGGTGGCGGCCGACGAGCACGACATTCTTCGGGTGCGCACCAACGTGCGCGGCGAAGACCTGTACCTGTACCGCGTGCAGTTGCCGCAGGCGCAGATGCGCTCGCTGTTCCTGGCCTACCTGGACGAAGGCGCGTCGCTGGTGCGCGCGCCCAGCTTCTACAACACGCTCACGGCGAACTGCACGACCATCGTCTACGCACTGGCCAGGCACATCGTGCCCGGCCTGCCGATGGACTGGCGGCTGCTGGCCTCGGGCTACCTGCCCGACTACCTCTACGACGTGGGCGGCCTCACGCCGGGCTACAGCCTGGAAGCGTTGCGCGCGGCCGGCCGCATCACCGACCGGGCGATTACCACCGACAAGGCGCCCGCCGTCGACTTCTCGCAGGCCATCCGCCAGGGCATGCCCGGGGTCGCAAGCGTGAAGCCAGCAAAGGCGCTGCCATGACGTGCGTGCGCGGACGCGCGCTGCCCGGCTTGCTGCCCGGTTTGATGCTTGCAGCCGCGCTGCTCACCGGCTGCGCGGGCGTGAAGGTGGGCTCCATCTCCCCGGCCGACTACCTCGCGCAGCGCCGCGGCGACGTGCTCACCACCGGCAAGCTCAGCACCTCCGCGCAGGAGGTGCTGCGCGTGATCGGCTCCGACGCCGATCTGTGCGGCAAGAGCGGCCCCGCCTGCCGCACCGCGCTGGCCGACTCGCCGGGCCTGACCGACGAGCAGCGCCTGTCGGCCCTGTCGGAGGTGTGGCTGCAGGTGGCGCTGGCGGCCGACAAGGGCGGCACCACCGCCGAGCCTTCGTCGCCCGACACCGCCATCGAGGCCTGGCTGGAAACCGCCCGCCACGCCTACGCCTACCTCTTCTTCACCGCCCGCAAGCCGCGCGACCGCGCCTTCGAAGACCGCCAGACGCAGGTGCGCGACTACTACAACTACGCGGTGCAGCAGGCGATCACCGGGCTGTACCGGACGTACCAGCGCGCGGGTGCGGGCTCGGCGCCTCAGGCCCCGACCGAAGGCGCGCCACCGCAAGTTCCTCAGGTTCCCCAGGTCGGCAACTGGCGCATCGGCACCGACGTGACCGCGTTGCGCCTGCCCGCCGATTCGGCCCTGCCCGACGAGCTGATTCCCGCCGCATCGCTCACCTTCTCGGGCCTGCGCAACACCTACCGGCGCGACGGCTTCGGGGCCGAGCTGGTGGCCGCGGCCAGCAAGCGCACATACGACGAATCGCAGCAGCCCTCGGTGCCCTACCGCGAAACACCCTTCCCCGCCGTGACGGCGCTGCTGCTGTTCGACGGCAACAGCCTCGGCGAAATTTTGCGCACGCGTTCGCTGCGCATCGCGGCCTACGACCCGTACCGCACCGCGACCGTGCAGCTGGCCGGGCAAGAGGTGCCGCTGGCCGCCAACTTCACCTCCGGCTACGGCCTGTGGCTCGCGCGCTCGGACTTCGCGCTGCAGGCGCTGCGCAGCCTGTTCGGCAGCGCCGAGGGGCTGACCGAGCCGCGCATCTACCTGATGCAGCCCTACGACCCCGAGCGCCGCACCATCGTCATGCTGCACGGCCTGGCGAGCAGCCCCGAGGCCTGGATCAACGTGGCGAACGAGGTGCTCGGCGACGAAACGCTGCGTCGCCGCTACCAGGTCTGGCAGGTGTACTACCCCACCAACGCACCGCTGCCGCTGAACAACCAGGCCATTCGCCAGGCGCTGGAACAGACGCTGGCGCACTTCGACCCATCGGGCAAGGCCGTTGCGTCCAACAACCTCACGCTGATCGGCCACAGCATGGGCGGCGTGCTGTCGCGGCTGATGGTGTCGTCGTCGGAAGACACGCTGTGGGACGCCCTGCTCAGCAGCTACCCCATGCAGGGCGCGCAGCAACAGCGCATGGAGGCCAAGCTGGCGCCCTACCTGCGCTTCGAGCCGCTGCCGCAGGTGAGCGACGCCATCTTCATTGCCGCGCCGCACCGCGGCACGCCGTTCGCCAACAACCGCGTCTCGCGCTGGGTGGCCAACCTGGTGACGCTGCCGGTGACCATGCTGGGCCAGCTCAACGACATTTCGCGCGAGCTGATCCGCATCGCGCCGGCCCGGCAGGACCTGGGCGCGTTTCGAATTCCCAACAGCATCGACAACCTGAGCGACCGCGACCCGTTCGTGCGGCTGTCGTCGGGGTTGCCGATGAACCCGCGCGTGCGCTTTCATTCGATCATCGGCAACGACACGCCGGGCTTGGCGCAGGCGCTGTCGAGCGACGGCATCGTGCCCTACGAGAGCGCGCACCTCGACGGCGCTGCGTCGGAGCTGGTGATCGCGTCGCCCCACAGCGTGCAGGAGAACCCGCTGGCGATCCTGGAGATACGGCGCATCCTGCGCGAGCAGTTGGCGCCAGTGCCCGCACCTGCACCTGCACCTGCACCTGCACCTGCACCTGCACCTGCACCTGCACCTGCACCTGCATCTGCACCGGCATCTGCACCTTCGCGCGCCGCGCCCTGATCAGAACTGCCATCGTGCCCTGACCGCGCCGTTCGCAGGCGCGGCCCCCACCACCGTGTTGAACATCGCCTGGGCCGCATGGGCCAGGCTCCGCCGTTGCCCGCGCGTGCCACCGGGTTTGCCCCAGTCTCGAAAACTTTACCAGTCTTAAAAAAGATACTAATATCGAAACTTGAACGGAACCCAGGGTTGCGCGACCTCTTCGTCTTCGCGGACCTTCCCAGCCAGTGATCCCGTGCGGCACACACCCCGCGCGCAGCCAGGAGTCGACAACGTGGAAGCAAGAGTGAATTCATCGGCCACGGCCACGGCCGCGGACGCGGACGCCGCCCCCGGCCACGACAAGGTGACCGGCTACGGCTGGAAAGCCCTCGCGGGCTCGGCCGTCGGCTACGCCATGGACGGCTTCGACCTGCTGATCCTCGGCTTCATGCTCACCGCCATTTCGGCCGACCTGCACCTCACGCCGGGCCAGGCCGGCTCGCTCGTCACCTGGACGCTGGTGGGCGCCGTGGCCGGGGGCATCGTGTTCGGCTCGCTGTCCGACCACTACGGCCGCATCCGCGTGCTGACCTGGACCATCGTGATGTTCGCGGTGTTCACCGGCCTGTGCGCCTTTGCGCAGGGCTACTGGGACCTGCTGGCTTACCGCACGCTCGCGGGCATCGGCCTGGGCGGCGAGTTCGGCATCGGCATGGCGCTGGCGGCCGAGGCCTGGCCCGCAAGGCACCGGGCGCGCGTGTCGTCCTATGTGGCGCTGGGCTGGCAGACGGGCGTGCTCGGCGCCGCGCTGCTCACGCCACTGCTGCTGCCGCACATCGGCTGGCGCGGCATGTTCCTGATCGGCGTCATTCCGGCGGTGGTGGCCTGGGTCATCCGCAACAAGCTGCACGAACCCGAGGTCTTCGTGCGCCGCCCGGCGACGAAGGGGCCGAAGACCAAGGCTTTTCGCCTGCTCGTGAAAGACGGCCGTACGGCGCGCACCAGCCTGGGCATCGTGACGCTGTGCGCGGTCCAGAACTTCGGCTACTACGGCATCATGATCTGGATGCCCAGCTTTCTCTCGAACAAGCTGGGCTTCAACCTCACCAAGTCGGCCCTGTGGACCTCGGTGACCATCCTCGGGATGATGGCCGGCATCTTCGTCTTCGGCCAGCTCGCGGACCGCATCGGCCGCAAGCCCAGCTTCCTGCTGTTCCAGGCCGGTGCCGTGGCCATGGTGCTCACCTATTCGCAGCTGTCCGATCCGGTATCGATGCTGTGGGCCGGCGCGCTCATGGGCATGTTCGTCAACGGCATGCTTGGCGGCTACGGCGCGCTGATGTCGGAGGCCTACCCCACCGAGGCACGCGCCACCGCGCAAAACGTGCTGTTCAACATCGGCCGTGGCGTGGGCGGCTTCGGGCCGGTGGTGGTCGGCGCGCTGGCCACGGCGTACTCGTTCCAGGTGGCCATTGCCCTGCTGGCAGCCATCTACGTGCTCGACATGCTCGCCACGCTGTTCCTGATTCCCGAACTCAAGGGCAAGGAGCTCGAATGACCACCGCAGCCGCCCTCCCCACGGCGCACGCCGCCTGCTTCCAGCGCAATGCGCAAGGCGTGGCCTCGCACCGTTGCGAGGTGGTCGAGCACCGCTGGGTGAACGACCGCTACCGCTACCTGCGCCTGTCGGCCAGCGCCGACCTGGCCGGCACCACGCGGCCCGGCCAGTTCTACCAGCTCAAGTGCCCGCCGGCGCAAGACCTGCACCCCTTCCTGCTGCGCCCCATGAGCGTGTACGGCACGGGGCCGGAGGCCGGAACCATCGAGTTTCTCTACAACGTCACAGGCGTGGGCACGCGTGCGCTCGCAAGCCTGGAGGCCGGCAGCCACATGGAAGTCGTCGGCCCGCTGGGCAACACCTTCGCGCTCGAACCCGGTGCCCGGCGCATCCTGGTGGTGGCGCGCGGCGTGGGCCTGGCCACCATGGCGCCGCTGGTGCAGCACGCCGCGCGCCTGGGTGTGCAGGTCAGCGCCGTGATGTCCGCGCGAGCGCCGAAGGACCTGATGCGCGACGAGTTCCTGCGCGGCGTGGACGCCGACGTGCACTGCGTGTACGACAGCGACGGCTCCTCGTCGGTCGAGGCCATGGAGGCACTGGTGCGCCGGCTGCTCGAAAAGGCCCGCCACGACGCGGTCTACACCTGCGGCTCGCACCGCATCCTGATGCTGCTGCAGCGCGTGCTGCAAGACCATCCGCACACCCGCGGCGAGGTTGCCATGGAGCAGCGCATGGCCTGCGGCATGGGCGTGTGCCTCTCGTGCGTGCGGCTGTTCGACCGCGAGGGCGACAAGCAATTTCTTCGCGTGTGCCGCGAAGGCCCGGTGTTTCCCATTCGCGACGTCGTGGGGGAGGTGGAGTTTGGCTGACCTGAATGTCCGTATCGGCGAGCTCGAGCTGCGCAACCCGGTGATGCCGGCCTCGGGCTGCTTCGCCATCGAGTACAGCGAAGCACTCGACCTCGGCCGCCTGGGCGCGCTGGTGGTCAAGAGCGTGTCGCCCGTGAGCCGTGCGGGCAACCCCACGCCGCGGGTGAGCGAGGCGCATGCCGGCATGCTGAACTCGATCGGCATCCCCAGCAAGGGCCTGGCGCACTACCGGCGCGAGGTGCTGCCCGCCTACACCGGCTTCGGGACGCCCGTGGTGGTCTCCATCTCGGCCGATACGGTCGATGAGTTCGCCGACGCCGTGGCCGAGATGTCGCTGCCCGAGGTGGCCGTGATCGAGGCCAACATCTCCTGCCCCAACCTGGAAGCCGACGGCATGGCCTTCGCCATGACGCCGGAGACCACCTACAGGGTGGTGAGCGCCATTCGCCGCAAGACCCGCCACCCGTTCTGGGCCAAGCTCACACCCAATGCCTCGCACATTGCCGCCGTGGCCAAGGCCGCGGAAGAAGCCGGTGCGGACGCATTGGTGATGGGCAATACCGTGCTGGGCATGGCCATCGACGTGCGCACGCGCCAGCCCAAGCTGGGCAACGTGATGGGAGGCCTCTCGGGCCCGGCCATCAAGCCGATTGCCCTGCGCATGGTGCACCAGTGCTACCGCAGCGTGCGCATTCCCATCATTGGCTGCGGCGGCATATGCACCGCCGACGACGCGGTGGAGTTCATGCTGGCCGGCGCGAGCGCGGTGCAGGTGGGCACCGCGTCGTTCCTCGACCCCGGCGTGATGCAAAAGATCATCGACGGGCTGCAGGCCTACTGCGGCGAGATGGACGTGGCGCACGTGCGCGACCTTATCGGCCAGGTGAAGCTCGACCGGCAGCTGTCGGACCGCTGGCTGCGCTTTGCACAGCAGTCGGGCTAGGAACACGGCCATGGACCTGCTGGAACTGCGCCCGCTCGCCGAGAAGCTGTTCGACGACGTGCGCGCCCTGTCCTTCGACGGCGTGGGCGTCACGCGCGAAAGCTACGGGCGCGGCGAATCGGCAACGGCCGAGTACCTGTGCGAATTCGCGCGCGCCGAGGGCCTGGAGGCCGAGCCCGACCGGGCCGCCAATGTCGTATTTCGATTGCCTGGCACCGCGCGAGAAACGTCCGTGGCCTGGACCGGCTCGCACATCGATTCCGTGCCGCAGGGCGGCAACTTCGACGGGCTGGCGGGCGTGGTGGCAGGGCTGCTGTGCCTGGTGGCGCGCCAGCGCAAAGCCGATGCAGGGCACGCACGCGATGCAGCAGGGCTGCCCCTGGAAGTGCTGGCCTTCCGCGGCGAGGAAAGCGCCTGGTTCGGCAAGGCCTACATGGGCTCGGGCGCGCTATTGGGGAAGATCGGCGAGGCCGACCTCGCGCTCACGCAGCGCAGCACCGGCGAGACCCTGGCCGAGTGCATGCGCAAGGCCGGCGCGGATGTCGACGCCATCCGCGCGCAGCAACCGCTCTTCGACAGTTCGCGCGTGAAGGCCTACCTGGAACTGCACATCGAGCAGGGGCCGGTGATGGTTGCGCGCAAGTTGCCGCTGGCGGTGGTGTCGGGCATTCGCGGCAACGTGCGCCACAACCGCATCGTGTGCAACGGCGACGCGCAGCACTCGGGCGTGGTGCCGCGCTGGCTGCGCCACGACGCGATGTTCGCGGTGGCCGACCTGGTCATGCGCATCGACGAGCACTGGCGCGTGCTGCTGGAGCGCGGCACCGACCTGGTGGTGACCACGGGCATCGTGCAGACCGACGCCGCCGAACATTCGATTTCGCGCATTCCCGGCCACGTGAGCTTCAGCCTCGAGGCCCGCAGCAAGAGCACCGACACGCTGGAGGCTTTCTACCAATTGATGCGCGCGGAGTGCACGGCCATCGAGCGCGAGCGCGGCGTGCGCTTTGCATTCGACCGCCGCCTCGAAAGCGCGCCGGCCACGATGAACCAACGCATCTGCGGCGTGCTCTCCCAGGCTTGCGGCACGCTCGACGTGCCGTTCGACGTCATGCCGAGCGGTGCGGGCCATGACGCATCGCTCTTCGCCAACGCGGGCATTCCCAGCGGCATGCTGTTCGTGCGCAACCAGAACGGTTCGCACAACCCGCACGAGGCGATGGACATGGCCGACTTCATGCTCGGCGCGCAGGCGCTGAGCGACGCCTTCGGGCAACTGGACTGACATGCGCCCGCAGACCCTCACGATCCGACGCCCGGACGACTGGCACCTGCACCTGCGCGACGGCGACATGCTGCGCGCCGTGCTCGGCCACAGCACCGCCTCGTTCGCGCGCGCCGTCGTCATGCCCAACCTCCGGCAGCCGGTGACCACCACGGCGCAGGCGCGCGCTTACCGCGAGCGCATCGTCGCTGCCCTGCCAGCCGGCGCGCGCTTCACGCCGCTCATGACGGCGTACCTCTGCGACGGCACACCTGCCGCCGAATTGAAGCGAGGCTTCGAGCAAGGCGTGTTCACCGCCGCCAAGCTCTATCCGGCCGGCGCCACCACCCATTCGGAATTCGGTGTCACCTCCATCGCCAGCGTGGCCCCGGCGCTGGAGGCCATGCAGGCCCTGGGCATGCCGCTGCTGGTGCATGGAGAAAGCACCGATCCGGCCGTCGACATCTTCGACCGCGAGGCCGTGTTCATCGACACCACGCTGCGCCCGCTGCTCGCGGACTTTCCCGCGCTGAAGGTGGTGATGGAGCACATCACCACCGAGCAGGCGGTCGATTTCGTGCAGGCCGACCACAGCGGGCGGCTGGGCGCCACGATCACGCCGCAGCACCTTCTGTTCAACCGCAACGCCCTTTTCACCGGGGGCATCCGGCCGCACTTCCATTGTTTGCCGGTGCTGAAGCGCGAGCGTCATCGGCTGGCGCTGCGCCGCGCCGCGACCTCGGGCGATGCGCGCTTCTTCCTGGGCACCGACTCCGCGCCGCATGTGCGCGCGCTGAAAGAGGCGGCCTGCGGCTGCGCCGGCATCTTCAATGCGCCGACCGCGCTGCAGGGCTATGTCACGGTGTTCGAGGAAGAAGGCGCCCTCGCGCACTTCGAGGCCTTCGCGAGCGAGAACGGCGCGCGCTTCTACGGCCTGCCGCTCAACGAAGGCACGCTCACCCTGTACCGACAGCCGGCGCAGGTGCCCGAAGACATCGCCCTGCCCCACGGCGCGGCCCTGCACCCGTTCCTGGGCGGCAGCACGCTGGCGTGGTCGCTGGGGCAGCCCCATGGACAGGAGTCTCTATAGTGTCTTTTTCGATCTCCGAGCAGGAAAAAGAGATGACAGCAGCACCTCCGGCATTCAGGTCCTCTATCGACTATGCGGCGCTCGGCGACCGCCTGCGGGCCTACCGCATCGGCGCCTCGCTGCTGGCGGAGGACGTGGCCGAACAGCTCGGCATTTCGCGCGCCGTGGTCTATCGCATGGAAAAGGGCGAGATCGTCAAGATCGAAACGCTGGAACGCCTGGCCACCCTGCTGGACACCTCCCTCGCCTCGCTGCTGGGCGTGGAGGTGGAGTACTACGCCACCGCGCTCGGGCTGTTCGAGCGCATGCGCCAGCTCGAAGAGAACTCCGACCGCATCCTGGCGCACTTCGAGCCCATCTCGCTGCTGCTGACCTCCGACGACTACCTGCCGCATCTGCGCGAGATGTTGCTGGAGGCCTCGCCGCGCTCGCCCGGCAAGGGACCCAAGGTCTCGGACATCGACAAGATGCTGGAGATCATGGCCGAGCGCAAGGCCTTCTTCGAGAAGCGCAAGCCGCAGATCGTGAGCCTCATCGGCCTGCGCGAGCTGGAGCGCTTCGTGCACACCGGGCTGGTCGGGCGCGTCGACCTGCCGGCCAAAATCCGCGCCGAGCGCGTGCTGGCCGCGCGCCGCGAAGTGACCCGCATCGCCGACCTGATGGAGAGCGAGCCGTTCCATGTGCAGATCGGCCTGATCGACGACGCCATGCCGGCCTCGACCTTCCAGCTCTTCACGAGCGCCAGGCACGCGGTGCTGGCGGTCAGCCCGTTCCGCCTCGGCGAGCTGCCCAACGTGCGCAACGGCATCGCCACCGTCACGGCCTCGCCCGAAGCGGTGCGCATGCATGAAGAGATGATCGAGCGGCTCTGGAAGAGCGCCTACAAGGGCCGCACCGGCGCGCAGCACCTGCGCAAGCTGCTGGAGCGGATTCAATGACACACGCACACCCCACCGCGGGCACTTCCGCCAGCGCCAGCGCCGGCGCCGGCGCCGACGCCGACGCCATGGCCGTGGCGGCCGGACTGATCGATGCCGGCTGCGTTTCGGTTCGCACCGACGAGCCCTACCGCCTGCCCTCCGGCTGGGCCAGCCCGGTGTACATGGACTGCCGGCGGCTCATTTCCTTTCCGGCGTTGCGGCGCGACCTGGTGGCGCGCGGCATCGCACGGCTCGCGTCGCACGGCTGCACCGAGGGCCTTGCGGGCGTGGCGGGTGGCGAAGCCAGCGGCATCGCGCTGGCCGCGTGGATGGCCGAGGCGCTCGACCTTCCGCTGCAGTACGTGCGAAAGCGCGCGGCAGGCGCCAGCCAGGTCGAGGGCGTGGTGCCGGCCGGCGCCCGCGTGCTGCTGGTCGACGACCTGATGGCCGCGGGCCACTCCAAGCTGCGCTTCTGCCGTGCGCTGGCCGACGCCGGCGCGCAGGTTACCGACCTGTTCGTGGTGTTCGACTACGCCACCTTCCCCACCGCGCAGTTGCTGGCCCCGCTGGGCGTGCGCGTGCATTCGCTCGCCACCTGGCGCGACGTGCTTGCCGTGGCGCAGCAGCGTGGCGACTTCACCCCTGCCGCCCGCGCCGAGTGGGCCGACTTCCTGGCCGCCCCCGCGGCCTGGTCGCAGGCCCACGGCGGACTCGGGCCCACCGCCCATTCATAGAGGAGATCGAGAAAAATGGAATTCATCGACATCGCCCGGCGCTTCGACAGCGCCACCTCGGGCACGGACGCCTTCAAGTCGTTCTACAAGGACGCCTTCGCACTCATGAAGGCCGACCCCGACAACGCCAGCCTGTACTTCGTGGTCGGCATTGCCGCGCAGTCGTATGTGCGCACCTACGAAGACCAGGGCATCAGCGGCGAATTCGCCGACAGCGCCAAGGTCACGCTCGTGGGCTTCAACGCGAAGCTGGTCGAGGCCCTGGCCGCCGCGCCGCAGGAGCGGTTGCGCCTGCTGGGCGAGGTGGCCATCGACTACGAGTGGAACGTGCACAGCTTCTGAACCGGCCCCGCGGAAAAAATGCTGCGCTAACATCCAGCCCGCGGTCGCAAGCCGCGCCCGGGCCCGCGGGAAGGGTTGAACCCACTTGCCTTCACATGACGATCCACAGCCTTTTGTGCAGCCGGATTTGCGGGCCGTCGGCGCCTGATGCACGGAGGTTTTCATGAAGCGCATTCCCGCCCGGCCCGACATCGGCCATCTCAAGAAACAAGCCAAGGACCTGCTCGCGCTCTACCGCGGCAACGACCCCGCGGCCTTCGCCCGCTTTCGCGACGCGCTGCCGGCCGCCGCCGGCAAGACCGACACCACCCTCGCAGCCCTCGGCCTGCGCCTGCACGACGCGCAGTCGTGCGTGGCGCGCGAACACGGCTTTGCCTCGTGGGCCGACCTGCAGGGCTTCGTCGTCGCGCGCCGCGCGCAGGCGGACGACCCGGCCCGCGCGCTGCTGCACTGGCTGCGGCTGGTGTACGCGGGCGACATCTCGGGCGGCAACCACCGCGCGCGGCCCACGGTGGCGGCCCGGCTGCTCGAAGACGGCCCCGCCCTGCCCCTTCCGATGCCCGTGCTCGGCCAGGACCCCTACCTGGCCTGCGCCATTGGCGACGAGGCCGCGCTGCGCCGGGCCACCGCGCAAGACCCGGGCTGGCTGCACCGCGCCGGCGGCCCGCTGAACCTGCCGCCCCTCGTGGCCGTGACGCATTCGAGCCTGCTGCGCCTGCCGGCGTTTCGCGAGCGGCTGCGCGCGTGCGCCAGCTACCTGCTCGCAGCCGGTGCCGACGCCAACCAGTCGGCCGGCAACCGCTGGCCGCCGGCCTCGCTGGCCGCGCCCTCGGACACCGAGCGCCTGTCCGCGCTGTACGGCGCCGCCGGCCAGAACCACGACGTGGAACTCACCGAACTGCTGCTCGGCGCGGGCGCCGACCCGAACGATGGCGAGTCGCTCTATCACTCGCTCGACCAGCCGGCCTGCACCCGCCTGCTGCTGCAGGCCGGCGCGCGCGTCACCGGCTCCAACGCGCTGTACCGCGAGCTCGACCTGGACGACGTGGCCACGCTGCGCCTGCTGCTCGCGCATGGCGGCGACGCGAACGAACCGGCGCGCGGCGCACCCACCTCCGACTGGGGCACGCCGCTGCTGTGGGCCCTGCGCCGCCGCCGCTCGCCGGCCCACATCGAGGCCTTGCTGGCCGCGGGCGCCGACCCGGCCGCCACCACGCCCGACGGCACGCCCACCCACCTCGTGGCCTTGCGCTTCGGCTTGACCGAGGTGGCGCGGCTGCTGCAGGCGGCGGGCGCCGACAGCGCCCCGCTGCCGCCCGATGAAGCCTTCGTCGCCGCCTGCGCCCGCGCGGACGAAGCGGCGGCGCGGCAGGTGCTGTCGCAGCACCCGGGCCTGATCGCCTCGCTGGGCGACACCCGCCTGAAGCTGCTGCCCGAGCTGGCGGCGCAGGGCTGCACCGACGCGGTGAAGACGATGGTCTCGCTCGGCTGGCCGATCGAGGTGCGCGGCGGCGACATCGACGGCTCGGCGCTGAACCAGGCGGTGTTCCGCGGCGATGCGGCGCTCACGCGCTTCCTGGTCGAGCACGGCGCCGACTGGCGCACGCTGCACGGCTACGGCGACGACGCGCGCGGCTCGCTGGCGTGGGCCTCGCTGAACGAGCCCGAGCCCGGTGGCGACTGGCTGGGCTGCGCGCAGGCGCTGGTGGCGCACGGCATGCCCGCCGCGCGGCCAGACCCGCAGACGCCCGACGCCGTGCTGGTCGGCGAAAAGCGCTACTGGTTCTCCGACGAGGTCACCGACTTCCTGCTCGGCGCATCGGCAGCGCAGGGCTGAAACGGGGCAAAAAAAAGCGGGCCACAAGGGCCCGCTGAAGGTCTTCCATCGAACGGCGCCAAGGCGCCTTCCGACTCCGACTCACCTCGAACTCAACCTCCTGCACTCCTTTTTTCCTCTTCCTCTCCTCCTCGGTTCACAGCGCCCGCCAGCCCAGCTCGGGCGCAATGCGGGCGCCAAGGTCGCTCAATATCTGCTCGTAGTCTTCGCCGCTGAAGTTGTAGGGCAGCTCCACGCGCAGCTCTTCCACCTGCGGCAGCACCGGGTCTTGCCGCAGGCGCTCCAGGATCTCGTCGGACGTGCCCACCAAATCGCTCGCGAACAGCGTGCGCCGCTCGCCCTGCGGCGACAGCGTGCGTTCCACGCGGCCGGCCGCGAAGGCGCGGTAGCGCTTGCGGGTGGCGGCGTCGGCGCTGTCCAGCGGCACGATCACGCGGCCCAGCGCCACCCGGCCCTTGTGTTCGCCTCCCTCGCTCGCGCGAAAGCGCTCGACCAGGCCGAGCTGCGCCGCGAGGAAGTCGTCGGTGTTCTCGCCCGACAGCACATTGCCCTGCAGCAGGTTGAAGCCGTTGCGCCCCGCCCACTCGGCCGAGCGCAGCGAGCCGCCGCCGTACCACAGCCGGTTGGCCAGGCCCGGCGCATGCGGCTGCACCTGCGGCCGCACGCGCCCGCCGGCCGACTCGATGAAGGTCTGCGCGTCGCCCAGCAGCGTGGGCGCCAGGTTGGCCTTCAGCCGGCCCACGCGCTTGTGCGTGTAGTCGACGGTGTTCGGTGCCGTGTCGTAGAAGCGGTTGCCCAGCAGCGCGCCGTGCAGCGGCACGCCCGCGCTCAGGCCCACCTGCAGCCGTCCGCGCGCCAGGATGTCGACCGTGGCCAGGTCCTCGGCGAGGCGGAACGGGTTTTCATAGCCCATCTGGATCACGGCCGCACCCAGCTCGATGCGGCGGGTGCGCTGCGTGGCCGCGGCCAGAAAGGTCGCCGCCGACGACACGCCGCGCTCCAGGTGGCGCTGCCGCACCCAGGCGCCGTTGAAGCCCAGCTTCTCGCCGAACTCGAACAGCTTCAGCGCCGCCTCCAGTCCCGCATAAGGATCGGTCTCCGCGAAGTTGCCCGGCGTGAGAAAGGCGAGATGGCGGATGCTCACGGCGCGAACTTCGGCAGGCCGGGTGGGTTGGTCTCCGACTTCGGCAGCGCCTCTTCGGCCAGGCTCCAGCGCGCCAGCGTCTTGGCGTAGCTGCCGTTGCGAATGAGGTTGTTGGTGGCCGTGGTCAGCGCCACGGCCAGGCCGCTGCCCTTGCGCGTGGCAATGGCCACGTCGGACTTCAGCGGCCAGCCCGCGTTCACCGTGCCGACCAGGCGAATCTGCCCGTTCTTCGCGGACTCGTAGGCCTGCGGCGCGTTCGGGTTGAAGTTGGCATCGACCCGTTTGGTGACCACCGCCAGCGTGCGCGTCACATCGTCGTCGTAGTACTGGATCGTGGCGGGCTTCAGCCCGGCTGCGGCGTTCTGCCGGTTCCATTCGAGCAGGATGCGCTCCTGGTTGGTGCCCGCGCCGGTCGTCAGCTTCAGGCCCGCGATGTCTTTGGGCTCCTTGATGCTCTTGATGGGGCTGTCGGCCTTCACGTAGAAGCCGTGCAGGCCCAGCCGGTAGGTGGAAAAGTCGAACTTCTCCTTGCGTTGCTCGGTCACGCCCACGTTCGAGATCACCGCGTCGTACTTGCCCGAGCTCAGGCCCAGCGGCCAGTCGGCCCACGCGATGGGCTGCAGGTCGAGCTTCAGGCCCAGCGCATCGGCGATGAGCAGTGCGTAGTCGGCGTCGAAGCCCACCACCGTCTTCGCATCGGTCGCGTAGGTGGAGATGGGCGGCGCGAACGGCGCCACGGCCACGGTCAGCACGCCCTCCTTCACGAACTTGAAGTTGGGCGGAATCGCGTTGACGGCCTCGGCGTCCTTGCCCGTGCGCAGGCGGCCCTGCTGCTCGGGGCTGAAGTCGAACTTGTCGGCGGCATGCGCCGTGCCTCCAGCAAGGGTGAATGCGGCAAGGCTGGATGCAACAAGGCTGCGCGCGATCCACGCCACGGATGTGTTCTTGATGTTCTTCAAAGTCATGGTCTTCAGTTCTTCGGCAGGCCGGGCGGGTTGGTGCGCGACGCCTGGATGGCTTCGGACTCCAGGCTCCAGCGCGACAGGGTCTTGGCGTAGTTGCCGTTCTTGATCTGCGTGTTCAGCGCCAGCGTCACCGCGTCGGCAATGCCGGAGCCCTTGCGCGAGGTGACGGCAATCTCGGCGTTCAGCGGCCAGCCGCCCGAGAACACGCCCGCCAGCTTCGTCTTGCCGTCGCGCGCCTCGTAGGCCGCGATGGCGTTCGGCCCCACATAGGCGTCGGCCCGGCCCGACTGCAGGGCCAGGCGCTGCACCACGTCGTCGTCGTAGTACTGGATCTCGACCGGCTTCAATCCGGCGGCCAGGTTCTGCTTGTTCCAGCGCAGGATGATCTGCTCCTGGTTGGTGCTGGCCGCCACGATCACCTTCAGCCCCGCGATGTCCTTCGGCTCCTTGATGGCGCCCAGCTTGCTGTCGGACTTCACATACACGCCGATCTGGTCGTTGCGGTAGGTGGAAAAGTCGAACTTCTCCTTTCGCTCTTCCGTCACCGTCACGTTCGACACCACCACGTCGAACTTGCCCGACTGCAGGCCCAGCGGCCAGTCGGCCCAGGTGGTGGACACCAGCTCCAGCTTGCGACCCAGGCTGTCGGCCACCAGCTGCGCGATGTCGGGCGCGTTGCCCACGGGCGTCTTCGTGTCGGTGGCGTAGGCCGCGAACGGCAGGCGGCCCGTGGTCGTGCCGACGACCAGCACGCCCTCCTTCTGGAACTTGAAGTCCCTGGCGAGCGCCACGGCCTCGTCGATCTTCTGCGCGCGCGGGCGGCCGACCTGCTCGGGACTCAGGTCGGGGGCGGCCTGGGCCGATGCCGCCAGCGGGAGCAACGCAGCCACAAGAACGGACCAGAAAGCGAACCAGGAGGCGGACAGGATGTTTCGTCGGTAGGTCATGAAGTGCGATGCAGTGAAGGATGCGTTGAAGGAAAAAAACAAAGCGTCAAAGAACCTTGGCCAGGAACTCGGCCGTGCGCGCATGCACCGGCGCGTTGAACACCTGCTCGGGCGTGCCCGTTTCCAGGATGCGGCCGCGCTCCATGAAGACCACGGTGTCGGCCACCTCGCGGGCAAAGCCGATCTCGTGCGTGACGATGAGCAGCGTGGTGCCCGAGCGCGCCAGCTGCTTGATGACGGCCAGCACCTCGCCCACCAGCTCGGGGTCGAGCGCGGAGGTGGGTTCGTCGAACAGCAGCACCTTGGGCTTGAGCGCCAGCGCGCGCGCGATGGCCACGCGCTGCTGCTGGCCGCCGGAGAGCTGTCGCGGGTAGGCGTGCGTCTTGTCGGCCAGGCCCACGCGCACCAGCAGTTCGTGCGCCAGCGCCTCGGCCTCGGGCCGCGACAGGCCGCGCACCGAAATCGGCGCCTCCACGATGTTCTCCAGCACCGTCAGGTGCGGGAACAGGTTGAAGTTCTGGAACACCATGCCCACGTCGACGCGGCGCTTGAGAATTTCTTTCTCGTGCAGCTCGTAGAGCGTGTCGGCGTCGCGCCGGTAGCCGATGAGCTCGCCGTCGATGGCGATGAAGCCGTCGTCAACCCGCTCCAGGTGGTTGATGGCGCGCAGCAGCGTCGACTTGCCCGAGCCCGACTGCCCGAGCACGACCGTGACGCTGCCCTGCCCCACGGTGAGCGTCACGTCGTCGAGCACCTTCAGCGCGCCGAAGCTCTTGGACACGCCGTGGATGGTGACCTCGCCACCCTGCGTGAGCGGATCGGTCCAGCGCGGCACCTGCACGGGCGCGTCGGCGACCGGTGCGTCGACCTCGAGCGCAGCGACAGGCGCCTTGGAGCGCAGCAGCTTTCGCAAAGCACCGCCGATCCATGAACTCGGCGGATTGCGCAGCGCTCCGCGCGAAAAATGCCGCTCCACATAGTGCTGCACCACCGACAGCACCGTGAGGATGACGAGGTACCACACGGTCGCCACCATCAGCAGCGGAATCACTTCCAGGTTGCGCCGGTAGATGATCTGTATGGTGTAGAACAGCTCGGGCAGCGCCAGGATGTAGAGGTTCGACGTGCCCTTGGCCAGCCCGATGATGTCGTTGAACGCTGTCGGAAGAATGGTGCGCATCGCCTGCGGCAGCACGATGCGAAACGACTGCCGCCCGCGTGACAGGCCCAGCGCCGCGGCCGCTTCCAGCTGCCCCTGTTCCACCGACAGGATGCCCCCGCGCACGATCTCCGAGGCGAACGCCGCCTGGTTCAGCGTGAGGCCCAGCAGCGCCGCCACGAAGGGGCTGATGAGCTGCGTGGTCGGGTACGAGAAGAAGGTGACCTCGGTGCCCGGAATGCCCAGCGACACCGTCTCGTACAGGTAGCCCAGGTTGTTGATGATCAGCAGCAGCACGATCACCGGAATCGACCTGAAGATCCACGTGAACACCCATGCCAGCCTCGAGAGCAGCGGCGAGCGCGACACGCGCGCCAGCGCCAGCCCGGTGCCGAAGAAAAAGCCCAGCACCGCGCCCAGCGCCGTCAGCAGCAGCGTGCGGCCCAGCCCTTCGAGCACCGGCTCGGCGAAGAACCATTGCGCGAACACGCCCCAACCCCAGCGCGGGTTGGTGAGCGTCGAATACAGCACCAGCGCGATGACCGCCACCGCGAACACGGTGCCCACCGTGCGCGCCGGGTAGCGGGCCGGCACGATGCGGAAGTGGGAGTAGTCGCCTTTGTCAGGCGTGGCGCGTTGCGGTTGCTCCAGGCGAACCGGCACGGGGTCGCGCGGCTCGCCGCCGGCGTCGAGCACGGTGGTGTTCATCGCTGCACCGCCTCGGCATGGCGCGGAGCGGCTTCGCTCCGTGCGCGCGGCACCACCAGCTCTTTCTCGAAAGGGAGCTTGCGCGGTGTTTCCGGATCGGCCGCCGGGCCGAACAGCGCGGTGTAGCCATGCCCCAAATACAGCGCCACCGCCTCCGGCTGGCGAAAGCCCGTGGTCAGGCAGATGCGCTCGTAGCCCTGGCGCAGCACCTGCGCCTCGAGCTCCAGCAGCACCTTCTTCGCCAGGCCCTGGCGCCGCAGGGCGTGGTGCGTCCACACGCGCTTCAGCTCGGCGGTGCGCTCGTCGTGGCGCATGAACGCACCGCCGCCCACCGCCACGCCGTCGCGCAGCAGCAGCACGAAGTTGCCGTGCGGCGGCGCGAACAGGTGCGCCGGGTAGCGGTCTATTTCGCGCGGCTCGCCAGGCTCGCGCAGCACATCGCCGTAGCGGGTGGCGTATTCGTGGGCCAAGCCTTCGAGCAGCGGCGCGGCGCGCGGGTCCAGCGGGGTGGTGTAGACGAAGGCCTCGCTCATCACGCGGCCCTCCGCGTCAGGCTGGCTTCGCCTGCAATTGCGGTTGCCGTTGCGGTTCCGGTCGCATAACGGCTGGCCTTGCGCGGCAAGCCGAGGTGGTCGCGCAGCGTGTGGCCCGGCAGCTCGCGGCTGTAGCGCCCGCGGGCCTCCAGCACCGGAATGACAAACTCAATGAAATCGTCCAGCCCCTGCGATAGCACCGGAAAGCCCAGGATGAAGCCGTCGGCCGCGCCCTCGTCCACCCAACGGATGATCTCGTCGGCGATGCGCTCGCCCGTGCCCACGAACTGCGTGCGCGGCGTGGCCACTTCGAGCGCCACCTCGCGCAAGCTCAGGCCCTTGGCCTTCGCGTTGGCCTTGATGCGGTCGGTGGTCGAGCGGAAGCTGTTGCGGCCCAGCTCGCCCAGTTCGGGAAAGGCGTCGTCCAGCGGGTACTGGCCGAAGTCGTGGTGGTCGAAGAAGCGGCCCAGGTAGGCCAGCGCTTCTTCGATGGTGAGCAGTTCGCGAATCAGCTTGTACTTGGCCTCGGCCTCTTCCTCGGTGGCCGCGACCACGGGGCCGATGCCCGGAAAGATCTTCACGTCATCGGCCTGCCGGCCCTGCGCCACCGCGCTGGCCTTCACCTGGCGCAGGAAGCCGCGCGTGTCTTCCAGCGAAGGCGAATGCGTGAACACCGCGTCCGCGTACTTGCCGGCCAGGCCGATGCCCGCGTCCGACGAGCCGGCCTGGAAGATCACCGGCTGCCCCTGCGGCGAGCGCTGGATGTTCAGCGGCCCCGACACCTCGAAGAAGCGCCCCTTGTGGTCCAGCGTGTGCAGCTTGTCGCGCGCGAAGAAGCGGCCGCTGTCGCGGTCGCGCACGAAGGCGTCGTCGTCCCAGCTGTCCCACAGGCCCTGCGTCACGGCCAGGTACTCGTCGGCAATCTCGTAGCGCTGCGCGTGCTCGGGGTGCGTGCGGCTGTAGTTCCTGGCGCTGCCTTCCAGCGGCGTGGTCACCACGTTCCAGCCGGCGCGCCCGCCGCTGATGAGGTCGAGCGAAGCAAACTGCCGCGCCACCGTGAACGGGTCGCTGTACGAGCTCGACACCGTGCCCGCCAGCCCGATCTTCGACGTGACCGCGGCCAGCGCCGACAGAATGGAAATCGGCTCGAAGCGGTTCAGGAAGTGCGGTATCGACTTCTCGTTGATGTAGAGCCCGTCCGCCACGAATGCGAAGGCGATGCCCGCGGCCTCGGCCTTCTGCGCGGTGCGCACGAAAAAGTCGAGGTTCACGCTGGCATCTGCCGGGCCTGCCGGGTGCTTCCACGAATTCATGTGGCTGCCGGCGCCTTGCAGCATGACGCCGAACTTGATGTTGCTCATGGCCAACCTTTCTTCTTGTCTCGTTGTGGGTGCAGGAAAAAAACCGGGTTCAGGCCGGCGCCAGCTCGCGCGCCCTGGCCAGCAGCTCGACCGACGCATGGCGCGCCGCAAAGTCGGCCACCGGGATGTCGATGACGAACTCCTCGATGCCGTGCTGCGCGCTCAACGCATCGAGCGCCGCGCGCACTTCTTCGCCCGTGCCTGCGATGACGTGCGGGCGCCGCTCTTCGGTGCGGAAGTCGCTCACGCCGGCCTGTCGCGCGAACTCGGCCGCGGCCTCCAGGCTGGGCAGGTTCACGGTCTGGCCGGTGGGCAGGTACACGCGAAAGCTGCGCAGCGCGCCGACGCGCTCGGCCGCTTCGTCGTGCGTGTGCGCGGCAAAGGCGAAGAGCGCGAGCCATGGCGCGCGGCCCGTCTCGGCGCGGTAGGCGGCTATCGATTGCGCGAGGTTCACCGGGTCGCCGTTGAAGTGCCCGGCGTACACGAACTGCCAGCCCAGCCGCGCGGCGAGCACCGCGCTTTCAGGGCTGCCGCCCAGCAGCACGCGCTGCGGCAACTGCGGCGGTTGGGGTGTCGCGACCGCGCCCGCCAGTGCGTGGCCCGAGGCGACGCCGTCGTGCAGGAAGGCGTCGAGCTCCGCCAGCCGCACGCCGAAGTCTTCGCTGCGTTTTTTCTCGGGGTCGTGCAGCCATTGCAGCGCCTTGCTCGTGAGCGGAAAGCCGCCGGGCGCCTTGCCGATGCCCAGGTCCACGCGGCCCGGCGCCAGCGCGGCGAGCACGCGAAAGGTCTCGGCCACCTTGAACGGGCTGTAGTGCTGCAGCATGACGCCGCCCGTGCCCACGCGAATGCGCGAGGTCTTCGCGAGCACGTGGGCGGCCAGCACCTCGGGTGCGGAGCCCGCGTAGTTCCTGTTGCCGTGATGCTCCGCGAGCCAGTAGCGGCGGTAGCCGAGACGCTCCGCGCTCTGCGCGAGCGCCACGGTGTGCTGGAACGCCTGCGCGGCGTCGGCGCCTTCGGGGATCAGGCTCTTGTCGAGCAGGGACAGCGAGTAGGACACGGTGTGCGGCGGGACACGCCCTTGAAAGAATTGCTGCGAATTCTCTTGGGCAACGCGCGCACCGGTTGCGCTGAATTCCTCTATCGATATGCGACGTGGAGTGCCGTTGCGAACCTGTTGCGCGGGCCGGCGCGACGGCGCTGCTTCACACAGGCGCGAGTGGGAAAGACTCTCCGTGGTGGGTCGGGGTTGCGTCTTTTGCGCAGGGGACTTCAGGGCGAAGACCCGTTGTCGGCGAGAGGCGAAGGCGGCCGGTTGCGGCCGTTGCGGCTCCACGCTCTTGCATCGATGGCCGGCCGTTCAGCCGTTCAGCCGTTCAGCCGTTCAGCCGACCGTTATCGCGCTCACCAAGAATGCGGCAGCAGGCCGAGCACGGCGGCCGCATGCAGCCGCCGCATCGCGCGCGCAGGCACATGGCCGTGCGGCGCACGCCGTGCCAGGGCGCGTGGCGAACTCGGTGGAATGCGCCAGGCCTTGGCGGTCAGGTCGAGCACATGGCGGGCCTGGGCGGCCGGGGAAACGTAGTGGGTGCGCAGTTGCATGGCAATGAATCGAATGAATGCTTCAACCGATTCTGCTGAGCGGCACCGCCTTTGACAAAGACGGATTCCAAGTTTCCTGATGCGGTTACCGAACGCGGCACCTCACGTGGTATTTCATGAGGCACTCACGTGGTACTTCAAGCGAAATCGGTCGACGGCTTCTCCCACAGGTTCACGCCGCCCTCCACCGCGTACTTGTCGATCTCGGCCAGTTCCTCCGCGCTCAGCGGCGCGTGCGACAGCGCGGCCACGTTGTCGACGATCTGCTCGGGCCGGCTCGCGCCGATGAGCGCCGAGCTCACGCGCGGGTCGCGCAGCGTCCACGTCAGCGCAAGCTGCGCCAGTGTCTGGCCGCGGCGCTGCGCGATCTTGTTGAGCGCGCGGGCGCGCTCAACGTTGGGCTCCGACAAATGCTCCTGCTTCAGCGAGCCGCCGCCGGGCCGGTTGATGCGCGCGTCGTCGGGAATGCCGTTGAGGTACTTGTCGGTCAGCAGGCCCTGCGCCAGCGGCGTGAAGGCGATCACACCCGCGCCCAGCTCGTCGGTGGCGTTCAGCAGGTCTTTTTCGACCCAGCGGTTGAACAGGTTGTAGGCCGGTTGATGGATCAGGAGCGGCACCTTCCACTCGCGCAGCAGCGCGGCGATCTCGCGCGTCTTGCCGGCCGAGTACGACGAGATGCCGATGTACAGCGCCTTGCCCTGCTGCACGGCCTGGGCCAGCGCGGAGGCGGTTTCCTCGAGCGGAGTGTCGGGGTCGAAGCGGTGCGAATAGAAGATGTCGACATAGTCCAGCCCCAGGCGCTGCAGGCTCTGGTCGAGGCTGGCGAGCACGTATTTGCGCGAGCCGCCGCCCTTGCCGTAGGGGCCGGGCCACATGTCCCAGCCGGCCTTGCTGGAGATGATGAGCTCGTCGCGGTAGGCCTTGAAATCTTCGCGCAGCAGGCGGCCGAAGTTGGTCTCGGCGCTGCCGTACGGCGGGCCGTAGTTGTTGGCCAGGTCGAAGTGGTTGATACCCAGGTCGAAGGCCGTGCGCAGCAGCTGGCGCTGCGTGGCGACCGGCGTGGTGTCTCCGAAGTTGTGCCAGAGCCCGAGCGAGATCGCGGGCAGCACGAGCCCGCTGCGCCCGACGCGGCGGTAGGCAATGGCGTCGTAGCGCTTGGAGTCGGCGTGGTAGGTCATGGATGGGTGTGTCTTGTCTTGACGTTGAATGAATGAGAAAGGCCGCACGCCGGGGTGGGCTGAACCGAACCGTGGCGCGGCGAGTTCGAGAATGCCCGCGCCGGCGCGGCCTCGCAAGCATGCCCCCGCCGCAAGCGCGTGCATGCGCGCCGCGCGATGCGAGTTCGCAAAAGTTCAGGCTTCAGGCGCGCGCCATTGCGCCAGCGCGAAGTCGCGGCTCACGAGGTTCTCGGCCAGCAAGAACTTCTTCACCTCGTCGAGCAGCGCCAGTCCCTCGGCCGGGTACGCCGCCTCGGGAAACTGCGACAGCGGGTGCGACACCTTCACCACGTCGAGCGGAAAGCCGCTCACCTCGGCGTGGAAGGCGTAGTAGGCCTCGCTGTCGCGGTGTATTTCCTGCAGCGCGGTGCGGCGCGCGCGCGTCCATGCGGCGGGCACGCCCGGCGCGGCCGCGAGCAGCTTGTTCGACGCCACGATCACCGAGGTGCCGCGCAGCGTCGGGTGCCTGTCGGCCTCGTCGATCACCGGGTAGCCGCGCGAAGCCAGCAGCGGCCCCACGTCGATCTGCGCGGCAAAGGCGGCGATCGAGCCCTGGTCGAGCGCGGCTTCGCCGTCGCGCGGGAACATGTGGATCACCTTGACCGACTTCTGCAGCCCGTGCTCTTTCAGCAGGCCCAGCACGTAGCGGTGCATGTACGAGCCGCGCGCCACGCCGATGGTCTGGCCGTCGAGCGCCTTCACGCTGCGCGCGCCGTTGCGCGGCGTGAGCAGCCATACGTTCATGCCCACGGCATCGAAGCCGATGAGCTGGTTTTCCAGCCCGCGCGATCGCGCCACGATGGCGGGCGTGTCGCCGTAGATGCCCACGTCCAGCGCACCCGCGACAAAGGCCTCGTTCAGGTCGGGCCCGTTCGGAAAGTTGCGCGTCGTCACTTCGGTGAAGCCGAGCGTTGCCAGCTCGCGTTGCAGGTGGCCCTGGCGCAGCGCCCAGCCGGTCGCGTTCGCGGGCTTCTTGCCCGGGCCGATGTAGCCCAGGCGCAGCACCTTGCCGCCGCCTTGGCCGTTGGCCGGACTGCCGTTCTGGGCGAAGGAGAAAGCGGGAACCGCGCTGGCGGCGGCCGCGGCCATGGCGCCGCGCAACAGCCGGCGGCGGCCTGGAAGATCAGACATGGAAAGACCCGAGCAAGAAAAAGAGAAAGGAAGAGGAAAGGGCTCAGTGCGCGCGGCGCAGCAACTCGAAGCTCGCGTCGGCCGAGGCGGTCGACTCGCGCCCCCTGCCCCAGCCGATGGCGCTGCGGTAGCTGCCCATCAGCGCCTCGGCCGCGGCGTCGCGTTCTTCGGCCGTGGCGCCGCGGTCGGCAATGGGGGCGACATACAGCGCGTCTTCGGGGCAATACAGCTCGCACATGAAGCAGGTCTGGCAATCGTCCTGGCGGGCGATGCGCGGCGGCCCGCCCGCCACGGCCTCGAACACGTTGGTCGGGCAGGCGCTCACGCAGATGTTGCAGGCCGTGCAGCGCTCTGCACTGATGACTTCGATCATGCCGACACCTCCTTCACGCCCTGCTGCCGGACCCATACCTCGTCGAGCCCGCCGCTGAGCAGGCGGTGGCGCTGCGCGGGGTCGAGCACGACGTGCTCGCGGCGGCGGTGCATGCCGCGGGTTTCGGTGCGCGCCAAGGCACTGCGGTACATCCAGCGCGAGGTGGCCAGCATGGCCGCGGCCTCGCGTGCGCGCACGGCCTCGGTGGCCGTGGCGGCCGGCGCGCTGGTGCGCAGTCGCGCCCACAGCGCGTCGAGCCGGCCCAGCGAGTCGCGCAGCACGTCGCCTTCGCGGAACCAGTTGCGCTCATACGGGAACACCTCGGCCTGCACCGCGCGAATCACGTCCTGCGCGTCGAAGGGCGTGGCGCCGCGCGTCGACAGCGCCACGCCGCCCGCGCGCAGGGCCGTGCGGCTGGCACGCGCGCACGCATCGCGCCCGAAGGCGGCCGCGCCCGCGCCGGCCCAGAAGCCCGACGACAGCGCCCAGGCCGCGTTGTGGCTGCCGCCGCCGGTGAAGCCGCCGCAGATCAGCTCGCGCGTGGCCGCGTCGCCCGCCGCATAGAGGCCGGGCACCGAGGTGGCGCAGGAATCGTCGACCAGGTGCAGCCCGCCGGTGCCGCGCACCGTGCCTTCGAGCCGCAGCGTGACCGGGAAATGCTGCGTGAACGGGTCGATGCCCTGCCGGTCGAAAGAGACGAAGAAGTTGGGCTGCGCCGTGCGCATCCAGGCGCGGATCTGCGCGTCGGCGCGGTCCAGGCAGGCGAACACCGGCTGCGACTGCAGCGTCTGCGCGATCACGCCGCGCCCCTTCGACGAGCCCGCGCCCTCGATGGCCACGCCGTCGGCCGTGTAGAAGGTCGCCCAGTTGTAGAACAGCGACTTGGTCACCGACGAAAACGCCGGCCCCAGCCCGTAGGCGTTGGAAAACTCCATGCCCGACAGCGCCGCGCCCACTTCGGCGGCCATCAGCTGGCCGTCGCCGGTAAGCACGTTGCAGCCCAGCGCGCGGCTCAGGAAGGCGCAGCCGCCGGTCGCGATGACCACCGCGCCCGCGCGCACCACCCAGGTGTCGCCGCGCTGGCGGTTCACGCCAGTGGCGCCGCACACCGTGCCGTGCTCGTCCACCAGCAGCTCCAGCGCGGGGCTGTGATCGAGAATGCGCGCGCCCGACTCCTTCACCCGCTTGCGCATCAGCCGCATGTATTCGGGGCCCTGCAGCGAGGTGCAGCGCAGCGCGCCCTGGTCGTCGGCGGGAAAGGGGTAGCCCCAGTCTTTGAGCCGCTCGACGTTGTCCCAGGTCTGCGCGAGCACGCGGTCCATCCACGCATGCTCGGCCAGCTGGCCGCCCATGGCGTAGCGGCTGGCCTTGGCTTCTTCGCGCGCCTGGCCTTCGGGCGACACGTGCCACAGGCCGGTGCCCGAAGGCGCCGTGGCGCCCGAGGTGCCGCAGAAGCCCTTGTCGGCTAGCACCACGCGCGCGCCCTGCGCCGCCGCGCTCACCGCCGCCCACGCCCCGGCGGGGCCGCCGCCGATCACCAGCACATCGGCCTGGTGCTGGACCGTTCCGTCGGCGCCCGACAGAACCTGTGCTCCCTGCCCGTTGAAATCTCTCGCGCCCATGGTCGCTTGCCTCGAAATGCAAAGAGAGCGACCGTATCAACGGAGGGCGTGGGGCACAAAGAAGGAAAGTGCGCAAGGTTATGCAACATGCGGGCATGGGCAGAATGCCGCCTCCGAACACGCCCGGCCCCGGACCGCCATGACCATCACCCTCTCGACCCCGACACCCGACCAGCTGCGCTCTGGCGAACTCGGCCGCAAGCTGCGCCACTTCAACTACGCGGCGGTCGGCGAGTACCCCGAGCAGCAGTACATCCGCATCGACGCCCGCGACGAGAACGACCGGCTGCTGGGCGGCATTCGCGGGTTCGTGTTTCTGTACTGGCTGAACGTGGAAGTGCTGTTCGTCGAGGAAGACGCGCGCGGCGCGCGCCTTGGCAGCCGGCTGCTCGCCGAGGCCGAGCGCCAGGCCGTCGCGCTGGGCGCGAAGAACGCCAGGCTCGACACTTTCGAGTGGCAGGCGCGCGGCTTCTACCTGAAGCACGGCTACGAGGAGTACGCGCGCATCGACGACTACGCGCCGGGCTTCTACCTGGCGTACATGAAGAAATCGCTACCAGGCTGAGCAAACCGAACGGGCTGACCGCCTGCAGTTCTACTTCGGCGCCGGCTTCCCCGCCCCGATGGCATGGCTCTCCAGCCCTTCCTTGGGCAGCAGCAACGCCAGCACCACCACGCCCAGGCTTACCACCAGCATCGTCACGAAGGTGAGGTGCAGCGAGCCGCCCAGCGCCAGCCGGATGCCCGCGTCGGTGGCGGCGCTGCCATGCGAGCCCTGCAGCAGCAGGCGCAGCTGGTCGTCGGTGAAGGCCATGGCGCCGTCGCCGCGGGTGAGCCCGAAGTTGAAGACGGCGCCGAAGAAGGTGGCGCCCAGCGCGCTGCCGAGGTTGCGCGAGAACACGTTCGACGCGGTGGCCACGCCGCGCTGCGCCACGTCCACCGCCTCCTGGATGAGGATGAGCGAGGCCAGGCTCATCACGCCCATGCCCAGGCCCATGATGAAGGAGCCCACCGCCGCCAGCGCGGGCGTGCTGTTCGACGACAGCAGCGCGAAAGCCGCCGTGCCCACCGGAATGAGCGCCCCGCCGATCAGCACCATGCGCCACAGGCCCACCCGGTGGAAGGTGCGCGACGTCAGCGTGGCGCCGATGGGCCAGCCCAGCATCACCATGGTGAGCGTGAGCCCGGCCGTGACCGACGAGCGCTGCAGCACCACCTGCACATACATCGGCAGGAAGGTGGTGATGCCGATGAGCACCATGCCGCCCAGCATGGCCGCGCCGTTGACGGTGGCGATGATGCGCGCACCCCACAGCTTGAGCGACACCATCGGGTCGGCGGCGCGGCGCTCCTGCATCACGAACAGCACCAGCGTGACGGCGAAGGCCACGGTCCACAGCGCGGCGCTGCCGGTGTCGCCGATGCCGAAGTCGGTCAGCGCGATCATCAGCGCCGCGATGCCCACGGTGAACAGCACCGCGCCGACGATGTCGATGGACGAGCTGCGCACGGTGGGCGCCTCGTGCAGGTGGCGCCAGAAGAGCGCGGCGGCGGCCAGGCCGATGGGCACGTTCATCCAGAAGATCCAGCCCCACTCCAGCTTCTGCACGATGAGCGCGCCGATCATCGGCCCCACCACCGCCGACACGGCCCACACGCTGGCCAGGTAGCCCTGCACCTTGCCGCGCTCGCGCGCCGGGTACAGGTCGCCCACTATGGTGAGCGACACCGGCTGGATGGCGCCCGCGCCGATGCCCTGGATGAGCCGGAAGCAGATCATGGCCGGCATCGACCACGCGAAGCCCGCGAGCACCGAGCCGATCAGGAAGACCGCGATGCCCACGAACATGATGGGCTTGCGCCCGTACAGGTCGCTGAGCTTGCCGAACACCACCGTCATCGCGGTCTGCGCCAGCAGGAAGGACGCGAAGACCCAGCTGTACAGGTGCAGCCCGCCGAGCTCCGAGGCGATCTGCGGCATCACGGTGGAGACGATGGTCGCTTCGATGGCCACCATGGCCATGGAGGCCATGATCGCGGCGATGACCAGCGGGCGATTCGTTGTTCTGGGTGTCGTGGGAGTGGGTATGGGTGTGGGCGTCATGAGCGGGGGATGCTATCGGGGACACGAGCCCTTGTCCCTGGCTCAAGCTCTCGGGGGGCCAAGCCGTGATGCCGTGTTGCCGTGATGCCGTGACCTCGTCCTGTCGTCATTCCGTCATGAAGCCCCCCGGGCGACCGGCTCAGCTCGCGTTCAGCGCCGAGGTGCCGTCGTAGATGTAGCGCCGCGACCACGGCAGCGTCTTCGCCGCCCTGCCCGCCTTGCGCCCGACGATCTGGTAGATGGCCACGTCGTCGTTCTCGAACGCGTAGGCGCAGCCGGCCAGGTACACGCGCCAGATGCGGAACTTTTCTTCGTCGACCAGCGTGTGCAGCTTCTCGGCGTTGGCCTCGTAGGCGTCGCTCCAGCAGCGCAAGGTCTGCGCGTAGTGGCGGCGCAGGTTTTCCACGTCGAAGGCTTCCAGCCCGCCCTGCTGCATGGCCTGCAGGGCCAGGCTGATGTGCGGCAGCTCGCCGTTGGGGAACACGTAGCGGTCGATGAAGTCGCCGCCGCCGTAGGACACGCCGCCGCCCTCGGGGTCGGACGAGGTGATGCCGTGGTTCATGACCACGCCGTCTTCGGCCAGCAGCTGCTGCACGCGCCTGAAGTACTCGGGCAGGTTCTTGCGCCCCACGTGCTCGAACATGCCCACGCTGGTAATGCGGTCGAACTGGCCGGTCACGTCGCGGTAGTCCTGCAGCCGGATCTCGATGCGGTCCTGCAGGCCGGCGGCGCGCACGCGCTCGGTGGCCAGGTCGAATTGGTTCTGCGACAGCGTCACGCCCACGCAGCGCGCACCGAACTTCTGCGCCGCGCGGATCACCAGCGCGCCCCAGCCGCAGCCGATGTCCAGCAGCGTCTGGCCCGGCTTGAGCTCGATCTTGGTGAGGATGTGGTCGATCTTCTTGAGCTGCGCGGTGCCCAGGTCTTCGTCGCCGTTCTCGAAGTAGGCGCATGAATAGACCATGTTCGCGTCGAGAAAGAGCTGGTAGAACTCGTTCGACACGTCGTAGTGGTACTCGATGGATTTCTTGTCCGACGACTTGGTGTGCGCAAAGTAGCGCGCCATGTTCTGCAGCGCGCCCGAGGGCTTGTCGATGGAGGTCTTGGCCAGCCCGTAGGCGATGTCGATGACGTCGCTGAGCTTGCCCTCGATGTCGATCTTGCTCTTGACGTAGGCCTCGCCGAGGTTGTCGAGCGTGGGCTGCAGCATCAGCGACAGCGCCGCGGGGGTCTTCACGTGCAGCGTGACGGCCGGGGCGAATGCGCCATTGGCCCCATCTGCGCCCTTGCCCCCGTCCGCGCCGGTGGCCCCGCTGAACTCGCCGAAGTCATACGACTTTCCGTCCCACAACGTCAGCCGCGCCGGCAGGTTCGCACGAGCGCGCACACCGGCACTCCATTGCGCCAGCTTGTTTTCCCAAAGCATGCTTACTCCGTATGTTGTCCGTGTTTTCGGGTTCCGCCTCTCGCGAGGCGGGCGTGCTGCAGCGGACAAAACAATAGCGAAAATTTGTAAAACCTGCATGGTCGACTCGACGCAAGAAATCGCCGAAAGTGCTAATGCGCGCGAGCGCCTAGCGGGTCGTCGCGCTGGCAGCCTGGCTTGCCGTCGCGCCGTGCGCCGCCACTTCGGCGGCCGGCGCGTCGCTGGCCTCGATGAACAGCCGCTTGATCATCGGGAAGCGCGCGCGAACCTGCTTCTCGATGGCGGCGATGGCGTCGGCCGCCTCGCCCGTGTCGGTGTCGTCGTGGAAGTTGACGTCCACCACCACCAGCACGTTGTCGGGCCCGACGTACATCGACAGCACATGGCCCACCTCTTCGACGCTGGGTTGCGCCATCGCCATCTCGCGGATGGCGCGCGCGGTTTCGGGGCGGATGCCTTCGCCGATGAGCAGCCCGCGCGCCTGCCGAATCAGCAGCACCGCCACGCCGGCCAGCAGCAGCCCGATGACCACGGAGGCGGCCCCGTCGAGCTCGGGCATGTTCAGCCGGTGGCTGAAGTAGATGCCCAGCCCAGCCACCACCAGCCCCGCCAGCGCGGCCGAGTCTTCGGCCAGCACCGTGTAGGTGGTCGGGTCCTTGCTGCGGTCCAGCGCCTGCCAGAACGGCGTGTCGCCTGCCTGCTTCAAGAACTCGCGCAGCGCGATGACGAAGCTGGTGCCCTCGAACAGCGCGGCCGCGGCCAGCACCACGTAGTTCCACGTGGGGTCGCGCATGGGCTCGGGTTCGCGCATGTGCTGCACGCCCTCGAAGAAAGACACGCCGCCGCCCAGCCCGAAGATGAGCACCGCGACGATCAGGCTCCAGAAGTACAGCTCCTTGCCGTGCCCGAACGGGTGTTCGGCGCTCGGTGGCCGCTTGCTCAGGCGAATGCCCACCAGCAGCAGCACGCCGTTGAAGGTGTCGACCGCCGAGTGGATGCCCTCGGACAGCATGGCGGAGCTGCCCGTGACGCCGGCCACGATGAACTTGGTGATGGCGATGGCGACGTTGGCGCCAATGGCGCCGTAGATCGCGACTTTGGATTCGGCCATGGGCTGTGCGATCTTTGCAATCGTTGCGAAGGGAAACGCCCAGTGTCCCCAGCCGATGGCCGCCCGCCGCCGGACGCCCGCGCGACCCCTTGCAGGACGCGCGCGCACTTCAGAAGGGCTCAGCCTGGCTGCTAGGCCGCTTCCATCGACGCCGCGCCCAGCGCGTCGTTGCCCGCCTCGCCCAGCCAGCGCCGCTTGTCGCGCAGCGGCGGCGCGCCGAACATGCGCCCGTACTCCCGCGCGAACTGCGAGGGGCTTTCGTAGCCCACGCTGTGCGCGGCCGAGGCCACGTCGGCGCCCGTGAGCAGCATCTGGCGGCGCGCCTCCTGCAGGCGCAGCTGCTTCTGGTACTGCAGCGGGCTCATGGCCGTCACCGCCTTGAAGTGGTGGTGGAACGACGACACGCTCATGTGCACCGCGCGCGCCATGTCCTCCACCCGCAGCGACTGCGCGTAGTTCACCCGCAGCGCGCTGATGGCCTTGGTGATGCGCTGCGTGTGGCTGTCTTGCAGCGCGATCTGCCGCAGCCGCGCGCCCTCGCCGTTGACCAGCAGGCGGTACAGGATTTCGCGCTTGATGAGCGGCGCGACGATGGGCACGTCTTCCGGCGTGTCGAGCAGCCGCAGCAGGCGCAGCACCGGCTCCAGCACGGGCATGGCGATGCGGTTGACGTACATGCCGCGCGAGGCGGGCGCGTTGGCCTTGGCGGGCAGCTTCTCGTCGCCGATGAGCTCGCCGATCTCGTCCACGGCCAGCTCCAGCCGCACGCCCAGGTAGGGCTCGTTCTCGCTGGTGACGCACACCTGGCCGCACACCGGCAGGTCGACCGAGGTCACCAGGTAGTGCATGGGGTCGTACACGTAGATGTCGTCGCCCACGATGATGCGCTTGGAGCCCTGCGCGATGAGGCCCAGCGCCGGCGTGGCGAAGGCGTGCTTGGGGCCGTCGGGCTTGCTGATGCAGAACACCTGCAGGCCGGGCACGGCGGTGATGACGGTGCCGTCCTGCCCGCGCGTGATGCGCTCGATGAGCGCCACCAGCTCCTTGCGGGCTTCGTCGAGCTCGGCGTCCAGCGGCATGGGCTGGGCAATGACTGCTGCGATTTCTGGGTTTTCGTCGGACATGTTCATGGCCTTGTCACGATGGTGGGGCAGCCAGGCAGCGGCCACCCCTGGAGGAATGAGCGGTTTGCAGCTTAGCGCCGCTCCCCCGGTTTGGCACGCCGCGCGGCGGAGGTCTGGAGAATTGGGCAAAAGCTTTGCAGGAACGCGCGCGCCGCCCGGCAGCCCGCGGCGGGATACTTTTCAGGCTGCCGGGGCCCAGTTCGCGCTCCGCACGCCATCCAACGCAAAGGAACCTCTCCATGCAATACCGCAAATTCGGCCGCACCGGCCTCCTGGTCTCCGAACTGTGCCTGGGCACCATGACCTTCGGCGGCTCCTCCGGCATCTGGGGCCAGATCGGCAACCTGCAGCAGTCCGAGGCCGAGGGGCTGATCGGCAAGGCGATGGACGCCGGCATCAACTTCATCGACACGGCCGACGTGTACTCCGAGGGCCAGTCGGAGGTCATCACCGGGCAGGCGCTGAAGAACCTGAAGGCCCCGCGCGACAGCTTCGTGCTGGCCACCAAGGTGCTGGGCGAAACCGGCAGCAAGGGCCTGAACTCGGCCGGCGCCTCGCGTTTTCACATCATGGACGGCGTGAAGGCCAGCCTGAAGCGGCTGCAGCTCGACCACATCGACCTGTACCAGATCCATGGCTTCGACCCGCTCACCCCCATCGAGGAAACCGTGCACGCGCTGGACACCCTGGTGCGCCACGGGCACGTGCGCTACGTGGGCGTGTCGAACTGGGCGGCCTGGCAGATCACCAAGGCGCTGGGCATCGCCGAGCGCGACAAGCTGGCGCGCTTCGAGTCGCTGCAGGCTTACTACACCATCGCCGGGCGCGACTTGGAGCGCGAGCTGGCGCCCATGCTGCGCAGCGAGAACGTGGGCCTGATGGTGTGGAGCCCGCTGGCGGGCGGCCTGCTGAGCGGCAAGTTCGGCCGCGACATCGAGGCCGAGAAGGGCAGCCGCCGCGCCAGCTTCGACTTTCCGCCCGTGAACGTGGAGCGCGCCTACGACTGCATCGACGTGATGCGCCAGCTGGCCGACGCGCGCAAGGTGTCGGTGGCGCAGATTGCGCTGGCCTGGCTGCTGCACCAGCCGGTGGTGACCAGCGTGATCATCGGCGCCAAGCGCACCGAGCAGCTCGACGACAACATCGCCGCCACCGCCATCAAGCTGACCGGCGACGAGCTGGCCACGCTCGACAAGGTGAGCGCCCTGCCCGCCGAATACCCTGGCTGGATGCTGGAGCGCCAGGGCGGCGCGCGGGCCAAGCGGCTGGCGGAATCAGGCCAGCGCGGCTGATTGCTGCGGGACGAGGTGGCCAGCGCGCGCCACCTCGTACGCCTCGTACGTCGCGTGCATGGCGTGCGCGGCCGTCGCGCGCAACGCCCGCAGGTCGATGTGCCGGGCCGCCTGCGCGGCGTCGGCCTGCTGCAGGTGCGGCACCACGCCCAGCAGCGGCGCGCCCAGGCGCGCGCGCAGCGTCTGCAGGTTGGCCTGCGGCGCGAGCATCGCGGGATCGACCATGCTGGCCACCCAGCCCGCCAGCACCAGCCCGCGCGCGCGCACGGCCTCGGCCGTCAGCAGCGCATGGTTGAGGCAGCCCAGCCGCAGCCCGACCACCAGCACCACGGGCAGGCCCAGCGCCACGGCCAGGTCGGCGCTGTCGAGGTCGTCGCCGAAGGGCACGCAAAAGCCGCCCACGCCTTCGACCACCACCGCATCGGCGCGCGCCGCCAGTTCGGCGTAAGCCGAGAGCATCGGCTGCAGTGCGATGCGCACGCCCTCTTCCTTCGCGGCCAGGTGCGGCGACATGGGGGCGCGCAGCAGGTACGGGCAACGCAAGGCCAGCGGCGCATCGACGTTGCCGGCGGAGTCGAGCCGCTCCACGTCTTCGTTGCACGATGCCCCATCTGTCCCATCGATGTCGTCCAGCCCTGCCGCCACCGGCTTCATGCCGACCGCGCGCAGACCCGAGCCCGCCAGCAGGTGCAGCATGGCGCTGCTGACCAGCGTCTTGCCGATGCCGGTGTCGGTGCCGGTCACGAACCAGTGGCGGCGCGTCATGCGGCCTCCCGTTCGGCTTGCGACGGACGGGCCGACGGTTCGCCCAGTGACTCGCCCAACGCGTCACCCACGGCTTCGACCAGCCGCGCCACATCGGCCTCCCCGTGGCTCGCCGACAGCGCGATGCGCAGCCGCGCCGTGCCCGCCGGCACGGTCGGCGGGCGGATGGCGCCCACGCGCAGGCCGCGCGCGTCGAGCCGCGCCGCCACGCGCATCGCCCGTGCGTTGTCGCCCAGCACCAGCGGCTGGATGGCCGTCGGCGACGGTGCCAGCCACGCGCTGCCGTCCGCGGGCAGCACCGCCTGCAAGCCCTGCCGCAGCTGCGCGATGCGCGCCTGCAGCCGCGCGCGGCGACGCGCGCCCTCTTCGCCTTCGATCAATGCCAGGCTCGCCAGCAGCGCATGCGCCACCGCCGGCGGCGCGGCCGTGGTGAAGATGTAGGGCCGCGCGCGCTGCACCAGGTAGTCGATCACCGTGCGGTGCGCTGCCACGAAGGCGCCCGACACGCCCGCCGCCTTGCCCAGCGTGCCCACCAGCACCAGCCGCTCGGAGCGCAGGCCCAGCGCCTGCAGCACGCCGCGCCCCGTGGACCCGAGCACGCCGAAGCCGTGCGCGTCGTCGATGACCAGCCACGCGTCGTGCCGCTCGGCCAGCGCGAGCAGCTCGGCCACGGGCGCGAGGTGGCCGTCCATGCTGAAGACCGCGTCGCTCACGATGAGCTTCACCGGCGCATTGCAGGCGGCGAGCTGCGCGTCGAGCGCGGCCACGTCGCAGTGCGCGTAGCGCTCCACGCGCGCCTTGGCCAGCCGCGCGCCGTCGATCAGCGAGGCGTGGTTGAGCGACTCCGAGAAGATCACCGCGTCCGCCCCGCCCAGCGCCGACAGCACGGCCAGGTTGGCCATGTAGCCGGTGCAGAAGAACAGGCTGCGGGCTTCGGGAATGTGGGGCGACATCCAGTCCGCGAGCTTGTCTTCGAGCAACGCGTGCGCCCGCGAATGGCCGAGGATGAGGTGCGAGCCGCCACTGCCCGTGCCGTACAGCGCCGCGCCCTCGGCCCAGGCCTCGGCCAGCGCGGGGTGCGCGGCCAGGCCCAGGTAGTCGTTGCTGCTGAAGCACAGCATGGTGCGCGGCGCGGCGGTGCCGGCCAGCGTCAGCGTCTGCTCGGGGGCGCAGGCGGTTTCCGCGATGTGTCGGCGGCGGCGCAGCGATTGCGCGTCGAGCGCGGCGATCTCGCCCTGCAGGCGGTCAAGCAAGCGCGACATCGCGGGCTCCCTTGTTGTCGCCCGTGGCCATGGCCATGACCGACTTCAGCGTGGCCAGCGTGCCGTCGACCAGCTGGTCGATCTCGCCGTCGCCGATCACATACGGTGGCATCAGGTACACGGTCGCGCCGATGGGCCGCACCAGCAGGCCGTGCGCGCGCGCCGCCAGGTGAAAGCGCTCGGCGAAGCGCGCGCCGGGTTCGCGCACGTCGAAGGCGGTGATCATTCCGCGCTGGCGCAGGTGGTCGACCTGGAGCCCCTGCAGGCCTTCCAGCCCTTCGCGCAGCCGCTGCAGCAGGCGCTGCGCACGGCCGCGGTTGCGCCGCAAGGCGTCTTCGCGCTCGAACAGGTCCAGCGTGGCCAGCGCCGCGCGGCAGGCCAGCGCGTTGCCGGTGTACGAATGCGAATGCAGAAAGCTGCGCGCCGCGTCGTCGTCGACGAAGCCGTCGTAGATGGCGTCGCGCGTCATCACCAGCGCCAGCGGCAGGTAACCGCCGCTGATGCCCTTCGACAGGCACAGAAAGTCGGGCCAGATGCCCGCCTGCTCGCACGCGAAGAAGGTGCCGGTGCGCCCGCAGCCCACGGCGATTTCGTCGGCGATCAGGTGCACGCCGAAGCGGTCGCACAGCGCGCGCACCCGGCGCAGGTAGGCCGGGTCGTGCATGGCCATGCCGGTGGCGCACTGCACCAGCGGCTCGACGATGACGGCGGCGATGCTGTCGTGCTGCTCGGCCAGCAGCGCTTCGAGTTCGTCGGCGGCGCGGTGCGCGACGGCGGCCGCGTCTTCGCCTTCGCCTGCATGGCGCGCATCCGGCGAGGCCACGAGGTGCGCCTGCGCCAGCAGGGGCGCGTACGCGTCGCGGAACACGGGCACGTCGGTCACGTGCAGCGCGCCGAGCGTTTCGCCGTGGTAGCTCTGCTTGAGCGCGACGAAGCGCTGCTTGCCGCCGCGGCCCGCGTTGCGCCATGCGTGGAAGCTCATCTTCAGCGCGATTTCCACGGCCGATGCGCCGTCGGACGCATAGAAGCAATGGCCCAGCGCATGGCCGGTGAGCGCGGACAGCCGCTCGGCCAGTTCCACGGCCGGCGCATGCGTGCAGCCCGCGAGCATCACGTGCGAGAAACGGTCGAGCTGGTCTTTCAGCGCGGCATTGAGCGCCGGGTGCGCGTGGCCGAACAGGTTGACCCACCACGAGCTGGTGGCGTCCAGGTAGCGCCGGCCTTCGGCATCGAACAGCCACACGCCCTCGCCCCGCGCGATGGGCAGGGGCGGCACGGCCTCTAGGCGGATGCTCTGCGTGCAGGGGTGCCAGACGTGGCGCCGGCTGCGTTGCTGCCAGCCGGCGTTCGAGGCGGGCGAAGCATGGGAATCTGGGGAGAAAGCGGTCGTCGAGGGCACCCGTGCAGTCCTTTTTTCAGGGGCAAGGCGCGGGATCGTATCGGCGCATCCGGGGCGCGGCAAACGCCTAAAACCAGGGCGGAATGACGGCTGGTTCGGCGGCGTTCGCCAGTGTTGCGTGCGTGTTCGATGCAAGGTCGCTGAACAAGCCGAGTTCCTCGCTTCAGCCGGCCGTGGCGGGAAAACGCAAGTTGTCTGGCTGGCGCCAGAAACTGGTCACGAATGTCCGGTTGGCACGACTTGGTTGCGCGGTCTGCGGTTTTCAGACACGCGCGGTGGCCGGTTTCAACCCATGCGCCGCGAGCGCGCGACCGACGGTTCAGGCGCTGCTCTTCTTCACCAGCGCCGTGATGTATTCGCGCAGCGACACCACGCCGCGCTCCGGCTGGTCGGGCCGCTCGCAATGGTCCAGCGTGGCGCGCGTCATGGCCGCGTACGACCGGGCCGCCGCATCGGAAAAGCCTTGCGCCTTGAATGCCTGCTCCCACTGCTCGGGCGGCGTCACCTCGACGGCGACCGGCCGTCCCAGCGCCTCGGCGAAGGCCTGCGCCACGTCGGCGGGCATGTAGCGCTGCGGCCCTTCGACAAAGTGCGGCCCCGACGGCGCGGGCGACCCCAGCATCAGCTTCGCGGCGAACTGCCCGAGGTCGTGCGGCGCCACCATCGGCAGGACGAAGTCGGCCGGGTACAGGCTGTGCACCGTGCCGTCTTCGCGCGCGGTTTTCAGCGAGGCGTCCCAGTTGCTCATGTAGTAGGCCGCGCGAATGGCGCTGAACGGCACGGGGCCGGCTTGCAGCGCCTGCTCCATTTCGTAGAGCACGCTCGAATCGCCCACCCCCTGGCCGGAGACATCGGGTTGCGCGCCGTAGGTCGACTCGCCGACGATCTTCTCCAGCTTGCAGCCTTCCAGCGCCGCGACGATGGCATGCAGCGTCTTGCGCTCCTCGGCCACGGTGTCGGTGGACGGCGGCGCTGGCGGGTTGAGCACGAAGACGCGCGTGCCGCCCAGGAACACGCGGTGCAGCGCGGCGGTGTCGAGCACATCGACCACCGCCACGCGCGCGCCCTTGGTCTGCAGTGCCTGCGTCTTGTGCGCGTCGCGGGTGACCACGGTCACGGGCTCGTTGTGCGCGAGCAGCGCCTGCGCCAGAGCCGAGCCGACGTGGCCGGTGGCGCCTAGAACGATGTGCATGAGCTTTCCTCCGCTTCCTCGGTTCAGTTCGGTTCGGTTCGAACGCTTCAGCCGCGCTTCTCTGCGTTGCGCTTGCGCGTGGCCGCGGCCTTCTTCGCGGACGCTGACCGTTCCGCCGCCGTGCGGTTCGCGGCAGCGGCGCCGCCCAGGTGGCCGCCCTTGCGCGCTGGCGCGTGGTTCTCGGCCTTGCCCCGACCGGAGCCGCTCTTCTTGCCGCCGCCGGTCTCGGCATTCACCGTGGCCCAGGCGCGCCTTTCGGCTTCCGCCTTGCCGACGCCGCGCTGTTCGTAGCCCTTCTCGATGTGCTGGGCCTCGCGTTTCTGCTTGTCCGTGTAGGACGACTTGTCGCCTCTTGGCATGGCATGGCTCCTTCGCGTTGTCGCACTGTCACTGTGCGCGTTGAGATGGCTCCATGCTGGGCAAGACGCGTCCGCGTTGGGTAAGAAGACGCACGCGGCGCGCGTCAGCCTTGTCTGGCGTGGCCGGCGAAACCGGCCGTGGCGGCGCTCGTTGGCAAGGGCGGGTCAGCCGCTCTGCTTCATCCGCCGCAGGTGCGCCAGCATTTCCTCGCGCACCACGCCCGTGATGTGGCTGCGCCGCCCACTCTCCAGCATGCCCAGGCGCCGCGCCACCGGCCGGCCCGGCAGCTGCAGCACGCACAGCGCGGGGTCGCTTTCCCAGTCGAAGTTCTTCAGCAGCGGCGCCATGGTGAAGCCCACGTTCTTGCGCACCAGCTCGGCGATGGCCAGCAGCGAATTCAGCTCCAGGAATTCGCGCGGCACCAGCTGCATGCGGCGCAGGTGGCGGTCGATGCGCGCGCCGGTCGGCGTGCGGCGGTCGAAGCGAATGAAGGGGTGCGTGGCGAACAGGTGCGCAATGGAGGTGTCGGGTGACGCGATGCCCGAATTGGCGATGACGGTCAGCGACTCGTCGTAGCACGGCGTCCACAGCAGCCCGGGCACCTCGGGCCACTGCCGCTCGACGACCACGGCCGCGTCGAGCTCGCCGCTCACCACGTCCTGCATCAGCTGCGTCTGCTCGCGCACGCGCAGCTCCACCTCCAGGTTCGGGTGCAGCGACTTCAGCTGCGCCAGCGTGCTCGACAGCAGCCCCATGGCTGAGATGAGCGAGCCGAGCTTGATGGTGCCGGCGATCTGACGCTGGTCCTGCAGGTCGCGCCGCATCGACTCGTACTGCGCCAGCAGCTCCTCCGCGCGCGGCAGCAGCAGGTGGCCGGCGGGGCTCAGCACCATGGTGCGGCCGGTCTTGTCGAACAGGGTCTTGTTCATTTCCCCTTCGAGGGCGCGCATCTGCTGGCCCACGGCCGCCTGCGTGAGCGCGACCTGGTCGGCCGCCGCGGCGAAGGAGCCGCCGCGGGCGGCGGCCACGAAGGTGCGGAGGAAGCGGATGGTGCTCATGGCGGGCGTGCCCGAGGGGCGGCGACGGGTCGCAGACCGACGGAAGGGAAAGTTTTTCTTTATTAATTCTAAATAATTTTTAAATTTATTTTTTCCTGTGCTTCCCAAACAATGCGGGCCATGGTCACTGCCTTAGCGCCTCCAGACGGCAGGCAGATGACAAGACCTCCACCGCCCTCCACTGCCATGACCACCCCTCAGTACTTTCCCCTCGTCGATGTTTCCGGCACGCCCCACGCCCGCGGCGTGCAGCATGGCCGCGCCGTGCCCGAGCGCGTGGCCGGCGGCGTGGCGCTGTACCGCGCCCAGCTCGGCCGCCGCGGCCTGGACGACGCCACCATCCGCCGCCTGGCGCAGTCGATGGTGCCGCTCATCGAGGCGTACGACGCCAGCTACCTCGAGGAGATGCGCGGCATCGCCGAAGGCGCGGGCGTGCCGCTCGAAGACATCGTGATGATCAATTGCCGCACCGAGATGCTCTTCGGCTACGCGGACATGAAGCGCGCAGCCGAACCCGCGGCAGACTCGCCCTCGCCCTCTTCCGAAGACGGCGACTGCACCGGCCTGCTGGTGCTGCCCGCGCGCTCGGCCACCGGCCGGCTCATGCACGCCCACAACTGGGACTGGCGCCAGGAATGCGTGGACACCGGCATCGTGCTGCGCATCCGCAACGCGCTCGGGCCCGACATGCTCACCTTCACCGAGGCCGGCGCGCTGGCGCGCCACGGCTTCAACAGCCACGGCGTGTCGCTCACCGGCAATTCGCTGACCTGCCACGAAGACTTCCAGCACGGTGCCGGCGTGCCGCTGGTGCTGCTGCGCCGCCGCGTGCTGGAGGCCGCCAACCTCGCGCAGGCGATGAAGACCATCTGGGCCTCGAAGCGCTACTGCGCCAACAACATGATCCTGGCGCAGGCCACGGGCAACGACGGCTCGGGCATCAGCCTGGAAACCTCGCCGGGCGAGATCTTCTGGACGCTGCCCGAAAACGACCTGCTGGTGCACGCCAACCACTGGATGTCGCCCTCGGCCGTCATCAAGCTGCGCGACCCCGGCCTGCCGCAGCGCCCCGACAGCATCTACCGCCAGCACCGCGTGGAAAACGCGCTGGGCCGCGTCATCTCGCAACCCGAAGGCCGCATCGACTGGACCCACGTGAAGGCCGCGCTGGCCGACGAGTTCGGCAAGCCCGACGGCGTGCTGCGCACCCCGAAGCCGGCCGACTTCAGCAGCATCTCGGCCACGGTGGCCACCACCCTCATGGACGCGGCCAACCGCGTGATGTGGGTCGCCCGCAAGCCCTACGAGGCCCGCAACTTCCAGGAATACACGCTCTGAGCCGCGCCGCCATGACACAAGCAAACACCCCCGCAGCCACTTCCTCGAACGTTCCCGCAAACGCTTCCAGCGAAGCCACCACCGCGCTGGCCGACCAGCGCGCCCGCGCCATCTACGACCTGGGCCCGAGCACCGTCTACGCCTCGCGCACCGACCCGCGCTTCTCGTACTGCACCTACGTGCCGCACCACATCGGCAAGCCGGGCGCGCGCCCCATGCAGCTGGTGGTGGTCATGCACGGCACGGGCCGCGCCTTCGTCAACTACCGCGAGGCCTTCAGCGGCTTCGCCAAGTGGAACGACTGCATCGTGCTGTGCCCGCTGTTCCCGGCGGGCGTGCGCGGCGACGGCAACCGCGACGGCTTCAAGCACCTGGTGGAAGCCGACATCCACTACGACCGCATCCTGCTGGACATGGTGGCCGAGGTGGCCGAGAAGTTCGGCTGCGACTTCAGCCGCTTCGCCCTCTTCGGCTACTCGGGCGGCGGCCAGTTCGCCAACCGCTTCGCCATGCTGCACCCCGAGCGCCTGTGGGCGGTGTCCATCGGCGCGCCGGGCTCGGTGACGCAGCTCGACCCGACGCAGGGCTGGTGGGTGGGCACCAGGGACTTCGAGGCGCGCTTCGGCAAGCCCATCGACCTGGACGCGCTGCGCCACGTGCCGGTGCAGATGATTGCCGGCAAGGCCGACATCGAGACCTGGGAAATCACCCACCGCGAAGGCGGCAAGTACTACATGCCCGGCGCCAACGACGCGGGCAAGACCCGGCCCGAGCGGCTGGACACGCTGCGCCGCTCCTTCGAGGCGGCGGGCGTGGCGGTGCGCTTCGACCTGCTGGACAACGTGCCGCACAACGGCCTGGCCTGCGTGGGCCGCGTGCAAGACTTCCTGGCCGACGCGCTGTATGCGCTGCGCGAGCCGCGCGCCGTGTCGTCGTCGGCCTGAGCGTCCGGCGCTCCGTTCGCAACCCTTTCGCTTCGACAAGGAAAAAGGCCCATGTTCCGTTTCGCAGCCGCCCGCATCGCGATGGCGATTCCCACACTGCTCATCGTGGCGGTGTCGGTGTTCGTGCTGATACGGCTGATTCCCGGCGACCCGGCCCAGTTGCTGCTGGGCGACCTCGCCACGCCCGCCAGCCTGGCCGACCTGCGCACGCGCCTGGGCCTGGACCGCTCGCTGCCGGCGCAGTTCGGCATCTGGTTCGGCCATGTGCTGCAGGGCGACCTGGGCACCTCCATCAACAGCGGGCAGGACGTGCTCTCGCTGGTGACCGACCGCTTTCTCATCAGCGGTCGCATCGTGCTGCTGGCCGTGGCGCTGGCCGCCATGGTGGCGGTGCCCGCGGGCATGGTCGCCGCGTGGAAGCAGAACCGCGCGCCCGACCTGCTGCTGGTCGGCTCGGCCACGCTGCTGGTGTCCATTCCGACCTTCTGGCTCGGGCTGCTGTTGCTGCTGCTGTTCGGGCTGAAGCTGGGCTGGCTGCCGGTGGTGGGCTACGTGGGCATCGCCGAAGACTGGAAGAACGGCCTGCTGTACCTGGTGCTGCCGGTGCTCACGCTGTTCCTGCACGAGATCGGGGTGCTCATGCGCATGGCGCGCGCCAGCACGCTGGAGGTGCTGCGGCTGGACTACATCACGCATGCGCGCGCCAAGGGCCTGTCGGAGCGCGCGGTGCTCATGCGCCACGCCTTCAAGAACGCCTTCGGCCCGACCTGGACGCTCATCGGCCTGGTGCTGGGCAACCTGCTGGGCGGCATCGCGGTGGTGGAAACGGTGTTCACCATTCCGGGCTTGGGCCGGCTGCTGGTCGACGCGATCTTCGCGCGCGACTACCCGGTGATCCAGGGCTGCCTGCTGTTCGTGGCGGTGATCTACGTGGTGGTGAACCTCGTCATCGACCTTTGCTATCCCTTCTTCGACCCCCGCGTCGCCGTCGAATGAGCACGATGAAACGCAAGAAACGCATTCCCCTGAACGCCCTGGTGGGCATCGTCGTGGTCGCCCTCATCGTGGGCGCCGCGCTGCTGAGCCTGGTGTGGACGCCGCACGACCCGCTGCGCATCAACTTCGGATCGCGCCTGAAGCTGCCCGGCGGCGCCTACCTGCTGGGCACCGACGAGTTCGGCCGCGACGAGCTCTCGCGGCTCATGGCCGGCGCCGCCACCAGCGTGTGGATCGGCGTGCTGACGGTGGGCTTCTCGATCGTGGTGGGCAGCATCGTGGGCGTGCTCACGGGCTTCCTGCGCGGCTGGACCGACCGCATCGTGATGGCCTTCAACAACGCGCTGCTGGCCTTTCCCGGCCTGCTGCTGGCGCTGGGCCTGCTGGCGGTGGTGGGCGCGAACCAGTACGGCATCGTGCTGGCGCTGGGGCTGGCCTACACGCCCTCGGTGACGCGCATCGTGCGCGGCACGGTGCTGTCGCTGCGCGAAAAGGAGTTCATCGAGTCGTCCCGCGTGCTGGGCAACTCCGAGCTGTACACCATGGTGCGCCACGTGCTGCCCAACTGCACCGCGCCGCTCACGGTGCTGGCCACCTCGATGTTCGGCTGGGTGATATTGGCCGAGAGCGCGCTGTCGTTCCTGGGCCTGGGCGTGCCGCCGCCGGCGCCCACCTGGGGCAACATGCTGGCCTCGGCCCGCCCGTTCATGGCGCAGGCCAGCTACCTCTCGATTCTTCCGGGCCTGTGCATCGCGCTGACGCTGCTGGGCATCAACCTGCTGGGCGACGCGGTGCGCGACTGGCTCGACCCGCGCATGAAGGGCGTGCAATGACCACCACCACAACCCACGGCCCGCTGGTCAGCGTGGAAGGCCTGACGCTGGCTGTCGGCCACGGCGGCCGCGAGATCGTGCGCAACGTGTCCTTCGACATCGCGCCGGGCGAGATGGTCGGCATCGTCGGCGAATCGGGCAGCGGCAAGACGCAGGCCGCGCGCGCCCTCATGGGCCTCACGCCGCCGCCGCTGGTGCGCACGGCGGGCCGCATCCTGTTCGAGGGCGAAGACCTGGCGCTGGCCAAGCCGGCGCGGCTGCGCGAGCTGCGCGGCGCGCGCGTGGGCATGGTGTTCCAGGAGCCCATGACCTCGCTGAACCCGTCGATGACCATCGGCAAGCAGCTGGGCGAGGCGCTGGCGCTGCACCGGCGCGACCTGGGCGCGGCCGCGCGCGAGGCGCGCATTCTCGACATGCTGGCGCGCGTGGGCATCCGCGACCCCAAGGGCGCGCTCGCGGCCTGGCCGCACGAGTTCTCGGGCGGCATGCGGCAACGGATGATGCTGGCCTCGGTGATGCTGCTGGAGCCCGCGCTGCTGATCGCCGACGAGCCCACCACCGCGCTCGACGCCGTGGTGCAGCGCGACGTGCTGGAGCTGATGGTCGGCCTCACGCGCGAGCACCGCACGGCCGTGCTCATGATCAGCCACGACCTGCCCATGGTCGCGCGCTTCACCCAGCGCATGGTCGTCATGCGCCACGGCGAGGTGAAGGAAACCGGCCGCACCGACGAGATGCTCGAGCGCCCGAAGCACGACTACACCCGCGAGCTGCTGCAGGCCATGCCGCGCCGCATGCCCGCGCGCCAGGTGCCCGACGAGGCGCCCGTGGTCGAGGTGCGCAACCTGGTGGTCGACTACGCCGGCCACCGCCGCCTGTTCGCCAAGGCCGTGCCCAAGCGCGCGCTGCACGGCATCGACCTGGTGGTGCGCCCGCGCGAGGTGGTGGCGGTGGTGGGCGGCTCGGGCTCGGGCAAGACCACGCTGGGCCGCACCATCGCGGGCCTGATCAAGCCGAGCGAAGGCGACATCCTGTTCCGCGGCCGGCCCATCCTGCGTTCGGACGCGGGCTGGGAAGACTACCGGCTGCAGTGCCAGATGGTGTTCCAGGACCCGTACGCCTCGCTCGATCCGCGCATGACCATCGGCCAGCTGGTGGGCGAAGGCCTGCGGCTGGTGAAGGGCATGTCGTCGCCCGACAAGGCCCGGCGCGTGGCCGAGGTGCTCGACGAGGTGGGCCTGGGCACCGCCTATGCGCCGCGCTACGCGCACGAGCTGTCCGGCGGCCAGCGCCAGCGCGTGGCCATTGCGCGCGCCATCGTGCGCCGCCCCGCTTTCGTGATCGCCGACGAGCCGGTGTCCGCGCTCGATGTGACCGTGCGCGCGCAGGTGCTCGAGCTGTTCGCCGAGCTGCAGAAGCGCCACGGCTTCTCGTGCCTGTTCATCAGCCACGACCTGGGCGTGGTCGAGCAGGTGGCCGACCGCGTGATCGTGATGCAGGACGGCCGCATCGTCGAGCAAGGCCCGCGCGACGCGGTGTTCGACGCGCCGCAGCAGGACTACACGCGCAAGCTGCTGTCCGCCATTCCGGCGCTGGAGCCCACGCCCGCCGGTGGCGTGCGGCTGCGCTGGCGCTTCGGGGCCGAAACGCCGGTGCCGGCCTTCGCCTGATTTCTTTGTCTTTGAACCGCAGGAGTCCCTCATGCCCCGCTTCACCCTTCGCCGCGCCGCCCTCGCCGCCGTTCCCGCGGCCTGCCTGGCCGCATCGGCCGCCTTCGCGCAGACCACCGTCACCGTGGCGCAGCCCGCCGACATCCGCTCCACCAACCCCGGCGTGAACCGCGACAACACCACCGACGGCGTGCTGCTCAACGTGGTCGAGGGGTTGGTCGGCTACCGCGCGGACGGCAGCGTGGGCCCGCTGCTGGCGCAGTCGGTCGATGTGTCGGCCGACGGCCTCACCTACACCTTCAAGCTGCGCAAGGGCGTGAAGTTCCACAACGACGCGCCGCTCACCGCCGCCGACGTGGCCTGGAACTGGAAGCGCTACATGGACCCGAAGACCGACTGGCGCTGCACCAGCGAGTACGACGGGCGCAACGGCCTGAAGGTGGTGGACACCGCCACGCCCGACGACGCCACCTTCGTCATGAAGATCAACAAGCCCTCGGCCGTGTTCCTGGACACGCTCGCGCGCACCGACTGCGGCATGACGGCCATCCTGCACAAGAGCTCGCTGAAGGCCGACGGCAGCTGGGACAAGCCGGTGGGCACCGGCCCCTTCAAGTTCGGCGAATGGAAGCGCGGCGAGTACGTGACGCTCACGGCCTTCAAGGGCTACACCTCGTCGCCCGGCGCCACCAGGTCCGACGGCTACACCGGCCTGAAGGCGCCGCTGGTGGACACGGTCAGGTTCCTGGTGGTGCCCGATGCGGCCACGGCCGCGGCCGGCCTGAAATCGGGCGCGATCGACGCCGGGCAGATCACGTCGAGCGACGCGCAGGAGCTGAAGACCGACCGCAACCTCACGGTGCAGGCGCCGCCCGAGGCCATCAAGAACGTGCTGCTGATCCAGACGCGCGACCCGCTGCTGAAGAACCAGAAGCTGCGCCAGGCCATCGCGGCCTCGCTGGACATCGAGCAGATCGTGGCGGCCGCCTCCGAAGGGCTGGGCGCGGTGAACAACTCGGCCATCCACAAGGGCTCGGCCTTCTACAGCGCCGCGCAGAAGAAGGGCTGGCACTACGACCCGGCGCAGGCCGCCAAGCTGCTGCGCGAGGCCGGCTACAAGGGCGAGAAGATCACCATCCAGACCAACAAGCGCGCCCACGTGCCCAGCTACACGGTGGCCGTGCTGGCGCAGGCCATGATGCAGGCGGTGGGCATCAACGCGCAGATCGAGGTGCTCGAATGGGCCACGCAGCTCGACCGCTACAACAGCGGCAACTACCAGATGAGTTCGTTCAGCTATTCGTCGCGGCTGGACCCGGCGCTGAGCTACGAGCAGTTCTCCGGCCCCAAGGACAAGCAGGCGCGCAAGGTGTGGGAAGACCCGCAGGCGCTGAAGCTCATCGACGACAGCTTCACCGAGGCCGACCCGAAGAAGCGCCAGGTGCTGTTCGACCAGATCCACGCGCAGATGATCCAGCAGGTGCCCATGGTGATGCTGTTCAACGGCATCGACGCCTGGGCGGTGCGCAAGCGCGTGAGCGGCTTTGCGGTGTGGGAAGGCAAGCCCCGCCTGTGGGGCGTGTCGGTCACGGCGACGCGCGGCTGAAGCCCAGCAACGGCATCGGGACCGGCACGGGAACAGGCATCGACAACGGCACCGGCACTACCGGTGCCAGCGCGGCCACCATGGCCAGCAGCGTGTCGCCGAAGCCGCCGCGCGCGCGTGCGTCGGTGCGGGCGCTGGTGGTCACGCGGGGGCCGGCGCTCCAGGCGATGCGCGCGCCGATGGCCGTGAGCGACTCGACCAGCGCCACGTCTTCGCTGCAGGCCAGCGGCGCGAAGCCGCCGGCGCGGCGGTAGGCCTCGGCGGCCACGCCGAGGTTGGCGCCGTGCACATGCCGGTGGCCGTCGGCGTGCGTGTAGCGGCTGTCGAAATGCGCCTGCACGCGCTCGCCTTCCGTGCCGTGCACGCTCCAGTCTTCCACCGCCACGCAGCCGCACACCGCGTCGGCCTGCTCCGCGAGCTGCATCACCAGCCAGTCGGGCGAGACCACGGTGTCGGCGTCGGTGAAGGCGAGCCAGCGCGCGCCGGCCTCGATGCACAGCTCGGCCCCGCGCGCGCGGGCAATGCCCACGTTGCGCGCCGCCAATGACAAGCGCGCCACGCCGTGCGCGAGCACCACGTCTTCCGTGGCGTCGCTGCAGCTGTCGAGCACGACCACCACTTCCACCGCTTCTCCGGCCAGCGCCGGGTGCGCCGCCGCCAGCTGCACGGCGGCCAGCGCGGCGCCGATGCGTTCGCACTCGTTGTGCGCGGGAATGACGACGCCGATCACCGGATGCCCTCCCGCTGCGCCACCGAGCGCGCGTCGCGCGACCACAGCTGCAGCACGAAATCGTCTTCCTCGTGCAGCACGAGGCGTGCGAGCCCCAGCTCGGCGAGGATGCCCTGCACGTCCTTCGTGGCGAGGCTGCGCTGTTCGAAGTCGGGCCGCCAGTCGCAGGCGACCAGCGTGCCGTCGTCGTCCAGCGACAGCGCGCAGCACTCTGCCACGCGCTGCATGTCGCTGCGCGGCAGGAAGTAGCCGACCTCGCTGAGCACGATCAGGTCGAAGCCGCCGGCGTCGTGCGGCCATTCGGACGGCAGCGTGTGGCGCGCGACCTGCACGTTGGGCAGGGCTTCGGTGCGCTGGCGGGCCAGCGCGACGGCCTGCGCGTTGAAGTCACTGGCCAGCAGTTCGTCGCAGCGCTGCGCGAGCGCGAGCGTGAGCTCGCCGATGCCGCAGCCGGGTTCGTAGGCGCGGCGAAAGCGCGGCTGCGGCAAGGCGGCCAGCAGCACGGCGCGCTTGCGGGCCTCGTACCAGCGCTGGCGCGAGGCGTAGGGGTCGTCGCTGGCGGCGTAGAGGGCGTCGAAGTACGGGCGCTGGTCCCGATCCTGGTCCTGCTGGCCCTGATGGCCCTGCGCCTTTTCGGCGGGCCCGCTCACAGGAACACCACTTCGTAAGGCCGCGCCGCGCGCTCGACGGTGGTGGCCCGCAGCACCGGGCCGGAGCCGGTGGACGCATCGCGCCGCAACTGGCTGGTAAAGGCCTGCACGGCGGCGCGCTTGCGGCGCACGGCCTCGGCGCTCAGCGGCAGGCGAAAGGCGTTCTTCCACGGCATGCGGCTGTCGCCGGGGCGGGACCAGTGCCAGCCCCACACCGGCACCTCGACCAGCCGCGCGCCGGCGCTGGCCGCGGCCAGCGCGCAGGCCTCGCCGGTGACCTCGTGGTCGGGGTGGCCGTCTTGCCGCCAGGTGGTAAAGACCACGTCGCCCGGGCGCAGCAGCGACACCAGCTGCGCCGCGAGCAAGGCGCGCATGTCCTTGAGGCCGCCGTCGGGCAGGCCGAGCCGCGCCGGCGCGATGGACAGGCCCAGCCGGCGCAAGGCGCGCAGGCTTTCTCGCGGACGGGCCTGCGCCAGCCGCTCGGCCGACCATTCGGTCGAGCCGCTGTGGCTGGCGGTGCCGTCGGTCACTGCGATCACCTCGACCGGCGTGCCGCTGTCGGCCAGTTGCGCCAGCAGGCCGCCCACCGAGAGCACCTCGTCGTCGGGGTGCGGCGCGACGACCACCGCGCGCGAGCCCTCGGGCACCAGCGCGCGCAGGTCGATGTGCGGCAACTCGGCCAGGCCCGGCCAGCGGTGCCATTCGGCTTCGGTGGTGCCTTCGCCCCGGATGGCGCGGCGCTCTACAGGGTCCATGACGCGGTCTCCTCTTCAGATGTCTGGGTGGCCAGCTGGCCGAGCGCCGCGAGGTCGCGCTCGGCGTGGCTCTGGCGCAGGAACACGGGCAGGTCGGCCATGGCCTGCGCGAACTGCGGGTCGCGGCACAGCGGGCCGGCACCGACCGCGCGGCCGGCGTGCCGCATCACCTCGGTAGCGGCCTGCTCGACGGCCAGGCGCGCGCGCATCGCGACGCGCTGGGCGTTGTCTTGCGGGTGGCGGTCGATCCAGTCGGCGGTTTCGCGCAGCAACGCGGCGGCGCCGCCCAGCGCCACCTCGATGGCGCCCAGGTGCGCGAGCCGGTGCGCGTCGGCCTTCGGGCCCGTGCCCTTGCGCACCTGGCGCGCGATGCCCAGCGCGCCGCCGAACCAGCACGCTGCAATGCCCGCGCCGCCCTGCCAGAAGCCGGGCCGGCGCACGTAGTCGCCGGGCTGGCCGATCTGCATCGCGCGCGCGCCGTCGAAGCTCACGTCGACGCTCGCGCTCGCGGCCATGCCGACGGCATGCCAGCCCTCGCCGGTGACGCACACGCCGGGCTGGGTCATGGACACGGCCGCCAGGCACGGTTCGCCGGCCGTGTTCCAGCCGCTGACCACCGCGTGCGTCACGCTGGCCGCGCCGGAGCACCAGGCTTTGGTGCCGTGCATGCGAAGGGTCAGCCCTGCGCCGTTGCTGTCGTTTTTGCCGTCTGCGTCGGCCGGCCGGAACACCACTTTCGCGTCCGGCGGCTCGGCGCACCACGTGCCCCAGCGCGCGCCAGGCGGCGTCGCCGGTGCGCCACCGAGTTCGGCCAGGATGGCGAGCGCGTCCGTGTGGCCCTCGAAGAGCTTGACCAGCGACAGGTCGTGCGCGGCCACGGCCGCCAGCACCCGCCAGCGCGCGAGCGTGTGGCCCGAGCCCGGTCGCGGCAGCACGTCGATGCCCGCTTCAACGAGGTGGCCCAACGACAGGCCGCGGCCGTGCCGAAGCGCCAGGGGGGTGAGGACATCGGCGGGAACGGGATCGAACATGGCCTGACGTTAGGCAGGCTATGGGGGTGGGCTCGTCGGCAAGCAGCGTCGTGGCTTGTAGGAGCCGAGCCGCCGCGCGGGTTGCCGGAGGCGGTGTCGGCCGATCGTCGCGGCACCCGCCGTGGAACGCTCGCGAAAACGGCCGCAGAACCGGCCGCAGAGCCGGCGCGCGGAAAGCTAGGCGCTCGCCAGCACCTGCGCGAGGTCCGCCTTCAGCGAGGTCGCGCGCTCGGGCGCTCGCGCCAGCCCCGCATCGACCAGCGCCTGCGCCCGCTCGCGGTCGCCCAGGTGCGCGGCAATGCGGGCCAGGTGCAGCGCGGTGCGCGCGTGGATGCCGTTCGGGTCGGTCTCGCGAAGCAGCTGCTCGAAGCTTTGCGGGTAGCTGCCATGCCGGGCAAAGAAGGCGCGGCCCGGGCCGCTCCATTCGCTCACGATGAACTCGACGCTTTCCTCCGCCTCTTCCTTCGACGCGCCATAGGCCCAGCCGAAGGCTTCGCCCGGCGGCGGGTGCATGCGGTCGCGGAACACGCAGTGCGCTTCCTCGATGTCCCGCGGCGCGACCTGCCCGCCGCCCTCGGTCGGCAAAAAGGCCAGGTGCGCGCCGAGGTTCAGGTAGCAAGCCCCTCCTCCTCTCGCGCCGCTGGCCCCCTGCACATTGAACACATGGACCACCGGGCCGTCGATGCGGCGCAGCGTCTGGCCGGTGCCCTCGAAGCCTTCGGCCTTGAGCACGGGGAACAGCTTCTTTTCGAGGAGCCTGAGAAAGGTCGCGCGGTTCATGGGCTGGGTCGTCTCCGGGTACGCAGGGTGATCGAGTATCGCAAGCCCTCCGTCGGCGCGATGGCGTGCTGCCAAGCCCACCGCGCCGGCCCGCGCAGCACGTACACCGAGCGCGGCTCGATCAGGAACTCGAGCGTGGCCGGCCCCGATGCCGCCGCACCCGGCACGTACGGCCTGAACTGCATCACCGCATCGCCGTGCAGCGAGACGCCGACGATGTCCTCGAAGTCCGGCACGTCGCGGTGCCAGCCCAGCGGCGTGCCGGGCCGGTACTCGGCGATGAGCGCGTGCGTGAGGTCTTCGGGCGCGATGCCGGCCCACGCGGCCGCCTTGTCGCGCAGCGGGTGCAGCTCGGCGGGCATCGGCGCGCCCGGCTTGAGGCGGTTGGTGTCGAAGTCGTAGCTGCCGCCAAAGCCGATGCCGCGCCGGCGCGCCGTGTATTCCTTGTAGCGCATCTCCTTCAGCGGCCAGCCCTGCACCAGGCGCAGCAGCCCGGCCTCTTCGTCGCGCGAGAGAAAGCCGTTTTCGTAGCGCAGCCCTTCGATGGCCGCGACCGGCGCCTGGCCGAACAGGTCGGGCTGGCCGGCGTGCTCCAGGCGTCTAGCGGCGCGCATCGCTCACTCCCTTGCCCACTCCTTTGCCCACTCCCTTGCCCACTCCTTTGCCCACTCCTTTGCCCACTCCTTCGCTCGCACCGTTGCCCAGCCCTTCATTCGCGCCATGCTGCCCGGCGCCCGCCAGCTGCACATGCCACCAGCGCGGCAGCAGCTCGCGGATTTCGGCGCGCGCGAAGCGGTCGTCCAGCAGGTGCAGCACGCCGCGGTCTTCCTCGGTGCGAATCACACGGCCCGCCGCCTGCACCACCTTCTGCAAGCCCGGGTAGAGATAGGTGTACTCGTAGCCCTTGCCGAAGCGCGTCTGCATGCGCTCGCGCGTGATCTCGTTCAGCTCGTTGTACTGCGGCAGCCCCAGGCTGGCCACGAAGGCGCCGATGAGCCGGCTGCCCGGCAGGTCGATGCCCTCGCCGAACGCGCCGCCCAGCACCGCGAAGCCGATGCCCTGCCCGCCCTCCTCGAAACGCGCGATGAAGCCGTGGCGGTCGGCCTCGCGCATGCCGCGCGTCTGCGTCCACACGGGCACGCCGGGGTGCCGCAGCGAGAACGCGGCGCAGGCTTTTTCCAGGTAGTCGAAGCTGCTGAAAAAGGCCAGGTAGTTGCCCGGCATGCGCTCGAACTGCGCGCCGATGATGTCCGCCACGTTGCGCAGCGAGCCCGCGCGGTCCCTGAAGCGCGTGGACACGTGCATGGCCACCTCCACGCGCAGCTGCTGCGCGGTGAAGGGCGAGGCCACGTCCAGCAGCACGGTGTTCTCGGGCAGGCCGAGCGCGTCGCGGTAGAACGCGAACGGCGACAAGGTTCCCGAGAAGCAGGTGACCGACGCCGCATCGCCGAAGCGCGCGGCCAGGAAAGGCGCGGGCACCAGGTTGCGCAGGGCCAGCGTGCGCTCCTGCTGGGTGGCGCCCAGCGTGCGCTCGAACACAGAGTGGTCGCCGAAGGCCTCGGCCAGCCGGGCGAAGTGCAGCGCGTCGAAGAAAAACCGCTGCAGCGGGCCCTGCGAGGCATCGGGCGTGGCCGCGAAGTACTCGGCCATGGCGGTGTTGGCGGCCTGCAGGGTGCGCAGGAAGCGCTCGGGGATCTCGTCGCCGGTTTCGTAGTCGGCCTGCTGCGACTGCTGCACCGTGTCCCACTCGCGGAACAGGCGCGCCAGCGGGCCGCGCAGCACCGAAGGCGCCGCGCGGTGCGCCTCTTCGAGCGCGGCGCCTTCGAGCGACGCGGTGTACATGCCGCGCGCGCGCTCCAGCAGGTTGTGCGCCTCGTCGACCAGCACGGCCACGCGCCAGTCGGCGTCGCGCATGGTGGCGTACAGGAAGGCGCTGCTGTCGAAGTAATAGTTGTAGTCGCCCACGATGGCGTCGGCCCAGTGCGTCATTTCCTGCGCGAGGAAATAGGGGCACACCTCGTGCACCAGGGCGATGTCGCGCAGCGCCTGCCGGTCGAGCCAGGCCACCTGCGCGGCCTGCTCGCGCGCGGCGGGCAGGCGGTCGTAGAAGCCGCGCGCCAGCGGGCAGGCGTCGCCGTGGCAGGCGCGGTCGGGGTACTCGCACACCTTCTCGCGCGCCGCGAGCTCCAGCACGCGCAGGCGGCCGGCGCCCTGCCCCTTGTCGAGCACGCGCAGGGCATCGAGCGCCACCGGGCGGCCCGAGGTCTTGGCGGTGAGGAAGAAGACCTTGTCGATCTTCTGCGCCGCGCGCGCCTTCAGCAGCGGAAACAGCGTGGCCAGCGTCTTGCCGATGCCCGTGGGCGCCTGCGTCATGAGGCAGCGCCCGCCCACGCCGGCGCGGTACACGGCCTCGGCCAGTTCGCGCTGGCCGGCGCGAAAGCTGCGGTAGGGGAATTCGAGCTGCGCCAGGGTCTGGTCGAGCGCGGCGCGGTGGCCGGCCTCGCTCGCGGCCCAGGCGCTGTAGCGCGCGCACAGCGCCTCGAAGTGTTCGCGCAGGGCGTCGCGGGTGTGGTGCTCTTCGAGCACGGTTTCGTCGCCGGTGGCCAGGTCGAGGTAGACCAGCGCCACGGTCATGGCGGTGTGGCCGTCCAGCTCGCACAGCATCCAGCCGTAGCTGCGGGCCTGGGCCCAGTGCAGTGCGCGGTGGTTGCCGCGGATGGCGTCGAAGTCGCCGCGGAAGGTCTTGATTTCTTCGACGCGGGCCTCGGCCACCTCGCCCCCCCTGCCCCGGCGCAGCTCGTAGCCGTCGGCCCGGCCGCGCACCCGCAGCGTGCCGCAGGTGGTGTCCAGCGCCACCTCGCTTTCGTAGCCGTCGCCGCGCCGGTGCTGCACCAGCGCGTGGCCGGCCATGCCCTCCTGCGCGCTGGGCGCGGGCACGAAGCGCAGGTCGAGGTCGCCCGCCTTCGCGCCGAAGGCGCACAGCGCCTTGACGGAAACGACGTGCGTCACGGCAACGGGCGCCGCGGGCGGGTTGGAAAAGGCAGTACCCATTGCGGGCCATTTCTGGCGTGGACTGTATGGATTTACAGTATAGCCAGCCCTGCCGAAGGGCAGTACCCCTGTTTCTTGCCCTGTCGGGGCCTTCTCCGACAGGGCGACCGGCGTTTTTCGGCAAAACTTGACAAGTTTTGCTTACAAATGCGTCCGATGAATACACCCACTGCGATCGACCCCGAAGACTTTGAACGCCTGCTGAGCCGCAACATCAAGCTGCCCCTGATCGGCGGCGTCTTCGGCGCCGTGGTGTTCGTCGGGCTGATCCTGTTCCTGCTCAACACCATCGGCTGGGTCGAGCACACCGACCGCGTCACCCGCGCGGCCAGCGAGCTGCAGCGCCAGAGCATCGACATGGAAACCGGCATGCGCGGCTTCCTGATCACCGGCGACGAAAGCTTCCTGGAGCCCTACCAGAGCGCCCTGCCCCGCATGAAGGGCGACACCGCGGCGTTGCGCGCGCTGGTGGCCGACAACCGCCAGCAGGTGGAGCGCGTCGACCGCATCGCGGGCATCCAGGCGACCTGGCAGGAATTTGCCCGCAGCCTCATCGCCGCGCGCCGCGCCGGCGAAGACGCCCAGGCGCAGGTGCGGCTGGGCCGCGGCAAGCGGCTGACCGACGACATGCGCACCGAATTCAACGCGCTCATGGACACCGAGCAAACGCTGCGCTTCCAGCGCAACAACGACGCCAACCGCACCGCGTGGTGGACCGTGGGGCTGTTCCTGCTGTTCACGGTCGGCTTCACCGGGCTGGTGGCGTACTTCGGGCGGCGCCAGCTGATGCGGCTGTCCGACAGCTACGACGTGGTGCTGAAGGAGCAGGCCGCCCATGCCGAACGGCTGGCGCACGAAGCCTGGCTGCGCAGCGCGCAGACCGAGCTGGTGGGCGAACTGGTGGGCGAGCTGAGCGCGCCCGACATGGGCCGCAAGATACTGGCGTTCTTCTCGCGCTACCTGGGCACGGCGGTCGGCGCCATCTATGTGCGCGAGCGGCACGGCCCGCTGCGCCGGGCGGCGAGCTACGGCTTCTCCAGCGCGGCGGAAGCCACGCCGCAGGTGTTCTCCCCCACCGAGAGCCTGATCGGCCAGGCCGCGGCCGAGCGCCGCCGCATGCTGATCGACCCGGTCGACGCCGACTACCTGAAAGTCAACTCCGGCCTGGGCCAGATGTCGCCCAAGGCGGTGCTGCTGCTGCCGGTGACCGACGGCGGCATGGCCAACGGCGTGGTCGAGCTCGGCCTGCCGGGCCCGCTGGACGAACGCGGCAACCAGCTGCTGGACGTGGTGGCCGACGACATCGGCACCTCGCTGGCGGCCGCGCGCTACCGCGAGCAGCTGCAGGACGTGCTGGCCGAAACCCAGCAGCTGAACGAAGAACTGCAGGTGCAGCAGGAAGAACTGCGCACCGCCAACGAAGAGCTCGAGGAGCAGTCGCGCGCCCTGCGCGCCTCGCAGGCCATGCTGGAGAACCAGCAGGCCGAGCTGGAGCAGACCAACAGCCAACTGTCGGAGCGCACCGAGGCACTCGACCAGCGCAACACCGCCCTGCGCCGCGTGCAGCGCGACCTCGAAGACCGCGCCGACGAGCTGCAGCGCGCCAGCCGCTACAAGTCGGAGTTCCTGGCGAACATGTCGCACGAGCTGCGCACGCCGCTGAACAGCGCGCTCATCCTGGCCAAGCTGCTGGGCGACAACCCGCAGGGCAACCTCTCTCCCGAACAGGTGAAGTTCGCGGACTCCATCTACTCGTCGGGCAACGACCTGCTGGTGCTGATCAACGACATCCTGGACATTGCCAAGGTCGAGGCCGGCAAGCTGGAGGTGGTGACCGAAGACATGTCGCTCGCCAAGCTGGCGCAGAGCCTGGAGAGCACCTTCAGCCCGCTGGCGATGCAGAAGAACCTGAGCTTCCGCCTCGAGATCGGGGCCGACGCGCCGGCCACGCTGGTCACCGACCGCCAGCGCGTGGAGCAGATCCTGAAGAACCTGCTGTCGAACGCGCTGAAGTTCACCGACCGCGGCGAAGTGGCCGTGGTGGTTTCGCCGACCGCGGACGGCGGCGCGGCCTTCGCGGTGTCCGACTCGGGCATCGGCATCGACGCCAAGCAGCACGAGCTGATCTTCGAGGCCTTCCGCCAGGCCGACGGCACCACCAGCCGGCGCTACGGCGGCACCGGGCTGGGGCTGTCGATTTCGCGCGACCTCACGCAGCTGCTGGGCGGCACGCTGACGGTGCAGAGCACGCCGGGCCAGGGCAGCACCTTCATCCTGCAGCTGCCGGCGAAGGCGCCGCAGGCTTCGGGGGCGGCTTCGTCTACATCGAACTTTCCTTCGTCATCGAATTCGTTTGCACCGGCCGCGCACTCCGTCGTCTACACGCCCAAGGCCGTGCCCACCGCCCCGCTGGCACCGCAGGCGCCCTCCCCGGTGCCCGCCCCGCAGTTCGCCGACGACCGCACCATTCCGCGCGACCAGGTGCGCCGCGTGCTGGTCATCGAGGACGAACCGCAGTTCGCGCACATCCTCTACGACCTGGCGCACGAGCTGGGCTACCGCTGCCTGGTGGCGCACGGCGCGGCCGACGGCTTCGAGCTGGCCACGCAGTTCCTGCCCGACGCCATCCTGCTGGACATGCGCCTGCCCGACAGCACCGGGCTGGACGTGCTGCAGCGCCTGAAAGATTCGCCGCACACGCGACACATTCCCATCCATGTGGTGTCGGCCGCCGAGAACGCGCAGGGCGCGGCGCTGCAGATGGGCGCCATCGGCTACGCGCTGAAGCCCGCCACCCGCGACGAGCTCATGAAGGTGTTCGGCCGGCTGGAAGAAAAGCTCACGCAGAAGGTGAAGGTGGTGCTGCTGGTGGAAGACGACGAGCTGCAGCGCGAGAGCGTGATCCGCCTCATCGGCGACGACGACATCGAGATCGTGGCGGTGGGCTCCGGCGAAGAGGCGCTGGAGCTGCTGCGCACCCGCGTGTTCGACTGCATGATCACCGACCTGAAGCTGCCCGACATGCAGGGCAGCGAGCTGCTCAAGGCCATGGCGGCGGAAGAGATCGTGTCGTTCCCGCCGGTCATCGTGTACACCGGGCGCAACCTCACGCGCGACGAGGAAACCGAGCTGCAGCGCTATTCGCGCTCCATCATCATCAAGGGCGCGCGTTCGCCCGAGCGGCTGCTCGACGAGGTGACGCTGTTCCTGCACAAGGTGGAGGCCGAGCTGTCGACCGAGCGCCAGGGCATGCTGAAGACGGCGCGCGGGCGCGACCGCATCTTCGAGGGCCGCACCATCCTGCTGGTGGACGACGACGTGCGCAACATCTTCGCGCTGACCAGCGCGCTGGAAGCGCGTGGCGCCATGGTCGAGATCGGCCGCAACGGCCGCGAGGCGCTCGAAAAGCTCGACCAGGTGAGCGACATCGACCTGGTGCTGATGGACGTGATGATGCCGGAGATGGACGGCCTGGAGGCCACGCGCCGCCTGCGCGCCAACCCGCGCTTCGAGAAGATGCCGGTGATCGCCATCACCGCCAAGGCCACCAAGGACGACCGCGAGCAGTGCCTGGCCGCCGGCGCCAACGACTACCTGGCCAAGCCGGTGGACCTGGAGCGCCTGTTCTCGATGCTGCGCGTGTGGATGCCGAAGATGGAGCGCCTATGACACCACCGCCCGTCACCCGACCGCCCCTGCCCGCGCCGATCTCCCCCGTGTCCTCGTCCGGCCTGCCCCCCACGCCGCCGCACCCGCTGAGCGACACCGAGATCGAGCTGCGCCTGCTGATGGAGGCCATCTACCTCAAGTACAGCTACGACTTCCGCAACTACACCGTGGCCTCGCAGAAGCGCCGCGTGCTGCACGCGCTCGACCAGCTCGGGCTGCCCAGCATCTCGGCGCTGCAGGACAAGGTGCTGCGCGACCCCGCGCTGTTCGGGCGGCTGCTGCAGTTCCTGACGATTCCGGTGAGCGAGATGTTCCGCGACCCGTCCTACTTCCTGGCGCTGCGCCAGCACGTGGTGCCCATCCTGCACACCTACCCGTCGGTGAAGGTGTGGGTGGCCGGCTGCAGCACCGGCGAAGAGGTGTTCTCGCTGGCCATCCTGCTGCGCGAAGAAGGCCTGCTCGCGCGCACGCAGATCTACGCCACCGACATCAACCCCGCCTCGCTCGAGAAAGCTCGCCAGGGCATCTTTCCGCTGGAGGCGATTCGCGGCTACACCACCAACTACCAGCGCGCGGGCGGGCGCAGCTCGTTCTCCGACTACTACACCGCCGCCTACGACGCGGCGCGCTTCGACCCCTCGCTGTGCGCCGACGTGATCTTTGCCGACCACAGCCTGGCCACCGACAGCGTGTTCGCGGAAACGCAGCTGGTGTCGTGCCGCAACGTGCTCATCTACTTCAACCGGCAGCTGCAGGACCGCGCGCTCGGGCTGTTCCACGAGTCGCTGTCGCACCGCGGCTTTCTCGGGCTGGGCTCGAAGGAAAGCATCGACTTCTCGGGCTACTCCGACCGCTTCGACACGCATGCGCGCGCTGAGCGCATCTACCGCAAGCTGGCATGAGGAAACGCTTGCGTTCGTCCATCCAGAAGCGCGTGGACGCGGTGGTGCTGGGCGCCTCGGCCGGCGGCATCGACGCGCTGTACACGCTGCTGCACGAGTTGCCCGCCACCTGGCGGCTGCCCATGGCGGTGGTGCTGCACCTGCCCGAGGACCACGAGAGCCACCTGGCGGAGATCTTCGCGCAGCGCCTGCCCATCGCGGTGCGCGAGGCGGCCGACAAGATGCCGCTGGCCGGCGGCAGCCTGTACTTCGCGCCGCCGGGCTACCACCTGTCCATCGAGCGCGAGCGCACCTTTTCGCTCAGCTGCGAACCGCCGGTGCTGTTCTCGCGCCCGTCGATCGACGTGCTGATGGGCTCGGCCGCCGATGCCTACGGCCCCGCGCTCGCGGGCTTCCTGCTGACCGGCGCGAACTACGACGGCGCCGAAGGCCTCCACCGCATTCACCTGGCCGGCGGGCTCACCGCCGTCCAGGAACCGACAGAAGCACAGATTCCCACCATGCCCCAAGCCGCCATCGCGCGCCACGCTCCCGACTACGTGCTCCCCTTGCGCGAACTGCGCGAGCTGCTGCTCCAACTGGAGACCGCCCAATGAACATTGACATCGAAAGCAAGCTGCTGATCGTCGATGACCTGCCGGAAAACCTGCTGGCGCTGGAGGCGCTCATTCGGGCGCCGGGCCGCGTGGTGTACCGCGCGGCCTCCGCCGAGGCGGCGCTGGCGCTGCTGCTGGAGCACGAGTTCGCGCTGGCCATCGTCGACGTGCAGATGCCGGGCATGAACGGCTTCGAGCTGGCCGAGCTGATGCGCGGCACCGAGCGCACGCGCCACATTCCCATCATCTTCGTGAGCGCCGCGGGCCGCGAGCTGAACTACGCCTTCCAGGGCTACGAGAGCGGCGCGGTCGACTTCCTGCACAAGCCGCTGGACCCGCACGCGGTGGTCAGCAAGGTGAACGTGTTCGTCGACCTGTACCGCCACCGCAAGGCGCTGCGCCACGAGATGGAGTCGCTGGCCGCCGCGCACCGCAAGCAGGAAGAACTGGTGCAGCAGCTGCAGCACACGCAGGGCGAGCTGGAGCGCGCGGTGCGCATGCGCGACGACTTCATGTCGATGGTGTCGCACGAGCTGCGCACGCCGCTGAACACGCTGTACCTGGAAGCGCAGCTGCGCCAGCTGCACCTGTCCAAGGGCAACCTCGCGAGCTTTGCGCCCGAGCGGCTGCCCGCCATGATCGAGCGCGACCAGCGGCAGATTCGCAACATGGTGCGCCTCATCGACGACATGCTCGACGTGACGCGCATGCGCCGCGACGCGTTGTCGATACAGACCAAGCCGGTGGACCTGGCCGCGCTGTCGCGCGCAGTGGTCGAGAACCTGCACCAGCAGGCCGAGGCCGCGGGCTCGGTCATCACGCTGCACGCGCCGGCCGAGCTGCGCGGCGTGTGGGACGAGTTCCGCATCGAGCAGGTGCTGACCAACCTGCTGACCAACGCGCTGCGCTATGGCGGCGGCAAGCCGGTGGAGATGGTGGTGCGCCAGACCGACGGAACCGACAAGACCGGCGAAAGCGGCGGCATGGCGCAGGTGGCCGTGCGCGACCAGGGCATCGGCATCGCGCCCGAAGACCAGGGCCGCATCTTCGAGCAGTTCGAGCGCACCGCCGACAGCCACAAGCATGCGGCCGGCCTGGGGCTGGGGCTGTACATCACGCGCAAGATCGTGAGCCTGCACGGCGGGCGCATCGGCGTGCAGAGCGCGCCGGGCGAAGGCTCGCGCTTCGTGGTCGACCTGCCGCTGGACGCGACGGACGCCACCGAAGTGCCAGGCAGCGACAAAGAGAAAGAAGGCACGCAAACGTAGGCATGCTCCTACCGCGGCGCCCGCGCGGCGCCGCGATACTGCTCCATTCGACTTACTTGAAAGAGAGCTCTCCGTGAATGTGCTGATCGTCGACGACAACGAAGCGGCGGCCGACCTGTTGCAGGAACTGCTGACGCTGCAGGACCATACGGCGCGCTGCACCTACACGGCCCGCCAGGCACTGGAAGCAGCGGCCAACGAAAGCTTCGACGCCGCCCTGATCGACCTCACGCTGCCCGACCTGCCCGGCACCGAAGTCGCGCGGCAGCTGCGCGCGAGCACCTCGCCGGGCACGCCGAAATTGCTGGTGGCCATCTCGGGCTTCTCGCAGCAGGACGCCGGTGGCCAGTCGGCCGCGGGCCTGTTCGACCACCACCTGCAAAAGCCGATCGACATCGACAAGCTCGATCGCATCCTGGCCCAGACGCTGTAGCGCAGCGCAGCGCCGCAGGCCTCAGCTGCAACGCGAGGCTGGCGCTTCTTTTCTCCCCCACTTTTCCTTCTGATCGCAGCGACGCGCCAGCCGTCGCGGCGCGAGCCTGCGCGCTTGCGTGTGCTGCCTTGGCCCTACTGGTAAACCAGAAGCCACAAATTGGTGAACCACTTTTAAACTGGCTCACCAAATCATGGCAACGCTCACTGAAACCCCCACCGCTTCCCCTGTCGAGCTGGAATCCGACCGCTCGTACCAGAAGCTCGCGGCCCGCATCGCGGAGCTGATCGCCGGCGGCGAATTCAAGGTGGGCGACCGCCTGCCGTCGGAGCGCGCGCTGGCCGAGCGCTTCAACGTGAGCCGCACGCTGGTGCGCGAGGCCATCATCGTCCTGGAGATCCAGGGCGCGGTCGAGGTGCGCGGCGGCTCGGGCATCTACATCAGCGCGCCGGCCACCGGCACGGCCGCGGCACCCGCCTCCGCCTACACGCTGTCGCCCGGCCCGGGCCCGTTCGAGCTGCTGCGCGCGCGCAGCCTGATCGAGGGCGAGATCGCCTCGGTGGCCGCGGAAAACCGCAAGGACAGCGACATCGACCGCATCTACGCCGCGCTGGCCGCGATGCGCGAGCACATGCAGGACAAGGCGGCCAACGAGGCGGCCGACCGGCTCTTTCACCTGCGCATTGCCGAGTCGACCGGCAACAGCGTGCTGCTGCAGATGGTGACCGGCCTGTGGGACCACACGCGCGCGCCGATCTGGTCGCAGATGGAGGCGCACTTTCACACGCCCGAGCTGCGCCGCGCCTCGCAGGACGACCACCAGCGCGTGTTCAACGCGCTGCTCGAGCGCAACCCCGCCGAGGCCCGCGCCGCGATGCGCGCGCACATCGACCGCGTGATCGCCGAGTTCGCGCAGGCCTGGCGCTGAGCCTTGGGGCGCTGTCGCCACCCCGAGCCCTTTGCGCCCCTGCCGCACCCCGCGCTCCGCCCGCTTTTTTTCCTTGTGTTTTCCCTCCGCCCGATCCGGGTGATACCTAGAACTGGAGACTGAAGATGACGACTACGAAGACCCTGCTCGCCGCCTTGCTGGCCGCGGCGTTCGTCGGCCAGGCCGCCGCGCAGACCGTGCCCCTGCCGGCGCCCGGCACCAGCGCGCGCATCGACGCCATCAAGAAGTCGGGCGTGCTGCGCGCGGCCGTGCTGTCGAACCCGCCGTGGCTGGTCGAGAACACCACCGGTTCGGGCGACGCCTGGGCCGGCCCGGCCTGGCTGCTGGCCAACGAAGTGGCCAGGCAGCTCGGCGTGAAGCTGCAGGCCGTGCCCGTGTCGCACGAGACCAAGGTGCCGGTGCTGGCGTCGAACCAGGCCGACATGACGATCTCGCCGCTGTCGGTCACGCCCGAGCGGCTGAAGGTGGTCGACTTCGTGACGTACTCGCGCACCGCGCTGTGCGTGTTCGGCCGCGCCGACAACCCGAAGGTGGCCAACGCCAAGTCGATCGACGAGTTCAACAACCCGAACATCACGGTGGCCTACTTCACCGGCGGCGGCGAAGAGAACTGGGTGAAGAAGCGCTTCCCCAACGCCAAGCTGCGCGGCGTGTCCACCGCCGGCACCGCGGCGCCGGTGGAAGAAATCATGGCCAAGCGCGCCGACATCACGCCCATCAACCGCGTGCCATGGCAGGCGCTGAACCGCAAGGTGAAGGGCCTGAAGGCGCTGCCCGAAGGCAACAACTGCCAGGACTCCGCCGAGATGGCCACGCCCATCGGCCTGGCCATCGACAAGAACCAGCCCGAGTACCTGAACTGGCTGAAGGCCGTGAACGACCAGATGAAGCCCAAGCTGGACGCGGACGAGGCCCGCATCATCAACGCGATGTGACCTGCGGCCCCGGCCGCAGCCATTCGACTTCATGGATCTCGACTTTTCTCCCCTGCTCGACAGCTGGCAGTACCTGCTCGGCGGGCTGGGCGTCACGCTGCTGCTGTCGGTGCTCACCGCCGTCGGCGCGCTGGTGCTCGGCACCGCGCTGGGCCTGGGCCGCGTCTACGGCGCGGCCTGGCTGCGCATACCCATCGTGTTCTACATCGACACCCAGCGGGCCATTCCGGTGCTGGTGATCCTGGTGTGGTTCTATTTCGCGGTGCCCATCCTCACGGGCATCAGCTTTCATCCGTTCTGGGCCGCTCTGATGGCGCTCACGCTGCACATTGCCGCCTACGTGGCGGAGATCGTGCGCGCGGGCATCGAGTCGATCAGGCCCGGGCAGATCCGCGCGGCGCTGGCACTCGGCATGTCGCGCGTGCAGATCGTGCGCAAGGTGGTGCTGCCGCAGGCGCTGGTGCGCATGCTGCCGGCCTTTGGCTCGGTGCTGTCGATCACCATCAAGGACACGGCCATCGCCACGGTGATTGCCGTGCCCGAGCTCATGAAGCGCGCGGAGACCATCGCGGGCCAGAGCTACCGCCCCATCGAGGTGTTCACGGTGGTGATGGCCATCTACTTCATCATTTTGTTCCCCGGAACACGGCTGATCGATGCGCTGTACAAGCGCGTTGCGCACCTGGGGAGGTCGTGATGAACCTCGACTGGAACATTGTCTGGGTGCACCGCTACGACCTGCTGCACGGCGCCGGGCTGACGGTGCTGCTCACCGTGCTGACCATGCTGGTGGCGGTGCCCGCGGGCATCGTGCTGGCGCTGATGCGGCTGTCGAACAGCAAGGTGCTGGCTGGCGCGAGCCAGGTGTTCGTGGAGTTCTTTCGCAACCTGCCGCTCATTTTGGTCGTGTACTGGGCCTTCTACGTGATGCCGGTGCTGATGCACATCGAGTTCTCGGCCTTCACCACCGGGCTGGTGGCGCTGTGCCTGAACGTGGCGGCCTACAACGCGGAGACCTTTCGCGCGGGCATCAACTCCATTCGCAAGGGCCAGATGGAAGCGGCCATCGCGGTCGGCATGAGCCGCTGGCAGGCCATGCGCAAGGTGGTGATCCCGCAGGCCTGGCGGCGCGTGCTGCCGGTGCTGGCGAGCACCTGGGTGTCGCTGTTCAAGGACACCTCGCTGGTGTCGGTGATCGCGGTGGGCGAGCTGGCGCACGTGGCGCTGCAGATTCGCTCGTCGAGCTTTCGCGTGCTGGAAATGCTCACGGCCATGGCCGTCATCTACTGGCTCATGGGCTACCCGCAGGCCAAGATGGTCGACTGGATACAGAAGAAATTCGAGGTCAAGGAATGATGAACGGCGAACGCAAGTCCGCGGCCCAGGCGCCCGTGGTGGTGTACGACAACGTGCGCAAGCTGTACGGCAGCTTCGTGGCGCTCGACGGCGTGACGGTGCAGGTCAACAAGGGCGAGGTGATGTGCCTCATCGGGCCCTCGGGCTCGGGCAAGTCGACGCTGCTGCGCTGCACGAACGCGCTGGAGGCCATCGACGGCGGGCGCGTGCTGATCGACGGCGTGCCGCTGCCCACCGACGAGCGCGCCGCGCGCAAGGTGCGCCAGCGCATGGGCATGGTGTTCCAGAACTTCGAGCTGTTCCCGCACAAGAACGCGCTGGACAACGTGGCCATGGGCCCCGTCACCGTGCTGGGCATGAGCGAGGCGCAGGCGCGCGAGCGCGCGATGAAGCTGCTCGAGAAGGTGGGCCTGGCCAACAAGGCGCTGAATTTTCCGAGCGGGCTTTCGGGCGGCCAGCAGCAGCGCGTGGCCATCGCGCGCGCGCTGGCCATGGAGCCCGAGGTGATGCTGTTCGACGAGCCCACCTCGGCGCTGGACCCCGAGACCATCGGCGAAGTGCTCAACGTGATGAAGAAGCTGGCCGACGAGGGCATGACCATGGTCGTGGTCACGCACGAGATGGCCTTTGCCAAGAGCGTGGCCGACTGGGTCGTGGTGTTCGACCACGGCAAGGTGGTTGAACAAGGGCCGCCCCGGCAGATCTTCGAGGCGCCCACGGCCGAGCGCACGCGCGACTTCCTGGGCCACCTCGGCTGGCACGGCTGACACAGCCGAGCGCCACGCACCCTCCCCCCACACAACGACACACACCATGAAAATCACCAATGCCCGCGTCATCGTCTGCAGCCCGGGCCGCAACTTCGTCACCCTGAAGATCGAGACCGACGAGGGCCTCACCGGCATCGGCGACGCCACGCTCAACGGGCGCGAGCTGTCGGTGGCCGCGTACCTCACCGAGCACGTCATTCCCTGCCTGATCGGGCGCGACGCGCACCAGATCGAGGACATCTGGCAGTACCTGTACAAGGGCGCCTACTGGCGCCGCGGCCCGGTCACCATGACCGCCATCGCCGCCGTGGACACCGCGCTGTGGGACATCAAGGCCAAGGCCGCCAACATGCCGCTGTACCAGCTGCTGGGCGGCAAGAGCCGCACCGGCGTGATGGTGTACGGCCACGCCAACGGCCGCGACATCGAGCAGACCGTGGACGAGGTGCTGCGCTACAAGGAAGAGGGCTACCTGGCCATTCGCGCGCAAAGCGGCGTGCCGGGCCTGGAGAAGGTGTACGGCGTGGGCCGCGGCACCATGTTCTACGAGCCGGCCGACGCCGACCTGCCGAGCGAGCACGACTGGTCGACCGCCAAGTACCTGGCGCACACGCCCAAGCTGTTCGACGCGGTGCGCAGCGCCGTGGGCCCCGACATCCACCTGCTGCACGACGTGCACCACCGGCTGACGCCCATCGAGGCCGGGCGGCTGGGCAAGTCGCTGGAGCCCTTCAACCTGTTCTGGATGGAAGACGCCACGCCGGCCGAGAACCAGGACGCCTTCAAGCTCATTCGCCAGCACACCACCACGCCGCTGGCCGTGGGCGAGATCTTCAACAGCATCTGGGACTGCAAGGACCTGATCCAGAACCAGCTGATCGACTTCATCCGCACCACCGTCGTCCACGCGGGCGGCATCACGCAGCTGCGCCGCATTGCCGACCTGGCCTCGCTCTACCAGGTGCGCACGGGCTGCCACGGCGCCACCGACCTGTCGCCGGCGTGCATGGGCGCGGCGTTGCACTTCGACCTGTGGGTGCCCAACTTCGGCATCCAGGAGTACATGCGCCACACCGACGAGACCGACGCGGTGTTCCCGCATGCCTACAGCTTCGCCAACGGCATGCTGCACCCGGGCGAGGCGCCGGGCCATGGCGTGGACATCGACGAGAAGCTGGCCGCCAAGTACCCGTACCAGCGCGCCTACCTGCCGGTGAACCGGCTGCAGCACGACGGCACGCTCTGGAACTGGTGAGCGTGCAAGACATGGCGCGCCTTCATCCCGACACCCTCGCCCACCTGCCCGCTGGCGTCGAACGGCCGCGCTACCGGCGCGACGCGCTGCAGGCCGGCATCGTGCACCTGGGCGTGGGCGCCTTCCACCGCGCGCACATCGCGGTGGTCAACGAGGCCGCGCTGCACGCGAGCGGCGACCTGCGCTGGGGCACGGTGGGCGTGTCGCTGCGCGCGGCCGACACGCGCGATGCGCTGCGCCCGCAGGCCGGCCTCTACACCCTCGCACTGCGCGACGCGGCCGACGACGGCAGCCCGCGCGAGGCGCTGCAGGTGGTCGGCAACCTGCTCGACGTGCTGGTCGCGCCCGAAGATCCGCATGCCGTGCTGGCGCGCATCGCGCACCCCGACACGCGCATCGTGAGCCTCACGATCACCGAGAAGGGCTACCACCACGACCCGGCCACCGGCGCGCTGCGGCTGGACGCACCCGACATCCTTCACGACCTGGCCCACCCCGAAGCGCCGCGCACCATGCCCGGCTTCGTCGTGCATGCGCTGGCCCTGCGCCGCGCGCGCGGGCTGGCGCCGCTCACCGTGCTGTCGTGCGACAACCTGCCCGCCAACGGCGACACGACGCGCGGCATCGTGCTGGCGTTCGCGCAGGCGGTGGACGCCGGGTTGCGCGACTGGATCGCCGCGCACTGCACCTTCCCGAATTCGATGGTCGACCGCATCGTGCCGCGCACCACCGACGCCGACCGCACGCGCATCTCGGAGCGCCTGGGCGTGGACGACGCGTGGCCGGTGATCGGCGAACCCTTTCTCGAATGGGTGGTGGAAGACAGCTTTGCCAACGGCCGGCCCGACTGGACCGCGGGCGGCGCGCGCTTCGTCGCGCATGCGCAGCCCTATGAAAAGCTCAAGCTGCGCATGGTGAACGGCGCGCATTCGGCGCTGGCCTACCTGGGCGCGATGGCGGGCTTTCGCACGGTGGACCGCGCCATGGCCGAGCCCGCGCTGCACGCGTTCATCGATGCGCTGATGCGCGAAGAAATCGCGCCCACGCTGCCGGCCATGGAAAGCCTGGACCTGGACGCCTACCGCGCGCGGCTGCTGCAACGCTTTTCGAACCCCGCGCTGCAGCACCAGACGAAGCAGATCGCCATGGACGGTTCGCAGAAGCTGCCGCAGCGTTTGCTAGGCACGGTGCGCGACCGGCTGGCCGCGGGCCGGCCCATCGACCGGCTCGCGCTGGCGGTAGCCGGGTGGATTCACTACCTGCGCGGCGTGGACGAGACCGACGCCACGCACGAGGTACAAGACCCGCTCGCTTCGGCGCTGGCGCAACGTTTGGCGCAAGCCGGTGCGGCTTCTTCCATGCAGGACCGGGTGGCGTTCTTCACCGGCTTCGCGCCGGTGTTCGGGGAGCTGGGGAGCGAGCCGCGTTTCGTGGTGGCTGTGGCGCGCGCGCTCGGCGTGCTCGAAGCCCACGGCGTGCTTGGCGCCCTTGCCGCCAGCGAGCCGAACGCCTGAGCGTTCAGCCTTTCAATGCACAAGCCGGTTCAGCGGCTCCTGCTGCGCCGCGAATAGCTGCGCATGGCCTCGTAGCGGTACACGCGAAAGCCGTCCTTCTGCAGGAAGCTCACCGGCTCCCAGCCGCGCGCCAGCGCTGTGTCGGTGATCTGCGCCATCTGCACGCCCAGGTAGTCCTGCAGGCTGTCGGACACGGCAAGCTCGAACTTGCGCAGCTCGCGGTCCAGCGCCTCGATGGCCGCGATGGCGGCCTCCACGTTGCCGAAGGGGCGCACGTGCGTCACCGGGTTGCTGCGCACCAGGCTGCGCGGTGCCACGGGCTCCGCGCCAAAGTTGACGCTGGCGCCGCCGTCCATGCCGTTCAGGCCGCCGATGCTCATCGATGTCATTCCATGAACCCCATGTTGCGCAGGTAGGTCTGGCCGCTGGGCGCGGTCACGTTGTTGAAGTTCTTCAGGTTGGGCAGGATGCCGTCGAGCTCCGCGTCCGGCACGCCGAACCACCGCGCCAGCGTGGCGGCGTACTGGTCGACCGAGGTGGTCGGCAGCAGCCGGCCCTGGCCCACGTGCCACTGGTCGTCGTCGGCGGCGCTGTTGCCCACGCTCACCGGGGGAGCCGTGCCGTACAGCGCCTTGCCCTGCACCGCGCCGCCGACCACGAAGTGGTGGCTGCCCCAGCCGTGGTCGGACCCGTTGCCGTTGCTCGACAGCGTGCGGCCGAAGTCCGAGGCGGTGAAGGCCGTGACATTTTTCTCGATCTTGAACAGCTCCATCTGCCGCTGGAACGCGGCCATGGCGTCGGACACGCGCTTCATCAGGCCGCCCTGCTTCGTGTCCAGGTCGTCGTGCAGGTCGAAGCCGCCCATCGACACGAAGAACACCTGGCGCTTGACGCCCAGCGAGGCGCGCCCGCGAATCAGGCGCGCGACCATCTTGAGCTGGTTGGCCAGGTAGTCGTTGCCAGAAAAGGTGGCGTTCAGGTCGTCCGCCATGATGGCGCTGGTGATCTTGCCCTCGGCGCTGGTCGCGCGCGCGGTGACCTTGTTGTATTCGTTCTCCAGCGTGTGGCCGCGCGGCTGCTGCGCAAGCTGCTGCATGGCCGCCTTCACCGCCGACGAGCCGTAGACGTTGCCGCTGGCCGTGCTCACGCTGTTGATGCGCACCGCGCCGCCGGTGCCCACCTGGTATTGCTGGGCCTCGTCGCCCGACAGGAACACGGTGTTGCCCGACACCGAGATGCAGGTGAACAGCGATGCGTTCTTCTGCCCCGACAGCACCAGGTCGCCCAGGTTGCCGCCCCAGCCGATGGTGGAGCCCTCGGGCGACGACGACTGCCACACCGATTGCTGGTCGTTGTGCGAGAACAGCTTGGGCGGAACCGGGTAGTCGCGGCGGTTCGTGCCGTTGTACTGGGCGCGCGTGAGCGGCTTGACCAGCGGGCCGACGTTCATCTGCACCGCCATCTTTCCCAGGTCGAACAGCGCGGCCAGTTCGGTCATGGACGGGTTCAGCGCGTACTTGCGCCCGCCCGGCAGCGCCACCGTGGGCTTGAGCTCGGTCTTCGCCAGGTCGGCATCGAACGGCAGCGCGATGGCGCCGCGAATGTCGCGGTACTTGGCGTAGCTGTCGGCGTCGTAGTTGACGAGCGTGTTGGCGTAGTCGTTGCCGCCGTACATGAAGACGCACACCAGCGCCTTGTAGTCGTCGGCGGGCGCGCCCTGCGCGGCGGCTTCGCCCATGGCGGCGAGGTTGAGCGCGAAGGGTGTCGCGGTGCCCGCGATGGCCAGGTGGCCCGCGCGGCGAAGGAAGGCGCGGCGGCTGTGTTCCGCAGGGTTGATCAGGTACATGTGCGTCTTGCTCCCGCGTTCTTTATTTCTGCACGAGGTATTCGGGCGAGCCCATCACCAGCAGCACGCCGGCGCACACCAGGCTCAGCCGGCCGGCGTCGGTGCTCGGGTTGGCCAGCGGCGGCTGCGACAGCGCGCCGGCAATCAGCGCCACCGTGGCGGCCGAGAGCTGGTTGGCCGCCAGCAGCAGGTTCAGCCGGCGCACCAGCGCGGCCGGGTCGCCGGCCAGCGCGCGCTCGTTCACGTAGGTGGCCATCACGTCCTGGTTGTCGAAGCCGTTCGGCAAGATGCGCTGCAGAAAGTTGAGGTAGCCGCCCACGCTGGTCTCGTTGACCAGCTGGAACTCGGGCGCCACCATCTTGTTGCTGGCAATGGCGGTCGCGGGCGGCACGTAGCCGGGTCTGAAGAAGTTGAACACCGAGGGCGAGCGCAGCGGGCTCTGGCCCAGGTACCGGCTGCTGTCCGAGGTATCGCCGATGTTCCAGAGGTCGCCGGTGGAGCGCACGCCGAAAGTGCGGCCCCATTGCACCAACCGCAGCATGGGCTCGCGCAGGTGCCCGAAGTTGGCGTCGGCCAGGCCCGCGGGGCTGCGCGCCTCGTCGTCGAGCAGCACGGCCGCGAACACGCTCTTCATGTCGCCGCGCACGCCCGCGCCGTTGTTGGCGAACACGTCGGACACGCGCTTCAGGTACGCCGGGCTGGGGTTGCTCGTAACCAGCCGCTGGATCAGCTGGCGGCCGATGAAGGGGCCGACGTTCGGGTGGTTGAAGAGCGCGTCGAGCGCCGTCTTCAGTGCCTCGGGGCCGGCCGTGCCGGCGGGCACCGTGGTGCCCAGGAAGCGCGCCTCGAGCATCGAATGGTTGCGCGCGGTGAACGCCATGGGCCGCGTGGTCCACTGGTTGCTCTCGATGGTGTAGCCGGCGCCCTCGGGGCGAAAGGCGTTGAACTCCGCCGTGCGAATGTCGAGGTTGTAGCCGGTGAACACGCGCGCCAGGTTCGACACGTCGCTCTGCACGTAGGTCTCCTGCGGCTGGCCGTCGGCACCTGTCTTGAGCGAGCCGTCTGCATTCAGCTGGTACAGCCCGATGGTCATCAGCTGCATCACCTCGCGCGCATAGTTCTCGTCGGGCTGGCGGCCCGAGTTGTCTTCCTTGCGGTTGTCGCGCGTGTTCAGGTAGAAGCCCATCGCCGGGTTGAGCGTGACGTCTTCCAGCAGCTGGCGAAAGTTGCCCGTGACGCCGCTCACCAGCATGTCCCAGTACTGCGCCATCATGGCCGTGGGCCAGCTCGAGCCGATGTCGGTGGACGAGACCACGAAGATCTCGCTGAACGCCAGCGCCATGCGCTTGCGCACCGGGTCGGCCGAGGTCATGAGCTGGCGCCAGGCCATGGCGTCGACGTCGACCTTGCCGTAGGGCTTGCTGTTGACCCACTCCCACGCGGTGGGCTCGCGCGGCGCGCCGAACTGCTCGGCCAGCCACGGCATGTAGCCCTTGGCGCGCACGTCGGCGATGTCCTTGTCCGACGCGGCGAACTGGGCCTGCAGCAGGAAGCGCGCGGCCTCCTCGTCGGTCTTGGCCTGCGGGTAGTGGTACGGGCCGGTGTCGATCTGCACCGGGTCGACCGCGGCGTCGGGCGCGGCGCCTGCGCCGGGGAGGAACACGCCGCCGGCACTGCCTCCGCCCCCGCCGCCGCCGCCACCACAGGCGGCCAGCGCGGCGGCCATCGAAAAGACGGCCGCGGCCTTCACCGGCTGTGACGCATCGGCCTGCCCTCCCTGCGACGGCCAGGTTGCCTCGATGGCCAGGTCTTCGCCGGCCTCCAACTGTTCTTCCACCATGTACCTCGCTCCTGCGGCGCTCCAACGCCGGTTGGAGCACACAAGGCAAGCCGCATGCCTTCGAGGCGACCCACGGGAAACGCGGACTCCGGTATGCAAAACGGGCCGACGAGCCACACAAATGTGAATTAATGTGACTTTTTCGTCACCTCCTGAAACAAAAATGGCATGCCAGGAGGCATGCCATCGTTTCAGCAATCGCTCAGCCGACGAGGCGGCGCGCGGGTGCTACCGGGTTCAGTCGCGCTCGTCGTCCCAGGCGTTCGGCGGACGGTACGGGTAGCCGGGCCCGTAGTACACGCGGCCGGGCGGCGGCGCATAGACGGGCGCGGGCCGGTAGTACACGGGCGGCGGACGGTAATAGACCGGCGGCGGTGCCTCGTAGTAGATGGGTGCCGGGTACGGGTACACCGGCTGCGGTGTGTAGTAAGGCTGCGGGTAGGCGCCGACGGCCAGGCCGGGCGTGCCGATCTGCACCGACCAGCTTCCGCGTGCGCTGGCCGCGCCGGCGGACAACAGCGCACCGGCCGCGACCGCGCCGATCGCGAGCCATTTGAAAACAGAAGATTGATGTTGGATGTTCACTGAGGCTCCAGGGCCGGGGACGGACATCGTCCGGGTGTGTACGCAACGCCGCAGCGCGGCGCGCGGTGCACCCGAAGGTGCATTTGCTGGTAGCCAAACGTGAGAGCTGAGAGCGTTGGCACGCGCCACCGGCCGCGCCACAGCCCACGCCTTGCAGCTCAGCGCGCGATTTCTCGGCGCGACAGCATCACGTCGCCGCTGGTCGTGTTGAACGCGATGGTCGGCGCGCTGAAGTCGCTCAGCGGCGCGCCCAGGCCGATTTCGCCGCGGCCGTGCAGCACGCACTCTTCGCGGCGCAGCGCAATCTCGGTGCTGGGTCCGCCGTTGCCATGAAAGCGCACCCAGGTGCCGTAGGTGCTGACGTCGATCAGCACGCAACTGCCCTGGCGCAATTCGATGCGCGCATGCAGCCGCGACACGCGCGGGTCGTTCACCACGAACTGCGCGTCGTCGACGCGGCCCAGGTGAATCGGGAGCTGCTCGGTGCGGAACATGGAGCGCACGTCGAGCCACGCCAGCTCGATCTGCCCGAAAGACGAATCGGGCATGCGCGTGGGCGCCAGCGCGGCCGGCACGGTGAGGAACGAGGTCACGTCTTCCTGCCAGTCGATGCGGTGCACCACCGACATTTCGCTGCGCCCGCGGATGTTGATGAGCCCCAGGTCGCGGTGCTGCACCGAGCCTTCGTGGAGCTGGGAGATGACCGCATCGGTCACCCAGATCTGGCCGGGGCCCGCGAGGTCGCTGAGCCGCGAGGCCAGGTTGACGGCGTCGCCGTAGCAGTCGCCCTCGACCTCGACCACTTCGCCGCTGGCCACGCCGATCTGCAACGCCATGCGCAAGGGCACCGGCCACGCGAGCAGGCGCTTCTGGTGATAGCGCTGCAACTCGATAACCGCGTGCGTCGCGGCGGCGCCGCTCGAAAAGATGGCGAACACCCCGTCGCCCAGCGACTTGACCACACGCCCGCCGTGCGCCTGGCACACGCCGCCGATCCATTGCGTCAGCCGCGTGACTGTTTCCGTGGCCCGCGCATTGCCCATGGCCTCGAAGACCCTCGTACTTCCCGTCAAGTCCGCGAAAACGACTGTGGCGTTTACACCCATGTTGTTCTGATTCTCGATTTCTAAGATCGCTGTGTATGAATGTCTGAGGTGCTCACCTTACCCTGCAAACTATTCCCGATGTTTGTGAACATTGCCGCAAAAATGGAACGGCTTGCACCCTATGTTTGTTGACGTTACATGTATACGCGACTCGAAACACCACAGATGCATGCACGGCGCTTTTTTGTATGTAGTACTTTAGAAAACAAAAAGAAATCGCTTCTGAAAACGTGAAGTAAAGCGTGTTGTTTACAAACAAGAAACGTTGTTCCGGATCTTGTGCAATGGTTAACTGACGCTTAAGGTATGGGTCGTCACTGCTTCCAGCAATACGCTTTTTGTCCCATGCTTCTCCGTCGAATTCTTCGTCTGCTGAACGTGCCCGGGTTCGGTTCCCGCCAGGCAGCAGAGAGCCAGTTGGGGCGCATCCGCACTGCGATGCTCTCGGTGCTCCAGAGCCACGGCGGCAATTCGGTGCAGCGCGTGAGCCAGCGCGTGCGCTTTGCGGTCGATGTCGAGGCCCTGTGGTACCTGCGCCAGGACGTGTTGATGGCCATCAGCGCCATCGACGGCGAAACCGCCGCGCGCCGCCAGATGAAAGACATCAACGGCATGTTCAAGGGCGGCCTGCCCGGCTCGATGGGCCCCCGGGCCCACCAGCGCTTCACCAACAACCAGGGCTGAAAAGCCTTCGTTGCCCACAAAGCAGAGCGGCCCTTTCGGGCCGCTTTTTTTGCGCCTTTCAGGGCCGATCAATGCGAGTGATCGTGCCCATGGTGGTCGTGGTGACCGTGGCCGTGAGCATGCGCATGGTCGTCGCCCACCCCGTGCCGGTGTCCCCAGACCAGGAACACGTCGCGCCCCTCGGCCGCCATCGACACCTTGGCGCCCACCGGAAGTAGTACTTTGGTTGGCACATGCCCGAACGGCAAACCGGCCAGCACGGGTACCTTCAACGAGGTACGAAGCCGGTCGATCACGGTGTTGATGCCGAAGCCGCGGTCGTAGCCCGGCACCTTGCGCACGCCGGTGAACTGGCCGAACACGATGGCGCGCTGCCGCGCCAGCACGCCGGCCATCTTCAGCTGGTCGAGCATGCGTTCGATGCGGTACGGGTGTTCGTTGGTGTCCTCGATGAAGAGCACGCCCTTGTCGATCGCCGGAAAGTACGGCGTGCCGAGCAGGCTGGTCAGCACGCACAGGTTGCCGCCCCACAGCACGGCGTCTTGCAGCGGCTTGAACTTCAGCTCGGCATCGCGCGCCGGCATGCGCCAGCCGGTGCCCTCGCCCTGCCCCGTCACGAGGTCGTCGAAGCAGGCTTCCATGATGTCGTCGGGGCCGTCTTCGGCGCCGAAGTCTTCGCCGACCGCGGGGCCCGACCAGGTTGTGGCGCCGGTCTTGGCGAGCAGCGCGTTCTGCAGCGCGGTGAAGTCGCTGCAGCCGACGAACTCGGTGCCCTTGTCGATGGCCTTGGCAAGGGCCTTGTACGGCAGCGCGTCGAGGATGCGCGTGAGGCCGTAGCCGCCGCGTGCGATGAGCGCCACGTCGGCGCCGCTGGCGGCCGCGCGCGAGATCGCGGCGAGCCGCGTGGCGTCGTCGCCCGCGAAGCGCTGGTGCACCGACAGTGCCGCGTCGTCGACTTCGACCTCATGGCCCAGCGCCTTCAGGCGCTTCACGCCGCGCCGGAAGGCGGCCTTGTCGCGAATGGCACTGGAGGGGGAATAGATGTAGATGTGTTTGGTCACGTGGTCGAGTATCCCATTGCGTTGCGCACCTGAAGCGCGAGCGCCTGCGCCTGCAGCGGCGTCGGCCCCGAGGACGACGCAAGGGGCCCGAGCGCGCGCAACGCGGCCTCGTAGCCGCGGTCGGGGAACGGCGCGCGCCATGCGGCCTGCATGCCTTCGTCACCCTCGTCGTTTTCTGGCGCGCGCAGTGTCGCGGTGAAAAGACCGGGCATTGCGGCCTGCAACAGCGCCGCGAGTTCACTGGCCTTTGCGCTGTGCACGAGCACCATCGGCCCCACCTGCATGCTGCTCAGCCATTCGCGCAGCACTTCGCAATGCCAGGCCAGCGTGTGCGGCGTTTCGCGCTTGGGCTTGTCGCTCTTGCCGAAGCCGATCAGGTCGGGCACCAGCGTGCGCAGGCCCGGCTGGCCCACGAGGTGGCGGAAGAAGTAGCCCCACTCGCCGGGGCCGTGGAGGCACAGGCAGGTTGCGACGCCTTCTTCGTCCTTGCCTTCGTCGATGAAGTGCATGCGCCAGCCCTTAAGCGCCGCCAGGTCCTGCGTGTAGTGCGGCGCGAAGGCGTGGTCGTGCAGCCCGGCGAAGCGCTCGGCGGGCGTGCGCAGCGCGTCGTCGCGCAAGGGCTCGGCCTGCGCGCGCGCGGCGCTTCGGCGCTGCTGGAAGAAAGCCTGCAGCACCGACGCGCACTCGTCGGCCAGCACGCCGCCCTGCACCTGCGTGCGGTGGTTCAGCCGGGGCTCGGCGAACAGGTCGAGCACCGACCCGGCCGCGCCGGTCTTCGCATCGGCCGCGCCGTACACCACGCGCGCCAGGCGCGAATGCAGCATGGCACCCGCGCACATCGCGCAGGGCTCCAGCGTGACGAACAGCTCGCAGCCGTCGAGCCGGTAGTTGCCGAGCGCGGCCGCGCCGGCGCGCAAGGCATTGATCTCGGCATGCGCGCTCGGGTCGTGCTGCGCCACGGGCGTGTTGCGGCCGGTAGCGACGATCTGGCCGTTCTTCACCATCACGGCACCGACGGGCACCTCGCCGGCCTCGGCCGCCAGGCGCGCCTCGGCCAGCGCGAGCGACATCCAGTGCGCGTCGGCTTCGGGGCCGGAGCTCGACGGGACCATCTCAGTTGTCATCCGGCATCTGCCGCGTCCTGGCCGCGGCGTCGAGCGCGTCCTTGACCTGTTTTTGAACACGTTGGGCCTGGTCGTGTGCGTTGCTCGCGTTACTTGAAGGGGCCTCGCCCGTCGCCACGCCCGTCACGGCCGGCAACACCGGCGCCGCCACGCTGCCCATCTGCTTCTTCGCGACGAGCCCGACCACCAGCAGGGCCAGCACGAGGCCGATCAGTCCGAGTCCGCGCATCTCAGGCACCCTCCACTGCGGGCATGCCCAGCCGGTCCATCCACCCCGCCAGCGCCTGCTCGTCGGGCGTGCCCGCGCTGTACATCGCGTGCATCGCGGCGTGCGATTCGCGCCGGTGCTGGTTGAGCTTGACCTTGCATTGCAGCGCCGTCACGCGCAGCTCGAAGCCGACGATGCCAGCCAGCATCTTCAGCTGAAACTCCTCGCCCAGCTCGCGCCATTGCTGCGCATAGGCTGGCTCGTGGTCGCCGATGAGTTTCTTCAGCAGCGCGTCCTTGCCCGCGGCGTCTTCGATCAGCCTGACCTCGACGGTGCAGTGCACGGCCAGGTAGTTCCAGGTCGGCACGCGCGCCAGGTCCGGATACACCGAGGGCGACAGGTACGCATGCGGGCCCAGAAAGGCCACGACCGCCCGGGGCCGGGCCTGCAGGTAGCGCCAGTGCGGGTTGGGCTTGGCGCAATGGCCCCACAGCACCAGCGCGTCGCCCTCTTGCGGCTCGGCCACCAGCGGCAGGTGCGAGACATACGGCAGGCCGTCGTCGTCGGTCGAGACAAGGCTGGCGAACGGGTGCGAACGCATCAACTCCAGCGCGATGGCCGGGTCCTTGGCGTTGAACTGCGGGGGCATGTACATGGGGCGGGGTCCTCTTCGGGGAGAGGTCCGATTGTCCCCGAGCCGACCTACCTTGCGCGCGGTGTCTCCAGCAGCTTCACCATGGCGGTGTAGCCGCGCGCCTTCGCCAGTTGCAGCGGCGTGTTGCCCTGCCGGTCGGCAAGCTTCAGGCTCGCGCCCGCATCGACCAGCGCGGCCAGCGTGCGCTGGTGGCGCGGGCCGCCGTCGCCGAGCACGATGGACTCGATCACCGCCGTCCAGTGCAGGTTGTTGACGTGGTCCAGCGGCGCGCCGGCCGCGATGAGCCGGCGCACGACCTCATCGTGCCCGAGGTGCGCGGCGGCGATCAGCGCCGTGCCGTCGTAGCGGCTGGTGGTCTGCCCGGCATTGGCGCCGAGCGACAGAAGAAGAGACAGCGTGGCCGCGTCGTCGGCCACCGAGGCGATGGTGACCGCGTCGTAGCGGTCGTCTTCCAGCAGGTCGAGGTTGGCGCCGGCCTTGGCCAGCAGCTTGATGGCCTCGCGCTGGCGCGCATGCGTGGCGACGTGCAGCGGCGTGCGGCCGCGCGGGTCGCGCGCGTCGAGGTTCGCGCCCGAGGCGACCAGCGCCTTCAGTTTCGGCAGGTCGCCCTGCCATGCGGCCTGGTGCAACCCGTCGTAGGCCAGCACCTCGGCCGCGAGCGGCGGCACCTGGGCGCGCGCGCCGCTCACGGCACCCAGGCCGAGCACGGCCGCGAGCGCGATGACGGACACGCCCGACCCGATACCGCGCGAAAACATCAGAGCAGGCCCTTGACCTTGTCGATGGCCGCGTTGGCGCACTGCTCGTCGAGGTGGCCGCCGGGCGCGCCGCCCACGCCGACCGCGCCGATCACTTCGTTGCCCGACTTCACCGGCACGCCGCCGCCCAGCAGCAGCACGCCCGGCAGATACACCAGGTTGGCGCCGCCCGGGTTCTTCTGCGAGCCTTCCATCATGGCTTGCGTGGGCGCCTTGGACGAGGCCGAGGTCCAGGCCTTGCGCTCGCTCGATGCCAGCGTGTGCGGGCCGGCGTTGTCGGCGCGCTGCACGGCACGCACGGTGCCGGCGCGGTCGACCACGGTGGCCGCCACGTTGTAGCCGTTGGCGGCGCAGGCGGCCACGGCTTCGGCGGCGATCTGGTTGGCCAGCGCGAGCGACATGTTCTTTTCGGTGCGAACGGCGGAGGCGGCCGATGCCGCTGGTGCCGGCGCCTGCGCGTGGGCAACAGAAGCGATGGAAGCGGCGACCAGCACGGCGAGGCTGCCAAGGCGAAGAGTGGTTTGCATTGTTTGTTTTCTCCAGTGGATTCAGGCGGATTCAGGTAGTTGCGCCGGCTGTTTCCGGCGGCTGCGCCACTGTAGAAAACCTGGCCGCCGCGAGCCATTCGTACGGCTACGCGCGGCGCTCCGTAGAACTACGGAGCAGCGAGGCGCGAACGCGTCACGAAGCGCTGTCGACCAGCACCGCGTAGCGCCGTATCAGCTGGGCCAGCGAATCGCAGCCGAGCTTGGCGAACAGGTTGGCGCGGTGCGTTTCCACTGTGCGCGGCGACAGCGCCAGCGTGCGCGCGATCTCCTTGTTGGTGAGCCCCTGCACGATGAAGGCGAGCACCTCGCGCTCGCGCTCCGACAGCTGCGCCACCTGCTCGCGCGCGGCGTTGTCGGCCTGCGAGCGCTCGCGCGTGCGCACGTGCTGGCGCACCGCGTGCTGCAGCGCCTCGAGCAGTTGCTCGTCGTCCACCGGCTTCTCCAGGAACTCGGCCGCGCCGGCCTTGAAGGCGCGCCGGCACATCTCGACCGTGCCGTGGCCGGTCAGCATGATCACGGGCTGGTCCACGCCCTGCGCCACCAGCCGGTCGAGCACGGTGAGCCCGCTGATGCCGGGCATGCGCACGTCCAGCACGATGGCACCCACGCTCGCGCGGTCGAAGCCGTCGATGAAGGCCTGCGGGTCGGCCCAGGCCTGCACGCGCAGCCCGACCGTGCCGATGAGCAGCGACAGGCCGTCGCGCACCGCCTGGTCGTCGTCGATGAGGTGAATCAACGGCGATTGCGGTTGATGTGTGGCGTGGGTGTTCATGGGGCCGGCGCCACCAGCGGCAGCAGCAAGGTGAAGCGCGCGCCGCGCGGCAGGACGTTGGCCGCGCCCAGGCTGCCGCCCATGCCGCTGGCCAGCGTTTCGCTCAGGCTCAGGCCGAGGCCCAGGCCGCCTTCGCGCGTGCTGAAGAAGGGTTCGAACAGGCGCGGCAAGGCCTCGGGCGCAATGCCGCGCCCGTTGTCGGTCACGGTCAGCACGCCTTCCTGGCCATTGCGCCCGACCGACACCACCAGGCGGCGTTCGGCGGCCGGCACCAGGTCGAGCGCCTGCAGCGCGTTCATCAGCAGGTTGTGCACGATCTGCTCCAGCGCCACCGCCTCGGCCTGCACGCGCACCGGCGCCTGCGCGGCGGCGTCGAACTGCGCGGCGACACCGCGCTGCGTGAACTCGGGCGCCAGCAGGTGCATGGCGCTGCGCACCACCTCCTGCAGCACCAGCGGCTTGACGTCGCCGCCCGCCTCGGGCCGCTCGATGACGCGGCGCAAGCGCCCCACCACGCCCGCCGCGCGCCGCGCCTGCTCCACGGCCTGGCCCATGGCGTCGCGGGCGGTGGCCAGGTCGGGCGGCTCGTCGTCGAGCAGGCGGCGGGCCGCCTGCGCGTTGGCCAGCACAGCGGTCAGCGGCTGGTTGAGTTCGTGCGCCAGCCCGGCCGACAGCTCGCCCAGCGCATTGAGCCGCGCGACCTGCCCGAGCCGCAACAGCTCTTCGGCGCGGCGCCGCGCAATGCGTTGCCGTTGCGCCGCCCACAGCCCGGCCAGCAGCGCGGCCATGGCCACCGCCCAGCCGCCGATGCCGCGCCACGGCAATTCGCCCCAGCCCACCTGCCGCTCGGCCACCACGTCGAAGGGCTGGCTCGGCGACGCCAGGGCCTTCGTCAGGCCGAAGCGCCAGCCGTTGGCCGCCGGCACGCCCGGCTGCAGCACCAGCTCCTGCCCGTCGCGCTGCAGGCTCAGGCGCACGGGGCTGCGCTGCGGGTTCATCGGCCAGTCGCGCCAGGGCACGGAGCCGGCCAGGTCGATGTCCAGCGCGTAGCTGAACGGCGCCGCGCCCATCACGAGCACATAGCGGCCGTGGGCCAGGTCGAGCGTGGCGAGGTCGGCGCGGTGCTGCTCGCGCGAGCGTGCCTCCGCCGCGGCCAGCGCCTGGGCGGTGGTGCCCATCTGCGGGGTGTCGGGCCACGCCTCGTCGCGGTCGCGCCGCTGCACCCGCAGGATCGACGAGTACACGGACGGCAGCCGCTGCTCGGGGTGGTCGGCGCCGTTGCTGGGCTCCAGCAAGGCCAGCGTGGCCAGCACGGCGTCGTACTGCACCATCTGCTGGCTCAGCAGGCGGTGGGCGATGCGCACGTCGGTCTCGAAGTCCTGGTGCATCTGCGCGAGCTCGGCGCGCGCGATCCACACCGCGCCCACGGCGGTGAGCACCAGCCATGCCAGCCACCAACCGCCCCGCGTACGCAACCACTGTTTCATGGCGCGGATTGTGCCCGCCACGCCGTGCGTGTTCGATGTTGGCCGAGAATGCCGCCCCAGACATGGCCGAAGTACAGGACTCTCTTTTCCCCGAGCTGCCGCCGCCCGAAGAGGCGCCCGCGGTGGCAACGCTGCCTTTGCCGCCCCCCTCGAAGGCCGACGCCGAAGCGCCCGCAAGAAAGAAGTCGCGCACCGGCACCGTCGAGCCCGCGCCCACCGACCCGGCGCTGGTCGAACTGGCCTCCGCGCTGCCGCCCAACCTGCGCCTGGGCACCTCGTCGTGGAGCTATCCAGGTTGGGCGAACCTGGTGTGGGACGGCGAGTACGCCGAGAGCGTGCTGTCGAAAAACGGCCTGCACGCGCTCGCGAAGCACCCGCTGTTCCGCACCGTGAGCCTGGACCGCAACTTCTACCGCGCCCTGACCGCGAGCCAGTACGCGCGCTACGCGGCCATGGTGCCCGACGACTTCCGCTTCGTGGTGAAGGCGCCCAGCCTGGTCACCGACGCCACCGTGCGCGACGAGAGCGGCCGCGGCATGCAGGCCAACCCGGTGTTCCTGAGCCCGGAAATCGCGCGGCAGGAGTTCGTGCTGCCCGCGCTCGAAGGGCTGGGCCATCGCATCGGCGTGCTGGTGTTCCAGCTGAGCCCGATTCCGGGCCACATCCTGGCCGACCAGCCCGCGCTGCTCGCGCGCATCGCCGAGATGATCGACGCGCTGCCCGGCCTGAAGCAGACCGCGCCCGACGCCGTGATCGCGGTGGAAGTGCGCGACCCGCAGTTGCTGAACCCCGCGTTCGCCGACATGCTGCGCAGCGTGGGCGCCACCTTCTGCATGGGCCTGCACGCGAAGATGCCGCCCATCGAAGACCAGCTGCCCATGCTGCGCGCGCTGTGGCCGGGGCCGCTGGTGTGCCGCTGGAACCTGCACCGGCGCCACGGCCGCTTCGGCTACGAGGACGCCGAAAAACTCTATGGCCCGTTCGACAAGATCGTCGACCCCGATCCGCAAACGCGCGCCGCCCTCGCCAAGGTGATTTCGGGCACCACCCGCGCGGGCCAGAACGCCTTCGTCACCGTGAGCAACAACGCCGAAGGCTGCGCGCCGCTGACCATCGCGCAGCTGGCGCGCGACCTCACGGGAACACGCTGAATCCGGTCCAGCCGGTTCAGCCGATGTTCTGCTTCGCCGCGACCGTCATCTCGACCTCGACGCTCGCGTTCTTCGGCAGCTGATACACGCCGACCGCCGTGCGCACGTGCACGCCGGCTTCGCCGAACACGCGGTGCAACAGGTCGGAGGCGGCATCGGCCACTTCGCTTTGCTGCGTGAAGTCGGCCGTGCACTGCACGAACACGCCCACGCGCAGCACCTTCTCGATGGCGTCGAGCGAGCCGAGCGCGCGGCGCAGCAGCGTGAGGCTGCGCAGCGTGGAAATCTGTGCGCCCTCGCGCGCCTTGTCGAGCGACGTCGCGTCGCCGACGCGGCCGGTCACCACCACCGTGGTGCCCACGCGCGGCACCTGGCCGCTCAGGTACACGGTGCGCCCGTCGCGCACCAACGGCACGTAGTGGCCGCCGGCAATGATGTCGCCGTCGAAGCTGTGGCCCAGTTCGGCGGCAATCTGGTCGGCGATCTGGTCTCGGGTCAGTTGAGTCATGGCGGTTCCGTGAAAAGGGCTGTCATTGTCGCCAGCCCACCCTCGTCGCAACAGATACAGACAACCCCCTTCCAGACCGGAACAGATCAGCCCTCGAACGCCAGGAACACCCGGCCGCCCTCGATCTTCACCGGGTAGCTGCGCAGGTCTTCGGTCAGCGGCGCGCACATGGCCTTGCCGGTGCGCACGTCGAAGCGGCCCTGGTGCAGCGGGCACTCTATTTCGTGCCCTTCCAGGAACCCGTCGCACAGCCGCGCGTGGCCGTGCGTGCAGATGTTGTCGGTGGCGTGGATGCCATCGTCGGTGCCGTAGAGCGCGATGTCGCGCCCCTGCACCTCGATGCCCACCACGTCGTCGGAGGGAACGTCGTCGACCGCCGCGGCGTCGACCCAGGTCATCGTGCTCATCGTTGTGTTTCCTTGTCTTTCTTGTCGCGTGGGCATCAATTGTCGGGCTTGATGCCGGCGCGCTCGATCACCGGCTTCCACCGGCGCAGCTCCTCGGTCATGAACTTGTTCAGCGCCTCGGGCGTGCTGCCCACGGGGTCGAAGTACGCGGTCTGCAGGCGCTTGACGGTCTCGGGCTCTTTCAGCGCGGCGGCAATCTCGCGGCTCATGCGCTGCACGATGTCGTTCGGCGTGCCCTTGGGCGCCATGTAGGCGAACCACGGCACGGCCTGGATGTCGGGCAGGCCCGACTCGCGCAGCGTGGGCAGCTCGGGCAGCAGCGCCGAGCGCTCGGCCGACGTGACCGCCAGCGCCTTCAGCCGCCCCGCCTTGGCCTGCGGCATCACCGTGACCGGCGGCAGGCAGGCGTACTGCACGTCGCCCTGGATGATGGCCGTGACCGCCTGGCCCGACGACGCGTACGGAATGTGCACCGCGAACGAATTTGTCTTGGCCTTGACCAGCTCCACGCCCAGGTGCGAGATGGAGCCGTTGCCGGTGGAGGCGAAGTTGAACTTGCCCGGGTTGCGCTTCATGGCGTCGAGCCAGCCCTTGACCGAATCGACGTTCATCGAGTTCGACACCGCGCACACGTTGGGCGTGGTGGCCGCGAGCGACACCGGCACCAGGTCCTTGAACGGGTCGTACGGCAGGTTCTTGTAGAGGATGGTGTTGTAGACCAGCGGCGCGTTCACCGACAGCAGGAAGGTGTAGCCGTCGGGCTGCGCCTTGGAGACCTGGTCGGTGCCGGTGTTGCCGCCCGCGCCGGGCTTGTTGTCGACGATGAGCGGCTGGCCGATGCGCGCGGCGAGCTTGTCGTTGACGATGCGCGCGAGGATGTCGGGCGACGAGCCGGCCGCGAACGGCACCACGATGCGAATGGGGCGCTGGGGCCAGTCCTGCGCATGGGCCGACATGGCCGTGACGGCCATCGCGACTGCGGAGAACGCAGTGCCGAAGCAAAGGCGAGCGAGGGTCATGCCTTCGCCTCCACCGCGGCCATGCCCAGGTGGTCCTGCTGCTCGCGCGCGATGAAGCCCGCGATGAGCGCGCGGTACGCCGCCTCCACCACTTCGGGGTAGGCGCCCTTCTCTTCGGCCAGCGCCTTCACCTTGTCGATCACCTCCTGCTGGCGCTGCGGCGCCGACACCTGGAAGGCATCGCGCTTGAAGCGCGCCGCGTCTTTCACATAGCGGCCGCGCTCGGCCAACAGCGCGACGATGTCGCGGTCGAGCCGGTCGATGTTCTCGCGCACCTCGGCAAGGTTGGCGCACAGCGGCACGTAGGCCGGGTCGGTGAAACGGCGCAGCGGCGCGCCGTGTGTCTCTGGTTCTTTTTCTGGCATGGCTCTGGTTTTCAGATGGGATAGATGATGGAGTTCGGGATCATTTCGCTGTCGAATATGCACAGGCGCGACGCGAACTTCAGGCCTTCGGGCGTGGGCACGACCTTGTCGATGTAGCGCCCCACGTTGAACACCGTGGAAGGGCCGTCGAGCTTGGTGCGGAACACCGCGTAGTTGGCCTCGCTGTGGATCGCGCCGTCGTCGTCGACACGGTGAACCAGCGGCAGGCCGACCACGTGGCGCTGGTAGTACGGGTCGTGGAACAGCGTCTCCTTGATGCCGTACACGCGGTCTTCCAGCATGCCGCGGCTCTCGAAAGACAGCGTGGCCAGCGGCAGATTGCGCTCGTGGTTCTCGCGCGGCTGCAGGCGGTAGCTGCACTGCGCGATGAAGAAGGCCGGCCACAGCTCCCACTGGCCGGAGTCGACCGCATGGGCGTATTCGGCGTACAGGCGCGACAGCGCGAGGTAGGCGTTGGCGTCGAGCGTGTTCATGCTTCCATCACCTCGCGCCAGTAGCGGTACATGCCGCGAATCAGGGTCTCGGTCACCATGTGGTCGGTGTTCTCGACCTCGCGCCCGCCCAGCTCGGCAAGCGTGCGGTGGTAGGGCTTCTGCTCGAAGCCCTGCTGCGAGAACTCGATGACCTCGCCATCGTCGGCCGACACGAAACCCGCCGGGCCGAACAGGTTGGCCTGGCGCAAGCGGCGCTGCGTCATCTCTTCGGTGTCGTCCTCGAAGCCGAAGTGCGTCCACACGAAATCGAAGGCGTCGTGGCCCACCGGCTGGATGTGGCGCGTCGACACGCTGTTGACCTGCTGCTGCAGGATGAGGCTGGGAAACAGCGTCATCAGCACCGCCGTCGGGCCCTTCCACCAGTCTTCCTGCACGATGTCGAGGAAGCGCGGGTCCTTGAGCTGCATGCTCTCCTTGAAGCTGGACACCTGCGTGACCTGGGCCACCTGCGCCGCCTTGCCGCCGGTGCCGCGGGTGGAAATCATGGCGGCGTGGCGCCCGCGCGCGTCCATCTTCAGCTCCGACTTGTTGTCGGCGCGCCAGAGCCCGAAGGTCACGAACCAGGTGTGCAGCAGGCCCGGGTGGTACGGGTCCTTGATGTTCTCCTGCATCAGCTTCCAGTTGCCCGGAATACGCTGGCGGCTGTACCCCAGGATGGTGAGCTTGCGGCCGTCGAACAGCCGGTCGAAGTAGTGAAGGATGTCGGGGCCGAGAAAGTCTTCGAGCGGCTCGACCTCATGGTCGAACGACGCGAACACCACGCCGCCGCGCGAGGCCACCCTGAGCTTGTTGAGCCCGTGCTCCTCGGTCTTGAAGTCGGCGGGCATGCCGCCGTTGACCTTGCCGTCCTGCTTCACGCCGCGGCGAAACGGCACGCCCTGCAGGTCGCCCTTCAGCGTGTAGTTCCACTGGTGGTAGGGGCAGACGAACTCCTTCTTGTTGCCGTGGCGCTCGCGGCAGAACTGCATGCCGCGGTGCGCGCAGACGTTCTCGAACACGTGGATCTCGCCCTCGGCGTCGCGCGACAGGATGACCGAGCGCTCGCCGATGGCGGTGCGCTTGAAGTCGCCGGGGTTCGGAATCTCGGCCTCCAGGCCGACGTAGCACCAGTGCTTTTCGTAGAAGAAGCGCTGCAGCTCCTTCTTGTGCAGCGCCTCGTCGGTGTAGGCCATGAAGGGAATGCGGCTGCTCTTGTCGCTCTCCCATTCGAGCTCGATGGGGAACACTTGCGTGGTCATCGCGGGTCTCCTTTTCTTGTGAACTGTCGTCTGTCCAGGTGTCTTTGTTTTCAGGTGCCTTGCAGGTAGAAGGCATCGGCATGCGTCTGCTCGGGCGCCAGGCCCCTGCCCCGCACCAGCTGCGTGACGGCCTCGACCATCGGCGGCGAGCCGCACAGGTAGGCGCGCCAGCCGTCGAGCTGGGCGCGCCAGTCGGCGCGAATGGCGTCGGTGATGAGGCCCACGCGCTGCCCGTCCCGGGCCGGGCCGGTAACGACCACCACGTGCACGGCCAGGCCGGGGTGCAGTGCCTGCAGCGCGCGCAACTCCTGCAGGCCGTACACGTCGGCATCGGAGCGCACGCCGAGGTAGACATGCATCGGCTGCGTCATGCCGCCGGCGATGGCGCCGCGCACGATCGACAGGATGGGCGCGAGCCCCGTGCCGCCCGCGGCGCACAGCATCGGCCCGCGGTGCCTGGTGCGCAGATACGCCGTGCCCAGCGGCCCGCTCACGCGCACCGAATCGCCCAGCTTCAGCTGCTCGAAGATGTGCGCCGTCACGCGCCCGCCGGGCACCCTGCGCACATGGAACTCGAGCTCGGCGTCGCGGCTGAGCCCGGCCATCGAATACGGCCGCGCCAGGTCGGGCGCGAACTGCAGCTGCGCGTACTGCCCCGGAGAAAACTCCAGCGGCTTGTTCGGCTTCAGGCGCAGGCGGCGGATGTCGTGCGTGAGCGTGTCGATGCCCGTCACCGTGGCCTTCAGGATGCGCGCCGGATGCACCACGACCTCGTCGGGCTCCGGGATCTCGATGGCGCAGCTCTCGGTCAGCGTGGCCTGGCAGGCCAGCACATAGCGCTCGCCCTGGCCATCGGCGCCGTCCGGGCGGATGGCGTCCTGCCCGCCGTCGAGGACCTGGCCCGACACCACCTTGCAGCGGCAGGTGCCGCAGCGCCCCGACATGCAGCTGTACGACACCGGCACGTGGTGCTCGCGCAGCACTTCGAGCAGGTTCGCGCCGGGGCGAACCTGGAGGGTGCGGGCAAGGGGGTGAATGTGCAGGTCCATCGTGGTGTTCTCTTGCGCCGGTGCGTGGGGCCCGGCTTGTCTCTTGGCGCCGATGATGCGCGGCTGCTGCCGATTGACCAATAGAATTTGGTGAATCCTCTTCATCACTGCGCTGAATAAAGGTGCGCCATGCAACTCAAGGACATCGACCTCAACCTGCTGCTGGTGTTCGACCGCATGCTGGCCGAGAAGCGCGTCTCCGCCGTGGCCGCCTCGCTCGGCCTGTCGCAGCCGGCCATCAGCAACGCGCTGGCGCGGCTGCGCAAGCTGCTGGGCGACGAATTGTTCCTGCGCACCGCGCGCGGCATGGAGCCCACGCCCTTCGCGCTGCAGCTGGCCGAGCCGGTGGCCTACGCCATGGGCGCGCTGCACACCGCGCTCAACCAGCAGGTGGTGTTCGACCCCGCCAGCAGCACGCGCGGCTTCACGCTGGCCATGACCGACATCGGCGAGATCTACTTCACGCCGCGGCTGATGGAGGTGCTGTCTGAAGCCGCGCCGGGCGTGACCATCAGCACCCTGCGCAACAACACCGCCACCAACCTGCGCGAGGAGCTGGAGGCGGGGCACGTCGACATCGCCATCGGCCTGCTGCCGCAGCTGAAGGCGGGCGTGTTCCAGCGCCGGCTTTTCCTGCAGCGCTACGTGTGCATCTTCTCGAAGGAGCACCCGCTGGCGCGCAAGCGCAGCGTGTCGCTGAAGGACTTCAGCGCGGCCGATCACGTGCAGGTGCTGGCCGCCGGCACGGGCCACGGCAAGGCCGACGACGTGATGGCGGCGCAGGGCATCCAGCGGCGCATTCGGCTGCGGGTGCCGCACTTCGTGGCCATCGGCCACATCCTGCGCTCCAGCGGCATGATCGCGACCGTGCCCGAGCGGCTGGCGCAGAGCATCGCCGAGCCCTTCGGGCTGGTGTGGCGCCCTCACCCGGTCGCGCTGCCGCAGATTGCCATCAACCTGTTCTGGCACGCGAAGGTGCACCGCGACCCGGGCAACCAGTGGTTGCGCGGGCTGCTGTTCGACAGCTTTGCGGATGCCGATTGAGGGCCGATAGAAACCCGATAGAGGATCGATGGCGGGCTAAAGCCCCGCGCGCCGCCGGCGCTTGCGCATCGCCAGGCCGGTGAAGAAGAACACCGCCGGCAGCAGCCCCGCCAGCAGCGCCAGCACCTGCCCCGGCACGCCGAGGATGGTGCCGCCGTGCAATGACTCCAGCACGCCCAGCAGGTGCTGCATGCCTTCGCGCTCGCCCTCATGCCGTTCCTTCAGCACACGGCCCGAGAAGGCGTCGATGAACACCTCGACCTTGACGCCCTGCAGCGGCCCGGTGCCTGGCACCAGGTCGACACGGAACACGCCGCCCTCGGTGAACGGCGCCATGATGAGCCGCGTGTGCGCGTTCGGGTGGCGCGCGTCGGCCACCTGCCAGGCACGGCGCAGCGTGAGGCGTGTCGCGGCACCGGTGCCCTCGGCAGGCGCCTCGGAGCGGTAGCCGAAGGCCGGGTCGAGCACGGTCTCGAACTGCAGCGCCAGCCCGCTCGCCAGCAGGATGACCAGCACCAGCGCCGCCACCGCGCCCAGCCGGCGGTGCCAGCGCGCGGGCGGCGAATCGACGATCTGCGACGCCGGCTTGCCGCGCAGCGCCCGCATGCGGTTCGCCAGCGTGACCACGCCCGCCACCAGCAGCAGCAACAGGAACACCGCCGAAACGGCCTGCAGCAGCTTGCCGACCGCACCCAGCGTCAGGCTGGTGTGCAGCGCGTACAGCAGGCCGATCAGGTCCTGCCGCTTGAACGACCAGGCGCCGTAGGCCATGACCGTCACCGCCTCGCCCGTGCCCGGGTGCAGCCGCGCGAGCCAGTAGCGCCGCTCGCTGGGAATCAGCGGGTCGGGCGTGGGCCAGAAGCCGGTGGTGAGCCGGCCGGCGTCGTCGATCTGCGTGATGCCGATGCCGACCGCGCCGGGGTGCTCGCGCTCCAGTGCGTCGGCCATGTCCACCAGCGGCACGCGGCGCCCGGCGGGCACGTCGAGCTCGGGGTTGAGCCATGCGTCCAACGGCCCCGACAACACCAGCAGGCTGCCGCTGAGCCCCTGCACGATGAAGAAGGCGCCGAAGACGTACGCCAGCCACCGGTGTAGCGAGCGCCAGCGGGCGCGCCCACGCGTGGGGCTGCGTGCGGGGCTGCGCGCAGGCTCGGGCGCCGGGCGGATTCGCTCAGAACCTGACATTCACCCGCACGCCGCTCGTTCGCCCCTTGCCCAGCTGGTACACGGTTCCGTACGGACCGGCCGCGAAGCCGTACACCGCGTAGACCTTGTCGGCCGCGTTGTCGACATAGAAGTCGGCCGACAGGTTCTTGTCGACCTGCCACGAGACGCCCACGTCGACCAGCGTGTAGGCCTTCTGGCCGGTGGTGTTGAACTCGTTGAAATAGGTCTTGCCCACGTGCGTGAGGCCGATGCGCGGCACCAGCCGGCGTTCGCCGCCGCCCAGCGGAACGACGTACTCCGCGACCAGGTTGGCCGTGACCGGCGGTGCGTACGGCACCTTGTTGCCGGTGAGGTCGGTGCCGGGGTTGGCCGGGTTGCGGTACTTGCTGAACCAGCTGTCGTTCAGCGCGAGGCCGCCGCGCAGGTAGAGCTGGCGCGTGGCCTGGAACTTCGCGTGGAGGTCGAGCCCCCTGGTCTTCACCGTGCCGACGTTCTGCAGGTACTGCCCCTCGACCGGGCCGACCGAGAGCTGGTAGTCGCCGGTGCGCACCAGGTAGGCCGCCGCGCTCAGCTCCAGCCGGTTGTCGAGCAGGCCGGCCTTGGCGCCCACTTCGAGGTTGCGCGAGTTCTGCGGCTCGTAGGTGAAGCCGATGTTCTGCGGCGTCACGGCGCGGGTGAAGCCGCCCGCCTTGAAGCCGGTGCTGTACAGCGCGTACACGTTCAGCGCGTCGCTCACCCGGTAGTTCAGCCCGAGCTTGGGCGAGGTGGCGTCGAACTTCTTCTCGCCGGCCATCGCGGTGGTGGCGTAGCGGGTGTCGGCCTTGGCGCGCTCCTGCTCGAAGCGCAGGCCCGGCGTGACGTCGAGCCGGTCGGTGGCGTGCCAGGTGAGCTCGCCGTAGGCCGCGTACGAACGAATGCGCTGCTGCGAGCCGAGCGTGGCCGCCGGTACCGCGCGCTGGAAGTCGATGTCCTGAAAGTACAGCCCCGCCACGTAGTCGAAGGCCTGGCCCGGCGCGGGCCTGGAGGCCACGCGGAATTCCTGGCTGAAGGTCTTCTGCGTCTCGGGCGTGTAGCTGCCGAACACGGTGCGGTCGAAGTCGCGGTCCTGGTAGCCGCTGAGCGACGACAGCACCACGGGGCCCAGGTCGTACGACGCGGTGAGCCCGTAGCTGCTGGTCTTGAGCTTGTAGTGCGAAGGCATGGGCAGCGCGCGGCGCGCCGCGAGGTCGGGGCCGAGCACGAAGTACTCCTCGTCGGAGCGAAGCACGTCGCGCGCGGCGGTGAACATCACGTCCAGCGGGCCGCCCGTGGGCGCATAGCGCAGGCGCAGCCGGCCGTTGGCGTCTTCGCTGTCCCCGAGCCGTGCGCGGGTGTCCATGTCCTTCATGTCGCCGCGGTCCTTGCGCGTGCCGATGGCGATGTCGGCATACAGCGCGTTGTCGACCAACGGCGCGTTCAGCAGCAGCTGGCCCGTGCGACCTTGCGAGGTCATGAGGGCGGTGGCGTCCAGGCGCAGCTTGTTGTCAGGCTTGCGCGTGACCACGTTGATGATGCCGCCCACCGCGCCGCGCCCGTACAGCGTGCCTTGCGGTCCGTAGAGCACCTCGACCTGCTCCAGCCCCTGCGGCAGCATCTGCGCGAACAGCGCCTGGTCCTGCGGCAGGCCGTCGACGTACAGCTGCGCCGTGGGGTTGTAGAAATCGACCGACGACTGGCCGCGGATGGTGACGCTGGAATACGCGCGGCTCGAACGCGGGCGAATGTGCACGTCGGGGAACACGCGGTCGATCTGGTCGACGCTCTGCAGGCCGCGCGCGGCCAGGTCGTCGCGCGTGGCGGTGTCGACCAGGCCCGCGATGTCGGCGGCCTTCTGCTCGCGCTTGGTGGCGCTGATGTTCACGGTCGGCAGGGCCGCCGATGCGTCCCCGGCCTGTTGCGCCGATGCGCCCTGCACCATGGCGTTGCCGGCGCACAGCGCCAAGCCTGCCCAGCAACGTGCTGCGGTTTTCATGAATGTCTTGTCCTCTTCCGGGTGTGCTTCAAAGGCGTTGAAGGTAGGAGCTTTAGCAGGACCGAAAAAACACCATCGGGCGCGAAAGAGCAGCATGCGGCAATAGAATGCGAACGATTCTTATCTGGCGACATCGCAGGTCGCCCTCCTCCGCCTTGCGCACGCCCACCCGCCGCCTCGTCATTCCGCAACACGCCCGGCAAAGCAATGCTTTGGTCGGCGCAACCTGGAGCGACGCGCACGAGGCGGTGCGGGTCGGCCTGGTCGACCGCCATGTCGAGCAGGACCTGGTGCTGCCTTCGGCCGGCGTGCCACCGCACCTGTCGCTCGTGCTGCTGCTCGAGGGCAAGGGCCACTTCCTGATGGGCGGGCGCAGCCGGCCGTGCGAGTTCCTGGACGGGCATTGCCTGCTGAGCTGCGGCTGGGAGCCCTTCGACGGCGAAGACTTCATTCCGGCGCACGCGCGTTTCAGGGCCGTGCTGCTGCACTACCCGCTGGCGCTGCGCAAGGTCTTCGGCACCGCCGTGCCGGTCTCGCGTGGCGACTTCGAGGTGCATGCGCCCGCGCACGCCAGGGCCTGGCTCGCGAGGCTGCCGATGGACCCATGGCTGATGCAGTTCGCGCGCACGCTGTCGGAGCGCGGCCTGCCGCAGGAGCCGCTGCCGCTGCTCGAACTCGAGTGCCACGCGCTGCAGGCGCTGCACGGCGTGGCCAGCCGGCTCACGATGGCGGCCGAGGCCGCCTCACCCACCGCGGAAGAAAACGCCGGCGCCGCGTTGACGGGCCGCGACCGCCGCCGATTGCTGGCGGCGCGCAGGCACATCGACAGCCACCCGTCGCAAGCGCTGCGCGTGGCCGACATCGCGCGTGTCGCCGGTCTGAGCGAGACCGCGCTCAAGCAGGGGTTCAGGGCGTTGTTCGATATGAGCGTGTACGCGTACGTGCTGCAAAGCCGCTGCCGCCTTGCGGAAAAGCTGCTGCGCGACACGGCGCTCACCGTGGAGGAAGTGGCGCTGCGCTGCGGCTTCTCCAACACCAGCCACCTGGCGCGGCAGTTCCGGCGCGAGTTCGGAACCACGCCGCTGCAGTACCGGCGACGCGGGGGCCAGTGAGGCGGAGGCTGGTAACGCGGGGGCTAGTGACCCGGCGCGTCAGGCCGCCACGGCTTCGGGCCAGCGGCCCAGCACTTCATGCACGCCCTCGCCCACATGGCTGTCGATCAGCACGAGCGCGCCGGCGGCCCAGCGCACGGGCGCTTCGAGCGCGTGCTTCTCCAGCTTGCGCCGTGCGTAGGCGATGGTCATGTGCGGCGTGAACGCGCGCGCGGGCTTCAGCCCCGCATCGGCCAGCGCCTCGCCCAACCGTTGTCTGTAGGTCCTGAGGGCGGAGACGTTGTCTTCAGCGTCGGCGCACAGCACCAGCGCGCCCTTGGTGTAGCTCATGGCCTTTTCAAAGACCACGTCGAAGGTGGGCGCGGCGACCGAAGCCGCCGCGTTCGAAGCCTGTGCGACCTTGTCGGCCGGCACCTGCACGTAGTCGCCCAGATCGAACAGCGTGACATGCAGGCGGTGCGCCTCGACCAATGTTCCCTTGAGTGCGTGTTGCGAATTCATGCGCTCGCCGAGCGCGGCCACCGTGGCGGCGTCTTGTGTGTGGGGAAGCAGTGCGAGAAAGAGCGAATGCGGCTGCGGTTCCTTGCGCTGCACCTTGTTGCGAGGGCGTGGCAGGGGCCGCTGCGGGGGAGCGATACCGGGGAGAAGAAACTGTTCTGACATCCCTCGATCATCGCCCATGGGCCGCGCGCTTCATGTGTTCTTCAGCATCCGCCAAGCAGGTCTTCAGGCTGGAATTTCAGAATCGTCGCACGCCGGTGAACAGGCCTTGTACGCCTCAAATGGCCCTCGGTTGCCGCTCACCTGCCACATCGATCCCGACGACTCCCAACAGGAAATTTCATCTTGAAGCATTCGCAAGCCAGCACCCTTCTCGCCGCACTTCTGCTCGGCACCTTCGCCATGGGCGCACACGCCGCGGGCCCCGAACAAGAGTCCCCCTTATCCCCCTTCTATGCGGGCGGCGCCATCGGCCGCTCGAGCTTCAGCCTCTCTTCGGGCAACGGCGTTCCCGTGCCCTGGGGCGGCGAAAAGGCCAGCAAGGCCGGCACCGCCTTCAAGCTCTACGGCGGCTATCGGTTCACGCCGAACTTCGGCGTGGAAGCCGGCTACGCGCGCCTCGGCCGCGTGAGCCAGTGGACCTCGGCCTACGGTATTTCGACGCTGCAGAGCGGTTCGGGCCAGGCCGTGTACGCGGCGGCGACGGCGCGGCTGCCGCTGGGCGATGCGTTCGCGGTCAATGGCCGGCTGGGCGTGGCTTATGGGCGCATCTCGGGCGGTGACAACTGGGCGACTGGCAACCAGCGCTTCTCGGGCGGCTCCACCGGGCTCATGGCGGGCTTCGGCGCGGAGTACCGCGTGACGCAGAACCTGGCGATCACCGCCGACTACGACTACTTCGGCAAGCTGTCGAAGCAGGTCAAGGGCGGCATGCTGACGGTGGGCGTGAAGGCGAGCTTCTGACTCCCTGATCCAATGACTCGCTGACCCGGCGCCGCGCCGGGTCGCATCGTTCACTGTGCCGGTGCGAGATCGGCCTGGCCAGTGCGATCAGCCTGGTCCATGCGGGCGGCTTCGCCCGTCCATTCGCGCACGAACCCTTCGGGCGCATGCCGCGCGGGCGCCGGCGTGCGCTCCTTCGGCGTGCCCATGTAGAGAAAGCCCAGCAGCCGCTCGTTGCCCTGCAGGCCCAGCGCCTGCTGCACATGGCGGTCGTAGCTGTTGAGCCCGGTCGCCCAGAAGCCGCCGTAGCCCAGCAGGTGCAGCACATTGAGCATGTTCATGGCCGCGGCGCCCACCGCGAGCACCTGTTCCGATTCAGGCACCTTGTGCGGCGACTGCACGCGCGCGCAGATCGCGACGAGCACCGGCGCGGCCATGGCCTTGCCGCGAAAGCGTTCGCCGTCGTCCAGCGGATCGCGCAGCCGCGCGGCTTCGGCAAAGACCTTGCCCAACGCCACGCGCGCGTCGCCGCGCACGACCACGAAACGCCAGGGCTGCAACTGCCCGTGGTCGGGGGCGCGCAGCGCGGCCTGGAACACCAGGTCGAGGTCTTGCGCGGAGGGGGCCGGCTCGGTCAGCGGCCAGGGGGAATGACGCGCCATCAACAGGTCCAGCGCGTGGCGGGCGCCGGCGTGTTGGGAATCACCGGCGTGGTGGGGGTGAGGCGTAGAGGTGTCCGGGTGCATGTCGGCGTCCTTCGAGAAATTGAAAGGCCGCCCCACGGCAGATGGTGGGCGCTGGAGTTGCTTCAGTGGCGGGCTGGCTCGCAACGAACTGCGAGGTGGCTGGCATCCGGTGCTTCGTGCGTCTCGCAAGCGATAGCGGGGATCGAGGCGATCGAGGGGCGAGAAGCGAAGCCGGTGCACCATCGTTCGACGGGGCGACGAACAGAGGCGGCGATGGTATGCGATGGGGCATGCCCACGCCCCCGGTGCGTGTAAACGGCGCGTGCTGAACGCGATCAGCCCTCGCCTTGCCGCAGCCCCTTCAACAAGGCCTGCACCGCCTCCGACGACGCACCCGCGCGCGAGCACACCAGGCCGAACACACGTTGAATCGGCTCGGCCAGCTGCATCACGCGCAGCCCGCGCCGGTCTTCCGGTAAGGCCGATTCGGGCACCAGCGCCACGCCCATGTCTTCCCGCACCAGCACGCAGGCGCTGACCCAGTCGCGCACCGTGACCCGCACGTCCGACAGGTGGAGGCCCGCCGCCTGCGCCAGGCTCTGCGCATTCACCGCGCAGCCGCCGGTGGCAAGAACGAAGGGCTCCGACACCAGTTCCGCCAGGCTGACCGCACCTTCGCTGGAACGGCGCCCCAGCAGGTGGCTCGCAGGCACCACGCCCACCCACGCGTCGCGCCCCAGCGTCACGGCACGCCGCTGCGGCGCCGGGTTCATCACCACGCCGACATCGACCGTGTCCGCCAGAAGCCACGCTTCGACCTCTTCGTCGGAGCCTTCAAGCGCCACGACCTCGATGCCGGGGTGGCGCCGCTGAAAGGCCCGCACCAGCGGCGGCAGCACGGTCGAGATCACCGACGGAAAACTCGCGAAGCGGATGCGCCCGCTGCTCAAACCCTTGCCCTCGGACGCCAGCAGCCGGATCGCGTCGAAGCTGGACACCATCGCGCGCGCCTGCTCGACCACCCGCTCGCCCAACGCCGTCACGCACAACTGCCGCCGCTCGCGTGCGAACACCTGGATGCCGAGCGCCGACTCCAGCTGCGCAATCGCCTGGCTCGCGCCCGACTGCGTGATGCCCACGTGCTCCGCGGCCCTCGACACATTGCCGAGATCGGCCACAGCGACCAGCAGGCGCCAATGCTGGAGATTCATCATCGAGTTCAGTAGCCGGGCTAATGGCGAAATGTTTGAGGATTAATTTTACGAACGAGGAGTGGATGCACAGACTGGAAGGCATCACAGCTTTCCGCTCCCTCTCTCTCTTTCTTTTTTTCTCATGAAGCTCTACCACGCCCCCTACACCTGCTCGCTGTCGCCGCACATCGTTCTGCGCGAACTCGGCCTGCCCTTCGAACTCGTGAAGATCGACAACAAGACCAAGCGAACCGCCGACGGACGGGACTTTCTGGCGATCAACCCGAAGGGCTACGTCGCCGCACTGGAGCTGGACGACGGCCAGGTGCTGACCGAGGGCCCGGCCATCGTGCAATACCTCGCGGACCTGAAGCCGCAAGCCGGGCTCGCACCGCCCGCCGGCAGCTGGCAGCGCGTGCGGCTGCAGGAGTGGTTGAACTTCATCACCAGCGAGATCCACGCGGGCTCGGCGCCGCTGTTCAACGAGGCGCTCGGCGAAGACGCCAAGGCGATCTTCAGGAACAAGCTGTTCAAGCGGCTCGACGTGCTGGAACGCAGGCTCGGGGCGAATGAATTCCTGATGGGAGATGCCTTCGGCGTGGCCGATGCCTACCTGTTCACGGTGCTGGGGTGGTTCAGGTTTTTTTCGATCGACCTGGGGCGATGGCCTGCGTTGGCGGGTTATGCCAAGCGGGTCGGGGGGCGTGCGGCGGTGAAGGAGGCGTTGCGCGCGGAAGCGGTGCTGTGAGGCGCACGCCGAGGACTCGATGTGATCGGCATGTGACCCCGGAGACATTGCATCGCGCTACGCGTGCGACGAACTTGACAACTTGTCGATGCCATCGTCTCGAGGACGTCTAGCCCCTTAAAGCATTTACGGATGAATTTCACGCCAGTCAAGCTACGCGCAGAGTCACCAGTCGCCGAAATTCATCTGCCGCCCCTGCAGTGGCCAGCAGCCCACAACGACATGCTTGCCGCAGCCAACAAAGCTATCGATCAATAGCAGCTCATGCACACGCCAACAAATCGGCGTGATTGGCTCAGGGAGCAAATGCTGATGGCAATAGAGCAGGCTGACGTGGGGGCTGAATTTCTTTCGGATGTAGCAGCCAACTCCCGCGGCGTTCATTTCCATCCCCACCGCGCGTTGAAATCGGCGCAAGGCTTTAAGCTCCGCCGCTCCGGTCATTGCGAGGCCGCCTGCCCCTCGCAAGCTGCCGATACGGTCAAAACCTACGTCGAACGGCGCCATTTCGACGCTGCCACCGGCGCTCTTCGCCCGGCGCAAAAGCCCTTGTGGCACGTCTTCATGATCTCCTAGCCAGTGCAGCGTGACATGTAGGCGCTCCAGCGCCACACGCCTTCCAGACAGGTTATGTGCATCCATTCGGCGCTGCGTTGCGTCACCGGCCCTCGACCTGGCTTCGAGATCCGGTCGAATCGCAAAGAAAAGCCGATGCAAGTTCGCCACTCAGCAGCCGAGTAAACACCTTGCCTACTATTCCCACTCAATCGTCGCCGGCGGCTTGCTCGACACGTCGTACGTCACGCGGTTGATGCCGCGCACTTCGTTGATGATCCGCCCCGACACCTTCTTCAGCAGCGCATACGGCAGCTCGGCCCAATCGGCGGTCATGAAGTCGCTGGTCTGCACTGCGCGCAGCGCGACCACGTAGTCGTAGGTGCGGCCGTCGCCCATCACGCCCACGCTCTTCACCGGCAGGAACACAGTGAAGGCCTGGCTGGTGAGTTCGTACCAGGTCTTGCCAGACTCGTCGGTGAAGTTGCGCAGCTCTTCGATGAAGATCGCGTCGGCACGGCGCAGCAGGTCGGCGTATTCCTTCTTCACTTCGCCGAGGATGCGCACCCCCAGGCCCGGGCCGGGGAACGGGTGGCGGTACACCATCTCGGGCGGCAGGCCCAGCGCCACGCCCAGTTCGCGCACTTCGTCCTTGAACAGGTCGCGCAGCGGCTCCAGCAGCTTCAGGCCCAGTTGCTCAGGCAGGCCGCCGACGTTGTGGTGGCTCTTGATGGTGACGGCCTTCTTGCTCTTGGCGCCGCCGCTCTCGATGACGTCGGGGTAGATGGTGCCCTGCGCGAGGAAGGTAGCGCCCTTGACGGCCGGTCGGCCGTCAACTCCATTCTTGCCGCCGTCGCCTGCTGCTTTCAGCTTGGCAGCCTCCTGCTTGAACACGGTGACGAACTCGCCGCCGATGATCTTGCGCTTGGCCTCGGGGTCGCTCACGCCGGCGAGCTTGCCCAGGAACAGGTCGCTGGCGTCCACGCGAATCACCTTCGCGTTGAGCTTGCCCTCGAACATCTCCATGACCAGATCGCCTTCGTTCACGCGCAGCAGGCCGTGGTCGACGAACACGCAGGTCAGCTGGTCGCCGATGGCGCGGTGGATCAGCGCGGCAGCCACGCTCGAATCGACACCGCCCGACAGGCCGAGGATGACTTCTTCGTCGCCCACCTGTTCGCGGATCTTCTGCACGGCCTCGGCGATGTGGTCGCGCATGACCCAGTCGGGTTTGGCGCTGCAGATGCCGAGCACAAAGCGCTCGAGCAGCGCCTTGCCCTGCACGGTGTGCGTGACTTCGGGGTGGAACTGCACGCCGTAGTAGCGGCGTGCCTCGTCGGCCATGCCGGCGATGGGGCAGCTGTCGGTGCTCGCCATGAGCTTGAAGCCCGGCGGCAGTTCGGTGACCTTGTCGCCGTGGCTCATCCACACGTTGAGCATGCCGTGGCCTTCGGGCGTGGTGAAGTCGGCGATGTCCTTCAGCAACGCGGTGTGGCCGTGCGCGCGCACGGCGGCAAAACCGAACTCGCGCTTGTGGCCGCCTTCGACCTTGCCGCCGAGCTGGTGGGCCATGGTCTGCATGCCGTAGCAGATGCCGAGCACGGGCACGCCGAGGTCGAACACGGCCTGCGGGCACTTGTCGGTGGTTTCCTCGTACACGCTGGCGTGGCTGCCCGAGAGGATCACGCCCTTCAGGTGGCCGTCGGCGGCGTATTCGCGCACCCATTCGTCGCTGACGTCGCAAGGGTGCACTTCGCTCAGCACATGGGCTTCGCGCACGCGGCGTGCGATGAGTTGCGTGACCTGCGAGCCGAAGTCGAGGATGAGGATCTTGTCGTGTTGCATGGGCGTGGACTCAGAGCGTTGAAATGTCGAACAGCTTCACGCCCGCCTTGGGCGCTGCCTGGATGAGTTGCTCGTCGAAGGTGGCGAGCGGGAGATTGAGCGACTTGGCGAGCCAGAGGTAGCCCGCGTCGTAGAGCGAAACACCGGCGTCGATGGCCACGGCGAGCACGGCCTTGTGCTGCGCGGGCGCGAGCTCGTGCAGTTCCACGCGGTGGCGGATGGCATCGAGCACGCTCCACAGCCCTTCGACCGCGGAAGACGGAATGCGGCCGCTGCGCACGCCGTTGGCCAGGATGTTGGCGCACTCCCATTGCCAGGCGTTGGGCGCCTGCGGCTCGACCTCGTCGCGGCGGATGGCGGCGTAGAGCTTGCGGGTGTGTTCGCTGGACTGATCGGGCAGCAGCCACGCGGCGGTGACCGAGGCGTCCATGACGAAGGCGGTCATGGCTGGCGCCCTTCTTCACGCAGGGCACGCAACGACAGGCCGGGTTGGATGGTGGCGTGCAGCGCGTCGATCTGGCCGAGCTCGCGCTGGATCTGCTCGTCGGTGATGACCGGCTTGCGGCGGACCGGGAGCATGCGCACGACTTCCTTGCCGTGGCGGGTGATGCGAACTTCTTCGCCCTTTTCGACCAGGTCGATCAGGGCGGAGAAGTTGTTCTTGGCTTCAGCGACGCCGATGGATTGCATTTGGGCCAGAAAAATTGAATCTGGCCCAAATTCTAAACCGAGTCTGGCCTGACTTTCAAGGTCTGGCCAGAATGAGCTTGTTCAGCTTTACTCAGCCCGGTAGTTCGGCGCTTCCTTCGTGATCTGCACGTCGTGGACGTGGCTCTCACGGATGCCGGCCGTGGTGATCTCGACGAACTCGGCCTTGTTCTGCATGTCGGCGATGGTCGCGCAACCGCAGTAGCCCATGCTGGCCCGCACGCCACCAGCCATCTGGTAGACGATGGAGACGATCGAGCCCTTGTAGGGCACGCGGCCTTCGATGCCTTCGGGCACCAGCTTGTCGGTGTTGGGGTTGCCGGTGGTCGATTCCTGGAAGTACCGGTCGGCACTGCCCTGCTGCATCGCGCCGATGGAGCCCATGCCGCGGTAGCTCTTATAGCTGCGGCCCTGGTACAGCACGATTTCGCCCGGTGCCTCTTCGGTGCCGGCGAACATGCTGCCCATCATGACGGTGCTGGCACCGGCGGCGATGGCCTTGGCGATGTCGCCCGAATAGCGCACGCCGCCGTCGGAAATCAGCGGGACGCCCGTGCCTTGCAAGGCAGTGGCGACGCTGTCGACTGCCATGATCTGCGGCACGCCCACGCCGGCCACGATACGGGTGGTGCAGATGGAGCCCGGGCCGATGCCGACCTTGACCGCGTCGGCCCCGACGTCGGCCAGCGCGCGCGCGGCGTCGCCGGTGGCGATGTTGCCGCCGATGACGTCGACCTGCGGATAGTTCTTCTTGACCCAGCGCACGCGCTCGATCACGCCGGCGCTGTGGCCGTGCGCGGTGTCGACCACGATGGCATCGACGCCGGCCTTCACCAGCGCTTCGACGCGCTCTTCGGTGCCCTCGCCCACGCCCACCGCCGCGCCCACGCGCAGGCGGCCGCTCGGGTCGCGTGCGGCGTTGGGGAAGCTGGTTTGCTTGGTGATGTCCTTGACGGTGATGAGGCCCTTGAGCTCCCAGTCGCTGTTGATGACCAGCAAGCGCTCGAGCTTGTGCTTGTTCAGCAACGCCTTGGCCTCGGCCAGCGTGGTGCCGTCGGGCACGGTGATGAGCCGGTCGCGCTGCGTCATGATTTCGCTGACGGGCACGTCGTAGCGGTTCTCGAAGCGCAGGTCGCGCCCCGTGACGATGCCGACCACCTTGCCGGCGTCGACCACCGGGAAGCCGGAAATGCCGAGCTGGTCCGACAGCGCCATCACCTGGCGGACCGAGTGCGTCGGGGTGATCACCACGGGGTCGCGCAGAACGCCCGACTCGTAGCGCTTCACCCGAGCCACTTCGGCGGCCTGCTGCTGCGCGGTGAGGTTCTTGTGCACGATCCCGATACCGCCTTCCTGCGCGATGGCGATCGCGAGTCGGGCTTCAGTCACGGTGTCCATGGCCGCAGAGACGAGCGGCAGGTTCAGCGTGATGTTTCGGGAGAATTTGGTGGCGAGGGAAGTGTCCTTGGGCAGGACCTGGGAGAACGCTGGCACCAACAACACATCGTCGAAGGTGAGCGCTTTGCCGAGAAGGCGCATGGGTGAAGCTCCAAAAGACGGATTGTAACGAGGCCCCCGACCTGTTTGCTGGCCCGGGCTTTTTGCGCGCGTTGCAAAACCACCCAATCCAGGTGCCGGCGGATGTTGCAAAAAGTAAGGCGCGGCTAAACTTCGGGGATGAAATTCGTGCACTGGCTGGTACTGGGATGTGTCGTGGCGCTGCCGCTTTCCGCGAGCGCCCAATGGCAATGGCTCGACAAGAACGGCAAGAAGGTCTTCAGCGACCAGGCGCCGCCGCCCGACGTTCCCGAGAAAAACATCCTGCGCCGCGTCGGCCCACCACCGGTCGCGCGCTCGACCGCGAACCCGAACGTCGATGCCGCGCCCGCCGAAGGCGCGGCCGATGCCCCGCCGAAGTCCGCGGCGCCGAAGCCTTCGGGCGTGGACAAGGAACTCGAAGAGAAAACCAAGAAGGCCGAGGCCGACGAAAAGGCCAAGCAGGCCGCCGAAGCCGCCAAGGTCGCGAAAGCCAAGGCCGACAACTGCGCACTCGCCCGCCAGGGCAAGGCCACGGTCGACAGCGGCGTGCGCCTCGCGAAGGTCAATGCGAACGGAGAGCGCGAGATCATGGACGACTCGGCGCGCGCGGCCGAGCAGAAGCGCATTCAGTCGGTCATCGAGAGCGACTGCAAATAACGCGGTCGACGGGGGTCAGTAGCCGGCCGCGCTGCCCTTGCGGCGGTTAGCAAACAGCCCGGTGCCGCGCGCCCCCTGCCGCTGGAAGCGCTCCCGGCGCGCCACCTTCGGGTCTACCTTCAGCGGGCGGCACAGCTCGATGCGGTCGCCTTCTTTCAGCGGCTGGTCCCACTCGACCACCTTGCCCCACACACCGGGCGTCATCGCGTGGCGCCAATCGAGTTCAGGATAAGTCTCGGACAAACCACTGGCCTTCACCGCATCGGCCAAGGTGGTGTCGGGTGCGAGCTGCAGAAGCTGCTCGAACACCTCGCGCGCCGCGGGCGAGCAGCTCAGGGCGACCTCGATGACACGGGTCATGGGTGCTGCGCGTGCATCAGGCGGCGCCGTAGACCTGCTCGGCCCGCTTGACGAAGGCCTCGACCAGGCTGGAAGCGATGGTGTCGAACACCGGCCCCACCAGCGCCTGCAAGGCGAAATTGCTGAAGCCGTAGCTCAGGTGCAGCTCGACGCGGCAGGCGCGCTCGCCTTCCTCACCGACCGGCACGAACTTCCATTTGCCGTCGAGGTTGGAGAACGGCCCGTCGACCAGCTTCAATTGCACCTCGCGCCCCGGCACATGGGTGTTGCGGGTGGTGAAGCTCTTGTGCAGGCCGCCGAACGAGAGACCGACTTCCGCGGTCATGCCGGCCTCGTCCTCCTCGATGACGCGCGACTTGTCGCACCAGGGAAGAAACTGCGGGTACTTGGCCACATCGGTGACCAGCGCGTACATTTCTTCGGCGCTGTACCAGATGAGGACGGACTTGTTGACTGTTTTCATAGAATCGGCACAGCGTGCGCGACGGATTGTATTGAAGCCATGCAGCCCCAACATTCCTGAGTCATGGCCACAAAGAAACAAGATACCTCCTCCCGCATTGCCGACAACAAGAAGGCCGCCTACAACTATTTCTTCGAAGAGCGCTTCGAGGCCGGCCTGGTCCTCGAGGGCTGGGAAGTCAAATCGCTGCGCGAAGGCAAGGTGCAGCTCACCGACGGCTACGTCGTGATCCGCAACGGCGAGTTGTTCGTGGTGGGCCTGCAGATCAACCCGCTGAAAAGCGCGTCCACCCACGTCAGCCCCGACTCGATCCGCACCAAGAAGCTGCTGCTGCACAAGGAAGAAATCCGTCGCCTGGTCGGCAAGGTCGAGCAAAAGGGCTACACGCTGGTTCCGCTCAACCTGCACTGGAAAGCCGGCAAGGTGAAGTGCGACATCGCACTGGCCAAGGGCAAGGCCGAGCACGACAAGCGCGACACCATCAAGGACCGCGAAGGCAAGCGCGAGGTCGAGCGCGCCATGAAGAGCCGCAGCCGCTGAATCTTTTTTCGCGGGCCATGGAATAAACAGTGCACCGCGGGCGTTTGTGCGTATGTCACCGGACGAGCCGGTGCCATCACAACCCAGGAGCCCTTCCATGTCGCTGTCCTTCCGCCCGCTTGCCACCTCCGCCGTCCTGCTGGGCGCCCTGCTCACGCTGCCGGCCTTCGCCCAGCCCAAGCCCGCCGACGGCGCGCTCGTCGGGCCCAACGGCATGACGCTCTACACCTTCGACAAGGACACCGCCGGCAACGGCAAGTCGGCGTGCAACGGCGGCTGCGCCACCAACTGGCCGCCGTTCATGGCCGCCGAGACCGACAAGCCCGCGGGCGACTTCACCCTCGTCACCCGCGACGACGGCAAGAAGCAATGGGCCGCCAAGGGCTGGCCGCTGTACTACTGGGCCAAGGACAGCAAGCCCGGCGACAAGACCGGCGACGGCGTCAACGGCGCCTGGAAGACCGCCAAGCCCTGAGCGTTGCGACCTGCACGAGATTCCTGCCCTCCATGGACGCCCGCCTCCTGGTCGAACACGTCCCCAGCCTGCGCCGCTATGCGCGCGCGCTCACGGGCAATGCCTGGGCGGCCGACGACCTGGTGCAGGACACGCTCGAGCGCGCCTGCAGCAAGTGGCGCCTGTGGGTGGTGGGCAGCGACCTGCGCGCCTGGCTCTTCACGGTGATGCACAACATCTTCGCCAGCCAGGTGCGGCGCACGCCACCGCCGCATGCCGTGGTCTCGCTCGACGACGTGCCGCACGAGATGCAGGGCGGCGTCGACCCGGGCCGCGACCAGGGCACCGGCCTCGACCTGCAGCGCTGCCTTATGCAGCTGCCTGAAGACCAGCGTGCCGTGCTGCTGCTGGTGACGCTGGAAGACCTGTCGTACGCCGAAGTGGCGAAGGTGCTCGGCATTCCCGCGGGCACCGTCATGTCGCGCCTGTCGCGTGCCCGTGTGCGCCTGCAGGAACTGATGGACGGCGCGTCGGCGCCCGTTCGCCCCGGCCTGCGCCGCCTCAAATGAAACCTGCCCCATGAACCGCCCCGCCCCGCCCCCCACCGACGACGAGCTGCACGCCTGGATCGACGGCCAGTTGGCCGCCGAGCGCCATGGCGCGGTCGAGGAAGCCATTGCGCGCGACCCCGCCGTGGCCGCGAAGATCGCGGCGTGGCACACCCAGCGCGACGCCTTGCGCCGGCTGCATGGCGAGCTGCTCGACGAACCCGTTCCCGCGACCCTGATGAGCGCACTGGAGCGCCACCAGCCGCGGCAGGCGCAGCGCGTCTCGTGGATGCGCTGGGGCGGCATGGCGGCCGGTGTGCTGGTCGCGTTCGCGGCCGGCTGGCTCGGCAACGCCCAGTGGTCCGCATCGGGCCGCGGCATGCAACTGGCCAAGGCGCCGGCGGTGCGCGAGTTCGTGCACGACGCGTCCATTGCGCACGTCGTCTATGCGCCGGAAAAAAGGCATCCGGTCGAGGTGGCCGCCTCCGAGCAACAGCACCTGGTGCAGTGGCTCTCCAAGCGCCTCGATCGGCCGCTGAAGGTGCCCGACCTTTCCACGCAGGGCTACACCCTGGTCGGCGGCCGCCTGCTGCCCGGCGAGAGCGGCGCGCGCGCGCAGTTCATGTTCGAAAACACCGCGGGCGAACGCGTCACGCTCTACATCGGCACGCTGGACGCCAACGCCGCCGACGCGGACGCCGCGCGCGAAACCGCCTTTCGCTTCGCTTCCGAAGGCCCCGTGCCCAGCTTCTACTGGGTCGACCAGGGCTTCGGCTATGCGCTCGCCGGCAAGCTGCCGCGTGAACTTCTGCTCAAACTTGCGACGCTGGCCTACCGCGATTTGTCTTGATGAACGCATAAACTGCCGGCTCGCGCATTCATCCCGCCCGGCCCGTCACCGGGCTTGCATTCGCGATTTTTCAACTGAAGGAGAAACTGCATGAAATTGCTCAGCGCCTCGATCCTCGCGGCGGCCCTGCTTGCCGGCTGCGGCAGCATGTCCCCGACCGCCAAAGCGCCCGACACGCCCACCCGCACCGCCGACGGCGTATTGGTCGGCCCGAACGGCATGACGCTGTACACCTTCGCCAAGGACACGGCCGGTGCCGGCACCTCCGCCTGCAACGCCCAGTGCGCCACCAACTGGCCGGCGCTCGGCGTGGCCGAAGCCGCCAAGCCCATCGGCGGCTACACCATCATCATTCGCGAAGACGGCAAGCGCCAATGGGCCTACAAGGGCTGGCCGCTGTACTACTGGTCGAAGGACGCCAAGGCTGGCGACAAGACCGGCGACGGCGTGGCCAACGGTGCATGGAAGGTCGCTCGCCCCTGATTCCCCCAGGGCCCAGCGCAGACAAACGCCGGCAGCTGCCGGCGTTTTTTTGTCCGTTTCGGCCGACGCGGTGCACCGCGGCCTCACGGCAGAATGCCCCGCATGACTTCTGACGCCAACCCGGACGCGTTCCTCGCGCTGCTGACCCAGGGCCTGATCACCGATGCCCAGCACGACGCCGTGCTCGCGCACCCCGAGACACCCCGGCTTCCCCCTCTTCCCGGCCCGGCGCACGCGCTGGCCTGGATGCGCGTGCGGGGCCTGGTCACCGAAGACGAACAGAACGCCGCGCTCGACCGCGTCTACGACGCGGTGCCCGAGAACCCCCATGCGGACGACGCGGACGACCTGATGGAGCTGGCCGAACAAGGCATCACGCACGAGGCGCTCCAGGCGCTGCACGGCGACGGCCTCATCGACACCGTCACGCGCGACGCCGCGTTGCCGGAAGCGCCCATCGTCGGCACCGTGCCGCCCGCACTGCCCGCCACGCTGGCCTGGCTGGTGAGCGAGGAACTGCTCGACAAGAAGGACTTCGACGCCTTGCGCGCGCAGGTCGCCGCCGAGCCGGCCTTTGCCATGGCCGCCGAGCGCCAGCGCATCGTCAACGAGGCGCAGGCGCTGATCGATGCCGACGCCCAGGCAATGAACACCTGGCAATCGCGCTCGCAACGCTCCCGCCGCGTCGGCGCATTGAAATTCATGCTCGCCGTGCTGGTGATCGGTGGTGGCCTCGGCTGGTACTTTCTCTGGCCGAACAGCGTGCCGGCCTGCGACGCCGCCTCCACGCGCAAGACGCTCGACAGCCTCATGGTCCGCGTGGCCATGGACGTGCGCATGCGCACCATCGACCCCGAGAAACGCGCTGAAGTCCGCACGCCGTCCGTCAGCAGCATGCGCGAAATCGGCTACCGCAAGACCGATCGCGTGCGCGGCTGCGCGGCAGTGATGACGCAAGACGGCAGCAGCGACGAAATGGCCTACACCATCGGCCCGGTTTCGCCCGAGAGCGACAAGATGGTCGTACGCGGCGCCGACCTGGCCATCGTGCAGGCTCGCTTCGGCAACCTCGACGCCAGCGGCAAGCCGCGCTACAACGCCGAGCCCATCGGCCGCGCGGCGCTGGAGAAAGCGTTCCGTGCAGGGGCCGCGCCATTGAGTGCATCGGGCGCTTCGGGCGCGCGTTCGGCGGCGTCGCGCCTGCGCCCGAGCAACGACCTGAGCATGATCGAGCGGGACCCGGACCGCTCGCGCGAGATCGCCGAGATCGAGGTCGCCGGGCCCTGCCGTGCGCTGGAGAACGAGGCCGTCCACGCCTGTCCGCTGGTCGTCGAATACAACGACCGGCTGCTGAGCGCCATCGGCGGCGACACCACCACGCTTACGCTGGCCGGGGACTTCAACTTCGTCGAAGACAACGGCAGCTGGCGCGTCAGTGACGATTTTCCGAAGACCTTCACGCGAAGGGTGCTCGAGGCGCGGCTGAAGAGCATGGGCGTGGCCGACGCGGCCATGCCGCAATAGCGCCAAGCACACTGCCCCAAACGAAAAAATCACCCCCGGTTTCAGCTTCTCGAAGAAGCTGCACCGGAAGGTGATTTCTGGACTGCACACCCCCGTCTGAAGCGAGGGCGTATGGCTGGCTTATCAGCCTTGCGAGGTGTCGCGGCCGGCGCGCTTGCGCTCGTGTTCCTTCAGGAAACGCTTGCGCAGGCGAACGCTCTTGGGCGTGATTTCGACCAGCTCGTCGTCTTCGATGAATTCCACGCCGTATTCCAGCGTGAGTTCGATCGGCGGCGTGATCTTGATCGCGTCTTCCTTGCCCGACACGCGGAAGTTGGTCAGCTGCTTCGTGCGCGTGGCATTCACCACCAGGTCGTTGTCGCGGCTGTGGATGCCGACGATCATGCCTTCGTACACCGGGTCGTTGGCGCGCACGAACATGCGGCCGCGGTCGTCCAGCTTGCCCAGGGCGTAGGTGAAGATTTCACCGTCGTCCATGGAGATCAGCACGCCGTTCTTGCGGCTGCCGATGTCGCCCTTGTGCGCTTCGTAGCTGTCGAAGATGTTGCTGATGAGGCCGGAACCGCGCGTCAGGTTCAGGAATTCGTTGGTGAAGCCGATCAGGCCACGCGCCGGAATGCGGTACTCCAGGCGCACGCGGCCGCGGCCGTCCGGTTCCATATTGACCAGTTCGCCCTTGCGCTCGCCCAGTGCCTGCATCACGCCGCCCTGGTGCTGGTCTTCGATGTCGGCCGTCACCAGCTCGATGGGTTCGTGCTTTTCGCCGTTCACGGTGCGGAACACCACGCGCGGCTTCGACACGGCCATTTCGTAGCCTTCGCGACGCATGTTTTCCAGCAGGATGGTCAGGTGCAGTTCGCCGCGACCCATCACTTCGAAGATGCCTTCTTCGTCGGTCTCGTTCACGCGCAGGGCCACGTTGTGCTGCAGTTCCTTCTGCAGGCGGTCCCAGATCTGGCGGCTGGTGACGAACTTGCCTTCGCGGCCGGCCAGCGGGCTGGTGTTCACGCAGAAGTTCATGGTCAGGGTCGGTTCGTCGACCTTGAGCATGGGCAGCGGTGCCGGGTTGGTGGGGTCGGTGACGGTCACGCCGATGCCGATGTCGGCGATGCCGTTGATCAGCACGATTTCACCCGGGCCGGCTTCGGTCGACTGCACGCGGTCCAGGCCCTGGAAAGTCAGCACCTGGTTCACGCGGCCCTTGATGGCCTTGCCGTCCGGGCCTTCCATCACGACCACGTCCGTCATCGGACGCAGCGTGCCCTGGCTGATGCGGCCCACGCCGATGCGACCGACGAAGGTCGAGAAGTCGAGGGCGGAAATCTGCAGTTGCAGCGGTGCGGCCGGGTCGCCCTTCTGCGAAGGCACGTGCTTCAGGATGGTGTTGAACAGGGCCGACATGTCGGGACCCCACTGCTCGCCGGGCGCACCTTCTTCGAGCGACGACCAGCCGTTGATGCCCGAGGCGTACACCACGGGGAAGTCGAGCTGTTCGTCGGTGGCGCCGAGCTTGTCGAACAGGTCGAAGGCGGCGTTCACGACCTTGTCGGGGTTCGCGCCGGGCTTGTCGACCTTGTTCACCACCAGGATGGGCTTCAGGCCGAGGGCCAGCGCCTTCTTGGTCACGAAGCGCGTCTGCGGCATCGGGCCTTCCTGCGCGTCGATCAGCAGCACCACGCCGTCGACCATCGACAGCGCGCGTTCCACTTCACCGCCGAAGTCCGCGTGGCCCGGGGTGTCGACGATGTTGATGTGCGTGCCTTCCCAGGTCACGGCGCAGTTCTTGGCCAGGATGGTGATGCCACGTTCTTTTTCGATGGCGTTGTTGTCCATCACGGTGTCGACGACCTTCTCGTGATCGGCGAAGGTGCCCGACTGGCGCAGCAGCTGGTCGACCATGGTGGTCTTGCCATGGTCCACGTGGGCAATGATGGCGATATTGCGGATTTGCTTGGTACTCATGGTGTCGCTTCGGTCTGTTGTGCGTTCAAAAGAATTTGCTGGATTTCGATGGGGTTCAGCAAGCGCCCCGGGATCAGTTCGCCGGCCGTGACATGGGCCGTGCCCAGGAAGGCCGCGGGCTCGGTGCCGAACACGGCCACCTCGCTCGCGTCGGCCCAGGCGCCACGCCGGCGCAGGCCCGAGAGAAAACGTGCCGCATCTTCCGCGCCCAGCGTGACGCGGCTGTGGCCGTCCACCAGCGCTTCGGCAGGCAAGAGCTGCGCCAAGCGCTCCTCTTCGTCCATGGCCTCCAGGGCCTCGAGCGTGATGCACTGCGCCTCGACGAAACCGCCGGTTGCGGTGCGCCGCAGCGAGGTGAGGTGCGCGCCGCATCCCAGCGCCTCGCCGATGTCCTCGCCGAGCGTGCGAATGTAGGTGCCCTTGCTGACGCTTGCTTCGATCTTGATAGCAAACTGTCCTTCAGGGGCGGCGGTGTCCGCGAGCTTGAGCCGGTGGATCACGACGGCGCGCGGTGCCCGCTCGACCTCGATGCCTTCACGGGCGTATTCGTACAGCGCCTTGCCGTCCTTCTTGAGCGCACTGTGCATCGGCGGCACCTGGCGAATGGGCCCGGTGAACTGCGCCTCGGCGCGCGCCAGGTCTTGCGGCGTGACATGCACCGGTCGCTCGGCAATGACATCGCCCTCGGCATCGCCGGTGGCGGTCTTCACGCCCAGGCGGGCCGTGGCCACGTAGGTCTTGTCCGCGTCCAGGTGCAACTGGCTGAATTTGGTGGCCGCGCCAAAGCACAGCGGCAGGACGCCCGTCGCAAGCGGATCGAGCGTGCCGGTATGGCCCGCTTTTTCAGCGCGCAGCAACCACTTGGCCTTCTGCAAGGCCTGGTTGCTGGAGAGTCCCAGCGGCTTGTCGAGCAACAACACCCCATGCACAGGGCGCCGCTGCACCCTTGTGCGTGGCGCGTTCATGGCTATTCGTCTTTCGAACGCGATGCGACGGCTTGCGCGATGAGCGCGTTCATGTCGGCCGCACGCTCGGTGGTGCGGTCGAACAGAAAGTGCAGCGTGGGCACCGTGTGAATGTGCAGGCGCTTGAACAGGCCGTTGCGCAGGAAGCCCGCGGCCTGGTTCAACGCTTCGGTGGTCTCGTCCACGTCACCCGTGAGCAGGCTGAAGAAGATCTTCGCGTGCGCATAGTCGGGCGTGACCTCGACGGCCTGGATCGTGACCATGCCCACGCGCGGGTCCTTCAACTCGCGCGCGATCAGCTCCGTCAGATCGCGCTGGATCTGGTCGGCAACCTTGAACGCGCGGTTGGGGGCGGCGGCTTTTCTTTTCGGCATGGACTCTCTCGCTTCGAACGCTTACAGCGTCCGGGCGATTTCCTTGATCTCGAAGAATTCGAGCTGATCGCCTTCCTTGATGTCGTTGTAGTTCTTGAGCTTGATACCGCACTCAAAACCTTCGCGGACTTCGCGGACATCGTCCTTCATGCGCTTGATCGAATCGACTTCGCCGGTGTAGATCACCACGTTGTCGCGCAGCAGGCGGAAATGCGCGCTGCGGTTGACCGAGCCGGAAGTGACGTACGAACCCGCCACCGTACCGATCTTCGAGGCCACGAACACCGTGCGGATCTCGGCCGAGCCGATGATCTCTTCGCGGCGTTCCGGAGCCAGCATGCCCGACATCGCAACCTTGATCTCGTCCACAGCGTCGTAAATGATGCTGTAGTAGTTCAGTTGCACGCCGTTGTTCTCGGCCAGCTTGCGCGCACCGGCATCGGCACGCACGTTGAAGCCGATCACGACAGCCTTCGAGGCGATGGCGAGGTTGATGTCGCTTTCGCTGATACCACCCACGCCGGCATACACCACCTGCACCTTCACTTCTTCCGTCGCCAGCTTGAGCAGCGATTGCGCCAGCGCTTCCTGCGAGCCCTGCACGTCGGCCTTGATGATGATGCGCAGCGTCTGCACTTCGCCCGCCGACAGGTCGGTGAACATGTTCTGCAGGTTCGCGGCCTGTTGCTTCGCCAGCTTGGTGTTGCGGAACTTGCCTGCACGGTAGGTGGCGATTTCGCGCGCACGGCGCTCGTCGCTCATCACCATGAATTCGTCGCCCGCTTGCGGCACTTCGGTCAGGCCCTGGATTTCCACCGGAATCGACGGACCCGCCGACTTGGTCGACTTGCCGTCTTCGTCCAGCATGGCGCGCACGCGGCCATAGGTCGAGCCGGCCAGCACCACGTCGCCGGTCTTGAGCGTGCCGGACTGAACCAGCACGGTGGCGACCGGGCCGCGGCCCTTGTCGAGCTGTGCTTCGATGACCAGGCCCTTGGCGGCGGCATCCACCGGCGCCTTGAGTTCCAGCACTTCGGCCTGCAGCAGCACTTGCTCGAGCAGGTCGTCGATGCCCTGGCCGGTCTTGGCCGACACGGGCACGAACGGCACGTCGCCGCCGTACTCTTCAGGCACGACCTCTTCGGCCACCAGTTCCTGCTTCACGCGGTCCAGGTTGGCGTCGGGCTTGTCCACCTTGTTGATGGCAACCACGATCGGCACACCCGCCGCCTTCGCGTGCTTGATGGCTTCCTTGGTCTGGGGCATGACGCCGTCGTCGGCCGCCACCACCAGGATCACGATGTCGGTGGCCTGCGCACCGCGGGCACGCATGGCCGTGAAGGCCTCGTGACCCGGGGTGTCGAGGAACGACACCATGCCGCGTGCGGTTTCCACGTGGTACGCACCAATGTGCTGCGTGATGCCGCCGGCTTCGCCCGCGGCCACCTTGGCGCGGCGGATGTAGTCCAGCAGCGAGGTCTTGCCGTGGTCGACGTGACCCATGACGGTCACGACCGGTGCGCGGGGCAGGGCCTCGGCGGTCTGCGCCGACACGTCGTCGTCGGTGAAAGCTTCCGGGTCGTCCAGCGCGGCAACCACCGCGGTATGGCCCATTTCTTCCACCAGAATCATGGCGGTGTCCTGGTCCAGCGACTGGTTGATGGTCGCCATCTGGCCGAGCTTCATCAGTTGCTTGATGACCTCTTGCGCCTTGACGGCCATCTTGTGCGCGAGCTCGGCCACCGTGATGGTTTCGGGCACGTGCACTTCGAGAATGCGCGCCTCGACCGGTGCGGCCGGTGCGTGCTGCTCGTCGTGACCGCCGCGGTCGTTGCCACGGCGACCGCGCGGGCCTCCGCGCCAGTTGCCGCGACCGACACCACCGCTGGCATCGCCGCGGGTCTTGATTTCCTTCTTTTTGGCGGGATCGCCAGCCCAGCTCGAAGAGAGCTTCGCGGACTTGACTTCCTTGCCTGCACCGGCGGCGCCGGGTGCTGCTGCGGCGCCGGGCGCGGCAGGCGCACCAGGACGCGCGGCGGGCGTGGCCGGCTTGTGCAGCGTGCCCTTGACCGCGGCCTTTTCGGGCTGCGGCTTCTCGGGCGCCTTGTGCGGCACCAGCACGCGGGCCGGCGCATTCATCATGGCGCGGATGGCTTCGGCTTCGGCGAGGGCCTTGCGGCGACGCTCGTCGAGGTCCTTGGCGCGAGCGGCTTCTTCGTCGGCGCGGGCCTTCGATTCGGCGGCGGCCTTGGCCTTCGCGTCTTCCTTGGCTTGCGCGGCGGCGTTCTGCGCGGCGAGCTTGTTGTCGGCGGCTTGCTGTTCAGCAGCGGCGGCGGCAGCTGCCGCTGCAACCGCTGCGGGCGCAGGCGCCGAAGCGGGCTTGCTGTGCGCGTCGCGGTTCGCTGCGTTCACTGCCGCAGCCTCCGCGATGGCGGCGGCCTTCTTCTCGGCGGCGATGCGCACGGCGTCCTGCTGGGCTTGCTGGGCCTGTTCAGCCTGTTCGGCGCGCTCGGCCTTTTCAGCCTGTTCGCGTTCGCGGGCTTCGGTTTCTTCGCGCAGGCGACGCTTCTCGGCCAGTTCTTCTTCCTGGCGACGGATCAGCTCGGCCTGGCGGCGCGCTTCTTCCTCGCGGCGGGCCAGTTCGGCTTCGTCGACCTGGGGCACGGCGGGTGCCGGCGCCGGGGCCTCGGCCACGTGCTGTGCCGATTCCGGCGTGGCCGGGTGACCGTCCTCGCGCTGGATGAAGGTGCGCTTCTTGCGCACCTCGACCTGGATCGTGCGCGCACGGCCGGTGGCATCGGCCTGCTTGATCTCGCTGGTCGACTTCTTGGTCAACGTGATCTTCTTGCGTTCGGGCTCGACGGTGCCGTGGCTGGCCTTGAGGTGGCCGAGCAGGCGCTGCTTGTCAGCCTCGGTGAGCGCGTCGGTGGCGGCCGCTTTGGGCACACCTGCACTCTTGAGCTGGTCAAGCAAGGTTTCGGGAGTCTTCTTGAGCTCGTTCGCGAACTCGGCGACAGTGGTACTGGACATATTGGTTTCGTGCCTCCATGACCGTCACTCTTGGCCGGCGAACCAATGTTCGCGGGCTTTCAAGATGAGGGTTTTGGCGTCATCGGCGCTGTGGCCGGTGATCTCGGTGAGTTCATCGACCGCGAGGTCGGCAAGATCGTCACGGGTGTTCACACCCGCTTCGACCAGCTTGGGAATCAGCTCGGGGTCCAGGCCCTCGAGGTCATGCAGGTCTTGCGACACTTGCGGCTGAGCCTCGACACCCTCTTCCTTGGCGATTTCCATGGTCAACAGCGCATCCTTGGCGCGCGTGCGCAGCTCATTGATGGTGTCTTCGTCGAATGCCTCGATTTCCAGCATTTCGGAGATCGGCACATACGCCACTTCTTCGAGGCTGTTGAAACCCTCGGCGATCAGGATGTCGGCGATTTCCTCGTCGACGTCGAGCTTTTCCATGAACAGCTTGCGACTGGCATCGGTCTCGACGGCCTGCTTCTGCGCCGACTCGTTGGCGTCCATGATGTTGATCTTCCAGCCGGTCAGGTCGGAAGCCAGGCGCACGTTCTGGCCGCCGCGGCCGATGGCGATGGCGAGGTTTTCCTCGTCGACGACCACGTCCATGGCGTGCTTTTCCTCGTCCACCACGATGGAAGACACGTTGGCCGGGGCCAGGGCGCCGATCACGAACTGGGCCGGGTCTTCGCTCCACAGCACGATGTCCACGCGCTCGCCGGCGAGCTCGTTGGTCACCGCGTTGACGCGGGTGCCACGCACGCCGACACAGGTGCCGATCGGGTCGACGCGCTTGTCGTGCGAGAGCACGGCGATCTTGGCGCGCGAGCCGGGGTCGCGGGCGCAGCTCTTGATTTCGAGCAGGCCCTGCTCGATCTCGGGCACTTCCTGGCGGAACAGCTCGATCATGAATTCAGGGGCCGAGCGCGACAGGATGATGGGCGCGCCGCGCAGCGTCAGGTCGACTTCCATGATCATGGCGCGCACGCGGTCGCCATTGCGCAGGTTTTCCTTGGCGATCATTTCGCTGCGGCGCAGGCGACCTTCGACGCGGCCGGCCTCGACGATGATGTCGCCCTTGTCCAGGCGCTTGACGGTGCCCACGAAGATCTTGTCGCCGCGCGACATGAAGTCGTTGAGCAGCATCTCGCGCTCCGCGTCGCGGATCTTCTGCAGGATGACCTGCTTGGCGGCCATGGCGCCGATGCGGCCGATGGGCACCGAGTCCACCGCTTCCTCGATGTACTCGCCGACCTCGATGTCCGACATTTCTTCCTTGGCCTCGAACAGGAGGATTTCCTGGTCGGGCAGCTGCAGGCCTGCTTCATCGGGAACGACGTGCCAGCGGCGGAAGGTTTCGTAGTCACCGCTGTCGCGATCGACCGAGACGCGGATGTCCACGTCGCCCTGGTGGAGCTTCTTGGTGGCCTGCGCCAGTGCGGATTCGACCGCGCCGAAGACCACGTCGCGTTCGACGTTCTTCTCGCGCGAGATCGCATCCACCAACATCAACATTTCGCGATTCATGCCACCACTCCTCTAGTCAGTCCGGAACCTGCGTTCCGTCGTCAATATCCGAAAAACCCGGTTGGGTTTTGGCCTTGCGGCCCTTGAAATCCACAATGGGCGCGAGCCGCGCGTCGCGCAGCTCGTCCAGAACGAAGCCCAGCGCATGCAACGGTGCAGGCGCGCGCTTCTTGCTCACTTTTTGTCCAGGCTTGGATTCGGGCGCATCGCTCCACACGATTTGCCAGCCCGGGGCGCCAGCCGCGCCCTCCACCTGTGCCGCACGCTCCAGCGTGCCGCGAAATTTCTTTCGATTGGCGGACACCTGGCCCGCCGCTGCCGCGCCCATGGGGGCCTTGAGCGTGATGTCGATCACCTCGCCCACGAAACGCTCGAAATCCTGCTCGTTGCGCAACGGACGGTCGATACCGGGCGAGGACACCTCGAGCCGCTTGTAGTCGACACCATCCACTTCCAGCGCGAATTGCAACTGACGCGTCACCTTCTCGCAGTCTTCGACCGTCACGAAGGGTTCCGGCACGCCGGCAGCCACAGCTTCCGATGTGGGGGCCGTCCAGGGCAAATCAATCGTCACGCGCAGCGTTCCACCGGCCGAGCGCTCGATCTCGACCAGGTCATAGCCGAGACCGGCCACGGTTTGTTCCACTATTTGCTGCAATGCCACGTGTTCGAAAGTGCCTTTTAAATACGGTACCTGTGTCACCCGCCCGCCACGGATGCCAGATCTCTGGAATGTTCAGAATGCACAGACCAAAAAAAACGGGCGGTTGGTACCCGCCCGTTTGGTCGTGAGCCTCGAATTATATGCTATTCGTGTAATAAATGAAGGGGCTTGGGTGCTCAATGCGCCATTGCACGGCGAGATTTCGCCCAAACCAATGCAAATAAGACCGCGCCGAGCGCCAATGCGGCCGCAGCGACCAGCAAAGGCAGCTGGAAAGACCCGGTCCGCTGCGCCAGCGGCGCCGCAAACAGCGGCCCGACGATCTGCCCCACCCCGTAAGACGCCGTCGCATAGCCGATCAGCCCCGCCGCCGCGTTGCCGCGCAGCCGCCGCGCATCTCGCATCGCAAAAAGAGTGATGGCGGTGAACGGCATGCCCAGCAGCAGGCTGCCGAGCGCGAAGCCGCCGATGGTCGGCCATGCCACCGACAGCACCACACCCAGCGCCTGCAGCGCATAAGCCCCGGCGAGCAGCAGGCGGTTGTCCCAGTGCATGGGCGCCCTCGCGCCGATCAGCGCGCCCGGGATGATGGCCAGCCCGAACAGCGGCCAGAACAGATCCGGCCACGGCGAACCGGGCAGCGCCTGCCGCGCGATCACGGGCAGGAAGGTCGCGGTGATGATGTAGCCGAACCCCGCCAGCCCGTACAACGCAACCAGCCAGATCGCGTCGCTGCGGTCGGCTGCCGAGGCACCCGGGCGCGCCACGGCCACCGGTGGTGCCGATGCACCGCCGGCCGGCGCCCGCTCCGCGTCGTCAAACACCCGCCAGATCAGCGCGATGAGCACCAGCGCCAGCAGGCCCAGCCCGATCCACCCTGCCTCCGAACCCCAGCGCCCGAGCGCTCCGCCCAGCAGCCCTGTCATCGCAATGCCGATCCCCGGCCCCGTGTAGATGACCCCGGCCAGCGTGGGCGAGTTCGTCTCGGCCAGGCGCCGCAACCCCCAGCCGGACGCGAACACGAACACCCAGGCGCTCATCACGCCGGCCGCCGTGCGCAAGATGCCCCAGCTGGTGAAGCTGTGCAGCAGCCCCATGCCGACCAGCAAGGCCGCCGTCGCCAGCAACCCGCCGCGCACCATGCTCGACGCCTTGATGCCGATGGCCGCGCAGCTGACTGCCCCGACAAAGTAACCAAGGTAATTGAGTGAAGCCAGCAAGCCGCCGGCCGCCAGCTCCAGCTTGCCCTCGTGCAGCATGATGGGCAGCATGGGCGTGAACGCGAAGCGCCCCAGGCCCATGGCCACCGACAGGGTGACCATGCAGGCCAGCGCCGCGCGCCACGCCCCGCGCCGGTCGCGTCCGATTTCCGACATTGCTTGCACTCTCCGTTTATTCCAGCAGCGCGGCGGCCACCAGTTTTTTTGTATAGGGATGCTCGGGCGCGTCGAGCACCCGCTCCACCGCCCCGGTTTCGAGGATGGCCCCGTCCTTCATCACGATGACCTGGTGCGCCATCGCCCGGATCACCTCCACGTCGTGCGTGATCAGCAGGTAGCTCAAGCCTCGCTCGCGCTGCAGCCGCTGCAGCAGCGCCAGCACCTGCTTCTGGATGGTCACGTCGAGCGCGCTGGTGGGCTCGTCGAGCACCAGCAATTGCGGATCGACGATCAGCGCCCGCGCAATCGCCAGCCGCTGGCGCTGGCCGCCCGAGAATTCGTGCGGATAGCGGTCGAGCAGCGACGGAAACTGCGCCTCGCTCAGCCCGACATCGGCCAGCGCCGCGAGCGAGCGCGTCCGGCGCGCCTGCACATCGAGCTGTGGCGCATGCACGCGCAGCCCCTCCCCCACGATCTGCTCGACCGTCATGCGGGGCGACAGCGACGAGAACGGGTCCTGGAACACCACCTGCATCACGCGGCGCAGGCCCAGGTCGGACGCGCGGTCGACCGCCCAGTCCTTGCCCGTGACCTTCAGTGCCCCCTGATGACGCAGGAGCCCCAGCGCCGCCAAGGCGAGCGTCGACTTGCCCGACCCCGACTCCCCGACCACGCCCAGCGTCTCGCCCGGCGCAATGCGGAAATCGGCGCCCTGCACCGCCACGAACTCGCCCTTGCGAAACCAGCCGCCGATGCCCGGCCTGGGCACCGGATAGATCACCCGCAGCGCCTTCGCCTCGAGAACCGGCGCGCCGCCGCTGGCCGCCACCGGCGCCACGTTGCGCTCCGGATGGCTTTCGATCAGCTTGCGCGTGTAGGGGTGCTGCGGCGCCTCGAACACCGTCGCGACCGCGCCGTGCTCGACGATGTGCCCGTTCTCCATGACCGCCACGCGGTCGGCGAAACGGCGCACCAGGTTCAGGTCGTGCGTGATCAGCAGCACCGCCATGCCGTGCTTGCGCTGCAGCTCGGCCAGCAGCTCGAGGATCTGGGCGCGCACGGTCACGTCGAGCGCAGTGGTCGGCTCGTCGGCCAGAAGCAGGCGCGGTTTGCAGGCCAGGGCCATGGCAATCATGGCGCGCTGGCGCTGGCCACCCGAGAGCTGGTGCGGAAACGCCTGCGCGCGCCGCGCCGGCTCCGGAATGCCGGTGTCGGCCAGCAGCTGCACGGCGGCGGCATGCGCGGCGCGGGCCGACAGCCCTTCGTGCAGCTCCAGCACCTCGGCAATCTGGTCGCCCACGGTGTAGAGCGCGTTCAGCGCGGTCATGGGCTCCTGGAAGATCATCGCGATTTCCTTGCCGCGGATGCCGCGCAGCTGCCGCTCCGGCAGCGAAATCAGGTCGCGCACGTCTTGCGCACGCTCGCCGCCGTACAGCTTTGCAACGCCTGCGACATCGGCGTTCTGCACCAGCCGCAGCAGCGACAGCGCGGTCACGGTCTTGCCCGAGCCCGATTCGCCGACCAGCGCCAGCTTTTCGCCAGCGCCGATCTGGAAGTCGATGCCGTGCACCACCTCCTTGTCGCCGAACGCCACGCGCAGGCCCCTCACGTCGATCAGGGGGGGGTTCACCAGGGTGCTGCTCATCACTTGTCCGCCTTGCGTGGGTCGAGCGCATCGCGCAGCGCGTCGCCCATGAAGGTCAGCAGCATCAGCGTGACGACTAGCACGCCGAAGGTGGACAGGGAGATCCACCAGGCGTCGATGTTGGCCTTGCCCTGGCTCAGCAATTCGCCGAGCGACGGCGTGCCCGGCGGCACGCCCAGGCCCAGGAAGTCGAGCGAGGTCAGCGCCAGGATGGCCGCGCTCATGCGAAACGGCAGGAAGGTGACGACCGGCACCATGCTGTTGGGCAGGATGTGGCGCCACATGATCTGCAGGTTGCTCACGCCCAGGGCGCGGGCGGCGCGCACGTAGTCCATCTGGCGGTTGCGCAGGAACTCGGCGCGCACGTAGTCGGCCAGGCCCATCCAGCCGAACAGGCTCAGCAGGATGAGCAGCAACGCCACGCTGGGCGCGAAGATGGCGCTGAAGATGATGAGCAAATACAGCTCTGGCATCGAGCTCCAGATTTCGATGAAGCGCTGGAACGCCAGGTCGATCTTGCCTGCGAAGTAGCCCTGCACCGCCCCCGCCGCCACGCCCAGCACCGTGCCGATGGCCGTGAGCGCCAGGCCGAACAGCACGCTCACGCGAAAGCCGTAGATGAGCTGCGCCAGCAGGTCGCGGCCGCGGTCGTCGGTGCCGAAGAAGTTGTCGCCGGTCGGCGCCGCCGGGCTGGGCGACTTGGCGAAGTAGTTCAGCGTCTTCGGGCCGTAGGGGTTGGGCGCGTAGACAGCCCAGTTGTCGCCCTGCGTGATGCGTTCGCGGATGAACGGGTCGAGGTAGTCGGCCGGCGTCTCGAAGTCGCCGCCGAAGGTCTTCTCGGAATAGTCGCGCAGCACCGGAAAGTAGGTGTGGCCTTCGTAGCGCAGCACCAGCGGCTTGTCGGTGGACAGCACCTCGGCGAACAGGCTCAGCACCACCAGCACGGTGAAGATCACCAGGCTCCAGAAACCGAGCCGGTTGCGCTTGAAGCGCAGCCACGCGCGGCGCCCGGGCGAGATGTGCGCGGCCTTGGCCGCCGGTGCGGCCTGTGCCTCCAGGCCGCTCGCGACGGCGCCGCCGATGACGCCCTCAGTCGAATTTGACACGCGGGTCCACCCATACGTAGCAGAGATCGGAAATCAGCTTGGTCACCAGGCCGATCAGCGTGAAGAGGTAGAGCGTGCCGAGCACCACCGGGTAGTCGCGGCGGATCACGCTCTCGTAGCCCAGCAGGCCCAGCCCGTCGAGCGAGAACAGCGTCTCGATCAGCAGCGAGCCGGCGAAGAAGGCGCCGATGAAGGCCGAAGGCAACCCCGTGATGATCGGGATCAGCGCATTGCGGAACACATGCTTCCACAGCACCTGCCGCTCGCCCAGGCCCTTGGCCCGCGCCGTCAGCACGTACTGCTTGCGGATTTCCTCGAGAAAGGCGTTCTTGGTGAGCATTGCCGTCACGGCGAAGCTGCCGAGCACCATCGCGGTGACGGGCAAGGTGATGTGCCAGAGGTAGTCGACGATGCGCGCGCCCCAGCTCAGTTCGTCCCAGTTGGCCGAGGTGAGCCCGCGCAGCGGAAACCACTGCAGCTGCCCGCCGAACACCACGAGCAGCGCCACGCCGAGCACGAAGCCCGGAATGGCATAGCCGACCAGCACGATCAGCGTGCTGATCAGGTCGAAGCGCGTGCCCGCCCGCACCGCCTTGGCCACCCCCAACGGCACAGCCACGCCGTAGCTGATGAAGAAGGTCCACAAGCCCAGGCTGATGGAGACCGGCAGCTTCTCCAGGATCAGCGTCCACACGTCCTTGTTCTGGAAGAAGCTCTTGCCGAGGTCGAATCGCGCGAACTGGCCGAGCATCTGCAGCAGGCGCTCGTGCGGCGGCTTGTCGAAGCCGTAGAGCGCCTTGATCTGCTCCAGCCGCTTGGGGTCCACGCCCTGGTTGCCACGGTAGCTGCCGCCGCCGGACTCGAAACCGCCCCCGCCACCGCCCCGCCCCGCCGTCTTGGCTTCGGCCAGGTACTGCTCCACCGGGCCGCCAGGCACGAACTGGATCACGAGGAAAGTCACGAGCATCACGCCGAGCAGCGTCGGAATGAAGAGCAGCAGGCGCTTGAGGACATAGGAGAGCACGGCCGGTTTCCTTCTCTTCTATTTCTGTTCTGTTTCTGCCTAGGGGGCGGACTTGCGCGGCGGCTTGGCCCACCACGTGCCCATGACCCAGTCCTCCCCATTGGAATACGGCGGCATGGGCGACTTGAACGCAAGCCGCCAGTCGTCGTACACGATGCGGTGCGAGGTCAGCGTCCACTGGGGAATTAGGTAGTGGCTGTGCATGATCACGCGGTCCAGCGCGCGGCAGGCGGGCATCAGTTCAGCCTTGGTGTCGGCGTCGACGATGTCCTTCAGCAGTGCATCGACCGCGGGCGTGGACACGCCCATGTAGTTGCCCGAACTCTCGGTCTTGGCCGCCTTGCTGCCGAAGATCTCGAGCAGTTGCTGGCCCGGGTTGTTGGTGCCCGGAAAGTTGATGGTCGTGACGTCGAAGTCGAAGCGGTCGAGCCGCTCCTGGTAGAGCGCGAAGTCGACTGTGGCGAAGTTCAGCGTGATGCCGAGCTTCTCGAGATTGCGCATCCACGGCGACACGGTGCGCACGCCGCCTTCCTTGCTGTCGAGATACTCCAGCGTCATGGCCTCGCCCTTGGCGTTGCGCAGGGCGCCGTCGCGGTATTCCCAACCGGCCTCTTTCAGCAGGTCGCGTGCGCGGCGCAGGTTGCTGCGCAGCGAGCGGCCTTCGCCTTCGGTGACGGGCGGCGTGTACATCGGGCCGAAGCTCGCATCGGGGATCTTGCCCCGCCAGGGCTCGAGCAGCGCCTTTTCTTCGGGCGACGGCAGGCCCTGGGCCTCGCAGTCGGTGTTGCCGAACAGGTCCTTCACGCGCGGATAGCCGTTGTAGAACATCTGGCGGTTCATCCACTCGTAGTCGAGCGCCAGGCCCAGCGCCTCGCGCACGCGCGCGTCGCTCAGCTTGCCGCGCCGGCTGTTGAGCACGAAGCTCTGGAAGCCCGAGGGCTTCTTGTGCGCGAACTCGTGCTTGACGAGCTCGCCGGTGTTGAAGCGCTTGCCGTTCACCCGGCGCGCCCAGTCGCCGGCCGAATAAAAGCTCATCATGTCGAACTCCCCGGCCTTCAGCGCCTCGAGACGAGCCGTGTTGTCCTTGTAGATCTTGATGGTGATGCGGTCGAAGTTGTGCGTGCCGCGGTTCACCGGCAGGTCGCGGCCCCAGTAGTTCGCATCGCGCACGTAGGTGATGTCTTTGCCGAAGCGCACCGGACCGATCTTGTAGGCGCCGCTGCCGATCGGAATGTCCATCACCACCTGGTCGAAGGGCTTGGCCTTGCCGTTCTCCATGCCCCATGCGCGGCTGAAGACCGGCAGGCTGCCCACGATCAAGGGCAGCTCGCGGTTGACGGTCTTGAAGCGAAAGCGGATGGTGCGCGCGTCTAGCACGTCGGCACCGTCCACCTCCTGCAGCAGCGTCTTGTAGCCCGGCGAGGTGAAGGGACCGATGAGGGTGTCGTAGCTGTGCTTCACGTCGGCCGCCTCGACCGGGCTGCCGTTGTGGAACTTCGCCTCGGGCCGCAGGCGGAAGGTGACGCTGCGGCGGTCGGGGGCCACGGTGACGTCTTCGGCCAGCAGGCCGTAGCCCGAGGCGGTCTCGTCCATGGAGCCGGTCAGCAGCGTGTCGAACAGCAGGCTGTCGAGGTAGGCCGGCGCCGCGCCCTTGATGGTGAAGGGGTTGTACTTGTCGAAGGTGGACACGCGCAGGTTGCTCACCAGTCGCAGTTCGCCGCCCTTGGGGGCGGCCGGGTCGACGTAGTCGAAGGCTTGGAAGCCGGGGGCGTACTTGAGGTCGTCCCAGAGCGCATATCCATGCGCGGCCCACGCGGGAACCGCACACACCATCAACCACCAGACCCTGAGAAACCGCATGCGAGAATTCTGCCCAAGATTTTCACGAGGCAACTTCATGGGCTTTCTTTCCGGCAAAAAACTGTTGATCACCGGCGTGTTGAGCAATCGCTCCATTGCTTATGGCATTGCCAAGGCCTGTCATGAACAGGGCGCGGAGCTCGCCTTCAGCTATGTCGGCGAGCGATTCAAGGACCGTATCACCGAATATGCCGCAGACTTCGGCTCCAAGCTGATTTTCGATTGCGACGTGAGCGACGACGCGCAGATCGACAAGCTCTTCGCCGACCTCGCGCAGACCTGGCCCAAGCTCGACGGCTTCGTGCACAGCATCGGCTTCGCGCAGCGCGAGTCGATCTCCGGCGACTTCCTCGAAGGGCTGTCGCGCGAGGGCTTCAAGATCGCGCACGACATCAGCGCCTACAGCTTCCCGGCCATGGCCAAGGCGGCCCTGCCCTACCTGAACGACAAATCGGCCCTGCTCACGCTGACCTACCTGGGCGCGGAGCGCGCGCTGCCCAACTACAACACCATGGGCCTGGCCAAGGCCTCGCTCGAAGCGTCGGTGCGCTACACCGCCGCGTCGCTGGGCCCGAAGGGCATGCGCGTGAACGGCATCAGCGCCGGCCCGATCAAGACGCTCGCGGCCAGCGGCATCAAGGGCTTCGGCAAGATGCTCGCGGCCGTGGCCGATGCCTCGCCGATCCGCCGCAACGTGACCATCGAAGAGGTCGGCAATGTCGCCGCGTTCCTGCTGAGCGACCTGGCCAGCGGCGTGACGGCGGAAATCACCTACGTCGACGGCGGCTTCAGCAACGTCGTCGGCGGGATGGCCGAGTAACCGTCCACCAGCCCCTGCGCGCGACCGCCCGCCGGTCGCCGTCAGCTATTTATTTCATAGCATCTTGCTGAACCGACGCTCCCTCCTGCTTGCTGCCTTCGGCGTGATCGCGGCGCCTGCCGCATGGGCGCGCGAGGCCGCGCCGTCGCTGATGCTCGCGGACGTCTACCGCCCGGGCATGTCGCTCGCCGACTACTGGGTCAGCGAGAAATACGACGGCGTGCGCGGCTACTGGGACGGCAAGCAGCTGTGGACACGCGGCGGTGAGCGGGTCGTGGCCCCGGCGTGGTTCACCACGCCGCTGCCCAGGCAGCCGCTCGACGGCGAGCTGTGGGCGGGGCGCGGGCGCTTCTCGCATGCGGTTTCCACCGTGCGCAGCCAGACCCCGAACGATGCCGCCTGGCACGAGATGCGCTTCATGGTGTTCGACCTGCCCGCGCAGGCCGGCGACTTCACGACACGCCTGGCGGCGTTGCGCAAGCTGCTGCCCATCACCGATGCCCCGTGGGCGGTCGCCGTGCCGCAAGAGCGCGCCACCACGCACGAAGACCTGCAGGCGCTGCTGGACAAGACGGTGAAGATGGGCGGCGAAGGCCTGATGCTCCACCGCGGCAGCTCGAGCTACCGGGCCGAGCGCAACAACGACCTGCTGAAGGTCAAGCCCTACGACGACGCCGAGGCCCGCGTGATCGAGCACGTGCCCGGCAAGGGCAAGCACAGCGCCCGGGTCGGCGCGCTGGTGGTCGAGACGGCCGACGGCAAGCGCTTCAAGCTCGGCACCGGGCTCACCGACGCCGAACGCGAGAACCCGCCCGCCATCGGCAGCTGGGTGACCTACCGCTACAACGGCACCACGGCCAAGGGCCTGCCCCGCTTCGCCCGCTTCATGCGGGTGCGCGAGGGCTAGGCCCCCGCTTCTTTCTTCGGTTCGGCTACTTCACTTCACGGACGCAGTCCGCGTAGTAGCGCTTCTTGCCCGTCTCGTCGACGCGCGCCACGAGCCCGTGGATGTCGGTCTCGAAGCCAGGGCACTGCAGGTTGAACTCGCGCGAGAACCGCAGGTAGTCGACGATCTTCTTGTTGAACACTTCGCCCGGAATCAGCAGCGGAATGCCCGGCGGGTACGGCGTGATCAGGCTGGTGGTGATGCGGCCTTCGAGCTCGTCGATTTCCACGCGCTCGGTCTTGCGGTGCGCGATGTGGGCGAAGGCGTCGCTGGGCTTCATGGCCGGCGTGAGGTCGCTCAGGTACATCTCGGTCGTCAGGCGTGCCACGTCGTAGCGCGCGTACAGCTTGTGGATGTGCTGGCACAGGTCGCGCAGGCCGAGCTTCTCGTAGCCCGGGTGCTGCTGGCAGAACTCCGGCAGGATGCGCCACATCGGCTGGTTGCGCGCGTAGTCGTCCTTGAACTGCTGCAGCGCCGTGAGCAGCGTGTTCCATCGGCCCTTGGTGATGCCGATGGTGAACATGATGAAGAAGCTGTACAGGCCGGTCTTCTCCACGATCACGCCGTGCTCGGCCAGGAACTTGGTCACCACGCTGGCTGGAATGCCGGTCTCGGCGAAGTTGCCCTCGAGGTCGAGACCCGGCGTGACGATGGTCGACTTGATCGGGTCGAGCATGTTGAAGCCGTCGGCCAGGTCGCCGAAGCCGTGCCAGTTGCGCGGCGACTTCTTGGTCTTGCGCTTGGCATCCTTCTCGCCCTTCATGATCCAGTCTTCGGCGCGGCCGATGCCTTCGTCGACCAGCTTCTCGGGGCCCCAGACCTTGAACCACCACTCGTCCTTGCCGAACTCTTCTTCCACCTTGCGCATGGCGCGGCGGAAGTCGAGCGCTTCCAGGATGCTTTCTTCCACCAGCGCCGTGCCGCCGGGCGGCTCCATCATGGCGGCGGCCACGTCGCAGCTGGCGATGATCGCGTACTGCGGGCTGGTCGACGAGTGCATCAGGTAGGCCTCGTTGAACAGGTCACGGTCGAGCGCGCGGTTCTGCGAGTCCTGCACCAGCACGTGGCTGGCCTGGCTGATGCCGGCCAGCAGCTTGTGCGTCGACTGGGTGGCGAACACCAGCGAGTCCTTGGGGCGCACGCGGCGCTTGCCCATGGCGTGGTACGCGCCGTAGAACGGGTGGAAGGCGGCGTGCGGCAGCCAGGCTTCGTCGAAATGCAGCGTGTCGACGTAGCCGTCGAGCATGTTCTTGATGGTCTCGGTGTTGTAGATCACGCCGTCGTAGGTCGACTGGGTGAGCGTCATCACGCGCGGCTTGACGGTTTCGGGGTCCACGTGCGCGAGCAAGGGGTTGGCCTTGATCTTGGCCTTGATGGCGCTCTGCTCGAACTCGCTCTGCGGAATCGGGCCGATGATGCCGAAGTGGTTGCGCGTGGGCTTCATGAACACCGGAATCGCGCCGGTCATGATGATCGCGTGCAGGATCGACTTGTGGCAGTTGCGGTCTACCACCACCACATCGTCGGGCGCCACGGTGTGGTGCCACACCATCTTGTTGCTGGTGCTGGTGCCGTTGGTCACGAAGAAGCAATGGTCGGCATTGAAGATGCGCGCCGCATTGCGTTCACTGGCCGCCACCGGGCCGGTGTGGTCGAGCAGCTGGCCCAGCTCTTCCACCGCGTTGCAGACGTCGGCGCGCAGCATGTTCTCGCCGAAGAACTGGTGGAACATGCGGCCCACCGGGCTCTTCAGGAACGCCACGCCGCCCGAGTGGCCCGGGCAGTGCCAGGAGTACGAACCGTCTTCCGCATAGTCGATCAGCGCCCTGAAGAACGGCGGCTGCACGCCTTCGAGATAGCTCTTGGCCTCGCGGATGATGTGGCGCGCCACGAACTCCGGCGTGTCCTCGAACATGTGGATGAAACCATGCAGCTCGCGCAGGATGTCGTTCGGGATGTGGCGCGCGGTCTTGGTCTCCCCGTAGATATAGATGGGCACGTCCGCGTTCTTGCGGCGCACTTCCCCGATGAAGGTGCGCAGGTTCAGCACGGCGGGGTCGAGGTCGGGGCCGACCGTGAATTCCTCGTCGTCGATCGACAGGATGAAGGCGCTGGCGCGGCTTTGCTGCTGCGCGAACTGGCTCAGGTCGCCGTAGCTCGTGACGCCCAGCACCTCGAAGCCCTCGCTTTCGAAGGCCTGCGCGAGCGCGCGAATGCCGAGACCCGAAGTGTTTTCGGAGCGGAAGTCCTCGTCGATGATGACGATGGGAAAGCGAAATTTCATGAGCGGGGCTCCGGACAGCAGGGAGACAAACAGGCAATGAGACGAGGCGCGAAGTGTACGGAATTCGGATGACGGATCCGGTCGGCTTTTCGCAAGACATTCGGGAGCTGTCAGGCAAGCCCTCGCCCCCGGCGCCAGTACCCCTACGCAGGACAAGCGCTTGGGCTTCATGCATCAGAATGGCGCGCATCGAACAACGAGAAGAGGAGTTGACATGGCGAATTCCACCGTCTGGTGGCTGATTGCGGGAGCCGCCATCGTGGTCGAGCTGCTCTCGGGCACCGTCTACCTGCTGCTGCTCGCCGCCGGCTTCGCGGCCGCCGCCATCGCGGCGCACCTGGGCTTCGGCACGGTCACGCAGTTGATCGTGGCGGCGGTGATCGGCGTGGGGGCCGTGCTGGCCTGGTACTCCATCCAGCGCAAGCGCCCTGCCGCCCCGCCGACGGGCACCAACCGCGACGTGAATCTCGACATCGGCGAGAGCGTGCACGTCGACGCCTGGAACCCCGACGGCACGGCCACCGTGCGCTATCGCGGCGCGCAATGGACCGTGATGCTGCCCGCGGGCCGCATCCCGTCGCCCGGCGAACACCGCGTGGTCGAGGTGATCGGCAGCCGCCTCGTGGTCGACAAGGTTTAGTCAGTCCATAGAACTCAGAAAAGGAAGCGCACCATGGAATTTTCGGTCCCTCTCATCATCCTGGTCATCGCGATCATCTTCATCAGCCAGTCGGTCAAGTTCGTGCCGCAGCAGAACGCGTGGGTGCGCGAGCGCCTGGGCAAGTACCACGGCACCATGACGCCCGGCCCCAACTTCCTGATCCCGTTCATCGACCGGGTCGCCTACAAGCACAGCCTGAAGGAAATTCCGCTCGACGTGCCCAGCCAGATCTGCATCACGCGCGACAACACGCAGCTGCAGGTGGACGGCATCCTGTACTTCCAGGTGACCGACCCGATGCGCGCAAGCTACGGCTCGTCGAACTACATCGTGGCGGTGACGCAACTGGCCCAGACCTCGCTGCGCAGCGTGATCGGCAAGCTCGAGCTCGACAAGACCTTCGAGGAGCGCGACGTGATCAACGCGCAGGTGGTCGCCGCGATCGACGAGGCCGCGCTGAACTGGGGCGTGAAGGTGCTGCGCTATGAAATCAAGGACCTGACGCCGCCGAAGGAAATCCTGCTGGCCATGCAGGCGCAGATCACGGCCGAGCGCGGCAAGCGCGCGCTGATCGCGGCCTCTGAAGGCCGCCGCCAGGAGCAGATCAACATCGCCACCGGCGAGCGCGAAGCCTTCATCGCCCGTTCAGAAGGCGAGAAGCAGGCGCAGATCAACAATGCGCAGGGCGAGGCTGCCGCCATCACCGCGGTGGCCACGGCGACCGCGGACGCCATCGAACGCGTGGCGGCAGCCATTCGCCAACCGGGCGGCGAACAGGCCGTGCAGCTCAAGGTGGCCGAGCGCGCCGTGGATGCCTACGGCAAGGTCGCGGCCGATTCCAAGACCACGCTGATCGTGCCGAGCAACATGAGCGAGACCGCGGCGCTCATCGCATCCGCGATGCGCATGGTTCAGGCGGGCAAACCGTCGAATCCGAGCTGATCTCACTGCTATACTCGTGGGCTCAGGAGCGGTGGATGAGCGGTTTAAGTCGCACGCCTGGAAAGCGTGTGAGGGTTAATAGCCCTCCGCGGGTTCGAATCCCGCCTGCTCCGCCAGAGATTGATTGTTCGTAACCGTTCGCGAACATGACGAAAGCACAGGAAGCCCAAGTTGCCACAAGCACTTGGGCTTTTTTGTTGCCTGGCGCCCGGGCCTTCTGTCATCTTGCCGCCCGGTCCAGGCGTTGCTTTGCAGCAACTGGACAACGGCATGCCGGACACTTTCGTCTGGCGTACGATCCAAACGTTTTAGTTTCAAGCCCGCAAAAGGAAGCTCGATGGCCGGACAACCGCAAACCATGCAGCGTGGCACGACACCGCTGGACCGCACCCTGCAAAAGAGCGAACAGGTGGCTGCGGACGTGCAACGGGCCTCCGACAACCTGGCCGTCGTCAGCACGGTGCTCGAGCAGGAATTGCCCGAGGAAGTACAGGTCGGCGAGGTGGCCCAGGCCATCGAACACACGAGCCAGCTCGAACAGAAACTCGCCAAGTCGGCCGAGAAGCTGGCCGAGGTCAATGCCGCGTTGAGCGAGGAAATCGAGAAACGCCTCGAAGCGACCGCCGAACGCGACGAGAGCATTGCAGAGGCCGAAGAACTCAAGGCCCGGATCCGCGCCCAAGGTTCGGATTGACGGTTCGGCGTTGCCACCTCGCTCAGTCCGTATCCTTTCTCCTACGCTGAGACAGCGTCAGGCACGCTACGCTATTGGTTCTCAAAGCGAAACCACGGCATGGCCCTCATCACGTTCCTCGTAGAGGACAACAAGACCATCAGGGACAACCTGGTCCCGGCACTCGAGGACCTCGTCAATGGCCAAGTGGTCGGCTTCGCCGAGACCGAGTCTGACGCGCTCGCCTGGCTCGACACCCACCCCGATGACTGGCAGTTGCTCATCGTCGACCTGTTTCTCAAGGAAGGCTCCGGCCTGGGCGTGCTGGCCGGCTGCAAGACCCGCAAACCGACCCAGCGCGTGGTGGTGCTGAGCAACTACGTCACGGTCGACATCCGCGCACGCTGCGCCGCGCTCGGTGCCGACGCGGTGTTCGACAAGTCGCGCGACCTCGACGCCTTCATCGAGTACTGCAACACCGACCGCCCCTCCGGCCTCGCGCCGCTCTGAACCAGAAGCCGCGCGAAACGCCGGCATTCGCCTGCGCGGCAGGCATGAAAAAAGGGCCCGAAGGCCCTTTTCTCTTTTTGGCTGATGCCGATGATCAGCGAACCACTGCGATCTGCGTGCGCGCGCCACCCTTGTAGGTGTACAGCGTCAGCGCGCCGTTCTTGATGTCGCCCTTTTCGTCGAAGGCGATCGGGCCGGTCACGCCCTTGTATTGCACCTTGCCGACTTCCGGCAGGTACTTTTCGGGGTCGGACGAACCGGCCTTGACCATGGCTTCGGCCAGCACGTTGACCGCGTCGTACACGTACGGTGCATAGATCTGCACGTCCACGCCGTTCTTGGTCTTGAACTTGGCCTTGAAGTCTTCCAGCGGTTGCTTGAAGTCGCCGTCCACGCCGCCGGCTTCAGCGCACACCACCATGTCTTCGCCGATGGCATCGCCGGCGAGCTTCGGCAGTTCGCCGGTGCACAGGCCGTCGCCGCCCATGAACTTGACGTTCAGGCCGAGTTGCTTGACCTGCTTGAGCATCGGGCCGCCGACAGCGTCCATGCCGCCGAAGAACAGCACGTCGGGCTTGGAAGCCTTCAGCTTGGTCAGGATGGCGTTGAAGTCGGTCGACTTGTCGGTCGTGAACTCGTGGCCCACGATGGTGGCACCGGCGGCCTTGGCCGACTTCTCGAACTCTTCGGCAACGCCCTGGCCGTAAGCGGTGCGGTCGTCGATCACGGCAATGTTCTTGCCCTTGAGCGTTTCGACTGCGTACTTGCCCAGCGTGCCGCCGAGTTGCGTGTCGTCAGCCACCACGCGGAACGTGGTCTTGAAGCCTTGACGCGTGTACTTGGGGTTCGTGGCCGAAGGCGAGATCTGCGGAATGCCAGCGTCGCTGTACAGCTTGGAGGCGGGAATGGTGGTGCCCGAGTTCAGGTGGCCGACCACGCCGTTGACCTTCTCGTCGACCAGCTTCTGGGCGACTGCGGTGCCTTGCTTCGGATCGCCGGCGTCGTCTTCTGCAACCAGTTCGAACTTGGCGGTCTTGTCACCGATCTTCAGGCCCTTGGCGTTCAGGTCTTCGATGGCCATCTTGGCGCCCATTTCGTTGTCCTTGCCGAGGTGGGCAATGGGACCGCTGGTGGGTGCGACGTGGCCGATCTTGACGACCAGGGTTTCTCCGGCAGGTGCGGGTGCGGGTGCAGCCGGGGCCGCAGCCGTTGGCGCGGGCGCTGCAGCGGGCGCAGCGGCTTCTTCCTTCTTGCCGCAAGCCACGAGCGTGAGTGCAGCCAGTGCGACCGCAGTCCATTTCAATTGCATGAGAACCTCCAGAACTTGGATAAAGAATAAAAAACCGGTCGTTTGATCCGGGCGCGCAGACCTCGCAAGTTTCGCGCCGCAGACCAGCGGCACCCTCACGCCCTTCCGACCTGCGGCGCAGTTTAGCCGAGGATTTAGGCGCCGGAAGCTGGCGTAGACCCTGTGTTTTCCGAGAGTTCGGCGGCCATTGCCTCGATCACCAAAGCACGCAAAACGGCTTCGATTTCATGGCGCAAACGCGGCACCATTGCATCGAGTTGATGCTGAACGGCAGCTGACACCGTGTCGCTCAAACGCTCTTCCAGCGACAGGTCCACGCGCTGCAGAACGCGGTGCAGAAGCTGCTCTTCGAGGCTGACGATTTCGGCCTGCGACAGCTGCGCGGCCGGGGGCAATGCCATGGCATTCGCCGGGTCCGCGGGGCCGGGTTGAGACACCTGCTCGACCGGCGGTTCAGGGCTTGCAGGCTCCGCCGGAATTTCCAGCACCGTGGTCAGCGTGGGAACGAACCGGGGCGGTGTGCGCAGCGTGCTGGCCATGTCAGGAACTCTTTGCGAAGTCGTGCGGCTGGATGGTGTAGCCGCGGTCGGCGTAGTGGCGCCAGCGCGAGCGGCCGACCTGCCGGTCGTTGGTTTCGTCGCTCACGATGTCGATCATGCGTTCGTAGCGCTCGAAGCCCGCGGGCACTTCGAGTCCGAGGTTCACCAGCATCTCGCGGTGGGGCAACGATGCGGCGTCGGCCCCTTCCACGGACAGCACGACGGGCGAACGCGCGACCACGTGGGCCGGCGCATCGCTGCGGCAGTGCGCCACGAAGTCGACCGGCGACAGTTGCCACAGCGCGGCGTCCACCGCATCGAGCGCGTGTGCGTCGCCCACCACCACCACGCGCAGGCCGCGCGCATTCACGGCCTTGCGAACCAGCCGGCAGGCGTAGTTCAGCTTGTCGGGCGCGTTGTAGTGAAAGCCGATTTCAGTCACTTCGCGGACCGGGCCTTCGGCGTCGAGTTCTTCGGCGCTTTGTCAGTCTTGACGTCGGTGCCTGCCTTGGCGGACCTGGCCTTCGGCGATGCCTCGGCGCTGGCCGCAACAGCCGAGACAGCCGCACTGGCCGCGCGGGTCGTCAGGTACGACACCAGCAGGCCCACCGGCCGGCCGGTCGAGCCCTTGGCCGCCCCGCTCTTCCAGGCGGTGCCCGCGATGTCCAGGTGAGCCCAGGCGAAATCGGCGGCAAAGCGCTGCAGGAACTTGGCGGCGGTGATCGCGCCACCGGCGCGCCCGGCAATGTTGGCCACGTCGGCGAAGTTGCTCTTCAGGCCTTCGGCGTACTCGTCGTCCAGCGGCAGGCGCCACACGCGGTCCTGCGCGGTTTCGCCGGCTGCTTCCAGGGCGCCGGCCAGCGTTTCGTCGCTGGAGAACAAGCCGCTGCGCACGCCGCCGAGCGCCACCACGCAGGCGCCCGTGAGCGTGGCGATGTCGATCACGGCCGCGGGCTCGAAGCGCTTGGCATAGGTCAGAGCGTCGCACAGCACCAGCCGGCCTTCGGCGTCGGTGTTGAGCACTTCGATGGTCTGGCCGCTCATGCTGGTGACCACGTCGCCCGGCTTCACCGAACGACCGTCGTTCATGTTCTCGCACGACGGAATGAGGCCGACCACGTTGATGGCCGGCTGGATGTCGCCGAGCGCACGGAAGGTGCCCAGCACGCTGGCCGCGCCGCACATGTCGAACTTCATTTCGTCCATTTCGGCGGCCGGCTTCAGCGAAACGCCGCCGGTGTCGAAGGTGATGCCCTTGCCGACCAGCACCACGGGCGCCTGGTCCTTCGGCGCGCCCTGGTAGCGCAGCACGATGAAACGCAACGGCTCCGCCGAACCCTGTGCCACGGCGGCGAACGAGCCCATGCCGAGCTTCTCGACTTCCTTCGGGCCCAGCACCTCGCACTTGATGTTCGCCAGCTTGGCCAGGCCCTTGGCGGCCTCGCCCAGCAGCGTGGGGGTCGCATGGTTGGCGGGCCGGTTGCCCCATTCCTTGGCGAACTCGATGCCGTTGACGGTGGCACGCGCGTCGTTGAAGGCGCCTGTCACGCCGGCGGCATCGGCCACGCCCAGCGTTACGTTGCGGATGCTGCGCGGCTCGGCCTTCGACTTGGTGGTGGTGTAGACATAGCTGGCATCGGCCACCGCGGTCACGGCGCAGGCTACGGCGGCGGCATCGGCCGACTGGGCGAACACCACGGCCACGCGCTTGGGCGCGTGGGCCTTGGCGGCGGCGACTGCGGCAGCCACGCCGGTGCGCACCGCGGCGGGCTTGCCGTCGCCGATGGCGGCGAACACCACGCGGGACGCCACGACGTCTTCGGGACGGTACAAGGACAGCAGCTTGCCGGCCTTGTCGGGCAGGTCGCCGGCCTTGCGGGCACTGGCGGCCAGCACCGAAAGCGGGTCCTTGGCGGTGAGGGGGGCGCTGCCGACGAGCACGATCAGGACATCGGATTTCTCGGCTGCAGCCTGGGCGACGGTGAGGGTCTTGAGTTGAAAGTCCATAATCCTTTTTTTCCTCGAACGATGTTATTCCATTCTTCCTTACGCAAGGAGCTGTCCCGCAGCTTCGGAGCAACCCTCGTGGTCCTGGTCACCATCGTGATGACCATGATGCTCATCCGTACCCTCGGGCTTGCCTCCAAGGGCAGTGTGAACCCGCAGGAGGTGTTCCTGGTCATGGCCTACACGGTGCTCGGCTACATGCCGACCATCCTGAGCCTGAGCCTGTTCGTCGCCATCGTCGGCACGCTCTCGCGCATGTACCGCGACAGCGAAATGGTGATCTGGTTTTCCAGTGGCCGCGGGCTCATGGACTTCATCAAGCCCACCTTCCGCTTCGCCTGGCCGGTGCTGATCCTCGTAGCGGTGATGGCGCTGGTGGGCTGGCCCTGGGCCAACTCGCAGACCATCGGCATGCGCCAGCAGTACGAGCAGCGCAGCGACATCGAGCGCGTGGCGCCCGGCGAGTTCCGTGAATCGGCCGGCCGCGTGCGGGTGTTCTTCATCGACAAGGACACGCCGGACAACTCCAAGGCCACCAACGTCTTCATCTGGTCCATCGAGCGCAACCTGCAGATCACCACCTCGGCGCGCAGCGGCAGCATCGAGAACATCGGCAACTCGCGCTACCTGCTGCTCAACAACGGCCAGCGGCTGGAGCAGCCACTGGCCAACACCGGCCTGAAGATCAGCGAATTCAAGACCTACGGCACCCGTGCCGGCGGCAGCGACGCCGCGGTGAACAGCGCCACGCCGCCGCGCGCGCGCACCACCGTGTCGCTGCTGGCCGACCCGAGCAGCCCGAGCCGCGGCGAACTGGCCTGGCGCATCGGCATGCTGCTGACCGCCATCAATTTCGTGCTGCTCGCGCTGAACGTTTCCAGCGCCAACCCGCGCGTCGGGCGCAGCGGCAACCTGTTGCTGGCGCTGTTCGCCTTCGTCGTCTACTACAACATGCTGAACATCGGGCAGAGCTGGATCAGCTCGGGCCGCTTCAGCATGGCCGGCTTCATGGTGACGCTGCACGGCGGCGTGCTGCTGCTCAACCTGGTGTGGCTGAGCGCGCGCCAGAACAACTGGGGCCGCCGCACCCGGCGCAGCCGCGCCGCCGCGGTGCCCACACCCCACATCGAACCCACCACGTGAAAACGATAAGACGCCTGATCTACGCGGAGGTGCTGAAGTCCGTCGCGTTCGTGACGCTCGGCTTCCTGAGCCTCTTCTTCTTCTTCGACTTCGTCGACGAGCTGCAGTCCATCGGCAAGCCCGACAGCCTCAACTACGGCCCCGTGCAGGCGTTGATCTACGTGCTGCTGCTGGTGCCCAGCCACCTGTACGAGTTGCTGCCGATCACCGTGCTCATCGGCGCCATCTTCGTGATGGCGCGGCTCGCGCAAAGCTCGGAATACACCATTCTTCGCACCAGCGGCCTCGGCCCGTGGCGCGCGCTGCGCACCCTGCTGCTGCTGGGCTTAGGCTTCGTCGTGCTGACCTTCGCCATCGGCGACTACGTGGCCCCGGCCTCGGAGCGCACCGGCCAGCTGCTCAAGGCCAAGTACCAGGGCGTGTATTCGCTGGCCGGCAACACCGGCGCCTGGCTGAAGGAAAAGCGCGGCAACGTGTCTTTCGCCGTGAACGTGCTGTCCATCGACCGCAAGGGCGCGCTGAAGAACCCCCGCATCATCGAGTTCGACGACAACGGCTACATCAGCACCCAGCTCACCGCGGGCTCGGCCGTCATCGGCAACGACGGCCACTGGGTCCTGAGCGACGTGGAGCAGCAGAAGTACGACACGCGCAGCTCGTCCGAGCAGGCCCACATCGTCACCAGCCGAATTCCGCAACTGAACTGGCCGACCTCGCTGACCGGCGAGATGGTGTCCGTGGCGCTGCTGCGACCGGACCGCATGAGCACGATCGACCTGTTCGACTACATCCGCCACCTGGACGCCAACGGCCAGACCGCGCAGCGCTACGAGATCGAGTTCTGGCGCAAGGTGTTCTACCCGCTCTCGTGCCTGGTGATGGTGGTGCTCGCCCTGCCCTTCGCCTACCTGCACTTCCGCCAGGCCGGCATCACGACGTACGTGTTCGGCGGCGTGATGATCGGCATCAGCTTCTTCCTGCTGAACAACGTGTTCGGCTACCTGGGCAACCTGAGCAACTGGTCGCCGTGGCTCACGGCGGCGGCGCCGGGGCTCATCTACTCGGTGATGTCGCTCACGGCCTTCAGCTGGCTGGTGTTGCGACGATGACGACCACTTCGGCCAAACAGGCGCGCGGCATCGTGCTGCTCGCGCACGGCTCGCGCGACGAGCGCTGGCGCGAGCCCATCGAAGCCGTCGCGGCCCGCGCCACCGCGCGCGCCCCAGACGCGCTCGTGGTCTGCGCCTACATGGAACTGGCGACACCCGACCTGGCGACCGCAACGGCGGCGCTGATCACAGCCGGCGCCCGCGCGGTGCGTGTGGTTCCGCTCTTCCTCGGCATGGGCAAGCACGCCCGCGAAGACCTGCCGCACCAACTTGAAGCGCTGCGCCAGCGCTGGCCTCACATCGATATTTCGCTCGCCGGCATCGTGGGCGAAGAGCCCGAACTGGTCGACCTGCTGGCCAAAATTGCCATCAAATCCTGAAATGCGGCAATTTCGATAGATTCCGAAGGCATAATGAATTCCGCAATAAGACGGAATTTGATATGAATCTGCATCAGTTCAAGTTTGTTCAGGAAGCCGTGCGGCGCAACCTGAACCTCACCGAGGCGGCCAAGGCCCTCCACACCTCGCAACCCGGGGTGTCCAAGGCCATCATCGAGCTCGAGGAAGAACTGGGCGTCGAGATCTTCGCGCGCCACGGCAAGCGCCTGAAACGCGTGACCGAGCCCGGCCAGCACGTCATTGCGAGCATCGAGCTGATCATGCGCGAGGTGGGCAACCTGAAGCGCATCGGCGAGCAGTTCAGCGCGCAGGACAGCGGCACCCTCTCCATCGCCACCACCCACACCCAGGCGCGCTACGTGCTGCCGGTGCCCGTGGCCAACCTGCGCGAGGCCTACCCCAAGGTCAACGTGAGCCTGCACCAGGGCTCGCCCGACCAGGTGGCGCGCATGGTGATCGATGAAATCGCCGAAATCGGCATCGCCACCGAGTCGCTGGACGGCTACGCCGAACTCGTGACGCTGCCCTGCTACGAGTGGCAGCACGTGCTTGTGCTGCCCAAGGACCATCCGCTGGCGGCCAAGGAGCGCATTTCGCTCGAGGACCTGGCGCTGGAACCCATCATCACGTACCACCCTTCGTTCACCGGCCGCACGCGCATCGACCATGCGTTCGCCCAGAAAAAGCTCACGCCGCGCATCGCGCTCGAAGCCATCGACTCCGACGTGATCAAGACCTACGTGCGCCTCGGCCTGGGCGTGGGCATCGTGGCCGAAATGGCGGTGCGCGACGAGTCGAATGCCGACCTCGTGGTGCGCCCCATGGGCCATGTGTTCGGCCAGAATATCGCGCGGGTCGCGTTCAAGCGCAGTGCCTATCTGCGCAACTTCGTCTTCAAGTTCGCGGAGCTGCTGTCCGACCGCCTCGACCGCAACCTGATCGCCAAGGCCTTGAGCGGCCACCAACAAGACTACGAGCTGTAAACAGGATCACCCCCAGTCTTCGCGCACTTCGTGTCGCTCCGCCAACCCCCTTCCGGGGGCAACACCAGCGGCCCGGCAAAGCCGGTTCCGCGGTGTTCCTGGAAGGGAGACGAGAGGTGGGTTGCGCGCGGCGCAATAAGCAAAATCACGAACATCATGAGCACGTCACCACGCACGCCCGACGTCGGCACCAAGCTGCCCTCCGTCGGCACCACCATCTTCACGGTCATGTCGACCCTGGCCGCCGAGAAGAACGCGGTCAACCTGGGCCAGGGCTTTCCGGATTTCAACTGCGATCCGAAGCTGCTCGAAGACGTGACGGCCGCCATGGCCGCGGGCCACAACCAGTACCCGCCGATGCCGGGCATTCCGGCGCTGCGCGACGCCATCGCCGCGAAGATCTCGGCGCTGTATGGCCATACGTACAGCGCCGCCAGCGAAATCACCGTCACCGCCGGCGCCACGCAGGCCATCATCACGGCCATCCTCGCGGTGGTGCGCCCGGGCGACGAGGTGATCGTGCTGGAGCCCTGCTACGACAGCTACGTGCCCAACATCGAGCTGGCCGGTGGCAGCGTGGTGCGCGTGCCGCTCGTGCCCGGCACCTTCCGCCCCGACTTCGACAAGATCGCCGCCGCGCTCACGCCGCGCACGCGCGCCATCATCATCAACACGCCGCACAACCCGAGCGCCACGGTCTGGACCGAGGCCGAGATGCGCAAGCTCGAAGAGCTGCTGGCGCCCACCGACGTGTTCGTGATCAGCGACGAGGTGTACGAGCACATGGTGTTCGACAGCGCCCGCCACGAAAGCGTGGCGCGCTTCGCGGGCCTGGCCGCGCGCAGCTTCATCGTGAGCAGCTTCGGCAAGACCTACCACGTCACCGGCTGGAAGGTCGGCTTCGTGGCGGCGCCGGCACCGCTGATGGCCGAATTCCGCAAGGTGCACCAGTTCAACGTGTTCACCGTGAACACGCCCATGCAGCATGCCCTGGCGCGCTACATGGCCGAGCCCAAGCCCTACCTGGAGCTGCCGGCCTTCTACCAGCGCAAGCGCGACCTGTTCGCCGCCGGCCTGGCCGAGAAGACGCGCTTCAAGCTGCTGCGCAGCGAGGGCAGCTACTTCCAGTGCGTCGACATCTCGGCGGTGAGCGACCTGTCGGAAGCCGACTTCTGCCTCTGGCTCACGAGCGAGATCGGCGTGGCCGCCATTCCGCTGTCGGCGTTCTACGGCAACGGTTTCGACCAGCGCGTGGTGCGCTTCTGCTTCGCCAAGAAAGACGAGACCTTGCTCGCTGCGCTGGAGCGGCTGGCAAGGCTCTGACGCGCCACGGGTTCAGCGCCGACGGCGCCCGGCCCCGGCAATGACGCGGCGGTAGGACGTTGGCTGACCGCCGAAGGGGCCGCTCTCCGGCGATCCAGGCGACGGGGCGGGAGGAGCATCAACGCTCATCACAACAACTGCCCTGGAGAAACCATGTCGCTCTCGTTCATTCTGCTGATCGTCCTGATCCTGATACTGATCGGCGCGCTGCCGAGCTGGGGTTACAGCCGGTCCTGGGGCTACGGACCCAGCGGCGGCGTCGGCCTGATCGTCGTCATCATCGTCATCCTGGTGCTCATGGGTCGCATATAGGCCCGGCGAGCAGCCCATGAAAAAGCCCGCGAAAGCGGGCTTTTTTTATTTGCGCGCGGCGGCATGAACAGCGCCACTTCTCAGGCCTGCAACTGCCCCCAAGCCTTGTCGAGCCGCTTCACGCTCACCGGCTGCGGCGTGCGCAGCTCCTGCGCGAAGAAGCTCACGCGCAGCTCCTCGAGCAGCCAGCGGAACTCGAGCATGCGGTCGTCCACCACGCCCTTGCGCTCGGCCACCAGGCGCCAGTAGCGCTGGTCCTGCGGCTTCAGCTCGGCCAGCTTGGCGGCGTCGCGCGCCGGGTCTGCGCGCAGCTTGTCCAGCCGCAGCACGATGGCTTTCAGGTAGCGCGCAAAGTGCTGCAGCTGCGTCCACGGCGCATCGGCGATGAAGCGCTTGCCGACCAGGCGCTGCAGCTGCTGCGCGGCGTCCTGCACGGCATCGGGCTGGATCTTGGTGTCCTTGATCTTGCGCGCCGCCGCGGCGTACTCCACCAGGATGGTCGAGGCCAGCCGCGCCACCTCGTTGGCGATCAGCGTGAGGCGCCCACGACCCTCCTCCAGCCGCTTCTTGAAAGCGAACTCGTCGGTGGGCAACGGCTCCTGCAGGAAGGCGCGGTCGATGGCCACGTCGATGATCTGCGTGCGCAGCTCTTCCGACGTGCCCAGCGGCATGAAGGCCACCGACATCTTCTGCAGGTCGGGGATGTTCTTCTCGAGGTACTTGAGCGCGTCTTTCAGCTGCAGCGCGAACAGCCGGCGCAGGCCCGCGCGGTGCTTGGCCGCGGCCACCGCGGGCTCGTCGAACACCTCGATGGTCACGGCGTCGCCCTCGTCGCGCAACGCCGGAAAGCCGATGAGCGACTGCGAGCCGCGGCGCACTTCCATCAGCTCGGGCAGCTCGCCGAAGGTCCACGCCGTGTAGCGCTGGCCCGCGGGCAAGGCGGCCGGCGCGGGCGCGCTGGCGACCTTGGCGGGGGCCTTCGTACCCTCGTCGGATGCGGCGGCCTTCTTCTCTGGCGACGCCTTCACATTCAGCCCCGCCAGCGCCTGGAACGCGCCGCGCGCCTGCGCGCCCAGCTCGGCCTTCAGCGCCCCCAGGTTGCGGCCCATGCCCAGCTGGCGGCCATGCTCGTCGACCACGCGCAGGTTCATGAACAGGTGCGGCGCCAGCATGTCCAGCTTGAAGTCGGCGCGCTTCACGTCGATGCTGGTCATGTCGCGCACGCGCTTGAGCAGCACGTCTGTCAGCGAGCCGGTGCCGAACAGCTCGGGCTCCGACAGCGCCTCGGCAAGCTTGGTCGCCGACTCGGGCAGCGGCACCAGCCGCGAGCGCGGGCGCTGCGGCAGGCTCTTGAGCAACGCCTGGATCTTGTCCTTGAGCATGCCCGTCACCAGCCACTCGCAGCGCTCCTCGCTCACCTGGTTCAGCACGAAGAGCGGCACGCTGACCGTGAGGCCGTCCTTCGCGTCGCCGGGTTCGTGCAGGTAGGTGGCGGCGCAGTCCACGCCGCCCAGGCGCAGCGTGGCCGGGAACGACTGCGTGGTGATGCCCGCCGCCTGGTGGCGCATGAGCTCTTCACGCGTGAGGAACAGCAGGCGCGGCTGCTCCTTCGTGGCCTGGCGGTACCAGTGCTCGAAGGTGATGCCGCTGGCCACGTCGGCGGGCAGCTGCGCGTCGTAGAAGGCGAAGATCAGCTCGTCGTCGACCAGCACGTCCTGCCGGCGCGACTTGTGCTCCAGCCCCTCGACCTCGCGCACCAGCTTGCGGTTGGCCTGCAGGAACGGAAACTTCGTTTCCCACTGCCCGGCGACCAGCGCTTCGCGAATGAAGATCTCTCGCGCCGCCACCGGGTCGACCTTGGTGAAGTCGACGCGCCGCCCGCTGTACACCACCAGGCCGTACAGCGTGGCGCGCTCCAGCGCCGAGACCTGCGCGCCCTTTTTCTCCCAATGCGGGTCGAGCAGCTGCTTCTTCAGCAGGTGGCCGGCAATCTGCTCCAGCCACTGCGGCTCGATGTTGGCCACGCCGCGCCCGAAGAGCCGCGTGGTCTCCACCAGCTCGGCCGCGACGATCCAGCGGCCCGGCTTCTTCTTCAGGTGGGCGCCGGGGTGCTTGTAGAACTTGATGCCGCGCGCGCCCAGGTAGGCCTCGTCGTCTTCCAACTTCCAGCCCACATTGCCCAGCAGGCCGGCCAGCATCGACAGGTGCAGCGGCTCGTAGCCCGCGGGCTCGCTGTTGAGGCGCCACTTGTGCTCGGTGACGACCGTGAGCAGTTGCGAATGAATGTCGCGCCACTCGCGCACGCGGCGGATGTTGATGAAGTTCTGCCGCAGCAATTGCTCGTACTGGCGGTTGCTGAGCTTGTGGGTGTCGCCGTGCCCGCCGCGTGCGTCGGCAATCCACTTCCACAGCCGCAGGTAGCCGCTGAACTCGCTCTTGTCGTCGTCGAACTTCGAATGCGCCTGGTCGGCCTGCTGCTGCGCTTCCATCGGCCGGTCGCGCACGTCCTGCACGCTCAGGGCCGACGCGATGACCAGCACTTCTTCGAGCGCGCCGCGCGAGCGGGCCTCCAGGATCATGCGGCCCACGCGCGGGTCCAGCGGCAGCCGCGACAGCTCGGCGCCGGTCTGCGTGAGCTCGTTGGCGTCGTCGACCGCGCCCAGTTCGTTGAGCAGCTGGTAGCCGTCGGCGATGGCGCGCGGCGACGGCGCCTCCAGGAACGGAAAGCGCGCCACGTCGCCCAGGCGCAGCGACTTCATGCGCAGGATGACGCCCGCGAGCGACGAGCGCAGGATTTCGGGGTCGGTGAAGCGCGGGCGGCCGTCGAAGTCTTTCTCGTCGTACAGCCGGATGCAGATGCCGTTCGCCACGCGCCCGCAGCGCCCGGCGCGCTGGTTGGCCGCGGCCTGGCTGATCGGCTCGACCAGAAGTTGCTCGACCTTGCTGCGGAAGCTGTAGCGCTTGACGCGCGCCGTGCCGGTGTCGATCACGTAGCGGATGCCCGGCACGGTGAGCGAGGTTTCGGCCACGTTGGTCGCCAGCACGATGCGACGGCCGTTGTGGCTTTCGAAGATGCGGTCCTGCTCGGGCCCCGAGAGCCGCGCGAACAGCGGCAGCACCTCGGCGCTGCGAAACAGCGGCTGGTGGCTGACGTGGCGGCGCAGGTGGTCGGCGGCCTCGCGGATCTCGCGCTCGCCGGGCAGGAAGATCAGGATGTCGCCCGCGTTGTGCGGGTCGCGCCACAGCTCGTCGACCGCGTCGGCAATGGCGTCGTTCAGGTCGTGCTCGCGCGACTCCTCGAACGGCCGGTAGCGCTGCTCCACCGGAAAGGTGCGCCCCGACACCATGATGGTCGGCGCCGGCCCCTTGGCCGAGGCGAAGTGCTGCGCGAAGCGGTCGGCGTCGATGGTGGCCGAGGTGACGATCACCTTCAGGTCGGGCCGGCGCGGCAGGATCTCGCGCAGGTAGCCCAGCAGGAAGTCGATGTTGAGCGAGCGCTCGTGGGCCTCGTCGATGATGAGCGTGTCGTAGGCCTTCAGCAGCGGGTCGGTCTGCGTCTCGGCCAGCAGGATGCCGTCGGTCATGAGCTTCACCGAGGCGTCGCGGCTCAGCCGGTCCTGGAAGCGCACCTTGAAGCCGACCACGTCGCCCAGCGGCGTCTTCAGCTCCTCGGCGATGCGCTTGGCCACCGAGCTCGCGGCAATGCGGCGCGGCTGCGTGTGGCCGATGAGGCGGCCCTTGCCCGGTTCGGCGTTCAGCTTGCCGCGGCCCAGCGCGAGCGCGATCTTCGGCAGCTGCGTGGTCTTGCCCGAGCCCGTCTCGCCGCAGACGATCACGACCTGGTGCGCCTGGATGGCGGCCATGATCTCGTCGCGCCGGCCCGAGACGGGAAGCGATTCGGGGAACTCGATGCGCAGCGGGGTCGAGCGTGCCGGAGCGGATGGCACTGATGGCGCCGGGGGTGCGGAAGGGGTCGTGGTCGTCAAGGGAAGGCAGTCTTCGGTCGGGAGCGTCCGGCATGCCGGGCATGCATGAAGGCGAACCGCGGATTATCGGCCCGCGCGGCCGAGCCCGTGTCGGCCCGCACGGCCGAGCCCGTGTCGACCCGCACGGCCGAGCCCGTGCTCTGGACGGGCAAGGCCGAGGTCGTGCGGGCTGCGGCGGCGCGCGTGCGGCAGCAGTGCGAGGTCAGGCAAACGACGCGTCATGAATGCACAATCACGCCCCATGTCCACCGTCTTCAATTTCACCTTCGTGCCGTGGTTCCGCTCGGTCGCGCCCTACATCCACACGCACCGCGGTAAGACTTTCGTGGTCGGCCTCGCGGGCGAGGCGATCGCGGCGGGCAAGCTGCAGAACATCGCGCAAGACCTGGCTTTGATCCAGAGCATGGGCGTGAAGATCGTGCTGGTGCACGGCTTCCGCCCGCAGGTCAACGAGCAGCTCGCGGCCAAGGGCCACGAGGCGCGCTACTCGCACGGCATCCGCATCACCGACGAGGTCGCGCTCGACTCCGCGCAGGAGGCCGCCGGCCAGCTGCGCTACGAGATCGAGGCCGCCTTCAGCCAGGGCCTGCCGAACACGCCGATGGCCGGCTCCACGGTGCGGGTCATTTCGGGCAACTTCATCACCGCGCGCCCCGTGGGCGTGGTCGACGGGGTCGACTTCAAGCATTCGGGCCTGGTGCGCAAGGTCGATTCGGCCGGCATCCGCCGCACGCTGGACTTTGGTGCGATGGTGCTCATGTCGCCCTTCGGCTTCTCGCCCACCGGCGAGGCCTTCAACCTGACGATGGAAGAAGTGGCCACCAGCGTGGCGATCTCGATCCAGGCCGACAAGCTGATCTTCCTGACCGAGATCCCGGGCATCCGCATGGACAGCGAGCTGCCCGAAAGCGAAGACAACCCGATCGATACCGAGCTGCCGCTGGACGCCGCCGAGAAGCTGCTGGCCTCGCTGCCGCCCGCGCAGAAGCCGACGGACACCGCCTTCTACCTGCAGCACTGCGTGAAGGCCTGCAAGGCCGGCGTGGAGCGCAACCACATCCTGCCCTTCGCGCTGGACGGCTCGCTGCTGCTGGAGGTGTACGTGCACGACGGCGTGGGCACCATGGTGATCGACGAGAAGCTCGAAAGCCTGCGCGAAGCGTCGGTGGACGACATCGGCGGCATCCTGCAGCTCATCGAGCCCTTCGAGCGCGACGGCACGCTGGTCAAGCGCGACCGCACCGAGATCGAGCGCGACGTGGGCCACTACACGGTGATCGAGCACGACGGCGTGATCTTCGGCTGCGCGGCGCTCTACCCGTACCCCGAGGCCAAGACCGCCGAGATGGCGGCGCTGACCGTGTCGCCGCTGTCGCAGTCGCAAGGCGACGGCGAACGCATCCTGAAGCGCATCGAGCACCGCGCCAAGTCGATGGGGCTGGAAAGCATCTTCGTGCTCACCACGCGCACCATGCACTGGTTCCTGAAGCGCGGTTTCCAGCAGGTCAACCCCGACTGGCTGCCCGAGGCGCGCAAGCGCAAGTACAACTGGGACCGCAAGAGCCAGGTGCTCGTGAAGAAGATCTGACGCACCTCTGACGCACCTCTGACGCACTTCTGAAGCACTTCTGACGCCCCACGAAGGAGACTGCCCGATGACGCTCGCCACCGCCCTGCTCTTCGCCCTTGTCGCCTTCGCCGCCATCGCCACGCCCGGCCCCACGGTGCTGCTGGCGCTGAGCAACGGCTCGCGCCACGGCGTGCGGCGCGCGCTGCCGGGCATGCTGGGGGCGGTGCTTTCTGACTTCGTGCTGGTCGGCGCGGTGGCCCTCGGCCTGGGCGCGCTGCTGGCGGCGTCGGAGTTCTGGTTTTCGATGCTCAAGTGGGTGGGCGCGGCGTACCTGGCGTGGCTGGGGCTGCGCATGCTGCGCTCCAGGGGCGGACTGCAACTGCCGCTCGCGGACGCCGCCGCCTCGGTCACGGCGCACGAAAGCCGGCGCATCTTCTTCAAGTCCTTCTTTGTGGCGGTGACCAACCCGAAGGGCTACATCTTCTGCTCGGCGCTGCTCCCGCAGTTCATCGACCCGACGGCCGCGCAGGCGCCGCAGTACCTGGTGATTGCGCTGATCTTCGCGGCGCTCGACATGACGGTGATGCTGGCCTATGCCTTCGTCGGCGCCCGGGCGATCCGGCTGCTGACCGTGTCGGCCACGCGCTGGATCGACCGCGCCTGCGGCGGCATGCTGCTGGCGCTGGCCGGCTCGCTGGCGTTCTACCGGCGCAACGCGGCCTGAACCAGCGGGCCTCGGGGGCGGTCCTCGGTCCTCGGTCCTCGTTCAGGCCACGATGTCGATCACGATGCGGCCCTGGGCGTTGCCGGCTTCGATGGCCTCGTGCGCCGAAGTAGCCTGCGCCAGCGTGAAGCGGCGCGCGTCCATCAGCGGCAGCAACCGGCCGGCTTCGGCCAACCGGCTCGCCGCTTCGAGAATTTCGCCGTGGTGCGCTCGGCCGCGGCCCGTGATCATCGGCAGCAGCGTGAACACGCCCGAATAGGTCGCAGCGCGGAACGACAGCGGCGCCAGTTTGTGAGTGCCCCAGCCCAGGCAGCTGACCACATGGCCGCCGTAGCGACGCGCAGCGCTGAAGGAGGCGTCGAGCACCGCGCCGCCCACGGTGTCGTAAACCACGTCGAAGCCTTCGCCGGCGGTGTGCTGCGCGACGTAGTCGTCCACCGAGGCCGTCGTGTAGTCGATCGGGGTTCCGCCCAGGCGGCGGATGGTCTCGGCCTGCGCGGGGCTGCCGGTGGCGAACACCCTGGCGCCCAGCGAATGCGCGAGCTGCACCGCCATGTGCCCGACGCCGCCCGCGCCGCCGTGCACCAGCACCGTCTGGCCGGCCTGCGTCTTCGCGCGGTCCACCAGCCCTTCCCACGCCGTGATGAACACCAGCGGAATGCCCGCGGCCTCGCGCATGCTGAGGTTGTGCGGCTTCAGCGCCAGCAGGTCGGCGTCGACCGCGATGTATTCCGCGAGCGTGCCCTGCAGCCCACCGATGCCGCCGGCCAGGCCGTAGACCTCGTCGCCGCGCCTGAACTTCGTCACGCCCGGGCCGACCGCCTCGACCACGCCGGCCAGGTCCATGCCGAGCACCGAGGGCAGCGGCTGCTGTGCGTGGGCCGCCTGACCGGCGCGGATCTTGGTGTCCAGCGGGTTCACACCGGCGGCGTGGATGCGCACCAGCACCTGGCCCTCGGTGGGTACGGGCCGGGTGAGTTCGGTGATGCGAAAGGGCTGGCCGGCGGCATCGAGCACGGCGGCGCGCATGGTGGGGAGAGACGTTGTCATGGCGGAATTCCTTGGTTGTGGTGAGTCGATGGATCGATTGTTCGATCAACACAACTGCAAGTAAATTGACAGAGATGAAGTCTTATCATTCAAAAATGAATGACAACGCACAGGCTTCCAAACCGCTCGCGCCGATGGAATGGAGCGACATCCGCGTCTTTCTCGCCATTGCCCGCGCCGGCACGCTCATGGCGGCGGCGCGGCAAACCGGCCTGTCGCAACCCACCATGGGCCGCCGGCTGAAGGCGCTGGAGGCCAGCCTGTCGCTCACGCTGTTCCAGAGGACGCCGGACGGCTTCGTGCTCACGGCCGAGGGCGAATCGGTGCTCGGCCACGCGGAGCGCATGGAAGAACAGGCGCTGGCCTTCCAGCGCGAGCTCGCGGGCAGCGGGCAGCAGCTCAAAGGCTCGCTGCGGGTGTCGTCGTCGGACTGGTTCGGCGTGCATGTGCTGTCGCCGGTGCTGGCGGGGTTTCTCAAGCAGCACCCGGGCGTCAGCGTCGAGCTGCTCACCGACGCCCGCCTGCTGAACCTGGCGCGCCGCGAGGCCGACCTGGTGTTTCGCATCCAGCCCTTCGACGAGCCGTACATCCTGCAGCGCAAGCTGATGCACATGCGCTACGCCCTGTATGCCGCTGCAGGCCAGCCGCATCCGGTGGCGGGCGACGGCGAAGGCAGCGCGCTGGTCACGCTCGACAGCGCGTACCGCGACTTTCCCGACATGGCGTGGCTGCGCCGCATGCTGCCCAAGGCCCGCACCGCGTTCGGCAGCAACAACCGCGAGGTGCAGGCGCGCCTGTGCGCCGCCGGCATCGGCCTGGCCGTGCTGCCCGTGGCGCTGGGCGACGCCATGCCGGGGCTGGTGCGCGTGGACCTGGGCGAAGCGCCGCCGGGGCGCGACGTGTGGCTGGGCTACCACCGCGACCTGCGGCGCCTGGCGCGGCTGCGCGCGCTGGTCGAGGCCACCACGCAGGCACTGGCGTCATGAGGGCGCCACCCCGTCGCCGATAATCCCGGGCATGAATCCCTTGCTCTCCAGGTTGCAGCCCTATCCCTTCGAGCGGCTGAAGCAACTGTTCGCGGGCGTCACGCCCAACCCCGAATTCCCCGCCATCAGCCTGGGCATCGGCGAACCCAAGCACGCCACGCCGGCATTCATCAAGGAGGCGCTGAGCGCCAGCCTCGGCGCCCTGGCCGCCTACCCGGCCACCGCCGGGGACCTGAAGCTGCGCACCGCCTTCACCGACTGGCTGCGCACGCGCTACAGCCTGTCGCTCGACCCGTCCACGCAGGTGCTGCCCGTCAATGGCTCACGCGAGGCGCTGTTCTCGCTGGCGCAGACGGTGATCGACCCCACCGTGTCGCCCCCGCCGGTGGTGATTTCGCCCAACCCGTTCTATCAAATCTACGAAGGCGCGGCCCTGCTCTCGGGCGCCGAGCCGTACTACGTGCCGAGCGTGCCCGCGCGCAATTTCGCGGTCGACTGGGACAGCGTGCCCGAGGCCGTGTGGGCCCGCACGCAGCTGGTGTTCGTCTGCTCGCCCGGCAACCCCACGGGCGCGGTAATGGCGCTGGACGAGTGGAAGAAGCTCTTCGCGCTGTCGGACCGCCACGGCTTCGTGATCGCGGCCGACGAGTGCTACAGCGAAATCTATTTCCGCGACGAGCCGCCGCTGAGCGGCCTCGAGGCCTCGGTGCAACTGGGCCGGCCCGACTTCAGGAACCTGATCGCGCTGACCTCGCTGTCCAAGCGCAGCAACGTGCCCGGCCTGCGCAGCGGCTTCGTGGCCGGCGACGCGGCCATCATCAAGAAGTTCCTGCTCTACCGCACCTACCACGGCAGCGCCATGAGCGGCACCGTGGGCGCGGCCAGCATCGCGGCCTGGGGCGACGAGGCCCATGTGGTGGAGAACCGCGCCAAGTACCGCGCCAAGTTCGCGGCGGTCACGCCGCTGCTGGAGCCGGTGCTCGACGTGCGCCTGCCCGACGCCAGTTTCTACCTCTGGGCCGGCGTGCCCGAAGTGTGGGCTGGCGACGACGAGGCCTTCGCCCGCGCGCTCTACGCTCAATACAATGTCACGGTTTTGCCGGGGAGCTATCTGGCGCGCGACACCGACCACAGCGCCAACCCCGGCCGGGGCCGCATCCGCATGGCGCTGGTGGCTGAAACGGCCGAATGCGTCGAGGCGGCCGAGCGCATCGTGCGGTTCGTCAAGGACGGCCGCTGAACCCACGGGCCCACCGGTTGGCCGTCCCGTTTTCCCCTGCACCCATTTTTCACCCGAGACTTTCTCCATGACCCAGCAACTGCAACAAATCATCGACGCCGCGTGGGAAGACCGCGCCAACATCTCGATCTCCGCCGCCCCCGCCGAAGTGCGCGACGCCGTGGAGCACGTGATCACCGAGCTCAACAACGGCAAGCTGCGCGTGGCCACCCGTGAAAGCGTGGGCAAGTGGACGGTGCACCAGTGGATCAAGAAGGCCGTGCTGCTGTCGTTCCGCCTGAAGGACAACGAGCAGATCCAGGCCGGCTCGCTCGGCTTCTACGACAAGGTGCCCACCAAGTTCTCGCACCTGTCGGCCACCGAGCTGAAGGAATCGGGCGTGCGCATCGTGCCGCCGGCCGTGGCCCGCCGCGGCAGCTTCATCGCCAAGGGCGCGATCCTGATGCCCTCTTACGTGAACATCGGCGCCTACGTGGGCGAAGGCACCATGGTCGACACCTGGGCCACCGTGGGTTCGTGCGCGCAGGTCGGCGCAAACGTGCACCTGTCGGGCGGCGTGGGCCTGGGCGGCGTGCTCGAGCCCCTGCAGGCCAACCCGACCATCATCGAGGACAACTGCTTCATCGGCGCGCGCTCCGAAGTGGTCGAAGGCGTGATCGTCGAAGAGAACTCGGTGCTGGGCATGGGCGTTTACCTGGGCCAGAGCACCCCGATCTTCAACCGCGACACCGGCGAAATCTCGTACGGCCGCGTGCCGGCCGGCAGCGTGGTCATCAGCGGCAACCTGCCCAAGAAGACCAAGTCGGGCCAGGACTACAGCAGCTACGCCGCGATCATCGTGAAGACGGTCGACGCGCAAACGCGCTCCAAGACCAGCCTGAACGACCTGCTGCGCGACTGATCGCGCCGCGCTCGGCGCAATCGCTTTTCCCCAGAGAACAACAGCACCCCGAGGAGAGAGACCGATGAACATGATGGAGCGGATTCTTCGCCTGATGGCCGAACGCAAGGCGTCGGACATCTACCTCTCGGCTCACTCCCCGGTGCTGATCCGCATCAACGGCAACTGCGTGCCCATCAACGCGCAGGTGCTGCCGCCCTCGGCACCGCTGGCCCTGCTGGCCGAAGTGGTGCCCGCCGCGCGCATCCAGGAACTGGAAAGCACCGGCGAACTGAACATGGCCGTCGCGCTCGAAGGCGCCGGCAACTACCGCGTGAGCGCCATGCGCCAGCGCGGCAGCTACGCGGTGGTGGTGCGCCACATCAGCGGCACCATTCCGAGCTTTTCCGAACTGAACCTGCCCGACATCCTGAAGACGCTCATCATGGAAAAGCGCGGGCTGATCCTGATGGTGGGCGCCACCGGCGCCGGCAAGACCACCACGCTGGCCTCGATGCTGGACTACCGCAACGAGAACGCCAGCGGCCACATCCTCACGGTCGAAGAGCCGATCGAGTACACCTTCACCAACAAGAAGTCGGTGGTGAACCAGCGCGACGTGGGCAGCGACACCGAATCGATGCACACCGCGCTGAAGAACGCGCTGCGCCAGGCGCCCGACGTGATCCAGATCGGCGAAATTCGCGACCGCGAGACCATGACGGCCGCCATCGCCTACGCGCAGTCGGGCCACCTGTGCGTGGCCACGCTGCACGCCAACAACAGCTACCGCGCGCTCAACCGCATCCTGAGCTTCTATCCGGTCGAGGTGCGCTCCACCCTGCTGGGCGACCTGGGCGGCGCGCTGCGCGCCATCGTGTCGCAGCGCCTGCTGCGCACGCCCGCCGGTGCGCGCGTGCCGGCGCTGGAGGTGCTGCTGAACACCGCGCTGGTGGCCGAGCTGATCGAAAAAGGCGACTTCTCCGCCGTCAAGGAGGCCATGGAGAAGTCGATGGCCGAAGGCTCGCAGACCTTCGAGGAAGACATTGCCCGCCTCGTCATCGACGAGCGCGTGAGCCGCGAAGAAGGCCTGGCCCAGGCCGACTCGCCCACCAACCTCATGTGGCGCCTGCAGAACCGCGCCGCACCCAAGCAGCAAGTCGACGACCGCGCCCTGACGGACCAGGTCGACGAACCCACCTTTACCGACATCACGCTCGACGTGAAGTTCTGAACACCGCCTTTGCGGCTTTTTTTCGATGTCCCGTACCCTCCAGCTCGCCGAACAACTCATCTCGCGCCCCTCCGTCACCCCGGACGACGCGGGCTGCCAACAGATCCTCGGCGAGCGGCTGGCGGCACTGGGCTTCACGCTGGAGACCATCGAGAGCGGCCCGGCCGACTTTCGCGTGACCAACCTGTGGGCGGTGCGCCGCCCCGCGAACGGTGCGGCTGCTACCAGGACGCTCGTGTTCGCCGGTCACACCGACGTGGTGCCCACCGGCCCGGTCGAGCAATGGACCAGTCACCCCTTCACGCCCACGCACCGCGACGGCAAGCTGTACGGCCGCGGCGCCTGCGACATGAAGACCTCGGTGGCGGCCTTCGTGGTGTCCATCGAGGAGTTCTTGCAGGCCGTGCCCGAGCCCCGGCTCACGCTCGCGCTGCTGCTCACCAGCGACGAGGAAGGCCCCGGCGTCGACGGCACCGTGGTGGTGTGCAACGCGCTGGCCGCGCGCGGCGAGGTCATCGACTACTGCATCGTCGGCGAACCCACTGCCGTGGAGCGCTGCGGCGACATGATCAAGAACGGCCGCCGCGGCACCATGAGCGGCAAGCTCACGGTGAAGGGCGTGCAGGGCCACATCGCCTACCCGCACCTGGCGAAGAACCCGGTGCATTCGGTGGCGCCCGCGCTGGCCGAACTGGTGGCGCTGAACACCGCCGGCGGCTGGGACGCGGGCAACGCCTACTTCCAGCCGACCAGCTGGCAGATCAGCAATTTCCATTCGGGCACGGGCGCGAGCAACGTGATTCCGGGCAGCGCGGTGATCGACTTCAACTTCCGCTTCTCGACCGAGTCGACGCCCGAGTCGCTGCAGCAGCGCGTGCACGCCGTGCTCGACGCGCACCAGGTCGACTACACGCTGGCCTGGACCATCGGCGGCCTGCCCTTCCTGACGACGCCCGGCGAGCTGGTCAGCGCGGTGCAGGGCGCCATCCGTGAAGAAACCGGCATCGAGACCGAGCTGTCGACCAGCGGCGGCACCAGCGACGCGCGCTTCATCGCCAAGATCTGCAAGCAGGTGGTGGAGCTCGGCCCGGTGAACGCCAGCATCCACAAGATCGACGAGCACATCGAGGTGGCCGAGATCGAGACGCTGAAGAACATCTACGTGCGCACGCTCAAGCAGCTCGACGCTGCGCTCGCGGCATGAGCACCGTCATCGCACTGATCGAGGCCGGCGCCAAGCGGCTCGAGGACGCCGGCGTGGCCTTCGGCCACGGCACCGCCAATGCCTTCGACGAAGCCGCCTGGCTGGTGCTGTGGCGCCTGAAGCTGGCGCTGGACGACATCGACGCCGTGGCCGACACCCCCGTGTCGCCCGCCGACGCCGCCAAGGTGAGCGCGCTGATCGACGAACGCATCGCCACGCGCAAGCCCGCCGCCTACCTCACGAAGGAGGCCTGGCTGCAGGGTGTTTCGTTCTACGTGGACGAGCGCGCCATCGTGCCGCGCAGCTTCATCGCCGAGCTGATTGCGGACGGCAGCATCGACTACTGGCTCGGCGAGCACACGCAGCGCGTGCTCGACCTGTGCACCGGCAACGGCAGCCTGGCCGTGCTGGCCGCCCTGACCTACCCGGACGTGACCGTGGCCGCGGCCGACCTGTCGACGGAGGCGCTCGAGGTGGCGGCCATCAACGTGACCCGCCACCAGCTGGACGCGCGCGTCACGCTGATCGAATCTGATGGCCTGAAGAACGTGCCCGGCACCTACGACCTGGTGCTGTGCAACCCGCCCTACGTGAACAGCGAGAGCATGGCCGCCCTGCCCGCCGAATACCGCGCCGAGCCCGAACTGGCACTCGCCGGCGGCACCGACGGCATGGATTTCGTGCGCCAGCTGTTCGCCGACGCGCCTGCCCACATGAGCGAGCAGGCCGTGCTGGTGCTTGAAATTGGCAACGAGCGCGATTATTTCGAGGCCGCGTTCCCGCAGCTCGAGGTGGTGTGGCTGGAAACTTCGGCGGGCGAGGACCAGGTCTTGCTCGTGACCCGCGCGGCGTTGAACACATTGAGCGCACCGGGTGCACCGGCCACGTCGCCCACGTTGCCCACGCCGAAGGCCGGCGCCGGCACGCGTTAGCGCCGCCCACCCAAGCCCCCCTGCCGGTTGCCTTGCCGCGGTCTTTGGCCGCGGCTTTCCAGTTTTCCGGGCGATGTCCCCGCGCCTTTGCCCCTTTTCGCCGGGGCCAAAAGTCCGGGCGGGATAATCGCCCCTACGGTTCCTCTTCATGATCACTCTCAAAAACGTCATTCTTCGCCGCAGCGCCAAGAAACTCCTCGACGGCGCCACCGTCAATCTCAACCCGGGCGAAAAGGTCGGCCTCGTGGGGCGCAACGGGGCGGGCAAGTCGTCGCTGTTCGCGCTCTTCAACGGCTCGCTGCACGAGGACGGGGGCGACTTCTACGTGCCCAAGCAATGGCGCATGGCCCAGGTGGCGCAGGACATGCCTGAAACCGACGAATCGGCGACCGAATTCGTGGTTGGTGGCGACACCCGGCTGACCGAGCTGCGCGCCACGCTCGCCTCCATCGAGGCCGCCTACGAAGCCAACCCGGAAGACGCCGACATCGGCATGGAACTGGCGCACGCCTACACCGACCTGGCCGATGCCGGCGAGCACGACGCCGTGCCGCGCGCGCAGGCGCTGATCCTCGGGCTGGGCTTCAAGGCGCACGAGCTCGACGGTGCCGTCAATAGCTTCTCGGGCGGCTGGCGCATGCGCCTGCAGTTGGCCCGCGCGCTGATGTGCCCGAGCGACCTGCTGCTGCTGGACGAACCCACCAACCACTTGGACCTGGACGCGCTCGTCTGGCTCGAGGCCTGGCTGCAGAAGTACGCCGGCACGATGATCGTCATCAGCCACGACCGCGAGTTTCTCGACGCCGTGACCGACGTGACCCTGCACATCGCCAATGCCCAGCTCACGCGCTACGGCGGCAACTACAGCAAGTTCGAGGACATGCGCGCGCTGCAGATGGAGCAGCAGCAGGTCGCGTTCAGCAAGCAGCAGGACAAGATCGCCCACCTGCAGAAGTTCATCGACCGCTTCAAGGCCAAGGCCAGCAAGGCCAAGCAGGCGCAAAGCCGCGTGAAGGCGCTGGAGCGCATGGAGCGGGTCGCGCCGCTGCTGGCCGAGGCCGACTTCACCTTCGAGTTCAAGGAGCCGGGCAACATTCCGAACCCGATGCTGTCGATTGCCAACGCCAGCTTCGGCTACAAGCCCGAAGGCGACGCGGAAGGCGAGGCGCCCAAGACCATCCTGCGCGGCGTGAGCCGCTCGGTGCTGGCGGGCCAGCGCATCGGCATCCTGGGCGCCAACGGCCAGGGCAAGTCGACGCTGGTGAAGACCATCGCGCGCGAAATGGGCGCGCTGGCCGGCGAAGTCACCGAGGGCAAGGGCCTGAACATCGGCTACTTCGCGCAGCAGGAACTCGACGTGCTGCGCCCGCAGGACAACCCGCTCGAGCACATGGTGCGCATGGCGCGCGAACTGGGCAGCGCGGTGAAGGAAGCCACGGGCGAGCAGGCGCTGCGCGGCTACCTGGGCAGCTTCAACTTCAGCGGCGACATGGTCAAGCAGCCCGTGGGCACCATGAGCGGCGGCGAAAAGGCGCGCCTGGTGCTGGCCATGATGGTGTGGCAGCGCCCCAACCTGCTGCTGCTGGACGAGCCCACCAACCATTTGGACCTCGCCACCCGCGAAGCCCTGGCCGTGGCGCTCAACGAGTTCGAAGGCACGCTGATGCTGGTGAGCCACGACCGTGCGCTGCTGCGCTCGGTGTGCGACGAGTTCTGGCTCGTGGGCCGCGGCGTGGTCGCCGACTTCGACGGCGACCTAGACGACTACCAGCGCTACCTGCTCGACGAGGCCAAGCGCATGCGCGAAGAAGCCAAGGTCGCGACGCGCGAAGCCGGCGCGGCCACGGTCGCTGCCGCCGCTGCCGCGGCAGCACCCGCGGCGGCTTCGGCGCCCGCAGCGCCCGCTCCCCAGCAGCGCAAGCAGGACGCCCAGGAGCGCCAGCAGCGCAGCGAGCAGGCCAAGCCGATCAAGCGCGAAATCGCCCAGATCGACGAACGCATGGCCGCCGCCACCATCGAGCGCACCACGCTCGAGGCGCGCATGAGCCAGCCGCTGCCTTCCGCCGAGATTGCCGAAGCCGGCAAGCGGCTGAAGGCCCTGAACGACGAAATCGGCCGCCTCGAAGAGCGCTGGCTGGCCCTGTCGGACCAGCTGGAAACGCTCGCGGCCTGAACCTGAAAAGGGCATTGCATGCCGTCAGCCATCGAACTTGCCGGAGGCGATGAAAAGCTCATTGCCGCGGTGCACCGCAGCCGCCGGCTCATCGGCCGCAAGGCATTGATGGCGGCCGCGGCCAGCGCCGTGCCGCTGCCCGGCATCGACTGGGCGGCCGACGCGGCGCTGCTGTCGCGGCTGGTGCCGCAGATCAGCGCGGAGTTCGGGCTGTCGGTCACCCAGGTCGAAAAGCTCGCGCCGCAGCAGCGCGAGCGCATCCAGAAGGCGGCCACCACGGTGGGCGCCTTGCTGGTGGGCCGGCTCGTGACGCGCGACCTGCTGATTCGCCTGGCCAAGCACGCAGGCGTGCGCCTGACCGCCAAGCAGGCGACCAAGTACGTGCCCATTGCCGGGCAGCTGGTGTCGGCCGCGCTCGGCTATGCGGCCTTGCGCGCGCTGGGCGAGCAGCACATCAAGGATTGCGTGCGCGTCAGCGCCACGCTCGCCCTCGCGCCGCCCGAACCGCACGCGCGCGCCTGAACGCCTCGCGATCGAACAGCACCTGCGCCGCCCAGGCGGCACCGGCCAGTCCGAAGCAGGCCGCTCCGGCTACCGTGGGCCTCGCGGCCAGCAAACCGTAGACCAGCCCGCTGCAAGACAGCAGCGCCAACAGCGCGCACAAGACGCGGTCGAGCCACAGGCCCCGTGAAACGGCGGGGCGCACCCGTCAGTCATTGGGCGATGGAACCCCGAACGCGGGCGCCGGCCGCAGCGCCTGCTCCTTCTGCTCCTTCACCTGCGACTCGTAGGCTGTCAGCAAGGCGACGTAGTGGCGCGACATGACGTCGTTCACCCGTCCCAGGCCGATCTTGCTGACCGTCGGTTGTGGAATTCCAGTTTTCTGCTGGATCTGCTTCTGCGTGAGCCCCATGGCTCTCAACGCCAGTACCAACTCGCGTGGTTTCATGGCCGTCCTCCCTTTTTTTCATATTCTAGAGTCGAATTGGAATATTCTCATGGGCTTAAATCCACGCCATGGAGAGCATAGGAAAACGCGCATTGGCAGCGCGCAAAAACGCCAACATGACGCAGAAGCAGGCCCAGGCCGCCTCGGGCGTCAACCAGTCGAGCATTTCGAAGATCGAGCGTGGCGACACGGTCCGGTCGGCGAACATGCTGGCGCTCGCACGCGCCTACGGGGCCGATCCGCACTGGCTGGACTCGGGCGACGGCCCGCCGCCCTGGGACCCGGCCTACATCGCGCATGCGCGCTACCTGCTCAATGAACCGACGGGCCCGTACCGCGTGTCGCACATACCGCCGGTGAGCCCCGCGTTCAACCCGAACACGCCGGGCACGGTGCCGGTCATCACATGGGAAGACGCGGGCCACTGGGGCGTGCGCCCGGCGTCGCAGCAGAGCAAGCCCGAGCGCTGGATTCCCTGCATCGCGCACCACAGCCTGGACACCTATGCGCTGCGCATGCGAGGCAACAGCATGACCGCCAACAACGGCCAGCTGAAAAGCTACCCGCCGGGCTCCCTGGTGTTCGTCGATACGCGGCTGAAGACACCCGAAGACGGCCAACGCATCATTGCCCGCATCGACGAAACGAGCGAGGTGACCTGCAAGGTGTTCAAGCACGAGGACGGCATGCGCTGGCTGCTGCCGTTGAATCCCCGGCACGACCCGATTCGCGATGCGTTCACCGTGCTGGGCACGGTCATCGGCAAATGGGAAGACGAGGACTGAAAAAGCGAGTGGAAGAGCGGCGCGCCAGCGTCGCAAAAAATCTTCCGCAAATGCCAGGAGGTCAGGTTGCGTGCAGGTTCACAAGCGATATTCAAGTCTCTCCCTGTGGCCTGCAATCCTCTGATCCTCCCTCCTCCAGCAGGTCACCTTCCAGCCCGCCTCGTGCGGGCTGTTTTTTTGGGCGACCCGCCAGGAAGATCACTTGGGCAGCAGCACCTTGTTGACCACGTGGATCACGCCGTTCGACTGGTACACGTTGGGAATCGTCACCGTGGCGGTGCCGCCCTTCTCGTCCGTCAGCGTGATCTTGCCGCCCTTTTCCTTGGCCACCAGCACGCCGCCGGCCACGGTCTTCAGTTCGGCAGAACCCTTGCCGGCCTTGATCTCCTTCTTCAGTTCCTTCGCGTCGAGCTTGCCGGCCACCACGTGGTAGGTCAGCACGCCGGTCAGGGCGTCCTTGCTCTCGGGCTTGAGCAGCGTGTCGACGGTGCCGGCCGGCAGCGCGGCGAAGGCGGCGTTGGTCGGGGCGAACACGGTGAACGGACCCGGGCCCTTCAGCGTGTCGACCAGGCCCGCGGCCTTCACGGCGGCGACCAGCGTGGTGTGGTCCTTGGAGTTGACGGCGTTGTCGATGATGTCCTTGGTCGGCAGCATCGGCGCGCCGCCCACCATGACAGACGCTGCAAGCGCCGAATAAGCGCCGGCGGACAGCGCGACGGCGAGGGAAACGGCGGCGATGCGATTGAATTTGATCTGCATGGAAATGCTCCTGGGTTGAAGGGGCCGCGGCAAGAATTGCCACGGTTGCGATCAATACGGCGCCCCGCGGGGAACAGATTCGGCGGACGTCAAAAGAAAAACCGGCGCGCGTTTGGCGCCCTGCCCGTGCACTTCGCGCCGAGTAATACCAATTTCGTCGCATCGGCCTCGCGGCAAAGGGTGGCGACCGGCGACATTCGGAAACAAGTCACGCATCCGGGCCGTTCCGGGTGTACAAACCCTGCCCCATGCCACATCGAAAAAACCAAGCGTTGGAGGATTCACCCTTTTCGCTGCGCGCGGCGCCCGTGCGCCGACGACCTGGGTGGCCCATTCCTTTGATTCCCGCAGCCATGCAGGGCGCCGTGCTCGGTGCCTCGCTGCTGCTGGGCGGCTGCGCGGTCGGCCCCGATTTCAAGACACCCGATCTGCCGCCCGCCGCCCAGGGCGCCGACTACACGCCGGCTCCCATGCCCGCGCGCACCGCGCAGTCGGACGTGCCGGGCGGCCAGTCGCAGGCGCTGCTGCCGGGCCGTGACATTCCCGCGCAGTGGTGGGACGTGTTCCATTCGGAGCCGCTCGACCAGTTGATTCGCGCCTCGCTCGCGCAGAGCCCCACGCTCGCGTCGGCCCAGGCCGCGCTGCGCCAGGCCGAAGCGACATACGACGCCAAGTCGGGCAACCTGCTGTGGCCGCAGGTCACTGGGCAGCTCGGCGCGCAGCGCGAGCGCGCGTCGGAAGTCAGCACGCAGGTGCCCGGCGGCCAGCTGCTCACGCTGTACAACGCATCGGTCAACGTCAGCTACAACCTCGACGTGTTCGGCGGCTCGCGCAGGCAGCTCGAAGGCGCGCAGGCGGCCATCGAGGCGCAGCGCTACCAAGTGGAGGCGACGTACCTCACGCTCACGTCCAACCTGGTGACCACGGCCATCCGCGAGGCCTCGCTGCGCGCGCAGCTGCAGGCCGCGCTCGAGGTGCTGCAGGCGCAGCGCGACCAGCTCAACGTGATCGAAAAGCAGTTCGACACCGGCGCCATTCCCAAGTCGATCGTGCTGCAGCAGCGCACGCAGGTGGCGCAGACCACGGCCACGCTGCCACCCATCGAGAAGGCGCTGGCGCAAACGCGCCACCAGCTCGCGGTGTTCGCGGGCCGGTTGCCCTCGGAAGCGGGCCTGCCCGAGTTCGACCTGGCCAGCCTCTCGCTGCCTGACAGCCTGCCGCTGTCGCTGCCTTCCGAGCTGGCGCGCCAGCGGCCCGACGTGCGCGCCAGCGAGGCGCAGCTGCACCAGGCCAGCGCGGCGGTCGGCGTGGCCACGGCCAACCTCTACCCGCAGATACAGCTGAGCGCCAGCTACGGCAATGCCGCGCTGCGCGCGCGCGACCTGTTCACCGGCCCGACCACGCTGTGGAACATCGGCGCCGGGCTCACGCAGCCGATCTTCAACGGCGGCGCCCTGCGCGCGCAGCAGCGCGCGGCGGTGGCGGCCTACGACTCGGCCGCGGCGCAGTACCGCAACACCGTGCTGGGCGCCTTCCAGAACGTGGCCGACGCGCTGCGCGCGCTCGAGCTCGATGCCACCGCGCTGCAGACCCAGGCCACGGCCGAGTCGCTGGCCCGGCAGTCGCTGGACCTGTCGACCGCGCAGTTCCGCGCGGGCGCCGTGAGCTACGTGACCTTGCTGACCGCGCAGCAGGCCTGGCTGCAGACCCACACCGCGCTGGTGCAGGCGCAGGCCGCGCGCTATGCCGACACGGCCGCCCTGTTCCAGGCGCTGGGCGGCGGCTGGTGGAACCGCGGCGCGCTGGCCGACGCGGTGATCGCACCGGGCCAGGCCGCAGCGCCACCGTTGCCCTTGCCTGAACAGGCCGCGGCCAAGAACTGAACACCTCCCCAAACTCCAAGAAAAAGACGACCTATGACCCGGAGAATGATCATCATGATCGGCTGCGTCCTGCTGCTGGTCGCCGTGCTCGCGCTCGGCAAGTTCCTGCAGATCCGCGCGCTGATCGCGGCCGTGCCCAAGCCCGGTCCGCAGACCGTGTCCACGGCCGAGGTGCAGAAGATGCAGTGGCAGTCGCAGTTCACCGCCGTGGGCACGCTGAACCCGGTGCGCGGCGCCGACCTGAGCACCGAGGTGGCGGGCCTGGTGCGCAACGTGCACTTCAAGTCGGGGCAGGACGTGAAGGCCGGCGCGCTGCTGGTCGAGCTGAACGCCGACTCCGACATCGCCCTGCTGCACTCGGCCGAAGCGGCGGCCGCGCAGGCCGCCACGGTGCTCAAGCGCGACCAGGCGCAGCTGGCGATCCAGGCCGTGAGCCAGGCGCAGATCGACGCTGACACCAACGACCTGAAGGCCAAGCGCGCGCAGGTCGAGCAGCAGGCCGCGGTGGTGGCCAAGAAGTCGATTCGCGCGCCCTTCGCGGGCCGCCTGGGCATCTCGGGGCTGAACCCGGGGCAGTACGTGAACGCCGGCGACAAGCTGGTCACGCTGCAGACGCTGGACCCGATCTACGTCGACTTTTCCCTGCCGCAGCAGCAGCTCGCGGGGCTGGCGGTGGGCCAGGTGGTGAACCTGTCGGTCGACACCTTCCCGGACCAGACCTTCAGCGGCAAGATCAACGCGATCAGCCCCAAGGTCGATTCGGCCACGCGCAACGTGCAGGTGGAAGCCACCGTGGCCAACCCCAAGCAGGTGCTGCTGCCGGGCATGTTCGCCAACGTGAAGATCGACATCGGCGGCACGCAGGAGCGGCTCACGCTGCCCTCCACAGCCGTGACCTACAACCCGTACGGCTCGACGGTGTACGTGGTGAAGCAGGCCGAGGCGCCCAAGCCGGGCGCGCCAGGTGCAGCCGGTACACCGGGTGCAGCCGGAACGCCCGCGCCCACCACAGACGCCCAGGGCAAGCCGCAGCTCGTGGCCCAGCAGATCTTCGTGGAGACCGGCCCGACGCGCGGCGACCAGATCTCCATCGTCAAGGGCCTGGAAGCCGGCCAGGTGGTGGTCAGCAGCGGCCAGAACAAGCTGAAGAACGGTACGCCGGTCACGGTGGACAACAGCGTCCAGCCGACCAACGACGCGAACCCGAAGCCGCAGGAAAAGTGAGGCCCGCCGCATGAACTTCACCGACATCTTCATCCGCCGGCCCGTGCTGGCGATGGTGGTGAGCCTGCTGATCGTGGTGCTGGGGTTGCGCGCGTTGTCCGGCCTGCCGGTCAACCAGTACCCCAAGACCGAGAACGGCGTGGTCACCATCAGCACCGCCTACTACGGGGCCGACGCGGCCACGGTCGCGGGCTTCATCACGCAGCCGCTGGAGGCGGCCGTGTCGCAGGCGCAGGGCATCGACTACCTGTCGTCGTCCAGCAGCCTGGGCGTGTCGACCATCACGGCCACGCTGCGGCTGAACTACGACTCCAACCGCGCGCTGACCGAGATCAACACCCAGGTGAACTCGGTGCGCAACCAGCTGCCGCCGCAGGCGCAGCAACCGGTGCTCACGGTGGCCACGGGCCAGACCACCGATGCGATGTACATCGGCTTCTACAGCGACACGCTGCCCAACAACAACGTGACCGACTTCCTGGTGCGCGTGGTGCAGCCCAAGCTCAACGCCATTCCGGGCGTGCAGACGGCCGAAATCCTGGGTGCGCGCACCTTCGCGCTGCGGGCCTGGCTCGACGCGCAGAAGATGGCCGCCTACGGCGTGACCGCCACCGACGTGAGCGCCGCGCTGGCCGCCAACAACTACCTGGCGGCGGTGGGCACCAGCAAGGGCCAGATGGTGAGCGTGCCGCTCACGGCCGGCACCTCGCTGCACAGCGTGGACGAGTTCAAGCAGCTGTCGGTCAAGAGCAGCAACGGCGCCATCGTGCGCCTGCAGGACGTGGCCAACGTGACGCTGGGCTCGGAGAACTACGACTTCAACGTGGCCTTCAACGGCGTGCGCTCGGTGTTCATCGGCATCAAGGTCGCGCCGGAGGCCAACATCCTCGACGTGGCCAAGCAGGTGCGCACCGTGTTCCCCGACCTGCAGTCGCAGCTGCCCACGGGGCTGACCGGCAAGATCGTCTACGACTCCACCGACTTCATCAACACGTCCATCAGCGAGGTGATCAAGACGCTGGTCGAGGCGCTGGTGATCGTGACGGTGGTGATCTACCTGTTCCTGGGCAGCTTCCGCGCGGTGGTGGTGCCCGTCATTGCGATGCCGCTGTCGCTCATCGGCACCTTCTTCGTGATGCTGGTGCTGGGCTACTCCATCAATCTGCTCACGCTGCTGGCGCTGGTGCTGGCGATCGGGCTGGTGGTGGACGACGCCATCATCGTGGTGGAGAACGTCGACCGGCACATGCGCGAGGGCAAGTCGCCCATGCAGGCCTCGCTGCTGGCCGCGCGCGAACTGGGCGGGCCGATCCTGGCGATGACGGTGGTGCTGGTGGCGGTGTACGTGCCCATCGGCTTCCAGGGCGGGCTCACCGGTTCGCTGTTCACCGAGTTCGCGTTCACGCTCGCGGGTTCGGTGGTGGTGTCGGGCATCGTCGCGCTCACGCTGTCGCCCATGATGTGCTCGCGCTTCTTCAAGCCCGAGCAGGACAGCGGCAAGTTCGCGACCTTCATCGAGCACACCTTCGAGCGCGTGCACCGGCGCTACCAGCTGATATTGCGCGGCGTGCTGAAGACCTGGCCGGTGATGATCGTGATGGGCGTCATCCTGGTGGCGCTGCTGTTCGTGATGTTCAAGATGTCGAAGTCGGAGCTCGCGCCCGAGGAAGACCAGGGCATCGTGCTGTCGCAGGTGGTGGGCGCCCCCACGGCCACCATCAACCAGATGCAGACCTATGCGGACCAGATCTTCAAGGTGGCGCACGACACGCCCGAGTACGAGCAGCTGTTCCAGCTGACCGGCGTGCCCAGCACCAATGCGGGCATTGCCGGCGTGCTGCTCAAGCCCTGGGACCAGCGCACGCGCAGCGCGCACGACATCCAGACCGACCTGCAGAAGCGCTGGAACGGCATTGCCGGCGCCAAGGTGGTGGCCTTTCAGTTCCCGGCGCTGCCGGGCGCCTCGGGGCTGCCGGTGCAGTTCGTCATCAAGACCACCGAGCCCTTCGAGAACCTGAACACGCTGGCGCAGCAGATCATGGACAAGGCGCGCGCCGACGGAAAGTTCTACTACATCGACGCCGACCTGAAGATCGACCTGCCGCAGGCCACCGTGGTGGTCGACCGCGACAAGATCGCCACGCTGGGCATCACGCAGCAGGACGTGGGCAACGCCATGGGCGCCGCGCTGGGTGGCGGCTACGTCAACTACTTCTCGATCTCGGGGCGCTCGTACAAGGTGATTCCGCAGGTGCAGCAGGTCGACCGGCTCAACCCGTCGGACGTGCTCAACTTCTACATCAAGACCCCGAACGGCGTGGTGCCCGCGAGCACCGTGGCCAGCCTGAAGTACACGGTGCAACCCGAAACAGTGAACCACTTCCAGCAGCTGAACTCCGTGACCATCCAGGGCGTGCCCAGCGGCACGCAGGGCGAGACGCTGGAGTACCTGCGCGGCGTGGTGCAGCAGCTGGCGCCCAGCGGCTACACGGTCGACTACTCGGGCCAGTCGCGGCAGTTCGTGCAGGAGTCGGGCAACTTCGCCATCACCTTCCTGTTCGCGCTGATCATCGTGTTCCTGGCGCTGGCGGCGCAGTTCGAGAGCTTCCGCGACCCGGTGGTCATCCTGGTGTCGGTGCCGCTCGCGCTGTTCGGCGCCATGATCTTCATCTTCTGGGGCTTCGCCTCGATGAACATCTACACGCAGGTGGGGCTGGTGACGCTCATGGGCCTCATCAGCAAGCACGGCATCCTGATCGTGGAAGTGGCCAACCGGCTGCAGAAGCAGGGCCTGAGCAAGCTGGACGCCATCGTGGAGGCGGCGGGCACGCGGCTGCGGCCCATCCTGATGACGACCGCGGCCATGGTGTTCGGCGTGCTGCCGCTGGTCATCGCCTCGGGCGCGGGCGCGGCGGGCCGCAAGGCGATGGGCATCGTGATCTTCAGCGGGCTGTCGATCGGCACGTTGTTCACGCTGTTCGTGGTGCCGGCGATGTACCTGGCCATCGCGGCGCGGCACGAGAAGGAAGAAAGCGAAGAGAGTGAACATGGCGCGCATGGGGGCCATGGCGCCGCACCGGTACCGGCACTGCCGGGAAGCGTGGCGCCGGAAGCCTGAACCCGTACGCACGCACGCTCTGTCGCTCTCTCGTTCTTTCAGCCCCGCAACACCAAGCCCGCTGCCCGCAAGGGAGCGGGCTTTTTCAACGCTCAGTGCTCGCCGCTGGCCTCGCGCCGGGAGAACCACTCGAGCAGGTCGCCCGCCGGCAACGGGCGCGAGAACAAGAAGCCCTGCAGCTCGTCGCAGCCCATGGCCAGCAGGATGTCGCGCTGCGCCTCGTTCTCCACGCCTTCGGCCACCACGCTCAGCCCCAGCGCATGGGCCAGCCGGATGACGGCGTCGACCACGGCGCGGGCGTCTTCCTTGACCTGCAGGTCCTGCACGAAGCTGCGGTCGATCTTCACCTGGCGCGCCGGCAGCTTGCGCAGGTGGCTCAGGCTGGAGTAACCCGTGCCGAAGTCGTCGATCGACAGGAACACACCCACGCGCGCCAGCCCCTCGAAGGTGCGCTGCGTGGCCTTGATGTCTTCCATGGCCACCGACTCGGTGATCTCGCACAGCAGCAGCGCCGCGGGAATGTCGTGCCTGGCCAGCGCCTGCTCCACGCGCGCGACGAAGTCGATCTCGCGCAGCTGCATCACCGACAGGTTCACCGCCACGCACATCCAGGTGCCCTGCGAGCGCCACTGCGCAATCTGCCGGCAGGCTTCGTCCAGTATCCAGTCGCCCAGCCGCACGATCAGCCCGAAGCGCTCGGCCAGCCCGATGAACTCTGTGGGGCCGATGAGCCCGTGCTGCGGATGGTTCCAGCGCACCAGCGCCTCCACGCCGCTCAGCTTGTCGCCCACGCCGTTGATCTTGGGCTGGTAGTACAGCTCGAACTGCTTGAGCTCGACCGCGCGGCGCAGGTCGCTTTGCAGCTGCAGCTGCTTGGCCACGTCGGCGCCCATGTGCGACTCGAACATCACGTAGTTGCCGCCGCCCCCTCGCTTTGCCTCGTACATGGCCGCGTCGGCGTTGGCCACCAGCTTGTCGGGCTCGCCCTGCTCCGGGTGCAGCACGATGCCGATGGAGCACGCGATCTGCAGCTGCTTGCCCAGCACGCTGAAAGGTTCGCTGAGCGCGCGCAGCACGCGGTTGGCGGCCTGCGCGCATTCGGCGCGGTCGTGCACGCCTTCGAGCAGCAGCAGGAACTCGTCGCCGCCGATGCGCGCCACGGTGTCGCTCTCGCGCGTGGTGTTGGCCAGCCGCTCGGCGGCGGCGCGCAAGATCTGGTCGCCGGCCGCGTGGCCAAAGGAATCGTTGATCGGCTTGAAGCCGTCGAGGTCCACGAAAAGCACGGCAATGCGCTCTTCCACCTGCAGCTGGTTGGCGCGCTCCATGCGCAGCAGCGCGTGGCGCAGCCGGTCTTCGAACAGCACCCGGTTGGGCAGGCCGGTGAGCGCATCGGTGAAGGCGCGCTTCTGAAGTTCGCGGTTGGCCTCGGTGAGCTCGACGTTGGCTTCCTCGAGCGAGCGCGACAGGCGCCTGGCCACCTGCTGCAGCCGCGACTCCAGGATGGAGGTGAACAGCGTGCCCAGCAGCAGCAGGCCCGACGCCATCACCACGATGGCGGTGAGCCCCGAGCCGTACAGGTCGCCGGCGCTGCGGCACACCGAATTCAGCGGAAAGTTGGCGGCCGCCATGCCCGTGTAGTGCATGCCGCAGATCGCAATGCCCATCACCACCGCGGCCAGCAGTTGGAAGGCCACGCGGTGGGCGCTGTTCACGCCGCCGAGCTGCTTGAAGATGACCAGCGCCGCCGCCGAGGCGCCCAGGCCGATCAGCAGCGTCAGCACCACCGTGGGCATGTGCCAGACGATGGGCGGCGACATGTCGAGCGCCGCCATGCCGATGTAGTGCATGCCGCAGATGCCGACCGCCATGGCCAGCGAGGCGATGGCGATGCGCCGCAGTCCGTAGTCGGCCTCGCTGGCCACCCACAGCGCGATACCGGAGGCCGTGACGCCGGCCACCCACGAGGTCAGCGTCATCGCGCCCGAGAAGCCCAGCGCGATGGGCAGCGAAAAGCCCAGCATGCCGACGAAGTGCATCGCCCAGATGCCCGTGCCCATCGCGAACGACCCGATGCCCCACCACAGCAGGTGCGGCCTGCCGCTGGCGTGGCGCACGCGGCGCGACAGGTCCAGCGCCACATAGGAGGCGAGCGTGGCCAGCAGCAGCGACGCGGCAACCACCCACAGGTTGTGGTGCGAGGGAAGAAAGGCCGGGAATGTGGGAGAGGTGTTCACTGCGCTAATGACCTGGAGCTCGTGCAACGGATCGCGTGCCAAGCAGGAATTCATCCCAAGAAAAAAGCCAGCTATCGGGTAGACAGCTGGCTTTCGATGTTCCACAAAAAGATTCGTGGTAGGACGTACTGGATTCGAACCAGTGACCAACGGATTAAAAGAAAGCTAGCAAGATTTTAGTGCCTTGATTTGAAAGGAAAAAAGTTGACTCATGCTACAGACCCCACATCGGACTGCGAGTTGGCGATGGACACAGAAGTGGACACAGTGGACACAGGACCTGCCCTGCCCCACGCAGTCGGGCACAACGACCTCGCGGCTCAGCGCGACTGGGAGCATTACCAGCGCAGCCGAGGTATCTGGCGCTACCGCCAGAGCTTGCAGCGAGAAGTTCAACGCGGCGCCCGCAGAGGTTCCATGGTGGACCGGGCTCTCGCTGATCTGGAGCCGGGCCAGCGCATCGCGGACGACGTGATCTTGCCGCTGACCCGCCTGATTGGGGCGGAGCAGGCCAAGGTGCACGAGCGCTACGCTGACCCGTTGAACCGCAACATGGCAGACGACCTCTGGACGCTTCTGGCTCTGCCGGCTGAGGTCCTGGCCGTCACCACGATCCTTTCGGCCCTGTCGCGTACCGAGCCCGCAAGCCTAGGGTCCGCCGCACTAGACCTGGGCAACAAGGTGATGCGCGAAGTCGAACTCCGCATGTGGGCCGCTGCGGAGAAGAAAGCCGCCGCCGACCGCAAGCTGGCTGAAGCAGAGAAGCCTGCCGCTGCCGCGAAGGAAGCCAAGAGAACCTGGGAGGGCAACCTCTACGAACTCATGGTGAAGCGCAACGACAAGGTCGACGAGCGCGTATTTGCAAAGTGGTCGAAGAAGGCTGCCCTGTACGCCAAGGGCGGCTGGGACCACACCACACGGATGCGGGTGGGCACCACCCTGCTAGGGATGCTCATCGAGGTAGACGGTTGGTTTGAGACGGAGCTAATCCGCGACGGCGCCAAGACCAAGTTGATGTTCCAGCTTACCGACGCCGCTCGTGGCTGGGTGGCCCAGCGCCACCACCAGAACGAAATGAGCCGCCCCTTCCTGCTCCCCATGATCTGCGAACCCCGTGACTACGAGTACCTCATTACGACTGAAGACAGCGAAGCTGCGCCTTCTGTCGCCGAGGAGTAGCATGAGTCAATAACGTACAATTCATCCAGAAATATCCACAAGGTGACGACCTAAACGTCGCGCCTTGTGTTTCCGCTCGTCCTGAAGAAGCACGAGTCATGTAGCTGACTATCCGAAAGACCATCCGAATGACCATCACTGGTGGATACCTCTCCCTGAAGACCAAGGCCGTCAAGGCCCCCGAAACTCGCAGCGCCCACACCGGCGCCGTTGACCGCCCCCTGGACGGCGCCTCGCTCGAAGCGCTCAACTGGGTTCAGAAGACTCGCTGGACGCTGAACCGTAGTGTCCTGGGGGTGGTCGAGGAAGTCGTGAAGTCAGGCCTACCGCTCGCCTCGATTCCCTCCGCGCACAACCTACCGCAACTGCCCCGTCTTGAGGACGACGCCTATGAGGCGCTCCGCGCCGACAAGAGCGATGAGGGCAAAAAGAAGCTCAGCGAATACATCAAGCCTCGCGCCGCCATCTACGGGAAGAACAAGCAGATGGAGGGGGAGCGCTTCAAGCTCTACCGGATGTTCGACCTCGCCCAGCAACTGGCGAAGGCTGACACCCTGTGGTTCCCGCACACCTGCGACTTCCGGGGCCGCTTTTACCCAACCGCCCAAGACCTCCACACCCAGGGCGACTCGCTGGTAAAGGGCATGCTGACGTTCAGCGAAACCGAGCGTCTCGGACCCAACGGGCAGTGGTGGCTGTACATCGCGCTTGCCAACGCGTTCGGCCAGGACAAGATCGCGCTCCAGGCTCGCGCCGACTGGACCGAGAACAACCTCGCGTCGATCATTGCCACGGCCAACGACCCCCTCGGCATGCAGGACTTCTGGGCGAACGACGGGGTCGACTCCCCATGGGAAGCCCTGGCCGCGTGCTTCGAAGTCAAGCGCTTGACCGACTTCGTGATGACCAACGGCACCGCGGCAATCCCGAGCTTCGAGTCGTACCTTCCTGTGCGCCTGGACGCTACGTGCTCGGGCATCCAGCACCTCTCCGCGATGATGAAGGACAGCTTGTCAGCCACGTTCGTCAACGTGCTGCCCACCGGCAAACGCGAAGACATCTATGGCTACGTCTGCGCCAAGGCGAAGGACCGCATCGCCAACGACGCGGTGAGTCACCAAGACCCCGCCGTCCGCGCGGTAGCCCTCATGTGGCTCGACAAGATCGAACGCAAGACGGTGAAGCGTGCTGTGATGACGACGCCCTATGGCGTCACCGCGCCCGGCATCAAGAACCAGCTCATCGCTGACGGGTTCTGCGACCACTTCGAGAACGGGGTGGAGCGCTATCGGGCCGCCGAGTACCTGAAAGACGTAGTCATCTCCGCGCTCGACGCGAACATCGGTGCGCCCCGCGCCGCCATGGCGTACTTCCAGCAGGTCGCACAGCATTTGGCGGAGCAAGAGAAGCCCATGATCTGGACGACACCGTCCGGCTTCACGGTGCGTCAGGCATACCGCAAGAGCGACTTCAAGCGTGTGCAGACCCTGCTCGGCGACAAGGTAGTGCGTTTTGGTGTGACCGTGCCAACCGAAGAGCACGGGATCGACCGACGCAAGCAGAAGAGCAGCGCCGCGCCCAACGTGGTGCACAGCTACGACGCGGCGCACCTCGCGCTCACCGCCGTGGCTATGAAGGCCGAGGGCATCCGCGACATGGCCTTCGTGCACGACTCCTTCGGAGCACACGCCGGCAACGTGGACACCCTGTCGTTCCACATCCGCGACCAGTTCGTCCGCATGTACCAAGGCCCAGCTCTGGAGCAATGGCGCGACAGCGTCGTCGCCCACAGCGGGTGCCATGACGTGCCCGCCGTCCCGCCACTTGGCGACCTTGACGTGACCCGCGTCATGGACTCCGAGTTTTTCTTTTCCTGATAACTAGCATGAGTTGCTAACGTCATTGGATGCTGAGAAATATCCACAAGGTGACGACCTTAACGCCAACACCCGAAAGACCAATCGAATGCCACACGACACACCTGAACTCCAGCGAGCAATCGCACACCTCCAGCAAGGCTATAGCCGGCTGCCTCTCACTCTCTGCCAGACCCTGATCGAACAGGGCTTTGACCCAGAGTCGCTCGTCGAAAGGTTCGCGCGATGAACCGGGGCGCACGCCCTGCTCCCCTCGCTGGCGCCGCCTTCGCAACCGCCCTCTACCTCTTGTCCCCTTCTGCCAATGCCTTCGGCGTGGCGGCAGCCCATGTGTCTGTGGCCCCTCACGTGAGCGTGGCCCCGCATGTGGCGGCCCCGGCTCCCCATGTCTCCGTAGCGCCGCACGTCGCGGCTGAGTCGGTACATGCGAGCCCGGTCCACGCCGCCACGCCGAGCACCCCCCGCGCCGTCACTGCGCCCTTCTGGGCCTTCTGGCGCTCAGTCCCTGCTGCCCCCTGCCAACAAACGCCCAAGGGCGCGACCTGCAACTGATTCCAACCCTTCTGACAAACACCATGACCAAGCTGACCTACACCAACGACATGCAACTCATCGACGCATTCAAGAACGGCGCCAAGTTCGTCGTCCGTGAAGTGCCGTCCCCTGTCTCCGCGCCGCGCGACTTCACCGTGACCGCCATCGAGGAAGGCCCGGGCGGCCAGCTCACGGTGCGCTACATGCGCTCCACCGGCCCGACGCAGACCAAGGCGTTCCGCCCAGACGGCACCCACAAGCTGGTGAGCCACCGCACTCTGGTGCAACTGACGGCCGGCAAGACGACCGCGCCCTCCACCAACACCCCGTTCCTCAAGGCGTTCGTCAACGGCGAGCCCGCGTACAACCCGGCGACCCGCGAGGTCGTCGAGTCCGTCGCCTTCAAGAACGGCGCCATCGTCGTGACGTTCGTCGGTGGCCGCACCAGCGACCGCTACGACCACGAGGGCCGTCACCGCTGGCAGCCCAAGCGAAGCCTCGTGCTCGGCCCGCTTCCGCCCGTCAAGGTGAAGAAGACCCTGCGCATCTACCACGACAAGTTCTACGGCGGCTACCTGACTCTCGACGAGAACCAGGTCCTACCGAACAGCACGCGCTTCATCGGCGCGAAGCCTCTCGCAACCGTCGAAGTCGAGGTCTGACCCCCCACTTCGACGAGCGACGCCAGCGGGACCTAGCTCCCCTGGCGGTGCTGATGGCCGACGAGATGACCAACGCGATCACTCGCGTCTGGACTCGCTACGGTCGCAGCCCCTTCAACACCGAAGGAACCCATCTCACCGACCTGCACGGCGCCGCCCTCCTGGCCGCCGCAATGGTCGGCTCCGTCGCCCGTGAGGCCGGTGACTTCCCAGTCACCGCATGGGCCGAGGCCAACCGCCTCGCACAGGACGACAGCTCCCTCATCAATACCTCGCCGGCAGCACCGGCACGAAAGCAGTAAATGGCAGAAGCAAAGAAGAAAGTCAAAGTCGTCCTGAAGGGTGTCACCCCGAAGGGCGTGTTCGTCTGGGCGTGGGTCGACAAGCCGGACAACAGCGAGTACGGCAAGGGCAAATACAAGTGCGCCCAGAAGCTGGAGAAGGGCGTGCCCGAGAACGACGCCTTCGCAAGGAAGCTCCGCGAACTGCACAAGGCCGCTAAGGGCAAGGCCGACACCTGCCCGATCAAGGACGGCGACAAACTGGCCGAAGACAACGAGGAGAAGAACGGCAAGTTCCGTGGCTTCTGGCTGCTCACGGCCAAGTCGAAGAACAAGCCCGAACAGATCGACGCCAAGAAGAATCCGCTGAAGGCCACGGCCAAGAGCGGCGACTTCGGGCGCCTCTCAGTCGCTGCCGCCGAGTTCGACACGGGCGCAAACAAGGGCATCACGCTCTACCTGAATGCGCTGCAGCTACTCGAACGCCGCGCCGCCTCTGCGGTCGACGACTTTGACGACGAAGGCGACGAGTACGGCGAAGACAAGGCGGCAGCCGAAACGCCCGACGGCGACGACAGCGGCGACGACAGTAACGACGGGGACGATGACGGCGACGCCTTCTAACGTCGAGCATGTCCTGACGGTGGTGCCCCAGGTGGCGCCCCGTCCCCGCTTCTCGAAGTGGGGAGCCTATGAGCCGGCCTCGTACACCAAGTACAAAAAAGAACTCAAGGCTCTCCTTCCCCCGAACGACGTCCAGCGACTCGGTGAACTCATCGTCACCGCCGAGTTCGTGTGCAAGCCCATCGCCAAGTCGAAGTTCACGACGCCCCTTGGCGACATCGACAACTTCGCCAAGCCGCTGATGGATGTCCTCACGCAAGCAGGCTGGTACGGCGACGACAGACAGATCGTGCAGACCCACCTGTGCAAGCGCTTCCCCGAGCAGGGCGAGGTGCCGCACATCCGCTTCCACATTCAAGAGATTCCCCAATGATCAAGTTCCTCATCACCGCCATCTCCAAGGCAGAAGCCGTCCTCGAAACGCTCGCCAACCGCGAAACCCTGAAGGCCCAGGCCAAGCTGGTCAAGGCCAGCGCACTCGTGGCCGAAGCGGGCACCCATCGCGCCGCCGCCAATACGGGCCGTCGCGTCGCCAGCGCACTCCGCGATCTGGTCGCGCCCGCGCCCACCGATGTGGCCTGACGGGGCCAAGGGCGTCTTCACGTTCATGTGCTTCGAGCTGACCCACCCCGGCCTATTGGCCCGGGTCGCCCGTGGCTACCTCAAGAAGACGCTGACCCTGCAGTGACCCCCAAGGCCTTCGGGCCTTCCTCTCAACCCTCGAAAGCTGACCACATGACTCCCCAAACCCAAATCGTTCTCAAGCACCTCCGCGCCCAAGGCTCCATCACCAACGTCGAGGCCAACGCAGTGCACGGCATCCGCTCGGTGTCGCGGCGCATCACCGAACTCCGCGAAGAATCGGGCTTCAACATCACGAAGCAGCAGAAGCGCGACCCTAACGGTCAGCGCTATGTGCGGTACGTCCTGGCTCCCGAGCACCGCGTGTGCGACTGCAGCGCCTGCAAGGCCGCAGACAAGGCGGTGGCCTGATGTTCCCTTTCCTGCTGATCCTCCTGATCCTGGTGATCGCACTGTGATGCGCAAGTCCCTGCTCATCCTCGCCGCCGCACTGAGCCTCGTGGCCTGCGGCCAGAACGCTCCCGGTGCACCGGGCGATGCTTCTGCAGCCACTGCTCAATCCTCGGATCACTCCTGGCTCTGGGGTCTGGGCGGCTACATGCTGGGTCGCATGGGCGGCAGCTCGGGCGCCCCGCACTCGGTGGTCAACCAAACCGTAGTGCAGCGTAACTTGATCGTGCAGCGCCCGGCGACCCCCGTGGTCCCTAAGCCCGCGCCCGCCGTCACGCCGAGCTTCAAGCCCACCCCCTCGCCGGCCCCGAGCCGGTCGTTCTCGACCCCGAGCTTCTCGCGCGGGTACAGCAGCCCGAGCTACTCCTTCCGCTCGTCGGGTCGGCGATGAATCCCGTCGTGTCCTGGCTGCTGCTCGTCGCAGTCGCGGCGCGATGCGCCTTCATCTGGGCGGAGTGATCCTCGCGCTTTGGCTGCTGCTCGTGGCGGCCCTCCTTCTCCAATAGCCCCTGTGACTTCGGTCCAGGGGCTTTTTTGTTTCTGGACCCATGAACACCTTTCTCCCCACCACTCTCAAGTCGCGCGGCTACTACGCCACGTCCCGGCCCGATGGCCGCTGGCTGGTCAAAGGTCGCGGCATGCGCCGCGTGTGCACCTTCGAGGAACTGCAGTACCTGCTGAACCCGCCGAAGAAGGCCCGCGCTTCGTGAGCGACGACAGCACGCTCGTATGCAAAGGGCCGTGCCCCGACTGCGGAAGCAGTGACGCCTGTGCCACCTACGACGACGGCCATACCTATTGCTTCTCGTGCGGCAGCTACGGCCACGGCGACGGCGAGCGGACGGCTGTATCCCGTGCACCCTCGGACCTGATCCGGGGCGAATACAAGGACCTGACCAAGCGCGGCATCGACGCCTCGACGTGCAAGCTCTGGGGTTACATGGTCGGCAAGAACCGAGACGGCGAGCCGGTGCAACTGGCGACCTACTGCGACACCATGGGCGAGCCCGTGGCGCAGAAGATGCGGACCAAGGACAAGGAGTTCATGGTCCTCGGCTCGTTGAAGAAGGCCGGCCTATACGGCCAGCACCTTTGGCGCAGCGGCGGCAAGAAGGTCATCATCACCGAGGGTGAGATAGACGCCCTCACCGTCTCGCAGGCCCAGGCCAACCGCTGGCCTGTCGTGTCCGTCCCGAACGGCGCACAGGGCGCGAAGAAGGCGCTGGCCGCGCAACTCGACTGGCTCAAGAGCTTCGAGGAAATCGTCCTCTGGTTTGACAACGACGAGCCGGGCCGCGACGCAGCCGAAGAGTGTGCCCGCATCCTCCCGATGGGCAAGGTCAAGATCATTACGACGCCCGACGGGCTGAAAGATGCGAACGACCTGCTGCGTGAGAAGGGCATGAAGGCCGTCACCGACGCAACGTGGAACGGCAGGGCCTATCGGCCTGACGGCATCGTGACTGGCGAGGACCTCACGGTCGAGCGCCTCAAGCAGAAGACGGCGCCGGGCTGGCAGACGCCGTACCCGAAGCTGAACGAGTTGACCCGAGGCGTCCGCCCCCGCCAGCTTTGGCTGATGGTGGCCGGCACCGGCGTCGGAAAGTCCACGGATGCCCGAGAGTTCGCGTACCACGCACTGACCTGCGCGGACAAGTCCAACCGCCGTAAGGTGGGGATGATGTTCCTCGAAGAGTCGGTCGAGGACACAGCGAAATACCTCGTCGCCCTGGACAACAACGTCCTGGCCGAGGACCTCGAAGACAACCCCGACATCCTCACGGATGCGCAGTGGGCCAAGAGCCACGCGGCGCTCCTGGGCGGCGGCTGCTACCAAGCCTACGACCACTTCGGCGCGACGGATAGCGAAGGCTTGCTGAACAAGGTCGAGTTCATGGCCCTCAACGGCGCCGAGTTGATCTTCCTAGACCACCTGACCATCGCCGCCACCGGCGAGGACAACGAGGGCGTCGACAAGCTGATGGTCGGACTGCGGTCCATCATCGAGCGCACAGGCGTCAGCGTGATCGCAATTGCCCACCTCCGCAAAGCCAAGAGCGGCGACACACCGGCAGAGGAAGGCGGCCAGATCAAACTGGACGACATCAAGGGCAGCGGCTCGATGAAGCAAGTGCCCGACGTGGTGACCGGCAAGGAACGCGATCAGCAGGCGGACGGCCCGGAGAAAGACGAAAGTCTCATTCGATCGCTGAAGGTCCGCCGTGGTGGAAAGACTGGACCCGCTGACCACCTTCGCTACAACACGAAGACCGGTCGACTCAAGCCGTTCGTGAAGGCTACCGAGGCATTCGACAAGGAAGAGAGTGCAGAAGACGACCCGTTCTAACGAGGTCGCCCGACTGCTGCTGAAGTCCTCCAAGTACCGCGCCAAGAAGAACGGCCTGCGGCACACGCTCACGCTTACTGACATCCACGTCCCGACCCATTGCCCCGTCTTGGGGCTGCGCCTGCGCCCGTCCTCCGGTCGCGCAGGGCCCAACTCCCCGTCACTAGATCGCATCAACCCACGTCGCGGATACGTCCCCGGCAACGTGGTGGTCGTCTCGTGGCGGGTCAACGAACTGAAGAAGAACGCAACGCTCGCTGAGATGCGGAACGTCGCGGCCTTCTACACCCAACTGAAAGCCTGACCGGAACATGACAACCGAGAAGATTCAAGCCGAAGCCGTCCTCGTGGACCCGGCGCCCTTCGAGGGCTTTGCGTTCATCGCGAGCCACGCCAACGCAACCGAAGCCATCAAAGCTGCCTTTCTGAAGGCGGCGAAGAACGTGAACGAAGACGGGCGCAACGCCGTCATGGTGCGCGTACTGATTCACGTCGAGCCCAAGGCCCTGAGCCTGGACGATGACACCCCGCTGTCCGGCGGTGTTTGCGACATGACGCCCGGCTGCGAGTCCTGCCAGTGAGTCAGGACCTCGCCGACGACGATCTGGTGTTCGACCTTGAGTCCAACGGCCTGCTGATGGAACTCGACCGTGTGTGGGTCATGTCCATCGGCAACGTCAGGACCGGCGAGGTGCTCACCTACACCGATCACGATCCGCGTTTCCCGTCGCTCGCCGACGGAATCACGCGCCTCTCACAACAAATCAAGCGCAACGAGAAGCGCAAGCGCCGCTGCCTGATCGCCCACAACGGCATCGGCTTCGACGTGAAGGCACTGCGCAAGCTTCGCCTCATCGACATTCCTCTGTGGGCCGTGTACGACACGCTCGTCATGGGGCGCCTGCGCGACCCCGAGCGCCTCGGGGGCCACAAGCTGGAGTCTTACGGCATCGAAATGGGCATCCTTAAGGGTGTCTACGACGGAGGCTGGGACGCGTACAGCGAGGACATGCGTGCCTACTGCGGCCAGGACAGCGTGGTGACCATTGCGCTGTTCGAGAAGCTCAAGGCCACTCTGGCCTGGGGCGAGAGCCTCGACCTCGAACACTGCGTCGCGTACCTCATCGACCTCCAGATGGAGAACGGCTTCCTACTGGACGTTCGCCGAGGGATGGTCGTCGCCGCTGAACTGTACGACGAGCGCCAGCGCTGCGTCGCAGAACTGCAGCAGGTCTTCCCACCGATCTATGTATCGGCTGGCACCAAGACCCCCAAGAGGCTCTGCAACTACAAGGCCACCGCTGACCGCCCGGCTTACTCGGTGGTCGGCCCGTACACGGCCATCAAGCTGCAGGAGTTCAACGCCGGCAGTGAGCACCACGTCGCGATGCGTCTGCGTCGCAAGTACGGTTGGATCGCCCCGACGACCGAGAAGGGCAACCCGAACGTAACCGAGGAAGTGCTTAAGAAGATCGGCGACTACCCTGAGGTCCAGTCACTGCTCAAGTTCGGCAAGGCGGACAAGCGTTATACGCAACTGGCCGGCCCGCCCAAGATCAAGAACGGGCGCAAGTTCGGTGGCGGCTGGCTGCACCACACGGACGACAGCAACCGTGTGCACGGCTTCGTCAACAGCAATGGCGCGGTAACGGGCCGCATGACGCACCGCATGCCGAACAGCGCAAACATCGACAAGGATGCGCGGCTGCGTGCACTGTGGGTTCCCCGCGATGGCTGGGTGCTCATGGGCTGCGACGCCGAAGGCCTGGAGCTACGCGTGCTCGCGCACTATCTGTACCCCTGGGACAAAGGCGAGTTCGCGCGGCAACTGCTGGAAGGCGACAAGACCAAGGGCACCGATGCCCACTCGATCAACCGGAGGAACACCGAACTGTTCAGCCGAGATGGCGCGAAGACCCTGATCTACGGCGCGCTTTACGGCGCAGGCGACGAGAAGGCTGGGCGCATCTGGATCGAGGACTGGCAGTCGAGCGGCAAGCCGCTGTCCGAGTGGCCCCGATGGGCGGTCGAACAGTCGAAGCGCGACCCCAGCCGCTGGCGCGTGCGTCCTGCAAAGGAAATCGGCAAGCGCGTCAAGACCCGCCTCATCGACGGTATCAAGGGCTTCGCCGAACTCAAGAAGAAGATCGCCGAGAAGGCCAAGAGCCAGGGCTACATCCGTGGCCTGGACGGCAGGCGCATCCGCATTCGCCACGCCCACGCCGCGCTGAACTCCCTGCTCCAGGGCGCCGGCGCCATCGTCATGAAGAAGGCCCTGGTCCTGCTGCACGAGGCCATCACGGCCAAGGGCTACGTCCACGGGATCGACTTCGGTTACTGCGCCAACGTCCACGACGAATGGCAGATCGAGTGCCGCACCCAGCACCTTGCCGAGGAGATCGGTGAGATGGGCAAGAGCGCGATCACCCGAGCGGGCGAACTCCTGAAATCACATTGCCGTCTCGACGGCGCATTCGACATTGGAAACAACTGGCATGAAACTCACTGACCTCCAACAGGTCGCGGCTACCGCTGCGTCCATATGGAAGAACAGCGTCATCGGGGGCGGCGCGGTGCGCGATGCGTTCCTCGGTGGCCCGATCAAGGACATCGACCTGTTCGTTGACACCCGCGACCTCAGCAACCCGCTGGGTTTCTCGTGGGACGAGCAGGTCGACATCCTCGCGAAGACGCTGGGCGGCGCGGTGTCTCTGCACGCCTTCGGCACTGCAAGTATCCCTGGTGAACAGCAGAACAATACGTACCACGTCCACTGGTCCGGCCCGGTGGTCGAGGTGTTGCCTGTGTCGCGCGACGTGATCGCCGATGCGGACGACTACGATTTCGGCATCTCGCAAGTTCAGATGACCAAGGATGGCATCCGGCGTCTCCCCGGATTCGACAAGGACCTGCGCGACAACACGATTACTTATCTCGGCGACGAGACGTGGGCTGAAGCAGGCCGCGCCCGGAGCGCATTGCGCCTCAAGCGCATCCTCGCGAAGTACCCCGACCGCACCCCGGTCAACTGCGAGGTGCTGCTGTGATCGACACGATCATTGACTGGTCAATGGCCGTCATGGCGATGGCCCTGGCCGTCCTCTGTGCCGTCGTCTGCGTCGTGATGGTCGCGGGCTGCTTCGTCGGGTGATGCGGGCCCTGCTCGACGGCGACGAGTTCATCTACAAAGCCTGCGTCAGCAAGGTTGAAGAGGTGAACTGGGACACCGGCGAATCCGAGAGCGTCCTCCCGACGCTCCGTCAGGCCAAGCGCAAGCTGGTCGATACCGTGGACTACTGGGTCCGCACCACCGAAGCGGACCAGATGGTCTTCGTGGTGTCGCCACCCGAACGCGGTCTCTTCCGACGTGGGCTGTTCCCCGGCTACAAGTCCGGGCGCAACGAGAAGCCCGAGATATACAGCGAACTCGAAGCCTGGGCCATCGACCGCTGGGACGGCAAGTGGTATCCCGGCCTGGAAGCCGACGACACCATGGGCGTCCTGGCCGGCAAGGGGACCATCATCGTCTCGTCCGACAAGGACATGAAGACGGTCCCAGGCCGTCTGGCGATCCCGAAGTCCGGCAAGTTCATGACGATCACTCAGGATCGCGCGGACCACTGGTGGATGATGCAGACGCTCATGGGCGACTCGACCGACGGCTTCGCCGGCTGCATCGGGTGCGGCCCCAAGGGCGCCGAGGAAGTTCTGCTGAACGGCACGAACATGGCCGAGTGGTGGCCTGAGGTCGAGCGCCGCTTCGAGCTGCCCAAGACCCCGAAGTACCGCGACTTCCCCCAGTCCGCCAAGGACGCGCTCACGCAAGCGCAGCTCTCACGAATCCTCCGACCGAACGAATACGACCCCAAGGGTGGCGGCGTGTTCTATCGAATCGGCAAACACGACATCTCATTCAATGCACACACACTTGCAAGGTAAGTTCCCGCTTATCGGACTGGCTGCCGCTGCGCAAAGCGGCAAGAGCACGGTGGCCGGCATGCTCGTCAAGCGCAGCGGCTACCAAGAAATCAGTTTCGCCGAGCCGATCCGCCAGTTCGTTTGCGATCTGGTCGGCATCAGGCGCGAGGAACTAGAGCCCGTAAAAGAGGACGTCATCGCCTGGGTTGGTAAGTCGCCGCGCCAGATGATGCAGTCCTTGGGCACCCAATGGGGCCGCGAATGCGTCAACCAGAACTTCTGGTGTGACCGTGTCATCGCCGAGGTCACGCGCAACCCGGGCACCCGCTACGTTATCAGCGACGTGCGCTTCGAGAACGAGGCGCGGGCCATCCGCAACGCGGGCGGCGTGATCATCCATCTGTCCCGCCCGGATGGTCGCCGCACCGTGGTCGATCACGCGAGCGAGGCCGGAATAAGGCAGGTTCCGGGTCTCGACTTTCGCATCGTCAACGACGGGACGCTGGACGATCTCGCCCAGAACGTCGCGGCGTGCCAGTACGCGATCTGGAAGAGCCGAGGACTGGAGCACTTCACGTGCTGAGTCTTCTAACCAACCGCTACGTTCTGGGCGCCCTGGGCGTTCTGGGCGTCGTGGTGGCTCTATTGGGCTACCGCAGCCATCTCATCGACATGGGCGCAGCCCAGGAAGCCCAGGCCGCCGCGACCCGTCAGGCGGTCGCTGTCGCTGCCGTGCGTGCGTCCGACGCGGCTGTGACCGCAAGCGTGACCACCGACCTCAACCAAAAACTCATCCGACAACAGGAACGACATGACCGTATTACCGATGACCTGCAGGCCGCGCTGGCTGCTTCCGATCTTCGTGCTTCTCGGCTTGACGCTCGCATTGCCGGGTTGCTCGACCACGCCGCCGGCATTCGTCCGCGAACTGCCGCCGCTTCCAGCGGAACTGGCCCAGCCGCCCGAGCGCCTCAAGGCGATCAAGCGGTCGCTGCCGCTGGCGACGCGTCAATCGCCGACCTCATTGAATCCGTAGACGCCAACTATGAGATTTGCCAACGCAATGCGACGCGCCTGGGAGCGCTGCAAAAGTGGTACTCGGATATTCGGGCGGGGCGAGAAATCGCCAACCCCTGAGAAATATCCACAAAGTGATGCCGGCCCTAACTCTAAGACTCCTAAGACTCTTGAGATAGGGACCGACGGGCTGCCCCCGGGCCTCCCCGGCTCAGAAGAAATTCGGGTTTTGGCGGCTTACCTCACCCACCTGGTTCCCGCCGAGTCCGTGCACAGCCTGATCCAGGCGCGGGACTACACGGCGGCCCACGAACTCACTGGCTACCATGAAGCGATCCTCGCGCTCCGCGACATCGCGGACAACGTGGACGCGGCCAACGGAAAGCAGGTCGCGCAAGAAGGCGGTGGTGCGTGAGTGCCGTCACTTTCTCCGTGCGATGGGCTATCCATTCGCTAGTGGCTGGACTCAGGCTGTACTGGTCCGATGCACGCTCTGTGTTCTGCACAGCGGCGGCAGCATTCGGGGCCTCGTATGGTTCGAGCCTGCTCCTCATGGAGCCACACGGTTCCACCTATGCGTCGCCCCCGCCCTTCGTGGCCGCTGGGTGACCCCGCGATCCCTACGCTTTCTCGCCGCGTCAGCGCGAGCTACTGGCGCCCTCGGCGTCTGGGCTGAACCTCTCCCCGAGCACGTACCCCTGGTGCGTCGTCTTGGGTTCACGGGGGACGGTCCCTTCTACCTCCCCCTCCATGTCCTCCAGTCCCAAGACACCGGCGCCCCCGCCGCCGCCGCAGCCGGACGCTCCGGCAGCCAAGGCGATCTTCGGCGCTGAAGACTCGCCCGTCGAGCAGGCGCAGAAGCGCACCGCGCAGCGCAGGAACCTCACGGCCTCGTACCTGACAGCCCCGACAGGCGTGGGGGTGCAGCTTTGAGACTCGCCGAGCGCTACGTCGAGCTGGCCCCTGACCGCCAGCCGTACCTAGATCGCGCCCGCGCGTGTGCTGCGCTCACCGTCCAGGCGGTGTGCCCGCCCGAGGGCCAGTCGGCCTCGAACATATTGCCGCAGACATACCAGTCCTTCGGCGCCCGTGCCACAGTCAATCTCGCGGCCAAGCTCCTGATGGCTCTCCTGCCGCCGGGGGCTTCCTCGTTCAACCTGAAGGTGCCGGCCAAGGTGCTGCTCAAACAGCAAACTATGGAGCCGCCCCCCGACGTGACTCTCGGCCTCGCCAAGTGCGAGAAGCTAGTCAACGAGAAGATCGAGACTCTCCAGTGGCGTCGCCCGACATACACCACGCTCCTTCACCTGATCGTCGCCGGCAACATGGCCGAGTACATCACGCCCACCGGGCACCTGAAGCAGTACATGCTGGAGCAGTACGTCGCCGTGCGCAACTGGGATGGCAAGGCCATCGAGGTCGTGACTGCCGAGAAGATGAAGGTCCGGGCGCTTCCCACCGACCTCCGTGACAAGACGGACAAGAAGGAAGACGCGGACTGCACGCTCTACACGCGTTTCGAGCTGATCGACGAGAACACCTATTCGGTTCAGCAGGACCTGGACAACGTTGAGGTCACGCCCCTCCAGACCTTCAACGGCCTGATGCCATGCAACGCCCTTGCCTGGGAACTCGTTCCCGGCGAGAACTATGGGCGCTCGCACTGCGAGGCGAACTACGCCGACCTGATGGCGCTCGACGCCACGACGCAGCAACTGCGTGAGGCCGGTGCGTTGGCGTCGCGCAACCTGATCTTTGTTCGGCCCAACGCGGCCGGTGGCAACCTGCGCAAGCGAATCGCCGAGGCCAGAAACGGCGCCGTGCTCTCGGGCAACGGCGGACCCAACGGGGACATCCAGCCCTTCCAGTTCAACAACGGCAGCGCGATGCAGACGATGCAGTCGCAGATTCAGGACATCCAGCGTGGGTTGGCTCAGGCCTTCCTGCTCACAGGTGACCTGCGCCGCGATGCTGAGCGCGTAACCGCCTACGAACTGCAGATGCTGGCGTCGGAAATCGAGCAAGGTCTCGGGGGCGTGTACTCCCTACTGGCGGTCGAGCTGCAGGCATGGCGCCTGAGGAAGCTCATCGCGCAGATGCAGACCCGCGAAGAACTCCCGAAGATCGGCAAGGACTCCGTGTCCATCGAGGTGACCACTGGCCTCGAAGCGCTCGGCAAAGACGCCCAGGTCAACAAGGCCCGCACCCTGTTCGGCCTGTTCAACGAGGTGCCTCAGGCATTCCAAGAGCAAGTCGCACAGCGTATCGACTTCAACAAGATCCTCACGCCCACCGTGGCCGCCGTCGGGTTCCCTGGCGCGGTCAAGGATGACGCAACCGTCGCGGCGGAGCAGGCGCAGCAGCAGCAAGCACAGATGGCGTCTGACGCCGTCAAGGGCGCCGCTGGACCCATTGCCGGCGCCATGGCCCAGAACCAACTTCAACCTCCACAATGAGCGACCCAACCCAAGCCGCACCCAGCGGCGATGCCCAGACTCCCGCAGGCACACAGACAGGCGCAGCAACTCAAGCGCCAGTCCCGGGGAGTCCCGAGCATCGTGAAGCAATGATCGCGGCCTACGACGCCCAGTTCAAAGCTCCGACCCCAGCGGCTACCCAGTCGCAGACGGCGGCCCAGCCGGCACAGGCAGCAGCAGCAGTCGACCCGAACGCCCAGGCGCCCCGGTTGACCGATGTGCCAGCCGACACAGCGAAGCCGACCGATCCCCCGAAGCCCGAAGGCCAGGGTGAGGTCAAGAGCCTTGCGGCCCTCATCGACTCCGGTGATCTCTTCAAGGGTCTCGGTGGCGAGAAGGTTCCCGACGACCTGATCACCGACCTAAAGGCCATGGGTCTTACGGACGCCCAGGTGGCCGGGCTCAACACCCGCATGGCTGCTCTTCTGAAGGCCGAGGCCACCCTCCAAACGCAGAACCTGCAGAAAGCAGCCGGTGGCGCCGACGAGTTCAACAAGCTTGTTGCGTGGGGCCAGAAAAACCTCAGCGCCGAGCAGCGCGAGTTTTACGACGCTCAGCTCAACGGCCCGAATGCGGCTGATGCCATCGCGGTCCTCAAGGCCCGCATGAACGCAGGCGCTGACCCGGCCCTGGTCAATGTGAACGGCAAGGCCGCACCCGCTGTGGCCGGCTTCCGCGACAAGACTGAGATGGTCGCCGCAATGCAAGACCCGCGCTACCAAACGTCCGAGGCGTACCGCGCCGACGTCGCTGCGAAGCTGAAGGCTTCGCGCTTCTAAACCGGGGGCCTCGGCCCTCACCCCATCGCTCTGCCTTTCGCGCCCCTTTCCCCAGGGGCCGGGCGGAGCCGTTCCTCCCCTTTGAAAGAAAGAAGACGCAATGTCTTTTGGTGATAACGGCAATCCCATTGCCTTCGGTACTGGCGCATCCGGCACGGACGACCGCGCCCTCTTCCTCAAGCAGTTCGGCGGCGAAGTGCTCACGGCCCTGACGGCCAACACCCTGACCGCCGGCAAGACGCGCGAGAAGTCCATCGGCGCCGGCAAGAGCTGGCAGTTCCCGCGTACTGGCGTGTCGGTGGCCGAGTACATCACGCGCGGTCAGGAACTCCTGGGCAACGGCTTCCTGACGGACGAAGTGACCATCACGGTCGACGCGCCCCTGACGGCCAGCCATGCCCTGTGGGACCTCGACGTGCTGATGTCGCACTTCGACGTGCGCTCGCCCATCACGACCGAAATGGGCGCTGTCCTGGGCCGCACCATCGACCAGAACGTGTTCCGTTCGGTGGCACTGGCCGCTCGTACGGCAGCCTCCTCGGCCATCCCGGGCTCGGGCGGCACGCTCATCGTGGACGCTGGCCTGACCAACGTCGACGGTACGAGCGGCAAAGCCTGGATGGACGCCATCCGCAAGGCGAAGCGTGCCCTGTACGCGAAGAACATCCCGGTGGGCGCCACGATCTACATGGTCGTGAACTACACCGTGTTCGACGCGATCAAGTACGCGACCGACGGCAACGGCAACTTCATCAACCTGAACAGCATGATCAACCTCGCTGCTGCCGGCCTGGGCTCCGCTGTGACCGAAGCGATCCGCTTCGAAGGCGTAACGATCATGCCGTCGAACCTGCTGCCCACGGCCAACGAGACCGCTGTCACCAGCGTGTACTCGAAGTACCGCGCGGACTACAGCAAGACCACGGGTCTGATGTGGCTGCAGGACGCGACGGCGACCCTGTCGCTGGTGGACGTGACGGTTGAAACCGACCGCGACGTGCGCCGCCAGGAAGACTTCATGGTCGCGAAGGTCGTGAAGGGTCACGGCACGCTCCGCAGCGAATACGCCGTGGAGTTCAAGACCGCCTAAGCGGTTCCCCAAAGAGAGGCTGACTTCATTCGAGGTCGGCCTCTTTTTTCTTCGTCTCTTTCCCAATGCTTTCTCGACTCCAAGCAATCAACCAGATGCTGGTGGCTGTCGGCGAACAGGTCATCCTCGTAGAGGTGGCCGGCGCCGGTGACTTCGCCAATGCCAGCGCCATCCTCGATGCCGAGACCACGAAGGTATTGGCAAAGGGGTGGGACTTCAACACAGACAACAAGGTCACGCTGACACCCGACGCAAGCGGCGTCATCGCCGTGCCCGCCGACGTCTTGTTCGTGGACCCCATCGATCCCCAGGTGAACTACGTGCAGCGCGGTCTCACCCTGTGGGACGCCGACAAGCAGGTCAGCACGTTCACCGCTCCCGTGGACGTCACCATGATCCGCAACTTCCCCTTCGAAGCCTGCCCGTTCAACGTACAGCGCGAGATCGTCGGACGGGCTTCCATGGCCTACCAGCGGGCGTACGTGGGCTCAGCGCAGCTCGACCAATTCGCGAAAGAAGAGCGAGCGGAGGCCGTGGCCGATGCCCGTGACGCCGAGAGCGATTCCGACGACTTCAACATCCTGAACAACGCAGACCTCTACTGGCTGCGTCGGCAGGTGATCCGACGAGGAATCTGATGGACGGACTTCTGCAACCACGCATTGGTGGTCTCTACCATGGCGTGAGCCGGCAGGCGCATCTCCAGCGCTCGCCGAGCCAAATGCAGGAGCTGGACAACTTCCTGCCCTCGGTGGACTACGCCGGCTTCCTTGACCGCCCCGGAACTCAGCTGGTTGGTGCGCTGTCGAGCCTGAACTACGCCGCGACAGGCCACCACTTCTTCCGCACCTCTGACGGCCAGCGCTGGGTTCTTCTGCGGCGCGTCGAGTACGGGACCATTGAGGTGCGAAACGCTGACACCGGCGCCCTGGCGACTCTGACGGTGGGCGCATACGCGACCAACTACATCGCGAACGCTACGGCTTCCTTGCGCTTCCTGACGATCAGCGACACCACGCTGATCCTGAACACCGACGTGGCCGTGACGCCTCAGTTCGTTGCCGCCCCAGCGCTTACAACGGCCTACCTCGTAGTCAAGAAGGTCTCGACAGCAGCCCAGACGTTCTCGGCTACCTGCGCTTCGGGTGTCGCTACTTGGGCGCTCCCGGCGAATTCCAACGTAACCCGCGACTTCGTGGCTCTCGGCTTGGCGAACAACATCGCCGCCAACATGCCCGGCATCTCGTCCTTCCGCGTCGCGGGCAATGTCATCCGAGTGACCGGCTCCGCTGCGCTCATCGCGAGCTTCATGTACTCCAACGACTGGGACGAAACCGCTTCGCTACTTATCAAAGGCAGCGTCTCCGCCATTACCGATCTGCCTCCGCAGTTCGAGGGCGGCGTCCCGATCAAGGTGGACCTGGGCCAGGGCGATACAAAGTCAACCTACTACGTCCAGTACGATCCGGCACGCAATGCCTGGGTTGAGTCGACCTACCTGCCCACACTGAGCGCCACCTCCGGCTCTTGGTATCCCGGCGCCATGCCCATGCGGCTGCACCAGACCACGGCCAACGGCTTCGAGCTGGTGCCTTGCGACTGGGTGGCCCGGAAGGTTGGCGACGACGACAGCAACCCATGGGCAGGCTTCGCCAACCAGCGCATTTCCGCGATGGCGCAATGGAAGGGGCGCCTCTGGTTCGCGTCCAACGACGCGATCTACTCCAGCCAAGCGGACGACCTGTTCAACTTCTGGCGAGAGTCCGCGCGGGAAGTTCTGCCGGCTGACCCTGTGACGCTGCCGATTGAAACGCAGGACGTCGCGAACATCGAATGGCTGATGGGCTTCCGGTCGAAGCTGATGGTCTTGTGCGACAACGCACAGCTTGAGGTGCCCGGCGACAAGGCCGTGACCCCAACCGATGCAGTGATCGGCGTGGCGACGCGCTATCAGCTCGACGGCGACTGCGAACCCGACGTGATCGGCGACGCGCTTTACTACGCCGGCCCGATGGCTGGGCGCTCAGCGCTTTGGGAGTACCAGTACGAGCAGGCCACAGACAACAACACGGCGACCGACTTGGGCAAGCATGTGCCGGGCTACGTGCCCGGTCACGTGCGTCGAATCCGTGGCGCGTCCCAATCGGGGCGCGTGTACCTCTGGGCTGATGGTGACCCCTCGCGCCTGTACATGCAGACCTCGTACTGGAAGGACCAAGAGCGAGCACAGAATGCATGGTCTAAGCTGACCTTCGCGGGCGTGGACTCGATCCTCTCCCACTGGGTCTACGAAGACACGCTGTACATCGCCGGCATCGGTCATAGCCAGCTAGTGCTGCTCCGCGTGAAGATTGAGGCTGGCCTCGGCGAGGACATGGTGGCCGACAAGCGGCTGGACTTCGCCACCCCGGTCCAGGTCTCGTGGAATGTCGCCCGGCAACGCAGTGAGGTCATCTACCCCGCCGGGTACAGCCAAGTGCCCAACCTGATCGTCCTGATCGACGAGGGTGATGGCTGGTATCGCGAGTACTCCCTGACCACGGTCTGGGACGGGCAGCAATGGCTCGGCCACTTCCCGCAGAAGCCCAATAGCACCAGCGGCTTCATCGGCTTGCGCTATGCCCGCACGGCTACGTTCTCACCGTTCTACCCCTCGGTAGACGAGAAGACGACGCCCCTCGGACGGTTACAGGTCAATCGCGTGGTCGTTGACGCCATGGTCTCCTGCGACTTCGTGGCGACCGTCACTCGACCAGACCGCATTCCGATGGTCACAGCGGTTTCGCCGCGCATGGTTGACTCCGTCCCCGTGCCGCAGATCGCCAAAGACGTGAGCTTCAGCGTGCCCTTCAACTCGAAGGGTGACGTGGGCTCTCTGACCCTCACCACGACCAGCACAGGCCCTCTGTGCGTCACCGGCCTAACCCTGGAAGGTCGGTACACCAACGCACGCAAATGATCTTACGAACCCCTACCGCCTCCGATACTCACAACATCGAGACGCACCTGCGACCCGATGACCGACACGAGCTTGCCCTGTCGGGCGGGACCGTACGGGAGGCGGTAGGGCTCTCCGCGATCACCGAGACCGTCTGCACAAACAGCGGCCTCCCTCTCGCCTTGTGGGGCGTCCGCGACTGCGGGGATCACGGCTCCATCTGGATGCTGTGCTCCCATGAAGTCGAGCGCCACCCTATCCAATTTCTTCGCGCCTGCGCACCGCTCGTGACCCGAGCGCATGAGCGTTGGCCGCTTCTTCTCTGCGCCCCTTGGCGCGGCAACGCGCTCCACCTACGGTGGCTGCACTGGCTCGGCTTCGTCCCATTGGTCGGGATGCAGATGCCGGAACTCATCCCCCACTACCATGTGCTTTCCCCTCCTGATCCCCTTGCTGACGCTGGCAGTGTCAGCAGCCGGCGCCTACGCTCAGAAGCAATCAAGTGACAAAGCGGTAATCGCACAGGCCGAGGCCCAGAACGCGAATACCGCTGAGGGTTACCGCGTCGCGCAAGAGCAGTCCCGTGCCGCCGCAGCGCAGGCCTTCGAACAGCAAACGGACCGCGCCCGCAAGGCGACCCAGCAGGTGTCGATGGCTCGTGTGCTTGCCGCACAGGGTGGCCCCTCGCTGGCTGCCAACGCCATCAACATCACCGCCGGTGCGGCGGACGACTTCTCGCGCATTGACGCAGGCCTGACCAACCAGCAAGCCACGGCACGCGACAAGATGGCTGCGCTGCAGACAAACAACCAGTCGCAGCTTGCCGTCGACGAGGCAATGCTCGGCGCCAACCAGACCAAGTTCTTTTCACAGGTCGGCGCCGCCGCCGTGAGCGCTGGCGCTGGCGCGTACAGCAAGTCCCTGGCCGTTGACTCGGCCAAGAATTTCACGTCCGACTACGACCTGTCGAAGTACGGCGTCAACACCAACGGTCGCGCCCCGACCGACAGAGACTGGTAATGGACGGCAACAACCAACGACAACGCTCCTACCGCCCGGACACCCCGGGCACCATGGACATCTCGACGGCAGCCTCGGTGAACACGGCGAGCTACCAAGCCACCGGAGCTCACGTCGAGTCTGCGGCCCCTGCGCTAGACGCCGTGGGCAACGCCCTGAACTCGTTCTTCGGCGCGGCGGCGAACAGCGTCGATCAGGTCGGCAACGCCCTGCACCGCCAGGAGCTGGTCCAGATCGACCGCGAGAACCAGGCCATGGCGAAGCAGGCCGTGGTCGACCAGAAGACTGGGCAGGTTATGAATCCCCAGCTCGCCACCCGGCAGGCCTATGCAGGCGCGTACCAGACCTCGGCGGCGGACACGCACGCCTTCGAGATGACCGAGGGCCTGCGCAAGGCTTTCCGCGACATGCCGCGCGACGGCACGCAGGACCCCGAGGCTGTAGCCACGCAGTTCTTCAAGCAGAACTACCAGAACACTGGCGACAAGGACTACGACTCCCGCGTCCTCTACAGCTACACGAAACAGGCCGAGGCCCTCGTGTCCCAGGGCAATGCCCAGCGTGCCCAGGATCAGGAAGAAACCGCGACGCACACCATCGTGAGCGACGGCATCCGCCAGATTCGCAGCGAGGGCGGGGTCACCCCAGGCCAATTCGCGGACCTCACCGCCCGTGTCCAGACCGTGACGCATGGCGACCTGAAGAAGGCCGATGCGATCATCGGCTCGTTCATGGGCAACGTGGAAAACCAGACGCAAGCGCTGTCCGCTGATAAGGCGCTCACCGACAGCGGATGGGCCGACCGGAACCCCGATCAGTATCTGAAGATCAAGCAGCAGCACCTGTTGCAGGTCAACAAGATCAAGACCGAAGAGGCCATGAACCTTGTTTCGTCCTGGCAGCAAAAGCTCGCAGTGGTCGCAGGGAACCCCCTGGCCCGCCCGAGCGACGTGGCGAATCTCCTTACCGAGGCACGCGCCATCGACACCGTGCACGGCACGGGCACCGAGCCCTTTCGAGCCGCCTGGACGCTGATGGAGCACCTGTCGAAGAAGCAGGCCGGCGCCAACCTGTACTCCGCCGCTGTCAACGGGACCTTCCAAGGGCAGAACGATGGCATCGGGTACGGCGTGCGGGCCGGTGAATCACCCGAAGCGACCACGAAAAAATTCATGGACGCGGGCTTGATCGACGTGGTGACGAACTCTGCCGGAGGGGCGTTCCCGAGCACCCGTGCAACCTTGGGCGCCCGTGGCTACATCGACCCCATGGACAGCGACGGCACCGCCCAGGAAATGGCAGCGTGGGTCGGGGGTGCCTTGCACCGCAAGGCTGCGCCATTCGGTCAGTCGAAATCCTTCACCGACCTGACCACTGGCGCCCTTATGGGCACCGACCTGAACAAGGCCGCCCGCGCGTATCGCTACTTCGAGCAGATCGAGAAGTCCCCCTATGTGGGCCAGGACCAGATCGGGCTGTACTTCGGTGACAACAAGCAGGCACAGGACCGATACAACTACCTGAAGCTCAAGGCTGGCGGAGGCCAGGACATCAACACGGTGCTCCAGGCCGCGAAGGACAACCCCGAGGCCGCCAAGCGGCTCTCCGACGCCGCAAGCGACGGGCGGTGGGACTTCGCCAAGCTCACCGGGCAAGCCTCGGACAAGCGTGCCCAGGCCGAGAAGGATGTACGCGACGCGCTCGGGTCTACGCTCGCGGGGAGCATGGGGCGCGACGGCTGGTTCACCGGCAAGGTGAGTCTGCAGGACAAGGACATGAACCCGCTGCTCGCCCGAGTGGCCGACAACCTTGCGCTCCAGGCTGCTATCAACGGCGGCAAGGCCGACGTGAAAGACGCGGTGAAGACTGTGATGGCCGGCGCCGCTGGCAACTACATCCCGGTACCCGGCATCAATGGCAACTTCGTGGCCGTCCCTGATCCCTTCAACGGTTCGGGCCGGTCCTTCGACCACCCGCTGAACGCGGACCCGAGCCACGTCTACTCCACGGCCAAGGGCTTCCCGCCGATCTTCGCTGGCTTCCAGATGAAGAACGCGCTGGACAAGGTCGAGGACCCCATCAAGAACGCCCGTGCGTCGATGGACAGCATCGCAAAGCGCTTCCCCTACGTGGGCAACGGCGCGGACGACCTGTGGACCGAGAAGCCGGACAGCGGCGGCGCAATGCGTCTGATGCGCAAGGACGGCACTGCGGTGCAGTTCATGCCCGGCCAGGACTACCGCATGGTCTCGGGCGACTCGACGGTCAACAAGCCGCTGGCCCCAGGCTTTGGCGCCCTTTCAGCCGGCGACGTTGACGTGGCTTCGCTGGTCGCGACCAGCCCAGTGACAACCGCCGAGAAGGTCCCGACCGACGAAGCGCAAGCCAAGGCGTGGTTCGCAAAGAACTTGCCCAAGGGCTACATCGCGACCCACGATGGCACTTACGACCCAGTCAGCAGCCAGAACGGCTGGCAGGTCAAGCAGGTGTTCACGGTGGACGGCGACGCGCGGACGAAGGCCGACGCACTCGCCAAGGAACGCGCCGACTTCCAGAGGCGGCAGAGCGAACGCAATGCAGCCACAGCGGCCAACGCGGGCGCTCAGTACCTGCAGCAGCGCTACCACACGAACGAAATCACGAAGTGAACACGCCTGACCCCATCCACGCCAGCGACGTGATGGATCAAGCCCTGGCAGCCCAGATCGACAAGATGACGGCGCAGGGTACGACCCAGACCGACGCGTGGCGCCGCAGTGCCGAGTACCGCCCCGCAGGGGGCTGGGACATGGACTCCATCAACTCCTTCATGCGAGACAACGCAGCAGTGACACAACCTTTCCAAGGCGCCAAGACCGTCTCGGGCAACTGGATCGATCAGACCAAGAGCTATCTCGGGGCCGAAGGCTTCGTGGGCTCGGTCTACAAGGACCCCAAGGGCTACCGGACCATCGGTCGCGGCTGGAACCTGGACGCCCACTCGGACGCTGAGAGCCGGGCCGCGTTTGCGCAGGCCGGCATCAGCGATTACGACGCGATCATCAGTGGCAAGCGCAGCATGACTGTGGCCGAGGGCGACCAACTCCGGGACGTCGCGATCTACGGCTACAACAAGCTGCTCGACCAGCTCATCACCGTGCCGCTCGAAGACTACCAGCGTGCCCCGCTGGTCTCGATGATCTACAACTTCGGCCAGAAGGGCCTGAAGAACACGGGCATCCCCGACGCGATCAATCGCGGCGAGGACCCGCACAAGATCGCCGAGATGATCGCCAACGCTGGCAGCGTCCGAGACAAGGCCATCAAGGGCCTACCCCTGCGCCGCCGCGTCGAAGCCGACGGCTACCTCGGCCTCCTTCTTCGCAACTCGAAACCAACCCAGATCGCAAGTGCAGCGCCCGCTGACACCGGCGCGGCCACGGGCGACATGAGCCTCGGCTTCGTGAACGCCCAAGACCGCAACTGATCCCCCAGGAACCGTATGGACCAACAGCAACTCGCCGCATCCACTGCGGTTCCCCTCTCAAACTCCGTCTCCGCCCAGGAACTCCCTGCGGCCCCAATGCTCACGGCGCCGCCAAGCGCCACCTACAACGTCCACAGCCTCACGGACCCCGCCGCTGCGCACATCCACGACCCGGATGCGCTTGACGTGGCGAAGGCCACATGGACGACCCAGACCATCCTCGGCCAAGGCGTGCTCTCAGCGGCAGTCCATGCGGACGCTGACCCGCACGAGCCGCTCTATGACCCAGCCTTCAACCCCTACGCCTATGCGCAGAAGGCCGGCTACGAAGATCTGAGCACCGAGCTGGCGAACGGCTGGTTCCGCGATGCGCAGACGCAGCAGCAGTTCGACCGGCTGGCTCAGATTGCTCGCTGGAACAAGGACGCCCGCACGACCGTTGAGGCCGGCGAAGGCGGCAGCTTCGCACTCAACATGGTCGCGTCGATGATGGACATCACGCTACTCGCCTCGGGCGGCGCCGCTCTGAACAGCCTCAAGGCCGGCTCACTGCTGGCCCGAGTCGGCAAGGGCGCAGCCATTGGCCTCGCCGACTCCGCCGCGCAAGAGGCCGTCCTGCGCTCCAGTGACGTGACCCGCACGAACGAGGAATCGTTCATGAACATCGGGTCCTCCATAGCTCTCGGAGCAACCGTGGGCGGCATCTTCAAGAGCGTGCACCCGGACTCCCCGCTGAACCCCGGAAACCCCAACAACCCGCTGAAGCCCGAGAACCTCGACAAGGTTGCTTTGAACGAGCACCTGCCCGGCCAGCTCCCCGAGGAAGGCACGCGCGTCACGAACCAGAACGACAGCATCGGCGCGGCCCGGGTCGACCCCGACCGCCCCCGCGTTACTGATGAAGACCTGAAGATCGCCAAGCGTCGCGGCATCACAGGCTGGCTAGCCGACAAGATGTCGTGGGTCGGCTCGACCCCGCTCGCCCGGCTCCAGAACTACTCCGGCCCCGGTAGCGCGGCCATGTTCCGGCTGTACGACACGGGCGGCGTGATGAGCGAGGCAATGGCCCACGGCATCGGCCAGGGTGTCGAAGCCGAGACCCTGCGCACCATCGCGCAGCAGCAGATCGCGCACGCCCAAGGGAGTGTCAAGAGCGCGTTCGACGAGACCAACAAGGCGCTCGGCGCCAGCGGCCTGGGCAATGCAGCAGCTACGGCTGGGCGAGTGCTGACGCTGGGCGCCGTGGACCGGGCACAGGTAACGCAGAAGACCTTCTTCGGGGCGATGGCTGACCGGCTCGCTGGTTTGAAGACCAAGGACTCCGGCGCCACCGACCGCATCCTGGCATCGCTGCAGTCGCAGGGCCACACGCCCGAGCAGGCCCAGACCATCCTGGCTGGGGTCGACAAGGCAGTGGCCCACCAGACGAAGTTCTACAACGACTTCTGGGACCGCGCCGTGAAGATGGGGGCCGCCGATCCGCGCCTGAGCGTGGACGGCGAGTACGGTGGGCCTACCCTGTTCAACAAGAAGGCCATCGACCGGAACCCCATGGCGTTCCAAAGCGTGGTGCTGCAGCAGATTCACAACCGTCCGATGGACGAATGGCTGATCGAGCGCGGTCACATCGAGGACCCGAACGCCCCGCCGCCTGTAAAGGTCGACGGCAGGCCGGCGCCCGAGCCGAAGCCCAAGTCGTGGAAGGAAATCACCGAGGGCAAGGACACCGCCAAGCGCTTGGAGATTCTCCGGGAGTGGACCGGCTCCCAAGAGCTGGACCGCCAGATCGCGCTGGAGCACGCGCACGCCGGTGCCCTAAAGGATCAGGCCGACGCCATGGACCGCGCAAAGGACGTGCTGAGCGACTTCAAGGCCTTCAACAAAGACCTGAAGAAGCTCAACGCCAAGGCCCTGAAGGCCGAAGGCGCAGCCATCGAGTCCGGCATCCATGTGCGCAACCTCGCGTCCACCACGCGGGCCGCAGAGGCCGCCGAGGCCAAGGTGAACGCCATCTTGGCGCGGCACCCGGACCCTGTGGGTCTCGCTGACGACGTGAAGGCGTCGATGGAAGCGAACGGCCACCGACTCGACGCCCACGGCGCCCGCGCCCGGCAGACCGAGGCCAACCTCGGCGACGCCAAGGACGTGGTGGATTTCCTGCGCGGCGAGAAGAACGCCATGGAGGCCCCTCACGGCCCCACAGAGACGGGACAAGCACTGCCCGAGACCTCGCCCCTGGGTTCGAGCCGAAGCACGCTCAATCAGGAGCTGCGCGAAGCCTACGCCGACCTGAAGAAGGCGCGGGCTGAGCACGAGCAAGCGATGGCGGACTTCAACGCCACGGCCAATGAGATGCGCAACAGCGCGGACTGGAAGGCTGCTGTCGAGAAGGACGCCGCTGCGCTCGCTAAGCACGACCCTGAAGGCAAGCTGGCTCCAGGCCTACGCGACCGCCTAACTGGTGACCAGGACCGCCTGGAGGTCCTTAAGGCTCACCTCGACGAGGTACGCGTCGCCCGTGCCCGTGCAATCTCGCTGGCCCGCATGCTCCGCAAGGAGGTCACAGCGGCCAAGCGCGAGGTCGACGGGGCTTCGTGGGAAGTCCGCAAAAAGGCCTGGGCGTTATCCAAGGACGCCAAGCGCTCACCCGCCGCCCAGTACGCCGAGAAGCTGACGAACCACCTCCGGGGTGACGACCGCGCTCCTGGCGGGATGCTGATGGACAACCAGCCCACCTCGGGACGGCTAAAGGAACGCCAGTTCGATTGGACTCCCGACAACTACCGCGCCCTCATGGACGGCCAGTTCGTCGAGACCGACCCCATCCACATGCTGGACCGCTACGGTTCCGACATGGGCGGCACCCTCGCTTTGCACCAAGCCTTCGATGGCCGCGCCAAGGGCGACGTGATGGCCGAGGTGGGCCGGCACTATGACGAGCTGATCGGCGCCGCCAAGAGCGACAAGGAGCGGGCCCGTCTCGCAGCCACGCGCAGGGCCAACCTCGAAGACATCGAGGGCGGATACCGGCGCATCGCGGGTCATCAAGATGCGAAGGACGACAACGGGGTCGTGTGGGCGGCTGAGAAGCTGAAGCACGTCTCACTGCTGCGCTATCAAGGCGGCTTCATCCTGGGAGCCCTGGGCGACCTTGCGACTGCCGGGTTTGCTGCGCCGGGCTCTGTGCTCCGGTCGCTGTCCCTGAAGGGCGCCCGCGACTTCACTGAAATCCTAAAGATGGCGAAGGCCGGGCACGAGGGTGCGCAAGAGCTGGAATGGATCATGGGCTCTATGGAGCACGCGGCCCACATGCAGTTCTCCGAGCGTGCTTTGGGCAACGGTAGCGGTCGCGACACCCTCGGCTTCGGCGATGGGCTGACGCGGACGTTGACCGGCAACATCGACCGGGCGCTGACCGGCGCCAGCGACGCGATCAACAAGGTGACCCTGCTCAAGGGCTATTCGGACATGGTGCGTCGCACCGCTGGCTTTGTGCAGCTCAACAACCTACGCAAGTGGGTCGGTGAGTACGCGGGCCTCGCAGTCGGACGCAAGGCCGACCTCGCGAAGATCGGGATTGGCGAGTGGGAAGCCAAGCAACTCGCCCGCCTATTCGACAAACACGGCGAGACCAGTGAGCGCGGCCTATTCATCCCGAACGCCAGCAAGTGGCTCCAAGAGCCGCATGGCAGCGAGATGGCTGACGTACTCCAGGCCGCCCTGGTCAAGACGCAGAAGCGTGCCAGCTACACCAGTGGCTTCGGTAACGCCCCACTGCTGATGGACAGGTGGTACGGCAAGATGTTCTTGCAGTTCCAGAGCTACGCGTTCCAGTTCGGCAACAACTTCATTCGCGCTGGTCTTCAGCACGGCGCCGTCACCGGTGACCACATGAAGTTCGCTCAGGCCATGGGAATCGCAATGGCTGCGGGGCTGATGACTACGGTGATCCAGTCGTACAAGAAGGACGGCCCGGACGGCGTGAAGAAGCTGTCGGACAACAAGGCGGCCTGGGGCTACCAGATCGTTCAGCGCTCCGGCCTTCTCGGCTGGACGGGCTCCTACGCTGACGCCGGGGTGAAGGTGCTGAACCCGATGCTTCAACAAACGACGGGCATCAGCATCGACAACGGCTCCGGGAAGTTCAGCCAAAACAGCGCCCTCGCAAATGCTGCCGGCCCATGGTTCGGTCAGCTTCAGGACGTGTCCGACATGGTTGGCGCGTCCGCCCGTGGCGACAAAGACGCCCTTCGCCGCAAGGCCCGTGTCCTCGTGCCTCTGTCTCAGCAGACCCGTCTGTTGACCTGGGCGCTCGGGGGCAATCCCAACCAGTAAGGCGACGTAGGTCGCCGTTCTCCATGACGACGATCTACCAACCTTTCGTGAGCTACGAGGGCGACGGCGCAACCACGCGCTTCGTCTTCAACTTCCCGTACCTCTCCCGCTCTGACGTAATGGTCACGCGGGACGAGGCACCGGCCCTCTTCAAGTTTGTCGACGACCACACTCTCGACATCCACACTCTCTTCGGAGAGCCTCTCCCTGACGGCGAGAAGATCAAGATCTTCCGCCAGACTCCTGACCTCGACGCATTCGCCGAGTTCAAAGACGCCTCGCTGATGACGGCGGCGGACCTGAACCGGGCGCGGCTGCAGGTCTTGTACCTCATCCAAGAGCGTAGCGGCGGCATCGCCGGCTCGGTGTCCTCAGTGGTCTCAACGATCACCAACGAAATCGAGACCCTCTCGGGTGCACTGGACTCCCTGAGCTACTCGCAGGGCTTGCTGACCGCCGGCCTGCAGACCATCGGGGCCCTCACCTCGGGGCTCTCCGACGTGCAGGACGCACAGGCAGCCGTCCAGCAGCTCATCAACGACACCATCGCCGGCTTCGATGCCACGACGGGGACACTGACCACGCGCCTCGATCAGGTTGAGAGTAAGCAAAACAACCTGCAGGCAGCGGTCTCTTCGCAGATCGCAACGCTCGTCGGCAACGACATGGCAATGTCTTCGCGCATCGACTCGGTGGTCGCAGAGCTTGACGGTCCTGGCCTGGAAGACCTGACGCACGCCGCAATCATCACCTCGGCCATCGCCGAGGCAAATTCGCATGTGGCCCAGGCTAAGGACATTCTGACGGTAAAGGCCCAGATCAATGACGCGACTGCGTTGATCCAAGTTGAGCGCGATGCTCGCGTGAACGCTGATGGTGCGCTAGCCCAGCAGATCACGGCGTTGCAGACTCAGATCGGCGAGAACATCGCGCAGGTCATCGAAGACATGCAGACGTCCATCGATACCGTGGACGGCAAAGTGACAGGCCTGAGCGCCCAGTACACCCTGAAGGCCGCCGTGCAGCGGGCTGACGGCAAGCCGGTCATGGCTTCGATTGGCCTCGCTGCGACCGACAACGACGACATGTCCGGCTCGGAGATTGTGATGATGGCCAACCGGCTGGTCTTCGCTGACTCCAGCGCCCCCAACGGCGCACTGAAGCCGATGTTCGTTGCCGGCAACGTAGACGGATCTCCAACGTTCGTGATTCCTGCGAACGTCATGGGCGACAAGACCTACCCTGGCCGGCTTCTTGTGGATGGTGCCGTCGAGGCGCGAGCCATCGCCGCAGACGCTGTGACCGCCGACAAGATCAAGGCGGGCTCTGTGACTGTCGAGAAGCTCGACGTCACGGGCGGGACCAACCGCGCGTGGAACTCGGAGTTCATCGAGCAGGCGAACAACCTACCTCGGCAGTGGAACATCGGGGGGAATACGCTGGGTTGGTGTGCGTACGCAATGAACCTGTCCTCGTGGACGGTCGCGGCGGGCAACACCCACTACATCCGACAGTCGGCAACCGACGGTGTGACCGACATCGCGTCGAAGAGCGCCTACATGCTGTCTGACCCGATCCCAGTGACCGGTGGGGAGCGCTACGAATACTCGGCTTACGTGGGCGTGCATCGATGCTCCGCCGACATCAACCTGTATTTGTATGCGTCCGATGGGACGTTCATCACATCCGCACCACTGGTGGCCGGGCAGACCGATGCGCAGGCCGCAGAGAGCTTCCAGGGAGGCGTGCTGCTGACGGGGTACAAGCGCATTGGAGGGTTCATCTTGCCCCCGGCTGGCGCCGCGACCGCGCGGCTCATTCTCCGCAAGTCCTCCCACGCCACCGGCCAGACCGACAGCTACCTGTTCTGGACCAAGCCGTTCGTAGCGCCGTGCAACCCAAACCAGACGCGCTTCAGCCCGTACAACGTCTCGGGTCTTGGCACATACATCACCCCGGCTGGCATCAGCACGCCGAGCATCTCAGCGCTCTCGGCGAACTTTGGGACCTTCGTGACCGGCAACCCCGCTGGCCTCCGCACGGTCATTACCGGATCACAGACGCTGGTCTACGACGAGAACAACCGCCTTCGCGTTCGCATGGGGGTCTGGTAATGCCCGCAGGTTTGCAAGTGTGGGACGCCAACGGCGTTCTCACGTTCGACACGAACTTCCGCGTGGCCCGGCAGCTCGGGGTTGTCCAACCGGGCATCGGGCAATCGGTCTACACAGACGGACGGCTAACCACCGGCATCCCCTGGGCGTTCTACGTTTTCGACGGATCGAACTTCCAGTTCGGCGACTACGACGTCGTGCCTCAGTCCACCGCGCCACGAATTGAATTCTCAGGTTCACAGATGATCGTCACACGTTCCGCACCGCCGCCTTACGGGCAGACCAACACCTGCTCCGTGTACTTTGGAGTCCGCTGATGACAGCAGGCCTTGAAGTCTACGGGGACGATGGGCACGTCCAGATCGACGGCTCGACCCCTCACGTCACGCTGCTTCGCAAGCAGACCATCGTGACCGGCGTGAACAACTACGACACGCACATGAACACGGCCTTGGGGAGCATCACTGTCTACCCCGGTGAAATCCTGGCCTTCCGACCGCAAGGTGGGAACTGGGCCGCAGTGTTGGGCCGCAACGGCAATCAGGTGACGTTCATCTGTACCAACGGGTTCGTCGGCATCGACTGCTGGATCTTTTCCCAACACCAGCCCTCGGGGCTCAACTACGGCCTGCAGGTGTTCGATGGAAACCAGTCCCTGATCTACGACACGGGGCGGCCGATCATGAACATCCTGGGATCGCACGACGGTACTGGCGGTCCGACTTACTGGGCCAACAACAACGTCGCGGTGATCCCGTGGCAGACCTACAGCGCCACCGAGAGATTCATCCAGTACACGAACGTCGGCCCCAACCCCGACTTCATGGCGTTCATCTCGCAAACGATGGGCGTCGTGCAGGTCTCTGGGAACAGCGTGACCACGCAGAACCAGGTCGTGGCGACCAACGCCACCGGCCCCTTCTCCCAGGCCGACATCTTCCCAAGCAACTGGCCGTATTCAGGCAACAACGGGACCGACAACCGCTACATGGTCGTCGGCCTCGACAACATCCCCTAACCCATGGCAACTCTCTGGTATCGAACCGGGACCATCGCGCTGACCAAAGGGTCGAACGTGGTCTCGGGTGCGGGCTCATTGTTCACAACGAACGTGAAGCTCGGCGACATGTTCATCGGACCGCTGATGGACATGTACGAGGTCACCTCGGTGGTCTCTGACGAAAGCCTGCGAATCGACCGCGTGTATGAGGGGGCGAGCTATACCGGCACCAACTGGTGCGTGGCGCCCACCTCCGCTCAGTTGAGATCGCTCGCGAAGGACGTCGCTGGGCTAATCGCGCTCTACCAAGCGGTGCCGCAGAGCGCAGCCGATGCCGCCGCGTCCGCCACCGCCGCCTCAAACAGTGCGGCTGCAGCCCTTGCGTCCAAGAATGCCGCGGCAACGAGCGCAACTGCAGCGGCAACGTCTGCGACCGCAGCGGCGACCTCCGAGACCAACGCGTTGGCGTCCAAGAACGCCGCCGCAACATCGGCGACGAACGCCTCTACAAGCGCCACCAACTCCGCCACGTCGGCCACAAACGCGTCGAACAGCGCGACGGCGGCCAACACCAGCAAGACCGCTGCGGCCACGTCTGCGACAAATGCAGGGACCTCAGAGACCAACGCCCTCGCCTCGAAGAACGCGGCGGCCACGTCGGCGACCAATGCGGCCACCAGTGCCACGGCAGCCGCCACGTCGGCCACAAACGCTGCCAGCAGTGCAACCGCCGCCGACGGCAGCAAAACAGCCGCTGCCACGTCCGCCACGAACTCCGCCAACTCGGCGACCGCCTCCGCTGGATCGGCAACGAATGCGGCGAACTCGGCGAGCGCTGCTGCAGGCTCCGCGACCACTGCGAGCACCAAGGCGAGCGACGCGGGCACCAGTGCAACCAACGCCGCGAACAGCGCTGCAGCGGCTGCGGCCAGCGCAGCGAGCATCAACGGCGGCCCGGTGACCTCGGTGAACTCGAAGACAGGCGTGGTCGTGATCAACGCATCCGACGTCGGCCTGGGCAACGTCGCGAACACCGCGCCGGCCAACCTGCCCATTTCGACCGCGACGCAGACCGCGTTGAACCTGAAAGCTGACTCGTCAACGATGACGACCGCTCTGGCCGCGAAGGCGAACCTTGCGACCTCCGTGCAGATCACCGCAGCGACTGGCGCCGCCACGCTGCCCTCGGGCACCACCGCCCAGCGCCCAGCGGCGACCGCCGGCAACCTCCGCTTCAACAATGAAGCCAAGCGATTCGAAGGGGGCAACGGGACGACCTGGGGATCACTGGGCGGCGCAACGGGCGGCGGCAACGACGACGTGTTCTACGAGAACACCAAGACGATCACAGGTGTGTACGTCGGCACCACCGGAAAGAACGCCTCGTCCACCGGACCACTCACCTTCGCCGAGGGCTCGTCGTACACGATCCCAGACGGCTCAACCTGGACAGTAATTTGACTGCAAGCATCAACGGGACCGGCCTGAGCTACGTGGCCGCGTCACCAGCCACGGGCGCCCGTGACCTAAGCATCGCGACGATGCAGAAGTTCGCGGACGAGTTCCAAGTCGCATTCGGCCAGTCTTCCTGGCAGAAGCTGCCCAGCGGACTCATCGTGCAGTGGGGAACCATCACCAACACGTCGGGCTCAGGCGTCACCGTCACATTCCCAATCGCATTTCCCACTGCCGTCCTTGCCATCAGCCTCGGGACAGATACGACCGGCGCCTACCTTCTGACCTACCAGAACAAGTCCAGGACTGCGTTTGCAGCCCAAGGCTGGGTGTGCACGACCGGCTCGCAAATCGGCGTCGCTGGTAGCTGGATAGCAATCGGATACTGACATGACAGCATCTATTCGTGCAGGTACGGCCAACGACGCCTATCTCGGAGTGAACGGGGTCGACCTCGCCAAACTGGACACGACGAACGGGCTCACCCTGATCACCAAGCCTCTGGCCTTCGCCTCGGGCGGCACGGGAGACACAGGCTCCGCTTGGCTCTCGTTCCAGTCCAACCCCTTCCCGCAGGGCGGCGGGTTCGGGGACGCCACGGGCGTCACGTACTACAAGAAGATGGGGCGAACCGTCTGGTTCTACACGTACCTCCAGATCAACAACGTCGGCTCGGCTTCGGGAAGCTTGTACTTCAACTTGCCCTTCCCGTACGCCAACATCGGCGTGTGCACCGGTCGAGAGAACTACTCAACCGGACGGACGCTCGCCGGAATGATGAGTTCTCCCGGGACGCAGCAGGTTGCCGTCTTCAACTACGACAACTCCATTCCCCTCGGTGTCGCCAAGCTCGCTCTGTCAGGGGTCTACGAGGCAACAGCATGAGCAACGTAATCGTTCGCGCCCACCAAGTGGGCATCAGCGCCACAGCCGCCCAGAACTTCACCCTGCAGACCCCGGCAGTCCCCGACGGCACCATGAAGCTCGCACGCGGGCTGAAAGACGCTACGACGCAGGACATCCTCACTGTGGGCACGGATGGCAAGGTGACGTTCAACCAAGGCATCGTGGGGCTGGAGGGCAACGTCAACGGCAACGGCTGGCAGAAGCTGCCCAGCGGCCTAATCCTCGCGTGGGGCACCAATACCCTGCCGACGGCCAATGTAGCGCTCAGCGTCAACTACGGCATCACCTTCCCTCATGCCGCGATCACCGGTTTCGCCACGGTAATCGGAGGCAACTCTTCGGGCTACACACCGGGCGTCCGCCTGGACAGCAACACCTCCTTCAGCCTGTTCTGCACCGCCGCGTACACGGTTTCGTGGCTCGTCATTGGATACTGAAATGCAAATGTACTTTTCGCCCAGCGTCATGGGCTTTTTCTGCGTCGAGGTCCACGGAGACGCGATGCCTGACGACGTGGTCGCCATCAGCAACGAGCTCTACCAGTCCCTCCAGGGCTGGGCGATCCAAGTGGTCGATGGCCTTCCCGCGCGGCTCCCAGCGCCTCCGGTCGACCCCACACCGGCTCTGGTGGCCGCCGTGCAGACCGCGCTCGATGACGGCGCCCGCTCGCGCAACTACGACGACATCGCCACTGCGATTACCTACCGAGGCGACCCGAACCCCAAGTTCGCCGCCGAGGCTGAAGTGTTCTTCGCATGGCGCAGTGCGGCCTGGACTAAGGCGTACGAAATCCTCGCGGAAGTCCAGACCGGCAACCGCGAATTCCCAACCATTCCCGAGGCCCTGGCGCTCCTGCCAGCCCTTGTTCTCCCGGACTCCAATGGCTAACTACATCCCCGTCTCTGCCGCCGCCGCTGACGGCACCGACTTCACGCTGGCGGCCAACGCCGCCACCACGCTCAGCCTGTCGGCGGCTTCGGCTCTTGTGCCGGGATGCGGCGCACTGATCCAGATCAAGTCGGCGGGCGGCTCCTACCAGACCATCGGTCGGCTCGACCGCGACTACCCAGTGCGCGTGCTCCAGGCCACAGGGACGTTCCGTGTGTCGAAGGGCTCGAACCCGGACCTTCCGTTCGGTGTAGAGCGCGACTGATGCTGCCGACCTTTGTGCCGGTGCTGCGTGATCCGCTAACGCCGGTCACGCGCGACGCGGGCGCCACGCCCGTTGCCCTCCCCACGAACTGATTCCAATGACCACCAAGTACCGCATCATGGCCCACGCAGGCCAAGTCACCGCCATCATCTTTGGCCGCGAGCACTCGAACGCCCACGGCGTCGAAGTGGCTGCCGGCGACGCCGATGACCTCGCCGCAGAAATCGAGGCGCTGTGCCCGACTGGCGTAGGCTCGCCCTGGCCGCCGGTTGGCGCCAAGCCCGCCGAGCTGCCCAAACCGGTCCGCAAGCCCAAGGGCAAGGCAGACGCTGAATCCAACGAGCCCGCTGCGTGACCCCGTTCAACGACATCTGGAAGGCCCTGGCCGTCCTGGCTGGCATCGGCGTCTTCATTGCCATCGGTAAGCTGCTGGTGAGCGATGAGAAGTTCTCCTGGCGCCTCGCAATCGGGCGCTCCATCGTCAGCGCAGGCCTCGCGGTTGCTGCTGGCTCCATCGTTGCCTTCATCCCCGGCGTCTCCATGCTGGGCATCGTGGGCCTCGCCGCAGCCACTGCGGTGCTGGGTGAGCAGTTCCTCGAACGCCTCATCCACGAGAAGGTCACCGGGGGCGCGTGAGCCTCCGGGTCCGCAGGGCTCGGCCAAGTGACGCCGAGACCCTACGGGCTCTTCACACCCTGACGTTCCCCATGGACGAACACGAGGACTACCTCGTGGGCGCGTGGTGGATCGTCTGGGACGGTAAGGAGCCCGTTGCCTTCTGCGGCTACCGCGCCGCCGTCACTGAACCCAATACCGCCTACCTCAGCCGCTGCGGCGTCCTCGCATCCCATCGGGGCCGTGGCATTCAGAAGAAGCTGCTGCAGGTCCGGCTGCGCCGCATCAAGGCGCTGCGCTTCAACAGCGCGATCTCCACGACCTATCTGAACACCGTCAGCGCAAACAACCTGATTCGCGCTGGCTTCCGCCTGTACGACCCCCGCGCCCCCTGGGGCAGCCCGGGGACGTGCTACTGGCGCAAGGAATTTCCATGACCGAACCTGACAACAACGAGCCGGCGATCCGCGCCGCCTTCGAAGCCGCGCTGATCAAGGGCTTGAAGGGCGAGCCGCTGACCAACAAGGACGGCGCCGTCGTGGATGCGAACGGCGAAGTGCTCCTGGGCGCCCCGGACGCCTCCTTCCTCTCCGTAGTCCGCGCGTACCTCAAGGACCTTAAGGGCCCTGACGGCGCACCCAAAGCGCCGCAGACTGGCAAGCCGCGCGATGGCGGCCTGCTCGACAACTACCTGAAGGGGGCGGGCAAAGGCCTGCCCTTCGGTCGCCCGCAGTGAGCCACCCTTGGTGGTGGGACCACGAGGACCCCGTGCTTGCGGACTTCCGCAACATGGCTTACCTCATCTGGGACCACCTAGCTCTCCCTGCGCCCACGCCCGCGCAGTACGAGATCGCCTACTTCCTCCAGCACGGCTGGGCGGGGTACGGCCAGGACAAACGCGGCGACTACTTCCACTGGTTCGGCGATGAGGAAGCCGAGCCTGACCGCACCAACGTCACACGTCTCGCCGAGCCGCACGTCTTCCGCGAGGACGTCCTAGAGGCGTTCCGTGGCATCGGCAAGTCTTACCTAACCTCCGGCTTCGCTCTATGGCGCCTGGAGCGCCGGCCCTACGACGAGAAGATTCTGGTGGTCTCGGCCTCGGGCACGAAGGCCAAGGAGTTCGTCTCGATGACGAAGACGCTCCTTAACACCATGGACCGCTTCGAGCACCTGCGGTCGTACGGCGAGCGCCGGGACACCGCCTATGCGTTCGACGTGGCCGGCGCCAGCATCTCGCAGTCGCCCTCCGTGAAGGCAGCCGGTATCACCGGCCAGATCACAGGTTCCCGGGCCACTCTCATCATCGCGGACGACATCGAGGTCACCGACAACTCGAGAACTGTCGAGGCACGCGAGCGCCTCCTGGCGAAGACCAATGAGTTCTCCGCGATCAAGGTGACTGGTGGGGCCGACGTGATCTGCCTGGGCACCCCCCAGACCGAAGAGTCGATCTACACCAACCTGATCAAGAACCAGGGCTACATGGGCTGGATTCTCCCGGCCCGCTTCCCGACGGCGGACAAGCGAGACAGCTACCGCATCACCCGCGAAGGCGGGCTGGTCCTTGACTGCCTGTGCCCATGGGCTCGCAAGGTCGACCAAGATCCCCTGTTGGCCTGGAAGCCCACGGACCCGGAGCGCTTCAACGAGTTTGAGCTGCTCAACCGCGAGAGCAAGGGCCGGGCGTACTTCGCGCTGCAGTTCCAGCTCGACACGTCGCTGAGCGACGCGGAGCGCTACCCACTCAAGCTGCGCGACCTGATCGTGATCCACCTCGACACGGCAGCGAAGAACCCCAAGGCCCCCAGCGGACTCGTGTGGGGACCGGACTCCCAATCGAAGAACCGCAGGGACGACCTGCCGGTCGCCGGATTCTCAGGTGACCACTGGCTGGGCCCGATGTTCGTGGACCCGGTTTGGGCCACCTACGAGCAAGCGGTGATGTTCGTTGACCCATCGGGTCGCGGCGCCGACGAGACGGCCTGGGCGGTCGTGAAGGTCCTCAACGGCCTCATGTACGTCGTGGAGGTCGACGGGTTCGCTGGCGATCCCGGCGAGGCCATGGTCCGCCTGGCCCTCTGCGCCAAGCGGCACAACGTGGCGGAGATCGTGGTCGAGCCGAATTTCGCAGGCGGTGTTTGGATCAACGCCTTCCAGCCTGTTCTGGCAAAGGCTTGGCCCCCTCTCCCTCCACCACAAGGCAAGCCCGGCGACACCGCAGGCTGCTCAGTGATCGAAAGCGAATGGGCCAAGGGGCAGAAAGAGCAGCGAATCATCGACACGCTGGAGCCCGTCATGACGACGCACCGCTTGATCTTCAATGAGTCTGTGGCCCGCGATGACCAACTCTGCTACCAGCTTACGCACATCAGCCGCGAGCGGGGCTCATTGACGCACGATGACCGCGTTGACGCCTTGGCCGGCGCCGTGTCTCACCTCCAGCGCGTCCTTGCTCAGGACGTGCAGCAGGCGAAGAGCGACATGGAGGAGAGCTGGAAGGAAGAAGAGCTGGAGCGTGTCCTTCGAGCCCATGAGCGCATGGGGCGTGGAGCGCCCCGGGGAACCATCTGGTCGGTCCATGAGGACGAGGACGGCGAGAAGCGCGAGGTCATGCGGGTGAGCTTCTAGGAGCCCCTCGGGAAGCTCCAAGCACCCCTCGGCTCACCTGGGGCCGCTTGGGGGCTCCTGGGGGCCTTTGCGCCCCTTGGGGAGCGCGAAGCCGATCACTGCGATCACGACGAAGACGATGCACGGGATCAGGAAGGGAGAGCTGGGGGAAGCCGGGAATGTCAAGGCGGTCCCGAGCAGTCCCAGGAAGATGAGCAGGTACTTGAGGAAGGTCATTGCTTGCGGGTGTCGAGGGGAGGCTTTGGAGACGCATTCCGCTGCAGTTCCAAAAGCGTGTGTTCGATGACCTCGTCCGGCAAGTCCGTGCCGTCGGGAATCGTGCAGACGACACGAAGGGCTTGGAGATTCGCCACGGCTCTCACGAACGCGGCCTGCACATCGTTCGCGTCCGCCGCTGGATAGCCTTCAGGTGGGCGCAGCGTATTCCTCAGCAGCTCGCAAGAGGCCTCCCAAGACGTGAGGAGCAGCTGACGGGCTTGCGAGGAAGTTAGCGACATCCCGCGATTATCACTCCCGCCAGCGCCTTAAATTTTTTCCCAAAAATCCGTGACCAGTGCTGGCGCACCCCCCGCGCGGCCAAGCGCCCCCATGCCGCCCCTCGCGTTCCTGGCCGATCAGATCGGAGCCGGGGCGGCGGGTGCCACCCTGGGGCCGCTGCGCCCGTGCACAGTGGACACAGCTAGGGGACACAGTGGGTCTCAGCACGCACCGCGCTCCCTCTAGCGGGCAAGGTTGCAACCATCGGATTAGGAATCCTATGGCGGGCGCATCCCTGCGCATCGTTGGGGGTGTGGGCGGGCACGGGCGACAGCGGCGGCCCTGCGGCGCCGGCCCTTCAGTGGCTTTCGTTGGGCATGCGTGCACCTGCGAGCCACTGTTTTTATGCATGTGGCCTGCGGGCCGGCGACTCCCAGCGCCTCCCAGTGACTCACAGCAAGCGATAGGGGGCACTGTGCCCGCTGGGTGCGCCTACGCCCTGCCCTGCGCGGCTCACGGGCCTTGCGGGCCGTCCTATCGCGTCGCCGTGCCATCGCGGTATGCGCGGGGAGCGTGGCGACGCGCCTAAACCCGATTGGAATCGTGGGGAGCGTGGCGAATGTCAGTCTTTTTTCACGTTTTCTTTCAGCACCCTATTGACTCATGCTAGTTTCCTGTGCATCATTCAGTCCGTTGGTTGCAAAGAACGTCCCTCTTCAGGCTGTGCCGGGGGCAAGTAGGGCAACAAACAAGCGGATCGAATAGGGCTTGACAAACGTAAGTAACTCATGCTACATTTCATCCACGGTTGAGAAACCAGACGGACACGGCGAAACAGACAGAGACATGGGATGGATAGGCCCTACTGACTGTTAAACCAAACCCGACAAAGCCCTTGAGGCGGCCATCGAGCCATCGCGCCCTTTAACAATCTATAGATCCGTCTTTTTTTTGGCTTGCATGTAGCATGACTTGCTAACGTGCATAGCCCAATGCTTCGCTTGTCGGGGCATTGGTCTATCAACGCAAAGGAGCCCAAGAAATGAAAAACGAATTCGACGCGAACCAAGCATTGCAACGGCCCGCTATCCCCAAAGGATGGTTGCCCACTGCAGCCGAGTTAGCCCGCGCTGCACAGCGCAAATAGTGACTCAATCGCAAGCCTCGCGGGTCGGGGCTTGCATGGATTCACTCACTCAAGAACCATGAAAGAAAGAAAGCCCACGGGTTACGTGATCTATCGCGGCCCGTCGTTATTAGATGGCTCGCCCATCGTTGCTATTGCGCTGGTGCACAGCACCAATGCAAAGACCGGGGATATGGTGCAAACCTACATCCTTCGGGCTGACGAGAATCCGCTTCAGGCCATGATGGCCGGGCGCGATGCCGCGATCTGTGGCGACTGCAAGCACCGGCCCAGCACTGGCGGCGCGTGCTATGTCAACGTAGGCCAGGGCCCGAATGCCGTCTATAAGGCGCTGGAGCGTGGCAACTACCCGGACGCGACCCCTGAGGCAGTCGGCCTGATGGTCGCAGGACGCATGGTGAGGCTCGGGACGTATGGCGACCCTGCAGCCGTCCCTGTGCACGTTTGGCAATGGCTGGTGGCGCAGGCCGCAGGCCGCACCGGCTACACACACCAATGGCGCAATGAGGCGTTGGCCGGCGAGCACGTGGCGCACCTCATGGACCTTGTCATGGCCTCGTGCGACTCTGAGGCTGAGGCTGACGAAGCGCGGGCCATGGGCTACCGTTACTTTCGAGTCCGCGCCAATGGCGGCGCTGTGGCCCGTGGTGAGTTCATCTGCCCGGCTTCGAATGAGGCAGGCAAGCGCAAAACCTGCTCCACCTGCGGCGCCTGCGACGGCAGCGAGCGCGGCGCCCTCAAGGCCTCTCCCACCATCATCGTGCACGGCGCGAAGGCCCGGCGATTCATCGCTATTGCTGCGGCCTGAAGTAGCACGAGTTGATAACGTACACAGTGTCAGCTACTGCCCATGGTGAGCCGTGGGCAGTGTCAGCCGCTGTGGCTGTTTCTGGAGTTCCACCCATGCTGATTCCCGCATCCCTGCGCAAGCTGCGCATCGTCGTTCCCACCTCGCTGCACGACCTGCAGCACAAGGGCGAGCACTTCTTCCACATGGCCTACCTGGGCTTCACCTACGTGGAGGGCCACGGGTGGCACTGCCGCGCCGCCGGCATGCTGTTCATGTTCGTGTTCGCTGGCGTCTTCGTGGCCCATGGTGAGGTCGCGGAATGAGGCGCCGGGAGCTTGTGAAGGCTGATCGCGCCGTGGTGCGCTTGATCATCATGGCGGGCCTTCTAGCCGGCTTCTTCGTCGGTGAGTCCATGGCTCTGAAGTTGAGCCTTGCGACCAACCTCATTTGGCTCTGGGAACTCTGATGTTCTGCACCGCCTGCTTCTCTCTCATGGCCGGCATCCCGCTCGCCATCGTCCTCTGGTCCGCCCTCACGGGGCGCGACGTCCCCCTTTGACAGCTACAGCTACAGGCCCTTCACGGGGGCCTGTGTCGGTCGCTGTTGACCGGAAACACACAAGGAACCCGAATGTCCCTCTCCCCTAAAGCGCAGGCGCAAGCCGCGTGGGAAGCCGCCGCGCTGGCCGAGCGCTCGCATACGGCGCATGTCAACGAAGTGCATCCCGGTGAATACCTGGAGGCCCAGGAAGCCGCGCTTGTCCACGGAATCGACGTGGCGCACCTGGAGCCCGAATACCTCGTACTCGAATGAGGCACTGATGCAACTGAATCGCACCACCACCGAACAACGCCAGCTCGAAGACCTGTCGCACTCCCTGCATTACCTGAGCGATGACCGCATCGGGCACTTATTAACCACGGCATCGCCTGCCGTTGCCCGCCTGCTCCACGAGGAACGCGAACGCCGGTACGAAGCGCTGCGCGAGACCTGCGACCTCGAAATTTGAAAGCCCTGCCGCGTGCCCTGTGAGGCACGCGAGAGCGCTTTTGCTCTAAACCGGAGGCCCACCATGACCCCTGATATGCACGCGGCCCTTTGTGCCGTTCAAACCGTCGCCCGAGCCAATGGCCGGGACTGGAAGCACGCACTGAGCGTCGCGTGGGCCACTGGGGCCTATTGGCGGCTAAAGGGCATCGTATCGAACAGTGACCCGCTTTGCGGCCTGCTGCAAGGCGTTCGCAATTCGCCGGCCTGGGGCCCGGGGTCACGCTTCTGGGAGACCGTGAAGCTCGATGCCGCCAAGCGTCTGGAATGGCGCGATGAAGTCGACGATATGAGGCACACCCTGATCGATGGATGACACTCTTTTGGGCGTTTGGCCGGGCGCATCAGGCATTCCCGACGTAAGCCTGTGCTCACCGAAACCACTGGATGAACTTACAGTACGATACAGCCTCGCCCCAGCACGGGGCCGCTGGTATCCCGGACTTCCTACGGCGCATCTGCCGACCCGGAGACCTGCGCAAGCGCACAGAAAGTGGCTTGTTGTGACTCTCTCGCACTGATCGCCTCTACGGCATCCACCGGCCTCTAGGCCCACCACGACGAAACGAAAAACCGCAGGCCCTGCCCTGTTGGCTTCGTCACGTCCCTACGACCTTCAACAGCTCGAATGCAAGCCTCTATGCAGGGGTTTGCGTGGGCGCTGTTGCCCTGTCCTGAAAGACGTTGCTCCATGACTGCTCTCGCACTCCAAACCATCAACCACGAACGCGCCGTAGGCGCCATCGCCTCCCCAATCCTGCTGCAGAACGCCGAGAACGCGGTGCGCCGCTCGTCGATCCAGCGCCGCCTGCACGGTCTGCACGGCGAGACCATTGACCGTAGCGACTACCGCAGCCTCTTGACCGCCGCTGCGGCAATCACGGGAACGCTGTGCGCCGTCACCTTCGCCAAGGATGACGGATCGCCCCGCACCATGGTTTGCCAGCCCTGCCCCGAGGCGGACGACACCCGCCGCTACATGACCGTGTGGGACGTTGAGGCCGCCGACTACCGGCGCGTGAACCTCGACGGCATCGTGAAGGTGACCCTCGAAACGAACTGCGTCCCGCGCGGTATCCGCCCCCTCTGAAAGCTTCAAGCACAAGCCTCGCGAGCCGGGGTTTGTCTGGACGCTTTTGTCCTGAACCGGAGAACATCCATGATCGTTTACGAAGCGCATAACGCTGAGGCCACCAAGGCCTTCGGCACGCTCGCTGAGGCGCACGAGTGGTGCAAGTCGACCTGCGAGTCCGTGTTCCGTGGAGGCTGTCGCATCACCCAGGCTGACGTCGCAACCGACAAGGCCAACATCTTGCGCCTGCTCAATGCGGCCGGCGGCACGCACGTGTACACCGGGCGCCAGTGGAAGTTGACCAATCGCGGCGGCCTCACTGAGATTCAAGGGGAGGATGAATGAGCACAGCCGCCGCCTGCCTCTTCATCTACGGCTGCCTGTTCGGCTATCTGCTGGCGAAAGGCGGCCTATGAACAGCACCGAAGCCCTGGCCCTCGCACGACTGGCCGACCCGGAGGTCTCCAAGCTCATTGAAGACACATCGGGCTGGCCCTGCGTCTCCTTCGACCGTTACGCGTCGATGTGTTTGCTTGGCTTTGCAGACCGAGCACTGGACGCCAAGGAGCCCCTTTGAGCCAAAAAGAGCATGAATGGCTACCGCCCTATCAACCTACAAGTTCGAAGGCTGTACAGGCCGCCCAGGGGCCTTCCGTGGTCATCAGGCCACACGAGGTTTTCAACCCGAGCTGGGGCCTTATCCAGGCGCCATGTTCCGGTCAAACAGGCACCCTGATTTGGCGAGGCGACTACAGCGGCGTGGTGCGCTTGGCCGATGACACGACGATCTGGGTGCCCCTCACGCACCTCAATGAGGCCTGAGAAATGTCCACAAAGCAGAGAGCTTGATTGTGTACCTGAGGTGTATAGGTACTAAAGGTCTAAGAGATACATAGGACCTTCCTGAGAGTCTTAGGACTCTCAAGAGCGTCTTGCCCCGGGGCTACTGAATTTGTTGCAGAAGTGTGACAACGGACTGATTTAGTAGACCCAATGTGGTGCGCAGGTAGCACGAATCCACCACTCGCTTTTTAAACTAGCGGGTATCCATTACATTTCAGACGCTAACGTGAACTATGAGCACCTACACAACTTGAAAGGTTGAGAAATGACTGTCCCCGTGTCTAACACCGCCCGAATCATGCGCAAGCGGTTCGGAGCATGGCTGAAGGAGGCTCGCGAGCAAGTGGGCCTGACGCAACTGGACCTTGCTGCACTTCTGGACTACGCCTACCCGACGACGATTTCACAGATCGAACGCGGCGCTGCTGCACTGCCACCCGGCGAACTCCACCGCTGGGCCGAGGCCATCCGCCTCACACCTAAAAAAGTGGCTGAAACCTACCTCTACTACACCGAGCCGTTCCTCTACGCGGCTCTCCACGGCAAAGACCCATATGCTCTCGAAAAACTTCCACGTCCTGAGCCCGTCCTTATGCGACGGTCGTCCCGAACTGGCCCAAAGCCTTCTTGACCACCTGCGCGAGACCGGCGCCACCATCACCGAGGACGCGACCGACGAGTCCAATCCCTGGTTCTCTTGGACGTGGTGTGACAGCGAAGACCTCACCATCACCCTCTGGCCTCACGAGGCCGTCCTGGGGCGCTACAACGTGCCCCGCCTCATCGCAGTCCCTCTCGCTGCGGTGAGCGCCCTGCTCTCCGCCGCCGTAAACATGGCGCCTACTGTGGCGAGCACGGGCTTCCTGAACTAACCCCTAAGGAGCAAACCATGACCGTGTTCAAGCGGCCTGAATCCGCCGTATGGCACTGCAAGTTCTCGCTGCTCGGTGTGCAGGTCCGTGAGTCCACGGGGTGCACCCTGAAGACCGACGCTCTGGCCTGGGAGGTCAAGCGCCGTCAGCAAATCCGTGAGGACGTCGAAGCCGCCCGCCAGGGCCGCTCCCGCATGACGCTGTACGCGCTCGCGGAGTCCTGGCTGAGCGCGAGCGAGCTGACCCACGTCGATCACCGCAACAACATCAGCCGTGTCCGCAAGCTGTTCGGTGACGAGTTCCGCCCGGACGGTCGCGGCGGCTGGCAACTCACCGTCGGCGGGCGCTACGGACTGTCGCGCGAGCTTGCCGTCCAGGACCTGTCTCAGCGCGACCTCGTCGACCTCAAGGCGGCTCGTTTGAAAGAAGGAGTCTCCCCGGCCACAGTGAATCGCGAGATGGCGCTGGTGCAGACGCTGATCGGCTATGCCAAGTCGCTGAACGTGGTCACGCCGAACCCGCCAATCGTGTTCAGCCATGGCCGCAACAAAGCCGCGAGCCTGAAGATGCCCGAGCGCCGGGGCAAGCTGCGCTGGCTGCGCCCCGCCGAGGAAGACAGACTGCTCGCCAGCCTGCGCGAAGAAGCCGACGCACGTGAGCACGACCAGTCGGCTATTGATGCCTACTGCCTCGTTATGTTCCTGCTGGATACCGGCGCCCGGTACAACGAAGTCGCGAAGGTCCGGTGGAACAAGATCGACCTCAAGGCCGGCACCATCAATCTGTACCGAGGCAAGGTGGACAACGAAGGCGTGCTGACCCTGCCGCAGCGCACCTTGCGCATGCTCAAGGACCGCAAAGAGTCGATGGAAGGCCTGGGGTTCGGATACGTGTTCCCGGCCCTTAAAGGCCGCGCATGGAAGCCTGGGGTCGACATGCCACGTGGTCACTCCACTAAGTCGATCCAGAGGCACATCGATGCATGCGGACTCAACGCTGACGAGAGCGAAGACCGCGTCACGCCGCACACCTTCCGCGACACCTTCGCAGCCAAGCTGGTCCAGGCCGGCGTCTCGCTACTCAAGGTGTCCAAACTGCTCGGCCACGCCACGGTTGTGATGACGCAGAAGTACGCGCACCTGTCGCCGGAAGCCACCGGAGCCGAAGCCGCCGCAGTGATCGACCGCCTGCATGCTGAGAAATATCCACAAGGTGACGACCTTAACGCCGGAGCCAGTGGACACAGTTTGGGACACAGTGGCACCGGACACAGTTCGCGACTCGTGCTACATGACCAGATGAAAAAACGCCAAGTGCCTGCGGCAAATGACGATTTTCAGAGTTCGCTGGTAGGACGTACTGGATTCGAACCAGTGACCAACGGATTAAAAGTCCGCTGCTCTACCAACTGAGCTAACGTCCCGGAACCATTTTTATTGCTTCTTGCCGACGTTGAATCCGGCAAAGCCTAAGATTATAGCGCGAGGTTCGAGGCTATTTTGTCGAGAACCCAACCTGCCGCACATTGACCGAAAGTTGCGGTCACGCTGACCACCGATCCGTAGCCGTGGCAGTTGAGCGAACCGTCGCCTTCGATGGCGCACGACGCATCGGGCGGCGCCACGCTTTCGCGGCTGAAGACACAGGTCACGCCGATCTTCTTGCCCTCGCGCGGCGCACCGTGCTCCTTGCGCAGGCGCTGGCGAAGCTGCGCCAGCAGCGGGTCGTGCGTCACGAGCGCGAGGTCGTCGATGTCGACCTTGTGCGCCTGCCGCTTGCCACCCGCCGCTCCCACGGTCACGAACGCCGTTCGCGTTGCCCGTGCCCAGGCCGCCATGGTCAGCTTGGCCTTCACCTGGTCGCAGGCATCGATGACCGCCGTGGCCGGCCCGTTGGCGGCCTGCGCCGCCTCGAGCAATGCCGTCCAGTTGCCGGGCTCGACGAACTCGTCGATGGCGTGCACCTTGCACTCGGGGTTGATCTGCGCGATGCGGTCACGCATGGCATCGACCTTGGCTTGCCCCACGGTGGCCTCCAGCGCGTGGATCTGGCGGTTGATGTTCGACTCCGACACATGGTCGAGATCGATCATCGTCAGCCGCCCCACCCCGCTGCGCGCCAGCGCCTCGACCGCCCACGACCCCACCCCGCCGATACCCACGACCAGCACGTGCGCGTTGCGGATGCGCGCGGCACCCGCCACGCCGTACAGGCGTTCCAGCCCGCCGAAGCGGCGCGCAAAGTCGGGCGCCGCGATGTCCGTGAAGACATCCGCGGCGGCAGGAGGAGTGAGTGCGGCAGCGATGACGGCGCTCAAGCGGAAAGCTCCGCCGGCATCAGCGCAGGCGCGAGAGACGCTCGCGGCCGGCCTGCGCGGCTTCGGACTGCGGGTAGGCCTTGGTCAGGTCTTCCAGCGTGCGGCGCGCGGCGCGCGTGTCCTTCAGCTCGATCTGGCAGTTCGCGATCGACAGCACGGCCTCGGGTGCCTTGGCGTGGTCGGGCGCGAGCGAGAGCATGGAACGGAAGTTCGCGATGGCCTCGTTGTAGTTGCGCGTGGCGTACTGCGCATTGCCGAGCCAGAACAACGCCGAGGCGTTGTAGCCGCTTTGCGGGTAGCGCTTGACGAAGTCGGCGAAGGCGGTTTGCGCCTGGGCGAACTGGCCCGCGCGAAACACGCCGAGCGCGGCTTCGAAGTCGGCCTTTTCCTTCGGGTCGGCGTTGAACTCGCGGCCGTCCACGGACACCTTCGACGGCTCGCTCTGCTTGAGCTTGTCGTCGAGGCTGGTCTGGCGCGACTGCATGTCGCTCAGCGTGCGCGTGAGCTGCTCGTTCTGGCCGGTCATGCGTGCCAGGTCGCCTCGCATCTGCTCGATCTGGTTCTGCAGGTCGAGCAGGCTGCGACGCAGCTGGCCGTTTTCGTCGGTCAGCCGCTGGTCGGTCTGCTGGCGCATGGCCTCGACACGCTGGCGCAGGTCGAGGATGGCCTTGCGGGCTTCGTCATCCTCGAACAGAGCGGCCTGCGACCCCAGGGAGACGCAAAGCAAGGCCGCGGCCAGCGCCGCGCCTCGCAACACGGCGCGGGGCATCACCGGCGGTACGTGATTTCGGCGCGGCGGTTCTGCGCCCAGACTTCTTCACCCGAGCCCGTAGCGGCCGGCTTTTCCTTGCCGAAGCTCACGGCTTCGATCTGGTTGTCGCTCACGCCCAGCAGGGTCAGTGCGCGGCGCACGGCTTCGGAGCGCTTCTGGCCGAGTGCCAGGTTGTACTCGCGGCCGCCGCGTTCGTCGGTGTGACCTTCGATGGAGATGCGGCGTTGCGGGTTGGCCTTCAGGAAACGGGCATGCCCGTCGATGGCCGACTGGAATTCGGGCTTGACGGTGTAGCTGTCGTAGTCGAAGTAGATGACGCGCGCGACATTCACCGGACCTTGCGCGGTGCCCGCGTTCGGATCGATGGTGACGGGCGCCACGGTGCTTGCGCCACCTTGCGAACCACCGGCGCCGGAGCGGTCGGTCACCGGCGTGTCGTTGAGCTTCGTGCCCGACGAGCAACCAGCGATGAGGGCCACGATGGCCAGCGAATAAATAGTGCGTTTCAACATTTCGAACTCCTCAAATAAACCTTAGTCATTGCTTTTGAAACGGACCCCAGTCCGGTTCTCTTATGTCTCCCGCCTGTCCTGCCAGCCGGGCCTTTATTTTTCCATCCAGCGTGGTGGTCATCAGCGCTTCACGGCCTTGCAGCTGCGTGGCGTAGACGATCAACTTGCTGTTCGGTGCAAAACTTGGACTTTCGTCGGCGCTCGTGTCCGTGATGGCATTCACGGTGCCGGTGGCCAACTCCATCACGTGGAGTTTGAAGGCACCGCCCACACGCGAGATGTAGGCCAACCACCGGCCATCGCCGCTGACAGACGGAGAGATGTTGTAGGTGCCGCTGAAGGTCACGCGCGTCGGGTTGCCGCCGCTGGAACTCATCTTGTAGATCTGCGGCGCACCGCCGCGATCGCTCACGAAATAGATGGTGCCGCCGTCGGCCGAGTAGACCGGTTCGGTGTCGATGCTGGAGCTTTGCGTCAGGCGGCGCGGTTCGCCACCGCTGGCCGGAATGGTGAACAGCTGCGAGCCGCCGTCGCGGCTGAGCGTGACCGCCAGCGAGTTGCCATCGGGCGCCCAGGCCGGCGCGCTGTTCGAGCCCTTGAAATTCGCGAGCAGGCGGCGCTGGCCGCTGGCCACGTTGTGCACGTACACGACCGGCTTGCGCGACTCGAAGGACACGTACGCCAGCTGCTGACCGTTGGACGACCAGCAGGGCGAGATGATCGGCTCGGGGCTGGCCAGCGCGGCCTGTGCGTTCTCGCCGTCGGCATCGGCCACCCACAGCGAGTAGCGGCTGCCACCCTTGGTGACGTAGGCGATGCGCGTCGAGAAGATGCCCTTCTCGCCGGTCAGTTTCTCGTAGACGTAGTCGGCGATGCGGTGCGATGCCAGGCGCAGGTCGCCTTGCGGCACCGTGTAGCTCTGCCCCCCGAGGTCTTGCCCCTTCACCACGTCCCACAGGCGAAAGCGCACGTCGAAGCGGCCGTCGGCCAGCTTGCTGACGCTGCCCACCACGAGCGAGTCGGCGGTGCGCTGGCGCCACAGCGACAGGTCGGGGCGCGAGGCCTCGTCCAGTGCCTGGCCCGAAGCGTCGACACCGCGGAACTGGCCGCTGCGTTCCAGGTCGGCCTGGACGATGTCCGAGATCTTCTGGGGCGAGCTTTCCTGTCCCTTGAAAGGAACGAGCGCGATTGGCAACTGCGTGAGCCCGACGCCCGACACCTCGACCCGGAACTGGGCCAGTGCAGGAAGCATGGGAGTGGCAGCAAGGGCCGCAATGAGCGTGCGGCGTGCAAATAGCGATGAAGAAGGAGTTGGAATTGGAGTTGGCAACGGCTTGTTCATGCGGTTCGGAGAGGTTTCCGGCGAAAAAGTTTCTTACCGGCGTGACGGGCCACATGTTACACACTGCCCCGCAGGCGCCGTCACAAAACGTTTATCCGGCGATACGGTCCTACACAAGCCCCTGAATGCACCTAGGGACGGCCGCTGAAAAGGCCCCCCGTAGAATCCGCCGCCATGCAAGCATCCCCCGGCAGCGAGAACGCCCGCCCTCCCCTGATGCGCCGTCTGGCGCGACTCATGACATGGTTCGGCGGCTCCCGCCAGTGGTGGGCCGCGGGCCTGACCGGTGCCCTGCTGGCCGCCATCACCGAACCCCTGATGGCCGCCTTGCTCAAGCCGCTGCTCGACCGCGGCTTCAACCGCGGCCAGCTCGCCCTGTGGATCGTGCCGGCCGCCGTGCTGCTGCTGTTCGCGGTGCGCGGCCTGGCGCAGTTCATCTCTCAATATGCGCTGTCGCGCATTGCCAATGAAGGCATGCAGCGGCTGCGTCGCGTGCTGTTCGAACGGCTGATGGGCGCCGAGCTGGCGCTGTTCACGCGGCAGTCGGCCAGCGCGCTCTCCAACACCGTGGTCTACGAGGTGCAGACTGGCGCCATGCTGCTGGTGCAGGCGCTGCTCGGGCTCACGCGCGACGGCTTCACGCTGATCGCGCTGCTCGCCTACCTCGTCTACCTGAACTGGAAGCTCACGCTCATCGTCGCCTTCCTGGTGCCCAGCATCTCGTGGATCATGAAGGTGTTCTCCAAGCGCCTGTACCGCCTCACGCAGCAGGGCCAGCAGGCCACCGACGAGCTGGCCTACGTGGTCGAGGAAAACGTGCTCGCGCACCGCGTGGTTCGCCTGCACGGCGCCGAAGCCGCGCAGGGCCAGCGCTTCGAGCAGCTGAGCCAGCGCCTCAACCGGCTGGCCGTGAAGTCGACCATCGCGCAGGCCGCCACCACGCCGCTCACGCAGATGATGGCGTCGCTGGCGTTGTCGGTGGTGGTGATGATCGCGCTGTGGCAAAGCGGCGAACAGGGCCTGACCGTGGGTGGCTTCGTCGCGTACATCACGGCCATGCTGATGCTGATCGCGCCGATCCGCCGGCTGGCCGACATGGCGGCCCCCATCACGCGCGGCCTGGCCGCGCTGGAACGCGGGCTGGTGCTGATCGACGAAGTGGCGCCCGAGTCGCAGGGCAGCTTCGCGCTCGCGCACGCCCAAGGCCGCATCGAGCTGCGCAACGTGCAGGTCAACTACCGCGGCGCCGACGAGCAGCGCGCGCTCGACGGCGTCAACCTCACCATCGAGCCCGGCCAGGTCGTGGCCTTCGTCGGCCCATCGGGCTCGGGCAAGACCACGCTGGTCAACCTGCTGCCGCGCTTCGTGCAGCCCAGCGGCGGCCAGGTGCTGCTCGACGGCCACGACACCAGCGAGTGGGAGCTCAAGAGCCTGCGCGCGCAGTTCGCCATGGTGAGCCAGGACGTGGTGATGCTCAACGAGACGCTGGCCGCCAACGTGGCGCTGGGCTCGGAAATCGACCGCGAGCGCGTGCTGCAATGCATTGCCGCCGCCAACCTGAGTTCGCACGTCGCGAGCCTGCCCCAGGGCATCGACACCGTGCTGGGCCACAACGCCACGCAGCTGTCGGGCGGCCAGCGCCAGCGCCTGGCCATTGCGCGCGCGCTGTACAAGAACGCGCCGGTGCTGCTGCTCGACGAGGCCACCTCGGCGCTGGACACCGAGTCCGAGCGGCTGGTGCAGGACGCCCTGCAGCGCCTGATGCAGAACCGCACCACGCTGATCGTCGCCCACCGCCTGTCGACCATCCAGCACGCCGACCGCATCATCGTGATGGAGCAAGGCCGCATCGCGGAGCAAGGCAGCCACGAGCAGCTGATGGCGCTGGACGGGCTCTATGCGCGGCTGCAGACGCTGGCGGTGCGCAGCGCCACGCCGGGGCAGGACCCGACGCTCTAGGGCTACAGCAGCACGATGTCGTACTGTCCCTGCCCGATCGCGGGCTCGGACTGCAGCGAAATCGGCTTCCCGATGAAGTCGCTCAACCCCGCCAGGTGCTGGCTTTCCTCGTCGAGGAACAGCTCGATCACCTGCGGCGACGACACGATGCGGAACTCGCGCGGCGTGAACTGCCGGGCCTCGCGCAAGATCTCGCGCATGACGTCGTAGGCCACGCTGCGCGCGGTCTTCACGATGCCCTGCCCGCTGCAGGCCACGCAGGGCTCGCACAGCATGTGGGCCAGCGATTCGCGGGTGCGCTTGCGCGTCATCTCGACCAGCCCGAGCTGCGAGAAACCGCCCGCCGTGGTCTTCACGCGGTCACGCGCGAGCTGCTTGCGGAACTCGCCCAGCACCTGCTCGCGGTGGTCGTCGCGCGCCATGTCGATGAAGTCGACGATGATGATTCCGCCCAGGTTGCGCAGGCGCAGCTGCCGTGCTATGGCCTGCGCCGCCTCGAGGTTGGTCTTGAAGATGGTGTCGTCGAAATTGCGCGCGCCGACGAAGCCGCCGGTGTTCACGTCGACGGTAGTCAGCGCCTCGGTCTGGTCGACCACGAGGTAGCCGCCCGACTTGAGCTCCACGCGCCGTCCCAGCGCCTTGGCGATTTCCTCGTCGACCGAATACAAGTCGAAGATCGGCCGCTCGCCCTTGTAGTGCTGCAGCTTGCCCGCGGCCTTCGGCATGAATTCGAGACCGAACTTCAGCAGCACCTCGAACTGCTCGCGCGAGTCGATGCGGATGGTCTGCGTGTCTTCGCTGGTCATGTCGCGCAGCACGCGCTGCAGCAGGCTCAAGTCCTGGTGCAGCAGCGACATCGCGGGCATGCGCATGGAGGCGTCGCGAATGCGCGACCAGGTCTTGCGCAGGTAGCCGATGTCTTCGGCCAGCTCGGGGTCGCTGGAGTCTTCGCCGTTGGTGCGCAGGATGAAGCCGCCGGTGTTGGCCGGCACCACGCCGCCGCTGTCGGCCGCCGCCGCGGCCTCGATCAGCGCCAGCATGCGGGTGCGCAGCGACTCGCGCTGGTCCGACGGAATCTTCTGCGACACGCCGATGTGGTTGTCCTGCGGCAGGAACACCAGCAGCCGGCCGGCGATGCTGATCTGCGTGGACAGCCGCGCGCCCTTGGTGCCGATGGGGTCCTTGATGACCTGCACCAGCAGCGACTGGCCTTCGAACACCTGCTTCTCGATCGGCACCATGGGTCCGCCGTTGCGGTGGTCGCGCTCGGGCGCGGGCGCGCTCGGGCGCGAGCCCGGCGTGAACGGCGCGACGATGTCGGCCACGTGCAGGAAGGCGGTGCGCTCCAGGCCGATGTCGATGAAGGCCGACTGCATGCCCGGCAGCACGCGCGACACCTTGCCCAGGTAGATGTTGCCGACCAACCCGCGCTCGAGCGTGCGCTCGACGTGCAGCTCTTGCACCGCGCCGTGCTCGACCAGCGCCACACGGGTCTCCTGCGGGGACCAGTTGATCAGGATGTCTTGCATGGAATTCTTAGGTAGTAAAACCGGCGCCTCGAAGCAGCTCTGCGGTCTCGAACATGGGAAGGCCCATGATGCCCGAATAGGACCCGCTGATGTGCTCGATGAAGGCGGCCGCGGCGCCCTGGATCGCATAGGCCCCGGCCTTGCCCAGCGGCTCGCCGCTGTGCGCGTAGCGCGCGACCTGCGCGTCGGTGATCTTGGCGAAGCGCACGCGCGAGACGCTGAGCGCCGCGAAACGCTGCGCGCCGTGCTGCAGCGCCACCGCGGTCAGCACGCGGTGCGTGGCGCCTGAGAGCAGCAGCAGCATGCGCGCCGCGTCCTGCTCGTCCTCGGGCTTGCCGAGAATGGTGCGGCCCAGCGCCACCGTGGTGTCGGCGCAAAGCACCGGCGCCTTGGCCAGGCCGCGGCGGTGCAGGCGCGCCACGGCGGCGTCGAGCTTGAGCGCGGTCACGCGCTGCACGTAGGTGGCGGGCGCCTCGTTGGGCAGCACGGCTTCGAGCGATTCGGCGTCTTCGCTGGCATCGGCCAGCAGCAGCGCATGGCGAACGCCGAGTTGGCCGAGCAGCTGGGCGCGGCGCGGGCTTTGCGAGGCGAGGTAGATGAAGTCCGGCAAGGTTCAGTTCTCCTGGTGCGGCGGCGGGCTGCCGGCCACTGTGCGGTTCCAGACCAGGCCGTGCGGCAGGCGTTCGGGTCCGAATAGAAAGTGAAGCACGCGCCGCCGCGCAGGCGACCGGGCGCGCGACGATGCGTGCAGCAGCAAGGGGCGCATCAGCAAGGCGTCGCCGCGTGCGGCAGTGCAGATGGTTTCGCCATGCGCGCTGCGCAGGGCCTGCGCCGCGTCAGCGTCCAGGCGCCCCGCGCGATGGCTGCCTGGCACGACGCGCAAGGGACCGGCATCGGCCCCGCAATCGTCGAGGTGCACGCGCACGGCCAGCAGCGATTGCAGCACGTCGACCGGCGGCTGCACATAGGGCTCGCCTTCTTTCAACACGCTCGCCATGCCATTGGCCGACGCGGGAATCGAGGTGTCCTGGTGCAGCGCGACGAGCCAGTTCTTGTCGGCCGTCTTGTCGAACAAGGTGCACTGCACCGCGACCGAAGCCGTGTCGAGCAGGCCCAGGGCGGTCAATCGGGTGTTCAGCCAGGCCGCCATTGCCAGGCATTGCGGATGGGCGAGCAGGTTGCGGCTGCCTGCGGACTGGCCGAGCCAGCGGTCGAGCGATTGCGACGTCTCGTCGAGCAGATCGGGTGGCAACAACGCCGGATGCAACGTCGACAAAAGCGCGTGCCCCTTTTCCTCCAGCCACGCAGCCTGCCCGTCGGCGCCTGTCATTCGCGGTGGTAAGGATGACCCGCGTTGACCGACCATGCCCGGTACAGCTGCTCCACCAGCAGCACCCGCGCCATCGCGTGCGGCAGCGTCAGGTCGGACAGGCGGATGCGCTCGTGCGCCGCGGCCTTGAAGGCCGGGTCGAGGCCGTCGGGGCCGCCGATGACCAGGGCGACGTCGTCACCCTCGCCTTGCCAGGTCTGCAGCCGCGAGGCGAGCGCCTTGGTGGTCAGCGCCGTGCCGCGCTCGTCGAGCGCCACGATGCGCATGCCGCGCGCAATGGCGCCCTCGATGCGTTCACGCTCGGCCGCGTACAGCGTTTCCAGGGTCTTGGAGCCGCGCGGCTCCGTCTTGACGGCGCGCAGCTCGAGCTTGAGCTCGGGCGGGAAGCGCTTGGCGTAGTCGTCCCAGGCGGTCTGCGCCCAATCGGGCATGCGCTGCCCGACGGCGACCACCAGGAGCTTCATGCGCGGCGGGCGGGTGCCTTCTTGGCAGGCGCCTTCTTGGCTGCCGCGGGCCGGGCTGCCGCCGGCTTGGAGGCCGCGGACTTGGCAGCAACCTTCTTGGCGGCGGGCTTGCCCACCACCTTGACGGGCACGCGCGCGGTGGTGCCCGTCTTGCGGGCGGGCGCCTTCCTGGCTGCGGTCTTGGCGGCCGTATTGCCGGCCGTCTTGGAAGTCAGCTTGCGGGCCGGTGCCTTGGCGGCCTTGGCTTCTTGCTCCGCCGCGCGGATGGCGGTCTTGGCGGCGCTCGAGCGGCGCAGCGTCGGTTCCTTGGCGGCGGGCTTCTTCTTGCCCGTGGGCTCGTCGGCCACCGACGAACTGGTCGACGCGGCCGGCTTGGCGGCGCCGAGCTTGGCGCGCACCGGCTTGTCGCCCCAGATCTCTTCCAGGTGGTAGTACTGGCGGATGGCGGGCTGCATGATGTGCGCCACGGCGGCGCCGCAGTCCACGATGATCCACTCGCCGTTTTCCTCGCCCTCGATGCGTGGCTTGCCGAAACCGGCTTCGCGCACCGCGTCACGCACGCTGGCGGCCAGCGCCTTGGTCTGGCGGTTGGAGGTGCCCGACGCCACGATCACGCGCTCGAACAGCGGCGACAGATGTTCTGTGTCGAATACCTGGATGTCCTGCGCCTTGACGTCTTCGAGACCATCGATGATGGCTCGCTGGAGTTTCTGGGTGTCTTTCTTGGCGGCGGCTTCAGTGGTCATCAGGCAGAGCGGTAGAGGTGGTGTTGGTCAATATAGCGTGCAACGGAGGGCGGAACCAGCGAGGAAATGTCCACGCCCAGTGCCGCGCGCCGCCGAACTTCGGTGGCGCTGGTGTCCATGAGTGGCAATTCGAGCGCCTCGAAACGCGCGCCCGCCGGGAGGCCGGGCAGCATTTTCGGATCAAAACGAGCAGTGTCGCCCGTCGATAGTGCGCGATACGCTACAGAAACGATAGCAGTGCGGAGTATATCCTGCCAGCCGTGCCAGCTCGGCAGGGCCGTTGCCTGGTCGGCGCCCATGATCAACACGAGCTGTGCGCCGGGCTGTTCGCGCTGCAGTTCGTGCAGGGTGTCGAGCGTATAGGTGGGGCCGTCGCGCAACACTTCGCGGCTATCGACCACGACGGTGCCCTGGAGCCCGGCGAACGCCAGCCGCGTCATCGCGAGGCGGTCTTCCTTCGGTGTGAGCGTGCGGCTCTTGTGCCAGGCCTGCCCCGTGGGAATGACGTGCAGCTCGGCCAGGTCGAGCTGCGCCAACGCGGCCTCGGCCAACGCCACATGGGCGTTGTGCGGTGGGTCGAACGCACCACCGAAAACACCGATGCGCGCAGCCTTGCCGGAAGCGTTCACAGCCAGTCGCGCCGCACGATGAAGTCGCTGTACAGCGCGGCTTCGGGGCTGCCCGCCTCGGGCTGTTGCTGGTAGGCCCAGCTCGCCAGCGGCGGCATCGACAGCAGGATCGATTCGGTGCGCCCGCCGGACTGCAGCCCGAAGTGCGTGCCGCGGTCCCACACCAGGTTGAACTCGACGTAGCGGCCGCGGCGGTAGAGCTGGAAGTTGCGCTCCCGCTCGGTGTAGGCCATGTCGCGCCGACGTTCAACGAGCGGCAGGTACGCCGGCAGAAAGCCGTCGCCCACCGAGCGCATCAGCGCGAAGCCGTTGTCGAAGCCGCCTTCGGAAAAGTCGTCGAAGAAGATGCCACCCACGCCGCGTTGCTCGTTGCGGTGCTTCAAGAAGAAATACTCGTCGCACCATGTCTTGAAGCGCGGGTACTTGTCTTCTCCGAACGGCGCGAGCGCGTCGCGGCAAGCCGTGTGGAAGTGCACCGCGTCTTCCTCGAAGCCGTAGCAAGGCGTGAGGTCCATGCCGCCGCCGAACCAGCAGACCGGCTCGCCACCGTCGGGCAATGCGGCGAGCATGCGCACGTTCATGTGAACGATGGGCACGTAAGGGTTGCGCGGGTGGAACACCAGCGACACGCCCATCGCCTCGAAGGGCGCGCCCGACAGCTCGGGCCGGTTCTGCGTGGCCGAAGGCGGCAGCCTCGGGCCGCGCACCTGCGAGAAGCCGCACCCCGCGCGCTCGAAGAGTTCGCCGCCTTCGAGGATGCAGGTGAGCCCCTGGCCTTGCAGCGGCTCGCCCGGCGCCTTCTGCCAGGCATCGCGAACGCAGGTGCCGCCATCGGCCTGCTCGACCGCCGCGACGATCGACTGCTGCAGTCCGCGCAGGTAGTCGCCGACAGCGGCCGGGTCGGTGTGCTGCATCAGGCGCTGGGGGTGTTGCGCGCGTGGAGCGCGCGGAATCCGATGTCCTTGCGGTACTGCGCGCCGTCGAAATTGACGCGCGCCGCCACCTCGTACACACGCTGCTGCGCGAGCTTCACGCTGTCGGCCAGCACGGTCACGCAAAGCACGCGGCCGCCGCTGGTCTTGAGCTCGCCGTTTTCCAGCGTGGTGCCGGCATGGAACACCACCGCGTCGGGCGTCTCGGCCGGAATGCCGGTGATGCGGTCGCCCTTGCGCGGCGAGAGCGGGTAGCCATGCGCGGCCATGACCACGCCCAGCGCCACGCGGCGGTCCCACTGCAGCTCGACCTGGTCGAGCGTGCCGTCGGTGGCGTGCCAGAACACCTCGAACAGGTCGGACTTCAGGCGCATCATGATCGGCTGCGTCTCGGGGTCGCCCATGCGGCAGTTGAACTCCAGCGTCTTCGGGTGGCCGGCCGCGTCGATCATCAGGCCGGCGTACAGGAAGCCGGTGTACGGAATGCCGTCCTTCTCCATGCCGCGGATGGTCGGAAGGATGATTTCGCGCATCGCGCGCGCATGCACCTCGGCGGTGACCACCGGCGCGGGCGAATACGCGCCCATGCCGCCGGTGTTGGGGCCTTCGTCGTTGTCGAGCAGGCGCTTGTGGTCCTGGCTGGTGGCCAGGGCGGTCACGTTCTTGCCGTCGCACAGCACGATGAAGCTGGCTTCCTCGCCCTGCAGGAACTCTTCGATGACGACACGCGCACCGCCCTCGTTGTGCGACACGCCGAACTTGTTGTCGACCAGCATGAAGTCGACCGCCTCGTGCGCTTCCTGCGCGGTCATGGCAACCACCACGCCCTTGCCGGCAGCCAGGCCGTCGGCCTTGACGACGATGGGCGCGCCCTTGGCGTCGATGTACGCGTGCGCCGCGGCGGCGTCGGTGAAGGCCTCGTACTCGGCCGTCGGGATCTTGTGGCGCTTCATGAACGCCTTGGAAAACGCCTTGGAGCTCTCGAGCTGCGCGGCCGCCTGCGTCGGGCCGAAGATGCGCAGGCCGTGCGCACGAAACTCGTCCACCACGCCCGCCGCCAGCGGCGCCTCGGGGCCGACCACGGTCAGCGCGATCTTTTCCTTGATGGCCCACTCGCGCAGCGCGGCGGGCTCGGTGATGTCGATGCAGTCGTAGCGCGTGTCGGTGGCGGTGCCGCCGTTGCCGGGCGCCACGTACACGCGGCTCACCCGCGTGGCCTGCGACAGACGCCACGCCAGAGCGTGTTCACGGCCCCCTCCTCCAATTACCAGTACCTTCATTCGCGGGCCTTCATTTCTCTCTGAGATTCAAAACAATCACGGGTGCCGACTCGATCACTCGGACAGCGACGCGTTGTGGAACACGTCCTGCACATCGTCCAGGTCCTCGAGCACGTCGAGCAGCTTCTGCATTCTTGCGGCGTCTTCGCCGGTCACGTCGACGGTGTTTTCCGCGCGCATGGTCACTTCGGCGGCGTCGGGCTTCAGGCCGGCGGCCTCCAGCGCGTTCTTCACGGCCTCGAAGTCGGCCACGGCGGTGATCACCTCGATGGCGCCGTCGTCGTCGGTGACCACGTCTTCGGCGCCCGCTTCCAGCGCCACTTCCATCACCTTGTCTTCGCTGGTGCCCGGCGCGAAGATGATCTGGCCGCAGTGCTTGAACTGGAAGGCCACCGAGCCTTCGGTGCCCATGTTGCCGCCGTGCTTGGAGAAGGCGTGGCGCACTTCGGCCACGGTGCGCACGCGGTTGTCGGTCATGGTGTCGACGATGATCGCCGCGCCGCCGATGCCATACCCTTCGTAACGAATTTCTTCGTAGTTGACGCCTTCGAGGTTGCCCGTGGCCTTGTCGATGTTGCGCTTGATGGTGTCGATCGGCAGGTTCACCGCCTTGGCCTTTTCGACCGCCAGCCGCAGCCGGGGGTTGGAACCCAGGTCAGCGCCGCCGGCGCGGGCGGCCACGGTGATTTCGCGGATGGCGCGGGTCCAGAGCTTGCCGCGCTTCTCGTCCTGGCGGCCCTTCCGGTGCTGAATATTTGCCCACTTGCTGTGTCCGGCCATGGCTTTCTATCTCGCTGTCTTGTGTTTTCAAAGCAAGCGCCGAGTTTACTGTCCGGCGCGCACAACGCCCGGGCGGACCCGGGATTTCGGCTCGGGCCTTTTGGTGATAATCGTTCGATGACGCCATCGCCTTCCGTAGCGCCAGGGAATTCCGAGACCCTGCCGCCCCACGCTCCACTGCCGCTGTACTACAAGACCGAGGCGGAGCACCAGGCGTTCCTGCTGCGCATCTTCGACAGCACCGCCGCCGACTACGACCGCATCGAGAGCGTGCTGGCCTTCGGCACCGGCCCCTCGTACCGCCGCGCGGCGCTGCGCCAGGCCGGCCTGACGCCAGGCGCCCAGGTGCTGGACGTGGGCATCGGCACCGGGCTCGTCGCACGCGAGGCGCTCAAGCTCATCGGCTCCACCGGCCAGCTCGTGGGCGTCGACCCCAGCGCCGGCATGATGAGCCAGGTCAAGCTGCCCGGCGTCGAGCTGCTGCGCGGCGTGGCCGAAAACCTGCCCCGTCCCGACGCCAGCTGCGACTTCGTGAGCATGGGCTACGCCATGCGCCACATCAGCGACGTCGCGGCCGCCTTCAGCGAATTCCACCGCGTGCTGCGTCCCGGCGGGCGCGTGGCGGTGCTGGAAATCACCAAGCCCGAAGGCCGCGTCGCAACGGCGCTGCTCAAGGGCTACATGCGTGCCGTGGTGCCGCTGATTGCCCGCGTGGTCGGGCGCCAGCGCAACACCTCGGAACTGTGGCGCTATTACTGGGACACCATCGAGGCCTGCATTCCGCCCGAGCGGGTGATGCAGGCGCTGGCCGCCGCGGGCTTTCGCGACGTGCAGCGCCATGCCAGCCTCGGCGTGTTTTCCGCCTATACCGCCATCAAACCAGAACCCATCCCAGAGGCCAGGTGACAGTGCGAGCTCAGGACCCCAACTCCTCCCAACTCTCTTCCCATCTGCGCGTCGAGCGCCTTTCGTTGCCGGACAGCCTCGCGCTGGCCACCCACGGCAAGGCGCCCTTCGCGGCCCTGGGCTACGGCACGCCGCACGGCGTGGCCTGGATGCCGACCGTGAACGCCCGCGTGCTGTCCACGCAAGGCGCCATGGCCGACGTGTGGCACGTGAGCGGCCCGCACATCGAGTCGGGCACCACCGGCATCGCGCGCTGGCGCACCGACGGCCACTGGCTGCTGGGCGCCATCGACCTGAACGAAGCGGCCGAGCAGCAGGGCCTGGCCGAGCTGGCGCACCGCGCCTACCGCGACCTGTTCAAGACGCTGGACCAGGCCGGCGCGCCGCACCTGCAGCGCATCTGGAACTACCTGCCGCAGATCAACGCCGACGGCGGCGGGCTGGAGCGCTACCGCCAGTTCAACCTGGGCCGGCAAGAGGCCTTCCTGGAAGCCGGCCGCGCCGCCTTCGAAGGCGCCCCCGCAGCCTGCGCCCTGGGCATTCACCAGGGCTCGCTGTCGATCCGCTTCCTGGCCGGCCAGCAGGCGCCGCTGCCGCTGGAAAATCCGCGCCAGGTCTCGGCCTACCGCTACCCCGAAACCTACGGCCCGCGCTCGCCGACCTTTTCGCGCGCCGCGCTGGCGGACATCGGCGACGGCAACATCGCCCTGTTCATCTCGGGCACGGCGAGCATCGTCGGCCACGAAACCGTGCACCACGGCGACGTGCTGGAGCAAACCCGCGAAACGCTGCGCAACCTGCAGGCGGTGGTCGATGCCGCCAACGCGCGCGGCACGGCGAAGTTCGCCCTGGCCGAGCTCGACTGCGTGGTCTACGTGCGGCACCCGTCGGACACCGAGGCCGTGCGCAGCGTGCTCGAAGACACGCTGGGCGCCGACGCTCCCATGGCGCGCCATGCGGTGTACCTCGAGGCGGACATCTGCCGCGCCGACCTGCTGGTCGAGATCGAGGCCCACACGGTGGCGGCCGGTCAGCTGCGGGCCTGAGCGGTCGTTGTCCGACCGTGTGCAGTCCGATTGCCTGATCCAATGATTCGCGTGCTGCGCTTCATCACGTCGATCCTCACGTCGATTCCGCTCGCGTTGATGCTCTACGCGCTGCTGCTGTTCCTGGGCCTCATCTCCCTGGTGTGGAACGTGGTCGCCATGCTGCTCTACCCCGTGATGCCGGTGGCGCCGGCGCGCGCGCTGGGGCGCACCACCATCGCCTTTGCCTACCGCATGTTCTGGTGGCTGGCCTCGGTGACCGGCATGATGCGCATCGACGCCTCGTGCCTCGACCCGATGCGCAAGGAGCCCGGCGTGATCTTCGTGGCCAACCACCCGACCATGCTCGACGCCCTGCTGCTGGTGGCGCGGCTGCCGCGCAGCGCCTGCATCATGAAGGCCGACCTGATGGGCAACATCTTTCTCGGCGCCGGCGCCCGGCTGGCGCGCTACATCAGCAACAAGTCGGCGCGCACCATGGTGCGACTGGCAGTGAACGACCTGCGCAACGGCGGGCAGCTGGTGGTTTTTCCTGAAGGCACGCGCACCGTGACGCCGCCGCTCAACCCGTTTCGCCCCGGCACCACGCTGATCGCCAAGCTGGCGCAGGCGCCCATCCAGACCGTGTTCATCGACACCGACTCGCCCTACCTCGGCAAGGGCTGGCCGCTGTGGCGCGTGCCGCCGCTGCCCATCGTGTTCACGCTGCGGCTGGGCAAGCGCTTCGCGCCCACGCAGGACAGCGACGTGCTGCAGGCCGACCTGGAACAGTACTTTCGCCAAAACCTCGAACAGCGCGCTACAGACGCGTCTCCCGAATGCCAGACGCCTCGCGCACACACCTTGTCCTGATCCCCAGCTACAACACGGGCGAACGCCTGTTCTCGACCGTTGCCGCCGCGCGCGCGCAATGGAACCCCGTGTGGGTGGTGGTCGACGGCAGCGACGATGGCACCGGCGAGCGGCTGCAGCAACTGGCCGCCGGCGACCCGGGCCTGCGCGTGTGGGTGCTGCCGCAGAACCAGGGCAAGGGCTCGGCCGTGCTGCACGGCCTGCGCGCCGCCAAGGATGCCGGGTTCACGCATGCGCTGACCATGGACTCCGACGGCCAGCACCCGGCTGACCTGATTCCCGAATTCATGAACGCCTCGCTGGCGCGGCCCGAGACCATGGTGCTCGGCCGCCCGGTGTTCGACGCCAGCGCGCCGCTGCTGCGCGTGCGCGGGCGGCGCGTGTCGAACGGATGGACCCAGCTGGAGACCCTGTTCGCCGGCGTCGGCGATTCGCTCTACGGCTTTCGCGTGTACCCGGTGGCCGACCTGATTGCCGTGATGCAGCGCCAGCCGTGGATGCGGCGCTTCGACTTCGACACTGAAGCGGTGGTGCGGCTGGCCTGGCGCGGCGTGAAGCCGGTGAACATCGATGCGCCGGTGAAATACCTGACGGCGGAGGAAGGCGGCGTGTCGCACTTCCGCTATGGGCGAGACAACGTGCTGCTGACGTGGATGCACGCGCGGCTGATGGTGGAGTTCGTGCTGCGGCTGCCGGGGCTGGTGGTTCGCAAGCTGGCGAAGAAGGCGCCGTTTCAGGATTGATTTTTGGGGGTCGGTGCGGACGGCAGTGTGGAAGGTTGAGGCTGCTGCCCTCACCCCAGCCCTCTCCCGCGAGCGGGAGAGGGAGCAATACCGGGGAGTCGGAGAACAGGCGCCGATGCCGCCGCGTTGTCCCCTCTCCCGCTCGCGGGAGAGGGCTAGGGTGAGGGTGGTGCCTCCGGAAAAGCACGCGCCCAAATTCAGCCTGACGCCCCCACAGCCGCCCCACCCAACGCCTTGTAAAGCGTCATCGTCGCATTCAGCTGATTCAACCGATTCAGCGCCAGCGACACCTCCGCCGTGCGCCGCCGGTCCTTCGCATCCAGCACCGGCTGCAACGCCGTCGCCCCCGCGCGGTAGCGCACCTCCGACAAGCGCTCCGCGCGTTGCGCTTCCTGCAGCGCCAGCGCGAGCTTCTCGCTCTCGGCGCGCAACTGCGTGCGTGACGACAGCGCGTTCTCCACCTCCGACAGCGCCGTGTACAACGACTGCCGAAAGCCCACCACCGCCTCCTCGTACTGCGTCTGCGAAACGCCCACGCTCAGCCGCGCGGTGTTCCATTGCAGAAACGGCAAGGCCAGCCCGGCACCGAGCGTCGCCACCGGGTTCTTCAGCAGTTCGCCCAACGCGGTGCTCGAAGTGCCCAGCGACCCGGTGAGGCTCAGCGCCGGATAGAACCCGGTGCGCGTCGCATCGACGTTCGCGAGCGCCGCGCCCAGCCGCTGCTCCGCCGCGCGCAGGTCCGGCCGGCGGCCCAGCAAGCTCGCGGGCACGTCGGCGTCGATCGCGGGCAAGGCGATGTCCGGCAAGCTCGGCGGCTCGACCGCCATCGGCTCCGGTGGCCGGTCGAACAGGATGGCCAGCGCGTTGCGCGCCTCCACGCGCTGCTGCAGCAGCTGCGTGTGTGCCGCCTCCTGCGTGGCCAGGTTCTGGCCGGCCTGCGCCACGTCCAGCCCCGACACCGCGCCCGCCGCGTACTTCACGCGCACCAGCGCAAGGATGCGCCGGCCGTCTTCCATGCCCGCCTCGCTCAACGCGATGCGCTGGTTGAGGTAGCCGGTCTGCCAATAAAGGCCGGCCGTGGTGCCCACCAGCGCGAGCGCCGTGGCCTGGCGGTCGGATTCGGTCGCCTTCAGCGCCCAGTCGGCCGCGCTGCGCTGCGCCGACAGCCGCCCCCACAGGTCGATCTCGTAGTTCAGGCTCAGCAGCGAATTCGATGCCGACCCGGCCACGCCGCCGCGCTTCAGGTCGTAGCTGCGCGAAGTGCTGGCCTGCCCCGCCACCGCCGGCGTGAGGTTCGTGTTCGCCAGCCCCGCCTGCAGCTGCGCGCGTTGCACGCGAATGCCCGCGGCGGCCAGGTCGTTGTTGGTGCGCAGTGCGTCGTCGATGAGCCGGTCGAGCTGCGCGTCGTTGAACGCCGCCCACCAGTTCGCGGAGAGCACCGTTGATGCGCTTCCCTCGCTCCCCGCGCCACCTTGCTGCCAGGCCTGCGGAACGTCGAGCGGACGCTGCACCCGCTGCTCCGGCTGGAACAGCGTGCAGCCGTTCAGCAGCAGCACCGCCGCGGCCACCGTGGAGAGAAGGCGGGAGCTCTTCACGCTGTTCACGTCGATCACCCCGTTCACGCTACTCACGCGCCAGCGCCTCGATCGGGTCCAGCCGCGCCGCATTGCGCGCCGGCAGGTAGCCGAACAGCACGCCGATCAGCGACGCGCACAGAAATGCCGACACCACGGCCCCCAGCGAAAAGATCATTTGCCATTGCTTCACGAACACCGAAAACAGAAAGCTGATGCCATACGACAGCGTCACACCGATCAACCCGCCCACCAGGCACACCAGCACCGCCTCGGTGAGGAACTGCTGCAGCACGTCGCTTTGCCTCGCGCCCACGGCCATGCGAATGCCGATCTCGCGGGTGCGCTCCGTGACCGACACCAGCATGATGTTCATCACCCCGATGCCGCCCACCACCAGCGAGATGACCGCGATGAGCGACAGCAGCAGGGTCAGCGACTGGCTCGTGCGCTCGGCCGTCTTCACGATGCTGTCCATGTTGAAGGTGAAGAAGTCCTTGCCGCCGTGGCGCAGGGTCAGCAGCTTCACGATGCTGTCTTCCGCGGCCTTGGTCGGCTGGTCGTCGCGAATGCGCACGGTGATGTTGTCGAAATGCTGCTGGCCGAAGAGCCGGCTCGCGCCGGTGCTGTACGGCAGCCAGATGTTGAGCGACTTGTTGTCGCCGAACACCGTCTTCTTGTCCTGCGACACGCCGATCACCGTGCAAGGCAGGTTGCCCACCAGGATGATCTTGCCGACCGCCTCGGTGCCCTCGGGGAACAGCTTGCGCCGCGTGTTCTGGTCGATCACCACCACCTGCGACTGGTGGCGCACGTCGCTCGCCGTGAAGGCCGCGCCGCTGGTCATCTGCATGTCGCGCACCCGGAAGAAGGCGTCGCTCACGCCGTTCACGGTGCCGTTGATGTCCACGCTGCGGTAGCGCAGGCGCACGCTGCGCGAGGTGGCGGGCGTCACGCTGTGCACATAGGGCTGCGCCGCGATGGCGTCGAGGTCGGCGGGTATCAGCGTGCGAATGCTCTGCGCCTTGTCGTCGCCGAAGTCGCGGCCCGGGTACACGTCCAGCGTGTTGGTGCCGATGGCCCGGATGTCCGACAGCACGAAGCGCTTGGCGCCCTCCCCGATGGCCACGATGGACACCACCGAGGTGATGCCGATGACGATGCCCAGCATGGTGAGCGCGGTGCGCATGCGGTGCGCCATCATCGAGCGCCAGGCCATGCGGAAGGCCTCCGCGAAGCGGGCCCAGCCGGTGCTAAAGCGCGCGATGCCGAGCTTGGGGCGGGTCATCGCCCCGGGCGCGGCTGCGTCGCTTTGCGAGCCTTGCACGCCTTGTCCGTCCTGCGCGGGCGCGGCCACGGTCGGCACATTGGGCCGGTCGCCCACGATCTCGCCATCGGCGATCTCGATGATGCGTTCGGTGCAGCTCGCCACCTGCATGTCGTGCGTCACGATGATCACCGTGTGGCCCTGCGCATGCAGCTCGCGCAGGATGCCGATCACCTCCTGCCCGCTCTTGCGGTCGAGGGCGCCGGTCGGCTCGTCGGCCAGGATGACCTCGCCGCCGTTCATCAGCGCGCGCGCGATGCTCACGCGCTGCTGCTGGCCGCCCGAGAGCTGGCTGGGCCGGTGCTCGGTGCGGTCGCCCAGGCCCAGGCGCGCGAGCAGCTGCCGCGCGCGCGTGTCGCGGGCCTGCGCGTCGGTGCCGGCGTACACGGCGGGCACCTCGACGTTGCCGGTGGCCGTCAGGTGCTGCATCAGGTGGTAGCGCTGGAAGATGAAGCCGAAGTGCTCGCGCCGCAGCTCGGCCAGCGCGTCGCTGTCGAGCGTGCCCACGTCCTGGCCCGACACGGTGTAGGTGCCGGTGCTCGGCCGGTCGAGGCAGCCGAGGATGTTCATGAGCGTCGACTTGCCCGAGCCCGAGGCCCCCACGATGGCCAGCATTTCGCCGTGGCCGATGTCGAGGTCGACGTCTTTCAGCACCTGCACCTCCTGCTCGCCCGAGGGAAAGCTGCGGCCGATGCCGCGCAGCGCGAGCAGAGGTTGCTTCACGGGCACCGTGGCGTCCGTCACGGGCGCTTGCCCTTCGGCCCGCCGCCATCCCCACCACCGCCACTACCGCTGCCGCCGCCACCGCTGTCATTGCGGTCGCCCACGGCCGACGGGTCGCCCGTGATGACCGTGTCGCCCTCCTTCAGCCCTTCGAGCACCTGCGCCTGGAAGTTGTTGCTGATGCCCACGCGCACCTTGCGCGTGTCCACCGTCTGGTCGGCCTTGAGCACGCGCACGTCCTGGCGGCCTTCCGTGTCGCGCGCGCCCAGCGCGGTGAGCGGCACGGTCAGCGCCTGCTTCGCCTCGCCCAGAAGAATGGCGACCTGCGCCGTCATGTCGACGCGCAGCGTGCGGTCGGGGTTGGGCACGTCGAACAGCGCGTTGAAGAACACGGCGTTGTTGATCTTCTCGGGCGACGGCTGCACCGCGCGCAGCGTGCCGTGGTAGCGCTTGTCGGGGTCGCCCAGGATGGTGAAGTACACCGGCTGCCCGGGCTTGACGCGCACCACGTCGGCCTCGGACACCTGCGCCTTCACCGTCATGGTCGACAGGTCGGCCAGCTTCATCAGCGTGGGCACCTGGAACGCGGCCACCACCGTCTGCCCTTCGAGCGTGCTGATGGACACCACGTCGCCGTCGATGGGCGCGACGATGCGCGTGTACGACAGGTTGGTCTGCGCCGAGGCCACGGCCAGCTTCTGCTGGCGGATCTGCGCCTCCAGCGACACGGCGTCGGCGCGCAGCGCACGCAGCTCGGCGTCGGCGCTTTCCATGTCCTGCCGTGCCGCGGCGTCCTGCGCGAGCATGTCCTGCTGGCGGGTCCAGGTGAGCTGGGCCTGCTTCACGCGAACTTCCTTGGCGAGCTTCTGCGCTTGCAGGTTCTCCAGCTTGGCCTGCTCCTGCGCGAGCGTGTTCTGCGAGATGACGGGGTCGATCTCGGCGAGCCAGTCGCCCTTTTTCACGGTCTGCCCCAACACCACCTTCAGCGACTTGAGCTGGCCGCTGACCTGCGCGCCCACCTCCACCTGCTTGAGCGCCTGCAGCACGCCCGTGGCGAGCACGGCGTTCTCGAGGTCGGTGCGCTGGACCGTGGCGGTGAGGTAGTCGGTCTTCTTGGGCGGGCTGAACCAGAACAGGGACAGCAGACCCAGGGCCACCACGGCGACGAGGCCGTAGACGAGCTTGCGCGAGCGCCGCTTGGGGGTGTTTTGCATGCAGTGAGGATGAAGTGAAACGCCGCTGGCGCGCACGGGGTGCGGCAGCGGCTTTCATCCTAGCGGCGGTTCCTGAAGGTCCCCTAAAGACAGGGGCGGCATCGGGGCATTGCGCCCGATGCCTTGGAGATCAGCGGGGCATCGCCCCCGATGCGCTGAAGCTCAGCGGGCCCGGCGCGAGCGCACCAGCAGCGTGAGCAGCATCAGCGACAGCACCACGAACGCGATGAACGACCAGTTCGCCAGCGTCAGGCCGAACAGCGTCCAGTCGATCTTCGAGCAGTCGCCGCCGCCGCGGAAGATCATCGGCAGCGCGCGCTTCAGCGGAAAGGTCTCGATCATTCCGTATAGGTCGCGCCCGCAGGACACCACCTCCGGCGGGTACCACTGCAACCAGCTCTGCGAGGCGGCCGTGTAGGCACCGCCGATGGCCGCCACCAGCGCCAGCACGCTGCCGGTCACCTGCAGCGCACGGGTGCGGAAGATGGCGGCCAGCCCGGTGAAGAGCGCCACCAGCACCAGCGCATACCGCTGCACGATGCACATGGGGCAAGGCTCGAGCCCGACCACGTGCTGCAGGTAGAGCCCGAAGGCCAGCATGAGAACGCAGGCCAGGCAGATCAGCCCGAGCGCGCGGCGCGGCGCGCCGAAGTACCAATCGATCAAGGAGACACCCAATCTTCTTCTACGAACACCCTGGCCTTGCGTGGGTTGGCGACGACGGTGTCGCCTTCCTTCAAGCCCAGGTCACGGAACTGTTGCGCAGGGAGTTGCGCCTCGATGATGGTTCCGGAGCCCGGATTATCTGGATTCGATTCGGTGGGTTCAAGTTCCAGCCGCGCGGTGGGTCCGACCACGATCGCGCGCGAAAGCGTGGCGACGATGCCCGAGGCGCCCGGCACGTAGCGTGTCACATCGATGTCATGCGGGCGCACGTAGGCGCGCGCCTTGGCGTCGCGCGCGCCGCTGTGCTCGGGCGAGTCCAGGCGCATGCCGTCGAGCTGCACGGCGCCGTTGTCGGCCCGGCCGTGGAACAGGTTCACGTCGCCCAGGAAGCCGTAGACGAAGGGGCTGGCCGGCTGGTCCCACACCTCTTGCGGCGAGCCGACCTGCTCGATCTGCCCCTTGTTGATGACCACCACGCGGTCGGCCACCTCGAGCGCCTCTTCCTGGTCGTGCGTGACGAAGATGGAGGTCACGTGCAGCTCGTCGTGCAGGCGGCGCAGCCAGCGGCGCAGTTCCTTGCGCACCTTGGCGTCGAGCGCGCCGAAGGGCTCGTCCAGCAGCAGCACCTTGGGCTCCACCGCCAGCGCGCGGGCGAGCGCGATGCGCTGGCGCTGGCCGCCCGAGAGTTGCGACGGGTAGCGGTCGGCCAGCCAGTCGAGCTGCACCAGCTTGAGCAGGTCTGTGACCTTGGCCTTGATCTGCGCGTCGCTCGGGCGTTCCTTGCGCGGCTTCACGCGCAGGCCGAAGGCCACGTTCTCGAACACGGTCATGTGGCGGAACAGCGCGTAGTGCTGGAACACGAAGCCCACCTGCCGCTCGCGCACATGCACGTCGGTGGTGTCCTCGCCCGAGAAAAGAATGCTGCCGGCGTCGGCCGTTTCCAGCCCCGCGATGATGCGCAGCAACGTGGTCTTGCCGCAGCCCGAGGGACCGAGCAGCGCGACGAGCTCGCCCGACTCCACGTCGAGGTTCACGTCGCGCAGCGCGCGGAAGTCGCCGAACTGCTTGCTGATGTTGCGGATTTCGATGCTCATGGATCTCTGCCTGTGTGTTCTTCTGGTCACTCCCTCTCCCCTTGGGGAGAGGGTCGGAGTGAGGGTTGTCGCCTCACCCAGGGGCTTTTCAAGCCGCCGTGGGCCGCTCGGGCGGCAGTTCCGCAATGGCCTTCATCTCGCGCTCGTGCCGCCATTCGATGACCGACTTGATCACCAGCGTCACCAGCGCAAGGATGGCCAGCAGCGAGGCCACCGCGAAGGCGGCCACCGACTGGTATTCGTTATAGAGCACTTCCACATGCAGCGGCATGGTGTTGGTCTGGCCGCGAATGTGCCCCGACACCACCGACACCGCGCCGAACTCGCCCATGGCGCGCGCGTTGCACAGGATCACGCCGTACAGCAGGCCCCACTTGATGTTCGGGAGCGTCACGCGCCAGAAGGTCTGCCAGCCGGTCGCGCCCAGCACGATGGCGGCCTGCTCCTCGTCGGTGCCCTGCGCCTGCATCAGCGGAATGAGTTCGCGCGCAATGAAGGGAAAGGTCACGAACACGGTCGCCAGCACGATGCCGGGCACGGCGAAGATGATCTTGATGTCGTGCTCGGCCAGCCAGGGGCCGATCCAGCCCTGCGCACCGAACACCAGCACGTAGATCAGGCCCGCCACCACCGGCGACACCGCGAACGGCAGGTCGATCAGCGTGGTCAGCAAGGCCTTGCCGCGGAACTCGAACTTGGCCACGGCCCAGGCCGCAGCCACGCCGAACACCAGGTTCAGCGGCACCGCGATGGCGGCCGTGATGAGCGTGAGCCGGATGGCGCTCCACGCATCGGGCTCCTTCAGCGCGTCGAGGTACGCCGAGAGGCCCTTGCGCAGCGCCTCCGTGGCCACGGCGGCCAGCGGCAGCACGAGGAACAGGAACATGAACGCGAGCGCGATGCCGATCAGCGTCCAGCGCACCCAGGGTGCTTCGGTGGTGCCGGCCTTGGCGCGGCGAATGGTCTTGGAAGGTGCGCTCATGTCAGGCTCCAGACCTGCGGCGTTGCCATGCCTGCAGGCCGTTGATGACCAGCAGCAGCACGAACGAAATGACCAGCATCACCAGCGCCACGGCGGTGGCACCCGCGTAGTCGTACTGCTCCAGCTTGCCGATGATGATGAGCGGCGTGATCTCCGAGATCATCGGCATGTTGCCGGCAATGAAGATCACCGAGCCGTACTCGCCGATGGCACGCGCGAAGGCCATGGCAAAGCCCGTGAACAGTGCCGGCGCGATGGCCGGGAAGATCACCTTGGTGAAGGTCTGCAGCCGCGTGGCGCCCAGCGAGGTGGCGGCTTCTTCGAGCTCTTTCTCGGTGTCTTCGAGCACCGGCTGCACCGTGCGTACCACGAAGGGCAGCCCGATGAAGATCAGCGCAATCACGATGCCCGCCGGCGTGAACGCCAGCTTGATGCCGTGCGGTTCCAGCAGCTGCCCGATCCAGCCGTTGCCCGCGAGCAGCGCGGTCAGCGAAATGCCGGCCACCGCCGTCGGCAGCGCGAACGGAAGGTCGACCAGCGCATCGACGATGCGCTTGCCCGGAAACTTGTAGCGCACCAGCACCCAGGCCACCAGCAGGCCGAACACGGCGTTGACGAGCGCCGCGATGAGCGAGGCGCCGAAGGTCAACCGGTACGAGGCCATCACGCGTGGCGCGGTCACCGCCACCCAGAACTGGTCCCAGGTCAGCGTGAAGGTGCGAAACACCAGCGCCGACAGCGGGATCAGCACGATCAGGCTGAGGTAAAGAATGGAGAAGCCGAGCGTGATGTGGAAACCGGGCAGCACGCGCTTGGCGCCCCCTGCCCGGTTGGCACGCGAAAAAGGCGCTCCCGCGGACGGGAGCGCCGAAGGAACAGCGCCGCTCATTTACTTCGCGCCGGGCGTGTAGAGCTTGTCGAACTGGCCGCCGTCGTTGAAGTGCACCTTCTGCGCTTCACCCAGGCTGCCGAACAGTTCCTGCACCGTGAACAGCTGCAGCGGCTTGAACGTGGCGGCGTACTTCTTCAGCACGGTCTGCGAGCGCGGGCGCAGCGCATGCTTGGCCGCGATTTCCTGCGCTTCTTCGGAGTACAGCCAGTCGAGGTAGGCCTTGGCCAGCTCGCCGGTGCCCTTCTTGGCGGTCGTGCGCTCGACCACGGCCACCGGGTTCTCGGCCACGATGCTGATCGACGGGTACACCGAGTCGACCTTGCCGGTGCCGAATTCGCGGTCGATGGAGACCACTTCGGATTCGAAGGTGATCAGCGCGTCGCCGATGTTGCGTTGCAGGAAGGCGGTGGTCGCGTCGCGCCCGCCGCGTGCCAGCACCGGCACGTTCTTGAACAGTTTGCCGACGAACTCGGCGGCTTGCGCGTCGGTGCCGCCCTTCTTCTTGATGTAGCCCCAGGCAGCCAGGTAGGCGTAGCGGCCGTTGCCGCCGGTCTTGGGGTTGACGATCACGACCTGCACGCCGGGCTTGACCAGGTCGTCCCAGTCCTTGATGCCCTTGGGGTTGCCGTTGCGCACCAGGAACAGCATGGTCGAGGTGGTGGGCGACGCGTTGTCGGGGAATTTCTTGGGCCAGTCCTTGGCGACCACGCCGGCGTTGGCCAGGAAGTCGATGTCGGTGGACGTGTTCATGGTGACCACGTCGGCGTCGAGGCCGTCGGCCACGGCGCGCGCCTGGGCGCTGGAGCCGCCGTGCGACTGGTCGATCTTGACGTCCTTGCCGGTCGCCTTCTTGTAGTGCGCCACGAAGGCCGCGTTGTAGTCCTTGTAGAACTCGCGGGCCACGTCGTACGAGGCGTTCAGCAGCCCCGTGCCGGACGTACCTTGGGCGAAGGCGGTGCTGCCTGCAAGTGCGGAGGACGCCAGCGCGAGCACGGCGACGAAGGTCTTGATTCTGGAAGTCATGTGATTGCCAAGGTTTCTGAAAAATCACGGCCCGCCGACCAGGCGGCGGGCTCGTCGGTCAACGATTGCAGCAGGGCCAGGCCGAGCGGCCAGTCTCCATGCCCCGAATCGATGTTGATGTGGCCCGCATTCTGCATGCGCACGAACTCGCTGCCCCAGGCGCGCGAATATGCACCCGCCAGGCGAATGGGGCAAAACGGGTCGTTGCTGCTGGCCACCACGATGCTGCGGTACGGCAGCGCGGCATAGGGAACCGGCGCGAAGTCGGACAGCACCGCGCGGCGCTCGGGGTCGGCCGGCGCCACCAGCAGCGCGCCCTGGATGCGTGCCGCCGCGGCGCTCGGCAGGTGCGCCGTGGCAATGCAGCCCAGGCTGTGCGCGGCGATCACCACCGGCCCGGGTGTTTCCATGACCAGCTTGGTCAGCGCCGCCACCCAGGCGTCGCGCTTGGGCGAGGCCCAGTCGTCCTGCACCACCCGCGCCGCGCCCGGAATGCGCGCCTCCCACAGGCTCTGCCAATGGCCGGGCCCGGAGTCGCGCCAACCCGGCACGATGACTACGCGGCTTTGCATGACGACGCTGCCCAGCCCGCTTACTTGTTCGGCTGCGGCGTGATGCGCAGGTAGGGCTTCACGGCCTTGAAGCCCTTGGGGAAGCGCTCGGCCAGCTCGGCCGGGTCCTGGATGCTCGGCACGATGACCACGTCGTCGCCGTCCTTCCAGTTCACGGGCGTGGCCACCTTGTGGCTGTCGGTGAGCTGCAGCGAGTCGATCACGCGAATGATCTCGTCGAAGTTGCGGCCGGTCGACGCGGGGTACGTGATGGTCGTGCGAATGACCTTCTTCGGGTCGATGATGAACACGCTGCGAACGGTGGCCGTGGCCGAGGCGTTCGGGTGGATCAGGTCGTACAGGTCGGCCACCTTGCGGTCGGCGTCCGCGATGATGGGGAAGTTGACCGTGGTGTTCTGGGTCTCGTTGATGTCCGAGATCCATTCCTTGTGCTTGGTGGCCGGGTCCACGCTCAGCGCGATGGGCTTCACGCCGCGCTTGGCGAACTCGCCCGACAGCGCCGCGGTCTTGCCGAGTTCGGTGGTGCACACGGGCGTGAAGTCGGCCGGGTGCGAGAAGAACACGACCCACGAATCGCCGGCCCACTGATAGAAGTCGAGGGGGCCTTCGCTGGAATCCTGGGTGAAATTGGGGGCGGTGTCGCCGAGTCGAAGAGTTGCCATGGTCGCTCCTGGATGGATGGGAGCCTCGGATTGTGCGAACCATCGCTTCAATGCCAAACGAATATCTGCTTGTTTGGATATGACGTTTTTCGCATAAAGGAACCGCCAACGCGCCCGATCGGCAGGCGCCCCGCCTGGCTGGCCAGCCGGCCGATCAACCCGGCAGCGCCGCCATCCGCCGGGCCATGTCGATGAACACCCGCAGCTTCAGTTGCGACTGCGAACGCTCCGGAAAGTACAGGTACAGCCCCGAATCGACCGGAATGTACGGCTGGAGGAAGGTTTCGAGCAAGCCTTGCGCCACCGCCCGGCGCGACTCCTGCGTCGAGACAAAGGCCAGGCCCAGCCCTTCGACCGCGCAATCGACCAGCATCTGCCGGTCGTTCAGCACCAGCCCGCCCTTGGTCTCGACCAGGAAGTCGCGCTTGCCGCGGCGAAAGCTCCAGCGGTGCAGCGCGCCGGAGCCGGCGAAGCGGTAGTGCAAGGCCTCGTGGCGCACCAGGTCTTCCGGTACTTTCGGTCGTTCCCTGCCCTCGAAATAGCGCGGCGCGCCCACCACCGACCACGCGATCTCGGGCGTGAGGCGCACCGCCACCATGTCCTTTTCGACCGCCTCGCCCAGCCGGATGCCAGCGTCGAAGCCCGCGCCGACCAGGTCGACGATGGCCTCGTCGAGCGAAATTTCCAGCGACACCTCGGGGTAGGCCCGGCGAAACGCCGGCACCAGTGCGCCGAGGATGGGCTCGACCGCGCCGTGCGGCGCCGTGATCCGCAAGGTGCCCATGGGCCGGTCGCGAAAGCCGACCAGCGCGGCGAAGGCGTCCGAAATTTCGCTCACGGCCGGCCGAAGGCGCAGGAACACGGCCTGCCCCGCCTCCGTGAGCGCCACGCGGCGGGTGGTGCGCTGGAACAGCATCACGCCCTGGCGCGCTTCCAGCGCGCGAATCGCCTTGCTGACCGCTGTGGGCGTCACGCCCAGCGCCAGCGCCGCGCCGGTGAAGCTGCGGTGCTCGGCCACGGCCAGGAAGACGGCGACGCCGTCGAGGGGGTCGATGATCATGCGGCGGATTATCAACTTCAGGTGCAAGACAGATGCACCACAACGGCATTTTTGTTTTCAATGCCGCGTCCTACGATGGGTTTTTCTTCATCCCAACACCCTCGAAGGACCTCGAATGACGACGAAAAACTGGCTCATCACCGGCACCTCCAGCGGCATCGGCCGCGAACTCACCCAGGCCCTGCTCGCACGCGGCGACCGCGTGACCGCCACCGTGCGCAAGGCCGACGCGCTGGCCGACCTGCAGGCGCAACACGGCGAACGCCTGCGCGTGGCCGTGCTCGACGTGACCGACACCGCGGCCGTGCGCCGCGTGGTCGATGCCGCCTTCGCCGCCATGGGCCGCATCGACGTGGTCGTCAGCAACGCCGGCTACGGCCTGTTCGGCGCGGCCGAGGAAGTGAGCGACGCGCAGATCGACCAGCAGATCGCCACCAACCTCGTCGGCTCGATCCAGCTGATTCGCGCGGCCTTGCCGCACCTGCGCGCCCAGGGCGGAGGGCGCATTCTCCAGGTGTCGTCCGAAGGCGGCCAGCTGGCGTACCCGAACTTCAGCCTGTACCACGCGAGCAAATGGGGCATCGAAGGCTTCGTGGAATCGGTCGCGCAAGAGGTGGCGCCCTTCGGCATCTCCTTCACGCTGGTCGAGCCCGGGCCCACGCGCACGAACTTCGGCGGCGGCCTGGTCAGCCCGGCCCCGATGGCGGTCTACGAAGACACGCCGGCCGGCGCCATCCGCCGCATGCTCGCCAGCGGCGAATTCGAATTGACGGGCGACGCGGCCAAGATGGCGCGGGCCATGGCCGATTCGGTCGAGCAGCATCCCGCGCCGCGTCGGCTGGCGATGGGCAGCAGCACCTATGCGTCGATCGGCAACGCGCTGCGCGAGCGGCTCGCCGTGCTGGAGGCCCACAAGGCCGTGACCTTCGCCACCGACATCGACGCTGACGTCGGCACCGACCGCTGAATGCGGTCAGAACATCCGCAGCTCTTCGTTCTGCAGGTGCTCCACCAGGAAGTCGATCAGCCGCCGCACCGCCGGCACCAGCGCGCGCCGGGCAGGAAACACCATGTGCGCCACCACGGGCGAGGGCCCCCAGCCCGGCAGCACCCGCGTGAGCCGGCCCGACTCCACCTCGGCGCGGCACATGTAGTCGGGCAGCATGGTCGCGCCCACGCCGCCCAGCGCGCCGTACTGCAGGGTGACCAGGTCGTCGGCCACGTAGCGCGGGTTGTGGGCGTGCACGTGGATTTCGCCGTTCGGCCCTTCGAGCCGCCATTCGGTACGCCCCTCGCCGTTGGCCGACATGGCCGCCGTCGGCAGCCGGGCCAGGTCGGCGGGCGACTCGATGGGGCCGTACTGCGCCAGCAGGTCGGGCGTGGCCACCAGCACGCCGCGGCTGGTGCCGAAGGTGCGGGCCACCAGCAACGCGCTGTCCTCGATGACCGGGCGCACCCGCAGCGCGATGTCGATGCCCTCCTCGATCAGGTCGACCGGCCGGTTGATGACGCGCATGTCGATGCGCACCGCCGGGTACAGCGCCATGAACTGCGGCATCAGCTGCGCCAGGCCGCTGTGCGACATGGTCACCGGCACGCTCAGGCGCACCAGCCCGCTGGGCTCGGTCTGCACCTGCGCCACCGCCTCGGCGGCGGCCTGCGCCGCGTCGCGCATGGCGGCGGCGTGGCGCAGGTAGATTTCGCCGGCCGGCGTGAGCGACAGGCGCCGCGTGCTGCGCTGCATCAGCTGCACGCCCAGGCGCTCTTCCAGGTCGGCCACGCGGCGCGACAGGCGCGACTTGGGAATGCCCAGCGCCCGGCTGGCCGCCGCGAAGCCGCCGCGCTCGGCCACTTCGGCAAAGAAAACCATGTCGTTGAGGTCTTGCATGCGCTGATTGTCCCGCAAACAGAACGATGAGTGCGATTTTTGGCTACTTATCGACCACTCGATCCAAAAATAGAATTCTCACATCCGCCGGCCAATTGAGCGCCGACAGCCAATACAGAAAGTGATTGATCATGAAGCTGCTCCACATCGACTCCAGCATCCTCGGTGCCTATTCGACCTCCCGCGTTCTCACGGCCGAGACCGTGGCCGCCTGGAAGGCCGCGCACCCCGACACCACCGTCGAGTACCTCGACCTTGCCGTCGACGCGCCCGCGCATTTCAGCGCCGACGCCCTGGCCATCAAGACCGGCCCGCAGGCCGAGCCCACCGAAGCCCAGCAACGCGAGAACGCGCTGTCTGAAAAGCTGGTGAGCCAGTTCCTGGCCGCCGACGTCGTCGTCATCGGCGCGCCGCTGTACAACTTCTCGATCCCGACGCAGCTGAAGGCCTGGATCGACCGCCTGGGCCAGGTCGGCCGCACCTTCAAGTACACCGAGACCGGCCCCGTGGGCCTGGCCGGCGGCAAGACCGTGATCGTGGCCTCGAGCCGCGGCGGCGTCTACTCCACCAGCGACTGGGGCCAGGGCGCTGAACACCAGGAAAGCTACCTGAAGGTCGTGTTCGGCTTCTTCGGCATCACCGACGTGCGCATCGTGCGTGCCGAGGGCGTGGCGATGGGCGACGAGCCCAAGGCCGCCGCGTTCAGCGCCGCGCGCAACGACATCCTGGTGGCGACGGCCGAAGCCGCGAACCAGAAAAGCGTCGCGCAAGCCGCCTGACGCGTTCGCGTCCTTTGCGCGCTTTGCGCTCCGCGCGCACTGTCGTCGAAACGAGCCGCCCCCTGGGGCGGCTTTTTTTCGTCGATGCGAACCGTGCCGGCTCACCCGTGACATACGAACTTTGCGGCGGCGCCATCGCTCAGACCTGAGGCGCCCCCGATTCCGGGGCCGTCGTTTTCCCACACAGGATCGGAGCTCCAGATGCAAATCGGATTGATCGGACTGGGCCGCATGGGCGCCAGCATGGCGCGGCGGCTCATGAACGCAGGGCACGCATGCGTCGTCCACGACCACGACCCGCAAGGCGTCGACCGCCTCGTGGCGCTCGGCGCGCAAGGCGCGGCCTCGCTGGCGCAAATGACGGCGGCCTTGCCGCAGCCCCGAACAATCTGGCTGATGGTGCCCGCGGCCGCCGTGGACGGCGTGCTGGCGCAGCTCACGCCGCTGCTCTCGGCCGGCGACATCGTGGTCGATGGCGGCAACTCCAGCTACCAGGACGACCTGCGGCGCGCCGCCGCGCTGGACGCCCTGGGCATTCACCACGTCGACGTGGGCACCAGCGGCGGCGTGGCGGGGCTGGAGCGCGGCTACTGCCTCATGGTCGGCGGCGCCACGGCGGCGGTGCAGCATCTCGCGCCCGTGTTCGCGGCGCTGGCGCCGGGCGCGGGCACCGCCGCGCCGACCCCGGGCCGCCGCCCCGGCAGCGGCACCGCCGACCAGGGCTGGCTGCATTGCGGCCCGCACGGCGCGGGCCACTTCGTCAAGATGATCCACAACGGCATCGAGTACGGCGTGATGGCCGCCTACGCGGAGGGCTTCAACATCCTGCGCAACGCCAATGTGGGTAAAACCGCCGGCGTGGTGGACGCCGAGACCACGCCGCTGCGGCGCCCTGAGCTCTACCAGTACGACATGAACCTGCCCGAGATCGCCGAGGTCTGGCGGCGCGGCAGCGTGATCAGCTCGTGGCTGCTTGACCTGAGCGCCGCGGCGCTCGCGGCCGATCCGGAGTTGGCGGGCTTCGAGGGCCGCGTTTCCGATTCCGGCGAAGGCCGCTGGACGGTGCAGGCCGCCGTCGACGAGGGCGTGCCGGCGCCGGTGCTCAGCGCCGCGCTGTATGCGCGCTTCAGCTCGCGCGGCGACGGCGGCTTTGCCGACCGCATGCAGTCCGCCATGCGCCACGAGTTCGGCGGCCACGCCGAGAAGGCGGCCGCGGGCCCGGACGAGGTCAGGCCGAAGCCCTGACCGCGTGCAGGCCCGTGCCCGCGTCCGAACTCGTGTTCAGGCCGAGTGCGTCTTGACCCAGGCCACGTACTTGTCCATCCAGCCCTGCAGGAACTTCTTCGAGCCTTCGTTGCCGATGTGCCCCTTGTCGTCGAACAGGTCGTCCTTGGCCTGCAGGAACACTTCGGGCGCGCCCATGGTCGGCACGTCGAGGTAGGCCAGGATGTTGCGCAGGTGCTGCTGCGCCAGCGCGGTGCCGATGGCCCCCACCGACACGCCCAGCACGCCGGCCGGCTTGCCGCCCCAGGCGCTCTGGCCGTAGGGGCGCGACGCGTGGTCGATGGCGTTCTTCAGCACGCCGGGAATCGAGCGGTTGTATTCGGGCGTGACGAACAGCAGGCCTTGCGCCGCCGCGATCTCGGTCTTCAGGCGCTTCACCGCGGGCGCCTGGTTGCCGTCTTCGTCCTGGTTGTACAGCGGCAGGTCGTCGATGCGCAGGTGCTCGAAAGTGAAGTCCTCGGGCGCGAGGTGCGCCAGCGCGAGGGCCAGCTTCTGGTTGTACGAATCCTTGCGCAGGCTGCCGACGAGAACGGCGATGCGGGTCTGGGCCATGGGTGAAGCTCCTTGAGTGGAAAAGTCCGGGGTGAAACCCTGGATGAAAAGGCCGTGCCGGGGTCTGCACGACCACGGCGATTATGCGAACCGCCCATGACCTTTTCCTGCAAGGTTTTTGCGCATTTTTGTACCTGGCCGCATGCGATGCAGCCACGCGTTCGCCAGCCGGTCGAGCCCGGTGCACAGCAGCCAGTAAAGGGCGCCCACCAGCATGAAGATCTCCGCCGGGTAGACCATGGTGCGCGCGTTCACCTGCGAGGCCACGAACGACAGCTCCCCTACCCCCACGATGTAGGCCAGCGAGCTGTCCTTCACCAGCGTGACCCATTGGTTGACGAACGACGGGAGCATCATGCGCAGCGCCTGCGGCAGCACCAGGAAGCGCAGCGTGCCCCAGCGCGTGAAACCCAGCGACAGCCCCGCGGCCCACTGCCCTTCCCCCACGCCGCGGATGCCCGCATGCACCGCATGCGCCAGGTAGGCGCCGCCCACCAGCGACAGCGCGCACATCACCGACAGCACGCCCGGCACGCTGATGCCGAGCGCGAAGGGCAGCAGAAAGTAGGTCCAGAAGATGAGCATCAGCACCGGAATCGCCCGGAAGAAACCCAGCACCAGCGTGAGCGCCACCTTGAGCCCGCCGCGCGCCGTTGCCAGCCCGATGCCGGCGGCCAGCCCCAGCACCGCCGAGGCCACGGCCGAGCCAGCGCTCAGCAGCACCGTGAGCGCGGCGCCGCCCAGCGGCCCCTGCGGGAATGCGCCCCACAGCAGGTACGGCAGGCTCTCCCAGAGCGTGTGGATCACCGCCATGCGGCCTTTCCGGAAACGGGCCTGTGGCCTTTCGCCTGCCGCCGCGCCGCCCATGCGGCCAGCAACTCGATGGCGCCGATGGTCACGATGTACAGCAGCGTCGCGAAGCCGAAGGCCTGGAAGGTCTTGAAGGTCTCGGCCTCCACCTGCCGCGACGCATACGACAGCTCCACCAGCCCCACCGCCATCGCGAGCGAGGTGTTCTTCACGATGTTCATGTACTGCCCCAGCAGCGGCGGCAAGGCGATGCGCAGGGCCTGCGGCAGCACCACCTGCGCGAGCACCTGGGCCTGCGTGAAGCCCAGCGCCGACGCGGCCAGGGACTGGCCGCTCGGCACGCCGCGAATGCCCGAGCGAATGTCCTCGCCCACATAGGCCGCCGCATACAGCGTGAGCCCGACCAGCGCCGACAGCAGTTCGAACGACAGCACGTGCCCCGCATACAGCCACTCGCGCGCGGCCTCGGGCAGCACGGCGGGCGCGCCGAAGTACCAGAAGAAAAGCTGCACCAGCAGCGGCGTGTTGCGAAACAGCGAGACGTAAGCACCGCTCGCACGCAGCCACGCCGCGTGGCTCGACGAGCGGGCCGCCGCAACGACCACGCCCAGCGCCGTGGCGCTCGCCGACACCAGCAGCGACACCCACAGCGTGGTGAGCCAGCCGTCGAACAGCCAGCCGATGTAGCGAGGCGCGAGCAGCTGCTCGCGCAACAGATCGATCAAGACGGGTAGCCCAGGAAAATCGACGAGGCCAGCAAGGCAAGGAAGGCCGAACCCGGCAGCCTCAGTTCGCCGCCACGCGCTGGTCGCCGATCTTCAGCAGGCGCGGCAGCGGCGCCTGGCTGGCGGGGCCGAACCAGGTGTTGTAGATGGCCAGCGCGCGGCCGTTCTTCTCGCTGTCCACCAGCCAGGTGTTCAGCGCCTCGAGCAGCCGCGTCTCGCCCTTGGGCACCGCGGCGCCCAGGTATTCCTTGGACACGGTGATCGCCGGAATCTCGTACTTCTCCTTGTCGGGAATCGCATTCCATTGCGCCGTGAGCTTCACGCCGTCGTTGGTAATCGCCTGCACATTGCCGTTGCGCAGCGCGGCCAGCGCAAAGGGCGAATCGTCGTACAGCACCACCTTGGCGTCGGGGTAGTTCTTGCGCAGGTTCGACTCCATCGTCGTGCCCTTCTCGGTGCCGATGCGAATGTCCTTGATCTGCGCGGCGTCCTTCAGCACGCCCTTCTTCGCCAGGAACTGCTGGCCCACCAGGAAGTACGGCGTGGTGAAGTCGACCGCCTTGGCGCGCTCGTCGGTGATGGTGAAGCTGGCGAACACCACGTCGACCTTGCCCGATGTCAGCAGCGGCACGCGGTTGGCGGGGTTGGTCGGCACCAGTTCGATCTTCACGCCCAGGCTCTTCGCGAACTCGGTCGCCAGGTCGATGTCGTGGCCCACCTGCTTCTTGCTGGCCGGGTCGATGAAGCCGAAGGGCGGGTTGCCGTCGAACGCGGCCACGCGCAGCACGCCGGCCTTCTTGACGTCGTCGAGCCGGTCGGCCCACGCGGCGGGGCCCAGGGTGAGCGAGCCGATGGCCAGCGCCAGGCTCGTGAGGATGAATGTGCTGCGGGTCATGCCTGCTCTTGAAAAGATGGAAAGCCGCGACTCTAGGCAACGCGCCCGCACGCGCCAACGAAGCAAATTCGGCTTGCATATGCACGGCCGAGTTGGGCATGAGCAAATGACGAAAGCTTCGTGGCGCGGAACGGCAGCGGCCCCTAGAGTCGCGGACTTTTGCCTTCGCCATGCACACCTTTTCGCGCACCTCTCGCTTCTCTCGCTCCTCTCGCTCCTCTGACTCGTCGCCCTCCGCGCCCGCCTCCCTGTCCCGCCGCACGCTCGTCCAGGCCGGCACCGCCGCCGCCATCACCGCGGCAGTGACCCCGCTCTTCGCCCAGGCGCGCACCAAGACGCTTCGCATCGGCTACCAGAAGTTCAACACGCTCAACATCCTCAAGGGCACGGGCCAGCTCGAGAAGGCGCTGGCGCCCGCGGGCGTGAAGGTCGAGTGGGCCGAGTTTCTCGGTGGCAGCCAGCTGTCGGAGGCGCTCGCGGCCGGCGCCATCGACTTCGGCCATGCCTCGGACGGCATCGGCGTGTTCCAGCAGGCCAGCGGCAAGGGCCTGGCGTACCTGGCCGCCGAGAGCCCCTACCCCGGCGGCGTCGGCTTCCTGGTGCCGCGCGACTCGTCGATTCGCAGCGTGCGCGACCTGAAGGGCAAGAAGGTGGTCACCGGGCGCGGCTACAACACGCAGTACGTGCTCATCCGCGCGCTCGAGGCGGCGGGGCTGCGCTACGAAGACATCGAGCCGGTGTACATCCTCACGGCCTCCGACACCATCGCGGCCTACCAGTCGGGCAGCGTCGCGGCCATCGGCCTGTGGGATCCGTTCCTGGCGGCCGCGCAACTGGCCACCGACTCGCGCGTGCTGTTCGACGGCACCGGCCTGAGCGGCAACCGCACCTACCACTTCGCGCAGCCGGGCTTCGCGCGCGCCAACCAGGACGTGCTGCGCACCGTGTTCGCCGAGCTGCGCAAGGCCAACGAATGGGCCCAGGCCAACCCCGCCGAAGTGGTCGCCACGCTGGCGCCGCAGCTCAAGGTCGAGCCCAAGGTGCTGGCGCTGGCCACCGAACGGCGGCAATATGGCGTGGTCGCGCTCACGCCCGCCATCGCACAGGAACAGCAAGGCCTGGCCGACGTGTTCGCGCAACTCAAGCTCATTCCCAAACCCATCGAGGTGAAGGACGCCTTTCTCGACCTGAACCTCGTCTGACGCCCGCTTTCACGTGACCCTGTCCACTCACTACGACGTCATCGTCATCGGCCTCGGCGCCCTCGGCGCCGCCACGCTCTACCAGCTTTCGCGACGCGGCGCGCGCGTGCTGGGCATCGACCAGTTCGCGCCGCCGCACGACCAGGGTTCCTCGCACGGCGACTCGCGCATCACGCGCCTGGCCGTGGGCGAAGGCGACGAGTACGTGCCCTTCGTGCAGCGCTCGCACGCCATCTGGCGCGAGCTGGAGGCGCGCACCGGCAAGCCGCTGATGACCACCACCGGCGGGCTCATCCTCGCGCCCGAAGGCCGGGTGGCCGAGCACCACGGCAAGCCCGACTTCGTGCGCCGCACCATCGCCTGCGCGCAGCGCTTCGGCATTGCGCACGAGGTGCTCGACGCGGCCGCCATTCGCCAGCGGTTTCCGCAGTTCCACCTGCAGGGCGACGAGATCGGCTACTTCGAGCACGAGGCCGGCTTCGTGCGGCCCGAGGACGCCATCGGCGCGCAGCTGGCCGTGGCCCGCGCGTCGGGCGCGCAGACGCGCACCGGCGAAAGGGTGCGGGCGGTGGAAGCTACAGGAAGTGACGACACCGTGCGCGTGCGCACCGACACCGCCAGCTTCACCGCCGACCGCGTGGTGGTCGCGGCCGGCGCGTGGCTGCCCGGGTTCCTCGGCCAGCAGGCGCGCGCGGACTGGCAGGCCGACTTCTCGGTGCACCGCCAGGTGATGCACTGGTTCGACACCGGCAGCGCCGCCGCCGACTTCTCGCCCGGGCGCTTTCCCATCTTCATCTGGATGTTCGGCGACGGGCAGGAAGACTACATGTACGGCTTTCCGTCGTCCGACCCGGCGCAGCCCGCGCTCAAGGTCGCCACCGAGCAGTACGTGGCCACGACCACGCCCGACACCATCGACCGCACCGTCAGCCCCGAGGAAAGCGCCGCCATGTACCGCGACCGCGTGGCCGGGCGCTTTCCGCAGATCGGCGGGCGGGCACTGAAGGCACGCGCCTGCATGTACACCGTGACGCCCGACCGCCGCTTCGTCATCGACGCGCTCGACGGCCTGCCCAACGTGCTCGTCGCCTCGGCCTGCTCGGGCCACGGCTTCAAGCACTCGGCCGGACTGGGCGACGCCATTGCCGACCATGTGCTGGGCCGGCAGGGCACGCTCGACCTGTCGCCCTTTGCCCGCGGCCGGCTGCTGGAGAAATCGCCCGCCTGAAGCGCCGCCGGGCGAACAGGGGCATCATCGCGCTCCGTCTTTTTTCCTGATGCATGAGGCAAGCGCGATGAAATTCCTGGTGGTGGGTGCCGGCGCACTCGGTGGTTATTTTGGTGGCCGTCTGCTGGAGGCGGGGCGCGACGTCACCTTCCTGCTGCGGCCGCGCCGCGCGGCGCAACTCGCGAAGACCGGCCTGGTGGTGCGCAGCCCCTTCGGCGACCTCGAACTCCCCGCGCCGAAGCACGTGCTGGCCGACGGCATCGACGGCCCGTACGACGTGGTCGTGGTCGGCAGCAAGGCCTACGACCTCGACTCGACCATGGACTCGTTCGCGCCCGCCGTCGGGCCGAACACCGTGATCCTCCCGCTGCTCAACGGCATGAAGCACATCGACCGCCTGGCCGAGCGCTTCGGCGCGGAGCGTGTGCTGGGCGGCCTGTGCATGATTTCGGCCACGCTCGACGACGAAGGCCGCGTGCTGCACCTCAACGACATGCACGGCCTGAGCTACGGCGAACGCGCCGGTGGCCGCTCGCCCCGCGTGGAGGCCATCGCGGCCCAGTTCGCGGGCGCGAAGTTCGACGCCACGGCCAGCGACAACATCATGCAGGACATGTGGGAGAAGTGGGTCTTCATCGCCTCGGCGGCGGGCCTCACGAGCCTGATGCGCGCGACCATCGGCGACATCGTGGCCGCCGGCGGGCAGGACGTGGCGCTGTCGATCTTCGACGAGTGCTGCGCCATCGCCACGCACAACGGCTTTGCGCCGCGTGCGCCGGCCGTGCAGCGCGGCCGCGCCATCATGACGACGGCGGGCTCGCCGATGACGGCCTCGATGTACAAGGACATCGTGCGCGGCGCGGCGGTGGAAGCCGACCACATCGTGGGCGACCTGCTCGGGCGCGCGGGCGCGGCGCAGGGTGCGGCGCCTTCGGTGCTGCGCACGGCGTATGTGCATTTGAAGGCCTACGAGGCGCAGCGGGCTCGCACCGCGGGTTGAGCCAGGGGCCCGGAGCGACGCCCGCAGGCCGCCAGAGTCACGCCGAGTATCTATTCACAAATCCATTCAATTTCGTGAATTCTCCAATGAAGAATAGAATTATTTATCTATTCACTTTGGTATTCAATGGCGACCTCCTCCGCCGTGCTGGCGCAAGCCGCGCTGGCCTTCATCGAATCGCAGGGCGCCGCCAGCAGCTCTGACATCCAGGCGCGGCTGGGCGTCAGCCAGCCGACGGTGTCGCGCGCGCTGGCACCGCTGCTGCGCAGCGCCGGCATCCTGAAGGTGGGCGCCGCGCGCTCGCAGATGTACGTCGCCCCCCGGCACGTCGAGCGGGTCGGCATCGAAGTCAGCGTCATCAAGATCGACCAGAGCGGCATTGCCGGGCCCTTCGGCCGCATCGTGCCGCTGCAGGGCGGCCGTTGCTGGATGGACGAGCAGGAAGGCCCGAGCGCACTGCACGACGGGCTGCCCTGGTTCCTGTCCGACATGCGTCCCCAGGGCTTCATCGGCCGCGCCTTCGCACACGGCCACCCCGAACTCGGCCTGCCCGCCAACCCCGAGCACTGGACCGACGACGACGTGCTGCAGGCGCTGGTCCTTTGCGGGGAAGACCTGCCGGGCAACCTGGTGGTCGGGGCCGAGTCGTTTCGCCGCTTCCAGTCCATCGCCTCCAAGCCCTTGCCGCAGGCGACCACTGCCGACTACCCCGCCATGGCGGACAGCGCCATGCAGGGCACCTTGCCGGGCTCGTCGGCCGGCGGCGAACAGCCCAAGTTCTGCACCGTGCGCGACGGGCGGCAAGTGATCGTCAAGTTCTCGCCGGCGGGCAACTCACCAGCGGACAAGCGCTCGCGCGACCTGCTCGTGTGCGAACACCTGGCCCTGCGCACGCTGCAGGAGGCCGGCGTGGCCGCGGCCACCACGCGCGTCTTCATCGAAGCGGGCCGCGTGTTCCTGGAGGTCGAGCGCTTCGACCGCACCGCCAGGGGCCGCATCGGCATGGTTTCGTTGATGGCGTACGACGCGCAGCACATCGGCAAGATCGACAACTGGGCCGCCACCGCCAACCGCATGGCTTCGCGCGGACTGATGCGCGCGGACGACGCACAGCGCCTGCGCTTTTTGGAGGCCTTCGGCCGGCTCATCGGCAACACCGACCGGCACTACGGAAACATTTCGCTGCTGATCGACGACGGCAACTGGCGGCTGTCTCCCGCCTACGACGTGCTGCCGACGCTGTATGCGCCCGTCAACGGCGAATTGCCCGCGCGTGAACTGGCAACCAGCGCCGCGGCGGCCACCGTCGACACACTGGGGGAATGGCCCCACGCGCGCCGGCTGGCCCACGTGTTCTGGCAAGCCGTGGCGGCGGACACCCGCGTCACGGCGCCCTTTCGTGCCATTGCGCGGACGAACGCGCAGTTCACCGACGAAACCGCTGCCGGCTGAGCCGGTGACGGCACCGTCGCTGCAGCACTACTCCGACTTCAGCACCGTCTCCCCCTTCAACATGCCCATGTCCCGCACGTTGAACCGGTGCCGCTTCCAGCCGCGCCAGCTGCGGCGCACGTGCGTGAGCGAGATCACGTAGTACAAGAACTTGAACATCCCCAGCGCGCGCCACATCGGCTTGCCGCTGTAGATGTCGCCGGCCAGCAGCGACATCAGGCCTTCCTTCACGCGGAACGGGTTGCCCGGGTACATGAACATGTCGCGGATGGTCGGGTTGGTCGCGCGGTAGATGAACCACGAGTACTCGCGCGGGCCCTTGCGCGTCATGGCCTCGAAGCCCTTGCGCGCCAGCGCCAGCTCGGCCGGCTGGTCGAGCGCGGTGGCCACCAGCTTGGCGCCGTCGAAGGCGCTGGTCATGGCCAGGTACACGCCCGAGGAAAACATCGGGTCGATGAAGGTGAAGGCGTCGCCCAGCATCAGGTAGCGATCACCCGTGGCGTGCGTGCTGGAGTACGAGAAGTTGCCCGTGGCGTGCACCGCGTCGTCGACCAGCGTGGCGTTCTTCAGGCGCTCCACCAGCACCGGGCACAGCGCGATGGTGTCGTAGAAGAACTCCTTCAGCGGCTTGTCGCGCGTCTTCAGGTAGTACGGCCAGCAGACCGCGCCGATGCTGGTGGTGCCATCGGCCAGCGGAATGAACCAGAACCAGCCGTGCGGAAACCAGCAGATGCTGATGTTGCCTTCCTTCTTGCCCTCGAGCCGCTCGGCGTTCGTGAAGTGACCGAAGAGCGCGGTGCTGTTGTGGTCGGCGTTTTTCTGCTTGCAGCGGAATTTGTTGGCCAGCAAGGTGTCGCGGCCGGTGGCATCGACCACGAAGCGGGCGCGCCAGCTGCGTTTGGCGCCGTCGTCCATCTCGGCCTGCACCGTGGCGCCGTCGGCGTCGAAGGCCACGTCGCGCACCTTGCAGCCCTCGATGGCCTGCGCGCCACGGGTGGCCGCGTTGCGGAACAGGATCTCGTCGAGGTCGGAGCGGCGCACCTGCCAGGCGGAGTCGAGCGTCTTGTCCAGGCCCTCGGCAAATTCCACATAGCTGCGGTGCTCGTGCTCGGGCGAGACGAACTCGATGCCGAACTTGGGCATGCCGATCTTCTCGACCTGGTCGCGCACGCCGAGTTTCTCGAACAGCTCGACATTGCCCGGCAGCAGCGATTCGCCGATGTGAAACCGCGGGTGGTGCGCCTTTTCGAGCAGCACCACCTTGCGGCCCTGCTCGGCCAGCAACGCGGCAATGGTGGAGCCGGCGGGGCCGCCGCCCACGACCATCACGTCGCAGGATTCGGTGGTCGGCGGGGAGGCGGAAGAAGAAGCTTGAGGCAGGGACATGCGGTGGCAAGCGTCAGCGTTGGTGAACAGCCGCGAAGCATAGCTCGCCTGGGGCGGGCAAGGCAAAACCGCAATCGCGGCTAAGCCGCGCAGGCCGGCCGGAGGCAAACTCGGCGCCATGCCCGACCACCGGCCCACGCTGGCGCACAACCTGAATTCGCCGCGCCAGGTTTCGCGGGCCGAACTGCGGACCGACCTGCTGATTCCGATCCGCGCGGCGCATTGATCAACCGACCTCATCGACTTGCACACCCATGGCACGCACTCCCATGCCTCTTCGCTTCATCGCCTTCTGCGCAACGGTCTGCGCGGCCTTGTTCCTCTCCACTGCGCCGGTGCAAGGCGCAGGCTTCAGCTTCATCGAAATGCCGGCCGACGCGGCGGGCCCCGCGTTGCGTGGCGCTGTGTGGTACCCGTGCGATGCGCCCGCCACCCCCGTCGCGCTGGGTCCGGCCATCACGCTGCAGGTCGCCAAGGATTGCCCCATGAGCGGCGGGCCGCGGCCCCTGGTCGTGATCTCGCACGGTGCGGGCGGCGCCTTCATCGGTCACCGCGACACGGCCGCCGCGCTGGCCGACGCGGGCTTCGTGGTCGCAGCCATCAGCCATGCGGGCGACAACTTCCAGGACCTGTCCGCGCATGAAGACCTTTCGGTCTTCGTCTCGCGGCCGATGGACATGAAGCGGCTCATCGACTTCGTGCTCAAGCGCTGGCCCGAGCGCATCGACGCCGACCGCATCGGCTTCTTCGGCTTTTCGCGCGGTGGCTACACGGGCCTGGCGCTGGCGGGCGCCATCCCTCGTTTCCGCATCCGCATGCCATGGTGCGAGGCACAGCCCGACATCCGCATGTGCGCGCAGGTGCGCCGCAACGAACTGCCGCCGCAGCCACCCGTGCACGACGCGCGCATCAAGGCGGCGGTCATCGCCGACCCGCTGAGCTTTTTCAACGCCGAGGGTTTGAAGAACGTGAAGATCCCGATCCTGCTCTGGGCTTCGCAGCAAGGCGGCGACGGCGTGCGGCCTGCCGATGTGGAGGCGGTGCGGCGCGGCCTTTCGCCGGCGACCGACTTCCGGGTGCAGCCCGGCTCCGCGCACTCCGCCTTTCTCGCGCCCTGCTCAGCGGCGATGGCGAAGGACCTGCCCGAGATCTGCAACGACGCACCGGGCTTCGACCGCGTGGCCTTCCACGACACGCTGAATGCCGAGGTGGCCGCCTTCTTCAGGCGGCACCTCGGGCAGTCCGGCAGGCCCTGACTTGGCCTTTGATCGGCCTTTGATTAGCCTCTGATCAGGCTTCAGCCCGCGCGCCGCTGGCCCGCCAGCCGACGCACCACCGTCACCAGCCGGTCGATCTCGTCGAAGGTGTTGTAGAACGCCAGCGACGGCCGCACGGTCGTCTCCACGCCGAAGCGCCGCAGGATGGGTTGCGCGCAGTGGTGTCCCGTGCGCACCGCGATGCCTTCGTCGTTCAGCGCATGGCCCACCTCTTCGGTGGTGTAGCCGTCGAGCACGAAGGACATCACGCTGGCCTTGTCGGCCGCAGTGCCGATCAGCCGCACGCCGGGAATGGCGCCGAGCTGCCGCATGCCGTACACCAGCAGGTCGTGCTCGTAGCGCGCGATGTTCTCGATGCCGACCTTGTTCACGTAGTCGATGGCGGCGCCCAGCCCCACCGCGTCGGCGATGTTGCCGGTGCCCGCCTCGAACTTGTTCGGAATGGGCTGGAACACGGTCTTCTCGAAGGTCACGTCGGCAATCATGTTGCCGCCGCCCTGCCACGGGGGCATGTCTTCGAGCACCTCGCGCTTGCCCCAGACCACGCCGATGCCGGTCGGGCCGAACACCTTGTGGCCGGAGAACACGAAGAAATCGGCGCCGATGTCCTGCACGTCCACCCGCATGTGCGAGACCGACTGCGCCCCGTCGACCAGCGCCTTGGCGCCCGCGCGGTGCGCCAGCGCGACGATTTCCTTCACCGGCACCACGGTGCCCAGCGCGTTCGACACTTGCGTGACGGCGACGATCTTCGTGCGGTCGTTCAGCAGCTTGCGGTACTCGTCGAGCAGCACCTGGCCCGAGTCGTCCACCGGAATCACGCGCAGCTTCGCGCCCTTGGCGGCAGCCAGCTGCTGCCACGGCACGATGTTGGCGTGGTGCTCCAGGTTGGACACGATGATCTCGTCGCCCTCGCCCACGTGCTGGCCGCCCCAGCTCTTGGCCACGAGGTTGATGGCCTCGGTGGTGCCGCGCACGAAGATCACCTCTTCGACCTCGGGCGCGTTGATGAACTTGCGCACCCGCTCTCGCGCGCCCTCGTAGGCGTCGGTGGCGCGCGCGGCCAGTTCGTGCGCTGCGCGGTGGATGTTCGAGTTCTCGTGCGCGTAGAAGTACGCGATGCGGTCGATGACCGATTGCGGCTTGTGCGTGGTGGCAGCGTTGTCGAACCACACGAGCTGCTTGCCGTTCACCCGCTCCTGCAGGATCGGGAAGTCGCGCCGCACGGCGTTGACGTCGAACGGCGGGTGCTGGCCGCCGCCGGCCTGCGGCACGGCGTCGGGGCCGCGCGGGTCTGCCTTGGCCGGGGTGACGAAGCCGTTGGGCAGGCGCACCGCATCGACGAAGTAGAACTGCGCGTCGCGGCCGGCGCGGGCAGAGGGCTGCGAAGGCCGAGACTGTGGCGCCACGGGCGATGCCGGCCGGGCCGGGGGCAATTCAAGACCCGCGAACGGATCGTGAATCGTCACTGCGTCGGTCGCGCCCGCCGAGGGATGCCCGTAGCTGTTGTTCAGGAAGTAGAACGGCGAAGCGCCCGCTTGCGATGTTGAATGCGCGACAGGTGCATTCCCCTGCTGCGGCACGCCCAGCACCGAACTGCCCAGGCGCGGCTCGAAGGCCGGCGCCACCGACAGCACCGTGTCCGGCACGCCGTTGCCCGCCACCGCGTGCGGCAGCAAGGCCGGCGCGCGGTTGGCGAGCGAAGGCAGTTGCGTGGGCGACGCGGGCAGCACGTTGGCGCCCGGAATCTGCCCCTGCGGAATCGGCGTGCCCGGCACGCTCGGCCCGAAGCCGGCGGGGCTCACGAGCGGCGAGCCCGGCGGGGCCACGTTGGCGGGGAACTGCGCGCCCGGCACCAGCCCGCTGGCGACGCCGGGAAGCGAGGTCGGCGGGGTACCCGTCAACGCGCCAGGTGCCGTACCCGGCAGTGCGGCGAACATGGCATTCGCCATGCGCGCGAGCGTGGCCGGATCGAACGGCGCCTCGCCTGGAATCGATGGTGTGCTGCTCACCGCGGCTTACTTGTAGGTGTCGGCGTAGTCGTGGTACTTGCCGATCTCGACGTCGTCGAGCACGGCCAGCGCGTCGGTGGTCAGCACCGCCAGCGAGCAGTACAGCGAGATCAGGTACGACGCGATCGCATGGTTGTTGATGCCCATGAAGCGCACCGACAACCCCGGGCCCTGCTCGCCCGACAGGCCGGGCTGGAAGAGCCCCACCACGCCCTGGCGCTTGTCGCCCACGCGCAGCAGCAGGATCTTGCTCTTGCCGTCGGCCACCGGCACCTTGTTCGACGGAATCAGCGGAATGCCGCGCCAGGTGATGAACTGCGAGCCGAACAGGCTCACGGTGGGCGGCGGCGTGCCGCGGCGCGTGGCTTCGCGGCCGAAGGCGGCAATGGCCAGCGGATGGGTCAGGAAGAAGGCGGGCTCCTTCCACACCTTGGTCAGCAGCTCGTCGAGGTCGTCGGGCGTGGGGGCGCCGGTGAGCGGGAAAATGCGCTGCTCTTCCGTCACCTGCGCCAGCAGGCCGTAGTCGGGGTTGTTGATGAGCTCGCTCTCCTGGTTCTCCTTGATCGTCTCGATCGTCAGGCGCAGCTGTTCCTTGATCTGGTCGTGCGGGCTGCTGTAGAGGTCGGAGATGCGGGTGTGCACGTCGAGCACGGTGCTCACGGCGTTCAGGAAGTGCTCGCGCGGGTTTTCTTCGTAGTCGACGAAGGTGCGCGGCAGCTGGTTTTCTTCTTCGCGCGAGGTGCAGGTGACCTTGATCGACTCGGGGTTCTTGACCTTGTTGACGCGGTAGATGCCCGCTTCCACCGGCACCCACTGCAGCAGGTGCGTCAGCCAGCGCGGGCTGATCGTCTCGAGCTGGGGAACGGTCTTGGTGGCATTGGCTAGCTGGCGTGCGGCGTTGTCGCCAAGGGCGGTGGTACCACCGACTGTTGCGCTCATGGATCAAGGCTCCTGTTGGGAAGAAAGTGGCCGCCAGTGTCCGGCGGCCACGGGTTTTCCCTCAACAGGCTATAGCCGCCAAGTTGATCCGCCGCGCAAGGCGCGATTGCTCCAGCTGCTCGCAGCGCATGAGCAGGCCCACCATGTTGATGCCCAGCGCCGTGGCCAGCTTCTGCGCGGTGACGATCGACGGAATGACCCGCCCGCGCTCGATCTCGCCCACGTAGGAGCGGTTCAGGTCGGAGCGCTCCGCCAGCTCTTCCTGCGACCAGCCCTTGCCTTCGCGCAGCTGGCGCACCGTGACACCGAAGTCTTCGACGAACGCCTTCATGCGCCGCCACCCGCCTTCGGTGCGTTCTGCAGGCTGGCCTGCGTGACGCTGGCACCCGGGGGCACGTCGTCGGTGATCCACACGTTGCCGCCGATGACCGCGCCCTTGCCCAGCGTGACGCGCCCGAGGATGGTGGCGCCCGCGTAGATGACCACGTCGTCCTCCACCACCGGGTGCCGCGGCAAGCCCTTCTGCAGGTTGCCTTCGGTGTCGGTGGGAAAGCGCTTGGCGCCGAGCGTGACGGCCTGGTACAGCCGTACGCGCTTGCCGATGACGGCCGTTTCGCCGATGACGACGCCCGTGCCGTGGTCGATGAAGAAGCCCGCGTCGATCTTCGCGCCGGGGTGGATGTCGATGCCCGTCTGCCCGTGCGCCAGCTCGGCCACGATGCGCGCCAACAGCGGCAGGCCGAGCTTGTAGAGCTCGTGCGCCAGGCGGTGGTGGATCATCGCGAGCACGCCCGGGTAGCACAACAGCACCTCGTCCACGCTGCGCGCGGCGGGGTCGCCCTGGTAGGCGGCGAGCACGTCGCTGTCGAGCAGGCGGCGAAGGCCGGGCAGCGCATTCGCGAACTTGCGAATGGCGTCGGTGGCGATGTCGTCTATTTCGTGGGCCGGTCGCGGCTCGTGGCGCGCGTTGAAGTTCAGCTCCAGCCGGGCCTGCACCAGCAGCGCCTGCAGGGCCGAGTCGAGCGTGTGGCCGACGTAGAAGTCTTCGCTCTCGTGGCGCAGGTCCGGCGGGCCAAGCCGCATGGGAAAGAGCGCGCCTTTCAGCGACTCCACGGTCTGCGAGAGCGCCTCGCGCGACGGAAACTCGCGCGCGCCGGGTTCGCGCGAACGGCGCTGCGAATCGCGCCATTCGTCTCGCACGCCGTGCAGCGCACGAACGATGTCGCTCACTTCGAAATGGGCCATGTAGGTGCTTTCCGTGGAGGGTCGGTGGTTTAGCGGATCAGTCTTGCACCCACGGCAGGCCGTGGAAGCGCCAGCCGTCGGAGCCGCCGCGGTGCTGGCGCTCGTCGATCTCGCCTTCGAAGCCTTCGAGCACGTTGAACACCTGCGTGAAGCCGGCCTTGGCAGCAGCCTCGGCCGCCAGCGCCGAGCGCTTGCCGCTGCGGCACAGCAGCAGCGCCACGGCCTCCTTGCCGCCGTCTTTCGCCAGCCTGGCTTCCAGCTCGCGCACGAAGCGCGGGTTGCGGGTGAGCGCGGTGCCCGTGGCCCAGGCCACGTGCACGCCCTCTGGCACATGGCCGACAAACTTGCGCTCTTCGCCCGAGCGCACGTCGACCAGCACGGCCGCCCCGCTCTTCACGAGCTCCCAGGCGACCGGGGGCGTCACGCCGCCGGCGTAGGGCCACCCTGCTTCGCTGGCGTGGCGGCGGGCCTCTTCGAGGGCGGGCGGCAGGGAGACGACGTCTTCAACTTCCACTGACATGGGCTTTGGCTCCTGTTGTGCGTGGGTGCATGCCATCTTGATTGATGGCGATCGCCACCACTGTAGGAGTACAGGCGTGAAGATCAAACGACTGAAAAGGCGATTCTTTAGAACCAATCCGTATATCGCGCCCTTCTTTGTGCCCTTCGCTGCTTTTCCCGCACCAGACACAAAAAAACCCGGCCGCCGCGAGGCGCCGGGTTGCCGAGGGCCCCGCGGGACGCTCAGAGCTTGGCGATCGACACTTCGGTCGACTTCACCAGCGCGACCACGTCGGAGCCCACCTTCAGTTGCAGCTCGTCGACCGAGCGCGTGGTGATCACCGAGGTGACGATGCCCCAGGCGGTCTCGACATCGACTTCGGAGACGACGTCGCCGCGGATGATTTCGCGGACCTTGCCCTTGAACTGGTTGCGTACGTTGATGGCTTGGATGGACATGATGGGTTCTCTTTCAGGTTGAGGAAATTCGTTGAGGAAAAGCACGAGGCAATGAAATGAAGGGCGCCGCCGTCAGACGATCTCGGCCACTTCGTCGAACGCCAGCCGGGGGCCGCGCTCGAAGGTGCCGGCGTGGTCGGCCACACCCAGGTTGACCAGGAAGTTCGCCTTGTAGCGGCCGTCCGGGAAGAAGGTCTTGTCGACCAGCTCGGCGTTGAAGCCCGACTGCGGGCCCGCGTCCAGCCCCAGCGAGCGCGCCGCCAGGATCAGGTAGGCGCCCTGCAGGCTGCTGTTGCGGAATGCCGTGGCCTGCGCCGCCTCGGCGCTGTTCTCGAAGATGGGCTTGGCGTCGTAGGCCGGGAACTGCGCGGGCAGGTGCTCGTAGAAGCGGGTGTCGTGCGCCACGATCACCGTCACGCCGGCGGCCAGCGTCTGCGCGGCGTTGCCGCCCGAGACGGCCGGCTTCAGCCGGGCCTTGGCTTCTTCGCTGCGCACGAACACGTAGCGTGCCGGCTGCGCGTTGAACGCGGTCGGGCCCCACTTGAGCAGGTCGTACAGCTGGCGGATGAGTTCGTCGCTCACGGGCACGGGCTTGAAGGCGTGCACGGTGCGTGCCTTGCGGAACAGCTGGTCCAGCGCGGCGTCGGGAATGGCTTGCAGTGTGGTCATGGTTTCAGGAAGGCGGTTTTCAGTTCGATGCCGCGGCCAGCGCCTGGTCGAGGTCGGCAATGAGGTCGTCGATGTGCTCGATGCCCACCGACAGGCGCACCGTGTCTTCGGTCACGCCGGCCTTGGCCAGTTCTTCGGGCGACAGCTGGCGGTGCGTGGTCGATGCGGGGTGCGTGGCCAGCGAGCGCACGTCGCCGATGTTCACCAGGCGCGTGAAGAGCTTCAGCGCATCGAGAAACTTCGCCCCGCCCTCGCGGCCGGCACCAATGCCGAAAGTGAGCACGCCGCTGGATCGCCCGCCGAAATATTTCTTCGCCAGCGCGTGGTCGGCGTGGTCTTCGAGCGCGGCGTAGTTGACCCAGTTCACCGACTTGTTGCGCTTCAGGTGCTGCGCCACCGCCAGCGCGTTGCTGCTGATGCGGTCCATGCGCAGCGCGAGCGTCTCGATGCCCTGCAGGATCAGGAACGCGTTGAAGGGCGAGATGGCCGCGCCCGTGTTGCGCAGCGGCACCACGCGCGCACGGCCGATGTAGGCCGCCGGGCCCAGCGCCTCGGTGTAGACCACGCCGTGGTAGCTCGGGTCGGGCTCGTTCAGTCGCTTGAAGCGCTGCTTGTGCTCGGCCCACGGGAACTTGCCCGAATCGACGATGGCCCCGCCGATGCTGGTGCCGTGGCCGCCCAGGTACTTGGTGAGCGAGTGCACCACGATGTCGGCGCCGTGCTCGATGGGCCGGCTCAGGTACGGCGAGGGCACGGTGTTGTCGACGATGAGCGGCACGCCGTGGCGGTGCGCGATCTCGGCGATGGCCGCAATGTCGGTCACGTTGCCCGCGGGATTGCCCAGCGACTCCACGAACACCGCCTTCGTCTTGTCGTCGAACAGCTTCTCAAAGCTGTTCGGGTCGCGGTGGTCGGCAAAGCGCGTGGTGATGCCGAACTGCGGCAGCGTGTGCGCGAACAGGTTGTAGGTGCCGCCGTAGAGCGCGGTGCTGCTGATGATGTTGTCGCCGGCCTCGGCGATGGTCTGGATCGCGTAGGTCACCGCCGCCTGGCCCGAGGCAAGCGCCAGCGCGGCAATGCCGCCTTCGAGCGCGGCCACGCGCTGCTCGAGCACGTCCTGCGTCGGGTTGTTGATGCGGGTGTAGATGTTGCCCGGCACCTTCAGGTCGAACAGGTCCGCGCCGTGCTGCGCGCTGTCGAACGCGTAGGCCACCGTCTGGTAGATGGGGGGCGCCACCGCGCGCGTGGTGGGCTCGGGCGAATAGCCGGCGTGCACCGAGAGGGTTTCGAATTTCCAGTTCTGCGACATGCGACTGCCTTTCAAATGGCCAAACTTGGCAAAGGGATGAAGACGCTCAGATCGCCCAGCGCAGCGCGTGCGCGGGGGTGTTGAGCCAGCTTGCGTCGGTGCTCTCTGGCGCGGTGTCTTCCGGCTTCTGCAGCACCCTGTCGAGGATTCGTTTTTCAATGGCCGCGAAGGCCGGGTCGCCCTGCGAGCGAGGGCGGGCCAGCGCGATGTTCTCGTCGAGCGCGATGCGCCCGTCTTCGATCAGGATCACGCGGTCGGCCAGCGCCACGGCCTCCTGCACGTCGTGCGTCACCAGCAGCGCGGTGAAGCGGTGGCGCTGCCACAGGTTCTCGATGAGGCGGTGCATCTCGATGCGGGTGAGCGCGTCGAGCGCGCCCAGCGGCTCGTCCAGCAGCAGCAGCCGCGGGTGGTGCACCAGCGCGCGCGCCAGGGCCACGCGCTGGCGCTGGCCGCCCGACAGGCGCGCCGGCCATTCGTTCTCGCGGTCGGCCAGGCCCACGTGCGCCAGCACTTCCTTGCCGCGCGCCTTGGCGTCGGCGGGCAGGCCCAGCGTCACGTTGTCGAGCACCCGGCGCCAGGGCAGCAGGCGCGCCTCCTGGAACATGATGCGGGTGTCGTCGTGCAGGCCGTGCACGGCGCGCCCGTCGGTGTAGAGGCCGCCGTCGCTCGGCTCCTCGAGCCCCGCGATGAGCCGCAGCAGCGTGCTCTTGCCGCAGCCGCTGCGCCCGACGATGGCGATGAACTGGCCCGGCTCGATGGTCAGGCGCGTGTTGCGCAGCACCTCGCGCGCGCCGTAGCGTTTGTGCAGGCCGCGGGCCTCCAGGCGGACGCCGCCGGCAATGGCTTGCGGGTGACCTTGGGCCTGGGCCTGGGGTTGGATGTCTTTCAGTGCGGCACTCATGGTTTCAGGCTCCCGGCTTGAACAGCGCCACGTTCAGCGCATCGATTTTTTTCGGCAGCAGCTTCTCGGCGAAGAAGGCATCGGCAATGCGCTGCTGTTCGCCCAGGCCTTCGGGCACTACCGGGCGCACCGCGTAGCTGCGGCGGGCGTTGGCCTGCTCGATGGTGGCGGCGTCCAGCCCCCACACGGGCGCGAGCAGCGCGGCGGCGTCCTTCGGGCTTTGCTTGACCCACTTGCCGGTCTTCTCGAGCTCGGCGTAGACCACGCGCAGCACATCGGGCCGCGCCTTCGCGAACTTGGTGCTCGCCAGGTAGTAGCGCTGGTAAGACGCGATGCCCGCGCCGTCGGCCAGCACGCGCACGTTCGACTGGCGCTGCGCGGCGGCCAGGAACGGGTCCCACACCACCCACGCATCGATGGCGCCCTTCTCGAAGGCCGCGCGGCCGTCGGCGGGCGTGAGGTACGCGGGCGTGATGTCCTTGAACGACAGGCCGGCCTTTTCCAGCGCGGCAATCAGCAGGTAGTGCGCACCGGCCGCCTTGGCGAAGCCGACCTTCTTGCCCTTCAGGTCGGCCACGGTCTTCAGCGGCGAGTCTTCGCGCACCACGATCGCCTGCGCGGCGGGCGACGGCGCCTCCTGCGCGATGAAGGTCAGGTCGGCGCCGGCGGCCTGCGCGAACACGGGCACGGTGTCGGCCACGTCGGCGCTGATGTCGAGGTTGTCCAGGTTCAGCGCCTCCAGCAGCGGCAGGCCGCTGGTGAACTCGTGCCAGCTCACGTTCACGTTGAGCGGCGCGAGCTGCTTTTCGAGCGCGCCCTGCACCTTCAGCACGGCGATCAGCGTGGAAGATTTCTGGTAGCCGATGCGCACGGTCGAAGTGCGCGCCGGGGTGCCCTGCGCAAAGGCCGAAGTGGCCGTGCCGGCTGCGGTGGCGCCGAGCGCGCCCAGCGTGGCGATGGCGGCGCGGCGGGACAGCTTGAAGTCGAAGTTCGTCATGCCCGTGCCCTCACTTCGCCTTCTTCTGGTAACCGGGGTGCCAGCGCAGCCACCATTGCTCCAGGCCGCGCGCGAACAGGTCGGCCAGCTTGCCGAGCAGCGCGTACAGCAGGATGCCCACCAGCACGATGTCGGTCTGCAGGAACTCGCGGGCGTTCATCGTGAGGTAGCCGATGCCGGCCTGCGCCGAGATGGTTTCCGCCACGATCAGGATCACCCACATCAGCCCGAGTGAGAAGCGCAGCCCCACCAGGATGGACGACAGCGCCCCCGGCAGGATCACTTCGCGGTACAGCTGCCAGCGCGTCAGGCCATAGGTGCGGCCCATCTCGATGAGCTGCGGGTCGACGTTGCGAATGCCGTGGAAGGTGTTCAGGTAGATCGGGAAGAACACCGACACCGAGATGAGGAACAGCTTGGCCGACTCGTCGATGCCGAACCACAGGATCACCAGCGGAATGAGCGCCAGCGCCGGAATGTTGCGCACCATCTGGATGGTGGAGTCGAGCAGCGTCTCGGCGAACTTCACCGAGCCCGTGAGCAGGCCCAGCGCCAGCCCGGCGCCGCCGCCGATGGCCAGCCCCGCCAGCGCGCGGCCCGCGCTCACCTTCACGTGCGTCCACAGCTCGCCGGAGGCCGTGAGCGTCCACGCGGCCTTGATGACGTCGATGGGTGCCGGCAGCACGCGCGTGCTGAGCCAGCCCAGCGACGACGCCACCTGCCAGAACACGATGAGCCCGACCGGCACCAGCCACGGCACCAGCCGGTGGGCCACGCCGACGGCGAAGTTGCTGAAGGCGTTGCCGGTGCTCTCGGTGCTCTTGGTGTTTTCCTTAGGCGCGACGGACGTCACGGCCGGCAGTTCCTGCACTTGTTCGGTCATGGGAGCCCTTCAGCTTTGGGAAACGAGGCGCGACGGCGCATCGAGGTTGGCCACCACCTCGCCGAACGGGCCGCTCAGCGAGCCGCCCGCCAGCTGGGTCTTCGCCTTGCGCGACAGCAGCGGGAACACCAGCTCGGCGAAGCGGTAGGCCTCTTCCAGGTGCGGGTAGCCCGACAGGATGAACTTGCCCAGGCCCAGCGCCGCGTACTCCTCGATGCGCGCGGCCACCGTCTTCGGGTCGCCCACCAACGCGGTGCCGGCACCGCCGCGCACCAGGCCCACGCCGGCCCACAGGTTGGGGGAAATCTCCAGGTCGGCGCGCGAGCGCTTGGCGCCGCCTGCGTGCAGCGCGGCCATGCGGCGCTGGCCTTCGGAGTCCATGCGCGCGAACACGGCCTGCGCGCGCACCACGGTCTCGTCGTCCACGCGGCTGATGAGCTCTTCGGCGGCCTTCCAGGCGGCGTCCTCGGTCTCGCGCACGATCACGTGCAGGCGAATGCCGAACTCGACCTTGCGGCCCCGGGCCTCGGCGCGCGCGCGCACGTCGGCGATCTTCTTGGCCACCTCCGCGGGCGGCTCGCCCCAGGTCAGGTAGGCATCGACCTGCTCGGCGGCCAGCTCGTGCGCCGGCGCCGACGAGCCGCCGAACCACACGGGCGGATGCGGCTTCTGCACCGAGGGGTACAGCAGCTTGGCGCCCTTCACGCTCAGGTGCTTGCCCTCGAAGTCGAAGCTCTGGCCCTCATGCCCGCGCGCGATGATCTCGCGCCAGATGCGGATGAACTCGGCCGACTGCTCGTAGCGCGACGCATGGTCGAGGTACACGCCGTCGCCCTCGAGCTCGGCCTGGTCGCCGCCGGTGACCAGGTTCACCAGCAGCCGCCCGCCCGAGAGCCGGTCGAAGGTCGCGGCCATGCGCGCGGCCAGGCTGGGCTGGTGCAGGCCCGGACGCACGGCGACCAGGAACTTGAGCTTCTTGGTGGAGCCGATCAGGCTGGACGCGATCACCCACGGGTCTTCGCACGAGCGGCCGGTGGGAATGAGCACGCCTTCGTAGCCCAGGTGGTCGGCCGCGCCGGCAATCTGCTGCAGGTAGTCGAGGTCGACCGCGCGCGCGCCTTCGCTGGTGCCGAGGTAGCGGCTGTCGCCGTGCGTGGGCAGGAACCAGAAGATCTGCATCACGCCACCCCTGCGCCGGCGGCTTCGAGCACGTTGATCTTCTTGGGGATCAGCTTCAGCTCGAAGAAGGTGTCGGCAATTTTTTGCTGCTCGCCCAGGATGGCCTTGGTGATCGGCGTGGTGCCGTAGGCCGAGCGGTTGACCGACAGCTCGGCCACCGGCTTGGGCAGGCCCCAGAGCGTGGCCAGCTCGCCGGCCAGTTCGCCCTTGTTGGCGGCGCCCCAGACGTCGATCTTGTTGAGCTCCTCGATGGCGATGGCCAGCACGTCGGCGTTCTTCGCCACGTAGTCGAGCGACGAGAAGTAGTACGCGCGGTTGCCCACCACGCCGGTGGCGTCGGCGAGCACGCGGGCGTCCAGCGTCTTTTCCGCGGCGGCCAGGAACGGGTCCCAGATGACCCAGGCGTCGACCGAGCCCTTCTCGAAGGCGGCACGCGCGTCGGCCGGCGGCAGGTAGACCAGGTTCAGGTCGCTGTACGGCAGGCCGTGCTTCTCGAACAGCTTGACGATGAAGTAATGGACGTTCGAGCCCTTGTTGAGCGCGATCTTCTTGCCCTTCAGGTCGGCCACGCTCTTGATGGCGGAGCCTTTGGGCACCAGCACCGCTTCGGACTGCGGGCGCTGCACGGTCGCGCCCACGTAGGCCAGCGGCGCGCCGGCGGCCTGCGCGAAGATGGGTGGCGCTTCGCCCACGTCGCCGAAGTCGATGGAGCCGACGTTCAGCGCCTCCAGCTGCACCGGGCCGGCCGTGAACTCGGTCCACTTCACGCTCACGCCCAGCGGCGCCAGCCGCTTTTCGAGCGTGCCGCGGCCCTTGAGCAGCGTGAGGTAGCCCTTCTGGTTGCCGATGCGGAACTGGCGCGCGGGCGCCTGGGCCAGCGCGGCGAACGACGGCAGTGCAATGGCGGTGGCGGCGCCCTGGATCAGGCGGCGGCGGGGAATGGAAATGCGGGTCATGGTGTGCGGCTCGGAGTGGGAGTCGAAGACTTGGAGGGGGTGGCGACCGGCGGGGCCGGATCAGGGCTGGGCCGCGACCACGGCGTCGCTGACCTTGATTGGCTTGGGAATGAGCTTCAGCGCGTAAAAGGTGTCGGCGATCTTTTGCTGGTCGGCCGCGACGGCCGGCGTGATGGGCTTCACGTTGAACTCGTAGCGGCGCAGTGCTAGCTCGACCACGTCCACCGGCAGGCCCTGCAGCGGCGCGATCAGCTCGGCCGCCTGGCGCAGGTTCTTCTTCAGCCAGATGCCTTGCGCCACCGAATCGGCGAACAGCGCATCGATCACCTTCGGGTTGTTCTTCACGAAGGCGCGCTCGCCCAGGTAGTACTGGTAGTTGTTGACGACGTCGGCGGTGCCGCCCGTGCCGTTCGTGCCACTCGTTCCACTCGTGCCATCGGCCAGCACGCGCGCGCCGGTCGCCTTCTCGGCCGCGGCCTGGAACGGGTCCCAGATCACCCAGGCGTCGACGTTCTTGCTCTCGAAGGCGGCGCGGCCGTCGGCGGGGGCCAGGTACACGGGCTGGATGTCGGAGAGCTTCAGGCCGTTTTTCTCGAGCTGCTTCACGAGCAGGTAGTGCACGTTGCTGCCCTTGTTGAGCGCCACCTTCTTGCCCTTGAGGTCGGCGACCGACTGGATGGGCGAGTCCTTGGTGACCAGGATTGCCTCGGCGCGCGGCGCGGCCGGGTCGAAGCCGAAGTAGACGAACTTCGCACCCGCGGCCTGCGCGAAGATGGGCGGCGCCTCGCCGACGAAGCCGACATCGACCGCACCCACGTTCAGCCCTTCGAGCAACTGCGGCCCGGCCGGAAACTCGACCCACTTCACACCGAAGCCCAGCGGCGCGAGCCGCTTCTCCAGCGAGCCCTGCGCCTTCTGCAGCACGAAGAGGCTGGCTGATTTCTGGTAGCCGATGCGCAGCTCGCCCTGGGCCTTGCCCTGCGCGGGCGCCTGGGCATGGGCCGAGGCGGCTGAAACGAAGCTCACGATCAGCGCGATGGCCGCGACCACGATGGCGCTGACCAGCAGGTCGCGCAAGCCGCGCAGGAAGGAGCGCGGCGGTATGTCGAGCACGGAGTCCTCGGTGGCGACGGGGTTCATGCGTGAATTCCTTGGTCTGAAGAAATTTCGGGCGACAGCTTTCCCGCACCGCGCACAGGCGGTTTTCAGGCAAAGCGGGAGGGAGGAACGGGGGTCTGAAAAAAGCCGGGCTCGCGCGGAGCCCCGGCGTCAGACGCTACATCGCACGCGCGAGAAAGGCACGGATTCGAAACCGTGTGCCGGGGGCAGCTTCAGCCCCTCGGTGGCGAGCACCTCGACGGCCTCGTTGAGGCGCTCGGCCAGGTCGGGATGCACCTGGTAGGCGTTCTCGGGCGTCAGCGTGATCTGCGAATCGCTGGCGTACACGCCCGGCAGGATGTGGCGCGCCGACAGCGACTGCAGCACGGGCCGCAGCGCGTAGTCGAGCGCGAGCATGTGGTGCGGGCTGCCACCGGTGGCCAGCGGCAGCACCGTCTTGCCCTTGAGCGCGTTCTGCGCAAGCAGGTCGAGAAACACCTTCAGCACGCCGCTGTAGGCCGCCTTGTAGACCGGCGTGGCCACCACGATGGCGCGCGCCTCGGTCACCTTGGCGATGGCCGCGACGATGGCCGGATGGTTCCAGTCGGCCAGCAGCAGCGCCTGCGCCGGGAGGTCGCGGATCCAGAGGCGCTCGATGCGCGCATGGCGGCTCGCCAGCCGCTCGCCCACCGCCTCGAGCAAGGCGGTGGAACGCGAGGGCGCGGAGGGGCTGCCGGCAATCAGGAGAACGGACACGGCGTTTTTACTTTTGCTTGGGGGCGTAGATCTGGTCGAAGGAACCGCCGTCGGCGAAGTGCTCCTTGTCGGCCTTGGCCCAGCCGCCGAAGGCGCCGTCGATGGTCACCAGCGTGAGCTTGGGGAACTGCTTGTCGTACTTGGCCTTGGCCGTGTCCGAGGTCGGGCGGTAGAAGTTGCGGCCGGCAATGTCCTGGCCTTCGTCGGAGTACAGGTACTTCAGGTACTCCTCGGCCACGACGCGCGTGCCCTTCTTGTCGACCACCTTGTCGACCACGGCCACGCTGGGCTCGGCCAGGATGGAGATGGAAGGCACCACGATCTCGAACTTCTCGGGGCCGAACTCCTTCAGCGCCAGGAAGGCTTCGTTTTCCCAGGCCAGCAGCACGTCGCCCACGCCGCGTTGCACGAAGGTGATGGTGGAGCCGCGCGCGCCGGTGTCCAGCACGGGCACGTTCTTGAACAGGTTGCCGATGTATTCCTTGGCCTTGGCGTCGCCACCGTACTTGCGCTTGGCGAATTCCCAGGCGGCCAGGTAGTTCCAGCGGGCGCCGCCCGAGGTCTTGGGGTTGGGGGTGATCACCTGCACGCCGGGCTTGACCAGGTCGTCCCAGTCCTTCAGGCCCTTGGGGTTGCCCTTCTTCACCAGGAACACGATGGTCGAGGTGTAGGGCGCGGAGTTGTGCGGCAGGCGCTTTTGCCAGTCGGGCTTGACCAGGCCGCCGTGCGTGACGAGCGCATCGACGTCGCCGCCCAGGGCCAGCGTGGCCACGTCGGCGTCGATGCCGTCGATGATCGAGCGGGCCTGCTTGCCCGAGCCGCCGTGCGACTGCTTGATCGTCACTTCCTGGCCGGTCTTGGCCTTCCAGTACTTGGCGAAGGCCTGGTTGTAGTCCACGTACAGCTCGCGCGTCGGGTCGTAAGACACGTTCAGCAGCGTGACCGGGCCCTTGTTGGCCGCGGCTGCGCCCTGCGCGAACGTCGGCAATGCCGACAGGGCCAAAGCACCGGCCACGCCGGCACCCAGGGAAAGCTTGATAAAGTCGCGGCGAATGCTCATGGTGTCTTGCTCTAAAAAGGCATATCGATGAAGCTGTGTATTCTCAATAAGGCATATAGAAACTGGAACGACCAAGTTTTCAGTTCTAAATAGCTAAATCAACTAAGCACCCGCTTACCCCACTTTTCCCGTTCAAAGGCAATCAGAAATGGCACGCATGGTTCAGTGCATCAAGCTCGGCAAAGAGGCCGAAGGGCTCGACTTCCCGCCCTATCCAGGTGACCTGGGCAAGCGCCTTTGGGAAAACGTGAGCAAGGAGGCCTGGGCCGCCTGGCTCAAGCAGCAGACGATGCTGGTCAATGAAAACCGGCTCAACCTGGCCGACCTGCGCGCCCGCCAGTATCTGGCGCGCCAGATGGAAAAGCACTTCTTCGGCGAAGGCGCCGACGTGGCACAGGGCTACGTGCCCCCGCCTGCCGCCTGAGCGCCCGGCTCGGCCGTGATCGCTGAGCCGGTGACCTGGCGCGCCGACGGCGTGCCCCGCAGCGAACGCTTCGACGACATCTACCACACCGAAACCGGCGCACTCGCGCAGGCACGCCACGTGTTCCTGCGCGGCTGCGGCCTGCCGCAGGCATGGGCCGGACAGCCGCAATGGCTGGTTCTCGAAACCGGCTTCGGGCTGGGACTCAACTTCCTGACCACCTGGCAAGCGTGGCGCTCGGACCCCGGGCGGCCGCGCATGCTGCATTTCGTTTCCGTCGAGGCCCACCCGGTGTCGGCGGCCGACCTGCTGCGCGCCGCCGAGGCCTACGCTGAACTCGCGCCCCTGGCGCGCGACCTGGCCGCGCAATGGCACGGCCTGCTGCCCGGCTTTCACCGGCTGTCGTTCGACGACGGCCGCGTGCTGCTCACCCTGTGCGTCGGCGATGTGCAGCCGATGCTGCGCGCGCAGCGTTTCGAGGCCGACAGCATCTTCCTCGACGGCTTCAGCCCCCAGCAGAACCCGGCGATGTGGTCCGAAGACACACTCAAGGCCGTGTCGCGCTTCGCCCGGCAAGGCACGCGCGTCGCCACCTGGACCATCGCGCGGGCGATTCGCGATGCGCTGACGCAGTTCGGCTTCGCGACAGAGAAAGACCCGGGCCTGCCCCCCAAGCGCGATTGCCTGCGCGGCGTGTTCGCACCCGCCTGGACCGTGCGGCGCCGGGAGCCGGTGCCCCAGCGCATCGAAACGCCCGGCCGCTGCGCGGTGATCGGCGCGGGACTGGCCGGCGCGGCCGTGGCCGCCAGCCTTGCGCGGCGCGGCTGGCAGGTCACGGTGCTGGACGCGGCGGACCGGCCGGCCTCCGGCGCGTCGGGCTTGCCGGTCGGCATGCTCGCGCCGCATGTGTCGCCCGACGACGCCTTGCTGTCGCGCCTTACCCGGGCCGGCATCCGCGCCACCTGGGGCGAGCTGGCGCGGCTGCTGGAAGAAGGCCGCGACTGGCGCGCCAGCGGCGTGCTGGAGCGCCGGCCCGACGGCGACGTGCGCGTGCCCGCAGGCTGGCGCAGCGACGGCCCCAACGAATCGTGGCCCGCGACGCCCGAGCAGCTCGCCGCGGTCGGCCTGCCAGTCGACGCACCCGCGCTCTGGCACCAACGCGCCGCCTGGGTGCGGCCGCCCCGGCTGATCGCCGCTTGGCTGCGGCAGCCGGGCGTCGAGTTTCGTGGCGGTTCCCGGGTCGCGCGGGTGGCGCGGGTGGCGCAAGGTTCAAACGGCTGGCAGCTGTTCGACCCATCGGGCGAATTGCTGGCGGACGCAGACCGCGTGGTCGTCTGCGCCGGGTTCGAATCCGGCGCCTTCGCGGCGAACCTGCCCCTGCAGCCCGTGCGCGGCCAGGTCGCGTGGGGCTCGATGCCCGCCGACGTGAACCTGCCCGCCACGCCCCTCAACGGCGACGGTCATTTGGTCGCCCACGTGCCGCACGACGAAGGCACCCCCATCTGGCTCGCGGGCGCGACCTTCGACCGCGACAGCACCAGCCTGTCCCCCACGCACGAAGATGCGGATGCCAACCGCGAACGCCTGGCGCGGCTGCACCCGGCTGCGGCCTCCGCGCTGGAACAGGCCGAAGCCAACACCTGGGTCGGCATCCGCTGCGCCTCGGGCGACCGCCGCCCGCTGGTCGGTGCCTTAGCCCCGGACGCCACCGACGGCCCGGACAACCCAGGCCTGTGGGTGTGCACCGCCCTGGGCTCCCGCGGCCTCAGCTTCGCGGCCTTGTGCGCCGAACTGCTCGCGGCGCAATGGCACGCGGAGCCCCTCCCCTTGCCGGCCACGTTGGCCAAGGCACTGAGCACGCAGCGGCTCTGAGCGAATCCCCCCGGGCGCAGCCGAAGCGCGCCCCGATCAGCCAACGCCCTGCCCAGCGATCACGTCGATGGGGTGCCTTGCGCAGCGAAATAAAGGAGGAGCCGAAGGCGGGGGACATTCGCGCAGCAAGGCACCCCGTCGGCGTGATCGCAGCCCTGAACTGAAACCCCGTACCTCAGCCCGCCAGCAGGTGGTCGATCCGCGCATCCCCATACGTGCGCACCACCTCGGAAATCACCACCTTGTAGCCATCGAGCCAGTTCGCCTGCGCCGCCTTCGCCTGCTGGTGCACCGGGTGCCGGATCAGCGCCTGCAGGCTTTCCAGCGACTCCCAGTAGTACACGTTCGACACCAGCCCGTTGCCCGTGTTCTCCCACGCCTCTTCCCCGAGATAGCCCGGCAGCGACTTCGCAGCCTCGGCGATGGTCTGGTCCAGGCGATGGAACTCGTCGTCGAACTGCTTTTTGGCGAAGATGAAGGTGGCGGCGTACATAGCGCTCCCGAAAACAGAGGAAAAAAGAAAGCCCGGAATCCGGGCGGGCGCCGATTCTGCGGCATACGCCTGTCATCTCCACTGCAATTCGCCGCAATCCCCCGGTTGCCACGCGAAAACGTGAGAATGGACCGCATGGCCATCCAGTACGACATCCTGCACACCACCGTCTATCGGTACAACACCCCGGTCACCTTCGGCCAGCACCGCGTCATGTTCCGCCCCCGCGACAGCCACGACCTGCGCGTGCTCGCCACCGACCTGCAGGTGAGCCCGCAGGCCTTCACCCGGCTTATTCAAGACCCGCACTCCAACTCCGTGGCGCTGGTGCAGCCCATGGGCGAGGCGACCGAACTGCGCATCGTGTGCTCGTTCACCATCGAGCATGTTCCGGCGCAGCAAGACCAGCTCGCCCTCGACCCCGCGGCCGAATTCCTGCCCTTCGCCTACACCCTGCAGGAGCGGCTCGACCTCGAGCACTACCTGCGCCCGCACCACGACGACGACAGCCAGGGCACGCTCATTCGCTGGGCCCACCAGTTCCTGCACACCGACAAGCCCAACAGCACGCGCGAGGTGCTCACGCGCATGAACGCGCACATCGGCCAGAGCCTGGAGTACAAGGCGCGCGACGAAGAAGGCACGCAGTCGCCCCTGCAGACGCTGGCGCTGGGCAGCGGCAGTTGCCGCGACTACGCCCTGCTGATGATGGAAGCCACGCGCCGCCTCGGCATCGCCACGCGCTTCGTGTCAGGCTACATCTACGACGCCGCGCTCGACAACGCCGCCACCGCGCAGGGCGACTCCATGACCGGCGCCGGCACCACGCACGCCTGGCTGCAGGCCTACCTGCCCGGCGTGGGCTGGCTGGCCTTCGACCCGACCAACAACCTGATGGGCAGCGGCCAGCTCATTCGCGTGGGCGTCTCGCGCGACCCCGCGCAGGCCGCGCCCATCTCGGGCAGCTGGTACGGCGACGCCGAGGCCTACGAAGGGCTCGAAGCCACCGTAGTGGTCACGCGGCGCAAGAACTGATGCGCTGACGCGCCAACCAGGCGCCACCCGCGCTCCTCCTGCAGCCGCCTTCTGCTGCAGCGCCCTGCTCCCCTTCGTGCTGTCGCGCAGGCGATAGCCGTTGCGGGAAATCCCGCAGCGGCACATCTCGCAACACCTCTACGCTGCGCCGCCGGCCCAGTGAAATAGCACGGTCGTTCTGAACGACTGCGGGTGCCTTGCTGCGCCGGTTTTTCTTCCAAGAACTCACAAGAACGGAGAGAGACATCCCATGCATTCCACGCGCCTGACATTCATTGCCCTGGCCGCCGGCCTTCTTGTCGCCTCGTGCGGCGGCGGCAGCGACAACAACGGTTTTGCCTTCACGCCCATCGCCCAGCTGCCGCCGGCCCCGCCCGCGCCGCCGGCGCCTCCGCCGCCCGCCGTGGCCCCTCCGCCCGCACCCGAGGAAACCCGGCTGCAAGACGCCCGCACCTCCTTCGCGCCGGCCGACCCGAGCGCCACCACCTTCACCGCGATGGCGGCGGTGGACGGCGGCGACGCCTTCGACTACGCCGGCACCAGCCGCTGGAGCGGCATGCTCGGCGGCGCGCAATACAAGGTGGAAGTACCGAAGAACTGGAACGGCAGGCTCGTGATGTACGCCCACGGCTATGCCGGCGAAGGCAACCTGCTCGCGGCCAACGCGCCGCCCATTCGCCGCCACCTGCTCCAGCAGGGCTATGCCTGGGCCGCGTCGAGCTACAGCAAGAACTTCTACGACGTGCGCGCGGGCGTGGAAGACACCAACGCGCTGGCGCTGCAGTTCAACGCCATCGCCAAGGCCGGCGGGCGCGAGCTGGCCGCGCCCGACCGCGTCTACATCACCGGCCATTCGATGGGCGGCCACATCACCGCCGCGGCCATCGAGGACGAGGCCTACGCCACCGCCAACCACAAGGTGAAGTACAACGGCGCCGTGCCGATGTGCGGCGTGGTGGGCGACACCGAGCTGTTCGACTACTTCGCCGCCGCGCAGGTGGCGGCGCAGACGCTCGCGGGCCAGGCGACCTACCCGACACCGAAGTGGGCGGACATTGCGATCCAGGTGACGGGAACCTTGTTCAGCAAGTTCGACACGAGCGCCATCACGCCCACGTCGCCGCTGGGCATGCAGTACGCGTCGGTCCTGCAGAACCTGAGCGGCGGCAAGCGCCCTCTGTTCACCCAGGGCCTCACGGTCGGCGCCTCGTTCACCGCCGTGTGGGGCGTGTTCGGCAGCGACGGCACCGTCAACGGCATCCTGAACAAGAGCACGCTGGACACCAACCGCTTCACCTACAAGATCGACGGCGACACCGCCGCCTCCGATGCGCTCAACGCCGCCGCGCAGAAGCTCACGGCCGTGGCCGACGCCAACCGGCTGCGCACCGACGGCCTGCGCTGGATTCCCAAGGCCAATGGCGAGTTCAAGATCCCGGTGGTCACTCTGCACACGCTGGGCGACCTGTACGTGCCCTTCAGCATGGAGCAGGTCTACAACAAGCGCGTGGCCGCCAAGGGCAACAGCCAGTGGCTGGTGCAGCGCGCGATCCGCGGCATCACCCACTGCGACTTCACCATCAAGGAGCAGGAAGAAGCCTTCGACGACATGGTGGCGTGGGAGCAAGGCGGCGCCAAGCCGGCGGGCGACGATGTGGTCACACCAGCCACGGTGGCCAACGACTTGTACGGCTGCACGTTCACGCGCAACGCGACCGGCACGGACGACAGCGCGACCGTGACCGCGGTGCGCAACCAGTTGAAAGCGGGGCCGTTGTCCTGCTCGCCACCGATCTGAACGCGCGCTGAAGCGGCCGCTGCCGGTGCCTCCTCAGGCACCGGCCGCACCGCCCAGCTGAAAGCGAAACACCGCGCCCCGTTCGGGCTGCTGCACCAGGCGAATGTCGCTGCCGTGCAGCTGCAGGATGCGCTTGACGATCACCAGGCCCAAGCCCCCGCTGCTCGCGCTGTCGGTGCGCGAGCCGCTCATGAACACGGGGCGCATGAACAGCGCCTTCTGCAACTCATTCGGAATGCCCGGCCCCGTGTCGCTCACCTGCACCGCGACGCCGGCGTTTTCCGGGCGCAGCTGCACCACGATCTCGCCGCCCGCGGGCGTGTGGCGGATGGCGTTGTCCAGCAGGTTGGTCAGCACGCGCTCGATCATGCCGAGGTCGGCCGACACCACCGGCAGGCCCGGCGCAATGTCGGGCTTCAGGCGCTGGTGGCGCGCCTCGGCTGCGAGCTCGAACTTCTGGAACACGTCCTGCACCAGGTCGGCCAGCGCAAAGTTTTCTTTCTCGGGCTTGACCACGCCGTATTCGAGCCGCGCCAGCTCGAACACCTCCTGCGCGAGCCGCCCGACCTTGCGGCTCTGGCCCAGCGCAATCTCCAGGTAGCGCCGGCGCTCGGCCTCGTCGAGCGTGCCGGACTTGAGCAGCAGCGTTTCCAGGTAGCCGTGCAGCGACGTGAGCGGCGTGCGCAGGTCGTGCGAAATGTTGGCGAACAGCTCGCGGCGCTGCTGGTCTTGCAGCGTCAGCTCGCGCCATTGCTCGGCGATGCGCCGCGTCATCTGCGTGAAGGCCTGGCCCAGCTGCGCGATCTCGTCGCTGCCCTGCGACAGGCGCTCCAGCGTGGGCGCCTCGCTCTCCAGCGAGGCGATGCCTTCGGTCTCGAAGCGCTTCACCGCGGCGGTCAGCTCGCGCAGCGGCCGCGTGATGAGGCGGAACGCGGCCAGCCCGGCCAGCAGGCCGAGCAGCGCCACCAGCCCCATCGACCACAGCGTGGTGCGCAGCACGTTGTCGGCCGCCACGTTGGCCACCAGCGCGTCGTGGTCCTCGCCCTGCAGCACCACGTACACATAGCCCGCGTCGCGATCGCCCATGCGCAGCGGCGCCGCGCTGAACACCTTGCGCGCGTCGGGGCTGCGCGGGTCGTCGCCGGCAATGGGCAGCGGCGCCCCGGCCAGCAGCTTGCGGATGGGGCCCAGCTCGACCTTGTCGCGCTTCAGGTGACCCGGCGGCGCGGCCTGCGCCTCGATGCGGCCGTCCAGCCCCAGCAGGTAGACCTCCACGCTGGGGTTGACCGCCATCAGCTTGTCGAACAGGTCTTTCACCGCAGCCTGGTTCAGGCCGCCGGGCTTCATGAGCTCGGCGTTCTCGGCGATGTGCGCGGCCAGCCCGCTCGACAGCCGCTGGATGACCTCCTGCTCGTGCATGCCGTTGGAGCGCACCTGCAGCCACGCCGAGGCGCCGCAGCACACCAGCAGCAGCGCCGCGAACACCACGGACAGCCGCCGCGACAGGCTGGCCCAGACCATCACGGCGCCTCCTCCCCGCTGGCGGAGGCCGAGAGCTTGTAGCCGCGCCCCCACACCGTGAGGATGCGCCGCGGCTCGGCCGGATCGGCCTCGACCTTGGTGCGCAGCCGGTTGATGTGCGTGTTCACCGTGTGCTCGTAGCCGTCGTGCTGGTAGCCCCAGACCTGGTTGAGCAGGTCGAGCCGCGAGAACACCTTGCCCGGGTTGCGCGCAAAGAAGTACAGCAGGTCGAACTCCCGCGGCGTGAGCTCGATGGGCTTGCCGTCCAGGCGCACCTCGCGCGCCAGCGGCTCGATGTCGAGGTTGCCCAGCGTGAGGCTGCCCGACTCCATGCGCGCGTTGCGCGCCAGCGCGTCGGTGCGCCGCAGCAGCGCCTTCACGCGCGCCACCAGCTCCAGCACCGAGAAGGGCTTGGCCAGGTAGTCGTCCGCGCCCAGCTCCAGCCCCAGGATGCGGTGCACCTCGCTCGAGCGCGCGCTGATGATGATGATGGGCGTGTAGCGCGCCATGGCGCGGGCGCGGCGGCAGATTTCGAGCCCGTCGATGCCGGGCAGCATCAGGTCGAGCACCAGCGCGTCCCAGTTGCCGCGCTCCAGCTCGCGCAGGCCGGCGTGGCCGTCGGCGGCGTGCTCCACCGCGTAGCCCTCGTCGCGCAGGTGCATGCGAAGCAGTCCGGCGATGTGGGCGTCGTCCTCGACGATCAGCACGCGTTTGGCGGTGTCCATGGGGCCGATTGTCCTGCGATACGGCTTGGCGAGTTATCACGATTAATTGAACTTTGCGTGATGAATCGGCCATGGGGTGCGCCCAAGAATCCGCTCCATGAACAGCACAGCCATCGCCCCCCTTGCCGATCCGGCCCGCGCACCGGGTGATCAACCAGTGGATGAACCTCGAGACTCTCGCCCCATCCATCCGCTGTGGATGCGCATCACCCATTGGCTCAACGCGCTGGCCGTGGTGATCCTGGTGACCAGCGGCTGGCGCATCTACGACGCGGCGCCGTTCTTTCCGCTCACCATTCCCACGGTCGTCACGCTCGGCGGCTGGCTCGGCGGTGCGCTGCAGTGGCACTTCGCGGCGATGTGGCTGCTGGTGTTCAACGGCCTGGTGTACCTGGCGATGAACATCGCCAGCGGCCGGCTGGCGCGCAAGTTCTTTCCGCTGACGCCGCGCGGCGTGCTGCACGACGCACTGGCCGCGCTGAAGGGCCAGCTCTCCCACGCCGACCCGCGCCACTACAACAGCGTGCAGAAGCTGGCCTACCTGTTCGTGACGCTCGACCTGGTCGTCATCGTGCTGTCGGGGCTGGTGCTGTGGAAGTCGGTGCAGTTCCCCGTGCTGCGCGACCTGCTGGGCGGCTACGACTTTGCGCGGCGCATCCACTTCTTCGCGATGGCGGCCATCGTGGCCTTCGTTGTCGTGCACCTGGTGATGGTGGCGCTGGTGCCGCGCACCCTGCTGTCCATGCTGCGCGGCCGCGCTCCCCGGCATTCGTCCAACGTCTGACACGCCCCATGAAAATCTTCAAAGCCCCCACGTTGAGCGGCATCGACGGCGACGCCGTGCTGCACGAAGCCCGCTCGCTCATTGCGAAGAAGCTCGACCAGCCTTCGCGCCGCGCCTTCCTGCAGCGCTCGTTCACGCTCGGCGGCCTGTCCTTGCTCACGGGCTGCAGCATCAGCGACAACACCCAGGTGGAAGCCGCGCTCACGAAGATCTCGCGCTTCAACGACAAGGTGCAGGGCCTGATCTTCAGCCCCACGCAGCTGGCGCCGACCTACACCGAGGCCGAAATTACCCGCCCCTTTCCCTTCAACGCCTTCTACGGCGAAGACGAAGTGCGCGAGGTCGACGAAGCCAGCTACAAGCTCGAAGTGACCGGCATGGTCGCCGACAGGCACGCCTGGACGCTGGCCGAGCTGCGCGCCATGCCGCAGCACGACCAGATCACGCGGCACATCTGCGTGGAGGGCTGGAGCGCGATCGGCAAATGGGGCGGCGTGCGCTTTGCCGACTTTCTGCGCCACATCGGCGCCGACACCACCGCCAAGTACGTCGGCTTCAAGTGCGCGGACGACTACTACACCAGCATCGACATGCCCACCGCCCTGCACCCGCAGACGCTGCTCACGCTGACCTACGACGGCCAGCCGCTGCCGCCGAAGTACGGCTTTCCGATGAAGCTGCGGATGCCGACCAAGCTTGGCTACAAGAACCCCAAGCACATCAAGGCGATGTTCGTCACCAACACCTACACAGGTGGCTACTGGGAAGACCAGGGCTACAACTGGTTCGGAGGGAGCTGAGGGGCCGCCACAGCCGCTCGACTGCCGAAGAAAGCGCGAGGCCGAAGTTCAGTTCGCTGTAACCAGGCCGATCTTTGAAACGAAATCCAAACACAACCCAGGACTCCCAATGAACAAGCTCACCGCAACCCTGCTCGCAACCTGCATGGCCTTTGCCGGCGCCTCGGCCTTTGCCGCGGACTCGATGTCGAAGGACAGCATGGCCAAAGACGGCATGGCGAAAGACTCGATGTCCAAGGACGGCATGAAGAAAGACAGCATGGCCAAGGCCTCCATGTCGAAGGACGGCATGAAGAAGGATTCCATGGCCAAGGACGGCATGGCGAAAGACTCCATGTCCAAGGACGCCATGAAGAAAGACAGCATGGGCAAGGACGAGATGAAGAAGTAAGCGTCTCGGCCACGGCATTGACGCCCGGCAGTTTCAGCGTCAATGTCGCGCCAACCCGCTTTTCACTGCCACTCCAAGCAACCGAAGGACCCTTTATGAAATCCATCGCACTCACAGCCAGCACGCTGGCCGCCGCGGCCCTGGTGTGGCACGCGGTGCCCTCGTTCGCCGAGACCGCCCGCCGCGTGCCCGCGCCCACGGCCGACCTGGTGGCGCCCGCCACCGCCAAGACCGAGACCGCCGTGTTCGCCGGCGGCTGTTTCTGGGGCGTGCAGGGCGTGTTCCAGCGCGTGAAGGGCGTGAGCAATGCCGTGTCGGGCTACGCCGGCGGCGACGCCAAGACGGCGCGCTACGACGAAGTGGGCTCCGGCCGCACCGGCCATGCCGAATCGGTGCGCATCACCTACGACCCGCAGCAGGTCAGCTACGGCAAGCTGCTGCAGATCTATTTCTCGGTGGCGCACGACCCCACCGAGCTGAACCGCCAGGGCCCCGACAGCGGCACCCAGTACCGCTCCACCGTGTTCGCCGAGAACGCCGAGCAGGCCCGCATCGCCACCGCCTACATCGCCCAGCTCAACGCCGCCAAGACCTTCGGCAAGCCGCTGGCGACCACCATCGAGACCGCCAAGCCCTTCTTCGCGGCCGAGGACTACCACCAGGACTACCTCACGCTGCACCCGAGCCAGCCGTACATCGCGATCAACGACATGCCGAAGATCGACGACCTGAAGAAGCTGTTTCCCGAGAGCTACAAGGCCACGCCTTCGCTGGTGAAGGCGGCCAAGGCCGGCTGACCGGCGCGGATCGGGCCCAAACCCAGCCCCAGGCTCACAGCAGCTTCAGCCGCCCGGCCTGCTCCGTCAGCTCGGCCCGGAAGGCCGGGTGCGCGATGCCGATCAGCTCGCGCGCCCGCTGCTTGGCCGACTTGCCGCGCAGCTGCGCCACGCCGTACTCGGTCACCACGTAGTTGATGTCGTTCTTGCTCGTGCTCACGTGCGTGCCGGGCGACAGCGAGGGCACGATGCGCGAAATGGTGTCGTCCTTGGCGGTCGAGGGCAGCACGATGAAGGCCTTGCCGCCGCGCGAGCGGTTGGCCGCGCGCACGAAGTCCGACTGCCCGCCCGTGCCCGAGTACGGCGCGTAGCCCAGGCTCTCGGAGCCGCACTGCCCCATCAGGTCGATCTGCATCGTCGCGTTGATGGCAACGAGGTTGTCGTTCAGCCCCGCCAGCGCCGGGTCGTTGGTGAAATTGACCGGGTGCATTTCCAGCGACGGGTTGCGGTCCATGTAGCGGTAGAGCTTGCTGGAGCCCAGCGCGAAGGTGGCAATCGACTTGCCCGGCAGGTAGTTCTTGCGCCGGTTGGTGACCGCGCCGCTTTCCACCAGCGTGAGAATGCCGTCGCCGATCATCTCGGTGTGGATGCCCAGGTCGTGCTTGCCGGTGAGCTGCATCACCACCGCGTCGGGAATGCCGCCGTAGCCGATCTGCAGCGTGGAGCCGTCGTCGATCAGGTCGGCCACGTACTTGCCGATGGCCTCCTGCACCACGCCGATCTTCGGCAGGCCGACCTCCATCACCGGCGCCTCGTTCTCCACCAGCGCCGCCACCTGCGACACGTGCACATGGCAGGCGCCGTACGCAAAGGGCACGTTCGGGTTCACCTCGAGCACCACCGCTCGGGCCTTCGCAACGGCGGCCATGGTGTAGTCCGCGCCCAGGCTCAGCGCGAAGTAGCCGTGCGCGTCCATCGGCGAGGCCATGCTGAAGACCACGTCGGCCGGAATCTGCCCGCGTTCGATCTGCGACGGAATCTCGGAGAAGTAGTTGGGCAGGAAGTCGATCCAGCCCTGCTGCCCGCCCGCGCGCGTGGCGCCGCCGAAGAACAGCGCCACATGGCGCACGTGCTCCACGGTCTCGGGGTCGATGTAGGCGTACTTGCGCATCGCCAGGATCTGCGCGACCTTCACGTCGCGAAAATCGCGCCGCTGCTCCGACAGCGCCGTGAGCAGCGTGGGCGGCTCGCCGACGCCCGTGGGCACGACGATCATGTCGCCGTTGCGCACCTGGCGCACGGCATCGGCGGGAGAAGCGAGCTTCTGGCGGTACAGGTCCTGGGGCGTGGTCATGCGGGGGGCGGTGCCTCTTGCGGGGTTACTTGTCTTGCTGGTCTTGCTTGTCTTGCTGGTCTTGCTTGTCTTGCTTGTAGTCGCCGCGTCGCGCGGCCTGGTTGGCGCGCGTTCGAAGCACCAGCGCCTGCTGCGCGACGGCCACGTTGGCGGCGTCGCCCTTCCAGGCGTCGAGCGCGGGCTGCTGCACCGCGCGCGAGAACGAAAAGGTCAGCGCCCAGGGCATGCGCGCCTTGAACTTCAGGTTCATTTCATTCAGCCGCGCGGACGCCAGCTGCGCCGATTGCCCGCCCGACAGGAAGGCCACGCCGGGCACGGCCGCGGGCACGGTGCGCAGCAGGCAGTTCACCGTGGCCTCGGCCACCGCCGCGACCGTGTCCTGCACCGCGGCCTTCTGGCCCGGCAGCACCATGTTCGGCTTCAGCAGCATGCCTTCGAGCAGCACGCCCTGCGCGCGCAGCTGGACGAAGGTCTGCTGGAGCACCTCTTCGGTGACCTCGGCGCAGCGCGCGAGCGTGTGGTCGCCGTCCATCAGCACTTCGGGCTCGATGATGGGCACGATGCCGGCCTCCTGGCACAGCGCGGCGTAACGCGCCAGCGCATGCGCGTTGACCTCGATGCAGGCGCGGCTGGGCAGGCCCTTGTCGATGGCGATCACGCCGCGCCACTTGGCAAAGCGCGCGCCCATGCCGGCGTATTCGGCCAGCCGCTCGCGCAGGCCGTCCAGGCCTTCGGTCACGGTCTCGCCGGGGTGGCCGGCCAGCGGCTTGGCGCCCATGTCGACCTTGATGCCCGGGATGATGCCCACCGCCTCCAGCGCCTTGGCGAAGGGCTGGCCCGCGTTCGTCTTCTGGCGGATGGTTTCATCGAAAAGAATGGCGCCGCTGATGCTGTCGCCCAGCCCCGGCGCGGTGACGATCAGCTCGCGCCAGTCGCGCCGCGCCGCCTCGGTCTGCGGAATGCCGAGCACCGCGAAACGCTTGTTGCAGGTGGCGTTGCTCTCGTCCATTGCGAGCAAGCCCTTGTCGCCGGCGACCAGCGCGCGGGCGGTGTCTGTGAGTGTCTGTGCGGTCATGGATGGGTGTGCCTTTGGTTGCGGAAAGATCGTACGCCCTCGCCGTGGCCCCGCCTAGATCACGTTCTTCTCGAGCAGCGGCCGGTTCTCCAGGATGCGCGCGAAGGAAAGCGCCGACAGGTCCAGGCTGCGGTAGCCGCCGAAGCGAACCAGCTCCGCCACGCCGCGCCCCGCCGCCGGGCACTGCTGCAAGCCGTGGCCCGAGAACCCGTTGGCGAAGTACAGGTTGTCGCAGGCCGGGTGCAGCCCCAGGATGGCGTTGTGGTCGAACACGTTCATCTCGTAGTAGCCGGCCCAGGCCCCCGTCATGCGGATGGCCTCGAAGGCCGGCACGCGGGCGGCCAGCGCGGGCCAGATGAAGCGCTCGAACACCTCGTGCTCCACCTCCAGCGGCTGGTCGTCCAGGTCGCGCGTGGCGGGCGGCGCGAAGCCGCAGATGAACTTGCGGCCCTCGGGCCGCAGCCAGATGCCCGAGGTGTCGATCACCAAGGGGCAGCCGGGCAACTTGTCGGGGCACGAAAAGCTGAACACGCTGCGGCGGCGGCCATGCACCGGCAGGTCGATGCCCGCCCACGCCGCCACCTTGGCGGCCCACGCGCCCGCCGCGTTGACGACGATGTCGGCCGGCAGCGTGGCGCCGCTGTCGATCTGCACGCCGGTCACCGCCGCGCCGTTGCGCTGCAGCCCGGTCGCATGCGCCTGCACGTAGCGCGTGCCCTGCGACACCGCCTTCTTGCGAAAGGCCTGCAGCAGGCTGTAGCCGTCGTACCAGCCCTCGCCCGACAGCCCGAGCGAGGCCAGCGCCACGCCCTCGGTGGACATCCACGGAAAGCGCGCCTGCAGTTCGTCGGGCGTCATCAGCGCCACGTCCACGGCATGCGCCTTCTGCATCGCATGGTTCTCGCGCAGCACCTCCACGCCCGCGGGCGAGGCCAGGTACAGGTAGCCGGGCTCGACCAGGCCGATGTCGGGCACGTTGTCGCCCACGCGCAAGGTCTGGCCCAGCGTGCGGAAGAACGAAATGCCGTACAGCGACATCTCGATGTTGATGGCCGTGGAAAACTGCTGCCGAATGGAGCTGGCCGACAGCGCCGACGAGGCCTGCGTGTAAGAAAAATCGCGCTCCACCACGGTGACATCGAAGGCTTTTTCCTTCGGGTCGGCGTTCAGGAAATACGCGATGGCCGAGCCGATGGCCCCGCCGCCGATGATCACTACACGACGCATGAAATTCCTTTCTTGCTGCGCACCCCGGACACGCCCACCTTCCCCACCATGGCTCCGCGCGACCCCACGCCCGCAGAATAGCGCCGATGAGAAAAGACATTCCCAACCTCGGCGCGCTGCAGGCCTTCGAGGCCTCGGCGCGGCTGGGGAGCTTCACCCGCGCTGCCACCGAACTGGCGCTCACGCAAAGCGCCGTCGGCCGCCAGGTGGCGATGCTGGAACAGCGCCTGGGCGTGCCGCTGTTCTCGCGCGTGCGCAAGCGCCTGACGCTCACCGACGTGGGCCGCGAGTATGCCGCGCGCATCCGCCGCCACCTCGACCAGATTCGCCGCGACACGCTGGAAATCAGCGCCGGACACGAGATGGGCTTCGTGCTGGAGCTGGCCGTGGTGCCGACCTTCGCCACGCAATGGCTCATACCGCGGCTGCCCGATTTCAGCCGGCTGCACCCGAACATCACGGTGAACCTGTCGGCGCGCTCGCAGCCTTTTTCCTTTCAGGAAAACGCGTACGACGCGGCCATCTATTTCGGCGACCAGTTCTGGCCGAACACGCGTGGCGGCTTGATCTTTGCCGAAGGCGAGATGGTGCCCATCTGCAGCCCCGCCTTCCGCGACGCGCACGGGCCGTGGGACGAGGCCGGGCTGGCGCGCTGCCGCCACGTGCACCTGAGCACGCGCGCCCACGCCTGGCGCGACTGGTATGCGCAGCAGGAATGGGAATACACGGTGCACGCGTCGCGCGGGCCGCGCTACGAACTTTTCACGATGGTGGTGGCCGCCACGGCGGCCGGCATGGGCGTGGGGCTGGCGCCGCGCATCCTGGTGGCGCACGAACTGCGCACCGGCGAGCTGGTGATTCCGCTGGACCGGCACCTGGACGTGCGCCAGGGCTACTACTTCGCGTACCCCGAAGGCCGGCTGGCCTCGGGGGCGCTGGAGCAGTTCAAGCAGTGGGTGCTGGGGCTGACGCCGGCCTGAGCCTGATACCAGCGCCTGGCCTGAAGCCGGTCAGACCGGGTTCGGGTTGCGCTCCAGGAAGCCCTGCTGGTGCCAGTACGGGTAGGTGCGCGGCGTGGCGCTGGCGGCGTCGAGCTCGGCGACCTGCGCGGGCGTCAGGTTCCAGCCCACGGCGCCCAGGTTCTGCCGGAGCTGCGCCTCGTCGCGCGCGCCGACCACCACGCTGGAGACGGTCGGGCGTTGCAGCAGCCAGTTCAGCGCCACCTGCGGCACGGTCTTGCCGACCTCGGCGCCCACTTTTTCAAGGGCATCGACCACGCGGTACAGCAGCTCGTCCGGCACGGGCGGGCCCATGTCGGCGGTCACGTGCAGGCGGCTGTTGGCGGGCAGCGGCTGGCCGCGGCGGATCTTGCCGGTGAGGCGGCCCCAGCCCAGCGGGCTCCACACCACGGCGCCCACGCCCTGGTCTTGCGCAAGCGGCATCAGCTCCCATTCGTAGTCGCGGCCCACCAGCGAGTAGTACGCCTGGTGCGCCACGTAGCGCGAATAACCGTAGCGCTCCGACACGGCCAGCGACTTCATCAGGTGCCAGCCCGAGAAGTTCGACACGCCGATGTAGCGCAGCTTGCCGGCGCGCACGAGGTCGTCGAGCGTGGACACGGTTTCTTCCACCGGCGTGCCGGCGTCGAAGCCGTGCAGCTGGAACAGGTCGATGTAGTCGGTGCCCAGGCGCTGCAGCGCCTGGTCGACGGCGCGCACCAGGTGGTGGCGCGACGAGCCCACTTCGTTGGCGCCCTTGCCGCTGCGGAAGGTGGCCTTGGTGGAGATGAGAAGCTGGTCGCGCGGGCGGCCCTTGATGGCCTCGCCGAGCACCGATTCGGCCGAGCCGGCCGAGTAGATGTCGGCGCTGTCGAACATGTTGACGCCGGCGTCGAGGCAGATGTCGATGAGCTTGCGCGCCTCGGCCACGTCGGTGCTGCCCCATGCGCTGAAAAACTCGCCCTTGCCACCGAAAGTGCCGGTGCCGAAGCTCAACACGGGGACCTTGAGGCCCGATTTGCCCAGATGACGGTATTCCAAAGTGCTACTCCTTCGTGCGTGCGATGCATGACATCGGCAGGCCGACCGGCCCGCCGTCGACGGCCATTGTTGGGCCAAGCATTGAACCCTGCGACCGGGTGGGCTTTGGGCAGATCGGCTAAGTAACATCGACCGATGCACATCGCCCTTGAAAGCCCGAACCAGCCCGACGTGATCGGGCTCATCGACGACCTCGACGCGTACCAGAAGCCGCTGTACCCGCCCGAGAGCCATCACGGCATCGACATTGCGGCGCTGTCGGCGGCGAATGTGCTGTTCGCCGTTGCGCGCGACGAGGAAGGCACGGCGGTCGGGTGCGGGGCGATCGTGGTGGGGGCCGAGTTCGGCGAGCTCAAGCGCATGTTCGTGCGGCCGGGGAATCGGGGGCGAGGCATTGCTGCCGGGGTGCTGGCTTTTCTTGAAGGCCACGCAGCGGCTAAGGGCTGCACGATGTTCATGCTGGAGACGGGGCCCAGCCAGCCTGAGGCGATTTCTTTCTATGCGCGGTCTGGCTATGAGCGGCGCGGGCCATTCGGGGGTTACGGGCCGGATCCGTTCAGTGTGTTCATGGAGAAGGCGGCGGTTCGGTAGCTTCGCGGGCGGTGCGTTCGGGGTGCGTTCGGGGTGCGAGCGCCGGTTTGCGCTCTGCTCAAATTTCGAGATTCTTTGTTCGCGGAGCTTTTCGCTCCTTCTTTTGTTGACCCGCTTTCGCACCCGCCTCCGCCGCCCTCAGGATGCGCCGGAACTTCGGGCACTCCATGTGGCTGGGGGCGGAACACACGGCGGCGTGGCGCAGGCCGTCCCGCATCACGCTCAGGTTGCGGATCGTGCGGTCGAGCTCGTCGGCCTTGGCCGTGAGCATCAGCCGGTCGATGCGCGGCTGGCCATCGGCGCTGAACATGCGCGCGATTTCGTCGAGCGAGAAACCCGCGGTCCGGCCCAGCGCAATCAACGCCAGCCGCTCCAGCACGCCGGCGTCGAACAGGCGCTTCAGGCCGCGCCGGCCGGTCGAGGCGATCAGGCCCTTCTCGTCGTAAAACCGCAATGTGGAGGCCGGCACGCCAGAGCGCTGCGCCACCTCGCTGATATCCAGATGCATCACCCTCTTGACCTCAAGTCGACTTGAGTTCGCATAGTGCGGTTTCCGCCTGCTGAAGGCAAGACCGAAAAGGACACGAACATGACCCACCCGCCGCCCCGCCCTCCTCTGCCCACCCCGCAACCGGTCGATGGCGAGCAGGCCCGGCTCTGGAACGGGCCCTCCGGGCACACCTGGGTCGACATGCAGCCCACGCTCGACCAGCTCTTTCGCCCCTTCGAAGCCTTGCTGGTGGAGGCGGCCGCGGGCGCGCAACGCGTGCTCGACGTGGGCTGCGGCACGGGCGCGACCACGCTCGCCGTCTCGCGTTCGCAAGAGGCCGGGGGCCGCAGCACGGGCATCGACATTTCGCAACCCATGGTCGCCACCGCCCGAGCGCGCGCCGAGCGTGAAGGCGCGGCGATGGCCAGTTTCGTCTGCGCCGACGTGCAGGCCCACGCGTTCGAGCCGGGCGTGTTCGACATGCTGGTCTCGCGCTTCGGCGTGATGTTCTTCGACGACCCGGTGCGCGCGTTGTCGAACCTGCGCCACGCCGCGGCCGACCGCGCGGCGATGAAGTTCATCGCCTGGCGCAGCGCCGCCGACAACCCGTTCATGACGACCGCCGAACGCGCCGCGGCGCCGTTGCTCGACCTGCCCGCGCGCCAGCCCGGCGTGCCGGGGCAGTTCGCGTTCGCCGACAAGGATCGCGTGCGCGGCATCCTGCGGGACAGCGGCTGGCAAGACATCGACATCGCGCCCATCGACGTGCCCTGCACGCTGCCCGAGAAAGACCTGCTGGGCTACCTGAGCCGGCTCGGCCCGGTCGGGTTGAAGCTGCGCGACGCGGACGAGCGCACGCGCGCGAAGGTCATCGATGTGGTTCGCGCGGCGTTCGAGCCGTTCGTGTTCGGGGATGAGGTGCGGCTTGTTGCCGCGTGCTGGTCGATTGGGGCGCGTGCGGGTGGTGGCGCCGCGTGAGCGCTGCGCCCCACGGTCGCGCACTGCGCGGTGCGTTGGCGGCGCGACCGGAGCCGATGACTTATGGGCTCTGCACCGCAGGCTTTGCGTCAAGCGCAGAGCGCATCGACTGGAGCGTCTTGTCGATCGAATCGATCCGGCGTTCGGCTTCCTCGTTGACCACGCGCAGGAGCGCGCTCAGTTCGGTGCGGGTCGGGCTGATCAGCTCCGTATCCCCGATTTCCAGAGGTTCGATGAGCTTGTCGAGGCATGCGTAAGCACGCAGCAACTGGCGCAGATGGTCGGCGTCGTCGCAAGCTTGTAGCGCGAGCGACGCGGGGGTTGGATCGGGGAAAGAAGATGACGCGCACGATTGAGCAGACCTGACCATGAATGGCTCCATAAGGTGTGCAGAGGTGCGACGAGACGCCAATCTCGTGCGCGCCAACCTTGGCGCGCGGCCGGAAGTCTAGCGCTCGGCCGACACCGATCTGCGGAGGTCAACCGCGGCAATTGAGACTTCCGACACGCAAGCCCGGGTTGTCTGAACGGAGCTGTTTGGCCGCGCTCAGCAACAGCCCATCGACTGTCCCTGCTGCAGTTCATCGAGACGCTGCGAAGCAGCACCGAGCCACCCTAGGGAAATCCCTGACCAGCTGGCCCACTCCTTGCAAACCCGATCAAAAATGACAGAAAATTTTCTTGTTTGACTTATATTTGTAAACTGGTTTTCAAAAAACGCACACTTTCGGGCACTCCGCACCCTTCATGAGCACCACCGTCGACACCCCAGGCACCACCGTGGCCCAGCGCATTGCGCAGGCCTTGCCACGGCTGACGCGTTCGCACCGCCAGGTGGCCGACTACGTGCTGGAGCACCCGCTGCAGGTGGCGACGCTGCCCATCGACGAGCTCGCCGCGGCGGTGGGCGTGTCTGTCGCCACGGCCAACCGGTTTGCGCGCGCGCTCGACTTCGACGGCTACGCCACCTTTCGCGCCGAGCTGGTGCGCGGCTTCGAGCCGCTGGTGGCGCCAGTGGAGCGGCTGCGCGGCAACCTGGAGCGCCCGACGACGGTGGCCGAAGTGTTCGCCACGGCGCTCGACGAAAGCCGCCGCAACATCGAAGCCACGCGCCAGACGCTGGACTACGCGGCCTGCGAGGCCGCGGTGGAACGCATCGGCAAGGCGCGCTCCATCTACATCGGCGGCTTCGGCGCCAGCGCCTGGCTGGCGGGGCTGCTGCAGCACGGGCTGGACGGCTCGTGCAACGACGTGCGCATGCTCTCCAGCGTGAGCGGCGTCACCCACGCGGCGCGCACGCTGATGCACGCGGGCCCGCAGGACCTGTTCATCGGCCTGACCTTTCCGCGCTACCTGACCGACACGGTGGCGCTCGCGCAGATTGCGCGCGGCCAGGGCTGCGCGGTGCTGGCGCTGACCGACCGCCCGAGTTCGCCCATCGCGCCGCTGGCCGACGTGGCGCTGTACTGCCAGACCGAAACCAGCTACCGCCCGAACTGCGAGACCAGCGTGCTCGCGCTGATCGAGGCGCTCACCAGCGCCGTCTCGCTGCGCGCGCCGGGCGCGGTGCAGTCCGCCGGCCGCATCCTGCAGGCGGTGCGCCCGTGGCTGCACGGCGCCAACGGGCTGCCGCGCATCAACGGGCTGGACACCAGCGCGCGGCGCCACGAGACGCCCGATGCGCTCGACCCCGCCGACACAGACACGACCGATGCGCACGGCCTGAACAGCGCGCGCAACCGCAAGAAGAAAGCCTCCCGATGACCTCATCCCAAGCGACCCAGGCGCGCCACGTGCCCGTGATCGCCATCCACGGCGGCGCCGGCACCATCAGCGCCGCCACGACCAGCGCCGAGCAGGCGCAGGCCTACCACGACGCGCTGAACCGCATCGTGGCCGCCGCGCAAGCCGTGCTCCTGAAGGGCGCCAGCGCGCTCGACGCCACCTGCCTCGCGGTGGAACTGCTCGAGGAGTGCCCGCTCTTCAACGCCGGCCACGGCGCGGTGTTCACGCACGACGAAACCCATGAACTCGACGCCGCGGTGATGGACGGCGCCACGCTCGCCGCCGGCGCCATTGCCGGCGTGTGCCACATCCGCCGGCCGGTGCGCGCGGCCCGCGCGGTGCTCGAAGACGGCGCCCATGTGCTGCTGGCGGGCGCGGGCGCGGAAGCCTTTGCGCGCGAGCGCGGGCTGGAGATGGTCGAGCCGTCGTTCTTTTCCACCGACGCGCGCCGCCAGCAGCTCTTTCGGGTGCGCGACACGGGCCGCGTGGTGACCGACCACGAAGGCGCGTCGATGGCGGCTGCCTCGGCCACGCCGGTCGCTCCACTGGACGAAGACAAGAAGTTCGGCACCGTCGGCGCGGTCGCGCTCGACATGCACGGCCACCTGGCCGCGGCCACCTCCACCGGTGGCATGACCAACAAGCGCGTCGGCCGCATCGGCGATTCGCCGCTGATCGGCGCGGGCACCTACGCCGACGACCGCACGGCCGCGGTGTCGTGCACGGGCAGCGGCGAAATGTTCATCCGCGTGGCGGCGGCCTACGACATCTGCGCCCGCATGGCCTACGGCGGCGCCACGCTCGAAGCGGCCACGCACGCGGTGGTGCAGCAGTCGCTGCCCGCCATCGGCGGCACCGGCGGGCTGATTGCCATCGACCGGCACGGCAACCTGAGCCTGGCCTTCAACACCGAAGGCATGTACCGCGGCCACGCGCGCGGCACCGACGCGCCGCACACGGCCATCTTCGCCTGACGCCGCGCGTTCCCCTTTTTTCTCGCATTCCCATGTCCACCCCCTCCCATGCCCTGCCGGACGGCCGCGTTCTCGCCGTCGACGACCTCACCGTTCGCTTCTCGACTTCCGAGCGCACCGTGGATGCCGTGAAGAAACTGTCTTTCCACATCGACCATGGCGAAACGCTCGCGGTGGTGGGCGAATCGGGTTCGGGCAAGTCGGTCACTTCGCTGGCGCTGATGCGCTTGGTGGAGCACGGCGGCGGCCGCATCCTCGACGGGCGCATGGCGTTTCGCCGCCGTAACGGCGAGGTGCTCGACCTGGCGCAGGCGCGCGACCAGACGATGCGCGGCATTCGCGGCGCGGACATCGCCATGATCTTCCAGGAGCCGATGACCTCGCTGAACCCCGTGTTCACGGCCGGCGACCAGATCGCCGAGGCCATCAGCATCCACCAGGGCAAGAGCAACGCGGCCGCGCGCGCCGAGGCGCTGCGCATGCTGGAGCTGGTGCGCATTCCTGAAGCGCGCAACGTGCTCGACCGCTTTCCGCACCAGCTCTCGGGCGGCATGCGACAGCGCGTGATGATCGCCATGGCGCTGTCTTGCAAGCCGCAGCTGCTGATTGCCGACGAGCCCACCACGGCGCTGGACGTGACCATCCAGGCGCAAATTCTCCAGCTCATTCGCGAGCTGCAGAAAGAGATGCGCATGGGCGTGCTCTTCATCACGCACGACATGGGCGTGGTGGCCGAGATTGCCGACCGCGTGCTGGTGATGTACCGCGGCGACAAGGTCGAGGCGGGCACGTCGGACGCGGTGTTCGCCGCACCGCAGCACCCCTACACCCGCGCGCTGCTGTCCGCGGTGCCCAAGCTGGGCGCCATGCAGGGCACCGACCTGCCGGCCAAGTTCGAGCTGCTGCGCACCGAAGACGCGGCCAGCGCCGCGCCGGTGGAAGCGGCCACGCCGCAGAGCACGGTGCGCGAAGACGCGGGCCCGATCCTGCGCGTGCGCGACCTGGTCACGCGCTTCGACGTGCGCAGCGGCCTCTTCGGGCGCGTGAAGCGCCGCGTGCATGCGGTGGAAAAGATCAGCTTCGACCTGTACCCCGGCGAAACGCTGGCGCTGGTGGGCGAGTCGGGCTGCGGCAAGTCGACCACCGGCCGCTCGCTGTTGCGCCTGGTCGAGAGCCAGAGCGGCGCCATCGAGTTCGGCGGCCAGAACATTCGCGAGCTGCCCACGCGCGAGCTGCAGGCGCTGCGCCGCAACATCCAGTTCATTTTCCAGGACCCGTTCGCCTCGCTCGATCCGCGCGTGACGGTGGGCTTCTCGATCATGGAGCCGCTGCTCATCCACAACATCGCCAAGGGTGCCGAGGCGCAGCAGCGCGTCGACTGGCTGCTGCAGAAGGTCGGCCTGCCGCCCGAGGTGGCGCAGCGCTATCCGCACGAGTTCTCGGGCGGCCAGCGCCAGCGCATCGCCATCGCGCGCGCCCTGGCGCTGAACCCCAAGGTGGTGGTGGCCGACGAATCGGTCTCGGCGCTGGACGTGTCCATCCAGGCGCAGATCGTCAACCTGATGCTCGACCTGCAACGCGAGCTGGGCGTGGCCTTTTTGTTCATCTCGCACGACATGGCGGTGGTGGAGCGCATCAGCCACCGCGTGGCCGTGATGTACCTGGGCCAGATCGTGGAAATCGGCCCGCGCCGCGCGGTGTTCGAAGACCCGCAGCACGCCTACACGCGCAAGCTGATGGCCGCGGTGCCGGTGGCCGACCCGTCGCGCCGCCACAAGCCGCGCGCGCTGCTCGAGGGCGAGATCCCCAGCCCCATTCGCGCCGTGGGCGACGAGCCCGTGGTGCCGCCGCTGGTGCAGGTGGCGCCCGGCCACTTCGTGGCACGCCACGCCATCGGCGGGGCATTTTGAAGTTCGACGCCATCGGCGGCGCGTTCTGAGTTCGATCCGATTTTTTCAACCGGCAGGCCCCCCTGCTTTTTTCCACGAACCGACTGGAGTTCTTCCATGAAGCAATCTTCTTCCTCCCTGCGATGGGCATCCGCACTGCTGGGCCTGGCCGCGATGGCCGCATCGGGCACGGCGCTGGCCGCCAAAGACGTGGTGCTGTCCATCGGCTACCAGCCGGAAACGCTGGACCCGTACAACACCAACACCACCATCACCACGGCCGTGACCAAGACCTTCTATGAAGGCCTGTTCCAGTTCGACAAGGACCTGAAGGTGCAACCCGTGCTCGCCGAGAGCTACGAAGTGTCGAAGGACGGCCTGGTCTACACCCTGAAGCTGCGCAGCGGCGTGAAGTTCCACGACGGCACCGACTTCAACGCCGAAGCGGTCAAGTTCGTGCTCGAGCGCGTGCTCAACCAGGACAACAAGCTGCTGCGCTACAACCAGTTCAACCGCGTGAGCAAGGTCGAGGCGGTGAACGCCACCACCGTGCGCATCACGCTGAAGGAGCCCTTCGGCCCCTTCATCAACTCGCTGGCGCACGCCTCGGCCGCCATGATCTCGCCCACCGCGCTGAAGAAGTGGGGCAACAAGGACATCGCCTTCCACCCCGTGGGCACGGGCCCGTTCGAATTCGTCGAGTGGAAGCAGACCGACGCGGTCAAGGCCAAGAAGTTCGACGGCTACTGGAAGAAGGGCTTCCCCAAGGTCGACACGGTGTCGTGGAAGCCGGTGCTCGAGAACAACACGCGCGCGGCCATGCTGCAGACCGGCGAAGCCGACTTCGCGTTCCCCATTCCCTACGAGCAGGCCGACCTGCTGAAGAAGAGCGACAAGCTCGAAGTGGTGGCCACGCCTTCGATCATCACGCGCTTCCTGGCATTCAACATGCTGCAGAAGCCCTATGACAACCCGAAGGTGCGCGAAGCCATCGGCTACGCCATCAACAAGGAAGCGCTGGCCAAGGTCGCCTTCGGCGGCTACGCCTTCCCCGCGCAGGGCGTGCTGCCCCAGGGCGTGAAGTACGCCGAGAAGATGGCCCCCATTCCCTACGACGTGAAGAAGGCCAAGGAACTGCTGACGGAAGCCGGCTACCCGAACGGCTTCGAGTCGGTGCTGTGGAGCGCCTACAACAACACGACCAGCCAGAAGACCATCCAGTTCGTGCAGCAGCAGCTCGCGCAAGTGGGCATCAAGCTGCAGGTGCAGGCGCTCGAAGTGGGCCAGCGCACCGAGCAGGTCGATGCATGGCCGGACGCCAAGACGGCCAAGGTGCGCATGTACTACACGGGCTGGTCGTCGTCCACCGGTGAAGCCGACTGGGGCCTGCGCCCGCTGTTCGCCTCGGAAGCCTGGGCGCCCAAGCTGAACAACATGTCGTTCTACAAGAGCGAGGTGGTCGACAACGCACTGGCCAAGGCGCTGGTGACGGTGGACGAAGCCGAGAAGACCGCCCTGTACAAGACCGCGCAGGAACAGATCCGCAAGGACCTGCCGCGCGTGCCGATGGTCACGGAGCAGAACCTGTCGGCGAACTCCAAGCGCCTGTCGGGCGTGTTCGTGATGCCCGACGGCAACATCAACATCGACGCCATCGCGGTGTCGAACTGATAGCACGTTCGCGCGTTTTCTCGTTTCCTGACTGACTGTCGCGACCGGGCGCGGGCAATGCCGCCCGCGCCCGCTCCCGACAACCGTACCCCATGCTGAATTACTTCCTCAAACGACTGTTGGGCCTGATCCCCACGCTGCTCATCGTGGCAGTGCTGGTGTTCCTGTTCGTCCACATGCTTCCCGGCGACCCGGCGCGCCTTGCCGCCGGCCAGGACGCCGACGAGCAGACCGTGGCCATGGTGCGCCAGGAGCTCGGGCTCGACAAGCCGCTGCCTCAGCAGTTCGTGAGCTTCTTCACCCACATGGTGCAGGGCGACTTCGGCACCTCCATTCGCACGCGCCGCCCGGTGTCGGTGGAGATCGGCGAGCGCTTCTTCCCCACAGTGATGCTCACCATCACCAGCATGGTGTGGGCGGTGATTTTCGGGATGGGCATCGGCATTGTTTCGGCGGTGTACCGCAACAAATGGCCCGACCGGCTGGGCATGACGCTCGCGGTCTCGGGCATTTCATTTCCCGCATTTGCACTCGGCATGCTGCTGATGCAGATCTTCTCGGTGCAGCTCGGCTGGCTGCCCACGGTGGGCGCCAGCACGTGGAAGCACTACATCCTGCCCTCGATCACACTGGGCGCGGCCGTGGCGGCCGTGATGGCGCGCTTCACGCGCGCGTCTTTCGTCGAGGTGATCCAGGAAGACTTCGTGCGCACCGCGCGCGCCAAGGGCGTGCACGAATCGCGCGTGGTGTTCAAGCACACGCTGCGCAACGCGCTCATTCCGGTGGTCACGATGATGGGGCTGCAGTTCGGCTTCCTGCTGGGCGGCTCCATTCTTGTGGAGGCGGTGTTCAACTGGCCCGGCCTGGGCCGCCTGCTGGTGGACGCGGTGCAGATGCGCGACTACCCCGTCATCCAGACGCTGGTGCTGCTGTTCTCGCTCGAGTTCATCCTGATCAACCTGGTGGTCGATGTGCTGTACGGCTACATCAACCCCACCATTCGCTACAAGTGAGCACGCCGACATGACGCAAGCTTCCGGCGCGCCTGCCGACATCATTCTTCCGACCTCCCCGGTCGCCACGCTCCAGTCCGCCGGCAAGGTCCGCACGCCCTGGGGCGAGTGCTGGCGCCGCTTCAAGAAGCAGCCCGTGGGCATCGTGGCGGCGCTGTTCGTGCTGCTGCTGGTGTTCATCGCGGTGTTCTCGCCGTGGATCGTGCCCTTCGACCCGGAGAACTTCTTCGACTACGACATGCTCAACAGCGGCCCCTCGGCCACGCACTGGATGGGCGTGGACCCGCTGGGCCGCGACATCTTCAGCCGCATCCTGGCGGGCGCGCGCATCTCGCTGATGGCGGGCTTCCTGTCGGTGCTGGTGGGCGGCTTCATCGGAACGGCCTTCGGGCTGCTGGCAGGCTACTACGAAGGCTGGTGGGACCGCATCGTGATGCGCGTGTCGGACGTGCTGTTCGCCTTTCCCGGCATTTTGCTGGCGCTGGGCGTGGTCGCCATCCTGGGCAGCAGCATGACCAACGTGGTGGTGGCGGTGTCGGTGTTCAGCGTGCCGGCCTTCGCGCGCCTGGTGCGCGGCAACACGCTGGTGCTCAAGCAGCAGACCTACATCGAGGCCGAGCGCAGCATCGGCGCGTCGGACTGGACCATCATCGTGCGGCACATCCTGCCGGGCACCATCTCGTCGATCGTGGTGTATTTCTCGATGCGCGTGGGCACCTCGATCATCACGGCGGCCAGCCTGTCGTTCCTGGGCATGGGGGCGCAGGCGCCCACGCCCGAGTGGGGCGCGATGCTGAGCGAGGCGCGGGCCGACATGGTCACCTCGCCGCACGTGGCGCTGTTCCCCAGCCTGGCCATCTTCTTCACCGTGCTCGCCTTCAACCTGCTGGGCGACGCACTGCGCGACGCGCTCGATCCGAAAATCGACCGCCAGTAATCTTCCTTTCCCCATGTCTTCCAGCAAGCAGCAAGCCACCCTTCCCTTCATCGGCAACCTGCTCCAGGGCGAACGCAACGCCATCACCGACGTGGCCGGCGTCACCGTCGGCCACCGCACGCTGAGCGACGGTGGCGTGCAGACCGGCGTGACGGTGATCCGCCCGCACGCGGGCGACCCGTTTCGCGACAAGGTGCCGGCCGCGGCCGTGGTGCTCAACGGCTTCGGCAAGAGCGTGGGCCTGGTGCAGCTCGAGGAGCTGGGCGTGCTGGAAACGCCCATTGCACTGACCAACACCTTCTCGGTGGGCACGGTGGCCACGGCGCAGATCCGCGATTGCGTGGCGCGCAACCCCGAGACCGGCCGCGCGCTGCCCACGGTGAACCCGCTGGTGTTCGAGTGCAACGACGGCTACCTCAACGACATCCAGCGGCTGGCCGTGACGGAAGCCGACTACCTGCAGGCGCTGCAGGCGGCCGGCGCCGATTTTGCGCAGGGCTCGGTCGGCGCGGGGCGCGGCATGTCGAGCTTCCAGCTGAAGGGCGGCATCGGCAGCGCTTCGCGGCGGGTGTCGTCGCGGCAGGTGTCGTCGCATGGCGGGCCTGCACCTTCGGGTGCGCCCTCCGGTGCACCCTCCAGCGCGTCTTGCGGCGGCTGCCACACGGTCGGCACGCTGGTGTTGGCTAACTACGGGCGCCAGCCGCAGCTGCTGCTGGCCGGCCACGCGGTGGGCGACCGGCTCGCAGCGCTGCAGGCCGCGCGCAAGCTGCCGCCGGAGAAGGAAGCAGACCCCACCGAAAAGGGCTCGATCATCATCGTGGTGGCCACCGACGCCCCGCTGGACGCGCGCCAGCTGCGCCGCCTGGCGCTGCGCGCGGGCGCCGGCCTGGCCCGCACGGGCTCGGTCTTCGGCCACGGCAGCGGCGACATCGTGCTGGCTTTTTCCACCGCCTACACCGTGCCCGACCAGGTCGAGCGGCCGATGCCCGCCGTGGCCATGCTGCACGACGGGCTGCTCGACGGCCTGTTCCAGGCCGCGGCCGACAGCACCGAGCAGGCGATTCTTCATGCGCTGTGGCGCGCCACGCCCGTGACCGGGCGCGACGGCAACCACCGCGCCGCGCTGGCCGAACTGCTGCCGGCGTCTTCACTCTCTTGCTGACCCCTTTCCGTCCTCCTTCCGACCTCTTTACCGACCTCTCCCCGACGAGCAACGCCCATGAAAGTCCTGATCTCCACCGACATCGAAGGCGTCGCCGGCGTCTACCACCCCGAGCAGACGCGCCCCGGCAACCCCGAGTTCGAGCGCGCGCGCCTGCTGATGGCGCAGGAAGCCAACGCCGCCATCGCCGGTGCCTTCGACGCGGGCGCCGTCGAGGTGCTGGTGAACGACTCGCACGGTGGTTTTCGCAACATGCCGCCGGACGTGCTCGACGCGCGTGCCCGCGTGGTGCAGGGCAAGCCGCGCTACCTGAGCATGGTGGCGGGCGTGGAAGAAGGCGTGGACGCGGTCTGCATGGTGGGCTACCACTCGCGCGCGCAGGGCCGCGGCATCCTGGCGCACACCATCAACAGCTTTGCCTTCGCCAGCATTTCGCTGAACGGGCAGGAGCTGGGCGAAGCCGGGCTCTACGGCGCGCTGGCCGGTGAATACGGAGTGCCCGTGGTGATGGGCAGCGGCGACGACGTGTTCATCGCCGAGAACCGCCCGCTGTTTCCGCATGCGACCTTCGTGGAAACCAAGAAGGCCACGGGCTTCGGCAGCGGCGTGTCGCTGTCGCCCGAGCAATCGCGCCGCGCCATCCGCGCCGGGGTGCAGGAGGCGCTGGCCGGCCATGCGAACGCCAAGGTCAAGCCGCTGGTCTTCGCGGGCCCGCAGGCCGTGAGCTTGCGCTGCCAGTCGCCCTCGCTGGCCGACCTGTTCTGCCAGTGGCCGAGCTTCGAGCGCGTCGACGGCATCACGCTGCGCTTTACCGCCCAGACGGTGGAGGCGGCGGTGCGCATGCTGAACTGCTGCTCGGCGATGTCGTCGATGCTGCGCTGAGGCAGCACCGGGACACGGTCGCCGGTTCGCTCCTTGTTGCCTTGCTGCCTTACTGGAAGGCGAGGTCGCGCACACCGGTGCTGCGCGGTGCGCCGGATGCATACATGCCCGACGACGCGTGGCCCAGCGCCGGGGCGCCCTGCCCCTGCTCCAGCTTGAACTGCCCCACGATCTGCGACAGGCTGCCGGCCTGCTCCTGAAGCGACTGCGCGGCGGCCGAGGCTTCTTCCACCAGCGCGGCGTTCTGCTGGGTGGCCTGGTCCATCTGAGTGATGGCCTGGTTGATCTGCTCGATGCCCGAGGTCTGCTCCTGGCTGGCGGCGCTGATCTCGCCCATGATGTCCGTCACGCGCTTCACGCTGCCCACGATTTCTTCCATGGTGCGGCCGGCGTCCGCCACCTGGCGGCTGCCCTCCTCGACCTTCTCGACCGAGTCGCCGATGAGCGTCTTGATTTCCTTGGCCGCCGCGGCCGAGCGCTGGGCCAGGCTGCGCACTTCGGAGGCCACCACGGCAAAGCCGCGTCCCTGGTCGCCCGCGCGGGCGGCTTCCACGGCCGCGTTCAGCGCCAGGATGTTGGTCTGGAAGGCAATGCCGTCGATGACGCTGATGATGTCCACGATCTTCTTGGACGACGCATTGATGGAGCCCATGGTTTCCACCACCTGGAACACCACGCTGCCGCCGCGCACGGCCACTTCCGAGGCCGAGGTGGCCAGCTGGTTGGCCTGGCGGGCGTTGTCGGCGTTCTGCTTCACGGTGGAGGTCAGCTCCTCGATGGAGGCGGCCGTTTCTTCCAGCGAGCTGGCCTGCTCCTCGGTGCGCGAGGACAGGTCCTGGTTGCCGGTGGCGATCTGTGTGCTGGCGGTCGACACGTTCATCACCACCCCATGCACCTGCGAGAGCGAGCCCTGCAGGGCGTTGCGCATCAGGTCGAGCGCGCGCAGCAGGTGGCCGGTCTCGTCGTTGGCGTAGCTGGTTTGCGGCGCGCCGGTGAGGTCCATGTCGGCAATCGACTGGGCGATGGTCTCGGCGCTGCGCAGCGGGCGCACGATGCTGCGCGCCAGCAGCAGGGCCAGCAGCGCGCCGGCCACCAGGCTCACGGCGGAGCACACCACCAGCAGCGTGCTGGTCTGGGCGCGCAGGTCGTTGGCGCGCGCGGCGGCGGCGTCGAGCTGCTCGCGCTGCATGTCCACCACCTGCTGCACGCCGGCGATGTAGTTCACCGAGGTGGGCTGGAACTGGTCGTCGAAGGCGCGGTTGGCGCCGGCCAGGTCGCCCGTGAGCTTGAGCTTGCTCACCTCTTCACGCGAAGCCAGGTAGGCCTTGCGCAGCGTGCCCACCTTTTCGAGCAGCGCCTTCTCCTCGGGCTTGACCAGCTTGCCCTCGATGAATTTCTGCAGCTCGTTGGTGTCCTTGATGGACTTGGCCGTGGCTGGCGCGAAGTAGTCGATCAGGCTGGAATCGCTGCTCTTGGCGATGGCCGCGGCGCGCTGCACGCCCGAGGTGGTGTGGCGCAGCCAGTCGGAGCCGGCGCGCTCGGTCTTCACGTTGTCCTGGATCATCGTGTCGATCTCCTGGCTCAACTGCTGCAGCTTGAAGACCGCTGCCACGCTGGTGGCGAGGAAAAGCGCCAGGATGGCGCCCAGCACGATGGCAAGGCGCTTGCCAATCGAGACGTTGCTCAAGAACATGTTCGGACTCCGGGGCTCAAGGGGGAATGGATTGCTTGCAAGGAAAGGCTGCCGCGCAGGCGACGGCACCGTCGAATCTGAAAAAGCAGCCGGCATGGCCGCTCTCCTTGGCTGGATATCGGCAGGGCGGGTGAAAACTTTAGGCCGCAGCGGAAAACCCGGTGCCTGACCGCCAAGCACCTGGCAAGTGCTCCACAGCCGCAAGCAGCGCGGACTTTGCAAGCTTTCTAGAATTCGCAGTCCGGCAAGCCTTTTCCGGGCCCGCCCGCCTTATCCGGAATAAGCACAAAACCGTCCCGAAACCCGCATGGGGACTGGTGAATAAGCTAATCCGCATAAAGCGCGAACCAAAAAATAGTTTGTTTCCATAAGGCGGGCTTCCAGAATCTCGGCTTCTTGCTGGGGCGCCCCGTTTCACGACCGGCTCCGCACTTCCTCAAGACGACACACGCACGATGTACCAATACACAGAATTCGATCGCCAGTTCGTTCATCAACGAGCCGCCCAATTCCGCGACCAGCTCGAACGCTGGCAAAAGGGCCGCCTCCACGAGGACGAATTCCGCCCGTTGCGGCTGCAAAACGGCTGGTATGTGCAGCGCTACGCGCCCATGCTGCGCGTGGCCGTGCCCTACGGCGAGCTCTCCAGCCGCCAGCTGCGCGTGCTCGCCAGGATCGCCCGCGAGTACGACGAGCCCGAAGCCGAGGTCTACCGCAAGGCCATCGAGACGCAGGGCCTGCTCGGCAGCCAGAAGCTGCCCACGCACTACGCGCACTTCTCGACGCGCCAGAACGTGCAGTTCAACTGGATTCCGCTGGCCAAGTCGGCCGACGTGATGGACCTGCTGGCCTCGGTGGACATGCACGGCATCCAGACCAGCGGCAACTGCATCCGCAACATCACCAGCGACGAGCGCGCCGGCGTGGCCATCGACGAAATCGCCGATCCGCGCCCATACGCGGAAATCATGCGCCAGTGGAGCACGCTGCACCCCGAGTTCGCGTTCCTGCCGCGCAAGTTCAAGATCGCGATCACCGGCGCCACCGAAGACCGCGCGGCCACCGGCTGGCACGACGTGGGCCTGCACATCGTGAAGAACGAGGCCGGAGAAATCGGCTTTCGCGTGCAGGTGGGCGGCGGCATGGGCCGCACGCCCATCGTGGGCACGGTGCTGCGTGAATTCCTGCCGTGGCAGCAGATCATGAATTACCTCGAAGCGGTGATTCGTGTCTACAACCGCTACGGCCGCCGCGACAACATCTACAAAGCGCGCATCAAGATCCTGGTGAAGGCCGAAGGCCAGCGCTACATCGACGACGTGGACGCCGAGTACAAGCAGATCCTGGAGCACGACGGCGCGCCGCACACCATCACGCAGCAGGAGTTCGACCGCGTGGCCGCCTCCTTCGTGCCGCCCACGCTGGCCACCCGCGTGCTGCAGAGCGCCGAGAAGACCGATGCCGAGCTGCGCGCCCACGCCGCCGACGACGTGCAGTTCGCGCGCTGGCTGGCGCGCAACGTGGCGCCGCACAAGAACCCCGCGCTGCGCGCCGTCACGCTGTCGTTCAAGCGCCTGAAGCAGGCGCCCGGCGACGCATCGGCCGACCAGCTCGACACGCTCGCCCAGCTGGCCGACCGCTTCTCCGCCGGCGAAGCCCGCGTGACGCACGACCAGAACGTGGTGCTGCCCTGGGTGCACGCCGAAGACCTGCACGCCCTGTGGCTCGCCGCCCGCGCCGCCGGCTTCGCCAGCGCCAACGTGCACCTGCTGACCGACATGATCGCCTGCCCCGGCGGCGACTTCTGCGCGCTGGCCAATGCGCGCTCCATTCCCATCGCCGAAGCCATCACCGAGCGCTACCAGGACCTGGACGAGCTCGACGACATCGGTGAGATCGACCTGCACATCAGCGGCTGCATCAACTCGTGCGGCCACCACCACAGCGGCCACATCGGCATCCTGGGCGTCGACAAGGACGGCAAGGAGTGGTACCAGGTCACCCTGGGCGGCTCCGACGGTTCGGCGCTCAGTGGCGCCTCGCAGGCCGGCAAGGCCGTGGGCCCTTCGTTCTCGGCGGCCGAAGTGCCGGGCGTGATCGAGGCCGTGCTCACCACGTACCGCGACACCCGTGAAAACGGCGAGAACTTCATCGACACCCTGCGCCGCGTTGGGCCGGACCCGTTCAAGGCCGCGGCCAACGGTGCGCGGTTCAAGGTGGAGGAAGCGGCATGAACAAGACGTTGAACATTCTTGCGGCCGAAGACCACATCGACGACGGCGACCCGAAGGTGCTGCAACTGGCCAACGACGCCGATCCGCTCGCCATCGAGGTGTGCCTGGCGGACATCGAGCGCATCGACCTGAACTTTCCGAAGTTCACCGACGGCCGCGCCTACAGCCAGGCCTTCCTGCTGCGCCGCCGCCTGGGCTTCACCGGCGACATCCGCGCCACCGGCGACGTGCTGATCGACCAGCTGGTGCAGATGGAGCGCACCGGTTTTTCCAGCGCCGTGCTGAAGGAAGGCGTGGACGCCTCCGACGCACAGCGCCAGTTCGACCGCTTCGCCGCCTTCTACCAGGGCGACGCAGTGAAGACCGCGCCGCACTTCGTGGCCGGCAGCTGAACGCGCATGGGAACCCTGGACATGAGCCTCGACCTCGCACGCATCAACACCGAGCTCGGCCGCAACGCCGAGGGCCTGGTGGACTGGGCCATCGGCCTGGGCCAGAGCGCCATCGTCACCACCAACTTTCGCCCGTTCGAGGCCGTGATTCTGCACATGGTCACGCGCGCCCGAAAGGACGTTCCCGTGGTGTGGATGGACAACGGCTACAACACCGAGGCCACCTACCGCTTTGCCGACGAAGTGACGAAGCAGCTCGGCCTGGACCTGCACATCTACCTGCCGCGCCGCTCGCGCGCGCACCGCGAAGCGGTGGAAGGCCCGACGCCGGCGCTGGACGATCCGCGCCACGCCGCCTTCACCGAAGAAGTGAAGCTGGAGCCCTTCGCCCGCGCGCTGCGCGAGACGGCGCCCAAGGTGTGGTTCACCGCGCTGCGGGCCACCGACACGGCCGTGCGCGCGCAGATGGACCCGGTCTCGGTCAACCCCGACGGGCTGATCAAGGTCGCGCCGCTGCTGCACTGGTCTTCCAAGGAGCTGTACGAATACTGCGAGGCACACGGCCTGCCGAACAACTTCGACTATGTGGACCCGACCAAGGGCGAAGACAACCGCGAGTGCGGCCTGCACCTGTCGCACTGAGACCGACGGCTCGCGAACGACCTACTGCCCCCTGAATACTTGCACTCAGCAACCCACCCGATGAACGCCCGTACCGAAACCGAACTGCTGCAGTCGCCCATGCACGCTCCCGCGCACCTGTCCAACACGCACCTGGATGCGCTGGAAGAAGAAACCATCTTCATCCTGCGCGAAGTGGCGGCTGCCTTCGAGCGCCCGACGCTGCTGTTCTCGGGCGGCAAGGACTCGCTGGTGCTACTGAAGTGCGCGGAAAAGGCCTTCGGCGCGGGCCGCATCCCCTACCCGCTGCTGATGATCGACACGGGCCACAACTTTCCTGAAGTGACGGCCTACCGCGACCAGCGCGCGAAGGAGCTGGGCGCCGAACTCATCGTGCGCAACGTGGAAGACTCCATGAAGCGCGGCACCGTGCGCCTGGCCCACCCGGGCGAGTCGCGCAACGCGCACCAGTCGGTCACGCTGCTCGAAGCCATCGAGGAGTTCCGCTTCGACGCGCTCATCGGCGGCGCCCGCCGCGACGAGGAAAAGGCGCGCGCCAAGGAGCGCATCTTTTCGCACCGCGACAGCTTCGGCCAATGGCAGCCCAAGGACCAGCGGCCCGAGCTGTGGACGCTGTTCAACACGCGCCTGGCCCCGGGCGAGCACTTTCGGGTGTTCCCGATCTCGAACTGGACCGAGCTCGACGTGTGGCAGTACATCGAGCGCGAGCACGTGGGCCTGCCGTCGATCTACTACACGCACAAGCGCGAAGTGGTCGAGCGCCGCGGGCTGCTCGTGCCGGTGACCGCGCTGACCCCGCCGCGCGACGGCGAGACGGTGCAGGTGCGCGACGTGCGCTTTCGCACCGTGGGCGACATCACCACCACCTGCCCGGTGGACAGCCTGGCGGCCGACGCCGCCGACGTGGTGCTGGAAACGCTGTCGGTCGACGTCAGCGAGCGCGGCGCCACGCGCATGGACGACATGACTTCGGAAGCTTCGATGGAGAAGCGCAAGAAAGACGGGTATTTCTGATGAGCACGATCACCTCCAACGCCGCTGCCACCTCCGCCGCTAGCGCTTCCGCCGTGCACGGCGACACCGGCACGGCCCTGCGCTTCATCACCTGCGGCTCGGTCGACGACGGCAAGAGCACGCTCATCGGCCGCCTGCTGGTGGACAGCAAGACGGTGCTGCAAGACCAGCTGGCCGGCGTGCAGCGCGGCGGCGAAACCGACCTCGCGCTGCTCACGGACGGCCTCTCGGCCGAGCGCGAGCAGGGCATCACCATCGACGTGGCGTACCGCTACTTCTCGACCGCCAGGCGCAAGTTCATCATCGGCGACGCGCCGGGCCATGAGCAGTACACGCGCAACATGGTCACGGCCGCCTCCGCCGCCGACGCGGCCGTGGTGCTGGTCGATGCCACCAAGCTGGCCTGGGCCGCCGAGGTGGAAGACGGCACCGTCGTCAAGCGCGAGCTGCTGCCGCAAACCCGCCGCCACACGCTGCTGTGCCACCTGCTGCGCGTGCAATCGATCGTGTTCGCGGTGAACAAGCTCGACGCCATCGCCGATGCCGGCCTGGCCTTCGAACGCATCTCGACCGCGCTGAACGCCTTTGCCGAAGCGGCCGGCGTGCAGGTGGCGGCCATCGTCCCGATCTCGGCCCTGAAGGGCTGGAACGTGGCCACGCGCCATGCCGACTGGGTCGGCTACGAAGGCCCCAGCCTGCTCGAACTGCTCGAAGACCTGCCGGTCACCGCGCAGGACGAGGCCGTGCCCTTTGCGTTCCCGGTGCAGTGGGTCGAGAAGTTTTCTTCTTCCGCCGACACCTCGCAGGGCCGCCGCGTGTTCTGGGGCCGCGTGGCCTCGGGCCATGTGGAACCGGGCCAGCGCGTGACCGTGCTGCCGAGCAACCAGACCGCCACCGTGGCCCAGGTGCTGAACCACACGCGCCACCCGCAGGCGGTGCATGCGGGCCACAGCGCCGGCATCGTGCTCGACCGCGAGGTCGACGTGTCGCGCGGCGACTGGCTGCTGGCGCCCGAGGCTTTCGAGCCGGTGCGCGAAATTACCGCCACCGTGGCCTGGCTGGACGACGAGCCGCTGGTCGCGGGCCGCGTGTACTGGGCGCTGCAGGGGCATCGCTGGGTCAAGGCCAAGGTGGCGCGCATCGTCGACCGGGTGAACATCACCACGCTCGAATCGGAGCCGGCCACCCAGCTGGAGGCCAACGCCATCGGCGACGTGGTGCTGGCGCTGCAGCAGCCGCTGGCGGTGCTTCCCTTCACGCAATCGCGTGCATTGGGCTCGCTGGTGCTGGTCGATACGGCCTCCCACAAGACCGCCGCTGCCGTGCTCGTGCAGCCCGCCGCCGCAAAGGCCTAAAATCTCGGGTTTTCCCCGACCACTTTCTGACGTAAAAAGACAAATGACCCACGTCGTCTCCGAAGCCTGCATCCGTTGCAAATACACCGACTGCGTGGACGTTTGCCCCGTCGACTGCTTCCGCGAAGGTCCCAACATGCTGGTGATCGACCCGGACGAATGCATCGACTGCGCGGTCTGCATCCCCGAATGCCCGGTCAACGCGATCTACGCCGAAGAAGACCTGCCGGCCAACCAGATCGCCTTCATCAAGCTCAACGCCGAACTGGCCCTGGCCGACGGCTGGAAGAGCATCACCAAGCGCAAGCCCGCGCTGCCCGACCACGAAGAGTGGAAGGACAAGACCGACAAGATCGGGGAGCTGGTGCGCTGAGCACGGCAACCGCCCCCATCGAAACCGACGCGCTGATCGTCGGTGCCGGCCCCGTGGGGCTGTTCCAGGCCTTTCAGCTGGGCCTGCTCGAAATTTCCTGCCACATCGTCGATGCACTGCCCGCCGCCGGCGGCCAGTGCGTGGCGCTGTATGGCGACAAGCCGATCTACGACATTCCCGGCACGCCCATGACCAGCGGGCGCGCGCTGGCGCAGTCGCTGCTGGAGCAGGTGGCGCCGTTCAAGCCGCAGTTCCACTTCGGCGAACAGGTCGCCACGCTGGAGCGCCAGGCCGACCAGCGGCTGCTGCTGACCACCTCGGCCGGCAAGGCCTTCCTGGCCAAGACCGTGTTCATCGCCGCCGGTGTCGGGGCCTTCGTGCCCAAGCGCATCGTGCTGGACGACATCGCCCGCTTCGAGGGCACCTCGCTTTTCTATCACCCCGAATCGCTGGACCGTTTCGCGGGGCAGACGGTGGTGGTGAACGGCGGCGACGACGTTGCGCTGGAAACGGCCATTGCGCTCACCGCCCTTGCGAAGCAGGTCACCCTGGTGCATCGCCGCGACGGCTTCCAGGCCGCCGAAGCCACGGTCGCCGCCATGCGGGCGCTGGTGGCCGAGGGCAAGCTGGCGTTTCGGGTGGGCCAGCCCAGCGCCTTCGACGGCAAGCAATTGCAGATCACCACGCCCGATGCCACCACGCTCGAGCTGCCGCTGGACGCGCTGGTGGCCTGCCTGGGCATCTCGCCGCGCCTCGGCCCCATCGCCGACTGGGGCCTGGAACTGGAGCGCAAGCAGGTGCCGGTGGACACCGAGAAGTACGAAACCCGCGAGCGCGGCGTGTTCGCGGTGGGCGACATCAACACCTACCCGGGCAAGAAGAAGCTCATCGTCTGCGGCTTCCACGAGGCCACGCTGGCCGCCTGGGGCGCCACGGCCATCGTGTTCCCTGGCAAGGCCGTGCCGCTGCAGTACACGACCACCAGCACGCGGCTGCACGAGCTGCTGGGCGTCACCAGCCAACGCTGAGCCGCGTCAGGCGCGGGGCAACAAGGCCCCGTAGACGTCGATGAAGCCGGCGATGGCGGCGACGAAGCGGTCGATGTCCGCATCGGTCACCGGCAGCGACAGCACCACGAACCCGCGCGGCGAGGCATAGATGCCCTGCGCCAGCAGGTGGAAGAACAGCAGCTGGCGCAGCCGCCCGTCCACCCCGGCCAGGTCTTCCGAACGCACCACGTCGCCTTTCACGAAATGCGCGTTCATCAACGAGCCCAGGCCGGTGAACTGCAGCGCCACGCCCTTCTCTTCGCACAGCGCATTCAGCCGCGCGCGCATCGACTCGCCGCGCGCGGCCAGCGCCCCGGCAGCCTCAGGCGGAAACAGCTGGGTGAGCCCCGCGTAGCCGGCCGCCATCGTCATCACGTTGTTGTTGAAGGTGCCTGAGTGCGCCAAAGGCCCGGTGCGCGGGTCGAACAGCGCCATCACGTCCGCGCGTCCACCGAACGCCCCGAAGGACATGCCGCCGCCGATGTACTTGCCCAGCGTGGTCAGGTCCGAGCGAATGCCCAGCTGGTTGGCCAGCCCGTGCGGCGCCAGGCGCGAGGTCATGACCTCGTCGAACACCAGCAGCGCCCCCACGCGCGTGGCCGATTCGCGCAGCGCCTGCAGGAACTCGGGCCGGCCCGGAATGCAGCCGCTGGCGCCCTGCATCGGCTCGACCAGCACGGCCGCCACCTCGGCGCCGAGGTGGACGATCTGCTCGCGCGCCGCCTGCGCGTCGTTGTAGGGCAGCACCACGAAGTCGAACGGCACGGTCGTCGGCAGCGGCTTGGCGCCGAAGCCCAGCACGCCGCCGTGGTAGCCGCCGGCGAACACCACGATCTTGCGGCGCCCCGTGAAGTGCAGCGCTGCCGTGAGCGCCATCAGGTTGGCCTCGGTGCCCGAGTTGGTGAAGCGCAGTTGCTCGATCTGCGAAAACCGCTCGCAGATGAGCCGGGCCAGCCGGCCTTCGAGCAGGTTGTGGCCCGTGAGGTTGATGCCGCTCTTCATGGCCTCGACGACGGCGTCGCGGATCTCGGGCGCCGAGTGGCCGTAGACGCCGGCCGTGTACTCGGCGATGAAGTCGGCGTAGCGGTGGCCGTCGGCGTCCCACAGCGTGGCGCCCTCCCCCTTGGCGATGGTCAGCGGGAACGGGGCGTAGAACAGCACCGAGCGGCTGTTGGCGCCGGGCATGTAGCGCGCCTGCTCGTCGAACTGGCGGCGGCTGGCCGGGTTGCTGTCGGCGAAGCGCTGGTGGGCTTCGGCCAGGGCCTGGTCGATGGCGGCATGGGTCATGGCAAATGGGCTCCGGGCAAAGTTGATGCAGGCAAGTCGATACAAGCAAGCTCGCACAGTCCATCGATCAACGTTTAAATTGATCGATGCTCAATTAATATTATTTATACAGCCAATTCAGCTGCCGCACAATGCAGCCGATGCCCACCCCCGCCAAGAAGAAAGCCCCGCCCAAGACCGCGGGCCGCCCCGCCGGCGGCGCCGCGCTGACCAAGCAGCGCATCGCCGAAGCCGCGCTCGCGCAGATCGACGAACTCGGCCTCGGCGCCTTCAGCATGCGCGAGCTCGCGGCCCGGCTCGAGGTGTACCCGGCCACGGTGCACTGGCACGTAAGCACGCGCGAGGCGCTGCTGGCCGAGGTGGCCGCCACCGTCATGGCGCAGGTGGCGCCACCCTCCGGGAAGCTGGCGTGGCAGGCGTGGATCGCCGAGCTGTTCCGCCGCTGCCGCGCCGCCGTACGCCAGCACCCGAACGTGGCGCAGCTGCTGGGCGCGCAACTGGTGTCCAACGGCAGCCTGCCGATCGAGCTGGTCGAGGGCGTGCTGGCTGCGTTGACCGAAGCCGGCTTTGAAGGCGAGCCCCTGCTGGAGGCCTACAACTGCGTGATCGCGGCCATGCTGGGCTTCCTGACGATGGAGTTCTCGCCCCTGCCCGCCGACAACACGCAGGCCTGGGCCGAAGAGCTGCGCGAGCGCGTGCACACCATTCGCCCGCTCGACCACCCGGTGCTCACGCGCAACCTGCCGCTGCTGGCCAACAAGGCCTTCATCCTGCGCTGGGACAACGGCAGCACCGTGCCGCTGGACAGCAGCTTCGAGCGCCACGTGCAGATGACCATCGACGGGCTGGAGGCGTTCGCGCGCCGCGTCAGGCCCGGCTGAGGTCCCCCGCGACAGCGGCTGCGTCAGTAGGGGCGCCAGCGCCGATGGCGTCCGCGCCGCGCCCGATGCGCAGCAGCGCGTCCTTCAGCCACAGCACGCCCTGGTCGGAGTTGGCGCGCCGGTTCCAGCACACCACCGAGCGGTAGCCCTGCAGCTCGAACGGCAGCGGGTGCACCGCGAGCACGTCGCGAAAACGGTCGGCCACGCGCAGCGGCATCACCGCCACATGGTCGGTCTGCGCCAGCAGGTCGACGATCTGCCCGAAGCTGGTCATGGCCACGCTCATGGTGCGCGTGTGCCCCAGCCGCGCCAGCACCTGGTCGATGAGATCGTCCAGCGCCGAACTGCCGTAGCCCAGGAACACATGCGGCGCGGCGCAGAAGGCGGCCAGCGTCGCAGCCTGCGCCATCGTCGGGTGGCCGCGCCGCACGGCGACCACGTAGCGGTCTTCGTACAGCAGCGCGGATTCGCAGTCGCTCGGCGGCTGCAGGCGCGGCAGCACGGCAATGTCGAAGTCGCCCTTGCGCAGGCGCTCGGTCAGCGTGAGGAACGAGCTGGTCTCCCAGTAGATGCGCACGCGCGAGCCGCACGCCACCAGCTCGTTGGCGAGCGTGGGCAGCAGCAGGTGGCTGGCGTAGTCCCCACCCGAGATGCGAAAGATGCGCTGCGACGCCGCCGGGTCGAAGCCTTCGCCCGGCTCCAGCATGGCCGACAGGTCGGCCAGCACGCGCTCCACCTGCCCGGCCAGCGCCTGCGCGCGCGCCGTGGGCTCCACGCCGTGCGCGGTGCGGGTGAACAGCGGGTCGTCGAAGGTTTCGCGCAGGCGGTTGAGCGACGCGCTCACCGCCGGCTGGCTCAGGAAGAGCCGCGTGGCCGCGCGCGACACGCTGCGCTCGCGCATCAGGGCATCGAAGGTGCGCAGCATGCCGACGTCGAGGCTGCGGATATCACGTTGGGCCATATCTCATATCCAAAGCTTCGAATTGCCCGTGGGGCGGGCTGTACGTATCGTCGAGCGCACAAGTACAACACGACTGGAGACACGATGAATCGGTTCAGACCCTCGCCGCACGAGGGGGCCATGCGCGACCTCACGCGCAACCTCTCGCCCAACACCTCACCCAGCACCTCGACCAACACCTCGCGCCGCCACGTGCTCGGCATCGTCGGTGCCGGCCTTGCCGCGCTGGCCGCCGGCCCCGCCTTCGCGCAGCCCGCGCACTTCCCGAGCCGCGTGGTGCGCATCGTGCCTTTCGGCTCGCCCGGCGGGCCGATGGACGTCATTGCGCGCATCTACGCCGAGAAGCTCAAGACGCGATGGAACCAGCCGGTGATCGTCGAGGCCAAGCCCGGCGCGAGCGGCACCATTGCCGCCGACACCGTCGCCAAGGCGCAGCCCGACGGCTACACCGTGCTGCTCACGCTGCCGCTCACGCACATCAACAACGTGGTGCTGCAGCCCCGTCTGCCGTACGACCCGGTGAAAGATTTCGAGCCGCTATCGCAACTGGCCACCGGCGGGCCGATGCTGATCGCGCGGGCCTCGGCGCCGTTCTCGAACGTGCGCGAGTTCGTGGCCTACGCCAAGGCGCACCCGGGCGTTTCGTACGGCACCTGGGGCAACGGCTCCAACGCGCACCTGTTCGGCGAACTGCTGGCGCGCCAGGGCGGCATCGACCTGGTGCACGTGCCCTACAAGGCCGAGGCCGCGGCGCACAACGACATGTTCGGCGAAGCGCTGGGCGTGGCCTGGGCCAACCCCGCCACGGCGCGGGCGCTGGCGCAGTCGGGCCGCATCAAGGTGCTGGGCATCACCGGCCGCCAGCGCGTGCGCTCGATGCCCAACGTGCCCACCTTCACCGAGCAGGGCTTTGCGGGCTTCGACCTCGACAGCTGGATCGGGGTGTACGCGCCCGCGAAAACGCCGCAGCCCGTGCTCGACGAATGGTCCACCGCGCTGCGCGAGATCACGAAGATGCCCGACGTCCAGGAGCGCCTGGCGGGCTTCGGCTTCGAGCCCCTGGGCAGCACGCCCGCCGAGTTCCGGGCCAACTACAAGGCCGACTTTCCCCGCGTCGCGGACCTGATCAAGGCCGCAGGAGTCACCCCCGAATGAGCGCCGTCGTACCGCCCCATGCGTCCACCGCCGCCAGCGAATGGCAACCCATCGCCTTCGACACCGGCACCGCCTACGGCCGCAAGCCGCCGAGCCACAAACCCGAGCTGACCGAGGTCGGCGCGGGCACGCCCATGGGCGAGCTGCTGCGCCGCTACTGGCACCCCATCGGCCTGGCCGCCGACGCCACCGACACGCCGCGCCAGGTGCGCGTGCTGGGCGAAGACCTGATCCTGTTCCGCGACAAGGCCGGCCGGCCGGGCCTGGTGCACTGGCGCTGCGCGCACCGCGGCGCTTCGCTCTACTACGGGCGCGTGGAAGAAGAAGGCATCCGCTGCTGCTACCACGGCTGGATGTTCGACGTGCAGGGCCACTGCGTCGACCAGCCGTGCGAGCCCGATGGCGGCGCACGCGGCCGGGGTCGCGTGCGCCAGCCCTGGTACCCGGTGCAGGAGCAGTACGGCCTGGTGTGGGCCTACCTGGGCCCGGCCGAGAAGAAGCCGGTGCTGCCGCGCTACGACTGCCTGGAGACCATGGACGAAGGCGAGACGCTGGAGGCCGACGGCAACAGCATCGGCGGCGGCGGGCCGCAGGTCATTCCGTGCAACTGGCTGCAGCACTACGAGAACGTGGCCGACCCCTTCCACGTGCCGGTGCTGCACGGCAGCTTCAGCGGCACGCAGTTCGTGGCGCTCATGGGCCAGATGCCCGACGTGAGCTTCGAGAGCACCGAGAACGGCGTCACGATCACCTCGCTGCGCAAGCTGGAAGACGGCACCGTCTTCCGCCGCGTCGCCGGCCCCGTGCTGCCCACGCTGCGCGTGGTGCCCAACCCGCGCGTGGCAGCCTACGGGCGGGTGGAATCCATCGGCTGGGTGCTGCCCATCGACGACCACAGCTTTCGCATCTACACCGTGGGCCGGGTGAAGAACCCCGGCGACCTGGCGCGCGTGCGCTCGCGGCTGAACGGCAAGCTGTGGGAAGAACTGAGCGAGGCCGAGCACCGCGCGTTCCCGGGCGACTACGAGGCGCAGGTGAGCCAGGGCGCGATCACCGCCCATTCGGAAGAGCACCTGGCCTCGTCGGACCGCGGCATCGTCATGCTGCGCCGGCTGCTGCAGCGCCAGCTCGATGCGCTGCGCGAAGGCAGCGACCCGGCCGGCGTGAGCTTCGACCCCGCGGCGCCCCCCGTGCACTTCGAGGCCGGCAACTTCCTCGTGCGCGAATGAGCGGGGCAGCCGCCGCAGCCATCGCCGTGCGGGTGGCGCGCAAGACGCACGAGGCCGAAGGCGTGGCGGGCTTTCGGCTGGTGGCGGTCGATGGCGCGCGGCTGCCGGCCTTTGCGCCGGGCGCGCACATCGACGTCGTGCTGCCGGGTGGGCTGGTGCGCCAGTACTCGCTGTGCAACGAGCCGGCACACGAGGCGCAAGACGCTCAAGACACCCACTACGAAATCGGCGTGCTGCGCGACGCGCGCTCGCGCGGCGGCTCGCTCGCGCTTCACGACGCGGTGCACGAGGGCGAGGTGCTGCGCATCAGCGCGCCGCGCAACCACTTTCCGCTCGACGAAAGCGCTACGCACAGCCTGCTGCTGGCCGGCGGCATCGGCGTGACGCCGCTGCTGTCGATGGCACAGCGCCTGGCCGCGCTGCAGGCCGACTTCGCCCTGCACTGCTGCAGCCGCACCGCCGCGCGCGCGCCCTACCGGCGGCGGCTCGAGGCCAGCGCGTTCGCCCACCGCGTGTTCTTCCACCACGACGACGGCCCGGCCGCGCAGCGCATGGACCTGGCCGCGACCATCGGCCAGCCGGCGCGCGGCAGGCACCTGTACGTGTGCGGGCCGCAAGGCTTCCTGGACGCGGTGCGCGCCACCGCACGCGACCTGCATTGGCCCGATGCGCAGGTGCACTTCGAGTACTTCGGCGGCGCGCTGCCGGTAGACGACGCGCAAGGCAGCTTCGAGGTCGAGCTGCGCAGCTCGGGGCGCGTCGTGCGCGTGCCGCAAGCGCTCAGCGTGGTGGAAGCGCTCGCGGCCGAAGGCATCGACATTCCGGTGTCGTGCGCGCAAGGGGTGTGCGGCACCTGCCTCACGCGCGTGCTCGCGGGCGAAGTCGCGCACAACGACCTCTACCTGACCCCGGCCGAGCAGGCGGCCAACGACCAGTTCCTGCCCTGCTGCTCGCGGGCACGGTCAGCGCGACTGGTGCTCGATCTCTAGCAGCTCGTAGAGCACCATGCGCGTCTGGCGGCCGCGCAGCTCGATCATCTCCTCGATGCGGCGCGCGGCCACGCGCCCGCCGAGCGCCGCGAAGGTGGTTTCGGAAATCAGCGTGCGCGTGCCCAGGTCCTTGTTGGCGCCCTCGATGCGGCTCGCCACGTTGATCACGTCGCCCACCGCGGTGTACGAAAGCCGGTCGCTCGAGCCCAGCACGCCCGCGATGACCAGCCCGGTGTGGATGCCGATGCGCGTGCGGAACTCGCGCAGGCCCTGGCTGCGCCAGCTGGCGTTGAGCTGGTTCATTTCAGCATGCAGCTCCAGCGCCGCGACGCAGGCGCGGTACTCCGCGTCTTCCAGGTCGGCCGGCGCGCCCCACAGCACCATGATGCCGTCGCCCATGTACTTGTCGACCACGCCGCCGTGTCGCGCGAAGATGCGCGCGGCCAGGTTGAAGTATTCGGTGAGTTGCTTCACCAGCACGTCGGCATCGAGCGACTCCGAGATGGACGTGAAGCCTTCCACGTCCGTGAACATGGCCGTGATGCGGCGCGGCGCGCCGCTGGGCGCCAGCGCCTGGCCTTCTGCGACAAGCTGCTTGATGATGTCCACCGGCACGAACTTGCTGAAGGCCTTCAGGCTGCGCGCCGACTCGTCCAGCGCCTGGTTGAGGTGCTGTATCTCCAGCACGCGGCTGGCCTCCAGCGGCAGGTTGTCGAGCTCCAGCCGGCCGATGCGCCGCGCCACGCGCGACAGGTTCTCGATGGGCCGCGTGACCAGCTTCGACAGCCGAAGCGAAATGAACAGCGCCACCGCCAGGAACGCGAACGTGAGCAGCAGCGCCCACAGCACCGTGCGCTGCAGGTCGCCCAGCAGCAGGTCTTCGCTCTCCCAGCTCACCAGTTGCCACCTGGTCGACGGAATGTGCGAGGTCTGCACCAGGTAGCGCCGGCCCTGGTGCTCGATGGAAAAGGCCATGTCGTCCACGCCGCCAGCTGTGCCGCCCGCCGTGCCGGCCGCCAGCATGTGGGCATGCAGCGCGCCGAGCACGCCGTCGTCGGTGTCGGGCGACTCCAGCTGGCGCACCACATGGGGCTGGTCGCTGCGCGCGAGCACGTGGTGGTCGGCGCTCAGCAAAGCGCTTTCGCCGTGGCCCAGTTCACCGAACACGCGCACCAGCTTCGACAGGTGGCCGAGCGACACGTTCGCGGCCACCACCATGTGCTGCGTGCGGCCCTCGTCGTCGAGGCGGCCGGCGGGCAATGCATGGCTGATCGCCAGTTCCTGCGCGGCGGCCGAGAGAAAGGGCGCCGTCCATGTCGGGCCCTTGGCCTTCAGGGCGTCCACGAACCAGGTGCGTTGCGTGGGGTCGTAGTCGCTGCGGTAGGCGGCGATGTGGGTGGTGGCAAAACGCTGCCTGGCGTCGCCGCCTTGGGAATCGGGCGAGCGCTTGTATTGCCAGGTCTCGGTGCTGAAGGCCGGGCCGCGCAGCACCTGGCGAAGGGCCGGCGCCGGGTAGCGCATGGCCGAGACCAGGTGGCCGTCGTCGGTGGCCACGTTGAGGCTGTCGAGCTCGGGGGTCTGCTCCAGCAGCGTCCAGAGCATTTCGGCGGTCTGCTCGCCGTATTCCCCGGCCGCATGCAGGCTGGGCGAATCGCCGATGGAGCGCATCACCGCCTCGGTCTTCGCGAGAAACGCGAGCACGTTGTCTTCCACGCGGTCGTGGTTGATCTTGTGCGCGGCCGAGCCCACCTTCGACACCAGCCGCTCGACCGCCCAGTACCCCAGCGCCACCAGCAGCAGCGACTGCACCAGCGCGACGGCGCAGATGATGGTGCCGACGTCGACACGGAAGCGGCGCATGCGGGTGCGTGTGAAATCGTCTGGCATACGGGCCCTGGCTCCTCTTCGCGCGCGGCGTGGCGCGCGCCCTCGTTCTTTTTCTTCCCTCGGGGGATTCTGCTTGCAGTTTGTAAGGAATGGTTCGGCGGGCGCGGCTGGGCGCGGCCGGGTTTGTACGCCCCCGAAATGCCACGCCCGGCGTTGCGGGCTCAGCGCAGCGGATAAACTCCGCCCTGCGCCGAGGTTCACCACGGCGCACTTGCTAGGGGTGCTGGGCTGCTTGCGGTCCGGCTGAGAAAGTCCCTTTGAACCTGATTGAGGTAATCCTCGCGCAGGGAAGCTGGTCCGGTGACCTCTCTCGCTCTCTCGTGTTTTTCCAACGCGTGACGGCCGCGCCACCCGGGCCCCGCCCACCTGCCAAACCTTTGCACTGGAGCAAACGGATGGCATTCGACGACAACCGCAACAACAACGAGGCACTGACACCCCTGCCCGCGTCGCAGCGCGTGTTCGGCTGGCACGACCACGCCTCGCTCTGGTTCAGCCTGGGCGTGGGCCTGCTGGTGATGCAGATCGGCGCGTACCTGGTGCCGGCGGTGGGCACGCGCGACGCGGCCATCGCCATCGTGCTGGGCTCCTGCCTGGGCGCCGGACTGCTGGCCTGGACAGCGCGCCTGGGCTGCGAAAGCGGACTGGCCAGCGCCGGGCTGATGCACGCCACCTACGGCAGCGCCTTCGCGCGGCTGCCGGTGCTTTTGAACATCGTGCAGCTGGTGGGCTGGACCACCTTCGAGCTGGTGGTCATGCGCGAGGGCACGCAGGCCATCGGCCAGTCGGTGTTCGGCGCCGCCATCGCCACCACCTGGGGCGGCGTGCTGACGACGCTGCTGTGGGGCGCGGTGCTGCTGGCGCTGCTCGCGGGCTCGATGGTGAAGCTGGTGCGCCGCTTCGTGAGCCGCTTCGGCCTGCCGCTGGTGGTGCTGTCGCTGCTGTGGCTCAGCTGGCAGTTCGCCACGCGGCTGCAGGCCAAGGGGCTGGACGCCTTCTGGGCACGGCCGGGCGACGGCAGCATGGGCATGTTCGGCGCGCTCGACCTGGTCATCGCCATGCCCGTCTCGTGGCTGCCGCTGGTGGCCGACTACGCGCGGCATGGCAAGCGCAACGCAGCAGGCAAAGGCGGCCTGGGCAGCGCCTTCAGCGGCACGTGGATCGGCTATGCGTTGGCCAACGTGTGGTGCTACGCGCTGGGCGTGATGGTGGTGAGCGTGGCCGAGCCGGGCACGGAGCTGGTCATGGCCCTGCTGTTGGCGCAGGGCGGGCTGGTGGCGCTGGGCCTGATCCTGATCGACGAGCTCGACAACGCGTACGGCGATGTGTACTCGGGCTCGGTGTCCACGCACAGCCTGCTGCCGCGCTGGAGCGTGAAGCGCTGGGGCCTGCTGCTGGCGGCACTGTGCATCGCGCTGGCGCTGGTGCTGCCGATGCACACGCTGGAGCCCTTCCTGCTGATGTTGAGCTCGGTGTTCGTGCCGCTGTACGGCGTGATCATCGGGCGCCTGGGCAGCGGCCGGTCGGTGTCGCTGGCGTCGCCGCGCAAGGTGGACGTGGCGGCGGCGCTGATCTGGATCGCGGGCATCGCCGCCTACCACGCTCTCGCCAAGTGGGCGCCGCAGTTTGGCTCGGCGCTGCCCACGCTGGCCGCGACCTTCGTGCTGGCCTGGCTCAGCCGGCCCAAGCCGGCGGCGACAGTGGCTACAGCGGCAGGCGGCGCGTCGGCACTGGCGCGAAGCCGTGGTTGAGCGGGCCATGGCCGGCACCGACCTGCACGCCCGCACCGGCCGCCATGGCGCCGAGGATGTACGCGCGCGCCTGCGCAACGGCGTCGGGCAGCGTTTCTCCCAGCGCCAGGTGCGCGGCGATGGCCGACGACAGCGTGCAGCCCGTGCCGTGCAGGTTGCGGCTGGCGATGCGCTTCGACGCCAGCCGCTTTCTGTCGCCGCCGGCCTGCAGCAGCACATCGACCACGTCGTCGCCCGGCAGGTGGCCGCCCTTGAGCAGCACGCCCTTCGCGCCGAGCGCCAGCAGTTCGTCGGCCGCGGCGTCGAGCGCGTCGATGCCGTCGATGGCGTGGCCGATCAGCAGGGCCGCTTCGTCGAGGTTGGGCGTGACGACCAGCGCGCGCGGGAACAGTTCGCGCACCAGCACCTGCACCGTGTCGGCGGCAATCAAGCGGTCGCCGCTGGTGGCGACCATGACGGGGTCGAGCACCACGTTCTTCAGCTGGTAGCGGTCGATGGCCCAGGCCACCACCTCGACCACCTCGGGCGCGTGCAGCATGCCGAGCTTGACGGCGTCGACGCCGATGTCTTCGACCACGGCCTGGATCTGTGCCTTGAGGAATTCGGCCGGCACCCCGTGGATGCCCGAGACGCCCAGCGTGTTCTGCGCGGTGAGCGCAGTGATGGCGGTCATGCCGTAGCAGCCGAGGGCCGCGAAGGTCTTGAGGTCGGCCTGGATGCCGGCGCCGCCGCCGCTGTCGGAGCCGGCGATGGAGAGCACGCGTGCGTAGCGCTGGGTGGGTGCTTGGGTCATGTTGAAAATTATCGGCGACTGTTTCTGCTCTCTCGCTCCCTCCCCCGCTGGGGGAGGGTTGGGGTGGGGGCAAGCGGCGTCTCCCTCGGGCGCTCTGCCTGCCCCCATCCCAGCCTTCCCCCAAAGGGGGAAGGAGCAACACCATGACGTTGCCTTTTCAATCGGCCGCCATCCTCGGCGCGGGCCTCATGGGCCGGCTGCTCGCGGTCACGCTCGCGCGAGCGGGCTGCAAGGTCGACCTGTTCGAAGCTGGCAGCCCGCAGGCCGAAGGCGCGGCCGCGCGCGTGGCCGCCGCCATGCTCGCGCCGCTGGCCGAATCGGCGGTGGCGCCCACGTCGGTCGTTCGCATGGGGCAGCACGCGCTGTCGCGCTGGCCCGAGCTGCTCGCGCCGCTGGCGCAGCCCGTGTTCTTCCAGCGCGAAGGCACGCTGGTGCTCTGGCACCGGCAGGACGCCGCCGAAGCCACCCGCCTGGCCCGCGTGCTCGCGACCACCGGCACGCAGGTGCCCGAGCTCGCGCCCATGCAGACGCTCGACGGCCCCGCCATCGCCGCGCTGGAGCCCTCGCTGGGCCAGCGCTTCGCGCAAGGACTCTTCTTGCCGGGTGAAGGCCAGCTTGATAACCGCGCGCTGCTCGCCTCGTTGCTCGCCACGCTGCAAGCCGACCCGCGCGTCACCCTGCACTGGCAGTCGCCGCGCGCCCCGTCGGACTTCGCGCCGGGCACGCCGGGCCAGCCCGACTGGCTGGTCGACTGCCGCGGCCTGGGTGCCAAGCCCCAGTGGAACGCGCTGCGCGGCGTGCGTGGCGAAGTCATTCGCGTGCACGCGCCCGAGGTGAGCCTGAAGCGCCCCACCCGGCTGGTGCACCCGCGCTATCCGCTGTACATCGCGCCCAAGCCCGACGGCCTGTTCGTCATCGGCGCGACCGAGATCGAGTCGGACGACATGTCCAGCGCCAGCGTGCGCTCCACGCTCGAGCTGCTGAGCGCGGCCTACGCCGTGCACAGCGGTTTCGCCGAGGCGCGCATCGTGGAAATCGCGACGCAATGCCGCCCGACGCTGCCCGACAACCTGCCCGCCATTCGCCAGCCGCAGCCGCGCGTGCTGCAGATCAACGGCCTGTACCGCCACGGTTTCATGATCGCGCCCGCCATGCTCGACGTGGCGATGGAGCTGCTCACGCAGGGCCGCTCGTCCCTCGCCCAAGGCTTCGGCATGACGGCCGACCTCACATGACGATGAACATCCTGATCAACGACAAGCCCTACGCGCTGCCCGACAACGCGCTGCTGACCGACGCCCTGGCGGCGCTGGACGCCACGCCGCCTTTCGCGGTGGCGGTGAACCGCGAGTTCGTGCCGCGCTCGGCCTACGCCGCGCGCGCGCTGCAGCCCGACGACCGCATCGAAGTGATCCGCCCCGTGACGGGCGGCTGAATGATGGAGACGACACCCATGACAACGAACGACCCGCTTGTGCTTTACGGCGAGACCTTTCAAAGCCGCCTGCTGCTCGGCACCGCGCGCTACCCCTCGCCCGACCTGCTCGAAGCCGCCGTGAAGCGCGCGAAACCCGCGATGCTGACCGCCTCGCTGCGACGCCAGACGGCCAGCCAGGGTTCGGGCAACAGCGAGCTCGGCAACGGCTTCTGGGAGCTTCTGCACAAGCTCGACGTGCCGGTGCTGCCGAACACCGCCGGCTGCCACAGCGTGCAGGAGGTGGTCGCCACCGCGCAGATGGCGCGCGAGCTGTTCGACACGCCCTGGATCAAGCTCGAGCTCATCGGCGACGACTACACGCTGCAGCCCGACACGCTGAACCTGGTCGATGCCGCCTCGCAGCTGATTCGCGACGGCTTCAAGGTGCTGCCCTATTGCACTGAAGACCTGGTGCTGTGCCAGCGGCTGGTCGACATCGGCTGCCAGGCCGTGATGCCGTGGGCCGCGCCCATCGGCACCGGGCGCGGCCCGATCAACCCCTACGCGCTGCAGGTGCTGCGCGACCGGCTCAAGGTGCCGATGCTCGTCGACGCGGGCCTGGGGCTGCCGTCGCATGCCTGCCAGGTGATGGAGTGGGGCTACGACGGCGTGCTGCTCAACACCGCCGTGGCGCTGGCGCAAGACCCGGTCGCGATGGCCGGCGCCTTCGCCGACGCGGTGCAGGCCGGCCGTGCCGCCCACCGTGCCGGCGCCATGGCCGCGCAGGACGCCGCGCAGCCCAGCACGCCCGTGCTCGGCACGCCCTTCTGGCACCACGCACCATGAGCGCCGCACCCATCCCGCTCGACGCCCGCGAGGTCGTCCAGGCCATCGTCGCGGCGCACGGGCTGCGCTTCGGCGCCTTCACTTCCGCGCCAGTCAGCGCGCCGGTGTTTTCCTCGGACGACCCGGTCTACCGCGGCGCCAAGCGCGCATGCGCCGCGCTCGGCTTCATCGAGATCGACGCCGAATGCCTGGCCCTGGCCTGGCGCGCGCAAACGCAACGCCTGGGCCACTTCGACGCCACGCTGTGGCCCGACGCGCCGGAAGATTTCGGCATGCGGCCGTTCCCACCGGCCGCGCGCGGCGATGCGTTTCCGCCCGGCCCCGAACGTCTCGGCCTCTACGCGGTGCTGCCGGACGCGCAGTGGGTCGGCCGCCTGGCGCGCGCCGGCGTGCCGACGGTGCAGCTGCGCTTCAAGTCCGACGACGCCGCGGCCATCGAGCGCGAAGTGCAAGCCGCCGTCGAGGCGGTGCAAGGCACCGGCGCGCTGCTGTTCATCAACGACCACTGGCGCGTCGCCATCGCGGCGGGCGCCTACGGCATCCACCTCGGGCAGGAAGACCTCGACGCGCTCACGCCCGACGAGCTGGCGCAGTTGCGCGCCAGCGGCCTGCGGCTGGGCGTCAGCACGCACGGCTATGCCGAGATGGTGCGCGCCGACCGGGTGAGCCCGAGCTACATCGCGATGGGTGCGGTGTACCCGACCACGCTCAAGAAGATGGCGACCGCGCCGCAGGGCGTGGCCCGCCTCGGCGCCTATGCGCGCCTGCTGCGCGGCTACCCGCAGGTGGGCATCGGCGGCATCGATGCCGTGCGGCTGCCCGAAGTACTCGCCACCGGCGTCGGCTCCGTCGCCGTGGTGCGCGCGCTGGTCGCGGCCGAAGACCCCGAGGCCACGGCCGCGCAATGGATGGCGGCCCTGCAGGGCGCCGCCGCCGGCAACTGAACACAATGAAGCAAACCAACCTCTCACCCCTGTCGCCGCTTTCGCTCGCCATCGCGGCGACCCTTCTCGCCGCCAGCTGGAGCGCCCAGGCGCAACAAGCCGCGCTGCGCGAAGTCACCGTCAACGACGCCGCCGCCGCGCCGCAGGCCGACATCAGCGGCTTCGGCGACGTGCCGCTGCGCGAGCTGCCGATCTCGGCCACGGTCATCGACAGCAACCAGCTGCGCGCCAGCGGCGCGCGCCGGCTCGCCGACCTCACGCAGTTCGACGCCTCGGTCACCGACGCCTACAACTCCGCCGGCTACTGGGACTACCTGACCGTGCGCGGTTTCGTGCTCGACAACCGCTTCAACTACCGGCGCGAAGGCCTGCCGATCAGCGCGGAAACATCGATTCCGCTGGACAACAAGGAACGCGTGGAAATACTGCGCGGCACCAGCGGCATCCAGGCCGGCACCAGCGCGCCGGGCGGGCTGGTCAACTACGTCGTGAAGCGGCCCACCGAGCAGGACCTGCGCACGGTGCGCATCGAGACCACCAGCCGCGGGAGCGTGCTGGGCGCGCTCGACCTGGGCGGGCGCTTCGGCGAGAACCGTGAGTTCGGCTACCGGCTGAACGTGGCGAGCGAGAACCTGAAGCCGCTCACGCACGACCTGGACGGCAACCGCAACCTGTTCTCGCTGGCGGCCGACTGGCGCATCACGCGCGACTCGGTGCTGGAGTTCGAGGTCGAGCAAAGCCGCAAGACGCAGCCGAGCCAGAACGGCTACAGCCTGCTGGGCAACGTGCTGCCCGCGCCGGTGGACCCGCGCATCAACCTGAACAACCAGCCGTGGTCGCAGCCCTCGGTGTTCAAGGCGCTGACGGGCACCGTGCGCTTCAGCCAGGCACTGAACGCCGACTGGCGCTGGTCCGCGCAACTAGGGCAGCAGCGCCTGAAGAGCGACGACCGGCTGGCCTACGCCTTCGGTTGCGGCGCCGAAGGCAACTACGACCGCTATTGCTCCGACGGCACCTTCGACGTGTACGACTTTCGCAGCGACAACGAGCGCCGCACGCAAACCGCGGGCAGCCTGAACCTGAAGGGCAACGTGACCACGGGCAGCGTGAAGCACGAGCTGGGCTTCGGGCTGCTGCAAAGCCGCGTGCGCAACCGCTTCGAGAACCAGGCCTACAACTACGCGGGCGTCGGCAACATCTGGGGCACGGCCGTGGTGCCGGCCAACCCCGACGCGACCACGCCGCAGACCAACCGCGACGAGCGCTCGACCGAGCTGTCGGTGCAGGACGCAATCCGCTGGAACGATCGCTTCACCACCTGGCTGGGCGTGCGCCACACGCGGCTGGACCGCAGCAGCATCGGCAACGACGGCTCGGAGCCGACCGGCTACAAGCAAGGCGTGACCACGCCATGGCTGGCGGCCAGCTACGCCGTGCAGCCGGGCCTGCTGGCGTATGCGAGCTGGGGCCAGGGCGTGGAGTCGCAAGTCGTGCCGAACCGCGCGGACCAGTACGGCAACGCGGGGCAGGCCTTGCCGGCGCTGCGTTCGCGCCAGTGGGAGCTGGGCCTGAAGGGCGGCACGGATGCATTGAACTGGCAGCTTGCGTACTTCGACATCTCGCGCCCGACGACCAACATCGACCAGTGCGGCGAGTTCTGCGACGTGCGCAACGACGGCCGCGCGGTGCATCGCGGCATCGAAGCGGGCGGGCAATGGAACCAGGGGCCGTGGCGCCTCGGCGGCAGCGTGACGCTGATCGATGCGAAGCGCCGCGACAGCACGGTCAATCCGGCGCTGAACGGCCAGTCGCCGACCAACGTGCCCAAGCAGGTGCTGCGCGCGCAGGCTGCGTACCGCGTCGCGGCGGTGCCCGGCCTCGAGGTGGCGGGACAGCTGTCTTACGAAGGCCGGCGCAACGTGCTGCCCGACGGCTCGGTCACGCTGCCGTCGTGGACGCGCGTCGATGCGGTGCTGCGCTACGACACCAAGCTGCGCGGCGTGAACACGACGTGGACGCTGGCGGTGGACAACCTGTTCGACCGCCGCTACTGGAAGGAGTCGCCCTACCAGTTCAGCCATGTGTATCTGTTTCCGGGTGCGCCGCGCACGCTGCGCCTGGGGCTGACCGTGGCGCTGTAGTCACGTCGGGCGTCGCAAATTTGTCGCGGCGATGTCGCGTGTTCAAGAACGTGCAAAAAATCGCGCTATAATCTAAGGCTTGTTCCTCGATAGCTCAGTTGGTAGAGCGCCGGACTGTTAATCCGTAGGTCCCTGGTTCGAGCCCAGGTCGAGGAGCCAAAACAAACCACCCCGGTGGTTCCTGAATGCCTCGCCACTCTCAAGGTGGCGAGGCATTTTCATTCAAGTGACAGCACACGAAAAAGTGTGTGGCGCAAGAATCAAAAAATCGATGCGTCGATTCAAAATCGGCAAATCCATTGCATATAATTTAAGGCTTGTTCCTCGATAGCTCAGTTGGTAGAGCGCCGGACTGTTAATCCGTAGGTCCCTGGTTCGAGCCCAGGTCGAGGAGCCAAAACAAACCACTTCGGTGGTTCCTGAATGCCTCGCTACTCTCAAGGTAGCGAGGCATTTCCTTTTGTGGCGTCGCACCGGCTACCGCGGCTGGAACGCGATGAGCCCCATGCCGACGAAGCACACCGCCACGCCCACCGCGTCCCACGCCGTAGGCCGCATCCCGTCGACCGCCCAGAGCCACGCAATGGCGACGCCGATGTACACGCCGCCATATGCCGCGTACACGCGTCCCGCCGCGGCGTCGTGCAAGGTCAGCAGCCACGCGAACGCGGCAAGTGCGACAGCCGCGGGCACCAGCAACCAAGCTGAGCGATCCTGCTTCAGCCAGAGATAAGGCAGATAGCAGCCGACGATTTCGGCAAGCGCCGTCGCAACATAGAGAAGAAAAGTCCGCATCGCTCGATTGTGCGGGGCCGCGCAACGCTTACCGGCAAGGCACGTGAGGCCATTGCTTGGCCGCTTCGCACCCACGCACCTACACTGGCTTCGATGTCCCCCTGGTCCACCTCACGCAAGCACCCTGCCCTGTGCGCAACCCTGCCCCTGGCAGCGGTTCGCCGTGCGGGTGCTGCGGGTGTGGCCATCGCGGCGACCACGGAAGTCTTGCGACGCACCCGCGCACTTTCCTGAGCCCGGCGGTCCGCTACCCTTCTTTCTGATGCGCGAACCATTGACCGCCGGGCACCCGCCGCGCGGTCGCGACGCCGTCTTGCTTCTTCATGCAACCGGCGACGCATTCATTTGGAGTGCTTCATGCTTGCAACCATTCACGGGGAGCGCACGCTCACCGAACTCGACGTCGTCCGCCTCGAAAAACTGACCGGCCACGCGCCGCCCGCGGCGCTGGCCGCGTTGCTCGATGCAGCCGACGTGCTGCCATCGCGCGAGGTGCCCGCCGACATCGTCACCATGAACTCGCAGGTCGAGGTCGAAGACCCGGCCACCCGGCAGCGCCAGAAGATCACACTGTGCTACCCCGGCGACGCGCAACCCGGTGCGGGCTTCGTCTCGGTGCTGTCGCCCGTGGGCATCGGGCTGCTCGGCGTGAAAAGCGGCGCGCTCGCGCGCTGGGACATGCCCGGCGGCGCGCAAGGCGAGACGCGCGTGGTCGCGGTGTTGTTCCAGCCCGAGGCCAGCGGCGACTACGCGACTTGACCGTGCACATGTAACGTCCGGCACGCCGCCAGACAGCCGTTTTCCCTCGAGAGCCGGCACCGGCGCGCCCCACTGTTACCTAAATGTTTAAAAACGTTTCCTGAGTAATAATCGCCTCGCTCCGCGCACCGCCCCTCGGGCAACCAGCCTGTTCGACCTTGCGGCCGGAGCGATCGAGGACTCGGGTTGCCACCACCCACGCGTCCCCGATTCGGACCCTGGGCCGTGCCCGCAGGCACATGACTTTCGGCACTGGCATGCCGAACTCTCGGGTCGTATCGTCGCGCGGTCGCCGGCGGCGCGTCGAATCGGGAGGTCGTACAGGCCATGGCAATTCCGGCTTCGGTTTTGACAAGTGACGCCCGCCACGGGCGCCGCATTCTTTTCACTTGACAGACCAGGACATGGCTTTTTCCAAACTTTCTCTCGCAAGCGCACTCGCCGGCCTGCTGGCCCTTTCGGGCTGCCAGACCATGGACATGCAAATGGGCAACCCGTCGGCCAAGACCGTGGCCACGGGCAGTGCCGCCGGCGCCGCCACCTCCGGTGAAAGCAGCCAGCTCGAGCGCTGCGACTCGCCGCTCGGCACGGTGTCGCTCATCGAGAACCAGAGCGCGGGCTGGTACACCGTGCTCACCGGCGAATACAAGCTGCCGCCCACGGCCAACCTGCTGCGCCTGCTGGTGCAGCAGTCGAACTGCTTCGTGGTGGTCGAGCGCGGCGCGGCCGGCATGAACGCCATGACGCGCGAGCGCGCGCTGCAGCAGTCGGGCGAAATGCGCGGCGGCAGCAACTTCGGCCGCGGCCAGATGGTGGCCTCCGACTACGGCCTGTCGCCCGAAATCGTCTTCAGCAACAGCGACGCGGGCGGCCTCGGCGGCGCGCTCGGCGGGCTGGTCGGCGGCGGCCGCGGCCGTGCCATCGCGCAGCTCGGCGCGAGCATGCAGACCAAGGAAGCCAGCGCGCTGCTGACCCTCATCGACAACCGCTCGGGCGTGCAGGTGGCGGCCGCCGAAGGCAGCGCATCGAAAACCGACTTCGCGGGCTTCGCCGGCCTGAGCGGCCTGTCGGCCGCCGGTGGCGTGGGCGGCTACACGCGCACGCCGCAGGGCAAGGTGATTGCCGCGGCCTTCATGGACGCGTTCAACCAGATGGTTCGCTCGCTGCGCAACTACAAGGCGCAAACCGTGCGCGGCCAGGGCCTCGGCGGCGGTGGCCGGCTGGGTGTGGACGGCGGTGCGGCGCCGTCGCAAACCTCGGCCCCGGCGGCCAGCACCAACCGCCGTCGCAAGTAAAAACACAAGCGTCTTCGGTCGCACGACCGGAGGCTTGCCCGTTGCGCACATCGCGCCCGTCCAGGCCACTGGACGGGCGCTTTTGCTTGGGTGCCGCACTGCGCGATTCGCGCGCGCAAAGCAAGCCCACCGAAAGCCGTAGACCGCCTCCCCCGTATATAGGATGGGCAGCGCACCGGTCGACACCTACCCTTTGCGCCTACTTGTCGTCGTTCGCAATTTTGCTGTTCGCACTTTCGCTCTTCGCTCCCTGAGGAATCCCTCCGCCATGCGCCTCGTCTTCACTCCCTGCATGCCCGCATGCAGCCTTGCCGCAGCGGCGAACGCATGACCGCGGACACCCAAGTCGCGCTGGTCGAAGACGACACCGGCATGCGCGAGCGCATCGCGCGCGTGGTCGACGCGGACCCCTCGTTGAGCCTGGCCTACAGCGCCTCCAACGCGGGCGAAATCCTTCACTGGCTGGTCGACAACCCGGTCGACGTGCTGCTGGTGGACCTGGGCCTGCCCGACCGCCCCGGCCTGCAGGTGATCAGCCAGTGCCGCCACATGCAGCCGGCCTGCGCGGTGATGGTGCTGTCGATCTTCGGCGACGAGGCCAACATGGTCCAGGCCTTCGAGGCCGGCGCCAGCGGCTACCTGCTGAAGGACGGCACCGAGGCCGACCTGGCCACCCACATCCGCCACCTGCGCGCGGGCGGCTCGCCCATGTCGCCGGTGATCGCGCGCAAGCTGCTGCGCCGCTGGCAGGCGCACTCGGCGCTCCCCGCATCCGCTTCCCTGCCAGCGACCGCCACCGCATCGGCGTCTGCGGGGTCCCCGCAGCAGGCCGCGACAGGCGCGCGCCCCGCCTCGGCGCCCGAGCGCCTCTCGCCGCGCGAGTTCGAAGTGCTCGACCTGGTCTCTCGTGGTTTCACCTATGTCGAAGTGGGCGTGCAGATGGGAGTCTCCGCATCGACGGTCCAAACCCATATCCGCAATATCTACGGCAAGCTGGATGTGCACAACAAATCGGAAGCCGTTTTCGAGGCACGCAACCTCGGCTGGCTTCCCTAGCGTGAGCGCCGCAGTCCTGCGCAGGCTGCTGCTCGCGGCGCTGTGCGGCCTGTTCACGCTCGGCACCAGTGCAGCGCAGGCAGGCGAAGCCGCCCCCGCAGGCGCCCTGGACGTGAACACGGCCGAAGCCGTGCTCGAGCCCGACGGCCTGCCCGCGCAAACGCGCCGCGTGACGCTGCCGTTTCGCTGGGACCACGAGTTCCCCGGCCTCGGCGGCAAGGCCACCTACCGCATCGACCTGCCCGCGGACATGCCGGGGCACGCAGCCCTGCCGGGCAATGCAGCCATGCCAGCCCACGCACCCGCGGCGCTCCTGATGTCGGGCGTGGGCAACCAGGTGAGCATCGCCTTCAACGACGCGCTGGTGGCCAGCTACGGCACGCTGGGCGACCCGGGCCACGACGCATCGAAGAGCAACCTGCTGGTGCCGCTGGCCGCCGCCCTGCAACGCGACGGACAGGCACAGTCGCTGGTGGTGCGCACCACCGTGCAACGCCAGCGCGGGGCCGGCCTCGCCAGCATCCAGTACGGCACCGAGGCCTCGCTGGCCGCGCTCTATCGCTCGCAGCAGAACTGGCGCAACACCTCGGCCATCGTCTACGCCGTGAGCCTGGTGCTGATGGGCGGCCTGGCCGGCGGGCTGTGGCTGCGCCAGCGCGATGCGCTGTACGGCTGCTTCGCGCTGGCCGCGCTCTCGGGCGTGGCGCGCAACCTCGACCGCGTGTGGCCCGACGTGCCCATTCCCTGGCCGTTGTGGGGTGCGGTGGTGGCGGTCTGCTACGCCTGCCACATCGGGCTGATCGCACGCTTCGTGCTGCTGGTGCTCGACCGCAACCCGCCGTGGCTGGTGCGCGCCATCTACGCGGCGCTGGCGCTGTCGGTCGCGCTGGCCTGCGCCTCCTTCGCGTTCGCGCTGCCGGCGCTGTGGACCGGCGGCCTGGTCATCTTGCAGGCGACCAGCATCGTGTGCCTGCCCTATGTGATCCATGGCGCGCTGGTGGAGCACCGGCGCATCGCCGCGGTGCTGATGGCGGCGGGCACGGGCGCCATCCTGGCCGGCGCGCACGACCTGCTGCTGGTGCGCATGGGCCTCTTCGGCGGCGCGTACTACACGCTCACGGCGCATGCGATGTTCTTCTTCGTGATGATCCTGGCCGGCCTGGTGGTGGAGCGCTACAGCCGCACCGTGGCCGACTACAGCGCGCTCAACGCCAACCTCGCGGCCCGCGTCGCCGAGCGCGAGGAGCAGCTGCGCGGCGCCTTCGAAACCGTGCGCCAGCAGCAGCAGGAGCAGGCCGTGCTGCTGGAGCGCCAGCGCATCATGCGGGAGATCCACGACGGCGTGGGCTCGCAGCTGGTGGGCCTGCTCAACGTGGTGACCCAGCCCGCACCCGACCGCGGCGTGGTCGAGGAACACGTGAAGCTCGCGCTCGACGAGATGCGCATGGCCGTCGATTCGCTGCAGCCCACGCACGACGACCTGCCCACCGTGCTGGCCACGCTGCGCTACCGTCTGCAGCCGCGCCTGGACGCCGCGGGCATCGAGCTGGTGTGGAACGTGGCGGTGATTCCGCAGCTGGCGCCTTTCGCCGCGCAGGCCGCGCTGCAGCTGCAGCGCATCCTGCTGGAGGCCTTTACCAACGTACTGAAGCACGCCGGCGCCACGCGCATCGTGATGCAGGCGGGCTGGCATGGCGAGGTGTCGCCACCGCTGGTGCGCATCGTGCTCACGGACAACGGGCGCGGCCTGCCGGCGGCCCCTGCGGACGGCCGGCCCGCGGGGCATGGCATTGCCAACATGCGCGCGCGCGCCCAGTCCATCGGGGCGCGGCTGTACATCGAGAACACGCAGGAAGCACAGGAAGCGCAGAACACGGGGCGCGGCACGCGCGTGCGCCTCGACTGGCCCTGCGCCCTGCCCTGAGCCTCGAAACGCTCAACCGTCGAACCGGAATCAGCGCAGCGCGAACGCCAGCGTGACCGCGCCCAGCGCCAGCAACCCGAGCCCGGCGATGAACACGCCCTCGCCCCATGCCTCCAGCCGCGCGCCCGCGCGTTGCGTACGCATCGAGATGAACGACAGCAACGCGCTGGCCAGGAAGACCAGCGCGTCGACGGCCAGCAGCCGGTCGATCAGCAAGCGCATGTCGTCGCGCGGCCCCAGGTGGCCGATGGACATCACCGTCATGCACACGCCGATCATGGTGGCCGACGTGGGCAGGATGTGCGCCGACAGGCTCCTGGCGGACTGAGTCATGGGGCGCGCGCCAGGAGCCGTGTGAGCGAACTCAGCCGATGCGCACGGGCACGAAGATCTTGTCTTCGCCGCGCTGGATCAGCAGCGCCACCGACTTGTTGGTGGCCTTGGCCACCACCTCGCGCACCTGCTCCACGCTCTGCGCCGGCGTGCCGTTGATGGCCAGCAGCACATCGCCCGCCTGCACGCCCGCCTGCGCCGAGGGGCCGGCGGCGTCTTCGATGAGCAGGCCGGTGTCTATCGAGGCCTCGCGCTTTTCCTGCGGCTGCAGCGGGCGCAAGGCCAGGCCCAGCTTGCCCTGGCCGGCGGCCGCGTCGGCCTTGGCCACCTGCGCCGGCTTGTCGCTCGCATCGCCGAGCTTGGCCTGCAGCTCCTGCCGCTCGCCCTGGCGCCACACCTCGAGCGTGACCTTCTTGCCCGGCGCCTGCTGGCCGATCACCGCGGGCAGGTCGCCCGAGGACACGATGGGCTGGCCGTCCACGCTACGGATCACGTCGCCCGCCTTCAGGCCGGCCTTGTCGCCAGGGCCGCCCTTCTCGATGTTCGAGACCAGCGCGCCTTCGGGCTTGTCGAGCTTGAACGATTCGGCAAAGGCCTGGTTCACCTCCTGCACCGCCACGCCGAGCCGCGCATGCGTGGCCTTGCCGGTGGCGACGATCTGGTCCTTCACCTGCACTGCCACGTCGATGGGAATGGCGAAAGACAGGCCCTGGTAGCCGCCGCTGCGGCTGTAGATCTGCGAGTTGATGCCCACCACCTCGCCGCGCGTGTTCAGCAGCGGGCCGCCGGAGTTGCCGGGGTTGACGGCCACGTCGGTCTGGATGAAGGGCACGTAGCTGTCGTCGGGCAGCGAACGGCCCTTGGCGCTCACCACGCCGGCCGTAACGGTGTTCTCGAAGCCGAAGGGCGAGCCGATGGCCAGCACCCATTCGCCGACCTTCAGGTCCTTGGTGTTGCCCAGGGCCAGCGTTGGAAGGTTCTTGGCGTCGATCTTCAGCACCGCGATGTCGGTCTTGGCGTCGGCGCCGAGCACCTTCGCGCGGAACTCGCGGCGGTCGGTCAGCTTGACGGTGACTTCCTTCGCGTCCTTCACGACGTGGGCGTTGGTGATGATGATGCCGCTGGGGTCGACGATGAAGCCCGAGCCCTGCGCGCGCACCGGCACGTCGCGCTCCTGCTGCTTGCCGCGCGGGTTCATCTGGCCCTGGAACCGGCGGAAGAACTGGAACATCGGGTCTTCGGGGTCGATGCCCTGCACCTCTGCCGCGGCCTCGTCGTCCGACGCCTTCATGGTGCCGGTGACGCTGATGTTGACCACGGCCGGGCCGTCGCGCGTGGTGATCGTGGAGAAGTCGGGCAGCGTGACCATGGCCGCGGGGGCGCTCACTGCGGCGTTGGTGGTCGGGGCACCCACGGCGCGCGCGCTGGTGTAGGCACCGGCACCGACGGCACCGATCACGCCCGCGCTCGCCAAGGCAATCACCAGGGCGCGGGGCGAAGTCAGACGGGAGATCATTTGTCGGTCCTTTCAATGCGTATCAACGCAAACACGATGAAAGGAATGTCGTCTCCCTGGCTTAAACGCCGCTTAAACCGTGCGGGCGCTCAGTCCGCCGCTTTTGCGCCCCGCGATGAAGATGCCGAAGGCGCGAACACCACGCGCACGCGCAGCCCGCCCAGGCTCGGAGAGGCGTCGAGCGACACGCTCGCGCCGTGCAGGTCGGCAATCGACTTCACGATGGCCAGCCCCAGCCCGCTGCCGGGCGCCTGCGTTTCGCCGGAGCGGTAGAAGCGGTCGAGCACGCGCTCGCGCTCGGCCGGCGGCAGGCCCGAGCCGCTGTCGTCGACGGTGAGCTCCACGGCGCCGTTGCCCTGCGCAGTTGTCGCAGTCGTGGTCGCGGTGATGGCGATGTCCACACGGCCTTCCGGCGGCGTGTACTTCACCGCGTTCTCCAGCAGGTTGCGCAGCAGCATGCGCAGCGCCTCCGACTGCCCGTCGACCACGGCCGCGTCGGCATGCGTGATGCCGATGTCGATGCCACGCGCCTGCGCGGCGGCCACGGCGTCGGACACCGCGAGGCGTGCCACTTCGGAAAGGTCCACCGGCTCCGGCGTGGCACCGGCGGCCATGCTCGCCTCGTGGCGTGCCAGCGCCAGCATCTGTTCCACCAGCCGCGTGGCGCGGTCGATGCCTGCCACCAAGCGGCTCACGGCCAGGTCGCGCGAAGCACCGTCGGGCGCGCGCTGCAGGCCCTGCACCTGAAGCTTCAACGCGGCCAGCGGGGAGCGCAGCTCGTGCGCGGCGTCGGCCACGAAGTGCTTCTGCGCATCGAAGGCGTGGCGCACGCGGTCGAACAGCAGGTTCAGCTCCTGCACCAGCGGGCGCACCTCCTCGGGCAGGCCCTCTTCGCTCACCGGCGACAGGTCGTCGGCCTGGCGCGACGCCACCTGCTTGCGCACGCGCGCCACCGGCGCGAGCGAGCGGCTCACCACCCACCACACGACCAGCATCAGCAGCGGCGCCATCAGCGCCACCGGTGCGATGGTGCGCAAGGCCAGCGTGCCGGCCATGTGCCGGCGCGCGGCCATGTCCTGCGCCACCTGGATGACCAGCCCGCGCGTCTGCATCGAGAACACCCGGTAGGTGGTGCCGCGCGCGTGCACGTCGGCAAAGCCCAGCACCGCGAGCTGCGGCAGCGCGGCCTCTTCCGCCGACTCGAAGATGCGCGTGCCGTCGGCCGTCCACACCTGCACCACGAACTCGAAGTTCTGCTCGCCGGTGCCGATGCCGCCGACCGCCGCGCTGGGCGGCAGGCCCGCGCGCAGCGACAGCGCCATCTGCTGCATGTGGTAGTCGAAGATGTCGTCGGCCTCCGCGAGCACCGTGCGGTAGGCCACCAGCGCCTGCGCCCCCGCGGCCAGCACGATGGCCGCAAGCAGAAACCACAGCAGGCGTGCGCGCAACGAACCCGTCAACGAACCGATGACCCTGCTCATGCACGCCCCCTTCGCGGGACGACACCGAACCGGCTTTGCCGGGCCGTCGGCGTCGCCCCCGGAAGGGGGTTGGCGAAGCGACACGACGTGCGCGAAGCCTGAGGGTGAGTCATAGTTTCGGCACCATGTAGCCGACGCCGCGCACGTTGCGAATGAGCTCGGCCCCGAGCTTCTTGCGCAGGCCGTGCACGTACACCTCGACCGCGTTGCTGCTGATCTCGTCTTTCCAGCTGTAGAGCTTTTCTTCCAGCTGGGCACGCGACAGCACCATGCCGGGCCGTGCCAGCAAGGGCTCCAGCACGGCCCATTCGCGCGCCGACAGCACCACGGGCTGGCCGGCCACGGATACCTCGCGGGTGGCGGGGTTGATGCTGACGCCCATGTGCTCGTACACAGGCTCCGCGCGCCCCGCAGCGCGGCGCAGCAGGGCGCGGATGCGCGCCAGCAGCTCGTCGAGGTCGTAGGGCTTGAGCACGTAGTCGTCGGCGCCGGCGTCCAGGCCTTCGATGCGCTGCTGCACCGAGTCGCGCGCGGTGGCGATCAGCACCGGCATGCGCTGCTTGCGCGCGCGCAGGTTGCGCAGCACTTCGAGGCCGTCGCGGCGCGGCACGCCCAGGTCGAGCATGACCAGGTCGTACTGCTGGGTGCGCAGGGCCGATTCGGCCGCCTCGCCGTCTTTCACCCAATCGACCGCGTACTGCTCGGCACGCAGCAGGTCGAGCACGGCTTCGCCGATCATCACGTCGTCTTCGAGGAGGAGGAGTCGCATGGTTGTGTCCCTTTGCGGAATTCGAGGCGCGGGCCGGGGCGAAAGTTCAGGGGCCGGCGGACTACAGGAGCGAACGCACTTCGCGCGCCGCTTCGAACAGCAGCGGCAGCATGTCGCGCTGCAGCGCCTCTTCCTGGTAGCGGGTGCCCGACAGCACCACGTTCAGCGCGGCCACCGTGTGGCCCTGCATGTCGCGCAGCGGCACCGCCAGCGCCTGCACGCCCAGCTCGTGCTCTTCGCTGGCAAAGCAGTGGTCGTCCTTGCGCGCGCGCGCCACCAGCTGGCGCAGGCCGCGCGCCTGCGTGACGGTCTGCGGCGTGAGCCGCGCCAGGTGCCGGCCCTTGAGCCACTGCGTGAACTGGGTGGGCGGCATGGCCGCCAGCAGCACGCGACCGGTGGACGTGGCATGCGCCGGCAGGCGCGCGCCCAGGTGCAGGCCGTACGCCAGCACGCGCGTCGGCGTGCCGTAGCTGCCGCTGCGCGCCACGATGACCACCTCTTCGCCGTCGAGCACCACGGCCGAGAACGACTCGCCCGTTTGCGCCGCCAGCCGGTTCAGCGTGGGCTGCAGCGCGCGCGGCAGCCGTGAAGAGGCCAGGTAGCTGCCCGAGAAGCGCAGCACCTTGGGCGCCATCCAGAAATAGCTGCCGTCGGTTTCCAGGTAGCCCAGGTGCGCCAGCGTCAGCAGGTGGCGGCGGGCGGCGGCGCGCGTGAGGCCGGCGCGCTCTGCGGCCAGCGTGGCGTTCAGGCGCTGGCGCTCGGTGTCGAAGCTCTCGAGCACGGCCATGCCCTTGGCGATGCCCTCGATGAAGTCGGCTCTGGCAATGGTCATGCGGGCGGGTGCGGTGGCTTGAAACAGGGGGCGGATGGAACTGTTGCGCGATGATCGCGCACGCGTTCGCATGATCGCACACAGCCTCCGCGGCGGCCACCCCGGCGGCGCGCCCGCGCCCTACGCTCCGTGAAACCCTTTCGGAGACACGAACATGCGCACCCAGGTCGCGATCATCGGCGCCGGCCCCGCCGGCCTTCTGCTCGGGCAGCTTCTGCACAAGGCTGGCATCGACAACGTCATCGTCGAACGCCAGAACGGCGACTACGTGCTCGGGCGCATCCGCGCGGGCGTGCTCGAACAGGTCACCATGGACCTGCTGGCGCGCGCCGGAGTAGATGCCCGCGCCAAGGCCGAGGGCTTGCCGCACGAAGGCATCGAGCTGCTGTTCAAGGGTGCGCGCCACCGCATCGACATGCACGGCCTCACGGGCGGCAAGCAGGTGACGGTGTACGGCCAGACCGAGGTCACGCGCGACCTGATGGAAGCGCGCGCCGCCGAAGGCCTCGTCACCATCTACAGCGCCGCGAACGTGAGCCTGCACGACTTCGACTCCGCCAGGCCGCGCGTGCGCTACGAAAAAGACGGGCAGACGCACGAGCTCGAATGCGACTTCATCGCCGGCTGCGACGGCTACCACGGCCTGAGCCGCGCCAGCGTGCCGGCCGACGCCATCCAGACCTACGAGAAGGTCTACCCCTTCGGCTGGCTGGGCGTGCTGGCCGACGTGCCGCCGGTGTCGCATGAACTCATCTACGCCAACACCGAAAGCGGCTTCGCGCTGTGCAGCATGCGCAGCGCCACGCGCTCGCGCTACTACGTGCAGGTGCCCACCGAAGAGCGCGTGGAAAACTGGAGCGACGAGGCCTTCTGGAACGAGCTGCGCGCGCGGCTGGACCCCGAGGCGCGCGAGCGGCTGGTGACCGGTCCGTCGATCGAGAAGAGCATTGCGCCGCTGCGCAGCTTCGTGGCCGAGCCGATGCGCTTCGGCTCGCTGTTCCTGGCGGGCGACGCGGCGCACATCGTGCCGCCGACCGGTGCCAAGGGGCTGAACCTGGCGACTGCCGACGTGGGCTACCTGTCGCGCGCGTTCGAGATCTTCTACGGCGAGAAGTCGGCCTCGGCGCTCGACCGCTATTCGGACCTGTGCCTGCGCCGTGTGTGGAAGGCCGAGCGCTTCTCGTGGTGGTTCACCTCGCTGATGCACCGCTTTCCCGAGACCGGCGCCTTCGGCCAGAAGATCCAGGAGGCCGAGCTCGACTACCTGGTGCATTCGCACGCGGCCTCCACCTCGCTGGCGGAGAACTACGTCGGGCTGCCGCTGGAAGACTTCTAGGCGCGGGACGCCAGACGCTAGACGGCAATGCTGGCGGGGGCGGCGTGCCCCTCCAGCGCGGCCTTCATGGCCGCCCCGCCCTGCGCCATCATCGGCTCGATGTAGGCGACCATGGCGTCGGGCAGCACGTCGGTGATCCAGACGAAACGCGAGCGCCCTTCGCCCTCGTCGAACACCTGTGCCGAGGCGTGGTGGTGGGCGGCCTTGCCGCCGGTCACGGTGTAGGCCAGCCGGCGGTGCGCATCGTCGAGCCCGACCAGGGCCTCGCGCGCGACGAGGCCGTTGGCAAAGGTGAGCACGCGGGCGCCTTCGGCGTCGAGGTGGCACGCCGTGAGAAAACCCGGCGCGAGCCGCGTGTGCACAGCGCCGAAGTCGCGCAGCGCGTCCCACACGTGGGCGGCGTCCGCCTCGACGACGAATTCCTTGTAGATGGTGGCCATGGTCAACCTCGCTTCAAAGTGACGGTGCCCTGCCCGACGGCATGAAAAGGCATGAGCGGGCGGCCATCGTCGCGCAGCGCGGCAATGCGGTCTTGGAAAATCTTGCGCTCGCCCTGCGCGGCCTTGCGGAAGGCGCCCGGCGACACGCCCGCCGCGCGATGAAAGGTGCGCACGAAGTTGCTCAGGTCGGCAAAGCCCACGTCCAGCGCCACCTCGGTCACGGGGCGGTGGCGGTCGTCCACCAGCAGGCGCGCGGCATGGCGCAGCCGCGAACGCACGAGGTACTGGTGCGGCGTGACGCCCAGCACCTGCGAGAACACCCGCAAGAAATGGAAAGCGCTCAGGCCCGTCTCGGCGGCCGCGTGGTCGAGGCCGATGTCGCTCGCCGAATGGGCGTCGATCCACATCGCGGCATCGACCGCGCGGCGCCGGTCGCGCGGCGTGGCGGTGACTGACGCCGGGCGCTTCTTGCGGTCGGCCACCAGGTCGACGAAACGGCTTGCGAACCACATGCCCAGCTCATCGAGCCCGACGTCGCCATGCCCCTCGGCGGCAGCTTGCGCCAGCTCGCCGAGCACCACGAGTTCAGCCAGCGGCGGCACGCCGCCGGTGCGCCAGGTCTTGCGGTCGCCGCCGATCAGATCGACGAAGCCCGGCGACAGGTGAAAGGCCAGGCACTCGTCGCCGCAGACGTGGTTGTCGTGCGTGCACATGTACTCGTCGCCCGCGCAGCCGACGAGCACCGACCCGGCCACCAGCTCATAGGCCCGCCCGCGCGTGCGGTAGCCGAAGCTGCCTTTGCGCACGTACGAGACCGAGTGGCCCTCGTGCAGCTCGGTGAAGGGCCTGGCGTCGGGGCCGGCGTCGCAGCGGTAGCTGGCGATGCGGATCGCGTCGGTCTTCAGTTCCGACAGCACGAGCATGGCCTGTGCCTTTCTGTGCCTTCGTTCAAGCGCCCAGGCGCGCGGACCTCAGTCGACGGTCTGCATCGCCTGCCACACGCGCGCCGGGCTCAGCGGCATGTGCAGGCGCGGTGCGCGCGTGGCCAGGCCGTTGCGCGCGAACGCATCGGCCACCGCGTTCACGATGGCCGGCGTGGCGCCGATGGTGCCGAGCTCGCCCACGCCCTTCACGCCCAGCGGGTTGTTCTTGCACGGGGTCGACTGGTCCATTTCCATGTTGAACATGGTGTCGACGATGTCGGCGCGCGGCGCGGCGTAGTCCATCAGGCTGCCGGTGACGGGCTGGCCCGTTTCGTTGTCGTACACCACCTGCTCGTACAGCGCCTGGCCGATGCCCTGCACCGCGCCGCCCTCGAGCTGGCCGCGCACGATCATCGGGTTGATCACGCGGCCCACGTCGTTCACCGAGCTGTAGGCCACCACGCTGATCTCGCCGGTCGGCGGATCGACCTCGATCTCGCAGATGTGGCAACCGTTGGGCCAGGTGGGGCCGGCCACGGTGCTGGTGGAGTCGACGAAGATCTCGCGGTCGGGCTGCTTGCCGGCCAGCGTGAACAGGTCGAGCTCGAGGTCGGTGCCGGCCACGGTGAACACGCCGCGGCTGTAGGTGATGTCGTCGATGGCGGCCTCGAACTCTTGCGCGGCCAGCTCGCGCGCCTTGTCGATGGTGCGTTCCGCGCCGATGCGCACGGCCGAGCCGCCGGTGAAGAGCGAGCGCGAGCCGGCGCTGCCGAAGCCGTCGCCGCGGTCGGTGTCGCCCAGCACCACGCGCACCTTGTCGATGGGCACGCCGAAGGCATCGACGGCCAGCTGCGCCAGCGAGGTCGAAATGCCCTGCCCCATGGCATTGACGGCGGAAAACACCTCGATCACGCCGTCGGCCTGCACCGAGACGGTGACGCGCTCTTCGAACACGTTGCCGCCCGTCCACTCCAGGAAGGTGGCGATGCCCAGGCCGCGGTGCTTGCCGTTGCGCGACGATTCGGCCGCGCGCGCGTCGAAGCCCTGCCAGTCGGCCAGCGCCAGCGCCTGGTCCATCACCGACTCGAAGTTGCCGGTGTCGTAGGTCTGCGCCATCGGGTTCTTGTACGGCATCTGCTCGGGGCGGATGAAGTTGCGCCGGCGCAGCACGATGCGGTCGATGCCGGTCTGGCGCGCGGCCTCGTCCATCAGCCGCTCGATGGTGAAGATGGCCTCGGGCCGGCCCGCGCCGCGGTAGGCGCCGGTGGGCGCGGTGTTGGTGAGCACCGCCTTGAAGTGGAAGTCGATGGTCTGGATGTCATAGACGCTGGTCTGCACCCAAGGCCCGATGAGCAGCTGGATGGCCACGCCCGTGCCGGTGGCGTAGGCGCCGACGTTGGCCAGCGTCTTGATGCGCAGCGCCAGGATCTTGCCTTCGGCGTCGAGCGCCATTTCGGCGCGCGCCTCGATGTCGCGGCCGTGCGCGCTGGAGAGAAATTCTTCGCTGCGGTCGGCCACCCACTTCACGGGGCGGTCGACCTGCAGCGCGGCGAAGGCCACGGCGATGTCCTCGGGGTAGGCGCCGGTCTTCATGCCGAAGCCGCCGCCCACGTCGCCCACGACCACGCGCACCTTTTCCTTGGGCAGGCCGATGGCCGCGCACACGGAATCGCGAACGCCCGAGGGCATCTGCGTGCTCATGCGGATCGTGAGGCGGCCGGTTTCGGCGTCGCGCGCGGCGAGCACGGAGCGCGGCTCGATGGTCAGGGCGACCACGCGCTGGTTGTTCACGTCGAGGGCCACCACATGGGCGGCCTTGGCGAAGGCGGCGGTGGCGTCGTCGCTGTTGCCGTGGCGCATTTCGGCGGCGACGTTGCCGGTGGCCTCGTCGCACAGCAGGGGTGCGCCTTCGGCGGTGGCACCCGCCAGGTCGACCACCATGGGCAGGTCTTCGTAGTCGACCATGATGGCTTCCGCCGCGTCGCGCGCCTGCTGCACGGTGTCGGCCACCACGGCGGCCACCGCCTCGCCGACGAAGCGGGCGCGCTCGTGCGCCATGGCGTAGCGCGGCGGGCTGGCGCTGTCGCTGCCGTCGGCGCGCTTGAAGCCCGCGGCGCCGGGCATGGCCTTGACGCCCGCCTCGGCCATTTCGGCGCCGGTGATCACGCGCAGCACGCCGGGCATGGCCGCGGCGGTGCTGGTGTCGATCGACAGGATGCGTGCGTGGGGGTAGGCGGAGCGAAGGAAGACGAGGTGCGCCTGCTCGGGCAGCGTGACGTCGTCGGTGTAGCGTCCGGCGCCGGACAGAAGGCTTGCGTCCTCGAGGCGGCGCACCGCCTGGCCGCTGCCGAAGCGGAAGGGATTGGGTTCAGTGGTCAACGTGGTCCTCTTGTGCTGATCCCCGCCCAAAGCAGCCTTGCCTGGCGGATCCGCTGCGGTACTGCGAACGCGAGCTGAGCACTATATGGTTTTCGAAGGGTCTTGTGGGGCTCTCTTGGGCCTCTCTTGGGCCTCTCGTGCCGATGGTCGCACCGCGCCGGCACGGCGTCTGTCGGACAGACCCTGCGCGTACGCAATTTCCCCGACACCGGATTCAAGTCCCGAAGAAGCCGTGTATACCTACGCCATGCGACAACTGCCCTGGCTCGAACCCGGAGACGCCCTTCCCGACCCCGCATCGGCGTGGGGCGTCGCCGACCCCGTGCCCGGCCTGCTCGCGGCCGGCGGCTCGCTCGATGTCGATACTTTGATGCAGGCGTACAGCCACTGCGTGTTTCCGTGGTTCAGCGAAGACCAGCCGATCCTGTGGTGGAGCCCCGACCCGCGCATGGTGCTGCAGGTAGCCGACTTCAGGCTGCACCGCTCGCTTCGCAAGACCTTGCTCCACTTTGCGCAGACCCCGGGCTGCGAAGTGCGCGTCGACCACGACTTCGCGGCCGTCATCGAGGCCTGTTCGCGCTCGCCGCGCGTGGGCCAGTCGGGCACATGGATCGTGCCGGACATGGTTCGGGCCTATACGAATTTGCACCTGGCAGGCCACGCCCACAGCGTCGAGACCTGGATAGACGGCAAGCTGGCGGGCGGTCTCTACTGCGTGGCGCTGGGCCGCGCGGTGTTCGGCGAGTCGATGTTCACGCGCCGCCCGGACGCCTCGAAGATCGCGCTCGCGGCGCTGGTGTCGCTGTGCCGCAAATTCGGCGTGCAAATGATCGATTGCCAGCAGAACACGGCCCACCTCGCCAGCCTCGGCGCGCACGAAATGGCGCGCAAACGCTTCGTTGCCCACGTGGCTTCGGCGCGACAGCAGGAGGGTCCACGCTGGCGTTTCGAGCCCGTATACTGGTCCGAACTCCTGTCCGCGCGACCTCATTCCACTCCCGATGTGACGACGTGACGCACCTCAAGGACCTACCGCTTCACACCCTGCAGTTCTACGCAACGGCGCCCTACCCCTGCAGTTACCTGCCGGATCGCCAGGCCCGCTCGCAGGTGGCCACGCCCAGCCACCTGATTCACAACGACGCGTACTCCGACCTCGTGCTCAGCGGGTTCCGGCGCAGCGGCATGTTCACCTACCGGCCCTACTGCGACGGTTGCCGCGCCTGCATCCCGCTGCGGGTGCTGGCCAACAGCTTCCAGCCCACGCGCAGCCAGCGGCGCGCGCTGAAGCAGCATTCCGAGCTGCAGGCGCGCGTGCTCAAGCTGTGCTTCATGCCCGAGCACTACCAGCTCTACCTGCGCTACCAGAACGGCCGCCACGCGGGCGGTGGCATGGACCACGACAGCATCGACCAGTACACCCAGTTCCTGCTGCAGAGCCGGGTCAACTCGCGGCTGGTCGAGTTTCGCGACACGCTGCCCGACGGCAGCGCCGGCGCGCTGAAGATGGTGTCTATCCTCGACGTGCTGAACGACGGCATTTCCGCGGTCTATACCTTCTACGAGCCCGATACCAGCGCAGGCTACGGCACCTACAGCGTGCTCTGGCAGATCGAGCAGGCGCGCAAGCTGGGGTTGCCGCACGTGTACCTCGGCTACTGGATCGAGCACAGCCCGAAGATGAACTACAAGGCGCGCTTCTCCCCGCACGAAGTGCTGGTCGATGGCCAGTGGCAGGCGCCATCTGATTTCACAAGGTAAAATGGCGCCCGGTCATCACCGCAGAGCGCCATGAGAAAAAACCAATCAGACATTCCCGCCGTTCCCGTGATCCAGGTGATCGAGCGCATGTTCGCGCTGATCGATGTGCTGGCATCCCGTGAAGAAGCCATTTCGCTGAAGGAGATCAGCGAGAAGACCGGGCTTCACCCTTCCACCACCCACCGCATCCTCAACGACCTGGCCGTCGGGCGCTTCGTCGACCGGCCCGAGGCCGGCAGCTACCGGCTGGGCATGCGCCTGCTGGAACTGGGCAACCTGGTGAAGGGCCGGCTCAACGTGCGCGACGCGGCGCTGGGCCCGATGCGCGAACTGCACAAGCTCACGCAGCAGCCGGTCAACCTCAGCATGCGCCAGGGCGATGAAATCGTGTACATCGAGCGCTCCTACAGCGAGCGCTCGGGCATGCAGGTGGTGCGCGCCATTGGCGGGCGCGCTGCCTTGCACCTCACATCCACCGGCAAGCTGTTCCTGGCGGCGGACGATCCGCAGCGCGTGCGCAGCTACGCCACCCGCACCGGCCTGGCCGGCCATACGCGCAACAGCATCACGCAACTGCCGGCGCTGGAGCGCGAATTGTCGAAGGCACGCCAGTACGGCATTGCCCGCGACAACGAAGAACTGGAACTGGGCGTGCGCTGCATGGCCGCGGGCATCTACGACGACCAGGGCAAGCTGGTGGCGGGCCTGTCCATTTCGGCGCCAGCGGACCGGCTGGACGAAGGCTGGCTGCCCAAGCTGCAGGCGACGGCCAACGAGATTTCCGGCGCGCTGGGCTTCAAGGACGGCATGGCGGCAACGCCACTGCCATCGAGCGGCACGCAGCCACCCGCCGCCTGAGCCGGGTCGCACCGCACGCGCGGGCGACTGACCCCTGAAATGCAAACAGGCCCTGAAAAGGGCCTGTTTGCATTGGGGCGCAGCGAGCGCAGGGTTCAGCCGGCCTGGTAAGCCGCGACGTTGCGCGAAGCGGCCGGCATGCCGGCGGCATGCGTGGCTTCGACCCAGCGGCGGACGCGCTCGGCGTCTGCGATGCGGCTGAACTTGCCGGCCGAATCCAGGAACACCATGATCAGCTTGCGGCCGGCCACGCGGGCCTGCAGCACGAGGCACTGGCCGGCTTCGGAGATGTAGCCGGTCTTCTGCACGCCGATTTCCCAATCCGGACTCTTCACGAGGCGGTTGGTGGTGTTGAACTGCAGCGTGCGGTTGCCGACTTCGACCTGGTATTCAGGCGACGTGGACAGCGAGCGCACCGTGGCATCGGCATAGGCTGCGTTGACCAGCAGCGCCAGGTCTTGCGCGCTCGACTGGTTGCGGCTCGACAGGCCCGTGGGCTCCACGTAGCGGGTGTCCTTCATGCCCAGCATCTTGGCCTTGGCGTTCATGATGCTCACGAACGTGGCCAGGCCACCCGGATAGGTGCGGCCCAGCGCATGCGCGGCGCGGTTTTCGCTCGACATCAGCGCCAGGTGCAGCAGTTCGCCGCGCGACAGCGTGGTGCCGACCGTCAGGCGCGAGCTGCTGCGCTTTTCGGTGTCGACGTCGTCCTGGGTGATGGTGATCAGCTCTTCGTTCGGCAGATGGGCCTCGCTGATGAGCAGGCCGGTCATGAGCTTGGTGAGCGACGCAATCGGGAGCACGGCGTGGTCGTTCTTGCTGAACAGCACTTCGTGCGTGTCCTGGTCGATCACCAGTGCAACGCTCGACTTCAGGTCGAGCACGTCTTCGGTGCCATGCAGGCCGGCCATCTGGCCGAAGGACTGGCGCGGCGGGGCTTCGACGCGGACCACCGAGCGGCGCTGCACGGCCACCACGGTCTTGCCGTTCTTCTTGTGGAGCGTGGCAACGACGTTGCGGCCTCCACGAACGACCTTTTCTGCTTTTTCGGGCTTTTCCGCCCGGCCCGCGCGCGCCGTCTTCGAGGAGGCGGTGCGCTTCACTTCGACCGGTACCGGACCTTTCGCCTTCTTGGCGACGGCGGTCTTGGCGGCGGCGGGCTTTTCTTTCTTCGCGGCCTGGGCACCAGGCAGCAAAAACGCCGTGGCGCAGAACGCGACGGCGATGAATTTGAGTGCGGGTAGAAACCGCTGGCTGGAAACTCGGCGGAGACGGGCTTCAGGCATTAATAAATCTCCAGCGGCGACAAACGAGGACCGCAGTGTATCGAAATCAAAAAAGGCACGCAATATCAGTTACTTGCATCCTCTTCTTCAATCGAATAGCAAGGATCGCCTGAAAACCTAACCTTGTGCCGCAACTCTCTCAGCTTGGCTCTGTAACTTATTGAGGGCACTCAAATAAGCCTTTGCCGAAGCCACCACGATGTCGGGGTCTGCCCCGACACCATTCACCACCCGCCCTGCGTTTTGTAACCGGACTGTAACTTCTCCTTGGCTTTCCGTCGAGCCGCTGATGGCATTTACAGAGTAAAGAACCATCTCGGCGCCGCTCTTCACGAGCGACTCGATCGCCTTCAGTGAAGCATCGACCGGGCCATTTCCGTCGGATTCGCCGGTGACTTCCTTGCCCTGCACGGTGAACACGATTTTCGCCTGGGGGCGCTCGCCGGTTTCGCTGTGCTGGGAGAGAGAGACGAAAGCAAACTGCTCACCAACGTTCGACACCTCTTCCGCGCTGACGAGCGCGAGGATGTCTTCGTCAAAAATTTCGGACTTGCGGTCGGCCAGCTCCTTGAAGCGCAGGAAGGCGGCATTGATGTCGCCTTCGCTCGCCATGGACACGCCCAGCTCCTGCAGGCGCTGCTTGAAGGCATTGCGGCCGCTGAGCTTGCCCAGCACGATCTTGTTGGCGGCCCAGCCCACGTCCTCGGCGCGCATGATCTCGTAGGTGTCGCGCGCCTTGAGCACGCCGTCCTGGTGAATGCCGGAGGCGTGCGCGAAGGCGTTGGCGCCCACCACGGCCTTGTTCGGCTGCACCACGAAGCCGGTCGTCTGGCTCACCATGCGGCTCGCGGCCACGATGTGCTGCGTGTCGATGTTCAGGTCGAGGCCGAAATAGTCACGGCGGGTCTTCACCGCCATCACCACTTCTTCGAGCGAGCAGTTGCCCGCGCGCTCGCCCAGGCCGTTGATGGTGCATTCGACCTGGCGCGCGCCGCCGATCTTCACGCCGGCCAGCGAATTGGCCACGGCCATGCCGAGGTCGTTGTGGCAATGCACCGACCAGATCGCCTTGTCGCTGTTCGGAACGCGCTCGCGCAGCATCTTGATGAAGTTGCCGTAGAGCTCAGGAATCGCGTAGCCCACGGTGTCGGGCACGTTGATGGTGGTGGCGCCCTCGTTGATGACGGTCTCGAGCACGCGGCACAGGAAGTCGGGATCGCTGCGGTAGCCGTCTTCAGGGCTGAACTCCACATCGCCGATCTGGTTGCGCGCGAAGCGCACCGCCAGCCGGGCCTGCTCGTGTACCTCGTCGGGCGACATGCGCAGCTTCTTTTCCATGTGCAGCGCGGAGGTCGCGATGAAGGTGTGGATGCGCCCGCGGGCCGCGCCCTTCAGCGCCTCGGCGGCACGCGCGATGTCGCGGTCGTTGGCGCGCGAAAGGCCGCATACCGTCGAGTCCTTGATCACGTTCGCAATGGCCTTCACGGCCTCGAAGTCGCCGTTCGAGCTAGCGGGAAAGCCGGCCTCGATGACGTCGACCTTCAGCCGCTCCAGCAGCTTGGCGATGCGCATCTTTTCGTCGCGCGTCATGGAGGCGCCCGGCGATTGCTCGCCGTCGCGCAAGGTGGTGTCGAAAATAATGAGTTGGTCGGTCATCGTGGATCTCCGTTATTTATTACCACCTTGCGCGTCCGGCTCGGGCCGGCACGGCATCAGGCGACTTCAACCGCCGATTGTGCGCTGCGGGCACCGCGGCCCCGCGCACGCTGCACGCCCGAGACGATCGCCTTCAGCGACGCCGTGATCACGTTGGCGTCGATGCCCACGCCGAACAGCGTCTGGCTTTCGTCAACACGCAGCTCGAGGTAGGCGACCGACTTGGCATCCGCACCGGCGCCGATGGCGTGCTGGTGGTAGTCCATCACGCGCACCGTGTGGCCGGTGGCCTTGCTCAGCGCCTGCGTGAAGGCGTCGATGGGGCCGTTGCCGCGGCCTTCGATGGCGCGCACTTCGCCGTCCCACGGCAGGTCGCCGCGCAGCACCACGGAGGCGTCGGCGCCCTCGCCTTGTTCCTCGATCACGCGGTGCTGCAGCGACTGCGCGGTCTCGATGCCGTATTCGCGCACGAACAGCTGCCAGAGGTCGGCGGCGGTGAGTTCCTTGCCCGCGATGTCCATCACGCCCTGCACGGTCTGCATGAACTCCATCTGCAGGCGGCGCGGCATCTCGAGGCCGTATTCGCTCTCGAGCAGGTAGGCCATGCCGCCCTTGCCCGACTGGCTGTTCACGCGGATCACGGCCTCGTAGCTGCGGCCCACGTCCTTCGGATCGATGGGGAGGTAGGGCATGTCCCAGATGTCGCCTTCCTTGCGCGCGGCGAAGGCCTTCTTGATCGCGTCCTGGTGCGAGCCCGAGAACGAGGTGTAGACGAGGTCGCCCACGTACGGATGGCGCGGGTGCACCGGAATCTGGTTGCAATGCTCGACCGTGGCGCGGATCTCGTCGATGTTCGAGAAGTCGAGCTCGGGCGAGACACCTTGCGTGTACAGGTTGAGCGCCACGTTCACGAGATCGAGGTTGCCGGTGCGCTCGCCGTTGCCGAAGAGACAACCTTCGATGCGCTCGGCGCCGGCCATCAGCGCGAGTTCGCCGGCGGCGGTGCCGGTGCCGCGGTCGTTGTGCGGGTGCACGCACAGCACGATCGAATCGCGGCGCGCGAGGTTGCGGTGCATCCACTCGATCATGTCGGCGAAGATGTTCGGCGTTGAGTGCTCGACCGTGGTGGGCAGGTTGACGATGCACTTGCGCTCAGGCGTCGGCGCCCACACGTCGGTGACCGCGTCGACCACGCGCTTGGAGAACGCCACGTCGGTGCCCGAGAACATTTCGGGCGAGTACTGGAAAGTCCACTTCGTATTCGGCTGCTTCGCGGCGCAGTCGTTGAACATGCGTGCATGGCTGCTGGCGAGCTCGACGATCTGGTCTTCGTTCATGCCGAGCACCACGCGGCGCATCACGGGCGCGACGGCGTTGTAGAGGTGCACGATGGCGCGTGGAGCGCCTTGCAGCGATTCGAAGGTGCGGGTGATGAGGTGGTCGCGCGCTTGCGTCAGCACCTGGATCGTCACGTCGTCGGGAATGCGGTCTTCCTCGATGAGTTTGCGCACGAAGTCGAATTCGACCTGCGACGCCGAAGGAAAGCCGACTTCGATTTCCTTGAAGCCGATGGCCACCAGGGTTTCGAACATGCGCATCTTGCGTGCGATGTCCATGGGCTCGACAAGTGCCTGGTTGCCGTCACGCAGGTCCGTCGACAGCCAGATGGGCGCCTTGGTCAGCACGGCATCGGGCCAGGTGCGGTCCTTGAGGCCGATCGGGGCGAATGCGCGGTATTTGCTTTGAGGTTGCTTGAGCATGTCGATTTCTCTGAGTGGTTGGAATTCAACCAGCAACCCCAAAAACAAACGGCCCGTTGCTGGTGCGAACGGGCCGTGGTGAGGGATTTGCGCGTGCGCTACCGTCTCCGCCCGTGAGGGAGGGCTAGTAGGGCCAGCAGCGAAATCTTGGTCATGAGGGTTGCGAATGTAGCACAGCCTTCGCGGGCCTGTGAAGGCCCCGCGTGTCAGTTGTGCAACCCCCGCTCGTCGGGCTCTTCGGTCGAGGTGCTGATCACGCTCACCGGCTGGCCCTTGGCCTTGCGCCAGCCGTACACCACGTAGCCGCTCAGGCCGTAGATGACGAACAGCCCGAACAGCACGGTCGGCGGATGGATGTTGATGACCGCGATGCCCAGCGCGATCAGCACGATCGCGGCGAAGGGCACGCTCTTCTTCATCTGGATGTCCTTGAAGCTGTAGAACGGCGCGTTGGTGACCATCGTGAGGCCCGCGTACAGCGTGAAGGCGAAGGTGACCCAGGTGATCTGCGTCCACGAGAGATACAGCACCTCGCCGCCGCGCTTGCCCCATTCGTCCACGAGCCAGATGAAACCGGCCACCAGTGCGGCGGCGGCGGGCGATGGCAGGCCCTGGAACCAGCGCTTGTCGACCACGCCCGTGTTCACGTTGAAGCGCGCGAGCCGCAGTGCGGCGCACGCGCAGTACACGAAGGCTGCGATCCAGCCCCAGCGCCCCAGGCCCTTGAGCGACCACTCGTACGCGATGAGCGCCGGCGCGGCGCCGAACGACACCATGTCGGACAGCGAATCCATCTGCTCGCCGAACGCGCTCTGGGTGTTGGTCATGCGCGCGACGCGCCCGTCGAGGCTGTCCAGGATCATCGCGGCGAACACGCCGAGCGCCGCGAGGTCGAAGCGCGCGTTCATGGCCATCACGACCGAATAGAAACCACCGAACAACGCAGCGAGCGTGAACAGGTTCGGCAGGATGTAGATGCCTTTGCGGCGTTTGCGCGGTTGCACCTCGTTGGGAACCGTATCGTCATGCATTGAAATTGCCTCCGTCCCTCATGGGCACTGCGCGGTCAGCTATCCAATCGATAGCATCTAGGTCTGTGGGTCGCATGGCTTGCAGTGTAGTTCAGGGGGCCTTGCGGGCACCCTTCAAACAAAAGGGCCACCGCGAGGGTGGCCCTTGGAAAAAGGCGCCCTGCGGGCGCCTTTTGCCTTCGACTCGAAGATCAGTTACGGGTCTGGTCGACCAGCTTGTTCTTCTTGATCCAGGGCATCATCGCGCGCAGCTTTTCGCCCACGACTTCGATCTGGTGCTCTGCATTCAGGCGACGGCGGCTGATGAGCGCCGGCTGGCCGGCAGCGGCTTCGAGCACGAAGCTCTTGGCGTATTCGCCGGTCTGGATGTCCTTGAGCACCTGCTTCATGACCTTCTTCGTCTCTTCGGTCACGATGCGCGGGCCCGTGACGTACTCGCCGTATTCGGCGTTGTTCGAGATCGAGTAGTTCATGTTGGCGATGCCGCCTTCATAGATCAGGTCGACGATCAGCTTGAGTTCGTGCAGGCATTCGAAGTACGCCATTTCGGGCGCGTAGCCGGCTTCCACCAGCGTTTCGAAACCGGCCTTGATCAGCTCGACCGTGCCGCCGCACAGAACCGCTTGTTCGCCGAACAGGTCGGTTTCAGTTTCTTCGCGGAAGTTGGTCTCGATGATGCCGGCCTTGCCGCCGCCGTTGGCGGTGGCGTAGCTCAGCGCGAGGTCACGCGCCTTGCCGGTCTTGTCCTGGTGCACGGCCACGAGGTGGGGCACGCCGCCGCCTTGGGTGTACGTGCTGCGCACGGTGTGGCCCGGGGCCTTGGGAGCGACCATCCACACGTCGAGGTCGGCGCGCGGCTGCACGAAGCCGTAGTGCACGTTGAAGCCGTGCGCGAAGACGAGCGATGCGCCTTCCTTGATGTGCGGGGCTACGTCGTTCTTGTAGACGTTGGCGATCTGCTCGTCGGGCAGCAGGATCATGACCACGTCGGCCGACTTCACGGCGTCGGCCACTTCGGCGACCTGCAGGCCGGCCTTGCCGACCTTGTCCCACGAAGCACCGCCCTTGCGCAGGCCGACCACGACCTTGACGCCGCTGTCGTTCAGGTTCTGCGCGTGCGCATGGCCTTGCGACCCATAACCGATGATTGCAACCGTCTTGCCCTTGATGAGGCTGAGGTCGGCGTCCTTGTCGTAGTAAACCTTCATGATGCGTCTTTCCTATTTAGTCTCGATGCACCCCGGCTCGGGGGTGCGTTCACTCACAATTGGCCGGAAGAATTCCGGTCCTTCATTTGCTGATTGATGGACACGAGGTTGTCGTGAATGCGGAACAGCAGGATCAGCAATTCGCTATAGACGCGAACCATGATCGCGCCGAACACAAGAATGCCGATGGCAGCCAGGATGCGGCCCTGGAACAATGACACGACGGTCATCACGAGCACACCCAGCAGTCCGAGGAAATACAGTATCCGGATGATGATGGGGGTCACCATCTTGTCGAAGCCCAGCAAGTCTTGCATTCACCTTCTCCTCATGTGTTGATAAACGATGAAACTGAGGGGATCTGCACCCCCTACACGCGCAGGATGCGCTCGCCGCGCCCGATGCCGCTGGCACCGGTGCGGACAGTCTCGAGGATAGCGCTACGCTCGATCGCTTCCAGGAAAGCGTCGTTCTTGCCGTGGTCGCCGGTGAGTTCGATGGTGTAGCTCTTGTCGGTCACGTCGATGATGCGGCCGCGGAAGATCTCCGCCATGCGCATCATTTCCTCGCGCTCCTTGCCGACCGCGCGCACCTTCACCATCATGAGCTCGCGCTCGGTGTAGGCACCCTCGGTCAGGTCGACGACCTTCACCACTTCGATGAGCCGGTTCAGGTGCTTGGTGATCTGCTCGATCACGTCGTCCGAACCGTTCGTGACGATGGTCATGCGCGAGAGGCTCGGGTCCTCCGTGGGCGCCACCGTCAGCGACTCGATGTTGTAGCCGCGGGCCGAGAACAGGCCCACCACGCGGGAAAGAGCACCCGGCTCGTTTTCCAGCAGCACTGCAATGATGTGTTTCATGTTTGCGTGACTCCTCTTTTCGCCGCCCTCCCCCGCGCACGGTAATGCGCGGGCTCGGCGGGCAATAGATTCGTCAGTGAAGAGTTAAGCGAATGCGCCGCAGATCAGAGATCTTCGGAGCCCAACAGCATTTCGGTGATGCCCATGCCGGCCTTCACCATCGGGAACACGTTCTCGGTCGGGTCAGTGCGGAAGTCCATGAACACCGTGCGGTCCTTGAGCTTGCGTGCTTCGCGCAGCGCGGGCTCCACGTCTTGTGGACGCTCGATCAGCATGCCCACGTGGCCGTAGGCCTCGGCGAGCTTCACGAAGTTGGGCAGCGCGTCCATGTAGCTGTGGCTGTAGCGGCCGGAGTATTCGATCTCCTGCCACTGGCGCACCATGCCCAGGTAGCGGTTGTTGAGGGAGCAGATCTTGATCGGCGTGTTGTATTGCAGGCAGGTGGAGAGTTCCTGGATGCACATCTGCACCGAGCCTTCGCCGGTGATGGTGAACACTTCCGAATCGGGCTTCGCGAGCTTGATGCCCATGGCGTAGGGAATGCCCACGCCCATGGTGCCCAGGCCGCCCGAGTTGATCCAGCGGCGCGGCTCGTCGAAGCGGTAGTACTGGGCCGCCCACATCTGGTGCTGGCCCACGTCCGACGTGATGTACGCGTCGGCGTCCTTGGTCATGTTCCAGAGCGTTTCGACCACGTACTGCGGCTTGATCACGTCCGTGTTGCCGCGGTCGTACTTGAGGCAGTCGCGCGAGCGCCAGGCCTCGATGGTCTTCCACCAGTCGGCCAGCGCGCCGGCGTCGGGCTTGGCCGAGCTTTCGCGGATCATCGAGATGAGCTCGGTGAGCACGTCCTTCACGTCGCCGACGATCGGAATGTCGACCTTCACGCGCTTGGAGATGCTCGACGGGTCGATGTCGACGTGGATGATCTTGCGTTCGTTCTGCGCGAAATGCTTGGGGTTGCCGATGACACGGTCGTCGAAGCGCGCCCCCACGGCCAGCAGCACGTCGCAGTTCTGCATCGCGTTGTTGGCTTCGATGGTGCCGTGCATGCCCAGCATGCCCAGGAACTTGCGGTCGCTCGCCGGATAGGCGCCCAGGCCCATCAGCGTGTTGGTGACCGGGTAACCCAGCATGTCCACCAGCGTGCGCAGTTCGTTGCAGGCGTTGCCCAGCAACACGCCGCCGCCGGTGTAGATGTAGGGGCGCTTGGCTGCCAGCAGCAGTTGCAGCGCCTTGCGGATCTGGCCGCCGTGGCCCTTGCGCACCGGGTTGTACGAGCGCATCTCGACCTTGTCGGGATAGCCGGCATAGGGCGTCTTCTTGAAGGAGACGTCCTTGGGCACGTCCACCACCACGGGGCCGGGACGGCCGCTGCGTGCGATGTGGAAGGCCTTTTTCATCGTCATGGCCAGATCCTTGGGATCCTTGACGAGGAAGTTGTGCTTGACGATGGGGCGGGTGATGCCGACCGTGTCGCATTCCTGGAAGGCGTCGAGACCGATGGCCGCCGTGGGGACCTGGCCCGAGATGATCACCATCGGGATCGAGTCCATGTACGCCGTCGCGATGCCGGTGACCGCGTTGGTCAGGCCGGGACCGGAAGTGACCAGTGCCACGCCGACTTCGCCGGTGGCACGCGCATAGCCGTCGGCCGCATGAACCGCTGCCTGCTCGTGGCGAACCAGCACGTGCTGGATGGTGTCTTGCTTGTAGAACGCGTCGTAGATGTACAGAACCGCGCCGCCTGGGTAGCCCCAGATGTACTGGACGCCTTCGGCCTGCAGTGCCTTGACCAGCACCTCGGCACCCATGAGTTCTTGCGTTGCGTTGCCTGCGCCTGAAGACGCGGCCGCCGCGGAAGCGATTTCCGCCTTGGAGATTTCCATGATCAACCTTTGTTTATTTCGGGAACGAAATACCTTGGGTGCCCCTTGCCAACCCTTGTGAGGTCGCGCCAGGACTTGAGGCCATGGCCATGGGCAGACTGATGTTCCGCCGGACCTAGACCCGTTTGCCTTTTGACTTGCAGCGCGGATTATGGCATTTCCGGGCGTTCAGATTCGCTTCAGCTGGCTTGTAAAGCGACAAAGGCATAATTCGCGGCGATAAACCTACGCGATCGCTAGACCCCCTTCCCACGCGGCGCCCCCCTGCGCCCCTTCTCGCTTGGCCACTGAACAAGAACTCTCCGACTTCCTGAAAAGCGTCGAACGACGCGCTTTCAAGCGCTCGGTCTATCACGTGCGGGACGAAGAAGCGGCACTCGACATCGTGCAGGACAGCATGATGAAGCTGGCGCAGCACTACGGCGACAAGCCCGCGGAAGAGCTGCCGATGCTGTTCCAGCGCATCCTGTCGAACTGCACGCTCGATTGGTTCCGCCGCCAGAAGACCCGCCGCGCGCTTTTCTCCAACCTCAGCGATTTCGATTCGGTCGACGACGACGGAGATTTCGACCTGCTGGAGAACTTCGTTTCGCCGACCGACTCTAGGGAATCGGAGAGCGCCGAAGACACGACCCGCCGCGCCCAGGTCTTCCACGAGATCGAAGAGCAGATCGCAGCTTTGCCGGGCCGTCAACGCGAGGCTTTCCTGATGCGTTACTGGGAGGAAATGGACGTCGCAGAGACGGCCGCCGCAATGGGCTGCTCCGAAGGCAGCGTCAAAACCCATTGCTCGCGAGCCGTTCACGCTCTGAGCAAGGCGCTCAAGGCCAAGGGAATATCGCTATGAACACGAAGGTTTCGATCACATCATCCACCGCCGCCGAAGACGACTTCGGCCAGCGCGTGACCGCCCGCCTGTCGGCCGGCAACCGCGAGTTGCCGCACGACATCGGTGAGCGACTGCGCGTGGCGCGCGCCCAGGCCGTGGCCGCGCGCAAGCTGGCCCCGCAGCTGCGAACCGCGCCCGTGGTGGTGCAGGCTGGCCACACGGCCACGCTCGGCGGCAGCTGGTGGACGCGCATCGGTTCGGTGGTGCCCCTGATTGCACTCGTGGCCGGTCTCATCACCATCAGCGTGATGCAGGATGACGACCGTGCCAGCGAACTGGCCGAGGTCGACTCCGCCCTGCTGACCGGCGACCTGCCCCCTGCCGCCTACACGGACCCCGGTTTCGCCCAATTCCTGAAGGCCGACAGCGCCTCCGACTGAATCTTTACCGCCTGAAATCCTTCACCGACCGAATGCGACGCCGTTCCACCTCCAGCGCGAACACTCCCCGCCCGACGCGCCCGCTCCAGGCGGGCGCCGTCGTTTGGGCGAGCGCGCTAGCAGTCGCCGCCTTCGGCCTGACGCTCGCCAGCGCCCAACCGCAAACGCAATCTCACGCCGAAACAGGCAAGTTCACTGGCGGCTCTGCGGCAAGCGCGTCCGCGCCGGGCAGCAGCCCCAAAGCCGTTTCGACGACCAAGCCGCTCTGGAGCGAGCTCACCGCCGAGCAACAACAGGCACTGAAGCCCCTGAGCGTCCACTGGAACACCCTGAACGTCGGCCAGAAGAAGAAGTGGCTGGCCCTGTCGCGCAACTTTTCCAGCATGTCGGCCGACGACCAGGGCACGCTGCACAGCCGAATGATCGAATGGGCCGCGCTGAGCAACCAGCAACGCACGCAGGCCCGCCTGAACTTCGCCGAGGTCAAGCGCATTCCCGCCGACGAGCGCAAGGCCAAGTGGGAGCAATACCAGGCCTTGAGCGAGGAAGAAAAGCGCAAGCTCGCCGAGCGCGCCCCGGCCAAGCCACGCGGCGCCGCCGTGCCCGTGCGGCCCGTTTCGGCGCAGAAGCTCGTGCCCGTGCCGGCCGTCACGCCCGGTGGGCAGCACACACCCCGCATCCTGCTGGCACCGCCAGCGCCGCTGGCCGCACCGGCCGCGGTCATGGTGGCTTCGCCGCCCGAGCGCACCACGGCCCCCGGCGCCACGCCAGCCGTCTCCATCGTGCCTGCCGCGCCTGCGCCGTCCAACGTGACGTCGCCGCCGGTTCCGGCCGAAGCGCAGGTGCCCGCGCCGGCCGACGCGCCCTCCTCGTCTCCCTGACCCCAAGGTTCCGATGGTTTCCAGCTCTCCCGAGGCCTCGGGGCCCGATCAGCCTGCCTCGCCCGTCGCAACTGCAACCACCGCTCCTGTTTCGATAGCCCCTGTCGCCCCCGGCATCTGGCGTCGCATGGCTTGCTGGCTCTACGAGGGCATGCTGCTGTTCGCCGTGGTGTTCGTCTCGGGCTGGCTGTTCAGCACGCTGGGCCAGATGCGCGACGCCATGGACGAGCGGCGCCACCTTTTCCAGGCTTTTCTTTTCGTGGTTTTCGGCGTGTACTTCGTCTGGTTCTGGACCAAGGGCCAGACCCTTGCCATGAAAACCTGGAACATCCGCATCGTCGACCTGCACGGCCGCCCCGTGACCCAGCGCCGCGCGCTGGCGCGCTACCTGCTGAGCTGGATCTGGTTCCTGCCGCCGCTGGCCGCCATGGCCCCCTTCAAGCTGTCGGGCGGCGAATCGACCGTGCTGATCTTCGGCTGGGTCGCGGTCTGGGCCTTGCTTGCACGTTTTCACCCCGAGCGCCAGTTCTGGCACGACGCCTGGGCCGGTACGCGGCTCATCACCTCCCAACCGATGAGTCGCCGATGAGTGCCTTGCCCAAGAAACTGCCCGATCCCGCCGTCAACCCGCAGAAAGCGCGCAAGGGCTTCGAACGCGTCTTCCATGCCACGCTGATCTCGCTGCAGGGCCTGCGCGCGGGCTGGAGCGAGCCTGCGTTCAGGCAGGAAGCGATCCTGTCGATCGTCATGATCCCGGTGTCGTTCTGGCTGGGCCGCAGCTGGGTCGAGGTGGCGCTGCTCGCGGGCAGCGCCATCCTGGTGATGATCGTGGAGCTCCTCAACACGGCCGTCGAGGCCGCCATCGACCGCATCGGCCCCGAGTGGCACGACCTCTCCAAGCGCGCCAAGGACATGGGCAGCGCCGCGGTGCTGCTGTCGCTCACGCTGTGCGGGGGCATCTGGCTGACCGCGCTGTGGCAACGCTTCCTGTCATGAGAAGGCATGCCGCCTGCGGCATGATGGCGGCATGAATCCTGAATTTTCGATCTGTGTGTATTGCGGCTCGCGCCCCGGCGAGCGCCCCGAGTTTTCCCAGGCCGCGCAAGCGGTCGGCCAATGGATCGGCCAGCACCGCGGCCAGCTGGTCTACGGCGGCGGGCGCACCGGCCTGATGGGCACGGTGGCCGAAGCCACCCGCGCGGCCGGCGGCCGCGTCGTCGGCATCATTCCCAAGGCCCTGGTCGACAAGGAACTGGCCAACCCGCTGTGCGACGAACTGCACGTGGTCGACACCATGCACGAGCGCAAGGCCATGATGGGCGAGCGCGCCGACGCCTTCGTGGCCCTGCCGGGCGGCATCGGCACCTTCGAGGAACTGTTCGAGATCTGGACCTGGCGCCAGCTCGGCTACCACGACAAGCCGACCGGCATCCTGAACACCGCCGGCTACTACGACGGCCTTCTGGGCTTCCTGGCGCACAGCGTGCGCGAGGGCTTCATGGGCGATTGGCAGATGAAGCTGATTCGCACCGGCACGGAGCCGACCGAATTGCTCGGCGCGTTGCGCGCCGAAGTGCCCCTGCATCCACGGGAAGACAGGCTGTCGGAAAACCTCTGACGCTGCCTTCGAAAAAAAGCCCCCGTCGCCGGGGGCTTTTTTGTTTCAGACCGCGTTTTCGTTCTCTTCGCCGGTGCGGATGCGCACGATGCGGTCCACGCTGGTGACGAAGATCTTGCCGTCGCCGATCTTTCCGGTGCGTGCGGAACTGACGATGGCTTCGATGCAGCGCTCCACATCGGCCTCGTTCACGACCACCTCGACCTTCATCTTGGGCAGGAAGTCGACCACGTATTCGGCGCCGCGGTACAGCTCGGTGTGCCCCTTCTGTCGGCCGAAGCCCTTGACCTCGGTGACGGTCAGGCCGGTGACGCCCACTTCGGCCAAGGCCTCGCGCACGTCCTCAAGCTTGAAGGGTTTGACGATGGCGGTGATCTGCTTCATGGTTTTTGTGCTCCGGCGGTTTCGTTGAATTTGCTGGTGATAGGGTAACGCCAATCCTTGCCGAAGCTTCGATGGGTGACCCGGATGCCTACCGGCGCCTGGCGCCGCTTGTATTCGTTGATCCTGATGAGCCGCGCGACCCGCTCGACCACCGCGCGGTCGTAACCCGCCGCGATGATCTCGTCGATGCCCTCGTCGTCCTGCATGTAGCGTGCCAGGATTCCGTCAAGGATGTCGTAGGGCGGCAGGCTGTCCTGGTCGGTCTGGTCGGGCCGAAGCTCGGCGCTGGGGGGCCGGGTGATGATGCGCTCGGGGATGGGTTGCGAACCCGTGCCGTACGGGTCGTGGGCGTTGCGCCAGCGGGCCAGCGCGAACACCGTGGTCTTCAGCAGGTCCTTGATGACCGCGAAGCCGCCCGCCATGTCGCCGTACAGCGTGCAGTAGCCGGTGGCCATTTCGCTCTTGTTGCCCGTGGTGAGCACGATGGCGCCGAACTTGTTCGACAGCGCCATCAGCAGCGTGCCGCGGATGCGGGCCTGGATGTTTTCCTCCGCCGTGTCCTCGGGCCGGCCCTTGAATTCCCCAGCCAAAGCGCCCTTGAACGACTCGAAGGTGTCCTTGATGGAAATCTCGTCGTAGCGCACGCCCAGCCGGGCGGCCATGTCGCGCGCGTCGATCCAGCTGATGTCCGCGGTGTAGGGCGACGGCATCATCACCGCGCGCACCTTGTCCTTGCCCAGTGCATCGACCGCGATGGCAAGCACCAATGCGGAGTCGATGCCGCCTGAAAGCCCCAGGATGGCGCCCGGAAAACCGTTCTTGCCGATGTAGTCGCGCACGCCCAGCACCAGCGCGTCCCACAGCTGGGCCTCGGCGTCGCGCGGGGCGGCGATGTCGGTGGGCGCCGCCACGAACCCGACAATGCCCTGCCCCGTGCGCTCCAGCTGCGCGAACAGCAGCCGCTCCCGGAAGCTCTCGGCCTGCATGGCGACGGCGCCATCGGCCTGCAGCGCGAAGGAGGCGCCGTCGAACACCACCTCGTCCTGCCCGCCGACCAGGTGCGCATAGACCAGCGGCAGCCCCGCGGCCCGCGCCCGCTCGGCCATGCGCGCGACGCGCTCGCCCTCCTTGCCGACGTGGTACGGCGAGGCATTGATCACCGCCAGCACCTCGGCGCCGCTTTCGCGGGCCAGCTCGGCCGGCTGGTCGAACCAGGCGTCCTCGCAGATCAGCAGCCCGACCGAGACACCGCCCGCATCGAACACGCAGGTGCCCTGCCCCGGCGTGAAGTAGCGGCGCTCGTCGAACACCTGGTAGTTGGGCAGCTCGCGCTTGGCGTAGGTCTCGAGGATGCGGCCCTCCTTGATCACGCTGGCCGCGTTGTGGCGCAGCTGCACCGCCACGGAGCGGCTGCGCAGGCTGCCGCCGGTCGGATGCCCCACCACCACGACCATGTCTTTGAGGTCGGCCAAAGCGGCGGCAATGCCTTTCACGGCATCATCACAGGCTTCGGTGAAGGCGGGACGGAGGAACAGGTCCTCCGCCGCGTAGCCGGCAATCGAGAGTTCGGGCGTCAACAGCAGGCGCGCGCCCTGGGCATGGGCCTGGCGCGCGGCGTCGACGATCTTCTTCGCGTTGCCGACGAGGTCGCCCACCACAAAATTGAGTTGCGCGATGGCGAGCTTGAGCGTCATACAGAAGGAAGAAAAAGGCTTGAACGATTATGTCATTCGGGTTCTGTCGTCGCCGTCGGACGTGAGCGCGCAAGCCTGGAACGCGCTGCTCGCGGCGCAGGCCGAGCCCTCGCCTTTCATGCGCCACGAATACCTCGTGGCACTGAACGACAGCCGCAGCGCCACGCCCGAAAGCGGCTGGATGCCGCAGTTCGTCACGCTGTGGCAAGGCGACGAGTTGCACGCGGCGTGCCCGTTCTACATCAAGGACCATTCGTACGGCGAGTACGTGTTCGACTGGGCCTGGGCCAACGCCTACGAGCAGCACGGCCTGGCTTACTACCCCAAGGCCGTGGTCGCGGTGCCGTTCACGCCCGTGCCCGGCACGCGCCTGCTGGCGCGCGACGCGGCCAGCCGCACGCTGCTGGTGCAGGGCCTGGTGGCGCTGTGCAAGCAGGAAGAGCTGTCGTCGCTGCACCTGCTGTTCGGCGCCGAGGCCGACATTGCCGCCTGCACCGAGGCCGGGCTCATGCTGCGCAACACGGTGCAGTTCCACTGGACGAACGCGGGCTACGCCCACTTCGACGCCTTTCTCGCCAGCCTGTCGCACGACAAGCGCAAGAAGATCCGCCAGGAGCGCCGCAAGGTGGCCGACGCGGGCGTGAGCTTTCGGTGGTCGCGCGGAGCCGACATTTCAAAGGCCGACTGGGACTTCTTCTACCGCTGCTACGAGCGCACCTACCGCGAGCACGGCAACCCGCCCTACCTCACGCGCGACTTCTTCCGGCGCATGGCCGCCACGATGCCCGAGGCCTGGCTACTGTTCGTAGCCGAGCGCGACGGCAAGCCGATGGCCGCCAGCCTGATCGCCCTGTCGACCGAACCCGACGCGCCACTGGTGGCCTATGGTCGCTACTGGGGCGCGCTGGAGCGGGTCGACTGCCTGCACTTCGAGGCCTGCTACTACCAGCCGCTGGCCTGGTGCATCGAGCACGGTGCCGCCCGTTTCGAAGGCGGTGCCCAGGGCGAGCACAAGATGGCGCGCGCCCTGATGCCGGTGAAGACCACCAGCGCCCACTGGCTCGCCCACCCGTCGTTCGCCGACGCGGTCGAGCGCTTCCTGGAGCGCGAGGGCCAGGGCGTCGAGAACTACATGGACCACCTGGGCGAGCGCAGCCCGTTCAAGTCCGCCGGACCGTCCTGACGGTTTCGACCGCCCTTTTCCCTTCTGTACCGTGCCATTCGGGGCTGCTATAAACGCGCCCGAATCCATAACAACACAGAGGGAAAACGAATGCCGTTCATCGGACTGGGGCTGCACGTCCTCATCGCGCTGTTCTTCGCCGTGCATGCCATGCGGCATGGCAAGCAGATGTACTGGCTGATCATTCTTTTCAGCTTTCCGCTGCTCGGCAGCGTCGTGTACTTCGTGGTCGAGTACCTGCCCGCCTCGCGCATGCAGCGCACCGCCGGCAAGGTGGCCAGCGCGGCCATCGGCTTCATCGACCCCGAGCGCGAATACCGCGCCGCCGCCGACGCCTACGACCTCGCGCCCACCGCCCAGAACAAGCTGCGCCTGGCCAAGGCCGCGCTCGACCGGGGCCAGGCCGCCGATGCCGTGGGCCACTACCGCGATGCATTGAAGGGCCCGCTCGCGTCCGACCCCGAACTGCAGTTCGGCCTCTCCAGCGCCCTGCTCGCCGCGGGCGGCCCCGCCGCGGGCCGCGAAGCCCTGCAGGCGCTGCAGGCCCTGCGTGCATCGCGCGACGACTACCGCCGCGACGAGGTCGCCGTGCTCACGGCCCGCGCGCTCGCCGCCGACGGCCGGCAACAGGAGGCACGCGAAGCCTTCGACAACGCGCTGAGCCGATACAACACGGTCGAGGCCCGCGCCCGCTACATCGCGTGGCTGGCAGAACAAGGGGATGCCACGGGCGCGAAACGCCAGTGGGACGAGCTCCAGCAGGCGGCACGCCACTGGAACTCGCACGCGCGATCGGTCAATCGCGAGTGGATGCGGCTGGCCTCGGACGCGGTCCGGGCCTGAGCCGCAGGTCCGGGGGACATTGGCATCGGCTTTGCGCGCAATGCCCCCGGACGCTGCCTCACGGCAGCAACAAATTACTTCTGGTACGCGGCGATGCCGTCCAGGATTTCCTTCTTGGCCGACTCGATGCCTTCCCAGCCCAGCACCTTGACCCACTTGCCGGCTTCCAGGTCCTTGTAGTGCTCGAAGAAGTGGCTGATGGCCTTCAGGCGCATCGGGTTCACGTCGTCCACCGACTTCCAGTGGCTGTAGATCGGCAGCACCTTGTCGGTTGGCACTGCCAGCACCTTGCCGTCCACGCCGGCTTCGTCTTCCATCATCAGGATGCCCAGGGGGCGGCACGGCACCACCACGCCCGGCAGCAGCGGGTACGGCGCGATCACCAGCACGTCGACCGGGTCGCCGTCGCCCGACAGGGTCTGCGGCACGTAGCCGTAGTTGGCCGGGTAGTACATGGCCGTCGTCATGAAACGGTCGACGAAGATCGCGCCCGATTCCTTGTCGACTTCGTACTTGATCGGGTCGGCGTTCATCGGGATTTCGATCACGACGTTGAAGGCATCGGGGACATTCTTGCCGGGGGAAACTTTGTCGAAGGACATGACGTTTTTCGAGTAGTTGAAAAGTATGAGAAGGATGGGGACAAACCCGGAGTTTACTTTCCGTGTCACCGGACGGTCGCACGCGAGCGCGTTTTTGCCTGTAAATTGCAACCGTTGGCCAATCGGCTCCGCACCACCGGTGCAGTGAGCTTCGAGGAAGCAACGCGGCGGAAAACATGTCCCGTACGCGTTGCACGCAGGGTCCATGGTGTCCGTCTCCACAAGTCTTAAACGAACGAATGGAGAAGCAAAGCATGATCGGCAACACCCCCTTGATACTGGCCATCGTCTGCGGCCTCGTGGCCGTGGCCTACGGTTTCTGGGCCCGAAGTTGGATCCTGGCGAAAGACCCCGGCAACGCCCGCATGCAGGAGATTGCGGCGGCCATCCAGGCCGGTGCCTCCGCCTACCTCGCCAAGCAGTACAGCACCATCGCCATCGTGGGCGTGGTGCTGGCCATCCTCATCGCGATCTTTCTCGACCTGACCACAGCCGTCGGCTTCGTGGTGGGCGCGGTGCTGTCGGGCGCCTGCGGCTTCATCGGCATGAACGTGTCGGTGCGCGCCAACGTGCGCACCGCGCAGGCGGCCACGCACGGCATCGGCCCGGCGCTGGACGTCGCCTTTCGCGGCGGCGCCATCACCGGCATGCTGGTGGTGGGCCTGGGCCTCCTGGGCGTGTCGATCTTCTACTGGTTCCTGGCCAGCGCCGGCGTGCCGGCGGGCCAGAGCCTGGCGGGGCTGCTCAACCCGCTGATCGGCTTTGCCTTCGGCTCCTCGCTCATCTCGATCTTCGCGCGGCTCGGCGGCGGCATCTTCACCAAGGGCGCCGACGTCGGTGCCGACCTGGTGGGCAAAGTCGAGGCCGGCATTCCTGAAGACGACCCGCGCAACCCCGCCGTCATTGCCGACAACGTGGGCGACAACGTGGGCGACTGCGCCGGCATGGCCGCCGACCTGTTCGAGACCTACGCCGTGACGCTCATCGCCACCATGGTGCTGGGCGCGCTCATGGTCACCGCCGCGCCCACCAACGCGGTGCTGTACCCGCTGGCGCTGGGCGGCGTGTCGATCATCGCGTCGATCATCGGCTGCTTCTTCGTGAAGGCGTCGCCGGGCATGGTCAACGTGATGCCTGCGCTCTACAAGGGGCTGGCGGTGGCGGGCGTTCTGTCGCTCATCGCGTTCTGGTTCGTCACGAGCTGGTTGATTCCCGACAACGCCATCGCGCCCAGCGGGAGCCAGCTGAAGCTGTTCGGCGCCTGCTTCGTGGGCCTGGCGCTGACGGCCGCGCTGGTGTGGATCACCGAGTACTACACCGGCACGCAGTACAAGCCCGTGCAGCACATCGCGCAGGCCTCCACCACCGGCCACGGCACCAACATCATCGCGGGCCTGGGCGTGTCGATGCGCTCCACCGCGTGGCCGGTGATCTTCGTGTGCATCGCCATCCTGGCGTCGTATTCGCTGGCCGGGCTGTTCGGCATCGCGGTGGCCGCCACGTCGATGCTGAGCATGGCCGGCATCGTGGTCGCGCTGGACGCCTACGGCCCCATCACCGACAACGCCGGCGGCATCGCCGAAATGAGCGACCTGCCCGCCAGCGTGCGTGCCGTGACCGACCCGCTGGACGCGGTCGGCAACACCACCAAGGCCGTGACCAAGGGCTACGCCATCGGCTCGGCCGGACTGGCCTCGCTGGTGCTCTTTGCCGACTACACCCACAAGCTGGAGAGCTTCGGGCTGGCCATCAGCTTCAACCTGAGCGACCCGATGGTGATCGTGGGGCTGTTCATCGGCGGGCTCATTCCCTACCTGTTCGGCGCCATGGCCATGGAGGCCGTGGGCCGAGCGGCCGGCGCGGTGGTGGAAGAAGTGCGCCGCCAGTTCCGCGAGATTCCCGGGATCATGGAAGGCACCGGCAAGCCCGAGTACGGCAAGGCCGTGGGCATGCTGACCGGCGCGGCCATCAAGGAAATGATGATCCCGTCGCTGCTGCCCGTGCTGGTGCCCATCGTGGTGGGGCTGGTGCTGGGGCCGAAGGCGCTGGGCGGGCTGCTGATGGGCACCATCGTCACCGGCCTGTTCGTGGCCATCTCGATGTGCACCGGCGGCGGCGCGTGGGACAACGCCAAGAAGTACATCGAGGACGGCCACTTCGGCGGCAAGGGCAGCGAGACGCACAAGGCCGCCGTCACCGGCGACACGGTGGGCGACCCCTACAAGGACACCGCCGGCCCGGCCGTGAACCCGCTGATCAAGATCATCAACATCGTGGCGCTGCTCATCGTGCCGCTGGTGGTGAAGTTCCACGCCGGCGATGCGGCGGCGGCCGCGCCGACGAAGATCGAGACACCGCCTGCTGCCATGGCGCCCGCGGCCATGGCACCTGCTGCACCTGCTGTGCCTGCTGCTCCTGCTGCGCCTGCCACGTCATCCACGCCCGCGGCCGTTGTCGCCGCGGGGGCCGTGTCCGCGGTGGAAGCGGCGGCAGTGAAGGTCGAGAACGGCGTCGTCAAGTTCTACTTCGCCAGCGCCAGCTCCGAAGTGGCGCCCAACGCCAAGGAGGCGCTGGCCGACGTCATCAAGGCCGTGCAAAGCGGCAGCACCGTGCTGGTGAGCGGCTACCACGACGCCAGCGGCGACCCGGCCAAGAACGCCGAGCTGGCCAAGCAGCGCGCCATGGCCGTGAGCGATGCGTTGAAGGCGGCCGGCGCGCCCGAAGACAAGATCGAGCTGGCCAAGCCCGAGCAGTCGCAGGCCGACGGCCCGCCGTCGGAGGCACGCCGGGTCGAGGTCAAGGTCAAGCCCTGACCCGCGAGGGCGGGCCTGTCGCCAGGGCGCTTCGAATACATCCGCCCGAACACCCCCGCCCATGCGATACCTCCACGCCCTCTTCGCCGGCACCTGGGCCATCGCACGGGCCGAACTGGCGATCGTGCGGCGCTTTCCGCGCATCCTGCTGGCCGTGGTGGCGGTGGGCGTGGTGCCGGCCATCTATGCGCTGATCTACCTCACGAGCGTGTGGGACCCGGCGGGCCACACCGCCGACCTGCCGGCCGCCATCGTGAACCAGGACCGGGGCGTGACCTACATGGCGCACTCGGTGAACGTGGGCGAAGAGCTCACGCGCACCCTGCCCGAAAAGCGCGCCTTCGGCTTTCGCACCATGACCGACCCCGAGGCCGCGCGCGCCGAGGTGCGGCGCGGCACGCTCGCCTTCGCCCTGCTGATTCCGGCCGACTTCAGCGCTAATGCCGTGCCCGGCACGCAGCGCGGCGCGGGCCAGCTGGTGGTCTACACCTCGGAGGGCAACAACTACAGCTCGGCCGGCCTGGCCCGGCGCTTCGCGGGCGAGCTGGGCCACCAGGTGAACGAGATGCTCAACGAGCAGCGCTGGGGCCTGGTGCTGAACGCCGCCGCCGGCTCGCAGCAGCGGCTGGAGCAGCTCAAGCAGGCGCTGCTGCAACTGCGCGACGGCAGCCAGGCGCTGGCCAACGGCGCCATCCAGTACAGCGCCGCGGCGCAGCAGGTGGGGCGCGGCTTCAAGCAGGTGAACGGCGGCATCCGCACCATCCAGTCGAAGCTGCCGGCCGATGCCGACCTGCACGCCCTGAAGTCCGGCGCGCAGCAGTTGAGCGCGGGTCAGCGCGAGCTGGGCAGCGGGCTCGCGCAGATCGGCGACGGGCTCGACCAGCTGGGCACCGGTGCCGGCCAGCTGGGCGACGGCGCGCGAAAGATGCAGAAGGAGTCCGCCGACATTCCCTTCGTCGGCGACCGGCTCGCCCGGGGCGCCGGTGAACTGGCCGCTGGCGCCGACAAGCTGCGCGGCGGCATCGGACAGGCCCAGTCCGCCATGACCCAGGCCGAGGACGGCAACAGGAAGCTGGTGACCGGCGCCACGGCCCTCGAAGGCGGCGTCGGCAAGCTCACCGACGGCATGGGCGCGCTGTCCGCAGGCATCCGCACCATGGCCGGCAAGCTGCCCGAAGACCGCAAGCTCGACGAGTTCGTGCAGGGCGGCACGCAGCTGTCGCAAGGGGCGCAGCGCCTGCTGACCGGCGTGCGCACCATCGAGGCCGCCCTGCCCGCCTCCATCACCCGCATCGAGGGCAGCGCCTCGGGCCTGGCGGATTCGGTGGAGCCCAAGGTCGAGGTGGTGGCGCCGGTGGCCAACAACGGCAGCGCCTTCGTGCCCAACATGGTGTCGGTGGCGCTGTGGATCGGCGCGGTGATGGCCGGCTACCTGTTCAACATGCGCATCGTGCTGACCGACCACACGCACTACCCCAAGCTGGCGAAGACGCTGGGCAAGATCACCATGCCCGCGCTCATCGTGCTGCTGCAGGTGGCGCTGGTGCTGGCCACGCTGCTGGGCGTGCTGCAGGTGCAGGCGCCGCGCGTGGGGGCGCTGGCGCTCACCATGGTGCTGGCGTCGCTGGTGTTCCTGGTGGTGCTCTTCGCCATCCTGCATGTGTTCGGCGACTTCGGCCGCATCCTGACGGTGCTGCTGCTCACGCTGCAGCTGTCGGCCGGTGGCGGCGTGCTGCCGGTGGAGCTGTCGGCGGGCTTCTTTCGCGACGTGCACAGCTGGCTGCCCTTCAGCTGGGTGGTGCAGGCCTTTCGCGCGGTGATGTTCGGCGCCTTCGACAACGGATGGGCGCATGCCTGCGGCGTGGTGCTGCTGTCGGGCGCGGTGGCCGTGGGGCTGATGGCGCTGTTCGGCAAGTGGAAGGAAGTGCTGCCGGCCGACTACAAGCCGACCATCCAGGTCTGAGGGCCGGGGCTTGGTCGATGTGACATTCACGATGTAACATTCGGCCCGTCACATGAACACCGTCACCGTCACACCTGCAACCAAGGCCGCTACGGCAGCCACGGCCGCCACGACCGCCACGCAAGACCTCTCCATCGAGCGGCTGGCGGCCAGCACGGGCGTCACGGTGCGCAACATCCGCGCGTACACCACGGCCGGCCTGCTGCCGCCGCCGTTGCTGCGCGGCCGCCTGGGCCTGTACGGCGACGAGCACGCGCAGCGCCTGGCGCTGATCCGCGAACTGCGCGACCAGGGCTTCGGCATCGAGGCCATCCGCCGCATCTTCACGCGGGCGCCGGCTTCTTCGTGGCCCGACCTGGTGGCGGTGGCGCGCTCGGTGTCGGGCAGCCTGTTCGCCGAAGAGACCCCGGTGGTCGTGTCGGCCAAGGCGCTCGCCGCCAAGTGGAAGGGCCAGATGACGCCCGCCCTCCTCGCGCGCGCCACCAAGGCCGGCCTGATGCGCGAGCTGCCCGACGGCAAGGTGCAGATGCTGAGCCCCGCGCTCGGCCAGGTGGCCGAACAGCTCGCCGCGCTCGGCCTGCCGCTGGACCAGGTCATCGGCATGCAGGAAACCATGGCGCGCACGCTGCGCACGGTGGCGCGCCACTGGCTGCGCACGCTGGCCGACAGCCTGCTGAGCGGCGACGCCCTCGATGCCGAGCGCCTGGCGCAGCTGCTCGAAAAGGCGCGCCCGCTCGCCACCGGCGCGGTGCAGGCCGCGTTCCCCGTGATCCTGCAGCAGGAGCTCGACGCCCTGCTGCGCAAGGCAGCCTGAAACGATGCAACGACCTCGCCACGCCCTCCTTCCTTCGCTGCTCCTGCTGCCGGCCCTGCTTGGCATCGGCGCGCCGGGCTTTGCACAGACCCAAGCGCAAACGCAAGTGCAGATGCAGCCCCGCACCGATCCCCTCTCCCTGAGCTTCGACGCAGCCCGCGCCCGCATGGTCGACCGCTCCGACAAGCTCGCCGCCGCGCGCGCGGCGGTCGAGGCCAAAGAGCTGCAGGGCGAAGGCGTGAAGGGCCTGGGCGGGCCGGTGGTCAGCATCTCGGGCCTCGCCTATGCGTACAACGCCAACCTGAACCTCGACCTCGATCCGCTCAACCAGAAGCTGGGGCAGATCGGCTCGGCGCTGCCTTCGTCGATCCAGAACGTCATCTCTCGCGTGCCGATTCCGCAACTGCCCAACAGCTACACGCTGAACCGGCACGACACCGGCACCAACACCTCGATCTCGGCCGTATGGCCGCTCTACGTGGGCGGCGCGACCGACGCGGTGCGCGGCTTTGTTTCGGCGCAAACGCGCGAGGCCCAGGCCGACGCCGAGCAGGCCGGCCACGAGGTCGACACGCTGCTGGTGCAGCGCTACTTCGGCGCGCAACTCGCGCAGCGCGCGGCCACGCTGCGCGGGCAGGCCGAGCGCACCATCGCCCAGCACGACGCGGCGGCGCAGAAGATGCTCGCGGCCGGTGTCATCTCGCGCGTCGAGCGGCTGCAGGCCAGCGCGGCCTACGAAGAGGCGCGCCGCAATGCACGCAAGGCCGAAGATGACGCGGCACTCGCCGCCGTTGCGCTCGCGCGCACGGTGCGCGCCGACGGCAGCGTGGCGCCGCAGACGCCGCTCTTCGTCATCAGCACGCCGGTGGAGCCGCTGGGCTACTTCATCGATTCGGCGCTCACGCGCCATCCCGGCCTCGGCAAGGTCGCGGCCAAGAAGTCGCAGGCCGAGCAGTTGCACGAAGGCGAAGAGGCGCTGCGCCGGCCGCAGGTCATCGCCTTCGGCACGCGCGAGCTCAAGAGCGGCAACGCCGACTGGGTGGCCGGCATCGGCGTGCGCTGGACGCTGTACGACTCGGTCGACCGCAGCGCGCTGTCGGCCTCCTCGCTCAAGCAGATCGAGCAGGCCGAGCGCACCGATGCGCAGGCGCGCAGCGACATCTCGCTGCTGGTCGAGCGCAACTGGCGCGCGCTGGAAAACGCGCGGCGCCAGTACATGGAGATGAAGGCCTCGGTCGAGCTGGCGCAGGAGGTGGTCAGGCTGCGCGTGTCGGGGCTGCGCGAAGGCACGAGCACCACGCTCGACCTGATCGACGCCGAGACCAACCAGGCCAAGGTGCTGACCGAACGCGCCCAGGCCGCCAACGACTACGTGCAGGCGCTGGCCCAGTTGCTCGAGAGCGCGGGCATTTCCGACAGGTTTTCCGACTACATCGCACGTGCCGACGTGAAGGTGAATTGATGATGAGTGCCAAGACCCGACAACTGATCGCGATTTTTGCCGGCCTGCTCGTGCTGGCGCTGCTGGCGTGGGGCTTCTGGCGCGCGTCGCAGCCCGCGCCCGAGGTGTTCCAGGGCCAGATGGAAGCACGCGAGACCGACGTGGCCGGCAAGGTGACTGCGCGCGTGGCCGAGGTGCTGGTGAAGGAAGGCGACCGCATCCAGGCTGGCGCGGTGCTGGTTCGCATGGACAGCCCCGAGGTGCGCGCCAAGCTCGCGCAGGCCACCGCCGCCGAACAGGCCGCGCAAGCCGTGGCAGACAAGGCGCAGAACGGTGCACGTCCGCAAGAGGTCGAGATGGCGCGCATGCAGTGGCAGCGCGCGGAAACCGCCGCGCAGCTCGCGCAGACCTCGTTCCGCCGCGTCGACGGGCTGGCGCGCGAAGGCCTGGTGGCCGACCAGAAGCGCGACGAGGCCGAAGCCAACTGGAAGGCCTCGCGCGACGCCGCCATCGCGGCCAAGGCGCAGTACGACATGGCGCGCAGCGGCGCCCGCCCCGAAGACAGGGCCGCCGCCAGCGCGCAGGCCCGGCAGGTGGCCGGCGTGGTGGCCGAAGCCGAGGCCGCCAAGGCCGAGACCGAGCTGCGCAGCCCCGTCGGCGGCGAGGTGGCCAAGGTGCTGGCCAAGGTGGGCGAGCTGTCGCCGCAGGGCGTGGCGGTGGTCACCGTGGTCGACCTGAACGACCAGTGGGTGGTGCTGAACGTGCGCGAAGACCGGCTCTCGCGCTTCGCGGTCGGCAGCGAGTTCGACGCGAGGCTGCCGGCGCTGGCCAACCGCGACGAGAAGCCCGAGGGCCGGCCGCGCGCGCGCTTCAAGGTCTACTACAGCGCCGCCCTGCCCGACTTCGCCACCTGGCGCGCCACGCGCGGCGGTGCCGGCTTCGACGTGCGCACCTTCGAGGTCCGCGCGCGGCCGCTGCAGCCCATCGAGGGTGCGCGCCCCGGCATGAGCGTGCTGGTGAACTGAGCCCGCAAGGCCTGCTCGCACCATGAGCCTCCGCGGCTTTTCCGCAGCCAGCGCACGGCGCGAATTCGCGCTGCTGCGCACGCGCCCCTGGGACCTGGCGATGGTCTCGTGGGTGCCGCTGCTCGCGGTGCTGCTGATCTGGTGGATCTTCTCGGCCGGCCTGCCCGAGCGCCTGCCGATCGGGGTGCTCGACCAAGACCATTCCTCGCTGTCGCGCCAGCTGGTGCGCTTTCTGGACGCCACGCCCGGCCTGCGCGTGGTGCAGGAGTTCAGCGACGCAGGCGAGATGGCGCGCGCGCTCACCAGCGGCGCGGTCGACGCCGCGGTTCAACTGCCGCGCGAGCTGAGCCGGGACGTGAAGCAGGGCCGCGTCGGCCAGGTCGTGCTGCTGCACAACGCGCAGCTGGGCACGCATTCGAGCCTCATACAGCGCGACGTGCGCACGGCCGTGGCCACGGTGTCGGGTGGCGTCGAGCTCGCGGTGCGCAACAAGCGCGGCGAGTCGATGCGCGCGGCGCGCGTCAGCATGGAACCCATCAAGGCGAGCATGGTCGCGCTGTTCAACACCTCGACCGACTACGAGCAGTTCCTGGGCGCCGCGCTGATTCCGGCGGTGCTGCACATCCTGGCGATGACCGCCGGCGCATGGGCGGTGGGCCGCGAGCTGCGCGACCGCAGCATCGGCGCGTGGCTGGGCGCCGCGCCGCGCTGGCACGAGGCACTGGCCGCGCTGGCGGGCAAGCTGGCGCTGCCGTTCGCGAGCCTGTCTGCGGTGGCCGTCGCGGCCATGCTGTGGATCACGGCCGGGCGTGGCTGGCACCCGGTCGGCTCGCTCGGCTGGACGCTGATTGCGCTGGTGGTGTTCATCGCGCTGTCGATCGCGCTCGGCGCGTTCGTGTCGGGCCTCACGCGCTCGCTGCGCACCGCGCTGTCGGCCACGGGCTTCATCACGGCGCCGGCGTTCGCGTTCGGCGGGGTGGGCTTTCCGCTGGTGGCCATGCCTTTCTTCGCGCAGCTGTGGGCCACCCTGCTGCCCTACACCCACTACATCCGCGTGCAGATGGAGCAGTTGCAGATGGGCGCGCCGGTGGCGTATTCGGTGGCGACGCCGCTGTGGATGGTGCTGGGCACCGCCGTGCTGCTGGCCGCGACGGCGGCGGCATTGGTGCGCGCCGCCAGGGCACCCGACAGCTGGGGCGCGCGCTGATGACCGACGAACGCCTCCACCTCGGCGCCGCATGGCGCGACACCGCGCTGGCGGTGCTGCGCGACAAGGGCGTGCTGCTGATCATGCTGCTCGCGCCCATCATCTACGGCTTCTTCTATCCGTGGCCCTACGGCACGCAGGCAGTCACGCGCGTGCCGGTGGCGGTGGTCGACCAGGACCGCAGTTCGCTGTCGCGGCAGGTCGCGCGCTTTGCCATGGCCAACCCGCGGCTGGACGTGCGCATGGTCACCGCCGACGTGCACGAGGCGCAGCAGGCGCTGTGGCGCGGCGAGATCGAAGGCTACGCGCTGCTGCCGGCCGACCTGAAGCGCGACGTGCTGCGCGGCACTTCGGCGGTGGTCACCATCGAGGGCAATGGGGCCTACGCGCTGCTGAACAAGGCAGTGCTCTACGGCTTTTCGGAGGCCGTGGGCACGGTGTCGGCGGGTGTGGAGATTCGCAAGCTGCAGGCCGGCGGCCAGAGCGCGGTGCAGGCGGCGCGCAGCCGCAGCCCGCTGAACACGCAACTGGTCGCGCTCTTCAACCCGACCGAGGGCTACGGCAGCTACGTGGTGCCGGCGGTGGCGCTGCTCATCCTGCAGCAGACGCTGCTGATGGGCGCCGCCATGCTCGCGGGCACCTGGGCCGAGGCCGGACGGCTGCGCGCGGCGATGGGGGCGTGGCTGGGGCGGCTGGGCGCGCTCTCGGGGTTCGGCCTCTTGAGCGGGCTTTTCTATTTCGGCTGGGTGTTCTTCCTGCAGGACTATCCGCGCGGCGGCAACCCGTGGGGGGCACTGGTGCTGCTGGCGTTCTACGTGCCGGCGATCTGCACGGTCGGGCTGCTGCTGGGCTGCTGGTTCCGCGACCGCGAGCGGGCGCTGCAGGTGCTGCTGTTCACCGCCTTGCCGATGGCGTTTCTGTCAGGGTTCTCCTGGCCCGTGGAGGCGCTGCCGGGGCCGCTGCAGGCCCTGCGCTGGCTCTTTCCGAGCACGTCGGGCATCCAGGCCTCGCTGCGGCTCAACCAGATGGGCGCGCCGCTGCACGACGTGCTGCCCTACCTCGGCGTGCTGCTGGCGTTGACGCTCGCCGGGCTGCTGACGCTCTGGGCGGCAGCCAGGCCGCGCCGCACCATCGAAACAACGCGCGTCTAGCGCCGGCTTTCCGCCGCCACCGCGCGCACCAGCCGCGTGGCGGGCGCGACCAGCTCGCGCAGGTCGCCGGCACGGTCCTGCTCGATGGCCTGCAGCACCAGCTCGTTGATGCCGCCCACCACGGTCATCGCCATTTCGCTGGTCAGGTGGACCGCGGGGCCCTGCCCTTCGCCGCCGCTGCTGTTGATGGCGACCTGGATGAAGTTGGCGATCTCGTCGTTCACCCGGCGCCGCACCACGAGGCCCGGCATGCCCAGGCCCAGAATCTCGACGAACAGCGTGCGCAGCAGCACCGGGTCTTGCGCAAGGTAGTCGAAGTAGGCGGTCATGGCCTGCTCGACCTGCGCGTGCCAGGGCTGAACCGGGTCGAAGGCCTCGCTCACCGCCTGCAGGGCGAGGCGGCTGGCGGTCTCGTAGAGCGCGATCAGGCACTCGGTCTTGGTGCTGAAGTGTTCGTAAAAGGTGCGGCGCGACACGGCGGCCTCGCGCACGATGTCGGCAATGGTGGTCTCGGCGTAGCCCTTGGCGGCCACGGCGTGCGCCATGCCCTGCAGCAGGCGCGAGTAGTGCTCGCTGCCGGGGCCGTCGGCGGATTTCGAAGGCGCTGGTTTGTCGATGGTTTCGCTCATTAACCGCACATTTTCCTACGTCTCGGTACTTGACAGTACCAATTCACAATTGCAACATGGAGGCAGCCGGTACGAGGTTGTACCAACCCGAGTCGTACCGATCTTTCTCCGCCGCATCCGCGCACTTTTCGAGGCCTGATTTCATGACCGAACTCGTTGTCCGCCGCCTGCTCATCGACCTGCAATCGCCCTTCGCCCGCAACTGGTGTGGCGGCGACGCATTTTCGAGCGCGTTCTTCAATGCCCTGTCGATGAGCTTCCCCTTCGGCGAGCAGTTCTTCATCGACGCCGTGCGCGACGCAGTCGCCACGCTGCCGCTCGAGGCGCAAGACAAGCACCGTGCCGAGGTGCGCGGCTTCATCGGACAGGAGGCGACGCACCGGCGCATTCATTCGCTCTTCAACAACCACCTGGCCAGCCAGGGCCTGGTGGACGGCTGGACCGAGCGCGCCAGCAAGCGCATGACGCTGATGGAAAACGCCGATCCGCGCCATGCGCTGGCGGTTACCGCGGCCACCGAGCACTTCACGGCGATGTTCGCCGAGTGGCTGCTGGCGCATCCGCAGATCCTCGATGGCGCCGAGCCCCGGCTACGCACCATGTGGCTGTGGCACAGCGCGGAAGAGCTGGAGCACAAGAGCGTGGCCTTCGACATCTACAAGGCCGCGGGCGGCTCCGACGAATGGCGCAAGCGCTGGTTCCGCCGCGTGACCCTGATGTTTCTCGGCGACCTGATGCGCCAGACCGTCGACAACCTGCGCCACGAGAAGCAACTGTGGAAATGGTCGACCTGGAAGAGCGCCGCGCGCATCCTGCTGAGCCGCGACGGCCTGCTGCGCGGCAACGTCGCCGGCTGGCGCAGCTACCTGCGCGCCGACTTTCATCCGGCGCAGCAGGACAGCACGCTGTCGGAACGCTGGCTGGTGGACAACCGGGCGCAGTACACGCCGGTGGGCGCGGCGGCGGAACCCAGCGCCGCGGCTTCGGCGGCGTAGTGCCCGCTGCTCAGTAGAAGCTGGCGCGGTGCGGCGCACCCTTGGCCGCTGGCTGAGGTTCGGGGCGCAGCGACAGGTCGTGCAGCGTGTCGAAGTCGGACGGGGCGTCCGGCACGCGCATGACCACTTCCAGCTCGTGCATCGACGCAACCCAGCGGCCGGCCGGCGATTCGGCCGGCTCGTCGTTGGCGAACACGCCGTCACGGATGTAGAAGACCTCGCCTTCCGGACGCTCGGCGTGCAGCTCGAGCAGGCGGGCAATCGAGAAGTTGTACGTCACCAGCTTCTCGCGCGTCTTGCGGTCCTTGCCACCGCAATTGAACGAGCCTTCGGCGGCGATCACGATGCAGGAACCGTCCACGCCCCCGTCCGCCTCGATCTCGTTGCCTGAGCGCCAAATGGCGTTGGGCACGCGCACGCGGACCTTGTCGATGACCAGGTCGCGTTGCTTGTTGAGGCTGCCCAGTGGCGGCACCAGCGAGCGCAGCTGGCGCAGGCGCTCGGCAAAGTTGTCGTCCATCAGGAATTCGACATGGTGCGTGGCGCTGCCGGACGAGCGCTTGACCACCTGCATGATGACCGGACGCGGTTTAGCCATGGCTGAACCCCTTTGCAAGCGTTGAAATCCATGTCCCGCACGGGGCGTCGATGACGTGGCTGCAATTCATTGGGAATCGACTACAAATTAGAACTTTGGAGTAAATGCAATTTCGTGCATCATTTGTTTCTAACTGTATAGCTATTGCAGCCGCTGTGGAAGCCAATCCGTGACTTTATGCACACGGATATGTCGCCAAAACGTCTCCCGAACGTGCTAGCAGGTTACCCCGTCAGTGGCGGGGTTCCAACACCTGCCGCGGACCTGCGCCTACTCGAGCGATTCGTCGAGGGCCTTGCACGAAGGCGCGCACACGGTCTGGGACTTGCCCAGCACCTGGCGGGTGCGCAGCTGCGAGCGCACGCGGTGCTTGCCGCACATGAAGCACGACATGGTCGCGCCGCTGAACGACGCGGAGGCACGGAACGGGGAGCCCGGTGCCTTGGTCTTGTAGCGCAGCCCGTCCGCCACCACTGCCGTCTTCACTTCACCCTTCGCCATGCGTCTTGTCCTTGCTGGTCGGTTCGGCACGGCGCATGGCGCGTGCAATGGCTTCGCGGGCGCTGAATTCAGCGGCCAGCGAAGCGTCGAGCGCCGAGCGGCAAAGCCCGGCGTGCTGGTAATTGAGGTTTTCGTACACCTCGGCCGCGGCCGGATAGGCATCGAGCAGGCGGCCGAGTTCGGCCCCCTGTTCGACATCTTCGAACTCGTGCACCAGATGCTCGACGACAGAGCGGTACTGCTCGGCGCCGACGGGCACTGGGCTGTGCTCGAGTTTTTCCAGCAGTTGAGCCAGTACATGGGTCACTGCCAGATCGGTCTTGGGAGACGGATTATCGGTGGTGTTCATGAGTTCCATCTGGGGGCAGCATACGCCTATGCAAGTGGCTGCTCGTAGAGGGTCGTTTCCGGCGCGCCCGCCTGCTGCGCGTTCTGGGCCGCCTGCATGCGCTGGAGCAGGCTGTGCAGCATTTCTGTCGAGAGCCCGTGAATCACCAGCCGGTGCCCCGCCCGAAGGGTCGACAGCGGCACCAGCGGGTGCTTGTTGTTGACCAGAATCAGGTGCTCCGGCGCGTTCAGGATCGTCGCCGTGTAGATGCCGATGGTTTCGTCCAGTTGCAAGGAGTTGGCGGCCCGCCAGAAATCGTTGTCCGTGAGCATGAGCTGGTACAGCGGCGTGAACAGTTCGATGGCGCTTTGCAGGTCGAGGAAGTTGAGCCTGCCCTGCGGCATATCTTCCAGCCGCAGCCCCGGCTCCTTGATCATCGAGAAGTCGACGTTCTCGGCCTTGCACAGCGCCAGCCCCTTGTCGCGCAAAGCCGTGTTCAGCCGGATCACGAAATTGAACAGGTTCAGGTCGTGCTTCAAGAACATCTCGTCCTTCAGCGCGTCGATGTCGGCCGGCTCCAGCGGGTGGGTGCCCACCGGCGCCGGCGAGTTGCGCCCGATGAAGGCCAGCACCTGCGAGCCCAGGTGAAAGTGCCGCAGGATGAGCCAGTTGGCCTCGGGCGACACGAAACGCTTGAGCCCCCACGCCAGGAAGCGGTGCAGCAGCATCGAGTGCGACCAGTTGCGCGGCACGAACACCTTCACGACCTGGATCACGATGATCGTCAGCCGCGCCAGCGGCCGCAGGAAAGGAAGCAGGTACTGCCGCGAACCCGAGCTCGAATCGGCCAGCCACGCCGCCTTCACGTTGTCGGGCAGCGGCGTGCTCTGGTCGAGGTACAGCGCGAGCCAGGGGCTGGGGTCGCGCTCGTCGTGCGCCTGGGTCAGGAAATCAGGTGTTCGGTCCATGGGGCGTTCATTCGGGCTTGGGTTCTGGCTTGAACTGGGTCATGCGTTCTGTCATGCGTTCGGCATGCGTTCCGTGATGTGCTGGAACTGCATCAGGTACAGCGCCGCGGTGTGTCGCGCGGTGTCGGCAATCTGGCGGGCGGCGCGCGCCTGCCCTTCCACGGCCATCACCATTTCCACCGCCGTGAGCCAGCGGCCCAGGTGGTGCTCGTCGTTGTGGCCGTGGTACTCCAGGAAGCGGAAGGCGTCCGGCGGCAGCTTCAGGCTCGCCTTCAGCAGCGGCAGCAGCGCCGGCACGATGCGCTGGCCCGTTCCTTCGATGATGTAGATCGCGCCCAGCAGGCCGATGGGGTCGCGCGTGGCCGCCAGCCCGTGCAGGTACGCGTTGAGCGCCTCGCCGCCCGGGTTGCGGCGCAGGTCCTCGATGCGCTCGACGGTGCCGCCCGCCTGGCGGTAGTCGCTGAACAGGATGTTGAAGTCGTTCTGCTCCTCGCCCGCGTGCATGCCGATCAGCGAGGCCAGCACCTGGTACGGCTCGCTCAGAGAGGCCGCGCCTTCGCGCATCCACAGGCTGCCTTCGCGCACCTGCGGCACCCACTGTTCCATCCAGTTCAGGTAGTCGGGCACGGCGAAGCGGCGCTCGCGAATCTGCCGGACCAGCGGCGTGCGCCACACGCGCGAGCGGTAGTCGTGCCAGATGGCGGCCAGCTCGGTCAGCAAGGCGCCCAGGCCCTCGGGCGCGGCGGCCGGGTCGTGCGGGGGCGCGATGACGACATCGTCGTCGGCCACCGATGCCGCGCGCGGCGCCACGGCCACGGGTGCGGCCTTTACCGAGTCCACGGCCTCCACTTCAAGAAGCATGTACGCCGCCATGAAGCGCCCTGACTCCGGCACGTAGCAGAAGATCTGCTCGCCCGGCTTCAGCGTCCTGGTGTGCAGGAACTCCGCCAGCATCACCAGGATCGACGCCGCCCCGGTGTTGCCGCGCCACGCCAGGTTGCTCCACCAGCGCTCGCGCGGAATCGCCAGGTCGGCCTTGGCCATCAGGTCTTCGACCACCGGAATGAATTTTTCCGACGAGTAGTGGCACAGGAAGTGATCGACCCGCTTCGGATCGACCCAGCCGTCGCGCACCAGCCCCGCGTACTCGTGGATGCCGATGTCGAACAGGTGCGGCAGCAGCCGGATGTCCTGCCGCAGCGACAACGCGCCCGCCGCCTCGGCCTCGGCCCAGGAGCCGAAGTCGAGATGGCCACGCGCACGATCCTCGGTCAGCCCTAATTGCATGCACACCGGGTAGTCGCCCGAGAACGCGCGCTGGTGCACCCACTTCAGCTTCAGGCGCAGCCCCGGCGCGCCGGCCAGCGCGAGTGAACCCTCAGAGCCGTCGGACAGCAGCAAGGCGCCCGCGCCGTCCGACAGCATCCAGCGCAGGAAGTGCGAGTCGAAGTCGGTCTCGTAGCCGCGGGCCGCGAAACGCGATCGCTTGAACAGCCGCGACGGCATCTCGCTGGCCACCGCCATCGCGCTGCGGTGCGCGCCCAACTCGATGCCCTGCGCCGCCGTCTGTATCGCCGACACGCCCGCCGCGCAGATGCCGTGCACCGAGTGCGTTTCCATCGGCTGCGCAGCGAGCTCGCCCTGGATCATGTTGGCGAAGCCGGGCATCAGCGTGTCGCCGCCCGAGGAGCCGCTGGCCAGCAGCGACACGCGCGACAGCGGCGCCCCGCCCCGGCGCAGGCAATCGCGGATGGCGCCCGCGGCCAGTTGCGCGTTGGTGTGCTGCGTGACGCCTTCCGTGTCGATGGCGTAGTGCCGCGTGAGGATGCCGTTCTCGGCCAGGATGCGCCGCTTGATGCGCTCCGACATGCGGTTCAGCGGCGCGATGTACGCGTCCATGCGGTCGTTGGGAACGGGCTCGCCGGGCATGAAGTAGCCGGCGCTTTCGAGGTAGACGCGATTGAATGAAACGGGCATGGGTTCAGCAGGAAGGTGAATCGGGAGGCATCAGCGGGCGGCTGCGAAAACGCGGCCACACGGACCCCAGCACGAACACGCGCACCATGTACGGAACCAGCCCGCCCTCGTTGAGCACGGGCGCCACCTGCGCGCGGTAGCGCGTACGGTGCAGGTGCGTGAGCTCGGACCAATGGGCATGCGGGTTCTCGTGGTGTGCGGTGTGCAGGCCGATGTTGAACAGCAAGGGGTTCACCAGCCCCTCGAAATTGCGGGCGTAGTTCAGCTGGCTACCGCGGGTATCGCCGGGCGCCTCTTCGTGCGAGCTGCCGGGGCCCTTGCGGCCGTCGGCATGCGCGTGCTGCAGGTAGTTGGTCGCAAGCAGCCAGTGCAGTCCATGCAGCTGCGGCACGATCACGAAGAGCAATGCCTTGCGCCAGTCGAGCGCCAGCAACACCGCCCAGCTGGCCAGCCACAGCGCGTACTGCGCCATGCAGTAGCGCCAGGCGCCGCGCCGGTGCAGCCTGAGCCGCGCGAGCCATGCGACGAATACCGGCACCAGCACCCACACCGCCTGGAACGGGTGCAGCAGGTAGCCCCACGCGTGGTTGGTGTCGCCGCCGAAGCGGTAGGTGCGCGCCACGTCCTTCGGTCCGTGGCGGTGGCGATGGTGGTTGGCCACGTGCGCGGGCCAGAAGACGAAGGTCGGGTGGCCCTGCAGCAGCGTGATCCAGAAGTCCGTGAAGCGGTTCATGCGCCGGCCGCGCCACATGCGCAGGTGCACGTGGTTGTGATGGATCACGCCGATGCCGAGCGTGAGGAACAGCATCAGCACGTACAGCAGCGCATCGAAGCCGTGCACCCATTGCCACGCCGCCAGCGCCGGCAGGGCCACGAGGTAGGCCAGGCTCTGCCAGTCCCGCCCGTTGCGCAGCCTCGCCAAGCGATGGCGCGCGTCAGGGGGTGGTCGCGGCGCCATGCTTCTCGGGGGCGTTCTTTTGAGCGTTCTTTTGAGCGTTGTCGCGAGCGTTCTTGTGGAAGGCCTGGAACAGCGGCTCGGCCGCATCGGCCGCGATGCGGGTGCGAAACAGCCGGTCCATGAACGTGAACTGAAAACCGTAGTTGCCGTTGTGCACGGCATGGTGCAGGTGGTGCCGCCGGCTGGCCGCGAACCAGTGGCTGTACGACACGCCCGTGAAGAAGTCGTAGTTGGAGTGCCCCACGCAGTTGAAGAACAGGCTGAACACCGGCACCGCCGCCAGCGACCAGAAGCTGAAGTCGTGCAGCACCATCGGCAGCAGGATCACGTTGCCCAGCATCAGCGCCTCGAGGGGATGAAAGCTGTACGTGGCCCACGGCGTGGTCACGAAGGAGCGATGGTGCGGCCCGTGAAAACGCCGCAGCCAGCGCATGTGCAGCAGCCGGTGGTTGAGCCAGAAATGCACGTCGTTCCACAGCGCCAGCACGGCGATTTCGAGCACGACCTGCCGCCACCCCGCGTCACCGTCCAGCCGCGCCCAGCCCAGCTGCAGCAAGCCCCACGGCACCACCATGCCCAGCCCGAAGATCAGCACCGACACGCCCGACTGGCCCAGCTCGCGCCGCAGCTGCCCCGGCTGCAACGCGCGCGGATCGAGCACGCGCCCGATGCCCAGCGCCGGCAGCACGCGCTTCGTCAGCAGCCACGTAAGGCCGCCGAACGCCGCGTAGATGCCGCCAAAAAAAAGTACGCCCCACAGCATGACCTGCAGGGCGGACAACGAGGTAAAGGTCTGCGCCATCCCCCGAGGCTACAACAGCATCTCGGGAACGATGGGTGCGATGAGCATGTTGTAGAAGCGCTGGAAGAAACCCGCCTCGGGCTCCGCGGTGAGGATCACCTCTTTCTCGCCGTCGTTGGTCAGCCACTGCAGCGTGCCGGTGCCCTTGGCGAGCCGCAGGCGGTAGGAGTTCTGCAGCTTGCTGATGTTGATGATGCGCAGCATCTCGCGCGCCAGCTGCGGGCTGTCGACCACCAGCCCCATTTCCGTGTTCTGGCTGGCCGAGCGCGGGTCGAGGTTCATCGAGCCGATGAAGATGCGCGTCTTGTCGATGGCCGCCGTCTTGGCGTGCAGCCGCCCCAGCGACTTGCCGAACATGCCGAAGCGCTCGCCCTTGCTGGTGCGCTGCGGGCTCAGTTCGTACAGGTCGGCGCCGCTGGCCAGCAGCCGCTCGCGGTAGCGCGCATAGCCGGTGTGCACCAGCGGCTCGTCGTTGGCGGCCAGCGAGTTGGTCAGCAGCGTGAGCTTGACGTTGCGCTTTCTCAACTCCTCGAAGGCGGCCATGCCGCGCTCGCCGGGCACCAGGTAGGGCGAGGTCATGTCGACCTCGGTCTTGGCGTCGAGCATCAGGGCCCACACCTTCATCGTCACGCTGGTGGAAATGGCTTCGTCGGCCGTCATGGTCGCCGGCTTGGTGGGCGGGTCGGCAATGGCGCGGGCCTCGCCCCACAGCAGGCCCATGCGGCCGGCGTCGAGTTCTTCGGCGATGGGGCCGTAGCCCAGGATGTCCGAAGGCGGCAGCACGATCTTCGGCGGCGGCGCGGCCATGCCGACCCAGCTGTCGAAGTCGGCGGTGCCGGGCTTGTGGCCGCCCTCGCCCGTCACGATGTCGGCAATGGGCCAGGCCTGCACGCTGTTCCAGTAGGCGTCGAAGATCTGCTCCAGCTGCGGCACCACCTTGCCGACCACCAGCGCGTCCATGTCGATGAAGTTCTGCGCCTCGCTCAGCACGAAGTACTCGTCGGCGATGTTGCGCCCGCCCACCACCGCCATCACCCCATCGGCGATGAACAGCTTGTTGTGCATGCGGTGGTTGAGCCGCACGATGTCGAACGGCGACGCCGCGAAGCGCGACAGGAAGCCGTTGCGCCCGCAGCAGAACGGGTTGAACAGGCGCACGTCGACGTTCGGCGTCTCGGACAGCGCCAGCAGCAGCTGCTGGCTCTTCACGGTGTACAGGTCGTCCACCAGCACGCGCACCTTCACGCCGCGCGCGGCCGCCTCGCGCAGGGTGCGCAGCAGCAGCCGGCCCACGGCGTCGTTCTCGAGCTGGTAGTACTGCACCACCAGCGAGCGCTGCGCGCGCTGGGCGAGCTGGATGCGCGCGTCGAGCGAGTACACGCCCAGCGGCATCAGCCGGAAGCCCGAGTGCTCGTCGGGCGGCGTGGAGGCCGCGGCAATCTTCGCCAGCGTGGTGCCGGGGTCGGCCGAGGCGGCGAACTCGGCGGGCCGCTCGCGCGTGGGCGGCAGCGAGCTGCAGGCGGCCAGCGCCGCCATCAGGAAGCCCGCGAGCGCGATGCGCAGGAAGGAGAGCGAGGCGTTCATGACGATGAGTGGTCCAGGTGATTCAGTTGGTTCTTGCGGGTCGGCCATTGCTTCAGGTACGTCCGCCGGCCGGCGGCGGTTTCAGAAGCCCTTGCGCGGGGTGGCCGGGCCTAGAATTCCCGCCACACCGCACCGGAGTTACATCATGGCCCGTCCGACCCCCTCGCGCATCGCCCTGATGACTGTTTTTGCAGCCCTCTCGGCCATGCCCTTCGTTTCCCGCCCCGCCTGGGCCGCGCTGGACATCGGCGACCCCGTGCCCCGCTTCACCGCCGATGCCGCGCTGGGCGGCAAGACCTTCCGCTACTCGCTGAACGACGCGCTCGCCAAGGGCCCGGTGGTGGTCTATTTCTTTCCGGCCGCCGACTCGGCCGACTGCTCCATCGAGGCCCACGCCTTCGCCGAGGCCATCGACAAGTTCGCCGCGCTGGGCGCCACCGTGATCGGCGTGTCGGCGGACGACATCGGCACGCTGTCGAAGTTCTCGGTCAAGTCGTGCCAGAGCCGGTTCCCGGTGGCGTCCGACGAGGCCAAGAGCGTCATCCAGGGCTTCGATGCCCTGATGCAGACCCGGCCCGACTTCGCCAACCGGCTGTCCTACGTGGTCGCGCCCGACGGCAAGGTGGCTTATTACTACCAGAACCTGAACCCGGACAAGCACGTGGAGCGCACGTTGAACGCGCTGCGGGCGCTGCCCAAGGCCGCGGCGGCCAAGTAAAAGGAAAGACAAAAGGAAAGACAAAAGGAAAGACGAAGGGCAGGCCCGGGCCCAGGGCCAGCCGCTTCGGCGGCCACGGATTCGGCGCGCTTCGCGCAAAATCCTGCCCCATGCAGCTCAACTACATCGCCAACGCGGACGTTCCGTCCTCCTCCGGCCGCACCCTGCCGGTCATCGATCCCTCCGACGGCCAGGCCTTCGACGAAATCCAGCGCAGCAACGCCGCCGACATCGACTCCGCCGTGCGCGCCGCGCGCGACTGCTTCGAGGGCGTGTGGCACAAGGTGAGCGCCGCCGACCGCGGCCGCCTGCTCTACAAGCTCTCGCAGAAGATCGCCGAGCACGTCGACGAGCTCGCGCTCATCGAGCAGCGCGACTGCGGCAAGCCCGTGAAGCAGGCCCGCGCCGACGCGGTGGCGCTGGTGCGCTACTTCGAGTTCTACGCCGGCGCCTGCGACAAGCTGCACGGCGAGACCATTCCCTACCAGGACGGCTACAGCGTGTTCACCTGGCGCGAGCCGCACGGCGTCACCGGCCACATCATTCCCTGGAACTACCCGATGCAGATCTTCGGGCGCAGCGTGGGCGGCGCCCTGGCGGCGGGCAACGTGTGCGTGGTGAAGCCGGCCGAAGACGCCTGCCTGTCGCTCATTCGCGTGGCGCAGCTGGCGGCCGAAGTCGGTTTTCCGGCCGGCGCGCTGAACATCGTGACCGGCTACGGCCACGAGGTGGGCGACGCGCTGGCGCGGCATGAAGGCATCGACCACATCAGCTTCACCGGCAGCCCGAAGATCGGCACGCTCATCCAGCAGGTGGCGGCCGAGCGGCACTGCCCGGTCACGCTGGAGCTGGGCGGCAAGAGCCCGCAGATCGTCTTTGCCGATGCCGACCTGAACGCCGTCATTCCGGTGGTCATCAATGCGATCGTGCAGAACGCCGGCCAGACCTGCTCGGCCGGCTCGCGCGTGCTGATCCAGCGCGACATCTACGAGCCGCTGCTCGAGCGCCTGGGCCACGCCTTCGAGGCCCTGCGCGTAGGCCCCGCGGCCATGGACCTCGACGTGGGCCCGCTGATTCGCCAGACGCAGCAGCAGCGCGTGTGGGACTTTTTGAGCGACGCCCAGCACGCCGGCATTCCGATGGTGGCGCAGGGCGTGGTGGTCGAAGAGGCGCCCGAGACCGGCTTCTACCAGGCCCCCACCCTGCTGCGCGACGTGCCCGTGGGCCATCGGCTGGCGCAGGAAGAAGTGTTCGGCCCGGTGCTGGCGGCCATGTCGTTCACCGACGAAGACGAAGCCGTGGCGCTGGCCAATGCCACGCAGTTCGGCCTGGTCGCAGGCGTGTGGACGCAGGACGGTTCGCGTCAGTTCCGCATGGCCAAACGCGTGCGCAGCGGCCAGGTGTTCATCAACAACTACGGCGCGGGCGGCGGTGTGGAACTGCCGTTCGGCGGCGTGAAGTCCTCGGGCTACGGCCGCGAGAAGGGCTTCGAGGCGCTGTACGGATTCACCACGCTCAAGACCGTCGCGGTCAAGCACGGCTAGGACCTGGCGCTCCCCCAGGCTGCGCGCACTTCGTGTCGCTTCGCCAACCCCCTCGCCGGGGGCGACACCTGCGGCCCGGCAAAGCCGGTTCCGCGGTGTCCCGCGAAGGGACACCTACCCCAGCGCCGTGTCCAACAGCATCATCAGCACGAAGCCGATCATCAGCCCGCTGGTGGCAAAGGCTTCGTGCCCCTTGCGGTGCGATTCGGGAATGATCTCGTGGCTGATCACGAACAGCATCGCGCCCGCCGCGAAGCCCAGGCCCCAGGGCAGCAGCAAGGCCGAATGGCCCACCACGGCCGCGCCCAGCACCGCGCCCAGCGGCTCCACCAGGCCCGAGGCCATGCCGATCAGCACCGCGAAGACGCGGCTGTAGCCCGCGGCCAGCAGCGCCACGGCAACCACCAGCCCCTCGGGCACGTCCTGGATGGCGATGCCGGTGGCCAACGCGTCGGCGCGCAGCCCGTTGTTGGCCGCGTAGCCCACGCCGATCGCCAGCCCTTCAGGCACGTTGTGCAGCGCGATGGCGAACACGAAGAGCCAGGTTCGGCGCAACTGCCTGGCCGTCTGCCCTTCGCGGCCCTTGATGAAGTGCTCGTGCGGCAGCACGCGGTCCATCAGCATCAGCACGGCGCCGCCCAGCAGGATGGCCGAGCCGATCACGCCGCCCGCGGCCCAGTTGCCGCCGCCGAACACGCCCACGTTCCTGGCCGCCTCCAGCCCCGGAATGATCAGGGAGAAGGCACTGGCCGCCAGCATCACGCCGGCGCCGAAGCCGAACAGCGTGTCCTGCAGCCGGTCGGGCAGCTTCTGCGAGAACAGCACCGGCAGCGTGCCCAGCGCGGTGGCCAGCGCCGCGACCGAGCCGCCGACCAGCGCACTCCACACCAGCGGATCGGCGCGCACGAACTGCCAGAACTGCGAGGCCGCCACCAGCACGCCGGCCGCCACGATGGCCAGGCCGATCCATTCGCGCGCCGGACGCGCCGGGCGCGGCGGCTTGCGTTGCGCTCCGGGCACGGTGGCCTGCAGGGGGTCGTTCATGCGCGTGCTCCTCAGGCGCCGGTGGCAGCGGCGTGGCGCCGGGCCACCTCGGCCCAGTTCACCACGTTGTAGAAGGCTGCGATGTACTCGGGGCGGCGGTTCTGGTACTTCAGGTAGTAGGCGTGCTCCCACACGTCCAGCCCCAGGATGGGCGTGTTGCCCGAGCCGATGCCGCGCATCAGCGGGCTGTCCTGGTTGCCGCTGCTTTCCACGGCCAGCTTGCCGCCCGCGCCCACCGACAGCCAGGCCCAGCCGCTGCCGAAGCGCGTGAGCGCGGCCTTGGTGAAGGCCTCCTTGAAGGCGTCGAGGCCGCCCAGGTCGGCGTCGATGGCCTGGGCCAGCGCACCCGTGGGCGCGCCGCCCCCGCCCTCGCCGACCGGCGCCATCACGCGCCAGAACAGGCTGTGGTTGGCGTGGCCGCCGCCGTTGTTGCGCACCGGCGCGCGCAGCGCCTCGGGCAGTTGCTCGACGCCGGCGATGAGCTCCTCGACCGGCACTTCCGCATGCGGCGTGTCTTTCAGCGCCGCATTCAGGTTGTTCACATAGGTCTGGTGGTGCTTGCCATGGTGGATTTCCATCGTCTGCGCGTCGATGTGCGGTTCGAGCGCATCGAAGGCATAGGGCAAGGCTGGCAGGGTGTACGGCACGGTCGAAAGCTCCTAGGTTGGAAGAGCCCTTTGCGTTGTCGACGGTGCTTGCGTACTCAGGCAGCCAAATGATAGGAATTCTCATTGGCTACGTCAAGACATCGGCGACGCGTTGATTCAAACCGGCCAATACAAGAAGCTTTTGGCAACGATCGATACACTGGCTGCGGTACGTTTTTCGGGAGATTCCAACGATGAAATCCACGCGCTTCCTTCCGCTGTCACTGTCCCGTTCGCTGGCCGTTGCCCTGCCCTTTGCCGTGCTGCTGGCCACCGGCGCGGCCGGTGCCCAGACCGCCAACCCGCCCGCGGGCGACTACATCTTCGAGCGCGGCAGCGGCGCCCTGCGCGTCAAGGCCGATGGCCATTTCGACATCACCACCATCGGCGCCAACGCCCACACCTGCGCGCTCGACGGCACCATCGTGCGCGGCAAGGCCAAGATCGACGACACGGCCTGCGTGGTGAGCTTCGCGGTCAGTGCCGACAAGGTGCAGGTCAGCACCAACGGCGTCGACCAGTGCCGCGAAAGCTGCGGCGCGCGCGCCACCTTCGAAGGCACCTACACCCGCCCCACCCCGGGCTGCACCGACAAGGCCGTGGCCGGCGCGCGCAAAAGCTTCAAGCGCCAGTACGACGCCAAGGACTACGCCGCCGCCCGCACCACCCTGACCCCGGTGCTTGCCGACTGCGCCCCGACGCTCGACTGGATCACCACGGGCTGGATCCGCAACGACCTCGCGCTGGCGCAGCTGCGTGCCGGCGACCGCGCCGCCTGCCTGCAGACCCTGCAGCCGCTGGCCGAGGACGCCGCGCTGAGCGACGACGGCATCAAGGAAAACTACCCGCCCGCCGACGCCGAGATCTACCTGCCCGTGGTGCGCGCCACCCGCACCAACCTCAAGCTCTGCCGCAGCTGACGGCGGGGTCAGCCACGGCTGAAGACGGGCGATGCCATAGCTGAAGGCGGATGCTGCCGCGGGTATGTGCCAGTAGCCTGCGCCGAACGGGCCCATGGTCGATGGCGCAAAATCGGGCCTCCCCCCTGAAGCCATGAAGAACAGCAGCAGCACCGTCATTCCGATTTCCGCCGTCGGCCACGCGCGTCCCGCCGTGGCCGTGCCGGACATCGCCGTGCCGGCCACCGGCGCGCTGCACGACCGCCTGGGCCGGCCCCTGACCGACCTGCGCATCAGCGTGACCGACCGCTGCAACTTCCGCTGCAGCTACTGCATGCCGAAGGACGTGTTCGACAAGGACTACCAGTACCTGCCGCACAAGGCGCTGCTGAGCTTCGAGGAAATGACGCGGCTGGCCCGCCTGTTCGCCGGCCACGGCGTGCGCAAGATCCGGCTCACCGGCGGCGAGCCGCTGCTGCGCAAGAACATCGAGGGGCTGATCGCGCAGCTCGCCGACATCCGCACGCCCGGCGGCGAGCCGCTGGCGCTCACGCTCACCACCAACGGATCGCTGCTGCAGCGCAAGGCCACCGCGCTGAAGGCCGCCGGCCTGCAGCGCGTGACCGTGAGCCTCGACAGCCTGGACGACGCCGTGTTCCGCCACATGAACGACGTCGACTTTCCGGTGGCCGACGTGCTGGCCGGCATCGACGCGGCGCTGGCCGCGGGCCTGGGGCCCATCAAGGTCAACATGGTGGTCAAGCGCGGCACCAACGAGCAGGAAATACTGCCGATGGCGCGCTACTTCCGCGCGCACCACGGCGGCAAGGTGGTGCTGCGCTTCATCGAGTACATGGACGTGGGCGCCACCAACGGCTGGCGCATGGACGAGGTGCTGCCTTCGGCCGACGTCGTCGCGCGCATCCACGCCGAATTTCCGCTGGTGCCGCTGGAGGCGTCCACGCCCGGCGAAACCGCGCAGCGCTGGGCGTATGCGGACGGTGGTGGCGAAATCGGCGTGATCAGCAGCGTGACCCAGGCCTTCTGCCACGACTGCAGCCGCGCGCGCCTGTCCACCGAAGGCAAGCTGTACCTGTGCCTGTTCGCCACCGCCGGCCACGACCTGCGCCCGCTGCTGCGCGGCACGGCGAGCGACGACGACATTTCCTCGGCCATCGGCCACATCTGGCAGGGCCGCGCCGACCGCTATTCCGAACTGCGGGCCCTGCGCGGCCCCGAAGGCGACCACGGCCCCGGTGCGGGCAATGCGGGCGACGCTGGCGACAAGCCGCCCCGCCGCGTCGAGATGAGCTACATCGGCGGATGACGCCGGCGCCCGCCATGCCTGCGCACGCCATCGCGCCTGCCGACATCACGGGTTTGCTGCTGGCCGGCGGGCGCGGCGCGCGCATGGGCGGCGTCGACAAGGGCCTGCAGCCCTTCCACGGCGAGCCGCTGGCGCTGCATGCCATTCGCCGCCTGCGCCCGCAGGTGGGCACACTGATGGTCAACGCCAACCGCAACCGCGCCGCCTACGAGGCCTTCGGCGCGCCGGTGTGGCCCGACAGCCTGGCCGACTTCCCCGGCCCGCTCGCCGGCTTCCTGAGCGGGCTCGAACACTGCGCCACGCCCTGGCTGCTGACCGTGCCCTGCGACACGCCGCTGTTCCCGCTCGACCTGGCAGCCCGGCTCGCCGAAGCCGCAGCGAGTTCCGGCGCGGAGATCGCCATGGTCACCGCGCCGGAAACCGCCGAGGCCGAGGCCGGTGCCGATGCCGCACCCGTGCTGCGCCCCCAGCCCGTCTTCTGCTTGCTGCGCACCGATCTGCACGACAGCCTGCGCCGCTACACCGAGGCCGGCGGCCGCAAGGTGCAGGCCTGGGCCGCGCAGCACCGCACCGTGCGCGTGCCCTTCGACCGCCCCGGCGACGCGCCGCAGGCCTTCTTCAACGCCAACACCCTGACCGAGCTGCACGCGCTCGAGAACCGATGAGCCGCATCGCAGACATCGCCACCGCCCTGCCGGGCTACGACGCCGCTGACCTGAGCGTGGAGGCCGTGCACGCCTTCCTGCGCCAACTGACGGCGCAGGCTGTCGTGGCGCAGCAGGAGAGCGTGACGCTGTTCGACGCGCTGGGCCGCGTGCTGGCCGAGGACATCGTCTCGCCCATCAGCGTGCCGCCGCACGACAACTCCGCCATGGACGGCTACGCCTTCGACGGCGCCTTGCTCAGGCCCGACGCGCCCAGCGACGCATCGATCACGCTGCGCGTGGCGGGCACGGCGCTGGCCGGCGCGGCATGGCGCGGCGCGCTGGGCGCCGGCGACGCGGTGCGCATCATGACGGGCGCCATGATGCCGGCCGGGCTGGACACCGTGATCCCGCAGGAGTTCTGCAACGTCGAGGGCGACCGCGTGCGCTTTCCGGCGCACGTGCTGCGCCGCGGCGACAACCGCCGCTTCGCCGGCGAAGACCTCATGCAGGGCCAGCCCGCGCTGCGCAAGGGCGAGCGACTGTCGCCCGCGGCGCTGGGCATGGTCGCGAGCCTGGGCCTGCCCGGCGTGAACGCGCTGCGCCGGCTGCGGGTGGCGTACTTCTCGACCGGCGACGAAATCCTGAGCCTGGGCGAGGCCCCGCGCGAAGGCGCGGTGTACGACAGCAACCGCTACACCGTGTTCGGCCTGCTCACCCGCCTGGGCTGCGAGGTGATCGACCTCGGCCTGGTGCGCGACGACCCCGCCACCCTGGCCGCCACGCTGCAACGCGCCGCGCGCGAAGCCGACGCCATCGTCACCAGCGGCGGCGTCAGCGCAGGCGCGGCGGACCACACGCGCGACGTGATGCAGCAGCTGGGCGACATGGCCTTCTGGCGCGTCGCGATGCGCCCGGGGCGGCCGCTGGCCGTGGGGCTCATCCCTCGTGCCATCCCGCATGAACCCGCGCCGCAGCCGGCGCTGCTGTTCGGCCTGCCCGGCAACCCGGTGGCCGTGATGGTGACCTTTCTGGCCTTCGTGCGGCCAGCGCTGCTGCGCATGATGGGTTGCCACGAAACGGCCTGCGCCCCGCCGCCCTTGCTGCGCGCGCGCAGCACCGGCCCCATCCGCAAGAAGCCGGGCCGCACCGAGTACCAGCGCGGCTTCGTCAAGCCAGTGGCCGGCACGTTGCCGGAAGTGACCGTGGCCGCCAACCAGGGCTCAGGCGTCCTGAGCTCAATGGTCGAGGCCAACGGCCTGGTGGTGCTGCACCACGCGCAAGGCAGCGTCGCGCCGGGCGACGAGGTCGATGTGATGGTGTTCGACGGGGCGATCTGAGCCGGGCCGGCTAGCCTCGCGACCCCTCGTCGTGGGCCTGCTCATCGAGTGCCCGCTCCTCCAGCCGGGTGACCACCTGCTGCGCCAGGAAGCGCAGCTGCTCGAGCGCCTCGGGGCTGATCTCGCGTGGCCGGGTGTCGATCACGCAGACCGTGCCCAGCGCCTCGCCGTTGCGCATCACCAGCGGCGCGCCCGCGTAGAAGCGGATGCTGGGGTCGCCCGTGACCAGCGGGTTGGCCTTGAAGCGCTCGTCGGCCAGCGCGTCGTTGACCACCATCACCTGGTCCGGCACCTGAATGGCATGCGCGCAGAACGCATGCTCCCGGGGCGTTTGCGCCGCATTCAGGCCCACGCGCGACTTGAACCACTGCCGCCGCTCGTCGATCAGCGAAATGAGCGCGATCGGCGTGCCGCACATCTGGGCCGCCAGGCGGGTGATTTCGTCGTAGGCAGCCTCTTCGCTCGTGTCGAGGATGGCCACTCGGCGCAGTTCCGCCAGTCGGGTGATTTCGGTCATGCGGCGATTATCAGGCCCTCGAAAGTATTCAGGGCACCAGGTACGTCTTCGAGATGCCCGCGCCCACCGTGTATTTCGGGTCCACGAAGTTGCCCAGCCGCACCTTGCCGCACTGGCTCAGCATCATGTAGGCGTCCCAGCGGTCGTAGCCGTACTCGGCCTCCATCCACAGCACCAGCTCCTTGTAGGCGATGCGGGTCGCGTCTTCCAGCGGGCGGGCGCTGCCGATGGCCATGATCATCCCGGCCGTTTCCAGCCGCGGCCATTCCAGCGTCCAGCCCTTGACGAGGTCGACGCGAATGGTCGTCAGGCTCGGGTACTCCACCGCCGTGCCGCACACCTCGCCGTCGCCCTGGCAGGCGTGCGCGTCGCCGATGAACAGCCGCGCGCCCGGGGTGCGCACCGGCAGGTAGGTGATGCTGCCGGGGCCCATGTCGGGCAGGTCCATGTTGCCGCCGTGCTGGTCGGGCGTGAGGCTGTTGATGGAGTCGATCTCGGGCGAGCAGCTCAGCGTGCCGATGTGCGGCCTGTAGGGCAGCGTGACGCGCTTGCTCCAGTACACGCCTTCCTCGTCCACGTCGATCTTGCGGGTGATCTCGGGCAGCGAGTCGCCCAGCAGCGCGGTGAAGGCGGTGCCGCTCAGGGCGCCGAACTGCGGAATCATGCAGCAGGTGCCGCGCGGATTGGGGCCGCGCGGCGCCATCGACTCGATGTGCACCGCCAGCGTGTCGCCGGGCTCGGCGCCCTCGACCATGATCGGCCCGTTCTGCGGGTTCACGAAGGGCATGGTCAGCACCTTCGAGGGCAGGTCTTGCTCGGTCTTGACCTTGCCGTCGAAGGCGTCGCGTGTTTCCACCACGATGCGGTCGCCGGGCTTCACCGTCATCACCGGCTGCGAGTAAGGGCCGATGGTGAAGTGGAAGGTGCCCTGCTTCGCCTCGGTGAGTTCGTGCGTGACGATGCTGCGTTCGCGGCCGATGCCGCGCGTGTGCATGATCGATTGGTCGAGCCAGCTCGTGGTCATGGTGGTGTGCCCTTGCGTTGTCAGATCATCAGGTGGTTGCGCACGGTCTGCGCGTTCATGTGGCCCGGCTCGATGAGGCCCACCACGCGGCCCTTCTCCATCACGTAGGCGCGCTCGCCCACGTCCAGGATGGTGTCCAGGTTCTGCTCGACGAACAAAATCGTCGTGCCCAGGTCGCGCCGGATGGCGCGCAGCACGTCGCAGATCAGTTGCACGATGGAAGGCTGTATGCCTTCGGACGGCTCGTCGAGCAGCATCAGCCCCGGGTTGCCCACCAGCGCGCGGCCAATGGCCAGCTGCTGCTGCTCGCCGCCCGACATGGTGCCGGCCAGCTGGTTGCGCCGCTCGGCCAGCCGCGGAAAGTACTGGTACACCAGGTCGGGCAGCTTCTTGCCCTGCGGCCCGCCGACCAGCTCGCCCACCATCAGGTTCTCGGCCACGGTCATGCGCGCGAACACCTCGCGGCCCTGCGGCACGTAGCCGATGCCCAGCCGCGCGCGGGCGTCGCTCGACAGCGCAGACACCTCCTGCCCGCGCAGGTGCACGCTGCCGCCGCGCGTGCGCAGCAGGCCGATCAGGCAGCGCATGGTGGTGGTCTTGCCCACGCCGTTGCGCCCGATGAGGCTCACGATTTCGCCCTTGCGCACCGTGAGGTCCACGCCCTGCAGGATGGGCGTGGCGCCGTAGCTGGCGCGCAGGCCTTTCACGTCGAGCACGACTTCAGTGTTCATTGGTCTTCCCCAGGTAGATCTCGGCCACGCGCGGGTCGGCGATCACCTCGCCGATGGAGCCCTCGGCAAACACCTTGCCGAAGTGCAGCACCGTCACGCGCTGCGCGATCTGGCGGATGAAGGCCATGTCGTGCTCCACCACCAGCACCGTCATGCCCTCGGCGTTGAGCTTCTGGATGAGCTCGCCGGTCTTGAAGGTTTCCTCGGGCGACAGCCCCGCGGTGGGCTCGTCCATCAGCAGCAGCACGGGCTTGAGCGCCAGCGCCATCCCTATCTCCAGCCACTGCTGCTGGCCGTGGGCCAGCTCGCCCGCGGGCTTGGTCGCGTCCGCCGCAAGGTCGAGCAGCTCCAGCAGCCGGTCTTCCTCGCGCGTGAGTTCGGCGCGGCCCGCCACGTGGTGCTGCAGCGCGATGTGGATGTTCTGCCGCACCGGCAGTTCCTTGAACACGCTGGGCGCCTGCATCTTGATGCTCATGCCCTGCTGCACGCGCTGGAACGGGCGCTTGCGCGTCACGTCCGCGCCCTGGAAGGCGATGTGGCCCGAGGTGGCCTCGTGCGTGCCCACGATGAGCTTGAACAGCGTGCTCTTGCCCGCGCCGTTGGGCCCGATGAGGCAATGGATTTCGCCCTGCGTCACCGACAGGTCGACATCGGACACGGCCGCGTGGCCGCCGAAGTGCTTGGTCAGCGAGCGGGTTTGCAGCAGCGTGGTCATGCGCGCACCTCCTGCCCTTCGGCCACGGCCTGCACGGCGCGCTCTTTCACGGCACCGCCGCCGCGCCGCGCGAACACGCGCCGCACCGCCTGCACCACGCCGATGACGAAGCCCTGCGGCGCCACCATCACCGTGCACAGCAGCATCGCGCCCATCAGCAGCAACGCCGCCTGCTGGCTGTACACCGTGATCGTCTGGAACGCCCACAGCACCAGGAACGAGCCGACCAGCGTGGCCGTGATGTCCCCGCGCCCCGAGAACGCCACCCACACGATGGGCATGGCCGCCGCCGGCAGCCCGATGCTCGCGGGCGTGATGAACTGGCCCCACGAGGTGTAGAGCACACCGCTCAGACCCGCCAGCGCCGAGCCGACGACGAAGGTGGCCAGCTGGTACTTGCGCACGTCGTAGCCCAGCAGCTCGGCGCGTTGCGGGTCTTCGCGCACCGCGACGATCACGTTGCCGAAGCGCGAGTTCAGCAGCATGCGCAGGCCGATGTACACCACCACGATCAGCCCCACCACCAGGTAGTAGAGCGGTATGCCGTCGAAGTACAGCGTTTCGCCGCCCGGCAACGGGAGGTTCAGCGGCGCCATGTCCTTCATGCCGTTGAAGCCGTTGAGCCGCGCGCTGCCGATGTGCCATTCGGGCCCTGCCGTCTGCCCCAGGAAGAAGGCAAGCACCAGCGTGGCCGACAGCGTGACGATGCCGAAGAACACGCCGCCCACGCGCCCCCAGATCATGAAGTAGCCCAGCACCGCCGCGGCCAGCGCCGAGAGCAGCAAGGCCACCAGCAGCGCGAGAAAGGTGGTGCCCGCCTCGCCGCCCAGGTTGATGGCCAGCACGCCGTAGCCGTAGCCCGCGATGCCGAAGAACAGCGTCTGCCCGAAAGACAGCATGCCGCCGTAGCCCCACACCAGGCACAGGCCCATGGCCATGAACACCCAGGTCAGCAGGTAGGCCATGTTGCCCACGTCGTAGGCGTCGGCCACCAGCGGGTACAGCAGCACCGCGGCGAGCACCGCCAGGAAGGGAAGCCAGAAGACGCGCGTGCTGCCCAGCGTCTGCGGTCCGTTGATGAGTTGGAACATGAAGAATGACTCCGTCGGTTCAGCGTGTCTTGCGGGCCAGCCAGCCCGAGACGCCTTCGGGCAGGATGCGGATGACCACGATCACCGCGAGCAGCATGCCGATCTGCCCCACGATCTGCCCGCCCCAGCCGTTCAGCCCGGTGCGGATCACGGCCAGCAGAATGCCCGCCGGCGCCGTGCCCAGCAGCACGTTGGCGCCGCCCACCACCACCGTGACGAAGCTCTCGACCAGAAAGGCCGCGCCCATGGTCGGTATCAGCGTCATGGTGGGCGCATAGAGCGCGCCGCACAGCCCGGCCAGCGCCGCGCCGATGCCGAAGCTCAGCGCATACACCCGCCCCACGCGCACGCCTGTGGCCTGCGCGATGGACGCGTTCTGCATCGTGGCCCGCGCATGCACCCCGAAGCGGGTGCGCATGAACACGAAGTAGATGCCGCCCAGCACCGCCACGGCGGCCGCGAACAGCACCATGCGGTACACCGAGAAGGTGTAGCCGCCCACCACGAAGCTGCCCTCGGGCGTGCCGATGCCCGTGACCGACGAGCCCACTGTCAGCAGCATGCCCTGCGTGACGATCAGGCTCAGGCCCCAGGTGGCGAGCAGCGAATCGAGCGGGCGCTTGTACAGCTTGCGCACCAGGCTCCACTCCAGCAGCACGCCGATGAGCCCGGCGGCCAGCGTGCCGCACAGTTGCGCGAGCGGCAGCGGAAAGCCCGCATGCACCAGGCCCACCGTCACGTAGGCCCCGCACATGATGAACTCGCCGTGCGCCATGTTGATCACGCCCATCATCCCGAAGACGATCGCCAGGCCGGCGGCCGACAGGATGAGGAACGCGAACACGTCCGCGAACTGATAGAAGAACGAAAAGATTTCGGCGAACACCGCAAGGTCCTCTCAAGTGCGCAGGGGAAAGACGCGGGGGGTGTGCGTCAGGACTTCTTCGGCAGGTCCGACGGCGTGTACTGCTTCTTGTCGTTGTTCTTGGTGAGGTCGCAGCCGATCTTGCCGAGCCAGTAGGGCTGGATGGTCCCGTAGTCCTTCAGCACGTTCACCTTGTGCTTCTCGTCCACGGCAATCAGGCGCATCTGGTGCGAGGCGTGCTGGCTCTTGGGGTCGATGCAGACCTTGCCCTCGCCCGCGTCGATGCAGGCCTCGCCCGCGGCGATCACCTTGCGCAGGTCGGCCAGCTTGGTCGACTTGGCCTTCTCGACCATGGTCTTGTACATGTACAGCGTGTTGTAGGCGTTGTAGCCCATGTCGTTGATGTACGGCTCGTTGGGGAACTTGGCGTGCCAGCGCTTCTTGAAGTCGGTGGCGGCGGGCGAGTCGATTTCCTCGAACCAGTTGGCCGTGGCGTGCATGCGGTTGAGCGCCGGCGGCGCGAAGCGCTTGTGCTCGAAGCCCAGCATCACCTTCACCGACGAGCCCATCGGCAGGTTCAGCTTGGCGGCGGCGGCCTGCTCGAAGAACGAGTCCTGCGCGGCGCCCACGTTGAGCATCAGCAGCCAGTCGGGCTTGGCCTTCTGGATGTTCTGGATGGTCTGCGCGAACTGCGACACGCCCAGCGGAATGAACTCTTCGCCCACCACGGTGCCGCCGATGTCCTTCAGGATCGAGCGGTTCCACTCGGCGCTGATCTGGCCGAAGTTGTAGTCGGCCGCCACCACGTAGACCTTCTTGCCGAACTTCTCGACCATGTACGGAATGAGCGTGGAAAACTGCTGCTCGGGCACCGCGCCCATGCTGATCATGTTGGCGTCGCACACGCCGCCTTCGTACTGGTTGGTATAGAAGTACGGCGTTTGCGTGCGGTCGACTATCGGGCGCACCGCCTCGCGCGAGGCCGAGGTGATGCCGCCGATGAGCACGTCGACCTTGTCCTTGCTCAGCAGGCGGCGCGTGAACTCCTGGTAGCGGGCGTTGTCGCCCTGCGGGTCGAGGTGAATCAGCTCGATCTGCCGGCCCATGATGCCGCCGGCCTTGTTGATTTCTTCCACGGCCAGCAGCGAGCCGTTGAGCTTGGGCTTGCCCATGAAGGCGAGGTCGCCCGAGACGTCTTCCATCAGGCCGACCTTCAGCGGGTCGGCGGCCCATGCGGAGGTGGCGAGCGCCACCGTGCAACCCAGGGAGACAAGCGCGTGACGTAGTTTCATGGTGATGTGCTTTCGAGGGATGTGATGAAGAAACGAAATGGGTTCGGAGCGGGAACGCTTCAGACCGCCGGGTGCTTGCGGTGCCAGTCGGTCGCCTGCTGGAAGGCGGCGCCCGCGCGCACCAGCAGCGCCTCGTCGAAGTGGCGCGCCACGAACTGGAAGGCCACCGGCATGCCCGCGGGCGTGAAGCCGCCGGGCAGCGTGATGGTCGGGCTGCCGGTCATGTCGAAGGGGCAGGTGTAGCGCAGCATCGCGGCCATCAGATCGGCGTCGACGCCCATCTGCGCCATGCGCTCCGTGGTGGGCGACGCGATGCCCGTGGCCGGAATCAGCAGCAGGTCGATGTCCTGGAACATCGCCCTCACCTTGCCGCTGAAATCATGGCGGCGCAGCACGATCTTCTGGTAGTCGACACCGCGCTGCGCCAGGCCCAGCTCGACCAGCCCGGCCACGGCGGGGCCGTACATGTCCTTGCGCGAGGGGTAGGTTTCTTCGTGCACCACGGCGGCTTCCATGCCGCACAGCGGGAACCAGTCTTCGATGGCCTGCGTGGGGTCTGGAAAGCGCACTTCGCGCACCTCGCCGCCCAGCGACTTCACGGCGGCCACGGCCGCGTCGAACACGGCGCGGGTCGGCGCGTCGACGCCTTCGGTGGCCCAGCGCGTGTCGATGCCCACGCGCAGCCCGGCCAGTCCCTTCGCCATGTCGGCGAGGTAGTCGGGCACGGGCAGCAGGCTGGCGGTCGGGTCCTTCGCGTCGGCGCCGGCAATGGCGCCCAGCATCGCGCCCGCGTCGGCCGCGCTGCGCGTCATGGGGCCGATGTGGTCGAGCGTGGCCGCCAGCTCGAAGGCGCCGTAGCGGCTCACGCGGCCCCAGGTCGGCTTCAGCCCCGTGAGGCCGTTGGCGGCCGAGGGAAAGCGGATGGAGCCGCCGGTGTCGGTGCCCAGCGAGCCGTAGCACAGCCCCGCCGCCGTGGCCACGCCCGAGCCGCTGGACGACACGCCAGGCCAGTGCGCCGCGTTCCACGGGTTGACCGGCGGCGACACCGAGGGGTGGTGATCTGCGTACGCGCTCTCGGTGAGCTGCAGCTTGCCGAGAATGACCGCGCCCGCCTCGCGCAGCTTGCGCACCACGGTGCCGTCTTCGGTGGGCACGAAGTCCTTGTAGAGCGTCATGCCGGCTGCGGTGGGGACGCCCTGCGTCCAGCACAGGTCCTTCACGCCCACGGGCACGCCCTGCAGGGGGCCGCGCAGCTCGCCCTTGGCAATCTCGGCATCGGCGCGCGCGGCTTCGGCCAGCGCCGAATCGTTCATGGTGCGCACGTAGCTCTTCAGCGCGCCGTCGAGCTTGTCGATGCGCGCGAACTGCGCCTTCGTCACTTCGACCGACGACAGTTCGCGGGACTGGATGAGGCGGCCGACTTCAAGAAGCTCGAGGTAGTGCAGATCGTTGTTCGACATGGCGGGAGGACTCCGTTCGTTGTGTCAGTTGGGTCAGTTGGGTCGGTGGTGTCGGGAACAGGCTCTGGGAGCGCTTTGGAAGCACGTTCGAAGCACATCGAGAACAGGTACCGAAGTTATCGGCCGGCGGCGGCGGGCGCTTTGCTGGCAGCGCCATTGCGATGTGCTGGTTCGGTCAGCCGCTGGTTTTCAGCCCAGGGTCAACCCAGCCGGGGCGCGCGCAGGTGGAAGGCGCTCGCAAGCTGGAAGGCATGCCCGGCGCGCAGCAGCGTGGCCTCGGCAAAGGGCCGGCCGATGAGCTGCATGCCGATGGGCAACCCATCGGGGTCGAAGCCGCAGGGCACGTTCAGCGACGGCAGGCCCGTGAGGCTGGCCACTCCGGTGAACTGCATGATGGCCGAAAGCATGTCCTCGGGCTGGCCCGGCACGATTTCCACCGTGGTCTCGCCCAGCCGCGTGGCCACGAACGGCAGCGAGGGGCAAACGAACACGTCCACGTGGCGGAATGCCTCCAGGAATTCGCTGCGCAGCAAGGCGCGGTAGCGCTGGGCCTGCAGGTAGTGCGTGGCCAGCAGCAGCTCGCCGGCCTCGAGCAGCGTGCGCACGTCGTCGCCGTAGTCCTGCGGACGCTCGCGCAAGGTGCGCTGGTGGTAGGTGCTGGGCTCGGCCGACTCGATGGTGAGCTGCGCCGAGATGTTGCCGTGGATGTTGCGGATGTCGACATCGACCAGCTGCGCGCCCAGGTCGACGAAGGTGGCCAGCGCCTCTTTCACCGCGTCGTGCACGGGCGCCTGCAGGTGCTCGAAGAAATAGCCGGGCACCACGCCGATGCGCAGGTGCTTGCAGCCGTCGGCCAGGTCTTTCAGGTAGTCGTCGGTGGTGCGCTGTGCGCTGCCCGCGTCGTTGGCGTCGAAGCCGGCGATGGCGCCGAACATGAGCGCGCAGTCTTCCACCGTGCGCGTCATGGGGCCCACGGTGTCCATGCTCCAGGCGAGCGGCACCACGCCGTGGTTGCTCACGCGGCCGTAGGTCGGGCGCAGGCCGACGATGCCGTTGACCGCCGACGGCAGGCGAATGGAGCCGCCGGTGTCCGTGCCGATGGCACCGAAGCACAGGCGCGCCGCCACCGCCACGGCCGAGCCGCCGCTGGAGCCGGCGGGAAAGCGCGTCGGGTCCCAGGGGTTGCGCACCGCGCCGTAGTGCGGGTTGGCCGAGGTGCCGCCCCACGCGAACTCGTGCATGTTGGTCTTGCCGATGAACACCGCGCCCGCCTGCCGCAGCCGCGTGGCGACGGTGGCGTCGGACGCGGGGAGCCAGTCGGCCAGCACCTTGCTGCCCGCGGTGGTGCGGGTGCCGCGCACGGCGACGTTGTCTTTCAGCGCAATCGGAATGCCCTGCAGCGGGCCGAGTTCGTGGCCCGCGCCCGAGAGCAGTTCGGCGGCCCGCGCGACCTGCATCGCCTGTTCCTCGAACACGGTGATGAAGGACTTCAGCACGCCGTCGTGCTGTCGGATGCGCGCGAGCGAGGCTTCGACCAGCTCGACCGGCGACAGCTTGCGCTCCCGCACCAGCCGCGCCGCCTGCGAGAGCGTGAGTTCGAGCACGTCGCTCATTCGCCGCCCTCCGGCGCTTCGTGAGCTTGCGTGAACACGGTCACCGGCATGAGCGCCTGGTGCGCGGCCTCGCTCATCTTGCGGCTCAGCTCGTTGGCCGCCGGAATCCAGGCGGACAGGATCGCCTCGACGGCCGCGAGGCGTTCAGGGCTCAGGTCGAGTGCGGCGCAGCGGGCCAGCGCTGTGACATCGACGTGCCCTGCGGGCGGTGGGGTTTGCATCGTCGTCTCCATGCGTGAAGTGTTGGCTTCACGATAGGGAGCGACGGCAGCAAGGGCTTGGCTGCCAGCGCCAATGCAATGGACTGGAACCGCCAGCCCGGCAACGACCGTGTGGGCTCAGTGCCGGCGCAGCAGCGTCTGCGGCGTCACGCCGTAGGCCTTCTTGAAGACGCGGCAGAAGTGCGACATGTCGCTGAAGCCGTGCTGGAACGCCGCCTGCGTCACCTGCCGCACGCGCCCTTCCATCAGCGCGCGGTGGCTGGCCTCGAGCCGCTGCTTCCAGAGCCACTGGATCGGCGTGGTGCCCTGCTCGGCGAACACGCGCGCCAGGGTACGGGCCGAGACGTTCTGCGCGCGGGCGATCTGCTCGACGTCGAGCTCGCAGTCGTCCAGGTGCGCGGCGATGTAGTCGCGCGTTTTCTGGAACAGCGCGCTGTGGCCGGAGCGCGCTGCGTCGGTGCCCGCGGCCTGCACCTGCAGCACGGTGGAGAGCATGTCGAGCAGCGAGCTGGCCAGGCTGGCCTGCATGCCGTCGAGCCCCGACAGCTCGAGCACCGCGGCCTCGCGGATCATGGTGCCCAGCAGCCGCGCCACCGGGTGGCCCTCGGCCAGGTGCATGGCCGTGAGGTGGTGCGCCTCGGGCACGCGGCACAGCAGCTGCATGCGCGGAATGCGCACCAGCAGCGCCGACTCGGGCGCGAGGTCGAAGGTGAAGGGGCGCGCCGCGTCGTACAGCACGATGTCGCCGTTGCGCTGCACCACGCTGCGGCCCGACTGCGACAGCACGCCCTGGCCCGAAACCATCAGCCCCAGCATGAAGTCTTCGTTGGGGCCGCTGCGCAGGCACTGGGCATCGCGCTCCCACAGGCAGCGCGGGGACGACATTTCGGCGAGCGTGAGGCTGCCCAGCGAGCGCACCTGGAAGCGCGCATTGAAATGGGCGCGGTCGGGCACCAGGCTCTTTGCGGGAATGAAGTGCCTGCAGACCACGTCGCTCCAGTAGTCGAAGCGCTGGCTGGGGTCGACCGCGTCGGTGGTGTAGTCGAGGTTCATGCTGCGAGGGAGTGAGTGGCCGCGAGGCGGTAACTGGCCGGTGGCGCCCCGGTTGCTGCCGACGGCGCCACGCTCAACCCACTCTAGCAACAACCATGCCCTTTGCGCAGGGGCCCGACCCTGAGACGGATGCGCGGCGGGAGCGCATCGCAGAGGGATCAGATGCGCCCCAGCGCCTTGTCCACGCCCTTGTTGGCCAGCATGTCGGCGCGCTCGTTGCCGGGGTCGCCCGAGTGGCCCTTCACCCAGCGCCACTCGATCTGGTGGCCACCCTCGGCCACCAGCTTGTCCAGCCGCTGCCAGAGCTCGACGTTCTTCACGGGCTGCTTGCTGGCGGTCATCCAGCCCTTGGCCTTCCAGCCGCGGATCCACTCGGTGATGCCCTTGCGCACGTACTGGCTGTCGAGGTACAGCAGCACCTTGCACGGCCGCTTGAGCGCGGCCAGGCCTTCGATGACGGCGGTGAGCTCCATGCGGTTGTTGGTGGTGTTGAGTTCACCGCCGAACAGGTCCTTCTCGGTGGCGCCGGACTTCAGCCACGCGCCCCAGCCCCCGGGGCCCGGGTTGCCCTTGCATGCACCGTCGGTGTAGATCACGACTTCGTTCAAACTGATTTTTCCTTGTTCATTCGTTCGTTCATTTTCAATTCTTGCCAGCGTCCTGCCGGTGCACCTTGCCCGCGATGGGCACGGGCGCCGTGGCGCGCGCACCGGCACGCCGCCAGTCGGCGCTCAGCAGGCGCATGCCGCGCACGCGCTTCACCGCCACCAGGAAGTAGGCGGCACCGAAGATCGGCCACCAGCGCTCGCCCGCGGCGTCCATCCAGCGCGCGCGCTCCAGCCAGGCCTCGCTGCGCACGGCCGGCCGGTAGATGCCGAAACGGCCCGACTCGACCTCGAAGCTCAACAGCCGCAGCCAGTCGCGCATGCGCCAGTAGCCGATGAACTCCCCGCCCTCGGGCAGGTAGAGATCGCCGACGCCCAGCTTGCGGTAGAGGTGCGCGCGGCGCTGCCGCATGCCCCACAGGCTGGCCGGGTTGAGCCCGCAGATCACCACGCGGCCCTCGGGCACCAGCACCCGCTCGACCTCGCGCAGCGTGGCATGCGGGTCGGGGCTGAGCTCCAGCGCGTGCGGCAGCACCACCAGGTCGAGGCTGTTGGCCGCGAAGGGCAGCGCCGCGAAGTCGGTCAGCAGCGTAGCCTTGCCGCGGCGGGCCGGGTCGTCGAGCGCCAGCCAGCGGTGCGGCATGCGGTTGGTGCGCAGGGCATCGACCTCGGCCGCGCCCAGCTGCAATGCGTGGTAGCCGAACACGTCGGCCACCGCCTGGTCGAACTGGGCCTGCTCCCAAGCCAGCAGGTAGCGCCCCGGGGGGGTCGCGAACCAATCATGCAAACCTATAATTTGACCGCTCATGACCCTTGTTCCGCTGCCCGCCTTCGCCGACAACTACATCTGGATGCTGCACGACGGGTCCCACGCCATCGTGGTGGATCCGGGCGATGCCCAACCGGTGTTCGACGCGCTGGCGCGCCACAAGCTGCAGCTCGCCGCGATTCTAGTCACGCACCACCACGCCGATCACACGGGCGGCGTGCCCGCCTTGCACGCGGCCACCGGCGCGCCGGTGTGGGGCCCCGCGACCGAACGCATCCCCGAGCCCTTCACCCCAATGGCGCAGGGCGACGTGGCCGAGATGCCCGGCGTGTTCGAGCTTGCCGGGGGCCTGCGCTTCCAGGTGATCGACGTGCCGGGCCACACGGCCGGGCACATCGCGTACTTCCTGCCGGCGCTGCCCTCTTTGCATGCCCTTCCAGATTCACCAACGGCGCCCTCCCAGGCGCCGTTGCTCTTCTGCGGCGACACGCTGTTCTCCGGCGGCTGCGGCCGGCTGTTCGAGGGCACGCCCGCGCAGATGCTCCATTCGCTGGACGCGCTGGCCGCGCTGCCCGGCGACACGCAGGTGTGCTGCGCCCATGAATACACACTTTCTAACCTGCGTTTCGCCCTCGCCGTGGAACCGGGCAACACCGAACTGAGTCACTACAACGCGCACTGCGAAAGCCTGCGCGCGCAAGGGCGGCCCACGCTGCCCTCGCACCTGGCCACCGAACGCCAGATCAACCCCTTTCTTCGCAGCCGCGAAGCCACTGTCCTTAGAGCGGTGCGTGCCCACGCCGAGCTGGCTGCCGACGCAGCCGAAGCCGACGTGTTCGCCGCACTGCGCCAATGGAAAAACGACTTCCGATGAAATTCTTTGCTGCCACCTGCCTCGCAGGTTCACTGGTGCTTGCGGGCTGCGCGGGCACGAACAACGGCTCCGCACCCTCCTCTTCTTCCAACCCCTCCGCCGGCGGCACCGGCAGCGCGGCACCGGTCTATCCCCGCAGCGCGCTTTCTCCCCTGGCCAACGGCCAGGCGCAATCGCAGAGCGTGGTCACGCTGGCGCCGCCGGTGGACATGTGGGACCGCATCCGCCGCGGCTTCAAGATGCCCAACCTCGACAGCGACCTGGTGCGCGACCGCGAGCAGTGGTACGCCAGCCGGCCCGACTACATCCAGCGCATGACCGCGCGCTCGGACAAGTACATCTTCCACATCGTCGAGGAGCTCGAGCGCCGCAACATGCCCACCGAGCTGGCGCTGCTGCCCTACATCGAGAGCGCCTTCAACCCGCAGGCCGTGTCCAGCGCGCGTGCGGCGGGCATGTGGCAGTTCATGCCGGCCACCGGCACCGACTTCGACCTGAAGCAGAACATCTTCCGCGACGACCGCCGCGACGTGGTGGCCTCCACCCGCGCCGCGCTCGACTACCTGCAGAAGCTCTACGGCATGTTCGGCGACTGGCAGCTCGCCCTGGCCGCCTACAACTGGGGCGAAGGCAGCGTGAGCCGCGCCATCGCCAAGAACCAGCGCCTGGGCCTGCCCACCACCTACAGCGACCTCACCATGCCGGCCGAAACGCGCATGTACGTGCCCAAGCTGCAGGCCGTGAAGAACATCGTGGCGAACCCGCAGGCGTTCAACGCCGAGCTGCCGGTGATTGCCAACCACCCGTACTTCCAGACCGTGACGCTCACGCGCGACCTCGACGTGGAGCTGGCGGCCAAGCTGGCCGACGTGCGGCTGGACGACTTTCGCGCGCTGAACCCCGCCGGCCACAAGCCGGTGCTGCTCGCCGCGGGCACCCCGCAAATCCTGCTGCCGTGGGACAACGCGGCCGTGTTCCAGCGCAACTTCGACGCCTACACCCAGGGCCAGTACGCCAGCTGGACGGCCTGGGTGGTGCCCACCACCATGACCGTGGCCGACGCGGCCCAGCGCTCGGGCATGAGCGAGGCCGACCTGCGCGCGCTGAACAGCGTGCCGCCGCGCATGCTCATCAAGGCCGGCTCCACGCTCATCGTGCCGCGCGGCGCGCGCGTGAAGGAAGACGTGGCCGCCGTGGTGGCCGACGAGGGCCACCTGAGCTTCCAGCCCGAGATCGTCACGCGCCGCACCACGGTGAAGGCCGGCCGCGCGGACAACGTGGCCAGCATCGCGCGGCGCTACAACCTCAAGCCGGCGGCCGTGGCCGAGTGGAACGACGTGCAGCAGAACCATGCGTTCAAGCGCGGCTACAGCGTGGTGGTGTACCTGCCGATCCGCGCGAGCGTGGCCGCGCGCGTGGGCACCGGCGTGCGCCCGGTCGTGCACACGATGGCGGCCGCCCCGGCGCGCCGCGGCAGCGCACCCGTGAAGGCGGCGGCGCCACGCGGCGCCAACGTGGCCAAGGTGCCCGCGAGCAGCAAGCAGCAGGTCGTGCGCGAGAAGCGCGGCGGCACGCCGGCTAAAAAGAAGCGCTAAAAAAGAAGCGCCGAGGCACCGGGCGCCGACACCCCTGCGGTGTCAGTGCGCCTGCGCGGCCAGCGCCCTGCGCCGAACCACCGCTTCGAGCGCGGCCACGGCGATCATGATGAGCGTGGTCAGCGTGCCCACCGCCATCACCGTCAGGTGCGACACGAACACCACGTACACCGCCAGCACGGCCAGCAGCCCCAGCCCGTACAGGTGCGACTGCGGCGTGAAGCCGCGCACCACGCGCTTGAACAGCGCATTGCCGAACAGGTAGAGCGCCGGCCCGCCGATGAGCGCGCCCAGGTACTTGAGCTCGGCGTGATGCCCGCCCTCGCCGATGGTCAGCTCGTCGGCCACGGCGCACACGATGATGCCGGCCACCAGGATGACGTGCGTGTAGTGGAACTTGGCGCCGATGCCGCCCGGGTCGCTCGAATGCTCGATGACATGCGATGCCTCCTTGGCGCTGGTGTCGAAGTACATCCACCACATCGCCAGGCTGCCCGCGAAACCGACCAGCAGCGCGAACAGGTCTGCGGCATGCCACTCGGCGTGGTGCCCGAAGGCGATGCCGGTGGCCAGCACCGACTCGCCCAGCGCGACGATCACGAACAGCTGGCAGCGCTCGGCGAGGTGGCCGCCGTCCACGGTCCAGTCGCTGGTCGACGAGCGCCCCAGGCCCGGAAAGCGCAGCCCGATCATCGGCGCGATGTACTCGCACAGCACGCCGCCGAACCACAGCGCGAGCCGCAGCGACCCGTCGGCGAAACCGCCCGCGATCCAGAACGCGCCGGCCACGCAGTTCCACGCCAGCAGGCGCCGAAAGTTGGGCGTGAGCGGGTCGTTGGGGCCGATGGCAATCAGCATGCACAAGGTGCGCCCCGCCTGGATGCCCACGAAGCACAGCGCAAACACCAGCCCGCGCTCGCCGAAGGCGCCGGGCAGCGCCGAGGCCATCACCATGGCCAGCAGCATGATCGCGAACAGCACGCCGCGGATGCGCAGCGTGCCGGGGTTGAACCAGTTGGTGGTCCAGGCCGTGTACTGCCAGCCTAGCCATACCGCGAACCACATCACCAGCGTCTGCAGCGCGCCCAGCAGCGTGAGGTGGTCCAGAAGATAGTGCGAGAGCTGCGTGACCGAGAACGCGTAGACCAGGTCGAAGAACAGCTCCTCGTTCGACACCCTGGCCGCCTGGTCGCGCGAACGCAAGGTCGTGGCCCGCTTGTGGTCCTGGCTCATTGTTTACCCCTGTGGATTCGTTGCGGCGCTCTGGTCGCCGCGCGGGATCATCGCACGCAAGCGCCGGGCCACGGCGGCCGGGCGCGCTACAGCTTCTCTGTCTCGCCGGTGCGGGGTTGCCACTTCATGAGGCGCTTCTCGACCAGCCCCACGATGCCGTCGAGCACCAGCGCGAAGGCCGTGAGCACCACGATGCCGGCGAACACGGTGTTCACGTCGAAGGTGCCCTCGGCCTGGAGAATGAGGTAGCCCACGCCGCGCGCCGACCCCAGGTACTCGCCCACCACCGCCCCCACGAAGGCCAGCCCCACCGAGGTGTGCAGGCTGGAGAACACCCAGCTGGTGGCGCTCGGCAGGTACACGGTGCGCAGCAGCTGGCGCTGGTTGGCGCCCAGCATCTTCGCGTTGGCCAGCACCACCGGGCTGACCTCGCGCACGCCCTGGTACACGTTGAAGAACACGATGAAGAACACCAGCGTGACCGCCAGCGCCACTTTGCTCCAGATGCCCAGGCCGAACCACAGCGCGAAGATGGGCGCCAGGATCACGCGCGGCATCGAGTTGGCGGCCTTGATGTAGGGGTCGAGGATGAGGCTGGCCGTGGGCGCCAGCGCCAGCCACAGCCCGCAGGCCAGTCCCATCACCGTGCCGATGCCGAAGGCCAGCACCGTTTCCAGCAGCGTGGTGCCCAGGTGCAGGTAGATGTCGGCGTTGCCCTTCAGCCCTTCGGGAAAGAGCGCGTTGGCCGGCACCTCGAACGGCAGGAACCAGCTCCAGATGCGCCCCGCCACCTGGATGGGTTCGCCGAGGAAGAAGGCGAACTGCTGGTTGCGCGAAGCCACGTGCCACGCCACCAGAATGACCACCAGCAACGCCAGTTGCCAGAAGCGCGCGTTGCGCTCGTTCAGACCCAAGCGGCCAGGGCGGCTCATCACGCGGCCTTCCGGAGTTGCTGCGCGTAGCCCTTGAGCACCTCGTCGCGCAGCACCTCCCAGATCTGCGTGTGCAGCTCGACGAAGCGCGGCTGCGTGCGCACCTCGGCCACGTCGCGCGGGCGCGCCAGGTCGATGGCGAACTCGCCAATGGGGTGCGTGGCCGGCCCGGCCGACAGCACCACCACGCGGTCGCTCATGGCAATGGCCTCGTCGAGGTCGTGCGTGATGAAAAGCACGGCCTTGCGACCTTGTGAGCCCCCGGGCGCTGCGCGCTCGCTCCCCGAGGGGGTAGGCTCCGCCCTTGGGGCGGCCCGGCGGCCTTCGCTCGGCGCGCTCCAGAGTTCGAGCACCTCGTTTTCCATCAGCTGGCGCGTCTGGATGTCGAGTGCGCTGAAGGGCTCGTCCATGAGGATGATGTCGGGGTCGAGCACCAGCGTCTGCGCCAACGCCACGCGCTTGCGCATGCCGCCCGAGAGCTGGTGCGGGTAGCGGTCGCCGAAGCCCGAGAGCCCCACGCGCGAGAGCCACGCCTGGGCCAGCGCGCGCGCATCGGCATCGGGCACGCCGCGGTACTGCAGGCCCACCATCACGTTGTCGATGGCGCTGCGCCACGGCATCAGTGCCTCGGTCTGAAACATGTAGCCCGCGCGCGCATTCACGCCGTCGAGCGTCTTGCCGAACACCTTCACGCTGCCCGACGAAGGCGCCAGCAGGCCAGCGCCCACGTTCAGCAAGGTCGACTTGCCGCAGCCCGTGGGCCCCACCACCGAGACGAACTCGCCCGCCTTGATGCGCAGCGTGGTGTCGGCCACCGCCGTGTAGCGCTGGCCGGGGTCGTCCTTCGAGTGGAAGGTGCAGCTGATGTCCAGGAGTTCGAGAGCGTGGTCGTGCATCGTCGCGGGAGGAAGAAAAAACCCGGCCAAGGCCGGGTCGCGGGGACGTTCGGAATCAGGCTTTGAACCTGTCTTTCGCGCGCCTAGCAAAATCGTTGGTGTAGGTCTTGGCGAGGTCGATCTTGTCGGCCTTCACGCTGGTGTCGAAGCTGGCAATGGCGGTGAGCGCGGTCTTGGGGCCGTCGGCCGGCACCAGGCCGTCGGTGGCGATCGATTCGCGCACCTTGTCGAAAGACGCCAGGTACAGCGCGCGGTCGCCGAGCAGGTAGGTCTCGGGCACCGTCTTGATGATGTCGCCGGGCCCAGCCGTCTGCAGCCATTTCAGGCCGTGCACGATGGCATTGGCCAGCGCCTGGCAGGTGTTGGGGTTCTTCTGGATGAAATCGGCCGAGGCGTACAGGCAGGCCGCGGGCATCGTGCCGCCGAACACCTGCTGCGTGCCCTTGAGGGTGCGCGTGTCGCTGATGATCTTCACGTCGCCCTTCTGCTCTAGCATGGTCATCACCGGGTCGGTGTTGCTGATGGCGTCGATCTGCCCTGAGCGCAGCGCAGTGAGCGCGCCCGCGGCCACGCCCACGCCGATGAAGCTCACGTCGCTGGCCTTCAACCCGCCGCGCGAGAGCACCAGGTTGGCGACCATGTTGGTCGACGAGCCCGGTGCCGAGACGCCGATCTTCTTGCCCTTCAGGTCCTGGATGCCGGTATAGCCGGCCATGTTCTTGGTCGACACGCCCACGGCGATCTGCGGTGCGCGGCCCTGCAGCACGAAGGCCTGGAAGATCTGGTTCTTGGCCTGCAGGTTGATGGTGTGCTCGTACGCGCCCGAGCACACGTCGGCCGAGCCACCCACCACCGCCTGCAGGGCGCGCGCGCCGCCGGCGAAGTCGGAAATCTCGACGTCGAGCCCTTCGGCCTTGAAGTAGCCGAGCTGCTCCGAAATGGTGAGCGGCAGGTAGTAGAACGCCGCCTTGCCGCCGACCGCGATGGAGATCCTGGTCTTCTCCAGCTTCGCCTGCTGCGCAAAGACACGCGGCAACGCGATGGTTGCGGCGGCGATGGCGGAGGCTGAAATGAGGGCGCGGCGATGGAGCATGAACGGTGCCTGTAACGTGGCCTGTAACGGGGCCTTTGACGTGGCCTGAAGCTGTGCCTGTGGGCTCTGTGATTCCTGTGGACTGAATCGAGCTTAGGGGCCGCACCACGCCACGGCATCGGGGTCATCCCGTGCGGGTTTTCACGTAAGCATGAAGGCCTCGCCGCGAAGCCTTCGCCCCGGCGTCAGCGCGCCAGGAAAAGTATCGCGATGTTCACCAGGAATGCGAGTGCCCAGACCGCGCTGCGCGCGCTGCCGACACCCTTGATGTACAGCGCGATGTAGATCGCGCGCAGCACCACGTAGGCCACAGCCAGCATGTCGAGGCGCGACTGCGCCGCGCCAAGCTGGTGCGCGATGAGGACCGCGCCGATGAAGAAAGGCAGGCCTTCGAAACTGTTCGCTTGCGCACTGTTGGCGCGTGCGCGCCAGCCGCTCTGCCTGGCGGCCCAGTCGCGCGGATGCTGGTTGTCGCGCGGGCCGAAGCTGCCCGCCTTGGCGATCCACGCCGAGAGGTACGGCAGGCCGCAGGCGACGAACACGCACCAGTAGGCGACGGTGAGCAATGAGAAGGTCATGGGGTGCAGTTGGCTTGGTCGTGGCCCGGCCGCGGCCTACCTGCGGTCGACCAGCGCGTGCGCGATGGTGCCGAGGTCGACGTACTCGAGCTCGCTGCCCGCGGGCACGCCGCGCGCGAGCCGCGTCACGGTGAGGCCGTGCTGCTTGAGCGCCTCGCCGATCACGTGCGCGGTGGCTTCGCCCTCGGCGGTGAAATTGGTGGCCAGGATCACCTCGCTGACCGTGCCGTCGCGTGCGCGGTCGAACAGCTTCTGCAGGCCGATGTCGTTGGGCCCGATGCCGTCGAGCGGGCTGAGCTTGCCCATGAGCACGAAGTAGTAGCCGCGGAAGGCGCCCGTGCGCTCCAGCGCGGCCTGGTCGGCCGGCGTCTCGACCACGCAGAGCTTGGTGCCGTCGCGCCGCGAGTCCATGCAGACATTGCAGATGGGCGCTTCGGTGAAGGTGTTGCAGAGCTGGCAATGCCGCACGTTGCCCGCGGCCTGCTGCAATGCGCGCGCGAGCAGCTGCGCGCCGTCGCGGTCGTGCTGCAGCAGGTGGAATGCCATGCGCGAGGCCGACTTGACGCCGACGCCCGGCAGGCGGCGCAGCGCATCGACCAGGGCGTCGAGCGAACTCGCGTCTGCCATGCAGCGCTTAGAACGGGAGCTTCATGCCGGGCGGCAGGCCGGGCATGCCGGCCGTGAGCTTGCCCATCTTCTGCTCGCTGGTTTCCTCGGCCTTGCGCACGGCGGCGTTGAAGGCGGCGGCCACGAGGTCTTCGAGCATGTCCTTGTCGTCGGCCAGCAGGCTGGGGTCGATGGTGATGCGCTTGACGTCGTGCTTGCAGGTCATGACGACCTTGACGAGGCCGGCGCCGGACTCGCCTTCGACCTCGATGTGCGCCAGTTCTTCCTGGGCCTTCTTGAGGTTGTCCTGCATTGCCTGCGCCTGCTTCATGAGGCCGGCGAGTTGTCCTTTGTTGAACATCGTGTGGTCCTGATCGGTTGAGATGGGTTGAAAAACGGGGGAAGGATAAGAGAGGCTGGAGCGACCTGCGCTCAGACCGGCTTCAGCGTGCCGGGAACGATCTTCGCATCGAAGTCGCGCATCAGCGCCTGCACTTCGGGGTCGCTCAGGATGGCGTCCTCGGCCACGCGCTGGCGCTCTTCGGCCGCGTGCTTGTTGCGCCGCGCGGGGCTGTCGACCACGCTGCCGATCTCGATGGACAGCTTGACGTCGTGGCCGATGTTGTTCAGCGCCGCCGTCAGCTTTTCGCGGCTGGAGGGCTGGTTGAGCGTTTCGCGCTCGATGCGCAGCATCCACTGGTCGGTGTCGCGCCCCACCAGCTGCGACTGCAGCGCGAGTTCGCGCGCCAGCGCCGCGATGGCTTCGGACGCGACCAGCTGCGTGACCGTGGCGTACCAGAAGTCGCCGTCTTCGCTGGGGGGAATGGGAACGAAAGGCGCGCGCTGCCCCTGGGCATGAGGCTCGTCACGCGCGCCCGGCGGCGGTTGCACGCGAATCGGGACGCCGACGACCTTGGCGGAGGTACTGTCCGTGGGGGTCGGGCGGGGGTCGGCGTGGCGTGGCTCGTCGACGACTGCGAGGCGTTGGCCGGCGGGGGCCTGGTTGAGGGGAGGCGTCGGTGCGGAGGGCGCAGCGGATGCGATGGGTGCGACCGGCGCGGCAGGTGCAACGGGTGCGGGAGCGACTGCTGCAGGGGCCTGCACAGGCGGCTTCGGCGTTACGGCCACCGGCGCTGGTGCGGGAGCGGCCACCGGCGCTCGCGGCGCAGCGGCCGCAGCTTCATTCAGAGTTTTTTTTTCCGTGGAGGCCGTCGCAGCAGCCGCGTTGGAGGGTTTGAAGGCCAGCAGCCGCAGCAGCACCATGGTCAGCGCCGCGTACTCGTCGGGCGCCAGGCCCAGCTCGCCGCGGCCGTGCAGGCAGAGGCTGTAGAGCAATTGCGTTTCGTCGGCCGGCATCAGCGTGGCGAGCCGGGCCGTGTCGGCCGCGTCGGGGTCGGTGGCCGAATCGGCCGACTCCGCCCGCGAGGGCACGGCCTGCAGCACGGCCATGGCCTGCAGCACCGCCGTCATTTCTTCCAGCGTGGAGGCTGCAGACATGCCGTCGACGCGCAGCGCCTCCGAGGTCTCGACCACCGTCTTGCCGTCGCCCTGCGCCAGCGCCTCGATCAGCTTGAACACATGGCCGCGGTCGACGCTGCCGAGCATCTGGCGCACACCCGTTTCGAGCAGCTCGCCGTTGCCGAAGGCGATGGCTTGGTCGGTGAGCGACAACGCATCGCGCATCGAGCCGCGCGCCGCGCGCGCCAGCAGGCGCAGCGCCTGCTGCTCGGCCGGCACCTGTTCGGTCTGCAGCACGCTGGTGAGGTGTTCGAGCACCGTCTCGGGCGCCATCGGCCGCAGGTTGAACTGCAGGCAGCGCGACAGCACCGTGACCGGCACCTTCTGCGGATCGGTGGTGGCCAGCACGAACTTGAGGTACTCGGGCGGCTCCTCGAGCGTCTTGAGCATCGCGTTGAACGCGGTGTTCGTGAGCATGTGCACTTCGTCGATCATGAAGACTTTGAAGCGCCCTTGCACCGGCTTGTAGACGGCTTGCTCGAGCAGCGACTGGACCTCGTCCACGCCGCGGTTGGAGGCCGCGTCGAGCTCGGTGTAGTCCACGAAGCGGCCCGAGTCGATGTCGCGGCAGGCCTGGCAGACACCGCAGGGCGTGGCGGTGATGCCGCCCTGCCCGTCCGGCCCCTGGCAATTGAGCGACTTGGCCAGGATGCGCGACACGGTGGTCTTGCCCACGCCCCGCGTGCCGGTGAACAGGTAGGCGTGATGCAGGCGCTGCGTGGTCAACGCGTTCTCGAGCGCCTGCACCACGTGCCCCTGGCCGACCATCTCGGCGAAGGTTTTCGGGCGGAACTTGCGGGCGAGCACGAGATAGGACATTGCGGGCATTCTAAAAGGCACGGGACACCCTTCCGGCCCGCGCGGCAACAAACGCAAACCCTTTCCTTTTTCGTTTTTTTCTTTTCCTTGCAGACGATGCGCGACCGTCCTGCGCGCTTGTCCCGCCTCGGCGCAGGGGGTTGGCCCGGCGCGACGGAATGGCCGAAGTCTCGTGGTTAGAATGCAGGCTGACGGGCCTCCCTGCATGGTGAAGTGGCCAACCGGGTCAGGTGGGGAACCAAGCAGCCCTAACTGCGTAGTCAGTGCCAGGGGTAAGGCTCGTCAACCTAACATCAGAAAAGCCGCAAGTTCCCTGCAACTTGCGCGCCTCCAGGGGCTCGCAAAGCCCCTCCTCTCCAGTCTCCATCGAACCCGCCATGAACTTCAAGGCGGCATCGCTCCGGTGCCTGCGTAAACTGGCCGCGGTATGAACCGAGAGCCGGATTTCCTCGAACACCTGCGCGCCGAGCTGCGCGGCGGCCGCGTCTGGCTCGACCGCGCCATCGTGCTCGGCTACGCCATCGCGGCCGGCATTTTCGTTGTCGGCTTCACTTACGCCAGCGACTGGGTCTTCGGCCAGTTCCATCGTTTCTACCGTGCCTGGCCCTGGGCCGTGCTGCTGACGACGCCGCTGATCACAGCCGGCATCGTCTGGGCGACGCTGCGCTTCTTTCCTGGCGCGGGCGGTTCGGGCATTCCGCAGATCAAGGCGGCGCTGCACCCCGAGCTGCCCGAAGAACGGCGTTTCATGTTCGCCTCGCTGCGGCTCACGCTCGCCAAGATCGGGCTGGGCGCGGCCGGTTTCGCGGCCGGCCTGTCGATCGGGCGCGAAGGCCCTTCGGTGCAGGTGGCGGCCGGCGTGATGCAGCACGCGAGGCGCTGGCTCTCGCCCGGCACCACCATCGACGCGCGTGCGCTGCTGGTGGCCGGCGGGGCCGCTGGCATCGCGGCCGCGTTCAATGCGCCGCTGGCGGGCGTGGTCTTCGCCATCGAGGAACTGTCGGGCCGGCTGGAGGCGCGTTCCAGCGGCCTGATCATCACAGCCATCGTGCTGGCCGGCCTGGTGGCGGTGTCGGCCTTCGGCAATGCCAGCTATTTCGGCGTGATCCGCGTACCCCGGCTGGGCTGGGACGCCCTGGGCCCCGGCCTGCTGGTCACGCTGCTGAGCGGCGCGGCCGGCGGCCTGTTCGCGCGGCTGCTGATCGCCTCGCTGACCGGCACGCCCGGGCGCTTCAACCGCTGGCGGGCGCGGTTTCCGGTGCGCTTCGCGGCCGTCGGCGGGCTGGCGGTAGCGGTCATCGGCCTGGTAACGGGCGGCGTCACCTTCGGCGCGGGCTCCGAGGCGGTCAAGCAGATGCTGCAGGGGCACGACGAACTCACGCCGCTGTACACCTTGCTGAAGTTCGTCGCCACATGGCTCACGGCCTGGTGCGGGGTGCCGGGCGGCATTTTCGCGCCTTCGCTGTCGATCGGCGCGGGCATCGGCGACCTCGTCGCCCGGCTGGCCAGCAGCGACCTGGGGCCGGCGCTCATCGCGATGGGCATGGCCGGCTTCCTGGCGGCCGTGACCCAGGCGCCGCTGACCGCCTTCATCATCGTGATGGAGATGGTCGACGGCCATTCGATGGTGCTGAGCCTGATGGCCGCCGCCATGCTGGCCAGCCTGGTCTCCCGGATGATCAGCCGCCCGCTGTACGACACGCTGGCCGAGCACATGGTGGGACGCGCCATCTCGTCCACGGTGCCCACGGCGCATCAAGATTCAGGCTCGGCGCGTCCTTCTTCGCCGTAGGCGACGGTTTCAGCGGATCAACGACCCGCGCGAAAGCGCCTAAACGTCAAAGTCCCAGTTGCTGCATGGCACCGCGCGCCGCCGCGGCACCGCTGGCCATCGACGCCGTGAGCAGGTAGCCGCCGGTCGGCGCTTCCCAATCCAGCATTTCTCCCGCCACGAACACGCCCGGCAGCGCGTTGGCCATGAGCCGGGCATCGAGCGCGTCGAAACGCACGCCGCCGGCCGTGCTGATGGCTTCGTCGACCGGCCGCGTGGCGACCAGCTTCAGCGGCACGGCCTTGATCGTGGCGGCCAGCTGCGCGGCGTCCTGCATCGCCTCGCGGCCCAGGGCTTCGTGCAGGACGCCGGCCTTGATGCCTTCGAGCCCGAGCCGGCTCTTCAGGTGGCTGCTCAAGGAACGGGCACCGCGCGGATGCGTCACCGCGGCCAGCACCTGTTCGGCGCTGCGGTCGGGCAGGAGGTCGAGCAGCAGCGTGGCGCTGCCGTTCGCGGCGATCTCGTCGCGCAGCAGCGCCGACGCGGCATAGATCAGGCTGCCTTCGATGCCCGTCGCCGTGGCCACGAACTCGCCCTTGCGCGCAAAGTGCCGGCCCTGGCTGTCGGTGAACAAAACGGCGACCGACTTGAAAGGTTGCCCGGCGAAGCGGCTGGAGAAATGCTCGCTCCAGCCCGCGCCGTCGAAGCCTGAATTGGCGGCCAGCAGCGGCGCCACGTCCACGCCCTGGGCTTGCAGCCAGGGCGCCCAGGCGCCATCGGAGCCCAGCCGCGCCCAGCTCGCGCCGCCCAGCGCCAGCACCACGGCATCGGCCTTGGCCATGACCTCGCCAGCCGGCGTCGCGAAGCGCAGCGCGCCCAGGTCCAGCGTGCCGTCGCCCTGCCAGCGATGACGCATGTGAAATTGCACCCCGGCCGCGCGCAGCCGCTGCAGCCAGGCACGCAGCAGCGGCGCGGCCTTCATGTCGGTCGGAAACACACGCCCCGAGGTGCCAACGAAGGTTTCCACGCCCAGGCCGGCGGCCCAGTCGCGCACCTGCTGCGGGCCCAGCTGCGCGAGCATCGGCTCCAGCTGGGCGCGCCGCTCGCCGAAGCGGCTCATGAACACATCGAAGGGCTCGGAGTGCGTGAGGTTCAACCCGCCGCGCCCGGCCAGCAGGAACTTGCGGCCCACCGAGGGCATCGCGTCGTACACATGCACCTGCGCGCCGGAGGCGCCCAGTACTTCGGCCGCCATGAGGCCGGCGGGTCCGCCGCCGATCACGGCAACGGTAGGGGAAACAGTCATTCAAGATTTACCAGTTCGCCCTGCCCGGTCAGGAACGCGACGCGCACCGTGGCACCGGGGTAGGCATGTTGCACTGCGGCGCGGTAGCGCTGCATCTGTGCGATCAGCGCGGCATCCCGTTCGGGGCGCGCCGCGGATTTGTAGTCGAGGATCCACCAGGCGCCGCCGTCGCGCTCGCGCACCAGGCGGTCGATGCGCAGGGTTTCTCCTTCATGCACCAGCGTGACTTCGTTGCCATGCCAGTCGACCCTGCGATCGTCCCACACCCAGGCGCCCTCGCCCGCGCGGATGCGCTGGGCCAGCGCCGCGGCACCGCGTGCCTGCTGGGCGTCGAGCATGAACTCGCGGGCCGCGGCGCGCACGTGCGCCGCCGGCAGCGCCTCGCCGGGCACGGCCCATTCGAGCAGCCGGTGCATGGCCTGGCCGAAGGCCGCGGCGCGCGCATCGACGGTGGTGTCGACGGCTTTCTTCGCAGTCGCCGCTGGCGCATCGGACACGGCCACGGGCGCCGCGGGCATCTGCTTCATCGTGAACGTGGCGGCGCCGGCTTCCGTCGGCAATGCGACCAACGGCTCGTCGGCCTCGGTGGGTTCGCACAGCGGCTCCAGCCGCGCCCACCAGCTGCCTTCGTTCGCGCGCGCGGGCCGCACCGACGACAGCACCAGTCGCTCGCGCGCCCGGGTGGTCGCCACATAGAGGCCGTTGAGTTCCTCGCGGTGCCGCGCGCGCTGCTCTTCCTCGAGCAGCGAGGCCGCGCAGGCCGGCGGCGTCTTCTCGCTCGCGAGGAACACGAAGCGCGTGGGCGCGCTGTCACTGCCCTTCCATTCGACCAGCACACCCATGGTCTGGGCGCGCGGCGGCGGGGCGTCGCAGTCGAGCATCAGCACGGTGTTGGCTTCGAGGCCCTTGGCGCCGTGCACGGTCAGCAGCTGCACCGCGTCGGGCGCGGCCACGTTCGGCGCGCGCACGCCGCCGGCACGCAGCGCGCGCACCAGCGCGTAGGGCGTGACGAAGCGCGCCCCGTCGATGTCGAGCGACGCCGTCAGCACGCCGCGCAGGTTGGCCAGCGCGCCCTGGCGCATCGTGGCGGGCACCGCCGCGCCGAACCTGGCGAGCAGGTCGCCGTCGTGAAAGATGGCGTCGAGCGCATCGTGCGGCGGCAGCGTCATCAGCCAGCGTTGCCACTTCTTCAGCTTGACGCCTGCTTCGATGAGCACCGGCGGCAGGCTCTCGTCTTTCTGCACCAACGCGAACCAGCTGACCATGCCGCGCTCACGCTGGCGCAACGCCAGCTGCACGAGCGCCTCGTCGTCGATGCCGAACACGGGCGACTTGAGCGCGCGCGCCAGCGACAGGTCGTGCGCGGGAGAGACCAGCGCGTCGATCAGCGCGACCACGTCCTGCACCTCGGGCGCGTCGTACAGCTCGTTCTTCTCGGGCTGCTGCACGGGAATGTGGCGCTGGCGCAGCGCGTCCTGCATGGCGGAGAGCCGGCTGCGGCGGCGCGCCAGCACCATGATCTGCCGCGGCGGCGTGCCGTCGGCGATGCGTTGCGCGACCCATTGCGCGGCCTGCTCGCATTCTTTCTGCAGCAGTTGCTCCTCGGGCAGCACGCGCGGCGTGACCAGGCTGTCGCGCCAGTGCAGCATGCCGTCGTCGGCCGGTGCGGCGGCGCTGTCGCCGAGTGCGTCGCGCTCGATGGCCGGCAGCCTGAGCAGCTCGCCCTCGTCGCCGCGCTCGGTGGTGTGGGCGCGGTACCCGTCGAACTCGCCGGCGTCCTGCGCGGCCAGCATGGCCGTGTTGACCAGCCCGACCACGCCGCGTGCGTTGCGGTGCGTGTGGTCGCAGTTCAGCAGCTCGCCGCCCAGGCCTTCACGCACGAACTTCTTCGCGGCGATGAACACCTGCGGCTCAGCCCGCCGGAAGCGGTAGATGCTCTGCTTCGGGTCGCCCACGATGAACACGCGCGGCGCGCTGCTGCCCGCGCCCACGTAGGCGCTGAGCCAGCCGTAGAGCGCCTGCCACTGCAGCGGGTTGGTGTCCTGGAACTCGTCGATCAGCAGGTGCGCGATGCGTGCGTCCAGCCGCTCCTGCACCCAGCCCGACAGCGCCGACTGGCCCAGCAGCAGCTGCGCGGCCTGCTCGACGTCGTTCATGTCGACCCAGCCGTGGGCGCGCTTGACGTCTGCGAAGGCGGCGATCAGCAAGCGCGTGAGGCGCGTCATGCGCTGCTGGTAAAGCCAGGCGGCGTGCTGCGCCTGCGCGCCGCACAGCACCTGCAGCTCGGCCTCGGCCTCCTGGGCGGCCGGGAACTTCTGCAGGTTCTTGTTGAGCCGGTCTTCGGTCGCGACGAAGAAGCTCTTGCGCAACAGCGCAAGCGCGGCCGGCAGCGATTCGGCCGCGGGCTCGCCCGTGCCGAACACGTCGATGATGGCTTCGGCGGCCTTCTGCGGCGTCTTGTTCGACTCGCGCCCGAGCGCGGCGGCGCGGTCCAGCCAGCGGCGGCGCACCGGCTCGCCGCGCAGCGCGTCGGTCGGCTCTTGCAGCCCTTCGAGCGAAGGATAGAACGCGCTGAAGTGCTGCACGGCGTTTTCAGCGTCCGCCAGCGAGAACTCCACGCGCTTGGACAGCGCCTCGCCCAGGGCCTTGGCGGTCTGCGAGCGGCCGTGCGTGGCGACTACGGCGTAGTAGTCGGCCAGCGCGCCGCTGTCGGCGGTCACGGCTTCGAAGAACGGGCGCCACGTGTGGCCGCGCGCTTCGGCATCGTCTTCGAGCAGTTCGTAGTTCGAAGGCAGGCCCAGTTCACGGAGCACCGCGAGCGGCGCGTTGCGCAGCAGGCCCGCGAACCAGGCGTGGAAGGTGCGGAACTGCACGGGCCTGCCGCCTTCCAGCAAGCGCCGGTAGAGGCCCTTCAGGCGCGGCACCGCGGCGGCGGCGGCAGCCGGTTCGACACCGCGAATCACCAGCTCGCGCACCAGTTCTTCGGGCGTGCGCTCCGCGAAATCTTCGAGCCACTGGTCGAGCCGCTCGCGCATTTCGCCAGCCGCCTTCTTGGTGAAGGTGATGGCCAGGATCTCGTGCGGCTCGCAGGCGGAATCGCCCTCCTCCAGCAAGGCACGCAGGATGCGCGACACCAGCATCCAGGTCTTGCCCGCGCCGGCGCAGGCCTCGACGGCCACCGAGCGGCGCGGATCGCAGGCGACGGTGTAGAAGGCCTCGCGCGCGACGTGGCGGCCGTTGTGTTCATAGGCGGCGCCGTTCATTTCGAGAGTTCCCAGAAGTCCTTGCGGCACAGGCCGCGTGCCGCGCAGTAGTCGCACACGGCGCCCTCGCCCAGCGGGGGCAAGGCCGTGCCCTGCGCGATGCGCGAGAAGTCTTCGATGATGCCGGCCACCAGCGCGTCGCGCGCCTCGACCACGGCGGGCTGCTCGACGGTCTGCGTGCCGGAAGACTTCTCGCCCACGTTCACGTAGGCCGCGCGCAAGGTGTCGTCGGCCACCAGCGCGGCGTAGAACGCGAGCTGCGTGTCTTCGGTCGGGTCCTTGACGCGCTCCTTGGTCACCGACGACGACTCGGTCTTGTAGTCGATGACGAAGGCCTGCCCGTCGGGCATGCGGTCGATGCGGTCGAGCCGGCCGATCAGCCGCAGGTTGCCCAGCGCCTGCTCCTTCCAGGGTTCGGCCTCGACGAAGACGGCGCCGTTCGCCTCGTGGCCCGTGAGCCAGCCGAGGTAGCCGTCGCGCACCGCGGGCCATGCCGCGGCGAAGGGAAGGAACTCGGCGTCGGACAGCGCCATCTCGCGCGTGGCGCGCTGCGCGGCGGCCTCGATGAGCGCGAGGCGCTCTTGCGCGCCTTGGGTCGGCGTTTCGATCAGCGCCTCGTGGAAGTGGCCCAGCACGGCGTGCAGCCAGTTGCCGAAGTCGCGCTTGTCCACCTCGGCATCGAGCTCGTCGGCGCTGCGCAGGCCGAGCTGGCGCAGCGCGAAGAAGCGATACGGGCAGCGGCGCAGGTCTTCGTACACGCTGGTGGAGATGTTCTCCAGCGGCAGCAACGCGCCCGAAGGTTGCGGGCAGGCGGTCGGCTGCACGGGCACCTCGCGCGGCAGGCGCGGGTCGGCGGAAGGGGTCAGGAGGTGGTCGAGCCGCAGCGCCTGCACCAGCGGGCTCGGGCTGACCGGCTCGCCGGTGACGTCGGACTCGCGCCACAGCAGCTCGCAGCACGGGTTGCGCAAGGCCGCGGCCCAGGCGGCGCGCTGCGCGGCCTCGAGCACTTCCCGCAGAGGCAGGCCGAGCTCCATGCGCTGCGCCGCGCTCCAGTTGCCCGGCGGCTCGGGCGATGCGGGCAGGCGCCGGTCGTCGCACCCCGGAATGACCACGGCGCCGAACGCGCGGCCCAGCAGCTGGTACAGGGGCAGCACGACCACGCGCGGCGCCTGGTCGCCGGCGGGCGGCACGAAGCTGGCGTCTTCGAGCACGTCGCGGGCCCAGGCGGTGAACTCGGCCAGCGTGTGGCGGCCGCCGGGAAATTCTTCGTCGTCGCCGTGCGCGCCGGCATCGAGCCACAGCGCGCCGATGACCTTGCCGCCAGCAAAGTCGTCCACCAGCAGCTGCCAGTGGCCGCCCGCCTCGAGCAGTTCACGCAATGCCTGCAGCCATTCGGCCAGCGGACGCGCGCGCGCCATGGGCATGCGGCGCGCCTCGACGGCATCGGTGAAGGGCAGCAGCGCGACGTCCTGCGCCTTCTCGCTGCGCGCCACCAGCGAACACCAGGCCGACCAGTCGCGCAGGCCTTCGCGGCGCAACCGCGCCTCGAGCGTTTGCACGGTGGGGGCGTCGCCGTCGGCGCTGCCCTTGAGCCATTCGAGCACCTGGTCGCTGCCGGCGTCGTGTGCGCACGCCCGCAATGCGCTCATGAGCGTGGCGGCGGCGCGCGTGGTCGAGAGCTTCCAGCCGGTCTCGTCGTGCGTGACGACGCCTTGCGCGGCCAACTGGGCGTTGATGCGGCGGGTGAGCGCGCGATCGGTGGCAATCAGCGCGACGGGGGCGCGGTCTTCGGCCAGGTGGCGCAGCACGCAGGCGGCGGCGAGCTGGGCTTCGTCCTCAGGGTCGAGCGCCTCGTGGAACGCCGCGGGTTGCACAGGGGCGGCTGCCGGCACGAGCGAGAAACGCAGCGCGTCGTCACCCCACAGCGCGCACAGCGACTGGGTGAGCGGATCGGTCTGGAAGCCTTCGAGCACGATCAATGCATCGACCTGCGCACGCGTCGAGTCGCGCAGCAGCACGTCGGTGGCGTAGCCCGAGGTGGAGACCCACGCGACCGCGATGCGGATCAGCGCGCTTTCGGTGCGGAACCACTCCGACTCGCTGCCCGCCTCGGCCACGCCCGCCGCACGCTGCGCCCAGGCGCCGACGCGTTCCTCGGGCGTCACGGCCGCGGCCAGCGGTGCCAGTTGGTAGGCCAGCTCGACCACGCGGCCGGCCAGGGCGAAGCGTTCTGCGGCGAAGCCGGACTGCGAAAGCAGCGCCTGCGCGGTGACCAGGTCGCGCGCCATGTCATGTGCGATGTCGTAGCCGGTGGCCACGAAGCCGCCCGCGCTGCGCGCCCAGTTGTGCGTGGTCTCGAAGCGCGGCACGAAGCCGGGACTGCCGCAACGCGCCCACATGGCGCGGGCCACGCCCATCAATTGCGCGTAGGGCACCAGCACCACGGTGCGCGCGGCGTGCAGCCGGCGCTCGGCGAGCGTGCGGACGATGCGCGCGACGACGCCGTCGGCGGGGTCGCACCACAGGGCCTGGACGGGGTGGCCTTCGTTCATGTTCTATAGAGGGAATTCGGGAGCGTGGGGACGTGATGCGCAAGGGCTTTGGCTATCGGCGCCATAGCGTCCCGCACGGCACGCCACCCCTTGGTTTCTGTCACAATGACCAGCACTTTAGCTGCACCGAAACTCTCTGCGCACCAAGGACACATCACATGGCCAGCGAACTCATCAAACACATCTCCGATTCCTCTTTCGAGGCCGACGTGCTCAAGTCCAGCCAGCCCGTGCTGGTCGACTACTGGGCCGAATGGTGCGGCCCCTGCAAGATGATCGCCCCGATCCTCGACGAAGTGTCGGCCACCTACGAAGGCAAGCTGCAGATCGCCAAGCTGAACGTGGACGAGAACCGCGACATCCCCGCCAAGTTCGGCATCCGCGGCATCCCCACGCTGATGCTCTTCAAGGACGGCCAGCTGGCCGCCACCAAGGTCGGCGCCATGAGCAAGGCGCAACTCACGGCCTTCATCGACCAGCAACTCGCCTGAGCGATTTCAACCGGCCAGCGCGCAATGCGTTGGCCGGCGCGTTTTTCCTGTCATAATCTCCCACAGATCACCGGCCCTTTCAGGCAACCGGTTCGAGTTCCCCGGTTAGTGAAGCACTTCTCGCTTCACATTCAACCTCCCCCCGTTTTCCGTTCGATTACCCCGCGAGGGGTCATTCCATGCACTTAAACGAACTCAAGGCACTCCACGTGTCTGAAGTCCTCAAGCAAGCTGAAGCGCTTGAGATCGAAAACGTCGGCCGCATGCGCAAGCAGGAGCTGATGTTCGCGATCATCAAGAAGCGCGCCAAGGCGGGCGAGCAGGTCTTCGCAGACGGCGTGCTCGAAATCCTGCCGGACGGCTTCGGCTTCCTGCGCAGCCCCGACACCAGCTTCACGGCCAGCACGGACGACATCTACATCTCGCCCAGCCAGGTGCGCCGCTTCAACCTGCACACCGGCGACATGATCGAAGGCGAAGTGCGCACGCCCAAGGACGGCGAACGCTACTTCGCGCTGACCAAGCTCGACAAGGTCAACGACGGTCCGCCCGAGCAGAACAAGCACAAGGTGATGTTCGAAAACCTGACGCCCCTGTTCCCCAAGGAACAGATGAAGCTGGAACGCGACGGCGTCAAGGGCGAAGAGAACATCACGGGCCGCATCATCGACATCATCGCCCCCATCGGCAAAGGCCAGCGTGCCCTGCTGGTGGCGCCGCCCAAGAGCGGCAAGACGGTGATGATGCAGCACATCGCCCACGCCATCAGCGCCAACTACCCCGACGTGCACATGATGGTGCTGCTCGTGGACGAGCGCCCTGAAGAAGTGACCGAAATGCAGCGCACGGTGAAGGGCGAGGTCATTGCCTCGACCTTCGACGAGCCCGCAGCGCGCCACGTGCACGTCGCCGAAATGGTGATCGAGCGCGCCAAGCGCCTGGTCGAACTCAAGAAGGACGTGGTGATCCTGCTCGACTCGATCACCCGCCTGGCCCGCGCCTACAACAACGTCGTGCCCTCGTCGGGCAAGGTGCTGACCGGCGGTGTCGACTCCAACGCCCTGCAACGCCCCAAGCGCTTCCTGGGCGCCGCGCGCAACGTGGAAGAAGGCGGCTCGCTGACCATCATCGGCACCGCGCTGATCGACACCGGCAGCCGCATGGACGAAGTGATCTTCGAAGAGTTCAAGGGCACCGGCAACTCTGAAATCCACCTCGACCGCCGCCTGTACGAAAAGCGCGTGTTCCCGTCGATCCAGCTCAACCGCAGCGGCACGCGCCGCGAAGAGCTGCTGCTGGCGCCCGAGATCCTGCAGAAGACCCGCATCCTGCGCCAGCTCATGTACAACATGGACGAGATCGAGTCGATGGAGCTGATGCTCAAGAACATGAAGGCGACCAAGACCAATGTCGAGTTCTTCGACATGATGCGTCGCGGCGGCTGAGCACCACGCTCTTCCGCAAAAGCGCGTCGGCCCTCACGGGTCGACGCGCTTTTTTCATGGGCGCTCGATGCGGATGGCGCGGCCTTCCGCGGCACTCTGGCGGCCGATGTCGAGCAGTTCCATGAGCGCAACGGCCTGCTCGGACGGAACAGGGTTGGGCCCGACGCCCAGGATCGCATCGCGCACCGCGGCGTAGTAATCGACATAGTTGCCCGCGCGCGTGGGCACGGGGCGTCTACTTGTCACGCCGTCGGTGCCGATCAGCGTGAGTTCGCCGTCCAGCGGATCGGCACCCCAACCTTCGGCCGGCGGCCGCTGCCCGTCGCGCAGCGCGTCTTCCTGCGTATCGACACCGTGCTTGACGTAGCTCCCCCGCGTGCCATGGACGATGTAGCGTGGCGCGGCATGCGCGGCCAGCGTCGTCGAATGCAGCACCACGCGCAAAGGCGCATGCGGGCCGCTTTCGTAACGCAGCACCGCATGAAAATAGTCCTCGACCACCGCGCCATCGCGCAAGACGGCGGTGTCGAGCTGGAGCGTGTCGGGCCGGCCGAACAGTTGCACGGCTTGGTCGACCAGATGCGCCCCCAGGTCCACCCAGAGTCCCGAACCCGGCACCGCCTGCTCGCGCCAGCGCACCTTCACCTCGGGCCGGAAGCGGTCGAAATGCGATTCCAGGTATACGACGCGGCCCAGTTCGCCACTGGCCAGCAGGTCTTTCAAGGTCAGGAAATCGGCGTCGAATCGACGGTTCTGGTAGACCGACAGCAATCGATTGTTGCGCGAAGCCAACAGCTCAAGCTCCAGCGCCTGCGCGACATCGAGCGTGAACGGCTTGTCGACCACCACGTGCTTGCCGGCCTCCAGCGCCGCCTTGGCGACGGGATGGTGCTGCTCGTTCGGCGTCGCGACCACGACCAGGTCGATGTCCGCCCGCGCGACCAGCGCCACCACGTCGGGCACCACCGCCACGCCGGGCCAGTCCGCATGAACCTTGTGCGGCTGCGAACTGGCCACCGCCGCCAACGCGAGCCCGGGCACGGCGGACAGCACCGGCGCATGGAAGGTCTGGCCGGCAAAGCCATAGCCGACGAGGCCGGCGCGCAGGGGTCTGGAGGTCATGGAAGGGGCCGGTTTGCTCTGAAAAGGGGCAGTATGCGATAATCATGGGCTCCGCGAAAAGTGCGGCTGGGCAGCGTCGCCCGGCTCCCCAGGCTTCCCTGGGGCGGCTTGCCAGATCTGGCAAGCCGGTGGCTCTCGCATCGACCGCGCATTGATTCCAACAGCGCAAAAGGAAAGACCATGGCAAAAGAAGGCATCCACCCCAATTACCGCGACATCCTGTTCGTCGACATGTCGAACGGCTTCAAGTTCGTGACCCGTTCGTGCGCGAACACCAAGGAAATGGGCAAGACCGATGACGGTCGCGAGCTGCCCCTGTTCAAGTTGGACACCACCAGCGAATCGCACCCGTTCTACACCGGCACGCAAAAGTCGGTCGACAACATGGGCGGTCGCGTCGAGAAGTTCCGCAACCGCTTCGGCAAGACCACCGGCGCTGCTTCGAAGTAAGACACGCGCCTTGGCGTCGAGGGCAGCCCGGTTTACCGCGCTGCCCTTTTTCATTTTGAATCCCCCGCAACCTCTGCCTCCCGCCTTTTGAACCAGCCCACTCCCGCGATCGTTGCCCAGAGCGCCGTGCGCCGCCTGCCGCGCATCGCGTTGCTCCTGCTGTGCGCGGCCTACCTGCTGCCGGGCCTTGTCGGCCGGGGTCCGTGGAAAAGCGCCGACATCACCGCCTTCGGCTACATGGCCGAACTGGCCCGCAGCACCGAAGGCATCGCGCGCTGGTTCGACCCCATGCTGCTGGGCCTGCGTCCCGAAACGCCCGCGCTGGTTCCCTACTGGATCGGCGCCCTGGCCATCAAGATCGCCCCGTCGTGGCTGAACCCCGACCTGGCGGTGCGCATCGTGTTCGCGTTCCTGCTGTGGGGCACGTTCACCGCCACCTGGTACGCCGTTTATTACCTCGCCCGCACCGCGCGCGCCCAGCCCGTGGCGTTCGCCTTCGGCGGCGAGGCGCGCCCGACCGATTACGCACGCGCCATCGCCGATGGCGGCCTGCTCGCGCTGATCGCCTGCCTGGGCCTGGCCCAGCTCGGCCATGAAACCACGCCGGCGCTGGCGCAGCTGTTCTTCGCCTCGCACCTGTTCTACGGCGTGGCCGCCCTTCCTTATCGCCGCGCCGGCCCGGTCACGGCGCTGGTGGTCGGCACCCTGGGCATCACGCTGAGCGGCGCGCCCACGGTCGGCCTTGCGCTGGCCATCGGCAGCGCGCTGTACATCGCCTACGAGCGCCGGCTCGACGCCCGCTCGCGCAACGACGCACTCGGCACCGACGACAACGGCCCGGGCTACACGCGCGGCGCCTTGCTCACGATGGTCGGCGTCACCGTGCTGGCGGTGGTGCTGGTGTTCGGCCTGAAGCTGGAGCAATGGAAGATCACCATGACCGGCGGCTCGGTGCTCGGCGACGTACGCAGCCAGGCCAAGCTGCTGCTGTGGTTCACCTGGCCGGTGTGGCCGCTGGCCCTGTGGACGCTGTGGCGCTGGCGGCGCCAGCTCACGGCGCGCCATGTGGCGCTGCCCTTCTGGTTCGCGCTGGTGCCGCTGGCCGCCACCTGGAGCACCGACTTCTCAGATCGCTCGCTGCTGCTCGCCCTGCCCGCCTTCGCCACGCTCGCGGCCTTTGCGCTGCCCACCTTCCGGCGCAGCGCGGCGGCGCTGATCGACTGGTTCAACGTGCTGTTCTTCAGCGGCCTGGCCGTGCTGGGCTGGGTCTACTGGATCGCCATGCAGACCGGCGTGCCGCCCAAGCCGGCCGCCAGCGTGGCGCGTCTGGTGCCGGGCTTCGTGCCCGAGCTGTCGCCCATAGCCGTCGTGCTGGCGGTGGCCGCGACCATCGCGTGGTGCTGGCTGGTGCGCTGGCGCACGGGCCGCCACCGCGCCGCGCTGTGGAAGACGCTGGTGCTGCCGGCCGGCGGCACCGCGCTGTGCTGGATGCTGCTCATGACGCTGTGGCTGCCGCCCATCGACTACGCGCGCAGCTATGTGCCGCAGGTCAACGCGGTGGTCGATCGTGTCGGCAAGAACGGCTGCGTGGCCGAGCTCGCCCTGAGCCGCGCGCACATCGCCGCGCTGCGCCACCACGGCCAGCTCGACGTGAAGCCGCTGCTGCTCGACAACACCTGCCCCTGGCTGTTGGCCAGCCCCGAGACCATCGAGCGGCTGCACACCATCATCCCGTTCGACCAATGGCGCTTCGCGGGCACGCTGCGCCGCCCCAGCAGCGCCGCCGACGACCTCCTGCTCTACCAGAAGATCACGCCGCAGTGAGTGGCGAACGCAGCCTGATCGCGCGGCACGCCGGCACGGTGCTGGTCGGCCAGCTCGCCGTGATGGCCTTCGGCGTGACCGACACCATCATCGCGGGCCGCTATTCGGAGCACGCGCTGGCCGCGCTGTCGGTGGGTGCGGCCGTGTTCATCAGCGTCTACGTGTCGCTGATGGGCGTGCTGCAGGCGCTGCTGCCGGTCTGGGCCGAGCTCCATGGCGCCGGCCGCGGCAGCGAGGTAGGCCGCTCGGTGCGCCAGTCGCTGTACCTGGCCGGCATTGCGATCGTGATCGGCATGGCGGTGCTGCTGTCGCCCGGCGCGGTGCTGCAGTGGACGCAGGTGCCGCCCGAGATGCGCGCCGAGGTCGAGGCCTACCTCATCGTGCTGGCCTTCGGGCTGGCGCCCGCCCTGCTGTTCCGGCTTTTCAGCACGCTCAACCAGAGCCTGGGCAAGCCGCAGCTCGTGACCTGGCTGCAGCTGGGCTCGCTGCTCGTGAAGCTGCCGCTGTCGGTGTGGTTCACCTTCGGCGGCGCGGGCCTGCCGGCCATGGGGCTGGTCGGCTGCGGCTGGGCCACGCTGTGCGTCAACTGGGCGATGCTGCTGTGCGCCGTCTGGCTGCTGCGCAGCAGCCCGCTGTACACCGGCTACCGGCTGTGGCAACGCCCCGAGCCGCCCGACTGGCACACCATTCGCCACTTCGCGCGTTTGGGCGTGCCCGCGGGCCTGGCGGTGCTGGTGGAGGTGACCTCGTTCACGCTGATGGCGCTGTTCATCGCCCGCCTGGGCACCGCGGCGGCCGCCGCGCACCAGATCGCCGCCAACCTGATGGCGGTGGCGTACATGGTGCCGCTGTCGCTGTCGATCGCGACCAGCGCGCGCGTGAGCTTCTGGCTCGGCGCAGGCGACGTGGCCAAGGCCCGGCATGTGTGCCGGCTGGGCTTCGAGCTGACGGTGATGTGCGCGCTGCTCTTCGCCACGGCCATGGTCACGCTGCGCTCGCAGCTTGCCAACGTGTATTCCGATAACCCCGCCGTGGTCGCGCTGGCCGCGGCGCTGCTGTTGCCCGTGGCGGCCTTTCACCTGTCGGACGCCATGCAGACGCTGTGCGTGTTCGTGCTGCGCTGCTACCGCGTCACGCTGGCGCCGCTGCTCATCTACTGCACGATGCTCTGGGGCCTCGGCCTTGGCGGCAGCTACCTGCTGGCATACCGCGGCCTGGGGCCCTGGGCGGCCATGCAGTCGCCGCTGGCGTTCTGGATCATGAGCGCGGGGGCGCTGGCGCTGACGGCGACCATGTTCATCGCGCTGCTGCGCCACACGATGGCGAAGCGAACGGCTTGAAGCAGGCGGCCTGAACGAAGCCGGGCGCGCCGCGTCTACTTGACCAGCACGCGTGCTTCCCGCACGCGCGTCGCGGGGAACACCAGCGCAAAGCGCGAGCCCTTGCCCACCGCGCTTTCGATGCGCAGCTCCGCGCCATGGCGCTGCGCAATGTGCTTCACGATCGCCAGGCCCAGGCCGGTGCCGCCGGTTTCGCGCGAGCGGCTGCGGTCGATGCGGTAGAAGCGCTCCGTCAGCCGCGGGATGTGTTCCGCGGCAATGCCCGGGCCCGTGTCCTTCACCGCGTATTCGCCGCGCCCGTCGGGCAGCACGCGCCAGCTCACGGCCACCTCGCCGCCGCCCGGCGTGTAGCGGATGGCGTTGCTCAGCAGGTTCGACATGGCGCTTTGCAGCTCGGTCGGCGCGCCCGACACCTCGGACTCCGCATCGATGGTGAAAGACAGGCGGTGCCCCAGCGGCGCCAGCCGCCCCGACAGGCCGCGCCCCTCGTCCTCGCAATGCGCGAGCAGCGCGCGAATGCGGATCCACTGGTTGCCCGAAGGCGCCGCGCTGCCTTCCAGCCGCGACAGCGTCAGCAGGTCGTTCACCAGCGTTTCCATGCGGTGCGACTGCTGGCCCATCAGCGCCAGGTAGCGCGTGCGCTCGTCCGCATCCAATGGCAGGTTCTGCAGCGTCTCGACGAAACCCGCCAGCACCGTCAGCGGCGTGCGGATTTCATGCGACACGTTCGCCACGAAGTCGCGCCGCATCGCCTCGGCCTGTTCCAGCGCGGTGATGTCGCGCGTGAGCAGCATGCGGCGGTTGCCCGCGTAGGGGTGCACCTGCACCGACAGCCGCACCGCGTGGCCGCGCTGGTGGGCATGGTGCCCGATGCCGGGCGCGTCGATGACCACGTCGCGGCTGTAGTTCCAGGAGGCGAGGTAGGCCACGAAGGCCGGGTCGCGCACCAGGTTGGCCAGGTGCTGCGCCAGGTCGCGTTCGGCGTCGATGCCGAACTGCGCGGCCGCCGTCTGGTTGCACCACTCGATGCGGCCGTGCTCGTCGAGCAGCACCACGCCGTTGGGCGAGGCCTGGATGGCGGCCAGGAATTCCTGCAGCCGGTCTTCGGCCTGGCGGGTCTGCTGCTCGCGTTCGCGCAGCAGCTTGCGAATGCGCTCCGACAGCTCACCCCACACGCCCGGCGCGCGCGTCGGCAGGCCGGCTGCGTCGTTGCGCAGCACCTGCAGCAGGCGCTCGGCGCGCCAGGCGTCGAGCGCCAGCCACACCACCGCGCCCAGCCACGCGCCCATCCAGCCGAACTTCCAGCCGAAAGCAGCGACAGCGCCCGCCGCTATTGCGAGGGACGCTATTAAAAAAGTAGCAATGCGAAAAGGCATGGCGGGCGATTATCCGCGCCCGCCAGCGAACGACGCCGGGGCGACGGCGCTCAGACCGTGACTTGGGCCGTCAGGCGATAGCCCGCGCCGCGCACGGTTTCCACCATGGGAGCGGCCGCGCCCAGCGACTCGCGCAGGCGCTTGACGTGCACGTCGACCGTGCGTTCCTCGATGTACACGTGGTCGCCCCACACCTTGTCGAGCAGTTGCGCCCGGCTGTGCACGCGCTCGGCGTGCTGCATCAGGTAGGCCAGCAGCTTGAACTCGGTCGGGCCGACCTTCAGCGCGCCGCCCTGCCAGGTCACGCGGTGGGTGGAGGTGTCGAGCGCGAGCTCGCCGATTTCCACGCGCTCGGTGACCACTTCAGGGGCCCGGCGGCGCAGCACCGCACGGATGCGGGCCAGCATTTCCTGGGTGGAAAAGGGCTTGGTGATGTAGTCGTCGGCGCCAGCGTCCAGCCCGGCCACCTTGTCGGGCTCGTCGCCGCGCGCGGTCAGCATCAGGATCGGAATGGCCTTGGTGCGCGGGTCCTTGCGCCACTGGCGCGCGAGCTGCAGGCCGCTCTGGCCGGGCAGCATCCAGTCGAGCAGGATCAGGTCCGGCAAGAACGCATCGATCTCGCGCTGGGCCGCGGCACCGTCTTCCGACCAGATCGGCTCGAAGCCGTTGTGGCGCAGGTTGACGGCGATCAGCTCGGCGATCGAGGACTCGTCTTCGACGATCAGGACTCTGGGTTTCTTCATGCTTTTTTGGGGAGTCTTGCCGCCGGGGTCACTGCAGCGCGGACTCGATTTCCTGCATCGAAGTGTGCCGCACATCGGCGCCCTTGACGATGTAGATGATGAACTCGGCGATGTTCTTCGCGTGGTCGCCGATGCGTTCGATCGCCTTGGCCAGGAACAGCAGGTCCAGGCTGGCGGAGATGGTGCGCGGGTCTTCCATCATGTAGGTGACCAGCTTGCGCACGAAGCCGTCGAACTCCTTGTCGATCAGGTCGTCGTCCTTCAGGATCGACAGCGCGGCCGCGGTGTCCAGGCGCGCGAAGGCGTCCAGCGCCGTGCGCAGCAGGCCCGAGGCCAGGTCGGCCGCGATGCGCAGCTCGGTGGTGGGCAGCTGGCGCGCCGAGCCGCTCTCGATGATCGACTTGACCATGCGCGCGATCTTGTTGGCCTCGTCGCCCACGCGCTCGAGGTTGGCCGTGGTCTTGCTGATGGCGATCAGCAGGCGCAGGTCGCGCGCGGTCGGCTGGCGGCGCGCGATGATGGACGACAGCTCGCGGTCGATGTCGATTTCCATCGCGTTCACGCGGTGCTCGGTTTCCATCACGCGGTCGGCCGCGTCGGCGTCGAACTGCAGCAGCGCGTACACGGCCTGGTGAATCTGCGACTCGACCATGCCGCCGAGTTCCATCACGCGCGACGACACGCCGTTGAGTTCGCTGTCGAACTGGCTGGACAAGTGTTTTTCAGTCATGGTTGTCTCCTTAGCCGAAACGGCCGGTGATGTAGTCCTCGGTCTCCTTGCGCTGCGGCTTGAAGAACATCTGTTCCGTGGCGCCGAACTCGATCAGGTCGCCCAGGTACATGTAGGCGGTGTAGTCGCTGCAGCGGGCGGCCTGCTGCATGTTATGCGTCACGATGACCACCGTGTACTCGTTCTTCAGCTCGGCGATCAGCTCTTCGATCTTCGCGGTGGAAATCGGGTCCAGCGCCGAGCAGGGTTCGTCCAGCAGGAGCACTTCGGGCTTGATCGCGATGCCGCGCGCAATGCACAGGCGCTGCTGCTGGCCGCCGGAAAGGCCCGAGCCGCTTTGCTGCAGCTTGTCGCGCACTTCGGTCCACAGGGCGGCCTTCTTCAGGGCCCATTCGACGCGGTCGTCCATGTCGCTGGAGGAGAGGTTCTCGAACAGCTTCACGCCGAAGGCGATGTTGTCGTAGATCGACATCGGGAACGGCGTGGGCTTCTGGAACACCATGCCGACCTTGGCGCGGATGAGCGCCACGTCCTGCTTGGAGGTCAGCAGGTTCTCGCCGTCCAGCGCGATCGTGCCTTCGGCACGCTGCTCGGGGTACAGCTCGAACATGCGGTTGAAGGTGCGCAGCAGGGTCGACTTGCCGCAGCCCGACGGACCGATGAAGGCCGTGACCTTGTTCTCGGGAATCTCGAGGTTGATGCCCTTGAGCGCGTGGAACTTGCCGTAGTAGAAGTTCAGGTCCTTGACCGAGATCTTCGAGCGCGACGGTTGTTGTGCGACGGTGTTTGGCATGTTGGCGTCTTCTTTGTTGTTCAGAGTTTGGTGCGCGTCAGCACACGCGCCAGGATGTTGAGGGCAAGCACGGCCACGGTGATCAGGAACACGCCGGCCCATGCCAGCTGTTGCCAGTTCTCGTACGGGCTCATTGCAAACTTGAAGATCGTGACCGGCAGGCTGGCCATCGGCTGGCTGATGTCGGCGGTCCAGAACTGGTTGTTCAGCGCGGTGAACAGCAGCGGCGCGGTTTCACCCGCGATGCGCGCCACGGCCAGCAGAATGCCCGTGACCACACCGGCGCGCGCGGCACGCAGCGTGATGCTCAGGATGACTTTCCACTTCGGCGTGCCCAGTGCGTAGGCCGCTTCGCGCAGGCCCGGCGGCACCAGCTGCAGCATGTTCTCGGTGGTGCGGATGACCACCGGAATCACGATCAGCGCGAGCGCCAGCGCACCGGCCAGGCCCGAGAAGGTCTTGAAGTAGGCCACCACCACGGCGTAGACGAACAGGCCGATCACGATCGACGGCGCCGACAGCAGGATGTCGTTGACGAAGCGCGTCACCGAGGCGAGCCAGCCCTTGGGGTTGTACTCGGCCAGGTAGATGCCGGCCATGATGCCGATGGGCGTGCCCACGAAGGTGGCCAGCATCACCATCACGAACGAGCCGAAGATGGCGTTGGCGATGCCACCCACCTCGTTCGGCGGCGGCGTCATTTCGGTGAAGGTGGCCAGTGCCAGCCCGCCGATGCCCTGGCGCAGCGTTTCCCACAGGATCCACACCAGCCAGAACACGCCGAAGGCCATCGCGGCGAGCGACAGCGTGAGCGCGATCTTGTTGACACGGTTGCGCGAGGCGAAACGCGCCTGGCGCGTTTCGGCCAGCGTCTTGGCATTCATCAGGTTTTGCGCGGTGCTCACGACTTGGTTCCTTCGCTCTTCTTCATCTGTGCCAGCAGCATCTTCGAGAGCGACAGCACGACGAAGGTGATGAAGAACAGCACGAGGCCGAGGTACATCAGCGCGGCCTGGTGCAGGCCGGCGCCGGCTTCGGCGAATTCGTTGGCCAGTGCCGAGGTGATGCTGTTGGCAGCCTCGAACACCGACAGCGAGTTGAGCTGGTTCATGTTGCCGATCACGAACGTGACCGCCATCGTTTCACCCAGCGCCCGGCCCAGGCCGAGCATGATGCCGCCGACGACGCCGGCCTTGGTGTAGGGAAGCACGACCTTGGAGACGACCTCCCAGGTGGTGGAACCCAGCCCGTAGGCCGACTCCTTCAGCAGCGGCGGGGTCACTTCGAACACGTCGCGCATCACCGAGGCGATGAACGGAATGATCATGATCGCCAGGATGATGCCGGCCGACAGAATGCCGATGCCCACGGGCGGGCCGGAGACCAGCGCGCCCAGGTACGGGATGCCGCCGAGCAGCTTCTGCAGAGGCTGTTGCACCCAGGTCGACAGGATGGGGCCGAACACCAGCAGGCCCCACATGCCGTACACGATGGAGGGCACGGCGGCCAGCAGTTCAATGGCGGTACCCAACGGGCGCTTGAGCCAGTTGGGCGAAAGTTCGGTCAGGAACAGCGCGATGCCGAAGCTCACGGGCACGGCGATCACCAGCGCGATGAACGAGGTGGCCAGCGTGCCGTAGATCATCACGAGGCCGCCGTACTCTTCCTTCACCGGGTCCCACGTGCTGTTGGTGAGAAAGCCGAGGCCGTACTTCGAGATGGCGGGCCAGGCGCCGATGACCAGCGACAGCAGGATGCCGATGAGCATCGCGAGCGTCAGCAGCGCGGCGCCCTTGGCGGCCCAGCCGAACAGGCGGTCGGCCATCGGGCCGGAGCGGGGGGCCTTCACGGGCGGTGGAGGGGCGGTGGCGCGACCGCGCTCGGCCGCGAGGTCGAGGGAGGTGGCTGCGGCGGGAAAGGTGGATGACACAGGTCGCTCCGGCAAAGACGAAAGCGGCGCGTCCTTGAGCGAGGAATTGCTCATGGGCGCGCCGGTCTGGACTGATGGTTGGATTTACTTGAACGCGACGGCCTTGCCCGACGCGTCCTTCACATCGCCCCATGCCTTGGCAATGGTGGCCTTCACGGCGTCAGGCATCGGCACGTAGTCGAGGTCGTCGGCCGTCTTGTCGCCGCTCTTGTAGGCCCAGTCGAAGAACTTCAGCACGGTGGTGGCGTTGGCGGGCTTGTCCTGCACCTTCTGCAGCAGGATGAAGGTCGCGCCGGTGATGGGCCATGCGCCCTTGTCGGCCTGGTTGGTCAGCACCTGGTAGAAGCTCTTGTTCCAGTCGGCGCCGGCGGCAGCGGCCTTGAAGGCGGTGTCGTCGGGCGAGACGAAGTTGCCGGCGGCGTTCTGCAGCTGGGCGTAGGTCATCTTGTTCTGCTTGACGTAGGCGTACTCGACGTAGCCGATCGAGTTGGGCAGGCGGTTCACGAAAGCGGCGACGCCTTCGTTACCCTTGCCACCCGCGCCGGTGGGCCAGTTCACGGCCGTGCCTTCGCCGACCTTGCTCTTCCACTCGGCGTTGACCTTGCTCAGGTAGTTGGTGAACAGGAAGCTGGTGCCCGAACCGTCGGCGCGGCGAACCGGGGCGATGGCGGCGTCAGGCAGGGCCAGCGAACCGTTCAGCGCCTTGATGGCGGGGTCGTTCCACTTGGTGATCTTGCCCAGGTAGATGTCGCCCAGCACCTGGCCGTTGAGCTTCAGCTCGCCGGGCTTGATGCCGGTGATGTTGACCACGGGAATCACGCCGCCGATGACGGTGGGGAACTGCATCAGGCCCTTGGCTTGCAGTTCTTCGTCCTTCAGGGGAGCGTCGGAAGCGCCGAAGTCGACGGTCTTGGCTTCGATCTGCTTCAGGCCGGCGCCCGAACCGACCGACTGGTAGTTGATCTTGACGCCGGTGGCCTTGTTGAAGTCGGAAGCCCACTTGGCGTACAGCGGTGCCGGGAAGCTGGCGCCGGCGCCGGTCACGTCTTGCGCGAAGGCGGGAATGGTGAACATCGCGGCCAGCAGGCCAGCGGTTGCAAATTTGAACGTCGTTTTCATGAAGCTTCCTTTAGAAGTAAGAAGTAGTCCCTTTGGGGGCTTGGCACGGACTCTAAAAAGCTTGTGTGACATCGCTGTGACACCCCTCTGTCGAGGGAAAATGCCTCGATTCGCCTCGGGGTTCATATGACGCTGTCACAGAACCGTCATGCACCGCGCCTAGCCTTGCCACCCTTGCCGCTGCGTGCAATCTCGAGGTGCGGGAAGGCGGCGCGCCCCGCCACGGCGCTACGATCCATAACAAAGACATCCCCCGCCTTCTTCACCGGAACCACATGCAAAACGGCACCCGCCTCGCGGCAGTCGACCTGGGCTCGAACAGCTTCAGGCTCGAAATCGGACAGGTCGACCATGGCCAGATCCACCGCACCGAATACCTCAAGGAAACGGTGCGCCAGGGCAACGGCCTGGACAGCGCACGCAACCTGACCACCGAGGCCATGCAGCGCGGCTGGGACGCACTGGCCCGTTTCGGCGAACGCCTGGCCGGCTTCAAGCGCGCGCAGGTGCGCGCCGTGGCCACGCAAACGCTGCGCGAAGCGCGCAACCGCGAAGAATTTCTGTTGCGCGCACGCACCATCCTGGGTTTCGGCATCGACGTGATCCCCGGGCGCGAGGAAGCCCGCCTGATCTACCAGGGTGTGTCGCACATGCTGCCGCACACCGACGCCTCCGACAGCGAGCGCCGGCTGGTGGTCGACATCGGCGGGCGCTCCACTGAAATGATCATCGGCCACGCGCTGGTGGCCGAACGCATGGAGTCTTACCGCGTGGGCAGCGTCGCCTGGTCGATGAAGCATTTCGGCGAAGGCCTGTTCACCCCCGCCGCCTTCCGCGCCGCCGAGGTGGCCGCCAAGGCCGTGCTCGACGACGCACTGGCAACCTACACGCGCGACCAGTGGGACGTGGCGTACGGCGCCTCGGGCACCATCGGCGCGGTCGGCGACGTGCTGGCCGCCTCCGGCGCCGAGCCCGGGCTGGTCACCCGCGAAGGGCTCGACTGGCTGCTCGACCGCCTGCTGAGGGCCGGCAGCGTCGACAAGCTGCGCATCGACGGCATGCGCGACGACCGCAAGGCCGTCATCGGCGGCGGCGTGAGCGTGCTGCGCGCGGTGTTCGACCTGCTAGGCATCGAGGAAATGAAGGTCGCCCAGGGCGCGCTGCGCCATGGCGTGCTCTACGAATTGCTGGAACGCGACGACAGCGTGGCCGACATGCGCACCGCCACGGTAGCGCGGCTGGCCAACCGCTTCACGGTCGACGCGGCACAGGCCAAGCGCGTGGGCGACACGGCCGCGGCGCTGTTCGTGCAGCTTTCGCCGGCCGCGCGCGGCGGCAGCACCGCCAGCCGCGCGGGCCGGGCCCTGCGCAAGCTGGGCTGGGCGGCGCAGCTGCATGAAATTGGCACGCAGATTTCACACAGCGACTATCACAAGCACGGCGCCTACATTCTCGACAACACCGACGCCCCGGGCTTCGCGGTCAACGAGATGCATGCGCTGGGCCAGCTGGTGCTGGGCCAGCGCGGCAAGCTGCGCAAGCTGGAAGTGGCGCTGGACGACGAAACCTTCGTGATGCAGCTGCTCGCGCTGCGGCTCTCGATCATCCTGTGCCACGCGCGCCGCGACCCCGATCCGCAGGCGCTGCACCTCGCGGCGCTGGGCGCGCGGGCCTTCACCATCGTGTGCGCGCCGGACTGGGCGGACGCCTATCCGCAGTCGGCGCACCTGCTGCGCGAAGAAGTGCTGGCCTGGCAGAAGACCAGCAGCTGGCGCGTGGAGCTCAACGGCTGCTGAGCCGGCGAGAGAACCAGCGCAGCTCGTTCTAGAGCAGCTCGGGCGACTGCACCGTCACCACGACGGTCTGCACGTCGCCGTCGCGCTCGCGCGTGCGAATCCACCACAGCGCGCCCTTGCGCACCGGGCAGCTGTCCTGCTTCAGGCCCAGCAGCAGCGAAATCGCCTGCCCCACCGAGGGCTGGTGGCCGATCAACAACACCACCGACTTGCCGTTGGGCCAGCCGGCCGCGCCCAGCAGGGTCTCGGCCGTGGTCTCGGGCGACAGTTCAGGGCGCACCTTGTATTTACGCCCGAGCGCCAGCGCCGTCTGCTCGCAGCGCCGCGCCGGGCTGCAGATGATGCGGGTGCCGTCGGGCAGTTGGCGGTCGAGCCAGCTGGCCATGCGCTTGGCCTGCTTCTCGCCGCGTGCGGTGAGCGAGCGTTGCATGTCGTCGCAACCCTCGGTCCAGTCCTCGGCTTCGGCATGGCGCCAGAAGATCAAGTCCATGGTCATCGTCTTTCGGTCGTCAGTTGCTGGATGCATCTCTGAGATGCCCTCTGGATGCGTAGCGGTTCATGAGCGCAGCCTGCGCGCCGTGGGCCTCGATGGCGCGCGAGGCGCCCTCTTCGCCCGGGTGCGTGTCGTGGTCGATGCGTGTGTAGATGCCGTCCGCGCCCAGGTCCCAGGCGTCGCGCCCGTCGTGCAGGTACGCGACCAGGCATTCGTCGATCAGCCGCTGGCGCAGGCCCGGGTCGGTCACGGGCCAGGCGAGCTCGATGCGCCGCATCATGTTGCGGTTCATCCAGTCGGCGCTCGACAGGTACAGCGATTCGTCTTCGCCGCTGCGGAAATAGAACACCCGCGAATGCTCCAGGAAGCGCCCGATCACCGAGCGCACGCGGATGTTGTCGGTCAGCCCTGGCACCTGCGCCGGCAGCGTGCACGCGCCGCGCACGATCAGGTCGATCTTCACGCCCTGCTGCCCTGCGCGAATCAGCGCGCCGATGATTTCCTCGTCGGTCAGCGCGTTCATCTTGGCGACGATGCGCGTCGGCTGGCCGGCCGCGGCGGCTACGCCCAGCGCATCGATCTGCGCCACGATGTTCTTGTGCAGGTCGAAGGGCGCGAGCCACATGCGGTTGAGCTTGGGCAGCCGGCTCTGGCTGGCCAGGTGGACGAACACGGCCTCCATGTCGGCCGTGAGCAGCGGGTCGGCCGTGAGGTGGCTGATGTCGGTGTAGAGCCTGGCGGTGCGCGGGTTGTAGTTGCCGGTGGACAGGTGGCCGTAGCGGCGCATCTGCTTGCCTTCGCGGCGCGTCACCAGCAGCATCTTGGCGTGCGTCTTCAGGCCGACCACGCCGTACACCACCTGCGCGCCGATCGACTCGAGCATCTCCGCCCAGTTGATGTTGGCCTCTTCGTCGAAGCGCGCCTTCAGCTCCACCACCACCGTGACTTCCTTGCCCCGGCGCACGGCCTCGCGCAGCAGGTCCATCAGCTCCGAGTCGGCGCCGGTGCGGTAAATGGTCTGCTTGATGGCCAGCACCTGCGGGTCGAGCACGGCTTCGCGCAGGAACGCCAGCACGCCCTCGAAGCTCTCGAAGGGCTGGTGGATGAGCACGTCGCCGCGCTGCAGCCGCTCGAAGAACGACTGCGAAGGCGACAGCGTGACCGGGTACGACGCCGGGTACGGCGGAAAGCGCAGCTGCGGCTCGTCGAGCAGGTCGGCCAGCTGCGTGAGCCGGGCCAGGTTCACCGGGCCGTGCACGCGGTACAGCGCCTCGGGCGGCAGGTTGAACTGCGCCAGCAAGAAGCTCGCGAGCGACTCGGCGCAGCTCGCCGACACCTCCAGCCGCACGGCCTGGCCGTAGTGGCGGTGCTGCAGGCCCTGGCGCAACGCGGTGCGCAGGTTTTTCACGTCTTCCTCGTCCACCGCGAGGTCGGAATGCCGCGTCACGCGGAACTGCGAGAAGTCGCCCACCTCGCGGCCCACGAACATGCTGGCCAGGTGCGCGCGCACCACGCTCGACAGCGCCACGAACAGCGTCTTGCCGTCGGACACCTTCGCGGGCATGCGGATCAGGCGCGGCAGCACGCGCGGCACCTTCACGATCTGGATGGGGTTCTCGCGCCCGAAGGCGTCCTTGCCGCCCAGGCGCACGATGAAGTTCAGCGACTTGTTGGCCACCTGCGGAAACGGGTGCGCGGGGTCGAGCCCCACGGGAATCAGCAGCGGGCGCACCTCGCGCTCAAAATACTCGCTGACCCACTTGCGCTGCGCCGGGTTGCGCTCGCCGTGCGAAATGATGTGGATGCCGTGCGTGGCAAAGGTCGGCATCAGCTCGTCGTTGTACAGCGCGTACTGGCGCGCCACGAGCGTGTGGGCCGCCTCGGCCAGGCGCTCGAACGACTCGACCGTGTACGTGCCCTTGTGGTCGCCGGCGCTGCCTGCGATCAGGTGCGGCGCGGCGCGGACTTCGAAGAACTCGTCGAGGTTCGACGACACGATGCACAGGTAGCGCAGCCGCTCGATCAGCGGCACCTCGCGCCGGTGCGCCCAGTCGAGCACCCGTTCATTGAACGAGAGGATGCTGTGGTCGCGGTCGAGCAATGTGAACGTGGGCGCCGCGACGGCGAGCGACCGGTCTGCGGGGGCGGATGGCATGGGCACTGATTCTGGAGCAAGGGGCACGGGAGCACACGTAAGCGGAAATATGACAGTGTCGACGTCGTTTGTGACGTTCTCATGACATTCGCGTGACGCTCCTGAACCCCCTGTCGCAATGACCTTGTGGGGCTCCATCATGCCCGGAGGGTGGGCGGACGGCCCGTTGCCAGACGGGACGGCCGCGGGCTTCATGCGCCCAGGAAGTGCTTGCGGTAGCGCGCCGGCAGGTCGTCGATGCGCATCAGCATCGGCAGGTCGGCGGCGTTGAAGTCAGGGTCCCAGGCCGGAGCGCCCAGCACCTTCGCGCCCAGGCGCAGGTAGCCCTTGATGAGCGCCGGCGGCTCCACGTCGAGCGTGCTGTCCAGCCGCTCGACCGGCAGCGGCAGGCGCGGCTGCACCTGGTATTGGATGGGGGCCATGTGCTTGGCCGACACCTGGCGCCAGATGCTGGCGGCCGCGTCGCCGTTGGTCACGCCGTTGTGTGACATCGGGATGCTGGCGCAGCCGATCATCGTGTCCAGTTTGTTGCGGTGCATGAAACCGGCCAGCGCCCCCCACAGCGCGAGAATCACGCCGCCCTGGCGGTGCTCGGCATGCACGCAGCTGCGGCCCAGCTCGACCATGCGCTCGCGCAGGTCGCGCAGGCGGGTCAGGTCGAACTCGGTGTCGCTGTAGGTGCTGCCCACGCGGCGGGCCTGCGCCGGCGTGAGCACGCGGTAGGTGCCGATGACCTGCTGGGTCAGCTCGTCGCGCACCAGCAGGTGTTCGCAGAAATCGTCGAACAGGTCGATGTCGTGGCCGGCCAGCGGCGAGGACACGCGGGCGCCCATTTCGCCGACGAACACGTCGTAGCGCAGGCGCTGGGCGGCGCGCACGTCGTCCAGGTGGCGGGCCCAGCCCACCGTGATGCCTTGCCTGGGCTCGATGGCCGGCGGCAGGATGACGGCCGGCGCCTGGGGCACCGGCGTGCTGACCACGGCGGCCGCATTGGCAGAAACAACGGCGGAGACGGCAGCCGAAACAGCGGCCGACACGCCAGCCGACATATGGGTTGCAACGCCGGCAACGGGAGCGGGCCACAAGGCCGCGCGCAGCCCGATCTGCGAAAGCGGAAACGTCGGGTTGGGCAGTTCTTTCATGGGGAACCCTTTCTGCCGAGGGAGTCTGCGCACCTGGAATGAAGCGTGCATGTCAGTGAGATTGCAGGTGCATGACGGTGTTACAGGCCGTGCCGGGCGCAACCGACTCCGAGCGACGCGCGCTTTGCACGCACTTCGTCGTCTAATGCGCAAGATTCGCGACATGGAGCTTTCACGCATGGCAACCGACGCAAACGGCACCGACAGCAGCCGCATCCACCAGACCTTTCCCGTCCTGAGCGACACCGAGATCGCGCGCATTGCGCGCTTCGGCAGCGTGCAGCAGTTTGCGCGCGGCACCCGCCTGTTCACGGCCGGCGAGACCGGGCCCGGCATGTTCGTGTTGCTGAAAGGCGTCGTGAGCGTCACGCAGCGCGACGGCCTGGGCCACGTGGTGCCCGTGGTGCGGCAGGGGCCCGGCGAGTTCCTGGCCGAAGTCGGCCAGCTCAGCGGCCGCCCTGCCCTGGTCGACGGCCACGCCGACGAAGACGTGGAGGCGCTGCTCGTCTCGCCCGCGCAACTGCGCGCGCTGCTGGTGGCCGAAGCCGACCTGGGCGAGCGCATCACGCGCGCGCTGATCTTGCGGCGCGTGGCGCTGATCGAGTCCGGCGCCAGCGGGCCGGTGCTGATCGGCCAGCCGCAGTCGCCCGACATGGCGCGGCTGGAAAACTTCTTGCGCCGCAACGGCTACCCCTACCACCTGGTCGACGCCAACGAAGACCCCGACGCCGCCGCCCTGCTCTCGCAGTACGGCGCCGGCGACCTGCTGGCCGTGTGCCCCGACGGCTCGGTGCTGGTGAACCCGAGCGACGACGGCCTGGCGCGCTGCCTCGGCATGGTCGACACCGCGGCGCGCGACGAGCTGTTCGACGTGGCCGTGGTCGGCGCCGGGCCGGCCGGCCTGGCAACCGCCGTGTATGCCGCCTCGGAAGGCCTGCGCGTCATCGTGCTCGACTGCCGCGCCTTCGGCGGCCAGGCCGGCGCCAGCGCGCGCATCGAGAACTACCTGGGCTTTCCGACCGGCATCTCCGGGCAGGCGCTGGCCGGCCGCGCCTTCGTGCAGGCGCAGAAGTTCGGCGTCGAGATGCTCATACCGGCCAAGGTGCTGTCGCTGGACTGCTCGCGCGAGAACGCGCTCGAATGCCTGCGCATTGCGCTGGCCGACGGCCGCACCATCAATGCACGCACCGTCGTCATTGCCAGCGGCGCGCGTTACCGGCGCCCCGAGGTGCCGCGCCTGGCCGAGTTCGAGGGCCGCGGCATCTGGTACTGGGCCTCGGCCATCGAGGCGAAGATCTGCGCGCAGCAAGAGGTGGCGCTGGTCGGCGGCGGCAACTCGGCGGGCCAGGCCGCGGTGTTCCTGTCGCGCCATGCGGCCAAGGTGAACGTGCTGGTGCGCGGCCCCTCGCTGGCGGCCAGCATGTCGCGCTACCTCATCGATCGCATCGAGGCCACGCCCAACATCGAGCTGCACCCGCACACCGAACTCGTGCGCCTGAACGGCGGTGCCGACACGGGCCTGACGGGCGCGACCTGGCGCTGTCACACGAGCGGCGCCGAACATGACTGCCCGGCGCACAACATCTTTCTGTTCGTGGGCGCGGAGCCCGAGACCTCATGGCTCGAAGGCTGCGGCGTGTCGGTCGACAAGCACGGCTTCGTGCTGACCGGCGACGCCGCGAGCCGCGGCTTTCCGTCGCGGCCGGCCACCACGCTCGAGTCCAGCGTGTCGGGTGTGTTCGCGGTGGGCGACGTGCGCTCGGGCTCGGTCAAGCGCGTGGGCGGCGCCATCGGCGAAGGCGCGGCGGCGGTGGCGCTGATTCACCAGCATTTGTCGCAGGCTTCGGCGGTGGCTTGACGGCCCCTGCGCAGACGCGTGCCGCAGCGAATGCCCGCCGCGACACGCGTTTGAGATCGCACGTATATGCTGCCGGCTCGCCACCCCATCCACCGGAGCACGAGACATGTCCGCATCGCCCATCGAGGTCTATTCCTGGCCGACACCGAACGGCCACAAGATTCACATCATGTTGGAGGAGTGCGGCCTGCCGTACCACGCGCACCCCGTGAACATCGGCAAGGGCGACCAGTTCGCGCCCGAGTTCCTGCAGATCAGCCCCAACAACAAGATCCCGGCCATCACCGACCCCGACGGTCCGGAAGGCAAGCCGATCTCGCTGTTCGAGTCGGGCGCCATCCTCGTGTACCTGGCAGGCAAGACCGGCAAGCTGCTGCCCACCGGCGACCGCGAGCGCTACGACGTGCTGCAGTGGCTCATGTTCCAGATGGGCGGCGTCGGGCCCATGCTGGGGCAGGCGCATCACTTCCGCCTGTACGCGCCCGAGAAGATCGCGTACGCCATCGAGCGCTACAGCAACGAGGCCAAGCGCATCTACGGCGTGATCGACAAGCAGCTGTCGAAGAACAGGTTCATCGCCGGCAAGAGCTATTCCATTGCCGACATCGCCATCTTCCCGTGGCTGCGCAGCTGGGAAAACCAGGGCATCACCCTCACCGACTACCCGCACCTGAAGGACTGGTTCGACGGCATTGCCGCGCGCCCCGCGGTGCAGCGCGGCGTGAAAGTGCTGGCCGACCTGCGCCAGCCGCTCACCGGCGACGAGGAGCGGGAAACTCTTTTTGGCAGGACGCAGTACGAGAAGCGTTGAAGCGATGTTATTCCGGGCTAGAATAGAAGGCTTGTCGGGGTGTAGCGCAGCCTGGTAGCGCATCTGGTTTGGGACCAGAGGGTCGAAGGTTCGAATCCTTTCGCCCCGACCATCAGTATTGTCAGAGGCCGGTAACTAGTGATAGTTACCGGCCTTTTTCATTGGGGGATTTGCCTCAAGGCTGACATGGATCGGCAGCGAGCGACATTGACTGACGCGTTTTCCCGGGGGTACAACCGGGGGTACAGAGAGGCGTTTTGAAGGAAAGGCGGGGCCTGTACCCCCTTTTCCCTCTGACAACGCTCTCACACGCACCCCCACCACCCGGACGCTGTACCCCAATGTTGACCGATGCCCAATGCCGCAATGCCGTCTGCCCACCGCAGCGCAAGCAAGCCAGGTTCAGCGATGCCGGAGGCCTCTATCTACAAGTCAGCCCGGCCGGCTCGCGCCGCTGGTTTTGGAAGTACCGCACCGGCGGCGTCGAGAAGCAGCTCGCCTTGGGCAGCTACCCCGAAGTCAGCCTGACCGCGGCGCGCAAGGCCCGCGATGTCGCGAAGATCGAGAAGTCCGACGGCCGCGATCCGGTGCAGGCCCGCAAGCTTGCGAAGCTGAAGGCAACCGCCGTTGCATCCGACACATTCAAGCCGACGGCATTGGAATGGTTCGCCAAGCATGAGTCACGGTGGAGCAGTCACTACGCCATCCGCGAGAAGCGGAACCTTTAAAAGGACCTCTTCCCCTACTTCGGAACACGACGCGTCAGCGAGATTGAGCCCATCGAGCTGCTGGCGGCCCTGCGCCGCGTTGAAGAGCGAGGCGCCATCGACGTGGCCCACCGTGTTCTCATGACGGCCCGCGCGGTGTGGCGCTACTCGGTGGCCACCGCCCGTGCGCCGCGAGACATCACCGCAGACCTCAAGGGCGCCCTCACCCCGCACCAGAAGAAGCACTTCGCGGCCATCACTGAGCCGGTGAGGCTGGGGCAGCTCGTGCGCGTGATCCGGGGATACCAAGGCGGCCCCATCGTGCGCGCGGCACTGCAGCTCGCGCCCATGCTTTTCCAGCACCCCAACGAACTGCGCGGCGCCGCATGGTCAGAGATCGACTTGGACGCGGCCATGTGGACCGTACCGGCCGCGCGCATGAAACGCCGAAAGGCCGGCAAGGAGAACGGCGACCCGCACCTAGTGCCGCTGCCGACGCAAGCCGTCGAGATCCTGCGCAAGCTGCACCCGCTCACCGGCCACGGCGTCATGGTCTTCCCCGGTGAACGAAGCCACGAGCGGCCCATCAGCGACAACACCCTACGGGCCGCGCTGATCACGCTCGGCTACGGCCCCACCGTGCAGACGGTGCACGGCTTCCGGGCGACTGCCCGCACCCTTCTGGCGGAAACGCTTGAGGTTGACCCCCTGTTGATCGAGGCCCAGCTGGCCCACGCGGTCAAGGACGCCAACGGCCGGGCCTACAACCGCACCCAGTACCTGAAGCAGCGCGCCGCGATGATGCAGCAGTGGGCAGACTACCTCGACAAGCTGGCCGCGGGCGCCGAGATCATTCCGCTAAAAGTCGCTTGACAGCGTCATCAGGCCATCAGCCCCGGGCAACATACGCCGTTTGAAGCACGGCGGTTAGCAGTCCGGCAGCATGCTGGGGCACGTTGATATACAGGTCAGTGCCGGCAGTGTGTTTGATGCCTGTACGTCCGGTCTCCGCATCAAATTCGACTGAATCAACCTTGGAGATTTGTAGCGGGTCGAAGTCATCAAGCCTGTAAAAAGTAATGACGCCGAGCAGGTCAATATGCGGCTGGACCGACAGGACAGCTCTAACAGTCAAATCAAGGTATCTCACCTCGAAAGAGCGCCTGTTTTCAGTAAGCCCACTCACTTGCCATTTGAAATACGGGTTCGTTTCGCCGACCGCCTGAAGGCGGTCTCGGAAAGTAGAAAAGCCGAGCAAGATCGCTTCAAAACGCTCACTGATATCGGTGAAGAATTGAGCAGTAGCTCGAGTGTCGAGTGGTGATTCCATGTGTCCTCCAGGGGGTTCAGCTTCATCATATTGCGCTAATGCTGGAGCCAGGCTGGGGTTGGCTCAAAACTGAGCCATTTCACGGTGGATGACTTTTCAACCGTCCTGACCTTGTGGCGATCTTGGGGTGCCAGGAAAACTAGAGGCGACCGTCTCAGATCTCTGACGAGACGGTCGCGCAGATTGAAGGATTGATCAATTCGTCAATTTCACGCGCGCGGCGACCACCACCCAGATTCCAGCATCCATGCGGTGCGCCGCCCGATTCGGGACGTTTCGAGCACCACCCCCGATGCTTCCGCCAGTGGTGGATGTCGATTTTCTCGACCTCGGATGTTGCTAGCGCTCGCCGCGTGCGCACCGGCGATTCATACTGCGCCACCAACCCCAGGAGGTCTACACGCTCAAGATTGGCGGCGATCACACGCAGGCCGGCAGCGGCCGAGTCGTGCAATACACGGTCGAGTACGACCTCGACGGCAACACAGGGCACTGGCACGGGAACATCCTGCTGCGCGGCGGCAAGCGGCACACGCTGGCCGGCGGCGTACTGGCCAACGTGACGCGGAACACCATCGGCCAGGCCGTCGTGGCAGCGCGGGATGCGGAGATCGATGGCCTTCACCTGGAAACCCTGAACCGCGCCCACGGCACCTAGCCCGACAGGCACTAACCTCGGCACTAACCAGCGCGGCGCTAACCTGGCTTTGGTGCGTACCGTGCTGCGTACCGGCGCCTTGCGTACCGTTCTAGGGACACTCGGCGCTATGGCATCCTCGCCCAACTGGCGGTCACCCAACGCTGCAAGGCTAAGCATGGACGAAGAGGCAAAGGCGGTCGAAGAGATCGCCAAGACAACAGGCAAGGCAATTGACGCAGCCCGCGACGCTGGCGGCTTTATCGCAAAGTTCATTGCTGGGCCTCTCGAGCAAGGCATGGGAATTTTCGAGGACCGGCTTCGATATACCCGCTGGGAGCGCCAGCATCGCCTGATGCTGCGAGCCGAAGAGTTTTTGCGCCGGTCGGGCTTGAGCAGCCCCACTCGTGCGGTTCCTTTAAAGCTGGCGCTTCCGCTAATACAGGGAGCATCGCTCGAAGACGACGACATGCTGCAGGACCGTTGGGCGGCATTACTCGTCAACGCCGGAAATGCCGACTTCCCGTTCGAAATCCGCCGCGCATACGCTTCGATTCTTGAGCAGCTCACTTCGCTGGATGTTGCGGTCATGGACGCGATCTATGCGCTTCCGTTCGCGGAGTGCCAGCACGACGGCGTGCTGACTGCTCTTCTTCCAAGCACCGCTTCGATGGCGCCAAAAGGTCAGAATGAGGTCCTAGAACCTTCGAGCCATGTTTTAATTTCGCTGGCCGACCTCACCAGAGTTGGGTGCATTCGGCCGTCCTCTACATGGGGCGGGGGCGAGTCTTTTTCGAGGGTACTTCCGACGGTTTCCGCAAGGGCTTTCGTCGATGCTTGCCACACACCTGGCCCGTAGCATGGTGCCGCCGAGTGTCGCGCGCATGGCAAGCCGAGCCCCGCGTTAAATCGCTCTCTTTGGAGTGATTTAGACGGCGCCGACCTCCGAGCCTTCAAGACCAAGACCCGCAGTCACGGATCATCGGCAGCGGCAATCTGCTGGCATCGTTGATCCGGTGAGCACCATCCGTTCCTGACGGGGCTGCTCGGACCGTTGATTGCTCGGCAGCTGTTCGGACGGTGAAGAACACGGCCCAGCGTGGAAGCTGAGCGTGCAGCGCGCGCTTCGCAGTGCACTTTAATTCCGGATGCGAGAACCCTTGGAATCTTCCAATGCGGCGGTCCGAGCAAGAATGCAAAGCTGAATCTCTTTTTCATCGCCTTGCTTGTCAACAGATCCGGCGTTGATAACGAACTTGTTCATACCTGACTGCATGAAGTCTTCATAGATGGAAGCCCACTCAATCCAGTCGTTTGGTATACAGCCTGGAGGGGTAAACGTCACGCTCTCGACATCCTCGAAAACTAAAAATCCATCCACCAAATCCTCTGCCGTGTAGTTTTCCCACTTTTCGGAGCGCACGCGCGAAATGCAGTCAATCTGAATTTTTAACTCACGATTGCGACCGTCCATCACAATGGACTTGCATGCCCGGTCGCCCAAGTAGACAGAGCGCATGAATTTTTCAAGCTTCATGTATTTCCTTAGTTAATTGGCCAATGAGCATCTGAACTGGTGAATGGCACAATATTTCCAGTGGGACTGAGGGATGGCCCCTGACCGGACATTCCTGATCCTGTCCCCATCGCGTGCCCGTGGCCATTGGGAGTGGGGTTATTCGCGTGACCGACCGGATTCAACCGCATGTAATTCGAGCCATTGGGATATAGGGTATGGGTATCCACCCCGCCTGGCCCTCGAGGTACCGTTCGCCCTCCGACTGGCTCGACCATTACGTTGCCGCGTTGATCACCTATGAGTCTGCCTGGCTGCACACCATCCCTCGGGCAAGTCTGATTTCGTTCATATCCACGGAGCAAGGATCCAAGAATATTAACGTCCGCTCGCGAATATCCACTGCCTGATCCTCTGGATGGTCTTACCACGTCATAGGTAAATGATGGGTCGTATCGACGAATCTGCGAAAGAAGACCGCTGACCTGCCCCGCCGCAACCGACTCTCCGTAAGACACCGACAGCGGGCCGACCGCTGCTCGAGGAGGTCTTGCCTGCAATCCGTCTTCATCCAGGTAGTTGAGCGGGTCTGCGTTCACATAGCCAAATCGATTCCAGCCCCCGTCAAGGCCAATAGGGTCGCTCTGTGTATACCGTCCAAGGGTCGGAATGTAGGTCCTGTACCCGTTATAGAACAGTCCCGACTCTTCATCAGAGTACTGCCCTGGGTATCGCAGATTGAACTTCACGTCCGCGATGTTGGTGGTGCCCGGGTTTGGCGTCACCTCCAGATTCGCAAACCGGTTCTTCGCGAGCGTCGGCTTGTCTTCACCGAACGCGCTGTAGCTCCACTGCCAGACCGGTTGCCCACTCGCATTGCTGAGCTTGCGCGGCGTGTTCAAGTGATCGCTGTGTACTGCGAACGTCGCACCGTTAATCACCGCTGCGATCGGCATCGGCCCGTTGGCCGTCGGCAGGTAGATGTACTGCGCCTGGCCCGCGCTGTTCTGCCCGCCGCTGCCCACCTCCCCATCATTCAAGCGCTTTCGCCCCAAAGAAATCGTAATGCGGACAGTCATTCAAGTGGCTGTCCGCATTTTCGTTTCCGCTTCTGAATTCTTGCTGGGGCCCGGCCAACATCCCAGCCGCTTAGAAGCTCAGGCCGTCATTCCGAGACGGCCCTCCATCCCGAGACTACGAAGCAGCGCCCGAATCAGACGGGTACGGCGGAACATGGCCACCCAGCGCCAGGAAGCTGGCGACGCTGAGCATCAACTCGATGTCCACCTGAGCGACGTCGCGCGGAACCAGGTCGTAATGGCACAGCGTGCCAAGAATGTTGCCGAAGCTGTCCATGACGGGAACGCCGCAGTAGCTCAACACCTGTTCGCGCGCGGGATGCGAGCCCAGCCGAGCGTCGACCAATGCATTCGGCGTCATGAACGGCTGCCCGCTTTCGCGCACGTAGCAGCAGTACGTTGCGGTGTCGGGCACTTCGGTGGCCGTGAGGACTTCGGGATTTTCACGGTCGTAGTGCACGACCGCATTGGCTTTGCCGTTCTCGAAGCGCCAGATGCCGATGAAGCGGTAGTCGGTGCGCTTGAGCAGAAGCGCAAGGCCGTCGCGCACGCTGTCACTTCTGACCTTCACGGCAAAGTTGGCGAACGCACGGCTTTTTTCGGGATCCATCGATTGCTTCAGGCTGTACCGGCGGGCGCCAGTCTCGTAGACGATTTTGTCATGGTGCCCTGGCTTGGCCACGTAGGAGCATCTCTCGCGGTCTTCTGAATGTTGGAGACGCGAGACGGCCTGTACCGACGCGGCGTTGAACCGGCAGGCGTCGTCGCCCGGGAGAAAGTATGGAACTGGGTAGAATCCGCCGCTGCCGGCGCTGAACGAAAAGCGCGCCAAGCCATCGATCTGCATGGCTTCTTTCCGGCCTCATATCTGCCCGTAGCTCAGTTGGATAGAGCACCTGCCTTCTAAGCAGGTTGTCGGGGGTTCGATCCCCTCCGGGCAGGCCATTTCGGTCTCCAACCGATCTCGATTCCTCTAACCTTCAGCTGCTCGGCCCAACACCGAACGCCTCGACGGTCCAGACCACCTGCATCGTCCCCCGCATCCCCGCAGTACATTGCACCGATGCCCTCTTCCCCCGACCGCCGCATCACCGCCACGCTCTGCGCCGCAGCCCTGCTCGCAGCCTGCGCAACGCCCTCCCCCAACGATACGCCCCCGTCGCAAAGCGCCGCACCCGCCGCACTCGCCGCGAGCCGCGAAGCCAATCGACCTGGCCGCACACCGAAAGGCCCGGCCGCCAATATCTCCCCCGCCCAAGCCCTGACACCCCAAGCCCAAGGCCAGCGCGTGAAATGGACCGGCGGCATCAACGCCATCGACACCCGCGAGCCCGGCCGTCAGTGCTTCACGCTGCTGCATGCCACCTCCGACGCGCAAGGCGTGCTGCAGTGGCCGCGCGACGAGCAGCAGTTCGTCGCCTGCGGCGCGGGGTACTACGACAGCAAGCTCGTCGCCCAGTTCACCTTGGCGAGCTTCGAAGGCCGCGTGGCCGGGCAACAGACGGTGCTGAACAAGCCGGTTCCCGTCATCGAGATCGAGGCGCTGTACCTCTTCTCCGACTGCACGCAGGGCAGCGAGAACAGCCCCGAGTGCTACTCGGGCTACCTGCAACCTCAAAAGCCCTGACGCCTCGTCGCGCAATGCGATCGCGCGCGGCAAACCGGCATCCGGGCGCTCGCCCTCAGTGCACGCCCTCTTCGACCGCGAAGAACCTGCAAAGCCCGTTGCCCGTGTCGAAGTGCCCGGCGCGCGTGCGGTTCACCAGTTGACCGTCGAGCAGGCGGTACGAGACATCCGCGACCTTCGGGCTGTAGGACTTGTGAAGGCTGAGGCGCAGGAAGTAGGTCGTGTACTCGACGACCGTGCCCTCGCGGTCGTCGGCATCCACCACGTGGAACCGGCCGGTTTCGCGGATCACTTTCTCGTAGGTCGCCATGGCTTTCTCCAGCATCGGGGGAGTACAGAAACGGCCATGCGGTGACGCGGGCGTCTTGCAAGCAAACGCACCGCCTAGCAACCGGGCCTTCCAGACTGCTTTACGCAGCCCCGCCCGAAACGGATTCGTTGCCCGGTCGAACGCGCGGCTGCCGGTCAGACCGGCCGCACGTCGAAGAAGGCCTCGTCGGTGTCCCCCAGGTCGCGAAAGCCCGCGGTGCGCGCCGCGTCGTAGGCCTTGGCCCAGCGCTTGGCCATGGCGATCTCGGCCTTCGACAGGTCGCTCTCGCTCGACTCGCTGGCGTTCTGGAACGCGCGCAGCGCTGGCACCACGTCGTCGCCCAGTTGCCGGTCGATCTCGCGCCGGAAGCGCTGTTCGGCGACCTTCGAGGCGTCGGCTGCGGGGTGCGCGTAGTCGGCGAGCCGCACGGTGTACGTGACACGCGGCTCGACTTCGATGTCTTCGAAGCGGAACGGCGCTTCACGCGCTGCCCTCGAAGGCGGCGAAGGCGGCGACGACATGGATGCGGGTGGCTCGGCCACTGCGGCCATCGCTGTCACCGTTGCCACCGTTGCCATCGGACGAGCCGCCACAGGCACGTGACGCGTCACGGCAGGTGCATGACGCGGCATGGCCGCAGGCATCGCCGTCGCGGCGACAGCCCGTGGAAAGAAAAGCTCAAACTGGTTCATGGTTCATCGCCTCCAGCGCGTGGCGCACCCGTGAAAGGCCTGTTGCCAAAAAAGACTGTATGAATATACAGTTTTTGACCACAGTAAACCAGCCCGTGCAAATGCCGTGTCAATGGGATGTCCCGCGGAGGCTGCGAGCCAGACAGTGCAAGCCGCCCCCGCGGCCCGCGCGAGGCCGCTCAAGCCCGAAGCGCCCGCTCTCAGCGCCGACCGTCGTAGATCATTCGCCAGACATTGCAGCCGCTCGGGCATGCAGGGCCTGTCTGGGTCGAATTCAGCTCGGCGGAGGCGACGGGCGAGGCCGAAAGCGCAGCGCCGCCGCGGTCGCTGGCCGGTGCGGGCGTGCCGCCCATCACGAGGGCGGTCGCGCCGACCGCCACTACCTTTGCAACCATCAACATGTTTGTCTCCAACAGTGGGTCACAAATGCAACTTAGACCTCCGGGAGACAAAAATCGCGGGGATTTACCCTAGTCAGCCGAAGGTGCTCCGCCGGTTTTCCTCTCGACGGCTTCTGACTCTGTGCCTTTCGCCTCGACCTTCGCGCCAGGCCCGGCGGGCAAGTCGCCTTCCCGCAGCTTGCGGCCCACCCACATGGTTCCGGCCGCGTAGTCGGCCGCCCCGACCTGGATGCCGCCCACGGTGCGCAGCGCACCGGTGCCGTCGTCGGTGGCGGGGCCCTCGCCCGTGTACTCGCCGGGCACCAGCACCCTGCCGTCCTTGAGGAAATCGGCGATGACGAGTTCGCGCATGGCACGGCCCCAATGCCATTGCTTCTTGATGTCGTAGGGAGCCGGCTTGGCCGGGGCTTTGGATTTCTTCATGGAGGTTCGCGTCGCGCAAAAAAACTGGCACGAGCATAAGCCCGCATGCAGGCACGCCCTCCTGCTACTCGGCACACGGCCGCGCACCGTCCGCCGGCAACGCGGGCGGCGGCTCGGTGGCCTCGCCCGACTCCACGTAGTTCGGCTCCACCGGATGCACGATGACCGCGCTGGGCTCGCCATCGAACTTCACCAGCAGGTACTCGCCGCTGGCACCTGTGATCACGCCGAACTTGCCATGCAACTCGATGCGCCCGCCGCGTCGCGCGGGCACCTTGAAACGCACACGGATGTAGGGCAGGCCTACCCGGAAATACTCAACCATCTGGGCTCCCCGATTCTTGTCGGATCGGCCGACGTACGCATTCACCGGCCTGCAATGGATGCCGAAGGCGGCACCTGAATCTGCAAGCCATGAATTTCCCGCCCGGCCATGGCGAAGCATGTCGGCCAGAGCCTACGCTTGCTGAAAGCCTTTGGACATCCGCCGGGTGGCCGGGATGCGCTGCAAGGAGGTTCTGCCGATTGGCCTACGGGCGGCAAGCTCGTCGACCCGACCGCCCCCTGCATGACGGGCACCGCTACTCGAGCTCGCGAACCGCGCTGTCTTCGCGGTGCCCCGGCACATCGGCATCGTCCGCGCCTTCGCCCCCATCGGCGTCTTCACGCGGCCCCACGTTCAGGTCTTCAGACAACCCGCGCAGCACCGCATAGCCCGCCTGCAACGCCTCGGCGTAGGTGTGGAAGCCCTTGGCGGCCTCCATCAGCGGCTCGAACTCCATCGAATTGTCGAAGGACTCGAGCAGCACCCAGAAATAGTCGCCGCCGTCGTGCTGGTCGACGGTCAGTGCGATGGAGATGAGTTGGCCTGCCATGCGCGCATGGTGGCCTGCGCAAATTACAAATCGACGAAAGCCCCGTGACGCCTTCCTTCAACACGCTGTTTCGCGTGCTGTTCGACGCCTACGCCACGCCTTCCAGGAACTCGAACCCCATCGTGCGCGCGTGGTAGTGCAACCCGCCGTCCTGCACGATCAGAAAGCGCGCGCCCTGCGAACCCGCGTTGTGATGCGAGTGCGGCGCCCCCGGCGGCGTGACCAGCGTGGCCCATGGTGCCCACGGGCACTGCGCGTCGCCGACCACCGAATGGCAGTCTTCGCCCTGCACCACCAGCGTGACCGCGGCGGAGTTGTGGCGGTGGGTGCGCTGGTGCGTGCGCGGCTGCAGCGTGTTGAAGCTCAGGGTGAGCGTGGGCGTGAGGTTGCGTGCCGCGGCCTGCCGGTCCGACGAGAAGATCAGCGCGCGGCCCGAGGTGTCGTCGCGCGTGCCGCTGGCGAAGATGAGCGCGAACTGCCGCTCGATTTCCTCTGCCGTGTAGTGCACCGCATCGATGGTCGCCTGCGCCAGGGGCGCGGGCTGCGCGCGCTCGAAGGCCAGCTGCGGCTCGTTGCCCACGGTCCACAGCAGCAGGTCTTGCGCGCCGGCCTCGAGCCGGTAGCCGCGCGCGCCGGGCAGCAGAAACACGTCGCCCGTGTCGAAGGCAAAGCCGTCCGCGCCGCCCGACAGGCGCCCGCTGCCGGCAATCACGTACCAGACGGAGCCGGTGGCGCCCACGTCCAGCGGCAGCAGCGCGTCGCGTGCGGCAATGCGCACATAGCGCGCCAGCATCAGCGGCGTGGTGGCCGCAAAGCCGCACCCCAGGGCGCGCGACTGGTCGCAGTCGAACACGCCGAAGCGGTGTTCCGGCGGCGCGGAGAACAGGCGCGCGGGCACCTCGGGCAGCTTCACGTTGAAGGCGTTGCCCGAGTTGAAGAATCGCGCCCGCGCCTGCGCCGCGCTGGCCGGCGCGCGCGGATGCTGCATGGGCAGGTCGGCCATGTCGACAGGGGCATTCAAGACACTGGCATTCATGGCGCATCGCCCTCCTCTGTGGCTGTGGCTGTGCCCGTGCCTGCACCGGGCAAGGCATACGGCAGCAGCACCCGCAGCAGCACGTTCGCACCCGCGGTCACGTGCGCGGGCTCGGCCCACTCGTGCTCCGCATGGCTCACGCCGTCGCGGCAGGGAATGAAGATCATCGCGCTCGGGCACAGCGGCGCCATGTGGCGCGCGTCATGGCCGGCAGCCGAAAGAATGGGCATGTGCGGCTCGCCGATGCGCTCGGCCGCCTGCGCGATGGCGCGTTGCAGCGCGGGGTCGAAGTCGTTCGACGGCGCATCGACCAGCGGCGTGACCGTCACCCGGCACGGCATGGCGAACAGCTCGCACGACGCCGCCAGGCGTTCGCCCAGCAGCTCGAGCACCGCGTTGTCGGGGTGCCTCAGGTCGATGCGCAGCGACACGCGCTCCGGCACCACCGAAGGCGCATTGGGCTCGACCAGCACCCGCCCGATGGTGAACTTCACCGCCTCGTCGTAGCCGCCGATCTGCGCGTACAGCACCATCGCCATGCGCGAGAACGCCTCCAGCGCATCGCGCCGGTCGGCCATGGCCAGCGTGCCGGCATGGCCGCGCTCGCCCTCGATGACGATGTCGAAGGTCTTCTTGCCCTGGATGCCGGTGACCACGCCGATCACGCGCTGCTCGGCCTCCAGGATCGGGCCCTGCTCGATGTGCGCCTCGACATACGCCGCCAGCGCAAACCCGAGCGGCCGCCGGCGCAGCGCCGGAAACGCCGCGTGCAGCGCGTCGAGCGCATCGGCCACCGAGACGCCCTTGGCATCGCGCACCGCGCGCACGGCCTCCAGGCTGCGCACGCCGGCGAAGGCTTCGGAGCCCATCATGCCGGGCGCGAAGCGCGAGCCCTCTTCGTTCATCCACGCCACGCACACGATGTCCACGGGCGGGCGCACGCCGCGCTGCGACAGCGTGGTCAGCACCTCCAGCGCGGCGGCCACGCCATACACGCCGTCGAAGCGCCCGCCGCCGGGCTGGCTGTCGAGGTGGCTGCCGGCCAGCACGGGCGGTGCGTCACGGTCAGCCCCGGGCAGCGCGATGAAGAGGTTGCCGGCCGCGTCGGTCGAAGGCTCCAGCCCAGCCGACAGCGCCCAGTCGATCATCGTGTGCCAGGAGGCGATTTCTTCCGCGCTCAGCGCCTGCCGGTCCACGCCGCCGCCGGGCGTGGCGCCGATGCGGGCCAGCGTCATCAGGCGGTCCCAGAGGCGGTCGGCATCGATGCGCCAGATGCCAGTGTGCTCACCGGTGTGCTCACCGGCCTGGTCGGTCACCTGCGCCACCGTGGCTGCTTCGGCGTTCATCAGTCGGTCTTCATGATCTGGCTGGGCAGCGCGCGCGGGTCGCGCGGCTTCCACTGGCCGGCCTCGACCTGCGCGAAGAACTCCGCCAGCAAGGCGTTGAACGCGGCGGGCTCCTCCAGGTTCAGCGTGTGGCCGGTCTTGGGCATCACCGCCAGGCCGCAGGCCGGCACGGTCTTCTTCAGGAAGATGCCAGGCTGCAGGCAATGGTCGTCCTCGTCACCGACCACCACCAGCGAGGGCACGGCCATCGCGCGCAGCTCGCCTTCCAGGTCGTAGATGGACGGACGCCGCGCCTGCACGCCGCGCATGGTGTTGGCGGCGCCCACGGCGTCGTGCTCGCCCAGCCAGGTCGCGAACTCCTGCCAGCCGCGCGGGTCCTTGTTCTGGAACTGCACGCGGCTCGCGCCCAGCGAATAGGTGCGCGCGAATTTCTCGGAGCCCTGCGCCTCGAACTGCTTCGCGACCTCGAGCGAGACGCCCTTGAAGTAGTCCTCGTGTTCCTTCTCCGCGCCGTAGCCCGCGCCGGCAATCACCAGCGAGGCCGCGCGCTTCGCGTGGCGCAGGCCGAAGTGCAGCGTGGCGAAGCCGCCCATCGACAGGCCCACGATGTGCGCGCGCTCCAGCTTCAGCGCGTCCATCACGGCCACGATGTCGTCGGCCGCGGTGGCCTGCGAATAGCGCTCCACGTCGGCCGGCACGTCCGACGGCGGATAGCCGCGCGCGCCGAAGGTCACGCACTGGTGGCGCCGCGCGAAGTAGCGCATCTGCGGCTCCCAGCTGCGGTGGTCGCCGCCGAACTCGTGCACGAACACGATGGGCGTGCCGCTGCCGGCGGTCTCGTAGTACAGGCGGGTGCCGTCGGGGGTGGTGGCGAAGCTCATGCTGCGTGCCTCCTCAGAACAGCGCCGCCGTGGCCGGCAGGCCGCGCGCGCGCTCCACGGCTTGCGGCAGCACGTCGCACAGCGCCTGCGCCCATGCCCTGGGCACGGTGGTCGATATCTTGATGAAGCGGTGGCCGAAGCGCGGCGTGTGGTAAGTGCCCTGGCGCACCATGATGTCGTGCTCGCCCAGCGCGCTCACCAGCGCCTCGGGCGTCACGCCCGCCTTGCTGCACTCGACCACGATGAAGTTGGCCTGCGACGGAAACACCGGCACCTCGAAGCCGGGAATCTTGGCGAAGGCATCGACGATCATTTGCTGGTTCTCGCGCTGCTGCGTGATCACCTCGGCCATCCATTCGTCCTTGACGGCCAGGCCCGCGATGGCCGCGCGCTGCGCCAGCACGCTGGCGCCCAGCGGCGCCTGCGAGTGCGGCAGGATGCGCGCGAGCAACTCGGGCGAGGCCACCAGCGCGCCCAGCCGCAGGCCGGCCAGGCCCAGCCATTTCGAGAAGCTCACGATGGTCACCGTGCCTTCCGGGTAGAAGCGCGAGGCCAGCGTGTGGCTGTCGGCAAAGTCGCGGTAGGTGCAGTCGTGGATCAGCACGGCGCCGATCTCCCTCGCGCGGTCTGCAAAAGCGCGGATCTCGTCCTCGGTGTACGTGGTGCCCAGCGGGTTATTGGGGTCGACCAGGTAGATGACGGCGGTGTTCGCGTCGGTGGACGCGGCCAGCGCCTCGGCCGACAGCTTGAAGCCGTACTCGGGCCCGTAGATCGGAATCTCGGTGATCACCGAGCCGGCCTTGGCCGCGAACTGCAGCGGCCACTTCCAGCCCGGGTCGGTGGTGACAAAGCCCTTGCCCGCCACGCAGAAGGCACGGCAGGCCAGCGCCAGCGCCGACACGGCGCCGTCGGTCACCACCGCCGACTGGTTCGGCACGCCCAGGTCGCTCACGATGGCCGCGCGCAATGCTTCCATGCCCAGCGGCGGCGCATAGGCGTGAAAGCTCTCGTCGTCGATGGCGTCGTGCAGCGCCTTCTTCACGGCCGGGTGCAGCGGAAAGTGGTTGGTGTTCTGGCCCAGCCACATCAGCTCGGGGTTGGTGAACAGGCGGTCGAAATACTGATTGCGGGTTTCGGCGTCGCTGGTCACGGTGGGCACTGCGGGCGCCACGGCTGCGGGGTTCAGCGCCGCGTTCATGCCGCGAGCCTCCGGGCCTGTTCGGCCTCGACCACCTTCTTGCTGGTCTTGATGATGGAGCCGCGTGCCGCGATGCCGCCGTCGATGGTCACCACCGTGCCCGTGATGTAGCCCGCGCGCGGCGAGGCCAGGAACACCATCAGCTCGGCCACCTCTTCGGGCGTGGCCGGGCGACCGCCGGGGTAGTTGTCGAACAGCTCTTCCCAGCGGCCTTCGTCGCCGTGCGTGTCGAAGGCGCGGCGCTTCATGAGCTTGACCATGCGGTCGGTGGCCACCGGGCCGGGGTTCACGCCCACCACGCGGATGCCGTCGTCCAGGCTCACGCCGCCCAGCGCGCGCGTGAAGGCCATCACGGCCGCGTTGCCGGTGGAGCCGGCGATGTAGTTGGCGTCCCAGTTTTCGCCGGAGTTGCCGATGTCGTTCACGATCACGCCGCCGCCCGCGGCCTTCATGCGCGCGTAGTAGATCTGCGTGAGCTCCATGTAGCCCAGCACCTTCAGCTGGAAGCCGCGGCGCACCACGGCGAAGTCCAGCGACTCGATGGGGCCGGCCGGAATGTCGCCCGCGTTGTTCACCAGGATGTCGACATGCCCCGCCGCCTCGGCCAGCTGCTGCATGGCGCCGGGGGCGGCCAGGTCCATCGGGTGGATGCGCACGTTGATCGGGTAGATCTTCTCGATCTCTTCCTTGGCCGCGGCCAGCGCCACGCCGTCGCGCGCGGCCAGTTGCAGGTGGCAGCCTTCGGCCGCGAACGAATGGGCGGCCGCGAGGCCGATGCCTTTGGAGGCGCCGGTGATGAGTACGGTCTTGCCTTCGAGTTCGAGTTTCATGATGAAGTGATGTCCTGGAATGCGTTCAGGGATGCGTGCTGAAAAGGGGGCGTTGAAAAAGAGAAACCGGAGAAGGGCTCAGGGCGCGCCGCCGTCCTGCTCGGACAGCGCCGCGATCAGGTCGACGATGTCGTCCTCGAGCAGGCTCACGTGGTCGATGGCCGACGAAAACGCGGCGCCCGGGTCGTTGCGCCGGATGGCGTCCAGGATGGCGCCGTGCTCGCCGATGGTCGCGGTCATGCGCCCGGGCTGGAAGGTGACGTAGCGGCGGTACACGCGCACCCGCTTGCGCAGTGAGCGCGTCTGCTCGGCCAGGTAGTGGGTGTTGGAGGCCTCGTACAGCGCGTCGTGAAAGTCCTGGTTCACGTCGTAGAAGCGCGAGTGGTCGCCCGAGGCCAGGATGCTGGTCAGCTCGTCGTGCAGCGCGCCCATGCGGGCCTTCTGCGCCTCGGTGGCGCGGCGCGCGGCGAACTTGGCGCACAGCCCTTCCATCACCGCCATCATCTGGAACATCTCGATGAGCATGGGCAGCGAGATGCGCGCCACGCACACGCCACCCTGGCGGCTGCGCAGGTCGACCAGGCCGGTGGCGGCCAGCGCCTTCAGCGCCTCGCGCACCGGCGTGCGCGACACCTTGAAGCGCTCGGCCAGCTCGGCCTCGTCCAGCCGCGCGCCGGGCTTCATCACGCCGCTGACGATCAGGTCTTCCAGCGTGTCCTTCAGTTCGTCGGACAGCGTGGCGCCCTTGCCGCGCTGGCGCTCGCGTCCGCGCAGTGCCGCGGGTTCGGCCGTCGTTTCGGGTTCGTTCGGTTCCATGGTGTTGCCTTCCTTGTTGTGCTTGTCTTTGTCGGTCTTCAAACGCGGGGCCTGTGCGGCGCGGGTGCGCGGGTGTGTGCGGTGACGCGGAAAAATCAGAACGGCCGGTCGCCGGCCACCGTGGCGCGGTGCATCACGCGGCGGTACACGTTGTCGTCGTACGGCGTGGCGCGGTGCATGGTGCAGCGGTTGTCCCACACCAGCAGGTCGCCCGCGAGCCACTTGTGGCGGTAGCTGAACGCGGGCGAGATGGCGTGCGCGTTCAGCTCGGCCAGCAGCGCGGCGCTTTCTTCGGCGGGCAGGCCGTCGATCTGCTTGACCACGTCTTCGCCCACGTAGAGCGAGAGGCGGCCCGTTTCGGGGTGCGTGCGCACCAGCGGGTGCACCACGTCGGGCGTGGCGGCCAGCTGCTCGGGCGTGAGCGGGTTGCGGTCGGCGAAGGCCTTGCCGTAGTAGTTGGCGTAGCTGTGCGTGGCCGTCATGGGCCGAATGCGCGCCTTGGTGTCGTCGTCGAGCGCGTCGTAGGCGGCGTGCATCGAGGCGAAGAAGGTGTCGCCTTCAACCGGCGGCACTTCCAGCGCGTAGAGCAAAGCGCCCATCGAGGGCTCGGCCTTGTACGACAGGTCGGAGTGCCAGTTCCAGCCCTCCTTGTGGTTGCCGATGGGCTTGCCGTTTTCCGACACGTTCGACAGCACGTAGACCTCGGGGTGCTCCTTCTTCAGGAACTGCGTGAGCACGTGGCCCAGCAGCGGGCCGAAGCGGCGCGAGAAGGCCACGTGCTGCGACTCGTTGATGCCCTGGCCGCGAAACAGCAGCACCGAGCGCTGGTTGAGCGTGTCGCGCAGCACGGCGAAGTCGGCATCGCTCACGGGCTCGCGCAGGTCGATGCCTTTGACTTCGGTGCCGATGAAGGAGGTGAGGTTCTCGAGTTGCATGGTCGAAACGGGTCTCTTGAAAAGAATGAAGAGGAATGAGAGAGCAAGGGGGACGTGAAAAGAACGGCTCTCAGAGCCTGTAGTCGGGCTGCGTGCGCTCCAGCATGCGCAGGAACGCAGGCCACTCGCGCGTGCCGGGCGGAAGGATGTCGCCGGCGAATTCGGTGAACTGGCGCGCTGCCAGCGCGCTCACCTCGGGCTGCGGGTACACCAGCGATTGGCCAGGCGCCACGCCGCCCTGCGCGAGCAGCTGCACCTTGGCCGCCTTCTCGAAGTAGTACATGAGGATGAAGGCCTCGGGAATGGTGCGACCCACCGTCAGGATGCCGTGGTTGCGCAGCACCAGGGTGTTGTGCGGGCCCAGGTCGCGCACCAGCCGCTCGCGCTCGCCCGTTTCCAGCGCCACGCCTTCGTAGTCGTGGAAGGCGGTGTGGCCCTGGTAGCGCATCGCGAACTGGCTCAGCGGCGAGAGGCCGTCGGGCATCGCGGCAATGGCGGTGCCCGCGTCGGAATGCGTGTGCAGCACGCACAGCGCGTCGGGCCGGCCCGCATGAATGGCGCTGTGGATCACGAAGCCGGCCTGGTTCACCTCGGCATCGGTGTCGTCGACCTTGCGGCCGTCCAGGTCGATCTTCACCAGCGAAGACGCCGTCACTTCGGAAAACAGCAGCCCGTACGGGTTGATGAGAAAGTGATGTTCCGGCCCCGGCACGCGCGCCGAGATGTGGTTGTAGATGAGGTCGTCCATGCCGAAGTGCGCCACCAGCCGGTAGCACGCGGCGAGCTGCACGCGCAGCGCGGCTTCGGTTTGCGGGTACGCCGCGGGATTGGTTTTTTCCATCAGCGCCACCACACCAGTTTCTGATCGATCCACACCAGCAGGCCGTAGAAGACCATGCTCGCCACCGACGCGACCAGCACCGCCGACCACACACTCAGCAGGTCGACCTGCTGGGTCGATTCATAGATCATTCGCCCGAGCCCCGCGTAGGCGCCCAGCATCTCGCCGACGATCGCGACGATCATGCTGCGCGGCACGCCGATGCGCAGGGCCGTCACCACCGAGGGCATGGCCACCGGCAGGCGCAGGCGCCACACGATCTTCATCTGCCCCGCGCCGAAGCTGCGCATCAGGTTCACCGCGGCCTGGTCGGCCTGCTTGAGCCCGTGCAGCGCGTTCACCAGCATGGTGAAGCCCACCGCCAGCGCCACCAGCGCGATCTTCGAAGCCGCACCGAGCCCGAACCAGATGAGAAACAGCGGCGCATAGGCCACCGTGGGCACCGCGTTCACGGCCACGGCCAGCGGCATCACGATGCGCTCCAGCGGCGGCGCCAGCAGCAGCACCACGGCCAGCAGCAGCCCGAGCACGCTGCCCAGCGCATAGCCGCCGAGCGCCTCTCCCAGCGTGGCCAGCAGCGCGGCCATGAGACGGCCGGTGTCGGTGAAGGCGTGCTGCACGATGGAGCCCAGGCTGGGCAGCACGAACGGCGGAATCTTGAACAGCCAGATCGCGCCCTGCCACACCACCAGCAGCACGGCGACGCCGAGCACCACCGGAACGACCGGCGAGGCCATCAACTTCCCCTTCGCGGAAACCATCGACTTCCCCTCTGCGGAAGGCATCAACTTTCGCTGCGCCACCATACGAGCCTCCTTTCCACGAAGGTGAGCAGCCCGTACAGCAGCGCACCCATCAGCCCGCAGGCAAACATCACCACCCACAGGCGCACCACCAGGTCGGCGTTCATCGCCTCCATCAGCATCACGCCCAGGCCCACGGTTTCGCCGAACCACTCGCCCACCACCGAGCCGATGAGGCTCAGGCCGATGGCCACGCGCAGCCCCACCATCACCTGCGGCAGCGCCGAGGGCACGGCGAGCTTGAAGAACATCGTGAAGCGGTTGGCGCCGAAGCTCTTCATCAGCGCCATGCGCTGCGGGTCGCACGACTTCAGCCCGCGCAGCGTGTTCACCGTCACGGGAAAGAAGGTCAGGAAGAAGGCGGTCATCACCTTCGCCAGCAGCGAGTTGCCGAACCAGATGACGATGAGCGCCCCGAAGGCCACCACCGGCACCGTCTGCGACACCACGAACAGCGGGAACACCGAGCGCTCCATCCAGCGCGAATAGGTGAACACCGTGCCGCACAGGCAGCCGAACACCGCGCCCATGGCAAAGCCCAGCACCGTTTCGAGCAGCGTGCGGCCAAAGCCGCGCATCAGTTGCGGCCACACCGACCAGGCGTCCTGCGCAATGGCGCTCAGCGCCGGCAGGTAGCGCGGCGACGGCGCGAAGGCGTGCACGCACAGCTCCCACACCAGCGCCAGGCCCACGAAGGCCAATGCGGGCGAGCGCAAGGCGCGCTGCAGCTGTGCGTTCACGAGGCAGTGCCCTCCTGCGCGAAGGTCTTCTGGCTCTCTTCCTCGATCTCGGCGAGCAGGCGCTGCTTGAGCCCGATGAACTCGGGCGTGAGCACCACCGACGGGTCGCGCGGGCGCGGCAGGTCGATCACGGTCTCGCTCTTCACCGTGCCGGGGCGCGCCGTCATCACCAGCACCTTGTCGCCGAGCAGGATGGCCTCGTCGATGTCGTGCGTGATGAACAGCACCGTGCGCCGGTGCTTCGCCCACAGCTCCAGCAGCCAGTGCTGCATGCGCGTGCGGGTGAGCGCGTCGAGCGCGCCGAAGGGTTCGTCGAGCAGCATCAGGTCGCGCTCGAACAAGAAGGTGCGCATCAGCGCCACGCGCTGGCGCATGCCGCCGGAGAGCTGGTGCGGGTAGTGGTTGGCGAAGCCGGCCAGGCCGAACTCGGGCAGCATGGCGCGGGCGCGTTCGCGCGCCTCCTTGCGCGGCGTGCCTTCCACCTCGAGCGCGAGGATGGCGTTGTCCAGCACGGTGCGCCACGGAAACAGCAGGTCGCGCTGCGGCATGAACGACACCTTGCCCAGCAGTTGCCCGTCGCGCTGCGGCGCGCCGCCGAACAGCAGCGAGCCGTCGTCGTCGGGCGGCAGCAGCCCCGCGATCATGTTGAACAGCGTCGACTTGCCGCAACCCGAGGGGCCCACGAGCGTGACGAACTCGCTCTTCGCGATGCGCAGGTTGACGCCCGACACCGCCACGGTCTGGGCCTGCGCTTCACCGAAGCGCTTCCACACGTTGACCAGTTCGAGCATGGGCGGCGCCGTGTCGGGCACTGCCGGCGGCATCACTTCGTGAGGCATGAATTTCATGGCGTGTGAGGTGCGGATGCTGTTGCGGATGCGGCTCAGAACTTCTTGTCGGCCGCGGGCACCTGCGTCCAGAAGCTGGCGTCGTACGCCTTCGACAGGTCGGCCGGCGCCTTCAGCGCCTTGTAGCCCACGAGCTGGGTCTGCATCTTCTCGACGGTGGGCAGGTCGATGGCCAGGATGCCGTCGGTGCCGCCCTTGCCGGCCTTCACCAGCTTCTCGAACTCGTCGAGCATGGCTTCCTGGTGCGCGCGGTTCAGGCTGGGCGATGCGGCCATGACGATGTCGATGGCTTCCTTCTTGTTCTGCAGCGCGTACTTCCAGCCCTTGATGGTGGCGTTCATGAAGGCCTGCACCTGCTGCGGCTTCTCGTTGCGGTACTTCTCCGACACCAGCACCGTGTCTTGCTGCACCACCACGCCGTAGTCGTCGGGCTTGATGAGCGTGAGCTTGTCGCCCAGGCCCTGCTCTTTCAGCGTGTTGAGCTCGTTGTAGTAGGTGGCGGCGGCCACGTCGAACTGCTTCTCCACGAACGGAGCCATGGAGCCCGACTGCGGAACGATGGTGAGGTCGCTCTGCTTCACGCCGCCGGCGGCCAGCATGGAGTACAGCGTGTACTGCGTGCCGGTGAACCAGGTGGCGACCTTCTTGCCCGCGAAGTCCTGCACCTTGGTGATGCCCGAGTCCTTGTAGGTGACGTAGGTGAACGGTGTCTTCTGCACGGTCACGCCGATGCACACCAGCGGCAGGCCCTTCTCGCGGGCGAGCAGCACGGTTTCCGTGCCGCCGGCCAGGCCGAAGGTGTCGTTGCCCGAGGCCACCAGCGTCTCGACGTTGAGGTTGGGGCCGCCGGGGTTGATCGTCAGGTCGAGGCCGGACTGGTCATAGAAGCCCTTGGCCTTGGCCACGTAGAAGCCGGCGAACTGCGCTTGCGCCAGCCACTTCAGGCGCAATGACACCTTCTCGGCGGCGGATGCGGGCAATGCCGACAGGAGAGCCATCGACGCGGCGACGGCAGCCAGGAGACGCAAGGACTTGAAAGACATGTTGAAAGCCTCTTGAATACAAAAAACTCTTTAAGCAGTATCCATGCCAGGCAATTTCAATGTGTTTTGGGCGCTCCGGCCGGCGCAAACGCCGCTGATTGGCCCGAAACATGCACCCGAGTGCAGCTCCTGCCCCAATTTCGAACCCTCATGAACCGAATCCATGCGCTGACCGATCTTTCCGCGCGCCAGGCCGCCGAGCAGATGGCCAGCGGCGAGCTGCGCGCCGTCGACTACGCCCAGGCGCTGCTGGACCGCGCCGAGGCCACCGTGTCTTTCGGTGCCCTGCTTCACGTCGAGCCCGACGCGCTGCTGGCCTCGGCCGCCGCGCTCGACGCAGCGCCGCGCCCCTTGGCAGACACGCCGCTAGGCACACCGCTCGGCACGCCACTCGACACGCGGCCCCTGCACGGCGTGCCGCTGGCCTTCAAGGACAACATCGACGTCGCTGGCATGCCCACCACCGCCGGCAGCCCGTGGATGGCCGACCACCGCCCGCGCCTTCATGCGGGCGTGACGCAGCGCCTGCTGGACGCGGGCGCGCTCGTGCTCGGCAAGACCAACCTGCACGAATGGTCCCAGGGCGTGACCGGGCACAACCATGCCTTCGGCCCCTCGCGAAACCCTTTCGACCCGGCGCGCATCACGGGCGGCTCCAGCGGCGGCAATGCGGCGCTGCTCGGGCTGCGCGGCGTGGCGGCCGCCATCGGCACCGACACCGGCGGCTCGGTGCGCGTGCCGGCGGCGCACTGCGGGCTGGTCGGCTTTCGTCCGAGCGTGCACCGCTGGCCCGACGAAGGGCTGGTGCCCATATCGCCCACCTTCGACACCGCCGGCGTGATGGCGCGCAGCGTGGACGACTGCGTGCTCGTCGACCACGCGGTGGCCGGCGGACCGCTGCGCATCGCGCCCTTGTCTTTGGCTGGCGTGCGGCTCGGCGTGCCGGAGGCGTATTTTTGGGAAGACGTCGACCCGCCCGTGGCCGAGCTGGCGCGCGCAAGCCTGCAGCGGCTGCGCGAGGCGGGCGCGGTGCTGGCGCCTTGCGAACTGGGCGAGGTGGGTGCGTTGTTCCAGCAGGGCGCCATGTCGATCTCGCTGTTCGAGATACTCCCGGCGCTGGCCGCTTACTTCGCGCGCCACGGCCGGCCATTCGACGCGCGCGCGCTCACCGACGCGGTGGCGAGCCCCGACGTGCGCCCGCTCTTCGAGCGCCTGTTCGGCGCCACCGCCATCACGCCCGAGGCCTACGACCACGCGCTGCACACGCTGCGCCCGCGCATGCAGGCGCTCTACCGCGACTGCTTCGCCCGGCACGACCTGGCCGCGCTGGTGTTCCCGACCAGCCCGCTGACCGCCGCGCGCCTCGGCGAAGACGTGGAAGTGACGCTGTGCGGGCGCGCGGTGCCGGCCTTTTCGACCTACATCCGCAACACCGGCCCGGCCGGCATGGCGGGCCTGCCGGCACTGAGCCTGCCGATGGGCCTGGCGTCGAACGGCCTGCCCGCCGGGCTCGAACTGACCGGCGCGCCGGGCACCGACACGGCGCTGCTGGCGCTGGCGCTCGGGGTCGAACGCGCCCTGCCGCCAGCACCTGTTTCACATACCGTGCAGAAGTTGGCAAACGGCTGAGCCTGGCGTCGCCAAAACACTACGCATCTTCGCGTAACAAGCCTTCACGGCGGCATGCGTAATAGGCGATGCTCATGCCATGCCCACCGCCAATTCGCAGCCCAGCCCACGCAACGGATGGCGCACCGTCGCCCTGGCCTATACGGTCGCGGGCGTGGTGTGCATCTTGGCGATGGCGGTCGTGCCCGACAGCGACGTGGGCATGCTGGTGGCCATCGCGGGCGGGCTGCCCTGGTCGCTGAGCCTGCTCACACTGGGCCTGTCGCCGGGGGTGGCCAGCACCGCGCTGCTGATGCTGGCCGTGAGCTGGGCGGTCAATGCCGCGCTGCTGTGGTGGCTGGCGCTGCGCCGCCCGCGCCGGCCAGGGCACCCGGCGCCATCGCACCTGACTTAGCACCTGACGTAGCGCCTGGCGCAGCACCCGCGCCTTCAAGCAAGACGTCTTCAGCGTCATCTATCCCCAGGTAAGCACGCCGCAGCTCCGGCCGCGCCATCAGCTCCTCGGGCCGGCCCAGCGCCACGATGCGCCCTTCTTCCAGCACCGCCGCGCGTTCGGCAACGTCCAGCGCCATGCCCACGTTCTGCTCCACCAGCAGCACCGCGATGCCTTCGGCATGGATGCGGCGGATGGCGGTGAACATGTCCAGCACGATGCTCGGCGCCAACCCCAGCGAGGGCTCGTCGAGCAGCAGCAGCTTGGGCCGCGCCATGAGCGCGCGGCCGATGGCCACCATCTGCTGCTGGCCGCCAGAGAGCGAGCCGGCCGGCTGCGCCAGCTTTTCTTCCAGCGCGGGGAACAGCGCGCACACGTGTTCCAGCGAACGCGCCCGCTCGCGCCGCGCCGCGCGCAGGTAGCTGCCCAGCTCCAGGTTTTCGCGCACCGTCATCTCGGTGAACAGCCGCCGCCCCTCGGGCACCAGCGCGATGCCCTGGGCGCAGAAGCGGTGCGGCGCCAGGCGCGAAATGTCCTGGCCCTCGAAGCGCATGCGCCCGGCGCTGATGCGGTGCAGCCCCGCCACCGCGTTGATGAGCGTGCTCTTGCCCGCGCTGTTAGGGCCGACGATGCACAGCAGCTCGCCCTTGCCGATGGACAGCGACACGTCCCACAGCGCGGTGGCCTGCCCGTAGGCGACACGGATGGTTTCGAGTTCAAGCATGGGCCAGCTCCCTTTCGACGCCGGCCGCCGGCGGTGCGTGCTGCGGCGGCGCTTCGTGCGCCATCGCCTGCCCCAGGTAGGCCGAGACCACCTCGGGGCGCTGCATGACGTCGTGCGGCGCGCCTTCGGCCAGCACCTCGCCACGGTTGAACACCACGATGCGGTCGCACAGCGCCATCACCGCGCGCATCACGTGCTCGACGAAGACGATGGTCGCGCCCTGGTCGCGGATGCGGCGAATGAGCGCCACCGCCTCGTCGATTTCCGACGGCGTGAGGCCCGAGAGCACCTCGTCGAGCATCAGCACCTGCGGGCGCGACGCCAGCGCCCGCGCGAACTCCAGGAACTTGCGCTGGTGCAGGTTCAGCTCGGCCGGCAAGGCGTGCGCGCGCTCGGTCAGCCCGGTAAAGGCCAGCCACTGCCAGGCCTCCGCCTCGGCGGTCTGCCGGTCGAGCGCGGCGGCGCCGAACATGGCGGGCAGCGCCACGTTCTGCAGCACCGTCAGGTGCGCGAAGGGCCGAGGGATCTGGTACGTGCGCGCGATGCCGCCCTGCGCGATGCGGTGCGCCGGCACGCCCGAGATGCGCTGCCCGGCGAACTCGATGCGCCCCGCCGTCACCGCGTAGTGCCCGCTTGCGACGTTGATGAAGGTCGACTTGCCCGAGCCGTTGGGCCCGAGCAGCCCGAGGATCTCGCCGCGCCGCACCTCCAGGCTCACGCCGCGCAGCGCATGCACGCCCTTGAAGGACTTGCGCACGCCTTCGGCACGCAGCAGCACCTCGCCGGTGATCGGGGCGGCCTTCGCGCTCGCAGCGGTTTCTGCAGCCACGGCCACGGCGGCAGGAGCCGACGACGCCGCGGGCGCACCCCGCCGCGCCTTCCACCACTTCAGCGCCTGCCCCAGCACGCCCTCGGGCATGAACAGGATCACCACGATCAGCACCACGCCCGTCAGCCCCTTGCCGACGATGGCGCTGTCGCCGCCCGTGAAGGCGTACAGCAGCAGCGTGATCGCCGTCGCGCCCACGATGGGCCCGGCCCAGTGCCGCGTGCCGCCGAGCACCGCCATCAGCACCACGGTGAGCGGCATCGCGATGGTGAAGGTGTCGCCCGTGGTCACGTACGAGATGAACAACGCATGCACCCCGCCCACCACGCCCGCCAGCCCGCACGAGAGCGCGAAGGCGCCGAGCTTGTAGCGGTAGGTGGGCACGCCCATGACCTCGGCCACGTCCTCGTCGTCATGGATGGCGAACAGCCCCGTGCCGAAGCGCGAGTGGTACACCGCCAGCGAGGCCAGCACCGTGAGCACCGCCACGCCCAGCGCCAGCAGGTAGAAGGTGCCCGAGGCGCTCGGGCCGATCTGCGGCACCGCCACCGCGCTCATGTACACGCCTGGCCCGCCGTCGATGGGCGTGTTCAGGATGATGGTCGCCACCACGAAGGTGGCCGCCAGCGTGAGCAGCGAGAACAGCTCGGCGCGCACCGCCTGCACGCGGAACGCCACCGCGCCCAGCAGCGTGCCGACCGCCGCGGCCACCACGGCGGCGGCCGGCAGCGTCCACAGGAACGGAATGTCGAAGCGCGTCGCCAGCGTGGCCGTGGTGTACATGCCGATGCCGAAGAACGCGCCATGCCCGAACGAGAAATACCCCGAGTAGCCCGACAGCAGGTTCCACGACGTGGCCAGCGCCACCCAGTGCAGCACCAGGTAGAGAATGGATTCGTAGAACGCCGGCAGCCCGAGCCACGGCACCACGGCCAGGCCCGCGCCGGCCGCAAGAATCAGCAGGAACGAGCGCTTCATGCCACCCTCCCCGGGCGTACCAGCAGCACGAACATCAGCAGCGAGAAAGACACCAGCGGTGCCCACGAGGGAGCGGTCACGGTCATGGTCACGGCCTCGGTCACGCCGATGATGCAGCCGGCAATCAGCGGCCCGAGCGGGCGCCCCAGGCCACCCAGCATCACGGCCGCGAACACCACGCCGATCCACGCGTAGATCTGCGAGGGCGACAGCGTGTACGCCAGCGCAATGCACACGCCCGCCACGCCGGCCAGCGCCGCGTTCAGGCCCGAGAGCATCAGCGCCAGCGCGTTCTGGTTCACGCCGAAGGCGGCGGCAATGGGCGCGTCTTCGGCCGCGGCGCGCATGGCCTTGCCCAGGTCGGTGCGGCGCAGCGCGAGCCACACCGCCAGCGAAATGCCCACGCCCAGCCCCAGCGTGATGAGCTCGGGCAGCGGCAGGTACAGCGTGCCGATCTGCAGCTTGTGCTCGGCGTAGCTCGACTCCAGCTTGCGGTAGTCGGCCGTCCAGGTCCACTGCAGCAGCGCCTCGATGATCACCGTGATGCCGAAGGTGACCAGCAGCGAATTGAAGGGGCTCACCCTGAAGCGCGTGAGCACCCAGTGCAGCGCCACGCCCAGCACGAAGAACAGCGGCACGATGACCACCAGCGTCAGCAGCGGGTCGGCGCCATGGTGGCTCGACAGTTCGTACGTGAGGTAGGCGCCGAGGAAGGCGAGCGCGAAGTGCGCAAGGTTGATCTGCCGCAGCATGCCCCACGACAGGCTGAGGCCGAGCCCCAGCAAGCCGTAGAGCGCCCCGGTGAACAGGCCCGCCAGGACGGCCTGGGCCAGCAGCGTCGCACTGGGGAAGCTCATCAGCTGGCCACTCCGCGCGTCTGCAGCTTCGCGCCGGGGGCCGCCCATTGCCTGGGCCACACCACCACCCACTTGCCGTTCTGCACCTGCTTGACCTTGCCCAGGTCGTCGCCGAAGTTGCCGCGCTCGTTGAAGCGCAGCTTGCCCTGGATGGTGTCGACCTTGTTGGCGCGCAGCCAGGTGGCCATGGCCTTGTCGTCCAGCCCCTGCGTGGCGACCACGGCCGCCTCGATGATCTGCCAGGCCGAGAACGAGGCCGCGGCCTGCGTTTCCACCGCCGTGTCGGGCAGGCCGGCCTTGGCCGCGCGCTCGCGGTAGGTCTTCACGAAGGCGGCGGCGGTCGGGTTGTCGGTGAACGGCGGGTGGTCTTCGAAGATGGTGGTGGCCAGCGCGCCGTTGGCCTCGGGCGCCTTCAGCATCGGCGCCGGCGCGGGCACGTGATAGAAGTGGTGCAGCGGCGCGTAGTCGATCTTCTTCATCGCATCGAGCAGCTGGTTGCCTTCGAGGCCGATGGCCCCGTTCCAGATGAAGTCGGGGTTGGCCTCTTTCAGGCGGCCGGCAATGGGGCCGAAGTCGCGGTTGCCGAAGTCCCACTCCAGGAACAGCACCTCCTGCAGCCCACGCTGCCTGGCCACCTCGCGCACGCCCAGCGCCACGAAGTGCACCGACGGAAACTTGCTGGTGACGATGGCGATGGTCTTCGGCGGCTTGGGCGACGTGGCCAGTGCGTCGAGCACCATGGCCGGCATCGTCTTCTCGGGGTCGGGGCCGAGCGACCACGCCGGAAACTGCTGGTCGTACTTGGCCAGGCTGGGAATGCCGAAGGTGTGGTGCACCAGCGTCTTGTTGTAGCGCTGGGCCACGCCCATGGCCGAAAGAATGGCGCCCGTGGCGTACGGGCCGATGAGCAGGTCGACCTTGTCGGCCGTGACCAGCTGCTCGTACAGCGTGCGCGCGAGGTCGGGCTTGGACTGGTCGTCCTTCAGCACCCACTCCACCGGCCGGCCCAGCAGGCCGCCGCGCTGGTTGAGCGACTCCACGTAGATCTCGCCCGTGAGCTTGTGCACGAGCCCCGTGGCCGACAGCGGCCCGGTGAGCGCCAGCGTGCCGCCCACGCGAATGGGCTTGCCCGCCGGGGCCTGGGCGGCGGCGCTGCCGCTGAACAGCGCGCCGGTGCCGAGGGCACCGACAGCTGCGACGAAGGAACGACGATCGATGCTCATTGTTTGTCTCCGGAATAGTTATGGTCTGCGCGGCGTGGAAACTGCCGCGCGTCAGTCGCCGTCGACGACCGGGTTCGAGAGCAGGCCCACGCCTTCGATCTCGACCTCGCACACATCGCCCGCCTTCATGAACACCTGCGGCTTGCGCGCCAGGCCCACGCCCGAGGGGGTGCCGGCGATGATGATGTCGCCCGGCTGCAGCGCGAAGGGCTCGGAGCACACCGACACCAGCGTGGCCACGTCGAAGATCATGTCGCGCGTGTTGGCGTCCTGCAGCACCGTGCCGTTCAGGCGCGTCTGCAGCTTCAGGCCGGTGGCGCCCGCGGGCAGTTCGTCGGCGGTGACGAACTCGGGGCCGAAGGAGCCCGAGCGGTCGAAGTTCTTGCCCATCATCCATTGCGCGGACTTGAACTGGTAGTCGCGGATGGAGCCGTCGTTGAACACGGAGTAGCCCGCCACGTGGTTCAGCGCATCGGCCTTCTTGATGTACCGGCCGGCCTTGCCGATGACCACCAGCAGTTCGCCCTCGTAGTCGAACTGGGTGGACACGTGCGGGCGCACGATCGGCTGGTTGTGGCCGACCCACGACGACGGAAAGCGATGGAACAACACCGGGTAGGTCGGCGGGTCGAACTTGCTTTCGGCCGCGTGGTCGATGTAGTTGAGGCCCACCGCGATGGCCTTGGAGGGCGACTGCACCGGCGCCAACCAGTCGATGCCGGCAAGCGGCAGGCGCGTGCGCGCGGCGGCGCCGGCTTTCCTGGCCGCCGCCAGGGCGTCGGGGCCGCCGCGCAGCAGTTCGTCGAGCGTGGCGGGCAGGCCTTCGGCCGTGAGGTTGACCACTTCCTGTTCGAGGCGCAGGCCGAGGGCGGGCTGGCCGTTGTGGTTGAAGGCGAGGAGACGCATGGGAAAGATCCTTGTGATGCGGGTAAAAAAGAAGGGATGAAGCGGGCTCAGGCCGCGGCTTCGGTCTGGAAATTGGTGACGAAGTCCTCGGGCACCTTCGGGCCCCAGGCGTAGAACGAGTCTTCGGGCGGGTGGTCGGCCGTGGGCCAGTCGAAGTCGCCGGGCACGTAGTCCATGTCGCAGGAGTACTCCGAGTAGCTGCCCCACGGGTCGCGCACGTAGTGGAAGTAGTTCGAGCCCAGCACGTGCCGCCCCACGCCCCAGCCGCGTACGTGGCCGGCGGCGTACATCTGCTCCATGCCGCGGCCCACCTCGTCGATGTTGGCCACGTCCCAGCTCAGGTGGTGCAGGCCCGGGCCGTTCGAATGCGCCATGGCGATCAGGTGGTGGTCGCTGCCGTGCGCGCCGTGCATGAAGACGATGAGGTCGCCCGAGCGGTCGGTCACGCGCAGGCCCAGCGCCTCTTCGAAGAAACGCACGGCCTCGGGCACCTTGCCGCTGAACAGCAGGATGTGCGACAGCCGCCGCGGATGCACCTTCGGAATGCGCGCCCGGTTCAGCGAGGCGCCCGTGCCCGTGGCCGGGCGCGGCGCCACCACCGGCTTCCTGCCGGCGTCGGGCGAGCTCTTGGCGGCCACCACCACCTGCACCGGAAAGCCATCGGGGTGCAGCACCCACAGGCCGCGGTCGTCGCCCAGCGCATGCGGCGCGCAGCGCGGCACGCCCAGGCGCTCGACGCGCGCGGCAATGGCGTCGAAGTCTTCGGCGAAGCAGGCAAAGCGCAGGTACTGCAGCTTCTTCACGCCGCTGGCCTGGTGCAGCGAACCCCAGGCGTGCGGATGGCCGGCGGTGTACAGGTCGAGCCGGTTTGCCTCGCGCCGCGGCTCGATGCCGAAGTCGCTGTAGAAGCGCTGCGCCTCGTCGAGGTCGGGCACGGTGAAGACGAAGGCGTCTAGCGAATGAACGCCGTGCAGCGCGGCGCGGTGCGGGCTTTTCTGGGTACGAAGCTGGATCTCTGGCATGAGGCGTGTCTCCAATCGGCTGTCCATTTTGCGTTGAATAATATATTCTTTGCACGTTAGTCTATTGTTTGGCTGTTTATCCATCATTAGGGTTAACAAGTAACATCGACCGGTTTTCGCGATGAATGGGAGCGCAATGAACGAAAAAACCAAGGGCCCGAGCCAGACGCGACAGGTGTTCGCCGAGCTGCGCACGGCCATCGTGGGCGGGCGCCTGCTGCCGGGCTCCAAGCTCAACATCGCCGCGCTGGCCGAGGAACTGGACGTGAGCGCGGGCGCGGTGCGCGAAGGGCTGGCCATGCTGGAGGCCGAGTCGCTGGTGGTGTCGGAGCCCTCGCGCGGCTACCGGGTGAGCCCGATTTCGCCGGAAGACCTCGAGGAGCTGGTGAAGGCGCGCATCGAGATCGAGAAGCTCTGCCTGGCCGAGGCCATCCGCCACGGCGACCTGGCCTGGGAAGGCAGCGTGGTGTCGGCGCACCACCGGTTGTCGCGCCAGGCCGAGCGCGACGCGGCCATGCCCACGGTGCTGAGCGCCGAATGGACCAGCAGCCACGCCGACTTTCACAACGCGCTGGTCTCGGGCTGCCCGAACAGCTGGCTGCTGCGCATGCACCAGATGCTGTACCAGCAGAGCGAGCGCTACCGGCAGCTGTCGGCGCCGCTGGGCAAGGAGTCGCGCGACGTGGGCGCCGAGCACCAGGCGCTGCTGGACGCGGTGCTCAACCGCGACATCCAGGCCGCGCAGGTGCTGATGGCCGAGCACCTGCAGACGACCGGGCGCCTGCTGATGAGCGCGCTGAGGGCGAGCGTGCCCGCAGAGCGCTGACCGAGCGCTAGCCAAGCGACACGACAGGCCACGCCGGCCAGCCATTGCGCCGGCGCATCACAGCTATATCGGCCGCCCTCTTCTTGCGGCGCGCACGCACGCGCAAGCTCTTCGTGACCCGTCCAGCAGGACTCACAAGGAGCTTTTCGATGTTCGCGATGCAGTACTCGCACAGACTTCCGGCCGAGCACGACATGCAGGCCATTCGCCAACGCGCGGCACGGCGCGGGCCGGTGTGGGACGACACGCCGGGGCTGGTGTTCAAGGCCTTCGTCTCGCAGGAGCGCGGCCGGCACGGCGCCGTCGGCCACCTGTATGCGTCGGTCTATCTGTGGCACGACGCGGGCGAGGCGGCGCGCTTCCTGATGGGGGAGCGCTTCCAGGGTGTGGTCGATTCCTTCGGCCGGCCGCGCGTGGAAAGCTGGCTGCCGCTGGACGCGCGCGCCGGCGCCGGCCGGGCGCAGAAGGCCGCGTGGCTGCTGCGCGAGGAGCACACGGTGGACGCTGCCACCGACCGCGCGGCGCTGCTCGCAACACAGGTCGAGGCCAATCGCCAACGCGCGTCTCAGCCCGACACCGTGGCCGTGTGGACGGTGCTCGACCTCGACGCATGGCGGCTGGTGCGCTTCACGCTGTCGGCGCAGATTGCAAAGGCTGCGGCGCACGCCGAAGGCAGCAAGCTCTACGAAGGCAGCAAGCTCTACGAAGACAGCAAACTCTACGAGGTGCTGCACCTCGCCCGGCCGGGCATCGGCCTGCTGCCATGAAGCCGCCCCGCCCTTCGGACATGTGGCTCGCGCACCTGGCCAGCGTCGGCGTGGCGGCGGTGCTGCTCTGCGGCCTGGCGGCGCTGGCGGCAGCGGTGGTTCACCGGCTTGTCGCGCCGTAGAACGCGTTACGGGCCGCTACGCCGCGGTCGAACGTATCGCCGCGGCCAGCGTGCGCAACGCGCTGCGCGCCTGCGCATCCGACACGCTGCTGTGCATGACCACGTCGCGCGACGGCAGCGGCGGCAGGCCCCCCGGCAGCGCGCCCACGTCCACCGTGCCCACCGGTGCCACGCGGCGGCCCAGCGCCGCCACCGCCAGCCCGGCCGACACGGCGGCACCCACCGTCATCACGCCGCCGCCGACGAACACCTCGGTCCACGCGACGCCGCCTTCGGCCAGCGCCGCCACGGCCATGCTGCGCACGCTGCACGGCTCGGCCTGCGTGGCCAGGCGCAGCGGCTCGCCGGAGCGGTGCACGAAGTCGGGCGCGGCCATCCAGCCGAAGTGCTCCTGCAGCAGCAGTTCGCCGTCGAGGCGGCGGCTGTCGTGGCGCAGCACGATGGCCACGTCGAGCACGCCGCGGTCGAAGTCATCGAGCAGCTCGCGCGAGGTGGACACGCGCACCTCCATCACCACGCGCGGCTCGGCGTCCTTCATCTGGCGCAGCAGCAGCGGCAGCTCGGCGCCGACGATGTGGTGGCTGATGCCGACCACCAGCCGCCGCGTCGGCGCGCCGAAGGCTTCGAGCGCGCCGCTGTGCGCGGCCAGCAACTGCCGCGCCGATGGCAGGAAGGCCATGCCCTCGGCGGACAGCCGCACCAGCCGCGGCGTGCGCTCCAGCAGGCGGCGCGCCAGCGACTCTTCGAGCCGCTTCACCTTCAGGCTCACGGCCGACTGCGAACTGTCCATGGCTTCGGCCGCGCGCGTGAAGCTCTTCAGGTCGGCCACGTGCACGAAGGCCTGCACAGCCTCGATGTCGAGGGTCTTCATCGCGGCAGGGCCATTTGGGAAACTACGAAGAATCTGGCGAACATTTCGATGCGATCATTTCACAGCCGAAGTATTTCCGCAGGGCCCGCGACGCGCGCCCTGCCCGCTCGCAACAACTCCCCACACGCTTTTCAAAGCTCCGCACAAAGGCTCCCTTCGATGTTCCAAGACCTGCAAGTCAATGCGCCGCTCATCGGCGTTCCCGGCGGCCGCCACCTGCTCGACACCCCCGCGCTGCTGATCGACCTGCCCGCCATGACACGCAACATCGAACGCATGGCGGCCTTTGCCAAGTCGCGCGGCGTCAACCTGCGCCCGCACGTGAAGACGCACAAGTCGGTGGAGATCGCCCGGCGCCAGGTGGCCGCGGGCGCCATCGGCGTGAGCTGCGTCACGCTGGGCGAGGCCGAGGTGATGGTGGCGGGCGGCATTCCGGGCGTGCTCATCACCTCGCCGGCGGTCACGCCGAGCAAGATCGCACGGCTCGTCAAGCTGGCGCAGCGCGCGCGACCCGGCGACGTGATGGTGGTGGTCGACAACCCGCGCAACCTGGCCGACCTGGCCCAGGCCGCGAGCGAGCTCACCCACCCGCTGGACGTGCTGGTGGACTACGGCGCCGGCTACAACCGCACCGGCGCCGCCACCCAGGCCAAGGTGCTGGAGCTCGCGGCGGCGGTGGCGGCCGAGCCCCGGCTGCGGCTGCGCGGGCTGCAGTCGTACGCGGGCAACCTGCAGCACATCGTGGCGCGCGAGCAGCGCAGCGAGGCGGCGGCCGGCCTGCGCGAAACCGTGGCCGGCATCGTCGCGGCGGCCAAGCGCCAGGGCCTGCACTTCGAGATCGTCACCGGCGCGGGCACCGGCACGCACGACCTCGACTCGCAGGAAAACGCCTTCACCGAGCTGCAGGCCGGCTCGTACGTGTTCATGGACGCCGAGTACACGCAGGTGCTGGCCAGCGGCGGCGAGCCTTCGCCCTTCGAGGTGTCGCTGTTCGTGCAGACGGCGGTGGTGAGCACCAACGCGGCCGACTGGGTGACGGTCGACGGCGGCACCAAGTGCTTTTCGACCGACAGCGGCGTGCCGCTGGTGGCGCGCGGCGTGGACGCTGCCACGCGCTACGCCTTCTTCGGCGACGAGCACGGCAAGCTGCTGCTCGCGCAAGGCGCGGGCGGAGCCCGGCCGGTGCTGGGCGCGCGGGTGGAGTTCGTGACGCCGCACTGCGATCCGACGGTGAACCTGCACGACACGTACCACGTGGTCGAGGGCGGCACGCTGGTGGGCATCTGGCCGGTGGACGCGCGCGGCAAGCGCTGAGGCGAAGCGCCGAGCGCGGCCGGCGCGTGGTCACGCGCGGTTGCTCTCTAGTGGACGCTGGTGCGCGTGGGTACTCGAACCGGGCATAAGAAAACGCGAAAAGCGTATTTCACAACGGTGGCAGTGCAGGGGAAAGTCGTCGGCCTGTCCCTTCTCTTTCCGGGCGCGCCCAGGCGCCGCCCCGCCCCCCATGGAATCCACCCCCGCCACGTCGCGCACTGCGCAGCATGTCACCGCTGTGCAGCATGTCACCGCAGCGCAGCATGTCACCGCTGTGCAGCACGTCACCGCCGCGCACGCCCCCAGCTCGCAGCAGCTCTTCGATCGCTTTCGCCCCGTCTTCCAGCGCATCGCCGAACGCGCGACGCAACGCGAGATCGATCGCGAGCTGGCCTATGAGCCCGTGGCCTGGCTCAACGCCGAGCGCTTCGGCGCGCTGCGCGTGCCGGTGGAACACGGCGGCATCGGCGCGTCGGTCGAGCAGCTGTACGACCTGCTCATCGAGCTCGGCGAGGCCGACTCCAACCTGCCGCAAATCTTGCGCGCGCACTTCGGCTTCATCGAGCGGCTGCTCGCCGAAATCGACCCCGCGCTGCACGGCCCGTGGATGCGCCTGGCGGCCGAAGGCGTGGTGTTCGGCAACGCCACCACCGAGCTGGGGGACGGCGCCATCGCCACGATGCAGACCTCGCTGAAACGTGACACCCACGGCGACGGTGACGCATGGCGCCTGGACGGCGACAAGTACTACAGCACCGGCACGCTGTACGCCGACTGGATCGCGGTGTCGGCCCAGCGCCTGAACGACGACGGCAGCACCGACCGCGTGATTGCCCTGGTGCCCTCGGAGGCGCAAGGCGTGGAGCGCGTGGACGACTGGCGCGGCTTCGGCCAGCGGCTGACGGCCTCGGGCACCACGCGGTTTCGCGGCGTGCGCGTGAAGCCCGAGAACGTGCTGCTCTACGTGCGCGACCAGCCCACGCCGATGACGGCGCATTTCCAGCTCACGCACCTGGCGACGCTGGCGGGCATCTCGCGCGCCATCGTGCGCGACGCGGTGGCCTTCGTGCAGCCGCGCAAGCGCGTGTACAGCCACGGCAGCGGCAGCACGCCGCGCGAAGATCCGTTGGTGCAGCAAGTCATCGGGCAGTTGGCGAGCACGGCGTTCATCGCGGCGTCCACGGTGCAGGCGGTGGCGCGCGGGCTGGGCGACATCGACCGCTACCGCGAGCGCGGGGAGACGGTTCCGGAAAGCCTGTTGTTCGAAGTGGAACTGAACACGGCCAAGGCGCAGGCCGGCATCGTCGATGCGGTGCTGCAGGCGGGCACGCGGCTGTTCGACATCGGCGGTGCCTCGGCGCTGCAGGACGACCGCCGGCTCGACCGGCACTGGCGCAACGCGCGCACGCTGGCTTCGCACAACCCGACGATCTACAAGGGCCGCGTGGTGGGCGACCATCTGCTGAACGGGGCGCGGCCTACGTTCTACTGGGCGGTGGGGGCGATCGCTTCCTGATCTCGAGGGCGGGGCACGCGGAGCGCTGTGTGCTGTGCGTGCTGTGCATGCGCCGGGGGCTTAAAGTCGCGGGTCTTCAGACCGGACCCTTTCTTTCCCTTTCTTTTCATGCGCCCCCTGCTTGCCTTCGCTCCCCTCACCCTGGCCGCCATGGCCCTGCTTTCCGGCTGCGCCGCCCCCGTGACGGGCGTGGTCCGCCTGTACGACGGCATTCTTCGCGCGGCGAGCGCACCGGAGGCCGAGGCCTATTGCCGCAAGGATGGCAACCCGATCCGCTTTCTTGAGGCGGCGGACGCACCCAACACGCCGGGCAGCGGCGTGCTGTTCAGGTGCGATTGAGCGGGTGCACGCGACAAAGCGTGAACGTGTTGGACGCGTGAAAACGTCCGCGCGCCTTCACACGCGCGGCAGCGCCGCGAGGAAGGTGGACACGACGATGGCAGCGGCGCGATCGAGCTGGAGGATGTCCGCCACGTCGAACGCGTGCGGCGCCGTGCGCCCGCTGGCGCCGAGCGGCTTGCGGATCTCTACAAGGACTTCGGCCGCGAGCTCGCGGTCGCTGCGCGGTGCGCCGTCGGTGTCCATCACCCACTCGTCGACCTGGTCGAACGGAATGCTGCGAAAGACCCCGACGATGGGGACGTACTTGTAGCGATCCTCTCCCACCAGAATGGGGACGCTGAGGTTACAGAAAAACGTAGTGGTCGACATGCAGGATCGCCGTCGCGAAACGAAAGCATCCAATTGTTTATGAGTGCGGCCTCAGGGGCCACCCTCCCCGGGTGTTATCAGAGGGGAGACGTGACCTTCTGCACACTAACTGTGTGCAAATTCAGGAATATTCCCCGTAAAACAACTACTTTATTCTTACATAACGGCGCCAAAAAAGCACTTTTCGTTGCCCCGGGGTTAATAAATGTGAAAAGCGGCCGCGCACGGACAGCGCGGCGCAGCCCGGCGCCGATGACAGAAATGAGACAAAGGGGTCGCGAGCGTGCGCGACAACCGGCCCTCGCGGACCGGTGGATTACCCGGGAACGTCGGGTCGCCGCCACACCCGGCGGTTGGGAAAAGGTTGGAGCCCCGTCGCGCTGACGAGGGCCCGCTCAATCCGCCAGGTTCGCTCAGTCTGGCTCGTTCAGCCTGGGTCCGAGAAGCGCGGCGCCCGGCGCTCCATGTTGGCCATCACGGCCTCGGCCTGGTTGGTGCTGCCGATCAGCGCCTTCTGCTCCACCGACTCCGCCAGCAGCAGCTCGGCGGCGCTCATCGACGCTGAGCCGTTGAGCAGCCGCTTGCCCGCGCGAATGGCGTCGGGGCTTTTCTGCGCGATGTCGTGCGCCATCTGCAGCGCCTCGGCCAGCGGGTCGGCCGACACGCGCGTGGCGAAGCCGATGCGCAGGGCTTCCTCGCCCGAGAAGATGCGCCCGGTGTAGGTCAGCTCGCGCACCACGTCGTCGCGGGCCAGCGCACGCATGAGCACCATGCCGGCCATGTCGGGCACCAGGCCCCACTTGATCTCCATGACCGACAGCTTTGTGTCGGGCGCCACGATGCGAACGTCCGCGCCCAGCGCCACCTGCAGGCCGCCGCCGAAGGCCACGCCGTGCACCGCGGCAATCACCGGCACGGGCACGTCGCGCCAGACCATGGCGACCTGCTGCGCGGCGTTGGCGATGCCGTGCGTGCGCACCACGAGGTCGGCGCCCGCGGCGCCCTGGCCCAGCACGCCGGCGCCCAGGTCTTCAGCGCCCTGCCCTTGCCCCTGTTCCTTCATGCGCTGGAACGAAGCCATGTCCAGCCCCGCGCAAAAAGCCTTGCCGCGGCCCGAGATCACCACCGCACGCACCGTGCGGTCGTGGCGCAGCGCTTCGCCGGCCTCGATGAGCGCGTCGAACATCGCGGGGTCGAGCGCGTTCATCTTGTCGACGCGGGTGAGCTGGAGTTCCACCACGCCGTCGGCGTGGCGGGTCGATGCGATGCGGTCGGCGTTCATTTCGGTGTCTCCTTGGGGGCGGTGGTCGCGCGCAGTATCGCGCCGGCAGGCGCTGGGCGATGATCGCGGCTGTCGCCTACACAACACGTCCCGAGCACCTTCGCCATGCCATTGGATCGCCGCCAGTTTCTTCTTCAATCGGGTTCGGCCGCGGCCGTGGTCGCGCTGTTCGGCCAGGGGTGCGCCGCCACCGTTGCGCCGGCCGGCCCCGCCACCCGCGGCGGCGTGCTCGGCTTCACCGGCGTGCCCGCGTCGCTGCGCGACGGCGTCGTGATCCCGCCCGAATACGAATGGCAGCTGCTCTACCCCTGGGGCACGCCCACCGGCGTGGCGGGCCGCATGCCGGCCTTTGCGCCCGACGCCGCCAACAGCGCCGAAGACCAGGCCGTGCAGGCCGGCATGCACCACGACGGCATGCACTTCTTTGCGCTCGACGCCACCGGCGAGCGCGGCCTGCTCGTGATGAACCACGAGTACACCGACGAGCAGCTCCTGCACACCGACGGCGTGAAAGGTGCAGCGGGTGGAACGAGCGCAACGGGCTGGACTGCCGACAAGGTCCGCAAGTCGCTGCACGCGATGGGCGTCTCGGTCATCGAAATCCGGCGCACCGCGCAGGGCTGGCAGCAGGTGAGCCCGTCGCCCTTCGCGCGGCGCGTGCACGGCAACACGCCGATGCGCATCGCCGGCCCGGCCGCGGGCACGCCGCTGCTGCGCACCGCCGCCAACCCCGCCGGCGACGCGGTGCTGGGCACCTTCGCCAACTGCGCGATGGGCGTCACGCCCTGGGGCACCTACCTGACCTGCGAGGAGAACTTTCACGGCTACTTCGGCGGCCCGAAGGAAGCCGCGCAGGGCCTCACGCCCGCGCAGCGCCGCTACGGCACGGTGCCCGGCACGCAGTGGGTGGAGTACTGGCGCTTCGACGAGCGCTTCGACCTGAGCCGCCACCCGAACGAGCCGCATCGCTTCGGCTGGGTGGTGGAAATCGACCCCTTCGACCCCACCGCCACGCCCGTCAAGCGCACCGCGCTGGGCCGCAAGCGGCAGGAAAGCGCCACCTGCACCGTGGCCCGAGACGGTCGCCTGGTGGTCTACATGGGCGACGACTCGCGCTTCGAATACATCTACAAGTTCGTGAGCCGCGACAAGGTGCGCCCCGGCACCGACGCCGCCGCGCGCGTGGCCAACCGCCACCTGCTCGACGAGGGCACGCTGCACGTGGCGCGCTACGACGCCGACGGGCGCGGCCGGTGGCTGCCGCTGGTCCACGGCCGCGACGGGCTCGACGCGGCACGCGGCTTCGCCGACCAGGCCGAGGTGCTGGTGCACGCGCGGCTGGCCGGCGACGTGGTCGGCGGCACGAAGATGGACCGGCCCGAATGGATCGCCGTGCATCCGCAGTCGGGCGAGGTGTCCGTCACCCTCACCAACAACACCCAGCGCGGCGACGCCGGCAAGCCCGGCCCCGACGCCGCCAACCCGCGCGCGGACAACTTCTTCGGCGGCATCCTGCGCTGGCGCGAGGACGGCGGCGACGCCGCGGCCAACGGCTTCGCCTGGGACCACTTCGCGCTGGCCGGCGACCCCGCGCAGCCAGGCAGCGGCGCGCGCTACCCCAGCGCCGAGGCCGACATGTTCGGCGCGCCCGACGGCCTGCACTTCGACCAGGGCGGGCTGCTGTGGATCCAGACCGACATGAGCGGCCAGGCCATCGGCAAGCCGCCCTACACCTCGCTGGGCAACAACCAGATGCTGTGCGCCGACCCGGCCTCGGGTCGCATCAAGCGCTTCCTGACGGGGCCGAACGGCTGCGAGATCACGGGCTGCGTGGTCACGCCCGACCGGCGCACGCTGTTCGTGAACATCCAGCATCCGGGCGAGGCGCGCGACGACGGCGACGGCGGGCACAACAGCGCCTGGCCCGACGGCACCGCGCCGGGCAGCAAGCGGCCGCGCTCGGCCACGCTGGCGATCCGCCGGCGCGACGGCGGCATCGTCGGCACCTGAAGCCACGAACCGGAACAAGAAGGAGCAGCGCCATGAGCATCCGCATCGTTCGCCTCGGCACGCCGCGCGCACCCGGCGAAGGCCTTCGCGTGGGCACCGTGCGCCGCCCGCCGCGCGGCGTGCCCAAGACCGAGTTCGCCTCGCACGACTGGTACGACGTGTGGTACCCGAACCTGTCGCCGTCGGTCGAAACGATGAAGCAGGCGCAAGAGGCGCAGGCCAGCGGATCGACCGCGCAATGGAACGCCTTCGTGCGCAAGTTCAAGGCCGAGATGGCGGCGCCGGACGCGAGCCGCAGCCTCGACCTGCTGGCGGCGCTGTCGCACGGCACCGCGCTGTCCGTGGGCTGCTACTGCGAGCACGAGTCGCGCTGCCACCGCGGCGTGCTGCGCGGCCTGCTGGCCGAGCGCGGGGCAGACATCGTCGATTGAGCGCCTGCCGAGGCTGCGTTGCATCAGACCTGCGGTGCGTCGAGGAACACAGGCAGGCGCTCCGCCTGCGCGGCGTACGCGGCCAGCACCGGAAAGTCTTGCGCCGAAACCAGTTCGGGCAGCATCAGCTGCGTGAACGACCACGCCACCGCGCTCGACACGCCGGCCTGCGTCATCGTTTCTTGCTGCGCTGAAAGCGGCTGCGCCGCCAGCTCGGCTTCGAGCCCTGCGTAGGCGGCCACCAGCTGGCTGCGCACCCGGTCGACCCACGGCTGGTGCAGCTTCTCGGCCGGCCGCAGGTTGTGCTCGTAGACGATCTGCACCGTCTTCTCGCAGGCCGCGAGCGCGAGCCCGGTCAGGCGCAGGTCGCGCAGCCGCTGCGCCGGGTCGGCAGGCACCAGGCTGCGGCCGCTCAGCGCCTGCGCGTGGTCGATGATGAGCGTCGAGTCCATCAGCACCGTGGCGTCGTCGCACACCAGCGTGGGCGCCTTCACCACCGGGTTGATGTCGCGAAACTGCGCGAAGGTGCTGAACACCGAGAGCGACCGGTGCGCGAAGGGCACGCCGAGCAGGCGCAGCGAAATGGCGGCGCGCCGCACGTAGGGGGAGTCGAGCATGCCGACGAGTTGCATGGGGTGTCCAGGAAGAAAGGTCGGCACCACGATAGCGGTCACGCCGCGGGCGAAGAAGCGCAATCCATCGAAAATCGCGGCCCCGAACCGATCAACCATCGGCAAGTGAATTTGCCCGCCTCCGCATGAACATCGACAAGAAAGACCGGCTCATCCTCGAAGCGCTGCAGGCCGACGCGCGCCAGAGCCTGGCGGCCATCGGCAAGCGCATCGGCCTCTCGCAGCCGGCCATGAGCGAGCGCGTGCGCAAGCTGGAAGCGGCGGGCGTGATCCAGGGCTACGGCGCGCGCGTGAACCTGCGCGCGCTGGGCGTGGGGTTGCAGGCCATCATCCGCATCGAGACCACGCACGCGGGCATCGCCAAGTACCTGAAGCTGTTCGAGGCCATGCCCGAGGTGCTGTCGGCCGACCGCGTGACGGGCGAAGACTGCTTCATCGTGCGTTGCGCCATCGCCGAGCCGGCCGACCTGGAGCGCGTGGTGGACGCGCTGGCGGTCGACGGCGCGGTGACCACGTCGCTGGTGCTGTCGAGCCCGGTGAACAAGCACGTGACGGTGCACGCGGTGAAGCCGCCGAAGAAATAACCGCTCCGCCCCGCCCCGCCCTGCAGTTCAGCGCTGCGCCTTGTCCTTCTGGTTCTGCGCCTCGATGCGTTCGCGCGCGGCCAGCCAGTCGGCGTCGCTCCACTGGCGCAGCTCGTAGAAGTTGCCGCCCGTGGCCAGCGCGTTGCCGCCGTCCATCATGATGCTCTGGCCCGTGAGCCAGTCGCACTGGCCCGGCGCCATCAGGAAGGCGGCGAGGTTCTGCAGCTCGCTCATGCGGCCGGTGCGCGCCATCGGGTTGTGCAGCTTGCTGCGCGCGCCCGGCTCCTCGCCGGGGTTCAGGCGCTTGCTCATGCCTTCGGTGGGAATCTCGCCGGGGCCCACGGCGTTCAGGCGGATGCCGTGGCGCGCCCATTCGACCGCCAGCGACTTGGTCATCACGTCGATGCCGGCCTTGCTCATGGCCGAGGGCACGACGTAGGGGCTGCCGTTGTCGACCCAGGTGGTGATGATGCTCATGACGCTGCGGTAGGCGTCGCCCGCCTTCCACTCGCCCGCCTTGGCCTGCGCCACCCAGCGCTTGCCCACGGCCTGCGTCACGTAGAAGCTGCCGTGGAACACGATGTTGGCGACCGCGTCGAAGGCGCGCGGCGAGAGGTTCTCGGTGGGCGAGACGAAGTTGCCCGCCGCGTTGTTGACAAGGCCGGTGAGGCCGCCGCTGTCGAACAGGCTCTGCACCATGTCGTCGACCTGCTGCGCGATGCGGATGTCCACGCCGAAGGTGTCGACGCGCCGGCCCGGAAACTGCTGGCGCCATTCGGCCGCGGTTTCCTCGCAGACCGCCTGGCGGCGCCCGCAGATGGCCACGTCGGCACCCAGGGCCAGGAAGCGCTCGGCCATCGCGCGGCCGAGGCCGGTGCCCCCGCCGGTCACGAGGATGCGCTGGCCGCTCATGAGGGAAGTTTCAAACATGCGTTGTCTCCTGTTCGTTCGGGCAGCGGCAAGGGGTGGCTGCCACGGCGCGCATGCTACGCGCGCCGCGGCCGTGGCGCTTGCGGGAAGTGGCTCTGGCAGGGGCTCGGGTGAGAATGGGCGAAACGATTTTTTCTGGAGACGACACCAATGCCGCATTCCGCGAGCTCCGCCGGTTCAGCCAATTCCCCCCGTGACCATGCAGACCCGCTGTCGGGCGTTCGCGTCCTCAGCCTTGCACTCAATCTGCCCGGCCCCGCCGCATTGCTGCGCTGCCGCCAGATGGGCGCCACCTGCCTCAAGCTGGAGCCGCCGGGCGGCGACCCGATGCGGCTGTACAACCCGCCGGCCTATGCCGCGCTGCACGAGAGCGTCGAGGTGCGCACCGTCGATCTGAAGAGCGAAACCGGCCAGCAGCAGCTGCACGCCGAACTCGCGACCACCGACGTGCTGCTCACCTCCTTCCGCCCGTCGGCACTCGACAAGCTCAGGCTCGACTGGGCCACCTTGCACGCGCGGCACCCGTCGCTGTCGCAGGTGGCCATCGTCGGCGCGCCGGGCGAGCGGGCCGAGGAGCCGGGGCACGACCTCACCTACCTCGCGGAAAGCGGCCTGGTCACCGGCACCGAGTTGCCGCCCACGCTCTACGCCGACATGGGCGGCGCGCTGCTCGCGAGCGAGGCGGTGCTGAAGGCCATGTTGCTGCGTGCGCGCAAGGCTGGCGGCGCCGATGGTGTGTACCTGGAGGTGGCGCTGAACGCCTCGGCCGACTGGCTCGCCCTGCCCCGCACCTGGGGCCTGACGCAGCCCTCGGGCGCGGTCGGCGGCGCGCATGCGGGCTACCGCGTGTACCCCTGCGCCGATGGCCGCGTCGCGGTGGCGGCGCTGGAGCCGCACTTCGCGGCGCGGCTGTGCGAGGCGGCGCAGATCGCCTCGCGCGACATGATGGCGCCGGTCACGCACGAAGCACTGGCCGCCTGGCTGGCCGGCCGCACGCGGGCCGAACTAGAGACCATGGGCCGCGAGCGCGACGTGCCGCTGCTCACGCTGGCCGGCTGATCGGCCTGGTTGTTTGTTTGGGCTATTTGCCCGCGCCGTCGCGCTGCCGGTCTTCGCGCTTGAGCGCCAGGTAGGTGTCGAGGTCGACCTCGTGCAACTGCCGCGGGTACTGCTCGGCCCCGGCATACCACCGACGCTGCCGGCGTTCGGCCTGGTCCGCGCCCGGCGCCGCGAGGTAGGCGTCCAGCGTCAGGAAGTAGCGCATGGCATTGCGCTCCACCAGCCCGCGCAGGCCGCGGATGTAGTCGGGCTGGCCCTCGGGCGTCTTGCCCACCACGGTGAAGCCGACCTTGTCGCTGCCGAAGGTCGCCAGGTAGGCCATGGTGCCCAGCCGCACCATGGCGTTGTGGTCGTAGCTGTAGCTGAAGTGCAGGAAGCTCTTTCGCTCGTCGAGCGCGATGGCTTCCAGCGTGACGTTGTAGTTGCTGGTGCCCAGCGGCCCGCTCTCGGCCTTCAGCTCGACCGACAGGTGCTCGGGCGTGGCGCTGGCCACCCGGTAGGCGAAGGGCAGTTCGAAGGCGTCGTCCAGCGGCTTGTCGTAGCGCCGCACCACGTACAGCGTGAGCGTCTCGCGCCCCGGGGCGCCGGCCACCAGGCAGCGGCGGTTGTTGATGTGCAGGGTGAGCACGTCGCACCAATGGGCCGAGCCCTTGAGCGCGGCGCTGATCTCGGCCAGCGGATGCTCCACCACCGCGTAGACGTCGCCCTGCAGGCCGTCGGCCGTCTCCACCGAGTCGAGCTGCACGGGACGGCCGAAGCTGCTGTGGTCGAGCTTGTCGCTCAGCCGCTGGTGCGTGGCGCGCAGCGCCTGGGCGTTCGAGGGCTCGGGAGCGGCGGCCGCCTGCAGCGAGGCCGAAACGAGCAGCGCCCCCGCGAGCGTGTTCACAAGCGCCTTTTCGAGCGCGCTAGCAAGAATGTGCGTCCATGAAGCCGGCGGGTGGGGCGAACTGCTCATGGGGCCACACCATACATCGGCGCGGCCCGCCGTGCCGCCGGTCGGACGATGCGGTCGTGGTGCGCCGCACCATGAGCCCGGCAGCAACCCGGCCCCAACCCGCGGTGACAATGCCGCCCATGAAACGCCAAGGCACGCTCGTTCGATGGGAAAAGGACCGGGGCTTCGGCTTCGTTCGCAGCCCCGACATTTCCGCCGATGTGTTCGTGCACCTGCGCGACTTCACGGACCGCGGCGCTGCGCCGCAGGTCGGCATGAAGCTCAGCTTCGAAGAGATCCATGTGGGCGGCAAGGGGCCGCGGGCGGTGGCGGTGCAGGCCGAAGGGGCGGCGCAGCAGCGCGCGCAGGGGCGCTCGGAGCGCCCTGAACGCAATGAAGGCCAGGACCGGCGGCAACGGCAACCGCAGCGGTCGGCAAGCGGGGCTCGTCCGCCCAACTCCCGGGCCGCCGCCAGCCGCCGGCGCGAAGCCGCGCCCTTCTCTTCCTCGTCGCTGCCGATGGCACTGCTGTTCGCGGGGTACGCGGCGCTGCTGGCCTACGGCGTGCTCGCCGCGCGCGTCCCGCCGATCGCGCTGGGCGTGTTGCTGCTGCTGAGCCTGCTGACCTTCGCCGTCTACGGCTTCGACAAGAACGCCGCCCAGGCGGGCCGCTGGCGCACGGCCGAGAACACGCTGCACCTGCTGTCGCTGGCCGGTGGCTGGCCGGGCGCGTGGGTGGCGCAGCGGCTGTTCCACCACAAGGTGCGCAAGACCAGCTTCATGGCCGGCTACTGGGCCACGGTGCTCCTGCACATGGCGGCCGTGGGCGCCTGGGTGGCCAGGTGGCTGCCAGCGGGGCTGCTGGCGCTCTGAACCTCAGCGCGGCTTGCGGATGCTGCCGCGCACCGGGCCGGCGGCCTTGCGCGAGGCCGGCGCCGAGCCGTTGTCGCGCGGCGGCAGGCCGGTGTGCTGCGTGAGGATGCGGCCCTTCGAGGGCTTCACCGGCGCCAGCTTCACCGGCGCAGCGGCCTTGGCGGCGGGCGCGGCGGTCGAGTTCTTGCGCCGCGCGCTGGTGTAGCCGCCATCGGTCAGCGGCTGCCACGTCGGGATCAGGTGCTGCTTGCCGTTGCCGATGAGGTCGGCGCGGCCCATGCTCTTCAGCGCCTCGCGCAGCAGCGGCCAGTTGTTGGCGTCGTGGTAGCGCAGGAAGGCCTTGTGCAGGCGACGGCGCTTGTCGCCGCGCACGATGTCCACCGTCTCGCTCTCGCGCGTGATCTTGCGCAGCGGGTTCTTGTTGGTGTGGTACATCGTCGTCGCGGTGGCCATGGGCGACGGGTAGAAGGTCTGCACCTGGTCCGCGCGAAAGCCGTTCTTCTTGAGCCAGATCGCGAGGTTCATCATGTCCTCGTCGCTGGTGCCCGGGTGAGCGGCGATGAAGTACGGAATGAGGTACTGCTTCTTGCCCGCCTCGGCCGAGAACTTCTCGAACATCTGCTTGAACTTGTCGTAGCTGCCGATGCCGGGCTTCATCATCTTGGTGAGCGGGCCCTGCTCGGTGTGCTCGGGCGCGATCTTCAGGTAGCCGCCCACGTGGTGCTGCACCAGTTCCTTCACGTACTCGGGCGACTGCACGGCCAGGTCGTAGCGCAGGCCGGAGCTGATGAGGATCTTCTTGATGCCCTTGAGCGCCCGGGCGCGGCGGTAGATCTTGATGAGCGGGTCGTGGCTGGTGTTCAGGTTCGGACAGATGCCCGGGTACACGCAGCTGGGCTTGCGGCAGGCCGACTCGATGGCGGGCGACTTGCAGCCCACGCGGTACATGTTGGCCGTGGGGCCGCCCAGGTCGGAGATGGTGCCGGTGAAGCCCTTGACCGAATCGCGGATGGCCTCGACCTCCTTGATGATCGAGTCTTCGGAGCGGCTCTGGATGATGCGGCCCTCGTGCTCGGTGATCGAGCAGAAGGTGCAACCGCCGAAGCAGCCGCGCATGATGTTCACGCTGAAGCGGATCATTTCCCACGCGGGGATCTTGGTGGCGCCGTCGTGGCTGCCGTTCTCGTCGGCGTAGCGCGGGTGCGGGCTGCGCGCGTACGGCAGGTCGAACACGTGGTCCATCTCGGCCGTGGTCAGCGGAATGGGCGGCGGGTTGATCCACACGTCGCGCGCCGTGGCGCCCTCGCCGTGCGCCTGCACCAACGCGCGGGCGTTGCCGGGGTTGGTTTCGAGGTGCAGCACGCGGTTGGCGTGGGCGTAGAGCACCGGGTCGCTGCGCACCTGCTCGTACGACGGCAGGCGGATCACCGAGCGGTCGCGCGGCGGCACCTTGATCTTGGCGCGCGAGGCCAGGGCCGGGTTGGGCACGAAGGTCAGCGGCTTGATGTCGGGGTTGACCACAGATGCCGCCACCGAGGCGGACAACGACGCAGGCAACGCGATCGGCGCGCCCGAAGCCGCGGCTTCCGCGGCCTTGGCGACGGCTTCGGCCTCGTCTTCCTTCGCGCAGGTGGCGCCGTTGGCCTTGGCCTGGTCGGACACCATCAGGTACGGGTTGACGTGCGCCTCGACGCGACCGGGCTCGTCCACGCTGGTGGAGTTGATCTCGAACCAGCCTTCGGCCGATTCGTCGCCGCTGCGGCGCACGAAGGCGGTGCCGCGCACGTCGGTGATCTGCTGCACCGGCTCCTTGGCGGCCAGGCGGTGGGCAATCTCGACGATGGCGCGCTCGGCGTTGCCGTACAGCAGCAGGTCGCACTTGGCGTCGACGACCACCGATCGGCGCACCTTGTCAGACCAGTAGTCGTAATGCGCGATGCGGCGCAGCGAGCCCTCGATGCCGCCCAGGATGATGGGCACGTCGTTCCAGGCTTCCTTGCAGCGCTGCGAATAGACGATGGCCGCGCGGTCGGGGCGCGAGCCGCCGACGTCGCCGGGGGTGTAGGCGTCGTCGCTGCGGATCTTGCGGTCCGCGGTGTAGCGGTTGATCATCGAATCCATGTTACCGGCGGTCACGCCGAAGAACAGGTTCGGCTTGCCCAGCGCCTTGAAGGGCTCGGCGCTCTGCCAGTCGGGTTGCGCGATGATGCCCACGCGAAAGCCCTGCGCCTCGAGCATGCGCCCGATCACCGACATGCCGAAGCTGGGGTGGTCGACGTAGGCGTCGCCCGTGACCACGATGACGTCGCAGCTGTCCCAGCCGAGCGCGTCCATTTCCTTGCGCGTGGTCGGCAGGAACTTGGCCGTGCCGAAGCGGGCCGCCCAGTACTTGCGGTAGCTGGTCAGCGGCTTGGCGGCGCGCGCGAAAAAGGAGACGTCGACGGGGGCGTTCATCGGTGGGGGACTGCAGCGCTGTGGGAGCGCCGTTGTGGGCAACCCTCGATTTTAGGGTTTTCCACCATCCGTGTCGCCACAAACATCCTGTGACCGCGCTCGCGGGAGTCCTTCATTTGATTGCCAAAGTCAATCAACCGAATGACAATGGCAAGCATGTCCACCTCGCAAACTACCGTCGACGCCGCCGCCGTGAAGGCGATGCGGCAGTTCAACCGCTTCTACACGCGCCGCATCGGCGCCCTCGATCCCTACCTCGGCAGCCCCATGTCGCTCACCGATGTGCGCGTGCTGTACGAGCTGGCGCACCGCGAAACCGCGGTGGCCGGCGAAATTGCGCGCGACCTCGGGCTCGACGCGGGCTACATGAGCCGCATCCTGCGCCGCTTCGAAACCGAAGGCTGGCTCACGCGCGCGCCGGACCCGCGCGATGCCCGGCAAAGCGTGCTGCGGCTGACCGAGCCCGGCCACGCCGCATTTGCGCCGCTGCAACAGAAATCGCGCGACGAGGCCGCCGCCCTGCTCACGCCGCTGGCGCCGGCGCAGCGCCAGCAGCTGGTGCAGGCAATGGCCACGGTGCAGGCGCTGCTGGCGCCGCAGGCTTCGCCGGCCAAGCCCCAGGCGGCCGTGCTGCGCGACCTGGCGCCCGGCGACATGGGCTGGGTGGTGCAGCAGCACGGCGAGATCTACGCGCGCGAGTACGGCTGGAACAGCGAGTTCGAGGCGCTGGTGGCGGGCATCGCGAGCGAGTTTTTGCTCAAGTTCCAGCCCGAGTGGGAGCGCGGCTGGATCGCGGAACTCAACGGCGAGCGGGTGGGCGCGATCTTCCTGGTGCGCAAGTCGCCCACCGTGGCGCAGCTGCGCATGCTGATCCTGGCGCCGGGGGCGCGCGGGCTGGGGCTGGGCGGCACGCTGGTGGACGAGTGCATCGCCTTCGCGCGCCTGAAGGGCTACAAGAAGATGACGCTGTGGACCAACAGCTGCCTGCTGGCCGCACGCGGCATCTATGCGAAGCGCGGGTTCACGCTGACGCAGTCGGAGCCGCACAAGGGTTACGGCAAGGAGCTTGTGGGGGAGACGTGGGAGTTGAAGCTGTAGCGGCCACTGCTTGCGTCTCGCGGCTTGCATCCCGCGTTTGCTCCTTCCCCCCCTGGGGGAAGGCTGGGATGGGGGCAAGCGCCCAACGAGCGCTGCTACGGAGCGCAGGCCGTCGAGCCCCCACCCCTGCCCTCCCCCAGCGGGGGAGGGAGAAACTCAATGCATCGTCACTGCATGAACCACCCGTGGCTCACCACCAGCGATTGCCCCGTCAGCGCATTCGTCGGGAAGCCCGCGAACAGCAGCGCCACGCGCGCCACGTCTTCCGTGGTCGTGAACTCGCCGTCGACCGTTTCCTTGAGCATCACGTTCTTGATGACTTCTTCCTCGCTGATGCCCAGCGTCTTCGCCTGCTCGGGAATCTGCTTTTCCACCAGCGGCGTGCGCACGAAGCCGGGGCAGATCACGTTGGCGCGCACGCCGTGCTTGGCGCCCTCCTTGGCCACCGTCTTGGCCAGCCCGATGAGGCCGTGCTTGGCCGTCACGTAGGGCGCCTTCAGCAGCGAGGCTTCCTTCGAATGCACCGAGCCCATGTAGATCACGCTGCCGCCACGGCCTTGCGCGTACATGTGCTTCAGGCAGGCCTTGGTGGTGAGGAAGGCGCCGTCGAGGTGAATGGCGAGCATCTTCTTCCAGTCGGCAAAGCTGAACTCTTCCACCGGATGCACGATCTGGATGCCGGCGTTGCTGATGAGGATGTCGATGCCGCCGAAGGCCTTCGCGCCCTCTTCCACCGAGGCGTTGACCTGGTCTTCGTTGGTCACGTCGACCGCCACGCCGATGGCCTGCGCGCCCGTGGCCTTGAGCTCGGCGGCGGTGGCGTCGGCCGCTTCCTTGTTCAGGTCGGCAATGATGATCTTCGCGCCTTCCTGCGCGAAAAGAATGGCGATTTCCTTGCCGATGCCGCTGGCCGAGCCGGTGATGTAGGCGACCTTGTCCTTGAGTTGCATGGTGCGTGTCCTTGAAGGGTGAAAGGGGTTGAGGGGTTGGAAATCAGGCGAGATGAATCAGGCGAGAGAAATCACGCGAGGTAGTCGTGCTCGACGGTGCCCAGCGCGAGCGTCATGTCCGCGATGTAGTGCACGGCCGACTCGACCTTCAGCACCGGCAGGTCGGCCACCGGGGCCAGCGCATGCGGGTGCAGTTCGAGAGAGGCCGGACCGCCCCATGCGCCGTGCAGGTTCACGTCGACCATGTGATAGCGCACCAGCTCGCAGATGCGCGCGGTGCCATCGACGTGCGGAATGATCTTCAGCAGGAAGTTGGGCTGCGCGATGCCCGCGAGGATGGGCTCGGGGTCGAGCGCGCGGTGCTTGAAGCCCATGGTGGCCTTGGCGACGCGCACCTTGCCGTAGTCGAGCGTACCGACCACCACGTCGGTCTCGTAGTCGAGCACCGGGGATGCGAGCTTCTTCGGAAAGCCCCAGAGTTCGCGGCCACCGGCGATGGGCGGATGGTCGTTCAGGTACATGGCGTGCACGTACGCGCCCTTCTCCACGCCCTTGGCGGTGCGCAGCTGCACCGGAATGACCTGGCCCGACTCGGTGTAGTCGCCGAACCCGGTGGAGTCGGGCATGCGGATGAATTCGTACTTCACGAGCGGCTCGACCACCTCGAGCGGCTCTGGCACCACGGCGCGCAGCGCGTCCATGTCGGTGCGGTAGGTGACGATGAGAAATTCGCGCCGCACGAAGCGGTAGGGGCCGGGCGGAAACGCGGGGCTGGTCAGCGGCATCGCGAATGCCGTTCGTCGCACATCTTCAATGTTCATGAACATTTCCTCCTGTTGAAGTGACGAGCCCAGTCTGGCGCTGGTTTCTTAGTCGAAGCTGAATCGCATGCTGCCGCTTGCTAGCGCGAGAGGCCCGGTCGCTTGACGCGCCCCGACCCATGCTCGCCCAGGTCGAAGGTGGTCACGCCGTTGACGGTGGCGTCGGCGCGCAGCGTCTCGGGGTGCGCGAGCGTCACGCGCATGTCGCGCGCGCCCGAGTCCCAGTGCTCTTCCACGGCCGCGCGCGAGAACTCGTAGTCCTTCGATTCGAGTTCGTAGGGCTTGTCGCGGTAGATCAGGTGAAAGATGTCGATGGGCTCGTGCGTGAGCTGCGACTGCACCGCCAGCACGCTCGGGTCGTTGCGCAGGCTGGCCGGCAGCTTGGTGATGAGGTCGGCAATGGCCTGCTGCAGGTTCATGTTGGCGGCCAGCGCATCGGTGTTCATGCGGGTGCGGCTGGAGTAGGTGATGTCCTTCTGCCGCTCCAGCACGCCCGCCATGGTGCGCGGCATTTCGCCGCGCGCGTTGAACAGGTCGACCTGCAGCACCACCAGCGGCTCGTTGCGCGGGTGCGTGTCCAGCACGTACTGCAGCGGCGTGTTCGACACGATGCCGCCGTCCCAGTAGTCGTCGCCGTCGATGGTGATGGGCGCGAAGCCCGGCGGCAGCGCGCCGCTGGCCATGATGTGTTCGGGGCCGATGCGCTGTCGCGTGTTGTCGAAGTAGACCGAGTTGCCGGTGCGCACGTTGACCGCGCCCACGCTGAAGCGGGCCTCGCAGGCGTTGATGCGGTCGAAGTCGACCAGCCGCTCCAGCGTCGCCTTCAGCGGCGAGGTGTCGTAGTAGCTGAGCAAGGGCGCGGCGCCGCCCATGAGAAAGGCTGGCGAGTAGCGCGGCTCGAAGAAGCCCGGAATGCCCACCAGCGAGGCCATCGTGGCGCTGTACTGGTTCTGCGTGGCGCGGTCGCCCATCCACGAAGGAAGGCGCTGCGACGGGCCCGAGGACACCAGGTGCCAGAACTCGCGCAGGCGCTCCACGCGCTGCTCGGGTGCGTTGCCGGCGATCAGCGCCGCGTTGATGGCCCCGATGGATACACCCGCGATCCAGTGCGGCTCGAGCTCGGTCTCGCTGAGCGCGGCGTACACGCCGGCCTGGTAGGCACCCAGCGCGCCTCCACCCTGCAGCACCAGCGCCTTGCGGGCACTGCGCATGTCTTCGCGGCGCGAAGCAAAAGGGTTGAGGGGTTGGGTGGCGGCACGGGTTTTCTTCTTCGGGGGTGTCGTCATGCGTTCATTTGACACCAGCAGTGCGACACCAACCTGACGAGGGACTTAGGCCTTGGAAGCGCCTCGGCCTCGTGCCGCCAGCGGCCGGGCCGCTGGCGCAAGGGTCACATCTTCGGCAGCAGCTGGCCGCGAATCTCGCCGCCCGGGTTGGCCGCCGTGTGCACGTTGGCGTACCACTTGCCCGAGACCAGGTCGGCCGCCTGTGCCGGCGTGAGCGTGGCCTGGCCTTCGATGGGGCTGGCCGGGTTGGCAAAGGGCAGCACCACGCCGGCGTTGGCACCGGCGGCCGCGGGGCCGTGGAAGTGCGCCATGGTGGCGGGGCCGCTCAGGCTGGTGTAGGTGATCTTGTACTTGAGCACGTTGGTGTCGCGGTCGAGCCAGGCTTCGGCGGTGCCGCTGCCACGGGTCATGTTGGGCGGCACTTCGCTGGCGGCGTTCATGGCGCCGCTGAAGCTGGCCACGTTCGACTTCGACATCATTCCGCAGCCGACCAGCGCGGCACTGGCCACCCCGGTGATGAGGGCTGCGCGCAAAAGGGTGCCATATTTGGTCATGAGCTTGATCTCCTGGGTTGTGAAAGCGTCCACAGCATAGGCAGCACGGGCGGGCTTGTCTTGTCGGCCATCGTCCCGACTTGGGCGTGCGGCGTGCGGGGTTCCTGCAGCCGCGGGCATGGGCTGAAAGACAATCCGGCCCATGACGTCTTCTCCCCTTCCGACCGCCCGCGACGTGGTCGATTTCTGGCGCAGGGCCGGCCCCGGACACTGGTTCGCCAAGAGCGAGGCCTTCGACGCCGCCTTCATCGCGCGCTTCTCCGAAGCCCACCAGGCAGCGGCCCGCGGCGAACTCGGCCATTGGCTGGCCGATGCCGAAGGCGCGCTGGCCTTGCTGGTGCTGCTCGACCAGTTCCCGCGCAACGCATGGCGCAACAACCCGCACATGCTGGCCACCGACGGCCAGGCGCTGGCCATCGCGAAGAAGGCGGTGCAGGCCGGTTTCGACCAGCAGGTGGAAGCACCGCTGCGACCGTTCTTCTACCTGCCGTTCATGCACTCCGAAGTGCTGGCCGAGCAGGAACGCTCGGTCGAACTCAATGCCGCGCTCGACGCCAACACGCGGCGCTTCGCGGTGCTGCACCGCGACATCGTGGCGCGCTTCGGGCGCTTTCCCCATCGCAACAGGCTGCTGGGCCGGGAGAGCACCGCGGAGGAACAGAAGTACCTGGACGAGGGCGGGTTCTCGGGCTGAACGGTTCGAGGATCGGGTCAGGCGGCCACCAATCGTCCGTCAAGCATCCGTATGCGCCGCCAGCGGCACCTCGCGCGTGGGCGACGGGTTGAGGTCGCCGATGCCCTTCATGTCCTTCATCGACCCGTAGGTGCGCGCATAGACCCAGGTGAACTCGGCCCCCAGCAGGAAGATCTGCGCCGAGTAGTACACCCACACCAGCACCACCACCAGCGAGCCGGCCGCCCCATAGCCCGAGGCCACGCTGCTCTTGCCGATGTACAGGCCGATCAGGTGCTTGCCCACGGTGAACAGCAGCGCCGTCACCGCCGCGCCCACCCACACGTCGCGCCACTGCACCCGGGCGCGCGGCATGATCTTGTAGATCATCGCGAAGATCACCGTGACCATCGCGAAGCTGAAGACGAAGTTGACCACCTGCGCTGTGGTCTCCCAGGCGCCGAACATCGGCGACCACCACTTGCCCAGCGCGGCCAGCGCGGCGCTGGCCACCAGCGACACCATCAGCAAGAAGCCGATGCCCATGATCATGCTGAACGACAGCAGCCGCACGCGCAGCATGTTGAACAGGCCCTTGTTCTTCGCGCGGGCCGGCGCGCGCCAGATGCGGTCGAGCGCATCCTGCAGCTCGCCGAACACCGTGGTCGCGCCCACCACCAACAGCCCGATGCCGATGACCGTGGCCACGATGCCCTCGGCCGGCTTGTTCACCGCCTGCAGCATGCCCTGCACCGCCGCCGCGCCCTGCGCGCCCATGAGCCCCGAGAGCTGCGCGAAGATCTCGCCGCGCGCGGCCTCCTGGCCGAACACCAGGCCAGCCACCGCGATGACGATCAGCAGCAGCGGCGCGATGGAAAACACCGTGTAGTAAGCCAGCGCCGCCCCCATGCTCGGGGCGTAGTCGTTCGACCAGGAATTGAAGGCTCGCTTGCAGAGGTCGAAGAGTGCGCGCAGTTGCGTGATCATGCGTAAGTGTCCCCGTGGTGGCCTGCCGCGCGTTGTCAGCGCGGTGCCCGGCATGTTGAAAGCATGCCTACGATAATCGCTCCACATGCACCCGTCTCGCCCAGCCGCCGCGCCGCTTTCCACGCCAGCTGTCGCGCATCCGCAGTCGCCGCGCGACCTGTTCGTGTCGTTCACCTGGCTGGCGCTGCAGGGCTTCGGCGGGGTGCTGGCCATCGTGCAGCGCGAGATGGTCGAGAAGAAAAGGTGGCTCACGCCCGAGCAGTTCCTCGAGGACTGGGCCGTGGCCCAGGTCATGCCGGGCCCCAACGTGATCAACCTGGCCCTGATGATCGGCGACCGCTACTTCGGCCTGCGCGGCGCGCTGGCCGCGGTGGCGGGCATGCTGACGGTGCCGCTGTTCGTCATCCTCGCGCTGGCGGTGCTCTATGCGCACTAGGCGGGCAACCCGCAGGTGGCGGCCGCGTTGCGCGGCATGGGCGCGGTGTCGGGCGGGCTCATCGCGGCCACCGGCATCAAGCTGGTGCCGCAGCTGCGAAAGCACCCGCTGGGCTTTGCCACCTGCCTGGCCATCATGACGCTGGTGTTCCTGGCCATCGCGGTGTTCAAGGTGCCGCTGGGCTGGGTGCTGCTGGTGGTCGGCGGGGTGGCGTGCGTGTGGACCTGGAAGCGGATCGCTCCATGAGCGCGCGCCGGTCCACCCCCAACACGCTCGCGCCGCGGCCGAAGGCGGAGGCTGAGCAATGACCATCGCCATGCACTGGCACGACTGGCTGGCTCTCTTCGGCCAGTACATGCTGCTGTCGCTGCTGTCGATCAGCGGCGCCATCACCACGGTGCCCGACATGCACCGCTACCTCGTGGCGCAGCACGGCTGGCTCAGCGACGCGCAGTTCAGCTCCTCGGTCGCCATCGCCCAGGCCGCGCCCGGGCCCAACGTGCTGTTCGTGGCGCTGATGGGCTGGAACGTCGGGCTCAACGCGGGCGGCGGCATCGGCGCCGGACCGGGCGCCTGGCTGCTCGGCTTCTTCGGGCTGATGGTGACCATGGTCGGCATCATGCTGCCGAGCACCACCCTCACCTACTTCGCCACGCGCTGGGGCCACCGCAACCGCACCCGGCGCGAGGTGCGCGCCTTCAAGCAGGGCATGGCGCCCGTGGTGGTGGGCCTGCTGATCGCCACCGGCTGGGTGCTGGCCGGCGGTAACCATGCTGGCAATGCGCCCGCCTGGCACCTGTGGCTGCTCAGCGGCGTGGCCGCGCTTATCGTCTGGCGCACGCGCGTGCATCTGCTCTGGCTGCTGGGTGCCGGGGCGGTGCTGGGCGCCGTGGGCTTCGTCTGACCGTCCAACCTTTTTCCATTTTTTCCTTCTTCCTTCCTCTTCATCAGGACCACTTCCACATGTCGCAACTTCGCCCGCTCGGCCGCTCCGGCCTCCTGGTTTCCCCGCTCGCCTTCGGCGGCAACGTGTTCGGCTGGACCGTGGACGAGGCGGCCTCGTTCAAGCTGCTCGATGCCTGGCTGGACGCGGGCTTCAACTTCGTGGACACCGCCGACGTGTACTCGGCCTGGGTGCCGGGCCACACGGGCGGCGAGTCTGAAACCATCATCGGCAAGTGGCTCAAGCAAAGCGGCAAGCGCAACCGCGTGGTGCTGGCCACCAAGGTCGGCAAGCCGATGGGCGAAGGCAAGGTGGGCCTGTCGCCCGCCTACATCCGCGAGGCCGTCGAGGCGTCGCTGCGCCGCCTGCAGACCGACCACATCGACCTGTACCAGTCGCACGACGACGACGCCAACACCCCGCTCGAAGACTCGCTGGGCACCTTCGACGAGCTGATCAAGGAGGGCAAGGTGCGCGCCATTGGCGCGTCGAACTACACCGCGCCGCGGCTCGAAGAGGCACTGGACGTGTCCGAGCGCCTGGGCATCGCCCGCTACGAAAGCCTGCAGCCGCTGTACAACCTGTACGACCGCGCGGTGTTCGAAGACGCGCTGGAGCCGCTGTGCGTGAAGCGCGAGGTGGGCGTGATCAATTTCTACGCGCTGGCCGCCGGCTTCCTCACGGGCAAGTACCGCACCGAGGCCGACGCGGGCAAGAGCGCGCGCGGCGCCAACACCACCAAGAAGTACCTCAACGAGCGCGGCCTGCGCATCCTGGACGCGCTCGACAAGGTGGCCCAGCAGTACAACGCCAAGCCCGGCCAGGTCGCCATCGCTTGGCAGATCGCGCGGCCCGGCGTGACCGCCCCCATTGCCAGCGCCACCTCGATCGCCCAGCTCGAAGAGCTGGTGGTCGCCACGCAGCTGAAGCTGGACGCCGGCACCATCGAGATGCTCGACCGCGCCAGCGACGAAACCGCCGCCGCCTGACAGGGTTGCAGGCGATGAGCGTCTTCGATTCCATCGCCGCGCCGGCGCTCGAGCATTTCGCCGACCTGCGCGTCGAGGTGGGCGTGCCGCAGGTGCTGGGCAACAGCGCGCGCGGCCTGCGCCGCGCCGTGCCGATCACGGGCGGCGAAGCCATCGGGCACGGCTGGCGGGCGCGCGTGCTACCGGGTGGCAGCGACTTTCAGCTGATCGTGAGCGACACGCTCTCCGAGCTCGATGCGCGCTATGGGCTGGAAACGGATGCGGGCGACCTCGTCTACGTGCACAACCACGCGGTGCGCTCGGCCTCGCCCGAGGTCATGGGCAAGCTGCTGCGCGGCGAGCCGGTGGATGCCGCTCAGGTCTACTTTCGCTGCAGCCCGCGCTTCGAAACCGCGTCGCCCTCGCTGAAGTGGATCAACGAGCGCATGTTCGTGGGGGCGGGTGCGCGCCACCCGGCTGAGGTGGTGATGCGCTTCTACGCGCTGGCCTGAGCAAGCGCGTCAGCATCGCTCAACCGTCGACCGGGTTCAGCGGCGTCGCCAGGATGCGCTGGTAGAACGCGACGTCGAGCCAGCGCCCGAACTTGAAGCCGGCCTGGCGCACCGTGCCCGAATGCTCGAAGCCCAGGCGCTCGTGCAGCGCGATGCTGCCGGCATTGGCGGCATCGATGGCGCCCACCATCACATGCACGTCGCGCGCCATGGCTTCCGCCACGATGGCCTCCATCAGCGTGCGGCCCAGGCCCTCGCCACGGTGGGCGCTGTCGACGTACACCGAGTGCTCGACCGTGTACTTGTAGGCGGGAAAGGCGCGGAACGTGCCGTAGCTCGCGAAGCCCAGCAGCTTGCCGTCGTCGTCCACGGCGCCGATCACCGGGAAGCCGCCGGCGCGCTTGGTGGCAAACCACGTGACCATGTTCTCGGGCGTGCGCGGCTTGTAGTCGTACAGCGCGGTGGAGGTGACGATGGCGTCGTTCAGGATGGCAAGAATCGCCGCAGCGTGCGCTTCTTCGGTGCAGGGGATGAGACGCATGGGATCCTCGGTGGTTAGTCGTTCAATATAAGAGAATAATAATCTCATATGAGAAACGATTCATCCCCCTCCGCTCCACCCCGGACACCCGGGACACCTGGGCCACCTGACACGCCCGGCGACAACATCGATGCGCTCATCGCCTCGAGGCTGCTCGCGCTACGGCAGGCGCAGGACCTGAGCCTTGCCGAACTGGCGGAGCGCTCGGGCGTCAGCAAGGCGATGATCTCGAAGGTCGAGCGCGCGCAGAGCAGCCCCACCGCCGTGCTGCTCGGCCGGCTGGCCGCCGGGCTCGGCGTGCCGCTGGCGCAGTTGCTGACGCAAGACAAGGGACAGCCCCAGCGCCTGCGCCAGCGCGCCGCGCAAGAGGTGTGGCGCGACCCCGAGGCCGGCTACCTGCGACGGCAGGTGGCCGAGCGGCAGGCGGGCAGCGGCGTCGAGCTGGTCGAGGTCGAACTGCCGCGCTCGGCGCAGGTCGGGTATCCGCGATGGAGCGGCAAGCCCTACCGGCAGTGCCTGTGGATGCTGGAGGGCGCGCTGCGGGTGGACTACGGCGACGAGCGCTTCGAGCTCGCGCCGGGCGATTGCCTGGACTTCGGCGTGGACCGCCCGCTGGTCTTCAAGGCGCTGGGGCGCAGCGGCTGCCGCTACCTGCTGGTGGCCAGCCCGGAATAGGCAAGCAACAGGCGCGCCCTGACAAGGCAGCGTCGCAGCGTAGGCTGGCTCCCACGCACACTGGCGGCACCCACCGGTGCGGCGCCCGGGCTGGCTCGGGATACTGCAAGGCATCTCAGCTTTGGAGGAACGACGATGTCTTTCGCGCTCTACATGATCGGCTTTGTGATTTTTCTGGGTGGCGTCATCTGGGGTGCCTCGGTGGCGGGCGTGCCTACGCTGTACATCGGCATCGGCGCGATGATCCTGCTGGGCATCGGCATCTTCAGCGCGGTCGGCCGCACGCGCGGCAAGGACCCTTCCTGAGTTCACACAGGCTTCACGCCGCTCGCACAGGCGGCAGCTAACTTCGGCTTCGCATCGCCGCACCGCCAACAGGCCGTGCGCATCGAACCCAAGTCAGCTGCCTCATGCACTCCTCCCCTACTCTCTTCGCTCCCCTCGCCTCTTCACTGATCGCGCCGCAGCCTGCGGCGTTGCCATCTGTTGCTCATGGGCTGGGCAGCATCAAGGTCGACCTGCTCGTGGTCGGCGCCAGCTTCGCGGGCCTGGCCTGCGCCCGCGCCGCCGCCCTCGCGGGGCTGAGCGTGATGGTGCTCGAGAAGAAGACCAGCGCCGGCGCCAAGCTGCACACCACCGGCATCATCGTGAAGGACGCGGTCGACAGCGTCCCTTGGCTTTCCGAAGTACCGCCCGCGCTGGTGCGCCGCATCGACGGCGTTCGCCTCTATGCCCCCAACATGCGCTACGTGGACCTGCACGCGCCCGGCTACTGGTTCTGGGCCACCGATGCGCCCGCGCTGCTCGACTGGATGGTCGATTCGGTGCGCGATTGCGGCGTCGACGTGCGGCTGGGCACGCTGTTCGAGCAGGCGCTGTGGATCAATGGGCGCTGGGAGGTGCCGGTGACCCAGGGGCCCTGCATCACGGCCAGGTACCTGGTGGGCGCCGACGGGCCTCATTCGCGGGTCGCCAAGGCGCTGGGGCTGTCGCGCAACACCCACTTCCTGTACGGCATCGAGCATGAGTACCAGGGCGCGCGCATGGCACCCGACCTGCTGCACTGCTTCATCGACCGCAAGCTCGCGCCGGGCTATATCGGCTGGGCGCTCGACGGCGTGGGGGTGAGCCAGATCGGCCTGGCACGTCGCATGGGCCGCAAGGGGCCCAGCGACGTCGCCGCGTTGAAGCTGGACCCGCTGCTGCGCAAGATCGCCTCGGTGGTCTCGCCGGGCGACGCACCGCCCGTTGCGGTGCGCGCCGGCATGATTCCTTGCGGCGGCGTGCTGCCGGTGGTGGCAAGGGAGCGGGCTCTGCTGGTAGGCGACGCGGCGGGCATGGTGTCACCGGTGACGGCCGGCGGCATCCACATCGCGCTGCTGCACGGCGAAGGCGCCGGCAAGGCTGTCGCGCGCTTCGTGCGCGGCGAGGTCGGGGACCCGGCCACGTGGTTCGTGCGCGGCTACCCGGGCTTTCGGCTCAAGCGCACGCTGCGCTGGGCCTTCGACCATTTCCAGAGCGACTGGATGTTCAACCACCTGCTGGGCACGCCGCAGATGCGGCGCGTGGCGGAGCTCATCTACTTCCACCGCAAGGGCACGGCGTTGCCCGAGGGATGAGCGCCGTGTGGGTCAGGCGCCGCGCTGGCGCATCGCCTCGTAGAGGCACACGCCGCTGGCCACCGAGACGTTCAGGCTCTCGACCGCGCCGGCCATGGGAATGCTCACCAGCTCGTCGCAGGTCTTGCGCGTGAGCTGGCGCATGCCCTCGCCCTCGGCGCCCAGCACCAGCGCCAGGGGGCGCTTGAAGTCGCTCTGATAGATGGTGCCCGGCGCGTCGTCGCTGGTGCCCACGCACCAGATGTTGCGCTCCTTGAGCTCGTTCAGCGTGCGCGAGAGGTTGGTCACCATGAAGTACGGCACCGTCTCGGCCGCACCGCTCGCCACCTTGGCCACGGTGGCGTTGATGCCGGCCGCATGGTCCTTGGGGGCGATGACCGCGTGCGCGCCCGCGCCGTCGGCCACGCGAAGGCAGGCGCCGAGGTTGTGCGGGTCGGTCACGCCGTCGAGCACCAGCAGCAGCGGCACGGTGCCGGCCGCCTCGAGGCCTTCGAGCAGTTCGTCGAGCGAATGGATCTGCGCGACGGGTTCCACGCGCGCCACCACGCCCTGGTGGCCGTGGCTGCCGCTGAGCTTGGACAGCCGCAGGCCGTCGGCCTCGACCAGCCGCACACCGGCCTCCTGCGCACGCGCGATGAACTGTTTCATGCGCGCATCGCGCCGGCTGGTGTCGAACATCACTTCGAGCACCGATTTGGGCGCGGTCTTGATGCGCACGCCCACGGCATGGAAGCCGAAGATCACTTTGGGAGAAGACATAGTCCCCCGATTATCGAGTGCTGCGGCGACCGGCCCTTGAAACCGCCCTTGAAACCGGCCTTGAAACGGCCCATGAAGAGGCCCTTGACGCCCGCCGGAACCCGCTGGCGCCTTCAGGCGATGGGCAGACCGCTCAGCGCGCGGGTGCGCTCGTCGTGCAGTTCCTGCACCGCCTTCGCGCTCGGGTGCACGTTCTCGAGCTTGCCCACGCTTTCCAGGTACTGGCAGGCGGCGTGGCCGTCCGCCACCTGTTCGTAGCGCGCGATCCAGGCATCGCGCTCGGCCAGCCGGTCGAGGGCCACCGGCCACACGCCGCGGCGCGGCCGCACGTGCTCGTCGATGCCGATGCGCCAGGGCTTGGCGCTCAGGCGGGCGCGAAAGCAGTTCTGGTTGCGGCACATGCGCGCGTAGACCTTGTCGACGCCCAGCGCGTGGAAGCAATCGGCCACGCCGATGTCCGCGGGGTTGAACACGTCGTGCATGGCCAGCAGGCGAAAGCCCGCGGGCGTGCGGTACACGCGCAGATGCCACTCGGGGTGCTGGTGCATGAAGCGCCCGATGCGCTCGGCCGCCTGCTTCTCGGGAATCGGGTTGCCGCTGGGCTCGCCGCGCTTCTTGCGCTGGCCAATGACCCAGGCCACCGCAAACACCACGAAGAAGGCGATCAGCCCGCCCAGCCAGGTCTTGGCGGCCCAGCCACCGACCACGCCGGCGATCAGCGCGGGCATGAACGCGAAGAGAAACACGCTGGTGCGCAGCGGCTCCTCGAAGTCGATGTCGACGAACAGCACGTCGGGCGTGTTCAGGCAGCGCGCGCCGTAGGTGTTGCGCGTGACGACGGTGTCGCCCTGGCGCTCGACGATCTCCTCGCGGATCGGCACGCCGTCGGCGCCGTTGTAGGCGCGCTTGGGCTCGCGGCGTTCCAGCTTCTCACCCTGCGCGATGCGCTCGAAGGCCTCGCGCGTGCGCTGGTCGGCATGGGCCTGCGCGGCCAGCGGGCTCTCGTCGGACCAGCCATAGCGGCGAACGGTGAGCTGCTTGCCGGCCGTGCGCTCCTGGATGCGGCCTTCGGCCCAGAACTGCGGAACGATCATCGCGTCAGATCTCTCCGCCGAAATACAGCCACACCATCAACGCGGCCAGCACCACGATCACCACGGGCAGCCACTTGTAGCCGCTGCCCTGCACCCGGCCCGGCTCCTCGACATGCCGCCGCGGCATGGCCGAGGGGAGCGGCCCGAAGCCGCCGACCGAGGGGTCGTCGTGCTGCTCGACCAGCCGCTTGGCGGCGGCCAGGCCCAGCCCGGTGGCTTCCCGCGTGAGCCGCACAGCCTCGAGCTTGTTGCCTTGCGCCAGCGCCGCGAGCGCGGTCGACGGCATCGCGGCAAAGCCGCGGTCCTGCATGGCGGCGCTGGGCGCGCTGCGCCCCTCTGTGGCGCCTTCTTCGTCCCCCGCCTCCATGCGATCGGCATAGCGATCGACGGCTTCCTTGGCGGACTTGAGGTCCAGCCCGGTGCGGTCGCGCACGATCTTGATGGCCTCGATCAGCCTTCCGCTCTGCAGCGCGCGAACGGCGTCGGGGGGAAGTTCTTCCATGCGGTCTCCTCGGAAATGCTTTTTTGTCTGCTCTGCTATTTATTTAATAGCTTATCGCGCTTGTCAGGCGGGCGCTACGGCAGCTTTTTCATTAATGGCGACGCGCCCGGCTTCGATGGTGATGCGCCTTTCGCACTGGTCCGCGATGCCGCGGTCGTGCGTGACCAGCACCAGCGTGGTGCCGAGTTCGCGGTTCAGGTCGAACATGAGCCGCATGACCTGTTCGCCGGTGGCGAAGTCGAGGCTGCCCGTGGGCTCGTCGGCCAGCAGCAGCGCCGGCTGCACGACGAAGGCGCGGGCCAGCGCCACGCGCTGCTGCTCGCCGCCCGACAGCACTTTCGGGTAATGGCCCAGGCGCTGGCCCAGGCCGACGCGGCCCAGCATCTCGGTGGCGGCCTTGCGCGCGTCTTTCCGGTTGGCGAGTTCGAGCGGGAGCATCACGTTTTCCAGCGCGCTCAGGTTGCCCAGCAACTGGAAGCTCTGGAACACGAAGCCCACGCGCTGGGCACGCACCGCGGCGCGCTCGTCCTCGTCGATGGCGAAGATGTCCTCGCCGGCGATGCGCACCGTCCCACGCGTGGGCGTGTCCAGGCCGGCGATGATCGACAGCAAGGTGCTCTTGCCGGAGCCCGAGGCGCCGACGATGGCGGCGGTTTCCCTCGCCCCGAGGGTGAAATCGATGTCCTGCAGAATGTCCAGCGTACCGGTCGAGTCGGTGACGGACTTGAAGACATGCTCGACGGCAACAATGGCAACAGACGGGGGTTGGGACATGGAAAGGCTTTGGTTTTGAATCGACGTGACTTTATCTTGACCACCGCCGCGCTCGGCAGCGCGGGGCTATGGACGACCGCGGCGCAGGCCCAGGCTTCGACTCCGACTTCAACTTCGGCAGGCCCGGCAGGCAAGCCGGTGATCCTGGTGCTCGGCGATTCGCTGAGCGCAGAGTACGGCCTGAAGCGTGGCGAAGGCTGGGTACCCTTGCTCGAAAAAAGGCTTGCGCAGCAGAAGGTCGCGGCCACCGTGGTCAACGCAAGCATCAGCGGCGACACCAGCTCCGGCGGACGCTCGCGTTTTCCGTCGCTGCTCGCACAGCACAAGCCCGGCTACGTGGTGGTCGAGCTGGGCGCCAACGACGCGCTGCGCGGGCTGCCGCTGTCGGACACCGAGGCCAACCTGCTGCAGATCACCAAGGCCGCGCAGGCCGCGGGCGCGAAGGTGCTGATCGTCGGCATCCAGGTGCCGCCCAACTACGGCGGCGACTACACGCGGCGCTTCGAGGCGGTGTTCTCGAAGGTGGCGAGCGCGACGAAGTCCGCGCTGGTGCCCTTCCTGCTCAAGGGCGTGGCCGACGCGCCCGATGCGATGTCGCTGTTCCAGGCCGACCGCATCCATCCCACGGCCGCGGCGCAGCCTCAGCTGCTGGACAACGTCTGGCCCGAACTGCGCAAGCTGCTGCCCAAATAAAAAACCGCCGCAGGCGCGAACCTGCGGCGGCTTCTTGGTCGGTAGGCCAGAAACGGATCAACCGTTCTTGGTGGGCAACTCGGGCACGGTGGGGGCATCGTGTTCGAGCGAGGCCACGTCGGTCTCCGGGTCTCCGGGAGCCAGCCCGTCGCTGCTCGGGGAGAGTTTGCGATGCGCCTTCTCGCGGAGCTTCTCTTCCTTTTTCTTCTTTTTTGCCAGCTCTTTCTGGCGCTTCTCGTAGCCGTAATTGGGTGTTGCCACTGCTTCTCCTTGGGCGAGGCAGTCAGGGTGACTGCGCGTGGCCTACTGTAAGCGATAACGGTGCAGTCTCAAGACGGTACCCAAAGCACCGCCCCGGGAGCCGGAAGCGATTTTTTACATACGCGCCAGCGCCTGCTGCAGATCGGCGCGCAGGTCGCCCACGTCCTCCAGGCCGATCGAAAAACGAACGAGCGTGCCCTTGTAGGGCCAGCGCGCCACGGTGGCATCGCGCATCAGCCCGATGTCGTAGGGCACCACGAGGCTGATGGGGCCGCCCCACGAGTAGCCCAGGCGAAACAGCTTCAGGCTGTCGCAGAAACGGTCGACCTGCTCGGTGCTGTAGCGCGCGTCGAACACCACCGAGAACAGGCCCGCGGCCAGGTCGGTCTCGCCGCACAGCGCGCGCCAGTGCACATGGCCCGGCGAGTCTTCGAGCGCGGGGTGCAGCACCTGCGCAATTTCCTCGCAGCCATTGAGCCAGCCGGCCAGCTCGCGCGCCGCGCGGTCGTGCGCGGCGTAGCGCAGCGAGATGCTCGGCAGCGAGCGCAGCAGCGTCTCGACGTCGCCCACGCCGATGCCGTAGCCCATGCGCATGTGCGTGAGCTTGAGCGCGCGGTGCAGCCGCTCATCGCGCGTGACCACGCTGCCCATCAGCACGTCGCCGCCGCCGCTGGGGTACTTGGTGAGCGCGTGCACCGAGATGTCCACGCCCTGCCCCGTGCCGTTGAAGTCGAAGGGGGCGAAGGCCAGGCCCGCGCCCCAGGTGTTGTCCAGCGCCGTCATCACGCCGCGCGCGCGGCACACATCCACCAGCGCCGGCAGGTCGGGAAACTCCATCGTCACCGAGCCCGCCGCCTCGACCCACACCAGCCGCGTGCGCTCCGACAGCTTGGCCGCGAGGTCGGCCGGGTTCATGGAGTCGTACATGCGGTGCGTGATGCCGAAGTTGGCCAGCTCGCCCGTGGCCAGCGCCTTGTTGGGGCCGTAGGCATTGTCGGGAATGAGCACCTCGTCGCCGGTCTTCAGGAAGGCGAAGGCCACCAGCGCGATGGCCGCGAGGCCGCTGGGCACCAGCAGGCATTCGGTGCCGCCTTCGAGCGTGGCCAGGCGCTCCTCGAGCGTGAAGGTGGTGGGTGTGCCGTGCAGGCCGTAGGTGTAGCCGGCCTTGGTCTTCCAGTCGCGCGCGCGCATGGCGGCCACGTCGGCGAAGAACACGGTCGACGCCTTGAACACGCCGGGCTGCGGCGCGGAAAAGGTGGCGGGCGGGGTGTAGGGGTGGTGGATCAGTTGCGTCGAAGGCTTGCTCATGTGCCGATGCTAGCGCGGCACAAGGAACCGAGCCCGAACGTGACTTTCTTTGCGCCCCTGCGAAGTGATGGAAGCGCGGTGCTTTTCATGGCCGCTAGAGTCGCCCTTCCAACAAAAAAGGGAGGATTTCCAATGCGTCATTTCTTGATTTCCATGACAGCCGCCGCGGCCTTGTGCGCGTGCGGCGGCGTGAAGAACATCGACTCCGCCGGCCTCACCGGCGCGGGCGGCAACGCCTTCAAGGCCATGTCGCTCACCGACAGCGATGTGCAGGCCTTGGCGAACCAGTCGTGCGCGGCCATCGATGCCAAGTCGAAGATCGCAGCACCCACCGATGCCTACGGCAAGCGCCTCGAACGCGTGCGCCAGGGGCTGCCCAACACCATCAACGGCCAACCGGCGAGCTACAACGTCTACCTCACCAAGGACGTGAATGCATGGGCCATGGGCAACGGCTGCATCCGCGTATACAGCGGCCTGATGGACCTGATGAACGACGACGAGTTGCGTGGCGTCATCGGCCATGAAATCGGCCATGTGGCGCTCGGCCACAGCAAGAAGGCCATGCAGACCGCGTACGCCGCATCGGCGGTGCGCGGACTGGCCGGTGCCAGCGGCAATGCGGCGGCAACAGCGCTTTCGTCGTCGCAGCTCGGTGACTTTGCCGAGAAGCTCGTCAACGCCCAGTTCTCGCAGTCGCAGGAAAGCGATGCCGACAACTACGCCTTCGACCTGCTGACGCAGCAGAAGCTCAAGCGCGAAGGCCTGGTCACCGCGTTCCAGCAACTGGGCAAGCTCAGCGGCGGCAGCAGCAACTCGATGCTTAGCTCGCACCCCGCTTCCGCGGACCGCGCGGCCCGGATGCAGAAACGCATCGATTCGGGCAAGTAACGGACGCAGGCCTCGCGCCCGATGCGGGGCGGCAATCAGGTCGCTCCTGGTTGCCGCCCCGCATTGTTTGCGTCATCCTCGGGCCCCGTTCCTCTTCGACAGCGAAAGGCGACCCTCATGGCGATCCACGAGTTGTTTCCGTACCTCTGCGTCCACGACGCGGGCGCAGCCATCGACTTTTATTGCAAGGTGTTCGAGGTGAAGGAGATCTTTCGCCTGACCGAGCCCAGCGGGCGCATCGGCCACGCGGAGCTGGACTTTCACAACGGCGCGATCCTGATGCTGTCGGACGAGTTTGCGGAGTACGACATCCGCAGCGCGAGGACGCTGGGCGGCACGGCGGTCACGCTGCACCTGCATGTGGACGATGCCGATGCGGTGGTGGCGCGCGCAGTGGCCGCCGGCGCCACGCTCGACATGGCACCGCAAGACCAGTTCTATGGGGAGCGCTCCGGCGTCTTTCGCGACCCCTTCGGCCATCGCTGGAACGTGGGGCACAGCATCGAGACGCTGACGCCGGAGGAAATGCAGCGGCGCTATACCGCCATGCTGCTCAACCCCGCCGGATGACCCGGCGGGAGTGCGTCGTCAGACCGACCACTTCTCGATGAGCTTCTCGGCGCCCATCGAGTCATAGCCTTCGAAAGGCTGGTGGATCCACGGGTTGGTGGCCAGAAACTCGACCTGGTAGTCGGGCGTGAAGGTCGACAGCGCCTTGGTCCAGATCACGGCGCTGCGCAGCTCGGTGATGGGCGGGTAGTTGTTGCGCAGCATGTCCATCACGGCATGCAGCGTGTGGCCCGAATCGGCCAGGTCGTCCACCAGCAGCACGCGTCCGGCGATCTCGCCCTTGGGGGTGGTGATGAAGCGCGCGATGTCGAGGTGGCCCTGCACCGTGCCTGCGTCGGCGCGGTACGAGCTGGTCGACATGATGGCCAGCGGCTTGTCGAAGATGCGCGAGAGCACGTCGCCGGGGCGCATGCCGCCACGTGCCAGGCACAGGATGGTGTCGAACTGCCAGCCCGACTGGTGCACCTTGATCGCGAGCTTCTCGATCAGGTTGTGGTACTCGTCGTAGCTGACGTAGAGATGTTTGCCGTCTTCGGTCAACATGGGTGTGGGGTTCCTCTTCAGTCGGCCAGGTAGGGGTGGCGCATCATGATCGTGTGATCGCGGTCGGGGCTGGTCGACACCATGTGGATCGGCACGCCGGTGACTTGCTCGATGCGCTGCAGGTACAGGCGCGCGTTGACGGGCAGCTTGTCGTATTGCGTGACACCGACGGTGCTCTCGGTCCAGCCTTCGAGGGTTTCGTAGATCGGCGTGCAACGCTCGATCTCGTCCGCGCCCATCGGCAGGATGTCGGTGATTTCGCCGTCCAGCTCGTAGCCGGTGCACAGTTCGAGCTTCTCGAGGCCGTCGAGCACGTCGAGCTTGGTGATGCACAGGCCCGACAGGCCGTTGACCTGCGCCGAGCGCTTGAGCAGCGCCGCGTCGAACCAGCCGCAACGGCGGCTGCGGCCGGTGGTCACGCCCTTTTCGGCGCCCACGGTGCTCATGTGGTAACCCGCGGTGCCGGGCGTGGCCCAGTCGAGCTCGGTGGGGAACGGACCGCCGCCCACGCGGGTGCAGTAGGCCTTCGTGATGCCCAGGATGTAGTGCAGCATGCCCGGGCCCACACCCGAACCGGCGGCGGCATTGCCGGCCACGCAGTTGCTGGAGGTCACGTACGGGTAGGTGCCGTGGTCCACGTCGAGCAGCGTGCCCTGCGCGCCTTCAAACAGCAGGTTGGCGCCGTTCTTGTGGGCGTCGTTCAGCTCGCGCGACACGTCGGCCATCATGGGCTTGAGCAGTTCGGCGTGCTTCATGGCTTCGTCGAACACTTCGTCGAAGTCGATGGCCGGAGCGCTCAGCACCTGCGTCAGCACGTGGTTGTGCAGGTCGAGCAGCACGCGCAGCTTGGCCGCGAAACGCTCGGGGTGCTTCAGGTCCTGCACGCGCAGTGCGCGGCGCGCGATCTTGTCTTCGTAGGCCGGGCCGATGCCGCGGCCGGTGGTGCCGATCTTCTCGATGCCACCCTTTTCGCGATAAGCCTCGCGGGCGATGTCCAGCGCGGCGTGGAACGGCAGGATCAGCGGGCAGGCCTCGCTGATGCGCAGGCGCGAACGCACCTCGACGCCGGCCTTTTCCAGCCCTTCGATTTCCTCGAAGAGCTTGGCGGCGGACAGCACCACGCCGTTACCGATGTAGCACTTGACGCCGGGGCGCATGATGCCGCTCGGGATCAGGTGCAACGCGGTTTTCACACCGTTGATGACCAGCGTGTGGCCCGCGTTGTGGCCGCCCTGGAAACGGACCACGCCCTGGGCGCTCTCCGTCAGCCAGTCGACCAGCTTGCCTTTGCCTTCGTCGCCCCATTGGGTACCGACGACGACCACGTTTCTTCCGGTGGTTACGCTCATGCTCGTTCCATTACTTCAAAAATTCAGATCGCTCGGACATTCCACTGGCCCGCTTGCTCGACGAGCTCGCGGTCGCAGTGGAATTCATCGATTTCGCTGCCGTGGCCCGGCAGCACGCAGACTACCGTTTCGCCGGCCTTGCGCAATTGGGCAATCGCCTGACGCAGGCCTGCCGCGTCGCTCCATGGCGCGCGAATGGCCGCGCGCAGCGGCCGCGCCGGCAGCACGCCGACCAGCTCGCGCACGTCGAGGCTGAAGCCGACGGCCGGGCGGTTGCGACCGAACACGGCGCCCACCTCGTCGTAGCGGCCGCCGCGCACCAGCGAGTCGGCCGCGCCGGGCACATAGATGCCGAAGCGCATGCCGCTGTAGTACGCGTAGCCGCGCAAGTCGGCCAGGTCGAAACTGATCTCGCGGCCCTTCACGCCTTCGACGCCTTGCAGGCCGGCGGCGAGTTGCTTCAGGTCGGCCAGTGCGGCGGCCACGGCCGGCGTGCCCTTCAAGGCCTTGGCGGCCTCGTCGAGCACCGACGCGTCGCCGTACAGCTGGACCAGCGCGCGCAGGCCGTCACGGGCCGCGGCGGGGAAATTCTTGGTAAGCGAATCGAGTTCGCTCGCGTCCTTGGCGGCCAGTGCGGCGTGCACGCGGGCCAGGCCGGCGGGGTCGATGGGCACGCCTTCGAACAGCGCACGCACGATGCGGGCATCGGCCAGGTCGACGATCACGCCCTCTTCCAGGCCAGCGGCCTGCAGGCAGTCGAGCGCAAGCAGCAGGGTCTCGGTGTCGGCCTCGAGGCCGGCATGGCCATAGATTTCGGCGCCGAACTGCAGCGGCTCGCGGGTCGCATGCGGCCGGTCGGGCCGGGTGTGGAGCACCGGACCGCAGTAGCACAGGCGGGCCACGCCGTCGCGGTTCAGCAGGTGGGCGTCGATGCGCGCCACCTGGGGGGTGGTGTCGGCGCGAAGGCCCATGCTGCGGCCGGAGAGCTGGTCGACAAGCTTGAAGGTTTGAAGGTCGAGCGCCTCGCCGGTGCCCGAAAGCAGCGACTCGAGATGCTCGAGCAGCGGCGGCATCACCAGCTCGTAGCCATAGCCACGGGCGGTATCGAGCAGCTGGCGTCGAAGTTCTTCGATGTGGCGCGCCTCGGAAGGCAGCACATCGGCAATGTGATCCGGGAGGACCCAGGCGGACATGGGGATCGGGGGCGTGGTTAAACCGGGATTCTACCGGGACCGCGCTACCCCAAGACCCAGAGCAGTGCCAAACCCAGCAGGATGCTGCAAAGTCCAAAGAAACGAAGCTGGCCGTCGCGCAGCTGCATGAGCTGCCCGAAGCCGCGCCGCCACCCTCCTGGCGAGACGAAAGGCAGGATGCCTTCGATCACCAGGACGAGCGCCAGCGCGCTCCAGAAAGTGTCGGCGCTCACGGCTCCTGGCGAATCAGCGGCGAGGTGCGCTGGCGCCCGATCCCGAGCCTTGCATGGCGCGGAAGAAGTCCGACGACGGGTCGAGCACCATCACGTCGCTCTTCTTGTTGAAGCTCTGCTTGTAGGCGTCGAGGCTGCGGTAGAACTGCGCGAACTGCGGGTCGCGGCCGAACGCGTCGGCATAGGCCGCTGCGGCCTGCGCATCGCCCTCGCCCTTGATCTTCTGCGCATCGCGGTAGGCATTCGCCACGATCACTTCGCGCTGGCGATCAGCGTCGGCTCGGATCTTTTCGCCTTCGGCCGTACCGGTGGAGCGCAGCTCGTTGGCCACGCGCTTGCGCTCGGCTTCCATGCGGCGATAGACCGATTCGGTGATGGCTTCCACATAGTCCACACGCGTGATGCGCACGTCGACCACGTCCACGCCCCAGGGCTTGGCGCCCTTTACCACGGCGAGCACTTCACGCTGCACGTCGGCCATCAGGGCCTCGCGGCGCACCGAGATCAGGTCGCGCACGGTGCGCTTGTTGATGTTTTCCTGGAACGCATTGCGCACCACGCGGTTCAACTGCATGGCGCCCGCGTTCTCGTCGAGGCCGACGTTGCGGATGTAGGCCTGCGGATCGCTGATGCGCCAGCGCACGTACCAGTCGATCACCACGCGCTGCTTTTCGGCGGTCAGCATGGGTTCGGTGTCGAGGCTGGACAGCGTCAGCAGACGCTTGTCGATGTACGACACGTTCTGGAACGGCGGCGGCAGCTTGAAGTTCAGGCCTGGCTCGGTGATGACCTGCTTGATCTGGCCGAGGGCGTACACCACGCCGAACTGGCGCTGGTCGACCACGAAGAGGGTCGAGCTCAGCAGCACGAGCAAGACGAGGATCGACGAGGCGATGAGTCCGATTCTGTTCATGTTCTTCTAGTCCTTGTTCTTCAGCGCACGTCGCGGTCGCGCGAGCGGCCGTCGCGGGCACGCACGTCACCGGTCACGGGGGCCACGGGAATCACCGAGGACTGGGCCGGCGCGGTGCCGGCGACGTTCGGGCTGGCCGCATCGACCGGCGTGGCCGCTGCGCTGTTGCCGCCCATCTGCATGAGCTTGTCGAGCGGCAGGTACAGCAGGTTGGATCCCTGCTTGCTGTCGACCAGCACCTTCGTGGTGCTGGCGTAGATCTGCTGCATGGCGTCGGTGTACATGCGGTCGCGCGTCACCTGCGGGGCCTTCTGGTACTCGGCGAGCACGGCGCTGAAGCGGCCTGCATCACCTTGTGCCTGCGCCACGATCCGCGCCTTGTACGCCTCGGACTCTTCCTTCAGGCGCGAAGAGGTACCGGTGGCCAGGGGCACCACGTTGTTGGCGTAGGCCTGGGCTTCGTTCTTGGCGCGCTCGCGCTCCTGGCCGGCCTTGAGCACGTCGTCGAACGCGGCCTGCACCTGCTCGGGCGGACGCACACCGCCCTGCTGCAGGTTGATGCCGACCACTTCGACACCGACCTTGTAGCGGTCCAGGATGGTCTGCATCAGCGTGCGCACGCGCGGTGCGATCTGGTCGCGCTCTTCGGCGAGCGCGGCGTCCATCTTCATCTTGCCGACCACTTCGCGCACGGCGGTTTCAGCCACCTGCACGACGGTTTCGGCAGGTGCCTTGCTCTCGTAGAGCCAGGCGCGCGCATCGCTCAGGCGGTACTGCACGGCGAACTTGATCTCGACGATGTTCTCGTCTTCGGTCAGCATGGCCGATTCGCGCAGGCCGGTGGAGCGCACGATAGCGTCGCGGCCGACGTCGGTGGAGCGGATCTGCGTGGTCACCACCACTTCGTGGCGCTGGATCGGGTAAGGCAGGCGCCAGTTGAAGCCCGCGTTCACGGTCGACTTGTAGCGGCCGAACTGCGTGACCACGGCCTGCTGGCCTTCGTTCACGATGAAGAAGCCGGTGCCGAGCCAGATCAGGATCGCCACGGCAGCCACCAGGCCGAGGCCGAATCCTGCGTTTTTCATGTCGGGTTTGTAGCCATTGCCGCCACCGCCGCTGCTCCCACCGTTGGGGCGGTTGCCGCCGCCCTTGCCGCCGAAGAATCCACCGAGCTTGCGATTGAGGTCGCGCCAGAGTTCGTCGAGGTCGGGGGGGCCTTGGTTGGGGCCTTGTCCGCGGGGACGGTTGTCGTTGTTGTTGTTGCCCGAAGGCGGCGGGGTCGGGGCGCCTGGAGGATTGGCATCGGGGGGCCGATTGCCGGCCGGGCGATCACCGTTGGAGGACGGCTCGTCGCCGCGACCCCATCGGCCATCGTTCAGATTGAACATGCCCAGAAACCCTCTCCACGCTGGCTTTGAATTCATTCGCTTCGTTCTCTTGTCAGTGGCGGGATTGTGCCCAATCAATCGGCGGAATCGTGCAATTCAGCGTCCGCCTCAGGGGTCATCGTATCGGCTACGGAGCCCGACTGCCGGGCGAGTTCGGCGCGCAGCAGCGGCACGCCCTCCCCGCTCTTGGCGCTGAGGAAGATGCGAGGAACCTGCACGCCGTCGATTTCCATCTCGTCCTGCAGATGCAGCGGATGCTGCGCGCTTTCAAGGGCGTCGAGCTTGTTGAATACAAGAAGCTGCGGAACCGCGTCCGCCCCGATGTCCCGCAGCACCGACTGCACCTCGGCCATCTGCTCGGGGTAGTGGGGGTTGGAAGCATCGATCACATGCAGCAGCAGGTCGGCATCGACCGCCTCCTGCAGCGTCGCCTTGAAGGCGTCGACCAGCCCGTGAGGCAGGTCGCGGATGAAGCCCACCGTGTCGGAAATGGACACCTGGCGCCGCGCGTCGCCCAGGTAGAGGTTGCGCGTGGTGGTGTCGAGCGTGGCGAACAGCTGGTCGGCCGCATAGGCGCGGGCCTTCACCAACGCATTGAACAACGACGACTTGCCCGCGTTGGTGTAGCCCACCAGCGAGATGTTGAAGGTCTCGCGGCGCTCGCGCTGGCGGCGCTGCGTGCCGCGCTGCTTCTGCACCTTGGCGAGGCGCTCGCGCGTGCGCTTGATCGACTCGTTGATCATGCGGCGGTCGAGCTCGATCTGCTTTTCGCCCGGGCCGCCGCGCACACCCGCACCACCGGTCTGGCGCTCCAGGTGGGACCACCGGCGAACGAGGCGTGTGCTGAGGTACTGCAGGCGGGCAAGCTCTACCTGCAACTTGCCTTCGTGCGAACGCGCGCGTTGGGCGAAGATTTCGAGGATGAGGAAAGTGCGGTCGTAGACGGCAACATCGAGCTGTCGCTCGAGGTTGCGCTGCTGCGCGGGGCTCAGGGACTGGTCGAAGATGACTTCGCTGGCCCTGTGCAGGGCGGCCAGCTCTTTGATTTCTTCGGCCTTGCCGCTGCCAACGAACAATGCAGCGTCGGGGGCCTTGCGCTTGCACGCGAGACGGGCGACAGGCGTGAGGCCCGCGGTCTGCGCGAGCAGGCCGAGTTCCTCGAGTTCGCTGTCGAAATGGGGCAGCCCGAAATCGACGCCGACGAGAACGGCGGCGCCTTCCTGGCGGGGGATCAGTTCAGACAAGCGGGATCAGAATTGGGAAAAAGCGCGGCAGCCGGGGCCACCGCGCTCCGCGCGATCAGGCAGCGGCGTCGTCGTTCTCGTTGGCCGAGAAGTTGACGGCACGACCCGGCACGATGGTGGAAATGGCGTGCTTGTAGACCATTTGTGTCACCGTGTTGCGAAGCAACACGACGTACTGGTCAAAAGACTCGATCTGGCCTTGCAGCTTGATACCGTTCACCAAATAAATGGAAACCGGCACATGCTCGCGACGCAAAGTGTTCAGAAACGGGTCTTGCAGAAGTTGCCCTTTATTGCTCACGATATTCTCCGTGTTCAAGAGTAGTTGTTGGAGAGATGACCTTAACACAGGGTTTCCGCGCTGCAGCAACCGAGGCGTAAAGCCTTGAGAAAATAACGTCTCTCAAAAGGCGGAACTTCCATGACAGCAGCAAGTCATTGGCCGCCATCAGCAGCCAAGACCCGCAGCGCGGTCAATCGTCCTTGTCGGCGAACGGATTCGCGGAGCTCTTGAACTGGATGCGCAGCGGCGTGCCCACCAGGTCGAACTCCTTGCGGAAGCGCCCTTCGAGGAAGCGCTTGTACGCCTCGGTCACATGTTCGAGCGAATTGCCGTGGATCACGATCACCGGCGGGTTCATGCCCCCCTGGTGCGCGTAGCGCAGCTTGGGACGGTACATGCCGCCGCGCTTGGGCGCCTGGAACTGCACCGCCTCCAGCAGCAGCCGGGTCAGCACCGGTGTCGACATCTTGCGGGTGGCCGACTTGTGGGCCTGCGCAATCGCCTGCCACACCGGACCCAGGCCCTGGCGCTTGATGGCCGAGATGAAATGCAGCGCCGCGAACTTCAGGAACGGCAACCGTGTCTCGATCTGCCGCTGGATCTGCTCGCGCTGGTAGCTGTCGACCGCGTCCCACTTGTTGATGGCGATCACCACGGCGCGTCCGCTTTCGAGGATATAGCCCGCGATGTGCGCGTCCTGGTCGGTCACGCCTTGCGTGGCATCCAGCAGCAGCAGCACGACGTTGGCCGATTCGATGGCCTGCAGCGTCTTGACCACCGAGAACTTCTCGATGGCTTCGAACACCTTGCCCTTGCGGCGCAGGCCGGCCGTGTCGATCAGCTCGAAGCGTTGACCGTTGCGCTCGAACGGCACCGAAATGGCGTCGCGCGTGGTCCCTGGCATGTCGAAGGCCACCAGGCGCTCTTCGCCCAGCCAGGTGTTGATCAGCGTCGACTTGCCCACGTTGGGCCGGCCGGCGACGGCCAGCTTGATGGGCTTGTTGACGTCGTCTTCGTCGGCGTCGTCTTCCGGGTCGACCAGGTTCAGCGGCGCGAGCGCCAGTTCGACCAGGTCACGCATGCCCTGCCCGTGCGCCGCCGACACGCCGTAGACGTCGCCGAAACCGAGTTCGTAAAAGTCCACGAGCTTGGTGCCGTCGTGCATGCCCTCGGCCTTGTTGGCCGCCAGCACGCAGGGCTTGCCCAGGCGGCGAAGTTCGTTGGCGATGTCGTGGTCCTGCGCGGAGAGGCCTTCGCGGGCATCGACCACGAAGATCACCACATCGGCCTCGGCCACGGCCTGCCGCGTCTGCTTGGCCATTTCCTTGTAGATGCCGCTGCCGGCGTCGGGCTCGAAGCCACCGGTGTCGATGACGATGAACTCGTGCTTGCCAAGGCGACCATTGCCGTAGTGGCGGTCGCGCGTAAGGCCGGCGAAGTCGGCGACGATGGCGTCGCGCGTCTGCGTCAGGCGGTTGAAGAGGGTCGACTTGCCAACATTGGGCCGCCCGACCAGGGCCACGACCGGCTTCATGGCCGGCCTTTCGATGGCGCGGTTTTCATGATCGGGCCTTGCAAAAAGTAAAAGTTATTCAGGGCGATAGCCAAACACGCCACCCTTGGCAGTCACGACCACGACCGTATTGCCGGTCAGCACCGGCGTGACGGTGATGGCGGAGCCATCGGGCGTGACGCGGTTGAGCAGCGCACCGTCTTCGCGCGACACGAAATGCAGCGTGCCGGTGCCTTCGCCGATGATCAGCGAGCGCCCCACGGCCAGCGGCGCAGTCAGCACGCGGTTCTTCAGGCGCGACATCTGCCACGCGCGTTCGCCGTCCGCACGGCGCCATGCCACGACGCTGCCGTCGGATTCGGTGCCGTACACGAAGCGCTCGTCGCCGCTCACGCCGTCGGCGCCAGAAGCCGGCTTGCTCCACACCAGCGAACCGCGCACGGTCTCGACGCAGCCCACGCTGGCGTAATACGCCCGTGCGCAGACCGTGTCACCATAGCGGCTCACGCTGCCGGTCAGGTCGACCAGGCGCTCGACGTCGTTGGTGCCGCGGGGCGCCGCGATGGGCGACTCCCAGCGTGAGGTGCCGTTGGCCGGATTGATGCCGACCAGGCGCCCACCGATGCCGGCGACCAGCGTGTCGCCCACGGCGATCAGCACGCCCGACTTGCGCAGCACGAGGTTTTCACCCGTGCGTTGCTGGATCCAGAGGCGGCGGCCGCTCTGCCCGTCCCAGGCGCTCAGGCTGCGGTCGGCGGTTTGCACGAACACGCGGCGGCCTGCCACCAGCGGTGCCGTGAAGGCCTGGGCCGTGAGCTTCTGTTTCCACAGCACCTTACCGTTCTCGAGCGCGACCAGTTCGTTGTTGGCGGTGACGACCGCGGCCAGCGTGCCGTCGCTGCCGACACCAGCGGCCAGCGGCGCGCCGACGCTGGCACGCCAGGTCTCGCGGCCCGCACGGGCGTCGATGGCGACCACCGTTCCGTCGCTGCCAGCCACGGTGACGATGTCGCCGCTGACGTCGGTCGTCAGCGGAAACTTCACCTCAGGAATGCGCACGGTCCAGGCCTGGCGAACGCCCACCAGGGCCGGGTTCGCCGGGAGCTCTTCGGGCTTGGGCTTGGCGCTGCCCGAACAGGCGGCGAGGAAGGCAACCAAAACAAGGGCTGATCCCGCACGCATGGCGGTCGATTCAGGCATGAAAAGCTTGAAATTCATGATGCGGTCAGGGAGTTTTGGGGGCTGCGGGGGTAACGGTGACGACGGGCGCCAGGCTCTTCGGGTCGACGCCGACCGCGTTGAGCTTGATCTCGACCAGGCGGCGATAGTCGGAGGTGGCGCCCAGACCGGTCCAGGCCTTGCGGTATTCGGTTTGCGCCTCGGCGCGCTTGCCCTGCGCCAGGTAGATATCGCCCTTGCGGTCGGCCACCAGCGGCTCGAATTCCTTGGGCACGCTGCCGTCGAGCTGCTTGAGCGCATCGTCGTACGACTTGCTGTCGAGCAGTTCGGCTGCAAGGCGCAGCTTGGCGATGGCCTGGTAGCCCGGGTCGACGGCGCTTTGCGCCACCCACGTGAGCGCGGCGCGCGAGCCTTCGGTGTTGCCCTTCTCGTACAGCGTCTTGGCGACCAGCAGGCCGGCCTGTTGCGCGTAGGCGGTGGAGGCGAAGCGTTCCTTCATGTCGCCCAGCACGCGCTGGATGCGCTCGACGTCGCCGGACTGCGTGCTGCGCTCGACCTCGTCGTAAAGGGCTGCGGCCTGCGTTGCCTTGCTGCGCTGGTAGTACTGCCAGCCGTTCCAGGCCACGAAGGCGCCGGCGACGAGCAGCACGGCCCAGGTGATCAGGGTGCCGTAGGTGTTCCAGAAATGCTTGAGCTGGTCGAGCTGTTCCTGTTCTTCGAGGTCGAGATGGGTTGCCATGCGCTGTCAGGTGTTGGGAGCCGGCGATTGTAGGGTGACGGCCCAGGCGGCCACTTCTGCGAGAGGCCGTGCGGTCTGCGGGACGCTTGCGTCGCGCAACGCCTTCAGAGTCACTTCGCCGCGCGCAAGTTCATCGGCGCCGAAGATCAGCGCGTGGGTGGCACCGCTGGCGTCGGCCTTCTTCATCTGCGACTTGAAGCTGGCGAGGCCTTCGGCGGTGGCGCCGTGCATCTGCACGCGCACACCGGCTTCGCGCAACTGCTGCAGCGTGCGCAGCACGACGGGCATCGAGGCGGCGTCGGGCACGATGGCGTAGGCATCGGGCACCGGCGTCGGCACGTTGGCGCCTTGCTCCTTGAGCAGGTCGAGCACGCGCTCCACGCCCATCGCCCATCCCACGGCAGGCGCGGGCTTGCCGCCGATCTGCACGATCAGGTCGTCGTAGCGGCCGCCGGCGCACACAGTGCCTTGCGCGCCGAGGCGGTCGGTGACGAACTCGAACACCGAGAGGTTGTAGTAATCGAGCCCGCGCACCAGGCGCGGGTTGATGGTGAACGCGATGTCGTTCTCCTTCAGGATGGCCTGCAGCCCCTCGAAGTGCGCGAGCGACTCGGCACCGAGAAAGTCGATCAGCTTCGGGGCCGACTCGACCACGTCCTTCATGGCCGGGTTCTTCGTGTCGAGGATGCGCAGCGGGTTGCTGTGCAGGCGGCGCTTGCCGTCCTCGTCGAGCTTGTCGGCGTGCTGCTCGAAGTGGGCGATCAGCTGCGCGCGATGCTGCGCACGCTCGGCAGGCTGGCCCAAGCTGTTGAGCTCGAGGCGCACATCGGTCAGGCCGATCGCCTTCCAGAGCGCGCTGGCCAGCAGGATCAGCTCGGCATCCACATCCGGGCCAGCGAAGCCCAGGGCCTCGGCGCCGATCTGGTGGAACTGCCGATAGCGCCCGCGCTGCGGCTTCTCGCGGCGGAACATCGGGCCCGTGTACCAGAGGCGCTTGGGGCCGTCGTAGAGCATGTTGTGCTCGATCACCGCGCGCACCAGGCCGGCGGTGTTCTCGGGCCGCATCGCCAGGTGCTCGGACTGGCCGTGCTTGTCGGAGCGGTCTTCGAAGGCGTACATCTCCTTCTCGACGATGTCCGTCACCTCGCCGATGCCGCGCACGAACAGCGCGGTGTGCTCCAGGATGGGCGTGCGCACGTTGCGGTATGCAAAGCGCCCCATCAGGTCGCGCACGGTGGCCTCGAGCCACTCCCAGCGCGCCGATTCGGGCGGCAATATGTCGTTCATGCCTTTGACGGCATTCAATTTGTCAGCCATGGATCCTGCGGAGGTGTCAGGCCGCGACAGCGTGTTCGCCGCCGAAGCGCTTTTCGATGTAGGTTTCGACGAGTTGATGGAACTCGTTGGCGATATTGTCGCCGCGCAGCGTGAGGGCCTTTTCGCCGTCGATGAAGACCGGCGCGGCAGGCGCCTCGCCGGTGCCGGGCAGGCTGATGCCGATGTCCGCGTGCTTGCTCTCGCCGGGGCCGTTGACGATGCAGCCCATGACGGCGACCTTCAGCGTCTCCACGCCCGGGTACTTCTTGCGCCAGACCGGCATCTGCAGGCGCAGGTAGTCGTCGATCTGCTTGGCCAGCTCCTGGAACGTGGTGCTGGTGGTGCGGCCACAGCCCGGGCAGGCCGTGACGCTGGGCACGAACACGCGCAGGCCGAGGGCCTGCAGGATTTCGTTGGCAATGAGCACTTCCTGCGTGCGCGACTCGCCCGGCTGCGGCGTGAGCGACACGCGAATGGTGTCGCCGATGCCTTCCTGCAGCAGGATCGACAGCGCCGTGGCCGAAGCCACCGTGCCCTTGGTGCCCATGCCGGCCTCGGTCAGGCCCAGGTGCAGCGGGTTGTCGCAGCGGCGGGCCAGTTCGCGGTAGACCGAAATCAGGTCCTGCACGCCGCTGACCTTGCACGACAGGATCACCTGGTTGCCGGCCATGCCCATCGACTCGGCCAGCTTGGCGGACTCGATGGCCGAGGTGATCAGCGCCTCGTACATCACCTGCTTGGCGTCCCACGGCTGGGCGCGCTGGCTGTTGGTGTCCATCAGGCTGGCGAGCAGTTCCTGGTCGAGGCTGCCCCAGTTCACGCCGATGCGCACCGGCTTGTTCCAGCGCATGGCGGCGTCGATCATCTGGCCGAACTGCTTGTCCTTCTTGTCGCCCTTGCCCACGTTGCCGGGGTTGATGCGGTACTTGCTCAGCGCCTCGGCGCAGGCCGGATAGTCGGTGAGCAGGCGGTGGCCGTTGTAGTGAAAGTCGCCGATCAGCGGCACGTCGATGCCCATGCGGTCGAGCTGCTCGCGGATGTACGGCACCTGCGCCGCGGCTTCGGGCGTGTTGACGGTGATGCGGACCATCTCGGAGCCGGCGATGGCCAGCTCCTTCACCTGGATCGCCGTGCCGATGGCGTCGACGGTGTCGGTGTTGGTCATGGACTGCACGCGCACAGGAGCGTCGCCGCCCACCGTGACCACGCGCGGGCCCCAGGCCACGCTGGCCTGGCGCGAGCGGCGCGCCTTGGGGGCAGCCGCTTCAATGGGAACAGGCAGGCACTCGTCGGTCATGACTTCACCTCGAAACGCGCCACGCCACCGTTCTTGGTGACGGGCTTCAAATCGTAAGGCTGGCCGCGCACCTGAACATCGACGCTCGATGCGCGACCGACCACCACCGACAACGGCAGCGTGCCCGACAGGCCGAGCGTCTCGCCTGCCTTCAAGCTGCGGCGCAGCAGCTGCTTGCCGCCGGCCTCGGTCACCGTGACCCAGCATTCTTCACGTGCCACGAAAACAAGTTGCTGGCCGCTGCTTTCGGCAGCCGCCATGGGCGCGGACGCTGCGGCGGCCGGCGTCATGGCCACAGGGGCCGCGGCCGATGGCGACTGCACCGCCGGCCCGCTGGGCGCCACGGCCTGCACGGGAGCGGTTTCGGCGGTCACGCCGCCAGCAGGCGCCGTGCCGGTCGCAGATGCGTCGGTGCCAGAGCCCGCGTCGGAACCGCTGTGCGCGGTGAGCCTGGAGACGGAAGCGCCGATCTGGTCGAACACCGACTGGGGCAGCCAGAACAGCGCGCCCGCGCCGATGAGCAGCAACACCACCACCGTGAGCAAGGCACGCGACGGCAGTCCGCTCGAACGGTTGCTGCTGCCGCTCCAGCGCGGCGTGCCCGATGAGATGCGCGAGTTGAGCGTGCGGTCGGACTCGGCCAGCGACACCTTCTGCGTGGTGGGCAGCTTGGCCAGCACCGGCGCCGGGTCGATGCGCAATGCGCGGCAGACACTGCTGGCCAGCGCGCGTGCGAACACCGGATCGGGCAGCGACGCGATGTCGTCCGCCTCGAGCGCCAGCAGTTTCTGCGGCGGCACCTTGAGCGCGGCGGCCACCATTTCGATGTGCAGGCCATGGGCCTCGCGCGCCTCGCGAAGCAGGTCGCCGGCCGTCTTGTGCGTGATGTCGCCTTCTTCGAGTGCCTGTGCCACAGAAGTGCCGAACTCCGAAACCCGATCAGTCATTGAGATTCCCGCGCTCGTACGCCGTTGCCTCCCGCGACTGGGGGAAGCGTCGTTGCAATTGACCACCCAACTGCGCGGCGGCTTCGCGGTTGTTGAGCTTTCGTTCGATCTTGATGCCGAGCGCGAGCGTCTCGGCGCTGGCCGACGCGCTGTTGTTCACGCGGCGAATGTAGAACTGCGCGCGCGACCACTCTTCGCGCTGCGCCAGCAGCGAGGCCAGGTTGAAGCCGACCACCGGGTTGCTGGCATCGATTTCGTAGGCCTGCATCAGGCTGCGCTCGGCCTGCACGCGCTGGCCGGCCTTGAGCTCGCACACGCCCTGCGTCATCAGCGTCTTGGCGCGGTCGGGGTAGCTGGGCACGGCAAGCGCCTCGTTGAACTGCGCCGCGGCGTCGCCGTAGCGGTTCTGCTGGCACAGGAGCCAGCCGTAGTTGTGGCGCGCATTGGCGTCGCGCGGGTTGATGGCGATGGCGCGACGGAAGCTGTCTTCCGCCAGCGCGGCGTCGTCCAGCCGCATGTAGACCAGGCCGCGCAGGTTGTAGGCGTCGGCGTTGTTGGGGTCGGCGGCGAGCGCCTGCTTGATCTCGTCGAGCGCCACGGTGGTCTGGCCCTGCTCGAAATAGCCCGAGGCCAACTCCATGCGCAGGCGCGCACGGCGCTGGCGCGAGCTTTCGTCGGACTCGGTCACGATCTCCACGCCCTTGCCCGAGCTGCTGTCGGCCAGGCTGGTCGTGGTGGTGCGCGTGTTCACGCAGCCTGAGAGCAGAAACGCCACGGCGACGCCGGCAAAGCTCGCGGCAAGCAGCCGCGGCGCGCTCACGGTCGTCATCGAAAAGGCCATGCTCATGGGGTCAGTGCTCCTGGGGAACGGTCTTGCGAGTCGGATGCAAAACGATGGGGCGCTCGGCCGCACGGCGCTGGGCCATGCGCTCGGCGGCGCGGGTGCGGTCCTTGACGTCGCCGGCCAACTGTCCGCAGGCGGCGTCGATGTCGTCGCCGCGCGTCTTGCGCACCGTGGTCACCAGCCCGGCTTCGCTCAGCATCTTCGCGAACGCCAGCACGCGCGGTTGCGGCGAGCGCAGCAGGCCGGAGGCCGGGAACGGGTTGAACGGAATCAGGTTGAACTTGCACGACACGTCGTGCTTGCGCACGAGCTCGATCAGCTGGCGCGCGTGCTCGGGCTGGTCGTTCACGCCGTCGAGCATGCAGTACTCGAAGGTGATGAAGTCGCGCGGCGCGTGCACCAGGTAGCGCTTGCAGGCTTCGAGCAGCTCGACAATGGGGTACTTGCGGTTGAGCGGCACCAGGTCGTCGCGCAGCGCGTCGTTGGGTGCGTGCAGCGACACGGCCATGGCCACGGCGCAATCGGTGCCCAGGCGGTCGATCATCGGCACCACGCCGGAGGTCGACACCGTCACGCGGCGGCGCGACAGCCCGTAGGCGTTGTCGTCGAGCATGGTGCGCAGTGCGGGCACCAGCGCCGAGTAGTTCTGCAGCGGCTCGCCCATGCCCATCATCACCACGTTGGAGATGACGCGCTCGCTGCGCTTGAGGTGCTTGCGAAGGAAGTGCTCGGCAAACCACAGCTGGGCGATGATTTCGCCCGTGCTGAGGTTGCGGCTGAAGCCCTGATGCCCGGTCGAGCAAAAGCGGCAACCGACCGCACAGCCGGCTTGGGACGACACGCACAGGGTGCCGCGGTCGTCCTCGGGAATGAATACGGCTTCGACGGCATTGCCGTCGCCGACGTCGAACAGCCACTTGATCGTGCCGTCCTTGGATTCGTGCTGCGTGACGACCGGCAGGGCCTCCACGCGCGCGGTGGTCGCGAGCTTTTCTCGCAGCGACTTCGCCAGATCGGTCATCTGGGTGAAATCGCTCGCGCCACGCTGGTGGATCCAGCGATACAACTGCGTGGCGCGGAATTTTTTCTCGCCGAGTTTTTCGCAGAACGCAGCCAACCCCTCGAGATCGAAGTCGAGCAGATTGACTGTGGTCATGGAATCGGTCGAGATACGGGCTTCAGCGTGCGTAGACGTTGAGGCCGGCGAAGAAGAAGGCGATTTCGTTCGCTGCGGTTTCCGGAGCGTCCGAACCGTGCACGGCGTTGGCGTCGATGCTGTCGGCGAAGTCGGCGCGGATGGTGCCGGCGGCTGCCTTCTTGGGGTCGGTGGCGCCCATCAGGTCGCGGTTCTTGGCGATGGCGTTGTCGCCTTCGAGCACTTGCACGAACACGGGGCCCGAGATCATGAACTCGACCAGGTCCTTGAAGAAGGGACGTTCCTTGTGCACGCCGTAGAACTGTTCGGCTTCGTTGCGCGACAGGTGCACCAGCTTGGCGGCGATGACCTTGAGGCCGGCAGCTTCAAAACGGGAAACGATCTTGCCGATGACGTTCTTTGCGACTGCGTCGGGCTTGATGATGGAGAGGGTACGTTCGATAGCCATTGAAATGCTTCCTGGAGCTTTGATTTTGAAGTGTTTTGTCACAACTGCAACGCATTGCTTGCGTCACCTGTCGACAAAGCCTCTGATTTTAACCGGCGCAGCCTTGCGGAATGGTGAAAACCTCGCGAAAGGCCGCGCTGCGGCGGCAGGCTTTCAGCGCCCGCGACGCCGTCCGCCGCCCTGCCCGGCCGGCCCGCCGAAACCACCGCCGCCGCTGCGGCGGCCCTGGCCTCCGCGCTGCTCCTTGCGCTGGCGCGAGAAGCTGTCGGCGCCGATGTAGCCCAGCGAGGTCTTCATCGGATCGGGCTGGTTGGCACCGCTGGGTTGGCGGTCATCACCCTGGCGATTGCCGCCGCCCTGGCGGTTGCCGGCGTTGCCGCCACCACCGCCGCCATTTCCACCATTCCCACCGTTCCCACGACGGGCCTGGCCTTGCGGAGGCCCGCCGTTGCCGGGGCCGCGGTTGTTCCGGGGACCACGGTCACCTCGATCACCACGCGGAGGGCGGCCATCGCCCAGCGGGCTCGGAATCGGGGCATCGCGACCGCCATCGTCGCGCATGTCGCGCGGCTGGCCGCCACCCGCACCACCCGCGTTGCGATTGCCGCGGCGTTTCTTGTTGCGGCCGTTGCGGCCGTTGCCGCCGCCGTCCTGGCCGGGGCCTCGCGCCTGTTGCGGCGCCGGGCGCGCAGCCGCGCCGCCGGACGCCTGGAACAACGCACGGATGTCGCGCTCGTCGAGCTCCATCCACGCGCCGCGCTTCAGCCCGCGCGGCAGCACCATCGCGCCGTAGCGGATGCGAATGAGCCGGCTGACCGCATGGCCCACCGACTCGAACAGCCGGCGCACTTCGCGGTTGCGGCCTTCGGAAATGGTCACGCGGTACCAGCAATTGGAGCCTTCGCCGCCGCCCTCTTCGATGGTGCCGAACTGCGCCATGCCGTCGTCCAGGCGCACGCCGTCGAGCAGCTTGTGCTTCTCTTCGGTGGTGAGCGCGCCCAGCACGCGCACCGCGTACTCGCGCTCCAGGCCGAAGCGCGGGTGCATGAGCTGGTTGGCCAGGTCGCCGGAACTGCTGAAGAGCAGCAGGCCTTCGGTGTTCAGGTCGAGGCGGCCGACCGACTGCCACTTGCCCTGCTGCAGGCGCGGCAGCTTGCGGAACACGGTCGGGCGGTTCTGCGGATCGTCGTGCGTCACCACTTCGCCCACGGGCTTGTGGTACGCGATGACGCGCGGCGGCGGCGGCGCGATGCGGAAGCGAATCGGCTTGCCGTTGATCTTGACCTGGTCGCCGAACTGGATGCGCTGGCCGATGTGGGCCGGCTCGTTGTTGACGGAAATGCGGCCCTGGAGAATCAATGCTTCCATTTCGAGCCGCGAACCCAGGCCCGCCTGCGCCAGCACCTTGTGCAGCTTGGGCGAATCGGCCTCGGGCAGCAGCACGCGCTTGAGCGGCGGCACTTCCGGGCTTTCCTCGTCGGCATCGAACTGGCCGGAGATGACGTCGGCAAAACGGATCGGCTCGGGCGGCAGGGCATTGCGCTGCTCGCGCTCGGCGACGCGGCGGGCGCGGTCGAGGTCGTCTTCTTCCTCGTCGGGCTCTTCCTCGTCGTCGTAGTCCTCGTCATCCCCGTTGTCCCCGCCATCGCGGTCCGACTGCTCGGGCTGCGGTTGCTGGCGGGCTTCAGGCGCAGGTGCCGGCTGGGCTTCTTGCTCGGCCACGGGAGCGACAGCGACCGGCGCCGCCACTTCGACAGGCGCAGCCGCGGCCACCACGGGCTCGACGGCTTCGGGTGCATCGACCACCGCCGGCGCCTCGGAGGCGACCGCAGCTTCTTCAGCCACCGGCTTTTTCTTGCGAGGCGCGCGCGGCTTCTTGGGCGGCTCGGCTTCCACGGGTGCGGCGGACTCCGACGCAACAGCTTCCGGCGCTACCGATTCGATAGCATCACCTGCAGCCTTCTTGGGCGTGGTCGCACGTTTCTTCTTTTTGACTTCGGGTTCGGCAGGCAGCATGGCCGCGTCTTCGGTGTCGTTTGTGCTCATGAGGTTTTTCCGGAGGAAGGAGCGTGGGGGTCGGCCTCGTCCGCGGACGGGGCATCGGGTTCGGGGGCCGGTAGCGAGGCTTGAGCGGACGCAGGCTCCGGCGCTTCGGGTTGGAGGGTTTCGGGTTCAGGCTCGGCTGTTGCCGGCGCTTCAGGCTCGACGGCCAAAGCCTCCGTAAGCTCGACGGACGCAACTTCTTCGGCAGCCTCGACGACTTGCGCCTGGGCCGCTTCGATCGCCACCGCAGCTTCTGCCACCGCGGCGGCATCGACCGCTTCAGGCGCGGCGTCCATCGGCAAGCCCTGCTGCTCACCCGAGGCGCGCTCCAGCGCATCGACCAGCGCGGCCTGCTGCGCGGGCGTCTCGATCAGCGGCAGCTGGTCGAGCGAGGCCAGGCCCAGGTCGTCCAGGAACTGGCGCGTGGTCGCGTACAGCCCCGGGCGGCCCACGGTCTCGCGGTGGCCGATGACCTCGACCCAGCCACGGTCCTCGAGCTGCTTCAGGATCAGCGAGTTGATCGTCACGCCGCGAATGTCTTCCATGTCGCCGCGCGTGGCCGGCTGGCGGTACGCGATGATGGCCAGCGTCTCGAGGGCGGCGCGCGTGTAGCGCGGCGGCTTCTCGGGGTGCAGGCGGTCGAGGTGGTCGCGCATCTCCGGCCGGCTCTGAAAGCGCCAGCCGCTGCCCACGCTCACAAGCTCCAGGCCGCGTTGCGCCCAGTCTTCCTGCAATTCAAGCAACAGCACCTTGATGGTGTCCACACCCAACTCGTCGTCGAACAGCACGCGCATATCGCGCACCGGCAACGGTTGGCTCGAACAGATCAAGGCGGTTTCGAGAATGCGCTTGGCATCCGCCGTATTCATGGTTCGCGTTATCCGGGAAAAGGCGCCTCGGGGACGCTTGTTCAGAAGGATGAAAGGAGTAGGCGCTGCAGGCACGCGGCAGTTGCAACGCAAGGCCGGCCTCGGGTGGCCGGCGCGGCCCTCGGGCCGTCAGGCGCGATTGTAATCCAGCCCCCACGACTGCAAAGCCAGCACCAGGTCCGCCGGCGGCGGCGAACGAAACTCCAGCGGCGCCTGCGTGACCGGGTGCACGAACGCCAGCCTGAACGCATGCAGCGCCTGGCGCGACAGCCCCGCAGCCGGCGCGCCGCCATACAGCGCATCGCCGACCAGCGGATGGCCGATCGACGCCATGTGCACGCGGATCTGGTGCGTGCGGCCGGTTTCGAGCGTGCACCGCACGGCGCAGCCCAGCGTGTTGCTGTCGAGCCGCTCGATCAGCGTGCGCGCCGTCTTGCCCGCGTTGCGCTCGAGGTCGACCACCGCCATGCGCAGCCGGTTGCGCGGGTCGCGGCCGATGGGGGCGTCGACCTGCCGGGCGGCCGCGCCCTCCCAGGGCTTGTGGCCCACGGCGAGGTACTGCCGCTTGACATCGCGCGCCGCAATCAGCGCCACCATCGCGTCCATGGTGGCCCGGGTGCGCGCCACCACCATCAGCCCGCTGGTGTCGCGGTCCAGCCGGTGCACGATGCCGGCACGCGGCAGCAGCACGGCCTTGGGGTCCAGCGCGAGCAGGCCGTTGAGCAGCGTGCCGCTCCAGTGGCCGGGCGCGGGGTGCACGACCAGCCCGGCAGGCTTGTCGACGATGCGCAGGTGCTCGTCCTCGTACACGGTGACGATGTCCATCGCCTCGGGTCGGAAGGCCTGGCTCTGGGGCGTCGGCCGCAGTTCGATATGCCCGGCCTGCCCGGCCTTGACGGCAGCCGAGACTTTCTTGAGCGTTCGCCCCTGCAGCTCGACGGCGCCGGCCTCGATCAGCTGCTGCAGGTAGCTCCGGGAAAACTCGGGCACGAGCGCGGCCAGCGCACGGTCCAGCCGCTGGCCGTGCTGCGCCGCGTCGATGACGAAGGGCCGCAACTCGCTGGGCTCGATGGGGTCGGCGCCCTCCTCGAGTTCGGCCGCCTCCGCGGACTCGGGGACTTCAAGGATGGAGCCCAGGGGGTCGGTCGATATAATTGAGGGTAACTGTTTCACGAAAGCCGTATGTGATGTTTCGCGCCAAATTATCGGTCCCCACCTGGATCGCGCTCAGCGCGGCGGCTCTGCTAGCAGCTGGCTGCTCGTCGACCTCCGTCGACAAGACCGCGAACTGGAGTCCCAACAAGATCTACGCGGAAGCCAAGGACGAAGCCGGCTCGGGCGCCTACGACAAGGCCGTGCCCCTGTACGAGAAGCTCGAAGGCCGCGCCGCCGGTACCCCGCTCGCGCAGCAGGCCCAGCTCGAAAAGGCCTACGCCCAGTACAAGTCGGGCGAAAAGGCGGCGGCCATCGCCACCATCGACCGCTTCATGAAGTTGCATCCGGCCAGCCCCGCGATGGACTATGCGCTCTACCTGAAGGGCGTGATCAACTTCAACGACGACCTCGGTATGTTCGCCTTCATGACGCGCCAGGACCTGTCCGAGCGCGACCAGAAGGCGGCCAAGGAGTCGTTCGAGTCCTTCAAGGACCTCGTCACGCGATTCCCCGATTCGCGCTATGCGCCCGATTCGCGCCAGCGCATGAACTACATTGTGAACTCGCTCGCACAGTATGAAGTTCACGTGGCCCGCTACTACTACTCGCGCGGCGCCTACCTGGCGGCCATCAACCGCGCGCAGATCGCGCTGTCCGACTACCGCGAAGTGCCGGCCCTCGAAGAGGCCCTGTTCATCATGGTCAAGTCGTACGACGCGCTCGGCATGAAGGACCTGCGCGACGACGCGCAACGCGTGCTGACCACCAACTATCCGAAGAGCGCCTACCTGGCGAACGGCTTCAAGGGCAAGGACGACCCTTGGTGGAAGCTCTGGTAAAGCTGGCCCGCGCGCGGTGGCGCGCCACGCTCAGTTCTTGAGCGCGTCCACCGCGGCGTCGAAGTCCGCTTCGCTTTCCAGCCGCCGCATCGGCGGCAACGCCGCCAGCAACCGGCGGCCGTAGCCCATAGCGACCAGGCGCGTGTCGCAGATCGCGAGCACGCCGCTGTCGGTTTCCCGCCGAATCAAACGCCCCGCCCCCTGCTTGAGCGCCACCGCGGCCTCGGGCAACGAATAGTCCGCGAACGAGCTGCGGCCCTGCGCCTCCAGCCGCTGCGAGCGCGCCTCGACCAGCGGATCGTTCGGCGGGGGGAACGGCAGCTTGTCGATCACCACCAGCTGCAGCACATCGCCCGGGGCATCGAAACCCTCCCAGAACGACGCCGACGCCACCAGCACGCAGCCGGTGCGCCCGTCGCTCGCGCCTTCACGAAAGCGCTCCATCAGCACCCGCTTGGGCAGCTCGCCCTGCACCAGCACCTCGGGGCGCAGCGCGGCGTCGAGCAGCTCGAACTGCTGCTTCATGGTGTCGCCGATGGTGCGCAAGGCGCGCAGCGTGGTGGTCAGCACCAGCGTGCGCCCGCCGAGCTCGGTCGCGCCGCGCGCGGCCAGTTGCGCCACCCGCTGGCTGTGCGACGGATCGTTGGGTTTGGGAAAGGCGCGCGGCACGTACAGCGCCGCCTGCGACGCGTAGTCGAACGGGCTCTTCACGCGCAGCACTTCCGCGTCGTGCAGGCCACAGGGTTCGGTGAACCAGCGCAGCGTGGGCTCGTCGCCCAGCGTGGCCGAGGTGAAGACCCAGGCGCGGCCGCCGTTTTCCCTGATTTCCTTCGTCGGCCGCTCCGCCGCAGAGCGCTCGCCGTATGCATCCAGGCCGTCGTCTTCGAGGTCGCCGGCACGGCCTTCGAAACCGTCTTCGGCGTCGTCGTCTTCAGACTGCTCGTCCACGATCTTCAACACCCGCTTGCGCATCGCATCGGCGATGTCCAGCGGCGATTCGACCAGCCGCAGCTGCGAGCCCACGTCGACCCAGCGCACCGAATCGACCGCACACGGCAAGGCGAAGCGCGCCGTGCGCTTCGCGATCTGCCTCGCGCGCTCGTGCAGCCGCACGAAGTCGGGTGAAATCTCGCTCACGGTCGCCAGGCCTTCGGCCGCCAGCTCGAAGGAATGCTGCAGGTCGTCGAGCGCGCGCTGCCATGCCTCGGGGTCCACGCCTTCGGGCGACGCGCCCAGCCAGCGCAGCTTGGCGCCGGGCCATTGCTTGCCGACCACCAGCCGCAACTCGCGCGCGGCACGCTCGACGCCGGCCACCAGCTGCTGCCAGTCGACCAAACCGCGTGCGTGCTGCAGGCCCGCGCCGAGCATGTCGCGCGCGAAGTCCAGCGCCTGCCCGCTGCCGAGCTGCGCGCCCAGGAACTGCACGCCCGTTTCGTTGAGCTGGTGGGCCTCGTCGAACACCACCACGCTCACGGTCGGCAGCAGTTCGGCCATACCGGTCTCGCGCACCGCGAGGTCGGCAAAGAACAGGTGGTGGTTGATGACCACGATGTCGGCCGCCAGCGCCTCGCGCCGCGCCAGGTTGACGTGGCACGGCTTGAACTGCGGGCACTGCGCGCCCAGGCAGTTCTCGCGCGTGGAGGTGATCAAGGGAATGAGCGGCGAGCGCTCGTCGAGCCCGGGCAGCTCGGCCAGGTCGCCGGTGCGCGTGGCCTTCGACCATTGCTCGATCTTGGCCAGCGTGCGCAGGCTGCCGCGCTCGGGCAGCGAGGCGTCGTGGCGCGCCATGTCGAGCCGGTGCAGGCACAGGTAGCTGCCGCGCCCCTTGAGCAGCGCGGTGCGCACCGGCAGCCCGAAGGCCTCGACCAGTCGCGGCAGGTCGCGGCCGAACAGCTGGTCCTGCAGGGTCTTGGTGGCGGTCGAGAGCAGCACGCGCTCGCCGCTCAGCAGGGCCGGCACGAGGTAGGAGAAGGTCTTGCCGACCCCCGTGCCCGCCTCGACCACCAGCACGCCGCCCTGGTCGATGGTGCGTGCCACGGCCATGGCCATTTCGGTCTGGCCCGAGCGCTCGCGGAATTGCTCGGCGGCACGCGACAGCGCGCCGTCCTGCGCGAAGGCGTCGCGCACCTGGTCTTCGAGCGTGCCGCTCACGCCGGCTCTTTCGGGTCGAGCACGTTCTCGAGGCGCGTGACCTGGTCGCGCAGCGCGAGCCGGCGTTTTTTCAGCCGGCGCAGCAGCAGCTCGTCTTGCGGCGAGCCTTCGGACAACCGGTCGATGGTGGCGTCGAGATCGGCATGCTCGATGCGCAGTTCGATCAGCTGGCGGGAAAGGGAGTGAAGATTGGAGTCCAACGGTGGGGCGCGCTCGCCTGGGTTTTCGCGGCGCTTGTTCATTCGATAATACGTCCTGACACGACCCCCAGCGACGACAGACTCACGCGCTTCAGGCGCATATGCCTCATGACTCAAGGCTTTCGACTTGCCGCGGCCACCGGACTCCACAAGGGAGACCGCCCGTACCAACAAGACCAGGTGATGGTCATGAGTCACCCCCGCGTCGCGGGCTGCGTGCTCGGCGTGGTGGCCGATGGCATGGGCGGGCGCAGCGGCGGCCGCAAGGCCTCCGACCAGGTGCTGATGACCGCGCGCCAGCTCTTCGCGCGCTACCAGCCCGGCCGCGACGACCCGCAAGCGGTGCTGCGGCAGATACTGGAAGACTCGCACATGGTCATCAAGCTGACCGCCGTGTCCAGCGAGCAGGAACCGCACAGCACGCTGGCCGCCTTCCTCATGAACCCCAAGGGCGACTGCGCCTGGATCCACGCCGGCGACTCGCGCATCTACCACTTCCGCGACGGGCTGCTGGTGAAGCGCACGCGCGACCATTCGTACGTGCAGGTGCTCATCGACCGCGGCCAGATCACCGAGGCCGAGGCCAACATCCATCCGCAGGGCAACATCCTGCTCGGCTGCCTGGGCATGGCGACGACGCCACCGCCGGTCGACCCGCACTACATCGAGAAGCTGGAGCCCGGCGACCTGCTGATGGCATGCAGCGACGGCCTGTGGCACTACTTCAGCGTCGAGGAAATGGCGAGCGTGCTTTATTCGCATCCGCCGCGCGACGCGGCCGAGATTTTGGTGGGTGAAGCGCGACGCCGCGCCCGCGGCACGGGCGACAACATCTCGATCGCCGTGCTGAAGCTCGACGCGCTGCCGCCGAGCGCCTGAGCGTTTTCAACCGAAGGTTGTCCCGGCGCGCTCAGCGTGCTGGCGACGAGGCCGCAGCCTCCGGGGCCGGCGCCGGCAACGGCGCGCCACGCGGCTTGCCCGGGTTGGCGTTGCGCCGTTCCCGGTCGGCCCTGTGCACCTCGGCGCGCTTGAGCTTGTCTTCGTACCGCTGGACCGCCACCGGCGCCTCGGCCTTGCGCTGGGCGGCCTTGGCCTGCTCGTCGGCATGCGCCTTCTGCTTGGACTGAAACTCGCGCTCGCGCTGCGCCGCATCGGCGGCCGTCGCGGCACGGCTGGTGGCATGGTCGGCGGCGCGCTGCTCGCGGTCCTTCTGGTTCTGCACCGATTCCTGCTGTTTCTCGGGTGTGTCCTGCGCGCGCTGCTGGCCAGCTTTCTGGTCGAGCTTCTGCAGCTCGGCCGCGCCGCTGCGCTGGCGCTGGATGTCGTTGATCGCGGTTTCCTGGCGCTTGATGTTGTCGGCTTCCTTGCGGCGCCGCTCGCGGCTCTCGCGCAGGCAGTCTTCCACGGCGAACTTCTTGTAGCAGACGGCCCGCTCTTCGAGAAAGCGCTTCTCGATGGCCTCGCGCTCGGTCGACAGCCGGCGCTTCTCGGCTTCCAGGTCGGCATTGCCCGCCGCGGCATTGGACTGCGCCCACATCGGCAGGCTGGCCAAGGTCATGAGCAGGGCAAGGACGATTTTTTTCATGTGAGTCGGGTGTCGACGATGCGGCGTTCCAGGGCAAGAAACTCGCTCGACTGCATTTCAGTGAGCCGCGAGACCGTGCGCGGAAACTCGTGCGACAGCGGCCCCTCGGTGTACAACGCCTCGGGCGGAACCTCTGCCGACATGATGAGCTTGCAGCGCCGGTCGTACAAGACGTCCACCAGCCAGGTGAAACGGCGTGCTTCCGAGGCCATGCGCACCGGCATGTGCGGCACGTCGGACAGCAGCACCGTGTGGTACTGGCTGGCGATCTCGAGGTAGTCGTTCTGCGAGCGCGGGCCGCCGCACAGCGTCTTGAAATCGAACCAGACCACGCCGCCGGCCTTGCGCAGCGCGCGGATCTCGCGCTGCTCGATGTGCAGGATGGGGCTTTCGTCGGCCGTCTCGGCCAGCTTGTCGAAGGCCTTGCGCATTTCCTTCTCGGCGGCCGCGTCGTTCGGCGTGAGGTACATGCGCAGTTGCTCGAGCGTGCGGCGCCGGTAGTCAGTGCCGTTGTCCACGCTCAGCACCTCGAGCTTCTGGTTCAGCAGCGCGATGGCCGGCAGGATGCGGTCGCGGTGCAAGCCACCGGGATACAGGTCGTCGGGCTTGAAGTTCGAGGTGGTCACGAAGCCCACGCCGTTCTCGAACAGCGACACCAGCAGCCGATGAAGAATCATCGCGTCGGTGATGTCCGCCACATGGAACTCGTCGAAGCAGATGAGCTTGTAGCGCTTGGAAATGCGCAGGCCCAGTTCGTCCAGCGGATTGACCGTGCCCTGCAGCTCGCGCAGTTCGCGGTGCACTTCGCGCATGAACTCGTGAAAGTGCAGCCGCGTCTTGCGCCGCAGCGGCACGGCGTTGAAGAACAGGTCCATCAGGAAGCTCTTGCCCCGCCCGACGCCACCGTACATGTAGACGCCGCGCGGAAGCTCCGGCCGGTTGATGAACTTCTTCAGCGCGTTCGAACGCTGGGCCTTGTACTCGGCCCATTCGTTGGCGCAACGGTCCAGCGCCTCCACGGCACGCAGCTGCGCGGGATCGCTGTGGAACCCGCGCGTGGCGAGCTCCGCCTCATAGGCCTGTTTGACGCTGGTCAAGAGATCTGGCGATCAGAAGTTCAGCGTGCGCTTGTCCACGGCCAGTGCCGCTTCCTTCGTGGCTTCCGACAGCGACGGGTGCGCGTGGCAGATGCGGGCGATGTCCTCGGCGCTGGCCTTGAACTCCATGGCCACCACGGCTTCGGAGATCAGCTCGCTCACCTGCGGGCCCACCATGTGCACGCCCAGGATCTCGTCGGTCGTGGCGTCGGCCAGGAACTTGACCATGCCGGTCGTGTCGCCCAGCGCGCGCGCGCGGCCGTTCGCCAGGAACGGGAAGGTGCCGGCCTTGTAGGCGCGGCCTTCGGCCTTGAGCTGCTGCTCTGTCTGGCCGACCCACGCGATTTCGGGGTGCGTGTAGATCACCCACGGAATCGTGTTGAAGTTGACATGGCCGTGCTGGCCGGCAATGCGCTCGGCCACGGCAACGCCCTCTTCCTCGGCCTTGTGCGCCAGCATCGGGCCGCGCACCACGTCGCCGATGGCCCACACGTTGGGCAGGTTGGTCTTGCACTCGCCATCGACGTTGATCGCACCGCGCTCGTCGAGCGCGAGGCCCACGGCTTCGGGGTTCAGGCCGATGGTGTTGGGCACGCGGCCGATCGACACGATGAGCTTGTCGACGTCCAGCACCTGGGCTTCGCCCTTGGCATTGGTCCAGGCGATGGACACGCCCTTCTTGCCGGACTTGATCTCGCCGACCTTCACGCCGAGCTCGATCTTCAGGCCCTGCTTGTCGAAGGCCTTCTTGGCTTCCTTGGCGATCTGCTCGTCCACCGCGCCCAGGAAGGTCGGCAGTGCTTCGAGCACCGTGACTTCCGCGCCGAGGCGACGCCACACCGAGCCCATTTCCAGGCCGATGACGCCGGAGCCGATCAGGGCCAGCTTCTTGGGCACGGCGCCGACGCGCAGCGCGCCGTCGTTCGACAGGATGTTTTCTTCGTCGAACGGCGCACCCGGCAGCGCGCGGGCGTTGGAGCCCGTGGCCAGGATGATGTGCTTGCCGACGATGGTTTCTTCGGCGGCACCGGCCACCTTGATTTCATAGCCGCCTTCGGCGGCCTTCACGAACGAGCCGCGGCCGTGGAACGACGCGATCTTGTTCTTCTTGAACAGGTAGGTGATGCCGTCGTTGTTCTGCTTCACGACCTGGTCCTTGCGGGCCAGCATCTTGCCGATGTCCAGCGACAGGCCCGACACGTTGATGCCGTGGTCGGCAAAGCCGTGGCCGGCGTGCTCGAAGTGCTCCGACGATTGCAGCAGCGCCTTCGAGGGGATGCAGCCGACGTTGGTGCAGGTGCCGCCGAGCGCGGGGCCGCCCTTGGCGTTCTTCCACTCGTCGATGCAGGCCACGTTGAAGCCGAGTTGAGCGGCGCGAATGGCGGCGATGTAGCCGCCGGGGCCGCCGCCGATGACGATGACGTCGAATTGTTTGCTCATTGGGTTTCCGTTTCAGTTGGCGCGCGTCACTGGAGGAGTGACCTTCGCGGGACACCGCGGAACCGGCTTGGCCGGACCGCGGGTGTCGCCCCCTTTCAGGGGGCCGGGCGAAGCGACACGGGTGCGCGCAGCCTGGGAGGGATCAGATACCGATCAGATGTCGAACAGCAGGCGCGACGGGTCTTCCAGCGCTTCCTTCATGGCGACCAGGCCCAGCACGGCTTCGCGGCCGTCGATGATGCGGTGGTCGTAGCTCATGGCCAGGTAGTTCATCGGACGGATCACGATCTGGCCGTTTTCCACCACGGCGCGGTCCTTGGTGGCGTGCACGCCCAGGATGGCCGACTGGGGCGGGTTGATGATCGGGGTCGAGAGCATCGAACCGAAGGTGCCGCCGTTGGAGATGGAGAACGTGCCGCCGGTCATGTCTTCGATGCCCAGCTTGCCGTCTTGCGCCTTCTTGCCGAACTCGGCGATCTTCTTCTCGATGTCGGCGAAGCTCATCTGGTCGGCGTTGCGCAGGATCGGAACGACCAGGCCGCGCGGCGAACCGACGGCGATGCCGATGTCGAAGTAGCCGTGGTACAGGATGTCGTTGCCGTCGACCGAGGCGTTGATCACCGGGTACTTCTTCAGCGCGTGCACAGCTGCCTTCACGAAGAAGGACATGAAGCCCAGCTTCACGCCGTGTTCCTTGGTGAAGCTGTCCTGGAAGCGCTTGCGCAGTTCCATGACGGGCGCCATGTTCACTTCGTTGAACGTGGTCAGGATGGCGTTGGTCGACTGCGATTGCAGCAGGCGCTCGGCGATGCGGGCGCGCAGGCGGCTCATCGGCACGCGCTGTTCCGGACGCTCGCCCAGGTCGGGCGCGCCGGTGGGTGCGCTCACCTGTTGCAGCGCGGGCTTGGCAGCCGGCGCGGCAATGGCGGCGGCAGGCTTGGCGCCCGAGGCAACCGCGCCGAGCACGTCACCCTTGGTGACGCGGCCGTCCTTGCCGGTACCGGCCACGTCGCCGGTCTTCAGGTTGTTGTCGGCCAGCAGCTTGGCGGCGGCGGGCATGGCCACGTCCGACTTCGAGCCACCGGTGGCGGCGGCAGCGGCTGCCGGGGCAGGTGCCGCGGCGGCCGGCGCGGCCGCGGGGGCTGCTGCCGCCGGTGCGGCGGCCGAAGCCTTGCCTTCGGTGTCGATGCGGGCGATCAGCTGCTCGGCCACCACGGTGGCGCCGTCGGGCTGCACGATCTCGGCCAGCACGCCGGCCGAAGGTGCGGGCACTTCCAGCACGACCTTGTCGGTCTCGATCTCGATCAGGATTTCATCGACGGCGACGGCATCGCCGGCCTTCTTCTTCCAGGTGAGCATGGTGGCCTCGGCCACGGATTCGGAAAGCTGGGGAACTTTGACTTCTACGATAGACATTTGGAGAGAGCTCCGTTTTGTTCTTGAGGGTGTTCGCGTGAAAGGGAACGGGTTTTACTTGGTCAGCACGAAGCCCTTGAGCTTGCCAAATGCGCCATCCACGAGCGCCTTCTGCTGTTCCTGGTGCAGGTGCGAGTAGCCCACCGCCGGCGATGCCGAAGCGGCACGGCCGGAGTAGCCGAGCTTCTGGCCGTCCTGCATGTTTTCGTGGATGTAGTGCTGCACGAAGAACCAGGCGCCCTGGTTCTGCGGCTCGTCCTGGCACCACACCACGTCCACGAGGTTGGGGTACTTCTTGATTTCCGCGGCAAAGGCCTTGTGCGGGAACGGGTAGAGCTGCTCGACGCGGATGATCGCCACGTCGTCGTTGCCCTGCTCTTCGCGCTTCTTGGCCAGGTCGTAGTAGACCTTGCCCGAACAGGCGATCAGGCGCTTGACCTTCTCTGCCTTCAGGCCCTTGCTGTCGGGAATGACGGTCTGGAAGCTGCCCTTGGTGAACTCGCCCAGCGGCGAGGTCGCGTCCTTGTTGCGCAGCAGCGACTTCGGCGTGAGGATGACCAGCGGCTTGCGCAGGTTGCGCACCATCTGGCGGCGCAGCACGTGGAAGATCTGGCTGGCCGTAGTGGGTTGCACCACCTGCATGTTGGTGTCCGCGCTCAGCTGCATGAAGCGCTCCAGGCGTGCCGAGCTGTGCTCGGGGCCCTGGCCTTCGTAGCCGTGCGGCAGCATCATGGTCAGGCCGTTGACGCGGCCCCACTTCACTTCGCCGGAGGCGATGAACTGGTCGATCACCACCTGCGCGCCGTTCACGAAGTCGCCGAACTGGGCTTCCCAGATCACGAGCGTGTTCGGGTCGTTCGACGCATAGCCGTATTCGAACGCGAGCACGGCCTCTTCCGACAGGATGGAGTCGATGACGACGAACGGGGCCTGGTTGTCGGCCACGTTCTGCAGCGGCGTGTAGGTGCCGGTGTCGAACTTCTCGCGGTTCTGGTCGTGCAGCACGGCGTGGCGGTGCGTGAACGTGCCGCGGCCCGAGTCTTCGCCCGACAGGCGAACCGGGTAGCCGCTGGCCACCAGCGAGGCGAAGGCCATGTGCTCGCCCATGCCCCAGTCGACGTTCACGTCGCCGCGGCCCATGGCGGCGCGGTCGTCCAGCACCTTCTTCACCAGCGGGTGCACCGTGAAGCCTTGCGGCACGGTGGTGATCTTCTCGGCCAGGCGCTTCCATTCGGTGGACGGAATGGCGGTGTCGCCGGCGTCGGTCCACTTCTTGTTGAGGTACGGGCTCCAGTCGACGGCGTACTTGCTCTTGAAGTTGGTGAGCACCGGGTCGACGGTGTTCTTGCCTTCGTCGAAAGCCGCGCGCTGCGCCTTGACCATGTCGTCGCCGAGCGTGTCGCCCAGGCCTTGCGTGGCCAGCTTGTCGGCGTACAGCTTGCGCGTGCCGGGGTGCTGGGCGATCTTCTTGTACATCAGCGGCTGGGTGAGCGAGGGGGTGTCCTGCTCGTTGTGGCCCAGCTTGCGGAAGCAGATGATGTCCACGACCACGTCCTTCTGGAACTCCATGCGGAAGTCCAGCGCGAGTTGGGTGGCGAGCACCACGGCCTCGGGGTCGTCGCCGTTCACGTGCAGCACCGGTGCGTCGACCATCTTCACGATGTCCGTGCAGTACAGCGTCGAGCGGCTGTCGCGCGGGTCGCTGGTGGTGAAACCGATCTGGTTGTTGATGACGATGTGCACCGTGCCGCCGGTGGAATAGCCACGCGTCTCGGCCAGCGCCAGCGTTTCCATCACGACGCCCTGGCCTGCGAAGGCGGCGTCGCCGTGAACGATCACGGGCAGCACCTGCTTGCCCAATGGGTCGCCGCGGCGGTCCATACGGGCACGCACCGAGCCTTCGACCACGGGGTTCACGATTTCAAGGTGCGAGGGGTTGAACGCGAGGCTCAGGTGCACCGGGCCGCCGGGGGTCGTCACGTCGGAGCTGAAGCCCTGGTGGTACTTGACGTCGCCGCTGGGCAGCTCTTCGGGGGCGGTGTGGTCGAACTCGGCGAACAGGTCGGCCGGCATCTTGCCGAGCGAATTGACCAGCACGTTCAGGCGGCCGCGGTGGGCCATGCCGATCACGATTTCCTGCACGCCCTTGACGCCGGCCTGGTTGATCAGCTCGTCCATCGAGACGATGAAGCTTTCGCCGCCTTCGAGCGAGAAGCGCTTCTGGCCGACGTACTTGGTGTGCAGGAAGCGCTCGAGGCCTTCAGCGGCCGTGAGGCGGTTCAGCACGTGCTTCTTCTGCTCGCCGCTCAGCTTGGGGTTGGTGCGGGCGCTTTCGAGCCGCTGCTGCCACCAGCGCTTGTGCGTGTGGTCGGTGGTGTACATGTACTCGGCGCCGATGGTGCCGCAGTACGTTTCACGCAGCGCGTTCAGCAGGTCGCGCAGGGACATGGTGTCCTTGCCGAAGAAGGTGTTGCTGGTGTTGAACACCGTCTCGAGGTCGGCGTCGGTGAAGCCGTAGAACGAGGGCTCGAGTTCCGGAATGACGGGACGCTCGGCGCGCTTGAGCGGGTCGAGGTCGGCCCAGCGGGCGCCGACGTTGCGGTAGGCGGCGATCAGCTGCTGGACGGCGGTGCGCTTGCGGCCGAGTTCGGAGTCGGCGCCGCTGGCCACCACGACCTTGGTCGTGCCCTGCTTCGCGCGTTCGGCGAAGGCGTTGATGACGGGCAGGTGGGGAACGTCGCGGGTGTTCGTGCCGTCGCCGGCGGGAACGTTCTGCAGGGCGTCGAAGTACGAGCGCCAGTTGTCTGGAACGCTGCCGGGATTGGCGAGGTAGTTTTCGTACATCTCTTCGACATAGGGCGCGTTGCCGCCGAAGAGGTAGGTGTTGCCTTGATAGGCGGTGTACGCCGATGGCGTCGATGAATCGCTCATGATCCGCTGACCTTCGCTTCCCTGAGGGAAGCACTAGCTGGTTAAGAAACCTTCCGCGACACGGCTGAACCGATTGGCGGATGCGACTGTGGCTGGGAAGGGCCTGAGTACCTTGGCATTGTGCCACGTCAACCATATGACGGTTCCAAGGGGGACTGCAACCCCCTTCAGGGCTAACTCAGGGCGAAGAGAGTAACTGTTTGATCTGCTGCAGCGTCGCCGGGTCGTCGATGGTGGTCAGGTCGCCAGGGTCGCGCTGCTCGCACACGGCCTGGATGGCGCGGCGCAGCAATTTGCCGCTGCGGGTCTTGGGCAGCCCGCTCACGAAGCGCACGCGCGCCGGCCGCGCGAGCGCGCCGAGCTGGTCGGCCACTACTTTCATGATCTCGCCTTCGAGCCTGAGCGCCGCGTCGGCATCGGCCACGGCCTTGCCGTCCTTGGGCACGACGAAGGCCATGGCCACCTGCCCTTTCAGCGCGTCGGCCACGCCCACCACCGCCACCTCGGCCACGTTGGCATGGCCCGAAATGCTCTCCTCGATCTCGCGCGTGCCCAGCCGGTGGCCCGCCACGTTGATCACGTCGTCGGTGCGCCCGAGGATGTAGAAATAGCCGTCCGCGTCCCGAATGCCCCAGTCGAAGGTCGAATAGACCATCTTGCCGGGCACGCTTTGCCAGTAGGTCTTGACGAAGCGCGCGTCGTCCTTCCACACGGTCTGCATGAAGCCGGGCGGCGTCGGCCCCTCGACCACGACCACGCCCTTCTCGTTCGCGCCGGTCAGCTCCTCGCCGGTCGACTCGTGCAGGATCTTGATGCGGTAGCCGTACATGGGCACGCCCGGGCTGCCGAACTTGCTGGCCTTGGCCTCCACGCCGTTGGCGATGGTGATCATCGGCCAGCCCGATTCGGTCTGCCAGTAGTTGTCGATGATCGGCACGCCCAGCCCCTCGCTGATCCAGCGCGCCGTCGGCTCGTCCAGCGGCTCGCCAGCCAGGAACAGCGCACGCAGGCTCGACAGGTCGTACTTCTTCAGCAAGGCCGGGTCCTGCTTCTTCAGCACGCGCACCGCGGTGGGCGCGCTGAACATCACCGTCACCTTGTACTTCTCGACCAGGCGCCACCAGATGCCGCCGTCGGGCTGCCGGTCGATGCCCTGCGTGGGCAGGCCTTCGTACATCAGCGTGGCCATGCCGGCGATGAGCGGGCCGTAAACGATGTAGCTGTGGCCCACCACCCAGCCGATGTCGCTGGTCGAGAAATAGGTTTCGCCGGGCCGGCCGTCGAAGATGTGCTTCATGCTCGCGGCCAGCGCCACGGCGTAGCCGCCCACGTCGCGCTGCACGCCCTTGGGCTTGCCGGTGGTGCCGCTGGTGTAGATGGTGTAGCTGATGTCGGTCGAGGCCAGCCAGGCGCAGGGCACCGCGGCGTCCACGTGCTTGAGCCGCAGCGCACTCGCCAGGTGGTCGCGCCCGGCCGTCAGGTCCATGGGCGCGAGGCCGCGGTCGGTCAGCAGCACGGCCGCGGGCTTGTGCGTCGACAGGCGGATCGCCTCGTCGAGCAGCGGCTTGTACGCAATGACCTTGCCGCCGCGCGAACCCGCGTCGGCGCTCACGATCACCTTGGGCTCGGCGTCTTCGATGCGCGTGGCCAGCGAGCCGCTGGCAAAGCCGCCGAACACCACGCAGTGCACTGCCCCGATGCGGGCGCAGGCGAGCATCGCAAAGGCTGCCTCGGGAATCATCGGCATGTAGATGAGCACGCGGTCGCCCTTGCCCACGCCCAGTTCCAGCAGGCTGGCCGCGGTGCGCTGCACCTCGGCGTGCAGCTCGGTGAAGCTGTAGCTCTTCTCGACGCCGGTTTCGGTCGACACGAAGATCAACGCGTCCTGCTCGCCCCGCGCGGCCAGGTGCCGGTCGACCGCGTTGTGGCACAGGTTGGTGGTGCCGCCGACGAACCAGCGCGCGAACGGCGGGTTGCTGGCGTCGAGGATCTGCCGGGCGGGCGTTTGCCAGTCGATCAGCCTGGCCTGTTCGGCCCAGAAGGCCTCGGGCGCGTCGATGGACTGGCGATAGAACTCTTCGTAGCGGCTCATCTGGCGTTGTCTCCTTGTTATGTGCATCCGGTTCGGGCGGGTAAGGCCAGAAACTGAATTCATAATTATGGAGACCGATCTTGCAGCAAGCTGACGACCGGGACAACCCGGTCAAGCCCCATCAGCAGCCCATCAACAGCCCGTTCGCAGCCCTACAGCGACCTGCTCGGGGCCACGCCTCAGTTCAGCGAATCAGCGCCTGCAGCTCACGGAACGCAGGGTGTTCGGCGGTGCGCAACCACTCGAAGCCGACCATCTCGGTCGTCACCAGCTCGGCGCCCGCGCCCGCCAGCCGGTCGAAGGCGGCGTCGCGGTTGCGCTCGGTGCGCGAGCTGCAGGCGTCGGTGACCACCCAGACCTCGAACTCGTCTTCCAGCAGGTCGAGCGCCGTCTGCAGCAGGCAGACATGGGCTTCGCAGCCGGCGATGACGATGGTGTTGCGCTCTTCGGCCGCGGCCTGCGGCTTCTGCAGGTGCTTGGGCAGGCTGCGGGCATTGCCCTGCGGCGCGGCCTTGGCCGGTGCGCGCAGCCATTCGCCGAGCCCCTCTTCCACGCCGCTGAAATGCATCTTGGCCAGCGTCTTGCGGCACAGCGCGCGAATGTCGGGCAGGTTCTCGCCCAGCTTGGACGGGTTCTGCTCGGTGCCCCACACGGGCACCTCGACCATCTGCGCCATCTTTGCGAGCCGCACCGCGTTCTGCGCCACGGCCTCGCTCTCGAAGACGGCAGGCATCAGCCGCGCCTGGTAGTCGACCAGCACGAGTTGGGAGAGCGAGGCGTCGAGCAGCATGAATTCTTCTTTCCGGGAAACAGAGAGGGGGCGGGTGAGAGACAGGGGTTGGCGGGTTAAACCGTACCACCGAACAAATCGAACGGTGCTCCAATTATCGAACCGATGGTCGGCCCCGGCTGCCCCCGCTCCCTCTGGCGCCATCAGAGCCATCGCAGACATTGGAGACAAGCACGATGAACGCCCCGCTCCCCGGCCCTTCGCTGATGTCCGCGCTCGATTACCGCGAATCGCTGCGCCGCTACAAGCCCACCGTGTTCGTCGACGGCCGCCGTGTCGACAGCGTGGCCGACGAGCCGGCATTCCAGCCCGGCATCAACGCCATCGCGCTGACCTACGACTACGCGCGCAAGCAGGAATACGAGCCGCTCATGACCGCCGTGCAGCACACCAGCGGCAAGCGGGTGAACCGGCTCTCGCACATCAACACCAGCTCGGGCGACCTGCTCAACAAGCTCGAGGCCGTGCGGCTGGTGTGCCAGGAAACCGGTTGCGCGCAGCGCTACCTGACGCACGACGCGCTCAACGCCATCGCGCAGGTGTCCGCGCGCATCGACGACGCGCGCGGCAGCACCGAGCACACCGCGCGCTTCCACGACTACCTGCACCGCGTGCAGGACCAGGACCTGACGCTGGGCGTGGCCATGACCGACGCCAAGGGCGACCGCAGCCGCCGCCCGCACGAGCAGGCCAACGTCGACAGCTACCTGCACGTGGTCGAGCGCAACGCGCGCGGCATCGTCATCTCGGGCACCAAGGCCATCGTGACGGGCGCGCCCTACGTGCACGAACTGCTGGTCATGCCCTGCCGCAACATGGGGCGCGAAGACGCCGACTTCGCCGTCTGCTGCGCCGTGCCGCTGGACGCGCCCGGCCTCACCATCGTCGCGCGCCCCGCGGGCCGGCCCGGCGAGAAGCTGGAGCACGGCGACGCCCTGTTCAGCCGCAAGTACGGCCAGAGCACCGGCGTGTGCATGTTCGACAAGGTGTTCGTGCCTTGGGAGCGCGTGTTCTACGCGGGCGACAACGGCACCTGGGAGCACTCGGGCCACCTCACCTACAGCTACGCCACGCACCACCGCCACAGCTGCATCGGCGCGCGCGCCGGCTTCGGCGACCTGCTGATCGGCGCGGGCGCGCTCATGTGCGAGGCCAACGGCTTCGACCCCGGCAAGGAAAGCCACCTGCGCGAGCAGATGGTCGAGCTCATCACCATCACCGAGAGCTTCTTCGCCTGCGGCGTGGCGGCCAGCGTGTACGGCAAGGCCGACGCGCACTGCGAGGTGTTCATGCCCGACCCCGTGTTCAGCAACATCGGCAAGCTGCTGCTGGCCACGAAGATCTACGACATGCACCGCATCGCGCACTACGTGAGCGGCGGCCTCATCGTCACCCTGCCCGGCCCCGACGAAGACCACAACCCCGAGACCGCCGCGCGCCTGTCGGAGGTGCTGCGCGCCAACCCGGCCATTCCGTACGAGCAGCGCATCGAGACGGCGCGCTTCATCGAAGACCTCACGGCCGGCTACCAGGGCGGCTGGTACAGCGTGATCAGCCTGCACGGCGGCGGCTCGCCTGCGGCCATGAAACAGGAAATCTGGCGCAACTACCCGGTCGGCTCGAAGGTGGAGCTGGTCGAACGCATCCTCGAGCGCGGCATTGCGGCCGATGGCTCGCCCGCCGCCGCGCCGCACGACCCGGCCCGCGCCATCACGAAGAACCGCCAGCCCGGCAAATGCTGCGACACCGGCTGCACCACGCCCGGCCAGCCGGTGATGGTCGACCTGCCTGCCTCCTTGCGCCCCTAGACTGGCGCGCATGAAGTTCTTCTCGAAGCGATGGGGCCTGGTGGCGCTGGGCCTGGGCGCCGCGCTGTTCTTCTCGGCGTGCGGCGGCATGCGCAAGACGACGGTGCCGCTGGCGACCTCGCTCGACAAGACCACCTGCGTGCGCAACGCCGACACCCTGCTCGTGATGTTGCCGGGCCTGTACTCGACCCCGGACGAATTCGAGCGCGAAGGCTTCGTGCGCGCGGTGCGCGACAACCGGCTGGCCGCCGACGTCATGTTGGTCGACGCGCACATCGGCTACTACAACGACAAGACGATCCTCGAGCGCCTAGCCGCGGATGTGATCGCGCCCGCGCGCCGCCAGGGCTACGCGCACATCTGGCTGGTCGGCATTTCGCTCGGCGGCTTCGGCAGCCTGCTCTATGCGCAGACGCATCCCGGCGAGCTGGCCGGGCTCGTGACGATCGCGCCGTACCTGGGCGAGCGCACGCTGGGCACCGACATCGCCAACGCGGGCGGGCTGGCGAAGTGGAACGGGCCGCTGGGCGATGCGTCCGCCGGCACGCCGCGCACGCCGAACGAAACGCAGCTGTGGCAATGGCTGCGCGGCTACGTGGGCTTCACGCAGACCGGCGGCGCGCGGCCGCCGCTCTACCTGGGCTACGGCCTGGACGACCGCTTCGTCTTCAGCCACCGGCTGCTGGCCGGGGCCCTGCCGCCGGCGCGCGTCTTCACGACCGAAGGCGGGCATGACTGGCCCGAATGGCGGCGCCTGTGGCAGCGCATGCTGCCCACGCTGCCGTTGCCGGGCTGCCCCGGCTAGCGTCGCGGGCCGGCTCAGTTCGGCTTCAGGCGCAACAGCTTGCCGTCGCCTTCGTCGGTCAACACATACAGCAGCCCGTCCGGCCCCTGCTTCACATCGCGGATGCGCGCGCGCCCTTCTTCCAGCAGCTTGTGCTCGGCCGCCACCTTGCCGTTGTTCAGTTCAATGCGGTCGAGGTAGCCGAACTTGAGCGAGCCCACGAACAGGTTCCCCTTCCAGCCCGCGCCGTAGCGGTCGCTGGTCAGGAACGCCATGCCCGACGGCGCGATCGACGGCACCCAGTAGTGCAGCGGCTGCTCCATGCCGTCCTTGGCGGTGATGCCGTCGCCGATCTTGCCGCCGCCGTAGTTCTCGCCGTAGGTGATCACGGGCCAGCCGTAATTGCGGCCGGCCTGCGGAATGTTGATTTCGTCGCCGCCCTGCGGACCGTGCTCGGTCATCCAGAAGCGGCCGTCGGGCGCGAGCGTGGCGCCCTGCCCGTTGCGGTGGCCGTAGCTCCAGATTTCGGGCAGCGCGCCCGCCTTGCCGACGAAGGGGTTGTCCTTGGGCACCGAGCCGTCCTTGGCGATGCGCACGACCTTGCCCAGGTGGTTGTCGAGCTTCTGCGCGTCTTCCTTGCGGCTGAAGCGATCGCCCAGCGTGAGAAACAGCGTGCCGTCACGCGCCTCGACGATGCGGCAACCGAAGTGCGCGCTGCTCGCGACCTTCGGCTGCTGGCTGAAGATGACTTTCAGCGCCTCGAGCCTGGTGCCGTCGGCCGACAGGTTGGCGCGCGCCAGCGCGGTGCTGTTGGCCCCGCCGCTGGTGGCCGGCTCCGAGAAGCAGAAATACAGCGTGCGGTTCTTATCGAAGCCCGAGTCGGCCAGCACGTCGAGCAAGCCGCCCTGGCCGCTGGCCGCGATGCGCGGCAACCCGGTGATCGGCGCTCCGACCTTGCCATTCGCCTCGACGAGCCTAAGGCGCCCCGGCTTCTCCGTGACCACGAAGCGGCCGCCCGGCAAGAAGGTGACGCCCCAGGGGTTTTCCAGGCCCGACGCGACGACTTCCGGCGTTGCTTGCGCCATGGCGAAGTCCGCGAAACCGGTTCCCGCGAGCGCCATAACTGCGCCCAAAACGCTGAAAAACGGCTTGTGTTGAAAGTTCATGGCTTTTGCTGAGAGTTGAGGCGATCTTGGCGAAAGATAGCCGCCAGATCTATCCAGGCCATCAATCCACCTGCGCTCCGAAGGCCCACTGCAGGTCAACCACTTATGGTCAATAAACGTTCGCCGTTACATTTTTTCTTCGGCCGATTCGAAAAACTCAATGTAAATCAATGACTTACATTAGTTTTCGCTAATTCTTTTTAAATTGACATAACCGCGCGTCATCAATATCCTACGCGCCATGCGTTTTTTCGTCCTACCCGCGTCCCTCCTATTTGCCGTCGCTGTCCATGCAGCCCCTCAACAGGATAAAACCGATGACGAGTTGGCACGAATGCTGGCCGACAAGGGCCTGATCGGGCAGCTCAAGCAGGTCCGCCAGACCGTCACCGAGCGCACGTCCGACCTGGTCGTGACCGCCATCGGTTTCCTCGGCGTCCCGTACCGCCGCGGCGGCAACACCGCCGAATCGGGCTTCGACTGCAGCGGCTTCGTCCGCGCCATGTACAACCAGACGGTCGGCCACATGCTCCCCCGCCGCGCCGAAGAGCAGGCAGCCGCCACCGAGAAGATCGACGCCAGCCAGCTCAAGCCCGGCGACCTCGTGTTCTTCAACACCATGCGCCGCGCCTTCAGCCATGTCGGCATCTACGTTGGCGAAGGCAAGTTCATCCATTCCCCCCGCTCCGGCGCACAGGTTCGTGTGGAAGACATGAACGGCAGCTACTGGCAGCGCCGCTTCGACGGCGCCCGCCGCGTGCTCGGCGGCCCGACCGACGAAGTGAAGGCCGCGGCGGCCATGGCCCGCACCGGCGACTGAGCTTTCAGCGCTCCAGACGAAAAAAATCCCGCCGCGGCGGGATTTTTTTATGGGCGCCCGGTGGGCTTGGTGGGCGCCTTGTTCTTTCGAGCAGGCACCCAGGCCGTTCAGCCCTTCTTCTGCGGCGGCAGGTCCGTGCAGGTGCCGTGCGCCACTTCCGCCGCCATGCCGATGCTCTCGCCGAGCGTCGGGTGCGGGTGGATGGTCTTGCCGATGTCGATCTCGTCCGCACCCATCTCAATAGCCAGGGCAATCTCGCCGATCATGTCGCCCGCGTGCGTGCCCACGATGCCGCCGCCCAGGATGCGGTGCGTTTCCGCGTCGAACAGCAGCTTGGTGAAGCCTTCGTCCCGGCCGTTGGCAATGGCGCGGCCCGAGGCCGTCCAGGGGAAGTGCCCCTTCTTGACCTTGATGCCTTCGGCCTTCGCCTGGTCTTCCGTCAGGCCGACCCATGCCACCTCGGGGTCGGTGTAGGCCACGCTGGGGATCACGCGGGCGTTGAAGGCGGCGCTGGAAAGCTCCTTGTCGCCCTTCTGCTCGCCGGCGATCACTTCGGCGGCCACGTGCGCCTCGTGCACCGCCTTGTGCGCCAGCATGGGCTGGCCCACGATGTCGCCGATGGCGAAGATGTGCGACACGTTGGTGCGCATCTGGATGTCCACCGGAATGAAGCCGCGGTCGCTCACGGCAACGCCGGCCTTCTCGGCGCCGATCTTCTTGCCGTTGGGGCTGCGGCCCACGGCCTGCAGCACCAGGTCGTACACCTGCGGCTCCTTGGGCGCGTTCTCGCCCTCGAAGGTCACCTTGATGCCTTCCTTCGTGGCTTCGGCGCCCACCGTCTTGGTCTTCAACATGATGTTGTCGAAGCGCGGCGCGTTCATCTTCTGCCAGACCTTCACCAGGTCGCGGTCGGCGCCCTGCATCAGGCCGTCGAGCATCTCGACCACATCGAGGCGCGCGCCCAGCGTGGAATACACGGTGCCCATTTCCAGCCCGATGATGCCGCCGCCCAGGACCAGCATGCGCTTCGGGTCGGTGCCCATCTCGAGCGCGCCGGTGGAATCGACCACGCGCGGGTCCTTCGGCATGAACGGCAGGCTCACCGACTGGGACCCCGCCGCGATGATCGCGTTGCGGAACTTCACGGTCTGCTTGCTGCCGGTGGTGTCCCAGCTGGTGCCGGAGGTTTCTTCCACTTCGAGGTGGTACGGGTCGATGAAGTTGCCCACGCCGCGCAGCACCGTCACCTTGCGCATCTTGGCCATGGCGGTGAGGCCGCCGGTGAGCTTGCCCACCACCTTGTTCTTGTGGCCGAGCAGCTTGGCGCGGTCGACCGTGGGAGCGGCAAAGCTCACGCCCAGGTCGGCGAAGTGCTTCACCTCGTCCATGACGGACGCCACGTGCAGCAGCGCCTTCGAGGGGATGCAGCCGACGTTCAGGCACACGCCGCCCAGGGTGGCGTAGCGCTCGATCAGCACGACCTTCAGGCCCAGGTCGGCCGCGCGGAAGGCGGCCGAGTAGCCGCCGGGGCCCGCGCCGAGCACGACCACGTCGCATTCGACGTCGACCTTGCCGCCGTAGCTGGAGACCGCGGGTGCGGCGACCGGTGCGGGCACAGGAGCGGCGGCCTTCGGTGCGGGCGAGGTTGCGGCAGGGGCAGGCGAGGTTGCGGCAGGGGCAGGCGCCGATGCGGCGGGCGCAGGCGCAGGCGCAGGTGCGGCCGCGGCGGCGCCGTCGGCGTCCAGCGTCAGCACGACCGAGCCTTGCTTGACCTTGTCGCCCACCTTCACGGCAATGGCTTTCACCACGCCGGCGGCGGACGACGGGATTTCCATCGAGGCCTTGTCCGATTCGACCGTGATCAGCGACTGCTCGGCCTTGACCGTGTCTCCGACATTGACCAGCACCTCGATCACCGCGACTTCGTCGAAGTCGCCGATGTCGGGCACCTTGATTTGTTGTTCGCTCATTTGGACACTTTCAGTTTGAGTGTGAGAACGTCGACCGGTGGGGCCGAATTGCGATCGAATTCGCAGGCGGCGGCAATGCCGGCTTCCGCCACGTCGCGCGCGGTGCGCGACTTGATGTCATAGGCCGCGTGCATGGCGCCGAGCGCAAAGCTGCGTCCCGAGCCGATGGCCCAGAACTCCTTGAACTCGAACACCTCGCGGTAGCTGTAGATGCCGTAGATGCCGCTGCGGTTGGCCATCAGCATCGTGAACTGGCTGGACTCGTAGGGCTCGTGCTCGTCTTCCTTGGTCTGCATGAAGAACGACTCTTTCAGCACCGGGTGCAGCAGCGTGAAGGTGCGAAAGATCTCGTGCTTGCTGCCGAACAGCAGCTGCTCGCGCGGTTGCGCGGCCAGCGCATGCTGCAGCACCAGGAAGTGCGCGGCGGCGCCGGCCACGGCGAACAGGCTCTGGCCCGCCGCGTCCTCGACGCTGAAGATCTTCTGGTTCGCCTCGGCGCGGTGCGAAAGCCGCGTGTCGCCGAAGGTCACCAGAGAATCCGCCGCCATCGTGACCTGGCCGCCCTTGCGGACGGCCACTACCGTGGTCATAGCAGGATTCGACGGTAGTCCGCGAGCACCTGGCCCAGGTAGGCGTTGAAGCGCGCAGCCAGGGCGCCGTCGATCACGCGGTGGTCGTACGACAGCGACATCGGCAGCGTCAGGCGCGGCACGAATTGCTTGCCGTCCCACACCGGCTTCATCTGGCCCTTGGAGAGGCCGAGGATGGCCACTTCGGGGGCGTTGATGATGGGCGTGAAGTGCGTGCCGCCGATGCCGCCGAGCGAGCTTATCGAGAAGCAGCCGCCCTGCATGTCGCCCGAGCCGAGCTTGCCGTCGCGCGCCTTCTTGGCGAGCTCGCCCATCTCCTGGCTGATCTGCAGGATGCCCTTCTTGTCGGCATCCTTCAGCACCGGCACCACCAGGCCATTGGGCGTGTCCGCCGCGAAGCCGATGTTGTAGTACTGCTTGTAGACGAGCTGGTCGCCGTCCAGGCTGGTGTTGAACTCGGGGAATTTCTTCAGCGCCGAGACCACCGCCTTGATCACGAAGGCCAGCATGGTGACCTTCACGCCCGACTTCTCGTTCTCCTTGTTGGTGGAGACGCGGAAGGCCTCGAGCTCGGTGATGTCGGCTTCGTCGTTGTTGGTGACGTGCGGAATCATCACCCAGTTGCGGTGCAGGTTGGCACCACTGAGCTTCTTGATGCGCGACAGGTCCTTGCGCTCGACCGTGCCGAACTTGGCGAAGTCGACCTTGGGCCATGGAATGAGGCCCAGCGCCGCGCCGTCGCCGCCACCGGCCGGCGCCTTGGCCGCGGAGGCCTTGGTGCTCGCCTGGCCGCTCATCACGGCCTTGGTGAAGTTCTGGATGTCGTCCTGCGTGATGCGGCCCTTGGGGCCCGAGCCCTTGACCTCGTCGAGCGGCACGCCGAGTTCGCGGGCGAACTTGCGCACCGAGGGCGAGGCGTGCGGCAGGCTGCCGCTGGGGGCGCTCGTGGGGTTGTGCGGCGCGGCCGGTGTTGATGCCGGTGCCGGCGACGCGGCAGCAGGTGCCGGAGCGCTGGCGGTTGCCGTGGCCGGTGCAGCAGCGGCCTGCGCCGCCGGAGCAGGCGCAGGTGCCGCGCTGGCGGCCGAGCCTTCGAGCACCGCGATCAGGTCGCCGATGTTGACCGTATCGCCGACCTTGACCTTGAGCTCCTTGAGCACGCCGGCGGCCGACGACGGGATTTCCATCGACGCCTTGTCCGACTCCACCGTGATGAGCGACTGCTCGGCCTTGACCGTGTCGCCCACCTTCACCAGCAGCTCGACGACCGCGACGTCCTTGAAGTCGCCGATGTCGGGCACCTTGACCTCGACCGGGCCCGACGCCGCGGGTGCTGCAGCCGCAGGGGCAGGCGCCGCCGCGGGCGCACTTGGCGCCGGGGCGGGTGCCGCGGCTGCGGGAGCTGCAGCTGCCGGCGCGGCAGCCGCGCCGGCCTCCTCGGCCTCGAGCAGGAGGACCACCGAGCCCTCCTTCACCTTGCCGCCGACCTCGACCTTGATTTCCTTCACGACACCGGCGGTCGACGACGGGATCTCCATCGACGCCTTGTCCGATTCGACCGTGATGAGCGACTGTTCGGCCTTGACCGTGTCGCCCACCTTCACGAGCACCTCGATCACCGCGACTTCATCGAAATCGCCGATGTCCGGCACCTTTACTTCCACTGCTGCCATATCGTTGTCTCCCGCCGTAAGGCGCCGTTCGTTCGTTGGTTGTTGATGTTCAAGCGTAGAGCGGGTTGACCTTGTCGACATTGATGCCGTACTTCTTGATCGCTTCCACCACCTTGGCCACCGGCACGGTGCCGTCTTCGCTCAGCGCCTTCAGCGCGGCCACCACGATGTAGTGGCGGTTGATTTCGAAGTGCTCGCGCAGCTTGTTGCGGAAATCGCTGCGCCCGAAGCCGTCGGTGCCCAGCACCTTGTAGGTGCGGCCCTTGGGAATGAAGGGGCGGATCTGCTCGGCATAGGCCTTCATGTAGTCGGTCGATGCCACCACCGGGCCGCTCGAGGGTGCGAGCTGCTCGGCCACGAAGGGCACGCGCGGCGTCTGGTCGGGGTGCAGCAGGTTCCAGCGGTCGGCGTCCTGGCCGTCGCGGGTGAGCTCGTTGAAGCTCGGGCAGCTCCACACGGAAGCCGACACGCCCCAGTCCTTTTCCAGCAGTTCCTGCGCGGCGAAGCTCTCGCGAAGGATGGTGCCGCTGCCCAGCAGCTGCACGGTCGGTGCTTCCTTGGCGCCCTTGGCCGCCTTGACCACCGGGCCCTGCTTGGCCAGGTACATGCCCTTGATGATCTGCTCTTCGGTGCCGGGCTGCAGGCCGGGCATCGCGTAGTTCTCGTTGAGCAGCGTGAGGTAGTAGTACACGTTGTCCTGCTTCTCGACCATGCGCTTCAGGCCGTGGTGCAGGATGACGCCCACTTCGTGCGCGAAGGTCGGGTCGTAGCTCACGCAGTTCGGGATGGTGTTGGCCAGGATGTGGCTGTGGCCGTCTTCGTGCTGCAGGCCTTCGCCGTTGAGCGTGGTGCGCCCCGAGGTGCCGCCCAGCAGGAAGCCGCGGGCCTGCATGTCGCCGGCCGCCCAGGCCAGGTCGCCGATGCGCTGGAAGCCGAACATCGAGTAGTACACGTAGAACGGCACCATGATGCGGTTGTTCGTGCTGTACGAGGTGGCCGCCGCGATCCAGCTGGACATGCCGCCGGCCTCGTTGATGCCCTCTTGCAGGATCTGGCCGGCCTTGTCTTCCTTGTAGTACATGACCTGGTCTTTATCGACCGGGGTGTACTGCTGACCGTGCGGGTTGTAGATGCCGATCTGGCGGAACAGGCCTTCCATGCCGAAGGTGCGGGCCTCGTCCACCAGGATGGGCACCACGCGCGGGCCCAGGGCCTTGTCGCGCAGCAGCTGCGTGAGGAAGCGCACGTAGGCTTGCGTGGTCGAGATTTCGCGGCCTTCGGCCGTGGGCTCCATCACCGACTTGAAGGTTTCCAGCGAAGGAACCGTGAAGCTCTCCTCGGCCTTGGTGCGGCGGTGCGGCAGGTAGCCGCCGAGGGCCTTGCGGCGCTCGTGCAGGTACTTCATTTCCGGGGTGTCGTCGGCCGGCTTGTAGAACGGCAGCTCGGCGATCTGGCTGTCCGGAATCGGGATGTTGAAGCGGTCGCGGAAGGTCATGATGTCCTCGTCGCTGAGCTTCTTCGTCTGGTGGACGTTGTTCTTGCCCTCGCCGATCTTGCCCATGCCGAAGCCCTTGACGGTCTTCACGAGCAGCACCGTGGGCTGGCCCTGGTGGTTCTGCGCGGCGTGGAAGGCGGCGTACACCTTCTGCGAGTCGTGGCCGCCGCGCTGCAGCGCCCAGACCTCGTCGTCGCTCAGGTGCTCGACCATCTTCAGCGTGCGCGGGTCGCGGCCGAAGAAGTTCTTGCGCACGTAGGCGCCGTCGTTGGCCTTGAACGACTGGTAGTCGCCGTCGTTGCACTCCATCATGATCTTGCGCAGCGCGCCGTCATGGTCCTTCTCGAGCAGGGCGTCCCAGCCCTTGCCCCAGATGAGCTTGATGACGTTCCAGTTGGCGCCGCGGAACTCGCCTTCGAGCTCCTGGATGATCTTGCCGTTGCCGCGCACCGGGCCGTCCAGGCGCTGCAGGTTGCAGTTGATGACGAAGATCAGGTTGTCGAGGTTCTCGCGCGCCGCCAGGCCGATGGCGCCCAGCGATTCGACCTCGTCCATCTCGCCGTCGCCGCAGAACACCCAGACCTTGCGGTTCTCGGTGTTGGCGATGCCGCGGGCATGCAGGTACTTGAGAAAGCGGGCCTGGTAGATGGCCATCAGCGGGCCCAGACCCATCGACACCGTCGGGAACTGCCAGAACTCGGGCATCAGCTTGGGATGCGGGTAGCTCGACAGGCCCTTGCCGTCGACTTCCTGGCGGAAGTTCAGCAGTTGCTCTTCGGAAAGACGGCCTTCGAGATAGGCGCGGGCATAGATGCCGGGCGACACGTGGCCCTGGATGTACAGCAGGTCGCCGCCGTGGTTCTCGCTTTCGGCGCGCCAGAAGTGGTTGAAGCCGGCGCCGAACATGCTGGCCAGCGAGGCGAAGGAGCCGATGTGGCCGCCCAGGTCGCCGCCTTCGGCGGGGTGGTGGCGGTTGGCCTTGACCACCATGGCCATGGCGTTCCAGCGCATGTAGGCGCGCAGGCGCTGTTCGATCTCGAGGTTGCCGGGGCTGCGGGCTTCAACACCGGGTTCGATGGTGTTGACATAGCCCGTGTTGGCCGAGAACGGCATGTCGACGCTGTTCTGCCGGGCATGCTCGAGCAGCTGCTCGAGAAGGAAGTGAGCCCGCTCGGGGCCCTCGCTCTGGATGACGGAGGACAGTGCATCCATCCATTCACGGGTCTCCTGGGCGTCCGCGTCATTCGCGGCCGAGCCGAACAGGTTCTCGGGATTTGCCGACATGCTTGTCTCTCCTTTTAGGGCTGTGGCGGTAATTTAGTGCGCTAAGCGCTCAGCGCGGCGGAGTTTCTCATAGAAACATCGAGATTTCAAATAGTGCGCGCTCGTTTCTTAATGTGATATTTTGATGACTTTCGGCGTCTCAGGGGCAACCCTGCCAAGGGCGCTGCCGCTGCTGCTTTCCCGTCGTTTGCAGGGGACGTTCACCTAAACTCGGGCCATGCCTTTCTCCTCCCCGCTGGCGGTTGCCCGCAGTGCCGTGAACGCGTCACCCCTGTCCTGGTGGCGCAAATGGTGGCGCCGGCAAACGCCGGTGCTGCAGGACGCCGTCGCCATGCTCGCGCCGATGGCGGCCGTGCTTCTTTTTCTCGCCGCCATCGTCTCCGCCTTCTGGTACCTGCGCACCGAAGAAGTCGAGCGCGAGCAGGAATCGGTGCGCCGCGACGTCGAGTACGCGCAGCAGCGCATGCGTCTGCGGCTGCTGGAACGCCAGGAGCAGCTGATGCGCATTGCGCGCGACGCCTCCAACCGCGAGATCGACCCGGTCGAGTTCACCAGCCGCGCCGAGTCGCTGGTCAGCCAGTTCCCGGAGCTCCAGACCATCACCTGGATCGACGACCGCCGGCGCTTCAAGGCCGGCTACGCGGCGCCCAGCGTGCACCCGGCGCAGCAGCATCTCATCGGCGACGTGCTGCGCCCAGGAGACATCGAAAGCAACTACGCGCTGGCGCGTGAACTGCGCCAGCCGGTGTATTCGCAGCCCGTGGCCGGCGGCGACCCGGCGGCCATGCTGCAGCTGCACATTCCGCTCTTCGACCAGGGCCTGTTCGCGGGCGTGGTGCTGGGCGAGTTCTCAGTCGATGGACTGCTGCGCTACGGCATGCCCTCGGAGGTGCAGGCGCGCTACGCGGTATCGCTGCTCGACGCCAAGGGCCACGTCATCGCCGGCAACACCACCAACCTGAAGGACAGCGGCACCCGCCTGCTGCCCTGGACCGAGCGCACCAACGAATACGAAGTGCCGGTGTCTCCCGTCGGCAATGCGCTGGTGCTGCGCGCCCAGGCCTACCGCACCTCGCAGGGCGTGGTCGGCAACGGCCTGTTCTGGCTGGTGTGCGCGCTAAGCGTGCTCACCAGCTGGATGCTGATCGGCACCTGGCGCCACACGCGCCGCCGCCTGCAGGCCCAGCAGCGGCTGGTGGCCGAGACCAACTTCCGTCGCGCGATGGAAAACTCCATGCTCACCGGCATGCGCGTGCTCGACCTGCAAGGCCGCATCACCTATGTGAACGCCGCGTTCTGCGCGATGACGGGCTGGAGCGAGGAAGAACTGGTCGGCCAGTCGCCGCCCTTTCCCTACTGGCTCGAGTCCGACCGCGAAGTGATGAACGAGCGGCTCGAAGAAGAGCTGCACGGCCGCGCCCTGCCCGGCGGTTTCCAGGTGCGCGTGAAGCGCAAGAACGGCAGCGTGTTCAACGCGCGGCTGTACGTGTCGCCGCTGATCGACGCGCGCGGCCACCAGACCGGCTGGATGACGTCGATGACCGACATCACCGAACCCACGCGCATTCGCGAGCAGCTCTCCGCGTCGTACGAGCGCTTCACCACCGTGCTGGAGGCGCTGGACGCCGCCGTGTCGGTGGCGCCCATCGGCAGCGAGGAGCTGCTGTTCGCCAACAAGCTGTACCGCCTGTGGTTTGGCTCGGACACGGTGGGCCACCTGGGCATGGTGGCGCAGGCCGGCGTGCCGGCATCGAACGCGCACGACGAAGGGCTGGACGACGTCGACCCGTACGCGGGCCTGCCCATCGACACGCTCACCGCCGCGCAGGCCGCCAACAACGAGATCTTCGTGCCGCACCTGGGCAAGTGGCTCGAAGTGCGCTCCCGCTACCTGACGTGGGTCGACGGCCGACTGGCGCAGCTGGTGATCGCCACCGACATCACGCCGCGCCGCGACGCCGAGGAGCAGGCGGCCGCCCAAGCCGACAAGGCGCAGTCGGCCAGCCGCCTCATCACCATGGGCGAAATGGCCTCCAGCGTGGCGCACGAGCTCAACCAGCCGCTGACCGCCATCACCAACTACTGCAACGGGATGATGTCGCGCATCAAGGGCCAGACGATCGACACCGAGGCGTTGCTGGCCGCGCTGGAGAAAACCTCGAAGCAGGCGCAGCGCGCGGGGCAGATCATCCAGCGCATCCGCTCCTTCGTGAAGCGCAGCGAGCCCAACCGCACCCCGGCCGACGTGTCCACCATGGTGAGCGAGGCGGTCGAGCTGGCCGGCATCGAGCTGCGCCGGCGCAACGTGCGGCTGAACCACTACGTGGCCGCGCGGCTGCCGGTGGTGCGCGTCGACCCGATCCTGATCGAGCAGGTGATGGTCAATTTGCTGAAGAACGCGGCCGAGTCCATCGACATTGCCGACCGGCCGCTGGCGCGCCGCAGCGTCGAGCTGCGGGTGCTGCCCAAGGTCATCGAAGGGCACAACGCCATCGAGTTCTCGGTGCAGGACACCGGCAAGGGCCTGGCCCCCGAAGTGATGGACCGGCTCTACGAAGCCTTCTTCTCCACCAAGCCCGAGGGCATGGGCATCGGGCTGAACCTGTGCCGCACCATCGTCGAGTCGCACCGCGGCCGGATGCAGGCGGAGAACATCTACAATGGTCCGGATGTGATCGGATGCCGTTTTTCCTTCTGGATTCCGGTGTTGGACGCTATCAGTTCCGTAGCTAGCGACGAGACAAAGGTACCTGCATGAGTTTGATTCCGAAGAAGGGCACGGTCTATGTCGTCGATGACGACGAAGCCGTACGCGATTCGCTGCAATGGCTGCTCGAAGGCAAGGACTACAGAGTCCGCTGTTTCGATTCCGCCGAATCCTTTCTCTCCCGATACGACCCGCGCGAAGTCGCGTGTCTCATCGTCGACATCCGCATGGCCGGCATGACCGGCCTCGAATTGCAGGATCGTCTGATCGAGCGGCGCTCCCCGCTGCCCATCGTGGTCATCACCGGCCACGGCGATGTGCCCATGGCAGTCGACAGCATGAAGAAGGGCGCGATGGATTTCATCCAGAAGCCCTTCAACGACGAAGAACTCGTCACGCTGGTCGAGCGCATGCTCGAACACGCGCGCGGCGCCTTCACGCAGCACCAGCAGTCGGCCAGCCGCGACGCGCTGCTGTCCAAGCTCACGGGCCGCGAGGCGCAAGTGCTCGAACGCATCGTCGCCGGCCGGCTGAACAAGCAGATTGCCGACGACCTCGGCATCAGCATCAAAACAGTCGAGGCGCACCGCGCCAACATCATGGAAAAGCTCAACGCCAACACCGTGGCCGATCTGCTGAAGATCGCACTGGGGCAGGCGGCACCCGCAGCCAAGGCCTAGAAGCTATCCACGCGATAGCAATGGATGTCCACCACGCCTGCGCAAGCGGGCGTTTTTACTTGGAAAATCGAAACCGATGACCGCCCAACTGATCGACGGCAATGCCCTCGCCAAAACCATTCGCGCCGAAGTCGCCGGCCGCACCGCCGCGCTCAAGGCCAAGGGCGTGAACCCGGCCCTTTCCATCATCCTCGTGGGCGAAGACCCGGCCAGCCAGGTCTACACGAAGCACAAGGTCAACGACAGCGCCCAGACCGGCCTGCAGGCCACGCTGGAAACCTACCCCGCCGACATGAGCGAGGCCGACCTGCTGGCCCGCATCCGCGCGCTCAACGAGGACCCGAAGGTGCACGGCATCCTGGTGCAGCTGCCGCTGCCCAAGCACATGGACAGCCAGAAGGTCATCGAGACCATCTCGCCCGCAAAAGACGTCGACGGCTTCCATGTGGCCAGCGCCGGCGCGCTGATGACCGGCGCCCCCGGCTTCTGGCCCTGCACGCCGCACGGCTGCATGAAGATGCTCGAGTCGATCGGCTACGACCTGCGCGGCAAGCACGCGGTGGTCATCGGCCGCAGCAACATCGTCGGCAAGCCGATGGCCATGATGCTGCTGGCCAAGAGCGCCACCGTCACCATCTGCCACAGCGCCACGCAAGACCTGGGCGCCATCACGCGCCAGGCCGACGTGATCGTCGCCGCCGTCGGCAAGCGCAACCTGCTCACCGCCGACATGGTGAAGCCGGGCGCGGTCGTGATCGACGTGGGCATGAACCGCAAGGACGACGGCAAGCTGGCCGGCGACGTCGATTTCGACGGCGTGAAGGAAGTGGCCGGCTGGATCACGCCGGTGCCCGGCGGCGTCGGCCCCATGACGCGCGCCATGCTGCTCGCCAACACCCTTGAAGCGGCCGAACGCGCCGCCAAGTAACTTTCATGGCCATGACGAACAACCCCCTCCTCGACTTCACCGACCTCCCGCTGTTCGACCGCATCAAGCCCGAGCACGTCGCGCCCGCCGTCGACGCGCTGCTGGCCGATGCGGAAACCGCGCTGCAGACCGTGACGGCCCCTGAATTCCCGGCGGACTGGAATGCCATCTCGAAGGTGCTCGACGTGGCCTCCGAACGCTTCAGCCGCGCCTGGGGCGCCGTCGGCCACCTGAACGCCGTGGCGGATACGCCCGAGCTGCGCGCCGCCTACAACGAAGCGATGCCGCGTGTCACCGCCTTCTGGACCCGCCTGGGCTCCGACGAGCGCCTCTACGCCAAGTACAAGGCCATCGACGTGGCCACGCTCAATGCCGAGCAGCGCCAGGCGCATCGCAATGCGGTGCGCAACTTCGTGCTGGGCGGGGCCGAACTGCAAGGCGACGCCAAGAAGCGCTTCGCCGACATCCAGGAGCGCCAGGCCGAGCTGAGCCAGAAGTTCAGCGAAAACGCACTCGACGCGACCGACGCATTCGCCTACTACGCCGCCTTCGGCGAGCTCGACGGCGTGCCCGAGGACGTGGTGAGCGCGGCGCGCTCGGCCGCGGAAACCGAGGGCAAGGACGGCTACAAGCTCACGCTGAAGATGCCCTGCTACCTGCCCGTGATGCAGTTCGCCAAGAGCAGCGCGCTGCGCGAAAAGCTCTACCGCGCCTACGTCACGCGCGCCAGCGAATTCGGCGACACGGCCTTCGACAACACCGCGCTGATCACCGAGATCCTCGCGCTGCGCGAAGAAGAAGCCAAGCTGCTGGGCTACAACAATTTCGGCGAGCTGTCGGTCGTGCCGAAAATGGCGGAATCGCCCGAACAGGTCGTCAAGTTCCTGCGCGACCTGGCCACCAAGGCCAGGCCCTACGGCGAGCGCGACCTGGCCGACCTGCGCGTCTTCGCTTCCGAGCAGCTGAGCATCACCGACCCGCAGCCCTGGGACTGGAGCTACATCGGCGAAAAGCTCAAGGAAGCGCGCTACGCCTTCAGCGAGCAGGAGGTAAAGCAGTACTTCCCCGCGCCCAAGGTCATGGCCGGCCTGTTCAAGATCGTCGAGACGCTGTTCGAAGTGGCGATCCGCCGCGACAGCGCGCCCACCTGGCACCCGAGCGTCGAGTTCTATCGCATCGAGCGCCAGACACCTCAAGGTGTCCAGAAGGTCGGCCAGTTCTACCTCGACCCCTCCGCCCGCGCCGCCAAGCGCGGCGGCGCCTGGATGGACGACGTGCGCGCCCGCTGGCTGCGCCCCGACAACGGCGTGCTGCAGACGCCCATCGCGCAACTGGTGTGCAACTTTGCCAGCGGCGTCGACGGCAAGCCGCCGCTGCTCACGCACGACGACGTGACCACCCTCTTCCACGAGTTCGGCCACGGCCTGCACCACATGCTCACGCAGGTGAACGAGCGCGACGTCTCGGGCATCAGCGGTGTCGAGTGGGACGCGGTCGAGCTGCCGAGCCAGTTCATGGAAAACTTCTGCTGGGAGTGGGACGTGCTCAAGCACATGACCGCCCATGTCGACACCGGCGAGCCGCTGCCGCGCGCGCTGTTCGACAAGATGACGGCCGCCAAGAACTTCCAGAGCGGGCTGCAAACGCTGCGCCAGATCGAGTTCTCGCTGTTCGACATGCTGCTGCACACCGAGTACCACGCGGCCGACGCGAAGCCGGGCGACGTGATGGCGCTGCTGGGCAAGGTGCGCGCCGAAGTGGCGGTGATGCCTTCGCCCCCGTTCAGCCGCACGCCGAACACCTTCAGCCACATCTTCTCGGGCGGCTACGCGGCAGGCTACTACAGCTACAAGTGGGCCGAGGTGCTGAGCGCCGACGCCTACGCGGCCTTCGAGGAAACCGTGGGCGCCGACGGCGAGCCGAACATCGAGACCGGCCGCAAGTACCGCCAGGCCATCCTCGAAGCCGGCGGCAGCCGCAGCGCGATGGACTCGTTCAAGGCCTTCCGCGGCCGCGAGCCGCAGCTTGATGCGCTGCTGCGACACCAGGGCATGGCGCAGGCCCAGCCCGCTTGATGCGGCGCTGAAGCTTGCGATACTCGGGCGATGCATTCGATTTACAAATTCTCACTGCATCGCCTGAGCGGCTTCGCCCCTGTCCTGGTCATGGCACTGGCGGCCGCGGGCGCCATGGCGCAGCCGGTCTACCGCCAGGTGGACAAGAACGGCAAGGTCACCTTCTCCGACCGCGCCCCCACCGCCAGCACCGAGCCCGCCTCGGGCGCGCAAGGCGGCCCGGGCTCTCCAGCGAACGCCGGTCTCCCGTACGAGATCCGGCAGGTGGTCCAGCGCTACCCCGTGCTGCTCTATACCGGTGAAGACTGCTCGCCCTGCGGCACCGCCCGCACGCTGCTCGTGACGCGCGGCGTTCCCTTCGACGAACGCACCGTCAAGAGCAACGAAGACATCGAGGCGCTGCAGCGCCTTAGCGGCCAGGGTTCAGTACCCTTGCTGACCATCGGTTCGCAACAGCTCAAGGGCTTCTCGGACGCCGAGTGGTCGCAGTACCTCGACGCGGCCGGTTATCCGAAGAGCAACAACCTGCCCGCTGGCTACCGCAACGGGCTTGCGCGTCCGCTGGTCGCGCAACAGGCGGCGCCCGCGCCACGCGCCCCCGCAACGCCGGCCACACAGTCCGCGCCGCCCGCCCCATCGAGCGAGCCCAGCCCGAGCAACCCGGCGGGCATCAAGTTCTGAAAGCGGCCGCGCTCGCGGCCGTATGAACTCAGGCGACCACTCAATCGAACTTCAGCGTCTTCACGCCCGCCGAGGTGCCCAGCAGGCAGACGTCGGCCTTCTGGTGCGCGAAGACGCCGACAGTCACCACGCCAGGCCACTGGCTCACCTCGGACTCGAAAGCCAGCGGCTCGGCAATGCGCAGGCCCGTCACGTCGACGATGTGCTGGCCGTTGTCGGTCACCAGCGGCAGACCGTCTTTCTCGCGCACCTGGGCAATGCCGCCCAGCGCGGCAAACTGCCGCATCACGCGGCGCGCGGCCATCGGAATCACCTCGACCGGCAGCGGAAACGCGCCCAGCGTCTCGACCAGCTTGGACGCATCGGCGATGCAGATGAACTTGCGCGACTGCGCCGCCACGATCTTCTCGCGCGTGAGCGCGGCGCCGCCGCCCTTCACCATGAAGCCGCGGTGATCGATCTCGTCGGCGCCGTCGATGTACACGGCCAGTTCTTCGACCTCGTTGCTGTCGAACACCGGAATGCCCAGCGCGCGCAGGCGCTCGGTGGAGGCCACCGAACTGGAGACGGCGCCCCTGATCTCGTCCTTGATGGTGGCCAGCGCGTCGATGAACTTGTTCACGGTCGAGCCGGTGCCCACGCCGACGATCTCGCCCTTGACCACATAGGCCAGCGCGGCATGGCCGACCTGGGCCTTGAGTTCGTCCTGGGACAGCGGAGACAGTGGGTTGGAGGGGGTTGGGGAGGCGGATGCGGTCATCGCGGAGAATCCTTGGCTCATAGAAGTCCAGAATTATCCGATGCCCCTGCTGATGCCCTCCTCGCTCTACAGCCTCGCCCGCCCGTTCCTGTTCGGTTTCGACCCCGAGCACGCCCATGAAATCACGCTGGACGGGCTGGCGCGCACACAGAACACGCCGCTGGCCTGCGCCTATTCGTCACCGCGCGTGAGCGATCCGGTCCAGCTCGCCGGGCTGACCTTTCCCAACCGCGTGGGCTTGGCCGCAGGGCTCGACAAGAACGCCCGCTGCATCGACGCCTTTTCCGCCATGGGCTTCGGCTTTGTCGAAGTCGGCACGGTCACGCCGAAGGCTCAGCCCGGCAACGCGAAGCCGCGCATGTTCCGGCTGCCGCAGCGCGACGCGCTCATCAACCGGCTCGGCTTCAACAACGACGGGCTCGACGCCTTTCTGGCCAATGTGCAGAAGGCACGTTTTCGCAAGACCGGCGGCACCGCGAAGCCACCGATGCTGCTGGGCCTGAACATCGGCAAGAACGCCGCTACCCCAATCGAACGAGCGACGGACGACTACCTCGCCTGCCTCGACGGCGTGTACCCGCATGCCGACTACGTGACGATCAACATCTCCAGCCCCAACACCGCCAACCTGCGCTCGCTGCAGAGCGACGAAGCGCTCGACGCGCTGCTCGGCGCGGTGGCCGAACGGCGCGAAGCGCTGGCCGCGCGCCACAACAAGCGCTCGCCGCTGTTCGTGAAGATCGCACCCGACCTGGACGAAGCGCAGGTCGCGGTCATCGCGGCCACGCTGAAACGCCACGGCATGGACGGCGTGATCGCCACCAACACCACGCTGGCGCGCGACGCGGTGAAGGGCCTGCCCCATGCGGAGGAAGCCGGCGGCCTCTCGGGCGCGCCGGTGCGCGAGTCGAGCAACCGCGTGATTTCGCAGCTGCGCGCGGCGCTGGGTGCGGGATTTCCGATCATCGGAGTGGGCGGCATCCTGAGCGCGGCCGATGCCAAGGCCAAGATCGCCGCGGGCGCCGACGTGGTGCAGATCTACACCGGGCTGATCTACCGCGGACCGGGGTTGGTCCGCGAAGCCGCCCAGGCGCTGCTGCGCGATCGCAGCAAGGCCTGAGCCTTTTCCGGCTTTTTCTTCAGCGCATGCGCCAGAGAATGGGCGCAAGGAACGCGGCCAGGCGCAGCAGGCGCTTCGGCCGGATCACCACGACGGCGGCCGCAGCCACGACACCTGCGGCCACCGGGTGGGCGCGGGCCATGCGCAGCGCAGCAGCCCCAGCCGATTCGTTGGGCGGAGGCGCTTCGGCCTCGCCCGAACCACTCGTGCCGTCGGCGCTCGCCGGCTGCGTCTCGCGCCCGCCTTGCAAGGTCGCGATGCGCTGGCGCTGACGCTCCATACGCGCGAGCAGTTCTTCGCGCGTGGCGGGCCGCGGCGGACGAGGCGCCTCGTCGTCCTGGTCCGGATCCTTGCCGAGGCCGAACTGGTCCTGCACCCAGGTCCAGTCACGACCGAACTCGTCGCGCGCCGGCACGAAGCTGTTGGAAGCGTTGCGCAGCGTGAGCAGCAAGCCAACGGCAGCCGCCAGCCACAGCACCACCCACACTCCAGCCACAGACCATGCGGCCGTGATGCGGTAAGGCGTTTCCCAGAAATGAACCACCACCGCCACGGACAGCAAGGCCACCGTGACCGTGGTCAGCCCCAGCACGGCCACCACGAGCAGGAGCATCAGCTTCAGGCGCTGCTTCTCGTCCTCCCAGGCCATGCGCAGCAACTGCACCCGGTCTTCGGCCGCCAGGGCGCCTTCGGCCGCGGCGATGCGCAACCGGCGGATGCGGGCATCCAGTCCGAACAGGGACAGCAGCCTCATCGGCCGGCTCCCGCGGTGTTCGGGTGAACGATGCTGCGATGCGTGTTCAGGTCAGCGGCGGCCAAGCAGCAGACCCACCAGCACGCCGACGGCCAGGGCGGCACCGGCGATCTGCCACGGTTCGTCGTGGGCGTAGGCGTTGGCGGAGTTGGCCGCTTCGCGGGCCTTCTTGGCGGCCAGCTTGCTTTTCTCGGCCGCGAGTTCGCGTGCGATGGCCAGCTTGGTGTCGATGCGCTGGCGCAGCGCCTTGATGTGGGGAACCGAATCCAGGTCCTTGCTGGCCAGCACGCCGCGCACGTCGCTTGCGATGTCTTCGGCTGCTGCTTCAAGATTTTGGGATGCACTCATTGGAATCTTTCCTCCGTGATGACACCGGCACCGCGCCGGCGGCTTCACGCCAGCATATGGCGTGCTGTCATGTTACAGGCTCAAAAGACCCTCATGCACGACGAAGTGCAGAGTTTGAGAGGACACGCGTCACGCGTGCGCCAGCAGGTCCGAGACGTGGCGCGCAATGGCCAGGCTGCTCGTGAGCCCCGGCGATTCGATGCCGAACAGATTGACCAGGCCCGGCACGCCATGTGAGGCGGGTCCATCGATCATGAAGTCAGCGGCCGGCTCGCCCGGGCCGGAAATCTTGGGTCGCATGCCTGCGTAGCCAGGAATCAGCGCGCCGTCCGGCAGCGCGGGCCAGTACTTGCGCACCTCGGCGTAGAAGCCGTCGCCACGCGCCGGGTCCACGATGAGGTCGTCGGCGGATTCGACCCATTGCACGTCGGGGCCGAACTTGGCCTGGTCGCCAAGGTCGATCGTCAAGTGCACGCCCAGGCCGCCGGGCTCGGGCACCGGGTAGACGAGGCGGCTGAAGGGCGCTCGGCCCGACAGGGTGAAGTAGTTGCCTTTGGCGAAGTGCTCAGTGGGCACCGCCGCAGAGGGCAAGCCCTCGAAGCCCCGCGCCAATGCGGGCGCTCCCAAGCCCGCCGCGTTCACCACGCTGCGGCAGCGCAGCGCCGTGCCGTCCTCGGCGATCAAGACGATTCCGTTGCCTCCGCATTCAGCGCGCGTGATGGGCGATTTCAGCGCGAGCATGCCGCCCGCATTCTCGAGATCGCCGAGCAGGCTCAGCATGAGCGCGTGGCTGTCGACGATGCCCGTGCTGGGCGAATGAAGCGCCGCCATGCACTGCAATTGCGGCTCCATGGCGACGGCCTGCTCCGCAGTCAACAACTCCAGGTCATCGACACCATTAGCGGCAGCCTTTGTTCGAATCACTTCGAGTTGGGCCGCCTGTTCTGGCGACGTGGCGACGATGAGCTTGCCGCACCGCCGATGCGGCACGCCGCGCTCCGCCGCGTAGGCGTAGAGCAGTTGCTTGCCCTCGACGCAGAGCTTCGCCTTGAGCGAACCTTGCGGGTAGTAGATGCCCGCGTGAATCACTTCGCTGTTGCGCGAACTTGTCCCAGTGCCGATGGCACCTTCCGATTCGAGCAACAGCACCTCCCGGCCCGCGAGCGCCAAAGCACGCGCGACAGCCAAGCCCACCACTCCGGCGCCGATGACGGCGCAATCAATTTCATCCATCGCGCGAGCTTAGCGCGGCTCGCTGCGCTCAGTCACTCAGGACACGCTGGGTGGCGGCTCAGGATCGGTGGGCTCGTCGGGTGCTGTGTTCGGACCCTCGTCGGGTTCGACAGGCAGGTCCGGTGTGACGGGGGTCGGAAGATCGGGATGGGTGGCCATGGTCTTGCTCCTTTTGCAGCTTCGGTTCTAGACCTCAGCGGCGACCGGTGCGCCATCTCTTGGCGCCATTTGCCGTCGGCGAGAGCCGACAGCTCCGTCAAGGCGAAATGGGCAAACTCAAAACCAGACGGGCAAGAAAAAAGCGACTTGGAAGTCCAAGTCGCTTTTTCTATTTGGTGGGCGGTGGAGGTTTCGAACCTCCGACCCCAGCAGTGTGAATGCTGTGCTCTACCCCTGAGCTAACCGCCCTGAGACACTGCTTTTGAGTTCAGTGTCTTGAACACGTATCGCGTTGTGCGAAGCCTCAGATTATGCCACAGCTTTTTCGCTGTTTTGACGAAACAGCGTGCGACCACCACTAGATTTATCAAGTTGCGTCAAAACAGCTTCGTGCGCGGACAGCTCCTGCTCACCCGCAACGATCACCGGCAACTCGAACTGGCTCAGGTCGACAGCCACGATGGTCGTCCCCTGCGCCGGCTCGTTGGAAGCCACGTCGATCAGCAGCGCGTCCTGTCCGCGCGTGAGGTTGATGTAGACATCGGCCAGCAACTGCGCATCGAGCTTGGCGCCGTGGAAGGTGCGGTTCGAACGGTCGACACCGAAGCGATCGCACAGTGCATCCAGCGAATTGCGCTTGCCCGGGTACACAAGCTTCGCCATGGCCAGCGTGTCGGTCACTTCGCTGACGAAGGTGCGCAGCGGCGGCAGGCCGGCTCGCTCGAATTCCTTGTTGAGAAAGCCGACGTCGAAGGCCGCGTTGTGAATGATCAACTCGGCGCCGCGCAGGTACTCGATGATGTCGTTGCCCAGCGTCGCGAACTTCGGCTTGTCGCGCAGGAAGTCGGTGGTCAGCCCGTGGACCTTCAGCGCGTCTTCATGGCTCTCGCGCTCGGGGTTGAAATAGATGTGCAGGTCGTTGCCGGTGAGCTTGCGGTTGAACAGCTCCACGCAGCCGAGCTCGATGACGCGATCGCCGTTCTCCGCGGAGAGGCCGGTGGTTTCGGTATCGAGAACGATGAGTCTGGACATCAGTGGTTTTCCTTGGCGTGGTTGATCGAGTACTTCGGAATCTCGATGGTCACATTCTCCTGCGCCAGGATCGATTGGCAACTCAGGCGCGACTGCGGCTCCAGGCCCCAGGCGCGGTCGAGCAGGTCTTCCTCGCCCTCTTCCGCTTCGTTGAGCGAATTGAAGCCCTCGCGCACGATGACGTGGCACGTGGTGCAGGCGCAGCTCATCTCGCACGCATGCTCGATGTTGATGTGGTTGTCGAGCAGCGCCTCGCAGATCGAGGTGCCGGCGGGCGCGGTAATTTCGGCGCCCTGCGGGCAGTACTCGGGATGCGGGTAGATCTTGATCGTGGGCATGTTGTTGTTCTAGAGAGATTCGACCTTGCGACCGGCAAGCGCGCGCGCAATGCCCGCGTTCATGCGCTGGGCGGCAAAGGCCTCGGTGTCGTCGGCGAGCTTCTTGGTGGCGGCCTCGATGGCGGCGGCTTCGTCGCTGGCCTTGGCGGCTTCGCGCAGTTGTGCCATCGATGCATCGATCACGCTGCGCTCCTCGTCGTTCAGCAGGTCACCATCGGCGTCAAGCGCGCTTTGCGTGGCGAGCAGCATGCGGTCGGCGTCCACGCGCGCCTCGACCGACGCGCGGGTCTTCATGTCTTGCTGCGCGGTGGAGAAGCTCTCCTGCAGCATGGTCGCGATCTGGTCGTCCGACAGGCCATACGACGGCTTGACTGCCACGCTTGCCTCGACGCCGCTGCCCTGCTCCTTCGCACTCACGCTCAGCAGGCCATCGGCGTCGACGGTGAAGGTGACGCGAATGCGCGCAGCGCCGGCCGCCATCGGCGGAATGCCGCGCAGCGTGAAGCGTGCGAGGCTGCGGCAGTCGGACACGAGGTCGCGCTCACCTTGCACCACATGCAGCGCCAGCGCGGTCTGGCCGTCCTTGTAGGTCGTGAAGTCTTGCGCCATCGCGGTGGGAATGGTCTGGTTGCGCGGCACGATGCGCTCGACCAGCCCGCCCATGGTCTCGATGCCGAGCGACAACGGAATCACGTCGAGCAGCAGCAGCTCGCCCGCGCCGTTGTTGCCGGCCAGCTGGTTCGCCTGGATGGCCGCGCCGAGCGCCACGACTTCATCGGGGTTCAGGTTGACCAGCGGTTCGCGGCCGAAGAACTCGGCCACCGCACGGCGCACCTGCGGCATGCGCGTGGAACCGCCGACAAGCACGATGCCCTGCAGGTCGTCGGGCTTGAGCTTGGCATCGCGCAGTGCCTTGCGCACGGCGGCGATGGTGCGGTCGGTGAGAGGCTTGGTGGCAGTGTAGAACTGCTCGCGGGCCAGATCGAAGCTGACGGGTTCACCCGCGACGTTCGCGCTGAACACCGTCGATGCCGATTCGGTCAGCGCTTCCTTGGCCGCCCGCGCGGCGACCAGCAACGCGGCCTTGTCGGCGTCGCTGCCGGCCTGCAGGCCCTTTTGCTCGCGCACGAAGTCGGCCAGCGCGTGGTCGTAGTCGTCACCACCCAGTGCCGAGTCACCGCCCGTCGCGATCACCTCGAACACGCCCTGCGTGAGCCGCAGGATCGAGATGTCGAAGGTGCCGCCGCCGAGGTCATAGACCGCGTAGACGCCTTCGCTGGCGTTGTCCAGGCCGTAGGCGATGGCCGCGGCCGTGGGTTCGCTGATCAGGCGCAGCACGTTGAGGCCGGCAAGCTGCGCGGCGTCCTTGGTCGCCTGGCGCTGGCCCTCGTCGAAGTACGCGGGCACGGTGATGACGGCACCATAGAGCTCGTCGTCGTCGAAGGTGTCTTGCGCGCGGTAGCGCAGCGTGGCCAGGATCTCTGCGCTGATCTCGACCGGCGACTTCTCGCCTGCCAGCGTATGCACCTGCACCATGCCACCGTCGCTGCTGCCGATGCGGTACGACATGGCGTCGCGGTTCGCAATGTCGGCCAGGCCGCGGCCCATGAGCCGCTTCACCGAAGTGATGGTGTTCGCCGGGTCCTGCGCGCGCGCGGCCAGGGCGTCGAAGCCGATCTGGCGGCGGTCGCTCTCGAGGTAGCGCACGGCCGAAGGCAGCAGCACGCGGCCCTGGTCGTCGGGCAGGCACTCGGCCACGCCGTTGCGCACGGAGGCCACCAGCGAATGCGTGGTGCCAAGGTCGATGCCCACGGCAATGCGGCGCTGATGCGGGTCGGGCGCCTGGCCGGGTTCGGAAATCTGAAGAAGAGCCATGCCGCTATTGTCCCAACTGATCGAATTTGGCTTCGACGTCCTGTCCGAAGCGCTCAATGAACATGAGGGCTCTCACCTGCTGCGCGGCGGCCGGGTAGTCGCCCTTCTCGTCGATCAGCCAGTCGAGCGACGACAGCGCGCGTGCCCGGCCAGCCTCGACTTCCTGCTGGAGCTTCTCGAGCGCGTGCAGGTCACCGACCTCGTCGAGCGACTCGCGCCATTCCATCTGCTGCATGAGGAACTCCGGCGGCATCGCCGTGTTGTTCTCGGCGTTGACCGGCGCGTCGTGCAGTTCGCAGATGTAGCTGGCGCGGCGAACCGGGTCCTTCAACCGCTGGTAGGCCTCGTTGATGCGCACCGACCACTGCATGGCCACGCGCTGCGCCGCGGCGCCTTGCGCGGCGAAGCGGTCGGGGTGGGCTTCGCGCTGCAGCTCTTTCCAGCGTGCGTCGAGCGCGGCGCGGTCCTGCGCAAAAGTCGCCGGGACGGCGAACAGTTGAAAGTCGGTGTCGTTCAGGTTCATGGCAAGAAAAAACCGCCAGCACATGACATGGTGGCGGCTGTTGTCGCGGTCAGCGACGGTGCATCAGATGCGAAAACTCTCGCCGCATCCGCAACGGTCGCGTTCGTTCGGGTTGATGAACTTGAAGCCTTCGTTCAGGCCTTCGCGCACGAAGTCGAGCTGCGTGCCGTCGATGTAGGCCAGGCTCTTCGGGTCTACCAGCACCTTCACGCCGTGGTCTTCGAACACCACGTCTTCCGGCGTGAACTCGTCCACGTACTCGAGCTTGTAGGCCAGGCCCGAGCAACCGGTGGTCTTCACGCCCAGCCGCACGCCCACGCCCTTGCCTCGTTTGCCGAGGTAGCGGGTCACGTGTCTCGCAGCGGCTTCGGTCAGCGTGACGGCCATGTCAGTGGACGGCTTCGGCAGCAGCTTCGGTCTTGACGCCGTGCTTGGCCTTGTAGTCGCTCACGGCGGCCTTGATCGCGTCTTCGGCCAGGATGGAGCAGTGGATCTTCACGGGCGGCAGCGCCAGTTCTTCGGCGATTTGCGCGTTCTTCAGCGCAGCCGCTTCGTCGAGCGTCTTGCCCTTGACCCATTCGGTCACGAGCGACGACGAAGCGATGGCCGAGCCGCAACCGTAGGTCTTGAAGCGCGCGTCTTCGATCACGCCGGTTTCCGGGTTGACCTTGATCTGCAGCTTCATCACGTCGCCGCAGGCCGGCGCGCCGACCATGCCGGTGCCTACCGAGTCGTCGCCCTTTTCGAAGGAGCCGACGTTGCGGGGATTTTCGTAGTGGTCGATGACCTTGGAAGAATATGCCATGGTGTACCTCTCAAACTTTGTTCAATCGTGGAGCCGTGGGCTGGCCGGGGTCAGTGGGCCGACCACTGGATCGTGCTGATGTCGACGCCGTCCTGGAACATCTCCCACAAGGGGCTCAGCTCGCGCAGCTTGGCAACGTTGTGCTTGATGGTCGAAATGGCGTAGTCGATTTCTTCTTCGGTCGTGAAACGGCCGATGGTCATGCGAAGGCTGCTGTGCGCCAACTCGTCGCTGCGGCCGAGGGCGCGCAGCACGTAGCTGGGTTCCAGGCTGGCCGAGGTGCAGGCCGAGCCCGACGACACCGCCAGGCCCTTGATGCCCATGATCAGCGACTCGCCTTCGACGTAGTTGAAGCTCATGTTCAGGTTGTGCGGCACGCGGTGTTCGAGGTCGCCGTTGATGAACACTTGCTCGACATCTTTCAGGCCGTCCAGCAGGCGTTGCTGCAGGCGACGCGCGTGGGCGATGTCGTCCTTCATCTCGAGCTTGGCGATGCGGTAGGCCTCGCCCATGCCGACGATCTGGTGCGTGGGCAAGGTGCCCGAACGCATGCCGCGTTCGTGGCCACCGCCGTGCATCTGCGCTTCGAGGCGAATGCGCGGCTTGCGGCGCACGTACAGCGCGCCGATGCCCTTGGGGCCGTAGGTCTTGTGCGAAGCCAGGCTCATCAGGTCGATGGGCAGCTTCGTGATGTCGATGTCGACCTTGCCGGTGGCCTGTGCCGAATCGACGTGGAAGATCACGCCCTTTTCGCGACAGGCATTGCCCAGCGCGACCACGTCTTGGATCACGCCAATTTCGTTGTTCACGAACAGCACGCTGGCCAGGATGGTGTCGGGGCGGATGGCCGCCTTGAACTTTTCCAGGTCGACGAGACCGTTTTCCTCGACGTCGAGGTAGGTCACTTCGAAGCCTTGGCGCTCGAGCTCGCGCATGGTGTCGAGCACGGCCTTGTGCTCGGTCTTCAGCGTGATCAGGTGCTTGCCCTTGCCCTTGTAGAACTGGGCCGCGCCCTTCAAGGCGAGGTTGATCGACTCGGTGGCGCCCGACGTCCAGACGATTTCGCGCGGGTCGGCATTGATCAGCTCGGCAACCTGGCCGCGCGCCTTCTCGACTGCCTCTTCAGCCTCCCAGCCCCAGGCGTGGCTGCGCGATGCCGGGTTGCCGAAGTGCTCGCGCAACCAGGGAATCATGGCGTCGACCACACGGGGGTCCACCGGCGTGGTCGCGCCGTAGTCGAGATAGATCGGGAAATGAGGAGTTACGTCCATGGCTGGCTCGTGCTGGCGTGGGGGTTGTTCTTGATCTGGGCTGCTCGTGGCCGCGCCCGAAGGCGCTGCCGGGAAATCACAGGGCTCAGGACTTGGCGAAGGCGTTTCCGAGCGCGAACACCGAATTCGGGGCATTCACGCGAATCGGCTTGACGACCGGCTGGGCCGAGATCGCACGCTTGACGACCGGCTTGTTCTCGATCTGCACGCCCTTGGCGATCTGGTCGTCGACCAGCTTCTGCAGCGTGACGGAGTCGAGAAACTCGACCATGCGCTGGTTCAGCGAAGCCCACAGCTCGTGCGTCATGCAACGTCCGGCTTCGCCGAGGCAGTTTTCCTTGCCGCCGCACTGGGTGGCATCGATGGGTTCATCGACGGACACGATGATGTCAGCCACGGTGATGTCCGCAGCCTTGCGACCGAGGCTGTAGCCGCCGCCGGGGCCGCGGGTCGACTCGACCAGCTCGTGACGGCGCAACTTGCCGAACAGCTGTTCGAGGTACGACAGAGAAATCTGCTGCCGTTGGCTGATTGCCGCCAGCGTGACCGGACCGGTGTTCTGACGCAGCGCCAGGTCGATCATTGCTGTGACCGCAAAACGGCCTTTGGTAGTGAGACGCATCGCAAGCTCCTTCAAGTGCTTACCGTTGAAATGACACCTTGGTCCTGGACCGCGGTGACTTCGTCTCCGCCCTGCCCGACCCCGAACGCTGGTGAACCAGCTGGTAGGAGTCGGTCCTTCATCGCGAAGTTCTTTTTTTGTTGTTGACTGTTTCGCTCAAGTATAACAGAAGCCCCCGAGGTCTGCTGGGGTAAACCCCAGCGCGACTCGCTTGAAGAAAGCGAACGTTTGACCTACGGCAGACCTGCTAAGGCGAAACAACGATGTTGTCACCGCCGGACGCCCCGAAAGCCTGCTCCCGCAGCAGCGCCAGCTGGTCCCGCACACGGGCTGCCTTCTCGAATTCGAGGTTGCGCGCGTGCTCGAGCATCTGCTTCTCGAGCCGCTTGATTTCGCGGGCGATGTCCTTCTCGCTCATGTCCTCGACCTTGGCGCGCTCCAGGTCGAGCTTGGCCATTTCCTTGCCGGTCTTCTCGCTGTACACGCCGTCGATCAGGTCGCGCACCTGCTTCACGATGCTGCGCGGCGTGATGCCGTTGGCCTCGTTGTGGGCAATCTGCCGGGTGCGGCGGCGCTCGGTTTCGCCGATGGCCTTCTTCATCGACTCGGTCATCCGGTCGGCGTAAAGAATGGCCTTGCCGTTAAGGTTGCGCGCCGCCCGGCCGATGGTCTGGATCAGCGAGCGCTCGGCGCGCAGGAAGCCTTCCTTGTCCGCATCGAGGATGGCCACCAGTGACACCTCGGGAATGTCCAGCCCCTCGCGCAGCAGGTTGATGCCCACCAGCACGTCGAAGGTGCCCAGTCGCAGGTCGCGCAAGATTTCCACCCGCTCCACGGTGTCGACGTCGCTGTGCAGGTAGCGCACCTTCACGCCGTTGTCGCCCAGGTAGTCGGTCAACTGCTCGGCCATGCGCTTGGTCAGCGTGGTGATGAGCACGCGCTCGTTCTTGTCGACGCGAATCCGGATTTCGCCCAGCACGTCGTCCACCTGGTGCGTGGCCGGGCGCACCTCGACCTCGGGGTCGATCAGCCCGGTAGGCCGCACCAGCTGCTCGACCACGTTGCCGGAGTGGTCCTTCTCGTACTGCGCCGGCGTGGCCGACACGAAGATGCACTGGCGCATGCGCGTCTCGAACTCTTCCAGCTTCAGCGGCCGGTTGTCCAGCGCGCTCGGCAGGCGAAAGCCGTACTCCACCAGCGTGGTCTTGCGCGCCCGGTCGCCGTTGTACATGCCGCCGAGCTGGCCGATCATCTGGTGACTCTCGTCGAGGAACATCAGCGCGTCCTTCGGCATGTAGTCGGTCAGCGTGGCCGGCGGCTGGCCGGGCGCGGCGCCCGACAGGTGGCGCGTGTAGTTCTCGATGCCCTTGCAATGGCCGATTTCGGCGAGCATTTCAAGGTCGAAACGCGTGCGCTGCTCCAGCCGCTGCGCCTCGACCAGCTTGCCCGCCCCCACCAGTTCCTTGAGCCGGTCGCTCAGCTCCAGCTTGATGGTTTCCACCGCCGCCAGCACCTTGTCGCGTGGCGTCACGTAGTGGCTCGACGGGTACACCGTGAAGCGCGGCACCTTCTGGCGGATGCGCCCGGTCAGCGGATCGAACAGCTGCAGCGACTCGATCTCGTCGTCGAACAGCTCGAAGCGGATCGCCAGCTCGCTGTGCTCGGCCGGAAACACGTCGATGGTGTCGCCCCGCACGCGGAAGGTGCCGCGCGCAAAGTCCTGCTCGTTGCGCGTGTACTGCATGCGGATGAGCCGGGAGATCAGGTCGCGCTGGCCCACCTTGTCGCCCACGCGGGCAATCAGCCGCATCTCCATGTAGTCCTCGGGCGTACCGATGCCGTAGATGGCGCTCACCGTGGCGACGATGACCGTGTCGCGCCGCTCCAGCACGCTCTTGGTGGCCGACAGGCGCATCTGCTCGATGTGCTCGTTGATCGACGAGTCCTTCTCGATGAACAGGTCGCGCTGCGGCACGTAGGCCTCGGGCTGGTAGTAGTCGTAGTAGCTGACGAAGTACTCGACGGCGTTCTTCGGAAAGAACTCGCGGAACTCGCTGTAGAGCTGCGCCGCCAGCGTCTTGTTGGGCGCGAACACGATGGCCGGGCGGCCCAGCCGGGCGATCACGTTGGCCATGGTGAAGGTCTTGCCCGAGCCCGTGACGCCTAGCAGCGTCTGGAACACCTCGCCGTCGATCACCCCTTCCACCAGCCCCTCGATCGCCTTGGGCTGGTCGCCGGCCGGCGGATACGGCTGGAAAAGCTCGAACGGCGAGCCCGGGTAGGTGATGAATTCGCCCTGTTTCGCCGGACCGATCGGGTCCAGTTTCTTCAGGTCTGCTATGGCTTCGTTGTTCTCTGGCATGGCTGTTCCCGACAGGTGGCGATCACGCCGGTAAAATTCAAGGCAACCGGAAAGCGTAGCGCAAGTCCGGTTGCCAGCGAAGCTTTCATCCCAAAGGACCTTTCCATGTCTATGTTCACCGCGGTCGAAATGGCACCGCGCGACCCGATCCTCGGCCTCAACGAGCAATTTGCCGCCGACACCAACCCCCAGAAGGTCAACCTCGGCGTCGGCGTCTATTACGACGACAACGGCAAGCTGCCCCTGCTCGAATGCGTGCAGGCGGCCGAGCAGAACATGATGAAAGCGCCCACGGCGCGTGGTTATCTGCCCATCGACGGCATCGCCGCGTACGACAACGCCGTGAAGGCGCTGGTCTTCGGCGCCGACAGCGAACCCGTCACCTCCGGCCGCGTGGCCACCATCCAGGCCATCGGCGGCACCGGCGGCCTGAAGGTCGGCGCCGACTTCCTGAAGAAGCTCAACCCCAGCGCCAAGGTGCTGATCAGCGACCCGAGCTGGGAAAACCACCGCGCGCTGTTCACCAACGCCGGCTTCGAAGTCGAAAGCTACCCCTACTACGACGCCGCCAAGCGCGGCATCAACTTCGACGGCATGCTCGCCGCCCTGAACGCGGCGCCCGCGGGCACCGTGGTCGTGCTGCACGCCTGCTGCCACAACCCGACCGGCTACGACATCACGTCCGAGCAATGGGACCAGGTGGTTGCCGCCGTCAAGGCGAAGAACCTCGTGCCCTTCCTCGACATGGCCTATCAAGGCTTCGGCTACGGCCTGAAGGAAGACGGCGCCGCGGTGGCCAAGTTCGTCGAAGCGGGCCTGACCTTCTTCGTGTCGACCTCGTTCTCCAAGAGCTTCAGCCTGTACGGCGAGCGCGTGGGTGCCCTGTCGGTGCTGTGCGAGAGCAAGGAAGAAGCCGGCCGCGTGCTGTCGCAGCTGAAGATCGCCATTCGCACCAACTACAGCAACCCGCCCACGCACGGCGGCGCCGTGGTGGCCGCGGTGCTCGGCAACCCCGAGCTGCGCGCCCTGTGGGAAAAGGAACTCGGCGAGATGCGCGTGCGCATCAAGGCCATGCGCCAGAAGCTGGTCGACGGCCTGAAGGCCGCCGGCGTGAAGGAAGACATGAGCTTCATCACCACGCAAATCGGCATGTTCAGCTACTCGGGCCTCACCAAGGACCAGATGGTGCGCCTGCGCAATGAGTTCGGCGTGTACGGCACCGACACCGGCCGCATGTGCGTGGCCGCGCTGAACAGCAAGAACATCGAGCACGTGTGTGCCTCGATCGCCAAAGTCATCTAGGTGACAGCAAAGTGTGAGGGAATCGCCTGCGTGGCAATTCCTTCACGCTCCGTGGAAGAAGTAGCCGCGCAACAGCGTCGGCATAGGGGTTAGGCCCCCTGCACCGCTGCGAATGCGCTGATATATTGCACTGCAACATTCCACTCCAAGACCAGCGATGCTCTATCAACTCTACGAAGCCCAGCGTTCCTTGATGGAGCCCTTCTCGGACTTCGCCCAGGCAGCCTCCAAACTCTATGGTCAGGGCGCCGTCTGGGGCCAGCTGCCCATGGCGCAACGCATGGCGGCAGGCTACGACCTGCTGTATCGCCTGGGCAAGGACTACGAAAAGCCCGAATTCAACATCAAGTCGGTGAAGGTCGACGGCGAAGACGTCGTCATCCAGGAAGCCATCGAGCTCGACAAGCCCTTCTGCGAGCTGCGCCGCTTCAAGCGCTTCACCGACGAGCCGCACATCCTCAAGACGCTGAAGAGCCAGCCCGTGGTGCTGATCGTGGCGCCCCTGTCGGGCCACTACGCCACGCTGCTGCGCGACACCGTGCGCACCATGCTGCAGGACCACAAGGTCTACATCACCGACTGGAAGAACGCGCGCCTCGTGCCGCTGGCCGAAGGCGAGTTCCACCTCGACGACTACATCAACTACGTGCAGGAGTTCATCCGCCTGCTGCAGGCCGAGTACGGCAACTGCCACGTGGTGAGCGTGTGCCAGCCGACCGTGCCGGTGCTGGCGGCCGTGTCGCTCATGGCCAGCCGCGGCGAAGCGCTGCCGCTGACCATGACCATGATGGGCGGCCCCATCGACGCGCGCAAGTCGCCCACCGCGGTGAACAACCTCGCGATGAACAAGAGCTTCGAGTGGTTCGAGAACAACGTGATCTACCGCGTGCCGCAAGGCTTCCCGGGTGAAGGCCGCCGCGTGTACCCCGGCTTCCTGCAGCACACCGGCTTCGTGGCCATGAACCCCGACCGCCACGCCACCAGCCACTACGACTACTTCAAGGACCTCATCAAGGGCGACGACGCCAGCGCCGAGGCCCACCGCAAGTTCTACGACGAGTACAACGCCGTGCTCGACATGGACGCCGACTACTACCTGGAAACCATCCGCACCGTGTTCCAGGAGTTCGACCTGGTCAACGGCACGTGGGACGTGAAGAACCCCGACGGCCAGGTGGAACGCGTGCGTCCGCAGGACATTCGCGGCGCCGCCCTGCTCACCGTCGAAGGCGAGCTCGACGACATCTCCGGCTCGGGCCAGACCGAGGCCGCGCACAGCCTGTGCACCGGCATTTCCGACAGCAAGCGCGAGCACTACGAAGTCAAGGGCGCGGGCCACTACGGCATCTTCAGCGGCCGCCGCTGGCGCGAGCTGGTGTACCCGAAGGTGGTGAAGTTCATCGCCGCCAACGACGAGCCGCAGAGCCGCGCCGGCGACCGTGGCGAGCTTGCCGCCGAAGACACGGTGAAGCCGACCCGCCGCACGGCGGCTGTCGCCGCCAAGAAGGCGCCGGCCAGAAAGGCCGCCTCCGTGGCCGCGTCTGCGGCTCCCGTCACAGCGACTGCACCGGCCGCCAAAAAAGCCGCCGCCCGCAAGAAGCCCGGCACCCGCGCCGCGCGCTGAAGCGCGCCCGCCTCCTCCAGTGAACGGACTCGCCGCACGCATCAACAACGCACTGCCCCAGACGCAGTGCACCCGGTGCGGCTACCCGGACTGCGCAGGCTACGCGCAGGCCGTGGCCAATGAAGAAGCCGGCATCAACCAGTGCCCACCGGGCGGCGCGCAAGGCATCGAACGGCTGGCGCTCATCACCGGGCGCCCCGTGGTCCCGCTAGGGACCGAGTTCGGTACCGAAGGCCCGCGCGCCATGGCCGTCATCGACGAGGCCTGGTGCATCGGTTGCACCCTGTGCCTGGACGCCTGCCCGACCGACGCCATCGTCGGCATCAACAAGCGCATGCACACGGTGATCGAGGTGCACTGCACCGGCTGCGAGCTGTGCATTCCGGTGTGCCCCGTCGACTGCATCTCGCTCGAGATCGAGACGCCCGGCCTCAGCGGCTGGCAGGCGTGGTCCGCCGAGCAGGCCGACCATGCGCGGCATCGCTACGAGGTGCACGGCAAGCACCGCAACACCGACGCCCGGCTGGCAGAACAGCCCGCCGCGGCGCAAGCACCGCAAGACGCCAGTGAGCGCAAGCGCTCCATCGTCGAAGCGGCCCTGGCGCGGGCCCGCGCCGCCTCGCAGCGCCCGCCGACGCCCAAGCCATAGCGCAAGCCACAACGCAAGCCACAACGCAAGCCATGACGCTCGACACCCTGCTGATCTACGTCGCCGCCTCGCTCGCGCTGGCGCTGATCCCGGGGCCGACGATGCTGCTGGCGCTGTCCAACGGCATCCAGGGCGGCATGCGCCGCGCGAGCTGGGGCATCGCAGGCGCTTCGCTGGGCAGCATCACGCTGATCGCCGTGGTCGCGCTCGGCCTGGGCTCGCTGCTCGCGGCGTCCGAATGGCTGTTCAACGCGATCCGCGTCGCCGGCGTGGCCTACCTGGTGTGGCTGGGCGTGAAGCTGTGGCGCAGCGAAGCGGCCGACCTGCGCACCGCGCTGGCCAGGTCGTCGTCTCAGGAGCGCCCGCAGGGCCGCATCGCGCTCATGCGCAGCCTGGCCGTGGCGCTGTCGAACCCGAAGACGGTGCTGTTCTTCGCGGCCTTCCTGCCGCAGTTCGTCGACATCTCGAAGCCGCAGGGCTCGCAATATCTGCTGCTCGGCGCGATGTTCGTGGCGCTCGACACCTGCGTGATGCTGGCCTACGCAGGCGCCGGCACGCAGGCCGTGCGCTTCCTGTCGCAGCGCGGGCTGAAGGCGATGAACCGCGGCTGCGCGGTGGGCATGTGGCTGCTCGCGGCAACGCTGGCCGTGTGGCGCCGCCCCGGCGCCTGATGCAGGCAGCGCGCCTTCAGCCCCTGCGCTTGAAGAGCAACAGCAGCACCCCCGACAGCACCACGCCCACGGCGTACCACTCGAAGCGCGTCACCGTCTCGTGGGCGATCCACACGCCCAGCAGCATCGCGATCACCGGGTTCACGAAGGTGTAGCTCGCCGCCAGCGCGGCCGGCGCCTTCGCCAGCAACACCATGTAGGCGTTGAAGGCGATGAGCGAGCCGAACACCACCAGGTAGACCCATGCGACCACGGCCTCGGGCTGCAACGGCCAGCCCATGGTTTCGCCGGACACCGCGGCCAACGCCATCAGCACCACGCCGCCGCACAGCATCTCGCTCGCGAAGCCCATCGCGCCAGGCGCCAGCGGCAGGCTGCGCTGGCTCAGCACGCTGCCGAGCGACCAGCACACGCAGGCGATGCAGATGGCCACCAGCCCCGCGGGCGACGATTTGAAGCCGCTGCCCTGCGTGAGCATCAGCACGCCGACCAGCCCCAGCGCGATGCCCGCGGCCTCCAGCTTCGACGGCTTCACGCCCCAGATCAGGTTCAGCAAGGCGATCACCAGCGGAATCACCGCGATGAACGCCACCACCAGCCCCGAGCCGATCGACACCTCGGCGTTCGCCGTGCCGCCCATGCCGCCGCCCAGCATCAGCGCGCCGACGACGAAGGCATTGCGCCACTGCGCGCGCGTGGGCCACGGCGCGCCGCGCCAGCGCATCCACACCGCCAGCAGCACGCCGGCGACCAGAAAGCGCGAGCCCATCTGCAGGAACGGCGGAAAGCTGATCAGCGCGTACTTGATCGCGAGGTAGGTCGAGCCCCAGACCACCCACGTGGCGGCAAGGCAGAGCCACAGCAGCGGCGGCAAGCCGGGGCGGGCTGCGGAAACTTCATTGGTGGAAGAAACGAGTGTCGACATGGCAAGCATGGTATGAAAGCCATCCCCCGCGAGCCATGCAGATTTCATGGTTCTTGCACCGCCCTACCGTCGATTTGAAGGACTTGCATGGACTTCGCCTTGAACCCCGCGCTGGACGCGCACGACACCCGCATCCTCGCCGAGTTGCAGGCCGACGCGCGCCTCTCGATGGCCGAGCTCGGCCGCCGCGTGCACCTGAGCCAGCCGGCCGTGACCGAGCGCGTGAAGAAGCTGGAGGCGGCCGGCGTCATCAGCGGCTACCGCGCCACCGTCAACCTGGGCAAGCTGGGCTACGGCATCCGCGCCATCATCCGCGTCGGCCGCGCCGACTACGACCTGGTCGTGAAGCTGGTGCAGGACACGCCCGAGTGCGTCAATGCCTACAACGTGACCGGCGAAGACAGCTGGGTGCTGGAAATCGCGGTCATCGACGTGAGCCACCTCGACGCGGTGGTCACCAAGTTCTGCATCCTCACCGAGACGGCCACCTCGATCATCCTGAACCCGGCGCGCGAGCACCAGGCCATGCTGCCGCCGCAGCGCTCCGACGTGAGGCCGCCGATCCGCAAGGTGCTCAACGCGTAGTTGCGGACGTGGCGGACGCGGCGGACGCGCCGAACGCGCTGAACGCCGCAACGACTTCCGGCGGCGCCTGCACCATCTCGATCAGCACGCCCTCGCCCGCAATCGGGAACTCGTCGTTCGCCTTCGGGTGCAGGAAGCAGATGTCGAAGCCCGCCGCGCCCTTGCGGATGCCGCCCGGCGCAAAGCGCACGCCTTGCGCCGTGAGCCATTCCACGGCCTTGGGCAGGTCGTCGATCCACAGGCCCACGTGGTTCAGCGGCGTGGTGTGCACGGCCGGCTTCTTCTCGGGGTCCAGCGGCTGCATCAGGTCGACCTCGACCTTGAACGGGCCCACGCCCATCGCGCAGATGTCCTCGTCGACGTTCTCGCGCTCGCTCTTGAAGGTGCCCGTGACCTCGAGCCCCAGCATGTCGACCCACAGCGTCTGCAAGCGCAGCTTGTCGGGGCCGCCGATGGCGATCTGCTGGATGCCCAGCACCTTGAAAGGACGGATGGTGTTGGTCGTGGTCGTCGTGGTGGTCATGCGGCGCAACCTTCCTCGCTTGTTTCCTGCACCTGGCGCGCGCCGAGGCCGAGCTTGCGCAGCAGCACCGTGTCGGCCTCGACATCGGGGTTGCCCGTCACCAGCAGCTTGTCGCCGTAGAAGATCGAATTCGCGCCGGCCATGAAGCACAGCGCCTGCAGCGCATCGCCCAGCTGCTGGCGCCCGGCCGACAGCCGCACGCGCGCGGTCGGCATGGTGATGCGCGCGACCGCGATCATGCGCACGAAGTCGAAGGGGTCGACCGGCTCCGAGTCGGCCAGCGGCGTGCCGGGCACGCGCACCAGGCTGTTGATGGGCACCGACTCCGGGTACGGGTTCAGGTTGGCCAGCTGAGCGATCAGCCCCGCGCGGTGCACCGGCGCCTCGCCCATGCCCACGATGCCGCCGCAGCACACGCTGATGCCGGCGCTGCGCACGTGGGCCAGCGTGTCGAGCCGGTCCTGGTAGGTGCGCGTGTCGACCACGTCGGTGTAGTACTCGGGCGCGGTGTCGAGGTTGTGGTTGTAGTAGTCCAGGCCCGCGGCCTTCAGCTGCTGCGCATGGTGCGGCTGCAGCATGCCCAGCGTGGCGCAGGTCTGCATGCCGAGGCCCTTCACGGCCTCGACCAGCACGGCCACCTTTTCCACGTCGCGGTCTTTCGGCGCGCGCCAGGCGGCGCCCATGCAGAAGCGCGTGGCGCCCGCGTCTTTCGCGGCCTGCGCGGCGCGCACCACCTCGTCGACCTCCATGAGCTTCTGCGCCTTCACGCCGGTGTCGAATTCGGCCGACTGCGGGCAGTAGCCGCAGTTCTCGGGGCAGCCGCCGGTCTTCACCGACAGCAGCGTGGCCAGCTCGATGTCGCCCGCCGGAAAGTGCTCGCGGTGCACGGTCTGCGCCTCGAACAGCAGTTCCATGAAGGGCTTGTCGAGCAGCGCCTGGATGGCCTCGACGGACCAGCGCACGTCGGCCTGGGGAGTCGCGGGCTCTAACGGCTTTGCGGGCCGGTGCAGCGTGATTGCCTGTTGCAGGTCGTTGGCCCCCATCAGTTGAACTCCATGATGATCTGGTCCACCGCCAGCGATTCGCCCTTGTTGGCCGAAATCTTGCCGACCACCCCGTCCTGCGTGGCGAACAGCACGTTCTCCATCTTCATCGCCTCGATCACCGCGAGCTTCTCGCCGGCCTGCACCTGCTGCCCCGGTTGCACCGACACCTCGACCAGCAGGCCCGGCATCGGCGACATCAGGAACTTGCTCAGGTCGGGCGGTGCCTTGTAGGGCATCAGCTCCAGCAGCCGCGCGCCCAGCGGCGACAGCACCGTCGCCTCGATCTGCGTGCCGTCGTGCGACACGCGCAGCGCCAGCGGGTTCTTGCCCGCGCCGCGCTCCACCTGCGCGGTGAAGGGCTTGTCGTTGACCATGCCCGTCACGCGAATGGCGCCCAGCGCGAAGCCGCTGTCGATCTTGTAGCTCTTGCCGCCCACGGCCACCGCGCTCGCGCCGGTCTTTCCGTGGAAGTCGGTGACCGACACCGGGTGGTGCACATGCTTGCCTTCAGGCCCCAGCTCGACCACGACGAACTGCTCGCCCACCTTCACGCCGTGGCCTTCCAGCTGCCCGCTGATGCCCGAGGCGCGCGCGCGGTAGCGCCGGTGCACGTACGCGGCCAGCGCGACGAGGAACGACGGGTCGGCATGCGGCACGTCTTCCGCGTGGAAGCCCTTGCCGTAGTGCTCGGCGATGAAGCCGGTGTTGAAGTCGCCCGCCACGAACTTCGGGTGCGCCAGCAGCGCCGCCTGGAACGGAATGTTGCTGCTGATGCCGCGAATCACGAAGCCGTTCAGCGCCTCGCGCATGCGGGCGATGGCGTGGTTGCGGTCCTTGCCGTGCACGATGAGCTTGGCGATCATCGAGTCGTAGTACATCGGGATCTCGCCGCCGTCGTACACGCCCGTGTCCACGCGCACGCCGTTCAGGTGCTCGGTGTCGCTGGCGAACATGGTCTGCGCGGGCGGCTGGAACTTCACCAGCCGGCCGGTCGAAGGCAGGAAGTTGCGGAACGGGTCTTCGGCGTTGATGCGGCACTCGATGGCCCAGCCGTCGCGCTTCACCTGCTCCTGCGTGAGGGGCAGCGGCTCGCCGGCGGCCACGCGGATCATCAGCTCCACCAGGTCCAGCCCGGTGATGCATTCCGTCACCGGGTGCTCCACCTGCAGGCGCGTGTTCATCTCCAGGAAGTAGAAGCTCTGGTCCTTGCCGACCACGAACTCCACCGTGCCTGCGCTCTGGTAGTTCACGGCCTTGGCCAGCTGCACCGCCTGCGCGCCCATCGCCTTGCGCGTGGCGTCGGTGATGAAGGGCGAAGGCGCCTCCTCGATCACCTTCTGGTGGCGCCGCTGGATGGAGCACTCGCGCTCGTTCAGGTAGATGACGTTGCCGTGCGAGTCGCCCAGCACCTGGATCTCGATGTGGCGCGGCTCCTCGACGAACTTCTCGATGAACACGCGGTCGTCGCCGAAGCTGTTGCGCGCCTCGTTGCGGCACGAGGTGAAGCCCTCGAAGGCTTCCTTGTCGTTGAAGGCCACGCGCAGGCCCTTGCCGCCGCCGCCGGCGGAGGCCTTGATCATCACGGGGTAGCCGATGTCGTTGGCAATCTCCACGGCGCGCTCGGCCGTCTCGATGGCGTCGTTCCAGCCCGGAATGGTGTTGACCTTGGCTTCGTTCGCGAGCTTCTTCGAGGCGATCTTGTCGCCCATCGCCGCGATCGAATAGTGCTTCGGGCCGATAAAGGCGATGCCCTCTTCCTCGACCTTGCGCGCGAAGGCTTCGTTCTCCGACAGGAAGCCGTAGCCGGGGTGCACGGCCTCGGCGCCGGTCTTCTTGCAGGCCGCGATGATGCGGTCGGCCTGCAGGTAGCTGTCGCGGCTGGGCGCGGCGCCGATGTGCACGGCCTCGTCGGCCAGCTCGACGTGGCGGGCTTCCTTGTCGGCGTCGGAGTAGACGGCGACGGTCAGGATGCCCATCTTCTTGGCCGTCTGGATCACGCGGCAGGCGATCTCGCCGCGGTTGGCAATCAGGATCTTCTTGAACATGTTCTTCTTCTCCGTGCCGCTCAGAGCGGGATGTTGCCGTGCTTGCGCCACGGGTTCTCGAGCTTCTTCTCGCGCAGCATCACCAGCGAGCGGCAGATGCGCTTGCGTGTCTCGTGCGGCAGGATCACGTCGTCGATGTAGCCGCGGGCGCTGGCCACGTACGGGTTGGCGAAGCGCGCCTTGTATTCGGCTTCGCGGGCGGCCAGCTTCTCGGGGTCGTTCTTGTCTTCGCGGAAGATGATTTCCACCGCGCCCTTGGCGCCCATCACCGCGATCTCGGCGCGCGGCCAGGCCAGGTTGACGTCGCCGCGCAGGTGCTTGGAGGCCATCACGTCGTACGCGCCGCCGTAGGCCTTGCGCGTGATGACGGTGATCTTCGGCACCGTGCACTCCGCGTAGGCGTAGAGCAGCTTGGCGCCGTGCTTGATGATGCCGCCGTACTCCTGCCCCGTGCCGGGCATGAAGCCGGGCACGTCGACAAAGGTGACCACCGGAATGTTGAAGGCATCGCAAAAGCGCACGAAGCGCGCCGCCTTGATGCTGCTCTTGATGTCCAGGCAACCGGCCAGCACCAGAGGCTGGTTGGCCACGATGCCGATGGTCTGGCCTTCCATGCGCGCGAAGCCGATCACGATGTTCTTCGCGTAGTCGGGCTGCAGCTCGAAGAAGTCGCCGTCGTCCACCACCTTCAGGATCAGTTCCTTGATGTCGTAGGGCTTGTTCGGGTTGTCGGGCACCAGCGTGTCCAGCGAGTAGTCGGGCCGGTCGGCCGGGTCGCCCTGGCCGTTGTTGCCCAGGCGCACGGGCGGCTTCTCGCGGTTGTTCAGCGGCAGGTAGTTGTACAGGCGGCGCAGCATCATGAGCGCCTCGACGTCGTTCTCGAACGCCATGTCGGCCACGCCGCTGCGCGTGGTGTGGGTGATGGCGCCGCCCAGCTCCTCGGCCGTCACGCTCTCGTGCGTCACGGTCTTCACCACGTCGGGGCCGGTGACGAACATGTAGCTGCTGTCCTTCACCATGAAGATGAAGTCGGTCATGGCCGGCGAGTACACCGCGCCGCCCGCGCACGGGCCCATCACCATGCTGATCTGCGGGACCACGCCCGAGGCCATCACGTTGCGCTGGAACACGTCGGCATAGCCGCCCAGCGAGGCCACGCCTTCCTGGATGCGGGCGCCGCCCGAATCGTTCAGCCCGATGACCGGCGCGCCGACCTTCATGGCCTGGTCCATCACCTTGCAGATCTTTTCGGCGTGCGCCTCGCTGAGCGCGCCGCCGAAGACGGTGAAGTCCTGGCTGAACACGAACACCAGGCGGCCGTTGATCATGCCGTAGCCCGTGACCACGCCGTCGCCCGGAATCTTCTGCTCGGCCATGCCGAAGTCGACCGAGCGGTGCTCGACGAACATATCCCATTCTTCGAAGGTGTTGTCGTCCAGCAGCAGCTCGATGCGCTCGCGCGCGGTGAGCTTGCCCTTGGCATGCTGCGCGTCGATGCGCTTCTGCCCGCCGCCGAGGCGCGCCTTGGCGCGGCGCTGTTCGAGTTGTTCAATCAGTTCTTGCATGGTGTGTTCCGAAGCTGTGGTCCTGAATTGCTGTGCGATGTGCTGTGTTGTGCTGAGCTGTGCGGCCCGGGGCGTTCAGGGGCGCGCGGTGATGGCCGCCGCCGCCAGCAGGCTGCGCGCCGCCGTCGAGGCCGGCAGGCTGCCCTGCGCCACCTGCTGCGTGAGCTGCGGCAGCAGCTCGCGCACCTGCGGGTGATGTTTGAAGGCCTGCTTGAGCCCGGCGTCGATGCGCTCCCACATCCAGGCGGTGGCCTGCCTTTCGCGGCGCGTGGCGAGCTTGCCGTTGGCGGTCTGCAGTTGCCTGAACTGGCTCACGGCGTCCCAGAAGGCGTCCACCCCGGTGCCCGCGAGCGCGCTGAGCTGCAGCACCCTGGGCAGCCAGAAGCGCACCTGCGCGCCGCTGTGCGCGTCGTGCACCGCGTGCGCGTGCTCGGGGTTGCCCTGGTGGCCGAACAGGCGCAGGGCCGAGGTGATCTGCGCCTGCGCGCGCGTCGCCGCGTCCTTGTCGATGTCGGCCTTGTTGATGACCACGAGGTCGGCGATTTCCATCACGCCCTTCTTGATGGCTTGCAGGTCGTCGCCGGCGTTGGGCAGCTGCATCAGCACGAACATGTCCGTCATGCCCGACACGGCCGTCTCGCTCTGGCCCACGCCCACGGTCTCGACGATGACCACGTCGTAGCCCGCGGCCTCGCACACCAGCATGGCCTCGCGCGTCTTCTCGGCCACGCCGCCCAGCGTGCCGCTCGAAGGGCTCGGCCGGATGTAGGCGCGCTCGTGCACCGACAGCCGCTCCATGCGCGTCTTGTCCCCGAGGATGGAGCCGCCCGATACGGTCGAAGAAGGGTCGATGGTCAGCACCGCCACGCGGTGCCCCTTGTCGATCAGCAGCAGCCCGAGGGTTTCGATGAAGGTCGACTTGCCCACACCCGGCACGCCCGAGATGCCCAGGCGAAACGAATTACCGGTGCGCGGCAGCAGCGCGGTGAGCAGCTCGTCCGCCTGCGTGCGGTGGTCGGCGCGTGTGGATTCGAGCAGCGTGATCGCCTTGGCGATGGCGCGGCGCTGCGGCATTCCCTCGGTGCCTGCGAGCGCCTGTTCGAGCCCCTGCACCGTGTTCAGCACGCCGCCTCCGACGCCACGCGCCAGCGGTAATGCAGGTCGACGCCCTCCTCGCCCTCGAGCACGAAGCCGTGCCGCAGGTAGAAGCGGTTGGCGTCGCTTTTCACGAGCGCGGTGAGCGCGATGTCGCGCTGCTGCTCGCGCGCCTGCGCCTTGGCCCAGCGCAGCACCCATTCGCCGATGCCCAGCCCCTGGAAGCCGGTGCGCAGGTAGAGGTGGTCCAGCCGCAGCGCATCGGCGCCTTCCGGCTTGAGCGTGACGAAGCCCACGCGCTGGTCGCCGTCGAGCACGATGTGGTGCATGAACGGCACCACGAAGCCCGCGCTCAGCCGTTCGCGCGAACGCTCGGGGTCGAAGCGGCCCACGCGCTCCAGGCTCGGGCGCATCGCGTCGACGCGCAGGGCCAGCATGGCCTCGAAATCGCTGGAATCCACCGGCTGCAGCGACAGCCGCGACAAGAGATCGCTCACGTCGGTGCTTCGGTTCAGGCCGCGACGGCCGCGCGAATCTGCTCCAGCACGTCCTTGGCGCTGGCCGGAATGGGCGTGCCCGGCCCGTAGATGCCCTTGACGCCGGCCTCGTACAGGAAGTCGTAGTCCTGCCGCGGAATCACGCCGCCGACGAACACGATGATGTCGTCCGCGCCCTGCTTCTTCAGCTCCTCGATGATGGCCGGCACCAGCGTCTTGTGGCCGGCGGCGAGCGTGCTCACGCCCACGGCATGCACGTCGTTCTCGATGGCCTGGCGCGCGCATTCTTCGGGCGTCTGAAAGAGCGGGCCCATGTCCACGTCGAAGCCCAGGTCGGCGAAGGCCGTGGCCACCACCTTGGCGCCGCGGTCGTGGCCGTCCTGCCCGAGCTTGGAAATCATCACGCGCGGGCGGCGGCCCTGCGCTTCGGCGAAGGCGTTGATTTCGGTCTTCAGCGCTTCCCAGCCTTCCGCCGAGTCGTACGCCGCGGCGTACACGCCGGTCACCTTCTGCGTGTCGGCGCGGTGGCGGCCGAAAGACTTTTCGAGCGCGTCAGAAATTTCCCCGACCGTGGCGCGCAAGCGTACCGCGTCGATGCTCAGCGCCAGCAGGTTGCCGGTGTTGTTCTCGGCGGCGTCGGTCAGCGCGTCGAGCGCGGCCTGCACCTTGGTGCTGTCGCGCGAGGCGCGAATGGCCTGCAGCCGCGCCACCTGCTGGTCGCGCACCTTCACGTTGTCGATGGAGAGGCTGTCGATCGCGTCCTCGGTCTTCAGCTTGTACTTGTTGACGCCCACGATCACGTCCTTGCCGGAGTCGATGCGCGCCTGCTTCTCCGCGGCGGCGGCCTCGATCTTCAGTTTGGCCCAGCCGCTGTCCACCGCCTTGGTCATGCCGCCCATGGCCTCGACCTCTTCGATGATGGTCCAGGCCGCGTCGGCCATGTCCTGCGTGAGCTTCTCCATCATGTAGCTGCCGGCCCAGGGGTCGATCACGTTGGTGATGTGGGTTTCTTCCTGGATGATGAGCTGCGTGTTGCGTGCGATGCGCGAGCTGAACTCGGTGGGCAGCGCAATGGCTTCGTCGAGCGCGTTGGTGTGCAGGCTCTGCGTGCCGCCGAACACCGCGGCCATGGCCTCGATGGTGGTGCGCACCACGTTGTTGTACGGGTCCTGCTCGGTGAGGCTCCAGCCCGAGGTCTGGCAGTGCGTGCGCAGCATCAGGCTCTTGGGGTTCCTGGGCTCGAACTCCTTCATGATGCGGCACCACAGCAAGCGCGCCGCGCGCATCTTGGCCACCTCGAGGTAGAAGTTCATGCCGATGGCCCAGAAGAAGCTCAGCCGCCCGGCGAAGCCGTCGACGTCGAGCCCCTTGGCCAGCGCGGTTTTCACGTATTCCTTGCCGTCGGCCAGCGTGAAGGCCAGCTCCAGCGCCTGGTTGGCGCCGGCCTCCTGCATGTGATAGCCGCTGATGGAAATCGAGTTGAACTTGGGCATCTTCTGCGCCGTGTACTCGATGATGTCGCCGATGATCCGCATGCTCGGCGCCGGCGGAAAGATGTACGTGTTGCGGACCATGAACTCCTTGAGGATGTCGTTCTGGATGGTTCCGCTCAGCAGCTCCTGCGACACGCCCTGCTCTTCCGCCGCGACCACGTAGCCCGCGAGCACCGGCAGCACGGCGCCGTTCATCGTCATCGACACGGAGACCTTGTCCAGCGGGATCTGGTCGAACAGGATCTTCATGTCTTCCACCGAGTCGATGGCCACGCCGGCCTTGCCGACGTCGCCGGTCACGCGCGGGTGGTCGCTGTCGTAGCCGCGGTGGGTGGCCAGGTCGAAGGCCACGCTCACGCCCTGCCCGCCGGCGGCCAGCGCCTTGCGATAGAAGGCGTTCGACTCTTCCGCCGTGGAAAAGCCCGCGTACTGGCGGATGGTCCAGGGGCGCACCGCGTACATGGTGGCCTGCGGGCCGCGCAGGTAGGGCTCGAAGCCGGGCAGCGTGTCGGTGTACTTCAGGCCCTGCAGGTCGGCCGCGGTGTACAGCGGCTTCACGCTGATGCCGTCGGGCGTGATCCAGTTCAGCGCGTTCACGTCGCCACCGGGCGCGGACTTGGCCGCGGACTTGGCCCAGGCCTCGAGGTCGGCGGGCTTGAAGGTGGGTGCTGGTGTGCTGCTCATGAAGGGGGCCGTTCGCAGGGTCTGCAAGGTATTTCGCAAATTCGCTCGCACGGATTTGCAAGCCGGGCGCGAGTCTACTCCATCCGTAATTATTAATTCAAACAGCTTTTTTGCAGTACAGTCCGGCCCATGTCCGCCGTCACCCTCACTCCCCGCGCCCTCTATGAAGAGGTGGCCGAGCTGCTGCGCCAGCGGATCTTCCGCCGCGAGCTGGAGCCCGGCAGCTGGATCGACGAACTCAAGCTGGCCGAGGAATACGGCATCAGCCGCACCCCCCTGCGCGAAGCGCTGAAGGTGCTGGCGGCCGAAGGGCTGGTGACGATGAAGGTGCGCCGCGGCGCCTACGTGACCGAGGTGTCGGAGCAGGACCTGGCCGACGTGTACCACCTGCTCTCGCTGCTGGAGAGCGATGCCGCCGGCGTGGTCGCCGAGCGCGCCACCGACGCGCAGCGCACCGAGCTGAAGGCGTTGCACGCCGAGCTCGAGGCCGCGGCCACGCCGGAAGACCGCGAGCACTTCTTCGCGGTGAACGAGCGCTTTCACATGTGCCTGCTGGCCATTGCCAACAACAAGTGGCGCGACCAGATGGTGGCCGACCTGCGCAAGGTGATGAAGCTCAACCGGCACAACTCGCTGCTGAAGGCCGGGCGCATCGGCGAGTCGCTGGCCGAGCACCGCGCGGTGATGGCGGCCATCGAGGCGCGCGACGCCGAGGCGGCGATGGCGCGCATGCAGGAGCACTTCCGCAACGGCCTGGAAGCCGCTGTATAAAGCTCGCCCCCAGGCTGCGCGCACTTCGTGTCGCTCCTCCAACCCCCTACCGGGGGCGGCACCTGCGGCCCGGCAAAGCCGGTTCCGCGGTGCCCCGCGCACTGCAGCGCTCTTTTTTCAGTCCAGGTTCAGCGTGCCGGCCTCGCCGGCGATGCGCTGCGCCGTCTCCAGCAGGATCGGCACGATGCGCGAGACCATCGCGTCCTTCGGCAGCAGGTAGGCCGGCCCGCCGCAACTCACGGCGTAGCGCTCGCCCCGGGGGCCTTCCAGCGCGAAGCCGAGGGCGTGGATGTGCGGGTTCCAGTCGCCGAAGGAGCCGCAGTAGCCGTGCTGCGCGTACTCGTCGAGCCCGGCCATCAGGCGCGGCTCGATGGCGCCCCAGTTCTCCCCGCTTTCCAGGCGGATCTGCTCCAGCAGCACCGCCTGCTCGGGCTCGGGCAGCGCGGCCAGGAAGGCCCGGCCGGCCGCGGAGGTGGCGATGGTCATGCGCGTGCCCACGTCGATGCGCGAGCTGATCACCACCGAGCGCGGCCGCAGCGAGTCGATGACCAGCATGTCGAGCTCGTCGCGCACCGTCAGGTGCACGCTCACGCCGGCCGACTCCGACAACTCCCCCAGATAGGGCCGCGCCATGGTCCGCAGGTCGAAATTGCGCAGGTAGCGGCTGCTCATGTCGAGCAGTGCGGGGCCGAGGCTGAAGCGCTCGCTGTCTTCCGACTGGCGCAGGTAGCCCGCGCCCACCAGCGTGGCGGTGAGGCGCGACACCGTCGCCTTGGGGATGCCCGTGGCATCCGCCAGTTCCCTGTTGCCGATGGCCGCTGGCGCCATCCCTATCACCTTGAGGAGCGCCAGACCGCGTGCGAGCGCGCTTACTTCTTCTTTGCCGCCGATCGCGTCATTCATGTATCCATGCCTTTTTATTTCCCTGACCCCCCATTTTTCAGCAAAAACCCATTGACGCGCCACTTATCAAGAAGTAGGAATTTCGGAACAGCGTTTCACTGAAATGGTGCATGGGGCGCATGGCGGCGCGTCCGCATACGTTTGCGGAGAGAAAAAGCGGGGAAATTCGCTGGGCGCGACGAGCGAGCGACGAACGCACCCGCGGCGAATCGGCAAGAAAACCCGGTTCAGGCCGCCTGCGCGGCAGGCCCGTGGGCGAGTGCCATCACCTCATGCGGCGGCAGGGTTTTCAGCTTGTGGTCGCTCCACACCTGGCGCCAGCGGCGCGCGCCGGGCAGGCCGTTGCGCAGGCCCAGCATGTGGCGCGCAATCGACCACCAGTGGGTGCCGTGCTCGGCGGCTTCGCGGGCCATGTAATCGCACATCAGCGACTCGACCTCTTCGCGCGTGAGCGCCTGCGGCGCGGCGCCGTAGAACTCGGCGTCCCATTCGGCCAGCCACCAGGGGTTGTGGTACGCCTCGCGCCCCACCATCACGCCGTCGAGCAGCCGCAGGTGCTCGTGCACCTGCGCGTTCACCGAAATGCCGCCGTTGATGGAAAACTTGAGCGCCGGAAACTCGTGCTTGAGCCGGTGCACCAGCTCGTAGCGCAGCGGCGGAATCTCGCGGTTCTGCTTCGGGCTCAGGCCCTGCAGCCAGGCGTTGCGCGCATGCACGATGAAGGTCTGGCAGCCCGCCTCGCTCACCGTGCCTACAAAGTCGCGCACGAACTCGTAGCTCTCGATCTTGTCGATGCCGATGCGGTGCTTGACCGTGACCGGAATGCCGACCACGTCGACCATCGCCTTCACGCAGTCGGCCACCAACGTCGGCTCGTTCATGAGGCAGGCACCGAACGCGCCGCGCTGCACGCGCTCGCTGGGGCAGCCGCAGTTCAGGTTGACCTCGTCGTAGCCCCACTCTTCGCCCAGCCTGGCGCAGTGCGCCAGGTCGGTCGGCTCGCTGCCGCCGAGCTGCAGCGCCACGGGGTGTTCCTCGGCGTTGAAGCGAAGGTGCCGGGGCACGTCGCCGTGAATCAGCGCGCCGGTGGTCACCATCTCGGTATAGAGCAGCGCGTGGCGCGACAGCAGGCGATGGAGGTACCGGCAATGGCGGTCGGACCAGTCCATCATGGGGGCAACGGAGATGACCTTCTCTTCCAAAACGCGCGATCCTGTGGTTGTCTGCATGGGCCCGGACATCGGGCGGGCGAGTCCCCGAGTTTCTCACGCAGCCTTTTCCACCCGGCCCCGCACGGCCATGTAGTTCCCCGGCGTCACACCGAAGCACCGGCGAAACCAGCGCGAGAAATGCGCCTGGTCGGTGAAGCCGCATTGCGCCGCCACCTCCGCCGCCGCCTGCCCTTCGCGCAGCAGCACCTTGGCCCGGCAGATGCGCGCCAGCCGCGCGTAGTGCGCGGGCGTCATGCCCACGGCCACGCGGAACAGCCGGTGAAAGTGCTCGCGCGACATGCCCAGCCGCAGCGCGAGCGCGCCGGGGTCGATGCGGCAGGCGTCCTCGGTGGCCAGGGCCCGGCACACCGCCTCGACGCGTGCATCGCTCAGCTGCCGCTCGACCGCGACCAGCTCTCTGCCCGTCTGCGCGCGCAGAACCCGCGCCAGCAGCCGGCCCAGCGTGGCCCCATCTTCCGCACGCGCGGCGGAGGCCAGCGCCTGAGCCGCGGCGGCGTCCCGCCGCACCGCGCAGTGCAGCACGCCCCTGCGCGCCTCGGGCCAACCGAGTTGCGCGGCCACCCAGGCCTGCGGCACATACAGCATGACCATGCGAAAGCCCTGCGCGCTGACGCCGGCGGTGTGCAGCATGCCGGGGGCCATCACCACCAGGTCGCCAGCTTCGGCCAGCTGGCGCTCGCCCGCGCAGGTGAATTCGCAGCGCCCTTCCAGGATGGCGCCCACGCTCCACTCGGCATGCCAGTGCAGGTCGAAGTGGGCCTTTGGGTCGGCGGCGAACATGGCCTCGACCTGCGCGCCGTCTTCCATCGGCAGGCTGATGACGCGGGAGGCGGCGCCGTGGGTCATTCCGGTGAACTCGGCGCGAGCATCAGGCTGCGAGCGCACCGCGCACGGTGATGCCCATCCAGCCCGCGCTCGCCGTGCTCGCCCGCACCTCGCCGAGCAGGGCCAGTTCCTCGACCGGGTGTTCGTGGAACTGCAGGGTCGCGGTACCGCCGGTCCAGCCCGACTCGACGCAGTCGATGATGTCCGCGCGCAGGTAGCGCGGCGTCGCCACGCTGCCGGGCTGCGTCAGGTCGGGCCAGCCCACGGCGCCGATGGTGGGCGCGCCCAGTAAACCCAGCCGCTCGGCCTTCTCGCCCGTGAGCGTGACCGAGGCATCGACCAGCCGCCGCTCCTTCACGCTCAGGCTCGCGCCCAGCCGGCTTCCTTGGGAGAGCGGCGAGGCCGCGGGGTGGATCAGCGGCAGGCTGCGCGTGAGCCAGGTATTGCCGATCTTCTTGGGCCAGCCCTGCAGCCAGCCGCGCAGCAGCGAGATGTCCTGGTCCACGTAGATCAGCGGGCAGTAGAAGCGCGCGGCCTCGCCGGGCCGGCCCGCGAGCTCGAGCACGACGATGGTCTCGCGGTACTGCGCGTACACCGGGTCCAGCAGCGCCTGTCCGTCGTCGCCGCGGGCCTGCCAGTCGGCGAAGTGCACGCAGCCCCTGCCGGTGGGCGCGCCGAGTTCCGCGGGCACCAGCGCGGCGCCGCGCACGGCGTCGAACTCGAAGGCCACGTTGACGAGCCAGCCGGCGTAGTGCCAGGGCGGCGCCTGCACGAGCGCGCTGCGGCCGGAAGAAGTGAAGGGAGCGGTGAAAGGGGAAGGGGTGGCGAAAGACTGCGGCATCTGGGAAAGCATTGCGAGTTCAAGACCGCCGCACGATAGGTCGCGCCCGCCGCGCGGTCTTGTACGCCAGTGATGCGCCGGCCTGGTCGTACCTCAGGCGCCGGTTCTACAACTCAAGCAACTCAGGGCTCGACCGCCGCCTGCGACTGCTCCAGCACTGCCGTCAGTTGCTCGACCGTGTACGGCTTGCGCAGCCACACCGTACCCTTCATGGCCGTGGCCGGTTCCGATTGCCCGGTGACGAACACCACCGGCACGCGGTGGTCGCTCAGCAGGCGCTCCGCAAAGTCATGCCCCGACAACGCGGGCAGGCCGATGTCGACCAGCACCACGTCGAACGCACCGTCGAAGAAGCGCGCGATGGCCGCCTCCGCGCTGCGCACGCCGGTGGCCCAGTGGCCCATGGCTTCGAGCAGTTTCAAGGTGGTGGCAAGGGTGTCGGCGTCGTCCTCGACGAGGAGCACGCGGAGTTTTTTTTGTTCTGCCGACGATGGAAACGGTTCGGTTGTCATTGATTTGCATTTTTCCAGACAAACCGCCGCCATGCGCTGCGCAGGGTGGTCCGCGCGCAGGGATCTACGACAGATGGCGGTGTTGTCCGACTCGCCGGCCCGCCTCGCGGGAGACAATTGCGGCCTCGGCGCGAGACAAGCCGAGCCACGACAACGAGACACGAGAGCACAAGAGAGCTTCAGAGCGCCACAAAGATGACCCGCATCTACCTGATAGAAGACAACCCGCTGATCGCCGACACACTGACCGACGGGCTGCAACACTTTTGCGAATGCGATGTCATCGGCAACGCCACCACCTCCGACGACGCCATCCACTGGCTGAAGGAAAACCCCGAGGGCTGGGACGCGGCGGTGATCGACATCTTCCTGGCCGAGGGCAACGGCCTGACGGTGGCGCAGTACCTGAAGGAGCACAAGTCGCCTTCGCAGCGCACGGTGGTGCTCATGAACTATGCGAGCTCCGAAGTGCGCGAAGGCGCCTTGTCCGCGGGCGTGGATGCGGTGTTCGACAAGTCGCTGCAACTCGAGGCCTTCTACGAGTTCTGCAAGCAGCTGAACATCTCCCCTCGCCGGTAGACGAAGGCGCGCTCAAGCAAACTCGGGGGGAATGAACACCACGTCCCCACCCCTGCTGGACGCTGCAGGGCTCAAGCAACTGGCCACCACGCGCGATGAAGCGTCCGCGGCAACGCCCTGCCCCTGTCGCCTGCAAGCCGCCACCGCCTGGGAAAGCATCACCGAAGAACGCTGGCCCGAGGCCTTGATGCAGCGCGTCGGCACGCTGCGCGACCCCGAGCTGCATGAGCCGACCTTCGAAGAATGGCACCCCGCCGGCACGCGCTACGACTCGCCCGACGCACCCATTTCGGTGGCGCACTTTCCGTACAACCGTTGCGACGTGTACCGCTGCGCGTCGTGCACGCGGCTGGTGTTGCGCTACACCGAGTTCGGCGGCTACTACGTCGACCACCGCGTGCGCGTGGTCGACCCGGCACTCATCACCGGCTAGTCAACCCGCCTCGCCCATCAGGTGCGCGGCCATCGCGCGAAACGTCGGCATCGAGGTCGGCAAATGCGCGTTGGCGGCCAGCGGGTGCGAGGCGAAGCGCGCCACCACCATCTCGGCCACGGGGTCGATGTGCAGCGCCTGCCCGTGGATGCCCTGCGCGATGAAGCTGCCGTGCGCGTCGTGCGCCACCCACCACATGTTTCGATAGCTCCAGCCGGCCAGCCGCGTGTAGCCCGCGAGTGCGAATCGCGCCGGGTCCGCGCCGCGCCGGATGTCCGCCACCACCGCCTCCGGAACGATCTGCGCGCCGTTGAAGAAGCCGCCGAGCCGCATCATTTCGCCCAGCCGCGCCAGGTCGCGCAGGCCGGTGCACAGGCCGCCGCCGGCAAAGTCGGCGCCCTGCCCGTCGACCGCAAAGGCCGCGTCCTGCTCGGCGCCCAGGCGCGACCAGATCAACTCGCCCAGCACCTTCGCCAACGGTTCGCCGGTAACGCGGCCGATGAGCCAGCCCAGCACGTCGGTGTTGACGGTGCGGTAGGCAAAGGCCTCGCCGTGCACGCCCTGCCCCTGCACCGTCTGCAGGAACTGCCGATAGCCCTCGGCGCCCGCGTAGCCCGGCGGGCGCGGCAGCAGCTCGCCGGCGCGTGCGTGCTTCCACACACCGGCCTCGGCGTCGGCATAGTCTTCCGAGTAGTCGATGCCGGTCGTCATGTCCATCACCTGGCGCACGGTCGCGCTGCCGAAGGCGCTCGCGGCCAGCTCGGGGATGTAGTGCGCGACCCGCGCGTGTTCGTCCAGCGTGCCGTCGGCCGCGAGCATGGCGCCCAGCGTGCCGACCACCGACTTGGTGACCGACATCGCCATGTGCTGCCCGTGTTCGTCGAGCGCGCCGAAATAGCGCTCGTACACGATGCGCCCGCGGTGCAGCACGACGGCGCCGTCGGCGCAGATGGCCTCCAGCGCGCCCAGCCAGTCGGTCGGCGCGCCATCGCCGAAGCGCGCGAAGCGCAAGGCATCGAGCTCCGGTCGCATCGCGCGCGGCAGCACCGACACCGGCGGCTGAACCTGCCCCTGTCCCTGCCCCTGCCCCTGGGCAGGTCCGCGTGCGACATTGCGCGTCGGCTGCAACTCGCGCAGGTGCGAGAACGCCCAGCGGTTCTGCGGCGCCTGGAAGATCGGCCGCGCGCGCGGGCGTTCGACCGGTGCACCGGCCGTGGGAAATCCATGGCGCCAGCCATCGGCCAGCGCGGTGTCGTCGTCGTGTGTCATGAAAGGGAAGAAAGGGTGTTCAGTCGCCCAGCACGCCTTGCACGCGGCGCTCGAGCAGGTCGCTGGCGCGGCTCAGGTGCAGCCGCATGTGTTCGGCCGCGGTGGCCAGGTCGTTGCGCTCCACCGCGTCCAATATTTCCAGGTGCTCGTGACACGACTTGTGCAGCAGGTCGATGTTCACCAGCGGGTAGTCCGACAGGTCCGACATGCGGCGCAGCCGGTTTTGCTGCTGCACCGCGTCCAGGAAGAAGCGGTTGCCCGAGGCGCTGGCCAGCAGCTCGTGGAACTGCGCGTTGGCCTCGAAGAAGTCCATCCACGAATAGCGCGAGGCATGCACCAGCAGGCCCTGCTGCCGCTCCCTGCAAGCCAGCAGCCGCTGCAGGTCGACCTGGAAGCCGGGCTCGCGCAGGCCCGCGCATTCGACCGTGAGCCGAAAGCGGTAGCTCTCGCGTTCGCTTTCGACCGAGTCCAGCGTTTCGGTGAACTCCCAGCGCTGGTAGTGGCGCCCGCGCAGCACGCCGTCCTGCAGCAGCGTGGTGAGCACGGTGCGCAGCAGCGGGCGCGGCACGGCGTAGGTCTGCGCCAGCTCCAGCTCGTTCACGCGCGTGGGCAGCTTGCCCGCGAGGCGGTCGCGCAGCAGGCGGTAGTACAGGGTTTTTTCCTCGTCCTCGGGCATCTCGCGCCGGGCCCGGCCCAGCGCCTCGCGGTCGGCCACCAGCGTGTAGCCGCGGTTGGGCACGTGGGCCAGCAGCGCGCGCTCGTGCAGAAAGCGCAGCGCCGCGCGCACCGGCGTGCGCGAAATGCCGAGCCGCCCGGCCAGGTCGGCCTCGGTCATGTGGCGGCCGTTTTCGTAGCCGCCGGCCAGCGCCTGGTCGAGGATGTAGCGGCTCACGCGCTGGGTGAGCGGCGGAATCGCCTTCTCGAATTGTTCCAACTGTTCGGCCATCCAGGGGTTCTCCGTACGTCGCGGTCCGGGGCCGATCATCGCCGGGGTTTTGTATTTTTGGTGCTAAAAAACCATGTACATCTCGCACCAAAAATACAATTTAAATTTCAAGATCAGCGCCACGACGGCCCGGGCACCGGGTCGATTCCCAACGGAGAAAACCTCGTGGCCCCAGCCGACACCCTGTCTTCGCGTTCCCAAGCACCTGCCTCGACCAGTTCGGGTACCTCGCCCGCCTCGCTCGAGGCCTTCTGGATGCCATTCACCCCCAACCGCAAGTTCAAGCAAGCGCCACGCCTGATCGTCGGCAGCGAAGGCCTGTACTACGACCTGGCCGACGGCCGCCGCGTGCTCGATGCCATCGCCGGCCTGTGGTGCGTCAACGCCGGGCACCGCAACCCGCGCATCAGCGCGGCCATGAAGGCGCAGATCGACGTGCTCGACTACGCCTCCAACTTCCAGATCGGCCACCCCGGCGCCTTCGAGCTTGCCGAGCGCCTGGCGCAGATGGCGCCCGCGGGCATGGACCACGTGTTCTTCACCAACTCGGGCTCCGAGTCGGTGGACACCGCGCTCAAGATTGCCGTGGCCTACCACCGCGCACGCGGCGACGCGGGCCGATACCGCCTCATCGGGCGCGAGCGGGCGTACCACGGCGTGGGCTTCGGCGGCATCTCGGTGGGTGGCATCGGCCGCCAGCGCAGCACCTTCGGGCCGCTGCTCAACGGCGTGGACCACCTGCCCCACACGCTCGACCTGGCGCGCAACGCCTTCTCGCGCGGCGAGCCGGCGCACGGCATCGAGAAGGCCGACGCGCTCGAAGCGCTGCTCACCCTGCACGACGCATCGACCGTCGCCGCCGTCATCGTCGAGCCCGTGGCCGGCTCCACCGGCGTGCTGCCGCCGCCGCGCGGCTACCTGAAGCGGCTGCGCGAAATTTGCGACAAACACGGCGTGCTGCTGATCTTCGACGAGGTCATCACCGGCTTCGGCCGCCTGGGCGCGAACTTTGCGGCCGACCTGTTCGGCGTGGTGCCCGACATCATCACCACCGCCAAGGGCCTGACCAACGGCGCCGTGCCCATGGGCGCGGTGCTGATGCGCGGCGCGGTGCACGACGCCTTCATGCAGGGCAGCGTGAGCGCGGTGGAGCTGTCGCACGGCTACACCTACTCGGGCCACCCGCTGGCCTGCGCCGCCGCCATGGCCACGCTCGACGCGTACCTGCAAGACGGGCTCATCGCCCAGGCCGGCGCGCTGTCGCCCTACTTCGAGGAATGCCTGCACGCGCTGCGCGGCCTGCCCGGCGTGGCCGACGTGCGCAACGTGGGCCTGCTCGCCGGCATCGAGCTGCAACCGTGGGCCGCCGGCCCCGGCACGCACGCGCAGGCCGTGGCGCAGCACTGCCTGGACGCCGGCGTGCTCGTGCGCTCGGTGGGCGACACCATCGCGCTGTCGCCGCCCTTCACGCTGGAGCGCAAGCACATCGACCAGATCGTCGACAGCCTGCGCGCCGCCATCGCGCAGACCGCGCAGGCCACCGACGTGGCCGCCTGAATTCCGCAAGAAAGCACAAGATGGACATCGACTCGTTTCCCCTCTACGACATCGAAGGCGACGCCGCGCAATGCGGCCGGCAGTACGGCCGCGCCGCCGGCGACCGCATCGACCTGAGCCTGCGCACCTACCGCGCCGCCTTCGAGCGCGTGGGCCTCGGCTGGGACCGCACCCGCGCGCTGGCGCGCCGCTTCATGCCGATGATCGAGGCCTTCGACGCCGGCATGCTGCGCGAGATCGAGGGCGTGGCCGAAGGCGCGGGCGTGCCGCCCGAAGACATCGTGGCGCTGAACGCGCGCAGCGAAATGCTCTACGCCTTCAAGCAGCTCGAAGCCACGGAGCCGCCCGACGGCTGCACCGGCGTGGTGGTGATGCCGTCGGCCTCGGCCAGCGGCAAGCTCATTCACGCGCAGAACTGGGACTGGCGCGTCGAAAGCCTCGAACTCGGCGTGGTGCTGCGCATCAAGCCGGCCAAGGGCCCCGCCATCCTGACCTTCGCGGAGGCGGGCACGCTCGCACGCGCCGGCCTCAACAGCGCGGGCATCGCCGTCACGGGCAACTTCATCAAGGCCGACAGCGACGGCAAGCAGCAGGGCGTGCCGCTGGCGCTCATTCGCCGCGGCATCCTGCAGTCGGACCTGTATGCGAACGCGCTGGGCGTGGTGTGCCGCACGGCGCGCTCCATTTCCAACAACATGATCCTCACGCACGCCGAAGGCGAGGCCGTGAGCCTGGAGACCTGCCCCGACCAGGTGTTCTGGCAGCAGCCCGAAGGCGGCATCCTGGTGCACGCCAACCACTTCAAGACGCCGGCCGCGCTGGCCCGCGTGGTCGACCGCAGCCTGGAGACCACGCCCGACTCGCTGTACCGCGACCGCCGCGTGACCGAGGCACTGCACCTGCAGCGCGAACGCGCCGGCGGCCTCACCGAAGAAGACGTGCTCGTCGCGCTGCAAGACCGCTTCGGCGCGCCGCGCGCCGTGTGCCGCAGCCCGAGCGCGGGCCCCGGCGGCGCGTCGTCGGCCACGGTCGCGACCATCGTGATGGACCCGGCGGCACGAAAGATGCGCATCGCCCCCGCGCCCTTCAAGCCCACGCACCGCTTCACCGAGTATTCCCTCTGAGTTGTTCGCGCTTCCCTTGATCTGATCGGCCCAGCCCACGCCAGGAGTGTTGTCATGAAAGTTCCAGTGCCTCCCTTGCCCCTTGTCTCTTGCCCGCCCCGTGCATTGCGCACCGCCACGCTGACCGTGGCGCTGGGCCTTGCAACCGCCGTCGCGGCCATGGCCCAGCCAGCCCCCGGCACCAGTGCAGGTGCCGGGCAGACGCTGCGCGTGCAGATCAACTCCGACATCCGCAGCACCGACCCCGGCGGCAACCGCGACGACAACACCGACAACGTGCTGCTGCACGTGGGCGAAGGGCTGGTGGCGCTGCGCGAAGACACCTCGGTGGGCCCGATGCTGGCGAGCAAGGTCGACACCTCCGCCGACGGCCTCACCTACACCTTCACCCTGCGCGACGGCGTGAAGTTCCAGAACGGCGCCACGCTGGTGGCCGACGACGTGGTGTGGAACTGGCAGCGCTACCTCAAGCCTGCCACCAACTGGCGCTGCCTGCCGGAGTTCGACGGCAAGGGCATGACCAAGGTGCTGTCGGTCGAGGCACCCAACCCCAAGACCGTGGTCTTCAAGCTGGAGCGCCCCAGCGCCCTCTTTCTCACGATGATGGCACGGCCCGACTGCGGCAGCGCCGCCATCCTGCACCGCAGCTCGCTCAACGCCGACGGCAGCTGGAAGGAGCCCGTGGGCACCGGCCCCTACAAGCTCAAGGAATGGAAGCGCGGCCAGTACATCGAGCTCACCCGCTTCGACGGCTACACCTCGCGCGCCGAGCCGCGCGACGGCCTCACCGGCGGCAAGAAGGCCGAGGTCGAAAACCTGCGCTTCGTCGTCATTCCCGACTCGGCCGCGGCCAAGGCGGCGCTGTACAGCGGCGGCATCGACGCCTTCATCAGCCCCAGCCCCTCCGACGTGATCGAGATGCGCAAGCGCAGCGACGTGCTGGTCGACACCACGCCCGTGATGACCATGGTCGCGCTGCTGCTGCAGACCAACGACCCCGTGCTGAAGGACGTGCGCATTCGCCGCGCGCTGGCGCTGGCGCTCGACACCCCTGAAATCGCCCGCACCGTGACCGAGGGGCTCTCCGCCGTCAACAACTCGGTGGTGCCATCGTCGAGCCCCTACTACGACGCCACGCAGGCCGGCGGCTTCAAGCGCGACCTCACCGCCGCGAAGAAGCTGCTGGCCGAAGCGGGCTACCGCGGCCAGCCGATCCGCGTGATCGCCAACAAGCGCTACGAGGCGCTGTACTCGGCCGCCGTGCTGGTGCAGGCGATGGCGTCGGAGGCCGGCATCAACGTGGAGCTGGAGGTGCTCGACTGGGCCACCCAGCTCGACCGCTACACGAAGGGCCAGTACCAGAGCATGGCCTTCGTGTACTCCGCGCGCATCGATCCCTCGCTGAACTACGAAATGGTTTCCGGCGACAAGGCCGCCCAGCCGCGCAAGGTGTGGGACAGCCCCTATGCGCAAGCGCGCCTCACCGAATCGATGGTGTCGCGCGACAAGGCCCGCCGCCAGGTGCTGTTCGACGAAATGCACAAGCAGATGCTGCAGGACGTGCCGATGGTCGTGCTGTTCAACGCCAGCGACGCCACCGCCATGCGCAAGAGCGTGGTCGGCTTCAAGGGCTGGGCGCCGGCCAAGCCGCGCTTCTGGAACGTGCGGCTCGCCGCGGCCGGCTAGTCGAAGGGCCACGGCTTCATGCTCGCCTACCTCCTGCGCCGGATCGCGATGACGATCCCGACGCTGCTGCTGGTCTCCATCGCGGTGTTCGCCCTGATGCGGCTCATTCCGGGCGACCCGGTGCTGCTGATGCTCGGCGAAGGCGCCGACCCCGCGCAGCTCGCGGCCATGCGCCACCAGATGGGGCTGGACCAGCCCCTTCCCGTGCAGTACCTCGTGTGGCTGCGCCATGCGCTCGCGGGCGACCTGGGCGTGTCGACCACCAACGGCCTGCCGGTGCTGCCGCTGATCTGGGACCGCTTTCACGTCAGCGCCGTCATCGTGCTGGTCGCGGTGGCGCTGGCCTCGCTCATCGCGGTGCCGGCCGGCCTGGTCGCCGCCTGGCGCAAGGACAAGCCGACCGACCTGGCCATCATCGGCGCGGCCACGCTCATGCTGTCGGTGCCCAGCTTCTGGCTGGGCCTGCTGCTGTTGATGTTCTTCGGCCAGTACCTGGGCTGGCTGCCGGTGGTGGGCTACGTGCCGCTGTCGGAGAGCTTCTCGCAGGGCGTGCTGTACGTGATCTTGCCGATCGTCACGCTGCTGCTGGTGGAAACCGGCGTGCTCACGCGCATGTCGCGCGCCAGCACCATCGAGATATTGCGGCTCGAATACGTGACGCATGCGCGCGCCAAGGGCGTGCCCGAGTCGCAGGTGCTGCGCCGCCACGTGCTGCCCAACGCCTTCAACCCCACGCTCACCATGATCGGCCTCATCCTGGGCCACCTGCTCAGCGGCATCGCGGTGCTGGAGACCGTGTTCACCCTGCCCGGCCTGGGCCGCCTGATGATCGATTCGATCTTCGCGCGCGACTACCCCGTGCTGCAGGGCTGCCTGCTGTTCACCGCATGCATCTACGTGGTCATCAACCTGCTCGTGGACATGTGCTACCCCCTCTTCGACCCGCGGGTCTCGGTGCAGTGAAGAAGATCAAGACCCATACCCTCGTCGGCGGCGTGCTCATCGCGGTGCTGCTGGTCCTGGCCGTGGTGGCGGCCGTGTGGACGCCCTACAACCCGCTGGGCATCGACCTGCGCGCCAAGCTGCAGCCCCCTTCCATGGCCCATTGGCTGGGCACCGACGAGTTCGGCCGCGACGTGGCCAGCCGCGCCATGCAGGGCGCGGCCACCAGCTGCCTGGTCGCGCTGCTCACGGTCACGCTGGCCACGGGCATCGGCCTGGTGGTGGGCGTGGTCGCGGGCTTCGTGCGCGGCTGGACCGACCGCGTGCTCATGGCCTTCAACGACACGCTGCTGGCCTTTCCGGGCCTGCTGCTGGCGCTGGGCGTGATGGTGATCGTGGGCGCCAACAAGTGGGGCATCGTGCTGGCGCTGAGCCTGGCGTATGCGCCCTCGGTGGTGCGCGTGGTGCGCGGCACCGTGCTGTCGCTGCGCGAGCGCGAGTACGTGGAGGCCTCCCGCATGATCGGCAACGGCGAGCTCTACACCATGTGGCGCCACATCCTGCCCAACTGCGTGGCGCCCGTGGCCGTGCTGGCCACCAGCATGTTCGGCTGGGTGCTGCTGTCGGAAAGCGCGCTGAGCTTTCTCGGCCTGGGCGTGCCGCCGCCCGCGCCCACCTGGGGCAACATGCTCGCCAGCGCGCGGCCCTACATGGCCTCGGCCGTATGGCTGTGCGTGGTGCCGGGCCTGTGCATCGCGCTCACGCTGCTGGGCATCAACCTGTTGGGCGAATCGCTGCGCGACCGGCTCGACCCGCGCACGGAGAAGGCATGAACCATCCATCCAACCCCGCGGTGCTGTCGGTCGAGCACCTGAAGATCGAGCTGCGCCACGGCACCCAGCCGCTGGTGCACGACCTGAGCTTCGACGTGAAGCCCGGCGAGTTCCTTGCCGTGGTGGGCGAATCGGGCAGCGGCAAGACCATGGCCGCGCGCGCCATCCTTCAGCTGCTGCCGCCGGGCATCTCGCAGACCGGCGGGCGCATCGTGTTCGACGGCGAAGACCTGAGCACCAGGGACGTGAAAGCCATGCGCCCCCTTCGCGGGCCCGGCATCGGCATGGTGTTCCAGGAGCCGATGGTGTCGCTCAACCCGGTGCACCGCATCGGCGAGCAGATGGCCGAGGGACTGCGCATGCACACCAGCCTCGGCGCACCGGAGATTCGCGCGCGCATTCTCGACATGCTGCGCCGCGTGCAGATTGCCGACCCCGAGCGCTGCATGCACGCCTACCCGCACGAGTTCTCGGGCGGCATGCGCCAGCGCATCATGCTGGCCAGCGTGATGCTGCTGAAGCCGCGCCTGCTGATCGCCGACGAGCCGACCACCGCGCTCGACACGCTGAGCCAGCGCGAAGTGCTCGACCTGATGGTCGAGCTGGCGCGCGACAACGGCACCGCCGTGCTGCTCATCACCCACAACCTCGGGCTGGTGGGCCGCTATGCGCAGCGCGCCATCGTGCTGGAAAAGGGCCACCTGGTGGAGACCGGCGATGTGCCCGCCATCCTGGTCGAGCCGAAGCAGGCCTACACCCGCAAGCTGGTCGATGCACTGCCGCGCCGCCAGGCCGCCCGGCCCGAAGCCACGGCGCAGCAGCGACAGCAGCCGCTGGTGCAGGTGCGCGGCCTGTGCGTGAGCTACCCCGGCGCGCGCGCCGGCCTGTTCAAGCGCCAGCCGCCGCAGCGCGTGATCGACACGCTGGACCTCGACATCCACCCCGGCGAAATGGTCGCGCTGGTGGGCGGCAGCGGCTCGGGCAAGACCACGCTGGGCCGCGCCATCCTGCGGCTGGCGCCGTCGCAGAGCGGGCAGATCCTGTTTCGCGGCGAAGACGTGCGCACCGCCGGGCGCGCCGCGCTGCACCGCTTCAGGCTGGCCTGCCAGCTGGTGTTCCAGGACCCGTTCTCCTCACTGGACCCGCGCATGCGCGTGCACGACATCGTGGCCGAGCCGCTGCGCCACCTGCCCGCGCTGGACGCCGCCGCGCGCCTGAAGCGCGTGCACGAGACGCTGGACGAAGTGGGCCTGGACGGCCTGGGCGCGCGCTACCCGCACGAGCTGTCGGGCGGTCAGCGCCAGCGCGTGGCCATTGCGCGCGCGCTGGTGCGCCGGCCCGCCTTCGTGGTGGCCGACGAGCCCGTGTCCGCGCTGGACATGACCATCCAGGCGCAGGTGCTGCGCCTGTTCCAGAGCCTGCAGGCGCACCACGGCTTCGCGTGCCTGTTCATCAGCCACGACCTCGCGGCCGTCGAGCAGATTGCCGACCGCGTCATCGTGATGGAGCGCGGCCGCATCGTGGAGCAAGGCGCGCGAGACGCCGTGTTCGACGACCCGCGGCATGCGTACACGCAGGCGCTGCTGGCGGCCACGCCGCGGCCCCTGGCAACGCTGGCCGCCGCGGGCGTCGCGCCCCTGCCTGTTCCCCTGAACGTTCCCGAGAAAGCTTTCGCGTGACCCCGACGCCATCCTCTTCCACCTACAGCTGGCAGAACCCTTCGGCACCGCCGCCGCTCGACCCGCAGATCGTCGAGTTCATGCGGCTCATGGGCGCCGAGGGCGCGCGCTACCCGAAGCGCCACACCATCCCCATCGCCGAAGGCCGCGCCAACGCGGAGAAGGTGCGCGCGCCGTGGACGCAAGGCGGCCCGCAGATGGCGCGCACCGTCGAGCACCAGGTGCCCACGCGCCACGGCAGCGTGCGCATTCGCGTGCACTACCCGCAAGACCGGGTGCTGCCGGGCGCGCTGGTGTACATCCACGGCGGCGGCTTCGTGCTGTTCAGCCTCGACACGCACGACCGCGTGATGCGCGAATACGCGGGCCGCGCCGGCATGGTGGTCGTCGGCATCGACTACACGCGCGCACCGGAGGCGCAGTTTCCGCAGCCGCACGACGAATGCGTGGACGTGATGCGCTGGCTACAAAGCCACGCGGGCACGCTCGACATCGACCCCGCGCAGCTCTTCATCGGCGGTGACTCGGCCGGCGCCAACCTGTCGGTCGGCGCCTGCCTGGTGCTGCGCGACGCAGGCGACGCACTGCCGCGCGGCATGCTGCTGAACTACGGCGCGTACAGCACCGAGCTGTACCGCGAATCGGTGGTGCGCTACGGCGCGGGCGAGTACGGCCTGTCGCTGCACATGATGGTGTGGTTCTACGGCCTGTACCTGCGCAGGCCCGGCGACGCCGCGGACCCGCGCGTGCACAGCCTGAAGGCGCGGCTCGACGGCCTGCCGCCCGCGTGCATGGTGGTTACCGAGTGCGACCCGCTGTACGACGACAACGTGCTGATGGCGCAAGCGCTGCGCGACGCCGGCGTGGCCGTGACCGACACGCTGTACCCCGGCACCATCCACGGCTTTCTGGAAGCCGTGTCGGTCGCCGACGTGGCCGGCCGCGCCTTCGACGATTCGGTGCGCTGGCTGCGCGCGCTGTGCAACCGCTGAGCCGAGGCCGAACGCGCATGTACACGCCCAAGCCCTACATCGAGGCCGACCTGGCGACGCTGCATGCCGGCATGCGCGCATGGAGCTTCGCCACGCTGGTCACCGTCGGCCCCTCGGGGGTCAACGCCACGCACCTGCCCTTCCTGCTCGATACAGGAGGTGGTGCGCACGACGACTCGCCAGATGGCCCCGGCCTGCTGACCACCCACCTGTCGAAGAAGAACCCGCAGTACGTCGACCTGTGCGCGGGCGGCGAGGCGCTGGCCATCTTCCAGGGGCCGCACGCCTTCGTCACGCCCAGCTGGTACGTGAAGCAGAGCACCTTTCCCACGTGGAACTACACCGCCATCCACGCGCGAGGCACGCCGCGCGTGGTGGAAGACCGCATGGCCGTGCACGCCGTGCTGCAGCGCACGGTGGCCGTGTACGACACGCCGCTGCGCGAGCGCTTCGGCGGCAACTGGGACTACGACGCGATGCCCTTCGACTTCGTCGCGCCGCGGCTCGACATGATCGCGGCGGTGGAGATTCCGGTGCGCGTGCTCGAGGGCAAGTTCAAGCTCAACCAGGACCGCTCCGAAGAAGACCGCCGCGGTGTCATCGCCGCGCTGGAGCGGCTGGGCGATGCGCAGAGCGTGGCGGTCGCCGGGCTCATGCGGCGGCAGATGGAACAGGCGCAGACCCAGGCACAGACCCAAGCACAGGCGCAGGCGCAGGCCGCCTGAGGCAGCGCGGCACAATCGTCCGCGTGCCATTTTTCAAACTGCTGCCTGCCGGTCTCGCACTGGCTCTCCTGCTCGCCGCGCCCCCGATTCATGCCGCGGAGCCGGTGCTGCTCGTCACTTCGCCCGCCGCGCTGCAAGCCGCCGAAAAATCCGGCGCCGGCTTCGCGCGCTGGGTCGGCGATGTGCCCGCATCTTCAGAAGGCATCGCGACCAACCAGGCGCTGACGCGCTCGCCCGCGTGGCGCTCCATCACCGAGCCGATCGCCGCGAGCCTGGCCGGCATCCAGCGTCGCGACAAGCAGGCCGGCGTCGGCATCTCGAAGTACCCGCACCGCCTGTTCGACGCGCGCTGGCTCGCGAGCCCCGATGCGTATTTCGAGCTGGTGGGCGTGGCCAACCGCATGGACCGCCGCCCGTTCCAGCAAGGCGCCTGCGGCGAGATGCGGCTGGTGTATCGGTTGGCGTACCGCACGGCCGCGATGCAGTCGCGCCTGCCGATGACCGTCAACGTCGAACTGCGCGGCGATGCGCCCGATGCGAACGGCAGTTGCGCCGCCGCCGCGAAACGCTGGCAGCCGCCAGGCACTTCGATGCCCGACGAAGCGCTGGGCCGCTGGCTGGTGTCGGCCGAGGGACCGCTCGCGCCGCAGCGGCTCGCAGCCACGCGCATCTCGCAGATCACCACCAACCTGCAGAGCGTGCGCTGGCCTTCGGCGGTGCGGCCCGACCTGGGCGGGCACGCCGAGTACATGCTGCGCGCCTTCCGCTGGAACGCCGATGCAAGGCGCTTCGACGTGGCGCCACTGGAGAACACGCCCGACGTCGCCAGGCTGAAAGCCGACGCGCCGCTGCGCAAGGAACTGCAGCAATGGCTGCGCCAGCCGGCCCAGCTTCGCGCGCTCGACGAAGCCACGCTGCAGATCCCCGAGAAGTTCCTGGCGACCGAGGCCACCTCGGTGGCGCCGCGTGGCCTGGAGCGGCTGGCCAACCAGCCCTTCGCGCAGGTTTTCGCGGCGAACGAATGGCAGGCGGTCGAAGGCAGCCGCACGCTGGCGTCGCCCCAGGCCGTGCTGCGCCGGCTGGACGATTTGAGCTGCGCGGGCTGCCACCAGAGCCGCGCCGTCGCGGGCTTTCACCTGCTGGGCGTGGACCGGCGCGGTGCGTCGCGCACCTTCACCACGGGCAACGCGCTGGCCGTGCCGCACTCGCCGCACGTGCAGGACGAGTTGGCGCGGCGCGGCACCTACGTGCGGGCGTCGCTGCTGACCGCCAGGCCCGATCCGTTCCGCCCGCTGGCCGCGCCCGATGCACCGATCGCCGCGCCCGAGCGGGCCACGGTCGGCGCACGCTGCGAGCCCACGCGCATCACGCCATCGGCCAACCCGTGGCTGGACCGCGCGCAGAAGCTGCCGCGCATCGCTTGCGAAGGCGCGGCCTCGGTGTGCGAGACCACATCGGTCGGCTTCCCCGGCGGCATGTGCTCGGGCCCCTGCAACCCGAACGACAAGAACGGCACCTGCGGCGGCATCGCCGTGCTCAGCGATTTCAACAGCTGCCTGGCCGCGAAGAAGCCCTTCGGCGAATGCCTGGCGCGACACACGCGCCCCGGCAACCTGCGCAGCTGCTCCGCCGAGCAGGCGTGCCGCGACGACTACATCTGCGCGCAGGCCGATGGGCAGCCCGAGGGGCACGGCGCGTGCATTCCGCCGTACTTCCTGTTCCAGATGCGGGTGGACGGGCACTCGTGAGAACTACGCCCTCTCCCTCACCCTAGCCCTCTCCCGCAAGCGGGAGAGGGGACAACACAAAGCGGTCGATTCCGCCCCGATGCGTTACTCCCTCTCCCGCTTGCGGGAGAGGGTTGGGGTGAGGGCGAGCGGCGATGAAGGCTGCGCGATGCTGCCGAGCCCCCCGCCCTTGCTGGCGCCCGACATCAGGGCCGACCACGAGAAATACCAAATTCTGGGGATACCCGCTGACACGCTTGCTAACAATAATTGACAATTAGAAACCCCCTGCACGCTCGTCGGCAGGGGGCTTCTTTTTGCCGAGTCTTACAACCATAAAGAGGGGTCAAGATGCTGTTCAGTCAAGCAAGTTCGGTCGCGCGCATCGGTGCCGTGGCCGGTGCGGTCATGTTGGTGGCGTCATGCGGCGGGGGTGGAGGTGGCGGTGGCGGAGGCTTTCTGCCGGTGGTCGCACCGAACCCTCCGGCCACCGTGCCGCCCGTCGTGAACCATTCCATCGGCGGCACGGTCACCGGCCTTACCGGTCGCCTGGTGCTGCAGAACAATGCGGGCGACGACCTCACGCTGTCGGCCGATGGCAAGTTCACCTTTGCAACGACCCTGGTCGAAGGCTCTGACTACAAGGTCAGCATCCGTACCCAGCCCCTCTGGCAGTTCTGCACCGTCACCAAGGACACCGGCAAGGCCTCGGCCGACGTGAGCGACGTCGCCGTGGCCTGCTCGGCCGCGGCTGCCAAGGTCGAAAGGTTCGCCGGCGACGGCACCCCGGGCGCCGCAGACGGCAAGGGTGCGACCGCATCGTTCTTTTGGCCTTGGGGCATCGCCGTCACCAAGGATGGTGGTCTGCTCGTCAGTGACTGGGGCAACATCATCGTGCGCAAGATTTCGCCCGAGGGCGACGTCATCACGTTTGCCGGCGATGGAGGCAGTTCGACGGTGAACGGCAACGGCATCCACGCGTCGTTCGAAGACCTCGCCAGCCTCACCGTGGACGCGAACGACACCGCCTTCGTCGCGGACGCCGGCGGCCAGCGAATCCGCAAGATCACGCCGGCGGCCGATGTGGGCACGGTGGCGGGCAATGGCACGAAAGCCTCGACCGATGGCAACGGCATCGGCGCCACCTTCAACAAGCCCGTGTCGGTGGCCGTGGATGCCGCCGGCAATCTGTACGTTCTGGAGTACGGCGGCGGCGTCGTTCGCAAGATCAACCCGGCTGGCGATGTCACCACGCTGGCCGGCAGCAGCCCGCCGGGCTTTGCCGACGGCACCGGAGCTGCCGCGAAATTCGGGAGCGGCTACAACATTGCCATCGATGCGTCAGGCAACCTCTACGTCGCCGACAGCAGCAACCATCGAATTCGCAAGATCACCCCCACCGGGGTGGTCACGACCCTTGCAGGGACCGGCACGCCCGGCGCCACCGATGGACCCGGTAACTCCGCGACTTTCTCCGATCCCCGCGGCGTCGCTGTCGATGCGGACGGCAATGTCTACGTGGCCGATTTCGGTACCAGCCTGCTGCGCAAGATCACACCGGCAGGGGTGGTCTCCACGATCGCCGGCCAAAAGGGTGTTCGGGGTGGGCAAGACGGCATCGGCGCGGCTGCCACGTTCAATCAGCCTCAAGGGCTCACGGTCAACGCAGCGGGCACGCTGTATGTCGCCGACACCTACGGCAATCTGATCCGCAAGGTCACGCCGGTTCCGGCGCCCTGAGCTCGACGCACGCGCCCCGGCGACCGCGCCGGGGCTCCGCCGGGCAGGCCTGCCGCGACGACTACATCCCCGCGCAGGCCGGTGGCAGCCTGAGGGGCACGGCGCGTGCATACCGCCGTACTTCCCTGTTCCAGATGCGAGTGGATGGTCATTCCTGACGGGCATCCGTGACCGGCAATGCCGCTCACTCGTTGGACGTCGGCCGCATCCCCCACGCGCAGCCCGCCGCCAGCAGCCCCAGCACCGCGACATACACGCCCACCGGCACGATGCTCGAGTACGTCGCCACCAGCGTGGCCGCGATGATCGGCGCCAGCCCGCCGCCCAGCGCCGCCGCGAACTGGATGCCGATGGAAATGCCCGAGTAGCGCAGCTCCGGCGGAAACTGCGCCGCGTACAGGTTCGACTGCGGCGCGAACATCAGCGGGTAGTTGACCGACAGCGCCACCACCATCGCCACCGTGTACGCCGTGAGCGACCCGCTGCCGATGGCCTGGAACAGCGGCACCGCCATGAGCGCCAGCAGCAGCCCGCCGAACACATAGAGCCGCCGCGCGCCCACCTTGTCGGCGAGCCAGCCGCTGGCCGGTATGGTGAACACCATGGCCGCGGAGCCCGCGATCAGCGCCTGCAGCGCATCGGCGCGCGAGAAGCCCAGGCGGCTGGTGGCGTACGAGATGGAGAACACCAGGATCGTGTAGATCAACGTCACCTCGGCCAGCTTGCCGCCGATGCTCAGCAGCAAGGGCTTCAGGTGCGCGACCACCACCTCGCGCGCCGGCAGCGCCGCGGTCTTGTGGTGCACCTTCACCTGCATGAACTCGGGCGACTCCTGCACCTTCATGCGAATGAAAACGCCCAGCACGATGAGCACCGCGCTCGCCAGAAACGGCAGCCGCCAGCCCCAGCTCAGGAAGCTCGCCTCGGGCAGCCGCGTCACCAGCGCGAAGGCCCCCGACGACAGCAGCACGCCGATGGGCGCGCCCATCTGCGGCATGCTGCCGACCAGCGACTTCCACTTGGGCGGCGCATGTTCCACGGCCATCAGCATCGCGCCGCCGAGCTCGCCGCCGAACGACAGGCCCTGGCCGATGCGCAGCAGCACCAGCAGCAGCGCGGCCCACATGCCGATCGACTCGTAGGTGGGCAACAGGCCGATCAGCACCGTGCAGATGCCCATCAGCAGCAGGCTCAGCGTGAGCATCGACTTGCGGCCCAGCCGGTCGCCGTAGTGGCCGAAGACGATGCCGCCCAGCGGGCGCGCCAGCATGCCGCTGGCAAAGGTGCCGAAGGCCGCCAGCGTGCCCACGGTCGGGTCGAAGTGCGGAAAGAAGAGCTTGTTGAACACCAGCGCGGCGGCGGTGCCGTAGGCCAGGAAGTCGAAGGCCTCGATGGCCGTGCCCACCATGGTGGCGGCACCGATCTTCCACATGCTCTGGCGCGGGTGCTGAGCGGCGGCCGGCTGCAGCGGCGGGGCGATGGTGTTCATGGCTGCTCCTGCGTGATCTGCCGCGCGAACATCGCGAAGCTGGCGTTGACGATGCTGCGCTGCAGGAGGAAGTCGTGCGACTCCTTCGCCAGCACCGGGTCCACCAGCTTGAGCCGCCCGTAGGCCGACTGCGCGATGAGCTGGTTGCGCGCCGCGCGCTCGATGAGCACCGACAGGTACAGCGACTCCTCGATGCTCGGCGTGGCCGCCAGGAAGCCGTGGTTGGCCAGCAGCACGCAGCGCTTCTGGCCAAGCGCGGCCGAGATGATCTCGCCCTCCACGTCGGCGATCGGCAGGCCGGGCCACTCGGCCAGAAAGGCGCAGTCGTCGAAGAAGGGCGTGGCGTCCATGTGCGCGACCTGCAGCGGCTCGCCCGTCATCGACAGCGCCGACACGTAGGGTGGGTGCGTGTGGATCACGCAGTTGACGTCGGGCCGGCGCCGGTACACCCACAGGTGAAAGCGCACCGCGGGGTTGGGCACGCCGCGGCCTTCCAGCACGCGCAGCGAGTCGTCGATGCGCATGACCGAGTGCGCGCGGATCTCGCCGAAGGCATGCGCCAGCGGCGTCGTCAGGAAGGTGCCGTCGGGCTGGCGCACCGTCACCTGGCCGGCCAGGGTTTCGGAGTGGCCCTCCTTGGCGAGGATGCGGCAGCTGAGGGCGAGCTTCTCGGCCTCGCTCCAGTGGCCGTAGCTGAGGCCATCTAGGGAAGAAGACGGGGATGGGGATGGACTGCCGTGCGGGCTGTCTTGCAGGCTGCCTGGCGGGGTCTTTGCGGTATCGGTCAAGCGATGGCTCCTCTTTCATTGGCGGGGTGGGGCCAATGTAGGAAGCGATGCGCGGTTTGCTCTTGCGCGTGGGCGCACGCGCATTGATCGGGCGTGCCAACTAGTGGAAAGTCTCGACGCCGCCGCGATGGCGGCGCGCCTAGACTGCAGCCGCCGAGCCCGCCTGGCACGAAGCGTGCGCACCCACGGCAGGAGCCCCACCATGCACCACGACACCGCACCCGAACTGAGCTTCGCGCCCTGCTTCCGTCCCTTCTATCCGGGCGACGTGCAGGGCTACTCGAACGCGCTCGACACGCTGGTCTACCCCGGCGAGATGAGCGTGCGGGACAGCAACCCGCGCATGAGCCTGGAGGCCTGCCGACTCGTGGGCGGCGGCCTGGCCATCAGCTTCACTTCGACCCCGCTCGCGGTGCGCCACGACACCGCGCTGGCCAGCGCCGGCGGCATGGGCGACGTGCTGGCGATGATCGCGGTGGAGGGCGAAGGCACCATCGACCAGGGCGGAATAAGCATGCCGTTTCGCCCCGGCGACATCACCTTTCGCACCACGCGGCTGCCGTCCACCTGCACGCTGACCGCGCCCGGCAAGATGGTGATGCTGCGCGTGCCCGCCGGCCGGTTCTTCGGCATCTACGCGGATTTGCACGACCGCTTCGTGCCGTCGATCGCGCGTGCCGATTCGCACTTTGCGCAGGCCGCCCTCGCGCACATGGGCCATGTGTTTGCGGGCACGCCGCAGGCCGCGCCGGCACTGGCGTATTTTTCAGAGCAGTCGTTCGTGTCGCTGCTGGCGGCGACCTACTGCGAAACGGTGAACGACGAAGCCGCCGACGGCAAGCGCCGCGAGCGCGACCGCTGGCAGCGGCTGGTGGCCTTCATCGAGGCCCACCTGGGCGACCCGGAGTTGTCGGTGGACGCGGTGTGCAAGGAGCTGGGCATTTCGCGACGGCTCGCGCACCGCCTGTTCGAGGCGCAGCGCACGCAGTACGGCGCGTACCTGAAGGCGCGGCGGCTGGAGCGCGCGAAGAGCGAGCTGCAGAACCGCAGGCTCGACCACCTGAGCGTTTCGGAGATCGCGTATCGCAACGGCTTTGGCGACGCGAGCCATTTCAGCCGGTGCTTCAGGAGCGAGTTCGGCATGCCGCCAGGGGCGTATCGCAGGTCGCCGGACTGAAGAATTGCTCTTTAAGAATTACTCCCTCTCCCGCTTGCGGGAGAGGGTTGGGGTGAGGGTGAGCGGCGATGGAGGCCGCGCGACGTTGCCAGGCCCCCTGCCCTCACCCTAGCCCTCTCCCGCAAGCGGGAGAGGGAACAACGCGCAATTGCCACTGATTGCGCCCTGATGCATGACCCCCTCTCCCGCGAGCGGGAGAGGGAACAACGCGCAAATGCTACTGATTGCGCCCTGATGCATTACCCCCTCTCCCGCTTGCGGGAGAGGGTTGGGGTGAGGGTGAGCGGCGATGAAGGCCGCGCGACGTTGCCAAGCCCCCTGCCCTCACCCTAGCCCTCTCCCGCAAGCGGGAGAGGGGACAACACGTCACTCCCCTTCGTACCACCTGTCCTTCGCCAGCATCACCCGATGGTGCCCATGCCCCGACGGCATCATCGGAAAGCAGTTCTCCTGCGCCGCCACCTGCACGTCCAGAAAGAACGGCCCTTCGCTCGCCAGGCATTCCGCCAGCGCCTCTTCCAGCTCCGCCGGGTCCGACACCCGCCTTGCGCCCCAGCCGAAGGCCTTCGCCAGCGCCACGAAATCCGGCAGCGCCTCGTTCCAGCTGTGGCTCAGCCGGTTGCCATGGTTCAGCTCCTGCCACTGGCGCACCATGCCCATGTAGCCGTTGTTGCACAGCACCAGCTTCACGCCCGCGCGGTGCTGCACGGCGGTGGAAAGCTCCTGGATGTTCATCAGCACCGAGGCGTCGCCGCTCACGCACACGGCCAGCGACTCGGGGTGGCCGATCTGCGCGCCGATGGCCGCCGGCAGGCCGTAGCCCATGGTTCCCGCCCCGCCCGAGGTCAGCCAGTGGCGCGGGCTGTTGAAGCGCAGGTATTGCGCGGCCCACATCTGGTGCTGGCCCACGTCGGTCGAGACGATGGTGTCGCGCCCGCCCGCGTCGATGGCGCGCTGCAGCGTCGACATCAGCTGCTGCGGCAGGATCGCGTCTTCGCGCGGCGCGAAGGCCAGGCAGTCTTCGGCGCGCCAGCGCTCGATGCGCGCCCACCACGGCGCCAGCCGCTCGGGCGCGAAGCCCTCGGCGGGCAGCAGGTCGAGCAGGCCGCTCAAGATGGCGCCGCAGTCGCCCACCATCGGCACGTCGACCTGCACCACCTTGTTGATGCTGCCGGGGTCGATGTCGATGTGGATCTTGCGTGCGTGCGGGCAGAACTCGTCGAGCTTGCCGGTCACGCGGTCGTCGAAGCGCGCGCCCACGCACACCACCAGGTCTGCCTCGTGCATGGCCAGGTTGGCCTCCAGCATGCCGTGCATGCCCAGCATGCCGATGAACTTCGGGTCCGACGCGGGGAACGCGCCCAGCCCCATCAGCGTGAGCGTGCACGGTGCGTGCAGCAGCTCGACCAGCTTCACGAAAGCCTCGCACGCCTGCGGGCCCGAGTTGACCAGCCCGCCCCCGCCGTAGATGACGGGGCGGCGCGCGGTCGAGAGCAGGTCGGCGGCGCGCTGCATCATGGCCCGGGGGGGCAGCGGCGCGCGGCTGGTGCGCAGCGGACGAAGGGGCCGCTGCAGCGCCGCCGGTTCAGAGGCGTGGCCCAGGCGGTTGAGCTGGATGTCCTTCGGCACGTCGAGCAGCACCGGGCCGGGGCGGCCGGTGCTGGCGATTTCAAGCGCGCGGCGCACCAGCGAAGGCACGTCGTCGGCCGAGCGTACCTGCTTGTTCCACTTGGTGACCGAGCGCGACATGCCCAGCGCATCGCTCTCCTGAAAAGCCTGCGTGCCGATGACCGCCGTGGCCACCTGCCCGCTGATGCACAGCACCGGCACCGAGTCGCTCATTGCATCGAGCAGCCCGGTGATGGTGTTGCCCACCCCGGGGCCCGAGGTGACCAGCACCACGCCCACCCGGCCGGTGCTGCGCGCATAGCCCTCGGCCGCGTGCACGGCGGCCTGCTCGTGGCGCACCAGCACGTGGCGCAGCCGCGGCTCGCCGTGCAGCGCGTCGTACAGCGGCAGCGCGGCGCCGCCGGGGTAGCCGAAGATGGTGTCCACGCCGCACTCGACCAGCGTGTCGAGCAGGGCTTCGGCACCGTTGCGGATGCGGGCTGGCGCCTCGGGGTGGAGGGACAGGGTGTTCGTGAGGGGTAGGTCGAGCAGTCGCATGCCGTCAATTCTTCCGGTTTGCGCGCAAAATATGCTTCTTTCTTTTGGCTCATTGAGCGCGATTCATGAAAATCAATCGGCAAATCCCTGGTGACGGCGAAGGATCTTTTGACAAGACCGATCTGGCGATCCTGCGCGTGCTGCTGCTCGACTCGCGCAAGACGCTGCAAGACATCGGCAACGAGGTGGGCCTGTCGCCCACCAGCTGCTGGACGCGCATCAAGAAGCTGGAGGCCACGGGCGTCATCAAGCGCTACACGGTCGATGTCGATCCGGCCAAGCTGGGCTACCACGACTCGGTGATCGTGCAGGTCACGCTGGAGAGCCACACCGACGAGACCCTGTACGACTTCGGCCGCACGCTGGCGACCATTCCGGAGATCCAGGAGGCCTACCTGGTGTCGGGCGACTACGACTACTACATTCGCATCGCGGTGCGCGACACGCGCGACTACGAGCGGCTGCTGCGAGAAAAGCTCTACAAGATCCCGGGCATCCGGCACAGCAAGTCGCACTTCGTGCTGCGGGTGCTGAAAGAGGCGAGCGTGCCGGTGATCTAGAAAACGCCGCACTCGCGTACGGAGGTGCGAACATGGCGGCGCACTGGAACTCCCAAAGGATCTTCGGATGTTCGACTTCTTCAGGAAAAAATCCCCGGCCCCCGGCTCGGCTCCTGCTGCATCACCCGCCGCATCACGGGCTGCCGAAACCGACACCGCGCCCAGTCCGCTGCACGAGCCCGCCGGCCACGCCGTGCCCCCTCCCCTGGCCGGGCGCGACGGCCACGTGGGCGCCATCGAGGCCATCACGCTCGACGGCACGATGTACTTCTTCGGCTTCGACTTTCGCAGCGACCTGGTGCTGTCGCCGCTCATCGCCGATGCCGCGCTGATGGCGCGCTTTGCCAGCCGCCACATGGCGCAGCGCGACGGCAAGCACGACGAGGCCTACTGGCGCGAGCTGGTCGGCCATGCGGTCGAAGACTCGCAGCTGTGCAGCGACGAGGGCGGCCGCAGCTTCGACAGCCAGATGCTCGCCGCCACCATCGCGCGGCTGGACCGCGTGCGCCGCGAAGGCGCGCTGGACCCGGGCTTTGCCATCGAATACCACCTGCGCTACCTGCTGGGCGCGGCCGGTGGATGGGAGGTGCCCGAAGAAGCCGGCACCGACGACCCCGACCTGTGGATCGCGCAGATCGCGGGCGACAAGCCGCTGGACGACGGCGCCTCGCCGCAGCACATCGCCTCGCGGCTGCAGAAGCACCTGAACGCGCTGGTCGACGCGGCGCCGGGCAACTGGCGCTATCGCTTCGCCGCGCTGCAGCGCTGACCTGCTCAGCAGTTCAGTTGCTGCAGCGGTTCAGAGCCGCACCAGCTCCACGCGCCGGTTCTTCGCGCGCCCTGCCTCGTTGTCGTTCGGCGCCACCGGCTCCGACGCGCCCGCCCCGCGCGTGGTGAAGCGGCGCGGGTCCACCCCCGCCTTCACCAGCACCGCAATCACCGCCAGCGCGCGGCGCTTCGACAGGTCGTCGTTGTGCTTCGCATCGCCCTGCGCGTCGGTGTGGCCCACCACCGACAGCTTCAGCGGCGGGTTGCCGCGCATGAGCTTGGTCATCTCGTCGAGCGTGGGCTGCGACTCAGGTTTGATCACGTCCTTGTCCAGATCGAACAGGATGCCGTAGAGGTTGATGCGCCCCGTGTCGGCCAGGCTCTTCTGCATGGCCGAGGCGTCGACGAAGACGATCTTGTTGTCTTCCATCGCCTTGGTTTCCACCACGCGCACGAAGGCGTGGTTGCCCACGTCGGCGTTGTGCTCGGCCAGCGCAATGCTGGCGTACACCGTGCCCGTGGGCCCGGTCTTTTTGGCGAGCAGGTAGCGCCCGCTCACCGCGAAGTAGTTGCGCGCGTAGTCGCCACGGCTGCCCAGCCGCGGCCACTCGGGGTTGTCGAAGGCCAGCGCAAAGTCGTAGGGCGTATTGGTGTCCACGCTGTTGGGGCGTGGCTTGTAGCAAGAGGCGTTGGCCGTGCCGCAGGTGAAGAGCACGTCGAAGCCCTTGGCCTTCAGGCTCGACTCGTAGTTGCGCTGCACCTCGAGCAGCGAGCGCTCCTTGGGCAGCTTGTAGAGGTAGAGCGTGACCTTGCCTTCGACCTGCAGCAGCTCGGGCTTGCCGCCGCCCCAGTTCTGGAACGGCTCCTTGATGAGGCCGACCTCGTCGTACGCCGCGGCCTTGTAGCCGTCGAGCACCGCGCCTTCGTAGCGACCGACCAGCGGGTGGTCCTTGCCGGGTTCGGCGGCGAGCGCGGCCACGCAGAGCAAGGCGGCGACGGCAAACGTTGCCATGTGGGAGGCGAGCTTTTTCATCGGAGGCGTCGAAAGGAGCGGCAACGTGTCGGATGCTAGGTCGGGCATCGGCTGTTGGGCATTCGACGGATGGCCTATGCCGTCGCGCACGCCGGGTCGCTTGCCCGATCGACGTGTTCACCGAGCGCGTGCAACGTTGGGCAACCATTGATTCGCGCCGTCTGAGACTTACTAGCGCTTTCAGTTTCCCCGACCGCGCATTGCCTCTCTAAAGTGGACGCCCCAACCACTCAAAACTTCGCCCAGTGGGCAACGAAAGGCATCGCACACACAGAACGTCGAACCAATGAATGAATGAATGAATGAGAGAGCCGCTGGCTTCGCGGCGGGCCTTCGGTGCGGCATGCATCGGATGCGAACGCGAGGCAAAGAAGGCGACGGCCGGGGCGTAACAGCACCCCGACCGTCTGACCACCTGAAGTGCAAAACCTTTGAAAGAACGCACGACAAATGGCTAAACGAATTATGGCCCGGCCCTCCACGCCGGAATCTCCCGCAGCAGTTCACACAGCAGCTGCTTCTGCACCGCCCGCTGAGGCCCCGGCTGCGGCCACCGATGCAGGCCACGCCGGCCCCGGCGCGGCCGATCTCCTCGAGAACAAGCTGGAGCAGTTGAGATCGCTGCTGTGGTGCTGCCGCGGCGAAGGCATCGAATGGACAGGCGCCAACGGGCCCACGCACCTGGAGAACATGCTCTGGATCGCGTCCGACCTCGTGAGGGAAGCGTCGGAACTCTTCGAGCGTTGCGCTGGCGATTGGAAGGCCAAGGCCAACGCGAAGGCCTGAAGCGCACGCTGCGAGCGGCGATGCAGGCACTGTCTTGCATCGCCGCATTTGCTTCGGCTGTGCACTGCCGCTGCCTGCATGCGGCGCAGGCTGCAATTGAAAGCAGCTACGCCGCCGCGATCCGATAACGGCGCATGCCGTCGACAGAAGCGAAGGTCTCCGCGTCGATGCCGAGGATGGATTCGCCGTTCGCCAGTTGATGCTCGACCTTCACGGGCAGGTCATACACGAGCTCGCCGGTCCTGAGCCGCAGGCGCTCGAAGATCGTGAGCTGGACCACCGCATGCAGCTTGCCGTCGCCCTCCGACACACGGAACGTGAGCGCCTCGCGGCGTGCGTATTCATGAAGGGGCATGGGGCTGGCGACTTACTGAAGCGGGGCCAGCGGCTCGGTTTCGCGAACCACGAAATAGCGGCGTATGCCCAGTTCTGCATCGAAGTCGCCGTTGCCGTTCAGGCGCACGCGTGAGCCGTCGGCCAGCTCGTATTCCACGCCGCGCGGGGTTTCCTGGTCGTAGTCCTTGCTGATGCTCAGGCGGCGCTCGAAGGTCGTGAACTGGATGACGGCGGACTCCACGCCGTGGGCATCGACAACCGCAAATCGGGCCGTCTCGCGGCGGGTGAACTCATAGGTAGCCATCGTCATTCGTCCGTGGTGTGCGCAGCCGCTGCCGGGGGTGTCGAGCATTCGTGTCGACGACCTTGTACCGGGCAGCATCACGATGGGGTTGGCTTAAGGGTTAGCCACGATTGTGCGAGCCGATGCAGCGGTTCGAGGCGGTTGTAGCCTCGATGTAACACGATTTAATTCCTATCTTGGGATAGATTTTTTGGGCTTTCAAAGGGGGGTGAAACTTGCCGCGCACAGGCCCCGCAGGGTCCAAGACTCTCAACGATGTTGAGAGTCTTTGGCCTCGTCGTCGCCGCTGCGGCTCCTGGACCACTTCGAGCGCAAGAGAAGCTACAAGCTCCCCGCAATCCACTCCCGCAACCACCGATGCCCCGCATCCCGATGCCTGCGCTCGTGCCACAGCATCGCCATCTCGTACCCCGGCACTTCCAGCGGCGCCTCCACCACCTTCAGCCCCGGCGCGCCGCGCGCCAGCCGCTCGGGCAGCATCGCGACCATGTCGGTCTGCGCCAGCACGGTCATCATGAAAAGAAAGTGCGGCACCGACAGCGCCACGCGGCGCGTCAACCCCTTCTCGGCCAGCGCGTCGTCGGTCGGCCCGGCGAAGCCACCGCCGCCCAGCGACACCACCACATGCTCCAGCGCGCAGAACTGCGCGAGCGTGGGGCGCCGCTTCAGGCGCGGGTGGCCTGCCCGCCCGGCCAGCACGTAGCGCTCATGGAACAGCACGCGGCGGTGCAGGCCAGGCGGCGCGCCCACGCTGGTGTGGAAGAACAGGTCGATCTCGCCCTGCTCCAGCTGCCGCGCCATGCGCGTCGGCACGGCGTCGACCACGGCCAGGCGCGTGTGCGGCGCGGCGGCGCGCAGGCCGGGGAGCGCGGGCAGCAGGATGGCCGACTCCGCATAGTCGGCCGCGGCCACGCGCCAGGTGGTGGTGGCCTCGGCCGGGTCGAACGGCTTGGTCGGCGCCACCGCGCGGCCCAGCGACTCGAGCGCTTCCCTCAGCGGCTCGCGCAGCTCGTCGGCGCGCGCGGTGGGGCGCATGCCGCGTTGCGCGGGCACCAGCAGCGGGTCGCCGAAGGCCTCGCGCAGCTTGGCGAGCTGCACGCTCACCGAAGGCTGCGACAGGTTCAGGCGCTCGGCGGCGCGGGTCACGTTGCGCTCGGCCAGCAGGGTGTCGAGCGTGACGAGCAGGTTGAGGTCGAGGCGGCTGAAATTGTTCATGGCAATGGCTGGAATTCAGACTATTCATTTCCAATATATCGCGTGATTCCCTAACCTGCGGGCTTCTTCATTCGTCCTCTCGTGAAACCATGAACATCCTGCTGGTTCTTGCCCACCCCGAAACCGCCTCGCTCAACGGCTCGCTGCACCGCTTCATGCACGATCGGCTCCAGGCCGCGGGCCATTCGGTGCAGGTGTCAGACCTGTACGCCATGCGCTGGAAGCCCGCGCTGGACGCCGACGACTTTCCCGCGCGCGACACCGCCGCGCGCTTCGACCCCTCCCTCGATTCGCTGCGCGCGTTCGAGGCCGGCACGCAAACGCCCGACGTGGCCGCGGAGCAGCAGAAATTGCTGTGGGCCGACGCGGTGGTGCTGCAGTTTCCGCTGTGGTGGTACTCGATGCCCGCCATCTTGAAGGGCTGGGTGGAACGCATCTACGCCTACGGCTTCGCGTACGGCGTGGGCGAGCATTCGGACACGCACTGGGGCGACCGCTTCGGCGAAGGCACGCTGGCCGGCAAGCGCGCGATGCTGGTGGTGACGACCGGCGGCTGGGCCTCGCACTACGCGCCGCGCGGCATCAACGGGCCGATGGACGACCTGCTGTTTCCCATTCAGCACGGCGTCCTCTACTACCCCGGCTTCGACGTGCTGCCGCCCTTCGTGGTGCATCGCACGCACAAGGTGGACGAGGCGGCCTATGCGCGCATCACCGAAGAACTGGGCGCGCGGCTCGACGCGCTGTTCACCGCCGAGCCGATTGCGTTTCGCCCGCAGAACGCGGGCGACTACGACATTCCCGCGCTCACGCTGCGGCCCGACATTGCGCCGGGGCAGACAGGGTTCGCGGTACACACGTCACACACATCGGACATGGCCCCGCGTGCGGGCTAGCAGCGGCTACGGCAGCACCGGGTTGGCGACCGCGTTCGCAATTGCCGCGTCGGCATCCACGCGCAGCATGAAGCGCCTGGCCACCAGGTCGTTGGCCGCCGAGGTGAGCGCGGCGACATAGCCGGCCTGGTCCACGTAGCGCTCCTGCACCGACGGGCGCGGGTCGCCCGCGCGCAGCGCTGGCGTCTTGGCGAACGGAAAGTACGCGCCGAACAGCCCCGCCTGGTCGATGCGGCCGGGCACGTTGCTGGTGTTCCAGCCGGTGTTGGTGCCCAGCGGCACGGCCACGTCCAGGCTGCGGATGCCGGCGACGTCGTTGCCGTCGGCGTCCACCTGCGGCACCAATATCGCGTAGTCGCGGCCCAGCCTGGCCGGCGGCACCTGCGTGGCGATGCCGCTCTCGTCCTGCGGGCGGTAGCCGGGGCCCCAGTCGAGCAGCGAGTAGGTGTTGACCAGCCCGGTGTAGCTCGCGCCCGGAATCGCCGGAAACCTCACCTGCTGCGGGCGCACCAGCGTGCCATCGGCCAGCCGGGGCACCTGGTTGTCGGGCGGCGTGGTGCCGCGCACGACCCAGTCTTCGAGGTTCTGGTACAGCGCGCGCACCACCGGAATGACGCTGGTGTTGGCGTTGGTGGCATACAGCGCGCCGGCGCCCGCGCCCGGCACCGACGCCAGGCCCAGCAGGTGGTGCGAGCTGGCGTAGTAGTAGATGCGCGCGTTGCCGGGCTGCACCAGGTCGACGCTGCCCCACGCATCGGTGAGCAGCGGCGAGCCCTGCAGGGTCCAGAACTCGGTGCCGCTGAAGCCGATGAAGAGCTTGGGGCAGGTGCCGCTGGCTTCGCAGCGCGACAGGATGCCGCCGCGGCGCTGGGCCACGTCGTCCACGTAGTCCTTCGACAGGCCCCGCGCACCGGCCTGGCCGAAGGCCGTGTGGTCGGCGCGCACGCCGCCGCCGCCGCCGGGCACCGAGAAGCGCATGTTGATGTTGGTCTGGCGCGCGGCAATCTGCGCGAACACGCCGTCGAACACCTTGGCGCCCGCGGTGTCCTCGTTGAAGCCGAGGTGCACGAAGGTCTTCATGAAGTTGCCGCACTGCGACACACCCGATGCAATCGTGTTGCGGATGGCCGCGGCCACCGGGTTGGCGGTGCCGCCCGCATCGCTGGCGCTGCGGTGGAAGAAGCCGATCATGTCGCGCAACGCGGCCAGCCCCAGACCCATGACCTTCGGGTCTTTGGCGATGTAGACCAGCTCGTACAGGTACGCCGGGTCCCACTTGTCTTTCAGGCACACGCTGGTTTCGTCGGGCGTGCCGGGGAACGGCGTGGCCGTATTGCACTTCGCAAACTTCCATTCGCTCGCGGGAATGAGCTGGCGCGCGTCGCCCTCGTTCACGCGGCGCGTGAGCACGTAGCCGGGCTGCGTGTTGTCCAGGCTGGCCGTGGCGTAGGCCTGCATGGCCGCGTTGAAGGGGCCGCCGGGCAGCGGCAGCGAATCGTTGGTGGCGGCGGTGGGCAGCAGCTCGGCGCGGTAGGTGCCGGTGATGCTGCTGCCGTCGGGGTTCTTCGCGACCGGCACTTTCAACGTGAGCTTGCCCGGCCCGGCCGGCACGTCGCCCTGCCATGCGGCCGTGAGGAACACGTAGCCGCGCGAGGCGAAGTACGGGTCGAGGGCGACGATGTTGCCGCGGTTGGGCGCGTCGTAGCGCAGCACGCCGCTGACCTTGGCCATGTCCTTCGGCTTGAACAGCACGAAGTCGGACGTGTACTCGACCTTGCCGTTGGCATTGAGCGGCGCGAGCTGCAGGTCTTGAATGATCGCGTTGCGCGGGTCCTTGGGGTCGACCTCGCCGGTGAAGGTGCCGCTGAGCTTCTCGTAGGCACCGGCGCTGCCGAAGGTGCCGGGCACGTCTTCGGTGGCGGTGATGGCGAGCTTGTATCGGGGCGCGGCAGTGGTCACGGGTGGCGTGGTCACGGGCGGGGGCGTGGTGGTGGGCGGTGGCAGCAGCAAGCCGCCCCCTCCTCCACCGCCGCTGCCGCCGCAGGCGCTCAGAAAAAGGGCGGCCGAAGCCACCGTGGCAGCCGCAAGGCTCCAGCGTTTCATGGTTTGTCTCCTGTTGTGTGTCTTGTGTCTTGTCAGGGGGCGGCGCCGGTCTCCGCTACGGCGTGCGGGGCTTCGGCGGCTATTCGGCCTCGATGCCGGCGGCCTTCACGATGCGGCCCCACTTCTGCGACTCGGCCGTCTGGAACTTGCCCAGCTCTTCGGGCGACGTGGTGAACACCTCGGTGCCGGTGGGCTCGTAGAAGGCGGTCCTGGCGGCCTCGCTCTTCGCGGCCTTCACCAGCAGTTCGTTCAGGCGCTTGACCACGGCGGGCGGTGTCCTGGCCGGCGCGTAGGCGGCAAACCAGTAGCCCATTTCGTAGCCCTTCACGCCGGCCTCGGCAATGGTGGGCACGTCGGGCGCCAGCGGCGAGCGCGCGGCGCTGGAGATGCCCAGCGCGCGCAGCTTGCCCGCCTTCACCTGCGGCAGGCCGGTGGCGGTGTCGGTGATCATCATGTTGATCTGGCTGCCCAGCAGGTCGGTCACGGCCAGCGTATTGCTCTTGTAGGGCACGTGCAGCAGCTTGATGTCGGCCATCTGCTGCAGCAGCTCGCCCGCCATGCGGCTCGACGAGCTGCCGCTGCCGAAGCTGTACTTGCCCGGGTCTTTCTTCGCGAGCGCGATGAACTCGCCCACGCTCTTCGCGGGGAACGACGGGTTCACCACCATGATCTGCCCGCCCTTGCCCAGCGCGGCGACGGGTGCGAAGTCTTTCACCGGGTCGTAGGGCAGCTTCTTGAACAGATGCTCGTTGGCCGCGTGCGTGGTGTTGGTGGTGATGAGCACCGTGTAGCCGTCTGCCGGTGCCTTGGCCACGGCCTGCGAGGCGATGAAGCCGCTGGCGCCGGCCTTGTTGTCGATGATGACGGCCTGCTTGGTCTCGGTGGCAATCTGGTTGCCGAGCGCACGCGCGATCTGGTCGGTGGCGGTGCCGGCCGCGAAGGGCACGACGAAGGTGATGGCCTTCTCGGGAAAGGCCTGCGCGTGGCCGAGCAAGGGCGCCAGGGCCAGCGCGGCGGTCAGCACGGTGAGGGGAAATCGTTTCATTGTTTTGTCTCCGGATGGCATGGGTGAAAAGAAAGAAAGGAAAGGCGTGCCGCTACGGCCCCGCCAGCAAGGGCACCAGCGCGCGCGGCACGCGAACGGGCATGTCGAGCAGCAGGAAGGACAGCGCCTTGCCGTGCGCGTCCAGGTTCAGCGCGTCGTTCACGCCGCCGTCGAGCACGGCGTCGAGCACGAAATTCATCGCGTGCAGCTTGGGCAGCACGAAGCGCTGCACCTGCGACGGCGCACGGTGGCGAAACTGCGCGGACACGCGCTCGGGCGTGAGCTGCTCGACCAGCACGTCGAACAGCTCGGCGTGCCAGGCGATGACGCTGATGTTCGAGCGGTCGCCCTTGTCGCCCGTGCGGCCATGGGCGGCGCGGTACAGGGGCACCTCGACAGTGGTGGCGGTGTCGGTCGTGTTCATGCCAAGGCCTCCGCAGCCAGCAGCTCGAAGTGAACCGGAATGGCATCGCGCGGCAACAGGCACGACAGCGTGTTCAGCCGCGGCGTGAGCGCGGTACGCACGCCGCCGCCGCCCGCCGGGCCGCAGGTGTAGAGCGCCATCACCTCGCGCGCCAGCCGCTCGGCCTGCGCGCGCTCGGTGTGCGTGGCCGCGACGCGCAGGCGCACGTCGCGCAGGCCGGTGTCGGGCGTGTCGGCCAGCGCGCGGCCGGCGTCGTCGCCGAAGATGCTCAGCGCGCCGATCAGGTCGACACGCAACGTAAGGCCCGTCAAACGCTGCCTGAGCACATCCGCAGCCAGGCGCGCGCGTGCTTCCGCACGTGGCCCTGCGTAAGAGATCTCGCCCTCGGCCAGCCAGCCGCCTTCATGGCACACGTTGACCTTGTAGCGGCCCGGCCGCGCGTGGCCGCGCACGCCAAACAGCTCGACGCGGTCTTCACCCGGCAGCGCGCGAACCTCCGCTTCGGAGATGTCGGCCACCACATCGGGCGTCAGGTAGGCGGCCGGGTCGTGCACTTCGTACAGCAGCTGCTCCTTCACCGTCGCCTCGCTCACGAGGCCGCCGGTGGCGTCGGCCTTGCCGATGGTGCAGCGGCCGTCGGCGTCGATCTCCGCGATGGGGAAGCCCACCGCCGCCAGCCCCGGCACGTTCTTGTAGCCCGGGTCCGCGAAGTAGCCGCCGCACACCTGCGCGCCGCACTCCAGCAGGTGGCCCGCCATGGTCGCGCGGCCCAGCCGGTTCCAGTCGTCGGCGCGCCAGCCGAAGTGCGACATGGCCGGCCCCACGGTGAGCGAGGGGTCGGCCACGCGGCCGCACACCACGATCTGCGCGCCCGCGTCCAGCGCGGCGGCGATGGGCTCCGCGCCGATGTAGGCGTTGGCGCTGACCACGCGCAGCCCGTTCATCTGCTCGCCCAGCGCTTCGGTCAGCAGCGCGCGGTGCGCGGGGCCCGACAGGTCGTCGCCCTCCACCACCGCGATGCGCGGCGCGTCGGCGCCCAGCTCGCGCGCCATGCGGGCGATGTGGCGCGCCGCGGCGCGCGGGTTGGCAGCGCCGAAGTTGCTCACGATGCGAATGCCGTGCGCCAGGCAGCGCGCCAGCACGGGCCGCAGCATGTCGTCGAGCAGCGGCTCGTAGCCCGCGCCGGGGTCGGCGCGGCGGCGCAGCTGGGCCAGCGCCAGCGTGCGCTCGGCCAGCGTCTCGAAGATCAAAAAGGCGCGCTGGCCCTTTGGCCCGGCGGCGAGCCGCGCGATCAGCGTGTCGACCACGGGCCCCGCGGCGTCGGTGCGGTCGCCGGAGAAGCCGGCGGCGCAACCGATCAACAGCCTGGGCGGTTCTGTAGGGTTCATTGGCGTGCACTGTAGGCAGCGCCTGATCATCCGTAAAATCGAAAGTTCGGATCAATTGATCTGCTTTTCAAATAGCAAAGCCGGCCACCTTCGCCATCCTTCCCTCCTCTAGACATGCGAAAGACGCCCGACCTCTCCACCCGGCAGTTGCGCGCCTTCATGGCGCTGGCCGAGCACCGCAACTTCACGCGCGCGGCGCATGCCTGCCACCTGTCGCAGCCGGCGTTCAGCGCGCTGATTCGCACGCTGGAAGACGCGGTGGGCACGCGCCTGTTCGACCGCGACACGCGCAGCGTGCAGCTCACGCCCGAGGGCCTGCTGTTCGAGGGCTCGGCGCGCCGCCTGCTCGACGACATGGGCAGCGCCATGGACGACCTGGCCGACCACGTCGAGCGGCGCAAGGGCCGCGTGCGCGTGGCCGCGCTGCCGTCGCTCGCGGCGGGCTGGCTGCCGGCGGTGTTCGCGGAGTTCATGCAGGCCTGGCCCGGCATTCGCGTCGACCTGGACGACGCGCTGTCCGACGCCTGCATCGCGCTGGTGCGCAACGGGCAGGCCGACTTCGCGCTGGCAGCCTCGGGCGCGGGCGGCACGGCCGACAGCGACCTGCGCGCGCGCAAGCTGTGCAGCGACCGCTTTCACCTGGTGTGCCGCGCCGACCATCCGCTGGCGCGCGAGCCGCGCCTGACGGTGAAGAAGATCGCGCCCTACCCCTTCGTGCAGATGGCGCGCAACAGCAGCGTGCGCCAGGCCCTCGACGTGGCGCTGCACCCGCAGCGCATGAACGCGGTGTTCGAGGTGGAACACCTGGCCACCGTCATGGGGCTGGTCGAGGCGGGGTTGGGCATCAGCGTGGTGCCGGCGCTGACGCTGTTCCACTTCCAGCGCGAAACGCTGGTGACAAGGCCGCTGCCGGTGGCGGCGCTGACGCGCACGCTGTACCTGGTGCAGCGGCGCGAGGGCAGCCTTTCAGTGGCGGCGCAAACGCTGCACGACCTCATCGTGCAGCGGCTCGGGTCGTTGAAGCTGGACTGAGGCGGGCGGCGGTGGTTCAGGCCACCGCGTCGGGGACGCCGGCCGTGCCCGCAGTACCCGCATTACCCGCAACACCGGCAGCCCCCGCAGCGCCCTCCGAGTTCGCCGCCTCCGCGGCAATGGCCGACACCGCCTGCGCCGCCTCCGCTGCCGCCGCCTTCGCGGCTTCTTCGGCCAGCGCCGCGCGGGCGGTCGGGTTCGGCGTGGGCTCGCCGATCTTGCGCAGCGTGTTGCGGTCGGTGTGCTTGAAGGGCTCGGCCTGGCCGCGCACGCTCAGCACCGTTTCGAGCACGTAAGACCATCCGCCGTCGTCGTGCACCGTCACCTCGATGCTGTAGCTCAGCGTCTTGAACGCATGCTCGAGAAAGGGGTTGGCCAGGATGCCGTTGGTTTCGCCGCCGCGCACCGCCTCCAGCCGGAAGCTGCGCGCGTCGGCCTGCGCGTGGCCGGTGGCCATGCAGGTGAGGCCGCGCGGAATCGACAGCGTCTGGATGAGCGCGCCCGTGGCCGGCTCCCACAGCCAGTAGCCGACCTGGTCGTGAAAGCTCTCGACCTCGTTCGGCTTCACGATGCGCAGGTGGTAGCGCAGCCCGTAGAAAATCTGCGGCCCGTTGGTCTGCGCGTCGATGGGCTGGAAGTCCGCATGCTCGATGTACGCCTCGGCCTCGGGCCCGTCGGCCTTGGGGCTCACGTCGTGGCCGTGCCCGCCCACCCACAGGCCGGCCAGCGCCGCGAGCGGGCCCAGGTTGGCGAGCGTGTGCGGGTCGGGCTCGGGTTCGGTGTAGATGTCGTCGGGGTAGGTGGCCATGTTCTTCTTCCTCGTGGTTTTCTTGATTCGACTGTTTTTGCGGGAACGTTTTTGCGCGAACGTTTTTTTGCGGGAATGTTTTGCAGGTTCGCGGGTTCATCGACCCGCGCGGGCCGCGCGCCTCACTGGTCGAGCCGTATGCCCACCCTTGCAATGATCGCGCCCCACTTGCGCCCTTCGCTGTCGATGAAGGCCGCGAACGCCTCGCTCGACCCGCCGCCCGCCACCAGCCCCTGGTTGGCCAGCAGCTCGCGCACGGCGGGCTCGTGCAGCACGGTGTTCACGTCGGTGTTGATGCGGCGCACCACCTCGCCCGGCGTGCCAGTGGCGGTGAACAGGCCGTTCCATGCGAGCGACTCGAAGCCGGGGTAGCCCGACTCGGCCACCGTGGGCAGGTCTTTCATGAGCTCGGAGCGGTGCGCGCTGGTCACGGCAATGAGCTTCACGCGCTGCCCCTGGATGAGCGGCAGCAGCGCGGGCTGCACCGCGAACAGCGCCTGCGTGTCGCCCGCGGCCAGCGACAGGCCCGCGGGCGGCGAGCCGGTGTAGGGCACGTGCACCGCCTCGATGTGCGCCACGCTGCGAAACAGCTCCATCGTGAGGTGCGACGAACTGCCCGCGCCCACCGACGCGTAGCTGAACCGGTCGCCGCGCCGCTTCGCCCATTCGACGAACTCGGCCAGCGTGTTCGCCGGGTTGCTCGCCTGCACCGCCAGCACGTTGGGCTGCGAGGTGGTGAGCACGATGGGCATCAGGTCGCGCGCCGGCGCATACGGCATGCGCGCGTACATGTAGGGCCCGAAGGCGATGGGCCCGTTGAAGCCGATGCCCAGCGTGTAGCCGTCGTGCGGCGCCTTGGCCACGGTGTCCATGCCGATGAGGCCGCCCGCGCCCGCCTTGGTCTCCACGACCACGGGCTGCTTCCACATCACGCGCAGGCGGTCGGCCAGCGTGCGCGCGATCAGGTCGAGCGAGCTGCCCGCGGGCGCGGGCACGACGATGCGCACGGGTTTCGACGGCCACTCCTGTGCGCAGGCGCCGACGGCCAGCAGGCTGGCGAGGAGGAAGGTGGCGAGCTTGTTCATCTTCACTTCGGTGGTCTTGGGGCGCGGTGGAACTCTGGTGGAACGGCGCGAAGTTTTATCACCGAAACATCCCCAAAAAATCCCCGAAATGTCCGCGAAAGCGCCCGCATCGCCCGTGCCAGCAGCCGAATGCCGATTCCCGCATGATCCGGCGATGACCTCTTTCGCACCGTTTTCCGCACCCTTTTCCGCACCCTTTTCCGCCCGTCGCCGCGGCCTGGTGGCCATGGCCGCGCTGCTGCCGTTCGCAGGCGTCACCGGCCACGCGCATGCCCTGGCGGCCAACGCCGGCGACCTGCCGCCTGACGCCATCAAGAGATTGCAGGCAGCGGTCGACGGCCCGCAACGCAGCGCCGCCAACCGGGCGCGCGACGGCGCGCGGCATCCGCTGGAAACGCTGGCCTTCTTCGGCATTCGCCCCGATGCATCGGTCATCGAGATCGCGCCCGGCGGCGGCTGGTACACCGAGATCCTCGCGCCCTATCTGCACGACCACGGCCGCCTCTATGCCGCGCACGAGCCGGCCCACGGCTCGCCCGGCCAGCAGCGCGCACGCGCCGCCTTTGCCGAGAAGCTCGCGCGCGACCCCAAGGTGTACGGCCGCGTCGTGCTCGGCACCATGCCGACCGCGGCCTTCACCGACATCCGCCCGCCCGGCGGCGCCGATGCCGTGCTGACCTTTCGCAACATCCACAACTGGATCGAGGACGGGCACTTCGACGAGAGCCTGCGCGCCTTCTTCGACGTGCTCAAGCCCGGCGGCGTGCTGGGCGTGGAGGAGCACCGCGCGGCGCCGGGCACGCCGCTGGCGCGCGTGATCTCGCAGGGCTACGTGCCGCAGGCGCTGGTGGTCGAGCGCGCGAAGGCGGCCGGATTCGAGTTCTCGGGCAGCAGCGAGGTCAACGCCAACCCGCGCGACACCCGGGACCACGCGAACGGCGTGTGGTCGCTGCCGCCCACGCTGCGCGGCGGCGAGCTCGACCGGTCGAAGTACGTGGCCATCGGCGAGTCGGACCGCATGACGCTGAAATTCGTCAAGCCACGTGGACCGCATGGATCGCAGGGATCGCGTGCATCGCGCGGGGCCACGGCCTGAGCGTTCGAGCAAGGGCGAGCGTGCGATCGCACGTGCCTTCACGGCCACGTTTTCGTGACCGCTCGTCAACGGCTGAATGCGAAAGAACTCAGTCTGCAGCCCTTCCGCGGGCCTTTAACCACGCTGGGAACAGGCCGATTCCGCGGGGGCTTCAAACCGGCCGCGCATCGCGGCAAGATGCGCATCCGCCGATTCTTGCGTCACCCCGACCCGAAGGAGCTGCCCCATGTTCGCCACGCCAGAACGCACCATCAAGATTCCCGGCCCCGAACATCCCATCACCATCGCGAAGAACCCGCTTCGCGTGGTGGTGTCGGTCGACGGCCATGTCATCGCCGACACGCGCGACGCGCTCACCCTGCGCGAAGCGCACTTCGGCACCGTGCACTACATACCGCGCAAGGACGTGAAGATGACGCTGCTGCAGCGCACCTCGCACGCCACCTACTGCCCGTACAAGGGCGAGGCCAACTACTACAGCATTCCCGCGGGCGGCGAGCGGTCCGAGAACGCGGTGTGGACCTATGAGACGCCCTACGACTCGGTCGCGCAGATCAAGGACCATGTGGCGTTCTATCCGGACCGGGTGGGGCCCATCGAGGAGCGGGTCGTCTAAGCGCGGCCCACCCTTTTTTCATTCCTGGCAACGAAAAAGCCGGGCCCCGCTTTCGCAGGGCCCGGCTTTCGTACCTTTGCCTTTGCCCTAGACAAGGGCTGGTCCAGGCGATTTACAGCGGCAGTGCGTCGCCGCGAGCAGCAGCACGGGCTGCGGCGCGAACCGTCGAGCGGTCGATGCCGCTGGCCAGCACCGGGGCCACGCGGGAGGTCACGCCTTCTGCGTAGGGGTTGTCGCTGTGCGCGGCAGCCACGGCTTCGGCGCGGACGGCTGCGCGGCTGGTGCTGGAGACCAGTTGCACCGGGCCCTGGTTGGCGCCTTCGGCATAGGGGTCGGCGCTGTGCGCTGCAACCACGGCCTGGCTGGACACTTCGGCGCGGCTGGTGGCCGAGGTCAGTTGATGCACGCCGTCATAGCTTTCGGCATGGGCGGCACCGGCAGCGGCCAGCAGGGCAAGGGAAATGGCGGAGAGGAGCTTCGAGGCGGTCATTTGGATTTCCTTCAATTGGTTTCGGTTTGCTTTACCTGGATCAGCTGAAGGGCTGGTCCATGGGAAGAATTGTGCGCCGATACCCTCGGTAGAAACCCTATGCAAAAGGAACCGCGGTGTTCATGTGCCGGAAACAATCAGGAGACATTCGCCGACGCCTCAAACCCCTTGGCGCAGCCCCGGCATCACCTCTTGCGCGAACAGCCGCATGCCCGCTAGCGCCTCGTCGCGCTCGAGCACGCCGTTGCCGTTGAACACGCACCGCAGCTGCCGCACGCCGGTGCGCGCGACCAGCTGCCCGATCTGCGCCGCGCACGCCTGCGGATCGCCCAGCACCACCTGCTCGCGCAGCACGCGTTCCACGTCCAGCGGCGGCACCTGCTCGGGCGTGACGCCACGCAGCCGCGCGAAATGCAGCCGGCGTGCGTACAGCAGCGGCAGCAGCCGGTCGGCCTGCGCCCTGGCCTGCGCATGCGTCCCACCGATGCACACGTAGCGCGACAGCGACGAGCGCGCCAGCATCGCGTCGCGCCCTTCGCTTGCGCTGGGCGTAAAAGCAGCGAAGGCCGCATCCACATGCGCAAGCTGCGCGGTCTCCGGCGGCTCCAGGCTCAGCAGCAACGGAAAGCCATGCGCCACCGCGAACCCCATGGTCTCGGCCGTGGAGCCCGCGATGTACAGCGGCGGATGCGGCCGCTGCACGCACGCGGGGCCGACGGTCTGCGCGTCGAAGCGCCACGGGCCTTCCGACGAAGACACCGCCTTGCCACCGAGCGCATCGCGCAGCAGCAGGCATGCACGCTCGAAGCGCTCGCGCGTGGTCGAAGGGTCGACCTGCAGCGCGCGCAGCGTCGACGGATCGGTGCCCCGGCCGACGCCCACGTCGAAGCGGCCGTCGCTCTGCACGTCGAGCTGCGCGATCTCCTCGGCCAGCAGCAGCGGGTGGTGCAGCGGCAGCACCAGCGCGGAGATGCCCACGCGCAACCGCTCGGTGCGCGCCAGCAAGGCCGCGGCCAGCAGCATCGGCGACGGGTACGGCCCGCCGGCGGGCAGCAGCCTGAATTCATGGAACCACACGCCGTCGAAGCCCAGCCGCTCGGCCTCTTCGAAGAAGGCCAGGAACGCGCGATGGTCGCCCAGCGTGGCTTCGCGCGAGTAGCCGGCCAGGTCGATGCGCAACGGCGCGTTCACGCTGGCGTTCACGGCGGCGTTCATTGCCCCGGCACGCCGGTGAAGAAGCGCAGCGCGCCGACCTCGTGCGACGCGATGGGCGCGCCGTAGGCCGCGGAAAGCAACCCCGGCGTCAGCACTTCCGCGGGCGCGCCGTGCGCCAGCAAACGCCCGCCCGAGAACAGCGCCAGCCGCTCGCACCACGCACTGGCCACATGCAGGTCGTGCAGCACCACGACGACCGCGCGCTGCGCCGCCGTCTCGCGCAGCATGGCCATCAGGCGGTGGTGGTGCGGAATGTCGAGGTGCGCGGCGGGCTCGTCGGCCAGCAGCAGCGCGGGGTCGTGGGCCAGCGCGCGCGCGACGCTCACGCGCGCCTTCTCGCCCCCAGAGAGCGTGGCGAAGCGGCGCGACAGCAGCGGCGCCAGCTCGCACCGCTCGACCAGTTCCGCCGAGAGCGTGGGCGCGTTGAGCCGCAGCATCTCGTTCACGCTCAGGTCCCAGTGGCTCGCGCCCTGCTGCGCCACATAGCCGATGTGCCGCGCGAACTCGCGCGCCGGCCAGTCTTTCAACGCACGCCCGCGCAGCAGCACGCGGCCCGAAGCCAAGGGCGTGAGCCCGAGCGCCGTGCGCAGCAGCGTGGTCTTGCCCGAGCCGTTCGGCCCGACGATGCCGAGCAGCCCGCGCTCGGGAATGGCCAGGCTCACGCCGTCGAGCAACAGGCGGCGGACCCCAGCGGCGGAAACGCCGACCGACACACCCTCGAAAGCAAGCGCCGCGCTCATGCCCGCCTCCACAGCAGCAGCGCGATGAAGAACGGTCCACCGATCAGCGCCGTCAACAGCCCCGCGGGAATCTCGCTCGGCGCCAGCGCCGCGCGCGCCACGCCGTCGACCTGCACCATCAAGATGCCGCCCGCCACCGCGCAGGCCGGCACCAGCCGCGCGTGCAGCGGCCCGATCCACCAGCGCAGCACGTGCGGCACGATGAGCCCGACAAAGCCGATGAGCCCGCCCCAGCTCACCGCCAGCGCGGTCGCCAGCGAGGCCACCAGCACCGCCCAGGCGGAGAAGCGCGGCACGCGCACGCCCATGCTGTGCGCCGTGTCTTCGCCCATGCCGAGCGCGTCGAGCCCGTGGGCCAGCGAGCGCACCAGCAGCACCAGCACGGCGAGCACCGCGAACAGCACCGCCACCTCGCCCGGCGTCGGCGTCTGCACGCCGCCCAGCTGCCACGAAATGACGGCGCGCAGGTTGGTCGACTCGTCCCCGTACACCATGAGGATCAGGCTGCGCAGCGCCGCGAGAATCGCGGCCAGCGCCACGCCCGCCAGCAGCAGCCGGCCGGCCTGCCATTCACCGCCGAGCCGCCCGACCAGCAGCACCAGCCAGCTCGCGCCCCAGGCGCCCGCGAAGGCCAGCAGCGGCAGGCTCAGCGCCGGCGGCACGATGGCCGGCAGCAGCAACGCGATGGCCGCGCCCACCGCCGCGCCGCTCGCGCTGCCCAACAGGTAGGGCTCGGCCAGCGGGTTGCGAAACACCCCCTGGAACACCAGCCCCGCCAGCGACAGGCACGCCCCCACGAAGAAGGCCGCGGCCACGCGCGGCGCACGCCACACGCGCACCAGCTCCGCGTCGAGCGAGCCGCTGGCGAACCAGCGCGTGGGCCACACCGTGCCCGCGCCGATGCTCAAGGCCAGCGCAACGGCCGCGACCGCGGCCACGCCCAGCACCAGCCACAGCGTGACGTTCGACACGCGCTTGTCTTCGTTCATGCGAACAACTCCGGATGCAAGGCCCGCGCATAGTCTTCGACCGCCTCGATCTGCCGCGGCCCGGGTATCAGCTTGTGGCTGCGCTCCAGCACGACCACGCGGCCCTCTTTCACCGCGCGCAGGCTGTGCCAGCCGGGGCGCTCGGCGATCAGCGACGCGCTCTTGGGCACCTGCTGCAGCGAGATGATCACATCGGGGTCGCGCACGAAGATGGCCTCGGCGCTCACCTGTTGCGAGCCCTGCAGGTCGGCGAACACGTTGCGTCCGCCGGCCCACTGCAGCGCGTCGTTGGCGTAGTGGCCGGTGCCCATGGTCTGGTAGGCGCCACGCGCGGCGGCGGCTGTTTCCAGGTACACGCTGCGGCGTGGCGCCACGGAAACCTTCTGCGCTACGGCCTGCAGGCGCGCTTCCATGCCGGCGCGCAAAACGCGCGCTGCTTCATCGACGCCGGTCGCGCGGCCCAGCAGATCGATGTTGCGGAACACCGAGGGCAAATCAGGGTGCGCCAGCACGATGGCCGGCACCTGCACGCGCTCGAAGGCTTCCACCAGGCTCAACGCCGAGTGGTGCGACGGCGTCACCACCACCAGGTCGGGCCGGTAGGCTGCCACCGCCTCGGCCGAATAGCCCAGCGAGCCGCCGATGCTCGGCTTGGCCTTGGCCGACTCGGGCCAGCGCACGCGCCCGCCGATGGCGGCCACGCGGTCTTCCAGCCCCAGCGCCCAGGCCAGCTCCACGTTGCTCGGGAACACGACCACGATGCGCTGCGGCGGCGCCGGTATGCGCACGCGCCGGCCGACGGCATCGGTGACCTCGCGCGGAAAGCCGTCGCCCGAAAAGCGGTCCTCGCCGGCCGCAGGCAAAGCAAGGTTCAAGAGCGCCATTCCTGCCAGCACCGTTCGCCGCTTCATGCCGCTCAGAACGTGTAGCGGGCGCGCGCGAAGAAGGTGCGCGGCGCGCCGGCGTTGCCCGCGTCCTGCGCCGACAGGTCGTCGCCGATGTAGTACTTGTTCGTCAGGTTGTTCACCCCGGCTTGCAGCGTGAGCTGCGGCGTGGCCTTGTAGCTCACCGCCACGTTGGCCAGCAGGTAGCCCGGCAGCTTCTGCGGGTTGACGGTGTTGTCGCGCAGGTAGCGGCTGCCCACGTAGTTGGCCGTGCCCGTGACCGACCACGGCCCCTGCGCCCAGGTGACGCCCGCGCCGGCGATGTTGTGCGCCGACATGCGCACGCGGTAGCCGCCGAAGTTGGTGCTGCGCGCGCCGCTGTCGGTGTAGGTCTGAAAGTCTTTCAGGCGCGCGTCCTGCCAGGTGTAGTGCACGTAGCCGTTCCAGTTCTGCGAGAGCTGGAACTGCATCGACGACTCGATGCCCTTGGTGCGCGAGGTCGCGTTGCTGAACACGAACGAGTCGGGCCCGCTGCGGTAGGCGCGCTGGCCGTCGACCTTCTCGGCCTCGAACAGGCTCACCTGGTAGGCCCAGGCATCGCTGGCCGCGCGGCCCTTCACGCCCACCTCCTTGCTGCGCGTGAGCTCGGGGCGAAGAATGTCGGGCACCACCACGTTGTTGCGCGTGTTCAGCGCCACGGCCTGCGGGCGGAAGCCCTCGCTCCAGTTCGCGAACACCGCGTGCGTGGCCGCCGCGCTGCGCGCGAAGGCCCAGTCGGCGCCCAGGCGCGGGCTGGTGCGGCTGCCCTCTTGCGCGGAGATCACGCTGGTGCCCGAGCGGCCCAGCGTCTGCTCGAACTTGTCGTGCCGCAGGCCGGCGGTAACGCCGAAGGCGCCCCACTCGAAGCGGTCTTGCACGTAGAAGCTGCGCACCTCCTGGTCGAAGCGCGAGTACGTGGTGGCGCCGCGAATGCCGCGCGGGTCGTTGCGTATGCTGCTCACCGGCACGTTGTAGAACGGGCCGCGGTACGTGGGTGCGTTGGTGAAGGTGGGCGAGTCGAGGTTCTGCCAGCCGCGCTCGATGTTCACGCCGAACTGCAGCTCGTTGCTCCAGCGCTTGCCGCCGGTGAGCCATGTCAGCGCCACGTCGTGGAACACGCCGCGGTCCGACGTGTCGCTTTCCGAGTAGCCCTTGTTCACCGCAGCGGGCGGCGGCACGATGGTGATGCCGCCGGCAAAGAAGCGGTCGTAGCGCGAGAAGCTGCTCAGGTGGTTCAGCGACCAGCCGCCGCCGAAGTCGATCTTGTTCTTCCACGCGAACGACTGGTAGTCGCCCACCACGTACGAATCGGGAATGCCGTAGTTGTCGCGCGAGCTGATGCCGAACATCGGCTTGCCGTTCTGCAGCGGCACGATGGAGCCGCGGTCGCCGCGCACGTGCGAGTCGTAGATCTGGAAGCCCGTGCTCCAGTTGTTGGTGACCGCGAAGTCGCCGCCCAGGACGGCCGCGGCCTGCGCGCGGCCCGCGTCGCGCTGGAAGCCCTTGTAGTCGTTGTTGGCCGCGCCGATGTACAGGTTGCCGCGCTCGAAGTCCCAGCGGTAGCGCACGCTGGCGTCGGTGCGCCCGAAGCTGCCCAGCGTGGTGGTCACGGTGCCGCCCGCGCGCTCGGGCTTCATGAAGAACTGCGCCACCCCGCCGATCGCGTTCTTGCCGTACAGCGCCGAGGCCGGGCCCTTGATGAATTCCACGCGGTCGACCAGGTCGGGCGCGATGAGCGTGATGTCGGCATTGCCCTGCAGCTGGCGCAGCGGCACGCCGTCGATCAGCACCAGCACGTCTTGCGTGTCGCGCAGGCCGCGCGTTTCGAAGCGCGTGTAGTAGTTGCCTTGCGTGCCGAACTGCAGGCCCGGCACGGTGCGCAGCGTGTCTTCCAGCGTCACCGCGCCCACCGCGTCGATCTGCGCGCGGTCCACCGAGTAGGTGGTGAACGGAATGCGCAGCGGATCGGCTTCGAGCCGGGTGGCGGTGGTGATCGTCTTCTTCTCGTTGACGGTCAGGGTGGGCAATGCATCGGCGGTTTTCGCTTCCTGCGCGCTGGCGCCGGAAAGCGCCAGCAGCAGGCTGGCACCGATGAGGGAGGTGGGAGGGCTCAGTTTGTCGCGCACGCGTTGTTCCTTGTGGCCCGCACGCCCGCGAGCCAGATCACACAGGGGAACGCCGCAAGAAGAAAAACGTCGGCACGACATCGGCCCCGGGCCTGCGCGCACGAAGGCACGCGGCACGGGGCCGACCCGGACAAACGCACTCCCGCAGCGTCCGAAGGCGATTGCGAAGGCCGGTATCCGGGCTTGCGAACTGCCCCGGTGATGCACGCTGTAAAGCCGTAGAGCCGTAGAGCCGTGCACTCACCGAGGCGAAAACGCCCTGCCTTCCCACGCCTCTAAAGGCGCAGTGGCTGCCCATGCCGAGAAGGCATGGGCCCAGGGGTTTCCAGAATCCGCTTACCGTTGCGGGGGCAGCGCAGGCATGGCCGTGTCGTGCGGACACGGGGCACCTGCTTCCCGTTTAACCCCCGGGGCCATGTGGCTGGCGGGGGCACCTTCGAACCGTTGGTTTGCGCAGTAAAACTTCAATAAGAAGAAATACCGCACAAAGCGGCGGAATTATAGGGAGGGTCAGGCGCAGGTCAGTCGAGCAGCACGCCGCCGAGCACCGTGCTCACGATGCTTTCCAGCGCCTGGTCGTAGTGCGCGGCGGTGAGCTTCTTCACCTGCAGCACCGCGTTCACGATGGGCTCGTAGTCGGCATAGAACTGCGTGGCCGCCCACAGCATGAACAGGAAGTGGCGCGGGTCGATCTTGCGGATCTTCTTGGCCGCCATCCATGCCTCGAACACCTCGATGCTGGCGGCCGTGCTCTTGGCAATGTGCTCCCGGTCGGCCGCCGACAGGAAGGCACCGCCGCGCACCACCTCGTTGGCGAAGAGCCGCGCCTCCAGCGGGTTCTTGCGCCCCAGCTTGAGCTTGGCCTGCACGTAGGCGCGCAGGGCCACGGCGGGCTCGGTGTCGGCCTGGAGGATCTGCAGCGCGCTGTCCCATTCCTCGAGCAGCGGCGCGAAGGTGGCGCTGTAGAGCTCTTCCTTGGTGGCGTAGTAGTAATAGACGTTGGCCTTGGGCAGCTCGGCCACGGTGGCTATCTCGGCAATGCGCGCGCCGTCGAAGCCCTTGGCCGCGAACACCTCGCTGGCCGCCTTGAGGATCTTGCGTTTGTTGGCCGCCCTGATCTCCCTGTCCGCGGGGGTTTCCGGCACGGGGGAGCGGGGAGTTTTGGTGTCGCGCATGGGCAATGGTGTCGGTGTGACCGGGCTCAAATTCTAGAGTGCGCCCCGAAATGGAGCACGGGTAAGCACCAAAAAAATTCTGACCAACTCGTCAATTTATTGCTTAGAATTTTCTGACGAACTGGTCAGCTTTTTTGAAGTTTGAATGTAACCCATGCCCCAAGCCCTGCGCACCGCACTGCAAGAAACACTGGCGAACTGGCCCGACGACCTGCCCGATGCTTGGTGGGCCGCGCTCGGTGACGTGAAGCTCGATTTCGACGGCGTCGATGCCGCGCTGGAGCTGCAGGCGTGGGAGCCCATTTTTCCGGCGCGCAAGGGGCGCTCGCTCGCGGGCAGCCCGAAGGGCGCCCACATGCTCAAGGCCTTCGACAGCGTCATGCCCGCGCAGGTGCGCTGCGTGGTGCTCGGGCAAGACCCGTATCCGTCCATCGACATCGCCACCGGCCGCGCCTTCGAGGTGGGCAACGTGGCCGAGTGGCGCGAGCTCGACAAGATGTTCACCAAGAGCATCCGCGCCTGGGTGCAGATGCTGGCCGAGGCGCGCACCGGCGACGCGGCCTACGGCGGCAGCTTCGACAACTGGCCGCGCACGCTGCGGGCCATCGAGACCGGCGCATTGCCCTTCGAGACACCCGCCACGCTGTGCGACCGCTGGACCGACAGCGGCGTGCTGCTGCTGAACACCTCGTTCACGCTCAGCCGCTTCCAGGTGGCGATCGATCCGCACCAGTCGCACGGCCATCTGGTGCTGTGGAAGCCGCTCATCCAGGCGGTGCTGGCGTATCTGCTCCAACGCGGCGAGCCCGTGGTGTTGATGGGCTTCGGCGCCTCCGCGGCCGAGGCGTTCGAGGCGGCCGGCATTGCCGAAGGCCTGCACGGCAAGGTCGCCTGCATCCTGCGCGAGCACCCCGCCTACGCGGACGCCGTGCTCGGCCTGCCCAACCCCTTCGCCCTGTGCAACGCCCATCTCGCGCAGATGGCGTGCGAGCCCATTGACTGGTGACCCCCGAGCGCCGGTGACTCCATGAACGACAACAAACACACCAACCCCGCCGACGACTTCGACTACATCATCGTGGGCGCCGGCTCCGCGGGCTGCGCCCTCGCGGCCCGGCTCAGCGCCCGCCCCGCCACGCGCGTGCTGCTGCTGGAGGCCGGCGGCAAGGACGCCAACCCCCTCTTCCGCCTGCCCATGCTGATGGGCAAGCTGTTTCAGTCGGGCATCTACAACTGGCACTTTCACTCCGAGCCCGAGCCCAACCTCAACGGCCGCAAGATCTACTGGCCGCGCGGCAAGGTGCTCGGCGGCACGTCGACCATCAACGGCATGATCTACGTGCGCGGCGGCAAGCAGGACTACGACGGCTGGGCCGCCATGGGCAACCTGGGCTGGTCCTACAAGGACGTGCTGCCCGCCTTCAAGCGCTCCGAAGGCCACATCCAGCGCGACGGCGTGTTCCATAACGCCAAGGGCGAGCTCACCGTGTGCCGCGCGCGCGGCTGGAACGCGCTGCTCGACGTGTTCTGCCTGGCGGGCCAGCAGGCCGGCTACCCGCTGAACGACGACTTCAACGGCGCCAGCCAGCTGGGCTTCGGCCGCTACGACTTCACCATCAGGAAGGGCAAGCGCTGGTCCGCCTCGTTCGCCTTCCTGCGGCCCGCGTTGAAGCGCGCCAACCTCAAGGTGGTCACGCGCGCGCTCACGCACAAGGTGCTGGTGGAAAAGGGCCGCGCCCTGGGCGTGGCCTACGAGGTGCTCGGGCAGCTGCACACCGCGCGCGCCCGCAAGGAGGTGATTCTTTGCGCCGGCGTGGTCGGCTCGCCGCACCTGCTGATGCTCTCGGGCATCGGCCCGCAGGAAGAACTCGCGAAGCACGACATTCCGGTGCTCAAGGCCCTGCCCGGCGTGGGCGGCAACCTACAGGACCATGTGGACTGCGTGATGTCGTACGAGTGCAGGCAACCCGTCACGCTCTACAAGGACCTGCGCGCCGACAAGATCGCGTTCTCGGTGGTGCGCGGCATGCTGTTCGGCGAGGGCATTACCACCACCTTTCCGTACGAGGCCGGCGCCTTCATCAAGACCCGGCCCGCGCTGGAAAACCCCGACGTGCAGCTGCACTTCATGCCCGCGCTGGAGAAGACGGCGAACCTGTACTTTCCCAACCCGTTCAAGAAATCGACCGTCGAGGCCAAGCACGGTTTCACGCTGCGCGTGGGCCCGGTCAACCCGAGCAGCAAGGGCCGCATTCGCCTGCGCTCGGGCCGCGCGGGAGACGCGCCGCTCATCGAGCCCAACTACCTGGACACCGAGTTCGACCGCCGCACCATGGTCGATGCCATTCGCGCCACGCGCCAGGTCATCGACCAGCCCGCCTTCGACGCCTACCGCGGCAAGGAGCTTGCGCCCGGCGCCGACAAGCAGAGCGACGAAGACCTCGTCGCCTGGCTGCGCGCCACCGCCATGACCACCTTCCACCCGGTGGGCACCTGCAAGATGGGCAACGACCCGATGGCCGTGGTCGACCAGCGGCTGAAGGTGCACGGCATTGCAAACCTGCGCGTGGCCGACGCTTCCATCATGCCGGTCATCTCGAGCGGCAACACCAACGCCCCGGCCATCATGATCGGCGAGAAATGCGCCGAATTCATCCTGGCCGGGCAGTGACCCCCAGCACCAGACCACGGAGCATTTCATGATCGTCGAACACCGTCTCTACACCTTTCGCCCCGGCACCATCGACCAGTGGCGCGAGAAGTACGAAAGCGAAGGCCTGCCCGTGCAGAAGCGCCACCTGAACAAGTTCGTGGGCCTGTACATCTCCGAGATCGGGCGGCTGCATACCTCGGTGCTGATGTGGGCCTACGACAGCCTGGCCGACCGCGAGGCGCGCCGCGCCGCCATGTACGCGGACCCCGAGTGGCAGTCGTTCATCAAGAGCGTGTGGGCGCTGGACGCCATCCAGAGCCAGGACGTGATGATCATGAACCCCGCGCCCAGCTCGCCCACGCCCTCAGCCTTGCCCTGAGCCCTGTCCAGCGTCGCGCCCCTTCCCTTCGCCCCCTTGGCCTTCTTCGCCCGTTCCTTCAACCCCAGAGATAACCGCATGACACACCCCGCATCCTCCCGCGCCCGACCCGCACGCCGGCAGATCCTCAAGGCCGTCGCCGGCATGGGCGGCGTCGCCATGGCCAGCGCCCTGTACCCGTTGATCGCCAACGCCAAGGGCGGCCTCATCGCGCTGGTGCACACGCAGGCCGCGGGCGATGCCAGCGCGGTCGACGCGATGATCGCGCGGCTCAAGCTGCTGGGCAAGGAAACGGGCATGCAGACCCGCGCCATCTACGCGAAGGACCCGTCCACCTACGAGACCATCTTCCGCACGCTGGCCGACGCGGGCGCGGGCATCATCGTGTCGACCTTCAACGAGGTGAGCGAGCCCTTCAAGGCGCTGGCGCCCAAGTACCCGAAGACGCAGTGGCTGCAGCTGTTCGGCGACGAGATGAAGCCCGCCATCGCCAACGTGACCACCGTGTCCTACGACTACTACCTGGGCACCTACCTGGCCGGCATCTTCGCGGGCCGCATGTCGACCACGGGCAAGATCGGCTTCATCGGCGGCATGTCGATTCCGCCGCTCAATGCCGACTACAACGCCTTCAAGGCCGGCGTGCTGTCGGTGCGCAAGGACGCGGCCGTAACTGTCGCCTTTGCCGGCTCGTTCCAGGACCCGGTGAAGGGCCGCGAGATTGCCACGCAGATGTTCAACGGCGGCATCGACTTCATCCAGACCGACGCGGCCGCCACCGACGCCGGCATCATCGCCGCGGCCAACGACAAGCCCGGCCGGCTCGTGAGCTGCCTCGACCCGGCGCAGTACCCGCAGGGCCCCAAGTCGCTCATTTCCATCGTCAGCCTGCACTTCGGCAAGTCGCTGTACGACGAGGCCTCCAAGATTCTGAAGAGCGGCAAGGGTGGCGCGCACCTGAACACCGGGCTGGGCACCGGCGTGGTGGGGCTGGAGCTGTCGCCCGTGTTCCAGAAGGAAGGCGACAAGGCCGTGGCCGCCAAGGCCGAACACGTGATGGCCGAAATCAAGACCACGCAGGCGGCCATCCTGAACGGCACCGTGAAGGTTGCGTTCAACACCGTGCTCTGACCCTCCAGACCTGTTCTTTCATCGTTCCCGACGCCCCCATGAACCCCAGCCCCCCGAACAGCGAGACCTCACCCGCGCCCCCCGCGCTGGTGCTGGACGGTGTCACCGTGCAGTACGACACCGTGAAGGCGCTGTCGAACGTGTCCATCGCCTTCGCGCAGGGGCAGATTCATGCGGTCGTCGGCCAGAACGGCGCGGGCAAGACCACCTTTGCCCGCGTGTGCTCCGGCCTGGTGAAACCCACGCAAGGCCGCGTGCGCATCGGCGCGCACGACATTCGCACCGGCCACGTGAACGCCGCGCGCGCGGCGGGCGTGGAGCTGGTGCACCAGAGCTTTGCGCTGCCGGCCTCGTTCACCGTGGCGCAGGCCATGGAGTTCGGCTCCAGCCGGCACCGCGGCATCTTCACCTCGCGCCAGCTCGACAGGCGCTGGCAGGCGCACCTCGACGGCCTGGGCCTGTCGGTGAGCCCGCGCGAGCTCATTCGCAACCTGCCCATCGAAACGCAGCAGGGCATCGAGATTGCGCGCGCGCTGGTCACCGACGCGCGCGTGCTCATCCTGGACGAACCCACCGCCGTGCTCGCGCCGGCCGGGGTGGAAACGCTGTTCGAGCGCATCCGCATCCTGAAGAAGCGCGGCGTGACGGTCGTGCTCATCCTGCACAAGATCCGCGAGATGATGGCCATCGCCGACACCGTGAGCGTGCTGCGCCGCGGCGAGCACGTGAACGGCCCCGTGCCGTGCGCCGACACCAGCGCCGCCGAGCTGAGCCAATGGATCATGGGCGACGCCAAGGTGCAAACGCAGGTGCAAACGCAGGTTCAGGCCGAGGCATCCACGGCAAGCACGGCAACGCCGCCACGCAAGCTCGCCGCCCCCACCGTGCTGCGCCTGCACAAGCTCTCCACCCAGCCCGACGCCGAAGGCGCCGCGCTGGACGACGTGAGCCTGGACATTCGCGCCGGAGAAATCATCGGCATCGCCGGTGTCGAAGGCAACGGACAGCGCACGCTGGTGCGCGCCATTGCCGCGCTGGCGCAAACCGCCAGCGGCAGCATCGAGCTGGCGGGCCGCGACCTGACGCACAGCGACCTGGCCACGCGCCGCGCGGCGGGCCTTCGCATCATTCCCTTCGAACGCAACGTGGAAGGCCTGTCGTTGAACAGCAGCCTGTGGGAGAACTGGTCGATGGGCCGGCTGCTGCAGGGCGGCCTGCTCTCCTTCGTGCGGCCTGCCAGGCTGCAGGCCGACTGCGACACCGCGCTCGTGCAATGGGACGTGCGCTACGCCCACTGCGGCCAGCCGGCCGGCTCACTCTCGGGCGGCAATGCGCAAAAGGTGATCTTCGCGCGCGAGGTGGACGCCAGCGCGCGGCTCATCATTGCCGCGCAACCCACGCGCGGCCTCGACATCGGCGCCACCGCCGCAGTGTGGAAGGCGTTGCGCGACGCGCGCGACCGGGGCGCCGCGATCATCCTGATTTCTTCGGACCTCGACGAACTCTTCGACATCAACGACCGCGTGCTGGTCATGCTGCGCGGCAAGGTGGTGGGCGACTACGGCGCGCCCTTCGACCTGCGCGAGGTCGGCCAGGCGATGGTGGGAGCGCACGCATGATGGCCAACACCTTCTCCGCCGCCCGCATGCTTCCGGTGCTTCGCGTCGTCGTGTTCGTGTGCTTCGCGCTGCTGCTGTGCGCGCTGGCGTTCTACAGCGCCGGGCTCGACGTGGGCGAGCTCTTTACCGGCATCGTCGACGGAGCCTTCCTGCGCGAAGGCGCCCTCCACCAGGGCCTGCGCTGGGCGATGCCGCTGTTCATCACGGCGACGGGCGTGGCCATCGCGTTTCGCGCGGGCTTCTTCAACATCGGCGCGCAGGGGCAGTTCTACGTGGGCTCCATCCTGGCCGCGTTCACCGCCGAATGGCTGGGCGGCGCCCCGGCCTGGGTGGTGGTGTCGGGCTGCCTGCTCGCGGGTATGGTCGGTGGCGCGCTGTGGGCCCTGTGGCCGGGGCTGCTGCGGCTGCGCTCGGGCACCGACGAGGTCATCACCACGCTCATGGGCAACTTCCTGGCGGGGCTGCTGCTGGTGTACGTGACCTCGGGGCCGCTGAAAGACCCGTCGGGCTCGGGCCAGCAGGCCTCGAGCCGGCCCATTGCGGACGCCTACCGCATCTCTGATTCGCTGGGCGTGTCGCCGCTCATCTGCGCGCTCACGCTGGCGGTGCTGGTGCTGTCGTGGCTGCTGGCCAACCGCACGGCGCTGGGCATCGTGGCCAACCTGGCCGGGCGCAACCCGACCATGGTGGCATGGCAAGGCGCGCGGGTGAGCCGCATCGGGCTCTTCAGCTTCCTGGTGAGCGGCGCGCTCGCGGGGCTGGCCGGCAGCATCGAGCTGCTGGGCCCCAACGGGCGGCTGGCCAGCGGTTTTCTGCCGGCGCACGGGTTCACGGCCATCCTGATTGCACTGGTGGCGCAACTGTCTATCGTGGGCACGGCCGTGTCCGCCCTTTTCTTCGGCGCGCTGGCCTCGGCCGCGCTGTACCTGCCGGTGATGGTGGGCATGCCGGCGGCGGCCATCGAGGTCATCAACGCGACCATTGCGCTGTTCATCACGTCGCGCGCCCGGTGGCTCGACAAGCTCTTCGCAAGAAACACCAGAAAGCCCGCATGACCGACACGCTGGTATCCATCCTCATTTCGGGCACGCCGCTCGTCTACGTCACGCTGGCGGGGGTGCTGGCGCAGCGCGCGGGCATCTGGAACCTCGGGCTGGAGGGGCTGATGATCGTCGGCAGCTGCGCGCTCATCGTCGGCATCGTGCAGACCGGCTCCTTCGTGCAGGCCATGCTCATCGCCGCCGCGCTGTGCGTGCTGGCTTCGGTGCTGCTGTGGTACGTGGTGGAGAAGCTCAAGGCCAACCCCATCATCGCGGGCCTGGGCCTCACCGGGCTGGGGCTGGGCGGCACGTCGCTCGCCATCCAGGCGCTGTACGACAGCGAAGCCACCGTGACCGCGCCCTTCGGCATTCCCAAGCTCAACAGCCTGTTCGATGCCGACCTGGGGCACCTGGGCGGCCTTTCGGTGTTCGTGCTGTTCATGCCCGTGGCCGTGTGGCTGGTGTGGCTGCTGCTGGAGCGCACGCGGCTGGGCCTGCAGATGTCGGCCTCGGGCGAGCACCCCTTCGCCGCGCGCAGCGTGGGCGTGAACCCCGCGCGCATGCGCCTGCTGGCGCTGGCGCTCGGTGGTGTGCTGTGCGCCATCGGCGGCGCGGAGCTGGCCGGCGGCAGCCTGCAGATCTTTTCGCAGAACATGACCGCGGGCCGCGGCTTCATGGCCTTCGCGGCCGTGATCTTCGGTGCCGGCAGCGCGCTGGGCGCCACCGCCGCCGCGTTGTTCTTCGCCATCGTCTCGGCCCTGGGCATCCGCGCGCAGCTGATGTACGGCGGCGCCATCTCCAACGACCTGCTGCAGGCCCTGCCCTACCTGGCCACCGTCTTCGGCGTGTGGCTCAGCACCAAGCTGCGCGGCGGGCTGGGTTCCATTCGCGGCACAGCCGAAATGCGGGACTGACCGATGCCACTGAGCGCGACCCTCATCCGCGGCGCCGAAGTGCTCGCCGTGGGCGGCCCGCAGGGCCGAAGTCCCGTGCGCGCCGACGTGCTGGTGCAGCACGGCAAGATCACCGCCATCGGCGACAACCTTGCGTTGCCCGACGCGTACGACCTCATCGAAGGCCGCGGCAAGCTGCTGATGCCCGGCCTGGTCAACGCCCACACCCACTCGAGCGAAACCTTCTTCAAGGGCCGCTACGAGCGCATGCCGCTGGAGCTGTGGCTGCTGTACGCGTACACCTACCTTTCGGGCAGCGCCATTGGCGACCGTCTGCTGTACCTGCGCACCCAGCTGCTGGCCATGCAGTCGCTGAAAAACGGCGTGACCACGCTGTGCGACGACTTCTTCGACCCCATGGCCCACAGCATCGACCGGCTGGGCATCGTCTTCAAGGCCTATGCCGACGCGGGCATTCGCGCCAACGTGTCCAGCGCCGTGCTGAACACGCCCGTGCTCGACGCCACGCCCTTCGGCCACGAGGTGTTTCCCGAGCACCTGTGCGCGCAGCTGAAGTTCGGCGCGCCCACCACCGCGGCCGAGTACACCGCCTACTGCCGGGAGGCGTTCCGCCGGTTCCACGGGCAGGCCGAAGGGCGCATGCGCTTCGCCATCACGCCGTCGGCGCCGCAGCGCTGCACCACCGACATGTTGCAGGCCTGCCACGCGCTGGCCGTGCAGCACGGCGTGCCGCTGCACACCCATCTGCTCGAAACCCAGGTGCAGGCCGTGGCCGGGCAGATGTTCTACGGCAAGACCCTGCTCGCGCACATGCACGACATCGGCGTGCTCGACCAGCACGCCACCTTCGCGCACGCCATCTGGATCACCGACGCCGACATCGCGCGCATGGGCGATGCCGCCTGCTCGGTGGTGCACAACCCGCTGAGCAACCTGAAGCTGGGCTCGGGCCTGGCGCCCGTGCGCAAGCTGCTGGACGCGGGCGTCGCCATCGGCCTGGGCACCGACGGCCTTTCTTCGAACGACAGCGCGCGCGTGTTCGACCTGATGCGCTTCGCCGCGCTGATGCACAACGTGAACGGCACCGACCCCGCGCAATGGCTGGGCGCCTTCGAGGTGCTGAAGATGGCCACGCTCGGCGGCGCGCGCACCGCCATGCTCGACGACGCCACCGGCTCCATCGAGGTCGGCAAGGCCGCCGACCTGGTGCTGCTCGACCTGGCCAACGACAACCTCCGCCCGCGCAACGACCTGGTGAAACAGCTCGCCTACTGCGAGAACGGCAACGCCATCGAGCTGGTGATGGTCGGCGGCCACATCGTGTTCTGCGACGGCCAGCTCACCACCGTGCGCGAGCACGAGGTGTGGGCCGAGCTCGACGAGCTGCTGCCCGCGTACCTGGAAGAGCACGGCCGCTGGGAGGTGGCCAACCAGGTGTTCGAGCCTTACTTTGCGGAGGTCATTCGACGGTGCAAGGACATTGACGTGGGGGTACGGCGCTACGCCTGAAGGGCCGCTTCAGTCCCGGCCAGCCCATCCCGCTAGCCCCACGTCAGCGGATCCAGCCCCAGGTAGAACGCGAGCCGCCCGTCATCAGGCTCGCCGATGCCAAGCACCTCGAACAGTCGGACACGCGCCGCTTGCGCCTGCGCCGCATCGGCCCAGCTCTCGCGCGCGTTCGCCACGAACAGGGCCAGATCGACATACGGGTCGGCCACGCCGAGCCGGCCCAGGTCGATGAGGCCCGTGCAGCGCAGCGTGCCGGGGTCGACCATGAAGTTGGGCATGCACGCGTCGCCATGGCACACGACGCGCTCGCGCGCCTCCTGCGCGAGCCGCTCGGGCAACTGCGCGCGCAGCGCGTCGAGCAACTGTTGCGGCGGCGTGTGCCGGTCTTCGGGCGCGAGAAAGTCGGGGTTCACCGCGCCACGCGCGACCACGTCCGCGGCGCGCGCGAACATGCCGGAAAGGCTGCGCACAAAAGGGCAACCCGTGACCGGCACCGCATGCAGCGCCTGCAGCCTTTGCGCCATCGACGGCCATGCCGTCAGCAGGTCGGCGCCCGACAACGCGCTCGCGGGCACGCCCGGCACCGCGCTGGTGACCAGGCAGGCACCCTCGGGCGCGGTGCGCCAGTCGAGCACCTGCGCGCAGCTCAGCCCGAAAGGCGCGAGCCACTCGTTGCGGCGGCGCTCTTCGTTCAGCGATTCGGCACCATGCGCCGCGGCCACCTTGGCGAAGGCAAGGCCGTCGCTGCGCTTGTAGATGAAGTCGCCAGACTCGCCCTGCTGCGTGGCGACCCACGTGATGCCCAGGGGCAACGAAGGCAGCAAGGGCTTGTGGTTCACGGGTGCATCGGGTTGATGAGGCATGGGGCTGGATAGAGTGACGCCGGCCCCTGCAATCTATCCACTCTCTCTTCAACGCCCCCCAATACACCCATGAAGTTCGGCTACACCATCGCCTACGTTCCCGACGTCGCCCAGTCCGTGCAATTCTTCGAGCGGGCCTTCGGTTTCGCGACGCGCTTTCTTCACGAGTCAGGCACCTACGGCGAGCTGGAAACGGGCGAGACCGCGCTCGCCTTTGCGTCGCACGAACTCGCCGAATCGAACTTTGCGCAGGGCCATGTGGCCGCGTCCGATTCGGCCCAGCCGCTGGGCATGGAGCTTGGCTTCGTCACGCCCGACGTGGCCGCGGCGCATGCGCGTGCCGTGGCCGCCGGCGCGGTGGAACTGTCAGCGCCCGTGACCAAGCCGTGGGGCCAGGTCGTGTCGTATGTGCGTTGCCCCGATGGCTTGCTGGTGGAGCTGTGCTCGCCCATCGGCGGCTGAATGGCTTGACGCTCGGCGGAGCCGGCCGGGGCGTTGCTGAAGCACCGCCCTCCTACACCGGCCTGACGCACGCCGCTTCTAAGATGCCCGCTGGCCACACCGGCCGCACCGACCACCCACACCGGAGCGCAGCGCATGTCACACCCCGTCTACCTGTCGAGCTCGCCCCTGCCGCGCATGCCCGAGGGCAGCCGCAACGAATGGCAGGGCTTTTTCGGCGACGGTGCCGAGCTGGAAGCCAACGCCTTCTTGCCGCTGTTCTGGCGGGCCATGTTCACTGAAGAAGACATTCGGCACGCGCGCTTTGTCGACGCCTACGACATCGACGACGAAGACGCCGCCATCGAGCGTGAGGAGTGCCTGGACGACTTCGGCCCCGACGCCAGCTACCCCTACCTGGTCACCGACAGCGCCACCGCCGTGCAGCGGCTGGCCGCGCGCCGCGAGGGCATGGTCAGCGCCATCGGCGAGCGCTACCGGCCGATGTATGAAGCCTTCGAGCTGTTCGTCGCGCAGCGCTACCCGCAGCACATCTTGCTGCGCACCCAGGGCCTGCCCGACGTGGCCGATGCCGAGCCCGGCCTGCGCAGCGAACTGGCCGAAACCGACCGCCTGAAAGACAGCCCGGCGCTCGCCGACCTGATGCGCGACCTGCAGCGCCACGACACCGATGCGATATGGACATTGGCCGGCCTGGGCTCCTCGCCCGGCGAGGCGTGGCCCACGCCGGCGCTGAGGGAGCGCTTCGCGGACCCGAGGCGGCGCTGACCGGCGGGTCAGCAGACACACCCCGCCAGCTAACGGGCCGAGAAGCTCGCGAGCATTCCCGATTCCTCGTGCGCGAACCATCGGAACACGTGCGAGCGGTAGTCTTGCGTGGTTCGCATGTGGAGGAAGCCGGCTTGCGCGCAACCCTGTTCATCGACCGGGATGCCGGCGGCGCGCAGCGCGACGATGGCCTCGTCGGGCGCCGTGTCGCGCGGGAGCTTCAGGGTAATGGTCGCGTTGTGCCATGTAGACCTGTCCATCGCCTTCCCCCTGGGGTTTGGATGCGCAAGTAAATCGCGCCGCCCCGTTCAGCGCAATACATCTTTTGTGGGATTCCACAGGGGCGCTGATGGCCTGTTGGATGGTCTTTTGGACGGCTTGTTGGACGGCCGTGCGAACGGGCCCGGCCCACCGCGCGGCGCCTCGACAAGGCGCTTGCCGCCCTTGCCACCGTGCTCGCCCTTCTCCATCTCGGGCTCGCGCCGCTCGATCCACCAGCGCACCAGCGCATCCATCGCCTGCGCGTTCGCGGCCATCTCGTCGAGCAGGCTTCGCGTGCGCGGGGAGTCGGGCAACCATGCCGAACGAACTAGGTGTTTTCCGCCATGCGCGAGCACGTAGTCGACGCAAAGCCGCAACTCGGTCATGCCGGCCGCCAGCGGAAAAGAAATGGGTTCACGGCTGACTCCTTGACTTGCCCCTGTGGCGCCACGAAGCACTGGCCCTGCAGTGCTTCCCTTCTAGGGCGAAGCCGCGACGCGGCGTGCAGGACAACGCCGCCTGTGGTGGGCTTTGTTCGGGCGTTTGATCGGCTCCTGCTGGGCTTCTTTTGGCGCTTGCCAGGTCTTGGGTGGCAAACCGCAGGTGCGTGGCAAGTCGATTTCCGCGCCCGGCGCGCTGCCCGGTGACTGTGTTTGTGGATGGTGAATTTCGGGTTTGGAAGATGGCCGATTGCAACCTGGCAAGCGCTTGCCTTTCCGTGGCCAAAACGACCTTCACGCCGCAGCGCCGAAGCTGCATTTGTTGGCGTGAATCGAGACTTCGTGATGCGTGCGACGGTCACACGACGCTCGCTCTTGCCTACAGTGAATGCCCCTGCCACTCAAAACCCCGTCAAGGGAAACAAGGAAGGTGCCACTCACGACACAGACAAATCACTGAATGAAGAACTGCTTGCCTCGCGGCAGGTTGTCGGTGCGAAAGCAGCGATGCAGATGCGAGGTATCAAAGGCGACGGCCGGGGTGTACCACCACCCCGACCGTCTAACCAAAGACGTGCACTTACCTCTAAAGGACCGCACAAAAATGGCTACCAAGACTATAGCCCGGCCACCCACGCCCGGAGCTTCCGAAGACAGCGCCAAAGCCACCCCTGACGCGGCGGATCTTCTTGAAAACACCCTCTCCCAGCTCGAAGCACTCCTGTGGGTCTGCTATGGGCAAGACATCGACTGGTGCAACGGGACAGGGCCTCGACAACTGGACAACCTGCTTTGGCTCGCGGCTGATCTGGCGCGCAAGGCCGGGGAGTTGTTTCAGGTGAACGAGACGGCGCGCAAGGGTGCGTCGGGGACTGGCGGGTAAGGCTGGTCTGGCGGGCTGTGGATTCGCAGTCCGCCATTTGAGCGGTCATTGAACCGCGGTCGAGTCGACTACTCCAGCTTCAAGCAAATTGAAGGCGGCTTCCCAAATTTTTTCGGACTGGTGATTTCCAGCGCTTTGACCTCCGCAGCAACTTTAGCAGCGGCCTTTTCCGCGGCAAGTCGGCGACATATCAAATAAATGGCGCGCCAATAAATAACTCTTTCGAAAACAAATTAAGAGTTTTCAGATTTTTTAATTCCATCGAGCGATGGCTTACCGCAACGGTTGCATCAGCCGACATCTTTTCGAGTCCGTTCATAGAACTTCTCTTGGGATTTGGCGCTTATCGGGATATCCCGCGCTAGCCTGCGAGCGAGAACACTATAGAAATGGGACAGGGCTTGCCAAGTCACATCCCATTGACTCTCCCCGTCTTTTGCTTGGTATATCAGCTCTCCTTCGTAGAACAGGCAAAGCCCGTCCTGCAAATACTCCGCAGCACCCAGTGGCGCTGCGATGGTCCAAGGGCCACGACCAGCTTGCGGCCAGTACCGCCATGTTTCATGACTGGCAGTCTTGCCGCCGTATCCAAGATTTTTCCAAAGTCGCTGATCCGGCTGCGCGTCGCGGCTTTGGTATCCAGTTCGCAGTTCCATCGGCTTCACCTATCGCAACACATGAAAGGAAGATGCTCGCTCGGTTGCTCGGCAGCGGCACTTGTCGAGTCCGCATTAAAGCGAAGCAACTCGTTTTGACCAAGGTGTTGCGGTGTGACGGCAAACTTTTTAAAGCCGCAGGTCCTTGGCAATTTCCACTCCACCATCGGATTTTTCCCTCGCATCCTCAGCACATTCCCCGTGCTCGCAAACCCGTCCCTTCGCGCAGGAAGCCCACCCCCGCCCCTATCATCCCCACGCCCCTTACACCCGCCCGCAAGCCCAGCCCCCAAGCCACCTTGCCCACCCCCGCCCCCGCCCCCATCACCGAAGTCCCCGACATCCCCTTCCCCACCATCGTGGAGCAGATGGTCGCGGGCATCTACGTCATTCAAGACGACCGCTTCGTCTACTGCAATGCCACCTGGGCCGGCATCGCGGGCTACACGGCCGAAGAAGCCACCGGCATGTCGCTTGCGCAGATCGTGCCGCCGGACTTTCTGGAAGTGGTGCGCTCGCGCATTCGCGACCGGCTCGCGGGCACGCCGCCCAGCATGCACTTCATCACGCGCGGGCTGCATCGCGACGGCAGCGTGCGGCTGGTCGAAGTGCACGGCTCGCGCATCACCTACCGCGGCCGGCCGGCGGTGATGGGCGTGGGGGTCGACGTGACCGACCGGGTGCGCAACGAAGAAGAGCTGCGTCGCTCGCGCGAGCAACTGCAGGCGCTGGCCGCCTACACCGCCGACAAGCTGGAAGCCCAGCGCCTGGCCATGGCGCGCGATGTGCACGACGTGCTCGGCGGCATGCTCACCTCCATCAAGATGGACGCGACGCGCATCCAGCGCCGCGCCGAAAGCGCGGAAATGCAGGCGCTCACGCAAGGGCTGATCGCGCTCACGCAGCAAACCATCGACACGGTCAAGCAGATTTCCGAGGCGCTGCGCCCCAGCGCGCTCGACCACCTCGACCTGTCGGTGGCGCTGGCCAACGAGCTGCGCGCGTTCACGCACCGCTCGGGCGTGGCGCACACGCTGGACGCCGACGCGCACATGCTGCGCCTGCCGCCGCGGCGCACCACGGCGGTCTATCGCATCTTCCAGGAGGCGCTGACCAACGTGGCGCGCCATGCGCTGGCGCAGCAGGTGGCGGTCACGCTGCGCGTGGAAGGCGAGCAGCTGCAGCTCACGCTGCAGGACGACGGCTGCGGCTTCGACCCGGCCGCGCCCGGCGGCAGCGCGCTGGGCCTGCTGAGCATGTGCGAGCGGGCACGCGAAATTGGCGGGGCCCTGCACATCGACGCGGCACCGGGCCGGGGCACGCGGCTGAGCCTGCGCGCGCCGCTGCTGTAGGCATCCGGGCACCCCCATGATCGACATCCTCATGGTCGACGACCACACGATCTTTCGCTCGGGCCTGCAGCGCCTGCTGCTGGACGAGACCGACATCCGCACCACGGCCGAGGCCGCCAACGGCGCGGAGGCGCTCGACCACGTGCGCCAGCGCCGCTTCGACATCGTGCTGCTCGACATCAGCATGGAAGGCCGCAACGGGCTGGAGGTGCTGGCGTCCATTCGCGCGGTGCAGCCGGCGCTGCCGGTGCTGATGCTGTCGATGTATGCGGAAGAGCAGTACGCGCTGGTGGCCATCCAGGGCGGCGCGCGCGGCTACATCGCCAAGGACGCGGAGCCGGCCGAGCTGGTGCGCGCCATTCGCCGCGTGGCCGGCGGCGGCCAGTACCTGAGCGCGCGCGCCGCACCGCTGGTGAGCGGCCAGCTCGAAGGCCGCGACGAGCGCCCCGCGCACCAGCGGCTCACGGTGCGCGAGCACCAGATCATGCTGATGATGCTCAAGGGCATGTCGCTCACGGTCATCGGCGAAGAGATGCTCATCAGCGTGAAGACGGTGAGCACGCACCGCACGCACATTCTCGACAAGCTGGGCGTGGCGAGCACCGCGGAGCTGGTGCTCTACGCGGTGCGGCACGGGCTGATCCAGTAGCGGCGAAAGCCCGGCTGCACGCCGGTCGGCTGCGTGCCGCTCAGCGCGGCCCGCTGCGCAAGGGGTCGACGGACGCGGGCAGCGCGTTGAAGTCGACCTGCTGCAGCACGAAGTCGCGCTGCTGCGGCGACAGCAGCGTGTAGCGCGGCCAGAAGAACAGGTAGTCGTCGGGCGACATGGAAGACTGGTTGTCGAACACCATGCGCTTGCCGCACAGCAGGCACACGAAGTTGGTCCAGTTGTTCCACGGGGTCTTGCCGTCGAAGAGCCGGCTGGGTGCGCCGTAGCGCGCAAAGCTGGCGGTGTAGTCGATGAACTTGTCCGACAGCGCCTTGCGGCTGCTGGCGTTGGCCGGGCTCCAGGCAAAGCGCATGAAGTTGGGCTCCTCGGTCACGAAGTTGCCGAACAGCGCGGCCACGTCGATGGCGTGGAAGGCGCCGAAGGTGTCCTTCCACGGCTGGGGGGTGTCGTCCCAGTTGTAGTTGTAGCGGTAGATGTCGCCGTTCTGCAGCCGCAGCACGCGAATGACGTTGTCGATGATGTTGTCGATGGCGTACGTGAGCACCTCGTGCGTTTGCGTGTACACGGGGCGCCACTCGGGCTTGATGAGCTGGTTGAAGCTCACGCTGCCGGGCGGCGCGAAGTTGCTGAGGTTCCAGAACTCCTGCTGCGTGGGCTGGCCCATGCCGAACAGGAACGCGAAGTAGGAGCCCTCGTCGTGCGTGGAGCCGATCATGAGCGGCATCTTGTTGTAGTTGCCCAGCAGCAGCCCGGGCAGGCCAGCCGCGCGAATGACGGTGCCGTCGGTGAAGTGGCCGGGCACCACGGGGCTGGGCGTGAACTTCATGACCTGCGCGGCGCTGGCGTTGCGCAGCAGCGCGGCAATGTCGGCCTGGGCCATGCCGGCGCGCTGCGCGGCGGCCTGCGCGGTGGTGGAGGCGCGGCCGGTGTCGACGAGCAGGCTGTCGATGAGCGACTCGGCCGCCAGCGTGCCAACCACCGGCGGGTACGCGTTGGGAATGCCCGACATGCACACGGCCCGGTGGAACTTGCCTTCGGCCAGCGGCGACTGCAGCAGGCCCCAGGTGTTGATGCAGCCGGCCGACTGGCCCGCCACGGTCACCTGCTGCGGGTTGCCGCCGAAGGCGCGGCCGTTGACCTGCACCCAGTCGAGGGCGCGCACCAGGTCGAGCGTGGTGAAGTTGCCGGAGTCGTCCAGCGCGTTGCCGGTCTTCAGCGCCGGGTGGTTAAGCCAGCCGAGCATGCCCATGCGGTACTGCACGGTGACGACGACCATGTTGGCCTTCTGCGCGAGGTAGGCGCCGTCGTAGGTCGGGTCCTTGGCGGAGCCCTTGGTGTTGCTGCCGCCGTGGATCCACACGAACACGGGCAGGTTGTCGGCGCTGGAGTTGGGGCGCCACACGTTCAGGTAGAGGCAGTCTTCGCTGCCCACGGGCTGGCCGAAGGTGGCGGGGTCGGGCTCGCCGAACGGGTTGCCGACCTGCGCGCACATGCCGGCCAGCGTGGTGGCGGCGCGCGAGCCGCTCCACGGCACGGGCGGCTGCGGCGCGCGCCAGCGCAGGTTGCCCACCGGCGGTTGCGCGAACGGAATGCCGAGGAAGGCGTGCGTGTTGTTGGCCGCGGCCTTGCCGTAGATCTGGCCCGCGTCGAGCGTGCGCGTGAGGCTCTGGTTGTAGGCGGCCAGTGCGGGCATCGTGGAAAAAGCGATGACCGCGAGCACGCCGAGAGCGGCTTGTCGCAGAACGCGCGAGCAGCTGTGCAGGCAGTCGTGCAGGCGGCCGTGCAGGCCGCGGCGCAAAGAGGTGTTCATGTGTCTTGTCTCCAGTTGAATGCCGCGGGCTCTGGCGGCCCGGGTCTCACCGGATTCTGCGGACGGCCCGGGCCGCGCGGGCTCGGTGTCATCGCAGGGGACAGCAAAGAATTGTCCGATTGACACGCGCGCCCGCACATGCCAAACGCGAGGAATCGGGCGCGCGCCGCGCACCTGTTTGTCTTCGCGCGGCTACAGTCGCAAGCTCTTCAGGGAGAAAAACTTTTCATGCACATCCATGCCACCGGCGCCCTCTTGAGCGCCTTCTTCTTACTTGCCACATGGGGGTGTGTGGGCACAGCATCGGCGCAGTCGTTGAGCTGCGGAGGCAGGCTTTCAGGCGTGGGAGATTCCAGGTTTTCAGTGGTGCAGAAATGCGGCGAGCCGGTGGCGAAAGAGTTCGTCTGCGTGCCGCGCCCGCAGGTCATCTGGATTCCGCCGCAGGTGCCCGGCGCGCCGCCACAGCAGGTGGTCACGCAGCAATGCGTGCCGATGGAAGACTGGACCTTCTACCGCGGCGAAGGCAACTTCCTGGCCATCGTGCGCTTCTTCAACGGCGCGGTGGAATCGGTGCGCGACGGAGAGAAGGCGCGGTAGGCCGCGGCCTGCCGCACCCGGAAAAAAGCAGACAAGAGCGGGCAACAAGCAACCATCAACAACCATCCAGAAGAAAAAGACATGAGCACTTTCGAGGATCACTTCGCAGACCACGCAGCCTCCTCCCTCGCCAGGCAAATGGCGTTGGGCGACGTCATCGGCGACCGGCCCTGGGGCCTGGACATCCAGCGCGGCACGCTGCGCTTTGGCGACGACCTGGAATACCCCGTGCAGCTGCTGGGCACGCACGCCTTCGAGCCCGACACCTGGCTGTGGACCTGGGCCAACACGCAGAGCAACCTGCCGCCGCAGCTGACCGAGGCGGCGCTGCGCATCCGGCACCTGGGCGAGGCGCAAGACATCGAGGCGTTCACCGAGCCTTCGCTGCAGCTGGGCGACATCACCGACCACATGCTCGCCATGACCTGCAGCGGCCTGGAAGGCGGGCGCTGCTACTACCGCGCGCCCTACGACGGCGGCGCGCTCTTCGCGCTGCTCGACGGCGTGCCGCCCGAGGTGCTGGCGCCGGTGCCGCTGGCGCGCGTGAACACGGTGCTGATGGAAGTGATCTCGCAGTTCGACGTGGACCACCGCCGCATGGTCACGGGCTTCCTGCGGCAGCAGGGGCTGCACGTGGCCTCGAGCGGCGCGACCGGCATTCGCGCGGAGCGGGCGGGTGAAGGAAGCATGGAGATCAGCTTCGACGAACTCGGCCGCATCTCGAACATCAAGGGAACGCTGGGAGCCGCCACGCAGGCAGCGGCCGAGCCGGCTGCACCGGCGAAGCCGAAGAAGTCGAAGTGGCAGTTCTGGAAGTGAGCCGAGCGCTGGCGGCGGGCCGGTGAGGCGCCCCGCCTCGGGCTGCCGGTGGGTCAGGCGCGCGGTGCGTCCGCTGTCCAGCCCCACGCGCGCTTCGCCTTCTCGCTGCTGACTTCCGCGCTGTCTTCGGCGATGTTGAAGACACCGCCCGTCGAACGCTGCAGCGCCAGCAACGCGGCCCGCGCGGCCGCGGCCACGTGCAACGGCATCGCGCCCTTGGGCTCGGCCGTCGAAGTGCCCGGGCCGTAGAGCTGGCCGTAGCGCAGCACGGTGGCCGTGATGCCATGCGCGCCCTGCGCGCCCAGCACCGCCTGCTCCAGCGCCACCACGCCATCGACGCTCACGCGGCGCGTGCCTTGTGCGTCCACATCCAGCGGCTGGTCTTCGGTGAAAGGCTTGGGGCCGCTCGCGTAAGCCCAGGCAATGCTCTGCGCCACCAGCCGCTGCGCGCCCGCGGCCTGCGCGGCGGCCACGAGGTTGCGCGTGCCTTCGGTGCGCACGCGCGCGTTCAGCGCGGCGGCCTCGGTCATGCGGGCCGGGTCCAGGTCCTTCGGCAGGTCGGTCAGTTGATGGACCACGGCCCACGGCGCAATGCGCAGCAGCGCGGCCTTCAGCGCGTCGGCATCGAACACATCGACCACCACCGGGTGCACGCCCTGCGCCTGCAACGCGGCGGCGCGGTCGGCGCGACGGGTGCTGCCGTACACGGTGTAGCCCGCGTCGATCAACAACGCAACCAGCGCGGTCCCGACCGCGCCCGTGGCGCCGGCCACAAATACTTTCTCGCTCATCGCTTTCCTTCGAGGCTGTTCAATGCCTCGAAGCTTAGGTTTGCGAGGTGCGCGCGCAAAGCACCAAGAATCTTTCGCGCGAATGGACCATGGGCTGCGCGGCCTCCTCGCGCGGCGCTCAGCCTGCGTCGTCTTCCAGCACCGCGCTGCGGTCCTTGATGCGCGTGACCTGCGACAGCACCGCGTCCGCCGCCGTCATGTCCGGCCGCTGGCCCTTGTACACGGGCTGCTCGAACTTGCCGCCCGCATAGCGGTACAGGTAGCGCACCTCCACCAGCGTGCCCACCGCGGGCAGCGCCTCGTTCGGCGGCACGGTGACGTTGCCCAGGTCGACCAGCGTGCCCGCCTCGTCGCGTAGCCCCACGGCCACCGAGCGCTGCGCGTTGACGCGCATCACCTCGCAGGTCGCGCTCTGGTTGAACTTGAACTTCAGGCTGGTGGTGCTGCGGCCGGCCGCGAACGGCGCGGCCAGCGCCTTCAGCACATAGCCTTCGCCATGCGCGGCCAGCAACTGCGCGGCGCGCTCGCGCTTGCTTTCGGCGGTGAGCGCCAGCGCGAGCACGCTCATCCACGGCACGGCGCCGGCCACGGTTTGCAGATGGCCGAAGCGTTCGATGAAGGGCGCGCCGCGCAGGTCTTGCCCGCCGAGCTCCAGCAGGTCGAAGGCCATGAACACATCGCCCACGTGCTCGCCCGCGATCACGGTGCGGCCCGCTTCGGCAGCCGTGCCGCCGACCCAGGCCTGCGGTATGTCGACGAACAGGCCGCGGCGGTTGGTGCCGCGCACGGTGTCGCCTTCGATGAGCAGGATGCGGTTCTCGCCATCGGCCTTTTCCTGCAAGCCCCAGGCGGGGTCGTCGAAGTAGCGGGCCGCCTGGTCTTCGGCGATGAGCGTGGGCAGCTGCGGCAGCTCGCCGCTGACGCGACCTGCAAGGTCGGTGGCGGTGTAGAGCGCGCCAGATTGATCGGGCGTGTAGCCCTTGGTCGTCTTTTCCTTGACGACCTTGTCGTAGATCTTCAGCGCGGCTTCGTAAGCAACGGGGCTGCTGGTCTTGGTGCCGGTGGCCAGCGTGCCGCCGCGCCGGCCGTTGCCGTAGTCGACCACCCAGCCGTCGTCCTTGGGGCGCAGGTGCACCTGGTAGACCTTGTCGGAGCCCTGGCCCGTGAAGTAGAGAAAGCTCGACTGGGAAAGCGGTTCGGTGTTCGCCATGGGGTGCATGCGTGCGTGGCTTCGAGGCTGCGATGCTACACACGCATGCGGGCATGCACGCCAATCACACGCTGCTGCACACGCCGCTTCACAGGGCGGCGCAACGCCGCTACATTCACCGCTTCGACAACCCACTGAAAGCGGAGGTGCACGATGGACGACATTGCAATTCAAGCCCCTACCAACGCTACCCACGTGCGGCTTGTCGGGCCTCATCTGAACTGAAGCTTCTCGCGTCGACGCCTTCAATGCCGTCGGCCTGATTTCTCAGTCTGCCCTTCCCGTCCCGGCCTGTCCCGGTTTCAAGGCCGGAGACGCAAGCCGCTCCGATCCACGACGCCACCGCCCGCACGCACGTGCCGGCGGTGCCCCCGTTCATTCATCGAGCCAAGGCCAACCATGCTTGAAACCCGAGCCGCGACCGCTGTGTCGCGGCGCACCGTGACCACTGTTTTCGATCCCCATCGCGCGTCGGAAGACGACTGGGGCCGCTTTCTCACTTACTGGCGCCTGCGCCATGCGGAGGACACGCCCGACGAGCCGGCGCTGGCCGACGCCGACCGGCGCCACGACGTGCTGCAGCCCAACGCGCTGTACGCGTTCCATCGCGTGCTGGCCGTCGGCGCGCGCGGCGAGTTCATCGGCAGCCTGACCGCGAGCTTTCGCCGCGAAGGCACGCCCGAGCACGAGGCCTTCGCGCCCTTCGTCGATGCCTGGGGCGGCGTGCTGCGGCCGCACCGGCGGCGCGGCGTGGCCAGCGCGTTGCTGCGCTCGCTGCTGGCGTTGATGGACGCGCAGGGCAAGTCCGTCGCCACCGTCAAGGCGCACCTGCCCGAAGGCCATGCCTTCCTGACAGCCATCGGCGCCGCCGAGAAGCATCGCGCCGTGGAAAACCGCATGCCCTTCGCCGGGCTCGACTGGCAGGCCCTGGCACGCTGGCGCAGCGAAGGCTTCGCGCCCGCGCACGGCCTGCGCGCCGAGTTGCATGCGGGCCGCGTGCCCTTCGAGCGGCTGGCGAGCCTGATGGCGCCGCTGTCGGCATTGCTCGGCGACGCGCCCACCACCGGGCTGGCGCGGCCGCCGATGCGCTACGACCTGGAGGGCTACCGCACCTGGTACGCCGACATGGACCGCCGCGGCGGTGACCACCTGATGGTGCTGCTGCTCGACGGCAACGACGTGGCGGCGGTGTGCGACGCCGCCTGGAGCCCGCGCTTTCCCGACCGCATGTTCCAGAACCTCACGGCGGTGGCGCGGCCCTGGCGCGGCAAGGGCCTGGCGAAGGGCGTGAAGGCGGCCATGCTGCAGCTGGTGCGCGAGCGCCACCACGAGGTGGCACTGGCCGTGACCAGCAACGCCGAGGTCAACGCGCCCATGCTCGCCATCAACCGGCAATTGGGCTTTGCGCCGCACAGGCATGATGGGCTCTACCAGATCGGCACCGAAGGCCTGAGGAACTTCCTCGCGGCCCGGCCCCTGGCTCTACAACAGGATTCCCAGGAGGCACGGCCATGAAAGCACCCCCCAGACTGCAGGCATTGATCGACGAGGGCCTGATCGACACCGTGGTGCGCCAGCTCATGAGCGGCAAGGAGGCCATGGTGTACGTGGTGCGCTGCGGCGACGAAACGCGCTGCGCCAAGGTCTACAAGGAGGCCGACAAGCGCAGCTTTCGCCAGGCGGTGGACTACACCGAGAACCGCCGCGTGAAGAACACCCGCGAGGCGCGCGCCATGGCCAAGGGCACCAAGTTCGGCCGCCAGGTGACCGAGGCCATCTGGCAGAGCGCCGAGGTCGATGCGCTCTACCGCCTGGCCGCCGCCGGCGTGCGCGTGCCCACGCCGCACAACTTCCTGGAAGGCGTGCTGCTGATGGACCTGGTGACCGACGCCAACGGCGACGCCGCCCCACGCCTGAACGACGTGGCCTTCTCGAGCGAAGACGCGCTCCGACACCATGCCAGCCTTCTCCGCGAGGTGATGCGCATGCTGTGCGCGGGCGTGGTGCACGGCGACCTGTCGGAGTTCAACGTGCTGCTGGCCGAAGACGGCCCCGTCATCATCGACCTGCCGCAGGCGGTGGACGCCGCGGGCAACAACCACGCCAAGCGCATGCTGCTGCGCGACGTGGAAAACCTGCGCAACTTCTTCGGCCAGTACGAGCCGGGCCTGCTGCGCACGCACTACGGCGACGAGATCTGGCAGCTGTACGAGCGCGGCCTGCTGCGCCCCGAGACCGAGCTGACGGGCACCTTCGTGCGCGAGAGCGGCCCGGTCGACCTGGGCAACGTGCTGCGCGAGGTGGAAGACGCGCGCATGGAAGAGGCGGCGCGGCTGCTGCGCATGCAGACGCCGCGACAATAGGCGGGCTCCCGCCTTTCCGTTGTTGGCGGGCTCCCGCCTTCCCTTTCGTCCCGTACCGCGTCGTCCTGCCTCGATGAACTCCCCCGCCCTGCCGAACCCCGCGCCGCACTGGCCACAGCCGCTTTCCAGCACCGTGCGCCAGGTGCGGCAGATTGCCAAGGCGGCGGCCTTCGTGGCGCTGGGCTTCGGGGCGGCGGCGCACGCAGCGCATGCGGCCGGGAGCATCCGGCTCGAAGACGACCGCGGCACCACGGTCGAGCTGCAGGCGCCGGCGCGGCGCATCGTGTCGTTGATGCCTTCGCTCACAGAAACGGTGTGCGCGCTCGACGCCTGCGACCGGCTGGTGGGCATCGACCGCCACGCCAACTGGCCGGCCTCGGTCAAGGGCCTGCCGCAGGTGGGCGGCATCGACGACGCGAACATCGAGCGCATCGTGTCGCTCAAGCCCGACCTGGTGCTGCTGCGCCCGCGCAGCCGCGCCGCCGAGCCGCTGGAGCGCCTGGGCATCAAGGTGCTGGCGCTCGACGCCAAGACCCATGCCGACATGCGCCGTGTGATGGAAACCGTGGCCCGCGCCACCGGCCGCCCCGGCGCGGGCGAGGCCTTCTGGCGCAAGCTGGACGCCGGGCTGGACGCCGCGCGGGCCCGCGTGCCGGCCGGCTGGCAGGGCCGGCGGGTGTATTTCGAGGTGCACGGGGGCATGGCCGCGGCCAGCGAAAGCTCGTTCATCGGCGAAACGCTGGCCCGGCTGGGCCTGGGCAACGCGGTGCCGGGCACGCTGGGGCCCTTTCCCAAGATGAGCCCCGAATTCGTGGTGCGCGCCAACCCCGACGTGCTGATGGTGTCGGCGCTGGGCGAAATCTCGGCCATGGCCGGGCGGCCGGGCTGGTCGGCCATGTCGGCCATCCAGCGCGGGCGGGTGTGCAGCTTCGCCTCGGCGCGCTTCGACCTCATGATGCGCCCCGGCCCCCGGCTGGACGAGGCGGCCGACGCCATCGTGGCCTGCCTGGCCTCGCTGGACCCGAAGCCCTGACCGCGTGATCCCGTGACCCTGCGACCCTGCGCCGCCACGGCCATGTACCAAGACATGGTCCGCTGCAGTACCATTTCCGCATCTTGACCCCTGCGCCCGCCCCTTCTTCGCCTGCCGTGCCCGCTGTGCCTGGCACGGCCTTGGTGACTTCTTCGGCCTCCACTGTGCTCACCGTCGATCCGGCCGACGTCGATTCCGAAATCGCCATCGCACGCGACGTGGCCGCCATCGGGCGCATCAGCGCGGTGCCCTCCCTGCTCAAGGTCATCTGCCAGAACACCGGCATGGGCTTCGCCGCCGTGGCCCGCGTCACGGACGGCACCTGGACGGCCTGCGCGGTGGAAGACACCATCCAGTTTGGCCTGAAGCCCGGCGGCCAGCTCAAGGTTGAAACCACGCTGTGCAGCGAATCGCGCATGGCTCGCCAGCCCGTGGTGATCGACCGTGCCAGCACCGACCCCGTGTACTTCAACCACCACACGCCGCGCATGTACAACATCGAGAGCTACATCTCGGTGCCCATCATCCACAGCAACGGCGAGTACTTCGGCAACCTGTGCGCCATCGACCCGCGCCCGGCCGTGGTGTCCGACGCGCGGGTGGTGGCCATGTTCACCGCCTTTGCCGACCTCATCGCGCGCCAGCTGGAAACCGAAGACCGCCAGGAGCGCACCGAAACCGCCCTGCAGTCCGAGCGCGCCACGGCCGAGCTGCGCGAACAGTTCATCGCCGTGCTGGGGCACGACCTGCGCAACCCGCTGTCCTCGGTGGGCGCGGCGGCCGAACTGCTGGTGCGCCGGCAGACCGAGCCCGAGCTGGTCAAGCTGGGCAACCGGCTGAAAGCCAGCACGCGGCGCATGTCGGGGCTGATCGACGACGTGCTCGACCTGGCGCGCGTGCGCCTGGGCTCGGGCATGCACCTGAGCATTCGCGAGGCCGACTTTCTGGCCTCGGCGCTGACGGACGTGATCGACGAGGTGCGCGCGGCCAACCCGCGGCTGGACATTCGCGACGACATCGCCATCAACGGCGCGGTGCGCTGCGACCAGGGGCGCATCCAGCAGGTGCTGTCCAACCTGCTGGGCAACGCGGTGACGCACGGCGCGCCGGACAGCCCCATCACCGTGCGCGCGGCCATCGAGGGCGACCAACTGGTGCTGTCGGTGACCAACGACGGCGCGCCCATTCCCGAGGACGACCTCGCGAAGATCTTCCAGCCCTATTGGCGCCCGGCGCACAGCAAGCCCGGCGGCGGGCTGGGGCTGGGCCTGTACATCGCCTCCGAAATCGTCGCCGGCCACGGCGGCACGCTGCAGGTGAGTTCCTGCGCGAGCGAGGGGACCTGCTTCATGGCGACGCTGCCTGTCGCGTGACGGACATTTCGGGGCGCTTTGATTCCCGCCCCGGCTCCCGCTACCGTTTCGTTTTTCCGTTTTTTTCCTGACCCCATGAAGCACCGCAAGCAGACCTCGTCCACCCCATTCATCCGGGTGGGCCCCAGCGGCGTGCACGGCCTGGGCGCCTTCGCCACGCGCGACCTGCCCGCCGAGGCTTTCCTGGGCCTGTACGAAGGCCGCCGCTACACCAAGGCCGAGATCGCCACCAAGGCCTGGGACGACCAGCTGACCTACCTGTTCACGCTGACCAACCAGGAAACCATCGACGGCGCCAAGGGCGGCAACGCCACGCGCCACCTGAACCATTCGTGCGAACCCAACTGCGAGGCGGTGGAGGAATACGACGAAGGCGGCGAGCTGGTGCTGAAGTTCCAGACGCTGGTGGCGGTGGACGCGGGCGACGAGCTGTTCATCGACTATTCGCTCACCGCGGACGACGGCTCGCCGCCGTCGAAGTACCCGTGCCATTGCGGCTCGCAGGCTTGCCGGGGAACGATGCTGGCGGCGCCTGACGAAGCCGAAGCCAAAGCCGACGCCGAAGCCGAAGCCGTCCAGGCGACGAACCCGAGCGAAGCGGTCGCGCCCACCGCGCTCTGAGGCGGCCGGTCGCCCGTCAGGGCGACTCGTTCTTCAGTTGCCGCAGCTGGTCTTCGGCGCGCTCGAGCTGCGTGCGCAGCGAGCGGATGTCCTGCTCCAGCTTGTCGATGCGCGCCGCCCGGCTGCCGGCCGGCGCCGGCGCCTTGCACCGGGCCTGCACCGCGTTCAACGCTTCGGCCAGTTGCTGGCGGCGCAGCATCTGGCCGCGCGAACGGGCAAGGTCGATGTCGCGCTCCAGCGATGCTTCTTCCGCCTGGCAGGCCGCGGCATCAGGCACCGCGGCGGGCTGGGCGAAAGCGGGCGTCGTCGGGGTCAGAACCATCAGCAGGGCAAAGGCAAGGGAAAGCGTTGCAGCCAGGGTCGGAAAGCAGGTGTTGAAGCGCATGCTGCACGGTAACGCAACGGCGATGCAAAAAGCCGCTCAGCCCTACACCGCGAGGTAGCGCGCATCCCATTGCGCGGCAAGCCGCCGCGCCCGGTGCAGCGGCAGGCGCGCGGCCTCGAAGTCGACCACGCACGCCACGTCCGCCGCCTGCGGGCGCGCGGGGCTTTCGCTGCTGCGGCCGTCGGTGAGCAGCCACAGCCAGCGTTGGCGCGATTCGTTCCTGGCCAGCAGCTGCTCGGCGCGCTGCACGCCCAGCGCCAGCGGCGTGCCGCCGCCCGCGGCAATGGGCGCGACCCAGTCGTCGTTCCAGGCGCTGGCGCGGCGCGGGGGCAGGCGGAGCTCGACCACCTCGCCGGCGAAGCACAGCAGCGCGACGTGGTCGCGGCGCTGGTAGGCCTCCTGCATCAGCGCGAGCAGCAGGCCCTTGGCGCGCGCGAGGTTGCCGTCGTTGCGCATCGAGGCCGAGCAGTCGAGCAGGAAGCAATGCAGCGCGCCGCTGCGCGACTGCTGCGGGCGATGGCGCAGGTGCGCGGCGCACAAGGCGTCGGCGCCGCGGGCCGCGAAGGTGCGCGGCCAGTCGAAGGCCGTGCCCTGCGTGGCGGGGCCATGCCATGCGTCCCTTTGCGTGCCCTGCCTCCGGTCACCCTGGCGTGCGCCAGCGGGTGCGGTGTTCCGGAGGCTCAGGCTTTTTTTGCGGCGGCCTGCTGCGAAGCGATGAGCGGGCGCAGCGGCTTCACGCGCTCGATGCCGACGGGCTCGGGGGGCATGGCGCCCCAGTCTTCCGCGTCGTTGCTGTCGTTGTTGCTGTCGCCGGCGTTGTTCGCAGATGCGGGGGCGTTTGTGGTATTTCTGGCGGAGGAGTTGGCGGGCGCAGGTGCTGCAGTGGGCGGCGCGCTTTCGGTGCCGGGCTTGCGCCGGTGCAGCAGCACCGCCTCGGCCACGCGCTGCACATGCGCTTCGTCGATCGTCGCCGCCCCTTCCCACGCCGCGAGCGCACGGGCCGATCGCAGCATGACGAGGTCGGCGCGCAAGCCGTCCGCACCGGCCGCGATGCACAGCGCGCTCACCGCTTCATGCACCGCGTCGCCATACGGCAGCGCGCGCGCATCGGCCACGAGCGCGCGCGCGCGCACCAGCGCCGCGGCCAGCTCGGCCTCTTCCTGCGCGTGCTTCGCGCGAAAGCCTTGCGGGTCGGCATCGAAGGCCAGCCGCGCGCGCACGATCGCCTGCCGCTCGGCCGCGTCCTCGATGTTGCGCAGCTGCACGCACAGCCCGAAGCGGTCGAGCAGCTGCGGGCGCAGCGTGCCCTCTTCCGGGTTCATGGTGCCCACGAGCACGAAGCGCGCGGCATGCCGGTGCGAGATGCCGTCGCGCTCCACCACGTTCACGCCGCTGGCGGCGGCGTCGAGCAGCGAGTCGATCAGCGCGTCGGGCAGCAGGTTGATCTCGTCCACGTACAGCACGCCGCCGTGCGCGCGCGCCAGCAGGCCGGGCGCGAACCTGAGCTCATGGCCGGCCAGCGCCTGGCCCAGGTCGAGCGTGCCGACCAGGCTTTCCAGGCTGGCGCCCAGCGGCAGCGTGACGAAGGGCGCCCCCGGCAGCAGCTCGGCCAGCGCGCGCGCGGCGGTGGTCTTGGCGGTGCCGCGCGGGCCTTCGATGAGCACGCCGCCCAGGCCCGGGTCGACCGCGGCCAGCAGCAGCGCCTGCCGCAGCAAGGGTTGGCCTGCGATGGCGGCGAAGGGGAACGGCACCGGCATCGGGGCGGCTGTGGTCATCGGGGGAGTCCTTCCATCTGCTGCTCGTGGTCGAGCAGCAGGTTTTCCAATTGGTCTTTGTAGCCGCCAGGCTGCTGCCACAAGCCGCGCTGCATGGCCTCGAGCAGGCGGCTGAGCATGTCGTGCAGCGCGCGTGGGTTGTGCTGGTTCACGAAGTCGCGCGTGTCGGCGTCGAGCACGTAGGCGTCGGCCACCATCGCGTACTGGTGGTCGCCGACCACGCGCGCGGTGGCGTCGAAGCCGAACAGGTAGTCCACCGTGGCGGCCATCTCGAAGGCGCCCTTGTAGCCGTGGCGCTTCACGCCGTCTATCCACTTCGGGTTGACCACGCGCGAGCGAATGACGCGGCTGATTTCTTCTTTCAGCGTGCGCACGCGCGGTGCCTGCGGGTTGCCGTGGTCGCCGTGGTACATGGCCGGCTGCCGGCCGCTCAGGTGGCGCACGGCGGCGGCCATGCCGCCCTGGAACTGGTAGTAGTCGTTGGAGTCGAGCAGGTCGTGCTCGCGGCTGTCCTGGTTCTGCATGACGACGTTCATGGCGCGCAGGCGGCGCGTGAGCGCGGCGGCTGCCGGCACGCCGTCGCTGCCCTGCCCGTAGGCATGGGCGCTGCCGCCCACGTAGGCCTTCGACAGGTCGTCGTCGGTCTGCCAGTCGCCGTGGTCGAACAGCGGCTGCAGGCCCGAGCCGTAGCTGCCGGGCGCCGAGCCGAACACGCGCCAGCCGGCCTGCAGGCGCGCGTCGTCGGGCGAAGCGCCCTGCGCCTGCAGCGCCGCGGCCTCGCGCAGGATGCGCGCGCGGATCGGGTTGCGCTCGGCGTCTTCGTCTTCCTGCGCCGCCACGGCCTGCACGGCGGCATCGAACATCTGCACCGCATTGGGAAAGGCGTCGCGGAAGAAGCCCGAGATGCGCAGCGTGACGTCGATGCGCGGGCGGCCGATGCCCACCGTGGGCAGCACCTCGAAATCGACCACGCGCTGGCTGCCCGGCGCCCACTTGGGCCGCACGCCGATGAGCGCGAAGGCCTGCGCCAGGTCGTCGCCACCGGTGCGCATGGTGGCCGTGCCCCACACCGACAGCCCCATCGCCACCGGGTAGTCGCCGTGCTCCTGCAGATGGCGCTCCACCAGCTGCGCGGCCGACTTCAGGCCCAGCATCCACGCGGTGGGCGTGGGAATGGCGCGGGTGTCGACCGCGTAGAAGTTGCGCCCGGTGGGCAGCACGTCGGGCCGGCCGCGCGACGGCGAGCCGCTGGGGCCCGGCGGCACGAAGCGGCCTTGCAGGGCGCGCGAGAACTGCAGCAGCTCCTGCGGGCCGCAGGCATCGAGCGCGGGCGCAAGGCTGCGTTCGACGCGGCGCATGACGGCCGCGGCCTGTGTCAGTTCGTGCGGGCACGCGCCCGCTTCCAGCAAACGTTGCGCAAGCAGCTCCAGCCGCTCGCGCGTGTCGCCCTGGTGCCGCCACGCGTCGGTGCTCACCGATTGCAGCAGCGCGGGGCGCGCGCCCTGCCAGGGCACGGCGGCATCGATGTCGAGCGGGTCGAAGGCGTCGCCGGGCAGCAGGTCTCTGGCCAACGCGCCGAGCAGCCCCGCGTTGTCGCCCGCGCCGTCCAGCGCCGGGTAGCGTGCCAGCGCGAGCAAGGTGTCGCGCCGCAGGCGGCCTTGCGGCGACGCGCCGAACACATGCAGCCCGTCGCGGATCTGCGTTTCCTTCAGCTCGCACAGGTAGGCATCGACGCGCGCGAGCACGGCGTCGTCTTCCGCGCCCGGCATGCCCAGCTCTTCGACCAGGTGCTGCGCGCGCACGGCCGACAGGATCTGCGCGCGCAGCACCTTGGCGCGGCGCGCGTCGACCAGCAGCGCGTCGTAGTACTCGTCGACCTGGCGCTCCAGGTCTTGCAGCGGCCCATGATTTTCGGCGCGCGTCAGCGGCGGCATCAGGTGGTCGACGATGACGGCCTGCGTGCGCCGCTTGGCCTGCGCGCCCTCGCCCGGGTCGTTGACGATGAAGGGGTACACGTTGGGCAGCGGCCCCAGGATGGCGTCGGGCCAGCAGGCCTGCGACAGCGCCAGGCTCTTGCCCGGCAGCCATTCGAGGTTGCCGTGCTTGCCCACGTGCACCACCGCGTCGATGGCGAACACGTCGCGCAGCCAGAAGTAGAAGGCCAGGTAGCTGTGCGGCGGCACCAGCTCGGCGTCGTGGTAGCTCGCGTAGTCGGCGGCACCTGATCCATTGGCGGCACCAAGCCCGCCAAGCCCACCAAGAGCGCGCGCGGGCTGGATGCCGACGAACACGCGGCCCAGCCGCAGCCCGGCGATCATGAAGCGGCCCTGGCGCACCATCGGGTCTTGCGCGGGCGTGCCCCAGCGCGCGTCGATGGCGGCGGCCATGCCCTCGGGCAGCGCCGCGAGCCGCGCGCTGTAGTCGGCCAGCGCGTAGCTCTGCCACGCGGGGCGCGCGGCCCATTGGTCGGGGTCGTTGGCAATGCCTTGCTGCAGCTTGCGCATGAGCGCGTCGCCGTCTTCGGGCACCGCATTCGCGGCGCCCAGCGCGTAGCCTTCGGCCTGCATCGCGCGCAGCAGGCCGACGACCGACGCGGGCGTGTCCAGCCCCACGCCGCTGCCGATGCGGCCTTCGCTGCCCGGGTAGTTCGCCAGGATGAGCGCCACGCGCTTGTCTTCGGCGCGCAGGCTGCGCAGCCTGCACCAGCGCCGCGCGAGCTCGGCCACGAAGGCGACGCGGTCGGGCTCGGGCTGGTAGTTGACCACCTCGGTCTGCGTGAGCTCGCAGCGGTGCGACAGCCCCTTGAAGCTGATGGCGCGCGTGACGATGCGCCCGTCCATCTCGGGCAGCGCGATCTGCATCGCGATGTCGCGCGGGCGCAGGCCCTGGCTGTCGGCCAGCCAGTCTTCGCGGTTGCCGCCGCTCACGATCACCTGCAGCACGGGCGCGTCGCCCGCCAGCGCGACGGCCTCGGCTTCGGCTTCGTCTCCATCGTCATCTTGCATGCCTTGCATGCCCTGCCCCAGCGCGGCGAACGCGGTGGTGTTCAGCACCAGCTGCACGTCGTGCGCGGCGCACAGCCCGCGAAAGGTCGACAGGCACAGAGGGTCCTTCAGCGAATCGAGCGCGACGGGCAGCGGGTTGAGCCCCTCGGCGCTCAGCGCGGCGGCCATCGCATCGAAAGCCACGGTGTTGCCCGACAGCAGGTGCGAGCGGTAGAACACCAGCGCCACCACCGGCGCATCCGCATGCCAGCCGGCGCGCAGGTCGTCGATGCCGGCCACGGTGTGCGCCGCGCCCATGCCGCCCATGGCGTGCGGCACGTGCAGCGCCACCTGCGGCAGGCTGCGCGGCGGCAGCGGCGCCTCGCCATGGCCCAGCCCGTGGAACGCCACCGAGCGCAGGAACTGCATCGCGTTGCCCGCGCCGCCGCTGCGGGTGTACTGCCACAGCTGGCGGCTCACGTCGCGCGGCACGGTGCCGCGCGCGAGCAGGTCTTCGTCTTCCTGCAGGTCGCCGGAGAACATGGCGAGCTGCTGGCCCTTGCGCTTGGCGAGCTTCTCGAGCTGCTGCAGCCCATAGGCCCATGCGGACTCGGCCCCCAGGTGGTCGACCACCACCACGCGCGCGTGCTGCAGCACCTCGTCGATGTACAGGTCGAGCGAGGCCGGCTGCTTCAGGTACATGAGGTTGGCCAGCCGCAGCGACGGGTAGCCGGGGTCGGTGGCCGCCAGCGCCGTGCGCGCCGCGGCAAGCAGCGCCAGCGTGGTGTCGGCCGAGCTGAGCACCACGATGTCGCCCGGCGTCTGGTCGAGCCGGGTGACGACGCTGTCGTCTTCGACGAAGCGGCCGGGCTGGGTGCTCAGCAGGTGCATGCGGTCAGGTAGTCAGGTGGCAGGTGGTCGGCTTTGAGGCCGTCAGGCAGCCACCGCGCTCACCTCGTCCAGCGCCTTGCGCAGCACCGCCTCGTCCAGGTCTTCGCCGATGAATACCAGCCGCGTGCGCTGCGCCTCGCCGTCGCGCCAGCGGCGGTCGAAGTGGTGGTCGAAGCGGCGGCCCACGCCCTGCACCAGCAGGCGCATCGGCTTGCCCGGAATGGCGACGAAGCCCTTCACGCGGTAGATGGTGTGCTGCTCGACCAGCGTGTTCAGCACGGCCAGCAGGCTGTCGCGGTCCACCGGCGGCAGCTCGATGACGAGCGAGTCGAACTCGTCGTGGTCGTGCTCTTCCTCGTGGTCGTGGTGGCTTTCGCGCAGGTGGATGGTGGCTTCGGCCGCGCGGCCCTGGCCCAGCAGCAGCGCGAGCGGCAGCCGGCCTTCGGTGGCGGCGACGATCTTGACCTCGGGTGGCAGCTCTTCGCGCACCAGCGCCTCGACCTGCGCGCGCGTGGCGTCGTCCATCAGGTCGGTCTTGTTGAGCACCACCAGGTCGGCGGCCGAGAGCTGGTCTTCGAACAGCTCGTGCAGCGGCGACTCGTGGTCGAGGTTGGGGTCGGCGCGGCGGGCCTCGTCGACCGCGGCGGGGTTCTCGGCGAACTGGCCCGAGGCCGCGGCGGGGCCGTCGACCACGGTGACCACCGAATCGACGGTGAAGATGTTGGCGATGTCCGGCCACTGGAAGGCCTGCACCAGCGGCTTGGGCAGGGCCAGGCCCGAGGTTTCGATGATCACCGCGTCGATGTCGCCGCGGCGCTCGGCCAGTTGCAGCATCACGGGCAGGAACTCTTCCTGCACGGTGCAGCAGACGCAGCCGTTGGCCAGCTCGTACAGCGCGCCTTCGCGCTCGTTGCCTTCGTCGTCGCAGCCGATGCCGCAGCCGCGGAGAATTTCTCCGTCGATGCCGAGCTCGCCGAACTCGTTGACGATCACCGCGATGCGGCGGCCCTCGGCGTTGCCGAGGATGTGGCGCAGCAGCGTGGTCTTGCCGCTGCCGAGGAAGCCCGTGACGATGGTGACGGGGATCTTGGCGTTGCTTGCTTGTGTCATGGGAGAAGGTCTTTCAGGTGGCTCGGGTCGCGGAGAGTCGCTGCGGCCGCCGCGATGAATGGCGAGAGCGCCCGCGGCAGTCGCCGGGGGCGCCCTCGAGAAGAGGAACGGTCAGCTTCGAAGGGTCAGACCGCGCTGTACAGCCGGCGCTCGACAAACGCCGAGCCCTGCAGGCGACGCCAGCCCTTGGCCGCGGCCAGCACGCCCAGGTCGACCAGCGGCTCGACCAGCACGACCGTCATGTAGGCGGCGCCGAAGCTGGCGATCTGGCCCAGGTTTTCAAGCCCCATGCCACGACCGTACAGCGCCCAGAAGCCGACCCACACCACGATGCCGCCCTGGTAGGCCACCGACAGCTTGAAGGCCTGCTGGTAGCTCAGGTCCACATAGGCCACGTTCTTCGGGATGATGCGGCGCGCCAGCGCGGCGGTGGCGAACAGCGGCACCAGCAAGGTGGTGACGTTCATGCCGAACTGGGGAATGTCCTGCGGCTCGAAGAACAGGCCCTGGATGAGCAGGCCGCCCGCCAGCCCGATGGCCGCGGGCGCCAGGCCGAACACCAGCAGCAGCGTGGTGCCCAGGATCAGGTGCACCTCCGACACGCCCACCGGGTGGTGCGGCAGCACCTCGAAGAAGCAGAACACCAGCGCCACGGCAATGGCCGAGCGCAGCGCCAGGCCGGCAAGGCCCTCTTTCACGGCGGTGTCGAAGGCCACCTTGCCCGTGTAGGCGAGCGCAGCGGCCGCCGTGGCGTAGCTGAGAAAAATCTTGGTTCCGTCGACGAGACCGGGTTCGATGTGCATCACGCACCTCCTGTAATGCACCGCAGTGCGAAAGTTGATTGTTCGTTCATGGGCTGGCTTGCGCAAGCCCCTTCGAGGCGGCGGCCGGCCCGGGCTTGCGCCGCAGCCGGCGCCAGCCGATCACCACGCCGCTGGCCGAGGCCACCGTGCCGACGATGGACAGCAGCCACACCACCAGGTCCCAGGCCGGCCGGTGCTGGATGAGCCAGGGAAAGTCCAGGCTGTGCGCCGCGTTGAAGAGCCAGCGGCGCAGGCGCGAATTGGCGTCGTTGCTGCCCGCGACCTGGCCGCTGGCGGGGTCTATGTAGACCCAGCTGCGCGCCGGGTCGTCGAACTCCACGCGCCACACGGGCAGCACGCGCTCGCGGTGGTGGCCGTACCAGTGGAAGTCTTCGCGGGTCTGCAGCACGGCCTGCGTCACGGGGGCGCCGGGCCGCAGGCGCGCGGCGGCGCGCCGTATTTCTTCCTTGCCGAACGACGCGGGCGCGCCCGTGGTGGCATCGACCACGCGCACGCGCGCCCTGGCGTCGCGCAGCTGCAGCAGCGGCTTGCCGTCGAACCACAGCAGCACGGCCTCGCGCGCGGGGGCGTCGCCCGTTTCCGTCGGCAACACGGCCGGCCGCCACGCCAGCGCCGGCGTGCCGGCCCCGGTGTAGCGCGCCATGGCCGCCGCGTCGAGCGGCCCGCGCTGGAACCAGCCGTTGGGGTTCATCGACAGCCAGCCGCTGATGATCCAGGTGAGCACGAAGAAGCCGCCGACCAGCCCGGCGATGTGGTGCCAGGCCATCCAGCCCGAATAAGGCGTGACCGCGCCGTTGCGAAACCGCCGCCGCAGGCGCACCCGCAGGATGCCGATGACGATGCCCGTCACCGCCGACACGATGCACGCCGCCGACAGCCACACCACCACCTCGTGCCACAGCGGCGGGTCGGCGCGCAGCGGCGTGAAGTAGATCCAGTGCGGCACCGAGCCCAGCCAGTTCCAGAAGCGCTCCGAGCGCGTGGTGTCGCGCACCACCTCTCCATTGCGCTGCGACACGTACAGCTCGGTGCCGGCCGCGTCGTTCAGCGCGATGCGGTGCAGCGGGCGCAGCGGGTTCAGGCCCTGCGGCACGGTCCACTGGTCGCGCTCCAGCGTCTCGGCCCAGCGCGCGTTCGCGTCGTCCGGGTGGCCGGAGAAGGCGCGCGCGATGACCTCGGCCTGCGCGGCATCGACCGGGCCGGGCACGTGGCCGTCGCGCGCCGACACCGTGTGCCGCCCGCCGCGCGCATCGACGATGCGCCACACCGGCCCCGCGTCGCTGCCGGCCTGCATCTCCAGCCCGATGCGACGCGGCTGCAGGGCGCGCACGTCCTCCGGCAGCACCTGCAGCGCGGCCATGGGCGACACCTGCGCCTGCTCGAAGCGCAAGGGCGCGAGCCCGGCCAGCCGCTCTTCGTCGGTGAGGTTCGGGTAGCCCACGTACATCATCACCACGCCCGAGACGAACCACATGACGAACAGCAGGCAGCCGCCGATGCCCAGCCACCGGTGCGTCCAGTAGAGCCAGTGCCGGATGCGCGGCCAGGCGCGGCGCCAGATGGATGTCATGCGGAAGCCATTCGGTCGTCGCTCAGAAGTTGACCAGCGCCGACAGCTCGAACGAGCGCGGCCGGCCCAGCAGCCACTGGTTGCCGCTGTTGGAGAACGACACCGGGTACTTGCGGTCGGCCAAGTTGTAGGCGCGCAGCGCCAGCTTGAGCGACGGGCTGGCCTGCCAGCTCACCGAGGCGTCGGCCACGGTGTACGAGCCGATCTTGCGCGTGTTGGCCGTATCGACCTGGCGCGGGCCCACGTAGCGCACGCCGAAAGCGGCCTCCCACTGCGGGCGAAAGCGCCAGCCGAGCCACAGGTTCGCCGCCTCTTCGGGCACGCCCGTGGGCGTGTTGCCCGCGCGCGAGACCAGCCTGCCGTTCACCACCTCGTTGAAATCGTCGTAGCGTGCGCGCAGCTTGGCCACGTTGGCCTCCAGGTTCAGCGTGGGCGTGAGCGCCAGGTCGAGCGTGGCCTCGATGCCTTCGGACGACTGCTGGCCGACCTGCTGCGTCTTGCTCGGGTCGTTCGCGTCGCGCGACAGCAGCTTGTTCTTCTCGATGCGGTAGGCGGCCACCGTCCAGGCGCTGCGGCTGTCGGCCAGCTGGCGCTTGTAGCCGACCTCCACCTGCCTGCCCGTGCTGAGCTCGAAGGGCACCTGCGTGGCCGAGGTGCTGATGAGCGAGGTCAGCGGGTCCGCCGCGCGCGCCACCTGGGCGTAGAACGACTGCGTGGCATCGGGCGCGTACACCACGCCGAGGCGGCCGGTGGCGTACTCGAAGGTCTTGCCCAGGCTGTTGGCGGCGTTCTGCAGGTCGGCGCGCGCGACCTTGGCGTGGTCCCAGCGCAGGCTGCCCACCACGGACCACTGCTCGTTGAAGGCCAGCTTGTCTTCGGTGAAAAAGGCGTAGGTGTCGGTCTTGGTCTTGTAGCGCGGCAGGTAGGCCACGGGCGAAGCGTAGTAGCCGGGGTTGAAGGTGAACGGGTCCACCACCGAGCGGCCGCCGAAGGGCGTGTCGCTGGTGTTCAGGAAGTCGATGCGGTTCACATCAAAGCCCGCCAGCACCTGGTTGGCCAGGCCGAACAGCCGGTGCTTCACGGTCACGTCGGTGCGGTTGCCGACCTGCTCCTGGTCGTGGCCGATTTCGAGGTAGTCGCCGCGCGTCACGCGGCGCGTGGTGGCGTTGAAGGTGTAGGTCTCGCTGTTGCGCCAGTGGCGCTTGCTCTCCAGGCGGTAGAGCTGGTTGCGCACCGTCACGGCGTCGTTGGGCGTCCATTGCGCGTCGAGCCGGGTCCACTTGTCGCGGTACTTGATCTCGGCGTCGTCGAGGTTGTAGTTCTGGCGCAGCGTCTGGCTGCCCAGGCGCCCGTCGATCAGCGGCACGCCGTAGTAGCGCTGCGGCGTCTGCCGGCCTTCGTCGTGCGACAGCGTGAACTGCAGCTGCGGCGACACGTCGAGCCGCACGGCCGCGCCCACGGCCAGGCTCTCGGCCTCGCCGCGCTGCATGAAGCCGTCGGTGGCGCGGTGGCTGATGTCGAAGCGGTACGAGAGCTTGTCGTTGATGGCACCGCCGCTGCCGAAGGCGACCTGGCGCGTGGCGTCGGAGCCCAGCGTGACGAGCGCCTCGTTCTGGATGGGGCCGCGCGTGGGCTTCTTGGGCACCACGTTGATGGCGCCGCCGATGGCGCCCTCGCCGTACATCACCGAGGCCGCGCCGCGCAGCACCTCGATGCGGTCGACCGACCAGGTGTCGAAGGGAAAGGTGACGGTGCCCGCGCCTGCGTACAGGCGCGTGCCGTCGAACAGCTGCATGACCGAGCCGTGGCCCGTGAAGCCGCGCGCGGCCATGGCGGTGCCGCCGTTGCCCGGCGCGGGCGAACCGGTGATGCCGGTGGCGCGGGTGGCCGCATCGACGACCGACACGTCGCCGCGCGCGCGGATGGTGTCGCCCGTCAGCACCTCGATGCTGGCCGGTGTTTCCAGCGGCGTGAGGCCGAGCCGGCTGCCGGTGGCCGTGGGCTCGTCGATGGCCAGCGGCGCGTGGCGGTCGGCCTCGACGCGCACCGGGTTCAGGCTTTGGGCGCCGGTTGCTTCCGTTTGCGCAAAAGACGCGCCGGGAGCGAAAGCCAGACCCAGGCCCAGCCCCAATGAAATGCCCGAAATGTGCGAAAGGCGCGCCCGATGAAGCTGCGCACCCCTTCCCGCGCGATGCCGCGCCTGTGTCGTTCGACCCATGTGACCTCTCCTCCGGCCTGCGTCCCCGCAGGCTCCCGACCGATGAAGGACGCAGCAGGGGAAAGGCGAAAGGGCTGCCACGGTGCGCGCGAGCGCCAAGCGGCGGGCCCGGACACGCACTCCCGCTGCGTCCGAAGGCGGTTGCGAAGGCCGGTATCCGGGCTTGCGGAGCGTCGTGGCGTGCCGAGTGAAGGCACACCGCGACCGAAACCCTCGCCTTCCCACGCCGAAGCGCAGTGACTGCCGAGCCCTCGATGAAGGGGCGCGTGCGTGAGGGTTTCCAGATCCGCTGACCGTTGCGGGGGCAGCGCAGGCATTGCCGCGTCATCGACGACGCGGCGCACCTGCTTCCCGTTTAACCCCTGGAGCCATGCGACATGGCGGGAGGGGCACCTTCGAACCGTGGTCTGGTGCGGTTAAGAAAAATTAACACACCAAAACCGGCGGAATTATAGGGAGCCGGGCTTTCCTTCGGGCCCGAACAGGCGCCGCATGACCGCCACGCCGGCCACCAGCGCATTGGAGTAGCTGGTGTAGGGCTCGAGCGCGGCTTCGAGCGGAAGGTAGACGTGGGCGGGGGCGCCGGCTGTGCCCGGTGTGCCCGGTGTGCCCGGCGTGCCAGGAATGGGCGAGGCACCTGGCGCCGAGCCATCGTCCACCGCCTCCATCAGCACCCAATAGAACTCGCCCGCCTCCAGCTCATGGACGGTGAGCGCGATGTTTCTGGGGTTGGGCATGGGCGTGAAGGTGGGCTGCTGTACGTTGAATGGCTGGAGGACAGGTGCGGTTGACAGCTTCCGGGCTTCTCCTACAGAGCGGGCCCGTGGCGCGGCCTAAGGTTTTACACACGGGGCGCCTGCGGTGACTGTGCGGTGACTGCGGCGGCTCCTCTCTCGCTAAAACCAACCCAGGAGGCAGCATGAAACCCTTCAGCCTTGACCCGAGCATGCGGGCGACCATCGGCGGCGCGTTCTACCCGACCGGCTATTCGATGGTGATGTTCCCCAAGCCCGAAGACGCCACCCGCGTCGGCCAGCAGCTGATCGACGGCGGCGTGAGCCGCGACGACATCTTCCTGCTGCCGCCGCAGGCCGTGCTCTCGCAGATTTCGCCGACGGTCGAACAGGCCGACGACCCGCTGCCTTCCGCCGGCACCGAAGGCGCCACCGTGCGCGCCTACACCAAGCTGGCGCGCGAAGGCCATGCGGCGCTGCTGGTGAAGACCGACGACAGCGACGCCGCCGAGCGGCTGATGGTGGCGGTGCGCACCGTGCCTTACGCCATTGCGCAACGCTACCGGGCGCTGGTCATCGAAGACCTCTGAGGCCCTGGAGATCGAAGAGCGGCGCGGCGCCTGGGTCAACGCGAGGCTCAGGCCGGCACGGCCATGGCGACGGCACGCTGCACCACGTCGCGGGCCATGGCCTGCGCGAGTTCGTGTTCGCCGAGGAACACGGTGGCCGATGTTTCCTGCGTCAGCAGCCGGGCCTCGTGCTCGTTGTGGCTGCGAATGACGGTCTGGATGGTGGGGTTCAGCGTGCGCGCGGTTTCCATCATCTGGCGCACGTTCATGGCGTCGGGCGTGGCCACCACCAGCACGCGGGCGCGCGCGATGTGGGCCTGGATGAGCACGGCGGGGTCGGCCGCGTCGCCCCACACCGCGGGCGTGCCCGCCTCGCGCAGCTTCTCGACCAGCTCGCGGTTCTGCTCGGCGACCACGTAGGGAATGTCGTGCGCGTCGAGCTCCTGCGCAATGCGGCGCCCGACCCGGCCGTAGCCCACCAGCACCACCTGGCGGGACAGGTACTTGGCCTCGGTGGTCATCGGCAGTTCGGCCAGCGGGTCGTCGCGCGACTCCAGCCCGCGCGCGAACGACGAATGGGCGTGCAGCCATTTCTGCATCGGCGTGATCAGGCTGAACCACAGCGGGTTGGTGGCAATGGAGATGAGCGCGCCCGCCAGTACCAGGCTCTGCCCTTCCACCGGCAGCAGGCCGAGCGACACGCCCAGCCCGGCGAGGATGAACGAGAACTCCCCGATCTGCGCCAGGCTGGCGCTGACCGTGAGCGCCGTGCCCAGCGGGTAGCGAAACACCAGCACCAGCGCGCAGGCCGCAATCGACTTGCCCAGCACGATGACCAGCACCACCGCCAGCACCTGCAGCGGCCGCTCGATGAGCACCGAGGGGTCGAACAGCATGCCCACCGACACGAAGAACAGCACGGCGAAGGCGTCGCGCAGCGGCAATGATTCTTGCGCGGCGCGGTGGCTGAACTCCGACTCGCGCATCACCATGCCGGCGAAGAAGGCGCCCAGCGCGAACGACACGCCGAACAGCGCGGCAGACGCAAAGGCGATGCTCACGGCCGCGGCCACCACGCACAGCGTGAACAGCTCGCGCGAGCCGGTGCGCGTGACCTGCCAGAGAATCCACGGGAACACGCGGCGCCCGACCACGAGCATCAGCGCCACGAAGCCGCCGACCTGCAGCAGCGTGAGGCCCAGCGTTTGCCACAGCGGATCGGCCGGGCCGGCCTGGGCGTTGTGGCCGCCGAGCGTGCCGGCCAGCGGCGGCATGAGCACGAGCACCAGCACCATGGCCAGGTCTTCGACGACGAGCCAGCCGATGGCGATGCGCCCGGTGAAGGAATCGAGAATGCCCAGGCTTTCGAGCGCGCGCAGCAGCACGACGGTGCTGGCGACCGACAGCGCGAGCCCGAACACCAGCGCGGCCCCGGGGCTCCAGCCCCACCACATGGCGAGGCCGCCGCCGAGCAGCGTGGCCACGGCGATCTGCGCGAGCGCGCCGGGCAGCGCGATCTTGCGCACGGCCAGGAGGTCGTCGAGCGAAAAATGCAGGCCCACGCCGAACATGAGCAGCATGACGCCGATTTCGGCGAGCTGCGCGGCGATGCCGGCGTCGGCCACGAAGCCGGGGGTGAACGGTCCGATGATCACGCCGGCCAGCAGGTAGCCGACCAGCGCCGGCAGCCGCAGCTTGGCCGCCAGGAACCCGAACACGAGTGCCAGCCCGAGGCCGGCGGCGATCGTGTTGATGAGGGAAACGCTGTGGGGCATCGCCGCATTTTGCAGGAACGATGCCTACCCCTTCGTGTCAGCCGGCCATCTGTTGCGCGTTCCTGGCGCTTGTGTTTCGGGGGTGGTTGTTCGGAGCGTATGAACAGGCCGCCGGGTGGCGGCCGATCAACGACCGCCTTGGACCTCAGCCCGACATCTTGCTGGTGCGGGCCCCCTCGATCAGCTCGGGCTCCTGCGCCTCCACCCAGGTCTCGTTGTTCAAGGCGGCCTGCAGCCGGGCCTCGTCGAGTTCGTTGGTCCACTTGGCCACCACGATGGTCGCCACGCCGTTGCCGATCAGGTTGGTCAGGGCGCGCGCCTCGGACATGAAGCGGTCGATGCCCAATATCAGCGCCAGCCCCGCCACCGGCACATGCCCCACCGCCGACAGCGTGGCCGCCAGCACGATGAAGCCGCTGCCCGTCACGCCGGCCGCGCCCTTCGAGGTGAGCAGCAGCACGGCCAGCAGCGTGATCTCCTGCACCAGCGTCATGTGCGTGTTGGTGGCCTGGGCGATGAACACCGCGGCCATCGTCAGGTAGATGGAGGTGCCGTCGAGGTTGAACGAGTAGCCCGTGGGAATCACCAGGCCCACCGTCGTCTTGTTCGCGCCGGCGTTCTCCATCTTCTCCATCATGCGCGGCAGCACCGACTCGCTGGACGAGGTGCCCAGCACGATGAGCAGCTCTTCCTTGATGTACTTGATGAACTTCCAGATGCTGAAGCCATGGAACCTGGCGATCAGCCCCAGCACCACGAAGATGAACAGCAGGCAGGTCAGGTAGAAGGTGCCCATCAGCTTGCCCAGGGAAAACAGGCTGCCCAGGCCGTACTTGCCGATGGTGAACGCCATGGCGCCGAAGGCACCGATGGGCGCCAGCTTCATGATGTAGTTGACGATGCCGAAGAGCACGTGCGAGCCCTTCTCGATCACGTCGAACACCAGCGTGCCGCGGCCACCGAAACGGTGCAGCGCAAAGCCGAACAGCACCGCGATGAGCAGCACCTGCAGGATCTCGCCCTTGGCGAAGGCGTCGACCAGCGTGTTGGGAATGATGTTCAGGATGAAGTCGACCGTGCCGGTCATCTTGCCGGGGCCGGTGTACGAGGCGATCGACTTGGTGTCCAGCGTGGCCGGGTCGACGTTCATGCCCGCGCCGGGCTGCAGCAGGTTCACCAGCACCAGGCCGACCACCAGCGCGATGCTGCTGACCACCTCGAAGTACAGCAGCGCCAGGCCCCCGGTCTTGCCGACCTTCTTCATGTCTTCCATGCCGGCGATGCCCACCACCACCGTGCAGAAGATGATGGGCGCGATGATCATCTTGATCAGCTTGATGAAGCCGTCGCCCAAGGGCTTCATGGCCTCGCCGACCGTCGGGTAGAAGTGGCCCAGCAGCACGCCGATGATCACCGCGGTGATCACCTGCACGTAGAGGGAGCGATAGATCGGGAGTTTCTTGGCAGGATTGGCGGGTGTACTTGTTGTGTTTTCCATGGTGCCTCCGGAGGGGTTTGAAACTGTAGGAGCGTGCGGGCCACTTTCCATTCGTAGAAGCCACATTCCGTGAACAAAAAAACCCGCCGAGGCGGGTTTCTTGTTCAGGTGAAGGTCAGCATGCTCAGTGCATGTGCAGGCCGCCGTTGACCGAGAAGTCGGCCCCCGTGCTGTAGCCGCCTTCGTCGGTCGCGAGCCACGAGATGATCGAGGCGATTTCGCTCGGCTCGCCCAGGCGCTTGACCGGGATGGTGGCCACGATCTTGTCGAGCACTTCCTGGCGGATGGCCTTGACCATGTCGGTGCCGATGTAGCCCGGGCTCACGGTGTTCACGGTGACGCCCTTGGCCGCCAGCTCCTGCGCCAGCGCCATGGTGAAGCCGTGCATGCCGGCCTTGGCCGCCGAGTAGTTGGTCTGGCCCGCCTGGCCCTTGGCGCCGTTGACCGAGCTGATGTTGATGATGCGGCCCCAGCCCTTTTCGACCATGTCGCCCACCACCTGCTTGGTGACGTTGAACATGCTGTTCAGGTTGGTCTCGATGACCGCGCTCCAGTCTTCAGGCGTCATCTTCAGGAACATGCGGTCGCGCGTGATCCCGGCGTTGTTGACCAGCACGTCGATGGCGCCATGCGCGGCCTTGGCGGCGGAGAAGGCTTCGACGGTGGATTGCCAGTCGCCGACGTTGCCGACCGACGCGTGGAATTCGAAGCCCTGGGCTTTCTGTTCGGCCAGCCACTTGCCGTGGTCGCGGGTGGGGCCGCAACCGGCGACGACGGTGAACCCGTCCTTGTGCAGACGTTGGCAGATGGCTGTTCCGATGCCACCCATGCCCCCGGTGACATATGCAACTTTCTTGCTCATGAGATTTCCTTTATGTACGTAGCAAAAGCCTGAACGGCCGCCTTCACTCTAGCGAGTTTCAGGCCACGGCTCTCTGAGGAAAACACTGAGCCAGGCTTGCAACCAGCTGTCACGAAGCGGCCTTTGCGAGCAGGCTCTATCCTCGCAGCAGTCCGTGTCACCGTGCCCCGCGCGGGGCTTCCTCGCATAGGAGTTCGAAAGTATGAGTTTCGGCATCATCGTGTTTCCCGACGTCGAGGAACTCGACTTCGTCGGCCCCTGGGAAATGCTGACCATGTGGAGCAAATTGGCCGGCGGCCCCAGCCCCTGCCTGATCGTGGCCGAGAAGCGCGAGCCGGTGGCCTGCGCCAAGGGCCTGTCGATCAACCCGCATGTGTCCTTTGCCGAATGCCCGCCGCTGGACTGGCTGCTGGTGCCCGGCGGCATGGGCACCCGGCGCGAGGTCGACAACCCCGCCATGACCCGCTTCCTGGCCGACCAGGCGCCCGGCTGCAAGGCGCTGCTGTCGGTGTGCACCGGCGCCTTCGTGCTGCACGCGGCCGGCCTGCTCTCGGGCAAGACCGCGACCACGCACTGGGGCTCCCTCGACCGGCTGCGCGCGCTGGGCGATGTGAAGGTGGTCGAGCAGCGCTTCGTGCGGGACGGCAACGTCTGGACCTCGGCCGGGGTATCGGCCGGTACCGACCTGATGCTGGCCTTCATCGCCCACACCGCGGGCGAGGAAGCCGCGGCCAAGGTGCAGCTGCAGGCCGAGTACTACCCGGCGGACACGGTGTACGGCAGCACGGCCAGCCACGAGCGCGCGCCCGCCTACGTGAAGCGCCCGGGCAACCCGGCGCGCACGCCATGAGCGCCCCCGCGGTGCTGGAACCCCTGGCCGTGCTGGCCGCGCGCGTCGGCGAGACGCTGCGCGCGCGCGGACAGACCGTGGCGGTGGTCGAGTCTTCGGCCGGCGGCCTGGTGTCGGCCGCCCTGCTCGCGGTGCCGGGCGCCTCGGCCTACTTCCGCGGCGGCGCGGTCGTGTATTCGCGCCGCGCCGGCCGGGCCCTGCTGGGCCTGACCGCCGAGGACATGACCGGCCTGCGCGGCGAGACCGAGCCCTACGCCCGCCTGGTCGCCGGCCGCGTGCGCGACACGCACCACACGAGCTGGGGCATCGCCGAGAGCGGCGCGGCCGGCCCGGTGGGCAGCCCGTACGGCGACGCGCCGGGGCATGTGTGCCTGGCCATCGTGGGCGCGGTCACGGTGAGCCGCACCATCGAAAACGGCGACACCGACCGGCCGCGCAACATGGACGTGTTCGCGCGGCAACTGCTCGCGCTGTTCGAAGAGACGCTGGCGGCCTCCCCGTCCTCGTCCGCTCCCTCCTCCTCGTCTTCCTTCTAGTTCAGCCGCAGCCCTTCGCCTGCCCACTCCTGCACGCGGCGCTGGCAGGCGGCGATCCATGCGCTGCGCGCCTTGCCCTTGCGCTCGGGCACGGTCGCCACCAGGCCATCGGGATGGCGCAATCCCGCCGCATAGCGCTTTTTCGCGTCTTCATTGGCCGGCGCGAAAGCGTAGTGCGTGCGCGAGAACTCGTCGAACTGCGCATCCCACGCATGGAACACGAGGTTGTACTGCGGGTCTTCGGCGTCCTCGTCGTAGCCCACGAGGTCCTGCTTCAGCGGCTTGCGCCCGCCGAGGCCCGGCACCGGCGAGCGCAGCGCGGTCCAGGCCATGCGGCCGTCGGGCGAGAAACGCACGACCAGCAGGCCGGGCTCCCACTCCACGCACCAGAGCAGGTCGTCGCCGTCCAGCACATAGCTGAACCGCGCGCCGGTGTGCAGGATCATGGCCGGGCCGTCGAGGTAGGTCGCGTCGTCGAGCGGCTGCAGGGTGGGCAGCACGCGCTCGCGAAGAAAGCGCGCGTCGTCCTCGGGCACCGGCGCCGTGTGCATCACTTCGCGGCCCCGCTTGTCCTCGACGAAGATGGCGTACTGGTATTGCGCCGGGCTGTTCTGCACCATGTCCCCCTCCCGAAAAAGGCGCCAGTTTAGTGGCGCCTTTTTCGGCTCTACGGCGCCTGACCGGCGCGCCAGCTCAGTCCGCCTGCACGCCCGCCGCGCGAATCACCTTGCCCCACTTGTCGACCTCCGCCGCCAGGTGCGTGCGCAGGCTCTCGGGCGTCTGCTTGTCCAGCGGCACGATTTCCGAGCTGAGCTCGGCCAGCCGGTGCTTGACCATGTCGTCCTGCAGCGCGGCGCGCAAGGCCACGTTGAGCTTGTCGATCACCGCCGGCGGCGTGCCCTTGGGCGCGTACACGCCGTGCCACACGCGCACGTCGAAGCCCTTCAGGCCCTGCTCGTCCAGCGTGGGAATGGTGGGCATGCTCGACAGCCGCCTGGGCGTGGTCACGCCGAACACCTTCACGCGGTTGCCGTCCTTGATGACCGGCGCGGTCTGCGTGGTCTGGTCGCACAGCAGGTCGACCTGCCCGCCCATCAGGTCGTTCAGCGCCGGGCCGGCGCCCTTGTAGGGCACGGTGGTGAGCTGCACGCCGATCTGGTTCATGAACAGCAGCCCGCACAGCTGCGACACCGCGCCCACGCCCGCGTTGGCCAGCGTGACCTTGTCCTTGTTCGCCTTCACGTAGGCCAGCAGCTCGGGGTAGGTGCTGGCCGGAAAGTCCTTGCGCGACAGCAGCGTCATCGGCACGTCGAGCACCTGGCCGACGTACTCGAAGTCTTTCAGCGGGTCGTAGTTGAGCTTCTTGTACAGCGCGGGCGCGGTGGCCATGCCCATGTGGTGGATGAGGATGGTGTAGCCGTTGGGCGCCGCGCGGGCCACCCGGGTGGGCGCGATGGTGCCGCCCGCGCCCACGGTGTTTTCCACGATCACCGTCTGCCCCAGCGACTTGCCCATGGGAATGGCCAGCATGCGGGCCACCACGTCGGTCGGCCCGCCAGCCGAGTACGGCACCACCATGGTGATTGGCTTGTCGGGCCAGGCCGGCTGCGCGCCGGCCGGTGCCTGCACGGCCAGCAGGCAGGCGCCCACCGTGGCGGCGATCAGGGCGTTGGACTTCCGGGTCTTCTTCGTTGCGCTCATCTCTTTGTCTCCTTGGGTTATGTGTCTTCGGTTGTCTCTGCTTGCGGGTATTCGGGGCCTGTTCAGGGCGCGCAAGGGGCCGCGTGCGCGGCCTGCGCCAGCAGCCGTTCGGCCAGCCGCACGACCGGCGCGTCGACCATCTTTCCGTCGAGGCTGACCACGCCGCCGCCCGATGCGCGAACGGCCTCGACCACGCGGCGTGCCCAGGCCAGTTCGTCGGCGCCGGGGCCCAGCGCGGCATGCACCGGCGCGACCTGGTCCGGGTGGATGCACAACTTGGCGCCGAAGCCGCCGCGCCGGGCGCGCGCGGTGTCGGCGGCCAGCCGTGCGGCGTCGCGCCAGTCGGCGGTCACGCCGTCGATGGGCGCGGGCAGCCCGGCGCGGCGCGAGGCCATCCGCAGTGCCAGGCGCACGGGCACCAGCTCGGCCTCGTCGGCGTCGCAGGCCAGGCCCAGGTCGGCCTGGAAGTCGAGGTTCCCGAAAGCAAGGCGCAGCACCTGCGGCGCGGCGGCGAGTTCATCGGCCGCGTCCAGCCCCGCCACGGATTCGACCAGCGGCACCAGCACGCCCTTGGCGCCGACGGCCTCGGCAAGCCGCGACAGGTCGCTCGCGCGCTCGGCCTTGGGCAGCACGACACCGGCGACCAGCCCCTGCGCCGCCAGCATGCCGACCTGCGCGCAGTCGTCGCCGTGCCACGGCGTGCCGGCGGCGTTGATGCGCACCAGCAGGCGCGCACGCTGCTGCGAAGCCAGCGCGGCGAACGACGCCGCAAGCCCCGCGCGCGCCGACGCCTTGCGCTCGGGCGCCACCGCGTCTTCCAGGTCGACGATGACGCCGCCCGCCCCCGTGGCCAGCGCGCGGGCGTGGCGCTCGGGCCGGTCGGCGGGCACGAAGAGAAAGGTGCGAGCGAGGGCGAGTGCAGTCGCGGATTCGTGCGTCACAGGCGCCCCGCTCATACCGCCTTCGCCTCGCGCAGCGCCGCGATGTCGGCGTCGCTCTTGCCCAGCCCGCGCAGGATGGCGTCGGTGTGCTCGCCCACGGCCGGCACCGGGTCCATGCGGTAGTCGAAGGCGCTCTGGCGCCCGGCCGGCAGCAGCGCCGGAATGTCGCCCGCGGGCGACCCCACCTGCCGCCAGCGGTCGCGCGCCCGCAGCTGCGGGTGCGCCCACAGGCCGGCCATGTCGTTCATGCGCGCATTGGCGATCTGCGCGGTGTCGAGCCGCTGCAGCACCTGCGCCGTGTCGAGCGCGCCGAAGGTCGCCACGATGAGTTCGCGCAGCGCCTCGCGGTTCTCGTTGCGCCGTGCGTTGCTGTCGAAGCGCGCGTCGCTTGCGAGCCCCGGCTGCAGCAGCACCTTCTCGCAGAACAGGCGCCACTCGCGCTCGTTCTGCAGGCCCAGCATCACCGTGCCGCCGTCGCCCGCGGGGAACGGGCCGTAGGGGTAGATGGTGGCGTGCGAGGCGGCGCTGCGCGGCGGCGGCGTGGCGCCTTCGTAGGCGTAGTACATCGGGTAGCCCATCCACTCGGCCAGCGACTCGAGCATCGACACGTCGATGTGCGAGCCCTTGCCCGTTTTGCCGCGCTGCAGCAGCGCGGCCAGGATGCCGGTGTACGCGTACATGCCCGCGGCGATGTCGGCGATGGAGTTGCCCGACTTGCACGGGTCCTCAGGCGTGCCCGTGACCGACAGGAAGCCCGCCTCGCTCTGTATGAGCAGGTCGTAGGCCTTCTTGTCGCGGTACGGGCCGTCGTCGCCGTAGCCCGAGATGTCGCACACGATGAGCCGCGGGTGCTTCGCCTGCAGCGCCTCGGCGCCCAGCCCCATGCGCGCCGCGGCGCCGGGCGCGAGGTTCTGCACCAGCACGTCGACGTCGGCCAGCAGCGCCTGCAGCACCTCGAGCGCGGCGGGCTGCTTCAGGTCGAGCGTGAGGCTTTCCTTCGAGCGATTCACCCACACGAAGTGCGAGGCCTCGCCGTTCACGCGCGCGTCGTAGGCACGGGCGAAGTCGCCCGCGCCGGGGCGCTCCACCTTGATCACGCGCGCGCCCAGGTCGGCGAGCTGGCGGGTGCAGAACGGCGCGGCAATGGCGTGTTCGAGCGAGACGACGGTGATGCCGTCCAGGGGTCGGGTCATGGGTGTTCTTTCGTCGCTCAGGCCAGCACCGCGGTGGCCTGCATGGTGAGCCAGCCGTCGGCGTCTTCGCCCCACAGGCTGAAGGTCTTGCCATCGGCGCCTGCCTCGGCCGGCTTGCCGTGCACGCGAAACGGCGCGGTGTCGAAGGTCGGGCGCACCGCGCGGAACTCGAAGCGCGCAAGCTGCGCGCCCGGCACGTTGCGCCGCAGCAGGTCGAGCAGCAGCGTCGCGATGAGCGGGCCGTGCACGATCAGCCCCGGATAGCCCTCGACCTGCGTCACGTAGCGGCGGTCGTAGTGGATGCGATGCCCGTTGAAGGTGAGCGCCGAGTAGCGGAACAGCAGCACGTCGTCGGGCACGATGTCGCGGCTGAAGGCCCCGTCCTTGGGCAAGGGGATGGGCGCGGGCGTGGGCGGCGGCCCGGCGTCGCCCGCCCCGCTCCGTGGGGCGGCGGCGCGGTAGACGATGTCGTGCTCTTCCGTCAGCGCCAGCCCGCGTTCGTTGCGCACCTCGTGGCGCACCAGCACGAACACCAGTTCGCCGGTGCGCCCGGCCTTGTGCGTGACCGAGGCGATGGTCGAGGTGCGCTCCACCTTGTCGCCCACCCGCAGCGGGTTGCCCGGCTCCCACGCGAGCCGCCCGCCGGCCCACATGCGGCGCGGCAGCGGCACGGGCGGCAGGAAGCCGCCGCGCTTCGCGTGGCCGTCCTCGCCGATTTCCGACTGCCGCGCGTGCGGCAAAAAGAAGAGCCAGTGCCACAGCGCGGGCAGCGGCGTGCCGGGCGCAGGCGGTGCGTCGTCGCGGTCTAGCGTGGCGGAAAGCGCGCGCACGGGCGCGGCGGTGATGTCGTCGGCCAGCGTTTCGCTGCGGCCTTGCCAGGCTTGCAGCCTGGCGAGCGCGTCGCTGTCGACCAGGGGTCGGGTGGTGTCGTTCATCGGCGTCTTTGGTTTCTTCATTCAGTCGACCGCGGCACCGGAGGCCTTGACGATGCGCGCCCACTTGGCGAGGTCGTCCTGCAGCAGCGCCGAGAACTGTTCGGGGGTGGTGGGCGCGGCAATCTCCACGCCCTGCTGGTCGAGCTTGTCGCGCAGGTCTTTCGAGGCCAGCGCCTTGCGCGTGGCCTCCTGCAGGGTGGCCAGCACCTCGGGCGGCACGCCGGCGGGGGCGAACAGGCCGATCCACAGCGTGCCGTTGTAGCCGGGCACGGCCTCGGCGATGGTGGGCACGTCGGGCAGCACGGCGGAGCGCTTGTCGCCGCTCACGGCCAGCGCGCGCAGCTTGCCGGCCTTGATGTGCGCCAGCGCCGAGGGCAGGCTCGCGAACACGATCGGCAGCTGGCCGCCCAGCACGTCGTTCAGCGCTGGCGCCACGCCCTTGTATGGCACGTGCTGCAGCGAAATGCCCGCCATGCTGTTGAGCATTTCGCCCAGCAGGTGGTTCAGCGTGCCGTTGCCGGCGGAGGCGTACTGGTAGTTGGCGCCCTTCTGCCGCGCCAGCTTCAGGAACTCAGCGAAGTTCTTCGCCGGGAACGAGGGGTTCACCAGCAGCACGTTGGGCACCGCGCCGACGAGGCCGACCGGCTTGAAGTCCTTTACCGGGTCGAAGCCCGGGTTCTTGTACAAGGCCGGGTTGATCGCCTGGCTGCTGCTGATGGTCATGAGCAGCGTGTAGCCGTCCTTCGGGCCCTTGGCCACCAGCTGCGTGCCGATGTTGCCGCCCGCGCCGGGGCGGTTGTCGACCACCACGCTGGCGTTGTGCATCACCTCACCGAGCTTCTGGCCGACCAGGCGGCCGACGATGTCATTGGTGCCGCCGGCGGCCTGCGGGACCACGAGGGTCACGGGGCGCGAGGGATAGGTGTCGGCGTGTGCCGGGCCGGTGCAGGCCAGGGTGGCTGCCGCGGCGAACGCAAGCAGCGCGCGTGCGCGAAATCTCATGTGGGGTGTCTCCATGGCCGCATGGTCGTTCGCCCTCCCCGCCCGCGCAATCTGCGAATTCGGAACCCAGCCTTCTGCAATTCCGAAGGCTGGGGCCTTTCCGGCGCCTACCATCGGCCATGCTTTTCGACCTCACCGACCTGCGCCTGTACGTGGCCACCGCCGAGCTCGGCAACCTCACGCGCGCCGCCGAGCGCCAGCACCTGTCGCTGGCCGCGGCCAGCGCGCGCATCAAGGCGCTGGAGGCGCAGGCCGGCCTGCAGCTGCTGCAGCGCGAAGCACGCGGCGTGCGGCTGCTGCCGCCGGGCGAGGCCTTTCTGCACCATGCGCGGCTGGTGCTGCACCAGACCGAGCAGCTGCGCGACGACCTGCTCGAATACGGCGGCGGCCTGCGCGGCCACCTGCGCGTGTTCGCGAACACCACGGCCGTGACCGACTTCCTGCCCGAGATCCTGCCGGGCTTCCTGGCGCGCAACCCGCGCATCAACGTCGACCTTCAGGAAAAACCGAATGCTCAGATCCCGCGCGGTGTGCGCGAGGGGCGCGCCGACATCGGCATCGTCGCGGGCGCGGTCGACACGCTGGGGCTGGAGTCGATCCACTTCAGCACCGACCGGCTGGTGCTGGTCACCGCGCGCAAGCACCGCTTCGCGAAGCGCCGGCGCATCGCGTTCGCCGAGACGCTCGACGAAGACGCCATCGGCATGCAGCAGGGCAGCACGCTGCAGGCCTTCCTGGCGCAGATCACCGACAACCTGGGCAGGCGGCAGAAGCTGCGCATCCAGCTCGGCAGCTTCGACGCCATGTGCCGGATGATCGGCAGCGGCGTGGGCATCGGGGTGGTGCCGGAGTCGGCCGCGCGGCGCAACCAGGAGAGCATGCAGCTCGCGCTCATCGAGCTGGCCGACGCGTGGTGCGTGCGCGAGCGGTACCTGCTGGTGCGCAGCCGCGCGGCCTTGCCGGTGTACGCGCAGGCACTGGTCGACACGCTGTGCAGGCACTACGCGGTGCCGGAGGCCGGGCCTGACGCGGCGCGATGAAAAGCGCCTGGGTAGGCCGTTTTTCAGCAGTTGTTATGCAAGTGTGTACAAGCCGGGTTAATCCCCATTTTCTGTGTACAACTTTGGGGGCAACTCAGGCGGAGCTTTGTAAAACGAACGCAAGTGGTTGTTTTATAAAGGGATTCCACACTTTGCCCAAAATTTAAGCGGTGAACAAGTTTCAAGGGCCTGAACGCCGTCGAATCAGGTCAAACCCTAGGTTTTGGCCAATTTTTCGATGCCCAGGCCTCGGTATCGGGCCAAAAACACGGGTTGACCCGTGTAGTCCCCACTTTCTGTGCACAACTTTGGGGACAACTGAGGTGGAGCCTTGTAAAACGAATATAAGTCGTTGTTTTATATGGCTATTCCACACTTTGCCCATTTTTTGAGCGGTGAACAAGATGCAACAGGCCTCACGAGGCCGCGCATCTTTTGTAGTCGAACGGCTTACAGCACCCGCTAGTACGGCGGTGCCTTGCGCGCCCGCTGCGCGCGCGCCGCCTCGGTCCACCAGGCCAGGTCGTCCGCGAACCGGCCAAAGGAACGGTCGAGCGACTCGCCCGCCGGCCCGGTCGGCTTGCCGTCGGCGTCCAGCGTCTGCGAGATGGGCCCGACGGCCAGCGTGCTCGACACCACCACCATGCCCATCTCGGACAGGATCGAATGCCACACCGTGCCCGAGCGCACGCCCGAGAAGCGCCCCGCCGAGTAGCTCGCCACCGCCGCGGGCCGCCAGAACCACTCTTCCAGAAAGTGGTCGGTGAGGTTCTTCAGCCCCGGCTGCGGGCCCCAGTTGTATTCGCCGGTGACGAACACGAAGGCGTCGGCCGTGCGGATCTTCTCGGCCAGCGCTTCCATGGCCGCGGGCGCGGTGCCCTTGGGATATTCCTTGTACATGCGGTCGAGCATGGGCAGGCCGACCGCCTTGGCGTCGATGAACTCGGCGTCGTCGCCACGCGCGCGCAGCCCCTCGACGATGTAGTCGGCCAGCCGCACGCCCATGCGGTCGGAGCGGTACGAACCGTAGAACACCAGGATCTTGTCGCTCATCGTTGCTCCGTGGGGCTGGGGACCGGCGGGGTCGGAAAGTACTGCGCCGCTCGGGGCGCTCGCTGCTCAGGAAGGCGTGGCCAGCTTGTCTTGCGTGCGCGTGTCGAAGTCGCTCGCGTCGTGGCGCTCGTGCAGCTGGCTGTCCGGCTGGCCCCAGGTGCGGTTGACCATGCGCCCGCGCTGCACGGCGGGGCGCTGCGCGATCTCGTCAGTCCAGCGCAGCACGTTCTTGTATTCGCCCACCGACAGGAACACGCCCGCTTCGTAGAGCTGCCCTTTGGCCAGCGTGCCGTACCAGGGCCACACGGCCATGTCGGCGATGGTGTATTCGTTGCCCGCCAGGTAGCGGCTCTCGGCCAGGCGGCGGTCGAGCACGTCGAGCTGGCGCTTCACTTCCATGGCGAAGCGGTCGATGGCGTATTCGATCTTCGTGGGCGCGTAGGCATAGAAGTGGCCGAAGCCGCCGCCCAGGTACGGAGCGCTGCCCATCTGCCAGAACAGCCACGACAGGCATTCGGCGCGGGCTGCGCGTTCGCTCGGCAGGAAGGCGCCGAACTTCTCGGCCAGGTACTGCAGGATGGCGCCCGACTCGAACACCCGCACCGGCGCGGGCTCGCCGCGGTCGAGCAGCGCGGGAATCTTGGAGTTCGGGTTCACCGCCACGAAGCCGCTGGTGAACTGGTCGCCCTCGTTGATGCGGATCAGCCAGGCGTCGTACTCGGCGCCGGCGTGGCCCAGCGCCAGCAGTTCTTCGAGCATCACCGTCACTTTCACGCCGTTGGGCGTCGCCAGCGAATAGAGTTGCAGCGGATGCTTTCCCACCGGCAGGTCCTTGTCCTGGGTGGCACCCGCGATCGGGCGATTGATGTTCGCGAAACGCCCGCCGTTGTCCTTGTTCCAGGACCAGACGGTGGGCGGCGTGTAGACGCTTTCGGGGGTCGTGCCATTCATGCGATGAGTTCCCAGGGGACAGAGGAGTTCGACAGACGATGATCATTCTCTACGACTGCGCCACAGCGCCGAGTCCGCGCCGCGCGCGCATCCTGCTTGCCGAGAAGGGCATTGCGCACGACACGGTGCAGGTCGACCTCGCCCGTGGTGAGCAACTGGGCGCGGCCTACCGCGAGATCAATCCGCAGTGCACCGTGCCCGCGCTGCGCACCGAGGAAGGCGCGCTGCTGGCCGACAACGCCGCCATTGCGGCCTACCTGGAAGCGCGCTACCCCGAGCCCGCGTTGATGGGCGTCACGCCGCAGGAAAAAGCCGAGGTCGCCAGCTGGAACTGGCGCGTGGAATTCGAGGGGCTGATGGCCATCGCCGAAACGCTGCGCAACAGCTCGCCCGCCATGGCCGACCGGGCGCTGCCCGGGCCGGTGAACTACGCGCAGATTCCCGAGCTCGCGCAGCGCGGGCTGGTGCGGGTGCAGAAGTTCTTCGAGACGCTGAACGAGAGACTGGCCGGGCGGGAGTTTCTCGCCGCCGACCGCTTCAGCCTGGCCGACATCACCGCCGTGGTGGCGGTGGATTTCGCGCGCGTGGTGCGGGTCAAGCCCGGGGAGCAGCACCCCGAGCTCGTGCGCTGGCGCGCGGCGATGGCGCTGCGGCCGTCGATGTCGCGCTGAGCGACACCAACGGCGGCGACGGCAGCGACCGCGGCGCCAAGGCGATCAACGTTCGATCGTCAGCGCCACGCCCATGCCGCCGCCGATGCACAGCGAGGCGATGCCCTTCTTGGCGTTCTGGCGCTGCATTTCGTGCAGCAGCGTCACCAGGATGCGGCAGCCCGACGCGCCGATGGGGTGGCCGATGGCGATGGCGCCGCCGTTCACGTTCACCTTGTTCACGTCCCAGCCCATCTCGCGGTTCACGGCGCAAGCCTGCGCGGCGAAGGCTTCGTTGATTTCCAGCAGGTCGAGGTCGGCGGCCTTCCAGCCGGCGCGCTGCAGCGCCTTGGTCGACGCGGGCACCGGGCCCATGCCCATGATGGCCGGGTCGAGGCCGGCGGTGGCGTAGCTGGCGATGCGGCCCAGCGGCTTCAGCCCGAGCGCGGCGGCCTTCTTGGCCGTCATGACCATCACGGCGGCGGCGCCGTCGTTCAGGCCCGAGGCATTGCCCGCGGTCACGCCGCCGGCCTTGTCGAAGGCGGGGCGCAGGCCGGCCAGGCCTTCGGCGCTGGTCTTGCGGTTGATGAACTCGTCCTTGTCGAAAACGACCGGGTCGCCCTTCTTCTGCGGAATGTTCACCGCGACGATCTCGTCCTTGAACTTGCCGGCGTCCTGCGCGGCGGCGGCCTTGGTTTGCGAGCCCAGGGCCAGCTCGTCCTGCGCGGCGCGGTCGATGCCGAACTTCTTGGCCACGTTCTCGGCGGTGATGCCCATGTGGTACTGGTTGTAGACGTCCCACAGGCCGTCCACGATCATGGTGTCGACCAGCTTCCAGTCGCCCATGCGCTGGCCGTTGCGCGAGTTGGGCAGCACGTGGGGCGCCATGCTCATGTTTTCCTGGCCGCCGGCAATGACGATCTCGCTGTCGCCCGTGGCCACGGCCTGGGCCGCCAGCATCACGGCCTTCAGGCCCGAGCCGCACACGGCGTTAATGGTGAGCGCCGGCGTTTCCTTGGTGCCGCCGCCCTTCAGCCACGCCTGGCGCGCGGGGTTCTGGCCGGCACCGGCCGCCAGCACCTGGCCCATGATGGCCTCGCCGACCTGGTCGGCCGTGAGGTTGGCACGCGCAATCACTTCCTTGATGACGATGGCGCCCAGCTCGGTGGCCGCGATGCCGGCGAGCGAGCCGCCGAACTTGCCGACCGCCGTGCGTGCTGCCGAAACGATGACGATGTCTTCCATGAGGTTCTCCGTTGAAGTGATTTGAAATCCGTTGCGCCCTGGCGCGCCGCCGTCAGGCCCTGGCCTTGACGTAGCGGCCGGGAGCCGGCTCGATGGCCTTGTAGGCCTTGCCGTTGCCATAGTCCTTGGGCGCCGCGACCTGCTTGCCCGCGTGGCCCTTGAGCCATTGTGCCCAGTCGGTCCACCAGCTGCCGGGGTGCTCCTTCGCGCCGGCCAGCCATTCGACCTGGGTCTTGGGGAACTTGCCGTCGTCGCGCGTCCAGTGGCTGCGCTTGTTCTTGGCCGGCGGGTTGATCACCCCGGCGATGTGGCCCGACGCGCCCATGACGAAGCGCTTCTTGCCCGGCAGCAGCTGCGTGGACGCGTAGGCGCCGCCAATGGGCACGATGTGGTCTTCGCGCGAGCCGTAGATGTAGGCCGGAATGTCGATGCTGCCCAGGTCGAGCTTCTCGCCGCACACGGTGAGCGCGTTGGGCTTGGCCAGCTTGTTCTCGTGGTACGTGTTGCGCAGGTACCAGGCGTAGAACGGGCCCGGCAGGTTGGTGGCGTCGCTGTTCCAGTACAGCAGGTCGAAGGGCGGCGGGGTCTCGCCCTTCAGGTAGTTGCCGACCACGTAGTTCCACACAAGGTCGTTGGGCCGCAGGAAGCTGAAGGTCGAGGCCAGGTCGCCGCCGGGCAGCAGGCCGCCCTTGCCGAGCTGCATTTCGCGGTAGGCCACCATGGGCTCGTCCACGAAGATGTCGAGGATGCCGGTGTCGCTGAAGTCGAGAAACGTGGTCAGCAGCGTGACCGACGCGGCCGGCTGCTCGCCGCGCGCCGCGAGCACGGCCAGCGCAGTGCTCAGGATGGTGCCGCCCACGCAAAAGCCCAGCGTGTTGATCTGCCCGGACTTGTTGGTCGGCGCCGTGATGTCCTGCACCGTGTGGATCGCCTGGATGGCGGCGTTCTCGATGTAGTCGTCCCAGGTGGCTTTTTCCATCGACGCGTCGGGGTTGCGCCAGCTCACCACGAACACGCGGTGGCCCTGCTCGTTCGCATAGCGAATGAGCGAGTTCTCGGGCTGCAGGTCGAGGATGTAGAACTTGTTGATGCACGGCGGCACCAGCAGGAACGGCCGCTCGTACACCTTGGCGGTGAGCGGCTTGTATTCGAGCAGCTGGAAGTAGTCGTTCTCGAACACCACCGCGCCCTCGGTGGTGGCCACGTTGCGGCCCACCTCGAAGGCGCTTTCGTCGGTCATGCTGACGTGGCCCTGCTTCATGTCGTGCAGCAGGTTCTGGATGCCCTTGGCAATGCTCTCGCCCTGCGTGTCGATGGCCTTCTTCTGGGCTTCCACGTTGAAGGCGAGCGAGTTGCTGGGCGACGACGCGGCCATCCATTGCTCGACCGCGAAGCGCAGGCGCGCCCGGGTCTTTTCGTCGGCGTCGATGGCCTCGGCCATGCTGAGCAGCGTGCGCCCGTTGAGCAGGTAGACCGCGGCCGAGAAAGCCGACAGCGGGTTGCTGCCCCAGGCATCTGCCGCGAAGCGCTTGTCGCCCTCGGGCCTGGCGTTGAAACCCTGGCCCCACAGCGCGGTGGCCTCGGCCAAATACTGCTGCTGGATGGACTGGAGCTTTTCGGGCGCGATGGAGAACTTGGGCAGCTCGGGCAGCTTCATGCCGCCGGGCAGGTCAGGCATTGACGGCATCTGGGGCAGTTGCCACAGCGGCGTGCCACCCGGCTCGAAGGCCGAAGCCCCTTGCGCGGCGGACTGCTGGAACGACGCCAGCGCCTTGCTCCATCCCTCGGAAAGTGCCTGCTGGAAGGGCGCGAACGCATCGGCCCCCGTGGGTTGCTTCATCATGTCTCCTGGTCCTCGCCTGAATCGGTACGGATGGCTTGCGTGTTTTGAGTATCCTGCATTCACAAGGCACCTACAACGCATTCCCCGGCCCTTTCCTGCCGTTCATTTACCAACTGAAACTCCGAGTGTTCATCCACCTCATCGTCATCGGCTGGTTGTACGTCGTCGTCATGATGGCCGTGGCCGAAGCCACCAACACCAATGGCACGGTGCTGGGCGCCATCTTCACATTTCTTTTGTACGGATTGGGCCCGGTGGCACTGGTGGTTTACCTGATGGGCAGCCCGGGGCGCCGGCGCGCCATCAAGCAGCGCGAGGCCGAGGCGCAGGAAGCCGCCCGGCGCAAGGCGGCAGAGGCAGCAGAAGCGGCCCATGCACCGGCCGCACGGAAACCCGCGGACTCAGGCCTTCCAGACCAGCGCGGCGAAGCGCCCGCTGACGCCGTCGCGCCGGTGCGAAAAGAACCGTGACGGGTTGTTGACGGTGCACCACGCGTCGCTGCCGTCGTTGCCATGAATCGAGGAGACGCCCACCGCCCGCAACCGCTGGCGCGCCAGTGCGGGCAGGTCGGCCAGCCACTTGCCCGCGGCGGGGGAACTGCCCGGCATGCTACGGAAGCACGACGCGGCTTCGGGTGCATGCGCCTCGAACGCCGCCTTGACCTCGGCGCCCACCTCGAAGGCCTTGGGCCCAATGCAGGGCCCCACCCACGCCATGACCCCGGCGGCGCCCGCGTCCCCGAAGGACTTCAGCGTCTGCTCCAGCACCCCGCCTGCCAGCCCGCGCCAGCCGGCATGCGCCGCAGCCACGCGCTGGCCGGCCGCGTCGGTGAACAGCACGGGCAGGCAGTCGGCCACCATGATGGTGCAGGCCAGCCCTGCGGTGGTGGCCGTGCAGGCATCGGCGGCGGTGCCGTCGCGGACCACGTCCTGCGCCGCATCGAGCGCCACCACGCCGGTGCCGTGCACCTGCTGCAGGAACACCGGCTGGGCGCCGACGGCTTCGCGCAGCAGCGCCCGGTTGCGCGCCACGTGCGCGGGCTCGTCGCCCACGTGGTCGCCGAGGTTCAGGCTGTCATAGCGGCCCAGCGACACCCCGCCGTGGCGCGTGGTGCACACGGCGCGCACGTTCGCCGGCGCGGGCCAGTCGGGCACCAGCCAATGCGCGTCCATCGCCTTCACCCTGCTCAGGCTTCCGCGTCGGGCGACTGCGAAGGCTGCGCGCGCTGGAAGGCGTCGAGCTCCATGCAGGCCTCGAAGGCGGCCATGCTGCGCGGCAGGCCGCTGAAGTCGCAGTCGAAGCGGCGGCCGTTGAACACCTGGGGCACCAGGCAGCAGTCGGCCAGCGTGGGCGTGTTGCCGTAGCAGAAGGTGCCGCCGGGGTGCTGCGCCAGCTGGCGCTCGAAGGCCAGCATGCCGTCGCGCACCCAGTGGCGGTACCAGGCGTTCTTGGCCTCGTCGTCGAGCTTCAGGTCCTTCACCAGGTACTTGAGCACGCGCAGGTTGTTCAGCGGATGGATCTCGCAGGCAATGGACTGCGCCAGCGCGCGCACATGGGCGCGGCCCACCGGGTCGCTCGGCAGCAGCGGCGGCTCGGGGTGCGTCTCGTCGAGGTATTCCATGATGGCCAGCGACTGCGAGAAGCGCTCGCCCTCGTCTTCCAGCAGCGGCACCAGCATATCGGCCGAGAGCGCGGAGTAAGGGCCGGTGCGGTGTTCGCCGCGCGCGATGTGCACGGGAACGTATTCGTAGTCGAGCCCCTTCAGGTTGAGCGCGATGCGCACGCGGAACGAGGAGGAGGAGCGGAAATAGTTATGCAGCTTCATGATTTTTCCAAGGATAGCGCCGTCGCGCGCCGGCTTCGGCAAGGGGTTTCAGCAGGTGTTTCAGCAGGTGTTGCTACAGGTTTTTTCAGGACCGCGGCGCGGCCTCCAGCACGCAGCGGAAGCCGTCCAGCTCGGCCTTCGGCGCGGTGGCGGCCCGCCATTCGTCGAGCACGCGGCGCGCGGCCGCCTCCTCGCGCGCGGCGATGCCCAGGCGCCACGGCCCGAGCGCACCGGGCGCCTCGTCGGCCCCGTGGTTGTGCTTGCCCTCGCCGAACGGGCGCCCTTCGGAGCAGGCGCGGCACAGCACCTCCATGCTGTCGGTCCAGTTCTCGGCGAAGGCGTCCACCGCCTTGAAGCGCTCGACCAGCGCCTCGATGTCCTGCGCGCTCGCGCCTTCCACCGACACCTCGTAGGTCGCGTAGGCCGAGGGCGTGATCAGCTCCAGCGCGTCGAACACCGGCACCTCGCGCTCGCCGCGCAGGCGGTAGCCGTTGGCCGCGCCGTCGTGCAGCACCAGGTCGCCGTAGCGGTGGCCGCAGGCCGGCGTGGGCACGTTGCGCAAGATGGCGCGCGCCGGGTCGATGCGGTCGGCCCAGACCACCTCGGTGCCCTCGTCGCCGTGCACGCGAATGGGCGTGAGGCCGACGAAGTAGTCGACCGGCCCCTCGCCGTCGGGAATGCCGATGCCGTATTGCCGCCAGGCGCGCCGCGCCGTGGCCCAGTCGCCCAGCGCGGTGGCCGCGATGCCCAGGTTCCACAGCGCGCCTTCGTTGCCCGGCTCGCACTGCACGGCGCGGGCGTTGGCCTGCAGCGAGGCGGCCCAGTCGCCGCGGTACTTGTGGATGAGGCCGGCGTTGTACCAGGGCGCGGCCCAGCGCGGATGCACGGCGCTGGCCTGGGCGTAGGCCTGGAGGGCGCCGTCCTGGTCGCCTTCATCGTCGCGCTGGCGACCGAGTTCGTTGAGGGCGTTGGCTTTGCCGGCTTTGCCGATTCGAAGGGGCATGGTGAAACGGGGAATTACGAAGGACAGCGGAAAACACGAAGGCCCGATATTGTGAGCGCCCCGGCCATGCCGGCAGTTGCTCTCACCCCCGCCGGCAACCGGCGCGGGCCTCTGGCACACTGCCGGCTTCCCCTTAGGTTTCGCTGAAAAAGGACACGTCGCCATGGCTTCCGAGTTTGTCTTCGCCCCGCCCGCCACCGTTTCGGTTCCCGTGGCCGGCCAGCCCGCCCGCTTTCCGGTGCACCGCATCTACTGCGTGGGCCGCAACTACGAAGATCACGCCAAGGAAATGGGCTTCACCGGCCGCGAGCCGCCCTTCTTCTTCATGAAGCCGGCCGACGCGCTGGTGGTGGTCGATGCCGGCCAGACCGGCACCATGGCCTACCCCTCGCTCACCAAGAACCTGCACCACGAGATCGAGCTCGTCGTGGCCATCGGCACCGGCGGCAAGAACATCAAAGCGGCCGACGCGCACAAGCACGTGTACGGCTACGCGGTCGGCCTGGACATGACGCGCCGCGACCTGCAGAACGACATGAAGAAGCAGGGCCGCCCCTGGGACATCGGCAAGAGCTTCGAACAAAGCGCGCCCATCGGCCCCATCGTGCCCGTGGCGCAGGCCGGCGAGGCCGAAAAGGCCGAAATCTCGGTGCAGGTGAACGGCACCGACCGCCAGCGCAGCAACGTGAGCAAGCTGATCTGGAACGTGGCCGAAACCATCGAGCACCTGTCGGCCGCCTGGGAGCTGCAGCCCGGCGACCTGATCTTCACCGGCACGCCCGAAGGCGTGGCCGCCGTGGTGGCGGGCGACACGCTGGTGGGCGAGGTCGCGGGCCTGCCCACGCTGACCGTCAAGATCGTCTGAAGACGGCGGCCGGTTCCATGCTCCTGCGCGTACCCATCAAGCATTGCAAGAACTGCGGCACCGCGGTGGTCTACCGCGTGCCGGACGACGGCGACACCAAGCAGCGCGCCGTCTGCCCGGCCTGCCACACCATCCACTACGAGAACCCGCTGAACGTGGTCGGCACCATTCCTGTGCTGGGCGACAAGGTGTTGCTGTGCAAGCGCAACATCGAGCCGCGCTGGGGCAAGTGGACGCTGCCGGCCGGCTTCATGGAGCTCGAGGAAAGCACCGCCCAGGGCGCGGCCCGCGAGACCGACGAAGAGGCCGGCGCCCACTACGAAATGGAGGGGCTCTTCTCCGTCATCAGCGTGGTGCGCGTGGGCCAGGTGCACCTGTTCTACCGGGCGCGGCTGCTCGACGACAAGTTCGACCCCGGCCACGAAACCATCGAGGCGAAGCTGTTCACGGAAGAAGAAATTCCCTGGGACGAGATCGCCTTTCGCACGGTGCGCGAAACCCTCGAGCGCTATTTCGAGGACCGCCGCCGCGGCAGCTTCGACCGCGTGCACGCCTTCGACATCATCTGATCGCTTTTTTTGATCGCTTTCTTACACCTGCCTCCTTCCACATGACACACCGCTCCCCACTGCTTCGCGCCCTCCTCGGCTTCGGCTTCGCCCTGGCCGCCACGGCGCAGGCGGAAACGGTGGGCGACGTCGACACCGCGTTCAAGCTCATCGGCCCCGACCACAAGATCGTGGTCGAGGCCTACGACGACCCCAAGGTCACGGGCGTGACCTGCTATGTGTCGCGCGCCAAGACCGGCGGCATCAAGGGCGCGGTCGGGCTGGCGGAGGACAAGGCCGAGGCCTCCATCGCCTGCCGCCAGGTCGGCCCGGTGACCGTCACGCAGCCGCTGCCCAAGCGCGAAGAGGTGTACAGCGAGCGGCTGTCGATCCTGTTCAAGCGCCTGCGCGTGGTGCGCATGGTCGATGCCAAGCGCAACACGCTGGTCTACCTGACCTACTCCGACCTGCTGATCGACGGCTCGCCCAAGAACAGCATCACCGCGGTGCCCATCGACCGCGGCACGCCGATTCCGCTCAAGTAGCGCCAGAGCCGGCGGCGTCCGAGCCCGAACCCGAGCCCGAACCGGCGCCGAAGGCGGCGCGCCACGGCCCGCCGCTTCAATCACCCCTTCGCCGCCGGTTTCTCTCGCTTTGTAAGCCGTCGCGTTGGTTTGCTAGCATTCGCCACCCTGGCCCGCCCCGGCAAGCCCGGCCGCAGGAACCCTCCGCAACGAATCCGTTCCCCCACAGCGCCATGCACCTTCAGACTTTTGTTTCCCGTACCGCCGCCCTGGCGCTGGTTGCCCTGGGCCTCGCGGCCTGCACGACGACCGAACTCAACACGCCGCGCACGGCCCCGGCGGTCACGCCGCCGGTGCAGCGCCCGGCCGCGCTGTTCGTGCGCCCCGCCGCCGGCGCCACCATCGCGCGCTTCGACGGCGTGCGCATCAAGGGCATCGACATCGCCGGCAACCTGGGCGACCCCGTGGTGTCCTCGGCCGACGGCCGCATCGTGTACGTGGGCGGCGAACTGCCGGCCTACGGCAACATGATCATCGTGAAGCACAACGAGACCTACCTGACCGCCTACGCGCACCTGCAGACCATCCTCGTGAAGGAGAACCAGGTGGTGCGCCAGGGCGAGAAGATCGGCGAAATGGGCAAGAGCAACACCGACCGCGTGAAGCTGCGCTTCGAGATCCGCAAGAACGGCACCGCCGTGAACCCCGAGCCGTACCTCAACGGCTTGCTGCAGCAGTAACCGCCCTCCCTGCTCGCACCCAAGAAAAAAGCCCCATCTCTGGGGCTTTTCTTTTTTTGCCTGGCACGGCGCCGTCGTGCGCCTGTGGCCCAGCGCTCAGTCCTGCCGGCGCAGCACCAGCTGGCGCCAGTTGGCGTCGCGCGTGCTCACGAACATGTAGCGGAACAACTGGCCCGACACGGCGGGCAGGCCGAACGTCTTCGACGCGGCGCCCGCGCTCGAGGGCGCGACGTCTGCCTGGTCTTCCACGCGCTCGGTGCCGTTGAACAGGCTCAGGTAGAACTCCGCCGCGAAGCCGGGGTTCAGCCCCGTGGCATTGATCGCGAAGTCGCCGCCGCCGTTGTAGGAAGACAGTGCGGCCGAGGTGGTCACGCTCGGAAACGCGGCGGCAGTGGCTTCGGCAAGCGTCAAGGCACGCCCGTGCAGGCGTTGCGTGTACTGGATGTCGAACGTGCTGCTGGTGATCTTGGCGATGGCGCCGCCGCTGGTGTAAGCCGTGAAGGTGTACTCGGGCGTGGCGGGCAGCGCGGCGATGGCGCTGTCGGCCAGGCCCGCGGAAGCGATGCCGCTGCAGTTGGAGGCCAGGTAGTAGTAGTTGCTGCCGTCGCCACCGGCAATGGGCCAGAAGCCACTGGTCTGCGGCCGCACGTGGCGCACGCCGGCAGGCGGCAAGCCCGGGCCGGTCACGACCACGGCGACGGCTGCATTGCTGTTGCCTGGATTGACGTCCTGGATGGAGAACTGCAGGCCCGTGCTCACACAGCCGCTGGCGCCGTCCTTCACCGCGTGCGCATGCGCATCGATGTCCAGCACGCGTCCGTCACCGCGCAGGCGCCATACGCCGTCGGTGCCCTTCACGATCTGCACGTTCTGGTTGTTGCTGAAGGCCACGCCGTTCTTGTCGCGGTGGGTGAACTCGACGTAGGCGCGCGGGTTGGTGTTGTCCGCGTCGATGGTGTAGTTGATCCGCTGGATCACCACGTCCGTGAAGCTGGCGCCCACCAGGTTGACATCGGCGGCCGTTTCGGTGGTGAACTGGGCTGCCGTCTGGTCGGCAAAACGGAAGTTGTAGCCGCTGGTGGTCGTGTCCGACAGCAGCGGCAGCAACTCGCCCGGCGCCGGCAGGCCGTTGGCGAACTTGCCCACGAAGTCCGACAGCACCTTGCGGATGGCCACGATGTCGTCGGCCGCGGTGCTCAGCCCGTTACCGCTCAGCGGCGTGGTGCCGGCGTCCTGCGCGGCCTTCACGGCCAGGTCGTCGGTGATCTGCTGCTGCGTGACGATGTTGGTGATGGTGGCCACGTTGGTCACCGGGTCCACGCTCACGCGCAGCACGTCGAGCGCCTTGTCCAGCGCGCTCGACAGCGGCGTGAAGGCGGTGCGCAGCAGGTCGATGCTCGCGTCCACGCCCATCGCCTGCAGCACCGGCAGCAGCTTGGCCTTCAGCGCGTCCGACTCGGCCTTGAGCTGCTCGGGCGACACGCCGGCGAAATCGCCGCTGTCGAAATACTGGTCGGCCAGGCGGCCGGCGATGTTCGCCACCACCAGGTCGGTCAGCGGCGTGATGTTGATGGTGCCGTTGGCGTCGGCGGCGGTCGCGGCCGAATGGATGACCGTGCGCTGGCCGCCCACCGTGCCTTCGGCGCGGAAGACGAAGGGGCCGGTCATGCCGGTCACGTCGATGTCGTAGTGGCCGTCCACCAGCGGCACGGTCTTGGTCGCGCCCTTGGCGTCCTTGACGGTGACGTTGCCCGACAGCGGCAGGCCGGCCGCGGCCGTGCCCGAGAACTTCGCTTCGGTGACGACGACAGGCGGGTCGGACGCCGGCGGATTGGTCGCGGGCGGGTTACCCCCCGCCACGGGGAAACCGGCAAACCCGCCACCGCCGCCTCCCCCGCCGCCGCAAGCGGCCAGCGAGACCAGGAGCGCCACCGCGCAGGCGGAGCGCGTCGTCTTGAAGAACGAATGGGGGACAGCCGGGGTTGCAGAGTTTGTTGTCATGGATGTTCGGGGGAAGAAGGGGCCTAGGGGCTTGGGGAGTTAACAAAAGAATCAACTCGTAACACGAGTGTTGCAATTCTTCTGTGCCCCTCGTTCCCCCGCCATCCTGTGTTTAGAGGATGCGAGCCGCTCGCCGTTATGTCTTTGGTCCTCACAAGGACCTGACGGCTCCCTCCCCGCCCCACCCTAGAGCAGGCTCTCCGGCACCAGCGGCGCCAGCAGGTTCAACCGCCAGCGCGCCCAGAAATCGGTCTCCGGCTCCTGGTGCAGGATGGTGTCGGCCGCGTCGCCCGAGGCCGGGCTCACCCATTCGATGGCGCCCGAGGGCCCCAGCTGCAGCTGGTACGCCCCGTCCAGCCGCATGAAGCCGACCAGGCTGGTGAGCTGCTGCGCGAGCTGCGGGCTGAAGATGAAGATGCCGACCTCGGTGTTGTGCAGCATGGAGCGCGGGTCGAAGTTCATCGAGCCGATGAACACCGTGCTGCGGTCGATCACCGCCGACTTGCCGTGCAGCCGCCCGCTGGCCGAGCCGTACATGCCGAAGCGCTTGGTCTGCTCCACCCGCTTGGGGCTCAGCTCGTACAGCTCCACGCCCAGGCGCAGCATGTCGGCGCGGTAGCGGCGGTAGCCGATGTGCACCAGCGACTCGTCGGTGGCCGCCAGCGAATTGATGACGATGGTGTAGCTCACGCCGTTGCCGCGCACCAGGCGAATCGTTTCCATGCCGCCGCGCCCCGGAATCAGGTACGGCGTGGTCTGCACGATTTCGTTCTGAGCGCCGCGCAGGTAGCGGCGCACGTTGTAGAGCACGCTGTCGTTCGCCTCGTCGGCCGGCAGGCCGCGCGCCGCCTCGGGCGCCAGCGCCTTGGCGGGCGCGTCGGCATAGGCCTCGGCGCGGGCCCACACCAGCTTCAGCGCGCCGGCGTCCAGGTCTTGCGCCAGCGGGTTGTTGCCCAGCAGGTCGGTGGACGCGGGCTCCTCGGGGTGCAGCTGGCCGGGGCCCGACGTGAGCCGGTCGAAACGCTCGCGCAGCTGCAGCGGGCTTTCGCCGGTGGGCGGCACCAGCGCGCCGATGGGGTACACGTACGGGCTGTTCCAGTACATGTCGAACAGCGACGACAGCCGCGGCACCACCGCGCCGGCGACCAGCGTGTCGATGTCGATGAAATTCGAGCCCCCGTCGCGCAGGAAGTACTCGTTGGCCATGTTGCGCCCGCCCATCACGCCGATGGTGTTGTCCACCACGTAGAGCTTGTTGTGCATGCGGCGGTGCACCCGGTCGAAGTCCAGGATCGACCAGGCCCAGCGCGTGCCGAAGCGGTCGCGCCCCGCCGGAAACGGGTTGAACAAGCGCACCTCCACGTTCGGGTGCGAGGCGAAGCTGGCGAACAGCGGGTCGGCGCCGGCCGTGTACAGGTCGTCCACCAGCAGCCGCACGCGCACGCCGCGGTCGGCCGCGTCGCGCAGGGCACGCAGCAGGTAGCGGCCGGTCTCGTCGTTCTGCACCAGGTAGTACTGCACGTCGATGGAGCGCTGCGCGCGGCGCGCGAGCTCGATGCGCGCGTGCAGCGAGAACTGCGGCATCGGCAGCAGCCGGAAGCCGCTGAGCGGTTCGCCCGGCGGCATGGCCGCCTGCACAAGGCGTCCGAGGGTGGTGTCCGCGCCGTTGGCGATGGCGGTGGACGGTGTGCGCTGCACGTCGGTGGGCAGGCCCGCGCAGCCCGCCACGCAAAACGCGGCGATGCCCAGCAGCAGCAGACCGACAAACCGGCGCAGCTGCAGCAATGACGGCAACTGCCGCCATTGCTGCTGTGGCCACTGAAGCCACTGGGCAGGCGAAATGTCGGCAGCCCGGCGGGTGGGGTTCGGCATGGGAGCGGGGGGGTGGAAAGAAGGCTTGAAGCGCGCGGCCCGGAAAGCTCGCGGTTTCTACCACGAGCCCCGCCAACGCGCTGCCCCGCCGCGCGAGAACTTCAGTGCCCGCGCCCCGGCCCCCACTGCCGCACGAAATGATCGGCCCGCAGCGTGGCGCGCTCCACCGCCGAGTCCCACGACAGCTGCTGCGTGATCACCAGCGCGCAGCGCGGAATGCCGCGCAGGCTCAGCTCGCAAATGCCGGCGTAGGTGCCGCTCGGGGTTCGCATGAGCTCGATCCAGCCCGTCCAGCCTTCTGGAACGCTGAGAGCGAGGCGGGTGCTGTCCACGATGGATTCACCATACGCCTTTTGTTTCGTAGCTTCAAGAATCTAAACCCTTAGCACTACTTATGGCCGATACGTCGGCCGCGATCCGCTCCGTGCCCGCTCAGCACCGTGACATGCCCGCCCGCGCGCAGATGGGCACGAAGATGCGCGCGCCGCCGCGCTGCACCAGCAATGCCGCCGCGCCGTCGGCGGCGTCCAGCCCCTGCACCAGCGCCTCGGCGCTGTCGATGGGCTGGCCGTTGAACGCCAAAATCAGGTCGCCCGCCTGCACGCCCGCGCGCGAGGCCGCCGCGTTCACGCGCTGCACCAGCAGCCCGCCTTCCACGCGCAGATACTGCCGCTCGGCCGGCGCCAGCGGGCGCACCGCGAAGCCCAGGCGCGACGGTGCCGAAGCAGATTGCCCACCCGGGGCACCCGGGGCACCCGCTACACCAGCGGCACCCGCCGGCAGCCGCGGCGTGTCGAAGCCCTCCACCCGCACCTCGAGCACCTGCTCGGCGCGCTCGCGCCACACGCGCAGGCGAATCGCCTCGCCCGGCACCTGCTCGGCGATGAAGCCCAGCGCATCGGCCGCCTGCACCACCTCGCGCCCCTGCACCGAAAGGATCACGTCGCCCGGCTTCAGCCCGCCGCGCTCGGCCGCGCCGCGCGGCTCCACGTAGTTGACCAGCGCGCCCGCCGGGCGCGGCAGGCGGAAGGTGTCGGCCAGCGCCTGCCCCACCTCCTGCACCGACACGCCGATGCGCCCGCGCGTGACGGTGCCGGTGGCCAGCAGCTGGTCCTTGATGCGCATGGCCGTGTCGATGGGAATGGCGAACGACAGCCCCTGGTAGCCGCCACTGCGGCTGTAGATGCGCGAGTTGATGCCGATCACCTCGCCGCGCAGGTTGAACAGCGGCCCGCCCGAGTTGCCGGGGTTGATGGGCACGTCGGTCTGCAGGAACTGCATGTACTCCGCGCCCGGCAGCAGCCGCCCCTTGGCGCTCACGATGCCGGCCGTGACCGAGTTGCCGAACCCGTAGGGCGAGCCGATGGCGACCACGCCGTCGCCGGGCTCCACGCCGGCCGCGTCGCCGATGCGCACCGTGGGCAGCGCGCCGGCGTCGATCTTCAGCAGCGCCACGTCGGCCACCGCGTCCAGCCCGACCAGGCGCGCGTTGAACTCGCGCCGGTCGGGCAGCTTCACGGTGATCTGCGTGCCGCGCGCGACCACGTGCGCGTTGGTGAGGATGAGCCCGTCGGCGCTCACGATGAAGCCGGTGCCCAGGCTGCTTTCGTCGGCCTCGGCCGGCGGGCGCGGCGCACCGGGCACGGGAAACAGCCAGCGGTCGCTGAAGCGGCGCGCCGCGGCGGATGGCCGCTCCACGCCGATGTGCACCACGGCCGGGCCGTAGGCCTTGACGAGCTGCGAGACGCCCAAGGCCGGCCATGGCAGGGCGGCGTGCAGCGGAAGCGTGGTGGCGAGGCAGGCGAGCGCGACGCCAACGGCGCCCCAGGCGCGCGTCACGACAACCGCGCCCCAGGCGCGCGAGTGCTTCATCGCCTCAATTGGCCGTGACGAAGCTCAGCGTCAGCTGCAGCACCATCGGCTGGCGCATGTCGCGCGGCGGCGGTTCGGCCAGCGGCTGCGCGGTGAGCAGCGCGCGCAGGTCGGTGTCGGCCTGCGCGTCGCCCAGCGAGTCGAAGGCCACGCGCTCGACCTTGCCGCTGGGCGCCACCCACACGCGCACCACCACCGGCGGCGGCGGAACGGGCTGGCCTTCTTTCAGCATGCGGGCCTGCATCCACGCGTGCAGGCGCACCACGGTGTCGCTGGCCGGGTCGCTCAGCGACGACTGCAGCTGGTTGCCCGCCAGGTTGGCGTAGCTGATCCAGTGCTGCGGCACCTGCTGCTGCGTCTGCGCGGTGGCCACCACGGGCGCGGCCGCGCTGGCCAGGCCGAGGCCGAGCCAGCCGAGCGCCAGCCGCAGGCGGCCCCAGCGAGGGGTGGGCGTTGGTTTGGAGGAAGGGTTCATGGGTCTTTCAAGAATCGGTAAAGAGCTCAGCCGCACAGCACGCCGACCGACAGGGTCGAGGCGCGCGCGGCCGGCGATTGCTGGGGGCCCAGTTGCGGGCTGCCGCTTTCAGAAAACGCGATGTCGTGCGCCCGAAGAAAGCGCCGCACCTGCGACGCGGGCACCGCGCGCACTTGCGTGGCGCCCGTGACCGGCGAAGACGAAGCCGCGCGGCTCAGCACCATGCCTCCGGCGTGCGGCGCCGCGGCCACGCGCTCCACCACCACGCCGAGCAACAGGCCGTCGGCGCCCAGCACCGCGCTGCCGCTGGCGCCGGGCTTCACGCCCGAGAGCAGCTGCAGCCCTTCGGCGCCCGGTACGGTCATGGCGTTGCTGAGCAGGTTCGCGCGTTCGGGCAGGCGCTGCAGCACGGCGTAGGCCTCGGCGAACACGCCCACGCTGTGGGTGGGCGCGGCGTCACCGAGCGCGAGCGTGGCGCTCAGGTAGGGCACGAGCGCGGTGCGCAGCACGGCCAGGTCCAGCTCGGGGCTCTGGGCGATGACCGTGGCCTGCGCCACGTGCGCGCCCTTGACGGCGTAGAGCGAGCGGCAGTCGGCCACGGCGTGCCGCGCGGTCAGCACGTCGCCCGCCGCGTTCAGGAAGACGCCGCTGGCGTTGGTGTCGGGCGGCGGTGCCTCGCCGGCATGCGCGGGCGCGAACGCGGCGACGAGCAGCGCGAGAACGGCAATAGCTCTGGCCAAGCTGTGGGTAAAAGCACGTGGCAACCGCGGGCAGGAAGGCAAGTGGGCGGGCGGCATAGGGAACATGGGGGCATGGGGTGCGAACGGTCGCGGGGCGTCTCCCGACAAGACGGAAACCGGCACGCCGGACTGCGCTTTGTCACAAAAATTTCATAAAAACCGCGTGCCGCCCCGGTCCGGCAAGGCTGGCGACAATGGGCCGGATGACGCTCGCACTGTTCGACGACCCGCCGCGCGAGGCACGCGAACCCCTGGGCCCCGGCGCCTTCGTGCTCCCCGGCTTCGCCCTGCCCTTCGTCGGCGCGCTGCTGCCGGCCATCGACGCGCTCGCGCAGCGCGCGCCGTTCCGCCACCTGGTCACGCCGGGCGGCTTCACGATGTCTGTGGCGCTCACCAACTGCGGCGCGCTGGGCTGGACCAGCGACCGCCGCGGCTACCGCTACGGCGCCACCGACCCCGACAGCGGCCAGCCCTGGCCGCCGCTGCCCGACGCGTTCGCGCGGCTGGCGCGCGAGGCCGCGTCGGCCGCCGGCTTCGACGGCTTCGCGCCCGACGCCTGCCTGGTCAACCGCTACGCGCCCGGCGCGCGGCTGTCGCTGCACCAGGACAAGGACGAGCACGACTACGGCGCACCCATCGTGTCGGTGTCGCTGGGCATGCCGGCCGTGTTCCTGTTCGGCGGCCTCGCGCGCGCGGACAAGGCCGTGCGCGTGCCGCTGGTGCATGGCGACGTGGTGGTCTGGGGCGGCGAAGACCGCCTGCGCTACCACGGCGTGTTGCCGCTGAAAGACCAACCGCATCCGCTGCTGGGTGCGCTTCGCATCAACCTCACTTTCCGCAAAGCGGGCTGACACGCATGCAGACAAGCTCCACCACGGCAATCTCCGATACCCCCGGCACGCTCCCAGACAAGCAACCCTCCCCCGGCGGCGCCATCCGCGCGCTGTATGCCGCGCTGTGGCACTTCGCCGAAGGCGCGCGCGGCCAGCTGCTGGGCGCCACCGCGTTGCTGGCGTGTTCGCAGCTCATCCGCCTGGCGCTGCCCTACCTGGCCGGGCAGGCCATCAACTCGCTGCAGCGCGCCGACCTGGGCGACGCCGGCCGCTGGATCGCCACGCTGGCCGGCGTGTACGTGGGCGCGTGGGTGCTGCACGGGCCGGGCCGCATCCTGGAGCGCAACGTGGGCATGAAGGTGCGCGAGCGGCTGGCCGACGAGCTGTACGCGCGCATCGCCGCGGCGCCGCTGGCCTGGCACGACGGCCACCATTCGGGCGAGCTGCAGCACCGCGTGCACCAGGCCAGCCGCGCGCTGTCGGACTTTGCGCAGAACCAGTTCATCTGGCTCACCAACGCCGTCAACTTCGTCGGCCCGCTCGTGGCGCTGGCGCTGCTGAGCCGCACCAGCGGCCTGACGGCGCTGGCGGGCTACGTGCTGATCGGCCTGGTGATCGTGCGCATCGACCGCGCGCTCATGAAGCTCGCGCGCGCCGAGAACGACGCCGACCGCCGCTACGTGGCCGCGCTGCTCGACTTCCTGGGCAACGCATCGACCGTGATCGGGCTGCGCCTGCAGGGCGCGTCGCGCCTGCTGCTGCGCCGTCGCATGGCGGCCATTTCGCTGCCGCTGAAGCGCACGGTGGTGCTCAACGAGGGCAAGTGGTTCGCGGTCGACCTGATGGGGCTGGCGCTGACCTGGGGGCTGGTGGTGGTCTATGTGTGGCAGGCGCGCGCGCCGGGCCAGGCGGTGATGCTGGGGGCCGTGTTCATGATCTACCAGTACGCGCAGCAGGCCGCGGGCGTGGTCACCTCGGTGGCGGCCAACTTCAGCTTCTTCGCGCGCATGCACACCGACTACAGCAGCGCCGAACCGATCTGGCGCGCGCCCTCGGGCGACGTGCTGGCGACGCCGCCCGAGCAGGTGCCCGAGCGCGAGCGCATCGTGGCCGATGCGCAGTGGCGGCAGCTGGACATCCAGAACCTGCAGTGGCGCTATGCCGCGCGCGGCGAGGTGCCGGTGCCCATGCCCGTGCCTGACATCGCCAACGGCAACGCCAACGGCGGTGGCAACGGCGCCGAGCCCGCGCGCAGCGGCCTGCACGACGTGATGCTCACGCTGCGCCGCGGCCAGCGCGTGGCGCTGGTGGGCCCCAGCGGCGGCGGCAAGAGCACGCTGCTGCGCGTGCTGGCGGGGCTGTATCCGCCAGGCAGCGGCACCCTGCTGTTCGACGGCCAGCCCATGGACTGGGCCCAGCTGCGCCGGCTGGCCACGCTCATTCCGCAGGAAACCGAGCTGTTCGAGGCCAGCATCCGCGAGAACCTCGCCTTCGGCCAGCCGCGCGACGACGCGCTGCTGCTGTCGGCGCTGCACACCAGCACCTTCGACGAGGTGCTCAAGGCCAACCACGGCAACCTGGACACGGCCGTGTCCGAGCGCGGCTTCAACCTGTCGGGCGGGCAGCGCCAGCGGCTGTGCCTGGCGCGCGGCGTGCTCGCGGCGCAGGGCAGCTCGCTGCTGCTGCTCGACGAGCCCACCAGCGCGCTCGACGCCAACACCGAGGCCCGCGTGCTCGCGCGCATCGCCGAGGCGTTTCCCGATGCCTGCGTGATCGCGTCGATCCACCGGCTGAGCCTGCTGGAGCGCTTCGACACCGTGGTGCTGATGGAGGCCGGCCGCGTGCTCGACCACGGCCCGCGCGACGCGGTGCTGGCGCGCCAGCCGCTGCTGCAGCGCATGGCGGCGCCCGCGGGTGGGCACACCTGACCGGTAGGTTGGCACACCCGACCGGCAGGTCGGCACGCCTGACCCGCGGGTGGCGCGCTAAGGAAGGTTCTCGCGAAAGATCACCTGGCTGCGCGTGGTCTCCACGCCGCTCAGCGCCTCGCGCTTGTCGCGCAGGTTGGTGAAGATGCGCACGCAGTTCATCAGCGTGGTGTGCGGGCTCTGGGTGATCACCGCGTCCAAGCTGCCGTCGATCAGCAGCGCGCGCGTGTCGGGCGTGAGCCCGTGGCCGATGAAGACCACCTTCTGCTCGCGCCCCGCCTCCTTCAGCGCGCGCGCCACGCCGTCCGACGCGCCGCCGATGTTGTAGATGCCGCCCATGTCCGGGTGCTGCTCGAGCAGCGCGCGCGTCTGGCGATGGTTCTTGTCGGCGTCGTCCTGCCCTTCGCGCAGGCCCACCACCTCCAGCCGCGGGAACATCTCGTCGATGACGTGCAGGAAGCCGGCCTCGCGCTCCTCGTGCGCCTTGTAGCTCAGGCTTCCCGCGATGAGCGCCACCTTGGCCGTGCGCGCGCCGATGAAGCGGCCGATGAGGTAGCCCGCGGTGCGCCCGGCCGCGCGGTTGTCCAGCCCCACGAAGGCCGCGCGCCCGGAGTTCGACAGGTCTGAAATGAGCGTGACCACCGGCAGCCCGCGCGCCGCCAGCGCGGCCACGGCCTCGCGCACCGCCGGGTGCTCCAGCGCCATCATCGCGATGCCGTCGCAGCGCTGGCCGTGGCGGCGCAGCGCGTCGGCCAGCTCGTGCGGGTTGAAGCTCTCGATGAACACCGTGCGGCACTGCACGTTGAACGGCGCCCAGTGCTCCTGCGAGTAGCCCACCATGTCCCCCAGCATGCGAATGAAGCGGTTGGTGCCCGCCGGCAGCAGGAACACCAGGCGCAGCGGCGGCGGCGTGAGCGCGGCGTACAGCGCGGGGCCCGGCAGGTAGTCGAGCTCGCCGGCGGCCTTGAGCACGCGCTGCACCGTGGCGTCGCGCACGCCGGGGCGGCGGTTGAGCACGCGGTCGACGGTGGCGGTGGAAACCTGCGCGGCGCGGGCGATGTCGACCACGCGCGCACGGCGTGCGTCGCGGGCGGAATCCGCAGGCGCCCCGGAAGGCTCAGGAACGAGTGAAGGGTTTTCCCGCATACATCAAAAACCATCAGCCAGAAGTTTGACCCGGATCATGCATGCTTTTATCTTCGCTGAGCCTTGAAGCCCATGGTGCATCAGATTGCATCAATTGCATAACGGAGACAGACATGACACCGCCGAACCGCATGAACCGCCGCGGCGCCCTGCGCGCCCTTTCCGCCCTCCCCGCCGCCGGCATCGTCACGGCCGTGCCGCGCATCGCGCGCGCCGCCGAGTTCTCGTACAAGTACGGCAACAACCTGCCGCTGACGCACCCGCTGAACATCCGCGCGCAGGAGGCGGCCGACCGCATCGCCAGGGAAACCAAGGGCCGCGTCGAGATCAAGATCTTTCCCAACAACCAGCTCGGCGGCGACACCGACATGCTGGCGCAGGTGCGCTCGGGCGGCATCGAGTTCTTCACGCCCTCGGCGCTGGTCATTGCCACGCTGGTGCCGGTGGCGGCCATCAACGCGGTGGGCTTCGCCTTCAACGACTACGCCCAGGTGTGGGGCGCCATGGACGGCAAGCTGGGCGCGCACGTGCGCGGCGCCATCGCCAAGTCGCGCCTGTACGCCTTCGAGAAGATGTGGGACAACGGCTTTCGCCAGACCACCAGCAGCAAGGCCGCCGTGGCCAGCTCGAAGGACATGGACGGCCTGAAGATCCGCGTGCCCGTGAGCCCGCTGTCGATCTCCATGTTCAAGGGCCTGGGCGCCGCGCCCGCCAGCCTGCAGTTCAGCGAGGTGTACTCCGCGCTGCAGACGAAGATCGTCGACGCGCAGGAAAACCCGCTGCCCATCATCCAGGTGGCCAAGCTGTTCGAGGTGCAGAAGTTCTGCTCGCTCACCAACCACATCTGGGACGGCTACTGGTTCATTGCCAACGGCCGCGCCTGGGACGCGCTGCCCGACGACCTGAAGACCATCGTGGCGCGCGCCATCAACGACGCCGGCATGCAGCAGCGCGAAGACATCAAGAGGCTCAACGAATCGGTCGTGGGCGACCTGCAGGCCAAGGGCCTCACCATCAACCGCCCCACCGCCGACAGCTTTCGCGCCAAGCTGCGCGAGTCGGGCTTCTACGGCGAGTGGAAGGGCCGCTTCGGCCCCGAGGCCTGGGCGCTGCTCGAAGGCACCGTCGGCAAGCTGGCCTGAGCGGCCATGGTGCATGAATCGACTTTCGAGGCGGCCGCCTTCGCGGGCGGCGGCGCGTCGGCCAACCCGCTGAGCAGCATCGCCTCGCGCGCCGACCGCGTGCTCGGCGGCGCCGTGGAGGCGGTGGCGGCGCTGCTGGTGCTGGCCGAGATCTGCGTGCTGTTCGCGGGCGTGGTGTCGCGCTATGTGTTCCATGCGCCGCTGGTGTGGTCGGACGAGCTCGCGTCCATCCTCTTTCTCTGGCTGTCGATGCTGGGCGCGGTGGTGGCGCTGCGCCGCGGCGAGCACATGCGCATGACCGCTCTGCTGCAGAAGGTGAAGCCTTCCACCCGCGCCATGCTCGACGCCTTCGCCATCGCGGCGTCGGTCGCGTTCCTGGTGCTGATCATCTGGCCCTCGATCGACTACGCGCACGAAGAGTCGTTCATCGTCACGCCCGCGCTGGAGGTCAGCAACGCCTGGCGCGCCGCCGCCATTCCGGCGGGCATCGGCATCATGCTGGCGATGGCGCTGCTGCGCCTGCTGCGCGTGTGCACCGGCCGGCAGATCGCGGTGGCGGTGCTCGGCATGGCCGCGCTGGTGGGCGCCTTCTGGCTGGCGGCGCCGCTGTTCGCCACGCTGGGCAAGTTCAACCTGGTGGTGTTCTTCGTGGTCGTGGTCGCGGCCACGGTGCTGTCGGGCGTGCCCATCGCGTTCTCCTTCGCGCTGGCCACCTTCGGCTACCTGGCGCTCACCACGCGCACGCCGCTGCTGGTGATGGTCGGGCGGCTCGACGAAGGCATGTCGCACCTCATCCTGCTGGCGGTGCCGCTGTTCATCTTCCTGGGCGCGCTGATCGAGATGACGGGCATGGCGCGCGCCATGATCCAGTTCCTGGCCAGCCTGCTGGGGCATGTGCGCGGCGGGCTGTCTTATGTGCTCATCGGCGCCATGTACCTGGTGTCGGGCATCTCGGGCTCCAAGATCGCCGACATGGCGGCCATTGCACCGGTGCTGTTCCCCGAGATGGTCAAGCGCGGCGCCAAGCCCGGCGACCTGGTGGCGCTGCTGTCGGCCACGGGCGCGCAGACCGAGACCATTCCGCCGTCGATCGTGCTCATCACCATCGGCTCGGTCACCGGCATTTCGATTGCCGCGCTGTTCACCGGCGGCCTGCTGCCCGCCGTGGTGCTGGGCGCCGCGCTGTGCGTGGTCGTGTGGTGGCGCTACCGCCGCGAAGACCTGAGCGGCGTGCAGCGCTACAGCAAGCGCGAGATCGGCAAGCTGCTGCTGGTCGCGCTGCCGGCCGTGCTGCTGCCCTTCGTCATTCGCGCGGCCGTGGTCGAGGGCGTGGCCACGGCCACCGAGGTGTCGACCATCGGCATCGTGTACTCGGCCGTGGTCGGGCTGGTGGTGTACCGGCAGTTCGACTGGAAGCGGCTCAAGCCGATGCTGATCGACACCGCCTCGCTGTCGGGCGCCATCATTTTCATCGTCGGTTGCGCCACGGCCATGGCGTGGGGCCTCACGCAGTCGGGCTTCTCGCAAGATTTGGCGCGCGTGATGGGCGCGCTGCCCGGCGGGGCCTACGGCTTCCTGGCGGTGTCGGTCGTCGCGTTCATCGTGCTGGGCAGCGTGCTCGAGGGCATTCCGGCCATCGTGCTGTTCGGGCCGCTGCTGTTCCCCATTGCCAAGGCCGCGGGCGTGCACGAGGTGCACTACGCCATGGTGGTCATCTTCTCGATGGGCATCGGCCTGTTCGCGCCGCCTTTCGGCGTGGGCTACTACGGTGCCTGCGCCGTGAGCAAGGTCAACCCCGACGAGGGCATCCGCCACATCTGGGGCTACATCGGCGCGATGCTGGTGGGCCTGGTGATCGTGGCCGCGTTTCCGTGGTTCTCGACCGGCTTCCTCAAGTTCTGAACACAACAACACACTCACATCACCGGAGCCAACCGCAATGAGTCGATTCCTCGGCGAGATCCGCCAGCTGGGCTATGTCGTGCACGACATCGAAGCCGCCATGGACTACTGGAGCACCACGCTCGGCGTGGGCCCCTGGTTCTACAACCCCAAGGTGCCCATCAAGAACTACCGCTACAAGGGCGAGGCCCACGAGCCGCACAACTCGGTGGCGCTGTCCAACTCGGGCTATGTGCAGGTCGAGCTCATACAGACGCGCAACGACGTGCCCTCGATGTACCGCGACTTCCTGCAGGCCGGGCGCACCGGGCTGCAGCACGTGGCCTACTGGACCGCCGACTACGACGCCGACCTGGCGCGCCTCACCGCGCAGGGCTTCAAGCCCGTGATGAGCGGCGAGGTGGGCGAGCGCGGCCGCTTCATCTACTTCGACACCGAGTACCACCCGGGCACCGTCATCGAGCTGTCGGAGGTCGCGGGCCCCAAGGGCAAGATGTTCGACCTGATTCGCAGCGCCTCCGAGGGCTGGGACGGCAGCGAGCCCGTGCGGCCCTTTCCGGACCTGAGCAGGCTGTGAGCACCGTGGGGACCGAACGCATCCAGCGCATCCACGCGCGTTACCTGATCGAGACGCCGCACGACCCGGCCGCCGTGGCCGAGGTGATGGCGGGCGAACAATCGTGCGGCACCTTCACCCGCGTGGAGGGAGAGACCGATGCGCTGCGCGCGCGGGCACGCGCCACGGTCGAGGCCATCACCGAGCTCGCGCCGGCATCGGCCCCGTCGCTGCCCAACGCCCTGCTGGAGCGCAAGGGAACGAAGGGGCCGTGGCGGCGCGCGCATGTGGACATCGCGTTTCCGGTGGCGAACATCGGCGCCAACCTGCCGACGCTGGCGGCCACCGTGTCGGGCAACCTGTACGACCTGGGCGAGGTTACGGGCCTGCGGCTCGAGTCGCTGCAGGTGCCGGCCGCGTACCGCGCGCGGTTCGAGATGCCGCGCGCGGGCATCGCCGGCACGCGCAGCGCGACCGGCGTGGCGAGCGGCGCGCTGGTGGGCACCATCCTCAAGCCGAACGTCGGGCTTTCAGCGTCGGAGACGGCCGAGCTGGTCGGCCGGCTCTGCGCCGCGGGCGTGGACTTCATCAAGGACGACGAGGTCTGCGCCGACCCCGCGCACGCGCCCCTGGCCGAGCGCGTGCCGGCGGTGATGGCGGTGGTGCGCGACCACCAGCAGCGCACCGGCAAGCACGTGATGGTGGCCTTCAACATCACCGACGAAACCGACGCCATGAAGCGCCACGCCGACCTCGTCGAGCGCGAAGGCGGCTCCTGCGTCATGGCCAGCCTGAACTGGTGCGGCCACTCGGGCATGCAGACCCTGCGGCGCCACACCGGGCTGGCGCTGCACGGGCACCGCAACGGCTACGGTGCGCTGTCGCGGCACCCGCTGCTGGGCATTTCCTTTCAGGCGTACCAGGTGCTGTGGCGGCTCGCGGGTGTGGACCACATGCATGTGCACGGGCTGCAGGGCAAGTTCTCGCAGCCCGACAGCGAGGTGACCGAATCGGCGCGGGACTGCTACACGCCACTCACCGACGCAGTGGACGACCGCGTGATGCCGGCCTTTTCTTCGGGCCAATGGGCCGGCACCGTGCCCGCCACGTGGCAGGCCATCGGCAGCGACGACCTGCTCTTCATGGCCGGCGGCGGCATCCTCGCGCACCCCGACGGCGCGGCCGCGGGCGTCACCAGCATCCGGCAGGCGTGGTCGGCCGCGCGCGCGGGCGTGCCGCTGGCCGAAGCGGCCAGGGAACAGCCCGAACTGGCGCGCGCCCTCGCCTTCTTCGGCAAGCCATGAGCCCTGAGAAACAGAGCACCGCCAAACCGGGCCCCGCCGTCGTCTACTACGGCGACGACTTCACCGGCGCGACCGACACCCTGGGCACCGCCGCGCGCGCGGGGCTGCGGGCGCTGCTGTTCCTGAAGACGCCCGACGCCGCGCGCCTGGGCCACGTGGGCCCGCTCGACGTGCTGGGCATCGCGGGCGCCGCGCGCGCGATGACGCCCGACGCCATGCAGGCCGAGCTGCGCCCCGTGGCCACCCTGTTCCGCTCGCTGGGCGCGCGCGTGCTGCACTACAAGACCTGCTCGACCTTCGACAGCGCGCCGCACATCGGCTCCATCGGCGCCGCCGTGCGCGTGCTGCGCGCGGCCGTCGAGCAGCCCTGGACCGCCATCGTCGGCGGCCAGCCCAACCTGGGCCGCTACTGCCTCTTCGGCAACCTGTTCGCGGCGGCGGGCAGCGGCGGCGAGGTGTTCCGCATCGACCGCCACCCCACCATGAGCCGCCACCCCGTCACGCCGATGGACGAAGCCGACCTGCGGCTGCACCTGGCGAAGCAGGGGCTGGCCGATGTGTGCTCGGTGCCGTACACCGCCGCGTCGCGCGGCGGCGAGGCGTTGGCCACGGCGCTGCGGCAGGCGCTGCATTCGCCGCCCGCGGATGCGGTGCTGTTCGACGTGGCGGACGCATCGCAGCTCGCGGCCATCGGCGAGGTGCTGTGGGCGCGCGCGCAGGCTTCGACGCTGCTGGCCGTGGGGCCGAGCAGCGTGGTGGATGCGCTGGCGATGGCGATGGCGATGCCTGCGCCGCGCGAAGAGAACAACGCCGCATCGACTGCGCACGCGCATGCGCATGCCGGCGTGGCACCCGCGCAAGGCCCCGTGCTCGTGCTGGCGGGAAGCCTCTCGCCCGTGACTGCGCGGCAGGTCGCTGCGGCGCAGTCCTTCGACATCGTGTGGCTCGATGCGCAGAAGCTGGCGCAGCGCGACGCCGCGGCGTTAGCCGATCACGCGGATGCGATCGCCCGAAGCCTCGCGCTCGGCCACAACGTGCTGGCGTGCACCCGCTCGCCCAACGCATCACAGCAAGGCAACGCACTCGATGCGCAGGCGCTCGCGCGTGCCGGCGGCGACCTGCTGGCGAAGGTGCTGGCCACCACGCCGCTGAAGCGCATCGGCGTGGCCGGCGGCGACACCTCCAGCCACGGCGTGCAGGCGCTGGACGCCTGGGCGCTGTCCTATGTCGCCGACATGGGCGCCGGCGCCTCGCTGTGCCGCGTGCACAGCGACGATGCCAGGCTCGACGGCATGGAGGTCATGCTGAAGGGCGGGCAGATGGGGGCGGTGGATGTGTTCGAGCGACTGGTGCACGGCGCGGTCTAGGCGGCGCCATCAGCAGGCGCCGCCTTCGCTCCCACCGCATGCGCAATGAAATTGCGCACCAGCGCCGACGTTTCCCCCCGCCGATAGGCCAGCGTCAGCCGCGTCACCGGCGGCTTGCCCTCGATCGGCCGGTACACCACCCCGTTCACCTGCAGCTGCGCCATCGACGCCGGCACCACCGACACGCCCAGCTCCGCCGCCACCAGCGTCACCACCGAGCCGATCTGCGGCGCCGATTGCCCCAGCACGGGCTCGAAGCCCGCCTTGCGGCAGGCCGAGACGACGGTGTCGAACAGCGTGGGCCCGACGGCGCGGGGCGTCATGACGAAGGCGTCGCCGCGCAGCCGGCGCAGGTCCACCGCCTGCGCGCTGGCGGCCGGGTGCCGCAGCGGCAGCACCGCGACCATCTGCTCCTCGGACACCAGCCTGAACTGCAGGCCGTCGCTGCCCACCGAGCCCGGCCGCAAGAAGGCCGCGTCGAAATCGCCCTCGCGCACGCCGGTGCCCAGCCGCGTGGTGTTCGACTCTTCCAGCGTCAGGTCGACCACCGGGTAGGCGCGGCGAAACGACCGTATGGCCGCGGGCACGGCCGGGTTGAAGATGGCCGAGCCGGTCATGCCGATGCGCAGCGCGCCCAGCTCGCCGCGCGCACCGCGCTGCGCCGCCTGCAGCGCCTTCTCGGCCTGCAGCGGAATGGCCTGCACGTTGTCCAGGAAGGCCTGGCCCGCCGTGGTCAGCTCCGCGCCGTGCGGCACGCGCCGGAACAGCTGCGCGCCCACCTCGGTCTCCAGGTCCTTGATCTGCTGGCTCAGCGGCGGCTGGCCGATGCCCACGCGGGCCGCGGCGCGCGTGAAGTTGCGTTCTTCTGCAACGGCCAGAAAGTAGCGGATGTGGCGCAGTTCCATGGGTATCTGTGAAAAGTATGGTGTTCAGCTGTGCCATATATTGGACTGGAGTGCCCGCAAGGCGTCAAATTGGGCCATGTCTTCTCCTGCTTCCTCGGCGCCTGCCACGTTGGTCACCCGCGGCTCCGACGCCTACCGTCGCATCGCCTTCGCCCTGTTCCTCGCCGGCTTCGCGACCTTCTCGCTGCTGTACTGCGTGCAACCCCTGCTGCCGGTGTTCACGCAGGAGTTCGGCGTGAGCCCCGCGCAGAGTTCGCTGTCGCTCTCGCTCTCCACCGGCTTCCTGGCGCTGGCCATCCTGTGCGCCAGCGCGCTCTCCGAGGCGCTGGGTCGGCGCGGCCTGATGTTCGCGTCGATGTGCGGCGCGTCCGTGCTTACGGTGGTCGTGGCCTTTGCGCCCAGCTGGCACAGCCTGCTGGTGGCCCGCGCGGTCGAGGGGCTGGTGCTCGGCGGCGTGCCGGCGGTGGCCATGGCCTACCTGGCCGAAGAGATCCACCCCGACGGCCTGGGCTTCGCCATGGGCCTCTACGTGGGCGGCACGGCCTTCGGCGGCATGGCGGGCCGCGTGGGCATCGGCGTGCTCGCCGAGATGACCTCGTGGCGCATCGCGATGGCCACCATCGGCGCCATCGGGCTGCTCGCGGCCGTCGGCTTCGTGCTGCTGCTGCCGGCCTCGCGCCACTTCGTGCGCCGCACCGGCTTCGCGCCGCGACGCCACATCGGCCATTGGCTCTCGCACCTGCGCAACCGCGGCATGGCGTCGCTCTTCATGATCGGCTTCCTGGTGATGGGCGCCTTCGTCACCGTCTACAACTACGCCGGCTTCCGCCTGATGGCGCCGCCGTACGACCTGAGCCAGACGCAGGTGAGCGTGCTGTTCACGGTCTACATCTTCGGCATCGTCGCCTCGTCGATGGCCGGCGCCATGGCCGACCGCCTCGGCCGCAAGCCGGTGCTGGTCACGGGCATCGTGGTGGCCGGCATCGGCGTGCTCGCGACCTTGCTCCACGCGCTCGCGGGCATGGCGCTGGGCGTGGTGTTGCTGACAGTGGGTTTCTTCATCGCGCACTCGGTGGCCAGCGGCTGGGTCGGCCGCATGGCCTCGCAGGCCAAGGGCCACGCGGCCTCGCTGTACCTGTTGGCGTACTACGCGGGCTCGAGCGTGATGGGGTCGATGGGCGGCTGGGCCTGGGCGCACGGCGGATGGCCCGCCGTCGCCGGGTTCACCGGCGCGTTGCTCGCGGCGGCGTTGGTGCTCGCATGGAACGTGGAGCGAGCCGCGCAGGGCAAGACGGCGAATGCAGGCGCACCTGCCGGGGGTTGACCAGCCCTAGGCCTCGCCTTGCCCGTCGCCCGTGCGGTCGTGCACCCACCGCACGGCCTGCTGCTCGGCATGGCGCAGCGCCTCGGCCTCGGTGCCGTAGGAAGCGTTCTCGGTGTCGTCGGGCAGTTGCGTGTCTTCACCGTCCGGCGTGGGTGAGCGGCACACCACCACGGGCCTGTAGGTCTGGTCGTCGAGCCGCTCGGCACGGCACAGAAAGAACCGACCCCGGTAGGTGAAGGTGGTGAGGCGTTCCTCGATGGCGGGTGTCTGGGTTTCCATGGCGCGGTTCCTTGATTCAGAGTTGTCATTCAATCTGCGCCCCCGCCGCTCGGGGTCGTGTGAGAGACGGCCCACGCTGCGCGTCGGCAATGAAGCACCTGCAACCTGCTGTCGCGTGGCTTAGCGTCACCTCATGCAAGACCTTCTCTCGCTCATTCAATGGCCGGCCTTCGCCGCTTCTGTCGCTGCAGCATGGCTCGTGGCATCGCGAGAGAAGTCCAGGCGCAACCTCGGGTTCTGGATCTTCCTGCTGAGCAATGTGCTCTGGGTCGCCTGGGGCCTGCATACCAGCGCGTGGGCCTTGATCGCGCTGCAGGTCTGTCTTGCGGCGCTGAACATTCGCGGGTTGTTCAAGACGGAAGACAAGTAAGTCGGCGTGAGTACACCGACAGCGTGCCCAAGTGAACAGGGCGTCGGGTGCTTCCCGCAGCGAAATCAAGGAGGAGGCCGCAGGCCGGGGGACATTCGCGGAGGGAAGTACCCGGCGGCCTGTTCACCCGCCCTGAACAGCCGCGCAAAAACGTCAACCAGCAGTGCCCTCAGGCCCTCCAGCAGAAGAAGAACACCCCTCCGCCCCATTCGCCCCATTCGCCCGCTTGTCCAGCGCATAGCGCAGCGCCGCCTGCAGCGCAGGCCACCCCGCGAACGCGAGCGCGTTGTTGAAAGAGTCCCACCGCGCGCCCAACGCTTTCATGCGTTGCGACAGCTCGGGGTCGCAGCCCACCAGCGCGGGGCGTGCGTGGCCGTGTCGGGGCACGGCCTCCACCAGCGTGCAGCCCAGTTGGCTCGCCAGTTGTGCGGTTGCTTCGTTGCCTTGACGAGGTCGGCGGATCATCGGTTTTCCTTTCGCAAGAGGGTTGAAGAAGGTCGGTTCGGTGCTGTCCATTCGCGCAGGTAGGGCGCGGTGCGGCTGCCCGCGGCCCTTGCCACCTCGCGCGGCGTGCCCGCCGCCACGATGCGGCCGCCCTCGCCTCCCGCGCCCGGGCCCATGTCGATCACCCAGTCGCACGCGGCCACCCAGCGCATCTCGTGTTCCACCACGATCACCGTGTTGCCCGCGTCGACCAGGCCGTTGAGCTGCACCATCAGCTTGTCCATGTCGGCCGGGTGCAGGCCCGTGGTCGGCTCGTCGAGCACGTACAGCGTGTCGCCGCGCTGCGCGCGCTGCAGCTCCGTGGCCAGCTTGATGCGCTGCGCCTCGCCGCCCGACAGCTCCGTGGCCGGCTGCCCCAGCCGCAGGTAGCCCAGGCCGATGGCGCGCAGCAGGCGCAACGGCCGCTCGATGGCGTCGTCGGCTTCGAAGAAGGCATGCGCCTCGTCCACCGTCAGCCCCAGCACGTCGGCGATCGTCTTGCCGCGCAAGCTCACCTTCAGCGTCTGCGGGTTGAAGCGCAACCCGTGGCACGTGGGGCACGGCGCGTACACGCTCGGCATGAACAACAGCTCCACGCTCACGAAGCCCTCGCCCTCGCAGGCCGGGCAACGCCCCTTGGCCACGTTGAACGAGAAGCGCCCGGCGTCGAACTTCTTCGCGCGCGCCGCCGGCGTCTGCGCGAACAGCTTGCGCACATGGTCGAACAGGCCCGTGTAGGTCGCCAGGTTGGAGCGCGGCGTGCGGCCGATGGGCTTCTGGTCGACGCGCACCAGGCGGCGGATGCCGTCCATGCCCTGCAGGATGCGCCCCGCCGTGCGCTGCGCGACCACCGGTGCCGACGATGCTTCCTCTTCCGCCGCCTCGGCCTCGGGTGGCTCGTGCCCCAGGTGCGCCGACACCAGCTCCACCAGCGCCTGCGTCACCAGGCTCGACTTGCCCGAGCCCGACACACCGGTCACGGCCGTCAGCACGCCCAGCGGAAACGCCGCGGCCAGCCTGTCGAGGTTGTTGCGCGAAATGCCCGCCAGCTTCAGCCAGCCGGTGGGCGAGCGCGGCGCGGCCGAAGGCGGAAGCGCCTCGCCGAACAGGTAGTTCGCCGTGTGCGACTCTTTCACGCCGCGCAGCCCCTCGGGCGGCCCGCTGTAGAGCACCACGCCGCCCTTCTCGCCCGCCTCGGGCCCCACGTCGACCAGCCAGTCGGCGCGCCGCATCAGCGACAGGTCGTGCTCCACCACGAAGAGCGAATTGCCGGAGCGCTTGAGCATTTCCAGCGCCACCACCAGCGCCTCGCCGTCGGCCGGGTGCAGCCCGGCGGAAGGTTCGTCGAGCACGTACACCACGCCGAACAGGTTGGAGCGGATCTGCGTGGCCAGCCGCAGCCGCTGCAGCTCGCCCGGCGACAAGGTGGGCGTGCGCCGGTCGAGCGACAGGTAGCCCAGCCCCAGGTCGAGCAGCGTGCCCACGCGCTCCAGGAAGTCGTGCGTCAGGCGCTGCGCGGCAATGCGTTTTTCTTCCGACTGGCGCGGCAGCTTGCCGGCCGCGATGGGCGCCAGCACGCGCGACAGTTCGCCCAGCGGCATCTGCGCGATCTCGCCGATGTCGTGGCCGGCCACGCGCACCGACAGCGCCTCCTTCTTCAGCCGCTTGCCCTTGCACGACGGGCACAGCGCGCCCACCATGAAGCGCGACACGCGGTTCTTCATGAGCGCGCTCTGCGTGGTCGCGAAGGTGTGCAGCACGTATTTGCGCGCGCCGGTGAAGGTGCCCTGGTAGCTGGGCTCCATCTTGCTGCGCAGCGCGGCGCGCGTCTCGGCGGGCGTGAAGCCCGCGTACACCGGCACCGTCGGCTGCTCGTCGGTGAACAGGATCCAGTCGCGGGTTTTCTTCGGCAGCTCGCGCCAGGGCTTGTCGACGTCGTGGCCCAGCGTGACCAGGATGTCGCGCAGGTTCTGCCCGTGCCATGCCGGCGGCCATGCGGCCACGGCGCGCTCGCGGATGCTGAGCGAGTCGTCGGGCACCATCGATTGCTCGGTCACCTCGAAGACGCGGCCCAGCCCGTGGCAGACCGGGCATGCGCCCTGCGGCGTGTTGGGAGAAAAGTCTTCCGCGTACAGCAAGGGCTGCCGCGCCGGGTAGTCGCCTGCACGCGAATAGAGCATGCGCAGCAGGTTCGACAGCGTGGTCACGCTGCCCACCGAGGAGCGCGCGCTCGGCGTGCCGCGCTGCTGCTGCAGCGCCACCGCGGGCGGCAGGCCCTCGATGCTGTCGAAGGCCGGCACGCCGACCTGGTCGATGAGCCGGCGCGCATACGGCGCCACCGATTCGAAGTAGCGCCGCTGCGCCTCGGCATACAGCGTGCCGAAGGCCAGCGACGATTTGCCCGAGCCCGAGATGCCGCTGAACACCACCAGCGCATCGCGCGGAATGTCGACGTCCACGCCCTTCAGGTTGTGCTCGCGCGCCCCGCGCACGCGCACGAAGCGGTGGGTGGAGTGGCTGTCTTCTTGCTTGCGTGTGTTGTGTGTGTCGCTGGCGCCCATGGTCGGGGCAGCGTAGGTGAGCGGGCGCTGCGCAACGGTCGTCTTGCAGCACGGCGCGCTGTAGGAAAGAACGAAAGATGAAAAGAGGGAAGGCCACGGCAGCGTGCCGTCGCTGCGGGCCTACAGACAAGCGGCCCGCTTTGCGCCATGTTGAAGCCATGACACACCCCATCGAACTCACCATCGAGGAGCCGCTGCCGGGAGCCTTTGTCTGGCAGCTGCTCGAAACCGACGAACAGGGCACGCACCCGCGCGTGCTCAACAAGGCGTACGACGCAGCGGAGAGCTACGAGCTCGCGCTGTCGGCGGGCCAGCGCGCTTTGAAAAGCGCGATCCGCGACCGCGCCCCTTCCAACCGGGGCTGACGCCCGCGGCCCGCGCCGCGAACGTCCACCACCGTCAAAGCAGCGGAAGAGCGCCCGGAAGAGCCCCCATCACTTGGGCGTGCCGCCGGGCACCGGCTTCGGCTTGCCGGGGCGACGCTCGTCGCGCGTCTCGGCGCGGGCTTCGCCGGCGACGGCCGCGCGGTCGTTGCCGATGGCGCCGCCTTCAGGCGTCCTGCTTTCATCGCCGGCTTGGGGCTTCACCATGCCGGGTGCGCGGCGGTCCTTGCGGGCCTCGCCTGCGCGCTCGGACTTGCCGGTCGCGTAGCCCGGCGTGTTCGGCGGCACGTTGGCGCCGGGTGGGTTCGACTGGGCGAAGGCGCCGGTGGCGGCCATGAGGCCGGTGACGATCAGTGCGGGCACAAGTTTCTTCATCGAAAGCTCCTGGGTAAATAGAGAGGGGGTAGAGAGGGGGTAGGGAGGGGTGGGTTGGAGAAACGAAAGCAGACCCCGCAGGGTCACTGCGCCAACCCCCGCGCTGCGTAGGAGATCGTCGCGTCCGCATAGGCGCAAATCACGACGTCAGCTTCACGACGCAGGCTTCACCACGCTGAACGCGGCCCACGGCACATGGCGCAGCGCCGTGGCCAGTTCCAGCCCACCAGCGCCGGCGGTGAAGCGCTCGCCGGTCAGCACGTTCTCCAGCACCGCGCCTTCCAGCCCCGCGGGCAGGCGCACCGTGGTGCCGCGCCAGGCATCGCCTTGCGGCAGCACCGGAACCGGGCTCTCGCCCGGGCACAGGCCGACGAACAGCCGCCCCGCCACCACCACCAGCGTCTGGTCCTCGTGCTGCCGTGCAAAGGCCACCACGTGCCGCGCCAGCGCGCCTTCGGCCGCCAGCCCTTCGTAGCTGCCTTCGCGGAACAGCGCGGGCTGCGCGCGCCGCAGCGACAGCAGCCGCCAGATGAACCACAGCTTCGCGCGGCCGTCGTGCGGTGCCGCGGCCAGCGCGCGGACCTGCGCGGCAAGGCCTTCAGGACTACCATGGCCACCCTGGCCACTCTTTCCAGCCCGATCGGCCATGTGCTTCAACGCATGCAGCTGCCCCTGCCGCAGCGCGTAGTCCACCGGCCGCCGGTTGTCGGGGTCGACCAGGCTCAGCTCGATCAGCTCGCTGCCCTGGTACAGGTCGGGCACGCCCGGCGAGGCGTACTTCAGCAACGTGAGCGTGAGCCCGTTCCACGCACCGAACCAAGAGAGCCGGTCGGCCAGCCGCTGGATGTCCGACAGGCAGGCGCCCTCTTCCATGTTGGCGACGATGGCGCGCACGTAGCCTTCCAGCGCGGCCTCGTACTCCGCGTCGGGCTGGGTCCAGCGGGTGCGCAGCTTGGCCTCGCGCGCGGCCTTCTGCATGTACTCCCAGATGCGGTCGGCAAAGGCGGGGGCGGTGGCCTCGTCGAGCCCGCCTGAACCGCCGGAACCGTCGGACCCGGTGAAGGGCAGCGTGCCCAGCAACGTCTGGTACAGCAGGTACTCGTCGGCGCGCGAGGGCGCGTCGTCGCACTCCAGCTTGCGCCGTGTGTCGCGGCACAGGCCGTGCCAGCGCGTGAGCGCCAGCACCCATTCGTTGGGCATTTCGGAGAGCACGTCGATGCGGTTGCGCACGTCCTCCGAGCGCTTGTTGTCATGCGTCGAAGTCGCCAGCATGGTGTGCGGCCAGCGCAGCGCGCGGTCGGTGCTCAGCGCATGGAACTCGTCCACACCGATGCCGAAGCGGTCGGGCTCGCCGCCCACCTCGTTGAGCGAGCTGAGCGGAAAGTAGCGGTAGAAGGCCGTGTCTTCCACCCCCTTGGCCGTGACCGGCGCGCTGAACTGCTGGAAGCGCACCGCAAAGCGGCGCACCCGTTCGGCCAGCGCCGGCGGCGCGCCCTCCACCGCCACGCCGCGCAGCGCGCGCCGCAGGAAGCCGAAGACCGAGCGGTCGGCGTCGCTGCTCTGGCGCTCGGCGGCGGCCGTGGCCTCGTCGATGAAGCGCTCGTCCTGCGCGGAAGGCGCATCGATGATGTACGTGCGGTACACCGGCATGCAGGCCGCCACGTCGGCCAGCGCGCGGCGCAATGCATTCAGCGTGTAGTCGCGCGTGCGGCGGTCGGCGCGCGCAATGCGCAGCAGCTCGCTCGACAGCATGTTCAGCTCCGACGACAGCGCGTTGCGCATCACCTCGCGCCGCCCCGCCTGCGACAGCGCATGAAAGCTCTGCACCTCGCCCGTGAACCGCCGCCACGCATGGCCGATGGTTTCTTCGGCCGTGGTGTCGACCAGCACGCCGTTGGCCACGTTGGCGAAGCGGTAGCCGGTGGTGCCGTGCACATGCCAGCCCTCGGGCACCTCCTCGTCGTTGGCCGCGATTTTTTCGGCGACTACGTACAGCGGGCGCGCCGGCCGGCCCTGCGCGTCGTGCGCGGGCAGCACCAGCCCGGCGCGGCGCGCGTAGCCCTGCTGCAGCTTCTCGAAGTAGCGCGCGGGATCGTACAGGCCGTCGGGGTGGTCGATGCGCAGGCCGTCCACCTTGCCGGCGGCGGCCAGGTCGAGCGCGAACGACTGCGTGGCCTCGAACACGTCGTCGCGCTCCATGCGCACCGCCGCCAGGTCGTTGATGTCGAAGAAGCGCCGGTAGTTGATTTCGTCGGCCGCCACGCGCCAGTACGCCAGCCGGTAGGCCTGCGCCTCGACCAGCGCATGCAGTGCGTCCCGCGCCGCCGGCGTGGCCAGGTTGAACTCGGCCACGGCCGCGGCCAGCGCCGCGGCGACCGAGGGGTGCCGCTGCGCGAGCCGCGCCAGCCGGGCCTTGAGCAGCTCCTTGTCGCGCGCGCGCTCGGCCCGCGCCTCGGGCTCGGTGGCGTCGCGCCCCGGCAGGTGGCCGAAGGCGGTGGCCACGCTCGCGAGGCTGGCGGCGGCATCGGTCGATTCGTCGAGCTGCGCCAGTGCGCGCGCCAGCACCGCCGGATAGCGCTCGGGCGCCAGCGGAAAACGGTGGTCGAAGTACATCAGCGCGAAGCCACCGGCCTCGGGCTCGAAGTGCAGCACCAGCTCGCCGCTGGCCAGCACCTCGCCGTAGTGGCCGCCCAGCACGGGCAGCAGCACCTTGCCGGTGAGCTCGACGTTCAGCGGCTGCCAGTCGATGTCGAAGTGCTGCGCGTAGAGCGAGGCCGGGCCGTTTTCCAGCACGTCCATCCACCACGCGTTATCAGCGCCGAACACGCCCATGTGGTTGGGCACCATGTCCAGCAGCTGGCCCATGCCGTGCGACTGCAGCGCGTCGACGAAGCGCGCAAAGCCCTCTTCGCCGCCCAGCTCGGGGTTGACCTCGTCGTGCGCCACCACGTCGTAGCCGTGCATGCTGCCGGCGCGGGCGCGCTGGATGGGCGAGCAGTACACGTGGCTCACGCCCAGCTCGGCCAGGTAAGGGAGCACGCGAATGGCGTCGTCGAAGCCGAAGTCCTTGTGGAACTGCAGCCGGTAGGTGGCGCGCGGCACGGTGGCCTGCACGTCTTGCGGCGCGAGCACACCGGTGGCCGAACGCAGCCCCGGGCGCACCGCCCGCAGCTTCGCGGCGATGCCCTGCATGCGCTCGCCCTCGGCCAGCGCGCGCGACGCCACCGGCAGCTTGCGCCGCCAGTTGGGCTGCTCGCTCACAGTGCCGGGCATGTTGGCCTGCTCGACCACGCCGGCGGCGTCTTCGAGCTGCACCATCATCAGCGCCGAGGGCGCGGCGCCCAGGTAGGCGTGCACCGCTTCCACGATGCGGGTAGAAGGCAGCGCCTGCCCCGCGGCCGCGGCCACCTCCTCGCGGCTGAGCAGCCCGCCGCGCTCGGCCGCGAGCATCAGCTGGATGCGCTCCTGCGCGCGGTCGAGCAGCTGCTTGTCGAACACGCGCTCGTCGGGGAACAGGCCCAGCTCGAGCCGCACGCGCAGGTCGTGGCCGGCCCACCAGCCCGCGAAGGTGGCCAGGTCGTGCGTGCTCACCGCCACCAGCGCGGCCGGCGGGTAGGCCTCCGGCGGCTTGAAGCCGCCGGCGTGGTGCTCGTGGTGCTGGCCGTCGAACTTCTCGAAGTACAGCAACCGGTACGAGAGCACGTCGGCCTTGGCCAGCGCCTCGCGCACGGCGTCTTCCACCGTGCCCAGGTCTTCGCCCACCACCATGCAGCGGTGGCGGTGGCTCTCGATGGCGACGATGGCCAGCATCTCGTCCAGCGGGTAGTACACGTAGGCACCGTCGTGCGCGCCGCGGCCCGGCGGAATCCAGAACAGGCGCATGAGCCCCATCACGTGGTCGATGCGCAAGGCGCCCGCGCCGCGCATGCCGGCGCGCAGCGTGTGCATGAAGAAGCGGTAGCCGTCGGCACGCAGGCTGTCGGGCCGCAGCGGCGGCAGGCCCCAGTTCTGGCCGGCGGGGTTGAACTCGTCGGGCGGCGCGCCGATGCTGGCGCCCGGCGCGAGCACGCCTTGCGCGGTCCAGGCGTCGGAGCCGGCGCGGTCGACCGACACCGCCAGGTCCACGTACAGGCCGATGCCCATGCCCACCGCCTCGCAGCGCGCCGAGGCCTGCGCCAGCTGGCGCGCGGCCTGCCACTGCAGGAACTGGTGGAACTGCAGGCGCTGCGCATGCTGCACGGCAAAGGCCGTGACCTCGGCCGAGTCGGGGTCGCGGTACGCCACAGGCCACACGGGCCAGCCCCACAGGCCGCTGTCGGTGGCCAGGAAGTGCGCGTGCAGCGTTTCGAACAGCGCGTGCTGGCGCAGCCCCTCGCCGCGCTCGGCCACGAAGGCCAGGAACGCCAGGCCGTCTTCGTCGGGCGCGGCCAGCTCCGGCAGGTGCGCTTCGCGAAAGTGCTCGAAGAGCAGCTCCAGCACCTCGAACTTGGCCGCCGCCACGCCGGGCAGGTCGACCAGCGCCTCGGCGCGCAAAGCGGCCAGGCGCTCCTGGAACGCGGGCGAGCGCACCAGGTGGCGCGCGGGCTCGCAATCGGCGAAGCCGTCGACCGCTTCCACGTCGATGTACAGCACGTTGAGCTGCTCGCGCGACGACGGGCTGTACGGGCTCGCATGCGCCGGGTTGGCCGAGAACAGCGCATGCAGCGGGTTGAGCCCGACGATGTCCGCGCCCTGCGCGGCCATGAGCGTGACCAGTTCGTCGAGGTCGCCGAAGTCGCCGATGCCCCAGTTGCGCGGTGAGCGCAGGCTGTAGAGCTGCACCGCCGGGCCCCACACGCGGCGGCCGTCGCGCACGGCCGGCGGCCGGTAGCAATGCCCCGGCGTGGCCAGCACCAGCGTCTCGCCGGGCAGGCCGTCGATGCGCAGGCGGTGGTAGCCGGCGGCCAGCGGCAGGCTCATGGGCAGCGTGCGTTCGCACAGCCATGCGCCGCCGTGCTCGGTGCGCGCGGTTTCGTGCAACGCGTGCGCATCGGCCTCGCCCTGCTGCGTGAGGCCGGCTTCGTCGGTCAGTTGCCAGCGCAGCGTGCGCGTGGCCAGCGGCAGGCGCAACGGCACCTGCCAGTGCGTGGTGCCCGCGGGCACCACCGCCACCGGCGGCAATGCCTGCGCCCAGCGCGCGCGGTGCACGGCCTCGAGCGCGCGGTGCGCGTCGGCGGCGCTGTCGATGCGCACGCCGAACTCCGCCAGCAGCGCGCGCAGGCTCTGCGTGCTGGCCTCGCGGCGGGTGCCGAAGGCGTCGTTGTAGGCGGTGGCGATGCCGTGGTGCTCGCACAGCGCCACCAGCGCGCCGGCCGCGTCGCGCAGGAAGGTTTCGTTCACGTCATTCACCGCGCGCGTCCTCCAGCGTGACGAACACCGCGCCGTGGTCGAGGCGCAGCGAAGCATTGCCTGCATGGCCTTCCCCTGCACCGCTTTCTTCATGCACGCCGTGACGGTAGACCACAGCGCCCGGCGAACCGGCGAGCGGCGTGGTCTGCTGCCTGCCGAAATGCGCCAGCATGTGCAGGCGGGCCGAACCGGTCCCTCCGCCCTGCGGCCCCAGGTCCCAATGCACGCGCAGCGTGTCGTTCTCGCAGAAGAACACGCCCGCGCCGGTGGAGCCGGCCAGGTGCGGCACGATCATCTTGTGGCGCAGCGCCAGCAGCTGCTGCACCTCGCTGAACTGCTCGAAGTGCGCGCGCGCGCCGCGCTCGCGCCAGTTGAGCTTGGACGCGAGAAAGGTCGCCTCCGCGTTCGGGTCGGGGATGCGCGCACGCGCCGCCTCGTCCTTGAAGGCCGCGAAGCCGCCGAACTCCGAGCGCCGCCCGTTGGACACCGCCTCGGCCAGCTCGGGCCCGAAGTCGCAGAAGTACAGGAACGGGGTGGACGCCGCGAACTCGTCGCCCATGAACAGCATGGGCACGTGCGGCGACAGCAGCAGGCAGGCCATGGCCGCGCGCACGCGCACCGGGTCGCCCAGCGCATGGATGCGCTCGCCGAAGGCGCGGTTGCCCACTTGGTCGTGCGTCTGCAGGAAGGAGACGAAGGCCTGCGACGGCAGCCGCGTGCTGGGCTCGCCGCGCCGCTCGCCGTTGCGGAACGCCGAGGGCTGCCCCTGGTAGATGAAGCCTTCGGCCAGCGACAGCGCCAGGCTGCACACGGGGTTGTCGGCGTAGTCGGCGTAGTAGCCGTCGCGCTCGCCGGTGGCCAGCACGTGCACCGCGTGGTGCAGGTCGTCGTTCCATTGCGCGGTGCCCGCCACGGGCAGGCCGTGGCCGTCGCGCGCGAGCATCGAGGCCTGGTTGGTGTCGTTCTCCAGCACCAGGTGCACGTGGCGCTCGCGGCCCGGGCCGGCCAGCACGGCCTCGCGAATCTCCTGCACGATGTGCGGGTGCGAGCTGTCGCGAATGGCGTGGATGGCGTCCATGCGCAGGCCGTCGAAGCGGAACTCCTCGATCCAGTAGAGCGCGTTGTGCACGAAAAAGTCGCGCACCGTGCGCGCGCCCGGCCCGTCGAAGTTGATGGCCGCGCCCCAGGGCGTGCGGTGCTCCGGGTTGAAGAACTCGGGGCAGTAACCATGCAGGTAGTTGCCTTCGGGCCCGAAGTGGTTGTAGACCACGTCGACCAGCATCATCAGCCCCAGGCCGTGCGCCGCGTCGACCAGCGCCTTCAGCTCGTCGGGCGTGCCGTAGGACGCATCGGGCGCGAACTGCAGCACGCCGTCGTAGCCCCAGTTGCGCTTGCCCGGAAAGTCCGCGAGCGGCATCAGCTCCACGGCGGTCACGCCCAGCTCGGCCAGCTCGCCCAGCCGCTCGCGCGCGGCGTTGAAGGTGCCTTCGGCCGTGAAGGCGCCGATGTGCAGCTCGTACACCACCGCCTCTTCCCACGGGCGGCCGCGCCAGGCGGCGTCTTTCCATGCGTAGCGGCGCGGGTCGATGACCACGCTGGGGCCGTGCACGTCTTCGGGGTTGAAGCGCGAGGCCGGGTCGGGCACGGCGGAGCCGTCGGGCAGCTCGAAGCGGTAGCTGTCGCCGTGCGCCGCGCCGGCCAGGTCGAGGCGGTGCCAGCCTTCGGCGTCTCGCGCCATGCGGTGCGCGGCATGTTCGCCACCCGACGCGTTCAGCGGCCGGTGCGCGAGCAGCACCCGCTGCTGCGAGGGCGCCCACAGGGCGAAGGCGACGCCGCCGTCGTGCGCGGTGGCGCCGAAGGGCATCGAATGGGCGTGATGAGCGCGGGGATGGGGGTGGGTCGACATGGTCATGGCCGTACGTCCGGCCGACTCAGCACGACGAGCGAGCGGCATTGAAGCGGGTAAGTGGGCTCGGCCCATGCGGGCGCGAGTGCGGAGGCGTCTTCGGTGGTGGGCGGCGGCGAGGTGCTGGCGGTGTCCACCAGCAGGCGCCAGGCGCCGTGCGGCATCGGCGGCAGGGTGAACGCGATCTCGTCGTGGTGCGCGTTGAACAGCAGCAGAAAGTCGTCGTCGTGCTGCGTTTCGCCGCGCGGCCCGCGGTCGGCGATGCCGCCGCCGGGGATGTACATCGCCATGCAGCGGGCGTTGGTGTCGCTCCAGTCTTCGGTGCGCATTTCTTCGCCGTCGGGCTTGAGCCAGTGCACGTCGGTCACGGTCTCGCCCGCGGCCGGCTTGCCCGCGAAGAAGGTGCGCCGGCGGAACGACGGGTGCGCGCGGCGCAGCGCGATCATGCGTTCGACGAAGGTGGTGAGCGCCAGGCGCTCGGGCGTGGCCGACCAGTCGAGCCAGCCGAGCGCGTTGTCCTGGCAGTACACGTTGTTGTTGCCCTGCTGCGTGTGGCCGCGCTCGTCGCCGGCCAGCAGCATGGGCACGCCCTGCGACAGCAGCAGCGTGGCCAGCAGGTTGCGCTTCTGGCGCTCGCGCAGGGTGATGACTTCGGGGTCTTCGGTGGGGCCTTCCACGCCGCAGTTCCACGACACGTTGTGGCTGTTGCCGTCGCGGTTGTCCTCGCCGTTGGCCTCGTTGTGCTTGTCGTTGTAGGACACCAGGTCGTGCAGCGTGAAGCCGTCGTGCGCGGTGACGAAGTTGATGCTGGCGCTGGGCTGCTTGCCCGACCAGCCGTACAGGTCTTCGGAGCCGGTCACGCGCTTGGCCATTTCGCCGATGAGGCTGCCGTCGCCCTTCCAGAAGCCGCGCATGCCGTCGCGGTACTGGTCGTTCCACTCGGCCCAGCCCAGCGGAAAGTTGCCCACCTGGTAGCCGCCATGGCCCAGGTCCCACGGCTCGGCGATGAGCTTCACGCGGTTGAGCGTGGGGTCTTGCCGGATGGCGTCGAAGAAGCCGCCCAGGTTCTCCACCTTGCCGGCCTCGCGTGCCAGCGCGGAGGCCAGGTCGAAGCGGAAGCCGTCGACGTGCATTTCCTCGGCCCAGTAGCGCAGCGAGTCCATCACCAGCTGCAGCGCATGCGGGTGCTCCAGGTTCACGGTGTTGCCGCAGCCGGTGAAGTCGTCGTAGTAGCGGCGGTTGTCTGCGTTGGCGATGTAGTACGAGGCGTTGTCCACCCCGCGCATCGACAGCGTGGGCCCGAGCTGGTTGCCTTCGCAGGTGTGGTTGTAGACCACGTCCAGGATCACCTCGATGCCCGCGGAGTGCAGCGTCTTCACCATGGTCTTGAACTCCTTCACCTTGCCGGAGGCGCTGTAGCGCATCTCGGGGGCGAAGTAGGCCAGCGTGTTGTAGCCCCAGTAGTTCTGCAGCCCCTTCTCGGCCAGGTGGCGGTCGTTGAGGAAGCTGTGCACCGGCAGCAGCTCCACCGTGGTCACGCCCAAGCGCTTCAGGTAGTCGACCACCGGCGCGCAGCCCAGCGCGGCGTAGGTGCCGCGCAGCTCGGGCGGCACGTCGGGGTGGGTCATGGTGAAGCCGCGCACATGCATCTCGTAGATGACCATGTCCTGCCACGGCACCGAGGGGCGGCGGTCGTCGCCCCAGGTGAAGGCGGTCTCGAGCACGCGGCCCTTGGGCATCAGCGGGGCGCTGTCGCGGCGGTCGAACGACAGGTCTTCGCGCTTGCTGCCCACGGTGTAGCCGTACAGCGCGTCGCCCCAGCGCAGGTCGCCCACCAGGTCCTTCGCATACGGGTCGACCAGCAGCTTGTGCGGGTTGAAGCGGTGCCCCTCCTCGGGCTTGTAGGGGGCCGTGCACGCGGTAGCCGTAGGCCTGGCCGGGCCGGGCCTCGGGCAGGTAGCAGTGCCACACGCCGTCGGTGCGCTCGCGCAGCACGATACGCTGCAGCTCGTGGCGGCCGCGCTCGTCGAACAGGCACAGCTCCACCTTCTGGGCGTGCTGGGAAAACAGCGCGAAGTTGACGCCCTCCCCGTCCCAGGTGGCGCCGCGGGGGTAAGGCTTGCCGGGCCAGATGGCCGTGATCGTCGGATTGGTTTTTCGTGTCATTCAGTGGCCAGGGCAATCACAGGCAGGCAGGCAAGGCAATCGGGGCAGCGGTCGCCGCGCTCAGCGCGGCGGCCGGTCGTCGTAGCGCGGCGGTGGCGACACGGTGTTCGGCGCCACCGGGGGAACCACGGGCGTCTCCTTGACGACCCGCGTGTCCTTCACCACCACCTGGCGCGGCCACCAACGCTCGATCTGCGCCTTCGCCCAGTCCTTGCCGGCCAGGCCGAAGGCCAAAGCCAACGCAAAAACCACGCCCGCCAATATCACCAGGAAGCTTTCGCGCACGATGTCGCCGCCCACCTTGATCTGGTCGAGCGCAATGAGGATCACGAAGGCCATCACCGCGTACTGCGCCATCTTGGCGAACAGCATGGCGTCCTGCATCTTCACGCCGCGAAAGTAGCTGCCCACCGCGTCGCCCACGAACTTGGCGAAGTACGAGCCGAAGGCCAGCACCAGCAGGGCCACGGCCACGTTCGGCACGAACCACACGATGCGCCCCAGCAGGTCGGCGATGTAGCTCAGCCCCATGCCGTTGAAGGCGATGAGCAGCGACGCCAATATCACCAGCCAGTACGCCAGCACGCCGAACACGCTGCTGGTGTCGCCCTGCCAGCCGCCCTGGCGCAGGAAGTTGTCCAGCCCCGCGCGCTCGGTGAGCACGTTGAAGTTGATGGCGCGCAGCGCCTTGGTCACCGCGAAGCGCACCGCCTTGGCGATGACCCAGCCCACGACCACCACCACCAGCGCGATGAGCAGGCGCGGAATGAATGCCCCGACCTGGTAGAGGATGGCGCGCAGCGGCTCCAGGTGAATGCCGAAGTTTTCCATGATGAGTCTCTTCCGGTAAGTGGGGTATCAAGCGCGCGCGGGGCGAATCAGCGCCAGCACGCCGTGCAGCGGCACCTGCACCCAGTCGGTGCGGTTGTTCAGTTCGTAGCGCAGTTCGTACAGCGCCTTCTCCAGCTCGAACAGCGAGAGCAGCTCGGCGTCGAGCGGCAAGCCACCGGTCGCATCACCCGGCGCGGCGATGGCCTCGGCGTAGCCCTTCAGGAAGGCGTCGCGCGTGGCCTGCTCCCAGGCGATGGCCGGCGCGGCCAGCTTCTCGGCCTCGTCGGGGCTTTGCGCCACGCGCCGCAGCGCCGACCAGCGCGCGTAGTTGAACGAGCGCAGCATGCCCGCCACGTCGCGCAGCGGCGAGCTCTTGGCGCGCCGCTCCTCGAAGCTGCGCGCGGGCTCGCCCTCGAAGTCGATGATGATGAAGTCGTTGTCCTTCACCAGCACCTGGCCCAGGTGGTAGTCGCCGTGGTAGCGGCTCTTCAGCGCCGCCGCGCCACCGCCCTTGCCCTCGCCTTCCCCCACGAAGCGCCGCTCCGCGATGTTCGCGTGCAGCGCCTCGCCGGCCGCGAGCAGCGTGTGGGCATCGGCCTGCGCCCCTGCAGGCAGCACGTCGATGCGATCGCGCAGCAGCGCCAGCGTGGCCGTGGCGTCGGTGGTGGCGTGCGTGCGGTAGCCCGCCACGTCGGTGGCCGACAGCGGCTCGGGGTCGAAGGCGGCGGCACCGGTGCGGGTGGCCAGCGCGCGGTGCAGCTCGCCGGTGCGCCGGCCCAGCGTGGCCATCAGCGCGAGAAAGCCGCCGTGCACGGCCAGCACGTCGGGCGCCGCCGTGGCGCCGTCGGTGGTGGCCACGTCGCGCAAAAAGCGCTCCAGGTAGCCCAGCGTGTAGTCCCAGCCGTCGCCCTGGTTGGCAACGTAGCTCTGCACCATGGCCAGCGTCATGGTGCGGCCGTCGTTGCCGATGTACTCCAGCGCGCCCAGCACGGGCACGCAGTTGGGGTACTCCACCTCGGTGAGGAAGCGGCCCATTTCCAGCTCGGGGTTGATGCCCTGGCGCACATGGCGATAGCCCTTCAGGAACAGGGTTTCGTCGAGCGTCACGGCCGTGTTGCTGCTCACGCCGCTGGGGCGGCCGACCGGCAGTGCGTCGATGTCGATGTTCAGCGTGCCGAACGCGGCCGTGGGCTTGAACACCAGCTTGCCGTTGCCCGTGGCCAGCTCGGCCCCTTGCGAGATGGCGCGCACCAGCTCGCGGCAGAAGGCCTCGTCGTAGAAGGCGTCGCCCATCAGCCCGACCTGCGCCTGCTGGCGCACCTTGGCGAGCGCGGCCTGCGCCACGCCGGCCATGCGCTCTTCGTCGCGCTCTTCCCAGGCCAGCGCCAGCGGCATGAAGTACGTGGCGCCGCCGGGCGGGCCGTCGAGCGCCAGCAGCGGCAGCATCCAGCTCTGGCCGTTGGCCTCCCACACGGCGTGGTCGACCATGCGGGCCCGCGCGATCGGCACGCCCTTGGAGGCGTACCAGCGCTGGATCTCGATGTGGCGCGGCAGCGTGTCCAGCTCGAACTGGTTGCGCATGCGCTCGGCCATGCCGATGCGCCACGGCATCACGCGGTCGCGGAAGAAGCTGGTCCAGCCGTCGAACAGCACCAGCGTGGGCCAGTCCTGCAGCGCCACGCCCTGGTCGTGCCAGCTGGGCGCGTCGGCCTCGGCCGTGAGCTTGAACCAGTAGAAGCCGTACGAAGACAGCGTGAGCAGGTACGGGAGCTCGCCGATGGGCGGGAACGGCGCGCGCCCCAGCATCTCGATGGGCACATGGCCCTTGAACTCCGACAGGTCGAGCTCCACCGGCTGCGCGGCGCGCGACAGGTTGAACACCGCCAGGATCACGTCGCCGTCGTGCTCGCTCAGGTAGGCCAGGATCTTGCGGTTGCCCGGCTTCAGAAAGCGCCGCTTGCCGCGCCCGAAGGCGTGGCTGGTCTTGCGCACGGCCAGCATGCGCTTGGTCCAGTTCAGCAGCGAGCTGGCGTCGCGCGCCTGCGTTTCCACGTTGAGCGCCTCGTAGCCGTACATGGCGTCCATGATGGGCTGCAGGTACAGGCGCTGCGGGTCGGCGCGCGAGAAGCCGGCGTTGCGGTCGGGGCTCCACTGCATGGGCGTGCGCACGCCGTTGCGGTCGCCCACGAACACGTTGTCGCCCATGCCGATCTCGTCGCCGTAGTAGATGATGGGCGAGCCCGGCATCGACAGCAGCATGCCGTTCATGAGCTTCACGCGGTCGAGGTCGTTTTCCATCAGCGGCGCCAGCCGCCGCCGAATGCCCAGGTTGATGCGCGCGCGCGTGTCGGCCGCGTACATGGTGTACATGTAGTCGCGCTCCTTGCTGGTCACCATCTCGAGCGTGAGCTCGTCGTGGTTGCGCAGGAAGATGGCCCACTGGCAGCCTTCGGGAATGTCGGGCGTCTGCGCCATGATTTCCACGATGGGGTGGCGGTCTTCCTGCGCGATGGCCATGTACATGCGCGGCATGAGCGGAAAGTGATACGCCATGTGGCACTCGTCGCCGTCGCCGAAATACTCGCGCACGTCTTCGGGCCACATGTTGGCCTCGGCCAGCAGGAAGCGGTTCTTGTATTGCGCATCGATGGCCGCGCGCAGCCGCTTGATGACCGCGTGCGTTTCCGGCAGGTTCTCGTTGCTGGTGCCGTCGCGCTCCACCAGGTAGGGAATGGCGTCGAGCCGGAAGCCGTCCACGCCCATGTCGAGCCAGAACTTCATCGTCTTCAGGATGGCTTCCATCACCGCCGGGTTGTCGAAGTTCAGGTCGGGCTGGTGGCTGAAGAAGCGGTGCCAGTAGTACTGCTTGGCCACCGGGTCCCAGGTCCAGTTCGACGTCTCGGTGTCGGTGAAGATGATGCGCGTGCCCTGGTAGATCTGGTCGGTGTCGCTCCACACGTAGAAGTTGCGCTCCGGCGAGCCGGGCGGCGCCAGCCGCGCGGCCTTGAACCACGGGTGGTCGCTCGACGTGTGGTTGATGACCAGCTCGGTGATCACGCGCAGGCCGCGCTTGTGGGCCTCGGCCATCATTTCGCGGAAGTCGGCCAGCGTGCCGTACTGCGGGTGCACGTCTTCGTACTCGGCGATGTCGTAGCCGTCGTCGCGCAGCGGAGACGGGTAGAAGGGCATCAGCCAGATGGTGTTGACGCCCAGGTCCTTCACGTAGTCGAGCTTGGCGGTCACCCCCTGGAAGTCGCCCATGCCGTCGTTGTTGGAGTCGAAGAAGGCCTTGACGTTGAGCTGGTAGATCACCGCGTCGCGGTACCACAGCGGATCGTCGCTGTTGTCGATCTCGACGGTTTCAAGGGCAATGTGCGAGACGGGTGCATTCATGGGCGGGCGACCTCTCAAAGAAAGTAGTCGAAGTCGCGCTCGTCGCCATGGCGCCGACGGACCACGAAGATGTGCGCGGGTGCGGTGTGCGGGTCGAGCCGCACGTAGTGCCAGTCGCCCTGCCAGATGAAGCGTTGCCCGCTGAGCAGGTCGTGCATCTGGAAGGAGCGCGAAGCCGGGCTCACGCCCACGCTGCCGGGCTCCAGCCCGACCCAGCCCGACTGCGGCGTGTGCGGGTCGAGGTTGACCACCGTGACCACCACGTTGCTGCCGTCGGCCGAGGTCTTGGCGTAGGCCAGCAGCTGCGGGTTGTCCACGTGCAGGAAGCGCAGCGTGCGGTCCCACTGCAGCGCGGGGTTCTCGCGGCGAATGCGATTCACCCGCGCGATGAAGGGCGCCAGGCTCTCGGGGTCGTCGTGGTTCCAGTGGCGCAGCTGGTACTTCTCGGAGTCGAGGTACTCCTCGCTGCCGTGCTCGCGCGGCAGATGCTCGCGCAGCTCGTAGGCCGGCCCGTAGATCCCGTAGCTCGCCGACAGCGTGGCCGCCAGCACCAGCCGCGACATGTACACCGACGCCTCGCCGCCCTGCAGCTGCTCGTGCAGGATGTCGGGCGTGTTGGGCCACACGTTGGGGCGGAAGTAGTCGATGCCGGGCGTGGTCGACAGCTCGGTGAAGTACTCGACCAGTTCCTCTTTGGTGTTGCGCCAGGTGAAGTAGGTGTAGCTCTGCGAGAAGCCGCCCTTGGCCAGCCGGTGCATCACCTTGGGCCGCGTGAAGGCCTCGGCCAGGAAGATGACCTCGGGGTGCGTGCGCTTGATTTCGGCGATCACCCACTCCCAGAACGGAAAGGCCTTGGTGTGCGGGTTGTCCACGCGGAAGATGCGCACGCCCTCGCCCACCCAGTGCTCGAACACGCTCTTCAGCTCGTTCCAGAGCCCGCGCCAGTCGTCGCTCTCGAAGTTGAAGGGGTAGATGTCCTGGTACTTCTTGGGCGGGTTCTCGGCGTATTGCACGCTGCCGTCGGGCCGCCATCGGAACCAGTCGGGGTGTTCTTTCACATACGGGTGGTCGGGCGCGCACTGGAAAGCGATGTCCAGCGCGATCTCCAGGCCGTGCTCGGCCGCGCGCGCCAGCAGCTGGCGAAAGTCTTCGGGCGTGCCCAGCGCGGGCAGGATGTGCTTGTGGCCGCCTTCGGCCGCGCCGATGGCCCAGGGGCTGCCCACGTCGTCGGGCCCGCTCACCAGCTTGTTGTTCGGGCCCTTGCGCTGCACGCGGCCCACGGGGTGGATGGGCGGAAAGTACAGCACGTCGAAACCCATGGCGGCAATGGCCGGCAGGCGGGCTTCCACGTCCTTGAAGGTGCCGTGCACGCCGGGCTCGGTGCCGGCCGAGCGCGGAAACAGCTCGTACCAGGTGCTGAAGCGCGCGCGCTCGCGGTCGGCCACCAGCGGCAGCTCAACCGGGTAGTGCGCCTCGTGGCGCCGGTCGGGGTGGCGGCGCGCGGTGTCGGCCAGCTCTTCGTCGAGCGCCAGGGCCTTGAGCGCCACGGCGTCGGCGCCGGGCGTGGCGGCCACGGCGTCGAGCTCGGTGGCCCAGCGCTGCAGCGCGGTCTTGTCGACGCCGTCGGCACGGCCGGCGGCCGCGGCGATTTCGAGCGCACCCACCTGCGAGGCGATGCGCACGTCGTCGGGATCGACGCGGCGCGTCATCTCGCTGCGCCACGACTCGAAGGGGTCGACCCATGCCACCGCGGTGTACACGTAGCGCCCGAGCGCGGGCGGCGAAAAGGCGGCCTCCCACACGTCGTTGCGCAGCGGCTTCATGGGCACTTCGCGGAACTCGGGCTGGTCCTGCGCGCGCCAGCGCAGCTGCACGCGCAGCACGTCGTGGCCGTCGGTGAAGCAGTGCGCGCGCACGCGCACGCGCTCGCCGGCCACGCACTTCACGGGAAAGCGGCCGTTGTCCACGGCGGGCAGCACGGCGTCGATCACGGCGCGCACGTTGCCGTGGTTATCTGCGATGTCGGTCGCCACGGGGGCGTGGCGGGTGGCAAAGATGTTCTTCATGGTGTGGGCCGTTGCTCCAGGATCAGCGTCGAAAGGGGCGGCAGGGTCAGGCTCACCGACTGCATGCGGCCGTGCGATCGCACGGGAGCGGCCTCCACGCCGCCCAGGTTGCCCCAGCCCGCGCCACCGAATTCGGCCGCGTCGGTGTTGATGACTTCGCGCCAGAAGTTGCCGCCCAGCGTGCCTTTCGACCCACCGGGCACGCCCAGCACGTAGTTGGTGCGCGGCACCGGCGTCATGTTGCTCACCACCAGCAGCGGCGGGCTGCCGTCGGCGGACTTGCGCAGGAAGGCGAACACGCTCTTCTCTTCGTCGTCCGCGGTGAGCCACTCGAAGCCCGCCGCGGAAAAGTCGAGCTGGTGCAGCGCGGGCTGCTCGCGGTACACGCGGTTGAGCTGCGCCACCAGCCGCTGCAGGCCGCCATGGCCCGCCTGCTCGGTGACGAACCACTCGAGCTCGCCGTCGTGCGTCCACTCGCGCCGCTGGCCGAACTCGCCGCCCATGAACAGCAGCTTCTTGCCCGGGTGCGCCCACATGAAGCCGAACAGCGCGCGCAGGTTGGCGAACTGCTGCCAGTTGTCGCCCGGCATCTTGTTGACCAGCGAGCCCTTGCCGTGCACCACCTCGTCGTGCGAGAGCGGCAGCACGAAATTCTCGTGAAAGGCGTACACCAGCGAGAAGGTCAGCTTGTGGTGGTGGTACTTGCGATTGACCGGGTCTTCCTTCATGTAGGCCAGGGTGTCGTGCATCCAGCCCATGTTCCATTTCTCGCCGAAGCCCAGGCCGTCCATGTCGGTGGGGCGGGACACGCGCGGCCAGGCGGTCGACTCTTCGGCCACCGTGACGGTGTCGGGAAACTCGCGGTACACGGCGCGGTTGAGCGTCTGCAGGAAGTCGATGGCCTCCAGGTTCTCGCGCCCGCCGTGGCGGTTGGGAATCCACTCGCCGTGCTTGCGCGCGTAGTCGAGGTAGAGCATGGAGGCCACCGCGTCCACGCGCAGGCCGTCCAGGTGGTACAGGTCGAGCCAGAACAGGCCCGACGACACCAGGAAGCTGCGCACCTCGGGGCGGCCGTAGTTGAAGATGGCCGAGCTCCACTCGGGGTGGAAGCCCTGGCGCGGGTCGGCATGCTCATACAGGTGCGTGCCGTCGAAGTAGCCCAGCCCGTGCTCGTCGACCGGAAAGTGCGAGGGCACCCAGTCGAGCAGCACGCCGATGCCCTGCTGGTGCAGGTAGTCGACCATGTACATGAAGTCCTGCGGCGAGCCGTAGCGTGCGGTGGGCGCGAAGTAGCCGGTGGTCTGGTAGCCCCAGGAGCCGTAGAACGGGTGCTCGGTCACGGGCATGAGCTCCACATGCGTGAAGCCCATCTTCGTGACGTACGCGCCGAGTTCGTGCGCCAGCTCGCGATAGCTCAGGAACTGCCCGTCGTGCCGGCGCCAGGAGCCCAGGTGCACTTCATAGACCGACTGCGGCGCGTCGAGCGCGTTGTGCGCGCCGCGCCGCGCCATCCACTCGTCATCGTTCCACTGGTACGACAGTTCGCAGATGCGCGAGCCGGTGGCCGGCGGCAACTCGGCACTGAAAGCCACCGGGTCGGCCTTGTCGACGGCGTAGCCGCCGAAGCGCGAGCGAATGCGGTATTTGTAGGTCTGCCCGAGCGCGGCTTGCGGCACATGGCCTTGCCAGATGCCCGTGTGGTCGGGGCTGGGAGAGAGCGGGTCGGCGTCGCCGGACCAGTAGTTCCAGTCGCCCACCACCGAGACCGACTCGGCATTGGGCGCCCACACCGCAAAGTTCACGCCGCCACCCGGCTGCGGGTGCGCCCCGAGCAGGTCGTACAGGCGGGAATGAGTTCCTTCGTGGAAAAGGTAGGCGTCTCGCTCGCCTTGGAGTGAATGGTTCAGAGGCACCGGCGTTCCTTGATGTGAAGGCCAGCGACACGGCTGTTCAAGGAACGACTGCGTTGTTCGTCTGGCGGTGTCTCAATCTGCGGCGACACCGCGTGCCGTGGTTACGGTCTGCACCGACTTGGCTTGTCGGAGAGTTGCCCGAATGTCGGCTTCGGATTCTTGAGGCGGCCTCAGGCGTGCAGCGCGAAATCGTCGACCGTGAGCGTGATCGCCCGGCCCGGCTCGGCCCGGTAGCGCGCGATGGCCGCGGGCTCGATCACCGGGAAGTGCCGGCGGCACACGTCCAGCAGGCGCTCGCCGACCTCGCGTTCGCCGAAACCGTCGTGCAGCGTGTGCTCGGAAATCTGCGCGATCACGCGCGGGCCGCCCGGGCCTTCGGGGTAGACGGCGAAGCGCACGCTCGCCGTGTCGAAGCAGTAGATGCCTTCGAAGTTCATCTGTCTTGTCTCCTGGCTTGTCGTCGTGTCATCTGCGTGTCATCCGCGGGTTCGGGGCGCTGTCGATGGGTCTGCGTCGACCCGAACCGGGTCGGATTGAGCGCGCGCGCCGCACCGTTTGAGAGTGGACATTCGCGCATGCGCGTGCAGGAAATTTCCTACAGCCGACAGCGCCTGCGCTTGCACGCACAAGGCGTGTTGGCTTTGGTTACGCGGTGTGAATGCGGCGAAGATCGGGCCTCCAGATTTCCTGCTCTTCACCGGAGCCACCGTCTTGATGACTGAAGCGATCACGCGCGCCGCACTCCCCCTGGTCGCCGCGCTCCTGCTCGGCGCCTGCGCCTCGGGCACCACCGAGGCCCAGCGCCAGGCCGCGGCCAGCAAGCCCCCGCCCACCGACTGCACCGCCTGGGTGGGCACCGACCGCAACGCGAACATGGGGGGCTACCTGCTAGGGCAAGGTCCGAAGGGAACCGGCGCCAAGGTCTGCGTGCCGGTGCTCATGACGGCCAACCCCACGCCGGCCGGCTACGCGGGCGGCGACTACCACGTGAGCGAGTTCAGCGACGAGAAGCTCAAGGCCCGCTGGCGCGCCTGCAAGGAAGACGCGGCCTGCTTCAAGCGCATCGACGCGCAGATGCAGCGCTGGCTGCCGCCCAACAAGGAGCGCGCCACGCGCTCCACCGGCGTGGTCGACCCCTCGGGCAGGATCGACCCGGACGGCCAGGTCGACCTGAAGAAAATCCGCCGCCCGGCCTTCTTCGCCAAGGCGCCCTACCGCGAAGGCATCGCGGAGGCCGACGCGCGCACCTCCATCGTCGAGTTCACCGTGCCGCGCGACACCTTCGAGCGCATCGACCTGAAGATGACAGGCGACATCAAGCTGCGCGGCTGGTACATCGAGGGTACGGGCGTGAGCGACGGCAAGGGCAGGAAGACGCGCGCGCTGGTCATCATGGCGCCGGGCGGCGGCGGGCAACTCACGGCCATCCAGCACCCTGACGAGGTGGCCTACCGCACCGACGCGAAGACGGGCAAGACCGTGCCCGTGAGCTTTCCCAACGCCACCACCGAGACCATGGGCCAGCGCTGGTGGCGCGAGAACCTGTACGCGCTGAACCAGGCCGGCTACGACGTGCTGGCCTACGACCGCCGCGGCGAGGGGCTGTCGGGCGGCTTCAGCGACACCAACACGCTGGAACAAGGCGAGGACGTGTTCCGCGCGCTCACCGCGCTGGACACCGGGCGCGGGCTGCGCATTCTCACGCCGCAGGGCGAGCTGCTCGCGGGCGACGCCACGCGCGGCCGGCTGCTCGCAGGCATGCCGGCCAGCGAGATTCCGCTGGTGCTGGGCGGCTATTCGCGCGGCTCCATGTCCACCGCCTGGGCCATGACGCGCAACTACGTGGCGCAGTGCAGCTTCGACATGCCCCAGCCCAGCTGCACGCCGCCCAAGGGGCTGCGCAACATTCGCGGCGCCATCCTGCTGTCGTCGTTCGCCAGCGGCGCGGGCTACGTGGGCGATTCGCCCGACCTCGCCGACCGTAACCTGTTCCTGGGCGGCATGGCGGCCGACCACCACATCGTTTTCTATCCCAACTCGTCGACGCTCGCGGGCATGGACCGCTGGCCCGCCGCCTTCTTCGGCAAGGGCCTGTGGGACCGCGCCGAGACGCTGGAGGGCACCGTGGCCGCGTACAACCGCATCCGCGGGCTGAAGGAGATCGTGGTGGCGCGCGGGCCGCATTCGATAGAGACCTGGCCCGAGTCCGACCGCGCCTACCTGCGCGAGCGCATGGTGGCGTACGCCAAGGCGCTGATCGTGGGCGGGCGCACCATTCCCGGCGCCAGGCCGTGGAAGGACTTCAGGTCGCTGGTGGCGACGACGCCGGATTCGTGGGAGCCGTCTTCGAAGCCCAAGGCGCCTTGAGAGGTCTGGAGCGGCCTTGAGGGGCCTTGAGCGGCATCGAGGAGGCCCGCTGGTGCATTCGGGCTGCGGCTTGCGTATCCTTGCGCACCCTGCCCCTGCCTTGTTGCTTCCATTGACTTGAAGGTCCGCCGCCATGTTTCCCACCGACGTACTCCTCGCCTACCTCGCCGCCTGCCTCGTGGTGGTGCTCGCGCCCGGGCCCGACAACATCCTGGCGATCAGCCGCGGGCTGAGCCAGGGCAAGGCGGCCGCGGCGCTGTCGTCCATCGGGGCGGGGCTGGGCATCATGTGCCACACCGTGGCCGCGGCGCTCGGGCTGTCGCTGGTCATCCAGGCGTCGCCGGTGGCGTTCTGGGCCGTCAAGGCGGTCGGCGGGGTGTACCTGCTGTGGCTGGGCTACAAGGCGCTGCGCTCGCGCAACCTGATTTCGTTCGAGCCGGGCGCGCACCAGTCGCTGCGCAAGGTGTTCTTCACCGGCCTGCTGTCGAACGTGCTCAACCCGAAGCCGGGCCTGTTCGTGCTGGCATTCCTGCCGCAGTTCGTGAGCGCGGCCCGCGGCCCGGTGGCCGTGCAGATGCTGGTGTACGGCGCCATCTTCGCGGTGCTGACCGCGCTCATCTTCAGCGTGCTGGGCGCCTTCGCGTTCAGGCTGTCGGGCTGGCTGAAGCGCCAACCGCGCGTGGGCACCGGGCTGAACGTGGGCGCGGGGCTCACCTTCATCGGCGCCGGGCTGTCGGTGCTGGCACTGCGGCAGCGCGCCTGATCAGTACTTTCTGGGGTTGTCGGGGCGGCGGTCGTAGCGGTCGGGTATGCCGTCGCCATCGCTGTCGCGGTTGACATCGCGGTTTCGCTCGTAGCGGTCCGGAATGCCGTTGTGGTCGCGGTCGCGGTTGCGCCGGTGGTCGTCGTGGCCGCAGCCCACCGCGAGGGTGGCGACGGCGATCATCAGGAAAAGGTGCTTCTTCAAGGGAGGGCCCGCGCGTGCGGCTGAGTGTGTCGGGCCGTCCAGTCTGCGGCGCGCGGCTGAAGGATCGCTGAGGGTTTGCTGAAGCCTTCATGAACTGAACCGAACCGGTAGCGCGCAAAAAAGAACCCGGCGCCAAGCCGGGTTCAAGCCTCGTCGCTGTCACGCTCCGAGGCCCTCGCAAAAGGAAGAGGAACAAATACGAGGAACGGATGACCGTCGACCTCCAAGTTAACGCGCGCGCCGCACGCCGATGACATGGGATGCCGACTCCGCCGGACGGACAAGACCTACGGCAGACCTACGGCAGCACGGGCCGTTGCGCGAACCGATGCACGCACAGGCCGCACCTGCGGCCAAAGCTGTCGGCGCCGGACGACACGCCAGCGCGGTGTGTGTCCTCAAGCCCCTCGCGGACCTGCCCTTACGGTGAAACCTTCATCGCCAACCTCAACACATCAGGAGCACCCGACATGACCGCCACCACCACCGACCAAAGCAAGCTCTGGGACCTCATCAAGGACACCCGCTTCGGCATGCTCACGCACCGCCACGACGACGGCCAGCTGCACAGCCACCCGCTGACCACGCAGAACAAGAACGGCGACGAGGCCGGCACGCTGTACTTCTTCGTGCCGAAGAACGGCGACATCGCGCGCCACGTGGCCACCGACCCGGTCGTGAACATCGCCTATGCCAACACCGACGACGACAGCTACGTGTCGGTGTCCGGCCGCGCCGCGCTGCTGGAAGACCAGGCGAAGAAGGAAGCGCTGTTCACCAAGGCCGCGCAGGCCTGGTTCCCCAACGGCGCCACCGACCCTAACCTGGGCCTGCTGGCCGTGAGCGTGCTCGGCGCCGAGTACTGGGACGTGGACGACAGCAAGATGGTGCAGCTCTACAAGATGGCCAAGGCCGCCATCACCGGCGAGCCGCCCAAGAACCTGGGCGAGCACAAGAAGGTCGCGGTCTGAGCGGAGGGCCGCCGACGATGACGCAAGCGCCGAGCACCGCAACCCCACCGAAGGTCGCCGACCGCCGCTCGATTCCCTCCACTCCCTCCACACCCCCCCACCGCTGGCAGTTCATTCGCGCGGGCGGCACCGACCAGGTCGTGTTCCGCTCTGGCGAGGACATCGCCCGCATCGGTGAACTCGACCAGAAGCTGTGGGTGGCGCTCGCCTGCCCCACGCGCGGCATCGACTTCGATCCGCGCACGCTCGACCTGATCGACGCCGACCGCGACGGCCGCGTGCGGCCGCCCGAGGTGGTGGCGGCGTGCGAGTGGGTGTGCGCGCGGCTGCGCAACCCCGACGTGCTGCTCGAGGGCAGCGACGTGCTCACGCTGGACGAACTCGACGACGGCAACCCCGACGGCGCCCGGCTGCGCGAAGAAGCGCGCCGCCTGCTGCAGATACAAGGCAAGCCCGACGCAGCGACGCTCACGCTGGCCGACATCGCCGATCGCGGCGAGCTGCTGGCCGCCATGCGCTTCAACGGCGACGGCATCGTCACGCCCGACACCGCGCAGGACGACACGGTGCGCGCCACCGTAGAGCAGGTCATGCACACGCACGGCAGCGTGCCCGACCGCCACAAGGCCACGCCCGGCATCGACCGCGCGCGGGCCGAAGCCTTCTTCGCCGAAGTGCAGGTCGCGCGCGACTGGCATGCGCAGGCCGACGCGGGCAACACCACATTGATGCCGCTGGGCGACCCCACGCTGGCGGCGGCCGACGCCACGAACAAGGTGCAGGCCAAGCTCGACGACTTCTTCGCGCGCTGCCGCGTGGCGGCCTTCGACGTGCAGGCCGTGACCGCGCTCAACCCCTCGCCGAAGGCCTACGACGAGCTGGGCGCCAACAAGCTCGACCTGCAGGCCCAGCCCATTGCCGACCTGCCGCTGGCACCGGTGACGCCGCGCTGCGTGCTGCCGCTGCACGGCACCAGCCTGAACCCCGCCTGGGCCGACGCCATCGAGGCCTTCACCTTGCGCGCTGTGGAGCCGTTGCTGGGCGCGGGCGCACCTGCAGAGCTGGCCGAAGCCGACTGGCTCGCCATCAAGCGCATGCTCGCGCCGCTGCAGGCGCTGATGGCCAAGCGCCCCGACAACTGGGCCGCCGCGCTGCCGCTGGACAAGCTCGACGCCCTGCTGCAAACGCGCGAGCCGCTGCTCGCGCTCATCAAGGACGACGAGGCGGCCGAAGAACACAACGCGCTGCTGGTCGACCTGGAAAAGCTCATTCGCCTACAGCGCGACCTGGTGGTGCTGCTGAACAACTTCGTGTCGTTCAAGGCCTTCTACCGGCGCGAGGGCGCCATCTTCCAGGCCGGCACGCTGTACCTGGACGCCCGCAGCTGCGAGCTCACGGTGCAGGTGCAGGACACGGCCAAGCACGCCGTGCTCGCGGGCCTGGCCAAGACCTGCCTGGCGTACTGCGACTGCACGCGCCAGGGCGCGAAGATGAGCATCGTCGCAGCCTTCACCGCGGGCGATGTCGACTTTCTGTTCGTGGGCCGCAACGGCGTGTTCTACGACCGCCAGGGCCGCGACTGGGACGCCACCATCACCAAGCTGATCGAGAACCCGACCAGCGTGGCGCAGGCCTTTTTCGCGCCCTACAAGAAGTTCGTGCGCGTCATCGAGGAGCAGGTGGCCAAGCGCGCCGCGGCGCAGGAGGCCGCGGGCCAGGGCAGCCTCACGAGCCTGGCCACGAAATTGACCACCGCCGACCAGGCCGCGGCGGCCGACGCCGCCAAGGTGCCGACCGCCGTGCCCCGCCCCGCGGGCCGTGTCGACGTGGGCACCGTCGCCGCCATCGGCGTGGCGCTGGGGAGCATCAGCGCGGTGCTGGTGGCCATCTTCGGCAAGTTCATCGACCTGGGGCAATGGATACCGGTGGCGCTGCTGGGCATCGTGCTGGCCATCTCGGGGCCGAGCATGCTCATTGCGTGGCTCAAGCTGCGCCAGCGCAGCCTGGGGCCGATTCTGGACGCGAGCGGCTGGGCCATCAACGGGCGCATGAAGGTGAATGTGCGGCTGGGCGGCATGCTGTCGCAGATGGCGCACGTGCCGCCGGGCGCCCGGCGCATCGCGCCCGACCCGTACCGCGACCGGCACGGCGCGACCGGCTTTGCCGCTGCAGCGGTGCTGGTGCTTGCGATGGCGGTGCTGGCGTGGCGCATGGACTGGCTGGACGATAGGCTGCCGACGGCGCTGCAGCATGGGCCCACGGCGGCGCTGTCTGCAACCGGCGCTAGCCATGCAGCAGCAGTTCGGCCCGTCCCCGGGGCGTGATGAGCTTGACGACGGCGGGCAGGCGCCCTTCCGCGTTTTCGTCGGTCGAGACGGGCGGCAACACCGCCTCCACCATGCCCGCCGCCACCAGCACGGCGATGCTGTTGATCTCGCTCCTGTCGTCTACCAGCAAAGGAAGGCCGGCGTGTTCGATTTTGCGAAGGTAGTCGAGTGGCATACGGGCCTTTTTTGCATGCATGCCCCGAGGGCGCCCACCGAAACCAGGCGAGCAAGCCTTCCGGACTGCAATGACCAACGGCGCGCACCTTACGCCCCGAGCGGCCGTCGCTCGGTGCGTTAACGCACGTACCGCAAGCGAGCGTCGCGGAGCCGCTGTGGATTCGGGAAAGCACTGTGGCGTGCTGTCACAGCGACGCCTCCACCAACGCGGCCCATTGCTCGAAGCTGTCGGCGGGCCAGTTGTTGTCCACCTTCAGCCGCTCCACCGCATAGGGGCGCGGCTTGCCGCCGTACCAGTTGAACCATGCGCTTCCCTCACCCGCCTCGCCCCTGGGCACGCAGGCGAGCGGCACGTCGAACTCGTAGATCACGAATTCGGTGCCCGCGGGGAAGTCGGATCGCTCGGGGAGCTTGGCCATGTGCAGGGTCGCCTTTTTTCGGTGGGGGGTGCATCGAAGGTAGCAGCACGCGGCAACGCATCGGCGATGTTTTCGGCATCTCTTCCGACAGGGGCCGCATGCGAAGCGCACTACATTTTTTACGAACCATTCGACCTTTGTTTCACCTTCGTTGCACACCCCGCGCATGAACTCATTTCGCTCGGCATCCCTCCTGAGATCCATCGCCCGCCCATCGCGACGCGAGCGCGTGATGGCTACCAAGGCCTTGCCCGATGCGCTTGCCCACTCGGAGCTGCACCACGGCGGTTGGGAAATTCACTACCGCGTGGAACCGGCCAGCGAAAAGTTCGCGGGCAGCGCGCGCATTCATTCCGGTGGCCATCCCGAGCCGCACTGCGAGCTGTCGATCTTCGAGCCGCAGTCGAACGCGCTGGCCTCCTTCGACCTGCTGCGCGAGCAGTGCCTGGCGTGGATCGAGGGGCGTGCCGAAAGCCCTTCGGCGCGATCGCTCTCGGCGGACTGAAGCACCGCCCAGGCAAGCCCCCCGGCGCGTTTTCGGGGCTGACGCCAAAGGCGTGGAGAATGCGAGATGACTCCCTCTTCCCCCGCCTTTCTTTCCCCGGACCATATTGCGGTGCTGCGCGCCGTGGCCCGCATGGACCTGTCGCTCGGCACCGTCATCGGTCAGAGCCTGGGTCGGCCGGTGTCCGACGACCTGGCGGAGTTGCGGCTCCAGGGTCACGTCCGCGAGGTTTCCAGCCCGCGGCACGACGGCACGCCCGGCCACCTGTACACCATCACCACCAAGGGCCGCGACGCGCTGCAAGGCCGCGACGAAGCACCGAACAACGCCGCGCCCACCCCCACCCTGGGCCCCCGCCCGCCCCTGCGTCGCGAGACCTACACCGGCAGCGAGATGCGCCCCTTCACCGGCCGCGCGGGCTCGATGGACGCGCTGAAGTACCCCAGCCGGGTCGGCAACCAGCTGCGCTACCGCGACGACGGCACGCCCCCGGCGAACACCGACACCAAGAATGGCACGGACGCCAAGGACGACAAGGCCGGCAAGGACAAGAAAAACGAGCCGCCGCGCCGCAAAAGCTGAGCCGGCCGGGGCCTGCTGAAGCGGACGGACAATAGGGCCAAACAGCCTGGAGAAAACCTTGTCTACCGTCACCATCAGCCCCAACGTCAGCGTCAGCAACACAAGCCCCTTCGTTCTCTTCGGCGGGGTCAACGTGCTGGAGTCCCGCGACCTGGCCCTGCGCAGCGCCGAGGAATATGTGCGCGTCACGCAGAAGCTGGGCATTCCCTATGTCTTCAAGGGCAGCTTCGACAAGGCCAACCGCTCGTCGATCCACTCGTACCGCGGCCCGGGGCTGGACGAGGGCCTGAAGATCCTGCAGGCCGTGAAAGACAGCTTCGGCGTGCCGGTGCTCACCGACGTGCACGAAATTGCACAGGCCGCCCCCGTGGCCGAGGTGGTCGACGTGCTGCAGCTGCCCGCCTTCCTGGCGCGCCAGACCGACCTGGTGGTGGCACTGGCCAAGACCGGCCGCGTCATCAACATCAAGAAACCGCAGTTCCTGAGCCCCTCGCAAATGCTCAACATCGTCGAGAAGTTCAAGGAAGCGGGCAACGACCGGCTCATTCTTTGCGACCGCGGCACCTGCTTCGGCTACGACAACCTGGTGGTCGACATGCTGGGCTTCGGCGTGATGAAGAAGATCACGCAAGACCTGCCGGTGATCTTCGACGTGACCCATGCGCTGCAGCAGCGCGAAGCCGGCGCCGCGGCCTCCGGCGGGCGCCGCGAACAGGTGGCCGACCTGGCACGCGCCGGCATGGCCGTGGGCCTGGGCGGCCTCTTTCTGGAGGCCCACCCCGACCCGGCACAGGCCAAGTGCGACGGCCCCAGCGCCCTGCCGCTGGACAAGCTGGAGCCCTTCCTGACCCAGCTGAAGGCGCTGGACGACCTGGTCAAGTCGTTCCCGGCATTGAAGATTTGAGCCGGTAGCCAAAAAAAGAATGGCTTCGTACTAAACATCTGGCCGGAATTTCCGATAGATCACTCAGGCGCCAAAACCCCGACACACAGCGGGACCGGCGCAGGCACCGCCCTCACGGCGCGGACGATCGAACAACGGAAAGGCCCGGCATGAACAGAGAAGCTTCGGCGCTCGGACACGACTTCTCCAGGTGGGCGCGCCTGACCGAGAGCTACGCCAAGGAGGTCGAGGCGCTGCGCCGCGAGGAGCCCGGCGCGTCGATGCGGCTCATGCGCATCGCCCACGCGCTGATGCAGCACCAGGACCCGTTCAGCGCCAACCCGCCGGACTCCGAGCACATGCCGCTGCCGCTGCGCTTTGCACCGCCCAGGCCGCCCCGGTCTTCAGGCGCGGCCCGTCCCGGCGCCCCCGCGTGGAGCAGCCCGCTACGCAAGGCGCTGAGCGGCTTCAGGGAGCGCCTGCGCAGCCGCGGAGCGGGCTCCGGCCGCACAGACGCACAGGGCTCCCCCCCGTCACCACTGGCTTGAAAAGCCCGCGCGCCGCCGCCATTTCCCTGGAAACATTTCCCTGAAATCTTCTTCGGGACCTGGCGACTGAAAGGTGCTCCATGGGCGCGCGCGACGAATTCCTTCTCGACTCTTACTCGGCCACCGTCACACAGGTGGCCCACACGGCCAGCGCGGCGGTCGCGCACATCAAGGTCAAGAAACCGGGCCAGCGGGGTGCTGCCTCCGCCCAGGGCGCGGTGCACGGCAGCGGCTCGGGCTTTCTGTTCACGCCCGACGGCTTCACCCTCACCAACGCCCACGTGGTCGAAGGCGCGAGCGAGCTGCGCGCCGCCTTTGCCGACGGCACCGAAAGCATCGCGCGGCTGGTGGGCATCGACGCCTCCACCGACATCGCGGTGCTGCGCATCGAGTCGCACCCCGCGGCCTTCCTGCCGCTGGGCAGCTCGGCGGCGCTGCAGCCCGGCCAGGTGGCCGTGGCGGTGGGCAACCCGCTGGGCTTCGACTTCACCGTGACAGCCGGCATCGTGAGCGCGCTGGGCCGCAGCCTGCCCTCGCGCGGCGGCCGGATGATCGAGGACGTGATCCAGACCGACGTGGCGCTCAACCCCGGCAACTCCGGCGGCCCGCTGCTGGACAGCGCGGCCAACGTCATCGGTGTGAACACCGCCGTCATTCCCTCGGCCCAGGGCCTGAGCTTTGCCGTGGCCATCGACACCGCGCGCTGGGTGGCCGGCGAGTTGATGCGCCACGGCGCCGTGCGCCGCGGCAAGCTGGGCGTGCAGTGCGCGGCCGTGGCCCTGCCCCGGCGCTGGGTGCGCGAAAACGATTGGCCCGTGGCCACCGGCGTGCGGGTGGTCGAGGTGGTGGCCGGCTCGGCCGCCGCGCGCGACGGCCTGCGCAGCGGCGACATCCTCGTGGGTTGCGACGGCACGCCGCTGGCGCAGCTGTCAGACCTGCTGAAGCGGCTGGCGGGCGAAGGCTATGGAAAGCCGCTGTTGCTGAAGCTGCTGCGGCCGGTGGCGGGCACGCTGACGCCGTTCTACCTGACGGTCGCGCCCGGGGGCTGAGCTCTAAAGCAAAGAGGAAAGAGCGACCGAAGAGCGAGGGAAGACCGAGGGAAAGCGCTTAGGAGAACCCGCGCCGCGCTGTAGGCGCCAGGGTGTCGGCGAACGTTCATGAAGACCGGGCATGCTCACGCGCGCCCGACGCTTTTCTCCAGAGAGTCTGTCGACTCGCCCCTCCCGCTACCCAAAGGATTCCATGTCAGGACACGGCTTTCACGTGCACGGCCCGCACGACCACGAACTCGAACACGCCGCATCGGGCGGCCACGGCAACGACCACGGGCACGGCTCGGAAGACGCCGCGGCGCAGGGCGGCGGCATGAGCATGACCAGCAAGATCGCGGTGTGCACCGCGGTGATCGCCACCGTGGGCGCCATCTTCTCGTACATGGGCGGGGCCACGCAGGCCAACGCCGGCCTCTACAAGAACAACGCCGCCATCAAGAAGACCGAGGCGTCGAACCAGTGGAATTACTTCCAGTCGAAGAGCACCAAGCAGGCGCTGGCCGAGTTCGCGCGCGACACCGCCACCGACGACACCCGCCGCCAGGGCTGGCAGGTGAAGGTGGCGCGCTACGAGCAGGAAAAAACCGACATCCAGACCGCCGCGCGCAAGCTGGAAGACGAGTCGAACCGCTGGGACGCGCAGTCTGAAGAGCAGATGCACCAGCACCACCGCTGGGCGCAGGCGACCACCGTGCTGCAGGTGTCCATCGCGCTGGCCGCCATGGCGCTGCTCACCAAGAAGAAGTGGCTGGAGCGCGGCATGTTCGGCGTGGCCGCGGCCGGGCTGGCCATCGGCGTGCTGGCGGCGCTGCACATCTAGCACGGGCTGCGCGCAGCCACGCGAGAAGACGGACGCGGGGCTGCTTCCTACTTCCTGGCTGCGTCCGCATCTTCCGGCCACTGCTGCGGCACGCGGCGCAGCTTGTCGACCGCGTAGCCCAGCGTCTTCAGCTGCGTGACCGCGGCCTGGTACACCGGCTCCGACACCGTCGGCGTGCGCGCCATGATCCAGGCGTAGTCGCGGTCGCTGCGGCCGATGATGGTCAGCTGGTAGTCGCGGTCGATGTCCACGATCACGTACTCCGCCTTGATGGGCCAGATGAACTGCATGCCCCACACCGCATTGCTGGTGCCGGGCACCACGGTGCCGGTGGGGTTCATGGTTTTCAGCGGGCCGTCGAAGCCGCCTTCGCGGTAGCGAAAGCGCGTGTCGATGCTGCCGTCGGGCTTCAGGCTGTACGACTCCACGGCGTTGAAGGCGTCGCGCTCGGGCCGCGTGGGAATGTTGCCGATGACGTACCAGTCGCCCATGAAGCGTTGCAGGTCGACCTGCTTCACAGGCGTGATGGTCGGGGGCGACACGGCGCAGCCGGTCATCATGAAAGCGGCCGCCACGCCCAGCACCATGTGCAGCGGGGGGCTGGCAAGAAGGGTTCGCAGGGTACGGGTCATGTCCTCGGCTCCGGTGTTTTGAAAAGCCACCCTAGCGCGCCGACCCACCGCGCCGCGTCGGACGGGACGCCTTGGAGCCGCTGCCAATACCCCGGCCACGACCGGCCATTACCCGCACCGACCGGCAACGCTACAGCGTCTGCCACCCCGACATCAACCGCCTGGCCGATCGCTCGCCCGCCACCACGTAGCTGCCGCGCCCGCCCTGCTTGGCCTGGTACATGGCCTTGTCGGCGGCGCCGAGCAGGGCCTGCGGGGTTTCGTCGCCGCTGCCCAGCGCGATGCCGATCGACACGCCGATGGAAATGCGCGAGTCGCGCAGCTGCAGCGGCACGGCAATGGCTTCGATGCAGCGCTGCGCCAGCGTCAGCGCCGCGCCCTGGGCCGGGTCTTCGAAGTCGGCGGCCAGCAGCACGAACTCGTCGCCGCCCATGCGCGCCACGGTGTCGGTCTCGCGCACCAGGCCGAGCAGGCGGCGCGCAATTTCCTGCAGGGCCTGGTCGCCGGCCTCGTGGCCCAGCGTGTCGTTGAGGTTCTTGAAGCCGTCCAGGTCGAGGTACAGCAGCGCCACCTGGCTCACGTTGCGCTTTGCGCGCACCAGCGTCTGCTGCAGCCGGTCGTCCAGCAGCTTGCGGTTGGGCAGGCCGGTAAGGCTGTCGTGGTGGGCCATGCGCGCCAGCGCCGCCTGGTTATCGACCAGCTTGGCCAGCAGCCGGTTGAAGGCCTGCGTGAGGTGGCCGATTTCGTCGTTGCGCACCACCCGCAGCGGCGTGAGCGCGAGCTCGCCACGGGTCATGCGGTCGGCCTGGTCGGCCGCGCGCAGCAGGGGCCGCAAGAGCCACACCAGCACCAGGCCGATCACCGCCAGCACGACCAGCACCGCGGGCGCGCGCTGCTGCAGGATGAAGCGCTGCATGCGCCCCACCGGCGCCAGCGCCTCCGCCACGGGCAGCCGCGCCACCACGAACCAGCCGGCGATGGGCACCGAGGCGATGGCCGAGATTTCGTCGATGCCCTTGGCATTGCGCGTGGTGCCGCTGCCGCGGTAGCCCTCCATGGCGCGGTCGTGCAGCAGGTTCACGCCCACGGGCGGGGTCGGGGTGAGCGACATCGAGGTGTCCGTCGAGGCCACGAAGAGCCGGTCGCGCGGCGACACCACCAGGATGCCGCCGGCATGGCCGACGCGTCCGCGCTGCAGGTGTTCGAGCAGGCCGTCGGCGTCGAGGTCGGCGGTGCCGGCGAGCACGGCCATCACCTGGCCGTCGCCGCTGCGCACGGGCACGGCCATGGGCAGCACCGAATGGCCCGACACGGGCACCGCCTGCGGGCGCCCCAGGCTGGAGCGCCCGGCGAGCGCGCCGGCGAATTCCGAGCCGTCCACGGGCACGCGCCCTTGCCCGTCGAGCCGGTTGCCGGCCGCGTCGGTCACCTGCAGGCCGAGCGGGAACACGGGGCTGAGCGAGCTGCGTTCCTCCAGCCAGGCGCGCAACGGCTCGGGCTGCGACAGCAGGCCCCGCGGCAGCGTGGCGGCCAGCCGGTCCAGGAAAAGCAGGCGTTCGCCCAGGTAGTTGTCGACGTCGCGGGCCACGTAGTCGGCCAGGGCCGTCTGTTGGGTGGCGACGGACTGCGTGAGGTCCGAGCGAAGGAAGCGGGTGAGCTGGAAGTAGCTCAGGGCCGTTCCCACCAACGCCATGAGAAGGCCCATCAGCATTAACCGAGCAACCAGGCTGTTGGCAGTTTTTCTGAATTTCACTCGGTTGAAACGTGGTGAGCCGGACAGGATGCGAACTTTAGCTTAACTGTCTGTCAGCCGGGGCGTCGGACCGGGATCCGGCTGTTTCGTGAAACGTAGTGTTCGCCCGGCGCCGCGCGGATACACAGGCATACGCAGTTCGCGCCGCGAGGGGGTCGTGCGTCGAAGAATCGGCCACGTTCACGCACCGATGAACACCGCCACTCTTCTTCCGAAGGAACCCCCATGCGCTTTCGCTCCCCTGCCCTTTTCTTCGCCGTCGCACTCACGGCGTCCGCCGCAGCCTTGACGATGTCGTTCGCCGCATCGCCGTGGGGTGGCGACATTGCCGCGGCCGACGCGCAGCCCGCGCCCGAGTTCCAGAACATCGACACGTGGCTCAACTCCCAGCCGCTGAAACTGCAGGAGCTGCGCGGCAAGGTGGTGCTGGTCGACTTCTGGACCTACACCTGCATCAACTGCCTCAACCACCTGCCCTACGTGAAAGACTGGAACGAAAAGTACAAGAACCAGGGGCTGGTCGTCGTCGGCGTGCACACGCCGGAGTTCGCGTACGAGAAGTCGACAAGGAACGTGAAGGACGCCATCCAGCGCCTGCAGATCAAGCATGCGGTCGCGCAGGACAACAGCTACGGCACATGGAAGGCGTTCAAGAACCAGTACTGGCCGGCGGTGTACCTGATCGACAAGCAGGGAAAGATCGTCTATTCGCACTTTGGCGAGGGCAGCTACGCCGCGACCGAGAAGAAGATCCAAGCGTTGCTTGCGGAGCCTTCTTCGAGCGGGTCTTGACGATGTATGCGCTGCTGTTCACACGCCCTGAACAACGGCAACAACAGCAACAGCAACAGCAAACGAAATGAAAAAACTCTGGTTCGCCCTGCTCTTCTTCGCGGGCGGAATCGCGCACGAAATGCGCAACCCCGTCAGCTGCCAATGCATCACGACACGCGCCAACGCGCGCCCGCGTCAGTCCAACGCTTCGACGGACGACGCGAACACATAGCCCTCGCTGCGCACCGTCTTGATGTAGCGCGGCTCGCGCGCATCGTCGCGCAGGCGCTGGCGCAGCCGGCTCACCAGCAGGTCGATCGACCGCTCGAACAACTCCGCCTCGCGACCCTGCGTCAGACTCAGCAACTGGTCGCGGCTCAACACCTTCTGCGGATGGTCGAGAAACACGCGCAGCAGCCGGTATTCGGCGCCGCTCAACGCCACCATCACGCCGCTGTCGTCCAACAGGTGGCGCGCGGTGGTGTCGACCTGCCAGTCGCCGAAGGCCAGCATCGTGGCCGACTCGGTCGCGTGCATGTTCGGCGGCAGCATGCGCGTGCGACGCAGCACCGAACGCATGCGCGCCAGCAGCTCGCGGGCCGAGAACGGCTTGGCCAGGTAGTCGTCGGCGCCCATTTCCAGGCCCAGGATGCGGTCGGCCTCCTCGCTGCGCGCCGTGAGCATCAGGATGGGCGTGGCCTTGTACTTGCCGGTGCGCAGGTCGCGGCACAGCGTGAGGCCGTCTTCGCCTGGCAGCATCAGGTCGAGGATGATGAGATCGAACGGGCCCGACTCTTCCAGCGCCGCGCGCATGTGCCGCCCCGTGGGCACCGCCACCACGCGCAGGCCGTTCTTGACCAGGTAGGTGGTGAGCAGCTCGCGGATTTCCCGGTCGTCGTCGACGATGAGGATGTGGTCGGAATTCTTGGGGATCATGGCCGTGCGGTGAGGCTGTTGCTTGTGTGCGGAAGCCGCAATGTAGCCCGGCCGCCGGGCGGGACAAGCGGGTTTGTATGCCTGTGTATCCCGCGGGGCGAGCGGCCACAGTACGTTGCGTGGGGCGAACGTGCGCAAGGCCGATGCAGGCCGGCACGGGCCGTGGCAGGTAATGTTGTATGTCCCGCCCGGCTGCCCGACACACTGCCATACAAACAACCGCGTCCCCGGCGGCGGCGGGTCTATAAACCAGCCCATGCCTACCTCCGCAAGCCTTTCCGCGAACACCGCTTCCGCTCCGGTTGCGCCCCCCGGCTCCGGCCTGCGCCGGCTGGTGCCGCGCACGCTGTTCGCCCGCGTGACGCTGATCATCGTCATCGGCCTGGCCATCGCGCAGCTGCTGACCTTCGCCTCGATCCGCTACGAGCGCGGCATCGCGATGCGCGAGCTGATGATGACGGGCATCGAGCGCGACATCGCCAGCTCGGTCGCCATCCTCGACCGGCTGCCCGCCGGCGAGCGCGAAGGCTGGCTGGCGCGGCTGGAGCGGCGCAACTACCGCTTCGTGCTGGGCGGCACCGCGCAGGGCACGGCGCCCGACACGCCGATGTCGCAGCAGTTCGCCACGGCCATCGCCGAGGCGATGCGGCCGTTCCGGATCGTCAAGGTGGCGCAGGTGGCCAACCCGCCGCAGGGGCTGCAGATTCAGGTGCGGCTGTCCGACGGGGCCAGCGTGATCGTGCATGCGCGCCGGGTCGACATGCCGGTGTCGAGCTGGGTGATGTGGCTGCTGTGGGTGCAGCTGCTGGTGCTGGCGGTGTGCGCCTGGTACGCGGTGCGGCTGGTGACGCGGCCGCTGGCGCAGCTGGCCCGTGCGGCCGACGAACTGGGCCCCGACCTGAAGGGCCAGCCGCTGGCCGAAGAAGGCCCGACCGAGGTGCGGCACGCCGCGCGCGCCTTCAACGCCATGCAGAAGCGCATCGCGGGCTACATGGCCGAGCGGGTGGAAATCCTGGCGGCCATTTCGCACGACCTGCAGACGCCCATCACCCGCATGCGCCTGCGCACCGACCTGATGGACAGCGAACCCGACCGCCACAAGTTTCGCCAGGACCTGGACGAGATGCACGCGCTGGTGCGCGAAGGCGTGACCTATGCGCGCACGCTGCACGGCGCCACCGAGCCGCCGCTGCGCGTGGACGCCGACGCGCTGTTCGAAAGCATGCTGGCCGACTACGAAGACGCGGGCCAGCAGGTGCGGCTGGAAGGCCGCATGGGCGCGCCCATCGTCACGCGGCCGAACGCGCTGCGCCGCATCGTGATGAACCTGATCGACAACGCGCTGAAGTTCGGCGACGACGTGCGCTTGCAGGTGCATGCCGAGGCAGGCAAGCTGGTGGTGGCCGTGGTCGACAACGGCCCGGGCATTCCGCCCGACGAACTGCAGCAGGTGCTCAAGCCCTTCTACCGCGTGGAAAGCTCGCGCAACCGCAGCACCGGCGGCACCGGCCTGGGCCTGGCGATCGCGCACCAGCTGGCGACCGCCATGGGCGCGGAGCTGGCGCTGCGCAACCGCAGCGAAGGCGGGCTGGAGGCGCGGCTGACGCTGGACATTCGCGCCGCGCCTTAAATCCGATTGCGCTGATCGCGCCGCGACTCGTCGCCGCACCCGTTCCCCGACCTTCCCCGCAAGCGGCTCGCATGGCGAGATCGTGAAGCCGCTGCTCGCTCTTTTTTCCACCCTGCCATCGCCCCTTCACCGGACCCGCACCATGTTCCTCCTCGTCGTCGCCTACCTGGGTGGTGTGCTCACCATCCTGAGCCCGTGCATCCTGCCGGTGCTGCCCTTCGTGTTCGCGCGGGCCGACCGGCCCTTCCGCTCGCACGGCCTGCCGATGCTGCTGGGCATGGCGCTGGCGTTCGCGGCCATTGCCACGCTGGCGGCGGTGGGCGGCGGCTGGGTGGTCACGCTGAACCAGTACGGGCGCTACGCGGCCATCGCGATGCTGGCGCTGTTCGGCGTGACGCTGCTGTTTCCGTCCGTGGCCGACCGGCTGAGCCGGCCGCTGGTGGCGCTGGGGCTGCGCCTGTCGGAGGCGGACCGGGCGCGCGCGTCGGTGTTCTCGCCGCTGCTGCTGGGCGTGGGCACGGGGCTGCTGTGGGCGCCGTGCGCGGGGCCGATCCTGGGGCTCATCCTGACCGGTGCGGCGCTGAACGGCGCGAGCATCGGCACCTCGCTGCTGCTGCTGGCCTATGCGGCGGGCGCGTGCACGTCGCTTGCGGCGGCGCTGCTGTTCGGCGGGCGGCTGTTCGCGCTGATGAAGGGGTCGCTGCGCACCGGGGAATGGGTGCGGCGCGTGGCGGGCGTGGCCGTGCTGGCCGGCGTGGGCGCGATCGCGCTGGGGCTGGACACGGGGCTGTTGAGCCAGGTGTCTTTCGGCACCACGTCGGCGCTGGAGAAGGTGTTGGTGGACAAGGTCGATATGAAGCGGCCCCAGCCGCTGTCGCAATCAGGCGTTGACCGCACCGGCCTCATGCTGACCGCCACCGCTCCCGAATCGGCCAAGCCCGCGCAAGCCCTGCCCGACGAAGGCCGCTTCGCGCCGCTCACCGGCGCCACCGAGTGGATCAACTCCGCCCCGCTCACGCCCGAGGCCTTGCGCGGCAAAGTGGTGCTGGTCGACTTCTGGACCTACTCGTGCATCAACTGCCTGCGCGCCCTGCCCTACGTTCGCGCCTGGGCCGAGAAGTACAAGGACGCGGGCCTGGTGGTGGTCGGCGTGCACACGCCGGAGTTCGCCTTCGAGAAGCAGCCGGCCAACGTGCGCCGCGCCACCCAGGACCTGGGCGTGGGCTTTCCGGTGGCGGTGGACAGCAACTACGCCATCTGGCGCGCGTTCGACAACCAGTACTGGCCGGCGCTGTACATCGTCGATGCGCAGGGGCGCATTCGCCATCACCAGTTCGGCGAGGGCAAATACGCGCAGTCGGAGCAGGTCATCCAGCAACTGCTGACGGAGGCCGGTCGGCCGGTCTCCGCATCCATCGGCGCCGGCACGCTCGTGGCACCCGAGGGCCAGGGCACGCAGGCCGCCGCGGCCGCGGTGCCGGCGCTCTCGGGCGAGACCTACCTGGGCTACGAGCGCGCGAACAGCTTCGCCTCGCCCGGCGGCATCGCGAGCGACCGGGCCCGCACGTACCAGGCGCCGGCGTCGCTGCGCACCAACCAGTGGGCACTCGACGGCGAATGGACGGTCGGCAGCGAGCGCGCGTTGCTCGGCCGTGCGAGCGGACGCATCGCCTACCGCTTTCATGCGCGCGACCTGCACCTGGTGCTCGGGCCCTCGGCCGACGGCAAGCCGGTGCGCTTTCGCGTGCGTGTCGACGGCAAGCCGCCGCTGGCGGACCACGGCACGGACACCGACGCGCAAGGCAACGGCACCATTGACGCGCAGCGGCTGTACCAGCTGGTGCGGCAACAGTCGAACGGGCCGGACCGGCTCTTCGAGATCGAGTTTCTCGATGCGGGTGCGCAGGCCTACGTGTTCACGTTCGGCTGAAGATCGTGTTCTTGCGCGGCGCTGGGCGGGTCAGAGCAGCCCGAGCGTCAGCGCCTTGAGCGTGGCCGCGGCGCGCGTGGTGCAACCGAGCTTGCGGAAGATGTTCTCCAGGTGCGCGCGCACGGTGCTCGGGCTGATGCCCAGCGAGCGCGCCGCCTCCTTGTTGCTTTCGCCGAGGCTGATGCGGCCCAGCACTTCGACCTCGCGGCGCGAGAGCAGCGCGGCGTCGTTCGACGACGGCACCGCAGCGGCCGCCCGGGGATGGCCGGTGAGCGCGGCGACGGCCGAGGCGTCGAGCCGGCCGGCGTCGGCCTCGGCGCGCAGGGCGCTCACCGCGTCGGCGTCGGGCAGCGCCGCCCTGCCCGGTCGGCCGGTGCACAGCGACACCCAGTGCGCGGCCGCGGCGAGCACGCGGCATTCGGTGTCGATGGCCGGCCCCTTCACGCCGCGAAAGAAGCCCGAGCCGTCGAGGCGCTCGTCCACGAAGGAAGCGAGTTCGGCCTCGGCGCGCAATGTGTCGATGCGGCGCGCGGCGCGTTCCGTCCAGTAGGGCACGAGGCGCAGCCGCTCGGCGTCGGCCTCGCTGCGCACGCCGGGCGTGTCCCACACGCTGTTGGGCACCGACGCACGGCCGATGCCGTGGATGAGCCCCGCGCGGTACACGCGCTGCTGCTGCGCCGCGTCCAGCCCCAGCTCGGCGGCGCAACGCCGCGCGGCTTCGGCCACGCGGCGCGAAAAACCGGTCATCCAGGGCAGCTTGAGGTCGATGACGTCGGCGATGAGCTCCAGCGGCGCGGTCGCGCCCTGCAAGGCACCGGGCGACGGCAGCGCCTCGGTCGCGGCGCCCTGCTCCAGCCCGTGCAGCCAGTCGACCGCGTGGCGCTGCACGGCGTCGACCAGGAAGGCGGGGTAGCGGGCATCGGCGCGCTCGGCGATGTAGCGCAGCGCATTGCTCAGGCCGTGCACGCGCGAGAGGATCTCGAGATCGCCCGCGATACTGACCAGGAACACCTCGCCGGGAATGCGCGAAGCGTCGAGCCCGTTCGGCTTGCCGCGGCCGTCGTAGGTTTCGAAGATGTGGCGCAATGGCAATTCCACCGCCGCGGGCATGCCGAGCGTGCGCGCGATGTCGCCCGACACCTCGCAGTGGATTTCCGCGAGCGGCCCCACGGAGCCCGCGAAGTCGGCCGCCGCGCGCGCCGAGCCGGTGGCGAGCATGGTGCGACGCCCGCCCACGTCGTCGCCCAGCAGGTCGGAGAACTCGGGCGCGTTGGCCGTGCAGCCCGACCAGCGCAGCAAGGACACGCAGGCCGCGTGGCCCTGCGTGGCTTCGCCCTGCCCGGTGGCCGCCGCGAGCTGCGAAGCCAGCCACGCGGTGCGCGTCGAATGGTCGACGGGCTGGCCCATGCTGAGATCGCCGACGAAGGCGAGCGCGCGGATGGCGTCGAAGACCTGGATGGGGGAAGAAGGCGGAGCGGAAGGCGACACGAAAAACGGCACGGAGGGCGAAAAAAGCCGAGGGCGGCGTGCCGGCGCCGCATGGCGCCGCGCCGGCACGCGCGAACTTACTTCGATTGGCGCACGGCGTCCAGGATCACTTCGGCCACCTTGGCGGGCTGCGATTGCTGCGGCACGTGGCTGCTGTTCACGCGCGTGAGGTGCGCGCCGATCTTCTTGGCCATGTCGAGCTGCAGCGCGGGCTGGATCATGTGGTCGGCGCCGGTGGCCAGGTACCAGGAGGGCTTGGTCTTCCAGGCGGCCACCGAGATCTTCTGCTCGAACGACTTGCCCAGGATGGGGCCTTGCGTGGCCGTCATCACGGCGGTGGCAGCAGCGGGCAGGTCTTGCGCGAAGTGCTTGCTCATGCCCTCCTTGGTGAGCGACAGGAAGCCGCTCTTGTCGGCCACGATGTGCGCGAAGCCGGGCGCCGGCGGGTAGTCCTTGCCGAGCTCGGCGCTGGTCTGGCCGGCGTCGGGCGCGAACGCGGCCACGTAGACCAGCGAGCTCACCTTGTCGTCGGCGCCGGCTTCGGTGATGACCGAGCCGCCCCACGAGTGGCCCACCAGCACCACCTTGCCGGGCTGCGCGTCGATGGCGCGCTTGGCGGCGGCCACGTCGTCTTCCAGCGAGGTCAGCGGGTTCTGCACGGCCACCACGTGCAAGCCCTTGGCCTGCAGCAGCGGAATGACCTTGGCCCAGTCGGAGCCATCGGCGAAGGCGCCGTGGACGATCACGACGCTGGGCTTGGCGGTGTCCTGCGCAGCCGGCGTGGCGGCCATGGTGGAGAACGACAGGCCGATCACGGATGCGGCGGCGGCGAGCTTGAAGCGTTGGGCGATTTTCATGACGGGGTCCAGTGACGGGAGTGAAGGGAAAGGAAAGGGAAGAGATGAAGGGAGAACCCGTACTGTCCGCTTCGGGCGATGGCCGCGCCATTGGACGAATGTCCGATCGGTGCCTGACCGAATACCGTGAATTGGGGAGTGCGAAGAAAGTAGTCAATTGCAACAATTGCTGCAAATGCACCGCGGGATGCCGAAGGCCGACAGAGCCAGGTTTGGTAGGTCAACGTGCGCAACCGGACGACTTGATGGCCAAACTTTTTTCCCTCTGCGCATGCGGCTCGGAGTACCTGCAGCGGATTCCGCGACGCCCATGGATGCGCCTGTTTCCGGGCCGGCTGCACTACCGGTGCTCGGTCTGCAAGCAGCACCACCTGGTTTCGGCGCACAAGGTGGACGAGGCCCGCGCCTCGCACGCGAGCAAGGGCGCGTACCGGAAGGAATAGTCGAACCCGACGCTCCCCATGTAAAAAGTCGTAAACCGATGGCGGGGTTGCGGCGTTGCTACGAAATGGCCATACCTCAGCCTTCCTTCGTAGCCTTCGCGTTCCTCGTGGGCGTTGCCGCAGGCGCGATCCTGATGAGCATGCTCGCGGTCGTTCGACATGAACGCGATCGCGCCGTGAAGGCGTTCGACGCGGCCCCCGCGCCCAAGCCGTGCCTGCGACCTGCACGCAGGTCGCGGCGCTATGCGAAACGGCGGACGTTTCCTCTGGCGCTGGCGACGGGGTCGCAGCAGAAGAACGCGCAAGCGCGCAGATGCGGCTGGCCTGTTGCGCGATCGGCGAAGTCTTAGACAGAAATCGCCGAGGAATATCGAAAACCCCTGCTATACTCGCCGCTTCGCTCAAAGATCCTGAGCGTTGCCTGGCCAGGCAAGCCGAATCTCATACCGGCGCGTCGAAGTTACTACGACGAGAAAAACAACAAGTGACTTCCGCAATTGAATATTTGCCGTAGCGTGGACCGCGTAAGAGTTCACGACCAAATTCAAAAGCCTGCCTTGTGCAGGCTTTTTCGTTGGTGCGTGGATTGCGGGTTGTTGAAGGCGATTGAGCCTTGGCCTGCGCGATCGCTCTTCCGTGATTTTCTCGACACGGAAGAATGCAGGAAGCCGCACGACGAACATTCCAGTCCACCCCTCGCCTCGATGGCGAACGCAGCGCGGATTGCTCGCGCCTTTAAATGCTTCGGACAAAGAAAAACGGGTTACGCCTTGTGAGCGTAACCCGTCGTTCTATCTACTGATTTTGGTCGGTGTGAAAGGATTCGAACCTTCGACCCCTTGCACCCCATGCAAGTGCGCTACCAGGCTGCGCCACACACCGAAGCTCTCGATTATAGCTGTCTAAATTGGGTGTCCGACAGTCAACAGCTCACGAATTTCAAAGAGTTCGCGGCGAAGGTGCAACAACTGCGAAAGATCGACCGTTTTTGCAGCCGCGGCAGCAGACGTCGGCGTGTCCTGAACCACGGCGGCATCGAATTCTTCCTGGTCGATCTCGATGGCTTCCATGCCTTCGAGCGGCACCTCGCCCGCCTTGCGGCGGTCGCGTTCGCCCTGCACCAGTTCCTGCAGCTTGTTGCGTGCACCGCTGATGGTGAAGCCCTGGTCATAGAGCAGGTCGCGGATGCGGCGAATCATGAGCACCTCGTGGTGCTGGTAGTAGCGGCGGTTGCCGCGCCGCTTCATGGGCCGCAGTTGCGTGAACTCCTGCTCCCAATAGCGCAGCACGTGCGGCTTCACGCCACAGAGTTCGCCCACTTCACCGATGGTGAAGTAGCGTTTGACTGGAATCGGCGGGAGCGTTTTCTCCATTGAAATCAAGACTGTGCGCGGGAAACCTTAGAGATTACTCCACGCAGGCGCACAGCGCCAAGCACTATTCGGCGCCCAGGCTCCACTCGACCTCGGACGCGCTGCCCTGGTCGATGCTGCCGTGAATCTGCTCCTTCAATTTCGCGCTTGCGTGGAAGGTCGCGACGCGGCGCTCGCCGATGGGAATGGCCTCGCCGGTGCGCGGGTTGCGGCCCGGCCGCGGCGCTTTCACGCGGATCTGGAAGTTGCCGAAGCCCGAGATCTTCACGTCCGTGCCTTCGATGAGGCTGTTGGCCACCAGCTCGAAGAATGCTTCGACCATGTCCTTGGACTCACGCTTGTTCAGCCCGATCTGTTCGAACAGCAGATCGGCCAGGTGCGCCTTGGTGAGCGCCGGCGTTTCGAGAGCCTCGAGCGTGAATTCGGCAGCGTTCATTCTCATCAACCCCTCAAGCGGCCGCCAAGCTTGGCGCCCAGTTGTTCGACGATGGCGCGCACGGCCAGCTCGACCTGCTCGTCCGTCAAGGTGGCGCTGTCGCTCTGGAAGCTCAGGCGAACCGCCATGCTCTTCTCCCCTTGCGCCAAGGCACCGGGCGCAGCCACCGCGCCGTCGCGCAAAGGCTGCGGGCGGTAGATGTCGAACAGCGTGGCGTCGCGCAGCAGTCCTTGCGCCGCAGTGGCCGCGCGAATGGCCTGCATCAACGCATCGTGCGTCACGGCTTCGGCCACCACGACGGCAATGTCACGCTCCACGGCCTGGTGCTTGGGCACCGGCTGCGCAACCGGCACGGGCCGCGCGGTAACGGCGTCGAGATCGAGCTCGAACAACACCGGTGCCTGCGAGAATTCCCACTTCTGGCGCCAGCGCGGATGCAACTCGCCGACGAAGCCGATGGCCTTGCCGTCGACCAGCACGCGTGCCGAACGGCCCGGGTGCAGCGCCGGATGCTCCGCCACTTCGAAGGTCGGAACCACGGGCGCGAGCAGCGCCTCGACGTCGCCCTTCATGTCGTAGAAGTCGACGCGCTGCGACTTGCCGTCCCAGCGTGATTCGTCGGCATCACCCCAGGCAAGGCCTGCCACGCGCATCGGCTGGTTCACACCGCGCACGGTGCTGTCGGTGGTGGCCACGCTGTCGTCGCGCAGGAACACGCGGCCCGCTTCGAACACGCGCACGCGCGGGGCCTTGCGGTCGAGGTTGAACTTGAGCACCTGCATCAGCGAGCCGAGCAGCGACGAGCGCATCACGCTCATCTGGCTCGCGATGGGGTTCAGCAGCTTGATCGGGTTGGCGTTGCCCGCAAGGTCATGCTCCCAATGCGCTTCGACGAAGCTGAAATTGATCGTCTCCTGATAACCCAGCGCGGCCAGGCTGCGGCGCACGGCAAAGCGGCTGCGCTGCGCCTCGGGCCGCACGCGGGCGGTGATGGGTGCGAGCGGCGCGGTGGTCGGCAGGTTGTTGAAGCCGATGAGGCGCGCCACTTCTTCGATCAGGTCTTCTTCGATCAGCAGGTCGAAGCGATGCGGCGGCGGGGTCACGGTCAACGTGCCCTCGCCTTCGGCGATGGCGAAGCCGAGGCGGTTCAGCGCGTCGGCGCACTGTGCCTGGGTCAGCGGCATGCCGATCACGCGCGCTGCACGCGCCACGCGCAGCGTGACGGGCACGGCCGCAGGCACTTGCAAGGTCTGGTCGTCGATGGCGCCGGCCTCGCCGCCGCAGATCTCGACGATCAGTTGCGTGATGCGCTCGATGATCTGCACGGTGCGGCTTGGATCGACGCCGCGCTCGAAGCGGTGGCCCGCGTCGGTCGAGAAGTTGAAGCGGCGCGAACGGCCTTGCACGGCCTCGGGCCACCAGAACGCGGCCTCCACGTAGATGTTGCGCGTGGCGTCGGACACCGAGGTGGCATCGCCGCCCATGATGCCGGCGAGCGACTCGACCTCGCGGTCGTCGGCAATCACGCCGACCTTGTCGTCGACGCTGATGGTGGTGCCGTTCAGCAGCTTGAGCTGTTCGCCCGCCTTGCCCCAGCGCACCGTCAGGCCGCCGTGGATCTTGTCGAGGTCGAAGATGTGGGTGGGCTGGCCGTACTCGAACATCACGTAGTTCGAGATGTCGACCAGCGGCGTCACGCTGCGCTGGCCGCAGCGCGCGAGGCGCTCGACCATCCATGCGGGCGTGCTCACCTGGGTGTTCACGCCGCGCATGATGCGGCCCGAGAAGCGGCCGCAGAGTTCGGGGGCTTCGACCTTGACGGGGAGCACGTCGGTGAACGACGTGGCGACCGCGGCGATGGCCGGGGTCTTCAGCGGCGCGCCGGTGAGCGCGGAAAGTTCGCGCGCCACGCCATACACGCTCAGGCCGTGCGCCAGGTTCGGCGTGAGCTTGAGCGTGAGCAGCGCGTCGTCGAGCTTGAGCACGTCGCGCACATCGGCGCCGATGGGTGCGTCGGCCGCGAGCTCGAGCAGGCCGCCGTGGTCTTCGCTCAGCTTCAGTTCGCGCGCCGAGCAGAGCATGCCCTGGCTCTCGACACCGCGCAGCTTGCCGAGCTTGATGAGGAAAGGCTTGCCGTCTTCACCGGGCGGCAGTTCGGCGCCGACCAGTGCGCACGGCACCTTGATGCCGACGCGCGCATTGGGCGCGCCGCACACGATGTTGAGCAGCTCGCCCTGCCCCACGTCCACCTGGCACACGCGCAGGCGATCGGCGTTGGGGTGCTGCACCGCTTCCTTGATTTCGCCGACCACGATGCGCGTGAAAGGCGGCGCCACCGGACGGCGCTCTTCGACCTCGAAGCCGCCCATGGTGAGCGTTTCGGCCAGTGTGGCGCTGTCGAGGGGCGGGTTGCAGAACTCGCGCAGCCAGGATTCCGGGAATTGCATCTCTTCGATCTCGATCTGGTTTTTCTATGGATGGGTGCTTACTGGAACTGCGAGAGAAAACGCAGGTCGCCGTCGAAGAAGAGGCGCAGGTCGTTCACGCCGTAGCGCAGCATCGTGAGCCGGTCGGGGCCCATGCCGAAGGCAAAGCCGATGTAGCGCTCGGGATCGAGGCCCATGTTGCGCACGACGTTCGGATGCACCTGGCCGGAGCCCGACACCTCGAGCCAGCGACCGGCGAGCGGGCCGCTCGCGAACTGGATGTCGATCTCGGCGCTGGGTTCGGTGAACGGGAAGAAGCTCGGGCGGAAGCGCAGCACGAGGTCGTCGCGTTCGAAGAAGGTGCGGCAGAAGTCGGTGAAGACGACCTTCAGGTCCTTGAAGCTCACGTTCTCGCCGAGCCACAGGCCTTCGCACTGGTGGAACATGGGCGAGTGGGTGGCATCGCTGTCGACGCGGTAGGTGCGGCCCGGCGCGATCACGCGAATTTCGGGCGCCTTCACGGTGCCGGTGGTGTCGGCAGCAGCAGCCGCGAATTCTGCGGCGTACTTCTTGATGTGCTGATGCGCATAGCGCACCTGCATCGGGCTGGTGTGCGGACGCAGGTTGTAGGGAATGCCGTCGTCGCCGTTCATGTCGACGTAGAAGGTGTCCTGCATCGAGCGCGCCGGGTGGTTCGGCGGGTTGTTCAGCGAGGTGAAGCTGTGCCAGTCGCTTTCGATTTCGGGGCCATCGGCCACGTCGAAACCCATGCTCGAGAAGATCTCCTCGATGCGCTCCAGCGTGCGGCTCACCGGGTGCAGGCCGCCGGGAATGCGGCGGCGACCGGGCAGGCTCACGTCCAGCGATTCGGCGCGCAGTTGCAGCGAGAGTTCTTCGTCCGCGAGTTGCTGGCGGCGCTCGGTCAAGGCGGCCTCGATGGCCTGCTTGCCCACGTTGATCGCGGCGCCGCGGGACTTCTTCTCTTCGACACTCAGCGCGGCCATGCCCTTCATCAGCTCGGTGATGCGGCCCGACTTGCCGAGGAACTGGGCCTTGGCGTTTTCGAGCTCGGCGGGCGTCTTCGCTTCGGCGAAGGCGGCGCGTGCGGTGGCGACCAGGGAGTCCAACTCGTTCATAGCAACAAAAATCTTCGAGGGGAAATAAAAAAGAGCTGGAGCCTTTTCAAGCGCCAGCCCTTGAGCCGTGGGCGCAGGAAGCTGCCCGGAGGCAGCAGCCTGCTGTGCAAAATCAAGCAGCCAGCTTGGCCTTGACCTGCTCCACGATGCCGGCAAATGCGGCCTTGTCGTGCACGGCGATGTCCGCAAGCATCTTGCGGTCGATCTCGATACCGGCCTTGCGGATGCCGTTGGCGAACTGGCTGTAGGTCAGGCCCAGTTCACGCGAGGCGGCGTTGATACGCGCGATCCACAGCTGACGGAACACGCGCTTCTTGGTACGGCGGTCACGGTAGGCGTATTGGCCTGCCTTCATCACCGCCTGTTTGGCGACGCGGAAGACATTGCCGCGGCGACCGCGGAAACCCTTGGCGAGTGCGAGAACTTTCTTGTGGCGGGCGCGAGCCGTTACACCACGTTTGACGCGAGGCATGTGTGTACTCCTTGTTCGTCTGAGTTAAATGCCACGGCCGGGCAGCATGGCGGCGACAGAAACCATGTTGGTCTCATGCACTGCGACTGCACCACGGAGGTGACGCTTGTTCTTGGTGGTCTTCTTCGTCAAGATGTGACGCTTGAAGGCTTGACCGCGCTTGACGGTGCCACCGGGACGAACGCGGAAACGTTTTTTCGCGCTGCTCTTGGTCTTCATTTTGGGCATGTGAATGCTCCTTTAGTTTGTGCTCGTGAGGCGCCGCGGAAACTCCACGGACTTGTTGGCCCCGAGACACTTCTTTATCCCGCCCCTGCCTGCGCTTCTTGCGAAACACCGGCAACGGCGAAATTCTTCAAACCACCTCTACTGCAACGCCAGATTCAGGCCGTTGCGGGCGATGCCGCCGGCGCCGCGGCGTCTGCCGCCGGCTTCGGTGCACCGCCACCGGCCTTCTTGCGGCCCGGCGCGATCATCATGATCATCTGCCGGCCTTCGAGCTTCGGAAACTGCTCGACCATAATCAGGTCGCCCAGCTCGTCGCGAATGCGCTGCAACAGCGCCAGACCGAGCTCCTGGTGCGTGATCTCGCGGCCGCGGAAGCGCAGCGTGATCTTGCACTTGTCACCTTCATCGAGAAAACGCTTGATGTTGCGCATCTTGATGTTGTAGTCGCCGTCGTCGGTACCGGGCCGGAACTTGATTTCCTTGACCTCGATGACCTTCTGCTTCGACTTCGCCTCGGCTGCCTTCTTCTGCTCGTGGTACTTGAACTTACCGTACTCGATCAGGCGGCACACCGGCGGGTTGGCCGCCGCGACGACCTCCACCAGGTCCACGTCGGCCTCACCGGCCAGGCGCAAGGCCTCGGAAAGGCTCATGACACCCAATGGCTCGTTTTCCGGGCCGACCAGGCGGACTTCCGGGGCCATGATTTCCCGGTTCAGGCGGTGTTGGCGTTCCTCGCGGTGGCGGCGGTCGCGAAATGCAGTAGCGATGGTCAGAATCCTTCAAAAATTGCTACAAAATCTGTAGCGAACGCCGCTCAGCCCTCGCGGACAAGCGGCACGATTTGGCAAGGAAACATATGGGGTGTTTCGCGGTCAAATCAACGCTTGTCGGCAACGTCCTGAACGAGCCGTTGCTGGAACGATTCGAGGGACATTGCACCGAGGTCTTGATTGCCCCGGGCGCGCACTGCGACGGCACCAGCCTCCTTCTCTTTGTCGCCTACGACAATGATGTAAGGGAGCTTTTGCAACGAATGCTTCCGTATTTTATACGTAATCTTTTCGTTGTGCAGGTCAAGCTGAACCCTAAGCCCTTGATTTTGCAGCGCTTTCGCCACGTCCCGGGCGTAATCGGCCTGTCCTTCGCTGATATTGAGCACCGCAACCTGCACCGGAGCGAGCCATGCAGGCAGCGCGCCGGAGTGGTGTTCGATGAGCATGCCGATGAAGCGCTCCAGGCTGCCGACGATCGCGCGGTGCAGCATCACGGGGTGCGCACGGCCGCTCGATTCCGTCACGTACTCGCCGCCCAGGCGCTCCGCCGTGTTGAAGTCGACCTGCATCGTGCCGCACTGCCACTGGCGCCCGATGGCGTCGCGCAGCGTGTACTCGATCTTGGGGCCGTAGAACGCGCCGTCGCCGGGAGCGATGACAAAGTCGACACCCGAGCGGCGCAGCGATTCCATCACCGCATGCTCGGCCTTGTCCCACAGTTCGTCAGAGCCCACGCGGTTCTCGGGGCGCGTCGCGACCTTGTAGAGGATGTCCGTGAAGCCGAAGTCGGCGTAGACCTTCTGCAGCTGCTCCGTGTACGCGATGCACTCGTCGAGGATCTGGTCTTCCGTGCAGAAGATGTGGCCGTCGTCCTGCGTGAAGCCGCGCACGCGCATGATGCCGTGCAGCGCGCCGCTGGGCTCGTTGCGGTGGCACTGGCCGAACTCGCCGTAGCGCAACGGCAGGTCGCGATAGCTGCGCAGGTCGCTCTTGAAAATCAGCACATGGCCCGGGCAGTTCATCGGCTTGAGCGCGTACTCGCGCTTTTCCGACTCCGTCGTGAACATGTTGTCGCGATAGTTCTGCCAGTGGCCCGTTTTCTCCCACAGGCTCTTGTCGAGGATCTGCGGGCCCTTCACTTCCCAGTAGCCCGTGTCACGGTAGATGCCGCGCATGTACTGCTCGACCTGCTGCCACACCGCCCAGCCCTTCGGGTGCCAGAACACCACGCCCGGCGCCACTTCGTCGATGTGGAACAGGTCGAGCTCCTTGCCGAGCTTGCGGTGGTCGCGCTTCTCGGCTTCCTCGATGCGCTGGATGTACTGGTCGAGCTGCTTCTTGTCGGCCCAGGCCGTGCCGTAGATGCGCTGCAGCTGCTCGTTCTTGGCGTCGCCGCGCCAGTAGGCACCGGCCAGCTTCGTGAGCTTGAAGACCTTCAGGAAGCGCGTGTTCGGCACGTGCGGGCCGCGGCACATGTCGACGTATTCCTGGTGGTAGTACAGGCCCATGGCCTGCTCGTCGGGCATGTCCTCGACCAGCCGCAGCTTGTACTCCTCGCCGCGCGACTTGAACACCTCGATGACTTCGGCACGCGGCGTCATCTTTTTCACGACGTCGTAGTCCTGCGCAATCAGCTCGCGCATGCGCGCCTCGATGGCGGCCATGTCTTCTGGCGTGAACGGGCGCTCGTACGAGATGTCGTAGTAGAAGCCTTCGTCGATCACCGGTCCGATGACCATCTTGGCCGTCGGGTACAGCTGCTTCACCGCATGGCCTACCAGGTGGGCCGTCGAATGGCGAATGATTTCCAGGCCCTCGTCGTCCTTGGGCGTGATGATCTGCAGCTTGGCATCGTGGTCGATGACGTCGCTGGCGTCAACGAGCCGGCCGTCGACCTTGCCGGCCACCGTCATCTTCGCGAGGCCGGGGCCGATGGACTGGGCCACTTCGGCCACCGAAACCGGGCCGGGGAACTCGCGGCGCGAGTTGTCGGGGAGCGTGATCTGGATCATGTGAAAACCTCGGGGAGAAAAACAAAAAAGCGCGGTGGAAGACCGCGCTTTGCTTGGTTGTAGAGCTGGAACAAACCAGCGTGCGCGGGGCTACCGGCCTTTTCCTTCAGTGAAGAAAAAGCCGTTGAATCCTTGCGGAGTAGTTCGCGGTGTCATAACCAAGGTGCCTTTCTCGCTCTTGTTGAGTGCAGAGTCCGCGATTCTAGCCTTTGCCCGCCCAAGCTGTGCACACGGCATTCTTCGCCTTGCACGCAACCCGGAACGCCGCCAAGCGACGATGCGAACACAAAAAAGCCCGGCACGCGGCCGGGCTTGAAGGTGACAGCGAAACCGCTGTCCATGAACCGATCCGAGCGGATCAGTGGAACTGTTCTTCTTCGGTCGAGCCCGACAGCGCCTTCACGCTGGACGAGCCGCCCTGGATCACGGTGGTCACGTCGTCGAAGTAGCCGGCGCCGACTTCCTGCTGGTGCGACACGAAGGTGTAGCCCTTGTCGCGTGCGGCGAACTCGGGCTCCTGCACCATGTTCACGTAGTGCTTCATGCCTTCGCCGCGGGCGTAGGCGTGGGCGAACTGGAAGGTGTTGAACCAGTTGATGTGGATGCCGGCCAGCGTGATGAACTGGTACTTGTAGCCCAGCGCGGACAGGTCTTCCTGGAACGAGGCGATCTGCTTGTCGTCGAGGTTCTTCTTCCAGTTGAACGAAGGCGAGCAGTTGTACGACAGCAGCTTGCCGGGGCAGGCGGCGTGCACGGCTTGCGCGAACTCGCGGGCGAAGCCGATGTCCGGCACGCCGGTTTCGCACCACACCAGATCGGCGTACGGGGCGTAGGCAACGCCGCGGCTGATGGCTTGCTCCAGGCCGTTCTTGACGCGATAGAAGCCTTCTTGCGTGCGCTCGCCGGTCAGGAAGGGCTTGTCGTTGGCGTCGTGATCGGAAGTGATCAGGTTGGCGGCTTCCGCGTCGGTGCGGGCCAGCACGATGGTGGGCACGCCCATGACGTCAGCGGCGAAACGTGCCGAGATCAGCTTCTCGCAGGCTTCCTGCGTGGGAACCAGCACCTTGCCACCCATGTGGCCGCACTTCTTCACGGCAGCCAGCTGGTCTTCGAAGTGCACGCCGGCAGCGCCGGAGGCAATCATGTTCTTCATCAGCTCGAAGGCGTTCAGCACGCCGCCGAAGCCGGCTTCCGCGTCGGCCACGACCGGCAGGAAGTAGTCGATGAATTCCTTGTCGCCCGGGTTGATGCCGCGGCCCCACTGGATTTCGTCTGCGCGGCGGAAGGTGTTGTTGATGCGACGGACCATCGTCGGCACCGAGTCGTAGGCGTACAGCGACTGGTCGGGGTACATCGTCTCGGAGGTGTTGCCGTCGGCGGCGACTTGCCAGCCCGACAGGTACACGGCTTCGAGGCCGGCCTTGGCCTGCTGCATGGCCTGGCCGGCGGAGATGGCGCCGAAGGCGTTCACGTAGCCCTTCTTGGCGCCGCCGTTGATCTTGTCCCAGAGCTTTTCAGCGCCGCGCTTGGCCAGCGTGTGCTCGATGGGGAACGAACCGCGCAGACGCACCACGTCGGCCGCGCTGTAGCCGCGCTTGACGCCCTTCCAGCGGGGGTCGGTGGCCCACTCTTTTTCGAGGGCGGCGATTTGTTGTTCGCGGCTGAGTTGTTCTGTGAGGGTCTGGGGCATGGTCACTCCGTGAGGTTGATTGAAGGTTGGGCGCTGCGGCCGTGGAGTTACTTTAATCCGGCAGTGGACTCTTATGTCTTATAGAAGACATATTTTTCAATCAACAAAATCAACTACTTACGTCGATATTTCTCAATGCAAAATTATTTTTCTCATATTGAGAAAAAATATTGCGCCGCAGCAGCCGTAGATTTCGCAATGCGCAATCAATCTTTCGTTGGTGAAAATGGCGAGCCGGTTTGCAGCGCCGCATGCGCAATCCAGTCCCCGCTGCCGATCACCGGCCGTCCCGCAATGCGCGACGGATGGATCTCGTAGACCAGGCAATCGACAGGTTCCTCACCGACCTCCACACGCACCCGCCGCTTGATGTATTCACCCGAATTGTCGTCGGCCACTTCCTCGAGCACATCGAGCGCCGCTTCGACCGCAGGCTCGACGACATACACCTCGCCCTTCACGCGCCCTGCCCCGCCCAGCACCACGCCCGGATACGTGCCCAGGTCGTACAGCGTGCCGGCAATGCTGGCCTCGCCCACGCACACAGGCTGCGGCCGGTAGCGCGCGATGTCGTTGCGCCCGCTGCGGCGCAGCGTGCCGTAAACAAAAACGTGGGGCATCATCGAAACCGCTTTCCTCGCAACAACAAGAACTTCAGTCTATTGAACTCCACCGCCCCCGCATCAGGCCGCCTCGTGGCCTACGGCTGCCTGGCACTGAGCATGTCGCTCGTCGGCGGCTACGTCGCACTCTCCAAACCGCTCGTTGCCGCCTTCCCGGTGCTGCTTCTCGCATGGCTGCGCTTCGGCATTGCGGCGCTGGCCATGCCGCACTGGCTCAAGCGCGCCCCCGACGAACCGCCCATGACCGCGCGCACGCGCTGGCTGGTGTTTCTCGAGTCGTTCCTCGGCAACTTCCTGTTCTCGATCTGCATGCTGTTCGGCGTCAGCATGACCAGCGCGGTGTCGGCGGGCGTGATCATGGCGTCGATCCCCGCGTGCGTGGCCGTCGCGAGCTGGCTCTTCCTGCGCGAGCGCATCACCGTGCGCATCGGCGCGGCCATCGTCTGCGCCGCGTTCGGCATCGGCCTGCTGGCGCTTTCTCCCGCTTCTGGAGCGCATGCATCGGCAACGCCCGCGGCCGCGCAATCGTCGATGCCGTGGCTGGGCAACCTGCTGGTGTTTTGCGCGGTGCTCTGCGAGACGGCCTATGCGGTGATCGGCAAGTCGCTCACCGGGCGCCTGGGGCCCAAGCGCATCGCCTCGCTCATCAACCTCTGGGGCTTCATGCTCTCGATGCCCTTCGGCATCTGGTTCGCGCTGCAGTTCGATTTCACCGCCGTGCGCTTCGGCACCTGGGCACTGCTGGTGGCGTACGCGCTCGCCGCGAGCATCTGGACGGTGTGGCTCTGGATGACCGGACTTCGCAACGTACCAGCCGCACAAGCGGGTGTTTTCGCCGTGCTGTTGCCGGTGAGCGCGGCCCTCGTGGGCGTGCTCGTGCTCGGCGAAAACCTGTCATCGCCACAGCTGCTTGCGTTCGTGATCGCACTGGTGGGCGTGATGCTCGCGACATGGCCGGCGCGCCGAACGTGAAAAACGAGGCTTCTCCCCTCTGAAAAAACAACAGCCCCCAATGAAAAAAGCGCTTTTTCCCTTGGAAACGCGTTTTTTCTCCTTTAGCATCCGCAATGCCACTGGAGACGCAAGTTTTTCATTGGTGAACGTTCAACCAAAAAAGGAAATCAACCATGGCAACTGCAAAGAAAGCTCCGGCAAAGAAAGCCGCCGCTCCCGCGAAGAAGGCTGCTGCTCCGGCTAAGAAGGCCGCCGCACCGGCGAAGAAGGCTGCTGCTCCGGCAAAGAAGGCCGCTGCTCCCGCGAAGAAGGCTGCGGCTCCTGCAAAGAAGGCTGCTGCACCGGCGAAGAAGGCTGCTGCTCCCGCAAAGAAGGCTGCTCCCGCCAAGAAGCGCACGCCCAACGCCGCGTTCATGAAGGCCCTGACCCCCAGCCCCGCGCTGGCCGCCGTGGTCGGCTCGACGCCGCTGCCGCGTACCGCCGTCGTGAGCAAGCTGTGGGACTACATCAAGAAGAACAACCTTCAAGACAAGGCCAACAAGCGCAACATCAACGCCGACGCCAAGCTGAAGGAAATCTTCGGCAAGGCCCAAGTGTCGATGTTCGAACTGGCCGCGCTGATCGGCAAGCACGTCAAGTAAGCACTCGGGGGCCTCGCGCTCCTGAATCAAAAAGCCCGCTTCATGCGGGCTTTTTTTTCGCCTGCCGCCAGGGCCCCTACCCCTCGAAGAAGCGCGCCGGCGTGCGGCCGAAGTGCTTGCGGAAGGCCTCGATGAAAGCACTCACCGAGCTGTAGCCCACCGTCAGCGCCACCGCCGTCACAGGCTCCTTCAGGCTCAGCAGCTCGACCGCCTTCAGCAACCGCGCCTGCTGACGCCATTGCGCAAAGCTCAGGCCCGTCTGCGCCGCGAAGCGCCGCGTGAGCGTGCGGCGCGCCATGCCGATGCGATCGGCCCATGCGTCGATGCCATCCGCCAGCGCCGGATCGTCGGCCAGCGCGGCCGCCATCGCGACCAGGCGCTTGTCCTGCGGCATGGGCAGGTGCAGAGACGGCCTGTCGCCCGCGGCAAGCTCGTCGACCAGCACGCCCACCAATCGCCCGCGGCGTGGCTCCAGCAGGGCATCGGATGCGTCCAGCGACGTCAGCCGGTCGACCAGCCCCTGCACCAGCGGCGTGGCCGCGAACACATGCGGCTCCTTCGGCAACGCTGCAGCAGCCGTTGCATCGAGGTGCAGGCTCCATCCCGCCGTGGCGCCGAAGCTCTGCGCCGCGTGGGCGCAGCGCGGCGCAATCCACCCGATCCAGCCCGGCGGCTGAACCCAGCGCCCCGAAGGCGTCTCGATGAGCTGCAGGCCCTCGCGCAGCGCGAACAGCTGCCCGGTGTCATGCGAGTGATAGGCGGTGACGCGCGGCGCCCCATGCACATCGAGCCAGAGCTTCGCCGGCGACTCAACGGCCATGGCTGGCCCGCCGGCGGTATCGATTGGCCCCGCGGCGCAAGCCCGAAGCGCGCGGCCTGCCTAGCATCGAGTTCATCTTCACCACCCCCTGAAAGGACCTCACATGCAAGCCCAAGACGTACTGCCCGACGGCCAGGACTTCACCGTCATCAACGGCACCACCCTGCGCAAGGGTTCGGTCGCGGCCTTCCTCGCCAACGCCCGCGTGCTCGAAGACGCGAACGCCTCGGCCGAAGACCGGCAGACCGCGCAGCAAGACCTGCGCTCGCTGATTCCCGCGCTCGAGACGCTCGGCCTCTTCGACATCTTCGAACTGCGTTCGCCCGCTTTGCGCGCAGAAGTGGACCGCCATCGCGCAACGCTCAGCCAGCAGCCCCGGACTTGAGCTCGGCCTGCTTCGCCGCGCGCGTGATCGACGCGAGCGTGCCGCGCGTGGTGATCACCTCGGGGTCGAGCGGAATCTCGATCAGCGTGCCCGTGTCGGCCGCCAGCGCGCGCAGCAGCGCGGCCTCGAACTGCCCGGTGGCCGTCACCCGCTCGGCCGCGTAGCCGTAGGCGCGCGCCAGGCCGCAGAAGTCGGGGTTGCGCAGCGCCGTGCCGCTGGTGCGTTCGGGGTACTCGCGCTCCTGGTGCATGCGGATGGTGCCGAACATGCCGTTGTTCAGCAGCACGATGATGCTCTTGCCGCCATGCTGCGACGCCGTCGCCAGCTCCTGCCCCGTCATCAGGAAATCGCCGTCGCCGGCAATCGTGAAAGCCACGCGCCCCGTCGCCAGGTTGGCTGCGATGCCGGCCGGCACGCCGTAGCCCATCGCGCCGCTGGTCGGCGCCAGCTGCGTCTTCGCGCCCTTGGTGAGCCCGTGGTAGCGAAAGTAGCGGTGCACCCAGCTCGCGAAGTTGCCCGCGCCGTTGGTGATGGCCGCGTCGGCGGGCAGGTGCTTCTGCAGCAGCGCGACGACCTCCGCCATGTCGACCGGCCCGCGTGGCGCGTCGGCGGGCATGCCGGCCAGCGCCTGAGGCACCAGGTTGGCCTCGTAGTCGTCATGGGCCTGCAGCGTCCATTCTTCCCACGGCAGCGTCGGCGGCGCGCTCAGCACCTCCAGGCTGCGCGCGGCAGCGCTCATGCCGGCGTTGATGGCCAGGTCGGCCTGGTACACGCGGTTGAGTTCTTCCGCGCTCGCGTGGATGTGCACCAGCGTCTGCCTGGCCTTGGGCGCTTCCAGCAGCGTGTAGCCGCCCGTCGTCATCTCGCCCAGGCGCGGGCCGATGGCGAGGATCAGGTCCGCGTCCTTCACGCGTTGCGCGAGCTTCGGGTTGATGGCGATGCCCACGTCGCCCGCGTACAGCGGGTGGTGGTTGTCGAAGGTGTCCTGAAAGCGAAAGGCGTTGGTCACCGGCAGGCGCCAGTTCTCCGCGAAGCGCTGCAGCGCGTGCGCGGCCTGCGTGGTCCAGCCGCCGCCGCCGGCAATCACCAGCGGACGCTGCGACTTCAGCAGCAGCTCGCGCAGCGTGCGCAGCGCGCCCGGGTCGCTCCAGGGCTCCACGGCTTCCACGCGCTTCAATGGCCGCGCGGCGGTCTCGCTGCGCAGCATGTCTTCGGGCAGCACCAGCACCACCGGCCCTGGCCGCCCGTTCATCGCGGTGGCGAAGGCGCGCGCGATGTACTCGGGAATGCGGTCGGCGTCGTCGATGCGCTCCACCCGCTTGGCGAAGCCCTTGGTGCTCGGCCCGAAGAAGCTGCCGTAGTCGACCTCCTGGAAGGCCTCGCGGTCGCGAAAGTCGCTGCCGACGTCGCCCACGAACAGCACCATCGGCGTGGAGTCCTGGAACGCGTTGTGCACGCCGATGGATGCGTTCGTCGCGCCCGGCCCGCGCGTGACGAAGCACACGCCCGGCCGCCCGGTGATCTTGCCGTGCGCCTCGGCCATGAAGGCCGCGCCGCCCTCCTGCCGGTTGACGATGAAACGCGCGCGCTCGCGGTACGCATGAAAGCCGTCGAGCACCGCCAGGAAGCTTTCGCCGGGCACGCCGAACGCGATCTCCATGCCCTGTTCGACCAGGCACTCCACGATCAGGTGGCCTGCGGGTTGTGATGTACTCATGAGAAGTAGAACCTCAGCTGCAAATGTCTTCGGCAATTATGTGCGTCCGCCTTTCGCGCCTTGCGTTAATTCCCCAATTGGTTAAATTCTCGCCATGAAGGCTCCCAAGGACCGCACCGCTCAAGCCAGCCCTGCCGGCAATCCCGCAGACACCATCGACGTGCTCGAACCCCGTTCGCGCGATGCCGATCGCTCGCAGCTCGCCATCCTCGCGTCGGCGCGCGACGAGTTTTCGGCACGCGGCCTGGCCGGCGCGCGCATGGACAGCATCGCCGAGCGCGCGGGCCTCAACAAGCGGCTCATCTACTACTACTTCGGCAGCAAGGACGACCTGTTCCTGGCGGTGCTGGAGCGCACCTACGCCGACATCCGCGAGGCCGAGCAGCGCCTGCACCTCGACGAGATCGAGCCGGTCGAGGCCATTCGCCAACTGGTGTCCTTCACCTGGCACTACTACCTCGAGCACCCGGAGTTCATCACCCTGCTCAACAGCGAGAACCTGCACTGCGCGGCGCACCTGAAGCGCTCCGAGCGCATCCAGGAAATGAACTCGCCGCTGGTGCAGCTGCTGGACACCGTGCTGGAGCGCGGCAAGAAGGACAACCTGTTCCGCGCCGGCGTCGACCCCGTGCAGCTGTACATCTCCATCGCGTCACTCTGCTACTTCTACCTGTCGAACAACCACACGCTGTCGGCCATCTTCGGGCGCGACCTGCGGGCTCCCAAGGCGATGGCGCAACGCCTGTCGCACATGACCGACCTCGTGCTGGGCTACGTGCTGCACTGAAGGCGGCACCGCGGCGCCCCTCGTCCCTCACCGACCGGGCGCCGCCTCTCCTCACTCTGCGGGTATTCACTAGGCAGCGGCCGTTGACGCTGCGGCGCGGCCGTTTCTAAAATCGATAATTCACTCAATGGTGAATTGATCGATCCAAGAAAGCGGCCCGACCGCGCGGAGACAAACCTTGAAGCTTCTTGCCAGCACTGCACGCTCCCCCGCCCTTGCCTCGCTGACCGCGGCCTTGGCCTTGACCTGCACAGCCGCGCTGTTCCCCACGCTGGCGTCCGCGCAGAACGGCTACCCCAGCAAGCCCATCCGCGTGATCGTTCCCTTTGCGGCGGGCAGCACCACCGACATCATTGCCCGCGCCATCACCGACAAGATGAGCGTCAGCATGGGCCAGACGCTGGTCATCGACAACCGCGGCGGCGCCAGCGGCACCATCGGCCAGCAGGCGGTGGCCACGGCGGCGGCCGACGGCTACACGGTGATGATCCATTCGTCGTCGCACACGGTGAGCCCCTCGACCTTCGCCAAGCTGCCCTTCGACACGGTGCACGACTTCGCGGGCGTCACGCCCATCTCGTCGCTGCCGAACGCGCTGGTGATCTCGCCGGGCAAGAACATCAAGACGCTGCCACAGCTGCTGGCCGCGGCGCGCGCCAAGCCGGGCAGCATGAACTTCGCTTCCGCCGGCCAGGGCAGCGCCACGCACCTGAACGCCGAAAAGTTCAAGCTGGCCGCCAAGATAGACGCCACCAACATCCCCTTCAAGGGCTCGGGCGAAGCCGTGACCGAGGTGCTCTCGGGCCGCGTCGACTACTACTTCTCGCCCATCGCCCCGGTCATCGGCCAGATCAAGGAAGGCCAGCTGCTGGCGCTGGCCGTGGGCTCGCCCAAGCGCGCCGCCGCCCTGCCCGACGTGCCCACCACCACCGAGGCCGGCGTGCCCGGCTCGGAATTCAACTTCTGGATCGGAATGATGGCGCCGGCCAAGACGCCGCGCGACATCGTCGAGCGCCTGAACGCCGAGGTGGCCAAGGCGCTGGCCACGCCCGAGGTGAAGGAGCGCTTCGCCAAGCTCGGCGCCGACGCCTGGACGCTCAAGCCCGCGCAGTTCGACGCCTACATCAAGGACGAGATCGCGAGCAACGCCGAGCTCGTGAAGGCGGCCGGCCTCTCGGTGCAGCAGTAAGCAAGCAAACAACAGGCAAAAGAAACCCCGGCCCCCGTCATGTTCCGCAAGCTCCTGCTCTCCCCGGCCCTGCGCCCGTTCATCCTCATCTTGCTGCTGCTGGTGCTGTGGGACCTGGCGATTCGCCTCTTCAGGATTCCGGCCTACCTGGTGCCGCCGCCGTGGGAGGTGGTGAAGCAGCTCGTGGCCGAATGGCCCCGCCTGCTGTCCGAAAGCTGGAAGACCACGCTGGCCACGCTGGGCGGTTTCGGGCTGACCATCCTCATCGGCATTCCGATGGCCATGGTCATCGCTTACTCGCGCGTGGTCGAGTCGTACGTGTACCCGCTGCTGGTGTTCTCGCAGAGCATTCCCAAGGTCGCGATCGCGCCGCTGTTCGTGGTGTGGTTCGGCTTCGGCATCTTCCCGAAGGTGATCAGCGCCTTTCTGCTGGGCTTCTTCCCGGTGGTGGTGTCCACGGTGATGGGCTTCAAGTCGGTCGAGCCGGACATGATCGACCTGTCGCGCTCCATGGGCGCGAGCCGGCTGCAGACCTTCTTCAAGATCAGCCTGCCCCAGGCGTTGCCGCAGATCTTCAGCGGCCTGAAGGTGTCGGTCACGCTGGCCGTGGTGGGCGCGGTGGTGGGCGAATTCGTCGGCTCCAACTCGGGCATCGGCTACGTGCTGCAGGTGGCCAACGGCAACTTCGACCTGCCGCTGATGTTCGCCGCGCTGGTGGTGCTGTCGAGCATCGGCGTCATTCTTTTCGTCGCGGTCGACCTGGTCGAGCGCGTGATGATTCCGTGGCACGCCTCGCAGCGCCACGCGCACTGAGTTCCCGGTTTCTAGTTCCTTCTGCATACCAACAACCTCCCGGAGACAAGACCATGAAGAAACTGCTTCCCTCGCTGCTCGCCCTGTCGACCGCCGCGGCATTCGCCACCTTTGCCGTGCTGCCGGCCCATGCCCAGGGCGACAAGCCCAAGGACAAGGTCACGCTCATGCTCAACTGGTACCTGTACAGCGAGCACGCGCCCTTCTTCCTGGGCAAGGAAAAGGGCTTCTACGCCGACGAAGGCATCGAGCTCGACATCCAGGAAGGCCGCGGCTCCGCCGTCACCGCGCAGGCGGTGGCCGCCAAGTCGGCCACCTTCGGCTACATCGACGTCACCACCATGATCAAGGCCGCCGCCAAGGGCGCGCCGCTGAAGTCGACCGGCGTGCTGTTCCAGGTGAGCCCGATGTCGGTCATGGGCTTCACCGAGAAGAACATCAAGACCCCCAAGGACATCATCGGCAAGACCGTGGCCGTGACGCCGGGCGACTCCATGTCGCAGATGTGGCCGCTGTTCCTGAAGGTCAACAACATCTCGGCCGACCAGGTGAAGATCGTCTCGGGCGACGGCCAGACCAAGCTCAACGCGGTCACCAACGGCCAGGCCGACCTGCTGCTGGGCTACGTGATGGACCAGGCCATCAAGCTGCAGGACGCCACCGGCAAGCCCGTGACGCCGATCCGCTTCGCCGACTCGGGCGTGAACCAGATCAGCTCCGGCATCATCACCAACAAGAACCTGCTCACCGAGAACCCCGACCTGGTGAAGCGCTTCATGCGCGCCTCCACCAAGGCCGCCGAAGCCGCCGAGAAGAGCCCCGAGGCGGCCGTGGACGCCATGCTCAAGGCGAACGCCAAGGCCGGCGTGCGCGACACGCTCATCGTCGGCATGAAGCAGAGCGTGGCCCTGTACCACACGAAGGAAACGGCCAACCAGCGCCCCTACCGCGTGACCATGAAGAACGTGAGCGACTCGCTCGACCTGCTGGTGCAGTACGGCGGCATGGACGCCTCCACGCGCGGCAAGCCGGAAGACTACGTGACGCTGGACTTCCTGCCCTGATCGCCCGATCGCCTGATCGCCCGACCCCTCGACCGCCCGACCGCCGCATCACGAACCCTGCGCGCCTTTCGCCGTTGCCACCTCCCACGCATTCCATGTCCCAAGTCAACCTGATCGAAGCGCGCGGCGTCTCGAAGATCTACCAGAGCAAGGACGGCCCGGTCGAGTCGCTCAAGCCGCTCGACTTCGCCATCGGGCAAGGCGAGTTCGTCTCGGTCGTCGGCCCGTCGGGCTGCGGCAAGAGCACGCTGCTGAAGATGGTGGCGGGCCTGCTGCCGATCAGCGGCGGCAGCCTCACACTCGCGGGCAAGCCCATCCAGGGCCCGCAGAAGGACGTGGGCATCGTGTTCCAGAGCGCGGTGCTGCTGCCCTGGCGCAGCGTGGAAGACAACATCCTGCTGCAGGCCGAGATGCGCCACCTGCCCATGGAAGCCGCCCGGGCCCGCGCCCGCGAGCTGATGGAAATGGCCGGCCTGAAGGGCTTCGAGGGCAAGTACCCGTGGCAGCTCTCGGGCGGCATGCAGCAACGCGCGTCGATCTGCCGCGCGCTGCTGCACGACCCCTCGGTGCTGCTGATGGACGAGCCGTTCGGCGCGCTCGACGCGATGACGCGCGAGAAGATGAACCTGGAGCTGCAGCGCATCTGGCTGGCCTCGAAGAAGACGGTGATGCTCATCACCCACAGCATTCCCGAAGCCATCTTCCTGTCGGACCGCGTGATCGTGATGAGCGAGCGGCCCGGCTCCATTGCGGCGGTGTACGACATCGACCTGCCGCGCACCCGCACGCTGGACATGATGGCCTCGCCGGAGTTCGGCGCCTACACGAAGCTGGTGCGCGCGCATTTCTTCTCGCAGGGCATCCTGGACCACTGAACGGCACCCCATGGACGCGACCCGTTTCCACGTCGAGGAAGTTCGCTTCGCGGAGCGCAACGTCACGCTGCGGCTGCCGTTTCGCTTCGGCGCGGCCACCGTCACGGCCTGCCCGCAGGTCTATGTGAAGGCGCGCATCCGCTTTGCCGACGGCCGCACCGCCGAAGGCTGCGCCGCCGAAATGATGGTGCCCAAGTGGTTCGACAAGAACCCGGCGCTCACCAACGAGCAGAACTTCGAGCAGCTGCGCTTCGCCCTGCGCGACGCGCGCGAGGCCTACACCGCGGAGCCCGACGCGCAGACCGCGTGGACGCACTTCGCCTCGAACTACGCCGCGCTGCAGTCGCGCGCCAAGGCCAAGGGACTGCAACCGCTGGTCGCCAGCTACGGACCCGCGCTGATCGACCGCGCCCTGCTCGACGCGCTGTGCCTGCACCACGGCGCGAGCTTTGCCACGGCGATGAGCGGCAACCTCTGCGGCATCGACATCGCGGGCAGCGGCCTGGCCGACGACCTGGCAGGGTTCGACATGCCCGCCTTCCTGGCGAAGCAGTCGCCGCGCACCCGCATCGCCGCGCGCCACACGGTAGGCCTCGCCGACGCGATCGACGAGATGGACGCCAGCGAGGCGCTGACCGATGCGCCTGATGACGGTCTGCCGACGACGCTCGCGGCTGCCGTGAAGCGCTACGGCCTCACGCACTTCAAGCTCAAGCTCTGCGGCAACACCGCGCAGGACATCGACCGGCTGCAGCGCATCTCCCGCGTCATCGACGGCCATGCGCAGTTGGTCACGCTCGACGGCAACGAGCAGTACGCCGATGCCGACGACTTCGCCGTGTTTCTCGACCGCATGCTGTCCACGCCCGTGCTGTGGAAGCTCGCGCAGAAAACCGTGTTCGTCGAGCAACCGATTCGCCGCGACGCGGCCTTGCAGCGCGACGTGTCCGCGCTGGGCAAGCGCATGCCGCTGCTTGTCGACGAGTCCGACGCCACGCTCGATGCCTTCGTGCAGGCGCGCGCGCTGGGCTACACCGGCGTATCGAGCAAGAGCTGCAAGGGCTTCTACAAGTCGGTGGTCAACGCGGCGCGCTGCGCGCACTGGAACGCCGCCGAGCAAAAGCAGCCCTCCTCGCGCTTCTTCCTTTCAGGTGAAGACCTCACCATGCAGGCCGGCCTCGGCGTTCAGCAAGACCTGGCGCTGGTCGCTTGGCTGGGCCTGTCGCACGTGGAGCGCAACGGGCACCACTACGTGAACGGCCTGGCCGCCGCGCCGCAAGCCGAACAACAGGCCCTGCTGAGGCTGCACCCCGGCCTGTACGAACTCAGCGAGGGCGCCGTGCGCCTCGCCATCCGCGACGGGCAAATCGACTTGTCCTCGCTCGCCGCCGCGCCCGGCTTTGCCACCGGCAGACCCGGCGCCGGCATCTCGTGGGACGCCATGCGTTCCGTCTACTGAAGCCCTTGCGCTTCGCTCTGCAATCTCTCTCGCATCTCAAGGAAGAAAACGATGGCCACCCAACGTCTAGGAATCATCATGCACGGCGTCACCGGCCGCATGGGCATGAACCAGCATTTGATCCGCTCCATCTGCGCCATTCGCGCGCAAGGCGGCGTGACGCTGTCGAACGGCGACAAGGTCATGCCCGACCCGATCCTCATCGGGCGCAACGCCGAGAAGATGGAAGCGCTGGCCAAGGCGCACGACATCGCACGCTGGGGCACCGACCTCGACAAGGCTCTGGAGAACCCGGACGACACCATCTTCTTCGACGCCGGCACCACGCAGATGCGCCCCACGCTGCTGGCCAAGGCCATTCGGGCCGGCAAGCACGTGTACTGCGAGAAGCCCATTGCCACCAACCTGAACGAAGCCGTGGAGATCGCGCGCCTGGCCGAAGGCTCGGGCCTGAAGCACGGTGCCGTGCAGGACAAGTTGTTCCTGCCCGGCCTGCGCAAGCTCGACATGCTGCGCCGCGCCGGCTTCTTCGGCCGCATGCTCAGCGTGCGCCTGGAGTTCGGCTACTGGGTGTTCGAGGGCGACCTGCAGCCCATCCAGCGCCCGAGCTGGAACTACCGCAAGGAAGACGGCGGCGGCATGATCCTGGACATGATGTGCCACTGGCGCTACGTGCTGGACAACCTGTTCGGCGAGGTGAAGTCGGTGTCGTGCATCGGCGCCACGCACATCCCGAAGCGCTGGGACGAAGCGGGCCAGCCGTATGAAGCCACCGCCGACGACGCCGCCTATGCCACCTGCGAGCTCACCGGCCACAACGGCGAGCCGGTCATCGCGCAGCTCAACATGAGCTGGGTGACGCGCGTGCGGCGCGACGACCTCGTGACCTTCCACGTCGACGGCACCGACGGTTCCGCGGTGGCGGGCCTGTCGAGCTGCCGCGCCCAGTCGCGCGTGGCCACCCCGCGCCCGGTGTGGAACCCCGACGAGAAGCAGACCATGAACTTCTTCGACCAGTGGCAGGAAATTCCGGACTCGCAGGTGTACGACAACGGCTTCAAGATCCAGTGGGAGCACTTCATTCGCCACGTGGTCGAGAACGCCCCCTACAAGTGGACGCTGCCCGAAGGCGCCAAGGGCGTTCAGCTGGTCGAGGCCGCGCTCGAGTCGTGGAAGGACCGCCGCTGGGTCGATGTGTCTCCTTTGAAGGTGTGAGGCGACCATGGCACTGTCGCTGACCCTCCCCACCACCGGCGGCACGCTGGCGCCCTATGCGCTGCGCGGCACCGCGCCGGTGAAGCCCAACGCGGGCGTCGAGTTCGACCGCATCGCCTACTCCGCCGCGCACGTGGTGGCCGACCCGCTCGCGGCCGTCGACCCGTGGCTGCAAGCAGCGGTCGATTGGGACACCACCATCGCCTACCGCCGCCACCTGTTCTCGCTGGGCCTGGGCGTGGCCGAGGCCATGGACACCGCGCAGCGCGGCATGGGGCTGGACTGGCCCACCTCGCTGGAGCTGATCCGCCGTTCGCTCGATGCCGCCCAGGACACGCCCGGCGCGCTGGTCGCCTCGGGCTGCGGCACCGACCACCTGGACATCGATGACGTGAAGAGCGTCGACGACGTCATCCGCGGCTACGAAGAGCAGATGGCGGCCATCGAGAAGCTGGGCGGCAAGCTCATCGTCATGGCCAGCCGCGCGCTGGCCCGCGTGGCGAAGGGCCCGGCCGACTACGAGCGCGTGTACGACCGCATCCTGAGCCAGGCGAAGCAGCCGGTGGTGCTGCACTGGCTGGGCGACATGTTCGACCCGGCGCTGGCGGGCTACTGGGGCACGAAGGACGTGGACGCGGCGATGGACACGGCGCTGGGCATCATCGCGGCGCATCCGGACAAGGTCGACGGCATCAAGATCTCGCTGCTCGACAAGGACAAGGAGATCGCGATGCGCCGGCGTTTGCCCGCGACCGGAGGGGCCGACGGCCGCGGCGTGCGCATGTACACGGGCGACGATTTCAACTACGCCGAGCTGATCGCCGGCGACGGCTTCGGCAGCGTGCCGACGCACGGCAAGAGCGATGCGCTGCTGGGCATCTTCGACGCCATCGCGCCGGCCGCGAGCGCCGCATTGGGCGCGCTGGCGCAGGGCGACACCGCAAAGTTCCACGCCATCCTCGGGCCGACGGTGCCGCTGTCGCGCCACATCTTCGCGGCGCCGACTCGCTTCTACAAGACGGGCGTGGTGTTCATGGCCTGGCTCAACGGCCACCAGAAGCACTTCACGATGGTGGGCGGCCAGCAGAGCACGCGCTCGCTGGTGCATTTCGCGGAGCTGTTCCGGCTGGCCGACGCGGCCAACCTGCTGGAGCAGCCCGAGCTGGCGGTGCGGCGCATGAAGACGCTGCTGGCCCTGCACGGCGTGGAAGGCTAGTCATGCTGCACCCTCACGCACATCACTTCGTGCATCGCTGCTCCCCGAAGGGGCGCCCAGTGCCCTTCGGGCGGCCGGGCGGGCACTGACCATGCGCGATTTCTCGCAGGACCACGACTGGCTGTCGATCAACACCGCCACGGTGCGCAAGCAGTCGGGCGCCGAGGTGCCGCTGGACCGCATCATCGACCAGTGCGCCGCGCGCGGCATCCGTGCCATCAGCCCCTGGCGCGACCAGGTGGCGGCCGTGGGCCTCGACAAGGTCGCGAAGCAACTGAAGGCGCACGGCATGGGCCTGTCGGGCTACTGCCGCGGCGGCTTCTTTCCGGCGCCCGACGCGGCGGGCCTGAAGGCCGCGCTGGACGACAACCGCCGCGCCATCGACGAGGCGAAGACGCTCGATGCGCCCTGCCTGGTGCTGGTGGTCGGCGCGCTGCCCGGCGCGCTCGACGGCAAGGTGGCGTACAAGGACATCGGGCGCGCGCGCGCCGAGGTGCGCGACGGCATCGCCGCCTCGCTGGAATACGCGCGCGAGGTCGGCATGCCGCTGGCCATCGAGCCCCTGCACCCGATGCAGGCGGCCGACCGCGCCTGCATCAACACGCTGGAGCACGCGCTCGACCTGTGCGACGAACTCGACGCCGGCAGGAGCGGCATGCTGGGCGTGGCACTGGACATCTACCACGTGTGGTGGGACCCGAAGCTGCAGCAGCAGATTGCGCGCGCCGGTCGCGAGCGGCTGCTGGCGTACCACGTGTGCGACTGGCTCACGCCCACGCGCGACCTGCTGAGCGACCGCGGGATGATGGGCGACGGCGTGGTCGAGCTGAAGAAGATCCGCGGGTGGGTGGAAGACGCGGGCTTCGCCGGGTTCAGCGAGGTCGAGATTTTCTCGAACCTCGATTGGTGGCAGCGTTCGGGCGAAGAGACGCTGGGCGTGTGCATCGAAAGGCACAAGCAGGCTGTCTAGGGGCGGTCTAGGTAGTCGGCCGTTCGGCCCTGCCGAAAGCAAAAAACAACCGGCTGTGCTGCAATTCGCCGCATGGCTGACCCGACCCTCGACGACCTGCGCCGCTACGCGATCGCGCGCACCCTCTTCACGCCCACGACATTGCCCGGCGCGATCCGCCGGCTCGGCTTCGTGCAGGCCGACCCCATCCGCGCGCCGGCGCGTGCGCAAGACCTCACGCTGCGCCACCGCGTGAAGGACTACCGCGCGGGCGATCTCGAAAGCCGCTACACGCGCCTGGCCATCGAGGAAGACTGCCTGGTCAACTACGGCTTTCTGCCGCGCGAACACCTCGCGCTGATGCACCCGCGCGAAGCCAAGCGAGCGTGGGACGCGGCCACGCGGCGCAAGGCCGCCGACGTGCTGGCCTATGTGCAGGCGCACGGCCAGGTGCATCCGCGCCAGGTGGAACAGCACTTCGCCCATGGCCGCGTGCAGAACTACTGGGGCGGCTCCAGCAACGCGACCACGCAGTTGCTCGACGGCATGCATTACCGCGGCATGCTGCGCGTGGTGCGGCGCGACAGCGGCACGCGCGTGTACGAGGCGGTGGCGCACGCGGGCGCCGACGACAGCCCCGCAGGCCGCGCGCAACGCGCCGCCGCGCTCATCGAACTGGTGGTGCGCAAGTACGCGCCGCTGCCGGCCGCGAGCCTCACCTACCTCGTGCGGCTGCTGGGCTACGGCGCGCCGCACCTGTCGGCGCAGACGCAGGCGGCCCTGCGCATCGCGCGCGAGGAGCTCGCCAGCTGCCGCATCGACGGCACCACCTGGTACTGGCCCGCCGACGAAAACCCGGCCTCGCGCCGCCATGCGCCCGACGACGCGGTGCGCCTGCTCGCGCCCTTCGACCCGGTCGTGTGGGACCGCCGCCGCTTCGAGCTGCTGTGGGGCTGGACGTACAAGTTCGAGGCCTACACGCCCGCGCCGAAGCGCCAGTTCGGCTACTACGCGCTGCCGCTGCTGTGGCACGAGCGCGTGATCGGCTGGGCCAACGTCACGGCGCCCGGCGGGCTGGTGACGCCCGGCTTCGGCTACGTCGAAAAGAAGCCGCGCGACGCCGCCTTTCGCGCGGCGCTGGACGACGAGCTGCAGCGCATGACGCAGTTTCTTTCGGGGCGCTGAAGCCCGCCCGCCGCTCCTATAATTCCGCCGCTCAGCCAGCCGCCCGCCACGGGCGCGCCAGCCGTCTTCGAAGGAACGAAGACCGCAGCCGCAACGGCTGCACCCGACAACGCACAGACCATCTACATCATCGGCCGCCGGCACCAGGCGAGCAGCCGGATGCGTTCGCTCGGACCCGAACCGAGAAGCCATGGCGCGCCCCGACGCGCGCCGCAGCCACTCCCCGCCCCTTTTGACGCAGGACCAGGAGAAGCTGCACATGACATCGAACACCCGTCGCCCGAAGTGGCGCCTTTCAACGCTTTCGGCCCTTTCATCTGTTTCTCACTGTCGCCGCGCCACGCTCGCGGCAACCGCCGTCGCGCTCAGCGCCGCCGTGCCCGCCTACGCCGACGAAAAAGACGAGTCCGGCGAGCCGCGCAGGGCGCTGCCGACGGTCACGGTCTCCAGCGATTCGGGCGAGACCGCCACCGGCCCGGTGACCGGTTTCGTCGCGCGCCGCGGCGGCACCGCCACCAAGACCGACACGCCGCTCATCGAAACGCCGCAAGCCATCTCGGTCATCACGCGCGACCAGATGGAAGCGCAGGGCGCGCTCACGCTGCGCGAAACCACCAACTACACGGCCGGCGTGGTGTCCAGCTACTTCGACAGCCGGGTCGACTCGTTCAAGGTGCGCGGCGGCGACGCGGTGCAGTACCTCGACGGGCTGCAGCGCACCTACGGCACCTACAACTCGACCAAGGTCGAGCCGTACCTGCTGGAGCGCGTGGAGCTGCTGCGCGGCCCCTCGTCGGTGCTGTACGGCCAGGGCGGCATCGGCGGCGTGCTCAACCTGGTGTCCAAGCGGCCGCAGGCCGAGGCGCAGCGCGAAGTGCAGGTGCAGGCGGGCAACCACGACCGCAAGCAGGTGGCCGCCGACTTCACCGGGCCGCTCGATGCCGAGGGCAAGTGGCTGTACCGCCTGGTGGCCGTGAACCGCGACAGCGGCACGCAGGTCGACCACGCGCCGGACGACCGCATTTTGGTGGCGCCGTCGCTCACCTGGCGCCCGAGCACCGACACCTCGCTCACCCTGCAGGCCTCGTACCAGAAGGACAAGAGCGGCTCGCTGATCGGCTTCTTCCCGTGGCAGGGCACGCTGCAGCCCTCGCTCTACGGGCAGATTCCCACCTCGACCTTCACCGGCGAGCCCGGCTTCGACCGCTACGACTCGCGCAACACCTCGCTGGGCTACCTGTTCAGCCACCGCATCGACGACACCTGGACCGTGCGGCAGAACCTGCGCTCGACCGAAAGCAAGGTCTGGTACGACACCGCGTACACCAGCTTCACGGCCAACCGCGCCACCGGCCGGCCGGCGCGGCCGGTGTTCAACATCGACCAGCGCACCATCGAGCGCGACCTGAGCTCGACCATCAGCGCCGGCAAGATGCTGCTGGTCGACAACCAGGCCGAGGCGCACTTCAAGACCGGCGGGGTCGAGCACACACTGCTGGTCGGCGCCGACTTCCAGCGCAACCAGACCTCGCAGCTCACCGGCCGCGGCCGAGCCGGCGCGCTCGACGTGTATGCGCCGGTGTACGGCAACTACACGCCGCCCGCCTTCCTCACGCGCCAGCCCGCGGTGGTGCAGAAGCAGGTGGGCATCTACGCGCAGGACCAGCTGAAGTACGGCCGCTGGGTCGGCCTGCTGGGCCTGCGCCACGACAAGGCCGACACCGACACCGAAGGCCGTCCGGCAGCCGCCGTCGACGACAAGGCCACCACCAAGCGCGCCGGCCTGGTGTACCTGGCCGACGGCGGCTGGGCGCCGTACCTGAGCTATGCCGAGTCGTTCCTGCCGCTGGGCGGCGTCGACCTGAACAACACGCCCTTCAAGCCGCAGCGCGGCAAGCAGTGGGAGGCCGGCGTGAAGTGGGAGCCCGAGGGCCAGCGCACGTCGTTCATGGCCGCGCTGTACGACCTGCGCGACACCAACCGCAAGACCACCGACCCGACCAATCCGCTGAACAGCGTGCAGCTCGGCGAGGTGCACGTGAAGGGACTGGAGCTGGAATACAAGGGCAGCATCGCGCGCGACTGGGACTGGATTGCCTCCTACGCCTACACCGACGCGCGCGTCTCGCGCAGCAACGGCGCCGACCTGGGCAAGCGCCTGTCGGGCGTGCCCAGGCACACGGCCTCGGCATGGGTGATGCGGCGCTTCTCCATCGGCGGGGTGCCGGGCTTTTCGCTGGGCGGCGGCGTGCGCTACCTGGGCGAATCGTGGGACGGCACCGACGCCCTGCGCACGCCCTCGGTCACGCTGTTCGACGCAATGTTCGCCTGGGACAACGGCCCGCTGCGCCTGTCGCTGAACGCCAGCAACCTGACCGACAAGGTGCAGATCACCACCTGCCTCACGCGCGGCGACTGCTTCTACGGCCAGCGCCGTAGCGTGACTGCGTCGGCCACGTACCGCTTCTGAAGAAAATCCCCGCGCGCCTGAAGGTCTGGCGCGCCGGCGACAACGCCGCGCCGCGGGCGGCTCCTAGAATCGCGCCGTGGTCCGGTTCGCCGGACGACAAGCGTTCTCAGGGCGGGGTGCAATTCCCCACCGGCGGTGATGGCGGTTCTTTCGAAAGAAGGCCGCACAAGCCCGCGAGCGCCTGGAGCTTGCAACAAGCCCCAGGGTCAGCAGATTTCGGTGCGATTCCGAAGCCGACGGTCACAGTCCGGATGAAAGAGAGCGCGAAATGCGGGCATGCCCGCGCGCCTTGCTTTGCGGGCGCGCAGGCGGGCCTGTGGTTTCGTGCGCCCTGATTCAGGAATCCTGCTTTCCAGAGGCACACCATGAGTCAGATCAACGACCTTCCCCTTTCCGCCGTCACGGCCTCGGGCTCGCCCCGCGGCACGCGCATCGCCTTCGTCGAGGCGCAGTGGCATTCCGACATCGTCCACCAGGCCCGCGACGCCTTTCTCGAAGAGATGGCACGGCTCGGCGTGGCGCGCGAGCTTATCGACATCTTCGACGTGCCCGGCGCGTTCGAGATTCCGCTGCATGCCAAGCGCCTGGCCAACTCCGGCAAGTACGCGGCCATCATCGGCTGCGCGCTGGTGGTGGACGGCGGCATCTACCGCCACGAGTTCGTCGCCAACACGGTGGTCAGCACGCTGATGTCGCTGCAGCTGGAAACCGACGTGCCGATCTTCTCGGCCGTGCTCACACCGCACCACTTCCACGAACATGTGGAGCACCGCAAGTACTTCCACCGCCACTTCGCGGTCAAGGGCACCGAAGTGGCCGAGGCCTGCTTCCGCACGCTGGAAGGCCTGAACAAGGTCGACGCACTGCTGGCTGCGTAATCCCTGGGCAGGTTACTTCTGGCTGCGTGACAGCAGCCCCGCTGCTGCAGTAGCCTGCGCGGATGAGCGCTTCATCCACGCCTTCTTCCGCCGCCGACCGCTACACCCTCTACGGCGCCCCGGGCTCCGGCGCCACGCCGGTCCACGCGGCGCTGACGCTTGTCGGCGCGCAGGTCGACACGGTCGACATCGCCACCTGGGAGGGCGAGGCCGAGCGCGAGCGCGTGTCGGGCGTGAACCCGATGCGCCAGGTGCCCGCGCTGGTGCTCCCTTCGGGCGAGCTGATGACCGAGAGCGCGGCCATCCTCGTGTGGCTCGCCGACCGCTACCCGCACGCCGGCCTGTGCCCCGCGCCGGACCATCCGCTGCGTGCGCGCTACCTGCGCTGGATGGTCTACCTGCCGGCCGCCATCTACTCGCTCTTCTGGGTGCGCGACGACCCGTCGCGCCTCGTGCCCGACCCCGCGGCACAGCCCGCGATGCTCGAACGCAGCGCGGAGCGCATCGCGCACTGCTGGCACCTGATGGCGCGCAAATCGGCGCGCCCTCGCCCTACCTGCTCGGCGACACGCTGAGCGTGCTCGACCTGTACGTGACGGTGATGTCGCGCTGGACGCCATGCCGCACGCGCTTCTACCGCGAGGCGCCGCGCATGGCCGAGGTGGTGAAACGGGTCGACGCCGACCCGCGGCTCGCCGCGTTCTGGGCCGCGCGTTTTCCGTTCGTGCCCGGGTGGGAAGACGGCAACGCATGAGCGCGCGTTGGCTTTTTTTCGATAATCCCGGCCATGACCGCACGCACCCCCACCACCGCCTACCCGATGACCATCTTCCACAAGCCCAACTGCAGCACGTCGCGCAACGTGCTGGGGCTGATCCGCGAGAGTGGCGTGGAGCCCGAGATCGTGCTGTACCTGGAAACACCGCCCTCGAAGAAAAAGCTGCGCGAGCTCGCCAAGGCGATGGGCCTGGGCCCGCGCGACCTGCTGCGCACGAAGGAAGCGCCGTACGAAGAACTCAAGCTGGCGAACGAGGCGCTGAGCGACGACCAGCTGTTCGACGCCATCGTCGCGCACCCGATCCTGCTGCAGCGGCCCATCGTGGTGTCGCCGCGCGGCACGCTGATGTGCCGGCCTTGGGAGCGCGTGCGCGAGATTCTTCCGGTGTGATTTTCGTGATGGCCTGGTGGCTTCGATTGCCTGGCCGGCGGAAAGCTCAGGCCAGGTCCGCGGCCTGTTGCGCCAGGCCCCAGGCCACATGCTCGCGAACGAGTTCGCTGTCGTGCGTGGCGCGCGTGGCCAGCGCTTCGTGCGCATCGCCCTCCCCCGCCCGCGCAGCATTGCCCAGCGCCACCGCGATGTTGCGCAGCCAGCGCTCATGGCCGATGCGGCGAATCGGGCTGCCCTCGGTGCGGCGCAGGAAGTCTTCCTCGGTCCACGCGAACAGCTCGGCCAGCGTGCGCCCGGTGAGCCCTTCGCGCGCATCGAAGTCGGGCAGCGTGCTTTTCTTGGCGAACTTGTTCCAGGGGCAGATCAGCTGGCAGTCGTCGCAGCCGTAGATGCGGTTGGCCATCAGCGGGCGCAGCTCCAACGGAATCGGCCCGCTGTGCTCGATGGTGAGGTACGAGATGCAGCGCCGCGCATCGAGCCGCCGCGGCGCGACGATGGCCTGCGTGGGGCACACGTCGATGCAGGCGCTGCAGCTGCCGCAGTGCGCGGTCACGGGCTCGCTCGGCGGCAGCGCCATGTCGACGTAGATCTCGCCGAGGAAGAACATCGAGCCCGCGTCGCGGTCTAGCACCAGCGTGTGCTTGCCGCGCCAGCCCTGGCCGCTGCGCGCGGCCAGCTCGGCCTCGAGCACGGGGGCCGAGTCGGTGAAGGCGCGGTGGCCGAAGGAGCCCACCTCCTCGGCGATGCGCTCGGCCAGCCTGGCGAGGCGGTTGCGCAGCACCTTGTGATAGTCCCGCCCCCGCGCATAGACCGACACGATGGCTTCGCCGGGGCGCGCGAGGCGGTCGAACTCGATGGCCTGCCACTCGGGGGCGGTGTCGCGCGGCAGGTAGTCCATGCGCGCGGTGATCACGCTCACCGTGCCCGGCACCAGCTCGGCCGGGCGGGCGCGCCGGGTGCCGTGTGTTGCCATGTATTGCATCTCGCCATGGAACCCATGGGCCAGCCATTGCATCAGACCGTCCTCGGCGCTCGATAAATCGACGCCCGCGATTCCGATTTGGGAGAATCCGAGATCCCGGGCCAAGGCCTGAATACGAACAACGAGTGGATGGCTGACGATCACTTGCCGATTGTAGAAACGCAAACGAGCACCCGCACCCTGCGCTGGCGCAGCGAAGACGACACCGACGCCCTGGCGCGCGCGCTGGCGGGCGCGCCCGCCGTGCGCGACGCCTTCATCGCGCTGCACGGCGACCTGGGCGCCGGCAAGACCACTTTCGTACGCCACCTGCTGCGCGCGCTGGGCATCGCGGGGCGCATCAAGAGCCCGACCTACGCCGTGGTCGAGCCGCACGAGGCGCCCGACGGCCTGCAGATCTTTCACTTCGACTTCTACCGCTTCAGCGACCCGCGCGAATGGGACGACGCGGGCTTTCGCGACATCTTCGCGGGCCCCGGCCTCAAGCTCGCCGAGTGGCCTGACAACGCCGCGGGCCGTACCCCGCCGGCTGACCTCGCTATTAAAATAGAAGCAATGACCGACGACACACGCAGCGTGACCCTCCTCGCGAACACCCCTCGCGGCAGCGATCTGCTGGCGCGCATCGCCGCATGAAGGCGGCCGGACTGAAACGGCGCGTGCTGCTGCAGGGCGGCAGCATCGCGCTGATGCTCGGCGTGCACCAGATCGCGCGCGGCGCCAGCATCCTCGCGGTGCGCGTCTGGCCCGCGGCCGACTACACGCGCGTGACCATCGAGTCCGACGCGCGCCTGAACTCGCAGCAGCTCGTGGTGGGCAGCCCGCCGCGGCTGGCGGTGGACATCGAGGGCATCGACCTGAACCCCGAGCTGCGCGAGCTGGTCGGCAAGATCAAGCCCGGCGACCCCTACATCAACGGCCTGCGCGTCGGGCAGTACGCGCCGAAGGTGGTGCGCATCGTGTTCGACCTGAAGCAGGCCGTGGTGCCGCAGGTGTTCTCGCTCGCACCCGTGGCCGCGTACAAGCACCGGCTGGTGCTCGACCTGTACCCCGAGCAGGCCATCGACCCGATGGAAGCGCTGATTGCCGAGCGCCTGCGCGACGCGCCGCGAACCGCCGGCGGCAACGCCAACGCCCCTGCCGTGGCGGGCAACACGCCGCAACCTTCGCCCGCCCCCACGGTCGACGCACTGGGCGAGCTGATGGCGCAGCAATCGATGCGCCCCGGCCCGCCCGCGCCGCCACCGCCGGTGGTATCGGGCCCCGACCGCGCGGCGCCCGCGCTCGTGGTGCCCGCACCCGTGCCGCCCGTGGTGGCCGCTGCGCCCAGCAGGCCCGTGCAACCACCGCCTCCGGTGGCGCGCGGCGGCGGCACCGCCACCGCGAGCCGCACCGACCGCATCATCATCGTGGCGCTGGACCCCGGCCACGGCGGCGAAGACCCCGGCGCCACCGGCCCCAGCGGCACGCGCGAGAAAGACATCGTGCTGCAGGTGGCGTTCCGCCTGCGCGACCGCATCAACGCGGGCAGCGTCAACGGCAACCCGATGCGCGCCTTTCTCACGCGCGACGCCGACTTCTTCGTGCCGCTGGGCGTGCGCGTGCAGAAGGCGCGCCGCGTGCAGGCCGACCTGTTCGTGAGCATCCACGCCGACGCCTTCACCACGCCCGCCGCGCGCGGCGCCAGCGTGTTCGCGCTGAGCCAGAGCGGCGCCTCCAGCAGCGCAGCGCGCTGGATGGCAAATAAAGAGAACGACGCCGACAAGGTGGGCGGCGTGAACGTCGGCGGCCACGAGGCGCAGGTGCAGCGCGCGCTGCTCGACATGAGCACCACCGCGCAGATCAACGACAGCCTGAAGCTCGGCGGCGCGATGCTCGGCGAAATCAAGGGCATCGGCGCGCGACTGCACAAGGGCCAGGTCGAGCAGGCCGGCTTCGCGGTGCTGAAGGCGCCCGACATTCCCAGCGTGCTGGTGGAAACCGCCTTCATCAGCAACCCCGAAGAAGAGGCCAACCTGCGCCGCGTCGACTACCAGGAGAACCTGGCCGACGCGCTGATGCGCGGCATCCAGCGCTACTTTGCGCAGAACCCGCCGCTCGCGCGCAGCCGGCAGCTCTGAAGTTCGAAGCCCGCTCTGGCGCCGAGCCATAGCGGGCTGCTTTGTAAAGCCACGGCGCCAGTCACAGCGCCAGTCGCAGCGCCCTGATGTCCCACGCCGGGCGGCCCATGTGTCCGCACAGGCAGGCGCGGCAGGCTCCTACACAGGGAGCGAGCGGGTTTTGAACATGATGACCCATCACTCTTCGAAAGGTGGACATCATGAACACACGTCTCTGGATCGCTGCAGCCGCAGCCACTTCGGTCATGACGATCGCAGGCTGCGCAAGCGGCCCCAACCAGAACCTCGGTACTGGCGTCGGTGCGGTGGGCGGTGCGCTGGTGGGCAATGCCATCGGCGGCAACACTGCCAGCACGGTGGGTGGTGCAGCCATTGGCGGCATCATCGGCAACCAGGTCGGCCGCAATGCCGACGAACGCAACTACAACCGCCAGCGTTATCCGCAGGGCAGCGGCTACTACCCGAGCAACGGCCCCAACTACTGATCGCTGTTCGGCCTGGACCCAGCCTGAACGAAAAAGCGCGCCACCAGGGCGCGCTTTTTCTTTTGTGAAGTAAGAAGTTCAGGCCTGCGCGGTGCGCGCCTTCTCGGCCTTCGACGCGCGCCACGCGCCAAAGATGGCCAGCAGGCCCGGCACGAAGATCAGCGCCCAGATGATCTTGTCGAGGTGCTGGCGCACGAACGGCAGGTTGCCGAAGAAGTAGCCCGCCGTCGCGATGCCCAGCACCCAGATCAGCGCGCCCACCACGTTGAACATGGTGAACTTGGCGCGGCTCATTTCGGCCACGCCGGCCACGAAGGGCGCGAAGGTGCGAATGAAGGGCATGAAGCGCGCCAGGATGATGGTGATGCCGCCGTAGCGCTCGTAGAAGCCGTGCGCCTGGTCGAAGGCCTTGCGGTTGAAGAAGCGCGAGTTCTCCCACTGGAAGACCTTGGGCCCGAAGTAGCGCCCGATGGAGTAGTTGCATTGGTCACCCAGAATGGCCGCCGCAATCAGGATGCCGCAGGCCAGCGGGTAGTTCATGAGCCCGGCGCCGCACAGCGCGCCCACGATGAACAGCAGCGAGTCGCCCGGCAGGAACGGCATCACGACCGCGCCGGTCTCCACGAAGACGATGAGGAACAACAGCGCATAGACCCAGGGGCCGTAGGCAATGACGAAGGCCTCGAGGTGTTTGTCGACATGAAGGATGAAGTCGACGAGAAAGCTGATGATTTCCATGGGCGCGGATTATCCTTGTTGAATACGAACGCTCCCTGAATCACCCCACTTGGAGACCCCCACGATGACCGGTCAGTACATCCAGATCCAGGCTGCCGATGGCAGCGGCACCTTTCGCGGCTACCTTGCCCTGCCCGAGAGCGGCAGCGGCCCCGGCCTGGTGATCGCGCAGGAGATCTTCGGCGTGAACCACACCATGCGCGAGATCGCCGACTACTACGCCGAAGAAGGCTACGTCGCGCTCGTGCCCGACCTGTTCTGGCGGCAGGAGCCCGATGTGGAGCTGGGCTACAGCGAGGCCGACTGGCAGCGCGCCTTCGCGCTCTACGGCGGCTTCGACGAAGCCAAGGGCATGGCGGACATGCAGAGCGCCATCGATGTGCTGCGCGCGCGTGCCGAAGTGCCTGGGAAAAAAGTCGGCGTCTTGGGCTTCTGCCTCGGCGGCAAGCTGGCCTATCTGGCAGCCTGCCGCACCGACTCGGACGCCGCGGTCGGTTACTACGGCGTGGGCATCGACGCCGCGCTCGACGAGGCCGACAAG